>NZ_CP119757.1 GCF_029320955.1 Flavobacterium sp. YJ01
ATGGACTTAGACAAAGCCTACAAAACTATTATTACCCGTATCATAGAGCGTGGAGGTCAGGAGGAAATTGATGAAATCGTGCGGTTCTATGGATATGAAAAAGTGATCACGGCTATACGTGACGAAATCTATTTCCTTCCCAATTATGCCATTGACCGAGCTATAAAATTCTTTTCTGAACTCAAAAAGGAAGAGATGTACTGCTATATCAACCGGAAGGATAAACCCTATCATTGGATTTAGTCCTGCCTCTAAATTTATCAAACACTAGATTCTATTTACTTGATATTTTTTACACAGAAATAAAAAAAGAAACCGAAGGTATGACGGGAAGCCTCAGCCTGTCCAAAAGACTACGGCATAATGTTTTGTTCGTTCCTCACAAAACACCCTTCGGGACTTATTCCGTTTCCTTTTGGCCTGTCTGCATCCCGCCTTATGAAATAGCTTTCTTTTTCTTTTTTCCGTTTTTCTGTTTCTTTGAAAAAATTTTTTTATCCTTTATTATCTCCAATCTGTAATGAGACATACAAATTATCTTAAATGTATTTTATCAAATTCTTCGATGGTTTTATAGCCTAAAAATGAATGTCTTCTCTTTCTGTTATACCAATTTTCAATGTATTCCTGTACCTCAACTCTCATCTGTTTTCTCGGCAGAAGTTTGTTTCGATTAATTAATTCCCTTTTGAATGACCCAAAAAAGCTTTCGGACACAGAATTATCATTATGATTTTGCTTACGACTCATACTACGTGTTACACACTTATAAGATTCTAATTTGCTAGTGAAAATTTTGTTGGCGTATTGGACACCTCTATCAGAATGGAATATTAATTTTTTTGTGATTTTTCTGTTGGCAACTGCCATATTCCATGCAGGTAAAATTGTTGCTTTTGTGCTCATTTTAGTGCTTAAACTCCATCCTATGATTTTCCTGTTAAATAAATCCATAATAATAGTAAGATATAAAAAGCCTTTGGTTGTCTGTATATATGTAATGTCTGAAACCCAAGCTACATCAGGCTCACTGACCCTAAATTCTCTATTTAATACATTTGGAACTACATAGTTATTATGATATGAGTCAGTTGTCACTTTATAATTTCTTTTAGCGATGCTACGCAAACCCAGCGTTCTCATATAAAATTTTACTGAAGAGTTTTTTATTTTAAATCCTCTGCTTTGAAGTTCCTTTGTAATTTTAGTGCTTCCATAGCCTTTTTCAAATTCATAAAATATGGATGTAATTTCCTGTTTTAATAAAATTACCCTGGCCTCTGTATCTGTAATCTCCTGCTTTTTTCTTCTATAATATGTTGTTTCCGATACTTCTAACACGGCACATATTTTTTGAATCGAATATTGTGATTTATTGTTTTCAATGAAATTTTTAGTCATTATTTTTCCTTGCGAAACATATCTGGTTCCTTTTTTTAAAATTTCCAGCGTAATCTTTGAATCTTTAATTTTTTTTTCAAGACTGGTAATGACTGCTTGTTCAGGAGTCATTTTTGGATGGCCACATCCGCAGAAACTGCCTTTACCATATTTTTCAAAGTCTTGTCTCCATTTGTATAGGTAATCAGGAGCTATTCCCAGCTCTCTTGCAAAACCTGCAATCTGCCCTTTTCCTTGCTCATAACTTAATTTAACCGCATTCTCTTTGAAAGTACGTTCATAGTGTTTCATAGCTTAAAGTTTGATAATTTATCGCAGAATTTCTTCAGTATTAATTTTATTTAAGGCATTCAGATATTTTCTCTACCATCTGTTCTTTATTTAAAAGCACATTTAAATCGGCCAGTTTAGATTTAAGGGAAACAAAATAGCTTTCGCACACAGAATTGTCAGAATGATTTCCTTTTCGATTCATGCTTCCTCTAATAAACTTATAGGAGTTTAATTTCCGGGTAAATATCTTGTTTGCGTATTGAGCTGATCTGTCAGAATGAAATAGCAAACCTGCTTTTGCTTTCCGGTTTTTAACCGCCATTGCCCAAGCTGGCATTGTGGTTTCTCTGACGGTCAATCCATTGCTCAAGCTCCAGCCTATAATTTTCCTGTCAAACAAATCCATGATAATAGTTAAAAACAAAAGTCCTTCCGTCGTTTGGATGCGACTTATTCCTGAAATCCAAGTTTTGGAAGGCTCTTCAACCGTGAATTGTTGATCTAAAATATTAGGAAAAATATAAGGATTAGAATGCGAAACATTTTTGAACTTATAATTCCCTCTCAGCTTGCTGACCAGACCTAGTTCGCTCATATGACTGCAAACTTGCCGGTCTGAAATCGTAAAGCCTCGACTTCGTAATTCTGCAGTAATTCTCCTGCTACCATAAATTTTTTTGTATTCAAAAAAGATTGAAGTTATTTCTTTCTTTAATAAATTTGTTCTACTTTCTGTCGGAGAAAGTACCTGACTTTTCCATCTAATATATGCATTTCTGCTAACTCCAAAAACTTTGCATATTTTTTTGAGTGTATATTTCTGTACATTGTTTTCAATAAAATGATAAGTCATCAGTCTTCCCTGAGAAACATATTTATACCCTTTTTTAAAAATCTCAATTTTAATTAATGATTCTTTAAGCTCTCTTTTTAGTTTTCTTTGTTTTTTGGAAAATAGTTTTTCTTCGAGAGTAAGCCTGCACTTTCCTGTTCCGCAGAAGCTTGCCTCTCCATATTTAAGAAACTCCCGTCGCCATCTACTTATATGAGATGACTCTATACCAAGTTCTCTTGAAGCTTTTCTCACGCCCAATTCGGAGCCCATTTGAATAGCTTTCACTTTGAAATTTCTATCGTAAACTTTACATTTCATTTCTTAAATTTCAGTTTATATTCTTACGTGAATTTAAGAATTATAACTCACAGATATACAGACACTAAAAGATAATCACATAGCTGACTACATTATCCTCTGATATCAAATTGACTTCTGGGTTATATTTAAAGATAAAGCCGTAAAGTGGGCATATTATGATTAATTTTTCTCCTATTTAGTATGGAATTTCTGAACCCCAGCTTATCTGCGTCCACAATCACAGCCTTGATTTCATGACTGCTTGCAGGCTTGCAGTCTTGCAGGCAGGAATGCAGACCTGCATACATGCAAACCTTCCTGCATGGTTATATGAAAACATGACTGAATACTCGAAGACATGTCTGCCTGCATATGTAAATTAATTATCGCCATATCTTCTGCTTTATTTTAAAACTCTTCGGCGTTTTCAGGCTGTATTGTACAGCCCATCATTGCCTGCATTTTTAATAATTTTTTAAATACAACAAAAAAAAGGGCATCAAGCCCTTTCAATTAAAAATCCATTCCTAAAAAGTTGTCGCCAGACAACGGCAAGTTGTGTTTTGAGATGCTTGAAATGAATTCAGCATCTCAAAACAACTTGCCCTGCGGGGCTGGAAAACGCCTCCGAAGTCGGCATTTTTTTTTAAAATTAATAACGAAAAATCAGTCCGCACTGCTTTTTTTATTCTGCTTTAAATATTTCCTGTGAAGGATGTCCAGCAGATCACCTTCCTCTAAAGGAATCAGCATTTCAATCACTTTAAGAAGGCTGTAAACATATCTTTCAGTCTGCTTGTGATTGTTCTCACTTATTTCAATTCCCTCTAAAGCCAGCATTCCTGCTTTAAGCAGATCCATAATCATCGTAAAAAGATCAGAATATCCACCAACATTTATGTTGAGATTGTATACATCTTTTCTTGTTTTTGATGCAGGTTTGAGCATTACAAAATAATGCTCTGGATTCTCAACCATATCCCTTAATTTGATTTTATTTTTTTCCATATCAATATATTTTATCAGTTAACATCTATCATGTTTGAAATGATGCAGTAATGTCATTCTCCTTCATGATCTGTACTCAGGCTCACTTCTTTTTATCTTTTCAATCCCTCTATCTCGCATAAGCTGGCTTGCGTCAAGCATCTTGACAAGATAGATATAGGGCGTGATCAGATCATAATCAAATTCCTCAGTGCATGGTGACAATGATAGGTGCGCAATTTCAAAAAGGAAAAATTCAAATTTATCAATGGTATTCTCCTCAAATGCTTTTTGAAATACTGTGAAAGGATTCTCATATTCCTGCTCTGTAAGTGAAGCCATATCAAGTTTTGATTTATAGGCATCTGATTCATTTACTTTCCATTTTCTGCTTCTGTACTGCAGAAGAAAACATGCTTTAACAAAGGAGCGGAAAGCACTGTGAAAAACGAACACCTGTCCGGGATATCTTGTCCTGCATACTTCTGTTTTATGTATATACAGAAATGTTTCATTGAGCACCTCCTTGTATGAATCAAGATGCGCAAAGTCAAAAAAAGCATCCATAACCTCAAAAAGATTTTTAATCTCATAGCCTGCCCAAAACTTGGTTTCAAAAGATTTTATATTCTTTTTCATATCACCTCACTTTTTTGTTTTTTTTCAATGCCTCTTTCATTGATTAACTCTCCCGCATCCAGTAGTTTTATCAAGTGGATATAGGGAGTAGTTATATCAGAGTCGGGATCAGAACCGAAAGGAGATAATGACAGTTCTGTGATTTCGGTTAAGAAGAATTCAAACTCCTGCAGTGTTTTCTCTGCAAATGCATTTTGAATCGCCAGATAAGGATTGTCGTATTCTTCTTTGGTCAGGGAAGAGAGATGAAATACCGTTTCAGAGCGGGTTGATTCTTTCACTTCCCATTTTTTGCTTTTATCCAGCATCCAGTAGCAGACTCTGACAAACGAACATACAGCGGTATAAAAAACAAAAACGTTGCAGGGAGTATCCTGTTTATATACTTTACTTTTATAACAGTGAAGAACCGCTTGGGTTAGGTTCTGTTTATAATAATCAAGATGGGCAAAATCAAGAACCTCCTCTAATGCGCTGAATGGGTTTCCCGTTCTGAAGCCTGCCCAGAATCTTGTTTCGAAAGATATTTTATTCTTTTTCATAATTTCCAGAGATTATCCGTTATCATTTTCCTTATTTATCTCTAAATAAAGCTTGTGCAGTTTATCAAGCCCTTCGGCTTCACAGCATGGCAGAAGCTGTAATGCAATTTCCAAAACGCTTGTAAGATGAAAAGCGGGATCCTGAATCTGGCTGGAATTCTCTAAATCAGAATTCTCCAGCGTGTGAAGGGCTATTTTCAGAAGATCCTGTACAGTAAACATCAGATTGATGTAACTTGTAAATTTCAGGCTTGCATAATAAGAACCTTCTTTGTCTTTCTGCGGGGTCAGACTTCTGAAAAAGAAACTCTTTTTCAGCTCTTTGATAAATTCATCCGCAGTTCTGATTTCATTTGTTTCCATAATTTCTCCTATTTTATTTTCTCATTCTCTTCCTTTTCAGCTTTCTCCAGCCTGTCAAGTTCATCTTGAACCAGAATATTAGCCTGTTTTCTAAATTTCCCGCATCTTTCTTCCATAAGCTGGTAATAGAGATAATCAACATCGTTAGCCTTGGCAAAACGCAGTACGTGGGACTGCTGTTTAAGTAGGCTGAACATATCTCTGTCTTCCTTTGTATGGCGCGGAAAGAAATCTGCAGTAATGCTGGAAAAGTATTCGCAGAGACTGAACAGATGCTCCATTGCAAAATGGCTTGGGGTGTAGCCTGTAAAAACACGGATCAGTGAAAGACAGGTCTGCTCCACTATCTGATGAAGGGCAAACATTTTCACTTCATCCGAACTTGAAGCATCGTCATCATTGTAAACCCAGTCCCAAATTGTATTAATAATATTTCTCCTGCTTCCCACATAATTTGATGCAAGTTTCAAGTTTCGTTTTGGGGTTTCGCTGATGTTTAAATATGGAGGGTTATTTATGTCCTGAAATAAAAGCTCTGCATTCTGCATGATCTGCCAGAAGAAAAACTGCTGGTCGTGTCCTAGGCTTTCCAGGCTCTGCACATGATGTAAAAGAATTGTGGCAGTTAAAGCTCCTTGAGTCTTTGTCTTAATCTTATCGCTTATATCATTGCTTGAGTTCTCTATAGTTTCAGATACAAAAACTAAAAGGTACAAATGGAGATATTCTTTGTGCATACATTGCTCGGGATAAACTTTTCTGTTCGAGATGTAAGCCATATCATTACTGCCAAAACAGTAAACTGCTGATGTTTTGATGTGCTCCGTAATTACTTCAATTACTTCTTTCTGCTGTGAAATTTCAATTGCTTTCATAATTTTACTTTTTTTAATTATTTTAATTAATACTTGTGTGAAAAATTGTATTTTTGTTTAACACACAGGCAAGTAAGTGATTAACCGTACTGTACCGTATCAATTTGTATCATACCGTACAGTAAAATTTCTATATCATACATAGCACTTACTTTTTTATTCTTAATTATTATCTTTGAGCTATGAGTACATCAACAAAACCAAGTCACATGGGGCGTAAAATCAGCCGTATCCGTGAACTGAAAGACATGAAACAGGAAGCACTGGCACAGGCTATGGGAACAAACCAGCAGGCAATTTCAATTATGGAAAATAGCGAAACTGTAGAAGAAGAAAAACTGATCGAAGTAGCAAAGGCTCTGGGGGTGACTGTTGAAGCAATTAAGAATTTTTCAGAAGAAGGTGTGTTTAATTATTTTAATACTTTTAACGATTCAGGCAATAATACTTTTGCAAATAATGTATGCCATTTTAATCCATTAGATAAATTAATCGAATCACACGAACAGCAGATCAAACTTTACGAACGTTTGGTTCAGGCAGAAAAAGATAAAGTCGAATATTTGGAAAAATTACTAAAAGCAAAATAATGCTTCTATAAAAGATATATTAATTCCAAAAAGAGACTTTCGAGTCTCTTTTTTGTTTTTAAAGTTTATTTGTTCTGACTTTTACAAAACCAAAATAAATAACATGAATAAAACGATAAAGCTGAGGGTAAAAAAAGAAATTGAAAGGGATAAAGATCTTAAAGTGCTAAAACTTAAAGGCAGTTTAATTACTAGAGGCTATACTGAAATAATTCACATAGCAGATGAAAACGAAGAGTTTTACTTAAATACTTTTACCACTTCACAAGATCAAAAAAATGAAGCTGAGAATTTTGTATTAGATTTTATTTCAGCTAACAATGTAACAGATATTATAACACTTTTAAAAGAGTAAGCCGTCTTTTTTTTGTATTCACATAATAACAAAACGCATTTCCCAACTAAAAAATATTCAGCCCATGGACAGTTCACATATCAAAGTAATATTTGAAGATTACTTAAAAACAGTTAATTCAAATCATGCTTTACTTATCAATGGGAGCTGGGGAAGCGGTAAAACTTATTTTTGGAAAGATTCTTTAAGTAAAATCTGTGATGAGAATAACTACAAAACATTATATATTTCACTAAATGGACTGAGTAAAATAGAAACACTGGATTATCAGTTAAAGATTAAACTTATCCCTTTTCTAAATAAATTAGACTCCAAAAAGGCTGCCTCATTTCTTAATTTGTTAAGAAATATAGGAGGAAAAATTATACACAGCAAATACAATGTCAGTCCTGAAGAAATTTTAAAAGATGTTGAAGTTGACACTGCACTTTTTTCAAAACGGGTAATATGTTTTGATGACCTCGAAAGATGCAATATTCCTTTAAGCGAAGTGCTGGGATACATAAATAATTTTGTCGAACATAAAAACTCAAAAGTTCTCATCCTATCCGATGAATCCAAAATACTAAATAAGGAGAATTTAAATGACTCGACTTATAGCTCTATTAAAGAAAAAGTTATTGGCAGGTTATTGAATTTCACTAATGATTTAAATCATATCTTCCCATTTTTTATAGAAAGATATAAAAGTTCGGATTATGAATTCTCATCTTTCCTAGATCAGAATAAATCATTAATACTTGAAATTTTAGCAGAGTTTAAAGAAGAAAACCTAAGGAATTTATCTTTTTATCTTGAAGCTTTAAATAAATTATATCCTGTTCTAAAATCAAACATAGAGTTAAAAAAGGAAATCATATTATTTACATTGATTATAACACTGGAGTTTAAAAAAGGCAGACTAAATTCCAGCGACGATAACAATTTTAATGATCTTGATTTATTGACCCCATCCTACGTGATGTTCAATTTCGATCCTTCATTTAGCCTACTTTCGAAAAAAAGTGAAAAGACTCCCAAAGAAGAAAGTGAACTGGAAAAATTCTATAATAGATATCTTTCCAATTATATACAGGATTACTTTTTTTATCCAGCTGTTTACCAGTTCATACTCACGGGTTATTTGGATCTTGAAAAATTTAATAATGAAGTTAAAAGCCGTATTCCTGTTGAGCCGACAATTGAAAATGCTACCTTCACAAATGTCGCAACAAATAAATTCAGACAGTTATCTAATGAGAAATTTAATGAAAATATTGAGCGTTTCTTACTTTTTGCAAAACAAGGCAAATATGAAATCTCGGACTATCTGCAGATTTCTAAATTTTTAAACTTCTATTCAGAAAACTCTATTATTGATCATACAAAAGATGAAATAAGGGAAATTCTGCTGGAAGGACTTCTTACTTCCAAAGAAAATATTATTCCTGTCAGCCGACCGCGAAACTTTTCATTTGATATGGATCAAAATCCTGCCGATGATAAAATATTAAGAGATAAAATTATTGAGTATCTTAATGACAGCCAGAAAGAGTTTGAAAAAGAAAAAAAGAATTCACTTTTGAATGCTATTGCAGAGAATAACTTGGAGAAGATGAAAGATATATTTGATGGATATAATTTAAACAAAGAACTATTTCACAATTTAAGCGCTCGGAACTTATGGATGCAACTTCAATATTCTGAAAATAGGACTTTAGTCCAGTTTACCAGCCTGCTTAAACAGCGCCACGATTTTTCAAATATTAAAGATTATTATTCTGATAACAATGCTTTTTTCAAAGATCTATTAATCTGCATTGAAAATTCCGAAAGTACCGGAAATCTTCAGGCAATGCTCAAAAAAGAACTAATAGCATATCTGGAAGAAATTTGCGACAGAATGAAGTAACTTCTGTATTATTAAACAATAATTCTAAAAAATTATTATTAGTGTAAAAAACTATAAACTAAATAAAAGAGTTCTATTAAGGTCAAAACTATGGCTAAAAGAACAACTTGATAAACATTTTTGCGAAAATTATCAAACTTTCCCCATTTCTCTTTATCCATCTTGTCAATGTTATAATAGATAAGCCCCATAAAACGCATTAATCCCAATTTATAAATCATTATCAGAGCCACAGAAATAAAAGGAAGGACATTTAATATTTTTACATTTAAAGACGGGTTTTCTTTCTGCAGTAGGAATAGGAATGCCGCACTTAATATTGAGTTTAAATTAAATAAATTGTCAAGCAAACTGTCTCTGAGTTTGTCTGCTTCATTTATAGACATCTCTTGTAACTCCTGCTTTTCTTTCTTATCTTCCATGATGGATTTTGTTTAAAATTTTATTTACAGCTTTAATGAGAATGAAAACAAACGTCTGCTGTCATTCCATTGTAATCTAAAGATAAATTATTTGACCTTTCATTTAAAATATAATTGTTTTTTTTTATAATTTAGTCACATGAGCATTAAGGAAAAAATAGATATGATACTTTCCATTTTAAGCGTACTATCGATTTTTAAAGTTGGTGCGAAAATCTCTTCTTCCATTAAAATTTCATCTTTTTTTCCTCCAACAGAGCAGAATGAGATTTTAGCTGATCTAAAAAAAAAAATCTAATATTACGTAAAAGTATTAGTAATATTAATTACCTGAAAAAGGTGTAAATATTTTTAATTATTTCTTCCAAAAATTCACTTTTTTTGAAAGTAAAAAAGTATTAAAAATTATTTTTCCTCATGCATGGCTACTCTCCATTTTTTATTTTCGACGGTCAGAAAAATTATATTTGAGTAAGTCTGTCCGTTCTCATAGATTAGTGTTTCTTCAATAAAATACAAATCATCATCAGTTTTGCTTAACTCTGAAAATTGTCTTTTTACCTTAGAATAATCAGGAAATCCATTTTCTATAATATATTCTACAAGTGACAGCTCAAGTAATTTTGCCGTCAGATCAACAGTATCTTCATTAATCTCTACATTTGTCCTCCGCAAAATTATTTTTGCTTCAGCTTCAAAATCTTTTGAAGCAACAGCATTTCCTATATCCTTTTTTGAAAATGCAGTTTCTAAAGAAATTATTGCCTGTTCGGGTGTATTATAATTGTAACTTGTAATTATACCGTTCATTAGATCTTTATGCTATTTTTCCAATAATAAAAGTGAAAAATAATGAATATTGTTTATTTCCCAAAAAGCTTATTTCTTTTTTCCCGAAAATATGATAGAATACCATTTCTATTTTGAATGATAGATAAACGGCAAGACTTTAAATTTCTTGCTCCTCATTCAAATCTGTTTAAGCCCTTTCATCTGTTCTTCTATAAGAAGATTAAGTTTTTCTGTAAACTTATCAGTCAAATGAAATATTTTCAGTTTCCTTTCCTCTCTTATTTCATTGAGAATTCTATCGCCATCCACCATAAACCTCTCTTTATCACGGATGGAACTTTCTGCTGTTATGAAATTATTATAGGATTTAATAGAACTTGAAAGCCTGCATCTTAATTCTTCTTCAACCAAAAGCTCTTCTGATCTGGTCATGTGCGGTGTATCCATATTTTTTTTTAAAGTTTTATTAATAAATTATAGAAATAAAGATTACTTAACCTAATTTAAAAAGACTTTTTTCTTTTTTCTTGAAAATATTTCACTGATAGGTAATCCCAAATCAAGATGACAAATACCGACTATTTATTTAATGAAAAATTCGGTCTTCACCCAACATGTCCTTTATTGTTTGCACATGCTTTTCAGAAATCTCATGATTATCACCATTTTCTACAGCTTTAGATAATACATTTACAATGTCACGTTTATTTTTATAATTTACAGTTTCATGATCTTTAATAATCTTTTTTACAACATGTATAGCTCTTGATGATTTAGTTAAGAAAGAACCGTTTGGTATAAAACTTACATCTCTAAACTCACAATCTCCAAAAAACACTACGACTGAAAAAAATGGAATATTTTCAAACTCAGTTAGAGTTGTTTTAAGATTTTGAATATGCTTTTTATTTTGAAAAATAGGATTATAAAAATAATACTTTTGTTTTCCATAAGCTAAAACTTGTGTCCATTTACTGTGATTTCCATTTCCAAAAATCCATCCACTATATTTTTTTACTTCAAATACAATTATTCCAACTTTTGTAGCAAGAACCAAATCTATCTGAGAATAATTTCCATCTTTATTTTTTACATATAAATCGTGAAAAATAGTTATTGATGGAAATCCCGCTTTCAAAAGTTTTAGAACTAACTGTCTCTCCGTTTTTGTCCCTCTATGAGATTTTGTCACGGTTTCTAATAATTTTTTATTTCTTATGCGTAAAACGATAAGTATAAAAATCGCTAATAAAATTATTCCGATGATTATCATAAAATATTATTTGAAATTCCTGAAATTATATTTTTTTACTGCTTCCTGAAAATACTGTCCTTATATTCTTTTACAAGAAGATTTTCAACATAAATGATATCTTAATAATTATTACTTTAGTGAGCGGAGGACTTATTTTACAATTCGATCTTTATTTAAAAATGGAATTAAAATACTATCCTAATAATGCAGTTTAAAACAACCCTAAAATCCTAATTTAGCAAAACCACTATTAGCGGTTGTCTTTTCTTCGATGTAAATATAAGACTGCGGCGCACAGAATTCCTCTATAAAATCAGATGGCTCAATTTCCAAATCAAATTTCACAACTTTGTCTATTTTAATTGAAAACCCCTTTTCAACGTTCTTGTAATATTCAAAAAAATCTTTTTCTGATATACCGCCAACTAGGTTAAAATCTTTCCACAAATTAGCTGGTGTATCTTCTATGATTTCTAAAATAGTAAAATATCCAATAATCATTTTTTTTGGCATAGAGGAATAGATGAATATTTTTTCAACTTCTCGCTTGAATATTTTTTTACGAAATTCAACTTTTTTTGTCCCCGCAATTATCGCTTCTGCATAAATTGGTTTAATCGATAATATAACGCTTGTCAAAGTATTTTTCATTTTTTAATTCTTGATAATCAGTTTCAGATATTTTTGTAATTGTTTGAATTTTATTTTTAAAACTTTCCAGTTTTTTTATTTTTGCTAATTTCACTTTCTTTTCCAAGTAAGTTATCTGCCTAAATGTAATAACGTTTAATTGCTGCTTTTCATTCAACATGTCCATTAGCTGCTGTTGCGAAAATACCGTCTTTTTACCAACAATTTTCCAAAGTTCATCAAAATCTTCAACTATTTGAATTGTTTCTAAAATCCCAACTGGCTCTATTTCTTGATTAGTTTTCGAGGAGTAAAAAAATAGCAAATCACCTTTTTTCAAATTCTTTATTTTAGAGTTTGATATATAAGCCTTTATAATTGTATTTCCCTGAATTTCATTTACGCTATCCGGTGAAGTATCAAATAGGGTTGGAACCCGCAATTGTCCATCTTTAAAAAGATTACCATAATAATCAGGTCTAATTGGAATTGCAAATTTTGAAATTGTTAGATTGTCAATGTAAAATGGATGTATGCTTATTGAATTCTCACTTGCCTTTATCTGTTTTTTGTCTAAACATTTTATCATTTGGATTTCAATCAATCCTTGTTTGTTTTCGAATTCTATTTTAAAGAAACCGAAGGTCTCTAAAAGCTTAATTAAATGTTCCTGTTTCTCATAAACGGTTAGATACAAATAATTTATCTTTTGATTAATACAGTATTCAAACATTTTATTGAGAAATAATTCCCCTAGTTTAATACCAAATGCAGTATCAGAAACTTTAAGCGTGCAGATTTTCAGCGCCTTTACAAATATATTTTTTAATTGGTGTTCTTCTACTGTTTCAACATTATAAATCAATATGGCCTGTAATTCATCATTAACGATCAATGTATAACATTTTCTGTTTTTAGTCAGACATTTAGCCAGCCATTTATCAAAAACGTCACCGCCATAATCTTCTCTTAAACTGTCAAAAAAACTAGAATTGAATTTATTTTCAATTTCTCTTATACTATGTTCCCTAAGAATTGGATGCGTCGGGATTTTAATAGTAAACTGTTCTTCTAATAAACAGAGAATTTCATCAACATTTAAAACCTTCGTCTGTAACCCAATCTTTTTTGCATTTTTATGGATACCGCTGTCTTGTGTTACAAATACATCAACATAACCTTTATATAATTGGAATAATTGCTTATTATCAATTTCGTCATTTATCTTTTTCGCTCCAATATGATTATTAAATTCTAAAGTCGGTTCTGAAAAATCTTCTAATTTTTCGTATTTATCAAGCTTTGACTTTATTATTTCTTTACGATTGGTATTCTTATCTCGATCTATGTCGATAGGAATCGCATTAGGATGATAAAGGACTTTGCAATTATTGGTTATTGCTAATCTGTAAAACTCTGAAAACTGTTTATTAATGACTTTATTGTCTTCCAGGTTTATCAGAATATTTGTATCAATAAGAATTCTCAATTTGTAACTATTTTTCTTGTTTAGATTTTATTTCTAGTTTAATACCTGATAGTTTATCGCTTCCACTCATAAAATGACATAAGTTCAATTATTTAAAGATGCTTTTTCGGGCTAATATAAGAAATATTTTTACTACAATTTGTTAAACATTTTAAGGCAGTAAAAGCATTACTATCTTGGCAAAACTTTCATCAAATCATTTAAAAACTGCTGCTAAAAAAAATCGTAAAGACTGCACATTGAAAGTTAACTTTCAACTCTCTTTATAACAAGTTCAGTGTTGCATTATAGATAAAAAAACAAAGAAATCATTTATAGGTTTTACTCTCAAAAAGTAATCTTTAATACCTCCAGAAACCATAAACATTGTAATCATTAAAATATAATTTTGATGATCCGTATAAAGTAAAGTCTCGTATAAAGCAGGCTTTTTTTCGTTGAAACTTCTAATTTATTTTGAATTAAATAAATCTATTTTACGGAAAACCGTAAATGTTATATTCTTTTTTTTTCTATTCTTGCTTTTACTTTTTTTCCGCTTTGGGTAAAAAAACTATTTGCAGCATCAGAGTATATTTTCTTAATTAACCATTTTTATATTATCACCTTAGAACCATCTTAAAAAGAAATAAAGAGTATAAAATGCAAAAATATTCAGTAAACCAACATTTAATAGAAACTATCCTAGCTTGGGTAAATTCGGGCGAAATCGCAATTCCAGAAATCCAGAGGCCTTTTGTTTGGGATAGTTCAAAAGTTCGTGACTTAATGGACAGTTTATATCAAGGATATCCGATTGGTTATGTAATAGCATGGCGAAATCCTAACGTAAAACTGAAAGATGGAAGTCTGAGCGAGGGAAAGAAAGTCTTAATTGACGGCCAGCAGCGTGTAACAGCTCTAACAGCAGGAATTCTTGGTCAATATGTCATAAATAAAAATTATCAGCGCATAAAAATTAAGATTGCTTTTAATCCTATTGAAGAACGATTCGAAGTACAAAACCCTGCAATTTTGAAAGATAAAGTTTGGCTACATGATATCACTGATGCTTTTTCTGGAAAAATAAGTTTACTTAAATTAGTTAGAGATTATCTTGCGCTAAATCCCGAAATTGATGAGGATTTAATTGAAAAGTCATTTTCACGTTTAATCAGTATAGTAAAAAAGCCAATCGGAATGATTGAACTTGCTCCTGAATTAGATATTGAAACTGTCACTGAAATTTTCATCAGAATAAATTCAAAAGGTGTTGTTTTAAGTCAGGCAGATTTTGCAATGAGTAAAATTGCTTCTGACACAGAAAATGGTGGAAATGAATTAAGAAAAGCGATTGATTATTTTTGTCATCTAGCCATTGCTCCAGATTTTTACAAACAAATAGTAGATTACGACAAGGAATTTGCTAAAACAGATTTTTTCCAGAAAATGTCGTGGCTTAGAAACGAAAATGAAGATTTATACGATCCAAGCTATAATGATTTAATCCGTGTTGCATTTACATCGCAGTTCAATAGAGGACGACTTTCTGATTTGGTAAGTTTACTGTCAGGAAGAAACTTTGAAACAAGAAGTTATGAAACAGAAATTGCAGAGCAATCTTTTGTAAAACTAAAAAAGGGAGTCCATAATTTTATTAATGAGACCAATTTTAAAAGGTTTCTAATGATCGTAAAATCCGCGGGATTTATTTCTCCAAAACTTATTCGCTCTCAAAATGCTTTAAATTTTGCTTACATTGTTTATCTAAAACTTAAAGAAATTGGAGTTAATTCTGTTGCTATTGAAAGCTATGTCAGAAAGTGGCTGGTATATTCAATATTAACAGGCCGATACTCTGGCTCACCAGAGAGTACATTTGATTATGACATAAAACAAATTTCGCAAAAACCATTTGGTGAATATTTAAAAGAAAAAGAAGAAGGAGAACTTTCCGATGCGTTTTGGAACGCATCTTTACCACAAAGTCTGGATACTTCAGTTGCCAGCAGTCCTTATTTTCACGTCTTTCTAGCTTCACAAGTAAAAGCTAATGACAAAGGCTTTTTATCAAAAGATGTTTTGGTAAGTGATCTTATTTCATTGCGTGGCGACATTCATCATCTATTCCCAAAAGATTATTTAAGTAAAAAAGGACTTGATAGAAGCAGATATAATCAAATTGCAAACTACGTCTACATGCAGTCAGAAGTGAATATTAAAGTTGGGAACAAACCTCCTAGTGACTACTTTGAAATTATCAAAAGTCAGATCCTAAACAATAATAAATTGGTCAGCGGGCTCTCGAGTGAACAAGAGCTCATAGATAACTTAAAAATGAATTGTGTACCAGTCGAAATTATGGAAATGACTATCGATAACTATCAAGAATTTCTGACTCTAAGAAGAAAATTAATGGCTCAAAAAATTAAAGAATATTACAAATCATTATAGTGAAGAAAAAACAAACCTAAAACATTTATATGAAAATTAACTCAAAAATATATGCTTATGCATTCGTTTCGTTGATATTAGCATTTACAAGTTGCGGCGAATCAATAAAGCCTCAAGATGAACCTAATAATAAATTAGCTCTTGAGGAAATCCTTAAAGAACCTAAAGTTAAGGAAGCCATTATTACTGATGCAAATGTTCTTTATATAACAGTAGAGGATGACGGAACAAATCGTAATGGTTACGCGAGTTATATCTGTGAAGTTCTGCGCGAAAAAAAAGCAACAACAAACTGGGTAAAAGTGGTTAAAGTCAATTCAATTAATGATCCTAATTCAGATAATGCTTATGGTGTTCTGTTAGGCGAATCGCACTGTGAAAATTAAACTACTGGAATTTTGACGTTATCCGGCAATTAACTGAATATCTAAACAGTATAAATATTAACTTCAGCTTACTTATAGTTGGCGAGAGTAAAATTTCCAATAACCGTTAATGAAATATGTAACCAATTTAAATCTACAGATGAAAATCAAAAAACAAGTTGGCAAAAATGAATTAATAAAAACTTTATTGTTATCTATATTTTTGATTAGTTCCAATTTTATTTTTGCTCAAAACGATATTTTTTTTGAAACCTATTATAAAAATAGGGCTGATTTAAAATTTACTGAAGAAAGATTTAGTTTCAAGTTTATAGCCGAAGAAAAAATACTAGTACAAAATGACATAGATTTAAATGTTCAAAAAAAATACTTTGTAAACTTTTTCGATAGCGCTTACACTAAAGATTCTGCAAATTACATGGTTGCCTATGCCGAAGATTTAAATAAACATTACGAAGTATATAAAAACACCGATGTAAGAATGTTTACGATAATTTATGACAAGAAAAATGGTGAAATTTTAGCATTAAAAATTCAGAGAATTGAAGAAAACAAATTAAATGACTTCTATCTCACTAGAAAAGGAAAAGAGATTCTTAAATTTAATGAATAAAAAACCAGACAATAACATACATCAAAGCAAATTAAAAAATGTAAGCATGTATCAAACAGCTATATTATTACCCTTGCAATCGGAACTCATGGCCGTTGAAATATAATAAATGGGTGTTATAATTGAAGGCAATCAAAATTCAAGAATAACTCAAAATGAGGGCAAAATTGTAACAGATTAATTCTCTTCTTTAAAAAAAACAAGTGACTATATTATGAATAAAGGAAAAATACTTTCTTCTAAACTTATCATTCCTAAACCCAAAAAAGAGGAAATAAAAAATAATATAAACCTTTTTACACGTGGTAGTATTGTAAAAGCTACAATTTCTAAGATTATTGCTCCATCTCAAATCATAATTGAATATGTTGACGGATATATAGGCAGGCTTTCCTTAATTGATATTTCTTGGTCGCTTCCAGAAAGTGAACAAGAATTTAAAATGTATAAAGTTGGAGATCAAATTAAATGTGTTGTTTTTGACGTAAATGAAGTTAATAAGCAAGTTATTTTAACTCAAAAGCATCTCGTTAATCCTATTAATCAAACAATAAAATGGGAACGACTTGAACGAGGAGAAGAGTTTGATGTTGAAATCATTCAGGATTTGGATAGTACTTATCTTGTTCAAACCAAAAATAAATTATTTGGGATTGTTAGAAAATCACTTCTAAATAATCAAACAAAAGATTTACGTTTAAAAATCAATAACAAACTTGATGATTCAAGTTTACTAGATTTTGTTCCATGCGATCAGGAACAATTTGATGATTTTGAAATTGAAGAACCATTAAAAGATCATTTGAATTTTATTGAAGAAGACTTACAGTCATTTACTAAATTCAAAAAAACACTTCTTGGACAAAGTGCTAATGATAAAGAAATTCAAATAATAAAAAAAGGATTTGATTTAGACGCTAATATTTTTAGTAAAGAGATTGACACAGGTATAACTTTATACATTCAATTTTTACTTAATAGTTCAGCATTCGAAACTGATTTTAAACAAAAAGCTATTCCTTATTATTTAAATGAAGTTGAATATAATATTGAAAATGAAAAAGCAGTTCTTGAAATATTATCAAACCAAAAGTATTGGATAAAAATTAATAAACGCATAGAAGAACATAAAAATAACAGTAAAGAATTAATTACAATATTTGATTTTTCAATATACAACGAAGAGATAAATCTTTACGGGTTTATTGAAATCTATAAGGATAATAAAAATGTAAAATTTGGAATAACCAATTTCAGTATTGGTCAAAATTTAGGTTTTGCATCAAAAATTAAAAAAGATAGTACTAAAAATGGTTCTTTCTTATTCAATAACAAACTTAAGGTTGTAAGTCCATTAGCTTCTTTACCTTTCGATAATACTCAAAAACAATTTCTGGACTACTGTTTGACAAAGCTAGAATGTTTTGAAATTATTGAAAAACTAAAACTTGACACAGGTGAAATATTAAAGCAAGAGGGAAGAACGTTAGCAATAATTGATAAGTTTTTAGAATATCAAATTAGCTTATTAGCTATTGATAATACTAATGTTTTTATTGAAAAATTTGAAAAAATTAATAGTAATTCAGATGGCATTTCCATAAAGTTACCAAGAGAAATTGGCGACAAATTTGAACTTGAGGAAGGAATTGTAAATATAAAACTATATCAAAAAGAAAAACTAGCAAAATTTTCAGAAGGTTTTATTTCAATTCAAGAAGACAATTATATACTAAAATTTAATAGAGATATTAATCTAGAAACATTACAAAATGGTTTTTATTTAGATAAAAAGGTTTCAACCTGGCAATTTGATATTCAACGTGAGATAATTAAAGATTTTTTAGAAAAAAAAATTAAAATAGATCATATTGAATCACTATTGGTTAATCCATCAAAAGTTAAATCACCAATTCTAAAAAATATAAATTTTAAAAATGAAGATTTACGAAGAACAGAGTTAGAACAATCCAATAATATTCAAGTTAGAGCTGTAAAAAAAGCAATTGGAAATCAGAATATTTTTTTAGTACAAGGTCCTCCCGGTACAGGAAAAACAACAGTAATTGCAGAGATAATAGAACAATTAACTTCCAATAATGAAAAAATATTAGTTTCAGGTCAAAATCACGTCGCGGTTGATAATGTACTTGAAAAAATTGCTAAAAACCCAAATCTAAATCTATTACGTGTTGGAAACCCTGAAAGAATAGATAGCGGCTTAATAAAATATTGCTATCATAATCTGGCAGAAGAATACAAGATAGACTACAAATTATTTATTAAGAATCAAAAAATACTGACTGAACTTTTTTTGGATTTTGTTAAAAAAGACATTAATTCTAAAGATAGATTACTGATTTTCAATAAAAAAGTAAATGATTTAATTATTGGTTATAACTATCTAAAAGATACCTTTAAAGAAAAGCATTTCATTCTAAGAGATAGTTTAACAGGTTTGTCCATCAAGGAGCTTTTCGATACTATTCAAGCTTTATCTTTATGGGATGAATCTTTTAATAATGAATGTGAAGTTTTGCTGCAACCAATTATTTATAATTCAGTAGACGTTGTTTTTGCTACTTGTATCGGAATTAAAGGAGATAAAATATTTAAAGACAGTAATTTTAAATTCGACACAGTAATTATTGATGAGGCAGGTAAAGCTAATATTGCAGAAACATTAGTTGCTATTGAGCTTGGTAAAAAAGTAATCTTGGTTGGAGATCAAATGCAATTGCCTCCATACATGGATAGTTCTTTAATAGACAGAAAAGATCCAAATAGTTTTCCTAATTCTATTTATGGTAAGGATTACACAGATGATGAGATAGCTCACGCATTGACAACTTCTTTTTTTGAATTTATAATTAATAGAATTGAATCCAAACAATTTCCATCTGAAAATAAGGAAATGTTAAATTATCAGCATAGAATGCATCCTAATATTGGAAACTTTGTTTCAGATGCTTTTTATGGCGCAAAAGTTTTGATGGGCAGTAGAACTTCTCTAAATAAGATAAACATGCCGTTCCCATTCGATAAAGAAATTGTTTTTTTTGACACTTCAAATTCAAAAGACCCTTTTGAGCAGAAAGAAGAAAATTCAGTAAAAAATGATACCGAAGCCGAAATTATTACTGAGTTTGTTTTGCCTCAATTATTAGATAATAACATTAAAACAGAAAATATTGCAATTATTGCTCCTTATAAGTTTCAGGTTGCTAATATTAAAGAATTCATAAAAAAATCAACAGCTTGCAAAAATATTAATATTGACGTAGCAACATTAGATTCCTTTCAAGGAAAAGAATATGACATAATTATATTTAGTTTCACTAGATCAACGGATCATAGTGCAGTGAAATCTATTGATGGCAAAAAAAAATATCTCAAAGTTGGATTTTTAGATGATGCCCGTAGATTAAACGTAGCGTTCAGTAGAGCTAAAAAGAAATTAATATTGGTTGGTAATGAAGTAACTCTTACTAGCTCCCTTTCTCATTTTGATGGGATGTTTAATTATACAAAACTCTTTAGAAGATTAGTACAGCTAAGTAAAAATAGTGAAATGGGGAATTTTATAAATATAGCCGATTACCACCATAGCGGTTCATCTCCGTTTGATAATTTCATTAAAAATCATAAAGAAAAAGAGGTTATTGATGCTGAATATAGATTTATAGGCAAACGAAATGATACTCCTTATGGTGTGTTTTTTCAAATAGATAATTTTCTATGCTTACTTCCCATTTCATTTATATCAATTGGCTTATTGGAAGAAATAGAGAATTTTAATGTAGGCCAAAATTTAAAATTAGTCATTTATAAATTTGATAAAGTAAATCAAAGAGTAACCCTAAATCTTCCTAAATCAGATGTAAATAATGAAGTCAAGCATAAAATTACTAAAGGAGGTGTTAAAGAGACAATAGCTGAAAAGAAAAAAAGAATATGGATTGAAAATAAAGATAAGGCGAAAGTTGGAATGAAATACCGGGGTAAGATTGTACACATAGCAGATTTCGGGTACATAGTTGAATTTGAAAATGGTTTAGATGGATTGCTGCATATAACCAAAGTCCCTAAGGGTGTTAAACTTAATTTAAATCAATCAGTAGATGTGTCAATAGCAAAAGTGGATTTTGGAAAACAACAAATTTCTTTAAAGTTATAGTATGGGAATATTTAGTATAAATTATGAAAAGTTATATGACGATTTAATTCTCAAAGATGAGCAAATATTGGGCATGTTTTGTATTCAATATCCAATATATTGTATTCATTCAATTATTTTGGATAGAACACAAGACCCATTAGATAGTTTAGACAAGGTAATCGTAGATTTTTTAGCAGCAAAACCCAACTATTCACAACAGCAACTAGCCGCATTACTTGGTGCTTCAAAGTCACTAATTGAATTCAGAATAAACAAATTAATTTTTGACGGTCATTTAGTCGAAGATGGTAACAAGTATTATTTAAGCGAAATAGGTGTTGATGTTTTTATAAATAAAACGTTGCTTAGACAGCATAAAAAATCATATGATTTTTACGTTGATGGTATTACTTTAAAACCACTTCCTAAGATATTTTACACATTTTACAGTTCCAAGTATATTAATGAAAGTGATTCTTACATACATACAAATTCATTAGGAAACTCAAGACTTGTAAAACCCTTTGGCCCTGATATTGTTCATACACCTCTTTCAAAGTCTTCAATAATTGAAGAAATAATAAGTATCGATTTGCAAAACAGAGAAGATATGCATATTCCTTATGGTTTGGCTGAAATTGAAGATTTATCATTTTCAAAATTGACATTGCCTTCTATTGTTAATGTTACTAAAAAAGACGACCGCCTGAAAAAAGAATTGTTAGATGGGTTTCCAATTTATTCATTAGCAGATGGTAATTCATATTATGATGCAGCAAGAAGAAATATTATATCTTTTGAAAACAACATTAAAGATAAAATTAAGAATCTTCAATTTAAGATCATTATCCCGAAGCAAAAAGAAGAAGGTAATTCCAAACCAATACTTACTTCGAATTGGCAGGAAATTGATAGACACAAAGACTGTGAGGATAAATGCTTTTCGTTTAGCAGTGAAGATTTAGAGAAAGTAATTGAAAAAACTTTTGAAATAAAAAATGCTCATTCTGAGAACATTGTAAATAGAGAATTTGAGATAAGTATAGATATCAATAAAGAAATGTTATTAAATGCTCCAGATAGAAAAAGGCTAATTTCTAATATCATAAGAATGAGAGATTACAGGCCAGGAAATCCGGATAATAATGTACTCATTTTATATATCTATTATAAAACAACAGACGAATTTGTAAAAAAGGTTGTTGCATTAAAAAAAATATTAAGTGAAATTACAATTTCTGGAATGGATATAGATTCATTCACTAGTATTTACCCTGAATATAAAGGCAACCTAAGAAATTATATGATAGCTGCCGGTGAATATGAGGCATTAGAGAAATTAGATATTAAACAACACATGTTAGCCATTTAAGATATGATAATAAATTTAAAACATACTGATTATTTGGAAACTGGAGCGTTTATTAGTAACGAAAATGCTGAAACTTATAAAAATTACACTAAGAATGAATCCGTATTTATAACCCAAAATAATACCGTAAGACTTAAAGAAGAATTGATTAAAATTATTAATGATAGTACTACTGTCCTCAAGATATGTAGTTTTATTATAACGGATAAAGAAATATTTGATTTAATACTAGAAAAAGCAACAAGAACAAATGTCACAATATTTATTTTAACACAATTAGACAAATCGAAACTAAATAATTTTACATCATTAAGTGAATTCTTGACAGAAGAAGAAATGAATGATAAAACTTCTACAATTCATTTGAATTATATAAAAAAACTACATGATAATGGTGTTCATATCAGAGCTTCTGAATCTGCTCACGCTAAGTTTATTATTGCCGATCGAGGATGCGGGTTTATCATGAGCGCTAATATAACGACACCGTCTTTAAATGAAAATACGGAATCTGGAATTTACCTCGACAAAAATAGTAGTGAGGAATTAGATAAACTTTTTGATATAATTTATATCAAAGGAACAAATTACTCTGGATTTACTAATTCGCTAAAAAAAGGTAAAATGATGGTAAACTACACTCAAGTAAATTATGCATTCGATAATCTGCCAAAGGCAGCTGACTCTAATTTAAGATTTACATATTTAGATAAAACATTCAATCTTCTTGATGAAATCACTAATATCATTGATAATTCCAATGAATTCATTTATTTATCAACATATAGTATTGTTGGTTTACAGCATATTGAAAGGCTAGTAAAGGCACTGGAAAATGCTGTGATTAGAGGTGTTAAAGTATTTTTATTTTGCAGAGGTATGAATTATAGAAATGATCATTTATCAGCCTCAGAAGTTTTAGCTAAAATTGGGTGTGAAATTTTCGGAAATTATGACAATCATTCTAAGGGCATTATTTCAGAAACAGATGGATTAATTTTTACGGCTAATATTGATGGAAATCATGGATTAATTAATGGATTTGAAGTGGGTTGTATATTGAATAAAAAACAAAGAGAAGATTTTCTTGATTTTCATAAATATTTAATAAATCACAGTAATTATAAATATAAAATTGCTCCACAAAGAATTGATTTAATTAAAGCCTATATCAACTACGAAAAATATAAAAATATTTCACCTACACAGATCCCATCAGATCTAATTATAAAAGCAAATCTGAACATAAATGTGGAGAAAGATGATTTTCTGAAACTGCCAATTTTTTATGCAATATCAGATAAGAATACCCATTTAACTGTTGGGAATTACACATATGATTGCGTTTTTGAAGGCAATACCTTTACAATCGTTAAAAAACAATATTTTCAATATAATAGAGAAAAATATTTACTTAAATTTTTTAATCTGACATTAGAAATAGTACAATGAAAAAACAGATACCGTATTTAAATGAATGGCTTGAACTAGCTAATTCAGGGAATTTTAATAAAGCTCAAGAGCTCTATTATGAAAATCTTTTTGAAGCTGTTATAGATAATTTTAAAAATAATTACCAAAACAGTATCCCGTCAGGTGGTGTATTGTTTTCAATTTTAGGATTTTCACCAGAACCAATTATTTTAACTGCAAAAGCAGTAAATCCAGAAAAACATATCATTTTTACGACCAATAGCAAAAGTGATGGAAATGATTATTTAGAAAAATTCTTAGAATCAAATTATAAAATGATTTACGTTGAAAATGAAAATTTTGAAACCATATACAAAGCATTGAAAGAAAATTTGATTTTAAATCCAAATTCAAATATGACTCTAGATATTACAGGTGGAAAAAAATCTATGGTAGCTGCTGCGAGTATATTTGGCAAAGATTATGGCTGTAAAATTGTATATGTTGATTTTAAAGAATACTTGAAGGAGTTAAGAAAGCCAATGCCTGGTTCTGAAATTTTGAATATTGTATATGATCCCTTAGCTAATCAACCTGAAATTTTTATTTTATGAGACATCAAATCGCTTTAGTTGGAGGTCAACTATTACCAATATATCTAGGAATAAAAGAATTTAGCCCTGATAAAATTCATTTTATTGTATCAAAAGAATCAATTGAAAGTCTTACTAATTTAAAGCCGATGATCAGCGGTATACCACAAAATGAGTATCGATGTAATGCTTTTGATTTTTATGAAATAAAGACAATTTGTGAAAGAATAATCCAAAAAATAGATCCAGAAGATACTATTACCTTTAATTTAACTGGAGGAACTAAAATAATGGTATTGGCTTGTCAAGCAATCATCCATGAGAAAAGTTTAGATGGATTTTATATTAACCAAGATGATTCTTTTTTAGTCTTACCTTCATACGAAAGAAAAAGTATCAGTACTGAAATATCAGTAAAAGAATTTTTTGATATAACTGGACACAGCACATACAATTACAAAACCATAAAGGACTTTACAGAAGAAGATATAAAAACTGCTGAAAAGATTAAAAATTTTGCCAATAACGATTCTAGATATAAATTAATTATTGGCGCCTTCAGAAAGAAATATTTTAATAAAAATGATTCCCTACCATCAAAAGGAAGTGAGTCAATAAATAGTGGCATTAAAGTGATTTGGGATCAAACATCACTAAATATCGAGTTTAAAAACAAAAATATTTTAAAATTAAACTCCAAAATAGCATATGATTTATTTTTCGAAGCTGTTTGGTGGGAGTTAATAGTCGCAAAAGAAATTATTAGTTTGAAAAACTATAAGGAGGTATTTTTAGGATTTGAACTTAATTTTAAATCTGATAAACAAGCGACTAAAAATGAAATAGATATTTTAATTAATACTGGGAAAAAATTAATTTTTATTGAATGTAAATCAGGTTTTGTCAGACAGGAAGATATTAATAAAATGAAAATTGTAAAGCAGACTTATGGAGGTATAATAGCGAAATCTATTCTAGTTTGTCGTGAAATGCCTAATCAATCTATAATGGAAAAATGTAAAGAGTTAGATATCGAATTATTTTATTCATTTGCATTAAACATAGAAGTTAATCCTTTAAATAAGCTGTCTAAAGTTATCAATCAGTTAGAGCGAAAAGCATCAATTTAATTTATACTAGATATTTTGACACTATAACTTAGCATATGTATATATAAATTATGGGCAAGTTACATCTGAAACAACGAGATATCAATCAAAATAAAATATTAAATTAATGAAATACCAAGAAATCTTTGTAAAAAGCGTATTAGAATGTAAAGAAACTAAAACCTACATTGGAACAGGAAATCCAAATAGTAAAATTTTAATTGTTGGAAAGGAAACTGCAACTGATATAGAAAATAAAGCAAATCGTGACGAACATTATATTAGGTTTCAGAAAGAGAATTTACAAGATTTCAAGGAAAATGCCATTAAGTGGAATTTAAATATTAAAAATAATGTTGAAGTAAGTACAATTCCCAATTGGATTGGTGGTAAAGATTCTCCTTTAACTTCAAATCCATTATTTCCATATAAAAGTTTACATCCAAAAAAACTAAAAGAAGGACAAACTTGGCGAAAATATCAAAAACTTCACGACTTGATTTTTTTAAATGATTTAACATCACTAAAAGAAAAAGAATTTGATTTTCATAATAATTTCTTCTTGACAGAAATGAATAGTTCTCCTGCTAAGTTTACTAAAGATGCAAACAAAGACGGAATTCCAAGCAGAAAACAATTTTTTAAAGAAAGTGATTTTTTTCAAAGTTTCCCCGTTGTTGTATTAGCTTGCAGCAACTATATTAATGGTGATGAAATTAAAGAAATTTTCGATGTAAGCTTTGATAAAAAATATGGTAATGGAAAACAACTATATTGGACACATTATAATTCTGATAAAACAAAATTATTAATTCATACACGGCAATTGAGTACAAATGTTTCAGACAATTTATTAAAAGAAATTGCAAATGAAATTCGCAATTTTAAAAAGTAAAAATCAATTAGAATGAAAGCGCTAAACAATTCACATTATACTTAATTTAAAAATAATCACGAATTTGGGAATCTTTTTTGAAAAATCAAAAATAGCACTTTACTTGTATTAAAAAAAGTCTAGTAACATTGGTATATCCTGAAAGATTGATAGTATAAAACAGATAATAAACTATAAAAAATAAATTTTATATGTATTCAGACAAATTATTTGAAAAAGCGACATCGATTAAACTAAGCGTTGTGAAGATCGAAAACAAAAAACTAACAAAGAGTATCTTAAATCAACTTAACAGAAAATCACCTTTTGACAAACTTTACAACTTGAAAGAAAATGTAAAGTTCCTTGGTTATGTAAATGATAAAACAAAATGTTTGTTGTGGTGTAATGAAGACCTTATCTACAAATATGACATTAAAGATGTTTTTCCTTTTCTGAGAATAGATTTACACAAAAACACAATTAATGATCTGTATGAGATTTTTCCTTCTGAAGAAGTGAATTCACTTCATAGTTATAGAAACGAAATGGGCCATTATGAATATCAGGATCTAGAAATTTCTTGTGTATTAGATAAAAACACGCAATATGAAATCCAAGATAAAAAAGAAAATATAGATAAAATACTTGAAGAAATATTGAAAAGACAAATTTTTATTTAAATAACATTTTCTAGCAGTTATACGAGATTTGGGCATTTGGCTGAATTTAAAGATGGTTTTGTACTTGGAAAATTTGTGCATAATGGAAAAATCGCGCATCTTTAATCCCAAACCTCGTGTAGCGCCAGAACGTTAGCTGCAACTCTAACGCACGACGGAGTAGACAACGAATTTAAGGAAAAAACACAGGTCATAAATTATGAGAAGTTACAAAGACATTGAAAAAAAAATATACAAAGGACTTCAGGACACCTGTGTAGATGCAATAAACTTTAACGGAACATTTGACGCTGAAGTAAAGCCAGAATATATAATAACAATGAATGTTGCTAAGGCTATTGGCGAATTGAATTTTTATCCTGGTTCTCCATTCCTAATACGACCCGAGGAGCGGACAAAAGTTTTTGCAACAAGATGTGTTCCTGATATTTTATGGGAAAACATTTTTGCACCTACCATCTTTAGGACAGCTCAAAATACAGACAGAAATGGACGATTTGATATTACCGTTTATGAAGATGACACTGAAAAACCATTGACAGCAATAGAAGTAAAACTTATTAATCCAAGCGAAAACGATATTAAGGACGATATTAAGCGACTTTCAGAATTACTCCATCTTGCTGACAAACAAACAGGAAATTCAAAAATCAAACACTCTTACTTTACTTGCATAGAGTTAAATGAAGCGATAAAATTTGAATCGGAGACACTAGAAAACATTAAAGAAATAAAGACAAAATATAAAGGTTGGTTGGTGAGCATATTGGCAGAGTTAGCCGAAGTAAACGTAATATTTGCAAATACTAAGTTTGAAATTGCAGCACTTAGCATTGACAAGTCCTTGCTATTGACTCCTGAGAAAAGAACCGGTGACGACATCTTTGACGGAGATTTATATTCGCAAGCAAAACACTTTGTAGGAGTAATTGTTCGACTGACAAAGACATAAAAGAGAAGCAGCTAACAGCCGTTATAAAATACTTTACAATATGCCCTCGGAAAAAATCAAAATTGGTATTAAGTGTTTGATTGCAAACCTTGACAGTCCACAAAAGACAAATAACGCCAATGGAAGACATTGGCGTTATTTTTTTATATTTTATATTATTTTAGGTTTTCAAAAAAAGTCAAAACAGGCATCAAGTGTTCGATTCCAGTCCCTGACAGCCCACAAAATTATAAAAACTCCAAAGTCATTTGATTTTGGAGTTTTTTTGCATTGTAAAAAGCTTATAATTTTACAGAAATATAGTTAATCCTTTATTATACTTTAGTTAATTCCCTCCAAGAATAACTTTTATGAACTATTTTCCAGCTTCCTTCATATTTTAATAATAAAAAATAGTCGGTAAAAGTTCGCCAATCTGGAACTATTATTTCTGCTTTAGCAATTGCGGCATCATTTTCTACATCAATTGAAATAATCTTTCCAACTCTGTTTACTTTTTCTCCAGTTTTTATATTAGTAATATACTTTTCGCCTGAGCGTACCCAAAGCGTATCGTTTGCCACAGTATATAAATTAAACTTAGGATGAAAAGCTTTTCGAAGTCTTTCTGGCTGTCCGTTAGCAGTTCCTTCAATATAATCATTAAGAATACTTGTAATTTGTTCCAAATCATTTTTTGATTTTGGTTGTTGGACTTTAAAATTGACTTTTAGAAGCGAGACCACTTCATCAGCCACTTTAATGCCTGAGCTTGGGTCTTGACCTGTTACAAATCTGCCGTCAACGCTATAAAAAGCATCTCCTCCGTTTTTAGAAAATATAAAATGCCCTCTATTTTGTTTAATCGTATTGTTTATTGAGAATGGGAAGGCTTTATAATATTCAGCATTCTTATTTTCTAATTCATCAGGATAACCCGTAATTTTTAATCCGGCATACAACGATTTTCCTTTTTCATCTTTTAAGTTAACAATTCCTGCCGTTCCGTGGCAGATTGCAGCGATAATTCCGTTGTTATTATAAATCGTTCTTGCGATTTTTTGAATTGTAATATCTTCAGCAACTCCAAACATTGCAGCGCCGCCACCACTATAAAAAATTGCGACATAATCTCTGGAAATAATTGATGATGGTTTCTTAGAATGTTCTAATTTATTCATAAACCAGCTATCATACAAATACTTTTTCTGCAAACTATCTGATGTGTTGATGTAGCCAATAGGAATTGCGCCACCTTTTGGACTTACAAAATCAACGGTATAGCCAGCTTTTATAAAAATATCATAAGGAACAACGATTTCTTCAAAATGATTGGCAGATGGAATTTTTGTATTCCCATAAAAATCTTGATTTGAAGTTACAAACAAGATTTTGTTTTGAGCGTTTAAACTCATCGAAAATAGAAATGTGTGAACCACTAATAGAACTAATATTTTGCTCATTTGCTGAAAATTGGTCATTTATTATGGTTTTATTATTTCGACTGTGCCGTAGGAGCCTCAATTGTTTTGTGTGGTGTCCTAGTCGAAATTTTGTCGACAATAAACCAGTCTTGATTTATTTTCATCAGATTGAAATAATCGATAAATAAAAGCTTTGAAGTACTTATTTCGACCTTTGCAGCAGCCACATTATTTGTAATATCAATAAAAATAATTCGTCCTGACCAATTTGCAACTCTAGCATAGGGCACTTTGTAACCTTTCATGTAATCAGATTTACGTACAATATTTAACTTATTATCAGCAAAGTATTTTAACTGCCACGAATCATGAAATGACTGTCCAACCTTAACAGAATCGCCTGTCGCTTGTCCGTCTAAATAAAGGTTAAGTGTTTTTTGAATCGAAAGCCAATCATTGCCAGGATCGCTTACTTGCGAATAGGCATTAAAGAACAAAAAATTAAAGGAAATAAATAAAAAGACTTTTCTCATTTTTAAAATTTTTAAATTAATAATAATGAGACAAATATCCAGTAAGTGAATTTTAAAAAGGTTTTAATCTATAAAGTAGAACTCTTAATTTATAAAATTAAACTCCTTTTGAATATGCTTTTTGATATTCTGCCGGAGTTAGACCTGTTATTTTTTTAAATGCAGTGAAAAATGTAGATTTTGAAGTAAAGCCGCTGTCATAACCTAAACTTTCATAAGTTAAGTTTTTTTCAGTTTCTAGTAATTTTTTGGCTTTTTCGATTCTATATTCTTTTATAAGATTTGAAAATGATTTTCCTAAAATTTCATTTACATATTGAGATAATAAATGCTTGGTTATTTTTAATTCTTTTGCAGCATCTTCAAGATTGAAATCTGGATTAAGATAAAGTTCTTTTTCTTCGATAGTTATTATTTTTTGACGGATAAGGTCAAGCATTTCACTATCCATTTCTTTATTCTTGTATTTTTCTTTTTCTTTAAAAAAAATACTTTCGCTGGTATTTCTAAAAATTAAAAGTAGAATAATTAAATATAAAATAAAGGTGAAGGACAATGCTCCAACAATGTATGAAGTATAAGCCGCGCTGGCATAAGCCAACCATATTAGTGAAACGCCAAAGTAAATACTAAGAAACCAAATGTCTATTTTCTTTAAATTTTCTTTTTCTTTGAATTTGTAAAAAATAGGTTGAAGATATTTTAATGATAAAATAATATATACCAACCATTGAAAATATATTGCCTTTACAATCCAGAGGCTCCAAATTAATTGATGTTGAGTATAAGGATAAAAAGTCCCTAAAACGGTTATAATTGCTAAATAGGGTATTACGTGTTGAACCCAAGTCGTTTTTCCATTTTGAGCGTGTGATTTAAGGGTTAAGAAAAGAAAAGGACCAATAAGAACACAAGCTGAAAGTCCGATTTGAATAAAAATATTGGAGAGAGAAGGATTAAAGTAGAAAAAAACAGATTTTATAATTCGAATACTTAAAACTAAAAGAAGCAAGGATAAAAAGTAATTTGCAAAAATTTTCTTTTTAGCATTCACAGCAAAATAAAATGAGAGTATAAATCCATTAAAGGCTCCTAATGCGCTAAGAAAGAAAAGTAACTGGTTTGATTCCATTATTATTACCGAATTAGTAATTGCTGACCTCTCAATTACCAGCTAATTTTATGTTTTTTATCTAAAAACGAATATAAGAAATATTTTACTGAATTTTACCTTGAATCATATTTCCTTGGTTAATCGATCCAATTCTTTTAATAAGGTCGGAAATCTAAATTCTCCATGCATGCTTTCAACTTTTTTAAAAGCTTCATCCAAATCAATTCCGATAGAAGTAATGTACAATGGTTTTTTACTGTCGCCTCTAAACAATGCTTTTTTGTTTTTTTCTATTGAAGCAAAATTTGTTTTAGCAACGCCAATAATTGGGATTTTTTTGTTTAATTTTTCATATAAATAACCGCCTAAACCGTATTTATTTTCGTCATCTAAATAGACAAACCCGTCAACTACAATTACTTCAATTTCAGATAAATCAATTTGTTGGAGTAAACTTAAAATACAAGGCAATTCTCTTTTGTAAAACTCTCCTGGAATATATTCTTCAACATTTTCAATGATTTCAGAGTAAACTTTAAAATTTTTGCCTTCATTCCATTTTTCGAATTCAAGACAAACAGTTTTTGCTTTTTGATCAAAATAGTACGTATCAAAAGCTAAGATTTTATTGGGCATTTATGTTTTTATTTTGAATTAATTTTCTGTAATTCAGCATACATTTCATTTAAAAATGATTGCTGTTTGGTGTCGTCTTTAAAATAACGTTGATATATTACGCTGCAACTTTCTACGTCTGCTATATTTTGTTTATTAAAAGACCAATCATCCGTATTTTTAATAGTAATCCCGAGATCACTACTGCAACTTTGCCATAATTCTGAAAATCTCGTTTTATTATCCTCGCTCAATTTGGTAAAATCTGCCGTAACAGTATAGCCTCGCATTTCTGAATTGAAAAATTTATAAATAGATCTCACAGGAACACCTCCCCAAATTAATTCTCTACCTTTAGGAAATTCAATTGTAGTGAGTTTTTCTTCACGCATTTTGTGATCTTGTTTTCCTTCAACAAAAAAATGCTCTTGGTAAACTAATTTTGTCCCAACTGGAACTTGAATTTTCTTTACTACCAAAGGTTCAGTAGTTATGAAATAAGGATAATTTGGCGTAGAATTTCCTCCGGTTGGATTCATGTTTCCAACGCAGCCAGTTAGAATCGCAGCGAAAAGAAAAGAGAAAGGTTTGAAAATTTTCATACTTTTAAATGATAACATTATGAGCTAATATAAGAAAAAACTTTACTTTCATATTACTTAGATTGAGTTCTTCCTAAAAAAAATAGTAACTTAGAGTACAATCAATTAAAACTAAAACTCATGAAAACTAAAATGATATGGGGAAACCTTGTTTCTAATGATTTACAAAAAACAATTCAATTTTACACTGATTTAGGTTTCAAACAAAACGGAAAAGAAACAGACGAGTTGGTGAGTTTTATATTTGCTGAAAATAATTTCATCATTAACTTTTTTGTTCCCAAAAAATTAGAAGTTGCTGTAAAAGGAAAATTAGCAAATGCCAAAACAGAAAACGAAATTATCTTTTCTTTATCAGCAAAGAGTAGAGAAGAAGTGGATCTTTGGTATAAAAAAGTAAAAGAAATCGGCGGTACTATTTTCTCTGAACCAGAAAATTTTGAAGTCGGTTATACTTTTGGTTTTGCAGATCCAGACGGACATAAATTCAATTTTTTATATTGGCCGGGAATGTAGTTATAATACATTATTCGTCGTCTGAACCACAATATTCATTATAAAAGAAAACCATGTCTTTAATATTATTTTTGGTGAATTTTTTGGTATTGATTTTTTCTACGACTTTTTTACAATCTGCAAAGTATTTTTTTGCTCTTAGATTAAAGCTAAATTCAATATCTGTGGCATAAGGTTCATTTTTACGCTTTACATATAACGCTTCAGTCATTGCCCAAACTTTGTCTTCATCTGAAGGCAATTTTCCTATAGATAAATTGGAACTTCGACCTATGTAATACTCTTTTGCGTATCTGTAAAGATTTACATTTCCTTCTTCAACAACTTGCAACAACTTTGGTTTTGAATGCTCAAATTCAATATATTCATATTTTTCAGAATATCCATAAGCTGAAAAAATTAATCCTTTTGCAAAATCATAACTCCATTTATCTGCTTTATCTTCTTGTTTTACTTTAAAATAGATATCATTATTCTTAATTTCAGCAAAACCTTCAATAGAGCTGCTATCCTTAAATATTATAGATGCTTCTCTATAATCTTGGCTAAATCCTAGATTAATAAAAAGAACAAATAGAAGCTGTAGAATTAATTTCATTGTTTTGTTTTTTGTTTGCTAATATAAATATATCTAAAGTATTTTTTTGCCATATGACAAATTCTCTATAAAAACTTATTCCTAACTTTCGGGTATGAAAGAATTAGTAAATTATATATTGCAGTTTGGCAATTTAAATCAGCAGCAAATTGATTTGATTTTATCTAAAGCTCAAGAAAGAGAAATTCGTAAAGAAGCTTATTTTTCTGAAGCTGGAAAAGTTTCTGTTGAAGTTGGTTTTATTTTAGAAGGAATTCTGCGTGTTTGTTATTACAACAACAAAGGCGAAGAAATCACCAAATACTTTATAGACGAAAATAATCTCGTTGTAGATTTAGACAGTTTCGATAACAATATTTGCTCTTCTGCCTACGTACAAGCAGTTACAGATTGTAAAATGATTATTTTTTCTAAAAAAGACTGGCAAGAATTATTAGACACGATTATTGGTTGGGATACAATTGTGCATAAAATAATCTCCAAAGCTTTAATGCAAAAAGTAGCTAGAAGAAGTCCGCTGGTTTCTGAAGATGCTACAACGCGTTATTTATCTTTTATGGAAATGTTTCCAAATGTAATCAACCGCGTTCCGCTTTCTTATTTGGCTTCTTATTTAGGAATTACACAATCTTCTTTGAGCAGAATTAGAAAAAATATTCGTTAAAAATCGCTTTTTGTCATTTGGCAAATGTTTTTATTTTTTATCGATGGAACTTTGTAATCAATAATTTAAAAATTTAAAAAATGGATTCAGTATTAATTACAGGCGCAAATAGAAGCATAGGTTTAGAAACAGCAAAACAGCTTTCAGAAAAAGGATTTTTTATTTATTTAGGAAGTCGTGATCTTGCAAAAGGCGAAGAAGTTGTAAAAGAATTAAACCAAAAAGGATTTCAAAACATCAAAGCGATTCAGATTGATGTTACAAACGACGAAAGTGTTTTAGAGGCGAAAACAATTATAGAAAAGGAGCAAGGCAAATTAGATATTTTAATCAATAACGCTGGAATTTTAGGCGATGTTCCGCAAGATTCGTCTACAACTTCTGTTGCAAATATTCAGAATGTTTTTGACACCAATTTTTTTGGAGTAATCAGAGTAACACAAGCATTTATTGAATTATTAAAAAAATCAGATAATCCAAGAATCAGTAATATTACTTCAGGGCTTGGTTCGCTTACGCTACATAGTGATCCCAGCTGGAAATATTATGCTTTTAAAGCGGTTTCTTATGTTTCTTCAAAAACAGCTTTAAATGCCTTTACCATTACTTTGGCACACGAATTAAAAGATTTAGGTTTTAAAATAAATGCAATTGATCCAGGTTATACCGCAACTGATTTTAATCATCATAGCGGACCTGCGAGTGTAGAAAGCGCGGCAAGTTTCATCATTAAACATACTTTAGATGAAAATGGGCCAACAGGAAAATTCTACAGCCCCGATATAGAAAACGAAAGCGAAGAAAGTCCTTGGTGAAATAAAGGATAAAAACATTAAAACCCTCATAAATCTAATATTTATGAGGGTTTTAGCATTTAAATAACGCTCAATTTTAAAGAAAAGTAGTATTTTAGTCGGTGATTCGTTTGAATAGAAATTAGTAAAGAAAATACCATGTCAATTACAACAGAAGCAGAATTAATCGGAATGAAAAAAGCAAGTGAAGCAGTTGCTCTTACTTTAAAAGAAATGAGAAAATTTGCCAAACCCGGAATCTCTACAAAAGAATTAGATGATTATGGCGGACAAATTCTGAATGATTTAGGAGCAAAATCTGCACCATATTTGACTTATGGTTTTCCGGGTTGGACTTGCATTAGTGTTGATAATGAATTTTGTCACGGAATTCCATCTGATAAAAGAATTTTGCAAGAAGGAGATTTAATTAATATTGATGTTTCTGCAGAATTAAACGGGTTTTGGTCCGATAACGGCGGTTCTTTTGTGATCGGATCTGATGTAAACGAACATCAAAAATTAGTAGAAGCTTCAAAAGATATTTTACGCAAAGCTATTTACAACATCAAAGGCGGTGTTCGTATTTCTGATATTGGATTTCTGATTGAAACTGAAGCTAAAAAACGCGGTTATAAAGTCATTAAAAATTTAACTGGGCATGGAGTAGGGAGAAGTCTTCATGAAGCACCACACGAAATTGCCAATTATAGAGATCGTTTTAACCAAACCAGATTTAAGAAAAATTCTGTTGTTGCCATTGAAACGTTTATTTCAACCACTTCTACTTATGCAGAAACGTTGCAAGACGGCTGGACAATGGTCGGAAATAAGGGCGGATTCATGGCACAACACGAACATACAATCGTAGTGACAGAAGGAAAACCCATTATTCTGACCGAAATGAATGAAATTTGGAATTAAAAAATCATATAAAGTAAAAGCTCCATTTGTTTCTAATGGAGCTTTTATGTTTTTAAATAGATTTATTTTGTTTATTAAATTCGGTAACTAAATTTTTATTAGCTTCAATTATCTTGCTTGGATGAATCATATTTGAATTAAATATAAAATCGTAGTTAATGTCTTTTTGTTTAAATTGATTTACTCCATACGCCACACTATTTGGTGGAATATCTTTTGTAATAATAGAACCAGCACCAATAACTGAGTTTTTTCCAATTACTATAGGACCTAAAATTTTAGCTCCATCGGCAATTACAACATTCCTAGCAATAATCGGATTTCCGACATTTTCCCATTCGTTGCTGATTTTATTATATTTCAAATTAGCTCCAATTGATACGTTTTGAAAAATCACTACATTTTCGCAAATTTTAGAAGCCACAATTGTACACCCACGTCCGTGATGCGCAAACAAAACACTTTTGTCCATTTCAGCACAATTGATTTCGCAGCAATACAGTTTTTCTAATAAATTAGAAGCGATTTTTCGTAAGAATTTATTCCTTGAATGGCAGTTTATTTCAACCAGTTTATTAAACATATAGAGTTTTTTTATTCTTCAATCAACCATCAACCATCAACAAATTAACAATCAACCATTAACAATTAAGCCGGTTCCCAAAGTTCAATTTTATTGCCTTCAGCATCCATTATATGAACAAATTTTCCGTAATCGTACGTTTCAATCTCGTCCAAAACAGTAACTCCGTTTGCTTTTAGTTTTTCTAAAAGTCCTTCGATATTTTGAACGCGATAATTGACCATGAAATCTTTTTTAGAAGGAGAAAAATATTCGTCACCTTTCTTAAAAGGACACCATTGTGTTGATTCAATTTGTTCTGGATTTTCAAGATTTCGAGATTCAAAACTGGCAGAACCCCAATCGTTTATTTCTAACCCTAAATTTTTCGCATACCAATCTTTAGTTTCTTTCGGATTGTCTAGAAAAAAGAAAATTCCGCCAATTCCTGTGACTTTTGGTGTAATTTCATTTGAAATATTTTCCATATTATTAGCTGTTTAGGATTGTCAAATACTATTATTTCATTAATCTAAGGTATTAAAATAATCATTGTATTCGCCTTTTTTTATTCTTTTGATTTATCTTTACGTAAAAGCTTTTATTTTAAAACAGATCATGATGAAAACTGACAGAATTTACAAAATATTGTTTTCTAGCGTTTATCCTTTATACATTCAAAAAGTAGAAAAGAAAGAACGCACAAAAGAAGAATTAGATACGGTAATTAGATGGTTAACAGGATATAATGATGGACAGCTTAAAGAACAAATTGAAAAGAAAGTAGATTTTGAAACTTTCTTTCAAGAAGCACCGCAAATCAATCCGAATTCATCTAAAATTACTGGAGTTATTTGTGGTTATCGCGTTGAAGAAATTAAAGATCCGTTAATTCAAAAACTAAGATATCTAGATAAATTGGTTGACGAATTAGCAAAAGGAAAAAAAATGGAAAAAATTTTAAGAGAATAATTAAAAAATAAAACCTTCAAAAACTACTTTGAAGGTTTCTTTTTTTTAAACTCTTAATAAACCGCGAAAACCTCTCGCGGCATAATAGGAATCTGCGCCATTGTGATATACAAAAACAGTATTATATCTAAAATCTGAAAAAATGGCTCCTCCTAATTTTCTAATTTCTGGCGGAGTCAAAATCCAACTAGACGTTTTTGTGTCAAATTTTCCTAATTTCTGTAAGTCTTTATATTGTTCTTCGTTTAAAATTTCAACTCCCATTTCTTCTGCCATATTTAAGGCGCTGTTTGCGGGTTTGTGTTCTTTTCTTTTTTCAAGCGCTTCATGATCGTAACAAACACTTCTTCTGCCTTTCGGACTTTCTGAAACGCAGTCTACAAAAAGATATTCATCGGTATTTTTATCATAACCAATTACATCTGGTTCGCCTTCAGTGCTTTCCATTTGCTCAAGCGACCACAATTTTTCTGGATTTGCTTTTAGTTTGGCTTCAATTTTAGACCAAACCAGATTTTCATGACGATTTTTATTCTTTTCGAAACGTTTCTCAAGCGTACTTAAAATTTCTTCTTGTTCGTTTGCTGTCAATTCTTTTTTCATGTTTTTGTGTTTTTAATTAGAACTGCACTTTCTATTTTCAGGTCTGAAGTACCACGAAATTACCGTTAAAACAATTAATAAAATTGGTCCAAAAAGTACCGAAGCTTCATCTCCAATAGCTAAATGAGACACTACAGCTCCAGACATTGCAAAGAAAAAACCGGCATAGGCCCATTCTTTCAACAAACCAAATTTCGGAATTAAAATTGCAATTACGCCTAAAAGTTTCCAAACACCTAAAAGAGTCAAAAAGTAAAGCGGATAGCCTAAATGTTTTATCATTTCAGCTTCTTCTTTTAATGGAATAAGCTGTACAATTCCTGTAGAAGTCATTCCTAGCGCCAGCCAAAGTGTAGCAATCCAATATATAATCTTGTTTCTTTTACTCATAATTCTTTATTTTAGTTTAGTTACAATTTCTTCTAGTCTATTGTGCGCCATATTTAAACCTTGCGCAAATGGCAGTTTAAGTTGCGTCAATCTATGTTCGATAGATTTATAAATAATCTGCATGGTTAATTTACTTGTTTCTTCAGTTAATTTTTCGAATTCTAAAAATTCCAATTGAGGCGCAAAATTTGCGTTATCCATTTCAAAAGTTCGAACGATTTTCTCATTTGGAATAATATCGTGAATTGTTCCATGCGCTTTAAAAACTACATTTCCAGACGGATCGCTGGTTTCAAATTCCCAACCGCCATGTTTTTTATTCTCAAGTTTTACAACTTTTGTTCCCATCCATTGCGCTACAATTTCAGGTTCCATATAAGCTTTAAACAAAAGCTCTACAGGCAGATCAAATTCTCTTGTAATGACAAGGTCGTGTCTGTTATCTTCAGCGTGAATTTTTGTCTTTTTTTCCATGTCTTATTTTTTATAATTTTTCATGATTGCTTCTAACTTGTTAAATCGCTCGTCCCACATTTTTCTGAAAGGCTCAATAAAATTGTCAATTTCTTTCATCTTCAAAGGATTTAAATGATAATAAATTTCTCTTCCGTTTTGTGTCTGACTTAACAATTCACATTCGCTAAGAATTTGAATATGTTTTGAAATTGTCTGTCTCGACGAATTAAAATTCTCTGCAATTGCCCCAGGAGTCATACTCTGAATCGCAACTAAACTCAATATAGCTCTTCGTGTCGGATCGGCTATTGCCTGAAAAACATCTCTTCTAATTTCCATTATGCAGTTATTTGACTGCAAATATAATGAAGTCATTTGACTGCGCAATATTTTTTATGCTTTTTTTTAATAAAAAAACCTTCAAAGTTTTAGATTTGAAGGTTTTAGCGTAATTTATTATTGAATTAATCCAATCCAGCAAACTGAAAAGGCTTAGTTTCTTTAAAGTTAATCAAAGATTCTCCTGAATAATTTTCATGATTTGCTAAGCTCAGCTTCTTAATTTTTCCTTTTTCACTAAAATCAATTTTATTAAATTCAACCCAAATCACATTTGGATTCAGAACATTATCAAAATAATAAACCAAATTTTTTTGATCTGCAACTGTTCTCCAGCGAGTAGAAGAGATGTTAGGTTCTGTTTCTGATGAAATTCCGAGCGGAACAGAACAATTTCGAATTACACCAAAAACACTTGCCAAAGCTGTTCGAATATTATCTGTTTTCGGAATGGCGTCTATATAATAAGAAGCGCGAACAAAACGATCTGCCGCGCGATTAGTTCCCGGAAGCATAATTGTTCCAGGAATGCTTTTCCAATAGGAATTAATAGCCAATTGTTCATCAAAAATGGGAGAATTAGTCATGGCAACATATTTTCTATCGTGATGAATTACCAATTTACTGTTTATATATTCGAAAATAGCATTGTCGCCAGTCGCATCTGAAATGGATAGATGAACCGTAGCAAAAATATCTGTTCCAGGAATGTGAGAAGAAGCAATAACAAAATCTCTTTTTTCTAATGCTGCAACAGCTTCAGAAACTGTCGAAAAATTGTCCAAAACATATTGCAACCATAAAGAAACTGCCAAACCTTTTACTTTTCCGTTTTTCTCAAATTTTGGATATTGAGATTCAACCAACCATAAAAGATTTCCAACAAGCCCTTTTTCGTTCATTCCGTCAGAAGAAGCAATGTCCCACGAGCTTGTAATAACACTTCCGTATTTAGATTTCCATTTTACAGAACTAGTTCCAGCTTCACCAAATCGTTCAATTCCGCGAGGAAATATCCATAAATTTGCTGGAATTTCTCCTTTCCAATCCATCGAACGCGCCGTAATAATTGTGCCATTTAATCCTTCATAAACTATTCTTGTGCAAGGAATAGCTGTTTCAGATATCAAAAGACTAAATGCTAAAAAAAGGGTCAGAATGCTATTTTTTAATTTCATAATCTAGAAATTTTAATTAAACATTGTTTTTGAGATATTTTTTTGAATAAAAAGATATTTAAAACAATAAGATTTATCTGCAATTTAAGTATTTAATATAATATTTTAGCAATTAAACATTTAATAATGAAGTAGATGTAAATCAATAAATATTATTTAGAATAATTTTAAATAGTTTTGGAATTAGAAGAAATATCGTCTATTTTTGAAGTTATCACAACTTTTAAAAATTGACTTTAAATGATGAAAAAGATTTTCAAAGCTCTCAAAATATTTTTGGGTAGTCTGGCAATTTTAATTGTAATCGGATTTTTGTTCGAACGTATTTCTCGATTCTATTATGATAGCAAACGTCCAGATAAATCAGAATTTGTAGAAATTGATGGGAGAAAAATTCATTTTAAGAAACAAGGAAAAGGCTCTTGCACCGTAGTTTTCGAATCTGGTTTGGGAGGAGATTATCTGCATTGGCAAGATATTCAGAAGAAACTTTCTCATAACTACACCACGATTTCTTATGATAAAGCCGGAATTTTATGGAGTGGCCCAGCAAAGAAAACCAATTTAAGAAGATACGCAGATGATTTAAAACAGCTTCTAGAAAAAACGAATTGCCCAAAACCTTATATTTTAGTTGGACATTCTTTTGGTGGAATTACGCCAAGATTATTCCTTAAAGAGAATGCAAAAGATATGGCAGGCATTGTGTTTGTTGATGTTTCTCATCCAAAACAATTAGAAAAATCTTCTGAAGCTTTAAAAAAATCTGTTCAGCCTCCACCAAAAATATTTTTGAGTTTTTTAAATGAAATCGGCGCAATTAGAATATTATACAGCACAACAGCTTTTACAGCAGCGGTTCCCAAAGAACATTGGTTTAACAGAAATGTAAAACACTATTTCTATCGTATTTTAGACGGAATGATCGAAGAATTAGAAAATGATGAAAAATTAATGTTAGAAGCATCTCAAATTGATGATTTTGGATCAATTCCGCTAACAATTATTACTGCAAAATATCCGAATGGAGTAGAGGGAGCAAAGGATAAAAATCTTGAAAATGAGTATCTTTCTATTCATAACAATCTACAGAAAGATCTGCTTCATTTGTCTGTTAAAAGCACGCAGGTTTTTGCGCAAAAAAGTGGTCATTATATTACACTTCAAGAGCCAGATTTAATTTGCAATGAAATAGAAAAATTAGCGCCGAGATAATTCGGCGCTTTTTTTAAAGTTCGATACTTTTTTCAATTTTTATTTGATTTAGAAAAAGATGATCGTGAGAAATAACAATCAAAGTTCCATTATATTCGTTCAACGCCGAAGTTAGAATTTCTATGTTTTGAATGTCTATATTATTGGTTGGTTCGTCTAAAATTATAATTTCAGGAGATTCATCACTAATTGTTAAACAGCAAAGCATCAGACGCATTCTTTCGCCTCCGCTTAATGTGTTGCAAGGTTTATTCCAATCATTTTGAGTGAATAAAAAACGATTTAATCTCATTTTTACGTCATGTTCTTCTAAACCGCAATCATTAAAAAGTTGTGCTTGATCATAAACTTTCAGATTATTTTGAAGTAAAGAATAATCTTGGTCAATGTACATTACTTTCTTTCCAAGTGAACTTATGTTTCCTTGCTCCAGTTTTAATTCTCCCAAAATAATCTTGACTAAAGTTGTTTTTCCTGAACCGTTTAAACCTTTTAAAACCAAACGATCTCCGGAAAGAATTTCGAAATCGAGATTTTCTTTCCAAAGCAATTGATTTCCATATGAATAATTAATTTCATTAGCTTTAAAAAGTGTCTTTCCTTTATTAAAAGTAGAATTATTGAAGCCAAATTTAATTTGATCTATTGCCGGCAAATTTGATCTTAATTGACGCAAATCACCAGAAATGGTATTGATTTTTTCTGCATGAACATCTTTTAATTTCGAACTGCTATTTTCTGCATTATTTCGAAGTGTGTTCATCATAATTCTAGCAACACCAGACTTTTCTTGTTTCTTTTTTCCTCTAGAATCCAGTTTGTTCTGGCGTTCGATGGTTTCGCGTTCTTTGTCTTTAGCTTTTCTAAGTTCTTTCTCTTTACTTTGCACATCTTGCTCGAGAGCTTCATGCATAATTTTTTTCTGATTTCGATAAAAATCATAATTTCCTCCATAAACGATAACTTCATTTTTACTCATTTCAAGCGTTCGATCTAGAATATTTAGTAATGTTCTGTCGTGACTTACAACTAAAATAGAACTTGAAGTAGATTTTATAAATTCATACAATAATTCGCGTGCTCCAAAATCCAGATGATTGCTAGGCTCGTCCATTAAAATAAAATCTGGTTCGTGAATTATAATTCCAGCCAAAAAAACTTTCGTTTTCTGACCACCGCTCAGAGTTTCCATTTTCTGATTCAAATCCAGATCGTGAAGATTCCAATAAGATAAACCCTTATCACAGCGTTCTTCAATTGTCCAGTCATTATCTAATAATTGCAGATTTTCTTCGGTAACAATACCTTCAAGTATTTCTTTAAGTGATTTGATTTTATCTTTTATTTCTAAAGCATCAGCAATACTAAGATTATCAAATTGACCAAATAATTGCGGTACAAAATAAGGTTTCGAATTTTGAATAATTTGACCTGAAAATGGTTTAAGTTCACCCGAAATAATTCGCAATAAAGTTGATTTTCCGACGCCATTATTTCCAACTAGCGCAGTTTTATCATGATTGTTTACCGTAAAATTTATGTTTTGAAACAGCATGTCTTTATTCTCATGCTGATATGAGATATTTTGAATAATAAGCATAATTATTTCTTTTTATAGAATTAAATAATCAAGCAGCCACTAAATGCGGTTACTTACTAAGTCTTCCGAAAGAAATTAATTTTCACATAGATAAATGCTTATTTGAAGAAGTGCAAAGGTATTTATTTTGCACTAAAAATCAAAAAACCATTCTTTATGATCATAAGAATGGTTTTTTGTAATATGATTGAAATTAAATTTTTAAATTTTATCAAATGTTAACTTAGCTTCTTTGGTATCCAGAATTAATTTATCATCAGTAATGGTGCTTTCGCATTCGTAAGGTGTTCCAACTTCGTCTTTAATTACGAGTTTTTTACCTTTTTGAGATAATGCGTAGGTACCATCTGTTATTTCACGAAGAAGATATCCTGTAACATGACCATCTTCTGTGAAAGTGAGCATACCGTTTTTCAAAATTTCATTTTTTGCAGAGTCATTAATAGAAGTTTTAGTCTCGACAGCTGAAACTTTCCACGAATTAATTAATCTGTTTCTTTTACCATGACATGAAACCATTAATACGACAGCAACTGCAATTAGAAGGGTAACCAATTTAGAGTTTTTCATGATTTTGTGATTAAAAGTTAAACAGGAAAAAGTTACAAAAAAAAACGATATTAAATTATTCGTAATCAAATATTTATAAATATTTTTTTTTCGCTAAAAAAAGATCGCAATTTAACTCATATTGCAATACTGAAAAATTAAATTCAGAAATGGAATTTCTAATTGAGCGTTAAAGCTCCCAAAATTTCTTCATACATAAACGGACCTCCAGGATAAGTTGCCGTATAGTCAAGATTCATCCAAACCTGACCGCGTTCGTCTATATGGTAATGTATTTTTTTTCTGTAGCTTTCTTTTGTAAAAAGCACATTTTTAATCAAATAGTTCACTTTTTCCAAATCAATCATAGAACCAATTAATATTTCAGGATATATATGTCCTTTGGTATGAATAAGTCTTGGAGTTCCTCCAATTGATCGAACTGCCGCTGCCATTAAAATAGAATGATCATCGCAATCGCCAGAGAAATACTCTAGAGATTCGCTGGCGGTTGCGATATAATCACCGTCTTTTGGATCGTTTACATAATTCCATCTGCTATTTATTTCTTTAAAAACAGCAAAACATTGAATTATGGTACGATAATCTGAATAGCCTCTAATGCCTTTAAAATGCTTTGTGGTTGCCATAACAGCAAAATTTCGCACTTTTGGATTCTGATATTCTATAGCATTAAGAATTTTTGTTTTATTTGGAAACGGAAGCAGTTTTGCCACGATAATATCCTGCGGATATGGATTATCAGACATGGTGTAAATCATAGAATTATAATCTTCTGAGATTTCGTTAAAACCATAATTTCCGATAACTGTCCCGTAAAATAAAATCAACAAATAAACTGCGATGCACAATATGATAATTGTTCTGAGATACATCAGAAGAAAAAATATTGCGGCAAAAACAAAAATAAAGATAAAAACACGATCTAAATTGAACGCCCATTCTAGGTCGATCAAATTTTGATGCAGTATGATGAAAATCGGAATAGTAATAAAAAGACTCAACAGCATTATAATAATCCTGTCCCACGGTGATTTCACCTGCAGCTTGGATTTTAAATATGGTAAGTCAATTTTAGGGAATTTCATCATACGAATCAAAAAAGCAGTATTACAGTGCTTTTACGGTTTCTACAAAAATACTTTTTTTATCAATAATTCCCAGATCAAATAACTGATTTTGAATTTTATTAAAAGACTTTTCGGTTAAATTCTTTTGTGACCATTGCGTCAATTTAAGCCACTCTTTTATATCCTCAGCTTTTTGATTAAAAAGTTTGGATAATTTCTTGTCAATCTCTGGAATCTCTTTAAAATCGGTTGTTGTACTATTAATGATTTCAAGGATTTTCTCAACTACCTTGCCATTCTTTTTTAGAAATTCTTCACGAACAGCAATTATAAATGATGGCCAAGGAGTAGGGCAGTCGTCAATACGTCTAAAAACGCCTTTGTCAACAAGCGGTTTTGTCATAAAGCGTTCCCACATAAAATAATCTGCTTTGTTGTTGGTTAAAGCATCAACAGCACCATCAATTGTGTTTACAATTTCAAATTCAAGATCATCCGTTTTCCAGCCTTGCTCATTTGCATTTACATAAGCCATTAATTGTGATCCAGAACCGATTCTAGAAATAGCGACTTTTTTGTTTTTAAGATCTTTTAGGGTTTTAAAATCCGATTTTGCAGCCACGTGAATTCCCCAAATTAATGGAGATTGAACATAAATCTGAACAATCTTACTCGGATTTCCTGCCGAAATATCTTTTAAAATTCCTTCGGTTAAAATTACCGCTAAATCTGTTTCGCCGTCGCGAAGCATTTGGCACATTTTCCCAGTTCCTTCGGGAACATTGGTCCATTGTAAATCGATGCCCTCTTCTTCAAATTCGCCATTTTCGATGCATAAATGCCACGGCAAATTGAAGTGTTCCGGAACACCCGCAATTTTGACAGTTTTCATTTCTTTTAAGTTTAAGTTAAGTTAAGTTGCTTGGTATGCGTATGCGTATTAATTAAGTTTGGTTAGTTTAATTTTTTAATAAATCTGTTCGATGTTTTTCTGAAAGACAAGGTTCTGCAAATTCGATAATATCTTGCGACTCGTATTCGCTTAATAGACTTCTTACCAATGTATAATCTACATCTTTTCCTATTTCTGCTGCAAAAAAGTTTTCATTTAATGCTTCCGATAAACAATTAATTGCCTTTAATTGATCTCGGATAATCGTTGCATCAAAACCTTTTTCTAAAATAGCTATCTGAACAATCGAATTTCCAGAATTTTGAATCGTTTTTTTATGCATGAATTTTTCCTCAGTTTCATCAAATTCTGCGTAAAAAAGATCGTCTGTAGCAATTAAGGGACCAAAAAATGGAATGTTATCCAATTTAAAAAGACCTTTCTCTAAATCTATAATTTCTGCCCACATGGTTTCAGATACTACTTCATCTAGATAATCACTATAGTATTTAAATAATATTTTTTTGTGCGTTTCTTGTTCCATTATTTTATTTTCTTCGCTTAAAGTTAGCTCTCTATTTTTTTAATTAAAAATATAAAAGCTATAAAAAATGAATATTACTGCAATAAAGTTTTTTCAGCAGTTTTAATTCATAAATCATATACGAAATTAATTCCCAGCCAGTTTATTCAATGTATAAGCAATTAACTCATCTACAGCTTTATAAGGATCTTCACTAAAAGTTCCAGATGCACGATTGGCAATAATGGCATTAAGCGATAATGCATTATGACCTAAAAGTGCGGAAAGACCGTAAATTGCAGCCGTTTCCATTTCTAAATTAGTAATTTTTGTGTCATTATGGCTAAAATTATCCATTTTACTATTCAATTCTTCATCTTGAATATTCAAACGTAAAACTCTTCCTTGGGGACCATAAAATCCTCCAGCTGTTGCTGTAATTCCTTTAAATATTTTATCAGACTCAATTAGTTTTTCTAATTTTTCAGAGCATTGCGTTACATACGGTTTTCCTTTTTTAGAATCCCAATTAGTATGTTTTACAAAAGCGTCTTCAATTTCTGTAATCGAAACATCGTCAATTAGATAGGAGCGAAGCATATTATCTAATCCTAAACCAAATTTAGACATTACAAAACTATCAACTGGAATATCCTCTTGCAAAGATCCAGAAGTTCCAATTCTGATAATATTTAAAGAAGTTAGTTTTTCTTTTGGCTCTCGCGTTTTTAAATCAATATTTACTAAAGCGTCAAGCTCATTTAAAACAATATCAATATTATCTGGCCCGATTCCTGTAGAAATTACAGAAATTCTTTTTCCTTTATAAATTCCGGTTTGGGTTTTAAATTCTCTTTTTTGAGTAGAATATTCGATTGAATCGAAAAACTGGGTAATTTTTTCTACTCTGTTTTGATCACCAACAAAAATAATGTCGTGAGCAATATGTTCTGGACGAAGGTTTAAGTGATAAACACTTCCGTCGGGATTAAGTATTAATTCTGATGATTGGATCATTTTTTTCTTTTTAAGGTACAAAGGTGCAAAGTTTCTAAGGCGCTAAGGTTCTGAGTTTTTTTGTTTCAGGTTTCAGGTTTCAGGTTGCTTTGAAGAGCTTGAAACTTTAAACATGAAACTTTAAACAATTATTACCCTCCGACGCGTTTTGTTTTAAATCCTTTTTCTTTTAAGATCGCCATGATTTTGTCGCGATAATCTCCTTGAATGATAATAGAAGCATCTTTAAAAGTTCCGCCAACGCTCAGTTTGGTTTTGATTTCTTTGGCTAAGACTTTAAAATCTTCGTCAGATCCTTCATAACCTTCAATAATTGTAGTTGGTTTTCCTTTACGTTTTTCAAATTTGCAAATCATTGGCTCTTTTTGAACATAAAGAACGTGTTCTTGTTCTTCAACTTGTTCTGGTTCATTTGATTCAACGTGATCTGGAAACAAATTTTTTAATTGATCTTTAAAGTCCATATTTTTTTCATTCTAAAATAAATAAATTCCAAGTATAAAGATATCTAAAAATTAAATTCCAAACCCCAAGAAAAACTTGGAATTTGGAATTTTTATATAAGAATTTATTTAAGTTTATTTTTTGATTAAACCTAACTCTACTAAACGTTCGTGCAAGAACTCTCCAGCAGAAATATCTTCGTATTTTTTCGGGTTTTCCTCGTCGATACAATTTTCAAGACAATCTAAACGCATATCGCTTACAGGATGCATGAAAAACGGAATTGAATAACGTGAAGTTCCCCATAATTCTCTCGGCGGATTTACCACTTGGTGAATTGTAGATTTCAATTTGTTATTGGTGTGACGAGATAACATATCGCCAACATTAATTACTAATTCGTCATCTTGAGCAATGGCGTCTATCCAATCACCGTTATGATTTTGAACTTGTAATCCTCTACCTTGAGCGCCCATTAAAAGCGTAATCAAATTGATGTCGCCGTGAGCTGCCGCGCGAATTGCATTTTCTGGCTCAGAAGTAATTGGCGGATAATGAATTGGTCTTAAAATTGAGTTTCCTTCTTTTGCATAATTATCAAAATAAAACTCATCAAGACCTAAATGTAAAGCCAAAGCTCTTAAAACATAAACCCCAGTTTTCTCCAATTTTTGATACGCTTCTTTACCTACTACATTAAAACGTGGTAATTCTGTAACTTCAACATTATCTGGATATTCTGAAGCCCATCTAGAATTTGCGTCAACGTATTGACCAAAATGCCAGAATTCTTTTAAATCTCCCTCTTTGCGTCCTTTAGCATGTTCTTTTCCAAAAGAAACATAGCCTCTTTGACCGCCAATTCCAGGAATTTCATATTTATGCTTAGTTTCTATTGGCAAGGCGAAGAAGTTTCTAATTTCGCCATAAAGTTCGTCTACCAATTGATCATCAAGAAAATGACCTTTTAAGGCTACGAAGCCAATGTTTTCAAATGCACTGCCGATTTCATTTACAAATTTTTGTTTACGTTTCGGGTCGTCCGAAAGGAAATCACGTAAGTCTACACTAGGAATGTTTTGCATACTTTACATTTTTTATTTAAAAAACAAAAGGTGTCATAAGCACCTTTCGCTAACAAAGGTAGAGACTATTTTAGAAAATAATCTTAAGCACAGGCATTAAAAGCGTGATTCTGACTAAAAAAATATTTCAGAATCCAATAAAATTAACTCAAATTGTTATATTTGAAACACTAAAAAACAAAAAATTACATGATTTTTTACCGACAAAACCTCACTGACACTCAATTATTAGACTTATACAAAAAGATATTAAAACCACGATTGATAGAAGAAAAGATGCTAATCTTGATTCGTCAAGGAAAAGTTTCTAAATGGTTTTCGGGAATCGGACAAGAAGCTATTGCAGTTGGTGTTACCGCTGTTTTAGACCAATCAGAATATATACTTCCAATGCACCGAAATCTTGGTGTTTTTACAACGAGAGAAATTCCGTTGCATCGTTTGTTTTCGCAATGGCAAGGTAAAGCTAATGGTTTTACAAAAGGTCGAGACAGAAGTTTCCACTTCGGAACACAGGAATACAATATTATCGGAATGATTTCGCATTTAGGTCCGCAGTTAGGAATTGCTGACGGAATTGCTTTAGCAGATAAACTTCAAAACAATAAAAAAATAACAGCAGTTTTTACGGGCGAAGGTGCAACAAGCGAAGGCGATTTTCATGAAGCTTTGAATATTGCCGCAGTTTGGAAATTGCCTGTAATGTTTATTATCGAAAATAACGGCTACGGGCTTTCGACTCCAACAAACGAACAGTATGCCTGCGAAAACCTTGCTGATAAAGGAATTGGTTACGGCATTGAAAGCTGGATTATTGACGGAAATAATATTGTAGAAGTCTACAACAAATTATCTCAGTTAAAAGAAGAAATGAAAGAGAATCCACGTCCGATTTTGTTAGAATTTAAAACTTTCAGAATGCGCGGGCACGAAGAGGCGAGTGGTACTAAATATGTTCCTCAGGAATTAATGGATCAATGGGAATTAAGAGATCCAGTTACTAATTACAAAAAATATCTTTTAGAAAACGGAATTCTTACTGAAGAATTAGACGAGCAATTTCGCGCTGAAATAAAACAAGAAATTGATGAAAATTGGGCAAAAGCAAATGCCGAACCAGAAATCGAACCAACTTACAGTGGAGAATTAGATGATGTTTACAAACCTTATCAATTTGAAGAAGTTAAAACCGAATCTGAAACTGAAAGTATTCGTTTTATTGATGCCATCCGAAATGGTTTAAACGAATCAATGCAACGCCATAAAAATTTGGTTATAATGGGGCAAGATATTGCAGAATATGGAGGCGCCTTTAAAATCACAGATGGTTTTGTCGAATTCTTTGGAAAAGATCGCGTACGAAATACTCCAATTTGCGAAAGCGCTGTTGTTTCAGCTGCAATGGGATTGTCTATTAATAATTATAAAGCAATTGTAGAAATGCAATTTGCTGATTTTGTGTCAACAGGATTTAATCCGATTGTGAACTTATTGGCAAAATCACATTATCGTTGGGGAGAAAATGCAGATGTTGTTGTTCGTATGCCTTGCGGTGGCGGAACTCAGGCGGGACCTTTTCATTCGCAAACCAATGAAGCTTGGTTTACCAAAACACCAGGTTTAAAAGTTGTTTATCCAGCATTTCCTTATGATGCAAAAGGACTTTTAAACACCTCAATAAATGATCCAAATCCTGTTTTATTCTTTGAACATAAATTATTGTATAGAAGTATTTATCAAGATGTTCCAAAGGAGTATTATACCATTCCTTTAGGTAAAGCAGCTTTGGTTAAAGAAGGAAAATCAGTAACCATTATTTCATTCGGCGCGCCAGTTCATTGGGCTTTAGAAACTTTAGCAAACAATCCAGAAATAGATGCCGATTTAATCGATTTAAGAACTTTACAGCCATTAGATACAGAAACTATTTTTGCTTCAGTTAAAAAAACTGGAAAAGCCATAATTTATCAAGAAGACACCATGTTTGGCGGAATTGCAAGTGATATATCGGCTTTAATTATGGAAAATTGTTTTGAATATCTTGATGCTCCCGTAAAACGCGTAGCCAGTTTAGATTCGCCAATTCCGTTTACAAAAGCATTAGAAGATCAGTTTTTACCTAAAAATCGATTTGAAATCGCGCTTAAAGAATTACTGGATTATTAAAAGAAACTTTTTAAAATTAATTATATGAAAAAAATTTGCCTATCACTTTTTACGGTTTTGCTTTTGGCTTCTTGCGCTAAAAATGCCAAATCTAACAAGGATACAGATTTAGACAAAAAATTTGACACTTATAAAAACAACTTTATTTCCGAATTATGGAAACTGAATCCGAATTGGGCTTCTGGCGTAGGATTTCATAAGTATGATAGTATTTTGACGAATCCAGATGCAAAAGACAGTCAAAATAAATTAGATTTTGCAAACGCACAATTAGATTCTCTAAAATCTTATAACATTGATAATCTGTCAAACAACAATAAGACCGATTATTATATGATAAAAAATCAATTAAACGGAATCATTTTTAACATCAAAGAATTAAAAACAAATGAATGGGATCCGTCAGAATATAATGTTTGCGGTTCTTTTGCTGAAATATTAAATGGAAATTACGATAATCTAGAAACACGTTTAAAAGCTTTTAATGCCAAAATGGATGGAATTCCTGCTTATTATGAAGCGGCTAAAAAGAATGTAAAGAATCCAACTTTAGAACATACAGAACTTGCAATTGCTCAGAATCTTGGTGGTTCTTCGGTTTTTCAAGATGACCTTAAAAATACTTTAGAAAAAAGCAAATTATCAGATGCAGAAAAGAAACAAATGTTAGAAAAAGCAGCTGTTTCGGTAAAAGCGATTACTGATTATGCAGATTGGCTGAAAAAACTGCCAAACAAAACGCCTCGTTCTTTTAGATTAGGAAAAGATTTGTATTCCAAAAAGTTTGATTTGAATATCCAATCGGGATATACGGCAGACGAAATTTATCAAATCGCCGTAAATCATAAAAAAGATTTACACGAAAAAATGTTTGTTTTAGCCGATAAACTTTGGACTAAATACAAAGGCAATGCTGTAAAACCAACCGACAAACTGGAATTAATTAAAGAAGTTATTGATGAAATTTCATTAAAACACACTACACCAGAAAAATTCCAATCTGAAATCGAAAAACAAATTCCAGAATTGACGGCTTATGTAAAAGCAAAAGATTTATTATACATTGATCCTTCAAAACCTTTAGTTGTTCGCAAAGAACCTGCATATATGGCTGGAGTTGCCGGCGCATCAATTTCTGCTCCTGGACCATATGATAAAAATGCAAACACGTATTATAATGTGGGAAGTATGTCTGGATGGACAAAAGAAAATGCAGAAAGCTATTTAAGAGAATACAACGATTATATTTTGCAAATCTTGAATATTCATGAAGCAATTCCGGGACATTATACTCAATTGGTTTACAGCAATCAATCGCCAAGTATTATCAAATCTATCTTCGGAAACGGCGCTATGGTTGAAGGTTGGGCTGTTTATGCAGAGAAAATGATGCTAGAAAGCGGTTACAAAAACTCTGATGAAATGTGGTTAATGTATTATAAATGGAATCTTAGAACAACTTGTAATACTATATTAGACATTAGCGTACATACTAAAGAAATGTCAAAAGAAGATGCCATTAAACTTCTAACAAAAGAAGCTTTTCAGCAACAAGCGGAGGCAGACGGAAAATGGAAACGTGCTACTTTATCTCAAGTTCAATTGTGTTCTTATTTTACAGGTTATACTGAAATCTATAATTTAAGAGAAGAATTAAAGAAAAAAGAAGGCGATAAATTTAACTTGAAAAAGTTTCACGAAAAGTTCTTAAGTTTTGGAAGTGCTCCAGTAAAATATATCAAAGAATTGATGCTTTCTGAAGAGTAGATTTTCTTTAGATTTTATAAAAAAAGAAGGTTTGATTTTTAAAGTCAAACCTTCTTTTTTTATCATAATTTTTAACTTTCGAATCTTTTTAAAACAGTTCTATCCAAATAAGAATCTTTCCACATTTCTATTTTATAGAAGTCTTCAGGATTTTCATTATACGCAGTTTCTAAATTCTTACAGTAAACTCGAACCCTATAATTACCTTTTTCAATTTTTTCCTCTAAAACAAGAAGAGAAAATGGACAATCATTTATTTGCAAGAAACCTGTATTTATTTCTAAGCTTGCTTCTACAACATGATCGAAATCAGTAAAATCAGAAATTAGACTTTTAGAACTTAAAATCTCAAGTTCTGCTTTTACAATTCCTTCACTATTTTCAAGAGAAATCCCTAAAATTCCTTTTTCTACAGCAAGTTTATCGTTAAAGGCTTCGTCTGTCCAAAAATCTGGAGAACCTGTATCTCCTTCGTCTTTATCATTCAGGTAAAATTGACCGTAACCTGTTGTAAAATCTAAACTAAATTTCATTTTAGAATGTTTATTTCAAATCAGATTCTACTTCAAACAATTGTACCTGATTTTTCAATCGGTCAATTAATAAATTCATCATTCGTTTATTTAAATCAGAAGAATTTTTAATGTAAGTATTATATTCTTCAACCGTAAAAAGCGCCATTACAATTCCTTTTAAAGAGTTTCGAAATTTAATGTCCTTTTGAATCGAATTTTCGATCGTTTGAAGTTTTTTCTCTACAGAATAAGAATAGAAATCAGGCTTGTTTTTGTTTACATAATTAATAAAAACTGCGATGAACAAATCATTTTGCAGTTTTAAAATCGGTCTGATGGTCTGGTTTTGAAAGATCTCATCTGGAGAAGATTGAGCACTTACAGTTCCTAAAGTCTCGCCTCTGAATTCTTTTAAAAAAGTGTCTCTATCTTCCATGGTATTTGTTTTAAGTTTTTCTTAAAGTTAAAGAAATAATCCCATGATAAAAACCTATTTTTGTTTTTTTACAAAAATAAAATATGCGATTATTTCTATTTCTCTGTTTATTAATAGTTTCTTGCAATTCGAAAGAAAATAAAGAAAAATACAATCATAAAATATATCAGGCTGTAAATAATAAAGATACAGCTGTTTTTGATGTTCACATTAATAACAAACGTTTCTATGGACGTTATGAAATTTCTCGTTATGGATACGGTAAAGATTCTGGAGATGTAAGAGGCGACTTAAGAGGAGATACTTTAAGAGGGGATTATTATTTTATTTCCTTTGGAGGAAACTGGAAAAGAGTTCCTATTGCGCTTTTAAAGAAAGACAATAAACTGTTTTTAGGAAAGGGAGTTATTGGAACTTATTTTAATCTTCCGTGTTACGTTCCCGAAGTTCCAATTGAATACAATAATTCTGAATTTGTTTTTGAAGAAGTTACATATTAGTTTTCTTTGTTTCAAGTTTCAGGTTTCAAGTTTTATAAAATGCCTTGAGTTTTTAACGCAAAGAACGCAAGGTTTTTTGATATACGAGATTTTATAAAAACGTAAAGTTCGCAAAGCTTTGGAAAAAAACTTTGCTCCCGATAGCTATCGGGATTGCGTAATTCTTAGCGTTCTTTGCGGTTAAACTTGAAACCTGAAACTTGAAACAAAGAAAACTAATTCAATGTTGAAGGCAATTCAAAAATTTCCAAATCAAAATATCTTACCGAAGCCATGACGTGATCGAAAATATCCGCCATAATATATTCGTAATTTGCCCAACGTTTGTCACTCGAAAACACATAAATTTCTAACGGAACTCCGTGAGCTGTAGATTGTAGTTGTCTGCACATAATATGCATATTTTTGTTCAATCCAGGATGATCCGTTAAATATTGCATGATATATTTTCTAAACAAACCTAAATTCGTCATATTTCGACCATTTAGAGAAAGTGTTTTATCAATTCCACGCAGATCATTGTATTTTTCGATTTCGGCTTGTCTGCTGTCAATATAAGAGGTAATTAGCTGAACTTTTCTTAATTGATGCAAATCTTCGTCATTCAAAAAACGAATTGTACTGCTTTTTATTAAAACATGTCTTTTGATACGTCTTCCGTCTGATTTCTGCATTCCGCGCCAGTTCTGAAAAGAATCAGAACTTAAAGCATATGTCGGAATTGTGGTGATGGTATTATCAAAATTTCGAACTTTTACTGTCGTTAAATTGATTTCGATCACATCTCCATCTGCACCAAATTTATCCATTGTAATCCAGTCGCCAATTCGAACCATATCGTTTATGGCAACCTGAACACTCGAAACAAACCCAAGAATCGTATCTCTGAAAATCAAAATGATAATTGCCGAAAGTGTTCCTAAAATAGTTAATAATTCGCCTTTTTTGATTCCGAACAGAGTAGAAATAATCATTGCAACTCCAAAAATCCAAAGCACGATCATAATAACTTGGACAAAACTATCAATCGGTTTGTCGCTGTATTCTGGTTTTTGTTTTAAATAATCGCGTAACGAATTAAAAACGGTTCTAACAATCCATAATCCAAGCAATACAATGTAAATACCGACAATTTTTCCGAAAATTGATTCCCAATATTCGTATTTATCTAAAATTACAGGAACGGCTTTATAAATAAAGAAAAACGGAATTAAATACGCTGTGTATCTAGTTGTTTTGTTTTGAATTAAATAATCGTCAAATTTTGTTTTGGTGCGCTGTGCAAAAACAGCAGTCAAAGTCACCAAAATAAATTTGGCAACATAATAAATAATATAAGCTAATGCTATTAAAATAGCGATATTAAAGATTAAACTGGTATAAGACGCTACGTTACGGCTCATTCCCCAATCTCTAAAAACGGGATATAAAAAGTTAAATATTTTCTCCAAAAGCTTAAGCATTTGCTTTAGTTTCTAAATATTTTTTCTCGATATAAAAAGTTCCAAACGGAATAAGAGAAGCTACTAAAATAATTGCAAAAGTTTTGAAATCCCAATTCATTGATTTTTTCAATAAAAAAGCTAAAATAATATATCCGATAAACAACACACCATGTGTCATTCCAAGCGGACGTAATAAAGTATGGTAAAGTTCAGGATTGTTGTTTTTGATAATCAACATATTAGCAAATAATACTAAATAAGAGATTCCTTCTAAAATGGCAGTAACTTTGAAAATCTTGAGCATGTATCTATTTTTTAAGTTTTATGCCAGCAAAATTAAGGATTCTGGATTGATTTTAGAATTTTAGAATTTAAAAATTCAAAATTAAATAAGTTCAATACGCTGAAAATTGGCATTTGGAATTTAAAAAATTGAAAATTATCTTTACTGTATGAGTAAAAGAGATTTAAAAAAATATTTAGGAGAATTGACAAAGGAACAATTAGAAGAACAATTGATTGAATTGTATGAGAAATTTGCTCCAGTAAAGACCTATTATGACTTTGTTTTTAATCCGAAAGAAGATAAATTATTGCAAGAAGCTAAAGTCAAAATTTCTCATGAATATTTTCCGATAAAAAAACCGGGAGCAAAATGGCGTCCTAAAGCTAAAATGCGAAGATCGGTTGCTCAAAAATTAATCAAACATTTTATGACGCTTGGTGTAGATTCTTATGTTGTTGCAGATATTATGCTTTATAACATCGAAATTGCGCAAACGTTTTCTTCTCAAAATTTAATCAAGCAAGAATTGTTTTACAAAAGCATCTATAATTCTTTCGAACAAGCTGTTAATTTTATCATCTCAAATGGAATTTTTAATGATTTTAAATTAAGAATTAATGGCATTTATGAAGAAACTTTGCAGCAAAAATGGAAAAATAAGTACGATTTTGAGGTAATTTTAGATAAAATTGACCTCTAAAACCATTTCCCATAAAAAATCTTTCTTTTAAAAAAACATTTATTTTAGGTTAAAATAAGATGAATAACTGTTTTTTCGATGTATTTTTGCAAAAATCCAAAAATAAACAATGTCTCAAAACACTTTAGAAATACAAAGAGAAGAGAAGAAAGAACTTTATGCATACCAAAAAGGCGATATTGACGCTATTTTTGACCGTTTAGACAATGCTCCTCCAAAACATCATTTACTGTATCAGCTTCCGACCGGCGGAGGAAAAACAGTAATATTTTCTGAAATCGTTCGTCGTTATCTATCTACTAACGACAAAAAAGTTGTGGTCTTAACGCACCGTATCGAACTTTGTAAACAAACCTCAAAAATGTTAACTGGTTTTGGTGTGACCAATAAAATAATCAACAGTAAAGTTAAAGAACTGCCAGATCAGAATGATTTTTCTTGTTTTGTAGCAATGGTCGAAACTTTAAAAAACCGTATTAATGATGAAAAACTTCATTTGGATAATATCGGTTTGGTTATTATTGATGAGGCGCATTATAATTCTTTCAGAAAGTTGTTAAACTCTTTCAAAAATGCTTTTATTCTTGGAGTTACTGCAACGCCATTGAGTTCGAACATTAAATTGCCAATGCACCAGAGTTATAACGAACTTATTGTTGGAGACACTATTGGCTCTTTAATAGACAAAGGATTTTTGGCAAGAGCTACAACATATAGTTATGATGTTGGTTTGACTTCATTAAAAGTGGGTATTAACGGTGATTATACCGTAAAATCATCTGATGATTTATATACTAACACCTTAATGCAAGAAAAACTTTTGCATGCTTATACAGAACGTTCTTTGGGTAAAAAGACATTAATTTTTAATAACGGTATCCATACTTCTTTATATGTTTATGAAACTTTTAGAGAAGCAGGTTACGATATTAGACACTTAGACAACACAAGTAGTTCAGAAGAACGTAAGGATATTTTGCAATGGTTTAAAAAGACTCCAGATGCAATTTTGACATCTGTTGGAATTTTGACAACTGGTTTTGACGAACCAACGGTAGAAACTATCATTTTGAACAGAGCAACAAAATCGTTGACTTTATATTTCCAAATGATTGGTCGCGGTTCTCGTAAATTACCTGGAAAAGATGAATTTACAGTAATCGATTTAGGAAACAATGCCGCTCGTTTTGGTTTATGGAGTGATCCTGTAAACTGGCAGCATATTTTTAAATCTCCAGAGTTTTATTTAGAAAATCTGCGTGACGACCATGAAATCGAAATGTTTTTCAAATACAGCATGCCAGCTGAATTAAGAGCAAAATTCAGTAAAACTGCCGATGTTAGTTTTGATGTTGATGAAGAACATAAATTAATTATAAAACAAAACCTTCGTTCAAAAGTAGTTCTTGACAAATCTTTAGAACAGCATTCTGCCATGTGCGTAGATAATACCGAAACGCTTCAGGAAGCAAAAATGTTGGCTAAAGAATTAGATGATGATATTGAAGATCGTATCAAACGATATTCGAAATGTCTAAGTCAATGCAGTAAAAACTACCGCGAATGGCTGGTTGATGATTACAAGCAAAGATTAACGTTATTAATTGGTAAAAAATATCGTGAGAAAATCATGAACGAACCAGATTGATAATAATTAAGTTTTAATTGTTTCAGGTTTCATGTTTCAAGTTACTGGAATCTAAAACATTATTTATAATACAAAAGGAGAAATAGCATTTCAAAAGAAATGTAATTTCTCCTTTCAACTTATTGAGTTTCTATGTAACTTGAAACATGAAACTTTAAACAAAAAAACTAAAAAAATGTCTAAACAATTTTCAACATTAGGACTTTCAGCGCCAATTCTAAAAGCTTTAGGCGAATTAAACATCGTTGAACCAACTGAAATTCAACAAAAAACAATTCCGCTTTTATTATCTGAAACTCATGATATTGTAGGTTTAGCTAAAACTGGAACTGGAAAAACAGCAGCATTTGGTTTACCATTATTGCAATTAATTAAACCAGAATCTACTGCAGTTCAAACTGTTATTCTTGTGCCTACAAGAGAATTAGGACAGCAGATTGTTAGAAATTTAGAGAGTTTTGCAAAATATATTCCTAGTATATCAATTGCTTCAATTTGTGGAGGAACTCCAATAAAACCGCAAATCGAAAGATTGAAAGAAGGTGCTCAGATTGTTGTAGCAACGCCAGGACGTTTGATCGATTTAATTCAGAGAAAAGCAATCGACTTAAAAACTACCGAATATTTAGTTTTAGATGAAGCAGACGAAATGATTGCTATTCTAAAAGAAGGTTTAGACGAAATTGTTGCAGAGCTTCCTAAGAAACGTCGTACCTTATTATTTTCTGCAACACTTCCGGGCGCTATAAAACAATTGGTACAGAATTATTTGAATAAAAATGTAGTTCAAATAAGTGCTAACATGGAAACGGTTGGTAACGAAGGAATTGATCACGAATATATTGTTGTAGATCCGATTGAAAAATTGGAAGTTTTAATGCACTTCTTAAATTCGAGAGATGGTGAAAGAGGAATTATTTTCTGTAAAACAAAAGCCGCAGTTAATAAATTAGCTAAAAATCTGGCTATAAATAAATTTTCTTCTGGAGCGCTTCACGGAAGTTTAACGCAAGGAATTCGTGATAGAATAATGGAACAATTTCGCGAAGGACATATCAATATTTTAGTAGCAACCGATTTGGCTGCTAGAGGAATTGACGTAAAAGAGATTTCATACGTAATCAATTATCACTTGCCTGATACTTATGAAAACTATGTGCACCGAAGCGGAAGAACGGCAAGGGCAGGAGCAAAGGGACTTTCTTTGACTGTTTTACAACAAGAAGAAGTTTTTGAAATTGCCGATTTTGAAAGAGAATTGGGAATCAAATTTTCTGAGTTTAAAAAACCAACTGCAGCAAGTCTCGAAGAAAATAATATGCTTTTATGGGCGAAACAAATCTTCAAAACAAAACCCAATCATGATCTTTCGGCTGAATTGAAAACGAAAGTAAAAACGGTTTTTCATCATTTAACTAAAGAAGAACTAATCGAGAAATTAATGGCAAGTTATGTCCTACAGAACAAAATCGATATAGTTGAAAAAACAGTTAAAAAATTCAAAAAGTAAATAATATGACTTTTGTCATTGCATATTAAAGTTGTACTTTTATAAGGAATTATTCTATAATCCTATTAATTACAACATATATGAAAATAGTCATTATTGGAGGTGGATTTGCGGGAATTAATCTAGCAAAAGAGCTCGTAAATCAGCCTCAAATACAAGTAACACTTGTAGACAAAAATAATTATAACTTTTTCCCACCACTTATATATCAAGTTGCTACGGCATTTTTAGAACCTTCGAGCATTAGTTATCCTTTCAGAAAATTTTTTGCTGGTAAAAAGAATCTTAGCTTTCGTTTAGGAGAATTAATTTCTGTTTCTCCAGCCGAAAAGAAAATAACTTTAAGCAACGGAGATTTAGAATATGACTATCTTGTTTTTGCAACTGGAGCAGAAACGAGTTATTTTGGTATGGAAAACGTAATGAAAAATGCGATTCCGATGAAAACCTTAAATGATGCCATCGTAATGCGCAATACACTGCTTAAAAACCTCGAAAAAGCTGCAATATGCAAAGACATGCGCAAAAGACGTAAATTACTTACGATTGTTGTGGCAGGAGGAGGGCCGACAGGAGTGGAGGTTTCTGGTATGTTTGCCGAAATGCGTAAAAATATCCTTTTAAAAGAATACCCAGAATTAGACACTTCTGCAAGTAACGTTTATTTAGTTGATGGTGGTGATGCTTTATTAGCACCAATGAGCAAAGAATCTCAAAAAGATACTTTAGAGGCTCTAACAAAATTAGGCGTTGTAGTAAAATTGAATACTAAAGTTGTTGATTATGTCGATGATACAGTAGTATTTGAAAATGGTGAAACCATTAAAACTAAAAACTTAATTTGGGCTGCAGGAGTTTCTGCTAAAATTTTTGAAGGAATTCCGAAAGAAAGCTATGGTCGCGGAAGACGTATGGCAACAGACGAATTCAATAAAGTTAATGGTGTAGACAATATTTATGCCATTGGTGATACTGCGATTACAGCCGGAGATAAAAATTTTCCAGACGGTCATCCGCAAGTTGCACAGGTTGCAATTCAGCAAGGATTAAATCTGGCAAAAAACTTTAAAGCAATGGTAGCAAATAAACCCCTTAAACCATTTGCTTACAACGATAAAGGCTCTATGGCAATTATCGGAAAAGCAAAAGCTGTTGTAGATTTACCGAGTCCGAAATGGCATTTTAAAGGTTTCTTTGCTTGGATTATTTGGTTGTTTATTCACTTAATTTCTTTAATAACATATAGAAATAGATTAAACACTTTTTGGAACTGGATGGTTGCTTATTTTGCAAAAGATCAATCTCTTAGAATGATTATTAGACCAGATAAAAAACTTCAGAATTAAAAATTCAAAAATACTTTATAAAAAGAAAAGCCGAAATCATTGATTTCGGCTTTTTATTTATTATGATAAATATTTAGTTTTTCATATTTAGTGCGCAATCATAACATCATCACTATCAGAAATCGTTACTTTATTTTTTATAAAACGTTTTCCGATATTTAAAATAATAAAAGCTGTAATTGTTGTTGTGGTCATTACAGCGACCATTGGCGCTACAGAATCTTTTACAAAAACACCGATTGCAAATGATGCTAAAGCTCCCAAACCTAATTGGATAGCGCCCATTAAGGCAGAAGCACTTCCAGTATTTTTAGCGAAAGGAGCAAGCGTCAATCCAGCTGTATTTGGGTTTGAAATTCCTAAACAAGCTAAGAATAAAAATAACATTCCGATAGTTTCATACAATCCTAAAAGATCATTCAAAGCTAAAATCAAAAAGATTATACTAATAACAGATTGCGAAATCAAAGCTCCAAAAATCATCTGTTCACTTGAAAACCTCTTTAATAATATAGAATTCAATTGGCTAGAACCAATAAAACTAACTGACATTAAAGCGAAAATCCAGCCATAAGTTTTAGCGTCAACTTTATAAATATCCATGAAAATTAGAGGAGAAGCTGCTACGTAAGAAAATAATCCAGAGAATGCTATTGCTCCTGTAAAAGCGTAGGTATAAAATTGAGGCTCTTTAAGAACTAATAAGAAATTAGAGATAATTGGTTTTGGTTTTAATGAAATAGACGTATCTGGTTTATAGGTATTTGGAAGTCCGATTTGTGAAGCTATTAAAATCGCAATTCCCATACACATTAATATAAAGAAAACAGCGTGCCAACCTAAATCTTCCGTCACATAACCACCAATTGTCGGCGCAAGCATTGGTGAAAGTCCAACTACAAGCATTAAAAGCGAAAATACTTTTGGTATATCTTTTACAGGAAATAAATCTCGAACCATTGCCACAGAAGCCACAGTCGCGGCGCAACTTCCAACAGCCTGAATAAAACGAAGGAAAATAAAAGCATCAATATCAGCAACATAAATACAACCTAAAGAAGCTAATATGTAAACAAGAAGACCAATAAATAAAGGTTTTTTTCGTCCAAAACGATCTAATAAAGGTCCGTAAAGCAATTGCCCAGCAGAAATTCCGATAAAATAACTTGATAAACTCATCGAAACTTTTGCGACAGTTGTATTTAAATCTTTTGCAATTCCAGAAAAACCAGGCAGATACATATCAATTGAAAAAGGACCAAGAGCGGTTAAAGAACCTAAAATAAGGATAAGTTTAATATATTTTTTTGTTGTCATTTTCTTAAAAAACGGCTTTTAATTTTTTGCAAAGGTAAAGATTTCATACCTTGTTATATAACTTCTCGAAGTTTATAACAATAAATTAAAGTTTATGCCTGATTTTTTTGGCATAACTATTTATTAATCTTTAAATTAAAAATAATTATGAAAAAGTACCTTTTATTAGTCGCAGTTCTATTTACATCAATTTCATTTGCCCAAACCATTACATCTAAACAAGAAGATGCAAGCTCAGCGCAATATGAGCTCTTAAAAAAAGTAAATCAGTATTATCCTGATATTACACTTAGTAAATCTGTCACAAATTTTTACGCAGATGGAAATATCATCGATACACAGCAGGACTTTGATTTAAGAGGAACAAAATTTTCTAGTTATAAATTAGGTATCGAACCTGATAACAAAAAAGTTAAATTTGATTATACTTCAACTGAAGCAGGTCACGTATACGGCGACGTTACTATTTTTAATGGAAATGCATTAAGAACAACTTTTAACGAAAAAACAAATCAAATTGATGTTTCTATAAACGGAAAATCAGTTTATTTGAAAAAATTATAAGTTTTATTTAATTTCAAAAAAGCATCATAATTTTATGGTGCTTTTTTAGTTTATATTTGATTCAAATTCTAATTAAATTTCTACAATGAAAAAAATCATTCTTTTGCTCGTATTTATAATTTCCGCAAAATCTTTTTCACAGAATCGATTCTCAGGAACCTGGAGCAATGAAAAATGTAAAGACTGCAAGAAAGAATATATTTTTACAATTACCATAGCGCAATCTAATTCTGCGATTTTTGGAACGGCAGAAATTACAAGTGATCATAAAGAATTAAATTCAGGAATTTTAGAAGTTTCCGGATATGTTTATCCGCTTGGCGATAAAGCGCAGATTAAACTTAAAGATAAAGACGGAATTTCTTCAAGTGCAGTTTTAATGGCAAACGATGGAGCATTGCAATTTTCAAAACGTGGCGGTGCAGATTTAGTTCCAAAAGAAATCATTCTAAGCAAATTATATGAATAGCTTCTATTTTGAAGTTATTTCAATTTGAATCATAATTTATAGTATGATTTGCAGTATGTCCAAGAAGATGTTAACAACTTTATCAACATCGATTTTAACACCCCTTTTGTAGAAATCTAAAGGTATAAAAAAAATATGGACATAAAAAAACCCCGTTTTATTGGGGTTTATTTATTATGATTTTTTATGTTTTATTCCTCTAATACATCACTCGGAGATAATAAATCTAAGTCGTTGGCTACAGAAGCAATATTTCTATAAAAGTGTATACTTATATTAGCTTTCGTATAACAATAAACATCAAATTTATTATTTCCTAAATCTTCAATTTTCATGTGTGTAACAAGCAAATCTTTTGCTTTTTTTTCATCTATCTTCTTACCAATTACTTTATCTGAATAGTATTTAAAGATTTTTACCGCTTCATTGTAAGTATACATATTTATATTTTTTAGTTATTCTTTTACGTCATTACTTTTTCATTAATAAAATAGAACTTTTTATTTGGTTTCATCTAATAGATATAAGACTAATTATTAATCCTTTGAAAAATAAGGGTCAATAGAAGATCTTGTACCAACAATGTTTTGACCATACAGAAAGTTTAAATCGTCTGAATATATTTGAGAAAAATCTAAACGAATCTTTTTCCCCCTAGAAGAATTTGGAGCATTCTGAGTAACAATAGAATGAGGCTGTATGTTTTTAAAAAGAACGCTTTCAGTTTTATAACAACTTCCATTGTCAATAATGTAACATACATCTACATAGGCATTATTAACTACATAATCAGAATCATTTTCAAAAGAAATTTGTAAATTCTCAATACCTCCAATATCATAGTAATCAAAATTATTATTACTGACTTTAAAATAATTATTCCAATTATTTCTTATCTCTCTATTCTTAATAGTTAAATCTGCATCTTCATTTCTAGACACCACAATTGAATCTGAGTATCTCTCGACATCTATTTCACCAATTTTTTCTTTATAATCATTAGTAGATTGAGAGTTAATAAAAGATAAAGAAACGAGAACAATAAGAATACTTACTAATCCAATCAAAATTTTCAATAAAGTAGTTTTTTTCATGTGTATTATTTTGTGGGGTTATGGTTATTAAATATTTTCAAATATAATGCCAATAATTTTAATTTCACTTTGTCAATTGCTATAAAAGAATAAATAATTATACCTTATAAAAGTTTTTAATTATATTAGCAATAATTAACATAAAACGATGACACCTGAAAGTAAATTAGACCACATACTTAAATCTCTTTATGAACGATACAAAGAAGGACATATATTATATCTTCATAGCAAAGCTATTTGTGAACTAGCAAAATTAAACGTACCACCAGCCGAAGCATACCTGATTATGGTAAAATTAAATTCCGATGGTTATGTTGATGGATTAGAGTCAAATCAGTGGATGTTTAAAATTAATTATGAAGGGATTTTGTTTTTTCAGGAGGGTGGTTATAAAGCACAATTACGTGATAAAAAAAGGAAACGCATTAAAGAAGACATATACAACATTATAACCGCTACTGGTGCAATTATCGCAGGTCTTTATGCTATTTGGCAGGTTTACATTGAATTAACAAAACATAAGTAATTTATTAAAAAGCCTTTGTAAAATTAATACAAAGGCTTATCTATTATATAATCATTGAAATATTGTCGAGAAATATAATTACCAGTTTTTCGATTGTAAATATTGATGTAATGATAATCAAATCCAACATTTTTACACCAATTATGTAGGTAAAATATAGACTTACAAAATTCAATTTTTATAGGTCTTATAGATTTATCTTTATTAAAGATTGTACAGCTGTAAGGTGTTGGAGTAGTGTTAGCCATTAAATGTATTTATTTGATACTTTTAATTCTACCAATTCATCAGGACTTTTAACAGTAACGCTATCATTATCTCCTGTGTAAAACTGGATGATGTTATTATAAAAAAGTTCAACTTCAACACTCGGAATATTAGCTGTATATTTTTTATGCGCAACTGCGAATTCTTTGGTTTTTAAATTAAAGAAAATTTCTAATTGCGTATAATTCGTACTAGCATAAGCACCAGCAGACAAGTTTACTGGTTTAATAAAAAAATTGAAAAAAGGAAATGATTTTCCTGCATCAATCCTCGTAGCAGTATTTAAAGTGGTGTAGTTATAAGGAATCAAATTTGAAATAACCGTATTATCAAGTATATCGTAAGAACCATCTAAAAAAATCTTGATAGTAACTTTTGCAAGTATAGAAGCAGAATCATACCTTGAACTTAAAGAACCTCCAATAAAAGACTTTAATACTAGTTTAGGACGGTCATAAATTATTAAATCAGGTTTTGCAATCGGACTTGGCATTGTCATAACATCAACTTGATGACGCACCATAGTTTTAACGTCTACATCGTGACGAGGAATCGAATTAACATTTACAGATGTTACAGGAACACCAACGTTAGTAGTTTCAAATCTTACCTTTTTGTTAGCTTCAAAAAAGTGATTTAACGGAATCGTATTTAAATCCGACATCTCTAAATCATTAATTACTGATGTCATAAATAAATTATCAATACCAATAAACTCGATACGATCTTCTCTTTTATTATTTATAAAAACACCAACAATAAAAAATTGAACATCTATTCCCTCTAACAAATAATTAGCGCCCAAATGTACGTCATTATCCCAATCATCATAATAAGGGAAATAAGTTAATTCTTTTACTTTTAAAGCATAACTTTCATCTATATATTGAACATAATGTCTTGTATTCATAATTAACTAAATAGTGGAACTTTTTTTAAGTCCGAGTTTGATAAATATTTCTTTAAATCAGCTTTTAAATCACGTCTTGTAATAACATAATAACAGCCAATCACTAATGGTACAGTAATAACTTGCTTGACTTTCAATAACTCGTTAATGGTTTCTTTTTCGTTTTCGAAATTAGACCAAGGTTCAGTTATCCAAGTGTACCAAGGAGCGTCTTTTGTTTGCTTATTTGTTCCTAACCAAACTGCTAAAGATTCTGCTATGTCATGAACTTCTTTACGTGGTGTAATTTTATTCAATTCAATTTCTTTTGTCATTGGATTAGAAACCGCAATTTTTAAATCTTTTTCTGCATCTTCCAAAGCTTTTTCCTCAGCATCTTGCGTGAATTTAGAATACCATTTTTTCAATAATGGATAACACACAATGATACCTACAACTAAAAGCCAGTATTTTTGCAGAAAGTCAAAGAGCCAAACAGTATTGGCTTGGCTCTTTGTTCTATTAACTATCTCTCTTTGAACCATAATTATTTTTTCTTAAATAATTTATAAGCTAAAAGTCCTGCTAAAGCAACTAATACAACATTTGCAATAGTTTTATTGTTTGCGTAAAAAAGTTTGATTTTATCTAACATCTTGTTTAAATTTTGAATTAATAATTTTTATCGTTTTGGGCGTTTGTTTAGACTGTAACGCTGTAAACAGTATAAAAAAAAAGTAGCACGGGAATTATCAAATAATTGAATCTGAATTTCTTTTTAGCCGTTACCGTAACACCTGAAAGATTGTAATCTCCCATTATATCAATAGCATCCTGAATATCTGAATCATATATTAAATTATGGTCAGGGGCGCATTCATGTTTGATAATTGCTCTTGCAATGACTAAATAAAACTTTGCATCTACGATTTTAATAGTTTGGTCGGGGGCTAAACCGACAGCTTTTGACACAACCTCAATATACTTTTGCGTATCATTTTCAAAAGGCGGTGCATACTCAGTTATCAGTTTTCTTACTGTATTTTTGCCCTTGTCAATGTCGTTCGTTAAATCTCTGAGCATCGCACGAATACCGTATTTTATTTCTGTAAACTGTTCAAAATGTTTATCAGTATTTTGACTATTTGGGATTTTTCCCTGCCAAGCAATGTTTGTTAAAACCAAGTTACCCGGATTATTATTTCGAATCCCTCGAGTTAAATCCTTTCTACCTAAGAAACTACTCATTTTCCTCGGTAGTTAATGATTTAACAGGTTCTTGCGGTTCGTCTTTTCCAAAATCAAGTTTACCTAATTCATCAGATACAACCTGAATACCTTTTAGAATAGCAGTTACAACCGCACCATATTTCACGATAATTGCAATTATCGAAACAATTCCTTTCAAATTTTTCATGACTTATTTTGTTTTAATTGTTTTCTTTTCTCTAAATACTCTTTGAGTAAATCAACTCCCTCATGAAGTATAAGAGGGAGAAACTTTAATATTACCTTAAACATTAGTTTGAACGAATAAATGTACCCGCATAACCTCCGTTTTTTGCACGTGGATTAATTACAAACGCCATGCTGTCAATTACAACTTTACCGCCGTTCTTTTGCATTGTTCCCCAATGAAATGATTGAACACCCGTTTTTGTATTTGTAAATGTGCATGCTACAGAACCAAACCAACCTTTCTCAGAAAGATTAGATTTTGTTGTTGTAACACATTTAATAGCAATCAATTCTCCTTTTGCTAATCTCCAACCAGTTGTTAAATGTTGTTCTACACCTTTGTTTGGACCCGAGTTAGGAGTGTAAGTTGTAGACTTTGCACCTGAATGTTTTACTTTCTGCTTATTGTTGTTATAATTCTGATTATTAGAATTATAATTCTTTTTATAATTTGCCATTATTTTATAATGTGTTTAATTAATAATATGATTTCAGCCAATTTTTTTACTATGATTACTGCCGAATCTATCAGAAATACAATAAGATAGATTCGATAGTAATTTTTGGGCTTGCTATCTTTTTCTCGCAACTCTTTTACCTGAATTATTGCGATCGCTTCTTAAAAACCAAATCAATGCAATAAGCCCACAAACAGCTCCAACAACAATTTTCCAATTTCTTTGAAACCAAACCTTAATTGTTGAGCTAACTACAGTAGCACCAACCTGACCGCTTCCCTCTACAAATCCAGCACTTAAACCATCATTGATTCCAGTAGCAACAGATTTTGCGAAGATATTAGCACCTGCACCTGCAACAGTACCAACGGTATTAGCAGAACTTTGTTCTAAAGCTTTTGTTTGAGCATTCCAGTAATCTGCTTCGGCTTGTTTTCCTTGTGCTTCAGCTTCTTTTGCAAGCTTTTTAGCTTCTACCGCGTCAGTGACTTTTCCAATTACTTGCTGAGCAATCCCGCCAACACCTGGCACAAAACCAACGGCAGTAGTCGCAACTTTTACCAAGTTTTTGAACGAGACATTTTTTTTAATGGATTGTCCAATTTTTTTAAAGAATCCCATACTTTACACAGTTTTTAAACATCTTACGACGAAATTAATAATAGAGCCTTGCGACTTATTGATTTCAATACCAACAACAGCCACTAAAGGCAAGGTTAATCTATCCGTTAAACCTTGAACTACTTTTCCATCTCTAAGAACTGCTTGGATTGGGTCAATATCACGGCTTAAAGTTTGCAATTCGAATGGAAGATATTTTACAACCTGACCATTTGAGTACTGGTAAGACAAATCGCTTACTGAATCGTCAACAGTCATGACAGCCAAATCAAATCCCTGAACATCAATTTTTTTGTTGAACTCCTCAGATGCAACAGATTTTTGTTCGAAGAAAAATAAATTGTTTGTTTGTTGTGGTTCTTCAATACCGTGCAAATCGTAACGATTATCTGCAAGTAAATCCTCAAGAGTAATTTTAATACTCTCTTTATCTGCAAGATAAATTGAACCTTCATCTGCCAATTCACATAATGCTATCATAGCATTATTATCATCGGATTGCGTGTTTTCTGTTCCGTAGGTACTTGCTAAAATGAAATCTTTAAGCAAAACTTTATTTGCTAAAATGACATTTGAGCCGTTTCCACGTTCAATATAAATGCTAATTTTTTCAGTACTTAAGCCTGATAAAGGCACATCACTCGAAATAATCAAAGCACCGATTGCTTTTGTTACTTGTAATTCTGGCGATTTTGTAACGCCTGTAATAGTTGCAATTTTCATTTGTTATAAATTTTATTTGTTTAAATTTCTTTCACAAAGGTTATTACAACTATTATTTGACGTTTTCTAATTCTTTCCATTCCTTTCGAATTTTTTCTAAATTTTTCGATTTTAAGAAAGAATTTTGTACTCAATTAAATCAGAAATCATTAAGTATTTCCGTTTTAATGCAAGACTATCTAAGATGATTTGATACTCTTTTCTTGCAGTCGGATAGCTGACTTCAAGAATGTGCATTAATTGAGTTTTTGTAACTTTTTGGCTTGTATTCTGTGTTTTCATGGCTTATAAAAATAAAAGTTGATGTTCGTGGAATAATTCAGAATCAAAATCATTTACTAATTTTTCCTTTGTTCTAAATTCGTGCAGATAAAAATGTAATTTATTATTGAACCAGTTTATAAGTGGTTTTTCCGTAATCATGTCTAAATCTTCTAGTAAAAGATTTAAAGCAACGATATAAGATATATCTTGATTGTTTGCGTAATATTCTCTAAACAGAGATTTTGCAAGACGTTTTTTTATTGTTGTCGAAGAAAGAACAACCTTTTTTAAACGCTTGATTATAGGATTGAATTTTGTTATTTGGGATTGTAAAAAATCAAAATCAAATAGAGTTATAAGCTTTTCTTTATTGATTTGACTTTTTCCCGTATTCTCACGAAGTTCAAAAAAACCTTTATTTGCTATCTTCAATAACTCATAAAGATTTGCTTTATCAAATATACCCCAAGTCATTGCCTGACTGATATTTACATCTACTTTAGAATGCTCATTCAAACCTCTAAAAAACGCTGAATTTAATTGATATTCAAAACGCCAAACATTGTCATTTTTCAAACCGTTATTTGCGTAATATTCATTTATATATGGCTTTTCGGTCAATTGCAAAGAGAGAGTTTTGTTATAGCATCGTATTATTTTATCCGATGTTCTTTTTCCGATTTGGAAACCGTTAAGTATTGATTTTCCTTTGTAGGTTTCAAAATAGCTTTGTAAATTTTTTGGACGCCCAGAAATAAGGTAATTACCTGCAACCACATTACTATATAAATTACGGTAAGAATTGTTGATATCAGACTTATCAAGGCATATATCCAGTCTATTAACAGACTTAAAAAAGTAGTTCGTTTCATCGCAGAAAGCATTAATGACACCTCTTAAGGCATCGTTTGATAATGTATAAAATAGGTTGTTTTCAAATTGTAGTTGAGCAAATTGTTCACTCATAATTGCAGAACGCGGTCTTGCAGTATAAATTCCAATTTTTAAATCTTCATAATATAAATCTGCTCTAATCTCAAAAATCTTAGTTCCATATTCGTATGGTTTTAAACGAAATTTTGAATGTTCAGGAAATTCTCCGAACGGTTGACCCTCGAGATTAATAATTAAGTAGTCTATATTTATAAGAGTAGGTTTTAAATTATTGTTTTTGAATTTAGTTTGGGCTTGATGCCTTTCTTTATATGAAATCATTATTTTTTAGTAGGTTTGAGTGAGTTAGTTGCCGTTATACCCTACGGCAACAAGTGAAAAATCGAAAGGGGAGTGGTAAAATGTTTTTTTTAGGTGTTTTGCCACAACGAATAATGATTTCTTGGTAAATCATTAACAGTAAATTCTTTTTTAGAGATCACTTCTGAAATTTTCTTTTCAGATTCTAAAAATTTGGTTTTATAATTAGTTACTTGAGAATTGAATAAAATATTTATTTTATGAGCAAGTTGCTGAATTTCTCTAATTAGAAAATCGTGTTGAAATTTTAATTGAATTAAATCAACAGTTTCAACTGGATGCTTAGAATATTCATTTAAGTCAAAATTCAAACTAGCAAGTTCAAAAATCAAATTTTCACGTTTTTGAATTAAAAGTATAATTGTAGACATATATTAAGGTATAAGAAGATTATGTTTAAGAAGTTTTGAAAGCAATGTTTTCATTGAATTACAGTAAAATGTAAACTCATGTACACAAAAAGATTGAGTAACTATAAAACAATCCGTACAAACTTGAATCGTAATTCCTATATTTGAACCGCGGATTCTTAGGAATAATGTTTTGTATTTTAAATGCGAGGTTTTGCAAAATGGGCGCATTTTTTTCAAAAATGTTTTTGCACTAAAATTTGTGTGACGCATCTTGTTTAATTCAACAAGTAATAGCGTATAATTCTCTAAAGAGGAACGTTTTAAAGCCATTTGTAATTGTTAATTAGTTATATCACAAATGAACTATAATTTATATTATGTAAAATAGAACATTTGACTTTACTCAGTCTGTCTGCTTTTGCTTCTTTGTATCTAAATTTTACATTTCTTGTTATTGAAAAAAGAAAAAAATATTTCGCGAGAATCTCATATTCCGAAATATTATCAAGAAAATTAATTTTATGCGATTCTCAGCAATTCGTTTTTATAAATCGATTGCCTAATTTTCCAGATGACTTTAAATATACGATTCACGAGAATCGAATAATTCAGAAAAAAATAAATAAATTTGCTTTTATACGATTTTCAGAATCCTTAATTGTAAGTCAAATCAAAATAACAGATTTGAGTTTTTTAATCCAAAAAAAACCTTTTAACGCCTTATTATCAGTAATTCTTAACATTTCTTTAAAATAATTATATTCTGCTCAAGATACTTTCATTGTAAGACTTTATTTTAGTATTTTTACATTCGATACTTTAAAAATAAATTATCACATATATGAATACAGTCGCTGAACATATTGCAGATTTTTTGAAAGAATACAAACCATTTGATAATCTAACTTTTCAAGAATTATCAGATATTGCTACGAATATTCGTGTCATTAACTTAGAAAAACATGCAGTACTATTTCAAAATAATGATCCGCTTCATGATAGTTTTTATGTTGTAGCTTCTGGTGTAATTAATCTAACAACGATTGCTGACGCCGAAGAAACGATTTTAAACAAATGTCACGAAGGCGATATTTTTGGATTGCGCCCGTTTTTTGCTAAGAATAATTATATGATGACGGCAAAAGCACGTGAAGAAAGTATAATTTATGCTATTCCGATTGCTGTATTCAGACCTTTTGTAGCTAATAATTCTGATGTATTGAACTTTCTTTTAGAGAGTTTTGCTGTGAATTCACGCCATACAAAAGACAGTATGAGTTCTAATGGCAAATTGATTTCTGACACTGATTTCTTAGATCAGCAGACAGAAATGCAATACATTCAATCACTAAATTACAATAATTCGCCTTTAACAACCGAAGCAAGTTCTATCATTAAAGATGTTGCTATTTTAATGACAGATTCTATGGTTGACAATATCGTAATTTGCGAAAAAAATCACCCAATTGGAATTGTCACAAATGCCGATTTATCCTCAAAAATCGCGACTGGACGATATCCTATTACCGAAACTATTGACAAAATCATGTCTTCGCCAGTAGTAACGGTTATAGAAAATGTATCTCTAGCCGAAGCACAATTATTGATGCTAAAACACAATGTTACACATTTATGTGTTACAAAAGACGGAACTAGCAAATCTGTAGTAAAAGGAATTATTTCTGAGCACGATCTTATTGTTGCTCAAGCAAGTAACCCAGGTGTATTAATTAAAGAAATAAAACGTTCGCAACTTCCAAAAGATTTAAAACAGATTCGTGATCGTTTATCAGATTTGATTCAAAATTCAATTCAAAAAAATATTCCAATTTCGCATGTCAGTAATATTGCAAGTGAAATTAATCTAGCCATTATAAAAAGAGCAGTAGAGCTTTCAATTTTAGATTTAGGCTCCCCTCCTGCACGATTTGCATGGTTAAGCATTGGTAGTCAAGGGCGTAAAGAACAACTTTTACTTACAGATCAGGACAGTATTTTGATTTTTGAAGATGTTACTCCTGAGAAATATCGTGAAGTGAAAGATTATTTCTTAAGATTAGCAAAGCGCACTACTTCTATCTTAGAAAAAGTTGGTTACGAATATTGCCCAAATGGACACATGGGAAGCAATATGCTCTGGTGTAAATCATTGAGTGACTGGACAAAACAATATAATAGTTGGATGAATACCCCAGGTGAAAATAGCAATGACTTGAGTAGTATTTTCTTTGATTATGAAATTGTTTTTGGAGAAGGAAAAATTGAAGAAGCTATCGAAAACGTGATTTTCAAAAATGCTGTAAATAACACATTGTTTTTTGATTTTTTAGGAAATGATGCTTTAAAAAGAAATTCTCCTTTAAGCTTTTTCAAGAAATTTATTGTTGAAGAAGAAGGACCACACAAAGATAAATTCGATATTAAAACTCGTGCCTTAATGCCATTAATTGATGGAGCTCGTTTACTGATATTAAATGCCAATATAAAAGGAATTCAAAACACCTATTTAAGATTCAAGCAGTTAGCAATAACAGATTCTAAAAATGCCGAAATATACTTAAGCTGTGCAGAGGCATTCTTAACACTTTCGAAATTTAGAACTGTTGAAGGATTAAAAAATGACGACTCTGGCCAATATATTAATTTAAGAGAAATGTCAAAAACAGACAAAGAGAAATTAAAAAATGCTTTAGCCCCAATGAAAGACCTTGAGGAACTAATTAAGAGTAAATTTCAATTGACACAATTCTCATAAATATGCTAGACTGGTTAAAAAACATTAACAAAGACTATCCAGAATTCTGGAAGGACTATTTAACTAAATTCGAGACTAAACCTAATAAGTTTGTTGTTTTATCAACAGAAACTTCTGGGCTTAATCCGGATAAAGATGTTATTCTTTCTCTTGGAGCATTTTCTGTAATAGATGACAGTATTGTTATTAAAGAAAATTTTGAAACAGTTTTGTTGCAATATAAATATTTACAAGACAACGGACTTTCAAACGAATTTATCATTGAGAGCAAAATGATGAAAATGCCTGAACCTGATGCACTTGAGGCTTTGGTTAATTTTATTGGCAATTCTATTTTGGTTGGACATCATATCAATTTTGATGTCGAAATGCTAAATGCAGCTTTGGAACGTTTAGATTGTGGCCGATTGAAAAATGAGGCTTTAGACGTAGATATGATGTATAGAAAACTGACGGATATAAATGATAAACAATTTTCGTTAGACGATTTATGCGAAATTTATAAAATTCCAAAAAGCGATAGAAATTCTTCTTCTGAAGATGCTTACAGAATCGGACTTTTATTTCTTAAATTAAAATCTCGATTGGGAATTAAATAAATTAAATAATCTTTGTTAAAGTTTTAAAAAACAAGGACTAGATATAACATACCATTATCAGACTAAACGAAGTCGAAGTCTATTTCATTTTAAAATAATAAAAAATGCCTCTTATAAATTATTAAGAGGCATTTTTTGTTGATTTATATTTTTACTTAAGAAATTCTTTCTTTCATAATTTGTTCTACAACTTCAGGATTTAACAAAGTTGAAGTATCTCCGAAGTTAGAGAAATCTCCTTCTGCAATTTTACGTAAAATTCTTCGCATAATTTTTCCAGAACGAGTTTTTGGTAAACCAGAAACAAATTGAATTTTATCTAATTTTGCAATCGGTCCGATGTGATCTGCAATATATTGGTTGATTTCTTTAGACAAGTTTTCTTTATTTCTAACCTCTCCAGTTTCTTTCAAAATAACGTAACCGTAAAGAGCATTTCCTTTAATGTCATGTGGGAATCCAACAATTGCAGATTCTGCCACAGCTGGGTGTTCGTTAATTGCATCTTCAATTGGAGCTGTTCCTAAATTATGTCCAGAAACAATTACAACATCATCTACTCTACCTGTGATTCTGTAGTAACCAACTTCATCTCTTAAAGCTCCGTCACCTGTAAAATATTTTCCAGGGAAAGCAGAGAAATACGTTTCTTTGTAACGATCGTGATTACCCCAAATAGTTCTAGCAATTCCAGGCCAAGGGAATTTAATACATAGACTTCCAACTACTTGATTTCCTTCGATTTCATTACGTTTTTCATCCATCAAAACTGGCTGTATTCCAGGTAATGGCAATGTTGCATAAGTTGGTTTTGTTGGCGTTACAAATGCAATTGGAGAAATCATGATTCCACCAGTTTCTGTTTGCCACCAAGTATCCACAACTGGACATCTCTTATCTCCAACGTGGTCATTAAACCAGTGCCAAGCTTCTTCGTTAATTGGCTCTCCAACAGATCCAATAACTTTAAGAGATTTTAGAGGATATTTTTGAATATAATCTAAACTTTCTTTTGCTAACGAACGGATTGCAGTTGGCGCTGTATAAAATTGTGTGATTTTATGTTTTTCAATAATATCCCAAAAACGGCTAAAATCAGGATAAGAAGGAACTCCTTCAAAAATTACAGTTGTTGCCCCATTTAATAATGGTCCGTATAATATATATGAGTGACCAGTAATCCATCCGATATCTGCTGTACACCAGAAAATATCATTTTCTTCATAACTGAAAACATTTTTAAAAGTGTATGCCGTGTAAACCATATATCCAGCAGTGGTATGAACCATACCTTTTGGTTTTCCTGTTGATCCTGAAGTATATAAAATAAATAAAGGATCTTCAGCATCCATAATTTCTGCAACACTATTATCTAAAGCAACATCTAAAAGTGGCTGTAACCAAACATCACGACCTTCTTTCATTTTTACATCAGTATTAGTTCTTTTAGCAACTAATACTTTTGTTACAGATGGACAAGTTTCAAGAGCTTCATCAACAATTCCTTTTAAATCAATTGTTTTGTTTCCTCTATAACCACCGTCTGATGTGATAACCATTTTACATTCGCAGTCGTTAATCCTAGCTGAAACCGCTGATGCAGAAAACCCAGCAAAAATAACAGAATGTATAGCGCCAATTCTAGCACAAGCTAAAACAGAAACTGCCAATTCTGGAATCATTGGTAAATAAATACAAACTCTATCTCCTTTGCGAACTCCTTGCTCGCGAAGAACGTTTGCCATTTTTGATACTCTTTCGTATAATTCATTATACGTTATATGTAAAGCTTCTTCAGAAGGATCATTAGGTTCAAAAATAATTGCCGTTTTATCTCCTCTTTTGCTTAAATGTCTATCAATACAATTTTTAGTAATGTTAACTTTAGCTTCTGTAAACCATTTTACTTCAGCTTCAGCCATATTAAAATCAACTACTTTTTCCCATTGTTGGTACCATGTGAAATTTTCCTCGGCTATTTTTCCCCAAAATTTTCTTGGCTCTCTTATTGACTTATTGTAATGTTTGAAATATTGTTCTAAATTTTCAATTTTGTAATAGCTCATCTTTTGTTGAATTTTTTTATAAATGTATTAAATCTGAACGTATTCTTAAAATAATTTAATTCATAAATTTTATCAAAAAAAAACATTTTCTTAATAAAATATGATAATTATTTGCATTTGTTTTAAATCTTTAGTTTTTAAAACAAGTTAAAAGAAAAAAAAGGCATAATAAATAGATATTATGCCTTTTTAATTTAACAAATTTCAATAACAATTAATTTTGTAAAACTGCATTACAAATGCTTTTATACACTTTGAAATAGCAGCATCATTATTAATTACAATAGAAATTTCAACAAGTATATTTTATCAAATATACCCCATTATAAGGGATTAGCTTCACTTAACTTACTTTTCAGAAGTTAAGTGAATGCAATATGCATCTATATCTATTAATTTTAATAAGTGCTTACTAATTCAAAATATTATAAATCATTGATACAGTGCAAATCCCGTAAAATCGAATTCTACGGGAATTCCCAATTTCTTAATTATCCAATTTTCTTCATTGCTGTCATAGACTCTCTCAACCAAGCTCCTACTTCTTCGATAGGATGCTGGCGAATTTCTTTGTTTACAGCAATTAATACAGCATTATCAACACCGTTTGAAGTTGAAAATGGTTTTCCGATAATGTTAGTTTCAACTTTTTTCATGAATTCAGTCAATAATGGCTTACAAGCATGATCAAATAAATAACATCCGTACTCAGCTGTATCAGAAATTACACGGTTCATTTCGAACAATTTCTTTCTTGCGATTGTGTTTGCAATTAATGGCAATTCGTGCAATGACTCATAGTAAGCTGATTCTTCGATAATTCCAGCTTCTGTCATTGTTTCGAAAGCTAATTCTACACCAGCTTTAACCATTGCAATCATTAATACTCCGTTGTCAAAATATTCTTGCTCTGAGATTGGAGCTTCTTGTGGAGCTGTTTTTTCGAAGTTTGTTTCTCCAGTTGCAGCTCTCCATTTTAATAAGTTAACATCATCATTAGCCCAATCAGCCATCATCGTTCTTGAGAATTCTCCAGAAATGATATCGTCTTGGTGTTTTTGGAATAATGGACGCATGATATCTTTCAATTCTTCAGCTAATTCGTAAGCTTCAATTTTTGAAGGATTATTTAAACGATCCATCATATTTGTAATACCACCGTGTTTCAAAGCTTCAGTGATAGTTTCCCATCCAAACTGAATTAATTTTGAAGCATAAGCAGCATCGATTCCTTTTTCAACCATTTTATCAAAACATAAAATAGATCCAGTTTGCAATAAACCACAAAGAATAGTTTGCTCACCCATTAAATCTGATTTTACTTCAGCTACGAAAGATGATCTTAAAACTCCAGCTCTATGTCCTCCAGTTGCAACTGCGTAAGCTTTTGCTTGATCTAAACCTAAACCGTTTGGATCGTTTTCTGGGTGAACAGCAATAAGAGTTGGAACTCCAAATCCTCTTTTATATTCTTCACGAACCTCAGAACCTGGACATTTAGGCGCACACATAATTACAGTGATGTCTTTACGAATTTGCATTCCTTCTTCTACAATGTTGAATCCGTGAGAATAAGCCAAAGTAGAATCTTTTTTCATTAATGGCATAATAGCATTTACCACAGCTGTATGTTGTTTGTCTGGTGTAAGGTTACAAACTAAGTCTGCAGTTGGAATCAATTCTTCGTAAGTTCCTACTTTGAAACCATTTTCAGAAGCATTTTTAAAAGAAGCTCTTTTTTCAGCAATTGCATCTGCACGTAATGCATAAGAAATATCTAAACCAGAATCTCTCATGTTTAATCCTTGATTCAAACCTTGTGCTCCACAACCAACAATTACAACTTTTTTTCCAGCCAATGCTGCAATTCCGTCTGCAAATTCTGATTGCTCCATAAATTCGCAAACTCCTAATTGTTCTAATTGTAATCTAAGTGGTAATGTATTGAAATAATTTGCCATTTTTGTTTTAATATTTAATGAAATGAAATTTTATAATTGATATATAACTAAGATTTTTTTATTATTTAAAGGTTTCTAACAAAGCAGAAATCTCCATTTTTTGTTTTGAAACTGAAATTCTTCCCGAACGTACAAACTGCATAATTCCGTATGGTTTGAATTTTTCGTATAATTCTTCAATTTCAGAACGTCTTCCTGATTTTGAAATCACGAAGAAATCACGAGAAACCGTTACAATTGTAGACTGGCTTTCTTTGATGATATTCTGAATTTGTTTCTCGTCAAACAACAAACTTGAAGCAATTTTAAACAGAGCATTTTCTAAGAAAATTGTTTCTTCATCCGTATGGTAAAATGCTTTTATAACTTCAATTTGTTTTTCAATTTGGCCTACAATATTCTGAACCCACTTCTCTGTAGTATTTACTACAATGATAAATCTTGAAACATTCTCTATTTCTGATTCTGAAACATTTAGACTTAATATATTAATGTGACGCTTTAAGAATATTCCAGATATTCTATTCAACAATCCCACGTTATTTTCTGAGTATACCGATATGGTAAATGTTTTATCTTCCATGTAATTTTTGTTTAAAGTTTTTCTTATTTCAGGTTTCACGTTCCAACTTTAACTTGAAACTTTTAACCTGAAACTTGAAACTTTTTTTCTTTAGCTTAATCTAATTTCTGAAACACACGCTCCTGTTGGAATCATTGGAAAAACGTTATTTTCCTTTTCCACCATGACTTCTAAGAAGTAAGATTCTTTAGAAGCAAGCATTTCTGCTACTGCTTCGTCTAAATCATCGCGACTTGTTACTTTTTTAGATTTAATATGGTATCCTTCTGCAATGGCAACAAAATTTGGATTAATCATTTTTGTTGACGCATATCGGTTGTCAAAAAACAATTCTTGCCATTGACGCACCATTCCTAAAAATTCATTATTTAAAATAACAATCTTAACCGGAACTTGAGTTTGGAAAATGGTACCCAATTCCTGAATTGTCATTTGGAAACCACCATCACCAATAATCGCTACAACTTCGCGTTCAGGTTTACCCATTTTTGCTCCAATTGCTGCTGGAAGCGCAAATCCCATTGTACCTAATCCTCCAGAAGTGATATTACTTTTGGTTGAATTGAATTTGGCATAACGACAAGCAAACATTTGGTGTTGTCCAACATCTGAAACGATAATTGCATCTCCTTTTGAATGTTTATTGATCATTTCGATAGTTTCTCCCATCGAAATTCCCTTGCCGTTTGTTGGATTCAACTCTTCTTTAATTACAGAATTGAATTCAACTTCTCTTAAAGCTTTAAATTCGTTAAGCCATAAATCATGCGATTTTGCATCTAATAATGGTAATAAAGCAGCCAAAGATTCTTTTACATCTCCTAAAACAGCAACTTCTGTCTTAACGTTTTTATCCACTTCAGCAGGATCAATTTCAAAATGAACTACTTTTGCCTGTTTTGCATACGTGTTTAGATTGCCCGTAACACGGTCATCAAAACGCATTCCGAAAGCAATCAAAACATCACATTCGTTAGTTAATAAATTAGGTGCATAATTTCCGTGCATTCCTAACATTCCCACATTTAACGGGTGATCTGTCGGTAAAGCTGAAAGTCCTAAAATAGTCCATGCAGACGGAATTCCAGATTTTTCAATTACCGCTTTAAATTCTTCTTCTGCTTTTCCAAGTATAATTCCTTGTCCAAAAACGATTAATGGCTTTTTTGCATTATTGATCAAAGCAGCAGCTTCAGCAACTTTTTCTAAATTTAATTTCGGAACTGGAACATAACTTCTAATTCCAGTGCATTTTTCATAACTAAAATCAAACTCATCAAATTGAGCATTTTTAGTAATATCAATCAATACAGGTCCTGGACGTCCAGAACGAGCAATGTAAAATGCTTTTGCAATAATTTCAGGAATTTGAGAAGCTTCAGTTACCTGAAAATTCCATTTAGTAACCGGAGTTGAAATTCCGATAATATCCGTTTCCTGAAATGCATCAGAACCTAATAAATGTCTTCCAACTTGTCCTGTAATACAAACCATTGGAGTTGAATCAATCTGAGCATCAGCGATTCCCGTAACTAAATTAGTTGCTCCTGGTCCAGAAGTAGCAATTGCTACTCCTACTTTTCCTGTAGCTCTTGCATAACCTTGAGCTGCATGCGTTGCACCTTGTTCGTGACGTACTAAAACGTGGTGTAACTGATCTTGAAATTTATATAACTCGTCGTAAACTGGCATGATTGCTCCACCTGGATAACCATAAACCAAATCTACTCCTTCTTCTAACAAACATCTTATAACGGCTTCTGCCCCTGATATTCTCATAGTATATTGTTTTTCAAGAATCAATTTCAATTTTTTAATTGATTCTTGATATTATTGTTTTAAAATTAATTATCGGTAACGCAACCTGTAGAAGCGCTTGACACCGATCTAGCGTATTTAAGCAAAACTCCTCTGTCAACTTTTAAAGCTGGCTTAACCCAAGCTGCTTTTCTAGCTGCAAATTCTTCGTCAGATATCTTCAGATCGATTGTATTTTTCACAGCATCGATAGCGATCATATCTCCATCTTTTACTAGTGCAATACCTCCACCGTCATATGCTTCTGGTGTAACGTGACCTACCACGAAACCGTGCGAACCGCCCGAGAATCTACCGTCTGTAATTAGTGCACAACTGCTTCCTAATCCAGCACCAATAATAGCAGATGTAGGCTTCAGCATTTCAGGCATTCCCGGACCACCTTTTGGTCCACAACCTCTGATGACGACTACATTACCTGGTTTAATCTTTCCGGCTTGAAGACCTGGAATTACTTCAAATTCACCTTCAAAAACTACAGCTGGCCCTTCGAAATATTCTCCTTCTTTACCGCTGATTTTTGCTACAGCACCTTCAGAAGCAAGATTTCCGTATAAAACCTGAATATTTCCTGTTGGTTTTAATGCTTTTTGAATTTCGTGGATAACTTCTTGTCCGTCTTGTAAATCTGGAGTCGAAGCTAAATTTTCAGCAACTGTTTTTCCTGTTACAGTTAAACAATCTCCGTGAATCAATCCAACTTTCAATAAATATTTCATTACTCCCGGAATACCTCCAACTTCATGAATATCTTCCATCATATATTTACCACTTGGTTTCATGTCGGCAAGAACTGGTGTTCTATCATTAATCGCCTGAAAATCATCCAAAGTAATTGTGATACCAACAGAATGTGCCATTGCAATTAAGTGCATAACAGCGTTTGTAGAACCTCCTAAAACCGCTACAATTGTAATAGCATTTTCGAAAGCTTTACGAGTCATAATATCTCTTGGCTTAATATCTTTTTCTAATAAAATTTTAATTGCAGCTCCTGCAGCAAGACATTCGTCTCTTTTTTCCTGACTTAAAGCAGGGTTTGAAGAACTGTAAGGCATACTCATTCCTAATGCTTCAATTGCAGAAGACATTGTATTTGCAGTATACATACCACCGCAAGCACCAGCTCCTGGACAAGCATTTTGAATAACACCTTTGAAATCTTCTGGAGTAATTTCGCCTTTTACTTTTTTTCCTAAAGCTTCAAAAGCAGAAACGATATTTAAAGATTCTCCCTTCCATTTTCCAGAGTGAATTGAACCTCCATAAACCATCATCGACGGACGATTTAATCTTCCCATTGCGATTAACGCTCCAGGCATATTTTTATCACAGCCAGGAATTGCAATAATACTATCGTACCATTGTGCTCCAGCAACTGTTTCGATAGAATCTGCGATTACATCACGAGAAACTAATGAATAACGCATTCCTTCAGTTCCGTTAGAAATACCGTCACTAACACCAATGGTATTAAAAATAAGTCCGACAAGATCTGCATCCCAAACACCTTTTTTAACATCTTTTGCTAAATCGTTCAAGTGCATGTTGCAAGTATTACCATCGTAACCCATGCTCACAATTCCAACTTGTGCTTTTTTTAAATCTTCTTCAGTTAAACCAATTCCGTACAACATCGCTTGCGCGGCAGGCTGTGTTTGATCTTGGGTGATGGTCTTGCTGTACTTATTTAATTCCATTATTCTTTTTTATTTTTAATTTTTTATTCAAAAAAAAACCTTCCAGTATTTGGAAGGTTTGTAATATAGTTTTTCAATTATATTTATAACATTCCCGATGCAGATGTGTGAATCACATTGAGAACAACGACAGAAGTAATAATAATTGAGATTTGCATCGCTTATTTTTTTTAGTGTTACAAAAGTAAATAAACTTTAGAAACTAAAAAAATAAAATCTCAACATTTCAAATACTTCTTGTGATTATCTTCACTTTTTAACAAAAAATATTAAACAATTGTCGATTGCCCAATACTAACATTATCATTATTGAAATACAGTAAATCGTCTTTACTGAAAATAAAATTAGAAACAAACTCTCCTACTTCATTTGTACCGAATTTAGAATCTGGTTTCAAATCAACTGTAACTACTTTGTATTCAATTGCTTTTTCTACTGCTTTATAAATAACATTAGCTTCTTTAGTTAACCCAAAATGCTCTAACAAAAGCGCCGCTGCTAAAATCGAAGCAATAGGATTGGCAATATTTTTACCTTTTGCTTGCGGATACGATCCGTGAATTGGCTCAAACAAAGCATTTTTTTCTCCTAAAGATACAGATGGCAATAATCCAATTGAACCTGTAATTACACTTGCTTCATCTGATAAAATATCTCCAAACAAATTCTCAGTCAAAATCACATCAAATTGTTTCGGATTCAAAATCAGCTGCATTGCTGCGTTATCAACAAATAAGAAATCAAGTTTAACATCTGGATAATTTTCGCTCACTTTCTGAACTACTTTTCTCCACAATCTAGAAGTTTCTAAAACATTTGCTTTGTCAACCATTGTTAGCTTTTTGCGTCGTTTTTGTGCCGATTGAAAAGCTAGATGTGCAATTCTAGTAATTTCTTCTTCTGAATATTCACATAAATCTGAAGCGTGTGTCCCTTCTTCATTTAGTGTTTTAGTTCCAAAATAAGCTCCACCAGTTAATTCTCTAAAAATGGTAAAATCAGCTCCTTCAATAATTTCTCTTTTTAAAGGAGAAGATTCTATTAAGGCTTTATAAGGTTTTATAGGACGGATATTAGCAAATAAGCCTAATTCTTTTCGCAGTTTCAGTAATCCTTGCTCCGGACGGACTTTTGCATTCGGATTGTTATCATATTTAGGATCTCCAATTGCACCAAGCAAAACTGCATCTGTATTTAAGCACAGATTGAGCGTTTGTTCCGGTAAAGGACTTCCTGTTTTATCGATAGCAACCGCTCCCATTAGGGCTTCTTCAAAAACAAATTCGTGATTGTACACTTCGCCAATGGCATACAAAGCTTTTTTAGCTTGTAAAATTACTTCAGGCCCAATTCCATCTCCTGGTAAAACTGCAATTTTTAAATTCATAATCCCTCGCTATTTTATGTCTTTAAATCCTTATTGTTCCTAACTTATTTTTTAATATTAACTTCTGATTAAATCTCCTTCTATTTTAGAAGCTTCAATAATTTGATGAATATCTTCGTCTAAAACTTCTTTTTTGATATCTGCGAATTTCAAGAATTCAACATAAACGATATCCAATTGTACTTTTGTCAATTCGTAACCAACTTTTTTAGCTCTATAAGCCAAAGCCGCTCTTCCGCTTCTAGCTGTCAAAATAATTGAAGATTCATTTACTCCAACATCTAGCGGATCCATAATTTCGTAAGTTGCTCTGTTTTTAATTACACCATCTTGGTGAATTCCAGAACTGTGTGCAAAAGCATTTGCTCCAACGATAGCTTTATTTGGCTGTACAATCATTCCCATACTTTCAGAAACCAAACGACTCATTTCGTTTAATTCTCTAGTATTAATGTTTGTATCTAAGTTTAAGTAAGGATGCTGCTTGAAAATCATAACCACTTCTTCAAGCGCAGTATTTCCAGCTCTTTCACCAATACCATTAATAGTACACTCAATTTGTCTTGCACCATTTATAGCTCCTGCGATTGAGTTTGCAGTTGCCATTCCTAAATCATTATGACAGTGGCATGAAAGGATTACGTTTTCGATTCCTTTTACGTTTTCTTTAAGGTATTTAATCTTAGCTCCATATTCTTCTGGAAGGCAATATCCTGTTGTATCAGGAATATTTAATACAGTTGCACCAGATTTAATCACTTCCTCACAAACTTTTGCTAAGAATGCATTGTCTGTTCTACCTGCGTCTTCTGCGTAGAATTCTACATCTTCTACATACGATTTTGCGTGTGCTACAGCATATTTTGCTCTTGCAATAATATCTTCAGGCGTAGTTTGTAATTTGTGGAGGATATGAGATTGTGAAGTTCCGATTCCAGTATGGATTCTAGGTTTCTTAGCATGCTTTAAGGCAGCTGCAGCAACATCAATGTCGTTTTTTACGGCTCTTGTTAGTCCGCAGACCGTTGCATTTTCTACAATTTTACAAATCTCAGAGACCGATAAAAAATCGCCTGGACTTGACACAGGAAAGCCTGCTTCGATAATGTCAACTCCCATTTTGTCTAGTCGTTCTGCGATAACTAATTTTTGCTTAGTATCTAACTTACATCCTGGAACTTGTTCACCATCTCGCAAAGTGGTGTCAAAAATTTGAACTTTCTCTCTATTCATATTCATTAATTTAATGTAATTTCACATCTTGATAACAAATATATATTGTACTATCGCAGTACGAAATTCATTTTAATGAAATTATACTGTTCATAAAACGATTTATACCTTATTAAAAACTTAATTATCAATAAGTTACATTATTATTTTTTACAATGGCTAACCATCAAAAAGATTTCTTATTTGTTTTAATCAAATCACTTTCGAAATCAGAAAAAAGACAGTTTAAAATTTTTGCAAGCCGATTAGAGACGAGTTCAAACACAAAATTTATCGAATTATTTAATATTTTAGATAAATCTGAAGTTTATGATGAAAAGCTCATTCTTAAAAGTGGTGTAATTCAAAAAGTACAGCTATCTAACTTAAAATCATATTTATACAAACAAATTCTCGTAAGCATTAGATTGAATATTCCTAGCCAGAATATTCGATATCAGCTGCGCGAACAAATGGATTTTGCTGTTATTCTTTATAATAAAGGACTTTATAAGCAGAGTTTAAAAATCTTAGACAAAACAAAACAGCAAGCTCTTGAAAATGACGAAAAATATATGGCGTATGAAATTGTTGAATTCGAAAAACTAATCGAATCACAATATATTACCCGAAGTATTCAAGGCCGCGCCGACGAATTGGTAATTCAAGCAAAAGAATTGAATTACAGAAATACTATTTCAAGTAAATTATCCAATTTATCGCTACAGTTATACGGAATAATGCTGAAAACTGGTTATGTAAAAAATGATCAGGAATACAAATACATAGACGATTATTTCAACAGACATATTGCAAAATTGGACGAAAGTAAATTTGGCTTTCGCGAAAAATACTGGTTTTACAATGCTAATCTGTGGCGAAGCTTTTTGGTTCAAGACTTTTTGGCCAGTTATAAATATGCTTACAAATGGGTTCAGCTTTTCTATGATAATCCGAACATGATTTATTTAAATCCGGTCTTTTTCTTAAAAGGAAATCACTATTTCTTAGAATCGCTTTATATGTTAAAGTATAAATCTAATTTCAAGAAATACTTGAATCTTTTGGAAGAAACGATTTCTGATCCAAAATTTCCTGCAAATGACAACATTGCTTCTTTGTCGTTTCTTTACGTTTATAACAATAAGCTAAATCTTCATATTTTAGAAGGCACTTTTGCCGAAAGCGAATATTTGATTCCTGAAATTCTAGAAAAACTGAAAATTCACAGCGAACATTTAGATGAACATCACGAAATGTTATTCTTTTATAAGTTTGCCTCTATTTATTTCGGAAATGAAAAATACAACGAATGCATTAACTATTTAGATAAAATCATAAATAACAAGAACTTAACCATGCGCGAAGATTTAATGTGTTTTGCGAGGTTATTATCTTTGATTGCACATTATGAACTTGGAAAAGATTATTATTTAGAAAATCATTTAAAAAGCACTTATAAATTCTTATTGAAAATGAATGATTTACACGAAGTTCAAAAAGAAATTATCAAATTCTTGAGAAACTTAAATAATTTTTATCCTGCTGATATTAAAAAGGAATTCAAAAAAATGCACGCTCGTTTTGTAGAGCTAGAAAAGAATACTTATGAAAAAAGAGCTTTCTTATATCTAGACATTATTTCATGGCTTGAAAGCAAAATTGAAAACCGAAAGATTGCTGATATAATTAGGGAGAAAGCGAAGTTAAACAACAGATAAAAATTCCAATTTTTAAAAATACAAATTCCAATAAAAATGGCGTTAAGAATTAATCTTAACGCCATTTTTGTCATTTCGACGAAGGAGAAATCTTCACGAGAAACTCCGTGCAGCAATTCTTCAATCTTTGTCGAGCTACTTACGAAGATTTCTCCTCCGTCGAAATGACAAACTAAGAGAAAAAAAACAAAGTCGAAAAGTTTTAAAAATCTGTCGGATTTACTAAAAGCAAAAAAAATCCCAAACTCCAATAATTTGGAATTTAGGATTTTTTAATTAGAATTTCTTTAAAACTTATTCCACAATATTAGAAGTCGTAACATAGAAGTTTTTATCTACTTCCAATTTTCTATCTTCATTTTCAGTTTTAATAGATTGCCAATCTGTTGTTGGTTTTAGCCAAGTTTCAACACCGTTAATTTTAACTTTTACTGGCATATCAAATTTAGAAACACAGTTTGTCCAATGATATCCTAAAGTTCCGTTTTTAAACATGTATTCGAAAACAGGAATTTTTGTAGTCGTTAAATATTGTGCATAAACTCTATTAAAATTAACTCCAGCTTGTTCGTTAATATAATCTTCAATTTGTTTTGAAGTCACCGTTTGATGATAAAAAGTCTTATTTAAACCTCTCAAAATCGATTTCCACTTCTCATCATCATTTACAATTTGGCGAATTGTGTGCAGCATATTAGCACCCTTCGGATACATATCACCAGAACCTTCATTGTTTACATCGTAATGGCCAATAATTGGTTTATCATTTTCGATATTATTCCTACAACCAATTACATATTCTGCACCAGCATCTTTACCATAATAATACTCCAAGAAAAGACTTTCAGAATAATTGGTAAAACTCTCATGAATCCACATATCTGCGATGTCTTTGTAGGTAATATTGTTCGCAAACCATTCGTGTCCAGATTCATGAATAATGATAAAATCAAATTTCAATCCCCAGCCTGTTCCGCTTAAATCACGTCCTAAATATCCTTGTTTATATTGATTTCCATAAGTTACAGAACTTTGATGTTCCATTCCTAAATATGGAACTTCAACTAATTTATAACTGTCTTCATAAAACGGATAAGGTCCGAACCAATTTTCAAACGCTTTTAGCATTTTTGGAGCGTCCTTAAAATGTTCTTTTGCTAAAGCCAAATTGTCTCTTAAAACATAATAATTACAATCTAAATCGCCTTTTTCTCCTTTAAATACTTCAGAGAAATTCACATAATCCCCGATATTGATGTTGACACCATAATTATTAATCGGATTCGAAACATACCAATTGAAGGTTTTTGTTCCGTCTTTTTCCTTTTTTACGCTTTTCAATCTTCCGTTAGAAACTTCTGTCAAATCTCCAGGAACATTTACACTAATAAGCATACTCTCCACTTCATCATACATATGATCTTTGCAAGGCCACCAAACACTTGCTCCTAAACCTTGACAAGATGTAGCAATAAAATCTTTGCCGTTTTTATCTTTTTTCCAAGAAAAACCTCCGTCCCAAGGCGCTCTAACTGCTTCTTTAGGTTTTCCTTCGTATGAAATTACAATCTCTTTTGTATCTCCAACTTTTTGTTTTTCAATTAAAGTTATAAAAAAAGCATTTCCATCTCTTTCAAACTTCAATTCTTTTCCGTTTTGAGTTACTTTCGTAATATTCATTGGCTGCTGCAAATCAATCTGCATTCTGTTGTTTTCTGTTAAAACAGTATAACGAACTGTGTTTGAACCCGAAATAAATTTCTCAGAAGGTTTAACTTTCACATCCAAATGATAATATTTCAAATCCCACCAAGCTCTTTCTTTTGTTATGCTTCCGCGTAAGGTGTCTTGATGTGTAAAAGCAGTCTCAGATTTATTTAAAAGTCCTTGTGCATTTGCAGTAAAACCAACTAAAAAGGCGATAAATGCGCCACCGAAGTATTTTTTCATTATTTATAAATTTGTAATAAATAAGGTAATTAAACCCGCTTAATCTTCAACAAATGTACACATTCAGATCAATAATTTTGTTTTTTTGTCATTTTGAAAATAAAAAAAATGTTATCAAATTCATTATTCTTCTCTATTTTAGTGCTTTTAAACTGTAGAATTCACAATATGAGATTTAAAGCAATCGTTCCTTTTATAATTGTACTATTTTCGGCCGCTTCAAATTCCCAAAATATTCCAGTTCATAAAACTAAAAAACAAATAGTAGTTGATGGAAATTTATCAGATTGGGAAACACCATTTTTAGGTCCGTTTGTGATTCATAATTCAGGTGAAAAAGCAACACAAAACACTTTTGTTTCACTTTCGTGGAATGAAGAAAACTTCTTTATAGCTTATAATTGTAAAGATTCTAAAATTATTGGAACATCTCAAAAGAAAGATTCCCAGATTTTTTATACTGACGATTTAATAGAAATTTTTATAGATCCAGACGGAGATGGAAAAAACTACATTGAAGTTGGAGTAAATGCCTTTTCGACTAATTATGATTTACTATTAAAATGTATTTCGCCAGAATGCGGCGGATGGAAAACTACAACAGATTTTGATATAAAAGGAATGGAAACAGTCAGTAAAATAAATCCTGAAGGATATACTGTAGAAATTAAAATTCCATTTTCTAGTCTTGAAAAAATTAAAAACGGTCATTTTGAGATGCCAAAAACAGGCACAAAATGGAAAGCAAATGCTTTTAGAATTGATTACGGTAACACGATTGAATACCTTGCATTACAACCATATAAGAGTTTAAAATTTGGCTTTCATCAGCCAGCTGAGTTTGCTGTTTTTGAGTTTGGAGAATAGTTTTTAATGAATTGAAATTGCTGAAATTCGGTTACTCTATAATATTCGGCATCATCGACTAAATGAGCGAAGGATGAATTCGTCATTTTCATTTCATAAATTTCAAAAATTGATTTATTTCTAACAAAATACATATTAGAATAAAATCTGTCACTTAAATTTCCATGGCATTTGTATGTTTCTAAAAACATTGAAATGCCTTTTTTTAAGACTGTTGGATTTGTGAAATCTTTTGGAAGGAATATGTCTATAAAAGCGTTCTTATCTACATACAATTCACCTGTACTATCATTAATTGGATAATAATTTCCATTTGGTGATTTTTCTAAAAACAAAATTAATCTCTGCCCTGCCTTTAATTCTTTAATTCTAGGATCGCAAATCCATTCTTTCCAAATAGTTACGTTAATTTTAGGACTTGATTTTCCTTTTACAAACTCATTTATCGTAAATTGATAATCATTTTGGAACACTTTAGAAATAGTTCCGTCAACTATTAAAACAGCTTTAGAAATTACAATGGAATATGGCGTAACATTTTTTTTAAAGCCATAATTTAAAGTCGGAACCAAAAACAAAAACAAGCATACAAATAATTTCATAGAAATATTATTTATACTAAAATAATATATTTTTTTATCATTTTAACCAAAAGGAGAAATCGCACTAGTTAATCGACAAAGATTGGAGATATTCTTTGCGGAATTTCTAGTGCGATTTCTCCCTTTGGTCGAAATGACAAGTTGTTTTATTTTTGACGTTTCTTCAAAACCTCAATAACATCATTCAATTGAAAGCCTTTTGCTTGAAGCAGAATCAAATAATGGAAAAGCAAATCGGCGCTTTCGCTAAGGAATAAATCATCGTTATTATCTTTTGCTTCAATAACCACTTCTACCGCTTCTTCACCTACTTTTTGAGCAATTTTATTGATTCCTTTTTCGAATAAAGAAGCAACATAACTTTTTTCAGAATCGGCATTTTCTCTTCTTGTTTTGATTGTATTTTCTAACTGAGAAATAAAACCATAATTTGCATCGTTTGGTTCTTGCCAGCAAGTGTCTGCACCAGTGTGACAGGTTGGCCCGACTGGTTTTGCTTGAATTAAAAGTGTATCGCCATCGCAATCATTTTTAATACTTACTAAATTTAAAAAGTTACCGCTCTCCTCGCCTTTTGTCCAAAGTCTTTGTTTTGAACGGCTGAAAAATGTCACTTTCTGCGTTTCTATTGTTTTTTGAAGCGATTCTTCATTCATATAACCCAGCATCAAAACATTTTTTGTTTCTGAATCCTGAATTATAGCCGGAATTAATCCGTGTGCGCTTTTGATATCGATTTCCATAATTTTAGTCTAAAGTTGTAAAGTCCAAAGTCTTAAAGTCAAAACTATAATCGAACTTCTATATTATTATTTCTTAATTCTTGTTTTAAAGCCTTGATTTCGATTTCTTTAAAATGAAAAACACTTGCAGCCAAAGCCGCATCAGCTTTTCCTTCTTTAAACGAATCCACGAAATGCTGCATATTTCCAGCTCCACCAGAAGCAATAATCGGAATATTTACCAATTCTGAAAGTTTAGCCAAAGCTCCATTTGCAAAACCATTTTTTGTGCCGTCATTATCCATAGAAGTAAACAAAATCTCTCCTGCACCACGTTTTGCAACTTCTACAGCCCAATCGAAAAGATTTAATTCAGTCGGCACTTTTCCGCCAACTAAATGCACAATCCATTGTCCATCAATTTGTTTGGCGTCAATTGCAACGACAACGCATTGACTTCCGAATTTCTGAGCCAAATCGTTAATCAATTGCGGATTTTTCACTGCTGATGAATTAATCGAAACTTTATCTGCGCCGTTATTCAACAGAATATCAACATCTTCAACAGATGAAATTCCACCACCAACTGTAAACGGAATATTGATTTTCTCTGCCACGCTTCTCACCATATTTACAAGAGTTTTGCGTCTTTCTTCTGTTGCAGAAATATCCAGAAAAACCAATTCGTCTGCGCCTTCAGCTGAATAAATTTCTGCCAGTTCTACAGGATCTCCAGCATCGCGCAAGTCAACGAAATTAACACCTTTTACAGTTCTTCCGTTTTTTATATCTAAGCAAGGTATTATTCTTTTTGCAAGCATTTTTCTTTGTTGTTTCACAGAGATTCACAAAGATTCTCAGAGCTACGCAAAATTTCGTGAATCTTTGCGTTTTGCTTTGCGCATCTTTGCGAAATAATCTTATTTATTTAAAATATAATTTTCAAGTTGCTTTAATGTAATACGCCCTTCGTAAATAGCTTTTCCAATTATGGTTCCTTCGCAACCTAATTCAGCCAATTTGGGTAATTCGTCGAAAGTTGAAATTCCTCCCGAAGCGATTAGTTTTACACCTTTTGCTTCTTCTAAAATTTTACCGTACAAATTAAAACTTGGACCTTCAAGCATTCCGTCTTTTGCAATATCGGTACAAATAACGTACTGAATACCTTTACTTTGATAATCTTGAATAAAAGGAACTAAATCTTCATTTGATTCTTCTAACCAACCAGAAACAGCAATTTTTTCATCTTTTGCATCTGCTCCTAAAATAATTTTTTCTGAACCATATTCTGAAATCCATTTTTCGAAAATTGCTCTATTTTTTACAGCAATACTTCCGCCTGTAATTTGATTTGCACCGCTTTCAAAAGCGATTCTTAAATCATCATCCGATTTTAATCCGCCTCCAAAATCAATTTTTAAACTAGTTTGCGTTGCGATTTGCTCCAATATTTTATAATTGACAATTTTGCTCGATTTTGCACCGTCTAAATCTACTAAATGCAGATATTCGATTCCGTGTGCTTCAAATGATTTCGCCACTTCAAGTGGATTTTCGTTGTAAATTATTTTGGTATCATAATCACCTTTTGACAAACGAACGCATTTCCCGTCGATGATATCTATAGCTGGTATTATTCTCATTTGATTTTAGATTTTAGATTAACGATTTTAGATTTTTTATTCTCCAAAACCGATTAATATTTTTATTGATTTTTGATATTGAAATTGATTTTTGATATTGAAATATTTACATTTTTAAAAAATTTCCCAAAATCTTTTCTCCAACATCTCCGCTTTTTTCTGGATGAAACTGAGTTCCGTAAAAATTATCTTTTTGCAAAGCTGACGCGTATTCTACATCATAATTCGTTGTAGCAATAGCTTCATCGCAATTTGGCGCATAAAAACTATGAACCAAATACATAAACTCATTTTCTGAAATTCCGTTGAATAAATCGGTTTTTAAATCATAAATCTGATTCCAACCCATTTGCGGTACTTTTACGTTGTTTGAAAATTTCAAAACATCAACATCAAAAATTCCTAAACCTTCTGTACTTCCTTCTTCAGTTTTATTGCACATCAATTGCATTCCCAAACAAATTCCTAAAACTGGCTGTTTCAGATCGGGAATTAAACTATGTAAACCGCTTTCACGAAGTTTAGCCATCGCAGAACTTGCTTCTCCTACACCTGGAAAAATCACTTTATCTGCCGATTTAATTTCGTCTGGATTATTACTCAAAACTGCCTTAAAACCCAATCTTTCAATAGCAAACATAATGCTTTGAATATTTCCTGCTCCGTAATTTATAATTACTATTTTCATTTAATTTTAGTCTTAAAGTCTAAAGTCTAAAGTCTTAAAGTCGTTTGCATATCCGCAGTATAGCGAAACTTTCGACTTTATGACTTTCAACTTTTGACTAATTTAAAGCATTCCTTTCGTTGAAGGCAAAATCATTTTTTCGGTATCTCTTTTTACGGCTACTTTTATCGCTTTTGCGAAAGCTTTAAAGATTGCTTCAATTTTATGATGCTCGTTGATTCCTTCTGCTTTGATATTTAAGTTCGCTTTTGCACCGTCTGTAAATGATTTAAAGAAATGATAAAACATTTCAGTTGGCATCTTACCGACCATTTCACGTTTAAATTCCGTTTCCCAGATCAGCCAATTTCTTCCTCCAAAGTCAATTGCAGCTTGCGCTAAACAATCATCCATTGGAAGGCAGAATCCGTAGCGTTCGATTCCTAATTTATTTCCTAACGCTTTCGCGAAAACTTCTCCCAAAGCAATTGCCGTATCTTCGATTGTATGATGTTCATCGACTTCTAAATCGCCTTTTACCAAAATTTCTAAGTCCATTTGGCCATGACGCGAAATTTGATCTAACATGTGATCGAAAAAGGCAATTCCGGTATCTATTTTACTTTTTCCAGTTCCGTCTAAGTTCAAATTGATATAAATATCCGTTTCGTTTGTTTTACGCGTAATAGAAGCCGAACGTGCTTCTAATTTTAAAAACTCGTAAATCGTTTTCCAATCCATTGATTGCAACACAATTGTTTCATTTAGTTCTTCACGTTTCGATGATATTTCAGTGCTTCCCGCTCCATCTGTGTCATTCATAAAAATAGCTTTTGCACCTAGATTTTTAGCCAATTCAACATCAGTTAAACGATCTCCTAAAACAAAAGAATTCTCTAAATCATATTCTGGATTATTCAAATATTTTGTAAGCATTCCAGTTCTAGGTTTGCGTGTTGGTGCATTTTCTTCCGGAAAACTTCTGTCAACAAAAATCTCGTCAAATACAACTCCTTCGTTTTCAAAAGCCTTTAAAATGAAATTTTGCGTTGGCCAAAACGTATCTTCCGGAAAACTATCCGTTCCTAATCCGTCCTGATTGGTTACCATTGCTAATTCATAATCTAATTCATTAGCAATTTTAGCCAAATATTGAAACGCTTTTGGATAAAATTCTAGTTTATTTAAACTGTCTAATTGTAAATTTTCTGGTTCTAAGACAATCGTTCCATCACGATCGATAAAAAGTACTTTTTTCATGCTTTATAATTTTTTCTGCCACAGATTAAAAGGATTAAAATGATTTTTTTTTGCCACGAATTACACTAATTTTCACTAATTTAATTTGTGCTAATTCGTGAAATTCGTGGCGAAAAACAAACTCAGACAGATAAAAAAATCCTTTTAATCTGTGAAATCTGTGGCTATATTCTTTAATTCAACAACTTTAATTCTTTAATTACAACCGCATTTTCTTCTTTTGTTCCAATTGTGAAACGAAGACAGTTTTCGCATAAAGGCTGCGTGGTTCGGTTTCTGATAACAATTCCTTTTTCAATTAATTGACTGTATCTTTTATTGGCATCATCGACTTTTGCTAGAATAAAATTAGCTTCCGTTGGATATACTTTTTCTACAAAATTAACTTCTAGTAAAACTTTAAGTAACTCTTCTCTTTGTTCAATAATAGAAGCTATTTCTTGTTTTATTTTTTCAGAATCTTTTAAACGTTCTTTTGCTCTTTGCTGCGTTAATTCGTTAACATTATAAGGCGGTTTAATTTTGTTTAAAATCGAAATCACTGCTTCAGAAGCATAACAAATTCCTAAACGAATTCCTGCCAAACCATACGCTTTAGAAAGTGTCTGGGTAATCACTAAATTTGGATAAGCATCTATTTCTACTAACCAGCTTTCTTTATCTGAAAAATCAATATAAGCTTCATCAATTACCACTAAGCCTTTAAAGTTTTGAAGCAATTTTACCACACTTTCGTCTGAAAAAGAATTTCCTGTTGGGTTATTTGGCGAGCATAAAAAGATGATTTTTGTATTTTCATCAACTGCTTCTAAAATCTTTTCTACTTGTGGCTGAAAGTCAGTTGTTAACAAAACTTCTCTATTTTCTATAGCATTAATATTTGCCAAAACACCATACATTCCGTAAGTTGGTGGCAGCGAAATAATATTATCTTTATTTGGCTCGCAAAAAGCTCTAAAAAGCAAATCCAAAACTTCATCACTTCCGTTTCCTAATAAAATCTGACTTTGTTTTGTTAAATTATTTTTAGCCAAAATTGCTTTAACAGAATTCTGTTGTGGATCTGGATAACGGTTTACTCCATTTTGAAAAGGATTTTCGTTTGCGTCCAAAAAAATCATTTCGGCTGTGTCAAAATCCTCAAACTCATCTCTTGCTGAAGAATACGGTTTTAATGATTTTACGTTTTCACGTGTTATTGTATTTATATCGAATTTCATTATCTTAATTTTTAGAATATAGAAAACAGAATAAAGAGAATAGACTAGTCATCTGATTTGAAAATTTTTCTATATTCTTTGTTCTATACTCTTTGTTCTTTTTATTTATTCTAAACTCTTCAATCTTAAAGTAACTGCGTTTTTATGCGCTTGCAAGCCTTCAGCTTCAGCCATCAATTCTATTGCTTTTCCGATATTCTGAATTCCTTTTTCTGAGATTTTTTGAAAAGTCATTGATTTCATAAAACTATCCAGATTTACACCGCTGTAATTCTTTGCATAACCGTTTGTTGGCAGCGTATGATTGGTTCCAGAAGCATAATCGCCTGCACTTTCTGGAGTGTAATTTCCAATAAAAACCGAACCAGCATTTACAATTCCGTTGCAATAGAAATCATCATATTCTGAACAGATTATAAAATGTTCTGGCCCGTATTCATTAATTAAATCCAAAGCGATTTGATCACTTTCTACATAAATCAATTTCGAATTTTCTATCGCTTTTTCTGCAATAGCTTTTCTAGGAAGAACTTCTAATTGTGACTGAATTTCTTGCTCTACTTCGCTGATTAATTTTCTAGAAGTAGAAACCAAAATCACCTGACTATCTGTTCCGTGTTCTGCTTGAGAAAGCAAATCTGACGCAACAAAAGCTGGAACCGCTGTGTCATCAGCTACAATTAGTAATTCTGATGGTCCTGCCGGCATATCAATCGCCACGCCAAATTGTGTCGCTAATTGCTTTGCTACTGTTACAAATTGATTTCCAGGTCCGAAGATTTTATATACTTTCGGAATAGATTGTGTTCCAAACGTCATTCCAGCAATGGCTTGAATTCCGCCAACTTTTAAAATTTTAGTAACGCCACATAAATTTGCTGCATACAAAATAGCTGGATTAATTTTTCCTTTTTTATCGGGAGGCGAACACAATACAATTTCCTTACATCCCGCAATTTCTGCAGGAACTGCCAACATTAAAACCGTAGAAAACAAAGGCGCTGTTCCTCCAGGAATATACAAACCTATTTTCTGAATCGGTCTTTTTTCTTGCCAGCAATTTACGCCCTCGATTGTTTCTACTTCAACTCGATCTGTTTTTTGCGCTCTGTGAAATTTATAAATATTGTCTTTCGCTAATTGAATTGCTTTTTTTAATTCGTTCGGAATCAACGCAATTGCTTCGTTTATTTCTTCTAAAGAAACTTCATAATTATCTTGAGAAATTCCGTCAAAAATAGAAGTGTATTTTGCTACTGCTTCGTCTCCTTTTTTCTGTACTTCTCTAAAAATTTCTTTTACCGTAACCTCAATATCATCAATGGTTTGAGTTGGTCTTTTTAGTATTTCTGACCAGGTTTCTGGTTTTGGATTATCTATTTTATTCATTTTTTTATGCTTTATGCTATAAGCTTTAGGCTTTAAGCTTTCCTTACTTTATATTTTTTTGGCTTAAAGCTTACTGCCTAAAGCCTAAAGCGGGCGAAGCCCTAAAGAACCATTTTCTCAATTGGGCAAACTAGAATTCCTTCTGCACCAACTTCTTTCAATTGATCTATTACGTCCCAGAAAGTATCTTTATCAATTACAGAGTGAACGCTGCTCCAGCCTTCTTGTGCTAATGGTAAAACGGTTAAACTTCTTAAAACTGGAAGAATTTTTCCAACGGCATCAATTTTGTCGTTTGGAACGTTCATTAAGATATATTTTGAATTTCTAGCTCTTAAAACCGCTTGAATTCTGAATTTTAAAGTATCAATGTGTTTTTGAATTTCTGGAGAAACTTTTGGAGAAACTGCCAAAACTGCTTCACTTTTCAAAATAACTTCAACTTCTTTTAAGTTATTTTTGAACAAAGTGCTACCGCTAGAAACGATATCTACAATAGCATCGGCAAGACCAATATTTGGAGCAATTTCTACAGAACCAGAGATTTGGTGAATATCTACGGTCAATCCAAATTTACCAAAAAATTCATTAACTGTATTTGGATAAGAAGTCGCAACGCGCAAACCAGCTAAATCCTGAACTGAATTATATTCGAAAGTTTTAGGAACAGCAACTGACACTTTACATTTCGAGAATCCTAATTTCTGAACTACTTCAATACCTTTTCCTTTTTCTACCAAAAGATTGTCGCCAACGATTGCTAAATCTACCACTCCGTCAATTAAATATTGAGGAATATCAGAATTTCTTAAGTATAAAACTTCTAGAGGAAAATTAGAAGCTTCGGCTTTTAATTGATCGATTCCATTGTTGATTGAAATACCGCAATCTTTTAAGATTTGAATGCTGTCTTCGTTTAAACGACCTGATTTTTGAATTGCAATTTTTAAAGTACTCATTTTTTTTAGTTGTTTGTTGGTTTATAGTTTGAGTACAAAGAGAGTTAGAATTAAAAAACCCGTTTGATGTACTCAAACGGGTTTTAAAATATGATGATTTACACGCATATCATTAACACATCGCTTGAGAGCAATAATGTAAATGATGATGATGTAATTGAATTGAAATCATGATTTTGTTTTGTTTTTTACTTCTTTGATTCGGTTGCAAATATAATAGATAAATTAATTAAAAAGCAATTTTTATTTTAACTTAACGATAGTTTATTGTTAAAAAACGTTTTGAGCCGCTTATATTGCAATGATTTTGAAATTATTTTAATGAATTATCATATTCGTCAAAAACCAATAAAACTTTGGTTCCTTTTCCTATTTCGCTTTCTATTTTAAATTTAATTTGTAGAAGATCTGTCATTCTTTTTACAATAAACAAACCTAATCCAGTTCCTTTAATTTCAGAATGATTTAGAGAATCAGATCTAAAAAATGGATTTAAAATTGATTCCAAATCCTTTTTTGCAATTCCAATTCCTTCATCAGAAACAAGACAATTTATTTTATTTTTCTCTCTAGATAAAGAAATTTTAATTCTAGTTCCATCTTTAGAATATTTCACAGCATTTGAAATAATATTTCGAAGAATTGTAACGGTTAAATAGTTATCAGAATAAACACCAAATTCTTCAACAGCTTCTAATTCAACATTGAGCTTTTTAACTTTAATTTTCTCAGCATTCAATGTCAGAACGTCTAGAATTGCAGCATTTAAATAAACATTTTCTTTCTTGATATTTTGCTTTTGATTTTCAAAACGTGCCATTAAAAGCAATTGATCTACAAGAGAATTTAAGTGATCAACTTCATTTATACAGTAATTAATTTTTTCTTCATATTCTTTACTATCGCGCGTTTTACGAATCAATACTTCAAGTGTTCCTTTAATAACTGTTAAAGGTGTTCGAAGTTCGTGCGAAGCATCTGAAGTAAACTGTTTTTCACGTTCTACTGCGTCTTCAATTCGATTTAAAAGATTATTAATTGTTTTAGAAAGCGTGAACAATTCATCTCTTGTTTTTGGCAGCGGAATTCTAGATTTCAGATTATCTTTTGTGATAATTTTAGAAGTATAAATTATATCATTAATTGGCTTTATGCTTCTTCCTGCATAAAATCGAGCTAGAAAAAACAGTATTAAAAGAATAATTGGAAAAGTAATCATCAAAGTATCCAACAGATTTTCTAAAACTTTTGAAGAATCAGAAAGAGACATCGCAATAATCAGATAACCGATTTTCTTCGATTTTAAATGAAGCGGAACTTGAATTTGACGAATTTTATTGCCTAATAATTTGGTATCAAAAAGCTGAAAATGGTCTTTATTTTCATGAAAAACTAATTTTTCATTTTTCAAATTAGGAGACTTTTCGATAATCTTTTTATTCAAATCTAAAAATTGGACAAAAACAGGATTTACATCAACAGAATTATGTTCCCTTTCCTCCCATTCTTCGGCATCCATAAAGACTATTACTTTTTTTTCAATTCTGATTTCTTTTAAGTGATCTTCAATTTCGATTCTTAAATTCTCGTCAATATGATTGTAAACAGTAAGTTTTACAATGAAATAAATAGCCGAAAAAACAGCCAAAACCAAAAGTCCGGTTCCAACAATGTAATTTAAAGCAATTCGATTTTTAAAAGATAGTGATGTCATTTATTAATCATTGGCGATATAACCAATGCCGCGAATAGTTTTGATATAATCTTCTTCAATTTTAAGGTTTAGTTTTTTACGAATCGCATTCATAAAAACATCAATAACACCAGTATCATACTCGAAATTAATTTCCCAGACATCTCGCAAAATCTGATTTCTAGTACATACTTTCCCTTTATTCTGAATCAAATATGTTAGCAATTCAAACTCTCTTTGCGTTAAAGAAATCTCTTCTTCGCCTTTCAAGACAATATGTTTTGATAAATCAATCGTAATTGTTCCAAGCGTTAAGATTTCCGTTTTGATTTTATTTCTAAAATGAACTTTTATGCGTTCTACAAGTTCTTCAAAACTAAATGGTTTTTTAATGTAGTCATTTGCTCCTGCTTTTAAACCTTCAATTGTTTCTTGAACAGTATCTTTTGCAGTCAAAAAAATAATTGGAGTAATTTGATCTTTAACTCGAATCGCTTTACACAAATCCAATCCATTTATTTTTGGAAGCATCCAATCTAAAAGAATCAAATCAAATTTCTGTTCTTGAACCAGTTCAAAACCTTTAGAACCATCATTTGCAGTGGTTATTTGATAACCTTCTTCCTGTAGACCTTGCTTTAAAAACTGAACAATTCCTAATTCGTCTTCTACTATTAAAATATGCATCTATCGTATTTAATTAAGATTCGTTTTCATTTTTTGTAAGTCAAAGATAAAGATTTTTAAAGTTGAAAATTAAGATTTAACTGATGAACCTAATAATATCATAATCTTAAGCAAACTTTAAGATAATGCTAAGTAAGGTTAAAGTCTAACTTAATCTGACGTTAATCAATACAAATTAATTTTGTAAAAAAATAAATACAATGAATATTTTCAAAAAACTTTCACCTTTTTACAATCTAGCCCTATTGTACTTTATTGTAAGTTTCACCCTTCGAATAGTTCTTTTGTTTCATCCTATAACGCAAAGTTCTTTTACTTTTTCTGAAAGTTTGAAAATCTTTGGTTTAGGTTTAATTTCAGACTTTTTTGTATTTGTACTTTCTGCTTCCTTTTTATGGCTGTATCTTATTTTTATTTCAAATTCAAAATACAACAAACCTTACGGTTATTTTATTCTAGCTGGTTTTGTTCTAGCGTTAATTTATGTGGCTTCGGGAAAAAGTATTTTTGATGAATATGGAGGCGCTTTGCCTAAAATCGTTCTGATTTTTATTTCAATCAAAACTGCTTTATTTGCACTTTTTCTTTTTGCGCCAAAATTTAAAAATAAAATAAGATTTTGGCTTTTTGCTTTTGTGATCTTTTTATACGTCTTGATAATTCTTCAAAATGCTATAAGCGAGTTTTTCTTTTGGAATGAATTTGGAGTAAAATACAACTTTATTGCAGTTAATTACTTGATTTACACAAATGAAGTAATTGGAAACATTATGCAGTCTTATCCGGTTATTCCAATATTTTCTGCATTATTTATTATCACTGGAATTATTACTTTTTTCATTATTAAGAAATCAAAGAACTATATTGAAGAGATTCCGACAATTCAAGAAAAGCTTAAAATTACAGCAATTTATGGTGTTTTATTCTTAGCCTCTATATTTGCGATTCCATCATTGGCAAAGACGGAAAATTCTAAAAATATTTTTGTGAATGAATTGCAGGCAAATGGTATTTACAAATTCTATTTAGCCTTTCAGAATAACAAATTAGACTATTTCAAATTCTACAAAACAATCCCAAATAATGAAGCTTTTGCACTTTTAAAACAGCAATTACAAGCGATTTCTGGACAAAATACTTTACGTGAAATAAAAGATGATTCTATCGAAAAATGTAAAAATGTAGTTCTAATTACAGTGGAAAGTTTAAGTGCTGATTTCATGAAAATGTATGGAAACAAAGAAAATATCATGCCATTTCTGGATAGTTTAGCACAAAAAAGCTTATTGTTTACCAATGTATACGCAGCAGGAAACCGCACCGTTCGCGGACTTGAAGCGGTTACTTTGTGTTTGCCTCCGACGGCTGGTGAAAGTGTTGTGAAAAGAGAAGACAATAAAAATAAATTTTCTACAGGATCTGTTTTTCAAAAAAAGGGTTATAATGTAAAATTTATGTATGGCGGAGATGCTTTTTTTGATAACATGCAGGATTTTTATTCTGGAAACGGTTATCAAATTATAGACAAATCGAGTTTTAAGCCAAACGAAATTACGTTTTCTAATGTTTGGGGAGTTTGTGATGAAGATATGTACAACAAAGCAATCAAAATCATGAACGTTGAAGCGAAGCAAAATAAGCCTTTTTTCAATCATATAATGACGGTTAGCAACCACAGACCTTTTACTTATCCTAACAATAAAATTGATATTCCTGGAGATATTAAATCAAGAAATGGCGGTGTAAAATATACTGATTATGCTTTGCGCCAGTTTTTTAATCAAGCTAAAAAACAAGCATGGTTCGAAAATACTGTATTTGTGATTGTTGCAGATCATTGCGCGTCAAGTGCTGGAAAAACAGAACTTCCGTTAGATAAATATCGAATTCCGGCTTTAATTTACGATCCGACTTCTAAACCTGAAAAATGCAATAAATTAATGTCGCAAATTGATATTATGCCAACTTTATTTGGTTTATTAAATTTTGATTACCAAAGTAAGTTTTTCGGACATGATGTTTTTGAATCTGATTATAAACCTAGGGCTTTTATTGCGACCTATCAGGATTTAGGATTGATAAAAGACAATATTTTGACGATTTTATCTCCTAAACAGCAAATAAAACAATTTCAATTAGAATTAAAACCCGATGTTAATCTTTCTCCTGAATATCAAATCCATTACAACGAAATTCCGTTAAAAGTTGAAAACAAAGATTTAATAAATGAAACCATTTCATATTATCAATCAGCTTCTTATGTATTGAAAGAAAAAGAATATCAGCTAAAAGACTTAAGTTTAAACGCCAAAAATGCTAAGTTATACGCAAAACTTCATTAATAGAAAAAGCCTCAAAATCATTAAGAATTTGAGGCTTTTATTTTTATTTTCAGTTAGACTAGAAATAAAAATTAATCATTTTGATTTCTCATTCCGAACAAATCTCCTTTTTGAAAAAGATCCCAGTCTTCCTTTAATGCTTTAGCATTTCTTTTTGTTACTTCAGGAGAATCTAAATCACTTAAATCAGGTTTTCCAGCATCTACCCACGCAGTATACCAGAAACTTGCCGTTGCTGTTATTGCCTTTTTCATTTGGCTTTCTACCATTCCGTTTAATTGCTCATGCAGTTTTTTAGCATATTCATCAGAGAAAACAGCTGTATTGTATTTACTTTTCAATACTTTGCCTTCCGCATCCATTTTAAAAACTTGGTTTTCTGGCGTCGCGGTTCTCAGTTTTTTATCAATATCTAATAAAGGTTGCGCCAAACTGTGTGTATCGTTTATCATATCCCAAATTGCTTTGTGAACATCTTCATAATGATGAGCATAAGGCACATTCAGTTTATAATTTTTAGCAAATAATTCTGGAAGTCTGCTCTCCCAAAGAGAATGAATTCCTTTTTGATCGCTTAATTGCCCGTCGTGATTTGCAGAAGTATGCAGTGGCATGTGCGCATCACCAATATAATGGCCTAAATCTGCTGCCAAAAATAAGATCTCCGCTCTATTTTTGTCTTTAAAAGCTTTTGTCAATTTCACCATCATATCTTCAATATACCAAGGTAAAATTCCGTTATCGCTCAAAAATTTAGCGTCATATTTTTTCTTTGCTTCTTCTAAATTTTTTGGGTAACTATCTGCCGAGCCAAAATTTTCCATATCAAAATAATGTCTTGGACCTTCATCTTTATAACTTAAAGCGTATTTACGGATATCTGGTACTGAAGCTTCCTGTGTGATAAAATCAATGTGATTATAAAAGAAAGTCTGAAGAGGATGCGGTAATGCCATTACAGCTGCTTTATTAATTCTTTCATGTCCTACAATTCCCCAGGATAAAGTAAAAAAACCAACAATTAAAGCACACAACGCTATTAATTTTGGTCTCATTTGGATTTTTTTCATTTGTTTTTTTTATTAGAGGGAGCAAATTTAGCTTTAATTAGAGAATACGCAAAAAATACTGTTATTAAGATTATATTAATTTCACTTTTTGAGTTTTTTGATTCCTGAAAGTAGCATAAGTTCAAATTAACAATAATTTTCTTCATACATTTGTTTTGATTAAATGACACCATTTTATGCGCCAGATTATTTTAAACTTATTTCTGCTAATTTCTGCTCTATCTTTTGCACAAGAAAATGATTTACAACTTAAAAACGTCAGCGACACTATATTAAACCCAAAAAGAATTCTCAAAGTTTCCGATCCATTAAATAGTGAAAAGACAATGCAAATGCTATTTCCTGGCAACTTATACCATCTTGCCGATAAAAATACTTTTGTAAGCTGGAAATGCAAATCCTGCAGTCCATCACCTTTTCTAGATGTAAATGGTGTCGAAGGCGATCAATTATTTCCATATACAGAAGGTGTTGCTACGAGACTTCGTACTACGATTGATTATTCAGATTCTAAGGGAAATCAATTCAAAATATTAGCTTTCAACCATTCTGTTCATGATGAAGACGGACTTCAAACTGGACGTTTTTCTGGCGGATTACTAGGTTTGGCAAAATTTGCAAAAAATGGCAATTCTTGGGAAATGAGATCTTTTCAGCCTGCAGTTGCTGCTTTTGGTGCTTTTGCACAATGTCCGACTCCAAAATTAGTTGAAATCGGAGAAGATCAGTTTGCTTTTACTTTAATTCATGCAAATGGTGGTGCTGGCGGCGCTTACGAAGGTTATCTTTACCTCATTGCTGGTTTTGGCGGAAAATATCAACCAATTTTAGAAGTCAATAATTATCAGTTAACCAATTCTTCTTTTATCGCTTGGAGCGGATCTTATAAAGTTGTAAATGATAATTCTAAGAAACATTTTAGAGACATCATCATTACCACAAAAGGAACTTATAACATAAAGGCAAGAGGCGAAGATGAATTTGACGTTGAATTTCCTGAAGAAATTGCAACTATGGCAAAAACCAAAAAGGCATTTAATTTTGAGATTGAAAGACGTTTTGTGTTTAAAAGTAAATTTTATAAAATGATAGACAAACCAATTGTCAAATTCTCTAATGTGAAATAATTACCCTAGATAAACAATTGATACCAAAGCTAAAACAGCAATAAATATCCAAAGCATAACTCCTTGCAAGAAAGGCTTCACTCCTACTTTTTTTAAAGTTGTAAAATTTAAAGTTGCTCCAATCAGAAAGAGCGTAATTGTTAATCCGATTTTAGCAATACCTACAAGATGCGCAGAAAAAATTGCCGTTGCGGGAAAATAAGTATTTAAGAGCATTGCCAGAATAAACAAACCAATGAAATATGGAATTTTTATTTTTGTTCCGACGATTCGGGATTGTTTCTTGAAGAGAAAAGCCGTCAGCAAAGAAATCGGAATAATCCATAAGGCTCTTGCCACTTTTACTGTTGTTGCCACTTGCAAAGCTTCTGCACCGTATTTATTTGCCGCTCCAACAACCGAACTCGTGTCATGAATGGCTATCGCGCACCACAAACCAAAATCTTTTTGAGATAAATCTAATTGATGTCCGATAAAAGGAAAAACAAACAAAGCGATAGAATTCAATATAAAAATCACTCCCAAAGCAATAGAAGTCTGATTTTCATTTGATTTTATAACCGGTGTAATTGCAGCAATTGCACTTCCACCGCAAATTGCAGTTCCGCAAGAAATTAAATGAGATGTTTTTTTATCGGTTTTCAACCATTTGCCTAATAGAAAACCGAAGACTAAAGTACTGAAAATTGAGAATATTGTTAGAACAAATCCTTCTTTTCCTGCTGATATTGCACTATTTGCATTCATACCAAACCCCAAACCGACAACAGAAAACTGCAATAAAAATGTGATGGCTTTGCTATTAAATTCAGCAAAAGGATTTCCGAAGACGTTCACAAGTACAACTCCCAATAATAATGCTATTGGAGGTGAAATTATTGAAAAAATGCTTAACAGAATTACAGCCAAAAAAAGCGCTTGCTGCAAAAAGTGATTAATTTCGAATAATTGTGATGCTGAGTGTTGTTTTGTTTTCAAAATAAAGGTAATTGATATTTACCCTGCAAAGTTCCATCGTTTATATTGAAAACGCCAATCGTAAATTACAATTGACTATAACTTCAAGTTATAATGACTTGCTAAATTCTGAATAAAAAGCTCTGATAAAGAATCTGATTTTCCTTGTAAAGTGATGATGTAAAAATATCTCTCGATTGATAAATCTTCTACATCTAAAACGATTAATTCTTTATTTTTCAATTCTTTACTTACAGCATGAATTGACATAAACGCAAAACAATCAGAATTAAGCAAATATGATTTTATGCTTTCTGTACTTCCTAACTGCATTTCGATTTGTAAATCTGTAAATTTCACTCCAGCTTTTTTTAATGCAAATTCTATAACTTCAAGTGTTCCAGAACCACGTTCTCGAGTGATGAATTTCATTGATTTTAAGTCGTTTATTGAAATTTCATTTTGCTTTACGAATGGATTTTTACTATTGCAAACCAAAACCAATTCGTCTTTTAAAAAGGGAATATATTTTATCGACTGATTCTTAGATTGTCCTTCAACAATTCCGATTTCGATTTCTTTGTTGATTAAGGCATTTTCGATTTGTTCCGTATTTCCATTCAGCAAATTGACTTTTATGTCTTTTTGCTTTTGATGAAAACTCGCCAAAACTGGAGATATAATGTATTGTGAAATAGTTGTACTCGCTCCTAATCTCAATAAACCTTGACGTTCTTTGTTAAACGAACTCATTTCAAAGTCTATTTCTCGGTAAATATCAAAAATACTTTTGGTATATTTTAGCAGAATCTTTCCTGCTGGAGTTAAAGCAATTTTAGAACCGTTTCGTTCAAAAAGTTTGGTTTTATAAGTTTCTTCAAGTTCTTGGATATGTTTGGAAACTGCTGGCTGGGTAATATACAATTCTGTTGCCGCTTTAGTAAAATTAAGGCGGAGCGCAACGGTGTAAAATACTTTTAGCCTGAAATCCATTGGTTTTATTTTTATTATTCTATTTCAGAATTATCATCTGATTTTTTTTGGCCTAAAGAACTTTTAACATTTAAGGATGTAACTACTTTTTTTCCAGTTTTAGATTCTAATTCTTTTAATGCTACCTTTGCTACATTTCCTCCTTGTTCCGCAACTAACATATTATCCTCAAAACTTTCCGGATTTATTGCTTTTGAAATATCTGTAGTAGAAGCTTCTGCTAACATGTTTAAAATCAGCTCCGTATTACTCATGTTATCACGAAGATTTTCTTTCTTTAGTCCTTTAAGTATTTTATACTCTTTAGTTGTATTTCCAGACCAAGCTTTAGAAATAATATCTGTTAAAGTAGCAAACTGAATTCCTTCGCTAATACCTCTATTTTTCCATTCGTTAGTCAATTCTTTTCTAACTTCTATACTTTTTAATCGCTGATTAATCCAGCTTTCAGAATAACCTAAATTTAGATATTGTTCTAATGCTCTATCTATTGAAAGTTCAGGATCTTGCATTTCATCTAAACGCTCTGATGCAATTTGAGCAAGCCATAATTTAAACGGCTCCGCATTTGCTGATGGAATAGATTGTATTAAACGAAAAAGCTGTTCAGTATCTGCAACATCTGTTATTCGCATTTTTCCATCAGCAGCCTTCATTTTCAAACCGTGACAATTCGTCACAGTTTCATTTCCTTCTGCTTTTAATCGTTGTTTCAGCTTACGCCAATAGGCAGATGCATCAACACTCTCTGTTAATACAGCAACAACATCAATAATTGAAAAATACCATTTTTCTTCTTCTTGATTCCAAACGGTTCTAACTTTTTTCTCCTCAAACAACTGTATTCCTTCCATATGTTTCATATTTAAGTTATATAAAACTCATTCTCGATTTATCTTCATTTCGTCTTTAAATGCGATTTCAAAAACGACACAATTTTTTTTCTTCTTTAAACCTTTGCAACTTAATTAAAGCAATCCATTATATTTTCTAACAAACCATTCTATAGTCAATAAAATGGCAATTAAAATTAATAACCAAACCCAGTCAATAATTGGCGTTTTGCTAGAAATATTCTTTTCAATTGATTTGTATTCTGAATTTTCTAAAAGTGTATTAATCAATTGATCTGCTTGATTTTCAAAGAAAGCTTTTCCTCCCGTCTGTTGTGCTAATTGCTGTAGTTTTACGACATCAGGATTTACAAATTGTTTTTCAATATCAAAATCTAGAATTTCAAAATGACTTGTGTATGAAGTATTTGAGTTTATTTCTTTTACTATAAAGTTATATTTTCCAGCTGGAAGTCCTTCTAAATTCGCTGAAAAAGAATTGCTTCCCTTTAGTAAATCGTAATTTTTGGTTTGTTTGGTCGCAGCATTTACAACACTAATTGTAAGTCTCGCTTTTTCATCAAACTCGTAATTTTTGTTAAAATATTGCGCGTTGATAATAATCTCTTCTCCAGAATTATAAAAACTTTCATGTGTGACCACTAAAGATTTTTTTGAATTTGAAGATGCTAAATATTGAATAATTTTGTCAATAAAAATATCATATTTTTCGAAGGATTGATTGTCAATGTGACTTTGCAAACGCCATTTCCAACTATTTTCTCCTAAAAGAAAAGCGGTTCTTTTTCCTTGATTTTCGGCGAAAGCCAATAATGGCGCATTTGTAGAAACGTTTCTAATTTTTGATGAAAGTAAAATTGATACGTTTCCATTAACATTTATATTACCGAATGGATTTTGCAATGGTGGAAAATTTTCAAAGCCAATATCGTCAATTGCAAAAAGATTAAAATCAGAATGAAATTCGTTTAAAAAATCTTCGCGTTGCCCGCTCATTTTAAAAACTAAATTATTCTGCTGTTGATTTAAGAAATTAAAATCGGTATTGTTTCCTGTAATAATAAAGGTGTTTGTTCCCTTTAGTTTGCTGTTATCAAAAATAACTTTAAAAGCTGTTGTTGGCTGATACAAAACCAAAACAGATACGTCTTGTAAATCATTAATTTGATTCGGTTTAACTAATATTACTTTACGTTGTGCGTTAACTTCAATAGAACGTTTTAAAGCTGCGATATCTGGATGATTTATAGCCGAAACAATTGCAATTGTAGACTTTTGATCTATTATTTCGACTGCAAAATTCTTTATATTATTATAGCTGTTTTTTTCTTTTGCAGAAGATTGAATGCTTGCTTTATAAATTTGCAATCCAACTTTATCTGCTGGTAAAAGCAAGTTTAGAGAAGCTGTTTTTTTGGAAGCTGAAAAAGAAAGTTTTTCTTTTGCTACAATTGTATTTCCTTGTGAAATGGTAAATTCAGCGTTTGTAGTTTTATCTCCAGCGTATTGCAGAAAAACTTCAACTGGAAATTTATTTTTATGAAAAGCGTATTTATTTACGTTTAACTGATTGATTTTTAAATCGAGAAAAGTGGTTGTATCTCCCACAACCAAAGGATAAACTTTATTGACAGGATCAAAACGATAGACATAATCGTTTCCTGTAGTTTGATTTCCATCGGTAATAATAACTGTTGGGAAAATCAGATTTTTATTGATGCTTTTTAGATTTTTTGCCGCTTCATCTAAATTGGTTTGATTTCCTTTAAAATCAAATTTGTCAGAAGTTTTAAAATCGTTATCAAATTGATAGGATTGAATTTCGAATTTTTCTTTTAAAGCGGGATTCAAAACTAATTTTTGATATAATTCAACAGCTTTTTTATCTGATTTTAAAGCAACTATCGAACTCGAATTATCGACAAAAATTGCCAAAGGCGTTTTTGTAATTTCTAACGAACTCTTAGAAATTATCGGATTGATCAGCAAAACCAATAATCCGAAGATGGCCAAAAAACGCAAAAAAGCCAAAAGTATAACCACATTGGATTTACTTTTGGCTTTGAAAAAATATTGAAAATACGACAAACCACCAGCAATTACTAAAGAAAGCAATAATAAAAGAATTGTGTTTGTAGTCATATTTGTTTTAGTTATTGGTTGTTAGTTTATGGTTTATGGCTGTTAACTATAAACTAAAAACCATCAACAATCAACTTATTAAGTAAGCATTCCTCCGCAAACATTAAGAACTTGACCTGTAATGTAAGCACTCATATCTGAAGCTAAGAAAAGACAAGCATTTGCTACATCTTCTGTAGTTCCTCCGCGTTTCAACGGAATACCTTCTCTCCATCCTTTAACTACATCTTCGCTTAATTTTGCAGTCATTTCAGTTTCGATAAAACCTGGAGCGATTGCATTGCAACGAATGTTACGAGAACCTAGTTCAAGAGCAACAGATTTTGTAAATCCGATTGCACCTGCTTTAGAAGCTGCGTAGTTTGTTTGTCCAGCGTTTCCAGAAACTCCAACTACTGAGCTAATATTAATGATTGAACCTGCTCTTTGTTTCAAGAAAGTTTTTTGAATCGCTTTTGTCATATTAAAAACCGATTTCAAATTCACATCAATTACTTGGTCAAAATCTGCTTCAGACATACGCATTAACAAATTATCTTTTGTAATTCCGGCGTTGTTGATCAAAATATCTACAGTTCCAAAATCAGCTAAAACAGCATCAACAAAAGTTTGAGCTTCGTTAAAATCTGCTGCGTTTGATTGGTATCCTTTCGCTTTTACTCCTAAACTATTCAATTCTGCTTCTAAAGCTTCTGCAGATGCAGCAGATGAGCTATATGTAAAAGCAACGTTTGCGCCATGTTTAGCAAAAACTTCAGCAATTCCTTTTCCAATTCCACGGCTTGCACCAGTAATAATTGCAACTTTTCCTTCTAGTAATTTCATATTAAGGTATTCGTTTTTATTTTTTGAAATACAAATATAGCGTATTTGGGCGTTTAATAAAATTTGTGATACAAAAATTGGTTTAGAATTAAATAAAAAAAACAGCTCAATAAATGAGCTGTTTCCACCTGAATAAAAAAATAAAAACTAAAAATTATTAAATGTGATTCTGTTTTGTTATGGCAAACATAATAACTAGAATTACTGCAAAAATCATCATTCTATTAATCGAGTGATGAAACTCTTTTGTTCCATTTACCTTATCATTTTTTCTTTGTTTTATCATATTCAATATCATAATTGGAAAAGCTATGATAATAGATAGATACAAATAATATCTGAGGTATTCATAATATTGCTGATTAACAATAAGAAGACCTATTCCCCAGAAAAAAATTGCAATTGTTGCAGGAGTTAATTTTTTTTTAATCATAATTTATCAATAAGGGGCTAACCAAGTTTAAAATTTTAAAAGCAACTCAAAAAAATGAGTTGCTTTTTATGAATAAAAATTATTCTATATTATTGGAATGCGTAAGTTGTAATTCTAAAACTGCTTGATGCAGCTGTAAAAGTGTAAATTGTATTACTAAACTGTATTCTAAAGCTTTCTCTAGTTACATATAAACCTTTAGGATCCATTAATTTATCATCAAGATTTTTCACTAAAGGATCTGCTGCAATTACAGTAGTTCCATTATGCCATAGTGAATGCTTTAAGATGATTGTTTTATTAACTGCATCTTCTGTAATAGTTGCTCTATGATAAACAGTTGCTTTTCCACCTGTAAAGCTGTACATAATGTCTACAGTACGATTGTTGAAGAAAGTAAATTGTACTCTGTTTACTTTTGCAGCCGATGCATTATTAATCTCATTAAGCAAGAACAGACACAATTGTGAGTTAGTTGGTGCAGCAGATAAATTCGCCGCAATATAACCGTAAGCTGTTGATGGAGCTCCTGCTGCTGGTAACGTTACTTTATAATCTTCTGTAAGTCTTGGCGGTGCATTTGTATATTTAATAGTTGCTTTTACACCATCTTTTCCAGTTGCCACAAAAGAATTTGTCGGAGTATCATAAACAAAATCTGTAAGTTTTTGACCTTTTACATCCAATGGAAGTTTTGAATAAACGCCTAAAGGATTAAATGAAAGCGCAAGATCATAACTTGTATTAACTGCAGGATCTAAAGAATATCCTGTACCAAAACGTGCGCTAGTATTATAACTAAAATCATAGTTTTTGGTTGCTGTACCATCATTTATTTCTAACAATCTAAATAATGGACTATTCATATCTCCAGTAATGTTTTTGATAATCGGAACATTTTTAGGCAAATCAGTCCAGTCTTTTGGTGTTGCTTTTATAAAACGAAGCATGTGGCCATTTCTATTTGTTTTAAAAATGATATTGCCATCTTTTTGTCCGTAGTAATAGAACTGGAAATCTCCTAAATATCCTTTTGCCAAAAGTGCAGCTGTTGGATAATTATTTGCATCAGAAAGAAGATGTATTCTATTTTGTGTCGAAAAAACTAAACTTACTGTGCTTCCAACTTGAATATTGTATTGACTTTGATATGTTTTCGTGTCAATTTCGCCATCTCTACCTGTAAAGTCTGATGCCATATCTACTTTTCCTCCTGGTAAGAATTTAAATAAATGTGTCCATCCTCCTAATTGTGTACTATCAGTATAATAAACTGCTTTCCAACCATCTGCTGATGAAAGTAATAAATCGTTTAATTCTTTCTGACGCCCGCTTAATCTGTCTGTTGCATTTTCATCAAATTTTGCATCTACTTCCGGACTTGAACATGATCCCAAAAGCAAGGCTACGAAAGAAATCAATAAGCACTTATATATATATTTTGCTTTCATAATAGTATTTTTTATAATAATTTTTCGTCCTTAATTATTTATTACGATATCTGTGTTTTTCTGAGCTTCATCTCTTAAAGCATAAAAATCGATATTGAATGCTTCTTTGTAATATTTAACTACAAGTGCTTCTTTTGCTTTAATATTTGCTTTTGCGGTTGCATCTGTAACACCTGCTAAAATTGCATCATATTCTGCTTTTGAACTTGTTAAGATTGTTGCAGCAGTTTCTGCAAAATCTTCGTAAATATTCAATCTAGCATAACTGGTTATAAATCCTAAAGATCTTGAAGTTGCAATTGCCTCTACATACCAGCTTGAAGTATATCCTGATGGAGTTAACTTTGCCCAAGCTTGCTCATCAAAAGGTTTTGTTTGATTTAAAATATGAACATACTCATGCTGAATTGTATGAATAAATTGTGTCACGCTTGCTCTACTTTTTTTGTTTAAATTGTCTATTTGAAACAAAGAAACTCTTTGACCAGCTTCGGCAAGTCCTAATGTTACGGTACCATTTGTATTTAAGTTTACACCACCTACAAGTACAAATTCTCTTGGTGCGATTTTCTTAACAAATTCTTTTCCTCCAATAGTCGTGTAACTATCAATCCAGATTTTTTTAACCACTTCCATTGCTGGTTGCACTTTTGAAACAAGAGGCGGATACAAATATTTATTATTATCTACCAAATTCTGATTCCATTCGTAATAAACATTAATGTTGTAAGGATCTAAAAAGTTAGTGCCAATCCATTTATCCAAATCTGTTTTTACTGGAGTAGAAAAATCTAATTGACTTTCTTTTGGTTGATCTTCGTGAGCACAAGAAGCCATTAATAAAGCTCCTGCGATTATTGCTGTTTTATATGTTTTAAATATTTTCATACTACTTTCAAATTAAAAATTATCTAGGATTTTTTTCAATGCCATTATCAGACGCTCTAAGCGGAATTTGCAATGCTCTTCTTTTATCATCTTTTTCCAAGACATTACTTCTTACCACTTTTCCAAACTCAAGAGTATTATGTGTTACAACAAGATTAAAACGCTTAATATCAAACCATCTTAAACCTTCACGAATAAAATCTCTTCTTCTTGCTTCAACAATTGCTTTAATGTAAGAAGTCTGAAGAGGTGTTAATGAATAATATGGCGTAAATTCGTTTGCAATTACAGGGAATTTATTTGTTACAACAGTTTCATTCAATATATCTGTTGTTGCATTATAACCAGTAGTTCTAGTTCCTAAAAAGTATCCTAATTCTGTATTCACTTCAGCAAATCTGTTTTTCATCACTAAAGCTTCGATTCTGTTTAAATACATTTCGTCATTACTAAACAATACTGTAGCAGTGTAAGGTTCTCCAGTACGTGAAGTTAAATTGGTATATTTAAAATACTCATAAAGTTTAGGAACAAATACATTTATACCTCCATAATATTGCCCATTTGGTCTAATAACATTCGCTTTAGCCCAAATATTAGTTTGAACACCAAATATCTCATCTGATTTATTTCCTGGAAGAGCAAATCTGTAAGAAGCTGATCTATTAGCGATTGAATTCGGGTAATCAACCAATAAATTAGTTTCTTGTTCTACTCTTGAATATTCAATAGGCATTTGAGCAAAAGCAGCAGCATAAAAAGCTGGATAATTTCTAAGTTTTGTTGGTTTAGAACCAAGTCCTTCGGTAAATTCAAGAACTTTATCCCAGTCTCCTTTTATCAGATAAAAACGAGCAGCAAAAGCTTTTGCAGCATCAATCGTAAAGTGGTATTTAGGTTCTTTATACTCATTTGTTACATATTTCATACCTTCCGTAAGATCTTGTTCGATAAAAGTAAATACCTCTTGAACAGTATTACGTTTGTATTTTACCAACAATTCTGTTTCTGGCTTTGTAATGTACGGAACACCTAAATCTGTCGCTGCTGTTGCAGGATTATAACGATTTGACCACAATGAAACCAACATAAAATGATTGTAAGCTCTAGCAATTAAAGCTTCACCTTTTTGCGGATTTAAAGTTGCTGGACTTCCTAATTTTTCAATAGCATCTAATGCTTGGTTTGCCGCGGCAATAGCTTCATAAGACGCCATCCAGAATGCATTTTCGCTATCCAATCCAATTTGAGATTGCATTTCCCAATTGTAACTTTCTTCGTTTATGATACTTGTAGATTGAACTTCTGTATCGTAAACATTGTCAGACATAACTTCTGCAATAGGGAAATAAGATCTATTTGGATAAGCAGTTACTAATAATTCTGATATTTTTTCAGGAGTATCTATTTGTGTTCTGTTGTCTGGTATTTCTGAAAGAAAATCATCACAACTACTAAAACCAACTAGCAATAATAATGATAGTGTTATTTTTATATTTTTCATAATCAATTTATTATTTAGAATGAAAGATTAATTGCAAAAGTATATTGTGCCGTGATTGGGAAAGCTACCCCACCAGTATTACGGAATTCAGGATCTTGTCCGTTTAATTTTTTGTCTGAATAAATCAACCATGGATTTACTGCAGAACCTTTTAAATTAAATGTTGCTAAACCTAACTTTCTTTTGTATTCGCTTGGAAATTCCCAGCTAAGAGAGATATTTTTCAATCTTACGAAATCACCGCTTGCAATTCTAGCATCAGAAAAATTATAAGTATTATAAGCAATTTGTAAATCATTAGCTCCATAATTTCTATTTAGTAATCTATCCGCGATAACTGGAACATTTGTAAAGTTTTCATCACCAGGATTAATCCATCTGTTAGCAAAATCTTTCGTAAAAACAGTTTGATCATTGTAAGTATTACTGTAAACTGGGTTTAATCTCACTTTGTTTCCACCTGATCCAACTACAAATACATATAAAGACCAGCTTTTGTAAGTAAATGTATTTGCAAGACCAACTGATTTATTTGGCTCAACAGAACCTTCATATTTCAAATACTTAGTTACATCGTTAGTATCTTGGAAATTAGCATCTGTGATGTTATTATCAGCACCATCTTGTAATTTAAAAGTTGGTAATCCTTCGTTGTTTAATCCTGTAAATTGATAAGAATACAATGAGTTTCTAGGATGCCCAACTGTATTTCCACCATTAGTCGCAATTAAATCAAATACTGCTGGTTTGTTTGCCAGTTTAGTAATTTTTTGGTCGTAAACAGAAAAGTTTAATGTAGTCGACCATTTAAAATCTTTTGAACTAATGTTTTGAGTTGTAATACCAAGCTCAACCCCTTTAGTTTCCATGTCTGCGTTGTTACCTTGTTTAACAGATTCTCCTCCTACTCCAGAAGTAATTACGTAATCGATCAAATCAAAAGCTTTACGTTGGTAAACATCTGTAGTAAGTTGTACTCTGTTGTTGAACATTCCAAGATCTAAACCAATATTTGTTTCATATTGTTTTTCCCAAGTCAAATCTTTGTTTTGTAAATCTTCTATACGAATTGCATTTTCTCTATCGCTAGTTTGAAAACGATTAGCTATATAACTTTTGTAAATTGCTAATGAGTTAGTTGCAGGTCCCGCAGTAGCAGTTAAACCATAAGAAGCTCTCAGTGCCAAAGTATTGATATCTTCAACATTTTTCATGAAATTTTCTTCTTTGATGTTCCATTTACCACTTACAGTATAAGTTGGCAACCATCTTGAAGATCCTGTATCACCTTGTCTGTTAGAACCATCATAACGACCTGTAACAGAAGCTGTATAACGACGATCGTATGTGTATCCTACTTTTCCGAAGAAACCAACTGTACGCTCTCTTTCAGCTCCAAATTCATAATAAGAGTTTCCTTCATTTACCAATTTTTCAATCATTTTAGGATCGATAAAAGCACTAAGTCCTTTTTCAAATTGAATTCCAGCAGCAGTAAAGTTGTCATTATTTCTATCAACTGATCTAAACTCTGTTCCAAAGAAACCTTCTAATTCATGTTTATCGCTAAATGTATTTCTATAAGTAACACTATTTCTAACATTATATGAAGTCATATCATTAGTATATTTTCTTAAGAAACCACCGTAAGGCAATACTGAAACTTTAGGTGCAGTTAAATCGTTTGGATTTTGGTATAAAAATACGTTATCTCTTTGAATCTGAGTATTTAAAGTTTCTCCAACACCCGCATTGTAAGCTCCTACAACATTCGAACCTTCGTAGATTTTATGTTCTCTTGAAGTATTAGCATAACGAGCAGAACCTGTAAAGTTGTAAGTTAAATTTTTAGCTAATTTATATTCTAAATCTGCCTGAAAACGAATGTCTTTTACTTTAATTCCAAGAGTATTATTTTTTAACTCATTAAGAATATTCATTGGAGCCCAGTTGTTTTGGTAATATTCTAAATTACCATTTTCATCATAAGGTCTAAGTGTTCTACTTGTACTTAAAACATAATTGAATGGGTTAATATCGAAATCTCTAGTAATTTTACCAAATACAACATCATTTTTACTTTCGTAAGTACCAGGAGCTTCTTGATCACGAATAGATCCTAGTGTAGATAATGTAATGTTTAATCTGTCATTGATATAAAATGTTCCTTTAATATTAGAAGAAATTTGTTTTACATTATCTGCCAAAGTCCATCCTGGATCTGTATAATAACCTAAAGAAGCATAAAATGTATTATTTTTTCCTCCGCCAGAAAAACTTAATGAATGGTTTTGAGTAATAGATGGTCTAAACAAAACTTTGAACCAATCTGTATTTCCTAATTCGTATTTTTTCAAAAATTCATTGATATAAGGCTGTTCATTTCTAACACCAAATTGACCATTAGAACTATCGTATAAATTAATTTGTTTAGCCAAAATACCATAAACACCACTGAATCTAGCCGTTAAAGAAGAGCTTTGATCCAAATAGCCTTTTGCTCTCATTTCTTGAAAAACACTCATAGATTCTTGAGAATTTAAGATATCGTATTGCGTGTAGTTTGGTACGCTTCTAACCGTGTTTTCAACAGAATAATTAATTTTTAAAGGAGAATCTCTTCTTCCTTGTTTAGTTGTTACAACAACAACTCCATTTAAAGATCTTGAACCATAGATTGAGGTAGCAGATGCATCTTTAAGAATTTCAATACTTTGAATATCATTTGCATTTAATCCCGCAACAGCAGAACTTAATAATGTCGCTGAGTTACCAGAAGCTAAATCTGCAAAAGTTACATTGATAATATCTTCTTGAACAACACCATCAATAACCCATAATGGTTTTGTATCTCCAAAAATTGAAGAAGAACCACGGACAGTAATTTTAGGAGTTGCACCGAAAGATCCTGTAACGTTTTGTACAGTAACCCCAGCAGCTTTTCCTTCAATCATTCTACTCACGTCTACTACTCCATCAACTTTTAATTCAGCACCAGAAATTTTACTGATAGCTCCTGTAAACGTTCTTTTTGAAGTCTTTTCGTAACCAGTTGTAATTACAACCTCTTTAAGATCTTGACCAGCTTCTGTTAAAACAACAGTTGGTGTATTATTCTCAATTCCAATTTCTTTAGTTTCCATACCAACATAAGAAATTACAAGACGCGTAACATTAGCTGGCATTTCGATAACGAAATTTCCATCAAAATCTGTTAATACAGCAGTTTTTGTTCCTTTTGCCATAACAGTTGCTCCAGGAAGCGGACTTCCAGTTTGATCTGTTACTTTTCCTTTAATGATCGGACCAAAAGTCAAAAGTTCAAATAATGAATCGTGATTATTGGCATTCGAAAAAGAAGCAACCGAACTTTTTTGAAGCACAATTTGATTGCTAACCTCCGAAAAAGTTATATTAAAAGGCACTAATATTCTGCTAAGAATACTAGCTAGAGTTTCTTGATTCGCTTCTATACTTACTTTTTCTGCAAGTTGAGGAAGTCTAGAATTATAAGAAAATTTTACACGAGCAGATTTTTCGATTTTTGATAAAGCATTGTCTAAAGTTAGATTTTCAAGTGTAATTGTAACTTTAGTATCTAGTTTTTTCTGCCCGTTTACATTATTTGCAAATGTAACACTTGAAAAGACAAGTGCTAACACAAACTGAAACAGCGTTATTTTCATGATTTGGTGAAGTAATCGTTGCTTGACAACAGGTTTTTTCATAATTTTGGTTTGTTTTGATTAATACTATTCGAGTGTATTTTAAGAAACATCATAAATTACTCTTTACAGAGAGTGATTTAATCTATTTAAGTGTCGATCATGTTACAGCATTTTCGGCACTTTTTTTATGTATCGATTTTTTACATAGGCAGTTAAATATTTTTTTTTTGGACAATCAGTTCGGTTTTGGTTTCTTTATTTTATTGAATCTCAAAAATCAATTACAACCAGAAGTAGTAATTACAATTTGATTTCCATTCATTTCATAATTGCTGTCATTGCCAATGCTTTTACAGATAATTTTAAGTTTTTCTGCCAAAGGCTGGTCACTTAAAGAAGTTGTTAGTCGGCAATCTTTTAATTTATCTTTCGGATAATCAATATCAACCACATAAGCCTGTTCAATAGTTTCTAAAATTTGTGCAACTGGAATATCCGTAAATTCAAAACTCAATTGCTCAATATTTCTAACGCTATTTACCAAAATCGGATCTTCGGTAATATTTGTTATTTTACTGAAAACAAAATCTTTACGAACAAAACGCAAAGCTTGATTAGGAAGCAAAACAATCTCTTGGGACTTATCAGAGCCAATTAAATCATTAGATTTTACCCTTACTTTACCGGTACGAACTAGAACTTCCACGTTTTGCTGGTCTGGAAAAGCTTTAATTCTAAAACTTGTACCAACAACCCTTGTCACTATCTCGTTAGCATAAACGAAGAAAGGCTTTTTTGGATTTTTACTAATTTCAAAGAAACCTTCGCCGGATAAATACACCTTTCTTTCATTTCCGGTAAAGATTTTAGGGTAACTTAATTTACTATTTGGCTGTAATAAAACTGAACTTCCATCAGATAAAGTAACAGTTTGAGATTTTTCAGTGTTATTGGTTTGTTCTACCAAACCTTCATCGTTTTCTTCGACAAGTTCTTTGTATGTAACTACATTATCCTGTGGCAACATATCGCTTTTGAAAAACCATGCCGAAAAAACACCGACAAGAATAGCAGCAGCAATACCACTTATCCAGTAGCGCTGTATTTTTAGTTTTTTAATTTTTAAAGTTTTTAGAGAAGCTAATTCTCTATGTTCAATCTTTAGCCAAGTTTTCTTTAAAGCTTCATGAACATCATTTGAAGTTAATTTAGAATCAGGAACTTTCATTGCTAACAACAAAAGTCTTGCATCTTCGACCAATTTGGCTCTTTCAAGATTTTCTAAAGTCCATTCTTCCCAGCCTTGCTCATCAACTTTAGATAAAATCCATAATTGAAAAGATTCATCAGCTAAGAAGTCTTCTATTTCGGTAAAATTGTTACGTTTTTGCATCTTACTATTAAGGTTACAAAAACATAGAGGACACTTTTTTTATTATATACTCACCTATTTAAGATTTTTTTTTGATTTTTTCTTAAAATTTTACAAAACCCCTGAATATATAAGGATTAACAAAGGAATACTTCCCTTCCACTCTTTACGCAAACTTAATAAACCACGATGCAATAAATTATTTGCAGATTGATAATTAACGTCTAACAAATCTGCTATTTGGTCTACGCTCAAACCTTGATGATAGCGTAAATACAAAGCTTCTTTCTGACGTTCAGGCAAATCATTTAGTAATTTATTAAGATGCAAAACTCGTTCAGCAGTTATTTCATCTTCTACTAAATTGTTTTCTATAGAAAAATCAAATAAAAATTCTAAAACATCTGTAGTTGCAGTTTTTCTAAATACATGATCTCTTTCGTGAAGACGAGCAATTCTTTTTCTAACACTAGAAAGCAAATAAGCTTTTACGACAACATTGTCTTGCAATGAATTACGATAAAGCCAAATATCAGCAAAAACGTCCTGAATACAATCTTGTACTTTTTCAGCAAATGGACAAAGTGAGTTGCCGTAATTAATTAAATCACGATAATATTTCTCAAAAAGTAATGAGAAAGATCTTTCATCACCATTCTTTAAATTATTCCAAAGAATAAAATCATCTAGCATTTTGTTTTTTAAAATTTGGCTCATATTAAATTCAACTTTGAGATGTAAAAATCAAATCATCTTAAAAAATGTTTCTTAAAATAAAATAAATTCTATTGAAGAAATTAATGCTGATAAAATTTCAAATTCATTTAAAATAAACCTTAAAAACGCAATCATTTATTTAACAAAAATTAAACAGGATTTTTACATTTCTGAGTAGCTTAAATTCATACAAAATGAATCAAATTTTAACAATATTTTTTGTTTTTGTGTGATAAATATAGAAAAGCAAATGTTAAAAAACCAATTAGCTATAAAAAAAAGAAGCTTTTTCTAAATTTATCAGTATTTGCGGTATTTTTTTTACTTAATCTTAAATTTACTATATGTTAAGTTTTAATTAACTAAAAAGGATTGTTTAATTGGGCTCCAAAAAGCTCTTTGCTACCTAAATTTCAATTCCTACAAAATTGATGTATTAAAAGAAACTTAGTTTTTAAAAATTATATCTTAAAACAATTAATGCTTATTATTTCATTTAATATAAATATTCACATAAAAAAAAGCCTTACTAATAAACTAGTAAGGCTTTAAATATTTCAATAAAATAAAAACTTTAAAAAGCTACATTCCATCTAGGTAATTTTCCATTTTCATCTAAGAAATTTTGCAAAACCTGCCCTTCAACCGCTGTTGGAATTGCTTTTACATCTCCGGTAAAAGTTTCATACCACACAACTTCTAACTCAGAAATATTTTCTAATTTCATCTGTGCTGGCCAAGAATATTTTCTACCCGTTTTTGCAAACTGGTGTCCGTTTACAATTTTATCGTATAACCCACCATTTTTGCTTTTTAAAGTTCCATCATTCTGAACAGTTCCCGTAGAACCAACCATAATTAATTCTTTTTCTTCACCTTCAACTGCATAAACAATAAAAATTCCAGCACTTCCTTCTGGAGCATTGCAAGCTTGTTCTAAACTATCTTCTACTGTAAAAGCAAAACTGTTGCTCACTTTAAATTTTTCTAAATCTTTACTCATCATTTTTCTTTTAAGCTTCTAAGATACTAAGGATCTAAGATGCTAAGTTTTTTCTTTATATCCTTAGTATTACAAAATGTAAAAAAGTCTCAACATAAATTGAGACTTTTTTGAATGTATTATTTTAAATATTTGGAAATTATCCAAGTACTTCTTTTACTTTTTTACCAATTTCAGCTGGTGAATCAACAACGTGAATTCCGTTGTCTCTCATGATTTGTTTTTTAGCAGCAGCTGTATCATCAGAACCACCAACAATAGCACCTGCGTGCCCCATTGTTCTACCAGCAGGAGCAGTTTCTCCAGCGATAAATCCAATAACTGGTTTACGGTTTCCATCAGCTTTTACCCATCTTGCAGCATCAGCTTCAAGTTGACCACCAATTTCACCAATCATAATGATTGCTTCGGTTTCTGGATCGTTCATTAATAATTCAACAGCTTCTTTAGTAGTAGTTCCAATAATTGGATCTCCACCAATACCGATTGCTGTAGTGATTCCTAAACCTTGTTTTACAACTTGATCAGCAGCTTCGTAAGTTAAAGTTCCTGATTTAGAAACGATTCCAACAGTTCCTTTTTTGAAAACGAAACCTGGCATAATACCAACTTTAGCTTCACCTGGAGTAATAACACCTGGACAGTTAGGGCCGATTAATCTTGAATTTCTTTCTTTAACATAATTATTTGCTTTAATCATGTCTGCTACAGGAATCCCTTCTGTAATAGCAATAATTACTTTAATTCCAGCATCAGCAGCTTCCATAATTGCATCAGCAGCAAAAGCTGGCGGAACAAAAATGATAGAAGTGTCAGCTCCAGCTTGATCAACAGCGTCTTTTACTGTATTAAAAACCGGACGATCTAAATGGCTAGTCCCTCCTTTTCCTGGAGTAACACCACCAACAACATTAGTACCGTACTCAATCATTTGAGAAGCGTGGAAAGTTCCTTCGCTTCCTGTAAATCCCTGAACAATTATTTTGGAATCTTTATTAACTAAAACACTCATGATATATATTTTATGTAGTTTTTAAATTTGTGTTGCAAAAATAAGGTTTTGTAATGTATTTTGCCTCTTTTATTGTCAAAAAAATATTAAGAAAATTGACTCATTTGATAACCTCTGTAAAGTTTATCATCTTTAATCTGCCAAATGGTTGAAAAATGAGCTAAAAGCATTTCTTCTCTTGGATTTTCGATAGTTTTTACAAAATGAGAGTAACGTACTGATACTAAATCATTTTCACTGATAATATGGCTAATTCTTACTTTCGAACGCACATATGCTCGACTTAGTTCATTTGCCATTTCTACTATCGAATCATAATCCATCTGAATGAAACCTTTACTGCTGTTCCACTCAAGTATCACGTCGGGATGCAGATATGTTTTTAAAATTTCACTATCGATTAAGGCATCTGACTTATAAAATTTCTGAACAAACTCTTTGATAGACATATTACTTCAATTTACTTAAAATTTCAGGAATCTTCTTAATATTGGCTAATTGTTTCAATTTTTCTCTAGACTCTTCTATTGGAGTACCAAAGTACGATTTTCCTCCTTCAACTGATTTAGTAACACCTGTTTGTCCCATTACAACAGCTTTTGCACCAATTGTGATTCCGCTTGTTGTTCCAACTTGTCCCCACAGAGTTACTTCGTCTTCAATAATTACGCATCCAGCAATACCAGTTTGCGAAGCTATCAGACATTTTTTTCCAATAACAGTATCATGACCAACATGAACTTGATTATCTAATTTTGTTCCTGCGCCAATAGTTGTATCTCCAGTTACACCTTTATCAATAGTACAAAGTGCACCAATGCCAACATTGTCTTCAATAACAACTCTCCCGCCAGAAATTAACTGATCGAAACCTTCTGGACGTTTTTTGTAATAAAAAGCATCGGCTCCTAAAATTGTTCCAGCATGTATAATTACATTGTCGCCAATTACAGTATGATCGTAAATCGAAACGTTAGAATGAATTAAACAGTTTTTCCCAATTTTAACATTGTTACCAATAAAGCTGTTCGGCTGAATCACTGTACCCTCTCCTATTTCTGCAGAAGGAGCGATTGCTACATTCGCAAACTGAAAAGGTTTAAAATGTCTCGTTAGAATGTTAAAATCTCTAAATGGATCATCAGAAATTAAAAGTGCTTTACCTTCTGGGCATTCTACCTCCTTATTTATTAAAACAATAGTAGCTGCCGATTGTAAAGCTTTATCGTAGTATTTTGGGTGGTCAACAAAAACAATATCACCAGGCTCAACTACATGTATTTCGTTCATGCCTAAAACTTGAAAGTCTTTGTCACCAATAAATTTGCAGTTAAGCAAATTTGCAATTTCTTGTAAAGAATGACTCTTTTGAAATTTCATATGTTATAATTAGAGAATTTGTCAATTAGAAAATGAGTCAATTAGAATATGAATATACAAAATTTTGTCGATTCACAAGTTATCTAACTGACTCATTGTCAAATTATCTTAATTAAGAAACTACTCTTTTACACGCTCCATGTAAGAACCTGAAGCTGTATCAATTTTAATTTTATCTCCTTCATTGATAAACAAAGGAACATTGATATTTGCACCAGTTTCTACAGTTGCATTTTTTGTAGCGTTAGTTGCTGTATTTCCTTTTACACCTGGCTCAGCATAAGTAACTTCAAGAATTACAGATGTAGGCATATCTACAGATAATGGTAAATCTGTTTCTGTGTTAATTTGAACCATTACGTTTGTTCCTTCTTTTAACAAATCTGGAGCATCCAAAATGTTTTTATTCAAAGAAATTTGTTCAAACGTTTCAGCATTCATAAAGTGAAATTCATCACCTTCTGGATATAAGTACTGAAATGTATGTGTTTCAACACGAATAACGTCAATTTTATGACCTGCAGAAAATGTATTATCTAATACTTTTCCTGAAGTTAAACTTTTTAATTTCGTTCTTACGAAAGCTGGACCTTTTCCAGGTTTTACGTGAAGAAATTCGATAATTTTATAGATATCGTGATTAAATTTAATACACAATCCGTTTCTAATATCTGATGTAGATGCCATTTTTTTTTATTTTAGATTTTAGAATGTAGATTTTAGATTCTGCTAAAGAATCAATCTTCATTTTTTTATTTTTTATTATTCAATTATAGCTTAGAAATCTAAAATCAGAAATCTAAACTCTAAAATTAATAGTTCCCTGAGTAACCTTTCATAATTCCTCGAGAAGAATTTCTGATAAAATCTAGAATTTCATCTCTTTCTGGAGTCGCTTCCATTTCTGCTTCAATAATGCTTAAAGCTTGAGTTGTATTGTAATTCTTTTGGTATAAAATTCTATAGATTTCCTGAATTTCTCTAATTTTTTCAGTTGTAAATCCTCTTCTTCTTAAACCAACAGAATTAATTCCCACATAAGATAACGGCTCTTTTGCTGCTTTTGTAAATGGAGGAACGTCTTTTCTAACCAATGATCCTCCAGAAATCATAGCATGATCTCCAATATGAATAAATTGATGAATCGCGGCTAAACCTCCAATAACAGCATGATTACCAACAACAACGTGACCTGCCAAAGCAACACCATTTACAATAATTGCATTATTTCCAATTTCGCAGTCGTGTGCAATGTGCGCATAAGCCATTACTAAACAATTATTTCCGATAACAGTTTGACCAGAAGCAATTGTGCCTCTATTTATAGTTACACATTCTCTAATTGTACAATTATCACCGATAATAGCAAGAGAATCCTCACCTCCAAATTTTAAATCTTGTGGCACTGCAGAAATTACTGCTCCTGGAAAAATATTACAATTTTTACCAATTCGAGCTCCTTCCATAATGGTCACGTTTGAACCAATCCAAGTACCATCACCAATAACAACATTATTGTGAATTGTTGTAAATGGCTCTATTACAACGTTTTTAGCGATTTTCGCGCCTGGATGAACATATGCTAATGGTTGATTCATCTGTATGTTTTATATTTTTAATTAAAATATTTCGATTTGAGGCAACAAACCTAAACAATAAATTTGATAATTTATTATTGTTTTCTTGCTATTTGTGCCATTAATTCTGCTTCAGTTACTAATTTACCATTTGCATAGGCATTTGCCTGCATATGACAAATTCCTCTTCTGATAGGAGAAATTAATTCGCACTTAAAAATTAACGTATCACCTGGCAATACTTTATGTTTAAATTTCACATTGTCAATTTTCATAAAGTAAGTCAAGTAATTTTCAGGATCTGGAACAGTGCTTAAAACTAAAATTCCTCCTGTTTGCGCCATTGCTTCAACAATTAAAACTCCTGGCATAACTGGTGCTTCAGGAAAATGTCCTACGAAGAAATTTTCATTCATCGTTACATTTTTCAAACCAACTACATGACGATCAGACATTTCTATAATTCTGTCAATCAACAAGAATGGTGGTCTATGAGGAAGCATTGCCATAATTTTATGAATATCCATCAAAGGTTCTTGATGTAAATCATAAGTAGGAACATGGTTTCTTTGCTCAATTTTAATAATTTTCGCTAATTTTTTAGCAAATTGAGTATTTACAAAATGTCCTGGTTTATTTGCGATGATTTTTCCTTGAATACGAACTCCGATAAGAGATAAATCTCCAATCACATCAAGCAATTTGTGTCTTGCAGCTTCGTTTGGATAGTGCAAAGTCAAGTTATCCAAAACTCCATTTGGTTTTACAGAAATTTCATCTTTACCAAAAGCTTTCTTCAAATTTTCCATTGTAGACTCAGAGATTTCTTTATCTACATACACAATTGCATTATTTAAATCTCCACCTTTAATTAAACCATGTTCTAATAAAGATTCTAATTCATGCAGAAAACTAAAAGTTCTTGAGCTTGCAATTTCCTGTTTAAAGTCAGAAAGACTTTTAAGTGTAGCATTTTGAGTACCTAAAACTTTTGTACCAAAATCTACCATTGTTGTTACTTGATATTCATCGCTTGGCATTACAAGAATTTCGCTTCCTGTTGCTTCGTCCGTAAATGAGATAACTTCTTTAACTACATATACATTACGTTGAGCATCTTGCTCTTCAATACCCGCTTTTTCAATCGCTTCAACAAAATATTTTGATGAACCATCCATAATTGGAAGTTCAGAGGCATTCAATTCAATAATAATATTATCCAAATCGCAGCCAACTACTGCAGCTAAAACGTGCTCTGGAGTCTGAATTTTAACTCCTAATTTCTCAAGATTAGTACCTCTTTGAGTATTAACAACATAATTAGCATCAGCTTCAATGACTGGTTGACCTTGCAAATCTACTCTTACAAAAGTGAAACCATTATTAACGGGTGCAGGTTTAAAAGTCATTGTAACTTCTTTTCCAGTATGTAAACCAACTCCTGTTAGCGAAATTTCATTTTTGATGGTCTTCTGTTTAACCATTATTTCCATTTTTTGGGTTTATTATTTGTTTTTTTAATTCTTCAACTTCGGCCACAATTTTAGGCAAATTTTTAAAATGAACATACGATTTATTAAAATCAGTATATCCAAGTGATGGAGTTCCTTGCAGAACTTCGTCATCTTTAATGTTTCTAGCAACTCCAGACTGTGCCTGAAGTCTAACATTATTACCTATAATTAAATGACCTGCGATACCTACTTGCCCCCCAATCATGCAGTTTTCTCCAATTTTAGTAGAACCTGCAACACCACTTTGAGCAGCTATCACAGTATTTTTTCCAATTTCTACATTATGAGCAATCTGAATCTGATTGTCTAATTTCACTCCTTTTCTAATAATTGTAGAACCAAGAGTTGCTCTGTCTATTGTAGTATTAGCACCAACATCAACATTATCTTCAAGGATAACGTTTCCGATTTGAGGTACTTTACTATATTCTCCATTTTCATTTGGAGCAAAGCCAAAACCATCAGCTCCAATTATAACGCCTGAATGAATTGTACAATTATTACCAATAACAGTTTCTGAATAAATTTTTGCACCAGCAAAAATGAATACATTGTTACCAATAACAACATTATCTCCAATAAAACTGTTTGGATAAATTTTCACGTTATCGCCCAGAACAACATTTTGTCCGATATAACTAAAACTTCCTAAATACAAGTTTTCGCCATATTTAGTTCCTTCAGACATAAACGACTGAGGTTCGATACCCGTTTTATTTAATTTAACCTGATTATAAAAGTGTAAAAGCTTAGAAAATGCCGCATAAGCATCTTCTACCTTTATTAATGTAGTAGTAATTTCTTGTTCTGGAACAAAGCTCTCGTTAACAATTGTAACAGTCGCTTTTGTGCTGTATATATAATTGATATACTTTGGATTAGCCAAAAAAGTAAGCGATCCATTTTCGCCTTCTTCGATTTTGGAAAGCTTAGAAACTTCTGCATTGGGATTCCCAACAACTTCTCCTTCTAAAATTCCTGCTATTTGTTCTGCTGTAAATTTCATCGCGACAAAAATATAAAAAATAGATTTTAAATGTTAATTTTAGATAAGTTGTTTTGGAAAACAGATATAATATTTTGTTACCAATTTAGATAACGATTTCAAATTCAGCTGATCAGAAGCTTCAACAACATCTTCAATTGTTTTATCTTTTTTCAAAATTCGAATAGGTTCTGCTTCTTTGCTATAGGCTTGATTTTTTATTTTTCCTCTAAAAATAAAATAACCTGCATCTAATTGACTAATATGATGCTGACTTGCAAATTTCTCTTTTAAAGCTTGAGATTCTTCTACAGAAACTTTTTCAGCACTCATTTTAATTTTCAGTAAATCTCTATTTATGATCATTTTACTCAAAGTACTTAACACAAAATCATCATTTCTCTGCCAAGCTTTCAAGGCACTTATAATATCAAAATCATCTAATTGCGCAAACAAATCAAGCTTTTCTGCATCAAAATCTTCAAGTGTTATTTTATTATGCATGAAATAAGAAAGTGGTTCGCTGCACGGAAGATCAATTCCTTTTAAGATTAATTCTTTGGCTCTTTTCAAAACTTTCATCAGAATTAATTCGGCAACTAAACTCGTTTTATGCAAATAAGCCTGCCAATACATTAATCTTCTTGAAAGCAGAAATTTTTCTACAGAATAAATTCCTTTTTCTTCAATAACCAATACATCATTTTCAACATTCATCATCTGAATCAAGCGTTCAGAATTCACATTTCCTTCTGCAACTCCTGTATAAAAACTATCACGTTTTAAGTAATCCATTCGATCCATATCTAATTGGCTTGAAATCAATTGCAACATGAATTTTCTATGATATTCTCCTTTAAATACCTGAATTGCTAAACTCAATCTTCCATCAAATTCTTCATTTAGCTGATTCATAAATAATAATGAAATCGCCTCATGATGAACATCTTCAACAATACTTCTTTCCATAGCATGAGAAAATGGTCCGTGTCCAATATCATGCAATAAAATTGCTATCAATAAGGCATTTTCTTCTTCATCAGAAATGACAACATCTTTAAAACGAAGCGTATCAATTGCTTTTTTCATCAAATGCATACATCCTAAAGCATGATGAAAACGAGTATGATTAGCGCCTGGATATACCAAATAAGACAATCCCATTTGTGAGATTCGACGAAGACGCTGAAAATAAGGATGCTGAATTAAATCGTAAACAAGCTCATTCGGAATCGTTATAAAACCATATATGGGATCGTTGAATATTTTTAGTTTATTGATCTGAGTCACTATTGCGATATTTTTTAGGTCAACAAATATAAGTAAATAAGTATAAAGAGATTGGTGTTTTTTATTTAAAAATGAAAGTCGAAATTATAATGATTATCAATAAAATAGACTAAAAAATGTTAAAATTTAAAATAAATTCATAGCCAGACTTTGAGAACTTTATACTATTTTTAATACTTTTTAAGTTCTATAACTTTAAATTGCAGTAAAAATTATAATTGATTTATGGATAAGATAAAAATACTTTGGGTTGATGATGAAATCGATCTTTTAAAGCCCCACATATTATTTCTAGAAAAAAAGAATTACGAAGTTACAACCTGCAATAACGGACTTGACGCTATTGCTTTGTTTGAAGAAAATAACTTCGATATTGTTTTTTTGGATGAAAACATGCCTGGAATGAGCGGATTGGAAACACTTTCTGAAATGAAAGAAAAAAAATCTGCTATTCCTATGATTATGATTACCAAGAGCGAAGAAGAATATATTATGGAAGAAGCCATTGGTTCTAAAATCGCCGATTATCTGATTAAACCTGTAAATCCGAATCAGATCTTGTTAAGTTTGAAGAAAAATCTCGATGATTCTAGATTAATTACCGAAAAAACGACTTTAGATTACCAGAAAGAATTTAGGAAAATTGCTATGGAATTAGCCATGGTAAATTCTTATGAAGATTGGATTGAATTGTATAAAAAATTACTTTTTTGGGAATTAAAACTAGAAGACATCAATGATACAGCGATGATCGAAATTCTAGAATCTCAAAAAGTAGAAGCCAACTCTCAGTTCGGTAAATTTATCGAAAGAAACTACGAAGACTGGTTCGCGCCAAAAGCAGATAAACCAATACAATCCAATACTTTATTTAAAGAATTGGTTGTTCCTGAACTTAAAAAGAAAGACAAACCAATTCTTTTTGTTGTAATTGACAATCTTCGTTACGATCAATGGAAATCTTTTGAATCTGTTGTGTCAAATTATTACAAATTAGAAAAAGAAGTCCCTTATTATTCTATTCTTCCAACCGCTACGCAGTACGCAAGAAATTCAATTTTTTCTGGTTTGATGCCTTTAGAAATGGAAAAACAATTTCCGGAATATTGGAAAAATGATGTTGAGGATGGCGGAAAGAATCTTTACGAAGCTGAATTTTTATCTGCTCAATTAAAAAGATTAGGCTTAAATATTAAAGAAGATTATTTTAAAATCACTAATTATTCTGGTGGCAAAAAACTAGCCGAAAACTTCAAGGCCTTAAAAGGAAACGACTTAGTAACGGTAGTTTACAATTTCGTTGATATGCTTTCGCACGCTAAAACCGAAATGGAAGTTGTTAAAGAATTAGCTTCAGACGATAAAGCTTATCGTTCGCTAACATTGAGCTGGTTTAAAAATTCGCCTTTGTTAGAAATTATTCAGCAAGCACAACTTTTAGGTTTCAAACTGATTTTAACAACCGATCATGGAACAATTAATGTAAAAAATCCGTCTAAAGTTGTTGGAGATAAAAATACAAGTCTAAATTTGCGTTACAAAACTGGACGTAGTTTAACATACGAACAAAAAGATGTATATGTAGTTAAAGAACCTAAAACAATTGGTCTTCCTGCTATAAACATGAGCAGTTCGTTTATTTTTGCTAAGAATGATTTCTTTCTAGCATATGTAAACAACTACAATCATTATGTGAGTTATTATAAAAACACGTATCAGCACGGCGGAATTTCGTTAGAAGAAATGATTATTCCGTTTCTTGTTTTTAATCCTAAATAAAAGTATATCGCCACAAATTTCACTAATTTCCACTAATTTTAATTTAAAAGAAAAATTAATTCGTGAAAATTCGTGAAATTCGTGGCAAAAATAAAACATACAATGAACATCGTTTTTTCATTAGATCAAATTCAAGAAGTTGCGCAGCAGATTATCGATTCAAATCCTAAAAAAATCATTCTTTTTAATGGAGAAATGGGAGTTGGAAAGACAACATTAATTAAACAATTATGCAAAAGTTTGGGTGTTGAAGATGCGACAAGCAGTCCGACTTTTTCTTTAGTTAATGAATATTATACTTCTAATAATCAAATAGTTTATCATTTCGATTTTTACAGATTAAACAAAGAGACAGAAGCTCTTGATATGGGAGTTGATGATTATTTGTATTCTGGTAATTGGTGCTTTATTGAGTGGTCTGAAAAAATAGCAAGTTTAATTCCCGAAGACCATTCTACAATAAATATTCAATTATTAGAAGACGGAAAAAGAGAGTTGCAACTGAATTAGAATATTTGTGAATTTTATAAAAACTTTGAGAATCTTTACAAAATAAAACAACGTTTAGATATCTTGAACAATTTTAATAAAGAAACACAAAAAATATCTTAACATTCCAATATATAGTATTAGCAGAATTTTTACACTAATTCTAAAACTTTTTACGTAATTTGTACTCTTAATTTTTTGCACAATCCATGTCAATCACATTAACTCCATTTACAAAACAACAATTACTGCCGCAAGAAGAAAAACTTGAGGTTGGTCGTTTTAAAAGAGAACTTTTTATAGGAATTCCTAAAGAAACAAGTTACCAAGAACGTCGTATTTGCTTAACTCCAGACGCTGTAAATTCACTTACTTATGCTGGTCATCGCGTTATGATTGAATCTGGAGCTGGAGAAAGTTCGAGTTATACTGATAAGGAATATGCAGATGCTGGCGCAGAAATTACAAAAGACGCAAAAAGAGTTTTTGGCTGTCCTTTTCTTTTAAAAGTTGAACCGCCAACATTAGCAGAAATAGAAATGATAAATCCAGAAACTGTTATCATTTCAGCCATTCAGCTTAAAACCAAAAAGAAAGAATACTTTGAAGCTTTAGCAAAAAAGAAAATTACTGCTTTAGCCTTTGAATATATTAAAGACGAAGACGGTTCTTATCCTGCCGTAAAATCTTTAAGCGAAATTGCAGGAACAGCTTCTATCCTAATTGCCGCCGAATTAATGATTACTGATGAATTTGGAAAAGGGCTTTTATTTGGAAACATTACAGGCGTCCCTCCTACTGAAGTTGTAATTTTAGGAGCTGGAACTGTAGGCGAATTTGCTGCAAAAACTGCAATTGGACTTGGTGCAAACGTAAAAGTTTTTGATAATTCGATTACAAAATTACGTCGCTTGCAAAACAATTTAAATCAAAGAATTTTCACTTCTACTATTCAGCAAAAAGGACTTTTAAAAGCTTTGAGACGTTGTGATGTCGCAATTGGAGCTATGCGCGGAAAAGAAAGATGTCCGATTGTAGTCAACGAAACTATGGTAGAACATATGAAAAAAGGAGCCGTAATTGTCGATGTTAGTATTGATACTGGTGGTTGTTTTGAAACTTCAGAAGTGACAACTCACGAAAAACCAACTTTTATCAAGAACAACGTTCTACACTATTGTGTACCAAATATACCTTCAAGATATTCTAAAACTGCCTCATTATCAATCAGTAATATCTTAACGCCATATCTTCATCAGATAGCCGAAGATGGTGGAATTGAAAGTGCTATTAGATGCAATAAAGGTCTCAAAAACGGAATTTATTTATATCATGGAATTCTAACAAATAAAGCTATTGGCGACTGGTTTGATCTTCCGGACAACGATATTAATTTACTTGTTTTTTAAAGGAACTTTAATGTACCTTTGCAAAAAAATTATTTCATGAAGTTCGTACACCGTTTTGCATATTATTTAATTGGTCTTGTAATGGGATGTTTTGTTGTAGCAGCTATTTTTAGCGGAAAAGACACTCGTTGTAATTATTTTCCAAATGCCCGAGTTTTAAACAATCTAAGAACAAAACCTTTTCAATATTCCGAAAAAGCTATTCAGACTTTAAATGAAAAATGGGTTGATACTGCAGATATTAAAAACACATTAACTTATGGAGATGTTGATTTTGATAAAAGCAATGTTCCAATGAACAAAGGAAAACTTTATATTATTGAAGGAAAAACTGTAAAAAATCAAGAGATTATTCTAAAAGTGGTTAATTATGAAAATAAAGCTGTTTTAGAAGAAATTATTAAAAAATAAAGTTTTTTCATTTCGAATGAAAGGAGAAATCGCACTAGAATTTTCGCAAAGTAAAATTTATTCTTTGTAGCGTTTCTAGTGCTTCTCCTTTCAGTCGAAATGACAATTAATCTAATTTCAACTAAAGTATTTTTCACAAAGCCTTTCACTTTGCCTCTTTGTCACTTTGAAACTTTGTTTCTTTAAAAGAATCACCATTCAATTTCTTTCAATCCTTTAGATTTCAGAAATTCATTTGTTTGGCTAAAATGCTTATTTCCAAACCAAAATCCTCTATTGGCGCTCAAAGGCGAAGGGTGTCCCGATTTCAAAATATGATGTTTTGACGCATCAATCAAAGAAGCTTTCTTTTGAGCAAAACCACCCCAAAGTAAAAACACAACATTTTCTTTTTCAGCAGAAATTTGCCTGATAACTTCATCAGTAAATTTTTCCCATCCTTTTCCTTGATGACTTCCCGCTTCCGATTGTCTAACTGTTAAAGTTGCATTTAAAAGAAAAACTCCTTGATCTGCCCATCGTTCCAAATTTCCTGTTTTTGGCATTGGTTTTCCTAAATCAGATTCTATTTCTCTGAAAATATTATACAAAGATGGCGGAAATGGAATTCCGTCATTTACAGAAAAACACAATCCATTTGCTTGGTTTGGTCCATGATAAGGATCTTGTCCGATAATAACAACTTTCACTTCGTCAAAATGGCAATGATCAAAAGCAGAAAAAATTTGGTTGCCTTTTGGATAACAAACTTTAGTCGCGTACTCTGATTTTACGAAATCAATTAATGTATTGAAATATGGTTTTTCAAATTCTTCATTCAAAATAGGTTTCCAAGAAAAATGCATTTTTACGTCCATAACTTTTTTTTGCGAATTTCAGGAATTAATACTAAAAATCATATTTATACAGATATAAATTTAGATTTCAATGATAATGTTTTTGTACTTTTGCCTTTACTTTCATAAAGTTATTAAATGATCAGTATTACCGAAAAAACATTACAAGACTTACAATTTCCAACCGTATTAGAAACCATTTCAGAAGGATGCAATACTGATATTGGAAAAGAAAAGGCTTTACAAATAAAACCAATTAGAGGCAAAGAAGAATTGATGCAGTCATTAATGCAGACGTCAGAATATGTTTCTTCTTTTCAAAATAACAACGCAATTCCGAATCACGGATTTGATGCGATCTCTCACGAAATTAAATTCTTAGCTATTGAAGACAGCTTTCTTGAAGTAGGAAGTTTCAGAAAAATTGCCAATCTTTCTGCGACGACAAATGTTTTATTGAATTTCCTTAAAAAATTCGATGACTATTATCCAAACTTAAATGCAAGAGCTTCTCGAGTAGAATTGACCAAAGATATTATCTCTGCAATTGATGCAATTGTAGATAAATATGGAGAAATAAAAGACAATGCTTCTCCTGCCCTTTCCGGTATTCGCCAAAATATGAATTTGGTTCGCGGAAAAGTCAATCAAAGTTTTGGTTCAGCTTTAACACAATACAATGGCCTAGGATATTTGGACGACATTAAAGAAAGTTTTGTGCAAAACCGTAGAGTTTTAGCTGTCTTAGCAATGTATCGCCGTAAAGTAAAAGGTTCAATTTTAGGAAGTTCCAAGACGGGAAGTATTGCCTATATTGAGCCAGAAGCGACTTTAAAATATTCGCGTGAATTGGCAAATTTAGAATACGAAGAGAAAGAAGAAATTACAAGAATTTTAAAAAATTTATCAAATGTAATTCGACCTTATCTTCCTTTGTTAATTGAGTATCAAGACTTTTTAAGTGATATTGATGTAATTGCAGGAAAAGCAAAATATGCAAATCGTATTAATGCAATCTTGCCAACAATTACCGAAGAAAGAAGATTATTCTTTAGAGAAGCATATCATCCAATCTTGTATTTGAATAACAAGCAAAAAAAAGAAGTTACCTATCCGCAAACCATTGAGTTAAAACAAGAAAATAGAATTATTGTAATTTCTGGGCCAAATGCCGGAGGAAAAACCATTTCTTTAAAAACAGTTGGTTTATTACAATTAATGTTGCAATCTGGAATTTTGATTCCGGTTCACGAAAGAAGCGAAACTTTCTTGTTCGACAGAATCCTAACTGATATTGGTGATAATCAATCTATTGAAAATCATTTGAGCACTTACAGTTATCGATTAAAAAACATGAACTATTTCTTAAAAAAATGCAATAAGAAAACCATGTTTTTAATTGACGAGTTTGGTACAGGTTCTGATCCTGAATTGGGAGGTGCATTGGCAGAAATTTTCTTAGAAGAATTTTACCACCGTGAAGCATTCGGAATTATTACGACACATTATTCAAATCTAAAAATTTTAGCAAACGAATTACCGTACGCGACAAATGCTAATATGATGTTCGACGAAAAATCTTTGGAACCAATGTATAAGCTAGCTTTGGGACAAGCTGGAAGTTCGTTTACTTTTGAAGTTGCACAAAAAAATGGAATTCCTTTTGGATTGATCAATCGTGCAAAAAAGAAAATCGAAGTTGGAAAAGTTCGTTTTGACAAAACTATTGCTACTCTTCAAAAAGAGCGTTCAAAATTAGAAAAGACTTCTTTGAATTTAAAAGAGGAGGAAACTCGTGCACGCGAAGAAAGTAAAAAGATGGAAAACATCAATACTAAAATCCAGCAAAAATTAGAAAGCTATCAAGAATTATACGATAGCAATCAAAAGATAATTTACATCGGACAAAAGATTGATGACATTGCTGAGAAATATTTCAACAACAAAAATAAAAAAGAACTTATTGGTGAATTTTTGAAAATTGTTGAGATTGAAAATTCAAAACGTAAAAAAGCAACACCAAAAGAAGTAAAAGCAAAAGTTGAAAAACAAAAAGAAATTATTGCTGAAGTACAGGTAAAAGTTGAAGAAATTCGAAAAGAGAAAAAAGAAAAAAAATTAAAACCTGTAATTGAAAAACCAAAACCAATTTTGAAAGTTGGTGACAGAGTTAGAATGCTTGATGGAAGATCTGTTGGAAGTATCGATTCGATCGAAAAAAATAAAGCAACTGTAAATTATGGCATTTTCACTTCGAAAGTTAGTTTAGAGGAATTAGAATTAGTTGAAGCTGTTAAAAAATAAGTTTTTCAGTCGCAGTAGCAGTTTTTATCTAAAAATTAGCAAAAAACGGTAAAAATTAAAATAAAGCGATTTAAGAAAAGATAATTTTTCAGATAATATAACAGTTCAATTATTTTTAAAAACACATTTAAAACAATTTATTGAAGTCTATTTTGATAAGTAAAATTTATACAAATTTAAATATTTATAAATTTTTAAAATACCACGATTTTTAAACTATTATTCACGTTCATTCTTGTGCTTTTTCAATGGAATAAAGCCTGAAATTTCAAATTTAAATTCTGTTTGCAATGGAAAATCTTCCAAAAAATAAAAAAATTATTCTTTTTGATGGAGTTTGCAACCTCTGTGATTCAGCTGTACAGTTTATAATTAAACATGACAAAAAAGATGTTTTCAGATTTGTCGCTTTGCAATCAGAATTAGGAATCAAAATTTGTAAAAATCTAGGAATTAGTTTTTCAAAAATGGATAGCATTATTTTATACAATCCAGGAACAGCTTATTTTTATAAATCTTCAGCAGTTATAGAAATCGCGAAAAATTTTGGCGGCTTTTGGAAACTGCTTTTGATTTTTAGAATCGTACCGATTTTCATAAGTGACCGAGTTTATGATTATGTTGCTAAAAATAGATACAATTGGTATGGTAAAAAAGAAAGTTGTATGATTCCTACTCCGGAATTGAAATCTAAATTTCTTTAAGAGAAATTCCAAACTGAAAATTACAAATTCCAATTTAGCTCAATATTGTCATTTCGAGGAACGAGAAATCACAATAGAAATTCCGTATAGCAATCTCTAATCTTTGTATAGTCCCGAGTGTGATTTCTCGTTCCTCGAAAAGACAATACTTTGTCTCAAAAAAAATCCCAAATTCTCATCAATTGGAATTTGGGATTTTTTTATTTTTAAATTTATTAGAAAAATTATCTAATCAATTTTCTGTATTTCAAACGTTTTGGAGTTAAATCACCACCAAGACGTTTCTTTTTATTTTCCTCGTAATCTGTAAAACTTCCTTCAAAGAAATAAACTTCAGAATCTCCTTCAAAAGCTAAAATGTGTGTACAAATTCTATCCAAGAACCATCTATCGTGAGAAATAATTACGGCACAACCAGCAAAATTTTCTAGACCTTCTTCAAGGGCACGAAGTGTATTTACATCTAAGTCGTTTGTTGGCTCATCCAGCAAAAGTACATTTCCTTCTTCTTTCAAAGTCATTGCTAAGTGTAAACGGTTACGCTCACCACCTGACAACATAGCAACTTTTTTATTTTGCTCGCCACCACCAAAATTGAAACGAGATAAATAAGCTCTAGAGTTCACTTGCTTTCCTCCCATCATAATCAATTCTTGACCATCGGCAAAATTTTCCCAAATAGATTTATTTGGATCAATATTAGAGTGCGACTGATCCACATAAGCGATTTTTACAGTTTCTCCAACCGAAAATTCTCCGCTATCAGTAGCTTGCTCGCCCATAATCATTTTGAAAATAGTAGATTTACCAGCACCGTTTGGTCCAATAATTCCAACAATACCAGCTTGTGGTAACGTAAAATTTAAATTATCATAAAGTAGTTTATCACCAAAAGCTTTTGCAACATTCTTGGCTTCAATAACATTTGTTCCTAAACGAGGACCATTTGGAATATAAATCTCTAGTTTCTCATCCAATTGTTTTTGGTCTTCATTTAACAATTTGTCATAGTTCTGTAAACGAGCTTTTTGTTTTGTCTGACGACCTTTTGCTCCTTGACGAACCCAGTCCAACTCACGCTCTAAAGTTTTTCTACGTTTAGATGCTACTTTTTCTTCTTGAGCTAAACGATTTGATTTTTGATCTAACCAAGAAGAATAGTTTCCTTTCCATGGAATACCTTCTCCTCTATCCAACTCTAAAATCCATCCAGCTACATTATCCAAGAAATAACGGTCGTGCGTTACTGCAATTACAGTTCCTGAATATTGCGCTAAATGTTGCTCCAACCACAGAACTGACTCAGCGTCAAGGTGGTTGGTAGGCTCATCTAGTAACAATACATCTGGTTGTTGCAATAACAAGCGGCATAAAGCTACACGACGGCGCTCCCCTCCTGAAAGGTTTTTGATTGGCGTATCTCCTTCTGGAGTACGCAATGCATCCATCGCAATTTCTAATTTTGTATCGATTTCCCAAGCGCCAAGAGCATCAATTTTGTCTTGTAAAGCGGCTTGACGATCCATCAATTTATCCATTTTATCTGGATCTGAATAATTCTCTTCAAGACCAAATAAATCATTAATTTGATTGTATTCTTCTAAAACTGCCATAGTTTCGGCAGCTCCTTCACGAACAATTTCGATAACCGTTTTTGAATCATCAAGAATTGGTTCCTGCTCCAAATAACCAACTGTATAGCCAGGTTGAAAAACCACATCACCTTGGTAATTTTTATCAACTCCTGCAATAATTTTTAAAAGAGAAGATTTTCCAGAACCGTTAAGACCTAAAATACCAATTTTAGCTCCGTAAAAGAAACTCAAATAAATATTTTTAAGCACTGGTTTGTCTGCTCCCTGATAGGTTTTACTCAATTTCTGCATTGAGAAAATTACTTTCTTATCGTCTGACATTTTTATGTTATTATGTTAATTATTATAATTTTCAATTTAAATCTAAACTAAACTCTACCTTTCAATGCGTTGAATACCCATGCATTAGCAAAAAAACCAACTCCAACAGCACCAAATCCCCAACCAGAAACATCACTATATCTAAAGATTCCTAGAGCGATAAGCAACAATCCCATAAGTACCATTATAAAAGTAGCCCATCCTAAAATGGTGTTTTTATTCATTCCCATAATTGTGTAATTATTTTAAAGTAGTAAAATTTTTAGAAACGCAAATATCGTGAATTTTAACGGCTTAATTAAATATTTTATAAAGCATTTCTTTAAGTAAATCTGATTGTGGCAAAGCATTGGCTCCCACACCTTTACTCTTTACGTCGATGTCTCTCAAAGCTCCAACAATCTGACTTACTTTTCTCATAGGAAAATTTTTGACAGCCAAATCATATTCCTTTAAAAAATAAGGATTTACACCAAGTGCAGTGGCAACATTTTTAGGATTTTTGTCTTTTAATCCGTGGTATTTTAAAAGCTGAACAAAAAATCCGAAAACCAAACCAGTTGTCATTACCAATGGATATTCTTTTGGATTATGAGCAAAATTTTCTGCTATCTTATATGCTTTCAATTGATTACGTTCTCCAATTGCTTTTCGAAGTTCAAAAACATTATAATCTTTACTGAAACCAATATTTTCTTCAATATGTTCCGCAGTAATCATGGTTCCTTGCGGTAAAATAATTTGAAGCTTCTCTAATTCGTTATTAATTTTACTCAAATCTGTACCCAAAAACTCAACTAACATTGCATTTGCTTTTGGATCAATTGTATATTTTTTTCCGGCTAAAACCCTTTTAATCCAGTCTCCAACCTGATTTTCGTACAATTTTTTGCTTTCGTAAACAATTCCGTTCTGAGCCAATAATTTGGTTACTTTTTTACGCTTGTCTAACGTTTTGTATTTGTAACAAAAAACCAAAACCGTGGTTTCCATTGGGTTATTTACATACGATTCAATTTTATCAATTGTTCGCGATAAATCTTGTGCTTCTTTAACAATAACAACCTGACGATCAGCCATCATCGGATAGCGTTTAGCTGTTGAAACTATTTCATCTACAGAAACATCTCTTCCGTACAAAACAGTTTGATTAAATCCTTTTTCTTCTTCTGCTAAAACATTTTGTTCAATATACTCAGACAATTTATCTATATAATACGGTTCTTCACCCATTAAAAAATAAATCGGCTTAATATTACCGGCTTTTATATCATTAACGATTTTTACAACTTCGTCCATTTAAATTTTGTTTCAAGTTTAAAGTTTCAGTTGTAGTTTCAAAACTTGAAACTTTATCCCGAGACTTCGGGAGAAACCTGAAACTATTTTATATTTTTGCTTTATGCAGCGATTAAATTTCCCAATCTATAGTTTTCGGTTCAAAAATAACGAAAATAAAGTGTCTATTTTTGATGAAATAAGAAAAAAATTTATAATTCTTACTCCCGAAGAATGGGTTCGTCAGCACGTTGTTCATTACCTAATTTACGAAAAAAAATATCCAAAATCGCTAATTAACGTAGAGAAAGTTTTAAAAGTCAACGGGTTAAGAAAAAGATATGATGTTGTCGTTTTTAACTCAGATGGTTCTATACATATATTGGTAGAATGTAAAGCGCCCGAAGTTAGAATCTCTCAAGCAACTTTTGATCAAATTGCACGTTACAATATGACAATGCAGGCACGGTTTTTGAATGTCACAAACGGACTAAACCATTTTTATTGTCAAATGGATTTTGAAAACGAAAAATATGAGTTTTTGAGAAACCTGCCTGACTATAAAGAAAACCATTAATAAATAATAAAGAACTAGGTACTTTTGGATAAAATAGCAGTTGTCATTTTAAATTGGAACGGGGTAAAATTGCTTGAGCAGTTTTTACCTTCTGTTATTCAATTTTCTGAAGGTGCATCAATATATGTAGCAGATAATGCTTCTACAGATAATTCTATTGCATTCGTCGCAGAAAATTTTCCTACTGTAAAAATTGTAAAAAACTCGGGTAATCATGGCTTTGCAAAAGGCTACAATGATGCTTTACAACATATTGATGCCGAAATCTATGCATTAGTAAATTCGGATATTGAAGTTACCGAAAATTGGCTTAAACCTATTCTCGAAACTTTCGATAGCGAAAAACAAACAGCCATTATCCAGCCTAAAATCCTCGATTTTAAGAACAAAGAATATTTTGAATATGCTGGAGGCGCGGGTGGTTTCATAGATAAATATGGATTCCCATTTTGTAGAGGAAGAATATTTGATACAGTCGAAAAAGACAATGGACAATACAATGATAACATTGAATTGTTCTGGGCTTCAGGCGCCTGTTTCTTCATCCGTAAAAATGTTTATCACGAATTAAAAGGTTTTGACGAAAGCTTCTTTGCTCATCAAGAAGAAATTGATTTATGCTGGCGCGCCGCAAATGAAGGTCATATTATAAAGTATAATTCTCAATCTGTAGTTTATCATGTTGGAGGAGCAACTTTACAACAAGGTAATCCTAAAAAAACCTATTTGAATTTTAGAAATTCATTATTAATGCTTGTCAAAAATCTGCCAAAAAGAGGATTATTCTGGGTGATTTTTTTCAGAATGGTTTTAGACGGAATTGCGGGTATCCGTTTTCTTACACAAGGAAAATTTGGGCATACTTTTGCCATTTTAAAGGCACATTTTTCATTTTATTGCTTATCTTTAAAATATCTCGGAAAACGAAAAGATTTTCAAATACAGCAATACTATATGGTAAAAAGCATCGTTTTCCTTTATTATATAAGGAAATTGACCGTATTTAAAGAAATCTTTAACAGTATTCAAAATATTAAAAACTAAATTTGTAATCAAGTCTAATTAAAATTAAATTTATGAGAAAAATAGTTATCGCACTATCAGTATTAATGGCCCTAACATCATGTGTTTCTAAAAAGAAATATGCTGAGTTGGAAGCAAAAAACAAAGAGACTCAAGATTTGTTAAACTCTTGTACTGTAAAATTAAATACGTGCTTAGAAGAAAAAGCTGGATTAGCTGCTACTGCTGAAAGCTACAAACAACATAATCAAGACTTAATCAATAGTTCAAAAGATTTAACTATCTTAACTACTAAAGGTGCTGAAAACCTTGAAAAATCTCTTGAAAGCTTAAAAGAAAAAGATTTAAAAATCTCTAGACTTCAAGATGCTTTAACTAAAAAAGACAGTGTTACTTTAGCATTAGTTACAAGCTTAAAAGGAGCAGTTGGAATCAACGATCCAGACATCGAAATCAATGTTGAAAAAGGAGTTGTATTTATCTCTATCGCTGATAAATTATTATTTAAAAGCGGAAGCTACGACGTAAGTGATAAAGCCAAATCTGTTTTGGCTAAAGTTGCTAAAGTTGTAAATGACAAACCAGATTTCGAATGTATGGTTGAAGGACACACAGATGACGTTCCTTACAAAAGCAACGGAGTTATCTTAGACAACTGGGATTTAAGTGTTAAACGTTCTACTTCTATCGTTCGTGTATTAACAAACGATCTTGGTGTTAACCCAGCTAAATTAATTGCTGCAGGTAGAAGTTCTTACGTACCATTAGTTGCTAATGATTCTGCTGAGAATAAAGCTCGTAACAGAAGAACTCGTATTGTGGTTATGCCAAAAATCGATCAATTCTATGATATGATTGAAAAAGAAATGAAAAAACAAGCTAAATAATTCTTGTTTTCAAATAGCTTTAAAACAGAAAAGCAGGTCGATTGACCTGCTTTTTTTGTATTCTTAATTTACCTTTTAATAACCAATTAAATACAAATCAAGAATGCATTATTTTAAATTAACTAACTAAATTTTAACTATAATAAAGTTAGGCATAATTTTTAAACTGTAATACAATTAAAGTTTTTTTTTACAAAATATCCACATCGCCTTTTCCTTCTCTTACAATTACAGGTTCATGTTCAGACAAATCAATGATAGTTGAACCGACATTATCTCCGTAACCGCCATCGATAACCAAATCTACAAGGTTTTGCCATTTTTCAAAAATTAGTTCTGGATCAGTTGTATATTCAATTACATCATCTTCATCACGAATAGAAGTAGAAACAACAGGATTTCCCAACTGACGGACAATTTCTAAAATTATATTGTTATCCGGCACACGAATACCAACCGTAGTTTTCTTTTTAAATTCTTTAGGTAAATTATTATTACCTGGCAAAATAAATGTATAAGGACCTGGCAATGCTCTCTTTAAAATTTTAAAAGTCGAGGTATCGATCTGACGAACGTAATCTGATAGATTACTTAAATCATGACAAATAAAAGAGAAATTTGCTTTCTCCAATTTGACACCTTTTATTTTTGCAATTTTTTCTAAAGCTCTCGAATTGGTAATATCACAACCCAAACCGTAAACAGTATCTGTTGGATAAATTACCAATCCACCATTCTGAAGCACTTTTACAACTTTTGCAATTGCAGCTTCACTAGGTTTATCTGGGTATATTTTTATGAATTCGGCCATTTTTATTTTTAGAATAAAGACATTAGACAATAGAATAAAGACTACTCTTTATTTCTTTTTTAGTTTTTGACACAAAAAACAACATTGCAAAAGCAAGCAGATTAATTTTAAACTTCAAAGTTTCGTTGCTGCCATTTAATGTTGCAAAAAATTGTGAAGGTTGAAAGTCGAATCCTGCTAACAAATCATTAGTTAGATCTAGAGTGAAATTTACAGCTATTCTAAAATATTCCGCAAAATTCGAAAGCAACCAGTTGTAAAATTAATGAAACGAGAACCAAATTTAATCCTCTCAAATATTTTTTCTTATTTAATAACCATGCTGAATAAATACAAAAAGCAAAAAAAATAAAAGGAAGAATTAAAGGAACAAAAAACGGATTTTTGTATTTACCAGGATTGGTTGTCAATAATAAATAAGTTGTTAGTAATAAACCAACAAGTCCTCCAAAAAACTGGTAAATTTCAATAAAAGTGAGCCTTTTTGAAAGTGCTTTATCCAACATATTAACTATCTATTTTCTTTTCTCTATATTCTTTATTCTTTTAACCAACAACATCTAATTTAGCAAATCTCAACAGAAGTTTCTTAATTCCACCAACTTCAAATTTAATTTCTGCTTTTTTATCTGCTCCAACGCCTTCAAGATTAATCACTTCTCCTTTTCCAAAACGTTCGTGCATAACAATATTTCCAACAGTCAGTTTACTATCAAATAAATTTGGCGCACTTACTGCATTAGGATTCGTTCCGGCAACGGGTTTTAATTTTCTAATATTAAGATCTGGTTTCGGATTATTATCTGTAATATGTTTTGGTGGCGTTCCTCCTACCGGTTTTGACAATCTTAATTTAGATTTATCTACATCTCCAAAAATATCACCATCAATTGGCGATTTGTATCTGTAATTAGTTTCAGATGGTGTTAAGTATTCTAAAAACTGCCCATCAATCTCTTCAATAAAACGAGAAGGTTCACTATCTGTCAATTTTCCCCAACGGTAACGAGACTGAGCATAAGTCAAATACGCTTGATGTTCTGCACGTGTTAAGGCCACGTAAAATAAACGACGTTCTTCTTCCAATTCGCTTCTCGTACTCATACTCATGGCACTTGGAAATAAATCTTCTTCCATTCCCACCACAAAAACATGTGGAAATTCAAGCCCTTTTGCTAAGTGAATCGTCATCAAAGCGACACGATCTTCATCATTTGTATCTTTATCCAAATCTGTTGCCAAAGCTACATCTTCCATAAATTCAGAAAGTGCACCTCTTGCTCCATCAATTTCTCTTTGTCCTTCGGTAAAATCTTTAATACCATTTAAAAGCTCTTCGATATTCTGAATTTTTGCCATTCCTTCCGGAGTTGCATCTTTCTTCAATTCCTGAACTAAACCCGTTTTCTTAGCAACGTGATCTGTAATATAAAAAGCGTCCTGATTCTGATCGATAACCTGAAAACTCTGAATCATCGTAACAAAATCTTTCAATTTGTTTTTAGTTCCAGCGTTTAGCTTAAGATCAATTTTATCAATATTAACCATTACTTCCCAAATAGAGCGCTTGTAATGGTTAGCGGCAATTGTCAATTTTTCAACAGTTGTATCACCAATTCCACGTGCTGGATAATTAATAACACGAATCAAAGCTTCTTCATCTTTCGGATTCAGAACCAAACGCAAATAACATAAAACGTCTTTAATTTCTTTACGTTGGTAAAAAGATAATCCTCCATAAATTCTATAAGGAATATCACGTTTTCTCAGCGCATCCTCCATTGCACGCGATTGCGCATTCGTTCGATATAAAATTGCAAAAGCACCATTATGCAATTGATTCTGCATTTTCTGTTCAAAAATGGTACTCGCTACAAAACGTCCTTCTTCAGCATCTGTCAAACTTCGGTGGACTTTAATTCTCGGGCCAAAGTCATTGGCTGTCCAAACTACTTTATCCAGTTTCGTTTTGTTGTGCTCCATTACTGTATTTGCAGCTTCCACAATATTTCTAGTCGAACGGTAATTCTGCTCTAAACGGAACATTACAACGCCTTCATAATCCTTTTGGAAGTTCAAAATGTTGTTGATATTCGCACCACGGAAAGCATAAATACTCTGTGCATCATCTCCAACCACACAAATATTCTGAAATTTATCAGATAAAGCTCTCACAATCAAATACTGAGAATGGTTTGTATCTTGGTACTCATCAACCAAAATATAACGGAAACGATTTTGATATTTAGCCAAAACTTCTGGAAAACGAGTTAACAATTCGTTGGTTTTCAACAACAAATCATCAAAATCCATCGCACCTGCTTTAAAACAACGCTCTACATATTGCTGATAAATTTCTCCCAATCGTGGTCTTTTCGCCATTGCATCGGCTTCAACCAATTCTGGATTATTAAAATAGGCTTTAACCGTAATCAAACTGTTTTTATAACTCGAAATTCGTCCTAAAATCTGTTTAGGTTTGTAAATATCACGGTCTAACTGCATTTCTTTAATAATGGAAGAAATCAGTCTCGCCGAATCCTGAGAATCGTAAATAGTAAAATTGGAAGGATATCCTAAATGATCAGATTCTGCACGAAGAATACGTGCAAAAATAGAGTGAAAAGTTCCCATCCAAAGATTCTTTGCTTCAGATGCTCCCACAATATCCGAAATCCTGTGTTTCATTTCTCTTGCCGCTTTATTGGTAAAAGTCAGCGACAAAATATTAAACGCATCAATTCCCTGATGCATTAAATAAGCAATTCTAATTGTTAAAACACGAGTCTTTCCCGAACCTGCACCAGCAATAATAATCATTGGCCCGTCTTTCTTTAAAACAGGCGCTCTCTGCGCTTCGTTGAGCTGGTCAATATATTTCTGCATGTAATTTTTCTCCTTTTATGCAAAAATAAGAATTAAAAAAGAAAGTTCCTAAGATGCTGAGACGCTAAGGAACTAAGTTTTTTTTGAAGCCAAACAATTGGCATTTTATTAGACATGGTTTCCCGCTTTCGGCTTTATCTCTTCGCTCCGCTACGAGGATATCGCCTCAATCGGGGCTAGATTCAAACATTTTTTCTGGAATTTATTGAAAGAAAATTCTTTAAAATTATCTTGTATTTCCAAATTTATGCAGAAGCAAATGAAAGTAAAATTAACAGAAAATGCCGAAAAAACATTTTCGCAAATTATTAGCAACTATAATGATCAAAAAGCTGCTAAGTTTTCAAATCAAACCATCTTCACAATAGAAGTAATTATTCAGAATAATTTCATAGGTTCTAAATATAAAAAAACTTCCTATAGAAAGTTTCCAATATCAAATCAAGTGTTTTTATTTTATCTAATAGAAGAACAAACAATTTACATTGCTTTATTCTGGGACAATAAAAGAAATCCGCTAGAATTAGATATTATACTTAGCTCTTAATTTTTGTTTAAAATCTTCAAAGTCTACTGTTCTTCCAGCCTTTATATCTTCTTGGCTTTTCTGTAATTCTTGCATTAAAATTTCTTCGGGAAACAGTAAAGAAGTAATTAGCTTTACTTCTTGATGTGTAAAACTATTCGCCTTCAATTTTCTATAATAAGTTGCATGTTTTAATCCTAGTTTTTGAATAAAAAATTCCGTTTTGTAATATGATTTATCTATTAGTTCAGGTAATGAATTAACATATTTCTCATAATTTTCAACTATTTCTATCATTTCATGTAAATTAAATTATCAAAATATGACACAAAAATAGTCAATTTATAGTTACAAAAAACAACTTTAACTATAAGTTCAAAAGGAAAAGCTCAGCAACTTAATATCTTAGAACCTTAGTAACTTACTTAAAAAACACATCATAAGCAAAACGGATCAAAGTTCCGACAACGACAACTAGAAAGAAAATTCTAATAAAACCATTTCCTTTATTAATTGCTAGTTTTGCTCCAAGCCAACCTCCAAGTCCGTTGCTAATTGCCATCGGAATTGCGATTGTCCAAATTATTTTTCCTTTAATCATAAACAAGCAAATCGAACCAAAATTCGTAGCCAGATTCACCATTTTCGCATTCGCGGAAGCGTGAAGAAAATCAAAACCTAAAAGTGCAATAAAAGCCACAACAAAAAAACTTCCCGTTCCTGGACCAATAAATCCGTCATAAAAACCGATAATTATACTAATTACAACCGCGTAAATTATTTGAGTGGCTTCTGAATGATCTTTAGCAACATGCTGTCCGAAGTTTTTCTTTGCGTAAGTATAAATAAACAAAAACGACAAAACGACTAACAAAAGTGGTTTCATAAAATCGTTACTGACAAGCGTTAAAATTGTAGAACCGAGAAAAGCAGAAGGAACTGCCAAACACATCATTATGATTAATAATTTCCATTGAATAACAACTTTTTTCAAATATTGAAAAGCTGCAAAAGCTGTTCCGCTAAAAGCTGGAATTTTTAAGGTTCCAATGACTGTTGAAACGGGAAGATTTGGCAAAAGAATTAATCCCATTGGAGTCTGAATTAAGCCGCCGCCGCCAACAATGGCGTCAATAAATCCTGCTGCAAAAGCTGCTAAACAAAGAAAAAATATTATGTACAAATCCATTATAAAGATATTTCGAACATACAAAAAACAAGTTGCAAAAGTAGGTGTTCCTTTTTGTTTATTAGCATAAATTTAAAGTGGATTTCTCCTCAAAAAGTATATTTTTGTTCAAAAATTATTCAAATGGATTTCAATAAGATTATAGAACTTGCAAGTTATACTTTACCAGCTTTAGTTACAGGAGTTGTAGCATATCGTTTTTTCGAATTGCATATTAAAAATAATGACAGAAAACGCGCTTTTTTATTAAACAAACAAGCTCATAAAGAATCGCTTCCAGTTCGTTTACAAGCTTACGAGCGTATGACTTTATTTTTGGAACGTATTAATTTGACGAAATTATTGATTCGAGTTTCTCCGATTTCACAAAATAAACACGATTATGAAAACTTCGTAATCGATCAAATCGAACAAGAATTTGAACATAATTTGACTCAACAAATTTATATGTCTGACGAATGTTGGACAATTATTACAACTGCAAAAAATGCAACAATCCAAATGATACGTAAAGCTGCTATGAGCGATAAAGTGGATAATGCAGACAAACTTCGAGAAGTAATTTTAAACGATTTATTAGAGAAACAATCGCCAAGTAATGCTGCTTTGAGTTTTATAAAAAGTGAAGTTGCTGACCTTTGGTATTAATTAAAAAATGAAAAAGACGCTTTTCTTAATCTCAATTATTGGCTGGTCGCTATGTATTATTATAGTTGCCTTGAGTTTTCTAAACATTAATTTGCTAAAAACAATGCCATTTTTATTGATTTTACTTCCAGCTGTTTTTGTGGTTTTTATTCCTTCCTTTTTTATAGCCAAAAACAATTCTCGCTTAGAAGAATTCAATGAAAACAATAGCAATGGTTTGTTTAACTCAAACTCAATTTCGTTAATTCCATTTTTTGAGAATTGTTCGATGTGGTTGCTAACAATATTCTTTGTTAGTTTTATAGGAACAGCAATCAGTGCTTCTTTTATGTTTAGCATGGAAAGTGGTGATCCAGTTTTTCTAAACAATGAGTTTGTTCTAAAATACAGAGGTGAAATTATTAGAAAGATTAGTGAAACAGAATTCAACCATTTAAAACTTTTAAATATTAGATACCAATTCGGTTTTATACTTGTTTTTTACGCAACTTGTATTTTAGTTTTAAAGCAATTAATCGAATGGGAAAAACTATAATCTTAAATCAATATCTTGTTATCACTCATAACTTCCGATTTATTCTGAGCATATTCATAACCTTGTTCCCACCATTCTTTCATAACATCTTTGTTAAAAATCAAAGCGTTATCGGTTAATTTTATTGGCGTGTAATATAAGTTAAGTTTCACATTCTTATTGTTTGCCATAAGTTTTCCTATAGCAATATCATGTTTTTCGACTTGATCTAAAGCAATTCGGAACAAATCGATCATTAATGAAAACGGATTTTTACCAATTACAGTTTTTGTTGTATTCACTTCTGTTTCAAGCACAATTACATCAATTTCAGTAGCGCCTCTATTAATTGCTTCGCGTATCGGAACCAAGCTAGAAAATCCGCCATCACCATATTCGCAATTATTCTTTTCGACCAAACTCATAAACGGAACATAGTTACTTGATATCCAAGACCATTCGCAAAACTCTTCGTAAGTACAATCTTTTATCGATTTATATTCTGATTCGTTTGTTGTAAAATTAGTAACGGTTACAATGACATCGGTCTTTAATTTTTTAAGCTTATTAAAATCTGAAAGCAGAAAATTATTCTGAATATATTTTTTCAATCCTTTGCTTTCGCCAAAAGTTCGTTTTCCTTTAAAAAACTGACGCAGAACATTAAAGTGATTGATAGTGACAATGTCGACACCGTCTTTATTTTTTACCACAAACGGACAAATATTAAAAATACTTGCCATGGTAACGTTGGTATAAACAGAATGAATTTTTTTGATATGACCGAGAGCCAAATGCGGAATTAATAAACTTCCTGTTGAAGTGCCTAAAAACAAATCATATTCGTGTTTTTTTTCTTCAATTAAATATTGGGCAACACCGCCAGCAAAAGCGCCTTTACTGCCACCACCAGAAATAACCAATGCTCTCATAAATTGTAATGTAGGTTTTGTTTTTGGATTTTATTTTAGAGAAAAGAATATAGAAAATAGAATAAAGACTTCAACTCGCTCTATTTTCTATATTCTTTTCTCTATTTTCTATTCTTTCAACAAACGATTTAATTGAAACTGTTCATCGGGTGTCAAATTAGGCAAAATTCTATTAAATGACGCACGCATTTCAGGATTTTTTAACAGAAGTCGAATTGTATCTCTTCCAAACTTTGAAAATTGCCACATATGATGCGTTGTGGCTTTTACTAAATTACTCAAAACCTGATCGTTAATAATTTTAAAAGCAATAAGTTTTTCTAACGCATTTTGTCTTGTTGTAGCTTCATATTTTGTGGATGAAAATGCTATTAATTCATTGATTAAAGATTCTGAATCATTACTGTAACCGTTTGTTGACAAGGCCAAAGAAAGCCATAAAGTACGCAGATTAAAGTCGTTGAATCCAATCCAATTTTTTGATTTGTCTAAATATTCTGTTCTATGATCGGGAAAGTTTCTCCATAACCAATACAATGCAATTTCTTGAGTTTGATATGATTTATCGTTTAATAAAGTTTCGTAATTCTGTCTAAAATCTTCTGGAATTTTAGTTAATATTTCTGCCACGTTTTGACGAACTTTTACATTATTCGTTTCTAAAGCTAAAAGCAAAAGATCTTTCTTGGCTTCATATTTTTCATTCTCCAACTGATCAACAACCGCTTCTTTAACAGACTCATAAAAATCAGATTCTAGAACATTTTTCAAAACATCTATTTTATCTGCTAAAGGCGTTTTTTTCAATTTGTCGATTTCTAATCGTTTCTGAATCGTTTTATTTTTACTCAATAAAGCGTTGGCTGTCGGAGTATCAAAAGCGGTAGATTCTAACCAAGTTTTTTGGAATTTATCCAAATCAAAATCTGAAACTTTTCGTATTTCATCAAAGAAATTTTGAGTGTTTACCGCTTGATAAGCGTATTTGTTTAAATAATTTTTAATAGCTTTTTTAAACGCTTTATCGCCAATTGATTCGTGCAAAACGAATAATGTCCACGCTCCTTTTTCATAAAAAGTAAGTGAACTTGCTTTTGCATTCAAAACCGGAATTGTATCTGTTCTTGAAGCAAACTTTATCTGTTGCGCTGTATCGTATAATTTTGAATAAAAATAGTCTTCTCCGTAAATGTCTTTTTCGGCAAGCAAAGCAAAATAAGTCGCGAAACCTTCCTGAAGCCAATGATGCGTGCTGCTTTCGGCTGTAATTAAATCTCCAAACCAATGATGTGCCAATTCGTGCGCGTCTACGTTGGTGTAATTTCTATCGCAAAATCCGATGGAGTCTACCACGTAACGCGTTGCAAAAAGTGTTGATGTTGTATTTTCCATTCCTGCATATAAAAAATCCCTAACTGGAAGCTGTCTATTAATCTGCCACGGATATTTTACGCCAATTTCCTTTTCTAAAAAATCAAAAATTCGTTTAGAATAACGGTACGTTGGCTCAAAACGATCTGAATCTTTAGGCTCGTAATAATATTCTAACGGAATTCTAGTTTTCGACTTAAATTCTTTTTTATCAAATTTTCCAATCGCCAACATTAATAAATACGAACTCATTGGTTTTTGCATTTGATATTGCCAAAAATTCAGGTTTCCGTTTGTTGTTTTTTCTTTTAAAAGTCCGTTTGAAACCACCTGATAATCTTTGTCATAAGAAACTCCGAGATTGAAAATTAGTTTTTCATTCACGTCATCAAAACTTGGAAACCAATTACTGGTGTATCTGCCCTGTCCTTGTGTCCAGATTTGTACTTCATTATTTTCAATATCAACAAAATACAACGCCTGTTTTGGTTTTGCAATATAATTGAAAGTCAAATTATTTTGTCCTTTTTTGAAAGGAAAAACCAATTTTAATTGCTTTGTTGTATTTATAAAAACGATCTCTTTTTCGTTGATTTTCACATTTGAAAATTCCATGTTTTTTGCGTCAAGCGAAATGGTATCGCAGTCTTTTAAAACCTCAAATTCAAAATCAACCGTTCCAGAAATTGTTTTTTCTTTTGAATTTAAAGACAATTGACCTGAAACAGATTTAAAATCAACACATTGAGTTTGCTGTGCAAAAAGAAAACTGGTAAATAATAGAAAAATGTATTTCATTGAAAAGAATTTTGAAGGCGAAATTCCAAAGTTACAAACCTTTCATCAACAAATAGAATGAAATTTGTAAGTTTACCGTATTAAAATTCCAAATTGTGTCTGTACCTCAAAAAGCCTTATTTAATTGGAGCAGCGGAAAAGATTCTGCTCTTGCTTTGTATAAAATTCTTCAAAATCCTGCTTATAAAATTGAATGTTTACTAACAAGTGTAAACCAACATTATCAGCGAATTTCTATGCACGGCGTTCGTGTTGACTTATTAAAGGCACAAGCAGAAAGTATTGGAATTCCGTTAAAAATAATGGAAATTCCAGAAATGCCAACAATGGAAATTTATGAAAATGTAATGACCGAAACATTATCCGAATTAAAAAATAATGGCATAACACATTCTGTTTTTGGTGATATTTTTTTGGAAGATTTACGTCAATATAGAGAAAATCAATTAGCAAAAATCGATTTTAAAGACGTTTTTCCAATTTGGAAAATTCCAACAAAAGAATTAATTCAAGAATTTATTTCGCTAGGATTTAAAACTATTGTGGTTTGCGTAAACGAAAAATATTTGGACAAAAGTTTTGTTGGCAGAATAATCGATCAGGATTTCATAAATGATTTGCCTGAAAATGTTGATGTTTGCGGCGAAAATGGTGAATTTCACACTTTTGCGTTCGACGGACCTATTTTTTCAAAACCAATTGAGTTTGAAATTGGTGAAATTGTGTATCGTAAATATGAAAAACCAAAAACAGATTCTTCGAATACTGCATGCGACACAAATGAAGAAACTGCTTTTGATTTTGGATTTTGGTATTGCGATTTAGTTTCTAAATAGTATTTATTCTGAATACATTTTAAGCAAATTAGTAACTGTATTCCAATTACGCATTGTAGCAGTTACGTTTAGTTTTTTCTCAATATATTTTTGATCAAATCGAGTTTTTCCGGCTCCAACAGCATATTTAACAAAAATTCTGTTTTCGTCAATACTTGCTTCATCTGGTTTAAACTGACTGATTTTTAAATCATTTATGATTTCTTTTTTTAAACTTGTAGAAACAAAAGCAACGTAAAGCTTTTTGTTATCAATATCTTTCTCTTTCAAAAAAGGATTATTTGCAAAACAAGATTCCAGGTTTTCTTTGGTAACCATAACAACAGGAACTTCATGTCCGAAAACTTTAAAAATCTCCTGTTTAATCATAAAACCCACTTTCGAAGCTTCTTCTTCACTATCAATAAAAACATTTCCAGATTGCATATACGTTCTAACATTTTGAAAACCAATATTTTCTAACATTGCTTTCAAAGCTTCCATTTTCATCATATTGTGTCCCGAAACGTTTATTCCGCGTAAAAGTGCTAAGTGTGTTGTCATGATCTTAAATTTATTAAAAAAGAAAAAGTATTCAATTCTTAAACTGAATACTTTTAATTCTACGCAAACTTACGGTTTTTATTTTGCTTTCTTAAATGCCTTATATCTCCCGCATACTGATGCCTGATCCACCAAATAATCAGTTTCTTGTAATTTATAATTTTCAATTAATGCACCACTCGTGCAATTTGATATCGATTCGTTAGCGCTCGGATAAGTTAAAACAAAACTGGTTCCAGTTTCATTTTTTATAATCTCATATTGCCCCGATAGAGATTTATTACCATTAGTAGAAGGTATTGTTTTAACAAACTTTTTATCTTTTTTAAATACATAATAAACCTCGAAACCAGCAATAGAATTAGCAGCAGGATCTGGAACCTCCATCCATTTTCCGTAATAAATTGAATTAGGAGAGGCATCGTCTTTAGAACAAGAGATAAGTGAAATCAGTAATACAATTAATAGTCCATTTTTTTTCATTTTTACTAGTTTTTAGTTTGATTTATCATAGCTAAGCAAAGGTCCATCGCAAATCCCCCAAGTGCTGAATAGTTTTCCAACGGTTTTAATGATATATAGATTTTCTGTTAAATTTCCAGTGCAAGTTCCTATTATATCGTTTTGCGCACCATAAATTAAAGTCAATTGAGTTTGTTCTGAAGTTTCAACAACAGTATAAGTGCCAAAAACAGTAGTTTTTTTATTGTCTTTAATTCTTGTTTTAGAAAACTTACCGCTAGAACTAAAAATATAGCTTTCCTGCCATTCCATAATATCTATCGAATTTGCTGAGGGATTTTTATTTCTACTCATGCTTGTTAAGTTCCATTTACCATGGTAATCTGCAGTTGGCGTATTGTCATTATCATCATTAGAGCAAGAGATAAGTGAAATCAGTAATACAATTAATAGTCCAATTTTTTTCATTTTTACAAGTTTTAAGGATTCGTTTATTATTAAGATTTTACTTCCTTAAAATAGTTGCGTCACTACATTGCAACTTAACAATAAGATAATATTCAAGTAGTTGAAAATCTCGTTTGCATTTCAAATTGAATCAAAAAAAAACTCCGCCAAAAAAAATTAACGGAGCCTTAAACAATTTGAATTAGTAAGCATTGTTTAAATAATGTATTGTTAAGATTGCACTGTTTACAAAAGGTTGCGTCTGAAATGAAAATTTTAACAATGAAAGATTCAAGTTCTGAAAATAGAATTCATTTTCAAATTTCCTAATTAAAATCTATCTTCGCTTTCCAATTAAATTCCAATAAAAAAATCTAAATCCCAATTCCCTTTAATCTAAAATCTAAAGTCAAAAAAACTAAAATTTTTCCATGTCTAATAATCTCCTTGAAACTCCAATTGAATACTTAAAAGGCGTTGGTCCGAGTCGCGGGCAATTGCTTCGTAAGGAATTGGGCATTCATAAATACGGAGATTTAGTCAATTTTTTTCCAAATAGATACATTGACAGAACACGTTATTATAAGATTAATGAATTGCAGAATACAGGTTCTGAAGTTCAGATTATTGGAAAAATAATTCACATCAAGACGGTTGAATTTGCTAAAAACAAAAAGCGTCTTGTTGCTACTTTTGTAGACGATACGGGGCAAATTGATTTAAATTGGTTTCAAGGCCATAAATGGATTCGAGAAAGTTTAAAACTAAATGAAACGATTGTAATCTTCGGAAAATGTTCTCTTTACGGAAGCCAATTTAGTATGGCGCATCCTGAAATTGAATTATTAAGCGAACATGAAAAAAGCCTTCGTTCGGCAATGCAACCCGTATATCCTTCAACGGAAGCTTTGGCGAATAAAGGCATTTCAAACCGGACTATTAATAAAATAATGGAACAGCTTTTTCTAGAAACACAAGCTTTGTTTACAGAAACCTTTCCTCCTTTTTTAATCGAAGAACTAAAATTGATTCCGAGAAGAGCGGCATTATTTAATATTCATTTTCCGAAGAGTGCAGAAATTTTAGCTAAAGCACAATTCCGATTAAAGTTTGAAGAATTATTTTTCATTCAGCTTCAGTTAATTACTAAAAATCTAATTAGAAAACATAAAATAAAGGGACATCCGTTTGCTAAAGTTGGAGAACTTTTTAATGAGTTCTATCAAAATCATTTGCCATTTGATTTAACAAATGCTCAAAAAAGAGTAATCAAAGAAATTCGAACCGATATGGGAAGCAATGCCCAAATGAATCGTCTTTTGCAAGGAGATGTTGGTTCTGGAAAAACAATTGTCGCCTTTATGAGCATGCTATTAGCAATTGATAATGGTTTTCAAGCCTGCCTGATGGCACCAACTGAAATTTTGGCCAATCAGCATTTTCTTGGTTTGTCGGAATTTGCTCGAACACTAAATATCAATATTAGAATCCTGACTGGCTCTACTAAAACTTCAGAAAGAAAGATTATTCATGAAGAATTAGAAAGTGGCGAACTTAAAATTTTAATCGGAACTCATGCTTTATTGGAAGATAAAGTAAAATTTCAGAATTTGGGACTTGCCGTAATTGATGAGCAACATCGTTTTGGAGTTGAACAACGTTCCAAATTATGGAAGAAAAATGATATTCCACCACACGTTTTAGTAATGACAGCAACGCCGATTCCGCGAACATTGGCAATGAGTTTATACGGCGATCTGGATATTTCTGTAATCGATGAATTACCGCCTGGAAGAAAGCCAATTCAAACCGTTCATCGATTTGATTCGAATCGTTTGAAAGTCTGGAAATTTCTTCGTGATGAAATTGCAAAAGGCAGACAGATTTACATTGTTTATCCGTTGATTCAGGAATCTGAAAAAATGGATTATAAGGATTTAATGGACGGTTATGAAAGTATTTCTCGTGATTTTCCGCTTCCTCAATATTCGATTTCCATTTTGCATGGAAAAATGAAACCTGCCGACAAAGATTCTGAAATGAAACGTTTTTCTGAAGGGAAAACCAATATCATGGTTGCCACAACGGTTATTGAAGTTGGAGTAAATGTACCAAATGCCAGTGTAATGATTATTGAAAGTGCAGAAAGATTTGGACTTTCGCAATTGCACCAATTACGCGGACGTGTCGGACGTGGCGCCGAACAGAGTTATTGTATTTTAATGACAGGCCATAAATTAAGTTCTGACAGCAAAACCAGAATGGAAACTATGGTTCAGACCAATGACGGTTTCGAAATTGCCGAAGTAGATCTTAAACTTCGTGGACCAGGTGATTTAATGGGAACCCAGCAAAGCGGTGTTCTAAATCTTCAGATTGCAGATATTGTAAAAGATAGAGAAATTTTATCTTTAGCTCGTAACTACGCTATGAAAATCTTAAAAGAAGATTCTGCATTGCAAAAACCAGAAAATGCCATTCTAAGAGCTATTTTCATCGAATTGACTAAGAAGAAAAATATTTGGAATTATATTTCGTAAGGTTCAAAGGAACAAAGGTTCAAAGGGACAAAGTTACAAGTCAAACTAGTAAGCCTCTGAACCTTTGAACCTTTGTCGCTTTGCAACTTCAAAAAAAAACTTCACTGCATCAGACTCAAAACATTTGTTAAGTTTTTATTCAGGTGATTTAGATTTGTTGGGGGGCAAATTTAAGGTTGAATAATTTCAGCTGACACAATGAAGTATTTCTATTTATTTTTTGGAATCGTTTTTCTTTTCAAAAAGACCACTGAATAAGCCTTTGCTTATCTTGTTTTTGTCGTCTTTTCCAGTGGCTATCAAATGATCGATGTATTCCATGTAAGTTTTTTTTCGCTCTTCTAGAAAACCAACAAGATATTCTTCAGAAGCCTGAATACCGCTAGTTTCCTCGATTTGCAATAATTTTTTATACAATGGTTCTATAAATTTTACGATAATTTCATTTGGAACAGATTTTCTTGTTCCAAAAAAGCCTACTATTTCGCCATCAGTATCTGCAACGATTTTAAAATCGGTAATAACCCAGTAATAACGGCCCGTTTTAGCCATGTTTTTAATAATTACATGAATATTTTCACTCGATTTAATACTGTCCCACAGAAATTTAAAAATAACTTTTGGCATGTCTGGATGTCGAATAATATTATGCGGCTGGCCAATAAGTTCAAATTCGTCATAACCAGAAACATCTATAAAGTCTTCATTGGCATATAAAATGGTTCCTTTTTTGTCGGTTTTACTAAGCAGTACTTTATTCTTATTCCAATCTACTTCTCTGTCTGAAGGCGTTGGACGATTTATTCTGGTATCCATAAATTTTTGTATTTAAGTTAATACACCATTAATAACAAGATTTAGTTCAATTCAATTTCTAAAACAAGCAGAATATTTCTGATTTTATGAAAAACAGTTTCTAACTCATTTTCAAGCCATTCCGGTATTTCATTATCAACTAACAAATCAAGACGATGAATATCGCTGGTAATCTGAATTAACTTTTTATATTGAAAATCTAGATTTTGTACTTGAGAATTATTTTTATGAATTTTTAAAATTTCAGCAACTTCATGAGCAAATTCGGTTTCAGCACCAATTTTGTCGATTGAATTTAACGTTATACTTTCTCTTAAAAAATCATCAATAGTTCTCTTTAAATTATGCAGCGTTGGCACTGCTGTCGGAAAATCATGCTTAAACATACAGCGGTTATATAATTAATTGTTGGTTTGGGAAATGTTTTTAATTTGAATTTCTACTGTTTGTAGATTTTACATGAATATCATTAACCAAATCATCAATTTTTTTGGCACTTTCTCGCATCATTTCAAGGTAAGAAAGCAATTTATCATTATCTGTATGTCCTTTAGAAACATCGATAAGTTTTAAAACTGAATTAACTGGAAGTTTAAGATCTAAAGTTGTTCTATGAATAAAATCGTTGTAATCTTTTGTAGCCGACATTGAGCTGTATTTTGCAGAAGCCAATTTCATATTTTCCAATTCATATTCGTCTGAAATTTTAGAAATATGATTTTCGCTATGTTCTTTAAAATAATAAGCCCAATAACCATTCATAAAAAACACAACAGCTGCCAGAACAGTATGAATTGCAAGAGTTTCAATATCAAAATTAACTTGAGAAAAGTACACTTGAAGCCCTGTTGCATCATTATAAATATAATTCTGTAAATAGGCTAATCCCGCGTGATGCAATACAACTAGTAAGGTTAAAGGAATCTGAAGTTTCCAGTTTTGGTAAATAATTAGAATTGTACTAGCAATAAATACTGTAAAATGCATTTCGAACATTCCGTGCATCTGGTAAATATATTGCGCCATAAAAATAGCTAGCACAACAGACAAAACATATTGATAAAACTTAGAGTTTTTCATGAAAAATTTAGCCGAATAATACGCAAGAAGATTCAGTGTTCCTACTCCGACACCAATTTCAAAAGTATCGTATTTAAAAGACAATCCTATACCGAGAAGAAAATAAACGGCAAGAACATAATTGATAATTGTATCTGACTTTTGTGTCATTGTAGACATAAAACTGTGCAGGTAATCCTGTTCATTCAAACTAGCTTTTGGTTTCATAGATTTAAGTTTTTGGGTTTTGGATAGATTTATTTAGTGCATTTTGGTAACGAACATCCGTAGGCTTTAAGAGCCAAAGCATTAAAAGTAGGGCTGTATTTTTTTCTCAATAAAGAATCAATTGCCATTTGGGCATAATTGCTTTTGGTATCTGTACAATATCTGGTTTTATTGTAGTTTCCGCGATAGTATAAATTATGAGAAGGATCGAGTAAAACTGCCTGAGGCGTTGAGAAAACTCCACATTTTTTAGCAATAGCTTCGTCAAAATAAACAGGGATTTTAGCATCAAACTTTTCCTGAATTTCAGCGATAGTAAAATTCTTTTGTTTATTTAAAACCACAATTTTAAAATTGATCTGATCCCCATATTTTTTAATCAAATCACTAACATGAGGAACATTAAAACGGGAACAAGGACAATCTGGATTAAAGAAATGTATAAAAACAGGTTTGTTATCAAATGCACAACATGCGCCTAACTCAATTTTAGAACCCATTGCTATTGCGTGATAATTTTTCGGAATTGGTGTTGGAAGACTATATTTGAATTCATTCTGCCAAAACAAATATCCAATTGCAAGAACTAATAATGTAAACCATAAACTTAAGAGTAATGTTTTCTTCATAAATTATTTTTTAATTATCAAAACACCAAAAAAGTAAACACTTGTTAACAATAAAAACCTGTAAATTCATTAAAAAATCTAAAAACCAATTTCCATTCTTACATTTTAACATAAATAAGGGTGCTAAACACGAGCATTTCTGTTAAAATCGATGTTTTTGTTTAACGTATCAATGTTACAAATAAAATCGATAAAGTGCAAAAAAAATCAGACAAAATACATTAAATTTATTTTTAGATAGAAAATCTCTGACTTAAGCAGGAATATAAAGTCTAATTCAAAGCTGAATAAATTATCTTACAAACTTTTATTCAAAGAAAAAAAATTAACCATTAATTAAACCTTTTATTCTACTATTAGTCTAAATGCAAACCTTTGTACATACAAATGTTAAATAAAAGCCAAGAGCCTTTGATTTCACAACAAAAAGTTAAATTTGCAAGCTTACTAAAAACACAAACCTAAAATCTATATTCACCTCAATTTTATGAAACTCAAACACCTCATTTACACCTTTTTAATTATTGCAATTGGTGGTTTTATCAGTTACAGAATTATATCAAACAAGAGTAAAAACGATGACTCTAAAAAATTTAATGATAAAGATTCTCCAACAACTGTTAATGGAATCGTAATAAAAACTGCCACTTTTGACAATAATTTATCACTTACGGGATCTATTGAAGCAAACGAACAAATAGAAATTCATAGTGAGGTTTCTGGAATTGTTGAAGGAATATTTTTTAACGAAGGTACTTTTGTAAACAAAGGACAAGTGCTTTTTAAAGTAAATGATATTGAACTAAAAGCTCAATTGAGACAGGCTGTAACCAAAGAAGGTTTAGCAGCAGAAAACGAAAGAAGAGCAAAATTACTTCTTCAAAAAGAGGCAATTAGCCAAGAAGAAGCCGATATTGCAAGAGCAGATCACGCGTCGGCTCAAGCTCAAAGTCAATTAATTAGAGCTCAAATTTTTAAAACATCTGTAAGAGCTCCTTTTTCCGGAAAAATCGGTTTGCGCTCTATTTCACCTGGAACTTATATTACGCCGACTGTTTTAGTAGCAAAATTGGTAAATACGGGTAAACTAAAAATCACATTTTCGATTCCTGAAAAATATGCATCACAAGTTAAATCAGGTTCTACAATTGATTTTACCGTTTCTGGATCTGATAAAACGTACTCTGCAAAAATCTACGCTATAGAACCAGAAGTTGCTGTTGCTACTCGTACGTTGCAAATTCGTGCAATTGCTGACAACACAGATGGAAAACTTTTCCCTGGAACTTTCGCAGATATTAAATTGCCATTAAATATTATTAAAGATGCAATTGTTGTACCTTCTCAGGCTATCATTCCTGTCCAAGACGGTAAAAAAGTTTTTGTAGCAGATCACGGAAAAGCAAAAGAAGTAATGGTTGACGCAACAACAAGAACCGATTCTTCTATTTTGATTTTAGCAGGATTGAAAGCTGGAGACACTTTAATTACAAGTGGCGTTATGTCTTTAAAAAACGAAGCGCCAATTAAAGTAAAAGTTACTAAATAACATTTAAGTTATCAGTTTTGGGTTATGAGTTAAGAGTTTTAAAATTCTCATTAACAAATCTAAAATCTGAACTCTAAAATCATAAATCATATATGAGTTTATCAACTACAAGTATAAAAAGACCTGTTTTAACCATTGTACTGAATCTGTTAATTATACTTTTCGGTCTTATTGGTTATACTTTTTTGGGTGTTCGAGAATTTCCTTCGATTGATCCTGCACAGGTTTCCATTCGTACCAATTATACTGGTGCGAACTCTGATATTATTGAATCACAAATTACAGAACCTCTTGAAAAAGCAGTAAATGCAATTGACGGAATTCGAAATATTACTTCTTCTAGTAACCAAGGAAGCAGCAATATTACAATCGAATTCAATCTTGATAAAGATTTGGAGGAAGCTGCAAATGATGTTCGTGACAAAGTTTCGCAAGCCATCAGAAGTTTACCGCAAGATATAGATGCCCCGCCTGTTGTTTCAAAAGCAGATGCTGATAGTGAGGCGATTATTTCGATGACCGTTCAAAGTGACACAAGAAGTTCTTTAGAATTAAGTGATTATGCTGAAAATGTTATTTCGCAAAGATTAGAAACAATTCCTGGAGTAAGTGCCGTTCAAATTTGGGGGCAAAAACGCTACGCCATGCGTTTGTGGATTGATCCTGCTAAATTGGCCGCTTATGGTTGTACTGTTGCAGAAGTTCGTACGGCCTTAAATGCTCAAAACGTTGAATTGCCCTCAGGAAAATTAACTGGAAACAGCACTGAATTAACCGTTAAAACAGTTGGCAATCTTTCTAAAGCAGAGGAATTTAACAACATTATCATTCGCACAGACGGAGATAAAATTATTCGTTTGAGTGATATTGGAGGTGCCGAATTAGGTCCAGAAAATCTAGAAACAAAATTAAGCCAATCTGGACTTCCTTTAATTGGTTTGGCGATTGTGCCAATGCCTGGAGCAAATTATTTAGATATTTCTAAAGAATTTTACAAAAAATACCAAGCTTTACAAAAAGATCTTCCGAAAGACATTAAACTGAATATCGCTCTTGACAATACCATTTTCGTAAAGAAATCAGTACTTGAGGTTGCTGAAACTTTAGGAATTTCGATTATTCTGGTAATTATTATTATTTATTTGTTCTTTAGAGACTGGGCAATTGCGTTCAGACCTTTAATTGATATTCCCGTTTCTTTGATTGCTACATTCTTCATTATGTGGATGTTTGGTTTTTCTATTAATGTCTTAACACTACTTGCAATTGTATTGGCCACAGGTTTGGTCGTGGATGATGGTATTGTTGTTACTGAAAATATTTTCAAAAAGGTTGAAGAAGGAATGTCTCCTATTGAAGCCGCTATTAAAGGTTCCAATGAAATATTTTATGCTGTAATTTCTATTTCAGTTACTTTGGCTGCGGTATTTTTACCTGTAATTTTCTTAGAAGGATTCGTCGGACGATTATTTAGGGAATTCGGTGTTGTAATTGGTTCTGCTGTATTAATTTCTGCCTTTGTATCATTGACTTTAACGCCAATGTTGAATGCTTATTTAATGAAAGGCGGCGAGCAGAAAAAATCAAAATTCTATATTAAAACAGAACCGTTTTTTGAAAAAATGAATAGTAGTTATGCTGAAGCGCTAACGAAATTTATGGATAGAAAATGGATTAGTTTTCCGATTCTTATTGCTTGTTTTGGATTGATTTATCTATTTTTTACTATTCTTCCAAAAGAAACTGCTCCTTATGATGATAGAAGTTCTGTAACCATGCGTATGACAACTCCTGAAGGATCTTCATACGAGTATACGGACCGTTTTATGCAGGAAATTTCAAAACTGATTGATGATTCAATTCCAGAGAAAAAAGTAGCTTTAGTAATTACATCTCCAGGATTTAGTTCGAATTCTGTAAACAGCGGATTGGTTCGTTTGACTTTGAAAAATGTTGATGAAAGAGAAAAATCTCAAAAAGAGATTGCCGACAAATTAACTAAATGGACTAAACAATATCCAAATGCTAAAACTTCGGTTACACAACAGCCAACAATTGCTGTAAACAGACGTGGAGGTTTACCGATTCAATACATTATTCAAGCTCCTAATTTTGATAAACTAAGAGAAAAAATTCCGTTGTTTATGGCAGAAGTTGGAAAAAGCGACGTTTTTTCTACAACAGATGTTAACTTGAAGTTTAACAAACCTGAAATCAACGTAACCATTGATCGTGCAAAAGCAGAAAGTTTAGGAATTTCGATTTTAGATATTGCGCAAACTTTGCAGCTTTCCTTGAGTGGACAGCGTTTTGGATATTTCATTAAAAATGGAAAACAATATCAGGTAATTGGTCAGTTCGATCAAAAAGACAGATCGAAACCTTTGGATTTGACATCAATGTTTGTGAAAAACAAAAATGGAGAATTGATTCAGATGGATAACGTTGTAAATGTATACGAGCAAAGTAATCCGCCACAATTATATCACAACAATCGTTACATGTCTGCAACAGTTGCCGCTGGTTTAGCGCCAGGAAAAAGTATGGGCGACGGTATTCAGGAAATGGACAGAATTAAAGCTAAGGTATTAGATGAAACTTTTACAACCGATTTAGCTGGAGAATCTCGAGATTTCGTAGAAAGTAGTTCTAATACTTCTTTCGCTTTCGGATTAGCTTTACTATTGATTTTCTTAATTTTAGCTGCACAGTTTGAAAGCTTTATTGATCCTTTTATTATCATTTTGACGGTTCCAATGGCGGTTGCTGGAGCTTTATTTTCTTTATGGTTATTCAACCAAACGTGGAATATTTTTAGTCAGATTGGTACCGTAATGTTAATTGGTCTGGTAACTAAAAACGGTATTTTGATTGTAGAATTCGCCAACCAATTAAGAGAACAAGGAAAACCGAAATTAGAAGCTATTTTAGAAGCTTCAGAAGCACGTTTACGTCCAATTTTAATGACGAGTTTGGCAATTGCTTTGGGAGCGCTTCCAATTGCTATGTCATTAGGTGCTGCGTCAACAAGTAGAATTGGTATGGGAGTTGTAATTGTGGGAGGAACTATTTTCTCACTTGCACTAACACTTTTCGTAATTCCTGCCATTTATTTTATGTGGTCTAGAGCTAGAAAACATTATCCAGAATTTGACCATATTGACGAATACGAAAAAGAAAGTATAAAATAGAAACCTAAAAATCACGATTTTTACAAAATAAAACTCGTGATTCTCTGGTAAAAGAAAATAAACATGAATATCAAAAATATATACTTCACTTTACTAATTCTGTTTGCTTGCATTATTCAGGCGAATGCACAGGAAGTTCTAACTATTGAACAAGCTATGACTATAGCTTTGGAAAATAATTTTGAGATTAAAATCGCTAAAAATAATTCCAAAATAAACGAAACTAACGTAACTATTGGAAATGCTGGAATGCTGCCAACAGCAACTGCTTCTATTGTTGACAATAATAACCTTACAAACTCAACGCAGGTTCGTCAAGATGGTACTTCAACTACATTAAATAACGCCAAAAATAATAGCTTAAATTATGGTGTAAGTTTAGGATGGACCGTTTTTGATGGAATGAAAATGTTTGCTAAATATGATCAATTGCAGGAACTTCAAAAATTAGGCGACGCAGAACTTAAAAGAACTATTTTAGTTAAAATCGGTCAAGTAAACTCCGCTTATTATGATTTGGTACAGCAACAATATCAATTGGCGGCTTTAGATACTACAATTGTAATTTCTAAGCAAAGATTAACTTTGGCTCAGAATAGATTTAGCATTGGAAAAGCGTCCAAATTAGAAGTTTTAAACGCACAAGTTGATTTAAATACTGATCAAGTAGCTATGCTGAGACAAAAAGAATCTTATGCCAACGCAAAAATCTTATTAAATCAATATTTAGCTCGAGATCCAAAAATTGATTTCAAAGTAACAAACGAAGTTACTGTTGATAATAAATTAGTTTTAGCAGATTTAATGGATCTGGCGCAAAAACAAAATCCAGCGTTAGAATCGCAAATCATCAATAAACGTATAGCTGAATTACAATTAAAACAAGTAAAAGCTGACCGATACCCTACTCTTAGATTAACTACCGGTTATAACTTTGCCGAAAGCCAATCAAGTTTAGGTTTTACAAGTGAAAATTCATCACGAGGTTTAAATTATGGATTCAATGCTTCAATGAACATATTTGATGGTTTCAATCAGCATCGAAATGAAAAAGTGGCTAAAATGCAGATAGAAAATACGCAAATTGCCATAGAACAGCAAAACATGATTTTAAATACACAATTGAGTACGGCTTTTCAAACGTATTTAACCAATTTAGAATTAATTGATTTGGAAGAAGATAATGAAGCAATAGCGAAACAAAATTTAGATATTACGCTTGATAAATTCAAAATCGGAACCATTACCACTCTAGATTTTAGAACCGCTCAGTTGAATTATGTCAATGCAAAAGTACGTTATAGCAATGCGCAATACGAAGCAAAATTATCTGAAATTGCCTTAAAGGAATTAGCTGGAAATATTACTTTTTGATTTCCGTTAGTTTTTAATTTATCATATTATCTGCTAAATCTGCGAGCTAAATTTACTCTCGCAGATTTAGCAGATTTTTTTTTACTCTAAGCCAAATTAGGTCGATTTTTAATTTAAATTTGTTTCAAAACAAACTTAAATGATTTCGTACAACACCAAGGATTGGTTTACTTTTATTTTTCATTTTCATAAATCAGATACCGTTCGCAAACTGTTTCCGATTATGATTGCCATCGGAATTTATTCTGCTGTTGTCGGATATCTTGAAGTTGAATATTTTAAGGTTACAAAAAACGATTATATCCACAACATTCCAATCATGCACGGAATGCTTGGTTTTGTTATCTCTCTTTTACTTGTTTTTAGAACCAATACTGCTTATGATCGCTGGTGGGAAGGCCGAAAACTTTGGGGTGGACTTGTAAATAACAGCCGTAATTTTGCTATTAAACTTTCGGCAATTTTAAAAGAAGAAAATGACAGAAAGTTTTTTAGAAAATACATTCCGATGTATGCTGACATTTTGCACAAACATTTAAAAGATGAAGAAACTAGTAAAATGCTGTTTGAAGATGTTTATCTAGAATTGGATAATCACAAACACAAACCAAATCAGTTAAAAAGAATCATGTATCACAAAATTAATGATTTGTATGATGCTGAAAAGATTTCTGGCGATCAGCTGATTACTTTAAATGATGAGTTGGTTGCTTTTACAGATATTTGTGGTGCTTGCGAACGTATTAAAAATACACCTATTCCCTACTCTTACAGCGCTTTCATCAAAAAATTCATCTTTTTTTATACGATGACACTTCCATTTGGATATTCTGTAAGTTTAGGATATTTTGTTGCTCCTGTCGTAGTTTTTATCTTTTACGTTTTGGCGAGTTTGGAGTTAATTGCCGAAGAAATTGAAGATCCGTTTGGCGACGATGAAAATGATCTTCCGACGAAAAAGATATCGGAAAACATCAAAAAACATGTAGAAGAACTGATTTAATAAAACGTTAAATCTGCCTTTTATATTCTTATTTTCATTAAATTTAAAGTCTTCACCAAAAATTTAAATTTCGATGAATAGCCAGCGATTTCTAGTTAATCCACTTCAATTATCACAAGAAAAATCATTAAAAACTCTTGTTGAAAATCGAACAATTTACAATTTGAGCCATTGTGAATTAAATTTATTTGAAACATACGAATCAACCAAAATGGTTCCTCTGAAATTTAATGATTTGGTTGTGACAAGCATGCTTCGCGGCAAAAAAGTCATGCATCTTTTTGATGATCCAGAATTTGAATATCTGCCAGGCGAAACAGTGATTGTTCCTTCGAATGTAGAAATGAAAATAGATTTTCCTGAAGCTTCTAAAAATAACCCGACACAATGCCTTGCTTTAGCTATTGATCACGCAAAAATTACCGAAATCTTAAATTTCCTTAACGAACAATATCCTAAAGAAGGAAATAATATGTTTTGGCAATTAAACTATCAAAATTATTTCTTTTATAATAATGTTGAAATGGCGACAACCATAAATAAGCTTATTAAAGAATGTATGAGTACGTCGATTACCAAAGATGTTTTAGCCGATTTGACTTTAAAAGAATTATTGATTAGAATTATTCAGACACAAACAGTAAAATCTTTAGACGAAGGAAAATTTATTGAAAGTAACAATCCAATCAAAGAAGTTACAGAATATATTAAACAGAATTTAAAAGAAAATATGAGCTTAAAATCGCTGAGCGAAAAAGCTTGCATGAGCACCACTTCTTTCTATCGTTTCTTCAAACGCGAACTTGGGATGAGTCCGATTGAATATATCTTGAATGAAAAAATAAAATGTGCTAAAAATTTATTGAAAAATCCAACTTTACAAATTAACGAAGTTTGTTATTTAGCTGGTTTTGAAGATGCCAATTACTTTATCAGATTATTTAAAAAATATGAAGGAATCACACCGAAACAGTATCAGTTACTTTATATTAATTAGGTACAAAGGGACATAGGTTCATAGGTACAAAGGTTTATTTCTTTGTCAAAAATTCAATTTATAAAATATAATGTAAACTATAATGAAGGCTTTTTTTCTCATTACTTAAAACCTCTGCATCTTTGTAACTCTGAACCTTTGAGCCTTAAAAAAAAACTATTCAATCCTAAAAACAGATTCTAAATCTTTTTCTTCTTCTGGAGTGAAAATTCTATACTCTATTTGAAATGTTTTTTTCAATGGCGTTTCTAAGGAAAAACCTCCAACTCCAAATGCATCAATTACAGTTAAAGTAAAATGTGCATGTTTCCAATATTCAAATAGATCTTTGTCTACCCAAAACTCGGTATCTTCTACAGTTCCAATACAAACATCTCCGGTTCTTTGGTAATAACCTCCCTTTTCAAAACATTGTGGCTGTGTTCCTTCGCAACAACCTCCAGCTTGATAAAACATTAAATCTCCATGTTTCTCTTTTAGAACTTTTATTAATTCTATTGCTTTTTCTGTGGCATCAATTCGTCTAATCATCATTTTCATATTTAAAAAAAGCAGTAAACTTTTTTTAGGAGTCTACTGCTTCAACATAACCAACTAGTTAAGATTGTGCTATATCTAACACAATTCTACCTTCAATTTCACCTTTCTTCATTTTATCAAAAACAGTATTTACATCTTCTAATTTAGAAGTAGTAACTGTCGCTTTGACTTTTCCGTCGACAGCAAATTCTATTGCTTCTTTCATGTCTTTTCTAGTTCCCACAATTGAACCTCTAATGGTAATTCTATTAAGAACCGTATCGAAAATAGACAAATCAAAATTGCCTGGAGGAAGTCCGTTTAATGCCATTGTACCTTTTCTTCTCAATGTTTCAAGCCCTTGTTTGAAAGCTATCGGAGAAACTGCAGTAACCAATGCCCCATGCATACCACCGACTTCCTTCTTTAAGAATTCTCCAGGGTTTTGATTTTTGGCATTTACAACCAAATCTGCACCTAATTTTTTTGCCAGTTCCAATTTATCATCACCAATATCTATTGCTGCAACATTCATTCCCATAGCTTTTGCATATTGCACTGCAACGTGCCCTAAACCTCCTATTCCAGAAATTGCTACCCATTCGCCAGGTTTAACTTCAGTTTCTTTCAATCCTTTGTAAACAGTAACACCAGCGCACAAAATTGGAGCCATTTCGATAAAATTCACATTTGAAGGTAAAATTCCAACATATCTGGCATCTGCAATAACAAATTCTGCAAATCCGCCATCTACACTGTAACCTCCATTCTGCTGGCTGTCGCATAAAGTTTCCCAACCTGTAATGCAATGGTCGCATCCACCGCACGCGCTGTAAAGCCAAGGCACACCAACGGCATCGCCTTCTTTTACATTTTTTACATCCTGACCAACTGCGGCAACATAACCAACAGCTTCGTGTCCAGGAATTAATGGCATTTTTGGTTTAACAGGCCAGTCTCCATCTACAGCATGTAAATCGGTGTGGCAAACGCCACTTGCAATTACTTTTACAAGAATTTCATTTCTGCCTGGACGTTTTACTTCAACCTCTTCAATTTTTAAAAGAGATCCAAATTCCCTAACGACCGCGGCTTTCATTGTTTTAGGAAGCATAATTCTATGGTTTTACGAGAATAGAAAACCTGATTAATTTTCTATTCCCAGGTTTATATTCTTTAGAAGAATCCTAATTTCTTTTTGTCATAAGAAATCAGCATGTTTTTAGTTTGACGGTATTGGCTTAACATCATTTTGTGGTTTTCACGACCAATTCCAGATTGTTTATAGCCTCCAAAAGGCGCTCCTGCCGGATAAGAATGGTATTGATTAATCCAGACACGACCCGATTGAATTGCTCTTGGAACCTGATAAATTTCATGTGCATCTCGAGTCCAAACTCCTGCACCTAAACCATACATCGTATCATTAGCAATTTCAATTGCTTCTTCAGTAGTTTTAAAAGTCGTAACTGCTAGAACAGGTCCGAAAATTTCTTCTTGAAAAATTCTCATTTTGTTATGACCTTTAAACAGCGTTGGTTTAATATAATAACCGCCTTCTAATTCTCCGCCTAATTTGTTTTCATCTCCTCCAGTTAAAACCTCTGCACCTTCTTCTTTTCCTAATTTAATATAGGACATGATTTTTTCTTTCTGAACAATCGAAGTCTGCGCACCAATCATAGTGGATTTATCCAACGGATTCCCCGCTACAATCGCTTCTGTTCTTTCGATTACTTTTTTAATGAACTTATCGTAAATATCTTCGTGAATTAATAATCTTGAAGGACAAGTACAGATTTCACCTTGATTTAAAGCAAATAAAACTGCTCCTTCAATCGCTTTATCAAAGAAATCATCGTCGTGATCTGCCACAGAAGGGAAGAAAATATTGGGTGATTTTCCGCCTAGTTCCAAAGTAACTGGAATAATATTTTCAGTCGCGTACTGCATTACTAAACGTCCTGTAGTAGTTGAACCTGTAAATGCTGCTTTCGCTACTTTTTTATTAGTAACCAACGGACGTCCTAATTCTGCTCCAAAACCATTAACGATGTTTAGAACTCCTGGAGGAAGAATATCTCCAATTAATTCCATTAAAACCATAATAGAAATTGGCGTGCTTTCAGCAGGTTTTAAAACGATTGTATTTCCTGCAGCAAGTGCTGGCGCAATTTTCCAAACGGCCATTAAAATTGGGAAATTCCACGGAATAATCTGTGCTACAACACCAAGAGGTTCGCTTAATGCGATAGAAACGGTTTGCGAATCTAATTCGGCGATTGAACTTTCTTCTGCGCGAATTACACCAGCAAAATATCTAAAATGATCTATTGCCAATGGAATATCAGCTGCAAGTGTTTCACGAATTGGTTTTCCGTTATCAATTGTTTCAACTGTTGCTATATATTCTAAATTATCTTCAATTTTTTGTGCAATCTTATTTAGTAAAATACTTCTTTCGGTTACAGAAGTTTTTCCCCACGTTTTAAATGCTTCATAAGCCGTGTCTACTGCTAATTCTAAATCCGCTTTTCCAGAATGTGCTGCTTTTGTAAACACTTTTCCATCAATTGGAGAAACTACATCAAAGTATTCTCCTGCAATTGGTGCTACAAATTTTCCACCAATATAATTATCGTATTGTGCCTTAAATTCAGGTCTTTTTGCTGTGGTATTCATAATGTTCTTTTTTTGATTTACTCCAAATTTAGTTTCATAATAAGAAACAGAATAGCACTATTCGTTCATCTTGTAGCACAAAAATTACACATTCGATTTTTTTAGCTAATTATAATATTTAATTAATAAAATTTTAATAGATAAATTATCAAAAACTTAGCAGATAGCATTTTCTTTCCAATAAAAATCAGCTAGAAAAAAGCCAATAATTTTTTCTTACTCCAAAGCGCAATCCTTATATTTGTAACCTTATTCAAGAATTAAATCGTTACAATGAAAATATCTTACAATTGGTTAAAACAATTTATTAAAACAGATTGGACATCTGAACAAACTTCAGAATTACTTACAGATTTAGGTCTGGAAGTTGAAGTTGTTGAAAAATACCAATCAATAAAAGGTGGTTTAGAAGGAGTTGTTGTTGGACACGTTATTACTTGCGAAAAACATCCTGACGCTGATAGATTGAAAGTTACTACAGTTAATATTGGTTTAGAAGCTCCTGTACAAATTGTATGCGGTGCTGCAAACGTGGCTGCGGGACAAAAAGTACCAGTTGCTACAATCGGAACAATTTTATATGATAAAGATGGTGCAGAATTCACCATTAAAAAAGGAAAAATCCGCGGACAAGAAAGTCACGGAATGATCTGTGCTGAAGATGAATTAGGTTTAGGAACAAGCCATGACGGAATTATGGTTTTGGCTGAAGATTTAGTGCCTGGAACTCCAGCTTCTGAAGTTTTTCAAATAGCGAATGATGAAGTTTTCGAAATCGGATTGACACCAAACCGTGCCGATGCAATGAGTCATTTTGGAACTGCACGTGATTTAAGAGCTGGGATGTTGCAACGAGGTGTAAACATAGAATTGATTACGCCTTCAGTAAGCAATTTTAGAGTGGATATGCGTACACTTAAAATTGACGTAAATGTTGAAGACAATCATTTAGCCCCAAGATATTGCGGTGTAACTATTTCTGGAATTTCTGTGCACGAATCTCCAAACTGGCTAAAAGACCGTTTAAAAGCTATTGGATTAACTCCAAAAAATAATATTGTTGACGTTACTAATTATGTGCTACATGAATTAGGACAGCCTTTACATGCTTTCGATGCAGCTAAAATCAACGGAAAAATTATCGTTAAAACAGCTGAAGAAGGAACAAAATTTGTTACTCTTGATGATGTTGAAAGAACACTTCATAAAGAAGATTTAATGATTTGCGACGAAAAAGGTCCGCTTTGTATTGCGGGTGTTTTTGGTGGAAAAAAATCTGGAGTTTCTGAAGGAACAACAACTATTTTCTTAGAAAGTGCCTATTTTGATCCGGTTAGCATTCGTAAAACAGCAAAAAGACATCAATTAAGTACAGATGCTTCTTTTAGATTTGAAAGAGGAATTGATCCAACTATTACAGAATATGCCTTAAAACGTGCAGCGCTTCTGATTCAGGAAGTTGCAGGCGGAAAAATTACTTCTGATGTTGTTGAAGTTTATCCTAAAAAAGTGGAAGATTTTTCTGTTTTGTTGAATTTCAGCCATGTCTCTAAAATTATCGGGCAAGAAATTTCAAAAGACACGATCAAAAAGATTTTGGTTTCTTTAGATATTAAAGTAAATAGCGTTTCTGACTCTGGTTTAGGCTTAACTATTCCTGCTTACCGCGTTGATGTTCAGCGTGAAATTGATGTAATCGAAGAAATCCTAAGAGTTTACGGTTATAACAACATTAATTTCTCTAAGAAATTTAATGCTACAGTAGCAAATTCTCCGAGAACAGAAGATTATAAAGTTCAAAATACAATTGCTTCTCAATTGAATTCTCAAGGTTTTCACGAAATGATGGCGAATTCATTGACAACAGCTGCTTATGCAAAATTATCGACTTCATTAAAAGAAGAGCATAATGTTTCTATGTTGAATCCGTTGAGTAGTGATTTAGCAACTTTACGCCAGTCTTTATTATTTTCTGGACTTGAAGCTGTTTCATACAACATTAATAGAAGAAATTCGGATTTAAAATTATTTGAATTCGGAAAAACATATCATAAGTATTTGAATGGATACGAAGAACACAAACACCTTTCGTTATTAGTTTCTGGAAACAGAAATAAAGAAAGCTGGACAAGTGCTCAAAAATCGACAGATTTCTTTTTATTGAAAGGATATGTAAAAGCGATTTTATCTCGTTTAGGAATTGAAAAGATTTCTAATGCGCCAGTTCAGTCTGATATTTATTCTGAGGGAACTGCAATTACATACAATAATGATATTTTGGTTGAAATGGGTGTTGTTAAAAAACCTATTTTAAAACATTTCGGCATTAAACAAGATGTTTATTATGCTGATTTCAACTGGGATTTGGTTTTAAAAATCATTACAGGAAAAATTAAATATACGGAGATTCCTAAATATCCTGAAGTTCGTAGAGATTTAGCTTTATTAATTGATGAAAAAACAACTTACGAAAGTATTTTCAACTTGGCTAAACAAACAGAAAAATCACTTTTGAAAGACATTAATTTATTTGATGTTTACCAAGGTGATAAATTGCCAGAAGGAAAAAAATCATACGCATTAAGTTTTACGATTCAAGATAATAGCAAAACATTAACTGATGCTCAAATTGACAAAATCATGTCTAAATTGCAACAGACATTCGAAAGTGAGCTTGGAGCAACTTTGAGATAAGTTTTTTTTAAACCGCAAAGAACGCGAAGGTTTACGCAAAGTTCGCAAAGTTTTTTTTACAAAGCTTTGCGGACTTTGCGCTTATATACAGTTCCTATTGAAAAAACTTGCGCTCTTTGCGGTTAAAATATTTGCTCAAAGTTTTTCAACTTTAAACATGAAACCTGAAACAAAAATTCTAACTAATCAAATACCGATTCCAAATATGATCGCCTAGTTTTTGAATTCCGGTTCCGAGGTTTTCTGTTTCTAGTTTGGCTCTGGAATTATCATCAAAAATCATTTCTAGAAATAATTTTCCGTTTTCTTCGCATATATTCCATTTTCCGTATTCTTTTGAAGACGATTGATTCGGAAGATAAAGCCCACCGCCAGAAACACTTCTAAAAGATTCCCTAATATAAATGGCGCTAAAATCTGGATATAAATAGATTTGATATTTTTCTTCTTCATACCAACCGCCGCCAGAATAATCTCGGTCGCTGTTGGCTTTTTCGAATTTCAAAACTTTATTAGATAAAGAATTGATCATTTGATTTACTAAATAACTCATTTTTTTTAATTGTTAATTATTAATGGTTAATGGTTAATGGTTAATGATTAACTGTAAATGATTGGTTATTGATCATTATTTGGAGTTTTATAATTTATAATTAACCATTTACAATTAACAATTATCTAGAGTATTTCTGATACGCTCTCATAAGCTTTTCATCATACTTATTGGTTTTGTAAGCTGGACCGTTGTATTTTAAGGCGAATGATGCCCAGTTTTTATTTCTTAGAAGTCCAATTAAATTGTTTTTTTCTAAGAATAATCCAAATGCTTTTAAATGTTCACCTTCGTTTTGATTCATTTTTTCTACAAATTCGTCGATCGTTTTATAGCCGATTGAAGTTGCATTAAATCCCATAATTTGAAATAATCCCCATGAAGCTGAACTATTTGCAGCATCAATGAATCTTTTGTCTTGAGCTAAGTTTCTTGCTTTTTCTAAACGAGCATATTCTGCTGTTCCACCGACATAATATTTCTTAGTATATTTTTCGAACAGAATATCTTGCGTGTTCGAATTGATGTATGAATTCGGATTGATATTTCTATTTTCTAATTCTCGCCAGAAAATATGCCCTTCAAACAAAATTTTTGGTCTGCCATCGATCAAAAATCCTTTTCCGTTGCTTTCTACTTCGTTTACAGCTTTCACAACAGCTAATTCTAAATTAAACTGTTTAGAAAAATCCACTAAATCTTGCTCAGAAAGTAACTTATTGTTTGAAGAAAAACCGTTTTTACTTTTTTCTAAAAGTGTTGACCAGGTTTTTAATCCGACAACTCCATCAACAACCAGATTATTTTTAGATTGAAAATCTCTGATTGCTTTATCTGTCGCTGTTCCAAAATAATCTGAAACAATTACATTGTATTTTAATTTAGCCAAAAGTTCATTTAGATAATAAACCTCTGGAGACTTTGCTCCTGCTTTTATTGTTTTCATTATTTTTTATTTATGATTATTATTGATGCTCTTGAGAAGTCAAAAACATCGTTTTTAGTGCCAGTCAGATTATCATTTTTATCGAAATAATTGACTTTATAAGAAATCAAAGTATTATTTACAATGGTGTTTTTGATAATAAAATTGAATAAGATTGGAGTAGAAAATTCAGATTTCAAACGTTCAATCGTAAACTTACTTCCCGTTTCCTGAACCGTTAACTCGATTGTGATTTTATTTGTCGTTGCGTTTTGACTTTTAATCTGAACTTGAATATATCTATTGTAAGATGTTGATTGAGAAACAATCTGAGTAAATTCTGAACTTATATTTTCTATGTTTTCAAAATCAAAAAACACATTTTTCAATTCGCCAGAAACGTTCGGATTTAAAGCTGAAAAATCCAGCAGTTTAATATCGTTACTGATTAGTTGCGGATACGTTTTAAAAAAAGCACTATTTATATAAGTCGAATTTTGATTGTTGACCAATAAAACCGAATTTAGTTTGCAATTTGAAATCGATTGGTTTTCAATCTGAATTTTCTTTGCCGTATTATCGATTACCGCTTCTATAATTTCGCCAATTGTTTTTTCAATATTCAATTCGATTATACTTGAATCTTTAATTTCTTTATGCTGAAAATTAATGTTTGCATATTGCGAAATTGTATTATTTAAGGCATTAATCATGATGCTAGCTTCAGACAAATTTTCTGTAGAAAGATCAAAAAGAAAGTGCTTTCCGTCTGTAGAAATTTCAGATTGCTGTAAAAAATAATTCCCGCTTACATCGTACTCTGCACCAATATCATTTGGAAACATAAACTGCACTTTATCAAAATAATCGGTTGTAGCTCCGTCAAGAAAATTATTCTGCAGAAGCGCAATTTTTAGTTTTGCAAGATCAAATTCTGAAAGATTCGGACCAATTGCAAACTGAAAACTTATTCTCGAAATTTCTTCCGCAGTTCCAGCGTCTTCTTCATAAGCATGAAAAATTGTCGAAATGCAAGGCTTCATCGTGTTTAAATCTTTAGACAAACTATAAACTTTAGGAATCAGTAAAAAGGTATTTGGCTGAACCATAGATTTATAAATAGAAAGCCTACTAAAATTAAAACCTGCCACAAAAATCTGCTTGAACTGAGAAAAATCTTCATTTAAATTAAACGGAATATTTACAAATCCGCCACCAATTGTTTTGTACAAACTTGTGGTAGGATCTGCACCAATCGGATAACTCAACGTTTTATTGATCTTTAAGAGGAAAGTACTTTTTACATATTCTTCTTGAACATTAGTTTTAATGCTGTTTTCTAACTGAATTCCTGATATAATGGTCTTAGGTGCCACTTTTATCTGCAAATCTGCCCTTACCATTAACGGACTATTAATAAGCGTTGATTTGGGCTGTAAAGTGCTTTTAGTAACCGTCAGATCTTTCTTGATGATTTTGTCGCTTCTTAATACAGCAATATCTCTTGCAAACAGAAAGTTTCTTTTTATCTTGGAATAACCTTTAAAATCGAAGAAAAGATCAATATTGCATTTAAGATCGTTTAGGTTTGAAACTAAATTTAGAAATGCAATTTTTACCGCTTCATCAATCAAATCAAACTGAATTTCTTGTGTTGAAGTATTAACAATTCCATTTACTTTTATAAAATCAAGATTTACTTTAAGATTTAAAACTGCTTCTTTTAAGTTTAAGACGATACTTTTTTGATTGCTTTGTAAAGGCTTTTCTTTTATACTATATTTTAAAGTTACTTTTCCAAGAAGTCCTCCTTTATTTCCTGATTTATCTGGAATATTTTCATAATAAAAAACGGTTCCGTTGTTGGGTATAATTTCGACTTGCGGAAAAAACAGTGTTATTTCATTTTTGAAATAATCCTTAAAGTAATCATTTTCATTAATAGCTTTATCTCCTTCAATAAGAGGAAAATAATTTTCGACAAGTGGAAAAACCAAAATAGGTTTTATATCTATAGAATGAATAATTGGATGTTCAATAACTTTAAAGTCATTTACTTTATTCATTGTCACCGCAGTAAATGCTGTACTTGGTTTAGCAGGCTCAAGATTGAACCTGTTTATAGGAACTAATTTGGTTCCTTCGAGCTTAAATGTATTTAAATCTGGCATAACGTTTTGGTTTTATAATTAAGATTTGAAGAAACAAAAGGGACATGACTTCCCTTCTGCTTACTAACTCAAAAAAATTATTCCATAAATGGAGCTCTGATTTTCTCAATATCCGCATTTTGAGCATCAGTTCCTGTTGGAATTTCAAACAAAACATCTCCTTCCTGATAATCTATTTTGATATAATCTGTAGAAATAGAAACCTTTTTAGATTTTTTACCAATTTTTCCGTTGCAAGTATATTTTACTTTGTATTCTGTTGGTTTAATAGTATAATCCAACTCATACCAAGCTCTATACGGAATTGCATCTTCAAAATTATCTACGGTAAACTTGAACTTTTTAGAAGACATTTTATCTACTTTTAAAGTCACTTCTAATGTATCGCAATCATAAAGTTCTTCTGTAGATAATGTGTAGTTTATCATGTTTTGAATTGGTAGCGGAACGAAGATTTTTGTTCCTTCAAATTCAAATTCACGAGTTGTATCTTTTAGCTTGATTCTCTTGTCTTTTTCGTACATTACTTCCTGACGAACTTTAACTTTAGTCGAACCATTATTTTTTACGAAATCAAACACAAAAGCATTTTTTTCTTTCGATTTATCGTTCCAAGTTGCTGGAAAAATAGCGTCGATTTCTTTACCCGATCTGCTCGTATTTTTTACATACGGAGTTCCTTCTGGCGCGATCATTCTACCTGAACTTTTCCAAATTAATTTTCCTTTAGAATCTGGATATCCAACTTCAATAGAAACCTGACTTACGGGACTATCATTAACAATATCGCTGTCTTTGTCTAGTTTAATCAAACCTCCGTTTAAAGACGCAATTACCTGAACCTTAGAAAAGTCTTCGTCTAACTGAATTTCAGTAATATATTTTTTCAGATCGGCTTTTGCTTCAGGACCAGATTTCAGAGTTAAAGGAGTAAGATTTCCACTAATTTTTGAATCTAAAACTTCAATCGCAGAGAATTTAATTTCATCCGTAAATTTTACTTCTCTAATTTGAGTTCCATGTTTTAAGCTCACTCCTACACTTCCGCCTCCGAAAAGAATTCTAAAAAATCCGCCTGGTTTTTCAGGTGTCGAAGCTGGAGTAAATTGTTTTTCTGGCGCATCAAAAATCTGTTTCTGCACCATTTGAAAAGCAAAATCTCTTTGTTTTTGAAAAAGAGCTTCTTCGACTTTTTTTCTTTCATCGTTAGAAAACTGATTATCCGTGATGATTTCGCTGACGATTCCACCCTGAGTTAAGATTTTTTCGTACTCACTTTCCCAATTCACATCTACAAACGACCAGCTAACATTGGCTTTGGCAGAAAAATAAGAATGTACTTTTTTTACATCTACAGTTGTTTTAATTGTTGTAGTTGGCATATAGCCTTTGTACTTGATTTTGTTTTCGATAACCAGATTATTCGATCCAGATTCTAATGCATTTTTGACTAAAGAAGCACTGTTGCGTCCCATAAGTACAGAAAGTGCATTATCGCCCAATCCAAATGTAGTTCCTGCGCCTTCTCCTTGAATATTAAATGTCCACGGATTTGCGCCTCCAAACGGGTTATTTGGCGATTTTTCGCCCACAACATGCATTGTAATCGTGTTTTCTGTTAATTGAATCGGTCTAACATTGGTTTCATTAAAATCTCTGTCAACTCCTTTCAAATAAGAAAATAATCCAAAAAGTTTTGACTGTCTTTGATTATTATAATTCGTGTGAAGCTTTTGTTTTAATTTATCGATTGCTTTTTTCAATAAAGCTTCTGGCAAATCGATTGTACTGGTTAAAGTGGTGTAAGCTCCGGCTTCTTCTTCCAATCCTTCTGCACCAATTACGGTAGACGAATCTCCTTCTGATTTAAAAACCTGCATGGCAAATTTGAATCTTCCGTCGGGATGTTTCGCCAAACGAGGCGCTTTTGGATAATAATAAAACTGCATTGGCAGACCGGCATCTCTCAATAATATATTGTTAGGATCTGGCGAGAAAAGCACTGCATAATCTGCTCCATCTTCTTTCTCTAAAAGAATTTCTACTGTTCCGGCTCCTGCATGAGGATAACCTAGGGCTGTTGGTTGTGACATAATTTTTAATTTTTTAGTTAATTATTGATTAAGGCTTAAATTCTAAAAATCATTTTTGCCTTAAAACTGACGATGTAAAATTCCATTTTTATAAAATATTATGTAACAGCACTTTAACCCATTTTTTAGAATCATTATTACCCAAATAAAAAAGGGGATATTTCCCCTTGCCACAACTTTGGGTTTCAGATAATTTTGTCTTTCAACAGCATACAAAATGTTGTTAACTAAATCCTTAACCATTCAATAATAAATAACTATGAAAAATCCTCCCGCAAAACCAAGTCAGTTAATCACTAAAGAATTTGCCAAACAATTAAATGTGAATTACAACAATAGAAAAGCTTCTCTTACTGCCAAAAAATCGCAAAAAGAAGATGCTAATGCCATTTGGTATTCATTAGAAGAATTAGAAAACTACATTCATTACATAAAAACCAACGGCGCAATAGACGGCTATAATGTAGACGGAATTCGCTTTTATTTTGGAGTTTATCCTGATGATGAAAAACATGGAGAAAAAGCAGGTTTGACAACTTTGTTTTTAGTTCCAACAGGAAAAAAGATAGAACAGAATACTGCTAAAGTTCAAAGCTTTGCATTTGCAAAAGAAGCTTTATCTTCTGACATACAAAGTCTTGAACCAATGAACTACGGAAACATCGGAAGACCACCAAGTTTAATATATTAAAAAACTATGTTTGAATTTTTACGATCTTATATCATTTACTTAGCTTTTTTATCAGGTCTTGTTGGTTTATTTTCGCTTCCAAAACTTCCTGGTAATAAAGCTAAATTTTTAGTACTTTTAATCTGGTTTTCAATATTAATTGAAATTGTAGGCTATTATTTTACCCATTGGACTGGGTTACTGAATTATTATGTATACAATTTCTATATGTTTGCCAGTTTTACCGCCTATATTTTACTTCTACGAGCCTTACTTTCTAAAATTAATAATAAACATTTAGCCATTCTGTTTTTGATTCTATTTGTTGTTTCTTTCTTTTTAAACATTTTATATTTTAAAGAAGACACAAATCGATCCTTTACCTATAGTTTTGCTATCGGCGTATTATTAGTTTTAATATTATCCTGTTTATATTTAGTAGAAATTTTCAATTCGAACAAAATTTTAAATTTTAAAAAGTCAGTGTTTTTTTGGTATGTTTTAGGAATTCTTGTTTTTCATGTTCCTTTTACTCCTTTTATGCTGGCAATCAATTGGTTTTTAATCAAACAAGACGAATCTGTATTTAGTTTGGTATTGTTTATTTTAAATTTTCTGGCACATTGCTGCTTTATAATCGGATTTGTATGGAGCGAAAAGAAATACAATTATTAGTTATTTCATTAGGTATTGTTTTCTTTACCTTAATCGTCACTTTGGTCATTATTTTCTTTTATTTTTTAAAAAAAAGAAACAGCTATTTGGTAGAAAAAATGGAAGCCGACTTGTATTTCCAGTCCGAACTTGTAAAAACTCGAATTGAAATTAAAGATCAGACATTGTCTGAAATCAGTAAAGAATTGCATGACAATATCGGGCAGATTATTTCGGTTGCCATTATGCAGCTTAATATTTCGATTAGTAACAAAAATGTTCAAATAAGTGAATTAAAAGATCTTAAAGCCGTTCTTGCAAAATCATTAGACGAATTGAGAATTCTTTCTCGAATTATAAACAAAGATAATTTACTCCAAAATAACTTCATAGAAGCCATTCAGCAAGATTTAGAACGGATTAAAAAATTAAAGAAAATCAAATACAATTTCCATCAAACCGGGACAATTCCAGCTATAAATGAAGAACATGAATTAATCATTTATCGAATTTTTCAAGAAGCGCTCCACAACAGCTTAAAACATTCTAGAAGTGATTTATTTGATGTTTATATCGAAGCTACCGATTCTGTTTTTAAATTGAAATTAAAAGATTTCGGAATTGGATATGACCTTAAAAAATCAAATTCTGGAATCGGATTAAATAATATGAAATTGAGAGCAAAATTAATCGGTGCCAAATTAATTATAAATTCAGATCAAACAGGAACGATGGTAACTATTGAATATCCATTAACTCAAGGCTATGAAAACTAACTCAAAAAATAAAATTCTGATTGTTGATGATCATTTACTATTTTCTCAATCTCTAGAATTACTAATTAAAAGTTTTGGAGATTATGAAGTAATCGAACGTTTTGAAAACGGAAAAGTTTTTATTGATTATATCGAAGAAAATGCTTCTGCAGAAATTGATCTTATTTTGCTAGATGTAAACATGCCAGTTTTAGACGGATTAAGCACTATGAAATGGCTAAAAGATTGTCGTCCAGATTTGAAAGTAATTGCTTTATCTGTAAATGATGATGAAGATATTATCATAAAAATGATTACCAACGGAGCAAAAGGTTATTTGCTAAAAGATACTTCTCCCGAAATATTTAAAGAAGCAATTGAATGTGTAATTGAAAAGGGTTTTTATTTCACCGAATTAGTTTCTGGAATGTTGATTAATAAAGTCAATAGCAATGATAAAAAAATCAATTTAAAAGAAAAAGAAATTGTTTTCATCAAACATGCCTGTACAGAAATGACTTATAAAGAAATTGCATCAGAAATGTGTTTAAGTCCGAAAACTATCGACGGTTACCGAGAATCTCTTTTTGATAAACTTGAAATAAAAACCCGAATCGGATTAGTGCTTTATGCCATTAAGCATAAAATTGTTTTTGTTTGAATTAATAGGTTAAAGCAGCGAAAACGGGGTAATCATTTATTTTTTCTCTTCCGTTTAGAAAAGTGAGTTCCATTAAGAAATTGCATTGCACAATTTCGCCTCCTAATTTTTCCACCAATTCGCAAACAGCTTTTGCGGTTCCGCCTGTTGCCAAGACATCGTCGTGAATCAAAACACGGTCTCCTTTTTTTATGGCATCTGTATGCATTTCTAAACTATCAAAACCATATTCTAATTCATAAGATGCAGAAATTCTATCAAAAGGAAGCTTTTTTGGCTTACGAACAGGAACAAATCCAGCATTTAATTCTTGAGCAAGCAACATTCCGAAGAAAAAACCACGACTTTCAGCTCCAACAACCTTATCAATTTTTTGATTTTTTAAAGAATCAAGCAAAACTTTTAGACAATTTGTTCTTGCTTCGGGGTTATTTAGTAAAGGAGTGATATCTTTAAATAAAATTCCTTCCTTTGGAAATCCCTGAATATCACGTATATAATTTTCAAACTGCATTTTTTTTTAATTTTATGTTATTTTTCCCTTGTTTATCTCACATTTATGTCTATCTTTGCACCCGCAATAAGCAATCAACAAAGCTACGAAAATTAGCTGGTTGAAACAAAAAAGGCCTCGTGGCGCAACTGAATAGCGCATCTGATTACGGCTCAGAAGGTTACTGGTTTGAATCCAGTCGAGGTCACAACAAGCCAAATGGCGTCAATTGAAGACAATAGACGCCAATTTTTTTTATAATCTCACTTTATTTTTATTAGTTTAAAGATCCGGGCTACTCAGCAGCCAATTGATATTTGTTTAATTGAAGATTATTATTCTCCATTTTTTACTTTTTTAGAAAGTTATTTATAAATACAAATTTCGGTATGATGCCCCATGTATTGTTTTATTTATTGATTTGTGAGATTTACTGTTTTACTTTTTCCATTTTAAACGCAAGCTGTTACTTACCACACTTATACTGCTGAATGCCATTGCAGCGCCTGCAATCATAGGGTTAAGCAAAAAGCCGGTTATCGGATAGAGAATGCCCGCTGCAATGGGAATACCAATCAGATTATAGACAAATGCCCAAAACAGATTTTGTTTTATGGTAGCTACTGTCTGTTTGGATAATCTTATTGCCTGTGGAATTTTGGTAAGATCCGATGATATAATGGTCATCTTGGCTACATCCATTGCAATATCACTTCCTTTTCCCATTGCTATACTAACATCGGCAGTTGCAAGGGCGGTACTGTCATTGATTCCATCGCCCACCATTGCAACGATTTTTCCTTGTTGCTGGAGTTCTTTTATAAAAGCGGCTTTATGCTGGGGCAGCACCTCTGCCTTATAATGTCTGATACCTGTTTGCTCAGCAATGGCTTTCGCAGTGGCTTCATTATCTCCGGTAAGCATATAAAGGTCAATGCCCATAGCCTGCATTTCCTGGATAGCCTGTGCTGATTTTTCTTTTATATTGTCAGATATTGCAATTACAGCAAGAGCTTGTCTGCTGTTTAAAAACCAAATAACAGTTTTGGACTGGCTGCCCCATTGTTCGGCCTGGATTTGTAATTGGTCATCAATAATGATATTGTTTTCTGCCAATAACTTTTTATTGCCCACATAATAGGTGTCATTGTCATGGCCGGCTTTTGCACCTTTACCGGTTATACTTTCAAAACCGGACAATGCGGGTGTCGGTATGCCGTCAAAATGTTTCACTACGGCTTCTGCCAATGGGTGCTCCGATTGTTTTTCAATGCTCAATAAAACATTGCTGGCTGCATCATCATTGTTCAGCCATTTGAAACCCGTAACCTCTGGCCGCCCCTCAGTAATGGTTCCGGTTTTGTCTAAAACAATAGCGTCAACTTTCTTTGCCAGTTCAAGGCTTTCAGCATCTTTAATCAGGATGCCATTCTCAGCACCTTTACCAACACCTACCATAATAGCGGTTGGTGTTGCTAAACCCAAGGCACAGGGACAGGCGATAACCAATACCGTAACGGCTGCGAGCAATCCATGTACCACTCCGTTATCGCCATCCAAAACAAACCACAACATAAATGTCAGGATGGCAATTCCTATCACAACAGGAACAAATATACCGGCAATCTTATCTACCAATTTCTGTACAGGTGCTTTGCTTCCCTGCGCATCCTGTACGGTTTTGATAATTTGGGCAAGCATCGTTTCTTTTCCTACTTTAACGGCCTTAAATTGAAAGCTCCCTTTTTGGTTAATCGTTCCTGCAAATACTTTTTCACTTCCTTTTTTTAGTACTGGTATCGGCTCGCCGCTAAGCATACTCTCATCAACATAGGAACTCCCTGAGGTTACTATACCATCCACTGCAATTTTTTCGCCCGGCTTTACAAGAATAACGTCACCTGTAGCTACCTCTTCAATAGCAGTCTGTTTTTGGGTTCCGTCCGGTAGTATCACGATGACGGTTTTGGACTGTAGGCCCATCAGCTTTTTAATTGCTGAAGAGGTATTCCCTTTGGCTTTTTCTTCCAGTAATTTTCCCAGCAGAATGAATGCAATAATAACAGACGCCGCTTCAAAATAAACATGGGCGTGTAATCCGCGCCTGTGCCAAAATTCAGGCAGCAACATATTGAATACACTGAACAGATATGCAATGCCTGTACTGAGTGCCACCAGTGTATCCATATTGGCTGAACGGTGTATAGCTTGTTTCCATGCATTGATGAAAAAATCTTTGCCTAACCATAAGACAACAGGTGTAGAAAACAGCCACATTATAGGGTCTGCGTAGGGCATATTCATAAAGAACATCCCAATAACAACCACAGGAAAAGACAAGATAGTTGCCCAAATGGTATTGATTTTTAGATTCTGGAATTTTTGAGCATGGATTACTTCTAAAGTTTCCTGTTGTTTGGTTTCATCCTCAATCAATAAATCGTAACCGATAGATTGTACCGCTTTTTGCAGTTTGGCCGCATCGGTCATATTGGGCAGGTATTCAACGGTAAGATTACCCGTTGCAAAATTTACAGCAGCGCTTACCACTCCTGGCTCGTATGTAACAATGCTCTCAGCACTGCCCGCGCAAGAGGCGCACGTCATGCCCAATACTGGAAACGTGTTTTTTACGGTCGAAACGCCATACCCCAAGTCCTTGATTGCTTTGATCGCTTCCGCTACCGCTTGTGTGTTGTCAACCGTGATAACAGCCCTGCGGTTGTTCAGCTCTACCTGGTGTGTTTCTATGCTTTTCAATCTTGCCAGTCCCTTTTCAACGATGAGTGCACAATGTTCGCTTTCTACATCTTCCAAGGGAAGATAAATGACTTGCTTCTTTTTATCTGTTGCCATTTTTTTTTGCTTTAATTAACAATACAAAATTGGGATAATATGGGTGGGAAGCGTTGTGGAATTATGAAATGGATTTGTAAGATTTACTTAGACCTTATCCGATGGTTTTCTTTTATCCTCCCGTCTTTGCTTGAAATAGCTCGGAGTAAGCCCGGTTACCTTTTTGAACTGGTTGCTTAGATAAGCAACACTGGAGTAATTAAGGTGAAATGCAATTTCACTGAGGGACAATTCGTCATAAACCAATAGTTCTTTTATCTTTTCTATTTTTTGGGCGATGAAGTACTTTTCAATGGTGGTGTCTTGCGCTTCGGAAAACAGGTTGGACAAATAATTGTAATCATGTTGAAGTTTGTCGCTTAATACATCGGAAAGATTGGTTTTTACACCATTTTTTTGATGATGTACTAAATCAATAATTATATTTTTATTCTTTCTACAGTTCTGTTTCTCTTATCGTCAATGATTTCAAATCCTAATGTAAGCAGCGTTTTTTCCAATTTAAATAATTCTTGAGTCGTAGGTTCGCTGCTAAGTGTAATCTCCCCCAGCTTTATGCTCTTTAGGTTTAAGCCTAACTTTCCCAATTCATTCTGCACCACCATAATACAGCGGTCACAAACCATATTTTTTATAATAAGCAACATCACTTTGCTTCACATCTAAAGAAAATATTAATTTGAAACTCTAAAATAAATTTATAACCGTTTATTCTTCAAATTTCCAATTGGTAAGTAATAAAGTAAACCGATTCCTATCAGAAATAATATCAATGAAGCTATAAATGCAGGAATAAGGATTTCTTTATTATTATCCAAAGCATTGTTCAAGGCGGCATATAATAACCAAATTTGAATAGTCACATTTAGTATTAATATAAAAATAATAGTAGAAAGTATCGCGTTTAATTTATTTGGATTGGCTTGATTCTGACTAGTTCTAAAAGTACTCATGGTTTTTTATTTTAGGGATTTATCCTGGTTTCTCTTCCAGATTCTCTGATGCTCTTACATAAATGGCATTCTCTTTAAAAAGCACTTCCAATTTAGGCAAAGCTCTGGGCGGGGGGCCAGCGATAACATCTCCGGTTTGAGCGTCAAAAGAACCTTCGTGACAAGGACAATGAATAACTCCCGTGCCAGGCTTATAAAAAACAGAGCAGGAAAGATGGGTGCATTTTTGTTCATACGCTTTGAATTCTCCCGTCTCCAGATGAATCAATATATAAGGGATTGTACTTCCTTCGATAACAAAAGCACGTGTACCCCCTACAGGCACCTCTTCTTTTTTACATACAAAGTGCTCTCCATCCAGCTCATCTTTTGGAAATAGGTGCGCTTTGGCTGCCACCAGACCACTCCCAACCATTAACCCGCCTGATACTAGTGTAAGGAATTTAGCAAAATCGCGACGGCTCACATTGGTTGCCTGTTGTTTTTCGATTGGAAAATCTTTTTTCCAGTTTTTATTTAAATTATCTTCTTTAGACATGAATTCTAATAAATTATTAATTGATTACTGCCTTTTGGCATCATAATATTAACTTTTGTATTCACTACCTCTTCTCCAAAAAGGAAAGTATTTACTGGCGAACTATTTGGACGCATTTCCTGTATTTCCTCTCTGGTGCCGTAAAACAAAGCCCCACTTGGACAAACCGTAGCACACATAGGTTTTTTGCCCACGCTTGTTCTGTCGTAGCACATCGTACATTTCATCATCAAATCGTAGGACTCTTCTTTTTTAGGCACGCCAAATGGACAGGCCATCACACAATTCGAACAACCAATACATCTTTCCGTATTGGCAGTATGAACAATTCCGAATTCGTCTTTTGAAATAGCATCAGCAGGACATACATTTGCACAAACAGGATCGTCACAATGCATACACACCTGTACAGTAGTTTGCACAGTTGATGCCCTATCGACATAATTTACGTGAATTAAAGATTCCTGACCATTGGTTTCGCATTCAGCACAAGCCATTTCGCAGGCTTTACAGCCAATGCAACGTTGCATATCTACAAAAAACTCTTCATTTTTATTAAAATTGGTATAATTCATTTTTTGTTTTTTAGTTGTTAAACACTAGCGTAAGCCATAGATTCGCTCGAAGGTGGTGCTATTTCACGCAAAGGTTCCAGATGACAGGCACAAACTTTGAATTCCGGAATTTTAGAAATAGGATCTAATGTTCCGGGAGTTAATTGGTTTGCTGATTTTTTTCCAGACCAGTGGTACGGTATAAAAACCGTGTCTTCGCGAATCGTTTCTACAATGTTTGCAGGAAAAATGCCTTCACCACGCCGGGTAGTAACTTTTATTAATTCCCTTTGTTTGATGCCGTATTGTTGGGCTAAATTTGGATGAATTTCCAATAAAGGCTCCGGATACTGATCAACCAATTTTCCAATTCTTCGTGTTTGTGTACCACTCAAATATTGAGAAACCACACGTCCTGTCGTCAAAATTATTGGATAATCGGCATCTGGCACCTCACCTGGAACTTTGTACGGTGCCGGATTAAAATGAGCCCTTTCATCTGAGGTTTTAAATTTTTTATCTTCCCATAAACGCGGTGTTCCCGGATGTCCTATTTCAGGACAAGGCCAAAAAACACCCATTTCGTCTTCAATTCTTTGGTAGGTAATTCCATAATAATCAGCAGTTCCTCCTTTTGAGGCTACCCGCAATTCGTTAAAAACGGCTTCGCTGCTATCATACGTAAATTTATCCTCCACCCCTAAGCGTTTGGCTAATTCCAAAATAATCGAAGTATCGGTTCTGGCATCTCCCGGAGGAGTAACTGCCTGACGGATTCGGATAACACGCCCTTCGGCTGAAGTGGTTGTACCTTCTTCTTCCTCCTGTAATGATCCTGCCAAAACAATATCGGCATGACGGGCCGTTTCGTTTAAGAAAAAGTCAATACAAACATAAAATTCTAACTTTTCTAAAGCCTCCCGAACATAATTGCTGTTAGGCAGGGAAACTAGCGGATTAAAACAAATCGATAATAGCCCTTTAATCTCCCCACGATGAATGGCTTCGATTATTTCATAAGCCGACAACCCTTTTCCGGGCATATCTTTCTCATTAATACCCCAAACTTCTGAAATATATTTACGATGTTCCGGATTTTCAATATCCCTATTTCCTGGCAGCTGATCGCATTTATGACCGTGCTCTCTACCGCCTTGCCCATTTCCCTGTCCGGTAATAGTGGCATAACCGCAATATGGCTTACCAATTCTTCCTGTTGCGAGTACCAAATTAATGCATCCCAACACATTATCTACGCCTTTAGAATGATGCTCAATACCACGGGCATGAAGTAAAAAGCTTGTTTTGGCTCTGCCCCATAATTCGGCTGCCTGTTGAATTTTTTCTTTTTTAATCCCTGTAACTTGCTCTGCCCATTCCAGGGTATAATCTTTTACGGAATCTATAGTCTGCTGAAAACCTGAGGTATGGTTGGCAATAAAATCGTGATCCAGCATGTCATGATCCACCAAATATTTCAGCATTGCACCATACAAAGCCGAATCTGTTCCCGGGCGGACATCCAAATGAAGATCGGCTGTTCTGGCTAATGGAATCATTCTTGGGTCAATAACTATCAATTTTGCACCACGGTCTCTGGCTTTCCAAATCCAGTGGGTTAATGTTGGGAAAGTTTCACTAACATTAGCACCAGCCACAATAATTACTTCCGCATATTCCAGATCCGAATAGTTATTAGAGCCCCGGTCCAGACCAAATGCTTTTTTATTTCCTGCTCCTGCACTTACCATACACAAGCGTCCATTATAATCTAAATTTTTTGTTTTTAGAGCGACACGGGCGAACTTACCCATCAAATAACTTTTTTCATTGGTTAGCGAAACACCCGAAAGGACTGAGAAGGCATCGTTTCCATATTGCGCCTGAATCCTTTTAATTTCAGAAACTGTTTTACCCATCGCATCATCCCAGGACGTTGGTACAAATCCTTGCCCTTCTACTCTTTTTAGCGGGGACAAGAGACGGTCCGGATGATTGTTCTGTAAATAGCGCTGGACCCCTTTAGGGCACAATCGCCCTTCGTTGAACGGAAATTCCATCCAGGGTTCAAAACCTACTACTTTGTTGTCTTTAACCGACAATTGAATACCACACTGCATTCCACAAAAACAACAATGTGTTTTTACCAATTCATCTGGCTCATCCCTGCCCTCATAACCATCTTTCGGTGTGTAGTTTTTATGAGGTCCAAATTGCGTGATAATGTTTTGTTCCGAAACAGGTAATTTTGCCATGTTTTATATTTTTTAACCGATGCGATAAAAAAATCACCAGTGTTGTTTTTAATTTTCAATTCAACTAAAAAAAATTAGCCAAATAAATTTCCGCCTTCCAGTCGTGCTTTTAAGTGGGCTTGTGCCAAACGGGATCTTTTACCTTCAGGGCTTAAATCTAAATGCGATGTTCCATCCGGTCTGTCAAAATTGAAACCTAATTCCTTAGTTACTGTTTTAAGATCTTTTATATGCAAATTGGTAGCGAATTCCTCTCCGGTGTGCTCACAAACTGCCATTCCCATTTTCATCCCCTGCTTTTTATATATATGTGCCCCAATTTGTGCCGGACGCTGAATGATATGAAAAAACTTTCCAAACGGAATCCAGATTAAAAACATAATTACCGTTACTGCATGCAGAACAGCTAGGAAATCAAATGCAAAACCTTTCATAAACTGATAGGAATAGGTTAGCCCCAATCCTGTAGCGGAAATAGCAATTAATAAAATTAGGGGTAATAAATCGCCTTCAAAAGTTTGAGTAGCAATTAAACCAGGATTGGTCAAACGTCTTCTTAAGTAGTATAACGAACCGAAAATAACCAAGTAAGAAGACCAGTTCAGGGCATGAAAAGTCAGGAAGGCCATAATGGAACCCAATTTAAATTCCATGACCTTGAAACCGAAAAAGTGCGCTTCATAGACCGATATTGAATCGGGGGCCATAGTAAAATGAATCCATCCAAAAGTCAGTGGAATCGTAATTAAAAAAGCGGATGTACAGCCAATAGCTATTAAAAAATGCGCCATCCATCGGTATTTTCCCCTGGGATAAATAAATTTTTGAAATGCAATATTTTCGATGGTTTCTTTTGAAGCAAACCAAAAGCGTGAAAACACTTTTCCCGTAAATAAGTAACTAACTCCTCTTTTGAAATAAATCCACGTTGGCGGCCTTTGCAGCCAAACAGAATAACGGTATACAATACCAAAAAAAGCAAATACTGTCCCAAATAAATACGTAATTAATGCCGCATCAAAATTTTGCAGTTTTCTGGATCCATAAAATACTAATATGATCATTAGCACGGACATGGAAGCGGCAATTAGTAAAGCCTTTATATTGTAGTTTCTATTTTTCATTTTAAATTATCATTACTTCAAGTCACTTTTAAACCCTAATTATTAAAGAATAACTGTTAATTTACAAATTACAATCCGAACCAAATACATGAAATAGCTTTCATTTTCTGACTATTTATAAAAACAGCTTTTAAAAATGTTGTACTACTAAAGAAGGTTAATTTACAAAAAAAAAGCAAGAGGCTAATCGATTGCAAGATCAATTGATTAATTTCGTTCTAATTTATAATAAAAATTAATAATATTTTATATTCATTGGCTATTCTGAAACATCTTTTCTATCCATATCCTGAGCAAATTCAGGTAGTTTTTCTTTAGTCACTTTTACAATTACACGGTGCATCCAAATCAAACAAATAATGGATAAGACAAAGATAAAGAGCCATGAACTGGTCCAAAAACCAGTAAAAGCAAGCAGGTATCCAAAAACTATCGGACCAATAAATCCTCCCAAACCACCAATCATTCCAACCATTCCTCCTATAACCCCTACCTGATTTGGAAAATATTCAGGAATGTGTTTGTAAACTGCTGCCGAACCAATTCCCCAACAAGTCCCAATTAAAATAACCAAGACAAGATAAACCCACATATTCGCTTCAAAATGAATTTGCGTGATTCCGTCTGCAATTAATTCTTTTTTCTGAACTTTTTGATTTTCTGCTACAACAACTTCCTGCCATGTTTTTTTAGATGGAAAAAACGGATTGTGCTCTGCATTAACATCTTTTGAAGTAACTAAATATTCTTTTTCTCCAATAACTATTTTAGATGGTGAAACTTGTGTAACCGTTCCTGCTTTTGCTGCCATCAAGCCGCTACCGGAAGTAGTAATATTCATTTTTGGAAACAAAAGTAAAAAACTCAACACTACCGAAGTACTCAATACCCAATACATCACTTTTCTTGCTCCAAATTTATCGGATAAAAATCCTCCAAAAGCACGAATAATACCAGCTGGTAAACTAAAACAAGTAGTAAACAGCCCTCCTAAAATTAAAGTTGTATGATAAACATTCATAAAATTAGGCAACAACCATTGGGAAAATGACACAAACGAACCAAACAGCAAAAAGTAATAGGTTCCAAAGCGCCAAACACGCACCTCTTTAAGCGGTTGTAAAAGTTCTTTAACTGTTTTTGCTTTTGCTTCTATTTTTTTAGTTTTCGAAAAAAGAATAAAAACAATACCCATCGTCAACAATACTACACCGTAAATAACAGGCAAATATTTCCACCCATTTACTGGATCTGACTCTGAAAAGTATTTTAGCATACTGGGTGCTATAAAGGGAGTAATAGAAGCTCCTGCAGTACCCATTCCGAAAATTCCTAAGGCACGTCCTTGCCATTCTTTAGGATACCATAGTGAAGTATAGGCCACACCAACAGCAAAACTTGTTCCTACCATTCCGAACATAAAACTCAATAGTGCGAACATCCAAAAATTGGCAGCAAAAGGAAGCAAAAACAATGGAATAGATGCCAAAATCAGCAAAGCAGAATACACCACTCGACCTCCATATTTATCTGTTAAAATACCCATTGGTAACCGCATGAGCGAGCCTGTAAGTATTGGAATTCCCAATAACCATCCGATTTGAACTACATTCCAATCAAATATTTCCTGGTCAACTAAAAAAGTGACTAAAACACCATTTAAAGTCCAACAAGCAAAACAGACTGCAAAAGCAAGTGTGTTTAAAAATAATATTCTGTGTGATTGTGATAAATTGCTCATACTTACTTTAATTAATTCTTAAACAAAGATAAAATAGTCCGTAATCCTAAAACATGATATAAATCATTTATTGTTTTCAAGTCAAAATAACCAGAAAATAAAGATGAAATTAATAAAAATAAGCTATAAAACCCAGTATTTCACAAAATGAAAAAAACAAATACTAATCCAATCAGCCCATTGGGGTTATGCAAAACTTTCTAGAATATAGCATTTTAGACAGCTTTCAAGTGAATTAAAAATTATTTTTTATGCGAAAAAATCTGAGGATTTACATTAATCATTACCCACGCCCAATTGTTAACGTGATCAACGTGGCCATCTTTCAATCTTTGCATGGTATCGGTAGCAAACATTTGGGAATAACCTCCCGTTACATTCACAAATTTATGCGCTGAATAGCCAAATGTAAAATCGATTTCCGTACCAAGATAGTTCTTCATTTCATTTCCATTAGCATCCAAAACGGTATTCGCAGTATTAAAAGCATGGGGAAATAACGCAAATTGCCATTTGTTGACATTGTATGCAAATTTCAAAAAAGCATCCTTTAAACCAACCGAATTTTTATGATTTCCCACATAGAAATAATCCATATATCCATTAAAGGCATGATTGGTTCCAAAAACAGGATGAAAGGATTTTATTGCTGAACTAGTATTTTCCTGGCTCTTTCCGGAAAGATATTCGTATCCAAAACCAGCTTTAAACTTATCGGTCAGGTCATAATTAAAATTAAGAGCTACGTCAAAAGCATTTACTGTATTAGTTGCATTTTTTCCTGTTTGCCCATAAAACCATAAGTCTACATCCCAGGATTTCCCTTTGGTTTTCCAATACGTTCCAAAAGTCTGCATGTAATCTACTTTCAATTCGGGTGTTGGTGTTGGAACTGGATCTGTTAATTTATTTTCATAACCTGTATTTAAAAACAAGAAACTCATATTTATTTTCAATAACTCAGTATGGTACCAAGCATATTGCATCGATTTGTAATTTAGCACGGTATAAGGTGTTGTAAGTTCGGTTTCAGCATTTGCATTATATGCAATCGCTACATCCAGATGATTTTTGTTACTTTTAAAAGTTGCTATCGCAGCATCGTGACTTTGCGCTTGTTGTGCCCAATCGACTTCACCAAAAATGCGTTGATTGTCATACGAAATCACCTGACGGCCTAAACGCGCACTCCATTTTTCACTAAAGTTATATTGCACCCAGGCTTCATATAACTGAATCCCGTTTACATCTGATTTGGTATTTGTGGGCACATCTCCCCAAACACGAACATTTTGCATAGTAAGTCTGGTAATAAATTGATCTTGCCTGAAGTTCAGATTCAAACGAGTTCTGGATGAAACAAATTGAGCTGCCGTTTCTCCATAAGGAATTGGGGCTTTATAACCATTTCTAAACTCATAACGAGGTCTGATCTGTAAATTTGCATCCAGTTCCTGAGCAAAAGCAATACAGCTGAACACTGGTAAAAGTGTTATAACAATAATTTTCAAGATTTTCATTTTGTAAGTTTTAAGAAAGAAGTTTACTCTATCTTTTCAGCTTCTTCAGTAATTTTTTTAATCGTTGCTTCAGAATTTACACCCAAACCTTCTTGCTGAAATGTTAATTCCCCTTCGGCATTAAAAACACTTATTATGTTAGAATGCGAAAAATCTAAAGGAGCAATTTTCTTGTAGTTGACTGCCAAAACCGCTGCAAACTCTCGGGTATTTTCTTCTGTGGATCTCAAAAATTCCCATTGTTCCCCATCCATTTTATTAGCAATAGCAAATTCTTTTAATCGTGCCGGAGTATCAACTTCCGGATCTATGCTTACCAATAGGAACTTTACATCGGGTTTGATGTTCTCAGACAAACGAGATTCTATATTTCGCATATCGGCCACTATTCTGGGACAAGCTGCCTTGCAGGAAGTATAAATCATTACCATAACGAGCACTTTGCCTTTTAAATCCTTCATTTCAAGATTTTGCCCATTTTGATTGGTCCATTTTGAAGGCAGATTGTATATGGATAAATCTGAAATCGGTTTATCTTCGGATTTTTTATTAGTATTACATCCCTGTAAAACTAAAAGGACTAATGTTAATCCCAGGAACAGTTTTTTCATTTTTTTATATAAATAGTTTAGAACCTATTTTAAATCTTTGGCACAGCGAAAACCTAAGTTTTTGGTGGTATAATTTGCTTTCAGGCTGCTTCTGAAAGCATAGCGCATAAAAGCCGCATAATCCATTAAATCGGTGGCATTTACGGATCCGCTGCCGCAAAAAAGATTTTTATCTGTAGCTTTATCTTTTCTGGACTCGCCAGAAAGAAAGATACTATTGAAATCGCCTGTCCATTCCCACACCAAACCGTGCATGTCATAAACGCCCCAGTAATTCCTGAAGGTTTGACCTACAGGGTTTAAATAGGTTTTTGGCTTCTCATACCACGACAAAATGTATTTATTGAATTCTTTTTTAGAACGTGCATCAATACGTTTTTCATCGGCCATGGCTACATATTCCCATTCGTCCATTGTTGGCAGTCTTTTGCCTTGACATTCGCAATATTTTTTGGCAGCAAACCAGGAAACATTGGTAACCGGGGCATTGTTTAAATTCTTTAAACCATAATCGAAATCACTTGTCCATTGTGCCAGATAACTTTTATCTGCAAAAATACCTTTGATTTTAGAACGACTATACTCTGGGTATTTTTTGATAAAAGCAAGAAATTGTATATTGGTAACTGGATACACATCAATAGTAAAAGAAGGTATGTTGACCGGTTTTTCAGAAGTAGCACCATAAAGGGGCACAAAACTACCGCCCTTTATGGATGCCATTTTTTCTTGTTGAGCAAAAAGAGAACTTACACAGAATATAAATAGGATTGATATTGTTTTAAATACTGCCATCTGTTACTTTTTTTGATTTATTCTAATGTTCCTGGGCTACTTTTGGAGCAGGTTTGGCTCTAACAGCTTTTACTTTTGCCGGAGTTATTACTGTTTTATTATTGCCCCAACTGTTGTATATGTATGTCAGAACATCAGCAGCTTGCTCGTCAGTTAGGTTCTGACTGGTCATCACGTTATTGAATTTCTTGCCATTAACGGTGATCTCTCCACTTAATCCGTGCAATACCGCGCCAATAGCTCTATCTGGATTCGCATTCAGGTAATCTGATTTTGCCAATGGAGGAAAAGCATTCGGAATACCTTGTCCTTCAGATTGGTGACAGGCATAACAGGTACGGTCAAATAAATCTTTACCGGCTTTAATTTGTTCAGGAACAGTTTTTGCAACAGTAGTTTTAGGAACTGCTTTGCCTTTTGGCATACCTTGAATTGTCCCACCTTCTGGTAAATAAATTCCATCTTGTATGGTTCCAGAATACAATTTTTTATTTTCCTCGCCTTCAACTTTCAGCATTCCAAGTGCTCCTTTATTAAAGGCCCTAAAAATCGAGTGGTCTACCAGTATAAAAGTTCCCGGAACATCTACTTTAAACTCCACAATGGCCGAACCACCTGCAGGTATTAAGGTAGTTTGTACGTTTTCGTTGATCATATCCCCTCCTTCAATATGCACTTTGTCGAAAATTTCTCCAATAACATGGAAAGATGAGACCAAATTAGGACCTCCATTTCCCATATAAATACGGACAGTTTCACCAACTTTGGCCGTTAAAGACTTATCTCCGGCGAGAGCTCCAACTTTCCCATTGAAGACCACATAATCAGCTTGTTCCTTAATGGCTTTATCCATATCAAAAGGTTGAGAACCTTGTTCCCCATAACTGCCCTTGGTGTAAAAATCACCTTGCATGATGTAATATTCTTTATCTACTGGTGGCAAGCCTCCTTCTGGTTCAACCAAAATCAACCCATACATTCCGTTAGCAATATGCATTCCAACTGGTGCTGTAGCACAATGATACACGTATAAACCGGGATTTAAGGTTTTGAAACTAAACACTTTTTCGTGACCTGGCGCAACCAACGATGAAGTAGCTCCTCCGCCGGGTCCGGTAACAGCATGTAAATCAATATTATGAGGCATTTTGTTATCCGGATGGTTTTTTAGGTGAAATTCTACTTCATCACCCACTCTTGTTCTGATAAAACTTCCGGGAACAGAGCCGCCAAAAGTCCAATAGATATATTTTACCCCATCTACCATTTCTCCTTCAATTTCTTTGATTTCCATGTTGACCACCAATTTTGTAGCTTCGCGGTCTCCTACTGCTTTCGGAACAAACGGAGGTGCCGTGAGTTCGGCTGTTTGCTGCCCTTTGACCTCAATATTTTCATAGTTTTTTGCTTCGTCGCTTCCTCTTTTGCAAGAAAAAAGTCCGATTAAAACAACTAAGATTATAAAAAACTCCCTTATTTGTGTGTTTAATTTAGCTTTGGTTTCCATATTATCTTGGTTTTGAAATTGTTTAAATTTATGATGTAAAAATAAAAGATAAAAACATCCTTTATTATGATATTTGTCATATTCACTGCTTTCTTTCATAAATCTTCAAAAGAAGGTGAATTTAAAACTGGATACTTGTCCTTAAAAAACAAAAGCGATTAAAATACTTTTAAAAAAAAAATTAAAAAATGCAGTCTTATGATTTAAATCATATACTGCATTTTATAATTATACGAATTTTACAATATCAAATAATACACTAAATAATAATAATAAGAGAATTGGATAACAAAAAAATGATGAAGTGTGTTTAATTAAAAGACAAAATACTCTTTTATTAAAATCATCATCGTTTAATCATTACAAATTTTAATTTAAATAAAAATTATGGAAACTTTAGAACAAATTACAATCGGAGAATACGTGGCAAAAGATTTTAGAACAGCAGCCTTATTCTCAAAATACGGAATAGATTTTTGCTGTAACGGAAACAGAAGCATTGAAGAAGCCTGCCAGAAAAAAGCAGTGACTGCAGATATTTTATTGCAGGAAATTGAAACAGTTCTATCATCAAAAAGCGATTCAGGAATTGATTACAATGCCTGGCCGATTGATTTATTGGCTGATTATATTGAAAAAACGCATCACAGATATGTATCAGAAAAAACACCAGTACTACTGCAGTTTTTAGATAAGCTCAGCAGAGTGCATGGTGCAAAACATCCTGAACTATTATTAATAAATGAGCTTTTTAAAGGCTGTGCAGGAGAATTAGCACAACATATGAAAAAAGAAGAGCTGATTTTGTTCCCATTTATAAAAAAATTGGTTCATGCTACCTTATCTGATGAATTAATTGAGCTGCCTCATTTTGAAACCATTCAAAATCCAATTGCTATGATGATGCACGAGCACGATGCCGAAGGTGTCCGTTTTAGAAAAATAGCAGAACTAAGTAACAATTATACGCCGCCAGCCGATGGCTGTAATACGTATAAAGTTACGTTTGCAATGCTAGAAGAATTTGAGCAGGATTTGCATAAACACATTCATTTGGAGAATAATATTTTATTTCCAAAAGCTGCCAAACTTGAAAAAGACTTTACAGCTCAATAATAAGTACCTTTCAATCACTAAGAACCAACAACTATGGAAAATTATGTCATCAAAAGAAGTGGAAATTATCAGCCATTCGAAAGCTATAAGATCAAAGATGCAATTGAAAAAACTTTTCAGAGCGTCTCTATAGTTGTTGACGAAAGTGTTTTTGAAAGTGTGGCTATACAACTCGAAAACAAAGAAGTATGGTTCGTTGAAGAAATTCAGGATGTAATCGAAAAAAAATTATTCGAAAAAAAACATTTTGATGCCATGCGCTCCTTTATGCTATACAGACACACCAGAAAGCTGCAACGTGAACATCTTGAAGGATTGAATGATGATACAACGTATGTTGACAGCACCCAAACGATTGAAGAATACATTCAACAAACAGATTGGCGAATCAACGCCAACGCAAACACCTCTTATTCGAACGCAGGATTGGTTAGCAACGTAGCAGGAAAAGTTATCGCTAATTATTGGCTGGATAAAGTGTACTCTAAAGAAGAAGGCTATGCACACCGCAATGGTGATATTCACATTCACGATTTGGATTGCCTAACGGGCTATTGTGCGGGTTGGAGTTTACGTGTGTTGCTCAATGAAGGTTTCAATGGAGTAAGAGGCCGGGTGGAAAGCAAACCACCTTCTCATTTTAGGGAAGCTTTGGGACAAATGGCCAATTTTCTGGGTATTTTGCAAAGCGAATGGGCGGGTGCACAAGCCTTTAGTTCTTTTGACACCTATTTGGCTCCTTATGTATTCAAAGACGATCTCCTTTATGATGACGTTTTAAAAGCGGTACGAAGTTTTGTATACAACCTGAATGTTCCCGCACGCTGGGGACAATCTCCGTTTACCAATATCACTTTAGACTGGGTTGTTCCTGAGGATTTAAAAGCACAAATTCCGACTAAAAATGATTGTCATATTTTTGAAAAGAACAATAGTACAGACCTATTGACAAGGGCTAAAAGCAGAGGAGTTTCTGAAGTTACTAATTTACGATACGAGCATTTTCAAAAAGAAATGAATCTAATCAATAAAGCGTATTATACCGTAATGACAGAAGGTGATGCCAATGGGCAGCCCTTTACCTTCCCTATTCCAACGGTTAATATTACCGAGGAATTTGAATGGGATGGAGAGAACACAAACCTGCTTTTTGAAAACACAGCGAAAATTGGTTCTTCTTATTTTCAAAATTTCATTGGAAGCCAATATGTTTTGGACGAAAATGGCAATCAAATAGAAAATGAAAATGCCTACAAGCCCAATGCCGTTCGCAGTATGTGCTGCCGTTTACAACTCGATTTGCGAGAACTATTAAAACGTGGAAACGGACTTTTTGGAAGCGCTGAAATGACAGGAAGTATTGGCGTGGTAACTATTAATATGGCTCGCTTAGGTTATTTATTCAAAGGAAACAAAGCAGCTTTATTTCAACAATTGGACAAGCTTTTATTGATTTCCAAATCAACTTTAGAGAAAAAAAGAACTTTTATTCAGGGAATGTACGATCGTGGATTGTATCCCTACACCAAACGGTATTTACAACATTTCAGAAATCACTTTTCAACTATTGGTGTAAACGGAATGAACGAAATGATTCAGAATTTTACCCATAATGAAGACGACATAACATCTGAAACTGGTATTGAACTCGCTTCTGAAATTCTGGAACACATCCGGGACAGAATGAAGCAATATCAGGAAGAAACTGGAAATCTTTATAATTTAGAAGCCACTCCGGCAGAAGGAACCACATACCGATTTGCCAAAGAGGATAAAAAACGTTTTGATGATATTATTCAGGCGGGAGCAGAAAAAAATATTTACTACACAAATAGTTCCCAAATCCCTGTCGATTTTACCCAGGATCCATTTGAAGCTTTGATGCTTCAGGACCAATTGCAATGCAAATACACAGGAGGAACCGTCTTGCATTTGTATATGAGCGAAAGAATAAGCTCACCTGAAGCTTGCAAAAATTTTGTAAAAAAAGTGATTACTAATTTTAAATTGCCTTACATCACAGTAACACCTGTATTTAGTGTTTGCCCTGTTCATGGCTATCTAAACGGAGAGCATGAATATTGCCCAAAATGCGATGAAATTATCATTGAAGAAAAAACAAAGCTTATAGAGATTTGAAAAAACCACACCGCAAATTTTACACAATTCATAACTAAAAAAACAGCAAATATGAAACTAACAACCAACGCGATTTTAGAACAAAATCAAGAAGTTCGCACCAAATGCCTGGTGTACACAAGAGTAATGGGCTACCACAGACCCGTAGAAAGTTTTAATATCGGAAAAAAAGGTGAACACAAACAGCGAACCCATTTCAATGAAGCAAAATGTTAGTGCCCCTATTTACAGTATTACACCGTTTACTTTATTAGATTATCCGCACCAATCAGCTTGCATTTTTTGGTTTGCAGGCTGTAATATGCGGTGTTTGTATTGCTATAATCCAGAAATTGTATACGGAAAAGGACGTATTACTTTTGATAAAGCACTTCAATTCCTCAAAAGCAGGGTTAATCTATTGGACGCCGTAGTTTTTAGCGGAGGCGAATGTCTGTTACATAAAAAGGCTGTTTCGTTTATTAAAGAAGTCAAAAAAATGGGTTTTTTGATCAAAATTGACACCAATGGCTCACAACCGGACATATTGGAAGAACTGATTCAAAAAGAACTCATTAATTATGTAGCACTTGATTTTAAAGCAATGCCTGCGAAATTTGCAAAGATAACCCAATCAAAACTTTTCATTCCCTTTGCAAAATCATTACTTTTATTGCTTCATCATACAGTACCTTTTGAAGTTCGTACAACAGTGCACTCTGATTTATTAAACAAAAGAGATATTCAGGAAATGGTGTTTTTTCTGGAAAATTTGGGATATTCAGGAAATTATTACATTCAGCATTTTATTAATGGATCCTCAACAATAGAAAAACTGGGGCATTCTTTTAAAGAATTGGAAAACCAAAATATTGGTACAGAGAAAATTAAAATTCATTTTAGAGGATAGTAAGTAAGTCGAAAGTTTAAAAGTCGTAAAGTCAAAAGAAGTAATATTACAAATAACACTTTTTAAATCAACCTGTTGTGTATTTTCGTTTAATTTAAAAACACGACATTATACTATGTTGGTTACTTAATCGAATATTTTTAAATGTTTTTTTAATCAATCAATCAATTTTAATCAAATGAAATCAACTACTCCCATCAAAAGAGCTCCGGAATTAAGACCTTTAAGCCACGACCACCATCATGGTCTGCTGCTTTGCTGGAAAATTAAAACTGGAATGGCGAAAAATATTGACCTGCAGCGCATCAAAAAATACGTCGATTGGTTTTATGAAATTTATTTAAAGACGCATTTTGAGCTGGAGGAAAAATACGTTTTCACGATCTTAGAAGCAGATAACGCGCTCATTGAGCAGGCTTTGAAAGAACACAGAACGTTAAACGAATTATTCGAAAGTACTTCGGATCTGGAAATAAATTTAAAAAGAATCGAAAAAGAGTTAGACTCTCATATCCGCTTTGAAGAGCGTGTTTTATTTGCTGAAATTCAAAAAGCAGCCACAGAGGAACAATTAAAAAAAATAGAAGAAATACATTCAAAGGAAGCTTTTATAGAAAATGAAGATGCTGATTTTTGGAGCTAAAATTTAACAAAATGAAAAAAATAAAACTAATATTATTTTTATTGGCCATTGTATTTATCGGATCATGCCAAAAAAACAAAGAAGATCAAACATCTAAAGAAGCAAATGAAATAAATTCAGTTTCGGAAAAAAATACCGAAACAGCCGCGGAAGTGAGCCTGAACAAAGGACAATTATGGGAAGCCAACCCAGAAACTACTGAAGGGATTACTACTTTACAAAAAATAATTCTGGAATCAGGCGAAGAAGAAAGCGCATTGATTTTGAAAGAGAAACTGAAATCTGAGTTTGCCATGATTTTTAAAAAATGTACAATGAAAGGTGAAGCCCACAATCAGTTACACAACTATTTGATTCCGTTAAAATTAAAAATCGATAATCTTGAGGATTCCAATAAAGCTGAAATTAAAAAAGAGATCCTGGCTCATTTAGAGCAATATAAGCTTTTTTTCATTTAAAGTATGAACACACTTTTAAGCATCAAGAATTAAATCCTTTATAAAATCATGAAGAAGAGTTGGTTACTCTGTACTTTTTCTAATTTTTTCATCGCTTCATTGATGGGACTGTTGCTTCGATGGATGTATGTTTCACCGATCACCGGAGTCAATTTTCAGTTTTTAATGCACGGCCATTCACACGTGGCGATGTTAGGCTGGGTCTATATGATGTTGTACTGTTTGATTTTTCATTTTTTTGTTCCAAAAGAAAAACAGCAAAAACCCATCTACAACCAATTATTTTGGACAACAGAACTGGCCGTAGTCGGAATGATGATTGATTTTCCTGCTCAAGGATATGCTTTTGTTTCTATTCTTTTTTCGACTTTGCATATTTTTTGCAGCTACTATTTTTGTTATTTAATTATAAAGGATGCCAATCCAACAACTCTGGCTGAAAGAAAGCTGCTTCGTGCGGCTTTGTTTTTCATGATTTTTTCTACTTTGGGTGTCTGGTGCCTGGGTCCTGCAGTTTCATTGTTAGGTAAAGCAAGCGCTCTTTATCAAATTGCGATTCAGTTTTTTCTTCATTTTCAATTTAATGGCTGGTTCCTGTTTGCCATTTTGGCTTTGTTTTTCAAACAGGCAAAACTTATTATTGAAGCTAAAAAATTCAGGATATTTTATAATTTATTTGTTGCTTCTACTTTTTTAACATTGGCTTTGCCGGTAAGTTGGTATTTGCCTAACCCGATTTTTTATTGGTTAAATGCTCTTGGAGTAATGCTTCAGCTATATGCTGCGGTACTTTTTATACAATTTATCCGCCCGCAGTTTCAGTCCTTTTTTGCTGTTTTACCAACGATCACAAAAATAGTTTATGGTTTTGCTTTGTTTTCATTGGCTTTAAAAGTCTTTATTCAACTGGTGGTTTTGTTTCCGGAATTGGCACATGTATCCCATCAGATTCGTAATTTTGTCATTGGATACATTCACTTGACCATGTTGGGAATTATTACAGGTTTCCTGTTTGGATTTGCATTACAAAATGATTTTTTAAATTCGAGAAACCGTATTCAAACATGGGGAATCGCAATTTTTTTATTCGGATTTTTTACAACTGAAATTCTTTTGTTTCTTCAGGGCATTTGGTTTTTCTTGGGTAAAGGTAGTTTACCGAATTATTATCAAAATCTATTCTTATCCAGTATTTTTATGCCAGCAGGCCTTATAATGCTATCTGTTAAAATTGTGAAACTAAAACCTAAAACTATATGAGCCACCATTTATTGTTAATCATCCATCTTTTGAGTGCCACCATTTGGGTTGGTGGTCATTTGTTGCTTGTCTTTGGTTTTTTGCCACAAGCATTAAAAGAAAAAAATCAGAATATAATTCTCGATTATGAAAGAAAGTATGAACCTGTTGGCATGACTGCTCTGGTTTTGCTGGTCATTACCGGAATTTTAATGGCCTATAAATATGGTGTTAGCATCGAATATTGGTTTCAGTTCGAGACACCTATAGAAAAAGTTGTTTCAACAAAATTAGCTCTGTTATTATTGACGGTTCTTTTTGCTTTGAGTGCGCAATTTAGAGTGTTGCCAAAGCTAGAAAAAGGTGCTGAGAAGTTGCCTGAAATGACCTTTCATATTCTATCAGTTACCATAATTGGGGTTTTGATGGTTGTTTTTGGATCTTTTGTGCGTTATGGCGGGCTTTGATTTATATGATTTATACATTACAAAAAAAAGATTATGTTCTCTAAAACATGTGAATATGGCATTCGTGCAGCTATTTTTATTGCTTTTCAATCCTATCAGGACAATCGCATCGGCTTGAAAGAAATTGCCAAAAAAATCGATTCTCCGGAGGCTTTTACAGCCAAAATTCTTCAAATCCTATCGAGAGACAATATTATTAAATCTATAAAAGGAGTGGGCGGAGGTTTTGAAATTTCCAAAGAGAATATGAAAGAAATTACATTAGCGCAAATAGTCAATTCTTTGGATGGCGATCGCATTTTGACCGGTTGCGCATTAGGATTAAGTAATTGTTCTGAAGACCATCCTTGTCCGATGCACGATAAATTTATATCTATTCGAAACGATTTGGTTTTCACGCTTGAAAATACCAATCTTGAAGAATTGGCTTTGGGTATTAAATCGGGAGAGACCTTCCTTAGGTATTAATTTTAGTGTCATAATAAAAGCTTTGTTTGATTGGATTTTCCGAAAAACGAACAAAACTTAATTTTCAAAAAACTTACCGATTTTAAAAACCCAACATAAGTATCAGCATCAAATCTTTTGTTTTAAAACAAAAGAGAATAATTAAAAATAATTTAATAATGAAAAACCTTAAAGAGCGAATACTGAAACTAAAAAAAGAGAAGAATGCAGTTATTCTGGCACATTACTATCAGGAATCCGATATTCAGGATGTTTCAGATTATGTGGGCGACAGCCTGGGATTGTCACAAGAAGCAATGCAGGTGCATGCTGATATAATTGTTTTTGCAGGAGTACATTTTATGGCTGAGACTGCAAAAATTTTAAATCCAGGTAAAAAAGTTATTCTTCCTGATTTGAATGCAGGCTGCTCGTTGGCTGACTCTTGTCCCGCCAATTTATTTCAACAATTTACCCAAGCCCATCCAGACCACATTGTTATTACATATGTGAATTGTTCTGCAGAGGTTAAAGCTTTAACTGACATTGTGGTAACTTCTTCTAATGCCGTTAAAATCGTCAATTCTATACCGAAAGACAAACCCATTATTTTTGCTCCCGATAAAAATTTGGGAAAATATGTAATGGAACAAAAAGGCAGGGAAATGTTGCTTTGGGACGGTGCATGTGTGGTTCATGAAGCATTTTCATTTGATAAATTAATTGAATTGTACAAACAAAATCCAGATGCGCAAATTATTGCCCATCCTGAATCTGAAACCCATATTTTAAAAACAGCCAGCTATATTGGTTCGACAGCAGGAATGATTGAATATGTTAAAACCAATCCGGGCACCAAATTTATTGTGGCTACAGAAGTGGGAATTCTTCATAAAATGAAACTGGAAGTTCCTGATAAAATATTGATACCGGCACCTTCAAACGAAGACAACACTTGTGCCTGCAGCCAATGTGGCTACATGAAAGTAAATACGTTACAAAAATTACATGACTGTTTGCTTAATGAAACGCCTGAAATTAAAGTTCCTGCTGATATAATGAAAAAAGCGTTTGTCCCTATTGAAAGAATGCTGGAATTATCCAAATGATGATGTTAGCTGGCTTCTCTTTTTAATCCCTTAATATCCTTTAAAAAAATCAGCTTTCCTTTTAATTCGATCAACCCTGATTTTTTAAACTCAGAAAGCAATCGGATGCAACTCTCGGTGGCTGTACCGATCATTCCGGCCAGTTCCTCTCTTGATAATTGCACTTTTAAGGATTGATCAGCATTTACACCAAAGGTGTCACTAAGATATAATAACTTTTCAGCCAGTCTTTCCTTAACAGTTTTCTGGACCATATCCACAGTATGATCATCAGCATGTTTCAAATCATCACAAACAGACTGCATTAAGTTCATTGAAAACTGATTGTTATTATTAAAAAATTGAATGATTTCAGATTTTGGAATGAAACAAACTTCCATATCAGCAATTGCTGTAGCCGACAAGTTTGCAGGTTCATTGCTGATCATTGAACGTTGCCCCAGAAGTTCACCTGACTTTACAAGTTTAACAATTTGGTCCCTTCCATTGGCACTTAATTTAGAAAGTTTTCCAATACCATCTTTTATACAGAAAACCCCATTAATTACTTCTCCTTCCTCTATTATAGCCTCCCCTTTTTTAATTACCTGAGTGCTTTTACTATTTGCCAATTGTATGATTTGCTCTTTGTTTAGTGCTTTCAATGCACTAAGCTGTCTTACAATACATTTATCGCATTTATTCATAGTAATTTTTTGCTGCAAAAGTAGAATAATTAGAGTTACTACACTACATTACTTGAAAAATTTGAATAATTTTCTTTTCCAGCAAAATTATTCTTGAAAGATTGATACAGTGGCTACTGGCATATCGATGTGATCTTAAATCCAGAAAGTAGTTAAAAGAATCAACCCTGCCAGGATATCATGTTTAATAATTAGCATACCTAGAAAATTTCAGAGTCAATTTGTGCAAGGAATTCTATTAATCGTTTAGACTGTCATTGAAAAAAGATTAGTTTCGGGAGATTTTCTTTTCAAATGCAAATCGAAAGCCATACAAATATTACGGACGAAAGGTCTCCCTGCATCTGTGATCTTGATTCTATTTTCTTCAATAGTTACCAGATTATCATTTACCATTTCCTTTAAATCGGACAAAACACTTGGTAATTCGTCAAAATAAAAAGCTTTATCATTCCACGAAGTTTCAAATTGACAGGTTAAATTGAGAATATGTTTTCGAATAATTAAATCCTCATTATCAAGAATATGTCCTTTGACAACAGGCAGTTTGTCGCACTCCAAAAGTTGATAATATTCTTCCAATCTCTTTGTATTTTGAGCAAAACTGTACCAACTATCACTGATAGCTGAAACTCCCAATCCAATCATTAACTGGGTTTTTGACGAGCTATATCCCATAAAATTGCGATGCAATTCCCCAGTATGACCAGCCTTATATAAACTATCCGAAGCTAAAGCAAAGTGATCCATCCCAATTTCGTGATATCCGTTTTGAGAAAGCAGGTTTTTTCCTGTCTCATATAATTTTCTTTTTTCTACATCTTTTGGAAGATCTGCCTCATTGAATCCACGTTGTCCATTTCCTTTGATCCAGGGCGTATGCGCATAGCTGTAAAAAGCCAATCGATCTGGTTTTAAAGAATTTGTTTTTTCGATGGTGTCCACAATGTTTTCAATTGTTTGAAAAGGCAATCCAAAAATAATATCGTGTCCTATTGAGGTATAACCAATTTCTTTTGCCCAAAAGGTGACTTTTGCCACATTGTGAAATGGCTGAATCCTGTGAATGGCTTTCTGGACTTTTTCCGCATAGTCCTGAACACCAAAACTTACTCTGCGAAACCCTAGATTATATAATTTTTTAAGCTGCTCATAAGTCGTATTGTTGGGATGTCCTTCAAAACTGAACTCATGATTTTCAGCTTTATCAGCTAACCTAAAAATACCGTTTATAAGATTTTCTAAATTTTCTGATGAGAAAAAAGTCGGAGTTCCACCTCCCAGATGAATTTCTTTTATGATTGGTCTTTCAGAAGACAGTCCACAGTAAATACTCCATTCTTTTAAAACAGCCATGATGTATTTTTCTTCTACTGAATGATTTTTAGTAATTCGTTTGTTGCATCCGCAAAAAGTGCACAAACTTTCACAAAAAGGCAAATGAATATATAGGCTAATCCCATTTTGTGAATTGCTCTCCAAGAATGATTTTTGAAAAGAAATCTTCCATGCCTCTATTGAAAAAAGTATTTCATTCCAGTACGGAACAGTTGGATAACTGGTATATCTGGGACCTGGAACATTATATTTTTGAATTAAAGACTTTGACATAATTTTAATTTTAGAAATTAGGAAGAAAATGAAATAGAACTTTTTTTAATTGAAATGAATCTTTTTAGCTATTACCATTCTAATGCATTACAAATATCCGAAGTATACTGCTTTTGTAATATGATAAATATCATAACACTTCAGATTACACAATGACTTCCAAAAGATTAGCTACCAGTTTAAATTAAAAATATCTTTTTATAAATCTTTAATTTAACACCTATTCTAGCTTCAACAAAACTTTCAAAACCTAATATTTATCATGTTTTTTTTATACCTGATTTCTTTTCTTTGCTTAAAACATATACCTCCGCTTTCATGAAAATCAATAATAACCGCAGGCGCTGTCTTCAAGCGATGAAATATTTCGCATCATTTATAAATACATATAACTTTAGAAAAAATGGATATTGATACAGATTTGCTATTCACTTGGGGCGCTGTTGCAAAAAAAACACCCAAAAACTGTATCATATTTTACGAAAATGATCCTCCCCTATACTTCTATCAGATTCTTGAAGGGACTGTAAAAATGACCTATACCAATGAAGACGGAAAAGACCTGACAGTAGGAATTTTTGAAAATGGAAGCAGTTTTGGCGAACCGCCCCTCTTTATTGATCAGCCTTATCCAGCCTCAGCAGTAGCACAGACCGATTGTGTGCTCTTAAAACTTTCAAAAGCCAACTTCTTTTTACTTCTTGAAGAAAATCCAAAAATCCAATCGAAAATATTAAAAGTCTTTGCCTGGAGAATTTACAATAAAATAGTATTTTCAAAAAATATAATTAATCATAAACCTGAGTACCGGGTACAGTATTTTCTCGATAATTTAAAAAAACAGCAGAATATTCCCCCAAATCAAAGACTGAAAATTCAGTATACCCGTCAGGAAATTGCAGATTTTACTGGTTTGCGCGTTGAGACGGTCATTCGGACAATTTCTATTATGAACAAGAAAAAAAAAATAGAAATTATAGATCATAAAATATTTTATTGAAATTTCTTAAATACTTTAATATATGATTCAGATCATATATCTTTTTTAAATATTTTTCTTTCTTTGTGGAGGTTAAATGAAAATTATTAATTCAGCTCTAATAGCATTTAATTTAAAAACGGGCGCTCTTCGAGCGCCCGTTTTTTACTTTATCACTTTATTTTACTACTTTATTCATCATCATTTTCGAAATACTCTGAGCCCTAATCTTTACTTCTGATGCTTTTGGTCCTTCAAATAAATCATCAACAGTTTTTTTCCACAACTTATTCCAATGTTTAAAATGAGTTTCAGTTAAGGGGCTTTTCTGATTTAAAATCCGATGCTTCATCATCGGGTTTCCTTCAAAATTTCCGGAATGAAAAAGGATATTATCCCAAAAATCATACATAATTGGAAGATGTTTTTCCCAATTAACATTCGCCACTTTGGTAAATAAATATCCGATAGTAGCATCTGTCTGAACCTTACCATAAAAAGCATCAACCAATATTTTGATATCCTGTCTGTTTTTAATATCTGTTTTTATCTTCTCCTTCATAATTGAGTATTAAATATTAATTGTTAAAGATCTTTTTTATTAAATTTTCTGACTGAAATAAAAAAAGGTATCGCAATCCATAAAATCAATAGAAAAAAAGAGATAATCAATCCAATAGTTGTCCCAAAAAAATCTTTAAAAATTGCGCCTGTGTAACCCATCATAGCTGACTGATCAAGATGTAAGAGAATCTGAATACGTGCAAGATCTATTGGGCTCAGGGCCGTTACCCCCACCATTGCCTCTTCAATAGGATACTCGGCAAACTGAAACAACAGAAATAAAACCAAAGCGTCAAATAGTATTGCAAAATACATCCAAAACATAATCGCTACACCAATTCCTTTTGCTTTATCACGAGTCAAAATACAGCTCAAAAAAGCTAAAGACACAAAAACAGCCGAGATTAAACATCCTGACAAAAGCATCATAACACCTGAAGCATCAGGCGCATTAATTACAAGGGGGATTCCCGCACCCAGCAAAAAAGCCAAAATCATTGCAATGGAAAGCCCGGCAAATAAACTGATCCATATTTTTTTTCGCCTTAATGGCTGGCTGAGTAACAGTTCAATAAATTCAGAACTGTTATAAATATATATCGTCGAAAAAAGTATCGAAACTAATGGAACTGTAAATAAAATTACATTCAAAATTGTCAACAGCCCTTTAGCAGAATTGTCTTCAAGGCCAAAAGATCCCCAGGAGAGCAAGGCCAAAACAAAAGTGTAACTCAGAACGATTTTATTTTTAAGAATATCCAACAATACAATTTTAATGATCCTGTTCATGACTCTTTTGCTTTAAAATTTTAGATATGGCTTTTGAAATTTTGATTTCACCCGTTGATTCAAGCAGTTCGTTTATATTTCTATGAAAATGCACTTTACCATCCTGCATAAAAATAATCTGGGTAATCATATCGTCAAGTTCGCTTAACAAATGAGAGGTAATCAAAATTAATTTTCCTTTTTCCTTTTCTTTAATAATTTTCTCCTTCAGGATTTCTGATGCCAGGGGATCCAATCCTGCAGTTGGCTCATCAAGTATAAGGACGTCAGGGTTAAAAAGAAAGGCTAATGTTGCACTTACTTTTTGGGTTGTTCCGCCGGAAAGCGTGCGCATTTGTTTATCATCCATCTTATCAAGTTTAAAAGCTTTAACTAAATCTTCATCCAGAATGTCTTTCGAATTCCTGATTTGCTTGATCATGGCAATAATTTGTCCAATAGTCATATGATCTGGATAGCGGCCTATCTGAGGCATATAGCCAATATTATTTCTATATTCAAACTTTCTAAGAATAGATTCTTTATTGAATAAAATATCACCGCTGTCCGGTAAAACCATTCCCAGGATGGATTTTATCAAGGTCGTTTTTCCGCAACCATTTGGACCAATAAGTGCAATGCACTCACCTGCGTTAAATTTCAGGTTTACATTTTGCAATACCTGAAGCTTGCCAAATTTTTTGTTTATATTTTGTAAAGTAATCATAACACAAGAGATTTCATTTCGGGGGTTTGGTCAACAAAATTATCCGGGGTAATACTTGGCAGAATCTTTTCTGACTTATCAAGAAGCGTAATCATAAAGCTCCTGAATAATAACATTGCAGAGGGATTGTTTTCTGTAAGCACTGCAAAAAGGCTCAAAGGGTGAAAAGGTACATCTCCAATTCCGTCCTTATTAAGGTCATAACCTTCATATTTATCCCAATAATTATTATTGAAATGGTTAAGAACTAAACTGCCATTGGTGCTTATATCAAATGTATTGGCGATAAAATTATTAAAGGAAATTTCGTTTTCCATACAGCTTGCCTGAATTTTCATTCCCCACCCGTTATCTCTAAAAATATTTTTTGAGAGGGCTACCCGGCTGGTTCCTTCCATATAAATTCCCGAAGTATTTCTGATGAATTTGTTTCCTATGATGTAACTATCAGAAATTTCTTTTAGCAATAAACCATACGCGGCATCTCCCCAGTTTTCTGCAAAATAATTATGGAACATTTTTACATTTTTGGTAAACATGACTGCCACTCCTGCCCCATTATTTTTAAACACATTGGAGATGTACGAATCATCATTAGAAAACATAAAATGAAGTCCGTATCGAATATTACTCTTTGAGATGTTCCTCCAAATAATAGAATTAGACACAAATTCAAAGTAAATCCCGTCCCGATGTCCTGAGACTTGGTTTCCGACAATTTGCAGGTTTTCACTTTTCCAGCAATGAATGCCATTCCCAATACGCTGCTCTTGTTTTTGATGGGCTTTTATTGTGTTATTTTTTATAATACAGCCAATTCCTTTTTGAACATAAATACCAAAAAAATTATTCTCCAGAATATTTTCTTTTATGGTAACCCCTGTTTTGTTATATATTTTAATACCGCAGGGATCATTCAGGGAGGCATACCCTGAATTTATGACTTTAAAACCTGCAATGGTTACACTATCAGCTTTGATAGAAACCACTTCATATTTTTTTTGGCCATCGAGGATAGGAAAGCCAATTCCCTGCAGTATTATTTTTTTATCTATCACTATGTTTCCTTCTCTATAAACACCTTTGTAAACCAACACCGTATCGCCGGGATTGGCCAGTTGTATAGCTTTTTTTATGGTTTTTATGGCTCTATTTTTTCCTACTTCAATCTTTTGAGAATGAAGACAGGTAAAAAAAAATGAGAAGCAAAGACAGAGAAGTATTTTCATGTTTAATTGATTGTAATTAGCATTTTCGTCCCAAAATTATTTTTCTAAAATTGACGCCCATTGTATCTCTGTTCCCTTTGATTCTGCTCCAAATGCTTGTGATTGGCTTTCAGTCGAGAATGCCGCAATGTTACCATGCATCGGACTTTTTATTGTGCCGCCTGAAATAAAAAAAGCTTTTTCTGCCTGAATTAGTTCATTTTCCTTTGTATAATCATGTACATAATAACTCTTAACCTTCATATCTGAATGTTCTTTACAATAGTTGACCATACAGGCAATATCATCAAACTTATATGCCCGGCCTTTTTGGGTAATAATTTCTGAGCCATATTTACCGTCACTTATTCCCATTTTACAATAATCACAATTGTCTGTATTTATTTTGATGGAAATTGGTCTATCTCCTGAACATGAAAAAAGAAAAGAAGCAATAATTAAAACGCTAAAAAATTTATTAAATCCTAAAGCTGATTTCCTCTCTTTAATTATAGCCAGAAAAAGCAAGACACCAACTGTAATGAGCATCCATCCACCTATATCAGGTATAGAATAAGCGCCAAAATTCAGCAACTGTTTATAGCCCAGTAATGGAGGCTGGTATGCCATACCTGGAACCCGTATGGCAGCATTCGGGTCTAAATTATGGCCATAGTCGTAATTCCACCGGTAAAAATCAATAGCAGCTAAAACTCCGAAAAGCACAAAAGAACAAAACAATATATACAAGGAATTTCGCTTAGCATAAAAAGAGCAGCTTAAAGCAATGATGCCAAACAATCCTAAAATGTAAGGCAGGATTTTAAACTCGATAAAATCTTCGGTATGAAGTGTTTTCATACCTATATAATGATTCAATCCGTTGATAATATCTACATCTCCTGCAATTTTTGTGGCATGAAGTTTTAAAACCAAACCTTCAGGATATTGTGGAGCTGTCAGTTCAATTTTCCACATGGGAACAAAAATGGACCCTATTAACAGAAAGCCACACACAAAAAGTACTGCTCTTGAAAAAATTGAAAGTATTTTATTTTTCATGATGATTCAAATAAAAAGGGAACAAAGAAAACTTTGTCCCCTTCACTGGTTATTAGTTATTCCTTTGGTAAATTCGTACCCAAACTATACGTAATTGGCACATTACTTCCTGCAGGTGAAACTCTAACATAACCCTGCATTTCCTGATGAAGTGCACTGCAGAAATCCGTGCAATAAAATGGAAAAATTCCTTTTTTCTGAGGAACCCATTTTAGTGTAATCGTTTCTCCGGGCATGATCAGCAACTCAGCAGTATTTGCCCCTTTAATAGCAAATCCGTGAGGAACGTCCCAATCCTGTTCCAAATTGGTAACGTGGAAATAAACTTCATCCCCTACTCGTATACCTTCAATATTATCGGGAGCAAAATGCGAACGTATACAAGTCATATAAACATGTACTTTTTTTCCCTCTCGGACCACTTTGGTTTCTTTTTCACCTCTGGCAACGTAAGGATGCAGATTATCTGCCATTTTGTAATATTTCAATTGACCGTTATTGCGTATTTTATCAGCTGGAATACCTTGCGCATAATGAGGTTCTCCAATGGTTGGATAATCCAATAAAAGCTTCATTTTATCCCCGCTAATGTCAAATAATTGTGCACTTTGCGCTAATTCCGGGCCAGTTGGTAAAAAGCGGTCTTTAGTGATTTTATTATAAACCACCATATATTTTCCAAATGGTTTCTCTGTATTGCCTCCCGGAATCATTAAATGCCCTGGAGAATAATAGGTGGCTTTTCTATCTAAAACTTTTAAATCTTTTATGCTCCATTTTACTACTTCAGAAGAAACAAACATTGTAGTATAGGCATTCCCTTTTCCGTCAAATTCGGTATGTAGTGGTCCTAAACCCGGTTTTTGAACTTCGCCATGAAGAGCGGCCTCATACTTAATCACAGGAATTCCTGCATAACTACCATCAAATTGTTTTTTGGCAATAGCATTTTTCAGTTTCGTAAAACTAAATACAGGAATAAGGGCTGCTAGTTTTCCACTTCCAACAATATATTCACCAGTTGGATCAATATCACACCCGTGTGGAGATTTAGGACAGGGAATCATATAACAGATATCTTTCAGTTCAGCAGCATCCAGAATCAATACTTCTTTCTTGATTTCAGATTTAGCCGTTTGGGTTTTCTCATCCCAGGTATTATGAACATAATTTGCCGGTACACGTTTTCCTTTTCCAGCTTTAATATACTCTTCAGCTTTTTTCCAATTGACGGCCATGATAAAATCCTTATCATTTTTAGAAGCGTTTACCTCAAGCAGGGTATTGGCCTGCTCAGTGTTGTAACAGGAGAAAAAGAACCAACCGTGAGATTCTTTTTTCCCCGGATGACTAAGATCAAAATTAACACCCGGAGTTACGATCTGAAAAGCAAGATCCAACTCTCCTTCTTTACCCACTTTTACAAAACTAAGGTGTCCTTTAAAGTTTTTCTTATATGTATTAATGGGTACATCTCCATCGTCATTATCTGCGGGAACGCTAAAACGGCTTGCCCCCACAATATACTCTGTGTTTTGCGTGATAAAAGGAGAAGAATGGTTTCCTCCACAATTTGGAAGCTCGATTATCTCAGCTGTTTTAAAAGTTTTCAGGTCAATACGTGCAATCCTTGGCGTATTATTGGCATTGGCAAAAAGCCAGCGCCCGTCAACTTCTCCATTGGTTTGAGATAAATCTAAATGATGCTGATCATCCCATGGCACATAACCATGCGAAGTATTCAACATGGCTTTTGTTTCTTCACTGTAACCATAGCCACTTTGTGGATCTTCTGAGAACACCGGCATAACCCTTAACAATCTACCGCTAGGAAGTCCATAAACACTTACCTGACCGCTGAAACCACCAGATACAAAATTGTAGAACTCATCATACTTACCTGGAGCAACGTAAACTTTTTGCGCAGCATCTCCATCGACAGTATCGCTGGAATCCTTGGGCTTGCAGGAAACAAAGAAGGCACAGCCTAACGCAACGGCAAAAACTGATTTTAATAATTTATTTTTCATAACATTCTCATTTGAATTTGAATTTTTTATTCTGGTTATTTCACGCCGTCGTTCTGGCGCATGTATTCAAGAATACTTCTGGCCTCATCATCGGTCAGACCTTGATTAGGCATACGAATCATACAGAGTTCTAATTGAGCCTGCAATTCAGGATCTTTATCAATCATAGGATCAGGATTGGTAATAAAATTCATAATCCATTGAGGAGTTCTGCGTCCTGTAACGCCTTTCCATCCAGGCCCTACCAATTTTTCATCTGTAGTTTTGTGACAGGATGTACATTTTACTTCGGCCACTTTTAATCCTTTTTCAGCCAGTGGCTGATCTAAGGAAGTACCAACTTCAACTGTAGAAAATTTTCCCAAGCCTCGTTTAGGATCGTATGATTCGGCGTCGGCTGTTTTTTCTGTAGCTGTAGGAGTTGAAAAATCCTGATCTGTATTCGATTTTTCTTTCCCACACGATACGAGCAAGAAAGAACCAAACATCGTTAATAAAAATAATCTGTTCATTACTAAGGTTTTTAATTTGTTAAACTTTAGAGCAAAATTCCAAAACTTGTATTACATAAAGTATGATCACAATCATAACATGAAAAAAAAGATCATGATACCTTCGTACTTTCAAAATACAGGTAATGAAATTTTGTATTTACATATTCCTTTTTGCAGTATTGTTCAGACCGCTATTTCCAATCTTGGATTACGCACTGAATTACAATTATATTTCTGCAGAATTATGCGAAAACAGGGATACTCCTAAACTAGAGTGTAATGGCAAATGCCATTTGAAGAAAGAGCTGGCAAAAGCCTTAAAAAATGAAACACCTTCCTCGAGTGAGAAAAAAGTTGAAATCACTGAAACTATTTTGCTATACTTTGAAAACATTCCCGTTTTTAATTTTCAAAACAACCAAAAAGTCATCTTAGAAATAAACTCACGATATAAAAATCTTTACGTTTATCTGAACACTTACTTTGTATTCCATCCCCCCATTTTCAAGTATTAATTTTTCGCTTATCTAATTTCTTCTCCTTCGGATTTGCATTCGACAGAAGCCTTACATCCATAATTTAAATTAATATTCAAATGAAAATTTTAAAACACATAGCCATTTTAGTGCTGTCCATTTCTCTGTTCTCATGCTCCTCAGATGATAATACCTCCACTCAGATTCCAATTGATGAAATCACCGGGCTGCAAAAAATTCAGGAAATATCCAATGACAATCATACTATAGAGCTTTATTCTCAAAGCGGTATTTTACTCCAGGGTTACAATCATATCACACTTAGAATTAAGGACAAAAAGACGAACAGCTATATTCAGGATGCCAAAATAAACTGGACACCTCTTATGCATATGGTTACAATGAAGCATTCTTGCCCAAAATCCGAAGTAATGAAAACTTCTGGCAAACAAACATTATATGAAGGTGACATTATCTTTCAAATGGCTCAAAATGATACTGAATACTGGGATCTTACAATTACATATACTGTAAATACCTTTTCTTACACAGCTGCTGATACTATTAAAGTTCTGGTATCTGCAAAAAAAACTGTAAGTACTTTTACAGGTACTGATGGCATTCGTTATTTGGTTGCCTATGTCGCTCCCCAAAATCCTAAAGTAGCCACGAACGCTATTAGCGTTGGTGTTTATAAAATGCAGGATATGATGACGTTTCCTGTCGTGAATAATTTCAAAATAAAAATGGATCCAAGAATGCCCAGCATGGGTAATCACGGTTCGCCTAATAATACCGATTTAACACAATCTACAACCGATGGCTTTTACAACGGAAAACTTTCTTTGACAATGACTGGCTATTGGAAAATTAATCTTCAACTTTTAAATGCTTCAGATAATGTACTTAAAGGAGAGCCTGTAACGACAGAAAATCCTGCAAGCAGTCTTTTCTTAGAAATCGAATTCTAAATATTGAATACTAACAAGAAAGAGATGGTTTTGACTGGCTCTTTCTTACAATTATCTTATGATGAAAAATATAACCGTAGTCCTTTTAGCTATCTTTTCGACAGCTTGCTGGGCACAGGAAAAAAAGAATGATAGTCTTGCAGCTGAAAATCTCCATGAAATTATAGTTATAGGAAGAAAAACACCTTTACATCTTAAACAGCCCAAATCGTTAACGTCTGTAGAAGATTATCTGATGGGTTCTTCAAAAATGAATATGATTAAAAGAGGTGCATATGCATGGGAACCTACGATTAACAATATGTCAACCGAGCGTACTGTAATTACCATTGATGGTATGCGGATTTTTGGTGCCTGTACCGATAAAATGGATCCCGTGACTTCTTATGTCGAGATTTCAAATTTATCTGAGGCAACAGTTGCCTCAGGTCAGCAGGCCAGCTGTCATGGCGCTACGATTGGAGGTTCGATAGATCTAAAACGAAATCAATATAAACACAGAAAAAACGGCTGGAATGGCAGTTTATCTTCTGGTTATGAAAGCAATAACCAGCAAAAGATTATTGGTGCCGCTTTAGGTTATACTGACAGTACCTTTTTTGCGTATGTTGATTTTATGCATCGTGATGCCGAAAACTACAAAGCGGGAAACGAAAAAGAAATTAATTTTTCTCAATTTACCAAGTACAATATTTCGGCAAATGCTGGCTATTTTATCGATAAGAAGAATGTACTCGAAACTTCGATTATTTATGATAAAGCTGTGAATGTTGGCTATCCGGCGCTTCCAATGGATGTTTTATTGGCAGAAGCTAAAATCATTTCATTGAGTTACAAGTACATTCCAGATTCTGCTGTTATTTCTGGTTGGGAAACAAAAGGATATTTTAATACCATGACCCATAAAATGGATGATACTAAAAGACCAGCAATTTCTATTCATATGGATATGCCGGGCTGGTCTGACACCTATGGTTTTTATTCTAAAATAAAAGGAAAACACGAAAATCATGAATTTCTAGCCGATTTGAATTCTTTTTATAATAAGGCTGTAGCCGAGATGACAATGTATCCTGTTGATCCAACTGAAAATCTGATGTTTATGTACACCTGGCCTGATGTTCGAACGCTATATAACGGATTATCATTAGAAGATATTATTACAATCTCACCCGAAACCATTCTTAGAATCAGCATTAATCTAGGTTTTCATTCTAATACAGTAGCCAATGATTTTGGACTACAAAGCCTTCGTATTTTTTATCCTGAAATGGATGCCACAAAAAACCGATCCTTAAAAAGCCTCTCCGGAAATTATACCAAAAATACTGGTAAGTTTGAATTTGGATTTGGTTTGGCTTATGCCGAAAGAGCACCTTCTGTTTCTGAAGGCTATGGCTTTTATCTGTATAACAGCAATGATTTTTACGATTATATAGGAAATCCAAATTTAAAAAATGAAAAAGCAGTAGAAGGAAACTTTTTTTTTGGTTATAAAAATGGCAGGCTAACGTCTAAAATTACGGCTTCGTATTTCTATATCTCAGATTATATCATCGGAAAAATTGACCCAGGCACGCTGCCTATGACGATTGGAGCATCGGGTATAAAAATCTACGACGATATTAATTATGCTATAATTTTTAATACTGATTTTAATCTTGAATACTCCTTTTTGCAAAACTGGAATTTAAAAACACAGATCGCCTACAGTCTGGGGAAAGATGATCAGGAAAACAACCTTCCATTTATAAGTCCGCTCCGATATAATGCCGGAATAGAGTTTAAAAAAGAAAAAATCAATGCGGGAATATTTGCCTCTGGAAATCTTGCACAAAATGACTTCGCAAAAGTATACGGGCAAACCAAAACACCCGATTACCTGATATTTAATATCAATGCAGGTTATAGCTTTAATTGGAATCAAAGCAAAATAAAAGCGCAAACAGGTATTGAAAATATTTTTGATAAATATTACGCTACTTTTTCAGACTGGAACAAAATACCACGAATGGGACGCAATGCTTTTATAAATCTTACTTATAGTTTTCACTAAGATTTGAAGCAAAATTAATCCGCCTTTATGATTAGAATCATAAACCAAAAAAAACGTTAGCCATACTTTTACAGTATTAAATTTCAATAACATTTAAAAACCAAAAACAATGAAAAAGTCTTTCAAGATTACCCTCGTAGCAGCCTTTGCAATTTTCAGTTTATTCTCATGCGGAAAAAAAGATTCAAAAGACATAGAAACAGTTGCAACACCCACAACTGAAGAAACTTACGAAGAAAATCCGATCGAAACCCCAGTCGCTACAAATGATCTTCAGATTGAGAGCAATGATCAAATGCAATATTCTGTAACTGAATTAAGAGCTCCCGCAGGAAAAATTACCCTTACACTAAAACATGTCGGCAAGATGGAAAAAATCGCAATGGGACATAATTTAGTAATTCTAAAACCTGGAACTGATATTTCTGATTTTGCACTTAAAGCTGTAGAGGCTAAAGACACAGATTACATACCAGCATCTGAAAAAGCAAAAGTAATTGCCCATACAAAAATAATTGGCGGCGGCGAAAGTGATGTTATCGAGTTTACAATAGACGAACCAGGAACTTACGATTTTATCTGTTCTTTCCCTGGACATGTATCGATGATGAAAGGAAAATTAATTGTAGAATAAAGCATTTTTTTAATAAAAAAACTAAAATCATTATAATGAGCAAGGAAAAAAAACTGTGGATAGGTTTTGCACTTGTGATGAGTATCTCTTTTTCTGTCTTAGGATATTACGGATACGAGATCTATCAGGAAGCACCTCCTATTCCAACCGAAATAGTCGGGCCAAACAACAACGTAATCTTTACCGCTGAGGAAATTAAGGATGGGCAGAATGTATGGCAAAGTATGGGTGGACAGGAAGTTGGTACTATTTGGGGACATGGTGCTTATGTAGCGCCAGACTGGACTGCAGACTGGCTGCATAGAGAAGCCGTGTTTATTTTGGATAAATTATCCGAGAAGGAATATGCAAAAACTTTTGCAGAACTGACAGAAGAGCAGCAGGCCACAATGAAAATCAGGCTACAAAATGATGTTCGCAAAAACACCTACGACAGTAGTACTGGCATCATAACCATTTCTCAAAACAGGATTGAAGCCATAGCCTATTTGAGTAAGTATTATGAAGGGTTGTTTATGGATGATCCCAAATTTGAGACACTACGCCATAATTATGCGATTCCAAAAATGTCTATAAAAGATCCGGAAAGAATGCATAAAATGAACGCTTTTTTCTTTTGGGCAACCTGGGCAACTGTAACAGAAAGACCAAATCAGAAAATTTCATACACACACAACTGGCCATCTGATGAATTAGTTGGAAATGTGGCTACCAAAGATCTTCTTGTATGGTCAGGAGTTAGTATCATACTGCTGTTATTTTGCATCGGTGTTCTAATTTTTTATCATGTGCGATCAGGCGAAGATGAGCATTTCGAAATACCAGTTCAGGATCCACTATTAAAACAAGGAATGACACCTTCGATGTTTCGAATAAAAAAATATCTTTGGGTCGTAAGTCTTTTAATTGTATTGCAAGTTGTAATGGGGGTCATTACTGCACACTACGGCGTAGAAGGAAACGGATTCTTTGGTATTCCTCTGGATCAGATTCTGCCTTACGCAGTAACAAGAACCTGGCATACTCAACTGGCTATATTCTGGATAGCAACCGCTTGGCTTGCAACTGGATTATACATTGCACCGGCTGTTGCAGGGAAAGACCCAAAATTTCAAACATTTGGTGTTGATTTTTTATTCTATGCTTTAATTCTAATTGTATTAGGCTCAATGGCCGGACAATGGTTTGGGGTAATGCAGAAACTTAATTTGGTAGAAAACTTCTGGTTTGGTCATCAAGGTTACGAATATGTAGATTTAGGTCGATTCTGGCAAATATTCCTTCTTGTAGGATTGTTTCTTTGGCTGGCATTAATGGTTCGTCCTTTACTTCCGGTACTGAAGAAAAAAACAGGCGAAAGAAATCTTATCATAATGTTCCTAATCTCATGTACCGCTATTGCTACTTTCTATGCAGCTGGCCTAATGTGGGGAAGACAGACCAATCTGGCAATTGCTGAATATTGGAGATGGTGGGTTGTGCATCTATGGGTAGAAGGCTTTTTTGAAGTGTTTGCTACTGTAGTAATTGCTTTCTTATTTGTTCGTTTAGGTCTGTTAAAAACAAAAACAGCAACGCTGAATGTTATTTTCTCTACTATCATTTTTATGTCTGGAGGAATTTTAGGAACATTTCATCATCTTTATTTCTCAGGAACGCCAACTGCTGTGATGGCTCTTGGGGCAACCTTTAGCGCTTTGGAGATTGTGCCTCTGGTTTTAATTGGGTATGAAGCCTACCATAACTACAAACTTTCAAAATCAACACAATGGATCAAGGATTATAAATGGCCTATCTATTTTATGATTGCTGTTGCTTTCTGGAATTTCTTAGGAGCCGGAGTATTTGGTTTTATCATTAATCCGCCTATTGCTTTATATTACGTTCAGGGCTTAAACACAACGCCTTTGCATGGACATACTGCCTTATTTGGAGTCTATGGAATGCTCGGAATTGGTTTGATGCTATTTGTGCTCCGCAGTTTGTACAGACATGAGATATGGAATGAAAAAGCAATGAAATTCATATTCTGGTCTACCAATATTGGATTGCTGGCTATGGCTTTATTGAGTCTTCTTCCTGTTGGAATTTGGCAAGCTATAGAAAGTATCGAGCACGGAATGTGGTATGCACGTTCGGCCGAACTAATGCAGCAGCCAGCGATGGTAACCTTGAAATGGCTTAGGGCTATCGGCGATACTATTTTCGGATTTGGAGTATTGGCATTGTGCTGGTTTGTCTTTGACCTTACCCTTAGAAAAAAAAGTTAGTAAACTAAAATAGAAACATCTGGGAGAATATACTCCCAGATGTTCTTTCAATCAAAGCCTTGAGCAACTTGTTTTGTACTTAAAATAAAAAATGATCTTTGGCGAACATTTAAGGAGTGATGTTCAAAAAAAACTCGGTATTATTAGTGCTTTAGATGTTTGAAAATTCAAAAAATACCGAACCTCTAAAAATGTTGCACATCAAGAATATGAATTCATATTTTAAAGGTAGCTTGATATTGGTTGACATAAGTCATTATTTAATTTATTAAAACGGGCCCCTACTACCGTTTTCATTGTGGCTACAGAAGTCGGAATCGTGTGCGAGTCTTTAAAAGCAGTATTTTATAAAAAGCTGATTCCGACTCCTTTCCACAAAGACTGATACGTAGTAAATACATCTTTATTAAAACAAATACAGGGAAAACTTATTTATATTTTAAAAGATACATAATAAGTGAAGCTTAAAATGCTCAAATCCATAAAAAATGCATAAACTTTCTTAAACCAAATAACATGCCTAAAACTGATATTCTAATAGTAGGTTCTGGTATTTCAGGTCTATTTTTTGCCATTAAAACGGCAAGAAAACGCCCCGATTTATCTATTTGTATCATGACAAAAGAAAAAGCTAACAACACCAATACGCAACTTGCGCAAGGAGGAATAGCTGTAGTCACCAATCAATTGAAGGATAGTTTTGAACAGCATATAAAAGATACGCTGAAATCTGGCGCTGGACTTTGTGATGAAGAAATTGTTAAAATGGTTATTCAACAAGCTCCCGAAAGATTAGAAGAACTAATAGAACTTGGTGCCACATTTGATAAAAATCAGGAAGGCCAATGGGATTTAGGTCTAGAAGGTGGCCATTCACAACATCGAATTCTACATCATAAAGACAGTTCAGGATTAGAAATTGAAAAAAAGCTCCTTTCAATTATCACTCAAACAGCAAATATTGAACTTTTAGAAAATCATCAGGTCATAGAATTAAATACTGAAACAAAACGCAATGAAGTGAATTGCACCGGTGCTTTCTTTTATCATAAGAACAATAACGCAATAAAATATATACGTACCAGAGCTATTGTACTTAGCACAGGCGGCTGCGGACAACTCTTTGAAAACACAACCAATCCTGCGATTGCTACTGGTGACGGAATTGCAATGGCGGCTCGTGCAGGAGTCGAAATCGAAGATATGCAATATATGCAATTTCACCCTACAGCATTAGCTTCCGGGAATAAAAATCCCCTATTCTTAATTTCAGAAGCTGTAAGAGGTTTTGGAGCCTATATTGTAAACGACGAACACAAAAGATTTCTTTTTAAATACGATTTAAGAGGTGAACTAGCTACCCGAGATATTGTTTCCCGTGCTATTAGTATCGAAATGCTCGAAACTCAAAAAAAACATGTATATCTGGATTGTAGACATTTAGATCAAGCTGATTTTTTTAAACATTTTCCTTCTATTTCCGCCCATTGCAATGAAATAGGTTTATATCCGGAAAAAGATCTGGTTCCAATTGTTCCTGCGGCTCATTACCAATGTGGTGGTATTAAAGTAGACCGCAACGGTGTCACTACAATCAAAAATTTATATGCCATTGGTGAATGTGCCAGAACAGGATTACATGGGAAAAATCGATTGGCTTCTAATTCACTTCTTGAAGCTTTGGTTTTTGCTCATCAGGCATCCAACAACATTGATAAAACTATTGCAGCATTTATTTTTTCTTCAAAAATCCTTCTTCCCAAATTTCCAAATGCAAATATTAAAAATGACTACGGCCCATTCCTAATTTTAAAAGAAGAACTGCAGAAACTTATAACTTCTTTTTATGCCAGCAATGACCGCGATTCGCATTTGGCAATGCTAAAAATAAAAATGCTAAAAAACGAAGCAGAAAATCTTATAGATAGAAATGAAATTACAATTCCATTTATTGAGTTTTCCAATATGCTAACAACGGCCTTAATTATTATTAAACAATGCCAACCTGAAAAAACTCATTCATGCTAATTAATAACCTTAAGTCTTTATAACTTCCTATGAAAACAACAAACAAAACCACAATTGGCGAAATCGTAGCTTATGATTTTAGAGCGGCAGCAATTTTTTCAAAATATAACATTGATTTTTGTTGCAAAGGCCATCGTACCTTAAAAGAAGTGTGCAAAAAACGAGGCATTGCGGAGTCTCTTCTAATTGACGAGCTTGATTGTGCAAAAAATAATTTGGCCAACCAATCTTTTGATTATAAATCATGGTCAGTGGATCTTTTGGCAGACTATATAGAAAAAACACATCATAGATATGTAGCTGAAAAAACACCCGTCTTGCGTAAATCATTAAATGAATTATGTACTCTTCATGGTGAAGCAAATCCTGAACTCTTTGAAATTAATACTCTATTTACTGAATCTATTTTAGATCTCTCTGCCAATATGAGAAAAGAAGAGCAGATTCTTTTTCCTTTTATAAAAAAAATAAAAGAGGCGCACACAAAAGGATTATTTTTAGAGATAGCACACTTTGGGACTCTTGAAAATCAAATAATTTTAAACAAAGAAGAACATGATACAGTAGGACAACGCTTTAAAAAAATTGCTGCATTAACTAGAAATTATACCGCTGCAGAAGATACCTGTAATACTTACAAAGTAATTTTGGCAATGCTTAAAGAATTTGAACGTGACCTGCACAAGCATATTCATTTAGAGAATAATATTTTATTTCCAAAAGCCGTATCACTTGAAAAAAGCTTAGATAAAGTTCTTTAAATTATTAATTTATCGCACAATCGTTGCACATGCTATTCTGAAAAATATTACCCTCTAAATCAATTACTAAAGCTGTAGGTTAAAATTCGCATCTCTCATATTAAAGATTAGATACGAATTCCATCAATCCCCAACGGGACATCCAAACCAAATTCATAAAGCCAATGAAAGACAGCCTCTACTTCCAGTAAGCCAATCTCTTCAAATCCTCCATAAAATGGTGCGTGATTTGTCCTTTTGGGGTCACAAAGCCAAATGGCGCCAATTGAAGACAATTTGACGCCATTTTTTATTTGTTTGAAATGATTCGCTTTCTTGGCGTTAAAAACCAGCCACTCTTTTTTCTCTTTTATGTTTCGCTTTCATAATTGCAAAAGCCCCGAGAACAATTAGAAGCATTGGAATTGCAGCTATGTTTACTCCTTTCCATCCCCACCTGCTCAGAAGGTCTCCTGCTGAAAGACTCGAAATGCTCATGATAATGTAAACAAAAAAATCATGAAAAGCCTGGACTTTTTCTTTTTCATCTTCTCGATATACCTTTGACAATAAAGTTGAGCCGCCTACAAACATAAAGTTCCAGCCTATTCCAAGAAAGATAAGACCGGACACAAAATGAAGAAAATCAGTGCCTGTCAGAACCAGATATAAATGCAAAAACAGTATGCCTACACCAGACAGAATTATTCTGCCCGTGCCAAATTTCTCAATCAAAGTGCCGGTAAAAAAAAAGGCACATACATTCCAAGCACATGCCACTGTATCACAACAGACGAATCATCGCCGGAATAGCCGCAGTGGTGCATTGCCAAAGGTGTTGCGGTCATAATCATTATCATCACGGAATATCCTACTGCCGAGGATAATAAAGCCAAAATGGTTTTATTCTGTCCCATAATTTCCCCCAGCGGTGTTGATTGCTTAAACTGAAAATCCTTCTGCTGCGCCGTTATACGTTTTTTCTCTTTTAGACCAAAAATAACCAGAAAAGAAATGATACTCAAAAAAGAGATGGATAAAAAGGAATAGGCAAATGAAACCGCGCCAATATTCTGGGTAGATCTGACTAAGGCCGGTCCCGCAATTGCGGCCACAACTCCGCCTCCGATCACAAATGATATTGCTTTTCCTTTGATCTTCTGAGGAACCGAATCGGCGGCGGCAAAACGATAATATTGTGTAAAAGCCTGGCAGACTCCTATAAGGGTGTTTCCTAAAACAAATAGAACAAATGAGTTTTTTAAAATAGCGTAAAATGAAAGCATTCCCGCAAGCACGCCGATGATTGTCCCAATAAGAAATGCTTTTCTCTGGCCCATCTTTTTAATAATAAGAGAAGCGAGAATCATCATAAGAACGGTTCCAACTGAAATCATAGCAATGGGCAGCGTAGCCAGACTTTTCTCTGGCGCAATCTCTAAACCGACAAGACCAGATAAAGCCATAACCAATATAGAGCCCGTCTGAAAAAGAGCTTGGGCAGATGAAAACAATAAAACTGTACTCCATCTTTTTTTTATTTTATTCCTCATACTTTTTTTTAAAATTAAATGACAGTTCCGCAAAAAGCGATTCCCCGCGATCATTGTTGTACCAGTTTTGCAGAGCAGCCTTTCCAGTTTCAAAACTGGCATTCTCAGCTTTCATCTTTTCCATAGGTTGGGATATATCTGGCGAAATTGTAGAAAAAACGGTTGGTGCCGATGGTTTTGAAGTAGGCGAAGCGGTTTTTGCACTTTCACCAAATGCCCGTGGCTATGCCGAATATGTAGCGGTGAAAGTCGATTTTTTAGCTAAAAATATTAGGAGAAAGCAAAAATAAGCAAAACGGTTAAGACCGTTCATATACAGTGGTTTATAAAACGTGAGGCAAAATTTGGAAGTAGGTGTCCGACAAGTTTTGGACTTAAAATGACAAGGTTAGGTTACTAAATCGTTCAGGCAAATCGGTTTCTTACACCAATGCCGCCCCAACAGAGTTTATCGAAAAACTAAAGCAGTTTGGCGTTCCCGAATTTGCCATTTTACTAACCGCCGGTTTTGCCGAAGATCAGAAAAACCACCAGTTTGAAGAGGTAACAAACGATCTGGAAAACCTTTTGGGAAGAAAACCTTTGGCATTGAAAGAAGCATTAAAAGAAATCTATGAGTTGTAACAGCCCATACGACCTCATTAATGGTAAAATCTTACACCACCACACTCAGAATTTGCCGGGTGTGGTGGTGTATTTTAGACTGTTTTTTTTGTTAGTTTTGCATATATAATTCATCTGACAGATTGATTAAGAATATCCAATATTTCTTCCCAGGTCAGATGCACATAAAAACGATGCAAGATTTTGAGTACATAAAAATTGTTCCTGACAAACGGCTCTCCGGTTTTGTGGAGAGTTTCCTGCTATGCGCCAATCATACCGATGAAGATAAAGAAGTCATTATTTTTCCCGATGGAAGAGTGGACATTATGTTTAGCTGTACAGATCAGGAACCATTGGTAGCCGAATTATTTAATCTGGATAAAAAAGCAAGGCGGTATATTTTCAAAAAGCAAACAAAGCTTTTTATGGTATGTCTTACCTTGCTCGGTGCCGAATACCGGCTCGGATACAACGGGACAGATTTTGGAAAAGATGAGATTCGGCTTCCCGCAGGTTTTTGGGATATTTCTAAAGAAGACCTTACAAGCTTAGATAGCTTTGCAGAAAAGGTTTCGGAAAAACTTTTGGAAATATTCCCGAAAAAGATGGATGAAAGAAAGCAACAGCTTTTTGAGCTTATCTATTCGTCAGGTGGTAAGGCGTTATCAAGTACCCTCCTTACAGCAAGAAAAAACTCAAATGGCTAAAATCGCTTTTGGAACGAATTTTTTAATGACACAACCAAAGAACACTCCGTAAAAAATCAATTTAATTTTGACGATGGACATTACAAACCTTCCCGAAGATCTATGGGAACATAACGAAACTCATACTTCGGATTTGCAAATTTTCAATTACGAAGTGTATAAGAACGGTTCTAGAAACAGGATTGGCCTGAATAAAAATGTATTCAGTTTCTTATTGGATGGTCAAAAAAACATTCACTTTTCTAATGATATCATTTCAATCAATGAAACACAATCGCTACTTATCACATCTAATAATGTTTTGGTTACCGAACTGGTAGGTGTAAGCTCATACCGTTGTTTACTCTTCTTCTTTTCTCACAAAAACATCACCGATTTTTTATTGAAACATTCCCATTCTTTCAGTCAGAATGCCTCAGATAAAAAGATAACGGATATACCTTATTTCCTCTTAGAGAAAGACAATTTTATCATCCATTATATTCATTCGCTCCAACAGATTTTTGGTTTGCAACAATCTATCTCTCAAAAGATTTTGGAACTGAAATTTGAAGAAATAATGCTTTATCTGGCTGATAAATATGGGACGGTATTTTTAGATTACTTACATTATTTACTAATCAATGAAAGAGAATTATCATTTAAAATGGTAATTGAAAAGAACCTTTATACGAACTTGAATATTGACGAAATAGCCTTTCTGTGCAATATGAGTGCCTCTACTTTTAAGAGAAAATTTATAAGTATATACCAGAAATCTCCAGGGAAATGGTTTCAGAAAAAACGGCTTAACAAGGCCAAAGAATTGTTACATAATAACCAAGTCACACCTTCCGAAATTTTTATGGACTTTGGCTATGGCAGCTTGTCAAATTTTAGTGCAGCCTTTAAAAATGAATTTGGGTATAGCCCCAACCACATCCACTCTAATTGACCTCTTTTCATAACTTATTGAACCAAACTAATAAACGAAGCAGCACTGGTTTTTTCTAATTTTGTCTGATTAAAGAATTGTTTAACTAAAAAATAAAAACAATGAAAAAATTAGGATTGTTAGTTCGGTTGGAAGCAAAGGCCGGCCAAGAAAAAAACGTTGAAGATTTTATTACAGGAGCATTACCGCTTGCTCTTGAAGAAGCCGGTACCGTTACGTGGTATGCATTCCGTATTGATGCTTCTACCTTCGGTATTTACGATACTTTTTCAAACGAAGAAGGCAGAGAGGCACACCTTGGCGGTAAGATCGCAAAAGCATTAATGGAAAATGCACCAGACCTATTGGCAACACCTCCGTCTATTGAAAAATTGGACATTTTAGCTGCCAAATAGCCTAAGATAATACCATTATATTTAAGGGAGGATTTTTCAAAAACTCAGCAAAATTCTCCCTTAATTGTTCAAAAAAATATCTTCTCTTCCTCATTTTTTAGATATTTAAAAAATCAACCCAAAAAAGCTTACGTCCTTTGCATTATCAAATTTAAAGAGATGCAAAAGGTAAAAGAAACCACGGATAAACACCTTGTCCTCGTTGCCGACAGCGATGGGATCAATACCGTTTTCCTGATGCTGGTGGAGCGGCTCAAAGATGACCGTTTGTATGGGGAGCATTTAACGCTGCTCTATGTTTCCGACAATTATGGGTTTGTCTTCAAAGAAGAACTGGATATCCTGACCAAACGTTTTCCAACTCGTTTTTTGACCTGCTACGAAAGTTCCCACCGACAGGAAACACTGGACCCTATTATCAATACCAACACCAAAAAACAAATGGAATTCCATCTTGATCTGGCAGAGGAAGAAAGATAGAGTATATGTTCCGAACTCCACTTTCTCGGCATTGACAACCGCAACATTCATATCATTACCCATCAATTATATCAAAATCATTAAAAAAAATAAAAATGAAAGCAAGATAAAGCAAGATTAGGTTATATCTCCTTGATCGTAGGTTCTATACTGACATTAGGTTCATGTAAGAACAAAGAAGGAGACACAAAAGAGGAAACGAGCCCCTTTTCGGTAGTTGCCCAGAAAATAGAGGAAAATTCATATGCCTCCAATATCTCTGTAAGCGGTAACATCGAAGGAAACAAGACGGTACGACTGGGCTTTATGGTTGCCGGGAAGATTGACAGGATCAACGTGAACGAAGGACAGAACGTCGGACAGGGACAACTCATCGCAACACTCGATCCTTCCAACTACAGCATTGCCAAAGAGATTACCGATGTACAGGTGAACCAGGCAAGCGATGAGTACAGCAGGCTTAAACTCATGCACGACCGAAACAGCCTTAGCGAAAGCGATTTTAAAAAAATCGACTTTACCCTGCAAGGTGTAAAACTCAGTGATATTGACCACCTGATTACAATTTAAAGTGACCACCTTGTTTTGGTTTAAAGTGACCATCTAATTCCGGTGCAAAGTGAGCACCTCGATTTATTTCAAAAAACTACTTTTTTTCGTGTGTTAGTTATTATTTCAAAGATAGATAAATAATTATCCTTTGTTTATGCTTTTTTTCTTCCTCATTGATTCCCCATGCAGTTCAACTCTATGTGATTGATGTATTAGTCTGTCTAAGATTGCATCTGCTATAGTTTTCTCGCCAATTATATCATACCATCCCTGAACCGGGATTTGCGAGGTTACGATAATTGAGCCGTTGTTATGTCTGTCCTCAATGATCTCTAAAAGTGCAATTCTGTTGTGACTGTCAAGAGACTGCAGGCCAAAGTCATCGAGTATGATAACATCCTGTCTTTGTATTTTCGTGAGTTCTCTTAGATAAGTGCCGTCTGCTTTTGCCATTTTGAGCTTTGCAAACAATTTTGCGGAGTTAAAATAACTTACCTTATAACCTTCTATGCAGGCCTGATAGCCAAGTGCTGGTCCTAAAAAGCTTTTGCCGACACCCGTGCTTCCTGTAATTAAGATATTCTCATTCTTTTCTACAAAACTGCACTCTGCAAGCCGGAGTATAAGATTTCTGTCGATGTTTCGGGACTGGTCAAAATTGATGCTTTCAATATTTGATTTGTAGTGGAATCGTGCATTGGCAATACTCCGTTCTATACGTCTGTTGTGTCTTTCATCCCATTCGGCATCTATTATCATTGATATAAACTGATCAAGGGTATAATGATCAGTTTTGCCACTTTCGATAGCTGTCATGAAGGCATTGTGCATTCCATGAAGCTCATCTGCTTCATTTTTGTTACGGTAGATTCATTCATTGTATATTGATTTTAGTTATAATAATTTTTTCCTCTAATATTATTGTGTTCGGGAAGATCCTGTTCCTGTTCCATTTCGTGTTCAATAGATATTTTATCCAGACTGTTATCTAAGATGTTCTGTATAGTTTTAAAATTATAAATCTTAAAGTCCAGAGCGCGTTTACAGGCATTTACTAATCTTTCTGTACCTACTTTCTTTTCAAAAGATAATATCCCTAAACAGCTTTTATAGGCCTGCTCCGGGTGGTTTCTGCTTTCGATTATCTGCATAATGTATTCTCCTACTGCCGGATCAATACTGTTGGCCCAATCAATAAATCTTAGGGCATTCCATTGGGATACAAATTGATGTGTGCTTGCCAGATGTTCAGGATTTGTAGAGTAGATGTAAGGCTTGGGATTTCTGATGTGAGTAGCTATACGATTGTATTTGAAGTAGATTTCAACTGTAGAGTTTGTGTAGAGTAGTTTTACTTTTTTCTTTAAATATTGATAAGGTACACTGTAATAATTCTTATCCTGGCTTAGTTGAACATGTCCATTCTGCATAACTGTTGCTAGAGACTGGTATTTAATCTCAAAGCGTTCCAGAGGAAGCGGTTGCAGTTCATGTCTTTCATCTTCAATAAAGAGTTCAAAACGAGAGTAAGGTCTTCCGGTAAGTTTCTTATTGTTATGAGCATCCAGAAGAGTCCATATCTCCTGATTTAGTTCGTCTATACTGAAGTATTTAGTGTCTTTTAAGTTTGCATAAATTCTTCTGTAAAGTATTTTAACCGCACCTTCGACCAAAGATTTATCTCTTGGTCTATATGCTCTTGCTGGGAGAATAGTAGTCTCATAATGTTCTGCTAAATCTGCCAGAGTTTCATTAATGGTAGGTTCGAAGCGGCTGGTTCGGATTACAGCAGATTTTAAATTGTCTGGTACTATTGCAGCAGGTGTTCCTTCAAAAAAACGCATTGCATTCTCTACCGAAGCTACAAAATCTTCCTTTTGCTGACTCATGGAAGCTTCTGCATAAGTATATTGGCTTGCTCCGAGTATAGCTACAAAAAACTGCACTTCTCTGATCTCTGATGTGCTTTTGTCTAAAATTGAGAGTGTCTTTCCAGCATAATCTACATACATTTTATCACCAGCCTTGTGGTTCATATGCATCACAGGATTTACTTTATTACCCCAGTCCCTGTAACGGTTTCTGAATTGGGTAATTCTCAAGCCATCGGGATTTAAAGCGATATATCTCTCCCACATGATTTGTATGGTAATGCCGGTTTTTTTTAATTCCCGTTCCATCTGTGGAAAATAAGCATAGAGATCCTCGATTCTTGAGGAAAGAACTTCTGCGGGGCCTGGGGAAAACAGTTCATCTAATTCAGTATCGGTTTTCTTGTTGACAGACTCAAGGCTTAATCCAAGCACTTCAAATAAAGAGATGTATTTTTTTACTGTGTTTCCGGAAAGCGATAAATACTTGCTTATAAACAGCTTGTTTTTGCCGTTACAATGTAATTTAATAACTTTTCTAATTTTATTCATGTCTAGTTTGTTATTTGCCATAGCCTGTAGTTTTTATACAGATCCATGGTTTAACAACATGAAAAAGAAGTAGTTTTTAGTGGTCAATTTGAACCGAAACTATGTGGTCAGTTTAAATTGAAAAGTGGTGGTCACTTTATGCTGAAAAAGCGTGGTCAATTTGACCGTTTTTTCCAAATTATCTAAATACTACTGCGCAGGGAGATTCAGCCTTTGCCCAAAGCCTTGCCAAAGAAACCAAAAACATCGAGAGCTGTTTTAATTACATTTTTGGCGAGGTCAAAAAAACAGGATTTTGCGCCTTTGACAATCAGGAAATTTTTGACATGGCTCTCAAATATTATAACGATGACAGTATCGGCACGCCTGCACCAATCAACTGCGGAGTGGTAGTAAATCAGCCTGTAAAGGCTGATTTATTCAATTCTGCCCCTGATGTAACTCCACAGGTCGCAAGACCCGAAACTGTAGTCATACAAACTGCGAAACCTGCACAGAAAACCTTAACACTTTTTGACTTATGAAACCACATACCGCCATAGAGAAACAAATAGTTGCATTAAGCGAATCCCTTGCACCCATTCCCCCCGAAATGCACACTTGGGCAGAAAAGACCATTTTTCTGAAATGGGGTGTTTTATCACGTGGGAAATTTCACTGTCTGGACTGCGGGCATGCTTGGAAACCCGAATCCGAGAAGCAGTCTGCGAAATTTACCGCTTGCTCTGCCTGTAAAGGAAAACTTAAAATACACGGTTGCAATCAGGTGCATTTCAAGGAAATAGAATACAGCGCAGTAGTAACTTGTCTTTCGGATTTTCAGATAGTGCGCATTGTCTGTTCGACCAAACAGATGAAGAAGAACTGTCTGCCTGCCTATTCCCATACCGAAGTAATGCAGCATTGGATAAACCCGAAAGGCGAAGTGCGTACCCTCTCACGCAGTACAAATGTTTTTTCGCACGCATACGATGCATGGCAGTACTATTCGCCCCTTGAAATCCGCCCAAAGGATTTTCAGAAATCTCTCAAGTACCGAATCAGTCCCTACAGGGTTTATCCACGCTTGAAAGTACTCCCTGTCTTAAAACGAAATGGCTTTAAGACAGCTTTTTATGACATAGCACCTCAAATACTACTTTCATCATTATTGAAAGATTCAATTGCCGAAACCCTGATCAAATCAGGGCAGGTTTCATGGCTCCGATATTACCTGCAGTCTGCCGATCAGCACATCATGCGCAATTGGGAAGCGGTAAAAATCTGCCTTAAAAAAAACTATATTGTTTCGGATTTTGGAATTTGGGAAGATTACATGGAGCTTTTGCGTTGGTTTAAAAAAGACCTTAACTCTGCCCTGTACGTTTGCCCCGAAAATCTAAATTTTGAGCATGATAAACTCGTTCAGAGAAAACAGCAGTTGCAGAGAATAAAATACCTTAAGAAAATGCGCCTTGAAATTCTAGAGGCGCAAGGTCTGTATGCTGAGCAGAAAAAACAGTTTTTCGGGCTTTGCTTCACGCAGGCAGGAATCACTATTTCGGTATTGGAGAAAATCAGCGAATTTTTGGAAGAAGGCGACAGCTTAAAACACTGTGTGTTTACCAACGGGTATTATCATAAAAAGGATTCCCTTATTTTATCGGCTAAATCCTGTAATCAATCTGTAGAAACTATCGAATTATCACTGAGCCGAATGGAAATCATCCAATGCAGAGGGCTTAAAAACAAGCCGTCCATACATCATAAACAAATCCTGAATCTGATCAGTAAAAACTTATATCAGATTAGGGAGCGCATGAAAAAAAGAAAAATGCCCGCTGTAAACTAAAGCCGATTAAATTATCGGCTTTTTTTTGTGATGAAATAAAGCCCAAAAGCCCGCCTGCTTGACAGCCGGCGGGCTCGGTTTGTAAATACACTTGGAAGTTGGATGGTGTCTACAAGATTTTCCTGATTAATAAATGATGTAATATACTCTTGGACTTCATTGCGTTTCTCCGTGGCAGTTTCAAAGGTGTTGATATGAAACTCCTCGTCTTGGTCCAAAATATGGATTATCTCGGTGTATCCTTTTGAAATCAGGCTGCCTTTGAGTTTAAGGATGGTGTGCTGCTGGTGGGCATCCAAATCTTTTCTCACCTTCAGTTGTATTGCTGTTTCCATTGTGAAAGATTGGTTTAATTAAATTTATGTCATATCAAATATACGCTAAATTTTGGAATGCCTGAAAAGAAGAATGTATTGAAAATTTTACAGTATCTTAAAATAAAAATTATAAGTCAAGATCGATTCTATTCTCATATTTCCCATGTTCCCTTAATGCCAGATCCATTATGCGCAGGCTTTCCTGGAACTGCGGTTCTTTAAATCGAAATGAAGGTCCTGAAACACAAAGAACCGCAATGGGCCTGTTGTTATAGAATATCGGGATTGCAACACAATTAAGATCGGGGTCATAGGCTTCAATATCCAGGGCATAGCCTCTGCTGCGGATATTTATAATTTCCTTTTCCATTATGGCAAAATCTCCCTTTTCATAATCTTTACTGAGGCTTACTTGTAAATGTTCCGAATAAGCCAGGAAACACTTGCCTATGGCAGTCGTTGTCATTTCGTAATCCTTTCCCATGTTAAGGGTGATTTTCACTGCCCTGTTGGGTTCGCATTTAAGTTCATGCCTGTAATAGGATCCCATCTGTACGGCAAGATAGGAAGACTCATTTGTTAGACTTGATATTTTCTCTAAGAGCGGGCGAAGTTCCTGTTTGAGCTCATTTCGCGAAAATGAGGGAGCATACAGGCATTCTATCTTTGAACTTATTTTATATCTGGGGCTGATATCATCCTGTTCTAAATACCCTAACTCTTTAAGACTGTCCAAAAAACCATGGGCAGTATTCTTCTTTAGGGCTAATGCCTGTGCGACATCATTCAGCCTTACAAAATTCCCGTTTGACGCTATATATTCTAAAATCTGAAACGTTTTTTTTACCGATTGGTTCATAAGTTCGCGTATAACGAACAAATGTACATTTTATCCTTTATACTTCATTAAAAGTTCGAAAAATAAATATATTTGAACCATATTCCATTTTTTTATGGAAGACATTAATATACGTTCTGAAATATTACAGCGGAACTACAAAAACACTACATATGAATAATCCGATTACAAATGTACTGGTTACCGGTGCAAGCAATGGTATAGGTCTTGCTCTTACCAAAAAATTATTACAGGAAGGTGCAGCAGTGATTGCTGTTACTCGTTCAGGGGAAATTACCGATTTTTCGCATCCAAAGCTGACTGTCATTAAAGCTGATATCAGTTCTGAACAAAGCATTAAAAAAGCGGCAGAAAAGGTTAAAGAACTTGGGATCAAATTGGACTGTGTGGTAAACAATGCAGGAGTTGGCCTGGATTTAGGAGATGAAATTCCTACTGAGGAACTAATGAATGCAACATTTGCTACAAATACAACCGGAACTGTGCTGTTTACTGAAGCATTTATAGAGTTTATACAAGATGGCGGCCAGATTGTATTTTTATCAACAGCAATGGCACTTCTTCGTAATCTGGCTCCAAATGCTCCTGCTTACCGAATGTCCAAAGCTGCAATAAACATTTATGCAGTTATGTTAAGCCAAAGGCTTGCAGATAAAAATATACGTGTTACCCCGCTGCATCCAGGATGGGTACAAACCAGAATGGGGGGCGATACAGCTCCGGTAACTCTTGAGAAATCGGTAAATGGCATCTACAAAGCAATTACTGAAAACACCCAGACAGGAAAATTCTGGAATATTGAATTGGACGCGGTTGAAGAATTTTAAGGGCTGATCAGAATAGATTCCTTTTATAAAATAGGATATTTTCCATATCTCAATTTTAACAAATGAAATTAAAACCTGAAATAATTCTGTTTCGGGTTTTAATTTTTATGCCTGTCTGCGCAAAGCCAGTGTTTTAAATATTCTTAATGTAGTTTAAGATAAATTCTTAAACTGGATCATTCCTGTAAAAATCAGAAAAGCGTACTTTTGTCCTTTGCTTTTTTTAATTGAATTAGCAATGCTTCATTAGTATGGCCAAACCTAATTTTTAAAAAGTAACAATTTGATTTACCCCCTTGAGGGTTGCCAGTTCAATAACACAAAAATATCATATGGATTTAATGCGGTTAGAAATTAAGAAAAATATTCAAAAATTGGAAGATACAAATTTGTCATTCCGGGTTTTTGACTTGACCCAAGCCAATATTGAACAATATCTGCAGCCCCATAAAAAGGATCATTTCTGTATTATTTTAGTCGAATCCGGAGATATCAGCATACATATTGAAGACAAAATTTATGCATTAAACTCGGGGAAAATCTCAATTGCATTTCCTGAACAGATACACTTTCTTTCCAATTACAGCAATGATATTACAGGTAAGATCATTTTGTTTGAAGAAGTATTATTTTGTTCGGACATACTTAAAAATGAACTAAGCGCTTACAACGTTAACCTATCGGCACACCTTAACTGCACTGCACTTTCAAAGCCCGAATTCGAACAGGTGCTTCCCATTGTTCAGAACATCCACGATATATATAATATTCCAAGCCTTGTCAGGAAAGAACAGGCACGTTTTTACATTAAAATTTTCCTTCTGGGTCTTATTGAATCCGTTCATGGCCAGCACCCTGTACTCAATCAGGAGTCTGCTTTGACAAACCAGCATCTTTATATCGCTTTCAAAAAATTACTGAACCAGAAGTATAAAACCCAGCGCACCGTTCAGTATTATGCACTGGAGCTTGCAGTCAGCGCCAAAAAACTCAATGCAATAACCAAAAAGCACTGCGGTGAAACTGCCATAAACGCCATCCATAACAGAATTCTTACTGAAATCAAAAGACAGTTACTATTTTCTCACCTCTCACACAAAGAAATTGCATTTGACCTGGGATTCAGCTCCCCCTCTGCCCTAAATAAATTTGTAAAGGCAAAACTAAAAGAAACTCCAACAGATCTTCAAAACGAACTGGCGCAAATTTATACCGCATAGTCCTGTTTGTATAACATCCATCCTTTTCTCCTGTCCTATCTTTGCATCAGTAAATACTACTGTTTCAAAGATGTACAAATTCTTATTGCCTTACAGGCACTGCAGCTTAATTATTTTCTTTAATTCTACTGATCAGGAATTAAAATTATAATTCAAACCTGCCTGTAAAACTGGCAGTATCCATAATCAGAAAATCGCACTAGTATCATTCATCTAACCTTTCCAAAGGGTAAGCTATTTGAATGATAGCAGGCATTTATACGCTTATTTTTAAATAATAAAATATGAATTTCAATAGTTTGATAAAAGAAAACCTGCACAAAATTTTAGAGGAAAACTTAAAATTAGCAGACCAGCTCGACCCTCAGCAGATTGATGCATTGGTGAGCAATATTAAATCAGCCAACCGAATCTTTGTAATGGCAGCCGGCAGAAGCGGACTTGCCTTAAAAATGGCTGCAATGCGTTTTATGCACTTAGGCTATAGTGTATATGTAGTTGGTGAAACTGTTACCCCTGCTATCCTTGAAGGGGACCTGCTGCTTGTAGCATCAGGATCCGGTACGACTTCAACAGTTTTATCCGCGGTAGAAAAAGCAGTAAAACAAAAAGCCGGCGTTGTAGCCATTACCGCCGATGCAGACAGCACCCTGGCCAAATTAGCAACAAATATTCTGCTGATTAATGCTGCCACAAAAACAGATTTTGGCGTATCGGTTTCTAACCAGTATGCAGGAAGCCTTTTTGAACAATTTACATTATTTATACTCGAAAGCGTTTTTATGACCCTTTGGCAGGAATCTGGTTTAACCAAAGAAGACCTGTGGCCGAAACACGCTAACCTTGAATAACTTTTTTTTACAATTAATTTTTTTAAACATTTTTAGACATGACAAAATTACAAGTCGCAATTGATTTACTTACTACAGAAGCAGCATTAGAACTAGCAGCAAAAGTAGCACCTTACGTAGATATTATCGAATTGGGTACTCCCCTTATTAAAGCTGAAGGCCTTAGTGTTGTAACAGCGATGAAAGCAGCATTTCCGGACAAATTGGTTTTTGCTGACATGAAAACTGCCGATACCGGTGCATTGGAAGCAGAAATGGCATTCAAAGCTGGGGCTGACCTTGTAACAGTTATGGGGGCTGTCGATGATGCAACCATCAAAGGAGCTGTAGAAGCAGCAAAAAAATACGGCAGAAAAGTAGTCGTTGATACGATCGGGGTTAAAGGCAGAGTGCAGAGAGCAAAAGAAGTTACTGCTTTTGGAGTAGCTTTTGTTGAATTACACGCAGGTCTTGACGAGCAGGCACTGCCTGGGTACTCTGTACAAACACTGATCAGTGAAGGAAGAGAAGCAAAAGTTCCATTTTCTGTTGCTGGTGGTGTAAACATCGATACAATAAAAGATGTTGTAGCCGCAGGTGCAGATGTAGCTGTAGCAGGTGGTGCAATTTATGGCGCTAAAGACCCGGCTGCTGCCGCAAAAGCATTAAAAGATGCTATAAACAGTGTAACTGTATAATACTTTATCCTTTAAGGCTGGACTATATCTATAGCTTCCAGCCTTAATTTTTCAATAATAAATTTAGATTACTATAACCATTATGAACAATACATTCGATTTTGGCATTGTTGGCTTAGGTGTAATGGGCCGCAATCTGCTGCTAAATATGGCCGATCAGAAATTTGCTGTTGCAGGCCTGGATTTAGATACAGAAAAAGTGTTGTCCCTTACTAAACAGGCAGACGCACAACAGCTCATTAAAGCCACAACAGAAGTGCAGGAATTTGTTTCACTCATCAAGCAGCCCAGGGCAATCATGCTGCTGGTACCCGCAGGAAAACCTGTAGATAATGCGATTGAAAACCTGCTGCCCTACCTTGATAAAGGCGACATCCTTATCGACGGGGGAAATACTTACTTCACCGATACGGACCGCAGGTTCACAGAATTATCATCCAAAGGCATTCATTTTTTCGGGATGGGAATTTCAGGAGGTGAAAAAGGGGCACGATTTGGTCCAAGCCTTATGCCCGGCGGTGACAGAAAGGCTTATGAAAGACTTCGTCCTGTTTTTGAAGCCATAGCAGCAAAAGTTGATGGCGAGCCATGTGTAGCTTATCTGGGTAACGGATCGGCAGGCAACTATGTAAAAATGGCTCATAATGGTATTGAATACGGCATCATGCAGCTTATTTCAGAGATATACGATCTTATGAAACGCGGCTGCAACATGGACGACGATACCATCCAAAAAACATTTGAAGACTGGAATGGCACTGAACTTCAATCCTACCTTATTGAGATCACAGCAGATATTCTTAAAAAAACAGATACCAACGGAAAGAAGCTTATCAATGTAATATCTGATTGGGCTAAATCTAAAGGAACCGGAAAATGGACCTCACAAAATGCGATGGACCTGCAGGTGCCCCTGCCTACGGTAGATGCTGCCGTGGCCATGCGTGATATGTCCAAAAACAAACCCGAAAGAATTCTTGCTGCCCAGAAATTGGTTTGGAATACACCGAAAAGCACTACAGATCTGCCTTTGTTGATTGAAGAACTTAAGGGAGCTTTGCATTTTTCCATATTAATTACCTATGCGCAGGGACTGGCATTGCTGACCACGGCCTCACAAGAATACAAGTACGGGCTGAACCTTGAAACAGTTACAAAAATCTGGCGTGGCGGCTGCATAATCCGTGCCGCAGTTCTGGAAGATTTCAGACTGGCCTATTTGAGAAATCCGGAGCTTCAAAATATACTCCTTGATGACAATATAGCCTCATCACTGAATGATAATCAGATCAGCATCCGAAATACCATACAATCAGCAGTTCAAAAAGGCATTCCTATTGCCGGGCTCATGAACTCATTGGCCTATTTCGATGCTTACAGATCAGAGTATCTGCCTACAAACCTTATACAGGGACAACGCGACTACTTTGGGGCACATACGTACGAACGTACTGATCGTCCGGGTATATTCCACACGCAGTGGAATGACTAAATTTTAAACGCAGCAAAATGAATAACGTCAATACTATAAAGCCAGCCATCATAATTGTTTTTGGAGCAACCGGTGATCTGGCTAAAAGAAAGCTTTTCCCGGCTTTTTACAACCTTTACCTTGATGGCCGTATGCCGGAAGAATTTAAGATCATTGCATTGGGAAGGGCCGAAAGCTCCGATGAGCAGTTCCGCGCCTATGTCAATGAAAACCTGACAGCGTTTTCCAGAAATAAAATAGATTCCCCGGAAAATTATCAGCAATTCGCTTCCCATATCACCTATCTCCAGAATGATATTAATCAGCAGGAATCTTATCAGGCCTTAAAGCAAGACATAGATCAGACAGACAAGGCATTTGGCAAGCGCGCCAACAGGCTTTTTTACCTTTCCATTGCGCCATCTTTTATCGCGGCGATATCAAATAACATCAAGAAATTAGACCTGGCTTCCAATGCTGACCAGGACCGCATTATTGTTGAAAAACCTTTCGGTTACAATAAAAGTTCAGCCGTGCAGTTAAACAAGCTATTGTCGCAGACTTTCAAGGAAGAACAGATATACCGCATAGATCATTATCTGGGTAAGGAAACAGTCCAGAATATCCTGGCTTTCCGCTTTGGCAATTCCATGTTTGAGCCTCTGTGGAACCGCAACTTCATTGATTCTGTTCAAATCACCGTTGCAGAAGAAGTCGGGGTTGAAGATCGAGGCGGCTTTTATGAGGATGCCGGTGCATTAAAAGATATGATACAAAACCACCTGATGCAGATTTTGACTATGGTGGCCATGGAAGCCCCTACATCACTGCAGGCAGATGAAATACGAAACCGTAAAGCTGATGTTTTAAAATCGATCCGCCGGATTACACCTCAGGAAGTCGAACATTATACTGTCAGAGGCCAGTACGATAATGGTGCTATTAAAGGAAAGTCTGTAAAGGGGTACCTTCAGGAAAACGGTGTTGCGCACAATTCTGCCACCGAAACTTTTGTGGCCATGAAATTTTACCTGGATAACTGGAGATGGCAGGGTGTGCCTTTTTATGTTCGTACCGGTAAAAGAATGAAGGAAAAACAATCCTCTGTCGTAATTCAGTTCAGGCCTGTTCCCCATTCTACCTTTTCTTTTGGAAAAGAAGGATTAATGCCAAACCGCTTAATTATAAACATTCAGCCCGCAATGGATATAAGACTGCAGTTTATGACTAAAAAACCAGGGCTTTCCTTATCGCTTAAACCGGCTGAGATGGTCTTCGACTACTTCTCATGCTCGGCCAAATCCCCGGAAGCTTATGAAACGCTGATACTTGATGCGCTGCTTGGAGACCCTACTTTATTTATGCGCTCAGATCAGGTCGAAGAAGCTTGGGACGTAGTGACAACAATTCAACAAGCATGGGAAAATGATAAGTTCTTAAACCTGCATAAGTATGAGGCCGGAAGCTGGGGTCCGCAGCAGGCAGATGCTTTGCTTGCACGTCAGGGACATGCCTGGATATCAAATACCTGTAATGAAGTCAAAGAAAAAGTAACAGATGATCAGTATTTTTAACAATAAGGAAGAGATGACGATACCTGCAGCTGAAATTTTTATCGCTGCGGCACAAAATTCAATACAGCAGCGCGGCCGATTTGTAACTGCCCTTACAGGCGGCACATCTCCTGCAGCCATTTACAAACTTTTGGCGACAAAATCCTACAAGGAAAAAATAGACTGGAATAAGGTCTTTGTATTTTGGGGTGACGAGCGATGGGTGCCGCTGGATAATGAGATGAGCAACGCAAAAATGTCTTCTGATTACCTTTTAAATCATGTAAGCATACCCAAAGCAAATATATTTCCAATGTACAGCTCTGGTGTGACAGCTGAAGATTATGCCTTTCAATACGAACAATTCATTAGAAATGTTTTGGGAGAGGACGGAAAATTTGATTTTATATTTTTAGGAATGGGAGACGACGGACATACGGCTTCACTTTTTCCAGATCAGGAGGTTTTGAAAGAAAATACGAAATGGGTATCTGCCTATTATCTAAAATCTCAAAATATGAATCGTATTACCCTGACAGCTCATTTAATTAATAAAGCCAGAGAGATTGTGGTACTCACTTTCGGGGAGAGTAAATCACAGGCACTGTACGAGGTTTTACACGGAGAATATAATCCGCAGAAATATCCAATGCAGTTAATTAAACCTGTAGATGGAAAACTTTTGTTCCTGACTGATAAAAACGCCGCACAAAAGTTTTCATAATTATCCGTTGCGCAGAATAGTATAAAAATAGTCCTTTAATTCTGTATATACTGTCTGCTTATCGCGGAGTTCTGATTCCTGCCAGTCAAGCAGATCCGTGATAAATGGGCTTCCCGAAAAAATCCTGGGTACAAAGGCTATTATATTGAGTGTTACAACATCGACATTTACCGTTTTAAAAAGACCCTCTGCCATACCCTCAAGGATTATAGTTTTAATCAGTTCATACTTTTTGCGGGTAGCCTGCGTAATTACTTCTTTAATCGAATCGTGATGTAAAAGGGTTATCTCCCGGCTAAGCAGGCGATGGAAGCTGCGATGGCTGTCAATATAGCTGCCATAAATTTCGAGGAAAGCATCTAATTTTTTATCTGCAGGTTTGCTGTTGTCCATTTTTGTGAGTGCCAGTTCATAGGCCGAAAACCTTCTCTTAAAAATAGTAAGATACAAATTCTCCTTCGAGCCAAAATGATAGTTGACCAAAGCCAGGTTCACACCTGCTGCCTTTGCTATGTCCCTAATGGAGGTATCGCTGTAACCTCTATCTGAGAATAAAGATTCGGCAGTTTCCAGAAGAACTTTTTTTATGGCCGTAATATTGTCTTTTTCCATGTTATTGTTACTTGTAAGGTCTCAGATCAAACTTTTTTTCAAATGTTATCACAATGTTTTTTTAAATAAGCATCTAAAAATGCCCTGAATAATAAGAAATACTACTGTGAGGCTAAGTTAAGGCGATATCAGACAGGTACCAATAAACTAGATTAAGAAAAATTCAAATAACATCCTGTAAAAACGAACAGATTTGAAGTACAGAAAAGCCTTGTATAATAGATTTTCCTTAAGCTAGATTAAGACTTAATCTTAAAATAGTTTAAGCACCAGCAGTTTATGATTGCTTAATTTTGAAGCATTAGAGTTACACTGGATAATTACAGGGATTTTAACTGAATTCCATGAATAAGTACAAATACTCAAGTACATCTAAAGTGGTTCAGATAAGCGTCTCAACAAGTTTAAGCTGCTCCTTATGCTTTAACTCTGCAAAAAAAATAAACTAAAACTAATAGGAATTAATTAAATGAAACGTAAAGAAAATATTGTGATCATTGGTGGGGGATTTGCAGGTGTAAATGCTGCTAAAAAAATACTGCAGATCAATACAAACAGTTTTGTCGGTTCTGTCGCATCTGTCAGAATCAAATATAAAAATTGAAGTAATTTAAAAGTTAGCCCGCCAATTTACAGAATGATTTAAACATAGTCATCCTTGGTCTAACCATTTGATTCTTTCTCAGCATATGCACAACTTCAATTCCGCTCAATGTTCGTCTTGCCGATTCAAAACTTTTAAAGCCTAACCCATTTTGTATCCTCCATTTTATAAATCGATGGTCCTGTTCGACAATATTGTTGAGATATTTACACTGCCGGATTTTAATCTTTGTGAATGAACGTTTGTTATAGACTTTGATAGCGGCAGTATTAGAACCGCTTTTATCAATGTTTACTACTCTTGGTCTGTAGTTATTACTAATTGCTTTAATTAGAAATGACTGCGCACTCATTCTTTGTCTTTTTCTGGTCAAAAGAAAATCAACCGTATTGCCTAATTTATCTACTGCCCTATATAAATAACACCAAATACCTTTTACTTTGATGTAGGTCTCATCCAATCTCCAACTCTCCCCCACTCTGCCTTTTCTCTTCTTCATTTCTGCCTCAAGCAAAGGTGCAAACTTGTAAACCCAACGCTGAATCGTCGCATGATCCACAATGACTCCTCTAATCTTCATTAGTTCTTCAACATCACGGTAACTAAGTGTAAATCTTAGCTTGAAATATACTGCCTGAAGAATTATGTATTTTGGATAACAATGACCTTTAGTATTCATCTTTTGATCGGTTTAAAATTCTAAAGATAAAAGTTATTCCCAGATGCGACAGAACCACTATCTATCATAAGTACAAAAAGCGTTACGGTTCCAAACGTATTGCTGCAGAACTCCAATTTATGGGATATAAAATATCATCCACGACAGTCTACAAATACATGCACGAACTGGATCTGCCTGTCAAGACAAAAAAAATTAAAGGAAATCCGGCATATCAAATATCTGTAAGGAATCTGAGCGGGCATTGAATTTTATCAGCAGTGCAACATCCCTATAGCGAATGCGTTTATCACATGTGCCCCTCAAGCCGAAAGCTGCAAAAGAAAGAAAGAAAGAAAGAAAGAAAGAAAGAAAGAAAAGAACACGTTCAAAAAAAACAATGTTCTTTCCTTGTGCAGCAAAATCGCAGTAATTAAAGCGGCGGCAAAAACAGTATAACGCATAACATAATCAGGCCGTAAATGGCAAACAGCACAAAAAGCTCTCTTTTATGCCGTCGCCTAATCTGAGCCAGTCTTGCTTTGAGTGCAGCCTTTTCTGACGCAATAATATCAAGGTATCTGTCTGGCATGTCTACAAAAATCTAAAAATGCATATACATTTATCGGTCCCATTTTTCTAAAATCCAGGCAGCACCTGAACACCGACCACCACTTTGCTGCTTCTGATTTTCTCATCGCTTCCGAAAGCATTCACTATTGCCGATATTCGGAACTGGTTGAGCATCGTCACTCCTGCTATTATCTTCCCGTTGAGAAATGGCTTTTCGTTATTGAGTCCCAGATTATTATAAAATTCATTTGTTCCTACGGTATAATTTGCATTTCCCTGCAGAAAAAAATTGAACTTCTTATTATCGGAAGAAATACCAAGATAGGCATTCAGCCCAGCTGTGCCATTTCCTGTAGACGTATTGACATTGCTGCTAAATCCTTCCAGATCCATCGCTCCTCTTAAATTGGCATATCCATAAAATGTGATCTGGTCACCGTTATTCTGGTTTGTTGTAAAAACTGGCAGGATTACGTCGAGATAAAAGTTGCCCCCTCCGTTTATCAGGCGGCTGAAAGCTTCCTGTTCGGTTTTCTTCTTTGTCTGTTCATCTGGCGCTTCTTGCGTATCGGCGCTCTTGCTGTTGGAAATCGAAAGCACACTGCCAAAGGATACGCGCAGCGCCCACATATTATCTGTTACCACTTCTGTCTGTACTGCGGAAGCATCACTGTTGGCGTTTAAGGCAAAAGAGTTCAGCAGTATGGTTTTATCAGTCTTATTGCTGTACATATCGTGAAAAAACTTTTTACGGTTAATTTTTTTCCATGAAGGAAAAAACCATGGAAATTTACCGAAAGCAGCCACTGTTTCATCCCTTTCAATCTCAAGGGCCGCTATTTCCTTTCTCTTTTTTGCTATCAGATTGTAAATGGAATCTATCTGTCCAAGCGTAAGCTTGTCGCTTTTCAGGCCTTGGGCGTATACATTATTGATGGTATCCCTTTTCTGATTGATCAATTTATTGAAAAGTTCGCTATAATCTTTTTTCGCATCTACATTTCCGTAAATCTGAAGGGCATTAATCAGATCGGTGTTTACCTGTTTTTCGGCTGTGATGGCGGCTATTTTATTTATGTCTTTCTCATTCTTAGCTTCCGCGTCCAGCGCATCATTTTTTGCCTTCAATGTTTCTACCTTATCATCAATTTTTTTGGTGTAGGAATCGCTGAAATAAGACACGCGCTGTGCTTCATTAATGGAAGGTGTCTGGGCCTGCAGCTTTAAAGCAAAGCAGATGAGAAGTACAGCAGAAATGTAATTTTTTCTCATGTTATTTTGGTTATTTAAGGGTTACTTGCTCGTAGTATTATGCATTAGTCCATAAGGAGCTATAGCACTGGTTTACAGTTCAAATATATACTTTTAAGATAATGATTCAACGAGTATTTATACGTATTTTTGTACTAAAAAAAAGAAAAAAAAACATTTATTTTTATTCAAAGCGGCAAAGTCTGCCGGATCCCAAATACAAAAAACAAAACATTCCGATTTACAGAGTGCAAAATCATCACTAAAAAAATCTATCTTGGCAGAAGCAGCATCAAAAAACAGAAAATGAAACCTAAATTGAACCAGAAGGCATAATTTTACGTATATTTAAAATAAAGACTCCGCATCATGGGAACCTCATCTATTATACAAGAAATCCTTCAAATTCTTTCTGTCAGATATGGGATGAGCTGTTCTCTGGAAGAACTGTCACAATTAATTGGCCCGGCCGTTGACACCTCCAAGCAAACCTCGAGCGGCAATCCGGCTGAAAAGGAAAAACAGGCATTAATACTGGAAACTCTCATCCTGCTCCACGATCGAGGTTTAATCTTTTTAGATTCCGCTACAGACAGAAGCGTGATTACAATAAAAGGACTGCTTAAAATCCATAATAGTATTTTATGCAATTAACTTCAGAATGATGCAGCTGCCCAGCTCATTTTCCTTTAATTGGAATGAAACGCTACGCGGTCAACCCTTCTTTTTTTTACCACCAGATTGAGCCTCATGGTCATTGACAATAGAAGAACGAAAGGTTTTGAGCTCGATCTTACAGTCGGGATTATCTGCGACCATCCCCACAAATTTACCTGACCTTAAAGACGGAATCTTCGATGGCGGCACTGCGGCTTTGAGCTGTCTGGGTACGGCTGCCAGCCTTATGATTATGATAACGAAACATTGGGCACATTTCTGCTTCCATTTGCATTTCAATATACCGGCAGTTCACTGCTCAGCATTTCAATTGTGGTGGGATTTTGGGGTATTATGTATGGACCATGCTTCCTAATTGGCGTCGGCCATATGGTATCGGCTGCATCTGATGCAAAAGAATTTGCGAACAGTCTTCAGACTTCGTTTGGAAATCTTGGTGTTTCCCTAGGTACTTCTATAGACGGGTGGTTTATTAATCATTACGGAATATCAATTACGCCATGGATTGGTCTGGCTTTCGGTGCACTGGCTGTAATTGTAATTTTTTGGAGAGCCTCGCTGGATAGAGCTATTAAAGCTGAGTACCTTTAAGATTTGTAAAAAATATTATTCAAAATTGAAGTCTTTGAAGACCGCATTTTTTTTGAGAAAAGTGTATATAATTTGATTCTTTTGTATAGCATACTCAGGATGGACTTGATTCTATTTTTAAACAAATGCTTAAGCCACATCTAAACCAAATCACCAAAACCACTGAAAGACAAATATCTACATATAATAAGCCAATTTCTTCAAATCATCCAAAAAAATGTTGAATTTATCCCGTCGGTCACTTAAAGAGACAACTATATAATAGTTGTCTCTTTTTTTATGCACTAATGTGTAGATTTTTTAAGCCTTTTGTTGTCCAACTGAGGATAAAAATTGATTCATTTCTTAACTATCATTTTGTTCTTATACAATCCCATTTTATTCTAAAAACTTATTTAAAACCATGGGGTCTAGATTTAATACTTTTCTATTCTTTCAAATTTTATTTATTAGAATTTTAAAACCGATTTCATTATTTTTATTTCTCAAATAACAAAAAAAATGGCTGGCGATTTCATAACATACAGAAAAATTGAAGCAGACCAATCGATTGCAGATTTTGTTGAATGCTTTTGGATGGCTGAAAATTCCAGCGGAATTGAAAAAGAAGTTATTGTTATGCCTGATGCCAGTTTTGACCTGATTCTCTCACAAGATCAGGATGAACCGTTTCAAATTTGCTTACTTGGACTTGGGACATCTTATGATAAAAGAAAAGTGGATGGAAATACCAAAATGTACTTTATCAGTTTCAAACTTATTTCGGCTGAATACTTATTTAATAGATCCATCGCAGATCTTATAAATGAATTTGAATTAATGCCCAATAATTTCTGGAGTTTTGGAAAAAATGACTTAACAGATTTTGATACTTTCTGTCTTAAAGCGACTAATATTATAAAACAATTAATTCCAAAAGACATCGATAACAGAAAGAAAAAACTTTTTGAATTAATTTATGCATCAAATGGTGAGATCTCAGTTGCCGAATTAGCTGAAAAATCTTTCTTGACCAGCAGACAAATCAATCGCTATTTTACCAAATATTTTGGAATCTCATTAAAAGTTTATTGTCGATATCTTAGATTCAAGGAATCATTCGAGCAGATAAAAAATGGAGAGCTTTTCCCTAAACTGGATTTTTCTGATCAGGCACATTTCAGCAGAGAAGTAAAAAAAATATCCGGAGTCAATCCCAGAGAATTGTATAGAAATCAGAATGACCGATTTATTCAAGTTTCTGCCATCCCTGATAAATAATTTTGTGCTGTAAATATTAAAAATACAGCATTATGTTATTGAAAGATAAAAAAGTAGCCATTATAGGCGGCGGGCCGGTAGGATTAACAACTGCAAAAATTCTTCATCAGAAAGGAATTGATGTAACAATATATGAAAGAGATTTGAATGCCCAATCAAGAGTATCTTGGGGAACACTTGATATTCACATAACTACAGGACAGATCGCTTTAGAAAAAGCGGGCATACTTGAAATTTTCTATCAGAATTCAAGACCTATAGGGGAACGTCAATTAGATACGCAGGGAAATGTACTGGAAGAAAACCTGCCAACAGAAGAAAATCAGCATGAAAAACCTGAAATAGACAGAAACGATTTTAGACGAATTTTTCTTGAAAATCTGCATCCAGATACTGTGGTTTGGGACTCACAATTGATAGACATTACTAAGAAAAAAGATCAATATAATTTAAATTTTAAAAACGGAACAAAAGCAACTGCCGATTTTGTAATTGTAGCCAATGGAGGCAGCAGTAATGCCAGAAAATTTGTTACCGACATCGAACCTAGATACACAGGTACATTTATTATACAGGGAGAGGTTTTAGACCCCCTTAAAAGCTGTCCAAGTTTTAAAAAACTCTGCGGTAATGAAAATACTGGGACGGGTGCTGAAGGCAAGTTTTTTTATACTCAAACAAAATCAAAAGGTGCTCTAAATTATTTTATCTCTTTTCGTGCAGATGAAAATTGGGCCGAACAAAACAATATAATTTTTTCCCAGCCAGAGTCTGTAAAAGAATATTTAAACAAAATTACCAAAAACTGGCATCCAACCTTTAAGGAATTATTTGACGCCACAGATAACTTCACAGGTCTTCCTATGCGAAGAATGTACCTGGACCAGCCATGGAAAAGCCAAAGCGATATTACATTAATTGGTGATGCAGCGCACCTGATGCCTCCGTTTGCAGGTATTGGCGTAAATATAGGCTTATTAGACGCTCTTCATTTAAGCACGAATCTTACTGAATGCAATTTTCCAGACACATTATCAGCTGTTAGAGATTATGAGCAAAAAATGTATGTTTACGCTCATGAAGCCCAGCAGCAAACTGCTATGGCTGAAGAAATGATTCATTATGATGACGAAGAAAATGAAGATGAAAGGAAACGAGCCAAAGAAGAATGGGACAATAAACTGAGAGGCAGGTAATCAACATATAACCCCTACAGGACATACAAACCGCTCTTGAATAAAAATTCAAAATAATTATCTTACAAATTCACCTGAAAATAAGCTAATTTCTTTAAATCATTCATGAAATGGTTTGTAAATTGTTCAGTAAGGTCACATAAGGAGACAGCTAGCAAATAGTTGTCTCTTTTTTTATACACAAACTTATAGATTTATCAAGCCTTCACAGCCTAATATCTGTGGTTCGATTTTTTCACAAGAAATTCTTAGCCTGTTTGAAATAAACAGTCTTAAAGTGTTGCTATTAGAGATTTAATCGAATCTCGAGCATGGTTCGAAATCCCGTTAAGGATATAGATATTTTTCTCTACTGCTTTATCGTATTTTTTTGATACTAAATATAGTAATTTTAAAATAATTTTAGCTTGCTTCTCACCTACCCTGAATTTCCTTTTTGAAAATACAGCAAACTAAATAGGCAAATTATCCGTATTTTAATAAAATTTAGAAAATATTCTATAATACCAGTTAACAACAAAAACTTTACCTATTTTACCAAAAAAAGACGGTATATGAATTACCTAAACCGCCTATTTATCTTCTATTAATTAAGATACGAAATTTACTGAGCTCTAATGAAAGTCTTCTTTTCTGCTCCAACTCCTGTAATTGTTACTTTTTTCCAATTTTTAGGCAATACTGATTTGACTTGTTTAATACCTCCGCCTGCATCTATATCCAAACCTCCGAATCCCATCATAACTGCCTGCAGAACACCCCCGGCACCTGTTGCAAAATAAGGGTTTGTTCCGCCCTTGCATTCTGCAATGACCCTAAAGGGAGGATTTAGATTTGGCTGATAGGCATCTTTAAACCAATGATAAGCCTGATCGCTGTCTCCTAAACGGCTGTACAGCAATGAAAATATGGCTTGTGTCATAGCTGGTGTATCGGAATGGGGTATTTTAGTTTCATAGAATTTTAAATCCTTTTCTATTTGATTTCTGTCAGTTATAATCTGCAATGGATATGCCAGCAGATTGACGTCGGCCTGCTTAATATTCTGATCTGAATAGCTGTCGTGTTCCCGCGTCACACCGTTGCTCATTTTTGAAATAGGAATTTTTGTAGCGATCAGATTCCATTCCTTTGGAGCTGTACCGCCCAAAACAGCTGCGCATTTAGATGCATACTGCAGATTTCTGATAGCTGTTCCGTTCGTATAAGCATTATTGTCAATATTCTCAGCCCATTCATCTGCTGCAACAACATTCTTTATTTCATACTCACCTTTATCATTCTTCTCTACTCGGCTCGCCCAAAATTCTGCAGTTGCTTTTAATATCGGCCATCCTTTTTCTTTCAGCCATTCCTTGTCCCCCGTAACCAGGTAATACTGCCAGGCCGCAATAGCAACATCTCCCGTGATATGATGTTCAAATGCTCCCGTTAAAGCATTGACTGGAGTTTCTTCAGATCCTGAATCTGCACTTTCCCAAGGATACATTGCGCCGTCATAACCATATAACGCAGCTTTTTTACGTGCGGCATCCAATCTCTGAAAACGATACTCAATCATGCTTTTAGCTATGTCAGGATGAAGCAATAGCATCGGAGGAAACATCCAGATTTCGGTATCCCAAAACACATGTCCGTTATATCCCAGCCCGCTAAGTCCCATTGGAGATGGAGAAAGGGATGTGTTTTTTCGTGTGAAGGAATAGAGGTGATAAAGCATGCTTCTTACGTCCTGCTGGGCCTGGGGATCATCCTCTATTTGTATATCGCTCTGCCATAAGGTATTCCATTCCTGCATATGCCTGTTTAAAAGCCTTGACTTTCCTTCTAAGGCTGCATAAATAGTCAACCTTTCTGCTTCATTATAAGGATCATTTATATGATCTGATGATATAAGGCTGCCTATCAAAGCAAAAGAATAGGTCTGGCCCGCTTTTAGTTTTTTGTCAAATGACATGGCATGCATATCAGCGTCATTCATTCTATGCAGAATCTCAGGCTGCTGCTTTTTTCCTTCATCAAACAGAAATGTATTTGAAACAGCTATTTTAGATCTTCCTCTCGGCGTATAGGCGACAGAAGTCAATAATGGTATATTGATATGGGCATTTGTAATATTCTGAAAATAATTCTGCTGATTATTAAGTGACGAAGGAGTCTCCAAAAGATTCTCCACGTTGATATCCACATCTTTTTGTGTATTTACACTGACTACCATCATCACGCAATGCGGAAGATGTCGCAAAGCATAGTATGAATAAGTTACAGAAGCAAAATCCTTAAATTGAAAAGAACCGGTGAAAGCTCCATTGCGCATATCCAATTCCTGTTTATAATTATTAATATTATAGGTCTGCACAGATTCACCATTAAAAGCCAGTCTTATATTCAGCAGATTGTAATTTGGAATGAAACTGCTAACCCTGCCGCGCTTGTAGATATCGTAAGTTCCTGCCAATACGACTTCTTTCACCTTTAAAGGCTCTGGCGATGAGATGATTCCGATCATGCCATTGGCCACCGTTTCTCCATAATAATTATTGGAATCCGGTTTATCAGCCGAAAGCTTCCATGGATCCTGGCTATACAGATAATTGCTGCCATATAGCATCAAAAAAAAGAAAACAAGATTAAATATGTATTTTTTCATCTTAGATAAGTTTAAATATACAAGAGGTTAGTTATAATGCATAAAGATCGCTGCAGTCTGTTTAACAGCAACGATCCTTAAAAAAAACTAATTAATTAAATTTTTAGTCCATTTAGGTCTTTATCTCTTTTTTTTAGCTGTCTCAGCTACTGGATAAAAACTAATTGCATATCCTCCACCCGGGGCCGAATACTGCGAAAGCTTTGAATTGCTTGTCACAACAACTTTACGGATGGTGTAGGCCTGAGTATTAGTTTTATAATTTGCGTCTTTAGCATCAGCATAAATTGTAGCAGTATACTTTTTGCCTTTTTCAAGAAATCCAAGATCAATATTAGATACACGTCGAGTTTCTCCATTTACATTTCCTAAAAACCAGTTGTCAGTTCCTTTGGCCTTTCTGGCTACTGTAATATACTGTCCCGGTTCAGCTTCAAGATATCTACTGTCATCCCAATCCACCGCAACATCTTTAATAAATTGGAAAGCATCTGCAAAACGTTCATAGTTTTCAGGAAAATCTGCCGCCATTTGCAATGGACTGTACATGGTTACATAAAGTGCCAATTGATTTGCAATAGTAGCATTTACATGTGAACCATTTGTAACATCCATTTCAAAAATTCCCGGAGTATAATCCATCGGTCCCCCTATTAACCTTGTAAAAGGCAATATTGTAACATGGTTAGCATTATTTCTGTCATTACCGAAAGCCTGATACTCAGTTCCTCGCGCAGATTCATTGCCGATAAGATTAGGATAAGTACGTGCAATACCGGTTGGACGCACCGCCTCGTGCGCATTTACCATAATCTGGTAATCTGCTGCTTTTTCGACAGCATATTGATAATGATTATTTGTCCATTGGCTGTAATGCGTTTCGCCAAGTGGAAGTATATTACCTACATATCCGCTTTTTACAGCATCATATCCGTATTGCTTCATCAATTTGTATGCAGCATCCATATGGCGTTCATAATTACGTACAGCTCCCGAAGTTTCATGATGCATAATAAGTTTTACATGCTTTGCATGTGCATAATCATTTAATCCTTTCAGGTCAAAATCAGGATATGGCGTAACAAAATCAAAAACATAATCTTTCTCGTGGCCAATCCAGTCTTCCCAGCCTTCATTCCATCCTTCCACCAACACGGCATCAAATCCATTTTTAGCTGCAAAGTCTATATACTTTTTTACATTGGTATTAGTGGCACCATGTTTTCCATTTGGTTTGGCTTTAGAGAAATCAGTAACGCCAAGCTGAACTGAAGGAAATTCATCAGTGTAAGACCAAGTGCTTTTTCCTGAAATCATTTCCCACCATACACCCACGTATTTTGTTGGTTTAATCCATGAAGTTTCTTGAATTTTACTTGGTTCATTTAAATTATAAGTCAATTTCGAAGCCAAAATGTTACGAGCATCATCACTTACAATAACAGTTCTCCATGGCGTTTTGCAAGGTGCCTGCATCTTGCCTTTATCCCCATGCGAATCAGGGGTCAGCCATGATTCAAATACAAAATTTTTATCATCCAGATTAAGATGCATACAAGAATAATTAATTAGAGCTGCTTCATGAAGGTTAATATACAATCCATCCTGGCTTTTCATCATCAGTGAAGTCTGCACACCGGTTGGAGAGAACGAAGTCTGCGAAGCATTCCCTTTTGTATATGCTTTTTCCATCAAGCCTCTTATTTCAGAAAGTTTTGAAGTGGTATAATTGTATTCCTGCGTATCATAGTCTCCGGGAATCCAATAAGCGGTATGATCTCCCGCCATAGCAAACTGGGTTCGTTCTTCTTTAATGGTGAAATAAATCAGGTTATTTTGCTGGGGAAATTCATAACGGAACCCCAGTCCATCATCAAAAAGACGAAATCTAATGATCATTTTTCGATCCGTTTGTTTTTGGTTTAAAGTTACCGCCAATTCATTATAATGATTACGAATTGACGCTACTTCTCCCCAGACAGGTTTCCAATTTTCATCGAAAGAACTGGCTTTAGTGTCTTCTATTCTAAAATCATTTACTAATGACTTATTATCATTTTTAAGGGTAAAACCTAACTTGCTTGTTTTTATGACATCTTTGCCTTTATAGATTAGTTTATAAACCGGAGTTCCGTCTGCCTCCAGGGAAAAGTGCATTAAAAAGTTGCCATCTGGCGATTTTAAATCCTGTGCATTGGCAGAAAAAATGCCAAACCACAAAATAGCGGTGAGAAAAAAGTGTTTCATTGTGAGTATAATAATTTTTAATTTTTAATTGTGATTACTGCATTTTTTCCAGAATCAGGAATCTTTACTGTGATAACATTTTCAGCTTCATTCCAGCTCCAGTTTATTTTTGCAAAATCGGCTTCAATATTTTTCTCCATCGCATCTGCTTTAACATTTTTAATTTTTTCTCCACCTGCAAAAATATCCTTAGGTTTGCTTGATGTATGAATTTTTAAAATGAAATTCCTTGGACCGGCAGGACTATATCCTTTAGATTCACGCTCGCCTATAGTAATCTTGATATCTTCATTTGTTGCCTTTGAACTTATCTTGGTTTTACAAAAGACATCTCTTTCGTAGTCACGGCTTTCCCCGTCGTCTTCATAGAATACAAATGAAGTCTCTTTATTTATATTAGCTGGAAATATTTCAAATGTAACCGGGTATACTTTCTTTTCATCAATGTACTGCATTACAGGCATCTGTGGTATTATGCTGCCTTTCTTTACAAAAACTGGAATTGTATTTAGCGGGGCATCAACTGTAATCCACTGCTCCCCTTTATACTTGGTTTTGCCGTTATTAAAATCAATCCACTCTCCTTCAGGAAGGTACACCTCTTTAGTAACAGCACCTTGTTCTACGACCGGTGCTACCAGCAGTTCTTTTCCAACAAGAAACTGCCCATTTAATTTAAATGTTTCTTTATCATTCGGATATTCCAACAGCAAGGCTCTCATTATCGGAAGCCCCGTATCATGGGCTTCGCGGGCATAAGTATACAGATAAGGGAAAAGCCTGTATTTCATCTCTATACTTTTTCGGCTTATATTTTCTGCCTCCGTTCCGAATTTCCATGGTTCCACCGCGTTACCACCTTCATGATGCGCACGGCTAAGTGGCGTAAAAACACCAAACTGCAGCCATCTTACATATAATTCTGCCATAGCATCATAATCCTTTATATCCCCGCAGTACCCTGAAATATCACAGGTCCAAAACGGAATTAATCCCATACCAGCAGAAAGACCCACAGGAATCTGATTGGCCATTTGTTTCCATCCGTCCAGCACATTGCTGCCATTTCCTGAATCGCCGCTCCATCCGAAAGTATAACGCTGCAGTCCCGCATAAGCCGATCTGGTCATTTGAAATATTCTCTTATTTGGATTATGCTTATAAAACTGCTCGGTTACTACCTTATCCCAAGTAAATCCATATACATTATGAATCTCGTTATGCATTCCAAGATGGTGTTTCATATTGAGTCTGTCAACAGCGTCTTCATTGCTCCATGCCGGTTCTCCCATATCTGTCCAAAATCCACGTACCCCATCATTTAAAGGCTTCTGCTGATAGCTGCCCCACCAATCTGCAACTTCAGGTTTTGTAAAATCTACAACCCCGCAATTGCCTCCCCAAGGCCATGGCATATCATAAGATTTGCCTGTTCGGATATCTTTTACAAGATGACCAAGCGCATCAGCCTCTTTCCATTGTTTCTGGTTTGCCTGTGAAATAACGGGATCCTGTGATACAATCATTTTAAAGCCCATATCGCTTAAATCTTTTACCATTCCTTTTGGATTGGTATAATTGTTTTTTCTCCAGTCAAAATCCTGAAGCCCCTCTGTCCAGCCTATATCCTGATAGATAATATCACATGGGATTTTTCTTTTTCGGAACTCTGCAGCAATTTCCCTTGCCTGATCCTCACGTGTATAATCTCCTCGACATTGCGAAAAGCCCAAAGCCCATTTAGGCGGCATAATCGGTTTCCCAGTTAAGGCTATATAGTTTTGTATTATCTGCTTGTAATCATTACCAAACATAAAGTAGTAGACCATCTGCCCAGCCGGGGCTTCAAATGAATAATAATCATTACTCTCACTTCCGAACTTAAATTCTGTCTTATAGGTATTGTCAAAGAAAATGCCGTAACGGTAACTGCTCATAAAAAAGGGAATGCTTTTGTAAAGCGGATCTTCATTAACGCCATAACATGGCTGATCGCTGTTCCACATTTTATAAGCACTTCCACGACGATTCAGGTTCCCTGATTTTTCACCCAATCCAAAAAATTGTTCGTCATTTCGTAAAACTTTATTGGTTCTTATTTTGCCACTATCATAAACAAATCCTTTTTCAGCATAATCACTGAAAAGAAGTTTTTGATACTTATCAAATATCTGTAACTGAAACGGAGCCTTATTTACCCGTATTCTCAGCTGCTCGGTAAAAATTTCATAGGTCGATGGTTCCTCCTTTACATTAACGGTACCTTTCCAGCCTAGATCTTCTTCTATAACTGCAAAAGATTCATTATTCCTGACAAAATTTCCATCGGCAGACACCCATATTTTAACGACTTCACCGCTGCATAACTGAAGCATGACTTTTGAATTATTTGCACAGCTGAAGACAACTTTATTTCCATTTACTGAATAAGAGGTACAATTCCCTAAATACTGCTCTTTCTTTTGCGAGTATGCTTGAGAGACCAGAATACAGAAAATTACGCAGCAGTAAAAAATAGATTTTTTCATAATATAACATATCGATTAGTTTAAGCATTGAAAATACATCCAGCGCTTGCAGAAATGTGTTCCGCTCGAAAAGCTTAACACGAGTTTATAAAAATTGCCCCATGGAAATGGGGCAATTCTCAGTAGTTTTGGGGCTATTCAACTACAATCATTCCCCAATATTGAAGTGACGGCACTTTAAAATTCACCTTGTCCCCATTTTGAGAAAATGAAAGTTCAACAGCTGCACCTCCATTATAGTCTGGTGAAGCGTACCAGATTCTGGTAACTTTGCTGCTATGGTTTAAATTAAGCATCGCCTGCTTAATTACATCTGGAACTTTTTGTGTTCCGTCAGTATCTCTCCAATTCAAAGAATTAGCATTAGTAAAATTCAAAAGATGTATTACTTCTCTGCTGCCAACTTGTTTTCCCACTGCAGCAACTTTGCCCATAGTTGGAGGCCAGCTGCCTAGATTCAGCTTTCCGTCACCAGTGGCAATGGTCGGATTTGTAAAAGTTCCGCCATCACGAAGAAGGTTTTGGTAAGCCGTCATAAAATCGTAATATTCCAAAAGTGAAGATTTCAGCTCCGCACTCATGCTTAGGTTTTTATTTGGAAAGTACTCCTTACCCAGCATATGCTCACCTAATTCCAAATGAGATCCTCCAAAAGCAAATATGACAGCATCCGTCAAAAGTACACCTGGAGTATTAAACATGCCTTGGTTATTCGCTTTATTGTAGTTCATATAGGCCGCTAATACAGTATTTTTACTGTTATTGCTGTAAGCTGCATTATCTGCAAGAACTTGTGTCAAATCTTTAAACCCTTCATTAGGAGACCATACTTCAGTGTATAAAAAATCAAGTTCTTTACCAGCCATTTCTTTTTGTCCATATTGATTTACTGCGTTCATAACCAGTTTTTTATTGGTATTAGCAGACTTCATAGCTGAAATAAAAGGAGGGAATGCATTTTTCAAATCAGCATTTGTACCATCATATCTGAAAACATTACCTCTGTCGCCAAGCTGGTCAATATGAAAACCATCAAAATCATAAACTTTATAAACATCATCATTTTTCTGCCCTAGATAGCTCTGCCATGCTGTGTTAGCAGGATCAGTAATGTAAATGTTACTGATAAACGGCCATCCTAACTCATGCTTGTCTTTATCATTATGGTTGGCATCTTTATAGACAAACTGCTGCGGTTTGATAAGATTTGGGTCGTAATCATTCAAAACCCCATAAGCAAGGTTATAAAACATTGCTTTCATATTTTTGCTATGGGCCTGGGCTATATAGCCTGAAACTGTGCTTCCATATACCTCTCTGTTAATTATATCCTTCCATACCGGCATCGGATTTGAGACTGTACCCGCCAATGGCTGATGCTGTCTGTACTGCCAATCATAGAATTGGATTCCATTAATATGATAATCCTTTAGATTATCTATAACTGCGGTCCTGTCCGATTCCGAAATATTACCAAACTCCGATAGAAATCCATAACGGGGAAATTTAGCCCAATCTGATGACACGTCAATACCTACAGTACCCAAAATAGTTTGGGTACCGTCAGTATTTGTCTGGTAAATGGCAACCATGTACCCTTGAAAATCATCAGAAGGCGGAAGCCAGCTCCATGAAGTTCCGCTAAAAGTTTCCTCCTTAATAACTTTTCCAAGATGGGTATAGCGAATAAGAGAACTATTAAAAACTTTATCCGCTGTAAAGTTTACCGTTTCACCTGGTTTATAACTGGCTTTATCTGTTTTAAGGGTAATCTTTGCAATAACTGCATCTTCCGCATATTCAATCTTTCCATTGTCATCGTCACTTTGGCATGATGCAAAACTTAAAAAGAGGCAAAGAAAAAACAGCTTTATTATTTTATTTGTAATACTCATCTTTAGTTGATTGTAAGGACATTTGTTGAAAGATCTAATGTAATAGTATGGTTGCCTGCCTGCGCTGCGCTTACCACCCATTTATTATCGTCACCATCACATTTATCACGTATAGTAAAATTTGTATTAGTAATCGCCTGGTTTGCTGATACCGCTGTAATTTCAGTACCCTCACACCAATTGGTATTGTATTTTGTAAATTTAAATTCCCCTGCAGTCAAAGGTCCGCTGTACGTATAGACACTTCCGTTTTTAGTCATCGGAAGCAGTGATCCCATATTCCATCCATTTGGTGTGGCACTGCCGATCAGATAAACTTCAACAGGGGTAATCTTGATAACGTTTGTGCTTATATCAAGTGTAATTTTGTATCTTCCTGCAGTTTGCGTCGTAACCTGCCATGAATTATCAACATCACAGCCTGAATTTTGTGCTACTCCAGTTTCTGTTAATACTTGATTATTTACCAGAGGTCTGAACCATTCTCCGCACCAATTGCCTTTTGCACCAGCAAGTATCTTAAAATTTCCTGGAATTAAAGTAGCTTCATATGTGAAAATAAAAGGATTATCTGTTACGGTAAAAGCTTCAGGAGTATCGATATTCCATCCACTTGGACTTGCATCGCCAACAATCCATAATTGTGTAAAAGCAGGACTACTTTGTTCTTCAATTACAATCGTTAATTTTAAGATGTTAACTGTAATTTTGTACAATCCCGCTTTGGTAATTTCCCATTGAAGATCAGAACCGCTTCCACCCGAATTATAAACTAACTTGCCAGCATCTGCACCGTCTTTTGTGTAAAAATCCTGACAAAAGCAAGAATCGGTATTTACTGCAAACTTAAATTTTCCTTTGCTTAATTGTCCAGAATATACAAAAACCACAGGATTAGCTGTCTGCGCGGTCAAAGCCGAAGCTTTTGTAATATCCCATCCATTTGGCGAGGCATCACCAACCATAAATAATTCAGTTGATAATGGTTTGTAAGGTGTTAAATTAAAATCGACTACTGAAGTTTGCGGCGCTACACCCTTATCGCCAAAAGTTGCTGTAATCCTAGCCTGCAAAGCAATCGCTTTGCCTGCCTCTCCGTTGAAAGTAGTAAGCAGTATCGAATTTAATGTTGCCACATTGATATCAAAGTCGTATCTGTTTTTTCCAAAATCATATTCGACCGCATTAGCGAAATTATTCTCTTTCTTATCAATTTCCAGTTTATATGAAATCGAAGCGCCTGTTCCCTTGTTATCGCCTGTACTCCACTTAAAACTGAATTTTTGCTGAAACATGCTTTGGTCCAAAACCATGTCGGTACTGCTCAACGTCAGCTTTAACACATCAGCACTAAAATTTTTAGCCTGAAGATCATCATTGCTGCAGCTTGACAAAGCTGCAGATAAAAACAACAAGAAAACAATCGCGCATCTTGTCCAAACTATATAATTTTTATTTTTTTTCATAGCACTTCAATTTTAGTAGCCTGGATTTTGGCTTAAATTAGGATTTCTGTCACGCTCAATTTGCGGTATTGGAAGAAGCAAATGATGCTGATCCGCATTTGTTTTACCAATAGAATGAAGAAAATCCAATCCGTACTGTCCATTTTCCACTCTTATAAGGTCAAACCATCTTTGCCCTTCAAATGCTAATTCTATTCTCCTCTCATGCAGAACCGCATCTCTAAATGCAGCTTTACCAAGTCCAGTATTAATGTTAGCCAAACCTGCACGTCTGCGCACCAGATTAAGCGGTGTTTCTGCCTGTGAAGTATTCCCTAATTCATTAAGAGCCTCTGCTTTCATTAATAAAACATCAGAATAGCGAAGCACAGGGAAATTCAGCGGGCTGTTATCATAAGAAGGTGAAATGCTTAGCGGTACTAAAAACTTTCTTAAATTATATCCTGTCAAGGAATAGGAAGCACTGTAAGGGATTCCCGCAAAATCAGGGCATCCCTGATACAATACCGTTTTATCCTTACGAAGATCGCCATTCTCATAACTGTTAAAAAACTCCTGAGTTGGCTGGCTCCATCCGTAAGCTCCTGCTACCATATTAGAACTTCTTGGCCCTGTAAAAGTACTTGCCCATGAAGCCTGATTTTCATTACTCCAAAAATCATATCCTGCATTGGCAGCATATTGAACTTCAAAAAGAGATTCCTTAGAATTTTCAGTTTCAGTCCTGAAATTGTCGCTGTAATCTGCATTCAATCCATATCCCATTGTTTCCAGTTTTGTCGTTAGATCGACAACCTGCTGCCAATTGCTTAATGTAAGATTTACTTTAGCCAATAAACCAATTGCAGATCCTTTACTTGCACGCCCTTTATCTCCCTCTGACATTTCCTGCTTGGTAGGAAGCATGGCAACAGCTTTTTCCAAATCACTTAATATCAAAGCATATACTTTATCTTTTGATGTACGTGATGGATAAAGATCGCTGTTTGAATTTTGAGGCTCAGTAATTAATGGAACATCGCCAAAAAAACGAACTAAAATAAAATAATACTGTGCTCTTAAAAAGTACGCCTCGCCTAAACATCTATTTTTAACTGATTCGTCAATATTTAGCTTTGGTCCGACTGATAAAACAATATTTGATCTCAATATTCCTGGCCATGGTCCACGCCATAAGTCCAAGACCCCTTCGTTACTTGGAGTTGTAACAAAATTAGATAAGTTCGTGGTTTCAATTCCATCTTCACCTCCGCCGGCACCAACAATGCTGTTGCCTGCAAATATATCACTGGTCCACATTCTGAAATTATATAGTTTTGGCCATTGCAATGGCTGATAAGCACCGTTAACCATTGTGATTAATTCCTCAGCATTGGTAGGATAATTTCCGGTATTGATAGTATCTGGCTGCGTTTTGTCTAAAAAATCATCACTGCACTGCACCATTACAAATGATAGCATTACCATTAAGCCTATTTTTATGTGTTTCATTTTCATAATTTTAAAATCCAAGATTAAGTCCAATAGAGTAATTTGTTGTAACCGGGTATACGCTATTATCAATACCGTTTACCGAAACTTCAGGGTCAAATCCTTTGTAGTTTGTAAAAGTCAAAACATTCTGCGCTGAGAAGTATAATCGAATTGATGAAAATACATTGTTAAATACGCTCTCTGGAAAATTATAGCTCAAACTCACATTTTTTAATCGCAGATATGAACCATCTTCTACAAACCTGTCAGAAACTCTGGCATTGCTGTTAGGGTCACCATACACTGCTCTTGGCATACTATTACTCGTTCCAATGCCTGTCCATCTTCCTAAAGTTGCCGCTGTCTGATTATTTGCAACAGACATAGATTCTGTATACATACGATTGGCATTGTAGATGTCATTTCCGTATACTCCTTGAAAATAAACTGTTAAGTCAAAATTCTTGTAAGAAAATGTATTATTAAGCGAATAGGTGAATTTTGGATTAGGATTGCCTAAAAACGTTCTGTCTTTATCGTTAATGATTCCATCATTATTAAGATCCTTGAATCTTACATCTCCAGGCGCAGTACTTGTTGCCGTATTAGAACCAGGCATCTGCACTGCATGATTATTTACATCAGTCTGTGTTTGAAAAATACCGTCAGTTACATACCCATAAAAAACGTTTACAGGGTATCCTGCCTGAATTAGGGAAATGGTACTGTTCAATCCTGTGCTTCCAGTTATAATTGGCGTATCACCGTTTATACTGTCAACTTTGTTTTTGTTGTAAGAAAAAACAGCATCTGAAGACCACTTGAATTCATGAACCAGATTTTTTGTTGATAATGACAATTCAATACCTTTGTTTTGAATTTTCCCAGCGTTTATTGATGGTACATAAATATCTGAATATCCTGAAGTTACAGGTACAGACATCGGGACTAACATATCATTGGTGTTTTTCACATAGGCATCAAAAGTTAAATTGATTCTGCTATCGAAGAATGACGCATCCAGACCAACATTAAACTGTTCCTGACCTTCCCATTTTACATTTGTATTCGGAAGTACAGTAGGCACAACTGCGCTTACATAATTGTTATTAAAATTATACATAACCGTATTGTACGATGAAGAAAATGCATAATTTCCAATATCCTGATTTCCGGTAATACCATAACCAACTCTTAATTTCAAATCGTTGATAGCTGTTACTTTCTCCATAAATTTCTCTGATGAGATCCTCCAGGATAAAGCACCTGATGGAAACCATCCCCATTTATTTCCTTCACCAAAACGAGAAGATCCATCCCTTCTAATTGTACCGGTTACATAATACTTGCCATCATAGTCATAATTCACCCTTGCCAAATATGACATAATTGCCCATTCAGAAGCATTACCTCCTACTGTCGGCTGTAATGTACCATTGTCTATCTGCTGTGTTTCATCACTCGCAAATTTCTGAATAGAGCCGTTTAAGAAATCATACTTATTAGACTGCGAACTGCTTCCCACAACTGCATTTACATTATGTGCGCCAAAATGAGCATCATACGTCAGCGTGTTATCCCATAAAACTGTAATACTTCTATTTGTTCCTTGTGATAGATATGAATTGGTCTGAACATTAGAGCCCCATGAATATTTTGGCGACCAGGTTCTGTCAAACCAGAAGTTGGCTTCAACCCCACCTAAAGACTTAAACACTAAGTTTTTCAGCAAATTGATTTCTGCGAAAAGGTTCCCTTGAAGATTATATCCTTTTGTTGATCTTTCGACAGTTGTGGCTTTTCCGATTGGATTTGTAATATCTCCATAATAAAGAGGGTTTCCTGTAGGTCCGGTAAAATTTCCATTTTCATCATATATTGGCTGGGTAGGATTTGCTAATAACGTGTTACGGATATCATATGCACCGCTTTCTTTTATATCGTGTGCAATTTTAACACTGTTTCCAAATTTTACTTTGCTGGTCACTTTAGTATCAGAATTAAACTGCACAATGAATCTTTCATAATCAGTATTTAAAACGATACCTTTTTGGTTAAAATAATTAGCAGAAACATAGATATTGGATTTTTTTGTTTTATTCCCATAAGATAAAGTATAGCTGGACATCATCTCTGGATTGAATAATGTTCCAACCCAGTCGGTTCCTGTTCCCAAAGAAGCGGGATTTGTCCATAATGGATTAGGATTAAGTCCTCCATTAGTCATCATATCATTATTTAACGATGCGTATTGTGAAGCATTCAGCATCTTTACCACATTTGAAGCATTTTGCACTCCCGTAAAAGTATCGAAAGTCAAAGTTGAACCTTCTTTTGTCCCGCCTCTTTTAGTAGTTACAATCACAACTCCATTTGCTCCCCTGGAACCATAAATTGCTGTAGAAGAAGCATCTTTAAGCACGCTGATCGATTCTACATCATTCATATTAACTTGGTTAAGTCCTCCATTCAAAGGCATTCCGTCAACTACGATTAGAGGGTTATTATTAGCAATGGTTCCTGTTCCCCTCACTCTAAAAGTGACGTTAGATCCCGGTTCTCCGCTCGAAATGACCTGCACACCGGCAGCCCTTCCCTGCATGGCCTCGCCAATATTGGCAACAGGCTGATTTTTCGTTTTGGCTACATCGATTGAAGCAACAGCCCCAGTTAAATCTCTAGCTTTGGCTTTTCCGTATCCGATTACTACAATATCTGTCAGCGATACTGCTTCCGGTACCAACTGAATCTCCAAATTTGTACCTGCTGCAGAAATTTCTTTGTTGGAGTATCCAATATATGATATTACTAAAACAGCATCGGAAGTATTTACCTTAATAGAAAATTTTCCGTCGAAATCTGTAGTAGTACTTGATGCGGTTCCTTTTATTGTTACCGTCGCACCAGGTAAAGGCTCATGCTTTTCATTATATACGGTTCCTGTAATTGTCTTTTGCGCACTTTTAATTGCAGGACCTTCCTGCTGTTTTGCAACGGCAAAAGCGCTATTGCTGCCACAAAGTGCTGCCAGCATAAAAAGTACAAGGATAAAATCTTTGATGGATGTCCTACGAACATCAATTTCATGACATGATCTCATTTATTTTTTTGTTTGGTTAGTAAATCGTTAGTGTTAGTTTTTTGAAGTAAGATTGGTTTTTCTATAATCCCGATTTGTTACATATTTTTAATTAATAATTCACGTGTTTTAAAAGGCCTTTAAAAAACTACGAAATCCAATAATACATTCGGATCAAAGCAAAGGAACAAAAAAACACATGCGAAAAATGCATGTATGCAAAACGTATAGAAAAAACAAGCAATAAAGTGGATTAAAAAAACCATATATACCTAATAAATAGACTTTTAAACAAAAACAAACAGTAATAATTATATAGATTTTAATATTTAAAACAATAAGAATTCAAGCATAAAAAAACATATTTTGCAATATTTTACTATAAAAAATATATTATTCTCATTGAGACAAACAAAATAAATGGGGCGCAGAAAAAAAAATCCCGCTGTTGAACAGCGGGATTTTTTGTTAAATATTTGATTAATTAGGTAATCTTTACAGAAGTAATTTTCATCAATTTTTTATCAAAGCCTTCATTTTCGATTATGGACTTATTACGAACTTTAGTTTTATAGGCATAAATTGAATTGACTGAATAACCTAAAATTTGCGCAATTTTCTCATTGTGTTTGATCCCTAAACGGATCAAGGCAAAAATTCTCAGCTCTTTATTAAGAATCTGCCCTTCTTTTAGCTTTATCTGCTCCCCGGGTTTCATGAGCGAATTGAATTCAGTAATAAAATCTGGAAACAGATTGATAAAAGCTGTATCAAAATTATTGAGCAGTTTATCCTTTTCCTTCTTCAAATCATATCTTGATATTCTGTATTTTGCTTTAGCATAATCTCCTGAATCAATATCCCTTTCTATGTAAGATGTAAATTCATTAAACTTTTCAAAAATATCATCATATTCCGTAAAGAAAAAACCAATATATTCTTCATTAATCTTATTAGCTTCTGAAAGACGATTGTTAATCAATTCAATTTGGCTGTTACGCGCCTTTATTTCTTCGTTTACAACAACAAGCTGTTTATTTACATTCTGCAGATCTGTATGCGCAACTGCAATTATCTTTTTTGCTTTTTGAATTTTCCTGAATTGCATAAAAGTAAGGATTAAAAAGCAGATTACAATTACTGAAAAAACAATTGCACCTATATATTGATAGTAGAGCCTCTTTTTTTCTCTTTCAATATTCTGGACTATTTCTTCTTCAATGTGTGGCAGGATCGCTCCTACTTGTAGTTTTCTCTGCTGTGCCCCGTAAAAAACAGCATCATCATATGCTTTTTTCACTAGCGAAGATGCACTCTGCAGATTCTTTTTTCTAAACAAGAGCTCTGATAGCTTTATTATAGCCAGTGATTCTTTTGTTGATATACGAATATCTGAAATAACGGCTTTGCTGTAATAATCAATTGCACGATCTACCCTGCCCGACTCATTGCAGATCTCCCCCAGCATATAATTTAATAAGGCTTCATCCCTATCGCTAACGTCAGAATTAAGAAGGGAGAGAAAGCCTTTTTCAGCAGAAGCTAAATCACCATCCTTATATTCATTAAAAAATTTTAAAAATGAATTGAAAAAAGTGCCTTCATCTGTTAAATTTAAAGCCTTAATCCTGCACTTCTTAGCAAGCTGGTTATACTTTTTACTAAAGATTGGAATACTGCTGTATTCTGCCATATCGCTATAGCATCTACCTAACAGACCATAATATAAAGATCCGTTTTCATTGTTTATCTCTTCGGGTTTAATCAAAAGCAGATAATCCAACCCTTCTTTATACATACCCGCAGAAACACTGATATTGGCCAAATTAATATTGGCCTTCATCAAATAAGATTTATCGTTAATTTTTTCTGATAGCCCTTTAATTTTTAAAGCATAATCAAAAGCAGAATCTCTTTTAAAAAGTACATACTGGTCAAAAAGCTGCTGGTTCAAATCTAATAACTTGTGGCGATCATCTTTAATCAGTTCAAGCTTATCTTTTAAGTCCTGAATGGTCTTTCTCTTGCTTTTATCATAGATGCTCGAGGAGTCTATTACCTGATCTAGCCTTTTTAACAACTGCTCGCTTTGTCCATAAAAACTGCTTGGATATAATAATAGAATCGAGACTAAAACCAAACTCAAGCAAAACCTCAGTTTAAAGCGTAGAAAAGATTTTTCTGTAAAAAATTGCTGAATCATACTTTACATTAGTGATTTTAAATTATAAACATTTTTTATTCAGGCAACAAAAAGTTTACTGGCACATCTAACATTCATACATATATTACTAATCTAATTCTTTAATCATAATATTACGAAACCATACATTGTTTCCATGATCCTGCAAAGCAATTTTTCCTTTATTGAATGTGCCAAAATCCGGCCAATCTGCAAATTTGCTTCCCGATACGTTTTTTTTGAAATTATCATCCCAAAGAACAGTCTCTACCACTGTAACTCCATTAAGAATAAGTGTTAATTTTCCTTTCCTGCTGAGAATTTCGGCAGTATTCCATTCTCCAGCCTGTTTGACAGGCTCTGATCTGCTTTGAACCAAATCATACAAATCTCCTGCTCGATGCTTAAGAATTTTTGCGTCCGGATGGCCCTCATTATCTAAAATCTGCATTTCGAGTCCGGTACTATAAGTATTTTGGTATTCTACAGGATTCTCATTTACATAAAAAATTATGCCGCTGTTCCCGTTCTGGGCTATTTTCCAATCCAATTTTAGATGAAAATCCCTGAATTCAGCATCCGTTACTAAGTCCCCGCCCTGACCATTGTTTGCTTCTTTTGAATCAAAATGCAATATGCCATCTGCCGTCTTCCATGCTTTTCCAGCCGATTTTTTTCCATAGGAATGCCAGCCCTTTGTCGATTTGCCGTCAAAAAGGGGCTTGAAACTTTTCTGTGCCTGTATCGTTTGCAGTCCAAACAAAATAACTAATGAAACTATAATTTTTTTCATTTCAATATTTTTATTAATCAGTTAAAACTATTCTTATATTGTAACAGGCGGGAGAGAAACCAAATCTTTCAAAAAAGTAAAATTAAAATTTTATTCTGCGCAAACAAGATATAGCCAATTATAAAATTTTCAGCCATTATTTATGTTTTTCCAATTACTGAAACAAAAGCCTGCTAATTCGAGATCAATGTGCTTTACAACCATATTCGTCTTTGCGTTTCTTTCACATGCAACTCCATCTAATTGTACTATTAAATAGATTGCTCGGCATTACTCTTTTAACTATAATCTATTTTGTTTATTTGCAACTTGTTATTTATAAAATACAGAAAAAAAGTAAAATAAAGCGAAAACCGCCCCAAGACAGCAGGCGGTTTAAGGCTGTTATTAAAATCATGCTAATTCTGCAAAATCAGATTTTGAGTGACACCATCCAAACAGTCAACCTTTATCAAGTATATTCCAGACGTTGCACCCGTAATATTGAATTCGAAATTTTGGACTTCTTCCGAGAAAACTATATTTCGCTTTTGTAAAACCGCACCATTCAGATTAAAAATATAAACAGTCGCTTTTGCTGATTTTGGACGTTTAATTTGAATTGAAAACAAGCCTGAAGTTGGATTGGGATAAACAACCATTTCATTTTGAACAATTGAAACTTCATTGCCAACTAAAGATACCGGTTTATTGCTTAGGGAGTTTTTTTGTAATATTATACTATTTTGATCCACCTTTTGTACTGTTAAGAGTTCCGTTGCAAGGTTAACTGTAATGTTATAAACACCTGCTTCCGCAATATTCCACTTTGTATCAGTCCCGTCAACACGGTATCGCGCAGCAGTAAGAAAGTCAGCATTAACAGCGTCAGAATACAGCCAGTTCCCATCCTCCCAATTATTGGAAATAAAATCTGTTCCCAATTTTGCATGAATTTTGATCTCACCTGCGTTTAATGCACCTGTAAAAGTCCATATATTCGAGTCTGGTGCCGTTCTGGCCAAGTCAGTAGTAATATCACCTTCAGGTCTGATCCAAGTCCCTCATGGGGAACCGGGACCAACTAAAGTAAGGTGATCATAATCCAACCTCTTCACTGATAAGAGTCCCTTTGTCAGATCGACTGTAATTTTATACAGTCCGGCTTGCGCAACATTCCATTTATAATCGTTGCTGCTGTCAATTATGTACTCTGCAGCAGTTCTGAAATCAGCATTATTGCTTTTCGCCTGAAGCCAAGAACCGTCAAGCCAGTTGTCGGCTATAAAATCCGATCCGATTTTTGCATGAATTTTAACCTGGCCTACCTTCAACATCCCTGTAAAAGTCCAGATGTTCGAATTAGGACACGTTTGTATAAAGTCGGTGTTTATATCTCCTTCTGGTTTGTTCCAGCTTCCAATTGGAGATCCGGGTCCTGATAAAGTCATATAATCAAAATATCTTCTCTGTACGGCTATCTTGTTTGCATTAAGATCAACAGTTACTATATAGTACCCAGATTCTTCAATATTCCATTTAAAATCATTGCTGTCATCAATAAGGTATTCTGTCTGAGTTAGAAAATCGGCATTTGCCGATTTTGCCTGAAGCCAGGATCCGTCAAGCCAGTTGCCTGCAATAAAATCAGATCCTAATTTTACATGGATCTTAATCTCTCCAGCATTTAAATTCCCCTTAAAAAGCCAGATGTTTGAATTTGGGGCAGTTTCTGCAAAATCTGTGCTTGAATCTCCTTCGGGCGTGGCCCAATTTCCAATAGAGGATCCCGGGCCTACAAGGGTCATGTAATCATAGTCTATTTTTTTTACATCTAAGCTCTTCTCACGCAAATTTACTTTTATATTATAAAGCCCCGCAGCCGCAACATTCCATTTATTGTCGGCGCCTCCTACCACATATTCATTGGCGGTCAGAAAATTTGCATTACTGTTTTTTGCTTGTAGCCATGAACCGCTAGTCCAGCTGCCTGAAGCAAAACCGCCTGCTTTCGCATGGATTTTAATCTCCCCCAAGTTTAAATATCCTGTAAATGTCCAAACGTCAGAGCCAAAGGCACTTTCTTTAAAATCGGTTGCACCAGTACCTTCGGGTTTCGTCCAGTTGCCTGTTGGTGATGCTGGACCGACTAAAGTGAGGTGATCGAAAATAGGTTCTAAAGTCCATAACTGCGAACTATCGCCGGTGCTGCTTGATTGTACTACAATTCCCCTTGCTGCATCCATTTCAAGAGCTTTGGTACTATTGGAGTTTATGATTTTATAATAACCGTTTCCATCAGGAACCATATCCCATTTCTGGCTGTTTAATCCTAAATACTGCCATGTGTGAATTTTTGCACCGTTATTAACAGACTGTTCAACAACATCAAAAGATTTTTTATCGGACAATGATGTAATGCTGTACTCCTTATTTTTTTCAAAGGTAAAAAGCCATTTTTGATCAGATTTATCCCAATCAAGAGTATTTGTCGTCAGTGAATCTCTTAAGGTATTGTAAGCTATTGTTTTACCATTCGCTTTTGATTTAATAAAATAATTGTTTCCTGATAAAATATCTGGCTGAGGATTTATTGGTACAACTTTCAAAATCACGCAGCCGTGTGCAGGCACGTTTACACTATAGGAAGACATGCTTCCTAAATTCGTATGAGTCCAAAGATCCCTTACCGATGCATTGCCTGAAAACCCCAGAGAAGAATTGAAATCCAAACTGCGGTTCTTAGCTACGTTCTCTCTATTAAAAAAACCAATAATCCAATCTCCGTTAGACATTTGTCCAGCCCAAACCTGACTCGATTCATTTGTTGGGTCGTTCGTAAATAATGGTTTCCCAACAAAGCCATCTTTATTTAAAGCTAACATTTCTTCATTTTGATAATAAGAAATATCTTGTCCTATCGAATTATACTGATCCACTATAGATAAAGGGCCTCCAGCCATTAAAGGTAACGAGATTACCGTTTTTTTTTCATTGTCATTGGCCATTGAATTTAATCTAATGAAATCTCCATCCAGAATTAATTTCTTTCGTCCCGAGATAAATGACCAATAGGTGTATCCATCAAAAGTATTATAATATTGAGACCACCAGCTATGACGGATGCCCCGATCTAAATTATTAAATCTGTTCCACCCTCCATCTCCAAGATCTTCGTTAATTCGAATCATGTGTCCGTATTTATTCTCAGAAACAGCATTATCCTGTAATTCTGGCATCACCAGACTCAGAAAAATTTTATTTTCATCGCATGCTTCGCGAATCCATCTTAATGCTTTTTCATAATCTTGGGTTGATCTTGCCGGACCGTACGTGGAGTCTCCTTTGTCGGCCCCCGTTTGGAACCAGGCTAAAAAATCAATCCTTAAATAACTGACACCCATATCGGCATAATATTGTACATAACCTTTAATGTACTGTTCAGCCCCAGGATTATTAACCTGAACCCAGTTAAATATTTTTTCCTGACCTTCAATTGGGTTCAGAAGCGTTGATAAGGGAATATTTGTACCTTTAATTTTAACTCCCGCATCAGCTGCCTTTTTATTTATCCACAAAGGGTTATTATACATGCCTAATGTCATTCCACGGGCTTTTAAATAATCTGCCCAATATTTATAGTCATGTATCCAATTCGAGGAATGTGTTGTTCTGTAACCATCTTGGTTATAGTTTGAGTCATCTCCCCATCCATCTATACAAATCATATTGTATCCATATGACTTAAGATTTTCATTCATCCAATCAATATTTTTTTTCCATTCATCTTCAGGGATATAATCGTTTTTAGTAAGATTATATTCATACGGATTCCAATACAAGGGAGCCTTATATGGATTGATTTGCGAAAATCCTTTTTCTACAGACAGTAGCAAGGATAAAATTAGCAATAAAATTAAAACAGGTGTTTTCTTCATTTTGGTTGGTTTAGAGGTTAGTAAGCAGTTTTAAACAAGAACATTTCAGAATATATTCCCTAAAATTTATGAGAAAATATTCCTGCTGTTTTTTGTGGTTAGTAAAGTGAGACAATTTAGTGCACATCTACCTCTCCTATTATCAAGTAACATACTGTTATTCAACAATAAAGAAAGTAACAGAAATACAGTTCTCTTAATTGTATATACAAAAGAATCAAAAAATAAATGAGGGAGTACAGAGTTTTAAAAACGTATAGAAAATACATCAACAAATAAATCTTAAAACATGATATACCAATCAGTTAAAAGAAAAATATGCTCATATATATATAGAAATATTTCTATTGAAGTTATCCGTAGTAATAGGTTCCAAATGACATTTATTGCCTGCTAAAACCAAATATAAAATTATTCCTGCCATCAATCAGCCACATAATTTAGCGGCAATGAGTAAATAGAAAATATAAAAAAAAATTATGTATGGTGAAATAATAGATCATCACGAATTGGATTTGATATTTTAACGATTATCGTCAAATTTTGACCTGAATAATTATAGAATTATATTTTAAATTTACTTTAAACAAAACCTAATTTCTTGTATAAAATTTGAAATTCAATTTTTTCAAAAATTAGCTAGAATTGGTTCTTTTCATACATTATAAATTTTCACCTTTTAACATTTAACCTCTATGATACATACAAACCGCTTCTCAATAAAAACCAAGAATAATTATCTTACAAATTCACTTGAAAATAGGCCAATTTCTTTAAATCATTCATAAAATGGTTTGTAAATTGTTCAGTAAGGGTCACTCAGCCAGATGGCGCCAATTGAAGACAATTGGCGCCATTTTTATATTTACACTACTAAATACGCTGGCTTTCAACCTTTTTTGTTTTTATTTTCATTCTTTAAAAAAATAGGCAAATTGCTTCAATATACATTTTAATATAAAAAACTGCACAGATAGTCGATTTATAATTGGATAAGTTAACAGGATTCGAACCACTGAATTAAGAAAAATTATAACTTATAATTTCTATTTTTTCTAGTTACTCTTTAATTTGCAGAATTAAAATCTCATTCTAAAGTGGTCTGATATTTCAAAATTACTTGAATTTCCAGCCCTCAATTTTTTCTAATATCATTGCTGCTTGACTGAAGCAAAAAATTATTTTACTCACTCTTTGTAATAAAGGGTAAAAATACGCGGCTCGAAACCGAACTTTATTTCTAAATTTAAACAGCGCATTAGAAAACGTTCTTTAAAAAATCATATTCAGTTTTATACATCAAAAGCATTCTTAAAATTTTATTAGTGAGCAATAATAATTTAAAAGCAGAAGTTATGAAAATTGGAATTATAGGCATCAGCAGTCTTACGCTGAATTTAGCAGGCAGGGCCGCACAGGCCGGTTATGAGGTTACGATAAACAATCCCAGGGGCGGAAGTCTTATAAAAGAGGTTGTCAAAAAAATGGGATCTTAGGCCAGAATCGGAACAATTGAGCAGGCGGCAGATTCTGAAATAGTAATTCTATTTATTCCAAAGGAAGATTTAGAAAGTGTTATAAAATCGCTTCCAGACATGTCTGGAAAAATTATAGTGCATACCAGCGGCCTTATTTTTGATCCGCATTTGCTGCTGTCAGGAATCACAAATGCCATGACCTATAAAATAACAGCTTCACTTCTTCCAAAGGCACATATTGTGAAATTGTTCAATCCTATTGATATTGGAACCAAAAAGCTGACTTCTTGGAAAGAATCAAAAGAAAACATTTTTTTCATAACTGATCATGCAGAATGTAAAAACCAGATAAGAATTTTTCTAACAAAGATTCATTACCATCCTTTTGATCTTACAACAAGATTTCAGCTGCAGGATAAAAGATCAAGCCTAAACGGCTTTTACAATCCTTTATCATTAAAGCCATTTAAAAACAATTATAATTAGGATAAATCTCTCGAAGAAAAATAATGAGAAATGGGTACTTGCCGTAGCAAGTGCCCATTTCTAAAACTGTTTTGTACAATTTGTTTACGGCATAAAGTATCAATTCCCTAAACTTCACATTCGGCATGCAAAATAAACCTTCTTTAAATCCATGCAAAAAAATAAAATAGACCTGAGCACAATTTCTCAAAACAGCCTTGGAAAAGTTTAGATTTTAACCAAGTCTTCTGTATTTTTGCAAATAAATACGTACTACAGATATCCCGCTTACATTAATTCCAAATTTTCAGCATCGTATCCATTTTTTCAGATTCTCCGTATTATATAAAAAAGTATTTCCTCTTCAAGTTCTCTACATAAATTTTCAGATTCTATTGTTTGGCAGAAACACTTATTGGGACTATTTATTAATTTCTTATTATTCTTTATGCTTCTGCAATAGGTATTACAGATCAGCTTAAACCGTTGATCAGCTGCATACATATTCTTCATTTCTTTAAAATGTTCAGCAAACTTAAGATTATATAATTCATCCGGCAGATACATAAATTCTATTGGGTTAAAGAAAAAAGGCTATGAAAATTTTACCGGTTCTAAAACTTCCTTAAGGTACGAAATATAAAACAGATAAAAGTAGTCAAGTTTATTTAATTCACTTTTCAATAACTGAGACTATTATAAACTAATAAACAAAAAAAATCAATTTTTAATCAGTTTAGGATGCTTCCATGAGCCGTTCAAAGCTTCTTCTTTTGGCCAATACAATCGCATTATCAGAGCAAAATCACCTTTTGGAGCTGGAAGCCAATTAGATTCCTTATCTTTTCCTGGAGAATCTGCTTGAATATAAAACGTAAATCCTCCGTCAGCATCTTTTTTAAACTGCCCAAGCATTGTTGAATTTAACAGATAGCGATTAAGCCGATTTGCAACAAGAAGACTTGCCGGCTGGTCGTACATTGTAAGGGACCAGAATGAATTGACTGGAGGAAGCTGTCCTGGAGGCAATTTGAAAGTGTACTTATTTTTACCATTTAATTTTTCGCCATTCGAATCAACATAATAAGATGGATACACTGCCTCTTCTATTGAATTTCCATAAATACCTAAAAACGCTCCGCTCATCCTAAAAAGATAATTATTTTTAAGAAATTCTCTCGTTCCAAAAGCGTCTCCTGACGAAAGCTCACCCGTTACGATCCTTTTCTTTAACTCAGCTATTTCAAGCCATGCGTCTTTTATTCCCTCGTTCATGGCATTTTTAACATCAGCGCTTAAACTGTCAGGATTGAAAGCTTTACCTTCTTGAACTCCAATTTTTGCAAATCGAGCTCTTAAGTCCTTTTCGGAAGCATTTACGGGGCAAAATTGTAAAGCAAAATTTAGATTATTAAAAAACTCCAATGATTTTTTTTGTTCTTCCGGAGAAAGCGGTTTTATAAAATCAATTGGTTTTGCCTGCACTGGAGCTGCTTTGCCTAAAAACGCTGAAAGCGTTTTAACATCATACTTTTTCTGTATTGCTTCAACATTTTTTAAATCACCTGGATTAAAAAGCTGTGTTCGGATTATTCCTAAAGCAATTTCTGTTTCGCACGGAATAACTTTATCAATCCCTTTGGGTTTTTCTCCCTTCCAATTAGGGCCGGAAAGCATATAAACGCCTCCATTATTTCCCGTTGTGCGGCTTCCCAAATAGGCAAAATTAAAAGTATACAAATCAATTAGCTGCAGGCTCCAGTACCTGTTTTTTTCAATTGGAGGTATCACAAAAACAATAGGTTCGCTTCTTAAATCTAATCCAATCCAAGAATAAGGCGTATCTGAGTTGGGAGTTTGAACCGCTTTATCTTCTGAGGTAAAAACTCTGGGAACATTACGAATCTTATTCCACGGAGCTTTGTATTCTGGATTTTGTTTATCTACAAAATATGCATATTGAATCCTGCTGTTATCTACAATAGGAAATCCGTAAATATAAGCCTCCTTGGTAATTTCCCTAATCTCTTTTAGATCAATATTACTTGCATCGGCAGCTGCTATACTAGTCTGACCTTCTTTACCTTCTTTTTTACAGCATACAAAAACCATTGTAGCAGCTGCTAAAACAAAAATTAATATTTTATTTTTCATAATTCTTCTTTTTGGAATTGCTATTGGAAGTTTAATTTACTTTTTCAATTGCTGGAGGCGACCATGTACCGTTCAGGGCAGATTCTTTTGGCCCATAAATTCGGGCCATTAGATAAAATTCTTCTGCAGGCGCTGGAAGCCAATTTGACTCTAGAGATTTATCCGGTTTTTGGTTTTGGATATAAATTGTCAAGCCTCCGTCTTTATCATAAACCAATCCTTCAGTAGTTGAATTAATCAGGAATCTATTGATTGGATTTTTAATTAGATATCCTCCTGTGCCATCTGCACTTTTATCATACATAGTTATGGACCAAAAATATTTTGCAGGCGGAATTTCATCTTTAGAAAAATGAATTTTATACTTGTTTGTTTTTCCGTTTAAAGTCTGCCCTTCTTTATCATTGTAAACAACAGGATAAAAAGCTTCAATTTTATCATTTCCATAGATTCCAACCATAACAGCGGCAGCGCGCAAAAGATGGTCTTTTTTGTAGAATTCTCTATTTCCGAAAGGATCCATCATATTCCATCCATTTTTCTGCTCGCTGATATGAGCGGCTTTTTCCTTAATTGCCGTTATTCCTTCCTGAACACCATCATTAATGGCTTTGAGGGTTTCTTCGTTTAGCTGTGAAGAATCAAAATCGGCTCCCGCTTTTATTCCAATTTTTTCAAATTTTGCAAGATCCTCGACATCTTCTTTATTGAAAGGTTTAACCAAGTCCAGATAGACATTCATATATTTAATGAAATTTGCATCTTCTATGTCTTTTGGATTGAAGGCAATCCAATTAATTTCAGATGCTTTTTTCGGAGATGCAGTGCCTAAAAATTGGCTCAATGAAGTAACTTTATACTTATCCTGAATCTGGATAACATTTGCTAAATCTTTGCTGCCCAATAGCTGGGTCCTTCCAATGCCAATTGCAAGCTGGCTCTCTACATTAAAAACCTTTTTAAATTTTCCTTTTGGTATTTCTCCTTTATAATCCGGACCGACAAACTGAAAGGGATTACATTTGTGACACAAAACCTAAATCTCATACAGTAATTCATAAAGCCAAAAAAAGACAATTCTGCCTTAAGTATAACAATCTATTCAAATCCTTCATAATAATTGTAAAATTGTATTGTAGATCAATACCGCAGACAAATTGAGTTTTCATAATTTTTTGCATCAATCCCCAACAGGACATCTAAACCAAATTTACAAAGCCAATGGAAGACAGACCATTACATATAGAAAGCCAATCTCTTCAAATCATCCAAAAATGATGTTGTAATTTGTCCTGTCCCCGTCACAAAAAGAGATAACTATATAATAGTTATCTCTTTTTTTTATGCGCAAATTTGTAGATTTTCAAGCCTTTACGACCTAATTTTTTGCGATTGGATTTTTATCTATTTTCTAATTATATATTATAATCAATTGCAAAATTTTATATTCCTAAAGAAATGTATTTGTAATTTTAGAAAGAAAATGGGTTCATAGATTTTTTTATAGCTTCCAAATAAAAGTACTTCATCAATTTCAGGAAAATTAATAGCAAGAAAGGGTTTTAATAAATCATCTTTCATTACCTTATTATCAATTCTCTTTTAATGGTTTTATCAAAAGCACAACCGCATTCTATTAAAATTTTGTCTTCATAGTCTTTATATTCACTAAAACTATTAGGTTTTAAAGTACGTGCTTTATTAAAAATATCTTTAGCATACCCATAACGGTATTTATAATTGTTGTAAGTATTTAGATTCTCAATAATAGGATGCATTAAATCATAATAATTTTTATAATCAATAAACTGTTCATTAGTCAACACTTCCAAGAGTTCATTTGTAATATTAACATTGTAAACTGAAAAATCATATAAACCTTCAGGTTTTGGCCTTTCTTTTATATTATTCATAATTTCAGCTTTACTTTGTAAAAGTATCTTTTTAATATTTTCATCATTAGTTTTTGCAGCAATTAAATATTGCTTTAACTGATTTATTTTTAAATCAAATGGATTAATTTTGATTTTAATTCTCTCCATTAGCTCATTCTCTTGGCTCTTTGAAAAATTCTCTGTTGAGAACTTAACCTGATTAACTAAAGTATTTAAAACTAACAATGTATCTTTTGGACAATTATATTCGAAAGCTTGATAATTGTTTTTATATAATTATTAAGATTCTCTAAATGAAGATTGTCACGCTTTAAGTCAACACTGCTTCTTTCTTTGTATTTTTCAAGTGAACCATATTTAAAATTAATATAATCAGAAGTTTCTTTTTTTTCTTCTTTATCAATTATATAACTGACATTCCTGTCAGTTATAAGCGGATTTAAATATTTACCATAAAGAGAAAATGTATCAGAAAAATAAACTATAAAAAACTCTTTTTTATCTTTATTAAATTCTATTATATTTTGAATAACAGGACTATTTTCAAAGAATCTTGAATCTATATTATTCATAAAGCAATACAAACGTCCAACATAAAATACTAAAAAGTATTCTTTATTCTGTACTAATTTAGCTTTATTATCTTTGTCAAATTCTACCTTAAAAATTGGAAAAACCTGAGCTTTTTTAAACAATTCTTCTTTATTCTCAATTGGTTGTATTTTGGGCAAAATACTACTACCTTTTGAATCTCTATTTATTCTTTCAAATATCAGTTCTTTTTGAACATCTGTTTGTGCATACATAAAAGCATTTACCTGAAAAAAAGCGAGTGCTAAAATTATTTTTTTTATCATGGTTTTTGTTTTATGGCTCATATTCTTAGGCTGCTGTTCAACTGAAGCTAAAAATTTGATTTGTTTACTTTACTAAGCTATCATAATCTTAATTCTTCGCTTTTACCCCTAAGCCATATTTAGGATTAGATACTTCTTTTCCGTTTTCATGATAAATCAAAGGATATGTTTCAAAAATCGCCTTTTCTTTAGGAATTATTACATAGTAACTTCCATCCCCATAATTATTAAGCAATTCAAGAAAATAGTAAGATTTTACAGATTTCGCAGCATCAAAAATTTCTCTGCTTACAGTTGGTTTTTGAGGCATAGAGTGTACCACCTTTTTATCTTTTAAAAAAAGTAAAATTGCCGTACTATCTGATTCCCAAGTATAATCAATCTCCTTAGGTAATTCAATTCCCAGTTGTTTTTCTGCCATGTCATTTAAATAAATTGCCATGATAACAAGCAAAGAATCCCATTCGAAACAATTAAGATCATCTTTGAAGCTGATCACTTCACCAATCTTATTTTCTTCATTCACTTGCGTAGATAGTTTTTGTTTCATTTTTACCAAACATTCGGGATCATTTTGAGCTGTGCATAAAAATGTAAACAAAAAAAATAGCAATAAATAATATGTAAAACCTAATTTAGAATTAATTATCATCATGATTCTGTGAAGTTATCTTTTATATCAAAGTTTATTTAATTTTTTAATTTTATGTTGTGAGAGGCAAAAATGCCTTATTAAAAACCCACTTTATCGTACACGACAATATTTTCTTTAAGCAGATGTTTTTTTAATTCCTTCCAAGTATGATTTCTTAAACTAGATGCTGGTATCAGTTTTGTTGCATTCTCCATTTTTATTTCTAATGAAATTGCTGTTTTTGGAGGTTGTACTATCGATATACTTTTAATTGCATTAAAATCTATTTCAGTTTCTTTCCAAAACCAAAAAGGGTTTTTACAGATAATTTTACTTTCTGTCAAAATAAAATAGTTCATGGAAAATGTGAAAATTAAAAATAAAACAAAAAAAACGGGAAAACCGATCAAACCTGCAACGGCGTGACCGTCTAATAAATTTTTCACAAAAAACGAGCAGACAAAAACAAAAAAAAGCATAAGCAATATTCCCATAAAAGAGGTTAAGTAATTTCCTGTATATATGTTATTTTGTTTTGTAATTTCCATAGATTAATTCTGTTTATACCGTGCTTTTAAATTTGCATTCTGATAGAATCTAATTTTCAAAATCTACTTTCTGATCTGCTTTCTCTTTAAGTTTATAAGCAATATATCCCAAAATCATTGTGAAAGGAATTAAAGTTAAAGGAGCTAAATTTCTGGCTGTATCATTGGAAATTTTATTCATTGCTTCCTTCTGTTCTGCTGAGATTTCATTGTTTGAAAAAAAACCATCTTGATTTAAATCAAAAGCAGAAAGTTCTTTTTTATTTTGATAATTCTTAAAAGCAATTATCGAATTCAATAAAATGTATGCTAAAACAGATATTAAAAATCCAAATTTAATAGGGGTAAAAAATCTCATCAGGTAATTTCAAGCAAATTTAATTAAACACAAATATGCTGTTTTATTCAAGTTTTTACTTACGGAAAACCTCATTATTGAAAGATATAACATTAATTTAATAAACTGTTTGCCTTTAATATTATGCATTACAAAAAACTATTAAACAACATTCTAAAATATCTAGCGTTGCAGTATTCTCTTTATTTTGTACTTAATAATTGTATATTAGTTTACTGCCATAAACTATTTTAGTTTTTATTTTTTTTTGCATCAATTCTCAACAGGACATCTAAACCAAATTTATAAAGCCAATGAAAGACAGGGATTATATATAATAAATCGATATCTTCAAATCATCCAAAAAAGATGTTGTAATTTGTCTTGTCCTATATTAAAAAAAAGAGACAACTACATAATAGTTATCTCTTTTTACATACAAATTTGTTGATTTTTCAATCCTTTTACGGCTTAATATTTTATCGTTCGATTTTCATAAGGAATCTTTAGTTTATTTCAAATAAATAAGCCATCGTCGAACTATCCATACATATTTTTTATCTCCGACATAACAAAGGTACTTTGGGTGCTCCCTATACTTTCAACTGATCCTAATTTATTAAATACAAAATCCTGATAATGCTTCATGTCTTTGGCAGAAACTTTCATTAAAAAATCGTAATCACCAGAAATATTGTAACATTCCACGACTTCTTCTATTTTCATAATATCATTAACAAACTGATTGCCAATATTGCGATCGTGCTGTTTAAGTTTGATATTACAGAAAACGATAAAACCTCTGTTTAGTTTTTCTGCATCTAACAAGGCTATATATTTTTTAATATAGCCATTGTTTTCCAATCTTTTGATCCGCTCAAAAACAGGCGATGCCGAAAGATTTACCATTTTAGCAAGCTCTTTTACAGTGTATTTAGAATTATCGTGAAGTATATTTAATAACTGAAGATCAATATCGTCTATTTGTTCCATCGAATAGTACTTTAAACAGGTTTAATTTATTTTTAAATCAGAATAAAATTCTTCAAATATAACCAAAAACAATACAGAAATCTTATTTTTCGCAAACTAAAAACATAACATACTGCAAAGTTTATTCTCACAGTATTAAAATCTAAAAGACACCGTTTTATCACTTCATAAATAGAATTATACTTCTTTTCGTCGAGCCATACCCTGAGCAATGATGCTGGCAGCAATCAATTGCAAAGCATGATAAAGCATGAGCGGTAACAATACGATGCCGGTGATGGTACTGTGCTGAAAAAGTACTTTTGACATAACGGTGCCGTGTACCAATGACTTTTTAGATCCGCAGAATAAGACAGTAATACGGTCTTCATCTGAAAAACCAAGCAAGCGACTGAGTAATCCGACACAAAAGAATACAGCAAAAAACAACGCCATCATCCCTGCAGCAAGTCCAGCAAGTTCAAGAGCGGTGAAACCTTCAAAAAGATGTTCGGAAAATGACTTACAAAACGACGTGTAAATAATCGTTAGAATAACTGCCTGATCAAAATATTTGAGCTGTTTCTTGTATTTTTCGGCAATGGCTCCTAAACGCGAATTGAGGCTTATGCCAATAATAACAGGCATCAAGACTTGAAGAATCAACTTTAAGACGATTTGAGTAACATCAAAATCGCCTGCCGCAGAAGCTATAAAAAGCCCAACCCAGAGTGGCGTAACCACTACTCCAATCAAACTGGAAATACTTGCATTGAAAATGGCTGCGGGTATGTTTCCCTTAGCAATCGAAACCATGACCACGGAAGAGGATACTGTAGATGGTAAAGCTGCCAGAAAAAATACACCCAGCCAAAGCAGCTCGAAGCCGTTATTGACAAACAACGGGCGAAATGCCAAAACAATGAGCGGAAAAAATAAAAAGGTGGTCAACTGAACGACAATGTGCATTTTCCAGTTAGAAAGTCCAGCTTTTAGTTTCTCAACACTCAGTCGCATGCCATAAAACAAGAAAATCAAGGAAACGCCAATATTGGCAATCTCCTCAAGCGAAACTGGTTCTTTGACCATACCTGGCTTTGGCAAAAAATAAGCCATCAGAATCATGGTGACTATCATTAACAGGAAACCGTCGAAACCTGCTTTTTTTAATACTTCTAATAATTTCTTCAATGTGTTTTAAATATTATTCCTCCGTAGAGGTACCGACTTCATTATTAATATATTGAGACTAAATCCCAAGTTCTTTGCGTATAATTTCTGCTCCTGCGCTTAAAGCACTTAACTTGCCTCTAGCTATGTTTCGGGATAGCGGAGCCATACCGCAGTTTGTAGAAGGATAAAGATTTTCGGCATTTACAAACTCAAGAGCTTTACGCAGGGTAGTAGCTACTTCTTCTGGTGTTTCGATAGTGTTGGTTGCCACATCAATGGCACCTACCATCACTTTTTTACCACGAACAAGTTCCATTAAATTTAAAGGCACATTAGAGTTGTGACATTCTAAAGACACCACATCAATTTTAGATTTTTGAATTTTCGGGAAAATTTCTTCGTATTGTCGCCACTCTGAACCTAATGTCTTTTTCCAATCCGTATTGGCCTGTATTCCATAACCATAACAAATATGAACCGCAGTTTGACAATGTAAACCTTCAATGGCTCTTTCTAAGGCTGCCATTCCCCAATCGTTTACCTCATCAAAGAACACATTAAATGCAGGTTCATCAAACTGGATAATATCTACCCCTGCATCCTGAAGTTCTCTTGCTTCTTCATTGAGTGCTTTCGCAAATTCCCACGCCAATTTTTCACGGCTTTTGTAATGGTCATCGTGTAAAGTATCCACCATTGTCAGCGGGCCTGGCAATGCCCATTTTATAGGCTTATTAGTCTGTTTACGCAAAAATTTAGCATCTTCAACAAAAACTGCTTTTTGACGTGCAACCTCACCTACAACCACTGGAACACTCGCGTCATAACGATTACGGATTTTTACTGTTTTACGATTTTCAAAATCTACACCGCTTAAATGCTCGATAAAAGTTGTTACAAAATGCTGGCGTGTCTGCTCGCCGTCACAAATGATATCTAAATCTGCCAATTGTTGTTCCTGCAGAGAAATGCGCAACGCATCTTGTTTTCCTTCAAGTAGCTGATCGCCTTCTAATTTCCATGGTGACCAAAGTTTTTCAGGTGGTGCAAGCCAAGCAGGTTTTGGTAAACTTCCAACAATAGAGGTAGGTAATAATAATTTCTTCATAATAGTATAATTTTAAGGCGTTGTAATCAATTAAAGGGCAAAATTAGAAGACCATTCTTCCAGGAGACTTTTGTAGGGCTTAATGAAATGCTCTTCTGCATATTTTCCCTGTTCAACAGCCAATCGACTGCGTTCTTCGCGATCATAATCCACGCGAGTCAGTGAATAATCTTCGTGTTTAAGACTAGGCTGATAGATTTTTCCAGCCACTGAATTTGCATTGTAAATTTCAGGGCGATAAATCTTCTGGAAAGTCTCCATTGTGCTGATTGAGCTGATTAATCCAAGATCAGTATAATCAGCAAGTAGATCTCCAGAATGATAAAAAGACATCGGTGCCACACTATTCGGAGGCATAAAAAAACGAACTTTTAAGCCCATTTTAGAGAAATAGTCATCAGTGATAGAATATTGATCCTGCAGATACTCAAAACCCAGAACCGGATGCTGATACTCCGTGCGAGTATAAGTTTTGTTGCTCGATACGCTTAGACAAATGATCGGTGACATCTTAAAGTGCTCTTTGTAAGTAGCTGAATTGACAAAACACTTATAAAGTTTTCCGTGCAAATCACCAAAATTTTCAGGTATAGAAAAATTAGCTTTATTTTTATTGTGCTCAATCAATAAAATACTAAAATCATAATCACGAACATAAGAAGAATAATTATTTCCGGCAATCCCTTCGATTTGCTGGCCAGTTGTACGGTCAATAATATTTGTTTTTAAAACTTCAATCATCGGTAGATCGTTACTACCATTCTTATCATCAATAATCATTGTTACTGTAAGAATTTCAAGTTCCACATGATAACGATCTGCTTTTGGATTATCCAAATGAGCCAATGCATTGAATCGATTGTTAATCATATTTAAGGCATTACGTAAGTTTTGCTGGCGATTAGCTCCTCTGGCCAAGTTGGCAAAATTGGTTGTCAAACGTGTTTTACTTGAGGGGTGATAATTTTCATCTAAACAAGTGCTTTTTAGCGTGAATACAAAATCATTCTGGATTGTATTCTGGGTATTTTCAATATCCTGCTTTTCGCTTATTCTTAAATCTTCTTGTATGTTCGCTTTCATGATGACAAGGTTTAGTTTTTTTACCCTGCAAATTTGAAAATAAAAGATTTAATATTTTATAAAACAAAAAAAATAAGACAATTATTCTTTTTTAATACAATTTTAAAGATTATTAATCTTTTTAAAAATATAATAACAGAGAAAAACAGATAATTATTCTTTAGAGAACTAGGATATGACTGATTTGAAGTTTCCCATACCAATTCAAGACTCGAAAAAGAAAACAATATCGTTTATATTTGCCAAAACTTAAGATAGACACAAGCAATGAATTTGATAGAAAATTTAAAATGGCGTTATGCCACAAAAGCTTACAATAACATTAAAGTAACAGAAGAGAAGATCGATCAGATTTTAGAGGCTATAAATCTTACAGCATCTTCTTGTGGTCTGCAATCTTACCGTGTTTTTGTTGTAAGCAATCCGGAAATTCAAAAAAAATTAGGTGCTGATTCGTATAATGGACAGATTAGCTCTTGCTCTCATTTGTTAGTTTTTGCTGCAATTACTGACATGTCTTCGACTTATATTGACGATTACATAGCAATGACAGAAAAGCAAAGAAGTCTTGATGCTGGCGCCTTATCAGGATTTAGAAATGGACTGCATTCCTATTTCAGCACTATTAATGCAGAGCAAAAAGCACATTGGGCTTCCAAGCAGGCTTATATTGCATTAGGAACTGCTCTTATTGCTGCGGCAGAATTGAAAGTGGACGCCACTCCTATCGAAGGATTTAATCCAACCACTATCGATGCCGTTTTGGGTTTAAAAGAAAAAGGATTGCATTCTACAGTTATCCTCGCTTTAGGATATCGGGATTCGGAAAAAGACTATATGGCAGCTACGAAAAAAGTTCGTTTGCCTATAGATGAAATGATAACTAAAATTTACTAGTAGCGTTAGTTTTCAAAACCATGAAAGACAGAAACTACCTATAATAAGACAATATCTTCAAATCATCATAAAAAGATGTCGAAATTTGTCCTACAGAAATCAAAAAAAAACTCTAAATCAATGATCTAGAGTTTTTTTTACATTTATAACACTATTAGGTCCTACTGCTTTAAACTAAGCTACATTTACATCATCTATTTTACTATTAAATCGTTCCAGAAAATCAAGATATAATGGTACACTTCTTTCTATCCATTCTTGTGATGGCTCAAATGTCATTCCGTAGTAAGCAAAAAATGGTTGGTAATCTGCTTTTATATAATCGAATAAAGCTTCAAACGGACGGGTTAATTCTTCTAGAGTATATTTAAAAACTGTTCCGTGCTGCAAATGTTCTTCTTTCAAACCTAATGAAATGGCAAGCGCAACTTTCTTTCCTCCAAATTTAAAACCGCTTTTACTCCAGTATGCCCAACCATGTGTTAAAACCTCGTCTAACCATTTTTTCAATAAAGCTGGAGAATGATACCAATAATAAGGAAACTGGAAAATAATATGATCATGTTCTTCAATCAATTTTTGCTCTGCTTTTATATCAAAACTTTGTTTTTCATGAGTCAAAATTAGCTCGATATGGCACTAGCCCATTTCATTAAAAGTTCAAAAAATATCCTATAAAGTTTAGAACAAATGAAGATTAAAGCTTCTGCTGAAGCTGTTTTGGCGTATTTCTATATTTTTGTTTAAAAGAAGCTACAAAATGTGCCGGAGTTTCAAAACCAACTTCATACGCGATTTCTGTAATGTTCATTTCTGATCGCAGTAAACTATAAGCTTCTTCCAGTCTTCTTTCCATAATCCATTTTCCGGGATTCATTTTAAAGGTTTGGCTAAACTTGCGCTTAAAGGTTGAAAGACTGCAATTGGCGAGAAATGCATATTGTTCTAAAGAAATATTTTCTTTATAATGACTTTGCATTAACTGCACTAAATCTGGATTTAAATGCGTATCGAGACTTCTCAGTTGTGCCTCAAAATAATGTCCTTCGGGTGCCGAAATTAAAATCTGAAACAACTCACGAATTTTTAGAGGTAAAATAGATTCTAAACGTTTAGGATCTGTATTTAATGTAAGACAAGTTTTAAGTTGTGTTATTAAAGCACACATCAATTCATCTGCCGGAAGAAGTGCCATATCGCTTCTGCATGGAGAAAATTTCCCAGAAAGAGATTCATTAATATTTCCTAATACATTATCAACTTGAGAACGAAGCCATTCATCTGAGAAAAAAATGATAATCGATTCATAACCTTTTTCAGGATTATCAACTTTATCTGTAACCAAATAAGAACCTTTTTTCATAAAATAACCAGAACCCGCAGGAACAATAATTTTACTGCCATGATCCAGAATTTCTTTTGTTCCTTCCAATACAACACTAATGAGATTCATATGCACGCACATGTTGGCTCTTTTTATTTCTTCTTTCTGTTTGTAATGAAAAAGATGAATATGTTCATTCCAAGATAAAACATCTGGGCTTTCTTTTATAATAGCATTGCAGTTAAGATCTTTCATAGTGTTTTTATTTAGAAAACAGACAACAAACGTACAATCATATAAATTAATCAGGAATGGATAATTTTTACTTTGTGATGGATAAAATTAAAATAAGTAAACCGCTCAATATGGCGGTTTACTTTCTAGATATTCAAATTTTTTATAACGAACCAGCCTTTACAAAAGTCTGCCATCCGCGCATCGTTTCAATAAAACGTTCGCTTAATCCCCTTTGTCTTAGATAATCTGCCATGACAGGCAATTGTGGACTATCGTACATTGGATTTGCTTTTACCTGAAGAGGAAAATCTCGCTGTAAAATTGCAGCACGTGCGATAAGCACAAAATCACAGCCTTCATCTAGAAGTTCTCCAGCACGTTGTGCGCTCATAATTTTCCCTGCTGCTCCAAGACGAACTCCTTTACGCGGAAGTTCGGTAAAAACGCTGAGCATGGTTTTTCCTTTAAAAGTTCCTTCGCGAACAATTTGTGCTGAATCCCAAAGTGCTAAATCTAAATAGTCAATTAATTCACGATTGAAAATATCGGCTGTAACTTCACGTAATTCTTCCAAAAGCAAGCCGTAACGTTCAATAGACAAACGCCATCCAATTTGAAAATTTGGACCGCAAGCTTTACGAATTCCTTCAATAACTTCAATCGTAAAGCGTGCACGATTTTCCAAACTTCCTCCATATTTATCGGTACGATCATTTAAATTTGGCGACATGAATTCTGAAAGAATCCACCCGAATGCACCGTGAACAGAAATTCCGTCAAATCCTGCCAATTGCGCTCTTTTTGCCGCAGCGATAAAACTGTCTCGAATACGTTCTACTTCTTCTGTCGTGATTGCTTTAATTCCTTCTAAAGTTTTACTCGAAGCTGGAGCTGGGATTCCGCCAATTGAAAGTTTCGCGCGATGCCCCGCATGATGCAATTGTACGGCTGACAGCGCACCGCCATCACGAATCGCCGATGCCATTTTTGTCAATCCTGGCAAATGGTCATCACTATGAATTCCTAATTGTCTTTCAAACGCGATTCCTCCTGCTTCTACGGTAGAAGCGCTGGTTTGAATTAATCCATAACCACCTTGTGAAAGTTGTTCCATCCAATATTGATCGTATTCAGATGCAGTGCCATCAAATTCACTTTGCTGACTGGTTAAGGGTGCCAGCATGAAACGGTTTCGCATTGCTGGACCGTGCAGCAAAGTAAGCGGTTTAAATAAATCAGAAACAGACATATTGTTTATTTTTTTAAGTTCTACTTATGTGAATTATTATCGAATGCAAAGTTGTGGAGATAATCATTCGTGAAAAATGGATGATTTTTACTTTATAATGGACGTTTTGAACCTACTATTCTAAAGACTTTACTTGAGAAAAAATTCTCCATTATAAAGTAAATTTTCTCCATTCTTTAGCCGGCATTGTCGTCAGATCTTTGCCTTGTTAATAAAATTTATTTAAATGAAAAAAACAGCAATTATTATTCTATCTGATCCAAAAGCGGGTTCAGAAGAAGCATTAGGACGTGTATTCAATGCTTTAGCATCGGCATATGAATTCAAACACGAAGGCGAAGATGTAAAAATTATTTTTCAAGGAGCAGGTATAAGATGGCCTGAACAACTAGAAAAACCAGAGCATCCTGTTAATGCTCTTTATAAAGAAGTAAAAGATCATGTTAGCGGTCTTTCTAAAGGATGTGTAGCTGTATTTGGCACCGAAGTTTCTGGTTATGAATTATTAAATGACAACGAAGTTCCAGGAACTCCAGGTTTACCAAGTTTTGTTAACCTTAGAAAAGAAGGTTACGATATTTTGATTTTCTAAATCAGCTCTTAACTGCCCTTTTTCACTTTAAGGGCAGTTTTTTTATTTACAAATATTTAATGTGATCAAACCTTTGTTTTTTGAGTAATTTAGCATAGCTGGATACTCTACAATCAATATTTAAGTTTTAAAATTATGCAGGAAGATGTTCAATATTACATGAATCAATGTTTAGATCTTGCCAAAAGCGCTCTAAAAGCTGGAAATCCGCCTGTGGGTGCGCTTATTGTATTTAAGGGAAAAGTAATTGGTAAAGGAATCGAATCAGGAAAATCTACGGGAGACATTACCAATCATGCAGAAATATTGTCTATTGGAGATGCTATAAAAAACGGATATCCGGATAAACTGCATCTGGCAAAAATGTATACTACACATGAGCCTTGCATTATGTGCTCCTATATGATTCGCCATTATAAAATAACGGAAATTATTTATGGTACAGCTGTTCCTTATGTAGGCGGTTTTACTTCAAAATTTAATATTCTAGAAACAGAAGATGTTCCAAAATGGGGAAATAAACCAAAGATAACTGGCGATGTTTGTGTAGAAGAATGCAATACGCTCAATTCTCAATTTTTAGAATTAGTAAGCAAATCTAAATAAGTATGTTATCTCAATCTGTATATACGCTTGTTAACCAGCAAAATGGCAATTTATCATTCAAGGTATTTGAATTTGATAACAGCAGTTATTTTGATCATATTCAGCGAAATAATTATTTTACCATAATCATCATTACTTCAGGCGAAGGATTAGCTAAAGTTGATCTTTGCGAATATTCTTTTAAAGAAAATACCTTATTTGCTTTCTACCCGTATCAGCCTTTTATGCTAGCTTCTGAAGGACCGCTTACTGGAATTTCTATTCAGTTTCATCATGATTTTTTCTGTATTTACAGACATCATAAAGAGATTGCTGCAAATGGAATTTTATTTAATAATGTTTATCAGCACCCTTTTATTCTTTTAGATGAAAATAATAAACAAACTTTGATGAATATTGTCAGAGAAATTGTCAATGAACTGAAAATGGATGCTTTGAGAAAAGATGAAGTTTTGGTTTCTTATTTGAAAATATTTTTGGTATTTGCTACAAGAATAAAATTAGAACAGCAATCTATTAAAAATGAAAATAGCAACGACAAACAATTGCTTATTATTCAGAACCTAAGAAATGCTATCGAAGATAATTTCAGAATTAAACATTCTGCTAGTGAATATGCTGATATGCTGCATGTAACGCCGGTTGTTCTTGCACGAGCTGCAAAAAATCATTTTAATATGACACTTTCAGATTTAATTACTGAACGCATTATTGTAGAAGCCAAAAGAGAATTATATCTCACCAACAAAACAGTAAAGGAAATTGCTTACGAGCTGGGTTATGACGACGAATATTATTTTAGTCGTGTTTTTAAAGGAAAAACAGATATTTCTCCACAGCTTTACAGAGATACTATTGGTTTTAATAGAGGAGCGTCTTAAGATAAATTCTTGTCTTCCATAAAATGAGTTTGAACCTGTATCGCAAACGTCATAAAAATAAATCCCATTTCTAAATGAAATGGGATTTATTTTTAAAACTATCTATTTTTTATTTTTAAAAACTTTATAAAATACAAAAAGAATAGCCAGCCAAATAGGAATTAATTCTACAGATATCTTCATATTCGTCATCCACATGATGGATAAAATACCCAATAAAAATACGAAACAGATGTAATTGCTTATTGGATAAAATATGGAAGCAAATTTGGTTTTTGTGTTTTCCTTGTCTTTTGTACGTCTAAATTGTAAATGCGTATAGGAAATCATAACCCAATTGATAACTAAACAAGACACTACTAAAGACATTAAAATACCAAAAGCTTCTTCTGGAATTACTTTATTGATTAAAATACAGATAGCGGCGAAGCAAGAAGAAATTAAAATAGCATTAACCGGTACTGCTTGTTTGTTTAACTTCTTTAAAAATTGAGGAGCGCTACCCTGATCTGCTAAACCAAATAACATTCTTGAGTTGCTGTACACACTACTGTTATATACTGATAAAGCTGCGGTTAATACAATTAAATTAAGCACATTGGCGATAAGCTTTGTAAAAAATATTTTATAGCCAAAAAGCTCAAATTCCATTCCGTTTAGATTTTGAAAAACCATTACAAACGGACTACTGTCTGTAGTAATTTGTCTCCAAGGCGACAAAGCAAATAAAATGACCAATGCACCTACATAAAATATAAGAATTCGATAGATGACTTGATTGGTTGCTTTTGGAATATTTTTTTCTGGATTTTCTGCTTCAGCAGCGGTAATTCCAATTAATTCTAAACCACCAAAAGAGAACATAATTAAAGCCATCGCGGACAATAAACCTTGAAAATTACCATTTGCAGTTTTCTCAAAAACACCTTTTGGAAAGAAACCTCCATCGTTATACAAATTATGAATTGTAGCGTGTTCTCCTCCTGTCCCGCTTATTAACAAATAAGTGCCAAAAAGAATCATTGCAATAATTGCGGCAACTTTTATAATTGAAAACCAAAATTCAGTTTCTCCGTAGACTTTTACAGAGGCAAAATTTAAAGCATTAATAACCAGAAAGAAAAATAAACTAGATGCCCACAACGGAATTTCTGGCCACCAAAACTGCACATAAACTCCAATAGCTGTAAGTTCAGCCATACTGACTAAAATATACAAAATCCAATAATTCCAACCTGATGCAAAACCTGCAAAAGAGCCACAATACTTATAAGCAAAGTAGCTAAAACTTCCAGATACAGGTTCTTCAACAACCATTTCACCAAGTTGCCTCATAATAAAAAAGGCAATAATTCCAGCAATCGCATATCCTAAAATAACAGATGGTCCTGCTAATACGGCTGCTGGACCAATTCCGAGGAAAAGACCTGTTCCTATAGATCCGCCTAAAGCAATTAACTGAATGTGTCGATTAGTCAGCCCGCGTTTAAGCTGATTGTTTTCTTGATCTTCCTGTATTTTTTGTTTCACAAATTAGATTTTTAAATGAGTTGAATGTACTCACAAATGTATAAACAGCGAAGATAAGTTAAAAAAGTAATCGTACAAAGCTCCGTTCAGCGGTATTTATAGAATGATTTAAACATAGTTATATTTCATAAAAATGAACTTAAAGTAAATCTACTTTCACGCTATTTATTTTTCCTTCAAACTTAAAAGGTGCTTTTTTATAATAACGAATAGATACAGGACCGCCTAAATCTTTGCCAACATCAAAAGTTTCGCTGGCAGTAAAGGCAACAGGAACAGTTCGTTTTACTTCGCCTTTGGCATATTCTTTTCCATCAACCGAAATAACAATTTCAGCAGGAGCGCCCGGTTTTGCGATAGTAGTTAAAACTTCGATTTTATGTTTTCCTACCGGAATTTTTGCGGATGATTCAACGTAATAGCGTTCTATAATCAGCATATTATATTCGTAAACTAGTTTTCCGTTATCCATAAATAAAGTCACACCGCCGCCAGAACCTCCAAGCGCATACAAAACTCCTGAAGCATTTTCTTTAACCTCAACATCGGCAACTACTTTATTGCTTTTTTTGCCTAAACCAGGCGCGCTGAATTCAGGCATACGTTTCGTGGTTTCATCAAAAGTCCATGAAGTGTAAGGCGCTTTTATAACATCTTCGGGATGAATGCGAAGCCAAATTCCGGCGCCAATCGGGTAATCTTTATTCTTTTTGGCTTCTTGATTAAATACTTCCTGAAGTTCTTTTAACTTCTGCGGATTTTTAGATGCTAAATCGTAATACTGTGTATAATCTTCTTTTATGTTGTACAATTCCCAAACATCTTTTGTAGAATCCCATTCGGCTAAACCTTTTTGAGCGGGAATCCAAGGATATAAAGGTCCAAAAGTACAGGCATACCATCCGTCTTTGTAAACTCCACGACTTCCGTTATTATCAAAAAACTGAACTTTGGATACTTCTTTTGCTTTGGCATCATTAAAAGTATATTTAAAACTTACTCCATCCAGAGGCATTTGCTCAAAACCATTGACCACTTTTGGTGCTTTAATATTCAAAATATCATAAATAGTCGGCACAACATCGTTTATATGATGAAACTGGCTTCTAGGCGTACTGTCCGGTTTTATCATTTTCGGCCAGCGCACAACCATTGCGTTTTGTGTTCCTCCAAAATGAGAAGCTACTAATTTGGTATGTTTAAAAGGCGTATTTCCCGCCCAAGCCCAAGCTGCATGATAATTATTCTCTAAAAGAAGTCCACCAATCGCGTCAAGTCCGCCAAGTTTATCTAAAGCTTCTAATTGCTGTTGAATGGTATTCGAAACACCATTTTGAGCCAATAATTCGCTTATTGAACCATTTTGTCCTTCGGCACTAGAACCATTATCTCCCCAAATAAAAAATACGATTGTATTGTCTTTTTGTCCATTCGCTTCAAGCGCATCCAAAACGCGTCCAACTTCATGATCGGCATGTTCTACATATCCTGCAAATACTTCCATCATACGAATTTGAAACGCTCTTTCAGATTTTGGAATACTTTCCCAAGAAGCCATTGTTTTATCTCTCGCCGTCAGCATGGCACTTTTAGGAATCCAGCCTAATTCTTTCTGGCGTTTAAATACTTTTTCGCGATAAGCATCCCAGCCATCATCAAACTTTCCTTTGTATTTATCTGCCCATCCTTTAAAAATATGGTGTGGTGCGTGCCCAGCTCCTGGAGCAAAATACAACAGAAATGGCTTGTCTGCCGCATACGATTTGTGCTGATTCATCCATTCAATAGCGTGATCTGCCAAATCAGTTGTAAGATGGTATTTTTCGTCTTTTGGAGGTTCAACTGGAGTGAAATCATTTATTAATCTTGGTTCATATTGCGAAGTTTCTCTAGCGAGAAATCCGTAAAAATGCTGAAATCCGTAATTGACGGGCCAATAATCAAAAGGTCCGGCAACCGTCGTCTGGTTCGCTGGCGTATTGTGCCATTTTCCAAAAGCAGAAGTGCTGTAGCCATAATTCTTTAAAACCTCAGCAACCGTAGCAGCTTCTTTCGGAATAATTCCGGTATAACCGTCCCAATCTACAGCTCGTTCTGCAATAGTTCCGTTACCAACATGCGTATGGTTTCTGCCTGTTAATAAAGCGGCACGGCTTGGAGAACAAATTGAAGTGGTATGAAATTCATTATAAGCAATTCCTTCTTTAAAAACTTTGGTTAAAGTCGGCGTATTGACTCCGCCTCCAAAAGTTGATGGCGTTCCAAAACCTAAATCATCCATTAAAATAATAATGATATTTGGTGCGTCTTTTGGTAAATGATCTGGCTGTACTCTTCTTTTGTGTGTACTTTCGGCTAGTGTTTCGTTGGCAACACTGGCACTCGGAACAGGCGCAAAAGGCAAAACATCTTGTGCATGAATTTTAATGTTATTACCTAAAATCAAAACAAACATTAAAAATATAATGAAGCTATTTTTTTTGAAAGAACAGTTAAATATTAAATTAATGCTTTGCTGTAAATTATAATATTCTTTCATGATTTTGGGATCTTAAGGGTTTTGATACAATTTTCTAAACTCAGTCTTTATCAACTTTTCTTGGTATAGACAATTTTTGTCTTTCCTATTTTTCCATTGAATGAAAACGGAGCCTGATCGAAATAGTCTAAAGAAACGGGAGAATCTAAATCGGTTCCAATATCAAAAGTGGCATTTGACGTAAAATGAAGAGACATTGCTGTTGGAACCGTTCCCTGGTCAACTACTGCGCCATTTACTTTTAGTGTTACATTCATCGAACCGCCAATTTTATCAACGAGCTTCGATTCGACTTCGATTTTTACTTTACCTTTTGGTAATTTATCTTTTGATTTAACTTTAGTTCGCTGGACTTCAAACAAATTAAACTCGTAGTTTAAATAGCCATCTTTTACATAACAGGTAACACCACCCGAGAATCCTGCGAGTGCATACAAAACTCCGTTTGCATTTTCAGGAACTTCTACATCCATTGTTACGATACTGCTTACTTTTCCTAATTTTGGAGCCGCTGATTCTGGCATTCCTTTTATTGGCGTATCAAAAGTCCATTGTGTTAAAGGAGAAGAAGGCGCATCTTCTGGGTGATAAAGTGCGGTTGACCATAATCCGCCACCAATTGGAAGGTTTTTATTTTTGGCTGATTCTGTTAAAAATAAAGCTTTCATTTCTTCCAGCTTTTTAGGTTCTTTTGCAGCTAAATCAACTGCCTGCGACCAATCCTGATCCAAATTATATAACTGCCAAGTATCTGTTAATGGTGACCATTGTTTAATGCCTTTCGGGATTCCTCCTACCCAAGGTTCTCTTGGTCCTCTTGCACTTGCAAACCATCCGTCTTGATAGATACCACGACTTGCCATAATATCAAAAAACTGTGTATGACGTGTTCCTTTCGCTTTTGGATCAGTAAAAGTATAAACCATACTAACGCCGTCTAATTCGTCTTGTGGAAAACCATTTACTACTTTTGGAACAGGAATTTTGTCGATTTCAAATATAGTCGGCGCAATATCAATTACATGATGAAACTGTGGTCTTGGCGTTTTATCGTGTTTAATTCCTTTTTTCCATGAAATTGCCATTGGTTGGCGTGTTCCTCCAAAATAAGCGCCCTGCAATTTTGTTCCCTGATACGGCGTACTTGTTGCCCAAGCCCATCCGGCATTGAACATATTATCTGTTTTTGGTCCACCTAGGACATCTAAACCTCCTAATTCGTTTAAAGCGGCAATATGTTGTTCAATTTTTGTGGGAATTGCATTTTGGGCTAATTGTTCGCTGATTGTTCCATTTAAGCCTTCGGCAGACGAACCATTATCGCCCCAGATATAAATGATAATTGTATTGTCAAGTTCTCCCAGTTTTTCGATTTCGTCAATAACTCTTCCCGCATTAAAATCGGCATGTTCGGCAAAACCCGCCCATATTTCCATAAGACGTCGCTGAAAAGGTTTTTCTGCTTCTGGAATATTTGCCCATGATGTCATCGATTCTGCTCTTGGCGTAAGCAACGTATTCTGTGGAATCCATCCCAATTCTTTTTGACGTTTAAATACTCTTTCGCGGTAAGCGTCCCATCCGTCATTAAATTTGCCTTTGTATTTGTCTGCCCATTCTTTCATTACATGATGTGGGCCGTGAGCTGCTCCAGGTGCCCAATACACGAAAAAAGGCTTTTCTGGTGCGTATGCTTTTTGTTCGTTTAACCAAAGTATTGCATCATCAGCCAAATCTTCTGATAAATGGTAATAATTATGTCCACCAGACGTTTTCGGATGTTCCACATAAGTGGTATTTCGTACCAAAGTAGGTTCATATTGCGAAGCTTCTCCGGCAAGGAAACCATAAAAATATTCGAATCCGTAACCTGTTGGCCAATAATCGAATGGTCCTTTAGATGTAATTTGTTCTTCGGGCGTATTGTGCCATTTTCCAAATGCTGCGGTATTATAACCGTAATCTTTTAATATCTCAGCTATTGTTGCAGAACTCTTTGGAATTGTTCCGCTAAAACCATCAAAATCATTTGCAATAGCAGCAATTTGACCGTTGCCCACACGAGTATGATTACGTCCTGTAAGCAAAGAAGCACGCGTTGGCGAACACATGGCTGTTGAATGAAAACGATTATATGAAATTCCTGTATTGGCGACTTTGGACAATGTTGGCGTATTTATTTCTCCGCCATAGGTCGAAGGTGCACCTGGTCCAGCATCATCCATTAATATAATTAAAATATTAGGTGCGTCTGCCGAGAGATGTTTAGGCTCTGTTCTTTTTTTGTAACTGGATGTTTCAATTGTAACTCCTGCCTGAGATGCAGACGGAGCTGGAGGAAATGGTAAAACATCTTGTGCGTTTACAAAAAATGAGCTTAAAATAGTTATGCTCAAAAAGAAAATTACCTTATTATATTTTGCAGTTTTCATTACAGACAGTTTATTAATTGAGTTTATATTTTTCTTAATAAGCTACAATATGGATGCAAAAAAAAAAATTAAGATTTTAAATTCACAATAACTTTTTCTATACTGCCTTGAAATTTAAACGGAACTTCATAATCTCTTGTTACAGGCGTTCCAAAATCTTCACCAACATCTAAGGTTTCATCTGATGAAAATCTTTTGGGAACAGTTCTAGGAATATCTCCTTTTGCAACTTCCTTGCTATCAACCAATATGGTAACTTTAGCAGCTTTACCTCCGCCTCCGCCTGCATAGTCGAAATTCATTACAATGGTATGTTTACCAGCTGTTAAGGGAGTTGGAGATTGTATTGTCCATTTGTGATTTGGATAATGAGAAAAAGCGTATGAGAAAGTTGGTTTTCCTTTTAAAAGCATTAGTGCTGTTCCTCCAAAATAACCTCCTTGTGTGATTATCATTCCTTCGTCTCCTGATTTCACTTCAATATCTGCTTTTATACTGTAGGATGTATTTTTCATATTTGGAGCCATACCTTCCGTAATACGTGAAGATCCTTGATGATATATAAATTCGTTTCTTCCTTTATTAAAATTAGGTCTGTTTTCTGGATTTAATCTTTCAATATATCTATCATCTAACGGATAAACTTCGTATTTAGATGCTTCTTTATTGAATTCGTCCTGCAACTCTTTTAATTTCTTCGGATTTTTAGCCGCAATATCATTAGTTTGAGAAAAATCGGTATTTAGATCATATAGTTCCCATTTGTAATCATTTACAGGATCTTTTGATGCCGGATGATTTCCTTCCCATGGTAATATTTTGGGTGTAGTACTTGCAATCCAACCATCTTTATAAATAGCTCTGTTTCCTATAATTTCAAAATATTGAGTGGTATGTTTTTCTGGAGCTTTGGCACTATCAAAAGTATATTCAATACTTGTACCTGCCATAGGTTCTTGCACAAAACCGTCAACACTTTTGGGAACTGGAAGCGTAGCTGCTTCTAAAATTGTAGGCACTATATCTGTAATATGGGTAAACTGACTACGAATTTGTCCTGTTTGTTTGATTTTAGCAGGCCAAGAAATGACCATTCCTGTGCGGCTTCCGCCTAAATGCGAAGCAATTTTTTTATCCCATTGATATGGTGTATTCATAGCGTGTGCCCAGCTTTGCGAATAATGTTCTGCCATCCACGGGCCTCCAAAATTATCTATGTTTTTTAACATAAATTCTTCTGTGTCTACCTCTCCGTTTACCATAATTCCGATTTCGCTGGTAAGTCCATGACCAGTTGGATCTTCGGCACTAGCTCCGTTATCACCCATAATGTAAATTATCAAAGTATTATCAAGTTCTCCCATATCTTTTATGGATTGGATCACTCGTCCTATCTGATAGTCACTATAAGCTAATTGAGCTGCATAAACCTCCATTTCTCTTGCTACGATTTTTTTCATATTCGGGCTTAAAGCATCCCATTTTTGATATTCACTTGGCGTTGGTGCCAGTTTTGCATCTTTTGGTATGATTCCCATTGCTTTTTGCTTTTCAAAGGTCATTTGACGCTGTTTTTCAAAACCATAATCAAATTTGCCCTTAAACTTTTCGATCCAATCTTTGGGTGCCTGATGCGGAGCATGAGCAGTTCCAGGAGTGTAATAAACAAAGAAAGGTTTATTTGGCGATACTGATTTTTGAGTCTGAATCCAATTAATTGCCTTGTTGGCTAAATCTTTGTCTAAAATATAGTTTTCATCTACTTTTCCATCGACAATATAAGGATCTACAGGTTTTGTATTCTGCATAAGAGCAGGTCTAAACTGGTGTGCATCTGCTCCTAAAAAACCATAGAAATATTCAAATCCTAAACCCGTAGGCCATAAATTGAAAGGTCCTGCAGGGCTGGTCTGCCAATCTGGAACATTATGATTTTTACCAAACCATGAAGTTCCATAACCATTATCGGTCAGGATTTTTCCAATTGATGCCACACTTCTTGGTACTAAACTGTTATATCCAGGATATGGAGTTGAAAATTCCATAATAATACCTGTTGCTGCCGTATGATGATTTCTTCCAGTAATTAATGCTGCTCTTGAAGAAGAGCAAACTGCTGTAGTATGGAAACGGTTATACGTTAAACCATTTTTAGCTAAATTGTCAAAAACCGGAGTTGGTATTGGTCCTCCAAAAGTAGAAGTTGCACCATATCCAACATCATCAATCATAATTAGTAAAACATTTGGTGCTCCATCGGGAGCACTAATTTCTTTGGGCCATTCGATTGGATCAGAATCTTTAATTGTGGGTGCAATTTTTCCTGTTTTCTGGTAAGGTTCAATAGGCAACACTGTTCTGTCAGGCCATGCATTAGACTGTTGTGCATTAACTAAGTTTATTGAAATTAGAAAAACCAGTCTGATAAAGTATTTGCTTAGAGGTTTCATGTTTGTTTTATTTTAGAGAATAAAATTAAGTACGAAAAACGGAACTGAAGAAGATATACGATAGCAAACATGTTGCAAATTATAATTTGCAACATGTTTATGATTTACAGATAATAAATACTATTAAAATATAAAAAGGAAAATCCTTCTTTATCGAAGGGTTTTCCTTTTTTATGAAATCAAGCAATCTTTTAAAAATTACTATTCAGCACCTGGTTTCTTTAAACCGATGTCTTTCATTGGATATTTTTGATAAGTAGATAGGTGTGCTGCTATCAATTGCATAACACCTGGAATTCCCCATTCGAAATAACGGTGTCCCTGACTCAATTGTTCTTTTGGGTCTGCATAAATATTATAAACCCACGGACTCATTCCGATACTTTGAATAGTAGACTGATCTAGATTTCTTCTTGTAGCCGAAGTATTAAAAACATTCATATGTACTTTGTATTCCTGCCAGCGAATAGCCATAAATTTTGTTTCTGAATACATGAAAACCGCATTTCTATTTGATACTCCTTTATCAGACAAAAAAAATGATAATTGGTCTACTCCATCAATATAATTGGACGACGGAATTTTATCTAATACTCCTGCTGCTGAAAGAGACGTATTAAACATATCGCAAATATCAAATAATCCATCGCTTATGCGTCCCGGAGCAATCATGCCTTTCCAGTATGCGATTCCTGGTACTCTTACTCCGCCTTCCCAAGTTGTTCCTTTTCCTCCTCTAAACGGTGTGTAACCGCCATCTGGCCAAACATCTTCGTTAGGACCGTTATCTGAAGTAAGGAATACTAATGTATTTTCATCGATTTTTAAATCCTGTAAAAGTTTCATCAATCTTCCCACAATATCATCAACTTCTACAATGGCATCTTTGTATGGAATTGCAGCTGGACTTTTTCCTTTATAACCTTCAGATACGTAGTTATCGTTATGTACTTTCGAAAAAGAATGAATTAAATAAAATGGTTTATTTTCTTTTACCGAACGTTTGATAAAATCTTCACTGTAATTGGCAAAGACCTGATCTACTTTTGATAATTCCTCAATAGTCGAAATTGGCTGTACAACCTTATTTTCTTCTCCTTTTTTGCCAGTTAGAATATTTTGATTTACCATTTTTTTAACCGCATTTAATCGGTCTGGTTTATTAATTAAATCTGGATAAATCCACTCGTTTACCAACTGCGCATATTCTGACTGAACAGAACCAAATCCAAGCCATTCATCATAACCAACTTCATTAGGAAGACTTCCTTTGCTTTCTCCTAAATGCCATTTTCCAGAAATAGCCGATTTATAACCATTTTGAGAAAGTATTTTTGCCGTTGTATTTTCAGAAGCCCACGGATTTACTTTAGGATTTTCTCCTGTCAAAGTTGGTCTTGTTAAACCTGATCTTGCTGGAATTCTTCCTGTCATAATAGCAGCGCGACTTGGTGTACAAGTTGGCTGTGCATAAGTCGAAGTCAATTGAAGTCCGTCGTGAGCTAATTTATCCATGTTTGGCGTTGGTGCGCCGATTGCTACACCTCCACCATAAACACCAATATCTCCATAACCCATATCATCAATAAGAATTATCAGAATATTAGGTTTCTTTTTCAATTTGCTCATTTTATCCTTCATCTCTTTATCCTGATCTGGATGTGGAATTGCCGGTTCTAGATAATCTTTTACCTTAACGGTTGGGTTAAAATAATTTTGCTGTGCGCTGATTTCAGTAGCAAAAGCTAAAACAATGAATAAAACAATGTAATTTCTCATAATTCTTTATTTATCATAATATTTTTATTTATAATTCCCCATTTACAATTAATAATTATTTCAAGTCAATATTCACTTTATCAATTATTCCCGTAAACTTGAATGGAGGTTTATACGATTTTGCGACAGGAGATCCTGAATCTTCACCAATTCCGAACGTATCAATTCCGAAACGGGCTGCAACTGTTTTATCGATTCGTCCTTCGCCAACTAATTTATCGTTGATATAAAGTTTACCAATTCCTCCTTTTCCTGTTCCTCCGCCATCATAAGTAAAATCAAATCGTACGGTACTTTTTCCAATCGGAAGGGATTCTTTTGAGGTGATTACGTAACGCGCATCATCAAAATAATTATAATGATAAACGAGTTTTCCATTTTGAACATACAAAGCAAATCCCGCCGAACTTCCGCCAGATGCCACAATAATACCGCTGTCTGACTTCGATTTCAGTTCAACTTCAGCTGTAATACTATGTGATTTATTTTTGGTATTTGGTGATGCTGTTTCAGCCAGTCTTGTTGCTCCTGCGTAAAAAGTAAAATGTTTTCGTTTAGGATCTGAAGGCGTAGGTTTTGGCGAAATTAATCTTCCTGTACCTCTATCATCCAAAGGATAAACATTGTATTTTTTCGCTTCTTCATCAAAAATGGCTTTCAATTCTTTTACTTTTTCAGGATATTTTTTAGCCAAATCAACAGATTCACTATAATCTTCGTCAATATTATAAAGTTCCCATTTATCTTTATCCCAATTTCCTGGTGCATAATCCTGTCTCCAAGGGAAAGTATGTTGAGTTGCCGCTACCCAACCATTATCATAAATAGCGCGGTTGCTGAAAACCTCAAAATATTGTCTGGTTCTAACTGGTTTCGCATTTTTATCTGTAAAAGTCGATAAGAAAGAAACCCCGTCCATAGGTTTTTGCTCTACACCGTCAACCGTTTTTGGCGCTGGCAAATGAGAAGCATCAAGAACCGTAGGAAGCACATCTATTAAATGCACAAACTGGCTACGCATTCCGCCTTTGTCTTTTATAACTTTTGGCCAGCTTACAACCATTGGATTTCGGCTTCCGCCAAAGTGAGATGCTACTTGTTTTACCCACTGGAAAGGAGCATTTCCTGCCCAAGCCCAGCCTACAGGATAATGCGGTTCTGTATCTGGATCTCCAATTTGATCAATATGTTTCATGTTATCTGCCAAAGGAGTAGCGATTCCACTTAATGCTTTTACTTCATTAATTGTTCCGTCCATTCCTCCTTCAGAACTTGCACCGTTATCTCCAACAATATAAAATATCAAAGTATTATCCGCATCTGGAAGTTTACTGATTGCCTCTAAAAGTCGTCCCGTTTCATGATCTGCAAACGAAAGATAGCCTGCATAATTTTCCATTAATTTTGCAAAAAGTTTTTTCTGATCTGCCGAAAGCTTATCCCAAGGCGTAACCCAGTCTGGTCTTGGAGTAAGTTTTGTTCCTTTTGGAATAATTCCCATTTTTAACTGACGCTCGTAAGTTTCTTGTCTTACCGCATCCCAGCCTTTATCAAACTGACCTTTAAATTTATCACGCCATTCTTTTGGTGCGTGATGCGGCGCGTGTGCTGCTCCCGGAGCAAAATACATCATAACCGGTTTTTGAGGTGCAACAGATTTACTGTATTCCAGCCAATTGATTGCTCTATCTGTCATATCCGTCATAAAATGATAACCTTGTTCTGGAGATTTATCTGGTTCTACAGCTTTGGTATTTTCAAAAAGAACTGGATAATACTGATGTGTTTCTCCACCAATAAATCCATAGAAATAATCGAAGCCTAAACCTGTCGGCCAACGGTCAAATGGTCCCGTAATACTGCTTTCCCAATCTGGGGTATTATGATTTTTACCAAACCAGCTGGTGCTATATCCATTTCCTTTTAAAATTCTTCCTGAGGTTGCAGTTGTTTTAGGAATCATACAATTGTAACTCGGATATCCTGTCGCCCATTCGGCTAAGAAACCTGAACCCGCATTATGATGATTTCTTCCTGTCAGCAAAGCAGCACGTGAAGGTCCGCAGATTGCAGTTGTGTGAAAGCGGTTGTATTTTAAACCATTTGCGGCAAGCTTATCCAATTCTGGCGTAGGAACAGGGCCTCCAAAAGTGCTTACTTGACCGAAACCAACATCATCTAAAAGAATAATTATGACATTTGGCGCTCCCTGCGGAGGTGTAACCAATTTTGGCCATTCTTCTTTTGAATCTTTATAGGTTTCTCCAATTTTACCGCCAAAAGGAGGTTCAGGTATTGGAAGTGTTGTACGGTCTAATTCTCCGGAATCCGTTTTTTCTGTTACAGAATCTGTTTTCTGAGATTGATTGCAGCTGAAAAGAAATACAGCTAAAATTAAGAGCAGTTTTGGACTAATAAGAGACTTCATATTTCTAAGATTTTGTGATAAGCACTAAATTACAAACATGCGTATTACAAAATCTTTTAATGATGTTGCAGATTATAATTTGAAACAAAGTTTTCTAAAATTTCAAACTCTATTTGGACAGTCAAGCCTTTTTCTTATTACAAAAAAAGCCTTTACAAATTTGTAAAGGCTTTGATTTCATATTGAGGAATCCTAACTAAAATAGTACATCTGAACTATGATGAAAAGTAAAAGAATACTTTAGCATTTGAGTGAACTCGATCGAAAATCTGAAACACTTGAAATAAAATCCAATGGTTCCATATAATTAAGATTTTTTGTAATTTTTCCGTTCTTAATAACGTACGGATGTGTAAGCAAAATATCTCTAAGAGCACTTTGACTAAAACTACTAACATCGTACATACAAATCAGCGAACAAGAATGTTTTGGAGTTAGAAAATTAAGGCTTGCCTCGTATTCAAGAAGTTCATCAGTACCAGGCAGGTTTTTTAGCGCCCATACCATATCTCCGCAAGCTCTAACGCTATCATAACCGCCTCTTTCTGCAGATAATAAAGTCTTTTCGAGCATATTATACATCTTTTCTGCGGCAAACTCACCATCCTTTATATAGGTGTCTTCAGAAGCAAGAACTTCCAATTGACCAGTAGACAGTTTTTCTGCAATGGATATACCATTTTCTGCTAGACAGCGACAATGTTCACCATGACGATTTCCTTCTAGTATATTAATAACTTTATCATTTGCATTTAAACCTTCCAAAATATAAGGAATAATTACCTCATATTGCTGTTCTCTGGAATCAAAAAAACCGCAAATGTGCATTGGAGCCGATAATGATTCTCCACATACTGAAAATGGCTTCTGTTTATTCATACATCAAATATATGCAATTAATTGTCTTTAACACACTTTCTATAAGCTAAAGTTTTATCTCCAGCCTAATTCTGGAGCAACATACTTTAGTATAGCCGACAAAATATGTACATTATAATCGACTCCTAAAGTATTTGGTATTGTAAGCAATAGCGTATCTGCTTCTTGAATTGCTTCGTCCTGCGCTAGTTCAGCTATTAGCTTGTCTGGTTCAGCAGCATAACTTTTTCCAAAAATTGCCCGTTTGTCACTTTCGATATAACCAAAACTATCCGCTCCTTTACCTTGATTTCCAAAATAATATTTGTCTTGATCGTTGACCAAAGCAAAAATAGAACGGCTAACTGAAACTCTTGGTTCACGATCATGTCCCGCTTTTTTCCATGCTTCTTTATATAATCTGATTTGTTCCGCTTGCTGAATATGAAAAGGTTTTCCGTTTTCATCAAACTTCAAGGTAGAACTTTGAAGATACATTCCGTTTTCGGCAGCCCAAACTGCTGTTGCATTAGATGCAGCTCCCCACCAGATTCGCTCGCGCAATCCTTCAGAATATGGTTCAAGACGCAATAAACCTGGAGGATTTGGAAACATTGGGTACGGATTTGGTTCGGCAAAGCCTTCTCCGCTAAGTTTATCTAAAAACTCTAATGCTTTCTTTCGCCCCATATCTGCATCTGTTTCTCCTACTTCAGGTTTATAACCAAAAGAACGCCAACCATCTATAACCTGTTCCGGTGATCCTCGACTAATACCTAATTGTAAACGTCCACCCGAAATTAAGTCCGCAGCACTGGCATCTTCTACCATGTATAGAGGATTTTCGTAGCGCATATCTATAACTCCAGTTCCAATTTCTATTTTACTGGTTTTAGCTCCAATAGCCGAAAGTAAAGGAAATGGCGATGCGAGTTGCCGTGCAAAATGATGCACTCTAAAATAAGCGCCATCTATTCCAATTTCTTCGGCTGCAACTGCCAAATCGATAGATTGAAGCAAAGTATCTGCTGCTGTACGAGCTTTATAGGACGGATGATCAGACCAATGTCCAAAAGATAAAAATCCTATTTTTTTCATACCTAACCTTATTATTGTTTTCAATCTCAAATATACGCATCATTTCGGCTTTTTATTAGTTTATAATTCAAAAAAATCCCAATAAATACTTAAAGGGATTTTCTTTGAATTACTATTTTTAACCATTTAAATATCTACTTCGTTTTAGAATTTTTTGAAGATTTGGACTCTTTTGAATTACCCAAATTATAAGTCACTTTGTCGATTTTTCCTGTAAATTCAAAAGGAAGTTTGTAATTGAAATCAACAGGAGAACCAGCATCCATTCCGATATCTAATCCTTCATTTAAAGATATTTGAATCGGAATTGTTCTTGCTAGGTGTTCCTCTGCTACTTTTTTGCCATTTACCAGCATTGTTACTGTAGCAGCTTTTCCTAATTCTTTTTCTTTTCCTTCATATTTAAAATCAACTACCAATTTTACTTTTCCTTTAGGCAAAACATCTTTTCCTGTAATTGTCGGACGTTCTAAAGCCAAATTATTGTAAACAAAACTTGGTTTTCCGTTTTGTACATATAAACCGTAACCGCCAACTAAACCGCCATGAGTTACAATCATTCCTTCCGCGCCACTTTCAGGAATATCAACATCGGCTGTAATAGACCAAGACTTATTTAAAATACGCGGCGAAGCTTCATTTGGCAATCCTACTTGACCTGGATAATAAGTAAAAGTAGTGGCATCTCCAGCCAGAGTTGGTCTCCCCATAAGTTCTCCATTAAGTCTTTCTACAGCTCTCCAATCTAAAGGAAGCACATTATATTTAGAAGCTTCCACCCACCATAAATCTTGCATTTCTCGCAGTTTTGTCGGGTTGTTTGCCGCTATATCATTAGATTGAGTAAAATCTTCATCTACTTTATAAAGCTCCCATTTTTGTTTATCTGGATCAAAATTACCTCTATTTGGATTCCAAGGAGCAAAAGATAATGCCGATGCCATCCAGCCATTGTGATAAATGCCTCGGTTTACTCCCAATTCAAAATATTGAGTTGAATGTTTTTCTTTCGCTTTGGCATCGTTAAAAGTATAAGCAAAACTAACTCCCTCAATAGGACTTTGCGTGATACCATTTATGGTTTCAGGAGCAGTGATACCGATAAGTTCGTATAATGTTGGTACAATATCTATAGTATGCGTAAATTGGCTTCTTAAACCTCCTTTGTCTTTAATTTTAGCAGGCCAAGAAATAATCATCGGATTTCTTGTTCCTCCAAAATGAGAGGCTACTTGTTTTGTCCATTGAAATGGAGTACACATTGCCCAAGCCCATTCTGCCGTAAAATGGTTAAAGTGTTTTGGACCACCAAGTTCATCAATAAATTTTATGTTGTCTTGCCATTTTTCTGATACTCCGTTAAAAAACAGATTCTCATTTACTGATCCTTCGATACCTCCTTCTGCACTTGCTCCGTTATCTCCAGCTATGTAAATAATGATTGTATTATCAGCATCTGGAAGCTGTTTTACGGCATCTACAACTCTACCCATTTCATAGTCGCAATGTGCTCCGTAGCCTGCAAAAACTTCCATCATTCTAGCATAAAGTCGTTTCTGATCTGCGTTAAGCGAATTCCACGCTGGCAGACTTTCCGGTCTTGCAGTCAATTTAGCATCTGCTGGAATCACACCTAGTTTTTTTTGTCTTTCAAAAGCCTGTTCTCTATACGCATCCCAGCCCATATCGAATTTTCCTTTAAATTTATCAATCCATTCTTTAGGCGCATGGTGTGGCGAATGTGCTGCACCTGGTGCTAAATATAGAAAATACGGCTTATCTGGCGCGATTGATTTTACTTTTCTAACCCAAGATATAGCGTGGTCTGCAAGATCAACCGTCATATGGTAATTTGGATCTTTTGAAGCAGGAACAAGATTTCTGTTTTCATAAAGCACAGGATTCCAATGATTCATATCTCCTGCATTAAATCCATAGAAATATTCAAATCCAAGTCCGTTCGCCCAGCGGTCAAAAGGTCCTGCATCGCTAGTTTCCCAAGGCGGTGTATTGTGGTTTTTACCAATCCATGCGGTCATATACCCATTTTGTTTCAGCACCTCGCCAATTGTTCCGCAGCTCTTAGGAAGCACGCAAGTATAACCATCGTAACCTGTCGCTGTTTCTGAGATCACACCAAAAGTAGCAGAGTGATGATTACGTCCAGTTATAAGCGCTGCCCGCGTTGGCGAACACAGCGCTGTAGTATGAAATTTATTAAAACGGATTCCCTCTGCTGCTAATTTGTCCATTGTTGGCGATGGAACGCCTCCGCCAAAAGTGCTGAATTGTCCAAATCCTGAATCGTCTAACAAAATCAACACTACATTTGGAGCACCTTTTGGAGCTTTTATCGGTTGTGGAAATTGCGGTGGATCAGAATCCTGATATGTTCTTCCTACATATCCCGGAAAATGAAAATCGGGCTGAGGTAGTGATTTTGGAGTTCCAGGCTTATTATTTTCCTGACCAAAACTAAAATTTGATATTAGAATAATAAAGAAAAATATCTTTGCATAGTTTTTTTTCATTATCCTTTCAGAAATAAAGTAAGCTTTACTAAAAAAATCTTTCGCTTTCATATTTTATTGTTTTAATAACTCAATTATTTTACTTCTTCAAAATCTCCAGGTTTCCATGTATTATTAAAAGCTCCTTTTTCTGGCCCATAAATACGGATATAGGCAAACCACCCTCTGTTTGGAATTGTTTTTATCCATTGACCTTCTTTTCCCGCAGGAGCCTTTGGACCGAAGTATAAATCAATGCTATTTCCTCCTATTTTATCTTTAAGTTCAAACAAAGAGCGAAGTGCCGCTTTATTCTGATCGGTTACAACCTGACTTCTTGTAATAGCATCATAAATCGTTATCGACCAAAATAATTTTGCTGGAACTGGAGTCGGAATTGTAAGCTTATAAGTTTTTCCGCCATCGACATATTTTCCTTCAGCATCTTTAAGTCCAAGCCAATATAGTGATCCGCCTCCCTCTTTTCTTCTAAACATTGAAGGAGATGCTCCGATGGCTTGATAAAACCAAGTTTCTCGTCCATCAAGATCTATATAATCTGTAGTGTTAAAATCTCCATCTTCAAATCGTAGTGCCACCCATTCCCATTGGCGATCTTTCCACACAATACGATCTGGACGACGATCAGCAAACGACTGTACTCTCATTTGTGCATTAGCTATTTTAGAAGCTTTTTCGAGAATTGCTTTCAATCTTTCATCTGGTTTAAAAGGTTGTCCTTTTTTAATTCCTAAAATAGCCAGTTCTCCATAATAATTGCGGTAACCTTCATAAACAGGTTCTCGCTGTATTACATCATTCAGGTTTTCCCAGTATTTAATATTATTTTCCCATGCAACAGGAGTCGTATTTTGAGGTTTATCTGTAAGGTCAAGCCAATCTGGTTCTTTCCAGTCTGCGGGTTTATTAAGCGGATACACTTTTACTGTTTTAATTCTGTGTAAAGCAGCTTTTACATCTCCTCCAACAGGAAGTGATCTTATACCAACAGTAAGATTATTTGAAGAGGATTTCCAAACATGGTAGCCAGAAGCAGGTACAACGCCTTTATAATCGGGAGGCAAAAGAAGATGTTTTCCTCCATTACCAGCGTCAGGTCCAGGAATTCCCATATCGGCTACCCATCGCTGATTGACATCCATTGCCACGACAATAAGCGGGCCTTTAGGAATATCTATAATCATTGGTCCTTTTGATAAATCAACAGGAATAGGTCCGTAAGGTGTATCTGAATTGAGTGTAAAACCTAGTTGCCCTGGTTTTGTATCTAAAGTTCCAAATGATTTGTTTGGAATAATTTTAACACTGTCATTTCCTTTAACCAATGCTTCACCAGAAACAGTAGGATAGAAAAATTTATACGCTTGTATAGCGCGGGTAAGATCTGCGTCATCGTAGGCTTTTTTAATTGTAGCTTCTGTAGGATAACCGCCAACAAATTCATAATCTGAAACAGATTCTGAGGAACTAGTACTGGTTGCTGTACTTTTAGCTTCTTTTTTACAACCCGCCATGACCAACAACAAGAAAGAGATATAGATTAATCTTTTCATATAAATTGATTTAATTAGTTAAACTTCAAAACGTTATCAAAGTTATACTGCAATCAATTTAAAATTATTCTGAACCTCTAAATTTAGGTTTCAAATTATAATTTGGAACAAAGTTTTCTATTTGAATAGTTGAAATACGAAACACTGATGCACAAATTATATTTCGAAAAAAAAATATTCAATTAAAATGGATTACTGCTTTTCAGGTTTAAATATATTATGCAAAGTTTCGTTTAACAAATAAGCAATAAGCGATATTCACCTTCATTTTCTACAGGCGCTCTATGAATGCAAGGCAACACTTTTTGTTTTGGATGATCTACAGCTAGACGCCAAAGATGCATTAATCCTAAATTAATAGGTTTTGCATCAGGTTTTAGCTGATAATGCAAATCAAAATAATTCTCCTTTAAAAAGGTTTCGAATTCATCCCCTGGCCCATCATAAAGTTCTTTTAGCTTTGTTCGAATTTCTGGAAGTAGGATTTTTTGCTCTGCATGTGAATTAGAAACAATATCACTCGCCACTCCGTGATAGGTGCATAAAAAAGTATCGGTAGGAATTGGCGAACGATCAACGTGAAATGAATACACGTCTGTAGATATAAATTCAAATTCATCATCACGTTCATAACACTTTAGTAAATTAAGCGATGGCGAAGCTCCAAAATCAGTTAATAATTGTAAATCATTTAAGATTATTTCTCTTGCTCTATTTCCCTTTTCTGAGAGTTGAAGCGCGATTAAATCTTCTGGAAAAACTTCTGTTATATTTTCTTTTAAAGATAATTTAGTTACAATCTCATTAAAATCGCCATCCAGAGTTCGGTGCCAGCATAATGCATTCATTTCTCCTTTGAAATCGGTATTTACAAGATCAGAAAAAGTCGATACAATTCCAATTTGATTGCTGTCAGAAAATGTATTTTTCATTGTGATTGATTTGATTCTAAACGCTTCAAAATTAGGGTTCTTAAACGCGCCTCATGTTCATCTCCCCAATTTCCAATAGCTGAAATTACGGGAATTAAAGTTTTCCCAAAATCAGTTAGACTATATTCGACTTTTGGAGGCACAACTGGGTAAATAATCTTTGAGACTAGTTCATGCTCTTCTAATTCTTTTAGTTGAATATTCAAAACCCTACGCGAAGCATCAGGTATTTTTCGCTGTAATTCACTTGGACGTTTATGTCCCTGATCGATAAACCAAAGTAAACGAATCTTCCATTTACCATATAAGACTTCCCCAATAAGATCAAGTCCGCAGTTTAAGTTCGGTATTATTTTTCTCTCATACATATTACAAAATTAAACCTATATCTTAATCTATGCAATAGGGGAAAAATTTATCCCTATATGAATCGTAACTCCGTACTTGTGAGTAACTAATGTACTTCCGAGATTTGTACAAAAGAAATTTAAAACGATTATAAGATGGACTATCAAAATGAATTATCAGACAAAATTGCTTTAGTTACTGGCGGTACAAAAGGAGCTGGAAGAGCAATTGCAGAAAGACTCCTACAAGCTGGAGCAACAGTTATTATTACAGCAAGAAATGCGCCCGAAAATGAAAACAGCAATATGCATTTCATTCCTGCTGATTTGAGCAAGGCAGAAGGAACGCAAAAAGTAATCAACGAAGTTTTATCAACTTATGGTAGACTTGACATTCTAGTGAACAATCTTGGCTCTTCAGCAACGCCCGCTGGTGGTTTTGCAATGTTAACTGATGAAGACTGGGAATCGACATTTATGGCTAATTTGTTTGCTCCTGTCCGACTAGACAGAGGTTTTTTACCAAAAATGATAGATCAAAAAAGTGGTGTAATTATTCACATAGCTTCTATTCAGGGCAAGCTGCCTTTATTTGATTCAACTTTGCCTTATGCCGCTGCAAAAGCAGGATTGATAAATTATAGTAAAAGTTTATCAAATGAAGTTACCCCCAAAGGTGTACGTGTGCTAACGGTTTCGCCAGGATGGATAAATACAACAGCATCGACAGCATGGCTGGGCGAGATTGCAAGAAATTCAAATATTACTGTAGAAGAAGCTCAACAAAGTGTTATGGATGCACTTGGCGGAATACCTTATGGACGACCTGCCCAACCCGAAGAAGTAGCTGAATTAGTTGGTTTTCTTGTTTCGCCAAGAGCTAGTTATTTAACAGGAACTGAATTTGTAATCGATGGAGGAACTGTACCAACTATTTAATAACATCAAAAAATAAAAACATGAATTTACCGAAAGTAATAACAGACTTGATTAATGCACAAAATAATTTTGACAGCATTGCCTATACTAATTGTTTTTCTGAAACTGCTGAAGTGTTTGACGAAGGAAAAAAGCATAACGGAAAATCGAATATCCAGCATTGGATTGAAGAATCGAACAGAAAATACAAATCAGTAATGAAACCTCTTGAGTATACTGAAAATGGTATTTCAAGTATCTTATCTGCTGAATGCTCAGGTACATTTGACGGAAGTCCTATAATATTAAATTTTCATTTTGATATTATTGATGAAAAAATTCAGCATTTGAAAGTTACAGGATAAAATTGTTCAGTAATGGCAATAAAAAAAACTCTAAATCAATAATTTAGAGTTTTTTTTATCGTTTATATTTTTGAATCTATTGCTTGGTCAATTCTGCCTCTGTATGCAATGCACAAAACCAATTATTGTTTTGTTTAATCCATGTAGAAGTGCAAGCGCATTTCATGGGAGGTTTTTGCTTATCATCTTTAATTCCTAATTCTATTATATATCCTATAATCGCTGTATTTTCTGCAATTAATTTCGTTTCAACATTAGAAATATTCATTACTTTGATTTTGTCACCATCACCAGATTCAAACATCTTTTTAAACGTAGATTCGTCTACACTTTGCACACCGTTTTTACTGGCAACAATACAAGGAAATAGCGTTAGGTTTTTAACCGTTTCATATTCATGATTTTCCATTCCATTCCAGTACTTTTTTTCTAGTTCAATAATTTGATTTTCCATAATCAATCATCATATATTAATAAACAAGTGTATAGAGAATTTGATGAAAAGAGCTATTTATTATCAAATTCTCTGCGATTGTAAAAACCGTCATCATCACTATAATATACAGAGTCCGGATCATTTTCAGGATAATAAGATTTCATTACTCTTCTTTCATATTCCCTGTCAAAATTGTCGACACTGTTATATCTGTTTGTATTTCTAAAGGTATTGTATCCAATATTGTTAGCCATAACAATTTTTGTGTCTTTATTAATACTCACAGATCCAATTGGTATAATAATATGGCTGTCTCCGTCTTTATAAACAAGCTCTCTGTTATTTTCGTTGGCTATAACATCGTGAACTTCATTTCGGCTATCTTCTATAAGTGCTTTATCTACTTTAACATCAAGATAAACAACACGTTCCATATCTTTATTTACCCAAAGATTATCAATTTTACCAATAGTGCGGTTGTCAGCATCTACAATTTTCCATCCTCTAACATCAGAATAATTAGATGCAACTTTATAATCCGATAACTCGTCTAGTTTGTATAAATTTCTATGTTTAGTTTCCATAATTTCTTTTTTAATTAACGTTTTCAACTTCTATAGTGCTTTCACTAGTACTCTGATGATCTACAAAGTAGATGTAATATACAATTGCACCAAGTATCAATAACAGTACAACCCAAGGCCATACTCTTTTCTTTTTCTCTATTTTTATTTCAGCCATAACTTTTTTTTTGATTTAATAATAATTTTAATAGTGTATTAAAGGTACAAATGACAAAAAACTATAAAGTATTAAATTTCAACAGGATGTTACAGAATTTCCAGTAAAGCTGATTTGCTGAATATGAAGATTTTTGATTAAAAAAGATTCTTATAAACTATTTTTTCAAGTAAAAAAAAAGCCCATTTCATAGAAAATGGGCTTTCGGTTTATGGTTTAGCTCCACTCTGGGAACTGTGTTTTATTTAAATCAAGTTTTTCAATTGACTTTATATCAACGTCATCAAGTTTAAAATCAAAAATATTAAGATTTTCTATAATATGCGCTTTTTGCGAAGATCTCGGAATAGCAATAATACCACGTTGATAATGCCATCTTAAACTAACTTGCGCAGTCGTTTTACCGTATTTTTTAGCAATCTGAGTTAGTACTTCATTCGTAAAAAGACCATTTCTTCCTTCTGCAAAAGGAGCCCACGCTTCAACATGAATATCATGTTTTTTAAGGACATTATAATCATTTTTCTGCTGAAAGTAAGCATGAGTTTCAATCTGATTCAGAACTGGTTTTACTTTGGCATAAGACAAAAGATCTGCCAATTGAGCCGTATCGAAATTACTTATACCAATTGCTTTAATTTTTCCAGCTTTATACAATTCTTCCATTGCTTTCCAAGATCCTTTTACATCACCTCTCGGGCGGTGTATCAAATATAAATCAAGATAATCAAGCTGTAATTTTCTTAGTGTTTCTTCAAAACCTTTTTTGGCATTTTCATAACCAGCATCATCAACCCATAATTTTGAGGTTACAAAAAGCTGTTTTCTATCAATTCCGCTTTGCTTTATTGCTTTTCCTATTGCTTCTTCATTTCCATACACTTTTGCGGTATCAATAAGACGGTAGCCTGCTGCAATAGCTTCTACAACAGATCGCTGGCATACGTCTCCGCTGAGTCCGTACGTTCCAAAACCGAGTATTGGCATTTTTAAGCCATTGTTCAGTTTAACAACTGGAATGTTTGCTACAGCATTATCTGTGGTCTCATTTGCGAATAATTCAGGCATACCGAACATACCTAAGTACATTCCAGCTGCAACGAATTTTGCACTATTTTGCAAAAACTTACGTCGGTTTATTTCGTTTTTTTGATTTTGAGAATTCATGGTTTTGGAGTATTAGATAATTATAAATAAAAATAAAGTTTTTATTTTTTCTAATACTGGTATGCAAACGAAAAAATTTCTAGAAGTAAAATTATAATGAGAATCTCAAAATTACCTATTTCTAACTATATAGAAGAGTATTTCCTCTTCCAGTTCCCTAGATAGATTTTCAGACTCTAATTTATGCTGAAGATTTCTTTCGATTCTTTTATCGTAATTTTTAGTCTTAGATATGCTTACGCAATAGTCATCGCATATCATTTTAAATTTTTTATCTGCCATGTACATTTCTCTTATTGATTCGAAATATCCGGCAAACTTAATATTGTACAATTCATCTGGCAGTGGCATAAATAACTATTTAAAAAGTTGATGACCTTATTCAATTCCAATAAAGATTAAAATTTCAGCTTAATAAAAACATAGATAACTGACACTTATAAAATTAGATTATTTTTGCTTGAATAATCGCTCTCAAACATAGCAAAAAGGTTGCATTTTATAAGATGCAACCTTTTTTATACTGGTCATTTGATAATCAAAAGATGAAATGAAGCATTAAGTGTGTAAGTTCAATACACACTGGGAGGTTCTTAAAAAAACAAGATAGTTCTCTCCTTTATATATAAATATGAATCAAGAAATTTGTTTCATGTTACAATCTGAAACAACATTGCTTATTATTTTTTCAAGTAATTGTATTTACTAATCTTTTGCAAACTTAATAATGAGATGCGACACCTCTAAAACCGAGCGCGCAGGTCTATTTTCTTCTGGCACAACCAAACGAAACGGTCCTACTCCATTTTCTAATGGTTTTCCGTCTTTCATATCAGCTAAAATGATAACTCTGTTTGTAAACGCTGCATCTAACTCTGCTAACGAAAAAACAACTTCATAGCCATCGCTTCCTCTCACGAGCATATATTTTGTCAAGTTTTCTCCTTTAAGTTCTTTTCCCAAAGTTACTCCAGCCTGTTTCAATATTTCAATAATTGGAACTCCTGAATATTCTTGCAGTTTTCCTTCCCTATTTTTCATACTAGCTTGTACATGCGGAATCTTAGCAAAATCTGAAGCGCTAATAAAAAGTGGTTTTAGAACTTCTCCTTCTACTTTTAAAATTGCTTCTTTAGAAGAATTTTGTGCTACTAAATTGTTGTGAAAACTTGAAAAAAATAATGTTGTGATTAAAATAAAGGATAAAAAGTGTTTTTTCATTTTCGTTATTTTTAATTGTTGATTGAATTCTTCAAATGCGGATCAGAAAATTTTGGATTACTAATAAATGTCGAATCCGTTAGCATTTTAAGAAAACTTATAATATTTGATTTTTCGTCAGTTGTCAATCCTAGTTTTTTTCCATTTAAATCGTTAGAACTATTCCTTAAAGATACACTTAAAGTTTTACTGGCAATAATATGTTCATTGTAATGATCTAATACTTCTTCTAAAGTTTTAAATCTTCCGTCGTGCATATATGGCGCAGTGAGTCCTATATTACGAAGCGTTGCAACTCGAAATCTTCCTTTGTCATTTGCTGCTCCAGTAAATTCCTCACGACCAATGTCTTTTGGTTCTTCATCCAGACCATTGTTATGAAATAATTCCATATACATTTTGGGTGTTCCGTGACATTGTGCACAGTTTGCACCTCTAATATTCTTTTCTGGAATTGGCGAATTCATAAACAATTCCATGCCTTTTAATTCTTGTTCAGAAGGCTTATATTGATTTCTTAAATATTTATCATAACGAGAATCGGCAGATATTAAAGTGCGTTCAAATTGCGCAATTGCTTTAGTTATCTTATCTGAAGTTATTTCTGCAGAACCAAATGCTTCTTTAAAAAGAATCGGATATTCTTTTGTTTTCTGAAGTTCTTTAACCGCTTTTTCTACATAATTTCCCATTTCGTGAGGATCGTTAAGCGGAAACTTTGCTTGTTCTTCTAAACCTTTTGCTCTTCCGTCCCAGAAAAAATTTCGAACCCAAAGAAGATTCGCTAATGACATAGAACTGCGTTTTGTTGGCCTATTATCAATGCCTGAACTAAATGCTTTTCCGTCTGTAAAAGCAAGTTTTTGCTGATGACAGCTTGCGCAAGAAATTGTTTTGCTCGAAGATAACTTTGTTTCATAAAACAACATTCTTCCTAAATAAACACCTTGTTTAGTCGTTGGATTATCTTCTGGAATACTAATTCTATTTCCGAAATAATCTGGATATTCTAATTTATAAGGATCTACATATAGAGGTTCTATGTCAATGGCTGCCATGAAAATTCCGGCTGCCACCAACACAAATAATAAAATGATTTTTTTATAATGAGATTCCATATTCACAATCAACTCTTTATTTCAAAACTATTTCTTTTTTATTGATTAAAGAAACGCAACGTTACAAAGAAATTTCTTCCTTCTTCTGGAAATCCTTCAACCAAACTATAATTTCTATCGAATATATTGCTTATTCCGGCATCAAGACTGAAATTTTTCAATATTTTTCCCGAAGCATAAAAATTTAAAAGCGTATAATCTGGGACTCGTGTACCGTAACTTGTACTAAATCGAGCCGAATTAAATTCTGCGTTCGCGATTAAATGTAAAACTTTAAAAGGTTCATATTCTATAGTTCCCATAACTTTTGTATTCGGAACATCTGTAAAATGAATCGTTGGATTCGTAATATTTTTTCTTTCTATATAAGTATAATTGACATTAAAAGATAAATTTTTTAAAATCGAATAATTAATCTGTGCTTCTACTCCGCGATATTCTGCTTCACCAAAATTCTGCATTTGCGATTTTCCAGGCTGCACATTGCTTACACTCAAAATGGCATCGGTAATAGAACTATAAAATAATGCTGTTTGAAAAGTGATTTTTTCTAAGAAAGTCGCACTATAGTTAACTTCATAATTTAATGCTTCTTCTGGTTTTAAAACTGGATTCGGAATAGCGGTTCCCATTCTATAAGAATAACGATCTTTTATGGTTGCAAATCTTGTTTTCTGCGAAACTGTTGCCCCAAGTTTATTAGCTTCGTTCAACTGATAAAAAAGTCCGATCTGCAAATTGTAAGCATCGCTCGCAGCGGCCGCTGGATAATCTGAAATTACTTTGGTTGTACTGTTGTAATCTTGAGCCTGAATATTCTTTCTAATATTATAACTAGCGCCCGGAATTACAGTAAATTTATTTGAAATCTTAAATACATCTTCAATTCCAAATAAAATGGTATTGTCAATAAAATGGCGCACTGGTTCTCCTAAATTATGTTCTCTGTGAACATCTTCTTTAAAATGCACAGCAGCTTTAAATTCATTTTTTGGTATAATTTGCGTATTGTATTCTACATTTCCTCCATAAGTATAATCGTCGTAAAGACTCTGAAAAGCATATCCTTTTGTCATCGTCGAATATGTTTTATCATCATAACTATTCAACGTGTTTTTGAATTTATCATAGTAAATTCTGGTCTTCAAACTATTCTGATCGTCGAGATTTGAATTCGAAATAAAATAATAGCTTTCTTTGTTCCAAACTGGCCATTGCCAAAAACGCGGATTTGCTAAAAGTGAATTTTTGGTATCGCTTCCTGCATAAACAGGATTTCCTTTTTCTCCTTGCTGATTGATATAACCCAATGCATATTCGCTTTTTTTATTCGGAGTCCATCCTATTTTGAAAGTTATCTTCTGATCTTTTCGGTAGGAATTATCTCTCTGTCCGCCATCTTCATTTTTCATCGGAACAAAATCAGAAGACATTCTGGTCGAATTTCTATCTAAATACGAATAACCTCCTTGCAAATAAAACTTTCCGAGATTAGAACCAATATTGATGTTTCCGCGATAACCATTATCGTTAATTGCACCCAAAGCGCCGTCATATTCTAACTTTTTTAAAGGTTTTCTAGAAATAAGATTAATGGCTCCTCCTAAAGAATTTGGACCGTAAAGAACAGACGAAAATCCTTTTGAGACATCTACAGCCGCCAAATCGAAAGTTGTAAATCTAGCTAAATCAACATAACCATCATAAGGAACGTAAACTGGAATTCCATCCATATAAACTGGCACTTGCCTCAAATCAAAACCTCGTACAGAAACCATCGATTCGTTTCTTGGTCCTGACGCTGTTAAAGTTACGCCAGGAAGCAGATTTAATGCTTTTGAAACCTCCACTTTGTTTTGAGATTCCATTTTTTTTGATGTAATTCTATTCAAAGTATCTCTCTTTTGATTCTGAGTTATTACTACTTCGCCTAGAATAAAAATATTTGATGTTTTTAGAGAATCTGTTTCGCTTTTCCTGTTTTGCTGTGAAAATCCTATCAGCGGAAGAAGTATAAATACTGCAAATTTTAGTTTCATGGTTAATGGTATTTTCAGTATGTTTTAAAATGAATACTGACGGTTAAAAAAAATCTATTTTGGTTAATTACGTAGTTATTAGTTTGTAAAAATAAGTATTTATACTTAAATAAAATAAGTAATTTGATTTTTTTCCATTTTTATGTCAGAATCTGAATTATAGGATTAAATGCTTTAGAAGCTACTAACACTTTTTGTCCGATTTTATATTCTTGTGCTTCGTCTTCGGTCGCAATAACTTTTATAATATTATTTCCAGAAGAAACTTGGACAACATATATAATATCACTTTTAGTAATACTTATTATTTCTCCTGTAATTTGAAATTTACTGCTGATTCTTTTTTCTGAAAAGACATTTTGAGGCGTTCCTTCTTTTATAATTTTACCATGATCAAGAACAATTACTTTATCAGAAAGTTTGAAAATTTCTGAAATGGAATGACTTACCATTAAAGTTGTTAGATTATATTTTTGATGAATTTGTAAAATATAATCCTGAAGTTTAAATCTCATTTCATCATCCAAAGCCGATAGCGGTTCATCGAGTAAGAGAATTTCGGGTTTACGAACAATTGCTCTGGCCAAAGCAACACGCTGTTTTTGTCCGCCAGATAAATTTTGAGGCTTACTATTTTGAAGTGATTGCAATTCCATTAATTCAATTAGTTCATAAACAATTTCTTTTGAATCGTTTTTAGATAAAGCAAATTCCAAATTTTCTTTTACAGTCAAATTTGGAAATAAGGCAAAATCTTGAAATACAAACCCAACGGAACGTTTTTGAATAGGAAGATGAAACTTTTTATTAGAATCGTCCCAAATTGATTCTTCTACTTTTACACTAACTTTTTCTGCTTTGGTCAGAGCTGATAAAATGCGAAGTATTGTTGTTTTTCCAGCTCCAGAATTTCCATAAATAGAAACAAATTGTCCTTTTTCAATAGTCAAAGAAATATCCAATGGCAATTTTCCATTTGCTGTCTCGAGCATTTTATAGGCATCAATTTGTATCATTAATAAAGAATAGTTTTTCGGGATTTATTATGAATTAAATGAACAGCCAAAAGAATAGCAAAAGAAAACGCGAACAATATTCCTGCATAAATATTGGCATTATCGTAATTCATCGATTCAACTTCTTCATAAATTGCAATCGAAACCACTTTTGTTTCCTCTGGAATGCTTCCTCCAACCATTAAAACTACTCCAAATTCTCCTAAAGTGTGGGCAAATGTCATAATTATACCCGTAAATAATGAGGCACGAATATTAGGAAGCAATATTTTTGTTATGGTCGTTAATCGAGATTTTCCTAAAGTAAAAGAGGCTTCTTGCAACGCGGGCGGCAGATTTTTTAATCCTGATAAAATCGGATTTACCATAAAAGGTAAACTGTACAGCACCGAAGCCAGAATTAATCCTTCAAAAGTAAAAACCAATCTTACATCAAAATAATCAGATAAAAACTTTCCAAAAGCATTTTCTGGACTAAAAGCTATCAATAAGTAAAAACCTAAAACAGATGGCGGCAAAACTAAAGGAAGACTTATTAGAGCTTCAATCACAGCTTTTAATTTAAACCTACTGTAGCACAACCAATAACAAAGCGGAATCGAAACCACTAACAGAATAATTGTTGTGATTAAAGCCAATTTTGCTGTGAGCCATAAAGGATCTAAATTAATCATCGGCAGATAAGCTTACTTCGTTAGTTTTTATCAAGGCAATTACGTTGTCATTTTCTTTTAAATTTAGTTGTTCGCAAGCGTTACTGGTAATAATGGATTGTATATTTTGTTGGTCTGCAAGTAAATTAATCTGACTAAGTATAATTCCTTTTTTTACAGATTTAACAATGCATGGAATTTGATTTTGAACACTAATTTGCAGATTTAAATCTTTAGAAATAATTACTTCTGTTTCTTTAAAAATAATTTTAACCGCTTGACTTTCTTTTAAATAATCGGCTGAATCTGGAGTATCTAAAACTATAGAAGAAAAAATAAAATCATGAGATTTGACTTTTACTAACGAAATGCCTTCAAAAGATTGAATTTCAGATATATTTCCTTTTAATATATTCATTTCGTTTTGGTGTCGTATCCGTAATATTTTAAAATTGAAGTCGCCTTTTTTGAAGATATAAAATTATAAAATTTTAGAGCATTTGCATTGTCTTTTCCGTGTTTCAATATTACGCATCCTTGTTCTAAAGGAGAATGGCTTTTTTCTGGAATAATATAATATTTTCCTCTCTCTTTTTTCATATTTGGCGTAAGAACGAGAGATAAAGCCGTGATGCCAATATCTGCATTTCCAGTTGTTACAAACTGAGTCGCTTGCGTGATATTATCTCCAAAAACAAGTTTGCTTTTGACTTTATCATATATTTTGTAAAATTTCAAGCTTTCGACAGCTTTTTCGCCATAAGGCGCAGTTAAAGGATTTCCGATTGCTATTTTACGAACAGAAACTTCTAAAAGACTATTAATCTTTTTAGTGTTTGGATCTGTTTTTTTACTCCAAATAACCAATTTTCCAACGGCATACATTTTTACTTTTGAAGCCGTAAATTTATTTTTTTCCAATTGATTGGGATAATCCATATCGGCAGAAAAAAACAAATCAAATGGAGCACCATTAGAAATCTGCTCATAAAATTTTCCCGAAGCTCCGTAAGTAATCTGCGGATTTATACCAGGATTTTGACTCTTAAAAACCGTATTTATAGAGTCTAAAGCTATTTTAAGATTTGCCGCAGCAACAATTGTAAATTTCTGTTGTGCATTTACAGTCCCAAAAAATAATAGCAGCAACATTGTCAAATGAGACAAAAATCTTTTCCTAGTCTTCATGCCAAATTAATCATTTTGGTCATTTTTGATACAAAATGAGCCATTAGTTAATGGTAAAAATAGGCATTCTAAAGCAGATTTTAAAGCCGATTATTTTTTAAAAAGCAAAAAGCAATTTGTTTGGTGTTAACTTTTATTAATCAAGTCCCAAACAAGATCAAGCGTCAGCAAGGTTTTTAAACGAGTTCCGCAACTTAAATAAATCCAAGTTCCTAGAGATTCTTCTGCTGCAAACATGCAGGTAATCTGAGAAATATTAACGGTATATTGTGTGAGGTCGTCGGTTCTAAATTGGATTGTTTTCATTTTAAAAGATATTTGGGGCAAAATAGTGTAAATGCAAAATGTCCATTTACATTACGGTCAAATCTATTCAATAATGCTGATTTGTCTTTTAAATACGATTTAAACTAACATTACTTTTAAAACCTAAATTTTCGATAACTATAAGAAAAAACTACACTTTTCAATCTAATTATTAAGAATATGTAAAATATAAAATACAACAAAGATTGTATAACAGTTTTGCTTTAATAAAAAGTACATTTGAATGTTTCTTAAAATTATTATCATGAAAAATCTTCTGACAATTCTAATCGTTATTTTCTTTTTCTCTTGCCAGCAAAAAGAGAATAAAAACACTGCTGTTTCTTCAATAGATTCTACTTCTGTAAAGCAAAATAAAGAGCCTAAAAAAGAAAAAAACAAACAGATTGGCGATACTATTTTTATGAATTTTAAAAATGGACAAGAAACATTTGTTGCGGAAGGAGTTTTAGATTCTCTCCATTCAAAAATTTACATAAAATTTGATAATGAAGATTTGGGCGAAATAAATGCGACAATTATTCCAAATAAAGAAAAAGCTAATATTCGTTTCAATCAAATTATTTTTCCTGATAAAACTTCAGACGGACCTTTTGGAATGGACTTAAAAACACAACTCAACCAAAAAGGAAAAACTATTTTGGTAATTGGACATTCACTAATGGCTGAAAATCCTTATTATGGCAAATTTAAAGTTGAATTAAAGCATAAAAAAACTGGAAAATAGGAGAATTCTAAGCAGATTTACAGGATTCAAAAAAATTAAAAGCTCTTTTTTCTGCGTAGGAATAAGTAGAATCTCTTAAAGGAAAAGCACAATGTCCACCATATTTAGGAGTTTCGAGATAAACATAAGCGCTTTCTTTAGCAATTGCTCTCGGATAACATCTTTCTCCTAAAAAAGGATCGTCAAGCGAATTGATAATCAAAACTGGCGTAGTAATATTAACTAGCGAAAATTCTGGAGAAACGCGCTGATAGTAATCATCGCGACTGGCAAAACCATGAAGTGGAGCCGTAAAGTACTGATCTACTTCTTCAAAAGAAGTAATTTTATCAATTTGATCGCTATTAATAAAATCTGGAAATTGTGCCGCTTTGTATTTCAATTTCTTTTTAATGTCTATTGTAAAATTCTTTAGATAGACTTTGTTAAAACCTTGTTTAAGAACTTCTGCACTTGTTGCAATATGCGTAGGAACGGAAATCGAAACGGCGGCTTTTATGCGTTGATCGATTTTTGTCCAACCCAAGTAATTTAAAAGCTGCACTCCTCCCATTGAATATCCGATTAAATAGACATCTTCAAATCCTTTATTAAAAACAAATTGCACCACTTCATCTAAATCATCTACCGCGCCATGATGATAGAGCCTTGGAAGTCGATTCATTTCTCCACCGCAAGTCCGATTATTCCATGCAAAAACTGAAAAACCTTTTTGGTCAAAATAAGTAGCACAGCTATTATTGTAAGTTCTTCTAGAATCTCCTTCTAAACCATGACATAAAATAATGGCCTTTTTAGAATCATTAATTATAAAATCGATATTAATAAAATCACCGTCTTTTAGTTCGTGTTTTGTTCTTGTGTATTCTGGAACATCAAACTTCTTGATCAAAGCCGCATAAATAGTAGAAATATGCCTGTTTCGATGCATTAAAGAAGGAAAATTATATTCTGACTGTTCAATTATTGGCATGATGAAAAGTTTTTTGTCCTTATAACAAATTTAAGAAATCAATTAATACCTTTTTATTTCGTTTAAAAAAATAAGAACTCAATTTCGAAATAAAGTTTTCTGTTTAATAAAAATAGTTACATTTGCCATTCAATAAAAAAAGAAATGAAAAACTTAATTACAATTATTTGTAGCATTAACACAATTATCGGCGATAATCGTGAGGAGTGTCTTTTTAATTAAGTTTAACAAACTATATACAAAAAAACCTCCCTCAACCGGGAGGTTTTTTTATTTGATAAAACATGAAAAATTTAAATTCTATTATTATTAGCGCAATTATTATTACCTGTCTCTTTTGACGAGTCGGAATTATATTGTCTATAATCAACCTTTCTCAGTCAAAACGAGAAAGGTTTTTTTTTACTTCAAAATTAAAATTAACCTAAACGGATTTGAAAAAAAACAAATGAAAGAACAACACAACTTAACGATTTACACAGAAGACCGATTTGATTTAATCAATAAAATTTCACTCGTTTTTACGCGAAGAAATATTAAAATCGAAAGTCTCAATATTTCACTTTGTGAAATTGATGATATTTATAAATACACGATTTTAATAACTGAAACTCCTGATGCAGTTAGAAATATTGCGCTTCAAATAGAAAAAATTATAGAAGTTTTTAAATGTACTTATCATACCAATCAAGACATTGTTTGGACACAAGTGGTTTTGTTTAAAATACCTACAAATCAAATTATTATAAATAAAAAATTGAATGATATGCTTAAAAAATATAATGCAAAACATCTTTCTGTTGACAACACTTATACCATATTTGAATTTACAGTCCAAGAAATACAAAGTATTAATTTGGTAAAAGAACTTAAAAAATTTGAACTTGTTGAATTTGTAGAAAGTTCCAGAATTGCGATTGCTAAATCTGGAAAGGGATTTAAATAGAATTTCATTAAATAAAAAGCCTGCAAAATAAAACTTTGCAGGCTTATATTCTCATTATTTAAAAGAATTCAGAATAGTTTCTAGCTGATTAATTTCCTCTTTCTCCAATGATTGAAGAGGTTTTCTTAAATGTCCTCCATCAATGCCTTGAAGATTTAAACCAGCTTTTATTGCTCTAGGCAATCCCTTCTCAACAATAAACTTTAAAAGATTAATCTGTTTATAAAATAATTTTTGAGCTTCATTAAAATCATTTTTTTGTACAGCTTCATATAATGCTAAATTGAGCTCTGGAATTAAATTTGGCGCAGCTGTACACCATCCAGTAGCTCCCGCAGCAAAAGCAGACAATGCCAATGGATTTGATCCATTAAAAAAAGCTACATCATCTCCTAATTCTTTCTTTAAATAATGCATTCGCTGAACATCTCCTGTACTTTCTTTAATCATTGTAATATTTGGTATTTCCAAAAGGCGTTTTAATAATTTCGGAGACATGTCAACTCCAGCTGTTGCCGGATTATTATAAGCCATAATCGGAATAGAAATTTCTCTAGCTACAGCATCATAATGTTTTACAATTTCATCATCACTCAGTTTCCAATAACTCATCGGAATAATCATTACGGCATCCACTCCAGCCTTTTCTGCTTCTTTTGCATGAAAAATGGTTCTTTCGGTAGTAAGATTTGATACGCCAGCTAAAATCGGAACTCTTCCTTTTACCTGTTCAACTGTGGCTGTTGTTATAGCTAGTTTTTCTTCGTCATTTAGATAAGGCATAACTCCTGTACTTCCTAATGGTGCAAGAACATGAGAACCTGAAACTATTAAACGTTCTAAGAGATTTTTGTATAAAGTAATATCTACTTTTTCATTTTCATCAAATGGTGTGATCGGATAGGCAATAATGCCTTTAAATTTTGTATCGTTCATGTATTTCTTCTTAATTTATAAATCTCTTCCTTCTTCTTCTCTCAATGCTACGCCCAAATTCTGTAATTGAGGCGCATTTTCAGTCGCAATATATTTTGCACTTTCTGTGTCGCTTAAATTTTGATGTCTGTGCCATGTCCATGCTGGAATATAAACGGCGTCACCTGCTTTCCATTCTACTTTCTGATCTTCTATTTCAGTAAAACCTGAACCTTCAATAACATACAAAAGCGTTTCGTAAGTATGCCTGTGTCTATTAGTTAATTGTCCTGGCAACAATCCACCAATTGTCATGCTTACATTTTTACTTGGCAGATCGACAAAAAATACTGGATGTTTTCGTTCTGTAGAAAACTGATTGTGTTCGCCTGCATTTTCAACATTTCGATGAATTAATTTTTCAGGCATTGTAAAACTTGGTCTAGCAAAAGTCTGATGAAAATCTTTTGATGAGAATTTTTTTTCATTCGTTTCCATAATAATTATCTTTTTAGTTTTTGCATTATTGCGAGACAAAAATAGGATGACATTGGAATATCAAACTGATACAGTTTTTATATTATCCAGTAGTCCAGATATTAAAACTTTGATATTAAAAAGCTTCAGGATGCAACAGGACACATGCCAAACTATATTTAGCTATTTTTGAAACTATTCAAAAAAGAAAAAATGAATTACAACAAACTGACTTTATCATTTTTAAGTATTTTTCTTGTCTTAAACTTCAATGCTTTCAGCCAAATTACACTTCCAAAAATTTTAGGCCATAATATGGTTTTACAACAAAACAAAGAAGTATCAATTTGGGGAACTGCAAGCGCGGGCGAAAAAGTATCGGTAGATTTTGCTGGACAAAATAAAACAACGATTGCTGATGTTTCGGGCAAATGGTCGTTAAAATTAAAACCAATGAAAGCGTCTTTTACGCCACGCGAAATGACGATAAAAGGAACAAATACTATTGTTCTAAAAAATATCTTAATTGGCGAAGTTTGGCTTTGTTCTGGACAATCTAATATGGAATATGCCATGAGAAAATATAGCAAATTTGAAACCGCTACAAAGGGTTACAAACCACCAGAAGATGATTTGAATAAAGCTGACAATCTGAATATCCGTATTTTTTTAGATCGCAGAAAATATATGGAACCAAGTCCTGAACATTTAGGATGGGATGCGGCAATGGGAAAACCTTTAGTAGATTTTTCTGCTGTAGGATATTATTTTGCTAAAAATTTGTATGCCAAATTAAACGTTCCTATCGGGATGATTTCTGCCGCAGTTCCAGGAAGCAGAATTGAGCCTTGGATTCAGGCTTCTAAAATGGAAATAACTCCTAAATTGAAAAATGGCAAAACATTAGAAAAACTTAGTGCAGATGGTGGCGATTCTGGAAAGTTTTATGATACCATGATTCAGCCTTTAATTCCCTACACCTTAAAAGGATTTCTTTGGTATCAAGGAGAATCGAATTGTTTTTTGAATGAAAATATTCGTTATGCTTACAAGTTTAAAACGTTAATAGAAAGCTGGCGAAATGATTGGAATGATGAAAATTTACCTTTTTATTTTGTACAGCTTGCTCCTTACGCATATTCGACTACCAAAGATGAGCGCCAGCATAGTGCTGAACAGCTTCCTGAATTTTGGGAATCGCAAAAACTGGCACTTCATCTAAAGAATACCAACACAATTGCTATTACTGATTTGGTTGATAGTATTGCTGATCTTCATCCAGGATACAAGTGGGAAATTGGCAGACGTTTAAGTCTTCTTGCTGCAAATAAAACTTACGGACAAAAAAATATCGTTTGGTCTGGTCCTGTTTACGAAAAAATGAAAGTTATTGATAATACAATCGAAATTACTTTTTCTGAAACAGGTAGCGGTTTAGCAAGTCGCGACGGAAAACCTCTTAATTGGTTTACGATTGCAGGAAATGATGGAAAATTTGTAAAAGCGCAAGCAGAAATAAAAGGAGATAAAATCATTCTTTCAGCATCAGAAATCCCTCATCCGGTTTCTGCTCGTTTTGGGTGGAATGAAGCTGCACAATCTAATTTTATAAATAAAGAAGGATTACCTGCCGTTCCTTTCCGAACTGATAATCCTTGGGATAAACTTTTTTAGTTGAATTTTCAAAATGAAAAAAGAGCACTTTACGGGTGCTCTTTTTATATTTTTCGTCTTTTGGGATTTTAATAATAAACCGAAAGTAAAATTTTTGAATTTGAACTGTCAATGATTTTTTCAAGTCTTTTGAAAAACACTTCACTTACCATTGGACAGCCGTGACTGTTGATAATATAGTATCCTTGTTCGTCTGTAGGAACTTCTCTGTATTTGTGCAACACAATAGCTCTTTTCATAGCGTTGTTGTTAGTTTCATCCATACCGGCTAGTCTAAAAGCTTTTCCGAATACGCCGTTATAAGCTTTTTCTACAGAATATCTTCCTAAAGAAGTGCAGTTTGAATTTGGAGCATTGCTAAATTGAAGGATATCACCTTTAATTCCAGTTTCTGAACCAGATCCGTGTGCAACTAATCCTTGATCTAGAATTTGGTTGTTCTCTAAATCGTAAACAAAAAAGCGATTTTTTCCAGATTTGATTTTCATATCCACAAGAAAAGCAATTTTGCTATTGTATTTGTGGTTCGATTTAGTAAACTCCTTAATTTCGTTTACATGCTCGTTAAGTCTTGCGAACGCAATATCATCTAATATATCTTTCTTCTCCGTTACGTTGTAGGTTGTAAAGGAAGTTAAAGAAAAAAGCAGTGCCATAAAAAATATTCTCATATAGAAGGCAATAGTTTAAGTTAAAAAAAGATTTGGGTGTCTATTCATACTTTAATGCTGCAAAATTATATGGAAAGTTTATACAATTCCCACATTCAAGTGTTAAAGATATAATAAATATTTGAAAATGCGATACTTAACTGTTAAAATTTCCTTTAAAAAGTCGACTTTAACATTTTAAGAAATAAAAAATCCTGCACCAATTACTGATGCAGGACTATCTATTTTGAGATTATTATCTAAAAATTATTTAGCGTCAAACCATAATTTTGTTGTTAGCAAATCTTTTCCTTGAACAGCGATTGCTGCTTGATAGCTATTTCCGTTTAATGATTGCTCAGTTCCAGGATAAAAGAAACGAGAAGGTATTTTTCCGTCCAAAACTGTAGCTGGACCAGCAGTTAATACAGGATAATCTAATCTTCTCCATTCTGTAAAAGCATCTAGACCTTGTCCATAAAATGCAATCCATTTTTGAGTTCCAATTGATTTAGCATAATTTGAAGCATCGTACTTTACACTAGCCTGATTAAGATAATTAGAAATCGCTGTTGCATCGGTAATACCAAATTGATTAAATGATGCTGTAATCGCATTTTTATAAAGTGTTTCGGCATCTCCAGAAATATAACCACGAGCCGCCGCTTCAGCAAGATTAAATAAAACTTCAGAGTAAGAATAAATTACAGCTGGCGAAGTTGAAGTCAAGAAATAAGTTCCCGGTTTCGATGTTTTAGCAAAACCTTGATTATTCGCATCACTGTTAGATAATCCGTTTGCTCCTCCAACGTAAGTACCAACACTTGCGTCTGATGGCAATTGTGCATAAACTGGTAAACGCGGATCTGAAAATTCTTTTAACTTATCAACCATAGTTTTCGAAATACGGAAATCATCACGAGTTTCAAACCAAGCAGAAGCAGGATTTTGCTGAGGTGAACTGATATAAGTAAATTTGAAAGTATCAGCATTACTGCTTAATACTCCTGCTGCATCACTAGTTGCATCAATTGCCGCTTGTTTCGCCAAAGCAGGTTCTTTATCGGAAATTCTCAAGGCAATTCTCAAACGAAGTGAGTTTACATATCTTTTCCATTTTAAAATATCTCCTTTGTAAACCAAATCACCTGTTACTGTACCATTTGTAGTACTTAATAAAGATTGCGCTTGTTTTAAATCTTCTAGCAAACCTGTATAAACTTCTTTTTGAGTATTATAAGCAGGCGTTACTTTCAATCCCGCTTCTTTGTAAGGAATACTTCCGTAAGCATCTGTCAGCAAAAGAAATGTCCAAGAACGAAGCGTTAAAGCAATTCCTTTGTAATTAGAATTGGCTTGTGCATCTGGAAAATTAATTATCGTATTTAAATCTGTAATTAAAGTTGCGTAACCCGTATTCCACAAAGAAGTGAAAGATGTATTAGAAACATCGTATCTATCTGGTTCTGTATACTGGATTTTAGCCCAATGCTGAACAAACAACAAAGATGAATTAAAGTTATTAGCATCTCCCCAGTACAAGTCCGATCCCTGTTTTAATGTTCCCGTTAGCAAATAAGGCGCCAAAGGAGTTTCGGTCGCGTTCGGATTTTTATTAATATCATCCAAAGTATCACTGCAAGAAGTCAGTGTCAATCCGAATAAGATTATATATGATAGCTTTTTTAGCATGATTTCGTGTTTTTAGAATTTAAGATTAACATTAAGACTGAAATTTCTGGTTGTTGGCAAAGCCAAACTTTCCAAACCTTGTGCATTTCCTGTATTGAAAGCAGTTTCAGGATCGATATTCGGCGCATCTTTATAGATGAAAAATAAATTACGCCCAACTGCAGTAATACTTGCTCCCTCTAATCCCAGTTTTTTAGCAAATGCTTTTGTAAAATTATATGACAATTTGATTTCTCTCATTTTTACAAAAGTTGAGCTGTATATGTAAGCTTCGCTAATGTTGTATGAAGCTTTGTAATATTCCTGAGCACTAAGTACTGTAGTGTTTGGACTTCCATTTTCGTACACTCCATTAAAAATCATACCATCATCATATACAGTAGCTCCACCTGGCGCAGTTCCGTTAACTAATGTTTTTGTTGTACCGTTTAAGTAATAATTTAAACCACCATTTTCGGCACCACGACCTGGAAGTGTATTAGCCAATACTCCTGTGTAAGTACCAGTTCTGTTTGTTCCTGAGAAAATTTCTCCACCTACACTTGCATCTACAAGGAATGATAATTCTAAATTTTTATAAGTCAAAGTATTCGTAACACCAGCAAGATAGTCTGGAGTATAATGTCCTAAAACTCTCTTTGTCGGATCAGCTTTTGGCAATCCGTTTGCTCCTACTACGATATTTCCGCTAGCATCACGCAAATAAGCCGTTCCATAAAGTGCTCCGTAAGCTTGTCCAACAGATGCCAAAACATCAACACCTCCAGATGAACCTATTGTGTAATTCTGAATCTGTTTTGCATAATCCAAAATCTCCACTTTACTTCTATTTCTAGAATAATTTGCTCCAATATTCCATTTGAAGTTTTCTGTCTGAATTGGACTTCCGTCTAATTGAATTTCAATACCACTATTGTTTATTTTTCCAGCATTGATTAACTGTGAATTATAACCACTTGAAGCCGTTGTTTTGATTTCTAAAATCTGATCGAAACTGTTTGTGTTGTAATAAGCAACATCAAAATGCAATCTGTTTTTCCAGAAAGTTGCCTCTAAACCAACCTCAGTAGAACGTGTTGTTTCTGGTTTTAAATTCTCATTCAATTTCTTTTGTGAAGAAGTTTGAATTGGATTTCCATCAAATGCTGTCTGGAAATTATAAATTGTAGATAATTGGTACGGATCTGCATCATTTCCTACTTCAGACCATCCTCCTCGTAATTTCAAGAAATCAAGTGTATTGCTTTTAATTTTTAATGCTTCCGTTAAAACTAAACTTCCGTTAACCGAAGGATAAAAATAAGAACGGTTACTGCTTGGCAATGTTGAAGACCAGTCATTACGCGCTGTTAAGTTCAAATAAGCATAGTTTTTATATCCTAATTGTGCAGACGCATAAGCACTATAAACTCTCAATCTTGATAATGTATTCGAAGATGTCAAAGGATCTCTTGAGTTTGTTAAAGTGTACAAATCTGGTACCGCCAAACGTGGTGCTTTTTGGTAATTGTTTGCATCGCTGTGATTACGAATATTAAATCCGGCAAGAGCATCTAAACTGAAATCATCTGTTAGCTTTTTCGTGTAAGTAAAAATACCTTCTGTATTTTGCTCATTTACAGTGTAAGCATCTTCAGCATAAGATCCGAATGGCGTTCCGTTTGTACCATATTTGATAGTATATTTTCTTCTATCATTATAATAATCAACTCCTGTACGGAATCTGAAATTAAGACCTTCAGCCAATTTTGCGTCTAAGTGAACATCTCCAATAATACGATTACGTTGCTGACTTGTAGTATTGTAATAAGCATTCCAATAAGGATTGCTGTAGTAACTGTTGTTCCAGTTAACATCACGATTGCTTTGAAGCTGATTAATATCAACCTGACGACCAAACCAAAGAAACTGAAGCATTACACCCGCAGCACGGTTTCCAGAAGGTCCACCTGGTAAAGCTGGCGCATTGGTAGTAATGTAATTACCCGTTACTCCCACTTTAATATTTTTAGAAATCTGATAATTGGTATTAATAGTAAAGTTTGTTTTGTTTACTTCGCTATTAGGAACCGTTCCCAATTGTTTTTGATTATTTACTCCTAAACGAAAATCTGATTTTTCATCTGATTTAGCAACAGAAATACTATTATCGTAAGTAACTCCTGTATTAAAAAAGTCTTTTACATTGTTTGGATGTGCAACAAAAGGTACTGCCACTCCATTTGAGTAAAATTGCGGAATAAGTCTTCCGTCTAATCTTGGTCCCCAGCTTTCGTCAACTCCATCATTTATTCCGCCACCTTTTCCATCAACAAAACTAAATCTTCCGTTTGAACCTTGTCCGTATGAATTTTGGAAACTTGGCAAAGTAGCAACCTGAGAAATTGTAATACCAGAATTTAAAGTGATTCCTAAACCTTTCTGGCTTTTTCCTGATTTTGTAGTAATTAAAACAACTCCATGTGCTGCACGAGATCCGTAAAGCGCCGCCGCATTTGGCCCTTTTAATACCGTTAAAGTTTCAATATCATTCGGGTTTAAATCTGCAATTGCATTTTTAAAGTCACGCGTTGCTCCACCAACACTTCCTAACTGCGAGTTATCTACAGGAACTCCATCTACTACAAATAACGGCTGATTATTTCCCGCAATCGAAGTTTCTCCACGAATAATAATACGAGAAGATCCCATATCTCCTTGAGAATTTGTAATACGAACACCAGCTAATTTTCCGCTAAGACTGTTTAAGAAATTAGTTTCTTTCGTCTCGGCAATATCTCTGTTTTTAAGTGCTTGAGTTGTATATCCTAAAGACTTTTTTTCTTTAGAAATACCTAAAGCCGTAACCACAACTTCCGACAATTGATTTTGCTCTTCTGTAAGTTCAATAACAACAGCATTTTTATCGACAACAACTTCTGCTTTTTTATAACCTAAAAAGCTTACTAATAAAGTATAAGGGAATTTTTGTCCGGTTTGGAAATAAAATTTTCCGTCAAAATCTGTCTGAACTCCGTGCGTAGTTCCTTTTATGTTAATTGAAGCTCCAATAACGGGCTCTTTTGTAACAGCATCAATTACGATTCCTTCTAGTTTTGACTGAATTAACGGCTTTGTTTCTTGCGCGTTAACTCCTATGGAAATCAACAAAATACATAACCATGTATATCTTTCTAATTTTTTTTTCATTACTTTGTTTTAGTTTAATAAATGAAGAGCAAAAGGATAGTTTTACTACACTTTTGCTTTCTTCTAGAGATGTACAATTTCTTTAAGCTTCGCCATTTCTGTTCCAGCAGAAATGGTTTTCTTTTTTTATCTACACATTCGTTTTTTCATTTTTACTTTTTTTTTGGTTAATACTTTTTAAACTGGCTTTTATACATGATTTCACCTCCGAAAAGGATTCATCTTATTTGAAAAATTTGAGTGATTTTTATAAAGTGGAGAATTTTAATTGCACCAACACATCAGGCAAGACATGCCAGAAGTTATTTTTTGAGAAGTGAAATCGATAATATGTAATCTTGAAGTGTTCATTATTTTTAAATTCTACTAATTTGATAGAACAAAAGTAAATTAAAAATTTTAATGTGAAAATTTTTTGCAGTCTTTTTGCAAAAAAAATGTTAACAAAAACGTTTTCTTAAATATAAAACACTAAAAACATGATAGTTGAAATAGCAACTCCAAACGGAAATCATGTAAGTATTTTATTAAAAACATCTAAAAGTCATACTCTTTTTAAACTTTTTACAAATGAAAAAGACCAGATCATTATCATAAACATGACATTGATCTGGTCTTTTCCAAAAAACTTCATTTAAAAAAGTTTTCAACTCATAAGCTAAAAAATGTATAAATAATTATGGGACACATTCATTCTTTAAAATATTTTTTTTCAAAACATATTCATTACCAATTGCTTCTACTTTAAAACCCAAATCTTTCGCTGTACGAACTGTTGGATCATTAAACATATCGCTCATCATTCCGATAATGGTTAAATGTTCAATTTGTTTAGTATTTAAATAATTAAACAAATCAGTTCCTGAAAAGCTATTTGCAGTGTTTTTTACAATAATCATTTCTCCTTCTATCGGAGCAACTTCTTCATATATTTGAGAACCATAACTTCCAGAAATAAAAAAAGAGGCATTTTTATTTAATGCAATATGTTGTACATGAATTACAGTTTTTCTTTTTTTTCTAAAATCGTTCAGCAATTTTTTAGCAATAGAAGCTACTTCATAACTTCCTTTGAATTCCATTTTTCCTTTATAGAAATATTCGTTCTGAATATCAATTAACAATAATGCTGATTTAGTATATTTTCTCTTCATTCTTGATATATTAATTGAAAACTGCTGCTTTCAGACACATTATTTATCTAATATAATACTCATCAAACCAAATAACTTCGGACCCCTCTAAAGCGATTGGCAGTACAGCAAAATTATTTGAGTAAACTTTGCATCTTTTACGAAACCAGCAGTCCAACAAAAAAAGTTACTAAACGAAAGATTAAATCTCTTGCTTCAATAAAAAAATTTGATTGCGAAACTAACAATAAGAAGAAGCAAAAATTGAGGCGTTTCTTTACAAATTACGTAATAGATAAAATATTCTAAACAACAAAAAAACATAAAACACTACTAAACAATACTTTAAAAAAAAGACAATAATTAAATGCTGAAAAATCTCAATCTTCATCAATTTGTTGAATTTCTGGTTTTGATAAGCACTTTATAAGAAGAAAAAGAAAAATAGAGTCGTTACTTTTAGTCTCAAAAATTTTTATATAACACATTAAAATTTAATGTTGTTAAGAAAAAAAAGAGTTAGCATTATTTTAAAAAATATTAAGTACATTACCTTTCCAAAATAAACTTTATTCCATCAAAAATTGAATTTCCATATTCTTGGAGATTATTCAATTTTATAATCTATAATACATGCACTTAAAAACTACTTTTCTCTTTATTCTATTTTTTCTTTCCAATTACTTGGGTTATTCACAGAAATCATTCAATGAAATTTATACTGAAACCTATCAAGTTTTATTAAGTTCAAATCCAAAAAAAGCGCTTAGCAATACCGATTATTTATACAGAATTGCAAAAATTAATTCTGATAAAATTAAAACCCGTATGCTTAAAGCTCATATTTTATACCAATACGGACTTAATAATGAAGCAATAGCTGCTCTAAAAGAAGCTGAAGAATTTGCCTTAATAGATAAAGATTTTGTAGTACAATCTAAAATATATGGCTTTATGGCTTCGCTTTATCGCGAAAGCGAAATATTTCATGTTGGAAAAACTTATCTTAACAAAGCGGTTTTAATTAGCAGAAAAATAAAAGATAAAAGCGAAATGTATAGATTTCAAGGAAATTTATCTCAGGAATTAGCCTGTTACGAATTACTCGATTCTAATTATGCAAAAGCAATTAAACATCTTAAAAAAGGGATTCAATTGTTTGAAAAAGCTGAAGGTACAAGCGATAAAAACTACCAAATTGCAATCAACGACGAGCTTATTGCTCGAAATTATCTAGAATTAAAGAGAAATGATTCTGCTTTGTTTCATTATGAAAAGGCAGAAAAAGAACTTCAATCATCACTATCTTATGACAGTCCGTTGAGAGGTTTTATTTATAATGGAATTGCAAATGTATACACTTCATTAAAAGATTATAAAAAAGCAAAGCTTAATTACAAAAAAGCAGAAGAAATTGCGGAGAAATCAGACTATTCTGCGCTAAAACAAGAGGTTTACAATTCTCTGATGGAATTTTACAAAGGCACTGACACCAAAAAATACATTACTTACAATGAAAAAAATCTGGAGTTAACAAAAGCTGAAAATGACAATAAAAAAGTAATTGCAGATGATTTAATAAAAACGCTTCAAAAAAAGCATTTAGACAGTCAGTCTGAATATGAAAAAACCAAATTTGTAATTATTGGTATTTGTCTTTTCGCTATTTTTTGCACTGTTGCCATTTATTTTTTTAAAAGGAAACAGGATTATAAAAAAATCAGAGATTTTATTCATAACGCTAAACCATCTCAAAACATAGAAATTGATATTGAGAAGAAAGAAATTGCCAAAGAATACATGTCTGAAGCTACTGAAAATAGCATTTTGCAAAGCATAAAAGAATTTGAAAAATCATTGTCTTTTTTAAATAAAGCGCTGTCTTTAAACTCTGTTGCAGCAGAATTAAATGTCAATCATCGTTATTTGTCTTATGTTATTAATAAACATAAATCAAAAGATTTTGCCAGCTATATCAATGAGTTGAGAATAAATTATATTATTGATCGCTTAAAAAATGATGATTCTTATTTAAAATACAAAATCAGTTATCTTGCCGACCAAGCTGGTTTTGCTTCACATAGCAGATTTACGATTACATTTAAAAAAGTAACCGGCGTTTCACCTCTAACGTTTATTACCTATCTTCAAAATAATCCTGAAAATAAAAACAGCTAAAAGACATCGTTTTATTGAAGTAAAAATTCTGAAAATTATAGACAAAAAAAACTCCAAATTACTTTGGAGTTTTTTTTGTTTTTATAGAATATTACATTTCGTTCAATTCATTAAACTCGTGTAAAGATTTTAATGTGCTTTCGTAAAACAAAATTGCAGCAATTAAATTTCCTTTATCAGAGTAAGGCATCATTTTTCTCTGAAACTCTACAGTTGTTTCTAAGAAAGTTGTTGTACCAACTGCTTGTCCGTCTAATACTTTTTTATGGTCATTGTCGTCTGGAATACCTAAGTCTGCCATTGTAACACCTGGTTTAGTAACCAAAGCGATATAAGGCAACGTTTTTACTAAAACCTTGATACGCTCGATGTACAATTCTAAAAGTTCTCCTTTTTGCATACCAGCTAATTCTTTCTGATCGTGGTATTTACGGATTATGGCTGTTGTACTGATAATACTTTTAGGTGCATTCTTTGCTTGTGCTGAAACAGCCACAGTCGTTAAAAAGCAAAGAAAACTTAGTAAAAAAATTTTACTTTTCATTGTCTTAAGTAGATTTGGTTATTGGATCACAGCAAAAGTATATAATTTAACTTAAATTACAAGTTTATTATTTTATTTTTTTAGTTTAAGTTGCTGTTAAGTCGTTCTATAACAAAAGAGAGGAATATTTGTTAGATTATTTTATTACTCTAAAGCGTCCTGGATATTTTATATAGATACTTTTTCTGTTTCCATAATAATCCATAAAATCTTCGCAGACAAAAACGGCATGCGCAGTCGACCACGCGACAACACCGCAAAATTCGCTTCCAGATTCTCTTTTAAGCTTTTCAACTTGCTTGCCTATTTTGAATCCTAAATATTTATAAATTGTTGGTGTGTAAACAGAACCATCTTCTAAATCTTCCAATGCACTTTCAAAAGTCGATTGTTTATCAATAATTTGTTTGTATTTAGCCATTACAGCATAAGTCAAAATAGCATACTCTACAATTTTTGCGCTTTCTTCGGTATCTTTAATGAAAACAAAATCAGCAGATATTTTGGCTTTATTCAATTCATCACTTTTCAAATTAAATGATGCATTATTTTTTAATGTGATTTTGTATGAATTGTCGTTTAATTTTTCGCTTACAAAAAGATTATCCAATCCGTAAACATTTAAGGCGGCTTTAATAAAAGCAATTGAAGAACAATTGGTACGTTCTCCTTGTTTGAAGCTTTCAAATATTTTATCTGAACTTAATTGCGAATAGGAATTTGAACAAACAAATAGGAACAGAAAAAATATTGAGGTAACGAATTTCATTGTCTTTGGTAATTTATTTTTGTTTCCCAAATACTTTCGGGAGATTCTACAAATCTATAAAAATCAAATTATATTTTTTTTTAGTTCTTCATTTTTATCAAAAAAAGCCAATTTTAACATTTATATAAAAAGAAAAACGCCTCTCAAAAGACGGAGGCGTTTTCATATTCTATTTTTTTTCTTCATTATTCAGCTTATCATCAAAGTCAGGTTCTTCGCCTTTAAACTTCTTGCTGTCTGCATCATAATTTTCATCATTTGTCAAAACTTCATCGTGATCTTTGTATTGATGTTTTCTTGTATCACTTCGATTGTTAGAATCGTTTTTATTATTGCTGTTCGGAATCGGGCTATTCGTTTTCATAACTTTACGTTTTAAAATGTTTTATAAAATTACTTCAAATCCTCCCCTTTTAACTTATACAATCATTTCTAAAAATTATAAAATATTACTGCAAAACAAGTTCTTACAACTCTTAAAATTTCTTCTAAAAAATAATTCTAATTTTGTATCACTAAAAAATTACACCAGAAAATATGTGGACTATTTGCCCAGAATGTCAAGGACAAAGTAAGAAAAGCCAAAGACTTACCAAGAAAGTTAGGCTTCATTACCAAGCGGCATTAGAACAATTTGAAAAAAATAATAACGAAGGTGTTGCTCCTATTCGTCCGAAAGCGCATAAAATTGTCTGTTTAAAATGTTCTGGATCCGGTTTAATTTCTGCCGAAACTTCTATTATCCCAAATAAAGAAACTTATCCTCATGTCGCTATCATTGGTGCGGGAATTGGCGGCGTTGCATTGGCTGTAGCTTGTCTTCATCGCGGAATTCCATTTACAATTTACGAACGTGATGAAAACTTCGAATCGCGTTCTCAAGGCTACGGATTAACTTTACAACAAGCTAGTAAAGCAATTCAAGGATTGGGAATTTTTTCTTTAAATGGTGTCGTTTCTACTAGACATTTGGTTCATACTATTGAAGGCAAAGTAATTGGAGAATGGGGAATTAGAAAATGGTTGGAATCTGAAGAGAAAAAAGCAACCAAACGAACTAATATGCACATAGCGCGTCAGGCTTTACGTTTAGCTTTATTAGAGCAATTAGGCGATCATAATATTATAAAATGGAACCATCAATTAATTGATTTTAAAGAACAAGAAAACGAAAGCATTGATTTAACTTTTCAAGTAAATGGAGAAATAAAAACAGCTAAAGGAGATCTTTTAGTTGGTGCAGACGGAATACGAAGTTCAGTGCGAAGATTATTAATTGGCGACGAAACTACACCATTGCGATATTTAGATTGTATCGTGATATTAGGAATTTGCCCATTGCATTCTTTAGAAAATCTAAATAGTTCCTTATTAGATTCTGCAACCGTTTTTCAAACGGCAAACGGACACGAGCGAATTTACATTATGCCTTATGATGCAGATTCGGTAATGTGGCAGCTTAGTTTTCCGATGTTAGAAGAAAAGGCAAAAGAATTAAGTGTTAAAGGACCAAAAGCCTTAAAAGAAGAAGCAATTCGCAGAACACAATGGCACGATCCTATTCCGCAAATTTTATTGGCAACCGAAGAAAATAAAATCTCAGGTTATCCCGTTTATGATAGAGAATTACTAAATCCAGAATTGCTTTCAAAAGGAAAACAAGTTACTTTAATTGGCGATGCAGCGCACCCAATGAGCCCGTTTAAAGGACAAGGCGCAAATCAGGCTTTATTAGATGCGCTTTCTTTGGCGCGTAAAATATTTAAAGGTTGTAAATCGCCAGCGTATTGGAAAAAAGCCGGAATTAGAGAAAGTGTTTTGAATGAATTTGAGGCAGAAATGCTAAAACGAAGCGCTGTAAAAGTAAAAGATTCAGCAAAAGCGGCAGAATTTCTGCATTCTGAAATTGTACTTCACGAAGCAAATGAACCGAGAGGTCGATGCTTGAAGAAAAAAGATTTTAAGTAATTTATGTTCTCAAATTAAGAACGTAAATCTAGTGGCATATTTCTTGAAAAATAATAGTAATTATTAACTAATTAAAACTTATAATCATGAAAGTTACTTATTACGGACATTCTTGTTTTTCGGTTTTTACCAATGGAAAACACATACTTTTTGATCCTTTTATCAGTCCAAATGAATTAGCAAAAGAGGTTGATATTGATGCCATAAAAGCAGATTATATTTTAATTTCTCACGCGCATTACGATCACATTTTGGACGTAGGAAGAATTGCAAAAAATACGGGCGCTAAAGTGCTTGGAAATTTTGAAATTTACAATTGGCTATTAAAACAAGGAATTGAAAATGCACACCCAATAAATCCAGGCGGAAAATTTGATTTCGATTTTGGAACTGTAAAATGTGTGATAGCACAGCATCCTAGCAGTTTTATGGACGGTTCTTATGGCGGAATTGCCTGTGGTTTTGTGTTGACGACTCCAGAAGGAAATTTTTACTACAGCGGAGATACCGCCTTAACTTTAGACATGCAGATTATTCTAAAATTCACCAAACTTGATTTTGCTGTTTTCCCAATTGGCGACGGACTTACAATGGGAATTGAAGAAGCAATCGAAGCTTCTAAATTGGTTGGCGTTCATAAAATCTTAGGCGTTCATTACGATACTTTTGGCTTTATTATAATGGATCATCAAAAAGCTTTAGAAGCATTCAAAAATGCAAATCTTGACCTTTATTTACCAAAAATAAATACTACAATAGACTTATAATTCAAATGATTTTCATTGTTATATTTCGCTAAAAAAATTCTTTTAGCGAAATATCATGATGCTTAAAATCAAAAGACAAATCCATCAAAATAAAAATCATAAAAAAAGGAATAGCTGCTGACACTATTCCTTTTAACACATAATATTTCTTTTAGAAAATTACTATGCGCGATAAAAATTCTAAATGCTATTATGTGTACTTTACAAAATTGATAATATGTTTTGAAGTTAATTCAGGAAACTGATGTTGTGGCGCGTGTCCAGTTCCTGAATAAACAACCATTTGCGCATTGGTCATCTGATTGAAAAAAGAATACCAATTTTCGACCGCAAAACTAATATCATGATCTCCAGAAATAATCAAAATTGACGTTTTGGTCTTTTTAATTTGTTCTCTAAAATTCAAAACGTCCTCTCTAAAACCATCGCCTCCACCAAAATACAATTGAAAAACATCCATTGTGGAAGGAATTTTTGAAACATCAATTTTTTTATGAATTCTATCGTGTGAAGCCTTTGCCGCCAATTTGCTAGATTCTGATTTGGGTTCAAAAAACAAAACAATTTCATCCTCAAAATCATTCAGCGGTTTCAAAGCGGCATCAAAAAAGGCTTGTTCTATCGGAATCTCATTTTTACCAGGAGGATTCGTGCCAATTAAAACTGCATGTGTTACCAAATTAGGATATAATAAAGTCGCTGCCTGCGCTACTAATCCGCCATAAGACCAGCCCAAAACTACAATCGAATCTATCTTCAAAATATCAGCAAGATCTTTAATATCTTTAGCAACAACAGTTAAATCTGGCGTCAAACTTCCTGTAGACGAACCAATTCCAGAATAATCAAATACGATAACATTGAACTTTTTTGCCATCAATGCTATAAATAAAGGATCCCAAGTGTCTAGAGTTCCTCTAAAACGGTTCACAAAAAATACTGCTTTTCCTTTCCCGTAAGAACGATAAGCAATTTTACGATCGCCTGCATCGGCAAAACGTGTCTCTGCATCATAAATTTTTTTCATAATTATAATTTAAAGGTTGGAGTCAATAATTCTTTCAATGAAATTGGCAAAGATTAAACCAAAACAAAAAACAACTGAAAACAAGGCTTTTACATTCAATTACACTATTTCTAATTATGATATTTCAATAATTAAAACCAGTTTTTAACGATATTTAATAACTGTAAAATCGTAAATAGCAAGAATGCTTTTATAATCAATACTTTACAAAAAAGGCATTCCTTTTGTTTTTAATATGCAAACCACTTTCGCTTTTCTGAAAAAACAATCTTAATGATCAAGTAGTTATGTATTTATCTAATAAAAAGACGATTATGTTTATTACAGGGGCATTTATTAGTCATTCTTGCTGGGAAGAATGGATTGTTTTTTTTGAAAATAAAGGTTATAAAACCGTCGCGCCGCCATGGCCTTATAAAAATGAAACCGCAGAAAAATTAAGGCAAACTAATTCTTCTAAAATTGCCACAATTCGGCTAAACGATTTATTGGATTATTACACAGAAATTATCGAAAAACTTCCCGAAAAACCAATTCTTATTGGGCATTCTTACGGAGGTCTTTTGACACAATTATTGCTTCAAAAAGATTTGGGTTCGGCTGGAATTTGTTTGCATTCTATTCCGCCAAGTAATGTCATTTATTATAATTTTTCTTTTTATCGAAAGATCTGGAGCACTTTTAATTTCTTTCATTCTAGAAAAAAAAACTATTTATTGCCTTTTAAAAAATGGCAAAATTTCTTCACCAATCAAATGTGTTTTGAGGAACAAAAAACAACCTACGAAAAACTAGTAATTCCAGAATCAAAACTTGTTTTTTGCGATATTTTTTCCAATTCGGCTAAAATAGATTTCAAGAAAAAACACGCTCCAATTTTATTTTTATCAGGTTCAGAAGATCATTTTGTTAAAGTTTCTATTCAATATTCCAATTTCAAAAAATATAAAAACATTCATTCGATAACATGCTATAAAGAGTTTAAAGACAGTAATCATTTGGTTTTAAAACAACAAAATTGGGAATGCATTGCAGAATTTATCTCAAACTGTTTGGAGAAACTTTCTTAACTGATTTCTCTTTTTATTTCCAGTTTTTTAATCTTAGAATTTAATGTCGAAGGATGAATATCTAAAATTTCTGCCGCACCGCCCGCGCCAGAAATTTTTCCGTTGCATTTTTTTAGAATGTACAAAATATAATCTCTTTCGTTTTCTAAAATCGTTTTGATAGAAAATGGCTCTCCCGTTTGTTCAGGATGCATTTTTGAAGACATCGAAAGTTCAATTTCTTTAATCGTATTTCCATCTGTCAGCAAAATAGCGCGTTGTATTACATGTTCGAGTTCTCTGATATTTCCAGGCCAATTGTAATTCATAATTTGCTGCAGTACAAAATCAGAAAGATTTGGCGCTTTTCTTCCCATTTTTTCGCTGTAAACTTTTATAAAATGATTGGCTAAATCTGGAATATCTTCTTTTCGTTTTTTTAATGAAGGAACCATTATCGGAAAAACGTGCAAACGATAATACAAATCCATTCGAAATCTACCAGCAGCAACTTCTTCTTCGAGATTTTTGTTGGTTGCGGCAATAATACGAACATCAATTTTTATAGAAGACATTCCGCCAACGCGTTCAATTTCTCTTTCTTGCAAAACGCGCAGCAATTTTACTTGAAGTTCTAAAGACATCTCTCCTATTTCGTCTAAAAAAATAGTACCGCCGTCTGCCAATTCAAATTTGCCAATTCTTCTGTCCATTGCGCTCGTAAAAGCGCCTTTTTCGTGGCCAAAAAGCAACGATTCTGCCAGATTTTCTGGAATTGCGCCACAATTTATAATGACAAGTGGCTTTTCTTTTCTTGGAGATAAGGCATGAATATTTTGCGCAATCTTCTCTTTTCCAGTTCCGCTTTCGCCTAAAACCAAAACAGAAGTATCTGAAGGCGCGACTTTTCGGATGTAATTAAAAACTGAAACCATTTGAGAACTATTGCCAATAATTCCTTCAAAACCTTCTGAAATTGGCTTATTGTTTTTAATTTCTACCTTTTTCTTTACCGAAACAGCATCTTCATTAGAATAAATTTTAGCAATAAACTGAGAAAAAATAGGCTCGATTGAACTTAAAAGTTTTAAATTTTCTTGACTATAAATATTTAAATTTCGACTGTAAAAAGTAAAATGATAGCTCTGAATAGTTGCCACATAAACGGGAAAAACCAAATACGATTTGATTCCGAAATTATGAGAAATCAACGCTCTTATTGGCGCTTCCTGAAAGTTATTTATTAAAGACTCTTCACTATAAATTATTGGTTCTTTATCAATTTTCGACTTTCTGTAAGTTTCATTTATCTCTTTTTCAGAAACTTCCGAAATTTGAGAAAGTTTTTTCAAATCAATAATCTGATATAAATCTAAATTTTTACGGAGAACTCCCAACTTATCATAATGAGTTGACGTTACAAAACCAGCTTCTAAATAATCAAATGGAATATAAGTTTGAATTGTTTTAGCGAAAGCTAGAAGTGCATCTTCTTTTTTTAGGTTTGAATTTACAATTTCTGCTATTTCATTTTGCAACTGAAATTGCTGTTTTAGCTGGGATTCTAAACTATATTGCTGACGATAAAATGCTATTTCTAAAGTTGTTAAAACATCTTGATCGCGAAAAGGTTTTACAATAAAACCATAAGGATGCGTAGTTTTTGCCTGATCTAAAATACTTTTACTCGAATTGGCAGAAATAAATATAAAACCAATATTTTTTTCTTTTAAAAAGTGTGCTAATTCGATACCATTTCTAGTTCCTTTCAGCATAATATCTAAGAAAACAAGATCTGGTTTTTCTATTTCAATTTGCTCCAAAGCTTGTTCAACCGAACGTGCAATTCCTGTTACTTCGTAGTTTGCTTTTTCGAGAATTAACTGTAAATCGTGCGCTTCAATAAATTGATCTTCTACAATTAAAATTCGTTTTTTCAAAACTGAAGAAACAGCTTCATGTCCGTTATCGGCTGAGTTTTTCATAAGTGAGTAAATTTTATATTATCTTGCACTTAATTAATTGAAACAAAAATAGTTAATTATCACAATTAAAATAAATGATTTCCAAAAATAGATAAATTAAAATCACATTTAATATTAATTTTCATATTAATTTATAATTTCAAGAAAGTAATTTGTGTATATATTTGTTAATTAAAAACTTACTAAAAATATAATTCAATATACTATGAAGATATTTTACTCTCTTTGTTTAATATTCTTTATTCTAATTAATTCTGAGGCACAAAATCATCCTGCAACAGCAAATTATGATTTAAAGAAGAAACGTTTGCTAATTCAAACTTGCTCCACTTATTTATTTAATTCCAATCAAGGATCAATTGATGCCGATAGTTCGGTGGTTTTAACATGTAAAGCTTATAAACTTCCCGTCTTATTAGCTTATGATGAAGGTTATAATGATGGAACTTATCTTATTGGAAATGATTTAATTGAAAAAGGAAATCTTGAAGCCGTAAAACAGCTTTTTTCTAAATCTAAAGGAGAAGACAAATTAAAACTAGCATTTCAATTAGGAAATTTTTATTTGTTTCAATCCTTTGCAAAACCTGACGATTTAAAAAATGCCAATTTCTATATTTCTGAAGCTATAAAAATAAGCAAGCAATTGAAAATCAAAAAGTGGCAAGACGAAAGTGCAATGCTTTTGGGTAAATTTTATTTCCAAATTAATAATTATCCAGAAAGTAAAAAATGCTTTCAACAGGTTGTCGCACAATGCAGAAAAGAAAAGAACAAAGCTGCTCTGGCTTATGCTTTGCTAAATCAAGCAAGTTATCAATATGATTTAGATCCAGAGAAAGAAAAAATCTTAAAAGAAGCTCAAATTTTATACGAAGAATTAGGCATTCCTGAAAAAGTAATTGAAGCAAAAATGAAGATTTGCACCATTTATTTCTGGCACGGAAAAATTAATGATGCAAAAAAAATACTGTATCAAAATATTGCTGCCATGAGAAAAATCGGTTTTAGACAACAGCAATTTGGAGAGACAACAATTTCATATATAGAAGGTGTTCAGTTTAATATAAAAAGTGCGTTTTATTATGCTTTAAAAAGTGTAGAAACTATGGAAAACACCAAAGACTACACCTTTGCCGATATTTTCTACATGAGATTAGGATTGATTTATTTAAATATGGGGCATTATGATGAAGCTTCTAAAATGGCTGAAAAAAGTATTCAATACGGACAAAACGTTTTTAACAGCGGTAGTTGGTACAAAAGTTTTGTAACGGCAGCAGCTTCTCTTTCTATGAAAGGAAAAAATAAAGAGGCAATTGAATACATGAATACGGTTACGAGTAAATTTTCGCCTCCGAATAACTTTGACAAAATGCTGGTTAATTTTGCCTACGCGAATTGTTATGCAAGAATTAAAAATTATGGCACAGCCGAAAAATATTTCGAAAAAACTGCTGCAGCTGCAGATGCTTTAGAGTCTCCGCAAACTCATAGAGATGTTTGTAACAGCTATTCTACTATCGCACTGTTTTACGCTAATCGCGCTGATTATAAGAACACTAAATATTATGTTGAAAAAATAGATCAATTATCAAAAAAGTATAATAAAAACTATGGTTCAGAAGCTCTCTATATGTCAATTTATAAATTGGATTCTGCAAATGGAGATTTTAAATCTGCACTAGTGAATCACAAAATCTACAAGAAATTTAGTGATTCGCTTATGGATTATGCAAAAAACAAACAAATTGAAGAACTTAAAATTCAATATGAAAGCGTAAATAAAGAACAAAAAATCAAGCTTTTAAGTCAAGAAACATCTCTTCAAGAAAATGCTCTCAAAAAATCAAAATTATTAAATACGCTTTCTATTTGGAGCTTGGTTTTATTACTGATTACGATTGCTTTATTGTATAACAGATATCGACTGAAACAAAAAAATAATGCCGAATTAGAACTTAAAGAAAAAGAAATCAATCAGAAAAACATCAATTTAAGGCATTTGCTTGATGAAAAAGAATGGCTTTTGAAAGAAATTCATCATCGTGTAAAAAACAATCTTCAAACCGTAATAAGCCTTTTAAATTCGCAATCGGCTTATTTAGAAAATGATATGGCACTTTCAGCCATTAAAAACAGCCAGCATCGTATACATTCTATGTCATTGATTCATCAGAAATTATACAATTCTGAAAATATTTCTACGATCAATATGCCAAATTACATCAAAGAATTGGTCGAATATTTACGTGAATCATTTTCGCTTGGTCAACGAATTCGTTTCGAAATAAAAATAGATCCTTTAGAATTGGATGTTGCTCAGGCAGTTCCACTTGGACTTATTTTAAATGAATCTATCACAAATTCAATAAAATATGCTTTTCCAGAAAATCGCATAGGATTGATTTATGTAACCTTAGAGGCGACTTCAGAAAATAAATATCTTTTAACCATTGCTGATAATGGAGTTGGTTTTGATACTGATATCAATTCTAAAAAAATCAATTCTTTCGGATTAAGTTTAATTAAGGGTTTGAGCGACGATTTGGAAGCGCATTTTTCTATGGAAAATAAAAACGGAACAATTCTTAAAATTGAGTTTTCTAAAGAATTTCCAATCATCGAAAAAAGAAAATAAGTAGCTAATGATTTCGCTTTTCTTTTATAGCGAAATCTCACTAATCTAAATCCGTTTAGCGAAATATAGCGCATTTATTCTTCTGAAAAAGCGCTAAATAGCTATTAATAGGCATTTTATTGACATGGCATATAAATTGGTTTCTTGAGCAAATTAACACTCAAAACCATTTATTATGAAAAAATCAATATTGCTATTAATCATTCTATTTGTTAATTATGGCACTGCAAAAGCTTGTGATAAATGCAGTACTTATAACAATGAAGATTTTAAAATTAAATCGGCCACAATTACCCACAAAGCAGATTTAGGTCTTACCGTTTGGGATATTAAAGTAGAAGGAACTGCAGGAAAAACAATGCCTAAACCTGTCGGACAACTAAACGGTGCGCCGGTTTTGGCTTATGTCTTTCCGACTACTTTAAAATCCTCTGATATTGGTTTCGGTCAAGCCGAAGGGATTGTGGCGCTTGCTCTTACGTCTCATCCTGATTTTGAAGATACACCGCTTTGGGATGAAAATCTAGACGGAAATTATCTTAATGACGGACTAATCTGGCATGCGCATTGGGTTTTACTTGTTGAAGACAAACGCGTTGCCGGCGGGCTTTCGGTAAAAGAATTTACAAAAGGTGATCCAAATGTAGTTTTACCGCCAACAAATCCTGGAATGGCAATGTATATGGACAGTCCGGGTTTTCATATTGTGGCAAAAGGAAATTCGATAAAAGTTATTGTACCAGATTTTAGAATCAACAACAAAACCAATTTCAAATTCGATGCTGTAAGCTGTTACATGGAAGTTAGCACGGGCGCTGGCGGTTCTCACGATTCTGAGGGTTCTAAACCAATGCTTGGCGTTTACAAAGTATATACCGTTGCCAGCGGTAATCTTTCATTGCCTTATGCTGTAAAATAAAAAATTAATCTAAGTTTTAAACATCATGAAAATATCAAGCTTTTTAAAAATGATCGTAATTCCATATATAATTTTAACCAATATGACTATGAAAAGTTATGCCCAAACAGATTATGCTTCAGATCCGCATTTAACGCCAGCCGTAAAAGCCTTTTTAAAACCTTTAAATGCTGGTGGCGCACCGTTAGAATCTCTTCCAGTTCCAGATGCGCGTAATGTTTTGGTTGGTGCGCAAAATGCTTTTAAAGTAGATTTATCTGGAATTGAAGAATCGGAAAAAGAAATTACATCAGACGGTTACAAAATCAAACTTAATATAGTTCGTCCTGCGGGTGCAAAAGGTAAACTTCCTGTTTTTATGTTCATTCACGGCGGCGGCTGGGTTTTAGGCGATTATCCGACACATAAAAGAATGGTTCGCGATTTGACTGTTCTTACTGGCTATGTTGGCGTTTTTGTCAATTATTCTTTAGCGCCAGAAACAAAATATCCGCAGCCTGTAAATGAAGTGTACGCAGCAGCAAAATGGATTGCAGCGCACGGAAGCGAAATTAATGTTGATGGAAGTAAATTAGGAATTGTTGGAAATAGTGCTGGCGGAAACCTTGCTACAGCAAGCGCTCTGATGGCGAAAGAAAAAGGAACTCCTTTATACAAAGTTCAAATTCTTTTCTGGCCAGTAACCGATGCCAATTTTGAAACAGAATCGTATAAACAATATGGCAAACAACGCTTTTTAACCGATACTTTAATGCAATGGATGTGGAATCAATATGTTGATCCTTCAAAAAGAAAAGAAATCTATGCTTCGCCATTGCAAGCCAGTTTAGCACAACTAAAAGGTTTGCCACCAACTTTAATTCAAGTCGCTGAAAATGACATTTTAAGAGATGAAGGAGAAGCTTACGGACGTAAATTAAGCGATGCAGGAGTTGTTGTTACAACGGTCCGTTACAATGACGTAATTCACGATTTTGGTTTGTTAAATGGTCTGGCAGAAATTCCGCAAACGAAAGCTTTATTTCTTCAAGCTGCCGCAGAACTTAAAAAATATTTGAAGTAAATCATTGTGCAAAAAAAATCATAACAAACTAAAAATAAACACTTTACAAAATAAATCCGTAAATTTAATTTCAAATAATTGAAGTTATGCTAAAGCAAGAAAACACCGGATTAATTTTAATTGACGTTCAAGGAAAACTGGCTCAAATTGTAAACGAAAGCGAAAAATTAGCCTTAAATCTAGAAAAATTAATTCGTGGTTGTCAAATACTTTCAATTCCGATAATTTGGGCAGAGCAAAATCCGAAAGGACTTGGAGCAACGATTCCGCAATTAGATAGATTATTAGCTCATCAAAAACCAATTGAAAAATATAGTTTTAATGCATTTGCTAATGAAACTTTTCAGAAAGCGATTATTGATTCTGGTAAAACACAGTGGCTAATATGTGGCATAGAAGCACATATTTGTGTGTATCAAACTGCTATGGGATTTTTAGAACATAATTTTGAAGTAGAAATTGTGGCAGATTGCATTTCTTCAAGAACAAAAGAAAGTATTGATATTGCCGTGCAAAAACTTCAACATAAAGGAATAGGAATAACAACTCTTGAAATGTGTCTTTATGAACTTGTTAGAGACTCCAGACGAGAAATTTTTAAAGAAATTCTAACTTTAATCAAATAAAAAATCATGTCAAAATCAAAAAATATTGTGCTTATTCATGGAAACTTCGTCAACGACAATACGTGGGCAGAATGGAAACAGCATTATGAAAATAAGGGTTATACTGTTTACACGCCTGCAAACCCCGGACACGAAGGAAATCCTGCTGAATTGAGAACAAAAGTTCATCCAGATTTGACTAAAACCGGTTTTATAGATGTGGTAAATAATATTAGCAGATTAATAGATTCATTACCAGAAAAACCTTTAGTTATTGGTCATTCTATGGCTGGAATGGCTGCCTTAAAGTTAGTCGAATTAGGAAAAGCTGCCGCAGGAGTTAGTATTGATGGTGCACCTCCTAAAAACGTCTTTCCGCCATTTCAAACGTTAAAAACGGTATTGCCTGCTTTTGGTTTCTTCTCTTCCAAAAAATATTTTATGGGAAGTCGCGATTGGTATGATTATGCTTTTTTTAATACGATTCCAGAAACGCAGAGAAAAATTGCTTTTGAAAAGTATGCAGTCCCAGAAAGTTATAAAGTCAGTAGAGAATTGGTTTTAAATTCTTTTTCAAATATCAATTTCAAAAAGCCACATCAGCCCATTCTTTTTATCGGCGGCGGTAACGATCATATCTTTCCTCCCAACCTAACTCAAACAATTGCTAAAAAATATAGAGACAATGCTGGACGTGTAGATCTAAAAATATTTGACGGCAAAAGTCATTTTATTTGTGGAGAACCTGGATGGGAAAGTGTTGCGGACTATATTTTAAGTTGGTACGAAGCCTTATAAATTAAAAAAAATAATCCCGATAGTGCTAATCTAAATAGGTTAGCATTTTTTTTGAGCATATTCAACTGAAATTGATAAATTTGAACAAAGAAATACCTATATAAGGTTAAAATATTGTTGACTTTTAAATTAAAAAATAAAGAATGCTCGAAAACTTTCCTTTCTATTTAGCTATTATTTTAGTCATTTTATTGCTAATTATGTTAGCTGATAAAATAAAAGTAGCTTATCCTGTATTATTGGTTTTAGCTGGATTAGCGATTAGTTTTATTCCGAAAGTTCCCGTGATACAAATCGAGCCCGATCTTATCTTTTTTATATTTCTGCCTCCCTTATTATACGAAGCTGCGTGGGCAGTTTCTTGGAAAGAATTATGGCGCTGGAGACGCATTATTACCAGTTTTGCTTTTATAGTTGTTTTTCTTTCGGCACTTTCTGTTGCTTTAGTAGCCAATTATTTTATTCCAGGATTTTCTCTTGCTTTGGGCTTTTTATTGGGCGGAATTGTCTCTCCTCCAGATGCTGTAAGTGCTGGCGCGATTTTAAAATTTGTTAAAGTTCCAAAAACTATGTCGTCTATTTTAGAGGGAGAAAGTTTACTGAATGATGCTTCTTCTTTAATCATTTTCAGATTTGCTATGATTGCTGTAGCGACCGAGCAATTTATTTTTTACAAAGCGGCAATTAGTTTCAGCTGGATGATATTTGGCGGAGTCGGAATTGGTTTATTAATCGGCTGGATTTTCATGAAAGCGCATAAATATCTGCCAACAAATGCCAATGTCGATATCGTGTTAACGCTTCTTGCTCCTTATATAATGTATCTTATAGCTGAAGAAGTTCACAGTTCTGGCGTTTTAGCGGTGGTGAGCGGCGGACTGCTTTTATCTAATAACAGACATCGATTTCTGAGCAGTAAATCGAGAATACAAGGCGTAAATGTGTGGGAAAGCCTATCTTTTATCTTAAACGGCTTGGTTTTTATGCTAATTGGTTTAGATCTTCCTCAAATTACTTCTGGACTTGAAGGGGTTAGTCTTTCTACCGCAATCGGATATGGCGTTTTAATTACATTTGTTTTAATAGTTAGCAGAATATTATCGGCTTATGGCGCTGTAATTGTAACGCTAATTGCCCGTAATTTTATTACCGTTGCCGACCGAAGACATCCTGGGTACAAAACTCCTTTCATTTTAGGCTGGACAGGAATGCGAGGCGTTGTTTCGTTAGCTGCGGCACTATCAATTCCTGTTTATTTGGATAATGGAAACGGTTTTCCTCAGCGAAACCTTATTTTATTCATCACCTTTATTGTGATTCTTTTGACTTTACTGATTCAAGGTTTAACGCTTCCGTATTTCATTAAAAAAATAAAATTAGATAATATTTACGATCCCGTTTCTCCAGAAGAAGCTGCTGTCATTTTAAAAAGAGATTTGGCAGCGCACGCTTTACATTATTTAAAAACTACTTACAATGATCAGTTAGAAAGTAACGCTTCTCTACAGCAACTAATTCTAAAATGGGAACAGCATAGCAAAGGAATTGAGGACGAGTCAATTGGAAATGAACTAAAAGCAATTTATCTCGATTTGCTAAATCAGCAAAGGCAATGGCTGATTAACCGAAATAAAGAAGATCAAAATATAGACGAATCTGTTATTAGAAAACAAATGTATTATCTGGATCTTGAAGAAGAAAAACTGATTCATTTTTAAAACATTCATCTAAAATTCATTTAAAAAGAAATATCTTTATACGTACGAAAACGGAAAATGAAAAAGGATAAAATTGTATCGAATTTATAGTTGAGAACTAACTTAATTTTCTCTTTATGAAGAATTTATTTTCTAAAAAAATAGCAGCAATTTTACTTGTAGCTGTTATTGCATTAGTTGTGGTTTTTAAGATGTACTCTGAAGAAAAAACTCCTTTAAAACCAGTAAAAAAATCTTATCCACCAGGAGTTGTTTTTACTTTTGACGACGATTATATTGACGATTGGTACAACGCTGAAAAACTATTACATCCGCTAGGTTGGAAAGCAACCTTTTTTGTTTGCTGGTACGGAAGTTTGACCAGAGATCAAAAAGACAAATTACATTATTTGCAAGATATGGGACATGATATTGCAGGTCATGGTTATAATCATTTGAATGCATTGAAATATTCAAAAGAATTTGGAATACAGAAATATATAGAAGATGATATAATTCCTTTGAAAGCTGAAATGAAAAAAGACGGTTTCAACATTCATTCTTTTGCGTATCCTGATGGCGCACGCGATGCCGAATTAGACAAAGAATTATTGAAACATTTTGATATTATTCGAGGCACAACTTATGATGAAATTCCTGCTCCACAACAATATTGTTATTACGAAGGAAATCGCTTAGTTTATGGATTAGGAATTGATGACGATTACAAACAATTTAATATTCCGTATTATAAAACTTTATTGGATTATGCCAAAGCGCATGATAAAATCGTGATTTTTTACGGTCATAAAACGGTTGAAAATGCAGACGAAAAAATCGAAACGCCTCTTTATGCTTTAGAAGAACTTTGCAAATATACCAAAGAAAAAGGGTTGAAATTTTATACCATTGACGATCTTTCTAAATTGTAATTTCCTTTTATTTCAAAAAATGACAAAAAAGTATTCTGATTTGAATTTAGAGAATTACTTTTAGTCCATCTATTTGCAATTACTGCTATGAATAAAGTATTATTAGTTGAAGACGATCCGAGAGTAGCTTCTTTTATTATTAGAGGACTTGAAGAACAACTTTATCAGGTTAAAAATATCAATAAAGGTTTTGACGCCATTAATGAAGTAATGGAAAATCAGTATGATATTATTATACTCGATATTATGCTTCCTGATTTAACTGGTTTTGAAGTCTGCGAAATCTTAAGAGGCAGAAAAATAATTGTACCTATACTTATTCTTAGCGCTTTAGACACACCTCACGAAAAAGTAAAAGGACTTCAGGCTGGAGCCGACGATTATTTGGCAAAACCTTTCATGTTTGAAGAACTTTTGGCTCGAATAAACGCGCAGCTTCGTCGTTCTGAATTTAGCAGCGGAATTTTAGATTTTCAATCGTATGCTGGAATTGAAATTAATATGAAAGAACAAAGCGCCACGAGAGACGGAAAAGAACTTAATCTTTCTTCTAGAGAATTAAAATTGCTGATTTTTTTCATGAAAAACCGTGAAAAAGCACTTTCTAGAATTGCAATTGCGGAAGCCGTTTGGAATCTGGATCTTGATATGAATACCAATACCGTTGATGTTTACATTAATTATCTACGAAATAAAATAGACAAGAACTTCCCTACTCCGCTTATTCATACTATAAAAGGAACTGGATATATGCTCAAAAACAAGATCAATGAATCTTAAAACCAAATTATCCGTCAATTCGACATTGCTTTTTGCTTTTATAGTTGGACTTGTGCTGGCTGGTTCTTTTTTGCTTTTTAAAAAACATAGACAGGAACTTTATTATGAAAGACTCGAAGACAGTGCTTTAATAACGGCTTTTTTTTATTTTGAAAAAGATGAAATCACTAAAAATGACAGTTCGCGTTACCAAACTATAGAAATTGAATATAAGAAAATCACCAACCAATCTATCAGAATTTACAATGCTAAAACAAAAGAACTTTATCTGCATGATGGACTTGATATTCAACTAAATGATCTAGAATTAAAAGCCATTTCTAAAAACAGAATTTTACATTTTACAAAAGAAGAGAGACAATTTACAGGTTTATTTTATAAAGATAATCAGGGCGATTTTATTATTGTCGTTTCTGGAATTGATACCGTTGGCGACCAACAATTAGATGTTCTTGGTTTAATTTTTATTCTTTCGTATTTATTTGTAATTCCGCTTAATTTCTTTATTGGAAGATATTTAGCAAAACAAACTTTTAGGCCTTTTGAAGATGTTATTGCAAAAGTAAACACGATTACGACAGAAAATCTGCATTCTAGACTCGAAATGCCAACAAGCGGAAAAGATGAAGTTCGAGAACTTATTACGACTTTTAATTATCTTTTAGAAAGACTGGAAAGCGGTATTACGATTCAGAATAATTTCCTGAAAAATGCCTCACACGAACTAAAAACGCCGCTTACTATTATTATTGGAGATATTGATGTTTCGTTGCAACAACCCAGAACTAACGAGCAATATGAAGAAGTTTTAAAATCGCTTCGAAAAGATACTTTCCATTTAAAATCTATTTTAGACGGACTTTTAGTTTTATCTGGATTGCAAGTTGGCGAACCTGACCAAATGGAAAACATAAGAATTGATGAAATTTTATGGAATGTTCTTGAAAAAAAGGCAATTGAATATCCCGAATCTAAAGTATCTCTTAATTTGGAAGCCATTCAAAATGAAGAATTACTTTCTGTTCAAGCCAATAAACATATGCTTTTTACGGCGCTATATAATATTGTAGATAATGCTATAAAGTTTTCTTTTCCTGCGCCTGTAAGTATTTTTGCTTTAGAAAAAGATAAAAAACTTTTAATAAAAATTATCGATCAAGGTTCTGGAATTGCAGAAAAAGACAAAGAATCTATTTTTGATCTCTTTTTTAGAAGTGATCGTACGCGTCATATAAAAGGTCAAGGTTTAGGACTTTTTATAACTATGGAAATTTTAAAACGCCATCATATTACTTTAACGGTCGATTCTGAGCTAGAAAAAGGAACTAGTTTTTCACTTTTATTTCCTTAGAAAAAGTAGAATAAAATAGCGTTAATTTAAATTTCAAAAATGACGATTTCTCTAGTTGGTAACATTCTCGTAACACTCTAATCTATCTCTAATCTGGTTTAAATCTACCTCTAATCCCTTTATTTCTGGGATTTTCAGCAAAGTCTTGATTTTAAAGACTTACAGACTTATTTATAAAATAACCTATCCATTATCATAAATTAACATTGTCATTTTTTTTGATTTTTCGTTAACAAAAGCCTTAAATCGAAAACAAGTAAAGAGAGTTTCTTTGTCGAAAATAATAACTAAAATAACATGACAAAACTAAAACTCTTATTCACGGCTTTAATGCTTCTTACTGCAGGAAGTATTTTTGCTCAGATTACTACTTCTTCTTTGTCTGCTAAAGTCAACGATGGAACAACTGCAGTTATCGATGCCGAAGTTACTCTAACTCATTTACCTACAAATGCTGTTTACAGAGCAACTACAGACAAACAAGGTCGATTCAGTTTCGAAAATTTAAATGCCGGCGGTCCTTACGAATTAGAAATTAAAAGTAAAGACACCAAAGATTATTCAAATGCTCAAATTCATTTAGCGCTTGGCGACAATGATTTGCCAACAATTGTAGTTGGAAAAGCAGATAATAATGTTTTGGAAGAAGTTGTAATTACAAGTTCTAAACCTTCTTCTAAAAATAATGGTACAAACATCAACGAAAAACAAGTAAACGGACTTCCATTAATAAACCGCGGAATTCAAGATGTTACTAAATTGGTTCCGCAGAGTTCGAACAACTCTTTTGCTGGAACAAACTTTAGATACAACAACGTCACTATTGACGGTTCTATTAATAACGATGCGATTGGTTTTAGTCCGTCTTTAGGAGGTCAATCGGGAACTTCTGGAATGCCAGGAAGCAGTACGCGTTCTAACTCAATCAGTTTAGATGCCATTCAAGATATTCAGGTTTACATTGCTCCTTACGATATTAAATTAGGAAACTTTTTGGGAGGAAGCGTGAATGCCGTAACAAGAAGCGGAACAAATACTGTAAGCGGATCTATTTATTCTTACGGTAGAAGTGCCACACTTACAGGTCCGAACAATGCTGGTGACGGTTCTAAAATGCCTAAAGCGTTTGGAGATTACCAAATCGGATTTAGATTAGGTTTGCCAATTGTAAAAGATAAATTATTCTTTTTTACGAATATGGAATATGCTGAAAGAACAGATCCAATTTTCTACAATGCTGGACAAACAGATGCCAACGGAAAATTGACTTCTTTGGTTGATAATGCAACTGCTGAACAAATTTCGAACTTCGTAAAAACAAACTACGGATTTGATCCAGGAACTTATGGTTCTTATAACAACTTCGCAAAAAGCCAGAAATTCTTCAATAAATTAGATTGGAAAATTAACGATAAACATTCGATCTCTTTACGAAACAATACGGTAGTTTCTCAAGCAACAAACTTAGAGCGAGATGCCGCAAACTTCCGTTTCTCAGGAATGGATTTTACACAAAAAAACCAATCTATTAGTACGGTTTTAGAGCTTAAAAGTCATTTTAACAGTCAATGGTCGAACTCTTTTATTGCTAGTTATTCTGCTATTAAAGATTATCGTGATCCTAAATCGAACAATATTATGTTCCCTCAAACAGAAATTGGATACAATGGAGGAACAATTTTCTTAGGAAATGATCGTGAAGCGACTGTTTTCAACATGAAACAAAATACAGCCGAACTTACAGATAACCTTACTTACAAAACAGGAAATCATACTTTATTATTTGGTACGCACAACGAATTTTACGACATTAATTACGGATTTGTAAATGCTTTAAACGGAAGAGTTTCCTACAAGTCTCTTGCAGATTTCTACAATAAACTTCCTACTCGTGTTCGTGGAACTTATCCGTTTGACGGTTCTACAAGAGATGAAATCTTTGATAATCCTTATGCAAAATTCAAAGTAAATCTTTACAGTGTTTATGCTCAAGACGAAATTAGAGTTGGAAGCAGATTAAAAGTAACGCCTGGTGTTCGTGTAGATTATACAGACATTCCAAACAAACCGAAATTAAGTCCGCAAGTTCAAAATTCTCCAGCTGATCCAAACTACGGAACAACTTATACATACACGCCTTTAAGCCAAATTAAAAATAATTTCTTCAGTACGGCTTTAGTTTCTCCAAGAATTGGTTTTACTTATAATGTTGATGAAGATAAAACATTTGTAATTCGCGGAGGTTCTGGAGTATTTACAGGAAGAATTCCGTTTGCTTGGTTAGGCTATGCCTATTATAATGATGGTGTTGGTTACGGAAGTTACGATAAAAACAACCTTACAGCTGCTCAAGTTGCGGCTGCGGGAGATCCTTTGGCAACAGGCGGACTTAACGGATATCATGATGCAACTCCAAAAGTACAAGCCGATTTAGTAGACAATAAATTTAAAATGCCAGCTGTTTTAAGAAATTCATTGGCTTTTGATAAAACTATTGATGGTTATAAATTTACTGTTGAAGGTATTTACACAAAAGTAATTCGCGATTTAGAATTTCAACAAGTAAATAAAACGGATAATCCAACTTATTTTTCTTATGATACTAAACATGAAATGCCAATTTATGCAGCAAACATAAATTCTGCTTTCTCAAATGCATATTTGTTATCAAACACTGATAAAGGTTACCGTTACAGCATAACAGAAATGATTTCTAAAACTTACGATTTCGGTTTTAACTTTATGGTGGCATATACTTATGGTAATTCTCGCGATATTACAAACGGAATTCGTAATTCTATGGAAAGTAACTTCCAAATGAATCAATCGTTGACACCAAATAATCCGCAATTGGCAACTTCTAACTTTAACATTAAACACAGAATTGTTTCTAATGTTGGATATGGAGTAAAATTAGCATCAAACAATACATTATCAGCTAATGTTTATTTTAATGCACAATCAGGAAATCCATTTTCTTGGGGATTTGTAAATTCAACAATTGCAGGAACTGGACAAGCAGCAGGATTGGCTTACATCTTTAAAGATGCTGCAGAAGCTGCAAAATATATCGGAGTAAATTCAGCAGGAGTTCCATCTGCAACGGCTGCACAGCAAGTAGCAGATTACGAAGCTTTTATTAATGGAAATGATTATTTAAAAAGTAGAAGAGGAACTTTCACGCAAAGAAATGGCGATACAACACCTTGGAACATTCAAGCTGATTTGAAATTGATGGATGAAATTCAGGTTACTAAAGTCGGAACTTTCCAAATTTCATTTAGCGTGGCAAACGTTGGAAACTTAATCAACAAAGATTGGGGAAGAAGTTATTTCGTTCCAAACACGTACAATTCAACAGCAAATATTGGTTTAACAAAATCAGGAAACCTTGGCGGAGTTGCTACAGGAGATCCAACTTATACGTTCCAAAAACCTACTTCAACACCTTATACTGTAGATCAGTTAGCGTCTAGATTTCAAGGACAATTTGGAGTTAGATATTCATTCTAAAAAAGTTTGTGTTTATTTTTTTTCACTATCTCCCAGTTTCAATGCTTAGAAACTGGGAGATTTTTATTTAAGTAAGGTGTGAATTTGACAACAAAACAGATTTCAGATATAACATTTTAGAATTCAGGTATTTGTAAATTTGAAAAATCTTAAATACAAACGCCATGAAAAATCTACAAATAAATAAAAGCGAAAATAAAGTTGTGTGCAACAATCGTTTAAGCGTTTGTGCAGGAGATAATAACGAATTAATATTTCGTAAAACTTACGTAGGAGATTGGGGAGATTGGGATGAAAAACCAAATAATACATTCCAAGAACAGAACAATTATTTAGACGAAAATACAACTATTTCTACAGCTGTATAAATTGTAATACAAGCGAATTCTGTGTAATATCTTATTTAAAAAGCTATTACACTAGAACGCTTATGGTATTACTCAAATTTTCTTTGACGATAAAATCGAGAATAAATTCTCTTACTTCATTTTTTGCTTCGGTTTCGAAAGAGTTGATATGAAATTCTTCATCCTTATCACTGATGTGTATAATTTCGGTATATCCTTTAGTAATTAAACTGCCTTTCAACTTAATTAAATTAAATTGCTGTTTGCCATCTAATTCTTTACGAACCTGTAGTTTTATAGCTCTTCCCATATGCAAATTCTTTTAATTAATTAACTATCATTTAATTATAAATTTAAAACAATTAATCAATCAAAACTTTTTTTTAACACAGGTCACAACCCACTATTTATCAACACCTTATAAACATTTTATTCTTATTAAAAAGAGCTAAAAATGCTGTAAAATAAGGGCTTAGCAAATTACTTTCCAACAAACTGTTTATCACTCAACGTTTTCATAAAGGCAATTAGATTGTTTTTTTCCAACTCAGACAACGGAATTCTCTTACCATTATTCTTAAAAATCGGATCTAAATTATCTGCATCTAAAACTCCCTTATCAAAATAATCCAGAACTGATTTTAAATCAGAAAACTGTCCAAAACTACCATAAGGAGCTGTATATTCAATATTTCTCAAACTTGGAACACGAAAACTCATAAAATCTGAAGCAATTCCCGTAACGCGTCCGCGTCCAGCTTCGTTTGTATCTTTATTTAAAGGAAAGCCGATATTTCTAAAACTCTGATCCGTAAATAATTCTCCCGAATGACAACTGGCACATTTCTGCTGAAAGGTTTTATAGCCTTCTAATTCGCTTTCTGTAAAAGTTTCGCCTTCATTTCGTTTTACTTTATCATATTTACTGTTGGAAGAAATTAAAGTATATTCAAATTGCGCAATACTTTTATAGATTCTTTCTGGTGTAATTTCTCCATCGCCATAAGCTTTTCTAAATAAAACTTTATAATCCGAATCGTCCTTAATTTTACCGATAACTTCTAAAATGGAAGAATCCATTTCTTCATGCGTTATAATCGGAACTAACGGTTGGGTTTCCAATTGCAGTTTGCTTCCATCCCAATTGTAAAATTTTAGAAATAATAAATTCTGAAGCGATGGCGCATTACGAAGTCCTACTCTGCCCTGAATTCCAATTGCTTGCGGCTTATCATCAGAAAAAGCATTTGCCTGAATATGACAGCTTGCGCATGAAATCGTATTATCTGCACTGAATCTTTTATCAGAAAAAAGTTTTTCACCTAATTCTACACCGTATTGTGTTGGTTTATTCAAACTCGCAAAACTATTTATTTCTGGAAAACCCGATGGAATATTTAAAGCAATTTCAGGATTATCAATAGCAATCATGTCAGCATCGTCATTATTACAAGACGTTAATAATGAAAGCATTGATATAAAAACAAATATTTTTTTCATTTTAAATGAATTTTAAAAAGCCGTCTGATTTTATTCTCAGACGGCTCTGAAATATTTTAGTTTTCTACACTACTAACAGAAAACATTCCGCTAATATCGCTTGAACCATTTCCTCCTAAATTGTCCACAAATTTTACCATTTGTGCCGCAGTATGAACGTTCGGAGTTGCATTATCATTCATTCCTGTTCCTGTAGACAAAGTAATCGTGTTGATTTTTCCGCTCAATAATTTATCAAAATCAGCTTTAATTTTAATTTTTGGCGCTTTGCTTCCCACAATCGCATTTGTAGTTAAGTTCAACGTAATATCTCTATAGGCATTTACACCTTGTGTGTAGTTTGGAGCAGTTCCTTCAACCGTACTTCCGGTATGAATTGACATCGTTTTATTATCCGTATCATAAAATCCTTCTACTTTTGTAAAACGGTAGCCACTTCCCCATTCCCACATCATTTGCGTGTCGTTTGCCCCTGCAGCTGCATAGAAATTTGGAAAACGTACTTGATCTAGAGTGTTTTGTTCTGGTTTGATTCCCAACCCAAATTTAATCTGCTTGTAAGTGGCAGACGGAATATTGCTTAAAACGTAGCTCAAAGAAGATGTTTTAGATTGGTCAATTACAGTTGCGCCTTTGTCTAAATCATTTACGTTGTAAGGAACTTCAGTTCCATTATCTTTCACCAAACGAATATTACTGATCACGTATTTCAATTCTGAAAAATGATGAATTTGCCCAGCCGCCGAAGTATTTGCAGTTGCAGAAGTTGATGTTGCATTTCCAAGAACAATCGTGTTACTTTTAAATGTATTCGTAAATTCTAGCGTTACATTGTTCGCAACTGGATTATCATCATCACTTGAACATGATACGAAAGCCAATGCGGCAACTGATAATAATAGGTATTTTTTAAAATTTTGCATTTTGTGATATTTAAATTTTTGTATTTCTATTTTTTAAAATTGATGTATAACATTTTTTCAACACATAGAAACATAGATTTTATTTAAAATAATTAATAAATAAGATTTTAAAAAGAAACTAGTTTCTAACACATAGCTATGTTTGTTAATGCAAGTGAAACGCCTTTTTCCAAGCATTCAAACCTATGTTTCTATGTGTTAAATATTTTTCAACGTTTAGCAAAAAATAAAATAGGCGGCGGAACAAAAATTTCTAAATAAGGTTCAAAATGACCAAATTCTTTATAAATCAATACTTTATTATTTATCATTTTTAGAATGTGAACTGGAAAATCAAAATTCTGATTCTGAAGGATATCTATTTTTTTGAAAATACTATTTAACTCCAAATCGTTCTTTTCAGACTTTTCTAATTCTTTCTTTAAATGACATTTTCCATGGCATTGTAATTCTGGTTTAGCTTTATTTTCGCAGAATTCTTTTTCTATATCTTGCTGATTCAGTTTAAAGTGCACAACAATAAGTGCCTGTTGGAACGAAACCAACAAGAACAAAATCGTCATTGTGAAACTAAAAACTTTTTTCATTTTATAAAGTGAATTTTAAAGAAGTAAAAATGTTACGTCCCATTCTCGAAATATTTCCCCAATCGGCATAAGTGCTGTAATATTCATTTAATAAATTTTCTGCACCAACTTGAACCGTCGTTTTTACTTTATTGATTTTAAAAGAATAATCAGCAGAAAGATTCCAAATCGTATACGCCGAAGTTAAATCCTCCCCATATTCTGGACTGTAATTAATTTGTTCAAAATCGCCATTTACAGAAGTTTGGATTCCTAAATTTTTATGCATAAAATGTAGCGAAGTCTGGTAACTCAACGGACGTATAAAAGGTAAATTTCCACCTAAATTATCCATTCCGCGCGCATACATTAAGGTTCCTTTCCAATGCAAATGTTCTAAAATATCGTAACCTGCATTCACAGAAAAATTTAAAAGTGTCGCATAATCTAATGAAGTATAACCTTTTACACCAACCGATTGATAATTCATCGGACTTCCCATACTCAAAATTCTTCCAATAATATAATTCTGGATATAGAAATAATTTACTTTTCCTTGAAGACTGAATTTCTCGTTTTTAAAACCCGCGCTTGCATTTCCTTCGTATGAAATTTCATTTTTCAAATTTGGATCTCCGATATAATCGTAACGGTCAAAACTATTGTAAATGTAATATCCGTAACCTTCAGAAACAGAAGGCGCTCTGTGACCGTAACCCGCTCCAACAGAAAAATCAAACTGGTCAATATTTAATTGATAACCCGCATGAAGATTTGGTAAAAATCTCGTTTTTTCCTGTGGCGCTCCTGGATGAAAAATCCAGTTGAATTCTACATATTTTGAGTAATTGTAATTCACGCCCAAAGAACCGCCCAAATTCACCTGACTTTTATCTGAAATGTCCCAAGAATTATTCATCGAAAGTCCCGCGTAACGTGTTGTTACCCAAGGCCAGCTGTAGGCAAACATCGTTCTTTTGCTTCGATCTTGCGGATACATTCGCATTTCTGCAATAGACAAATTATCGTACGCATTCAATTGAATTTCAGCCGCATAATTATCTTTTTTCAAATTTGCTTTAGACACCAAACCATACGTAGTGCTCCAACCTGGCATATCCATATGAACCAGATTTTCAGGACGCGTCGTATCATCCATATAATGCTCAATGGCATTAAAATAGATTTTCGTATCAATCACTTTTACCAAACCATTTTCAAATAATTGTTTGTAAGCAGCCGAAGTTATCAGCGCTCTAGAAAGTGATAAATCCATTGGAAGCGCCGGAAAACCAACATCTTTAGCCATATCAAAAATCGCATCGACTCTTACGGCAGATAATTCGCTTGTTTTATACGCCAAACCAATCGAAGTATTGAACTTTTTATATTGTGAATGTTTTACTTCGTTATCATTTCCGTCATAATAATTGTCTGCTTTTCGGTACGAAATACTTCCGTCGGCTACAAATTTATTGCTTGAATAGGAGACATTTCCAAGATTGAAAAACTGTTTGTTGTTGAATTCGAATCCGCTTTGATAGGCTCCGTTCCATTTTCTTTGAGCGCTAAATGGTGTGCTTTTTCTTTTTAAATCAATACTTCCCGCAACAGTTGCGCCGTGAAGACTTCCTTCTTGCCCTGATTTGATATCAATTGCCGAAAGATTATTGCTTTCTACATAAGAAGTAATCGGATCCATTTTATCGGTACAAGCGCCAAAAACGTGCATTCCGTCAATTGTAACGGTCGAACGTTCTGTACTCATATTATTTAGCAAAGGTTCCCAAGCGTAAGCTCCGCGTTTTATAAAACTTATATTATCTGAAGAAGATAAAAATTCATCAACCGAAACCGCCATTTTCATTTCTGTTTCGATCTTCTTTTTAGTGGCGTTTTTTACTGTTACTTCTTCTAAATTTTTGATGCTGTCGTGATGCGCGTGCGGATTTTGAGCGTTAACAGACATTCCCAAAAAAAGCAGCATTATAATATATTTCATGTTTTTAGAATAAAGTATCAATATAAAGTTCACTTTTAACTCCTTCAATTCCAGGCGTAAAATCGGTTGGAACCACAGTTCCTTTTAAAATCAATCCGTTTTGATTCATCATAATTAAATTCAGCGTCCAATTTCCCGTCATCGTATAATTGACAACACCGTGATACAAACCATCGTTTTCTTGTACCAAATCTTTATTGTTTGGCGAAGAGTGATTTCCCATAGAAGGTTCGGGCATTCTTGGATCTAATTTTAAGGTAAAACCAGTTACTTCTGAATAAGAAAATTGACTCGGATCAGGAAAAGTTCCCGCAGAAGTCGTTGGTTTATTGTATTTGTAAATGCCCGCAACCAATTTGTTTTCAGAAACCGTTGGTTTTTGAGGAGAAACCAAAGCGATAAAATACTGCTCGCCGTCATTTCCTGTAAATGCCGTCATATTCAAGTTTTTATTGCTTTGTTTTTGAACAGAAATATCTTTATTGATATCATATTTCTGATTATCAGCAGTAAAACTCATATATAGTTTCCAACTTGCTGTAGTTGTGCTTTCGCCAGTAAAAACAGAATATCCAACATAATATTTATTTGTCGCATCGTAAGCTATTTTATATTCATGCGGGCAAGAACTTTTGCTTCCGTCTGCATTCGTAATTATTGGCAAAAAAGTTACAGCAGAAGTATTTAAAATTTGATTTGTTTGTGTATTCAAAACTTTGACATGAAGCTCATTATAACCTTTATAGAATGTCCCGTTTAAAGCGTCAATAGTAATTTTGTAATTACCGCTAGTAAGTGAAACTGCTTCTTTAAATTCATAAGATTCTGGAACTTGAGAACCAGTTTCTGCTTCGTAATCTGTTTTGTCAATGGTACAAGAAGTAATTGCAAAAAGTAATGCAAATACTAGAAAATTAAAAGATTTCATTTTGTAATGAATGTTTTTAAAACTGTTTAAATTGTAGCAGAATGCCATGAAGTTTCGAAAATCAAAACATGACAAATGCCGTGAACTTACAAGAATAAGATCAACAGTTTCGGCTATAAAGGAAAAATGTAAATAAAACTAACGCCGTAAATAAACGTAGCGAATTCTTGAAGTGAAAACACATTACATTTATATTGCATATAGCATTGAATTCATTGCAATGATTTCAAATAGGATACAAATTAAACTGGAAACTCTGATCTAAGCCAAACAGAGCGGTGGATGAAAAGTAAGATTAGAAGCCTTGATAGGTTTCTTTTCGAATAAAATTGAAGCATTTTCTTTTGATTCTACTAAAGAAATAACTGAAAATTTAACTTCAGGAGAATTTTGAACATATACCAATTCTAGTTTTTCTTTCAGACTATCTTGCTTTTTCTCGTTATCAGCATATTTTTTTATGCTCTTTTGAAGTTCGCATCGACCGTTACAAGAATTAAAAACTGATTTACGTTGCACACAAATAGTTTGCGCAATTTCTTTTTGATTTATTTTGAAGGAAGCATAAATGAACAAGCTGCCAAAAGATGGCGACAAGATTAAAATGGAAAGCACTATGATAAATAATCTTTTCAATTGCTTGAATTATGTTTCGGCAACAAAAGTACACACTATTTTGTATTTATTTTAACGAAATGCAATTTTTTATTTAATAAAAGATGTTTTTGTCTTATTTAATAACTGTGATTAATAAAACTATTTTAAAAATTGCAATAACGTTAAAATAATTACAGAAATCCAATTTAGAGCTTAAAACAAAAGAAAAATGCTAAACGTAATGTTTAGCATTTTTTTGTCATGTTTTTAATAAAAAGCAAAAATGATTTAATTGTATAATTGATCAAAAAGTTCTGGTGAAGCTTTTAAATATTTGTCTTTCCCAACTTCTTCATTCCATTTTTTGGTAATGAAATCGCTTAATTGCAATCTGGAATCAATTCCTTTAAAAGTTGGATTTACTTTCCATCTTGGTTTGTCTTTCCAATTAGCATTAATATAACTTATTGCTTTTACCGTTTTCGGATTATCGTTTATGGTTTTAAAAAACGGAACAAACCATTCTTCCCAAGCCATTTTTGCTTGTTCCGGATTCGAAAGTTTCATTTCTTTTGTCAAACCTGTATTTCCTTTCGGATCATTTTTCCAATCGGTTGACGTTGGCGCTGCTTCACAAATAAAAACAGGTTTATTTTTAGCTTTCGCGAAAGCAATCATATTTTCCTGCTTGTAATTATTAAAGAATGAAAAACCGCACCAATCAACATAATTGTCGCCAGGATACCATTTTTCAAGATCTTCTAAAGTGCTTTCAAACCCTTTTGACTGCCAGACATAAGCGACATTAGTCACGCCTTGTTCGTCCAATTTATCTTTAATATGTCTAAAAGCATTGATGTAAGCCACTCTTTCGTATCTATTCCAAGGTCCGTCAAATTCAAAACCAATTCGCAGAAAAACAGGACGTTTTCCTAAACTCTTAAAAAATTCCCCCATTTTTTTGATGTAAGAATCCAATTCGCCACTTGCAATTTTCTCTTCAGTATCAATTATCGCCAGACCAATTGCCAAAGCCGAGTTTTTAAAATCAGCATCATTTAATTGTAAAGACATATTCTCTGGCCCGTCTCCCCAATCTGCCGTTTCGTAAATTCCGTTTAAACCTGAGTATGTAAAGGAATGTCCATCAAATTCTTCTGTGACGCCTGGCATAATATCGGTATACATTGTAAATCCGCCAGGTGCGGGAAAATGGTCAAAATAACCGTTTTTATCTTTTTCCGTTCCGCCCAAAGCATCATTTTCTTGACCAATAAATAGAATTACTTCGCCATCTTTTGGCTCAAATTTGGCACGTTTAATTTCTATTAATTCCGCTATTTTCGGTGGATTCTGTTTACAGCTCAACATCAAAACAGAAAGTCCAATAATAAAATATCTTAATTTCATAAATCTAAAATCTAAAATCAACAATCTAAAATCTTATACTCAAACCAATCAAAATCGGCATGAACAGAATTCGTTGCCAAATCTTGACAACACAATCCGACCAAACATCCCGTAAAAGCTGGACGGTAACGTTCGCTTTCGTCACGAACATAATCATCTGACAAAATGCTCATATCTAGTTTTTCTCCGATTTTTTCAAAATGATTTCCATCCTTACTAAATAGAAATTGCAATTTATCATGGTTAATGGTTGCTCTCAGAAGTATTTCTTGAATTCCCGTCACGATAATAATTTCTTTTTGTTCAATTATTTTATAATTACAACAGCTAACAATAGAAAGAATCTTTTGATTTCCACTTTTCGTTATATGCAAATAATGATAATGTCCTGTATTATAATACAAAACCAAACCAGCTAAATGCTGAAACTTAGTCGGTTCAAAACGTATCGAAGCCGTAATTTCTGCTTTAAAATGCTGTAATCTTCTCGCTACCAACGCTTGCGTATGTGTAGACGTGAGAGATTCTTTTCCTTTTAATCTTAAAAATCCTGGACGTTCTGCCAAAGAAATCCATTCTTCTGATTGTGGGATTCTTAAGGTTTGAAAATCTATCGGCAATGTATCAGCATCAAAATGCTCTTTTTCAAGACTTTCGTCAAAAAAAACTTCTTGTAAGTTTGGAGAAGGAATTTCTAAACGAGGTAAATTGGAACCTGAATTCAAATATGGCCAATCGTTTTTCCAAACAATTTCTTCAATTGCGGTTTCTCTTCCTAAAATACATCTTCCCTGAACAGTTAGCGGTCGACTTACCAAAAATGCAACATACCAATCTCCATTTTGAGTTTCTACAAAAGAAGCGTGTCCCGCTTTTTGCAATTCATATTCTGGCGAATTTCTCGCTGTTAAAATCGGGTTTTCTGGATGATTTTCATAAGGTCCAGAAATGTTTCTAGAACGCATAACGGTTTCTGCATGACCATATTCTGTTCCGCCTTCGGCAAGAATTAAATAATAATAGCCGTTTCGTTTATATAAATGCGGACCTTCGGTAAAACCTAAATCAGTTCCTGACGTTAAATAGAAAATTTCTCCAACTAATTTTTGTACTTCTGTATCATATTCCTGAAGTTCGATTCCTCCAAAAAATTTTCCATTTCTGTGATCGACCAACATATTAATGTACCAAGTTTTTCCATCATTATCATGAAAAAAAGAACCGTCAAAACCCGCTGATGTCAAGTAAACTGGTTCGCTCCAATCTCCTAAAATATCATTTGTCGTTACAACATAATTTGGTGTGTCTTTCCAAACGCCGTCAAACGATTTTACATTCGTGTAAACCAAATAAAAAACACCATTTTTATAAGACAAACAAGGCGCCCAAACTCCGCAGGAATCGGGAACTCCTTTCATATCTAATTGAGAAATTCGATTGAGCGGATGCGCAACTACTTTCCAATTTTTAAGATCTTTTGAATGATGAATCTGCACGCCTGGAAACCATTCAAATGTGGATGTTGCGATGTAATAATCATCTCCAACTCTACAAATTGAAGGATCTGGATTGAAACCTTTTAAGATTGGGTTCTGAATCATATATCTTATTTTACGAAATCAATTTCTATTTGTTCTAATGATTTTCCTTTGGTTTCGGGCAAGATTTTATACAATATGAAGAAACCGATTAATGCAATTCCTCCAAAAATAGAGAAGGTAAATGCATTGCCTAAATTGGATAATTCCCAAGGAAAAACCTGCTGAACAATCCAGCTTACAAATCCGTTTACAAAACCGATTACGCCAATTGCCAAACCACGGTAACGATTTGGATATAATTCGGATAATAAAACCCACATTACTGGCCCAAGCGAAAAGGCAAAACAGGCAATAAATCCCATTACGCCAACCAAAACCAAAACAGCATTCATTTGAGTTGCCATTTCTAAAATTGTCCCTTCATTTTTAGCATAAATCTGATCCCCTAAAAGCGTTTTCATTTCGTTTTTAAATGCAATATCATTCTCGTAAATTTTACCTGCAATCGGTTTTAACTTTACTGCAATTGAATTTTCTAAAAGCGTTATTTTATCTAAAGTTAATTGATATTTTGCTTCTTTAAATCCGTACGCGCATAAAGCCATACTAATTGCAATTCCAGCAATACCAACTAATAATAAAGGACGACGTCCCATTTTATCAATTAAAAACATGGCTACAATCGTAAAAGCTACTGTTATAAAACTCAACAGAACTCCCGAAGAAAAAGATGCATCATTGCCAATTCCGGTTTGTTTAAAAATAGATGTTGCGTAAAAGTAAATTGCATTAATTCCGGTAATCTGCTGTAAAATTCCAATGACCAATCCGACCGTAAAAACGAATTTTAATGCGGGTTTAAAAAGGTCTTTTATTTTTAGTTTTTCCGTATTTTGATTGTCTTCTTTTAAACTTTCTAAAATAGTTTCAGTTTCTAATTTGGCTTTTTCTATTCCATGCATGGAAATCAAAACTTTTTTAGCTTCATCATCTCTTTTTTGGGTAAACAACCAACGCGGACTTTCTGGCACAAAAAACAAGAAAATATAATAGATAATAGACGGAATAATAACAATTCCGAGCATCCAACGCCAAACATTTGCTTCTGTTAGAAAACTTGTTTGCCCAGAAGTATACAGATAATTGATGTAATAATTGCTCAAAAAAGCAGCAAAAAATCCTAATACAATATTGAGTTGCTGAATGGAAACTAATTTTCCTCTGTTTTCTGCCAAAGAAACTTCTGCAATATAAGTTGGCGCAATTACCAAAGCAATTCCAAATGCGATTCCGCCAATCATACGGGCGATATAAAGCATTTCATAAGAAAAACTATAAGCAGACAAAACGATGGATAAAGCATATAAAAAAGCGGCAAGAATCAGTAATTTTTTTCTTCCGATTATATCGCTTAAACGTCCTGAAATCAGCATGGCAAACATTGCCGTAAAAGAAGGTGAACTTACCACCCAGCCTGTTTGAAAATCGTTCAGATTAAATTCGGGACCAACGTAAGACATGACTCCAGAAATAATTCCGGCATCAAAACCAAACAAAAATCCTCCTAAAGAAACTACAAAAGCGGCAAATATTGATTTTTTCATTTAAAATTACGGTTGTTACTATTTCATAAATTTGTTCTTATGAGAACTAAATCGTTTGAAATTTAGTTAAATTTTTAAAAAGTTGAGCTGTTTTTATCAAACAGCCCAACTCAGACTAACATGAAATTAACTATAAACTACTTGTGAGGTGAGAGTAATTCATCGAAATAATTTAAACACATAGAACCATAGTTTTTTAAAACTTATGAAAAGACTGTAGAAAGAAACTAGTTTCTAACACATAGTTCACGCAGTGACTTGCGGAGATTCCTCGTTCCTCGGAATGACAAGATTATGCAGACTATGTTCATTTAAACAAGTGAAACGCCTTTTACAGAGATTCAAATTCTATGATTCTATGTGTTGAAATAAACTACACTCAACGAATTACTTCCTAATATCCTGGATTTTGAATTAAAACGGTCGCTCCCACTTGCTGAATTTCTGATGCTGGAATTGGCAATAATTCGTCTCTTCCCACAACAAAAACTTTTCCAACCGCTTCGAGAGCAGCTTTAGCATCGCTCCAGCGCACTAAATCGGTATATCTGTCCCAACCTTCTGTTGCCAATTCTCTTCTTCTTTCATCTTTAACCCCTTGCAAAGTGTAAGCTGGAATTTTCGGATTTCCTGCTCCGTAAGCTCTTTCGGTTACTAATTTATAAGAACTTGCTCCGCTTAAAACGCCTGTTCCGCCCATTAATGTGGCTTCAGCATGCATTAAAAGCACATCTGCATAACGAATGATTTTTTCATTTAATGGAGAGTCCGCATAATTTTGCAAACCGTCTTGAACTGCAGGCGGAATCCAATATTTGTACATACTTGCTTTAGATTTGAAAGCTGCCGTTCCAGTTGGCCAGAAATAATTGTAAGTATCGGTTCCAAAAACCCACTGTCCTTCTGTAGCAAAATTGATTGAGCCGTCTGGATTGGTACTGCAATTACAAGAAATAGCGCCTCTTCCGCCTCTTACAATTGTTTGTGGTGTTATAAAAGTGTATTCTTTTCTTCGGTCAGAATTATCATAAAAATCAATCAATTCTTGCCTTGGAACACTATTTCCGACAGCGCTGTTTCCAACCGAACTATTAAACAAAAATCCGAACATTTGATGTGTTGAAGAACCTTGATTTGAGTAACTCTGCCCGCCTTCAAAATTATTGTATAAAGAACCGCTGATGTAACCAATTTCAAAAATCGATTCTTTTCCATATTCATTATTCAAATCCCAATTGTCTTCAAATTTTTCTTCTAACGAATAACCTAATTTCATTACTTCTTCGCAATATTTAACGGTTTCATTATAATCTTTCTGATATAAATTGGCTTTCGCTAAAAAAGCATAAGCCGCGCCTTTTGTTGCTCTTCCTTTTTTTGCCGCAACCGTTGGTAAAGTCTGAGCTGCATCTAATAAATCTTTTTCAATCTGCACATAAACTTCTGCGGCTGTAGCTTTTGGCTTTTTAAAATTATAAGAAGCATCTTTTATATATTCTGTAATTAAAGGAACGCCTCCAAAATGTTTCACTAATTCGAAATAAGCGAATCCACGTAAAAATTTGGCTTGCGCAATAAGCTGATTTTTAAAAGCTTCATCTTTTATTTTTTCAGTTTCTGTAATTATTCCAATTGCCGTATTGGCTCTCGAAATCATCGTGTACCATTTTTTCCACATTCCTTCCACGCTCGGATTATTTGGCGCAATCGGGTTTTTATCAAAAGCCTGACCAGCAACCCAAAACGTTGCCCATTGCGAAACCACATTGTCTGCTCTCATATCCTGAAACATAACTGGATACATATGTCTTGTCGCGGCACCATCTACTTGCCAACGCAACGGATCGTAAGCTGCATTTACCAAAGCTTCAAAATCTGAATCGGTTTGAATGGCATCTGCTGTTAACTGAGTTGTTGGTTCTATGGTTAAGAAATCTTCAGAACAGCTGTTGAGCATCAATAACATCGAAAATGCTAAAATGCTATCTTTTATATATTTAATTTTCATAACGAAATTTTTATTTTAGAATTAAAACTTAGCTTGTACGCCCATTAAAATCGTACGGGCTTGCGGATAAAATCCTCTATCGATTCCCATATCTAAAGAATTGCTTGCGCCAGATTCTCCAATTTCAGGATCTGTTCCGTCGTATTTCGTACTTACCCATAAATTCTGGCCCGTTACATAAATTCTGAATTTGTCGATTTTAAACTTATCCACTAAACTTGATGGAAGACTGTAACCTAAAGTCACCGTTTTTAGTTTTAAAAATGAACCATCTTTTACATAGAAATCTGAAACCTGAGAATCGGTCAAACCAAAACCTAAACTATTTTTTAAGCCATTTGTAGAATAAGAATCTTTTCTGTTCGAATAACCTGCATCAGTTCTGATTGTGGCATCGTAAATATCATTTCCTTCTGATCCGTATAAAAAGGCATTGAAATCGAAGTTTTTATAAGCTGCTCCTAAATTAACTCCATAAGTAAAATCAGGCAGAGCGCTTCCTATATAGGTTTTATCTGCTGTTGTAATTCCTGGAACGCCATCGTTGTCTTTATAAACTAAATTCCCCGCAGCATCAATAGATTCAACTTGGTAACCATAAAATCCTGCAATAGAATGTCCTTCTGTAGTCAACGTAATGGGATCATTGAAAACAAAAGTTCCTGTTCCGCCTGTTAATGGCTGTCCGTTGTTTCCTAAACTAGTTACTTTGTTTTTGTTTTGCGCAAGGTTTGCTGCAATATCCCAAGAAAATCCGTTTTCGTATTTTTTTCTGTAGGAAAGCAATAATTCAAAACCTTTGTTTTCCATATCAGCAATATTCGTTGCAGGCGCTGGATATCCTGAAAATAAAGGAACACCAATTGGAATCAGCATATCGCTTGTTTTTTTAATGTAATAATCAAATGTCAATCCGAATGAATTATTGAAAGCGTTGATGTCTAAACCAAAATTTGTTTGGGCAACTTCTTCCCATTTTACATCTGGATTTGGCAAAAATGCAGGCGTTAAACCAGAAACATTTTCGCCACCGAAATTAGTTCCAGAACCTGAATTCAGCACCGCAGAATATTGAAACGGATTGATATTATCACTTCCATTTATACCCCAACTTGCACGAAGTTTTAGTAGATTAATAAATTTTGAATTGTTTAAGAAACCTTCTTCAGAAATTACCCATCCTCCAGAAACAGAAGGAAAAATTCCCGTTCTATTATTAGATCCAAAGTTTGATGAAGAATCGGCTCTCAGCGTTCCAGAAAGTAAATATTTATGAGCATAATCGTAATTTACTTTTCCATAATATCCAACCAAAGCCGTATCAAAAGCATAAGGAACAGCAGAAGTTATTCCCGACGGATTTCGGATTGTTGCAAAATTGGTTGATTTGAAATCATTCGTAAAAAAGCCAACTCCGTTTCTTGAACTGGTTTCGAAAGTGGTTTGATAAACCGACATTCCAACCAAAACATCTAAATTATGATTGCCTAAATTGGAGAATTTATACGATCCATTTCCATCAAATTGCGTCATTTTGTTAGAATAAAGCGTTTCTCTCAAAGTCGCATTCGTGTTGACATATCCTTGATCGGAGAAATCAAAAGTAGGTGTAAATTGTTTGTCGAATGTGTTGTCTTTGTAATGAAAATACGTTCCTGTAATTTTAAAATCGTTCGTAACTTTCCAAGTTCCTTTAATATTCGCCGAAGTAATATCTGAAACCGATTTATTATTGGTTATTATCAAAGCCAAAAACGGATTGGCAACCGCGCCAACTGTTGGCAAAGAAACACCGTTTACCACAACACCTTGCTGATTTCCCATTCCAAATGGCACAGATCTGTCATTTGAAGCAAAAGCGGGATAAATCGCTGGAATAGAATTCACGAAATTCATAATCGAAATTCCCGTTCCCGATTGATTTTCAAAAAGATAATCCCTTTCTACATCCACCAAATTCAAACCTACGTTGATATTAAATTTTGAAGTAATATCAGTTTCAAAATTCAGTTTTATATTTTTTCTAGTGTATTGCGATTTTCCTTCGTTACCGCCAACCATACCTTTCTGGTCGAAAAGTTCGCCTGAAATGTTATACGAATAATTCTCTCCACCGCCTGAAATAGAACTGCTTAAACTAGAAACTGGAGTGGTTTCAAACAGTTCTCCATAACAATCTGTGTTTGGTAATTTTGCAATTTCAGCAGGTGTCAAAACGTTTCCATTTCCTGGATTTTTGGTTCTAAAATCATTCAAATAAGAAACGTAAGCGTTTTTATCCATCAAATCTGGTTTATTTCCAAGCGATTGAAAACCAGTATAAGTATCAATTGTAATGGTTGGTTTTGCAGAACCGCGTCTTCCTGTTTTGGTTTCTACCAAAATAACTCCATTTCCACCGCGCGCACCATAAATTGCTGCAGAAGCTGCGTCTTTCAAGATATTCATGCTTTTAATATCATCAGGGTTTACAAAGTTCAAATTAGGAACCTGCTGTCCGTCAACCAAATACAGAGGTGCTGAAGCTCCAACCGAAGCCGCTCCTCTCAATCGAACTGTTAAAGGCGCTCCCGGCGATCCTGAAGTCTGAACCACAGTAACTCCAGGCGATGTTCCCTGCAAAGCCGCTTCTGGACGACTCACAGCTAATTCTGTAATCTGCGCCGCATTTACTACTCCAACTGCCGTAGAAACTGCTTTTTTGTTTTGAGTTTGTCCGTACCCTACAACGACAACCTGATCTAAAGTATTCATACTTTCGATCATCGTAATCGTAACCGACTGATTTCTTTTAACTGTAACTTCTTGTGTTTCGTATCCTAAATAATTTACGACTAAAGTTCCTGTTTCTGAAGTTAAAGCAATCGAAAACTTCCCATCAAAATCTGTAGTTGTTCCGACATTACTGCCTTTAACTTTTAAATCTACGCCAGGCAAAGGACCTGTATTTGATGTCACAATTCCTGAGACATTTTGAGAAAATGCATTTGCCGTAATCAATAGAAAAACGGAAAACACCATCTTAAATAAATAATTTTTCATAAATGCTGGTTTTTAATTTTGGATTTTTCTGGTCTTTTTTTTGTTAATAGTTCAAATATATAGACGTGAAATAGGAATAATTTAATTTTTAACGTGGTTGAACTTAGAATCAAAAAAATCTCAACTCTTAAAAAATCGATTTCAAAATTGTGAAGAAGCAGCAAATACAAGGCTTCCAAAGTGATTGGAAATTTTGCCAAAATTTTACTTAAAGGTTTAAGTAAATTTTTATCAAAAAATTAAAAAACAAAGAAATTAACTACAATTTTATACAAAGGAAAAAATTTTATGAAAACCAAAACACTATTCATAAAACAAGATAATTTATATTGTATATTCGTTAAATTAAAACCCAAAATACTGTTGATTTCTATTATCAAAGAGTCCCAAAAATGAATAAGAAAATTACTTTGAAACAGATCGCAAAAGAGTTTAATACTTCTATTGCAACGGTATCTAAAGCCCTGAATGACAGCCATGACATTAGCACAGCTACAAAAAATAAGATTAAAAATTACGCAGAACTTCATAATTACAAACCCAACAGCATTGCGTTAAGTTTACTCAATAAAAAAACCAAAACAATTGGCGTAATTATGCCAACTATTCTGAATCATTTTTTTGTTCAGATTTTTAACGGAATGGAACAAGCGGCTAATGAAAAAGGTTATAATTTGATTACGATTATTTCGAATGGAAAACTCGAAAAAGAAATCACCTCAATCAATCTTTTAGAAAATGGAATTATCGACGGTTTGCTGATTTCTTTATGTGAAGAAGCACAATCTAAACATCACATTTCTCATATTGAAAATTTCATCAAAAATGCTGGTCCGGTTGTTATGTTCGATCGCGTTTTTGAATCTTTAGATACAGATAAAATTATTGTGGACGATTTTAATTGTTCCTATAAAGCGACAGAACATTTGATAAAAACCGGTTGTAAAAACATCGCCATTGTAACTGTTTTAGATTATTTAGGAATTGTAAAACTGAGAATCGACGGCTATTTGAAAGCGCATGAAGATTATAATATTCCTGTAAATAAAAAACTGATTTCGCTCATTAAAAAGGAATATGATTTTGAAACCGAAATAAAAACCATGTTAGATTATCAAAAAGTAGATGGAATTATCGGTTTAGAAGAATATTCTACAGTCGAATCGATGACAATTGCACAAAATAGAGGCTATAAAATTCCTGAAGATATTTCGATTATCGGATTTACAAACAGCGAAATGTTTAAATATTGCAAACCATCAATATCTTGCATTAGTCAACATGGTGTTTTCATGGGACAGATTGCAGTACAAAAAGTAATTGAACGTATTGAAAATGAAGAGCTAAACCAACCAGAATTTGAGACTAAAATCATAAAAGCGAGTCTTATCGAACGTGATTCGACTAAGAAAATTACATTTTAGTATCCATAAAGAAGTTGCATAATTTCAATCTTTCTCTTATAATTTTAGCCAAATTATATAAACAATATTCCATATTTTATGACTAAATTGGTGGTATGGAAAAAAATCCAGATGTACTTATTATTGGTGGCGGTCTTGCTGGTTTGGCAAGCGCTATTCATTTGTCTAGAGCTGGATTGAAAGTCACGCTTTTAGAAAAAAACAATTACCCAAAACATAAAGTTTGTGGCGAATATATCTCAAACGAAATTTTACCTTATCTAAACTGGCTTGGCGCAAATGTTTCTGTTCTCGATCCGTCTAAAATTACCAATTTCGAATTTACAGCTCAAAACGGCAAAAGCGCCGAAACTAAACTTCCTTTAGGCGGATTTGGAATCAGCCGTTACGCGTTAGATCATTTTTTATTTGAAAATGCCATTAAAAACGGCTGCATTATTATTAATGAAAATGTCACGGAAGTTTCTTTTGAAAATGATGTTTTTACTGTAGAAACTTCAGAACAACGTTTTTTAGCAAAAATAGTTTTGGGCGCTTACGGAAAACGTTCTAATATCGATCAGCAATTAGCTCGAGAATTTATGAATAAAAAATCACCTTGGCTTGCTGTAAAAGGTCATTATTATGGAGATTTTAATTCTAATTTGGTCGCGATTCATAATTTTGATGGCGGTTATTGCGGTGTTTCTACTGTCGAAAATAATATTGTAAATATTTGTTATCTGGCAGATTATGAGACTTTCAAAAATTATAAAAATATAGAAGACTATCAAAAAGAAGTTCTTTATAAAAATAAAAATCTTAAAACTGTTTTTGAAAACAGCACTCCCCTTTTTGATAAACCTTTAACTATTAGCCAAATTTCATTTGATAAAAAACTGCCTGTAGAAAATCATATTTTAATGATTGGAGACACTGCAGGACTTATTCACCCGATGTGCGGCAACGGAATGGCAATGGCAATTCACAGCGCAAAAATAGCATCCGAATTAATAACTGATTTTTACAACGGAAATATTGTTTCGCGCGATGCATTAGAAAAAAAATATGCTATAGAATGGAAAAAGCAATTTAGTAAGCGTCTTTTTTTCGGAAGAATTTTAGCTAAAGCTTTAACGTACAAAAAATTTACTTCTTTCTTAACTACTATAGCAGCATCATTTCCAGCTTTACTTTCAACCATAATCAAACAAACGCACGGAAATCCCGTAACTATAAATTAAATGGCAATAAATACGCAATATAGAACTGAAGAACCTGAAATAATGGACGATTTTTCGCTAGAAGGCGAAGAACTCACTGTTGCGCTTGATAAAATTGCCGCAATTAACCGATTATTAGGCGGTAATAAACTGACTTTGCATGGTATTAAACAGCTTTTAAAAAAAACAGAGAATTCTAAAACCATTACGATTGCTGATATTGGCTGCGGAAATGGCGATATGTTGAGAATGCTTTCAAAATATGGTAAAAAAGAAGATCTTAATTTCAGATTAATTGGCATTGATGCAAATGCTTTTACAATAAATTATGCTAGAGAACTTTCTAAAGAATTCAAAAATATTGATTATTTGTGTTTGGATATTTTTAGTAAAGAATTCCATGAATTAAAATATGATATTGCACTGTGTACCTTGACCTTGCATCATTTTTCAAATCAAGAAATTGAAAATATTCTCGATTTGCTTCATCAAAATTCTTCAATCGGAATTGTCGTAAATGATCTTCATCGCAGTAAATTGGCGTACCGACTTTTTGAAGGAATTTGCTATGTTTTCAATCTCAATAAAATGTCAAAAAATGACGGTTTGGTTTCTATCTTAAGAGGATTTAAAAAGAGTGAATTGATACATTTTTCTAAAAAATTAAATTTAAATAACTATTCCATCAACTGGAAATGGGCATTTCGTTACCAGTGGATAATTTCTAAAATATGAGTGTAAAGATAATTACAGCTGTGAAACAGCTTCCGCAATATTCCCGTTCAACCGAAGATATTCTTCCGCTTGTAGATGTTTGGCTGGAAGGACAAGAAGAACGTTTTATCAAAAAAGTAAAGAAAATTTTTGAAGGCGCGTCGGTAGACAAACGCTATTCGATTATGGAACCTTCGGAAGTTTTTACTGCTACTTCTTTTGAAGAAAAAAATGATATTTACAGCAGAGAAATGATTGTTTTAGGACATCAGGTTTTGGAGAAAGCGCTTGAGAAAGCCAATTGGGATCCGCAAAGTCTTGATTATATTATCACAGTAAGCTGCACCGGAATTATGATTCCCTCTTTAGATGCGTATCTCATCAATAAAATGAAATTGCGTCAAGATATTGTGCGCCTTCCCGTTACTGAAATGGGTTGTGCAGCAGGTATTTCTGGAATTATTTATGCGAAAAACTTCCTGAAATCAAATCCTGGAAAACGCGCGGCAGTAATTGCAGTTGAATCGCCAACAGCTACTTTTCAATTAAATGATTTTTCTATGCCAAATATTGTGAGTGCTGCTATTTTTGGAGACGGAGCCTCTTGTTGCTTATTATCTTCTGATGAAAAAGACGAAGGCCCAGAAATTCTAGACGAACAAATGTATCATTTTTATGATGCCGAACATATGATGGGTTTTAAACTCACGAATGGCGGACTGCAAATGGTTTTGGATATTGAAGTTCCAGATACGATTGCCTCTCATTTTGGCGACATTATTCATCCTTTTTTAAGTAAAAATAATCTGGAAATTAAAGATGTTGATCATATGATTTTTCATCCCGGAGGAAAAAAAATTGTAAATACGGTTGAAGAACTTTTTTCGGGTTTAAATAAAAATATAGACGATACTAAAGAAATTCTGAAACAATATGGAAATATGTCTAGTGCGACGGTTTTGTATGTTTTAGAAAGCATTATGGATCGAAAACCAAAAAAGGGAGAAAAAGGCTTAATGCTAAGTTTTGGACCTGGATTTTCAGCACAACGCGTTTTATTACAATGGTAATTTTAGAATTATGGAATTAAACGACATTATAAAACAGCTTCCGTATAGCGAGCCTTTTTTGTTTGTAGATGAATTATTGTCTGCGGATGAAAACGGTATTACAGGAACGTATACTTTTAACGAAAATCTTGATTTTTATAAAGGTCATTTTAAAAATAATCCCGTTACTCCTGGCGTTATCTTAACAGAAACAATGGCGCAAATCGGAATGGTTTGTTTGGGGATTTTTCTATTAAATAATGACTTACAAAGCGACACTGTAATTGCTTTTACATCAGCCGATATGGAATTTTTAAAACCTGTTTATCCGAATGAAAAAGTAACGGTAACTTCAGAGAAACTATTTTTCCGTTTTGGAAAACTAAAATGCAGTGCGGTAATGAAAAATGAAGCTGGACAAGAAGTTTGCAGAGGAATTTTAGCTGGAATGATAACCAAAAGATTATGAAAAAACGAGTCGTAATAACTGGACTTGGCGTCGCTGCACCAAATGGCGTCGGAATTTCTGCGTTTACAAATGCCATTAAAAATGGAATTTCAGGAATTCGTTTCGATGCGCAATTAGCAGAATTGCAGTTTTCTTGCCAAATTGCTGGTCAGCCGCAGATTTCAGACGAACTTAAATCAGAATATTTTACTGAGTTAGAACTTCGTGGATTTAACAGCACAGGAATTCTATATGGCGTAATTGCAGGATTAGAAGCTTGGAAAAATGCAGGTTTACCCATAAACGAAACTACAGATTGGGATAGCGGAACCATCTTCGGATCTGGAACTTCTGGAATTGAAAAATTTCGCGAAAGCATTTATAAAATTGACGATTTACAAACTCGAAGATTAGGAAGCACGGTTGTTGCACAAACCATGAACAGTGGCGTGAGTGCTTATTTAGGCGGAAAAATTGGACTTGGAAATCAGGTTACTACAAACTCATCGGCTTGCACAACGGGAACCGAAGCTATTTTAATGGCGTACGATCGCATACAATCTGGGCAGGCAAAACGAATTTTGGCAGGAAGCACTTCAGACAGCGGTCCGTATATTTGGGCGGGTTTTGATGCGCTTCGCGTTTGTTCTTCCAAATACAATGAAAATCCCGAAGAAGGTTCAAGACCAATGAGCGCAACAGCTTGCGGTTTTGTTCCGGGAAGTGGCGCAGGTGCTTTGGTTATTGAAGATTTAGAAAGCGCTTTAGCACGAAATGCTGTAATTTATGCCGAAATATTAGGCGGGAACGTCAATTCTGGAGGACAACGCGACGGCGGAAGTATGACTGCTCCAAATAGCATTGCTGTTCAAAAATGCATTAAGGATGCCGTTTTGAATGCGAATATCAATCCAAACGAAATTGATGCCATAAACGGGCATCTTACCGCAACTACAAAAGACAGTCTGGAAATTGAAAATTGGACAAAAGCTTTAGAACGGAATGGCGCTGATTTTCCATACATCAATTCTTTAAAAAGCTTAACTGGACATTGTTTAAGCGCCTCAGGAAGTATAGAAAGTGTCGCTTCTGTTTTACAGCTTCAAGAAGGTTTTTTATTCGGAAATCTAAATTCTTCTGATCTTCATCCCGAAATTGCAGCACTTATTGATTCATCAAAAGTGCTTCAGAAAACAATACATAACAATCCAAAAATAATCGCAAAAGCCAGTTTTGGTTTTGGCGATGTAAATGCCTGTATATTATTTAAAAAATTCGAAAAATAAAATGAACAGAACAGAAATTACCGAAAAACTAAAAGAGATTATAAAGCCATACGCAGCTAATACAGAAGCACACGAAAACCTAACGGAAGACACCGATTTCATCAAAGATTTGAATATCAATTCGGCTAATCTTGTTGATATTGTATTGGATATTGAAGAAAAATTTGATGTAGTAATTGACAACGCCGACATGGAACGTATGCTTGATGTGAAAACCGCAATTGAAATTATCGAAACTAAACTCGAGGCAAAATGATAGGCAACGATATTGTAGATCTTGCGCAATCTCGGCTAGAAAGCAGATGGTCACGTAAAGGTTTAATTGAAAAGCTTTTTAATCCACAAGAACAACAGCTTATAAAAAATTACCATGATCCAGAAATCATGGTATGGTTGCTTTGGAGCATGAAAGAAGCTGCCTATAAAATCTACAATAGACAAACTAAAATAAGAGAATTCAGTCCCAAAAAACTAGTATGCGATTTGAATTCTCTAAGCGATTTTCAAGCGCTCGGAACTGTTTCTTGCCTTCAAAATACATTTTACACCAAAACTATTATCTCTTCAGAAAACATTCATTCTATTGCTGTTAATAACTTAGAAAACCTCAACAATGTGATAGAAATCGAAAGAAAGGAAATTGTAAAAGACGAATTTGGTATTCCATATTTAAAAACTTCGTCCGCAACTTTTAAAGATGTTTCTGTTTCTAATCATGGGCGTTTTGAAAAGGTTGTGACTTATAAATAAACGTCTTTTTCAAATTATTCTAGCAGAATTTACTGCAACAGCGAAAAGTTAAATTACTTCTTCTTGTAATTAAAAATGCCTACGTTTCAAAATCGATTCTCGCTTCCCCCCCTTTCGCACCTTGGTGCACTTAATTGTCTATTTTTTTAACGTCTGTTTGCGCATATTCGTAAAACGATAATCGCAATTACAACCCATATTTTATAGTTTGTATAACTTCTGATTCTAATTATTTATTTTTCTTATAATTTCTTCTTCAAAAGTATTTCGATAACCTTAAAAACTTCAAAATTATAAATAAATTTAATAATCATAAAAAATTATTAATTTGATTTATAAATACCTTCCCTATACCTTTGCTTCATCAAAATCAAAGAAATGATTTGATCATCGTAAAAAATAACTTTAAAAAATAGAAATCATGAAATTTACAAGAAGAGCAAACGCAAACTGGAAAGGTACAGGAATGGAAGGAAAAGGTACTATTAGTACACAAAGCACCACTTTAGATAATGCACAATTGTCTTTTAAAACTCGTTTTGAGCAAGGTGTCGGAACAAATCCTGAAGAATTAATCGCAGCGGCACATTCTGGCTGTTTTACCATGCAATTAAGTTTTTTATTATCTGAAGCTGGATTTGTACCAGAAGATTTAGACACAACTGCTAAAGTAACTTTTGAAGACGGAACTATTACTTTAATCGCTTTAGAATTGACCGGAAAAGTGCCTGGAATTTCTGAAGAAGATTTTCAACAAACAGCTCAAAAAGCAAAAGAAATTTGTCCTATTTCTAAGTTATTGAATACTGAAATAACTTTACAAGTAACACTTAATTAATTTTTATTTTCAACAAAGTTTTGTCTTCCTGAGCGGAGTCGAAGGACGCGCCAGAAAATTCCACAAAGAATATCACCAATCTTTGTCGAGATACTTGCGAAGATTTGCTTCGCCAGTTCGCTATCGCTTGTGTTTCCTTCGTCGAAATGACAACATTATGGAGAATTAAATTTCTAAAATCTAAAATCAACAATTTAAAATCTAAAATAAAATGAAAACAATATCTAAAAGCTTTTTAGCATTCGCAGTAATAATCTTTACTTTAGCCTTAACAAACCTAAACGCGCAAACAACTCCAAAAATTAAAAATGTAGTATTAGTTCACGGTGCTTTCGCAGACGGTTCTGGATGGCAAGGTTTATATCAAATTTTAACTAAAAAAGGCTATAATGTAACGATCGTTCAAAATCCGTTGAGTTCTTTGGAAGATGATGTAAATGCAACCAATTTAGCTTTAGACAAACAAGACGGACCAACAATTTTGGTTGGGCATTCTTGGGGTGGAACTGTAATTACTGAAGCTGGAAATCACCCGAAAGTAGCCGCTTTGGTTTACGTGGCGGCTTTACAGCCAGATAATGGTGAAAATTCTATTCAGTGGTTGCAAACTGCGCCTCCTGCTCCTGAAAATGGTGTATTGCCTCCAGATGATAAAGGAATTGCATATTATGATAAAGCTAAATTTCACGCTGGTTTTGCAGGAGATTTAAGCAAAGAACAAGCAGATTTTATGTATGCTTCACAAGGTGCTTTTCATGCGCAAGGTTTTGGAACTCCAATTACAAAAGCGGCTTGGAAAACTAAACCTTCTTACGGAATCGTAGCAACTTAAGATAAAAGTATTGTGCCAAGTATTCAACACGCGATGTACAAACGTTCTAACACTAAAATTACAGAAATAAAAGGTAGTCACGTGGTGTTTATTTCTCAGCCACAGAAAGTTGCTAATGTGATTATTGAGGCGAGTAAATAATGGTTAATTGTAAATTATAAATTATAAATTCACATAATCTTGTCATTTCGAGGAACGAGAAATCTCCGCGAGAAACTCTACAAAGATTGGCGACATTCTATACGGAGCTACTTGCGAAGATTTCTCGTTCCTCGAAATGACAGAATTGCATTTAATTTTACAAATTAACACATCGCTATGTTTATTAAAAACAAGTGAAACGCCTTTTTACACAAAGAAAAACTATGTTTCTATGTGTTTAGAAAAAGAAAAAAAATCAACTTAACTTACTAACTGCTTTTATAAAATAAGGCGAATCGTTCCAGCGGATTTTCTTATACGAGAAGTCTTTTTTAAGCGATTCAGGAAGACAATTCCAGATCGCTTCGTTCATTTTTTCGAGTAATAATTTCTTTGAAAAAGAATCAGAAACTACGAGGCTTATTTCTCTTACGGGAACAGGTTCTTTGAAAGGTTTGAAAAGTCCGCCCGACTCGTTCAAGGTCGAAAGTTTGGGAATAATCGCAAATCCTAAATGGGCACGAACGAGATTTTTTAAAGTTTCTATAGAATTAATATCGTACGTAAATTGTTCTTTTATTTTATCTGATGTTTTTAGTCCGCAAATGTCTAGCAATTGTGCGTTATAGCAATATTCATGATGAAGCAATAATAATTCGGTTTTATCGCCTGGCTGCATTTCATAAAATTCATCATTTGCCATCGGATGCGTCTCATTTAAATAGGCCACAAAAGGCTCTTTAAAAACAACATGTTCAATTAAATTAGAATTTCCGGTTGGCGTTGCCATAATTGCGACATCAATCGCGCCCGTTTCTAATTCCTTCATTAAATGTCCCGTATACCCTTCTTTGATAATAAAATGCACTTTTGGCGCCGCTTCTTTCATTGCTTGAATAAATAAAGGAATCAAATAAGGAGATAAAGTTGAAATAATGCCTAGTTTCAACTCGCCTTCCAGTAAGTTTTTTTCGTTTACAACAAAATCACGAATTTCATCTACTTCGCGAAGAATCTTTTTGGCTTTGTTTATAATTTCGATTCCTAAAACCGTTGGAGTAAGCGGCACTTTATTCCGATCAAAAATCTTGATTCCAATTTCTTCTTCCAGGTTTTTTAACTGAATTGTAAGCCCAGGTTGCGTTACCATACAAACTTCAGCAGCTCTTGCAAAATGGCGTTCTTCATCTAAAGCGACAATATATTTTAATTGCTGAATGGTCATACTTTGAGGTGCTAAGATACTAAGATGCTAAGGTACTAAGTTTTTAGTTTTAGTTTCTAATGAAAACTTTGTCAAAGTTCTAAACTTTGACAAAGTTACTTTACAAGCTAGAATATTATTTAAAATTAGAATAATTATCATCTTTTTCACATATAACAAAATCCAGAATAGTCAATTTATCGTACATATACAAAACGGATTAAAGGAATGCAGTAAATGCAAATGGAAGTAGTTTTTGGAGCATATTGTGTTTATCATTCCCAAATGATGTTTTTTTCAAAGTAAACTAAACTTGAAATTAAAAAAGCGATCCCTAACCGATCGCTTTTGTTTTTTTATACCAGAGCTGACGCGCATTTTAACATCAAAATCATATCAAAAAATCTGTTTTACTCAAATTGTATTTTTATATGTTAAATATTCACTTATTATTTTTCAGTTTTTAAGTTAAATTTTATTCATTTATTACTATTTTTAAGTGATTTATCTTAATTTATTTTTAAAACTTCATTAAACAGCTGTTAAAAGTTAATAAGAATTCATCGAAAATTCTGTAGAAAAAGGTATATTTGAGTATTATAGAAATTTAATATCGTGCAAGAAAAAACAAAATCACATAGTTTTATATTTCCAAAAACTCCTACTGGAGTCGACGGATTAGACGAGATTACAGAAGGAGGATTTCCGCAAGGACGACCAACTTTAATCTGCGGTGGCGCTGGATGCGGAAAAACATTATTGTCATTGCAATTCTTAATAAAAGGAATTACAGAATATAACGAACCCGGAGTTTTCATGTCTTTTGAAGAACCTTCAGACGACTTGACTCTCAATGTTAAATCATTAGGCTTTGATCTAGAACAACTTAAAAAAGACAAAAAACTTGTTGTAGATCATGTTCGCGTTGAAAGATCAGAAATTGAGGAAGCTGGCGAATACGATTTGGACGGCTTATTTATTCGTTTAGGACATGCCATCGATTCCATAAAAGCGACTCGTGTTGTACTAGATACAATAGAATCGTTATTTGCTGGTCTTGACAATCAAGCAATACTGCGAGCCGAATTACGAAGATTGTTTCATTGGCTCAAAGCCAAAGGCGTAACAGCCGTTATTACTGGAGAACGTGGCGAAGCAACTTTAACTCGTCAAGGTCTAGAAGAATATGTTTCGGACTGTGTGATCGTTCTCGATCATCGCGTAATTGAACAGGTTTCGACTAGAAGACTACGAGTTGTAAAATACAGAGGATCAACACATGGAACAAACGAATATCCATTTTTAATTGATGAAGATGGAATTTCGGTACTTCCGATTACGTCTTTAAAATTAGATAATGAAGTTTCGTCTGATATTATTTCTACAGGCGTTCCAGGACTAAACGAAATGTTTAACGGAGGCGGTTTTTATCGTGGAAGTAATATTTTGGTTTCTGGAACAGCTGGAACGGCAAAAACTACTGTTGCCTGTTATTTTGCCAACCAACAATGCGAAAAGAACGAAAAAACAATTTATTTTGCTTTTGAAGAATCTCCGCATCAATTGGTTCGTAACATGAAATCGATTGGAATTGATCTTGAAAAACACATTAAAAAAGGCATTCTACAAATTCACTCTTCTCGCCCATCTTTAAATGGTCTTGAGTTGCATTTGCTTACGCTTAGAAAATTAATCAAAGAGTTTGCTCCAACGACAATTATTATTGATCCTATCAGTAATCTTATTTCGGTGGGAAGTGAACACGAAGTTCGCTCGATGTTAGTTCGATTAATTGATATGCTGAAAGCCAATAATATTACGGCAATGTTTACTTCTTTGAACAAACAAACGGACAATTTCAGACCTGATTTGGCAGAAGAATCAGTTTCTTCATTAGTCGATACTTGGATTACAGTTCGCGATATGGAGGGAATTGGCGAAAGAAATCGCGGTATTTTTATCATCAAAGCACGCGGAATGGGACATTCTAACCAGGTAAGAGAGTTTGTGATCACAAGTAACGGAATCGAATTATTGGATGTAGAATTAGGTCCGCAAGGAATTTTAACAGGCGCAGCAAGACAATCTTATCAATTCAAGAAAACTATGTCTGATATTAAGCTTCAAAACGAAATTAACAGAAAAGACAGAGAAATTGAGCGTAAACGTAAAGTACTCGAAGCCAATATTGAAGCATTAAGAAACGAATTTGAGTCGGCAGAAGAAGAATTAAGTATCCTTAAAGCAACAGAAGAATTGCAGGAAAAACTATCTTCTAAGAAAAAATAAATCAGATGAAAAAAGAAGTAGCCGAATGGCAATTATTACTTTATATAGCAGGACAAACGCCAAAATCAATCAAGGCGCTTGAGAATATAAAAAAGTATGCAGAAGAATATTTAAAGGGAAAATACAGCATTGAGATTATCGATTTGCTGAAAAATCCGCAATTGGCAGAAGGCGATCAAATTTTGGCGGTACCAACTTTGGTGCGAAAATTTCCTGAACCTATCCGTAAAATTATAGGTGATCTTTCTAATGAAGAAAGAGTGCTTGTAGGTCTTAACATTAAACCTATAAACTCTTAGAAATGGAAGATTCATCTGATGGCACAAGTACAACCAAACATAAGTTTATGCTTTTTGTTTCAGGTATGTCTGTTAAATCAGGACATGCAATAGAAAATTTACGCAAAATCTGCGACACTTACCTCACAAACAATTATGAATTAGAAATTGTCGATATCAGTCGAGATAAAGAACAAGCTGTTATTCATCAAATTGTAGCGATTCCGACATTAATAAAGACTCACCCAGAACCAAAAAGAATTATTCTGGGTGATTTATCAGATAAAGAAAAAGTATTATATATACTGAATATAAACGAAAAGCTTGGAGGATAACAAAAAAAATATAGCCGCATTATTAGCAGAAATTGAATCGTTAAAGGAAGAACTTTACGAGTCAAACAGTATTGTCAATGCCATAAAACAAGGAGATGTAGATGCACTTGTAGTAAGCAGCAATGGTGTTCCTGAACTTTACTCTTTAGAAACTGCCGATTATACTTATCGCCTTCTTATTGAAAAATTTGGACAGGGCGCTTTGAGTATTTCTAGAAAAGGGCTCATTCTTTATTGTAATGAATATTTTTCGAAATTAGTCGGAATTCCGTCAGAGAAAATAATTGGAAATTACTTAAGCGAATATTTTGTTAGCCCCACGCAATTTGTATCTATAATAGAAGCGTTGCGCTACGGTATTACAACTCATGAAATTCTTTTAAAATCGGAAAATGAAAAAAAGATTTTCCCTGCTTATATTGCCTTAACTGATCTTGAACCTGCTGTAGAAGCCATCGGAATTGTAATTACCGATTTGACAGAAAAGAAAAAACACGAGGAAGCTCTAATTAAACACCAAAAAGAATTAGAAGAAAAAATAAACGAACTCAATAAAACAAATCGTAATCTGGAGGAATTTATTCATGTAATATCGCACGATTTAAAAGAACCACTGCGAAAAATTGTCATGAATACCAGCAGAATTGACCAAAGTTATTTTAAAGAATCGGACGTTAAAGCTATAAATGTAATGAAGTTATCTGCTCTTCGATTAAATTCGCTTGTAGATGATTTAGTTCAATATTCCTCGCACACGGCACAAGAAGAACGAACCGAAATAGATTTAGAAACCGTAATTTCAGAAGTTCTTGAGGATTTTGAAATTGTAATTTCTGACAAAAATGCAAGTATTAAAACAGGAAAACTGCCTAGAATTAAAGCTTCTAGAGTACAAATGCGACAGCTTTTCTCTAATCTTATTTCGAACGCGATTAAATACAGTAAAACTAACATTTCTCCTGTAATAGAAATTTATCAAGAAGAAAATTTAGATGCTGAAATACCAAACCAAAATGCTAAATTTGTAAAAGTTCAGATTAAAGATAACGGCATTGGAATGGAAGAATCTCATTTGCTTAAAATCTTTGTCATCTTTCAGCGACTGCATGCCCGAAACGAATATTCGGGAAACGGTATTGGTCTTGCCATTTGTAAAAAAATTATGGAAAACCATTCTGGAAATATTACAGTCGAAAGTACATTGAACGAAGGAACAGTATTTAACCTTTACTTCCCAATTTTATAAAATGCCAGAAAAATACAATTTACATATTCTGATTGCCGAAGATGACATCGATGATGCAGATGTTATGTCAGAAACTTTTAACAATAATCCAAGTTTTAGCAAAGTAAGTATTGTTGCTAATGGTGAAGAACTGCTGAATTACTTAAAAGACGAATCAAACAAAAAACCCGACGTTATTCTTACCGATATCAACATGCCAATTATTGATGGTATTGAAGCGTTGCAAGAAATTCTAAATACGAAAGAATTAAAAGATATTCCGTGTTTTGTTTATTCAACAAGCATTAACCCATCTTACAAAGAAAAATGCGATGATATGGGCGTTAAAGCCTATTTGATTAAGCCTTATTCTTTTGAAGCTTTCGCCGAAATTCCGAAAACTATTTTAAGTATTATCGAAGCTTAAATTTCAGTTTTTTATTCTTCATAAATAAATCATTTTCTAAGCTCAAAAATCATATTTGAGCTTAAAAAGTGCTTAAAAATGTAGTTTTTTATCATTTTTAGCTATAAAAACCCTATCTTACAGAAAAGATAAAAGTCGATTCTGTTGGCCCTATCGACATTACAGCTAATTTTTAAAAACTACAAAAAATGAAACAATTATTACAGTGGACCATCATTATTCCAATTCTATCTTGGGTTCTTTTATTTAGCGGACTAATCGCAGATAGCAGTATTTTTCAAATTGTTTCTAGTATTTTACTTATTCTCAGCGTAATGTCGGCTGTTCATCATTCTGAAATTATTGCAGAACGTGTTGGAGAACCTTACGGAACCATAATTTTGGCTATCTCAATCACTGTAATTGAAGTTTCTATTATCGTTTCTTTAATGCTTTCGGAAGGTTCTGAAGCGGCTTCTCTTGCCCGCGATACCGTTTATGCCGCGACAATGCTAATTTTAAACGGTATTATCGGATTGTGTCTTCTTATTGGAAGCATAAAACATTACGAACAGAATTTCTCTACTTCTTCCGTTACCATTGGTTTAGTTTCGCTAATTTCTATTATTGTGTTTACTTTGGTCTTCCCTACTTTTACAGAAAGTGTTCATGGTTCTTATTATTCTACTCCACAGTTGATTTTTGCTTCTATTGCCTGTTTGGTTATTTACGGCTCATTTTTATTTGCTCAAACAAAAGGTTATCGCCAATATTTTCTAACGAATGGAACGGATGAAGATGCTAAAACTCATCCCATAGAAATCAATAATAAAACATTTTATACCAGTCTTATTTTTCTTTTGGTAAGTTTAGGAATTGTAGTTTTACTTGCCAAAACCCTTTCTCCTACTATCGAGACTATTATTATAGGTTACAATCTTCCTAAATCTTTAGTTGGAGTTATTATTGCCATAATTATTTTATTACCCGAAGCTATCGCAGCAATTATTGCTGCAAGAAAAAACAGATTGCAAACAAGTCTTAATTTAGCTTTAGGTTCTGCTCTAGCCAGTATCGGATTGACAATCCCAAGTGTTGCGGCCGTTTGTATTATAATGGGGATGCCAATTGTTCTCGGACTCGATATTAAATCGATTGTACTTTTAGCACTATCTGTTTTTACAGTTATGCTTTCTTTAAGCAAAGGAAAATCGAATATTGTATATGGCGTTGTGCTTTTGGTTAATTTATTTGCTTTTATGTTTTTGATGATTTATCCTTGATTTTTTTAAACACATAGAAACATAGATTTTAATTTCTTGAAAAAAGAATACTAAAAGAAACTAGTTTCTCACACATAGCTTTGCGTATATGAAGTCAACTTTGTCAAAGTTTCGAACTTTGACAAAGTTTAATACGACCTTACCAATTACAACGATATAGTTCATAAACAGCGTTATAAGTGTATTTTTAACACCTATAAAAGTATCACAATAAAGACCAAAAGTGAACTATTTTACTCCTCATTTTTCATCATTTTTCTCTAACTTAGCGCTCTACATTTTGAAATGTAAGATTAAAATAAACTTTGTTTTTCTGCAAAACATTGATTGAAAAAGAATTACCAAACTTTCTCTTACTTTTTGCTAGAAAAACATCCTTCTAATAATTTAGTTAATTGAAAACTATGAGCAAATTTGATTTTGGAATTGTAGGACTCGGTGTAATGGGCCGTAACTTACTTTTAAATATTGCTAGCCATAACTTCGCGGCGGCAGGTTTAGATTTAGATACAGAAAAAGTCAACTCTCTTCAGCAAGAAGCTGATGCGGACCATACTATTGAAGCGACTACAGATGTTAAGCATTTTGTAGAACTTATTCAACAGCCTAGAGCTATTATGTTATTGGTTCCTGCAGGAAAACCTGTTGATAGCGCAATCGCTAGCTTACTTCCTCATTTAGATAAAGGTGATATTATTATTGATGGTGGAAACACGTATTTTACCGATACAGACAGAAGATTTTTAGAATTATCTGAAAAAGGAATTCACTTTTTCGGAATGGGAATTTCTGGTGGAGAAAAAGGCGCTCGTTTCGGTCCTGCTATGATGCCAGGTGGCGATCAAAAAGCGTATGAAAGACTTCGTCCTATTTTTGAAGCAATTGCAGCAAAAGTTGACGGAGAACCTTGCGTAGAATATCTAGGAAATGGTTCTGCTGGAAACTACGTAAAAATGGTTCATAACGGAATCGAATACGGAATTATGCAGTTGATTTCTGAGATTTATGACTTAATGAAAAGAGGTTATAATTTGGATGATGAAACGATTCAGAAAACTTTTGAAGAATGGAACCAAACAGACGATTTAAGATCTTACTTGATTGAAATTACTGGGAAAATCCTAAAACAAAAAGACGAAGACGGAGCTCTTTTAATTAATAAAATTTCAGATTGGGCAAAATCTAAAGGCACGGGAAAATGGACTTCGCAAAACGCAATGGATTTACAAGTTCCAGTTCCAACTATCGACGCTGCAGTTATAATGCGCGATATGTCTAAAACAAAACCGGAAAGAATTGAAGCTGCTAAAAAATTAGTTTGGAATGCTTCTGAAACAAATGTTCCGCAAAGCGAAGCAATTGCAGCTTTAAAATCGGCTTTATATCTTTCGATTGTTGTGACCTACGCACAAGGATTAGCGCAACTTAACACCGCTTCTAAAGAATACAACTACGGATTAAATCTAGAAACGGTTGCTAAAATCTGGCGTGGCGGATGTATCATTCGTGCTACAATTTTAGAAGATTTTAGAAAAGCATACGTTACAAAATCAGATTTGCCAAATTTGCTTTTAGATAACGGAATTGCTTCAAAACTAACAGAAAACCAAGCAGGAATGAGAGCCGTGATTCAGTTTGCTGTTCAAAAAGGATTACCTGTTGCTGGATTAATGAATTCGTTAGCCTATTTCGATGCTTACCGTTCTGCAAATCTGCCAACAAACCTAATTCAGGCACAACGCGATTTCTTTGGAGCACATACGTACGAACGTATTGATAAAGAAGGCGTTTTCCATACACAATGGGCTGAATAACAATTAAAGCAACACAACTACAACCACAATGACTAAAAATAAACTTAAGAATCCAACAATCATTGTTATTTTTGGAGGAACCGGAGATTTGGCGAAGAGAAAGCTCTTTCCCGCATTTCAAAATCTGTACCTTGACGGGCGTATGTCTGAAAAGTTTCAGATTATTGCTCTTGGAAGAGCAGAAAAAACCAATGAAGATTTTCGCAGTTATGTCGCAGAAAACCTAAATCTTTTTTCAAGAAGAAAAGGAGTTGATGATCCAGAAACTGAAAAATTTCTTTCGCACATAACCTACCATAGTCTTGATATTGACAAGGAAGAATCGTATATCGGATTGAATGAAAAAATCAACAATTTCGATCTGGCTTTTGGCGAACGTGCTAATCGTCTTTTCTATCTTTCGATAACACCTTCTTTTATTTCAACGATTTCAAGCAATATCAAAAAAATCGGACTTGCGGCAAATCCGAAACAAGATCGTATTATCATCGAAAAACCATTTGGTTACGATAAAACTTCTGCAATTGAATTGAATGAAATGCTTTCGCAGACTTTTAAAGAAGAGCAGATTTATAGAATCGACCATTATTTAGGTAAAGAGACAGTTCAGAATATTTTGGCTTTCCGTTTTGGAAATTCAATGTTTGAACCTTTATGGAGTCGTAATTTCATTGATTTTGTACAAATTACCGTTGCTGAAGAAGTCGGCGTTGAAGAACGTGGCGGATTTTACGAAGGTGTTGGAGCATTAAAAGATATGATTCAGAACCATTTGCTTCAAATTTTATGTATGACGGCTATGGAAGCGCCTGCATCCTTAAATGCAGATGATATTCGTAACCGGAAAGCAGACGTTTTAAAATCTATTCGCCGTATTAAACCAGATGAAGTCGATCATTATATTGTCAGAGGTCAGTACGATGCTGGAGAAATAAAAGGCGTTCCAGTTCCAGGATATCGCCAAGATAAAGGCATTGCACCAGATTCTAATACAGAAACTTATGTAGCCATGAAGATTTATTTGGACAACTGGAGATGGCAGGGAATTCCGTTTTACTTGCGTTCTGGAAAAAGAATGGAAGAAAAACAGTCTTCTATCATTATTCAGTTTAAACCAGTCCCACATTCTTCATTTTCTTATGGAAAAGAAGGTATGACTCCAAACCGATTGATTATCAACATTCAGCCTTCAATGGACATTAAACTACAGTTTATGACCAAAAAGCCAGGTTTATCAATGTCTTTAAGACCTGCTGAAATGGTTTTTGATTATTTTGCTTGTTCTACAATGTCACCAGAAGCTTATGAAACATTAATAGCAGATGCCTTATTAGGAGATCCTACTCTATTTATGCGTTGGGATCAAGTGGAAGAAGCTTGGGACGCAATTGATACCATTCAGCAAGTTTGGAAAACAACTGCTCCAAAGAATTTCCCGAATTACAAAGCAGGAAGCTGGGGACCTGAAGAAGCTGACGAATTGTTAGCACGCCAAGGACACGCATGGATTCCGAATACACAAACAAAAGAAGAAGTTTTAAATGATACAGATTTACAATAATACAGAAGAAATAAATACTGTTGCGGCAGATTTATTTGTAGAATCGGCTGAGAAAGCAATTGCTGCAAAAGGCAAATTCACAGCTGTGCTTACAGGAGGTTCTTCGCCAGCAGGAATTTATAAATTATTAGCATCTGATTCTTATAAAAATAAAATAGACTGGAGTAAAGTTTATATTTTTTGGGGAGACGAACGCTGGGTTCCGCTTAACGATGATTTGAGTAATGCTAAAATGTCTTATTCAACTTTACTAAGCCACGTTCCTGTTCCGCAAGAAAACATTTTTGAAATGTACAAAGACGGTGTTACGCCTGAAGAATATGCCGTTACTTACGAAGAAATCATTAAAAAGATTTTAGGAGAAGAAGGTAAATTTGACCTTATTTTATTAGGTATGGGAGATGACGGACACACGGCTTCTCTTTTTCCTGGTGAAGCTGTTTTAAAAGAGCAAACAAAATGGGTTGACGCTTATTATTTAGCTCCGCAGAAAATGTACAGAATTACACTAACTGCCCCATTAATCAACAAAGCAGAAAAAATTGTGGTTGTCGCTTTTGGTGAAAAGAAAGTTCATGCTTTAAAAGAAGTTACAACTGGAGAATTTAATCCAACTTTATATCCAATGCAATTGATTAAGCCGGTTTCTGGAGAATTATTGTTTTTGGTGGATAAAGTTGCTGCTGGACAGAATTAAGAAATTGTTTTTATAAATAAAGAATTAAGGTTTATACTTTTCAGTATAAACCTTTTTTAGTTTAACATATTTCAAATTCATGCATTTTAAGCGATAATTCATTCCGTAGGAATGTCTCGTCGGTAGAAATAAATTTGAATTACATTTAGGCGTTTAGGAGGAACGCTTGATTAATATATAATTTTGTGTAAAAAACAGGTATCCCGACAGGACACATGCAAATCGATATTATTTTTTTCTACCGACCATATATTCCTACGGAATATTAAATTGTAATTCCAATCTCGCTGTGCGAAGTCTCAGACTTCGTACCCACTCCAATTAGACACAAAGGAAAATAAATTCGAAACGGAATATAGCTGCGGGTACGAAGTCTCAGACTTCGCAAAGCTACAAAAAACGCACAGCTACAAAAAACACAAATGAAATGGAGATTAACCTTTAATAACCAATACAAAAAACCGTTTCGTTTTTATTTACTGGCGGCGTTCCAATTTTATACAAAATAACTCCATTTGCCGATGATTTAATTTCAGTTAAAATTTTTCCAAATTCATTTGAAATAAATCCGATTTTGTCATCCTTTTTAACGTAATCTCCGCTTTTCAAATTGCTGTGGAAAATTCCATTAAAATCTGACTTAATGTATTCCTGATTATTTAAATAAACTGCCGAAGGATTTTTTGCTGGAGTTGTTCCTTTACTGTACATTTCCATATAATTCAGCATATTATAAACTGCTTTCTTTATTAAATGAACCGATTCTGTCTGTACATTTCCCAACTTTCCTGACTCAATGCTTAAAGCTGTTTTTCCGTTTTGAGAAGCTTGTTTAAAAGCATATTTGGCAGGTTCAGATTTTGTAATCGTATATGGATAAGAAACAATATGATTGATCCCTGAAATTTCAGAAAGTTTATGACTCAAAAGTGTCTTCTTTTCTTCTGATGTATTATTGTAATAACAAATAAACGGTAATAAATCTTCGTTTGCATCTCCTGCATGAATATCCAGAAAAACATCCGAATTCGGAATTATTTCCTTAGTTATATAATTAGCAATCTGCTCAGTAATAGTTCCAGATGCTGAACCCGGAAAAGCATTATTTAGATTTTTCTGGTCAAGCGGATTTACAAATGGCGTTCTTTTATAAAACGAAGCAACATTTGCAATTGGAACCACAACCAAAGTTCCTTTTAGCTTTTTAGGATCAATTTCTTTAATTAATTCCTGAACAGCTGTTATTGGCGGATATTCAAAACCATGAATTCCAGCAATTATGGTAAAAATAGGTCCTTTTTCTTTTCCCAAAATAATAGTTACGGGCATGTAATTATAAGGAGAATCTGTTTTAAATTCAACTAAAGTATCAATTCGTTTTCCGATATTTTCTTTTACTATTTTTTCTAGATTTTGACTAAAACCAATAAAAGGGAGTAACAGCAATAATTTTATGCTTAAGAGCTTTAAGTAATTCACGTGGTATTCTTTAATATAAGAAAACAAAAGCCGTTCTCTTTATTCATTTTTAAACCTCAAATATAAAAAACTTAAATAGTTTAGACTAAAATCACGAGTTACGAAATTATTCTTAATACTCAATTCTTAATACTAAATACTAAAATCTTAATTCTCCATCAACTCAATATCCATAGTTTTAATCAATCCATTTTCAAAAGTATAAACATGTTTTACAAATCCATCAAACATTAAATTTCCTTGAAGATCTTTTACGTTTTGATGCACTTTTACTTCCAAGCTTCCGTTTTCTCTTTCATCAAAACCAACAGGCTCTACTTTCGGATTAATTTCTGTCCATTGTCTCGTCCAATATTGACGGATTTCGTCGTGACCGCTTATATAACCGCCTTCCCAAGCTTTTGACCATTGTACATCTTCCTGCATAGTTGATAAACAGTTGTCGATATTTCTTTCGTTAAAAGCATTATACGCTTTTGCAATTACTTGTTCCAATTGATTTGACATAGTTTGTTTGTTTAATTAGTTTCATAAAAGTAAGATAGAAATTATAACTTTTTAATATAAAACCGAATAAAAATTAAAACCTTAAAAATCAACTTCGATTATTATTAAATCTTAAAATCTCACTGTATTTACAAAAATTTTAAGAATCCTTGCTTTTCAATTTGCTATATTTGGCGCACTATAAACAATTTTAAACCTATTTCTAAGGAACAAAATTAATTTGCTGTGCTGTAAATGAAACCTATAAAGTTCATATATATCGTTTTACTTTCGCTGCTTTCTTTTTTTAGAGGAACAGAGACGTATCAGCCAATTCTTCATGCCAGCAGCTGTATTACTCTTGACAGCGTTGCAACAGACGATGTACTTAGTTTCTCTTCAGATTTTTCTACTTCAAAAACCATTGATCTTCATTGTGTTGCAAAAAAGAAAATAAAAGGAAGAGCTACTACTTTAGAACAAAGTACGATAAAAGCTCCTTATTTCAGTAATTTAATCAACTTCAAGCTTTACAAAAAGAGCTTAATATATGGTATAGCCAAAATATACCAGGTTCAAAGGCATACTTATCTGCATTTGTACCAACTTTTCTAGACCTCAAAATTTTGTTGTTTTTATATTTAAGTTCAGAAGCTTTCTGAAATGACTTCTCATTTGCGCTCACCTCGTATTTTGAGAGAATCATTTATATAAAAATATTCCCAAAAACGGAACTTCTAAACTTGAAGCATCCGAACACCATTTTATATCTAAAATCCAAATTCACTTCCTTTTATTTTTTAACGGGAAGAAGATCTATTTATTCAAAAAAATTAAAAACCTAATGATGAGCATTTATAAAAATAAATTCCTTTTATGCACTTTGGCTTTATTTGTTTTAGTCTCGTGCGGAGATAAATCTAAAAAGAATTCAGACAACATAAAAACAGTTCCTGTTTATAAGGTTACCTTAAAAGACACTATAGTTTCGAGCAAATTTGTTGCCGATGTACACGCAAAAAACAATGTAGAAATACACGTTCGTATTCCGGGTTTACTGGATAAAGTTTATGTAAGTGAAGGACAAAAAGTTAAAAAAGGACAAATCCTTTTTAAAATCAGTGATGTTGAACTTCAGATTCAACTCTTAAAAGCCGAAGCCGTTTACAAAAGTGCCAAAGCCGATTTAAGAATTGCAACTGTAGAACTAGAACAGGCGCAAACCCTTTTCAATAAAAAAGTAATTGCAGACAAAGAATTAGAATTATCTAAAGCAAAACATGAAGCCGCTTCCGCGAAAGTTGCACACGCCGTTGCAGAAAAAAAAGCAATCAACCAACAAATTAGTTTTACCACAATTCGCGCACCATTTGATGGAACAGTTGACAGAATTCCTTTTAAAGAAGGAAGTTTAATTGAAAACGGTTCATTGTTAACTACTGTTTCTCAATTAGATGACGTTTACGCGTATTTCTCAATTCCTGAGAATACGTATTTCCAAATGATGGAAGACAAGACCTTGAATACGCAAGGCGATATCAAATTAATATTACCAAACGGACTAGTTTATGACCAAAAAGGAGAATTAAGAACCGCTGACGGAGAAATCGACAGAGAAACAGGTTCTATTCAATACAAAGCAAAATTTCATAATCCGCAAGGTTTTATCAAACACGGAACTTCTGGAAAATTGATTATTTCCGAGCCTAAAACCAATGCGATTTTAATTCCGCAAAAAGCGGTTTTTTCTATCCAAGACAAACAATATGTTTTTCTTGTACAAAAAGATGGAGTAGTTAAAATGACAAATGTTACTATTGAAACCACTCTTGATGATGTTTATATTCTAAATGAAGGTCTAAAAAGTGAAGACTTAATTGTAGAAGAAGGCACGCAATCGTTGAGAGATGGAGATAAAATCAACATCAAATAAATGTAGTTTATCGACCTGTAAAACAGTTATTTAATTATTGATCTAAAAAAAATAAAATGATAGAGTTATTTATCAGAAGGAAAATATTGTCGTTAATTATCTCGGTAATGATAGTCCTTTTGGGATTGCTGGCGTTGTTTCAGCTTCCCATAACCCAATTCCCCGATATTGTACCACCGTCTGTAACCGTTACAGCAAAATATACAGGAGCCAACGCAGAGGTTTCTGCCAATGCCGTCGCACTTCCGCTCGAAAGAGCTATAAATGGAGTTCCAGGAATGACCTATATGTCGACCGTAACTTCTAATGATGGTTTAACTTTAATTCAGGTTTTCTTCGAAGTAGGAACCGATCCCGATCTGGCTGCTGTAAACGTACAAAACCGTGTAACCACAATTTTGGATGAACTTCCAGAAGAAGTTATTCGTGCCGGAGTTACGACCGAAAAAGAGGTAAATAGTATGTTGATGTACTTAAACATTACAAGTACCGACAAAACTCAAGATGAGCAGTTTATCTTCAATTTTACGGATATTAATATTCTTCAAGAATTAAAACGTATTGATGGTGTCGGTCGTGCCGAAATTATGGGACAGAAAGAATATTCAATGCGTGTTTGGTTAGATCCGCAGAAAATGCTTTCCTATAATATTTCGGCAAATGAAGTCATTAATTCGCTTCAAAAACAGAACATTTCGGCAGCGCCAGGAAAAGTTGGTGAAGGTTCAGGACAAATGAACAATCAATTACAATACGTAATTAAATACGGCGGAAAATTTTTCGAACCTAAACAATATGAAGAAGTTCCTTTAAGAGCCAATGCTGACGGAACTATCTTAAGATTGAAAGATATTTCTAAAATCGAATTTGGAGCCATGAGTTACGGAATGGTTTCTAAAACCGATGGAAAACCTTCTGCTTCGATCATGCTAAAACAACGTCCAGGTTCAAATGCTTCTGAAGTAATTGCCAGCGTAAAAGAAAAAATGACAGAATTGAAAGGCACTTCTTTTCCTCCTGGAATGGAATTCAATATTGCATACGACGTTTCGCGTTTTCTTGACGCCTCTATTCATGAAGTTTTAAGAACTTTAGTTGAAGCCTTTATTTTAGTGGCGTTCGTTGTTTTCCTTTTCCTTCAGGATTGGAGATCGACATTAATTCCGGTTTTAGCAGTTCCTGTCGCGCTTATTGGTTCGTTTACTTTTATGTCGATGATGGGATTCTCGATCAACTTATTGACGCTTTTCGCTTTGGTACTTTCGATCGGAATTGTAGTCGATAACGCAATTGTCGTCGTCGAAGCTGTTCACGTAAAAATCTCCGAAGAACATATGTCGCCAATGGAAGCTACGATTAGTGCGATGAAAGAAATTACTGGAGCCGTTATTGCTATTACGATTGTTATGGCTGCGGTGTTTATTCCGGTTGCTTTTTTGAGTGGTCCTGTTGGGGTTTTCTATAGGCAGTTTTCATTAACAATGGCAATTAGTATTGTGATTTCAGGTATTAATGCGCTTACCCTAACTCCTGCTCTTTGTGCTATTATGCTGAAACCGCACGATCCTAATAAAGAGAAAAAATCACTTCTAGATCGTTTCTTTCATAGATTCAACAATTGGTTCGATAATATCACTTCAAAATACATCAAAGTATTGGTGAAGTTCGCTGATCGAAATACCGTTACAGTTGGTTTATTGGTTCTGTTTTGTGTTTTAACTTGGGGAACAACCAAATTCTTAGCATCTGGATTTATTCCGACAGAAGATCAAGGAATGGTTTATGTAAGCGTTACAACACCACAAGGCGCAACGGTAGAACGTACCGAAAAAGCTTTAGATGAAGTAACAAGAATCGCAAAAGGAATTAAAGGCGTTGATAACGTTACCACTCTTGCAGGATACAGTATTGTTACTGAAATTGCTGGAGCTTCGTACGGAATGGGAATGATCAACTTAAAAGATTGGAGCGAACGTGATATTTCGGTAACCGAATTTATGGCAGAACTTACCGAAAAAACAAAAGGAATTTCTGATGCTCAAATTGAGATTTTTGCTCCGCCAACAGTTCCAGGTTTTGGTAACACGAGTGGTTTTGAGCTTCGTTTACTGGATAAATCTGGAGGAAGCATTACCAATACCGATAAAGTAACCAAAGAATTTATCAAAGAATTAAATGCTTCACCAGAAATTCAGAATTCATTTTCGAGTTTTGATGCCACTTTCCCGCAGTATTTAATTCACATCGATTATGATCTTGCAGCAAAAAAAGGAATTTCGGTAGACAATGCTATGTCAACTTTGCAGACTATGTTAGGTTCTTTTTATGCAACCAATTTTATTCGTTTTTCTCAAATGTATAAAGTTATGGTTCAGGCAAGTCCGCAATTTCGTCAAAATCCAGAAAGCATTTTAGATATGTATTTAAAGAATGATAAAGGCGAAATGATTCCTTTTTCAACATTTATCAAATTAGAAAGAGTTTACGGCCCAGAGGTTTTAACGCGTTATAATATGTACATGTCGGCTATGATTAACGGTGAAGCAGCCGAAGGTTACAGTTCTGGAGATGCAATCGCAGCCGTTGAAAAAATTGCTGCAGAAAAACTTCCAAGCCGTTTTGAATTAGAATGGTCTGGAATGACACGTGAAGAGATTTTATCAGGAAACCAAACCATATACATTTTTGCGCTTTGTATACTTTTCGTATACTTACTATTGGCAGCGCAATACGAAAGTTTATTGCTTCCTTTCCCAGTTTTATTAAGCCTTCCTGTTGGAGTTTTTGGTTCTTACATTGCACTTGTAATGGTTGGACTGGACAATAATATTTATGCTCAAGTAGCACTCGTCATGCTGATTGGTCTGCTCGCCAAAAATGCCATTTTGATTGTAGAGTTTGCTATGGCGCAAAACAAACTCGGACGTGATATTGTCGAAGCCGCGATTGAAGGAGCCAGACTTCGTTTCCGTCCAATTTTGATGACTTCGTTTGCTTTTATTTCAGGATTGATTCCACTGTGTATTGCTTCTGGTGCGGGTGCAATTGGTAACCGCTCAATCGGAACAGCAGCTGCGGGAGGAATGTTAATCGGAACCGTGTTTGGTCTTTTGATTATTCCGGGACTTTATATACTGTTTGCAAAATTGGAAAAACGAGTGAGTAAATCTTAATTTTTTTTAAACACATAGAATCATAGGATTTTGAAGGCGTTGAAAGGCGTTTCACTAGCATTAACACACATAGCTATGTGTTAGAAACTAGTTTCTTTCAATTCTCTTTTTTTGAGAAAGAATCCCGATAGCTATCGGGACTATGTGTTAAAAAACTAAACGATAGATTGAACAAAATAAACTAAAACAATGAAAGAGATATTAAATCAATATAAAAATGCAAATATGCCTTTTCTAAGGACAACCAAAAGTGCCGTAGTAATAATCGCAATTTCACTTTTGACAGCTTGTTCTGCACCAAAAGTCAGTACAAAACTAGACGCCGCGAAACTTCCAGAAAATTTTGATGCAAAAAGAAAAGAAGCTGTAAACAATGATTTTATTCCATTAAAAACAGAAACTTTTTTTAAAGATCCAAAATTAGAGGAATTACTAAAAAAAGCGATTGCTAAAAATCCTGATTATTTAATCATGCAGGAAAGAATCCTGATTGCCAATTCGCATTTAAAAGTCGCAAAATTAGCGCTTCTTCCCTCTTTAGATTTGGTTGCAGATGCTTCTGGAACGCATTACGGAAAGTATACGATGGATGGCGTTGGTAATTACGATACCAATTTTTCGCAGAATATTAGCGAAAAACAAAGAATTAACGAAGATCTTACTCCTAACCTATTTTTGGGCGGAAAAGTTTCTTGGGAAGCAGACATCTGGGGAAAACTAAGCAATCGTAAAAAAGCGGCGCAACAGCGATTTTTTGCTTCACAACAAGGAATGCGTTTATTGCAAACACGTCTTTTGGGCGATGTTGCCGATTTGTATTTCAAACTTATCGCTTTAGACAAACAAGCTACAATTTATGATGACAACTTAAAAACGCAAGAAAGAGCACTTGATATTGTTTCGGCACAAAGATCTGTCGGAAAAGCAACGGAATTAGCTGTGCAGCAATTTAATGCGCAAAACAATAATATACATGCCGAAGCTTCAGAATTGAAATTAAGCATCGATCAAACTGAAAAAGCTTTGCTAACACTTTTAGGTGAATACGGAGGAAAAATAGACAGAAGCAGCGATTTCTTAGCTGGTCATTTAGAGGTTTTAAACCAAAAAATAAGTGTGGATTCTATCATTCATAAAAGACCTGACGTTTCTGAAGCTTATTTTGAATTATTGGCAAGCAACGCAGATGCAAAATCGGCTCGAGCGGCCTTTTTTCCGACTGTAAATCTGGGAGGTTATGCAGGTTTCAATTCGTTTTCATTCAACACTTTTTTTGATGCTGGTTCTTTTGCTTGGCAGATTTTAGGCGGGTTAACAGCTCCTGTTTTCAACAAAGGTCAGATCAAACAGGAATTTTATGTTTCGAACAGAAGACAAGAAATTTCCTTTCTTCAATATCAAAATAGTGTAACAACGGCTTTTAACGAATTGAGCGCATTATTGCACAGAAATGAAGCTTATGAAGATGTTTTAAAATATAAACTGAAAGAAATTGATCATCTTGAAATTGCTGTAAATGTTTCTAATGATTTGTATTTAAGCGGTTATGCTAATTATTTGGAAATCATTAATGCGCAAAAAAACAAACTGCAAGCAGAACTTGATTTTGTAGATATTCAGCTACGCAATGCTAATTCACAAGTATTGCTATACAAAGCTTTAGGCGGAGGAATTAATTAGTTTTTATATATTGGTCAAAATTGCCTCTGTTTTATAGCTCATCTCAGAGGTGATTTTAAATCCCATTTCAGCAGAAATGGGATTTTTTTTTGAATGAAATTTTCTGTTCGTCTTAACAAAAACTATCTTTATTGAAAAATTAGAAATGGATATTTCGAATATTCTAGACCAAATACATTTACTTCCTGAGCAATCCAAATTGGATTTGCAAAATAATGTTTCGGAAATTGCTTTCCCGAAAGGGCATATTTTATTAAAAGCCAATAAAATAGAATCGAATATTTATTTTATAAAGAAAGGATTGGTAAGGGCTTTTGTAGAAAGAGACAATGAAGTGACTTTTTGGTTTGGAAAAGAAGGCGAAACCATTATTTCGATGAAAAGTTACGTAGAAGACCAACCTGGTTATGAAAATATAGAACTTCTTGAAGATTGTGAATTATACGAACTAAAAACAGATAATCTTAGAAACCTATTTAAAGAAGATGTCCATATTGCCAATTGGGGAAGGAAATTTGCCGAAAAAGAATTGATTAAAACTGAAGAACGTTTGATTTCCAGACAATTCAAAAATGCTTCAGAACGTTATTTGGAATTGATGAAAGATCATCCGGAAATCATAAAAAGAGTTCAATTAGGTCATATTGCATCTTATTTAGGAATTACACAAGTGAGTTTAAGCAGAATTCGGGCAGAATTAAAATAAATAGATTTTTTATCATTTGTTAAATTTTTTCCGAATTCGATAAAAGAACTTTGCACCACAAAATTTTAACTATATGAACTGGATTATTTTAATCATCGCTGGCTTATTTGAAGTAGCCTTTGCCTCATGTCTTGGAAAAGCAAAAGCAACAACTGGAACTGAAATGTATTACTGGTATATTGGATTCTTTATTTCGCTAACCGTAAGTATGCTTTTATTAATGAAAGCCACAGAAACACTTCCTCTAGGAACAGCTTATGCGGTATGGACTGGAATTGGTGCCGTTGGAACAGTTTTAGTCGGTATTTTTGTTTTTAAAGAACCAGCAGCTTTCTGGAGATTGTTCTTTTTGGCAACTTTAGTTGGTTCTATTGTTGGTTTAAAGGCGGTTTCGCATTAAAATATATTTTTTGTTTCAGGTTTCAGGTTTCAGGTTGCTCAACTTAACCTGAAACCTGAAACCTGAAACTTGAAACTTAAAAATTTTAAAAATCTGTAAGTGTCTTTCCATCATAACGATAGACTCCATTCATAGATCCAAACCAAATACTTCCATCTTTAGCTTCCAAAATACCGCAAAGCATTCCCAATCCGTTTTGTGCAAATATTTCAGTAACATTTGGATTTTTATCATATAAAGATTCTTTATCGTAACGTGAAAACACCCAATTTCCGTTGACTTTTAATGCACCCGTTGTCCAAATATTTCCCTTTTTATCTTGTAATATAATCGAAGTTCCTTTGTCTGATACCTTTGTATAATTAATGCCATCATAACGCCAAAGACCAAATTCAAGAACCAAAGTATCACCTCTCTCGCCTTTTCTGTCTTTGAGTATAGAACCTCCAAACCAAATATTGCCATTTTTATCTTCGATTATAGACCAAACGTTGTAAAAAGACTTACCGTTTATTTTTTTGAAAACCGTAAATTTCTTTCCATCATAATAGCAAGGCTCTTCTCTGGTTCCAAACCATAATTTTCCCGTTTTATCTTCCATAATCGAAGTAACAGCATTACTTGAAAGTCCATCTTTTGTTGTAAAATTTCGAAAAGATTTTCCATCGAAACGGCTTGCGCCACCGCCAGTAGCAAACCAAATATTTCCTGATTTATCTTCATAAATAGATCCAACGAAATTACTGGCAAGTCCATTCTTGGTTGTAAAGTGCTGGAAGCTTTTTTTATTGTAATAATAAATACCAGAATCTTTAGAAGCGAACCAAAGATTTCCTTTTCGATCTTCCAAAACATCCCAAAAAGTGGGCGATTTTATCTTGCTCGTTAGATTGGTAAACGTTTTTCCATCGTATCTAAAAACGCCTTTGAAAGCAGCAATCAGAATATTCCCTTTTTTATCTTGTCTTATATTTCTAACCATTCCAGTCGGTCCATAGAGCGAAACTGTATCTTTTTCTGGTTTGCTAACTTGATTCGGATTGCTTGTCTGGTTGGAATCTTTACAAGAAGTAAAAAAAACAAACATGAGGAACAAAATGTAAAGTGTTGGGTATTGCTTCATTTTTTTATTTTTTTAGAAAGTTGTTACCGCAAAATTACTTTCATATTTTTCGATTGAAGGGATTTGAATTGTAAATAAAATTGTAAACTTTGTAAATAAACTATTGACAATATGCTTTATAGCCAAAATATCTTGCAGAAGAAATACAAATATCTATTTGGAGTGATCGCAGTTGTGTTTATTGCTGTAATCTGTTTTGCTTTCAACGAAACTGACAATAATTCTTTTGATATTGCCAAAAGGGAAATTTTGCTCCGCAGCATCGGACATGAATTACTTTTACAATCAGGAGATAGCACATCTAGAGTTCTTCCCATAAAAAATATTGCCAAAAATGAATACGAAATCCAGTTTGAAAAGAGTTTTACTTTTCAACCCGACACTTTAGTTAATATTATCCGTCGTTTTTTGTCTCAAGATCCTCGAGCGTCAGATTATGTTGTGACTGTTTTGAATTCTCAAAATTCTAGTGTAATTTATGGATACACAATAGCGAAAAACAAAAAAAATGATGCTGTACCTTGTCGAAAAAGAATACAACCCAAAGCAAATTACATCATAAATATCAAATTCAAACCATTACAAATAAGTGTTTTCGATAATAAATATCTTTTGGGAAGTCTGCCACTTTTTGCTGTTTTAGCTTTTATTTTTTTTAGACCGGTTCAGTCACAAAAACATTTACCTAAAAATCTGGAAAGTGATTTGCTGGAATTAGGCAGAATAAAGTTTGATGTAAAAAATCGAAATCTAATAATAAACGATAAAACAATAGAATTAACTGCAACCGAATCGCGATTACTGCATATTTTTGCACTTTCTCCTAACAATACGATACAAAGAAATCGCCTTCAAAAAGAGATTTGGGAAGATGAAGGTGTCATTGTCGGTCGCAGTCTAGATATGTTCATATCAAAACTTAGAAAAAAATTAGAAGTTGATCCACACGTCAATATTGTTGTTGTGCGCAGCAAAGGATATAAACTTGAAATCACTACTTAACACAATTTATCACTTAAAGATTAATGCATTTTTAGCATCACATGATAAAAAAATAGCATTTTAAAACATTATTCTCTCTTTTATCTTTGTTGAAAATTAAAGCATAAAATTAGAATGACATTTAGCCATACCATTAAATCTTTTGAGGAATTAACCAATCACGAATTATATAATATGCTTCGGTTAAGAAGTGACGTTTTTGTTGTAGAACAAAACTGTCCATATTTAGATTTGGATAATAAAGACCAAAAAGGTTTTCATGTTTTATTTCATGTCGATAACGAATTAGCGGGAGTAACACGTTTACTTCCTATCGGAGTATCTTATGACGAAATTTCAATAGGAAGAGTTGTAATTTCAAGAGCGCATCGCGGATTAGGTTTGGGAGTAAAATTAATGGAAGCTTCTATTGCAGGTTGCGAAGAAAAGTTTGGAAAAGGTCCTATTCGCATTAGTGCGCAATATCATTTATCCAAATTCTATCAATCTTTAGGATTTGCAGAACAAGGTGAAGTTTATGATGAAGATGGAATTCCTCACATTGGAATGCTTCGTGCCTAAAATTTAAGGAATAATCAATTTTAAAACATTAGCTAAAACAGGATTATGATCTTCTGTTCGCCAATTGATATACAAATCGGTTTCCAACGGAAGTTTAATAAATCGGATTCCTGGAATTTCATGAAAAAGATACGAATCAGGTAAAATCGCAATTCCGAGTCCTTTTCGAACCAAAGCAATTATCGCCGAACCAAATTCAGAATGAAGATATACTTCTGGAGCGTTCTCTAAAGAATTGAATAATCGTCTAATAAGGTCGCTGTAACTACTTCCTTCGTCATTAGTAGGCAAAATAAACTTTTGAGAGGCAAGCGTTTCTTTCGTTAAATCTTCGGGAGTTTGATACGAATGATCTTCGGGAACAACAATCGCTAAGTGATCTGTATGGATTTTTTGAGATTCAATGTCTTTTGCGTTATTGATATCTCTCGTGATTGCTAAATCAATTTTATAATTGCGTAGAAAATCCTGCTGATTCTCATAAAGAACTTGAACCAATTTGATTTTAAGTTTTGGATAAGCATCAGAAATACGAGATAAAATCTCAGGCATAATAGAAGCCGAAATAGAATCAGGATGAGAAATGGTAATAGTACCGCTTTCACCTAACTGAATCTGGCGGGCAGATTGATGAATAAATTCGAGTTTATTGAGCTCGACTTCCCATTTTTCTTTTAGAAATTGTCCCGCAGCGGTAAGTTTGACATTTCGTTTGTTTCGTTCAAACAACTGAATGCCAAGCTGATTTTCTAAAGACTGAATCTGGCGACTTAGTGCAGATTGCGTAATATTCATTTTTCCGGCTGTGTTCCAGAAATGAAGTTCGCGTGACAACGCTAAAAAATATTTAATTTGCTGTAAATCCATTGATGCAATTTACGCATTTATTAAGAACAAAAAATAGCTTTTAATGCATTAAAGAATAAAAAAATGAATTCATTAGAAATAAAAAAAGCAACGGTAAAAGATTTAAACGCGCTTCAATTAATTGGAAGACAAACTTTTTCTGAAACATTTGCAGAAGTGAATAGCGAAGAAAATATGAATAAATATTTGAATGAAAGTTTTGCTACTGATAAATTAACTTCAGAACTAAACAATCCGAATTCTTATTTTTATTTGGCTGTTTTAGAAGAAAAAGTAGTTGGTTATCTAAAATTAAATACTGGCGATGCGCAAACTGAAAAAGAAGATTTGAATGCTTTGGAAATTGAACGTATTTATGTTGCCAAGGAATTTCACGGAAAAAAAGTCGCGCAAGCACTTTACGCTCAAGCGGAACAAACTGCCAAAAAACTACAAGCTTCTTATATCTGGCTAGGTGTTTGGGAAAAGAATTTTAGAGCCGTTAGTTTTTACACTAAAAATGGTTTTGCACAATTTGCAACACATATTTTTAGATTGGGCGATGATGAACAAACGGATTTAATGATGAAAAAAGTTTTATAAGTCTAGCTAACAGTTAAATATAAACCCGCAGTTTGTCATTCCGAGGAATGACAAGATTGGGAGGATTTTTAATCTAAAAAAACACCTAAATTTTAATGAAAAAAAGACAACTTTTACTGCTTTTGCTAATTCTTGGCACTGCTTTCTGGGGTATCTCCTATTCAATTACCAAAATGGCGATTGGGAATTATTCGCCTAACACTTTTTTGTTTTATCGTTTCTTTCTGGCGGTAATAGTTTTGAGTATCGTTTTTTGGAAATACGTTAAAAACACGAATCTTGAAGCTATCAAAACTGGTTTTATTCTTGCTGTTCCGATGTTTTTAGGTATTCAATTGCAGACTGTTGCTCTAACATACACAACAGCTTCACAATGTTCTTTTATTGCGGGATTAACTGTGATTATTATTCCGTTGATAAAATTGGCTTTTTATAAAACCACAACACCTCTGAAAATCTGGATTGCGGCTTTGACAGCTTTAACTGGTTTATTTATTATCGCTGTACAAGAAAAATTCACGATAAATTTTGGCGATTTGCTTACCATTGCCGGCGCATTTGCTTTTGCTGTTTATTTAATTTCGGTTGAAAAACATTCCATATCAAAGAATCTTTTGTATTCAATTGTTCCAATGTTTTCATTTTGTGCTTTGTTTACTTTTTGTCTGGCATTTACAGATCAACATGCAGAATGGTTTCCAAAAAGTGATACATTTTGGCTTGGCGTTGTTTACTGTGCTTTGTTTTCTACCGCTTTTATGTATACGGTTTCTAATATTTCGCAACGTTATTTATCTGCAGAACGCGTTGCCGTAATCTATTTATTTGAACCCGTTTTTGGCGCTATCGGAGCTTTTTTTATTTTAGGAGAAAATCTTTCTTGGCGTTTGCTTTTGGGTGGAACTTTAATCTTTTCAGCCACAATTATTTCTGAAGTCAATTTTAAAAAGACTAAAATCAAAATTGTCGCTGATAAAAATTAGATATTATTATTTCACGCAGATTTAAACAGATTTTAGCAGATTAAATATGATTAAATCAATAAGCGAAAATTTATTCAACGCATAGAAACATAGCTCACTATTATAAGTAAAGGCGTTTCACTTGTTTAAACAAACATAGTTGACTATGTGTTATAAACTAGTTTCTTTCGATTAACTCTTTGTAAAAGAAAAAATCTATGTTTCTATGTGTTTAAAATTAATATATCTTACAATGGCAAAAGCGTATCCTCAGGATCGCAAGGAAAATATATTATAATATCAGTACCTTCACCTGGTTTTCCTTCTGCTCTAATATCACCGCCAACGGCTTGCATGATTTTTTTACATAATGCAAGACCTATGCCTGATCCCGTATATTGTTCTTGTGTATGAAGTCTGGTAAAAATCTTAAATATAGATTCGTTATACTCTGACTCAAAACCAATTCCGTTATCCGAAAAACGAACCCAATGGCAATATACTTTAAACAAATCATGAATAATTACAGGCTCTTGAGAAGCTGTAATTGTAATTTTTGTCGTTCTTTCTTGAGAGGAATATTTTAGCGAATTCTGAATAATATTGACAAATAATTGTCTCATTAAAAAACCAATAGCATGAACTTCTGGTAACTTTTCAGATTCAATTACAGCATTGTTTTCTAGAATTACTTCATTCATTTCTTTGATTGTCGATTCTAGAATTTCATTCAGATTTACTTCTTGCAAAGTATCTCTTGTATTTTTGATGCGAGTATATTTTAGAATATCTTCCAATAATCCGCTCATTCTATTGGCAGATTTTGAAACTCTTTCTAATGAATTTGAAATGGATTCTGTCGAAATAACATCAATTTCTGATAACATTTTAGAAGTAATAAGCTGAATTTTACGCAAAGGTTCCTGTAAATCATGCGTACTGATCCAGTTGATGTTTTCTAGTTCAGAATTCGTTTCTTTTAAGATTTCGCTTTGATTACGATATTTTTCTTCTTCCTCACTCAACATAATCAAAATAAGTTGATTATGTAAAGTATGAGTATATTGAACCGTAGCATTAATTTCGTACTGTTTCCAGTTGCTGCTTTGGTTCTTTACAATTTGTTTATAGATATTAAATGAGTTGCCAGGATGTAGTCCCGTACTGTCTTTTAAAATTCTTTTTTCTGGATCGCCGCCCCATTTAATTTCCGAAATCGTTTCTGGTCTAAACCATACAACATGTCCATTGTTACCCAATGGTTGGTAAATAATTCCAGCAAAATTGGAGTTTTCATCAAATTCAGGAAAATGCTCACTAATTTTATTGGTAGAGAAAAAATCAGTAATATCATTACCTTTAAGCTGTCTGATTAAACTAATAATTTGTTCATCAGAAGGCGTTAGACCATTTTTATAAATTTTATTTCTCGTAATAATCGATACGCCAGAAGCATTTGCAATTTCTAACAATTGTCGAGCCTGCACAATTTTTTCTATCGATTCTTTTAAAACAGGAAGTTCCAGACTTGTCAATTGTTCTAATGCCAAATTCGTTTTCTGAGCACTAATATATTCATCATTAGATTGTCTGATATCGATTTGAGAAGTAATAAACTGTCCTTGAAGTTTTGCCGCCAATCTAATTTCAGGAGAAATATTTTTCTCTGAATAATGATGGCAAGCAATTAATCCCCATAATTTTCCATGATGAATAAGCGAAATAGTCAATGTTGCGCCAACTCCAATATTTTTTAGATATTCTACGTGAATCGGCGATGTACTTCTTAAAATAGAAAGGCTTAAATCAAGATTTTTTCCTTCCCTATCATCAACTGTATAAATGGGAACAGGCACATAATCAATATCAACAATCAATCTCAACAGATTTTTGATATATAATTCTCTGGCTTGCGCAGGAATATCGGTGTGCGGATAGTGTAAGCCTAAAAAAGGTTCTAGATCTTCTCGGCAATCTTCTGCAAACACTTCTCCGTTGTATTGTTCATCAAAACGATAAATCATTACACGATCATAACCCGTAATTTCTCGCGTTCCCTGTGCTACAAGTGCGCACAAATCTTTAAGCGAAGTAGTTTTATTCATCTGACTTACAAACTGAATCGTTTGTTTATAAGCATCAGCCAATTTTTCCCTATCAACAAAAAGCAATTCTGCTTCCAGAACATAAATCCCGTCGCTTTTATGAATGTTTATTTGAAAAAATTTGCCTAATAATTCAATTTCCAGAGGAAAAGCATCTCTAAATTCATCTCCGTTAGTATAAGCTAAAATTTCTTCTTCGGCAGTAATTCCAAAAACTGCAGAAAAATCTTTTCCTAACATCTCACTGTGAGAAACACCAAAATAAGAGGCAACATTTTCTGAACAGAAATCTATTTTCCATTTAAGTGTAATACCAAGTAAAAAGCCATGTGGCTGTATTTTACCTGGAATATGTATGGGTTCATGTTCGCAATTGGTTAAGTTAACAAGATCGCGATTAACTATATCCTTAATCTTCATTTGCCTATCTTCGATCAAAATGCTTGTAAATGTTATCAAAAGCAAATATTGCTCCTTCTATAATTTCCTCTCCGCAATTATGCTCCTGTTCGTATTCTGCTAGAAAATTCAGGAAAGATTTCCAGAAACTTCCTGTTTTATCGCCATAACCGTTAAAATACGAAACACCATTTTCTACAGAAAGCTCTGGTAATTTTGAAACATTTTTTAAAATAAATCTTCCGCCAAGTGTTGAACCTTCAACAACATATAAAATTCCCAATGCAAAAGGAGTTGAAATTCCTTCTGTTTGAAAAACTTTTTCATTATTGGTTTTATTCGAATTTAAAAATAATAGATCATTTTCTATCAGATGTTTCTTTCTTCTTTGTTCTAAATCATCAATTAAATCAGAAAAAAAGGGAAAAATTAAGCCTTCTGTATCATTATGAACATCGTGCATTAAACTTAAATAATAGGTATAATCTTCGATTTTCATGTCGGGTGACATTATTGACATTGAAACTGGAAGTTCTTCTAATTTCTTATGAGAATCTGAAGTTTGCGTTTTTAAATCACTAAGAAAATTAGAAGCTATTGAAGAAGTTGAATTTGTACTCATTATTGATTTTTTCTTTATTTATAAGAGTCAATTATCAACTCCTTATTCACAAATTTAAAAAAAAAACTGAGCATTTAAAATCCCTTTTTAAACATTTTTAATACTCTTCAATCAGACAGATTTCAAAAGTTGTTTTTTCCTCTTTAGTATTATAAAGAATATAACCGCCGTGAGCTTCCACAATATTCTTCGATAAAGTCAAGCCTATCCCCGCACCTTCATTTCTGGTGGTAAAAAACGGAAGAAATATTTTGTCTTCAATTTCTTTTTCTATTCCTTTTCCGTTGTCTGAAATCTTTATGAAAATTCTATTGTCTTTGGCTCCAGCCGCAATTATGATTTGTTTAGAAATTACATTTTCTAATGCATTTATAGAATTTGTCATTAAGTTAATCAACACTTGTTCAATTTGTTGTTGATCTACATGGATTGGATATTTCGCTTTTGCATTATTAATGACCTCTATATTTTCTTTTTTAAACAACGGATTCATGACCTGAACACAGTTCTCAATTAAATCCTGCAACATTATAGATTCTTTTTTGGGAGATGGAAGCATTGCTAATTTTCGATAACCTTCTACAAATTTCTGCAAATGATCGCTTCTTCTCAACATTGTCTGCACGCTATTTTTTATATCTTCCAAATCTTCTGAAGAAAGAGAATCTTGCTCTACTAAATCTTCTAAATTTTGACAAATAGAACGAATTGGCGTAATAGAATTTAAAAGTTCATGCGAAATAACTTTCATCAAATTTATCCAAGCATCTTTTTCTTTTTTTTCAACAACATTCTGAATTGAATCTAGCAAAACGATAAAATAATCTTGTTCAAAAATCTCAGTTCGAGAAGCTTGCAAAACAAAAGTTTGTCTACTTTGTTCGTTTACACTTATTTCTAATGAAGTTTTTATTTCTTGAAAATTATCTTTTTCGAGAATTTCGCACAACGATGGCATCTGATTTTTAAGGTATTTCCATTTAGAAACTTTGGGAACATTAAAATGAGTCGAAAAATAATCATTCATCAAAAAAATACTCCAATCGTCTTCTTGCTTTTGCAGAATAATAACTGCTGTTTCAATGTTATTCAAGATCGAACGATAAATAATATCTCTAGAAATCTGTTCATTTCGATTGTCTTTCAATGTTTCATACAATTGAAATAAATCGCCATAATTTGTATCGCTTTTATGTTTAGAAAAATCTGACGTAAAATCATTCTGCAAAATCGAAGAAATGGTTTTATTGTAAAGCAAAACCATGTTTTGAACATAAAAATACATTTCGCGAACTAGCAGAAAAACCATGCATAGCCCAAATATTCCAGTAAAAAACAGATCAATTTTAAAGAAAAAAATAGACAATTCAATTCCGATAACAATCAAAATTAATCGCACGAAAATGAGTTTATAAGTTTGTGCCGTTTTAAACATATTAACTGATATTGATATTGTATTTTTCTAAACGTCGGTATAAAGAGCCTCTTGATAAACCTAGCTCTGTCGCGGTTTTACTGATATTATTGTTATTTTTTAAGAGTGCTTTTTCAACCGTAATTTTTTCTACCGCAGAAAGCTGAATATCGTCCATATTTTCTTCGTAAGGCGTAATAATTTCGAGATCTAAATCAGAAACCGTAATAATATTGTTTTCGCAAAGAATAACAGCGCGTTCTATTTTGTTTTCCATTTCACGGATATTTCCGTTCCAAGCGTGTTTTTCGATTTGCTCGAGCACTTTTTTGTCAAATTTAATCTCATCACGTGCGTATTTTTCAATCATTTTATCCAAAAGATATTCGGCAAGCGGAATTTTGTCTTCGTTTCGTTCTCTCAACGGAGGCAAAATAATTTCCATCGTATTAATGCGATAATACAAGTCTTCACGGAAGTTTTTGTCGGCAACTTCTAATTTTAAATTCAAATTGGTTGCCGTAATAATTCTAACATTCAAAGGCCTCGATTTTGTTTCGCCCAATCTTGTTACGGTTTTGGTTTGAATAACTTGTAATAATTTCGATTGTAAATGAAGCGGCACATTTCCTATTTCATCCAAAAAAATGGTTCCGTTTTGCGCCATTTCAAAACGTCCTGGCGTATCTAATTTTGCATCTGTAAAAGCACCCTTTGCATAACCAAACAATTCACTTTCGAAAATATTCGAATTTAAAGAACCCAAATCAACCGCAATAAACGGCTGATTTTTTCTTTCGGACTGTAAATGAATATGATGCGCAAGAACAAATTTTCCTGTTCCATTTTCTCCTAAAATCAAAACATTAGCATCGGTTTTGGCAACTTTATCTGCTAATGAATAAGCTTTGTTTATAATTTCTGAATTTCCTAAAAAAAAGTCATTTTTAATTTCTAACTCTTCTTTTTTATTTTTTTGATCTTTTCTAGATTTATCAACCGCTTGTTTTACCGATTCTAAAAGTTTTTTGTTTTCCCAAGGTTTCAAAATATAATCAAAAGCACCCGATTTTAATCCTTCAACGGCTGTTTCTACTTTTCCAAAAGCTGTCATTAAAATCACAACGGTTTTAGGCGAAAGCGTTTTTATTTCTTTCAATAAATATAACCCCTCTCTCCCATCTTCAAAACCAATTCTGTAATTCATGTCCAACAAAACAACATCGATCGCATTTTTCGATAATAATTCGACAATATTTTTGGGATTATTGAGCGTATAAATGTTCTCAAAATACTTTTTGAGGTACACTTTTGATGCAAAAAGAATGTCTTCTTGATCGTCAATAATTAAAATAGATGCGTTGGTCTTTTTCATTGTTGTTCAGTTTTGGACGAAAGGTGTCCATTTGTGGACAGTTTAGATTTTTATTAAAATATAATCACCTAAAAACAAATAAGTTATAAGGTTTAATTTCTTGGCATGAAAATCACTTTATAACTGGTAAATCATTAATTATTAAAGCCTTTCGGAGGTACAAATAACAAAATAAATAGCGATAATTTGAAAATAATTTATCTTAATTTTCAGACTTGTTTCTGTCATTTCCGAAGACATAAAATTTTAAAAGAAAAATCAATCAAAAACTAAAACAATCAATTTATGATTACCATCAAAAAACTTTCAAAAGTATTTAGAACTGAGGAATTGGAAACAAGAGCATTAAGTGAAATTTCACTAACGATTAATCAAGGCGATTTTGTGTCTATCATGGGGCCATCCGGAAGCGGAAAATCTACTTTATTAAACATTATCGGACTTCTAGACAGCGCGTCAGACGGAAGTTATGAACTTCTTGGACAAGAAATGATAGGTTTAAAAGAAAAAGCAAAATCTCAGGCACGAAAAGAAAACATCGGATTCATTTTCCAGAACTTCAATCTAATTGATGAATTGTCGGTTTTTGATAATATCGAATTGCCTTTAATTTACAGCAATGTTCCTTCTGCCGAAAGAAAATCTCGAGTAAATGAGATTGCCAAAATACTTGGAATTGCACACAGATTGAAACATTTTCCGCAGCAACTTTCGGGCGGACAACAACAGCGTGTTGCCGTTGCGAGAGCTTTAATCAATAATCCGAAAATTATTCTGGCCGATGAACCAACTGGAAATCTAGACAGCAAAAGCGGAAATGAAGTTATGGAACTCTTAACCGATCTTCATGCCAGCGGTTCGACAATTCTAATGGTAACACACTCTGATTACGATGCTTCTTTTTCGCAAAAAACTATTTTAATGAAAGACGGAATGATTCTTTCTGAAAAGATGAATCATAGAAATGTGGATGTTTTAGTAAACGCAAACAATTAGGGTTATGCTGAAAAATTGGATCAATATATTTATATATCAAATTAAGAATAACAAGCTTTTTACAGCATTGAATGTTCTAGGCTTGAGTATTGGAATTGCGGGATTAATTTTTGCGATTCTGTACTGGAATGATGAAAAAAGTTACGATCAATGGAATCCTAATAAAGAAAATGTCTTTTTAGTAGCCAACCAAATGGATCCGACAACTTATTGGGCTTCTAGTTCTGCGCCAATTGGAGCGGCTATAAAAGAAGCTTCTCCAGAAGTAGCGTCTTTTTGCTATGTAAATGGTAATTATGATAATGAAATCATTACTTATAATGACAAAAAAGTTCAGTCTGAAAATGTGTTGGTGGCTCAAAAAAACTTCTTTGATTATTTTCCGTATCAATTTGTTGAAGGCAATTCACAAAAAGGCCTTATTGACGGAAACAGTATTTGTTTATCTCAAGATTTGGCGCAACAACTTTTTGGAAATGAACGTGCTTTTGGCAAAAAGATAATTTTACAAAATCAGGTTGTAGTTGTGAGAGGCGTTTACAAACTAGACAAAAAATCTATTTTTAATCCTTCTTGTGTCGTAAATTTTATGGATTTACGCATAAAAAATGGCATTCAGCAATGGGGAAATTTTCAATATATTCTTTTATTGAAATTAAAAAATCCAATGCAGGCAAATTCAGTTACGAACAGTCTTTCTAAAGTTTATTACGACAACATGACTTTGCCACGTGCTGAAAGTCAAGGCATGAAACCAGAAGAGTACATAAAGAAATTTGGCGAAGTAAAACCTCATTTAGAAGCTTTAGGAACAATTCGGTTGCACACCAAAACTGGTGGATTAATCGAATCTAACGGAAATTATCAGCTTTTATTGATTGTTGTAGGATTGTCGATATTAATTCTCACGTTATCAATTGTAAATTATATTAATTCTGCAACAGCAAATGCTGTAAAACGCGCTAAAGAAATTGGAGTTAGAAAAATTATCGGAGCTTCTAAAATCAATATTATACAGCAATTTATATTTGAAACCGCAATTATTGCAATTATTGCAATTTTAATTTCGCTTGTCATAGTAGAACTTTCGCTGCCTTATTATAATGTCTTTTTAGAAAAAACATTGGTGATGCAAAGTACTCAATTCTATCTTCAGCTAATTGCCATATTTATAATCATTGTAATTGCTGCAGGAATATTTCCAGCTGTTTATGTATCAAATTTTGAAGTTCTAAAGGTTTTAAGAGGAAATTTTGCGCGTAGCAAAAGCGGAGTTTGGCTTAGAAACGGAATGCTGATCTTTCAATTTGCTGTTGCTTCTTTCTTTATTATCGGATCTTATATTGTACATCAGCAAATTAACCATATGAGTTCACGGGAATTGGGTTTTAAAGGAGACCAAATTTTAAATGTCTCTTATAGAAATATTTATGGCGAAAAGGTATCCAATAATGACCGAATGAAGAAATACGAACAAATAAAAAATGAATTACTTCGTGTTAAGGGTGTACAGCAAGTTGCAGGCGGCGGATTTGTTCTTGGATATGGCGCAAAATCTGTGATTTCGTATCATCATAAAGATATAAATATAGACGGAAATAATGTTCCTGTCGATTTTGGTGTGCTTGAAATGATGAATGTAAAATTAGCAAAAGGACGTTTTTTAAGTCCAGAATACTCGCAAGACACTATTAATTCGATGCTGATTAATGAAACTGCCTTAAAATTGCTCAACGAAAAAGATCCGATAGGTAAAAAGATAAATTGGGACAGTAAAGAAGCAATTATTGTTGGAGTTGTTAAAGATTTTAATGTTGGAAATCCAGGCGAACCTATTCCTCCTATTACTATTTTTCATTTTAAAAGCGTGCCATGGTTTAGTAATCTTTTAAACAACATTTATATAAAAGCAGATCCGAAAACAATGCCGCAAACAATTGCTGATATAGAAAATGTTTGGTCAAAAAAAGTAGATTCAAATTATCCTTTTTCGTTTGATTTTGTTGATAAAGAATATGCGCGATCTTATCAAAATTACGTAAAGCAAAAAAACCTTTTTAGTTTGCTAAATATTTTTGTTATCGTAATTGCCCTTATCGGATTATTTGCTTTAGCTTCTTATTCTATTGAAAGAAGAATGAAAGAGATTGCAATTCGCAAGACACTCGGCGCAGAAACAAATGTTTTACTAAAAGAACTTTGCAAACAATATATCGTTTTTAGTATTATCGGATTTGTTATTGCTTTATTTCCAGCGTATTATTTACTTAATAAATGGCTTGAGAATTTTGCCTATAGAATTGGAATTTCCATCTATCCATTCCTAACAGGATTTACTGTTTTACTTTTTTTAACTTTGTCAGTAGTTATTTCAAGAGCTTATCAAGCTACAAAAGTGGATGTTTTAAAATATCTTAAATACGAATAAAGCATTACCAAATAAAACTTTTTATAAACTTTGCTTCTTAGCGACTTTGCGAGCAATTTTCGAAAGTAAGAATTAAAAACTCTTAGAATGGAATCTCGCAAAGTCTTTAAGACGCAAAGTTATTTATATTGATTCTTAAACGATTTTGACATTCGTCAATGTTTTTTTCATCGATTAACTTTAATTTTGAAAATGATTAATTTTTGAGAGATGATGAGTGAACTTGAAGCTTTAATTCAAAGCAAATTACAATTGGAGAATGAGGAATTGAACTCCATTCTTTCCTGCTTTAAATTAGTGCAAGCAAAAAAAAATGAACAATTGCTTAAAAGCGGAGCAATTGCAGACAAAATATTTTTTATAAACAAAGGCTGTTTAAGACTTTACTACAGCACAGAAGATCATGCCATTGCAACTCGTTTTATGGCTTTTGAAGGTACATTTCTAACTTCAATTGTTAGCTTTATTTCAAGAGAACCAAGCGTCGAATATATTGAAGCCGTTGAAACTTCCGAGCTTTTGGCTATTTCTTATGAAGATTTTTTTAGACTTCGCAAGACTATTCCGCAATGGGACAAAATGTATATTTATATTTTAGAATACGGTTTAACAGTTATCACTTCTAAACTCAGCAGTTTACTAACGCAAAATGCAGCTGAACGCTACAGAAGTTTGCTTAAAAATAATCCTGAACTCATTCAAAGATTATCTAATGCTAATCTTGCTTCCTATCTTAATATTTCTCCTGAAACATTAAGCAGAATAAAATCGCAGATCTAACATACTGCAAAAAACAAAAACACAACATTTAAAAACATTTTTATCATGAGAAGTGATGAAGTAAAAAAAGGCGTTCAGAGAACGCCTCACAGATCGCTATTGCGTGCAACTGGCTTAAAAAACGAAGATTTCAACAAACCTTTTATTGGTGTTGCTAATTCATTTATTGAAATTATTCCGGGACATTTTTTCCTGAACAAAGTATCAGAGATTATCAAAGAAGAAATTCGTGCCAATGGATGCGTTCCGTTTGAATTTAATACTATCGGAATCGACGATGGAATTGCAATGGGACATGATGGAATGCTGTATTCGCTTCCTAGCCGAGAAATTATTGCCAATTCTATCGAAAGCGTTATGAATGCTCATAAACTAGACGCGATGATTGCCATTCCGAACTGCGATAAAATTGTTCCAGGTATGATTATGGGTGCTTTACGCGTTGATGTTCCGACTATTTTTGTAAGCGGCGGTCCAATGTCTAAAGGATACACAAAAAACGGAACTGCCATTGATCTAGCTTCTGCATTTGAGGCGGTTGGAAAACACGAAGCAGGAAAAATAACAGACGAAGAATTATACGATATTGAATGCAACGCCTGTCCAAGCGGCGGAAGCTGTTCTGGAATGTTTACCGCAAATTCTATGAATACTCTGATGGAAGCAATGGGAATTGCTCTTCCCGGAAACGGAACCATTTTGGCGCAAACTCCAGAACGTGAACAATTGTATCGTCAGGCGGCGAAAAGAATCTGCGATATTGCAAAAGATAAGCACGCGATAGAAAAATTCAAACTGAAAAATATCTTGAATGAAAATGCAATTCGTAATGCTTTTGCAGTTGATATGGCAATGGGCGGAAGCACAAATACTGTTTTACACATGCTTGCCATTGCAAATGAAGCAAATGTTGCTTTTAAGCTGCAAGACATTAATACCATTTCTGGCAATGTTGCGCATATTGCTAAAATTTCACCAAGTTTAAGCACCGTTCATATGGAAGATATTAACAGAGCTGGCGGTGTTAATGCGGTAATGAAAGAAATAAACAAAAGAGGTTCTGGCGTTTTAATTGATAATCTGACTATTGGTGGAGAAAGTTTATTAGAGAAAATTGCCAATGCAGAAATCAAAGACACAACCATCATTCATACTATTGATAATCCGTATAGTAAAGTTGGTGGTCTGGCGATTTTGTATGGAAATCTTGCCGAACAAGGGGCTGTAATTAAAACGGCAGGCTTAACTGGAGATCGCGTTTTTACAGGAAGTGCCGTTTGTTTTGACGGTCAAGCCGAAGCCATTGCCGGAATTATGATGGGAAAAGTAAAAGCTGGCAATGTAGTCGTAATCCGTTATGAAGGTCCAAAAGGCGGTCCGGGAATGCAGGAAATGCTTTCTCCAACCAGTTTAATTATGGGAATGGGGTTAGGAAGTTCGGTTGCTTTAATTACCGACGGACGATTCAGCGGTGCAACTAGAGGTGCTTCAATTGGACATGTTTCTCCAGAAGCTGCAGAAGGCGGAATGATTGGTTTGGTTCAAGATGGCGACGAAATTCATATTGATGTTGATCAATATATTTTGTCTGTAAATTTAACTGATGAAGAAATAGCCAAACGAAAAGCAGCTTTTAAACCAGTGAAAAAAACGTTAAATTCTAAATGGCTTTTGCAATATAGAGCATTGGTAACAAATGCTAGTACAGGCGCTATATTGAGAACAGATTTGGACTAAAAAAAAGATTTTCAAATACTTAAAAAAAAGCTAAATCAAATTTGATTTGGCTTTTTTCATTTTTTTTTAATATATTTATAAAATAAAGCTCAAAACTATCCACCTTAAATTATTAAAAATGGAAAAAATAACCTCCAAATCTCTAATGCTGCTATCCGTTGGAATTTTTATTATTGCAGCTTCACTTATTATTCCTCATTTTGTAAATATATCTGATTTATCTCGAGGATTAATTGTTGGAATGGGTCTTGGTATGTTATTATTGGCGCTTTCTCCTAAAAGAATTTAATCTATAATTCTATTTTATTTCTTAGTAAATCCTTTTCTCGTCATTTCGCCCCAACCTTTAGTTCCCATAATTTTTTCTTTATAACCAATTAAAGCTGAGTAAACTGTAAGCGGATGAAAATAGATTGGCTCAATAAATGCGGCCATTAAAAGCTTAAAAAAATCTGCTTGTTTTGGATATTTGTGATACGTTCTTTCTTCGCTAAATAAAGCAATAACCGAAAAGAAAACGGCAAAAGAATAGACAAATAGCAACAGAAGAAAAAAGAAATGCCAATTTAATAATCCGAAAATTATAAAAATTACGGTTATTACAAGTCCAATAAATTCAATACCTGGCGCTAGAAATTCGAACAATGTCCAATACGGAACACTCAGCATTCCTAAAAGTTTGTATTTTGGATTAAGGAACATTTTCTTGTGAAAACTCAACGTTTCAATTGTTCCTCTCATCCAGCGGCTTCTTTGTTTTTTAAATATCGTAAAATCTTCTGGAGCTTCTGTCCAACAAAGCGGATCTGGAATATAACTTACAGCATAAGGCAATTTATTTTCAAGCATATAACGACGCATTCTCACAATCAGTTCCATATCTTCACCAACTGTTTTTGTGCTATATCCTCCTGATAAAACCGCAATTTCTTTGTCGAAAGCACCAAAAGCGCCACTAATTAATAAAAGTCCGTCTAATCTCCCCCACGCCATTCTTCCTAAAAGAAAAGCTCTCAAATACTCTAAAACCTGAATTCTTGGCAACATTACATCAGGAATATTTACCTCAACCAAACGGCCATTTTTTATCACACATTGATTTGCAATTCGCACGACGCCTCCAGTGGCAATAATTCTTTTTCCTTGAGATTCTAAAAACGGTTTTGCTAGTTTTAAAAGTGAATCTTTATCCAGAATACAATCAACATCAATGCAAACTACATACGGATTCTGTGCAATGTTTAATCCAACATTCAATGCATCTGCTTTACCTCCGTTTTCTTTGTCTACAACTATTAATTTTTTAAAAGCCGCATTTCTAGATGCATAAATTCCTTTCATTTTCTTGGTTTCAATTTTAGGATGAATATCTAAATCTGTCAAAACAAGATCATATGTTTTTATTAAGATTTCCATCGAATTATCTTTACTTCCGTCGTTTACCACAATAACTTGATAATTATTATAATTTAATGAAAGTAAAGATTTTACATTCTCTTGAATAGTCAAACCTTCATTATATGCTGGCGCAATTAGTGAAAGTTTTGGCGCAAATTCGCTGGTTAAAAGCACTTCATAATCTACAAAGCTATTTTTCTTTAAATAACCTCTTAATTCTTTTTGCGAGAGATATGCTAATATTAGATAAGAAGACATAATTAATATAGCATACCCCAATATGAGAAGTATGTATATATCTAAAAACCATGTGATGTCTGTATTAAAAAAAGTCATTCTTGTCTACTTATACTGTTAAAGCTTGTAAAACACTTTGTGCTTCGTATTTTATAATCGTATTTGGAGCTTTTGTACTTAATTCTGCAACAAAAGGAACTTTTTGTGTCAGTTTCAATTCTTTTATCAATTTTAAACCTAAAGAAACAACTGTAGTATTCTGCGATTCTAGCAAAAGTTCGACGCCTTTTGTATCGCCGATATCATGTTTTTTAAAGGCGTTTATTATATTTACCTGCGTCCATTCGTCAATAATATCGGCATGCTCTGTTAAATGCGTAATTCCTTTAGTTCCTTCTAATTTAATTCCGGCGTTTATAGCAGTAATTTTTAAAGTTTTGTTTCGAGCTTTAGCGCAAGCAATAATCTGATCAAAAGCTTCATTGATATTAAACTCGGCCAATTCGGTGATTCCTTTGCATTTTACTTCCCAATTAAAGCTTTTCAGTTTTTTAAATGAATCCTTTATCAAACCTGAATCTTTATAAAATTGTTCTAGCTTTTGTGCATAAACACCCTCGTAATTTTTATGAAGATTGATAAGCGTTTCTGTCAAAACTTCTCTAAAAAAATTAGTGTCAAAAAGCACCATGAAATTTTTATCTTTCTTTATTTGCGAATAAAGTACATCTTCAAAAATTACAGAAGACATTACTTTTTCAATTAAAACATTGTATTCGACTCTTAGTTTTTCTCTTTTAATGTTTCGATTTCTACTTGCAACAATTATCAAATAAAAGATAAAGGAAGCCGATACAAACAAATAGATTGAAAATGTGAGGAAAGGTATCTCCCACTCGCCGCTTTTATATAGTTCCCAAAGGTTTTCCATATTAAAAACGTTTCGTTACAATTAACTGTACATTAAACCTATTTCGATATTGTCCAGGAATATATTCTTCGTCTTCATACAAAAAAATCGGTCGCACAAAAAACGAATCGCCAAAACGATGTTGGTATTGAATTCCGATTCTATATGCTTTTAAAGGTTGTGTAAAATTGTTGTACAGATATAAATAAGGAACATTTCCGTATTGAAGTTCTAATCTAATAATTCGTTCTTTTTCTTCATTTGTTCTTTGAATACTTAAAACATGAGAAAATAATTCGTTTGAAGTATCGTAATACGGTCTGTAAGCAAAAGAGTAAATTCCTGGATTATAAGAAAGTTGCCCCGTTACCAAAGTGATATCATCAGAATCAAAATGCATAAATCTTGCTCCGAGTGAATATTCAAATTTTTTATAGGGTTTAAAATAATATTCCAAACCTGCTTTTGCTACTGGGAAAATCGTTTCTCCTGTTGAAACTCCAGCATTTGCATACAAGTAGCTTTTATTAGAAAAGGTCTGATAGAAATCGGTTTCAAAAAGCATTTGTGTTTCATTGCTCACATTTCCGATGTTTGCTCTTCCAACAATAGCAGATTTGCTGAATTTATGCGAATACTCCGCATAACCATAATGAAACGGAGATTGACCAGGATCTGAAGTAGAAATATTCAGATAAGAAACCGATACTGCATTTTTTGCCTTACGCCCAATTAATGTTCTTATTCCTTTAAATGCTTGTGTGCTATTATCTGCAAAAGAGGCTTTTTCTATCAATTCTAAAGCTTCCTGATCGCGATTTAGTTTTTCTAGACAAGTTGCTTTAATTTTTAAGATTTCTACAGATTTCGGATCTATAGCTAAATATTTATCGCAATAGAAATTACATTTTTCATAATTCTCCGACCAGAAATAAACATTGATTATAGCTTGAAGCGCTTCTGGATTCGGATTACTTCGATCTGTCAAAGGCGACAAAATTTTTATTGCGGATTTATAATCTTTTTTCCAGCTGTAAATTCTTCCTGTATAGGTTTGAATATCTTCATCTTGAGGATATTTGGCGCGTAAAGGTCCTATAAGAGATAAAGCTTTGTCATAGTTTCCTTTTTCAACTTCTCGTTTCACGGCAGTTAAAGTTTCATCGACATTGATTTCCTGACCAATTGCAATGGAGGAAATAAATAAAAGGCAGATAAAATAATATATAGATTTCATTAAACACGTGTATTTAGTAATTTATTAATTCTCACTAAAAGCACAGCCGGACTAACAGGTTTCGCAATAAACTCATTGGCTCCAATATCAAACGAGTCTAATTCTGTTTGTTCTACACCAGAAGAAGTCAATATAATAACTGGAATATCAGATTTGAGTGTTTCTCTAACATATTGCGTAATTTCCATTCCGCTAATGCCAGGCATATTAATATCGGTAAGAATTAGATTGTAAGTGTTGTTTTCAATCGCTTCGAGTGCTTCTTTGCCATCTGAAAACTGGTCAACACTAAATCCTTTAGATTCTAAGAAAAAAGATAATGATTTGCGTAGGATGTCATTATCTTCGGCTAAAATTATTCTCATTTTTTAAAACTTTAAACTTGGGGCAAAAATTTAATTATAACGTCAGAATTGTAAAGCTATTGCTTATTTCTCTTTTATCATAGTTCTTTTAAAACTTTAACGACCTCAGCAATTCCACAGCTTAAATAATTTATCTTATCTAGAATTTCTGTAGAAAACTGATTCATCGAAGCTTCTTCTTCAATTATCGAAGCACATTTGCTAAGATCTTCCAACATGAAAATATCTAAACTTGACTTCATATTATGAGCCAGTTTTTTTACACTATCGTGATTGTTATTTTTAAAAGCTTCTTCTAATTCTGCTACTTGATTCGGAATTTTTTCTAAGAAAAGATGAATCATTTCTTTTTTAAATTGTTCGTCTCCGCAAGCCATTTCATCCAAAAAAGAAAAATCTATTCTTCTTTTCTTTTCAATTGTAAAATCTTCTGTCATTGCTGCTTTTATTGCTTTTAAGAGCACAGATTGTTTAAAAGGTTTTGGCACGTAACCATTCATTCCTTCTTTATAACAGCGTTCTTGTTCTCCAACCAAAGAATGTGCTGTCATGGCGATGATTGGAACCGAAGAATTCATCTCATTTCTAATATAATCTGTAGTTTGGTAGCCATCTTTTACTGGCATTTGAAGATCCATTAAAACTAAATCATATTTATTTTGAGATAAAAGTTCTATTCCTTCATCTCCATTTGAAGCCGTATCCAATTCAAAACCAAAATTTTCAATAACACTTTTTACTAATTTCTGATTTAGAACATTGTCTTCACAAAGTAAAATTTTTAAACTTCCAAGATCATTCTTAGATATCGATTTTACTGTTGTTTTTGGAGTGACGGCTTTTTTATAAGTTAGGAAAAAGAAAAATTCTGAGCCGCGATTGAGTTCGCTTTTTACGTGAATTTCTCCTTTATGCAATTCTACTAATTGTTTTACAATATTTAGTCCAAGTCCCGTGCCACCAAACGTTCTGGTTGTACTTTCTTCACCTTGCGTAAAACGTTCAAAAATAGTTTTAAGTTTATTTTTAGGTATTCCGATTCCAGTATCTTTTACAGAAAATCTAAGTTTGTACTTATCATCACTTTCCTCTACTTTCTTTACAGAAACCGTTACTTCGCCTTCTTGGGTAAATTTAAGTGAATTACCAACCAAATTAACCAATATTTGGTTCAATCTTCCTTGATCGCCAATAACATTATCAGGCATATCGGCATCTAAATAAAGATTAAACTCAACATCTTTATGAACTTTAACTTTCAATAAGTTATAGACATGCTTAAGAGTTCTTTTTAGATTAAATGGTTCCGATTCTATAGTTAAATTTCCAGATTCTATTTTTGAAAGATCCAGAATATCATTGATAATAATAAGTAGATTTTCTCCAGCAACTTGTACGCTGTCAATGTAATCTTGTTGAACATCATCTAAATCTGTTTGAGCCAAAAGATCTGTAAAACCAATAATCGCATTTAATGGCGTTCTGATTTCGTGACTCATATTGGCTAAGAAATTATCTTTTGCCAAAACTGCACGTTCCGCAATTTGTCTTTGCGTATATAATTCATAATTCTTTGTTCCCAACTCTAATTGCGCCATGACGTGTTTTGCCACAATAGAAAGTGCATTTCGCTGATTATCATCAAGTTCTTTTACTACATGATCTACTGCGCACAAAGTTCCGATATTGTATCCGTCTGGAGTTGTAAGCGGCACTCCTGCATAGAAACGAACATTGAAGCCTCCCGTTACATTAGGATCGTCTTTAAAAGTGTCGTTTAAATGAGTGTCATTAATTTCGACCATTTTAGTATCCAAAATCGTGTAGTTGCAAAATGAGATTTCGCGGGGAACTTCTGAAACTCCCACTCCAATCTCAGATTTAAACCATTGTCTTGTCTCGTCTATAAAAGAAATATGTGCAATTGGAACGCCACAGATATAAGAAACCAGTTTTGTGGCATCATCAAAAGCATTGTCTGGAAGTGTATCAAGAATATTGTAACGTTTTAAAGCCGCTAAACGCTGCAGCTCATTTTCTGGAATGGGGTAATCTCTCATTTTTAAGTAGGTAATGTGCGCAAAGATAAGGTAAAATGAACAAAAAAGCCTTATTTAGGACATAAACGTATTTGATATTCAGAATTGTAATGCTTTTCTCAGGTATAATTCGGAAGTTTTTTGTTCTATAAAATGAAATCAACTTTTTATCTGATTCACAATTTTTAAAACCTTTTTAGAAAAACCAAAGTTGTTCTGAGTCTACTATCTTTTAAAAACGAATTTTAGTTTAAAGCTTTAAAATTTTATTAAGTTCAAGAATTACTTTGCCAGTTGAAAATTCTTTTGGTGCTTTTAATAATTTACTCGCTAGAAATGCAGTTGTAATAGGTTTTAAATTTTGAAAAAGCCCAATTGCATTCAGCATTTTTATTAGTTTTATCGAGACTTTTTCTGCCCAACGATCTGATCCTTCACGAATAAGCGGTCCGGGCCTGAAAATAATATATTGAGGAAAATGAAGCCTTTCGATATTTTCTTCTAGCTTTCCTTTCATCATAGAATAAAAAACATTGCTTTTTGATGAAGCGCCATACGAAGAAACCAAAACTAAAGAATTCACATGATTTTCTTTTGCAGCAGCGGCAAATTGAGCCGGAATATCAAAATCAATTTTCCATTGATTGTCTTTTGAACCTGCATCTTTTAATGTAGTTCCTAAACAAGAAAAAAGTACATCGCCTGTAATTAGATTTTTAAACGAATCTATTTCTGAAAAGTTCACCACATTTTCGGTCAATTTCGGATGTGATTTTCCTGTGGCACGTCTCACAAAAATGGAAACTTCAGCATAATCATTACTTTCTAAAAGCAAATTGACCAATTCTTTTCCTGTTGCGCCTGTAGCTCCAATTACCAATGCTTTCATAATATACAATTTTGAAAGTAAATATAATGATCTTTTTAATTGAAAACCCTTTACCAGATTAGGGGCTTCTAAAATTTTAATTTACTCTTTTTACAACAATCTTATTAAAAAGAATAAGTCGCTGTAAGGTTTATAAATGCTTTTCAATCAAAGTTTGAATTTCAGGCGTAGAAGGTCTTGGCGCATCTTTATGAATAATTTTTCCATCTTTTCCAATTAAAACATAACGCGGAATTGTAGTAACATTTATTTGTTTTAATAACTCGTCTTTTTCAGATTTTGCAATTAAAACGCTATTTTCTTTGTTTAAAATATCTTTGTAAACGTCCATTGCTTTTTTCCAAGAGTTTGCGCTTTTATCAATAGAAATAAATACAAAAGCAACATCGGTATATTTATCCATTAATTTTTTTTCGTCTGGAAATTCTTCTCTGCAAGGCATACACCAAGAAGCCCAAAAATCTATCAAAACCAATTTTCCTTCGTGTTTTTTAATTATTTCTTTTAAAACTAAAGGAGTTTGGGCAGGTTTTAATTCATTCTCAACATTAGCTACAAAAGTCTGATTTTTGCAGTATTTTCTAAATATTTCTAATGCTTTTGGATCAAAAGGAACTTTCTGATCTCGTGTACTTATCGGATAATAAATAGTCGAATACAATAAATAATCTACAATATTCTGATTGTAGAAGATTTTAGAAATAAATTCCATTTCGGCAGAAAGGCTTTTTTTCAAACCCAAAACTTTCATTTGTTTTTGGACATAGTTTTGAAGAAGTTCGCGGTATTTATCTACGTCGAGCAATCTATCAGCTTGATCAAAACTTTCTTCTATCGCCTTAAATGTGTTTGGATTTATAGTTTTTTCTTCTAATTCATTATATAAAGTTAAACTCCAATAAGTAGCAGAAAGATAATCGTAGAATTCTTTTGAGAGTTTATTCTCTTTATAATACATTTCTAGTAACTCCTTTTCTTTTATATAATCTTTATCGAAGTAATTATTTATCTTTTGCGATGCCATAATAATCTTCAATTGATTATAATTGGGAAGATTTTTAATAAAACCATATTTTTCAAAAGAAGCGTTTAAAAATTCAGATTCAGATTTACGAATCGGATTTGAAGCGCAATAATAATGTATCAGCCCTTTTGCGTCAATATCAAATTCTAAAGTATCGTTTGGTGCTGCGTAAATAAAAGTACCTCTATAAATATCATTACAAAAGATTGAACAATCATTATCGATTATTAATTCTCTATTCTTTGTACTGAGAACCGCTCGATCATAAATATTTGTTCTTGATTCTGAAGTTAGATTAATTACACCTTCACTATTTCCAACATATTTTATGGTAATTTGTTGCGAAAATAAAGTAGCTGAAATCAGAAATAAGAAAAGAAAATTTTTGAGTTTAGACATACAGTTTTTGGTTGGTTTACTTAGCAAATTAAAACTTCAAAGCATTTATGTTCAACACCTTAAATAGTAATCAAAAATAGCAACTTTCTCCTCATTTACAAGAATATTCTTAATTATTTTTAAACTAAAAAAAACAGATATAAATTCTTGGACAATTTGGTTGGTTTAATTTTATATCGTAATATTGCAATATTAAATAATAAAAAAATGGGAGCAACTAAAACAGAACATTTTACAGATGCACAAAATCAAATTGCAACAATAGCAAAAGCTCTTGGACATCCTGCTAGAATTGCGATTCTAGAATATTTATTAAAAGTAAATGAATGTATTTGTGGCGATATTGTAAATGAACTTCCTCTTGCCCAACCTACAATTTCTCAGCATTTAAAAGAACTTAAAAATGCAGGAATCATCAAAGGAAACATATCTGGAAATTCGATTTGTTATTGTATTGATGAAAAAACTATTGAAATCTTAAATGCTTATTTCTTAAATATTACTCAAAACCTTTCAAAATCAAAATGTTGCTAAAACATTTTTTTTGACTTATTATATCGCAATATTGCAATAAACAAATTATAAAAAAAAAAGATGAAATTATCAGAAGTAAAACAGATTTTACCAACATTAGAAAATGTTGAATTTGAATTAGAAAACGGAACTTTTGTTCCAGAACATTTCCACGTTACAGAAGTTGGAATTATCAAAAAGAACTTTATCGATTGTGGTGGAGTCATTAGAAATGAAGAAGTTGCAAACTTCCAGCTTTGGAATGCAAATGATTTTGAACATCGTTTGAAACCAAATAAACTATTAAACATTATTACACTTTCTGAGGAAAAATTAAGCATTAAAGACTTAGAAATTGAAGTCGAATATCAAAACGAAACCATCGGAAAATATGATTTAGCTTTTAATGGTAAAAACTTTGTCCTTAAAAACAAAACAACAGCTTGTTTAGCACAAGATTCTTGCGGAATTCCGGTAGAAAAACAGAAAATAATTTTAAGAGAATCGACAGATACAGCGTCTTCTTGCTCGCCAAATTCAGGATGTTGTTAAGTTGATGAAAGCTAAAATCATAAAATATAAAAAACCAATTATTATAACCACATCTGTAATTGTGCTACAGCTTATTTTTGGGTTTGAACCTAAATTTTGCATCATAAATCTGATTTGGTTATTTGTTTAAACTATGAAAAAGAAAATATTAATACTTTGTACAGGAAATAGCTGCAGAAGTCAGATCGCAGAAGGTTATATGCGCCATTTTGGCGGCAATAAAGCCGAAGTTTACAGCGCAGGCGTAGAAACACATGGCGTAAACCCGAAAGCAATTTTGATAATGGAAGAAGATAAAATTGACATTTCCAATCATACCTCAAATAATATAGAGGAATACCAAAATATTGATTTTGATTTTGTGATTACTGTTTGTGATAATGCAAAAGAGAGATGTCCTTTCTTCCCTACGAAAGCTAAAAAATTTCATTACAATTTTCCCGATCCCGCAAAAGCGACAGGAACAGACTCTCAAATTGAAACACAATTTAGAATTGTTAGAGATTTAATAAAAGAGTATTGCAGAAATTTAGTTGATGAAAATCTTAAATAAAATAATAAACAAAAACCACTCTCAAAAGGGTGGTTTTTCAATTAATCATGATTTACCATTTGGCGAAAAATCATCAATTCACCACTACTATTCCTTTTCCAAACATTTATGCTTTTCCCTTTCACATTACCAGTTTTATCGCCATCACTCCAATCTACATTATAAAAGCCAAATTCTACAATTGCTTTTTTGGCAACAATAACTCCCGAAGTCTGAATCGAAATTTGATCTATTTTTAAAGTTCCAGGTTTTTCGTGTTCTAGAAAATAAGCTGTAATCTCTTTTTCACCAGAGAGAATTGGTGTATAATAAGTTAAATACATTGCATCGGGCATAAACATTTTAGCGTGCTCTGCTCCTAATCTATTCTGAACTAGATTCTTAATAGAACTGTTTCTTTGTATTACTTCTTTAATTAATTTATCTGATGAAACATATGCTTTTGTTTGAGGAACAAGTTTATCATCAACTTCAGGAATAAATCGATCATCAAAATAACTATTGGCTCCCCAAATTTCAGCCACGATTGTCATAATTTTATCCTTAGTCTCTTTCGTCCACAAAACCATATATTTTCCTGAATAAGTATAAGGTTTCAGGTCTTTTAATTGAAGTTTTTCTGTGAAATTTCCGATTTCTAAAACATAATCATCAAAATCTTGTATTTCTAGAATTGTTTTTTCGAACGAGGTTACTTTTGCCTGCGATAACCATTGCTCATAAAAATCCTTAATAATCTTTTTTCCCGCTCTTTCTCTACTATGTTCGGGCATTAATACAGATTGATCTGTATAAGATTTTAAAAGAATATCTTTATCGTTTTTAATTAAAGCAGAAGCAAAAGAAGAATTATAGTCTTCAAGCCATTTTCTAATATTATTATTTATTTTATTTTCCTGTGCAAAAGCAATTGCTGTAGTAAGAAGAAACAGCAAACTAAATTTTCTCATAGCAAATTCCATTAAAACAAAAACAAATATACAATATTGATTTACAATACTTTAAATTGAAAATTATTTAATTAGAAAACTGAAATTTTCAACTTCTTCAATTAAATTTTGAATAACAATTCCTGTTGAAACAGCCGAATAACCGTTAATCGATTGTCCTGCCCAAATGCTCACAAAATCAGAATTTTTGTGCGATTTAGAGCTTTTTCTCAAATCAGCAGTTAATTTATTTTGATATGGATAAGGAAGAATATATTCTGAATTTTCAATTTCTTCTATAAAAGCATTTCTAATTCCGCGCGCGTATCTGCCTGAAAAACTTTTGGTTAAAACGATTTCATTTTCTTTTAAGTTTCGAAGACGCTGTTTTTCAAAATCCATCAAAGCACTTTCTAACGTTCCTAAAAACAAGCTTCCAATCTGAAAACCATTTGCTCCCAAAGTTTTAGATGCCAGCAAAGTTTTAGCATTATAAATTCCTCCAGCATAAATAATCGGTACATTTATATTATCTGCTACTTGCGAAAGCAATGATAATCCTCCAATTTGCGGAATCGTTTCTTCTAAAAAACTTCCACGATGTCCTCCTGCTTCAATTCCTTGAACGCAAATAACATCAATTCCGCTTTTCTCCAAAACTAAAGCTTCTTCAACAGAGGTGCAAGTTCCAATAAGAATTACATTGTTTTCTTTTAAAAATGCAATACTTTTTTCATCTAAATTACCAAAAGTAAAGCTTACAATTTTACAATTTTCGAGAATAATCGCCTCAATCTGATCATGATAATCTGTTAGCTGAATTTCGTTTATATCCGGAAAATCAGCTATAATTTCGTTCCTCTCTGCAATTTCTCTTAAATGCTTTTTCGTTTTATTATATTTATTTTCTAGTTCTGGTGTAATTGCATCAATTTTATTCACAAAAATATTTACTGCAAAAGGCTTGTCCGTAAGTTTTTTAGTTTGCTTAACTAATTCTATACATTTTTCTGCTGGAAGATCTCCAAGCGCAAGTGATCCTAAAGCGCCAGCATTAGAAGCAGCCGCAGTCATTTCTGGAGTTGTAACACCTAACATTGGCGCTTGTATTATCGGATAATCAACTTTAAATAAATCTGTTAGAACATTTTTCCATTTCATAATTTGGTTAATTTTTTTTTCGAATAAATAATTAGAAAAAAAACTTATTCGTATAATTTCAATAATCTATAAAGATAAGCCACATTCATAATAAAACATTCAATTTTTATAAAAAGAGAAGTTAATTTTTCGACAATTAATTCATAACAATGCAATAATTCGTTTTATAAAATGTTTATATATAAAAGATTATGATGCATCTAATCTTATAAAAATCATACCCCTCAAGATTAATATTATAGAACATGAAAAAAATATTTTTGATAATCGCCGTTGCTACTTTTTCATTACAGGGATTTTCACAAGAATTGAACAGTAAATTCAAAAGTATCCCAGCAAAAAATGCGAATAAAAAAGAAGTTATTCCGCCGAAAGAAGAAGCTCCAAAAGAAAATCCTCCTGCACTTGTAGAAAAACCTGCGCCATTACAGGTTAATCCAGATGAACTTTTTAAAGACACTAATCTTTACAAACAAGAATCTAATGTTGAAGGAATCTATTACAGAAGAAATCAATTTTTAGGAAACTTCAATACCAATGCGGTTACTTCTACGGTTATGTATCGTGATGCCGCTTTTGTAGACGGTGATAAAGTAAAAGTATATTTAAACGACAAAGTTATTGAGCCTGAAGTTTCTTTGGATGGTGAATTTAAAAGCGTTAAGATTAATTTGGTAAAAGGAATCAACAAAATTGATATAGAAGCTTTAAACGAAGGTTTTGCTTCTCCGAATACAGCCGAATTTAAAGTTATTGATGACAAAGGAACTGTAATTTCTGCCAGTGAATGGAATGTTGGTACAGGTTATAAGGCTGTAATTGTATTAGTTAAAGAATAATTTCTATACAGGAAAGTCGTTTAAAATCATAAAAAACATTTAAAACTGCTAACTTCAGCAGTTTTTTTCTTGTATATATGTAGCCAACTACGTAGTTTTGTACCTATATTAAATTTTGAAATAAAAATGAACATTCAGCCAATACAAAACAAATACGAAAATGAAATTGTAGATTTGATTCTAAACATTCAGCAAAAGGAATTTAACGTTCCTGTTACTTTAGAAGATCAACCCGATTTATTAGATATTGAAAACTTTTATTTCAAACCTGGAGGCACTTTTTTAGGAGCTTTTATAGAAGGAAAATTAGTTGGAACAATTGCTTTGGTAAAATTTAATGATGAAGCCGCAGCCATCAGAAAAATGTTTGTGAAGAAAGAATACAGAGGAAAAGAGTTTCAGATTGCGCAACAATTATTAGAGCAATTAATCGCATACAGCAAAGAAAACGGAATTAAAAACTTATATTTAGGAACGGTTACTATTCTGCAAGCTGCTCTGCGCTTTTACGAAAAAAATAATTTTGTTACAATTGCAAAAGAAGCACTTCCAGAAGATTTTCCGTTAATGAAACCTGATAATGTGTTTTGCCATTTAAAGCTAAACTAAAAGATATGAATATAATTGACGAAATTGGCATTCTGGCCATATCAACAAGATTACAGCGTCTTAGCGAGCAATTACGCAAAGACGGCGCCTTGATTTACAAATCTTTTGATATTGATTTTGAACCAAAATGGTTTCCTGTAATTTACACTTTGCATGTAAAAGAAATGCTGAGTGTGGTCGAAATTGCTAATGAAATTGGTTATAGCCATCCATCAACAATAAGTCTATTAAAGGAATTAGAAAAGCAAAAACTAATTAGTTCTAAAAAAGACAAACATGACGAGCGAAAAAGATTGATCATTCTAACTCCAAAAGGAAAAGAATTGGTTGTAAAAATGCAGCCCGTTTGGCAGGTAATGAAAAAGGCATTAAACGAAATCACAGACAATCAAAACAATCTTTTGAAAGCTATAGAAGAAGCCGAACAAAAAATAGCATCGCAAGGATTTTTACAAAGAATTTCAGAAATCAAAAACTGAGTCTATTCTTTGCCTGTAATCTTTTTTCGGTGATTATATCCCCATTTTGCCAAAGAATCAATGACTTCTTTTAAAGTATGTCCATATTCTGTCAATTGATATTCTACAGTTATAGGCTGTGTATTCAGAACAGTTCGCGTTACCAGCTGATTTTCTTCGAGATTTTTTAATTCTCTGCTTAACATTTTCCCAGAAATCCCTTCTACTTCACGAAGCAGATCGGTAAATCTTAATGTATTAAAACATAAAGAAGCGATAATGCTGATTTTCCATCTTCCGTTTAAAATATACATAGCATCATGCACTGCCATAATATGTTGCGTGCATTTTTTAGGATCGTGTTTAGGCTCTTTTATCATGATTTTTTTGCTAGTTACCTCGATGTTACAGTTACTTTTGGTAATCAGATGACAAAAATACACTTAAAGTGTTTACATTTGAATACAATTTTAATCAATTAAATAAAAATGGCCTTAATAGATGCACTAAAGTGGCGTTACGCTACAAAAAAAATGAACGGACAAGCTGTTCCGCAAGAAAAAGTAGACTACATTCTTGAAGCTGCTAAACTTGCTCCTTCTTCATCTGGATTACAACCTTATAAAGTTTTCGTTGTTACAAATCAGGATTTAAAAGAAAAAATTAGAGCGGTAAGTTTTGACCAAAGTCAAGTTACAGATGCTTCTCACGTTTTGATTTGGGCAGCTTGGGACGGATATAGCATTGAACAAATCTCTTCGGTGTTTGACAGAACTACAAACGAAAGAGGAATTCCTTCTAGCGCAATGGACGAATACAAAGCAAGACTTTGGGGAATGTACGAACCTCTTGGACAAGAATGGCACGCAAATCACGCTGCAAAACAAGCTTATATTTCGTTTGGTTTAGCAATTGCAGCGGCGGCAGAACAGGAAGTAGATACAACTCCAATGGAAGGTTTTATTCCTACAGAAGTAGATAAATTATTAGGTTTAAACGAACTAGGATTAAAAAGTGTTTTAGTTTTACCTCTTGGCTACAGAGATGAAGCAAACGACTGGTTGGTTAACTTGAAAAAAGTAAGAACTCCGCAAGAAGAGTTTATCACAGAAATAAAGTAAAAAATAATATTTTCTAGCTTTGTTAAAAAGCTTTTGAAATCGCAAATAATGTGACTTCAGAAGCTTTTTTGTTTTAAATATTTCATTTTTAAACCTTAATAAATTTCAATTCTATAAAATCAGAAAAAACGATTAAAATGGAAGATTAATTTTTTAACAGTTTTGCTAAAAATAGGTACAAATAGCGGATAATTATATAATATGTTATAACTAATTTTGTCCGATCCAAAACAATTCAATCTTAATTACAACACATTAAAATCCTACATTATGTCAGATTTTTTAACTCAATTTGGTGAAGACCTAAAGAAAAACGTCCCAGGTTTTATCGCTGTATCTGTAGCTGAAATCGCTAGCGGAATGTCATATTACTCACAATCAGTTGTTGCAGATTTTGATCCTGAATTAGCATCGGCATATAACCTTGAAGTGGTTAAAGCAAAAATGAATGCTATTAAGGCTCTAAATCTACACGGGCAAGTTGTAGACAACATTATGATTACGCTAAGTTCTCAAATGCACATCATCGATGTATCTGACAATCAGCAGTATTTTATTTATTTAGCAGTAGATTCAACTAGAGCTAATTTAGGTATGACAAAATCGATTTTGAATAAATACAAGAAAGAAATCGCAACAAAATTGTAATACCTGTATTTTTTGCCCCGTAAAGAGAAATATTCTATAGTGAATGTTTCTCTTTATTTTTTTACAAGAGTTTCAAACTTATATAAAATTTATATATTTAGAAAGTAAAAAATGAATGTTTAAATGGAACTAAGAGCCTATTTTGAAAAATATCCTGATGAAGCCACTTGTATTGAAGAACTTAAAAACAAGCGCTTAGAAAATGGCATCATTTGCAGGAAATGTGGGCATGACCAGCATTCTTTTAGGCAAAATGATTTAAAATTTCAATGCAGAAAATGCGGAAGCAGAATCAGCTTACGATCTGGAACCGTAATGGAAAACTCGAACTTGCCAATACGCTATTGGATGATATGCATTGAATTAATGACATTGACTCATAGAAAGATGTCAATTCTCAAAATCCAATATCTTTTAGGACATAAACGTTACGAACCAATTTGGTTGATGGTTCAAAAAATACGTTTAGTTATGAAAATTAGAGACGAAAAATACCGACTTAGAGCTTATTCTGAATTTGATCCCGAATTTCTTCAAAAAATTGACAAATTGGCTTTAGAGAAAAAGAAAGAGGCTGATTGTTAATGGTTAATGGTTAATGGTTGATGGTTAATTGTTAATTGTTAATTGTTAATGGGGAATGCCTTAAAATTTATGCATAAAAAAAGCCACAGATTAAAAGATTAAAATGATTTTTAAAATCAACTTTCTTCTTTTAATATATGGCTTTAAATTTATTGGTAAAGAACTTGACAGAGCTTCGACTTCGCTCAGCCTGACAATCAATTGCAATTTATAATTAAGAATTAACCGTTAAAAATTAACAATTAATCATTAATCATTAACAATCAACTATTTTTTCTTATTCTTTTTTGCTTTAGTTCTTTTAGCTTTCTTTTTAGCGATTTTCTTTGCTTTTGCTTTGTCTTTCGCTTTTTTCGCTTTTGCTTTCTTTTTAGCTTTAGCTTTTAATTTTGCTTTTTTAGCTTTTTCTTTCTTAGCGTCTTTTGCTTTTTCTTTTCTTTTAGCTACAGCTTTTTTCTTTTTCAATTTTTCTTTTTTCTCAGCAAGCTGTTTTTTCTCTTTTTCTTTCATCTTTTTCTTTTTCTTATCGTTTTTAGATTTATCTTCTTTTTCTTCCTCAGTAACTTCTTCTGATGAAACTGTTTCCTCAGAAACTTCTTCAGTTTTTTCCTCCTCTTTAACTTCTTCTACAACAACAGCTTCTTTTTCAATTGTTTTTTTAGGAGTCCGTCTCGTTTTTGGTTTAGATTCCGTAGTTGCAACTGATTCCGTTTCTTGGTTTTGAGCTGTATTTTGCTCATTTTCATCAGTAGAGATAACTGGATTTGCATTTACCTCCTGATCGATTTCATTAGTAAGCACTTCTTCTGCCATTATTGTGTTAATTTTAAGAAATTGATTAAATTAATTTTAGTAATTACAAATTTTCAATGTTATTAAATCATTAAATTAACATCAAAAAATAATAAACAAAGATAGACTGAAAAACCTATTCGCCAATGTTAAGTTTTTCATCTCAACAAAAAAACACATATAAAACACTAAAAAACAACACATTACCCAATGTTAAGTTTTTACTTCGTAATTTCTCATAAATAAAGACAGCTTTTAAAGCTACTAGAAAGCATTCGAAATTTATTTTAAAATGATTCAACTCTTAAAATTTCGGCTTAAATTCGTTGGAAAGTGTTTCAAAATTTCTTTTTATTAACATGTACGAAAAGTTAGAATACAAATCCGTTGAACCAAATCAAGATCTTTCTGATTTTGTGGATAGTTTTTGGTGCATGAAAAATAAATCGGATGAAAATTTAGAAACAATTGGTCTGCCAGACGGAAGAATCGATTTATCATTAATTCAAACTCCTGAAAACCCTTTTGAAATAAGACTTTTAGGATTAGGCACAAAACAATACGAAAAAGGATTAATTCCTGCCAATAGCGTAACTTTTGTTATCAGTTTTAAACTTCCCGCTATTGAATATATTTTTCATGAAAGTATTGCCGATCTTTTAAACTCAGGAAAAATACTAGAAAATGATTTCTGGAATTTCAATAAATCTGACTTAGAAAATTTTGAATTGTTCTGCAAAAAAGCTTCTTTAAAAATTCAATCTTTATTGGTGAAAGAAATTGATACTCGAAAACAAAAACTTTTCAAGCTCATTTACGAAACAAACGGAGAACTCACAGTAAAAAAATTTTCGGAAAAATCAAATTGGAGCAGCCGACAAATAAACCGTTATTTCCAGCACTATTTCGGACTTTCATTAAAAGAATATTGTTCTATTCTCCGTTTTCGCGCTTCGTTAGAACATATTGCAAAAGGAAAATTGTTTCCAGAAGAAAATTTTTCAGATCAAACCCATTTCATTAAAGAAATAAAGAAAATTTCTGGTTCTCTTCCGAAAGAATTGTTTAAAAACAAAAATGACCGATTTATACTATTATCGGCGCTTTCTTCAAAATAATTTTGTCGCATAGATTAAAAAAATAAAACTATGCTTTTAGAAAATAAACAAATAGCCATTATCGGCGGCGGAATGGGCGGCTTAACTCTTGCCCGTCTTTTGCAAATGCAGAACGTAAATGTAAAAGTTTACGAAAGAGATCAAAATAAAGAAGTTCGAGTTCAAGGTTCTCCGTTAGATTTACATGAAGATTCAGGTTTAAAAGCCATCAAACAAGCCGATTTATTAAACGAATTTTACGCTAATGTTCGCACAAATGCGAGTAAAGCCCGAATTGTAAATAAAGATTTTGAATTGAAATTTGATGAGCATTCTATTTCGAAAAATAATTTAGAATTAAAATCTAAAGAAAGCAAAGATTCACTTCAAGATATCTCAAAACCACGTCCAGAAATTGATCGTTCAGAACTTCGGAATATTCTTCTTCAATCTCTTTTACCCGAAACTATTGTTTGGAATAGCCAATTTCTTTCTATGGAAAAAGAAAATAAAGGCTGGAGATTGCATTTTAAAAACCAAAAAAGTTTTTATGCCGATTTAGTAATTGCTGCAGACGGAGCAAATTCCAAAGTTCGATCCTATTTAAATGCCGAAAAGCCAATTTATTCTGGAATTACAATGTTGGAAGGAACGATTTATAATGCAAAAGAAAACGTTCCTAATCTTTTTGATTTTTCTAAAGGCGGAAAAGTTCTCGCTTTTGGAAACGAACAAACAATTATGTACGGCACAAAAGGAGACGGTTCGCTGATGTTTCTTTTAAGCAGTAAAATTCCAGAAAACTGGATTTCAGAAAGCAAATTAGATTTTAAAAACAACCAAGAAGTTTTCGAATGGTTTAAAGAAGTTTACCAAGAATGGAGTCCAAAATGGGACGAACTTCTATTGAGCAAGGAATTGTATTTTATTCCACGCCCACAATATTATTTTCCATTAAATCAAACTTGGGAAACACAAGATAATCTCACGATGATTGGCGATGCAGCACATAGAATGCCTCCGTTTGCGGGAAAAGGCGCCAATCTTGCCATGTGGGACGCTTTGGAACTTTCTGAATCTTTAACTAAAAATCAATTTGAAGATACAAAATCAGCAATTGCTCACTTTGAAAAACGAATGCTAGAACGAGCTGCGGAAGCTACAAAAGATACTTTGGCAAATGGCGAACAATTACATTCTAAAGACGCTTTGGAGAAACTAGTTGCTATCTTTAATCGAACAAAATAACTAGCCTTTTCTGTTCTTAAGCCAATTTTCTATAGGTTCAATAGCTGTATTGATTCCAATAACTAAAAATGTGCAAATCATGGCTTCTGCAAAATAGCCCGAAGTAGCGATACTTCCGATCGCTGCGCTGCACCATATTGTGGCAGCAGAATTTAATCCGTGTACATTATCTCCTTCTCTAAAAATAACGCCCGCGCCTAGAAAACCAACTCCCATAACCACTTGAGCGGTAATACGCGTAACATCAATATTCGGCTCAGTTTCTCCTACTTTTATAGAAAGCAAAACAAAAGCAGCCGCGCCAATTGCAACGAGCGTATTGGTTTTTAATCCCGTTTCTTTATGATGCCATTGTCTCTCAAAACCAATTATTAATCCAGCAATTGCAGCCACAACTAAACGCGTTAAGAATTCTATCGTACTCAAGTTATTATGTTTTAAAATTACTGAAGTTTAACACACAACCATTCTCCTTTTACAATCAATTTATCATCAGAAAAAGCTTCTCCAGATTGTTTGATTAATTTTTCGCTCACACGAATATTTTTCACAACAAATTTAATCAGTTTTCCAAATTCAACACCAGCAAAAAACTCAATATTATCTAGACTTACCAAACCAAAAACACCATCGGCAAGTCCCAACAACTTTACTCCTGCTCCGCCGCATTGCGCCATTGCTTCTATTAAAATTGTTCCAGGCACGAAATTAAAATCAGGAAAACTTCCTTGAAGCCAAGCGTCTTCTTGAGTAAAAGTTTTCAATCCGATAATTGTTTCTGTGGTGTAAGATATAATTTCGTCAACAAATAAAAACGGAGCTCTGTGCGGAATTAAATCTTCTATTTTTTGATTCATTGCATTTATTTTGCAACAATTTACGAATCTGATTTCACATAGACAATATTTTAAATTATGTCTGTGTTAATTTGCTTTTTTAAAACAAAAAAAAAAGAGATGTCCAAACATCTCTTTTCCCGTTATTAACTCTAAAATCATTTTTACTCCTGCAACAAGTTAAAACTTTTCGCATTTGCTTTGATTTTATTTCCTTCAAAATCAATATCAATAATTGCCGCTTTTCTTGGTGAAACCCCATTATTACTGTAATGTGTATGCAATACGTATTTCATTTTTCCATTTTTATCATAAAAAACGTCGCCATGCCCAACTCCATTAATTCCCACATCTTTACGACTAATTATTGGACTATCAGCAGCTTTTTCCCAAGGCCCAAGCGGACTTTTAGCCGTTGCATAACCTACCGCATAATCTGGATTTCTAAAATCGTTTGCAGAATAAATCATGTAATACAAACCATTTTGTTTTAAAACCGTTGGTCCTTCCGTAACTGGCCAGCTTACATTTTGCGTGTTTTCCCAAGGCAAAACTCCCGAAATACATTCTGTTAAAGTTTCTGGTTTAATACTTTTTAGATCATCATTTATTTCGGCAACAAAAATGCGGTTTCCATTTGTTAGACGAACGTGATAAAGGTATTTTTTGCCATCTTCATCGATAAAAATAAAGGGATCAATCTGATTTCCTGTTTTGATAATCGGCTCTTTAGATTCGCTTTTAAACGGCCCGATTGGACTATCACTAACAGCAACTGCAATATTTTCATTTGCAGTATAAATCATATAAAATTTATTATTATACGAAAGAACCTGAGGCGCCCAAAAACCTTTATCTCCAAAAGTATCTCCTTTTTTTAGAGCCAAGCCGTTTTGAGCACCAGAAGGACCTTTCCATGCTTTTAAATCTGAAGAAGTATAAACCTGAAAACCTTCTCCGTTTGGAAAATCTCCAGTAGTTGTTCCGTACAAATAATATTGTCCGTTGTTGTAAAAAATCGTCGGATCTGCCAGTAAAATAGCTTTCGATTTTGACTCTTTTGGTTTATCTGTACTCTTTTCTTGCGAACATGCTGCAAAAACGCAAAACAAAGCCGCTATGCTTACTATTTTTTTCATTTTACAATGGGTTTTGAAATTTTTATTAAAGAAGGCGAACCTGAGTTTATAATTGGCCATCCATTTTTATACATTATTTTATCAATTAAAACAATTCTGCCTCCCTTTGGGTTATCTGCATCAATTGCATGATAAACAATCCATTCTTGGCCTTTATTATCGGTTACGACAGAGTTGTGTCCCGGCGCAATCCATTTTTTATTTTTACTTAGAATGACACTATTTTCTTTTTTTTCTGCTTCCGCTAAAGTCTCGAAAGGACCTTCGGCATTTTTAGATCTCGCAATCATCACGGCATAATGCGCTTTATCTCCGCAGCAATTATCTCCAGAATAATACAAATAATAAAATCCATCGTGATAAGTAACCCAACTTCCTTCAACTAAATTTTGGTAATTGGCTGGATCATTATTCGTGATTGGATTAACCAATATTTTCATTGAAGTTCCTGTTTTAAAACTCAAACAATCTTCTGAAAGTTCTTGCACTTTTAAACCTTCAAAACCCGAACCCCAATACAGCAATTTCTTTCCCGTTTTCGGATCATCAAACGCCATTGGATCTATATTTATAAAACCGCTTCCGCAAAGCAAAGGTTCGCCTTTATCAACAAAAGGTCCGGTCGGAGATTTAGAAACTGCCACGCCCAAACATTTTCCTTCTTTTGAATCTGATTCTCCTGAATAATATAAAAAATAAGTTTTCAATTTTGAATCATACAAAACATGCGGTGCCCAAAAATCTTTATCTGCCCATTTTGGTTCTGTTGGAAGTGCGTCTCCAACAAAAATCCAATCGACAAGATCCTTAGATTTTAATATTTGAATATGAATTGTCTTGCCTGAAACTGTTGTATTTGTTCCGTAAGCATAAAAAAATCCATCGGCAGCTTTTATTACAGTTGGATCTGCAAAATCACTTTTGTAAACTGGATTCTGAAAAGTCGTTTCTTTTACATTTTGAGCTTTAGATTCACAAAAATTAAGAAGCCAAACGATCAGAAAAAGGTTGAAATAGTTTTTCATTTATATATTAATCTTTTAATTTAATTAATGAATTATTTAAAACTAAAAATCAACAACTTAAATATTTAGTATAGATAAAACCTATAGAAGAAAAACACCAAAAAAAGGTATTAAATCGGTGCTTTTCTTCTTTTAGAAATTGAATTATAATTTTCCTTTCCTATTAAAATTTTAGACTGAAATACTTTAAAAATGATTTACTTCTGAACTGAAAATTTATACAAAGAAACCGTATGATACTTCTCTCCTTTCTTCAAAGTAATCGGAGCGAACTTTGGCTGATTTGGAGCATCTGGAAAATGCTGAGTCTCTAAAGCAAATGCTGTTCTAAAACCGTCTTTTGCACCTGATTTAAAGGTATTTTTACTCTGCATAAAATTACCACTATAAAACTGAAGACCAGGTTCTTCTGTATAAACATCTAAAGTAATTCCTGAAGAATCGCCTTTTATTGTTGTAGCATGAACAAAACCATCTTTTTTGGTACCATTTAAGACATAATTATGATCATAACCTTTACCAAATTTCAATTGTTCGTCTTTTGTTTCAATTCTTTCTCCAATAGTATGTTTTGAAGTAAAATCGAAAGGGGTGTTTTTTACGGCTTTTAATTCTCCACTCGGAATCAAACCTTCATCAACTGGTGTAAATTCGTTTGCATAAATCTGTAATTCATGGTTTAAAATAGTGCCGCTTCCTTCTCCATTCAAATTAAAAAACGCATGATTTGTTAAGTTAACCACAGTTGTTTTATCTGTTGTTGCTTCATATTCCATTTTTATCGAATTATCATCTGTAAGTGTATAGGTTACTTTTACAGATAAATTGCCAGGAAAACCTTGTTCGCCATCTGGAGAAACATACGTTAAAACCAATGTTTTTCCGTCTGTTTTTTCAGCATTCCAAACCACATCCTGAAAACCTTTTACGCCTCCATGCAAAGCATTTTTACCATTGTTTAACGGAACTTGATATTGCTTTCCTTCTAAAGTAAATTTCCCTTTTCCTATTCTGTTTCCAACTCTTCCAATGGTAGCTCCAAAATAAGGTTCTGTCGAATTTTTAAAACCTTTTGCGCTGTTCATTCCAACTACAACATCGGTTTGTTTTCCATTTTTATCAGCAACCCAAAGTCCAACTAATCGACCTCCATAATTGGTAAAAGCAGCTTTTATTCCTTTATTTTCGATCCAATATAAAGCCACTTTTTTGCCATCGATAATCGTGTCAAAATTTTTAGTTTCTAAAACTGTTTTTACAGAATCTGTTTTGATTTCCGTATTTTCTTTAGAAACAGTTTCTTCCTTTTTACTGTCTTTGCAACTAAACTGAAAAAGTGCAAGCATCACAACGGCAGCGATCTGAATATTTTTCATTTAATAAATTTTAAAATGTTTATATTATTTTGATGGAATTGCTAATATCGCGTCTTCACTTACTGGTTCTCCTAAAACTGGAAATCCATTAGCATCCCAATTAATTTTCTGCATTCTTGGTGATCTTTTATTTCCGCAACCTTCTCCCGGATTAGAATTGGCGTGATATAAAATCCAATCTTCTTTTCCGTCTGGCGATTTAAAAAACGAATTATGGCCAGGTGCGTAAACTTTGTTTTTATCTGATTGTTTAAAAATTGGTTCAGGAGATTTTTTCCATGCTTTTGCATCTAATAAATTATCATCGCCATTAAACGACAATAGCCCTAAAGAATAGAAATCTGTCCAACAACCACTTGCTGAAAACACAATGAAAATTTTACCGTTATTTTCTAAAAACTGAGGCCCTTCGTTTACATTTACCTGCGGCGGATTTACATCATCGTGCAAAGCTCCGTGTGTTTCCCAATCGTTTGTTGGCGAAGAAAGCAAAACGCGATCACCATCAATTTCTAATGGATTTTTCATTTTAGCAATGTAAATATTTTGCTGACCGTTGGTATCACCTTCCCAACCTGCCCAAATCATATAAAGCTGTTTTTTGTGTTCAAATACATTTCCGTCAATTGCCCATTTATCGGTTTTGGCAGCGATTTTTCCTTTAAATTCAAAATTCCCTTTAAACGGATCTGATGATTTATTTTCTAAAACATACATTCTGTGGTTATTGTTATCGCCATTATCTGCAGCAAAATAACAATACCATTTTCCGTTTATGATATGAAATTCAGGCGCCCAGATTTCTGCTGAATAATTGGTGTTTTTAGGTGGAGTCCAAATGACTTTGCTTTCGGCATTTTTAATATCAGACAAGTCTTTTGTTTTCCATAAAACCAATTTGTTTCCGAGTGTATTGGTGTAATAATAATACCCTTTGTAATACGTGCTGTATGGATCTGCACCCGAAGGCAGAATTGGATTTTTGAAGGTTTTTTGCTGTGCAAAACCTATTGTCGTGAGCAGCAAAAGGATGATGTATTTTTTCATTTTTGTTTTTTTTGTTGTTGGGCGTGGTTTTTTAACGCAAAGACACTAAGGTTTTTCGCAAAGTTCGCTAAGGTCTTTTCTCAGCTTTGTCAATTCAATCAGCCGAAGAGCGCAAAGTAAATCACCTTTTTTTGTCATTCCGAGGAACGAGGAATCTTCGTAAGTAGCTCCGCATAGAGAATCGCCAATCTTTTTAGAGTTACTCGTGAAGATTCCTCGTTCCTCGGAATGACAAGATTGTAGCAACTATGTATAGAAACTAGTTTCTTTTACTTCCTTTTCAAGCAAAAAACTATGATTCTATGTGTTTAAAAAATCTTATTTCTGATTCAAAGCATTAATAACTTCTGTATTGATTTTATTCACCGCTTTGAAATCCATTTTATCTACTTTTCTGTCATACGTCATGAAACCGTTTACTTCTCCTTCAACATCGGTTGTTTGTGTGTAAACAGCCGCTGAGAATCCCGTTTTTACTAAGTTTTTAAGGATTTGAGCATATTTTACATATTCAGCGGTAACTTCTGCTTCGTTTTTAAATTTCACGTAGCCCCAATTGTCGTTTGCTCTCCATAAATGACCTTCAAGAGGAAGACCGATTCCGCCGTATTCGCCTAAAACAGTAACTCTTCTGGCATCATACAAATACAATTCTGGCGCTGGATATTTGTGTAAATCTAAAATATCACCCGTTTGAAAATGATTTCCTCCACTTGAAGAATTAATCAAACGACTCGGATCGTGATTTTTAGTCCATTCTGTAATTTCAACAGTTTTAAACTGTCCCCAAGCTTCATTGAACGGAACCCAAACTACGATACTTGGATAAGAATACAAGTGATCCATAATTTCTTTCCACTCTTTTTTGTAGATTTCTTGAGATTTTGGAGTACGTTGTAATTCTGTTCCTTCAAAATACTTTTTGTCTTGCCAAATTGGCTGATCGTCACCGCTTGGCATATCTTGCCAAACTAAAATCCCTAATTGATCGCAATGTGTGTACCAACGTTCTGGTTCTACTTTTACGTGTTTACGAATCATATTAAAACCTAATTCTTTAGTTTTAACAATATCATATTTTAAAGCTTCGTCAGTTGGCGCTGTGTAAAGTCCTTCTGGCCACCAACCTTGATCCAAAGGTCCAAATTGGAAATAATCTTTGTTATTTAATTGCATTCTCATAACGCCATTCTCATCTCTTTTTGATGAAATTTTACGCATTGCAAAATAACTTTTCACTTCGTCAACCACTTTGTTTTTGCTGATTAAACGAATTTTAGTTTGATACAAAAATGGACTTTCTGGCGACCATAATTTTGGCGCATTCAAAACAATATCAGCGCTTTCTCCTGCAACTGCTTTTTCTTTTGCAATTTCATTTCCGTTTTCTAAAACCGCAACTTCAACTAAATCTCCACTATCTGCTCCTTTTACATCGGCTTTAATACTAATTGTGTTTTGATCGATGTTTGGTGTTGTTCTTAAACCTGCAATATTTTTGGCATTTACAGGCTCAATCCAAACCGTTTGCCAAATTCCAGTAACGGGCGTATACCAAATTCCTTCTGGATTTTTAACTTGTTTTCCTCTTGGTTGAGGCCCGTCGTTTGAAGGATCCCAAACTTTTACAACCAATTTTTGAGTGTTTCCTTTTTTAATGAAAGGCGTAATATCAAATGAAAAAGGTGTATATCCGCCAGTATGCGAACCTACTTTTATATCATTAATAAAAATTTCCGTTTTCCAATCAACCGCTCCAAAATGAAGCAAAATATTTTTCCCGTTCCAGCCGGATTCAATTGAAAAATTGGTTTCGTACCAAAGTTCATTTTTTGAACCAACTTCTTTCATAACTCCAGAAAGGCTTGATTCTACAGCAAACGGAACTAAAATCTGCCCATCGTACTTTGAAGGCGCCGCTTTTCCGAATTCCTGAATTTTATAATTCCATAAACCATTCAGGTTTTTCCATTGTCCGCGTTCCATAATCGGACGAGGATATTCTGGAAGCGGTTTCTTAGAATCTACTTGTTCTGCCCATTTTGTCTTGATTTTATCTCCTTGCGGTTTCCATTGTGCATTTACTGCCAACATTGAGAACAAGGCTAAAAAAAGGATACTTTTTCTTTTCATATTTTATATTTATTAGGCATTTCTTCTTTAAAATCAATGCCATGATGTTTTTCTAAATCAAAATTGAATTACCAGGCTCATATCCACATAAGCCTGGTAATTACTTAAACTAAACTAACTTAACTAACCATATTTTTAATTGTGAATTGTTAATGGTAAATTGTTAATTATGACAAGCTTCTCCTCAAAAACCATCATTAATAATTAACAATTTACAATTCACCATTATTTACCAAATTTCTTCACTAAACTGTCGTATTCTTTTTTAGAGATTGTAATCATACAGCCGTGACGCACTTTTTCTGGAAGACTGTATTTGTCCCAATCCGAGAAAAAAGTGTAGCCTGAGGCTTGAAACCAAGGTCCGTTTAGGTTATCTGCAATTGATAATCCGTATGAAACGCCTGGATATTGTTCGTAATACATATACCATATTTTATCATCTGGAGAAGGAATCAGCATTGGAGCTTCTCTAAAGTTTGGACTGATAGATTGCTGGGGCAAAGAATAAGGTCCTAAAAGGGATTTTGACTTGGCAATTCGGATTGTTTTTCCAGTTGTCCAATACAATGTTGGATAGGTTTCATCTTTAATAATGGCGTAATAAGAATCGCCAACTTTACGAATGAAAACATCGATTGTTCCCATATCCCAATCGAATAAACGATTTGGTGGTCCTTCGAAAGTTTTTAAATCTTTAGACAAAACATAAAGCGTTCTCTGACTTCTCCAATAACGTTCTCCGTCTCCTTTAATTCCTTCTAAATGTGGCGTGTGCCAAGTCATAATGAACTTTTGAGAATCCTTATCGTAATACAATTTTGGAGCGCCAATTCGCTGTAAAGCATTTGAATAATCTGGTGTACTTTTTAAATCTGGCGTATAATCAGAATGTTTTTTCCAAGTAATTAAATCATCCGAAACCCAAATATTGATCGCTTTTGCATCATCGCCCGTATTTCCTGCGATGTAATATTTACCGTCTGGGCCTTTGCAGATATCAGGATGTCCTTTATATTCTTCAAAAACTCGTTTTCCACCGTTTAAATTTTCCCAATGAAGTCCATCTAAACTTACCGAATAATACAATCTTCCGTAATCATTATGCGTCATATGCGCAAAAAGATAGGCTTCGTTTTTAGGTTTTTCATTTCCTGTAACTTGCCCAGGCGGATCTGGCTGTTGCGCTTTTGCTGAAAAACATAACAGAATTGCCGTTACTAAAAGAAGTTTTTTTATTGTGTTTTTTTTCATATTGCTAAAAGTTTTTTCGCCACAAATTCCACTAATTTTCGCTAATTTTTCTTTGCCACTGATTGCACAGATTAAAATGATTTTTTTTCAAACATAGCCCAAGGTTTCAATCTTGGGTACGCAATGAATTTCCGCACGCCGTGTTCCCAAGATTGAAACCTTGGGCTATGTTTTAATGTTGCAACTAGAAAAAAATCCTTTTCAATCCTTTTAATCTGTGGCAAAAAAATTATCTAATTATCAAATTGACACATTATCTAATTTTTCTTATTCGCCTCAGAAGTCATCTTTTTGATTAAATCTGTTTCGGCTTTTATGTACGGAGTTCCGTCGGTATGCAATACATCGTGAAACCATAATTTTGGTTCTGCAGTATAGGTTTTAGTCCAACTATCCCAAGCATATTTTGTTTGTGTTTTTCCATCAACAAATCCCCAGTTGATCATACCAACATTATATTTTCTTGCAAGAGGTAAAAATCCTTCAAAAGTACTTCCGTTTGGTCTTGCCATATATTCTGTACAGATTAATGGTTTTCCATAACGTTGTAATTGTTTTACAACTCTTTCAAAATCTTGCGGTTTGTCATAATTGTGGAAAGTAACAATATCAGATTGTTCGATTTGCATTTTATGCATTGGCTTCATTTTAGCCTCATCGCTCCAATCTCCAACCCAAACTCCAGAAGTTAACGGTTGTGAAGGATTGCTTTCTCTTGCCCATACAAAAACGTCTTTTAAAAGCGGTAAAATCAAATCTACTTTATTTTTGATTTCTACTTTTTCATAAGATGGTCCAGTCATATTATCTGGTTCATTCCAAACATCCCAACCTAAAATACGGTTATCGTCTTTAAATTTTGCTACCGTTTCTTTTACATATTTCTCTAAACGAGGATATTGTTTTTTATCCTGAAGCACTTTTTGACCTGGACTTTGAACCCATCCAGAATTGTGTGTATGTGGTTTTGGAGCACGTTGTTTTCCTAAAGCAGGAAACGGATCCCAACAAGAATCAAACAAAACAAAAAGCGTTTTAATATGGTGTTTATCTGCAATTCCTAAAAAAGTATCCATGCGTTTGTAAAATCCCTCTGGATCTTGCTCATGCAATAAATCGTGCAGATATACACGCATTACATTCATACCAAGACCTTCTGCCCAACCCAATTCCTGATCAATTCTTTTCGGATCAAAAGTATCTTCCTGCCACATCTCTAATTGATTTATAGCTGTGCTAGGAGAATAATTTGCTCCAACTAACCATGGCTGTTTTGCATACCAATCATTAGCCTGCTCTTTAGTCCAGATTTCTCTTTTTTCAACTGAAGCTGTTTCTGCTTTCTTTTCTTCAGGATTACTTTTTTTGTTGTTGCAGCTAAGCAATACTAGTCCTGCCAACATAAATGTCAGACACAATTTTACTTTCTTCATTTCAATTTTGTTATTATGAACAATCGTTCTTTATGATAAGGGAATCAGACTAGTACATCTGATTCCCTCAAAAAATTCAGTTTTAATATCCAGCGTTTTGTTCTAGATTTGGATTATTGTCAACATCCACTTGCGGAATTGGCATTCTATGATTCTTACCAACTTTAAAGTTTTTGAAATCAGGATCACGAAGCGAAATTTTATCAACAGAAGCCTGAGAATCTAAGTCTCCCCAACGTTTTAAATCTTCCCAACGAACACTTTCGCCGCACAATTCTAAAACTCTTTCTGTTTTTAATCGCTCTAAGAATAAATCATGATTGTTTCCAATTTCTGGATGTGCAACCGCCAACGTGTTCATGTTTACACGAGCTCTTACCATATCAACATATTGATAAGCCTGAGCAGTATTTCCTAACTCGTTTAAAACTTCAGCATAACGCAATAAAATATCACCGTAACGAACTAATCTGTAGTTTACTTGGCTGTAATAATCTTCGTTGTCTCTGTAATAATCACGGCTTCCTTTTCTAAACCAAGCCTCATCATTATTCCATTCCCAATTTCTGTTGTATGTTTTATCACCGAAATCGGCTAATAATTGAGGATAGTATAAAGTCCATCTTAAACGAATATCAAGATTTCCGTCTTTGTTTTTTTCTTGCTTGAAAGCATTAACCAACCAAAAACGCGCTTGTCCATCTGACCATCCAATTCCTCTTGGTGCAAAAAACTGACAACGGTTACTAGAAACTGCCGCGTTTTGATCTTCTCCAGTTCCTCCTTTTCTTTGATCTCCAAATTGAATTTCAAAAACAGATTCGCTGTTATTTTCATTAACATCTGTAAAATTATCTCTGTAGTTAGAAACCAAGCTATATTTTGCTCCTGCTCCAGAAATTAAATATTCTAAAGCCGTTTTTGCTTCAGCCCATTTGTGCTGCTGCATATATGTTTTGGCTAGAAAAGCTTGTGCTGCTCCTTTGTCTGGTCTTCCCAATTGATCCTGTGACCAGCTAGCTGGCAAATCGGCGTAAGCCTCATTCAAATCTTTTTCAACTTGAGCCCAGATTTCTGCTACTTTTACTTGTTTTGGTAAATCTGCTGGTGTAGATGGATCTAAAACCAACGGAATATCTTCCCAGATTACAGCAGCATAATAGTAATTTAACGCTCTAAAAAACTTAGCTTGAGCTATAATTTTCTTTTTATCATCTTCGTTTTGGAATGTGATATTCGGAACATTTGCTAAAACCTGGTTACATCTAAAAATGGCTTTGTAAGTATCTCTCCATGTAACTGAATTTCCTTCCCAAAAGTTATAATTGATATAGTTGAATCTTGTCCAATCTGCTAATTCTGTCCACGGACTCACACTATAACCTTCATCAGAAGTCAAATCTAAACGGAAATACATCCATCTTGCCCAAAGACCATCTTTGTAAAACATGGCATAAATAGAGTTAACACCTGCTTGCGCATCACTTTCCGTTTTCCAATACTGGTCGGTCGTTATATCATTTGGGCTATTTAAGTCTAATTCGTTTTCACAAGCTGTAAATACAAGACCTAAAAAAGCTGCGGTTATTATTATTATTTTTTTCATTACGCTATTTTTTTAAAATTAAAAGCCAAATTCAACACCAAAAGAATATGTTTTAAGATTCGGGAAAGCACCATTATCAACACCTCTCTCAAAAATATTACCGTTTGTAAATTCAGGATCTAAGCCTTTATATTTAGTAATTGTGATAATGTTTTGTGCCGATAATGTTAATCTAGCTCTTGTAATACCAGATTTTGCTAACACACTTTGAGGAATATTGTAACCAAACCCAACATATTTAAGTCTGATAAAATCTCCATTCTCTAAGAAACGGTCGCTGTCTCCTCTTGAATTTAAAGTTGATCCTTTTGTAATTCTAGGAAAATCTGTATTTGGATTTTCTGGTGTCCAAGGCTGAATACCTGCTCTATAGTTACTATTGTCATCAAAACGATCTACAACACTTCTAAATCCGTTGTACACTGTAGCACCGTGAGAAGCAATCCAGTTCATAGAAAAATCAAAACCTTTGTATTCTGCTCCAGCATTTAAACCCATTTCAAATTCTGGCCATGGGCTTCCAGTGATAGTTTTATCTGTACTAGAAATTTGTCCGTCACCATTAATGTCTTTAAAACGAATATCTCCAGGAACAGCATTTGGCATAATCACTTTTCCGTCAGCGCTTTTGTAATTGTCAATTTCTTGCTGGTTTTGGAATAATCCGTCAGTTTGCAACACAAACCACATACCAACTGGCATACCAGCTCTTGTTATCGTATTTCCAGAAATATTTTCATTCTGACCGTTACCTAGCGAAACCAATTTGTTGTTGATTTTTGTAAAATTCACAGAAGCATTAAATGAGAAATCGTTGATTTTTTTGCTGTAAGCCAATTCTAATTCAAAACCTTTATTTTCTACAGTTGCAGCATTAGAAATCGGATTTCCTCCGTCATTTCCAGTAGTTAATAAAATTGGGAAACCGAATAATACATCTTCTGTACGAGCAATGAAATAATCTGCTGTAAGACGTAAATCATTATTTAAAACACCAAAGTCTACTCCGAAGTTGGTTTGTTTCAATTTTTCCCAACGTAATTGCTCATTTGATAATTTTACTTGAGTTGCAGAAGGATATAGCGTTTGATCTTTACCTAAAACAATCTGTCCAAAATTATTTACGAAGCTTTTGTATTCGTAGTTTCCAATGTTTCCAGAACCTAATTCACCGTAACTTGCTCTCAATTTCAAGTCTTTAATAAATTCAGATTTAAAGAAAGGCTCGTTACTTACTCTCCATCCTGCAGAAACAGAAGGGAAATTCCCCCATTTGTTTGCATCGCTAAATCTTGAAGATCCGTCACGTCTTAAAACTGCATTCAATAAATAACGGTTATCATAATTGTATTCAATTCTTCCTAAATAAGACGCAAGTGCAGCTTCATTAATAAAACCTCCAACTACTGGCGAATTACCTTGGTTTAAAACATCATAATACTGTCCTGTTCCAGAATTAATAGGAAGATTTCTCTTTTGTCCGTAAATTTGGTCGTATCTGTCTTTTTGAAAAGTCTGACCAACTAAAACTGTTACATCATGTTTTCCAAATTCCTTTTTGAAAGTCAATGTGTTTTCAAACAATGTCGTTTCCGATCTTCCTTTGTTTTGATCTGTGAAAGAAGGATCAATTGGCTGATTCAAAGTCCAGTTTCCAACTTTTCTTAAGAATTTATAAGAATCAAAACTAGTTTCGTATCCAAAATTGAAACGGTATTTCAACCATGGTGCAAATTTTAATTCTGACCAGATATTTCCTCTAATTCTAAAATTTTGATTTGTCGTATTTGCAAAATCTGAAATTGCTAGCGGGTTTGTACCAAAAGTATCAGCAACACCTTGTTTTCCATATCCATATCCCCCTGGATTTGCAGGATCGTAAAGCGGAATTGTTGGTGTCATTCTATAAACATCAATAATTGGGTTTCCAGCCATTTCGTCTGTTTTCGAATTACTTATCGCTAAGTTTTCTCCGATACTGAAAATTCCTTTTGTTCCGCTTGAATTTACACGGAATGAAATTCTGTCAAAATCAGTTCCAATTACAGTACCTTCATTTCCGAAATAATTACCAGACATAAAGAATGTAGAATTTTCATTTCCGCCAGAAAAACTTGCGTTGTAATCCTGCATCATACCTGTTTTAAAAACAGCATCTTGCCAGTCTGTATCTACAGCCATGTTAAGATTTTGTCTTTGAAATCCAGCGTTATCATACGCCATATTATTCAATTTGGCAAACTCTTCAGTTCCCATTAAATTGTAGCGAGGCATAATTTGGAAACTGCTTTTCGCAGAAACTTCAACCTGAAGCGGTCCTTTTTTACCTTTTTTAGTTGTAATGATAATTACACCATTTGCAGCTCTAGATCCGTAGATTGCCGCTGCAGATGCATCTTTTAAAACCTGAATAGATTCGATATCGTTCGGGTTAAAATCTCTGTTTCCAGAAGTTACTAAACCATCAATTACATACAATGGATTAGTGTTTTGCAGATTCTTAAGACCACGAATTTCCACGCTTGCTTCTTGCCCAGGACGTCCGCCACCGCGAACTTTAACACCCGTAACTAAACCTTGCAATCCGTCGGCAACCGTAGTAACCTGACGTTTCTGGATTTCTTCTGCTTTTACTAAAGAAACAGCTCCCGTAAGGTCTTTTTTCTGTTGTGTACCATAACCTACAACAACTATCTCATCTAGTTTCATTGCATCTTCTTGCAAAGTAACATTGATAGAAGTTTGGTTATTGATCGCAATTTCTGTCGTTTTGTAGCCTTGCGAACTAAAAACTAATGTCTGATTTCCTGCTGCGGCGATTTTAAAACTTCCGTCAAAATCGGTAGCGGTACCATTTTGTGTTCCTTTTATTAAAACGTTGGCAAAAGGAATCGATTCTCCTGATGCGGCTGTAACTTTCCCCGTTATGGCTATTTGTTGGGCAAAAGCCGGCTGCAGTAATAAACTAAAGAAAACTAAGAGGTAATATCTCTTCGTTAAAAAGTGAGTGAGCTTTGTTTTCATTGAAATTTGCATTTTAGATAGTTTTATTTCTTTTGTGGTTTGGTTTACGAATATTCATTTTTTAGTCGTCCGGAATGCGAACAAAAAAAGAATTAATATTCTCTTCTAATAATAAATTGTTCATTTTGTTTCAAAATTATTAATGGTTTGGTTTTTCAAACTTTATTTTATTGATAGTATATTTTTAACCTTAAAATTTTATCAATATCATTTATTTGAAAATTCAAAGTAGACGCTTTTTATTCAAAATAAAATGCTTCATTTGTGTCAATATCTCTTTCAAATGATTCAAATTGCATAAAAACAATCAATAAATGCGACACTTGCAACATTTTGTAGAATATTGACACGATTTAGAGAAATCATAATTTTATCATAAAAAAGACAACTATGCGTAAATTCTTTCTTTTTTTAATTCTTAGCATTTTTTCAATAAATTTTTCGAATGCTCAAGATTATTATTTCAAACATTTTCAGGTTGAAGAAGGACTTTCTAACAATACAGTTTTAACCTCAATACAAGATAATGACGGCTTTATGTGGTTCGGCACCAAAGATGGTTTGAACCGTTTTGATGGCTATCGTTTTAAAACTTACCGAAGCAATGGTGATCCGATTCATAGTTTAGGAAGCAATTATATTCAGTCTATGCATGAATATGATGATACTATTTGGGTAGGAACTGATAAAGGTTTGTACCATTATGATAAAAAACAAGATCGTTTTACTGTTTTAAATGAAGCCATCAATGATCGTATAAATGACATCAATCACGACCAAAAAGGCAACATTTGGTTTCTTTCTGGCAACATTTTGTATAAGTATGCACCAAAAAAGAAAGAAACAACCACTTTTAATACCAATAAATATTTCCCTACAACTTCTATTGCGCGCGATCCAAAAGGCGAAATTTGGGCATCTTCATACAATAAAATCTATCATTATTCTGAAGAAAACCTTTCTTTCGAGAATTTTCCTTTAAATCCGCCAGCTAATAAAGCTAATTTTAGAATTACCATCATTTTTGTTATCGATAATGAAAATATTGCAATTGGAACCCAAGATCACGGAATTCTGGTTTATAATCGAAAAACAAAATTGACTAGCGAATTGAAATTTGATGTTAGAGAACCTGTTTTTGTACGTCAGTTTAAGAAAAGAGGAAATGACGAACTCTGGATTGCAAGCGAATCTGGTGTTTATGTTTATAACCTGAAAACCAAAACTGCTGTTAATCTCACCAAAAATTACAATGATCCGTACGCCATTTCAGATAATGCCTCTTATTCTATTACAATTGATAAAGAAGACGGAATTTGGATTGGAACTTATTTTGGTGGAATCAATTATCATCAAAAACAATATACTCAGTTTAAGAAATATTTTCCGCAGAAAGGTCAAAACTCCATTAGCGGAAGCGCTGTCAGAGAAATTCATAAAGACGAACAAGGTGATTTATGGATTGGAACTGAAGATGCTGGCGTAAATCGTTTTAATCCGAAAACGAAAAAATTTACTTCTTATTTGCCAAACGGAAGCAAAAGCGGCGTTTCTTACTATAATATTCACGCTCTGCTTCCTAGAAAAGACAAAATCTGGGTTGGAACTTTTGAGCATGGCTTGGATGTTTTAGACAGAAATTCGGGCGCGGTTGTGAAACATTACAGCGCAAATGACCAAAGAAGCGGACTTCAGAGTAATTTTATTTTTTCTTTTTATGAAATGAAAAATAAAGATCTGATTGTTGTTACCACAAGAGGATTGTATCGTTATAACGAACAAGCTGATAATTTTGAGATTCTAAAATTCTTTCCAGAAACGTATCATTACACTAATTTTAAAGAAGATAGCGACGGAAATCTCTGGGCAGGAAGTTATCGCGACGGACTTTTATTTTACAATCCGAAAACAAAGAAAAAAGAAGTTTTTATTTATGATTATAAAAATCCGAAAAGTATTAGCAACAATACAATTAATACCATTTTTGAAGATAGTTCTAATAATTTGTGGATTGCGACAGAAAATGGTTTAAATCTCGTAGATCGCAAAACACACGCTTTCAAAAAAATCACAACCAACGACGGAATGCCAAGTAATGTTTTCTATTCTATTTTAGAAGACGATGCTAAAAATCTTTGGCTAACAACTTCTAAAGGTTTAGTAAAATTTGGTCCAGATCATAAAACGATTAAAATTTTTACAACAGCAAATGGGTTATTAAGCGATCAGTTTAATTACAATTCGGCTTTTGAAGACAAGAACGGCGATATGTATTTTGGAAATCTGAACGGAATGATCAGTTTTAATCCGAAACATTTCAGCAAAAACAAATACACGCCTTTTATTTATATTACTAATCTTCAGATTAATAATAAGGATATTGAAGTAAATAGTACCGACTCGCCTATTGAACAATCTATTTCTTTTCTTGACGAACTGGAATTAAACAATAGCCAGTCGTCGTTTAATCTCGAATTTGCATCTTTAAATTTTACCGCTCCAGAATTGACCGAATATTGGTATCAATTAGAAAATGTTAATAATGACTGGGTTTATTTGGGCAGAAACAATAAAGTTTTCTTTACCGAACTTGCGCCTGGAGATTATGTTTTTAAAGTAAAATCGCTGAATAGTTTTGGCGTATGGAGTAAAGAAGTGAAACTGAAAATTCGAATTCTTCCGCCATTTTATGCCAGTACTTATGCGTATTTGCTGTATTTCTTATTAATCTGCGCTGGTTTTTACTACATCATTCGTTATTCTCAAAATCTAACTCAGATTAAAAATAACCGAAAAATCAAGCATTTAAATGATGAAAAAGAAAAAGAAATCTATCAGGCAAAAATTGACTTTTTTACGAATGTAGCGCACGAAATTAGAACACCTTTGACTTTGATTAAAGGTCCGCTTGAAAAACTTTTAGGTTTAAATCATGAATTGGAAGAAGTGCCACAGCATCTTTCTATTATGAAGAAAAACACTTCTCGCCTTTTAAAACTGGTTAACGAATTACTGGATTTTAGAAAATCGGAAATTGGCGGTTTGAAACTGACTTTCGTCGAAGCGAATATTTCTTCAATGGTTCGAAATTTCCATTTGAGATTCAGCCAATTAATTGAAGAACGCGAACTTGAATTTAATTTAGAATTAGGAGAAAAAGACATTCACGCTTTTGTAGACAAAGAAGCTTTTAAAAAGATTTTGAGTAATTTGATTAATAACGCCATTAAATATTCGAACAAAAAAGTTTCGATTTCTTTATTTAGAGATGAAAAGAAATTGACTTTGGTTGTAAAAAACGATGGGAAAATAATTCCTAATCATTTAAAAAATAAAATTTTTGAACCCTTTTTTAGAGTTGATGAAAACAGCACCGCTTCTGGAACTGGAATTGGGCTTTCGCTCGCACATTCTTTGGCGCAATTGCACAACGGAAGTTTAGAATTAGTTGCCGATACTACTTATAATATCTTTGAATTGGTTGTACCACTTCATCAGGAAGAAGAATTTATGTTTTATGCCGATTCTGAAAAAGAACAAACGGAAAATGAAACACCAAAAGAGCCTGTTGAAATTAAAAATGAAAAACCTCAGATTTTGGTTGTTGAAGACAATGAAGATCTTTTAAGTTTTATTACAACCGAATTGGCTTCGACTTACGCCATTTTAAAAGCAGAAAACGGCGAAGAAGCGCTGAAAATCATTCATAACGAAAATGTTCAATTGGTAATTTCTGACGTTACAATGCCTGTTATGGACGGAATTACGATGTGTAAAAAGATTAAAACAAATCTAGAAACCAGTCATATTCCAGTAATTTTATTGACAGCTAAAAACTCCCTAAAATCACAAATTGACGGACTTGAAGTTGGTGCAGATGCTTATGTAGCCAAACCTTTTTCTATGGATTATTTAAAAGTGCAAGCCAATAATTTGATTGAAAATCGAAGACAAATCATGAATTATTATGCAAGTTCTCCGCTTTCGCACATAAAAAGCATTGCACATAATAAAACTGACGAAAAATTCTTGAAAAAACTAGACGATGAAATCCTTAAAAACATTACAGATCAAGACTTAAGCGTAGAATCTTTGGCAGAAATCATGAATATGAGCCGTTCGACTTTATACAGAAAAATTAAAGATATTACGAATTTGAGTCCGAACGAATTGATTAACATAGTTAGACTTAAAAGAGCTGCTGAACTGTTATTAAACGAAAACTATAAAATGTACGAAATCGCAGAAATGGTTGGTTATAAATCGCAAACGAGCTTTGGGCGAAATTTTCAAAAACATTTTAATATGTCGCCGTCTGAGTATATTCAGGCAAATCGTTAATTTGGTAATGTGTCAATTAGATAATTAGTCAATTTCTCTCATTATCTAATTGGCACATTTTCTCATTTTCTAATTATTTAATTCCCAGCAACTGATACAATTCATCCTTTTTATTTAAAGCTGCAGAAATAGTTTTCCCGTCAATTAATTCAATCATATTTCCGTTCAAACTTCGCACGGCTTCAAGATTTAGGATAAAAGAACGCTGAACGCGAAAGAACATTGGCAATTTCAACACTTCTTCCATAGATTTTAAAGTACCTAAAGTAGTATATGAAGCGCCATTAATTACAAATTTCAAATAATCTCCTTGCGCTTCTACATAAAGAATTTCATTCAATAAAATCTTAATCAATTTTCCTTCTGATTTAATAAAAATACGATCCGAATTGATTTGATGAACCGAAGTTATTTTCTTTAACGAAAGATATTCTTTGGCGCGATTTACGGCTTTTAGAAAACGATCAAAACGAACAGGTTTTAATAGATAATCTGACGCGCCTGTTTCAAATCCTTCTAAAGCAAAATTTCTATGCGCTGTAATAAATATAATAACAGGCTGTTTTGTAAGCGATTGAGCCAATTCTAAACCAGTAAACTTTGGCATTTCGATATCACTGAAAACAATGTCAATTTCATTTTCTTCCAAATAAACTAAAGCTTTTGCAGCTTCTCCAAAAGAAGCTTTTAATTCTAAAAACGGAACTTCGGCAATAAAAGATTCGATAATATCTCTTGCAATCGGTTCGTCATCGACGATTAAGCATTTTAACTTTTCCATTATTTTCTTAAAACAAGTTTTAAATCGACTATAAATGAGTTTTCCAATCTTTTAATTTCAAATTCATATTGATTTGGATATAGCAATTCTAAACGTTTACGCGCGTTCTCGATTCCTATTCCACCAAAACTAGACTCATTTGCCCTTTCTTCCAAATCATTTTCTAAACTAAACCAAAAAGTATTATTTTCAATTTTAATGTTTAGTTTTATAAAGGAATTTTTGCTTTTTAAACCATATTTAAAAGCATTTTCAATGAAAGTAAAAGTCAGTAATGGCGCAACAAAATGTCCGGCTGTTTGCCCTTCAATATGAACTTGAATATCTGTTTTTTCATCATAACGCATTTTTTCTAAAGCGATATAATTTTTAATGAAATCCAATTCTTTTTCTAAACGAACAATTTCTGTATTCGATTCGTAAAGCGTATAACTCATAATATCAGAAAGATTCAGGATTATTTCTGGAGCCAAATTGTCTTTTCGAACTGTCAATCCATAAAGATTATTCAAAGTATTAAACAAAAAATGCGGATTTAATTGTGCTTTTAGAAAGTCTTTTTCGATCTGAATATTTTGAATTTCTAAAGCCGTTTTTTCTCTTTCAATCTGAAATTTTTTATGGTAAAGTTTTGCAATTTCAACCAGAATCTTAGCAAAACAAAAAGGAGAAAGAAGCGAAATAATTATAATAGTCTGAGAAAGCATTCTTTTGGGTTCTACTGCTTCTAAGAAAGTTTGATCTGCACTCATTTTAATGACGCCTTTTAATTCTCCAAAATTTACTTCAAAACCTAAAGCATAGTAAAACAGTGAGATAAAATAAGTAACCGCCATCCATACAAAAATTGAAAAAGGAAAAAGAAGCACTAAAAAAACTATGTTTTTGGTTTTATTTCCCGAAAAAATCTTGGGAAGCAACAAATAAAAAATCATGTAGAACACCGTAATATTTACAATCGTCATTCTTAAAGTTAGCAAAACTGCATCTAAGCAAACTAACTTATAACCAATAACGTAACTTAAAAAAAGTAATATTGAAAACCCAAACCACATTAAGACATGCAGTAAGATTCGATTTGTTTTATTAAAAAAATGATCAAAATTGAGTGAGGCAATTTTATCTAAAAAATATCCAGAAGTTGATGTGGTATTTGGCATGTATTATAGAGGGTAAAGCAGTTTCAAATATAACTTTAATTTGACAAGTTTTATAAAATTCTAATAATCGCGTTGATTAAATTAATCGTGTTATGGCCTAGAATAGAATAAATAAGATTTCCCGAAAACTGTCTCAAAACACCAACACTCAATGACGATATTAAGGTCAAATAAATCATTGTTAGAATGTCAAATTTTAAATGAAAATCCTGATCTAAAATCGCTCCGTGAGAAACTCCAAATAAAATGGTAACGATTACAAAAGACCAACCAAATTGAACACCGCGATAGTTCCATTTTGGCGCAAAAGCTTTATCTAAAAGCCATAAACAGATTCCTCTAAAAAGAATTTCTTCTGTTAAACCTGGCATTGTCGCCTGAAAAAGAAAAGTTTCTAAATCGAATGCTCCGCCTTTTGGAAATAAGATTAATTTGAAAATAATATCAAACAAAGTAAATCCGCAGAAAACCAGCAAACCGAATTTTAATTGTTTTCTTGAATTGGTTTTAGCAGTAAATCCGATTTTGATTCTTTCTTCTTTTGAAACTGAAAAAATAATGCTTAATCCTAGAATTAAACTTAAAAATTTTCCAGCCCAATTGAACTTTAAACCTAAAAAATCTAGATTAATAATTTGTTTTCCTAAAGCTTGAAAAAACACATCGACAAGAAAATAAAGAATAAAAAAGGCTAAATATTTAAAGTTTGTTTTTTCTGTTTTAAAATGAGCAATAATGATGAAAGGAGCAATTAATAAGATCCAAAGAAGTGGCGTAAATAGTGACATAATTTTGATTTTTAAAGTTTTAATTTGAATCAAAAGTATATCGAGTGTAAATAAATTAAAATTGTTGTCGGTAGAACAAACAATCTGTTCGGTGAAAATGTGATTTTATCCGATTAAGCTTTTTTTGTAACGCAAAGATCGCGAAGGTTTTTCGCAAAGAATTAAAGTTTTTTCTAAGCTTTACATTTTATTTTTAAGTTCTCAAAGAATTATACTTTGAATAAACTTGAAACCTGAAACTTGAAACAGATATAATATTTTTAAACAACAAAAGCTCTAAATCGAAACTTAGAGCTTTTATTTTTTATAAAGTGACTTTTAATTTAATCCCACTTATTTGCTTTAGAAACCGCATATTTCCCAGCTCCTGTAAAAAACAAAGCAAGAGCACCAAAAAGGTAAAGTGCCAATAATTCTAAAGCATAACCTCCGTGCTCGCTGATTGTGAAAATTTCTTGAGCGTGCGCGGTAGCAACTGCCACAATACAAGTTACAGCAAGAAGAACTGCGGCAATTCTAGTTCTAAATCCGATTAGAATAGCAATTGGCGCTAAAACTTCACCGATGTAAACTGCATATCCAAATGCGCCCATGTTTTCTACAAGGAACGAAATTCCGTGAATCAATTTAGAAACACCATGAAAAAGCATTAATCCACCAGTGCTTATGCGCAAAAGCAATAATCCGAGGTCTGTGTTTTTTAAAATCATAAATAAATGTTTGTTTAGGTTAAAATTTAAATACAAATTTGGCTTGTAAGGCGACTAAAATACAAAAATTTGTTTTCCTAAAATAATATTATTTAAAATTATTCTAAATAACCTTTCCTAAGCTATCACATTAGCATTTATTAGCTTAAAATTTTATTGCAATCTTTCCAATTGTTCTTCCAGATTCTAAGAGTTCGTGTGCTTTTTTAAGATTTTCGGCCGTAAATCCATCAAATGTTGTGTTTAAAGTCGTTTTCAGAATTCCATCATCAAGCAAATCAGCTACAATATTTAAAATGTTATGTTGTTCGACCATATCTTCTGTCTGATACATAGATCGAGTATACATCAATTCCCAAGAGAAAGAAACACTTTTACTTTTAAGTTTTGTTAATGCAACAGGATCGCTACTTCCTGTAATTGAAGCAATATGTCCTTGTGGTTTAATCAATTCTACCATTGTATCCCAATAGGCATTGGTATCTACAAAATCTAAAATAAAGTCAACATACTCAAAACCAGCTTCACGAACTGAAGAAACCAAATCTTTGTGGTCTACTACAAAATCGGCTCCTTGTTTTTTGCACCAATCAATTGTTTCAGAACGCGACGCTGTTGCAATAACAGTTAAACCCGCTATTTTCTTAGCCAATTGAATCGCAATAGAACCTACTCCTCCTGCTCCTCCAATAATTAAAATTGATTTTCCTTTGTCTTTTTCAGCACTAATTCTGATTCTGTCAAATAAAATTTCCCAAGCTGTTAAAGCTGTTAACGGAATCACAGCAGCTTCTTCAACGCTTAAAGATTTTGGTTTTCTGCCAACAATTCTTTCGTCAATAATCTGATATTCAGCATTACTTCCTTGTTTGGTAATATCTCCTGCATAATATACAGGATCACCTACTTCGAATAGAGTTACGTCTTGTCCTACGGCTTGTACAATTCCAACAGCATCCCAACCAATAATTTTTGGTGTTTCTAAAACGGTATCTTTTGCACTGTTCTGGCGAATCTTAAAATCGACTGGATTTACTGAAATCGCATCAATTTTCACTAATAAATCGTGAGGTCCAGGTATTGGTTTTGCGGCTTCAAATTCGATAAAACTTTCTGGGTTTTCTATAGGTAATGAGGTTTTAAATCCTATTGCTTTCATGTTTAAAAATTTTGGTTTAAAATATACTAACAAAGATACAAGCTGTTTCAATTTTGGAATTGGTATATTTTTATACTATATCGGTAAAAATTCAGCATTTTTTTAAAGCTTCTAAGATTCTAAGTTGTGGAGCTTTTTATTTCACGCAGATTTGGCAGATTTAAGCGGATTTCAATAGATTTATTAATTTTAAATCTTAGAAAATCTGCTAAAATCTTTTTCAATCTGCGTGAAAATATATTTATAAGTAAATTTGTTTAAAATAAAATTATAATGAATATCAGAAAAGCCACAATATCCGATTCAAAACAAATTGCTCCTATATTATTATTAGCAATGGAAGATATCATTTATAAATTTATAGCGAAAGAAGATTACGCTTCCGCGAAAGACTTTCTGGAACATTTTATCGAAAGAGAAAACAATCAATATTCGTATCAAAATTGCTTTGTCGCCGAAGAAAATAATGAAATTATTGGTGCTGTAAACATTTATAAAGGTGCAGATATAGAAGCATTACGAAATCCGATAATTGAATTTGTGAGGGAAAATTATAATCCAGCATTTGATCCTGAATTTGAAACAAAGGACGGAGAATATTATATCGATTCTCTAGGCGTAAATCCAAACCATCAAGGAAAAGGTATTGGTTCAAAATTACTTTTATTTCTAATTGATGAATTTGTCCATAAAAATAAACAGACGTTGGGATTATTGGTTGAAGAAGATAATCCACTGGCAAAAAACCTTTATTTAAAACTCGGATTCAATGTAGTTGGAGAAAAAACTCTGGTCGGAAAAAAATTGGATCATCTTCAAATAAGTCCCAAATAACGAATCATGAAATATAATTTGAAGGCATTCAAAAAACAGATTAAATAGTTTTTGTCGACTTTTTAAGCATTTTATCGATAATTTAAAACAATTTGATCTTGATTCTGTCGTTATTACAAAATGACCGGACGATTTTTCTTTATTTTCCAAAAAGAATTCGTTTAATACATCGAAATAAAAATTAATATTTAGAATGAAAAACATAACCATACTAGAAGCAGGTTTAATTTTAAGAATAGTTTTAGCAATCACAATGCTTTCGGCGGTAGCTGATCGATTTGGAATTTGGGGAGCACCCGGCTCAAATGGCGTTGCTTGGGGAAATTGGGAAAACTTCGTTATTTATACCAATACTTTAAATCCTTATGCAAACAAATCCACAGCAGAAATTTTGGGCGCAATCGCTACTTTTTTAGAAGTTTTACTGAGTTTATTATTGCTTTTCGGATTTAAAACAAGACTCGCTGCTTTAGGAACTGCTTTTTTACTTTTCTTTTTCGGGTTTGCAATGGCAGTTTCTGTTTCTGTAAAAGCACCTTTAGATTATTCGGTTTGGACAAGCGCAGCGGCGGCATTACTTCTTGCCAATATTGGTAAATCATCCTATGCCGTTGACAATAGGATATAGTTTTTTTAGGTTGATGTTTTTGTTTGATAAGTTAAAAATTTTTCGCTAACAACCAAAAACCATCAACCAAAAACCATCAACCATCAACCATCAACCATCGACTATCAACCTAAAAAATAAATCAGTTTACATTTTTTCGGAGATAAATTCGTTTCGGAAATTGACTTTCAAAGCTTTCTTGCCAATCAAATTCTTCGTAATTTAATGATCGCAATATATCGATCAAAGCAATATCTACGGCAAAAGCGCTCACCCAAATTAAATCGTGTTTTCGCTGAGAAGCAATTTGTTCAGCACGTTTAATAAGCACTTTTAAATCTTCTTCATCAAAATAAACAATCTCACTCAGATTGATTGCTTTTGATACTCCGAGGTTTTCGTTTAATATTCTCGACGAATCTAATTTTAAATACGATTGTGGAGCTTCGTCAAGATAAGCCATTAAAATCTCGATCGAAAAATCGTTCTGTATTCGAAACAACTCCTTTTTCGAAAGATGCTGTTCGACATATTTTTCTGCTAAATCTTTTTCCTTAAATAAATTGGTATAGAATTGAACGGCTTTGTCTTCCATCCAAGAGACATTATCATTGATTATAACAACAAATTTTGCAATTTTACTCATTTCTTTTCTTTAAAAATAAAACGCAAAATTGCATCTAATGTTGGTCTAAAAAAAGAGCGAAACGACTTCTGAATTGTGCAAAATGTCGGAAAATGATTTTAATCGATCTGTTTTTTTCGATATTCTAAAGGCGAAATACCTTCATAGTTTTTAAAGAACCTTCCAAAAATAGATTGATCAGAAAAATGAAGTAAATCGCTTATCTGATTGATTGACATTTTTTTATCCTGCAACAAAACTTTAGCTTCCAAAATTACCATTTCACTAATCCAATCACTAGCCGTTTTTCCGCTATGTTTTTTTATGACTTCAGACAAATATTTTCGGCTTACATTTAATTCATCTGCATAATGCTGTACTGTTCTGAAATTCATGAAGTCTTTAAAAAGAAGTTCTTTAAACTTTTCATATAAAGGATTTTGTATTTCAGTGGCAATTTTTTCTTTATGAATACCATCAATTTCATAAATTAAAATGTACAAATAACTTCTCAAAATAGAGGCTTGATGCTTCGATTGACTTTCTGACACTTCTTTGATCAAGCTAAAAATACGTTGAAACTTGCTTTCATCTGTTTTGATGAGTGAAAATGTGTTGCTATCATTATTTTCAAAAAAAACATATTGTGTTAGAAAAAACACATTTGCTTGATTTTCTAGGAAAAACTGCGGTTTAAAAAATAGTATATCAATTAGAATTTCGTCCTCATTTTTAGAAAAACTTCTTATTACCGAAGGTCCTAAAGCGATAATAGCTGGAGCATGAACCACTTTTGTTTCGAGCCCAGTATGCATTATTATACTTCCTTTTCTTAGAAACTCAATTGCATAGCTTTCGGCACGATAAGGCTCGCTAATATAAGGATGCTCGCTAGTCTCGATATAGAAGTACTCTTTGTGATCTGCGTAAGAAAATAAACTCTTGTGATGCGTTAAGGAATATGTGAGTATTTTATTCTTCAATACTGCTCTTTTAGTAATCATTATGGTTTCAAATATACATAGTTTTTTTAGTGTTCAGTTTTCAGTCGTAGTATTTAGTCTCAATTGCAGTCTTTGTGGCAAGAAAGGGTAGCTTTGTCAAAATTTGAAACTTTGACAAAGTTTTTCGCATCAAACACATTAGTTAAATAAATCTACCAATAAGAAACCATCAACCATCAACTAAAAACTAAAAACTATTTTTTAAGGTATATTTAAGTTCCTGAACAAATTTGTATTCGTAAATTAGCAGATACAAAAACATATCTTAAATGACAATACTTACCTTTACGCTGATTATGATTCTGGGCGCTTTTTTAGCTGGCTTTATCGGTTCATTATCAGGCTTAGGAGGTGGAATTATCATCATTCCGCTTCTTACCATTATTCTTGGTGTCGACATTCATTATGCTATTGGAGCCGCTTTAGTCTCCGTTATCGCAACCTCTTCAGGCTCTGCTGCAGCTTATGTAAAAGAAGGAATTACCAATATGAGAATGGGAATTTTTCTTGAAATCGCCACCACTATCGGAGCCGTTTGCGGTGCATTACTTTCTACCGTTGCTCCTACTTCTTTTATCGCCGTTTTATTCGGTTTAACGTTGATTTTTTCTGCCATTAATTCGCTTCGAAAGAAAGAAGAACACATTGTATTAGAATCTAGTCCGTTGGCTAAAAAACTAAAATTAGAAGGAACTTATCCAACACACGATGGTCAAGTTGTAAAATACGGAACTAAAAATGTTCTTGGTGGTTTTAGCATGATGGGAATTGCAGGAATGATGTCTGGTTTATTAGGAATTGGTTCTGGCGCTTTTAAAGTAATTGCAATGGACAACATTATGAGAGTTCCTTTTAAAGTTTCGACTACAACGAGTAATTTCATGATGGGAGTTACGGCAATGGCGAGTTCTGTAATTTACATTCAAAAAGGATATATTGAACCTGGAATTTGTATGCCTGTTGTCATTGGAGTTTTATTTGGAGCAATGGCTGGTGCTAAAATTTTAGTACGAACCAATCCGAAGAAATTGAGAATCTTTTTTGCCTGTCTGATTTTTGTCTTGGCAGTAAATATGATTTATAACGGACTAAATGGAAAAATCTAATATGGTACAAGAAGAAAAATTTGGAGAAAAAGATTTTCAAACCATTATCGGAAACTTACTTCGTTATGGCGTTTGGATTTCATTATCAGTCGCTTTTATTGGTGGAATTGTGTATTTAATGAATCACGGAAGCCAAATTGAAGATTATTCTGTTTTTAAAGAAAATGACCGTAATATATTCGAAGTAATTGCTGCTATTTATCAAGGAGCAATTCAGGGAGATGGAGCGTCGTTAATTTTTACAGGAATTATTTTATTGTTTTTAACACCCGTTTTACGTGTTTTGCTTTCGTTATTCTCTTTTTTATTAGAGAAAGATTATCTGTATGTTGGCATTACTTTAATCGTAATTTTGATTATTATTATAAGTATATCATTTGGATTTTCACATTAATATTGCTTTAGGCTATAAGCTGTAGGCTTTAGGCTTCCTAAAATTGCTTACAGCTTACAGCCTATAGCTTAAAGCAAAAAAAAAAATGGAAATAGGTATAGACAGTTTTGCTTCGGCAATGTATGGAGACAACAACACGCTGAGCAGTGTTGATGCCATGGAGCAGCTTTTGCAGCGAATTGAATTTGCAGATCAGGTTGGTCTTGATGTTTTCGGAATTGGAGAACATCATAAAAAGGAGTTTTTAGATTCTGCTACCGCTGTTATTTTGAGTGCAGCGGCGGCAAGAACAAAAAATATAAGATTGGCAAGTGCGGTTTCTGTTTTAAGTGCAGCAGATCCTGTTAGAGTTTATCAAAGTTTTGCGACTTTAGATTTAATTTCGAAAGGAAGAGCTGAAATTGTTGTCGGTCGCGGTTCTTCTATTGAAGCTTATCCTCTTTTCGGTTATAATTTGAATGATTATGATGCGCTTTTCAGCGAAAAATTAGAATTGCTTTTACAGATCCGAGATAATGAATTTGTGACTTGGCAAGGGAAATTTCGTCCAGCGATTAACGATTTGCCAGTTTATCCGAGAGCTTTACAGGAAAAAATGCCAATTTGGCTTGGAGTTGGCGGAACACCAGAATCTTTTATAAGAGCGGGTTCTCTCGGACTTCCGTTAATGGTTGCTGTTATTGGCGGACAAACACATCGTTTTAAACCTTTAGTCGATTTATACCGTCAAGCTGGAAAAGCTGCAGGTTATAAACCCGAAGAATTAAAAGTCGGACTGCATTCGCCAGGTTATATTGGCACAACAACAGAAAATGCTATTGCAGATTATTATCCTGGTTATGCCGAATTATGGACAAAATTAGGATATGAAAGAGGCTGGCCTCCTGTAACAAAAGGCAAATTTGATGGCTTAATCGATGATTTGGGAGTTTTAATTGTTGGAAGTCCAGAAAGAGCAGCAGAAAAAATTCTTCGTCATAGTGAAGCTCTCGGTGGTGTTGACCGATTTACTTTTCAAATGGATAATGCAGGGTTAACACACAAACAATTAATGAATGCCATAGAATTAATTGGAACAAAATTGATTCCGTTGATTAGGAAGGGATAATTTTTTTTATGCCACAGATTAAGAGGATTAAAAAGGATTTCCATTAGAAATCGAATAACTTTCAGCTTTAGCCGCATGAGAATATAGAACAAATATAAAAGGCTTTAGCCAAACTAGTGATGTTTGGCTAAAGCCTTTTTTTCCAATCTTAATTTATCACCTCCAGTTAAAACTGGAGGCAATTCAAAAAAACAGTTCATCAAAAAACCTCAGTACCTCAGTACCTCTGAGCCTTTGAACCTCAAAAAAAAACTACAATTTATAAGTAACACCAACTCTAAAGTTTCTTGGTGCTTCAGTCTGCCAGTAATAAGCATTTAACCAACTATAGTATGAACCACTATAAATATATTTATCTAAGATATTGAATACGTTTGCAGTAACTTTAAACTTACCAGTTTCATAAGATAAACCTCCATCTAATTTAAAGTAAGAAGGTAATCTTTCTAATCCTACACTCCAAGTATCTGTTTGGCGTCCGTCAAGGAAAGTTCCTCCAATAGAAGCACCAAATCCTTTCAATTTACCGTTTTGAAGCGTGTAATTTAACCATGCATTTGCTGTATGTTTTGCATAACCTGGTACGATATCACCTTTTTTAATTCCTGTTGCTGCAGAAACCGCAGGATCAACTTCGTTTACAATAGATTCTGTGAATGCATAATTAGCAATTAAATTTAATCCGTCAAAGATTTTTCCTCTTACGTCAAATTCAACACCTTGTGCTCTTTTTTCTCCTAATACAACACTAAATTGCTGTCCTGGAGTATTTGCAGGATCACCAGTAAGTTCGTTCTTTTTCAAGATACTGTAAGCCGATAAAGTTGTGCTCCATGAACCATCAAACCAATCTCTTTTAATACCAACTTCTGTATTGTTACCAGTAAGTGGCTTCACTTTGTCACCATTTCTAATCACACCAGATTGCGGAATGAAGGCTTGATCGTATAATCCGTAAACAGAAGTATTTTCGTCAATTGAAACACTTAAACCTGCACGTGGCGTAATGTGGCTGTCAGAAATTGGAGCTCCTCCCCAACTTGCTTGACTAATCCAAGTGTATCTTCCAGCAAGTGTTAATCTTACTTTATTTTCAAAGAAACCTAATTCGTCCTGAATATATCCTGCAGCATATTCTGTACTCATTAAACCACCAATTGCTTTTGCTCTTACTGAAAGTGGTGTTGTATGATCAAACTGTGGAAAACCATTAGATGGCGTACCATAATTAGGATTGTATACATTAAACGGATTTGCTGGAGTATCTAAATCATGAGATTGTCCCCAATCTGCCATATAATCTTTACTTCCTAAATCTACGCCTGCTAATATTTTATGAGAAACATTTCCAGTATTGAATTTTCCATTTACGAATACTTGCCCCAAATACATATTACTTTCTGCATCCCAAATACCAACGTTTCTAATAATGTCTCCGTAAGCAAGATTTCCTTCAGGAACACCGTCAAAATCTCTATCAGCTGGACCTGGACCAACTACTCCTGGCCAAGAGCTGTATCCTTGCTGAATGTATTTAAAATAAGAAGTTTGAGCGCTAAGTTTCCAGTTTTCGTCAAATTTATGTTCAAACATTAAATACCCACTGTGATCCTGAATGTTAGTATCTGGAAGTCCTGGCTGTGTCATTGTAAATCCAACTGGCAAAGTTGCATATCCACCCGCTTCAGGTCCGAAAACATAGTAAGAACCAACTTCAGTCATATTAGCATACTGAAAATTGTATTCTGCCGTAATTTTTGTTTTATCATCTATCTGATAAGAAAGTACAGGAGCAATTACATAACGGTTGTTTCTCTCAAATTGACGGTGAGAACCTTTGTTTTGTGCAGATCCGTTGAATCTATATAATAATTTTCCTTTTTTATCTAATTTTCCATCAAGATCAAGACTTACTCTATAAAAGTCGTAACTTCCTGCGGTTGCGGTAACTTCTCCTTTTGTAACTCCTGTTGGTTTTTTAGTTACAACATTATATAAACCGCTTGGATCACCGCTAGAAAGCATAAATCCAGCTGGCCCCTTTACGAATTCAATATGATCTACAAAACTCATATCTTCTGTCAACGGTCCCCAGAAAGAAGAAACTACGTTAAACCCATTTCTAAAAGCCTGAATTTGAGAACCTCTCATCGTAATATTAGTATATAAATCTCCCCAGTGCTCTAAACGAACAGCACCACTCACATTACGAATAACTCCATCACTCATACTTGTAATCTGCTGATCTTTTAAGGTTTGAGCACTTACAATTTGAACGTTTTGAGGAATTTCTAAAACTGGAGTCTGAAGACGTAATGACAGTGAAGGTTTGTCTTGCTTGTATTTGTTCTTTTTAATAACAACTTCTTCAAGATCTTCTTGACTTTCTGAAAGCACAAAGTTTTTAATTGTAGCCTGTTTTGAACTTACCACAATACTTTCTTCAACTGGCTGAATACCAACTCCTCTTAAAAGAATCGTATACGTTCCTGGTTTAATATTTTTAATTTCATAATGTCCTGAAACACTTGTAACATCTGAATATTTCGTTCCTTTTAAAGTTACAGAAACATCTCCTGCAGGTTTATTTCCACTTAAAGAAACTTTTCCATTAATTGTTCCAAGTTGCTGTCCAATCATAGTTATTGAACTCAAAAACAACACGAAAAAGTAAACTTTTGCATCAAAAATTATTTTCATTTTGGTTTGGTTTTAAATTTTATGGCACAAAAGTAATTTCAAATCTTAACTTTTCCAAATTATTTTTATTCATTCTAAATAAATCTAACAATTTACAATCAATTAGTAAGGAATCGAAGCGTGAAAAATTTACTTATGAAGTATTTCCTTAGAAATTAATGTACATTAAGTTTAAATTCCGAATGTATTTTTATCTTTATAATGCTAAAAAGCACAAAAATTTTCACTTAATAATATCTTGATATGAAATCAAATACCATAAGAAAAGTAGCTATTGTGGGTTATAACAGAATTCCTTTTGCAAGAGCAAATACAGCGTATTCTAATGTCGGCAATAAAGAAATGATGATTGCCGCACTCGATGGTTTAATTGATAAATATAATTTGAAAGGAAAATTATTAGGTGAAGTTGCCGGTGGTGCTGTTATTAAGCATACTTACGACAATAATTTGATTCGCGAATGTGTCATGCAAACTAGCTTAGATCCTGCAACGCCTGCCTGCGATTTACAACAAGCTTGTGACACTGGAATTGAAAGTGCCATTTATATTGCCAATAAAATTGCATTAGGACAGATTGATTCTGGGATTGCTGGTGGCGTAGATTCAATCAGCGATATGCCAATTGCAGTAAGTGAAAAACTTAGAAAAATATTGTTAGAAGCTAGATATGCAAAATCATTAGGCGGAAAAATTAAATCATTTTTAAAACTTCGCCCAAAAGATTTGAGTCCGCTTGTGCCTAGAAATGAAGAATCTCAAACGGGACTTTCAATGGGCGGACATACTGAAATTACAGCTAAATATTATAAAATATCTCGCGAAGAACAGGATCAATTTGCGCTAAAAAGTCATTTAAATATGGCAAAAGCTTACGATGAAGGCTTTTTTGATGATATGATTACGCCTTTTAACGGATTAGAAAAAGACAATAATCTAAGAAGAGATTCTACAATTGAAAAATTGGCCAAATTAAAACCCGCTTTTGATAAAGTAAATGGAACCTTGACAGCAGGAAATTCAACTCCTTTAACAGATGGAGCATCTTGCATACTTTTGGCTAGCGAAGAATGGGCAAAAGAACAAGGACTTCCTATTTTAGCTTATATTACTTTTGCTGAAATTGCAGCAATCGAATATGTGAAAAATCAACAGAATTTATTGTTAGCGCCATTATTTGCTGCATCAAGAATGCTTGAAAAGGCAGAATTAAACCTGCAAGATTTTGATTATTATGAAATTCATGAAGCTTTTGCAGCTCAAACTTTAGCAACTTTAAAAATATGGGAAAGTCCTGAATTGAGTGCTGAAATAGGTTTAAAGAAAACACTTGGCGCAATTGACCGTACTAAATTAAATGTAAAAGGCAGCAGTCTAGCAGCCGCTCATCCATTTGCCGCAACTGGAGGCAGAATTATTGGTGTAATGGCAAAATTACTAAACGAAAAAGGTTCTGGAAAAGGATTAATTTCCATTTGTGCCGCAGGCGGACAAGGCGTTACAATGATAATTGAGAAATAAAATCACTTTTTATTCAAAAATACCTCATTTTAAATCTGCTAAATCTGCGGGAGTATTTTTTGCTCGTAGATTTAGTAGATTGAACAAATTCAAACACTACAAAAACTTTACAGCACATTTCTAATTGTAGAGCCTTACTGAGCTTTACAATTTCTTAATCTTTGTTATAGAAAGATCAATATTTCAATCTCCATAAATTATACAGAAAAGCTTTAAATTTGATTACCCAAATCATTTAAAATTCTGAATAATTATGAAAAAACAATTACTTTATAGTATCAGGAAACCGCAATTATTATATCTGTTATTAATTTTTGGTTTACTTGTTTCCTCAAAAACCTACAGCCAATATATTACTCAAAATCTAACGCCGACTTCTGTAATTAAAGAAGGTTTAGCTTTAGAACAATCTTCAGACGGAAGAATTTTTATCGCAGAACGAGGCGGTATAGTAAAGGTATTTCAAAACAACATTGTTTCGACTGTTTTTACTGTTACAACTGTTACAGATAACGAACAGGGATTATTGGGGATAACTTTACATCCAGATTTTGCTACCAACGGCTACATTTACGTTTTTTATTCTATTAATGATGGAACTGTAATACGTCATCGCATTGAGAGAATCAAAATAGATAATGCCAATCAAGTGGTCAATAGACAAGAAATTTTGCTCTTGGAACCAATTGGCGGTGGATTTCATAATGGAGGAGATTTAAAGTTTTTCAATGGTTATCTTTATGTCACTGTTGGTGACAGTCAACAAAATACAAACTCTCAGGACTTAGATACCTATAAAGGAAAAATTCTTCGTTTAACCGAAGATGGACAGCCAGCACCTGGAAATCCGTATTACGGAAGCGGTTCTGTACAAAGACAAAGCATCTGGGTTTACGGTTTCAGAAATCCATGGAGATTGGTTGCAAATCCTGTTGCCAACAAATTATTTGTTCTAGATGTTGGCACTTCATGGGAAGAAGTAAATGAAATCAGTAATCCTGCTATTCGCAATTACGCTTGGGGACATCCGCAGGGAGGAGATGGAAAGCAAACTGAAACTAATTTATTTACCAATCCGATATTTACTTACGCAACTGGAAGTATTGGAAACGCATTGACAAATGGTGTTTTATATAATCCTGCCATTTCGAGATATCCGAATATGCAAGGGAAATTTATTATAAAAGATTTTGTTCGAACAGAAATTAGGTCATTTGATCCAAATGTTGCAGATCCTGTTTCAACGGTCTTTTTTACAGCTCCACAACAACAAGCATTGGGAATGATGTTAGGTAATGACGGCTACATCTATTATTGTGCTTACGGAAATAACGGTTCTTTAATCAAACTCGATTATATTGAAACTGCTGCTCCAACAATTGTTAATCATCCTGTTTCTCAATCTATAATGGAAACTAATCCTGTTACTTTTACAGTTTCGGCGAGCGGGACAGGTTTAACATATCAATGGCAGTTTAATAATGTAAATATCAATGGTGCAACTGGGGCAACATATACAATCCCAAATGTAACCAATGCAAATGCAGGAGCTTACAAAGTGATTGTCACAAATACTGCTGGAAACGTAACCAGCAATCCTGCAACCTTGACCGTAACGCCATTTAGCAATAAACCAACGGTAACAATTGTTTCTCCATTACCAACATTAAAATGGAATGCAGATGACATCGTACCTTTTGAAGCTATAGCTACTGATGTTGAAGACGGAACATTGCCCGCAAGTGCTTTTTCTTGGAGCATCGATCTTTTCCACGAAGATATTCCCGGCGCTGGTCATTCACATCCCGGAGCAAGTCCGCAAGGTGTGAAATCAGGAAATTTTACGGCGTCCAATCAAGGAGAAAAAACACCAAATGTTTGGTATCGTTTTACCGTAAAAGTCACAGACAGCAATGGTTTAACGGGAACTGCTTTTGTAGATATTAAACCCAATCTAGTAGATGTTACGGCGACAAGTTCACCTGTTCCGCTAAATTTAGAATTCAACCAAAAACCGGTTACAGCGCCTTCAACAAAACAAGTTGTGGCAAATGCTGCTTTACAAACTTTAAATGCACCAACCCCTCAATATGTTGGAAATATTCGTTATGATTTTGATCATTGGAGTCAAGGCGGATTGGCTAATCAGTCTTTTAAAGCTCCTGCCTCGGGAGCAATTACTTACACTGCATTTTATACTTCAACAACTCTTCAAAATGCACCTTACCAAGGAATAATTGCTCAAATACCCGGAACTATTGAAGCTGAAAATTACGATATTGGTCCTGGAGCGGTTTTAGATAAAAACGGCGGCGGCGATACTGCTTACAGACCCGGCGATGGTGTTGGAACTGAAGCTTGTAATGAAGGCGGATTTAATCTTGCTTATGTTGCTAAAGATGAATGGTTAAAATACACAGCAAAAGTAAATACAACTGGAAATTATACCATCAATCTTAGAATTGCTACTCCATATAATACCCGAAAACTCCATCTTGAAGTAGATGGTGTCAATGCAACTGGAGTAGTAAATATTCCAAACACAGGAGGTTTTCAGAACTGGCAGACTGTTGCTGTTCCAAACATAGCATTAACACAGGGCACACATGTTATCACTTTGTACTTTGAAGAAAATGACATCAATGTAAATAAAATGGAATTTGTATTGTCTGCAAGCACCACTGCTCCTATTGCCGATTTTGAATTTACGCCACAAATGGGCTGTTTAAATACGGCTGTTACTTTTACTTCTGTTTCTGTAGGCACTGTAGATACTTATTCTTGGAATTTTGGCAACAATGCACAACCTGCAACAGCAACTGGAATTGGTCCACATTCGGTAATTTTTTCTACGGAAGGAACTAGACAAGTGTCATTAACTGTGAGCAATTCAAACGGAAATAATACCAAAACGGTTTCTTATATGGTTGAAAATTGCAATTTAGGTGTCGAAAATCCAAATGAAGAATCCAACAAAATTCTGGTCTATCCAAATCCGTCAAAAGGAATATTTCACTTGTCAAAAGAACTAGAATGGACTGTATATTCTACCACTGGAAGTAAAATCAAACATGGCTCAGGAAATGTGATTTCAATTTCTGAATTTGCTACTGGAATTTATTTCATCAAAACCAATGCAAGCAGTAAAGCGATTCCAATTACGAAACAATAATTTTTATTTTATAAATCTAAAAGTCAATATTTTATATTAAATTAGAGTTCCCCAAAAAGATTGCTTTTTTAAATTTTGTATGAATTCATTTTAAAAACCTAAAAATGATGGAATCAAAAATACCAGAAGGACCTCTAGCAGATAAATGGAATCTTTACAAGTCAAAAGCTAAACTTGTAAATCCGGCCAATCGAAAAAAATTAAATGTTATAGTTGTCGGCACAGGACTCGCAGGAGCTTCTTGTGCGGCATCTTTAGCAGAACAAGGTTATAATGTAAAATCATTTTGTTTTCAAGATTCTCCCAGACGCGCCCATTCTGTTGCCGCACAAGGCGGAGTAAATGCGGCTAAAAACTATAAAAATGATGGCGACAGTACTTTCAGAATGTTTTATGACACCATCAAAGGCGGAGATTTTAGATCTCGCGAAGCCAATGTTTACCGTTTAGCCGAATGTTCTGCCGCCCTAATCGATCATGCAGTGGCACAAGGTGTACCCTTTGCTAGAGAATATGCAGGTTATTTGAATAATCGCTCTTTTGGAGGCGTTCAGGTTTCACGAACTTTCTATGCGAGAGGTCAAACAGGACAACAGCTTTTATTGGGTGCTTACCAAGCTTTAGAACGACAAGCTGCTTTAGGAAAAATTACTTTGTACACGCGTCATGAAATGCTCGAATTGGTTGTTATTGAAGGCAAAGCCAAAGGAATAATTGCACGAAATCTTGAAACTGGAACTTTAGAACGTCATGCCGCCGATGTAGTGGTTTTGGCTACTGGAGGTTACGGAAAAGTATATTATTTATCTACTTTGGCAATGGGCTGTAACAGTTCTGCCGTTTGGAGGGCACACAAAAAGGGCGCTTTTATGGCTGGCGTGAGCTGGATTCAGTTTCATCCTACTTCACTTCCGCAACATGGAGAAAATCAATCTAAATTGACTTTGATGTCTGAATCGCTTCGAAATGATGGAAGAATTTGGGTTCCTAAAACGGCAAATGATAGCAGAAATGCCAATTCAATTCCCGAAGAAGAAAGAGATTATTATTTAGAACGCCGTTATCCCTCTTTTGGAAATTTAGCGCCGAGAGATATTTCTTCAAGAGCTGCTAAAGAAAGAATCGATGCCGGACATGGCGTTGGACCAATGAAAAACGCTATTTATTTAGATTTTTCTGATGCTATAAAAACGCAGGGAAAAGATGCAATTGAAGTAAAATACAGCAATCTTTTTACCATGTATGAAAAAATTACAGGAATAAATGCTTATAAAGAACCTATGCTTATTTCTCCGTCTGCGCACTTTACGATGGGCGGACTTTGGGTAGATTATGAATTAATGACCACAATTCCTGGTTTATTTGCTTTAGGCGAAGCTAACTTTGCCGATCACGGCGCTAATCGTCTTGGAGCAAATTCGCTGCTTCAAGCTTGTGTAGACGGCTATTTTATTGCTCCTTATACGATTCCGAATTATTTGGCTGGCGAATTGAACGCCAGCAAATTTGATATTTCACATCCTGCTTTTGAGGAAGCTGAAAAAGAGGTAAGAAGACAATTGGATCGTTTTTTACATACCAACGGAACATTTTCTGCAGATTATTTTCATAAAAAAATCGGACGTCTTCTTTACGAAAAATGCGGACTTTCTAGAAACAGAAAAAAACTCGAAGAAGCTTTAATTGAAATCCGAGAATTAAAAGCTTCATTTGAAAAAGATCTCAGAATTACAGGAGATAATACTTTAAACAGTGAACTAGAAAAAGCTGGTAGAATTTCTGATTATATAGAATTAGCCGAATTAATGTGTTATGATGCCTTACAGCGCGAAGAATCCTGCGGAGCACATTTTAGAGAAGAATATCAAACTCCTGATGGTGAAGCCGTTCGAAATGATGAAGATTTCTGTTACGTTTCGGCTTGGGAATGGAAAGGCAATCAAGACGAACCCGAACTGCACAAAGAACCTCTAGTTTTTGAATCCGTAGAACTCGCCGTAAGAAGCTACAAATAATGGCAAATGGTTAATTACAAACACAATTAACCATTCATAATTAACAATCAACAATTATCTATGAAACTTTATCTTAAAATTTGGAGGCAATTTAATACTTCATCGAAAGGAGAAATGACAGATTACGAAATTGATGAAGTGACAGAACATATGTCTTTTTTAGAAATGTTAGATCTCTTAAACGAGTCTCTCATTCAACAGGGCGAACGCGTTATTGAATTTGATCATGACTGTCGTGAAGGAATCTGCGGTCAATGTGGCGTAATGATTAACGGTCGCGCTCATGGTCCTATAAAAAATACAACCACCTGCCAGCTTCATATGCGAAGTTTTAAAGATGGTGATACAATTTACATTGAACCCTTTCGCGCAAAAGCTTTTCCTGTTTTAAGAGATTTAAAAATTGATCGTAAAGCTTTTGATTCCATTATTGCTTCTGGAGGTTTTATTGGAGCATCGACAGGTCAGGCGCCAGAAGCCAACAGTATTCCAATCTCTTATGAAATTGCCGAAGAAGCTTTCGATGCCGCTGCATGTATTGGATGCGGTGCCTGCGTTGCTTCTTGCAAAAATGCAAGCGCAGCTTTATTTGTTGGAGCCAAAATAACGCATTTAGCGTTGTTGCCACAAGGAAAAGTAGAAGCTTCTAAACGTGCTCTTACAATGGTCAAAAAAATGGATGAAGAAGGCTTTGGCGCATGTTCTGACACTCGTGCGTGTGAAATCGAATGTCCGCAGGGAATTTCGGTTCTTTCTATTGCAAAGATGAATTTAGAATATATGAAAGCTTTGGCTTTTAGGAAATAAAGTAATTTAAAATACTAAAGAGAATTTCTCGCAAAGACGCAGAGCCGCTAAGTTTAAACAGCTTATTAAAAAAGAAAAGCTTTGCGGCTCTGCGTCTTTGCGAGATTAAATCATTTAGACCGTAAAATACGGTGTTAGAATATCTTCAAAATTATACAAACCGTTTTCTTTCTCTTTTATATTTTCAGCAACAAAAATAACTCCGTTTCCAAAGGCTTCTCTTGAAATCGATTCGTGAATAATTCGTACCGTTTGAAAAGGGAATCCGAAGATAACTTCATGTTTTCCGACAATTCCGCCCGCACGTACTGAATTGATATTTTCTTTATCCACATCTAGTGCTTCAGCAATTTTTATTGCTGTTCCAGAAGTTCCTTCTTTGGCTTTAAAATGTTCTTCATTAACTTCAATATCAACCCAAGGTGCTATTTTCTTTAAAAACTTGGCTGCAAACAATAAATAATTAACTCCCAAAGTAATATTTGGCGACCAAAAAACGGTTGTTTTCTGTCCTAATTTCTTTAAAAACTGCAATTCTTTCTCTTTATAATGAGAAATAGCCGAGATTATTTTTACTTTATTTTTTGCTGCAACTTCACCATAAGTATAAATCCCTTGATTAGAAGAAAAGTCAATAATTACATCTACTGGATGTTTTTCTAACAATTCATCAATAGAAGTTTTTGAACTTGAATAGATTAAGCCGGGTTCGTCTGACTGCACTCCAAAAAATTCAGGAACAGATCTGTGTTCTAAAACGGTACTTTGTCTTAAAACCCATTCTAAGCAGAATTTTTTATTTTCTAATAATATTGAAGCTACTGATTTTCCAGTTTTTCCGAATCCGATTAATCCTATTTTCATAAGCATTTGTATTTTTAATGAGCGGAATGCTCGTTAGAAAAATTGATATTGTAAAGTCATAAATATCAATCTAAAATTTAATTTAATTGAACAGTTTTGAAACTGCTATTGGAGTAAAACTAGGAAAATTATAACAGAAATCCGAGTTAAAATTGCATTTTATAACAAAAAACTGACATATTAATACTATTTTTTCTGTTAATTATAGATCATAAGTTTATATCTAACTTATAATCTTCAGAGAAGTAGTTTGTTTTCTACTATATATTTTTAGAATCCTTTTTTAATTTATTCTTCTAGAATGTTAAAAATAGCACTTAAAAAAAATTTGATAAAGTAAGTAAAAACAAGCTCAATTTTTGGAAAGCCGGACATGAAAATAATAAAATTTTGTATGACTCTATTAGGCAACATCCAAAACACCTAACCAATTTTTTCGGAAGTATTCTGTAAACACTTAGACAATTCTTCTGATATTAGCACTTTAAAATTACAATACAGTAACCTGTGAAACGGTTGTAATTAAAGGGCTTGAACTCAAAATTAAAGATAAAAAAACATTGCAGATATAGTAATTATAAATAAGATAACTATATTTGCAACTCTGTTGCGATTATATATTTCAATATTAGATATTTAAAAATTGCACCCAAAACCATTGAATGAAAAAAAGAATCGTATTAGTAAATTTCTTAGCCTCTTTTGCAGTATTGTGTGCCATGCTGTTTCAGACGGTGCATTCTTACGAGCATTTTTTCAAACAGCTTTCAGAGAAACCTTGTGTACATCACTCAAGTGCCAATCAAAAGCAGATAACCCATAGCCATGAAGTCGATTCAAAATGTCATGTTTGTCATTTTTCATTCAGCACTTTCATTCCAAATTCGCATCAATTTGTAATTTTTCAGAAAGTACAGATTGAAAATATCTCTGCATTTTTTTATACAAAATCAGTTTCCACATTCTTCAAAGGAAGTCTGTTTGCCTTAAGAGCACCTCCTACTTTATTTTAGTTTACTCTTTTTTTAATTTGCTTTCTGAGCAAAGAAATCTATTTTGATTTATTATAGCATTAATCAGACATTTTTTGTCTGCTTTAGTGATGCTTTCGCGAATAAATCGGAGTAAACTTTAATCATTCATTTTATCGAAATTATTCAAGCAGGCTTATTAAAGCTCGCCTGAAACATTATTTACAATTCTCAAAAATTAAAATCCAAATCATAAATAATTATGCTTACAGCTGAAAATCTGACCAAGAAATATGGCGATAATATTGCTTTACACGATCTGAATTTAACTATTAAAGAAGGAGAAATATTTGCTCTTTTAGGTCAAAACGGTGCCGGAAAAACCACAACAATCAACTTGTTTTTAGGTTTTATCGAACCAACAGAAGGAACTTTAAAAATTAATGATATACCTGTTATTTTAAATGCTAAAACAACAAAAGAATTTGTTGCTTACATTCCAGAAACAGTAATGCTTTATCCGAATTTAACTGGATTAGAAAACCTAAAATTTTTCTCTTCATTAGCAGGTTTTAAATACTCAAAAGGAGAATTGGTTTATTTTTTAAATAAAGCAGGATTACAAACCAAAGCGCACGACCAAAATCTGGGCGGTTATTCTAAAGGAATGCGTCAAAAAGTGGGAATTGCAATCGCTATTGCTAAAAAAGCAAAAGTGCTTTTATTAGACGAACCAACAAGTGGTTTGGATCCGAAGGCATCTAATGAATTTTCTCAAATCCTAAAAGAACTTTCAGCTGACGGAACAGCCATTTTAATGGCAACTCACGATATTTTCAGGGCGCGCGAAGTGGCTACTCACATCGGTATTATGAAACAAGGAAATTTGGTTACCGTAATTGAAGCGGAGAAAATTTCTGCCAACGAATTAGAAGATTTGTATTTACAAACGGTTTAAAGGAAACTCGATTTCCATTACTATAAAAATGAAACATCTATTTTGCTTACTGTTTTCGGTAAGCACTTTTTCTATTTTAAATGCGCAAACTAACAAAAAAGTTAGAGATAGCATTACTAAAGATTCTTTGGAATTAGAAAGCAAACGAAACGAATTGCAAACCGTTGAAATTATCGGTCGCTCAACGCGAAAGTATAATAGCGATTATTCTTTTTCTGCTACAAAAACAGCTTCTTTAAACAAAGATATTCCGCAATCTATTTCGAGCATTACCAAAGAATTAATTGCCGATAAAGGCGCTATTTATTTGTCCGATGTTGTAAAAATGGCCAGCGGTGTAATTCCAGCGAGCTATTACAATCAATATACCATTCGTGGGATAAGTCAGAATGAAGAAGGGCAAATTATCAACGGAATGCGAACCAGACAATATTATTTTCTACAGCCATTAACGAGTAATATTGAGCGGGTTGAAGTAATTAAAGGTCCGTCGAGCGCGACATTTTCTTCTGTAGATCCAGGCGGAAGTATTAATATGGTAACGAAAAAACCTCTTGCAATTGACCGAAAAGAAGTTAGCCTTACTGTTGGAAGTTTTAGCACACTTCGCGGGACTTTAGATTTTACAGGACCTTTAAATGAATCCAAAACACTTTTATATCGTGTAAACGGCGCTTATCAGGAAGCAAAATCATTTCGTGATTTGGTAAATAATAAGTCTTTTTTGATTTCTCCTTCGTTTACTTACATTCCTAATGAAAAAACGGCCATCAATACCGAATTGGTTTTAAGTGATATGACTGGAGTTCTAGATCGCGGACAACCCATTTTTGGTGCTGTTGCTGGAAAAACTGATTTAAATAAAACTCCAATCAGTTTAAATTTAGGTGCTTCTGGAGATTATTTTAAATCTAAAGAAATGATTTTGATGACGAATTTAGCTCATAAATTCACTTCAAAAATTGGTTTCAATGCATCGTACATGAAACAAACCTGGACAGAAAATCTTCAGGAACATCGCACAACAAACGCTTTTGCGGTTGATATGAACAATCAGCCTGTTACGAGTTTGGCGATGATGCAATTTGTACAGCGTCAGCAATATTGGGACATTGACAATTTGAGTGCTTATTTTAATTTTGATTTTAAAACAGGAAAACTCAATCATAAGTTATTAACTGGATATGATTTAAGCAGTTGGAATAAAAATATTGGAGGAGGACAAAACGCCGCGAGAGGTTATCTTTTAAAAGACGGAACGGTTGCCAGTTCTTTTGTTTCAGCCAATGCGTCCAATTATCAAACAGTTACTTTAAATGGTGTTTTATTACCAAAACCAAATGTCAATTTCTTCGATTTGAACAATCCTTCTTATGCGTTGAGAAATACGCAAGATTATGTAATGAATGTTCGTACAGCGCTTCCTTCAGCACTTACAACAACCAATGCGATATATATTCAGGATCAAATTCAGTGGGAAAAATTTACTTTTTTATTGGGACTAAGAAACGAATGGTTTGAAGATATTACAAACTACAAATCAAACAATGAATTAACAGTCAAAAAATCTGCTTTATTACCTAGAATTGGAATAACGTACGCCATAAATAGTGCAATAAATGTTTATACGACTTATTTAGAAGGATATCAGCCACAATCGAATACAACGACTTTGATGCCACAAACAGGAAGTTTACCTGCTGGAAGTCTTTTTAAACCATTGGAAAGTGATTTGAAAGAGTTTGGAATGAAAGCCGTTTTCTTTAATAATTCCGTAAGTTTTAACGCGGCGATCTACGAAATCAATCAGCGTATTATTTTGATGAACGCCAATGATCCTGTAAATCCCGATTTGTTAGTAACCAGAGGTTCTGAAAGAAGTCGTGGTTTTGAGTGTGATTTAGCGGGTTACATTACTAAAGATTGGCAGATAAATGCTTCTTACAGTTATATCGATGCTGAAATTACAAACGATGCAAATACTTCTTTAATTGGGCAAAGAAAGCAGAATACGCCAAAAAACAGCGCCAATTTATGGACACGCTACAACTTTGCTTCTCATTCAGCTTTAGATGATTTCGGAATTGGATTAGGAATGCAGTATCAAAGCAGTAAAGTGCCTTGGTTTACAAGAGATTTTACAATTCCGGACTTTACAATTTTTGATGCAGCGCTTTATTATAAACCCAATAATGGCAATATGCAGATTGCCTTGAATGCAGGAAATCTGCTTAATAAAACGTATTGGTTAGGCGCTCAGAATTATTTGAGATTATTTCCTGGAAGTCCTAGAAATGTGAGCTTAACCGTAACTTATAAATTTTAATTTATATGAAAATATTACACTCAGAAATTTTAATAGCCAGCCATTTTAGACAATCTGTCTTTAAAAATACAGCTTTATATATCATTACTTTTTTTATTGGTGTTTTACTTTTATACGCTACATTTTCGGGTTGGGAAAATTATAAAAACCAGAACGAAACCAGCGAAAAATACCAACACGAATCGAGAGAAGACTGGTTGAAAAATCCAGACAAGAACCCGCATAGAATGGCGCATTATGGCAATTTTGCGTTTAGAAAAAGTACGCCTTTAAGTGTTTTTGAATTTGGAATGGAGCCTTTTTTTGGAAATGCTATTTTCCTTGAAGCCCACAAACAAAATACCGCCAATTTCTCTGAAGCTGGATTTTCTAACAGTATGCTTCGTTTTGGAGAAATCAGCATTGCGATGGTTTTACAAGTTTTATTGCCTTTATTAATCTTCTTTTTAGGTTTTAATGCCATTGCCTACGAACGGGAAAACGGAACATTAAAAATTCTTTTAACGCAGGGAATTAACTGGAAACAGCTTTTAGTTGGAAAAATATTGGGCGTTGCGAGCGTCATTATGCTACTTTTTGTTCCAACTATAATTGCTTTGATTTTAGTTTGGCTGTTTCTTCAAGATTTTAGCATTACGACAGACGAAACGATAAAAATGGTTCTATTTATACTTTTTCATTTTGCTTATCTCCTATTCTTCTGCGTTATCGCTGTTTTGATTTCGGCAACTAGTAAAACTTCTAAAAAAGCTTTGATTACGCTTATCGGAATTTGGCTGATTTTTACGATTATTTTGCCGAGAACGACACAGGCAATTGGAGCTTATATTTACGAAGCACCTTCTAAAATTCAGTTTAATAGCGATATTGAGAAAGACATTTTAAAACAAGGTGACAGCCATAATCCGAATGATCCGCATTATAAAGCGATAAAAGATTCGTTGCTTCGTGCTTACAAAGTCGATTCGGTACAGAAACTTCCTTTCAATTATTCTGGATTCATTATGACCGAAGGCGAAAAAATAAGTTCCAGAATTTATAATGAACATTTGGCAGAATTACTTCAGATTTATAAAAAGCAAAACAGCTTTTCTAAAATAGTTTCTTTTCTAAATCCGCATATCGCGATGAAAAATCTCTCGATGGGATTATCTAATACAGATTACGAATCATACATCGATTTTCAGAAACAAGCGGAAGATTATCGTTATGTAATGGCTCAGAAAATGAACGCTTTGCAGATTAAATACATCAGTAATAAAAAACCTGGTCCTAATGACAAACCGCTCACAATAGATAAAGAACATTGGGCTGATGTAGAAGATTTTCATTATCAACCTAAAACAATCGGAACGATTTTAAAAAACGAAATCATTTCGATTATTTCGATTATTCTCTGGATTGCATTGCTTTTTATTTTAATTCAAATAGCGTCCAAAAAACTTAAAGCCATATAAATATGTTATCATTATTATTTAAAAATTTCATTCGGTCAAAAGGAACAAAAATTGGTTTGATTTTTTTGTTATGCATTGGTTTTATAAGCTTATTGATTGGAAAACAGTTTCAAGATAAACAACAAAACAATATCAAAGAAGCTTCTATTTATCAAAAAGAACATATTGCCAGAAATGCCGCTTTTCATAAAGACGAAATAGGACTTTTATTGTATTACATCAAATTTTCTTTGGTTAATAATACGTTGCCAATAAATAGTTTAGCCATCGGACAACGCGATGTGAATCCGTCGATTCAAAGTGTTACAATTCGTGGTTTAGAAGGTCAGAAATACGATTCAGAACTGAATAATCCGAACAATCTTCTGGCAGGAAATATTGATTTTAGTTTTGTGCTTATTTATCTTTTTCCGCTTTTAATCATTGCCTTTTCATACAACCTTATTTCCGAAGAAAAAGAAAGCGGCACGTGGAAAATTGTGGCAACTCAAAGTCAAAACACCTTTCTTTTTATTCTAAAATCATTCTATGTCAGGATCTTAAGTCTAATCGCATTGCTTACATTTTTGCTTTTTGCCGCTGTTTTATTCTTCCATATCCCACTAGATTCGGCTTTCTTTATTTTCTACGGACTTGGAGTTTTGTACATTTTATTTTGGTTTGCTGTCTGTTTCTTTATTGTTTCCTTGCAAAAACATTCCAATTTTAATGCGGTAATTCTCTTGACGATCTGGCTGTTTTTAATCATTATTGTTCCAGCAGGAATCAACGCTTATATCGTAAATCAATATCAAGTTCCCGAAGCTTTAGAACTGACTTTAAAACAACGAAATGCTTATCACGAAAAATGGGATACGGATAAAAATGAAACGATGGAGAAATTCTATAAACATTATCCGCAGTTTAGATCATATAAAATTCCAGAAGATAAAGAATTCAGCTGGCTTTGGTATTATGCTATGCAGCAAATGGGCGACGACGAATCGGCTGTGCAATCGCGCGAATTGGAATCAAAATTACAACAGCGAAATCTTGCCAGCCAAAGAATTGCAAAATTTATTCCGACTCTTCATACGCAATTGCAATTGAATGAAATCGTGCATTCTGATTTAGGAAACCAGCTTTTATTTTTGAAAGAAACATCAAAATTTCACGAAAAACTACGTTTGCATTTTTATCCTAAAATATTCGACAATGCAGCAGTAAATCAGCAAAATTGGAAAGATTTTAAGGTAGAAACATTTCGAGATTCTTCAGAAATTAGTTTTGGAAAAGCCTTTTTGCCTTTATTGCTTTTCATCTTATTTTTGATTGGTTTTGGATGGAGGAATTTTAAAACGAAAGCTGTTTTTTAATCGCACTACTGTTTTATTTTAACGCAAAGAGCGCTAAGATTTACGCAAAGTTCGCTAAGTTTTTTTAAGCTTTGTGAATAACAATGCTTTTGAAAGTTCGCAAAGTTTCTCAAAAACAGTAAATATAGCCACAGATTTCATGGATTAAACAGATTTCAAAATTTAATCTTTTTAATCTGTGGCAAAAAAGTTCGCAAAGTTTTTTTAGATAAAGCTTTGCGAACTTTGCATTTTTATCAAATACAGCATATCAAAAATCCTTGCGAACTTTGCGTAAATCTTAGCGCTCTTTGCGTGAAAATCAACCTATTCTGAATAAAATTTCTTCAAACATTCAATAATTTTATTTTATTTAGAATTAATATAAATAAACTTTTATATTTGCCGCTTTCTAAGCAAAATCAAGTATAATTTAAAATTTACTTAATATTGCTTATCCAAAGTAAATTCCGCTTAATGAACAACAATACCAGTTTCGAATTAGAACTTTTCCAATCCTTTAAGAACGGAGATGAAACTGCGTATACATTTTTCTACGACAAATATTTTAAGAGAATTCAATCTTTTAGTGTTCAGTTTATTTATGATCATGATGAGGCTGAAAACCTAGCTCAAGAAGCTTTACTACATCTTTGGCAAAATAAAGAAAACGTAGAATCAATAAACGGAATTCAGGCTTTCTTATACACTTACGCCAAATCAAAATGCTTGAATTTAATTCGTCACAATAAAGTTAAAGATAAATTCAAGAATGACCTTCTTAACCACCAAGAAAGAGAATTGAATATCGAAGTTTTAAACTCTGTACAATTTGACACTTTAGAATTAACAGAATTAGAACGCATTATTCAAGAATCAATTAGTGAATTACCACCTAAAACTCGCGAAGTTTTTATAAAAAAACGCTTTGAGAATAAAAAAAATGCAGAAATAGCAGAAGAAATGGAAGTGACTTTAAAAGCTGTAGAAGCCCACATGACAAAGGCTTTGAAGATTTTAAAAACCAAACTATCTGATTATTTGTTCTTAATTTTTATCCTTATTTATAATAATTAAGAATAAAAGGTAGGGTATTTTAATTCTGAAGTGTACTAATAATAGCGAGAAGTTTAAAAACGCATTTATGACATCGGAAATAATTTATAAATACTTATCTAATGAAGCATCTGAGCAAGAAGTCGAACAGCTTTTTGAATGGATTAATGCTTCAGAAGAAAATAAAAAGCAATTTATAACTTTAAAAAAGACTTGGGCTTTAACAGCGCTTACTGGAACTATTTCACGTGAAGTTCCTGTTGTTACTTTAAAACCAAAAAACAACATTAGAAAGTATTTTAAATACGCGGCCGTTCTTATTGTTTGTATTGGTTTGGCTAGGCTTGCTTTTTATTTTAATGAAAGAACAACTAACTCTAAAGAAATTGTTCTCGAATTAGGCGATGGAAGATTAGAATACTTTTCTGAAAAAAATCTAAACGCTTTGGTTAATGACAAAGGCGAATTGGTTGCCAGAAAATTTCCTAATCAAATTATATACTTCGGAAAAGTTCTCGATACAGAAGTTTTATATCATACGCTTACAGTTCCTTACGGAAAAACGTTCAAACTTAAACTTTCAGATGGTACCCTTGTGAGTTTAAATTCTGGAACTACTTTGCGTTATCCGGAACAATTTGGAATTAACGGAAAAAGAAATGTTTATTTATCCGGTGAAGCATTTTTTGAAGTTGCAAAAGACAAACAACATCCGTTTATTGTTCATTCTGAAGAAGTTGATATAGAAGTTCTCGGAACAAGATTTAATGTAAGTGCTTATCCTGAAGACAAAACCGTGAGCAGTGTTTTGGTTGAAGGAAGTATTCAAATGTCTGAAAAAGACAATCCTTTAAATGCCGTTTTGCTTAAGCCAACCCAAATGGCTGTTTGGCAAAGCGAGTCCAAAAAAATGATCACCAAAACAGTGGATACATCATTTTATGAAGCTTGGACTCAAGGCGAACTTGCATTTCAAAATACCCCATTTTCAACAATTACTAAGATTATTGAACGTACCTACGACGTCGAAATTATCAACGAAAATGCTGTTTTGGCCAAACAGAGTTTTACAGGTTCAATAAAAATTAGCGAATCTAGTGTAGAAAACATTTTAGAACTTCTAAAACGCGACACGCCATTTAATTATTCTATTAAACAAAACACAATTACTATTACACCAATTTTCCATAACTAAATAAAACATGACATTTACGATACATCCCAATTCAAGAAAAATTCTATTTTTCTTAGGCTTTCTTTTATCCTGTTTTTCGGCTTTTTCTCAAAATAAAACTATTACATTACACGTAAAAAATAAACCTATAAGTCTAATTATCAAATCTATTGAAGAGCAAACCGATTTTAGAATTATTTATAACGCTCGAAAAATTGATACCGAACAATTAGCAGATATTAATGTTGATAATGCTTCGCTAGAAACGACTTTGACAAAATTATTTAACGGAAAAAATATCTCCTTTTATATTCAGAAAAAACAGGTTTTATTGACCAATTCAAATACTTCTAATGATTCTGGCGCGAATCAAGAAACAGAGCGTTTTATTACGGGAACGGTTTATAATGCAAAAGACAAACAGCCACTTCCTGGCGCTACAATTCGTGTAAAAGGAACTGGAATGGGCGCTATAACAGATTTTAACGGAAAATTTATTTATCAGTTAAAAGGAAATGATATTCCGAATCTTGTTCTTGAAGTAGGTTATTTAGGAATGGAATCACAATCTCAAAAAGCAGACGATAAAAAGAATTTTGTTTTTTACTTGCAAGAAGCAACAGACGAGTTAAATCCGGTTATTATTACGTCTTCTTATGGTACAACAAAATTAAAAGAAGAAATTGTGGGAAGTATTTCTACATTAAACGCAAAAGATATTGCTGTAGAACAAGCTTCTGAAAGTTTCGACAAAATGATTACAGGTCAAATTGCTGGAGTTATGGTAGAAAATACTTCTGGTGTTGGTGGCCCTGTTAAAATTAATATACGTGGTAAAGGAACATTATCGTCTTTAACCAATGCAATTACCGGAACTTCTTCGCAACCACTAATTATTGTTGATGGCGTTGTGATGAGTGAAGAATATGCTATCGATGGCGGAGATTTTGACGGATCTGGAACTTTTGCTGAAAATCTGACTAATCCATTAATGAAAATTGCTCCAGAAAATATAGAAACTATTTCTGTCTTAAAAGATGCTGCAGCTGTAGGTATTTATGGTGCAGATGGTGCAAATGGCGTTATTTTGATTACCACTAAAAAAGGAAAAAAAGGAAAAACTCAATTCGGTTTTTCTAATCAGCTTGGGGTTTCTTCTGCAATTAATCAGATTAAATACTTAAACGGTGAACAATATACCGAAATAAGAAACCAATACTTAAAAAATACAACAACAAACTATGTTCCATTTGCTTACAATGGAATTAATACCGATTGGTTTGACTTATTAAACAACGCTGGTATTTACAATAAATATAATTTTAATGTTTCTGGTGCTACTTCAAAATTTTCATATCGAACAAATGTTAGCTATACGAAAATTGATGAACCTCAAATGGGTAATGACACAAAACAATTAAACGCTGGAATCAATTTGGGTTACAATTCTGGAAAATGGGATATCAACTTAATGTTGAATCCTAGCTTTGTACAGAAAGACGCTCCAAATATTTTTTACGGATTTGCTTACCTTCCTACACTTTCTCCATATAATGCAGACGGAACTTTTTCAAATTTAGGCGTAAGCGGCGCTACAGCTGGAAATCCGTTGGCGGCAATTCAACAAAACAAAAATGAAACGCAGACATTTGGTATTTTAGGAAGCATTAATTTGTCTTATAAATTGAATAATAACATCAGATTTGCGACTCTTTTTGGTATGGATTATAGTGATAAAGATCAAGATCGCTATTTTTCTGGAGCAAATGAAAGCGGTCAGTTTAACGGTTCTTTTACACTTGGAGGCATTTTATATCCAGCTTGGGGACGTAGATTATTAAACGAAAGAAATTCTAGAAAATGGAATTGGCAAGGACAAGCTTTATTTAATAAAGATATTACAGAAAATCACAGTATTGATGGTGTTCTTGGTTTTGAACTTAGTGAAGATAAAACCGATTTTCATTATTCATCTGGAGTTGGATACGTAAACCCAGGCATACTAAATAAGATTACAGATGCAATAAGAGACGATAATCCTGCTACACCAAATGTAGATGAATCTAAAGCTGGACAATCTTATAGAGGTGAAATCAGTTATAATTCGAGAGTTTCTTTATTCTCACAATTAAACTATAATTATAAAAAACGTTACTTTTTATTAGCCAATTATCGTCGTGATGAAAGCTCTGTTTTTGGAGATGATACGAATGTGGCAAATAATGGCGGTATCGGTGCTGGATGGATTATTAGCAATGAAAACTTTCTTAATTCTGCTTCGTGGATTGATTTCTTAAAATTAAAAGCAAGTTACGGTACAACTGGAAACTCTAGAATTGGTTCTTACCGCTCTAAAGGTTTGTATAATATTGGTCAAAACGCTTACAATGGCGGAATCGGAGCAACTACTGGCGACGCGCCAAACGGTAATTTAACTTGGGAAAAAAACGCCAAATTTAACGCTGGTTTTGATTTTAATATTTTAAACAGAGTTGAATTATCTGTAGAATATTATTATGACAACAAAACTAATTTGATTGCAACAAGAGATGTCCCAACTGAAACAGGTTATTCTTCTGTACAATTAAATGCCGCAAGTATGTACAATAAAGGTTTTGAAGTTACTACAAGAATTAAATGGATAAAATCTAATGCTTTTAAATGGACAACAGCATTTAACATTTCTACAATTGACAGTAAAGTAACCGATTTAAAAGGTTTAGGAAGCGACTATTCTTTAGCAAATATAGCTTTAGCACAAAAAATTGGTTACAGCACGAGTACTATTTGGGGAATTAAATGGGCTGGCGTTGATCCTGCAACTGGTCGTGATCTTATTGAAAAAAATGGTAAAATATACGATTCCAAAACCTATGGCGAATTATACACCATTGCAGATTGGGAACCAATTGGAGACAGACAAGCAGATGCTTACGGTGGTTTTTACAATAGTTTTACTTTTTTCAACAACTTAACTTTATCTGTTCGAGGTGATTATCAAATTGGAGGTGATTTTTTAGTATCTGACGTACTGGTAGATAAATACTCAAATACTTTTAACAGAAACCTTTCTGTAAATGCATACGATCATTGGAGAAATCCTGGAGATATTGTTTCGCAATCTGCTGTAACTTCTTCTCCGCAGCTTTCTAACTTAAGTAAATATATGTACGATGCAACTTATATCCGAATCAGCAATGTTAATTTAAGTTATAATGTGCCGTTAAAAAATACCTTCTTAGATACTCTTTCAGTTTTTGCAGATGCGACAAATGTTGCTTATTGGTACAAAGAGAAAAGTCCAAAAGGAATGAACGGAGTAAGAGAATACAGTTTTACTTATCCTCAGGCAAGAACCATCTCGCTGGGAGTTAATGCTAAATTTTAAGAACATGAAATATTCAAAATACCTATTTATATTTTTCCTGATTTTCTCGCTGCAAAGCTGTAGTGATTTTTTAGAACAGGAACCAGGAACACAAACTTCTATAGACGAGCTTTTGCAAAACAAAAAAGGAGTTTTGCAAGCATTAACCGGACTTTACTATGAACTAGAAGCTAATATGCGCGGAGAACGTTATGCCGTTTACGCAGATCTTCAAGGAGGAAACATCAAATTTTCGCCAGTTTCTTCAGGAAACAGCAGAGGTCAGATTTCTCCGCCTATAAATATCGAACAAGCATATTCATTTGATGATCAAGCGCTGACAAGTAATTTTAAAACATTTTATGATACAAGTTATGATATTATAAATCAGGCGAACTTAATTTTAGAATATACTCCTGCCCTAACCGATGCAACTCAAGCAGAGAAAAATCAAATAAAGGCAGAGGCTTTAACGATTAGAGCTTATGCGCATTTTTTGCTTTCTCTTGTATACAGCCAAGATTATAAATATACTTCAGACGCTTCTCATTTAGGAATTGTTTGCAATACTGAATCTATTAAAGCCGGAATAAAATATCCTGCAAGAAAAACAGTTGCAGAAACTTATTCGATTATTATAAATGATTTAGCGACAGCAATTGACAATTATTCGTCTCAATCGTTGCTTCCAGGTCAAACTTATTCTTTATTTAATGTAAATAATACAAAAGCGTTATTAGCGCGTGTATATTTGCAAAAAGGCGACTGGAATAATGCGTACACAACGGCAAATGACGTAATTACAACTTCTGGAATAACTTTATCAGCTTCTGCAGATTATGTTGCGCAATGGACGCAGCCGGATCTTCCTGTATCTGAAATTTTACTTGAATTTGCTACTAGAAGAGATTCTGAAGATATTGTGATGTCTTCTATGTCACAAGTATTTGGCTATACAACATCTACAAGTTATCAGCGATATGTCGCTTCAAACGACTTGGTTAATTTGTACGAAAGTAACGACTTAAGAAAACAATTATTTCTTACACAGCCTTTGCAGACTTTAGTAAATGGCGTTCTTACGAATGTAAATTATAATTTCACTAAAAAATATCAAGATAATGCTGGTTATGTTGCTTTTAGATTAAGTGAAATGTATTTAATTCGTGCCGAAGCTGCTTTAGAAACCAACAGATCTGACGCTGCAATGGCAGATATAAATATTATTCGTGCACGTGCAAATGCTACTTTACTAACAAATACCACGAATCTGAAAGAGAATATTCTTTTAGAAAGAAGAAAAGAACTTTGTTTTGAAGGTCATTTATTTTTTGATTTAGTGCGAAATCATAAAAATATTTCAAGAACTGATGGCTGTATTTCAACAAACTGCAGTTTGACTTATCCTTCTCTAAAATTTGTTCTTCCGATACCAACCTATAACACTAATCTTAACCCTAACTTACAACAAAATGACTCGTATTAAGATATTTAGCATATTGTTTATAGCCATATTATTTACTTCATGTTCAAAAGATGACTATAAATTAGGTTCTGAAATTGATCCTTTTATAAGATTTAATTTCTTGGTAAAAAGTGATAATACGCCTGTAGAATATCCAATTGTAAACGGAAGTTTAGTGCCTCAGTCAAATTACGTAAATACTTCTGTAAAAACGTTGAAAGTGCCTGTTGCTTTAACTGCTCGAAATTTAAAAAATAGTGTAACTGCCAATTTTAGTGCGGTTTCATCAACAAATGATAATGAGAGTTTTACAGTAAATCCTGTAAATCAATTAATTTTTCAGGGAAATAAACTAACAGATACTATAGCGGTTTCTTTTGACAAAAGATGGACTGCCAACCAAAGTATTACTCTGAAACTAGAAACGGTTTCTGATCCCGAAATTCATATCGGAAATCTAAATACTGAATATCCTAATGATACTTTCAAAATTGATTTGGCAGCAATTACAACCAATTACACTTTTCCAGTAAATCAATTTGTTGTAAAAGGAGAAGTTGGCGAAACTGTTGATTTTAAAGTAAATTTTCCTAACGGATTTTTCCCTTCGGAAATAGAAAATGCCTCTATTTTTAAATTCCAAAATGGTTTTGAATATTCTTTAACGCACGACGATTTTGGAGATAATAGAAATTCAATCACTTACCATTTGACTCTTTTAGAAGATATCCAGAATGACGATGCGCGTTATGAATCTAAAATAACATTGGTTAATACTCCAAATTATAACGCTACCGGAAGTATTAGTTTGACTGTTGTAAAGCCAATAAAATCGCCAAGAGATATTCAAGCTAATCCCGCATCAAAATTCACAGATCCAACAAATACTTTTTATTTGACGTACGGAGAACATTGGTTTAATAATAACGGAAATTGTACTTGGCAAACTTTTAATGCTTTGACTTTTCCAGTTGTTGTTACAAAAGATAACGAAAATGCGATTTTGTATAGCGATAAAGGAACTGCGAATCCTAATGATGACGTATATCATGATGCATTCAAAATTGGATTTAATGTAGCTACAGGAACGAACACTGTAAATTCTTTTGGTTTAAAAAGATGGTTTTCTAACGAAAGTAACTCTGCAGCAATTTCTCCAGGATTTAATATTACCTCAGCTTTAGAATTTTTTCCTGCCAATGGAAATAGCAAAACGCAAGGAACTGTTCTGGTTATTCCACAAGATATTACTATCGGATCTAGCGTGACAAATACGCATGTTATTGCAATTTCTGGAGAAGGAACTTATAAAGAAATCAGCAATGGTTTATATGAAATTTCATTTGAATTAAAATTAACAAACGACAAACTGTTTGGAGGAACAGTTTCGACGCAATATAGAATGTACAATAATAGAGTTTACACTAAGCCAGCAGCTTTAAGTATTCCGTGCCCGAAAGAAGTTACTTTATAATTGTGAATTGTTAATTGTGAATTGTTAATTGTGAATTGTTAATTGTGAATTGTTAATGGTTAATGGTTAATGGTTAATGCCTTGAGCTTTGTCAAAGTTTAAAACTTTGACAAAGCTTTTGGTGTCAGAAAAAATAAGTTTCAAGTTTCAGGTCTCAAGTTTCACGTTCTGTTGCAACTTGAAACCTGAAACTTGAAACTTGAAATAAAAACACAAACAAAAAACACAAAGAATTGAAAAAACTAATCTTACCTATCCTTTTCCTGCTTTGCTTGACGGCTTATAAAAGCGTGGAAAATCCTGATTATATTGATATTCAGGAATTGCGAAAACTGTATTCCAGCGGAGATTCTTCGAAATGGCCCGTTGCTGAATTACATGCAAACGTTGATAAATCTAAATTTCAGGATATTGGTGTGCTTCCTGCTGTTCCTTATCCTGCTTATAATCCGTATTCTAGGGAAAAAGAAAGTTTGGGCAAGATTTTGTTTTTCGATCCGAGATTATCGCGAAGTGGGCAAATTGCTTGTGCTTCTTGTCACAACCCAGAATTGGGCTGGACTGACAATTTAACGCGTTCGTTTGGACATGATCGTCAAACCGGAAAACGAAATTCTATGACGATTTTAAATTCGGCTTACGCTACTTCTTTATTTTGGGATGGACGCGCTTCAAGTTTAGAAGATCAAGCGCAATTTCCAGTTTCTGATCCTTTAGAAATGAATGAAAAATTGACGATTGCAGTTGATAAAATCGCTAAAATTAAGGGCTATAATTCGTTGTTTTCAGCAGCTTTTGGAGATAAAAAAGTGACTTTAGAACGCATTCAGTACGCCATTGCCACTTTCGAAAGATCAATCAATAGTCCGAAAAGTAAATTTGACCAGTTTGTGAGCGGAAAATCAGATGCTTATACCGATCAGCAAGTAAAAGGAATGCATTTGTTTAGAACAAAAGCGCAATGCATTAATTGCCATAATACGCCTTATTTCAGCGATAATCAGTTTCATAATGACGGACAGACTTTATTCGGCACAAAAAACGAAGATTTCGGACGTTATAATGTGACTAAAGATGTAAAAGATATTGGCAAATTCAGAACGCCAACACTTCGCGAAGTCGTAAATACAAAACCTTGGATGCATCACGGACATTTTCCGAGTTTATTGGATGTTGTAGAATTATACAATTTAGGAAATCCTTCTCCTGTTCAAAAGAAATACTTGGGAACAGCAAGAGATTCTCTGATTCCAAAATCAGATCCAATGCTGAGAAAATTGGATTTAAACAAAGAAGAAATCAGCGATTTATTGGCATTTATTGAAACTTTAAGCACTCCGACAAGAAGAATTATAATTCCAGAAATGCCTAAATAATTTAGTTAAAAATGATTTGTATTTTGCCCCAAGTATTTTGCAAATCATAAAAGCCCTTTTCGTTGGAAAGGGCTTTTTAAAACAAGTGTTCATATTTAACATCTTAAAAAGCTTCACCAATTCTGAAATAAATTCCCCAATCTCCTTTTCCAACGGCGCCGTCCAAACCAATATTAAATTTTTCGTTTTTAAATGCTCTGTAGCGATATCCTACTCCAGCTCCAGGATATAATTTCCAATCAAAATCTTTAGTATCTGAGCCGTAAATTGTAGCAAGTCCGGCAAAACCAACTAAACCCATTCTTTCATTAAAATTATAGCGGTATTCGCCTTGAATATCCATAAGTCCGTTTCCTCTGTATTTTCCTTCCGAATAACCTCTAATATCGGTTCCTCCAATTGTAACTTGCTGTTCGAAAACAATATTTCCTAGTCCGAACTTACCCGAAAAACGACCTGCCAATACATCTTTTCCATTTCGCATAGGAAAATAAGTGTCATATTCTGAGAAAACCTTACTAGCATTGGCAGTATTTCCAAACCATTCAGGATAAGCAAGCCAGCGCACTTTTATTTTATTTCCCTTTGTAGGATAATAAACTGCATCTCTTGTATCGTATAACATGATTAATTGTAGTCCGTTTGTATGGCCAATTGAAGAGGGTTCAACATTGTCTTCGTAATTGGTATCGTAGTGCGCATACGAATATCCTAAACCCGCATAAAAAGATTTTACAATTTTGTGCTGGAGAGTAAAGGCAAGTATCGTTTTTTTTGTTCCATAATCATAAAAATCAGGAACATCTATATCATCGACATAAAACTGAGCATTTTGGTTGCCAACTGCAAAAAAGACTTGCGCTCGCCAAAGATCTTCTTTGAAGTATAATTTATTAAAAGAAGCGATAAAATAAGATTTATTAGTGGTATAAACCGCAAACAAACCCGATAATGATTTTGGAGAAATTGTATCTGTTTTGTCAAATTTATACATCATCATCGGAATTGCTCCAAACATAAAATCGAGAGTTCGATTGTAATTGAGATAAGGCATTACATTAAAATCAATGTTTTTAGCCTTTTCAGCAGATGTTTTAGTGCTATCGGTCTGCGTTCTCTGAGACCATAACCAACAGCTGCTAAATAAAAATATCAGCAATAGTAAATAAACTTTTTTCATCGTTTTGCTTTTATAAAAACAAAGCTACTATTTCATTAAAAAACAATGATTTAATTTAAATGATGTTCGGTTGCATCTTATAATATGCAACCATTTTATATTCAATCTGTTCTAAAAAAATAATCGCCGCAAATTTGCGGCGATTATTTAAAACTTCATTTTCTGAATTCGAACGGCATTTAAAATGGCTAAAAGTGCCACTCCAACATCAGCAAAAACAGCTTCCCACATTGTGGCAAGTCCGCCAGCGCCAAGAATTAGTACAAAAGCTTTTACTACAAAAGCTAGTGTAATATTCTGCCAGACAATTTTTTTCGTTTGTTTTCCGATATTAATCGCCATTGCAATCTTACTCGGTTTATCGTCTTGAATGACAACATCGGCGGTTTCAATTGCAGCATCGCTTCCTAAACCTCCCATCGCAATTCCGACTGTACTTAAAGCAATTACGGGCGCATCATTTACACCATCGCCTACAAAGGCAATGGTTTCATTTTTGGCTTTAATTTCGTTTACTTTATTCACTTTATCTTCTGGAAGCAAATCTCCAAAAGCCGTTTTAATTCCGAGTTTATCTGCAACAAATTGAACAACATTAGTTTTATCGCCACTCAACATAGTTAATTTTACTCCAAGAGATTTTAGTTTTGAAACTGTTTCTTTTGCATCTTCTTTTATTTCATCGGCAATCGTTAAATAACCTGCAAATTTTCCGTCAAAAGCAATAGCAATTGTCGTGTAAACAATTGTTGAAGGATCAATATCATACTTAATATTAAACTTATCAAGCAATTTGAAATTCCCAACCAATAGTTCTTTTCCTTTATAAGAAGCTTTTAATCCGTGTCCAGAAATTTCTTCAATATCTTTGAGTTCAATTGAAGCGTCAATTTGTCCAACAAAATTATGAATCGCCGTTGCAACAGGATGTGTGCTTCGACTTTCTAAAACATTCACCAATTTCAGGATTTCTTCTTTATTGAATTCTGGTTTTATAATGACTTCTTGAACTTTAAAAACGCCTTCGGTCATCGTTCCCGTTTTGTCTACCACAACATTCTGAATCGTCGAAATACTATCCAAAAAATTACTGCCTTTAAATAGAATTCCGTTTTTACTAGCCGCTCCAATTCCGCCAAAATAGCCTAACGGAATACTGATAACCAAAGCACATGGACAAGAAATAACTAGAAAAACCAACGCTCTGTACAACCAATCTGAAAAAACATAATTGTCTACAAAAAGCATCGGAACCAAACAAATTGCTATTGCAAGATAAACCACAATTGGCGTGTAGATTTTAGCAAACTTTCTAATAAACAATTCGGCAGGCGCTTTCTTGGTTGTCGCATTTTGAACCAATTCGAGAATTTTTGACAATTTACTGTCATTATACGCAGTTGTTACTTTTACTTCTGCAATTGTATTTCCGTTTATCATTCCGGCGAGAACAGTTTCTCCTTTCTTTTTAGTATCTGGTTTGCTTTCTCCCGTTAAAGCCGCAGTATTAAATGAAGCCGAATCTGACAATAATTCGCCATCTAAGCCTAATTTTTCTCCCGCTTTTAGCTGAATAATTGCACCTATTTGAACATCCTTTGCTTTTACTTTTACAGCAACGTTATTTTCTAAGATATTTACTTCATCTGGACGCTGATCTAAGAGGCTTTTAATGCTTGATTTTGCTCTACTGACTGCCATTCCTTGAAATGTTTCTCCAATCGTGTAAAACAACATAACTGCAACTCCTTCTGGATATTCCCCAATTGCAAATGCGCCGATTGTAGCAATACACATCAGAAAAAATTCCGAGAAAATATCGCCTTTTACAATACTTTCATATGCTTCTCTTAAAACAGGAATTCCAACCGGAAAATAAGCAATTACATACCAAGCAATTCTAACATATCCCGCAAACCAATCTTGCGGAAAATAGTTGTCAAAACCAATTCCGATAATTAATAAAATAAAGGAAATTATGGAAGGCAGAAACATCTTAAACAAACTTCCTTCAACGTTATGTTCGTGGTCGTGTCCTTCATGTCCGTGATCATGCCCGTCATTTTCTGAATGTACAGGTTCATCGTGCGAACAACAACAGGTCGCTTTGGGCTTACTTTTTATATTTTTTACTTCTTTATCTTGATGTATCATTTTTGGAATTTCAAGTTTAAAGTTTCCTAGTTATACTCCGAAAACTTTGTTTAAAATAATGTTCTAAATTTAAGCAATTTGTGGCAATTGTTTGTTTAAAAATAATGATTTAAGGTATTGTTTGTCATTTCGACGATGGAGAAATCCCCGCAAGTAACTCCGTAAAGAAAATCAATCTTTGTCGAGCTCCTCGTGGAGATTTCTCCTTCGTCGAAATGACATAAAATGAGAAAAAACCTCAGAAGCTTAGAACCTTAGCCCCTCAGAACCTTAAAAAAAAATCAATGCTCATGCTCTCCTCCGCCTTTCATTGCAGAAAGCAGATAAAAAGCGCCTTTTGTCACAATTTTAGCATTTGCGGAAACTTGATTTACAAACTTAATTTCTGTAAAACCTAAATCTGTTGTTCCAGGAATTACTTCTACAGCTCTAAAATGCACTTCTTTCTGATGAATTTCTTCCTTTTCGCCTTCTTTATGATCATGTTTTTGTTCGGCTTTTTCATCTTCTTGAACAAACACAAAATACTTATCTGCATTTCTAACAACTGCATCCTTTGGCAATGCAGAAACCGTAGCATTTGTAATATTAATATTAGCCGAAACATACATTCCAGGAATCAAGCCTTTGGCATCGGCTGGATCAATTTTGGCATGAACGGCAACTGTTTTGCTTTCATTAGAAAATGATTTATTGATTCCGAAAATCTTTCCTTTAATAGATTTATTAGACTGATTTGTCAACACAAAATCTATTACCTGACCTATGGAAATTGAACCTAAATCTTTCTCATAAACATTTAAATCCAAATGCATCTGACTATTATCTACCACTTCAAAAAGAGAAATTCCTGTATTTGCAAAGGCTCCTTTAGCAATACTGATTTTTCCAATATAACCATTTATTGGTGCAACAATGGGAACCAAAGACGAGCTTCCTTTTGTAGCAACATGTAAAGCTTCTAATTTATTTTTAGCCGCTTGTGCACGTGCTCGTTCGGCAGCTAATTTCGCTTTTACTTCTTGAAAAGTTTTTCTCGGATTTACATTTTCATCGCTCAACGTTTTCTGGCGATTGTATTCTAACTGTAAATATTCAACATTTGCTGTTGCAGACTGATATTCTTCCTGCATTTCAATTACTTCCAGATTCTGAATCGTTGCTAAAACTTTTCCTTTGTTTACAAATGTGCCTTCTAAAACATAAATATCTTTTACCGTTCCGCCAATTAAAGTAGAAACTTCTGCTGAATTTTGCGGAGGAACTGTCGTATAACCATTTGCTTTAATAATTTTATTGAGATTTCGGTCTTCCACAATTCCTGTTTCAATGCCAACAGTTTTGTATTGAGATTCTGTTAAAGAAACTTCTGTAGTCGATTTTTCTTCTTCTTTTGGTTCTTCCTCCTTTTTTTCATTGCATGCAATTAGGGTAACCGCAAAGATCGCAAGGGCAAATCGCAAGGCACGCAAGGAAACAAAACTTTGCTCCCGATAGCTATCGGGATTGCGTTTTTCCTTTGCGCTCTTTGCGGTTAAATAACTAGATATATTTTTCATGATTAATTGTTTTTGATGGTTGGAAATTGAAGTTCGATGGCACTTTGATTGTAGCTGTGTGTTGCTTCTGCAAATTGTTTTTTAATATCAATTGCCTGATTTAAAAAACTGATATACGACCAATAACTCATATCGCCGTTGGCATAACTTTTCTGTGCTGTTTCAATAATCTGATTGGCATATTGCGAACCTTCATTTTGAAAATACACTAAGTTTTTTTGCTGTTTTTCAAAGTTATTTCGTAATTCTTCTCGCTGTAGATTCAAAATCATTTTGCTTTTATCTAAAGCCAATTGTGATTGCGAAATGCTAATTTCTGCTGCTTTTGCTTTCGTTGTATTTACTCCTCCAAACAACGGAATTTGCAATCCAGCCGTGAAACCTTGAAATAACGATTCGGTGTTTATCGTCTGTGCGAAATAGCCCAAACCAACTTTTGGCGTTCTCAAAGCTTTAAAAGTTCCAGCTTCTTTTTGGTAAACCGAAATCTGCTGTTGGTAAAAATCAGTCAACAAACTTTCTGCTTTTGTATTTTGCTGACTTTCTACAAAAGTGTACTGCAAAGCTGTATTCTGATCTGGAACGATATTTTCATTTGTTTGAATAAAAAACTGAAGCTGTTTCTGATAAATTGCCAAATCGTATTCTAGTTGTGCTTTTTGCGTTTCAATTTCTTTGACTTTCGCTTTGGCGCTAATCACTTCAATATTTCCGCTTTCTCCAGTTTTAAAACGGAGTTCGGCATTCTTTAAAAATTTGGTGTAAATATCATTTAGTTCTGAATTTAATTTCTGAATCGAAATTCCATACAAATATTGATAATACGCCAAAGTCACCGCTTTTTCCAGTTCGTAAGAAGACAACGCTTTTCGTTTTTCAGCCAGTTTTGCCAATTCTTCTTGCAATTGACGATTCGCTTTTGTTATGTTTCCTAACGGGAAAAACTGCTGTACCGAAACATTATGGTCAAAATCGACGCTATTAAATTGTCCGCCTTGATATTGCACCTGAAGCGGATCGGGCTGAAAAGCTGCCTTTTTAAGAACAGTTTGTTTTTCTATTTCTTTATCGGCAATTTTTAAATCGATGTTGTTTGATTTGGCAAGTTCTATTGCTTTTTCTAAAGATATTTTTTGTTGTGCAAATGTTGTTGTGCATACCAATAGAAACGCAGTTAACCGCAAAGTTCGCAAGGAAAGCGCGAAGTTCGCAAAGGTTAATTTTCTTAAATTATATAGTAATTTTTTCATTTTCTTTTAATTTTTTCTTTGTGTCCTTTGCGTACACCTTAGCGTTCTTTGCGGTTAAACCCAAGCTCCAACATTAAATACAAAATCGGCAAAACGATTAATGTTAATAAAGTTGCCGAGAATAAACCTCCAATAACAACAGTTGCCAAAGGTTTCTGCACTTCTGCTCCACCGCTTGTAGACAAAGCCATTGGCAAAAATCCTAAAGAAGCTACGGCTGCGGTCATTAAAACTGGTCTTAATCTGGTTTTAGTTCCGATATAAACACGCTGCAACGGATCTGAAATACCTTCTGTTTTTAATTGATTGAAGTAGGAAATCAGAACAATTCCGTTTAAAACGGCAATTCCGAATAAAGCAATAAACCCAATTCCTGCCGAAATACTAAACGGCATTCCTCTTAAAACCAAAGCTAAAACTCCGCCCATCGCAGAAAGCGGAATAGCAGTAAAAATTAAAACGGCTTGTTTAATGCTATTAAAAGTAAAATAAAGCAGTACTAAAATTAACCCTAAAGCTACCGGCAAAGCCACAAGAAGTCTCTGCGACGCTTCGATTAAATTTTCAAATTGTCCTCCGTAAGTGATAAAATAACCTGACGGCAATTTGTAGTTTTTATCTAAACGCTGTTGAATTTCTTCTACAACACTTTGAATATCTCGTCCGCGAACGTTTAATCCAACTGTAATTCTTCTTTTTCCGTCTTCGCGAATAACCTGCACCGGACCTTGCTCATATTCAACCGAAGCAACTTGTGAAAGCGGTACTTGCTGCCCGTTTGGAAGCGGAATAAACAAATTGCTAACATCGGTAATATCGGCACGATTATCTTCATTCATTCTAACTACAACATCAAATCGTTTACTCTCTTCATAAATTTTTCCAGCACTTTCTCCCGCAAATGAAGAACGGATTATCTGATTAATGTCAGAAATATTCAATCCATATAAAGCGATTTTGTTGTAATCGTATTTTATGGTAATTTGAGGCAAACCTGTTACTTTATCGGCTTTCAAATCGCCAACGCCTTCAATACTTTTTATTTTCGAAATTAGTTCAGTTGCTTTTGCGTCTAGAATTTCTAAATCATCTCCAAATATTTTGATGGCAATATCAGAACGGCTTCCCGTCATTAATTCGTTAAAACGCATCTGAATGGGTTGCGAGATTTCTATATTAACGCCAGGAATTACTTCCATTTCTTCTTTCATTGCATTGGCCAAATCTTCCCAATTACGATACTTTCCTGACCATTCTTTTTTATCTTTCAGAACAATAATCAAATCGCCGCTCTCTATTGGCATTGGATCAGTCGGAATTTCACCGCTTCCAATTTTGCTTACAATCGTTTTTATTTCGGGAAATTTTGCTTTTAAAATCTGCTCGTATTTTGTAGTCGTTTCAACGGTTTGCGTGAGCGAACTTCCCGTCATAATTGTGGCATTCATTGCTAAATCTCCTTCTTCGATTGTTGGAATAAACTCGCCTCCCATATTTTGAAAAATGATAACGCTCAAGGCGAATAATCCGATGGCGACTGCAAGCACAACTTTTTTAAATTCTAAAGCTTTTTTCAGCAAAGGCATATACAGGTTTTCGAGCCATAAAATCATACGGTCGCTAAAGTTTTCTTTGTGTTCTGTTTTCTTAGACAAAAACAAAGCACTCATCATTGGCACATAAGTTAAAGACAAAATAAAAGCGCCAATAATCGCAAAACCAACTGTCATTGCCATTGGTTTGAACATTTTCCCTTCGGTGCCAATTAATGCTAAAATCGGCAGATAAACTATTAAGATTATAATTTCACCAAAAGCGGCACTATTTCTAATCTTTGAAGCCGAATTATAGACTTCAGCATCCATTTCTTCTTGTGATAATTCTTTTTTGTTTTTGAATTTCTGCAAATGATGCATCGTCGCTTCTACAATAATTACGGCGCCGTCTACGATAATTCCGAAATCAATTGCGCCTAAACTCATTAAATTTCCACTTACTCCAAAAAGATTCATCAAAATAATGGCAAAAAGCATTGCAAGCGGAATTACAGAAGCCACAATTAATCCTGCACGAAGATTTCCTAAAAATAGAATTAGTACAAAAATGACAATTAAAGCTCCTTCTAATAAGTTTTTTGTAACCGTTCCGATGGCATTATCAACCAATTTTCCACGATCGATAAAAGCTTCTGCAACAACGCCTTCTGGAAGACTTTTATTAATTTGAATCATTTTTTCGTGAATTCGATCGACAACGGCTTTTGAATTTTCGCCTTTAAGCATTAAAACCAAACCAGAAACAATTTCACCTTTTCCATCTTTTGTAGAAGCGCCGTAACGTAACGCAACACCTTCTCGAACCTCAGCTACATCTCGAACCAAAACAGGCGAACCATTTCTGTTTTTAACAACAACATTTCCTAAATCTTTCGTTCCTTTTGCCATTCCGACTCCTCGAATGAAATAGGCATATTGATCTTTTTCAATGTAAGCTCCTCCCGTATTTTGGTTGTTTTTTTCTAAAGCATCAAAGATTTCTGTAATTGTAACTCCCAAACTATTTAAGGTGTTTGGATTAACAGCAATTTCATATTGCTTTAGTTTTCCTCCCCAAGAACTTACATCAGCAACACCTTTAATTCCTTGCAATTGCGGAATAATAATCCAATCTTGAATTGTTCTTAGATCAACAGCGCTGTATTTATTTTCATAACCTTTTTTGGCATAAACATCATATTGATAAATTTCGCCCAAACCTGTACTAATCGGAGCCAATTCTGGCGATCCTACGTATTCGGGAATATTTTCTTCTGCTTGTTTTAATCGTTGAAAAATTTGTTCTCGCGCCCAATAAATATCAACATCATCTTCAAAAACAACGGTTACAACCGATAATCCGAAACGAGAAATACTTCGAAGTTCTATCACTTCTGGAACTGTTTTTACGGCTTGTTCTAACGGATAAGTAATTAATTGCTCTACTTCTTGACTGGCAAGCGTGGGAGCTGTGGTAATAATCTGTACCTGATTATTGGTAATATCAGGAAGTGCATCTAATGGCAGTTTTTTTAAGGAATAACTTCCTACGGCAATTAATACCAAAGTAAATAATAGTATAATGAACTTATTCTTTATACTAAATTGTATGATTTTATCTAACATTTTAAATTATAATGAAATGAGAAATGAGACAATCTCTTGTCTATCTTGATTTTGTGGAAATCCACACTTCTCTAATCCAAATTCTGATTCCGATAATTATCGATACAGAAAGGATTTCATTATCCTAATTGAGGCGGCTGCCAAATACTTCCGTAGAAATTAGAAGCTAAAATAGAATTGTAACTTGGTAACGGACTTAAAATAAGATGATCAGTTTGTGGAAATTCAAAAGTTATCGGAGTTTGATAACTTAAAACCTGAGCCCCACAGCAATTACATGCACAAAATGGCGAGCATAAATCATTTTCTTTGTCATGTGAATGATTCTCTTCTGAAGAAAATTGAGCTGTTTTATGCATAGCACTGTTCACTTCCATATCTGCGCAAGGCATATTCGAAAGTGCCATCAAATAAACTGACAGTATAATTGCTATCCATTTCATATCACAAAAATAGGATTTATTCTTTTACGAATTATAAATTTATTTTTAACTCATTACATCTTAAGACAAACTTAAACATTACAAAAAACACTGAATCACAAAAACTTACCATATTAGTTTATTAAAAAAAACGCAAAATGTTAAAAATTTTTAATTAACTTTAACACAATTAACCACCATAAAAATTAGTTCATACCCTTTTTTTATAATCCTGTAAAACAAAAGACAAGCCGAAATTCCCTCAGAATACATTAGTACAATATTATTTCAAGCAGTTTATTTAATCAATTAAACACTTTATTCTATGAAATGTAAAAAACTAATATCAGCCCTTTTACTATTATGCAGCATTCAAATTTTCGGACAAGTTTATACAGATAAAGTTGTTGGAGAAAAAAATCAAGAGGTTAAAGATAGCCTCAAAGTCGCCGATTATCCTTATGCATTACCTATCTGGGGAGAAAAAGTTGCTCAGAAAGGTTACAAACTTCCTTATTCAGCAGGACTTTCTATTAATTACTTTTGGCAAGATTCTGAAATTGTTATTAATGATCTTAATGTAGGTTTTAATAATGGACCGCAATACAATCTAGACGAAATTGTGCGTTTTGATAAATCTCATGTAGAGGCTGGCGCATTAACTATTCGTCCTGATATTTGGCTTCTACCCTTTTTAAATATTTATGGAATATTGGGGAAAGCCAATACTTCAACTAAAATCAATGCCGGAATTTATGTTCCAGATCAAGATAACAATTGGTCGCAAGTTGCTCATTTCTCAACAAAAGCAAATTTTAACGCTACAACATTCGGACTTGGAATGACGCCAACAATTGGAATTGGCGGCGGATGGTTGGCTTTGGATATGAATATGGCGTGGACCGATATCAGCTCGCTTGATAAACCTGCGTTTTCTTATGTTTTTGGTCCACGATTAGGGAAAACATTCAAATTTCGTAAACCAGAACAAAATATTGCCGTTTGGGTTGGTGGTTTTAGAGTTCATATTTCTGGAGATACTAACGGAAATTTACCTTTATCTGATTTTATAGATCTAAGCAACGCTCAGCAAAAAGTTGATGATGGCTTGGCAAAAGTGACAGAAAACCAGACTAAAGTAGATAATTGGTGGGATAGTCTAACTCCTGTAGAACAAAAAAATCCAGTAAATGTTGCCAAACATAATACAGCAAACAGAGCACTAGAAAGTGCAGGAAATATTTTAGCAACTCTAGATGGCGCTCTAAGCACCGCTGGATCATCGTCTGTGCAATATTCTCTTCAAAAAAGACCTAAAGATATGTGGAATTTTATTGTAGGTTCTCAATATCAGCTTAATAAACATATTATGTTTAGAGTTGAAGCTGGTTTTCTTGGAAGCCGTACACAAGCTTTAGGAGGAATTCAATATCGTTTTGGACTTTAATTTCTGATTATGAAAAAGAGTTTATTGATACTCCTCGTTTTCTTTTGTATGAATGAGGCGAAATCGCAGGTTTTGATATCGCTAATTTTTGGAGATAAACTTAATTCGCCTTTTTTAGAATTTGGACTTGAAGGCGGTATCAATCTTTCTGATATTTCAAACCTTGAAAGCTCTGGAATGAATCCGGGTTTCAATCTTGGTTTTTATTTTGATGTTCGATCTAAAAAAAATCCTGCTTGGATGATTAATACTGGCGTTATAGTTAAATCTCCAATGGGAGCCAGACATATTCCTGTTTATTCTTTAGATGATGTCAACTTAGACAATACATTTGAAGGCGGAACTGTTAATCGAGAAATTCGTTATTTTAATGTTCCTATTTTAATAAAATATCAGTTTAAAAACAGGATTTACGTTAAAACAGGACCACAACTCGGACTTCTTGCATCGGCTTTTGATGAATTTACAAATGAGATTAATAAAAACGATGTTACTTACAAGAAAAAAATCAGAGATGAGATTCGCGTAATTGATGCTGGAATTGCATTAGGAACTGGTTATCATATGAATGTGGGCAACGGATTGAATATCACTATTCAATATTACTACGGATTGGTACCTGTAATGAAAGGAGACGGTCCAAATGTATATAACAGATCTTTATACTTAACAGCCGGAATTCCTATTGGAAAAGGAAAAGCTGCACAAAGAAGAGCTGAAAAAGATGCCGAAATGAATAAGGTTATTTTACCTGAAGATGAGAAAAATTAAATTATTTTTTTTGTGATATTATTAAAAAACATTTAGAATAATATTTCGCTCCGCTGGAGCTTTTGATGGGTTTTAATAATTATTTGCTATAAATATTTCGTCCCTCTGGGACTTAAACTAATCATTAATCATCCAATGGAAAAGTTTCGGAGAACATTAATATTAAATTATTTTACACTCAAAATATAAAAAGCTTCGGAGAAGCTAAATATTTATAGCATAATTACATAATTATAAGTAAAGCCCCAGAGGGGCGACATATATCATGTTGAAGGTTATGCAAACCTCTAAACCTTAAATATTGTTAAGCTATCTCCTTATTAATTCCCTTTATAAAATCTAAAATTTCTTCTGTACTTAAAACATAATCTGGTTTTGTATGCAAAATCGCATTATTAGGCATAAAAGACATTTCTGCAGAAAGCGGATTCTGAACGACCGTTATTCCTCCTGCATCCTGAATAGCTTTCATTCCGACTGTTCCATCAGAATTAGAACCAGAAAGTAAAATTCCGATTAGATTGCTCCCATAAATTTCTGCCGCGGATTCAAATGAAACATCAATACTTGGTCTGCTGTAATTTATCTTTTCAGAAGTATCCAATGAAAGCGTTTCGTTTTTTTCAAACAATAAATGATAATTAGATGGCGCGATATAAATAAAGCCTGCTTTTACAGCAACTTTGTCTTCTACTTCATTTACTTTAACATTCGCTTTTAAAGCTAATAAAGCCTCCAAAGTCTGTTCGTCAGAATTTTTTCTATGAACAACAATCACAATGGCGTACGAAATCGGATCTTCTATAAAAGGCAAAATTTGCAATAATGCTTGCAAACTTCCCGCAGAACCTCCAATTATGACTACTTTACAATCTTTTATTACTCTCTTACTTTCCTCCATATTTTTTCTCTTTCAAACTGTTTGTATTTAGTTTGAGATATAGAATATTTTATAGTTTCTTTTGTTCCAAGTGCTAGAAATCCTAGAACAGAAAGACTGTCATCAAATAAATTAACAACTCTTTTTTGCAGATTATTATCAAAATAGATTAAAACATTTCGACACAAAATCAAGTCAAACTCATTAAAAGAATTGTCCGAAACTAAATTGTGTTGCGAGAAAACCATCTTTTCAGAAAGTTCTTCGCTAAATTTTGCAAAACCATAATTGGCAATATAATAATCTGAAAAATCTTGTTTTCCGCCAGAATCACGATAATTATCTGCATAATCTTTTATCATTCGAAGTGGAAAAATACCACTTTTTGCCGATTCTAAAACTGCCGCATTAATATCTGTGGCATACAAAATAGATTTATGCAGAAGTCCTAATTCTTTAAGCATAATAGCCATCGAATACACCTCTTCGCCTGTAGAACAGCCTGCATGCCAAATTCTGATAAAAGGTTTAGTTCCTAATAAGGGAAGAATATCATTTCGAAGCACGGTATAAAATGACGGATCGCGAAACATTTCTGTAACATTTACCGTAATTTCGTCAATCATTCTTTTGCAATAATCTGGATCTGTGCGAACCTTTGAAAGAAATTCATGAAAATGCTTAAATCCATCTAAATAATAAACTCGGCTAACACGTCTTTTTAGTGAAGCTCTGGAATAACTTCCAAAATCAAAACCATAATATTCGTAAACATCATTAATTAGGGCTTCTAACTCAATATCTTCAATCATAATTCACTTAAATTTCCCCCAAAATCTGAAGTAATTTATCAACATCAACTGGTTTCGAGATGTATGAATCTGCCCCAGCCTCTAAACATTTTTCTTTATCTCCTGTCATTGCTTGTGCGGTTACAGCCACTACAAAGGTAGATTCTTGCGATGGAATTGCTTTTATAAGCGGAATTGCTTCATATCCGTCCATTTCTGGCATCATCATATCCATCAAAACTGCATCAATTGTGTCGTCTTCTTTTAATATTCTAAGTGCTTCTTCGGCACTTAAACAAGACAAACAGTCAAAAGATTTCGCTTTTAAAGTATTCACTAAAGCAAAAATATTCCTTGTATCATCATCTACAATCAGCACTCTTTTTTTTCTCATTTACAGCTTTTTAGAGGTTAAATTTTATCATATAACCAAACTCGTAATAACGATAAAAGCTGATCTACATCTACAGGTTTTGTGATGTAATCTGAAGCTCCCGCTTTTATGCATTTTTCGCGGTCTCCTGTCATTGCTTTTGCCGTTACGGCGATTACTGCTAAGTTAAGAAATTTAGGATTGCTTCTTATTTTTTCAGCCGTTTCATAACCATCCATATTTGGCATCATCATATCTAATAATACAACGTCTGTATCAGGATTTTCATCCAAAATCTTGATGGCTTCTTTTCCGTCAAATGCTGTAATTACATTCATCTTAAATGCTTCTAAAGCTTTAGAAAGCGAATAAATATTACGAACGTCATCATCAACAATCAATACTTTTTTCTCAAATAGAATATTATTTAATGAATTCAGTTTTTTATGAACTTCTTTTATTTTACCCTCTTTTTTCTCTTCTACCAAATGAAGGAAAAGTGAAACTTCATCTAACATTCTTTGGTACGAATGAGCTGTTTTTACGATAATAGAATCGGCATATTTTCTAATCTTCAATTCTTCTTTAATAGACAAACTTTTTCCTGTAAAAACAATTACCGGAAGATTTTCTAATCCTGGGCTTTTCTTTACACCATCTAAAATTTCGTAAGCTTGTTTGTCTGGAATTCCCATATCCAAAATTACACAGTCGACATCTTTATTGCTTAAAACAGATAACCCTTCCGAAACTTCGCTTTTAATCTCAGAATTGATATTATATGTTTCTAAGAAATATGCCAACGCTTTTGCATGTTTCGGATTATCTTCAATAATTAAAACTTTTTGAGATTCTTTGTTTATAATATGCTCAATACGCATAAAAACGTCTGGAATCTTATCAAAAGCAACTGGTTTGTCTAAGAAATCTACCGCACCTTTTAACAAACTTTCTTGTTTCAATTTATGCGAAGACATAATGTGAACCGAAATATGTTTGGTATTAGAATTATTTTTCAATTCTTCCAAAACTTCCCAACCGCTTTTTATTGGTAATTCTATATCTAATAAAATTCCGATTGGTTTATAAATCAAGGCAAAGTTTAAAGCGTAATCTCCTCTTACAGCGACAACACCTTTATAACCTTTCTTCTGTGTAAAAGCTAGCAACGACTTAGCAAAATTAATATCGTCTTCGACAATAAGAATTACTTTATCGCCTTCTTCAATTGAATCTCTGTCGTCTTCAATTTCTTTTGGAATAACTTCACTGATATATTTAGGTCTTGCCTCCGTTTGCGTTTCTTCGTCTTCAACAACTTCTTTTGGCTGTATTTTGTTTACTAGAATTTTATTTATAGCCAATCCTAAAACCGGAATGCATAACGTAAACGAACTTCCTTCATTTACTTTACTGTAAAGCGTAATTTCTCCTCTAAGTAATTTAGCTAATTCACGGCTTATTGATAATCCTAAACCTGTTCCTCCGTATTTGCGTTTTGTAGAACCGTCGGCTTGTTGGAAAGCTTCGAAAATTAGAGGTTGTTTTTCTAACGGAATTCCGATTCCGGTATCTTTTACAACAAAGCAAATTAATTTATCATTGTTCGGATCTGTCTTAATTTCAAGACTTACCGTTCCTTTTTCTGTAAATTTAATAGCATTTGAAATCAGATTTTTCAAGATCTGCTCTAAACGCATTTTATCTGTTTTAATGACAATTGGTGCGTCTTTGGTAATAATTTCAAAGTTTATTCCTTTCTCTTTCGCTACAATGTGGAATAAATTATATAGACTGTCTGTAATTTCTTTTGTGGAAACATCTAAAAATTCCAGCTCCATTTTACCAGCCTCAATTTTAGATAAATCCAAAATTTCATCAATTAATCCTAATAAACTGTTTCCTGAACTCTGAATCACTTTTGCAAATTCAATTTCTTCATTGTTCATTGTTTCATTATTGTTTTCAGACAATAAACGGCTCAATAACAAGATTGAATTTAATGGCGTTCTTAATTCGTGTGACATATTTGCCAAGAATTCCGATTTGTAACGCGTGCTTAATTCTAAAGCCTCTGATTTTTTCTGAATTTCAGTATTTTTTTCTTCCAATAAAACGCTTCTTTCAGAAAGTTCTTCATTGGTTTGTTCTAATTCTTCTTGTTGAACGCGAAGTTCTTCCTCCGAAGCTTGAAGTTTTTCTGTCTGAGCTTCCAATTCTGCATTTATAGCTTCCAACTCGCTGTGTTGAACTTGAAGTTCCTCAGATTGCGATTTGGTTTCTTCTAAAAGCTCCATCACTTTTTTACGGTTTTGAGTTGCTTTTAAAGCGATTCCGATATTATTGGCAACCATATTTAAAAACTCCAACTGCAAAACAGAAAATCCGTAAATACTCGCTAATTCTACAGCTCCTTCTATTTTATAATCCATTAACGGAACTGCCACAATATGGGTTGGTTTTATTTCGCCCAAAGCATAATTGATTTGAATATCGTCTTGTGAAAGGTTTTTTAATTCCAGCATTTTTCCGGATACAATTGCTTGTCCAATTAAGCCTTCGCCTTTTCTGATTCTTTCACGGCTTTTACTCGGAATATAGCTGTATCCGCCAGAAACAGTCATTTCTTCTCCATCAACAACATATAAAACACCCGCGCTACTGTTTGTGTATTGGCATAAAAATTCGATTACATCTTTTGATAATTTCTGGATTGTTTTCTCACCCAGCATTTTATCATTTAAACTAGCAACGCCAGATTGAAGCCATTCTTTTTGAGATAATAAGTCGAAAGAAGTTTTTAGAGAATCTTTCATTTCGTGAATAGAACCTCCTAATGCTCCTAAAGTATCTGCTTTTCTATCGTCTATCTGAACGTCGTAGTTTCCTTTAGAAATCTGAGTTGCAATTCCACTAATTACCTCAAGTCTTTCGGCAATATCTTTATCTTTTTTCTCAAGTTCATTTTGCAATAATGCTCTTTCATTATAATCTTTCAGAATTCTGATCATGAAAACAATCGATATAATAAAAGCAATGAAAAAGGCAACAACAATAAGAATCAAACTGTAAGTTCCATAACGTTCCGAATTGGCATTACGTTCTTCCAAAAGTTTTTGTTCGGTCCCTTCTACTTTTTTGATGATTGTTTTTATTTCATTCATCATATTTCGCCCTTCATTCAAATCAAAAATCAGCGTTTCTTTGCTTAAACGCTTTTTTACGATTTGATTATTCAGGTATTTAAAGAAACCAGATCGTTTAGATCTTAGTTCGTCTAGCATTTTTTGCTGAGAAGGATTATCGGATGTAAGTTCATCCAATTTATCAAAATAATTATTTGATTTTGCTTCAGAATCATTAAAACGGTCTACAAATTGTTCGTCTCCAGTAAGTAGATAACCTCGCATACTCGTTTGCGCTTCCGTAATAATTGCCGAACCTTCATTAAGATTGTAAATAACATCTTGAGTGTGATTTACCCAATAATTACTGCTTAATAAACTTTTGATGCTAATAAAGGAAGCAACAGAACTAATGGTCAGTACAAATAGTGAAACCAGAGAACTAATTAGTAAATTTCTTTTAAAATTACCATTCATAAATTATAAGTCTAAATTATTTTGATTTGTATTTTAACGGAAGCACGATAATAAAGCTTGCGCCCTTTCCTACTTCACTTTTAGCGGTAATCAAACCGTTATGTTTATCTATTATTTTTTTTGCAATTGCAAGTCCGATTCCTGTTCCTTCGTAGGTTTGGCGATCATTTAAGCTCTGAAAGATAATAAAAATTCGGTCTAGATATTTTTCGTCAAAACCAATTCCGTTATCTTTTACTGTAATTCGGCAGAATTGCCCTTCTGGCGATGTCGGACTATCGATAGATTTGTCTGCAATTATTTCTGAAGTGATTTCTATTTCGGGTTTATTTTCAGTTCCCGAAAACTTAAGCGCATTTCCAATCAGATTCTGAAAAACTTGACGCAATTGACTTGGAATACTGTCTACTGTTGGAAGTTCATTGGTTTTTATTGTCGCATTTTTGCTTTCAATTAAATAATCAAAATCAGAAAGAACTTCTTGCAAAACCTCATTTAAGTCTGTTTTTTCAGGTTTAACTTGAGCCGAAAGTCTAGAATAAGCCAAAAGATCGGTAATTAAAGTCTGCATTCTTTCTGCAGATTTTATTGTACGATCTACATAATCTATCGCTTTATCGTCTGTTTTTAGGTATAGATCTTTTATTATTTTAATAAAAATCTGAATCTTCCGAATAGGTTCATTTAAATCGTGCGAAACAACCCAAGAAAATTGCTGTAATTCGTGATTTCTAAGTTCTAATTCTTCATTTTTTTGAACCAATTCTTTGGTTCTTTCTGCAATTTTAATTTCAAGATTATCCTGTGCTTCTTTTCTAATTTTTATTTCCTTAGAAAGAAGATCTTTCATCACTTTTAATTCGTTTTGCTGTTCGTAGATTTTAATAAAAGTTTTGACTTTTAAAATCAATAAATCAGAATCAACCGGTTTTGTAATATATTCTACAGCACCCGTTTCGTAACCTTTAAAAATGTATTTTTTCTCGGTATTTAAAGCCGAAAGAAATATAACAGGAATATCTTTTGTACGCTGATTTCCAGAAAGGATTTTTACAACTTCAAATCCATCAAGTCCTGGCATTTGAACGTCCATGATTATCAAGCAATAATCAGTTTTTAAAATCTTTTTCAGCGCTTCTTCACCAGATTCGGCACTATCGACATCGATATTATGCAGCTCTAATGTTTTCTTTAAGGCAATAATATTGGCCCTTATATCGTCTACAATTAATACCATGTCTGGAAACTAAATCGGTTGTAAATCAAAATGATAATTTTAAAATGAATGTAAAATTTTTCTTATTTTTTTAATTAATCTCAAATTAGACCATTAAAAATGATATGGAAAATCTCAAATGTATAAAAAAATAACTACTCGGTTTTTTATCTAAATCGAAAATAGTTACAGAATTCCCACTTTTTAGATGGTTATTTTGAAAGCGAGAGTGAGTATGAACTTATTAGAAAATTCCTGTTATTTTAACATTTTACAAAATTGAATGTATTTCCGTACAATTAAACTAGATTTAACTCTTTTGAGGCAAACAAAATTCCTATTAAGACAAGTAAAATTTCAATTTTCATCTAATTTTAAAAGCATGAAAGAGCTTAAAAAAGAGAAAATTATGAAAAAGAAAATAACCTTTCCTGAGCAAAAACAAAATCTTCCTGGCAATGAACATAAAATGAATCCTGAACCAGAAATTATTAGAGAAAACTATATCGGAAGTGGAAAATTAAAAGGAAAAACTGCTTTTATAACTGGCGGCGACAGTGGTATCGGCAGAAGTGTCGCCGTACATTTTGCAAGAGAAGGCGCCAATATTGCCATTATCTATTTAAAAGAAAATAAAGATGCTTTAGACACAAAAGCGATGATTGAAAAAGAAGGACAGCAATGCCTTTTGATTAGCGGCGACTTGAAAGATGAAAAGTTTTGCAAAGCTGCAATAAAAAAATGCTACACGACATTTAAGAAGATTAATGTTATTGTGAATAATGCTGCGATACAATTTCCGCAAACGGATTTAGAAAAAATAACGGCATCGCAGCTCCAAAAAACTTTTGAAACCAATATCTATCCCTATTTCTATATCACAAAAGCTGCACTTCCGTATTTAGAAAAAGGAGATACGATTATTAATACAACTTCTGTGACGGCTTTTCGCGGAAGCGAACATCTTGCAGATTACGCCAGTACAAAAGGCGCGATTGTTAGTTTTACAAGATCGCTTTCTACGATGTTAGCGAAAAAACAAATTCGTGTAAACGGTGTTGCGCCTGGACCAATTTGGACACCGCTTATTGTGGCAAGCTTTGACAAATTATCGGATTTCGGAAAAGATAATCCGATGGAAAGAGCTGGACAGCCTTCTGAAGTGGCGCCTGCATATGTGTTTTTGGCTTGCGAAGACAGCAGTTATATTACTGGACAGTTTATTCATATAAATGGTGGCGAATTGGTTGGTTGATTTTTTAAACGCAAAGTTCGCAAAAAGTTTTTTTTAAAATCTCGCAAAGTCGCAGAGTCGCAAAGGTTAGCTTCAAGCAGATTCATAAAAAATAAAACTTTGGGACTTAGCGCCTTTGCGAGATTTAAAACATAAAACCTCAGCCTCTTAGTCCCTCAGAACCTTAGAACCTTAGAACCTTAGAAAAAATGAATTACATAGATATTCTTGGTCTTTTTGCAGGAGCTTGCATTACGATTTCGACAGTTCCGCAGATTTTAAAAGTTTGGAAAACCAAAAAAGTAAAAGAGATTTCTCTAAAAATGTTTGGAATTCTCACTTTCGGAATTGCAATTTGGATTGTTTATGGCATTCTAAAAAACGATCTTCCGATAATTATTACCAACAGCGTTTCTTTGGTTTTAAACCTCATTATGGTTTATTTTATTCTGCATTACGAAAAAGAATGAAAACTCTTTAAATGAAAAAAACAGCTTGACCAAAGCTGTTTTTTTGAAAGTGAAGATATAAGATGCTTACTAGCTAGCTAATTTTTGATTATATGGTTTTAAAGCCAAAGTTTTGGATTGCAAATTTCTTTTCAGAAAAACTACAGGCGCCGCAATGGCACTCAAATTTAAAGAGGAAAGTTTTTTAATTTCTGATAACTGCTTTGCCGCAAAATTCAAAATAGGCACAAATGGCGTTAAATAATTATAACTATGTTGCGCTATCTCTAATTCTAAAACTTCGCGTAAAATACTTTTCATCAGCAAATAACGAACTGTTCCTTGCTGCGGAATAGATTTAAGTTCTTTAAATTTATTTCCAATTTTCTGATTTTCAGCTCCGATATAAATATAATTTCCAGAATTAGGCACAAAAATAGTACGCACCTGATCTGCAAAATCAGATTTACTGTTATCACTATTCGTTGGCATTCCGATTAATGAAAACTGAATTTGTTTATGGCTTTCAAAATATAGCACACTATTAATGGCTGACGAATTGCTCATAATACCAGATTGATCTTTTTTCAGGGATTTGATTTCTCCATTGGCACCAAAACTGTGAAGTACATTTCCTTTTTCGCAATAAGCAAAAAATACTGGCGCCATCGGATGAGATTCTATACTTAAACTAACATCTTGATTAAAAGTCAAATCAAAATTTAGATAGGTCATTTCTTTTTCAAAACGAACTCCAGAAATACTTCCGCTCGCCCATTTTGATTTTATTTTTAATGTGTATTCGTTGGAAGTAATCAGCAAATCACCTCCAAAACTATCTTTAAGATTATTAAAAACAGCATCAAATCCTCCTGTATTTATGTAAAGTTTTTTCATTATTTTGGTTTGGTTTTAGTAAATCAGTTAGTAATTATTTACGTACAAAAACTAACTTCGGTTTTTCTCTTCATTTCTATAATTCAAATTTCGTTTATATTGTCTCTCAAACCTTTATACAATTTCGGAGAGAATTTTCATAATTATTATTTTGAGGTTCTAAGTGACTAAGGTTCTGAGGTTCTAAGTTTTTTCACATTGTCTAAAAAATCTTAGTCCCTTAGAAACTCAGAATCTTAGCTGCTCAAAAAAAAAGCAGCTGCTCCAAATAAATTTGAAACAACTGCTCATCAGCAAAATAAAAATATCAATCTATTTTTATTTCTTTTATGTCAATTCGTTTATGTCTGCATTTTTAGAATAATTTGCTTTCGGGATATCTTTAAAAAATTCGGCTTCTTCTAAATCTGCCGTCGGGCCATATCCTAATAAATGTGTTCCTTTTGCTCCGTCTTTTGTTTCGATCACATATAATATTGACATATCATCAGGATCACTCATTCCTTCGTAACGATGATGCGCCACAATAAAAATATCTTCGGGTTTATATGCGGTTTTGGTTTCTGCATTAATAAGATGATCATTTTCAAACAAATAACTCACATTATATCCTTCTTCTTGATATCTTTTTATATTGTCGATTTCGTGTTTAGAATCTTCTCTTTTCATGGCTTCTGTTTTTAATCTTTTATTCAAATTTCCGTATTGAAAACAGATAAAATTAACTCTAACGATTTTAATCTTAGCTCATTCAAAAATCAATTTTGACCGAATATTTATTTTTTATTAATTTTAAACAAGTCAAATTTTACGCAGGAATTACTACCTTTAGAATAGAAATAAATTTGGCTATTTCTGAGAATATAAATCAAAATTTTAATGAGTAATAATAATTATGCTTTTCTGGCAAATGGAGGAGAAATGGGTAAACTTACTCGAGCCAAAGACTGGAGCCAAACAGCGGTTGGTGCTGTAGAATCTTGGCCACAAAGTCTTAGAACCACTATAGGCATTCTCTTAAATTCTAAATTTCCCATGTTTTTATTTTGGGGACCAGATCATATTTGTTTTTATAATGACGCTTATCGTCCGAGTCTTGGAAATGACGGAAAACATCCGGCAATTCTTGGAGAAAAAGGCGCAGATTACTGGCCAGAAATATGGGATTTCATAAAACCTTTAATCGATCAAGTTCTAAATAAAGGAGAAGCAACTTGGCACGAAGACCAATTGCTGCCTATTTATAGAAATGGCAAAATGGAAGATGTATATTGGACTTTTAGCTATAGTCCGGTAAATGATGAAAACGGAAAAACAGCTGGCGTTTTAGTAATTTGCAATGAAACTACAAAACAAGTCATTACTCGTAAAAACCTTGAAGAAAGCGAGAAAAGATTCAGAAATACAGTAAAACAATTGCCACTAGGAATTTGCATTTTGAAAGGTGCAGATTTAGTTGTAGAAATGGCTAATTCGACTTATCTACACATTATTGACAAAGAAGAAAAAGACATTTTAAACAAACCTATTTTTGAATCGGTTCCTGAAGCAAAAGAAACCACATATTCATTATTAAAAAATGTTTTTGAAACAGGAGTTCCTTATTATACAGATGAATTAGCCGTAACATTAAATAGATACAACAAGAAAGAATTAGGGTATTTTAATCTTGTTTTTTATCCTTTAAAAGAAGAAAATGCAGAAATTACAGGAGTTATTGTAATTTCTTATGAAGTAACTGAGGAAGTTAAAGCTAGACATCTTTTGTCTGAAAGCGAAAAAGCATTCAGAAATATTGTAATGGAATCTCCTATTGCAATGGCTATTTTTAGAGGAAAAGAATATACCATCGAAATGGCCAATTTAACAATGATGCATGACATCTGGCAGCGAGAAGAAAAAGATTGTATTGGCAAACCTCTATTAGAAGTTTTCCCAGAATTAATAAATCAAAAATATCCCGAATTGCTAAATGAAGTGCTTTCGAATGGAAAAACAATTCGCGAAAACGAATCTGTCGCTTATGTCGATATTAAAGGAAAACTGAAAAAATTTTACCTCGATTACGAGTACACAACGCTTTACGAAAAAAACGGAAAAGCATCTGGTATTATGTGCACGGTTTACGATGTAACCTCTAAAGTAAAAGCCAGAAAAAAAGTAGAAACGGCAGAAGAAAGGGCAAGATTAGCCATAGAAATTGGAGAAATCGCAACTTGGGATTTAGATCTTAGAACTAGAAAATTAATCTACAGCGATAATATTCTGGATCTTTTTGGTTTTCAAAAGAATACAAAAATCGTGCATCAGGATATTCGAGACAGAATTCTCCCTGATGATGAACATATCGTTGTAGCAGCGCTTGCAGAAGCGCTCAAAAATAGTATTTACAAATATGAAGCTCGAATTTTAAAATTAGATAATACAATTGGCTGGATAAAAGTACACGGAAAAGTCTTTTTTGATGAAAATAATGAACCTACCAAAATGTTAGGTACCGTTATGGATTTTACTGACGAAAGAGATATTCAGCAAATATTATTTAAAAGCGAGAAAAAATTCAGACTCCTTGCCGACTCCATGCCGCATCTTATATAGACAAGTGATACGTTAGGAAATTTAAATTATTTTAATGAAACGTTTTATAATTATTCTGGAATAACCAAAGATGAAATTGAAAAAAATGGTTGGCTGCAAATTGTACATCCAGACGATCGCGAAGAAAATGTAAAACTCTGGATGGAATCTGTAAAATCAGGAAAAGACTTTCTATTTATTCATCGTTTTAAGCGTTCAGACGGCGAATACAGATGGCAGTTGAGCCGTGCCATTGCTCAAATAGATGAATTTGGAAAAATACAAATGTGGGTTGGAACGAGCACTGATATCGAAGATCAAAAAAACTTTACAAATCGTCTTGAAGAACAGATTTTGGAACGTACTACACAATTGGAAATTAAAAACAGAGATTTAGTCAATATGAATATTGAACTACAGTCTTTTGCCTATATTTCTAGTCATGATCTTCAGGAACCACTTAGAAAAATTCAAACTTTTGCCAGCCGACTTGCCGATTTAGATGAACAGAATATTTCGGCAATTGCCAAAACTTATTTAGCTCGAATCGAAGTTTCTGCCAAAAAAATGCAGAATTTAATTCAGGATTTATTAACCTATTCTAGAACTAATTCTGCCGAAAGAGTTTTTACAACAGTCAATATTGATGAAATTGCTGAAGAAGTGGTAAGTGATTTTTCGGATCGAATTGAAGAAAAAAATGCGATTGTTGAATATGCAAATCTTGGAGAAGCAACTATTATTCAGTTTCAATTCAGACAATTGCTTCATAATTTAGTAGAAAATGCATTGAAGTTTTCTAAACCCGGAATTCCTCCTATAGTAAAAATTTCTGGAGAAAAAATTGACGGAAAATTAATTCCAGATGCTGAATTTAAAGATAAAACATATTATCATTTGCAAGTTTCAGACAACGGAATCGGTTTTGAACTTGTTTACAAAGAAAAAATCTTTGAAGTTTTCCAGCGTTTAAATACCGAAAGTGAATACAAAGGAACTGGAATTGGACTTGCCATTGTAAAGAAAATCGTTGAAAATCATAAAGGCATTATTACGGTTTCTAGCGAAAAAGGCGAAGGTGCTGTTTTTAATGTTTATATTCCAGAATTGACTTAAAATCAGGATTTAAAAACAAAGTTAGATTGCGTTGGACTAAACTCACTCCAATCGATTTGAATGGCGTGTTCTATTGCTTTGATAATATCACGCATTAAAACAGGCTTTGTTATGAAATAGTTTGCGCCAAGTTTTCTGCATCTTTCAATAATACCTGCTTCGCTTGAAGTTGAATATATTACGACAGGAATTTCATTATTCTGATCCGATTTTCTAATTTCTTCTAAAACGTCAAACCCATTTTTTCCAGGCATATTTAAATCTAAAAAGACAACATAAGGAGTTGAAGGCGGATTAAAAATAGCGTTCAGCAATTTTTGCCCTTCAGAATAAGTTTGAAGAATAATATTTTGGGGTATCGATTCTACTGCATCAGAAAAGATACTAATATCATCTTCATCGTCGTCTGTATAAAAAATGGTATAATCTGTCATGGCATTTATTAGGAAATTTTACCAAATATAAGGCATTTTATTCATAACGCTCTAAATTTAGTCTAATTCTTATACAAACATTAAGAATTGAAATATCATAATTTCTAAGTTTAATTATATAATCGGAAAAACTTTAAAAAGAGCCAACTTTACCATAATCAAATAATTAGAAGTAAATATAAACTTAAAATATAATGTTATGGGCGATCATAAAGACCTTACAGATGAATTTGCAGTAGAGAAAATTAAAGATCTTGCTGAAAATATTAAAACTTGCATGTTTTGTACCTACAATGAGTACAGATTGCAATCAAGACCAATGTCTGTTCAAGAAATTGACGATAAAGGACAACTTTGGTTTTTATCAGACAGAAACAGCAGTCAGAATGCTGAAATTACATTAAATCCGATGGTTGAAATCTTCTTTTCTGAGCCACACGATAAATTTCTTACACTGCACGGAACTGCAACTATCGAACATGATAAAGAAACTATTGAAAGATTATGGAATCCTACGGTAAAAATCTGGATGCCAGGTGGCGTTGACGATCCAAATTTAAGCGTGATTAAATTTGTTCCTGAAGATGGTTATTATTGGAATAACAAAAACGGAAAAATGGTAGCAATTGCTAAAATGACGGCAGCATTCGTTACAGGACATACAATGGATGATGGAATTGAAGGAAATTTGAAATTGTAACGTTTTACTTAACCGCAAAGTCCGCAAGTATTTACGTCAAGTTCGCTAAGATTAATTTCTTTTGCGTGCATTGCGTAAATACTTGCGGACTTTGCGGTTACATACATATTCAAATATGCATTCTTTTCAACTCTAAAGCATTTAAAATCCCTGCTTCGCTTGCTGTATTATTAAAATAAACAAATCCATTTTTTGAATTTAAATCTTCATTCAATTTCTGCAATTCTTCAGTAGAATAGCTAGAATGAAACAATTTTGGGACTCCGTGAAAACGAACATAAATCAACGGAAAATCTTTAAAAATTGTAGAAGGCAAATCAGGATAACTTACACTGCAAAAGGTTATATTATTATCTTTAAAAGCGTTCCAAACTTCTTCATTCCACCAAGTTTTATGGCGAAATTCAATTACATTGTTAAAATCGTAATTGAGAAGTCCGATAAGACTTTCTAATTTTTGTCTGCTAAAATCGTAACTTGGAGGAAATTGAAACAAAATCGCACCTAACTTTTCTTTCATTCCGAATTTACAAACTTCATAAAAGTCATCTAAAAGCCCTTCGCAATCTTTTAGTTTTTTGATATGTGTAATTTCTTTGGGAACTTTGACTGAAAACAAAAAGGATTCTGGAGTTTTATTGTACCAATTATTAAAAACTCTGACGGTAGGAAATTTGTAAAAACTTCCATTAAACTCGTAAGTATTAAAATGCTGGCAATAAAAATCGAACCATGATTTTGAAGGCAGATTTCTTGGATAAAAAATATTCTTCCAAAAACGGTTATAAAAGCTGGAACATCCTATTGCTATTTGATTTTTCATTTATATAATTGTTGACAGTTTGTGCAGAAAAAACTATTTCGCTTTCTTACTCCAGTTTTCTTGCAATAAATAGGAAGATTACATCTGTGACATTTTTTCTTGGTATAAACTTCCCAATGCTGTTTGAGTTCAGCTTTCTTTTTCCAGTATAAAAATTCGAAACTGTAAGTAGAACATTCGGCAATAATCTGGCTTATTTCGTGCGGTGGAATTTTGCCAACAATAGATTCTGGGTGAACATAACAGCGATACAAAACTTCATTTTTAATAATGTTTCCGACTCCTGCAAAAATATTCTGATCCAGAATAGCATCAGAAATCATAACATTTGGTAATTCCTCGAGCGTTTGTTGGGCTTTTTTAGGATTCCAATTGTCATTCATTACATCAACACTCCAATCGTAATGTTTGTTTATATCGCCTTCTAAAATCTTAACAGAACAAGTATAAAAATTGAGTTCGCCATCTTCAAAAATCAAACTTAATCTTGGTTTAGCTACTTTTCTTTCATTGATTTTGTAAGTTCCAAACATCAGCAATTGAATTTTGATGCTAAACGAATCAAAACAAATTAAAAAGTGTTTTCCCCAAGTTTTAAAAGAGTCAATAGTTTTATCTTGTATTCGGGCAAAATCAATAGCACTTGTACCAGATGCAGAAATTACTTTCTGTCCAGAAAATTGTTTTACTTCTTCTTTTAAAATTACTATAGACGGACCTTCGGGCATATATTCATTAATTAAAAAGTGCAGTTTAAAAAACTGCACTTTGGTGGTATTTAAACTTTATTCGATTTCTGCGGCTTCGAGATTAATGGCATTTACAGCGACTTCTGTCAGTATTTTATCAGCACCTTTTTCTTCATCTAGGGTTTGTTCTAGCAAAGTTGCTGCTTCTGGCAAACCAAGAGTTTCGGCAAATTGTCTTAAAGTACCATAAGTTGCAATTTCGTAATGCTCAATTTTCTGGCTCGCAGCAATAATTGCAGCATCACGCACTACTCCTATTTCAGTTTCTTCAAGCATTCCTTTTGCTTCTTCAATTAGACCTTCCATAGCGTCACATTTTTTGGCACTAGGTTTTTGTCCAATAATTTTAAAGACTTGCTCTAAACGAACAATTTGCTCTTCAGTTTCTGTCAAATGATTATCGATTGCATCTTTTAACTCAACCGAAGAAGCATTTTTTACCATTGTTGGCAATGCTTTTGTCAAAGCTTTTTCTGCCCAATAAATATCTTTTAATCCATCTTCAAACAATTCTGTCAATCCAGATGCTGCGTTCGATTTTGGTTTAGTAACTCCTCTTGGAGTTGTTTCTTTTTTTGAAGTAGTTTCTTTTTTACTATCTGCAGTTTTCATGGTTTTATTTTTTGCGATTAATAAGATTATAAAATTAATAGCTACAAAATGGGACTGGTTATATGATTTAGAATATAAATTGCATTCTAAACATCTGTTAATTATACAATTAGACTTTATAATTCTATAATAAGTTCCTCTATTATGATGACTAGCTTTGTAATATACAAATCATAAAAACAAGATGTCATGAGCACTATAGATAAAAAAAACAGTAATTACAGAGAGATGAATAGTCACTTTTCGTCTGATAGAAATTTAGGAAAAGATCTTAAAGACGATGCAACCAAACCAGACAATGACAATAGAGAAATTGCAGAACGTGGTTATATGGTTAGAAACGGACATAATCCAGACCGCCCAAATCCAAATGAAAATCTTACGGATGATGATTTGGATGATCTAAATGATGATTTTCATAACGACAGAGATTTAGAAGACAACAACGACGACATTTATGAAGTTGAACTGGAAGAAGAAAGAGATGAACTAGACAATCCTTCAGACGCAGGAGAAGACGATTATGATTTTAATGAAACCGAAGAGGTTCTAGAAGATCTTGACGAAGATGAGGATGAAGATGAAGAAGATGATGATGAAGAAGATGATGATGACGAGGAAGAGGAAGAAGAAGAAGAAGAAGAAGAAGAATATATTGAAGAAGATATAGACGATAATGATTATATCGAAGATGATGTTCAAGAAGATAACGACGATAAAGAATACCCTGAAAATGATCCTCGCCGATTATAAAATTTTAAATTAAAAAAAATTGTAAAAATAAAAAACCGTCCCGTTTAAAAACGGGACGGTTTTTTTGAGTTTAAAAATTCAACTTAATCTCCAATAATTTTCAATACTGGAATATCGTCCATTTTTTCCAAACGCTCAGCCAATCCGGCTTTTGCTTCTTTAAGCTCCAACTCTGCTTTGTGCAATTCTTTCTGCCATTTTTCTTTTTGAGATGAATGCTCTAGTTTTCGAAGAATCTCATAAATTTCGCCCTCAGCTTCCATCACTTTTAATCTTTTATAATAAGTTAAACTTTCTGTCATATGTGCAAGTGCAATCATGGCGGTTAAAAAAGGATGATTATTGGTCACATTGACATCTTTTATTTTTCCATGTTCTAGTTCAACTTTTAAAGCAAAAGCAAATTCTTCCATATTAAACGCTTCATGTTTGCTTTTCGGATCCAAATAAGCCTTTATCGCATGCACATTATTCATGGTAGAAAGATCAACATCTGTGTGTTTTCTATCATTTAGATCCTTAAAAACTACATTTGCAATAGCTCTTGCCTCTGCATCTGTCGGATCATTTTTTGGATCCTCAAAATCTCGTATCGACCAATCCCAATTTTCAGGATGAACCGGTTTTATATATTTTTCGCAAAAATCTGTAACATCATTTTTCAAACTCACCATTGCATCGTCTCTTTTGACGTATACATCTTGATAAGCACCGCTTTTTGTTCCCATGACTATTATTATTTTAGATTGAAACCAGAAACGACACATCTCAAATAAATGTGTCGTTTTGTTTGCTTTTATTTATTGATATTTTTATTAAACTCTTGTTCTTCCGCTGATTAGAGAAATAACAAATAAGACTAAAAATATGAAGAATAAAATTTTTGCTATACTAGCGGCTCCAGCGGCAATTCCACCAAAACCAAATATTCCCGCCACTATGGCTAGAATAATAAATGTGACTGTCCAACGTAACATAATAATAGTTTTTTAGTTAATACTGATTTTTTGATTTTGTCTGTATGTGTTTTTAAGCTTTTGAAGAGAAGCTCGAACTCTTTTATGAACATTCTGATTCTAGATTAATTTCATAATTCTGAATCAGTTCTGAAAATGCTATTTCTGATTTTGTAAAATACTTTCTAGTGCTTCGGTTCTTTTTTGCCCTATCGAAATATTTCTCAATAGAACCGTCTTCATAAGTAGAAATCAAAAGCGGATGAACGTAATAATCTTTGCAAACTTTTCGAGTATTTCCAAGCGCTTCAGCAGTTAAATCGAAAGCATTTATAACGTTCTGTTTAATTTCTTTTTCAGTTGAAGCAATTCCCATTTCCATCAAACTTTCGAAGAAAATAATAGACGCCGCCCACGTTCTGAAATCTTTCGCACTAAAATATTCTCCAGATATATTATGAAGGTATTCATTTACCATATGGCTGTCTAATACCTTTTTTTCTCCGTTTTTATCGTAATATTTAAAAACTTCCCAACCTGGAATTTCTTCACATCGGCTAACTAATTTTATCAGTTTTTTATTTCGGGTAGTTATCGTATGCTGTTTGCCTTTTTTGCCGACAAATTCAAATCGAAGTGAATTTTTATTGATATTGATATGACGTTTTCTCAAAGTAGAAAGTCCGTACGATTTGTTGTCTTTAGCATATTTTTCATTTCCGATTCTAATGTGCGTTTCTTCCATCAACCGAATGACTAAAGCCGTTACCTTTTCCTTCGACCATTCTTTCTTCTCCAAATCAAGATCAACTTGTTTTCGAATCGATGGAAGTTTTGCACCAAATGCCGCTATTTTATAAAACTTAGTCTGATTTCGAATCAGATTCCATTTTGGATGATAGCGATATTGCTTTCTATTTTTTAAATCTGTTCCAACTGCTTGTAAATGACCGTTTGTTATCGATGTGATTCGAACGTTTTCCCAAGCCGGTGGAAGCACTAAACTATTAATGCGTTTAATTTCATGTTTGCTCTTTACATTTTTTCCGTTTTTTTTATAAACGAAATTTTCTCCTTCGCGACATCTTACAATCGTCAATTGATTATCATTTATATACTCCAGATCTAGTTTTTCTATTACTAAATGCGGTGTTTTTATCAATTGATTCATTAAAATTTCTTTTCTCGCAGCATTCATGATATTTAATTTTTTATCACACTATTAATTCATTTCAAATTTTAATTATTTCTTAGAGAGTCAATTAAACTCTTTTTATTCATATAAGATCTTCCTTGTATTCCGACTTTACTCGCTTGTTTTTGAAGTTCTTCTTTTGTCCATTCTTCATAAGGTTTGGCTTTTCCGCCTTTTTCACCTGCATCTGGCGTATTGGCAATACGAGCGGATTTTTCTTTGCTGTATCCTTTTTTCACCAACGCCTCATATTGCTTTTCATTCTTAATTCTTGGATCTGGCATAACTTTAATTTTTAAAGATTATTTCTAAAAATCTGATAAGTCAAAGTTCCTCAAAAAGTAAGGCGATTCTGTTATACAATTATGGTTTGAATTTTCAAATTTGTGGGATGGGAATTCTGAAAGTGGAAATGTAAAAGTTAATGGTTGATGGTTGATGGTTGATGGTTGATGGTTGATGGTTGATGGTTGATGCAAAAAAAAATCCCAACTCTATAGGGAGTTGGGATTTTTTTTTTAAATATTAAAAAGCACTAATTTCTTTAATCTAAATATTTAACATTTAATAAACCATTAGTAAATTCTACCTTGATAACATCTTTATTTTTATACTCATGAATTGACTTATATTTTGAACTAATTATATGATTGCTGATTTTATCCAATTCTTCTTTTTCATCGATAAAATTTTTGCCGTCATATAATTCATAAACTTTATTTTCTTTGTTTTCAATTATATTATATTCTACAACAGCTACTTCGTGAACAAATTTTGTATTAATGTAAAGCAAAAAGTTATCGATGTAAGTTTTAAAAAAATACGGAATCATAAATGCATATAGCATAATTACAAGCAAATTACCTATTCTTATTTTCTTCTTTAAAAAATAAATGAAATAAAAAACTATTATCACTAATAATAGAAGAGAAATTACGATTGAATATTTCCATGAATCTTCTTTAAATGCGTAAATGTCTGTTCTCAGATATTTACTTTTCGCAGATTTAAAATAAAATCCAAGCAAAATAAAAATGCCCAACAATACTATATTTACAATGGTAAACATTTGCGTTTTTTTCATAATAGTAATAAAATGATTTTGTAGCTTTTTTTAATGACAAAATTCTTTATTTGCAGGGTAATTATCTTCATTTGAAAACAATCTATTTCTGCCTTTTGTGTCTTGGATTAGATTAAATTAACTCCAACTCATATTAATTAAAACTCTGTTTCCGGTTATTTCGACTTTTCCTCCAGATGATTCCAAATCTTCTCTTGGATAAATGAGATAGATTTTGGTGTTTTTTATAGTTTTTGGAATATTATTTTTGAATCCTTTACTCTTTAGCATCCATTTTTTTATTTCCAATTCAGAACTTTCAAACTCAATTATAAATTGACGTGTAAAGATTGAGCCTCTTTTTTCCATATCAATAATCTCTGCATTTTCAGGAAGTTTTTCTAATTGTCCCCAACTCAAAGCACTTTTTATAGCATCTTCTCTTTGCCAAGGCATTACAAATGGCGAGAAAAAATTTATGTAAATGCAAAAAATTCCAAATAAGATAAATAAACAAATTGTTCTAGCTATTTTCATTGATATTCTACATGTTAGTTTTCTAAATTTAATTTTACTTGATAAATCATACATTCTTTATCAGAATTAAAAATATAAAAATCCTATAACAATCTTTTAAAATCCTGTAAAATTTTCTTACATCTTCTGAATAATTTTACATTATAACATTTAAACTATTAAAATCATGAAAAAGTTACTATTAGCCGGAAAAACCATTTTAGGAGCAGGACTACTTATATTATGCCTTCAATCTTGTAAAAATGAAACTAAACAAGAAGATCCAAAAGAAGTAGCAGAAGATGCAAATGAGGCAAAATTCGATTCTATTGACAGCAAAGAAGACGATTCTGAGTTCTTAGTAGATCAGGCTGAAGTAAATTTGGCAGAAATTGAAATTGGTAAACTGGCACAAACTAAAAGTACAAACGCTGAAGTGAAAAAATTTGGTAAAATGCTTGTTGATGAGCATACTAAATCGGCTTCTGAAGTTAGTGCATTAGCAAAAGCGAAAAACTTTACTCTTCCAACTTCTTTAACTGAAGACGGACAAGAGGAATACAATAAATTGAACGAAAAAACTGGTGTTGATTTCGATAAAAAATTCGCTGACTTAATGATTGACGGTCACGAAAAAGCAATCAAAAAACTAGAAAAAGCCGCTAAAGATGCCAACGATCAAGAAGTTAGAACTTGGGCAGCTAATAATATTGCAGGTTTAACGGCACATTTAGAACACGCTAAATTGCTGAAACAAAACCTAGACAAAAAGTAAAATAAATTTAATTGGTTATTATTTATTTTTAGAAGTAAAGATTCTGAGATTCTAAGGTTCTAAATGTAGCATCTAAGAACCTCAAATCTTTGCTAAAGACCCCTTCAAGAGTTGAATTGCTTGAGGGGGTTGTTTTTTTTGGGGACAAAGGTTCAGAGGCACAAAGGGACAAAGGTTTTTTTGAAAGCCTCTGAACCTTTGTCCCTTTGTTCCTTTGAACCTATACTTTTAAAGATCCTGAAATCATTTTCCCTTTAAAGAAAACTCCTTCTCTTTTTGGAAGACGTGCTACAGCTTCGGCAGAACAGCTTGCTTTTACTAGAATAAAGTCGGCATCGTTTCCTGGTAATGGCCAAGTTCGTGTTCCGGCATCATTTAATGGTAAAATTTCGTCTTTTGTTGCAATATGAAGTGCTCGGCTTAAACCAAATTCGTCAGTCCATCCGTAAAGTTGTGCGCATAATTTTGCTTTTTCTAGCATATCGCAAGTTCCAAAAGGCTGCCAGTGATCGACAATACTGTCTGTTCCTGTCATCAATTTTACTCCGTATTTTTTTAGCGTCGGAATTGGCATTATAGTTCTTCCAATCGGAATGGTCGAAATTACTCCAATTCCTAAATTGCCCATTTGTTCGGCAATTTTCTCCATATCTTTTGGTTCCATTCTTGCCAAAGCAAAACCATGACTTATATATGTTTTTCCTTGCAGTTCTTTATTTTCTTCTGTTCTTTTTATAATATATTCGATTGCAGCTTTTCCAGATGGCGGTGATTCATGCAAATGAATATCAATTCCTTTTTTATTGTCCAGAGCAATTTGAAACATCACATCGAGCGATTTTTCCATATTGCCATCAACATTTGTCGGATCTAAGCCTCCAATAAAATCAACTCCCATTTTAGCCGCTTCACGCAATAACGGTTCTGACTGCGAATACAAAATTCCGTGTTGCGGAAAAGCTACAATTTCCCATCCAAAACTATCTTTATTATTTTCTAATGCTGCCAAAAGATGTTCCAGACTTTTCAGTCCGCTTACGGGATCAATATTTGTTTGACATCTAGCAAAATAGCTTCCTTGACTTTGCATTAATTTAATCGCTTCTTCTGCTTTTCGCTGTGAATCGGGTAATAATTGCGGAATCAATTTTTGCTCCAGCGTAATCATATCTTTTACGGTATATCCTTTTCTAGGAGCTGCATTCCAAGTGCCACCATAAAATGTTTTATCGATATGAATGTGCATATCTCGCAAACCCGGAAGCATTAAAAGTCCTTTTGCATCTATGGTTTTTAGTTTTAAATCAGATTTTCCAGAAATGATACTTTTGATTTTACCATTAGCAATATGCAGATTGTATAAGTTTGTTTTTGTGGCTACAACTTCATTTTTTTCGTTGTATTCAAAACCATCTTCCAATCTTACATTGCTTAAAATATATTCTCCTGAAGTTTTATTTTCTTCCATAACCGGCAAAACTTGCGAAGCTGCATTTGCTCCAATTCCAGAAAACAACGCTGCGCCTGTTGCCGCTGCTCCTAATCCTAAAAACTTCTTTCTGCTTATGAGATTTTCTTCCATATCTTGATTTTTACATTTTATAATACGATTCAAATTTTATATTGAAAAGTATTATGCAAAATTCGTTTAGAAACCGAAAAATGAACGGTAATATTACGGATAAGGATGGTAAAATTTATAACTTTCTTTAAAATCGCCTGGTGTTTTGCCAACGTACTTTTTAAATACTTTAGTAAAATAAGTATTATCGTTAAACCCTAACTGATAAGCAATTTCCTTGATTGATAAGTCTGTACTAGTAAGCAGACGTTTTGCTTCGAGTATTGTTCTTTCTTTTATAACATCGCCAGCAGGAATTTTTAAATAGCGTTGCGAAAGAATATTGAGATAATTGGGTGTAATATTTAATTTATCGGCATAAAAATGTACCGAAGATTCTTCATTAAAATTATGATCAATCAAAAAATTAAACTGTTTAATAATCTTTTCTGGTTTTGAAGAAGAATCATGTTCTGGAAACTGAATTAAATAATCTTTCTGCAACAATTTTAATAATAAATGAAGTTGCAACAACGTGATTTCTTTGTTTAACAAATCATTTTCGAGTAGCAATAATTCAATATCATGAAGATGTTTTTTTAATTCCTGAAATCTGCTTTCGCTCAATGTAAGGCAATAAGGAACATTTTGTTCAAAAAAAGGCAATGCCGTTAAACCTGAAAATACATTTACAATTTCAGATGAAAGCATCAGCTGAAAACCTATTGTATCTTCATTTAGCAGCCAATTATGCACTTGGCCAGGCCTAACAAAGAAAACCTGATAATCATCAACGGTGTATTTTGTGAAATCGACATTATGAATTCCCGATCCTTTTTCTACAAAAAACACGAGGTAAAAATCGTGTTTATGAGGCTGTTCAAAAGCATTTCTTCCCTTTACGCTATGGCGAAATAAGGTAATACCTAAAGTTTCTTCTCCAAGTATATTGCCAACAGATAAAACAGGAATTGAATCTTTATTCAAAGAATTTGCTTTTGATTGTTCTTTTCAAAAATACAAAAAAGAGGCTAAGTTATTAAGATGCGAAGATTCTAAGTTTTTTTATTTTGTCTTTAATCTCAGCATCTATTTTTACTTTCTAGATGTTGAAATATTGTGATTAGATACCAAAAAAACTCAGAATCTCAGAATCATAGAGTCTTAGAATCTTATTTCAAAGAAGCCATATCAATTACAAAACGATATTTGATATCTCCTTTTAATAATCTTTCGTAAGCGTCATTTACTTCGTTTACGCCAATCAATTCGATATCAGCTGTAATATTATGTTCTGCACAGAAATCAAGCATTTCTTGAGTTTCTGCGATTCCACCGATTAGAGAACCCGAAAAACTTCTTCTTCCTAAAATCAAACTGAAAGACGTTACAGGAAGCGGATCCATTGGAGCTCCAACAAGAGTAAGTGTTCCGTCAACTTTTAGTAAATTTAAGTAAGCATCGATATTATGTTCTGCAGAAACGCAGTCTAAAATAAAGTTTAAACTTCTAGCATGTTCTGCCATTTGCGCTTCGTCTGTAGACAATACAACTTCATCTGCTCCAAGACGTTTTGCATCTTCTGTTTTAGATAAATTAGTTGTAAAAACCACAACATGAGCGCCCATAGCTTTTGCTATTTTGATTCCCATGTGACCTAAACCTCCAATTCCTACGATTCCAACTTTTTGACCAGGACCAACTTTCCAATGTTTTAATGGCGAATAAGTTGTAATTCCTGCGCACAATAATGGAGCAACTCCTGCAAGATCTAATTTATCTGAAATGTGCAATACAAAGCTTTCATCAACTACAATACTTTGAGAATAACCTCCAAAAGTTTGTCCGCCTAAATGCTTGTCAGGCGAATTAAAGGTCTGGATATTTCCTTCATCACAAAATTGCTCTAAATCATTTTTACAATGTTCACATTCTCTGCAAGAATCAACCAAACAGCCAACTCCAGCTAATTCGCCAACTTTAAAATTTTTTACATGATCGCCGACTTTTACAATACGTCCAACAATTTCATGTCCAGGAACTATCGGATAAATAGTACCATGCCATTCATTTCTAACCGAATGTAAATCTGAATGACAGATTCCGCAATATAAAATCTCAATTTCCACATCATGCGCCTGAACTGCTCTACGCTTAATATCTAATGTTTGTAAAGGCGCGTCAGCCGCTTCTGTACCAAATGCTTTTATGTTTTTTGTTTCCATTTTTTATAGTTTGTTTTTTGTTTCAAGTTTCAAGTTTCAGGTTTAAATAACTGATTTACTTACCTGCTTGTTTTTCTAAATGTGCTGGATAACGAGATCCTTCAATTTTAATTTGTGCTAATGCCGTTTCAATTGCCGCAATTTTTTCTGTTGAAAGTTCTAGATTAATTGCTCCCAAATTTTCCTCTAAACGATGCAATTTTGTAGTTCCCGGAATTGGTACAATCCAAGGTTTTTGCGCTAAATTCCAAGCCAAAGCAATTTGTGCATTAGTTACGCCTCTTTCTAAAGCTATTTTCCCTAAAAGATCTACAAAAGCTTGATTTGTTTTTCTCGCTTCGGGAGCAAAACGAGGCAATGAATTTCTAAAATCTGAGCTATCAAATTGCGTGTTTTCGTCAATTTTTGCTGTTAGAAAACCTCTTCCTAACGGACTAAAAGGCACAAATCCGATTCCTAGTTCTTCTAAAACTGGAAAAATTTCTTCTTCTGGAGTTCTCCACCAAAGTGAATATTCGCTTTGAAGCGCCGTAACAGGTTGAACAGCATGCGCTTTTCGAATGTTTTCAACGCCAGCTTCTGAAAGTCCAAAATGTTTTACTTTACCTTCTTGAATTAAATCTTTAATTGTTCCCGCAACATCTTCAATCGGAACATTTGGATCAACACGATGCTGGTAATACAAATCGATAACATCTGTATTCAATCTTTTTAATGAACCTTCAATGCTTTTTCTAATCCATTCAGGACGACTATCTAGTCCTTTTTTAGAATCACCTTCTAAAAAACCGAATTTCGTTGCAATTACAATTTTATCGCGAAATGGAGCTAAGGCTTCTCCTAAAAGTTCTTCGTTCAAAAATGGACCGTAACATTCTGCTGTATCAAAAAAAGTTATTCCTTTTTCATAAGCAGAACGAATTAAATCAATCATTTCTTTTTTATCATGAGCTGGACCATAACCAAAACTCATTCCCATGCAGCCAAGTCCCAATGCAGAGACTTCAAGACCGCTATTTCCTAAAATGCGTTTTTTCATTTTTATTTTTGTTTTAGGGTTGTTTTTTTGTTTCAGGTTTCAGGTTTCAAGTTTCAGATTTAACCGCAAAGTGCGCAAAGATTTGCCAGTACTAAAAACTTAGAGCCTTAGTATCTCAGAAACTTAGCATCTTTAAAGACTGCTTAAAAGAAAATATTCTCCATCAGTTACTTTTTCTAACCAAGTTCCATGACCTTTATCTACTTCTGTGATAATGGCAACATAAGAGAATTTATCAAATGGAGTTGCTCCGTACCAATGTTCTACACCCGGTAAAATTGTAACTACCTCATCTTTTTGAAGCTTTCTAACGGCTTTTCCTCTTTCTTGGTAATATCCAGTTCCTCCTTTTGCAATCAGCATTTGCAGACCTACGTTGCTATGCCAATTACTTCTTGCGCAAGGCTCAAAAGTAACTTCCTTAATAACAGTGTTTTCTGGATGAATATCACTAGTTTGTTTTTTGTAGGATACGTCACCCGTCATATAAGTATTCGGGACTTTTCCTTCTTCAATAACGGTTGAATAATTTGTTGACATAAATTTACTTATTTTTTTGAGATTGACTATATTAAAAACAACTTATCTAATTCATTATCAGAATTATAAACTAAATTTTAAAAAGCTAGAATCCGCTTTATGAAGTAGTAATTTAGTTTTTCCAAAACTGATAAATTATTTCAGCGTTGTAATTTCAAGGCAAAATTAGGTCAACATGACTTTCTGAAAATAACAATATTCAAACAAAAAATTATGAAATTGAAACAATTTACACTCGAAGCGATTTTGGAACTGTGCCTGTAAGTCTTTTAAAATAATTATTGAAATAACTCGGATATTCAAATCCAAGTGAATAACCAATATCCGAAATACTCCAATCTGTATGTTGCAACAAAGCCTTTGCTTCATTAATAATTCGTTCTGTAATATGCGCCGTCGTCGGTTTTCCTGTGACTTCTTTTACCGAACGATTTAAATGGTTAACATGTACAGCAAGACTTTGCGCATAATCTTGAGGTGTTTTTAATGCCAAAGGTTCGTTTTTAGTTTCTATCGGAAATTGTCTTTCTAACAATTCTAAGAATAAAGAGGTAATTCTAGAAGAGGCATTTTTATGTTTAAAGAAATTTTCTGAAGGCTGCATTTTCATCGATTCATGAATAATCAAGTTGACGTAACTACGCATTAAATCGTCTTTAAAAACATAATCTGTTTCATATTCTTTAATCATTTTTTGAAACAAAGAATCTATAAAAAGCTTTTGTTCAGCATTTAAAGAAAAAATTGGCGTTCCTCCTATTTTAAATAAAGGCGATTCATGAAGTGTTTCAGAACGGTCTTTTGCTCGTAGAAATTCTTCTGTAAAAACACAGGCATAACCTTCATAACCTTCAGAAAGCGTTTCCCAAGAATACGGAATAATCGGATTGCCGAAAAACAAAATTGTTCCGTCAGTTTCAATTCCGCGATCTGCGTATTGTATAAGACTTTTGCTAGTATTGATACAGATTTTATAAAAATCTCTACGACTGTAAACGGGAATCTTACTTTGATCTCCGTTTATTTGATACACTTTAAAGCCTTTCAGTTTTAAATCTGAAGTAAAATCGCAATTCTGAGTTTCTGTTTGATTATTCATTTTGCAAAGTTATGAAAATCAAACAATATTATTTTGTTATTTTTTTGTTTCAGGTTTCAGGTTTAACGCGACGCATAAAACTTGAAACCTGAAACCTGAAACTATTTTAAACTCAAACTTCCAGCTTTTAATCCTTTCGCGGAAGCGGATAAAATAACTTCTTTGGCATTTTCATCTTTTTGAATAATGATTTGAGCATAACCATTAAAAAGTTTTCTTTTCCAAGATTCTGCTGGTGTTATTACTTGAATAATTCCTGGATCGGTATTCATAACATCCCAATCTTTTATTTTTTGTGAAGGCGTTGCTGCAATATGAATCGTATTTTTTCCTTCTTTTAAAATTGATGAACTTAGAATATATTTCTGAGAATCTTCTGCACTTGGTTCTATTTTATTTCCGTTAATGAAAACTATAGCTAGAATACCAATTTTCTTGTAAAAGAAACTCACAACATTTGAAGCCGAATTGTTTTTCAAATCAAATTCTCCTTTATAAATATAAGATGGCGTTTGTTTTTTATAATCTCGATCTTTAAAAGCTTCCGTCCATTCGTTCTCAGAATAATTTGGCAATTGCTGAGGCAAAGAAACAGTATTAACTTTTTGTTCTTTAAAATTACTTATAGCAACCAAAGCAATGTCATCAATAAATTGATCGCTTTCCAGCGAAGTTGGATCGCCATTTCCTACTCCTAAAATTTTACCGCCTTTTATAGAAAACATAATTTCATCATTTGCCGTTGGAACATGAATACTATTTTTGTCAGTAACTTCGACTGTTATTACAGAAACATTTCCTTTCAAAATATTTTCTTTATCTAAAGACAATTTGATATTTTCTGCTTTCCCAGTCGTTTTTTGAGTTTCTGTCAAAACTTTTTTACCGTTTTTATAACCAACAGCTTCCAAAGTTCCAGGTGCGTATTTTACTTTCCATTCTAAATGTCCGTTTTGTTCCATTTTCTTTTTTCCTAAACTTTTTTTGTTTAGAAAGAGCTCTAATTCATCACAATTAGAATAGGCCCAAACGTCTATTTCTTTGCCTTCCATTCCACTCCAATTCCAATGTGGCAATAAGTGCAAAACGGGTTCTTTTCCCCACCAAGATTTCAGATAAAAAACATTGTCTTTAGGGAAACCGCAAACATCCATCATACCAAAATACGATGTTACAGAAGGCCAGTCGTAAGGCGTTGGTTCTCCGCGATAATCAAAACCTGTCCAAATAAACATTCCTGCCAAATAAGGTCTTTCTGCGTAGAATTCCCAACCTTCTTCAATACTGTAAAAAGTCGGTCGAGGTTTTTTATCGTAAGCGCTTTGATAGTGTTTCGCATCATCAGTAAAATAAATTCCGCGCGTTGCAAAAGTCGAACCTTCTTCTGTTCCCATTCCTGGCTGATTTTTAAACTGATTTCTGTGCGCATCAATATCGCCGTTTCCGAGATAATTATAACCCATAATTTCAACCACAGAAGATATTCCACTTTTAAATCCGCTGCTAATTCCCACCGTTACAGGTCTTGTCGGATCAATGCTTTTGCTGAAATCCTGCATAATATTGGTAATTCTTTCGCCAATAATTCCGCCTTCTATTTGCCATTCTTCATTTCCAACCGACCAGCAAAAAATACTTGGATGATTTCGGTCGCGCTCCATCATTCGTTTTAAATCATTCAGATGATAATCATTAATTCCCATTAAACGAGTTTCATCAATAACCAACATTCCTAATTCGTCGCAAGCTTTCAATAATTCTGGCGTAGGCGGATGATGCGAACAACGATAAGCATTAGAACCCATTTCTTTCAGCTTTTTAATTCTATAATATTGAATTTCGTCTGGAAGCGCTGTTCCAATTCCAGCGTGATCTTGGTGATTGTTTGTTCCTTTTAGTTTTAAAGGTTTTCCGTTTAGAAAAAAACCATTTTCTGGATCAAACTTTATTGTTCTGATTCCGAAAGATGTTTCATAAATGTCAATGACTTTTCCATTTTGCCTAATTTTAGTTACCAAACGATACAAATTCGGATTATCAACATCCCATAAAAGCGGATTTTTGACGTTTAATTTTGAAATATATTTTGATGTTTTATAAAATTCTGGTGTATTATTTTTTTCAGAATTAGTAGAAATTTGCTTATTCGAAGCATCAAAAATCGTCTGAATAATTTCTAAATCACCTTTAGAATTTCCTTTATTTTCAATAGAAACTTCTGCCGTTATTTCTGCATTGGTTCCTTTAATTTCTGAGGTTATAAAAGTTCCATTTGTCTTAACATAAATCGGATTTGTTTTTTGCAGATATACATGTCTGTAAATTCCAGCGCCTTCGTAAAACCAGCCTTCTTCCATTGAAGCATCAACACGAACAGAAATCGTATTTTCACCGCCATAATTTACATAAGCCGATACATCGTATTCAAAACCATTGTAACCGCTTTGTTCAGTTCCTAAATAAAATCCGTTAAAAAAGACTTTTGAATTTCTAAAAACGCCATCAAATTTTAATGAAATAATTTTCCCTAAATCGCTATTCGGAATCGTTATTTTTTTTCTGTACCAACCAATACTTTTCTCCGGAAAATTTTTACCAGCAGCTTTAAATCCGTGGCTAAAACTGGCGCTTTCGCTAAAAGGCTGTTCTACGGCCCAATCGTGTGGCAAATCTAATTTTCTCCACGCGCGATCGTCAAATCCTGAAGCAGCTGGTCCGTCGCCAAATCCAGTTTTAGTTAAGTATGAAAAATAACCTTCGGCGTGACCGAAATCTTTTTTGGTATCGTATAAATGTCCGAATGAAAACCGCCAATCTTTATCAATTAAAATTAATTCTCTAGCCGATTTATTCTGAGCAGAAATTGGCAATAGCAAAAAGAGAAAAAACAACAAAATTGCTTTTTGAGTAAAAGTGGTTTTCATAGGTTGGTTTGTTAGTAAAATCAAATAACGATAAAAATAAAGCTTTTGAAGAAAAGAAATCGATAGTATTTTATCAAAATATGATAACTCCCTAATATTTAAAGCCGTAAAATGGCATTCAAAATTTAGAATGAATCTAATGGCTTCAAAATCAAAAATGATTTTCTTTTGATGTAACTTTATTTTAAAATCATAAAAAAGCGAAAAAAATTATGAGTACTATTATAAACGAAAATAGACTCCACAGTAAATTTAAAACCCTCGATCATAAGATTAACGAGCTTAACGATCAGAAGATTAATGCTTTTTTTGAATCTTTAGGATTATTAGAACGAAACGATGTTCCGAAGGACTTTTTGAAATGGGAAAACATACTTATTGTTGTTCCAAATCGTCATGTTTCTCACGAACTGAAATACTATAAATACGCAATTTCACGAATTTCATTTTTAACAAATCCTTACGCAGATCAAATTCATATATTTGATTTGAAAGATTGGAAAAGCGCATCGGGAAACAAGACGCAGTTTCAGATTAGAGAAATGCTGAAAACAAGTTTTGGAGGGGTAAAGAAAAATCCAACTGATGGAAATTAATTTGTTTTTCTTTACAAAATGAAGTGGATTACTAGAGAAAGACCTAAAATCGATAGAATTGCCTGTCCGTGGCTAATCAAAAAATTTGTTGACACAGAGGCCGAATTTATTTATGTACCCTTTGATGAAGTTGTAGCAAAAGCGAAGGAATTAGACGCAATTCCGTTTGACATTCCGGATGTTGAGTTTACACATTATAACGAAGAATGCACTTTTGATTACATCATTAAAAAGTATCAAATAAGCGATCCAGCAGTTTTAATTATGGCAAAAATTGTTCGTGGCGCCGACACCGACCGCCACGATCTTGCCAAAGAAGCAGCTGGACTTTGGGCAATTTCAGCTGGACTTTCTCATAATATTACAAACGATACCGAATTGCTCGAAACTGGCCTAAAATTATACGATGCATTGTATAGCTGGGCAAAATATCTACACAAACAAAATCATCTTCAAAATAGCCCATTTGAAAGTTTACTTCACGAAGTTTATAATAAGTTTTTGATTGAAAAAAAATCAAATCAAAAAACGCCTTTATGGGTTAAGGAATTAAAAAATATCATTCAGGATCAAATTGATGCACAGTTTACTTTTGATTTAAAGAAAATTTCAAACGAATTAGAATTGAATCCATCTTATTTATCGAGAGAGTTTTCTAAATATTTTGAAGATTTAAATTTCGGTGAATACGTGCGTAAACTTCGGATAGAAAAAGCAATCAATCTTATTCAAAATACCTCTTATACTTTAACCGAAATAGCTTATATGACGGGCTTTTCAGATCAAAGTCATTTTACCAGAATCTTCAAATTGCAAACAGGAAAAAATCCTTCTTCTTATAGAAAAAACACTTTAAAAAAGTAATCTAGATACAAAAGGTAAATAGTGTTCTATTTCTCAACTTTCATTGTCGATAATTTTGTTTTATTAATTAACAAAAACTACAATGAAATCATTAAAACACTTTTACGCAATTACTTTATTTATTTTAAGTTTCTCTGGATTTTCTCAAACTACATATCCAAAAATTACAGGCTATTTTGGAATTCTTCATCCAATCGCCACTTTTAGCAGTGAACAAACGACCGTAAATTTTAGAGATTATTATGCCGTCGGATTTCCAACTGGCATCAACATTTGGAAAAATCAAAAAATAGGTTTTTCTTTTGAAGTTGTTCCAAATATTAGAGTTCAAGGAGACAGTGATAAAGTGACTAATTTATTATTTCATCCAGGCGTTTTAGTAGCTTTAGGAAATGGTTACACTTTTGCAGGAAGAGCCGCTTTTGAAAGCAGCGGTAGATATGGTTTTACACCTGTCATAAATAAAACTGTACTCAAAAGTGATAATTGCAGTTATTTTGTTGCCGTTCCTTTACCTGTCCGTTTTGGAAATGATCATCCTATTTCTATTACAATCGGTTTTCAATTTGGAATTGCTTTTTAAAATTTTAGTTTCAGGTTTCGCATGTTTCAGGTTTCAAGTTTTGCTTAACGGATTAATCTTTGTCAAAATTTTATCCGCAATCTTTTTTACTCATTTAATTTCAAAGATTCTAATAAAATTTCGTTCTAATTTTTTCCTTTTCCTTTCTTCTTTCCATCTGGAATAGAAAATGACAAGCAGAAGAAACAAACTCACAATTGTAGTTGCTCGCCTGAGACCTCTTCCAAAGAAAAGAAAAAATATATTGATGAATATTAGAAAGACTACTGGAGAAAATTTTGTCCAAAGCAGCTGAAATTTGCTGTTTTCTTCAACAATATAATTCACATTAACCCTATTATCAATATTCTTGTAATTTCCTCTAACAATAAAAATAGTTGGCGATGTCGATGAATTTATAGTTAATCGAAAACTATTATCATCAAAAAGTCCGTAAAAAGGTTTTACTCCGCCAAAAATGGGAAATAGCCTAAAGCGTCTTAGATTCACTTTTAAAGAACCAATTTCTATATTATTCTGCAATCTTAAACGAAAATCTGACAGAGAGAGGTTTGACTCCATTTTATGAATCATCACGGTGCCAACAGACTTTTAATTTTATCTTCCAAAGCTTTTCCATGAATATTTTTTGCTAAAATAATTCCGTTTTTATCCACTAAAAAATTCAACGGAACAGATTGCAATCTATAGTCAGCAACAAAAGGAGATTGCCAGTATTTTAAATCGCTAACATTTATCCAAGGTAATTTTCCCTTTGCAATTGCAGCTGTCCACAATGGCTTTTTAGTATCCATAGAAACTCCATAAATAGATAATTTTTCAGGATAAGCATTGTGCAATTTTACTAATAATGGCTGTTCTTTAATGCAAGGCCCGCACCAAGAAGCCCAAAAATCTACTAAAACCAATGAACCTCGTAATGACGAAAGTGCCACGTTTTCTCCCTTTGTATTTGGAAGATCTATTTCTGGTGCAATATCTCCAACATCAACGCCTACAACTTGTGCTTTTGAATTGGTAACTACACAACATAAAAATGCTGCAATGAGTAAAGTTTTTTTCATAATAGATTAAGTTTTATTTGGATTTGGGGTTGTTTTTTAATCATGTTTTGCCTCAACATTTGTCATTTCTACGAAGAAATGAGAATAAAATCGGTTTCGGTTTGCGAGATTAATTCATAAGCAAATATAATTTTTCTTTACAAATTCTTCCTCATTTCCTCTACTTCATCATAAAATTATCCTAAATATTTTTTACTTAATTGGCATATCGGGAAAAGTCGATATATTTGCATCATGGAAAAGATAGAAATATTTAAAGCCTTATCAAATAAATCCAGATTGCAAATGCTGGAATGGCTAAAAGAGCCTGAAATCAACTTTCCTGATCAATTGCAGCACGCTGGATTTGAACACGGAGTTTGTGTTGGGCAAATTCAGGCTAAAGCTGGTTTGACACAATCTACAGTATCAGAATACCTGTCTATTTTACAACGCGCTGGATTCATAGAAGCCAAACGTGTTGGACAATGGACTTATTATAAACGTAACGAAGGTGCCTTTGAAGCACTCAGTAAATTAATTCAATCTAATTTGTAAAATTACTATGAGTACAAACAACCTTTTTTCTCCGTTTAACTTAAAAACGTTAAACCTGAAAAACAGAATCGTAATGGCGCCAATGACGCGCTCATTTTCTCCAAACGGAGTTCCAACTGACGAAGTAGCCGCTTACTACCAAAAAAGAGCTGAAGGCGAAGTTGGTTTAATATTATCTGAAGGAACTGTAATTGACAGAGCTTCTTCTTCAAATGATGCAAATGTTCCTCATTTTTATGGCGATTTAGCCTTAAAAGGATGGGAAAAAGTAATTAATGAAGTTCACGCTGCTGGCGGAAAAATGGGACCACAAATTTGGCATATGGGAATTATGGATAATCATCATTCTGGATGGGTTCCTCCTGTTCCTTTTGAAGGTCCGTCTGGTTTGAATCGTCCAGATTTTAGAAATGGTATTGCTATGTCTGAAAAAGATATTGAAGATACTATTCTTGCTTTTGGTAAAGCTGCAGCTGATGCTAAAAGATTAGGTTTTGATACTATCGAAATTCATGGTGCACACGGTTATTTAATCGATCAATTCTTTAGAGCTGAAACCAATTTACGTGAAGATATTTACGGAGGAAAAACATTGCCGGAACGTAATCGTTTTGCTATTGAAGTTATAAAAGAAATTAGAAGACAAGTTGGAAATGATTTCGCTGTGATCATGCGTTTTTCTCAATTTAAACCTTCTGATTACAATTATAAACTGGCCAAAAATCCGCAGGAATTAGAAGCTTGGCTTACTCCGCTTGTTGATGCAGGAATTGATATTATACACGCTTCTCAACGCAGATTCTGGGAACCAGAATTTGAAGATTCTGACTTAAACTTTGCAGGTTGGGCTAAAAAAGTTACTGGAGCACCAACTATTACAGTAGGTTCTGTTGGACTTTCTGGCGATTTCTTTGGCGCATTTGCTGGAGAGAGTTCTCAGCCAACTTCTTTGGAAGAATTAAACAGACGTTTCGACAGAGGCGATTTTGATTTAGTTGCTGTTGGAAGACCTCTTTTATCTGATCCGAATTGGGTTGCGAAAATTAAAGCTGGAAAAACTGAGGAGTTAAAAGGTTTTAGTAAAGAAGCTTTAGGCCAATTGGTTTTAGAATAAGTTTTTTTTAAAGGTTCAAAGAGGCAAAGGTTCAGAGGGAAAGAGATTTTCCTTTTGATTGTCTTTATTACTATATTTAAAAAAAGTGGTTGTCTCAAAAAATGAGACAACCACTTTTTTTTATCTATTATTTTGTTCCATCGGAACATCTCGTCGGTAGAAAATAATGTTGTTGCCGGTTTTCACGTTCCGTAGGAACGTTGGGTATCGTTCTAAATGCTCTAGCATTTCATACATTACTACTGAACGTAAAAAATTAAATATTTTAAGAAAGGTTCAAAATGAAAAATGCTTTTTTTGAATACATAATTAAAAATTTTATCTTTGCAGTCATGAAATTCTTGAACAGCATATTACGTCTTCCTTTTTTCAGCACTTATTATTATGCAATAATATCTGCTCGGATAGGCTATGCATATAATTCAACGTATTCACTATTGTAAATTAAATAGATAAATTATATAAACCTTAAAGCCCGGGCATTTTGTCCGGGCTTTTTTATTTTCAAAAAAATGGAAACAATTCAAAAACTTAAAGAAAACACCGCAATCTTTCTTCCTGAAAATGGTTTGGAAGAAAAATTAAATCAGGCGGAAAAAGAAAACAGAAAACTGATTATCAAACTTGGTTTTGATCCAACGGCTCCCGATTTACATTTGGGACATGCCGTTGTATTAAAAAAACTGAAACAGTTTCAGGATTTAGGGCACCAAATTGTAATTATAGTAGGAAGTTTTACAGCTCAAATTGGCGATCCAACTGGAAAAAACAAAAGCAGAAAACCTTTAAATGCAGAAGAGGTTCAACATAATGCGGAAACTTACATTGCACAATTGTCAAAAATTATTGATGTTGATAAAGCACAGATTGTTTTTAATTCTGACTGGCTGGACAAACTTTCTTTTTCCGAAGTGATTCAGATTATGTCTAATGTAACTGTTGCGCAATTAATGCACAGAAATGACTTCAATAAGCGTTTTGCAGAGAATTCTCCGATTGCAATGCACGAATTGGTTTACCCAATTTTACAAGGTTTTGATTCGGTTAAAATTAATGCCGATATCGAAATGGGTGGCACAGATCAGCTTTTTAATTGTACAATGGGAAGGCAATTGCAAGAAAATTTCAAGATGCCTGGACAAATTGTAATATGCATGCCTTTGTTAAAAGGTCTTGATGGAAAGGAAAAAATGAGTAAATCTCTAAATAATATTATCGGCTTAACAGATGAACCTAATGAAATGTTTGGCAAAACGATGTCAATTCCTGATGATCTTATTTTAGAATTTTTAGATCTGACAACCGATTTTTCATTCAAAGAAAAACAAGAAATTAAGAAAAGACTTGAAATCGAAAATCCGATGAACATTAAAAAGTTAATTGCAAAAAACATTATAACGCAATACCATGATGCAATAAGCGCTGAAGATGCAGAGAAATTCTTTATCAATCAATTTCAAAATAAAAATGCAGAGGCAAAATCATTTATGTCGGTTATGATTTCTTCGTTAGGAAATGAATTGAATGAAATTGCATTAATTGATTTGTGTGCTTTAATCAAAAATGACATTACGAAATCGGCAAACAGAAGATTGATTGAAAGTGGCGCCGTTCAGATTAATCACGAAAAAATTATAAATCCGTACGAATTGATTTCATTAAAAAAAGAGACCAAAATTAAAATTGGGAAAAGAAATTTTTATGAATTATTGTAATGAAGGTTCAAAGAGGCAGAGGCTCAAAGGGACAGAGGTTTTCTTTTTGATTCTCTTTATTATTTTTTTTTATGGCTGTCTCAAAAGTGAGGCGACCATTTTTTTAGATATTTCTTTGTTCCGTAGGAACATTTCGTTGGTAGAAAATAATTTTGTTGCCGGGTTTTACGTTCCGTAGGAACGTTTGCTTTCGTGTCTCTAATTCTTTCGTATATCAAACGTTCCTACGGAACGTAAATGTTTTGGTCATTATTTTTTTTCTACCAACGAAACATTCCTACGGAATGATTGTCTAATGCAAAAATTTGTAAACAAAATATAAAAAAGGATAAACAATTAAGTTTATCCTTTTAATGAATATCTACAACTAACAAAATTTAGAAATTCAATGTTTTTATTGAGTTACAAGCTTGCAGAGATACAAAGGGATAAAGTATAAAAAACTTTGCACCTTTGTCACTTTGTTTCTTTGTCTCTTAATTAGATCTTTTTTGAAATTTATTTACAAGCCAATTTCTAACTGGTTCATCATATAACTTTAAGCAGACAAAAGCTAAAATGATGCTTACAATTAAAACTCCAATTCCTTCTAAATATCCATCTGCCATTGAAACTTTATTGTCTACAACCCAAGCTGTAAACCAGTAAATTAAAGGATAATGCGTAATGTAAATCGGATAAGAAATATCTCCTAAAGCTTTGCATATTTTTAAAGAAAGTTCGTTTTTAATTTCTCCTCCCGCGCCAATCGATACAATAAGCGGGAAAATTAAAATAATACAAATCGATTCATATATACCATTTAGCCAAAGGCTATTTTCATCTCCTAATCTTGGAAGCGCTAAAACAATTGTTATCAAAAGGGTACAAATCCAGAAAGCGTTTTTTACATGAATTAGTTTCCCCAAACGACATAACAAAACTCCCGCAAAAAATGGATATAATAAACGTGTAAAACCAACATTGAGCTGTTCTAAATTTAGTGACCAGCCTCCTATTACATCACCTTTTGGTCCAAAAACGGTATAATTGATTAGCAATCCAGCAAATATCAATACAAAAACCGACATTACTTTATTTGAAAATTTACGGAAGATTAAGGCGTATAAGATATTCGCGATATATTCGAAAAAAAGTGACCACGCTGGGCCATTTAACGGATGCATTTCTCCCCAACCTCTAATTTCCAAAGAAGGCGGAATTGGCAATAATGTAAAACCAATTACCATAGTTAGAATTACTTTCCAAACTTCCATTCCTCCAATCATTGGAAATAATATATCTGAAGCTTGAAAATAATAAAAGATCGCACCAATGATCATTCCCATGATTACCATTGGCTGGAGACGAATTAATCGGCGTTTGTAAAATTCCCATTGTGTCATTTTTGCCCAGCGATCGTCATACGCGTAAGCGACAACAAATCCAGATAAAAGGAAAAAGAAATCAACGGCAAGATATCCGTGATTGATAATTTGCTTGAAACGATTTCCGCCAGCAAAAGCTTCAAATATATGAAAAGCAACTACCAAAATAGCTGCAACACCACGCAGACCATCTAGAATTTCGTAGTGTTTTTTAGGTGTAATATCATTCATAATAATGGTGAATTATTAATTGTTAGTGGTTAATTGATAATTGATAATTTACAATTAACAATTATTGATGGTTTTTAAGCCATTCCGCTCTTCTTTGATCTGGCAAATGTTTTACAGAAAAGTTTTCGAATTTAGCTTCAAAGCCTTTTCCGTCTGGAGAAGCAGCCATTAAACCAACCATAACTGGCGTATTATCTTGTAACGGTGCGTTTCTGGTCATGATGTAATTTTTATCATCAAAAGAATAGAATATCTCAACGGCATCTAATCTTCTAACGGCTTTAATCCAGATAAAAGGCGGTACTTTATCTAGAGTTGTTACACTCCAATCGCTTTTATCGTGTGTGACAACGGTGCTAACATTAAATTTTCCGTCAACAAACTCAACACCTGTTTTGATATAGTTTTTTTCGTCAATGCGAATCATTAAACCCATTTGATCAAATCTAGCAATGTAATTTCCTGTCAACTTTACTTTAGCTTCAAATTCACCGCCATAATTTGCGTAGTAGAAAGGCGCGTCATCAACAGTAAATCCGTAATGAGAAATTCTCCAATAATCGCTATTTGCGGTAACATTCATAATTAAAGCATTGTTTTTAATTTCCCATTTTTCAGGTTCATTAAACCATTGCATTTTATTGAGCGTTTGTGCTGAAATATTTTGGCACAATACAAGTCCAATTGTAAAAAATAATAGTCTTTTCATTTTTATTTGATTCTAATTTAGAGAAAGCAAAACGTCTAACATTTTACTTCTAACATCTAACTTTTTTAAGACAAAAGCAAAGCTGCAAATTTTGACACTTGCAGCTTTACAAACCAACCAATTTTTAGAAATAAAAACTTATTTAAGTGAGAATCCCACTTTAGATTTTATATCTGTTGATGAAGCACCAATAATTGCTTCGAAATCACCAGGTTCTGCAACCCAGTCATGTTTTTTATCGTCGAAGAAACTTAAAGCCGTTTTATCAATTGTAAACGTTACTGTTTTTTCTTCTCCAGCTTTAAGAGCTACTTTCTCAAAACCTTTCAATTCTTTTATCGGACGAGGTAATGAAGATTTCGAATCTGTAATGTACAATTGAACCACTTCTGATCCTTCTCTACTTCCAGTATTTTTCACATTAACTGAGAATGTAATTTTATCTCCAGCGTTAATCTGTTTTTTGTCAGCCGTAACTTTTCCGTAAGCAAAAGTTGTGTAGCTCAAACCATATCCAAAAGGAAATAAAGGTTTGATTTTATTTTTGTCAACCCAACGGTAACCAACAAAAATTCCTTCATTGTATTTTACTTCATCCCCACCAGGAAATTCTCCTAAAGCGTGCGCGCCGTTATCAGCTAATTTTACTGGGAAAGTGAAAGATAATTTTCCAGACGGATTAACATCTCCAACCAAAACATTCGCCAAAGCATTTCCTGCTTCAGTTCCTAAAAACCAGCCTTGAACAACTCCTGGAACTTCTTTAATCCAAGGCATTGCTACTGCGTTTCCAGAAATGTTTACGAAAACAATGTTTTTATTCACTTTTGCTAATTCGCTAATTAATTTGTCTTGACCATAAGGCAATTCTAAATGTTTACGATCGTGTCCTTCATCGTCTTGGTTTTCACTTTTGTTTAAACCTCCAATGAAAAGAACAATATCTGCATCTTTAGCAATTTTTAAAGCTTCAGCAGTCAATTCTGCCTGAGGACGTTTTTCTTCTAAACTAACTTTAGCAATAACTCCATTATAATTACTTGTAGGATCTCCAACGTAACCTCTTGCGTATACAATTTCAGCTTGGTTTCCGATTCTTTTCTTCAAACCTTCAAGCGGAGTAATTTCGTATCTTGCTTTAAGCGAAGAACTTCCTCCTCCAACTGTCATCATTTTGATGGCATTTTCTCCAATTACAGCAATCTTTTTAGTTTTAGAAAGATTGATTGGAAGAATATTATTGTTGTTTTGCAATAAAACAATTCCTTCTTCAGCGATTTTACGGCCAGCCAAAGCGTGTTCTTCTGTTCCAAAAGATCCAAAAGGACGATTTCTATCCATTGTAGTTAAGAAAGACAAACGTAAAATACGACGCACTTTTTCGTCTAATTCTTTGGTTCCAACTTCACCTTTTCTGATCATTTCAGAATATGGTTTTGCTAAATAATAGTTGTCATAAGCATTACTTGTTCCCCAAGAAAGTCCGTTTGTCCATGAACCAAATTCCATATCCAAACCGTTGTGAATTGCTTGTTTAGTATCATTAACTCCACCCCAATCCGAAACTACAACTCCTTTGAAACCCCATTCTCCGCGAAGAATATCGTTTAATAAATATTCGTTGTGGCAACATTGTTGTCCTTTATATTTATTGTAAGCGCCCATAATTGCCCAAACATCACCTTCTTGAACAGCAGCTTTAAAAGCTGGAAGATAAATTTCGTACAACGCACGGTCGTCAACGATTACGTTAACCGAATTACGATTTGTTTCTTGATTGTTTAAAGCGAAGTGTTTTACGCAGGCAGCAACTCCATTTGACTGAACTCCTTTAATATAAGGAACAACCATTTTAGAAGCTAAAAACGGATCTTCTCCCATGTATTCGAAATTACGACCGTTTAATGGGCTTCTGTAAATGTTTACACCAGGACCTAATAATACATTTTTGTTACGAAAACGCGCTTCTTCTCCTATTGATTTACCATATAAAGAAGCCAATTCTTTGTTCCAAGTTGATGAAAGAGCTGTAAGCGCAGGAAAAGCGATACAAGAATCGTTTGTCCATCCTGCTTGATCCCATTCGTCCCATTTTACCTCTGTACGAATTCCGTGTGGTCCGTCGGTCATCCAGTTTTCCGGAATTCCAAGACGTTTTACACCCGGAGAACTAAATTTAGATTGCGCATGAATCATGGCGATCTTCTCTTCGGTTGTCATTCGCTTAAGCGCATCTTCTACACGCTCATTCATTGGTTTTTTATCGTCTAGATAAACTGGAACTTTGTCTTGGGCATTCATCCCAAAAGAACTTAGTAAAAGTAAAACAACAATTGTTTTAACGTTTTTTAACATAACAGTAATTATTAAAGCATTAGTTAGATAATAGTATAAAGTATTATTATAAAACTTTTTCTATCATATTGTAAAACTAAAACGTTATCGTACAAGTTACATTTTTAGATAGAAAAAAGTAGTGGTTTAAAAAAATAAAATACTGATTTACAAATATTTAAAATAAAAAAACTAACAAAAAAAGTAGTAGATTTAAAATAAATATTTATGATTTCAAAGACATTATACCGATTTTCATAACCATTTCTTCGAAGTCATTTCGCGAAACGGCTGCCTTATTTCGAGCTCTTGTTCGATAGTTATAAATTGTGCTTAAAGAGTAACGTAAAAATGCAGCTATCTTAACGCTATCTGTAATTCCTAATCTGATTAAAGCAAAAATTCGAAGTTCGGTATTTAATAATTCATTTTGTTTAAGCACAATTTGTTCTTCGGGAATTAATAAAGCATTAAAATCTTTAACGAATGTTGGATATAAATTCAGAAATATAATATCAAAATTCTTGTACAATTCTTCCAATTCATTATCAACCAAAGTTGTTGATTTTAGAATTTTGTAAATTTCGTCAAACTGTTTTGCGGTGGCTTTTTTATTTAAAATGATGCGGTAATTCTCCAGTTTATTGATATAAGTAGAACAAAGATTGAAAAAATGCGCAATATATTCTTCTTTAACTAAATTAGATTCAGACAATTGCAAATTACTTTCTTGAAGTTGGCTATTGGTTTCGGTTATATCTTTGTTTAATTCTGCTAGTTTCTGACTTGTTTCATAAAGTTCTGTTCGAATTCTCGAAACTTTCTTCATTTGTTTGTACACATAAATAATCGCAACCAGCAAAAACAAAGAAAGCAAACTAATGCAAAGCAGATAAATTTGCAATTCGCTTTTACGCTCTGCTTCACGTTCCTGATAAACGGTATTGATAATCGAATAAACTTCTGACATCAATAAAGTTCTAAACTGAACATTACAATAAAGCGCATCTTCAATAGCAGATTGCGTCAATTTATACGCCATATCTACATCTCCAATTTCATAAAAAACCAAAGCTAATTCTTGCAATGAAGCATTGTCTTTATTGGCATTTTTAATATCGGAAGTGGCAGAAAGCGCGTAATATTTTTTTCTCGATTCTAATTGATGTGTCGCTTCAGCAATTTTACCAAGCAAATAAGTGATCATTGCGTAGTTCGGACTTTCCTCTTTTGTTTTACTTAATAAAGAAAGTAATTGCTTTTCTGGTTCTTTATATTTTTTATGAATGAAAATATTCTGCTGAATTCTATTTATTTGATAATCTAAAGTATTCGGATTTAGAACTGCTAATAATGAATCACGATATTTTCCAATCTGTATTCTATATTGTCGATTATCGCTATTTGCAGCATAATGCTCAAAAAACTCTCGATACGAAATGTAATAGTTTGGAAGCAAAGAAGCCGACAGATTTTTTTTATTTATACTTTTTAAAATAGCTTCAGATTCACGATATTTTCCTGACGAAGAATAAAGCGTAACTAATTGTAATTGTGCTAAATTTAAAAGTTCTTTGTTTTGAAGTTGTTCTGCAATTCTTAAATTCTTTTTTACATATTGAATGGCAGAATCTGTATTTAACTTTTGATATTCAAGGTATAATGTTTTGTTGTAATTATACTCTTGCTCTTTTGTCAAATTCTCCGATTTTATTTTTTTGAAGTTGAAAATTCGTTCTTCTTTAATCTTTACATAATGCTGTTTATTTTTAATCGCTTCATTTAATTCTTTTAAAATAACATCTGTATTATCCAATGCAAAAACTGGAAAATTTATCAAAATAAGAATTAGAAACAAGTAATAATTTTTCAAGACGATTTAATATAAAGGAATTACAAATATAGCAAAGCGAAAATATAAAAAACGAATTATTTAAATGTGGTTAAAATGTACTAAAAATGGGTTGCGTTTAGATTTTGCTATAAATAAAAAAATCACAAACTCAATCCAGTTATAAACAAAATGATTTCAGTTTAAATTTATTAAACTGAAATCATCTATTATAGTTTTATTTCAAAATTAAAGATTTACTGCAATTGGTGCAGCTAAACAGCTTTCTGGAATATCAAATGCATTTACCAAAGCCACAGCGTCTGGACGAATGTCCCAACAAAGCTGATTGACAATTTTTCGAACTGCTTTCGTTTTTACTGCTTCCATATATCCGTCTTCTAAATACCAAGCTTTATTTTTTTCTATTTGAGAAAGTGCATACAATTGATTCAATTTTGTCAAAATGGCTTTAGATTGCAAATCTTCAACTTCTTTTATTGCAGTTTGAAATTGTTCTAAAACAATTCTTTCCAAATAAGCCTGAGCCACATCAATCATTTGATGCTGAACAACATTAAAAGCATCATACGCTTCTAAACCGCCATCGACCAATTTTTTAATACGTCTTGCTGCCGAAGCCAAAATTGTTTTTTCCCTATGAACGAAAGCCTGAAGATGAAATTCGCTATCTAATAAATGTTCGTCATCTGTTCTGCGTGTCGCTATTGGATTTTTCTCCGTAATTGCCGTTTTAGCGTTTTCGTAAACATAATTAATGATTCCTAAAGAACCCATTTCTCCAAACGATTTTCTAAATTCAGACAAACGATTTTTAGCCACCAATTGCATTAAAACCGTATTATCGCCTTCAAAAGTGGTATAAATTTCAGTGTCGTTTTTTAAGGCATCTATCCTATTTTCAGACAAATAACCTTTTCCTCCGCAAGCTTCACGACATTCTTGCAAAATATCTCTCGTGCTCCAAGTCGAATACGATTTCATTCCGGCCGCCAAAGCTTCGATTTCCTGCATTTCTGCTTCGGTTCTATTTAAAAATCTATTTGTAAGATATTGAAGGGCAAAATGAACCGCATAAGTTTTTGCCAAATGTGGCAATAATCTACGTTGATGCATTCTGTAGTTTAAAATCGGAACTTCAGATCCGCCTTCTGGTCCAAATTGCCTTCTTTGATCGCTGTAGCGAACAGCAATTGTCAATCCTGATTTTGCAGCCGCTAAAGCAGAACGCGGAATTCCGATTCTTCCTCCAACCAGAGTTCCTAACATTGTAAAAAATCGTCTGTTATCACTCGGAATCGGACTTTCAAATTCGCCTTTTTCATTTACAGAAGCAAAACGATCCAGCATATCGTCTTTCGGAATTATTACATTGTCGAAACTAATTGTTCCGTTATCAACCCCGTTTAGTCCCATTTTATGTCCGCAATCGCCAATGGTTACGCCTTTTGCAACATTTCCGTTGGAATCTCTTAACGGGACAACAAAAGCATTTACGCCATAATCATGTCCGTCGATAATTAGTTTTGCAAATACAGTTGCCATTTGTCCATGAACTGCTGCATTTCCGATATATTCTTTCTGAGCATTTTTATTTGGTGTATGAATCGTAAAAGTCTGATCATTATGATTGTAAGTTGCAGTAGTTTCTAAACCTTTTACATTAGATCCGTGATGTGTTTCGGTCATCGCAAAACAGCCTGGAAGTTTTAGTGAACCAATGTCTTTCAAATATTTAGCATAATGTTTTTCTGTTCCTAAAGATTGAACGCTCATTCCCCAAAGCCCAAACTGAACACCGAATTTTATTACCAAACTTAAATCGTGGTAACTCAGCGTTTCCATAATAGCAAAATAATCTTCTACGTTTCCTCCTCCACCGTATTCCTTCGGATAAGCCATACTTCCAAGATTTTCATCGGCTAAAATTTTACACCATTTGTAGACCGTTTCTCTGAAAACATTAATATCTGTAGAAGTTTCATAAGCAAATTCAGGTCTAGAAATAACCGATTTTACTTTTTCAATTATTGTTGCTTCTTTTCCGTCTAAAATTTTTGTGATTTTCTGAATGTCAAAACTTGCGTTTGTATGAGAATTTGCGGTAAAAGAACCCGTTTTTGTTTTGAAATTCTGAAGCGCTTCTTCGCCCAAAATTCCTAAATCATTTTCTAGTTTTTTAAAATCTGATTCTATTGGAGATAAATCTAAATCGTTGCCTGAAAGTGCTTTTGCAATATCAAAAATCGATTTTATAGAAGAAGTATCCTGAATACTTTTTTCAATATCCGATTTCCATTGTGTGAGTTCATTTCGCGAAGGCGGATTTGAAATATCAACTTTAGATAATAAATATCCTTTTTCTTCTTCTGATAAAACAGTTAGCGAATTGATGAAATTTTTTAAAGTAGAAAATTCTTTCTGTGTCAGTAAATCATCTGACCACACTAAATAAAATAAGGGTGTAAAAGCTTGAAGTTTGGATATTTTCATATAAATAGTATTCGGTTTTTAATAGTTTTTGCCACAGATTTCACAGATTAAAATGATTTTTTTTATTCGCCACGAATTCCACTAATTTTCACAAATTTTATTACCTATTCTAAAAACAATTTAATTCGTGAAAATTAGTGCAATTCGTGGCAACACTTTTTTGCACAAAGACTATAATCCTTTTAATCCGTGAAATCTGTGGCTAAATATTTTTTCTGTTTATAGCAAAAAAAAACAGGAATGAAAAATACTCATTCCTGTTTAAACATCCTGTTAAGATTCTGATAATTTTCGATTTTAAACCAATAAAAAATATGAAAACTAAGAATTAAGAACCCTTGGATATTGAGGTCAATTTTTGCTTTATGGCAAAAATATGATGTGAATTAAAAACTAACACTGCGGTAAAAATTATACCATAAGCGGTAATCTGCAAAAGCGATATTTTTTCATTAAAAACAAAAGCCGCTAATCCAAATGCAATCATCGGGTTGATGTTTAAAAGCATCCCAACTGTTGAAGAATTGATTCCAGAAAGTGCATATAAATTTAAAAACAACGGAATTATCGTAAACATAATTGCAATGGTCTCAATGCAGAGATAAAACTTAAATTCCGTTGGTACCGGTCCCCCAAAAACCGGATAAAAAGGTAACAAAAACAATGCTGCTAATGTTATATGAAAAGTCAATACAATAAATTTATCAAAACCTTTATTGGCGCGCTGGCTTACTAAATATGCTGCATACGTTAGACCAATAATGATACTAAAAAACATATCCATAATATCGCTGTATGAAAGAAGCAAACATCCTGAAATACTTAAACCTACAGAAAGCCATTGTGTTTTTAGAAGCTTTTCGTGCAAAATAAAATAAGCCAATAAAGTCGTCAGAATTGGACAAACGAGATAAGCCAGAGAAGCCGCTTTTACGCTAACATGATTGACTACATAAATAAATGTAAACCAATTTGCCATCAAAAATGCGCTTCCGCCAATATTCAATAAAATCGATTTTCTTTTTTCTGATTTTGATAAAGATTTAAAGATTTGAATGGTTTCTTTTATTTGTTTTCTTTTGAATATAAAAGCAATTAAAAGCATCAAAATACCACAGCTAAAAACTCGAAAAAACAAAATATCCAACGAAGGATATTCATGAATTGGTTTTAAAACCAAGCTGAAAAGTCCCCACGTTACAAAGGCTGAGATTGCTGCTATATAATATTTTGTTGTCTTCACAAAAATTGCTTTTGAATTTATTTTCTTTGATGAGGCAAATTTCTAAAAAATAAAACAGCAATACAGATACAGTTTTTGTAAATTGCAGCATAACAGTTTTTATTTTTATGAAAAATTCGAATTACTTATACCTTCAATTTGCTGACCGAATCGAGAAACAGATTAAATCGGGACTTTTAAATGTTGGCGACAAATTGCCTTCTATACGAGAAGTTTGTGCCGAAACAGGTTACAGCATGAGCACAGTAAGCAAAGCTTATTATGAAGTTGAAAGCCGTTCTTTGATTGAATCTCGCCCTCAATCAGGTTATTATGTAAGTAATATTTCTGCACGCGTAATTCCAGAACCTTCGGCAAGTACACCGATTTTGACTCTTGAAAATATTGATCGTGAAGACTTAGTTGATCTAGTTTATGGCGATATGCGCAAAAAAGATATTACGATGCTTTCTCTTGGTTTTCCGTCTAATGAATTACTTCCAATTGCAAAACTGAATAAAGGAATGGTTCAAGCGATGCGTCAATTACAAAACAGCGGAACGAGTTATGAGGAAATTGAAGGAAATAGTAATTTAAGAAAAGAAATTGCACGTTGGTCTTTTACTTGGGGCGGTTCTCTTACTGAAGATGATATTATAACCACGCCTGGCTGTATTTCGGCAATTTCAGATTGTCTATTAACGTTGACAAAACCTGGAGATACTATTATTACCGAAAGTCCGGTTTATTTTGGGATTTTGCAATTGGCCAGATCTTTGGGCTTGTACGTGATGGAACTTCCAACCAATATGACAACCGGAATTGAACTCGAAGCCGTTAAAAAAACACTTTCTACAAATAAAGTAAAAGCTTGTGTTTTGATGAGCAATTTCAGTAATCCGTCTGGAAGTATGCTACCAAATGAACATAAAAAAGAAATTGTTAGATTGATGGATTTCTACAATGTTCCGCTAATTGAAGATGATATTCATGGCGATTTGTACTTTGGCACAAGCCGACCAACAAATTGCAAAACTTATGATGAAAGCGGAATTGTTTTGTGCTGTAGTTCTGTATCTAAAACTTTAGCTCCTGGTTATCGCGTTGGTTGGGTTTCTCCAGGAAAATTTAAAAAAGAAGTCTTAAGAACTAAATTATATCATACCATTTCTAATTCTACAATTACGCATGAAGTAGTTGGAGATTTCTTGAAAAATGGTCGTTATGAAAACCATCTTAGAAAAATACGCCAGATTTTAAATCGAAATTGCACCAATTATATCAATACAGTTTTAGAATCTTTTCCTGCTGGAACAAAAGTAAGCCAGCCTCAAGGCGGATTTTTTCTTTGGGTAGAATTAGATAAAAAAATCGATACAGCGGCTTTTTATAATTTGGCGCTAAAACATAAAATTAGTATTGCACCGGGAAGGATTTTCTCCTTTCAAAATCAATTTTCAAATTGTATGCGATTGAGTTTTGGGCTTCCTTGGTCTAATGAATTGAGAATTGCTATTCAGACATTAGGGAGACTGGCGAAGCAGCTATAATTTTTTTTTTAACACATAGAGACATAGATTTCACTTTTTCGAAAAAGAACAAAGAAAGAAACTAGTTTCTCACATAGCTATGTGCATTCAAATAAGTGAAACGCCTTTTTTACATTCAAAAAACTATGTTTCTATGTGTTCAAATAATAAAAAAAAGCTGAACAGTGCAACTACTCACTGTCCAGCCAACAATTAAACATAACCAAAATGTTTATTTATAAGACAAAATAAGCGCCTTTTTCGACTTTCTTAGGCTCGTCTTTTGATTCAAATTCATTTAAAATGTCAAATTCACTTTGATATTCATTCAACATTTGTTTAATATTTCTTTCTATTGTGTTTGCAATAGTTGTAACTGGCGTATCGGTTGGTCGATTCTCAAACGGATCTTGCAAATGAATCGCCATTCTTTCGATTAAAAAGAAAGCGCCACCAATTGCTGTAATCAACGGAATTGCAAACCAGCTTAAAACACTTGTCAATCCGAAAGGCAAAAGCAAAATAAACAAACACAATGTTAATCTGATATACATGCTGTATGTTGTTGGAAAAATGGTGTTTTTAATTCTTTCACATTTTCCCATTTCATCGCATAATCTTGACAAAGTATTATCAATTTCTACTTGTTGGTAGACATTTATTCTCTTTTCATTTTTTGCATTTCGCAAATCTCTTGCGTGTAGCATTAAAATTGCATTCGGAACGTTTTGATGATTTTTTATATATTTAATTTCTTCCTCGCTCATCAAACCATTAAGAGGAGCAATTGCGTCTCTATTTCGAAGTGACTGACCTAAACTGTAACACCACGCAATTTGTCTTTTTGCAAAATTTTCCTTGAATTCGCTAGCTTCAACAGAAAAATCTGGATCTTCATAGAACGTTAAAACCTGACGAATTAAAGTTCTAGAATCGTTTACAACGGCTCCCCAAACAATTCTTGCTTCCCACCATCTGTCATAAGCTTGATTAGACTTAAAAGCCAATAGTAAGGATATTATGGTTCCAATCATGGTTGGAATGGCAATCGGGATATCTACAGGAAGATTGATGAAATAATGATGAAATATTTCAAATAGTACGGTATAAGCCAATACTAATGCAATTTCTACTTTAATTTTCCCGAGAACGTACTTCATTGGTATTCTTTTCTTTAACAACATATTTCCGGCATTTAAATTAAATTAATATTACAACTATCTAGTTATTAGCAATTAGTCCTTAGCTATTAGATTTTATAAATAATAACAATCTAGTTTTTACTATTCTTGCATTTGTAAAATGGGGGTTACTATACAATTAGTTAAACAGGAATCATTAGTACTCTTTAATTACTAAGGACTAATAACTTTTTAAACCATCTCTTCATACAATGAAAGCACAGGAAGTCCTAACTTTTCATTGACATTTTCTTTTTTAGATTTTTTAAATTTGATTTTTTCGCCTTTTCGAGTTTCTACCAACATATCAATATTGTGTTTAGAAATAGCTTCTGATAGAAATGGCGCAACACTTTCGTAGTTATCTTCAAAACTAGCGGTCTGGCTTACAATTTCGAAAGAGAAATTAGCGCTTAAAAATTCCTGAACATCTTTTACATGAATGTTTCGGCTTGAATTTTCTACGTAAAGCGCTTTATGAAGCACGTCTTTGTTAATTTCTGTGCTTAAATGAAGAATCGGACATTTTTGGTTTCCAGCCAATTGCACCAAATATTGGTGAATTTTCTTTGTTTCTTGTTTATAAGAATGAGTTAGAATTACCAATTTAACAGCAAACGCTTCGATAAGACGTTTAAAAATTGGTGCTGAAAGTCCGTATTGATTATGAACCTTTAGTTTGACATTTGGAGTATGATCAATAATATAACGACAGGTTTCTAGAACCTCTTCTTGACTTTTAGTAAGCCCAGATCTCATTTCTCTTAAAAAACTAGACGAAGAAAAAGTATCTGGCGCTTCTGAAACTAATGCTAAAATAATTTCCGATTCCGTATTTTTAGACTGATTCACAGCAGATTTTACAGCCAGAATTGTATCGTCTTTTAAAGTCGTAGGTATTAGAAAATTTTTCATAAGTACAATCTTTTAGTTTATACTTACAAAATAACTCTCAGAAAATTAGACGCTTATTAATCTAAAATTAGAATTTTCTAAAATTAAACATTAGATTTTTTAATATTCAATTTTTTAAAAATGATAGTTACAATTGTACCTTTATTTTGTTCAGACTGAACTTGCAGTTCTCCCTGATGCATTCTAATAATTTTAGAAGCAAGCGGCAATCCTAAACCGTAACCAATGTATTTGGTCGCTATTTTCCCTCTAAAGAAAGGTTCGTACAAATGCGGAATATCTTCAGGCGGAATTCCGATTCCGATATCGTTAATTGTAATTTTAATCATTTCGTCATTTGCCGAAAGATTTACAAAAACTTCATTATTATCAGAATATTTTACCCCGTTTGTAATGATATTATTGATTGCCAATTCTAATAATGGTTTATTACAAGGCAATAAAAGTAAATTAGAATCTTCTGGAGCAAAATTAAGCCTAACACTTACTCGGTTATCAGGATAAATTTTATCCAAATCCGATTTTACATCCAATAGTAATTCATCAATTCTGGCAATATCCGAAACTTGTTTTTGTCCGTCATAACCAGTTTGAGTTAGTTTAAGAAGACTTTCTGTTAGATTTCCTAATCTTGAAGCTTGGCTGTAGATATTTTCTAAAGATTCTACGTATTCTGCCACTTCACGTTCTTTGAGCAGCATAATTTCTGACTCGGCAATAATAGTCGTAATCGGCGTTTTTAATTCGTGAGAAGCATTATTAATAAAATTAGCTTGTATTTCGAAAGAAGTTTCCAATCGATCAAGCATATTATTAAAAGTGTTGGTCAAATCTGAAATTTCATCAGAATTTTTAACTTCTGGAAGTCTGTTATGAAGATTAGAAGCGCTTATTCTTTTTACTTCTTTGGTAATTCGCGCTACAGGATTAATGACACGTTTGGCTAAAAATCGTCCTAAAAGAAACGCCAGAATAACAAAACCGATTCCGCCAAAAAGCATAATTTTGACAATATATACAGTTGTGTCTTTTCCTTTGCGATCTCTCGCTCCGACAATTACCATATATTTTTGGTTATTTTCTTGAAAAATCTGACCTAAATAATATTTGTTATCCCTTTCAAAAGAATCTTTTCCTGTTTTTAATATATTGGTATAAAAAGTGTTAGGAAGATTTAAATTAGTATTGTAATCAAAACTGTTTTCACTATTAATTTTCAATACATATTCTTCTTCTTCAATTAATTCTTCAAGTCCATTTTTTTTAAGGTTTTTATAATACTTAATCTTTTCTGGATCTTTTTGAAAATGAATAGAAGAAACGATTTTAGCTCTATCATCTAAACGTTTTAGAAAGTGATAGCGGTTATTTTCTCTAAACAGAAAAAAAACAATGATACACAATAGAGACGTACTAAAGGTAGAAAGGGCAACGTAATTAAAGGTAATTTTTTTTCTAATATCCATTTTATGGCTTTATAACATAGCCCAAACCTTTCATTGTGTGAATTAATTTGGTACCGTAAGGCTTATCAATTTTTCTTCTTAAATAAGTAATATATACATCGACAACATTAGTATTCATATCAAAATTGATATCCCAAACATTATCCAAAATCTGATCTCTTGAAACAATTCTTCCTGTGTTTTTTGCTAAATAATACAGAAGTTTAAATTCTTTTGCAGTCAAAGTAATATTTTCTCCGCCTCTTTTTACAGATTTTGCTCGTCCGTTTATTTCTAAGTCAGCAATTATAATGGTATCTATTTTTTCTGTTTCCTGATGCGATCTTCTGTACAAAGCATTTACTCTTGCATCTAATTCTCCAAACTTAAATGGTTTAACCAAATAATCATCTGCACCAGCGTTTAGTCCTGTTACAATATTTTCTGAAGTTCCTAAAGCTGTTAAAAGCAAAATTGGAACAAAGTTTTTGCTTGCGCGAAGTCTTCTGCAGATTTCGATTCCGTTAATATCTGGAAGCATTACATCTAAGACGACAACATCAAAGGTATAGTTGTGAATCATCTCCAAGGCTGTTTTACCATCCATGGCAACGCTTACTTCATTATTATTTTCAGCAAATCCTTTTCGTAGTATCGATAATAGATTTGGTTCGTCTTCAACTATCAGTAATTTCATCTTAAGAAGTTTGTATATACAACAAAAATAAGCATTGAGTTTTAAAAATAGTACTTATTACGGATAGAAATTATGATTTATTATGAACAATTATGCCAAAACATAAAAAAAGCAGACCAAATAGCCTGCTCATCTTTATTTATTTATGTTTTAAAGCTGTAAATCCTTAATTTTTGAAATTAAAACTTAATACTGCTCCAAGACCAAATTGGTACGTTGAGATGTAATCATTAACTGCAACTGGTCCAACCCAATATGACCAATAATAACTTTCACCAACCGCCGCCGACATAGATTGTAAATAGGCATTAATATTTACTGACACTGTAGAAGCAGTTTTAATCTTTACCCCTCCTTTTATATCCCATGCAAAATAAGTTCCGCTACCGCCTTGAGGTGATTCAACTATACCAACTCCTGCACCAGCACCCAAATAAGGCAGAAGATTCGATCCTGTATCGAAATAATGAGTGAAGTCTAATAAAATGAAATTAAATGCGCCTTTATCGTTAGAATTTAATTGACTTCCGGAAGGATCATAAAATGGTATTTTTACATCTGATCTCAAATACTTTAATTCAACTGAATTATTTGTTGAAAAGAAATATTCAAATCCTGCTCCATATTGAAAACCATCTTCTATTGTTGCAGAATAACCGTCATAATCTAACTTATCTGAAAAATTGTAACCCCCATATAAATTAAGAGAAAATGACCTTGCATCTTGAGCCTGCATTCCTATCGCCGACAGAAATACAACTAATAATAAACTGTACTTTTTCATAAATTTTGTGTTTGAAAGTTAAATGGTATATCAAATTTAAGTTTTTTCTTCTAAAAATTAATATTCACACCACTTAATTTTCACACTATCAAACATTTACATTAAAAAACTTCACCTGCATTTAAGTAAAATCCTTTCGAATTATTTCCCCAAGAATAATCGGCAACTAAATTGGTTCTTGTTTTTTTATCAATTAAAATTCTAAATCCAACTCCTGCCGCTGGCTGAATTGAATGAAAAAGTCCTGTATTATTATCAGCATTACTTGCCGTTACAAAATTGGTAAAAACCGTTCCACTAAGCATTTGATTGCAGGTAATTGGAAATCTAAACTCGGTTGAAAGATATATGAGTCCATTTCCTCTAAATAAACCCTGCGTATAACCTTCTCCACTCCTGCTCCGCTGATCCCAACCAATGGCAGGAAGATTTAAATATGGAACTTCACCTCTGGTTATAAATTGTCCGTAAGCCCAAATACCCAAAATATAACGGTCATTTTTATGCGAAAGAGGTACAAAATGTCGATACTCCGCGTAAAGTACATTACTATATTTTTGATTGTTAAACAAAACTGGATTAAAACGATAATTGATGTTTGCAAACCAGCCTCGAGAAGAATTTACCTGATTATCACGAGAATCGTAAACCATATTCAAACTTACTCCCGTTAGAAAATATTCTAAATTATCAAAACCGTGCAACTGACTGTAATTGTAATGATAGGTTAAATTTCCGTTTTCAACATCAAGTTCTTTGTCTTGAATATCGGTGTACCAATCGATGTTTATACCGCCGCCAACATAAAAATTCTTTCTCATTTCAAAAGAAGCGGTTTGGTGAAATTTGAAATAATTGTAATCCATTGATTGCGCAATAGAATCAATGCTAAAACCATCAGAACGGTCTCTTCGTGGCGGAATAATATCGGTTCCAAGTCCATAATTGGGTTGCGAAAAAATATAAAATCGATAATCTCCACTAAGAAAAATTTTATTGTTTTTTAACAAGATATTATTCTTAACATTAATCATCCATTGCTTTTTTAGAGTATAAAGTATACCTAGATTGGCAACAGAATATTTATCGTTTTCTTGTTTTCCCTTGAAAGTATATTGCGCAACTGCACCAAAGAAAAAACCTGTGGCGGGCTGAGAACCAATTGCTGGAATTACAAGGAAAAAGTCATTTTTTGTAGGTTTAACTACGTAAGCAGAATCCTTTTTCTTAAAAAGCTCTAAAATAGTTTTTGGAGGACATTCATCTTGATTTTGCGATTCAAATTCACTTTGAGCATTAAGAAACAATGGAAGTATAAAAAGTAAAACTGTTACTTTTATAGCATGCTGAAAATTTTTGTTATTAGAGAATTTCATGCTCGTAAAGTTTTAATTTCTAAAAAATCAAGTTTTACTTCTTTAGTAAATATAATTCATTTTCAACACTTTACACAATATAATTATTAAAAGCACAAAAAAAACCATCAATTTCTTGACGGCTTGTTATTCTCTATTTTTAAGACAAAATTACTTTGTAATAAACTTTGGATGAATTAGATTTTCTAAAGAATAAATTTCATCCCATTTTTCCTGAGTGATTAACTTTCGTTCTAAAACAGCAATTTCATGCACGCTTTTCCCTGTTTTCAGAGCTTCGCCTGCTATGCTGGCACTTTCTTCGTAACCAATAATTGGATTTAATTGCGTTACAATTCCAATGCTATTCATCACCATATTGTAGCAATGGTCAACATTTGCTGTAATTCCGTTAATGCATTTATCGATTAAAGTCTGAATCGCATTTGAAAGATAATCTAACGATGTAAACATGGCAAAAGCAATAACAGGTTCCATAACGTTCAATTGCAATTGTCCCGCTTCTGCCGCCATTGTAACGGTTAAATCCTGACCAATTACATAAAAACAAGTTTGATTAACAACTTCTGGAATTACCGGATTTACTTTCCCTGGCATTATTGAAGAACCTGGCTGGCGCGCTGGAAGATTGATTTCATTTAATCCTGTTCTTGGCCCAGAACTTAATAAACGTAAATCGTTGCAAATTTTAGAAATTTTAACCGCCGAACGTTTTAAAGTGCCCATAATTTGAACGTAGGCTCCTGTATCAACCGTTGCTTCAATTAAATCTGGCGAAAGCGTTAAAGGAATTCCAACTTCTTCGGCTAAGTATTTTACGCAAATTTCAGGATAACCTTCTGGAGCATTTACTTTTGTTCCAATTGCGGTTGCGCCCATATTAATTTCTAATAATAATTCCTGTGCATTTTTCAAGCGTTGAATATCTTCTCCAATTGTGGTTGCATAGGCTTTAAATTCCTGTCCTAAAGTCATCGGAACAGCGTCTTGCAACTGTGTTCTTCCCATTTTTAAAACTTCTTTAAACTCCTCGCCTTTTTTAGCGAAAGCAACTTCCAAACCAGCAAAAGTTTTAATAAAGCTTTCCATTTTCAAATACAAAGCGATTCTAAATGCCGACGGATAAGCATCGTTTGTTGACTGAGAGCAGTTTACATGATTATTTGGATGAAGAAAATTGTATTCTCCTTTTTTGTGTCCAAGATATTCCAATCCGATATTTGCAATAACTTCATTTGCATTCATATTTACTGAAGTTCCCGCGCCGCCTTGAATTAAATCGCTCACAAATTCTTTATCAAATTTACCCGCAATTACCTGATCGCTTCCGTAACAGATCGCTTCGGCAATTTTTGGATCGATTGCATTACAATCTTTATTAGCCAAAGCTGCCGCTTTTTTTACATAACCTAAAGCTTTGATAAACAAAGGTTCTTTCGAAATCGGAATTCCTGTGATATTGAAATTTTCAACAGCTCTAAAAGTCTGGATTCCGTAGTATAAATGATTCGGAATTTCTAATTCTCCTAAAAAATCATGTTCCTTTCTTGTTGATTCCATATAATGAAATTGATAAATTTTGACTAAAAAATAAGTGTAAAGCTACATTATTTTATCAATTAAAAATGCGAATGAAATCAAAATCATTTATAATTTGTTCCGATTTTTCTATAGTAAATTAGTAACTTTTCACCCTCAAATAATTACCCGAAAGAGTTGAAAAAAGAAAGCGAATATTTTCTTGATAGAGAATACAATACGATTATTTACGCAAAAGATGACTTAAATTTTAAGGACTTCGAATGTTGCGTTTTTAATAATTGTAACTTTTCTGCCTGTACTTTTCTGGCTGTTACTTTTATCGACTGTGTTTTTAATGATTGCATTTTTACTGAAGCAAAAATTAATTATGTAGCTTTTAGAACTGCAACTTTTAATCGATGCGAAATTAAAGAAGTAAATTTCGCCATGTGCGACAAACTTATTTTTGAAATTGGTTTTAATGACTGTATTCTCGATTTCTCGAAGTTTTACACTTTAAAACTAAAAGGAACAATTTTTACCAATTGCAGTTTAATTGCTGTTGATTTTATGGCAACAGATTTAACCAGTGTAGTTTTTGATAATTGCGATTTATACCGTTCCGAATTCAACAAAGCCATCGCCAACAAAGCCGATTTTAAAACAAGTTACAATTATACTATTGATCCAACTAAAACGAAACTGAAGAAAGCTATTTTTTCTTTGAATGAAGTGAAAGGATTATTGTTTATGCATGATATACTTGTGAGTTGATTGAATAAAAATCAATGCAAGCAACTGACTTTTATGTGTTTTGTATAAAACAACAAACGGTTTTTGCTTCTGGTTCTATAAAAACATACAAGCTTCCATCATCCCAAAAGTTCATTTTTGAAAACAAATTTTGTTCATAATCATTGTCGGCAACTACATTTGTATATTTTGTTGGCACATCATTCCAACTTGTCAATTGGCAAACAAACTTCATTTTATTATTTGTTTTAGGACACTTTGGAATATTCTGTTTTTGGTCCCAATGAGGTTTTCCTGCAATTCCTTTAATATCAAACTCATTATCTTCTGTTACGCCATCAAATTCAATTAAAGAAAAATTTTGAGCCTCATAAATTACTCTTGAATTGATATCTAAAGTTGTATAAGCACTTCCTATTTCTGATGTGTTTTTCGGATAAATTAATTTTGGCTCATTTGGTTTTTCATAATCCAGAAATATTAAATCAATATCTAAATATATTGGACATATTAAATTTAATTTAAAGGGAAGCCAATTGAAAACTTCATCATCATTATTTATATAACCTAAATATTGAAAATTTGATTTAAATTCATTCTCTGGTATTATAAACTCGTCTGGTATTTCACCTCCTAGTTGATGTTTTCCGTTTTCATTAAACTCAAATTCGTATTTTTTTGTCTTATTTAAAAAATTTTTAATAAAATCCATTTGCTAATGATTTTCGTTTTCAATTTAATTACAACCCTTTTCCCATCACATAATCCTCCATTAAATACCCATTTCCAATTTCTATATCAACCGTTTCTTTGATCTCGAAACCTAATTTTTTATAGAAGTTTAAAGCGGTATTAAAGCGGTTTACGTTCAATAAAAGTTCTTTTGAATTATTCTCTAAAGCTAGTTTTTCAATAGAATTAAAAACTACTTTACCATAACCTTTTCCTTGTGTTTCTGGCAAAAGGTAGATTTTATGAATTTTAGTTATAGCTTCATTTTTATAATGATGTTCAATTCCGATAAAACCAATAACGGATGCAGAATCTGAAATTAAATAAAATAACTGTTCTTTATTCTGAATTTGTTTTGAAAGCGCTTCATCAGAATAAATTAAATTCAACATATAATCTAATTGTTCTGAAGTCAAAATTTCGCCATAAGTTATTGGCCAAGTTATATGCGCGATTTCTTGAATTTTAGCAATATCTTCAAGAAATGCTTCGGTAATTTTAATCATATTTATTTTGTAAAAACTTGATTTTCCTGTTCGCTTACGCGGATGAAAGTCGTTCTTTTAGTCAATTCTTTTAATTTTGATGCACCAACATAAGTACAAGTACTTCTAATCCCGCCCAATATATCTAAAACAGTCTCAATCACATTTCCTTTAAACGGAACTTGAACTGTTTTCCCTTCACTCGCTCTATATTCAGCAACGCCTCCAGAATGTTTGTCCATTGCAGTTTTAGAACTCATTCCGTAAAATTGTTTGAATTTTTCGCCATTTACTTCGATCAATTCTCCACCGCTTTCTGTATGTCCAGCAAGCATTCCGCCCAACATAACAAAATCGGCTCCTGCACCAAAAGCTTTTGCTACATCACCTGGAGTTTTGCATCCGCCATCACTTATAATATGTCCTCCCAAACCATGAGCAGCATCACTACATTCTATAATTGCAGAAAGTTGCGGATAACCTACACCAGTTTTAACTCGAGTAGTACAGACAGAACCTGGTCCAATTCCGACTTTTACTATATCTGCTCCAGCCAACAAAAGTTCTTCAGTCATTTCTCCTGTCACCACATTTCCTGCAATAATAATCTTATCTGGATATTGTTTACGGGTTTTCTTCAAAAACTGAACAAAATGCTCTGAATATCCATTTGCAACATCAATGCAAATAAATTTAAGAAAAGGATTTGCCGTAATTATTTGTCCGATTTTGTCAAAATCTTCCTTTCCAGTTCCCGTACTTACAGCAATATGATCATAAAAATCTGGAGTTACATTTTTCAAGAAATTATTCCATTCTTCTAAAGTGTAGTGTTTATGAATGGCCGTAAAAAGTTTTTCTTTTGCCAAAACCTGAGCCATTTCAAAAGTTCCAACCGTATCCATATTTGCTGCCATAATCGGAATTCCTGACCAATCTGCCGAACTATGCAAATACTTGAAATTTCGTTCTAAAGAAACCTCAGATCGGCTTTTAAGCGTTGATCTTTTAGGTCTAAACATTACATCTTTAAAGCCTAGCTTTAAATCCATTTCTATTCTCATATTTCAAGATTTTGGTTACTTTCAAATATAAGAATTTTAGATTGCTGATTTCAGATTTTAGATTAACAAAAACCCGAACTTTTGAACAATTATGATATTGATTCACTTTCGCGGAAGCGGTGATTAAATATTATTTTGAAGCTGATATATACTTTGCGCGGGCTTCGACTTCGCTCAGCCTGACAAAAGCATAATCAAATTTCACAGAGATTCGTAAAGCTTTCACAAAGACTCACAAAGTAAAAAATGAAAACTGCCACTGAGACTGAATACTAAAAAAACTGAACACTAAAAACTATCCGTGAATCGTCTCTCCTTTTCCGTAATTGGTAATAATTGATTCTTCGAATGCCAACCATTCTCTCCAACGTTTTTCAACGTCAATTCCAACGCCGTATTTACGTGCGTAAGTTATGAAAGTGGTGTAGTGACCAGCTTCGCTTTCCATTAATTCTCTATAAAAAACAGCTAATTCTTCGTCTTGAATATTTTCAGACAAGACTTTAAAACGTTCGCAACTTCTAGCTTCAATCATTGCAGAAAAAAGCAATCTTTCTACAAGTCCAGAAACACGGCTTCCGTCTCCGCTTCTTTTCATGTATTGATACAATTCGTTTACGTAATCATCTTTACGTTCACGACCTAATTTCAATCCTCTTTTGATGATAATATTATGCACTTGTTCAAAATGATCTACTTCTTCTTTTACTAAAGCCAGTAAATCCTGAACCAAATCCTGATGCTCTGGATTGTTTGTTATAATCGTAATTGCGTTTGTTGCGGCTTTTTGCTCGCACCAAGCGTGATCTGTCAAGATTTCTTCGATGTTTTTCTCAACAATATTTACCCATCTTGGGTCTGTTGGCAATTGTAATCTTAATACGCCCATTTTTTTAAGTCTTAAAGTTTGAAAGTCCAAAGTCCAAAGTCGAAAATAAAAAGTCTTAAAAGCAAAAATCGAAAGCCAAAAAATAGACTTTTGACTTTCGACTTTAAAAACTTTTCGACTAATTTTTAATACGCAAAAATCGGTCTTTCGCTCATTAATTCGTTTACTTCTTCGGCAACTTCTTCGATAACGTCTTCATCTGTATGATTAGATAAAACTTTATCAATTAAAGCTACGATAGTTTCCATATCTTTTTCAACTAAACCACGAGTTGTGATTGCAGCTGTTCCAACACGAATTCCAGATGTGATAAATGGAGATTTATCGTCAAAAGGAACCATGTTTTTGTTTACTGTAATTTCAGCTTTTACTAATGCGTTTTCAGCTTCTTTACCAGAAATATTTTTATTTCTTAAGTCGATAAGCATCATGTGGTTATCTGTTCCGCCAGAGATAATGTTGTAACCTCTTTTTACGAAAGCATCAGCCATAGCGTTTGCATTTTTTTGTAATTGCATTGCGTAAGTAAAGAATTCATCTTTTAATGCTTCACCAAAAGCAACCGCTTTAGCAGCGATAATGTGCATTAAAGGTCCACCTTGGTTTCCAGGGAAAACAGCTAAATCTAATAGAGAAGACATCATTCTTATTTCTCCTTTTGGAGTTGTTAATCCTTGTGGATTTGGGAAATCTTTCCCCATTAAGATTAAACCTCCACGAGGTCCTCTTAATGTTTTGTGAGTTGTTGTAGAAACAATATGACAATGTGGAATCGGATCGCTTAATAATCCTTTTGCAATTAAACCTGCTGGGTGAGAAATATCAGCAAATAAGATTGCACCTACGCTGTCAGCAATTTGTCTGAAACGAGCAAAATCCATATCGCGAGAATAAGCCGAAGCTCCTGCGATAATTAATTTTGGCTGTTCTTTAGTTGCAATTTCTTGAATTTTATCATAATCTAAACGACCAGTCTCAGCGTCAACACCGTAAAAAACAGGACGGTATAAACGACCTGAAAAGTTTACAGGAGAACCGTGAGTTAAGTGACCTCCGTGAGATAAATCAAAACCTAAAATAGTATCACCAGGATTTAAACAAGCATGGTAAACAGCAGTATTTGCCTGAGAACCAGAATGTGGCTGTACGTTTGCGTATTCAGCACCAAATAATTCTTTAGCTCTGTCAATAGCAATTTGCTCGATAACGTCAACTACTTCGCAACCGCCGTAGTATCTTTTGCCAGGATAGCCCTCAGCATATTTGTTAGTTAAAACAGAACCAGCTGCTTCCATTACTTCATCACTTACAAAATTCTCTGAAGCGATAAGCTCAAGTCCGTGAATTTGTCTTTCTTTTTCCTCTTGGATAAGATCAAAAATTTGTTCGTCGCGTTGCATTTCTATGTTTTTCGTTAATTTCACGCAAAAATACAAAAAAACGTTTGTCAAACTGCTAGATTATGATATATTTGACATACAATTTTTCAACAAATAATTAACATTAAACATGCCTATAACCGCCAACGATACCAGTAGAAAATCATGGTTAGAAGTGCCAGAAAATAGCGACTTCCCTATTCAGAATATTCCTTTTGGCGTGTTTCTTACCAAAGAAAATGTCGTTACCGTAGGAACTCGAATTGGCGATTATGCTATAGATTTAGGGGCTTTACAACAATTAAACTATTTTGAAGGAATAGATTTAACCGATGATATGTTTATGCAGGATACGCTAAATGATTTTATTTCTGACGGAAAAAAAACATGGCGTCTGGTTCGAAATCGTATCGCTGATATCTTTGACGAAACCAATCCACAGCTAAGAGATTCAACAAAACACCGAGATATTGTTATATTTAAAATCGACGATGTAGAGATGCAATTGCCTGTTTTAATTGGCGATTACACCGATTTTTATTCGAGCAGAGAACATGCCACAAACGTAGGTAAAATGTTCCGTGATCCAGAAAATGCATTATTGCCAAACTGGCTTCACATTCCGGTTGGATATCATGGTAGAAGTTCTACAATTGTACCTTCTGGAATTCCAGTTCACAGACCAATGGGACAAACTTTGCCTGCTGGACATGAAACACCTGTTTTTGGTGCTTCGCGATTAGTTGATTTTGAATTGGAAACTGCTTTTATTACTACTGATGTAAATGTAATGGGCGAAAACATTTCAACTTACGAAGCTGAAGATTACATTTTCGGAATGGTTTTACTAAATGATTGGAGCGCCCGCGATATGCAGAAATGGGAATATGTGCCTCTAGGACCATTTTTAGCAAAAAACTTTGCGACTTCAATTTCTCCGTGGATTGTTACGATGGATGCTTTGGAACCTTTTAGAACAAAAGGTCCTAAACAAGATCCTTCTCCTCTTCCTTATTTACAGACAAAAGGAAAAAAAGCTTTTGACATTCATTTAGAAGTTTCATTAAAACCTGAAGATCAGGAAGAAACTGTAATTTCAAAATCCAATTTCAAATACATGTACTGGTCAATGGCTCAGCAATTGACACACCATACATCAAATGGATGCCGAGTAAATTCTGGTGATATGATGGGTTCTGGAACAATTTCTGGACCAACTCCGGATAGTTTTGGTTCTATGTTGGAATTAACTTGGGGAGGAAAAAATCCGTTAAAATTAAGCGACGGAAGCGAGCGTAAATTTATTGAAGATAATGACACTGTTATTATTAGAGGTTTCTGCGAAAATGCTGAAGTTAGAATTGGTTTTGGTGAAGTTTCTAGCCAATTATTACCTCCTTTTACAAGACAATGAAGAGCAGATTTAGAATCTGAAAAAATATAGAAATAGAAAAACCTTGGTTATAGCCAAGGTTTTTTTATGCTTTTTTGCCAAAGATTAAAAAGATTAAAATGATTTTTTTTGAATGTCTTTAATCTCGCAAAGTTGCGAAGGCGCAAAGTTTCTCCCATTTTTGTCATTTCGACGAAAGGAGAAATCTCCACGAGAAGCTCGACAAAGATTAGTTTATTGTTGCGGAGTTACTTGCGGAGATTTCTCCTTTCGTCGAAATGACAAATAGTACGCTTTATTTATACTTATACTTTGCGGGGCTTCGACTTCGCTCAGCCTGACAAAAGCATAAAAACTTTGCGCCTTCGCAACTTTGCGAGATTAAATCTTTACAATACTTTGACGAAAATCTTTGCGTGGGCTTCGACTTCGCTCAGCCTGACAAAAGCACAAAAACTTTGCAACTTTGTACCTTTGTCTCTTTGCTCCTATTTATTAAGCCGGAATCTGTTGGCTCAAACAATGCAAAGTTCCGAATCCCCAAATGAAATCAATACAGCTGATTCCGATTACTTCTCTGTCAGGGAAACATTCTGACAATATATTTAAAGCTACACGATCGTTACTATCATTAAATGTCGGCACTAAAACGCAATTATTCAAAATCAAGAAATTAGCATAACTTGCTGGCAATCTTAAATCTTCAAAATCAACTCGTTTTGGCATTGGAAGCGCAACAATAACAGGAGATTTTCCGTTCTCTAATTTTGCATTTTGAAGACGTTTCAAATTATCCTGCAATGGCTTATAGTTTGAATCGTTTTTATCTGTTTCTACAATTGTTACAATTGTATCTTCATTTACAAATCGGCATAAATCGTCGATGTGTCCGTGAGTATCATCACCTTCTATTCCATCGCCCAACCAAATTACGTTGGTTACGCCAAGATATTCTTTAAAAACTGCTTCGTAATCTTCTTTTGTAAAACCTTCGTTACGAACCTGAATTGTTGGGTGCATCAAACATTCTTCAGAAGTTAACAAAGTTCCTTTTCCGTTTACGTCGATTGCGCCACCTTCTACAATTACTGGTTTTCCTTTATATACAACTTGCGTTAAAGGAACATCAATAAAATCAGCAACTTTACCTGGAACAAATTTATCTAACTGATAGTTTTTATATTTCGCCCAACCATTAAAATTAAAGTTTAAAGCTTCTCTTTTCGAACCATTTTTCACAATAATCGGTCCTGAGTCACGCATCCAGCTTCTATTGGTTTTATGAATGATATATGAAACGTTTTTCACGTTAACACGTGCTCTTTCTAGCATATCAGCAACTTTTTCTTTTAGCTTTTCATCTGCTACAACCAAAAAAACAGTTTCAAAAGTGGCTACCTTTTTAATAAATTCTATAAAAGCCCATTGAACAGCTTCATATTTTCCTGGCCAATCGTTACCATTATGCGGAAAACACAAAACAATTCCTTGTTGTTTTTCCCATTCTGCTGGAAACCTTCTATTATTTGTTGACATAAATACGTTCTAATTTAGAAAGTGCAAAGATAAGCATTCGTTAGGATTATAAAACATTTGATTGAAATTCATGTGTTATTTCACAAAAAATATCCTGCAAAATTTAAGTTAAAGATTATATAATACATTCTTAATATTTAACAGAAACCACAGAATTACTTTTGCACTCGAAACTAAAAACTAACACATGAAAAAATTATCGATCTCATTACTAGCTGCCCTTTTGATTTTGGCAAGCTGTAATAATGATGACAACAGCAACGAACAAGAAGTAGTTGTAAACGAAAACCCAGCAACTTTTAAAGAAATTGGATCTATTACAATTGGCGGAGAAGCGGCTGCAGAAATCTCTGCATATTGCGAAAAAACAAAAAGATTATTTACAGTAAACAACAGCGGTGTTAACCAAATTGATGTTATTGATATTACAGATCCAACAAAACCAGCAAAAATTGGAAAAATCGAATTAGCTTCTTACGAGGGTGCTGCAAATAGTGTTTCTGTTTTTGACGGAAAACTTGCTGTTGCTTTAGAATCTACTGCAAACAAACAAGCAAATGGAAAAGTTGTTATTTTCAACACTTCAGATTACAGCTTAATCAAACAAGTAACCGTTGGAGCTTTACCAGATATGGTTACTTTTTCTCCAGACGGAAAATATATTATGACGGCTAACGAAGGCGAGCCAAATACAGATTATTCGCAAGATCCAAACGGAACTATTTCTATTATTGAAACGAGCACTTATACTGTAACAACTTTAGATTTCAGTTCATTTGCAAGTCAAGCTACTGCTTTATCAAAAGACGGATTCAGAATTTCTAAATTCGCTAAGAGTTTCGCTCAGGATATTGAACCAGAATATATTACAATTTCTGATGATTCAAAAACTGCTTGGGTTACTTTACAAGAAAACAATGGTGTTGCAAAAGTTGATTTGACTTCTAAAACCATTACTGCTATTTATCCTTTAGGTTTAAAAGATTACAATACGGCAGAAAACGCTATTGATGTGAGCGATCTTGATGATAAAATTGCTTTCAATCCTTGGAAAGTAAAAGGATTATTCATGCCAGACGCAATCAGTCATTTTTCTGCTAACAATGTTCCTTATTTTGTTACTGCAAACGAAGGTGATGCAAGAGAATATAACGCTTACACAGATATTAAGAGAATGAAAAGCGTAAAACTTGATGCTACGGCTTTCCCTGATGCTAATTTAAAATTAGATGCTAATTTAGGAAGATTGAACCTTGTTACCGATATGGGCGATACCGACGGAGACGGAGATATAGATGAATTAGTAAGTTTTGGAGCAAGATCTTTTTCTATCTGGAACGGAAATACTGGAAAAATTGTTTACGACAGTAAAAATGATCTTGATAAAAAAGCTCATGAACTAGGACTTTATGATGACAAAAGAAGCGATGATAAAGGTTCTGAGCCAGAAGCTGTATATGTAGCAAAAATGGGAAATCAAAACATTTTATTTGTTGGTTTGGAAAGATCTGATGCTTTTTTAACTTATGATGTAACAAATCCAACTTCTCCTCAATTTTTACAAATTGTAAAAACTGGTGACGCTCCAGAAGGATTATTATTTATTCCAGCTTCAAAAAGCCCTACTAAAAGAAGTTTATTGGTTGTAAGCAGTGAAGGTGATGGAACAGTAAAAATTTACCAGCCAGATTTAAAATAATCATAAAATTATCCGAATTTTTAAAAGAGCAAAATATAAATTTTGCTCTTTTTTTTGCTTTTTATTGACACTTAATTAACTAATTTTCATAATTGTAAGCCAAAACATGGAAATTATGTAATTGAATATACAACACGTACTTGAAACGTGTAGCCTAATTTTGCTCATGAGTTTAAAATAAAAACAATTTAATTTTTGATATCATGAAAAAGAAATTAGTATCAGCCTCTTTATTATTACTATCCTTTGCCGCAGGTGCACAAAATATGGCTACCACATCTACAAAACCAAATGTAGATCAAGAATATAACAAATGGTCTATTGAGCTAAATGGTGGTGTTAACAAACCAACTAGAGCAATGACACCAGGCTACACAACAGAATCAGCAAACTTTTTCCATGGAGATTTAGGTGTTAGATATATGTTTAATCCAAAATTTGGTTTGAAATTAGATGTTGGTTACGATCAATTTAAAGAGAAAAAGAATACTCCGGATTTTGAAAGCCGTTACGTAAGAGCGAGTTTACAAGGAGTTGTAAACGTTGGACGTGCTTTAAACTTTGAAACATGGACAAACACATTTGGTCTTTTAGCCCATGGTGGTTTTGGAGTTGCTCAAATTAGTACAGAAACTGGTTTTGGAGGTCAAGATTACATGGCTCACGGAATTGCTGGTTTAACAGGACAAATTAGATTAAGCAACAGAGTAGCATTAACAGGAGATCTTACCGGAATTGTTAACGGAAGACAAAACTGGAACTTTGACGGAATGGGTAATACAACTACTGGTTCTTTTGATGGAGTTTTATTGAATGCTTCTGTTGGTTTAACTTTCTACTTAGGAAAACAAACAAAACATGCTGACTGGGTTGGTGAAGAAGACAGAATTGGTGAATTGGAAAAAAGAGTAGACTTAATCGAAACTGGTCTTATCGATTCAGACAAAGATGGAGTTGCTGATTTATACGATTTAGAACCAAATAGTATTGCTGGCGTTGCAGTAAATACAAAAGGACAATCTATTGATACTAACCAAAATGGTGTTCCAGATGAGTTAGAAAGCTATTTAGATAAAACTTACGAAAAGAAAGGCGCTGGAACAAATACAAACAACACTGTTGAAGAATTAATTAACGGAGGTTATGTAAATGTTTATTTCGACTTTAATTCGTCTAAACCAACAAATGCTTCTTTATCTGGTGTTGATTTCTTAGTGAAATATTTAAAAAACAATCCAGGAAAATCTGCTGACATTATTGGTTACGCTGACGAAATCGGAAATACAAATTACAACACTGAATTATCTAGAAAAAGAGCTGAAGCTGTGAAAAAAGTAGCTGTAAATGCTGGAATTGATGCTTCAAGATTGAATGTTATTGCGAACGGAGAAGATACTTCTGTGAACAAAAATTCTAAAGAAGCACGTCAAATCGTGAGAAGAGTTACTTTCCAAGTAAAATAATCTTAGTCTATATATATATTAAAAGGTGGTTTCGATATTTGAAACCACCTTTTTGCTATAAAAAATACTCATAGAGCTTCGGAGAAGCGAAATGGTTATAGAACTTCAATAATACAAATGGGAAAAGCTCTAGCGGAGCGACATATTATATTCTAAAATGTGTCGCTCCGCTGGAGCTTTATATCGTAAACATTTATTTTTTCTATAAATATTTCGCTTCTCCGAAGCTTACAAAAAAAAGGACAAAATATACATTTTGTCCTTTTTTACATTTGAGATAAATCTAATTATTTATCGATTGCTCTTTTTACGATATCACCAAAAGCATCAATTCTTCTGTCTCTGAAGAATGGCCAGTTTTGACGAACATTTTCCTGTAAATCTAAATCAACCTCAGCAATTAAGATTTCTTCTTTATCGTGTGAAGCTTGCGCTAAAATCTCACCTTGTGGTCCAGCAATGAAAGAAGCTCCCCAGAATTGAATTCCCTCTGTTCCTTCAATATATTTTTCTAATCCAATTCGGTTTGCGGCTGCAACGAAAACGCCATTTGCAACAGCATGACCTTTCATTACATTCATCCAAGCGCCGTACTGATTTTCTCCGTATTGCTCTTTTTCTTTCGGATGCCATCCAATTGCTGTTGGGTAGAATAAAACTTCAGCACCTTTTAAAGCCGTAATACGAGCTGCTTCTGGATACCATTGATCCCAGCAGATTAACGTTCCTACTGTTCCTTTTTTAGTTTCGATTGCTTGAAAACCTAAATCTCCTGGAGTGAAATAGAATTTTTCATAGAAATGCGGATCGTCTGGAATGTGCATTTTACGATATAAACCAGCTTCTGTACCATCTGTATCGATGATGTAAGCACTGTTATGATAGATTCCTGCCATTCTTTTTTCGAAGAAAGGAACAATAATTACTACTCCTAATTCTTTTGCCAATTCGCTGAAAGCAACAAAAGAAGTACTGTATAATGGTTCTGCTAATGCAAAATTATCTACATCTTCACTTTGGCAGAAATAATGACTACTATATAACTCAGGAAGTAAGATTACCTCTGCTCCTTGACTTGCAGCATCTCTTACCCAGCTGATACATTTTTTAAGATTATTTTCAGCGACATCATTCAGATTTAACTGAATTACTGATATTTTATATTTTCTTTTCGGCATGACATAAAATTTAGAGTGCAAAAATAATACTTTTTAAAGGAATGGCAAAGTCTATAACTTTTATATAACATGGAAGAAAACGACAATTTAAATCAGAAAGCCATTTCACATCCGTTTAAAATAAAACTTCTGCAAAATGGCTTATCAACCTAAAAAAATATCAACTAAACTAGTTGTTATTCGATTACTACTTTCTGAGTTACGAATTCAGTTTCTGATTTTTTGAATTTAATTTCGAAAGTTCCTTTTGTAGTTGCTTTGAATTTGTAAACCGTCTTTTTTGGTTCTGGAACTTGCTGCGTGCAAACTCCTTCTTTTGGATATTTCGCCATTACTTGCAAACCTTTTACTTCTCCAATTGTTACTTCTGAGATTTTATCAAATTCTCCACAAGCATTATCAACAACATAAGTTACATCGTAGCTTAATTCTTCATTTACTTTTCCTGTCGCTGGTCCTTTAATTTCGGTTGCCAAAGCTGCTTTTGATGTTGTAGCTGGCGTTGTTTCATCGTCATCGTTATTGCATGAAACAAATGCAATTGATAAAAATAATACTACCAAAACTGATTTTAATCTAAAACTTTTCATATAAAATAATAATTAATTGTTAATTACTATGAAGATGTGAGAAGATTGCTTTGGTTGCTTTAGTAAAATGTTAAAAATTTTCATTAAAACATTAAACATTTGTAAATCAAATGCTTATTTATTAAAAAAAGATTAAAGGAATACGGTTATTTCTTATAAAAATGAATATTTCTTGATTAGCCCCGATAGAAACGACATCCTTTTTATCCGCTTTTTTGCGGATGAAAAGATATAGTGGATAGCGGGACCAAATGTTCTTTTGAAAACGATTCGTTCTGCTCCAAAAACAAAAAAAAACACCAGCGTTAACTGATGTTTTTTAAAATATATTTTGATTTTTTATTAAGCTGTTTTCTTTTTGAAAATCTTTTTGAAGAGATTTACAAAAAGTAAAACAATAAATCCGAGAACTAAACCAATTGTAAATTCTTTAATAATAGCAGGAATTTTAATTTCTTCTGATAAATGATGAAAATACGGAATATAATGTACAAAGATTCCTCCTGCAACTAAAAGTAATGCAATTGTACCAATAACAGTTAAACCTTTTATTACTAACGGAAGCGCTTTTACTAATAAATTTCCAATAAATCTTGAAAGACTCTTTTCGCTTTTACTATGTTTTATAAGCTTAAAACCTGCTTCATCCATCCTAACGATAAGTGCCACAATTCCGTAAACTCCGATTGTTGCCACAAGCGCGATTATCGAAGTTACAATTATCTTCTGTATTAGTGGTTCTTCCATTACAGTACCTAATGCGATAATTACGATTTCGACTGATAAAATGAAATCGGTTACAATTGCCGATTTTACTTTATCTTTTTCGATTAATAAAATCTGTTCTTCAGTCAAAACTTCATCGGTAATTCCTTCAGATTCTTCGTGATTGTGAGGAAAAATAAATTCGTAAATTTTTTCGGCTCCTTCGTATGCTAAAAAAAGTCCTCCTAAAACTAAAATTATTATAATAGCTATCGGAAAAAATGCACTTAATAAAAATGCTATTGGAAGAATAATAATTTTATTCAACAAAGAACCTTTGCTGATTGCCCATAAAACGGGAAGTTCTCTTGAAGAAGCAAATCCTGAAGCTTTTTCGGCATTTACAGCCAAATCATCGCCTAGAATTCCAGCTGTTTTTTTTGCAGCAACTTTACTCATTACTGCAACATCATCCATAATTGCTGCGATATCATCTAACAGAGCGAAAAAACCTGAACCCATTTTTTAAATTTATTTTTAGTGTTGCGAATCTAGACATTTTGAATTAATCTTCCCAATAATATTGCATCAAAATTTATCTTTTTATTCGTAATTTTCTGAATTTGCTTTTAGCTACATTGACCTAGCAAAACCCAAAGAATAATAAAAACGATAATAGTTCCGAAACAACCTCCTCCTAATTTTTTAGCGCCATAACCGGCTAAAAGTCCTCTAAAAATATTGTTCATGATTTTGTAATTTTAATTAATAATTTGCTGATTTTTATTTATTTAAAATTGTGTCTTTTTTGAAAATATTATGTTATATGAATTAGATTAAAAGTTTCAGAATTCACGGTAAAAAAAAACACCAGCCTTTCGACTGATGTTCTTCTCAGATTAACTTAAAAAAAAATTATTTAGCTGTCTGATTTCTGAAAACCAAATTGCCATCGAAAGCATCTAATAAAATGATGCTGTCTGTTGTAATATTTCCTGCCAAAATTTCTTTTGACAATTGATTTGAAACTTCTCGCTGAACCACACGTTTCACTGGTCTTGCTCCAAAATGCGGATCATAACCTTTATCTGCCAAGTAAGCAATAGCTTCTGGAGTTGCGTCCATTGTAATGCCTTGCAGTGCCAGCATTTTGGTAACGCTCTTCAACTGTAAACTTACAATTCTTGAAATATTCTCTACTGTAAGCGGCGTGAACATTACAATTTCGTCTATACGGTTGATAAACTCAGGACGAACAGTTTGTTTTAATAATCCTAAAACTTCATTTTTAGCTGCTTCTGTAGCTGCTTCAACGCTTCCTTTTAGATTTTCAAATTTCTCCTGAATAATATTACTTCCCATATTTGAGGTCATAATAATAATTGTATTTCTGAAATCAGCCAGACGCCCTTTGTTGTCCGTCAAACGTCCTTCATCTAGAACTTGCAATAAAATATTGAAAGTATCTGGATGGGCTTTTTCGATCTCGTCCAAAAGCACAACAGAATACGGTTTTCTACGAACCGCTTCTGTTAACTGACCTCCTTCATCGTAACCTACATATCCTGGAGGCGCACCAACTAAACGGCTCACACTGTGACGTTCTTGGTATTCACTCATATCGATACGAGTCATCGCATTTTCATCATCAAAAAGATATTCTGCCAAAGCTTTTGCCAACTCCGTTTTACCAACTCCCGTTGTTCCTAAAAACAAGAACGATCCGACAGGTTTTTTCATATCCTGTAAACCAGCACGGCTTCTACGAACCGCGTCACTCACAGCTTCAATCGCTTCTTCCTGACCAACAACACGTTTGTGTAATTCGTCTTCAAGATGCAATAGTTTTTCTCTTTCGGTCTGAAGCATTTTTGTAACCGGAATTCCTGTCCATTTTGCTACAACCTCAGCAATATCTTCTCTGGTTACTTCTTCTTTTATTAAAGAATTTCCAGATTGAGACTCTAACAATTGTTTTTGCAAATTTTCCTGACGTTCTTGTGCTTCTTTTATTTTTCCGTAACGAATTTCAGCTACTTTTCCGTAATCACCATCACGTTCTGCACGTTCTGCTTCGTATTTAAAGTCTTCAATTTCGTGTTTTACAGCCTGAATTCCATCAACGATATCTTTTTCCTGCTTCCATTTTGCATAGATTTCGTTTCGCTCTTCTTTTAGGTTGGCTAATTCCATACCTAAAATTTTCAGCTTGCTTTCTTCTTTCTCACGTTTAATAGCTTCGATTTCAATTTCCAATTGCATGATTTTACGATCCAAAACGTCTAATTCTTCAGGTTTTGAATTGATTTCCATACGCAATTTAGAAGCCGCTTCATCCATCAAATCGATTGCTTTATCTGGCAAGAAACGATTTGTAATATAACGCTGAGAAAGTTCAACTGCTGCAATAATTGCTTCATCTTTGATTTGAACTTTATGGTGCGTTTCGTATTTCTCTTTAATTCCGCGCAAAATCGAAATTGCGCTTTCTGTATCTGGTTCGTCGATTAGTACTTTTTGAAAACGTCTTTCAAGCGCTTTATCTTTTTCAAAATATTTTTGATATTCATCTAAAGTCGTAGCCCCAATTGCTCTCAATTCACCACGAGCCAAAGCTGGTTTTAGGATATTTGCCGCATCCATTGCGCCTTCTCCTCCACCTGCACCTACAAGCGTGTGAATCTCATCGATAAACAAAACAATATCTCCGTCTGCGGCTGTAACTTCTTTTACAACCGATTTCAAGCGTTCTTCGAATTCTCCTTTATATTTTGCTCCGGCAATCAAAGCTCCCATATCGAGTGAGAAAACGATTTTATCTTTTAAGTTTTCCGGAACGTCTCCGTCCACAATTCTATGCGCTAAACCTTCTGCAATTGCGGTTTTACCAACTCCAGGTTCACCAATAAGCATTGGATTATTTTTTGTTCTACGAGTCAGAATCTGCAATACACGACGAATTTCTTCATCACGGCCAATTACAGGATCTAGTTTTCCTGTACGAGCTAATTCGTTTAAGTTTTTAGCATATTTATTCAAAGAATTATAAGTTTCCTCAGCTGAAGCTGAAGTTACTCTTTCTCCTTTTCTTAATTCTTCGATTGCTGCTTTTAACCCTTTTCCAGTTACTCCCTGATCTTTTAAAATTTGAGAAACTTTACTTTTTGAGTCGAAAATAGCCAAAATTAAATGTTCGATCGAAACGTATTCATCGTTCATTTTTTGTGCTATAATTTCAGCTTCATTCAAAGCTTTATTTGCATCTCGCGAAAGCATAACATCGCCTCCAGAAACTTTTGGAAAACTTTGAATTGTACTGTCCAAAATTTGAAGAAATAATGGAACATTTACATTTAATTTTTTCAGAATAAATGGCGCTACGTTCTCATCTACTTCAAAAATAGCTTTGAAAATGTGTTCATTTTCAATTTGCTGCTGGCCATTTCGCTGTGCTAATTGTTGCGACAACTGTATGGCTTCTTGCGATTTAATAGTAAATTTATTTATGTTCATATTTTTATGATTTGATTGATTTTTTGTTTAAATATTCGATTACATTAAAGTTAAGACTTATTGAGATATTTTTTTAACTCAAAAGATTTAACTTTGCTATTGAATATTCAAATTATATTCCATACACAAAAAACAGACAAAATGACATTAAAAATCGTGTTTTAGCGATTTTATCGCGTCAAAAAGTCATAAAACAAGTCAAACATGAGTTTTTTTAATTCAATCTTCGGAAGTTCAGAGAACTCAGAAGCTCAAAAAAGTAACGTCAACTGGACAGAATTAACAGATATACTTCAGTTAATGGAGATCGAAGCTATTTCTAATGAAAAACCAGTTGTAATATTCAAACACAGCACAAGATGCAGCATTAGCCGAATGGCTTTAAAACAATTTGAAAGAGAATTTGATCTTGAAAGTGTTGTCGATGCTTATTTCTTAGATTTAATAGCCCACCGAGATATTTCAAACGAAATCGCTAGCAGATTTGGAGTTTATCACGAATCTCCACAATTGATTTTAATTAAAAATGGAAAAGCGGTTTATAATGTTTCACATAGCGATATTAATGCTGAAGCATTGAAAAGCAAAGTATAAGTTTTTTTTGTCACAGATTAAAAGGATTAAAATGATTAAAATGATTTTCTGATCTTTGTCATATCGCCACGAATTACACGAATTTTCACGAATTAATTTGTGTAAATTCGTGTAATTCGTGGCAAAACAAAAGAAATCATTTTAATCCTTTTAGTCTGTGGCAAACTTAATTTAAAAGCTTTCTCCAGATCCTCCGCCGCTAAAACCTCCTCCTCCAAATTCCATCGGAGAAACTGTTTTTACTTCGGGTTTCATTCCGAAAGTTGAGGCTACAACTAAAGCTTCTGCATTTAAGAAATTATCGGAATGATTGATTCTGTCTGGTTTAAAGGTTAATCCGCTTTCTTTTTCTTTTAATTTTTTAATCGAAAAATACGCTATTGCAAACAAAACTAATCCACCGAATGTAAGCGCGACTTCGATTGGCAAAACTGCGTAGTAAAATCGAATTGTATAAAATGAAAATCCAATCGCTAGAAAACTTATCCAAAACATTATTCTGTCTTTTGTTCTTAAAGCCTGAACCAAATAAATAATCGGAACAATTAATGTAAATGCATAAAAGATAAACGCAAACGGAATATCGGTTCCTGGCTTAACTTCTGTTCCTAAAAGTTCTCCTGAAAGTTCTCTAACAACTAAATAATTACAAGAAAAATAAAACAAAACCAGACAAAAACTATTTGCCAGCAAAAGCCCATTGTAATAGTAACTTTCTGTTAGATTCTTGATTATTTTTTTTGTTATAAAATAAAAAGCTCCTGCAAAAACCATTGCAACAAAGGGTAAAATAGCTTTTCCAAAATCTCCAAATTCAAACATTTCAAAAAACAAAAATGCAGTTACTGCTATGCAAAAAACCAACATCGACAGTACATGCAAATAGCGCAGAAACATAAAAAAGGCAGAAACAGCCACAAAAAAAGCGATTACAGTTTCATAACCTTCTGTTGTTATCGCTACTGCAATACCAACTTGTGAAATTGCGCCTAAAATAAAAGCGTCATCTAAACCATGATTATGATATTCTTGATTGGCAAGAAATTCTGCTCCAGCAAAACCAATGGCAGCAAAAATGTAAAAACAAATTTGAAAGTACACATGTTCTGAACTTAATCCAAACAAAGAAATCATTCCGCAAATAGAACTGTAAAGCAAACTTCCTAATAGAAAGAAACCAATTCTAACCAAAATGTTATCCTGACTTCTTAAAACAGGCAACTCTTTTTCTACAAATTTCTTCTGTTCTTTATTAATAAAACCTCCTTTATACAAAGTTTCTGCTTCATCGGCCAAAACTTCATTATCTAACTTTCTTTTATCGTATGCTATCATTCGGCTATTTCTTTATGGAAGTTTTTAATCAATTTAATAAACATTATAATCGAACCAACAAAATATGCTGGAAGCAGGAAAATAAATAATTCCCATATTTGAGAAAAATCTACATTCTCAAAAATTCTAAACAAAACTATATTAGCACCGATGTAAGCGTATACAATCATAAATACATAGAGAGACATTGCTTTATAATCGTAACTGGCTTTATAAAAATAATAGGTAGAAACTGCCAAAATAAGGGCAAATATTATCCAAGTTAGAAAATCATAATTAGTTAAATTACTAATTGAGGCAATACTAATAATATGCAAGGCAAAAGTTAGAAATACCAAACCAAAATGTGTTTTTAAAGAAATTCGTCTGCTGTAAATTGTCCATAAAATCAATAAAATTCCGAGCATCACAGCAGAATAACTCAAGTTTTGGCTCGCATAAAGATTATTAGTGTCGTTAAAGATATCTTGTGGCGTAACCGAAAGCCCTACATAAGCCGCCAAACCCGTAATCGCAATTGTCAAAACACTTCGGTTATCAAAATAATAAGCACAAAAGAAACTTACAATGGTTGGAACTAAAGTTGCTAATCCGTAATGTTCGCCAAATGGTTTGTATTGAAACTGAAGATATCCTATAAAAATACAAGTCAGAATATTTCCTGCTAAAACCAAATACTCTACAACAGGATGGTCAAAAGTAGTTTCTTGTTTCTGAAAACCTTTAGAATTTTTAAAACAGTAATAAAAACAAACGACGATTACAATCAAAAGCAAAGAAAGAATTGCGATATGCCCTATTGAATCGATGTTTTCATAAATTAAAATTCCTATTCCTGAAGTAAACAATAGTACTGATAAATACAGAAATAATTTTAATTCTGCATTTAATGAAAAGATGTTTAGATTTCGATATGTTTTTATTTCTTCAAACTGATTTTCAGTAACTAAGCCTTTCTCGAAAAGTTTGAGAGTTGCTTCTTCATTAAATTTTTTCATTGGCATGATTATAAACTGGCATATCAAATATATGTATTTAGCATGAATTTTCTGCTTTTCATTTAAAACCTTTTCTTAATTCTTAAAACATTATGAAAGAACAAATTAAGATTTAATAGTGTAAAAACAACACTTATTAATCTAAAAATCAAAGCATTAAACCATAAATATTTGATAAATTAATTTGAAATTATTTTTATTCTTATACATTTGTGCAATCGATTACATTAAACTATTAAACCACAAAAAACCACACTTAAATGAAAACAAAACTTATCTTATTGGCATTGCTTCTGCCTTGCTCCTTTCTTTTTGCCCAAAATTATTTTATGAGTGCACCTGAAGGATTTGGAGCTTCAGCAACTGGCGGAGGAAGCGCATCTCCTGTTACTGTATCTACTCTTGCTGATTTAACCGCAAAATTAAAATTAACAACTCCGCAAGTCATTTTAGTTTCTGGAACTATAAACTGCACCTATACAAGTTTGCAAGTAAATGACAAAACCATAATTGGACTTCCGGGAGCGAGATTAATAAATCTAGATCAGACTGCCGCGGGTTCTGGAATTTTAAATTTAAAACCTGGCTCAAATAACGTCATTATTAGAAATTTAATTTTTGAAGGACCAGGCGCTTACGATGTCGACGGTAAAGATAATTTGACATCTGAAGCAACAAACATTTGGGTAGATCATTGCGAATTTCAAGATGGAATGGATGGTAATTTCGACAATAAAGGCGCTGCAGATAATGTGACTGTTTCTTGGTGCAAATTTACATATTTGAAAACTCCAAAAGCGGGAGGTTCTGGAGGAGCCGATGATCACCGTTTTTCTGATTTAGTAGGATCTTCTAAAACTGACGCTCCTTCTGACGGACATTACAGCATAACTTTTAAAAACTGTTATTGGGCAGAAGGCTGTAAAGAAAGGATGCCGAGAGCCAGAAATGCTGAACTTCATATTTTAAATTGCTATTATAACACTTCTGTATCAGGTTCTTTGGCAATTGGTTTAGGCGGAGGAAGCAACAATACAACTTGTTATGTAGAAGGAACAGATTTTGCTAAAATTGGAACTGCTTTCAAAAGTTACGTAAGCACAGATGGCGGTACAATTGGCATTTCTTTTACCGATTGTTTAAATGCTCCAGCAAACTCTGGAACTGCTGTAACAAAACCTTCTTATAATTACAGCGTTTTACCGATTGCTAATGTTGCTGGATTTGTTTCTAACCCAACATGTGGCGCTGGGGCGACTCTACAAGTTACTGCACAAGGCACTTTATCTACAAGTTGCAATAATTTAGGCTTAAATGACCGCTTAAATAATCTAGATTTGAAATATTATCCTTCAGTAATTAACCGACTTTTAAATATTGATTTTTCAAGCTCTGATAATGGTTTGGCTGAAGTGGATTTATTTTCTTCGAATGGATCAAAAGTATATTCGCATTCTAAAAATATCACTGCTGATGAAAAATTAGAACTCAATGTGGGAAATCTTGCGAAAGGAATTTACATCTGCAAAGTTCAAATTGAAAACAGAAGCAAAACATTTAAATTAGTAAAAAACTAAAATTTGGATAAATCAAAAAGGTCATTGAAACAAATCAATGACCTTTTTAGTTTTACAGCTCACTTTTTACATTTAACAAAAAACTAAAAAGCTGCTTTCATTTTATCTTTTATTGCATCTAAACATAAATTGTTGATACTTCCTTCGTGCGTGTGTTTCGTCTCTTTTGGAGATTTGTATGTTCCCGCTTCCAATTGTTCTGCAACGGCTTTGTAAGCATCTCTAAATGGCATTCCTTCTACAACCATTTCATTTAAAGTATCAACTGTAAACAAATAATCGTATTTTTTATCTTCTAGAATATGATCTTTTACTGTAATATCTTTTATTGAGAAAATTGCAATATCCAAACAAGATTTTAAAGTTTGAATTGCTGGAAACAAACCTTCTTTTAAAAGCTGTAAATCTCTGTGATAACCACTTGGAAGATTATTGGTGATTAAAGTGATTTCGTATGGAAGTGCCTGAATTTTATTGCATTTTCCTCTGATTAATTCAAAAACATCAGGATTCTTTTTATGAGGCATAATACTTGAACCTGTTGTAAGATGCGCCGGTAAACCAATAAAATCAAAGTTCTGGCTCATATACAGACAAACGTCCATCGCAAATTTTGATAATGTTCCCGCAACACTTGTCATGGCAAATGCAACTGTTTTTTCTGCTTTTCCACGACTCATTTGTGCCGCAACGGCATTGTATTTTAAGGTTTCAAAACCTAATTCCTGTGTTGTAAATGTTCTATTGATTGGAAATGAACTTCCGTAACCTGCAGCAGATCCTAACGGATTTTGATCTACAATTTTTGAAGCAGCGTTCAACATCGTAATGTCATCAATCAAACTTTCGGCGTAAGCAGAAAACCACATTCCGAATGACGATGGCATAGCAATTTGTAAATGTGTATAACCTGGCAATAAAACATTTTGGTGTTTTTCTGCCGATTCCATCAATAAGTCAAACAAAGTTTTTACTTGTTCTTTTATCGCTTTTAATTCATCTTTCAAATACAAATGAACATCAACCAAAACCTGATCGTTACGAGAACGCGCGGTGTGGATTTTCTTTCCTGCATCGCCAAGTTTTACGGTTAGAAGATATTCGATTTTAGAATGTACGTCTTCAAAACTGTCTTCGATTTCGAAATTTCCAACTACGATGTCTGCGATAATTTCGTTTAATGCATCAACTAGAGAAGTCGTTTCTTCAGCTGTTAATAAACCAATCTGTCCCAACATTTTGGCGTGCGCGATTGAACCTAAAGCATCGTATTTTGCTAAAACTAAATCCAGTTCGCGGTCGTTTCCAACGGTGAATTGTTCGATTTGTTTATCTGTTGGTATTCCTTTTTCCCAAAGTTTCATAGGTAGTATTTTTATTTCGGAAGAAACCTAACAGGTTTTAAAAACCTGTTAGGTTTGACTTCGATATTTACTTATAATTTAAAGAAATCAGTTAGTATTTTGATATACAGGTCGACTCCTTCTTCAATTTCATTTACAAAAATAAATTCGTCTGCTGAATGTGAACGCAATGTTTCTCCTGGCCCTAATTTTAAAGACTGACAGCTTAAAACGGATTGATCTGAAAGCGTTGGCGAACCATACGTTGTTCTTCCCAATGCTATTCCGGCCTGAACCAAACCGTGCGCAACTGGAATAGAAGATGCGTTTAAATGCATTGATCTTGGCGTTACTTCGGCGTTTACATTTGCTTTAACCACTTCCAGAATTTCGGCATTTGTATAGCGATCTGTTACGCGAATGTCTACAACCAAATCACATTCTGACGGCACTACGTTATGCTGTTTTCCTGCATTAATTTGCGTTACAGTCATTTTTACAGGACCTAAAACGTCTGATATTTTGTCGAATTTATAGTTTTTAAACCATTCCATTACTGGAATTGATTTGTATAAAGCGTTGTCGTCATTTTGATGTGCGGCGTGACTTGCAGTTCCTTTTACTTTTACATCTAAAACTAAAAGACCTTTTTCGGCAACTGCTAATTGCATTAAAGTTGGCTCTCCAACTATGGCGCAATCTAATTCTGGTAAGCTTTTTAAAACGCTGTTTAAACCGTTCTTTCCGCTACTTTCTTCTTCTGCAGAAGCTACAATTACAATATTGTGAGAAAGGTTTTCATTTTCGTAAAAATATACAAAAGTTGCTAGCAACGAAACTAAACATCCTCCTGCATCATTACTTCCTAAACCAAATAATTTTCCGTCTTTTTCAATCGCTTTAAAGGGATCATTTGTATAAGCTTGATTTGGTCGTACAGTATCGTGATGTGAGTTTAATAAAAGTGTTGGTTTGTTTTCGTCGAAATATTTATTGAAAGCCCACAAATTATTGTTTTCTCTCTTGAAAGGAATCTCATTTTGATTGAACCAATTTTCGATTAAAAGAGCTGTCTGATCTTCTTCACTAGAAAATGAAGGGGTTTCGATTAAACTTCTTAATAAACTAATTGCTTCCTGGGTAAGCGTATCTATATTTTTCATTTTAATAAGGTTCAAAGGCTCAAAGGGACAAAGCAGCAAAGTTTTTGAGCTTTCCTTTGACCATTTTTACTTGCGCAAATTTATTTAAAATACCTTGTGCGCTCTATTTTTTTGCCACTAATTGCACGGATTTTCATAAATTATCTTTTTGTCACAGATTTAAAATCAAAACAAACTTTTTTATGTATTTCTAAAATTATTTTCTCTATTAACAGAGTAAATTAGCGTCAATTTGTGGCAACATTTTTTATAATGTAATAGTTGTATGCGGAATATCTGAATTTTGAAGCATTCTGTGATGCCCGATTTTGATTTTCTGCACACCCCTTGATAAACTGTTGAAACAGTTATCCAATTTTGGAATCATACCAGAATGGATTACTTTTTCTTCTTTTAGTTTATTATATAATGTTTCGTTGATTTGGGTTATTACAGACGAATCATCTTCTGAATCCATTAAAACACCTTGTTTTTCAAAACAGTAAGTCAGCGTAACATCAAAAACTTCCGATAAAGCAATTGATAATTCACTTGCAATGGTGTCAGCATTCGTGTTTAGCAATTGTCCATTTTTATCATGTGTAATTGCACAGAAAACAGGAACAACTCCAGCTTCTAATAAAGTTGCCAGTAATTTGGTGTTGACTTGTTTTACATCGCCTACAAAACCGTAATCTATTGTCGGGTGATTTCTTTTTGTTGACTGAATTAAATTTCCGTCAGCTCCAGAAAAACCAATTGCATTGTTGTCTTTAGCCTGCAATTGCGCCACAATATGCTTATTGATTTGTCCAGCGTAAATCATTACCACAACATCAAGCATTGGAGCATCTGTAATTCGGCGTCCGTCGATCATTTGCGGAACTAAACCAATACTCTGCGCCATTTTCGTAGCCGATTTTCCACCGCCGTGAACTAAAACTTTATAGCCTTCAATTTTAGAAAAATCGGTTAAGAATTGTTCTAATTCTGCTGGATTGTCAATGATGTTTCCACCTATTTTGATTACGGTAACTTTCATAAGATTCTAAGGTTCTGAGATTCTAAGATACTAAGTTTTTTATGTGCAAAGTTTCTTAGCATCTTAGTAGCTTAGAATCTTAGCAACTTTAAAAAATTATATTTTCTTCAAAATCTTTTGTAAAACTAATTGTGCTGAATACGTTCTATTATTCGCTTGTTCGATTACGATTGAATTTTCTCCATCTAAAACTTCGTCGCTTACAATTACGTTACGACGAACAGGAAGACAATGCATGAATTTTCCGTTGTTGGTTAAAGCCATTTTTTCAGCCGTAACAGTCCAATTTGGATCGCTATTGGTTACTTTTCCGTAATCGTTGAAATTACTCCAGTTTTTTACGTAAACGAAATCGGCATTTTCAAACGCTTTGTTTTGATCATATTCGATTGTGCAGTTTTTTGTTATTTCTGGACTTAACTCGTAACCTTCTGGATGTGTGATTACAAAATCCATATCTTTTTGCATCTGCATCATTTCTACAAATGAATTCGCAACTGCTTGTGGTAAAGCCTTTGGATGTGGTGCCCAAGAAAGAACAACTTTTTGTTTTTCTTTATGTCTAGGTTTGAATTCTTCCATTGTAATCGCATCTGCTAATGACTGCAACGGATGACGAATAGCACTTTCCATATTTACAATTGGAACTGTAGCGTATTTCAAAAATCCTGAAATTACAGTTTCCTGATAATCTTTTTCTTTGTCAACCAAACCAGCAAAAGCACGGATTGCAATAATATCACAATATTGTGAAACTACTTCTGCCGCTTCTTTAATATGTTCTGATGCGCCAGAATTCATAACGGCTCCGTCTTCGAATTCTAATGTCCATCCCTCATTGGTAAAATTCATTACCATAACGTTCATTCCTAAATTTAAAGCCGCTTTTTGAGTACTCAAACGTGTTCTTAAACTTGGGTTGAAGAATAACATCCCAAGAGTCTTATTCTTTCCTAAACTTTGATTTTTAAGCGGATTCTTTTTGATCTTGATCGCTTGCTTTACCCATTTTGATAATGAGTTGATGTCTTTTATTGAAATATAATTCATTTGTTTTCTTTTTAATTTAGATAATGTGATAATTAGAAAATTTGATAATTATGCATTGTCTAATTAACTAATTTTCTAATTTTCTAATTGACTTATTAGATTATTTTCGTAAAAGGAATTTCGTCTTTTAATGCCTTTAAAATAAAATTATCATTTAATCCATTGACAATCCAGGTTTCGATGTTGGCTGCTTTTGAAATTGCGGCTGCTTCTATTTTAGATTGCATTCCTCCTGTTCCATGTGATGATTTTGATTCGCCGATTTCTTTTTCAAGCGACTTCAAATCATTTACCAATTTTATCGTTTCCGGATTTTCATTGTGAATTGAATTCTTTGTATAAATTCCGTTTGTATTAGTTGCAATAATCAGAATATCAACATTTAAAAGAACTGCTGTTAAAGCTGCTAACTTATCATTATCTCCAAACCGAATCTCATCTGTGGCAACGGTATCATTCTCATTAATAATCGGAATGTAATTGTTCTTAACTAATACATTAATGGTATTTACAATGTTCTTTTTGGTCTGTTCTTTTTCAAAATCAGAATAAGAAAGCAAACACTGCGAAGTATTTAAGCCTAAATCCTTAAAATTTTCATTGTAAATCCGCATTAAATGAGGCTGTCCGATTGAAGCTAAAGCCTGTTTTACAAAAACATCTTTATCTTGATTATCCAGCTTCACAAACTGCTTCGCCGCCGCAATTGCTCCCGAACTTACGATGATAAACTCATATTCATCGTTTAAGGCCGCAATCTGTATTCCTAGGTCTTCAATCTTTCCCCGCGAAATATGATTTGTTTCTTTGGTTAAAGTATTGCTTCCTATTTTTAATAAAATCCGTTTCTTACCCATTGTTGTTGTTTTGATGCGATTTTTTTTAACCGCAAAGTGCGCAAGGTTTTTTGATATACTTTGTGCTTACAAACGCTAAGTTCGCAAAGCTTTATCTATAGTTAAATTCCAAAAAATAAATTCCAAATTCCAATAATCTTAAATCAAAAATCGTTAATCATCAATCTAAAATCTGAACTCTAAAATCTAAAATTATCTTATCTGTCCTTCTCCGTAAACGTACCATTTGTTTGTTACGAGATGTTGTAAACCAATTGGACCTCTTTGGTGAAGTTTATCGGTACTTATTGCTAATTCACCACCAAGTCCGAATTGTCCGCCGTCTGTGAAACGGGTTGAAGCATTTTGGTAAACAGCTGCGGCATCGATCGATTCCATAAACTGCTGTGCGACTTCATTATCTCTCGTAATAATTGCTGCAGAATGTCCTCCACAATATTTATTAATCATATCGATTGCGTGATCTTGAGAATCGATGGTTCCAATCACAATTTTATAATCTAAAAACTCTTCGTACCAAATATCCTCGTTTACGATAGTTTTGGTATTTTCGAAATTCTCTAATGATTTATCTACTATAACTTCAACTTTTGATTCTATTAACTCTTCAATCAGCATTGCAGTAAAACCTTCAAAATTGGGAAGTTTCGAATCAATTAAAACTTTATCCAAAGCATTACAAGCTGATATCTTAGCTGTTTTAGCATTTAAAATTACTTTTAAAGCCAAATCTGTATCTGCTTTTTCATGAACGTAAACAAAATTATTTCCTCGTCCGCTTACGATTACGGGACACGTTGCATGCGCTTTTACAAACTCAATTAGTTTTTCTCCGCCTCTTGGAACTATTAAATCGACTTTTTGAGTAGGTTTTTCTAAAAAAGCCTGAGTTTCTGTTCTGTTGTAATTCAGATATTCCACCCAGTCTTTTGAAACTCCGTTATCTTCTAAAGCTTTGTGCCAAAGACTTACGATTTTCAAATTTGATTTTAAAGACTCTTTTCCTCCTTTTAATAGAATCTTATTTCCAGATTTAAAAGCAATTCCTCCCGCTTCTATTGTAACATCAGGACGAGATTCATAAATAATTAAGATCGTTCCGAAAGCGGCGGTTTTGTTGACCACTTTTATTCCATTATCATGAGTAAAATGAAAGCGCTCAACGCCAACGGGATCTTCCTGAGAAGCCAATTGGTTTAATGATAAAATCATTTCGTCAACTTTTTTATCATCTACTTTTAAGCGTTCTTCCATCGCTAAATCTGAGCCGTCGTAATCGGCAAGATCTTCCTGATTGGTCAAGATTATCTCATTCCGCTCCTGCTCGACCAGCTTTGCCATAGTCCGCAAAACCGCATCGCGTGTTTCAATTGATAATGGTTTCATAATTTCAAGTGGGTTGGTTGTTTTTTGGTTGTTTCTTTTTATCGAAACTTATTGATACCTAACAGGTTTTAGAAACCTGCTAGGATAATTGTGTATTTAGTTTTTTAATTCTTCTAAACTTTCTTTTAAAGCTTTTACGAACGTATCGATATCCGCTTTTTTCACAGTCAAAGGCGGTAAAATTCTTAATAGATTTTTATTGTTTGCACTTCCCGTAAAAATGTGTTTTTCGATTATTAATTTCTTTCTTAAAGCTGCAACATCAAAATCAAACTCTACTCCTAGCATTAATCCTTTTCCTTTTACTTGTTTGATTCCTTCAACTTCTTTGATTTTTTCTAAGAAATATTCATAAACTTCATTTACATTCTTTTGTAAATCCAGTTTTTCGATTACATCTAAAACTGCAATTCCTGCTGCACAAGACAAATGGCTTCCGCCGAAAGTCGTTCCTAATAATCCAAAACTTGCTTCGAATTTTGGAGAGATTAAAATCGCTCCAACCGGAAATCCGTTCCCCATTCCTTTTGCAACTGAAATAATATCAGCGTTAATTCCGTGATGTTGGAAAGCAAAGAATTTTCCGCTTCTTCCGTATCCTGATTGAACTTCGTCTAAAATCAAAACAACATCGTGTTTTTTACATGCTTTCTCTAAAGCCTGAAAAAACTCAGTTGTTCCTTGGTCTAAACCTCCAACTCCTTGAATTCCTTCGATAATTACTGCTGTAACATCGCCTTTAGCTAATTCAGCTTCAACTAATTCGATTTGGTTTAAAGGTAAAAAAGTAACTACTTGCTGTGCATTAATTGGAGCAACAATTTTTATGTTATCCGTAACCGCAACAGCTGCAGAAGTTCTTCCGTGGAAAGAATTATCAAAAGCTACAACTCTTGATTTTCCGTTATGAAAAGATGCTAATTTTAAAGCATTTTCATTCGCTTCAGCTCCAGAACTGCATAAAAACAATTCGTAATCTTCAAGACCAGAAAGCTTTCCTAATTTCTGAGCCAATTCTACCTGCAAAGGATTCTGAATGGCATTTGAATAAAAACCTAAGTTATCTATCTGATTCTTCAATTTTGCTACATAATCCGGCTGTGTGTGTCCAATAGAAATCACACCATGTCCGCTGTATAAATCTAAATATTCTACTCCTTTGTCGTCAATAATTGTACAATCTACTGCTTTTACTGGAGTTATGTCGTATAATGGGTAAACGTTGAATAAGTTCATTTTTTCTTTTTAGTTGTTGGTTGATTGTTGTTGGTTGATGGTCTTATGTGATGTTTCCATCAACTATAAACCAACAACTATCAACTATTATTAAAATCCGCTTGGTTTCAAATGTAAACCTGTGGTTTCTTCTAATCCGAACATTAAATTCATGTTTTGAATCGCTTGTCCCGAAGCACCTTTGGTTAAGTTATCGATAATTGATGTTATGAGAACCCGGTTTCCTTTTTTCAATAAACTAATGATACATTTATTCGTTTGCACCACTTGTTTCATGTTGATGTTGGTTGTAGTAATGGTTACGAAAGGTTCATCTTTATAGAACTCTTCATATTTAGCAACCAATTGCTCCAAACTATCATCGCACAATGTATAAAGCGTGGCAAAAATCCCTCTTGGAAAATCTCCTCTGTTCGGAATGAAAAGCAATTCGCTATCAAAATCGTCTTGTAATTGAACTAAGCTTTCTCCAATTTCTCCCAAATGTTGGTGCTCAAAAGCTTTGTAATGCGACATATTGTTGTTTCTCCAGCTGAAATGAGAAGTTTCTGAAAGACTTACTCCTGCTCCTGTACTTCCAGTTGTGGCATTTATATGAACATCATTATTCAGTAGATTATGTTCTGCTAAAGGCAATAAAGCCAATTGAATTGCAGTCGCAAAACAACCAGGATTTGCAATATAATTTGCTTTTTTAATTTCGGTTTTATTGATTTCAGGCAATCCGTAAATAAAATCTTTTCCTTCGAAATGAGCGTCTTTATTCAATCTGAAATCATTTCCTAAATCGATGATTTTGGTATGACTCGCAAACTGATTTTCTTTCAAAAATAAAATTGATTTTCCGTGACCTAAACACAAGAAAACAACATTCACATTTGGATTGATTTCAGCTGTAAAATTCATTTCAATGTCACCCATCAAATCGTGGTGTGCCACAGAAAGTGGCTTTCCAGCATTTGTTGTACTGTAAACAAAATCGATGTTTACGTTTGGGTGATACATTAAAATTCTGATGAGTTCTCCGGCCGTGTAGCCCGAACCACCAATAATTCCGACATTAATCATAGTTTCTATTTTTTAACTAAAATTATTTTTATCTAAATTTTTATTTTGAGTTGGTAAAAATGCTCTAATTACAAAAAAGAGAATTATTACTTCTATTAGTAATCCTAGAAAAAGCATAAATCCTCCTCCAAAAAAAACTAACATAAAAGGAACTGTACTAAATATTGCAAATACTTGATTGATCGGTTCAATTGGACTTGGAAAAATCAAAATAATGTAACTTAAAGCTATTATCGAAACAGATAAAATACCTGCTACAAAATTTCTATTAGTAAGAAATACTACACCTAAATCATCTTTAAAAAACAATGCAAGTCCAAACATTATTAGTATTATAATAAATACTATAGCGACAGTAATCATTATATGTATGCCAAATTAATCATGATCTAATTGATTTACAGATGAAAATATGTTTTGTGCATTTCCAAGAATTTTGATAAATCCTTTTGCATCGTCAGATGTCCAAGCATTGTTCATTTCTCCATATTGACCAAAACCTGTGTTCATTAAATCATTTTCAGATTCGATTCCGTCAAGTGAGAAATGGTATGGTTTTAATGAAACTGTTACGGTTCCATTTACTGTTTTTTGCGTATCTTGTAAGAAAGTTTCGATGTTTCTCATAACTGGATCTAAGAACTGACCTTCGTGGAATAACATTCCGTACCAGTTTCCTAATTGTTCTTTCCAGTATTGTTGCCATTTTCCAAGAGTGTGTTTCTCTAACAAATGGTGCGCTTTTATTATAATTAATGGCGCTGCAGCTTCAAAACCAACTCTTCCTTTAATTCCGATAATTGTATCACCAACGTGAATATCTCTACCAATTGCATAAGCACTTGCCAGTTTTTCAAGAGCTACAATATTGTTTGAAGGTTTATCTGTTTTACCGTTTATTCCAACTAATTCTCCTTGCTCAAAATGCAATGTTACTTTTTCTTCTCCTTCTTTTTTTAATTGAGATGGATAAGCTTCACTTGGTAATGGCTGTCCTGAAGTTAAAGTTTCCTTTCCTCCTACACTTGTTCCCCAAAGTCCTTTATTAATAGAATATTGTGCTTTTTCCCAAGAGTAGTGAACTCCGTTTTTAGATAAATAATCTACTTCTTCTTGTCTTGAAAGTTTTAAATCTCTGATTGGAGTAATGATTTCGATTTCTGGAGCAATAGTTTGGAAAATCAAGTCGAAACGAATTTGGTCGTTTCCAGCGCCTGTACTTCCGTGAGCGATTGCAGTTGCTCCTACTTTTTTAGCGTATTTAATTGCTTCAATTGCTTGAAAAACACGCTCTGCACTTACTGATAATGGATATGTATTGTTTTTTAATACGTTTCCAAAAATCAGATATTTTATAGCTTTATCGTAATACTTATCTAAAATTGTTAAGTTGGCGTGTTGTGCGCTTCCTAACTCATAAGCTCTTTTTTCAATAGCTGTTAATTCTTCAGCAGAAAATCCTCCTGTATCTACAAGAACAGTGTGAACTTCGTATCCTTTTTCATTTTTTAAATATTTCAAACAATACGAGGTATCTAATCCTCCGCTATAAGCTAATACTACTTTTTTCATTTTTTATAATTTTGGCTAATACTTTCGTATTTAGCAGTTTGAGATTTATTTTTGATTAAATTTTAAATAAAAAAAACAATGACAATATTTTGTTTAAAAAAAAAGCCTGCTTAATTTTTTTAAGTCTGCTTAAAACAGCCTCGTTAAAAGGATGTCTTGGCGGTGTTTTTTGTTTTTCTTTCGGATCGTACAACATTCCGGTACAAAGACACATTTTGTTTTCTTTACTTTGTAAAATTGGAAAATTTGTACAGGTTTTACAGCCAGCCCAGAAACTAGGATCAGTTGTCAATTCTGAGAAAGGAACTGGTTTATAACCTAGTTCAGAGTTAATTTTCATAACTGCTAAACCAGTTGTGATTCCAAATATTTTAGCATCCGGAAATCTTTTCAAAGAATAATCAAAGACCTTCGATTTTATTTTTTTTGCCAAACCATGACTTCTATAATCTGGATGCACAATTAATCCAGAATGAGCAACAAATTTTCCGTGCTGCCAGCTTTCTATGTAACAAAAACCTGCAAACTTTCCATCAGCCAAAGCAATCATTGCATCACCGTTTGCCATTTTTTTCTGAATGTACTCAGGAGTTCTTTTAGCAATCCCCGTACCTCTTAACAAGGCAGATGATTCTATCGTATCGCAAATTTCTTGTGCGAATTTGAAGTGTTCTTCCTGGGTAACAACAATAGAGATCTTCATTTCAATAATTGAAGTTAGAGTTAAAAATTAAAGCATATTGATTCGTTTGAAATCCAGAATTGAATCCAATAAAATTAAGCAAAACAGAAGTAACATTCTCAAAATCAAAAGCTTGATCAAGAAAATTTACAAAATAATAAATACTTTTAGGATATGTTTGTCCAATGGACAAATTATGTGATTTCAAAATGAAAAATGGATATGAATAAATATACGGCTATAAAACTCAGTGAACACTATAGAGCTAGTGTCCGTACTTCGGGAGAAGTAATCGGTGAGTTTGTCCGTGACAAAGAAGTTATATGTAAACTTATTTTATTCATCGGTGCAAAAGTACATCTTTTTTTTATTCACAAAAGAAAAAATTAAAATTCTAACATTTTTTTAATGAAAAGTTATTATTTGAAGACGCTAAGATTCTAAGTTACTAAGGTTCTGAGGTTTTTATTCCTTCTAACTCAACTAAACAAACTTGAAACCATAAACTTGAAACCAAAAATTTCAAGACAAAAGAAAACCCGATGATAAAAATACCATCGGGTTTGTATACTAATAAGATTTTATATTTAGTTTTTTGTAAAAGGAATTACTTGTCCGTTACCTAAAACAATCATATCAAATCCTGTTTTTGCTTCATTATATTTGAATTTTAAACCAGCTCCTTTAGACTCAAATGTGTCTTTTTCGTTTTCTACTGGTTTAACTGAAAACTTAGGAAAATCTGTAATTTCAACATACATAGTACTATTTTTCTCAGTAACTTCAATTTTAAGAGGCGCTCTTGAAGTTGAAAATGTTCCTAAATATGGATCTAAAATAATATCTTTTTCAATTTTACCTTTTCCAGCTGTCCAAACATTGTTTGAGCCATTATTATCTGGAAATACGTGATCTGGATCTAAAGTTATACTTTCTATTTCTTCAGTAGAATTATGTTTAAAAGACCACTCGTTATTACGTTGCCAGATTTCTACAGGAAGATTTACTCTTCTGACTTTTCCGCTTTTTGTTTTAACATCTAAAACAATTGGCATTGGCATTTTATCAAAGTTTTCAACTGTAATTACAACTCCTTTTGCAGGATCATTTTTCACATATTTAATAGAATTAATTCCTTGATCAAATCTCCAGTTGTTTACATACCAGCTTCTCCAAAACCAACTTAAATCTTCTCCAGCAACATTTTCCATAGATCTAAAGAAATCGTCTGGCTGCGGGTGTTTGTAAGCCCAACGTTGGATATAAGTTCTAAATGCAGTATCAAAACGCTCTTTTCCTAAAATTTGCTCTCTCAAAATTATCAAACCTGCACTTGGTTTAAAGTAACACAACATACCAATATTTTGTTCTTTCATATTGTCAGGAGAACTCATGATAGTTTCCAAATCAGGTCGTGTAAATGACTCTGCTTGTTCGTGCAAATCTGCCGCTGGTTCTTTGTATTCTCCATTATTAAATGCAGCAGTACTTAATGAATTGATAAAAGTATTAAAACCTTCATCCATCCAACCGAATAATCTTTCGTTTGAACCCACAATCATTGGAAACCAGATATGCCCAAATTCGTGATCTGTAACTCCCCATAAATCTGCTCCTTTAGATTTCCATCCACAGAACACGATTCCAGGATATTCCATACCGCCTTCGTTTCCAGCAACGTTAGTTGCAACTGGATAAGGATATTCGAACCATTGTTTAGAATAATGTTCGATTGAAGCTTTCACGTACTCTGTAGAACGTCCGTAACCATCTTTTCCTGCACTTTCAACAGGATAAGCCGATAATGCTAATGCTTTTTTACCACTCGGAAGATTGATTTTTGCTCCGTCTAAGATAAATGCTGAAGACGACGCCCAAGAAAAATCACGCGCATTTTTAATTTTATAATGCCATGTTTTATCTGTTCCCGCAGCTGAAGCTGAATTTGCTTCTTGCTCAGAACGAATTGTTACCGTTTTATCGCTATTAGAAGCTTCTTTGTATTTTTTGAAATGATCTGCAGAAAACACTTCCTGCCCATTAACCAATTCACCTGAAGCTACTACAAAGTGATTTCCAGGAACGGTCAATTTCACGTCAAAATCTCCATATTCCAAATAAAACTCAGATGCACCTAAATAAGGAGGCGTGTTCCACCCACGTACATCATCATACACGCACATACGCGGATACCATTGTGCAATAGTAAAGATTTTTCCGTTTTTAGTTTCTAGAACTCCCATTCTGTCAGAACCTTCGAATGGCGCGATAAATGAGAATTCAATTTTTACTTTTACAGAACCTCCTTTTGCAGCCAATTCTTGTGGAAGAAAAATCTGCATTCTGGTATCTGTAACTATATATTTCGCATCAACTTCTGTTTTAGTTTTTCCTCCAGAAATTACTTTTACAGATTTAATTTTATTTCCTCCATCAAAAACTTGACCTTGAGCCCCGTTACGGCTACCTGTTAAAGGCACAACTGCATTTCCTCTAGAATCTTCTTTGAATAAATTCTGATCTAAATTCAGCCAAAGAAAACCTAATTTATCTGGACTATTATTAGTGTAAGTAATCTCATCTGTACCTACAATTTCATTTGTTGTTCCGTTTAATTTTGCTGTGATTTGATAATCGGCTCTATTTTGCCAATACTCAACGCCCGGCTGACCGCTCGCTGTACGAGTTGAAGTTCCATTTTTAGTATAAAAATGAGGACCAAAGGCATCATGATAATTGTAATTATTTACTGGATTCGTGGCTGACGCTGACGGAGTTTGCTGCGCCCAAACCGATGAAATCCCAAAAAATAAAGCCGCGGTTAAAATGGCTTTTGCACATTGCTTTTTCATATTTTTTAGCTGTTTATGTAGCAAATTAATGAAAAAAAAAGCTATTCGTAGAGAAATTTCAAAACATAAATTAAATTTTAGCAAAATTTTATCAATAAAATAATTTGAGCGATTTTCTCAGAAAAGTAATTTTTATAAAATATATTTACATCACTGTAAAATTTATTCACTTTAGACATTCTATTTTGACTACAACAATCTCAAATTCAACATTAACGGCTTCCATAAATCATCTTGGAGCTGAATTATTTTCTATAAAAGACAATCAAAACAAAGAATATATATGGGAAGGAAACCCTGATTTCTGGGGAAAGCATTCGCCAGTTCTTTTTCCTATCGTAGGAACTTTAAAAAACAACACTTATAAAATCGACGGTAAAGAATATAATTTACCTCGTCATGGATTTGCGCGTGAAATGGAATTTGAATTGATTGAAAAAAGTGAAAATAAAGCGATATTTTCTCTAAAATCTTCTGAAGAAACGCTGAAGAAATATCCTTTTAATTTTGAACTACAGTTGATCTATTCATTAAATGAAAATTCTTTAGAACTAGAATATAAAGTCATAAATAAAGGAACTGAAAAAATGCCTTTTTCAATTGGAGCACATCCTGCTATTGCATTACCAAATAATTTTGAGGATTATGCTTTCGAATTTGAAAAAGAAGAAAATCTGAAATATTATCTTCTTGAAAATGATTTGATTTCATCAAAAACTAAAATTTTAGAAACAGTAAACAAGATTGTTCCTTTAAATTATGAGCTTTTTAAAAATGATGCTTTAATTTTTAAAACATTAGAATCTAAATCTTTAACTATTCTTGAAAATTCAAAACCTTATGTCAAAGTAGATTTTAAAGACTTTCCAAGTTTAGGTTTATGGACTAAAGAAAACGCTCCGTTTGTTTGTATTGAGCCTTGGCTTGGTTATTCTGACACTGATGAAAATTCTGGGAATTTATTCGAAAAAGAAGGTGTTTTAACTTTAGAAGAAAACAAAAGTTTTGCTGCAAAATTCAGTATTACAATATCATAATACATTACAAAATGTTAGAATTTAATTTTTCTCCTTTTCCAATTATCGAAACAGAGCGTTTGCGTTTGGATAGAATTACAGATAAAGATGTTAATGAAGTTTTTGAATTACGTTCAAATCCTGAAGTAATGAAATATATTCCGAGACCATTGGTAAAAAACAATGATGAGGCTTTGGAACACATCAAAATGATTTCTGATAAAATCGAAACAAACGAAGGAATTAATTGGGGAATCAGACTTAAAAATGATTCTAAATTAATTGGATTTATTGGATTTTATAGACTTCAACCTGAGAATTATAGAGCTGAAATTGGATATATGATTTTACCAGAATTTCACGGAAAAGGTTTTGTGCCAGAAGCTGTTCAAAGACTTATAAAATATGCGTTTGAAGATTTAAAGCTGCATTCTATTGAAGCTGTAATTGCTCCAGAAAACTATGCTTCGGAAAAAGTGCTTCAAAAATGCGGATTTACAAAAGAAGCGCATTTTAAAGAGTCTGAATTTTATGACGGAAAATTTTTAGACAAGGTAATCTATTCATTACTAGAAAAATAGATTTTTATTCTTGTTAAATCTCTCGTCAACACAATACTTATCTGCCTTTATGCGTTATATTTGCGCTCGAAATCGGTTAAAAAGAGCTGATTTTGAATTCGAAAACATTTTTATGAAAAAAATACCAGCCCTTATTGTTCTTTTATTTTGTATACAATTACAAAGTCAGACTTTTGTAAAATTTAATGGAGCGACTGCCCTATTATTAGTTCCGAATGTTGGAATAGAAACCAGTATTGGAGAAAAGACCACTTTTAGTGCCGATGTAATGGCTTCATTTTGGGAATCATTTAACGGGAATCATCCAATGAAATTTATTACGGTAACTCCAGAGATTCGTTACCATTTCAAAGAAAAATACAATGGCTTTTATGCTGGAGCTCATATAGGCGCAGATAAATACGAATTGCAAAAATGGAATTATTGGGACAGTAATCGCTATGAAGATGGTTTCGGTTATAGAATTGGCGCAACTGTCGGCTACAACATTAAATTAAATGACAAATTTTTGCTAGATGTTTTTGTTGGAGGCGGTTGGCATCAAGGTTTTTACCATGGCTATTACAACGATGGAACTCCAGGTAGATATGAAAAAGCCCCCAATTATAATAAAAGTGGTGAATGGCTTCCGTACCGCGGAGGAGTTATGATTTCTTATAAATTATAAAATCAGCTTAACTTAGGAAGCGTTTTTACATAAAGCTCTTCTACTTTTTTACGCGCCCAATCTGTTTTTCTTAAGAATGTCAAACTCGATTTTATACTTGGATTAGAAATAAAACATTTAATAGGAATCAATTCTCCTAAAGTATCAAAACCATAAAAATCGACTAAAGTTTCGACAATTTTTTGAAGTGTAATTCCGTGTAAAGGATCTTTTGATTTATTTTCCATTTTATACTTTTTAAATATATCAAAAAGACCGTACTGCAAAAAAGTACGGTCTTTCTTTTTATGCAAAATTACGAAATAGAATTTTACATCAATCAAATAAAGAATAATTAGAAAACGAATTTAAATCCGACAGAAATTGGAGAAGTTAAGTTTGGAGCACTTCCTCCTAAAGCTGTATTGTAATATGAATCAACATTAGCTACGTGAGCTAATCCAAAATTTGTGACAGTTGTTTTCTCTCCATTTTCTGGTTTTAGAGTTGTTGAAGTGAAATTTACTAAATCGTAAGAAAACTCAACTGAGAAATTTTTAGTTACAAAATAATCGAAACCACCAGATACCGACACACCAACTTGATTTACTTTTAAGTTACTCTCTTTTTCTTTTCCAGTAATTACTGGTATTGCAGCTTGCCCAAAGAAATATAAAGATCCTGCCACATTCCAGTATTTTCTAGCCAAAGGTTGAAAAACAAATAAATTTGTATTCCCTAGTGTTTTAAGATCTGGACTGGCATCATCATAACCTTGCGATTTGATATTAATATAACCTATTCCTGCACCTACTGCTACAGATGGTGTAATAAATGTTCCCACAATTGGAAGAACAGATAAATTAGTTCCTTTTACGTCGCCAGTTTTAGTTTGTTGATAACCGAATTGAGAAGTTGCAAACCAAGCTCCTTTTAAGCCTTGAGATGCATCTTGAGCCTTAGCAGTTAAACCAAATAACACGATACTCACTAATGTTACAATTTTTTTCATTTTTAAAGTTTATTTTAAATTATGAAACAAACTTAGCCGTAAGCTTTTCTCTCGGAAATGATTAAAATCATAGATTAAAAAAAAACTTTAATTATCTTGCACAGTTATAAAGTTTTCAATTTTGTCTTACATTTGCATTATGTTAAAATCAGTCAATATATTAAATAAGAGAGCACGATTTGATTATGAAATAATCGATACCTATACTGCTGGAATCGTTTTGGCAGGTACCGAAATCAAATCTATACGTCTAGGAAAAGCAAATATTACAGAAAGTTTCTGCGAGTTTAGCGGTATGGAACTTTTTGCTATCAATACTTACATCGAAGAATATTCTTTTGGAAATCAATTCAATCACAAATCAAGAAGTGAGCGAAAATTACTTTTAAACAAAAAAGAATTAAAAACACTTCATAAAAGCGTTCAGGCAAAAGGATTAACTATTATTCCGTTAAAGCTATTTACAAACGAGAAAGGTTTAGCCAAACTGCAAATTGGACTTTGTAAAGGGAAGAAAAACTACGATAAACGCGAATCTTTAAAAGAACAAGATACAAAACGTGATTTAGACCGTATAAAAAAAGCTTACAATTAGTAAGCTTTTTTTTATTTTTAGCACAAACACTTATTTATTAGTATTTTATAGTTATTTTTACTTATAACCAATTTAACTGTAAAATATGAAAAAGTACTTTATTTTGCTGATTGCCAGTTTTGCATTTATAGGATGCGGCAGTAACACCACTATCGTAAACAGCTGGAGAGATCCAAAAGTAACTGTTGCACAAGAACAATTTAAAAAGGTTTTGGTTGTTGCTTTAGTCAAAGACGAAGCTTCAAGGCGAATTGCCGAAAACAGAATTGCAGCAAGTAATCCTGTGTTTAAAACTTCATATCAATATTTAGGTGCCGCGGATCAACTTACTAAAGAGCAAAAACTAAAGGTTCTTCAAGACGAGAATTTTGACGGAGTTGTGAGTATGCGCTTAGTCAGTAAAGAAAAGGAAACCACCTACGTGCCTGGAACTTATACAGGTATGTATTACGGAGGATTTGACGGAATGTATACTGGAATGTATGGTTATGGTTTCGGTAATTGGTACGGTATGTATTCTCCTAATTTTTACGATCCGGGTTATTATCAAGAATCGACTTTATATATGGTAGAAACCAATGTTTTTTCGTTAAAAGAAAATAAATTAATCTGGACAGGAACTACAGAATCGCAAAATGTTACAGATTTAGGACAAACTGTCGACGCAATTATGTTGGCAGTAGTCAAGGAAATGAGAAAAGACGGATCTCTACCTCCAAAATAAAATCAAAAAAAGCAACTTTCATTTAGTTGCTTTTTTTACGTAAATAAAATTGACTAAATTGGTCAAGACTAAATTATTCATAATGAAATCGCTTCTAAAAAATGCTAGAGAAGAAAAAGGTTTAAAAACCCGCGAATTGGCACAACTTGCAGGAATTGATCAGGCTTTGATTAGCAAATTTGAATCTGGAACACGAAAACCAACCAAAGATCAAATCGTTAAGCTGTCTCAACTTTTAGAAATTGATTACGAGACTTTAATGATAGCCTGGCTTAAAGAAAAAATTCTTTATGAAATTGGAGATGAAGAATTTGCTTTAAAAGCCTTGCTTTTAGTCGAACAAGAAATTCAGAAAAATAAAAAAGAGTTGAATTCTGAATTACTTTCTTCTTATCAAATCATTTTAGATGAAATTGAAATATTAAAAAATAAAATTCAATCTTTTAACCATTTTGAATTACGTCAAATTTCAAAAACTTTAGAGCTACAATTTATTTTCAGCAGTATTAACTCAAACGGAAATTTATTAACACAAAATGAAATAAAATCTGTAATAAATGACGGATTGACTATTTCTGGAAAAAGTATGCAAAATCATCTTGAGGCAATAAACTTTCATGAAATACTAGTTTACATTAAAGATTTAATTCAAAAGAAAACTTTCTTAAACGAAAAAGACTTTCTGTTTATTCATAATTTAATGTTTAGAGGGATTGAATCTGAGAATTTAGGAAAATACAAAAGTGATTCATTGATTTTGCGTGAAATGAATTTACTTTTCAATTGGTACGAACTGCACAAAAATAATATTAACCCCATAATTCTTGCCTCTGAAGCTTATTTAAAAATACTTGAGATTAATCCGTTTGAAAATGGAAATCATCAAATGGCAAATTTGCTGTTAAATTGGATTTTACTTCAACATAATTATGTTTATGCCACAATTGAAGCTAATCAAAACAGCAAAGAAGAATATTTATCTGTTTTTGAAAAAAGTCAAGTCAAGAATGACAAATCGATTTTTATAAATTATATCTTAAAAATTGAAAAAGAAAATCTAAATCTAGCTATTCAATTAATTACAAAATAAAAGCCCAGCTTAAAACTGGGCTTTCTCATTAATTTTTATCTTCTAATAAAGGAACAAATCTAAATTCTCCAAATTCATGTTTTTCAAATTGCGTTTCATTCTTTCTAATTAATAAAGTCATAATCTGAACGTCTTCTCCAAGCGGAATTACCAATCTTCCTCCAATTTTCAATTGTGCCATTAAGGGTTGCGGAATAAACGGTGCGCCCGCTGTAACTATTATGCTGTCAAAAGGTGCAAAATTCGGAAGTCCTTTGTAACCATCGCCAAAAGATACATGTTTTGGACGAATATTTAATTTTGGAAATAAGATAGAAGTCTGTTTAAACAATTCCTTTTGTCTTTCTACAGTATAAACTTTTGCACCAAGATGAAACAAAACTGCGGTTTGATATCCAGAACCCGTTCCAATCTCCAAAATTTTATGGTCTTTTTGCACTTCTAAAAGCTGCGATTGAAAAGCAACAGTGTAAGGTTGAGAAATAGTCTGCCCCGCACCTATAGGAAAAGCTTTATCCTGATAGGCAAAATCTTCAAAACTTGAATTCAAAAAAAGATGTCTCGGGATTTTTTTTATTGCTTCTAGAACTGCTTTATCAGTAATTCCTTTTTGCTCTAAAGTGGTTACTAATTGATTGCGAAGTCCTTGATGTTTGGCAGTATCTTTCAAAATTGGGTAGGTTTTATTTTCGCAAAAATAAGAAACAAAACAGGATTTCAAATATTGATTTTTAAATAATAAATTAATACAGTCGAAAGTCCAAAGCTAAAAGTCGAAAAGGCGTGTCTGATAATTTATAATTCATGATTCTGAACTCACAATTAGCTAAATTCATTTTTACATTCAACAAATAAATTCTATTTTTGTTTAAAATACATTCTCATGTTAAAAGTAGGAGTTTTAGGTGCTGGTCATCTTGGTAAAATACATTTACGCTTATTACAACAATCTGACAAATACGAATTAGTTGGATTTTACGACGAAAATCAAGAAAATGCCGAAAGAATCTCAAAAGAGTTTGGCTATAAAAATTTCAGCACTATTGCAAAACTTATTCACGCTGTCGACGTGATTGATATTGTTACTCCTACCCTTTCGCACTACAAATGCGCAAAAGTTGCCATTAAATCAGGAAAACATATTTTTATTGAAAAACCAATTGCAAATACGGTTGAGGAAGCTGAAGAAATTATCGCTTTAGCAAAAGAATACAATGTAAAAGGGCAAGTTGGACATGTTGAGCGCTTTAATCCTGCTTTTATTGCCACAAAAAATATGATCGAAAATCCGATGTTTATAGAAACGCATCGTTTGGCTGAATTTAATCCACGCGGAACAGACGTTCCTGTAGTTCTTGATTTAATGATTCATGATATTGACGCTATTTTAAGTGTTGTTAATTCAAAAGTAAAAGATATTCACGCAAGCGGTGTATCTGTTATTAGTGAAACTCCAGATATTGCCAATGCGAGAATCGAATTCGAAAATGGCTGTGTTGCTAATTTAACTGCTAGTAGAATTTCGTTGAAAAATATGCGTAAATCACGTTTCTTTCAAAAAGATGCTTACATCTCTGTAGACTTTTTGGAGAAAAAATGTGAAGTCGTTCGTATGAAAGATGCGCCAGAAGTTCCTGGAGATTTTGATATGATTTTACAAAATGCAGAAGGTGTAAAAAAACAAATCTATTTTACCAATCCTGATGTTGAGCAAAATAACGCGATTTTAGATGAATTAGAATCTTTTGCAAATGCAATCAATACAGATACTACTCCAGTTGTAACATTAGAACAAGCAACTGATGCTTTACGTGTAGCCTATCAAATAATCGAATGTTTCGATAAATAGTTAAAAGAAAAATTTAAAATATTGGCCACGAAAGTCACAATCAAGTTGTGAATTCGTGGCTTAATCGTAAAATAAAATACCATCATACAAATGAAAACAATAGCTGTAATTGGAGCAGGAACAATGGGCAACGGCATTGCTCATACATTCGCGCAAAGCGGATTTACTGTAAAATTAATTGACGTTTCTGAAAAATCATTAGATAAAGGAATGGCAACTATTGCAACCAATTTAGAACGTATGCTTGCAAAAGGAACAATTACGCAAGAAGATGTTGCTAAAACAATCACTAATATTATTACTTATACAGAAATTAAAGATGGTGTTGTTGGCGTTGATTTGGTTGTTGAAGCTGCAACAGAAAACGTTGAATTGAAACTAAATATCTTCAAACAATTAAATGAATATTGTTCTCACAATACCATTTTAGCTACTAATACGTCTTCAATTTCCATTACACAAATCGGATCTGTTGTTGCACATCCTGAACGTGTTATCGGAATGCACTTTATGAATCCTGTTCCAATTATGAAATTGGTTGAAATCATTCGCGGGTACAATACAAGCGATGAAGTAACCAAAATTATCATGACTTTATCTGAAAAATTAGGAAAAGTTCCTGTTGAAGTAAACGATTATCCTGGTTTTGTGGCAAACAGAATTTTAATGCCAATGCTAAACGAGGCAATCGAAACATTATACAACAAAGTTGCAGGAGTTTACGAAATTGACACGGTAATGAAATTAGGAATGGGACATCCAATGGGACCGCTTCAATTAGCAGATTTTATTGGCCTTGATGTTTGTCTTGCCATTTTAAATGTCATGTACGAAGGTTTCAAAAATCCAAAATATGCTCCTTGCCCATTATTAGTAAATATGGTGAGAGCTGGGAAATTGGGAGTGAAATCTGGAGAAGGTTTTTACGATTATAGCGAAAGCAAAAAAGCAGAGAAAATCTCGAAGCAGTTTTTATAAACTTTAATTAATTTATGAAAAGAGTATTTTCTTTAGTCATTCTGATTGTTTGTAGCTTAATTGCTCTTTATTTGTACAAACCAATGACTATTAAATATTTCTTTGGAACAACCCGAATCTTAAAACAAGAAAATAACTATCAATTAGATATTAACAACAAGAAATACAAAAATTGTGTCTTCAAAAGTACTCAAAGTTTTGACAAAAAAAGAAAACACAATTTTTTAATTCTATATTTAAGGGATTTAAATCTAAAAGCAAATTTTGAAGTAATAGTCGTTAATCTTGATGATAAAATAGTAGGTTATTTTTGTGGTTCTGTTAACTGCTATGATAAATTTTTTGGAAATCTTTATCAAAGTGATGTGGGTTCTTTTTACACATACTTAAAAAATGAGGCAAAAGGACCTGGATTTGATCCTAAATTAAAAATGGAAGATAAAAAGATAGATTTTTACATTCCGTCAGAAAGAAATGAAAAATTACATGTTCAGCTTTCAAAAAAATAAATAAAAATGTCAATAGCATCAAACTTAAATACAATTAAAACTTCATTACCTGAACACGTAACTCTCGTTGCTGTTTCAAAAACAAAACCTGTTTCAGACTTGATGCAGGCTTATGAAGCTGGGCAGCGTATTTTTGGAGAAAACAAAATTCAGGAAATGACCGAAAAATGGGAAGAAATGCCAAAAGACATTCAATGGCATATGATTGGTCACGTTCAGTCGAATAAAGTCAAATTTATGGCGCCTTATGTGACTTTAATTCACGGTGTTGACAGTTTGAAATTATTACAAGAAATCAATAAACAAGCTTTAAAAAACAATAGAATAATTGATTGTCTTCTTCAAATTTATATTGCCGAAGAAGAATCTAAATTTGGTTTGGATGAAAACGAATTAAATGAACTTTTAACTTCTGTGGAGTTCAAAGAGTTAAAAAATATTCGTATCTTAGGTTTGATGGGAATGGCAACTTTCACTGAAGACCAAAACCAGATTAAAAAAGAATTTACCCATTTAAAATCCATTTTTGATTCGATAAAAAATCTGAAAACTGAAAACTGCAGCCTGAACACCATATCGATGGGAATGTCTGGAGATTATCAATTAGCGATAGAATGCGGAAGCACAATGGTTCGCATTGGGAGCAGCATTTTTGGAGGAAGATAATTTCGACACCAAATCCTGTAAAGCGAACAAATAATACGCCTTTACAGAAAAAACTGAATACTAAAAACTGAGACTGAACACTGAATTTGTACGCAATACTAGACATAGAAACCACTGGGGGACAATTTAATGAAGAGGGAATTACCGAAATCGCTATCTACAAATTTGATGGGCATGAAGTAGTTGATCAATTCATAAGCCTTGTCAATCCTGAAATTCCAATCCAACCGTTTGTTGTAAAACTGACCGGAATCAATAATGCTATGTTACAGTCGGCTCCAAAATTCTATGAAGTTGCGAAACGCATTATCGAAATTACTTCAGACTGCGTTATCGTGGCTCATAACGCATCTTTTGACTATAGAATTCTTAGAACCGAATTTCGACGTTTAGGCTACGATTTTGAAGCTAAAACCCTTTGTACCGTCGAATTAGCTAAAAAATTAATTCCAGAACAACCTTCATACAGTTTAGGAAAACTAGTTCGTGCACTCGGAATCCCAATGGCAGACAGACATCGTGCCAGCGGAGATGCCATGGCAACGACTAAACTTTTCAAAATGCTTTTAGAAAAAGATGTTGAAAAAACAATCGTAAAAGATTTTATAAAACTAGAAGTCGAAAAAGGAATTTCTCCAAAGTTTCTGGATTTAATTAATCAAATGCCTCCAAAAACAGGTGTTTATTATATATACAACGAAGCAGGTACTCTAATTTATATTGGTAAAAGTCAAAATATCAAAAAAAGAGTAAATCAGCATTTTACAGGAATTACAACCAAAAGCAAAAGAATTCAGGCAGAAGTTTTTACAATCACTTATGACGAAACGGGAAGCGAATTAATTGCACTATTAAAAGAAAGTCAGGAAGTAAAAATCAACCGACCACGATACAATCGTTCGCAAAAGAAAAGCGTTTTTCCTTTTGCTCTATATGCTGAAAAAGATGCTAATGGATACATCAATCTAAAACTTGAAAAAGCTGATGGACGTAAAAGAGAAATTACATCGTACGCATCTTTACAAGAAGGCAAAAATGCACTTTTCAAAATCACGGCAAAATACTTTTTGTGTCAAAAACTGACTGGTTTATACCAATCTAAAAAAGAATGCTTTCAATATAAAATCAAAGAATGTGACGGCGCATGCATAGGCGAAGTTGCTCCAGAAACTTACAATTTAAGAGTTCAGCAATTTATTTCAGAAAATAGTTTTGAAAACAAAAGCATGATTTTAATAGACAGAGGCAGAAATGTTAATGAAAGAAGTGCCATTTTGATCGAAAATGGAGCTTACAAAGGTTACGCTTACTACGATTTGAATTATCAAATCACGAATATTGAAATATTAAAAAACATTCTTATTCCGATGCAGCACAATCGCGATGTAAAAAATATTATTCAAAACTACATTCGAAAAAGTAAATCACTAAAAATACTTCATCTTTAAGACAGTAAAAATTGGATTATCTTTAAGGATATGAAAAACACAAAATCACAGTACGAAATCTTTAGAGAAAAGGTCAAAATCGTTCTATATGGCACTAATACCATTTTAGGACGAATGTTCGATTTAGTATTACTGGGTTTAATTTTACTGAGCGTTCTTTTAATAATGTTAGATACCGTTCAGGGAATCAGCTCTAAATACCACGAACAACTAATAATCTGCGAATGGGTAATTACAATATTCTTTACAATCGAATATATTTTAAGGATAATATCGATTCAAAAACCTGTTAAATACATTTTCAGTTTTTACGGAATTATCGATTTACTTGCCGTTTTACCAATGTATTTATCTATCTTTTTTCCTGGCGCAAGCATTCTATCGATTGTAAGAGCATTACGTTTCTTGCGATTATTCAAAATTTTACATATTCCGCAAATTAACCATCAATCCTTACAATTAAAAGAAGCCATAGAAGCCAGTAAAGAAAAGATTCTAGTTTTTATCTATTTTGTGCTCATCAGTACTGTAATAATCGGAACCACAATGTACTTAGTCGAAGGTAGAGAATCAGGATTTACAAGTATTCCAATGGGAATTTATTGGACAATCGTAACATTAACAACAGTTGGTTACGGAGATATTTCGCCACAAACGCCACTTGGACAATTTATAGCAGCATTTGTTATGATTTTAGGCTACGGAATTATCGCCGTTCCAACCGGAATTGTAACTGCCGAATTTGCCAAAAGCAGTTTAAGAAATAATTCTGTAAGCGGAAAAAAAACATGCCGAAAATGTCAGTCACAAGTGCATTTTGACAACGCAAAATATTGTTACGAATGCGGAACAGAACTTCCAAATAATTAATTTTAGAAGCCAATCCAGCTGTACATTCCAACTCCTCCTTATATTTGTAACTTTTTAAGGCATAAAAGGAGTTTCTCCCGAAGCGTCGGGAGTCGCTCTTTTACACCAAAAAAATGCAACAAATATAAGTCCGGGGTTTCCATTTCCATCTGGGCTAAAAACTATGAAATACCTAATTACCATTGTCGGACCAACAGCTATAGGCAAAACAGCCTTGAGTATTGCTTTGGCACAACATTTTAAATGCGAAATCGTTTCTTGCGACAGCCGTCAGTTTTTCAAAGAAATGACTATCGGAACCGCAGTTCCAAGTCAAGAAGAATTAAATTCAGCCCAACATCATTTCATTCAAAATAAATCTATTTTTGAGAACTATACTGTTGGTGATTACGAAAAAGAAGCTTTAGCTAAAATTGAAGAACTATTCCAGACCAATGATTTTGTAATTCTAATTGGCGGCTCAGGATTATACGTCGATGCTATTTTAAAAGGCTTTGACGAATTTCCTGAAATTGATCCCAAAGTTCGCTCAGAAGTAAATTCAAACTACGAAAAACTCGGAATCGAATATCTTCAGGAACAATTAAAAAGTTTAGATCCAGAATATTATCAAAAAATAACTTTAGAAAATCCGCAGACTTTACAAAACCCACAACGAATGATGCGTTTTGTAGAAGTTTGTATTGGCGCTCAAAAACCATATTCATCTTTTCTGAATCAAAAGAAAAACAACCGAGACTTCACTCCTATTTTAATTGGTTTAGATGCCGATCGAGAAATCATTTACAGCAGAATCAACCAACGTGTTGATATTATGATGAACGAAGGATTATTAAAAGAAGCCGAAGCACTTTATCCTAACAAAGCGTTAAATGCGCTCCAAACGGTCGGTTATAGAGAATTATTTAGTTATTTTGACGGAGAATTCACTTTGCCTTTTGCAATAGAAGAAATCAAAAAGAACACGCGAAGATTCTCTAAAAGACAATTAACGTGGTTCAAACGAAACGAAAATACAAAATGGTTTGATTACGCGACAGATAGAAAAGAAATCATAAGTTACATAGAAAACCTTCTAAAGTAAAATAAAGTCTTTTTTCTTTCCTCTTGTTTCTATTTTCCAAAGAAAAAAATCAAAACTCAACAATCTAAAATCTAAAATTAAAAAATGCCAATATCTCCAAATTTCACATCAGTTTTAAGTAAAGACTGGGAAATCAATTTCACACAATGCACACCAACAGGTTTCTTAAAATATACCGATTTGTGTAATATTTTACAATTAACCGCGGCAGCGCATTCTGAGGTTGGAGGAATTAGCTTTTATGATATGCAAGAATTTCACCAAGCTTGGGTTTTAAGCCGAATGCGTGTTGAAGTTCATGCTTTACCAAAATGGCAAGATGTTGTAACCGTAAAAACATGGATTAACAGTTTAGAAAATTCACGTTCTGTTCGTGCTTTAGAAATGTATGTAAATGGTAAAAAAATAGTAGGTTGCGAAACTTATTGGGCCGTTTTTAACACACAAGCACGTCGACCTGAAGCTTTAGCTTTACCTTACGAACATTTCGAATTATTTCCAGAAAATAGAGCAACAGAAGAAGGTTTTTCTAAAATAAACATCAATCACGAAAAAGAAGCTGTATTCGAAAAAACAGTTTATTTATCTGATTTAGATATTGTAAATCATGTTAATAATGTAAAATATTTAGAATGGTGCTTAGACCATGTTGATCCGAAAAGAATTATGAAACAAGAAGTAAAAAGCTTCGAAATGAACTTTATGAAAGAGCTTTCTTTAAAAGATCAAGTTGTAATTCATGAAAGCGAAGACGACGATCATACAACAGCAACATTCAGTATTACAAAAGGCGAAAAAACTTGTTTTGCTTTGGAGTTGCATTGGAAATAAAATTTATTAAATCTCACAAAACTTAACCCATAATATTGTCATTTCGACGAAGGAGAAATCTTCGCGAGTAACTCCGCAACGAATGTCCAATCTTTGTAGAGCTTCTTGCGAAGATTTCTCCTTCGTCGAAATGACAAGCTTGCGTTAAATTGAAATTAAAAATAAAAAAGCTCTGATTTCTCAGAGCCTTTATTTTTTATAGGTGATTTCTAAAATATTATTCAGAAACTTTGCTTTTTACTACTAATCTGAAACCTTCTCCATGAATGTTTAAGATTTCAACATCTTCATCAGCTTTTAAGTATTTTCTCAATTTAGCGATGTAAACGTCCATACTTCTTGAAGTAAAGTAGTTGTCATCTCTCCAAATTTTAGTAAGTGCTAATTCTCTTGGCATTAAATCATTTTCATGAAGAATAAGCATTTTAAGCAATTCATTCTCTTTTGGAGATAACTTAATAGGCTCTTCATCTTGGAAAGTCAAGAATCTTAGTTTAGAATTTAAGTGGAATTTACCAATGTTAAACTCAAATTGTACTTGCTCTGCTTTTGTATCAGCAGATTTTCTTTGAATGATTGCTTTAATTTTCATTAAAAGCACTTCAGAGTCAAAAGGTTTATTTAAATAATCATCAGCACCAGCTTTGTATCCTTTCAACACATCCTCTTTCATTGATTTTGCAGTTAAAAAGATAATTGGCACTTCACTGTTCTTTTCTCTAATTTCTTTAGCCAAAGTATAGCCATCTTTATAGGGCATCATTACGTCAAGAATACATAAATCGTATACATCCTTCTTGAATTTTTCGAAACCTTCCATACCGTTTTTAGCTAAAGTAACTTCAAAGTCATTTAACATTAGATAATCTTTAAGAACCGCCCCAAAATTTAGGTCATCTTCTACTAAAAGTATTCTTTTGTTAGTATTTTCCATATTTTAATTTATTAATGGTATTTTTATTATAAAGGTGCTACCTTTTCCTTTTTCGCTTTCTACATATACTTGACCGTTATGGTCTTCGACAATTCTTTTTACATAAGCCAGACCTAAACCATGACCTTTTACGTTGTGCAGATCTCCTGTATGTTCTCTGTAAAATTTCTCAAAAACTCGCTTTTGAGCTATCTTACTCATTCCTAAACCGTGATCTTTTACCTTAATTAAAATTACATCTTTTACATTTTCTGTAAAAATTTCAATTTTAGGAGTGTCTGGAGAATATTTTATAGCATTTTCTAAAATATTAACCAACACATTTGTGAAATGAACTTCGTTAATTAAAACTGTTGTTCTCGCTGCATTATAATGTCTTTCTACCGTCCCTTCTCTGTCTTCTAATATCAGATTTACATGTTCAATTGCGTCGTCAATTATATCAGTAACTACAGTAGGTTCTTTTGTAATATCAAGTTCTCTTTTTTCAAGTTTAGAAATACGTAATACATTTTCAACCTGAGCATGCATTCTTTTATTCTCATCCCTAATCATTTGGAGATAACGATAAACCTTTTCTTTATCCTCAATAACCTTAGGGCTTCTAATAGCATCTAGAGCTAAATTTATAGTTGCAATTGGAGTCTTAAACTCATGCGTCATGTTATTAATAAAATCGGTTTTGATTTCAGAAATATGCTTCTGACGCAGTAATTGATTTAACGCACTTGTATAGGCAACTATAATAATCAGTGTAAATACAATTGATAGAATAGTAATGCTTAATAATTCTGATAATAAGAATTTCTTTTTTTGCGGAAAAGTAACTGACAATTCATATTTACTATTTCCTTCGTTATCAGTAAAAATTGGAATATTATAAGTAGCGTCTTTATCGTAATGAAATCCATCAGACTTTACTTTGGTTGGAACACCACTGCTATAAATTCCAAACTCAAATTTTGTTTTAACTTCATATTCTCCCAATTCTTTCTTTAATAACTTGAAAAGTCTATCTTTTGTTACTCTTCCTTCAATTGGAGTTAAAGAAGCAATGTCTTTATATTGAATTTGTTGCTGAACTTTATTTAAAATATCTAAACTTCCAGATTTTTCTATTCTATCATCCGGAAAAATACTTTGTCCTAAACTATTATTATCAATACCCTTGTTATTGTTGTAAACTTCAGTGACTCTTTTTGAGCTGAAATTTTTAAAACGTTCATTACTGAACTTTTTATCAAAAACTGATCCATTTATATCATAATCTTCTGATGTCAAAGTACTCGAATAAACAATTGTTTTATTTGTTTTCGGGTTTCTTTGTACATAAAGTACTTCCAGCAGATCTTCTTTTTTTGGAATTTTCCCCGTACTGTCTTTAATACGGTTGTATTTGTCGTAGAAACTGTACTCTTCTTGCTGTTCCAGTTTTTCTGCAACATTTCCAATTACTTGAGTAACGTGGTATTTAAATTGTTCTTCATTATTCTTGAACGAAGAATTGAACCAAAATACTTGAACCAGAATTATCCCGATTAAGGACAAACTCATTAACAAAACAAGTATTCTAAAAAATAATTTATTCATCGAAACAAAATTAATATTTTAACAATATACTAAATAATACATTAACCAAATATTAACATTTAAGACTGATTTTGTTTTATATTTAAAATTTTAAGAATTTTAACAACTTCTTCCTTAGCAATTTTAAGATTATCGTTATTAATCACGAAATTACTCTTAGAAATTCGTTTTTCATCATTCCATTGCATTTTCATTCTGCTTAAAACTTGTTCTCTCGTTGTTTTATCTCGTTCGATAACACGTTCTATTCTTATTTCCTCAGGAGCTGTAACTGTTATAATTACGTCACATTCTTTATAACGACCACTTTCGAATAATATAGCGGCTTCATAAATTACATAATCATAATTTTCATAACCTTGCATCCATATTTCAAAATCTCTTTTTACTCCTGGATGTACAATTGCATTTAATTTTGCCAATTGTTCCTTATCATTAAAAACTATTTGAGCTAATTTTGCTCTATTTAAAACTTCTCCATCAAAAATGTCTTTGCCAAAAACAGATTTTAATTCCTCAAGAATATCATGAGATTGCATTACTCTTTTGGCACCGTCATCGGCAATATAAACAGGAACACCCAATTCATTAAAATAGTTTGCAATAGTCGTTTTGCCACTGCCAATTCCTCCTGTAAGACCGATAACTTTTGTCATTATTATACCTTAAAAAACATACGTGGAAATGCTTCTTGTGGTTTTTTCTTTAATAAAATCACTTTTATATAAGATTTTAAAAATCCTGTGCCATAACCAAAAAATTGTTTCCAAACTGCTATTACAGACAAATATCCAATTTTGACACTTCTATTTTGAATACTTGCTGTAAGAAAAATTATAACGAAATATACGAAATATAATTGTAATAAAATATCAATATTGAAAATTAACAATAAAAAAGCTAATAATAAACCTAATATAAATAGCGTCGGAAAGAAAAAAGTTAGCTTGTTATGTTCTGGATACCAACTATTTAAAATCGGTCGCGCAATCCCAAATTTATTGACTTGGATAGAGAATTTTTCCCAGTCAATTCTTCTTTTATGATATACATAAGCCTCTTTAAACAGCCTAGTTTCGAATCCTAAGTTCCATAAACGGATTGATAAATCCGGATCTTCGCCCGGATGTATGTTTCCAAAACCTTTTGAAGCTTCAAAAGCCTTTCTAGAAATACCCATATTAAAACTTCTTGGCTGAAATTTATTTATCTTTTCAGAACCACCTCTAATTCCGCCTGTAGTCAAAAATGAAGTCATCGCAAAATTAATTGCTTTCTGAATATCCGAAAAGCTATCAAGCGCCTTATCTGGACCTCCAAAACAATCTACATAATTAGCATCTAATTCTTTACGAACTTCTGTTAAATATTGCGACGGAATAATACAATCTGAATCAAAAATGATAAAATAATCTCCTCTTGCTCTCTGCATTCCATAATTTCTTGAATCTCCAGGACCTGAGTTTTCTTTAAAATAATAGGATATGTTTAATTTTCCTTGATAATTCATCACCACATCTCGGCATGGCACTGAAGATCCATCTTCGACGAGAACAATTTCAAAAGCTTCATTATAATCTGATTTTGAGAGACTTTCTAAAAGTTCATCAACTTCATCAGGACGATTATACACGGGTACAATTAGAGAAAAAATCATAGCAGAGTGTGCGGTTATTAAAGGGTAATTTTTAAATATTTAAAATTTTAACAAAGATAAGGTATATTAACAAAAAAACCATCAACTTTTGATTGATGGTTTTTTGTTTTACGATAAGTAAAATATGTTATTTGATACTTTCAATTTCAACAACTTCGTTTGTATCTGCGGTGTAATCAACACCAGCAAATTCAAATCCGAATAAATTTAAGAAATCATTTCTGTATCCAGCAAGATCTCCAATTTCAGGTAATGTTTCTGTAGTTGCTTCTAACCAAAGTTTAGCTACTTTTTCTTGAACATCATCACGCATTTCCCAATCATCGATTCTGATTCTTCCTTTTTCATCAACAGGAACTTCTGAACCGTTATACAATCTGTCTTGGAATAAACGCTGAATCTGCTCGATACAACCTTCATGAATTCCTTCTTCTTTCATAATTTTATATAAAAGTGAAATATATAAAGGAATTACAGGAATTGCAGAACTCGCTTGAGTTACTAATGCCTTATTTACAGAAACATAAGCTTTTCCTCCGATAGATTTTAAAGAATCTTCAATTGTAAATGCCGTAGCTTCTAAATGGTCTTTTGCACGACCAATTGTTCCTTTTCTGTAAACCGCCTCTGTTAATGATGGCCCAATGTAAGAATATGCAACTGTTGTAGCGCCTTCTGCTAATAAATTTTCAGCTTTTAAAGCATCAATCCACATTGCCCAGTCTTCACCACCCATAACAGCCACTGTGTTTTCAATATCTTCTTCGTTTGCAGGAGCGATAGAAACCTCTGAAACTTTTCCTGTATGAAAATCAACTGTTTTGTTTGTAAAAGTTTGTCCAATTGGCTTTAAAACTGAACGATGCGTAACACCTGTATTTGGGTTTGTACGCACAGGCGAAGCCAAACTATAAATTATAAGATCAACTTGTCCTAAATCAGCTTTGATTAAATCTAAAGTTTCTCTTTTTATTTCATTTGAGAATGCATCACCATTGATACTTTTAGCATATAAACCTGCTTTATGAGCTTCTTTTTCAAATGCTGCAGAATTGTACCATCCTGGAGAAGCAGTTTTTCCTTCAACTGGTGGTTTTTCAAAAAATACTCCAATAGTTGATGCACCAGAACCAAAAGCACTAGTAATTCTTGAAGCTAATCCGAAACCAGTAGAAGCACCAATTACCAAAACTTTTTTAGGTCCAGCAATTTCTCCTTTAGATTTTACGTACTCGATTTGATTTTTTACATTTTGCTCAGCTCCCGTTGGATGGGCAGTCAAACAAATAAATCCTCTCATTCTAGGTTCTATAATCATCTTGTAATTATTTTTTTTGTATTATTTGAATTTCAGTTTTAATTTTTCAAAAATAGACATTTTATCCTTAACCCTTTTCATATTGGCATTCATATTGTCAATAAAATTTGGGTTTAAAGCATTTTTAGTAGCTCCTTTATAATAAGCATAAGCTGCCGCAAATTCACCTTCATATTCTGCCATTCTACCTAATTCACTGTTATAAGTAGAGTTATCTGCATTTTCTAAATTTGCTAAAGTAAATTTAATATGCTCTTTTGCTTCAGCGTATCGACCAAGATCTATTAATAAATAAGTATAATTAAGATAAGGAGCAGGATATTTTGAATCAAATTTCATTGCTAGTTTATAATGATACACTCCTTTTTCGTAGTCACTTAATTTATTATAATAAATCCATCCCAAATGATTATGGGCTTTTCCAAAATCAGGATATTGAGACAAAATATCTTCTAGTAATTCTTTTGCATCTGCAGAATTTCCTTCAGAAATTAATGCATCTGCTTTTATAAATTGATTTTCGTAAAAACTCAAACTTTCCATTTCTATATTTTAGTTCAATAATTGTTTTGCATGGTTTAATGCCGAATCAGAAACATTTGCTCCAGATAACATTTGAGCAATTTCTAAAATTCGGTTTTCTTGCGACAAAAGCTTCAATTCAGATTGGGTATCATCTCCAACTGTAGATTTTGAAACTTTAAAATGAGAATCTCCTTTTGCGGCAATTTGCGGTAAATGTGTAATGGCAAATATTTGCATTGTAGCGCTCATTTCCTTCATAATCTCTCCCATTCTTATCGCTATTTCTCCAGAAACTCCAGTGTCAATTTCGTCAAAAATTAAAGTTGGCAATTTCGAATATTTTGCTAAAATCGCTTTTACAGCCAACATAATACGAGACATTTCTCCTCCTGAAGCAACTTTTTTCAACAAACCAAAATCGGTTCCTTTGTTTGCAGAAAATAAGAATTGCAATTCTTCTTTTCCGTTTTGAAAATAGGTTTCAGATGGTAAAAGTTCCATTTTAAAACGTGTATTAGGCATCCCTAAAGTTTGTAAAATCGAAATTAACTGTTCTGATAATTTCGGAATAGCATTTATTCTATTTTGATGAATTTTATCAGCATATTTATCCAATTCGATTGTTTTTTGTTCGATAATTTTAGATAAAGAAGCAATTTCTTCGTCCATATTATCAAGCTCCAACAAAGTATTACCTAAATCTGCCTGAATTTGCAATAAATCATCAACAGAACTTACCGCATGTTTTTTCTGAAGATTATAAATCAATTGTAATTTCTGATTTACTAATTCTAATTGCGCTGGATCATTCAACAATTTCTCTGAACAACTTTCTAATTCTTTAGAAATATCATCAAATTCAATTGCTAAACTCGTTATTCTTTCAAATAGATTTTGATATTCTGGCGAAAATGCCGCTACTTTTTGCAACGCATTTTTTATTTCATTTAAATTATGAAAAACACCAAATTGTTCCTCATTTGAAATTACCAAAGATTTATCTAGAGATTCTTTAATGATCTCAACATTATTCAGTTTTTCATAATCAGACTCTAATTCTGCTTGTTCGCCAGATTTTAATTGAGCCGAAACCAATTCATTCAATAAAAATGTATTGTATTCTTGCTCTTTTCCAGAATCGCTTTGTTTTTTGAGCAAAGCATTTAACTTGGATTTATCTGTTTTATAAGACTTTAGGAGTTTTTGATATTCAGAAATAACATCTCCATTATTAGCAATGGCGTCAATAATTTTAAATTGTACATTTTCATCTGACAATTCTTGAGTTTGCTGTTGCGAATGAATATCAATTAAATACAAACTTAAATCTTGCAATTCTTGAAGATTTACAGGACTGTCATTTATAAAAGCACGTGATTTTCCCGAAGGAAGAATTTCACGTCTAATAATTGTTTCGTCTTCATAATCCAAATCATTGGCTTCGAAGAATTCTTTCAAGTTATATTTCCCAATTTCAAATTGGGCTTCAATTACACATTTTTCTTCTTTATTTTTTAAAGAACTTAAATCGGCTCTTTTTCCTAAAACAAGACCAATTGCACCTAATATAATCGATTTACCCGCACCTGTCTCACCTGTAATTATAGAAAAACCTTTAGAGAAATCTATTGCAAGTTTTTCAATTAGAGCATAATTTTTAATTGACAGCGACGTAATCATAGAGCAGTTTTGTAAAATGAAATTTAGTGAAGATTTATAAAAACGAAAACAGAATTAATACTTAATCTGAGACCATTTTGTTGAGTTTAAAGGCGAAACTTTATTCAAAACATCAGTTAAATCAGAAACATTAATACTTGGACCACCAGAAAAAATTGAAACTATTTCATCTGATTTGGCATCAAAAAAAACTCGAGTAATAAAAGCGTTTGGTTTAACTGAATTTAATTTTCCGATAAGCATCAACGAAGATTTAATTTTTTCTTTTGAAGCTTTTAAATCTAAAGTCATAGCATCTAGACCAGTATGATACGCATACATAGTCTGACGTAAATCACTGTAAGTTGGCGCAATCATATCATTTATTAAAAAATAACGATTCTGAAGTCCATCTGCTTGGCTCCAACCTTTAAATCCTCCTTGTTGCGCTACATTGGCAATATTTTGTGCCGTTTGAAAATACGGATTCCCCGCTCCCATTTGAAAACTATCGGCATCCATACCCAAAATCATATAGCAGTAAAAAGAAATCACAGAAACTAAATTCGAATCGTAAGTTGTCGGATTAAACAACAGCGGTTCGTATTCTGTATATCTGAAATTAAAATCTTTATCGTTATAATTTAAAATCGGAGAAGAATAAGTCGAATTAAAAATCAGTCTAGAAGATTGCACCTGAATAGTTCCTGTAAACTGATCTGAATTGTTAGATGATAAAGTGATATACATCGAACAGTTTATTCTTTCGTTTTGTTTTAAAGCTGAGCCTGTCCAGTCTGTTTTATTAACAAACTCAGAAAGAGAAGTTTGAAGCGTCTTAAAAACCTGATTATTCGGATTCGTAAGTCGCTCAGTATTAATAGTTACTGTACAGTTTAGCTGTTGCGCTTGCACAAAACCAAAGCTTAAAAAAAACAATAGCGTAACTATCTTATTCATAATCATCTAAAAATTTAATTTTATAAACACAAATCTTCTCGATTTAATGTTCTAGGCGTATATTTCAAATTTATGATTTTGAAAAATGCTTTACAACTTTATTCAAAATATCAGCCGCAACAGATTCTTTTGATTTTAATTCCATCGGTTCAATTTCAAAATTTTTGTCGATAAAGGTTACTTTATTTGTTTCTTTTTTAAAACCGGCGCCTTTATCTTGTAAGGAATTTAAAACAATCAAATCTAAGTTTTTTTTCTGAATTTTCAACTTAGCATTTTCAATTTCATTTTCAGTTTCTAATGCAAATCCAATTAAGAACTGATTTTTTTTGATTGCACCTAAAGAAGACAATATATCTTTTGTCTTTTCAAGTTCAATCGAAAATTCTGCATCATTTTTCTTAATCTTTTGATCTGCAACAAATTTAGGTTTGTAATCTGCAACAGCTGCCGCAGCAATTGCAGCATCTACTTCGCCAAAATATAAATGACAGGCATCGTACATTTCTTGTGCCGAAACTACATCTGTTACTTTTACTAAAGCATTTTTTGCTTTATAATGCGTTGGTCCTGCAATTAAAAAAACTTCTGCTCCTAAACTAGCCGCTTCATTGGCAATATCAAACCCCATTTTACCAGAAGAATGATTTCCTATAAAACGTACAGGATCTATCGCTTCGTATGTTGGACCTGCAGTAACTAATATTTTTTTTCCTTTTAAAGGCAATTTACTTTCTAAATCAGCTTCTAAAAAGGCAACTATATTTTCTGGTTCTGCCATTCTCCCTTCGCCTGAAAGACCACTTGCTAATTCTCCACTTTCAGCAGGAATCATAATATTTCCAAACTGTTTTAGAGCAGCAAAACTAGATAAAGTAGAAGGATGCTTGTACATATCCAAGTCCATTGCAGGCGCAAAATAGACTGGACATTTAGCAGATAAATAAGCCGCAATTAAGAGATTATCGCAGTTTCCTGTTGCCATTTTAGACAAAGTATTGGCAGTAGCAGGCGCAATCAGCATCAAATCGGCCCAAAGACCTAATTCAACGTGATTGTTCCAAACTTCGCCTTCATCATCTTGATTGAAGAAACTAGAATGTACTGGGTTTTTAGATAAAGTAGATAATGTAAGTGGAGTTACAAAATCCTTAGAAGCAGGTGTCATTATCACTTGGACATGTGCACCTGCTTTTATAAAAAGTCGTACTAAAGTGGCTGTTTTATAGGCTGCAATTCCACCGGAAACACCCAGTAAAATTTTCTTCCCGTTTAAAACTGACATTGTACTATATTATTTGTTTGAACCTCTGTGGTAAGTTTTTCCGTCTAACCATTCTTGAACAGCTAAAGCGTGTGGTTTTGGTAATTTTTCGTAAAATTTAGAAACTTCGATCTGTTCTTTATTTTCAAAAACTTCCTCAAGACTATCATTATAAGTAGCAAACTCTTCTAATTTTTCAGTCAATTCTTTTTTAATCTCTGAATTAATTTGATTTGCTCTTTTAGCCATAATGGTAATTGCCTCATACACATTTCCTGTTGGCTCTTCAATAACTGTTTTGTTATAAGTTATTGTATTAACAGGAGCATTCGTCTTTTTTAAATCCATGACTTTATTTATTTAGTAAATTTTTGTAAATCTGTTTCAACTCTAGCGTTCATTTCGTCCGCTTTAACTTTGTATTTCGTATCGCTTTTAAACTTAATTAAGTTTCCATAAGCTACTTTGGCAACATTTAAACGTTCTTCCATTTTAGAAGGCACACTGTTAATTGCCAATTGATATGCCGAATCATATTTATAAAACAAGGCATCTTCTTTAAAAGGTGTTCCAGGAAAATCAGCGATAAAATTATCAAAAGCAATCAAAGCTGATTTGTAATCTGAAATTGTATTGTAACCTTTAGCATTTTCGTATGCTTTTTTCTCTAATTTCCCATTCAGTCTTTGAACTGCTTCATTCGCCTGTGTTATGTATTCTGAATTTGGATAATTATCGATAAAAGCCTGTAATTTATCTAATGCTTTTACTGTATCTGATTGATCTAAACTATAAACAGGCGCTAGTTTTGAATAACTGTAAGCTCCTAAAAAAGCTGCTTCCTGTACTTTTTCACTTCTTGGATAACCAGAAACGAAAGCTTCAAATTGATATCCTGCTAAATAATACTGTTTCGTTTTATAATAAGATTGTGAAAACATATAAAACAGCTTTTCTGCTTGAGGCTTTCCTCTATAAGAAGTTGCCAATTGCTCGAAAAGACGAATCGCTTTTGAATATTTTCCGGCATCATACATTTTTGTTGCCATTTCAAATTTTGCTGCAACATCTTCATTTTTCAACGCTTTTTGATATTCTCCACAAGAACAAAAAAGAGTTACAACAATTAATAGCGATACTATTTTTTTCATTTTCTAATTATTATTACGATTTCAGACAATTATGCCAAAGCAAAATAACACCGAATAATCGGTGGCAAATTTAGTTATTAATTTAGCTACTGCAAAATAATTTTTTAGTATCTTAAAATACTAACACTTTAACAATTATTTAATGCTATTTTTTACGAAGTCATTTAGTCTTTCTGCTAGAGATTCGTCAACAGAAACTAATGGAAGACGAACGGTATTATCAGCAATTCCAAGTGCTTGGAAGATTTGTTTGATTCCAGCTGGATTTCCTTGTTCAAAAATCATATCAATACTGTCTGATAAAAAGTAATGCGTTTTGTATGCATCAGCGACTTTTTTATTCAATCCTAAACGAATCATTTCTGAAAATTCTTTAGGAAAACCTTGCCCGATTACGGAAATAACTCCAGCTCCACCCGCTAAAACGATTGGAAGCGCCAGCATATCATCTCCAGAAATTACTAGAAAATCTTTTGGTGCATTTTTAATAATCTGCATCGCTTGCGCCATATCTCCTGCAGCTTCTTTAATAGCCACAACATTATCAAAATCATTAGCCAAACGAATTACTGTAGAAGGAAGCATATTGCTAGATGTTCTTCCTGGCACATTATATAAAATTACCGGAATCGGAGAAGCTTCAGCAATAGCTTTAAAATGCTGATAAATTCCTTCTTGTGTTGGTTTATTATAATATGGTGAAACAGATAAAATTGCTTCAAAAGCAGAAAAATCTCTAGTTTTCAATTCTTCAACAATCTGCATAGTATTATTTCCTCCAACTCCTAAAACTAGAGGCAATCTTCCTTTATTTACATCGATTACAGTCTTTATAACCAATTCTTTTTCATCTGCCGTTAAGGTTGCATTTTCTGCAGTTGTTCCCATAACAACAAGATACTCCACTCCTCCATCTATAGAAAAGTTTACAATTCGATGTAAAGCTTCAATGTCAACTGAAAAATCTTTTTTAAATGGAGTTACTAAAGCAACACCAGTTCCTATTAATGATTGCATATTTTAATTGTAATTTATTTTATATTTTTTAAATACCTAAACAATTCCGAAACGAAGAGTTTATAGTTTTGTAATTCTGTATTGATCATCAAACGGTTTAATCTATTGTCTACATTAGAAAATCCGACTTTAAATTTAGCTTTCGATTTATTTGTAATCATCATTAAGAAGACATTTTCGACATCATAATAGCTCAACAAAATATCAAACTCCAAATTTATAAATTCACTTAAAAAATCTTCTGCTATTTCTCCATTCCAACTAATGTGTTTTTTACCAAAAGTCGGCCTCAAATAGGTTTCTTTTTCTTTGAATTTATCAGTATAGGCAACAGTTTTTATATTTTCCGAAGCAATTCCGTGAAGCGTTAATTCTTTTATTAAAGCTTCTGAATGATCAAAATTGCTTTCATCTATCAATAAACCAATTGTTTGAACGTTTCTGGAAAAAACTTTGTTATTTTCATTACTCAAGTTATTTTTTAATGATTTTTTTACAAAAAACTCCTTTATATAATTCAAAAACATAGTACTTTTACCAGATTACAAAATTAATTATTTAAGTTGCATTTAAAATGGTAAAACTAAAAAAGTATAACGGATTTTTAAAACTTTTTGTTATATTCTTAACACTTTTTTCAATCTCTTCTTGTGGAACGAAAAATTACAATTTAACTAAGATTGAAGGAAAACAGCTTCCTGTTACGGAAAAAGCTTCGGAAACACCAGAAATTGAAAACTTTATAAAGCCTTATCGCGATCACATTAACCAAGATTTAGATAATGTTTTGGCTTTTTGTCCTGAAACGCTAGACAAAAGCACTGGAAAATGGCAAACTAGCATTGGAAGTTTATTAGCTGATGTATGTTTACAAAGAGGAAATCTAGTTTTTAAAGCGCGTGAAAATAAAGATATAGATTTATGTCTTTTAAATCATGGCGGTATTCGTGCTATTCTTCCTAAAGGAAATGTAACTACAAGAACTGCTTTTGAAATTATGCCTTTTGAAAATAATTTGGTTGTGTTAGCCCTAAAAGGTGAGCAAATTCAAGATATTGCGGCTTATATAATAAAGGAGAGAAAACCTCAGCCATTGTCTGGAATGACTTTTACAATTACAAAACAAAATACAGCCAAAGACATTCAGATTCAAGGAAAACCGCTTGATCTTAATAAAACTTATTATGTGGCAACCAATGATTATTTAGCAAATGGCGGCGACAGCATGACTTTCTTTGCAAAAAGCACTCAGAAATTTGACCTAAACTATAAGCTTAGAAATGTATTGATTGATTATTTTAAAGAAGTAGATACCGTTCTTGCTCCGAAAAATATCAGAATTACTGAAGAATAAAAGGTCAGCCACGAATTACACAAATTTGCACAAATTTTAAAATTATTTTGAAAAATCAATTAGTGTTAATTCGTGAAATTAGTGGCAAAAAATATTAAAAACGACATAGCCTTTGGCAAAAAAAAATATAAAATGAAAAGAAGAGAGTTTATCGAAAAAACAGCAGCAAGTACTGCCCTATTAAGTTTAGGATTGTCTTTGAGCAGTTTTGAAACTAACGATATTAAACATTTAACTATTCTACACACTAATGATGTGCATAGCCATATCGATCCTTTTCCTGCTGATGATCCTCGAAATCCTAATAAAGGCGGTGTTTCTCGTCGTGCTGCATTAATTGAAACTATTCGTAAAGAAAATCCAAATGTGCTTTTATTGGACGCGGGAGATATTTTTCAAGGAACTCCATATTTTAATTATTATGGAGGAGAATTGGAATTCAAATTAATGAGTATGATGAAATATGATGCTTCGACAATTGGGAATCATGATTTTGACAATGGTCTAGACGGATTATACGCTCAGCTTCCACATGCTACGTTTGATTTTATCAATTCGAACTACGATTTTAAAAATACGGTTATGGATGGTCAAGTAAAACCATACAAAATCTTCAATAAAAACGGAATTAAAGTTGGTGTTTTTGGTGTTGGAATTGAATTAGCCGGTTTAGTAGACAAAAAAATGTATTTGGAAACAGTTTACAACGATCCTGTTGAAGTTGCTCAAGACATGACTAAGCTTCTAAAACACGAACAGAAATGTGATTTAGTAATCTGTCTTTCGCATATTGGATACAATTATAAAGATGATGCTGACAAAATATCTGATTTGAAATTTGCTGCTCAAACTCAAGACATCGATTTGATTATTGGAGGACACACACATACTTTCTTAGATAAACCAACTATCGTAAAAAACAAAGCTGGAAAAGATGTTTTGGTTAACCAAGTTGGTTGTTACGGAATTAACTTAGGAAGAATAGATTTTTATTTCGATAAAGACAAAGCTCACACTAATCAAAGTGCTTCTATTGTTGTATAGGTTTGCTCTGAATTTTGGCTTTTTCTAAAAAATATTCTACCATAAAATAATAAGCTAGAATTTGAGTCACGTCTCGTATTAAAACCAAAACAATAGAATAAGAGAAATATTCATTGAAAATATAAAATATATCTGAAAAGATATAGCTTACAGCCATTAGGGACATTAATAAAGTAATATGTGTCCCTTTTGTGATGTAACTTACAAAACAGAAATAACTCATTATACTTAGTACAACTCCGTATAAGATGTAAATGAAATTAAATCTGTCTAAACTGTCTAATTTTATGCTTAAAACTGAAATTAATAAATAGACAATAAAAACTACTACAATCGAAATTGGCAGGACATCCCTTTTTGTTAACTGTATTCTTTCATGTTCTCTAAGAAATATAAATACAATTAAGAGATAGACAATAAGAAAACTAATTACGCCTCCTAATTCTATATCCATTAAGTCAAAAACTTGTCCTACAAAACAACAGAAAAAGATGCCTCCTTCTGTTTTACCAATTTGGAATTCGCTGCTTATCAAAAAATAAATAAAAATAGCCGGAAGAATAATTGCTTTGGCATACGTCGCAAAAACGTCTTGTTGTGTCCAATCAAAAATGATGGTACACAACAATGCCAGAAAAAACAAAATTAATGACGGTTTATTCGGTTTCATTTAATTTGTTTAAAAAATCTTCTTCAGATAATATTGGAATATTCAATTTAGTCGCTTTTTCTAATTTTGCTGGTCCCATATTATCTCCTGCAACAACAAAATCTGTTTTTGCAGAAATCGAGCTTCCCACTTTCCCTCCATTGTCTTCAATGGTTTTCTTTAATTCATCTCTTGAAAATTGACTGAAAACTCCCGAAACTACAAATGTTTTTCCAACGAATTTTTCTGTAGCATTTGGATTTATTTTTTCTTCAATTTCAAATTGTATTCCGTAGCTTTTTAAGCGTTCAATGATCTTTTTATTTTCTTCGTTTTCAAAGAATTCAATAACACTTTTTGCAATTCTTTCTCCAATTTCATCAACCAAAATCAAATCCATTAACGAAGCTTGGCTTAGTGCATCAATATTTTTATAGTGTTTTGCTAATTTCTTAGCTACACTTTCACCAACAAAGCGAATTCCAAGTGCAAATAATACACTTTCAAATGGAATTTCTTTTGATTTTTGAACTCCATTTACCAAGTTTTCAGCCGATTTCTGGGCCATCCTTTCTAAATGAAGAATATCATCTACTTTCAATTCATAAAGATCGGCATAATTATGAACCAAATTATTTTTGAAAAGTAAAGCTACAGTTTCTCCTCCAAGTCCTTCAATATCCATTGCTTTTCTTGAAATGTAATGTTGAACTCTACCAATAATTTGAGGCGGACATCCGTAAAAATTTGGGCAGTAGTGATTTGCCTCGCCTTCGTTTCTCACCAATTCTGTCTGGCATTCAGGACAATGCGTAATATATTGCGTTGGTTCTGAATTTTCTGGACGTTTGTCTAAATCTACCGCGATAATTTTTGGAATAATTTCTCCTCCTTTTTCAACAAAAACAGCATCATTTATTCTGATATCTAACTTTTCGATTTGATCTGCGTTGTGAAGGGAAGCTCTTTTTACAATAGTTCCTGCAAGCTGTACAGGCTCAAGGTTTGCCACTGGCGTAATAGCACCCGTTCTTCCAACTTGATACGAAATTGATTTTAATTTTGTTGAAACTTGCTCAGACTTAAATTTATAAGCAATTGCCCAACGAGGAGATTTTGCCGTATATCCTAATTCTTCTTGATGTTGAATGCTATTAACTTTAATTACAACTCCGTCGGTTTCGTAAGGAAGATTATGGCGGTGAACATCCCAATAATCTATAAAATCAAAAACTTCGTGCATGTTATTGACCAATTTTGCTTCTTTTGGAACTTTAAAGCCCCAATTTCTCGCCGATTCTAAACCTTCAAATTGTGAAGAAAATGGAAGATTATTTCCTGTAACAAAATACAATAAACATTCTAAAGGGCGTTTGGCAACCTCAGCGCTATCTTGCAGTTTTAAACTTCCTGAAGCTGTATTTCTTGGGTTTGAATATGGTGTTTCGCCAATTTCTATTAATTCCTGATTCATTTTTTCGAATCCGGCAAATGGAAGAATTATTTCGCCACGAATATCAAATTTATCTGGGTAGTTTCCTTTTAAGTGTAAAGGAATTGATTTTATAGTTTTAATATTATTCGTTACCTCATCTCCTTGAAAACCGTCTCCACGCGTTAATGCTTGAACTAATTTTCCGTTTTCGTAACTTATACTAATAGAAGCGCCATCATATTTCAATTCACAAGTATATTGCAAATTAACATTTCCTAATACTCTTTGAATGCGATTTTCCCAATCTAAAAGATCTTCTTTAGAATATGAATTGTCTAAAGAATACATTCTATATTGATGTGCGATTGTTTTAAAGTTTTTGGTAATTGCTCCACCGACTCTTTGCGTTGGCGAATTCTCATCAAAAAATTCTGGATTTTTGTTTTCTAAATCTTGAAGCTCTTTCAATTTAACATCAAAATCATAATCTGAAATTGTAGCATTGTCTAACACATAATAATTATAATTGTGTTGATTAAGTTCATTTCTAAGGTTTTGAATGGTCTCTTGAATGCTCATAAAATTCTAAAATATTGCAGATTATAAATGTGAAAAACTTTATATCAAAATTAGAATTTATTTTTGTTCGAAAGCACAAAAAGTGAAAGTTTTAAAAAATCAAAAATCAGACTGCAAATTCATGCAATCTGATTTTCTCCTTGTCCATTATTCTTAAAAAAGAATTAATAAAACCAACTTCCAAATGGTTTTGACGTTTTATATTTTTTATTGATAATCAAAGATTTACAATGCAAATATAGAACTATTTTTGAATAATGATAAAATCGGAACGTCTATTCAAGACGTGTTCCTCTTCTGTACATTTTACACCATTTTTACATTTATTAATTAAGCGAGATTCGCCATAGCCGATTGCGCTTTCAATTCGAGATGGATCAATTCCTTGTGAAAGAATATAATCTCTTGTTGATTTTGCTCTATTGTCTGAAAGTTTCAAGTTGTAAGCATCTTTTCCGCGTGAATCTGTATGCGATTCGATTTTAATAATGATTTTTGGAAATTTTTGCATAATGAAAACTACTTTAGACAATTCTTCTATCGCTTTTGGTGTAATATCGAATTTATCGTAGTCAAAGTAAATCGGATTTACATCTACTTTTTCGACACCTTTTTTCTTCACAACCAAATCATCATAGTTACTCAATTCAAAGTTTACATCTTTGATTTCGCCACCGTTATTACCTGTTGTTTCTACCGTTTTATCATCGCTGCTGTAATTAGGTTTTGCAGCAATCATTTTAACTACTTTATTACAAGGAACTTCTATAGCGTATTTACCTTCAAAGTTAGTTGTGGTTTCTCCCAAAATCTCACTAAATGAATTGTAAGCCATAATGGTAACATCTGCCAATGGTTTCTTGCTTTTATGATCGATTGCCATTCCAGAAATGCTCTGATTGCAGACTGGTTTTCCTTTTACAAAAGAATAAATGTCATCGTCGCCTTTTCCTCCAGCTCTATTAGAAGACAGATAACCATAAGTACCAGCTCTATCGATTATAAAAGAAAAATCATCTTTATTGCTATTTACTGGTGCTCCAAGATTTCTTGGCGTTGTAAAATTTCCGTCGGCTAGAAATTTACTTTCGTAAACATCTAAATCTCCATAACCATAATGTCCATCAGAAGAAAAGTATAAAACTCCGTTTTGGAAAAATGGAAATACTTCATTCCCAATTGTATTGATAGTTGGTCCGAGATTGGCTGGCGAACTCATTGTTCCGTCGCCTGCAATTTTTACCACATATAAATCTGTTTCTCCGTAACCGCCTGGCATATCTGATGCAAAGAAAAGCCATTGTCCGTCTTCGCTTAAAGCAGGATGTCCTACTGAATATTCTTCACTATCAAAAAATACTTTTTGTGGATTCTCTAGTTTATTATCTACAATTGATCCTTTGATGATTTGAAAATTATTGATTCTTGCTTCATCAATAACCAGTTTATTTTTCTTTACAATGTTAGTAGAATAATAAATGGTTTTTCCTTGAGAATCAAAACTTGCAGTTGCTTCGTGATACTTTGTCATTACATTCGGCAGAAAAACCGTTTCATTAAATAAACTTCCATCAGCAGGATTTCTTTCTGCAAAATACAAGTTTAGAAATGGCTGATTGTTCCAAGTATATAATTTTTCGCTAAACTTGGTTGTGTCACGAGCTGATGTAAAGACAATATTATCTTTGAAAAAAGTAGCTCCAAAATCTGATTTACTAGTATTAATATCTAAATTTTTAATGGTATAAAGCGGTTTAGTTTTCGCTACGCTGTCCATATATTTCTTTTGGTCAACATATCGATTAATTTCTGCTTTATCTCCTTTTTTATTCAGATACTCTTTCGTGATTTTATCTGCTTCATCATAATCCATAACGGCTTTCATCGATTGGATATAACGCAAATAATAAATATCAGTCAGATTGTTTCCTTGAGCTTCATACAGTTTTCTGTACCATTTAAGTGCATTTCTAGAATCAGAAATAAAATAATACGAATCTGCTGCATTTTTCAATGTCTGAGTTGAAGGATCTTTGATGTTTTGTAGAATTTCCTCGTAGGCTTTAGAAGCATCTAAGTAGGCATAATCTCTAAACAAAGCATCGGCTTTCTTCAAATTTGTTTTTTGAGCGAAACTAAACGTAACGCTCAAAATTAAACATAGGATATATAGTTTTCTCATAAGTTTTATTTTTAGAAGAATCGAGGAGATTTAATTTTGCTTTGTTTTTGCACAAATTGATAACGCAAGATGATTTCGTGTGTACCATCATTGTATTTGTTCAATTGGCTTACAGTGTAATCAAATGAATATCCAACGAAAAAACTTGGAGCTATTTGAAAACCAGCCAGTATACTAACAGAATCATCTGTTCGATACGATCCTCCTATAACAAACTTTTCTTGAATCATAAAATTTGCTGATACGTCTGCCGTAATTGGTGCTCCACTCACGGCTTTCACTAAAAATGCTGGCTTAAATTTCAAATTTGGATTCAAATCGAAAACATAACCTCCCATTAAATAATAATGCAAACGATCATAATCTATAGACTCCTGAACATCATCATAATAATTGCTTCTCATAAAACTAGGAACAGAAAGTCCTACGTACCATTTGTCGGTGTAATAGTAAATTCCGGCTCCGACTGCTAACTTAATTTGATTGTTGATATTCTGATTTAACAAAACATCATCACTATCATAATATCTTCCTTTAGACCAATCGATATTTAGCATTCTTCCTCCTGCTTTCAAACCGAAAGCAAGTCTTTTTTCATATCCTAAAGGAATTGAATAAGCAAAATTTCCATCGAAATATAGTTCATCAGAAGGACCTATTTTGTCGTTAACAATACTCAATCCTAACCCTAGATTCTCATTTCTAAGAGGAGAATGTATAGAAAATGATTGCGTTTGTGGAGCTCCAGAAATCCCTACCCATTGAGAACGGTATAAAAGAGCTGCTTCAGTAGAGCCAGTAGACCCAGCATAAGCTGGATTTACTGACATAGTATTATACATATACTGAGTATATTGAGGTTCTTGCTGTGCTGTGGCACAAACCGTGATAAAAGAACATATTAAAATGAAATACGTTTCTAATGATTTTATATATAGTTTCATAACGATACTTATTTAGTTTAATTAATTTGATTAATAGAAGTCGCTTATCTCATAATAGACAACCAGCCTTTTTTAACCGTTCCATCTCCAATGGTTATCACATAAAAATAAGTACCTGTTGGCAACATATCTCCTCTATTAACAACTCCGGATACATTTGCAGTTCCGTCCCAGTCATTTTCATAATGTACTTTACTGTACACTAATGCTCCGTATCTGTTAAATACTTTCAATTCGTTGTTTGGATGAGTTTCGATACAATCAATTCTGAAGAAGTCATTTTTTCCGTCATTGTTTGGTGTAAACTCATTGTAAACAGTTAAACAAATTGGTTCTAATGTTACTGAAGCAGAATTATTTGTTGCATCAACATCTAAAGGAGTTGAAGTTTCTACAGTTGCTGTACTTGTGTAATTGCCGCCTGGCAGTACCTCAGCAACAATTGTTAGTGTTACACTTTGACCTGCATTTAATCTTGGAATTGTCCAAAGTTGCGTTGTCGGATCAAAAGTTCCAGTTGATGTAGAAGAACTTACCAACTCTAAACCACTAGGAATCAAATTACTTACAATTGTATTGATAAAGTCTCCTTCTCCAACATTATTTACCGTTACCGTAAATGTTACCTGCTCTCCAAAATTTGGAGTCGGATTATTAACTGTATTGGTAATTGTCAAATCTGAACAGCTTGACACACTAACATTTAGAGTTTTGATTGTTCTTTCATCACAAGTATTAACGTAAGCTACCGTTACTGTTCCAGGTCCAATATCTGACCAAGAAACGGTTACAGAACCATCTGCTGTAGAACCTCCAGAAACGATTGTTCCTCCAACAATTGTCCATAGATAATTAGATTTTCCGTTTGCAATTGAATACGTTACACCTTTGAAAACACATGGAGTATCATCTGTTGTTGTAATTTGATAAGCAGCGTCATTTTCGAATGAAACTGTAATAGCTAATCTTGGTGCATTATCACAACCGTTAGTCGTATTACTCGATGCAGCGGCATAATAAGTCGTTGCTGTAAGAGGAGTATTCGCTAGTAATGGTGTTCCGCCAGTCGCAGTAGTATAATAAACTACATTTGCTTCATTTACTTGAATATTAGCAACTGTTGGCGCAGCATTTAAACAGAATTTCTGATTTGTGCTTGTTGTTGTAACTACGCTTGGTGCATTAACATTTACCGTAACTGCTAATCTTACTGGATTCTCACATCCAACTGCACTAGAAATCGCACCATAATAGATGCCAGTTGTAAGCGCTGTAGTTGCTGGAAGTGCCGTTCCTCCTGTTGCTGTTCTATACCAAACTACATTTGCTTCATTTACTTGAATATTAGCAACTGTTGGTGAATTTAAAGTACAGAAATTTTGAGTTGCATTTGCTGTTGTTGGAGTCCCTGCTGGATCAACAACCGTAACTGTAACTTGTAAACGAGTTGTACTTTCGCAACCTGTCGCTGCATCTACAATATTTCCAAAATAAATTCCAGAAGTTAATGCTGTTCCTGCTGCAATTGGCGTTCCTCCTGTTGCAGAAGTATACCAAGTTACATTGCTTTCATTAACCTGAATATTAGCAATTGTTGGTGCATTTGCAGAACAGAAAGTCTGAGCTGCATTGTTTGTTGTTGGATTAATTGTATTTCCAACCGTTACAGCAACTTGCAATCTTACACTGCTTTCACAACCTGTTACTGGATCTTTTATCGCTCCATAATAAGTTGCGGTTGTTAAAGCTGTTGTAGAAGCCAAAGCTGTTCCTCCAGTTTGCGTTGTAAACCAAATTACATTACTCTCATTTACTTGAATATTAGCAACTGTTGGATTTGTTCCTGAACAGAAAGTTTGCGCAGCAGAAGTCGTAGTAGGAGTTGCTGGATCTGTTACCAATACATCTACAGTTAATCTAGTACTGCTTTCACATCCTGTAGCTGGATCAGAAATTGCTGCAAAATATTGTCCTGTTGTTAAAGCTGTCGTTGATGGAATTTGAGTTCCGCCTGTTGCAGCTGTATACCAAACAATATTTGTCTGAGTTGTCTGAATACTTGCAAATGTTGGCGCATCTTCCTGACAGAAATTTTGTGTTCCTGCTGTTACCAAAGTCGGTGTTCCTGGATCATTTACAATCACATCAACTGTTAATCTTGTAGCGCTTTCGCATCCTGATGCAGGATCAGAAATTGCTGCAAAATATTGTCCAGTTGTTAATACTGTTATTGATGGAATTTGAGTTCCGCCTGTTGCAGCTGTATACCAAACAATATTAGATTGAGTAGTCTGAATGCTTGCAAATGTAGGCGCATCTTCCTGACAGAAATTTTGCGTTCCTGCTGTTACCAAAGTAGGAGTTCCTGGATCATTTACAATTACATCAACTGTTAATCTTGTAGCGCTTGCACAGGCTGTTGCTGGATCTAGAATTGCTGCAAAATATTGCCCTGTTGTTAATGCTGTTGTTGATGGGATTAACGTTCCGCCTGTTGCAGATGTATACCAAACGATATTACCTTCATTTGTCTGAATGCTCGCAAATGTCGGAGCATCTTCCAAACAGAAGTTTTGTGTTCCTGCTGTTACCAATGTAGGAGTTGCAGGATTATTTACAATGACATCAACTGTTAATCTTGTAGCGCTTTCACATCCTGATGCAGGATCAGAAATTGCTGCAAAATATTGTCCTGTTGTTAAAGCTGTCGTTGATGGAATTAAAGTTCCGCCTGTTGCAGCTGTATACCAAACAATATTTGTCTGAGTTGTCTGAATGCTTGCAAATGTAGGAGCATCTACTAAACAGAAGTTTTGTGTTCCAGCTGTTACTAATGTAGGTGTTCCAGGATCATTTACAATTACATCAACTGTTAATCTTGTAGCGCTTTCGCATCCTGATGCAGGATCAGAAATTGCTGCAAAATATTGTCCAGTTGTTAATACTGTTGTAGAAGGAATTAAAGTCCCACCTGTTGCAGCTGTATACCAAACTATATTTGCCTGATTAGTCTGAATGCTTGCAAATGTAGGAGCATCTTCCTGACAGAAATTTTGTGTTCCTGCTGTTACCAAAGTCGGTGTTCCTGGATCATTTACAATTACATCAACTGTTAATCTTGTAGCGCTTGCACAGCCTGTTGCTGGATCTAGAATTGCTGCAAAATATTGCCCTGTTGTTAATGCTGTTGTTGATGGGATTAACGTTCCGCCTGTTGCAGCTGTATACCAAACGATATTACCTTCATTTGTCTGAATGCTCGCAAATGTCGGAGCATCTTCCAAACAGAAGTTTTGTGTTCCTGCTGTTACCAATGTAGGAGTTGTAGGATTATTTACAATGACATCAACTGTTAATCTTGTAGCGCTTTCACATCCTGTTGTCGGATCAGAAATTGCTGCAAAATATTGTCCTGTTGTTAAAGCTGTCGTTGATGGAATTAAAGTTCCGCCTGTTGCAGCTGTATACCAAACAATATTTGTCTGAGCTGTTTGAATGCTTGCAAATGTAGGAGCATCTACTAAACAGAAGTTTTGCGTTCCTGCTGTTACTAATGTAGGTGTTCCCGGATCTGTCACCGTTACTGTAACAGCTAATCTCACACTACTTTCACATCCAAATACTATATCTGTAGCTCCTGCATAATAAACTCCATTAGCCAAAGGTGTTGTAGATGCTAAAGGAAGTCCACCAGTTGGTGTGGTATACCAAACTACATTAGTTTCATTTACTTGAAGATTAGCAACCGTTGGTGTTGTAGACAAACAGAAATCCTGAGTATTATCTAAAGTAGTTGGCGTGTTTGGATCATTAATTAATATTACAGCATCTTGCAATGTTCCGGCAAGGTTTTCACAAGTATTGGTGCTTGAAACGGCTACATGATAAGTAATTGGACTCATTGCCTCAGTTAATCCTGTTGCTGTTAACTCTCCTGCAGCACTTATAGTATAAGTAACGCCGTTGATAACTGCTCCATTAGCAATTGGCTGTGTTTTATTTGCATCTAGATACCAAGTGAATAAAGGGCTTGCTAAGGCTGGCGCAGTTGGAGTTAATGTTGCTGGCGCATCATGACAAACCGTAACATCATCAACTAAGATATCATTTGCTGTAGAAGGAGGTAAAATTGTAAACGTAATCTGTTTTCTATCTGCTTCTGCAGTTAAACAAAATTGATCTGAAGTTACTCCAACATAATAAGTATATGTTCCTGGAGCCAAACCGTTTACTATTAATTGCGCTGTAGTTTCTCCTGGAATAAGCTGACTTGTTGTTCCATTAAAACTATACCAAGAATAAACTGGGTTAGTTAATAATGGTGTTCCGCTCAAACTTGTTGCTAAAGTTACTGATCCAGTAGCTGTACAAACAGATGTTGATGTTCCTCCATTCAAAGTTATGTCTGTTAAAGCATTAACTGGAGCTGAAGCTTTTACTTCAACTGTAACCTCACCTCTTGCAAAAGTTTCACATCCATAACGTACTGGTTGCACGTAATATTTATAAATTCCTGCTGGTAAATTAGCTGGCAATGTATAAGAAATACCTGTAGATAGTGAATTTCCACCAGTAATCGCATCATACCAAATATAGGTAGAACAAGCTTCTTCAGGTATCTGAAGTGTAATAGTACTTCCTGGACAAACCGTTATTTTATTTTGCGGATCTGCACCAATAACTGTCGTATTTGCTGTTCTTTCAACAGTATGAACTCTTAGGAAATCTAATACTCCAGCCACACCTCCTAAACGAATTCTAACTCTATCGTAAATTTCTGTTGGTGAAGACACCAAGACCATTGCCAAAGAATTTCCTGGCAGTAATCTTATGCTTAATAATGTACTTGTATTTTGAATTGGAGCTCCAACAGCAACATTACCTAAGTAACGCTGAATTGTAAATCCAGTAAGTAAATTAACATCTAAAAGTGCTCCTGGTTTAGAAATCACTATTCTTAAAGTGTCGCTTACTACAGAAGGAGTTTTAAATTGTACTGTTAAATCAGCTGCTACTAAAGCACCAACTCCACTGTACATAGTTGCAAAAGTTGTAACATCATTATCAGCAATATTCCATGCATCACTTACTCCTACAGCAGCAGTTACTGCTCCTACCGGAAGAACTAAATCTGTTGCACCGTAGAAAATATCCTGAATGTCTCCAGGAGTACATGCTACAGTTGCAACTTGTCTGTTGTAATGAGCATCAAATACTTTTGTATTTTGAGCAACACTTACTAATGATGCAGATTGAATTCTGATTCCGTCATAATCTTGCGGACCTGAAGCATCTGAAGGAACAAAAGTAAACTCATAAGTATTATCTCCAGAAATTAAATTTAATAATGAACCAGATACTGATTGCATCGCTCCAATGTCAACTCCATTTTTAGTTCCAACTACAGATAAATTCTGACCAACAGCTAATAAACTGTATTCTGATCCTAACTTAACTGTAACAGGTGTTCCTTTAACGATATTTGCTGGCCAAGTTAAACTCTGCCAAGTTGTTCCAACTCCTAAAAGTCCAACTCCTGTTGTAATGGTTGAAAATGTTTGTGGATTTCCATCAACAGCATTTGTTCCATTAGTAACAGTTCCTGTAATTATTGAACTAAAAGATTGTCCTGTTGCATAAACACGTTCTGACAAAGATTGACAACTACTTAAATCAATAACATTGATCACTTTTGTTGCTGTTCTACTGCAAGTTCCATCACTAGCAACTGCTGTATAAGTATAAACGCCTGGTGCACTTAACGCTCCAGTTGTAAAAGGTGGTCCTGCTAATGCATTCCCTTGCGGATCAAACCAAGTTACAGTACCAGTTGAAGTTGCTGTTAAAGTTACGTTGGTTCCTACATTCACAGATTCCTGAGGATTTGTTACCACTAAGCTTGGCAAAGCATTAATAACAACTGTTACAGATTGTCTTGCCGCTGGACAAGTATCTCCTGTACGTTGAGCTTCAATTGAATAAACTCCACCAGTTGTTATATTAGCAGCTGCATCAGCAGTAATTACATTATTTGAAGGATCATAAAAGGTATAAGTAGTATTTCCCGTAGAATCAAAATTTGTTATTGCATTTCCTAAATTAAAACTACCACAGCCAGGAGCTGGATTGGCATTTACAGTTAGAACAGTAGTTGAAGGAAAATTAACTGTGACTTGTTTTAAATCATTAATTACATTTTCGCAAGTCCCACCATTTGAAGCCGCAATAAAATAATTATAAGGAGTTCCTGCTGCATTTAATCCTGCAATTGTCAGTGCGCCAGTTGTAGCATCTTTCGTAAAAGTTACTCCAGGCTGAGCTACAACAGTAGTTCCAGTTATAATTTCCTGAGTTTTATTTTGGTCTGTATAATATTTAAATTGTGCCCCAGCAATAGCTGTAGATGGATTTAAAACTATACCACCTGCACAAGTAGCTTCAGCTGGGCTTGGAATTACAATATCCGCAGCTGTTGGAATTGGCAAGACATTAACTGTAACTGCTTGACGAATACTGTTTTCACAAGTTCCTCTTGTTCCTTGTAAATAATAAGTAGTCGAAGCTGTTAAAGGAGCTGTTGGATTTACCGCTACTATATTTCCTCCTACCGCAGCATCATACCAAGTGTATGTTTCTGTTCCTGTAGAAGATGCAGTTAATGATGCGGTTCCACCAACACAAATTGGTGCCGCAGCTCCAGTTACTGTAGCATCTGGATATCTGTATGCTCCTTGATAGATATACAAATTACTTAATACGGTAGCAAGTCCTCCTAATCTAATTTCAACACGATCAAATGGTGCTGTTGCTTTAAAGCTTGCTTTAAATTTATTTCCTGATAATAGTTGAATACCAATTAAGCTATTATTGATCGGCGTTCTATCATTATTATAAATAGCTCCGTTAAAAGTTGCAAGACTCACACCCCCTAATAATGTTACATCTGCTAAACCGCCAGGTAATTCTAAATCTACATCTATTATATCTCCAGTTTGACCAGGATTAGCAAAAATAAGTGTTTGTTCGATATAGCTTCCTAAAAGTCCAACTGGTATACTCAATTGAGCAAATGTATTAATATTACCATCTACAGAATTATTTGGATTTATGTCTGTACAAGCAACACACAAAAGACCAGGATCTCTACTTGTTATTTGTGTTCCTGCTTGCAAACAGGTACTTGCATTTGCAATTACAGTAACTGTTATTGCTCCTCTTGTTGGATTAGCGCAGTCAGTACCTACATTAACAGCTTCAACATAATATGTTTTGTTTGCCGTTAGAGCTGGATTAGGTGTATACGATGTTGTATTAAAAGCTATTGAAGCCCCTCCCGTAGGAACATCAAACCAATTATATCTAACACCTGCAACTGGATTCTGTACAGATAATGTAACTGTCTGACCAGATTGTATAATTACATTTGATGATGCAAAAGTTGGTGTTGCTGGTATTGGACTAACTGTTAAGTTTACCGCAGTACGCGTTGCTGATGTACAATCTCCAATAGCAGCTTCTACGTAATAACTTGTGTTAACCGCTAATGCAGGAGTCGTAAATGAAGTACCTGTAAATACTAAATTACCTCCTGTAGCAGCATCGTACCAATTATAGGTTGTACCTGTTATTGGCGCCTGAACAGTTAATGTAGTAGATTGTCCGCTACAAATTGTTGTTGGTGACGCAGTAACAACTGGCACTACTGGATTAGTAATCAATATTTGAACTGGATTTCTTTCACTATTTACACAACCATTTCTTGTAACTTGCACATAATATGTTGTTGGTGCTGTTAAAGCTGGTGTAGTAAACGTTGCAGTAGAGGCCAATGAAGTTCCTCCCGTTGCAGCACTGTACCAATTTACCGTCTCACCAACTGCAAGTGATGCAGTTACGGTAGCAGTTTGTCCGCTACAAATTGTTGTCGTGCCAGAAAACGTTGGCGCTTTAAATCTATAAGTAGCCTGATAAATATCTGCGCTTGTCAATACAGTTGCCAAACCTCCCAATCGAATTTCAACGCGATCAAAATTTGCACCTGCCGTAACGCTGGCTCTAAAACGATTACCGCTTAATAATTGTAAAGTAATTAAAGGGTTATTTATTGCAACTCTATCATTATTATACGTGGCTCCATTATAAGTAGCTAAACTAACCGCACCTAATAAAGATAAATCTGCTAAACCTCCTGGTAATTCCATTTCAACATCTACAATATCTCCAGCTTTTCCAGGATTATTAAATTGTAATGTTTGCTGAACATAACCATTTATCAAACCGACTGGAACATTAAGTCTTGTTGCAGTTGCTGGATTTCCGTCAACAGCATTATTTGGATTCGTAGAACTACATAATAAACATACACCGTTTTGAACTATCTGCTGACTTCCAGCTTCAAGACAGCCAACTAAAGATGCTGGTTGAACCGTAACCAAAACAGGAACTCTTGCAGCGCTCACACAACTTCCGTTTGGACTTTGTGCCTCTACATAATAAGTTTTGGTAGCAGTCAAAATCGGAGTTGTAAAAGTTGCTGTGTTAGTTGCAACTGCTGTTCCTCCTGTAGGTACATCATACCAATTTAATTGTGCACCAACTTCAGAAGTTGAGGCGCTTAGAGTGGCATTTTGTCCAGATTGAATTGTAACACTTTGTGTTAAAACTGTTGGAGTAGCTGGAATTGCTGTTGAAACAACATTTACTTGAGTACGAGTCGGACTAATACAAGTTCCTATAACTCCTTCAACATAAAAAGAAGTAGTACCTAAGGGAACCGTTGGCGAGTATGTAGTTCCTGTTGCTAAGGCCGTTCCGCCCGTTGCTGTAGAATACCAAGAATATGTTGTTCCAGGAATAGCATTTACAAGTGACAAAGTTGTTTGCTGTGTTGCTCCACTAGAACAAACTGTCGTTCCTGTATTACTAACTGCCGGAGCAACTGGATTAGAAACATTTAAAACAACAGGTACTCGAACATTTCCTTCGCATCCTGTTGTTCTTGAAATTCCTATATAATATGTAGTATTATTAGTCAATGCAGGAGTTGTAAAAGTATTTCCTGTTGCTAATGCAGTTGTAGAAGAAGCAGAACCATACCACGCTATAGTAGTTCCTGCGGCTGGTGTTGCGGTAAGCGTAGCTGTAGATCCAGAACAAACTGTTTGTGTTAAACCTCCCGCAACAGTTGGTTGCGCATATTCTAAACGAACATCATAAATTCTAAGGACCGTTAATAAATTTACAAGCCCACCAACCTGAATTTGCACTTGATTCGCATCGCCTGTCAAAGTATACTTTGCCACCGCGACAGTGTTACCGGTAAGTAAATTCAAATTTAAAAGCGGACTATTTAAAGCCACGCTCGAACCAACATTAGTTCCATTAAATTTAGTTTGAATCGAAGCATTCGACAACAAACTTACATCAAGAAGACCATTGCCAGTACCAAAATAAATAGCAATTTGATCTCCAGCTCTCGCCGTCTGACCTAAATTTAATGTCTCTTCAACAAAACAACCTACCCCGACCACGCTGGTTAGGGTTGCAAAAGTGCTTAAGCCTGCGCTATCATAAGCGTTGGCAGGACTATCAACATTTAATCCAACACACAGTAATCCACCTTGACTATTTGTTTCAGACGTAGGTCTACAAATAGTTTGTGAAAACACATTACTGCATATTAGAAACAACGTTAAAAGCCCTAATAATCTCTTGTGTAGTTTGAGATTACAAAAAGTAAATTTTTTTTTCATAATTTGGAAGATTAGAAAATGGACAATAAAACACCTCTCGCAATAGGCACAAACACCTACGCAATTAAACAATCAATTATAAATCAAACAGTTAAAACAAAATTTAAAAACCTAAAATCAAGTTTTTAGAAATCGTTTTGCAAAAAAAATTATGTTGAATTCGGTATGTCAAAACATACCCTAGAACAAATCTTATCTCGACGAGATAAAATACATTCCGTTTTTTTGGAGGAAAAATGATTGTAGTCAATTTTCCAAGAGGAGTGATTTGTTGTAGGTCTAATTTTCATAATGAAAATTTTTGGTTTAAGCAGAATGGGGAATTCTCTTTATATATTTAGAAGAACATTCTTTAATAAAAGCTGATTACTTCTTTCTCTTTTTTAGATTGATTAGTTTTCTAAAAATCAAAATGTTCGTAATTCTATACGTAGCAAAATCTGCCACATTTAACAAACCCGTCGAAACGGACATGAAAAATGCAGTTTATTAAAAAATAAAAACTCAGATAAAAACTTTAATTGTGAAGGAAGACCTAATTTATCATTACGACGAACTAAGTTTAAAAAATAATTTAAAGCTAAAACAAAACAAACAACTAAAGTAAATTTGATAAAGAAAGTAATTGTCAACTCCATAGACAGACTTATTAAGTTATTAATGATTTTCAATCCCGAAAAATTAAAATGAAAGAGCTTTTTTTATTTCTTAAAAAATACCCCAAAATCATCTCTCATTTTCTAAGAACATTAAAGCAAAACTTTGTTTAACTTTTGTATTCTAAAATTAGAAAAAACAAAAACACAAAACAAGGATAAAATTCTTATAATTTATCTTTACACATCTAAATAAGTAAGTAACAACTTTTAAAAACATCAGAAAAATCAAGCATTTTAACAAAATTAAGTCGTTATAGTTTTCTTAAACAAAAAATCGACGAAAATATGTTAAAAAGATAAAAAGAAAATAAATTCCTACAATTAAATAAAAAATAAGTTAAAAATTATCCGTAATGCATACTAAAAAGTCGACGAACTGTTCAGGGATTTCTAGGAATCTAAAAGATTGAAAGATTTAAAATAAACACGTAGAAATACCTGCTATTTCAAAACAAAAAGTTTAAACAAAAGTTAAAAAAATAAAAAAAAGACAAACAATTATAGATTAATTGTTTGTCTTTTTCAAAAAGGTTACTTAGAGTTTAAGACTCAATAATGGTATTAATTTGATTAAAAAGCTGACCATCACTTAAAAATGCTCCTTGTTTGATCAGTTCGAAAATAGAAATATTTCTTTCTTCAGTAAATACTTTTTTCCCAACTTTCATCTCAATATTATCAGTAAACATATTATCACTTAACCACTGAAGGCCTTCTTTTGTTAAAAAATCTGTTTCGGCAGAAAGAGATTTTAAAACTATAGATTGAATATAAGTATCAAAACAATGAAATAAAAAGATATGGTTTTTAGAAAAATGCTCTAAATATTCAGCTCTAGACAATACTCCTTCCCAAATCAAGTCAGAAAAAACATCTAATTCCTGCTCCGCTACTTCTGGCTTGTTTATTTTAAGTTCATCCCATTCTTTTTTATCAATTGTCTGAGTCGCTAAAAAGCTTGCAAATTCAGCATGCAATTCATCAAACTGTTCTTTTGTTAATCTTGCGTATTTCATTTTATTTTAGGCTTTATGCTTTACGCTGCAGGCTATAAGCCATCAACCATAAGTCTAATTATTAACTAACTATATATTAAAAAAAAATCCCGATTTTCATCGGGATTTTAGTATAGCATTTCGAAATATTACTTTTCAGCAACAATTTCGTATGGTAATTCAACGATAACATCTCTGTGTAAACGGATGCTTGCGTTGTATTTTCCTGTACGTTTAACGATTCCGCTTGTGATGAATTTTCTATCGATAGCGTTACCTGATTTCTCTAATGCTTCAGCAATATCGATATTAGTAACAGAACCAAAAAGTTTTTCTCCACCAGCTTTAGCACTGATTTTAATTTCAAGAGCTTTTAAAGTTTCAGCAGTAGCTTTTGCATCAGCAACAACTTTAGCTTCTTTGTGAGCTCTTTGTTTTAAGTTTTCAGCTAAAACTTTTTTAGCAGAAGGAGTAGCTAAAGTAGCGAATCCTTGAGGAATCAAGAAGTTACGACCGTAACCTGGTTTTACTGATACTACATCATCTTTAAATCCTAGGTTTTGTACGTCTTGTTTTAAAATAATTTCCATGTTGTTGTCCTTATATTTTAGAAGTTAGGTTCTGCTTAAACAGAAACCAGCGACTAGATTTTTATATACTATTTTAATAAATCGGCCACGTATGGCATTAAAGCTAAGTGACGAGCTCTTTTTACAGCTACAGAAACTTTTCTTTGGTATTTTAATGAAGTTCCAGTTAAACGACGAGGAAGAATTTTTCCTTGCTCATTAACGAATTTCAATAAGAAATCAGCATCTTTATAATCGATGTATTTGATTCCTGATTTTTTGAAACGGCAATACTTTTTAGTTTTGTTTGTTTCAATGTTTAAAGGCGTTAAATATCTGATATCTCCGTCTTTTTTTCCTTTTGCAGATTGCTCAATTGTAGACATAATAATTACGCTTTAGTAGATTTTAATTTAGCTCTTCTTCTTTCCGCCCATGAAATAGCATGTTTATCTAAACTTACAGTTAAGAAACGCATAACTCTTTCGTCACGTCTAAATTCAGTTTCAAAAGCTACAAGAACTTCTCCAGCTACTTTGAATTCGAATAAATGGTAAAAACCACTTTTTTTGTTTTGGATTTCGTAAGCCATTTTTTTAAGACCCCAATCCTCTTTCGATACCATTTCAGCTCCTCTACTAGTAAGAAATTCTTCAAATTTCGTTACTGTTTCCTTCACCTGAACCTCAGATAAAACGGGATTTAAAATGAAAACAGTTTCATAATGATTCATAAATAAAAAATTTATTTGTTAAAATTGGGTGCAAAAGTAATGATTAATTTTAAATAACCAACATATTTTTTCTTTTATTCGTCATAATGCAAAAAATATACGTTGACTTTAGTTTTTTTTCCAAAAAAACCATTACTTTTACTATTGCTATCCTGAATTTATTCTAAATTTAAAGTTATGAAACTAAACTGTGTTGTTGTAGATGATAGTTCTATACAAAGGACAATTATTGCCAAGTTGGTAAATAATCATCCTGGATTGCATTTAATTGGAGATTTTTCTAATGCAATTGAAGCAAAAAGCTGTATTTCTTTAAATAATATCGACCTAATATTTCTTGATATTGAAATGCCGGTTATAAATGGTTTTGATTTTCTGGACGGACTAAAATCTAAACCTCAGATTATATTCATTACTTCTAAAGCCGAATATGCTTTAAAAGCTTTTGATTATGACGCCACTGATTATCTGCAAAAACCGATTGCCGTAGATCGTTTCAATGCTTCTGTAAAAAGAGCAATTGATATGCATCTGCTTAAAAAAGATATTAAAGAAGAAGAAGGCGAACATATCTTCATTAAAAGTAATCTTAAAAAACTTAAAATCTTCACTTCAAAAATTAAATGGATTGAAGCGTTTGGAGATTATGTTAGAGTAGTTACTGAAGATGACAGTAATCTGGTTCTTTCTACAATGAAATCTTTTGAGAATGATTTATCAAAAGACAAATTTATTCGTGTACATAAATCATACATTATTAATATAGATAAGGTAGAACGCTTTAACAGCAAATTTGCAGAAATTGGAATTACTAAAATTCCATTGAGCAGAAATAAAAAAGAAGATTTAGTAAAAGCGCTTTCTACTCCTTCTTAATAGAAATCTACATTAACGACGACTTTTATAGCTCTATATTGAGCAACAGCCTCAAAACTATTCAACATTTTCTGAATAGTTTTTTTTGTATTTCCTAAATGCAGATTTTGCGGAATCTTAATCAATATAGTCCTTATATATTCATTTCGTATTCTGCTAATCGCTGGCTCTTCTGGTCCTAAAACAGGTATTGCCAGATTTTGACTCAAAACCTGATATAACCACATAGAACCTTCTTTCAATTTATCATAATCTTTATGTTTTAAAGTCAGCTTGATAATTCTGAAATAAGGCGGATATTTATAAATCTGTCTGTCATACAATTGCTCTTTATACATACCTATATAATTATGGTCTGTAACTTGCTGAATTGTGTTATGATTTGGATTGTAAGTTTGAATTACAACTTTTCCTTGTTTTTCTGATCTTCCGGCTCTTCCGGCAACTTGAGTCATCATTTGAAAACTACGTTCAAAAGCTCTAAAATCAGGATGATGCAGCATATTATCGGCATTCATAATACCAACTAAACTAACATTATCAAAATCCAAACCTTTAGCTAGCATTTGCGTACCTACCAAAATATCAATTTCGCGATTTTTGAAGGTATCTATTATTTTCTCAAAACCAAATTTACCTCGAGTCGTATCTTGGTCCATACGAGCCGTTTTTGCTTTTGGAAATAAAGAAATTAATTCTTGCTCAATCTGTTCCGTACCAAAACCTTTTGTAGTTAAATCTATACTGGAACAGCTGTGACAATTTGTGGGTTTAGCAATTGAATAACCGCAATAATGGCAACGCAACTGATTCTTATGCTTATGATATGTCAAACTCACATCACACTGCTGGCAATGAGGCACGTGCCCGCAAGTGAGACATTCTATAATAGGAGAATAACCTCGTCTGTTCTGAAATAAAATTACCTGTTCGCCTAAAGATAAAGCCTCCGCAATTTCTTCTATTAAAAGATCACTAAAGTGTCCTGTCATCCTTTTTCTGAAATGCTTGTCTTTCAAATCTACCAAAAGAACTTCTGGCATTCGAACATTTTTATAACGTTCTGAAAGTGCAACTAAACCATATTTACCCGCTTGAGCATTAAAATAAGTTTCTATGCTTGGCGTTGCCGAACCTAATAACACTTTTGCATTATGAAAATTTGCCAAAACAATTGCAGCATCTCTCGCATGATATCTTGGCGCTGGATCTGTTTGTTTAAAAGTCTGCTCGTGTTCTTCGTCTACAATTAACAACCCTAAATCATTAAAAGGCAAAAACAAAGCCGACCTCGCTCCTATTACAATTTGTGCTTTTTCAGAATTTTCAAGTGTTTGTTTCCAAACCTCAACTCTTTCGTTATTGCTATATTTAGAATGAAAAACAGCTACTTTATCTCCAAAATGAAGACGTAATCGAGAAACCAATTGAGCCGTCAATGCAATTTCTGGCAAGAGATATAAAATTTGTTTGCCTGTTTGCAAGTATTCTTCAATTAATTTGATATAAATTTCGGTTTTTCCACTTGAAGTAACGCCGTGAAGCAAACAAACTTCTTTCTCAGAAAAACTGTTTTTTATAGCAGTAAAAGCAGTTTCTTGCGCTTCACTAAGTACAAGTTCTTTTTCTGATTTTTCTCCATTAAAAGTAACTCGATCATGCTGTAAAAAATATTCTTCGAAGATTTCTTTTTCTATTAAAGCTTTTACAGTTGTTAATGTGGAATTCGATGCCTCAGTAAGTTTTTTTACTGTTATTGGCTTTTTCTCAGAAGCACTAAGCTGAAAATAAGTTAGAACAATTTCTTTTTGCTTATTGGCACTTTTTAATACTTCCAATAATTCTTGCAAGCCATTATCAGATTCATATTTGGCATGTAATTTTACATATCGAACCAATTTTGGCTTGTAACTTTCTTTTATTTCTTCTTCTAAAAAAATAACATCTCTCGCTATTAATTTTTGAAGTGTAGGAAGTATATTTTTTTTATTTAAAATCGAAACGATTTCCTGAACCTTCAAAGAGCTTTGGTGATGTAGCGCTTCATAAATTAAGAATTCATCATCTGAAAGTTCGCTGTCATTAATTATTACATCAGCTTTATGCGAAACAATAGTTTCACTTTCTAATAATAATCCACTCGGAAAAGCACCGCGATACACATCCCCAATTCCGCACATATAATAATTTGCAATCCAAAGCCAGTGCTTAATCTGGATTTCGGTTGCAATTGGTTTTTCATCTAAAATTTCATGAATTTCTTTTGCCTCATACAGCGTTGGAGCATTTTCATGAACATCCAAAACCAGAGCCGTGTATATTTTACTTTTTCCAAAAGGTACCGCCACACGCATTCCTTTTTCAATGAAATGATATTCGGCCTCAGAAATACGATATGTAAAGGTTTTTGCTAAGGAAAGCGGTAAAATAACTTCGATAAAAAACATGTAGATATTTTAATAAAGATTGAGAATAAATTTGAACAAAGAAATTAATTTCTTTCAAACCAATTCTCCATTTGAATTCCGTCTAAAAGTTTAAAATCTTTAATATTGTCAGTAACCAAAATCAATTGATTCTCAATTGCAGTTACTCCAATTAAAAGATCAAATTCGTCGTTAATAGGTTTTCCAATTTTTCTAAGCCTAACTTTCTCGATCGCATATCTTTTAATTGATCCAAAAATGGGAAGTATAGTTAATCCTTTTAAAAAAAAATCAACTGCTTTATTAGATTTTACAGGATTATCACTGTTTTCAGCACCAAAACGAAGTTCAGCAACTGTTATTTCAGAAATATAACAATTTTCCAAACCCACTTGCTTCACTGTTTTGTCAAGATTTAGTTTTCCTCTAAGAAAGAAAACACACATGCTTGTGTCTAGTAAATATCCCATTAAAACTTAATTTCCTTATTCTTAAAGTTTCTATTAGCTTTTATATCAGAAACAATTTCTTCTGCAGATTTTTCAGACGCAAAAGCACCAAAAGATTTATAAAAACTATTCTCTTTTGATTTATTACTTTTAATAGACTTTGTTAATCGTTCTATAAGTTCAATTTTATTTGAAAAGCTAAGTCCTTCAAATAAGTTTGAATAGGTTTCCAATATATTTTTATCCGTTACAGTCATATCTTCTATTTTAGTTCAAACAAAATTAAACTATTTTAACAACAATTTGAATTTAATAGTTATCTGTTACTTTTTTCCAGATGATTTTTGAGCCAAATACTCATTAACCATTTTCAAAGTATGGTTTAAAGATTCTAGACTATTCCACCCTTCATGACCTGGAATAATATATTTTGGATTTTTGAATTTCGTTTGAACTTTTGCAATAGACGTTCTCCATTCTTTCACTTCAGAATCACCCAAATAACCTAAATCTTTAGCATCGGTACTTTTTATAAAACAGGCTCCGTAAAGCACTTTTTCTTTATTAAACCAAACTACAACATTGTCGGGTGCATGTCCTTTTCCTGGATAATAAACCTCAAAAGTATGCTGCCCAACTGTAAACGTTTTATCGTTTGGAATTAAAAATTCGGCCCTTGGTTTATTTTCTTTTTTAAGAATATAATCCGTTAATTTAATAGAATAGGTTTTTATTCCTTTTTTTCTATAAAAATCAAATCCACCCGCACGATCGTCATGAGAATGTGTTGCAAAAAGCATAATAACTTCTTTATGATGTTTTACCTTTATACTATCTAATAAAGGCTGAAACTGCGATTTATCCCAAGGCGCATCAAATAATACAACACCTTTATCTGTAAGCAAATACAAGGCATTAGCCGAAATCTTTGTTCCTTTATAATCGCTAAATGTTCTATAAACATAAAAGTCACCTGAAAGATGACTTATTTGTAATGGCGAATTCTTAGATTGTCCGAAACTATTTGAAACAACAACTAAGAATAAAATTATCGAAGTTAATTTTCGCATTTATTTTGAATTAATTTTTCACTCTTGTCCAATATTGAGTTCTTCCCATCAAAGAAACTCCAACATAACCGCGAAGTTTTAATTTATCAGCAGATTCTAAAGTGATATAACATTTGTATTTTTTACCGCTTGTAGGATCCAAAATTGTTCCTCCATTATATTCAGAACCATCTTTTTTAAGACCGTTCATAATTACCATTCCCAAAATTGGTTTATTTTTTTCAGCACCATCGCATTTTACACAAACATCTTTTTTATGACTATCGCGAAGAATATCTACAACTTTACCGTAAACTTTTCCTGATTTCTCATAAATCTCAACTATAGATTTTGCTTCTCCAGTTTCATCATCAATGGTTTTCCATTTTCCAATTACACTTTGGCTTTGCATGGTCAAGGCAAAGAAGAATACTCCGATAGTTAGCATCAAATTTTTCATATTATTTATTTTTTTTTTGTTTTAATTTTCTGATAGAAGCATTCAATTCGAACCCTAAAAGCAGAATCATACAGTTTATCCAAATATAAAACATTAGAATTAATAATGTCCCAATAGAACCATAAAGTTCGTTATATTTTGAAAATTTTATAACCCAAATCCCAAAAAAGAATGAAGATATAACAATTAAGATGGTCGTAAAAACAGATCCAATGCTAATAAATGGCACTTTATTATACTGTTTTGTTCCATAACGTAATAATATTGAAGATGTTATCAAAATCATTAAAATTACGAACAAATACCTTCCTAAAATAATCAATGGAATTCTATCACTTAAAACATCTTGAATGATCGTTTTTTGAATAAAGACCTCAAAAACAACGATTGTAGCGACTGTTACAAACAAAATAATAGTCATTACAAGCGATATTGCCAATGCAACTAAATATTGACTAAAAAAACCTCTTTTATCAAAAACATGTTTAGAGGATTCAAAACCGCTCAAAATTCCATTAATTCCATTTGCCATTAAGAAAATAGAAAGCAAAAAACCCGATGATAATAAGCCTGAGTGACTATTATTTAAGATGTCGCTTATAATTTTACTAATTGCATCATAAGTATTCGGCGGAACACTTTGCTGAACGAATTGCAGAAAATCTTCCTGAAAATTGTCTATCGGAATAAACGGAATCAAGTTTAGTATAAACAGCGCAAAAGGAAACAACGCCATAAAAAAGCTAAAAGAAACAGCACTTGCATGATAAGAGAAAGCACCTTCAAGAATTCCTAAAGTGTACATTTCAAGCAAATCATACAGCGAGAATCCTTCTAGCCAAGGCAATTTTATAGTCTTTAAAAGTCGGGCCAGATTCCGTATTACGGGTATTTTCTCAATCCGAGCTTCTATCTCTTGCGACATATTTTTTGATTTTAGATTTTAGAGTTCTGATTTTAGATTTACAAAACTCATAACTTATAACTCAAAACTCATAACTTCCTTAAAACGCTTTCAAGCTCAAATCCATGTTATAAACTGAATGCGTCAAAGCACCAGAAGAAATATAATTTACTCCGCACAATGCATATTCGCGAACGGTTTTTTCGCTAATATTTCCTGAAGATTCTGTTTGGCATTTTGATCCAATTAATTTTACAGCCGTTTTAGTATCTTCATAATTAAAGTTATCAATCAAGATTCTATGAACTCCATCGCTTAACAAAATCTCTCTAATTTCATCCAAATTTCTTGCTTCAACAATAATCTTCAAATCCAGATTATTTTCTTTTAAATACTCTTTTGTTTTAGCAATAGCGCGCGTAATTCCGCCTGCAAAATCAATATGATTATCTTTCAGCATAATCATATCGTACAAAGCATAACGATGATTTTCTCCACCTCCTATTTTTACAGCCCATTTTTCAGCTACTCTAAAATTTGGAGTTGTTTTACGCGTATCTAAAATTTTAGCATTTGTTCCTTCTAAAAGTTGCATCAAATGATTTGTTTTCGTGGCAATTGCAGACATTCTTTGCATCGTATTCAAAACTACTCTTTCGGCTTTTAAAATAGATTGAGAGCTTCCAGAAACTTCAAAAACAACTTCTCCGTATTCTACGTGCGTTCCGTCTTCAATAAAAGTTTTCACTTTCAAATTCGGATCTACATGTTCAAATATCATTTTAGCAAGTTCAACACCAGCGATAATTCCTTGATCTTTTACTAATAATTTTGCCTGACCATGAGCTGTATTAGGAATACAGGCAAGCGAACTGTAATCGCCTGGACCTACATCTTCTCTAATGGCATTTTTTATCAAAAGTTGTAATTCTGCTTGAAATTCAGCTTTACTTATCATTTTTCTATTTTTTATAATAATGCTAAATTAGGATATATTTTATGGATTTGAAAGTTTACTTTGTCTGAAAAGTTTCTTATCAACTTAAAATTTACATTTAGCCACAGATTAAAATGATTAAAATGATTTTAAAAAATCTGTGCTAATCTGTGTAATCTGTGGCTAATAATTTTTCAATCAAAATGTACCTCTACAATTAAAAACATTAAATATCTTTGAAGTTCATTCAAACAAAATTATGGGATTAATTAAAGATATTTACTCGGCTTCTTTTTACGAAAAATTTAGTCAGGCTGTTGCCGAAGTACATCCAGCATTCAATAAACAAAAATTTATTGAAGCCATTTACGAAGACGATTTTGCTCAAAAAGAATGGAAAGAAAGAATGAAACACACCACAGTTGTGTTTCATCAATTTATGCCACAGAATTTTCCAGAAGCCGTTTCTTTAATTGACAAAATCATCAAAAATTTAAGAAAAAACAACTTTGCAGACAGTAATCTGGCTTTTATTTTCTTCGCCGATTATATCGAAATCTATGGTTTAGAAGATTTTAAAACTTCATCAAAAGCATTTGTTTCTATCACTCAATTTATAAGCTGTGAATTTGCTGTTCGTCCTTTCATTCTAAAATACAAAGAACAAATGATCAACGAAATGACAAAATGGTCTTTACACAAAAATCATCACGTTCGTCGTTTAGCAAGTGAAGGTTCTCGCCCTAGATTACCGTGGGCAATGGCGATTCCGTTTCTAAAAAAAGATCCTTCTTCCATTCTTCCAATCTTAGAGAATTTAAAAAACGATCCTTCGGAATATGTTCGCCGAAGTGTTGCCAATAATTTAAATGATATTGCAAAAGATAATCCACAGATTGTGTTAGAAATCGCCAATAAATGGAAAGGTCAAACCAAAGAAACAGACGGAATTATTAAACACGGATGCAGAACTTTATTAAAACAAGGACATCCAGAAATTTTAAGTCATTATGGTTTAGAAAGCACTAATATTGAACTTTCTTTATTTGAAATTAAAACGCCTACTGTAAAAATCGGAGATTATTTACAGTTTCACTTTCACTTAAATAATAAAAACGAAGATGCCAAAACAGTTCGTTTAGAATATGCGGTTCATTACAAAAAAGCAAAAGGACATTTGGCAAAAAAAGTCTTTAAAATCAGTGAGAAAATTTATCATCCAAATCAATTAACTAAGATTGAGAGAAATCAGTCTTTTAAATTGATTACAACGAGAGTTTTTTATACTGGAATGCATCAATTGTCGATTATTATTAATGGAACTGAAAGTGAGGTTTTGGAATTTGAGTTGATTGATTAATCAGAAAGGAGTCTTCATCAAGATTGTCAGACTGAGTGAAGTCGAAGTCCACCAAAGTGATTCAGCATGCGAGACTTCGACTTCGCTCAGTCTGACAAAAAACGTACTTTGTTTTACAATGACAAAATCAAATGAATTATTCTAGATTTTCCTTACTTTTATAATTCAAAAATCTAAAAACAAACTTTCTTAATCTAAATTAAGTTACAGATTTCTATCACAACTGTAATTTTGTTTTCAAATCAAATAAAAAATACCACATGTCAAATATCAGTTTAATTATCGAAGAACGTGCTGCCAATATTGGCAACTTTATGGTTGGGCGTTTATTGCCTTTCCGTGAAAAAAGAGCCGTCGGACCATTTGTTTTTATCGATCATATGGGACCTGCGCATTTAAGTGATCACGAAAATATGGATGTTCCTCCGCATCCGCACATCGGACTTTCAACTTTGACTTTTTTGTTTGAAGGAAGCATTATGCATCGCGACAGTTTAGGAACAGAATTAGAAATAAAACCTGGTGCCGTAAACTGGATGACGGCCGGAAAAGGAATCGTCCATTCTGAAAGAACGCCTGAGTATTTAAGACATTCAGATAAAATGCTTCACGGATTGCAGATTTGGGTTGCGCTTCCAAAAGAATTGGAACAAATGGAACCTAATTTTACGCACGTTGAAGCAGATGATATTCCAGCTTGGGAAGAAGATGGCGTTTCATACAAATTAATTGCTGGCGAAGCTTTTGGCAAAAAATCTCCAGTTCCTGTTTATAGTCCGTTGTATTTTATTGAGATTAAAAGCAAAGAAGCTAAGAAAATCAATATTGGAAAAGATTTATTCGGCGAAAGCGGTTTGTACATTTTAGAAGGAAGTATCAAAAATGGCGAACATGTTTACGATCCGAGACAAATTTTGATTACAACTGAAGCTTCTCTTTGTGAGTTTGAAATTGCAGAAAATTCTACGGTTTATATTTTTGGTGGACAGCCTTTTCCTGAAGAACATTTTATCTTTTGGAATTTCGTTTCTTCGGATAAAAACCTCATCGAAAAAGCAAAAAAAGACTGGACAGAACAGACTTTCCCTAAAGTTCCAGGCGAAACAGAATTTGTTCCATTACCAGAACCAAGAATCAAATAACTTATGGATACAGTTAAAGCAACAATCGATACAAGAAAATATCGCACAGAAATAACTTCTAAAACTGGTAATATTCTTATTTCTGACGAACCACAAGAAATAGGTGGGAAAAATTTAGGATTTAGTCCGTTTGAACTTCTGGCTTCTTCTCTCGCTTCCTGCACCTTAATTACGTTGCGAATGTATATAGACAGAAAAGCTTGGGATGTTTCAGAACTTTCGATCTGGGTAGATTTTGAAAAAAATGAAGAACATACTGTTTCTTTATTTTCAACCAAAATCTTAATTACAGGAAATGTAGATGATGCTCAAAAACAGCGAATTTTGAAAATTGCCAACAGCTGTCCTGTTCATAAAACATTAATAAACACAATTAAAATAGAAACTTCTTTAGTATAAATAATATGGAAATTCAACAAATAAACGACACTAAAAAAGGCTACTTTGAAGCCGTAGAAGATGGCAAAGAAGCTGGAAAAATGACTTACACTTGGGCAGGAGACAGTAAATTTATTATTGATCACACAGAAGTAAGTCCAGATTTTAACGGAAAAGGTGTTGGTAAAAAACTGGTTTTAGCCGCTGTAGAATATGCAAGAGCCAACAATGTAAAAATTATTCCGCTTTGTCCTTTTGCAAAAAGCGTTTTTGATAAGGTTGAGGAAATTCGTGATGTGCTTTTTTCTTGAAGCTTCTAAGGTTCTGAGATGCTAAGGTTCTAAGTTTTTTTAACCGCAAAGTTCGCGAAGGATTACGCAAGGTTCGCAAAGGATTACGCAAGGTTCGCAAAGTTTTTTAGTAAAGCTTTGCGAACTTTTGCGTTTATAATAGCTTTAGAATATTATAAAACCTTGCGTTCTTTGCTGTAAAAAATCTACGCAACGAAATTAACCGCAAAGCACGCAAAGTACTACACAAGGTTCGCTAAGTTTTTCTAAGCAAAGCTTTGTGAACTTTAAAATCTTTATCCTATTTCCAAAAAACTTAGTGTGCTTTGCGAAAAACCTTAGCGAACTTTGCGGTAAAAAATGTACACAACGAAATTCAATTTTTAAATCTCTCCGAAAAGTCGTATATTTGCGCGTAATTTAATCTTAGAGTATGACAAGGATAATTACGCTTTTCTGTATTTTTATAGCACAAATCGGCTTTTCTCAATCGGCTGAAAGTTATTTGGAAAAAATCAGAAATAATGAAGCTCTCTTAACAGCTTTTTTTCAACAAATGCCAAAAGGAGGCGACTTACATCACCATTTTTCAGGATCCGTTTATGCAGAACCGCTTTTAGAAAGAGCCATTGCTGAAGATTTTTATTTGAATATAGAAACTATGGCAGTTTCAAAAACCAAACCTGCAAATGGAAACTGGCAGACTTTTTCTTCTATAAAGAATGATGGAAAACTTGATTATTATCAACAGCAAATTATGCAAACTTGGTCAGTTAAAGATTATAACGGTTCTGTACCTTCAGACGATCAGTTTTTTGATTCTTTTATGAAATTTGAACCTACAATTAAAGGTCATTTTGCAGAAGGAATGCTTGAATTAAAAAAACGTGCCATTGCAGAAAATGTTTCTTATATCGAAACACAATTATCAACGATTCCGTGTGATATGAATGTTTCTGATTTAAGTGATTTTAATAACAGATTACGTCAGGCTGCAAATCAAAAAGATGAAAAAGCAGTTTTAAAACTTTTAGATGAATTGTATAAATCGCTTCAGAAAAAAGACGCTAAAAAATATGCTGACGATTTCAATAATAACTTTTTAGGAAAACTTCATAAAGATTTAAAAATCGACGATGAACGTTTTACAATGCGTTATCAAAACTTTGTGCTGCGTTTTATGGAACCTGTAGATTTATTCAAAAATCTGACTATCGCTTTTATTTCGTCAAGCGAAAGCAAACTAACAGGAGGTGTAAATATAGTTTCTCCAGAACATGGAGAAAATTCTATGAAAGATTATTGGTTACACATGGTGATGTTTAAATACTGTCACTCTAAATTTCCAAACGTAAAATACACACTTCATGCTGGCGAATTGACTTTAGGTTTGGTTCAACCAGAAGAATTAACTTGGCATATTAATGACGCGATTTACATTGCTGGAGCTAACCGAATTGGTCACGGAGTTGACATTGCTTACGAATCTAATTCATACGATTTGCTGAAGTATATGGCTAAAAATAATATTCCGATTGAGATCAATTTAGTGAGTAACGAATTCATTTTAAAAGTGAAAGAAAACAGACATCCATTTACGCTTTACAAAGAATTTAATGTTCCAATTGTAATCAGTACAGATGATGCAGGAATTTTAAGAAGTAATATGACTGAACAATATGTTTTATTGGCAAAAAGATATCAGGATGTTAATTATGAAACGATTAAAAAATACGTTTATAACAGCATCAATTACAGTTTTATTCAAGATGAATCGGTTAAAAAACAATTAATTAAAGATTTAGATAACCGTTTTAAAACTTTTGAAGCGAAGTTTTCTAAAAACTAACCTCTAAACCTAACAGGTTTTAAAAACCTGTTAGGTTTGTCAACTTTAAAATCATGATTCTAGAAGCCGCATTTCTTTTCGTAAAACCAGAATTAGCAAATCAATTTGAGGCTGATTTTGCCAAAGCAAGTCAATATATTTCATCAATAGATGGTTATCTGGGACATCGTTTAGAAAAATGTCTTGAAGTCGAAAACAAATATCTTTTATTAGTCGATTGGAATACGCTTGAAGATCACACAATAGGTTTTAGAACTTCTGAAGCGTATTTAGAATGGAAAAAGATTTTACATCATTATTACGAACCGTTTCCTATCGTAGAACATTTTGAAAGAGTTTTTGAGAATAAAAAAAGTTTATTTGCCACAGATTAAAAGAATTAAAAAGATTTTTTTTTCAATACAAATAAATTAATCTGTGGAAATCCCTTGAATCTGTGGCTAAAAAATAAAAATTAAATTCGCGCTAATTCGTGCAATTAGTGGCAAAAGAAAAAAACATGAATATAAAGCTCATCGCCATTGGCAAAACAGATAATAAGTCGCTTCAGACTTTGATAGACGATTATACAAAGCGTTTGTCTTTTTACATCAAATTTGATTTGGAGATTATTCACGATATCAAAAACGTAAAAAACTTATCTGAAAGTCAACAGAAAGAAAAAGAAGGCGAATTGATTCTGTCAAAACTTTCGCCAACCGATCAATTGATTTTATTGGATGAAAACGGAAAAAACTTCTCCAGCGTTGGTTTTTCAGAAGAATTACAAAAGAAAATGAACTCCGGAGTTAAAACTTTAGTTTTTGTTATTGGCGGACCTTATGGATTTTCTGAAACGGTTTACAAAAAAGCGCAGGGAAAAGTTTCGCTTTCGCTAATGACATTCTCGCATCAAATGGTTCGCTTATTTTTTATCGAACAATTGTACCGCGGGTTTACGATTTTACGAAATGAACCTTATCATCACCAGTAAAATTAGTTTTCAGTCGCAGTTTTCAGTATTCAGTTTTAGAAAATGAATTCTATAGGAAGTACATCAAGATTGTGAGTTACATCTTTTTGAAGCAAAATTTTATATTGAATGTATTCTTCATAACTCATTTCCTTATCGAATAAAAAGACCAAGTTTGACACTTTTTCAAACTTTATGCTATAAAAATGCTTTAATATTTCTGCTATTTTTATTTCCTTATTACCTATAAAAACTTGTTTTTTTCCTTTTTTAAAGTAAACTACAAAATTTCCTCTAGTTGGTTTTTCTGTTTTATAATACACTTTCGTGAAAGGTAAAAAGGCCAAATTTTTTCCGATAGAATCTGCGTACGAATAATAATTTTCGGCATTTTCGTTTTTGTGTGCGCTGTCAGCTCGCTTTTTTTCCTGCAATTTCATTACTTCAGGAATGACCAATTTTAAAGGCAGACGTTTGTCAATATTCAAAATCCAATTGGTCGAAATAATACTGCTTTTTCGGTTTACGTCAGCAATTGTATCTTTTCCTTCGATTTTAAAAAAGATATAAATTGGCGAAAGATCTTGTACATCTTTTACGATTGTTACGTTAGATTTTGGAAGTAAAACATCTTCTTTTTTTCCGCAAGAGAAAAGAATGAAAGCAAGAATTAGAGTAAAATATTTCATATTCATTTTAATTTTAGCACAAAGTTTGTCATTCCAAGAAACGAGGAATCTCCGCAAGAAACTCCGTCCAGAAATTCGCCAATCTTTGTCGAGCTACTCGTGGAGATTCCTCGTTCCTCGGAATGACAAACTAGATGATTAAATATACAATTTATTGTATAAAGCCACACATTCCACCGCTTCTTTTACATCATGAACACGAAGAATTTTTGCTCCTTTCGTCAAAGCAATTGTATTTAAAAAAGTTGTTCCGTTTAATGCTTCTTGCGGAGTAATATCTAAAGTTTTATAAATCATAGATTTTCTTGAAATTCCAACTAAAACAGGCAATTCTAACAAATTAAAAAGTTCCATTTTTTGCATCACTTCGTAATTCTGATAGGTTGTTTTGGCAAAACCGAAACCTGGATCTAAAATCAAATCGTTGATTCCTAAAGCTCTTGCTTGTCTTACTTTTTCAGAAAAATAAAAAAGCATTTCTTTTACAATATCGTCATATTCTGTAAGGCTTTGCATTGTTTGCGGATTTCCGCGCATGTGCATCATAATATACGGAACATTGTATTTTGCAATAACATCAAACATTTTATCGTCTAATTCTCCTGCTGCAATATCGTTTATAATCGCAGCGCCACTTTCTATGCTTGCTTTTGCAACTTCGGCTCTAAAAGTATCAATCGATAATAAAGTCTTCGGAAAGTGTTTTAAAATCAATTCAATTGCTGGAACAATACGGTCAATTTCTTCTTGTTCTGAAACAAATTCCGCACTTGGTTTGCTTGAATATGCACCAATATCAATAAATGTCGCGCCTTCAGAAAGCATTTTTTCTACTTGCGGAATAATTTCGTCTTCGTTTTTATATTTTCCTCCGTCAAAGAAAGAATTTGGCGTAACATTCAGAATTCCCATTACTTTAGGAATCGATAAATTTATAAGTTCACCTTTGCAGTTAATAAACATTTTGTTTCAAGTTTTATTTGTTTTAAGTTTCAAGTTGACATAGATTGCGCAAGTTCCAAAACTTGAAACTTGAAACCTGAAACATTTTTCAGCTTCAAGTCATCAGCATTAACACTTTGTTTAGAAAAAACTTGACACAAAGAAAACCTGAAACTTGAAACTCTTTAATTTAATCCTTATTTTTGAAGAAATTTTAGCAAATATACAGCATATAAATGAAGAATACTTCCCAAGATTTTGATAATGTTATCGCGGTTTGCCGTACGTTGTTTATCAATAAAATGACAGATTACGGCAGTGCATGGCGAATTTTAAGATTGCCATCGTTAACCGATCAAATTTTCATAAAAGCACAACGAATCAGAAGTTTACAGGAAAACGATGTCCGTAAAGTGGATGAAGATGAAAAAGGCGAATTTATCGGAATCATCAATTATTCGATTATGGCTTTAATTCAGTTGGAATTGGGCGTTGTAGATCAGCCAGATCTTGACGTTGAAAAAGCAACTGAATTATACGATGCTAAAGTAAAGTTGACCAAAGACTTAATGGAAGCTAAAAATCATGATTACGGAGAAGCTTGGCGCGATATGCGTGTAAGTTCTTTAACTGATTTGATTTTGCAGAAACTTCTTCGCGTTAAGCAAATTGAAGATAACAAAGGAAAAACAATCGTATCTGAAGGAATCGATGCGAATTATCAAGATATGATTAATTATTCTGTTTTTGCTTTAATTCTTGAACCAATTAAATAAATAAAAATTCCAAAAAGTAAATTGGAATTTTAAATTTAAATATTTCCCCATGAAAAACATTATTACTCAATTTTCCCGATTATTTGTCGGTATATTATTTATAATTTCTGGATTAATAAAACTGAATGATCCTGTTGGATTCTCTTATAAATTAGCTGAGTATTTTAGCGAGCCAGTTTTCAATATGCCATTTTTAGAACCATTGGCTTTAGGATTGGCGATCTTTTTAGTGATTTTAGAAGTAGTTTTGGGTGTAATGCTGTTGGTTGGCTATAAATCAAAACTAACGATTTGGGCTTTATTGCTTTTAATTGTTTTCTTCACTTTCCTTACCTTCTACTCTGCTTATTTTGATGTCGTAAAAGATTGTGGATGCTTTGGAGACGCTTTACATTTAACGCCTTGGCAATCATTCACAAAAGATATTGTTTTACTTTTCTTTATCCTGATATTATTCATCAATAAAAAATTGGTAAAACCATTATTTTCGAAATTAGTTACTAATATTATCACGTTAATCAGTATTGTTTTATGCGTTTTTATGGCGGTTTGGGTTTTAAACCACAATCCAATTAAAGATTTCCGTCCTTATAAAGTGGGAACAAACATTGAGAAAGGAATGGAAATTCCGGAAGGCGCGCCAAAATCGGTTGTAGAAATGATTTTTATCTACAAAGTAAATGGTGTTGACAAAGAATTTACAGAAAAAGATTTGATGAATATTCCAGAAGGCGCAACATTTGTAGACAGAAAAGACAAAGTGATTTCTGAAGGTTACGTTCCGCCAATTCACGATTTTACAATGACAAAAGATGATTCTGATTACAAAGAAGAATTATTAAAAGAACCAAAATTATTAATTTTCGTTACTTACGATTTGAATTTATCGAATCCAGAAGGAATGAAAAAATTAGCAAAAGTTAATGCCGATGCAAAAGCAAAAGGTTATAAAGTAATCGGAATGACGGCTTCTGGAGCAGAAGAAATTGCTAAAGCGAAGAAAAACTACGCTTTAGATATTGATTTCTATTTCTGCGATGGAACTGCTTTAAAAACAGTTGAAAGAGCAAATCCAAGTATTGTGGTTGTACATAACGGAACTATCGCTCAAAAAGTACATTATAATGATGTTGAAGATTTGAAGCTTTAACAAATTTAAAAATATCTGAAATTTACAGAACGCCAATAATCTATTTTTTTTTAGATATATTGGCGTTTTTTCTAATATATATATTTAAAACAAGCAAGAAATATGAGTGTAAGACTAAAAAATGGATTTACTGTCAAGTTTTCACAAAATCTTTACCTTTTTACGTTTCTATTCTTTTTAATTCTTTATACTATCTGCGATTTTAAATTTTACGAAACTGAAGGTGTTCATTTGATTCCTCTTCATATTCTAGCGTTAATAGCAGGTGTTATTTTTGAAAGTAAAAGAATTACAAAAACTTGGACAACTGCTGTTTTAATAGGAATCATTTCTTATGTTTTCACTTTTTCTTTATGTCTCTTTTTATATTACATCTCGCCTAATGCAAAATTTGATTTAATGCTTATTTTAAATGTTAGCATTTTAGCTTGGCCTATTGCTTTCTTTATAATATATGTTATTTATTCACGAATATTTAATAAGAGAAGAATTGCTCCTCAATTAACAGAAGGTACAACTTTGATACTTTCAATATCTATGATTTATTGGGTTGTAGATAATGGTTTGGCAAGATTTGATAATATCATCTTAAGAACATTTCTTATTATCGTAATTTCACTTTCCTTATTTTCTCTTTTTAATGCTTTTACTAAAATTTATTTATCTGATACTATAAAACTAACCCTAAGCATCTGGAGTTCGATCATTATGATGTTTTTTGCAATCGATAATTTACATGGGATTTTTTACAATGGAAATATTGTAAGCACTAATGAATTAGTACAAGGAACTTATATTGCCATTCAATATTTTCTTTTAGGTGTTTCAAGCATTTACATGATTCAGAATTTTATGATGCTTATTGGTTTTTTGCCAAGTTGGAAAATGTTCTTTTTTGTAAAATATTCTAACAAAATAAGTGAACTCAAAAATGAACACATTGATAGATATTCAGATACACAAGTAAGCAAATCAGACTCTAAATTTTGTATTCTTTTTGTTGGTACTATTTTCTTTTTTAATTATTATTTCGAAATCGTTCCAAGACAATTTATAATATGGTTAACTTTTGTAACATTCCCATTTTTTTTAATGACATATAATCACTTTGTAAAAAAGAAATAATCAACAAAAAAATAATTTATAATTTAAATTTATTGAAAGCTTTTTCACTTCAAATCTGGCGTTTTTTTGCTCTAAAAATTATCCATTAAATCAAAAAATCATTCTTTTTTTTCAATCCAAAAAAATAGGAATAAAAAAATACAGCTTTTTCTTCTCTACTATTACGTTTTCATTCTTGTTTTTCTAACCAAAATTTAACTTATTGTTACAAAACAAACGAGTCTTCAAATTTTGTTAATCTCCATTTGGCTTTCAATTTGTTTGTTTAACTTTGTGAATTCAGTATTTAATTTTAAAATAATTTATATTACATATGAAACAAATTGCTTTAGTAGTAATTGCATTTATTACCTTTTCTTGCTCACAAGCTCAAAAAACAGCTTTTTCTAAAGAAGCTTTAGCTGAAAAATTATTGGGAACAGACAATAGCCAAACTACTTTTAAAAACATCTTAAAAAAATACAAAGGCAAAACTTTGGTAATCGAAGTTTGGGCTTCTTGGTGTGGCGATTGTGTAAAAGCAATGCCAAAATTAAAAGAATTACAAGCCAACAATCCTGATGTTTCTTACTTATTTATTTCTGCCGATAAAACGGCTGAAAAATGGAAAGCTGGAATCGAAAAACACGAACTAAACAAAGGCGATCATTACATGATGAATGACGGAATGAAAGGTCTTTTCGGAAAAGCGATTGACTTAGACTGGATTCCTCGTTACATCATTGTGGATAAAAAAGGAAACATTGCTCTTTACCGTGCTATCGAAACTGATTTTGCTAAAATCGACGAAACTTTAAAATCATTGAAATAATTTTCAATATCAATATCAATGTCAAAATTCAATTTCAATTTCAATTTTGATATACTTCATAAAACAAAAAAATAATATAAAACTACCAAAATGAGAAAATCGATTGTTGCAGGAAACTGGAAAATGCATAAAAATGCTGCTCAAACTGAAGAATTATTAAACGAGTTAATTGCTAAAATTCCAGCAAAAACAAATGCACAAGTAATTGTGGCTCCAACTTTTGTAAACTTACAAGCTGCTGCTACAAAATTAAAAAATACAACTATTGGAGTTTCTGCACAAAACGTTCACCAAGCTGAAGGTGGTGCTTTTACAGGAGAAATTTCTGCAGATATGTTAACTAGCATCGGTGTTAACACTGTAATTTTAGGTCACTCAGAGCGTAGAGCTATTTTTCACGAAACTGACGCTTTAATCGCAAATAAAGTTGATACGGCTTTAAAACATGACATGACAGTTATTTTCTGTTTTGGAGAAGAATTGAAAGACCGTCAATCTGATAATCATTTCAATATTGTTGAAAACCAATTGCGTGATGGTGTTTTCCATATTGCAAAAGAATCTTGGTCTAAAATTGTTTTAGCTTACGAACCTGTTTGGGCTATCGGAACTGGAGAAACTGCTTCGCCAGAACAAGCACAAGAAATGCACGAATTTATTAGAGAAACTATCCGTAAAGCTTTTGGAGCTGAAATCGCTGACGAAGTTTCTATTTTATACGGTGGTTCTGTAAAACCAGAAAATGCTAAAGAAATCTTCAGTAAACCAGATGTTGATGGAGGTTTAATTGGAGGTGCTGCTTTAAAAGCTGATGATTTCTTAGCTATTGTAACAGCTATCTAATTTTAGATTTTAGATTTTAGATTTTAGATTTTAGATTTTAGATTTTAGATTTTAGATTTTAGATTTTAGATTTTAGATTTTAGATTTTAGATTTTAGATTTTAGATTTTGAAATCCTACATATAAAAAAGTGTTCACCTCGGCGAACACTTTTTTATTTTAAATTATTCTTAAAATAAGAATGTTCTTTTAGATTTTTAGACAACTTCTACTTTCTATTCTTACCTTTGCAAAAATTTTTTATTTATGTCAAACATCTATTTAGGATATCATTTTACAATTGAGCCAAAAGAATTGGGTTCGGAAATTTTAGTGGCAGAATTGGGCGAAAAAGCGTTTGAAAGTTTTACAGAAACAGAAAACGGAATTTCGGCTTTTGTGAAAAAGGATTTATGGGATGAGAATATTCTGGATGATATTTATATTTTACAATCTGAAGAATTTAAAATTGAATATACAATTGAAGAAATCGATCAGGTTAACTGGAACGAAGAATGGGAGAAAAATTTTGAACCAATTGACGTTGATGGAAAATGTCATGTTCGCGCTCCTTTTCACCCAAAAACAGATGCTGAATTTGATATTTTAATTGAACCAAAAATGAGTTTTGGAACAGGTCATCATGAAACAACTCACATGATGATTCAGCATTTATTAGAAATGGATGTAAAAGGTATTAAAACACTTGACATGGGTTGCGGAACTGCAATTCTTGCCATTTTAGCAGAAATGAAAGGCGCAGAACCTATTGATGCAATTGACATTGACAATTGGTGTTATTTGAATTCTATAGAAAATGCCGAGCGCAATAACTGCAAACATATTAGCGTTTACGAAGGCGATGCCGCTTTATTGGCTGGAAAAAAATACGATTTAATTATTGCCAATATCAATAGAAATATTTTACTAAATGATATGCAGGCTTATGTTGATGCTTTGAACCCAAAAGGAATTATTCTTTTTAGCGGTTTTTATGAAGAAGATATTCCTTTTATAGATGCATCTTGCGTCGAAAAAGGACTAACCTATGTTAAAAAGCTACAAAGAAACAACTGGGTATCATTAAAATACGTAAATTAGATAGAGTAATTACAAAGTACAAAAAACTAAATAAGATGAGTACTAAAGAAAAAGTAAGAGAAAAAGTTCGCGAGAAAGAAGCAGCTGTTTTTAATAATGAAATTATAATGTATAACGATGACGTAAATACATTTGACCACGTTATTGATACTTTAATGCGAGTTTGCGACCACACAGCAGAACAAGCAGAACAATGTTCCTTAATTGTACATTACAACGGAAAATGCACTGTAAAAACAGGCCCGATCGAAAAACTTAAACCACAATGTACACAACTTTTGGAAGCTGGACTTAGCGCCGAAATTGTTTAATTGCAAATAATTTAAAAAGCATTCTATTTTATTCTATATTTGAATGAAATAGAATGCTTTTTTTATGGAGGAATATGGAAAGATATTGATTATTGCAATGCCTATTTTTTTGGCTTTAATAGTTATTGAAAAAATCTACGGCATTTACACAAAAAATGATACAGCACCTCTAATTGATAGTGTATCAAGCATAAGTTCTGGAATTACTAATTCTGTCAAAGATGTTTTAGGATTAAGCATCACTTTTCTTTCGTATGAATGGCTGGTTTCTAAAATTGCCCTACAGCATCTAGAAGCAAATATTCTCTCCTATTTTATTGCCTTTTTTGTTATTGATTTCTACGGATATTGGAGCCATCGATTGGCGCATCAAATTAACTTTCTTTGGAACAAACACGCCATTCATCACAGTAGTGAAGAATTTAATCTTGCTTGTGCACTTCGTCAGCCAATTGCCAGTTTAGTCAATTTATTTACTTTTTTATTGATTCCGGCTGCATTACTTGGTGTTCCAGCTTCTGTTATTGCCATTACACTTCCTATACATTTATTTTTACAATTTTGGTATCATACCAAACACATCAAAAAAATGGGTTTTGTCGAGCATATTTTGGTTACTCCTTCGCATCATCGTGTTCATCATGCTATTAATCCAGAATATCTAGACAAAAATCATTCGCAGATTTTTATTTTTTGGGATAAGCTTTTTGGAACTTTTCAGGAAGAATTAGATGATGTTCCGCCCGTATTTGGAATTACGAGACCAGCAAATACTTGGAATCCGATTAAGATTAATTTTCAGCATTTAAGTCTATTAATTTCAGATGCTTGGCGCGCTCCGAAATGGAAAGACAAACTGACAATTTGGTTTAAACCGACAGGTTGGCGTCCAGAAAATTTTGAAGAAAAATATCCTGTAAACAAAATTGAAAATGTTTTTGATTTTGAAAAATATGGAACTCAAAATTCGCCAAAATTAATTTACTGGTCGGTCGCTCAAGTTTTAATTACATTATTATTTGTGAGTTATTTATTCGATAATATTGCTAAAATCGGGCTTCCCAGCATATTTGTTTATGGCTTTTTTATTTTCCTGACAATCTACAGCTACTCTGAATTAATGGACAAAAGTAAATTTGTCTCATTTTGGGAAACACTAAGATTAGGATTTGTAATTTGTATAATTACCTATTATGGCGATTGGTTCGGATTAAATCGCGTAATTCCAATTAGTAATTATATTATTTTTGCCTATCTGATTTTATCTTTTCTAGCAACAATTTATTTTGTACATTTTGAATTTAAAATCAAACAAAACCAATATATAAATTCATAACCCCTATTATGAGAAATTCTTACTTTTTCAAGATTTATATTGCGTTCAGTATAGTCTATCTAATCATTCTTTTGTCAGGTTTTGAGAGCTTTGATCTGTTTTTAAAACCTATTTTAATACCTGTTATCGGGTTTGGCGCTTATTTTTATAGAAAATTTCCAACACAAAATACTTTGCTTGCCGCGCTTCTTTTTTCGTGGATTGGCGATGTAATCTTGCTTTTTAGTGATCTTGGCGAAACCTATTTTATATTTGGTCTTTTAGCCTTTTTAACGGCCCATATTCTTTACTGTGTTTTGTTTAATAAACAGAATAAAATTAGAAAAAAGCAGAATAAAACACTTTTTATTATTGGCAGCATTCTGATTGCTTTGTATCTTATCGGAATGGTTTCTTTTTTGATACCACATTTAGGAGATCTTGAAATTCCTGTTAGTGTTTATGCTTCCATAATTTCAATTATGTTATTATTTGCTGTTAATGGACTTTTAGTTTGGGAAAAACCTGGAAATTATCTGGTTTTCTTTGGTGCACTTTTCTTTGTTGTTTCTGATAGCATTTTGGCTGTAAATAAATTTTATGCTCCAATTCCGAAAAGCTCTTTTTTTATTATGCTTACTTATCTTCTGGCACAATATCTGATTGTAGTTGGTATTTTAAAACTAAATCCAAAGAAAACACAAGAATAATTTACTTCTATTTATAACAACCAAACTCATGAAAAAAATTGCCTTTTTTATTGTCTTATTGCTTACCGTAACTTCATGTGTAAGCACAAAATCAACTTTAAAAAATGTAGACGATAATGCTCCAGATTTAGTTCTGAAGAAAGACAATACTTTTGTCATTAACCAATTTGCGAAAGACAAAAAATACGGTTACGATCCTGATTATCCTGTAAATATATTTTTCCAAAACACTAATAATGAAGCTTTAAACGAATCTCGTTTTCTTAATGCTTTAGCCGGACCAAGTGGAGAAAAAATTACCTATACTAAATTAGAAACCTGTTGTCCGTTTCCAACAAAAAGAAGTAATATGGGTGCTGGATTTTTGAATGTTTACGAGTTAAAATGGGAAGGACAAAAGAAACCGATCAAACTTTATTTGAATATTTATGAAAAAGGAATATTAATGGTTCCGATGGGATTGAGATTGAAACAGAATTAAATCTCTTACCGTAAAATGATATTTCTCAAAATAAAAAATGCTCTTATAGAGTATTTTAAAACTTGGTGGCTTCCAATTGCTTTCTATGTAATTCCTATTGTTCTCTATATTTTAGGCAGTATATTAAAAAGAGATTTTTTAATTGATGCATTTTTATTTACGCTTTATTTAAATATTGCAGGAAATATTATTTCATCGATTGTACAGATTGTAATTGGAAAATGGTATTATTTATTTCCACAGCTTATAATTTCATTTTCCTTATATATATGGGTTGCTATTTTATTAGTTTTTTCTCCGCCAGATTTTTACGGTGCTCATAAAGTAATACCTAATAATATCGAAATATCGAAACCATTAGATTCGATTCCCGAAAATAAAGAATTTGAAACAGAAAATTTAGTTTTATCACATTCTAGCCAACCTGGAATTTATAATTTCTACACAAATATAAAAACAAAAGAATTAGGCAGTTTTTACATCAAAGTATTTGAAATTACTAGTAATGATATATTGTCTGAGGATAGAATTAAAAATCAATCTGAAATAAAAGTTTCAAGTCTAGAACCAAAATTTTATTCTGGCGAATTTACTATTTATGAAGGTTCTTGGGGAGATAAGTATGCTGCAAGAATAGAATTATGGTACGAACCGCAAAACAAACAAAAAGATTATAAAATTACTGAAAGAAATTATGTAGTTGAAGGTTGGATGCGATAATTATCTTTTAACTTAAATTTTCGTAATTTAACAAAACCCCTAGCCCTGATAGAAGCGGAAATCCTTTTTTGAAAAAGCCTATTTTTTCTGGTTTTTGTAGAGCGACCAACGGAAGCTCCTGCAAGAACCAAAGAAAAAAAGGATTTTAAGAAAAAGATTACAGCGGATAGCAGTCCCGATGGCTATCGGGATTCATAAAATAATCTTAAATCTTCATCTTAAACTCATAAATCATGACTACCTTTGCACTGTCAAAAAATCATATTATGAACATACAACATATTCCTCAAATTAAGCATACTGACAGCGGGAATTTCTTTTTATTGGCGGGGCCTTGTGCTATCGAAGGAGAAGAAATGGCGTTGCGTATTGCTGAAAAATTAGTTGGCATTACCGACAAACTTCAGATTCCTTATGTATTTAAAGGATCTTTTAAAAAAGCAAACCGTTCTAGAATTGATAGTTTTTCTGGAATTGGTGACGAAAAAGCATTAAAAATCTTAAGAAAAGTTTCAGAAACATTTCATGTTCCAACTGTTACAGATATTCACACTAACGAAGATGCCGACATGGCAGCTCAATATGTAGATGTTTTACAAATTCCTGCTTTCTTAGTTCGCCAAACAGATCTTGTTGTTGCTGCGGCAAATACAGGAAAAGTGGTAAACTTGAAAAAAGGACAATTTATGAGTCCAGAAAGCATGAAACATGCTGTACAAAAAGTATTAGACTGTAATAATGAAAATGTTATGGTTACAGATCGTGGTACTATGTTTGGCTACCAAGACATGATTGTTGATTTTAGAGGAATTCCTACTATGCAGCAATATGCTTCTACAGTTTTGGATGTAACGCATTCTTTGCAACAGCCAAATCAAACTGCTGGAGTCACGGGCGGAAGACCAGATATGATCGAAACCGTTGCTAAAGCTGGAATCGCAGTTGGTGTTGACGGTATTTTTATCGAAACGCATTTTGATCCTGCTAATGCAAAAAGTGATGGTGCAAATATGCTTCATTTAGACTATTTTGAAGGTTTAATGAACAAGTTAGTTGCTATCAGAAAAACAGTTAACGCATTTTAATTTTATAATACTTAAGTTCTTTGAAAACAAAATTTTTATTTTTCTTACTGACTTGTGTTTCTTTAAACACATTTGCTCAGGAGGAAATTCCAGTACAAAAATACGCTGCGCACAATAAAGGAAAATTCTTTGTAATGTGGGGTGGAAACAGAGAAAGTTATTCTAAATCTGATGTAAATTTCAGAGGAAAGGATTACAACTTTACAGTTGAAAATATGGCAGCTCATGATAAACCAAAAGGCTGGCATGTTGATTACATTAATCCTGCTAACATGACTATTCCTCAAACCAATTTGAGATTAGGTTATTTTTTTAGCGATCATTATACTGTTACAATTGGTGTTGACCACATGAAATATGTAATGTCGCAAAATCAAACTGCAAATGTTAACGGAACTATTAATTTACCTACAAATGATCCTGGATCGATTTACAACGGCGAATACAATAATAGACCTGTAGATATGTCGCAAGGCGGAGCTAAAGAAGGTGGTTATGATAATGGTGAAATTCCTGCAAATGGTCCTGCATTTTTAATGTATGAGCATACTGATGGTTTGAACTACATTAATACTGAGGTGGCGAGATTTGATGATATTTCAAAATGGTTTGGATTGCCAAATATTGATAAAGTTCAAATTAACTTAACTGAAGGATTAGGAGCTGGTATTTTATATCCAAAAACAAATACTACTCTTTTAGGAAAAGAACGTCATGATGATTTTCACGTTTCTGGTTATGGTGTTTCTGCAAAAGCGGGTTTAAACATTACCTTTTTTAAACATTTTTATGTTCAAGGAGAGTTAAAAGGTGGTTATATTAATATGCCAGATATTAAAACTACAACAAGCAATGAAGACAAAGCTTCTCAACACTTTACTTATTTTCAACGAATTATTGCAGTTGGAGGTATCTTTAGAATCTAATATTTGCTAAAAATATATTTAAAAATAGCTGTCATTTTATTTGGCAGCTATTTTTTTTATTATTTACTTTGTATCTCAAAGTACTTTAAATTATACTTTATGAAAAAGAAAAAAATTTTATTTCCGCTGATTACTTTTATCTTAAGTTTTGCATGCGCATTATTTGTCGCTATCAAAGTTTTTCCTAATAATCCGTTTACGGGAACAAAAAATGAAAAAGTAGTTGCTAGTAAATTTAAAGACGGTGATGTTATTTTTCAAACTTCAGAATCAAAACAGTGCGAAGCGGTGCGTATTGCCACAAAATCAAAGTTTTCGCATTGCGGAATTATTTATGATATTAACGGAAAATGGTTTGTTTTTGAAGCAGTTCAACCAGTAAAACTGACTCCAATTGAAGATTGGATCAAACATGGAAGGGATAATAAATACGTCGTTAAAAGGTTAAAAGATGAAAGCGCTTTAAACTCACAGATTATAGAAAAAATGAAAGAATACAGCCAGCAGTTTGATGGCAAGGAATATGACGCTTATTTTGAATGGACGGACAATAGAATTTATTGTTCCGAATTGATTTGGAAGATTTACAAAAATGCCGCTGGAATTGAATTGTCAAAATTGCGTGAGTTGAAAGATTTTAATTTAGAAGATTCTAGAGTTCAGAAAATATTGAAAGAACGTTATGGAAATGATATTCCGCTAGAAGAAAAAGTCGTTGCTCCTTCCGATCTTGCCGATTCTAATTTATTGAAAACTGTAATAGACACTTATTAAATATACATAAAAAGCTAGTCGAGATTTTTTCTAGCTTTTTTTATTTGATTAATTACTTTGAATTTCAAAGAACTTTTAAAATATATTTTATGAGAGATTTTTTAATTGAAAAACTGTATGAATTTTCTAAGAAACCCTATCAAAAATTTTTCAAGAAAAACGAACCTTGGAATATTGATAAATCTAAATTGATGAATTATCCCGAGGAAAGCTTAGGATTTGGTTTGGGTAATTTTCTCTTCAAAAATCATTTTGATATTCAGGAAAAACTGGAGGATCACGATATTATTCATGTTTTAACAAATACAGGGGTTTCAGTTTACGAAGAAATCGGAATGCAGTATTATTTATTTGGAAACGGAAAAAGAAGTTTATACCTGTACATGGTAATTCTAACGGGAACAATTTTTTATCCGAAGCGAATAAACTACTTCATTCGACAATATAAAAGAGGCAAAAAAGCGCATTCGTTTCATTATCTAGATTTCTCGAGAATGCTTTATCAACCTATACAAACTATTCAACAAACTTTTAATATTTAAATCATGCAAAAGATTTCTAAAACTTTTGAAGAAAAACAGTCAACTGAATTAGCAATTGGCACCTTTATTATCACTACACTTTTGTTTCTGTTTTATATAATTTCTAAAGAAAATGCTACTGTTTTGGTTATTGCGTGGCCGTTTGCTTTGTTTTCAATTATTGTAAACCTGATAATGTTTGTCCATTTAGTTGAAAAGTTTATTCATTTACCACTCCAGCGAAAAGATATTGGTATAAAAATCATTATTCTGGTTTCAAATATTCCAATTACATTTTTTTATTATTTGATTGTAATGAAATATTGATTTTAAATCGTAATCAAAAAAAAGCCACAAGTAAAAACTTATGGCTTTCTAAAATTTTATTTAAAAATCTTAATTTGCTTTTTTAATCTCGATTCCGTTTTGATCTAATAAGTACATTAAAGTAGTCATTGTTGCTGCACCAAGTTCTAACTCTCTTTTGTTAATAGCATCAAACTTATCGTTTGCTGCGTGGTGATAATCAAAATAACGTTGAGAATCTGGTTTTAATCCCGCTTTTACAATAGCTTGAGAAGTTAAATGGCTAATATCTGAACCTGCATGTCCAATTGTAAAACTATGAACCAAATAAGGTTCGAAAAGATCTTTATAAGCTTGAATTTTTTTCAAATTAACATCATCAGCTTCAATTGAAAATCCACGTGGTGAAAATCCGCCTGAATCACTCTCTAAGGCAAAAATATGGTTTTCTTTCTTTTGCTTAGAAACTTCTTCATATTTAGCACCGCCTTTTCCACCGTTTTCTTCATTCATAAACAAAACAACACGAATCGTATTTTTAGGTTTGTAATTTAAGTTTTTTAAAATACGGATTACTTCCATACTCTGCACCACTCCTGCTCCATCGTCATGAGAACCGTCTGCTAAATCCCAAGAATCTAAATGTCCTCCAACAACCATAATATTTTCTGGTGTTACAGTTCCTGTCAATTCTCCAATTACGTTATAAGACAAAGCATCTGGCAAAGTTTCGCAAGACTGTTTGAAATAAAACTTCAATGCAGGATTCACTTTTAATGATTTACTCAACAATTCGGCTCCATTTGTACTAATTGCAGCTGTTGGAATATATTGCGCTTTTGGAAGATCGCCATAACTTTGAGCTCCAGTATGAGGGAAATCGTCTAAACGTAAATTCATAGAACGAACAATTGTTCCAACCGCTCCTAGCTTTGCAGCTTCTTTTGCTCCAGCATATCTTTGGTCAACACAAGCTCCATAAGAAGTAAAAGTTTCAATGTTTTCAGGATTCATTGGTCTGTTATAAAACACAATTTTTCCTTTTACTTTATCGGCTCCTAATTCTGCTAATTCTTTAATTCCTTGTACTTCGATGATTTCTGCTGTCAGACCAGTTTTTGGAGTTGCTACAGAACCTCCTAATGCACAAATTGGAACAACAGTTTTTTCTTTTCCATTTAAAATATAAGCCGTTTCTTTTTCTCCACGAACCCAATGAGGCACCATAACTTCTTGCAGATACACTTTATCAAGTCCTAGACTTTCTAATTGTCTTTTAGTGTAATCTACAGCTAATTCTGCTCCTTTAGATCCAGATAAACGAGCGCCAATATCGTTAGATAAATATTCTAACCAAGTATAACATTTTGCCTCGGTTAATGCTTTTTTGTAAAATAATTTGATGTTTTTTTCATCGTTTGACTGGGCAAAAGATGTCAATCCGTTTAAAACTAAAGCAGTTAAAAGAATCGTTTTTTTCATAGTTTTTCTAGTAATTTTTGGAGTTTAATCTGCTATTCAGCATATTCACAAAGGAACAAAATTTAAGACAGTTCGAAAGCTTTTTCTTAAACCTTTTCTCAAAAAAAAAGCTCCTATTACAAATTCTTCAATTTGCAACAGGAGCTTTTACAGATTCATCAAATAAAAATTATTTTACTTCGATAATCTTATTTTTTGTTCCGATACCATTTTCATTAAAAGCTTCAATGGTAAAATAATATTTTGTTCCTTTATCTAAACCTCTAAAATCATAATTATTATCACCATAAACCATAATGCTGTTGTATAATTTATCTGGCGTAATTCCGTAATAAATATTATAGCCAATGGCATCACTTTGTTTTTTCCAAGAAATCATTGCGTTTCTAGAATCGGCTTTATTTCTATCTACTTTGAAAGAAGCAACTGCTTTTGGTTTTGAAGCCAATCCGTTTCCAAAAACTCTGAAATCTGAAATTGCAAATAAACCTGAAGCGTTATGAATGTTTTCCATTTTGATATAACGCGCTTTAAAAGGCTTTGTAAGTTCTACATAATCATGAGGTGCATCTTTATCATTTTTAGATTTATCTACAACCAAAGTCCAATTTACAGCATCATCAGACATGAATATTTTATATTGATAATAAATATCCATCGCTTTATTATACTGCGTCGCTTTATGATCTGCGTAATTAATCTGCAAAGCGTTTATTTCCATTGATCTTCCCAAATCCATTTGAAGCCATTCGCCCGGATTGCTTGTTTTAGCAGACCAATATGTTTGAATATTTTCATCTGTTAAATTTTCAGGACCGTAACAGAATTTCTCATAGACTTTTTTACCACCATTATCCATTCTGTGTGTTTCGACTTCCATACATTCCTCAGAAGAAGAAACTATTACAGGTTTTTTATAGGAAAGTAGCATCCATCCTGATGAAGCGCCTTTAGTTTGATCGCGTTCACTTGTTGGTAATACAATTGGAAAATCGCCATAAGAAGTAATAGAATACATTACATCATCTTTATCAAATCCAGCAGGAAACATATCAATACGACGCTCAAAACGATCTTTTATAGATATTTTACACGTTCCTGTATTCCAGTAATTTCCGTAATTATCTGCAAAAGTATTTCCGTGTCCAGCACCAATTACAAATCCACCTGGTTTATAAGACATCGGATTGTGTTTTTGATACGTAAATGGCCCTAACGGATTATCACCTACGTGAACACCATTTGCATAACCTTTAAACTCGGTTGCAGGCGCACCATATTGCATGTAATATTTTCCGTTGTGTTTGGTCATCCAAGCTCCTTCAATAAAATTTCCCCAAGGTGCAGGTTCCATATCGTTGTTTGGTCCAAAACGTTCCCATCCGTGAGCAGAAGGATCTAAAATTGCCACTTCCTTAACTTGTCCGTAAACTTTTTGAATATCCTCAACTTCAGTTGCTTTATACAATTCAGCATAATCAGCTTGATTTCCTTTTGGAAGCCAAGTATTATAGTCTACTTCTACTCCAACAAGCGGTAATTTTCCGCTTGAACCGTAGTACATGTATACTTTTTTGTCATCGTCTTGAAAAATTGCTGGATCCCAAGTTGGAAGCATTGCTTTATCTACATGACGTGTCCATCTTCCTGATTTTGGATCAGCCGTTTTCCAGATTGGATGATCTCTTTTCCAAGTTGAACCTACATAAAATAAAGTATCGTTTACCACCCAAGCAGCTGGCGCGCATTGATCGTCGTCGCCTGGTTGTCTTTGGAAACTTCCGTAAACAAAATTCCAATCTGACATATCTTTACTCCAAAAGAAACCTGCTTGGTTTGTTGCAAATAAATAATATTCACCTTTATAAGTTATAATAACTGGATCTGCGCTTGAACGACGAGATTCTGGAATTCCGTTATGATTGTGGGTTGTAAAGTTGTATCCAATATTAATAGGATTACAATAAGTCGTTGCAGGTTTATTAGGATCAAACCATTCCGTTTTGCCTAACTTTTGTGCCAATAGATTTTGATTGAAAAACATTGTTATCAAAAAAATTGGCAGCGTTAAATACTTATATATTTTTTTCATGGTTAGATTTTAAGTTTATAAAGTCAAAAAGATTATTTTTTTGCCTGTAATCTTTCCTTTAAAAGTTCGGGTTCATTTGTTGTGATATAATCGAATTTATGATCAATTATCCAATCCATATCCTTTGCTTCATTTACGGTCCAAGCATTCAGGATAATTTTATTATCCTTGGCTTCTTTTATCCATTCTGGATGTTTTTGAAATACAGAATAGTGATAATCGACTCCGTTAATTTTATCTGCTTTTACTTCTTTTGGAGATTTATTTCCTTCTAAATATTGCAAAGAAGTTTTTGGATCTATCTCTCTGATTTTCTTTAGAATATCATAATCAAAACTGATGTAGCAGGTATTTTTATTGGCTTTTAATTTTTTAATGGTTTCGACTGCTGCTACAGCAGTTTTTTGTCCTCTTTCTTTACTGATTTCCGAAGGTTTTATTTCGCAAACTAAAAGAGTATGTTTATTGTTTTTAATTCCCTCAGAAATATACTCGTGTAATGTTGGGAGTTTTTCTCCGTTAGAAAGTTTGAATTTTATCAAATCAGCATAATTAGTTTCTTCGATAAGCAATTTATTGAAATGCGCGTCGTGATTGATTACAAGTGAATCATCAGCTGTTCTCCAAACATCAAATTCTGAACCTGGAAGTTTTAAATCGATTGCATGCTTTAAAGAAGCTATTGAGTTTTCTGGGAGATTATTCTTTTTCCACGCGCCACGATGGGCTACGATGGCATTTTTTTGCGCATTGCAAGATGAGAAAGCAATAAGAAATGCTAAACTCGATATTTTAATAACATTCATAATAATGTAGTTTAAAAATTACAAAAATGATTTGTGATTTTAGAAAAAAAGCCCTCCATACGAAGGGCTTTTCACTAATCAATAAACCAACTATTTAGTTAACTCAAAACTAACTTTCTTGTCGGCATTTGAATTTCCTCCAACGAAAACATCAAACTGCCCAGGCTCTGCTACGAATTGTAAATCAGAGTTATAAAATTTTAAATCCTCTACAGTAATATCAAAACTTACTGCTTGTTTTTCTCCTTTTTTAAGAGCAATTTTTTGGAAACCTTTTAATTCTCTAACTGGTCTTGTTACTGAACCAACTAAATCTCTAATGTATAATTGAACCGTTTCTTTACCGTCAAAATTTCCAGTATTTGTTACATCAACAGTTACTTTCAATTTTCCAGATGCATTCATTTTATCAGAAGAAATTTTGATGTTTGAATAATCGAAAGTGGTATAACTTAAACCAAATCCGAATGGAAATAAAGGCTCGTTTCTTTCGTCAATGTAGTTTGATCTGAATTTTTCGAATTTACCTTCAGTATTAGAAAGCGGTCTTCCTGTGTTTTTGTGTGCGTAATAAATTGGTAGTTGTCCAACGCTTCTTGGAAAAGTTGAAGTTAATTTTCCTGAAGGATTTACATCTCCAAATAAAACATCAGCAATTGCGTAACCCGCTTCTGTACCAGCGAACCAAGCGTTCAAAATTGCAGGAACTGTTTTTTCTTCATCAGTAATTACTAACGGACGTCCGTCAAATAAAACTAAAACAACTGGTTTTCCTGTTTTTAATAAAGCGTTTAATAAATCTTTTTGCGCTTGTGGAATTTCTAAATTCGTACGGCTGCTTGACTCTCCGCTCATTTCTGCAGATTCTCCTAAAGCCGCCACAATTACATCAGATTGTTCAGCAACTTTTAAAGCTTCAGCTAATAAATCTTCTTTTGAACGTGCATCACGGTGTAATGTTTTACCGAACATTGTTGCATTAGTTTCAAAAGTTTCATCGTAATCTAAGTTACTTCCTTTTGCATATAAAACTTTAGTTCCAGCTCCAGCCACTTCTTTAATACCTCTCAATAATGAAACAGCATTTTCCATTTTAGTAGCCACACTCCAAGTTCCTGGCATGTTTTCTTTAGCATCTGCTAATGGTCCAATAAGTCCAATTGTACCTGATTTTTTAAGTGGCAACAACTGGTTTTGGTTTTTCAATAATACCAAAGATTGTGCTGCAATTTGACGAGCTTCTTTTCTGCTATCCATTGTAAAGATTTCAGTTTTTGCTCTTTTCTCATTACAATATTTATATGGATCTTGGAATAATCCTAAATCGTATTTTGCTTCTAAAATAAGTCTAACTGCGTTATCAATTGTTTCAATAGAAACTCTTTTCTCATCCAAAGATTTTTTCAAAGTCCCTAAGAAACCTTCTCCAACCATATCCATTTCAACGCCAGCATTTAATGCTAAAGCAGAAACATCTTGAAGATCTCCCATTCCGTGTGGAATCATTTCAGGAATTCCTGTAAAATCTGTTACTACAAAACCTTTGAAACCCCATTGTTTTCTTAAAACATCTGTCATTAACCATTTGTTTCCAGTTGCAGGAATTCCATCAACTTCGTTGAAAGAAGCCATTACAGAACCTACACCAGCATCAACAGCAGCTTTATAAGGTGGAAAATAATCGTTAAACATTCTGATATGGCTCATGTCTACGGTATTATAATCACGCCCGCCTTCTGGAGCACCATATAATGCGAAGTGTTTTACACAAGCTAAGATTGAATTATTTTTAGAAAGATCACGTTGCTGATAACCGTTAACCATTGCTTTTGCGATTTGGCTTCCTAAATATGGATCTTCTCCTGAACCTTCAGAAACTCTTCCCCATCTTGGATCGCGAGAAATGTCAACCATTGGTGAGAATGTCCAGTTGATTCCGTCTGCACTCGCTTCCTTTGCCGCGATTTGCGCACTTCTTTCAATTAAAGCCATATCCCAAGTACAAGATAATCCTAACGGAATTGGGAATGTTGTTTCGTAACCGTGAATAACGTCCATACCAAAAAGCAACGGAATTTTTAAACGGCTTTGCTCCACCGCAATTTTCTGTACTTCTTTAATTTTTTGAACTGACTTAATGTTGAACAAACCGCCCACTTTACCTTCAGCAATATTTTTTGCCACATTTGAGCTGTTTGCCTGCCCTGTGGTAATATCACCAGATGTTGGCAAGTTTAACTGACCCAATTTCTCGTCTAAAGTCATTTTTGACATTAACTCCGCCACAAATTCAGACTTTGGTTTAATTTTTACTGTATTTTTAGCAGGCTTCTTTTGAGCATAACCCAAAACAGCGCATCCTAAAAAAAGCAAGACTAATTTGTTTTTCATGTGTATTTAATATTTGTTTTTAATCGGAACATGGAATCACTTTTCTTCGTTCAGTTTTTCATTTGAATCAAAGTGATTTCATTCTATTCTATTTATTTGTTTGTATTCGTTTTTTTCTGCTGAAACATCCAGTCGTAGATTGCTTGATTATCATACACTCTTGTCCAGCTGTCATGATTAGCATCATCAAAAATGGTCAGCTTTACATCTTTTGCATTGCATTTTTTCAATTCTTTGTAAATCGTGATTGCATAATCCACATTTACCACATCGTCTAACAATCCGTGGAAAATTCTGGTCGGAATATTGGCTATTTCACAAGCGTGCTCTAACTGAATTAAATCTACAAAACCAGCGACAGGTACGTTTGCTGCAAATAGATCCGGATGTGCAAAAGCCAAATTCCACGAAGCCCAACCTCCTGAGCTCAAACCAGTAACATATATTCTTTCTGAATCAATTTTATTCTCTTTCTGAACTTTTTGAATCAACTGATAAATGGATTCTATATCCCAATTTTCATCTTCCTTACATTGCGGAGCTAGAACATACGCATCTAGTTGATGCGTTTTTAAATACTTAAATGGTCCATTTATTTTAACCTTTTCAATATCTGTCCCTTTTTCTCCGTCTCCAGAAATAAAAACAATCAATGGCTTTTTTTCTTTGGTATTCGCTGGACGATGCAGTTCATAACCCAACTCATATTTGGAAATTATAACGGTATTAATTTTCCCAGTTGTTTCGCTTTGGCTAAAACCAAATATTGAAAATATCAGGAATATGAAAACTAATTTATATTTCATTAAAAAGGGAATTAGATTCCGTATTTACTAGAAGTAAATCCGAGTTTTTTCAAACCTTGTTTTGTATCTGATGCATTCATAAACAATTTCCATAACAAACCAGTTCTATAGTTTTCAATCATAGGAGCAATAGTTCCCTGATCAATTGCTAAATATCGTGGCGTCACCCAATTATACTGTGGAGAAAAAGCATCGTATGGTCCCGCTATTCCAACATATTTTGCTCTATTTTCATCATACAAATAATGTAAAAACTTCATTGATTCTACAGGTGTATATGGAAAAGATGAAAGTGCTGCAGTCGGAGAAATTACTCCATTATCATTATTTGGCTGATGAGCAGTATAACCAGTTGTTCCATCAGGATTACGAGTATAACTTGCTGTTAATCCCCAACATTTATCTGAATAATCTTTAAATCCTTTTGGATTAGCAACACTATATTGAACCATAATTTTCGCATGGTTTTGTGTCAATTGCCAATAATCTGCGTATTTATCTTTTAGATTATTTGGATCTAAACCTAAGTAAGAATAATGAGACCAGAACATTGGTCCAACATTTCCAACTGCTCCGTTGTAACTTAAAACAACTGGAATTCCGTATTGAACACCTCCATTTACAATAGCGCCACTTCTTGCCCAAGCTTGGTGATAAGCTTCAGCCGAAATTGGATGTGTTGGTGATGAAGCCGCCATAATGTAAGTAATCAAACACTCATTATAACCTTCAAGTTTGAAGTTCATATCCCAGCCATAATTTGGTGACCAGTGCCAATACAATGCATTTTCACCTCTTGTATACCAATCCCATTCTACACCTTTCCAAAGTTCATCAGCCTTAGATGCTAATTCTTTTTCAGTTGTACTTCCGTTTTTAAAGTATTCTCTAATCGTAATTAAAGCTTGACAAACAAAAGAAGTTTCTACTAAATCTCCACCGTTATCTTTTGTACCAAATGGTATAACTTTACCAGAAGTATTATCCATCCAATGTGACCAAGCACCATGAAATCTATCTGCTTTCTCAAGGAAATTTAATGCTGTAGTAAGTCTAGAAACAGCTTCTGTTCTTGGTAAAAAACCTCTTTCTACACCTACAATTATACTCATTAATCCAAATGCAGAACCTCCAGTAGTTATAATGTTTGACTCAAAATTTGGATCTTCTGTAAGATATCTTTCTCTTGCCAATTTTGAATTTGGATCAGCATATTCCCAAAAATATTTAATTGCATCTTTTTGAACTTGATCCATTGCTTCCGTATCCGTTAACGGTTTTGTCGGCGTTGTTGGATTTGTTGGTAATGGTGTACCTCCCGTATTTCCTCCCTCAGATGAAGAAGAAGAACATGAACTAACAGCACTTAAAAACATTATAATATATAAACCTAACTTCATTTTATCAATTTCTATAATTATATTAATTAAAACATACACCCGATACAATTCAGGTGTATGTTTTTTTTAAAACTTTATCTTTTATCTTTCTCTAATTTATAAAGAGCGGTAACTTCTGGATCTGTAAGAGCAGAATCATAAATTCTGAATTCATCCATTAAACCAGTGTAATGTAGCATCCAACCATCAGGATTCCCCCAAGGAGCACCTAAATGTTGCTGATAACCTCCAATAATGAATTTTGACACTTCAGAACTAGCCAACTCTCCAAAAGGACCACCACCTGTAGCAGGATCGCTTGCATACCTCTTTGAAATAGATGTTGGTAAAACAACTTTTTGGCCATCAATGTATAAGCTGTAAGTAGAACTTGTTCCGTTGTATGACCAAACCACATGTTTCCAAGCACCAAACATATTAGGCAAAAGATTTGTCCCTCCATGTTCAATAAATTGACCTGCCCAAGGAATACTTGGTGTCACATCTCTTTGAATATGATTTTTCATCAACATTGTAGTTGCTGGACCAGTTCCTTCAATAAGAGTAAAAATATTACCCCAGAAATCTGTTTTCTTAGGCAGCATATACAATGACTGAGCTCCTCCTGTATGCGGATCAGTTTTGATCCACATAGAAACCGTAATGTTCTTTAAATTTACAACAGAATTCGCTACATTATTATAAGCAATAAAAGAAGTTGTAGAACCTTTATAAGCAGTTCCTTTTACACCAGTTTCATAAGAAACATTTGTTCCTGTTCCGCCAGTAATCGCACCTTTTGAATCTTCAATTGTGCCGTCGAAACTAAATTTAGAAACTAAATGTGTAGCTGCAACTTCATCAGAATTCTCATATCCTCCAATTGACTCGTATGGAATTGGACTGTTAGTTTTATCTATACTATCCTCACAGCTTACAAAAATTTTTGAAGCTAAAGCTAAAGAAAGTAATAAAATAGATTTATTTTTTTTCATTTTAATTAGTTTTAAGGATTAGTAACCAGGATTTTGAGCTGATAAGCCGTCTGCTTGTTTAATGAATGTCGCCGGAATAGGGAATAATTCATTTTTGCCTTCAGTAAATGTTTTTCCATCTACAGCAAAAGCTGCTTTCGCTTGACCTGTGCGCACTAAATCAAAAAATCTATCGTGTTCAAAAGCCATTTCTACTCTTCTTTCTTTCCAGATTGCAATTCTAACATCTGCTTGTGAAGCTGCTGGAGTATTTCCTAAACCTGCTCTGTTTCTAATTTGATTCAATAAAGGAATAGCTTCTCCAGTTTGACCTAATTCGTTTAATGCTTCAGCTTTCATTAAGATCACTTCAGCAAATCTCAAATACTTAATATCAACATCTGTTTCCCATGCATCTGTATACGCTGAAGAATACGCTTTATAGTTGTATCTTTCGTTTTCAACTGTATTTGGCACCACTCTTCCATCGTATAAAGTTGAACCTCTAAAAATGATTGTTGCTGCTTTTCTAACATCATTAGCTTCGTAAGCATTTACTAAACTTTGAGATGGTGTATTGAAACCCCAGCCCCAGCCACCAGTACCACGAGCGCCTTGTGTATTAGAATATCCTTCAATTCCTTTAGCAGGTATAGCTCCTTGAGCATAGATTTCGAAAATAGATTCAGAATCAAATTTTCCACTTGCTCTAAACATAGAAGCATAATTAGCTACAAGAGAATAACCCGTTACTTTGTTAGCGTTATCAACAACTTGCTGCCATTTTTTCTGGTACAAACTTACTTTTGCTAACAATGCATAAGCAGCACCTTTTGAAACTCTTGATTTTTCATTTGCAGAATAAGCAGTTTTTTCTGGTAATGCAGCGATTGCATCAGCTAAATCGCTTTCAATAAATGCATAAACCTCAGGAGCAGTTTTACGTGTTAACTGCATAATTCTGTCAGCATCTGAACCTGGAACAGGTAAATGGTCTACAATTGGAACACCTCCGTAACATTTTACCAAAGTGAAATACATAAATGCTCTTAAAAACTTAGCTTCACCAGCTAGTCTGTTTCTTAAAGCTGCATCAACTTTATCCAATTTTGGAAGCATATTTAATGCCTGATTACATTTGTTGATTCCATCGTAATTAGCAATAAAAGTACTTTCTGCAGAAGGATTAGAAGCGTTGTAAGTCAAGGCGTCCAATACATCTTTATCTGTTCCAGTATCTCCAGGAGAAGAACCTTTGTCAGCATCATCAGAAGTGATACTTGAAAGACCAATCCATCCAAAAGAAGTCATATCCCAATTTAAAAACTTATTGTAGATTGCTGTTACAAACTGAGCAGCTCCTGCTTCATTATTAAACAGTTCTGTATCGTCTGTCGAAATAGATTCTGTTTGATCTACATCTAGATAGTCGTCTGCACACCCCGTAAAAAACAATGATGATAATACAAACGTTGCTATATATATCTTTTTCATAATATTAAAATTTTAAATTAGCACCAATTACAAATGATCTTAAAGTTGGATAAGCATCCAGCTCTACTCCCTGAGTTCCGTAAGGATTTCCGTCTCCATTTAACTCTGGAGAAAATCCTGAGAATTTTTGTGTAATAAATGGGTTAATTGCATTTATGTAAATTCTACATGCATTTACAAATCCATCTCCTTGTAATGGTAATTTGTAACCTAAAGTAATGTTGTTAACTCTAAAGAAATCACCAGACTCTAGGTAGTATGTAGAAGCAACTGGTACTTGATTAAATGGTGCAGGATTTGAAGCCGTTGTATTGTTTAACGTCCAGAAATCTGTAGCAAGAGAGTTTTCAATGTTTTCACCAGAGAAACGCTGTGCTTTTTTACCGTTATACACTTTTGCTCCAGAAGTACCATATCCATCAACAGAGAAATCAAAGTTTTTGTAAACAAATCCTAAAGAAACTCCATAGTTAGATTTTGGTAAACTTGAACCAACATATTTTTTATCAGCTGTAGCGCTTAATGCATCTTGAGTTACTTTATCTCCTGCTGCATTATAGTATAACATTTGTCCATTTGCAGGATCAAAACCAGCATATTCATAGATGTAGAAACTTCCTAATGGCTGACCTACAGTTGTATTGTCAAGTAATTTTGTGTCTTGACCATTTCCTAATCCACCACCAATAACTGGAGATAGTACTACATTTTTCAAACCTGTAAGTTCGTTTTTGTTGTTAGAAAAGTTACCACCGATATAGTAGCTAAAGTTTTCTCCAATTTTGTCATCCCAACGTAATGAAATCTCATAACCTTTGTTAGATACTTCTCCAACGTGAGCTGGTGATGCAGCTGTAATTCCAGATGTAAAATAAGGTTTTGTATTTAAAATTACGTTGTTTGTATTTTTGTCATACACATCAAAAGATCCTTTTAATCTGCTGTTTAAGAATTCAAAATCTAAACCTACAGAAGATTCTTCTGTAATCTCCCAAGATAAACTTGGATCGATTTGTGATGTAATTGTAGTTCCATCAAGCAAGATAGAACCTCCTAAATATGCATTAAGTCCTGAAGTATATCCTTGACTATTAAGTGGTACATTTTGATTACCTAATTTACCCCAGCTTCCTCTTAATTTCAATAAATTGATTCCTTTAGAGTCTGCTAAGAATTTTTCTTTAGAAATTACCCATCCAGCACCAAGCGCAGGGAAAGTTCCCCAACGGTAGTCTTTTGCAAAGTTTGAAGATCCGTCACGTCTAACAGTTCCAGTAAATAAATATCTATCTAATAATTTATATTGGAAACGACCTAAGTAAGAAGCTAATTTAGTTTCGTTAAAAACCTCATCTTTATAACTTACTATGTTTGTAGCATATTCATTATCCTTAAGAGCCCAGTAATTAGAATCTGAATTTACATTCTTTCTAACTATTGTCAATTTTTCTCTTGCACCCTTAACGTATGTTTCAACACCCGCGGTAACTTCCACATCGTGAATTTCGTTAAATACTTTATTGTAAGTCAAGTAGTTTGACAAACTCCAGTTATAATATTCTTCTCTTCCTTTTGTTAATGAATTGATATTTGCATTAGGAAATAATTGCTCATATTCACTAGCCTGTCTGTCAGGATTTGCTGCTACCCAAATATTTTTAGTATCGCTGTAGTTATAATTTTTCCAAGTATAATACTCACCATTATATTGAGATGTGAATTTTAAAGAAGGTAAAATTTCATAATCTAATTTTAGACCTCCTTGCAATGTAATACTGCGCTGTTGTTCGTCGAAGAAATCCAACTGAGCCACTGGGTTTCCAACGTTATTAATTGCAGATCCTGTTTCACTTGCAAAACCATTGTCACCAACACGTGCAACTCCATATTTTCCATCAGGAAAAAACACTGGAACTACAGGAGATTGTTTGTAAGCATTTGTAAAAGCTGACAAAGGTTTTGGAGTTGATTTTGTAGACGTTAAACTGAAGTTTTGAGTTAATGTCAGTTTTTTAGAAATCTTGTATTCATTATTGTTTCTAAAAGTAGTACGTCCGAAATCTAAACCGTTTAAAACAGCTTTTTCTTCATAATTACCTAAACTGAAAAAGTATTTTACACTTTCCGTTGCTCCAGAAACAGATACGTTATTTTGAGTATAACTTCCTGTTCTTGTAATTTCGTCAAACCAATCTGTATTAACAGGCTGATCTTGAGAGTAAGTTGTTGATTGTAAAGCTGAATTAGTGTAGTGAGCATATTTATTACTACCAGCCATTTTTACTCTTTTCAGCGGCGTTCTTACACCACCAAAGCTTTCAACTTCTACAGAAACTTTATCACCTTTACCTTTTTTAGTTGTAATAATGATAACCCCGTTTGCTGCTCTTGTACCATAAATAGCTAATGCAGAGGCATCTTTTAAGATATCATAAGAAGTAATATCATTAGCATTAATATTATTGATGTTTTCTGTTGCCATACCATCAACAATATATAATGGAGATCTACCTCCTAAAGCAGTACCTAAACCTCTAATTACTACAGAAGGTGTACTTCCTGGTAAATCTGAAGCAGTTACTTGCACCCCAGCAGCTTTACCTTGAATAGCTTGAGAAGCATTAATAACTTTAGTTTTTGTGATATCTTCTGCTTTTATAGAAGAAATTGCAGTAGTATTATCTACCTTTTTTCTAGTACCATAACCAATAACTACTACTTCTTTTAAAGCGGTATCACCCGATTCTTTTAAAGTAATTGTCATTGCTCCTGCCGTTGCTGGTACAGAAACAGAGTCAAAACCAAGCATGGAGATTTTTAAGGTCTCTCCAACTTTAGCATTAATGGTAAAATTACCATCAAAGTCGGCATCAGCAGAAGTTCTAGATTCTGAAGCACTAATAATAGCACCCGGAACACCCATTCCACTACTGTCTAATACTTTCCCTTTAATTACTTGTGCCTGCCCCATCATATATGTAGGCAGCAACAAGAGTGCTAAAAAGCTAAAAATAAAATTTTTCATACAGTACGTAATCGTTTAAGTTAGTAGAGCCAAATTAAACAATTACAACGTTGTAGTACATCAAATACCACTACAACATAGCTACATCATTATGTTAAATTTTACATTTAAACAAATCAAAATCAACACTTTAAATATTAATAAAAATTATTTAACATATCATTATGATGTAGTAATGATGTATGGTAATTATATAAAAAATGATATTGAAAAATACAAATTATGTAAAAAACAAAATCAAAACTTACAGAGTTAATAAAAATTTCGACAAGTTTTCGTCTTGAGTGAGGTTTAATTTCTTTCTTAGACGATATCTATGCAGTTCTACACCTCTAAAAGAGATGTTCATCATAGGTGCAATTTCCTTAGAAGACAGGTTCATTTTAAGATAAACGCATAATTTAATATCTTTTGGAGTCAAGTGCGGATATTTCTTAGAAAGATTAATAATAAACTCGTTGTGAATTTGATTTAAATTGGTTTCAAATATTTCCCACTCGTGTTTATTCACTTCATTAATCTTTATAGCTTTTTTGATTTCGTTTTTAAGTTTGCTGAAATCTTTCTCAGTTTCTAAAATTGTCTGAATTTTATCAATCATCTCTGTTTGTTTGGCAATTGACAATGATTTACCAGCGACCTCAGAAGATTTTGTTTGCAGTTCTAGTTCTAAAATATGTTTTTCGTATTCCTGAATATTAAGTTCATTCTCTTTTTTCAATTCCATTTCTAGAATCTCTCTCTGATGTTTTAATTCTTCTGCCTGTAGTTTTAATTTTTGCATATAACGAAGTTTATTCCATTTATAGTAAAAGAATAAAACGGCACCAATAATTAGCAAATAAAGAAGGATCATCCAAAAAGAAAAATACCAAGGTTCGGCAACTTTAAACTTATAAGATAAAACTTTGTCGTAAGTTGCACCATCGTGTTTAAATATCTGTACCGAATGATAACCGCTACTTAAATTGTTCAAAATTATTAATCCATCAGAAATTGGAACAAATTCTTTACTCTTATCTAGTTTATAAAACAAATTAGGCTTACTAGCTCCATAAATTCCAGAAATAACATTAATCTTTAATTCGGTATTGAATTTTATTTTTGATTCATTCGGAATTAAAACATCATTACTAAAAGCTTCTAATTCAACTTTCGAATTTTGCTTATTTTCATACTGAAGTTTTAAAGAAATAAATCCGTCATCGAGATTAAACAAATAATCATTTGCTGTTTTAAAAATTCTCAAATTTTCATTGATCAATTTTCCCTTATAATATTTTTCCTGAATAATATTCCAAATAAATTTGTTGCCTTCTGCATAAATATGATATAAGATTCCGTTTTGTAAAACCATAAAATGATCCTCATCTATAGAAACGATATCTGTTACATTTTTAAAACTTGCATTAAATAAATCATTTTCTTCTAGTTTATTAGAAATTGAATTATAAGTATACCAAACATTATTAATTAGAAAGAGAATTTCTTTTCTAAACTCAAAAATCTTTATTCCAAAATCGTTTTTGATTTTACTTTGTTGCGTAACATTTTCAACTTTTAAAGTATTATAATTATCATCTAATAAAACACGATACAATCCACGATAATTGTCTGCTGCCCAAATTTCATTCTTTTTATTCTGGGCAACATATTTAATAGGCTTTGCAAGATCCTTAATTATTTTATAATGAGACAAATTGGAAGGATCATCGTAAACTAAAATACCGCTGTAAGTAGATTGAAAATAAGTATTGTTTATGCTACTTTTTGACATATTCCAACCACCACTAACTCCATTGATTTTAGTTAAAGTATTATTCTCATATGAAAATGTACCATCATTATGACCTATTATATATTTTCCTTCAATTAGTGAAATATTCCAACCCTGCCCTTGCGTATTAGACATCATATTAAATTTTCCGGCACTATATTCGAAAATACCATGATTTGAAGCAATCAAATAGCCTTTATTAATTGTTGCAACGGCATAAACAGAGCCTAAAATACCCGAATTGTCATAAAAGAAAGAAATTGGAGAATTGACCTCAACATGCGCGATACCATTATCGAGACCAACCCAAAGATCATCTTCCTTATCAAATCCTAAACTCAAAACCGAGTTATTCATTAAAACATTGTCACGTTCGATGTTTTTATAAGAATTGGTTTTTAAATCTAAAATGATAATACCGCGATTTCCAGTTCCGACAATCAGTTTTTCTCCTTTAATAAATCTTGCAACATTTATTGTTGCAGATTTTAGCATCTCATTTATCGGATTGTCCCAACTTTTTAAACGATTTTGATCCACAACAAAAACACCTTTTTTCTGTGTAAAAATGTATGTTTTGTTCTGATATTTTTCGATAGCATGGACAACAGTCTTTTTTAATACATCCCAACCTTTTGGATTGGCAATGTGTTTATCTTTCATTCTAAAAATTCCATCTTGAACAGAAGCAACATATAAATTTTGATCTACTGCAAAACAGTATGAAATAAGAAACGGAAATTTAATTTTCTTAATTGATTTTCCGTTATAAATAAAAACATCATTGAAAGATTGAAAATATAACGAACCATTAAATCTGAAAATTTTCCAGATTTCTTCATTATCTTTTTCATCAAACAATCTTAGATTTTTAGTTATCGAAACATAATGCATTGTTCCATCTTTTCTATACCAATAACCAAATTCTTTATAAGAACCTGAATAGATTTTATCGCCTTCAATTAAAATTGAGCGAATAATAGTTTTGTTTGGAAGTGTATATTTTTCCCATTTTACTCCATCGTAACGAAGTAAATAATGATTATTGGCAAAGTACATGGCATCATCTTTTCCTTGCACGACATTCCAAATTTGATTATCACCTTGATAATCTGATTTGCTGTAATTTTCGACAAATGGAAGTAATTCTTGTGCTTGAAGCTGTAAAGCAATGAAAAAGAAGAAAAGAGATTTTAAAAGTATCGATTTCAAGATATTTCGTTTTTAAATTCAAAGATACTGACAAAAAACTTAAACTAAAAGCATAAAAAAAGCTCCTAAATAAAGGAGCTTTCATTATATAAAATACGAATATTCTAATTATCAAGCAATTGATAAACCTGATTTGCAATTTCATATTCTTCGTCAGTTGGAACTACTAAGACTTTTACAATTGCATTTGCTGAATTAATTTCTCTTAATTCTTTAGAACGAATTTGATTTTTTTCTTTGTCAATTTCGATTCCGAAATAATCCATATCTGTACAAATTAAGTTTCGCATGTAAGATGAATTTTCTCCAATTCCAGCTGTGAAAACAATAGCATCCAATCCGTTAAGAGCAGCTGTATAAGAACCAATAGTCTTTCTGATTCTGTAAGCGTTCATATGCAATGCTAGTTGACAATCTTTATTTCCTTTTTCTGCTTCTGCTTCAATATCACGCAAATCGCTGTAACCTGTAAGTCCAAGCATACCACTTTGTTTTAGTAAAACTGCATTTACCTCATCTGGAGTGTAGCCTAAATTTTTAATCATATAAAAAACTACAGATTGGTCAATATCTCCAGCGCGAGTTCCCATAATTAACCCATTTGAAGGCGAAAATCCCATCGAAGTATCGATACATTTTCCGTCTTTAATAGCTGCCATACTACAGCCATTTCCTAAATGAATGGTAATTATTTTGGAATTCTTTTCCAAATAACCAATTGCTTTTTCAGAAACATATTTATGACTTGTTCCATGAAAACCATAAACACGAACTTTATTTTCTGTTAAAAGATAATTTGGAATAGCATATTTATAAGCTACTTCTGGCATTGTTTGATGAAAAGCGGTATCAAAAACTGCAATTTGTTCTGCCGAACTGAAAATTTCTTCCGCTACGTTAATTCCTTCCAGATTTGCTGGATTATGAAGAGGCGCCAATTCAAAAAGTTGTTTGATTTTTGCTTTTACTTTCTCATCAATTTTTACTGTATCACTAAAATCACTTCCGCCATGTACTACACGATGTCCAACGGCCGCAATTTCTGAAGTAGATTTAATTACTCCTTTTTCAGGATCTAAAAGCATATTTGCTACTTTCTGCAAACCTACTTTATGATTCGGGATTGGAAGTGTTTCTTCGCGCGAAGCTGCCGCTGTTTTAAAAGTAACATTTGATGTTTCTAAACCAATTCTATCAATCATTCCCGAGCAAATTACTTCGTTTTCTGGCATTACCATTAATTGATATTTAATTGAAGAACTTCCTGAGTTTATAATTAGTATTTTCATTTTTTTTAAAGGTGCTAAGATGCTAAAATTCTAAGGTTTTGAGTTTTTTTCTTAAGACTAATTTTATTTTTATAAAAGGAATTTATAATTGATCATTAACAATTTACAACTATTTACATTCCTTGCGCTTGAATCGCTGTAATTACCACTGTATTAATGATGTCATCTACTGTACAACCACGGCTCAAATCGTTTACTGGCTTGTTTAAACCTTGTAACATTGGCCCAATTGCCAATGCTCCAGTTTCTCTCTGAACGGCTTTGTAGGTATTATTTCCTGTATTTAAATCCGGAAAAATAAGTACACTTGCCTGCCCTGCGACTTCAGAATCTGGCATTTTGCTTTTTCCAACAGTTAAATCAACCGCTGCATCGTATTGAATTGGCCCTTCGATTTTTAAATCTGGTCTTTTTTCTTTTACGATTGCTGTTGCCGTTCTAACTTTATCTACTTCATCTCCTTTTCCTGATGAGCCAGAAGAATAAGAAAGCATCGCAATTTTAGGTTCAATTCCGAAAGCTAAACTTGATTCTGCAGAAGAAATGGCAATTTCTGCCAATTGTTCTGCTGTCGGGTTTGGATTAATGGCACAATCACCAAAAACAGAAACTCGGTCTTCTAAACACATAAAAAATACAGAAGAAACCACAGATGAATTTGGTTTTGTTTTAATGAATTGCAGTGCTGGTAAAATTGTATGTTGCGTAGTATGTGCTGCACCAGAAACCATTCCATCTGCATGTCCTTTATAAACCATCATCGTTCCGAAATACGAAACGTCTTCCATCAAATCTCTTGCCATTGTAATACTTACGTTTTTAGCTTTTCTAAGCTCGTAATAGGTATTGGCATAATCTTCGTAAAGTTCAGATTCTTTTGGATTGATGATATTTACTTTAGAAAAATCAAATGTAATTCCGAGTTCTACAACCTTACTTTCGATTTGTTTTTTATCTCCAATAATAGAAATATCAACCACATCCATATCTAACAATCGAGATGCCGCAGTAATAATTCGATCGTCATTTCCTTCTGGGAGTACAATATGTTTTCTGTGCTGTTTAGCTCTTTTAACCATGTTATATTGAAACATTTTCGGCGTCATACCTTCTGCTTCAAAAGTGATTAATCGTTCAGATAAAGCATCATTATCAACATATTTTGCAAACGTAATTATAGAAGTCTCAATTTTATGCGTATTGTTAGCGTAAATCTCAGATTTAATTGAACCAATTTTATTGGTAATATGATACGTTCCACCATCTACGGCAATAATTGGAACTATGGCAGAAAGTCCTTCGATAAGTTTCAAAATGCTTTCTTCAGGAACAATATTTCCTGTTAGAATAATTCCAGAAATTGTTGGGTAATTGGCCGATTCATTCGCTTGCAAAGCTCCTAAAATAATATCAGAACGATCGCCAGGCGTAATTACCAAAGCATTGTCATGTAAATGAACCAGATAATTATGAAGTTGCATTGCTCCAACACTATAATGACCAATCTCGTTGTTTAAATAGTTTTCCCCAAATAAAACCTTAGCATTCAATTCGTTCACAATTTCCTGCATCGTCGGATTATTCAAACTCGAAATCAGCGGAATCGTATTAATTAAAACATTTGAAGGTAAAGTCTTTTTAAGACTATTTGTAACCAGTTCGATATTTTCTGGCTGAACTTTATTCGCAAAAACTGATAAAACTTCAACTTCTTTTACTTTGAAAGAATCGTAAACCAAATACAAACTGTCTAAAAGTTCTTCTAAAGTTTTACCAACGCCCGAACCGACAATTATTGTTGGAATTCCGAGGTTTTTGGCAATCAGGACATTTAAATCAAGTTCAATAGAAGTTCCTTCTCCCGTAAAGCTTGTTCCTTCAACCAAAACAAAGTCAAAACGTTCTTCGAGCTTTTTATATTTTTCAATAATGGTATCTAAGACCTCTCCTATTTTTCCTTTATTCTTTTTCTTGATTAATCTGCTTTTGGTAATTGCGTAAGCATCTTCAAACTGAATATCAAGGTTAAAATAAGACAATACTGTCTCAATATGATTATCCACTTCGCCATCTACAAAATCTTCAATTATAGGTCTAAAATATCCTACTTTGGCTGTTTTACCAATCAGAATACTCATCAAACCGAGCGTGATAATTGATTTCCCACTATTGTGATCGCTAGTGGCTATATATATTGCTTTACTCATAATTATTTATATTTATTCTAAATAACAAAATTAGATATTTCAATTCTTTTTATGCTGAAACAAACGTTAAAACCAACGCCTTTTCTTGAAATAAACAATTAAGCCTATTACAAGTAAAAACATAATTCCCATAACCACAAAATAGCCGTTTTCTGTTTTGAGCTCTGGCATATTTTCAAAGTTCATTCCGTAAACCCCAACGATAAAAGTTAATGGAATAAATATTGCCGAAATGATAGTTAGCGTTTTCATGATTTCATTCATTTTTCGGCTTTGCTCCGAAAAATAAAAATTTGAAGCACTTTCTAAAGCACTCATATCCGATTCAATTTGTTCTAAAAGCTCCAGACTCTTTTGATGCAGTCTGATAAAAAAATTAAACGTTTCCTTTTGTATAAGACCGTTATTTTCATCATCATCTTTAATTGTTTTAAGATAATATAACGAATCTCTCAAAGGCACGATCGAACGTTTTAAAAAATTAAAGTTATCCCTATGATTTTCAATTTTTTCTAAAATAACAGGATCGGCTCCTTTTTTGGTTAAATTGATTAATTCCTCTATTTTATCTTCTTCATCTTCAATGGTAATGTAGAAGTTTTCCATCACAGCGTCTAAAAGCAAATACAAGAGATAATCTACTTTTTTGGTTCTCACAATTCCTGCATGCGTGCGAAGACGCTCGCGAATGTGTGTAAAGAAATCACTTCGTTTTTCCTGAAAAGAAATCAGAATACCTTCTTTTAGAATAAAACTAATTTGTTCTACACTAATATTATCTGAATATTCAGAAGGCAAAAGAGATTTTATATTGAAGAATAAAACATTTTGCTGTTCTTCTAACTTCGTTCTTTTAGTTGTATTTAAAATATCGGCAAGAAGGAAATCATCAAGCTTAAAATGAGTTCCAATCGTTTTTATCAGATTGATATCGTTTAAACCGTGAATATTAAGCCAATTGTTTTTAGTGTAATCAAAACAAGAATTAAGGGCAAGTACTGTAAACTTATCATACTCAACAACATCATTATCATCGTAGACAAAAAGTTGCATCTCAGTTTCATGCTCTTTGTGCGTTCCTGTATATTCTAATGTAACATGCTGCAGCTTGCGTCCTTTCTTGTATTTGATCTTTCTCATTCTAGAAATTTTACAATAGTAATATTACGAAAAAGAATTTGAACAGGAAATGACAATTATCAGTTTGTAGAAAAACTGCGGTTAGACGCACTGCGGTGCGTCTCTACATTAAATTATATCCATAAAAAAAAACGAGTCATTTCTGACTCGGTTTTCTATCTTAATACTTTGTATTAATTACTTAATATAAAAGAATTATTTTACCTCTTCAAAAATAACATTCCAAGTATATCAGTACTTCACAACGTCGTGGTACAAATATGGTACAAACCTCTTATTTTATTTTACAAAACAACATATTTCCATTCTGAAAGGTAATCATTTTAAACTTCATTATAGCAGGAATAGTTTCTTAATAAAACTAAGTTTTTTAATAAGAAAGAAAGAAATTCTCCCTGATCATTAAAAAGGAAACTGGAACTCCCATTTTTTTATCTCTTCTTAAATCTTACCGTTATATTCATTATGCTATATCAGCGCCGAAAATATTGATGAAATAGAAAGGATGCATCATTCCAAGCAACGCCATAATAATATTTTTAGTAGGTTAAATTGATCCTCGTAGGTTTCAATACTGCTCTCCCCACAAAAAGGGTAAAAGAAGCCGAAACGAAAGTTTTTCAATCTTTTCAAAAACCCGCAAAAAACGTGGTAAAGCCTGCAAATCGTAAGATTCGCAGGCTTTTTTTATTTCATCCTGCATTTCATATTTTTTAAAACCGCACAAAATCTCTGTGGCAAAATCGTGGCACTTTCATGTGTCGGGAAAATGTGCCACAGAATTTTAAACAATCCCTTATAAACAAAGGGGTTAACGAGGTTAACGACTTGTTTTTTTGATGCTATAATTCTACATTTATTAATCTAAAAAGCTGAATTATGTTAGAAAACAGTTTTGGGTTAGTTTTCTTTTTGAAAATACCCCGCAAAGAGAGTAAAATTAGAACGGTTTATTTCAGAATAACCGTAGACGGCATTCCAAAAGAAGCATCGACAAAGAGAAAATGGGACATTACGCGATGGGACCAAAAGGGAGAACGCGCAGTGGGAACTAAAGAGGATGCTAAATCTTTAAACTTCTTCCTAGATTCATTGACTATTAAAATCAATGAAATCAAAACAGAAATGATGTACAGCGGTAAATCAATTAGTGCTGAAAAAATCATGGATCAAATTCTCGGACGAACAGCACCAAAGATTAAGGTGCTGGAAGAATTTCAAAAACACAACGATGAAATGAAGGCGCTTCTGGGAAAAGGTTATGCAAAAGGCACTCTTGACAGGTTTACAATTACTAAAAACCATTTGACAGCTTTTATTCAATTCAAGTTTAAAAATGAGGATGTTGAATTTGCGGATTTGAATCTTGAGTTTGTCAAGGACTTTGAGTTTTATCTTAGAACAGTGCGCGACTGCAGCAATAACACTACACTAAAATACATTGCAAATTTCAAAAAGATTGTAATCCGCGCGATTGATAAGGAATTAATCACAAAGGATCCTTTTAAGAACTTTAAGGGGCGAAAAACAAAACTGGTAAAGAAACCGCTTACCACTCAGGAACTGTATGAACTGGAAAGGCACTATTTTACCACTGACAGGCTTAATGTTGTCAGGGACGTATTTGTATTCCAATGTTACACTGGACTTGCTTACATAGATGCTTACCAGCTAAAGAAAACTGATATCAAAGAAGGCATCGATGGAAACCTTTGGATTATGTCTGAAAGACAGAAAACTAATTCTACGACTAATGTTCCGCTGCTCCCTCAGGCGCTAAAAATCATCGAGAAATATAAAGATCATAAGCTGTGCATTCAACGCGGAACGGTGCTACCAGTTTCATCCAACCAGAAGATGAATGAATACCTTAAAGAGATTGCAATTCTCTGCGGGTTTCCATTTACATTAAATACACACATTGCACGCCGTACTTTTGGAAGCACTGTAACATTAAATAATAATGTTCCAATAAATGTAGTAAAAGAACTGCTTGGGCACGCCTCAGTAAAGCAGACCGAAGCGTATGCTATAACCGAACAAGCTACAATTGGACGCGAAATGTCACTCCTGAATAGAAAACTCAACAAAACTGAGAAGAAAATATCTAAACCAGACTTAGCTGTTCTCAGTAGACTGGAAAAAGAAATCCAGGCAATCAAGAAAAAATACAACATTTCTTCTTGATAAATATTTTTAAGACATATTCAAACTTAGAAGAGGCTATCTCAAATATTTTGAGATAGCCTCTTTTTACATAGTTTTACTTCGCTCTTATAGCCGGGATGATAAGATGGAGTGTACTCAATATACCCTAAATCCTGAAGTTGTTTAAAATACTTATGATAAGTTGGCAGAGTGTTCACATGGGATAACTCCATAATTTTACTGCGACTTACTTTTATTCTCCTCCTCTGCCCCTGCCTGTATCCTAACCCTAGTATAGCTGTCAAAATTGACAGGTGCCAGACATTTAGTTTGGGATCATTAGCGTACATACACAAAAAGCTCATTATATGGCTTTCTTTTAATCTATTAATCTTTGTCATCGCTAAAGAGTTTTTGAATATCTTCCCTGTTATAATAATAAGATCCAAGCACCTTTTTAAAACGTACTTTTTGCGAGGTTCTAAGATTCTGCACCGAGCCTGCAGAAATATCAAGCAGCCTACGGACAGCTTTACTTTTCAGCCACTCAGATTACCGCTCAAAATTTTTTGGCTGAAATGCTTCCGCAACAGCAGTACGCACTGTATCGGCCATGAAAAGCCCGAACTGTCTTAAATCATCTTTCGTTATAAATTCTTCCATAAAATTCTGGTTTTACTCATTATAATATTTGATCATCTGCTTTAAAACAAAACTCTGTCTACTTTCAATTTTTTCAGTACAACTTATTCCAAGTGAAAATAAATACTGCTCCTTCTGTTCTTATTCTTTGTAGGCACATAAATCAAATAACCGTACTCATCCAATTCACGCATACATTTTTGATAGGTTTTGTGAGACATGATCTTAGAAATACTCTGGATTTCTATGCTGTAAGCCTGAATAGGATTTACAAAATCTTTGCTTGCACGAAATTGAAGCAAGGCGGCAAAAATAGCAATGTGAGTTGTGCTGATTCTGAAGTCATTTTCGATTGCCTGAAAAAATCCCGATAAAAGATTAAGATTTTCCATAACTGTATAAGATAAATAAACATCACATATGATGAGATTTTTTTGCGGTCTGCAACTCAATATTTTGCTGCGGCTTTAGCAGCGGACTAATTTTACAACCGTTTTTAATTTCCGCCAGACTAAGTTTCTGCATCCTGTCGTTATAAAAATTCAAGGTTTTAAAGCGTGGATTTGCTTCCAAAAAAACCTTCATTTCTCTCCCTTGTATCATAAGAAGAACTTCTTCCCTCCTCCCCTTTTTCAAAGAATCGGCCAGGGATTCGAATGTTTGGTAATCATCATTTTTAAGAGGAACTGTTCTTAAAGCATTGCTGACATTGTAGCCATATGCCTGCGGAAATTCATGCATCCGATAATTTTCATTAAGGTCTTTATCATTAAAGTTAAATTGTTTCCAAGTCCCGCTTTTAAGCACTGCTCTTCCTGCCAGCATTTCATATGCCTCTGCAGCGCTGAAGCCCTCAGTTTTCTCATTCTTAAAGTAATGTGTACTGCGTCTGGATGGCGACGAATCTGTATAAAGAATTGATCTGAATCCATCAAATTGGTAATCCCCCTGCGCATCTTTTACAAATTGAAGTGAATGTTCAAGTCTTTCATTCTCTGAGATGTGATAAGAAACAGGAATAGAAAAATTTAACTGCTGCTCCTGCATATGCTCCAATACTTTGCCATAAGCCACATGAAAACCGCTTTTTATAAGCTGTTCCTCTAAAGTTTTCTTGTTTAATTCCAGATCTCTAAGATAATCCTGTTTATCTATCCTTTCAAAAACAACAGAACTAAGCACTTCATTTAAAAGCCGGACAATGATATTAGGATAGACTTGATGCTTCAATTTATTAAATTCATGCTTAAGAAACCTTAGAGTTATTTTTTCATCTACGGCTTTCGTCTTTTTATATTTAAAAAGGAGCATCTTAAAAAATTTCAGTTTCTCTATGCCAAAAGAGCGTTCTATCTGCGGGCTGTTCTGAAATAAAAATTTTAATTTTTCTTCCTTGGACTGCCAGACTTTTATCTCATTTTCTACTCGATTGTTTTCAGAAGACATAACTCAGTTTTAATTTGTTTAAGCACCTTAAACCGATCTGCCCGCATTTTTTGAACGGGAATTACTTTTTTTTTCTTTCTGAGAGGTCTCATCGGAATTGTCAGCCAGGTCTGCGCTCTTTCCTTTGGACTGCGACTGCTTCTCGTTCTTGCTTTCACGGTCATTTATTCTCTGTAGAGAAGAATCATAAACCTTAATAGTCTTAAACTGGGGATTAGCTTCCACAAACTGTTTTCTCTCCTCTCCTCCCACCACAAAAGTTACGGACTGCAGATTGCCTTTTTTCAGAGAGTTCATCAGATCTTCCTTGTACTGAGGTGTCAGAAGTTCTTTTATCGAATGCTTTTCCAGCGAAGCTTCCAGATCATATCCATAGTTCTGATGATAATGCTGAAGTTTGAAATTTCCACGGTCGTCACTTTCTTTGAAGTCCATACGAATCCAGCAATTATAGGCTTCACCGTCCTTATTCTTTAAATCCTTATTGACCGATCTGCCCTCCATCAAATTATACGCCTCTTTAAGAGTGATGCTGGTATTATCATTATTAATATAAAAAGTCTGTTCCAATCCCGGCTTATTATCCTCTTTCTGGAGATTAACCTGATAGCTATTGAAAAAATACATATCGCTCTGGTCGGACTTTTTAAAATTCAGTTCAACGGTTACTGTATCTTTGTTAGGGACACCATTGTTCATAATACCGGTATGCATCAATTTAAAGTCCTTATCCCCTTTCTGGATATTCTCTCTTAATTCAGTATCAAAAGTTTCTCCGAATCCAGTATATTTTAACTGGTCTTTCAGATACTGTACATTTTTCTCGTTCATAATATTCACATTTAAAATTAGTACTGATTATAAGTTACCCAGTATTTCAAGATTTACCAGGTGCCTGTTTTTTATATTAAGTACAAGATTCCTGCCTCCATTTTTCTCAAAGACCTGCATTGTGAATTTCTTCTTTTCCGGTATCGTAAATTTAGATATCGCAAATACTACTGTAGTTTGTGATTTGTCGGAAATCCTGCTAAATTCTCCGGTGCATAAAAGCGGTGTCAGTTCTATTTCCTGAGCTGCAGTTCTTTTGGATTTTTTCTGGTCTCGGATAAAAAAACGAAGCTGATCCACATCGTAATTAATTCTGGAATCATTCCCTAAAAACACTCTGAAATACATCACGTCCTGATGAATAAAAATGCCGTCAACCTTAAATTCAATTTCTGCATTTTTTGAGCCCAGTCCGCTTACCTTATTTTTCTTGGATAAAGCAAGCAGGGCATATTCTTTTATTTCTTTCTGGTTTTCGTTCTCAAGGGAAAACAGCAGCGATTTATCCTCGCCAATTCGTAATCGTGCATCCACATTTAATGTTGGACACAGATCATCAAAATTTAAAATGAAACTGTAAAGATTGCCGTCAGATGTTACAACAGTCAGGTTAGTCTGCGGAAAATTCTGCTTTCCAGCTTTAAGAAGCAGTATATTTTCCACTCCTTTAGCTTTCTGCACCAGAACATCACGGCTTCCGACATCCAGGCTTTTTACCGCGTACGGAAATAAAATGCTGGTGGTTTTTGAATAGCTAAGCTGTATATTATTAAATTCGGCTTTAGCATCATACTGTGCAGAAACTGAAAAACCAGCCAGAAAAATAAATGTGATAATTAGTGTCTTTAAATTTTTCATTTTCTTTTAGTTTAAAGTTATTGTTCATTCTTTTCTTTTTCATCGTAGAGAAGCACTTTGTAACCTGCCTTGACTGCTACTTTTATCAGCTTAACTTTCCTGCTTAAAAGTGATTTGGCTGCCTCCACTCCCATTCCTGCCGCCTTGGCTCCCCAAGAATCACTGACTCCTGCCAGTCCAATACTCTGCATGGACCCGTCAGCGGATGCTTTTGCTACATCCCTGTTTATAGTTCCAGGAATGTAAATGCCTTTAATGCCGTCTATATCAAAGACGGATAGTTCAACCGGGAAAATGGAATTCTGGTATTTTATGGTATTGATCTTTATTTCAAGCCTTTCTCCCTTAAGTGACGCTGTCCCAAAAACGAAACTGTTTTTTGGAATTAGTACACCATTGATAAAAACGTCACTTGCAAGTCTGATTTTTACGATAGAACCGTTGACAATCGTCTGCGTTTCATGAACCGCTGCCTCAACTGCGTTCTGATTTTGTTCATCTTTGATTTCACCATCAAGCGAATAAAATGAATTTGCTGACTGCTCATAATTTACTTTGTTGGTCTGAAGAGAGCTCAGGTTTTGCTCTTCAGCTTTTCTGTTCACTGAAAAAACTTTTCCTTTTTGAAGCTTTGAGTTCTGACGCAGTTTTTCCTGTACACGTTCTGGGTGCTGGATATCCAGAATATTTTCCAGCATACCGCCAAGCTGGGCAAGTTCAGGATCAGGCTCAGAAGGCGCACTCATGGCTGCCATGAGCTGTTCAAGATTTTTCAACTCGGCTGATTCACCGTGAGGCATTTTCTGGTACTGAAATTCATTAAAATCCTGACCGCTCTGATATTCTTTTGGAGGCTCCGCAATAGCTTTCTTGAGCGCTTCAAGTTTCTGGTACATCTTCTTTTCATTCTCTGGTTTTAGATAGTCTGTTTTCAGTCCGTTTTGTTTATCATTCCATGCAACCCCATCCGTATCAAAAAAACGTTTTGATTCAAGATTATCATTATCTTCCGCAACAACCGAATAATTAGGATCTTTCTTTTTTTGTTCCTGCAGTTTTATCGAATCAATTGATGCCTGGTCATAATAGCTCATTTTATCCAAACTGGAATCTTCCTTTAGTTTTGGATTTGGAAGCAGCATATTAAATCCTTTTTTTTCAGTTGTTGAAATTGGATTTTCTGTTCCTTTGCCTCCTCCAAGCACCCAGAACAGCATGGTTATAAATGGAAGAACAAGCAGTGGAAGAACCAGCATCATACTGCGATTCTTTTTCTCTCTGGCTAAAAGTGTTTTATGTTCCATAATCTTATTTTTTATAGTTAGATGAATTAGTTTCCCTGAGCTTTGGACTGCTGCTAAAATCTTCAGCGTTGGAATTTTGATTTTTAGACAAATCGGTTAAGTCTGCTGCATTTATCACACTGTCAATATATCTGCTGAGATTGGATCTCTCAGCATATTTGTTAAATGGCAGATCCAGAGAATGCATATGGCCTCCCTTATCACTATAAGCTGGCTTAAGCACTTTTACTGCATCAATGTTCATTGATTTTTGACTTTCTGACAGAAAACCGCTCAATGCGTTATAAACACATAAAATCGTTCCAAGGGTCGCAAAAATGATTACTGAAAACTTAAGCTGTGAATTTGAAAGGTCTCTAGTCAGCCTATTCATTTTTGTTACCCACCAGAATCTGATCATCAGATATGACCTTGAAGACTTTACATTCTGTCTTTGTTTTCGCATCAGACTTCTCATGGCTTTCGATTTACTGTTCCAAGATCTTTGTTCTCAAGAGTATTGAAGCGTTCAATCAGAAAACCATGCGGATTGTTATCGCTCCTTGAAACATTTCGCAGCGTTCCTTCTGTAATCAGATTTCTGTTCAATATGATTGTTGTCCTTATGATGTTCTGCCGGGCATAGCATTTAAAGCGGTAGGGATATTCATTAATATCAATGCGGACGCTGTCTACAATAACAGTCTGGCTTATATTTCCTGATATAATTCCCGAATAATATCCGTTTTCTTTTAGATCATCGTATATACGCTTGACAGAATTATCAGCCAGATACAAGGCCTTGGTAACATTGGCTTTAATTACTTTATCATCTGGGTCAAGGCTGAAGAAAAACTGATGGAATGTCCTGACATGATCCCTTGCTTCAACAGGTACATTATCCTTACGGTCTGATGCAAATGCCTCAAGTGCCTTTCCATTTGCGAGGATATAAACCTTGTCGTCCATCAAAGCGACGGAACTGAAACTTTTATAAATAGAATAAGAGGTTATGGCAGCGCAGCAAAGGATAACCAGCATGGTAAATCCTCTTATATGACGAAAAGCAGTATCTATATTTTTCATTTTACTAAACATAATCGAGTGCTTTTAATTTTTAGAGTTTCCCTTGAGCTTCTCGCTCATGTAATTTCCTTTTTCCTCAAAATAAGGTGACGCAGCTGCTGAAGATGACATGCTCTGGCTCATTCTGCCTGCTGCATTTCCCATTGAATCCATTACCATTCCTGCTCCAGTGGCAGCACCACCAATCACAGTAGAAGTTGATCCGCTAAACAGGCTTGTCACTTTCTGTCCCAATGCACTTCCTCCTGATGCATGCACGATATAATTGGCCACGGAAGGCACAGTAAAGTACCCCACAATTCCTATAATCATGAAAATTAAGTATCCGATATCGGTCCTGCTGAAAAAAGTATCTCCCGAAGTATTAATCTGTGAGATATCCAGCCTCAGCATCTGTTCCTGAATCTTCCCGATAATGCTGCCGAAAATGTTTGCAACGGGAAGCCAGAGATAAATGTTTATATACCTGGCGAGCCAGACTGTCAGGGTATGCTGGAATCCGTCAAAGACCGCAATGCCGAACACCAGAGGTCCTAAAATCGAAAGCACCACAAGCTGGAATGTTCTGAGAGTATCAATACACAATGAAGAAGCTTCGAAAAGAATTCTCAGAATTTCGCTAACCCGACTTATGGGACATTCTTTTGGAGGCTATGAGACTGCATACATTTCAGGTAAGACTGATATATTTGCAGCTTCGGTTGCTGGCGCTGCCCCGATAGATCTGAACAGTTTCTACCATGCGATTAACTGGCGTACCGGAAAACCCCATATGATAAAGTTTAATATTGGACAGTTTAGATTAGGAGTTTCTGCTTATGAAATGCCTCTTACTTATTTAAATAATTCGCCGCTGAACAATGTAGAAAACATCAACAAACCGCTTCTTTTTTGGAGTGGAAAAAATGACCAGCAGGTTGACTGGCATCAAAGTATTGAACTTTATCTTGCAATGCATCGTCTTGAGAAAAACAATATAATGCTCCTTTATCCAGAAGAAGAACATTCATTTTCGGATCCATATAACCAAAAGGATCTTTCAATTAGAATACTGCAGTGGTTCAATCACTTTCTTAAAAATGAAAAGGCGTTTGAATGGATTGAAAATCGTGGATAATAAAATATACAATGCAGTTCATTTAGAACTGCATTGCTTTTAATGATTATTTAAATTAATTATGGCATATAAAGTGTCTCCCCACAATTATTCGCTTTACCAAAAGCAGTCTGTCCATTTGCTTTACAAATTGGATTATTGCTATTGTCAGAACATTGCACTTGGACATCACAGACACCTGACAGGCTGTTGATATAACCGTCACGAGGTGCTAATTTCGATGCACTTTGCATAGAGGTGGTGAAGAACGCACCTGAAATTCCTAATACTACCGCAGCAGTAAAAGGCATGGTCGATTTTAAAAATGTCTTTTTCATAATAGTTAATATTAAATTAAACATCGATCTACTTTTTTAGCAGGTGTTGATCTCTTTCCTGCAACCAGCGCTGGTATATTATAATTTACTATTCTTTCAGCTGTTCTTTCAAGATTCCCCTAAAGGAATAGATATCTAGATTGTTACCGCTGAGAATGTATAGATGCGTATTAGTTGCACGCATATCTTTTATTTTTTGATTATTTTCTGTAAAAAGAGGAAAACTCAGCAGATAAATTCCTTTGTTAATATCATATACATCAACCACTGATGCTCTCTTCCAAATCTGATCATCCTCATAGCGTCCCGGAACTTTCGAATGTATAAACAACAGGTTTTTAATAGTGGCTGATAGTGCATTTACAAAAAATGGCGGGGAACTTAAACGGCGCTCAGTATGATCTTTTAAATCCGAAACTTTTATCATGGCTCTGCTGATCGTATCGATTGTATGTCTTCTCTTAAAGTTTCCTTTCTTATCGGAAATTATAAACTCGTTTCGATAATAATAGACGTATATCATTTCATGGAGATCATTGTTATAAAGCAGCATCCCGTCTGTATCGAAAATACCGTCAATCTGCTTCTGCAAAAGCGCAGGAAAGTATTTCGTATTTGGTTTAAAACTTTCGCTGTATATGCCTAACTGATGGCCTGAATTGGGACCTGTATTATTTCGTAAGAACAGGCTTACACTGTCTATTGGTTCGGCAGCTGTGAAACGTGGAATATCTTTTATTTTACCTGTTACTTTCCAATCTTTGATATTCCCTTTGTAAACAATTGGAACGGTACCATCTATCAGATAAAAATAGGGTGGCTTCACCTTTGCAAAAATCTTACGAAAAGGCTCTCCATCATCAATAAATTTAATTCTATGTTCTGCACTCATATTCTGAAGAGTGTCTATGCTTAGTACTCCAAAAGGATCCGTTAAATTCCCCAGATAAATTTTACTTCCACTAACGCCTGCAAAATAATACGAGTTAAATTTTAAATCTTTATTATAAACCGCTTTAACAGTCTTTTTAATGTATCGCCGAATAAATGGATTATTTTTGTGAATGATCTCTTCTGAGCTTAGGAACAAAACAATTACAACACTTATGCTGAAAAACATTATTAGTCCAGCCCTTTTTAACTTGGATGCCTTTGTAATATTTGAATTTATTCTTGTTTGGTAATCATCATAAAACCGTAGACCAGTTAAAGCGAGAATGATAAAAAAGAAATTAAAAACAAGGTGAACATTCCAGGACATCTTTTCTAGGATTCCGCCACATGAACATGGCACAAAGGAGCTGAAATGCAGCACTATAAAAATATAAGCAGTAAACATAGTCATCAGGCATAGCGCTGCATAAAGTCCTGCAAAACGTGACTTAGGAAATAAAAGCATCAACGATATAAGTAACTCTATTAAAGGCACTAAAATAGAAACCCATGCCGCAAAAACACTTATAAGCGGTGACTGTGCTAGCTGCACCCTAAAAGTTTCAAACTCAAATAATTTATTTACAGCTGCGTACACAAATAGTAGTATAAATAAAAAGCTAACGATAGAAACTATATTGTTGTTAATTCTAGAGTTTTCCATGTCTTCGGCAAATTTTATTTTAATATAAAACAAATGTAAATCAGCAAATTGAAAGAAAAAACATCAAAAACAAACCAATAAACATCAAAACTATACCAGTTTCATTTTTAACTCTTAAATAATAAAAAAATGCTCTACAGATTAAAAATCCATAAAGCATTTTCGAGTTTTTTCAGTTTCTCCTATTTATACCTTACCGTCTTCGATAAAAGTCAAAAGCTTTTGATTGAGTTCGACAAGGCCAGCCTTTTGAAGGCATTCCTGCGAGATGTTTTTTAGTTCGGTAATTTCGTCCTGTGCTATGCTTCCCATGAGACTACTTTCATCCTTTTCCAGCAGCAATCCCCTTTCTATAAAGTGGGATAAAAGCAGTACATTTTTGCGTGAAATTTTCAAATCAATCTTCACCGGCTCACTCATTCCAGGGATGCTCAATACAGTATCAAACACCTTGGCTGCATAATTCTTTGCACTCATAATTTCAGCATTTTTAAATTAATAAATCAAAGCCTAAAGTTAGCAATGATGCATCAAAGCATCATAAGCAAAATTTACCTATGATGGGATGCATTGGATTTTCCTGCATAAATTCGTCTGAGTATTTGAAAGAAGTCTGAGTTTTTTATTCAGGCTCCGAAAGATTGCCACGTTCCTGCAATCTGCAAGATGTCCGGTTGTATCACAACCGATATCTTGCTGCCTCTCTGCTCGGAACTCGCTGGCAGTGAAAACTGGAAGATTTGTAATGTTGAATGAAAAGGAAAAATGATGGAAGACGAGAAAAAAAACAGAAACAGATGGCTTCATCTAAGGCTAAATGAGGAGGAATATAAGATCCTGCACAAATATTTTGCAGACTCTCTCTGCCCAAAACTGAGTGATTTTGCCCGAAAAAATCTGCTCCGAAAACCTGTTGTTTTAAAATACAGAAACGAATCTCTTGATGAGATGATAGCTGAATTAACTAGACTCAGAACAGAGCTGAATCCCATTGGAAATAATTTTAATCAGGCAGTGAAAAAGCTGCACTCCCTTTCACATATTACTGATTTCAAAATGTGGATTATGGGTTTTGAAACAGATAAAAAAATGCTTTTCAGTTCTATTGAAGATATTAGAATGACTATCCGAAATCTTGCAGAAAAATGGTTGCAGTCATAAACACAGGTCCATCGGTCAGAAGCATTTTCAATTACAATGAAAATAAAGTAGAAGCAGGAAAAGCAATACTTATAGGAGAAGGAAATTATCCTGTAGAAGCCTCCGAGCTTCACAAAGATTCAAGGCTGAAACTTCTTTTAAAACAGCTGGAATTAAATACTAATGTCAAGCGCGGAAGTGTGCACATCTCACTCAATTTTGATTCCTCTGATAACAATATTCCTAAAGAAAAGCTGATGAAAATTGCGCATTCCTATATGGAAAACATCGGGTTCGGATTCCAGCCATATCTGGTGTACCAGCATCATGATGCAGGACATCCCCACATCCATATCGTCTCTGTAAAAGTGAAGTCTGACGGAAAGAGAATTGACATGCAGAACATAGGCAGGAACCAATCTGAAACAGCTCGTAAAGAAATTGAAAAGGCATTCAATCTGGTTCCTGCACAGTCCTGCCAAAAGGAAAAGATCCTGAAAATAAAACCTGCGCAAAGCAGTGTTATAAAGTATGGAACAGCTGAAACTAAAAAAGCAATTACTGCTGTATTAAACGCAGTAATTCCTAATTATAAATATACCACAATAGGAGAATTAAATGCAGTCTTGAATCTCTACAATGTTACCGCCGTGCAGGGCAGTAAAGATTCAAGAATGTTTCTCCATAAAGGTCTCGCTTACCAGATCCTGAACGATGAAAAACATCCTGTGGGTGTTCCCTTAAAAGCCAGCAGTTTTTACATGAAACCCACCCTTAAAAATCTGGAATTAAAATTTGCTGTAAATAAAACATCTCGCAATCCTCATTTAAAAAGAGCAAAAAATGCAGTTGATCTCGCCTTTATGCAGAACAGAATAAAGTCAGTTTTTGATCTTGACAGAATTCTGATAAAAGAAGGAATCAAGACCGTTGAACGAAGAAATGAACAGGGCATTCTTTATGGCTTAACCTATATAGACCATAAAACAAAATGTGTTTCTAACGGAAGCTCTCTAGGAAAGTCTTACTCAGCTTCTGGCATCGAAGAACGCTGCAGTATCAAAAGTTTCGGCACAGGCAGTGCCGCCGTTAAAAATCTTGAAGATAATGCATTAAAAAATAGACCATCGCAGACGTCGTTTATTTCTGCAGGCGAGCTGCAGAAGATAATTGATTCGATTATGCAGCCTGAGTTTTCAGCTGATTTTGTTCCCTCTCAGCTGAAAAGAAAAAAGAAACAAAAAAAAGGAAAAGGACAGTCCGATTATTAACTAAAAAACTAAGTTTATGCAGACAGGTGAAAATGAACAGGCGCTTAGAAAAATTTTGGATATGACAAGGCTTATCAGCATTATATTATTAGGTCTTCATTTCTATTATTACGGATATAATGTGTTTAAAATATGGGGACTTGCAGGCAGTTTTGCCGATCAAATATTAGCCAATATTTTTCGCACGGGACTCTTTGATTATTTTCATTTGTCCAAACTGTTTTCTATGGCATTTTTATGCATTTCCCTGCTTGGGGCAAAGGGCAGAAAAAATGAAAAGCTGGGCTTCAAAACTGCTTTTTGCTATATTGCTTTGGGATTTCTGTCTTATTTTTTGAGTTACTTTTTTCTCTTCATGCAGTCCAATGTGGAAAACAAACTTGTTCTCTATATGCTGTTCACTGCTGCTGGATATCTGCTCTTGCTGTCAGGGGGAACACTGCTTTCTAGAATCATAAGAAGAAATCTCAGTCGCAAGGACATTTTCAACAGGGAAAATGAAACATTTCCGCAGGAAGAAAGGCTCCTTGAAAATGAATATTCCATTAACCTGCCGGCACAATATAATTTAAAAAACAAAGTACGAAAAAGCTGGATTAATATAATAAACCCTTTTCGGGGAATCTTGGTTGCAGGAACGCCGGGCTCTGGAAAATCCTATTTCGTGATCCGTCATATCATAACCCAGCACATACGCAAAGGTTTCTCAATGTTTGTATATGATTTTAAGTTTGATGACCTCAGCATAATAACCTATAATACTTGGCTTGAGAACAGGCATTTATACAAGGTTGAACCGAAATTCTATGTAATTAACTTTGATGACCTGAGCCGTACGCACAGATGCAATCCCCTTGACCCAAAATCAATGGACGACATTACAGATGCGGCTGAATCAGCACGCACTATTCTTTTGGGATTAAACCGTGAATGGATAAAAAAGCAAGGAGACTTTTTCGTTGAATCTCCTATCAATTTTCTTACTGCTGTAATATGGTATCTGCGTAAATACAATAACGGCGAGTTCTGCACCCTGCCTCATGTAATTGAACTCATGCAGGTTGAATATAACAGCCTTTTTACGCTGCTGAGAACTGAAAAAGAAATAGAGATTCTGATAGATCCATTTGTCAGTGCCTACCTTCAGAATGTCATGGAGCAGCTGGAGGGCCAGATAGCCTCAGCTAAGATATCAATGGCAAGGCTTTCCAGTGCACAGCTTTATTATGTGCTCTCTGGAAATGACTTCACACTTGACATTAATAATCCTGAAGATCCTAAGATCGTATGCATGGGAAACAACCCACTTAAAATCCAGACCTATGGTGCAGTACTTTCGCTTTATGTCAGCAGGCTCATCAAGCAGGTAAACCAGAAAGACAGGATTAAAAGCAGCATTATATTTGATGAATTCCCAACTATCTATCTCAATAATATGGACAGTCTTATAGCTACAGCCCGAAGCAATAAAGTAAGCACCTGTTTGGGGATTCAGGACTTCAGCCAGCTGCGTAAGGATTATGGCCGAGAGCAGGCGGATGTCATACTCAATATCACCGGAAATATCATCAGCGGACAGGTCAATGGCGATACCGCAAAACAGCTATCTGAACGTTTTGGAAAAATAATGCAGGACCGTGAGAGTATTTCGATAAACAGCTCGGACACCTCCATCAGCAGGTCAAAACAATTGGAAGCTGCCGTGCCTTCCTCGAAGATTTCCTGTTTGAGCTCTGGCGAATTTGTCGGCATTACAGCCGATAATCCCGACTGTAAAATTGAGTTGAAAACATTCCATTCCGAAATAATAAATGATCACGAGCAGCTTAAAAAAGAAGAAGACTCATATCACGGAATCAGCCCGGTGCGCATTATAAACAACACAATGATTGAACGCAATTATCTGCAGATAAAAGAAGACATATCCGAAATTGTAAATTCAGAAATGGAGCGTCTTTTGCATGACCCTGCCCTGTCTCATTTAGTTATCAAAAAAAAGAAATAAAATTTTTATACTAAATATGCTGCCTTGATCTAGTCATAGTCTCCAATATTCTTGTAAAATAGACGATAAGAAATGTTCTTCTTTTTAATTTAAACTCTGATAGTCTTAAAATTTATTGCCTAAATTTGTTAACGCAGTTATCTTTAATGGATCCAGTCTGTTATACAATTAGAAAAAGTGTTATGCAACTTATCGTAATAGAGCATTCACATAAATACTAAATGAATTTTATTGCTGCAAAATACTGTGGATTAAAATTTGAAAAATTTAAAATTCTGCCATGTATACCTGCATTTACTGTAATTCAAATTATGATAAAAATACGGAACATGTTTTTCCTCTCGGTTTGGGAGGAGAAAACATCATGATGGAATGCGTATGCAGTTCCTGCAACAGTGCATTTTCTAATCTTGAAAGGGAGCTTTATCAGAAATCTCCTGTTGCCTTAATGAGAAGCTGCCAGGGGATTGTTGGAAATAAATCCCGAAACGCAGTTTCAGCTTTCAAAGCCCCTATTCTCCTCTGTCAAGATGATATCACAAAAGTGGTTTACGAAGTGGGACAGTCTGAAAGTATGCAGGTTTACATTCGCCCGCAAATCATGCAGATTAATGATGTTTTTTATGTTGAAACTGACCAGCTCGATAATCTCAATACCCTAATGAAGAAATTTAAGGCATGGAAATATAGTAACTTGCGCATTGTCATAAAACTTCCTGAATCCAAGCAGAAGGCACCTGAATTTGTTCAGATTGAAAAAATAGATAATAAATATTCGCCTACGAGCTTTTCGGAACAACTGAAAATAAAAAATGAAATCTTTCTAAATCAGATTCCAAATTCACATCATTTGCATAAATTCATGGATCCTCGGATATATCTTGACGACAGTGGAAATTTAAAAATCAGGGCAAGAACAAAGAAAGATGCAGTAAAATTTATTCTGGCACTCCTTAAATTCAGTGATTCCAAAAGGCTAATGACTTCTTATGCTCCTAATACTGAAAATATGAAGGAAATTTCAGTTGGTTTCAATTTCGACTCCAAAAAAAGTGAACAGGCACTGGTGAAAATTACCTTAAACACAATCTTCCATTATTACCCTGCTGCCAGATCCCAGATGGTAATGCAGCCCTATTTAGATTTTGTCAACACGGGAGACAAAAAATTTTCAGCCGGCCTTGAGCGCAAAAACAGCATCCTTGATTCTGGAGTCAACACTCATAATATATTTCTTTATCAGACAAAAACATTCTTAAGTGCACGGATCAGCCTTTTTAACGGACAGATATCATATCAGTTTCTCGTTCCAGGTCTGAATGTAATGGAACAGAATAGATTTACTCAGGTCATTGTGGATTATAAACTAAATAAAAATCTTATTAGAAATCATATAATAAATTAATAACCATTATCTTTATGGATTATATTACCAAAAATACATTTGCACAAGAGATACACCCGTGGCAGCCATTTGTTCCAAAAAAGGCTGATAAAATAATATTAGGCACCTTTCCCACGCATGAGCGAAACAGAGGAAGTTATAAATTTTACTATCCTAATCCTAATAATGAATTTTGGAAGATTTTATTTGATATTGCAGGTTTAGGCTCAGAAGATTCGCAAGAAAAGGATCCTGTAAAATTAAGAAAACAAGTTTTGGCAAAATTGGGGCTTGGTATTGCAGATATCTGCACCGTAATATATAGGCAGAAGACCAGTTCAAATGACAATGCGCTCTTTCCTATTGAATTTACAGACATTTTCCGTCTGCTCGACAACCATCCCAATATCAAAACGCTTATTGTGACAAGCAGCTCCAAAAGCAGCAGCACTTTAGCATGGCTGCATCAGTATTGCAGTCTGAACGGATATACCTTTAAAATTCCAAAAGGCAGACTTCCTAAATCAACGATTTTAAAATTCACCAATAGGACCATAAGGATAGAAATAATACCTTCATCCTCAGGGCAATCTCCCATAAGAGGCAATGAGCGGCTTGACATGTATAAAGCAGCGTTATTGAACAGCATTTAAAGGGTCTTTAAAAATACTTAAGAAATGGAAAGTGAACAATTTGAAATTAATAATAAACAGATTTTTATCTGTGAGGAGCACCACCATGTACTCAAATTTTGGAATCAATTTCGAGATGAGCAGCCATATCTTCTAACATTTGATCATCACACCGATCTTCACAGAGCCTTCCAAGGATTCTTGGACACAATATCATATTCAGGAAAGCGATGGAAATCACAAGAAGAGTGGGATCAAGAACAATCCAGACTGCTTTCAGAAATGTTTGGCGGACATTGGAATATAATTAATGATTTGAAGCATGATGAACATATAGATGCGGCAATCAGAGCCGGTATTATAAAAAAGGCGCTTGTGTACAGCCATGATTCATATCATAACAAACCTGACCGGGTGTATTGCATAAATGGAAATGAAAATTATAACGGACAGCCCGTCATCAATAATTCTCAATCTTACCACCTCCCATCAACGATAATTAACAGTCCCGATTTAGAAAGAAGGTTTAGCCTCTTCGATCTCTGCATCCCGCGTGAAGAATGGATAAAGAATTACATATTGGATATCGACTTAGACTTTTTCCAGACAAAGGAATCAATAACTCCCAAAGACACGGCTTTTTTCAAGATGCTTCTCGAAAAAGCCAGAGGGATATCTATTGCAAAAGAAAGTAAATGGATTGCGGTTTGGGTTCGTGAACACGACGCTGATTTATCTGTAGAGTTTCTTCTTGAAACTTTATTAGATCTAATAAAAAAATAATATTCTTAAGACGTTGCAATATTAAATCACTTATTGAATTTAAATGGAAAAACAGATTCTCGACAAAAATCAATGGCATAGTATAAGAACAAACCTTAACAATAATTATGATTATAGTGATGACTGGAAAAATATCATAGACCTATTCAGAACTAGGATTGAAAACTATTACCTGTCACCCATAAACAGAGTAAAGGTTCCAGGAATATTAAAAGGTGAGGGCTTCACGATAATGACAATTCAATGTGCCTTAATAGAAATGTTTGCCACTTTTAAATCAGGCCAAATCCATAATTACAGAAAAAACGGTAACAGCCCCTCATTCGAATACAAATTAGCTGACCACTGTTTCATAAAATTTCTTCAGACTGAAAAAATATTTGAAAATCATTTTTACAGATATACCACAGCAGGCGTGAAGATTCTAAATGATCCTTTTAAAGCGAAAGATTTTTACAGCAGTGTGCGATGTGGTCTGATGCATGAAGCAAGAACAAAAGGAAATTGGGTAATAAACGCCAAAAGACTATACAATGGTAATGAACATATTTTTTTAACCGAAGATAACGGTACGATCCGTGTCGACAGAAATATTTTAAGCAGGCTTCTTAACGAATATCTTGATAATTATCTGCTCGAACTTTCTGCTGAAACCCAAATTGGAAACAATTTACGAAGATTATTTGCGAGAAAACTGGATCATCTTTACGACATAGTTCCGGATTCCAATAATTACGATTGGTGGCAGGACTATTAAAAATCGTTTTTTTTATTAAAGTGAAATATCAGCAATCAATACCTATCTATAAATAAATCTCTAAATCAGTCCTTCCTGCACATTCTTCAAAAATAGATTTAATTTGAAGTTCTATTTCTTCTTCCTGAGTTTGGCATTTTTCAATGAAAGCATTCCTTGAAGCGTCAATAACTTCAGCAAGTCTACTATCTAGCGAAGCCTTTCTAATCGAATACCATTGCTCAATAATATCAAAGCTCTTTAAAAGTCGCAAATTCCTGCTTTCTAATGCAAATTTAATAACTGTTGAAGTGGAAGTTTCCAATTCTTCATCATCAGTATAATCAAGTCCTAGTTCAAATATTTTATTTATGAATAAGTCATAATATAAATTTTTATTAACCGATTCCACTGTTATTAAATTCTTTAAAAGTTCGAGGTTTGATGCATTCGATATGCATTCAATGTTATCAATTATATGCTTTTGGATGAAGTTAATCAAATCTGGATTTTCAGTTTTATACAATGTATCTAAAAATGTGTCACTTTCCGCATATCTATCATTCATCAGTTGAAGAATAAGCAGTAATGATATAAACTTTAAATTCGTATCACTACAGTCCTTTACGATGGCTTCAAATATTTTTTCATGATCTACCCATAGTCCGTTCCTAGTACTCTGTAGTTTAAATATATCCTCAAAAAAGACCAGTACAGCTAAAACGAAATTCTTTTTTTCCGGATGCTCCAAATAATATTTTAAAACTGAATCCCATAAAATTGTATTTATGTTGGAATAGTTCAGCATAGAATAGTTGAGATAAGTCGTATAGATAATATTCCCCATTAAATTATCCGGTATCATATCGATAACCTCATTTGCATTCTTTCCGTTACTTATGTAACCTAGGGCAGCCTTTTGAACCTCATCATTTGATTCACTATTCGTGAAAGCCACCAACTTTGCCGTCTGGCAACAGGTTGGGATTTTCTCCAATAACAGTTTGAATTCTTCTTTATTCAACAATTTATTTTTGCTCACTAACTGATTTATGATGATGCTCTGAAAAGATTCATAATCGATTTCTAGTAAACTTTTAATCATTTCTAAACGCTTTGTTCTATTGATCTTTTCAAAAGTTTCATCAAAAAAAGAAAAGAAAACATCATCAAGGCCGAAACGTCGATCGGGGTCTTTAAAGTATAGCTTTAACCAGTCTATGAATGCATCCAATAACTCTGTTTTGCATTTATCTGTTAAAGGTGCCTCATTTAGCGTATTGTGAAAACGCCCATTATTAATCCTTATGTCCGATGGCAGGTACTTAAATAATATAGGCATTAATTCGCCCCACAAATACCACATAGGTTTACGGGCTGCGGGTTTGATTTCATACCACCAGTCAAATGTTGCACTGGTATAACCAGCTGAGAATTGTGTAAAAAAAGCAACAGCACCATAAGTTACGAAACGGTCATCAAAAATAGAACGCATAAAATCAAGAACTTCCTTTCGCCTGCCTTTATCCCTTAAATAAGGATATGAACGAAAAAGCCCTTTTATAAGCTGAAATTTAACAAAGGCATCATTTTCATAATAAATTTCCTTGAGTTCACTGAAAGTATCCACATTTATGCTGGCCGCCAAAAGATATGCCGCATATTCGCGAATAAATGCCTCGTCATAATTTAGAAAGGTTTTAATCGCTTTTATATCGTAAGAAAGCGGTTGGGGATTCGTTCTAGTGGCCCTAATCAGTGATTTCAAAAGCAGGGCAGCAGTTTCAACTGGTAATAAGCGAGGATCTTCCACGAAATCTTCCCATGCTTTTTGAGTATCCTTTTTGCTCAAACACTCATTGCCGAACCAACCAACCTCGATATGCTTATAATCTGGCACGAATGCAATATTGTCCTTCCAGAAATATTTTGTGCTCCCAGATTCGAATCGACTCTCAAATATACTCCTTAATCTGTCTTTACTATCTGCATTCAAATAATCAAAACAAGAGATTAAAAAAAGAGCCGCTTCATCACGGACTGTAACAAATGTAGAATTTGCTGCTAGTTCTCCTATGGTTATAAGCTCCTGATGATCATCGGCTTTGGAGGTGTTTTTAAATAGTAAGTATAAATTTTTGACCCCCTGAAGCGCCATTTTTGCATTAAGACATCCAACTATCATTTTTACTTTTTGCAGAGAAGCGGTAAATCTCATAGGATTGTTTCCTGACCATAATTTACGACCAGCCTCCTGGTAAACAGGATGCGCAAAAACAAATTGTTCCCCATAAGTCGTCAGATAGCCTAAATCTATAAGATTAGAGACTGAATTTAGGAATGCTTTATTTTCCCTTAATTGTTCTTTGTATTCAGCAATTTTATAATCAGCTGATTTTCCTATAGAGATACCAGAAATAGAAGAAGTAATTTTATTAATGCCTGGAAAATAATCTTTTTCATCAGCATCAATATATTCAAGATCAGCCTGCGACGGTCCAAAATTTGTTGAAGCTCCCATGGCCAAAATCTCCATAGCTTGTATTAGATTTTGATCTTTTTTAATCAAATCTGTAATGCTCTGTGCATTGAATTGTGCCAAATGTCTGAGTTCATCTAATGTTGACGGAATTGACTTATAAGCGACTACTCTGGAAAGGAATGCCAGCTGTCCAGGCTGCAGCATATCTTTTCCTGTCGAAAACGTAATTGCCTGCCTGACTAGCTTATTTAACTGCGCTGGGATCTTCTTTCCCGAATCTGTCAATTCAGACCATATTTCAAAAGCCTTTGAATTATCCGTTAAAGTTAAATCATGCCAGTTGTGTGCAGACAGATATCCGCTTTCTGACAATTTATCTGTCAGCTGTGATGTTGCGGTACAGATCAGGTAATGGTCCTTATTAGGAGATAAATTACGAACAAAATTTTCTAGTTTTTTTACATCGCCATAATCGATATCGGAAGGGTGCTGTCCGATAGGATCTTCAAGATAACAGATTCGCCCTTCTTCTGGTTTTCCGCTAAAAATGAACTGTTCAGCTTCCCGTATGTCTGAGGTTATCAAATAATTAAATCCCGGAAATTCATTATGAAGTTCTCTTACTACTTGATGACATCTCTGAGTCTTTCCACATAATGAAGCACCGGAAAGCAACAAAAGTTTATTCTTCTTCAGTTCACCAAGAAGGATATCTTCATTTCCGATTTTTACATACGGCTGCAAAATCTCAGGTTGAAACGAAAGATTTTGGTCAATTAGGGATTTCAAATCGTCCAGGATATTATAGTCAGTCCCTGAAGAATCCCTTATAATCTCTAATAACTGAAGAACTAACGTTTCCTGATGTGAGACTGCAACTTTAGATTTACTGAGTAAAACGCCAATCTTTTCTCTGATAGAAAAAGCGTCAAGTTGATCAATGATGGTTATTTTATCAAGCAGTAGTTCAATTTCTTCAATATTTAGTTTTTTGAGGTGGGTATCTACAAATTTATTTCGCATCTCAGAGTCCCCCTGAAGCTTAATGACTGCCTCTTTAAATTCTTTAAGTACTGTCTTAGTTCGTTTTTGCTGATACTTTATCAGATTGGCATTATTTGCAATTATCGACAAATCTTCGCTAAATTGCCCAGCTCTTGCTGAAGTAACAATAAAATATTCTTCCGTTGTTTTATCATTTAATTTTGAAAGAACATAACTATCATTACTGTAAGGATCGAACTTAGTAATGCATTTTAAGAAGTAATTTTCATTAAGTGCAGGTTTTCTTTCTTTGCATTCAAATTCAAACTGCATATCCAAGCCTTTTTCTTTAAAGACCAAACAAATATCCCCCTTGCCTTTACTGTCAATAATTACTGCTGTAACTCTTTTAAAGGTTCTATAGTAGAGATATAAATACAGACCTGTTAAATACTGGTAATGGTATCCCGAAGGGCCAGATTTAGTAACACTCATAAAATATATTTATTTACCGAAACATTGATTTGAACTAGGTTTAAAAAAAATATAAAATTTTCTCCATTCCAGATCTTTACTGAAAAATGACAAAACATATTGATATTTGGCAAATTTCAACTATGCCTTCATTGTTTTTAAACCTCATTTCATGGCTATAAATGCCTAAAAGTAGCATTAGGCTTTATATATGGTAAATATAGTAATTACAATGAAAATTAGCGGAATTTTCAGTCAAAAGCACAGTATGCACTAAAAAACAGGTGACTGGAGGCAGCGACCAGCATCCTAAAACCAGTCAGGCAATCCCATTGTCTGAGTCCAGAAAATCACTAAGATGCATATCATTAAAACCTCTCTTGATTACTTAATCAAGAGAGACACTGCCCCTATTTCAAATGACCACCCAATTACAATTTATTCGAATTACCCTCTGCCTTTGGACAAACTTTTAACGCTTGAAGAACAAGAAACACTTAATTTGGATTTTCAAGTAATTCAATTTTTAAAATTTCCTGAAGAATGAATACTCCTAATATAAATACCACTACGGGGCTAATTCATAAAGATGGAAAATTTATTGGAAGTTCAGTAATTTTCCCATGGAATGGAGATCTGCTATGTTTAACAGCAAGTCATAATTTATTTGGAAAAAAATTTGACCAATCACCTGACCTCCAAAAATGGAATGTCGTAGACCATACTGGTCTTGCACATCCGATTTTAGAGTTGGTGGGAAATCACGATTTGGCAAAAGAGCATGATATTATAATTCTTAAATTAGATTGCAAATCAGCTCTAGCAAATTTCACATGTCCAAAATTCTGCTCAATTCCAAAAAACCCAGCACACTCGCTGATGTTTCGCGGAAAGTATGAAAGCTCTAAAACTTCGGTGACTCACAAAAAATTAACTTTCAATACAGATTGCGATAAAATTACCTATCATTTCCTATGCGATGTCGATAAAGTTCTTTTAACTAACAACACTTATAGCTCTGGTAGTGACTGGTTAGGCGGATGGTCAGGTTCCGGGCTGTTTATTGAAAATCATACGGAGCTGGTATGCGCAGGAGTCATGACCGAAATTCCAAATAAAGGAGATGACGGGCAAATTCAATTTGTAAGTGTAAATGCTTTATCTGCTCTTAATATTTTAGGCATAGAACTTCCAATAATGGATTCTGAGGAACTAAATTTTGATCCAACTCTGAACGCAAGTTCCTTAGAAGCTATTTTTGATGCCATTGATGAGGATGCTATTACTGAATGGGAGAATAATGATCTTAATAAACCGCAACTTAAATATATTAACGACAAACTTCCTAACATATATCCTGAAGATCAATTAGAAAAAAACAAAAGGCATATCATAAAAAAATTGCTTCTTGGCAAAGCATACATTACAGTCGAATTACGTAATAATGAACAATTGTTTACTCTATATAAAAAGGCCTACAGAGTTTATGACCTAGAAGATAAAAATATATATGCAAATAATAAAATGGAGGCTCGTCTTGGCGTTTCAAACATCAAAAATGAATATGAAAGTTATTTGCAAAATTGTTTAGGTTCTGTATTTTCCGCTTCGGATGTAAAGCTTTTGGCATTTTATGGAATTAGTGAATGGATAGCAGATTGCAGTTTAAGTATATTAGGGAATGAATGAAAAAATAACAATAAAAGGAAATAGGATCAAGATTCTTGAAGGATATCAAGACAACGATCAGATTAACATATTGATGATCTTGCTGATTATAAAATATTCGGTTAATGGAAAAACGCTTTCAGTACCTTTAAAGAAGATCGCATTTATTTTGGATGCCGTAAAGAAAAATGTTTCCGTAAAAAAGCTATCAACTTTGCTTTCTTCCCCTTGGGAAATCTCCGGTTCATTGCGCAAAAACATAATTTTATCGCATGAGAAAAAGTACTTGGTAATAAAAGACAGTAATGGAGTTATTAGTTTTGGCTTAAGTGTTACAGGACTATCCATAGTTACAGAAATAGAAGAAAACAATATAATGCCAGAAATTCGTAAAGAAATTACGAAATGGTGCAAAGCTGTTAGTATGAACGAACTAAAAAAACAACAATTAATCTGGTAGAAAAATGATCAAGATTCACTCAATTAAGGCATTGGTCACAGAAACTGAAGGTGGAAAATTTGGTTTCGAATATGGCTTTAGTTCTGGACTAAATATTCTTTCTGGCGACAATTCTAGCGGTAAATCTACAGTATTGTCCTGCATCTATTATTGCCTAGGTATGGAACAATTGGCCAGTTATGGTAATTCTGACGGCCTGAAAGAATGTTTAAAAACTAGTTTCAAGTACAATAACCAGAACTTTAATGTTTTTGAATCGTCCGCACAACTAGAAATCAGCAACCAAGATGGCGAAAAGGCTATAATTACAAGGGTTATAAAATCTCATTATGAGGAAGACCCTAATTTGATTAGCGTCCAGATCAATGATGAATCACCTCAGGAAAAGTTTATACACGCTGCAGGTGATACTGACCATTCTGACGGCTTTTATAAATGGCTTTCTGATTTTTCAAAAATACCAATACCGCTTTTTGTCGATGATGACGGAACTACACAAAAAATACTGTACCTGCAGCAGATATTTGCGAGCTCATTCGTGGAGCAGACAAAAGGCTGGTCAGATTTCTTTGCACAGATTCCTGTTTTTAACACAAAAAAAGCCAAACAAAAAATTGTAGAATATACATTAGGTCTTAGCGGATTAATAGAAGAGTTTGAACTCGATAAACTAAAGCAGCGCGAAAAGGAATATAAAAATGTTTGGACAAATACTGTCGAAACTTTTCAAACTATTACGTCATATTACAATCTGTTAACCGCGAACCTTACAGAAACATTTACAGCTGAACTTTCACCGGCAAAAATCTCAAAACTTGATTTACAGACTAGAGATACCAAAGGCAATTATAGTACCTTGGAGCAAATAATATCAGATCTTACCGAAAAAAATCGGATTTTAACTATAAACAATACCTTGGATCTTTCCAAGGTAACCAGTACCGAAATTTTATCAAAGCAAGAAGAAGTAAGCAAAAAATTAGCCTTTTTAAATAAGGAACTACAGAAAGTTAATGAACAGCAAGTAAATGAAGAAATCAAAATAAAAAATTATTTATTTACAGTTGACCATTTAAGCAGGGAGATCGAAGCTCTTGAAGGGATAAATAAACTTAACAAGCTGCAATCTTTTCATATTGGAGCTGTGGAAAATTGTCCTGTCTGCAACTCATCTTTATTAACTAATCCCAACATCGAACTTAAAAATATAGACCGAGTTGACGGTTCAAAATCGATATCATTTTATAAGTCCGAACGAAGCTTGTACGAATCCTACCTTAAAAGTTCACAAAATCTTAGTGAACGTTTTGACAAAATTGTCAATTATTACCAAGAGAAAATTAGTGAATTAAAAAACACTCTGTCTATTCTAGATAAAGAGCTATTGGACGATTCACGAATTCCCTCACGTATAAGCATTGACGAAGAAATCCGTATAAAGTTTGAACTTGAAAAAATGACTAAGATTAGGCATCAATTTAAGAGATTTAAGACAGACTTAATGGAAATCTCGGAAAAACTTGCACAGATACGAGCTCGAAAAGAAGTGCTTAAACGCCATTTTGAACTTGATCAGAAAAAGATTTATGATTTCAAAAATCAGTTTATTCACTATTTGGAAAAATTTGGCTATTCCAAAGAAATACTTTCACGTATTTACATTTCTCAAGAGGAATCAAATAAACTATTCCCAGTTGTAAGTGTCGGCACCATTACACCGCAACCTATTAGATTACTATCGTCAGCTAGTGATTTCATTCGCGCACAATGGGCATTCTATATGACTTTATTAGTAAAAGCTGAACTACATCTTGGAATCTTAATTCTTGACGAACCAGGACAGCACGCGATAGCATCTGCGGATTTAAAAGAATTGCTAAAGGAAACCAGCAAGAATAAGGATCGACAAATATTGGTTGCAATTTCGAAAGAAGATAAAGTAACAATTTCTGAAAATGGTCAAATTAACAAGGTAGAGGTGGATCTTTTAAATATTCTTGAAGAAACTAAATTAATTAAAGATCAAGACTATACAATTAATATTATCGATTCGCATGATCGAAAAGACAAATGCATTCAACCTATGCAATATTAATATTTGGCGTTTTTAATGAAAAAAAGTATAAAACTTCCCAGTCATACTGGAGAACAGCCTATTCGCGTCTTAAAGCACAATTTAAGTAATCGGTTTGAAAATTTGCATGGTGATTTTGCAAAGGAAATTCAAGAAATGATAAATTCTGGCAAACTTTTTCCTGGTATTTATTATCACGTTTCGCCTAGAGCAATAACACAGAAACAGAAGCCTTACGTTGATGAAACAGGTAAAGTTAATATTCATGAAACTTTTATGTCATTTGTCTGGATAAATTGCTTTAGTTTATTTGTTATGTATGAGGAAGGGGTTGCTAAACCAATGCAAAAAAAGCAAGGGCAAGCAAATATAGAGGAAGTGAACGTAGCTTTATTAAATATAACTGAAGAACTTTTTCAATATGGCAAATCTTTAGTAGTAGCTTATTCTCCTTGGGACAAAAAATATCTTCCAAATCCTGAAGAATTTTCAGAGGAAGAGGAATTTCATGTTCTTAGAACTAATAGTTTATATATGTATGCTATGACTTTTATATTGGCACATGAGTACGCGCATCTAGAATTAGATCACTTCAATAAAAAGAATCAAACTAGTATTGAAAAGGAGATTGAAGCGGATAATCGAGCAATCGAGTTACTTTTGAATTGTCGGGATGATGAAAATAAAAAAACTGTTGAATACGGCCTTCTCATGGGTTTTGTTAGTATGCTATTTTTAAAGGATAATGTTTATGGACAAGAAACTCATCCTGATACCGATGAAAGAATAAAAACTTATCTCTCAATCTTAGATGCACCTCCTGAGGAACCTATCTGGGGAGTAGCAACCTTAGCGATAAAACTTTGGGATAATCAATTTCAACTTGGTTTTTCTTATCCAAATTTTGTAGATGATTTTAAAATTTTTTTTTATCAAATGTGTTCGCAGATCAAAAAGCAGGATCTCTAATCACCTTTCTTTAAATAATACAAAATAATTCCAATCAAATCTTCAATATGTCAAATATTAACTCGGAAAATTACCATGTGGTCTTCTCCACTTATATAATAGAGAACAAACTAAATGTCCCTAAAATAGCATTAGCACTTAATTGTTCTGTTTCTACTCTGAACCGCTTGTTACAAAATCAGAGTAAACCATCTGAGGAAATGCTAAAGCAGACTGCTATTCTAATTGTAATTGGTTTTGAAAAATATGCAAAATTAAGTGAAGCAGAAAAAGAAAAATACTCTGAAAAAATAGGTCCTCTAGTAGGTGCAGGATTAGGACTTGCAAGTATACCTACAATAGTCGGAGGACTTGGAACGGCGGGATTATCTGGAGCCGGAATAATGTCAGGCTTAGCGACAGCTGGCGCAATAGTTGGAGGGGGTGCTGCAGCGGGTATAATAGTTGTAGGATCAGGTGCCGTTTTAGCGGGTATTGCCGGATATTCAATTGTTAGAGGAGTTAAATACGCTGTAAGCGGTTTTAAAGTTAAGCGAAAAAATCTGGACAAACGCTGGGAAATATAATCAATAATATTCCACATTTATTTATGAGTACTTTTCCCCAGAAATATGCATATTATTAATATCCTATTTTTTATGTTCTGAAATAATTCCGGTTTGGGAAAAGGTAAATATCCTTTCGTCAAAAATTGATTTCATAATCAGCCAGACCTTATCTACAAGCTTGACTTCTATTTTTTTGCTCGCGTCAATTTCGGTAAGCTTGCCTGTAAATGTTATCTCATCCAGACTTATAGATGCATTGGTTATCCTGTGAACTAGAATACTTCCTGGAATCTTATGGCGTTTTGTTTGCAGTTTCTCTTTGTGACCTTTACCCACCTCACGCCTGAAATCTTCAGCGTATGATGATAGTAAAACCTGCTTTCCATTACTAAGAATAATTGCATAATTATAAAAATCCAGCTCATGCTCAAACTCAAGCATTCGATTATTGCCGATATCTAAATTTAGTATCACTGGACTTGTAATCAATATATTCAGGTTGATTCTGAATTCCCCCGTATCTATTTCTCTGCGATGCTTTTCCAAGTCGTTGTCATTGATTTCCCTTAATTCTACCAAACCAATGTTTCGGTACTTTGCGAAAGTAATGCCGTCTGGTGTAAAACCGCCTTTCGAAACAATGACCCCCTTATTGATACTGGCATCATCAATAATCTCAGACACCTTCATAACGATATCCTTGTTTACCTTTTCTTTCCAGTACTTGCATTCTATAGCGGTATCATAGGTATGTACACCGTCAGAATGAGAAGTCAGCACGTCTATTTGATGGTTTATCCCCGATTTGCCAGTAACCTTGCAACTGCTGCCATATCCCTTAACCTTGACCCCAGTTTCTTTCCCAAGGGTTTCATAAATATATTTTGTAATGGATTCGTAAGTCTTCCAATCTAAAGTATTTGTTCCATCCATAGCTTATGCAGTAATTAATGAAAAAATTCTGTTTACTGTAATTAAAACCGAATTGTTATACATTAAAAAATATCACGATTTCACTTCTCGAAAGATTTAAGGAAACAGTAGTCTCGAATTTATAAACTTAATAGTTTTGCACCTGAAACAACTCCCTCATAATTGTTAAATCAATCTCTACTTAACGCTAATTTACAAAAACATAATAGATATCCTTCTTCATGTCAGTATTTTATTGTTTGTTTAAATAAAAATACCTAAAAAAAACTTTAGGCAAAGACCAAACATAAACGATTGAAAAAACTGGTGGAACAGATTAGCTTTAATGAGTTAAAAAAATGCATTAAAAAATACTTTTTGACTTAATCTATAATTATAAAATCTGAAGCTGGAACTTTTACAGAACTGCTGCTACGCAGCCCTGCTATATATGATCAGTTTCACGGAAGGAAAATAACAGCAACCTTCAAAAGGACTCAGAACTCATTTGAGCCAATACAAAATCTGTTTTTATTTCACAATATTGTCCTTATAGTTTTCCGCCATATTTAAAAGTTCGTCAAAAGTCAGAATCTGAATGTTATGAAGCCCATTTCTGAGTTTTGTAAAATCCCTCTGCACCTTTTTAAATTCAGGATCCGTAACTTTTATTCCCTTAGCAAGATATTCGTACGAAGAAATAATAATGATTCCACGTGGGCGGTAAATGTTTCCTTCAAGTATCTCTCCTTTGAGATCCTCCTTAATAGTTTTACTCTTTATCTTTTCCTGTATCAAGGCATCCATATAATTTATAGTCTGGATGACGGCCTTGCTCAATTCTGAAGAAAAAGCATAGTTATCATGGCTTGGATCTTTGGTAACCACATGTTTTAAGTGCGTCTTAATTTCCAGGATATCCACTCCTCCAAAATGGTTTATACCTATAAAATCAGGATACTTTTTACTTAGATCGACATTTAACTCAATTTTAGGATAGAGCTTTTGATATGAAAAAATCAGAAAGGAAAGATAGTTTTCGAAATATTTCTGCCATACAGATTCCATCTGCTTTATTTTCCTGCCATCGCTTTCAACCTTAGCAATCGTTTTTTTGGCCGCAGCACTCACCAGACTGGAACTTTTCAGATTCAGTATTTCGCGTCCCAGGGATATTATCTCCTCTAATCTTACTTTTATAAAATAATCATTTAATTTTGTAAGGTAATCCGCTCCAAATACTTCTTTCTGAATTAGTTTAAGATTTAGTTCCTGGAGTGCCAGTAGATCATTATCGTTTAAATAGCGTTCAAAATCCGTTTTGTTTTTTTTGGTCGGGATATTAAAGCGGTCTATGAGAAAACTGAATTCACCCTTGCTTGACAGCGTTTTCTTCTCCTTTTCAATGCCGAAATAACTCTTTTGAAATTCATTTGACTTATAATTTATCAGCTTTTTAGAATAGCTCTTTCCTTCGGTATAAAAGCCGTTATATGTGCTTAATATTCTCAAGAATTCTGTAGGGTTAAAAAGAAGGGTACGTTTGTTCTCCTGCAGTTCAAATCTGTCTGTCTCAGCTGTGATTTCCAAAATCTTGATTTGTCTGGAGTTAAAATGAAACACATCGTCAATGGAAGCATAATGCCTCAGTTTCAGATCTTTTGTGAGAACTTCTTCTATAGGGAAACTAAGAGGGAATTTTATCATTTCTAGATTAGAATAAATGTACCTGAAGGCCACTCTTTCTAGTTCCTCATCACCTTCATTCACTGCCGGCACAGTTTCAAGATACCGCTGCACCAGGAGCAATTCACCTTTCCCGCTATTTTTTCTAAAAATTACCTTATCTGTATCCTTAATTGAAATTTCATCTTCAATTATTAACTCCGGCCATGCCAGATCTTTAATCAATTTTAAAAAATTATCCATTGTACTTTAGTGCAATATTAGACATCTGTAAACAATTCGGTAATAACAAATAACATAAAAAATATCTAAATATAATTACGGAAAACCGTAAGTTATTTTTAGTGGTGGTTTTAAAAATTAAGAACAGTAGAACTTTCATAAAAATTAGGCACAAACCTGACCAATCCAGTTTCTTTATTTTCAGAGAAACATTGCTGAGGTGAAAAAAGTTAAAATACCAGCTTTCATTATACAATTTATACTATTTCTGTCACAAAAACCTAAGGAGAATTATTTTTAATTTTTTAATGTTACAGCTTTTAGCTTTTGTTGCAGAATCGTGGAAAGTTAAATTTAAAGACAGATAAAATTTAAGAAAGCTTGCACCTGCAAAGTAAGGTTTGTGCTTATTAAACAGAGTCCTAAAATTGCAAAAGCTACTGAATCAAGTTTTGTGGCAGAATCGTGGCACATCGCCATTTCAAAAAATGAAAAACCAGCAAAATCAAGGCTTGACAGCTTTAGGTTCGAAACTGTATACCCACATCAATTACACAGTTGTACTCAGCGGACTGGTCAGGGAAACCTATCAGATTGTCCTGTTCAAAGATACTGAAGAAATGCTGTCGCTCTATCAGGCAATGGACAGGATGAAAACCCACTACGGATTTGACGCCGTGAGGAGATGCGCATGCGTCTCTTTCAAACCTAACAATAAAGACGAAATTTTAAAACGCAAAAAATAAATCATGTTTCTCAACTGCCACGCCTATCATTCCCTGTGCTGCGGCAACATTCGGCTGGATGATTTTCCCTGTCACAAATGTTCTTTTCGAGAGAATTATTGTTTGCAGCAAAGCAGCTTGATGCAGCAGCTATGCTGCATATCAGTATTTGAAGCATTTACCCGTATGATATTGGATCTGCCTGCTTGTCTGATAGCTATTTTATAACTGGAATTCATTATTCTGTAAAGAAAATTGTACCTCTCCGCTATAATTTTGGTAAGAAAGAATTACACGGCCGCAACGATCCTCCCTGCGGGACAATCTCTTAGCGACAGACGACAGCAAAAAATTAATTTAAAAATATAATGTTATGAAAACAGATACAAAGGAAAATGAGCGTCAGGATGACAAAAATTTCCAAAATACAGCATTAGGCAAGCAGGGACAGCAGAAAACTGCCTCCCCTGACGCCCACCCGTTTACAGAGAATGCCGAACCCGATTATGCAGATGATCTGAGCACGGAAGAGATCGGCAGCAGTTCCGATCAACAAAAACCTTCAGACGCGGAGCAGCAGAAATTAAAAGTCCGCAATTCAGACGTGCAGGACAGTGATAAAGACAGTAATCCATACGATTCAGAAAATCTTGATAATGAATCCGACAGCGGATCCAAAGATATAACCGAGAAGGACATTGAAGAGGATCTTATAAATAATGATCCTTCTGAAGGTTTTGAAACTGACATTGATGCGCCCCAGAGTGATGAAACTCAAAACGGCGGCTTTGAAACCATTGAACCCGATCACGATAATCCCGTAAACAAGGAATTTGAAATTGGGGAACTTGGCAACGAGGAGCTTAAAGAAGATGAACGCGTCCGAGATGAAACAGATAATGGTGCAGTCCACAATTACAGACCATCCCAGCGAAAATTTTAATACTCTTATTTTTTTCCATATAAAACCGTTACCAATAACGGTTTTTTTTATGTGATTTCCTTTTATAACCGCATCAGACAGCCGGGTACTCCATCCATTTAATAATCTGCCTATTGCCAATCAGCCTATAATGCTGAATTATCACATACATCCTAGCTGCTTAAAATTATATAACAAAGGGCAAAAAAAATGTAAGAACAGGATTTTGAGCGTACTTTATTTTTATTGAGTCAAGTACATTTTAAGCTAACCAAAAAACAAATGTTTATGAAAGCACTATTTTCCAAAGTTGTGATACTATCGGTTTTAATGGCGGCGCTGCACATCAGCTGTGAAGCACTATGCGAAGATGAAAATGATGCCTCGAACCGCAAAGAAAATTATATAATCAAAAACGACTCACTTGCTGTTTCAAAAAATTAATGAATGCAGGAAAGCTTGGCAGCTCTCAGTCGCCTTATAACAGTTTCTGAGTCTGCATTCTTGTATTGCATCCTTTTAATACGTCCTTTCCCCATCAGGATGCGTGCTACAGTGCGCACAGGAATGACCTTTGCATTTAATTGGCTGACAGTAAAAACAATAATAATCTGAAAATAATGTAATTAAACAGATACAGACTGTAATATAGTCCGGCTCTTTCTACCGTAACTTTACTGCTCTTTAAATTACAAGAAAAGAAAAGACTGCAGATAAAGCAGCATTTATTAACTATCTAATTTTAACATTATGATACCACAAGAAAACTACGATACTTACCGTCAGGACGACAGTCTGTATCATATGGGGGAAGAATCCATCCAGTCCGAAACCATGGAACATACCGATCCTGGCGTGAACCAGCATTATAAAGACGAAAGGTCTGCCGACCACCAGCCTACCGAACTGGATCATGACGATGCCGACAGAAGAACTTTAGATGAATCTGAGGCAGATGAAGATGATGAGGATTAAAGATATTACTTTTTCCGAGGATGACCAAAGTATATAAGCCTGCGTAATGTAATCATCTCGCAGGCTTTTTTAATCTATTATTTTACAGGGCGGCAATTAATCTGGCAGCTGGTCAATGCTGACTGGTTCTATCCTTGCCTTAGCATTCATATGGTGCCTGTAGCGGCTTGAAGTTTCATAGGCCAGTTGTCTCACTCGCATAATATTGCCCAGCGGACGGTGATCAGCCAGACTGTGAAACGGATTAAAACTCAACGTGTCGTCTGCATACACACGGCGCTCGGGACTGAAAGTTTGCTGCGGATGAAAAGTAATTTTACCAACAGGCTGATAAGGACTCTGGTCCTCGGGCCACTGCACGGATCCGTCTTCCACGGGCATGATTTCCAAATCGGTGCAGAGCTGTGCGCCGATTTCATATTCCGCTGTAGCAGACTGGAAAAAATCAGCAACAATTTTTGTTAAAAAAGCGTGCTCATCTGCGTCGATAATATCCTTATCAATTTTCTTCCCCGCTAATTCCTTTACATTATCCGAAAGCGGCTTAACATTTATTTTGGCCACATAATCCCCAAAACGCAGTGCTGCCATACTGAAATAAGTATCCCCAAGGATATGCGGTCCCGGTGCGCTCAATTGATTGGTATCATCAGCAAGACCTACTGCGGCAAGTACATTCTGCACCCCGACAGCGGCCTTCTGCGCGATTTCCTGAAAGAGCTCCCCGCTGTCGGCCTGCTTTTCCAGCCCCTCCTGCATCTTGAGGTATTCCTTTATCGTTCCGGTTGGAATGACAGGATAATTTACCATAAGGAAGTCCTGGGTCACGGCGTCTGAGAGTTCTGGCAGCAGCTTTTCTCCTTCCACTCCGATTACTTTTATGGCCATACCCCTGAATGCTGACATTTTATCGGGTACGATGGAGCCCTGCGCCGTTGATAAGCGCACAATTACTGGATAGGTTCTGGCCTTGGCAAACAACCCCTGTGCCAGATGTTCGGGCAGGTTATCATATACCTTAAGCTCGCCTTTCAATACAGCATGGCTTTTGGCATGCGCATCGCGTATGGCATGTCGGTATTTCTCGTACATCAGGCGGTTAACCCTTGCCATCGAATCTATAATTTTCTGGCTGATCTCCTGTTCGTCGGGCTGTATAACTTCGATCGAATCACTGTAAGGAATATACTCTATCATGTATGGTATGTTATTGTTTTTTTAATCTTTTATTTTTTTACAGGAGCAAACACGGCCTGCTGCAGGGAAAACTTTTTTGATGGTACGTTATTACCTTCAGTAAGTTCGCTGAAATTCGCATTCATGATCCAGGTTTCACTGCCCGAAACAGCCGCAGTAGAAGGAAAGGCAAAACGGTCTTCTACAGAAGTGGATTCCGAAACCTCTGCCGTAGTCCAATTATCGATGCTTTTAATCTTGAATATTTTGTTTACTCCTCCATTCTGCACTAGTGTCAAAGTGGAATTGTCATTTAAAAGCATACCGTCTGCGCTTGGAAAGAACTGCTCTATTTTTACCTTTGTCCCGCTATTGGGATTTGAAATCGGCAATTTTATAAGTGCTCCTTTCCCATTGTTTGCTACCAGCAGAAAACCTTCCGGATGATAAACAATTCCATTGGGTCCGACTCCTGCTGTTTTAAGCAGTTCGTTTGTGCTGAATACTGACGCTGTTCCTTTTGCATCCACTTTATACACAGCGTATGCATAACTATCCGTGATATAAGCATTCCCTTCTTTGTCAAAAGCCAGGTCATTAGGAAAATGTTCTCCAGCAATAAACCCGCCCAGATCAATATCATTTAATTTCTTACCTGTTTTAAGGTCAAGGATAAGAAGCCTTGCCATTTTCTTTTTGGTATCAGGCGTGCTGAATTTGCTATAGTTGGCATCGCCTGCACAGACAAAAAGCCTTTTTCCGTCGGGATGCACCTTCAGCCCGTAGGTTGATTTAAGGGTTTTATCGGCATAAAATTCCGAATACCTGCCCTCTTTGGTAACTTTTCCAACGGTACCCAATCTTGCCGAGGATACATAAAACACATTGGCAGCCTTATCGAAAGCCACTCCCTCGGGATAACTTTCAGGCGCTTCAAATTCAATGCGTTTTGTTGGCTGCTGAGCCCACGTTAACTGGGCTGCTAACAGTAGTATAATATATTTTTTCATCTTTATTTTTGTTTGAGTGCATAAATAATACCATTTGCATCATCTGATATATAAACCACATCAGAACCGATCGCCAGTCCTGCGGGTCTGCCGAACCGTTCGCTGCCGATTAAAAATCCCGTTAAGAAATCTTCAGACCCTGTGGGATTGCCCTTGCTGTCAAATTTGATGCGTTCCACTTTGTAACCGCTCGGATTTTGTCTGTTCCATGAGCCGTGCCAGCACACCAGTGCATCTCCTTTATTTTTACCGCTGTCGAAAAATGCAAAAGCAATAGGGGCGCTGTGCGCCGGGAAATCCAGTATAGATGCCTGAGTAGGTTTGACCCAGCCCTCCTTGGTATTGCCCACAGGGTCTTCCCTGCTCTGATCCACTTCCTTCTTGCCGTAGGCGAAAGGAAATCCGTAATTGCCTCCCATAATAATCTTATTTAATTCTTCGGGAGGCCAGTCGTCTCCTTTAGTGTCTCCGCCATTGTCCACACCCCACATTTCTTTGGTCTGAGGCTGCCAGTCAAAACCGATGGTATTTCGAAGCCCTGACGCATAAAGCGTTCTTTTCCAAGTCTGCGGGTCCACCTGCAGCATGGCGGCAGTTTCCTTATCGCTTTCCTTACAGTCGTTGCAGACGCTTCCCACTGAGATATACAATTTGCCGTCAGGCCCGAAATCCATCGTGCGGTTCGCATGCTGCCCGCCGCTCGGCAGATCTTTAATCAGCGTATCGGCGGCCTTGCCCAAAGTTCCATCAGCATTTAATGCATATCTAAGTACTTTGTTGTTATTGCACAGGTACATAAAATCATCTTTGGCCGTAATGCCGTGTACTCCTGGAAAATCAGCTACACGTGTCATATCGTCAAACCTGCCGTCGTTGTTGGTATCGGTCAGCATCAGCACATCTCCCGCATCGCGTCTTGTAACATAGAGCTGGCCTTTTTTGCCGATATACAGCATCCTTGGTTTTCCAAGTCCCATCGCGGCAGGGGTCGCCTGCCAGCCATTTGCCGTTTTAAGGCCCGATGCGAGTGAGGAACTGTACTCAAGATGGGTAGGGAAATTGGTAATGGTCACTTTCTTGGTATCTTCTTTAGGAGGTATGCCTTTCTGGCCGTAGGAAAGCAGCCCCATCACACATAGAAATGCAGTAAACTGGTATTTCGTTTTCATATAGCGTAAATTAATTAGTTATCAATAGCTGCTCAAATACTTTAAAATGAGAATATTAGTCTTGATTTGCATATCCAAAAGTATTACCAATAAATAGTAATCAATTACAAGATATGCTCTAATACTTATAGGATTTACAGCAGATGGGAAAATTCAAGTAGGATTGGAATGGGTAAAATGGGTCTGGCAGGCAGAATTGAGTTCTCAGCGGCAGTACTAGATAGTGAGACAGGACGAAAATTTTTATAAACTAAATTTCCTCGTCGGTTATTGGATGTATTTAATCTTTGATTTAGCAAATTCGTCCAAAATCAGCTGTACAGATCTTTCTACATCTTTTGCGATAAGGGAAGATTCCAAAAGGTAATTGTCGACGTAATCAAAGACAGTCTTTTCTGTTTCGTCCAACTTTCTGATCGGATCTTCCTGATTGGACGAAGCAAAAGTACTTTCGAGATGTATTTTCAAATCGTTTTCAAATTTCTCTAATAAATCTTTCATTTATTCTTGTAATTTTTAAATGTTGCATAATAAAAATAAATATAATATCATATATGAAAAAAAACAGTACTCCAAAACTTGCATCAGCTGGACATCTCTTATAAGTTCTTAATACAAATAATATAAGCTGACTGCAGGCCTGACCTGTAAATTTCACCTTCCTTTCGATGAGCTGTAGATTATATAACCTGCGAGGTACTGTATTTGTATTTATTAACCGGATTACAATACCTGATCTGAACTTTAGGTAATCTGCATACTAGTAACGCTTATAAAAAAGGCCCGTACTCACAGTACAGGCCAACTTTTATATTATTCCTAGGCCTAATCTTCCTCGTTTGCATCAAAATTAATGGTATTATAGGCTGCCTCGGTAAGCAGTGTATCTGCTTCTTTTTCCTCCGCCAATGTTTTCTCCAGCAGCAGTACCGCATCATCTTCGCCAAGTGTAGTAGCAAAAGCTGCCAATGTACCGTATGTTGCAATCTCGTAATGCTCAATTTTCTGAGATGCTGCTATGATTCCTGCGTCACGAACAGGTCCTGCTTCGGTTTCTTCCATAATGCTTTCTCCTTCCTTGATAAGTCCTTCCATTGCGTCGCATTTCTTGGCCGCAGCCTTCTCGCCAATTAAAGAAAAAACCTGCTCCAGTCTTTTAACCTGTTCTTCTGTAACGCTAAGATGATCGTTGATAGCAGTTATCAGGTTCTCGGAAGTCGCATTCTTAGCCATCTTTGGCAAAGCCTTAGTCAGGGCTTTTTCTGCCCAGTAAATATCTTTCAATGAATCTACAAATAGTTCTCTTAGTCCATCGGCAGCAGTCGATTTTGCTTTTACTTTTCCGTCTGTGCTCTTAGATGCAGTTTTTGCAGTATTTCTTGATGCAGTATTTCTTGATGCAGTACTTTTGGATGCCGTACTTTTTGCTTTATCCGCCGTAGTTTTTTTTGCTGTAGTTGCCATAATTTTTTAATTTAATATTATATCCAAATGTACAAAGCCATCAACAGAGAGCCTTACATAATGATCCGTTATATCTTACAGTATTCAAACCTCATAGCAATATAGATCAGCAGGTTACAGACGCGAACTAATACATCGGAAACAAAAGCTGCCAATAATTATTCGAACCTATTACACTTAAAAAACACTAAAGGCTGCTAGTATTTTGAAGAACCAGTTTACTTGAAACCGCCGTCGCGCTTACTATGTGTGAGAAAAACTATAAGAAGCATAAAATGTGGCAGCAAGCACCATGGATGCACGATTTTTTTAAACGTTTAAATTCCAAAAGATAGAAGGATTGTGCACACAAAAAAACCTGCATCCAAACAGGATGCAGGTTTAAATAGAAATATAAATAATCAACCTTGGCAGCTATTTACTGCCTTTACTGTTAGATGTTGAATCTTTGTTTATGGTTGTAGTCCCTTTTTGCGTAGTTCCATCCGAACCAGAACCAGTCGAACCCTCGCCGGTAGCACCAGTTGTTCCATTTGTACTTGTACGGGTCGTATCCGAGTCAGCTCCAATGCTGTCAACAGCTGCCTGCGTTGAATCTGTTTCATCTGCGTATGGATCTGTGCTGGAATTCTGATTGTTTTTACAAGATAGCACCAGGGTAAAGATCAGTGTAAGGAATGAAGTTTTTAATATTGTTTTCATAATGTCCTATTTTAGTTTCAATAACCTCAAAGTTAATATCTTAAAAGTTGAGATCGTTATATCATTAAATGAAGTATTTACAGATTTAGTACTTTAAACAATTAATAACCAGAGCGATAATTATATTTAACGCAATCGGTTTTTAGATATAATAAGCATGACGCGTTGAAGAATTATTTCTATTTCCACGGATCAAGTACTACTTTTACACATCCGTCTTCACGTTTTTTGAAAATATCGTAAGCATGTGAAATCTCACTCAACGGCAGTCTGTGCGTTATAATGTCTTCTAGCTTCACCTTTCCCTGAACCACATATTCTAAAAGTTTATCAATGTGTTTGTGAGCCGGAGCCTGCCCTCCTTTTAGGATTATCCCTTTATCAAAAAACTGTCCTATCGGAAAATTATCATAGTTGACAGGATAAACACCCAAAACAGAAACAATTCCGCTTCTTCTTACGGCGCTCATGCAGGCTTCTAAAACTTTTGTTGATCCTTTTTCGAAATTGATGGTTGCCTTAATACGGTCAGCTAAATTACGGTCCGGTTCAAATCCAACCGCGTCAATGCAGACATCTGCGCCGCGGCCATTTGTAAGAGAACGGATCTGTTCAACAACATCTTTAGGCCCATTCTGCCATAGAATTGTGGTACAGCCCGCTGTAGCTTTAGCTTTATCGAGTCTAAACTGAAGTGTGTCAACTACAATGACCTGCGCCGCGCCTCTAAGCCAGGCGCTTTTGGCCGCCATGATACCAACAGGTCCCGAACCAAATATCGCTACGGTTTCCCCGCCCTTGACTTCCCCCCAGTCCACCCCGGTATAGCCTGTCGGGAATATGTCGGTTAGAAAAAGAAGCTGCTCATCACTTAGATCTTCAGGAACAACTCTGGGTCCGTAATTGGCATATGGTACGCGCACATACTGTGCTTGACCTCCGTCATACCCGCCATAGAGGTCTGTATAACCGAAAAGTGCCCCGCCTTTCTCTGTGAGAATTCCACCCTCAGGACCGTAATGTTCGGGGTTGCTGTGCTCACAGTTGCCCGGAACATCGTGATTGCAGAAAAAACAATTCCCGCAGGCAATCGGGAAAGGAACCACAACTCGGTCCCCTCTTTTCAGGTGGGTGACAGCCGAGCCCGTTTCCTCCACAATACCCATAAATTCATGGCCAAGCACCATGGGAGTTGTTGGCATGGCACCAGAATAAATATGCAGATCCGATCCGCATATTGCCGTGGAAGTAACTTTTAGAATAATATCATCCTGTGCTATGATTTTTGGATCTTCTACCGTATCATATTTAATCGAACCAGGTCCGTGAATAACTGCTGCTTTCATGATGTCCTTTTTAAAATTAAGTGATAGCTAAGTAACTATAATTTAAGGCATTAATTTTACAGGATCATCTTAAATTCTTACAGATAAAACACTGTTGTTCAGGTATGATCTCCGCTCCGCATCACATATTGGCAATAACCTGCAGACAATTTTATGTTAGTGAATGAGCCTAGAGGGTTCGTCATTGGCACGCGCAAGAAAGCCCAATAGGCATAGTATGCTTCCAATTTTCTTTCTACAAGCTTTTTATTTTACTGTCTCCGTTCTTTTTCTGGAGACCAGCTTTGGTCCAAAGCCATTTCAGGAGAGTAATCAATTACTATGACCAATTCTCATCTTTGGAAAATCTTGTAAGAACTAGTACAAATTATGTAAGAAGAAAAATTAATGATATGCCGAAATTTGATATAAACCAATTGGATGATGGATGCCTTTTTTAGAAATTACGGCCTATTAACTTATTTCCTTCTGCTCTCTATAGGAGCGGTTGTGACTGGTTTTGTTCTCTTTAACTGGGAATAATTTTAATGTGCTTCTAAATACAGGCTGAATCTCTCATTCCCTATTCACTGGATATCACTTTTTATAAACTAAAAATGATCAATATGCATACAGTTACACCATGGAGCGCAACTGCCCAGGCAGATATTGAAAATAGTGAAATACTTTTGGAGAAAAAAATTCATTCTTCCACGTATCAATTTTATAATACGGGCGATTCGCTTTGGATTGTTGCTATAATGCCCGGTACTGGGAAAATAGCCTTTCGTGCCGCATTTGCCATGAACAGCTGTTTTGAAGTTACCAATCTTTTTGAAGACCAGGATATTGTAATCGTAGTACTCAATTCCAGACTTGGCAATTATGAGGTCCGTATTGAATTTCCCTCTGCTGAAGCACCAGTTTTGCATTACACCACATCCTTCAATGCTAATATTCCTCTCTTGATGCCATTTTGGCCGAGGGACATAATTCCGCTGACGCAAAGCGGGAATATTGCTAATACTGCCGGAACAATTCACATGGAACAGTTAGGATCCCGCTCCGGACTTCTTTTTGCGAGCATTACAAAACCGCAGACAGGTTCGTTTTTTTATTTTCAAAACCTTACATCACTATCCGAGTATTGTGAAGCTACGGAAACGGAATCCAAAAATACAGTAGGCGGAAGCTGGCCCGAAATCGGGTTTCAACTACCGACCACTGATAAACTGCCTCTTCCGGCGGGAAAAGCCTTCACTATCTCGAATGCCTATGTCGTTTTTCATACTGAGATATTTGATCAGACAACAACAATCTGCGAGCATTTTTTAAATAATCTGGTCACGGTATATAAACTGCTTGAACAGCCGCGGATCGAATATCACAACTGGCCGGAAATCGCTCAGAAAGTGGTTTCAGATTTAACGACTAATAAGGGTTCCTGGACACAAAAGCTAGGACACCCCTATTTAAATGCCTACTTATGCGACTATGAAACGCCGCCCGAAAGTATGGTCCAGCTTGCCGTATTGGCTCCTTTTAAAGAATATGAAAAATGGGGCGGCGAAAAAGAGCCTATCTGCGAAGATTTAATTAAAGGATTACCTGAATTTTATGATGAAAAAATAAACTGCATAAACCGCTGGCTTCCCTCGATGGTTGACAAACTGGATCAGTCCGAAGAGCAGAAAAAAGAAATGGTGATGGATTCCTGGTATCTGCATCATCCATTGATGAATCTGGCCAGACTTGCCTTATGGGGTGATAAAACTTCAGAAAAACTTGTGCTTGACTCGATAGAATATGTTATAAGAACGGCACACCATTTCAATTATGAGTGGCCTGTATTTTATAATATGGAAACCCTTGAGGTCATCAAAAAAGAAACGGCACCGGGCGCTGGAGGAGAAAGGGATGTTCCAGGGGCATACGCGCATTTGATGCTGCTGCTTTTTAAGATAACTAAAGAAAAACGATACTTAAACGAAGCAGAAAAAGCGGCAAAAAAACTGGAAGGACTCGGATTAAACATTCTGTATCAAGCCAATAACACTGCTTTTGCAGCCGGGGCTTTATTGGAATTATACAAAATTACCAATAAAAAACTTTACCTCGATTTAAGTTACAGATGCCTGACGGGATTATTTAAAAATATTCAGCTTTATGACTGCAGATACGGATTTGGTAAAAATTATACCAATTTCTTCTCCATTTTTCCCTTGAATGATGCCCCTTATACCGCCGCATATGAGGAGATGGAAGTCTATGCAGCATTGTCAGAATATATGGTTCAGGCAGAAGATGTTGAGATTCTTCCGGCACTGAGAACACTAATTCCCGAGTTTATAAAATATGCTGTCGGCAGGATTGCCTATTACTATCCCGCTATGCTCCCTTTTGATATGATTTCTGAAGAAGTTAAAACCGGAGAAGTTCAGGCTGATCTGTGGATTCCACTTGAAGATTTATACAACGGCTGGGAGAAAAGCGGCAAGGTCGGTCAGGAAGTCTATGGCGCCGGAATGGCCTTTGGTGTCGTGCCAAGGCAGTACATCAAAATTGGCGATGAGTTTCTACTTTTTGTTGATTATCCCATTATTCATCAAAGTAAAAGGGGAAATACAGTCACCATAAAATTAGATGGTGATAAAGAATTGAACTGCAATTTAAAAATTATAAAAATTAAAAACAGCAGCATTAAAATGGAGGTCTTGCAGGATAAGCAAACACAAAAACCTTTTACAGCAAATGCGAATATACACGAGTATAAAATTTCAGGCCGGGGCACCGTAAAAATTCAGTGGTAATTTTTGATCCTGCAGTTTAAAGGCCCAGAATGTGAAAAATGAACCTAAAAATCTACAGGAAAGAATGATCGCAAGTACGGTTTTTTTTTAGTATGTGCATCTGTACATAGTAACATGGCATAGATAAAACCAGATTTGCGCACCAATTTCATACTATGACACTGTATTACCGTGACATTTCAATTTAGTATGCCGGACAGAATAGATAATAATAACTTAAAAAAAAAAACACTTATGGAAAAATTAACAAATTACTTTGGACAGAACATCAAGGATAAAAAAATAGTTATAACGGGTGGAACAACCGGAATAGGAAAAGCAATTGCCGATGTCTTGGTTTCTCTTGGCGGGCGCGTACTTATTTTTGGAAGGGATAGGGAAGATTTTGAAAAAGCCGTTGCAGATATAAAAAAGCAGTTCCCGGACAGCGAACTTTACGGTACTCCCGCAGATGTTACCAAAAAGGAGGACATTGACAAAATACTGTCAATAGCAGATACCAAACTCGGTGGAATAGACATCCTTATCAATAATGCGGCCGTTGCAGCCCCGGGACTAACAGGGGAAACTTATGAAGATTACAAATACGCGATCGATACCAACATTACCGGTTATCTTGCCTTTGCTCAGGCAGCTGCTGCACGAATGAAAAAGCACAAATCAGGACATATCATCAATATCGGGTCAATGAGTGCGGAGAGCCGCACGCCTGAAAGCACCATTTATGTAGCCACAAAAACAGCCATTCGCGGATTCAGCACCTCACTTCGCAAGGAACTAAATCCTCTTGGGATCAAGGTTTCCCTTATTGAACCGGGCGCTGTGACAAGTGACATGCAGACCGATCCGAAGAAAGTGCAGCATGAGAAAGTTGAGAAACTGGAGATGCTGGAAGCTTACGATATTGCAATGAGCACTTTGTTTTGTCTCTCGCAGCCAAAAAGATGCGATATCGTCACGATGCAGATCCGTCCGCACCTGCAGATCATTTAATAGAAACGCATTTATTCTGGCTTTTGATAAAGATCCGTAAATATATATTTCATGGATATAGATACAGTTTTTTAATCCGTTCTCAATAATTTCCCCCAATCACCTTGGCACAATCTTTTTGAAATCTTAAATTTGGCAAAATCAAGTTTAAATAAATATGGTTTCGAATATTTCCAGATTTGGAGTTGCCTTCAATTTTGCCACAAAAAGTTAAATCGGTTTTTAAAGATATTTCACCGGTCTAAGTTTTGTGGCAAAATCGTGGCGCATTGCCTTTCCATAAAATAGGAATCCAGGAAAATCAATTGCTAAAAAGCTTAGGTCGAAACTTATACAAATATTTACAAGGCAGTGGCTAAGCTGGAAAAAATTAAAAAGCCTGCAGAAATTATATTTCTGCAGGCTTTTTGAATTAATAATAACCATTTATTTTAATTAAGAACCTACTTTGCTGGCGGCGGAGTCATAGTTTTAGAGGTATCGGTCCCAACAGTATCGGCTGGAACCGTACTGATGGTATCAGCCACAACAGCAGAGCTGTCTGCATAAGTATCATTGGTTTCAGCAGGAACTGTCTCATTTTTTTTACACGAAATGGAAAGCCCTGCAAGCACCAGCAGAACTGCAAACCCAGATTTAAAATTGATTTTCATAACAATATATTTTTTTAGTTTGAAATCCCAAGTTAAAAGAAAACCTGCTTATATTCTTACATAATTTCAGTGTTTTATTACAAAACTTTATGGTAAAATCTAAAAATTAGCAAGTTTTTTTTAAATAGACGCCGTTACACTATTACTGAAACCAGCAGCACGGCAATAAAGAATACTATTGAAATGACCATTGCGTTTATTATAGCTCCTTTTCTCTTCTGTGATTGCTGTGCACGGTCGATGATGTGCTTTTTATTGCTTTTAAATAGTTTCATTACGCTGTGATTTTATAATTTTAAAGAAAACGTAAAAATACTGCACCATGATTTAAAAAGCTTACAGCTTTAAAATCAGGTTTTTCATAATTGGAACATCCTGCATTCCTGTTTTATAAAATAGCCAGCTGGGAAAGAAAGCCCTATTTTTTTTTGACAGAATGCTTACATAATTAAAAATCAATAAATTAAATCCTTCCGTATGTGCAGAAAAAGATCCTTGTTTCAATGAAAGGCCGAAAATTGAAAACAAAATATTTAATCGGCTCTAAACTTGCTGTTTCTGCAGAGCATCAGAACAAGTGTCACCACAATACACGAAGCGCTTCCTTCAAATAAAAGGCAAAGGATATAGATGGGAACCGAAGGTTCCGCTCCGAACATAAAGGTCTGGGACAAGGATTCAACGTAATGGTCGCCTCCCCGGGCATAACTGTAGATCATAAGTGCAGCAAGACTAAGCACTACGCCTATAAACGAAGTAATCATGGCTGATACCGCATTAAAAAGAAAATTATTCTGTCCTTGGGCAAGGTTAATGTTTAAAATCCTGTTTACGCCGTAAAATATAAAAAACACATTCAATAAACGCAGATAAAATACATGGGAGAGATTCAAAAACTCCATGAGTAAAAAGAAAAGCGCAACTCCTGCAAAAATGATCAGGCCGCTGCTTAATTCCTTAGGAACAGTGGATGAGTATGCTGTTTTCATAATAATTAAATTTTATTCGTATAAACTTCAAATTTAACACAGCTTTTCCCCGCTGCGTTATAAAATTAAAATACAGCTCTTACAAAATACACAGTACTAAATCACTGATAATCCAATAATTGCAATTGAAATAAATACAATACTAAAATAAAAAAAATGAAAGAATTGCAGTTTTCTGATTTTCTCTGATGCGCATAAAGTTTACAGCGCACGTCCGCCGACAAAAAAAGCCCCTCAAAATTCAAGGAGCTTTCTGGCAGCCGGCGGGTGCCTGAAATGGTATGCGGTAACTAACTAAATCATTGTACAGAACCTTCAGACGAACCCCGCCGGTCCCCTGTTTTTTTTCTGACTGATTAAATTGCTGTTTACCTTTACCAGTATATAGCAAATTTACCAAAACCTAAGGCAGATCACTTACAGTATATCCTTTTAGAATTACAGCTTTTTAAGGCTTAAACCCATTCTTTTGACAATTTGATTTAATCATTCTCCGGATCTGGCGGCGTACAAATGGTATTTATACGTCCTTTTTATAAAAAAAAAAGCAGCACGCTTTGGCCTTAACGATATAAAACCAAATCATTCTGGCAAAAAAGTACAGGTCAAATACGGGCAAACAGCTGGGCTCCAGAATAGTGAAAAACCTGATCGAAAACAGAAGCCCGGCGGGCTGTAAAAGCAATGCCGGCCTTGTCTGATATATGGTTTTGGATTATTTTTGCAGCATGAATTACGAAGATATAAAAAGACATTTTGAAGCGTTTCCTCCTCCCCTTGAGGTGGAATGGAAGCCCTGGGCAAAGATTACAGATACGCAGCTTTTTTTGAAGAGCTGCTACATCGGCATACGCAATTTCAACGGTCCTGTAGAGAGATGCCCGGCCTGGTGGCATCTCAAGGATTTTTACCTGCACATCAAACGCACCATGCCCAGTCAAGGGAGCCCTGAAAAAGAAACTGCCCCTGAATAATAAAGCCCTGTCCTGTAAGATCTTGTCTGATTAAAGATCCGCAAGCATTCAGATCCCTCATCATTATTTTTATCTTTAGCAGGCTGGAAGTTTTTTTTCCATCTCTTTTCTTAAGCTCTTAAGGTCCCTGTCCAAAATCCCTTTTAAAAGATCTTTTAATTCCATAAAGGTAGGCGGTTTTACGGCATAATAATCCGCCCCGAGATTATAGGCGGTCCGGATATGCATCGCACTGCTGCTGGTGGACAGCATGATAATCTTTATATTTTTGAAATCGCTGCCGCCGTTTCGAATTTCTTTAAGGCATTCAAATCCGTTTTTTCGGGGCATATTGATATCCAGAAATATCGTTTCAGGAAGATGCTTCGCCTTTTCAAGGGTTTCCAGCAGTTCGCAGCCGTCTGCCGTCTGCACTACCAAAATGGGCAGGTTTAATTCTTCGACTGCATCAGCAAACAGCAGTCTGTCATCTTCGTCATCTTCAGCAAGATAAATAATCTTCTCCCAATTCTGCTTTTGTGGCATAGCTTTTAAATTTATAGTGCGGCAGGTAAAAATAGATCTGAAAGCCGCAGTGGTTAAAAAAACTTAGGTCTTAGACTATTGAAAATAGAATTACATTTTTTGGTGGTAACTGTAAAGATAATTCTTTTTTTCTAAAAGAAAAAACTTTCAAAAAAAGATGATTCCTGTGGGCTGAAATGCCTGTTTGGAAAAATCCAAATATGCTGGCGGCGGCGGTTTAAAAAAATCCAAAATAAAGACCTGCCGTAAATTCTGAATAAAGTCTTTCTGCTTAATTGCAGCATAATCCAGACCGCCCGTAAAATCAGTATTTTGATTTTTTGTTATTATTTAGAACATAATATTTTTAAAAATTGTTATCATCTGTGCTAATTTTGACAGGTATAAATGATAAAGATTATGAACCGGGCTATTGTACACATTGACATGAACACCTTTTTCGTCTCCTGCGAAAGGCTTACTAATTCAGAGCTTACTGGGATTCCGCTGATTATCGGCGGGGGCGAGCGGGGCGTTGTGGCTTCCTGCTCCTATGAGGCGCGCCGTTTCGGGGTGCGTTCGGCAATGCCCATCCAGATGGCGCTCAGGTTATGTCCGCAGGCCAAGGTTATGAAAGGCGATATGGAACTCTATTCAAGGCTCTCCCATGACGTTACCGAAATCATTCAGGAGAAAGCCCCTGTGGTGGAAAAGGCCTCTATTGATGAATTTTATCTTGACATCACCGGAATGGACAGATTCTACGGAAGCTACAAGTGGACCGATGAGCTGGCGCAGCGCATCACAAAGGAAACCGGCCTTCCCCTCACCTTTGCCCTTTCCATCAATAAAACGGTATCGAAGATCGGAACAGGTGAAGGAAAACAGAAACAGAACCTGGAGATCCCGGAGCATCTGGTGCAGTCTTTTTTAAACCCGCTCTCAGTGCGGAAAATACCGATGGTGGGCGATAAAACCTTCCAGCTCTTATCCCGAATCGGCATACGTACCATTAAGACCCTTTCTGAAATGCCAGCCGAAGCGCTCCAGCGCATGATCGGCCAGAACGGCATTGAACTCTGGAAAAAAGCCAATGGCATTGACAACAACCCCGTGGAACCGTATACCGAAAGAAAGTCGATTTCCACCGAGCATACTTTTTCACAGGATACCATCGACATGGATAAACTGGGAAGGGTTATCCTTGGTATGGTCGAGAAGCTTTCGTATCAGCTGCGCTCCGAGCAGTGGCTCACCTCAACGGTTACGGTCAAGATCCGGTATGCCAACTTTGATACAGAAACAAAGCAGTGCAGGGTGCAGTATACCTCAGCAGATCATATCCTGACCCAGACCGCAATGGATCTTTTTGGCAGGCTCTACCAGCGCCGGATGCGCCTGCGCTTGATTGGGGTGCGTTTCAGCGGACTGGTGCGGGGAACCTATCAGATCGACCTGTTTAACGATACCCAGGAAATGCTGGCGCTCTACCAGGCTATGGACCGGATGAAAAACCGTTACGGTTTTGATGCGGTGATGCGCTGCGCCGGTGCTTCCTTTAAGCCCAATACCAAAGACGAAATCTTAAAACGTAAAAAATAAATCATGTATCTCAACTGCCACTGCTTCCACTCCCTGCGTTATGGCACCATACCGCTCGAAGATCTGATATCCAAGGCAGCCGCCTTGGGTGTCAGGGCTATGGCACTCACTGATATTAATACCGTAACAGGGATTTATGACTTTGTAAAGGGATGCCGGGCTGTGAATATAAAGCCTATTGTCGGAATAGAATTCCGCTCAGAGAATCAGCTGCGCTATATCGGGCTGGCAAAAAATGCGGCGGGCCTTGCTGAGATGAACCGCTTTCTGACCCGGCATAATTTTGAAAATGCCCCGCTTCCTTTGTCCGCTCCGGACTTTGAAAATGTTTTTGTGGTTTATCCTCTGGAGAATGTGCCCGCAGTTTTAAAAGAACATGAGTTTATCGGGATTCGTCCTGAACAGACCCCTGTACTGATTCTCAGTGACTGGAAGAACCAAATAGACAAGATGGTCGTGCTCCAGCCAGTTACCTTCCGCACCAAAACGGAATACAAGCTGCATAAAATACTGCGGGCCGTTGACCTGAATGTAATTCTTTCACGACTCGGCAATACCGATTACTGCAGGAAGACAGAAGTAATGGTGGATCTGGGCAGGATCCTGAAATGTTATGAAGGATACCCGCAGATCATTTCCAATACGGAAAAAATAATAGCGGACTGCCATTTTGAATTTGATTTCAAAACGCCGAAAAACAAGAAATACTACACCAATAACAAAAAGGACGACTTGCAGCTGCTCAGCACCCTCGCCCAGCAGGGGCTCGAATGGCGTTATGGGCAGCATAATGCAGAGGCAAAATCAAGGATGTTCCGCGAGCTTAAGGTAATAGACCAGCTGGAATTCAGCGGCTATTTTTTAATTACCTGGGATATCATCCGTTTCAGCAATTCTCAGGGGTTTCTGCATATTGGGCGAGGCAGCGGTGCCAACAGCATCATCGCCTACTGTCTCGGAATTACCGATATATGTCCTTTGGAACTGGATCTGTATTTTGAGCGTTTTTTGAACCTGAACCGCAAAAGTCCTCCCGATTTTGACATTGACTGGAGCTGGAAGGAACGTGACATAATTCTGGAATACATTTTCTCCCGTTACGGATATGACCATGTGGCATTCTGCGGCACCAATGTAGAATTCAAATATCGTTCTATATTCCGTGAAGTAGGCAAGGTTTTCGGGCTTCCAAAAGAAGAACTCGATGCGCTTGCCAAAAACCCGATGACCCTGCACCCTGCAAATGAAGTGGTCCGTGAAGTACAGCAGTACGGCATGATGCTGGAGAAATACCCCAACCAGAGAAGCATGCATTCCTGCGGCATCCTGATTTCCGAAGAGCCCATCACCAACTATTCCGTACTGGAAATGCCTCCCAAGGGCTTTCCCATAGTGCTTTTTGACATGCATACCGCCGAAGATATCGGGCTTGAAAAGTTTGATATCCTGAGCCAGCGCGGGATCGGCCATATTGATGACAGCGTAAAACTGATTGAGAAAAATCGCGGCATAAGGCTCAATATTCGTGACACCACGATTTCAAAAGATGAAGCCAGCTGCAACAGCTTTCTTGCAATGGGAAAAACCATAGGCTGCTTTTATATCGAGAGCCCTGCCATGAGAGGGCTGCTGCGGCGTCTGAAATGTGACAATTATAAAACCCTTGTGGCGGCCTCCTCCATCATACGCCCGGGGGTCGCGCAATCGGGAATGATGAAGGAATATATCTTCAGGCACAATCATCCCGACAGGTTTGAATACTTCCATCCAGTGTTCGAGCAGCAGCTCGGGGAAACCTACGGCATTATGGTATATCAGGAAGATGTCATTAAAATTGCCCTGCATTACGGCGGGCTTCCTGCAGCCGACGGGGATATTCTGCGCCGTGCCATGTCTGGAAAAGGACGCTCCAAAGCCGCATTGCAGAAAGTAAAAGACAATTTTTTTGCATCCTGCGCGGCCCAGGGGCACCCCTTGGCGCTCAGCCAGGAAATATACCGCCAGATCGAGTCCTTTGCAGGCTATTCGTTCTGCAAGGCACACTCAGCCTCCTATGCCGTGGAAAGCTACCAGAGCCTGTATCTGAAAGTGCATTATCCAATCGAATTTATGGTGGCGGTAATCAACAATCAGGGCGGTTTCTACCGCACCGAAGTGTATGTCCACGAAGCAAAGATGTCAGGGGCGGCAGTGCACAATCCCTGCGTGAACAAAAGCCAGTTGGAAACCACTTTGTATGGTTCTGATGTCTATCTGGGGTTCATGCACCTGCAGAGCCTTGAATCCAAAACAGCTGTTTTGATCCAGCAGGAACGGGAAAAAAACGGGCTTTACAAATCATTGGAAGATTTTATCAACCGCATACCCATTGGAATTGAAGCCATACAGATTCTGATTTTCATCGGCGCATTCCGGTTCACCGGGAAAACAAAAAACCAGCTGCTGGTCATTGCCCGTCTAATTCTGGTAAACTTCAATCCCGAGAACCGCGCACCAATGCTGCTTCAGGAGCCTGTAAAGGAATTTGTTCTTCCCCAGCTGGAACGTTCTGCTTTTGAAGATGCCTTTGATGAGATTGAACTGCTGGGCTTTCCGGTCTCCTGTTCCCCTTTTGATCTGCTTCAGACTCCTTTCAGGGGCAGTGTCATGGCAAAAGACCTTTTGGACCATCATAAAAAACAGGTCCGAATGCTGGCTTATCTGATCTCCCGCAAGCATGTGCCCACAAAGATGGGCGCTATGTATTTCGGCACCTGGATAGATGCTGAAGGGCAGCTTTTTGATACGGCGCATTTTACCGACAGCCTGGCCATGTATCCTTTTCAGGGAGGAGGATGCTACCTGCTGCTGGGCAGTGTGGAAGTGGATTACCATTTCCCCACCATAACGGTTACCAAGATGGCTAAAATGCCCTTTATACCAGATCCGCGCTATGAACAGGAGAACGACTGGAAATACAGGGCGCAGCAGAGAATACGCGAAGATGTGAGCATGACCCATCGCGCTCCCTATCCGCAGGAACATGAAATCAATATTCCAAGGCTAAAAATGAGCAATTAACAGGCTTCTTCGGCTTTAGGCTTTAAGCCTGCACTGAGTATGAACTAAAAAAATAAAGAAAATGATGCTTTTTGATGACACCGAAATTTTTTCATCAGGTAACGGCGGCAGGAGAATATTTGACGTCCCTGATGCCGACCTGCTGCTGATTGATAATTTCTTCAGCAAAACCGAATCCGATCATTATTACAATGTTTTATACCACGGCACACCGTGGAGGGAATATGAAATGCCCATGTATGACAAAGTGGTTACAGCTCCCCGCATGATCTCGTGGTACGGGGACAGCAGCAGGCCTGAACGTAAATCAAATCCGGATTGGCCTTTGGAACTGCTCCAGATCAGGGAGCGCGTGGAAAAGGAAACCCGCATAAACTTTAACGGCGTACTGCTCAATTTGTACAGAGATGGCACCGATGGTGTGGGATGGCACAGCGACAAGACCTCATCGAGCAATAAGAATATGAACATCGCTTCTGTGACTTTCGGAGAAACGCGTCTGTTCCGCCTGCGTCATAAAGTACTCAAAAATATGGCGCCAATCGAGATTCCGCTGCACCACGGAACCTTTCTTCTCATGGCAGGCAGCACCAATACCTACTGGGAGCACCAGGTGCCTAAGACGGCCCGTCCCGTACTGCCCAGAATCAACCTTACCTTTCGTCAGGTCAGGGAAATATAAAATAACGACTCCTTTCTAACCGACTGAAAACCATAGCAATCCTATAATAATAGGGGATTAAAATATAACAGCTTTATTTTTCTGTCATGTTAACTTTGGAATTCACTATTAAATTTAAAAATCATGGAAAATCTACATAATAACGGACAAGAGCAGAACGCTCATATTGATATTTCACAGCAGGCTGAAATCCAGCAGTGGGCTGAAAAGTTAAATGTCCCTGAGGAGATATTAAAAGATGCCGTAAGGGCAGCAGGCACTACTGTGGAAGAAGTAGCTGAGCACTTGAATGATAATTCTCCTTCTAGAGAAAGCGCCTCAGAAACCGTTCGCTTGAAAGACGGTCCCTGGCATGATGAAAAAGGGAATGGTAAGCATCAAAATCCGCAGGGAAAAAGCATTGAAGAGGCAACAGACCCTTCAAAACTATCACAGCTTTAAGTTTCAAAAAACTTAATTATCATTCATAGTAATAACTGCTTTATAAAAAGTAAAAACGAAAATAGGTAAAAGAATCCTGAAGGGCATTTTTTTGATTAAGCAGTCAAATGATGCTCTTCAGGATTTTATTTTAAGATAAATGCTTTCTAATTAACCGATAGGTAATCATCCTGAATATAACAATTGCTTCTTACCCTTCTTTTGAGTTAATTCCATAAATTTGTGCTGCAGACTCTTTGATCTGCCCCTCTGCTTTAAAAATAAATAGAGATCAAAAACATTCCGTTTAAAAATGAACGATCCGATTCTAGAAAACCTTAATCCCAGCCAGCTCCAAGCCGTGAAAACCACAGAAGGTTATGTGCGCGTTATTGCAGGAGCCGGCTCAGGAAAAACAAAGGCCCTTACCTCCCGCTTTGCCTACATTGTGGACAGGCTGGGAATCAATTCCTCCAATATCCTCTGCGTGACCTTTACCAATAAAGCGGCACAGGAAATGAAAAGGCGCGTCAAGGCGCTCATTGGCGATCTTTTTGATGTCAGCTTCATCACAACCTATCACGGTTTCTGCGTACGGTTTCTGCGTGAGGAAATAAATAAAATCCATTACCCGAAAAATTTTATCATACTGGATGCCGAAGACCAGAAAACCATTTTAAGGGAGGTGTTCAACGAACTGGACATCAATTCGAAAAACCTCACTTTCAAACAGGTGCTCCGCTTTATCTCCAAACAGAAAAGCACCTCCGATTATCTGGGGTACATGCTCGAGAATAAAAGCTTTGAGCCCGATGAAAAGGAATCGCTCTCCAGCCGCGTGTATCAGAAATACCTCGACAAGCAGAAGCGCAATTATGCGCTGGATTTTGATGACCTGATCCATTTTACGGCTTTCATACTCGACAGCAATCCTGATGTGCTTTTCAAATGGCAGCAAATGCTGCATTACATACAGGTCGATGAGGCGCAGGACAGCTCCGACAGCCAGTTCCATCTGGTGGAAATGCTCTCGCGTGTGCACCAGAACCTGTTTCTGGTAGGGGATCCCGACCAGACGATCTATGAGTGGCGCGGTGCGAAACCCGAATACCTGGTGGAATTCGACAGGATGTTTCCTGACACGAAAACCATTATCATGAACCAGAACTACCGCTCTACGCCAAACATCCTCAAAGTAGGCAACCATATTATCAAAAACAACAAGGTAAGGGTGGACAAGGATATGGTCACGGATAATCCCGAAGGAGTTGAAGTGGTGCATTTCCATGGAAAAAATGACTTTGAGGAAACCTTCTGGGTGGCTTCCGAAATCAAGGAAATCCTTAAAACGGAAAATGCCGCTTACTCTGATATTACCATTTTATACCGTTCCAACCATCTCTCCAGAAATATCGAGCAGGCACTGATCAAAGAAAATATTCCCTACGCCATATTTGGTGGCGTGCGTTTCTTTGAAAGAAAGGAAATCAAAGATGTGCTTTCCTTTTTAAGGCTTATCGTCCAGGGCGATAATTTCTCTTTTCTGCGCATTCACAACCACCCTTCCCGCGGGCTGGGGAAAAAGTTCCTCGAAAGGCTCAGCCTTCTGGCAGGCGAACAGAACCTGTCCCTGCTTCAGGCGCTGCAAAATAATATTGAGGATAAAGAGCTCAATAAAAAAGGAGCTGCGGATTTCCTGGCTCTGGTTGAAGAGCTGAAAACAGATGCCCAGACAAATTCCATTTCTGATCTGGTCAAGATCATACTCGATAAAAGCGGACTATCCGAACTCTACCGAAAAGACGGCGATGAGGACAGGCTGGAAAATATAAAAGAGCTGGTAAGCTCCATGCTGCTGCTGGAAAAAGAAAACAACGGCCCTGTAAATATTGTCGAATACCTGCAGGAAATTGCACTCTATACCGATCTGGACAAAGACACGGAAAATCAGGATAAGGTACGCCTGATGACCATCCACATCTCCAAAGGGCTTGAATTTCCCTATGTGTTCCTATGCGGTTTTACCGAAGGGGTCCTGCCAAGCGCCCTTTCCATAAAGGAAAGACGAAAACGTGCTATTGAAGAGGAAAGAAGACTGATGTACGTTGCCGTTACAAGAGCCGAGAAAAGGTTTTACATGACCGATTCGGAAGGCTTTAATTTCACCACAGGGCTCAACAAATACCCGTCAAGGTTCCTCTTTGAAATCAAGGAAGAATTTTATGTGCGTAAAGGAAAACTGTCAGCAGAAATCCTCCAGGCGGCACAGTCATCGGCAGCGGCCTCAAAAAACAGTGAAGATACCGAGTTCATTGAAGGGGACCTTGTAATGCATCCTGTCTGGAACAAAGGGAAAGTGCTTGCTGTGGACAGGGAGAAAAACCAGTACACGGTGCATTTTTTTGAAATGGGAAAAGAGAAACCCATTGACTTTTCGTTTCGTTTCCTAACTGCCGGATCAGATGCTGAACCTGAGAGTTCTTCCCCTGCCGAACTTTTGAATATCCAGGAAAACTTAAAAAATGCGCCGGATCCCTTTGCAGACCAGGAGCAGCAGAACGGCTTTGCTGACAATGAAGATAGCCGTATTTTTAATGATAAAAATACAGACAGTGAAAAGGAAGAATGGTAAAAGCCGGCTCATCAGAGCGGTATTGCCGTATCGGTACTTAAATCATTTTTTATACAAAAGCCCATTGCTGTTTGAAACAATGGGCTTTGTCTTGTATCGGCGTATAGTAGGCAGTACCTGAAACTTTTTCATAAAAGGCATGCGGTGTTATCGGAATGTAACTTAAACTATAACGCTGCAAAGCTGTACTTTAGTGTGCAGCATCCTGTTTTACTCCTTGCTGTTCTCCATGCCGCTGATGATTTTAGCCACTTCAGTTTCGGTCGATTTTAGTTTTGCCTGGCAGAACTCTATCAGTTCAGATGCCCTTTTTACTTTGGCAGCCAGTTCATCCACAGAGATGGTTTCGTCTTCCATCTCTTTGGCGATCAGGGCCAGCTCTTTGGCTGCAGCCTCATAAGTCAGTGTGTTTTCCATCATATTCTATTTTTTCGTTGACCGTACTTTTCAGTACGGCATCTTTTGTTACTATTTCAATCTCTTCGCCTTCCTTTATGCTCCCTGCTCCGTTTACAATTTTATTGTTTTTTCGGATCACGGCATATCCTCTGCTGAGCACATTCTGCGGGGAGAGCAGCTTTATAGTTTTATGGTGGTGCTCCAATTGGAGTCTGCGGCTTCGCAGGTACTGGCTGGTAAAGATCTTCAGGTTCGCTTTTAAATGCTGAAGATTGCTGTTTTCCTGCTGGATGATGCTCTGCGGCCTTTGCAGTGTTTTCTGCGCAGCCAGCAGCAGATGCTGCTTTTTTTCTGCCAGCAGGTTTCGGCTAGCCTGCGAAATATGCTGCTTTTGCAGCATAAGCTCTTCTTTCTTCGCGGCAATCAGTTCCCATGCATTATGGCTGACCAGATTTTTGATCTCGCTGAGTTCCCTGTAATGCCCTAGGAAAAGCTGCTGGGATTTGATGGCTATGGTCCTTTGCAGCGAGAGTATGTGCTGCTCGAAACTGCGGTTGTGCGCTATAATGAACTCCGCCGCCTTGGTGGGGGTTTTGGTATGGGTATGGGCCATCAGGTCTGTAATGCTGACATTTTTCTGGTGTCCGATGCCGGTTATCACAGGGATCGGGAATTTTGCGACAGCCCTTCCGATATTGTAGTTGTCGAAAATCAGGAAATCAGACTGCGATCCGCCTCCCCTTGCAATGACAACGGCATCATAAGGAATTCCGGTATTATAGACTTCTATGAGTTTATTTAGGAACAGCTTGGCGTTATTGTCCCCCTGCACAACGGTATGATAGTCATCAATCTGAAAAACATAGCCAAAATCATTATGCTGCATCGTATGGCGGAAATCCTCATTCCCGGCGGAACTGCTTGAGGAAATCACCGCAACCCTCTGAATTATCACAGGAAGCTTCAGACGGCTGTTCAGCGTGGAGTATCCCTCGCCTTCTTTGTGTATGAAATCATTCTCTTTGACAAGCCTTGCAAGGGTAGCATTGCGCTGCTGTTCCAGAATGCCGATCATGAAATTGCTGTCGATATCCAGAAGGTTTACCGAGAGACCGTACAGCGGATGGAAATCCACGCTCACCTGAACAAGAACATGAAGGTTGTTGGTAAAACGCTGTCCGGTGCTGTTTTCAAAATCAAGGATCTTCAGCGCTCCTGCTCCCCAGCTCTTGCCCATTATTTTAGCAGTGATCACACTGCCTTTCTCTGATTTCTCCACCAGTTCAAAATAATGGATCTTTTTATCGGCCTTGAAGGAATGGTTGGTGATATCAGCCACTACCCAGTACGTCCGTCCCTTAAAGCGGGAATGGATCGTCTCCTGGATCTGGCCGGTGAGCTGTGAGAGTCTGATATACTGGTCGGGTCCCATATTGTTTTCAGGGGTCTGCTGCTGTTTGTTTTTCCTTCTTCACCGCTAAGATAGCTATTCTCAGGCGGATCTCAAAAACAGAAAAAAGAGAGGTTAATTTTCAATTCAAAACGGGTTAAAAGGGCAGCCAAAGTAGTGCCCGCCCTCACCTGCATGCGCATAACGGCCCCTGGCCGCCCTTCGGGACTTATAGCACTCCGGCTCGCTATCCGGACACTTTTCTTCTGCTTTCTTTTTTCCCGTTTTTTCTTTTGAAAAATTTCATTTGGGAAGCAGGGGAAAAGAAAACTTAAAAGAGTATTCACTAAAACTTTATTGTCATGGAAATCACAGGACGAATTGTAAAAGATGCCTCCGTTTTCAAAGTAAAAGAAAACCGTGAGGTCGTAAACTTCTCCATAGCGGTCAACGACAGCTATAAACCCAAAGGAAGCACAGAGGTCAAAAAGATTGTAACCTATATCGACTGTTCTTACTGGCTCAGCTCGGGACTGGTGCATTGGCTCAAAAAAGGTACGCTCGTCCAACTCTTCGGACGCATCGGACTGAATGTCTATATTGGAAATGACGCCCAAGCTCACGGGTCATTGACCTTTCATACCTCGGATATCAAGATACTCGTATTTGCGCAGGCGGATAATACAAAAGCCGCTGCCGCAGCTAAACAGGATAAAACAGCAGACGAGCCTGACGACCTGCCTTTCTAAACCATTCACGCTTATAATTTTTATACACGCCTAAATACAACATTATGAAAGCCTTACAGAAATCCAATTATAACGAATTCCGTGTCAGTGATGCCTTTAATGAAATTATCCTAAAAAGCATTACTTCCTACAGCGGAAAACGCAGAGAAAAGCTCAAATCCTTTTTCCTTGATTTGCAGCAGGGAGGATGCGTGAGCGGCATGATTTCAGAATTTATCTACCACGCCGACTGCAAAGAATTTTACATCGAGCATATCGATGACCTTGAAAATATACGTACTGAATTGGAAGAAGCTATCGGCGAGCCGATCGAAAACCGATTTCAAGCCCCGCATTACACCTTTGTCTGCTGGCTCTGCTTCGAGGAATATTGTTATGAGCTCTATTCTAGGCTCTTTGAATAGAAATTTTCAACCTTAAATCTATTCTTATGAAAGCTTCTGAAAATTTTAAAAATGCCATAGGGAACTATCTGAGCACTTTGGCGCAGGGCGATACCGCCTTTGCGCCTATGCTTGCCAAAGCTTCTAAAAACTTGGACAGCTGTCTGAATTACATTTTCGGGGAGGTCAAAAAAACAGGCTTGTGCGCCTTTGACAATCAGGAAATCTTCGACATGGCAGTCAAGTACTACACCGATGATTCCATCGGCTTGCCCGCATCTGTGGCTTGCAAAGCCATAGTGCAGACCCCTGCCGCCGCCGACCTTTTTACGCAGCCCGAAATCCCTGCTGCGCCTGTCAAAACCGAACCTGTTCCAACCGCAAAAAAAGACGTAAAACCTGCGGCGCAGACCGCCCTGAAACTCTTTGACCTATGACACCCAAAACCATCATCGAAAAGCAGCTGACGGCGCTGAGCGCCTCTCTTGCGCCTATCAGAGAAGAGGTATTTACTTGGGCAGAGCAGACTATTTTTCTCAAATGGGGTGTGTTGTCCCGCAGCAGATTCTACTGCCTGGACTGCACCCACGTTTGGAAGCCCTCCTGCCAAAGCACCTGCGCCAAGTTCACTTCCTGCCCTGCCTGCGCAGGCAGACTCAAAATGATGCCTTATAATCAGGTGCATTTCAAAGAAAGCGAATATTTTGCTGTAGTGCAGAGATGTGCAGGGTATCAGGTGGTGCGCATGGTCATATCTCATAAACACATGAAAAAGAACTTCCTGCCCTCCTATTTCCATAAGGAAGTCATGCAGCATTGGATAAACCCCAAAGGGGAAGTGCGCACCCTTGCGCTCAGCACCAATGTGTTTTCCAGTAGCCTTGATGCATGGAAATTCTATTCCCCGCTTGAAATAAAGCCTAAGGACTTCATCCGCAACGCCCGATTCTATATCAATCCTTTCAAGGTCTATCCGCAGATGAAAGTGCTTCCGATTTTAAAACGCAACGGATTCAAGACTTCGGTATATGACATTGCACCGAACTTATTGTTTTCATCGCTTCTAAGCGACCCCATCGCCGAGACCCTGCTAAAGGCAAAACAGCTGCACCTGTTGCAGTATTACCTCTGCGCATCACGGCAGAACATCCGCCGCAACTGGCAGGCGGTCAAGACCGTCATCCGAAACCATTACAAAATTTCAGATGTGCCCGTTTGGGAGGATTATCTCGAACTGCTGCGGTATTTCAAAAAAGACCTTTCGTGTGCGCTCTATGTATGCCCCGATAACCTCAGTGAAGCGCACGACCATTTAGTAAAAAAGAAAAGGGACTTGCTTCGCAAGAAAAAACTCCATGAGCTCCGACTTGAAATCGAAAAAGCACAGAAAAGATACCGAAGTGATAAACAGAGGTTTTTTGGTTTGCTTTTTCAGGACAAGCAGCTGACGATTTCCGTAATTGAAAACGTTAAGGATTTTATGCGGCAGGGAGATGATTTAGGGCACTGCATTTTTACAAATGAATATTATGCTAAAAAAGATTCTCTTATCTTGTCTGCTAAAATCGGCGGACAGTCTGTAGAGACTATCGAAGTTTCACTAAGCAGCATGCAGGTGCTCCAATGCTCAGGGGAGAAACACCGCCCTTCCAAACATCATGGGCACATCCTGCGCCTGATAAGCCAGAATCTTTACCAAATTAGCGAACGAATGAAAAAAAAGAAAAAAGCTGCCAAAACTGAAAGCCGATAAATGATCGGCTTTTTTTATGCTTTTGCGATTCCTATAAGCCCGCCGGCTTTACAGCCGGCGGGCTCTGGATTCCAATGCCTGCCAAAGCAGCATTACTTTAAGGTAATCGCATCGGCAAGGTTTTCCTGATCGATAAAGGCCGTTATATACTGCCGGGCTTCACCGCGCTTCTCCAGATCCGTTTCAAAGGTATTGAGATGATACTCCTCGTCCTGGTCCAGGATATGAATGATCTCGGTATAGCCTTTCGAAATCAGGCTCCCTTTGAGCTTGATCACAGTGAGCTGCTGGTGCGGGTCCAAATCTTTTCTCACCTTTAATTGTATTGCTTTTTCCATTGTGAAAGATCTGTATGTTAGGGTAGTTGTAATTCTCCTATCAAATATAGCAATTAAGACCGCAGCCGCAGCATCTGGTACTGTTAAAAAAAGACAAGCAGCATTTTACCGCACATGTTAATTTAGTAAGAAAAATAAAATTTACTGTAAGAAAAAAAATAAGAAAATGATTTAATTTTAGGGAGGCAGAATCTTAAAAACGTTTAGCCCTCACAATGGAAAATCAAAACTGGACAAAGTTAAATTACTTAATTTAAAGCGTATCTTTAAGACATGAGAAGAAACGGAGAAATAATAATAATCGAAGATGACGAGGATGACAGGCTCTTCCTTAAGGATATTTTTGAAAGCCTGGACTATCCCAACAAAATAAAATTCATTGAAGACCCAATGGATGCCCTTTCTTACCTTTCCAATTCGAAGGTAAGGCCTTTCCTTATTTTGTCAGATATCAATATGCCCAAGATTAATGGCTTTGAACTCCGCGAACAGATACTTGCCCTGGCGGAAATCCGCGAGAAATGTACTCCTTACATCTTTCTTTCCACCTCGAAAAACCCGGAAAATGTGCTCAGGGCGTACCGCTGCCAAGTACAGGGATACTTTAGGAAAGAAGAAGACTTCTCAGTCTATCAAGCCATGATAAAAAACATTGTGGAATACTGGCGCCTAAGCCTTACTCCGGGATCAGCACTGTAAAAAACACCTCTGCTTTATTTATATTGTACGAATCCGCCCGCTGAACTTCAGGTAAAATCTGTTGCGGCTTTCTATTTTTTTTCTTGCTCGAAACATCAAAATGGCTTTGGCTGCAAAAGCGAATCCAGCTGGGAAAGAAGCTCGCCAAAACTGTTGGGCTTGCTGATATAGGCAAGAATGTTATGCTGCCCGATTTTGCTCTTCATGAAATCCGCCGAGGGGGTCGAGATCATCACTACAGGAATATCCTTCAGCCTTGCGTCATTTTTTAAAGAGACCAGCAGCTCCAGCCCATTGATTCTGGGCATATTAAAATCTAGAAAAATCAGTTCGGGCAGCTTATCAGAACCCCTGAGTTCTTCCAAGGCAGTCTGCGGACTGCTCTCCCATCGCAGCAGTATGTTTTTATTGAGCTGGTCTACCGCTTCCATAAACAGCTCGGCATCTTCACGGTCATCATCGATAAGCAGAATACTTCTATATAACATGGCACATACATTTTAAGCTCCTCGGCTGCAGTTAAATACGGTTTTTAGCCCGATGCGGTTTGGCGCGGCAGGCAAAAAAAGATAAATCACCTATACAGCCGCCCTTAAAGGTACGGCGATTTTCTGCGGCAAATGGACGCTGGCTGCCAGATGTGGAAATTTTACAACTCTATTTTGGAATTATATAAAAACAATGCTGCCGTGAAGATTATTTTTGCGTTTTTATAGGATTTTTCTTCCTTGCCTATCTGTATTATTTTGGTATTAAATTAGAACTGCAGACTATGAGAACCCTACTGTTCCTTTTTTGTGCACTGGGCGTGTGGGGCTGTTATCCACAGCAGCACCATGATCCTAAAGTGCTTCTTGCCATGGAAACCTATGCTTTTTTGAAAGGACAGGGCGCCGCCCTGAAAAAGGCCGCCAGCCAATTCCCTGCCTTTGCAAAAGAAGCGGCCGACCTTCAGCAAAAGGCTCAGGCGGTATTTGGAAGGGCAGAGAAAAATGCGGAACTCTTTCTGCGGCAGCAGCTCGCTGATCCGCAGTTCAGCAGCTTTCAAAAACACATTGACTCCCTGATAAACCAGCAGCTGCGGCACCCTATTGAAAAGAAAGAATATGCAGCCAAATTTCTTCAGGCCGTCAAAGACAAAATAGGGTTCAGCCCGGCTGCCCCTCTTCCCAAAGGCCTGCTCGCCTTTGCCTACCATGACGCGCCCCATCAGGAAATAATCGACGGCCATACGGTAAAATTCTCCACAAAGGGCCATCCCAAAGCAGACCAAAGCGTGGTTGTGCTGCCGATACCCAAAAGCTGGGAGGCGCAGGAAGCCCAAATGCCCGCAGCCGTGCAGCAGTTTACCAGCTGTGAGGGAAAAGGAAATGAAAAGATACTGATCGTAATTCATGATCTGCCCCAAGAATACCAAAACCTTGCACTTAATGAAAAATCCATGCAGGAAATGATACCCCCGCAAAGCAGGCTGATCCGCACAGAGCCGGTTACCATCGATGATATGCCGGGCATAATGGCGGAAATAGAGGAAATTTTGGACGAGCCCCAAAAAAACATGAAAGTGCGCATGCTCCAGTTTATGGCGGCAAGCGGGGGCAAGTTATACTGCGTGCAGGGCAGCATCGGCCCTGCTGCTGCGTACCAGAATCTGGATCACCAGCTGAGAAAATACGAACCTCTGTTTCGAATGGTGGCCCAAGCTGCCCGGATAGAGAATTAAAAAGCGGGACAAAAAACACAAAACGCTGTAAAAGAGGACCATCTAAATTTTGAGCTTCCCAGGAAGCGCCAGATCGCAATGCACAGCTGAAAACCGCAGATTACCATTCGATACTCTATATCTTGCAAAAAATTGCTGTAATCTTATAATAATGAAGGCTGGTTCGTTTTTTAAATTTGATTCCATTTTTTTAGGAAAAAAGAAGATGATTTTTAAAAATGCAAAAAATAAATGATTATGGAAAGCAAAAACAATATACCGCAGAATGCTGAGCAGACCGGTGTGGCACCTGCACTTGGAGAAAGCGCGCTGCACAGCGAAAACACCTTAAATCCAGCCGCACAGCAAAACAGCCATGCTGCTGAAATGCAAGACCCTGTCACCAAATATGCAGTACCGCCCTTCAATGAGCAGTCGCAGCCATGGCCTGGTCTTGTCAGTAAAATGGATCCCAGACCGGATCATGGTGAAGAAAGCTACAAAGGCACAGGGCGGCTAAAAGGCCGTAAGGCCCTTATTACAGGAGGCGATTCCGGTTTGGGAAGAGCCGCCGCAATTGCTTATGCAAGAGAAGGAGCTGATGTTGCCATAAACTATTACCCTACCGAGGAGGAAGATGCAAAGGAAGTGATCCAGCTCATTGAAGCCGCAGGAAGAAAGGCTGCTGCCATTCCCGGGGATCTCCGCGATGAGACGTTCTGCAGATCTCTTGTCGATCAGGCAGCCCAAGCCCTTGGCGGATTAGATATAGTAGTCAACAACGCGGCAAGACAGCAGGCTCACCAATCCATTTTAGATATTTCCTCAGAAGAATTTGACTGGACCATGAAAACCAATATTTATGCTCCTTTCTGGATTATCAAAGCGGCGCTGCCTTACCTGAAACCGGGATCATCCATCATCGGAACAAGTTCTGTGCAGGCCTATGCTCCCACCGAAGATTTATACGATTATGCCCAGACAAAAGCCGCCACTACAAATTACATCAAATCACTGGCCAGACAGCTGGCACCAAAAGGAATCAGAGTCAACGGTGTAGCCCCAGGACCAGTGTGGACTGCATTGCAGGTAAGCGGAGGTGCCAGTATGGAAAAACTCAAAGAATTTGGATCCCAAACTCCTTTGGGGAGACCAGGACAGCCGGCCGAACTGGCTTCCATTTATGTACAGCTCGCCGCTGAAGATGCCAGCTATGCAACTGGGCAGATTTATGGCTCAAGCGGCGGTGAAGGCAATCCATAATCAATCAGAGAGAGGATTTATAAAGTACAAAACCTCTGCAATAGCAGTCTGCAGAGGTTTTTATTGACTGTAATAAAATTTACCTTAAAATACTCTATTTTTTATAAAAGCTATCAGAGACTGATAATGAGATACTGCAATTCTATCTGCTGGCGATTTGATTTTCGATGATAAAAAGTAAACTAGATTAAATCTTCTCCATATTTTTCACCTAACCAAGTATTCCTGTAACAAATCTTTTCTAAAAAAACATTTCCTATATTTTAAAAAACATCCCAGGAGGTTCTTTAAAAGAGTACTGTCCATCAAATGGAGATGATTCTGTTAATATTTTCCTGTTTCAGTACGTTTAAAAGTTTTCGCGGCTATCTGCTCTCCTAAATCATTGACGCTCATCAGCAGGTCGTTAATCTGATTGGCATAGAAGAGTTTAGCTTCTGTATTGTTGATAGGCAGAATAGCTAAAAAGTGGGACCATGTTAATTGCCGGGACAGTCTCGCGACAATTTCTTTGTCTGCAAACTCATCAGCAAACCGCATCATTGTCCGAAGATTTTTTTCTTCAAAATTGCTGCCGAATTTATTTTTTAGTTCCAACGACAAGGCAGTCACGATCTGTCGTGCGTTTTCTGATAGTTTTTTATCAAGTATTGTTTCATTAATTTTAAATCCAATTTCCCAAAAAAGCAGCACTGAAGAACTGTTAGCCTGCTGCTGGGTCTGCTCGGCAAGGCGGGATAACTCGCTGATTAAATCCGCTTCAATAAACGCTGTATTATTTATATTTTCTGCCATAGTATCCCATCATGCTTAACCAAATTACAGGGCTTCTAATTTAGTTGAAATCATCACAATTTTTATTAAAAGTTTCAGCTAAAGGCCTAAATAAAAATTGAATATTTCAAAGATAAAAAATCTAACAGCATCCGCCATGCGTTTTTTTAGAAATAAATAAGCAGTAAGACATCAGACACTATTTAAAAGCGATGCGGATCAATGTTTTAAAAACACCCAGGATTCTAAATTAACACATCCAAAAAAAATGGTTTAAAAAAATAGTCGGCTCCGGCTTCCCACAGACAAAACCTTAAAAATGCCATTGCATTATGCAGATGTAGTGTTTGGCATTATTTAACTAAAGTTTTATGCCGCAAATGCAGTTGAAAAACTAAAGCCTTAAAAGTGACAATTTTAAAATTTTCCATAAAAATTGTATAAAAGCTGCCACAGCGGAAAAATTAATTTTACGCAAGACAAAAACTATTTTTTTACGCTGGCTGTTAGGCAGAAACAGCATACCGGATGAAGAAGTCCGTTCCATCGGAACCGCAACAAAAAATAAAATTGCTTACTTTTACAAAAACCAAAACTGTTATCCTGAATGCAGCAGCCCTTCCTAAAACTAGAAAATTGAATCAAGACCCAAATACTTCAGACTTTTACTTTCTTCAAAATGGAGGTGAAGCCGCCGAGCTAATTGAAAATATTGACTGGGAAAGCCATACTTTGGGCACTCCGGACACCTGGCCGGAGAACCTCAAAAACACCATTGCCACAATCGTGTCCTCAAAATTTCCGATGTTTCTCTGGTGGGGTGATCAGCTGATACAGTTCTACAATGATGCCTATCGTCCCAGTTTCGGAAATGAGGGCAGACATCCCAAAGCCATGGGACAGAAAGCCGTGGACTGCTGGCCTGAAATATGGGATTTTATCCATCCGCTGATTCAAAAAGTGCTGTCAACGGGAGAAAGCATCTGGTACGACGACCTGCTGCTGCCAATATTCCGAAACGGCAAAATGGAAGACGTATACTGGACTTTCAGCTATAGCCCGATAAGGGACGACCGCCGCCAGATCAAGGGTGTATTGGTAATCTGCAATGAAACCACTGAAAAAGTAAACAGCAGACTTCATCTGCAGCAAAGCAGCGACGAGCTGGAATTTGCCATCAACGCAGCCGAATTTGGGACTTATGATCTGGATCCAAGGACACGGCGCTTTTCTTCAAATGCAAGGCTCAAGGACTGGTTCGGGCTCAAAGCCGATCAGCAGGTGAAACTCGAACATGCCCTGGGGGCAGTCGCAGAGAAGGACCGTCAGCGTGTCACTGAATCAATTAATTATGCACTCCGATACGAATCAGGCGGGCGATACGATATTGAGTATACCATCATCCACCCCACTACCAAAATACCGCGGATTGTGCATGCCCTTGGAAAGGCATGGTTTGACAATACTAAAACCGCATACCGCTTTAACGGCATCCTGCAGGATATCACCGAGCACCGCAAAGCAGCCCAAGAGCTTCAAAAATCAAGACAGCTCACCGATCTTACCATACAGAGCATGGGTCTGGGACTTTTCAGCGTGGATTATGCCGCTGATACCCTGGAGTATTCCACTGAATTCAGCAGGATCCTCACCGGGAATTTTAAACCCGGCCTGGGCAGGAAGGATTTCCTCAAATACGTGCATCCCGATGACCTGCATCTGAGGACCGGCGCCATCAAAAGCGGTATAGAAAATGGCACCTTTAACTATGCCCCAAGGGTTATTTGGGACGACGGCAGCATACACCACATTGCCATATCAGCGGCACGCATCATCAATTCCGAAGCAAAAGCACCGATATTCTCCGGAACGGTCGCCGACATCACCGAAAAAGAAAACAGCCGTCTGGCCCTTGAGCAGGCACAGTCACGACTTGAAATGACCAAGCGGGAGGCAGACCGCCATTTTTCAAATGTAACCGACAGCTCCCCTACCGGGTTATGGCTTTCCAATCCGCAGGGAATGTTTACCTATTTCAACAAAACCCTTATTGATTTCACAGGGGTTCCCTACCAGGAACTGCTGGAGGGAAAATGGACCTGGGTCATTGCTGAGCAGGACTATAAAAAAACCAAAGAAGCATACCTTAAGGCCCTGGAGCAGAAAAGCCATTTCGATGTGCTTTTTCGGGCAAGGAAAAACAATGGGCAGCTGATCTGGTGCCGCGCCGCCGGCGACCCTTTTTATGATGCCGACGGACAGTACGGCGGCTACGCCGGGTTCTGCATGGACATCGATGAAATAATTTCCGTGCGCCAGGCCGTTATTGAAAGCCAGAACCAGCTCACCTCGATGATCGAGCAGTCCCCCGTGGGGATCTGCCTCTTTACAGGACTGGATATGAAGATCGAAATTGCCAATGATATCATGATTGGATACTGGGGCAAGGACAGCTCCGTGATAGGGCTGCCCATGGAAGAAGCCGTTCCCGAATTAAGGGGGCAGCCTTTTATGGATATCCTGCAGCAGGTCTACCGCACAGGCGAAACCTATTACGGCCATTCCGTACCGGCGGACCTGAAGCTCGACGGAAAAATCAGCACCTACTACTTTGAGTTTACCTATACCCCGATCCGCGACTCCAAAGGCACGATTTACGGGGTTATGGACATTGCCATTGACGTTACCGATCAGGTCATCGCCACCAAAAAACTCGAAGAGACAAGAATGGCGCTCGCAGGGGCTATTGAACTGGCCGAACTCTCCACATGGACGCTTGATGCCGAAACTAAAACCATTACCTGTTCGGACCGTTTCAAGGAGTGGCTCGGTTTAAGCGCCGGCACCGCAGACCGGGAAGATTTCCTGCAGCGCATCAGCGAACCCTACAGGCATAAAGTTGCCGCGGCCCTGGAAGAGGCGCTCAGCGGTTCGGCCGAACAATTTTATGATTATGAATTTCAGATTGTAAACAAAATAACAGGACAGCAGCGCATTATCCATGCCAACGCCCAGGTGCAGTACGGCAAGGATGGTGTGGTAAAATCACTCAGCGGCACGGCGCAGGACGTGACCAAAGAAAAGGAACTCCAGCAGGAGCTTACCTTCAAGGTAAAGGAACAGACCGCCGAGCTGCAGACTAAAAATGCCGAACTGGAGGCCAACAACCGCGAGCTTTCGCAGTTTGCCTATATCGCCTCCCACGACCTGCAGGAACCCATAAGAAAGATCAGCGTTTTTACCGATCTGCTGCAGAACAATCTGGGAAAGAACCCCGAGAAGGTAAATACTTATATCGACAAGATCAGCTCTTCTTCCAGAAGGATGGAGAACCTCATTAAGGATGTGCTGCAGTTTTCAAAGCTCACCCATATTTCACATCAATTTGTACCGGTAAACCTCAATACAGTGCTCAGCGAAATAATGGCAGATTTTGACCTGGTCATCGAACAGAAAAATGCCCAGGTAAGCATCGGGCAGCTTCCCCTCGTGCAGGCCATACCGCTTCAGATGTCGCAGCTTTTCGGCAATCTGCTCTCCAATGCCCTGAAATATACCAAGCCCGGCAACAGGCCCGAAATCAGCATTAACGCACAGCCTGTTCCAGAAGCTCAACTCAGGCTGCATGCACTGGATCTGGAACTTCCCTATATCAAAATAGAAGTGCGCGATAACGGCATTGGATTCTCACAGCAGTACGCCGAACAGATTTTCAATATCTTCCAGCGCCTGCATGGAAACGACCAGTATTCAGGCACCGGAATCGGCCTTGCCATGTGCCGCAAGATCATGCAGAACCACAATGGTGAAATTACTGCCGCATCGCAGGAAGGCTCAGGCACTGTTTTTACTATTATTATGCCTGCACTGCGCGAAAAAAATGGGGGATGATAAAAAATTAGGAGGGAAAATAGTATATTTACACTCCATTATTATACATATGACGACCATTTTTTTAATTGATGATGATCCAGACGACCGCGAAATCTTTGCTGAACTGCTGGCCGAAGACCATCCCTCAATTGTTTTGCAGCAAGCCATAAATGGCGCAGATGCCTTTGAAAAACTTAAATCAGAAAACTTTACAAAGCCGGATTTGATTTTTCTGGACCTCAATATGCCCATAATGGACGGGCGTACCTTCTTGCAGCACATTAAAATGGATCCCGACCTGAAGGATATACCGGTTATCATATATACGACATCCTCAAGTGATCTGGACAGGAATTTTGCCATGGAAAACAAGGCCGCCTTTTTCCTGACCAAACAATATTCGCTGCAGCAGCAGCGAAAGGATATTATGGCAGCCATAAAGAATTTCTAAACTGCAGATTTCCATTGCATTGCTTACAGCTATTAAAAAGGGATTGTTTTTTATAAAACATGCCCTTTTTTAAATTTTGAACTCTTCACATGGGGTTTAATTCATTAAATGCAGACTCTTCTCTGCTGCAAGCCGAACAGCGGAAAGCTTCTCTCAGCTTTGCGGCAAAAAGTTAAAGCTGTTTTTTCAGCGGCCCAAAAGCAAGAATTCATCCCATCCTATTGAGATTACCGATTCAAAGAAATTTAAAAGCAGATTCATAACTAAAGCATAAAAACTAAGGAGATTTAAAAAAATCTCCTTAGTTTTATTAGTTTTTTTTGAATTCAAATGCAGCCCAGTAACAGCTGGAATTGTACATCCATCACACACAAGGGGCCAAATGGCTTTTTATTTTGAAAAAAAAACAAATAAATGTCCAAAACCGGAACACCCAGATGTCTTTAATGAAATTTTAAAAATAATTTATTATGAAAAAGTTCCTATTATTACTTCATGAAGACATTGAAAAACTAAACGAGCTCTCTTCAAAAGAAATGCAGCAGCTGGCTGATGCGCATATGAGGTGGGCAGAGAGATTAGCCGCGGCAGGACATTTGATTTCAGGCGACGGACTGCAGGAAAAAAGTGTTTTGATCAGCGGGAAAGACTGCATCATCAAAGACGGGCCTCATCTGGAATCCAAAGAAATTATTGGGGGATATTACTTACTGCAGGCAGAGGATTTAAAAACGGCTGTCGAACTGGCCAAGGAATGTCCCACGCATCTTTACGGAGGCACTACCGAAATCCGCCAGATAATGGAAATGGAAGATTATGGGCAATGAAATGTTTTTCGGGGAAGAAAGGAATTACCGGGCCTTGTACGGAAAGCTGTTTGCAGCGTTATTAAACAAGTTTGGTGCAGATTATATTTCTGAAATTGAGGATGCCATTCATAATTCCTTATTAAAATCCTTAAAAATACGCAGCCAGGATACCATCCTGAACAATATGGAAAACTGGCTTTTCATCGTTGCCCGAAATGACCTGCTGAACCAGATCAAAAAGGATAAAGAAAAAAACAGTTTTTCTGCGCAACATATGGAAGGTTCTGCGGCGGAAAGCTGCCAGACTGACCTGCGGCTTCAGACCGTTCTCTTTATATCTGCTGTAGAAAATATTTCCAGCCAAGCCAAAATACTCTTTGCTCTTAAGGATATTTTTGGACTAAGCATATCTGAAATAAGCGGCTGCACCCTGATGGGTAAAGAAGCCGTTTACAAAAGTATTGCCAGGACAAAGAAAAACATAAGGTCCCAATTTAAGGGCAAAACTGTCGAACTGGATTCAATAGCAGCCGTCAGGGAAGAAATCGCCATGGCAGAAGAAATATTTTACGCTGTTTTTAATATAGGCTACGACTGTTTTGATGAAAAGGCCCAAGGGGTTTTCAATGAAGATTTATGCCTGGACGCAATGGCTCTGACTAAACTTTTATACGGCCGCTATAAGTATGGCTCCACAGGCAGTCTGCTGGCCCTTTTCTGCTTTCATGCCGCAAGAAGTGCAGCCCGGGTTGTCAATGGCAGGCTCATTTCTTTTTTCAGCCAGGACCGCGAAAAATGGAATACGGAATTGATAGCTTTAGGCTTTCATTATCTTAAAAAACCCAAAACCTTAAACCGTTTTTATCTTGAAGCGGTTATTATCAGCAGGTACATGTCCATTGCGGAGCTAACACAAAATGACTGGCTTGATATTGTGAAATTACATGAAATCATGCAGCAGGTCTGCCTGTCTCCTGTTGCAAGACTGAACTATTGCTTTTGTCTGGCTAAAATTGGAAAAACGCAGCAGGCGCTGCAGATTCTTTCTCAGATTGAAAAAGAGCTTCCGGCCGAACATATCTATTTTTCTCTGGTAAAAGCTAAAATACTAAAAGAAACCAGACCTGAAGAGTCCGATGATCTGTTTACATCGGTGCTAAGTAAAATGAACCAGAAAATAAGGAAAGAATACCTGCTGGAAAACGAGTCAGTCGGATTATAAAATAAAAATATTTCAATTGATATGTCTTTTTTGATTTCTACCTTTTCAGATAAGAAACATGATCTCCAGCCGCAGGCTTTAGAACTGCATAAAATTAAAAAAGCGGCATCATTTAAAGCCTGCCGGTCTTCACTTCTTTCCGCCGGGAAATCCAAACACTGAAAAGCATAAAAAAGCCCCTTTAAAAAAGGGGCTTATCACATACAATCTCTTTACAGTATTACATCTTTGGAAGCAGGACAGCATCAACCACATGGATTACACCGTTTGACTGGTTTACGTCCGCTATGCTAACTTTAGACTTATTGCCGTTCTCATCGCTGATATATAAATCCTTACCCTCCATCCAGGCTGTCAGCGTACCGCCGCTTACTGTTTTCAGCACTGCTTTTCCTTTTCCTGCTTTTATCGCTTTTGCAATATCGGAACTGTTCATCTTTCCTGCAACCACATGGTAGGTCAGAATAGTCTGCAGCATTTTCATGTTTTCCGGTTTCAGTAAATTGTCTACTGTTCCTGCAGGAAGTTTGCCGAAGGCTTCATTTGTCGGCGCAAATACGGTGAAAGGGCCTTTTCCCTGAAGCGTCTCTACCAGTCCCGCCGCTTTTACCGCCGCCACAAGTGTGGTATGGTCCTTAGAGTTGACTGCATTTTCTATTATGTTTTTATTTGGATACATTGCTGCCCCTCCCACCATCACGGTTTTCTGGGCGTTCATCGTAAATCCGAATCCCAATGTTAAAACTGCCAAAGCTAAAAATTTTCTAGTTTTCATAATTACATTTTTTATAAAGTTATAAAGTCATCTACGCTTTAAACTGCTTTCTGGTTTTCATGAAAAAAAATGAATATTGAAAAAAATAAAATAAAAAAGCACAAAAGCCTTAAAGACTGACCCTTAGGCTTATAAAAAAAAATATTTTTCTTCTATTTTTCCAGGCGATATTGATATTCGAAAAAGGCCCAAAAAATTAAAAACCCCATTTTCTAAAATTTAGCTGGAATGTTCAAGGCCGGCCATACCGCTAATATCTTTAAGCCTTACCTTTCTATAAAAGCAGCCTCATATGGCTCAGGCTGCTTTTATCCAATAAATCTGGGCACTGCTTTCCTGCAGCCACCTTGAGCACTTATGAAAATGCATCAGCTTATTGCTGAACTGCCGGTGGTTCTGCCGGCATACCTGTAAAGGTTTTTCAAAATTGGCATTATATTAACAATTTATTCTAGAGTGAACCGCATTGGCGGTTTAACTTTGCATTTCCACACCATTCATTCAGGACAATGCTCAAAAAACAATTTTTAAAAACAAAACAGCTTTTACTGCTGGGCCAGCAGAAGCTGTCCCGAAAACAGTTTATATTTCTCTCAAGCGTACTCATTGGAATTACTGCGGCCTTTGCCGTAATCTTTTTAAAAGCCTTCGCGCACTGGGTCTATTCATCTGCTACCTACATCAATGGAACATTAAAATTAAGTTTCATTAACAGCATACTGCCTGTTATCGGCATTCTGCTGACTGTTTTGGTAGTAAAGAAAATACTGGGAGGAAGCCTTGAAAAAGGAACCTCCCAAATTTTACATACAGTGGCCAGAAAGGCAAGCATTATCCCTAAAAAACAGATGTATGCCCAGATAATGACAAGCTCACTGACAGTCGGACTTGGCGGATCTGCAGGACTGGAAAGCCCTATTGTAATCACAGGCGCCGCTTTCGGATCCAACTATGCCCAGCAGTTCCGGCTGAGCTACCAGGAACGCACGCTGCTGATCGGATGCGGGGTCGCAGCGGGTATCGCAGCCGCTTTTAATGCGCCGATTGCCGGGGTTTTATTTGCCATAGAAGTGCTGCTTGTCGATGTGACCATTTCGGCTTTCACTCCCATTATGATCGCTGCGGCCACAGGCGCCTTGGTCTCTGCAGTTGTACTGAATGAAAATATACTGCTGGCTTTCCGCGAAAAGCAGAGCTTTGATTACCACAATATTCCCTTTTACGTGCTGATGGGGCTCTTTACCGGTTTTACCGCCGTGTTCTACGCACGCAATTTTTTGAGGACAGAACATACTTTTGCGCACTTGAAGTATGGCCCCTATAAAAAAGCCGTCCTAGGCGCCTCTATTCTGGGGCTGATGATTTTTATATTCCCCACTCTTTTTGGCGAAGGTTATGAAAGCATCAAAACCCTGGCCGATAAAGATCCCGGAAAACTGCTGGAAAATACGCTGTTTTCAGATTTCGCTTCCAATGACTGGGTGCTGCTGCTCTTTGTCGGCACCTCAATGCTGCTCAAGGCCTTTGCCTCTGGAATTACGCTGGGAAGCGGCGGGAACGGCGGAAACTTTGCACCTTCCCTGTTTCTGGGCTCTTATGCAGGCTATTTCTTTTCAAAATTTTTAAACCTGACCGGGCTGACCGATCTGCCTGTAGGCAATTTTACCCTGGTGGGGATGGCCGGAATACTGAGCGGTCTTTTTCATGCGCCGCTGACTGCCATATTCCTTATCGCTGAAATAACTGGCGGCTATGATTTGATGATCCCCCTGATGATCGTGGCATCAGTAAGTTTTGCCGTTTCCAAACGTTTTGAAAAGCACTCCCTGGATGTAAAGAACCTGGCCAGAAAAGGAAATGCCTTTACCAGCAACAAGGACGCTAATATTCTCTGCACCCTGGAAATTGAAGAGCTTGTCAGAAAAGATTATCTCACTGTCGGCAGCGGACAGGACCTTGAAGATGTAGCAGGGCTCTTAGCACATTCAGATCAGGTAATTTTTGCAGCCGTTGATGATCAAAATGAGCTCGAAGGACTGGTTTACTTTAATGATATAAGGGAAGTGATTTTCGATAATCAAAAATCCAAAAATATCCTGGTCAGAGATATAATGGCCCAGCCCCTGCAGACCGTTCATCTGTTTGACAGCATGGAAACCGTTATGAAAAAATTTGAGAAAAGCGGCAGGGCTTTTCTCCCTGTGCTCAAAAATGGAAAATACTACGGCTTCATTACCAAATCAGATGTGCTGGAATCTTATCGAAACAGGCTCAAATCAATGATTTTTGAATAAAGTCTTTACTTCACGATCAGCTGATTCAGACAGGATGCTGTGCGGGCTTGTTTCCGAATGTGCCGAAATAGTCTTATCTTAGCATTACATGCCCTGAAAAGACATATTGTACCACGCTAATTTTAAATACAATGGGAAAAATTACTGATCTGCTCAATCTTCGAGACGGAGAAGACGACAGAGCCAGAACACTGGAAGCCGTTAAGAAAAATATAACCTTTAAAGGGGCAAACCTCTGGATCCTTGCCTGTGCCATTATAGTGGCTTCGGTTGGCCTGAATGTAAATTCCACTGCGGTGATTATCGGGGCAATGCTGATTTCCCCGCTCATGGGCCCCATAGTGGGCGCCGGGTTTGCATTGGGCATTTACGATTTTTCACTGCTCAAAAAATCACTTAACAACCTGCTTACGGCAACTGTCGTGAGTCTGGCGGTTTCCACCCTTTATTTTTACCTGAGCCCTTTCAAGGATGTGCAGTCTGAACTTCTGGCCAGAACTTCTCCCAACATCTATGATATCCTTATAGCTTTTTTTGGCGGCGTGGTCGGCGTTATAGCAGTAACACGATCTGAAAAAGGAAACCCGATTCCCGGTGTTGCCATTGCAACAGCGCTTATGCCGCCGCTGTGCACCGCCGGCTACGGACTGGCAACAGGACAGTGGAAATTTTTTCTCGGAGCCTTCTACCTCTACAGCATCAACTGCGTCTTTATAGGAATCGCCACATTTTTAATCATAAAATACCTGAATTACCCTGCCGTTAAGCAGATTGATGAAACCCATCAGAAGCGCGTAAAATACATCATTGCTTTTCTGATCACTGTCATGCTGCTGCCCAGCAGCTATCTGGCGTACTCGCTTTACAGGGAACAGCAGTTTAAAAAAAATGCAGATCTTTTCATTGAGAATGAATTCTCCGATAAAGGCTATACCATCGTTTATAAAAAAACCGACTTCAGCCCCAAAAGCAGAAAACTAGAGCTGGCTTTTCTTTCAAGACGTTTTTCCCAGGCAGAGATTACAGCTCTCACCAAAAGACTCAATCAGAACAAATACCTTTCAGGCACCCGGCTGATTATCAGGCAGGACAGCACCGATCGTCTGAATGCCCTGAAAGGAGACATCCTGAACCAGATCAAAAGCAGCGAGAATGAAATGAACGTGAAGGATGTGAAAATCGTGCAGCTGGAGAAAGAGCTCGCAAAAAACAAATTTGACAGCAGGAAGCTCTTAAAAGAAATAAGAATTTTATTCCCCAATATCAATTCACTCTCCATTGCCAAAAGCTCGCTGGTCAATTATCAGGACAGCACTGCAACAATCACCGCCGTAATTTATGACAGTCCAAAGAATCTCACCTCAGATGAGAATGAGAAACTTCGAAAATGGCTCAATGCACGTCTCTCAGTACAAGATGCGGCACTTTTCAGAAGGCAGTAAAAAGATAAATTACTGCTTCTGCTGCCTCTTATTATAGTAGCTCAGGAGCAGAAAGCCTGAGATGCCGGCAAGCATCGAGGCGATTAAAATGGCAAATTTGGCCTCATTCTGAAAAGCCTGCTGCGAAAAAGACAATAAAGCTATGAATATGGACATCGTAAACCCAATACCTCCCAAAAGCCCCAGCCCGAGCACATGAATCCATGTGGTTTCACTTGGAAGGTCTGCTGCCCTGATTTTTACCGATAGCCAGGACATCAAAAAAATACCGGTCGGCTTTCCAAGCAAAAGTCCCAGTATGATGCCCAGACCGACATTTCCCGTGAGGCCCTGCACCATTTCTGATTCAAAAGCGATATTGGTATTGGCCAGAGCAAAAACAGGCATAATTATGAAATTTACCGGTCTTGTCAAAGCATGCTCCAGTTTTTCCAAAGGCGAATCGGTATCCTCTTCATTTGTCGGAAGGGTCAGGGCCACAAGCACTCCGGCTATAGTGGCGTGAATGCCCGAATGATGTATGAAATACCACATAACGGCGCCCGGAACCAGATAAAAAAATAAATTTTTAACCCCGATGCGGTTAAAAACCATAAGCAGAATAAATAGTGCCCCTGCATAGCCCAGATACAGGAAATGAAGCTTGGAAGAATAAAAAATCGCAATAACCAGTATGGCAATCAGATCATCCACGATTGCCAGTGCTGCTAGAAATATTTTAAGGCCTGAAGGAACCTTATCCCCTAAAAGCGATAAAATCCCCAGAGCAAAGGCAATGTCGGTAGCCATCGGGATTCCCCAGCCTTTGGCAGTCTCAGGATCTTGACCATTAAAAAGAAAATAAATTAATGCCGGAACAGCAACTCCTCCAAGAGCGGCCAAAACAGGCAGGACTGCCTGACGCACTGAAGAGAGCTCACCCTCTATAACTTCCCTTTTTATCTCCAGGCCCACCAGCAGAAAAAAAACCGCCATCAGCCCGTCATTGATCCACATCAAGATGGGATACCGCAGATGCAGAGAAGCAGTTTCATATCCCGCAGAATAGGCGAGAAATTCATTGAAATATGCTCCTAGACCTGTATTTGCAATCACCAGCGATACAAACACACAGATTAGCAGCAGAATGCCCCCTGAAGAGGAGGATTGAAAAAAATGTGCGAAAATTTTAAGATTAATCAGTTTTGCCATTGCACAAAAATAGGCATTACAGCCTGAAAAGCCAAGAAGATCCCTATGAATAAATAATTTCCCGTTGGTTTGAATTTTATTATTTGAGCTCGATCCTGCTGGAACAGCCTAAATTTTATAAGCCCTGTATCTGCAATAAGGAAGGGCATGATTTGCAGATCCCTACTATGCATTGACTGATATTCTGCAGCCTGACTGCTGTTTTTTATCATAATAAGCAGTATATTTGGCCTCTTTCAGAAATAAACCTGCGTAAATTCATTTTCCAGACCCGATGCTGAGTCTTTTTAAAAACATAGTGATCTTTGTCCTGCTTCTGCTGCGCATGCTGCACGGAAGTGAGGCTGAAAAGGTTTACTCAATTGTTTTTACAGGTTCAGCAGTGGAGATTGTAACAGCTTTAAATTCAGAAAAAACATCTCTTAATGCGCCGCACAGCAAAAAGAAAGTACGCATAAGCTCCTCGCTTCAGGATAGGAAAAACAAATTTAAGGCAGCTGCCGCTTACGGCGCGCCATATAAAAATTGTCTCTTTGCAGCAGTTACAGATAAAAAGGTGTCTTATTTTAAGAAAAAACACATTTTCTCACTGGGCTGCTGCAGTCTGTTATACCGTTTTCATCTTTTCTGACACTGCAAATCATGCCCTTCCTTATTTCATATGGAAGACCGGCAGACGCTGACAGCCATCCAATCGAAGGCACTTTAATCCCATCTTGTGCCGGCCCGACTTTGGATGATTTAACATAAAAAGCTTTACATCCTAACGCATTACGATGCTGCAGGTATGCTGCGGCTGTATTTTTAGTTTCTGTCCTGCCGGCTTTAAGGCCTCCAATGCAGCCGCTTTTCTTTCAATAAACTAAAACATCAGAAGCTTAACGCGGAAAAACAATTTCAAGCATCTCTTTTTATCCTGTTTTTCCGCATGCAAACAACCAGAGTTCATGAAACATCTATTCTTATTTTTATTATCCTTTTTTATATGCCAGACAGCAGAATCCCAAAAAAAATCACTTAAAATGATTTTAGACGAAAAACAGGCAGCAATAACAGATACGATATTCTGCGTTAGTGCTGCCGACAGTTCCCGCGCCTATATTCCTGCAACATTGATCAGCGGCAGACGCAAAGGTCCCACTTTTACCATTGCGGCCGGGATTTACGGTATGGGATACCCGGCAATTGCATCTTTACTTCAGCTTCGCAGGGAAATAGATCCCGAAAAACTCAGCGGCTGCCTGATCATAATTCCCATTATGAACCTGGAGTCTTTTTACAATAGAACCCCTCTTGCAAATCCTGCTGACCATTTAAATCTGGATCTCGCCTTTCCGGGAAGCCCTGCAGGCACCATCACTGAAGTTACTGCCGATTTTATCACAACAGGGATTTTCGACGCAACAGATATATTTCTGGATATCCATGGCGGGGGCGTCAACGAGAATCTTGTCCCGCATGCCTGCTACTATGACAATAAAGAGCTGCAGCATCAAACACAGCTTGCTGCGCGTCTTAGCGAAATCAGCGGTCTGGCTGCGGTTGTCAGCCTGCCCTATAATCAGCCTTCAGGCCATCCGGCACGCCAGGCTTTTAAGCAGGCTGTCCGTCTGGGAATTCCAGCTTTAAGCATTACTGTGGGAAAACTGGGCAGCTATGAAAAAACGGATATTGTCTCTGCTAAAAATGCTGTTTACCGGATGATGCAGGAATTGAATATGTATGATAATAAAAAGGTGCTGACAGCTTCTCCCTTAAAGCGCAGCTATACTGAACAGGTTTCTGTTACTGGTCCGGGCAGAGGATTATTTTACAGCAGCTTTAAGGCTGGAGCAATCGTCACTAAAGATGAAGAAATAGGCTACATAACCGACGTCTTCGGCAGGAATATAAAAATAATAACGGCTCCCGTGAGCGGAACAATACTGAAAAAAAATACAGGACTCGCTGTTAATGAAGGCGAAACACTATTTTACATCGGCAGCGGACAAAAATAAAGAAAGAATCCTCTTTTTCCATAATATCACGCCAAAACAATCTGAAATGAAAAACAACTAAACTTCTGCTTAGTATCGTTTTATTGTTTTTTACCATTGAAAAAATAGGATTCTAAACTACAGCTGGCCGCAGCTGGCAAAACAGCATTATCATTAATTTGTAAATGAACGGCTTTGTTTTATGGGATCGTTTAATTACATTTGTGAATCTTATGAAAAACTGGTGCACTAAACTTTTACTTTCAATTGTCATTCTTTTAAATGGATATGGCACCGGTTATGCACATACTGTAATCGTTACTTATAAGAAGTTCTCTTTCTGCGCCACTGCAAATGATATTAAACAGCAGCAAAAACTGGGAGCAGGCCGCACATTTGAAACTTTCAAAAGAAAAATGTGTCTCTTTGATAATGAAGAAAATGAAGAAAACTTTTCTTCTGTTCAAAAACAGCTTGTCAAAAGCAATTACTTTTTAATTTTCCACAGCAGCAATCATTTTGTCCATTCAGCGACTGCTTTTACCCAAAAAGTGAATGACTGCAAAATTTTCAGTTTACTGGACAATAAAGTCTATCTGCTGTTTCAGGTTTTCCGAATTTGATTTTTTTAAGGCTATTGCTGCTCAATAGCTCATTCCTTTATTGTTTTTATCCTCTGTATGCTTTAATTAAAAAATAGACGGATATAAACTTCTATGGTCTGTTCCCAAAGGCCTTTTTACTTAAAAATCAAAAATAAATTACGTTTTAATGCTGAAATAATTATGAAGAGAATTTTCATGATCATGACCTTGTGCGCCTTAGTTTTTGCAGGCTGCAACTCTAAAAAAGAAGAAGAAAAAGAGGAAAAAACCAAATTTCTGGTTACCAGTCCAATAGAAAAAGATACTACAATTACAAAAGATTACGTATCTCAAATACACTCCATCCAGCATATCGAAATAAGAGCGCAAGAGCGCGGTTATCTTGAAAAAATTTATGTAGATGAAGGACAGATGGTAAAAAAAGGCCAGTTGTTATTTAAAATCATGCCCGCACTTTATGAAGCCGAATTGAAAAAATCTAAAGCAGAGGTAAGTTTCAGTTCTATTGAATATCAAAATGCGAAAAAGTTGGCTGATGAAAAAGTAGTTTCTCCAAACGAGCTGGCAATGGCCAAAGCCAAACTGGAAAAAGCAGATGCTGAAATGGCTTTAAGCAGAGTTCATCTTCAGTTTACAGAAATCAGAGCGCCTTTTGACGGTATTATCGATAAGTTTCATGTGCGTCAGGGAAGTTTGGTAGATGAAGGCGAACTGCTTACAGAATTGGCAGATAACAGTTCAATGTGGGTATATTACAATGTTCCAGAGTCTGAATATTTGGATTATCAGGAAAATACAGGAAAAAGCGGGAAAATGAAAGTCAATCTTTTAATGGCTAATAACAAAAAATTCCAATATCCAGGAGTTGTAGAAACCATTGAAGCCGACTTTGACAATGAAACAGGAAACATTCCTTTTAGAGCTACTTTCCCTAACCCAAAAAGACTATTGAGACACGGAGAAACAGGAAGCATCCAAATGCCTATAGAACTGAAAAATGCTATGCTGATACCTCAGAAAGCTACATTTGAAGTTTTAGATAAAAAATATGTATATGTAATTGACAAAAACAATGCTGTAAAATCCAGAGAGGTTGTTATTGCCGCAGAAATGCCTCACTTATTTGCAATAAAAGAAGGTTTGTCTGTTCATGATAAAATACTTTTAGAGGGGCTTCGTCTTGTAAAAGAAAATCAAAAAATAGATTACGAAGTGGTAAAACCCCAGTCGGTTATCTCCAATTTAGAACTGTATGCAGAATAACCGAATCTAAAAAAAGAAAACATGTTTAATAAATTTATACATAGACCCGTTTTTGCAATTATAATTTCGATTATAATTGTCTTTATAGGTACGCTGTCCATCAAACAGCTTCCTATATCGCAATTCCCTGAAATTGCACCCACAACTGTAAATATCTTTATCGCTTATCCGGGAGCAAGTGCCGATGTACTGGTTAAATCGACTTTAATCACTTTGGAGAATTCCCTTAATGGTACGCAAGGTGTTCGTTACATGGCGACAGATGCAACGAGCGCCGGAGAAGCAACTCTTAGAATCATATTTGAACCAGGAACAGATCCTAACGAAGCCGTAATCAGGGTTAAAACAAGGGTAGATCAGGTAATGCCATTATTACCCGAACTGGTTCAGCGTGAAGGAGTTGTGATTACCCCTATTCAGCCAAGTATGCTGATGTACGTGAATCTTTATTCAAAAAGCAAAAGCATGGATGAGAAGTTTCTCTACAACTATGCCGATGTGAAAATGATTCCTGAAATCAGCCGCGTTAAAGGTGTAGCAAGAACCCAAATATTAGGAAGCCGCAAATACGCCATGCGTGTTTGGCTGAATCCTGATAGAATGAGAGCTTATAAAATTTCTGTTGAAGAAGTGATGCAGGCGCTTCAGGAACAAAGCATCATCGGCCGTCCAGGCCGATTAGGGCAAAGTTCAGGTATTGCAGCACAATCTTTAGAATATGTGTTGACGTATAAAGGCAGGTACGATGAGCCTAAACAATATGAAAATGTAATTGTACGCGCCAATTCTGAAGGTGAAAGCATTCGCCTGAAAGACATTGCAAAAGTTGAATTAGGAAGTGAATTCTTTGATATTTATTCGAACCTGGACGGTCATCCTTCTGCCGCTATTGTATTGAAACAAAATTATGGAAGTAACGCGGGTGACGTAATTAATGACGTGAAAGCAAAACTGGAAGAAATGAAAGCGAGTTTTCCTCCAGGAATGGATTATAAAATCAGCTATGACGTTTCCCAGTTCTTAGATGCTTCTATTGACCAAGTTGTCCATACGCTAAGAGATGCCTTTATTTTGGTGGCGCTAGTGGTATTTATCTTTTTAGGAGATTGGCGTTCGACCTTAATCCCGATTATTGCCGTTCCCGTATCTTTAGTTGGAGCTTTCTTTGTAATCCAAATGTTTGGAATGTCAATCAACCTGGTAACGCTGTTTTCTTTGGTATTGGCAATCGGAATTGTAGTCGATAACGCGATTGTCGTCGTCGAGGCTGTCCATGCCAAGTTTGAAGAATTTCCGCATATTACGCCTTATCATGCCGTTAAATTAGTATTGGGTGAAATTGGAGGTGCCATTATTGCCATTACAGCCGTTATGGTTTCTGTTTTTATTCCCGTTTCGTTTATGTCGGGACCGGTGGGAACTTTCTACAGACAGTTTTCGGTTACGATGTCCAGCTCGATTATTATTTCTGCTATTGTAGCTTTGACCCTTACTCCTGTTCTCTGTGCCATTCTTTTGAAAAACAACCATGGAAAAGAGAAAAAAGGAAATATCCTGACAAAATCGCTTGATGCTTTCAACAGATGGTTTGAAAGGCTTACAGGCCGTTATGTGGCTATTCTAAAATCAATTGTAAGCCGAAGAGTTTTAACTTTTGGAATACTGATTGCCTTCTGCGCTTTCATTTTTATAGAGAACAAAGTGCTTCCTTCCGGATTTATTCCGAGTGAAGATCAGGGAACCATTTACGGAATCATCCAGACGCCTCCTGGCGCTACTTTGGAAAGAACCAATCAGGTCGCCCAGAAACTGCAGAAAATATGCGAAAAAGTAGAAGGTGTTGAATCGGTTTCTTCTTTAGCTGGTTATGAAATCATGACTGAGGGCCGCGGATCAAATGCCGGCACCTGCTTAATTAACTTGAAATCATGGTCTGACAGGAAACATTCTGTAACCCAAATCATGGAAGAATTGGAAAAGAAATCGAAAGATCTTGGTGCTGTGGTAGAGTTCTTTGAACCGCCCGCAATTCCAGGATTTGGTTCTTCTGGCGGTTTTTCTATGCGTCTGCTAGATAAAACTACCAGCACCAATTATCAGGAATTTGATAAAATAAACAAGCAGTTTATGGCCGAACTGGGAAAACGCAAAGAGCTTTCTGGTATGTTTACGTTCTTCGCTGCCAATTATCCGCAATACGAATTAGAGATCAATAATGATCTGGCAATGCAGAAAGGCGTTTCTATCGGCAAGGCAATGGAAAACCTTAACATCTTAATCGGAAGTACCTACGAACAGGGATTTATTAAATTCGGAAGATTTTTTAAATTGTATGTCCAGTCTGATCCAAAATTCAGAAGGCTGCCATCAGATGTATTGAATCTTTTTGTAAAAAACGATCATGGAGAAATGGTGCCATACTCTGCCTTTATGACGCTTAAAAAAACGCAGGGCCCTAATGAGATTACCCGATACAATATGTACAATTCTGCCGCTATTCAGGGGCAGCCTGCGAGCGGCTATACTACAGCAGACGCGATTAAAGCGGTGCAGGAAACAGCTGCAAAAACGCTTCCTAAAGGATATGACATTGCGTGGGAAGGGCTTTCTTATGACGAAGCCGGCAGAGGAAACGAATCGATCTATATCTTTTTAGTCGTATTGGCTTTCGTTTATTTCGTACTAGCGGCGCAATATGAAAGCTTTATTATTCCATTCTCCGTAATTCTATCTATTCCTGTTGGAATTCTAGGCTCTTTTGTCATTCTGCAGATCATGGGCTTGCAGAATGACATTTATGCACAAGTCGGATTGATCATGCTGGTTGGTTTGCTCGGTAAAAATGCCGTACTGATAGTCGAATTTGCCGTCCTAAAGCATCAGCAGGGCGCCACCATTCTGGAAGCTGCGATTGAAGGTGCCAAAGTGCGTTTCAGGCCGATCTTAATGACATCCTTTGCCTTTATTGCCGGTTTGATACCGTTAATTTTTGCTTCTGGAGCCGGTGCAATCGGCAACAGAACGATTGGAGGATCTGCACTTGGAGGAATGCTGTTTGGAACCATTTTCGGAGTAATCATCGTTCCCGGGCTATATTACATTTTTGGTTCATTGGCCGAGGGCCGAAAACTAATTAAAGGAGAAGAAGAAAGTTCATTATCTGATGATTTCATGCATCATGTTGATGATTTTTCAACAAACAATCAAAATCAGGAAAATGAAGAATAACAGAAATATAAAATACGCAGGTCTTGCCTGCGTATTACTCTCTATAGCGGGCTGTAAAACGACTTCTATTGCAGAAAAAACAGAAAACAAAACACTACCCGAAAACTATACCGATAATGGTTTAGATACCCTTAATACTGGAAAAGTAAAATGGCGAAGTTATTTTACAGATGAAAATCTAGAAAACCTGATTGATATTGCACTGAAAAACAATCAGGAATTGAATATTACGCTTCAGGAAATCGAAATTGCAAAAAGCGAGGTAAGAGCACGAAAAGGAGAATATCTGCCTTTTGTAGGTTTTAGCTCTGGTGCTGATGTAACCAAATCTGGAAGGTATACAAGCACAGGTTCAGGAGAAGCGACAACAGATATTATGCCCGGCAGGGAAACTCCCGATCCGCTTCCCAATTATCGTTTTGCCCTTGCTTCAAGCTGGGAAATAGATATTTGGAACAAACTGCATAACGCAAAAAAAGCCGCTTTAAACCGTTATTTAGGCTCTATTGAAGGAAAGAATTTTGTCATTACCAATTTGATTGCAGAAATAGCCGATTCGTATTATGAACTTTTAGCATTAGACAATCAACTAGAAATCATTAAACAAAATATTGATATCCAGACCAATGCTTTAAAAGTCGTAAAAATACAAAAAGAAGCCGCAAGGGTAAATGAACTGGCTGTACGAAGATTTGAAGCACAGATTTTAAGCACGCAGAGCCTGCAGTTTGATATTCAGCAGCAGATAACCGAAACGGAAAATAAAATCAATTTCCTGTTAGGACGTTTTCCCCAGAAAATTGCCAGAAGCAGCAATACTTTCAGCACCATAACTCCAGCAGATATTCATGCCGGAGTGCCTTCTCAGCTTCTAGAAAATCGTCCCGATATTAAAAAAGCGGAAATGGAGTTAATCGCTGCAAAACTGGATATTAAAGCCGCTAAAGCTAAATTTTATCCATCATTAGGCATTTCAGCAGGAATTGGTTATGAAGCTTTCAACACAAAGTATTTACTAACTTCTCCAGAATCTCTATTGTATTCTATAGCAGGCGATTTGGCCGCTCCTCTAATTAATAGAAATGCAATAAAAGCAGAATATCTTACCGCCGGCGCTAAACAGATTCAGGCTGTTTACAATTATGAAAGAATATTGGTAAATGCATACGTTGAAGTGGCCAACCAATTGTCTAAAATTCAAAATACAGCAAAAAGCTATGCCCTAAAGTCAAAGCAGGTGCAGGCTTTAAATGAGTCTATTCAAATATCAAATAACTTATTCAGCTCTGCACGAGCAGATTATATGGAAGTTTTATTGACTCAAAAAGATGCTTTAGAATCTAAATTTGAACTTATTGAAACCAAAAAACAGCAGATGAACGCCTTTGTTAATGTTTACAGAGCATTAGGAGGCGGCTGGAATTAGTAGTTTTCATTTTTATTTTGGAAAGGAGATCTGTTGAAAAACTGCTCTCCTTTTCTGCTTACAGGCAGCAATTCTCCCTTTCTAAGCAGTATGAAAAGGTGCCGGGACGTCTTTTTATGCCGGCATTTTAGCAGCTCTGCTGCCAACTGTTCACTTTTCTCATATCCGGCAGAACTTATTTGCCGTTAATCTATATTGTTTTTCTTTTTAAATAAGCCATTCCCATAAGATAGGAGCTCCAGTAAAAAGCGCCGCGAGAATGTTACCTTATTATATCACTTTCGGCCTTCAAAAGATATCATCAAGATGCTGCAGTACTGCCGGCAGTATTGCACAAAAAAACGAAGTTTTTTAAAAAGTTGATGTAAATAGCTGCAAGTCTCACAAATAAAAAGGAACTACTGGTCATTTTTCTTGGAATCGGATTTTTATATGGTTAACTTTGAAAATGCTAATTATCAGTACACCTATTGCAAAATTATAGCTGTGTAAATAATTCGTTACTGCTTTTATCGATAACTGCTGATTTTTTATTTCTCCTTAGCTCACCTGTTTTAGACGGGATTCCCTGAGCTTTTTTCAGTTAAAAATATTGATAGGCTAAATTTACGTCTTTTTTCATGCATTTGCAGTTCAGGGTGCCTTATTAGTTTACTTTTTTTCAATCTAAACATTAAAACTTATCTATGGATATCTTAAACACAACCTTTTTAGACAACACTTTTTTAAGCTGGCTTATAGCAGCCGGGATAATAATGGCTTCTCTGGTTATTGTAAAGGCAGTCAAAGCTGTAGTAATTAAAAGACTTAACAGCTGGGCCCTGAATACAAAGACCACATGGGATAATTTTATCATAGAAGTGGTGGATCAATCTGTACTTCCCATACTATATATAAGTGCTTTTTATTTTGCACTGCTCACACTTAAGCTTCCAGACAGTGTAGATCAAGTCATTCATATTGCCTATATGTTTGCTTTTACTTTCTTTACGCTGAAAATTATAAGTGCGGCCTTTAAAAAATTTATATATTCTTTTATTCAAAGGACTGAAGAAAGCGAAAGCAAACAAAAACAGGCAGGCGGGCTTATTGCTATTGTCAATATTATTATATGGATCTGCGGTATAATATTTCTAATCGATAATTTGGGCTACAACGTCACTACGCTGATTGCCGGACTGGGTGTCGGAGGTATTGCAATTGCCCTTGCCGCACAGGCCGTGCTGGGAGATCTTTTCAGTTATTTTGTCATCTTTTTCGACCGTCCGTTTGAAATTGGCGATTTCGTGCAGCTGGGAGCTGACAGCGGCGTTATAGAATATATTGGAATTAAGACCACCCGTATACGTACCCTGAACGGAGAACAGCTGATCTGCTCCAATACTGACCTTACCAATTCAAGATTGAGAAATTATAAAAGAATGGAAAAAAGACGTGTTGTTTTTTCTCTTGGGGTTACCTACCAGACCATGCACTCCCAATTATCGGAAATACCGCAAATTGTAAAAGCTATCATATCCTCAAAACCTCAGCTCCAGTTTGACAGGGGCCACTTTTCAGGATATGGTGATTTCAGCCTGAATTTTGAATTTGTATATTATGTGCTGGATGCAGATTATAATCTTTATATGGATAACCAGCAGCAGGTCTATCTTGAAATTTTTTCTGCTTTCGAAAAACAGGGTATCGATTTTGCCTATCCTACCCAAACTGTAATGCTGGACAAAGAAATTAAACTCAACTGACAGTATTCTATGCATTGTGGATTCTGAATTCTGATTACAGATTCAATCCCCCTTTATCAAAATTCGAAAACACTGCCGAAATTATTTCTGGAAATTCTACTAAGGCATAAAACTATCATTGACGATTATTTTATCTGTCTGCAATAAAAATTCTTAATATGGAAAAAAATAAAAAAAACACAACCTTTGATAAAGGAGTCACGATTCCCGGGCTGCTATTTATTTTAGGCATCTGCGCATTTACGGTACTATTTCCCAAACCAACCGAAATACTGCTTGAAAATATTAAAAATTTCATTTTCGTAAATCTGAACTGGGTTTACGTCTGGTCCGTTACAATATTTGTAATCTTTCTGGTATATCTCATGTTCAGTAAATATGGCAGCATCAAATTGGGAGACAATGACAGTACGCCTGAACATTCTTTCTTCTCCTGGATATCCATGCTTTTTGCAGCCGGAATGGGAATAGGTCTGATGTACTTTGCCGTGGCCGAACCTATGTCTCACTATTCTGATGATGCTTTTGCAGGCGACCATTACATCAATCAGGCTAAAAATGCGCAATTGTATACTTTTTTTCACTGGGGCATTCATGCCTGGGCTGTTTATGGTCTGGTAGGACTCTCGCTTGCTTATTTTTCTTATCGCTATCGTCTGCCTCTCTCTCTTCGAAGCTGTCTTTATCCGCTCTTGAAAGATAAAATTAACAGCGGATGGGGCAATGCCATAGATGTTTTTGCGCTGTGCAGCACCTTCTTTGGAATTACAACCACCTTAGGTTTCGGAGTAGTGCAGATTAATTCAGGCCTCAAGGCATTAGATATAGTATCGGACACGAGCTTTATATCTCAGGTTTACATTGTTGCCGTATTGGTTTCACTGGCTATATTCTCAGCCATTTCAGGAGTAGGCAGAGGAATTAAAATTTTAAGCAATATCAATATATCGGCCGCAATAATCTTAATGCTTTTCGTGCTCATTGCAGGACCAACCGTGTATATAATAGGAAGTTTTACCGAGGGTCTGGGAAATTATATAAGCAGCTTTTTCACCATATCTTTCAACACGCATGTATATGATGAAAAGTCCCTTCCATGGTTTTACAGCTGGACCATATTATATTGGGCATGGTGGATTTCTTGGGCACCATTTGTGGGATTGTTCATAGCACGCATCTCAAAAGGACGCACAATAAAATCATTTATAGCGGCGGTTCTTCTTCTGCCGACAATATTCAATTTGATTTGGATGTCGGTTTTTGGCAGCAGTGCCATCTGGACAGACTTTCACATAGCCGCAGGGGAACTAAGCAGCCTGGTGAATAATCCAGAAGCCTTAATGTTCAGTTTTTTGGAATACCTGCCTTTCCCCCTGATTTCAAAGGCACTGGTAATCATGATTGTAATAATATTCTTTATGACCTCTGCAGATTCCGGAATTTTGGTCATGGACAGTATCGCGACAAAAAATTCTCCATCCTCCCCGACATGGCAGAAAATTTTTTGGGGTCTGCTGCTTGCCGCCCTGGCTCTAATGTTATTAAAAGCTGGAGGGCTGAAAGCACTTCAGACGATGACGCTCATAACCGCACTGCCTTTTGCAGCCATCATGCTTTTTATGGCCGCTGCCCTGATGAAAGGCCTCTTTATTGATGACAGGTATTACAAGCGCAGTTTTTCGGTATCCACGGTACCCTGGTCGGGAAAATTATGGAAGGAGCGTTTAAAACAGATTGTTACTTTCAAAGATAAGCGCTCTGTAGAGGAATTTATCATCATAAAGGCCGAACAGGCCTTTACCGAGTTGCAGGACGAATTCGCCTTAAGGGGAATTCAGGCATCAATCAGATCTTTATCAGACCCTTTTAGTGTGGAGCTCAAAATTTCGCATGATGTGGTGCATAATTTCATATACGGTGTAAAGCTGGAATCAAAACTGGTTTCAAATAATCTCGTTGAAGAGCAGAATCTGCCTGAATTCCAAAACAGCAGAACTTACTATCCTAAAACTTACTTTGGCGATACCAGAGCAGGATACGATGTGCAATATTTTACTAAAAATGAACTGATCAGTGATGTCCTGAAACATTACGAAAGATTCATTGATATTACTGCAGAGCAGTCAAACGAAATGTTTACCAGTAAATAAGCTGAAACAGCTGCCCTTAGGATGATTTTAGTTTTATCCCTGCAATCGAATCAAGGATATCAGCCCGCCGGCATTGGAAATCTTTTTGTGCCGATGTTCGGGACAAAAGATCGCTTCACTAGTTCGCTGGCACTCGGGCGGAACGCATCGCGGCATGAGCAGCTGAAAAATAATGTCAAAAAAAACTGTGCCGTCCTCTGAAATCAGATGCCGGCTGACAGTTCCAAATTCCCTGTTAATTTAATCCATGGAGAATTCTGCGTGTCTGCACCATATGTTTATCGCCAATGCCGCTGTATAGTGCAAAAAAAATCTGCAGCGGCAATTCCCAGACTATCAGGGAAGTCTGGAAAAGCAGCGGCGCGGGGCAAAAACAGCTGCAAAGCATAAACCTTCGAAAACTGCTTTTTTTTTTAGTGATGACCTTTATTTCTGCTTTTGGATTATTTGCGTAAAAAATAAATTACCTTTATCCGGCATTGCCACTTTATAAGAAATTAAAATTTATTTAAGCTTTAAACCAATCCTATGAGCCAAGAAGAATTATTGGTATTAATCCGCAAAAAAGATGAAAGGGCCTTCACCCATCTCTATGATATGTACTCAAAAAGCTTGTTTTCGGTTATAAATGTTCTGGTAAAAAACCGCGAAGAAGCCGAAGATGTCCTGCAGGAAGTCTTTGTAAAAATCTGGAAAAACATCGATAGCTACAGTGAAAGCAAGGGCAGGTTCTACACATGGATCCTTAATATTGCAAGGAATACATCGATCGACAAGCTGCGGTCCAAAAATTTCAACAACACCCAAAAAAACCTTTCTTCGGATAATTTCGTAAATCTGTTAGATGACAGCAATAAATTAGCCAATAAACTAGATGCAATTGGAATTCAGGAGTTCGTTAAAAAACTGAAACCAAAATGTATCGAGATTATTGATCTGCTGTTCTTTAAAGGATATACCCAGCAGGAAGCTTCAGAAGAGCTAGCGATACCTCTGGGAACTGTAAAGACACAAAATAGCAACTGTATCAACGATTTAAGAAGTTATTTAAAGATATAATGGAAGCAAAGCAATATATTGAATCAGGCATTTTAGAACTGTACGTTTACGGCCTTCTGACAGAAAAAGAGAACCTGGAAATTGCCGAACTGGCCAGAGAAAACCCTGAGATTGAAAGTGAAATCATTTCTATAGAAAAAGCTGTTTCAGCCTTATCATCAAGCTTCTCACCTTTCCATTCGGTTGCCAATTTCGAGAAAACAAAAGCGCTTTTAGAGCTTAACGATGGTAAAGTTATCAATATAAAATCACCATCAAACCGTTCGCAGTACTTGAGCTGGGCGGCTGCCGTATTACTGCTCTTAGGTTTTGGATATCAAACTTTAGAACTGGCAAAATCCAAACAGGCAGTCTCTGAGGCCGGAGGCGAAAAAAATAAAATTGAAAGAGAATATGCTTTTTTAGACCAGCAGAATAAACAGACTGAGAAAAACCTGAGCATTGTGAGAGACATTAAAAACACAAGCGTTGCTCTGGACGGACAATCCATATCTCCGGCATCGTTTGCAAAAGTGTACTGGAACAAAGAAACAAAAACGACTTATATCGACGCGGCAGGTCTGCCAAACCCTCCAAAAGGAATGGTTTACCAGGTTTGGTCTTTAAAACTAAGTCCGGTGCTTACACCGACAAGTATTGGTCTGCTGGATAATTTTGAAGAAAACTCTCAAAAAATCTTTGCTGTAAGCCAAACCGATTCAGCCGAAGCTTTTGGCATCACGCTGGAACCTGCAGGGGGAAGCGTTACACCTACAATGGAGCAGCTTTATACTTTAGGAAAAGTCTAATTCCATAAAAAGTCCAAACTAAAAAGCGCATATTGATCCTATTCAATATGCGCTTTTTGGGATTCAATACTGCACTTTGGCGGAACATTCCCCAAATCCCTTAGCCGTACTAAAAAAATCTAAAATCATCGTCAAATTTTGATTTGAATAGTTTCTAATGATAATGGTTTAAATTTGTGCAGCCAAAGTAGAATTTTAATCCCTGCTTTCAATAATTAGATACTTTCGACTGATACTTTATTTGATTAAAAAGTTTAAGTTTTAACGTTTTTAGCGTTTACCCCCCAGGATGCTTATAAACTGTTTTTGACCAACAATTTCAAATAGTAAACTTCCAAATTCACTTGAAAAATAAGATAACGTAAAAGTTAAGAGTGAACAGGATTCGAACATTAAAAATGGAATAGACCCCATACCCCTTTTTTTAAAATTTCCATTTAATTTAAATAATGAAAACGCATTTATTGGATTTTCCGCTCTCATTCTCTGATTATCAATTATTGCTCAGCTGAGAAAGAAAATTAGTATATTGCTCAAGCTGGCACGCCGGCCTGCCTTTTTTTATAAAATGGATTAATAATCTCAGGTTATTTATAGTAAAAAAGCTAATTATAAAATTAATTAATAATCATGTAATTATCAGCAAATTAATTAGTCTAACTTTACCAAATGAGGAATTGATTACTCCCATGCAGAATTAAGTAAACATTTTTTGGAAGATTATGTTTATGGACAAGCCCGTCGCAGCGTGCAGCGCAGCTGACGGGTTCTATTTTTGTATCGCTTGCTTCAGAACTTTGCTATAGGTTTGAAACTGCAGCTGATTAAGCATTTATGACAGATTGATTTTGTATTTTTCTTCAATTGGTGAAGAAGCCTTATTCGGTGCAAGCTGTCCTATCTGAAATACTTTTTCAATAAATTCAATGCTTTGATCCACTGAAGTGTTTTCATTTTTTAAATGGCTGGCAAAATGGTTTGTTAATTTTTGAATAATTCTTGAACTGATTAAATCTATCTGGGCATCATCAAAATGGGCTGTTTTCTTTTTTTGAAAAGCAAATTCTGCCGATACAATATCATTTAGCTTGGATTTTAATGCATGGATAGTCGGAGCACATTTTCGGCCGTTCACCCAGGTATTCAGTTCTAATTTCAGATCATCAATAATGGCTTCTGCAGCAGGAATATGCTGTTTTCTCTTTTCCAGCGTGTCATCAGTGATTTGAGACAAATCATCCAGATGTATTAAAGTTACACCGGGAATATCTTCTACATTGGTATCTACATTGCGCGGGATGGATAAATCTAGGATCAATAAGGGTTTCTGTAAAGCAAGCGATGTTTTGTCAATAGTCGGATTTTGTGCTCCTGTAGCTACAACCAGCACATCGGCCTGCTGCAGTTCCTCTTTTAAATCAGCATAATCTTTTACAATAACATTCAGCTTGCCGGCCAATAATTCGGCTTTGTTTTTTGTTCTGTTTATAAGGGCAATATGGCTGTTTTTAGTATGTTTTACTAAGTTTTCGCACGTGTTTCTTCCTATTTTCCCCGTTCCGAATAACAAAATATTTTTGTTTCCAATATCGGCCACATTTCGGATTATATACTGCACTGATGCAAAAGAAACTGACGTTGCACCGGAAGAAATTTTCGTCTCCGTTTTAACTTTTTTGCTCGCCTGAATAACCGTATTTACCAACCGGTCCAGAAATGTATTGACCAAACCTTCCCGTTTACTATTGCTAAAGGCGGTTTTAATCTGGCTGATGATTTCAAAATCACCCAGAATCTGACTGTCTAAACCTGTTCCTACCCGAAACATGTGGCTGACGGCTTCTTCATTCTTATATATATAAGCAGCCTGCTGAAATTCTTCTACAGAGCCATTGCTGTTCTCGCAAAGCAGTTTGATGAGTTCATAAGGATGATGGGCAAAACCATAAATTTCAGTTCTATTGCAGGTAGAAGTAACAACCAGTGATTCTATGCCTTCTGCCTTGGCCTGCAGCAATAAATCAGATTGTGCTTTAGCATCTAGACTAAATTTTCCTCTGATAACTGCATCTGCTTTCTTGTAGCTTAACCCTAATGCGTAAAAAGTCGTGGATCTGGGCATATTAAAATTTTCCATATTTATGGTTTCCTTAAAAAGTTCAAAAATGAGTAACTGCAGATTTAATATAACAGCGCCGGAAGTGCTTTTATATCACTATGGAATAAATGGATTTAAACTGCGGTTTTATATAATTTCCTTATATTATAAAGCTGACAGCTTTTCAAAAATATTTATAAACTTCAAATAGTATTGAAATATAAAACGCTGCCTGAAAAAGGCAGCGTTTTGAGAAGAAATTTATTTTTGAACTATAGGAGTTCTCAATGATTCTAAAACAGCAACAATATCAGTATAAAGTTCTGTATTTGAAGCAACGCCATTCGCATTGGCCGCAGCTCCAACATATCCCTCAAATTTTGTATAATCTGCACTGCTGGCTTTTGTTCCCATACGAGGATTTTTTGCAGGATCATGAGCTGCAACCATGTTCAAACCAGAATATGTATTTACAGCATTTGTTCCTCCGGTATTAAACGAAAAGAAATCAGTAAGGTTATCTGATAATTTAGCAATATTGGTTGACTGGGTAGTTCCAGTTTCTGCTAATAAAGGGGCAAAATGTGCCTGCAGATTACCTGACGCGTTGGATTGGATATCAGCAACAATCAATCCTATAGCTGAATTTACCACTTTGCGGAAACTTAAACGTCCCTGCTCGATCATCTGGCCGGAATTATCAGGATCAGAAACCATTTTAGTTCCGCCTAATCTCTCGTAGATAGAAGCCTTAACCGGTGCCGGGGTTTCGTCGTCATTACTGCTGCAGGAAATCATAGCTGTCGATGCAGCAATTAGTACACTAAGTGTAAGTTTTGAATAAACTTTCATAAATTTAAAGTATTAAAGGGTTAATTAAAAAAACGATTTATCTTTTGAGACAGTCTATAGCTCAAAGTATTTTGATTCATTGGGCAGACTTCTTTGTCTGCTAAATTTGCCGGTAAAATATAACGCTGCGCATCGTAACGTCCTTTAGCCATCAGCTCGTTGAAAACTTTCTCAGAGTTTGTAATTTTATTATTGTGGAAGTACACCACAACATTTCTTTTAACGATTATAGAATCTGATGTCAGGCCTTTTATGCTTCTCAGGTCGGCACAAATTTTTCTAGCCTGCAGAGAATCGATGTCTGATTTAAAATCGATTCTGCTTACCTGAAGATTTGGAGTGTCATAAACAGGCGGTTTGGCCGTTATAATGTGAAAAAGCAAAATCGCGGCAAACAGTACAAATATTCCGCTCAGAATTAAAAGTCCTTTTTTGATTATTTTATTAGTTTTCATAATTTTTATGGTTTTAAAATTATCTACGTGCACTTCATCGCTGCGGTTTTAGAAATAATAGAAAATCGATCAATTTAGAATCGTTTTAAATACAGAAATTACCTAATAATTTAATTATAAAGCAGATACTAGAAAACCCTGGCAAGATTAAATCCAAAAAATATATCTCCTTTTGTCCAGTCGCCAGTGGTTCTTCCCAGATACCCAGCCTCATCAATTGCCTGTGAACTGGTAAAATGCATTTGGAAAACATGACCGCCGGTTTCTAAATCAAAACCTATAGATAGCGGATTTTTATAAAGTGAATTTGGCGCCCTGTTTAAATGCGCCGCATAATCCATATTTAAAGACCAGCGCTTAGCGAATTTATACCTCCCTCCAAATCCTATCGCATATTGGGAATTGCTTTGGTCTACGTCATCAACAAAGTTTTGATGAAAGAATGACGGCACAATTTCTAAAGACAGCTTTTCAGAAAACTTTCTGGAAATCAGCAGCTGCGCAACATAAGTCAACCTGTCTTTAAATTGAAGTTTAGGATACAGGCTTTCTTTTAACGTATTGTTGATAGACAAACTATTAAAGCCGGCGATAGTAACAGGAAAACCGTCTTTTATTTGAGGAAACAGCATATACTTTGTCGCAAAATCATAAGCAAATTCACTCCTGGCGGCACTTAGGTTGAGTCCATTTGTTAGACCGTAAATAAATTTAATCTGCGTATTGGCATTATCGAGTCCGTAAAACCCTTCAAAGCCGTCTTTAATTGAGCCGAAACGGTGTGCAACAACAAAATACAGATCACCTTTTGCCGCCAATTTTGTAGACTCGAGATTAACAATTTTTAAGGCTTTGAATGCAGAGGTCACTTTTTCTTTTACAGAAGGAGTTTCTACTCCAGACAATAAATCGGTTTGGGAAAAGGTTAACAGCGGGAATAAAAAAAATAATAGAATAAAGTTTTTCATGAGGTTAGTTTTAAATTGTTATTTGTATTAGTGTACAACTGAAGATTGGTCTATTTTAAATTCCTGGAGCAATTCGTCATATCCTAAAAAACGCCCTTTAATCTTGATATTTTTCCCAGATATAATATTTTGCGGCAAAGGTTTTTTGAATGTGACAAATATTTTTTCGCTCATAACAATCCCATTACTGGCTTTATCAATACTTGTTACCCGTGCAGATAATTCAATTGTTTTGTCCTGATATTTGATGTAAGCCAGACTATCGGTTGAAGTAAACTCTCTTTCTAGTTCGTTAACGGTTACAACATAATCGGCAGTTTCTGATTCTATATTTCTATGCCCTTTGTAGATGTAGAGGCACGCCGAAATTCCGATTATTATAAAAATGGAAATTGTAATTAGTATTTTTTTTCTCATAACTGGTTTTTAGTATTTCAAATTATCTACGTTAAAAAATACCTATTGGATTTAAAACATTAAATATGCCTCTTGCCAAATCTGTATTATTCTTTTCAACGTATATGATTTTGAAATGCCTGATGATTCTTAAAAAAATCATGCATTTATTTATAACTAAAAACCAGTCTTATGAATTTAAAAACCCTTTTCGCCATCTCATCATTAGCATCAATTTTTGTAAGTTGTGCCAACGATGATCCAAGTACTTTAATTGACTCTACACCAATTAATGGTTTGGCGGCATACAACCAAAATGTAAAATCTATTATTGATAATAACTGTGTTGTATGCCATGCAGCAGTTCCTAAAAATGGCGCGCCAATGTCTTTAGTTACTTATGAACAGGTGAAAAATGCAGTTTTAAACCGAGGATTGCTTACACGAATTTCTTTAGAAAATGGAGATAGTTCCTTAATGCCGCAAGGTGGACCAAGATTGCCTCAAGCTACTATCGACATTATAAATAAATGGAATCAAGATGGATTATTAGAACAATAATCCACAACAAGAATATGAATAAAATCATAACAATGCCAATGCTATTGGCTTCTTTTATTGTTTTTTCACAGGAAAAAATAATAACCAAATCAGCAGCAATAACCCTTGAAGCTTCCGTTCCTTCTTTTCAGCCTGTTGTTGGAACTAACAGCAGCGTAACTTTTGTTTTAAATCCCGTAACAGGAGAAGTGGCAAGTCTTGCATTAATGAAAGGATTCCAGTTTGAAATGGCCTTAATGGAAGAACATTTTAATGAAAATTACATGGAAACCGATAAGTATCCAAAAGCAGTTTTCAGGGGACAAATTGAAGGTTTCGACATTAGAAGTCTAACAGAAGATTATAAAGATTATACCATAAAAGGAAAATTAGAAGTGCATGGAAAATCCAAGGATATAAATGCGGATGCAAAAATTACAAGATCAGGTTCCAGAGTCACCTTTATATCTGATTTTGAAGTGAATGCAAGTGATTTCAATATTCCAATTCCAGCGCTTATTAAATATAAACTGGATAATAAAGTCAAAATTCAAATTATTGCAGTTTTAAAATAAGGGCTGCACAAAACAGAATGATAAAAAAAATAAAGGCGAAATAATGAAAAAAACGATACTTATTACAATGCTGTGTGTCTGCGCTATCGGTGTATCACAAGAAAAAATGGTCAGTAAATCGGCAAAAGTTACTTTTGAAGCTTCCGTTCCTTCTTTTGAAGAAGTTAAAGCAGTAAATAAGAATGTTACTTTTGTTTTGAATCCAGCAACAGGAGAGATTGCAAGTTTAGCCCTTATGAAAGGTTTCCAGTTTAAGGTAGCTTTAATGGAAGAACACTTTAATGAAAATTACATCGAAAGCGACCAATATCCGAAAGCCGTATTTAAAGGAAAGATAGAAGGATTTGATCTTCAAAGCCTAAGCGCAAGTGCTAAGGATTTTATCATTAAAGGCAAATTAGAACTTCACGGTAAATCCAGGGATATAAATACTACTGCAAAGATAAGCAGACCACTATCAGGGGTCAGTATTTCATGTAATTTCAGCGTAAATGCCAGTGATTTTAATATTGAAATCCCAAATTTGGTTAAAAACAAGCTTTCCAATAAAATAAATATCCAGATTGCCGCATTCTTAGAAACCAATAGACAATAACCGGCTGTAAACTATCTCGAAAAGTCAATAATTTTTTATATATAAAAATGGAGGAAGAAATAAAAATTGAGGACGGTCTTACCCTTATCCGGTTTCAGAACGACAGTTCAGAATCTTTTTTGGCACAGCACGAAATAGGTGCCGGCCTGATACAGTTTCATTTCGGACTAAAAGGCAATGCATTTTTTTTTTCCAGTCAGGATAATTGCACTTTAGAATTGAAAGAGGAAAAATCACTGATTTTGTGCAATCTGCAGTATCAGTCATTGCTTAAGTTAGAACTTTCTCCAAATTCATGGGTTATTTCTGTTATTGTTTCGATTAATAAATTTCACTCGTTATTTTCCGTTCAGGCAGATTATATTTCTATTTTAAGCCCCGATAAGAAGAAAAAAAAGTATTATACCGAAGCGAACATCAGTCCTGCTATGGCTGTTGTTTTGAGCCAGCTGTTTCATTACAGCCTTCATCCTTCCCTAAAGAACCTTTATTATAAAGGAAAAGGATATGAATTATTGAGTCTGTATTTCAGTAAAATGGAAGATCCAAACGCAGTGCAATGTCCATTTTTGATTGATGATGATAACGTACTGAAAATCAAAAAAGCCAGAGAAATACTTATCGCCAATATGGCCGAACCGCCAGGACTGCAGCAGCTGGCAGATGAAATTGGACTGAATATGAAAAAATTAAAAATAGGTTTCAAACAAATTTACGGCGATACTGTTTATGGTTTTCTGTTTGACTACAAAATGGATTTTGCACTAAAACTATTGGACAGCGGTTCTTACAATGTAAATGAAGTCGGCTTGAAAATAGGATACAGCACCGGAAGCCATTTTATTGCGGGATTTAAAAAGAAATTTTCCACAACCCCAAAAAGATATCTGATGTCCATTAATACCAATCATAAAAACAGTATCGCTTTTATAGATTAGGGCATAAATAAAAATATATTTGATTAATATTAAGAAGCGGCAAGCACTGAGTTTGAGTAAAAATTAGAACAAATCTTAAAACAAAAAAGATAATGAAAGGAGTATTATTAGTAAATTTAGGATCTCCCGAAAGTTCCGCGCCAAAAGATGTCAAACCGTATTTAGATGAATTTCTAATGGATAAATATGTGATCGATGTTCCGTATTTATTAAGAGCTTTACTAGTTCGCGGCATTATTTTAAGAAAAAGACCAGAAGAATCTGCGCACGCTTACGCAAAAATCTGGTGGGAAGAAGGTTCTCCATTGGTTGTTCTTTCAGAAAGAATGCAGAAAAAACTACAGCCTTTAGTAAATGTTCCCGTTTCCTTAGCAATGCGTTACGGAAGCATGACCATAGAAAAAGGGCTTCAGGAATTGAGCGATAAAGGAGTTAAAGATGTAATGCTTTTCCCACTGTATCCACAATATGCGATGGCTTCGACTTTGACTATTTTGGTAAAGGCTGAAGAAATTCGCAAGAAGAAATTCCCGCACATGACATTTACTGATGTTCCGGCATTTTATAATAAACCAGATTACATCAAGAATTTGGCCGATTCAATTCAGAAACATGTAGTTGGTTTTGAATATGATCATTTGTTGTTCTCGTATCACGGAATTCCAGAACGTCATATCCGCAAAACCGACGTAACAAAATCGCATTGTAAAATTGACGGATCCTGCTGCACCACGCCATCTCCGGCGCACGAATTCTGCTATCGCCACCAATGTTATGAAACTACAAGACAAGTCGTTAAATTATTAGGTCTTTCCGAAGATCAATACAGTCTGACATTTCAATCGCGTTTAGCAGGAGATAAATGGTTAGAACCTTATACAGATGTTGAAATTGATAACATGTCGGCAAAAGGAATCAAGAAATTGGCAGTTGTTACTCCGGCTTTTGTTTCAGACTGTTTAGAAACACTCGAAGAAATCGCTATGCGTGCCAAAGAAGATTTTGAAGCAAAAGGAGGAGAAGAGTTTTTGGCAATTCCATGTTTGAATGACGACGACAAATGGTGCCGGACAGTGAGTAAATGGATTAGGGACTGGTCAGAATAATCCTGAACGGGCACTTCTCTATCGATCCATTAAATTAATCGGATGAGATTTGAAATATTTCTGATATGCTCTATATAACTGATTAATTCCTAAACCTGTAAAAAATAAAGAGATCATATTACAAAATACAGACTTATAAAACGGATTTATGTTCTGAAAAACGGCATGCAAAACAACGATGAAGATCAGCATTGCCAGAAAAACTCCAATCATAGTTCCGGCTAAATAATAGTGCTTCCATTTTTTTTTAGGATCAATATACCCCTTTTTTAGCAGATACAAATTCCAAGCTGTCCAGAAAGGCAGCTGCAAAAAATTAAAAGCATTTAAAACTATTCCCATTACAAAAGGGGAATAGCTTTTGAATCGCATAAGAAATTCATAAGATGATGTCTGCTGGCCGCTCCCCTTATAAAAGACATAGGCTATTGCAAACATTAATACTGCTGAAAATATATCTATTATTATTAAAAGTTTGCTGATCCTTGCCAGGCCATCAGCAAAATAAAGGGTAAAATAAACAACAAAAGATTCCACAAAAATTATCCCCAATAAAAAAAGCATTAAATTATACAGCCCTGTATCTGAATAAATTTCCAATCCGGCAAAACTTAAATACCCGGGCAGGACAGAACCTAAAAAGCCTACCACAAATCCAGAGGCAAAATTCATGAACAGTTTCATCTTAAAAATTTATAATTTTACTGTTGTGTCTTACATGCAGCCTATATTCTTTGATGCCTGTTTTATAATCCAGATAGGGTACTCCCCTTCTATGGTTTTGCGTACTTATTTCATACATATAGGTAATATGTCTGGCGAGTTCATTCCATGCGAACCATAGGGAATGTTTGGGATCATAAATATGAGTAGGTTCGCTTGCCGCACCGTTTAGTTCGACTATCTGAAAATTTTTTCCCTGCTCCAATTCTTCGAAAGTATTATACATGATATCAAAACGTCCGAAATAGAATTCCGGAATCTGAACAGCAATCCTGTTAATTGTCTCGGTTAATTCCGGCGTTATCCACTCGCTGCCGTCAAGAAATTTTGCTCCGCGCGCATGATTGCCGAACGGAACCAAATTCAATGTTTCATCCTGCGGTAAAATCTGCTGCAGCTGTTTTCCATATTCTTTTTTTAAAGCATCCATTTGCAGTTCAAATCTTGGATTCTCTTTAATTAAATCTTCAATGGTAGACTTACCGTCTCCCGTCACAGTCAAAAATTCTTTAGAAACAATTCCTGTGATTTTTCCGTTTTTCTGAAACGGACGGCGAACATAAAAAATGCCTACTTCTTTTTCAAACGAAATGAGATCCTGCAGTAAAAAATCAAAATTTGCTTTACCCGCATAAGCAGCCAGCTCAGAAATTGATTTGATTTTTTTTACACCAGAGCCCCGCAGTCCAATGTCGGGTTTTGCGATTAACGGAAAATTAATTTCATTTTCCTGCACTAGATTTAGGATCTCTTTGAAATCAGAATTCTCGCGAATTATAATGGTTTTCGGATAGTGTTTTATAGGCAGCAGATCGTAAATCTGTTTTTTGCTTTCCATCATAAACCCGCCATTTTTAATCTTGGGATTAGAAGCATTAAAGAAAAAAAGAGATCTGGCTTTTACAGCATAATAGGCCCAAAGAAAATAAATAGGAAAATATAAAACCTGAAACGGCCAGTATTCCCAATTGGTGACTTTATGAAAAAATAACTTCATTGTTTTCGATTTTAAATTTGAATGAAAGAGGCCGAAAAATCTTTGGTTTTAACTAAATCATAATATTTCATAATTCCTTTATTCTGCTCTGTTACCGCTTGAGTTACACTTAAGGTTTTCATTATATTTTCTCTGTTGATGATTAAACCGTTTTGCGCATCATCACTATGAGTGTTTTTATGAAAATCGAGCATATCCGGAGCCGAGATTTCATTTTTGTCTTTGATGAATTCAAAAAACCAATCAGATCGTTTTTTTCTAACTTCTTCAGGATATAAAGTAACCGACGACCAAATGTAACTCTGCGTTTCATCCAGCTTTGATGTTCTTTTAGCGGCACCATCCCAGATCAGTTCGTATAAACTTTTCTGCTGATACAAAACCAGCGTAAAAGGTTCTATATTTTCGAGATTAATCTGATTCCAAAAGTCTTTGGGCGAATCATTTTCGATAATTTCCAGCACAATTAATCCGCGGCTTTTTCGAAACGGAAGAATTGGTGTGTGTTTTGTAATTCCGCCATTTAACAAAACTGCGACCGTTCCGTTTTCATCAATGGCAAACCAGGTTCCTCCGGCTTTTGAATCTTTCGGATACATAATATTTTTTCCTTTGTGACTGTAATTTCGTGGCTCAACTGCCCCGGGCCGAACTACTTTTTCATCCCGGTTTGAGGTAATAATGGCAGCCCCTTTATTGTTTACAAAACTTACTGTGCACATTGTTTTCTATATTCGATTGTGGAACGCGCTACTCCAAAATTTTCCTTCAGCAAAACATTTTCAAATTGCAAAACGGCAACTTTTATTAAAGCCTGATGATGAACGCAGTGTTCTAAATTATACAGCAGTTCTCTGTAATAATTACTCTGAATCCTGAAAGTAAGTCCATCAATCATCTGCTCTAAAAAAAGAATTTTATTATCTGGTTTCAAACCCTTTTTTATTTTCAGAATACATTCATTTGCAAACTGGGTTTCGGTTTCAATGCGTTTGCTGCGTTCTCTGCTGTCATAATTTAATACTTCAGATTCATAACTATTTTCAAGACATTGGAACATTTCAATAATATGGCGCATGTGTTCGCCAATACTTGAGCTGCTCAAAGCCGTACAAGGCTTTGAATATAATGGATCAGATAACTGGTTTAATAAATCTGTTAACTCATCCAAACTTTGGTTTATTGATTTTAGAAGCATGATTATTTAGTTTTTAGAAAGTTAATTATTTTGTTCTTGTTCAAATAAAGCAATCCTAAACAGCATAGAAACGTAATCAGAGCGAGAGTAAACAAAAGCCCGCCATCATTTTTAACTTCAATTCCTAAAACAAATAAATGCGAAAAGACAGCGCCCGTCATAACGCCGATTCCGCCTAAAGCGCCAAGCCACGTTGTTTTCGGAATCAAAATTAAAATCGCAAAAATCAGTTCGGCAATTCCAGATCCTAATCGTCCGTAGGGTTCAATCCCTAAAGTCGAAAAAATATAAATACTTTCCGGTGCTCCTGTAAATTTAAAATACAAAGTCTGCAGTAAAATTACAGATGCGGTCAGCCTCAAAACCCAGAGTATTACTTGTGTTTTCATGACCTTAGTTTTTATATATTTTTTTCCAATTCGTATCTGCTTTCCCTTTTAAATTATCCTGATCTTTGTTCCAGCTTTTCAATGTATTATTAAAATAGGCATTGTAGAACAAATACAGTCTGCCATCGACAATTTTAAAAGTTTCAGGATTTATTTCGACTTTTTCTCCGGTGCTCCCCATGGCATAAGCACACCAGCCGCCATATTGAGGTTCGTATTTTAATGGATTTTTTAAGAACGCATTTTTATTTTCAGCAGAAGAAAAATTATAAGTCACGCCCTGATACGAAACCGAAATTTCTTTTTTCCCCTTAACTGCTTTTCCCTGATTAAAATATCCAACAGGATCATAACCCTGGATACCTGCCTTGTTTTCTAAATTATACTGGCTGATTCTTTTTGCATCGTTTTGAGCAAATGAACTGCCTGAAATTAAAATCAATAACAATAATGCCAGCTTTTTCATCTTTAATTTATTTTAAGTTTTTTAATACTGATACCAATAATTCTGTTGAGATACGCTGTTTAAAATCGGGGGCGATATATTCAAAAAGTATATCAGCATCGGTGTTTACTACAAAAACTGATGGAACTGGCAGTAAGCTGTTATTGATTCCATTAGAATGTACGTTAATTGCCTCTTTGTAGTTTTCCGGAGCCTGATAATCAATCCCTACCGCTTTTATTAATTCCATGTTTGAATCTGAAAGCAAACTGTATTTTACTTTGTCTTTTTCTTCTGTTGTTTTTAGATTTTCAGGAGAATCCGGACTTACAGCAATAATCTGGTAGCCTAAATCGATAATTTGTTCTTCGGCTCCGGCCAATGACTGTAAATGGATATTGCAATACGGACACCATCCGCCGCGATAAAAAACAAGAACCGTTTTTTTCTTTTTTAGTATGTCTAAAATATTAACCTCTACATTTTCAGGTGTTTTCAAAGTTGCGTTTGGAATTTTTTCACCAATTAATAAAGGTGCAATATCCATTGCCGATTTAGGAACCGGCTTTTGTGCATGAGCAGCCGAAGTCAGGGCTGCCAGAAATATTAAAAGTATTTTTTTCATAGTGCATTTGTTTTACATCTTTTTGATGATGTAAAATTACAGCACTGCGAAAAAGCAAAATGTCGGCTAATTTACACTTTGCCTAAAATAATTATAGTTTACTTATATCTGGAATTATAATTTCCTTTCTGTTGTAACTCAAGAGCTGGTTAATTTCCATTTCATTGAGTAACTGTGCAGCGGTTTGCCTCGAAGTACAGATAATCTGAGCAATATCATTTTGGGTTAAATAATTTTCGATAGCTACCGTGTTTCCATTTCTAACACCTTCCTTTTCTGCCCAGTCTTTAAGGAACTGATACATTCTGGTTTTGGCGTCTTTAGAAATTAAATTGGCATAACTGTTCTTGACGCGTTTCATTTTTAAACCCACAAATTTGGTATATGAAATTGCGAGAGTAGGATTTCGAAGCAATAAATCTTCAAAATCAGCCATTAAAAAACTGCAGATTACTACATCATCAGAAAGTACCTTTGCATATTCCTGCTCTTTAGCATCCGTTTCCAAAGTCAATTCGCCAAATAAATCTCCTTTTTGAATAATGTCTTTTATTGTTTCATTGCCATCATCATCAATGGCAACTATTTTTATATTTCCTTTTTTAAGTAAAAAAATACGAGGTACATCTGAAGAGGAAAAATAAATAATTTCACCTTTAGCTGCTTTTTTAAAACCTGTGATAATACACAATTGCTTAATTTGTGAATAGCTCAGCGTTCTAAACAATTTGTGATCCCTTAAATACCAATACTTTAATTCCTCGTACATAGACTAATAGCTGTTATTTCAGTAAATATAATAATTATAACATGTACATGCTGCAAAACTAATCTGATTATGCATTGCTTAATCTAAAGAGGGATTCGCTGTACGTAAGGGATTAAACTATTATTTAATTCAATAATCAATAACCAAAGGACAAATGGAAAATAAAACCGTGGAAGCCAATAAAATGTTAACCGACAAAGGGATTAACATTTCCCTAGACAAAGCTGCTGAACCATATGATTCATAGCAACTTAAAAGATGTAATTTTCAACAAGATCTTGCCATACGGTCGTAACTTCATTCAAATAAGATTCTCCGCACAAGATGTTTTAATTGCAGCGCATCCCTCTTCATAACACTATCGATGGTTATTACTTTATAAAATATTTCATTTCTAAATTGCTGAATTCTCATTTAAGAGGCCAGTTCATTTCAAAAACAAAAAAACAAAAAGAGAACTACTAAAAATCAATATTTTAACTTTAAAAAAAACACTTATTTCTTACATTTGTTTTAAAATAAAAAAGTCTTATGAAATATTTTATTCTTATTTTAATGGTTTCAGGATCTGTATTTACAATTTTGGGCTTATTGTTTCCTTTATATTATCTATTCACTTTTAAATTTAAAGAGGATTTCTATGTCTGCAATAATCTGACTATGGGAATTATGTTTACACTGACCGCTTTATTGTTTACCTTTTTTAATGAGTTGCATTTAAAAAATAAATAAAGCCTTTCTATAAGATGCTGAAAAATATCGCGGCAATATGCAAGCTTTTAAATACATTGAGCCGCTTATCATTATTTTGGTTTAAATGTGTCATCATCTATTACCAACTAATTTTAAAAATGAGGCAGCCCAAAAATTTCCACAAAAACAGGTTCATTTTACAATTAATCTATCATTGAAAGTTTTGTGCATTATTTGTAGCGCAGACTTTTTAAATCTTTCTTAGATCATTAAAATCAAATTATTACCTACTTAGATTCGAATCACAGGGCTTCGTTGTTGAAAATTAAAAACAGTTAAATAATTCAAAGAAATAATTAGAGTTATATTCTGATTGAATGATACATTGATTTGTTTATGGTTTATTTCTATAATTTGAGTATTAATTTGAGTTGGGTGCAGAATCGGTACATTTAGATTTAACAATAGCTTAAAACCGTAACAAAACCATTTAAAAGTTTAAGTTCGCATAAATAAAAGGGTTCGTGTCTTAGAATTAAGTACAAAGAACCCTTTTCAGAAAATAGCTACAAATTAACTGAGTCGCAGCCAGTTTTATTGCTGCTCTGCCGAGACTTTAAAATTGATTTATCTCTGATTTAACTTAATAAAAGAAATATTATGAGAGGTGCGAGCCTATTTTAAAATGTTTTAAAGATTTGCCTTTATGTTTACGTAATGCCCTAAAACAGTTTGCTCGGGAGCCAAATCCGCAGATAAGTGACATTTTTTCAATAGATAGATTCTTGAATACAGGGTCATTTAGATTTTCCAGCAAGTATTGAATTCTTTTTAAATTTATATAATCATTAAAATTTACCCCAAACTCGGCATTAATCAGATACGAAATTTTATGCCCGGTAATTCCTGTTTCTTCCGACAGCTGGGCCAGACAGAAATCTTTATTTAAAAAAAGCTTTTTGGAATTCGTGATAAATTCTATTCTTACCAAGCATTCTTCTTTTTCTTCCTTTGTTAATCTGCCAAACATATTAGCCATATGTTTATTTTTTTAAAATTATTTTAATTTAATACCGCTGATTGGACAGATGTTACATTGGCAGATACCATCTAAAACCAAGCCTTACCCCAAAGTTCGCTGAGTTTCTGGGATATCCGTCAGATCTGAAAGCCATGACTTCAGGCTCGATATAGGCATTGTATTTTAATTTGCCCGACCATATATATCCAACCCTGAAATCCATCGGTATGGCAACTTTCCCGGTTTTGTAATCAATCTGCCACTCGGGCTCAATACCTGCATAGATGCCGTTTGGCCATGTGTAGAAGACATTTGGCTGCAGCACTGCATAGGCTGATGAACCGTACTTTCCATTTCCCGATATAGAGAAAAAGTTTTCCCAGATCCAGTACATCTGCCATTTTCCAAGATCTGTGAAAGTAACTGTGAAAGCTGGACCGATACTCCACTGGGGAGAACCAAGCTGGTCGTCGGTTCTTGTAGGTATCTGAATATTCCATCCCGCACCAAACTCCCCCCAGTCTTTCTTAGTGAGAAGAAAAAACTGGTTCAAAGTCAGATCTCCCAATCCAGTTTTGCCGTCTGGCGCCGTATTTAAAAAAGTAATAACCCTTATTAGCTGCGGCACTTTAATTAAAAATCCTTCTTTCAAAGGAATTATCCCCCTGAAACGAAAATTTTGTGCGAATCCATCCTGTCCCTCAGTCTTAAAAATTGCATATTCTTCCAATTGCAGCTGCCATGCCAGAGTTGTCGGGTTCATCACTTCCTGTGATAGTTTTACCGAAGTGGCACCGCTCTGTGGTTCCTTGTTTTCTTCGGTTTCCTGCGCCGCCCCAGCAATGCACCCCGCGAAGAGCATCACTAATGACGCAGCATAATCTCTGGCGCCTTTTGCTTCCCGGTTAAATATTTTTAATTTCATAGTTCGCATTTTAATTAGTTAATTGTCAGGAAAAATCACTTTCCAATCCATTTTCATGTCCGCAAAAGCCCAATTTTTAGCCTTTCCCTCATCAAGTCCTTTATTGAGTGTCCCCACTGGAGATTTTCTGTCATATGCCCATTCGCGGATAGAATCTGTGTGGTGGACATACAATTCAAAATTCTTGTATTTATTGGAAGCGGCCCACTGCAGCATCTGAAGGTCACCGTCTGAATTTCCTGCTGCGAAAACCGGTTTTTTTCCAATATACTTTTCTATTGCAACTGGTTTTCCTTCTTTGTCATCATTAAAATCCAGAGCAGGCAGTTTTGTTATCACCGGTTTGCCATTGTTGTATTCATATTTTGCCTGAAGGGTACTGCCTACAATCTGGTCTTTTGGGATTCCGTAGACATCCTCAGCCCACGCGCGCATGAAATCTATACCTCCTCCAGAAACAATAAATACTTTGAACTGGTTTGCCTGAAGATATTGAACCAATTCAAGCATAGGCTGGTAAATGAGGTCTTTGTAAAGTTTTTTCTTTGTCGGATGCTGTGCGGTGCCGATCCATTTGCTGACACTGGCTTCAAACTCATCGGTAGACATTCCTGCATGGCTGACGGCCACAATCTGCAGCAGTCCTGCCTTTCCCTGCTTCATCAGTTCTGCCATATTATTTTCCAAAACTGCCTTAAAAGGCTGCTTGTTCTTCCATTCAGGATGTTTCGGAGCTAAGGCCTTGATCTGATACAAGGCGAAGAAAAGCTGGAAATAAAAAGGCTGTTCTGCCCATAAAGTTCCGTCATTGTCGAAAGTTGCGATGCGGTCCTTTACAGGTATAAAATTAGGGCTTTCATTATTGGTTACATCTTTTACATAGGCAATGATGTCCTGTTTTACTTTTGTATCGTTCCACGAGCTCAGAGGAGAATTATTCTCAGATGAGATTTCTTGGGCCGGCACATCTTTATTCTGGTCTTTTGCCGTTTCTTTTTTACAGCCTGAGGCTAGTGCCATTAATAACAAAAAAAAGGCCAATTTAAATCGGGGGTGTTTTATTGTCTTTTTCATCTTTTTTTCTATAAATATTTCGGATTAAAAAAGTCTTGATTCAAAAAAAGGTGGAATTTTTAATCCACCTTTTTTAAAGTTAAGATTTAGTTGAATTAATATTTGACATCTTCAGGCAGTTTCATGCCTTTTTCTTCCATTAATTTTTTTGCTTCCTGGATATTTCTGAACCTTGTGATTGTTTCATTGCCTAAATAGACTTCTCCCTGCATGGGTCTTGGAGGGTACTGGATATATGTTTTCATCAGGTCTTGAATAGCCTTATTGAAAACTGGAAGCGTCCATGTTTTTTCTGTAAAGCTGTTCATAAACAGATCATAGCGCTCCTGCGGATCCTGCCACAGATCATAAATGGCTGGAACAGTTGCAATGTATGTTTCGTCACCTCTCCATCCAAGCTGTTGTCCCGGAGCATCACTTCCTGCCTGCGCCCCATTATCTCCTCTCGTATTATAAACCGCTTTAAAGTGGCTCACTCGCACTGCACCAGGAGATAATTCAGATTCCGTGAAATAAAACCAGTTATTGCGAAGCGGTTTGCCTTTCTGGAATAATACATTGGACATATCGTAACTGTCAAAAACCATAGGTTTACCTTCACGGTCATTTTTAGGAAGTTCCACACCGGCCAGGCTGGCAAAAGTTGCCATCAGATCAAGCCCTCCTACTATATTATGATTTTGTTTTCCTGCTTCTATCTGCCCTGGCCACCATGCAATTGCAGGAACTCGGCTTCCTCCTTCTCTGTCTGTTCCTTTTGAACCTCTAAAAGGCGTATAGCCTGCATCAGGATGTACGTCCTGCCATGCCCCATTATCAACAGTATAAATTACAATGGTATTTTCTGCAATTCCCAGTTTTTTGATCTCATCCATCACTCGTCCGACATTATAGTCCATCTCCATTACGCAGTCGGCATATTTGCTGGCCCCGGGAGATTTTCCCTTAAATTTTTTAGACGGCAGGTTAGGCTGGTGGTTTTTGGCAAAGTTCACACACATGAAAAACGGATCCTTAGCCGCTGCATAGGAATCCAGCTGTTTTAAGACATTATCAGTCTTCATCATGTCCAGCTCAGCAATATTTTCCTCGGTAACTTTAGAAACCTCTCTAACTTTTCCTCCAGCCTCACCTTCCAATACTCCAGTGGTTACTTTCTTAAAAAAAGCCAGCATTTCAGGAGTCATATCAGGATTCCAAGATTGGAAAGCATAGGTATATGCATTCAAATGATACAACACCACATTCTGCATTTTATCAAAACCGTGTGCAGTAGGCATCGCATAATCAGCTTCTCCTAAATGCCATTTCCCGGAGAAGTAGGTTTTGTAATTCGCTTTCTTTAAAACAGAGGCCAAGGTCCACTCACCTGCTGGCAGACCTCCTCCCTGGCCCTGAAAGGCTACCGTTGTCATACCGCTTCTGTTAGGAATGCGTCCGGTTATCATAGCCGCTCTTCCCGGTGTGCAACTCGGCTGTCCGTAAAACTCCCAAAACTGCATTCCTTCTTTGGCCATTTTATCCAGATTGGGAGTAGGCATGCCGCGTGACTCACCTCCACCATACACTCCAAGATCTCCCCATCCAGTATCATCAGAAATCAACATTATAATATTAGGTTTCTTTTTGGATTGGGCTTCTACATTGATAAATAACAGCAGCAGCAAACTAGTTAAAACTATCGATAAAGCTTTTTTCTTCATAATTGCAATATTTATAAATTAGTATTACTAAAATTAAGTTATTGCCAAAACAAAGAACTCAAAATCAAACAGTTTGATGTTGCAAATTATAATCTGCAACCAAATTTTCTAAAAATGAAACAATCGCTTGCTTCACAAATGATGAAAAGTGTGCTCTCCTATTATAAAATTTCTTCCATTATAAAATTAAAGACATCGTTCTGCAATTTCTATGGGGACACCCAAACAGCTTGAAGCAATAAATTTGGAGTGGATGCTGTATTGCTGCAAAAAGTTAAATAGATTTTAAACGATATTCACCCAACCAAAGTTTTGCGACAAAATCTTCACACTTGTTTTTTGGAGTTGGTGCTTTTCTGTCATAAAAATCCAAATCTTTTTTTAAGATTTTAATTAAAGAAACTTACTTTAAAGTTTTCAATATACACTTTTTTAAATCCACCTCAATCAAAAGCTTTACAACCTAAAATTGATCAGAATCGCCGCGTCTCACGAACAAAACAGCAGAGATCCACTATTTAATCGGAGTCAGACAAAAACTGCTGCCCCTCTTTCTTCCCTTAGATAAAAATACTTTTAAAATACTTCACTTCAAGCAACCGCCTTCAACAGCCAAAATCAAAATAAAAAAATCTAAAACAAATAAAAGCAGTCTAAAGTAACTAACATCTGGAAAGAAAGAAAGAAAGAAAGAAAGAAAGAAAGAAAGAAAGAAAGAAAGAAAGATCCCATTAAAACCAATAAATCCTGCCCTGCAAACCACCTTTGGGCAGTTTCCAAATTTAATTACTGCCTGTGCAAAAGAAAACCCTGAAAACCAATATCAATATCTACTAAATATTTCGTATTTTTGACTTTAAACTAGTACTTTTTTTAGAAATTATAATTTGGGAGATATTGCCTTAAGGAATAATGTGAAGATTTTTGGACAAGGTAATGATGCTTTGCTTTTTGCTCATGGTTTTGGCTGCGACCAGAATATGTGGCGGCTTATCACCCCGGCTTTCAGTCAAAATTACCGGATTATTGTTTTTGACTATGTAGGTTGCGGCAAATCTGAAGCAAGTGCTTATAATATTGAACGTTATTCTACTCTTGACGGTTACGCTCAGGATCTGATTGAAATCTGTGAGGAGCTAAATTTAAAAAACATAACCTTTGTCGGACATTCGGTCAGTGCCATGATAGGCGCTGTGGCACTTATCAAAAAGACTGCCCTTTTTAGCAGCATGGTCTGGATCGGACCGTCGCCCTGTTATGTCAATGATGATATTTATACAGGCGGTTTTGATAAAAAAGACCTAGATGACTTATTGGATATAATGGAAAATAATTACTTAGGATGGGCAGGTTTTTTAGCTCCTGCCATAATGAAAAACGGCGACCGTCCTGAATTGGCTTCTGAATTGGAGGAAAGTTTCTGCGCAACAGACACCTTCATTACAAAACGTTTTGCTAAAGTTACATTTTTCTCAGACAATCGAAATGACTTATCAAAAATTAAAATTCCAGTGCTCATTATGCAGTGCGCCGACGACATTATCGCTCCAGAATCAGTAGGAGACTACATTTCTGCGAAAGTTGCAAACAGTAAAATAGTTAGGATGAAAGCCACAGGGCACTGCCCCCATTTAAGCCATCCAAAAGAAACAATCCAGATAATCCAGGATTTCTTAGCTGAAAACAATTATAGTAATGCCTAGTTCTTCCGGCCAATTTAAGGACAATTTCCCCTGTTACCAGTTTTCATTTTCTAATAACGGGCTCATAACTGCAATTAACGATTATTTCCTTAAAGATTTAGGATATGAAGTTTCCGAAATTAAGTATAAAATGCGAATTGAAGATTTACTGACTGCAGGCGGGAGAATTTACCTCCAGACACATTTTTATCCACTGATAAAAATGCAGAGAGCCGCAAATGAAGTTTACCTTTCATTTGTCACCAGTGACCAGCGGCAGCTCCCAGTATTGTTTAATATGGCATTAGCCGGAAATAATGATACCTACACAGTGTACTGTGCAGGAATGCAGATATCAAAGCGAAATCTTCACGAGAAAGAACTCCTGAAAGCAAAAAAACTTGCAGAAAAGGCCATAGAAGAAAACCATGAACTTATTGCAGTTCGTGAGGAACTGAAATCTACGCAGCAAAAATTAGAGCTCCAGTTTCGTAAGCTGTCCCAAAAAAATTCCCAGCAGGTTGAATTAAATAAAGTCCTGTCACATGATTTAAAGGAGCCTTTGCGGAAAATAAAATTATTCGCCAGCGTATTGTCTGACCAAGAATCAGCATTAAGCATGAAAGGAGCCCGCATAATTGAAAAAATCAATTCCTTTGCGGTTAAGGTGAGTTTTTTACTCGAAAACCTGGAACAATATAATTCTTTAGATAACAAAAAGCTGCAGTACGTCCCTATCAGACTTTCTGAAGTGTTTAAAATGACAGCATATCGATTTGAAAACATTTTTCCGCAAGTAAAGATTATCATGAAAGATCTGACAGCATTGAAAAATGATTTTTCTTTCCAGTGTGACCGCAGCTTATTGATAAATCTTATAAGTGAGATAATTAACTATTCCATAACCAATAAAAACATAGAGGAGCTGGATTTATTTGAGGTTACATTTACGGCAGATGTTATCCGCACAAATCTTTTTATCGAAACTAAAAATAAGTACCAGTTCGAAGACTGCATGCGTTTTGTAATTTCGGATAATGGCAGTTTTTTTGTGCAGTCCTCTAACCCCTTCCACCTATTTGACAGATCGCACTCAAACGGTGATATATTAAATATCAGCCTGGCTTATTCACAAAAGATTGTCCAGCTTTTAAATGGCCAGATTACATTAACTTCGGACCAGGAGAATGGAACAGTCTTTACAATTGTAATTCCAATAAATATATAACTTGTGATCCATAGATTAGTAGTGATAAAAAAACTGGGCAAATTAATTTTAGCAGTTTATCTGCAGCAAAAAGCACTCCTTTCTACAAATACACTTTATTAATCCTTATTTGAATACTACTGATCTCAAAGCCCATCTGTCCAAGAAAAAACATCATCATTCTATTATGCAGCAGTAAAAAGGATGGTTTATTTTTCTTAAACAGCATATCGCTTTGCATGAAATGCTTTTTGATTATCTAATAGAATGATATAAGTATTATTGGTGCCTGTTATTTATTTCGTTTATTATTAAATTTCATCGCTTCTGATTCGATTTCCTGTATTGTTTTCTTTTTCCCTTTAGAAATCCATTCTAAAAGCTCTTCTTCAAAAAAATACAGCTTTTTACCATATTTATAGCACGGAATTCTTCTCTGCCTTACAAGAGCATAAATTGTCGGCTTTGCTTTTCCTATCAGCCGGCTTGCTTCTTCGATGCCGATAGGAATGCTTTTTTCTTTAGATTCATATACCTGCACATTCTGAATCAGAAGTTTGATCTCGGCAATTTCTTTCACTAAGTGCGCTACTGCTTTGGGAAGGTTCTCAAAAGAGATTTCGTTTGTATCCATAGCTTTCGTTTTTAAAAGTTATGGTGCAAATGAAAAAAGTGTTTCTGCTGTGTCGTTCTTCCCAGCAGAAACACCTGAAAAACACAGTGCTTTCAAACTATTGGTATTTAAAAATCTGCAAGATCTTCCATAATCTTTATAATACCTTTATGTTCATCATCTTTCAGATGCGTTTTAATGCTGTTCTGTTCGACATCTTTTAGAGCTTCAGCAAAAGTCAGCTTTAGAAATTCCGCGGCTCTGTCCTGTCTGGTGGCTTTAAAGCAATTCCAGATATTCCAGCCAAAATGATACAGATCCAGATTGGACAGATCTTTTACTTTTACCGGTTTAATCTTTTCAAAATTTATGCCTTCAGCATATATAATTATGTTGCTGCCCAATTGCTCCAGATCATCATCCGACATGTACAGCGCAAACTCCTGCTGCGTATAACGGATGGCTGTATCAATTCTGGCCTGTTTTTGATTTCTGGCTACATTTTGCCGCTCCTTCCTTATCTGCTCAATATCAATGGCTGCATTATTATTTTCAGGAATTTCGGGCTTGATTAAAGCATCCTGCCGTTCCTCTTCTATTTTTACATAGTCCTTACTTGCAATGCGGCTTTCAGGCGATTCATTTTTTTCTGCCTTCAAAAAACGATTAACCAATCTCTCAGCCAAACCATTTAGAAATAAACTTAGAATTGCAAACATTAAAACTCCAAATCCAGTGCTGATCCAAAAGAAAACGCCGGCCGTATATTCATCCGCACCTTTTTCCAAAAGCACCAGTCTTCCGATTGCACCGACAAAGACGCAGACTAAAAAAACAGACAGGTAAACTGCAATATATTCAAAGTACTTTATTTTCATTGCGCTCTTTTCTTTAAAGATTCCAATTGTATTGCCTGAGAAGCTCTGTTTTTCTTCTCATCTATTACCTTGGCGTAGATTTGAGTAGTTTTTACGTTGGTATGACCCAGCATTTTGCTGACCGTATAGATGTCTGTACCGCTTGAGAGCTGCAATGTTGCAAATGTATGGCGGAAGCAGTGGAAGGTAATATTTTTTTTAATGCCGGCAGATTCAACCCATTTTTTCAGAGGGCGTGAAATCCACGACGGGTCCGGCAAATCCTCAAAAACAAGCTGCCCGGGAAGCCTCGGTTCTCTGCAGAGATCTAAAGCCTGCTCAGAAATTGGCATATACTCGACACCTCTTGTCTTTTTCTGCGTGAAATGCAGTTTGGCCATGCCGTCTTCCAGGGTTATCTCTTTCCAGCGCAGCTTCTGAATGTCGGAATGCCGCAGGCCGGTGAGCGCTGAGAAAAGCGCGGCTCTTTTAAGGACATCTTTTTCACAGGGCGTTTCAGCCAACACGTTTAATTCTTTAATGGTAAGATATTCGCGTCGTGATTCCTGCTCAGGTATGCCTTTTACTTGTGAAGATAAATCAACGGTTAAATATCCATCAATAAAAGCCTGTTTCAAAGCTGCTTTAAAAATGGAAAAATACCTTGCCGCAGTATTGAGGGAAAGTATTCCTTTTTTGCCTCCTCCGAGCGGGGCACCCAGCAGAAAGAGTTTAAAATCTTCCGCCATTCTGATGTTAATCTGAGAAAACATCAGACTGCCTACAGAGTAGCTTTTTAAAAATTCTCTGGTCCGCTCCCAATTGATCTGAATGGATTTTGAACTTCGGGCGTGTCTTTTAGCTGCTACAGAAGAAATGTATCTGATAAAATCCTCTTTTCCTCTTTCTTTCTGTTCAACCAATAGGTTCTCAGCATCACTGTAAAGATCTATATTATCGTATTCTTTCTGACGGATTTTACGCACCCCGTCAGCATAAAGCATTATCTCGCGGTCGCTTTCGCTTCTGCAGATTATTATTCCGTTATCGCTGCGTCTGGGTTTGTAGGATTTTACACCCTCTGCATCTGTCTGGGCTGCTCTTTTCTTGTCCCACTCCACTGTTGTAACGGATCTGTTTAAATACTCGCGGATTCTCTGAGGAGCTTTCTTTCCGGAAACCTCTACAGGATAGCTCTCTATGTAAACATACCATTGATTTTTGTCTTCTGCTTTTCGAAGACGCACAGTCACCTTGGTTTTTGCTAATTGCTTCATATAAAATCATTTCCGTTATACAATTTATCAATTTCGCTTTTTGGGGCATATACATGTTTTCCAATCTGTCTGGTAGGGATTGAATATTTCCTGATATGGCTGTAGACAGAACCTTCAGATATCTGAAATCTCTGAGCTATTTCGCCGATGGAATAGCAGTCTTCTTTCTCGAGGCTGTATAATTTTTTCTTCGGTGCGCTTTCATCCTGCCGCAGGCTGCGGGCAGGGCCAAACATCCTTTCCATAATGCTCCGGTCTATCCGTACAAGGCGGATTCCCAGATTAACTGAAGGAATTTTTCCCTGATCGACAAACCTGTAAAGGGTTCTTTTTGCTATGCCAAAAAGCATGCCAGCTTCCGGGACAGAAAGAAATGCCCTATCCTGCGGTATTTTCTCGATCATCGCTTTGATGTCTGCTTCATTTTTAAGCTGCTTCATCTTCTGCTTGTATGCTTTTTTACTGCATTTTGGCGAGCAGTAGATAGAAGTTACGGTCTTGGGCAGAAACACTTCCCCGCATACAAGACATTGTTTATTTATTCTTTTCATCTCCTTTATCCCCAATTTAAGTGCCATAAGTATACATAAGTGCCACATTATCGCCTTTTAAGTGCCGGTACAAATATGGTACAAATATATGATAAAAAACGATTAAAAAACAGCAGAAACAAAAATGCATAAAAAAGAAAAACCGCTGTAAACTTTACGTTTACAGCGGTTTAACACTTATTACTAACTGATGTTAATCAGTACTTATTTAACCTCTTCGAATTCAACGTCTTCAACATTGTCTCCAGAAGACTGCTCTTGTTGTGGAGCAGCTTGTTGACCTTCACCACCTTGAGCGTACATTGCTTCTGTAGCTGTTTTCCAAGCTGCATTTACATTGTCTAATCCTTTTTGGATTGCCTCAAGATCTTGAGATTGATGAGCGAATCTTAATTCAGTTAAAGCAAATTCGATAGCTGTTTTTTGATCGTCTGTCAATTTATCTCCCAATTCTTTCAATTGACTTTCAGTTTGGAAAATAGTACTGTCAGCTTCGTTCAATTTCTCAGCTCTTTCTTTTGCGATTCTGTCAGCATCAGCGTTAGCTTCAGCATCTTTTTTCATTTTTTCGATTTCTTCAGCTGTTAATCCAGAAGAAGCTTCGATACGGATATCGTGAGATTTTCCAGTTCCTTTATCAGTTGCAGAAACTTTGATGATACCATTAGCATCGATATCGAAAGTTACTTCGATTTGAGGAACTCCTCTTGGTGCTGGTGGAATACCATCTAAGTGGAAACGACCGATAGTTTTGTTATCAGCAGCCATAGCTCTTTCTCCTTGTAATACGTGAATTTCAACAGATGGTTGAGAATCAGCAGCAGTAGAGAATACTTGAGATTTTTTAGTTGGGATAGTTGTGTTAGACTCGATTAATTTAGTCAATACACCACCCATAGTTTCGATACCTAAAGAAAGAGGCGTTACGTCAAGTAACAATACATCTTTTACATCTCCAGATAAAACTCCACCTTGAATAGCAGCTCCAATAGCAACAACCTCATCAGGGTTAACACCTTTAGAAGCTTTTTTACCGAAGAATTTTTCAACTTCGTCAGCGATTCTTGGCATACGAGTAGAACCTCCTACAAGGATTACTTCGTCGATATCAGATGTAGATAAACCTGCATCTTTTAATGCTTTAGCAACTGGCTCCATAGAACGTTTTACTAAAGAATCTGATAATTGCTCAAATTTAGCTCTAGATAATTTTTTCACTAAGTGTTTTGGTCCAGAAGCAGTAGCAGTTACGTATGGTAAGTTGATTTCTGTTTCAGCAGAAGATGATAATTCAATCTTAGCTTTCTCAGCAGCTTCTTTCAAACGCTGTAATGACATTGGATCTAAACGCAAGTCAATACCTTCTTCAGTTTTAAATTCGTCAGCTAACCAGTCAATAATAACTTGGTCAAAATCATCACCACCTAGGTGAGTATCACCATTTGTAGATAATACTTCAAATACACCGTCTCCTAATTCAAGAACAGAGATATCAAAAGTACCTCCACCTAAATCGTAAACAGCAATTTTTTGATCATTTCCTTTTTTATCTAATCCGTAAGCAAGTGCAGCAGCAGTTGGCTCGTTGATGATACGCATAACTTTAAGACCAGCGATTTCACCAGCTTCTTTTGTAGCTTGACGCTGAGCATCGTTAAAGTAAGCAGGAACTGTAATAACCGCCTCAGTTACTGTTTGACCTAAATAGTCTTCAGCAGTTTTTTTCATTTTTTGAAGTGTCATTGCAGACAATTCTTGAGCAGTGTATAAACGACCGTCAATATCCACACGTGGAGTATTGTTGTCACCTTTTACAACACTGTAAGGAACTCTTTTTGCCTCTTCTTGAGTTTCAGCAAAAGTGTGTCCCATAAAACGTTTAATAGAAGCAATCGTTTTTGTAGGATTCGTTACTGCTTGTCTTTTTGCAGGATCACCTACTTTAATTTCTCCACCTTCAACAAAAGCGATGATAGATGGTGTAGTTCTTTTTCCTTCTGCGTTAGGGATAACAACTGCTTCGTTACCTTCCATTACAGAAACACAAGAGTTCGTCGTACCTAAGTCAATTCCGATTATTTTACCCATTTTTTATATATTTAATTTTCGATTTAATTTTATAACTCAGGTGGCATAAGTCAATCTTTGTGCCAATATAAAAAACCAAATAAAATTGTCAGTTTTATTGTCGAGACCTTAAAAATCATCTGACAACATGACATTTTCAAAACCTGACATATTGTAATTTAATCATTTGTGTGTCATTAAAAATGAATTAATAATAGGCGTTCAGATAAATAATGATTAGGACTTATAAGTAAATATTATATATTTGAGAAGATAATCTTAACCATTGTCAGACTTAAAAAAGACTGATTCACAAATGAATTATCATAATTAATGAAGTAAAAAAACAGGGTAAAAACCAATTAATCTAAAATTTATATGAAATTTCTTTTTTCAATTTTATCTTTTGTAATTGCTCATTTAAGTTTTTCTCAAACCACAACATTTTATGACACTAACTGGAAAGTTTGTGAAAAGAAAAACGCAGCTTTTTACAGAGTTGTTTCACCTAGTGCTAATCTTTTTGAAGTTAAAGATTATTATATCAACAATACGCTTCAAATGGCAGGATATTCCACAAAAAAAGATTCTTTAATTAAACAAGGAAAATTTAATTTTTATAATGATAAAGGAATTTTAATTGAAACTACTCAATTTGTAGATAACATTAAACAAGGAAAGTCTTTTTTATATTTTGATAATGGCCAAATTAAAAGAGCAACCAATTTCGTAAATGATGCTTTTAATGGCGAAACGATATATTATAATTCTAACGGAATCATGATTGGAAAAGGTCTCGCTAAAGACAATTATTGGTATGGAAAATGGGAAAAATACAATGATGACGGAAGCTTCATGACAAATATCTATTATGACGACAAATATAGTTTTGACGAAATAAGCGTTAAAGCCTCGACTCCGAATCATATTTGGATTTATTTCGACAAAACCAAAGAGGATTCATTAATTACATACTTGTGTCGACCTGTTAATAATAAACAAGACGCGTCAAACAAATTTTCAGAAGCTCCTGATGTGCAAATATTTATTCCGAATACAAAAAAAGAACCTACCAATACTTCTTCACAATTCGATTATAAATTTAGCATTAATGATCCGTCACTAAAAATTACTAAAGTAAAAATGGATAAGAATGTTGAAGGAAACAACGGTTTGTATAGATACTTTTTTATTGATGTAACCTCCAAAATTAATTCGTTTACAATTGCAATAAGTGTCAAAGAAACTCGATTCCCATTTTACGAAAGTATCTTGACAGAATTTGTAAATAATTTGACATTTGAAAAGAAATAAGAACTGATCTTTGCAATTAGCACATCTTCAGAATGGAAAACTACAGCATCATAATATTCATACTCGCCATTGTTATCGGATTATCTGCCTTTGCTGATAAAGCAAAACTGCCATACCCTATTCTACTTGTAATTGTTGGAATTGCGATTGGTTTTATTCCCACTATGAATGAAATTGAAATCAATCCAGAAATTATTTTTCTTTTATTCCTTCCTCCATTATTATATGATGCCTCTTTTAATATTTCGCCAAAAGATTTTAAAACCAATCTCAATACCATAAGCACGCTTGCTATTACCTTAGTTTTTCTAACCACATTTTGGATTGCCGTTGTTGCTCATTATATGATTCCAGATATCACTTGGCCACTCGCATTTGTACTTGGTGCTATTCTTTCTGCAACGGATGCCGTTGCCGCAGTAAGTATTACAAAAGGTCTTGGAATATCACATAAAACCATAACTATTCTTGAAGGCGAAAGTTTAATAAATGATGCTTCTGCGTTGGTTGCATACCGATTCGCTGTTGCTGCCGTAATGGGATCTGCTTTTGTAATCTGGAAGGCAACGTTGCAATTTATTATTTTATTGGGCGGAGGTTTTCTTGTAGGTTTTGTGATGTCAAAAATATTATCCGTTATTTTAAAAAAGGTCCGTAAAAATGCAAACGTTACCATAAGTTTTATGCTTTTAATGCCTTTTGTAACCTATTTAATTGCTGAACATTTGCAGGTTTCTGGTGTTATTGCTGTTGTTGTTTCAGGATTGGCAATTGCCCGTTTTAGCAAAAAAGTATTTCCTGAAAGCTTAAAAAATAGCTCGCGAAATCTATGGGATATTATTATATTCTTATTAAATGGATTGATCTTTATTCTAATCGGACTTAATTTTAGATATGTATTAAAAGATATCGACGACGATATGATTCTTCCTTATATTGTTTATGCTTTTATCATTACAATTGTCGCATTATTAATACGGTTTGTTAGAATATTTCTTCAAAAAATAAACCTTCAAAAAGCCTTTCAAAAGAATCGCGGCGGCAGAAGAAAAATTAGTGAAGACGCGCTTTTAGACTTCAACAACAGTATTATTTTAGGTTGGTCTGGAATGAGAGGTATTGTATCTCTTGCCATTGCCATCGGACTTCCGAGATTTCTTGAAGACGGAAATCCTTTTCCTGAGCGTAATGCCATTATTTTTATTTCAGTTGCAGTCGTTCTTTTTACACTTATCGGACAAGGATTAACTTTGCCTTTCATTGTCAAAAAATTAAATTCTAAAACAGAACAAAAAACATCTGATTCCATAAATTAAATTCTAACTTTATCATGCTCTTTCTTTTTTAATAATAAAACTTTTAGCTATGACTTCAGATATTCTTTCAACAACACCGGATTCAGAAATTGTTACTACCAGAGTTTTAAACTTCCCACAAGAACTTGTTTTTAAAGCTTGGAGCAATCCAGAACATCTAAAAAATTGGTGGGGACCAAAAGGATTTACGAATACTTTCAACGAATTTAATTTCTGCGAGGGCGGAAAATGGAGTTTTATAATGCATGGCCCTGAAGTCGGTAATTATGCCAACGAATGTGAATTTATCAAAATAGAAAAACCTAATCTGATTGCCTGGAAACGCCATTCTAAACCCCTTTTTCAAATCCTGACTACTTTTGAAAGGATTGCAGAAAATCAAACTAAAGTGGTTTTTAAAATGCTTTTTGAAACGGAAGAAGAATGCCAGAAATTAAAACCTTATGTCGTTGATAAAAATGAAGAGAATTTTGACAAGTTGGAAGTTGAACTTTCTAAAATGAAACTTTAAAATAAACTCAGTTTTTATTCGTAATTTCGATTTCAAATTAAAATTACAACTACAAAATGGCTTCATTTACAAAAGAAATATCTTTTCGTTGGTCAGATCTTGACCCAAATTTTCATGTTCGTCACAGTGCTTATTACGATTTTGGCGCACAGCATCGTATCGAAATCCTTGAAGAACTGGGACTAACTCTAAAAGTTATGCAAACGCAAGGTTTTGGACCTGTTTTATTTAGAGAAGAATGTGTTTTCAGAAAAGAATTAAAACTTTCAGACAAAATTTTCATTCATACCAAAACTTCAAAAATGAAAGCCGATGCTTCTCGCTGGTCAATTATTCACGAATTTAGAAGAGAAGACGACACGCTTTGTGCGACAATTACAGTTGATGGCGCTTGGATGGACACTAAACTTAGAAAATTAGCCTCTCCTACTCCAGAAATTGCTGTTCAAGCTTTATCTATATTTCCAAAAAGCGATGATTTCGTTGGACTTTAAAATATAAACAAATGAGACGTTTATTTTCTTTTTTTGTTATTCTGGCTCTTTTTGCAAATTGCAAAAATAAATCTTCAGACGAAATCAAATCTTCTGAAAAAATAAATGCTGTAAAAGAATCTAAATCTCCAAAAGAGACTGTTCAAGCTTATCTGTCTGCAACAAACCATTTTGATTTTGAAACTGCAAAAAATTTTCTGATTACAAATAAAGAAAATCAGATGATTTTGGAAACTCTCAAAAAGATGGAAAAAAGTATTCCAGATAAAGAAAAGACCAGATTTTTAGACAAAGAAAAAAAGGCTTCTTACTTTGAAAAAGAAATAACCGATTCGACTGCTCAAATTATTGTCACTCCAGATATGGATGCTGTTATGCCTATCGAATTCAATTTGAAAAAAGTAAAAAATGATTGGTTAATCGAATCTGTTATTTCTCATTAATGTAAAAAACAAGCTATGATAGATTACATAAAAGACTTTAGAATCGGATTTTTTATTGCCATCATAGCAATTACAACAATTGTTTTGGGCGCGATTACAGACAGAGCGCTTCGCTATCTTTTGTATAGAAAACAAATCGATAAAGATTATGACGCAACTGGTTTTAAATTCTTAAAACACCTAATCATCACTATAATTTATATTTTAGGTTTTGCTTTTGCTTTAATACAAATCCCCGAATTTAAAATCATTGGACATTCGTTTTTAGCTGGAGCTGGCGTTATTTCTCTTGTTGCTGGTTTGGCTTCACAACAAGCTTTAAGTAATATTGTGAGCGGAATATTTTTGGTGATTTTTAAACCTTTTAAAATCAATGATAAAATTACCATCAATAATTTTGTTGGAACTGTTGAAGATATTAATCTGCGTCAAGTCGTTTTGAAAGATGCTGAAAACAACCGAATTATAATACCAAATTCGGTAATTAGCGCGCAGATTATTGTAAACACAAATATGCACGATACTAAATGCTGCAAAATAATAGAAATTGGCATTAGTTACGATTCTGATATCGAAAAAGCTTTGGAAATAATAAAAGATGAAATCGCCAAACATCCATTATTTATTGACACACGTACTGACGAAAATAAAAAAGAGAATACTCCATTGGTAACCGCTCGAGTTGTTGCTTTAGCCGATTCTAGCGTAAATCTAAAAGCTTGGGCTTGGGCAAAAAACTCTACTGACGGATTTGTAATGTATTGCGATTTACTTCAAAGCATCAAAAAGAGATTTGACGAAAATAACATTGACATTCCGTATCCGCAACGTGTTGTGACTTTAAAAAATGGTGATTTCAGAATTCCTGATCAAAAAACAAATTAAATGAAATCTTCAGAAATAATTCCAATTCAGACTTTAGAACTCTTCCCTATTCTGGACACTTTATTAATTGATCTTTTAAAATCGTTAATTGAAGAAGAATGGAACGCTCAAACAGTAGCTAAAAAGTGGAAAGTTAAAGATATTGCATCCCATTTATTAGATGGAAATCTAAGAGGATTATCTATTTCTAGAGATCGGTATTTTGGAGAGAATCCTGAAAATATTAATTCATATCAAGATTTGGTAGATTTCTTAAATCAACTGAATATGACTTGGACAAATGCTACAAAAAGATTGAGTCCAAATGTGCTTATTCATTTATTAGAAACTACAGGAAAAGAATATTCAGATCACTTACAAACACTAAATCTGTTTGAAAATGCTATATTTTCTGTGGCTTGGGCGGGACAGGAAATTTCTTCAAACTGGTTTCATATTGCACGAGAATATACCGAAAAATTCCTGCATCAAAAGCAGATAAGAGATGCTGTCGGAAAACAAGCATTAATGACAAAAGAATTATTTTATCCGTTTATAAAAACCTTTATTCAAGCTTTACCGCATACGTATCGAAACACAAACGCTCCAATACACACGATTGTAACATTGATTATTACTACAGAAATTGGCGGTCAATGGAGTATTATAAAAAAAGAAAAAAACTGGGAATTTATTGATTCTTTTGAAGCTGATTCTACTTCAATCGTAAAAATTAATCCGCAAGATGCATGGCTTTTATTTTCTAAAGGAATAACACCATTTGAAGCATTAGATAAAATAGAAATTCTTGGAGATAAAGAGCTTGGGAAAGTTGCTTTAAGTATAATTGCAGTGATGGCATAAAGTTGATTTTTCTTTTTTTCTGATAACTTTAAGATTTTAAGCTTTGTTTTAAAAATGTTACGTTTTAACTTTATAAGTTATTAAACAAATGCCCGTAAACATGAAAATCTTTAAAGTATTAGCACTTTTAATTCCTTTTTTAAGTTTTGCTCAAGAAGGAAATATTAAGTCTCTCGATATTAATTTAAGTAATTATGAATATCCTTTTCCTGTTCATTTTTTAGAATTAAGCAATCAGCGTCAAGCGCTTAAGATGGCTTATATGGATATAAAACCAGATAATTACAATAATAAAAACATTGTTCTCCTTCATGGAAAAAACTTCAATGGCGCATATTGGGAAACAACTATTAAAGCTTTAACAAAAGAAGGATTTCGTGTAATTGTTCCCGATCAGATTGGTTTTGGAAAATCTACAAAACCAGATAATTTCCAATATACTTTTCAGCAATTAGCTCAGAATACAAAGCAACTTTTAGATCATTTAGGAATTCAAAAATCAGCTATTTTAGGTCATTCTATGGGCGGAATGCTCGCAACTCGTTTTGCATTGATGTATCCTGAAACTACAGAAAAGCTAATTTTAGAAAACCCAATTGGGTTGGAAGACTGGAAGTTAATTGTACCATACAAACCTGTTGATTGGTGGTACGAATCGGAATTAAAACAAAATTACGAAGGCATCAAAAAATACCAAATGGCAAATTATTATGACGGAAAATGGAATGCCGATTATCAAAAATGGGCTGAACTTGGCGCTGGCTGGACAACAGCTCCCGACTATAATAAAGTGGCTTGGAATTCTGCTCTTCTTTATGATATGATTTTTACGCAACCTGTTTTATACGAATTTAAAAATATCAAAAGTCCGACGCTTTTAATTATTGGAACGAGAGATAAAACGGCTTTAGGAAAACCTTTGGTTTCGGCAGAAATTCAAAAAACAATGGGAAATTATGCCGAATTGGGCAAAAAAACACAAAAAGCCATTCCGAATTCAAAATTAACAGAAATTCCAAATACAGGACATTTACCGCATATCGAATCTTTTGATTCATTTATAAAAGCATTAATCGTATTTTTGAAATAAAAACTTTTTTTTATTTGCCACGAATTACACTAATTCACACTAATTTTATTGCGCTTAAAGGAAAAATTAATTCGTTTGAATTCGTGTAATTCGTGCCAAAATCTAAAATCTAAAATCAACAATCTAAAATTAAAAATATGTTTACAATAGAACAAATAAAAGAAGCTCACTCAAAAGTAAAATCTGGTGCAGATTTTCCAAATTACATTCAGGATTTAATTATTTTAGGGGTAAAAGGATATGATACTTACGTTCATGACGGAAGCGTTATTTATTTCGGTTTAAACAATTATACTGCTGAAGCTGAAGAAAAATATCCTGAAATCAAAGTTGCTGATTTTTCAAACAAAGAACTTTTTATTGAATTTTTGGTAAAACACCAGCACGGCGAAACCGACTATATGACTTTCTGCAAACATTGCGCACAAAGCGGAATTGCAAAATGGCGTGTTGATATTGTTGAAATGACTTGCACTTATTTTGATAAATCTGAAAATGAAATTTTGATCGAAAAAATTCCAAGTTAATTCATGTTTATTTTCAATCAAAATAAAACCGCTTTTAAGAAATCTATTGTATTTTTTATTTTAATGATTTCTTTTTCAAGTTTTTCTCAGAACAAAAAAGAAAATCCAAAATTTAAAGTAATTGCTTTTTATACGGCAAAAAACGATCAGGCACACATCAGTTTTGTGCATGAAGCGAATAAATATTTCCCAAAACTAGCTGCCGAAAATCATTTTCAATATGATTCAACCAGCAATTGGGAGAATTTAAATTCAAATTTTCTAGCGAAATATCAAGTTGTTTTATTTTTAGACACACGCCCAGAAAAAAAAGAACAGCGCGAAGCTTTTCAAAAATATATGGAAAACGGAGGCGGTTTCATCGGATTTCACTTTTCGGCATTTGCATTAAATGATTCCAGCTATAATCAGGATTGGAACTGGTATCATAATACTTTTTTAGGATCTGGAGAATATGGAAGCAATACTTGGAAACCAACATCGGCAGTTTTACGAGTAGAAAATCAGCATCCGGTGACTAAAAATATTCCTAAAACTTTCACTTCTGCACCAAACGAATGGTATAGATGGTCGAATGATTTAACCAAAAACCCGGATATCGAAATTTTATTAGCAATTGACGAATCTAGTTTTCCGTTAGGAACTGGCCCAAAAGCGCATGAAATCTGGCACAGCGGTTATTACCCTGTTGTTTGGACCAATAAAAAATACAAAATGCTGTACGTAAATATGGGACACAATGATATTGATTATGAAGGTGGAACAAACAAAACCTTGTCGTACACTTTTGAAAATAAAACGCAAAGTCAATTAATTTTGAATGCCCTTCTTTGGATGGGAAATTCGAAGAAAAAATAAAAAAATGAAACCTATATCACCTTTAATTTCTGCCGAAGAATTAGTTTCTGCTTCAAATATTATTTTAGTTGATGCTCGAGCTGGTGCAAATGCTTTTGAAAACTATCAGAATGAACATTTAAAAGGAGCTCGTTTTGTAGATTTAAATCGTGATTTGGCTTCCATTTCAGAAAATCCAGCCAACGGAGGAAGACATCCTTTGCCGTCTGCAGAAGATTTTTCTAAAACACTTTCTTCTCTCGGAATTTTACCTTCAAGTCATGTTGTTGTTTACGATGATAAAAACGGCTCGAACTTCGCAGCAAGATTCTGGTGGATGATGCGTGCCATTGGACATGAAAAAATTCAGGTTTTAAATGGCGGTTATCAAGTTGCAATTCAAGCAGGTTTTCCAACAAATTCTGGAGTTGAATATTTTGGAAAAACTACATATCCTTTTCAGGAATGGAAACTACCCTTATCTGATATTGACGAAGTCGAAAAAGCTCGCAAAAACAATCAAAATATTGTGATTGATGTTCGTGACAAAAACAGATATGACGGCTTAACAGAACCTCTAGATTTAATTGCAGGACATATTCCTGGTGCGGTAAACGTTCCTTTAACTGAAAATTTAGACGAAAATGGATTTTTTAAATCTGCTGCTGAATTGGCTCAAAAATATAAGGCTGTAATTGGAGACAAAAAATCAGAGAATATAATTGTGCATTGCGGTTCGGGCGTTACAGCTTGCCATACTTTATTGGCAATGGATTATGCAGGACTTCCAATTCCTAAATTATATGTAGGTTCTTGGAGTGAATGGTCCAGAAATGATCGAGAAATGACAACAAAAAATTAGAATAGAAATTATATATTGTCACAGATTAAAGGATTATAAAGATTAATCACGCTAATCTGAAATCTGTGACAAAAAAATAAAAAATTACAATGCAACATTGGGATATACTTTTATCAAATCAGGTAAATAAAAAGGCTTTTATAGAAAATATATTAAACGGAGAAGCAAAAGGTGAATTAGCTATTTTTAATAATCAGAAAGGAATTCTGTTTTCTGATATTGCAATAGAAAAATTCATCGAAAAAGAATTTCAATACGACAGCGTTGAAGCCTCTAAAAGCTCAAACAGACAGCTTAGAACTTTTTCTTCTGGAGAACGCAAAAAAGAGTTTTTAAAATATTGCATCGATCAAAAACCAGATTTTATCATTTTTGACAATCCATTTGATCATCTCGATCAAGCTTCAAGAGTTGTTTTAGCTGATTCTTTAAAAGATCTTATCAACGATATTGCTATTATTCAGCTTTTAAACCGTACTGTAGATGTCCTTGAATTTGTTCCGAACAAAGCCCAAATTAAAGACAATACATTTGAACTGCATCCAATTTTAAAAACCGAAAATCATTTTAAAACTCTTAATACAGCTGCAATTCCAAAAGCTATTGAACCAATTTCCTTTCACGAAAGTGTATTAATAAAATTAGATGGTGTTTCGGTAAGTTACGAAGAACGAAAGATCCTTAACAACATTTCTTGGACTATTAAACAAGGTGAATTCTGGCAATTAATCGGACCAAATGGTTCTGGAAAAAGCACTATTTTATCTCTGATTACAGGCGATAATCCAAAAGGTTTTGGACAAAATTTATTTTTGTTCGGGAGAAAAAAAGGAACAGGAGAAAGCGTTTGGGAAATTAAAAAACAAATCGGGATTTTCACCACTTCAATGACCGATTTATTTCAAAAAGGACATACGTTAGAACAAATGATTCTTTCGGGATTCTTCGACCAAATCGGACTTTACACCGAACCTTCAACACATCAAAAAAACATAGTTACGCAATGGCTTGAAGTGATTGAAATGACACATTTACGTAAAAAACGTTTCATCGATTTATCTATTGGCCAACAAAGAGTTGCCTTAATAGTTCGTGCTGTTTTAAAACATCCGCCATTATTAATTTTAGACGAACCTGTTGAAGGTTTAGACGACGAAAATGTTGATTTAGTAATTCAATTAATCAACACCATAAAACAAGAAACCAATGTGAGCATTATTTACGTTTCGCACCGAATTGAACAAGGCCTCGCTCCTACTTCAGTTTTCGAACTTTTACCATCAGAAACTGGATCAATAGGAAAAATAAAATACCATTCGGAATTGAATTAAAAGTGAATTAGAAAATGAGATAATCTGTCAATTAGAAAATTTATCTACAGAACCCAAAGCATATCTGTAGAGACGCACTGCAGTGCGTCTACGCAAAGAATATTGCAACGATAATAAATTATGACAAAACAAAAAAAGCTCCCAAAAGGAGCTTTTTTATATTTAAGTAAATTATCTAATTTTCTAATTGACAAATTCTCTAATTATTCTTCGTCTTCCACATTATGCGATTTCACATAATTACGCCATTTCTCGATACAATCCTGAAAATCTTGAGGCAATTCCGTATCAAAACGCATTAATTCACCCGTATTTGGATGAACAAAGCCAAGCGTTTTTGCATGCAGCGCCTGACGAGGTAAAGCTTTAAAACAATTTTCTATAAACTGTTTGTATTTTGTAAAAGTCGTTCCCTTTAGAATCAAATGTCCGCCGTAACGTTCATCATTAAATAAAGGATGACCGATATGTTTCATGTGCGCACGAATCTGGTGCGTTCTTCCTGTTTCCAGTTTGCAAGAAATAAGAGTTACATAACCAAAACGTTCTAAAACTTTATAATGCGTAATCGCTGGTTTTCCAATTTCAGGATCGGCAAAAACTGCCATTTGCATACGGTCTTTTAGATGTCTTGCTAGATTTCCTTCAATTGTTCCGCTATCAGCAACAACATTTCCCCAGACCAAAGCAATATACTCACGCTCTGTAGTTTTCGCTTCAAATTGCTTTGCTAAATGTGTCATTGCAGCTTCTGTTTTAGCCACAACCAAAAGTCCAGAAGTATCCTTATCAATTCTATGAACCAAACCAGGACGCTCGCTGCTATTCATTGGCAAATTATCAAAATGATGTGCCAAGGCGTTTACTAAAGTTCCAGTATAATTTCCGTGACCAGGATGCACAACCATTCCAGGCTCTTTATTAATCAATAAAAGAGCATCATCTTCATAAACAATATTCAACGGAATATCTTCAGGAAGAATATGGTTTTCAAACGGTGGATGCGACAACATTACAGTTATCACGTCAAAAGGTTTTACTTTATAATTTGATTTTACAGGAATATCATTTACAAAGATATTTCCGTTTGTTGCCGCGTTCTGAATTTTGTTTCGCGTAGCATTCGGAATCAAATACATTAAATATTTGTCAATACGTAAAAACGCTTGACCTTTAGGCACTTCAAATCTGTAATGCTCGAATAATTCATCTTCCAGATCTAAATTTTCTTCAATATTATTGTTCATCATTTGGGGTTTCTGCAGGCGCAGCTGCTGTACTGTCTGCCTGACTTTCATCAACATAACTCGCTTTTCCGTCACCTAAAACTAAATCAATTTTAGATGCTTTAAGCACACGATCTCCTACTTTTAAGTTTCTTCCTTTTAGACGCATCTCCAAAACCATATCTTTTCCAAGATTCGGAATATAAGTAATTGTTCCAAGTTCTAAACCTAAAGCTTTTAAAGTTGGCACAGCCTCACGATACGTTTTCTCAATTAAATCAGGAATTTTTACAGATGAAAAACCTGAAGCATTAATTTTGATATAAATTTTTCTTCCCACTTTAACTTTAGTTCCAGGAAGCGGATCTTGTTCTACAACACTATATTTTGGAAATTCACTTCTGTAATCCACACTGTCTAAAAGAACATAATCTAAATCCAGTTCGTCTAGTTTTTCTTCAACTTGCTCTTCGGTCAATTTAGACAAATTCGGAACAGCAATTTCATGTCCGTGATCTGTCGTAAAAGTTAACCAATGCATAAATAAGTAACCAATAATCGCGATAATAGCTGCGGCCGCAAGCAATTGCAAGAAAAAAACTCGACTTGTTAAATACTGACGTAAACTCATAAATTTATTTTTAATAGCGACAAAGATAAAGTATTTCGTTTCAAAAAAAATGATAATTTTGTTTAAAACATGAAACTTGCGTGATCGTCATCTTGAGCGAAGTCGAAGTCACACGAAGTAATTCAGCATGCGGGGCTTCGACTTCGCTCAGGATGACAAATAAAATGAATAATTCAAAGAACAATCATTTTTAATCTGCGTAATCTGTGGCTATAAATTGAAGCATAAAACTTGAAAATAATTAAAAAATAAAAATATACAATGAAAAACATTGCCATCATCATGGGCGGATATTCCAGCGAATACAAAATTTCTTTAATAAGCGGAAATGTCGTTTACCAATATCTTGACAAAACAAAATACAACGGATTTCGTATTCATATTTTTAAAGAAAAATGGGTTTATGTCGACCAAAACGATGCCGAATTCCCAATCGATAGAAATGATTTTTCTGTAACAGTAAACGGAGAAAAAATCAAATTTGACTGTGTTTTTAACGCTATTCACGGAACTCCAGGTGAAGATGGATTAATGCAAGCTTATTTCGAATTAATCGGATTGCCACAATCTTCTTGCGATTATTACCAATCTGCTCTTACATTCAACAAAAGAGATTTATTATCGGTTTTAAAACCATACGGAATAAAAACGGCTATTTCTTACTATTTAAATAAAGGCGATGAAATAAATACTGATGAAATCGTTAAAAAAGTTGGACTTCCTTGTTTCGTAAAACCAAACAAAGCGGGTTCAAGTTTCGGAATCTCAAAAGTAAAAACTGAAGCAGAACTTCCAATAGCTATTGAAGTTGCTTACAAAGAAGACAACGAAATTATCATTGAGAGTTTCCTTGATGGGACAGAAGTTTCTGTTGGAGTAATTAATTATAAAGGTGAAATCAAAGTTTTACCAATTACAGAAATCGTATCAGACAATGATTTCTTCGATTATGAAGCGAAATACGAAGGAAAATCGCAAGAAATCACTCCTGCAAGAATCTCAGACGAATTAACTCAAAAAGTAGGAGAAACAGCAAAACGCGCTTACGAAGTTCTAAAAATGAAAGGTTTCTCAAGAAGTGAATTCATTATTGTAAACAACGAACCGTATATGCTAGAAATGAATACGATTCCAGGATTAACAACAGAAAGTTTGATTCCACAGCAAGCAAAAGCAGCCGGAATTTCTCTAGAAGAATTATTCACAAATGCGATTGAATTAGCTTTGGCTTAAGACACTAAAGTTTTGAGGTGCTAAGATTCTAAGATTTTAGCACCTTTTTTAAATCAAAAACTTAGTACCTTAGAATCTCAGAAACTTAGAACCTCAAAAAAATGAAACAAATCTTCGAATGGGATAGACTTTTTTTTAATGAATTGCCAGAAGTTTTTCTTTTGGAAGTAATATTTCGTTCGACCGTAATGTTTACCATATTGTTGCTAACGCTAAAATTGGCTGGAAAACGAGGTGTCAAACAATTATCGATTTTTGAAACTGTTATTATTATCGCATTAGGTTCTGCAGCTGGTGATCCGATGTTTTATGAAGATGTGGGAATTATTCCCGCTGCAATAGTTTTCTCTACTATAATTATTTTATACCGTTCGGTAACCTGGCTGACAGGAAAAAGCAAAAAGTTTGAAGAATTTATCGAAGGAAAAACCGAATGTTTAATTAATGACGGAAAGTTTTCTGTATCTAGTTTTAAAAAAGAAACTTTGGCGCAAGACGAGTTTTTCGCAGAACTTCGCATCAGATCAATTGAACATTTAGGTCAGGTTCGACACGCTTTTATAGAAACCAGCGGCGAAATAAGCGTATTCTTTTATCCAGATGAAAAAGTAAAATACGGATTACCAATTTTACCATCATTGTTTAATGCCAAAAGCAAATTCATTCCTTCAGACGGAATTTACGCTTGTTCTTTTTGTGGGCACACAGAAGAAGTAAAAAAAGGAACTGCAACTTGTAATGTCTGCCAAAAAGAAGAATGGGTTGAAGCGATAAACACAAAGAGAATAACATAAAAATTTAAACTCCAAAAAAGAAAGTTCCAAATTCCAAATCACACAAAACTTATTATTTTAGAACTTTAGAAACTCCTAAAACATATGCTTTTTCTAATCGGAACAAAAGATTCGAATTTAAAAAACGGCTTCATCAAAAACGAAAAATGTCCCAAATGTGGCATTGAGAATACTTTAAATTTCAGCATTTTTAGACGTTACGTTTTTATTACAATGATTCCGCTTTTTCCTGTTGGAAAAACGGTCAATATAGAATGTACAAGCTGTAAAAACTTATTTTATTACGAAGATTTAACTTTAGATGGACAGGAAAAGCTAAGAAATGAAAAACTTGAAAGTTCAATTTGGATGTTTTCTGGAACCATTCTTTTATTATTGTTTCTTGTCTATTTCGCTAATAATTATATCCAAAATAAGGATGATCTCACAGTTTTGATAAAAGAGCCAACCGTTGGTGATGTCTATAATTTGAAATTTTCAAATGGCTATTATTCTACATTTAAAATTGATAAAATAACTACAGACAGTATTTTTACGATACATAATGATTTTGACGCTTATATGCCCTACGAAGTTGACGATTTAGATAAAACTGAAAACTACTCCGATAAAAAAGTTTCCTATTCAAAAAAGGAATTAATGCAACTTTATCAAAATGGAGAAATTTTAAAAATAAGACATAAAAATTATTCATTAGAATCAGAATAGAAAATTCCTTCAACAAAATAAAACCTTTGTACCTTTAAACTCCAAAAACCTTAGAAACTTAAAGAAATGCGAAAAGCCATATTCCCAGGATCATTTGACCCCATTACACTTGGACATGAAGATATTATCAAAAGAGGACTTCCTTTATTTGATGAAATCGTAATTGCAATTGGTGTTAATGCCGAAAAAAAATATATGTTTTCATTAGAAGAAAGAAAACGCTTTATTGAAGAAACTTTCAAAAACGAACCAAAAATTTCAGTTATAACTTATGAAGGCTTAACAATTGATTTAGCAAAAAAATTAAAAGCAAATTTCATTTTGAGAGGACTTCGTAACCCAGCCGATTTCGAATTCGAAAAAGCCATTGCACATACCAATAGAAAACTTTCTAAAATAGAAACGGTATTTCTTTTAACGGCTGCAAGTACATCTTTCATTAGTTCGAGTATTGTGCGCGATGTATTGCGCCATGGTGGCGAATATGAAATGCTGGTTCCGAACGCGGTTCGAGCGAAGAAATAAAATCTATTGAAAATAATCCAAGCACTCAAAGTCATTGAGAGGAACGAAGCAAACTCGCTATAGTGAATCTAGCAAATGAGATTGTTTCGTTCCTCTCAATGACAAAATAGAAAAACTTGCCAGCGAAGCAAATTATAAGTAATTTCGCATTTTTAAAACAAACAATAAATAATGAGCATCGAAAGAGAATTAAGCAAACGAAGCGGATCGAAATGTGAACTTTGTGGCGCTGAAGAAAATTTAAAAGTTTATCAAGTTTTGCCAACCAAAAAAGGCGGAATTGATGAAGCTATATTAGCCTGTAACACTTGTATTGACCAAATTGAGAATCCAGACAACGTAGATTTGAATCACTGGAGATGCCTTAATGACAGCATGTGGAACGAAAATATTCCGGTACAAGTTGTGGCTTGGAGAATGTTAAGCCGTTTGCGCGCAGCTGGCTGGCCACAAGAATTACTAGATATGATGTATTTGGATGAAGATACTCTAGAATGGGCAAAAGCAACTGGAGAAGGCGAAGATGACGAAAATAAATTAGTTCACCGTGATAGCAACGGCGTAGTACTACAACACGGAGATTCGGTTGTTTTAATCAAAGATCTTAAAGTAAAAGGCTCTAGCATGGTTGCCAAACAAGGAACTGCAGTTAGAAACATTCGCCTAGATCACGAAAATGCTGAATATATAGAAGGAAAAGTAGATGGACAGCAGATTGTGATTATTACGCAATATGTGAAGAAGATTTAAAAAAGATGCTAAGGTTCTAAGTTGCTAAGATTCTAAGGTTTTACTTGGAAAAGCAATAAAATTTAACCGCAAAGCATACAAAGATTAACGCAAAGTTCGCAAAGTTTTATTTACTAAGCTTTGCGAACTTTGCGCTTTTACAAAGCCTTAAATTAAAAAAAACTTAACGTGCTTTGCGGTAAAATTGAAGGCAAAGTTTATAAACTTGAAACAAAGAAAACCATTCAATAAAAAAGCCCGTTCATAATCCTGAACGGGCTTTTTAAATCTAATATTTTAAGAAAATTATTTCTGGAATAATTTACTGATTTGATCTTTTACTAAAGGCTCAGAAACATTGTTTGTAGCAGCGTCTCTTTCTTTGCTAGAAACCATAAATTGAACTGTAGCTTTATCTGGAACAACATTTCCTGTGTAGTGCAACCAAATGTAATTGTTAGGTAATTCTAATTTGATATCGTACAAAGGTGTTGCTGTAAAACCTCCCATAATGATATTATATAGGTTATTGTAATCATTATTAAGGTTTTTGAATGAAAATTTTCTCAAATTAGAAGAATCATCATCATCAGTTAGAATAGTAGTGTAATACACTGTATACTCATCTCCAATTTTCTGAATGTAATTGTTGTTTACTTTTCCTAATTTTTCAACTGGAACAGTTTCAAGGACTTTAATCTGCGCAAACGAAACAAAGCTGAAAAATAAAGCAGCAAGGGTAATAATCTTTTTCATAGTGAATTTGGGGTTTACAATTTTACTGTAGCAAAAAAACATAGAAATATTGAAAAAACACCTATCAAACCATTATTTTTTTAACATAAAATTGTAAAAGTTAGTTACAATATCTTAAAACATTGAAAAACAGAAAAATAAACTCATAAAAATCAATTTTCAAATTCTAATCTTTGTGCTAGAATCTTGCATCTTGCCTCTTTCTTCTAAATTATCTAAAATCAGTATTTCCCTTTCTTCTCCTCTTCAACTTTTTTGATTACGTTACGCGCAACTTCAATTTTAAATTTCTTGCCTTTCATTTTTTCATCTCTTACATTCTTCAATAAATCTTTTACTTTATTGAATTTTACGGCCGCAAACGAAACAAAATCTTTTACTTCAATTAAACCTAAATCATCTTTTTCAAGTTTTCCTTTTTGAGAAAAGAAACCTACAATATCAAATTTATTCAGTTTGGTTTTCTTTCCGCCGCTGATATAAATGGTTTGAAATTGAGGCGGATTTGGAAGCGAAACTTTTCCTTCAACATCCAAAACATCCATTTCGTAATCAATGTAGTCTAATTGTTTTTCACTTTCGTGAATGATAATATACGCCGTTCCAGTTGCTTGCATACGTGCTGTACGACCGTTTCTATGCGTAAACTCGTCTTCTTTTAATGGTAAATGATAATGAATAACGTGTTTCATTTCTGGAATATCTAAACCTCTCGCAGCCAAATCTGTTGTTACCAAATACGTAACGCTTCCGTTTCTAAACTGAATCAAAGCGCGTTCACGTTCTTCCTGATCCATTCCACCATGATAATAAACCGAATAAATTCCTTTTTCGTTTAACGTATCACTTATACGTTCTGCCGCATCACGGTGATTACAGAAAATAATAGCCGATTCTGATTTTAAAGAACAAATCAGATTAAACAAACTCTGCAATTTATCTTTAGATGGCGAAACTACCATTTTCATCGAAAGATTGGCTTTTTCTTCTTCCTCTGGAATAAAATCCAAAATCGTCGGATTTACAACTCGTGTATATTTTGGAATTTCAATATCTGAAGTCGCCGAAACCAAAACTCTTTTGTTCACTTTCGGTAATCTTCCGATAATAAAAGACATTTGCTCATGAAATCCTAATTGAAGCGATTTATCAAACTCGTCTAAAATTAAAGTCTGAATTTTATCGGTTCTAAAAGTATCTCTGTCAATATGATCGGCAATTCTTCCAGGCGTTCCAATTAAAACCGCCGGAGGATTGCTTAAGTTTTTGATTTCTGTCTCAATAGAATGTCCGCCGTAACAGATATTGACTTTGTATTGCGTTCCCATTTTCTTCCAAACTTGTTCTATCTGCAATCCCAATTCGCGAGATGGAACCAGAATCAAACATTGAACAGAAAGAATTTCAGGCTGTAATAATTCTAAAATAGGAAGTAAAAATGCTAATGTTTTTCCTGATCCTGTTGGAGAAAGTAATAAAACGTTGTTTTCGTTCAAAATGGCATCTTGTGCCATTTCTTGCATTTCGTTCAGACTCTGAATTCCTAAATTCGAAAGTATATTGTTGGAATGGTGTTTTTTATTCATTTTGCAAAAGTAGGTAAAAAAGTTGTTTCAAGTTTTTTTAACCGCAAAGAACGCAAGGATTTATATATGCTTGATTTTATAAAAACGCAAAGTTCGCAAAGCTTTGAATATAAACTTTGCGAACTTTGCGTAAACCTTTGCGCTCTTTGCGGTTAAAAAAACACCACGCACATCAAACTTGAAACCTGAAACAAAAAACTTATATTTGATTCCTATTAAACCCAAAATCATGAAACTTTTTACATTTCTCTTTTCACTTTTCACGATAACTCTTTTCGCTCAAAACAATAAAAAATACGAGACGTTTTTTGAGAAAGGAAACGGAAATCAATCGGCAACTTATCAAGAAACTATTGCTTATTTTAAGCTTTTAGCGAATGATTTCCCAACGATTCAGATGAAAGAGATGGGTTTGACAGATTCTGGAGAACCTTTACATATGATAACTTTTAACCCTGACAAGGAATTTGATTTTGATAAAATTCAGAAAACCAAAGCTGTTCTGTTTGTAAATAACGGAATCCACGCTGGAGAACCTGACGGAATCGACGCAACAATGCAATTTTACAGAGATTTAGCAATTGGAAAATTGAAAGCGCCAAAAAATACGGTTTTGGTTACGATCCCTGTTTATAATATTGGCGGCGCTTTAAATAGAAATTCTACAACGCGCGCTAATCAAGACGGACCTGAAATTTATGGTTTTAGAGGAAATGCCAGAAACTACGATTTGAATCGTGATTTAATGAAATCGGATACGCGAAATACAAAGAGTTTTGTGGAGATTTTCCAAAAAATAAATGCTGATATTTTTATTGATAATCACGTGAGTAACGGTTCTGATTATCAATACAAACTGACTTACATTATGACACAACATAATAAACTCGGAACTGTTTTGGGCGATTTTATGAATAATGAAATGATGCCGGCTTTGGTAAAAGATCTCCAGAAAAAGAAAATTGAAACTACGCCTTACGTTGATTCTTTTAAAGATACGCCAGACAAAGGTTTCGGACAGTTTGTTGATAGTCCTAGATATACTACGGGTTACACTTCTCTATTTAATACGATTGGTTTTGTCGTTGAAACGCACATGCTGAAAAAATACACCGAACGTGTAAAAATGACCTACGAATACATGAAATCGACTTTGGATTTTACCGATGCGAATTATCAGAAAATAAAAGATTTAAGAGTAAAGAATTTAGAACAATATCAGCCAAAGAAATCCTATACTTTAAAATGGGAACTTGACAGCACAAAAGCGACTACTTTTTCGTTTTTAGGTTATGAAGCAGGTTACAAAAAAAGCGACGCCACAACTGGAAATCGTTTGTATTACGATCGAAGCAAACCATATAAAAAAGACGTTCCGTACATTAAGGAATTCAAATCGGTTAAAGAAGTGGTGATTCCGACGGCTTATATTGTTCCGAGAGGATATTGGAATATTATTGATCTTTTGAAAAACAACAATATCTCGTTTAAACAAATTAAAAACGACACGATTATAGAAGTTGAAAGTTATAGAATTGCCGATTTTAAAACTGTTCCGTCTGCATACGAAGGACATTATTTGCACCGAAATACAACTGTAACTTCAAAGATCGTTAAAATGGCTTTCGCTAAAGGAGATTACATTGTTCCAACGAATCAAAAAGGTGTAAAATATCTAGTAGAAGCTTTTGAACCAGAAGGCGTTGATTCGTTTTTTAACTGGAATTTCTTTGATCCAATTTTACAGCAAAAAGAACATTATTCTGAATATATTTTTGAAGATACTGCGGCAAATCTTTTAAAAGAAAATCCTGTTCTAAAAGCAGAATTAGAAACTAAAAAACAAAACGACCGCGAGTTTGCTAAAAATCCCGAAGCGCAATTGGATTGGATTTATAAACATTCTGTTTATTATGAAAAGGCGCATATGGAGTATCCTGTTTATCGAGTGCTTTAGTTTTTTTTATTGCTTTCTTTTAACGCAAAGTGCGCTAAGGCTTTTTTTGATTTTGATTGGGTTTGGCTTGCGATAAGGTCGCAAAGCTTTGTGCTAAAACCCGATAGCACGGATTGCAAATCCGCACTATCAGTAAATTGTTCTAACTGAGAAAATATTCCGCTAGGAATATCTCGTCGGTAGAATTAATTGTATGGTTTTGCATTGTGTCCTGTATGGACACTTGTTTTACGGATAACATATCGGTAACATTATTTAAACATTCCTACGGAACGTCTAAACACAAATCTTTTTTTTCTACCAACGAAACATTCCTAACGGAATGAATTCTCACAGGCGCTCTCGACAATGAAAAATCTGAAACAAATCTCACATCAATATGTAGCTCCGCGTGAGGGATAGAGTCAATCCGCCGCGGCGGAGGCGAAAGCCCGACAGCTATAAAAAAAATCCCCAATGAACGCAAAGTTGATTGGGGATTTTTTTTATAGGCGGCACGCCCTAATTTTAATTATTAGAACTTGGTCCTGATCGATAAGCTACAGGCGGTTCTATTTTTTCTGTTGAAACTTCTTCTTCTTCAAACAACAATTTTATGTTTTCGTAGGAGTTTTTAAGCGCTTCTTTGATTTGCTCTGGATTTAACCAAGCTACTTTTTCGATTCCTTCTTCAAGTTGTCCGTGTGGAGTTCCTTCAAAATCAGATTGCATTTCGAACCAATGCGTGATTTTGAGTTTGTATTTTCCGTTGCGTTTAAAAATGTGATAGGTTTTTTGCAGTTTATTGGTAATTCTTAACTGATTTACTCCCGTTTCTTCCTCGACTTCACGCATTGCAGTCGCTTCAATGTCTTCACCCTTCTCTATTCCGCCTTTTGGCAAGTCCCATTTTCCGTTTCTAAAGATGAACAAAACTTCACCTTTTTTATTGTACACAAAACCTCCGCCCGCTTTATTTACAGGAATTTTGGCTTTAAGGGTTTTCATCATTTCACTTTCATCTGGATGATAAAGAATAGCTTTTTGAATTTTATTTTGAAAAATTTTTATAATAAGCTGTTCTATATCAATACTCTCTAACAAGAACAATTGGAAATCTGTTTCCTTAGAGATTTCATTTGTCAAAAAAAGTGGTTTGTCGTTTACAAAAACTTTATACATTTGTATTATGATTTTTAATAAAGATACTGCCGAAAAAACAGCCGAATTGCTTTTGCAAATAAATGCAATTAAATTGAATCCCGAAAATCCTTTTACATGGGCTTCTGGTTGGAAATCTCCTATTTACTGTGATAATAGGTTAATTCTTTCATTTCCGAGCATCAGAAACTATGTTCGTGATGAATTTGCTAAAAATATCGAAAAACAATTTGGAAAACCTGATGTCATTGCTGGTGTTGCTACTGGAGCCATTGGAGTTGGAATTTTGGTTGCCGAAAGTTTAGGACTTCCGTTCGTATATGTGCGTCCAGAGCCTAAAAAACACGGAAGACAAAACCAAGTGGAAGGTTTTTTACAAAGAGGACAAAATGTTGTAGTTGTAGAAGACTTAATTAGTACTGGAAAAAGTAGTTTGATGGCTGTTGAAGCTTTAAGAAGCGAAGGTGCAAATATTAAAGGTATGGCTGCCATTTTCACATACGGTTTTGGTGTTGCTGAAGAAAATTTCAAAGAAGCTAATCTTGATCTTTTTACTTTGAGCAATTACGAAAACTTGTTAGATTTAGCAGTTCAGAAACAATACATCACTGAAGATCAGCAATCAACTTTGTTAGAATGGAACGAAAGTCCATCTACTTGGGGACAGGAATAGATTTTAGATTTTAGATTTTAGATTTTAGATTTTAGATTTTAGATTTTAGATTTTAGATTTTAGATTTTAGATTTTAGATTTTAGATTTTAGATTTTAGATTTTAGATTTTAGATTTTAGATTTTAGATTTTAGATTTTAGATTTTAGATTTTAGATTTTAGATTTTAGATTTTAGATTTTAGATTTTAGATTTTAGATTTTAGATTTTAGATTTTAGATTTTAGATTTTAGATTTTAGATTTTAGATTTTAGATTTTAGATTTTAGATTTTAGATTTTAGATTTTCTAAAAGTCGCTTTGCTCCTTTTGAAATTTTATTTAAAGTTTCAGCTTTGCGAACTTAGCGTTTTATAAAGTGATAGTATAGAAAAAAACTTGCGTTCTTTGCGCTAAAAAAGCATTTGCGTTAAAAAAATAAACAAACACAAACAAATATGAACTTAGAAAGTCCAAAAGTTACTGTTCAGAAATCAGCTCAAGATTTATTTGATCAATTGACTGATGTTAAGAATTTTGAAAAATTAATGCCGGATAACATCGCTAAATTTGAAGTGACTGGCGAAGACGCTTTTATTTTTGGATTGAAAGGAATGCCGGAAATCAAATTAAAAATGAAAGAAAAAACAGCTCCAAACAAAATCGTTTTGGGCGCTGCAAGTGATAAACTTCCGTTTACATTGACTTCAAACATTGATAGTGTTTCCGATTCAGAAAGTGCGGTTCAATTGTTTTTTGAAGGAGAATTCAACGCTATGATGGCGATGATGGTTAAAGGTCCGATTAGTAAGTTTATTGAAACTTTAGCAAACAATATGAACAAGTTATAATTGTGAATTGTAAATTGTGAATTATAAATGAAAGCCTGATCTGATGATTGGGCTTTTTTATTTTTGTCATTTCAGGAACGAGAAATCACACTAGTAGCTTGACAAAGTATTTCCTTATCTATGCGGAATCCCGCGTATGATTTCTCGTTCCTCGAAATGACAAATAACACGATTTATTCATTTGAAAGAAAAAAACCTTAGAATCTTAGCAACTCAGAACCTTAGCACCTCAATAAAGCATCTTAACCTCTTTAATCTCAAATTCTGCCACAGAATCATCTTCTAACAAAACTTGAAGTTTACCTATTGAAGAAACACCTTGGATGATTCCCATGAAATCTTGATTATTATTATCTCTAAAGGCGGTTGGAATTCCCTTTTTAAACAAAAAATTTAAATAATCATTCCAAAACTTCTCAGATGAAGTTTTCCATAACTGAATTTTCTCTTTTAATTTTTCAACTATTAAAATAGCTAATTTCTCTTTATCAAAAGTTTTCCCTGAAATTACAGAAATAGAAGAAGCTGTCGGTAATTCGCTAAAATCGGTTTGGTTAACATTAATTCCAATTCCAACAACTGACACTATTCTGCCATCGCTTTTTAAGGTGTTTTCAATTAATATGCCAACCAACTTCTTATTATATGACAGAATGTCGTTTGGCCATTTTACACATATCTCAGGAATATTTAACGATTTTAAAACCTCTGCAACAGCTAATGAAACCAAAACGCTTAAATTGAAAACTTCTCCATTAGAAAATAGAAAATCCTTTACCAAAACACTCATAGTTAGGTTTTTACCCGCTTCAGACTTCCATACTCCTCCTACTTGCCCCTTGCCTTTTGTCTGATTTTCAGCAGTTACAACTGTAAAATTCGCCAGTTCATCTTGGCTTGCCAATGATTTTAAGAAATCATTTGTCGAATCTATGGCATCGAGTTTGATTAGTTTCATTAAATAATTTAAATAACTTAATTTAATATTTTGTTAAGGTTCAAAAATAATCACAAAATTTGGTAACTTTACAAATTCACATATAAAATAATTCATGGCGAAAAAGACGATTAATAATGATGTTCTACTGGCGAACATAATCAAAGGGATTGAAGAAGTAAAAGGAAATGATATCGATATTCTTGACTTAAGAGAGATAGATACAGCTGTGTGCGATTATTTTGTAATCTGCAACGGTAGCTCAAACACCCAAGTTAACGCCATCGTAAACTCAATTCAAAAAACAGTATCAAAAGACTTAAAAGATAAGCCTTGGCACGTAGAAGGAACCGATAATGGAGAGTGGGTTTTAATGGATTATGTACACATTGTGGTTCATGTATTCCAAAAACATATTCGCGAATATTACAATATCGAAAGCCTTTGGGGCGATGCCAAAATAACTACAATCGAGAACAAATACTAAAGAAACTTTCACTAAATGGCTAAAGATAATAATCCAAATCCGAATAAATTTAAAATAAGTCCTTGGTTAATATATACCGCAATACTTTTAGTTTTTTTATTCATAAGTTTTGCCACAGGAGGATCAAGCTTAAGCGAACCTGCTCAATTAACTTCTTCTAAATTCAATACGCTTTTAGAAAAAGGTCAGATTGAAAAAGTTATTGTTTACAACAAAGCCGAAGCTGAAGTATATTTAAATGCTGCTGCTCTTAAAGATCCAGCAAATAAAAAAGTAGCTGAAGATATTTTTAAACAGCCAAACAAAGGTCCACATTACACTTTGGAAATTGGTAATGATCAAATTTTTCAGACTAAACTAGAAAAAGCGGTTAGCGAAGGGAAATTGAAAGATTTCAACTTCCTTCAAAAAAATAACTGGAGTGATATTTTAATCAGCTTACTTCCTATCATCATAATTGTTGGTGTATGGATTTTCATTATGCGTAAAATGTCTGGCGGAGGCGCTGGCGGAGGCGGACAGATTTTTAATATCGGAAAATCTAAAGCTAAATTGTTTGATGAAAAAACAGACATTAAAACAACTTTTAAAGATGTTGCTGGTTTAGAAGGTGCTAAAGAAGAAATTCAAGAAATTGTTGAATTCCTTAAAAATCCAGAAAAATATACGAATCTTGGAGGTAAAATTCCAAAAGGAGCTTTACTTGTAGGGCCTCCTGGAACAGGTAAAACTTTATTAGCAAAAGCTGTTGCTGGTGAAGCTCAAGTGCCTTTCTTCTCATTATCAGGTTCTGATTTCGTAGAGATGTTCGTAGGAGTTGGTGCGTCACGTGTTCGTGACCTATTTAAACAAGCAAAAGAAAAATCTCCTGCTATTATCTTCATCGATGAGATCGATGCGGTTGGTAGAGCGAGAGGAAAAAGCAATATGTCTGGCGGAAACGACGAAAGAGAAAATACTTTGAACCAATTACTAACAGAAATGGATGGTTTTGGTACAAACTCTAACGTAATTGTTTTAGCTGCAACAAATAGAGCTGACGTACTTGATAAAGCTTTAATGCGTGCAGGACGTTTTGACAGACAAATTTTCGTTGACTTACCAGACATTCGCGAAAGAGCTGAAATCTTTAAAGTACACTTAGCTCCTATCAAAAAAGTTGAAGGTTTAGATCTTGATTTCTTAGCAAAACAAACTCCAGGTTTCTCTGGTGCTGATATCGCAAACGTTTGTAATGAAGCAGCGCTTATTGCTGCACGTAACAACAAACCAGCTGTAGACAGACAAGATTTCCTTGATGCTGTTGACAGAATTATTGGTGGTCTTGAAAAGAAAAACAAAATTATTACTCCAGAAGAAAAAAGAGCAATTGCAATTCACGAAGCTGGACACGCAACTGTAAGCTGGATGCTAGAGCATGCTGCACCGCTTATTAAAGTAACAATCGTTCCTCGTGGACAAAGTTTAGGAGCTGCGTGGTACTTACCAGAAGAAAGACAGATCGTTAGAACAGATCAAATGTTAGACGAAATGTGCGCTACTATGGGAGGAAGAGCTGCTGAAAAAGTAACTTTTGACAGAATTTCAACTGGTGCTTTAAGCGATTTAGAAAAAGTTACACGTCAAGCTCGTGCAATGGTAACTATTTACGGATTGAACGACAAAATTGGAAATGTTACTTATTACGATTCAAGCGGACAAAGTGAATACAGTTTTTCTAAACCATACTCTGACGAAACGGCAAAAATTATCGATGCTGAAATTTCAGAATTAATCGAAGGCCAATACCAGAGAGCGATTCAAATTTTAGAAGAAAACAAAGATAAACTGAATCAACTTGCTGATATTCTGATTGAAAAAGAAGTTATCTTTAAAGATGATTTAGAAAACATTTTCGGAAAACGTACTTTTGATAAAAATTTAGAAGAAGTAGTTTCATAAATAATTACGAAAAACGTAATAAATTTTTAAAATCTTAATTCAAAATACCCTTTTGAATTAAGATTTTTTTATCTTTGAACGTTTTCAATTAACATGTAAAGCATTTCATATAAAAAATGAATTTTTTCAAAAAAATATTTGGCTCAAGTGAAGCCGCTTCTGACGAAGAGCACGAAAGCGAATATGCAGGCACATCTGCACAGAACAGTCATTTATCTTTAGACGAACAGTTTATTTTCAATTTTAAAAAAAATGGAGGTAAATTCTTGTACTGTGAAAATACAGATGAAGTTGCTGAACAGTTTGAAAATATCTTAGAAGAGAATGATTGGTTTGAAAGCGAAGTTTTATGTTATGAACCAGCGCTTTTTAGTTTATTAGAAGAAAATAAATTATTTTATAGTGCGCCAACTAAACCAAAATTTTTATTAGCCAGCTGCGAAAATCTTATAGCTGATGAAGGCTCTATCTTGTTTTCTTCGAAACAGATAAGACAAAATAAACCTAACGAATTACCAGCAAATATTGTTATTATTGCTACAACAAGCCAAATTTTACCAATGAAAAGCGACGGATTGAGCGCTATAAAACGTAAATACGAAAGGGACTATCCTACTAACATTACTACCATAAAATATTTCGAAAAAGCTAAAGAAGAAGATTTTACCCAATACGGAAGTGTTGCTAAAAACCTTTATTTATTGCTTTTAGAAGATCTTTAAGATGAACGAAACACTGAAGAGAACCATTTCTGGTGCTGTTTATATCGCTTTATTATTAGCCTCCATATTGTTTTCTACAGAAAGCTTCATCACTCTTTTTGGCGTTTTCTTAATTATTACGATATATGAGTTTTCTAATATCGTAAACTTAAACAAAGTGTTTTCTATTCTTTTTGGAATTTTAGTTTATTCTACAACTATTCTTATAAGTCATTACAATAAGCAAACAAGTAAATTTCTAAACGAAACATTTAACTCCAATATCAACTTAGAAACTAATATCAAACAATTAGACCTAGTACTTCTTGCTATTACAATTGTAGTTTCAATAAAATGCATCATATTCCTTTTTTATGATTCTGTTCAAAAAATAAGCACGTCTTCAAAATACCTGTATTTATTAGGATATATTACGCTTCCATTTATTTTCATCGTTAAAATATCTTTTGGGACGATTGATTACAACCCAAAAATCATAATTGGATTATTTGTTTTGATTTGGACAAATGACACATTCGCTTATTTAGTTGGAAAATCCATGGGAAAACACAAACTGTTTGAGCGCGTTTCTCCTAAAAAAACTATTGAAGGATTTCTTGGCGGTGTTGTTTTTGCAGCTTTTGCAGGTTTTTTAATTTCTAAATTATACATTCAGCCAAATCCTGAATTTATTAGTAAATCAATTTTAATATGGACTATAATCGCTTTAATTGTGAGCGTTTTTGGAACTATTGGAGATTTGATCGAATCTAAATTTAAACGAATTGCCGGTATAAAAGACAGCGGTTCGATTATGCCAGGACACGGAGGTATTCTAGATCGATTAGATAGTGTTATATTTGTAGCACCAATTATATTTTTATTTTATCAAATTTTATATTATGTTTCATAAAGAAGGTGGCCCGTCTATTTTATTAGGTACTGTTTTTACAGTAGCTGTACTTTTAATTGCTGATAAATTCATCGATATTTCTTGGCTGAGAATGCTTGTTCAATTTGCAACTCTTTTAATCTTGATTATTATCTTACAATTCTTTAGAAATCCGAAAAGAATTGCAATTAGAAACAGCGACCATATCCTTGCTCCTGTAGATGGAAAAGTGGTGGTTATTGAAGAAGTTTATGAAGGAGAATATTTTAAAGATAAACGTTTACAGGTTTCTATCTTTATGTCGCCAATCAATGTGCACGTAACTCGTTATGCAATGGATGGTATCATTAAATTTAGCAAATATCACCCTGGAAAGTTTCTTGTGGCTTGGCATCCAAAAGCAAGTGAAGAAAACGAAAGAACTACCGTAGTTATCGAAAACGAAACTTTTGGAGCAATTTTATACAGACAAATTGCTGGTGCATTGGCTCGTAGAATTGTAAACTATGCTAAAGAAGGAATGCAGGTTGTTCAAGGAACAGATGCAGGTTTCATAAAATTTGGTTCAAGAGTAGATTTATTTTTACCTTTAGGTACACCGATTAATGTTGAGTTAAATCAAAAAGCAATTGGTGGAAAAACAATTATTGCGACAAAGGCATAAATGGCTGATAAAGATTTAGATATTCGGTTTGCTAAAGCTGTAGAAATTGCTATGACAATGACTCAGGCATCACTGCCGCAAGATGTGCAGCTGAGGTTGTATGCATATTACAAACAAGCAACTTTTGGAACTGCCGTTTACAATCAATCTGAAAATTTTGATTTGAGAGACGCTTTCAAAACCAATGCTTGGATGCAGATAAGCCATATTTCTATTGATGAGGCCAAAGAAAATTACATTGAGATTATCAATTCATTAACATCAAAATAAATAACATTATGAAGAAAAACGTTGTTCTTTTTAGCACTTTAGCTTCATTTTTACTATTATTTTCCTGTAAAGAAGACAAGCTGGTCGAGGTTGTTGAAGTTCCGCTTCCAACTAAAGAAGAAAAAATATCTATTGGTTCTCCAAATGACGTTAAAGCCGATCCAGGTTCTTTTGAAATGACAAAACTGCCATTTAATTATGACGGTCTTGCTCCAGATATTAGAACTTTGACTTTAGAAACACATTATTCTAAACATTATTTATCTTACACAAATAATTTTAATAAGGAAATCGTTTCGACTGAGTTCGAAAACATGCCGATTGAAGATATTTTAAAAAAGATGGATTTGAATAATGCCAAACTTCGTCAGAATGCCGGCGGTTATTATAATCATACGCTTTATTTTAATATTTTAACTCCTAAAGAACAAACTCCTAAAGATACTTTAGCTGGTTCTATTAATAAAGAATTTGGTTCTTTTAATAATTTAACAAATCAATTTAAAGCACAATCTGAAAAGCAATTTGGTTCGGGCTGGGTTTGGCTTGTTGTAGATCGATATGGAAAATTACAAATTACAACAACTGAAAATCAAGATAATCCATTGATGCGAAATGCTCTAATTCCAGGAACTCCAATTATGGGAATTGATCTTTGGGAACACGCTTACTATCTAGATTATCAAAATAGAAAAGGAAGCTATATTAATGCTTTCTACCAGCATATCAATTGGGAGAAAGTAAACGAATATTACGTCGAAGCCCTCAAAAAGGTTAAAAAAGTATAAAAGAAAAGCTGATACAATTTAAGTATCAGCTTTTTTTTATAACTTAATGGTAATTAGAAATCAAGAACATGAAAGATATTGCCAATCGTTTTATAGAAAATCCATTGCTTTCTCCGTCAGATTTAGCTCCTAGCAGAGACGGTTTAGAAATTAGCTGTTTATTAAATCCTGGTGTGTTTCAATTCGAGGATAAAATCTGGCTTGCTGTACGAGTTGCTGAAAGACCGAAACAAATAGAAAACATTATTTCTTTTCCAATTTTGACAGATTCAGGATCTATTCAAATTATTGAAATCGCAAAAGATCATCCTGAACTTATAGCAACAGATGCGCGTGTAATTAATTATCAAGGCGTAGATTATTTAACCACTTTATCGCACATTAGATTATTATGCAGTGAAGATGGAAAACACTTTTACGAACCTGAAGATTACCCTCATTTGGTTAGCGAAGGAATTTTAGAAACTTTTGGAATTGAAGATTGCCGTGTATCTTTTATTGAAGGAAAATATTACCTCACATTTACTTCAGTATCAGACAATGGCATTGGAGTTGGTTTAAGAACTACAACAGACTGGAAAAACTTTCAGAAACACGGAATGATCTTTCCTGCTCACAACAAGGATTGCGCTATTTTCGAAGAAAAAATAAACGGATTATTTTACGCTTTACATCGTCCGAGCAGTGTAGATATTGGTGGCAATTATATCTGGATTGCTTCTTCTCCAGATGGCATTCATTGGGGAAATCATCAATGCATCGTAAAAACTCGAAAAAATCTTTGGGACAGCAAAAGAGTTGGAGCTGGTGCAGCCCCCATAAAAACTGAAAAAGGCTGGCTTGAGATTTATCATGGCGCAAACGAAGCGCATCAATATTGTTTAGGTGCTTTTTTAATGGATTTGGAAAACCCTTCAAAAATAATTTCAAGAACTGAAGAGCCGATTATGTTTCCAAAAACGGAATATGAATTAAGCGGATTTTTTGGAAATGTGGTTTTTACAAACGGCCATATTATAGAGCCTGACGGAGATACATTGACTGTTTATTATGGCGCATCAGATGAATTTGTCTGCGGTGCGACTTTTTCAATTAGAGAAATTCTTTCGCTTTTAAAAGAAATATAAAATTAAAAACGTGCTTAAATCTGATTGGATCTAAGCACGTTTTTTTTTTTAAAATTTAGTTTACTTCATAAATAAAAGATTCAGAAGGTTTTATTTTTACTCTTGCAGAACCTTCACCATTTTTAACGGTAAGATAAGTTTTGCTGGCTGAATATAATTTATCTACAAGTACGTAAGAACCGTCTTTTAGATTCCACTTTGAAATAACATTCGCAGGAACTTTTAATTCAAATTCGCTTTCCTTTTCTGAAGAAAAATTAGCAATCACGATTAGCTTTTGCTTTTCAGACCAACGAACGTAAGAATACAACAAGGTATCATAAGCTTGATTATTTTGGCGATTTGCAGATTGGATTTCTTCAAAATTCCCCATTAAAGCACTGCTACTTATGGTAAAATTCAATAAACGTTTGTAAAAATCACGAAGTTGTTTTTCGCTTTCAGTCAATTGCCCTCCATCAAACTTTCCATCATTCATCCAACGCTGATGATTTGGAACTCCGATGTAATCAAAAATTGAAGTTCTTGATCGTTTTCCAAAACCTGCATCTTCATTTCCGGCCTCTCCTACTTCTTGCCCAAAATAAATCATAGTTGGAGAAGTGCTTATTGTTGCTGAAACCACCATTAAAGGTTTTCCTCTTTCTGGAGTTCCTGCAAATTCTGGGCTTGCTAAACGTTGTTCATCATGATTATCTAAAAAATGAAGCATATGATGTTCAATATCAGACATTCCTTTTTGGATATTTGTTAATTCGTCTGGAGAAGATTTTCCACGTGTTACATCTTTCAATTTATCATACGTTTCTACCTTATCATATAAATAGTCCATTTTTCCTAGACGAATATAATTTCTATATTCATTCGGATTATAAACTTCTGCCAATAAAAATGCATTTGGATTTTTCATTTTAATAGAAGAGTTCATGTAGCTCCAAAATTCGTATGGAACCATTTCTGCCATATCATAACGAAATCCATCAACACCTTTTGCTGTCCAGTATAAAGCAATATCTCTAAACTTTTTCCAAGAATTTGGCACATCTTTATCTTGCCAAAAAGCAAAATGTTCTTGATATGATTTTTGATCAAATCCTGCAGGAAGTTCTGGAAATTCTTTACTTCCGTCTGGGCGAACACCATAATTTACTTTTACCGTTTCATACCAGTCATTTTGATCTGGCTTGAATTTTCTAGAACCATTTCCTGTCCATTTTGCTGGGTTTTCATCAAATTTTCCATCAATCAAAGGATTTTTTTCTCCGTTTAACGGAACATCTCCATCTGGAATTTCAAAATGTTCATTTGGAATATAATAGAAATTATTATCTCTTTTGTATTCAACCGTTACATCATCATCTGCACCAAAATCTTTTACACCTTCAGGATTTGATTTTCCTTCATATTTTCTAGCAATATGATTCGGAACAATATCAATAATCACTTTTAAACCCGCGTTGTGCGTTCTTTTAATTAAAGCTTCAAATTCTTCCAAACGTTTTGCAGGATCTACCGCCAAATCTGGATTCACATTATAATAATCTTTTACTGCATAAGGCGAACCCGCGCGCCCTTTTACTACTTCTGGATCGTCATTTGAGATTCCGTATTTAGTATAATCATTCACCAATGCGTGATGAGGTACACCCGTATACCAAATATAATTAACGCCTAAATCTTTTATTTCGTGAAGTGCTTTATCTGTAAAATCATTAAATTTTCCTACGCCGTTTTCCTCAATTGTTCCCCAAGGTTTATTATTGGTATTTTTATTTCCGAATAGGCGTGTAAAAACTTGATATACTACAATTTTCTTATCATTAGAATGATTTTCTTTTATTTCACTCATTTTTAAATCTTTTGTTTTGCATGCAGAAAACAGCATTGTTGTAGCAATTCCAACAACAATAAACTTACTTTTTATCATATATTTTTAATCTAATCTTCTCTTTTCAAGGCTTCATAATCCATATCAAATCTTGAAACCAATTATTAAATTTAGTTTATTTTTTAAAACTTAAAAGAAAGTTAGTTTTATTTGCGTACAAGAATTATTAAAAGCATTAACTACAACGTGAGAGTTCCTTAATTTGTTGATAAAATTGATGGAGATTTAAAATAACAAAGGCTCAAAAAACAAAGGTTCTAAATAACTTGAAAAATTTGAAGAATTCTAAACAAAAAAACACTGAACCTTTGTGACTCTGAACCTTTGAGACTTAAAAAATAAACACATAAATTAATGCTAATAACAATCTAAGGTTGTATCCTTTTTCATAAATTTGACAAAAAATTAATCAGTTGAAGAAATCACTCTTTTACATATTTTACGGTCTGCTTTTTTTAAGCATTCAATCTACATTTGCACAAGTAAAGGCTAAAGCTAAAACACAAGCACAAGCACAAAAAACTAAAGAAATAATTATAGAGAACTCCGACGATGTTCAAGTTAATGAAGCTTTGGTGCCAGGAGGAGTACTCCTTAGCGGTAACGTAAAATTGATTCATGATGGCGTTATAATGACTTGTAATAAAGCCTATCTTTTTAAGAAAGAAAACTACTTAAAGGCTTTTGGAGATGTTCAACTAAATCAAGGAGATACTTTATTTTTGAACAGTAAATACGCAGAATATAACGGAAATTTAAAAAAAGCCTTTGCAACAGGAAATGCCGTTATGACTTCTCCAGACGCAACTTTGCAAACTGACACTATTAATTTTGACAGAAATGTACAAGAAGCTTTTTACAACACAAAAGGTACAATTGTCAATAAAGACAATACTTTGGTGAGTAAATCGGGAAGATATTATGCGAAAGAAAAAAAGTTTCAATTCTTGACCGAAGTTGTAATTACAAATCCAAAATATGTAATAAAATCGAATCATTTAGATTATTACAGTAATTCTGGACATACTTATTTACTTGGACCTTCGACAATTACGAGCAAGGAAAATTACATTTATACTGAAAAAGGTTTTTACGATACAAAAAAGAATTTGGCGCACTTTCTCAGGAAATCATATATCAAATATGATGACAGACTAATAGAAGGCGATAGTTTATTTTATAATCGAAATACCGAATTTGCATCGGCAACTCGAAATGTAAAGATTACCGATTCTATCAATAAAGGAATTGTAAAAGGACATTACGCAGAACTTTACAAGCTTAAAGATTCGATGTTTGTTACTAAAAGAGCCGTTGCTATTAATTTAGTTGAAAATGATTCAGTTTACATTCACGGAAAAAAATTAATGGTTACAGGAAAAGAAGGAGAACGTATTTTACGCGCTTATAATAATGTCCGTTTTTTTAAAATCGATATGAGCGGTAAATGTGATTCTATACATTCAGACTCCAAAACTGCATTGACAAAATTAATTGGAAAACCAATTCTTTGGAATGGAGAAAGCCAGATTACTGGAGATGTTATGCACTTAATTGGTGACAATCAGACCAGAAAAATTGACTCGTTAAAGGTTTTAAATAATACTTTTGTTATCTCCCGGGACACGCTCGGAACCGGTTTTAATCAGGTAAAAGGCCTCAATCTATTTGGAAAATTTCGGGATGGAAAACTCCATGATGTTGATGTTATCAAAAATACCGAAGTTGTGTATTTTATGAGAAATGATACCAATGAATTGATTGGAATCAATAAAAATGTAAGCAGTAAAATCAACATGATATTGGAAAATAATGCAATTGAAACGATTACGTTTTTCAATAAAGTCGACGGCGATATTTATCCAGAAGATGAATTGCCTGAAAATGCAAGAAAATTGCGTGGAATGATTTGGCGTGCCGATGAAAGAATAAAGTCTAAAGATGATATTTTTACTGCAGAGGACAATGAAATGAACGAAAAACTCATTAAACAAGGCAAAGAAGAAGAAGAAAAAGGCAAAAATGTTCCGATGAAAGTCAGGAAGGAAACCTTGAATTACGATAAAAAGAAACCTGCCGTGAAGATGGAAACAAAACCTAAGCAGAAATAGTTTTCAGTCGCAGTCAAAGTTTACAGTGCTTTACGATTGTTTAAACCACAAAGTTAACTTAAACGTAAAGTAAAAAAACTTAGAACCTTAGTACCTTCGCCACTTTGAACCTAAAAAAAGTTTTCAGTCGCACTCACAGTTTACAGTTAAAAACCTAGAAGCTTAGAATCTTAGTATCTCAGCAATTTAGAAGCTAAAAAAAAAATGAATCCAGATTTTATAAAATACCAAGCACAAACTTCTCCTTATCCACTGGGAATGGAAGTTTCTCATGCCATTGGTTCTTACATATACGACACAAACGATAAAAAATATTTAGATTTTGTTGCCGGAGTTTCTGCTTGTACTTTAGGGCATCAACATCCGAGAGTAAATCAGGCCATAAAAGATCAGTTAGATAAATATTCGCACGTAATGGTTTATGGCGAATATTCTCAAAGTCCAGCTGTTCAATATTGTAAACTGATGGCTTCACTCCTTCCTGAATCTTTAAATAAAACCTATTTGGTTAATTCTGGTACAGAAGCAATTGAAGGCGCTTTAAAATTAGCTAAAAGGACTACAGGACGCAGTCAACTAATTTCTTGTCACAATGCCTACCACGGAAACACAATGGGTTCTATGAGCGTTATGGGATTTGAAGAAAGAAAACAAGCTTTTAGACCGCTACTTCCAGATGTAGATTTTATTACTTTTAATAATGAAGAAGATCTGCAAAAAATAACAACTCGCACAGCCGCGATTCTTTTAGAAACTATTCAAGGTGGAGCAGGTTTTATTCAGCCAGAAAACAATTTTCTTGAAAAAGTTCGTAAACGTTGCGATGAAGTTGGAGCTTTGATGATTGTTGATGAAATTCAGCCTGGATTTGGAAGAACAGGTAAACTATTTGGTTTTCAAAACTATGACGTAGTTCCAGATATTGTGGTAATGGGTAAAGGAATGGGTGGCGGAATGCCAGTTGGCGCTTTTACCGCTTCAGCTGAAAAAATGGATCTTTTAACAGAGAATCCAAAATTAGGTCATATTACTACTTTTGGTGGACACCCTGTCATTGCGTCAGCTTGTTTAGCAACTTTGCAAGAATTAACTGAAACAAATTTAATGGCGGAGACACTAGAAAAGGAAAAACTCTTCAGATCGCTTTTGGTACATCCTTTGATTACAGAAGTTAGAGGAAAAGGATTAATGCTGGCTGCCATGACAGAATCTGCGGAAATTACCAATGAAGTCATATTAAATTGCCAAGATAAAGGATTGATTTTATTCTGGCTTCTTTTTGAAGGATGCGCCATTAGAATTACACCTCCGCTAACTATTTCTGAAGATGAAATTAGAGAAGGCTGTGCAATTATTTTGGAAGTCATGGATGAAATTTTAAAAAAGAGCAAAGCTTAAAAATTAAGTTTATACTTTTTAAACCAGAATTAAAAATTGACAAAACAGAAGCTAATCCCTTAATAATAAGAGAGATTTCTTCCCAAAATAGAATAAAAAACGCCATATATTGTTAATTAAATTGTTCAAAACAATTAATTTCCTATCCTTACAGCAATTATATGGTTGCCTAAATTTATAGTAGGCTAATTTCAAAATAACGAAGTATGCAATTAAGCAACGAAGAAGAAGATTATAACCTATCCCTATCCAAATTTGAGTCGATGTTAAAGACTAACAAAGTACTCTTTTTTGATTCTGAAGAATTCGAAGAAATAATTCTTCATTATTTAGACATAGGCAAGGCTAATTTAGCAAAAAAGGCCTTGAAACTTGCGTTAGACCAACACCCAAAATCTACAGGCTTAAAATTAGTACAAGTAGAAATGTTGGTTTATGATGACAAACTCGAGCTAGCAGAAAAGCTTTTGAATGAGTTATACGCAATTGAACCAAACAACGAGGAAATTTATATCCAGAAAGCCAATATTTGTTCCAAAAGAGATCAGCATGAAAAAGCAGTTGAATTATTAAAAATTGCATTGCAGTATACTGACGATTACGCCGATGTATACAACTTGATTGGAATGGAATATCTTTTTATGGATAATCTTGAATTGGCAAAAGAAAACTTCATTAAATGTCTTGAAGAAGATTTGGAAGACCAATCTGCTCTTTATAACGTCGTGTATTGTTTTGAATTTTTAGATCAAAATCAAGAAGCGATTGTTTATTTGAACGAGTATATCAACAGAAATCCTTACAGCGAAATCGCTTGGCATCAGCTTGGGCGACTTCATTATGGTGTAAAGGAATATGAAAATGCAATTCGAGCATTTGATTATGCAACGCTTATTGATGACGAGTTTTTAGGTGCTTTCATGGAAAAAGCAAAAGCTTACGAACGCCTAAAAAAATATAACGAAGCGATTGAAAGCTACAACAGAACCATCGAATTAGACGATGCAACATCGTATGCGCTGCTTCGAATTGGTAAATGTTACGAAAAGCTTGGAAACTTAGCAAAAGCTATTCAATATTACAACCAAACAGTTCACGAAGATCCGCTTTTAGATAAAGGATGGATTGCGATTACTGATTTTCATTTACGTCAAAAAAACTATCAGAAAGCATTGTTTTTTGTAAATAAAGCTTTAGCAATCGACAATCAAAATCGTTTGTATTGGAAAAGATACGCTACTATCAACAAACAAATGAACTTTTTTGAAGAAGCCGAATTTGGTTATAGAAAAGCGGTAGAATTTGGAGATTACGCACTTGACACTTGGTTGTTTTGGGTTGATATTCTTAAATTTTTAGGCGAATTCGAAAGCGCTATTCAAACTTTATTGCAGGCTACCGAATATTTTCCTGAAGAAAACGAAATCGAATATCGTTTAGCCGGATTGTACTTTATGATCCAAGATAACACAAAGGCTAAATTCCACTTAAGCAATGGTTTACGATTAAATTTTGATAATTATATCTTAATTGAAGATTTGTTTCCTGTGGTTTGGTCAAGAAAAACAGTAAAAAATTATATAGAAAAACATAGAAAATAATAATGGTTGATATTTTATTAAGAAGACGTTTTGGATTATTGGGACGCAACATTAGCTACTCTTTTTCAAAAGGTTATTTTACAGAAAAATTCGATAATGAAGTTTTTGCTGGTAACAGCTACGAAAATTTTGACATTTCTGAAATTAACTATTTTACAGAATTGATTAAAAACAATCCCGATTTAAAAGGATTAAATGTAACCATTCCGTACAAAGAACAAGTAATTCCATTCTTAGATAAACTATCAAAAAAAGCAACTTTAATTGGTGCTGTTAACACTATAAAATTTACCAAAAACGGAAAATTAAAAGGATACAACACTGATTATTATGGTTTTAAAAAATCTTTAGAACCATTATTAGAACCTCACCATAAAAAAGCCCTTATTTTAGGAACTGGGGGCGCTTCTAAAGGTGTTGCTTTCGCGTTAGACGAATTAAACATTCCGTATACATTTGTTTCTAGAGAAGCAAAAGAAAACATAATTGATTATGATTTGATTAATGCTACAACATTTGATAACTTTCAAATCATAATTAACTGTACGCCAGTCGGAACAAGCCCAAACATTGATGCTTGTCCAAACTTGCCTTATGAGTTCTTTACAGAAAAGCATATTGCTTACGATCTAATTTATAATCCAGCTGAAACCACTTTTCTAAAAAAAGCAAAAGAAAAAGGTGCAGTTATAAAAAATGGTCTTGACATGCTTATTTTTCAAGCCGAAAAAGCTTGGAAAATCTGGAATAAATAAAATCATATCCAAAAAATAGAATGTTAACGTATTTTTTGTATTTTTAAATCACTTATAAACAAGTGGTTATGAAGAAAATACAATTACTTAGCATTCTATTTTTTTTATTTCACAATCTACTTCAGGCACAAGAAAATGATACTTTGCAAAGTCCTTTTTCTGAGCCTCGTTATCATTATTTTCTTAAAACAATTATTTTTTTCGACGAATATTTAGATACCGATAACGGGTCATTTAATACTACACAAATTCGAGTTTTACTGCCGATTGGCAACAAAGCCTGGAATTTACGTTTCGATCTTCCCTTAATTTCGGCAAATACCAACTCTATAAACAAAACAGCAATTGGAGATGTCGGTATGGGAGTTAGTTATATTCCGTACATGCGAAATAGCAACGGAATAGCTTTAAGAACAAGAATTTATGCAAATACGGCAGCAGATCCTAATTTCGGCACAGGAAAGTGGGTTGTAATGCCCGCAGTTGTGTATGGAAAATATTTTTCTGAAAAAAAGTTTCTTTGGCTCTCTACTTTAGAGTATCAAGGTAGTTTTGCAGGAGAAAATGATCGAAATGATATTAGTATTACGCTTTTTGAAAATGTTATGCTTCATTTTTTTGGAAAAAACTGGGTTGCCGGAGATGTTGCTTTTCGTTATAACACAACTTTAGAGGCTTTTCAAAATAATGCATTTGTTGAATTTGGCAGAAAAATTACTCCAAATAATTTAGTTTACATTCACCCAAGTGCTGGCTTTGGAGCAAATAGAACTTACAATTTTGGAATTGAAATGGGTGTTTTAATTCTATTCTAAAAAATAAATAGTTCCCTACTAAATTGAATTTATCAAAGTAGAATTAAAAAAAAGATAATTATTCTGAATTTAAAGATACTTTAATCATTATATCAAAACATTTCCAACACAATACTGAATTAGTGCAAAGAATAGGAATTTCATGGTAAAATAGCGCATAAACAAGCGATTTATTTTGTAGTTAGAAACACCTTTACTATCTTTCGCATTGTAAAATAAAAACCTTATACATTTTAAAGATGTTAGAAGAAAAGAATGATAACCTGCAAGAAGCAGACGGAAAAGATGGAATTGAAATAAACGATTCTGCAACAAATGATGCAATTGAAATATCTGAGTCTGAAGCTCCAATTGAGAACTCAGTTTCAGATGATGCAGAAAATGATGAAAACGTTCATCAGGAAGCTTTAGATGTAATTACAAATTCGAATGCAGAAGAAAGTGAAGACGAAACCTTGAAGGATCGCCACGATATTCCTATGCAAGATTATAACACTTTTTCTTTAGACGCACTTGTCGATGAGCTTAAAAAAATGGTCAATCTAGACAAAATAATGTCTGTAAAAGATCATATCGAAGAAATCAAAAAGGCTTTTTTATTACAATATCACCATCTTCTAGAGGAGAAAAAAGAAGAATTTCTAGCTTCAAATCCCGATCCTAGCGAAGAATTTGAATATCATTTACCTCTGAAATTAAAATTTGATGAATATTATAATATTTTCAGAGAAAAAAGAAATGCTCATTTTAAACATTTACAGACTAATTTAAAATCAAATTTAGAGAATCGTTTGGCAATTGTTGAAGAATTAAAAGAGTTAATTAACCCACAAGAAAACATAAAAGACACTCTTAAGCATTTTAATGAACTAAGAGAAAGATGGAAAAATGCCGGTGCAATTCCAAAAGACAAATACAATCACGTTTGGAATAATTATCATTTTCATGTTGAAAATTTCTATGATTATCTTCATTTAGATCGCGAAGCCAGAGATTTAGATTTCAAACATAATCTGGAGTTAAAGCAAAAGATTATCGCGCGCGTTGAAGAATTGGTAAACGATGCAGATGTAAACAAATCTTTCCGCGAATTGCAGGATTTTCACAGAATCTGGAAAGAAGAAATTGGTCCAGTTTCTAAAGAACATAGAGATGTAATCTGGAATCAATTTAGTGAATTAACTAAAAAAATTCATGACAAAAGAGAAGTTTTGTTTGAAAGCCAAAGAGCTAACGAACAACAAAATCTTGAAGTTAAAAAAGAAATTATTTCGAAAATTGAAGCTCTAGGAACAGAAAAAGTAAATTCTCACTCGCAATGGCTTGTACAAATTCAAAAAGTAGAAGCGCTTCGAAATGAGTTTTTCGCAGCAGGAAAAGTTCCATCAGAAGTAAATGAAGAAACTTGGGCAACTTTTAAAACTGCGGTAAGAAACTTCAATGCATTCAAAAATTCGTTTTACAAAGACATCAAAAAAGATCAAAACGATAACTTAAATAAAAAGATGGCTCTTGTTGCAAAAGCAAAAGACCTTCAAGAAAGCACAGATTTCGCTTCTACAACTCCTATAATGAAACAAATTCAGGAAGAATGGAAGCAAATTGGTCACGTTCCGAAAAAATATTCAGATAAAATCTGGAAAGAATTTAAAGATGCTTGCAACCATTATTTTGACAAACTAAAAGAACACAAATCTGAAGAAAACGTTGAAGAAGTTGCTGCTTTTGACAATAAAAAAGCTTATCTAGATACTTTAAGAGCCTTCCAACTAACTGGAGATCATAAAACTGATTTAGATGCTATAAAAGCTCACATTGAAACATGGAAAGGATTTGGAAAAGTTCCTTTTTCAAGAAGACATATTGAAGGCAAATTCAATAAGATTTTAGATGCACTTTTTGAAAAACTAAGCTTAAGCAAAAAAGAATCGGAGATGATGCGTTTTGCAAACCGAATCGATTCTCTATCAGACAGTAACGATACGCGCAAACTAGACAATGAAAAAATCTTCATTATGCGTAAAATTGAAGAAGTTCAAAATGAGATTTTCCAATTAGAAAACAACATTCAATTCTTTACAAACACTAAGAATGCAAAAAAAGAGAATTCTATTGTAACTGAGGTTCGTAAAAACATTGCAATTCACAAAGAAAGTCTTGAAGTTTGGAAAGATAAATTGAAACAACTTCGAAACTTAGGACAAGAATAAAAACTGCTCATATTTTACCGCAAAGAGCGCCAAGATTTACGCAAAGTTCGCAAAGTTTATAAAAAGCTTTGCGAACTTTGCGCTTTTTACTTTGTGCTCTTTGCGTTAAAAAACACAATCCAACTTTCTATAAAAGACCTAAAACTTAACATTCTCATTAAATTTCGTAAAACTATTCTGCAAAATATTGATTATATTTGAGTTACAGCTATTAACAAGCAGTCAAACAAATAAACATTTAACATCAATTTTAAATTAAAAGAATATGAAATTTACAAGAAAAGCACATGCCAACTGGAAAGGAACTGGCATGGAAGGAACTGGAACAATAAGCACTCAAAGTACTACTCTAGATAATGCACAACTGTCTTTTAAAACAAGATTTGCAGACGGAGTTGGAACAAATCCAGAAGAATTAATTGCTGCGGCTCATTCAGGCTGTTTTACCATGCAATTAAGCTTTCTTCTAAATGAAGGTGGTTTTACAGCAGATGATTTAACTACAGAAGCCACCGTAACTTTTGAAGATGGCTCGATTACTTTGATTCATTTAGATTTAAAAGGTAAAGTACCTTCAATTTCAGCAGAAGAATTCGAAAAGACCGCTACGAAAGCAAAAGAGATCTGTCCAATTTCTAAATTATTGAATACGACAATAACATTATCGGCAACTTTGCTTTAATGATCTAATTTCCCATAAAAAAAACCATCCCGTTTTTACGGGATGGTTTTTTTATATAAACACAGTAACTAAAGATTAGTTCATTGTCGCTTTTAAAGCTTTTGCTTCAGCAGTCATTTCTAATGCTTTGTAAACGCCTAATAATGTTTTAGCAACATCATCATTTTTAGGATCTAATTCGTTTGCTTTTTTAAGGTAAGGAATTACTCCTCTGAAAACACCCTCTCTTTGCGCTTTTAAAACATCGTAACGTTTCATATCTTTAGCAGAAGTACCTAATTTATTCATCTCGTCGATAATTGGTTTCTCAGCTTCCAATTTTAAAGCAGCAAGATTTAAATAAGCATTTGCATAATTAGGATTAATTTCGATTGCTTTTAAATAATATTTTTCAGCATCAGCATTGTTTTTTGCACCAGCACTGATTACACCTAAATTAAATACTAAATCTGCATTATTTGGATCTTTTTCTAAAGCTTCACCAACTAATTTTTTGTAAGTATCATAATCTTTAGAATCTAAATATAAATTAGCTTCTGTTAAAATTAATGAAGTATCTTCTGGATTTGCTTTTCTTGCGTCAGCGATAGCTTTTTTAGCATCCTCAGTACGTCCTTTTTGAACTAAGATTAAAGCTAAATTTTTGTAGATTTCACCTCTTTTAGAAGGAATAGCTTCTGTTTTAGGTTTTTCGTGAGTACCTAATTTTATAGCTAAATCTCTATCTTTCGCACTGCTAAAGTTATCTTCATTTCCACTTGCTTTATTTGTAGCAAGAAATAAAGTTCCTTTTCCAGAATAGTTTAATTTTTTTAACTCTTCGTACATTGGTAATGCAAGATCAAAATCTTGTGAATTAACAGCTGTAGAAGCAGCGTAGTATAAATTAATCGTATCTTTTTTGTCTAACTCATAAGCATCGTACAATTTTTTTGCACCTTCTTTATGCTTGTTTGCTTGAGTATCAGCAATTGCAGAATTAATTAACAATCCTTTAATGTTAGTGATAGAAGTTGCTGCATCTGTAGAATATTTTTGTTTTCCTGATGCTTTTTCAACCTCGATTAACTTTTTGTAACTCTCAGCTGCCAAAGATAAGTTTTTACTTTCGTCAACTTTTTTGTTAGCAAGATCTAAATAAGCATTTCCTTTTACAAAATAAAACTGAGCCTGCTCTGTATCTTTTGCGTTTGCAACAAGGCTTTCTGCACCAGTCAAAATTGTAACTGCTCCTTGAGCATCTCCACTTTTTAAAGCTTTTTCAGCACTTTTAATTTGATCTTTTTGAGCAAATGTAGCCACAGAGATCAATAATGCAGAAGCAAGTATTACATATTTACTTTTCATAATGATATTTGTTTGTATTTAATTTTTATTCAATTTAGTTTTATTCTTCAGATTCGTCGTCGTCTCCGTCCGCATCATCTTCTTCTTCAATCTCTTCATCGTCAGTATCATCTTCCTCTTCAACCGCTCCATCATCTTCAAGAACTTCCAAATCAGGTTTGATTCTTTCGATTCCAGACTCAATTACATTTCCATTTTCATCAACAACAACTTCTTCAGCATCGTCTTTCATAACTTTAGTAACAGCAGCGATAGAATCTTTACCTTTAAGGTTAATTAATCTAACACCTTGAGTTGCACGTCCCATAACACGTAAATCCTCAATTGCCATTCTAATTGTTAATCCAGATTTATTGATAATCATCAAATCGTCTGCATCTGTTACCGCGTTGATAGATATTAATTTACCTGTTTTATCAGTAATATTAAGCGTTTTAACACCTTTACCGCCACGGTTTGTGATTCTATAAACATCTTCTCCATCATCGTCTACTAATTTGGTACGTTTTCCGTATCCATTTTCAGTAACAACTAAGATTTGCGATGTTGCAATATCCTCTTTGTCAACCGTAACCATTCCGATTACTTCATCTGTTTCGTCTTTTAGCGTAATACCACGAACTCCAGAAGCTGTTCTTCCCATCGGACGTGTTTTAGTTTCTTCAAAACGAACTAATTTTCCAGATTTTACTGCTAAGATAATTTGGCTTTCTCCGTTTGTTAACTGAGCACCAATCAACTCATCTCCTTCTTTAATTGTAATAGCAGCAACTCCATTTGCTCTTGGTTTAGAATATTTCTCTAAAGAAGTTTTCTTAACCTGGCCTTGTTTTGTCACCATTACAAGATTATGGGTATTGATATAATCTTTATCCTTTAAGTCTTGTGTACAAATGAAAGCTTTTACTTTATCGTCGCTTTCAATATTTACAAGATTCTGAATTGCTCTACCTTTTGCCGTTTTACTTCCTTCTGGAATTTCATAAACACGCATCCAGAAACATTTTCCTTTTTGCGTAAAGAACATCATATATTGGTGATTTGTTGCAACGAACATATGTTCTAAGAAATCCTGATCTCTAGTACCAGCGCTTTTCTGCCCAACTCCTCCTCTATTTTGTGTTTTATATTCTGTAAGGTTTGTACGTTTGATGTAACCAGCGTGCGAAATTGTAATCACTACATTCTCATCAGCAATTAAATCTTCGATACTTACATCTCCTCCAGAATATTCAATTTGAGAACGTCTTTCATCACCATATTTATCACGGATTTCGGCCAACTCCTCTTTAATTACCTCTGTTCTTAAATTAACATCTGCTAATAAAGCTTTTAAATGCTCGATCAACTTCATTAATTCTTCAAACTCTGCTCTTAACTTGTCTTGCTCCAGACCTGTTAACTGACGTAAACGCATCTCAACGATAGCACGAGCTTGAATATCAGATAATTTAAATCTTTCAATTAATTTATCTCTTGCTTCATCTGTGTTTTTAGAACCTCTAATTAACGCAATAACTTCATCTATATTATCAGAAGCAATGATTAATCCTTCTAAAATGTGAGCTCTTTCTTCTGCTTTACGTAATTCAAACTGTGTTCTTCTAACCACTACTTCGTGACGGTGCTCAATAAAATAATGAATCATATCTTTCAGATTCAACATTTGAGGGCGACCTTTTACTAATGCAATATTATTTACACTAAAAGAAGACTGTAATGAAGTATACTTATATAAGGTATTTAAAACTACGTTTGGCGTAGCATCGCGCTTCAAGATATAAACGATACGCATACCATTTCTGTCCGATTCGTCACGAATATTGGCAATACCTTCGATTTTTTTCTCGTTAACTAAATCAGCCGTACGTTTGATCATCTCGGCTTTGTTAACTTGATATGGAATTTCAGTAACGATGATGCATTCTCTTCCGTCAACTTCTTCAAAACCAACTTTTGCACGCATTACAATACGTCCTCTACCAGTTTTAAAAGCTTCGCGAACACCTTCATAACCATATATTACACCACCAGTTGGAAAATCTGGTGCTTTAATATGAGTCATTAATTCATCAACTTCAATATCATTATTATCTAAGTACGCTAAAGTACCATTGATAACCTCAGTTAAATTGTGTGGTGGCATATTGGTTGCCATACCAACCGCAATACCTGTAGCTCCGTTTACTAACAAAGTAGGAACTTTTGTAGGCATTACTTTTGGCTCATATAATGTATCGTCAAAGTTTAATTGAAAATCAACTGTTTCTTTTTCGATATCTGCCATAATTTCCTCAGAAATCTTACGCATTCTAGCCTCAGTATAACGCATTGCCGCAGGACTGTCACCATCAACAGAACCAAAGTTACCCTGGCCATCAACTAATAAATATCGCATACTCCACTCCTGAGCCATACGAACCATCGCGTCGTAAACAGAAGTATCTCCGTGCGGGTGGTACTTACCCAGAACCTCCCCTACAATTCTTGCAGATTTTTTATGGGCAGATCTAGAAGTTACACCTAAATCATACATTCCATAAAGAACTCTTCGATGTACTGGTTTCAAACCATCTCTAACATCAGGAAGTGCTCTCGATACAATTACCGACATCGAATAATCGATGTAAGCTGACTTCATTTCATCTTCAATGTTAATAGGAATTAACTTTTCTCCTTCAGACATAAGTTGTTATATTAAATAATTATAATAGTTTCAAAGCGTGCCAAGATACGTTTTTTTGAAATTTTTTCAGCTATTTACTTACACTTATTTCAATGATTTATTAACAACTTTATTTTGGCTTTTAGTTAATAAATTAAGCGTTTTTTAACGCTTTTATTGCCTTTTTTTTCGTCTATTAGCTGACAAGCATTCTCGAAGGGTACGGTTTTTGTTTTTAAATCAGTAATTCACTAAATTTACAATACCAATTATATATTATGGATGATAATTTTTCACCAAGAGTAAAAGATGTTATTACGTACAGTAAAGAAGAGGCACTTCGTTTAGGGCACGACTTTATTGGTACCGAACATCTTATGCTGGGCATTTTAAGAGATGGTAACGGAAAAGCTATTCATATACTTAATAACCTAGCAGTCGATTTAGATCATTTACGCAGGAAAGTAGAAATACTGAGCCCAGCTAATCTAAGCGTTGAAGTAAATGCAGAAAAGAAAAACCTTCACCTTACCCGACAGGCCGAAAGAGCCCTGAAGACCACTTTTCTTGAAGCTAAAGTATTTCAAAGCTCATCAATTAGCACCGCTCACTTGCTATTATGCATCTTACGAAACGAAAACGATCCAACAACCAAGCTATTGAATAAACTGAAAATAGATTATGACATAGCTAAAGAACAGTATTTAAATATGACTCCGAACGAAGAAGAATTCTTAGAAAACTTGCCAAGAAACGAATCGTATAATGACGATTCAGGACAAGATGACAGTCTTAAAGAAAGCAGTTTTAATAATCCCGCCAATAAGTCAAACAAAAAATCAAAAACTCCAGTTTTAGATAATTTTGGGAGAGATTTAACAGAAATGGCGGAAGAGGGAAAACTTGACCCTGTTGTAGGACGCGAAAAAGAAATTGAACGTGTTTCTCAAATTTTAAGTAGAAGAAAAAAGAACAATCCGCTTCTTATTGGAGAACCTGGAGTTGGTAAATCTGCTATTGCAGAAGGATTAGCTTTGCGTATTATTCAAAAGAAAGTTTCTCGTATTCTTTTCAACAAACGTGTTGTAACTCTTGATTTGGCAAGTTTAGTTGCTGGAACAAAATACAGAGGACAATTTGAAGAAAGAATGAAAGCTGTGATGAACGAGCTTGAGAAAAACGATGATATTATTCTTTTTATTGATGAGATCCATACTATTGTAGGTGCTGGTGGAGCAACTGGTTCTCTTGATGCTTCAAACATGTTTAAACCTGCATTAGCAAGAGGAGAAATACAATGTATTGGTGCTACAACTCTTGATGAGTACAGACAATATATCGAGAAAGATGGTGCACTTGAAAGACGTTTCCAAAAAGTAATTGTAGAACCAACTTCTGTTGAAGAAACAATTGCAATTTTAAATAACGTAAAAGACAAATATGAAGATCACCACAATGTAACTTATACACCAGAAGCAATTGAAGCTTGTGTTAAACTTACAGATCGTTATATGTCTGAGCGTTTTTTACCAGACAAAGCTATCGATGCTCTTGACGAAGCTGGTTCTCGCGTACATATTACCAATATTGATGTTCCTAAACAAATTTTAGATTTAGAGCGTCAATTAGAAGAAGTTCGTGAGCTTAAAAATATGGTTGTTAAAAAACAAAAATATGAAGAAGCTGCTAAACTTCGCGATGACGAAAAACGCATAGAAAAAGACTTAGCTGTTGCTCAAGAACAATGGGAAGAAGATTCTAAAAACAACAGAATTGAAGTTACAGAAGATAATGTTGCTGATGTTGTTTCGATGATGACTGGAATTCCTGTAAATAGAATTGCACAAACTGAAAGCAATAAATTGGCACAATTGCCTGAATTAATTCAAAATAAAGTAATTGGTCAAAATGAAGCCGTTCTTAAAATTGCGCGTTCTATTCAACGTAACAGAGCCGGACTTAAAGATCCAAATAAACCAATTGGTTCATTCATTTTCTTAGGTCAAACTGGAGTTGGTAAAACGCAATTAGCTAAAGTATTAGCTAAAGAATTATTTGATTCTGAAGACGCTTTAGTTCGTATTGACATGAGTGAATACATGGAGAAATTCGCAATTTCTCGTTTAGTTGGAGCGCCTCCAGGATACGTTGGTTACGAAGAAGGTGGTCAATTGACTGAAAAAGTTCGTAGAAAACCATATTGTGTGGTTCTTTTAGACGAGATCGAAAAAGCACATCCAGATGTATTCAATATGATGCTTCAAGTTTTAGATGATGGATATTTGACAGATAGTTTAGGTCGTAAAATTGACTTCAAAAACACGATCATCATTATGACATCTAACGTTGGAGCTCGTCAATTGAAAGATTTCGGACAAGGAGTTGGATTCGGTACCGCTGCAAGAACAGCTCAGGCTGATGAAAATTCAAAAAGCATTATCGAAAACGCTTTGAAGAAAACTTTTGCTCCTGAGTTCTTAAACAGAATTGATGACGTAATTGTATTTAATGCGCTTGAAAAAGCAGATATCGATTTGATTATCGAAATCGAATTGAAAAAACTGTATTCTCGTATTGCAGAGTTAGGTTACAAATTAAGCTTAACTGACAAAGCAAAAGCGTTTATTGCTGAAAAAGGTTTCGACAAACAATTTGGAGCAAGACCTCTTAAAAGAGCTATCCAAAAATATGTTGAAGATTTATTAGCAGAAGAAATCATTACTTCGAAAATACATTCAGGCGATGAGATTATGATGGATCTTAAAGACGATTCACAAGAATTATCAGTAGAAATTCATAAAGCTGAAGAGCCGACTAATCAATAAATTAGTTAAATTTTATAACACAAATAACATGCCCGTTACGTTTTCATAACATAACGGGCATTTTTTTTGGATAATTTACTATCTTTAGTAAAAGCAAATAGCTATTTTTGAATTTAAATTCTATAACATAAAAATAAAATATGCTTCAAAACAAAGTCATTTTAGGCAGCGAAGAATGGTGCTCATTTCCAGAACTTGGAATTCCAACAATCAAAGCTCGTGTTGATTCTGGCGCCAAAACTTCGGCAATGCACGCTTTAAACATAGCTCCTTTTATAAAAAATGATGCCAATTGGGTAAAGTTTGATATTAATCCGATTCAGAATAATATCAAAACCATTATTCATTGTGAAGCGCCTTTGGTTGACAAACGAATTGTAAAAAGTTCAAGCGGTTTTAGAGAACATCGCTACGTAATCCAGACCAGCTTAAAAATTGGCGATGCAAAATGGCCAATCGAAATGACTTTGACTAATCGTGATTCTATGGGTTTTAGAATGCTTTTAGGACGTGAAGCAATGAGCGGAAGGGTTTTGGTCGATCCTGAACAAAAATATCTTTTAGGACAGCCAACAGCTGAATCATTAAAAGAATTATACCAAAACTCAGAAAAAGCAAGTTCTGGTTTACGAATTGGTGTTTTAGCCAGTAATCCGGAATTATACAGCAATAAAAGAATCATGGAAGCGGGCGAAATGCGAGGTCATGAAATGCATTTTTTAAACATCAAAGAATGCTATATGAAACTCGATGCTAAAACTCCTGAAATTCATTATAGAGGCGGAAAGATTCTGAATCAATTTGATGCCATTATTCCGAGAATTAGACCAAGCATTACCTTTTATGGCTGCGCTTTGACACGTCAGTTTGAAGCTTTGAAGGTTTTTGTTTTAAATTCTGCTACAGCAATCACGCAATCTCGTGATAAATTGTATTCACTACAATTATTACTAAATAGCGGAATTGATATTCCAACTACTGGATTTGCTAATTCTCCGCTTGATACAGACAACTTAATCAAAATGGTTGGAGGTTCGCCTTTAATTGTGAAATTATTAGAGGGAACACAAGGAAAAGGGGTTGTTTTGGCCGAAACAAAAAAAGCTGCAGAAAGTGTTATTAATGCTTTTAAAAGCTTAAATGCTAATATTCTAGTTCAAGAATTCATTAAAGAAGCAAATGGAAAAGATATTCGTTGTTTTGTTATTGACGGAAAAGTTGTGGCCGCAATTCAGCGTGAAGCAATGCCAGGAGAATTTAGAGCTAATATTCACTTAGGCGGAACTGCTTCTGTAATCAAAGTAACTGCCGAAGAGAAAAAAATCGCCATTAAAGCCGCAAAAGCAATGGACTTAAAAGTTGCTGGAGTTGATATTATTCGTTCTTCGAAAGGACCTTTATTATTGGAAGTTAACTCTTCGCCAGGTCTTGAAGGAATTGAAGGCGCAACTAATAAAGATGTCGCTGGAGAAATGATTAAAGCTATTGAAAAGAATTTCAAACTATAATTAAGTTCATTTAAACTTAATACAGCACAAATAATTTAGCAGCTTTGTTAAAGTTTCGAACTTTGACAAAGCTTTTTTATTTAACTTTAAAATAAAAAACATGCATTTTCCTTATTTAGACATTATCATACGAAGCGTTGCTGTCTACTTCTTCATGACAATTGCCTTGAGAATCTTTGGCAAAAAAGAACTTTCGCAATTAAATACAGCCGACATAATTCTTATTCTTTTAATTAGTAATTCTGTTCAAAATGCTATGGTTGGTCCTGACACAAGCCTAATAGGTGGTTTGGTTGCCGCTTTAGTTCTTTTTACAATAAATTTTATAATCAAAAAACTTACGCGCAAATACAAAACATTGGGCGATTTATTACTTGATAAACCTCAAATTCTAATTCACGACGGAAAGCTAGATTTTAAAGCTTTAAGCAAACTGGATATCTCTGATGAAGAATTAAAAGAAGCGATGCGAGAACACGGAATTGAGTTCTTTAAAAACGTAAAACTCGCAATGCTAGAAATTGACGGAACAATAAGTATTATATCTGAAGACCAGAAAAACTTAAAGCAAACGCATTATAAAAGAAAACACAATCACAAAAATCTACAGAAATTCTGATTTTAGATTTATAAAAAAAGCCGATTTCAAAAAGAAACCGGCATTTAAAATATTTAGACAAAATGCGAATTTAAATCTCACATTTCTCAATAATCTATTTTACGAAATAAATACGCTTAGCACAAAATAAACCATACCTGCCAATAAAGCAGAAATCGGAATAGTCAAAATCCAAGCCCAGATTAAACTTACGGTAACTCCCCAGCGTACTGCAGAAACACGTTTTGTTAATCCAACACCAATAATAGATCCTGTAATAGTATGCGTTGTACTTACTGGAATTTTTAAGTGCTCTGTAAAGTAAAGTGTCAAAGCTCCTGCAGTTTCAGCAGCAACACCTTCGAACGAACTTACTTTTGTGATTTTAGAACCCATTGTTTTTACAATTTTCCATCCACCACTTAAAGTTCCCGCAGCAATTGCAGAATAACATGCTAAAGGAATCCAACTTGGCATTACACCTTTAATTCCTAAATCATCATTTGGAAGCACAACATCCAACCAAGCATCCATATGAACTCCTGGATTTGTATTGATATATACCGCAACCGCAGCTGCAATAATTCCCATTACTTTTTGAGAATCGTTACCTCCGTGACCTAAACTAAAAGCCGCAGAAGACAGTAACTGCATTTTTTTCAAAGCTGCATCTGCTTGGTGTAAATTTAAACTGCTAAATATCAAACAAAAAGCACTAACTGTCAAGATGATAAAAGCAACTAAAAACCATTTAATATTATGAGAATCAAAAGCTACACTCCAAAAATGTGAATCAAATCTTGGCTTATCAATCTTTTCATAAGGAACCATTTGGTAGTAAACAAATAAAATAGTTGCAATCATTAATGCGATTGTAAATATTTTAGGTCCGATACTTTTACGTGAAGCATTTAGCAACCAGATTGAAATTAAATAAGAAGCTAAAGCTCCTAAAAGCGGTGCAAGAACAATAAAAGCAATAATGATGATAACCCCCGAAGGCATTCCGCCATCTTTCCCGGCCTTATACCAACTTACAATTTCATACCAATAATGAGTTGCTCCGTCTTCACCTACATAACCTGAGAATCCGTGAACTGCAATAGCGTGCGCCACAGCTGCACCAGCAAAACCACCAATTAATGTGTGCGAAGAACTTGACGGAATTCCTAGCCACCAAGTTAATAAGTTCCAGCATATTGCCGCAATAACTCCGGCTAAAATAACCACTAGGTTAATTTCCATTGTGTGCGCTGTTTTAGCAACAGTATCTGCAACACCAAATCCAAAAACCCAATAGGCAAGAAAGTTAAAAAATGCTGCCCAGACAACCGCCTGAAAAGGTGTCAAAACCTTTGTTGCAACAACAGTCGCTATAGCATTTGCCGCATCATGAAAACCATTGATGTAATCAAAAATTAAAGCTAATACTATAATTAATATAAGTAGCGTCATAAAATTATAACTTCAGAATGAAAAATTGAATTAAGAATGTTTTACAGAAATAGATTCTAGTATATTCGCAACACTCTTACATTTGTCTGTTGCTGATTCTAAAACAGATAATACTTCTTTATATTTAATAATATTTTTAGCATCTGTTTCGTTTTCAAAAATTTCAAAAACTGCTTTGTTATATACGTTATCAGACTTGTTTTCTAATTTATTAATTCTAGAACAAGCATCTTTAATAACTTTAAAGTTCTGTAAATTTCTCAATTCTTTTACAGCACTATCAATATTTTGGCAAGCTTCAAGATTGATTTCGGTCATTTTTCTGATAGATTTTGTAATCTTATCAACCTGATACAATCTCATACGGCTTGATGCACCATGAAGATAATCGGCAACGTTGTCAATTGAAGTAATTAACGTGTGAATATCTTCTCTGTCAAATGGAGTAATAAAGTTTCTGCTTAACTCAAGGTTTGTCTGACGTGTAATGTCTTCCCCTTTTTGTTCTAATTCGTCAATTTTTTGAAAAAGAATTTCTCTTTCTTTTAATGGTAAATTTACAGCTTCGTGTAAGTTAGAAGCTAATTCAATTAAATTGCTTGAAGCCTCTTCAAAAAGTGGAAAGAATTTTTTGTCTTTCGGCACTAAAAATTGGAAAATACTGTTTATTGACATTGTTTTATTTTTGATACCGCAAAATTACTTCAATAATATTTTGCAATGTTAAGCCATTGTTAACAAATCGTTTTCTATTTGGAAACTCTTAAGGAATAAAACCGTGTTTTCTATGTCATTATGTAAGATTCGATCTTCTTTTACTAAAGGCACAACTTCTCTATAGCTGTTAACAAACATTTCGATAAAATTACTTGATTTTAGTGGCTCTCTATACGCAATTGCTTGTGAAGCATTCAACAATTCAATTGCTAAAATACGTTCTAAATTGTCTAAAATTCGTAAGGCTTTTGTTGCTCCGTTTGCTCCCATACTCACATGATCTTCCTGACCGTTGCTAGAAACGATACTATCTATACTTGATGGTGTTGCCAATTGCTTGTTCTGGCTCGCAATACTTGCTGCGGTGTATTGCGGAATCATAAATCCTGAATTTAATCCTGGATTATCTACCAAAAATGCAGGAAGATTACGCAAACCTGAAATTAATTGATACGTTCTTCTTTCAGAAATACTTCCTAATTCTGCTAAAGCAATCGCCATAAAGTCTAAAGCCAAAGCTAAAGGCTGTCCGTGGAAATTTCCACCAGAAATAATCTGATCTGCCTCTATAAATATATTAGGATTATCAGTTACCGAATTAATTTCGGTTTTGAATACTTTTCTAACGTAATCAATTGCATCTTTTGAAGCTCCGTGAACTTGAGGCATACAACGGAAAGAATACGGATCTTGAACGTGTTTCTTTTCTTGAGCAATAATTTCACTTCCGTCTAAGAATTCAGTAATTCTTTGCGCCGTTACGATTTGTCCTTTGTGTGGACGAATATAATGTATCAATTCATTAAATGGCTCAATTCTTCCATCAAAACCTTCTAAAGAAATTGTTCCAATTAAATCTGCCAAATAAGAATATTTATAAGCTTTAATTAAAATATGAGCTCCATAAGCACTCATAAACTGAGTTCCGTTTAATAAAGCCAAACCTTCTTTTGACTGTAAAACGATTGGTTCCCAGTTAAAATGTTTTAGAACCTCAGCAGAAGCTACTTTTTTTCCTTCAAAAAGAACAATTCCTTCTCCAATTAATGGTAAAGATAAATGTGCTAAAGGAGCTAAATCTCCAGAAGCTCCAAGCGAACCTTGGGTATATATTATTGGAAGAATATCATTATTATAAAAATCAACTAATCGCTGCAATGTAATTAACTGAACGCCAGAGTGCCCATAACTTAAAGATTGAATTTTAAGCAACAACATCATTTTTACGATTTCAGCAGGAACTTCCTCTCCTGTTCCGCAAGCATGAGATTTTACTAGATTTTCCTGAAGTTTAGATAAGTTTTCATTAGAAATTTTTACACTATATAAAGATCCAAAACCAGTATTAATTCCATAGATTGGCGCTGTGTGTGTTGCCATTTTTTTATCTAAATAATCACGGCATTTCTGAACGTTCACTTTAGCTTCTTCAGATAATTCAAGCATTTTATTATTGCCTAAAATCTCTTGTAATGTTTCTAAAGTTATAGTTTCAGTACTTATATAATGGATCTCTCTCATGACGTTTTTCAATTTAAGACGTCAAAATTCAACAAATCAATATTAAAAAGCAACATTTTATCACAATAATTAAAATTTCACTAAATGGAATTCCGCGCTTTTAATTTATTCTTAATACAGAACATCTCGGTTTTTTAGTCTTTTTTAGCAGTTTTTCATTAAAATCCAACTCTTTACAAAGAAAGAATCCACAAAAAATACCTCTTTAAATATATCAAAACCTCAAATTAGCATATCGAATTTTAACAAATACTCAATATTGAATTATCGGAATTTGAATTATTAAAATATTCGCAAAAAGGCAATAAGGGTTTTTAATCCTACTTAAAAACTGTACTTTTGAAAAATCAAAAATGAAAAGTAACAGCACAAAATATCAATCTACAATGACAACTCCAACTCGAGTTGCAATTGCTGCTACCATTATTTCTACTACAACAACTACTACCCCTTAGGGGTATACAATTTTACATATAATCCTAGGTTACCTATACTTTTTTCATGAAAGAAGAGAGTTATTGGATACATAAAAAACATTTAAAAAGAAAAAAAGTTGCTGTTTTCAGTTTCAGTTCACAGTTGATAATCTTTGAACATCTGTTACTCAAAAATTTTGCAACTCATTAAAAATATCACAAAAAATGAAAGTATTAAAATTTGGCGGAACTTCGGTAGCCAATGCTCAAAATATAAAACTCGTTCTTGAAATTGTTAAACAAAAAGCACAACAAGATCAATTAGTTGTTGTTGTTTCCGCTTTAAGTAAGGTAACAGATTTATTGCAATCTGCAGCGGCAAAAGCGGCAGCAAACGACGAAAGCTTTAGAGATGTTGTTGCTGAAATCGAGAAAAAACACCTTGACACGCTGAAAGAATTAATTCCTGTTAGTGAGCAAAGCAGTTTGTTGAGTCACGTAAAAAGAATCATCAATCATTTAGAAACTTTATTAGATGGTTGTTTCTTATTGGGTGAATTATCGCCAAGAACTGCCGACACTATTTTGAGTTTTGGAGAATTACTTTCTTCTTTTATTATTGCGAAAGCTTACCAGCAAATTAATAGCGACGCTGTTTACAAAGATAGCCGTGAATTAATTAAAACAGATAATAACTTCGGAAAAGCAACTGTAAATTTCGAAGTTTCAAATCAATTAATAAAAGAGTATTTTGCTGAGAATAAATCTAAAATCAATATTCTTCCTGGATTTATTGCGCAGACTTTAGACGGAATCACTTCGACTTTAGGGCGTGGAGGTTCTGATTATACTGCCGCGATTATCGCAGGCGCACTTGATGCTGAACAATTGGAAATCTGGACAGACGTAAACGGAATGTTTACTGCTAATCCTAAAATTGTAAAACAAGCACAACCAATTGCGAATATTTCTTATCAAGAAGCGATGGAATTATCGCATTTTGGTGCTAAAGTTTTATATCCTCCAACAATTCAGCCAGTTTTAAGAAAAAACATTCCGATTTTAATTAAAAATACTTTTGAGCCAGAAGCTGTAGGAACTTTAATTTCAAATCAAATTTCATCCAATGATACTGTTGTAAAAGGAATCAGCCATATTGATCATATTTCTTTATTAACACTTGAAGGCCCAGGAATGATTGGAGTTGCAGGTTCTTCTAGACGTTTGTTCGAAGTATTGTCTCAGGAAAAAATCAACGTTATTTTTATTACTCAGGCGTCTTCTGAACATTCTATTTGTATCGGAATTTTAAATTCTGATGCTGAAAATGCTGAAAATGCAATTAACAAAGCTTTTGAGATTGAAATTTCGCAAAACAAAATCGATCCTTGTTATGTAGAAAAAGACCTTTGCATTATTGCTTTGGTGGGTGAAAACATGAAAAATCACCAAGGTCTAAGCGGAAGAATGTTCAGTACTTTAGGAAAAAACAACGTAAACATTCGTGCGATTGCGCAAGGTGCTTCTGAAAGAAATATTTCGACAGTAATTAACGAAAGAGACGTTAAAAAAGCGTTGAATACTTTACACGAAAATTTCTTCGAAGAAAACACAAAACAGCTCAATTTATTTGTAATGGGAGTTGGAAATGTGGGAGAAAAATTCATCGAGCAAATTCATAGCCAAAAGAAATTCTTAAAAGATAATTTAAAAATAAATGTTCGCGTAATTGCTTTATCAAACTCAAGAAAAATGATTTTTGATGAAGACGGAATTTCTCTAAAAAATTGGGATTCCGCTTTAAGCGAAGGCGAACCAGCAAGTATCGAAGAATTCATCAAAAAAGCAAAAGAACTGAATTTACGTAACAGCATTTTTGTTGACATTACAGCAAATGCAACAGTTTCTGAAGCTTACGAGAAATTCTTAAAAGAAAGTATTGCCGTTGTAACTTGCAACAAAATTGCTTGTTCTTCTGCTTACGACAATTATAAAAAACTAAAAAGTTTATCTCGCCAATACAACGCTCCGTTTTTATTTGAAACGAATGTTGGCGCGGGATTGCCAATTATTGATACAGTAAAAAATCTGATTGCATCTGGAGATAAAGTGCATAAAATTCAAGCGGTTTTATCGGGAAGTTTGAACTTTATTTTCAACAATTTTGACGAAAACAATTCTTTTCACGATGTGGTAAAAGAAGCTGGAGTTCAAGGATTCACAGAACCAGATCCAAAAATTGACTTAAGCGGAATTGACGTAGCTCGTAAAATCTTAATCTTAATTCGCGAAAGCGGTTACGAAATGGATATTGACGCCATTGCAAACGAATCGTTCCTGCCAGCAGAATGTTTAGTAACAACAAACAACGAAGATTTCTTCGCATCGTTAATCAAACACGCTTCTCATTTTGAAGGTATTTATAAAGAAGCTTTAGTCAAAGATTCAAGGTTGAAATACGTTGCTCAATTCGAAAACGGAAAAGCAAGCGTAGGTCTGCAATTCATCCCGAAAGATCATCCTTTTTACAATTTAGAAGGAAAAGACAATATCGTGCTTTTCTACACAGATCGTTACGTAGATCAGCCTTTATTAATAAAAGGAGCCGGAGCTGGTGCAGCAGTAACAGCATCAGGAATTTTTGCTGACGTTATTAGAATAGGAAATATCTAAAGAGGAACAAAGGCTCAAAGGTGCAAAGGGACAAAGTTAAAAACCTTTGAACCTATGAACCTTTGCCACTATGAACCTTTAAAACAATAAGTAGTAAAGCCTCTGAACCTTTGAGCCTTTGCCACTCTGAACCTTTAAAAAGAAATGGAAATTAAACTATTTTGCCCAGCAACTATCGCCAATCTCTCATGCGGATTTGACGTACTTGGACTTTGCTTAGACAATGCGGGCGATGAAATGATTGTTCGAAAAGTCGATCAAAAAGGAGTTCGAATCACTAAAATTGTCGGTGCCGATTTGCCTTTAGAAACCGAGAAAAACGTTTCTGGAGTGGCGGCTTTGGCCATGCTTGAAACTTTAGGCGAACTGGATTTTGGATTTGAAATCGAAATTTATAAAAACATAAAAGCTGGAAGCGGAATCGGAAGCAGTGCTGCAAGTTCTGCCGGAGCGGTTTTCGGAATTAATGAATTATTGGGAAAACCGTATTCTCGTAAAGATTTGGTTCAGTTTGCGATGCAAGGCGAAAAATTAGCCAGCGGAAACGCGCACGCCGACAACGTTGCTCCTGCCCTTTTAGGCGCTTTTACTTTGGTAAGAAGTTATTCGCCTTTAGATATTATTAGAATTGATAGCCCAGAGGAATTGTACGCAACAGTTGTTCACCCGCAAATTGAGTTAAAAACGTCTGATGCACGTTCGGTTTTAAAGCAAAACGTTTCCCTAAAAAGTGCTATTACGCAATGGGGTAACGTAGGCGGATTGGTTGCTGGTCTTTACACTAAAGATTACGATTTAATAGGAAGATCACTTCACGACGAAATTGTTGAACCTGTACGAAGCGTTTTAATTCCAGGTTTTGATCAAATCAAACAAACGGCTTACGAAAACGGCGCTTTAGGTTCTGGAATTTCAGGTTCTGGCCCATCGATTTTCGCTTTAAGCAAAGGAAAAGAAACCGCCGAAAAAATCGCAAAAGCCATGAGCGACGTTTACGAAAAAATGAATTTACCGTATGAAATTCACGTTTCGAAGATTAATCCAGACGGCGTCCGCATTTTGTAGAAAAGTATTAAGTACGAAGAATTAAGTATTAAGACAAAGCTTGTCAGGCTGAGCGGAGTCGAAGCTCCCGCAAAGCATACACACAATACATAACCGTGCAGTTTGTCATTTCGACGAAGGAGAAATCTCCACAAGAAGCTCGACAAAGATTGGATTAACGTTGCGGAGTTACTTGCGAAGATTTCTCGTTCCTCGAAATGACAAGAGAGCCGAATAATAATTATTGAAATTTTAAATAAAAAGCTATACGCAACATTAGGAAAGAGCCTAAAGCCTAAAGCTTACTGCCTAAAGCAATAAAAAAATGAAATACTACAGTTTAAACCATAATGCCCCAAAAGTTTCTTTTCAAGAAGCTGTTATACAAGGATTAGCAACTGACAAAGGATTATATTTCCCAGAAAGCATAACACCGCTTGATCCTTCTTTTTTTGATAAAATCGAAAGTTTAAGCCATGAAGAAATTGCTTTTGAAGCGATTAAACAATTTGTTGGTGACGAAATCCCAGCAGAAAAACTAAAAGAAATTATTGCCGAAACTTTAGTTTTTGATTTTCCGGTGGTGAAAGTCGAAAACGGAATCTATTCGTTAGAATTATTTCACGGGCCTACAATGGCGTTTAAAGACGTTGGAGCGCGTTTTATGTCACGTTGTTTGGGTTATTTCAATAAAGACAAAAAAGATGCTAAAAACACTGTTTTAGTTGCCACTTCTGGAGATACAGGCGGAGCCGTTGCGAGCGGATTTTTAGGTGTTGACGGCGTTGATGTTGTCATTTTATATCCATCAGGAAAAGTAAGCGATATTCAGGAAAAACAATTGACGACTTTAGGGCAAAACATTAAAGCGCTTGAAGTGGACGGCGTTTTTGATGATTGCCAGGATATGGTAAAAAAAGCGTTTTTAGATGAAACTTTAGCACATAAAAACCTGACTTCTGCAAACTCAATTAATATTGCGCGCTGGTTACCGCAAATGTTTTATTTCTTCTTTGCTTACAAAGCCTTGAAAAGCCAAAACAAACCTTTAGTTTTCTCTTGCCCAAGCGGAAACTTCGGGAATATCTGCGCGGGAATTATGGCAAAGAAATTAGGTTTGCCAATTGAGCATTTTGTAGCCTCTACAAACGTAAACGACACGGTACCAAGATTCTTAGAAAACGGAAAATACGATCCAAAACCTTCTAAAGCAACAATCTCTAACGCAATGGACGTTGGAAACCCAAGTAACTTTATTAGAATTCAGGAATTATACAATAATGACTTAAAAGCTTTCGAAAAAGATTTCTCTTCTTATAGTTATACTGATGAAGAAACGCTTGAAGCTCTAAAGAAAATCTACAAAACAGACGGTTATATCGCAGAACCACACGGCGCTGTTGGATATTTAGGTTTGAAAAAAGAATTGGAAAAACATCCTAACGCAATTGGTATTTTCTTAGAAACGGCGCATCCTATTAAGTTTTTAGATGTTGTTGAACCTGCTTTAGGAATTTCACTTCCTATTCCTGCTCAAATTGAGAGTGTTATTAATGAGGAGAAAGTTAGTGTTAAGATTGCGAGTTATGAGGAGTTGAAGAGTTTCTTAGGGTAACATTTTATAAAACATCATATACAAAACGACTGGGATTTATTTCAGTCGTTTTTTTATTGCATTACACTAAATTATCTTGAGTTAGCAAATAAAAATTTCAAGTACGGAAATCCGTAAAAATTGGCAATAAAAAATACATATATTTGAAAAGTAAGAAAACGAAATAAATTTTCACTTATCTACCCGAATTTAAGTGTGCATGCGAAGGTTTGTTTCTCATACACATGAGTTGTGCGTTATTTAAGAGTATTACATCTTCAAATTTGACAATCAGCTGACTACAAAGTAATTATTTAAATGCAAAAAACTGGTAAATTATGACCATACAGAAAATGGAAAAAATAAAACTAAGTTTAGATATAGGAATTACTTTTTTTGGGGTATTAGCAGCATTATTTGCAGTATTAAGTCTTATTTACGGCTCAAAAATTGACGCTGTAAAAAAAATTGAAGAAGAACGTTTGAAAAGTAAGATTGCTGAATCGAATGCTTCCGCTCAAAAAGCTAAAGAAGAAGCTGCCAATGCATTAGTTAGTGCAGCTAATACAAATGAAAGAGCAAAAAAACTTGAATTAAAAGTAGAAGAACAAAAGGAAAAAACAGCTAACGCAGAGAAGGAATTAATAATTTTAAAGGATAAAATAAAACCTAGAAGTATACCTACGCAGAATGTAAATAAATTAATAGCTGAATTAAAAAAACTCTCCAATAAAGAAATTCATATTTCAAGTTCTCTTGGGGATGGTGAAGGTGCAACTTATGCAACCCAATTCAAAAATCTATTTGAGTTTGCAGGATGGAAAGTCAATTCTGGTATCGGATTTTCCACTTACACAGGGGTTGGGGTCTATTTATTAACCAAAAATAAAAATGACACCGAAGCTATAAAAATAAAGAAAATATTTAATGCATCCGATATACACTTCCAAGAACAGATAATGGAAGAAGGAACTAAATTACAAATTTTTATTGGCTCAAAAAATAGTCAAGATTTAGACTCTAATTAAAACAGTAGTAATAAACAACGCACAACTTGCTATACGAAATATTACAATCGTTATGCGAAGTCTCCCAACTTCATACACGTTCCGATTAATCTCTGGCTAGCTAGAGCGTTCCGCCCCGCTCTACGAAGTGTTCTTAATTATTTGCAAGGATCGCTGTGCGAAGTCTCCCGACTTCGTACCCGTTCCAATTATCCACAAAGTAAAGTAACAATAGGAACGGAATAGTTGCGGGTACGAAGTCGGGAGACTTCGCACAGCATCTACTAATCTATTATTTCTTCGTTCCCAACAAATATAAAATCTACGCAGGTCCTGATTTCCTCGCTCTACGAAGTGTTCTTAATTATTTGCAAGAATCGCTGTGCGAAGCCTCCTGACTTCGTACCCGTTCCAATTATCCACAAAGCAAAAGTAACAATAGGAACGGAATATAGTTGCGGTTACGAAGTCAGGAGACTTCGCACAGCATCTACACAGCATCTACTTTACTAATCTATTATTTCTTAGTTCCAAAAAATATAAAATCTACGCAGGTCCAGATTTCCTCCGCTAGCGCAAGCGTCCCGCTCGTGAACACAAAGTAATCAAAAGCCAATTGGAACGTTTACGAGCGAGACGCTTGCGCTAGCAAATACCGCTTATTATTTTTTTATATCTTTAAAAAATCTAATAACACACCCAAATTCTATGAAAAAGATATTACTTTCATTTCTTTTAGTTGGATTTTTAACTGCCTACTCTCAGGAATCAAAACCAAAAGTTACTCCTACACCTCCAATTGCAAAAGAAGAAAACTCTCCTTCTAATCTTACTTTTAATCCAGATTATCAAGTCGTAACCAATCATACCACAACAATAAAAGGTCAAAAAGTTTCGTACAAAGCCACAACAGGAACTATGCCTGTTTGGGATGAAGATGGAAAAGCAATTGCGGGATTATTTTATACATACTATGAGCGTTCTGATGTAAAAGATCGCGATTCTCGCCCTTTAGTGATTTCATTTAATGGCGGTCCTGGTTCTGCTTCGGTTTGGATGCAGATTGCTTATACAGGTCCAAGTTTATTAAATATTGATGATGAAGGATATCCTTTGCAACCTTACGGAATAAAAGAAAATCCTTATTCGATTTTAGATGTTGCTGATATCGTTTTTGTAAATCCGGTTAATACAGCTTATTCAAGACCTACAAGCAAAGAAATCCCTAATTCAAAATTCTTTGGCGTAAATGCCGACATTAAATACCTAGCCGATTGGATCAATGGTTTTGTAACTCGATCGAATCGTTGGGCTTCACCAAAATATCTTATTGGCGAAAGTTATGGCACTACTCGAGTTTCGGGATTAGCGCTTCAATTGCAAAACAATCAATGGATGTATCTTAACGGAGTAATTTTAGTATCTCCAACAGATTTAGGAATAAGCCGTGGAGTTGTTTCTGATGCCGCTCTTAAATTGCCTTATTTTGCTGCTACGGCTTGGTATCATAAAATGCTAAGTCCAGACCTTCAAAACAAAGATTTAACGGATATGCTGCCAGAAGTAGAAAATTTCACCATAAACGAGCTTCTTCCTGCATTGAGTAAAGGAGGTTCTTTAGAAGAACAAAAAAGAAAGGAAATTGCCACTAAAATGGCACGCTATTCTGGTATTTCAGAAAAAGTTATTTTGCAAAACAATCTAGACGTTCCTTATGATTATTTCTGGAAAGAATTGTTAAGAGATCAAGGTTTTACGATTGGAAGACTTGATTCAAGATACAAAGGAATTGACCGCAAGGATTCTGGAGAAAGCGTTGATTTTAATGCCGAACTTACTTCTTGGTTGCATTCGTTTACGCCTTCTATCAATCTGTATCTGCGCAATAATTTGAATTATAAAACTGATTTTAAATACAATATGTTTGGTTCTGTACATCCTTGGGACAGATCTAATGATAAAACAGGAGAAAATCTAAGACAGGCGATGGCACAAAATCCTTATTTGCATGTAATGGTGCAATCTGGATATTATGACGGTGCTTGCGATTACTTTAATGCAAAATATGATTTATGGCAAATGGATCCAAGCGGAAGACTAAACAATAGAATGTCATGGAAAGGTTACAGAAGTGGTCATATGATGTATTTAAGAAAAGCCGATTTAGAAACTGCAAATGAAGACATCAGAACATTTATAAAGCAATCGTTGCCTAAACCGAGCGAACCTGCAAAATATTAAGTATAATTTCTTTGTCCACAACAAATACAAAATCAATAGCCTCCAGCTTTAGCTGGAGGTTTGTTTTTAAATTAAATTCGACTTTAGCCAAAAAAAGTTAAAGATTAGGCTGAAGCCATTTTTCTAATGTAATTTTGTTCTATATAATTTTATAAAATACATTTCATTTTAATACCTAATGATTACAAAAGCATTACTCGAAGACATTCCAGCATTAACAACTTTAATAAATTCAGCCTACAGAGGCGAAACCTCTAAAAAAGGCTGGACAACCGAAGCGCATTTACTAGAAGGAAAAAGAACCGATGAAGAGGAAATGACCGAAATCTTTCTTGATCCAAAAAATACGATTCTGAAATTTACAGAGAATGACAAAATCATCGGTTCGGTTTTGTTGGTAGAAAAAGGAAATCAATTGTATTTAGGAATGCTGACCGTTTCGCCAGAACTTCAAAATAGTGGAATCGGGAAAAAGCTTTTGGCCGAAGCCGAAAATCATGCTAAAGCACTTGGTTTATCTAGTATCATTATGACGGTCATTTCGGTTCGTGAAGAACTTATTGCGTGGTACAAACGTCACGGTTATGTTGACACAGGCGAAAGAGAAGCTTTTCCTGAAAGTGAAATTCATGTTACGGTTTCTGATGAACCTTTGGAGTTTATTTATTTGGAGAAAAAGATTTAATAAGGTTCAGAGGAACAGAGGTGCAAGGGGACAAAGGTTTTCTGTAGAGACGAACTGAAGTGCGTCTTTTTTATGCCACAGATTAAAAGGATTAAAATGATTTTATCGCAATATTGTCATTTCGACGAAGGAGACCCGAGCAAAAGCGAATAGGCGAAGTAAATCTCCGCAAGTAACTCGACAAAGATTGGATTCTCGTTGTGGAGTTACTTACGGAGATTTCTCCTTCGTCGAAATGACAAGATTGGGGATAATAGCATAAATCAAATCCTTTGTTCCTTTGCAACTATATCTTTTTAACCTACTACAAAACAAGTTCTGTAAACAAACGTTGAATCGTCTTCTCTAAATCTTGAGTCAAACCCGGATGAGGTCTTGAAGTTTGAATTGCAGAACTTCGAATTGCCGTTAACCATCTAAATCTTTCAGGAATTTCAAATTCTGCAATTGGACCACCGTCTTTGGCTCCGCTTGCGATTTTTTCTAGTGAAGTTAAATTGCATTCTAATTGTTCGATATCGAAATCGGCAGAAAGTGCTTGTATTTTTTCTTTATTTAAATGAAAAAGAACTTTTATAAATTTGGCTTTTTTGCAAAACAAAATGATTCCGATATTCAGGAATTCTTCGCGCTCTACCCTTGGCACAACACGAATAACAGCATATTCGTATAAGTGATTATCTTGCATTTTGAGCCTGATTTACAAATATTTCTGAATTCTCTAATCTTGTTTTTAAAAACTGTAAATAAACGTTTCGCAATCCTTCTGGCGTTTCGTCTGCGTCTTCCCACTGAAGCCAATCTTCTGGAATCGTATTTACAATTTCTTCTAAAATTTCTGGTGTTAAAATCGCTTTAAACTCGGCATCGACTTCTTTTAAAAGCGAAGCTTGTGGCAATAAAACGTGATCTTTAATCAATGCAAACGGACTTTTAGCATGTTGTTCCCAATTGTTCCAAGAATGATGAAAATACAAACACGCTCCATGATCAATAAGCCATAATTCTTTATGCCAGATCAACATATTGGTGTTTTTGAAAGTTCTGTCTACGTTGGTAATATATGCATCGAGCCAAACAATTTGCGACGCTAATTTTGCATCGACAGTTGTAACCGCAGGATCAAAAGTTATTGCTCCCGATAAAAAGTGAAGCGCCAAATTTAATCCCTGACTTCCTTGCAGTAAATCCTGAATTTCTTCGTCGGCTTCGGTTCTTCCGAAAGCTTCATCGAGGTTTGCGAATACTAATTCTGGTAATTGCAGTTTTAAAGCTTTTGCTATTTGCCCGCCTACTAATTCGGCTATAAGAGCTTTTACACCGTGTCCAGCTCCTCTAAATTTTAATACGTATTTAAAATCGTCATCGGCTTCTGCCAAAGCGGGTAAAGAACCGCCTTCACGCAGTGGCGTTATATATCGCATGACGTTTACCGTTCTGAGATCGAAGTTTTTCATTTTTAAAAGATTCTAAGATGCTAAGAAACTGAGTTGCTAAGTTTCTAATCTTTGATGTTACAAACTTACGAATTTAGATTTCTGATTTTAGAGTTTAGATTTTAGATTTTTTTTTATTGGGATGAGATTTTTTAACGCAGAGAGCACAGAGATTTTTCGCAAAGTGCGCTAAGTTTTTGAGGTTGCTTTGTTTTTTTTAAGTTCCCAAAGATTTAATTGTCGAGTGTGACATCCAGCTTGTCACCCTGAGCGAAGTCGAAGGGATGAAAGTAGCTCGACAAAGAAACTAAACTTTGAGGAATATCTTTGCGATCCTTCGACTTCGCTCAGGATGACAAAAAATGAGAACAAAGCTTTACGAACTTAAAAAGCAAAGCTTCTTAAAAACTTAGCGCACTTTGCAAAAAACCTTTGCGAGCTTTGCGTTAAAATTACTTTTCTAAACTCAAAAAAGCTTTTCCTAAATTCTTAATAATATCTGAAGCAATAAAAGATTCGTAACCTGTTTTGGCTAAAGCAATATCTGCTGTTAATCCATGAAGATAAACTCCGAATTTTGAGGCATATTTTGGTTCGTAGCCTTGCGCGAGAAGGCTTGTGAGGATTCCAGTTAAAGTGTCACCGCTTCCTGCGGTTGCTAAAGCCGCATTTCCTGTTGTGTTTTCGTAGACTGAAGTTCTGTTTATAATGAATGTTGGCGCACCTTTCATAACGACAATAACTTTGTATTTTTCTGAAAATGCAATTGTTTTCTGAAATTTTTCTGATTCAGAATTCCATTTGCCGATTAAACGTTCTAGTTCTTTTGGATGAGGTGTTAGAATCGTGTCTTCGGGAACTAATTCCAGCCAAGATAAGTTTTCTGAAATAATGTTTAAAGCATCGGCATCAAGGACTAAAGGCGCTTTGTTAATTCTTAAAAATTCGAATAAGGCTTTTTGTGTTCCGAGTTCTTTTCCGATTCCTGGGCCAATTCCGATTGCTTGCGAAATTAAAGGTAAATGAATATTGGTGATAAAATTGGTATTTTCATCGGTAACGGTCATTACTTCTGGAATGGAAATTTGAAGAATTTGATAACCGCATTTTGGCATAAAAGTCGTTACGAGTCCGCAACCGGATTTTAAACAGGATTTTGAAGCTAAAACGGCCGCTCCTATTTTCCCGTAACTTCCAGCGATAATTACGGCGTGACCTTGTGTTCCTTTGTGTGCGTGCGGATTTATAGGTTTGTATATTTTTAGAATTTCTTCTTTTGTGATTAAATATGGAGACTTCATTTGGCTTCTTTACTTGTTGCGGTTAATTTTTAAACACATAGTCCCGACGCTTCGGGATAGCTTTTCTTTGCGAATAAAGGCGTTTCACTTGTTTTAACAAACATAGCTAGACTTGAAAACTATAATTATATATATTAAAGTTATAGAAAAAATCGAAAGCATAAACATTTCTTTTTACCGATCGCCCCTAGCCCTGATAGAAGCGACATCCTTTTGCTTTTTTCTTTAAAAAGCAAAAGATATAGCGGATAGCAGGAAATAGCTCCTGATTATTGCGAAATTTATAATTTAAGGCATTCAAATTAGATATTTTTTGAATAGATTTGCAGAACAATTTTATAAAACAACACAATGAAAAATACTGCGCTTACGCACATACATGAAGGTTTAGGAGCAAAAATGCTTCCTTTTGCTGGTTATAACATGCCAATTACTTACGAAGGGGTTAATGCTGAACACGAAACGGTTCGTAATGGTGTGGGCGTTTTTGACGTTTCGCATATGGGTGAATTTTTGTTAACAGGTCCAAATGCGTTGGCTTTGATTCAAAAAGTAACTTCTAATGATGCTTCAACTTTGACAATTGGAAGAGCGCAATATTCTTGTCTTCCTAATAATGAAGGCGGAATTGTTGATGATTTGATTATTTATAAAATGAAAGAAGAACAGTATTTACTAGTTGTAAATGCTTCGAATATTGATAAAGACTGGAACTGGATTTCATCTCACAATGATTTGGGAGTTGATATGAAGAATATTTCTGAAGACTATTCTTTATTGGCAATTCAAGGGCCAAAAGCGGTTGAAGCAATGCAATCTTTGACTTCTGTTGATTTATCTGCTATTACATATTACCATTTTGAAGTGGGCGATTTTGCAGGTTTTAATGATGTAATTATCTCTGCTACTGGATATACTGGTTCTGGAGGTTTTGAAATTTACTGCAAAAACGCTGATGCTGAAGCAATTTGGAATAAAGTTTTTGAAGCTGGAGCATCTTTCGGAATTAAACCAATTGGTCTTGCGGCGCGTGATACTTTACGTCTGGAAATGGGATTCTGTTTGTATGGAAATGATATTAACGATACTACTTCTCCACTTGAGGCTGGTTTAGGATGGATTACTAAATTTTCTAAAGATTTTACTAATTCTGAAGCGCTTAAAAAACAAAAAGAAGCTGGAGTTACCAGAAAATTAGTTGCTTTTGAAATGCAGGAACGTGCGGTGCCAAGACACGACTACGAAATTGTTGACGCTTCTGGCGAAGTGATCGGAATTGTAACTTCTGGAACTATGTCGCCTTCTATGAATAAAGGAATTGGTTTAGGATATGTAACTGTTGCAAATAGCGCGATTGATAGTGATATTTTTATTCGAATCAGAAAAAATGATGTTGCTGCTAAAGTGGTAAAATTGCCTTTTTATAAAAAGTAATTTTTCAAACTCATATATTTCAAAAAAGCATTACCGTAAAAAGTAATGCTTTTTTTGTTTTAAAGCCGTTTTTATAATTTGTCTTTTCGACGGAAAAAAACTTTTGGTTGTCGATATTTAAAGAAAAATACGGTATTTTCTAAAAAAATTAGTGTAACTTTAATGGTAAACATTGAATTTCCGTTTATGAAAAAGGTTTCACTACTCCTATTTTTGCTGACATCAACTTTCATTTTTGGTCAGAACAGTGCAGAAACTTGTGAAATATTAAACAAAATAAATGCCCTTGTTCAAACGGAACATTTTAGACCAAAACCTGTTGACGACAGCTTATCGGTTTTCGTTTTTGATAATCTCATTAACGAATTAGATCCTTCGCGTAACATTTTTTTGAAAAGTGAATATGACGAAATGGCAAAAAAATATCGCTATAATTTAGATGATTTAATTCTAAAAAACGATTGCAGTTTTCTTAGCGAAATCAAAACTACTTATACAAATGGTCTTTTGCGGACTAAAAAAGTATTAGAAAAAATTCAGACTTTACCGATCGATTACGATAAAAAAGACACGATTCGTTTTTACAAAAAGTCTTTTGCTTTTTATCTTAAAAAAGAAGACGTAGAAAAAGTCTGGATTAAAAAATTACGCTATCAAATATTAGATGATATCGCCGAAATGAGCGACAATTTAGATTCTTTAAAAACCAATTTTAAATCTATTGAAACTGTTTCAAAAAGTAAGATTGTAACCAACGAAATATGTCGTTTTAGCACTTTATTAGAAAGCAATACAAAACAGGAAGAAAAATTATATAATTTCTTTTGCACTTATTTTGATCCGCATACGGCTTATTTTAGCGATGATTCTAAAAACAGTTTTATGGCTTCTTTGTCCAAGGAACATTTATCTCTCGGAATGACTGTTAACTTAAATGAAAAAAATGAAATTATTATTGATGAGGTCGATCCGAAAGGTCCTGCTTATCAAACTGGACAGGTAAAAAAAGGAGATCAGATTATTTCAATTTCTAATCAAAAAGAAACTTTACAGGTTTCTTGCGCTTCGTTAGAATCCATCTCAACCATGATTTTATCGGAAACCAACAAACATATTACATTGACTTTGAAACGTAATTCAGGTAAAAGTTTTGATGTTTATATTGAGAAACAAGTAATGAAAGACGAAGAAAATTCGGTTTTCAGTTTCATGATTGGAAAGGAAAGTAAAGTTGGATATATCAAAATTCCAAGTTTTTATGCAGACTTAGACGGAAATAGTCAAAAAGGCTGCGCTGATGATGTTGCTCACGAAGTGATAAAATTAGTAAGAGATAACGTGAAAGGTCTTGTTATCGATCTAATTGATAATGGCGGAGGCTCGATGGAAGAAGCGATAAAATTGGCTGGAATGTTTGTAGATTCTGGACCGATTTCTATCGTGGTTGATAATAAAAAAGATAAAGCTGTAATTAACGATCCAATAAAAGGTGTTATTTACAGAGGTCCGATTGTTGTTTTAGTGAATAGCAATACGGCTTCGGCGAGCGAGTTTTTTGCATCAACTATGCAAGATTATAATCGTGCTTTATTATTAGGGAGCAATACGCTCGGAAAAGCAACTATGCAGACTATTCTTCCGCTTGAAGAAGACAAGAGTACAGATTTCTTAAAAATTACGATTAATAAATTTTACAGAATTACAGGAAAAAGCCATCAATATGTTGGCGTAACACCAGATGTTGTTCTTCCTGAATTTTATGAAGATATTTATCAGAAAGAAAGCGATTTTCCGACAGCATTGAAAAATGACAGCATTGAGCCTTTTTTGAAGTATAGAACATATGTCAAACGTAATTTGATTGACAAAATAGCTAAAAACAGCTCGACAAGACTTGCTGATAATTATTTCTTTAATAATATCAAGAAAGTTAATCTTAAAATAGATCAGCTTATAAATACTCCAAAATCAGAACTTCCGATGACATTGGATGCTATTTTTAAGCAGAAAAAGACTTTTGATGCTCTCTGGACAGAGATTAACATGTTTAATGATGAAAACAATCCGTTAGATATTTACAATTCAAGTATTAATCAATTTCTATTAGGTGCTTATCCAACCGATAAAACAATTAATCAATATCAAATGGACAATCTTAAAAAGAATCCGTATCTTAATGAAGCTGTAAATATTATCAACGAATTTAACAGCGGGGCTAAATAGATTGGTTTCAAGTTTAAAGTTTCAGGTTTAACCGCAAAGTTTGCTAAGAAAATTTAAGCTAATTTTCAGAAAACAGCAAAGTTCGCAAAGCAATACATATATAGCTTTGCGAACTTTGTATTTAGAAATGAATTTTTAACAAAAACCTTAGCGCACTTTGCGTTTAAACTCAACACAATCCACTAAACCTGAAACCTGAAACCTAAAACTTCAAACAAAATAAAACAATAAAAAAAGAGCAATTTTGTTTTTGGAAAAATAAGGAATAACCGTATTTTTGCATCACAAAAACTAATTATTAGAAATGGGAAGAGCGTTCGAATTTAGAAAAGGAAGAAAAATGAAACGTTGGTCTGCAATGGCCAAAACATTTACCAGAATCGGTAAAGATATCGTTATGGCTGTTAAAGAAGGCGGTCCAAACCCAGACGCCAATTCTAGATTAAGAGCTGTAATACAAAATGCGAAGGCTGCCAACATGCCAAAAGACAATGTGGAGCGCGCAATTAAAAATGCAAGTAATAAAGATACTGCTAACTATAAAGAAATTTTGTTTGAAGGATACGCTCCTCACGGAATTGCTATCTTAATTGAAACAGCATCTGACAATAATAACAGAACTGTAGCTAATATTCGCAGTTATTTCAACAAATGCAACGGAACAATGGGAACTCAAGGTTCTGTTGAGTTTATGTTTGATCATACTTGCAACTTTAGAATTGCTAACAACGGACTTGACGCTGAAGAATTAGAATTAGAATTAATCGATTTTGGTGCTGAAGAAGTTTTTGAAGACGAAGACGGAATTTTAATCTACGCTCCTTTTGGAAGTTTTGGTGCTATCCAGAAAGAATTAGAAAACAGAGGTTTAGAAATTCTATCTTCTGGTTTTGAGCGTATTCCGCAAATCACAAAAGAATTAACTGAAGCTCAAATCGCTGACGTTGAAAAACTAATCGAAAAAATAGAAGAAGATGATGATGTTATGAACGTTTATCATACTATGCAAGAATCATAGTTCACTTCTTTTAATTGATACAAAAGCTTTAGATTTTTCTAAAGCTTTTTTGTTTTAAAGAACTTTAACTTTTTAAATTCAATAAAAAAATTATATTTGCCAATATCAGAAATAGATTAATTTAAAACCTACATTTATGCAATCCTCAAAATTTATGAAATTTGCTGTAATAGCTCTAGTGATATTATTTATTGTCATCAGTGTAATTAGCTAAAAAAATACAAGCCTTCTAGATTTTAGAAGGCTTTTTCTTTATTACACGTATTTAAAGAAAACCATTTTTGGCAATCAAAATTTAGTAAAGAAATTCTATTTAAAATCACTTTAAACTAAGATCCGATTAATAAAGTGACCTATTTGCTACTATATTTGTGCAACCTCAAATTTAAAAAAATGCAAACATCTAAAATTACTCGAATTGCAGTCGTAGCACTAGTTCTTTTATTTTTATTACTAAGTGTAATCAGTTGCAGTGTTCATTCGCATACAAACACTACTCCAACTACAGGAAAAAAAATACCACCTGGACAAGCCAAAAAAATGAATGGAGATAAAAGCGCAAAAGCTTACGCTCCTGGACAGCAGAAAAAACGATAAAAAAAAGCCTTCTGAAAATTCAGAAGGCTTTTTTTTTTGCTTATTTTTTAGCAGCCGAATTTGATATTTTTATCAGATATGTTCCGTCTGGCAAATCGCCAATATTAATTGTATTTGTTTCTAATATTCTTTTTCCTTCAGAATAAACTTCGATATTTTTAGCTTTAGTTTCTGCCGAAGAAGCAACAACTGGAGGAGCTAGCTGTGCTTTTGCTGAAGGAGCGACGGCTTTTTTGGGTGTATTTGCAACTTGAGTTGTTTGTGGCGCTACAATAGTTGGTTTAGAACTATTATACGCTTCTAAAACTTGCTCATCTGTCATTGCTACGCTGTATAACTTTAGATCATCAATATCTGCGTTTATACTAGTTGCCGTATTTAATTTTCCAAGGCTTAGAATATAACCTTTTGCTGAACGCTGAATTCCTTCTACAGCTTTTAATAATTCACCATTACGGTAAATTTTGGAGACATTTCCCTCATAAGTAACGCTGTACATGTACCACGTTTCTTTTACAAGAGGAACGGAAACCACGAGATTATTTGCATCTCCCCAACCAACTAGACTTAAATCTGAAAGACCTGAAGTTGCAGGTTGTTGTATTAATGCAAAATATTGTCCATTTACTGGCGCTCCGTAATTAAAAATATAATTTGCCGTATTTACTGTATTGAACTTTACCCAAACAGAAATTGTCTTTGGTTTGTTTGCCTGCGGAAGTTCGCCTACAACAGCCTGAAGAGCTTTATTTGTCAATCTCAATGCACCTTTTGCAATTCCGTTCCGATCATTTACAAAAACAGGAGTTCCTAAAAAGGAAATTGAATTATCAGCACTATTTAAATTTCCATTGAAATTAAATTCCTGTACAGGATTTTGTGCATTTGAATTTAAAAAACTTACAAACATTAACGTGAGTAATATTTTTTTCATATTTATAGCTTTTATCAGAATAGAAGAAGTTAACGGCAAATATCAGGTAATGAAAATTTTAAATAATCAAAATGAATAGTCAAATTTTTCCTTTTACAATTTTCATAATTTTTGTTAAATCTATAATTTTAATTCAACACCAACAAATAATTCCTACACATAAATAACGAATTCTCACAAAAATCATTTTACATGCCTTTCAGCGATATTAGGCAAAAAAAATTAATTGTTCCTAAAACTTATTTTAAGAAAATATTACATCTCGTTTTTAAAAAAAATTAGATTAGAACAAAAACAATAAAAGCCTTCTAGCTTCCTAGAAGACTTTTATTCACTATTTCAAAAAAATTAATTGCTTTCGCAATAAAAAACTAATATTTAAAATTAAGTAAAGCCATTTTATTTAGATGTGATTTTTTTAGATGGATTAGTGCTTATTTTCAACAAATAAGTACCCTCTGGAAGATCATTAATATTCATCGCATTTCCACCCACTAATTTTTGCCCCTGAGAATATATCTCAACACTTTTTGTTGTATTAACATCGCCTGACGTTATAATGTTGCCATTTGCTGGTTTAACAATTTTTCCTTTAACCACAGTAGCTTTTGTTTGCTCAACTTGAGTTGTAGCAACCGAAAGAACCGGTTTCTCTTTCTCATACAAATCTTTAATCTGATCTGGAGTCATTGCAAAATCATAAATTTTTAAATCGTCTACATCAGCATTAATTCCGATTGTCGTATTGATTTCTCCTAATCTAAAAACATTACCATTTGTAGATCTAGTCATTCCCTCTAAATACTTTAACAATTTTCCGTCACGATATATTTTTGAAGTAACTCCTTCATATGTAATCGTATAATTATACCAAACATATTTTTCAAGCGGTGTAGAAACAATAACATCATTAGAAGCTCCCCACGCTGCTAAACTCAAATCTGAGTTAGAAGAAGACGTTCCTTGCTGTAATAAACCGCAATATTGCGCATTATAAGCATTTCCATAACCCCAAATATAATTGGCATTAGCGATATCATTAAATTTAACCCAGATACTAATTGTTCTTGCTGCTCTTCCTTGAGGAACGTTATCAATTACAGCTTCTAAGGCTTTATTATTTAGTCTTTGAGCACCTTTTACATTTCCTGACCTATCCGTCACAAAATTATCGGTTCCCATAAATGAGATTGTGTTTGCGGTATTGTTTAAAGTACCATTAAAATTAAATTCTTGAATTGGTGTTTGCGCATTAACATTCAAATAACATACAAACAATAGTGTAAGTAGTAATTTTTTCATAATAGTTAGATTTTGGGATTAAACACTCATGTTATTTTAACATAGTGCTAAACTAGACTATTATGAATTTTGCCGAAAAAAATTCCGACAACTTACCTAAATACTCGTTAAAACAACGAATTTCAATTGTTTTTATCGTTGAAATACGGTTTTATGCTTTATTTAAATATTATTAAAATTATAAGTTTAAATTAAATAGATTAATAATTTCTTACGTATTAATACGGTAAATTATCAATATTTTAAAATATAAAACATACCGTTTCCTAAAGTGAAAAACAAAAAAAACTCCATTCAAATTAAGAATGGAGTTTTTTAATATTTTAGAAAGTAAAAAACTTACTTTACAAATTCAATTTTTTGAGCTTCTTCTTCGTTAACACTATCAAAGAAACCTTGTTCATTCATCCAGTCATCACTAAATACTTTGCTCATGTAACGAGAACCGTGATCTGGGAAAATAGCAATAATGTTACTGTCTTTTGTAAACTCGCCTTCTTCTGCGTACTGCTTAATAGCTTGCATTACTGCTCCAGAAGTATATCCAACAAATAAACCTTCTTTACGAGTAATCTCTCTTGCAGAGTGAGCACTTTCTTCGTCGGTTACTTTCATGAATTTATCAATAATATCAAAATCTGTAGCTGACGGGATTAAGTTTTTACCTAAACCTTCAATACGATAAGGGTAAATTTCTTTGCTGTCAAATTCTTTTGTTTCGTGGTATTTTTTCAATACAGATCCAAAAGCATCAACTCCTAGTATTCTAATATTTGGATTTTTTTCTTTTAAGAATTTTGCAGTTCCAGAGATAGTTCCTCCTGTTCCGCTGCAAGCAACTAAGTGCGTAATTTGTCCTTTTGTCTGTTCCCAAATTTCTGGACCTGTAGTGTTGTAGTGAGCATCAATATTTAATTGGTTAAAATATTGATTAATATAAACTGATCCTTTTGTTTCTTCGTGTAAACGTTTTGCTACATTATAGTATGATCTTTCGTCATCTGCAGAAACGTGAGCTGGACATACATACACTTTAGCTCCTAAACTTCTTAGCATGTCAATTTTATCTTTTGATGATTTTGAACTTACTGCTAAAATACAATTGTAACCTTTAATAATGCTTACCATTGCTAAACTAAATCCTGTATTTCCAGATGTTGTCTCAATAATGGTATCTCCTGGCGAAAGAATTCCTCGTTTCTCGGCTTCTTCAATAATATACAATGCTATTCTATCTTTTGAGGAATGACCTGGATTGAAAGCTTCTACCTTTGCGTAGAAATTCCCTTCTAACTCTTCGGTGATTTTATTTAGTTTAATAAGCGGGGTGTTACCTATTAACTCTAAAACATTATTATAAGCGGTTATTTCTTCTTTCATAAAAAAATAGTTAATCAAAGGCCTTTTTAAATTAACCTTGATAGGTTGCAAATTTAACAAAAAAAATCTAATTAGCTTTTAATTTTTTCTAAATCTAACAAAAAACTAAATTCTTTTGCTAAGTCTTTCAAAGCCTCAAAACGTCCCGAAGCCCCGCCATGACCTGCGTCCATGTTCGTATCTAAAAACAAAAGTTTATCATTTGTTTTCAAATCTCTCAATTTTGCAACCCACTTAGCTGGCTCCCAATACTGTACCTGCGAATCATGCAATCCGGTAGACACATACATGTTAGGATATTCCTGCGCTTTTACATTATCGTAAGGTGAATACGACAACATATAATCGTAATATTTTTTGTTATTTGGGTTCCCCCATTCGTCATACTCTCCGGTTGTAAGCGGAATACTGTCATCCAGCATTGTGGTAATTACGTCTACAAAAGGCACCTGAGCGATGACTCCATTATATAATTTTGGAGCTTCATTAACAATAACTCCCATTAAAAGTCCGCCTGCAGATCCTCCTTCCGCATATAAATGCTCTGGAGAAGTATACTTTTGGTCTATTACAAATTTAGAGCAATCGATGAAATCTGTAAAGGTATTTTTCTTTTTTAACAGTTTTCCATCTTCGTACCATTGTCTTCCTAAGTCTTCACCTCCTCGAATATGCGCGATTGCGTAAATAAATCCGCGATCAAGAAGTGATAATCTGGTGGAAGAAAAATAAGTATCCATTGTAATTCCGTACGAACCATAAGCATAAAGCAACAATGGATTTTTGCCATTTTTCTCTAATCCTTTTCTATAAATCATCGAAATTGGCACTTTTACGCCGTCTCTTGCCGTTGCCCAAACTCGTTCTTCTACATAATTATCTTTATCAAATTTTCCGCCTAAAACCTGTTGTTCTTTTAAGATTTCTTTGGTTTTAGTCTTCATATTAAAATCAATTATAGAAGACGGCGTTGCCAATGATTGGTAACTATAACGCAAAATATCGGTGTCAAAATCTACGTTTGTTGTTGTGTAAGCATTATATGTTTCACTGCCAAAAGGAAGATAATAATCTGCCTCACCATTCCAAGGCATGATTCGAATATGGTTTAATCCGTTCGAACGCTCTTCTACAACTAAATAATTTTTAAAGATTTCGATATCTTCCAATAAAACATCTTCTCTGTGCGGAATAAGATCTACCCAGTTTTTCTTTCCCGTTTTGTTTTCAGGAGTTTTCATCAACTTGAAATTCGTCGCCTTATCTTTATTAGTTAAAATATAAAACGAATCTTCGTAATGCGAAATACTATATTCTAACCCACGTACACGTGGCTGAAAAACAGCAAATTCTCCATCTGGATTATTAGAATTCAAAATTCTATATTCTGTCGTCAATGTGCTTCCAGAACCAATAACAATATATTTTTTTGACTTTTCTTTACTGATAGACACATTAAAAGTATCATCAATTTCATCATAAACCAAAATATCTTTATCTGAAGCTGTATTTAATTTATGTTTAAAAACTTTGTCTGCTCTTAGCGTCGTTTCGTCTTGTCTAACATAAAAAATAGTATTATTATCATTTGCCCAAACTGAAGCTCCTGTAACATTTTCTACTTTATCTGCTAAAATTTCGCCAGTTTCTAAATTTTTAATTTGAATAGTATAAATTCTTCTTCCGACAATATCCACTCCAAAACTGGCAAATTTATTATCAGGACTGATACTCAAACCTCCTAATTTGAAATAAGCATGTCCTTTTGCCATTTCATTACAATTGAAAAGAATTTCTTCTTCAGCGGAAAGACTTCCTTTTTTTCTTGCGAAAATTGGATAATCTTGACCTGTTTCAAAACGCGTAATGTAAAAATATCCATTATAAAAATACGGAACTGAAGAATCGTCTTCTTTTATTCTCCCTTTCATTTCTTCAAATAGATTATCTTTTAAATCCTTGGTATGAGCAGTCATACTCTCATAATAAGCATTCTCTTGATTTAGATAATCAATTACCTCTGAATTTTCTCTGTCATTCAGCCAGAAATAGTTGTCAACTCTGGATTCTTTATGTTTTTTTAGTGTTTTTGGAATTATTTTAGCCTTTGGAGCCGATATATCATTTTGCATTGATTGAGCATTAATTTTTAAATATGAAGTCGCAAAAATAGTATAAAGCCAACAGAACAAAATTAATTTTTTCATAAAATATTCTATTGAATTAATACAGCAATATACTAATTTTGTCTGAAATAATTTAAAAAATCAACAAAAATGGATTTAATGGGAATGATGGGCAAACTTAAAGAAACCCAGCAAAAAATTGAGGATACTAAAAAGCGTCTAGATACTGTTTTAATTGATGAACAAAGCGCTGACGGATTATTAAAAGTTACTATTACAGCAAGCAGAAAAATAAAATCACTTTCTATTGATGATTCTTTACTAGAAGATAAAGAGCAACTAGAAGATTACCTGATTGTAACTTTAAACAAAGCAATTGAAAAAGCTACAAACGTAAACGAGAGAGAATTAGACGCTGTTGCAAGAATGGACATGCCATCTATTCCTGGAATGGATAATTTGTTTAAATAAAGGGACAAAGGTTCTGAGTTGCAAAGATTCAAAGGTTTTCTTTCTTTGCCACAAAAAAAAGAGGATGTTAAAAACATCCTCTTTTTTTTAACCTTTATTCCTTTGAACCTCTGCATCTTTGAACCTTCTCTCTAAAACTTCGAAAGTGTTTCTAGTACATATGTATGCATAACCTCTTTATAATCTAAATGCGTTACAATACGAAGTTTATTATGACCTAAAGAACTTATTAATATATTTTTCTGTTTTAATTTTTCAATCAATAGTTGGTCGCTGTAACCTTCTGCAAGAGAAAAAATTAAAATATTAGTTTCTACTGGTTCGATGGATGCTATCCAAGGTTTTGTGCTTAAGATTTTTGCAATTTCTTTTGCTCTGCGATGATCTTCTGCCAATCTTTCGATATTATGAGCTAAAGCATATAATCCTGCTGCTGCTAAATATCCTACTTGACGCATTCCTCCACCTAATATCTTCCTGATTCTCAACGCTCTGTAAATATCAGCTTTACTTCCAAGCAATACAGAACCAATTGGAGCGCCTAAACCTTTAGACAAACAAACCGAAATTGTATCGAAAATAGCACCAAATTCTCTAGGATTCTGTCTTTTAGCTACTAAGGCATTCCAAATTCTTGCGCCGTCCAAATGAAATTTCAAATTATTAGCGTCGCAAACCTTTTTTATTTCTTTTAAATCTTCTAATTCGTAACAAGCTCCACCGCCTTTATTGGTTGTATTTTCTACACAAACCAAACTCGTTAGCGGACTATGATAAAATTCTGGATCATTTATAGCAGCTTTAACTTGCGCAGCAGTTATCATTCCGCGATTTCCATCTAAAAGACAGCAAGAAACGCCGCTATTAAAAGAAACTCCTCCTCCTTCATAATGATAAACGTGAGCATATTTATCAGCAATTAATTGTTCTCCAGGCTGTGTATGAAGTTTAATTGCAGTCTGATTTGCCATAGTTCCAGACGGAAAAAAAAGCCCAGCTTCCATACCAAAAAACTCTGCTGTTCTGTTTTCCAATTCAATCACCGTTGGGTCCTGTTTGTATACATCATCGCCGACTTGGGCGTTAAACATATACTGCAGCATTTCATAAGTAGGCTTGGTTATGGTATCGCTGATTAAATTTATTTCCATATTCTAAAAACTATATCTTATTTTTGTATGCAAAATTACGTATTACTTATAGTTATTCTCAGCAAGATTTAGTAAAATTTAACTCGCTAGTTTCTCTAGACCAAATTAACGTAATAATTCTAAAAAAAATATAAAACCTATTAATTAATTTATGACAACAGCCGAACAAGTAAAAGGTATTGTGGAGCGCCTTGGTGCGTTGAGGAGGTATCTTTGACGTTGATGCCAAGCTAATCGAAATCGCAAACGAAGAAGAAAAAACTTTTGCACCCGATTTTTGGAATAATCCAAAAGATGCCGAAAACATTGTAAAAAATCTTCGAAACAAGAAAAAATGGATTGAAGATTATGATAAAGCCGTTTCTCTAACAGAAGAATTACAGCTTGCTTATGATTTTTATAAAGAAGGAGAACTTACGGTTGAGGAATTAGACGAACAATATGATTCGGCACAATCGCATATTGAAAACATCGAATTCAAAAACATGCTTTCTGATGAAGGCGACAGTTTAAGTGCTGTGGTTCAGATTACAGCAGGTGCAGGAGGAACAGAAAGTTGTGACTGGGCAGGAATGCTAATGCGTATGTACATGATGTGGGGCGAAAGTTATGGCTACAAGATAAAAGAACTTAACTTTCAGGAAGGCGATGTTGCTGGAATTAAAACCGTAACTTTAGAATTCGAAGGAGATTATTCGTTTGGATATCTAAAAGGAGAAAATGGTGTTCACCGTTTGGTAAGAATTTCTCCTTTTGATAGTAACGCAAAACGTCATACTTCTTTCGTATCTGTTTACGTTTATCCGCTTGTAGATGATAGTATCGAAATCGACATTAATCCTGCCGATATTGAAATTACAACTTCTCGTTCGAGTGGTGCTGGTGGACAGAACGTAAATAAGGTTGAAACTAAAGTTCAGTTAGTTCACAAACCAACTGGAATTCAGATTCAATGTTCTGAAACGAGATCTCAACAAGATAATAGACAACGTGCTATGCAAATGCTTCGTTCTCAATTGTATGAAATCGAATTAAAGAAACAACAAGCACAACGTGCTGATATTGAAGCCGGAAAGATGAAAATCGAATGGGGTTCGCAAATTCGTAACTACGTAATGCAGCCTTATAAATTAGTAAAAGACGTTCGTACAGGTTACGAGACCAGCGATGTAGATGGCGTAATGAACGGAAATATCGATCCTTTCTTGAAAGCTTATCTAATGATGATGGGACAGAAAGAGGAAGAGTAAAACAGTCTCAGTATTCAGTATTCAGTTTTTTTTTGATCAATCTCAGTTGACCGTCACAGTAAATTTGAAACCTGAAACTTTAAAACAAAAAAGTTATGATAAAATGGGCAGATGTAATTCATTTTACAAATAAAGGAAATCCAGCTCCTGAAAAGAGAGTGGAAAAAACGGAGGAAGAATGGAAACAAATCTTATCTCCAGAAGAATTTCAGGTTACTCGTTTAAAAGGAACTGAAAGATCTTTTAGTTCTGAATTATGCAGTTTGTTTGATCCTGGAATTTATGAATGTAAATGCTGCGGAACGGTTCTGTTTGATGCTAGCGAAAAATTCGAATCAGGAACGGGCTGGCCATCTTTTACACAACCAATCAAAGAAAATGCAATTGCTTACCATGCTGACAGATCTTATGGAATGGTTCGTGTTGAAGTTGTCTGCAATGTTTGTGATGCACATTTAGGTCACGTTTTTCCTGACGGACCTCCGCCAAGCGGATTACGTTACTGTATCAATGCAGTTTCATTATCAAAAATCAAAGAATAATTACAAAAGCGATTCCTAAAATAGTGAATCGCTTTTTTTTAATCATCACTAAATAAATGATTTAACAAAACAAATGTAAGCTATCACTTAACAATTAAATTATTTATTTTCTTACCACCATAAATTGAGGTTTCTGTTTCAAATTCAATCAAAAGCCTATCTACGCATTAAAAAACTCTTACTTAATTAATATTTTTAATGTTAATTTTTCAAAAATCACATCTTTATTTTAAACAATTATTAAGAAACACGAAAAATTAATTAGGTAATTAAAATCTAATTCATTTTATTTGGCAAAAAATAACCCTAAGTCGATTAAAATTTGTCAATGAGATCCTATTCAATTCAAGAAATCAATGAAGTTATTAATGGCGTAATTTACGGCACTACTTCGCAAACTATTACCGCTACCGAACAATTAGAAAAGGCAACCACTTCTTCAATTTCATTTATTGGAAACAAGAAATACGAAAAATATTGGTCGGCATCCAATGCTTCGATTGCTGTTGTAAACGAAGATATTTCGATTGAACCTGGAGAAAATCGTGCTTTTATAAAAGTAAAAAATGCCGATTTGGCAATGTCGCAGATTTTAGCCCTTTTTGCCCTGCCAGCTCCAATCTTTCATAATAATATTCATAAAACTGCAACAATAGACGAAACCGCTATAATTGGCGAAGGCGCTAAAATTGGTGCCGGCTGCTACATTGGTCCAAAAGTAGAAATTGGCGCTTATGCAGTAATTTACCCAAATGTTACTATTTTAGACGAATCAACAGTCGGAATAAATACCATTATTTGGTCTGGAAGTGTTATTCGTGAGCGTTGCCATATTGGAAATGATTGTATCATTCACCCAAATGCTACAATTGGTGCAGATGGTTTCGGATTTCGTCCTTGTACGGAAAAAGGATTAGTAAAGATTCCGCAAATCGGAAATGTGATTATTGGCAATGGTGTAGAGATTGGTGCAAATTCTTGTGTTGACCGCGGAAAATTTAGCTCTACAATTTTAGGAGATGGCTGTAAAATCGATAATTTAGTTCAAATTGGACATAATAGTAAACTTGGAAAGTTCTGCATTATGGCTGGAAACAGTGGCTTAGCAGGTTCTGTAACTTTAGGAAACGGAGTTATAATTGGCGGAAGCGCATCTATAAAAGACCATACTTGTATTGGAGATGGAGCTGTAATTGGTGCTGGCTCTGGAGTTACAGGAGATGTTCCTGCGGGAAAAACAATGCTAGGTTATCCTGCCGTTGAAGCTCGTGATGCATTAAAACAATGGGCGATCTTGAAACGAATGGTTTGTGCTACAAAAAAATAAAATTAACATATAAATATAAAAAACATCCGCTACAACGGATGTTTTTTGTTTTATAAAGCTTCACATTCAAAGCCAATAACTTTCATCAAGAAAATTACTTTTTCGATAATATCATCTTTACATTCAAATCTTAGAATATTATCGCAATCTTCGAGATCAAAATTCCACTTAGAATCTGGAAATAATCGATTCAGTTTAGGCGTTATTTTCTTCACTTTCGAAATACTATCAACATTTGTTTTGAATACAAAAATCATGTTTTTATTCGTTTTTAATTTTACTTAAAATTTTATAATCGATATAAAAAGTTCCAAATGGTATTATACAAGCCAAGAGAACTTTCCATGTTATATCCTTAAATTTCCAATTCTGCTCTACTCCAACACTTATTGCATTAAATATAAAAAGCAGAAATAAAGCACCGTGAATTGTTCCTACTGATCTTGTTAAAAATGGCATTTCAAAAACATATTTCATTGGCATTGCTATAAAAAGCAAGATCAAAAGTGATGTTCCTTCAAAGAATCCAATAATTCGTAAACGTCCGGTATTTGTTAGAAATAAATTTTTCATAATTATCTAAAATAAGGTCGGTTAGCAAAAGGTGAAAACGGCCACGGAATGGCAATGAAAATGATTAATAAAGCGATGGAAAACCAAACCAGCATCGTTTTGAATTTCTGCTCATCAGAAAATTTTCTTTTCGCTAAAGCGGAACCAATTGTAATAAAGATTATTGCAATCAACATCAAAAAGATATGAATTAGACCAAAAAATGAAGCATCCAAATTTTGAAATTCTTCTTTATAGTTTCTCCAGAAATATTTCACAATTGGACTCTGTAGATAAACCAATATTCCAAAAAGAAGCTGAATATGAGCAATTGTAGCCGTCCAATGACGCAGCAAATTATCTTTTTTAGTGAAAGGAAGTTTTTGAGAATAGCCTTTATAAGCAATAAAAATAGAATATAATAAGCTCAACAATACAAGCCATCGCATGAAAGAATGGCCAACTAAAAGCGTTTGATACATTGTTTTTTGATTTAGACAATGCAAATATATTTAAAAACATACTAATTAGTATGTTTTTGAAAAATAATTTTATTTCAAACCATTCAAATAACTCTTAAGTTCCTTTAAATAAATCAGATAAGAAGAATTATCATTTTGAAGTTTTCCGAAATTTCTTATTCCCCAATAGCCAGATAAGATAAAAAATGCGACCTGTTCACCGATAATATCTTTACGAATCAAGCCAGATTTCTTTCCTTTTTCAATTGAACTTATGATGGTTGTTTTCCACAAATCGACCAATTCAGTTAATGCTTCACTAAATTTCGTATTCCAAGGCGTCATTTCCTGCGTTAGGTTTCCGACTGGACAGCCATATTTTACTTGTAAAAAAGGATCTTCCAACAACAAATAAGAAATCATATTATAAAAATCTTCAATCGGATTTTGAGATGCTTCTGTTGGTTTTATAAAATGCTCCTGCATTGTTGGTTTCAGAATTTCTTCAATAATAGCAATTCCCATTTCATCTTTAGTTTTGAAATGGTAATAAAAAGCTCCTTTTGTAACCTGAGTTGTAGCAATAATTTCATCAATACTTGTAGTTTGATATCCTTTCGTATAAATCAATTCAAATGCTTTATGAAGAATGGTAAGTCTTGTATTTGCTGCTTTAGACATAAAAATACTAATTAGTATGAAACAACAAATTAAAGAAAAATAATTGGGTTATAATTTTTAAACACATAGAAACACAGATTCAGAATATGTAAAAAGGCGTTTCACTTATTGCAACAAACATAGTTATACTCGCTATGTGTTAGAAACTAGTTTCTTTTTATTTCCTTTTTTAAATTATAAATTCTATGTTTCTATGTGTTTAAATAAAAACAGCAACTAACTTCATCACAAAGCAATCGGTTTATTTCAATCGATTTTGTAAATTAGCCAACACTATTTTATAAAATCAATACTATATCATGGATTTAAACTTCAATAAAAACGAAGATCACAATAAACTACTCCTTTCAGAATTAAAACAAAAATTTGCCAAAGTAAAATTGGGCGGCGGCGAAAAGCGAATCGAAAAACTGCATGCTGAAGGCAAAATGACCGCTCGCGAAAGAATTGCTTATTTATTGGATGAAAATGCTAAAAGTATTGAGGTTGGAGGTTTTGCTGGAGAAGGTATGTATCCAGAACACGGCGGTTGTCCGTCTGGAGGCGTCGTTGTAAAAATTGGATATATTAAAGGAAAACAATGCATTGTTGTTGCCAATGATGCTACTGTAAAAGCTGGAGCTTGGTTTCCAATTACGGGAAAGAAAAACCTTCGCGCACAGGAAATAGCCATGGAAAACCGACTTCCAATTATTTATCTTGTCGACAGCGCTGGAGTTTATCTTCCAATGCAGGATGAAATTTTTCCAGATAAAGAACATTTCGGACGTATTTTTAGAAATAATGCGCAAATGAGCAGTATGGGAATTACCCAAATTGCAGCCGTTATGGGAAGCTGTGTTGCGGGTGGTGCTTATCTTCCAATTATGAGTGACGAAGCTTTAATCGTTGACAAAACAGGAAGTATTTTCCTTGCGGGAAGTTATTTGGTAAAAGCAGCAATTGGCGAAACCATCGATAACGAAACTCTTGGCGGCGCTACAACTCATTGTGAAATTTCAGGTGTAACCGATTATAAAGCGAAAGACGACAAAGACGCTTTAGATAAAATTAAAAATATTGTAGATAAAATTGGTGATTTTGATAAAGCTGGTTACAGCCGAATCAAATCAGAAAAACCAGCTTTAGAGCCAAATGATATTTACGGAATTCTTCCAAAAGCCAGAACTGAACAATATGATATGATGGAAATCATTAAACGTTTGGTTGATAATTCAGAATTTGAAGCTTACAAAGACGGCTACGGACAATCACTAATTACCGGTTATGCCAGAATTGACGGTTGGGCAGTTGGAATTGTTGCCAATCAAAGAAAAGTGGTAAAAACAAAAAAGGGCGAAATGCAATTTGGAGGAGTAATTTATTCTGATAGCGCCGATAAAGCTACTCGTTTTATAGCAAATTGTAATCAGAAAAAAATTCCGTTGGTGTTTTTACAAGATGTTACTGGTTTTATGGTTGGTTCAAAGTCTGAACATGGCGGTATTATTAAAGACGGTGCTAAAATGGTAAATGCGGTGAGTAATTCTGTAGTTCCTAAATTTACCGTTATTGTCGGAAACTCTTATGGAGCCGGAAATTATGCCATGTGCGGAAAAGCGTATGATCCGAGATTGATTTTTGCGTGGCCAAGCGCTGAGTTAGCCGTTATGGGAGGAACTCAAGCCGCAAAAGTTTTAGCACAAATTGAAGCTTCTTCGCTTAAAGCGAAAGGAGAAATGGTTGATGAGGAGAAAGAAACTGAACTTTTCAATAAAATAAAGGCACGCTACGACGAACAAACTTCTCCTTACTATGCAGCTTCTAGATTGTGGACAGATGCTATCATCGATCCTTTAGATACTAGAACCTGGATCTCAATGGGAATCGAAGCTGCGAACCACGCTCCTATTCAAAAACCATTTAATTTGGGTGTAATTCAAGTTTAGAATTAAGAATTCTCAATAATACGTTAAATAAAAAGCAAAAAACTTATTTTCAAGCTGTTTAAAATACACATATCATTAAAAATTAGTAACTTAGTATATAATTTTTAATCACACAGCATCATGGAAAATGTAAAAAGTTTGAATAAATGGGCGAATTCGCACACTTATTTACCAGTTGATTTAGTACGTATTGTTTTGGGTGGATTTTTATTTATGAAAGGTGTCTCGTTTGTCACTAATATTCAATACCTGCATGATTTAATTTCCCCTATAGATAAATTTGGAGGAGGAATGTTTATGCTGCATTACATTGCTCCTGCTCATATGATTGGTGGTATAATGATTATTTTTGGGCTATTGACACGTTGGGCTATCGCGGCTCAATTGCCTATTTTATTTGGTGCAGTTCTCGTAAACTTCATGGGAAAAATGCAATCTGAAAGTTTAATTTTAGCATTAATCGTTTTATTTATCTGCATTTTCTTTCTCTTTTACGGAAGTGGCAAACATTCTGCAGATTATTATTTTAAAATGCAACAATAACATCTTAAATCCTCAGTTTTTTAAATAAAATACTGAGGATTTTTTTTGAGTGTTAATTAATTCTATAAAATTTCATTAATTGTGTTTTATGACTTAAATTCGCCGACATGAATTGGATTCGTAAAACCGTTGTATTTATTGCACTTTTGATTGCAGGTTTGTTTGCTTATCAGGCAGACACAGCCTCTGTGCACATAAATGAGACACAAAAAACGGATTCTAATTTCTGCAAAGAAATTGGAGATTCATCTGCATTTATACAGCCGCAAGGAAGTTATCAGTTTGCAGCGAATATCAAAACCACTTCATCTGGGATATTAAAGTGTTTAGATTCTTTTCTACCTCTTATCCCACAACATCAAACAGTTACATCTACTTCAGCATACACAAAACTATTTACTACTCAAAGTAAAAAAGTTTCAGTCATACTTTATGCTTTCCATTTTTTCTGGTAAATAAAATTTGATTTTAGACGAAGATTATTCTTCAAACTATAACCGCTTTCTAACGAAAAGCCGGTGTATATCATTTATTTATTTCATTAAAAACATTATGGAAACTACAACAACCATTATGGGTATTGTGATTTTAATTATTGTCGCAATTCCAGTATATTTTTCTGCACGTTCAAGCGCTGCAAGTAAATCGAGAATTTTAAATATTAAAAAGAGATTTAATCCTTCTAATCCAGAAAGTTTTGATTTGACAGAATCGATCAACAATAAAACATTAACACTGGATCAAAAAAATAATAAATTCATTCTGATGAATTTCAATCCAAATCAGCAAGAATCAATTTTTGTTGATTTAAATACTATTGATTCATGTAAATTAATTCCAACTACAGACGCACATTCGAATACCATTATTAAAATTGATTTCGAATTTCAGGACAAAGAAACATCTAAAAAGATAATAATTCCATTCTATGATTTTGATGACGACCGCATCAAACAGATTAGTGTCTATCAAGATCATCAGTTTGCAAAAAAATGGCTTAAAATCATCCAAGATTCTATTTCAAGTTAGTTATTTAATTCAATTAAAGAGGCTCAAATTTGAGCCTCTTTTTTTTTGCCCTTTACATGATATTTGTCATTTTATCTCCGTCGTTGAAGTTTTAATTTTGATGTAAACTAAATCCGTCATTATGAAAATCTCTTTGACACAAAAGTACAATGTCCCAGGTCCAAGATATACAAGCTATCCGACAGTTCCGTATTGGAATGAGGCTGATTTTACAACCGAAAAATGGATTACTTCTTTGCAAAAATCATTCTCAGAAAGCAATTCAAAAAACGGAATTAGTTTATACATTCATCTGCCTTTCTGTGAAAGCATGTGTACTTTTTGCGGATGCAATAAACGCATTACCAAAAACCATTCTGTTGAAGAAACCTATATTAAGGCGCTTTTAAAAGAATGGCATTTATATTGCAAAATACTTCCAGAAAAACCTGTTATTAAAGAAATACATTTAGGCGGAGGAACTCCGACTTTTTTTTCTAAAGAAAATCTGGAATTGCTTATCAATGGAATTTTCAGTTATGCGATAAAATCAGAAAATCACGAATTTAGTTTTGAAGGGCATCCAAATAATACGACTCACGAACAGCTAAAAAAATTATATGATTTAGGCTTTCGCCGAGTAAGTTTTGGTGTTCAGGATTATTCTGCTACTGTTCAAAAAGCCATTAATAGAATACAGCCTTTTCATAATGTTGCCAAAGTTACCTTTTGGGCAAAAGAAATAGGTTATACTTCTATTGGTCACGATATTATTTTTGGACTTCCATTTCAAACTATTGAAGATGTTATCGATACGGTTGAAAAGACAAATTCTCTAAAACCAGACCGTTTAGCTTTTTACAGCTACGCTCACGTGCCTTGGATTAAAGGAAATGGACAGCGCGGTTTTAATGAAGAAAATCTGCCGAAAGATGCCGAAAAAAGACAGCTTTACGAAATAGGAAAAAAACTGCTTTCGCAAAATGGTTATCATGAAATAGGAATGGATCATTTTGCTTTAGAAACAGATAGTTTATTTAAAGCAGCTCATAATGGTAATTTACACAGAAATTTTATGGGATACAGTGCTTCTAAAACACAAGTTATGATTGGTTTGGGAGTTTCTTCCATTAGTGACAGCTGGTATAGTTTTGCTCAAAACACTAAAAATCTAGAAGATTATTATCAATTATTAGAATGGGACAAACTTCCTGTCGTAAAAGGACACATTTTAAATGAAGAAGATTTAATTATTAGAAAACATATTCTGAATTTAACCTGTGAACTTCAAACTTCGTGGACAAAAGACTCTTTAAATTTTAATGAACTTCCTGAAGTTTTAATTGCTTTAAAAGAAATAGAAAATGATGGTTTAATTGTCATTGAAGAAAATTCAATTAAAATTACAGAAGAAGGAAGACCTTTTGTACGTAACATCTGCATGGCTTTTGACTTGCATCTAAAAAGAAAGTCACCGGAAACAAATCTGTTTTCGATGACTGTATAATTAAGTAAGATATATTTTTAATGACAGTTTGGAGTCTGTTGCACAAATAAACTCATATTAGATGGTGAAATATAAGGAATTCCAAGTCCCAATCCTCTAAGAATAAAAAGGACTCCAATTATAACTGCAACATACGGAATTGCCTTTTGGATTTTATTTCTGAAAGGCAATTTTAGTAATGAATTTACATAAACTACAATTGTCATCAACGGTATTGTTCCTATTCCGAATAAAAGCATATAAAGAATACCAAAACCTGCACTCTGCATTGCAATTGCACCAAATAATGCAACGTAAACCATTCCGCATGGTAAAAAGCCATTAAGCAACCCAATTGTAAAAAGAGATTTATAACTTTTGTTTTTAAACTGGCTTCCTAAATTTGATTTGATTTTTGAAATGATTTTGTAAACAGGTTTTGAAAAATTATAATTTGCAAATTTCTTCTCCGGAATTAAAACCACAATAATCATGATTACACCGATTATTATGGACATTTTTTGCTGTAATCCGGCAAGAAAAAAGCCTCTTCCTAATAATCCAAAAATTAATCCGATTGTAGCGTAAGCCGTTAAACGACCGAAATGATATGTCATGATCTGCGTTACCTTTTTTGCTTCATTTTGTCTGTCTACAGGAAGCATCATAGCAATCGGTCCGCACATTCCAACGCAATGCAGACTACTGATAAGACCTAAAAAGAATGCTGAGAATAACATTTTGAGATTAGTTTACGTAAATCACTTCTTTAGTTAAATATTTTTTGCCTTCGTACTGCCATTCCATATTAACATCCCAGCGTCCTTTAATTAATTTTTTCTGTGGAATTGTCAACGAAGAGTTGGTTAAAGCAATCTGAGTATTAAAATCAAATTTTTTATTTGAAGGTCTATATAAAAGAATATTTCCTTTTACTTTTTCGCTTTCGAATCCAGCAGGAAAAGTTACAGATACACCATTATTCTCTGTATATTTTATTGACGGTTTATGCTGTAAATCATGCGCATTTTGAATTCTCGCCATTTCTTCCTGAAAGTGTGTGTCATGTTTGTAATATTCTTCGACAACCAAATCATTATCATATTTAGAATTTGATTGAACTTCAAAAACAAAATATAAAATAAATGTCATAAACAATACGAATGCAATGACGATTCCTGTTCCCCAATTAATTTTCATAATAATATATTTTAATTAAAATTGCGTGGTCCTAAGAAATTTGTTGTTGTAGTTTCTATGAGTTCAGAACCATTATAAACTCCTATTTTGACTTTTGTTTTATCGCTTTCTAAGAGAACTTCATTGATTTCTATAAATAATGTTCCTTGAGAAATTCCTTCTTTAGCAACTTTAAAATGCTGTTTTCCAACATTTTTAATTGTTCCCTTTTGATCGATCAATCCAAAATGAATATCGTTGTAATCTTTCATGGTTTTGTTTACAATTTTATAAGTGTAAACATTACTGATTTTATCTCCATTATGCTGAAACAACTGTCCTGGCAGACGTAAAATAACTGCTTGAACATCGGTTCTTAAAAATAACATTCCGACAAAAATGCTTAATAAGATGAAGAGAACTGCTGAATACCCTTTCATTCTTGCTGTAAACTTGAAAGGTTCTTTTTTAGCAATTTCGTCTTCAGAAGCATAACGAATAAGACCTTTTGGTAATCCAACAGATTCCATAATATGATCGCATTCATCGATACAAGCTGTACAATTTGTACATTCTAACTGCGTTCCGTTTCTAATGTCAATTCCCATCGGACATACATGAACACACTGAAGACAGTCTATACAATCTCCTTTTCCTGTTAAAGCTCGATTTTCCTTTTTATTAAACTTTGCACGCCCTTCTTCTTTTTCTCCTCGTACAAAATCATAGGCAACATTTATCGATTTATTATCTAAAAGAACACCTTGCAATCTTCCATACGGACAAGCTATGATACAAACCTGTTCGCGAAACCAAACAAAAACGAAGTAAAAAACACCGGTAAAAATAAGAAGCGCAATAAAATTACTTGCCTGCGAAATTGGACCTTGTTCTATCATCAAAAACAATTTGTCACTTCCAACTAAATAAGCCAAAAATACATTTGCGATAAGGAAAGAAATTAAAAAGAAAATAGTCCATTTTATGACTCTTTTTCTAATTTTTTCTGCATTCCATTCTTGTCTTGCCAAACGAGTTTGTGCTCCACGATCTCCATCAATCCAATATTCGATACGACGAAAAACCAGCTCAAGAAAAATGGTTTGCGGGCAAATCCATCCACAAAAAATCCTTCCAAAAACAACCGTAAATAAAAGTATGAAAACAACACCAATAAGCATTGAAATCACAAAAAGATAAAAATCTTGAGGCCAAAAAGGGAATCCAAAAATATTAAAACGACGTTCTAAAATATTGAACATCATAAACTGATTCCCATTTACCTTAATAAACGGATTTATAAATAAAATTGCCAATAAAACGTAACTGACAATCTTTCTATAATCATAAAATTTACCAGACGGTTTTTTAGGGAAAATAAATTTCCGTTTACCACCTTCATCTATAGTTCCGATGGTATCTCTAAACGCTTCGTCTGGTAAATTTGACATGATATTTGTATTCTAATTATTTTTTAACTGCTGTGGTATCTATTTTTGGTGCAACAGCTGTTGCATCGTTTATTGGGGCGCTTTCATCTACCCAAACTTCTCCTTCTGGTTCTTTTGGATCTTTCGGATTACTTCCTTGTAAAGACAAAATATAACTGGCAACTTTCTGAATTTCTTTTGGTTTAAGAGTTCCTTTCCACGAAATCATACCTTTACCGTCTCTACCTCCGTTTGTAATTGTGTGGAATAGATTTTTAATTCCACCTCCTAAAATCCAGCGGTCATCTGTTAAGTTTGGTCCAATTTGTCCTCCTCCATCTGCTCTGTGGCAAGCCGCGCAGTTTGTTGTAAAAATTTCTTTTCCGGCGGCTAAACTTGGTTCATCGGTAAGTAAAACAACTGTTTTTTCATCCATTAAATCTGGTGCTGTTTTTAGATATTCTTCAACATCAATTTTTGCCTGAGCCATTTCTTTTTTCAACTCCATTTCTTGATTGTCAGCTCCAAGAACATCGTAACGAATCACATAGATTACACCGAAAATGATACAGATATAGAACAAATACACCCACCATGGCGGTAAATTATTGTCAAGCTCTTTAATTCCATCATAATCATGATCCATTAAAAGTTCGCCTTCTTTTTCGATTGGTGACGTTTTAGTCAGCTTTTGCATCAAATTTTTAAACCATGTGCTTTCCTTTAAGCTTAAGCTATCTTCAAACTCTTTCTTTGCTTTTTCTTCTGGTGTCATTAATTGATACATAACACGATTTACGGCACTAAGCGTAATTTCAATAGCAATTAAGATAAACAAGAATGCAAATAAGAAAACTGAAATCATTGGAAATTTTACAAACGCTGGCTTATCTCCTGAGTCTACAAAATACTCCATCAAACCAAATACGATGAAAAAAATCAACGGCACTCTAACATATACTGGGAAAAACTTTTTCATTTTTATCTATCTTTTGTAATTACACTAAGTCCTTCATCTAAAGGTATATTACTCATTTCCTGAATTTTTTCTTTTCTATAAGAGAATACCCAAATGCCCAATCCTACAAAGAAGAAGAAGAAAATCAAGAGGGAAATAATCGGGTATAATTCTACACCCGATATTGTTTCCATATTGTGTTTTATTTGTTCGAACATAATGCTGTTATTTAGTTTCTTTTACTTTAATATCAGTACCAAGTCTTTGAATATAAGCAATCAAAGCAACGATTTCTCTTTCATTCATTGGAGTGAATTTTTCTCCTTTTGCAACCGCTTTTTTACGGCTGTCTTCGTAACTTTTCACGAAATCAGGATCACTTTCTAAACTCTTTTCAATTTTAACTGCCTGTTCTCTCAATGTTTTTTGTGCATTTGCAACATCTTCTGGAGAATATGGGACACCTAATGAGATCATCGCCTGCATTTTCTTTTGTGTCAATGAAATGTCCATTGGTTTATTATCAAATAACCATTTATAACCTGGCATAATAGATCCTGCAGACGTACTTTGCGGATTCCACATATGGTTAAAGTGCCAGTTATCATTGTATTTACCTCCAACTCTTAATAAATCTGGACCTGTACGTTTTGATCCCCATAAGAATGGATGGTCGTAAACAAACTCTCCTGCTTTAGATTGAACTCCGTAACGTTCAACTTCACTTCTAAATGGACGAACTGATTGAGAGTGGCATCCTACGCAACCTTCTCTGATGTATAAATCACGTCCTTCTAACTCTAAAGGTGTATACGGTTTTACACTTGAAATTGTTGGAATATTTGATTTCACCATAATCGTTGGTACAATCTGGATAATACCTCCAATTAAAATAGCAATCGTCGCTAAAATTGTTAATTGTATTGGTTTTCTTTCTAACCAAGAATGGAACTTCTCTCCTCTTACTCTTCCGCTGCTGATTCTTTGCAACGCTGGAGCTTGAGCTAATTCGTCCTCAACTGGTGAACCTTGTCTTACTGTCATTATAATATTGTAAACCAATGTCAGCATACCAATTAAGTACAAACTACCACCGATAGCTCTCATCCAATACATTGGCATAATAGCTGTTACTGTTTCAAGGAAGTTTCCGTAAGTTAAAGTTCCGTCTGGATTAAATTGTTTCCACATAGAAGCTTGTTGAAAACCTGCTACATACAATGGAATTGTATAAACGATAATACCTAAAGTTCCAATCCAGAAATGGAAGTTGGCCAATTTCTTAGAGAACAAGTCCGTTTTTGTCATTCTTGGAATTAACCAATAAATAATTGCAAACGACATAAAACCATTCCAAGCTAAAGCCCCAACGTGTACGTGAGCAACGATCCAATCCGTATAGTGTGCAATAGCATTTACATTTTTAAGAGAAAGCATTGGACCTTCAAACGTTGCCATACCATAACCTGTAATTGCTACTACAAAGAATTTCAAAACTGGTTCTTCACGAACTTTATCCCATGCACCTCTCAGCGTTAAAAGTCCATTAATCATACCTCCCCAAGATGGAGCAATTAACATTACTGAGAATGCAACTCCTAAATTCTGTGCCCAGTTTGGCAAAGCAGAATATAATAAGTGGTGAGGTCCTGCCCAGATATAAATAAAGATCAAAGACCAAAAGTGAATAATAGATAATCTATATGAATAAACAGGTCTGTTCGCAATTTTAGGAACAAAATAATACATGAGTCCTAAGAATGGAGTTGTAAGGAAAAATGCCACCGCATTGTGACCATACCACCATTGTACAAGTGCATCTTGAACTCCCGCGTAAACAGAATAACTTTTTAAAGCTGAAACTGGAATTTCAATATTATTAAAAATATGTAGTACCGCAACAGTAACAAAGGTTGCCAGATAAAACCAGATTGCTACATATAAATGACGCTCTCTACGGCGTAACATAGTACCAATCATATTGATTCCCATAACTACCCAGATTAAAGCGATTGCAATATCAATTGGCCACTCTAGCTCCGCATATTCTTTAGATGAAGTATAACCTAATGGAAGTGTAATTGCTGCAGCAACGATAATTAGCTGCCATCCCCAGAAATGAAGATTACTTAAAAAATCACTAAACATTCTGGCTTTTAACAATCTTTGCAGCGAGTAATACATACCAGCAAAAAAAGCATTACCCACAAAGGCAAAAATAACAGCATTGGTGTGTAATGGTCTTAAACGGCCGTAACTAAGCCACGAAATCCCATCTGTCATGTTGGGAAAAAGGTACATTACCGCTAAGGTAAGCCCCACTAACATACCCACAACTCCAAAGAGTATTGTGGCGTAAATGAATTTTTTTACAATTTTGTTGTCGTAATAAAACTGTTCCATTTCCATAATTATACTTGTTTTTCTTCGATTGGTGAATTATTATTTTGGGAAATAATTTTGGTCTCATCGTCAAAAAGAATTCTGACTGAAGGTGTATAATCGTCATCGTACTGGCCAGATTTGACAGCAATAATGAAAGCAATAAAGAAACAAATTGCGACGAAAATACTTACTGAAATTAAAAGATAAATAACACTCATACCGTAAATTTATGTTAACAAAATTACTAGGTGATCGGCGTTTAAAATATGATAATTATCATGCTCAGAGAAGAATAATAAAATTAAAAAAAATATCTCTTTAATTATTTAAAATAATTATAAATTTCTGTTACTGAAATAGTTAGACATAAAAGTAACAAAGCTAACAATGGTAATTGTACTCAACGGCATAATTATAGCCGCTACTATTGGAAGCAAGTTTCCTGTAACCGCAAAAGCAAGCCCTACAACGTTGTAAAGCAATGATAAAGTAAAGCTCATTTTAATAATAGAAATGGCTTTTTTAGAAAGCTTTAAGAAGTAATTCAAACGTGAAAATTCAGATGCATCCAAAATGGCATCACAAGCGGGTGAAAAAACATTTACATTCTCTGAAATAGAAATTCCAACATTGCTTTGTGCCAATGCTCCAGCGTCATTCAAACCATCACCAACCATCATTATATTTTGTCCTTTTTCTTGAAGTTTTTTAATATATTCGAGTTTTTGTTCCGGTTTCTGATTGAATATCAACTCAGTACCTTTAGGAAGAATTGCTTCTAAATTTTCTCTTTCTCCATCATTATCTCCAGAAAGAACTTTAATTTTATATTCTTTACTCAACGTTGAAAAAAGCTTTTCTAAACCTTCTCGATATTGATTTTGAAAATTATATTTTCCAAAATAAACTTCATCAATTTTAATATGCAAAGAAGTTTTTTCAATTTCTGAACCATCTACAGCTATACTTTCAACAAATTGAGCTGAACCAATTTTAATTTCTTTGCTTTCTATAATAGCCAAGATTCCTTTTCCTGTAATTTCTTGAAAACTCTCTACAGCAAGACGTTTTGTTTCTGGCAGAAAATCGTAAAGCATACGGCTTAACGGATGATTTGAACCTCGTAAAACATTCTTAATCAAAATGATATTTAAATCAGAAATAGCATTTCCTTCGTAAAGTATATTTGATTTTTTATTGGTAGTAATGGTTCCTGTTTTATCAAAAACAATCGTATCAACTTTAGCCAGCTGTTCTATCACGATGGCATTTTTCAGATAGAATTTCTTCTTTCCTAAAATTCTCAAAATATTACCAAAAGTAAACGGAGCTGTTAATGCTAATGCGCAAGGACAAGCCACAATTAAAACTGCGGTAAAAACATTAAAAGCAATATTAGCATCTATAGATACCCAATAACCAAAGCCTGCAAATGCAATCAATAATAGTATTGGTGTAAAATAACGGCTTATCACATCTGTGATTGTTTTGTGTTTTTGATCTACTTTTTTCTGAAAAATTTCGTTACTCCATAATTGAGTCAAGTAACTTTGAGAAACAGAATGTAAAACTTCCATTTCGATAACTTTTCCGATCTGTTTACCACCTGCAAAAATCTTATCGCCTGATTTTTTGGTAATCGGAACGGCTTCTCCAGTAACAAAACTATAGTCGATTTCGGCGCTTTCGCTGATTAAAATCCCATCAACAGGAATAAGCTCTTGATTACGAATCAATAAACGATCTCCTTTTACAACATCATAAATGGCAACATTATCTTCTGAAATGTCTTTGTTTATTTTTGTAACCGCAATTGGAAAATAAGATTTAAAATCTCTTTCGAAACTTAAGAAACTGTAGGTTTTAATTTGAAACATTTTTCCAAGAAGCATAAAGAATACTAAACTGGCTAAACTGTCAAAAAAACCTGGTCCATGATCCATAATCATATCGTAAGTGCTTCGAATGAACATCACGATAATCCCTAAAGCAATTGGAATATCAATATTCAGCATTCTTGTTCTAATGCTATGATAAGCAGAAACATAATACCCACTTGCTGAATATAAGAAACTTGGCAACGCTAAAAGAAAAATCAGCAATCTGAAAAATGGTTTATAACTATCTAGCCAAAATTCTTTCATTTCGAAATATTCTGGAAATGAAAGCAGCATAATGTTACCAAAGCAGAAAAAAGCTACACCTAATTTATAGGTTAAACTCCTGTCTATTTTTGCTTTTTCACTTCCATAATTTTCTAAACTAATATAAGGTTCGTAACCAATTGAACTTAACAGATAAACTATTTCTTTTAGAGAAACCAAATCTGAATTAAACGTAATTCGAACTTTCTTTTCATGAAAATTAACCTGAGAAGTACTGATTCCTGACTGAAGACGATTTAAATTTTCAAGAATCCAAATACAAGAACTGCAGTGAATGTGCGGAATGTTTAAAGAAACTATTGCCGTATTACCTTCCTGAAATTCTAAAATTTTAGAAAGTATGGCTTCATTCTCTAAAAAATCATATTTGCCTTTGATGTCTAGCGGTGTGGCACCAGGCGATTTTTCAAAATCATAATAAGAGGTCAAGTCATTAATGCTGAAAATTTCGTAAACCGTTTTACAGCCTGTACAACAAAACTTCTTATCATCAAACTCAATTTCTTCATTTTGTTCAATAGATAAACCACAATGAAAACAACTTTGCTCCCTCATAAACTTGTTTTTATTTGTCGCAAATTTCCAATTAAAGCACAATTATTAAGATGATAATTGTCATGTTCTATTGAAATTGAATTCTAAATTTAATAAAAATAACAGCGCTAAATGATAGCAAATTCTTATTTATAATAATTTTACCATCTAATAATGCCAAAAAGTCTTAAATATGCTTAATTTTGCAGCAAACAACTATTGTCATGAATAAATGTGATCAATGCATTGTACGTCAGCTAAGCTCTTTAAAAGCACTTAATAAAGAGGAAGTTATAAAATTAGCAAACAGCAAAACCACTTATAAAATTAAAAAAGGTGAAGCGCTTTTTGAAGAAGGCGAAGTTACCAATGGTGTTTTTTGTGTAAAAGATGGTGTTGGAAAACTTTCTAAATTGAGCGCAAACGGAAAAGATCAAATTGTGAAACTGGTAAAATCTGGTGAACTTCTTGGACAGCGTTCGATGATTAGCAATGAGCCTGCAAACTTGACAGCAAAAGCGATTGCAGACATGGAGGTTTGTTTTATTCCGAAAACAGAAATCATCAATTTCTTTAATAGCAATAATCAGTTTTCTTTGAATATGATGCAATCTGTCTGCGAAGATTTGAAAGAATCTGAAAATGAGAAAATTGCTTTAGTTCAAAAAACAGTTAAACAGCGACTTGCCGAAACTTTGCTTCATTTACATGATGAATTTGGCGAAGACTCAGATAAAACACTAAAAGTGCAGTTAACTAGAGAAGAATTAGCTGGAATTATTGGTACGGCAACTGAAAGCTGTATTCGACTATTATCTGATTTTAATAAATTAGGTTTAATTGAATTGGTTGGTAAAAAAATCATGCTTAAAGACGTTCGCGCTTTAAAAAAATTAGCTGACAATTAAAGCTTTTTGGCTTCATTCCAGAAAACATCCATTTCTGCTAGCGTCATATCCATTAGCGGCTTTCCTAATTCATCTGCTTTGCCTTCAAGATATTGAAAACGTTTAATGAATTTCTTGTTAGTTCTTTCTAAAGCATCTTCTGGATTTACGTTTAAAAATCGAGCGTAATTAATCATCGAGAATAATACATCTCCAAACTCGTCTTCTATTTTGTCTTGATTTCCAGATTGAACTTCCTCTTGCAGTTCTTGTAATTCTTCTTGAACTTTATCCCAAACTTGATGAGGTTCTTCCCAGTCAAAACCTACTCCCTTTACTTTATCTTGAATTCTACTTGCTTTTACCAGTGCAGGAAGACTTCTTGGTACTCCTTCTAAAACAGATTTTTTACCTTCTTTTAGTTTTAATTTTTCCCAGTTTTGTTTTACTTCTTCTTCATTTTCCACTTTTACATCTCCGTAAATATGAGGATGACGATGAATTAGTTTTTCACAAATTTCGTTACAAACATTAGCAATATCAAAATCATTGGTTTCGCTACCGATTTTAGCATAAAAAACAATATGAAGTAACAAATCTCCGAGTTCTTTTTTAACTTCATTTAAATCATTATCCAGAATAGCATCACCCAATTCGTAGGTTTCTTCAATAGTTAAATGTCTCAATGTCTGTAGGGTTTGCTTTTTATCCCATGGACATTGCTCACGAAGTTCATCCATGATATTTAATAATCTCTCAAACGCTTTTAATTGGTTTTCTCTATTCATTTTTAAGTTCTTTAGATTTAAACTCGATATTGTAAAATTAAAAAATCCTGTCAAGAAAACATCTTAACAGGATATTATATATTCAAAAAGAAACGTTTTTATTCTTCTTCTTTTTTAGCTTTTGCTTTTTTTGCAGCTGGAGCTTTTTTAGGTTTTTCTGCAGCAACTGGAGCTTCTTCTTTTGGTTCTTCAACCGCAGGAGCTAAATCTGTTACTAAACCTTTTGCTTGAAGTGTATTATACCAGTTTAATACTTTTTTAATATCTGATGGATAAACTCTTTCTTCATCATAATCTGGAAGAATTTGTTTGAAATAAGCTGCTAAAGTAGCATTGTCTTCTTTATGAGAAATTGCTTGACCTTTGTTTTCTTTAACGGCAATCTGCTGCATTACTTCAGTTAACGGTTTCTCACCTGCATAAGTGTAAATCGAAATTTCAGACAATAAACTTACATTGCTTTTTAGATTTACAGTAATTTTCTTCCCATCAATTAATGATTCCGCCACAAAACCTGTACGAGTTTGAACTTTTAACTCATATAAACCTGGTTTTCCTGAAATGGCTAAAATTTTCGTTAAATTCATTTTTATTAAAATTAGTATTAAGAATTTGCTTTATTTTTTTTCTAAAGATATTTTAGAAATTTTATCTTCCTTTTTTTGCTGCGAAAAACTTCATTCTATATTCCTGAAACGTTTTTCCTTCAGTAATATTTTTTAGTTTCTTTTGAATAAGACGTTTTTTAAGAGACGAAATTTTATCTGTAAACAAAATTCCTTCAATATGGTCATATTCGTGCTGAATAACTCTTGCGATTAAACCGTCAAATACTTCCGTTTTCATTACAAAATCCTCTTCGCAATATTCGATTGTTACGGTTGGTTTTCTGTAAACATCTTCACGTACGTCTGGAATACTCAAACAGCCTTCGTTAAAACCCCATTCCTCACCTTCTTCTTTTACGATTTTAGCGTTGATAAAAGTCTTTTTAAAACCTTTCAAATCTTTTTGCTCTTCTGAAGGAAGATCTTCATCATCGCTAAAAGGAGTTGTATCAATTACAAACAAACGAATCGGCAGTCCAACCTGCGGTGCAGCAAGCCCAACTCCGTACGCATTATACATAGTCTCGTACATATTTGCGATTGTTTCTTTTAGGTTTGGATATTCTGGCGTAATGTCCTGCCCTACTTTTCTTAAAACAGGATCACCGTATCCTACAATTGGTAAAATCATTTGTTTTTGTTTATATTTTTAAGCTGTAAAAAAACAGAATTAAAGTTCTGATAATTCAGCTGGCAAAAATAGTAAAAAATAGTCAATGAATAATTCTTATACTATTTTATATCATATTTTTTCCTCGTCGTTAGAAATCTCAGCTATAATTATGCCAAAATCACTCTTACAATTCTTACCTTTGCTAGTAAACGGCTCTTTATGATTGATAAAATCTCAAAATTTACAAACAGCACCTCATTTTTCAACGCCTCCAAAGTAACTATCGCTTCTGTTGTTCCTGTTTTGGTTTTAAATTTCTTGGGGCATTTTGAAATTGGTTTTACTATTGCACTTGGAGCTTTTTATACTTATCCCAGCGATATACCGAGTTCTCTTAGCCATAAAATTAAGGGATTAATCGCCGCATCTTTTATCGTTTCTGGAGTAAACTTACTTGTAAATCTTGTTTATCCTTATCCTTTTCTGTTTTATATTTTTTTAGGATTTCTTCTTTTTATTTGTTCCATGATTTCGGTCTACGGACAGCGCGCAACTTTAATCTCTTTCTCAGCTTTATTATCGATTTCACTTTCATTTGGACATTTACATGAAGGATGGGCCGCTTTTGAATATTCGGGTTTTATATTTATTGGAGGAATTCTATATTTAATTGTATCACTTGTTTTTCATTTTGTTCAGCCATATAAATATGTAGAACTGCAAATTGCTGAAGGAATAAAGCTTACCGCTAAATACTTAAAATTAAGAGGCGATTTATGGAGTCCAGAAGCCAATAGAAGAGCAATTATCGAAAAACAGCTTGCCGTTCAGGTAGAATTGAATCTTATACATGAAGATTTAAGAAAAATGCTTATTGGAAATCAGAATGCATCTGGAATCACGAGTCAGAATAGAAAGATGCTTTTGGTTTTTATCACTTTGGTTGAAATTCAAGAACTTGCTCTTTATACATCTTTCGACCATAGCAAACTTCATGAAAAATTTGCCAAACATCCGGATGTTTTAAGAACGTACCAAAATGTGGCTTACAAATTAGCTTCGACTTTAAAAAAGCTTTCTAAAAATGTTCGACATATTAGTGTGTATGTTGACAAACATGATTTGAAAAATGAATTGGACGCACTCGAATTTGCCATTTTTGATTACGAAAAAACACTAGGAAAAGAAGAAGCCGCAGAAGGTGTTTTGATGCTGACAAATATGCTAAAATACGCCAAAAATCAAGTTGGGAAAATCAAAATTATTCAGCGAGCATTTTCTTTGGCAATGCAGTCTTATAAATTAAAAGATAAAGATAAGGAACTCGAAAAATTTCTGACTCCGCAATATTATCCTTTACGAACTTTGATTGAAAATTTAAGTTATTCTTCTTCAATTTTCAGGCATTCCATACGATTAACCATTACTATTTTGATTGGATTTTTCTTAGGACAAATTCTTCCTTTTCAAAATGTTTATTGGATTTTATTAACCATAGTCGTAATTATGCGTCCTGGTTACGGCTTAACAAAAGAACGATCTTACAATAGAATTTTCGGAACCGTTTTGGGCGGTCTTATAGCTTTTGGAATTGTATCTGTAATTCAAAACCATGTTGCGCTGAGTATTTTCTCTATTATATGTATGCTTTTGGGAATTTCGTTTACTCAAATCAATTATAAAATCAGCGCCACATTTGTTACGATGTATGTTGTTTTTATTTACGGAATTCTAACTCCAGATATTAACGAAGTAATTCAGTACAGAATATTAGATTCTCTTGCAGGAGCAATTTTGGCTTTTATTGCCAATCATTTTTTATGGCCGGCTTGGGAATTTATTAATACGCCAATTCATATTGAAAATTCAATTCGCGCCAACAGAACTTATTTAAAAGAAATTGCTGATTTTTATAATAAAAAAGGAGAAGTTCCTACCTCTTATCGTTTAGCGAGAAAAAATGCTTTTGTTGAAATTGGAAATTTAATGACCTCTTTTCAGCGAATGATGCAGGAACCGAAATCGAAGCAAAAAACTATGCCTTTAGTTAATAAATTAGTGGTTTTAAATCACTCTTTATTGTCTGCTTTAGCTTCACTTTCCACTTATATTCAATCACATCAAACAACTTCTGCTTCAGAATCATTTAATTATATTATAAAAACAATTTTGGCTAATCTTGATCACGCTATTGCCATTTTAAGAAATGAAGTCATTTTGAAAGATACTTTTTTTGAAAAAGAAGATGTGACTTTACAATTTGAGGAATTAAAGAGGAAAAACTTCACGCGTCTTGCCGAAGATGACGATTTGGACAAAGAAACTCGCCAAGCCAAAATGCAAGAAGCCTCGATGGTTATAGAACAATTAATCTGGATGAGTAATCTTGCTGAAAAAATTCTAAAAAACACAACCGATCTAAAAGCAACAAATCCAGATTAATTCATCTGGATTTGTTTTTTTATTCTAATAATTGAGAAGCTTATTTTATTTTTAAAACTTCTGCTGTATGTTTTCTAACCTCTGCTAAAAGCTCTGGTTTTTCATTTAACTTCTGACCATAAGAAGGAATCATTGTTTTTAATTTCGATTCCCATTCTGGAGTTTTAATTTGATTTCCAAAACATCTGCCAACCAAATCAACCATAATACCAACTGCCGTAGAAGCTCCCGGAGAAGCGCCTAATAAAACAGCCAAAGTTCCATCGTGTGTATTGATTACTTCTGTACCAAATTCTAAAACTCCGCCTTCTTTTTCATCTTTTTTGATCACCTGAACACGTTGTCCTGCTTTCTCTAATTTCCAATCTTTAGAACGTGCCGTTGGAAGATATTCGCGTAAAGCTTTCATTCTATCTTTTGGAGATTGACGAACTTGCTCAATCAAATATTTTGTTAATGGAATATTATGATATCCAGCCGCCAACATAGGAATTAAGTTATTAGCTTTAATTGACAAAGGCAAATCTAAATAAGATCCGTTTTTAAGAAAACGAGTTGAAAATCCCGCAAATGGTCCAAAAAGAAGTGCTTTTTCGCCATCAATTACACGAGTATCAATATGAGGAACAGACATTGGAGGAGCTCCAACGCTTGCTTTTCCGTAAACTTTTGCTGCGTGTTTAGCAATTACTTCTGGATTTGTACATTTAAGCCATTGCCCACTTACTGGGAAACCTCCGTAACCATTTCCTTCTGGAACATTTGCTTTTTCTAACAAAGGCAAAGAACCTCCACCAGCACCAATAAATACAAATTTGGTATATGCTTTACGTTTTTTTCCAGTCGATAAATCTGTGATTTTTATTCTCCAAGATTTATCTTCACGCTGTCTTAATTTTTTAACTTCATGATTAAAGAACAAAGAAACGCCGTCTAGTTTTTCTAAGTAATTAAACATGCTTCTTGTTAAAGCACCAAAATTTACATCGGTACCAATTTCCATGTGAGTCGCAGCTAATTTTTCGTCAGCATTACGTCCTTCCATAACCAATGGCATCCATTTTTGAAGCTGTTCAAAATCGGTACTAAAAGTCATGTCAGCAAAAATCGGATTGCTTTGAAGTGCGTCGAATCTCTTTTTTAAATAATCAACGTTTTTGTCGCCCCATACAAAACTCATATGAGGAACGCTTTTAATAAAATTATCCGGAGAAGGAACTTTGTTTTCCTGCACTAAGTAAGACCAAAATTGGCGAGAAATCTCAAATGATTCTGCAATACTTATTGCTTTTTTAGGATCTATGCTTCCGTCTGCCTTTTCTGGAGTATAATTTAATTCACAAAAAGCAGAGTGACCAGTTCCTGCATTATTCCAAGCATCTGAGCTTTCTGCTGCAGCAACATCTAATCTTTCGTAAATTTCAATTTTAATATCTGGTTGTAATTCTTTCAAAATTACTCCGAGAGTGGCACTCATTATTCCAGCGCCAATGAGTACTACATCACTATTTGAACGTATGGTTTCGTCAGGCATAACAGTATTTTTATTTAAAGTGCAAAGGTACTTTTTTAATTGCAAAAAAAAACTAATTTTTACATGATAAAAGTTAGGAATTTCTAAAAACCTTTAAATTATAAACAAAAAATCCGTCGTACAGCGTTATTTTTTTGAAGAAAGATAATCTTGAAGCAAAATTGTAGCAGAAATTTCGTCAATTAATCCTTTGTTCTGACGTTGCTTTTTATTTAAGCCACTGTCAATCATAGTTTGGAATGCCATTTTTGAGGTAAATCGCTCGTCTACTCTGATTATTTTTATATCTGGAAAGATATTAGCAAAATGTTTTGCAAAACCATTAATCACAGAAGCACTTTGAGAAGGAAGTCCATTCATTTGTTTTGGCTCTCCGATTAAAACCGCTTCGACTTTTTCTTTTGAAAAATAGTCTTTTAGAAAATCAGTTAAAGTATGAGTTGGAATTGTAGTCAAACCCGAGGCAATAATTTGCATTTCGTCTGTAACTGCAATTCCTGTGCGTTTTTGTCCGTAATCTATCGAAAGGATTCTTGGCATTTTTAAAATTTTTATAAAAGATTAGAAAGTAAAATTATAATATTTAAAGGGCCTCTTTATATTTTATAAAACCAAAAATGAAAACAATATTTTTCTCGGTATCAACCTCATAAACAGAAACGTATCCTTTAAAAACGTAATCTCTTATATTTTCATCATCAAAATATCTTGATTTTTTAAAGAGAAAAGGATGTTTTAAATCTTTTTTAATATTTCTAAGCAAATCTTTCCTAAACTTTAGCGCTGCTTTAGGTTTATCTTTATAAATATAATGAACTTGTTCTTTTAATAATTTTAAAAATTCATTCGAAATTTTAATTGTCATATTCCGAAAATGTATTGTCTAAAATTGAATCTATTTCATCTATTGAATACAACTTTTCATTGCCACTTTTTAATTTAGCATAAGCTGCATGCACTTTTCTATTATCATTTTCAAAATCAGAATCTTCTTCAATGATTGTCAATTCACTAGGAGAAAACTCACTTAATAATTTAAGTACTTTCTCTCTAATTTCTGGCTGAAATTCTAATCTGATTGCTTCCATAATACTTTCATTTTACAATACAAATATAAACCTTTTTAAATTCATGTTTTTTAAATTAAACTTAAAAACAAAAATCCGCCTTGAAAGATTCAAGACGGACTTTCTATCCAAATATTCAAAAACCTAAAAAACAACTTCTATTTATCTTCCGAACAATCGACTGAAAAAACCTCTGTGTTCCTCTTCCTCTGCACCTTCATCTTCTGCATAGTTAGAAAATTTAGCTTGCGATTTTTCATGTTCAAAAATCAACTCCTTAATATATTCTACATAAGTTCTCTTTTTTTCTTCTAGAAAACCAATTAAGTATTTCTCGCTAAATTCAACTCCGCTAGCAGCTTCGATCTGCAAAAGCTTTTTGTACAAAGGTTCAATATGAACTGCAATTACTTCTTGTGGCACTGCTTGTCTTCTGGCGAAATAATTTACAATCACGTCATTTTCGTCGCGAGCAATATCAAAATCGGTAATTACCCAATAATATCTTCCCGATTTTGCAAGGTTTTTTACAATGGCGTGAAAGTTTTTTCCGTTTTTAAGATTCTCCCAAAGCACCTTAAAAATAACTTTTGGCATGTCGGGATGACGAATAATATTATGCGGCTGTCCCATTAATTCGTAGTCTTCGTAACCACAAACATCTACAAAAACTTCATTGGCGTATTCTATAATACCAAAGGCATTTGTTTTACTCATGATAACTCGAGTTTTATCCCAAGCTACTTCTTTATCAATTATTACTCTGTTCTGAAACTGATTTTCTTGATTCATATTTTACTGCTTATATGATTTGGTTGTGTGAAAGGAATGTTTTTCAACACAGCGAAATTACTTAGAAGAAAAAAGACAAAATCTGACTTTTGTCATATTTTGACATAAAAAAAACTTTTAGAGGTAACTGTTTAAATTATTAAATAAATCTCATCAGTAAGTCTTACAAATAAGAAACAAAAAGTTAAATATGTAACATTTTCAAACCTTTTTACTTTTTTCGATTTCTACAAATACCTTATCTTTGCCAAAAATTTAAACGTATGAATTCTTTACAGACTATAATTGAACAAGCTTGGGAAAACAGAGCTTTATTACAAGAAACTACAACAACTGATGCCATTAGAGAAGTTATCGAATTGGTGGACGCAGGAAAATTACGTGTTGCTGAACCAGTTGGAGACAAATGGCAAGTAAACGAATGGGTTAAGAAAGCGGTTGTAATGTATTTCCCAATTCAAAAAATGGAAACATGGGAATCTGGTATTTTCGAATATCATGATAAAATGTTACTAAAAAGAGATTATGCTGCAAAAGGAATTCGTGTTGTACCAAATGCTGTTGCACGTTATGGCGCTTACATTTCTAGCGGTGTTATCTTGATGCCAAGTTATGTAAATATTGGTGCTTATGTTGACGAAGGAACAATGGTAGATACTTGGGCAACTGTTGGTAGCTGTGCTCAAATTGGTAAAAATGTACACTTAAGTGGTGGTGTTGGTATTGGTGGTGTTCTTGAGCCATTACAAGCTGCTCCAGTTATTATCGAAGATGGTGCTTTTATTGGATCTCGTTGTATCGTTGTTGAAGGTGTTCATGTTGGTAAAGAAGCAGTTCTTGGTGCAAACGTATGTTTAACAGCTTCTACTAAAATTATAGATGTTACAGGTGATGAGCCAGTTGAAATGAAAGGTTTTGTTCCTGCTCGTTCAGTGGTTATTCCTGGAAGTTATACTAAAAAATTCGCTGCAGGTGAATTTCAAGTTCCTTGTGCCTTAATTATCGGTACTCGTAAACCTTCTACAGATTTAAAAACTTCTTTAAACAATGCGCTTCGTGAATACGATGTTGCGGTTTAATACTTTATAGTATATAAATTTTCAATTTTAAAAAATCCGAATTCCTTTCATTAAAATGATTGGAATTTGGATTTTTTTTGCTTCAATTTGTAGTCCATTAATACAACACCATTTTCATGAAGATACTTGTTATTCAGCAAAAAATGATTGGAGACGTTTTAGTCAGTAGCATTATTTGTAATAATCTAAGAGCCGCTTATCCCGAAGCTCAGATAGATTATTTGGTTTATGCCGCTACGACTCCAGTTTTAGAAGGAAATCCAAGTATTGACAATGTAATTTTATTTGAAGAAAAACATCGAAAAAGCAAAAAAGAGCTTTTAAAATTAGGTATTCAACTTCGAAAAGAAAATTACGATGTATTAATTGATGCTTATTCGAAATTAGAAAGCTGGATTTTGGTTTTACTTAGTAATGCCAAAAGAAAAATTTCGTACAAAAAACCAGGAAGAACTTTTTTATATACAGACAATGTTCCATTTGAACCATTTCCGAAAACTAATCTTGGACTTGCAATAGAAAGAAGACTTTCTTTACTAGAACCTCTTAATCTTAAAACAAAAATTAACCCAATTCCGAAATTGTTTGTTTCTGAAAAAGAAAATCAAGAAGCAATTGCACTTTTTGAAAAACATCAGGTTAATAAAAACCGAAAAACAATCATGATAAGTCTTTTAGGAAGCGAAAAACTTAAAACTTATCCGTTAGAATTTATGGCGAAAGTGGTAGATTATGTAGCCGACAATGCTGATGTAAATATCCTTTTTAACTATTTTCCGAAACAATTAGAAGAAGCTAAAACTATTTTTAATGCTTGTAAATCTTCTACTCAAAACAAGATTTATTTTGATTTATTAGGCGGAGATTTAAGATCTTTTGTCGGTTTGGTCAATCAATGCGACGCTATTATCGGAAATGACGGCGGCGCCATCAATATGGCAAAAGCTTTAGACAAGCCTTCCTTTATTATTTTTTCTCCTTGGATTGAAAAGAAAATTTGGGCGACTTTTGAAGACGGAATTCATCATCTTTCGGTTCATTTAAAAGATTATAGGCCAGCTTTCTTTGAAAACAAAACTGAGAAAATGCTCAAAAAAGAATCACTTTCTTTATATGAGAAGTTTTTGCCAGATTTTTTTGAAGATAGAATCAAATTGTTTTTAAAACAAAACGGCTTTAAGCAACAGCAATGATTTCTTCAGAAAAACAATTATTATCAGCATTAATTATTACGCGCAATGAAGAACAAAACATTCAAAATGTTTTGGAAAATCTTTCATTTGCCGACGAAATTATTGTAGTAGATTCTTTTAGTTCGGACAGAACATTTGAGATTGCTTCATCTTTCAAGAATGTAAAAACAGTTCAGCATTCTTTTGAAAATTTTGCTGCTCAACGTAATTATGCCATAAATTTAGCTTCAAATTCTTGGATTCTTTTTATTGATGCTGACGAAAGAGTAACTCCAAACCTTAAAAAAGAAATCGAAACTGTTATTAATGAAGAAAATAATGCAGTGGCCTATTTTATGTACCGAACTTTTATGTTTAAAGATAAAAGATTGAGATTCAGCGGTTGGCAAACTGATAAAATTATTCGTCTTTTTAAAAAGGAAAATGCTTTTTATAATCACGAAAAAATCGTTCACGAAAAACTGGTTATAAATGGCGAAGTAAGAAAATTAAAAAATAAATTAATTCACTTTTCTTACTCCACCTTTGATGATTATAAACAAAAAATGATTTTTTACGGAAAATTAAAAGCTCAAGAAGAACTTTCAAAAAACACCAAACCGAATTTCTTTCATTTTTACATTCGTCCTGCTTATCAGTTTCTTCATCAATTTCTGATTCGTTTAGGATTTTTGGATGGCAGAAAGGGTTTTACAATTTGCTATTTAAATGCTCTCAGTGTTTCAAGCCGTTTTCAAGAACTTAAAAAAATCAGGATTTCGAAGCAACTGTAGCATATTGAAGATAGAAAATATCCAATTGCGTACACAAAAACAGAATATTAAATAAATAAGGTTTTAATGATTTTGTTTTATTGATTCCTTCATGAGTTTTTACCAAATATCCTGCGTCTTCGTACATTCTTCTAATACTTTTTCCTGTAAAGAATCTCATGTGCGTAAAATCCATAATACCGTGATCTTGGTATTTCCAGTTTTTACTAAACAAAAACATCTTAAATTGATTGTGGTATCTAATATTTGGAATAGAACTAATTACAACACCTTTATTAGATAATTTTGACTTTAAATCTTTTAATAAAGAATAAGGATCAAATAAATGCTCTAAAACATCATTGCAATAAATAGCATCAAAATAATTATCTGGTAAGTCATTGATAAAGTCTTCGCACTTTCCGATAAAAACGCGATCTAAAACTTTTTCTGCCTCTTTGCCTTCTTCTGGCATTAACTCAATTCCCCAAACTTCTCTATTATTTTCTTTTTTAAGAAATTCTCCAAAGCAGCCATTTCCGCAGCCGATTTCTAATATTTTAAGCGAATCCTTTGGAAGATATTTTAGCATCTCGAAACGCATTTTACTGTAATAAGAATCTGGTTTATTGTCGTAGTTCATTTGTTAATTTTTGTAAATATATAAAAACGAAGATAGGAACCACATTATTACATCAATAAATCAGAAAAAAAATTTACAGGAAAAAACTCAAAAAACAATAGTAAATTAAGACTTCCAAAATTTAAGTTTCTTTTTTAATCTTTTCTTTTTTGCGAAACTTTCTTGAAAATCGACTGTAGCCTGCCACATTTTTTCGAAGATTTCAGTTTCATTTTTTTCGGTGTAGAATTTAGAATATTCGTTACTCATCACCGCAATCATTTCTTTTTTAGGAGTTAAGCGTCGAAAATTATTCATGCGCTGTTCAAAACTCATCTGATTATGAAAATTCATTCGGTTTAAATCGACCAAAAAGAATGCGTAATTATTTTCTTCAATTTTCTTTATCAAAGTATTACCTGGAGAATGATCTAAAAACTCTACTCCTTTTTCGTGAAGATCGAAACAAAATTTAGTGAATTGTCTCAAGATTCGGTCATGTTCTACAAAATCAGGAATTTCAACAAGTTCTCTATACGTTAATTCTGTAACCAAATGCTCGCTTACGTAATAACTGTCTTTTAGACCTAAAAAATTAAAATTTTCAAAAAATGCTAGAGGCGCAGGTGTTCCAATTCCTTTTTCTAATAAAATTGTGGCATATTCGAAAGAACGTCTCGCTTTTGATTTTCTAAAATATTTATAGGCAATTTTGTTTATTAAATTCGGAACCTTAAATGATTTGACATTAATCGTTTTTCCGTCTAACTTGAACAATTTAATTTTATTACGATCACCGTTGCCAAAAAGTTCGCCAGAAGAGCTAAAGTTATTTAGGATCTCTTTAATATCTTTCTCGTCTACTTTAAATTTTTCGCTTATTTTTAGAGGCATAATAAGTATCTGTTTTTTAAAAGTTCAAAAATAGTTAAATGCTTCCATAGAATAATAAAAAGAAATCATTTATTTTTAAAAGTAATAATTTTCTTATATTTTTGTAAGAATTTTAAAACGCAATGAAAATATTAAATGTCACGTCCATAACCGAATTGAGAGGTGGTGATGCTCAAATGTACACCGTTTATAAACTATTAAAAGAGAAAAGTGATATTAAGCAATATATTCTATGTCCTAACAATTCTATTTTATCATCAATTTGTAAAAATGATAAAGCTGATTACTTCACTTATAGAAAAAATAGTCTAAAATTATTAAATCTAACTTTTGCGATAATCAATATTTGCAATAAGGAAAATATCAATATTTTACACATACATGATTCATCTGCATTAAATGCTGCTCTTATAGCTTTAAAGTTATTAAATAAATCTATAACGCTCATTTTGAGCAGAAAAAGAAACAACAGAATCAAAGATAAATTTTTAAATAGATACAAATATTCTCACCCTAGAATTAAGAATATTATTTGTGTTTCTAAAGCTGTTGAATCTATATTTGACAAAATAATCAAAGACAAAAGCCGATTAATTACAATTTACGATTCAATAGATGTAGAAAAATTTTCTCTAAAAACAAACCACAGTTTGCTTCATAAAGAATTTAGTCTTTCTCCAGAAACTTTGATAATTGGCAATATCGCTGGATTAACAAACCAAAAAGATATTTATACTTTTATTGATACAGCAAAAACAATTAAAGCTAAAAGCGGCTCTTTAACTGTAAAATTTGTGGTTATTGGAGATGGGCCTTTGAAAAATGATTTGATTGATTATGCCAATGCTAATGATTTAAAAAAAGATATTTATTTTACCGGTTTTAGAAACACAATAGACTTATTACCTGAGTTTAATGTTTTTTTACTCACTTCTGTGACTGAAGGACTCCCTTTAACAATATATGAAGCTTTTGCATCTAAAGTTCCCGTTGTTTCTACTATGGCAGGAGGAATTCCTGAAGTCGTTGTTGATGGAAAAACGGGCTTTCTTGCACCGATTAAAGACAGTAAAACATTGTCTGAAAAAGTACTCGAAATTTTAAAAAATTCAAATATAAGCGAATCTGTAAAATCAAATGCTTTTGAACTAGTTAAAAAGAATCACAACCTTAATACTATGCAAAAAAACTATTATGCTTTTTATAAAAGTATTACCTAATATTGATCAAGTATAGGTTTCCAAAAGTCAATTACTTTTGGTTTATTAATGGCGTGACAACCAAAAGGAAGCTCATTATTTGTTAATTTCATTGCCAAATTTGGTTTACGATCAATAGCAAAATAAACGGCTTCTTTATAATCAGGAATTTTAAAATTAGGATCAAATTCAATTGCTTTCAACGACCAGAAAACATCTTCTATAGCATAGATTTTTTTATCAGTTTCATTTAAAACATCTTTTATAAACTGTTGCTGCTGTTTTGCGATGTTATGATGTGAAGCTACTTTGCGTAAAGAGAAACCTCCATTACCGACTTTAAAGAAAGTCTGTTCGCGAGCATTTTTCTTTTTAGATCTAAACAATCTTGCTACTTTATTAAAAATATTCATTCCGAAAGAATCTGTCGAAGTGGCAATCCAAGGCGCGCCAATGTAATCATAACCTTTTTGACACCATTTCATCAGATCATCTCTAAAAACAAAAGCATCAAGCTGATAAATTAAAATATATTCAGAATCTAAAAAACTTTCGTAAAATATAGAAGACAACAGCAATTCATTGTAGCCGTCAATTGTAGCAAAATAGAGTTTAGAAAAACTTTTAAAGCTTAAATTATTATACTTTTCTGTTAAATAAGCACAATTTAATCCTTCAGGATGCACGATTACAATTTCATAATCTTTTAAAACTTTACAGCATTGTAAAAACGATTTTTCTTCAAGTTCTCCAAAATATTCCTTGTATACAGGAATAACAATTTTTGCTGCTTTTTTATCCATGTGGTATTTTAAGATTATTCAATAATTAAGAAGTAAAAAGCAAAACAAAAATTAGTGTTTAATAGTGTCTGTTTTTCCTGATCTTCTATCTTAAGCAACAAAAATAATCTTATAAATCACAAAAACTTAATTATTGTCAATTAAATTTAAACTTTTTACCAACTAGAAAGATTATTTTTGCAGTTGAATTCTATATTGCTCTTTACAATGAACGAAGAAATAATTAAAGCATACGAAGTGATTAAAGAAGGCGGAATCATTCTTTATCCGACTGATACTGTTTGGGGAATTGGCTGTGACGCAACCAATGCCGATGCTGTTGCTAAAATTTATAAATTAAAACAACGTGCAGAAACCCAAAGCATGATTGTTTTGATGAATGGAGAAAAAATGATGTACAATGTTTTTAAAAACATTCCTGAAGTTGCTTGGCAAATCTGGGATTTATCAGACAAACCAACTACTTTAATTCTTGATGACGCAAGAAATGTTGCTCCAAATATAATTGCAGCCGATAAATCATTAGGAGTTCGATTGGTAAAAGAACCTTTCTGCTACAAATTGATGGAAAGAATGAAAAAACCTTTAGTTTCAACTTCGGCCAATATTTCAGGTCAGCCAACACCGATCGCTTTTAAAGACATTAGTCCAGAAATTATAAATGGTGTTGATTATGTTGTAAACTTAAACCAAGATAAAATCAACGGAAAATCTTCAACTATTATCAAATTAACCAATGATTCGCAAGTAAAAGTGATTCGAAAATAGTTTTTTGTTTCAGGTTTCAAGTTTCAGGTTTCAAGTTTAATGCAGAACGTGAAACCTGAAACCTGAAACCTGAAACTTTAAACAACTTTAAGACTCTCAACAAGCCAATCGATATCTTCTTTGGTGTTGTAATGGCTAAATGAAATTCGGAGATTTGGTAATTTTAAATCCTCCTCAGAAAGCATTTCGTTTAAAACGTGCGATGGTTTTATGCTTCCAGATTGACAGGCACTTCCTCGAGAAACTGCAATTCCTTTCATATCTAAACTAAAAAGCAGCATCGATGTTTTATCAGATGAAAAAGGCAGAATAATGTTTATGATATTATAAAAATCGTCTTTTTTACCATTAATTCTAAAATCTGGAAAATGGATTTCTAACTGCTCAATCAGATATTTTTTTATACTTAAAATATAAGCTCTTTCTTCGTCTAATTTTTCGTAAGAAACAGACAAAGCTTTTGACATTCCAGCAATTTGGTGTACCGCTTCTGTTCCAGCGCGAAGTCCTTTTTCCTGTTCTCCTCCAAAAAGCAATGGCTGTAAACCAGAATTTTTTCGAACAAAAGCAAATCCAATTCCTTTTGGCCCGTGAAATTTATGCGCACTTGCCAAAATAAAGTCAACTGGAGTCTTTTGCAGATCTATTTCTGTTTTTCCAATAGACTGAACCGTATCTGAATGAAATAATGCATTGTATTGCTTGCAAATCAAACTAACGCGATCTAAATCTAAAATAGCTCCAGTTTCGTTGTTTACATGCATTAAGCTCACCAGTGTTTTCTTTTCATCGGATAACAAATTGGATAAATGTGTTAAATCTAAACTTCCGTCAGCATTTACATTTACATAATCAACTTGAATATTGTATTCTTCTTTAAGCGCCCAAACCGTATGTAAAACGGCATGATGTTCTATTTTTGAAGTAATAATTCTTTCTATTTTTAAATCTTCTACAGCAGAGCGAAGAATCCAATTATCAGCTTCAGTTCCGCCAGAAGTAAAAATAATTTCCTGAGCAGTACAGTTTAAATATTTAGCAATGCTTTTTCTAGAAAGCTCTATAATAGTTTTTCCGTTTCGTCCAAAACTATGTGTAGAAGATGGATTTCCGTAATCCTCCAGCATTATTTTAGTCATTTCCTGAACTACTTCGGGACGCATTGCTGTTGTTGAGGCGTTATCTAGATATACTTTTTTCATTGCTGCAAAGTTAAGAAATATCAATTGTCAAATCTTAAATATCATTTGGCAATTTTTTCACTATTTTTGACCAAAATAAATTTTACAATGAAAAAATATGCTGCCCTCTTATTATTTGCTCTTATTTTGAATGGATGCGATGATGGAGATTTAACTGTAGATACTATAGATTTTGAAGATATTACTGAAGCTCAAGCTTGTGGCGATGCAGCGACTAGCACTTTAGTTTATAAATTAAAAACTCAGGAAGCTCTTTTACTTCAAATGCCAGCAGGATCATTTAGAAATGAAAATGATTCTATTTATAGTTACACCATAGATGCAAAAGGAAATGGTTCTTATCGTGCAATTTATAGAGCGTATGATGGAACTGTCGCTGCTGCAAACATTTGCGGTACAATTCCGCCAAGTACTCCGAAAATAACAGAAGAATGGATTGGAACAGACGGTGTAATAGAAATTGAGAGTAAGGCAAGGGAAATTCCTAATGAAACCGATGGAAGCTCACGAATAACAGGATACACACATAGTGTAATTTTTAGAAACATCACATTCTCTAAACCTTCTGGGGTTCAAACTAACGAAAAATTTGTTTTTGGAAATTATGTTACTACCGTACCTGCAGCAAATTTAACATTTGTAGTCGATCAGCCCGTTAGAGAATGTTCTTATATGAAAGGAATTTATAATTTCAACACTTCTTTCTATTTATCTATTGAAAACCTTGATGCGACTTTACTTGAAAATGTAGTTACCCCAGTTGATAAGCCTCGCCAAAGTACAATTAAAGCAACAGAAAATAATGTATACTACCGAACAGTAAAATCGGGTACAGGTATTTTTACAGATGCTGCAATCTGTGCAGAAAAAAAGCCAGAAACCCCAACTGTTGATCAAACGTGGGAAGGACAATTAGGTGGTATAATAGAAGTTTCAACTGTGAGAGTAGCACAAAATCTTACTCATACTATAGTGCTTAAAAATGTAGTTTTGAAAAAAGGAAAAACCTCTTTTAAACTTGGAAACAGTTTCGTTCTTGGAACAATTACTAAAAATGTACCTGAATAAAACGAACTGATTTCTAAAAGAAATTCAAATAAAATATTCTTACAAAAAACGTCTGTTTTCTGAAGCTGATTTTAAGATAAATCAGATCGAAAAACAGACGTTTTTTTATGCCCTAAAAAGAGCCTTTTAAAGCACTCTAAATCTATTTTATTTATTGTTTTGTTTAAAATAAACTTCTGTTGCGCCTAGTCCATATTTTTGATAATTGGCATCTTGAAAATCAATTCCGTCATAACGCCCTAATAAAAAATCTAGTTCGGCTTTTAAAATTCCTTCGCCAACGCCATGAATAAAAACGATTTTCGGAATGCGATTTCTGATAGCAAATTCGATATGTCTTTTTGCAGTTTCGGTCTGCAAAATCAAAATATCATAATTCGACATTCCGCGTTTATTTGGAACTAATTTTTCTATGTGAAGATCAAATTCTGGAACTCCAAAATCACGTTTATCTTTCTTTTCTTTAACAAAACTTCTCGGTTTTGGCTCTGTTTTTTCTTTTGAAACTTCATCTAAATTAATTCTTTTAATAGAATTCATTAAATTACTGGAATCTTGTATTTTAAGTAATTCATTGACAAAAAATGTCATCATAAATCCATCCGTAGTTTCTATTAAAACTTCATTGTTTTTGACAGAAACTACTGTTCCGTTTATAGCTTCGTCGAGTACCGAAACCTTATCTCCTTTTACCAACATCCTACTCTTCTTTATCGTTATTTTTACTTGGCGTTTTTGCGCTCAGCTGCATCATTCCAAACATGAAAACTACAATTGCAACAATCATGATATAGATATTTTTTTCTTCTGAAACTTGCTCGTACAACGCAACCGAAATCGCAAGAATCATTATTATAATTTTAAAAGCTTTCATTCATTCAAAGTTTAAGATTCCAAAAGTATAAAACTTTCAAATAGCACTTCCATTCTACTCCAGTCGTTTGTCACATTTTTTTAGTAAAATTGCAAAAAGAATTACAATGAATTTAGAGCGATATATGATTCCTTGCCTCTTCAAATCGATCTTCGGTTTTGACTGTTTAGGCTGTGGTTTTCAGCGTTCTTTATTCTTACTTTTTCAAGGCGAATTTTTAGCAGCTTTTAAAATGTATCCAGCGATATTTTCCTGCCTTTTGCTCTTCGGTATTATAGCGCTTCATTTTTTAGATAAATCTAAAAACTATAAAAAACTAATTTGGAGAATGTCATTTTTAAACCTCTTTTTTATGCTTGGAGGTTATTACTTAAAACACTTTTATTTTTAGATTTTAGATTTTAGATTTTAGATTTTAGATTTTAGATTTTAGATTTTAGATTTTAGATTTTAGATTTTAGATTTTAGATTTTAGATTTTAGATTTTAGATTTTAGATTTTAGATTTTAGATTTTAGATTTTAGATTTTCTAAAAGTCGCTTTGCTCCTTTTGGAATTTTAAGAAATTTTTATTTCTTAATTTGATCTAAAATATCATTCATCATTTCGATTTGCACTTTCTGAATTTCGATTAATTCTTGTTGTTGATGCATAATCAAATGATCAATTTTATCATGAATCATTCTAATTTCTAATTCCGATTTTAGGTTAATCATATAATCTTTTTTAGCTCGATTTCGATCTTTTTCTTCCTGACGATTTTGACTCATCATAATCACAGGCGCTTGCAAAGCGGCAACACAAGAAAGAATTAAATTTAAGAGAATAAACGGATATGGATCGAAACCTTTATTTAGAAAAATGAGCACATTTGAACTGATCCAAATAGTGATAAAAACAACAAAAGAGATAATAAAAGTCCAGCTTCCGCCAAAATCTGCTACTCGATCTGCCACTCTTTGTCCTAGATTTCGGGTTTCTTCCTCATCTTCAACAGTGCTTACAATGGATTTATCATCTTTTAAAGAAGAAATAACGCTTTTCTCCATAGCCGAAAGCGCTCCAATTTCTGTCGAAAGATAATTCGAAATGTACTTTTGACGATACAAATTCAACTCGTTTACGGCAATACAATCATCATCATTAAAATCAGGAAATTCTTTTTTGATCAAACCCAAAATTGGATCATGAATAGATTTTCCGTAGATTTTCTCGTTTTCAGAAAAAGAAAGCCCCGAAATAGCACTTTTAAATGTTTGATTGTTTTTCATTTTTGTAAATTTTATAGGCTAATTTACGTAAATAACTTCTTAAGAATGATATAAAAAGATCTCGTTTACAATTACTTTTTTATCACAAATATGATATTCTAGAGAAAATTTCTTTAGTTAAATCGTGACTTTATTTCCAAAAAACACCTTACTTTTAACGTTCCAAAATTATTCATTCATTCTTACCATTGTGACAAAAGACACTATCATACAAAATATAAAGGCTTTAAAGAGCCATTCGCACATAAATTACGGCATTAAAACAAAAACAGAAGACTTTACAGAGAAGCTTTTTTACACCCTTTTTGATTCGAATGCAGCTTTAGACGAAAGCATTAGTGAGTTAGAAATCCGTTTTAAAGAAATCGCTGTTTTAGCTTGTAAAAAACCGCAAAATTTATGCGGATCTATTTGGGAAAGATTTCTTGAAAAACTTCCTGGCGTTTTAGAAAAATTAAATCAAGATGCCGAATATATTTTAGAAAATGATCCAGCTTCTAATAGTATCGACGAGGTTTATCTAGGTTATCCTGGATTTTATGCCATTGCTATTTACAGATTAAGCCACGAATTGTATCATTTAGATTTATTGCTTTTTTCTCGTTTAATGAGCGAATATGCGCATCGAATTACAGGAACTGATATTCATGCCGGCGCTAGTATCGAATCGCCATTTTTTATAGATCACGCTACCGGAATTGTAATTGGCGAAACTACTGTTATCAAAAAGCATGTAAAAATCTACCAAGGTGTTACGCTTGGCGCTTTGAGTGTAAGCAAAGAAATGAAAAATGCAAAAAGACATCCAACAGTTGAAGATAATGTCTGCATTTATGCCAACGCAACCATTTTGGGAGGCAAAACTACAATCGGAAAAAATAGTGTTGTTGGAGGAAATGCTTGGATTACAAAATCTGTTCCAGCAGATTCTATCGTTTTGAATACCACTACAACTGAAGTTAAAATCAAAGAAAAAAAATAAAATGAATTCACATAAGTTACTAAACCTGATTGGCAATACTCCGTTAATGGAAACCGTCAATTTGGTTAAAAATAAAAATGTTAAGCTTTTGCTTAAACTCGAAGGAAATAATCCTGGAGGAAGTGTAAAAGACAGAGCGGCTTACAATATGATTGCTGCTGCTCTAGAAAGAGGCGAAATTAAAAAAGGCGATAAATTAATTGAAGCAACGAGCGGAAACACGGGAATTGCACTTGCAATGATTGCTCAATTATTTGGTATAGAAATAGAATTGGTGCTGCCTGAAGATTCTACAAAAGAAAGAACACAAACCATGCGTGCTTATGGTGCAACTGTTATTTTAACTCCTGCAAGCGAAGGAATTATTGGTTCTAGAGATTATGCAGATAAAAAAGTGGCGCAAGGCGGTTATTTAATGCTAAATCAATTTGCCAATGACGACAACTGGAAAGCGCATTATAAAACAACTGGTCCAGAAATTTGGAACGATACTGACGGAACTGTAACGCATTTTGTTTCTGCAATGGGAACAACAGGAACTATTATCGGAACTTCTACTTATTTAAAAGAGAAAAATCCGAATGTTCAAATTGTTGGCGCACAACCGAGCGACGGTTCTCAGATTCCTGGAATTCGTAAATGGCCACAAGAATATCTTCCGAAAATTTTTGATGCTTCTAAAGTCGATACTGTTGTTGATGTTAGCGAAGAAGAAGCTCGAGAAATGACCAAAAGATTAGCGCTTGAAGAAGGTGTTTTTGCAGGAATGAGCAGCGGAGGTTCTGTTGCGGTTGCCTTAAAAATTGCCGAAAAATTAGAATCTGGAGTTATTGTTGCCGTTATCTGCGATAGAGGCGATCGTTATTTATCTTCGGATTTGTTCGACTAAGAGGTTCAAAGTTGCAAAGGATCAGAGGTTCAAAGGTTTTAAATTGAATAAAAAACTTTACCTCTTTCCAAACCTTTGAAACAAAAAACCTTTGTCACTTTGCATCTTTGAGCCTTTGAACCTTTAAAAGAAAAAAAAATGAACTACAGAAAACTAGGAAAAACAAATTTTAATATATCTGAAATTTCGCTTGGAACTTGGCAAGTTGGCGGAAAATGGGGATCGGGTTTTGATGATAAAACTGCCGACGAACTTTTGAATACCGCGATTGACAATGGCGTTAATTTTATTGATACTGCCGATGTTTATGAAAATGGTTTAAGCGAAACTGCCGTTGGAAGAGTTGTTCGCTCTCGTTCTGAACGAATTTTTGTTGCTACAAAATGCGGACGCCAAATCAATCCACATGTTAATGAAGGATATTCTCCAAAAGTGCTTCAGAAATTTGTTGAAGACAGCTTAAAGAGAACAGGTTTAGAAACTTTAGACTTGATTCAATTACATTGTCCGCCAACAGAAGTTTATTACCGTCCTGAAATATTCGAGCTTTTTGACCGATTAAAAGAGCAAGGTAAAATTCTTAATCTTGGCGTAAGCGTTGAAAAAGTTGAAGAAGCTTTAAAAGCAATTGAATATGATAATGTAACTACGGTGCAGATTATTTTCAATTTGTTTCGTCAGCGCCCATCAGAATTATTTTTCTCTGAAGCAAAAAAGAAAGATATCGGAATTATTGCAAGAGTCCCTCTAGCAAGCGGACTTTTAACGGGTAAATTTGATTCAAAAACAACTTTTGATTCTCAAGATCACCGTAATTTCAATCGTAACGGAGAAGCTTTTGATAAAGGAGAAACTTTCTCTGGAATTGATTATGATTTAGGTTTAAAAGCTGTTGAAGCTTTAAAGGCGCTATTTCCAGAATCGCAAAACCTTGCTCCAATCGCACTGCAATGGATTTTGAGTTTTAATGAAGTTAGCTGTATTATTCCTGGCGCATCTAAAACAGATCATGTTTTATCAAATTTATCGGTTTACGATACTCCAAAATTAACTTCAGGACAAATTTCTGAAATGAATAAAATTTATAATGACTTCATTAAACCAGCTGTTCATCAGCTTTGGTAAAATTTTAAAAATAATGAGATTCTGAGATATTGAGATGCTAAGTTTTTTAGCTCTTGTATCTCAGTTTTTTTTTTAAAGATTACGCAACCATTTGTTAATCATAGCATCTAATAATAAAACTAACTCTAAATCACTAACCATGAAAAAACTAAGTTTTATTTTATTAGCAATATTACTTTTTGCCGCTTGTACAAATGACGAGGCTACTATACAAGAACAAGATGCAGCAAAACTAGAAAAGATGCATCAGGAGATTATTACGCTTTCATTAGCTACTACGCAATCTTGTACTGATGCAAAAGATTGGGATTTTACGCCGCTGGGAACTAAAGCTTGTGGAGGTGTGGCACTTTACATTCCATACTCAAAAAAAATAAACAAAGAAGCGTTTCTTGCAAAAGTAAAAGCTTACACCGATGCACAAACCGCTTATGACATAAAATGGAATATAGTATCAAGTTGCGAACTTGTAATACCTCCAACTGGTGTAGAATGCGTTGATGGAAAACCTAAATTAAGTTACATGTCAGCATTGTACTAAAAACGAACGAAAATTAGATATCAAATTCGATTCTAAATTCAGCACCACGATTTTTACCGTCGCTCGATGCTGTCAATCGACCTTTGTTTCGTTCTATTATTTTTTTGCAAAGATACAATCCAATTCCGGTAGAACCTTCATTTGCGGTTCCGAGACGGCTCATTTTGGTAAATTTCTTAAATAATTCTTCTATTTAATGTTTATCAAAACCAATTCCGCTGTCTTTTACAGTCAAAATCAGCTTTGAATCTTCTGCATAAATTCGGACTTTAATCTCACTTTCAAAATAAGAAAACTTAACGGCATTACTGATCAAATTAACTAAAACCTGAATTAATAAACCTTCATCAATTTTAAGTTTAGCCTCAACACATTCTAAAACTAAATTCAGTTTTATTTTTTTGTCGAATAAACGCTGTTCAACTTGTTCATTGATAAAAGGTAGAATATTTGGAAATAAAATGGTTTTACTGTCTTGATTGATTTTCACCACTTCATCTTGTTCTTTTAAAAGCTTGATAAAATTTTCAATATATCTAAATTGAAGATTAGTAGATTCACAGATTAATTCAGCGAGATTTTTTACAGAATCGGAAGGTTCTTCGCTTATGATCAATTTGGCTAAACCTTGCGGATTTCCAGCGAAATTTTTTAAATCATGCGAAAGCATATAAATTAAATCCTGTTTTTCATTAATAAAACCTTCTGCCTCATAAATAGATTCTTGAATATTGCACATTAATAAACCGGCTTCGTCTGTATATTCTGTTGGCAATGTCGATAATTTTCGCGAATTTCTGTAATCGGCTAATGCTTTAGATGCTGTCTTAATTGGTTTTATTAAACGATTTAAAATTAGAAGTGTCAACCCTGTCGCAATGAGAGTCATTACCAAAGAAAAAACAAGAATGGATGTTGGTGAAATACTGTGCTGAAAATAAAGCACAAAAAATAAAATTCCGATTAAAGGAATATGAATACCAATAAATGCAACAAATAGAAATTTAAAAGCATAACTTCTTTTAAGAAAGCTTATTTGTGAGAGTGTATGATACAACTTCATAAAGCAACAATAATAGTAGGTTAAAACTGTAATTCTTTGGGTTTATTACACAAACAAAATTAACTTTTAAACTGAAGTAAACTAATTTTTTAAAGAATTTCTAAAAAATTTTATAAATAAAATTTGTAAAAGTTTTCAAAGGCTTATTTTTGCGCTATGGGAAGAAAAAATACAGACAAAGTTGTCTTTCATCAAATTCAAGTTCTTGACGCTGGTGCAAAAGGCGTTTCAGTAGCCAAAGCACCTGACGGAAAAGTAATCTTTATTCCGAATGTGGTACCTGGAGATGTTGTGGACGTACAAACATTTAAAAAAAGAAAGGCATATTACGAAGGTAAAGCCGTAAAATTTCATGAATTATCTGATTACAGAGTAGATCCGATCTGCGAACATTTTGGCGTTTGCGGAGGCTGTAAATGGCAAAATATGAAGTATGGCCAACAGCTTGCATTTAAACAAAATGAAGTTAAAAATCATTTGCAAAGAATAGGAAAAATCGAACTTCCAGAATTTGAAGATATTTTAGGTTCTGAAAAACAGTTTTTCTACAGAAATAAAATGGAATTTTCTTTTTCTAACAGCCGTTGGTTAACCGAAAAAGAAATTGGAAGCACTGAAGACTTAGGAAATAGAAATGCTTTAGGTTTTCATATTCCAAAAATGTGGGATAAAATTCTTGATATTAATAAATGCCATTTACAAGAAGATCCTTCAAATGCAATTCGTAACGAAATTAGAGCATTTGCGAATGAGCATAATCTCGCTTTTTTCAATCCGAGAGAACATTCTGGATTATTGAGAACCGTAATGATTCGTACAGTTTCTACTGGCGAGATTATGGTTTTAATTCAGTTTTTCGAAGAAGATAAAGCAAATAGAGAATTAATTCTAGATCATTTATACGAGAAATTCCCTCAAATTACTTCATTGCAATATGTGGTAAACGGAAAACCAAACGATACAATTTACGATCAAGACGTTATTCTTTATAAAGGAAGAAATTACATCTTAGAAGAAATGGAAGGTTTAAAATTTAGCATCAATGCTAAATCTTTCTACCAAACCAATTCTGACCAAGCTTACGAATTATACAAAATTACGAGAGAATTTGCTGGCCTGACTGGAAACGAAACAGTTTACGATTTATACACAGGAACAGGTACTATTGCACAATTTGTTTCGAAAAAAGCGAAAAAAGTAATCGGAGTAGAAAGTGTTCCTGAAGCAATTATTGACGCTAAAGCCAATGCAGAACGCAATAATATTACGAATTGCGAGTTTTTTGTTGGAGACATGAAGGTAGTCTTTAATGAAGCTTTTATTGCACAACACGGAAAGCCAGATGTTATTATAACAGATCCACCTCGCGACGGAATGCATAAAGATGTTGTAGAACAAATTTTAAAAATTGCTCCAAAAAAAGTAGTTTATGTAAGCTGTAATTCTGCAACACAGGCACGTGACTTAGCTTTAATGGACGAAAAATACAAAGTAACGCGTGTTAGACCTGTCGATATGTTTCCGCAGACACATCATGTTGAAAATGTTGTACTTTTAGAACTTCGATAAAAAATATAGATGAAAAAACTAGTCTCTCTGTTATTGCTTTTTACTTTTGGCTTATCTAGTTGCGAGAAAGATGATATCTGCGATGCCAATACGCCTACTACACCTAGATTGGTTATTACATTTTACTATAGTGACGATCCAACTGTAGAAAGAAAAATAACCAATTTGACAGCTGTTGGCGAAGGTAAGGATGTAGCAACTGGACTTACTTTTGCTGGTACAAGCAAAATACAATTACCATTAAAAGTTAATGATACGATCACAACCTTTAAATTAACTTATGACGCAGCAAGCACTATTCCTACTGATAGAAATGCAGATGTTTTAACGATCAATTATACAACTCAAAATGTATATGTATCGAGAGCTTGTGGTTTTAAAACTATTTTTAATGTAAAGTCAATTGTTCGTACGGATCCAGATGGAGACACCGTTTGGATGTCTACAGTTCAATTAATTAACCCAAATATCGATTCTGAAAATGAAACACACGTTGAAGTTTATTACTAGTATTTGTTTATTATTTTCGGTATTTTTAGTACAAGCTCAAGACGTACCAGAGATTTCAAAAGATAAAAAAGACAAAAAAGATACAGAAGTAAAAACCCAAAAACCGCAAACTGAAACTGTAAAAAAAGAGGTTCAGGATGTAAAAAAAGACAGCGTTGTAAAAACAGATCGCTATGGGCTTCGCGTAGGTGTAGATTTATACAAACTTACTCGCGGACTTTATGACAAAGATTATAAAGGAATTGAATTTGTTGGAGATTGGAGATTAACCAAAAAATACTATTTAGCAGCCGAATTAGGTTACGAAGATAAGACAACAAACGATGACAGATTAACCTCTTCAGCTTCTGGAACTTACATAAAAGGTGGATTTGATTATAATTTCTATCAAAACTGGCTGGATATGGAAAATCTTATCACGATTGGAATGCGTGGTGGTTTTAGTACTTTTAACCAAGAATTGAATAGCTATAAAATCTACAATCCGAATCCGTATTGGGGAGAACTTCCTACAATCGCTACTGATCAAAAATACAGCGGTTTAACTGCTGGTTGGTTAGAAGTTGGTTTAGGTTTAAAAGCGCAAGTTGTAAAAAACGTATTTGTTGGTTTTGGCGTTCAGCTTAAGCTTTTGGTTATGAATAACGAACCTGCTGATTTTGAAAACCTATATATTCCAGGTTTCAATAGAACGTATGACGGAAGTTTTGGAGTAGGTTTTAATTATACTGTTTCTTATTTTATTCCAATCTACAAAAAGAAAACAATGGCTTCTGAAGTAGTAAAAGAAGAAGCTGCTAAAAAGAAAAAACCATAGAATTTTGAGGTTCTAACATGCTAAGCTTCTAAGATACTAAGGTTGAAAAAAAGGCAAATTCAAAATATGAATTTGCCTTTTTTTTATGATAACTGAAAATTAACTGCTGCTTGTGTATGAATTAAAGCGGTATCAAAAATAGGAACATTCAAATCTCCTTCTTTTATTACTAACGGAATTTCAGTGCAACCTAAAATTATTCCTTCTGCGCCGTTTTTAATTAATTCATTTGCAATTTCTAGATAACGCTTTTTTGTTTCGTCAGTTACAAGTCCTCGACCTAGTTCTTCAAAAATGGTATAATGAATAAAATCTTTGTCGTCTTCATTATTTGGAATTACAGTTTGGATTCCTTTTTCGATTAGTTTATCTTTAAAGAAATCCAATTCCATTGTGAATTTTGTTCCCAGCAAACCCACTTTTTTAATTTGCTTTTTCTGAATTTCTATAGCAGTTTCTTCTGCGATATGAATCAGAGGCAATCCAATAGCATTTTGAAGTTTATCTGCTATTAAATGCATGGTGTTGGCGCATAAGACAATCGCTTCTGCCCCGCCCGATTTCAAAACTTCTGCAGCTTTCAAAAGCATTTTAAAAGTAGAATCCCAATCATTATTATCGTTATTCTTTTTTATATCGGCATAATTAAAAGAATAAATCAGACATTCGGAGAAATTTAGTCCACCGAGTTTTTCATTGATTCCTTTGTTTATTAAAGTATAATAATCAGAAGTCGAAACCCAGCTAATTCCACCAATAAGTCCAATTTTCTTCATAAAAGTCTAATTATCCAATTTCTTTGATTCCTTTAATAAAAAGCCATTTCATAAAAAGCTTTTCTCCGTCTTTAGTTCTTACAGCTTGAAATTTAGGCCCAACAATAGTTCCCACAATAAATGCTGTCAACGGAATCCAGATTCCTGTTAATCCTGTATAAGCATCAATCACAAATCGGAATGCAATAAAAAGGACTGCAAAAGCAGCTAATTGATATAAAAAAGCTCTTAATTGTAATTTTGACATGTTTTTTATTTTTAAGGTTCAAAGTTGCAAAGGCTCAAAGAAACAAAGGTTTTTCTTTGGTTATTTTTGAAACTTTGTTTATTTGAACAAATAATCAAATTATATTTTACTATTTTTAGTTTAAAGCTTAGATGTTTAAAGCGACACAGATTTTTACTTTGTGCCTTTAAACCTCTGAGCCTTTGTACCTATTCAGAAACCTGAAATTTCGCTCTCTTGCTTCCCTCGTACATTTCGTATTTTACTAAACGAGCTTCCAAACTTCCGTTGAAAAGTTTGATTTTTCTTGAAGGTTTTAATCCAACAAATTTTAATGCTTCTAGATTTGCTGTAATAAACCAAGCATTTGTTCCTGGATAATTTTTCTTTAAAGTATCGCCTATATTAGCGTAAAATCTTTCCATATGAATGTCCAGACGCTCATCGTAAGGCGGATTGAAAACGATATGAAGTTTTCCTTCCACTTCTTTTTCAGTATCAAAGAAATTATCTTCGCTAATCGATATATAATCTTCTAAATTGGCATTTCTGATATTGTCTTTCGCTTTACTTACAGCACTTGGCGCTTTATCAAAACCTTTGATAGAATAATGAAACTCTCTTGTTTTTTTCATTAAACTTTCAATAATGGTATCAAATAAATCATTATCCCAATCTTTCCATTTTTCAAAAGCAAATTCTTTTCTGTTAATGTTAGCCGGAATATTGCAAGCAATCATAGCCGCTTCTGCCAAGAAAGTTCCAGAACCGCACATCGGATCTAAAAAATGACTTTGACCATCCCAGCCTGAAAGCAAAAGAATTCCTGCTGCCAATACCTCATTAATCGGAGCAATATTGGTTGCTGTTCTATAACCACGCTGATGAAGAGAAGCTCCAGAAGTATCCAAAGCAACAGAAACCTGATCTTTATCAATATGAATATTAATTCGCAAATCTGGATATTGTTTATCAATACTTGGACGCTGACCTGTTCTTTCTCTAAACTGATCTACAATTGCATCTTTACATTTTTGAGAAACAAATTCAGAATGGTTGAAATAAGTAGAATGAACCGTCGAATCTATTACAAAAGTCTGATTTGCGTTTAAAAGTTTAGACCAATTCACACCAGAAATTCCTTTATATAGTGCCTGTTCGTTATTTGCTCTAAAAGAGTAAATAGGTTTTAAGACTTTAAGCGCTGTACGTAAAGACAAATTGGCTTTATACATAAAACCTTTATCTCCTTTAAAACTCACCATTCTCACGCCTCTTTCAACATCTTGAGCCCCAAGTGCGCGCAATTCTTTTTCTAATATTTCTTCAAAGCCAAAAAAACATTTGGCAATCATTTTAAAATTTTCTTCCATTTCTTTTCAATTAAAAAAAGCTAATCGCTATTACCTATAACAGCGAAATAGTTATTTTTCGGCAAAAATACACTAAATTTGCCGGACTTTGAATTAATTGAAATAGAATAAATGTCTGAAAAGCATAACGAATCAAACCTAAATCCGGAAGGCCACGATCAAAACTGGTATTCTTCCTGGTTTGACACCCCATATTATCACATTCTTTATAAGGATCGAAATTACCGTGAAGCTCAAATTTTCATGGACAATTTAACGCATTATCTTAATTTGCCTGAAAAAGCAAAAGTATTGGATTTAGCTTGCGGAAAAGGTCGTCATTCTATTTATTTAAATCAATTAGGATATAATGTTTTAGGCGCAGATTTATCAGAAAACAGTATCGAAGAAGCCAGTAAAAACAGCAACGAAACACTTCACTTTAAAGTGCACGACATGCGTGAGCCTTTTGAAGAAAAGTTTGATGCCATTTTTAATCTTTTTACCAGTTTTGGTTATTTCGAAAATGATGATGATAACCTGACAACTTTAAAAGCAATTAAAGAAAGTCTATCAGAATACGGATTCGCTGTAATTGATTTCATGAACGTAGCAAACGTGATTGAAAATCTTGTTCCAGAAGAAATAAAAACGGTTGAAAACATTGATTTTCATATCAAAAGATATGTTGAAGATGGACATATTTTTAAAGAAATTGATTTTGAGGATCAAGGCAGAAAATATCATTTTACAGAAAAAGTAAAAGCTTTAACTTTGAAAGACTTTCAGGATTTGATGGACGAAGCTGGAATTTATCTTCTAGACATTTTCGGAGATTACAAGCTTAAAAAATTCCACAAAATCGAAAGCGAAAGATTAATCATGATTTTTAAGTAAATTGGTTAATCGTTTAATTGTTTAACCGTTTAATCGCTAAACAAAAAAACAATTATCCGATTAAACAAATCAACGATTAAACAATAAAAAATGAACTATTTACTACCCTTATTTTCTGTACTTTTAGGATATGGCGTGGCTTTGTTTATTAAACCAAAAAACAAAACCAATTTAAAATTACTGCTAGCATTTAGCGGTTCTTTTTTATTGTCTTTAACTGTAATGCATCTTCTTCCTGAGGTTTACGAATCTCATAATCATAATATTGGAATCTTTATTATGATCGGAATTTTATTTCAGATTGTGCTTGAATTTTTCTCTAAAGGTGCCGAACACGGACACGTTCACGGTCATGCAAAAATGTCGCAAATTCCGTGGCTTTTATTTATTAGTTTGTGCATTCACGCCTTTTTAGAAGGATTTCCAGTAAGTCATCATCAAGGTCTTGCTATCGGAATTGCAATTCATCATTTGCCAATTGCCGTAATTTTAACGACATTTTTCATCAATGCCGATTTAAATAAAAAAGCCATTTTTGCCTTCATGTTAACTTTCGCAATTATGACTCCGTTAGGAACTGTTGCTTCCGAATTTCTACCTATTTTAAACGATTATTACACCGAAATAACAGCAATTGTAATTGGTATTTTATTCCACATTTCATCTACTATAATCTTTGAAAGCAGCGAAGGACATAAATTCAATATTGCCAAAGTTTCTATGATTGTTCTCGGAATTTTATTGGCGTTTATCTTATAAACAAATTTTCAAGTATCCTAACAGGTTTCAAAAACCTGTTAGGTATTTGTTTTTAGAACTTCCAATTAATACCTAACAGGTTGAAAAAACCTGTTAGGATACTGGTATTAATTCCCCGTTCTCTTTTTCTCGTCCTGATTTCCAAAAGCGCGCTCTTTCACATTGATTTTTTTGTTTCCAAAATTATAAACTACAGATAAACGTACAAATCTATTACTCTGATTTTCAATATAAACTTGCTTTACACCATTTACAACCGAAGTAAAATCTTTTAGATAAGAAGTATTAAAAATATCATTTGCTAAAAATGCAATCTGCATTGTTTTATTAAACAAATCCTGTTTAAAACCAATATCAAAACTTGATGCATATCCAATTTCATACAAACCACTTTTAAAAGGCGAACTATAACTAAAATCAATTTGCAGTTTTGTTGTCTTACCTAATATAAATGTATTATTTGTAGAAAAATCTACTTGCAAACTATTTGATGGCGTTGCATTAATATCTTTTATAAATTCTGTTTTTGCTCCCAAAAAGTACAGTGAATTCTCGCTTGACCACCATTCTGCAAAAGTTGCCGAATACGTTTCTCCGACTCCGTAATTTAGGTTTTTAAAATAATTCTCGCGCGTTACAATCTGCGTATTCGTTTCTGGATTTGACGTAAACAAAACGCCATAACCGTTTGTAACTGAATTGACAAAAACACTAGTTCTTAAAACTTCTTTATATGAATGTGCAAATTCAAAATTATCACTAAATGAAGGTTTCAAAAACGGATTTCCTTCAGAATAACTATTACTACTAATATAAATTCGAAACGGATTCAATAAATCAAAACGAGGTCTGTTGATTCTTTTTCCGTAATTCAAACTAAAAGTATTATTCTCGTTTTTTTTGTAAGAAGCATAAAACGTTGGAAATAACTTTAAATAATTATTAACCGTTTCCTGATTCATAGTTTCAGAAAAACCGTTTGTTTGTGTATTTTCTAATCTTAAACCCATTTGAAAATTCCATTTTTCATTGAATTTTTTATCCGCATTAACATAAACCGCCTGATTATTTTCAGTGTATTTAAATCGGTTCGATTGATTTGGATCTAATTCTGGATTTCCAGAAATTGTGTTGTAATACAAAACATCGCTGATACTATTTGTAAAACTCATTTTTGCGCCATAAGATAAATTCAACGCTTGAAACGGATGTTCCATATCAGCTCTAAAACTCCAATTATCAATATCTTGATTCGAAATATTTTGCCCAGATTGATTAACATCTACAAAAGTCATATCTGGCGTATAATTATTGGCAACAAAATTTCGGTTGAATTTTGAACTGTAATTAAAATAATCCAGATCAACAGATAATTTTCGTTTTAGAGAATCTAATTTGGTAATCAAATGCGCGTTATAAGTTTGATTTTTAGAACCTTTATCAGTAAAACTATTATTTAACGTAACATTATCCAATTGATTTTGAGCATTATAATTATCAATTCTGATATCCGATTTAAAATCAGGATTATTTCTATCATTTAAATATTGAAAACCAATAGTTGTACGCTCAGAAAGATCATAATCTAAAGCTAATTTCCCTGAAAGGTTTTCGTTTTTTACTTTTGTTATACTATAAATATGCGAAAGTCCGTTAGGAAAATACATTTTCAAATCGTCTGTTGCATTCAAATAACCTGTTTTTCCGTTAAGGCTTGCCGAAAATCTAAACTTCTTTTTATTGTAGAAAAAGTTGTCTCTCAAAGTAACAATTCCAAATTTATTTTGATCGTAAGAAACTGTCGTTGTATTTTTCCAAGAATCACGAATTCCTTTTTTCATAATAATATTAATCAATCCACCAGTCCCTTCAGCATCATATTTTGCTGGCGGATTACTAATAATTTCAATGTTTTTAATATCTCCTGAAGAAATAGATTTCAAAAAGTTATTCAATTCCTCACCAGCCAATTCTAACATTCTTCCGTCAATCATAACTCGAGAAGTTCCTTTTCCTAGTATCGTAATTGCATTATTTTGCACCACAACGCCGGGCGCTGTACTAATGGCGCTCAAAGCATCTCCACCAACTGTAGTTACATTATTTTCTAAATTATAAACCAAACGATCTGTTTTCTGTTCGATTGTTTTCTTTTTAGATTGAATAACAACTTCGCCCAAATTGGTTGCGTTTTCTTTTAAAACGATAATTCCTAAATCAGTATCTTTTTCTATTGTAAATTCTTTTTCATAATCTGTAAATCCCAAAAGACCAATTCTTATTTTATAAGTTCCTTTTTTAAGATTAATATCAAAAGTTCCGTCTTGTTTAGAAGTTGTTCCGTTAATAATTTTTCCCTCTAAATTTAATATTGAAACATTTGCCCATTCTAATGTCGATTTTTCATTTGCTATTTTTCCTTTTAATTGAAAAGATTGTGCTAAACAAAATAAAGGCAATAATAAAAAGATAAGGAGGTTTGCTTTTTTCATGATTTCTAATTTTTAAACTTGTTTCGATTAATTTGAAGCAAAGTTGCCTTAGAAATTTTCCAGATTCGACCGACAAAAAAAAGTCGAACCAATTTCTTGAGTAGAAATTGGTTCGACTTTATTAAGTATGAAGTACGACTTTTTACAAAACCTTAATTATGAAGCATTTCGATAAGCTGTCGGTGTTAAATTGGTGTATTTTTTAAAAGAAGTATTAAACGAAGATTTAGAGTTAAAACCAACTTCATATAAAATTTCTAAAACAGTTAGATCACTTTTAGACTGATCTTTCAAAATATTCATAGCTTTTAGAATGCGATATTCATTCACAAAATCAAAAAAATGCTGATCCATTTGATGATTTATTAAAACTGACAAATCACGAACCGGAATATCAATTTGATTTGCCAATTCCTGAATCGTAAGCGACGGATCAAGAAAAGGTTCTTTCTCTGTCATATATTGTTTTAAAGCTTCAATTTGAGTTTTGATCTCGTCATTTTGACCGTTTGCAGATGCCGATTTTTCTTCGACTTCTGGCAAAATATCTTTTGTTAGTTTTAGTTTCGAATTGACTCCTCTAAAAAGTTCAGGATGATTTAAAGCTTTCATTATAAACCAACAAGTAATAAACAAAGCTATCGTTCCGACAAGAACATTTGCCCACAGAAAAATTTCACTAAAACCACTATAACGCAATAAATTTTTTAATGCGACAATAATATGTGCCGTTAGAAATACGCACGTAATCTGAAAAAGCCATTTGTAAGTCGCTGTACTTGCATTTGCATAATTTTCTAAATAGATTTCTCTGTATTTTTTTACAATCAAAAAAACAGATATAATATAAAATACATATTGAAATTCTACTAAAATCTGTATAAAATAAATTTCAGACATTAAATTAAGACCTGAAAGAAAAATGCTTTTATCTACTGCTGCACTAAGATAAATTCTCGGTATAAAAACTAAATTGACGATTATAAAAGGAAGTAAATGAACTAAGTGTTTCCATCTTAATCTAAAATCAGAATAACAAACAGCCAGTACAAAAAGATAAAACAAAGGCATTTGAAACAAACAAGCTGTAGATCTAAAAATCTCAAATTTTAGTTCTCTGAGATTACTCGCTTCAATAAAAAAACCGCTAAGATCAATAGCCGAACAAATAAAAAACCAAGCAAATAATCGGTTTGCCAATTTATTTTCGGTTTTGACCGTTAATAAAAAAAATGCAAGCAATAACGAAACAAAAACTGAAATTCGACCAATTCCCTGCAATAAATCTATTTTATCCATTTATCTTTTAAAATTTTAACAAATATAATATTTTAGTTCTTTTAATGAAGATGTAAGAAAGCATTCGCAACAGTACAAACAAAACTTTAAATCTTTGTGAGTTTGTATACTAAATTTCAAAATTGAGATAAAATTGTTAATTTTGACCAGTCTAAATAACGATAAAAATGACATTTACGAAAACTACTGAACAAGCATCAAAATACGAACATTTAGAAAAAATGTCTGTTCATGAATTGTTATCCAATATTAATCAAGAAGACAAAACCGTTCCTTATGCGGTCGAAAAAGCTTTGCCACAAATAGAAGCTTTGATTCCGCAAATAGTTGAAAAGCTAAAATTAGGAGGCAGATTGTTTTATATTGGCGCCGGAACTTCTGGACGTCTTGGTGTTGTTGATGCTTCAGAATGTCCGCCAACTTTTGGTGTTCCTTTTGATTTAGTAAATGGTATTATTGCAGGTGGCGACACCGCTATAAGACGCGCTGTAGAAAATGCAGAAGATAATCCGACGCAAGCTTGGATCGATCTTCAGAATCATAATATTACTTCTAATGATGTTGTAATCGGAATTGCCGCTTCTGGCACAACTCCTTACGTAATTGGCGGTTTAGAAACTTGTAATCAAAATAATATTATTACGGGCTGTATTACTTGTAATGCAGGAAGTCCACTGGCATTGACGGCGCAATTTCCGATTGAAGTTGTTGTCGGGCCAGAATTTATTACAGGAAGTTCGAGAATGAAAGCTGGAACGGCTCAGAAATTGGTTTTAAATATGATTTCGACCGCAGCAATGATTCAGCTTGGCAAAGTTCGCGGAAACAAAATGGTTGATATGCAATTGAGCAACATCAAGCTAGTTGATCGTGGCGTAAAAATGATTATGGGCGAAATTCCTGTTTCTTATGAACTGGCATCAGAATTATTGAAAAAATATGGCAGTGTGAGAAATGCTGTTGATAATTATAAATCTTAACTGATAATTTAACCGCTAAGTTCGCAAAGGTTTACGCAAGGTTCGCAAGGTTTTTTCTTAAAGCTTTGCGAACTTTTCGCTTTATTTAAAGTTTCTAATGTAAAAAAACTTTGCGTACTTTGCGGTTCAATACAAGTCAAATAACTTGAAACAAAGAAAACTTGAAACAAAAAGTCATGGCAACAAATAAAGAATTACTAAGAAAAGGAGTTAAATATCTAACTGGCGCTTTGCCATTGATGTTTCTTGGGCCATCAATGATTTATAATGCATTTATGAATCAGCATACAAATTGGCATTATCTTGTTCTTGGTATTGGAATTGTAGCTTGTTTGTCTTCTATGTTTTTAATCTTTTTAGGATTGAAAATCATCATGAAAGGTATATTTAACGACTAATTTGTATCTTTACTAAAATTCTTTGTTATGGATATACAAGCAGAAATAAACTGGATTCATCAAGAAATTGATAAAGTAAAAGATCCCTCTTTTGTAGAAAAACTAAAACACCTTTTACAATCAATAAATAATACCGCAATTAACTCCGATGAAGCTTATAATCTAGATATCGAAAATGCCTTAGATAGTATCAAAAAAGGTGATTTTTATACTGAAGATCAGGCTAAAGAAATTGCGAAAAAATGGGGAAGAAAATAATTTGGTCAAGCAATGCTTTGAATCAATTAGAAGACATTCATTTTTATATTTTCTTCGAAAGTAAATCTATCAAAATTGCAGATAAAGTAATTAATACCGTGTTTGAAAGTACCGAAATACTTAAAACACAATCTGTAATTTACAAACTAGATAAACAGAAAACTAATAATGATGGTACTTTCAGAGTTTATTCTGTTTATGAATATAGCATTTCTTATCAAATAACTGTCGATTCAATTTACATTTTACGAGTTCGCCATAATGCTCGAAAATCAAAAAAACATTCATGGAAGATATAATTCACATTCAGAAAACATTTGAAAAAGTTGTTTACATCAACAAAAAAATAAATAATCGAGAGTTTGAAGATTGTGTTTTTAAAAACTGTGATTTTTCTAGCAGTAATTTTGGTTCCAATACTTTTTTAGATTGCGAATTTATTGACTGCAATTTATCTATGACAAGTCTAGCGGGAACAAGCTTAAAAAATGTCACTTTTAGAAACTGTAAACTTCTCGGAATCGCTTTTAACGAATGTGACGATTTCTTATTTCAAGTTCAGTTTGAAGAATGCGTTTTAGATTACGCTTTGTTTTCGAACAAAAAAATGCCTAAAACTAAATTCATCAATTCTTCGGTTCGTGAAGTAACTTTTATCGGAACTAATTTAACAAGTTCTGTTTTTGACAATTGCAATCTTGATGGTGCCATTTTCAACGAAACGCAATTGGCGGGAGTCAACTTTAAAACGGCTTACAATTATAAAATCGATCCCGAATTTAATCCGATGAAAAAAGCGCAATTTTCTAATGATGGAATTGTCGGTCTTCTGGATAAATATGACATTAAAATTGTATAAAATATGAGCGCTGATTTTTCTTATTTAGAAAGTGCCAAAAAGCAATTTTTGTATTATAAAATGCTTGGCGAAAAAGCAATTAATCAGCTTGAGCCCGAACAGCTTTTTATTTCTTTTAACGAAGACACAAACAGCATTGCCACCATTATAAAACATATTTCAGGAAATATGCTTTCGCGTTGGACCGATTTTTTAACCACAGATGGAGAAAAAGAATGGCGAAACCGAGATTCTGAATTCGAAAATGATTTAAAATCAAAAGAAGAAGTTTTAGAACTTTGGAATAAAGGCTGGAATTGTCTTGAAAATGCTTTAGAAAATTTATCTCCTGCACAGCTTTCAGAGATCATTTATATTAGAAACGAAGGTCATACCGTTATAGAAGCGATAAATCGTCAATTAGCACATTATCCTTATCATGTCGGACAGATTGTTTTTTATGCCAAACAATTGAAAAACAGCGAGTGGAATAGTTTATCTATTCCGAAAAATAAATCAGGAAATTACAACGCCGAAAAGTTTGCCAAAGAAAAAGAAATTAAGAACTTTACTGACGATGAATTAAAAAGACTGAAATGATAAAAAAGCTGTAAGCTTTAGGCTATATGCAATAAGCAAAACTGCTTATTTATGAAGCTTAAAGCCTATTGCCTAAAGCTTAAAGCATAAAAAAAAATGAAAAAAATTATATTCTTATTTCCTTTTTTGGCATTAGTTTCTTGCTATAATGCCGAACACAATTGTAAAGATTTTAAAACAGGAAAATTTAAATTTGAATACGAAGTAAATGGCGTAAAAAAAACAACCTTTTTTGAACGCAAAGATGATATCGAAATCGAAACTTTTGAAGGAAAAACAGATACCGCAACCATTCGTTGGGTAAGTGATTGTGAATATATTCTGCAAAAAAAGCATCCAAAAAATATGGCTGAGGAAAAAGCGATAAACATGAAAATTTTAACTACTTCTAAAGATTCTTATACTTTTGAATTTGGAATGGTCGGCTCTGAAGAAAAACAACGTGGTACAGTGCACAAAGTTGATTAACTCTTGATTTTATAAAATTTTAAGCTCCATTTTAGGGAGCTTTTTTATTTTTAATGATTTAAACACTTTGTGGAGTTATTCACGGAGATCCCTCGTTCCTCGGGATGACAAAACTGTGAGCAAAACCTTTACCTCTTTGCACCTCTGTTCCTTTGTTCCTCAAAAAACAAACGTGTTTCTTTTACATTTCTATTTAAAATAGTACTTTAGAACTTTAATCTAGCCACATGAAAAATACCATTTCGCAAAGAGTTGCTGACTTTTTAAAAGGTTATCCGCCATTTAATTTTTTACATCAGAAAGATTTAGAAAAACTGTCCGAACAGATTTCTATTATTTATAAAGAAAAAGATGCCGTAATATTTGCAGAAAACGACAAAACTCACGATTCTTTTTATGTGGTTCACAAAGGCGCTGTTGCTCTTAAAAAAAGGACTAAAAACACCGTTTTAGACATGTGTGATGAAGGCGATATTTTCGGTCTTCGTCCGCTTTTGGCACAAGAAAATTATATTATGGAAGCCGTCGCGCACGAGGAAAGTATTTTGTACGCTATTCCAATTGCAGTTTTTAAACCTTATGCGCTCGAAAACAGAAATGTTGGTAATTTCTTGATAGAAAGTTACGCTTCGAATACTCGAAATCCGTATTCAGATATTCATAAAGATAAATTATATGGCGATGATCTTTTAGATGATAATCTTCATTCTAACAATCATTCTTTTGATTTAGCTCCAATAAAATATTCAAAAAAAATTGTGACTTGCAGTCCGTCTACAACCGTTCGAGATGTTGCTATAATTATGAATAAAAAGAAAGTCGGAGCGATTTTGATTGTAGATGAAATGCTCCCGATTGGTATTTTGACCGATAAAGATCTTCGTAATAAAATTGTAACCGGAGATTTTCCAATTACAACAACTGCCGAAACGATAATGACAAAACCTGTTATTACGTATCCAAAAAAAATGACCGTTACAGAAGCACAAATGGCGATGATGAAAAGCAATATCAGCCATTTATGTTTAACCAAAGACGGAACTGTCAATACAAAAGCTGTTGGTATTTTATCGAAACATGATGTTATGGTCGCACTTGGAAACAATCCTGCGGTTTTAATAAAAGCTTTAAAACGTACCAAAAAGATCAAGGAAATAAAGCCAATTCGAAACCAAATTATGCAATTGCTTCAAGGCTATTTGGATCAAAATATTCCAATGACTTTGATTACCAAAATCATTACAGAACTTAATGAAGCTTGCACTACTCGCGTTATCGAAATTTGTATTGAAAAAATGAGCAGTCCGCCACCTGTAAAATTTGCTTGGCTGGCAATGGGAAGCCAAGGAAGAGGCGAACAAATGTTGCATACAGATCAAGATAATGCTATTGTTTATGAAAATGTGAATGAAGTTTTTAGAGATGAAACCAGAATTTATTTTCAAAAATTTGCTGGACTTGTCAACAAAGGTCTTTTTGAAATTGGATATGATTATTGCCCAGCCGATATGATGGCTTCGAGTCCAAAATGGTGTATGAGTTTAGATGATTGGAAAGCTCAAGTGCATCATTGGATTACCAATCCAGGAAAAAATGAGGTTTTATTATCTTTTATTTTCTTTGATTACAGTTCTACTTACGGAGATACAGAAATTGTAAGTCAGTTGTCAGATTATATTTTTGAAACCATAAAAGCAAATCCGATTTTCTACATGCATTTAGTGAGCGGTGCTTTGCAAAGTCCGTCTCCTACAGGTTTTTTTAGACAATTTTTGGTTGAACAAGACGGAGCGAATAAAGACAATTTTGATATTAAACGAAGAGCTTTAATGCCACTTACAGATGCTGCACGCGTTTTAATTTTATCGCATTCTATTAAAGGAATCAGCAATACGGCAGAACGATTTGAAAAATTGGCAGAATTAGAACCTAACAATAGAGAGCTGTATTTATCGTGTTCTTACTCATTCAAAGCTTTGTTGAAATTCAGAACAAAACAAGGTCTTTTGCATCACGATTCTGGTCAGTTTATCGAATTGGAATCTCTAACTAAAATGGAAAAAATTAAGCTGAAACGTACTTTTAAAACCATTAAAGAGCTTCAGGAATTAATTTCGGTTCGTTTTAACATCTCAAATCTGGTATAGTAATGGGTTTATTTAATTTTTGGAAAAAAGAAGAAAACAATCTCTTTGATGAAAATATTACGATCGAAGAAACTCGTTTTGTTGTTTTAGATACAGAAACGACTGGTTTTGATTACGATAACGATCGCATGTTATGCATTGGTGCGTTAGTTCTTCAAAACGGAATTATAAATATTCAGCAAAGTTTTGAAGTTTATCTTAAACAAGATCATTATGATAAATCTACCGCGCAAATTCATGGAATTTTAAAAGATTTGCTTGTCAAACGTCCAACGGAATTAGAAGCTTTACAGCAGTTTTTAGATTTTCTGGGCGATTCTATAATTATTGCTCATCACACTATTTTTGATGTTACAATGATAAATAAAGCGCTAGAAAGAAACGGACTTCCACAATTGACAAACAAAACTCTCGATACTGCCTATTTGTACAAAAAAACACTAATTCAATCTCATTTATTTGAACGAAAAGATCATTATACTTTAGACGATCTTGCTGATAAATTTGATATTTCAAAAAAAGACAGACATACCGCTTTGGGTGATGCGTACATTACTGCGATTGCCTTTCTTAAGATTGTTAAAAAACTGAAAGAAAAGAAATCGGTAAATCTAAATCAGCTTTTTAAGCCTCTTTAAGTTTTTTTTATGAGTCTTAAATTTACATTCGAAACTTCCAATTTACTATTTCATAATATTAGACTTACAATTATTAGCATTAAGAAAAAATTAACATAACCTGTATTTTGTTTTAGAAAGATAGCTTTGTTCTATCGAAAAAAAAACACAAAAAACAATTATGAAAACTAACCTTCTTAAATCTATCGCTTTATTTGGAATAGCGAGTCTTTCCTTATTGAGCTGTCAAAATGATGACAAAGATTCGAAAAACGATGTAAATGCTAGCATCGATTTTACATCAAACTCAAAAGTACCTGCTTTTGTTTATCCGATGACTGGATTCGAAAACCTAAAAATCAGCACTTTAATTGCAAGTTCTGATGTTTTACCACAATCACCTTCATTTGTTTATGGAGCGCAGCCAGATGGTGCAGGATTAATGAAAGATCCAAACAGCGATGGTTATATTTTGATTACTAACCACGAAATTTTACAATCTGTTTCAAGAGTTTATTTAGACAAAACTTTCAAACCTGTAAAAGGAGATTATTTAGTTGACGGAGTTGGAGGTTTAACTCGTTTATGTTCTGCAACTTTAGCAACTCCAGAAATCCACGGATTTGGTCCTATCTTTTTAACGGCTGGAGAAAGTGGTCAAGAAAGTATGGTACACGGAATTAATCCTTTAGGTTTGTCTTCAGATAAAGCAAGAACAGACAGAGTTTTGCCTGCATTAGGAAAAGCAAGTATGGAAAATGCTGTTCCGCTTCCAAAAGAAGCTTATCCTGGAAAAACAGTTATTTTAATTGGTGAAGATCAGTCTTACGCAACTTCTCACGTAAGTGCAGGTCAGTTGATTATGTATGTAAGTACAGTTGGTGATTTAAATAACGGAAAATTATATGCCTTAAAAAGAACTGACGGAAATCAGGTTGAAACAACAATAACATTAAACAATTCATATCCAGTTGAATTTGTTGAAATTCCAAATGCTAAAAACTTAACCGGAGCTGTAATTAATACAACTGTAAATGACTTAAAAGCAATTCGTTTTTCTAGAGTTGAAGACGTAGATTACAGAAAAGGAAGCGCAATTAACAACAGAGAAATCTATTTTACAGCAACTGGCCAAGCAACAAATAACGCTCCTGTTGAAGGTTACACCATGTGGGGAAGAGTTTATAAATTGAAACTTGATGCTACAAACCCTTTAAAAGGAACTTTAGAATTGGCTGTTGAAGGTGATAGTACTCCTGGAACTGGAATCATCAATCCAGATAACTTATGTGTAACTGAAAACTACGTTTACATTCAGGAAGATGGTGACAGCTACTACACAGCTGCTCAACACGATTCATACATCTGGCAATACAATATCGCTACAAAACAAAACAAAGCATGGTTAAACATGAACCACAAAAGAGCTGATGTTGCATGGAATACACTTTACAACCAAACTGGCGAAATGAGATTTGGAAGCTGGGAATATGGTGCTATGGAAGACATTTCAGATATCATTGGTGTTCCAAATACCTTTACCGTAAATATTCACCCTCACACTTGGCAAAGTGACGCATTTAAAAATGCTGATGGTTCTGGAACTCAAACTAACAAAGAAGGTGGGCAAACTGTAATTATTAGAAACGTACAGCGATAAATTTCTACCAAAATCTATTTGACAACCCTTATTTTTACAGTAAGGGTTGTTTCTATTACAACACCATTATGAAATTCAACCATTTTACTTTTCTATTTATAATATTTTGTTTTTTCATTTCCTGTAAAGAAAACAAAACATCAAAATCTACAGTTAAACAAGAATTGCTTATTAATTTAAGTAAACTAGATAACGAAATTGCAAAATTCCAAAAATTAGTAACAAGCAATTCGTCGCAGAAAGAAATTGTAGACCAATTTAAAAAATCACGTTTAGTCTATAAAAAAGCTGAATGGGCAATTGAATATTTTATTCCTGAGACAGCCAGATTTATGAATGGTCCAGCTCTTGATGAAATGGAATTGGAAGAAAACAGATCTTTTGAACCTCACGGATTTCAGGTTATGGAGGAAATGATTTATCCTGAATATGACATCAAAAATAAAGAAGATTTAGTACGAGAGTTAAATGTTTTTCGAGCAAATATTAAACAGCTTAAAAGCACTTTTGATGTAATAACTATAAGTGATGATTATGTTCTAGATGCGATTCAGCAAAATGTTTTCAGGGTTATTGCTCTAGGAATAACAGGCTTTGATAGTCCGATTTTACAGTCTTCAATTCTCGAAACTGGAGAAAGTTTAATCTCAATTCCTGAAACCCTTGAAAAAATTAGTCTCGATAATAAATCATTATCTAAATTAAAAGAAATTACAAAAAAGGCTCAAGAATATTGTGCTAAGAATAATAATTTCAATGCTTTTAATCGTGCGGTTTTCATTAGCGAATATCTAAATCCTATTTCTAAAAATTTAAAAGCATTTCAGAAAGAAGAAAAAATTAAAAATGTAAAAAAATCCAGTCCGTTAAAACCAACTATTGAAACTTTATTTGACAAAGATGCTTTTGATGTAAATGCCTTTGTACTTTCAGAAGATTATAATTTTACTAAAGAAAAAGCGGTTTTAGGAGAAAAATTGTTTTATGATAAAAGTCTTTCTAAAAATAACGATCGAAGCTGTGCAAGCTGCCATAATCCTGAAAAAGCTTTTACTGATGGATTAAAAACAAACGTTTCGCTTACTGGAATGAATTTATCAAGAAACACTCCTACTCTAACATATGCTTCTTTGCAGAATGCTCAGTTTTGGGATATGCGTCAATTGGATTTAGAAAAACAAAGTGTTGATGTAATTCAGAATAAAGATGAAATGCATGGTTCTATTGAAAACATTCATGCTAAAATTCAAACAGATAAAAAATATGTCGAACTCTTTAAAAAAGCGTATCCAAAAACTTCAAAACCTGAAGCATGGCAGATTCAAAATGCCATTGCGAGTTATGTGCGTTCTTTAAACTCTTTTGATTCGAGATTCGATGAATATATGAGAGGAAATAAAAATGTTTTGAATAATGAAGAAATTGAAGGAATGAATCTCTTTATGGGAAAAGCAAAATGTGCTACTTGTCATTTTACACCTATATTTAATGGAACAGTTCCACCAAGCTATTCTAAGAGCGAACATGAAGTTATAGGAACTCCAAATGAGCCATCGGGAAAATCTTTAAGCCCAGACAAAGGTCGTTACATATACAATAAAATGCCTCAATTGGTTGGCGCTTTCAAAACTCCAACTGTTAGAAATGTAGCCGTTACTGCACCCTACATGCATAACGGAGTTTTCAAAACGCTAGAAGAAGTGGTTTCATTTTACAATAAAGGTGGCGGAATTGGTTTAGGTTACGAAGTGGAAAATCAAACCCTACCATTTGACAAGCTAAATTTAACAGTAAAAGAAGAAAAAGCGCTTGTTGCTTTTATGAAAACGCTTACGGATAAAAAATACCAGTAAAACCAAAATAAAACCTCAATTAAACAAAACCGCCGAAAAGAAATTTTTCGGCGGTTTTCATTTTATTCAACAAACATTCTATATGGAAACACATTTGAAGATCTATTTTTAAGATTTTTCATGAAGCTATCACATAAATATTCCCACTCTGTTTCTGACAAGTGCTGTTTTTCTTCAGGATTTATTTTGATGTAAATATCTACAGTTCTGCTAAAACCAGCTTTTACTGAAATTTCTTTTTTTGTTCCTTTTTCTATTTTAATATCTGCAATCGAATTTTTAAAATGGCTAAAACCAAAAGCTTTAATATCTGCAAAAGTTACAATTCTTCCTCTAGTTAGCAATGCATTTCTGTAAGCAAGAATTCGGTCTTTATTGTTTTGTTTGTTTAAACCTCCAACGGTATTTGTTACAAGTGTAGTTTTCTGACTTACAAAAAACAAATCATCTTTGCACTCCAAAACCGTTCCTGTCTTAATATCATTTCCTTCTTCGGCACATGTCGACCAATAAGTGATCTTAAATGATTTCCCTACAGATTCGTCTGCTTTGGGTTTAATCATTAAATAAGGATCGTTATTCTTAGAAAAATCACTTTCTTTGGCTTGCTGCTCTACCGATGCGAGCAACTGGTTAATTTGAACCAAGGAGCTGTTCATGAAATCTTTTCCTAAACCTGCAAAAGAAGAACTTTCGTCTTTTAATAGATCTAAAAGGTTTTGCAGCAATTCTGAAGCTGTTCTGGAATCAAATCTAGAAACTCCTCCCATTCTCAATACAGCACTTCCCTCTTCTAAGATACCTTCTTTAAACTCTTTTATTTCGTAACGTGCATTAAGTCCATCTACAATAGTATCTATATCAAGAAAAATATCATTCTTTGTATCTAAAGCTATGTAAGATAAAAAAGTGTCTAGCGTCTTGGTTTGATCATGTTTCTTCTTATTGATTACCGGAAAACAGTTTGCTGTAAAAGAAACATTATCGATAATTTGAGGAACTAATGATTCTGGAAAAACCATTTTTATCCAAATTATTGGTTTTCCACCTTTATCTACAGCGTCTTCAAATGGTTTATATTCAGCACCATATTCTTTTATATTTTTATATTTCAAACTTCCTTTTAAAGTATAAAAATTATCGAAGTAAAATTCATTGACTTCCTGCATGATTTCAGTAAGATTAGAATAATTGTTATTGATAATACCTTCAATATCAAGGTTATTAAGAGGTACATTATAACCTTCTTTTACTTCTATTTCTTTATCATCAAGAAAGCATTTCATTTGTTTTAAATAATAATGAAACATTTCTTTTTGGTGGGTGTTTTTAATATCGATATACAACATTAAATCTTCAAGCTCTAATACTTTTTCGTCGCTTAATTCAATTCCTAAAACAATTTCTCCTGATGGTAAAGTATGATTGTAATCTCTAACAACATCTTTATAAAAAAGACTGGAGATTTGATACAGATTTCTCTCGTAAGCAATGTATTTTAATTCGCAGGCAGACAATTTTACTTCAAGAGTTGGAGCAAGCGCAATCTCTTTTATAATTGGTGCCAGCGGATTATAAATATTATGAATTCTCCTGCTTACTGTCATTTGATTTTGCAGAGAAACTTTGATATTATTTTCTATTGGTAATGCATGCAAAATTGCTCTTGCCGGTTTTGCTCCAGAGGTGACTTCTGGAAACATAATTTCTAAGACTCTCTCTACCACCCGAGTTTTAGAATCCTCTAGTTCGCGGTGCTCCTCCAGGCTATGTTGGGTATGAAGAGGGAGGGCTACTAGTAAATAAAATCAGACAAAAGCCTTATTCTATTGTTTTATTTGATGAAATTGAAAAAGCGCATCCTTCTGTTTTTGATGTTTTTCTTCAAATTATGGACGAAGGAAAACTGCATGATCGTTTAGGCAAGGAAGGTAATTTTTCAAATGCTATTATTCTTTTTACTTCAAACATTGGGGCAAATCATATTGTTACTACATTCAATAGTGGTGAAATTCCAACTTCAACTTCCTTAATGGAAATTATGGGAAATTATTTCCGACCTGATTTTTTAGGAAGATTAACAGAAATTGTACCTTTTGCGCCTATCAGTAAAGAAAATGCATTGAAAATTTTCGAAATTCACCTCAAAAAAGAGTTTACAGATTTATTGAAAAACATTAATATTAAAGTTGAAATTCCGATGGAAGTGAAACTTTACCTCGCCGAAAATGGTTATAATGCCAAATATGGAGCAAGACCCATTAAAAGCATTATCAGAACGCATTTAAGAAGACCTTTATCCAAAAAGATAATTTCCGGAGAAATACAAAATGGAGACATTATTTCTATCAGTATTGAAAACAATGAAATAAAATGGATTAAAAAAGAGGTTCTTACTTCTATTGAGAATTAAACTCAAAACACAAAAAAACGCTAAGAACTAAAAATCTTAGCGTTTTCTTTTTTTATTCTAAAACCAAACCAATTTGGCCATCATCATCTAATTCTGTTTCCACTGGATCATCTTCCGGAATTTCCGATTTTTCTGGAACTTCTTCAACTGGCTCGTCATAAGGCAACGGATCTAATAAGTTAACCTGTCTTAATTTATCAGTCGTTAATTGATTTCCTAGAGCTTTGAAACCTTTTACGGCTATAAAGTCTTCTACATCTATATGTAAATCGTCTTTTTGAACGCCTTTTACTTTAGCAAAGATCAATTGTGCAACAGGACGGTAATCTGTCGAAACGATTTCCAATTGCGAATTCGGATGGTCTGTTATGAAACTTTCTTCTTTCCCTTCATTTTCTACAAGGAAACGTTTCAAGAAGTAACGCTCTTTTTCTCCGTCATAATAAATCGCAGAAATCGGTTTTTTAGGTTTCCATTTTTCCAAAACAATCATATCTTCATCAAAATGAGTCGATAATTCTGGAATGATTACTTTCAATTTCCCTGACTGGCTAATTACTAAGATTTTATCTGTTGGTTTAAACTCTCCTAGTAACTCTCCTCTTGCGTCAACATTTAAACGTTTTACAGTATCGTCAAACCATACCTTTCTAGGCAATAATGTTGAAATTCCTTTTTCTTTTAATTCGATTTTCTTGATTGGGTATTTGGTTACCAAGTTTCCTTTAGAACCACGTCCTTTAATCGCTAGTTTAGCAAAATCAATATCGAATTTCAGTTTTTTAATTGTTCCAACCTGACGCAGTAATATAGTAACTACCTCAGCTTCACCATTTGGATTGTGCGAAAAATAAACTACTTGCGAACCATTTGTTCCATTTGTCAAATCGTAAGCTTTATCACGCGTCACCCCAGTAACATTGAAACGTTTGATATAAGACGGTCCCGATTTACCATCACGGTACATCATATTATAAATGGTACGTTTATCATTTTTATCAAAAACGGCAGCGTGTATAATGTCTTTTCCGATAAAAGTTTTGGCATCGACTTTTGTAATCATTAAGGTTCCGTCTCGTAAAAACACAATAACATCATCAATATCAGAACAATCACCTACGTATTCATCTTTCTTTAAACTTGTTCCTACAAACCCTTCTTCACGGTTTACGTAAAGTTTTGTGTTACGTAAAACTACTTTTGTCGCTTCTACGTTATCAAAAACACGAAGTTCTGTCTGGCGTTCACGTCCTTTTCCGTATTTCTCTTTTAATTTGGTAAAGTAAGCAATTGCAAAATCTGTCAAATGTTCTAGATTATGCTCTACTTCTTTCATCTCGTCTTCTAACTTAGCGATTAAATCATCTGCTTTATCAGAGTCGAAACGTGTAATACGGATCATTGGAATTTGAGTCAAACGCTGTAAATCATCATCATTGATTTCTCTAACGAATGATTTTTTGAAAGGCTCAAAACGATCGTATAAATATTTGTAAAGTGATTCTCTGTCTCCATATAATTTGAAGTCAATATACATTTCTTCACGAATGAAGATTTTCTCCAAAGTAGAAAAATGCCACTTGTTTTTTAATTCTTCTAACTGAATTTCTAATTCCTGACGAAGCAAATCAACCGTTCTGTGTGTTGAGATTTTTAACATTTCAGAAACTCCAATAAACAACGGCTTATTGTCTTCAATAACACATCCTAAAGGTGCTACAGAAGTTTCACAGGCTGTAAAAGCAAATAAAGCATCAATTGTTTTATCTGGTGAAACGCCTGGGAAAAGATGAATTAAAATCTCTACATCGGCAGCCGTATTGTCTTCAATTTTCTTGATTTTGATTTTACCTTTTTCATTGGCTTTCAAAATACTGTCAATTAAACTCGATGTATTGGTCGAAAACGGAATCTGTGTAATCACCAATGTATTTTTGTCTAATTGCGAAATTTTAGCACGCACACGCACACGTCCGCCACGCATTCCATCATGATAATTTGACACATCGGCAATACCAGCAGTCATAAAATCAGGGTAAAGCGTAAAAGCTTTTCCTTTTAGAATCTTGATTGAAGCGTCAATTAATTCATTAAAGTTATGAGGCAAAACTTTTGTAGAAAGTCCCACCGCAATACCTTCTGCTCCTTGTGCTAAAAGCAATGGGAATTTTACTGGAAGATTGTTTGGTTCTGCACGACGTCCATCATACGAAACGCCCCAATCTGTAATTTTTGGAGAATACAAAACCTCCAAAGCAAATTTAGATAGACGTGCCTCGATATAACGCGAAGCTGCTGCTCCATCGCCCGTTAAAATATTACCCCAGTTTCCTTGGCAGTCAATCAATAAATCTTTTTGGCCAATTTGTACCATTGCATCACCAATACTTGCATCTCCGTGTGGGTGATACTGCATAGTGTGACCAACAACATTGGCAACTTTATTATAACGACCATCATCCAGCTCTTTTAAAGAGTGCATAATACGACGCTGAACAGGCTTGAATCCGTCCTCGATAGCAGGAACTGCACGTTCTAGAATTACGTACGAAGCATAATCCAAAAACCAGTCTTTGTACATTCCAGTTACTTTGGTAATAACGTCTTCGCCTTCTTCTTCTTGATTTTCGTAAAAATGCTGTCCTTCAAAATTCTTTGCATCTACATTTATAATCTCATCTGAATCATCTTGATTTTCATCAAATTGATTTTCACCTGAATTATTCTCGTCGTCGTTTGGAATTATGTTATCGTCTTCTTCGTCTTTCATATATTTTGTTCAGTATAAATACTAAAAAATTCTTCAATAATTCTTTTTTTATGATTAAGCCTCCTCAAGCTCATCAATCTCAACCTTCAAGTTCTTGATAATAAACTCTTGTCTATCAGGTGTATTTTTTCCCATATAGAAAGATAACAATTGCTCAATTGAAGTATGTTTATCCATCATAACCGGATCAAGGCGGATCGTATCTCCAATAAAGTTCTTGAACTCATCTGGAGAAATCTCTCCTAAACCTTTAAATCGGGTGATTTCTGGTTTTGGTTTTAATTTTTCGATGGCGTCCTTTCTTTCTTCTTCTGAGTAACAATAAATCGTCTCTTTTTTGTTTCGAACCCTGAAAAGCGGTGTTTGCAAAATATACAAATGCCCTTCTTTAATTAATTCAGGAAAAAACTGCAAAAAGAAAGTAATTAAAAGCAAACGAATGTGCATTCCGTCGACATCGGCATCGGTTGCGATTACGATGTTGTTGTAACGTAATTTTTCTAAACCGTCTTCAATATCCAATGCTGCCTGCAATAAGTTGAATTCTTCGTTTTCATACACGATTTTTTTAGTCATTCCGTATGAATTCAAAGGTTTACCACGCAAACTAAAAACCGCTTGTGTATTTACGTCTCGTGACTTTGTAATTGATCCAGAAGCCGAATCTCCCTCGGTAATAAAAAGCGTGCTTTCTAAGTTTCTTGGGTTTTTGGTATCTGGAAGATGGGCGCGGCAATCTCTTAATTTTTTATTGTGAAGATTGGCTTTTTTAGCGCGATCTGTAGCCAGTTTTCTAATTCCTGATAATTCTTTACGCTCGCGTTCTGCCTGAAGAATTTTGCGCAATAAAGCCTCCGCAGTTGTTGGATTTTTATGCAGATAATTATCCAGTTTCGTTTTGATGAAATCGTTTACGAAAGTACGAACAGAAACCGCAGGCGTTCCATCATCAGAACCCATATCTGTAGAACCTAATTTTGTTTTAGTCTGAGACTCAAAAACCGGTTCCATCACTTTAATACTAATCGCACTCACAATCGATTTACGAACATCTGATGCTTCGAAATTCTTATTGTAAAATTCACGAATTGTTTTTACAACAGCTTCACGATAAGCGGCTAAGTGCGTTCCTCCCTGAGTTGTATTCTGACCGTTGACAAAAGAGTGATATTCTTCACTATATTGCGTTTTACTGTGCGTAAGCGCAACCTCGATATCATGCTCTTTTAAGTGGATAATTGGATATTCTAAATCTTCTTCGCTGATTGTTTCTTCCAATAAATCACGAAGTCCGTTTTCTGAATAATATTTTTCTCCGTTGAAAATAATAGTCAAACCATTGTTCAAATAACAATAGTTTTTGACCATTTTAATCACATATTCTAAACGGAATTTATAGTTTTTAAAAATCGTTTCATCTGGCGTAAAAGTCACTTTCGTTCCTTTACGTTTTGTAGTTTCAACTACATCTTCTTCTAAAACCAGATTTCCAGCAGAAAATTCCGCTGCTTTTTGTTTGTCTTCACGAACAGATTCTACGCGGAAAAAATTGGAAAGCGCATTTACCGCTTTCGTTCCGACACCATTCAAACCAACTGATTTCTGGAAAGCTTTAGAATCGTACTTTCCTCCTGTGTTCATTTTCGAAACTACATCGACCACTTTCCCCAACGGAATTCCACGCCCGTAATCACGAACCGAAACCGTTTTATCTTTTATCGTTACCTCGATAGTTTTTCCAGAGCCCATTACGAACTCATCGATACAGTTATCTAAAACCTCTTTTAATAGAATATAAATACCATCATCTGGAGAAGAACCGTCTCCCAGTTTTCCGATATACATTCCCGGACGCATACGGATATGTTCTTTCCAATCAAGTGAACGAATATTATCTTCGGTATATTGATTTTGCTCTAGCATATATGAATTTAGGATTTTTTGCTAATGTACCATTTCTTAGCAAAAAATGAAAGCGTATTTTCTTTTTGTTATGAATAATAACAGTTTAAAATCTATTTAAATTGATTTTAAAATAAAATGGGCGCTAAAATTATGAAAAACTGCTTTTTCGTCAAAAAAAATACTATTTGATTCCTAGTACTTGTTTAGCCAAAGCAATCATTTCGGGCGTTCCCGTATTTTTGTTTTTTTCGTCAGAAAGTTTTACAACGCCTTGCCAATGTATATTATCTGGCTTTGTATCGGTTAATTTAATCACCATATTCATAGCAGGAAGGCCTACATCGTTGGTAAAATTGGTTCCGATTCCGAATGACATTTTTATTTTGTCTTGACAAAAATCGACAATCTTTTTTACTTTATCGTAGTTGAGTGAATCTGAAAAAACAATAACTTTTGATTTTGGATCGATTCCCATTTTATTATAATGAGCAATTACTTTTTGGGCAAACTCAATCGGATCGCCGCTGTCGTGTCTAACACCATCAAAAAGTTTGGAATATTTTTTATCAAATTGATTAAAGAATATTTCTGTAGTATAAGTATCCGTTAGTGCAATTCCGAGATCTCCGCCATAAACTTTTGTCCAATTTTCGAGACTTATAAAATTTGCCACCTGAAAACCATATTGCGCGGCATGAAACATAAACCATTCGTGGGCGTGCGTTCCTAAAGGTCTTCTATTGTTAACCATTGCAAAATGTACATTGCTGGTTCCAATAAAACTGTGTCCGCCATAGGTTCTTAAAGTTTCGTTTATTAAATCATGAACTTCGTAAGAATGGCGTCTTCTGGTCCCAAATTCTAAAATCGAAACTCCTAATTTATTATACTTATCGATTTTTTCTTTTGTCAATTCTTTTATAGCTTCATCATTTAAACGGATTAAATGATTAGATTTATAAAAAAGCTCTGAAATTAGAGCCATTAAAGGAACTTCCCACAAAATAGTTCTGTACCAAAAACCTTCAACCGTAACTGTAATTTCTGAACCTTCTTGACTAATCTGAACTTCAGACGGATCAAAACTATATCCTTGCAGAAAATCTAGATATGTTGGATCTAAATAAGGACAATAATGAGCTAGATAATTTTTCTCTTCTTTTGTTAAACGAAGATTGGCCAATGCATCTACAGAATTTCGAAGTAAATCTGCAAAACCTTCTGGAAAAATATGCTTACCACGATTTATAAATCCGTAACGAACTTTTGCTTTAGGAAAAAGCTTGATTACAGCATGCTGCATCGTAAATTTATAGAAATCATTATCTAGTATCGATTTTAGAAAAGTCGTTTCCATAGTATTCAAATTCGGATCATTCTTGCTAAGATACGGCAATTTCAGAAAAGATGAAAATTGCTGGATTCTTAATCCATTATTTTTAACCTATTTTAAAAGAAACAACACTATTTCCATCTACAAAAACCGTAATGTAATCACCTATATTACTATCTATTAAAATCTGAAATTCTAAACCTCCACGTTTCTCTTTTGGATTTTGAACTTTAACAGGCTGATTTCTTTTATTTAAATAAAAAACCTGATTTGATTTAGATACATTTTTGATTTCAACTGTAATTCTGTCACCATTTCTGGCTTCGATTATTCCAGAATCTGGCGATTTAATTTTATAATCTTTTTCGATTGTGGTATTGTAGATTAAAGGACCATTTAGAAAATCACTTTTACTTAATCTATTACCTAAAAAAGTTCCGGAATCTGGGAAGTGTTTTGCGAAAAAGTAATCCGGATCTGTATCAAAATAAACCGGATTAAAATCGTTGACCATTCTTCCTTTACTGCTGTCATAATAACCTTGTCCCCAAGTTACATCAATTAAGCGCCATTTTTTACCAATCAAAACCATATTCCAAGCATGATTGGATGAAGTGTTTTTTCTGCCAATATCTCTAACTGAAACCTTAGAATCGCCTCGAATTATTTCGCATTCCAATCCGACTTGTTGCGCTAAATCTTGATATAATGCTGTAAATCCTTCGCAAACTGCTTTTTGAGATTTAAATGCTTTTTGAATTAAATTATCGTTTATCTGTTTTAGCTTTCTTTGTTTTTCAGCTTCAGAAGAATAACTAAAACCTTGTGTTCTCGGCGGATTCAGATATGCATTATAATCATACTTTATATTGAAAGCAATCCAACTGTAAATTGCACGAGCGCGCTCAGCATCCGAATCAAAATCTTTTTCGATTCTTTCTGCCAGTTTTTCGGTTGAATTGAAGCTTTTAGGATATTTTGCAACAATTTTATCTACATCGCTAATCTTTTGAGCAAAGGTAAAATTGATGAAAATAACATTTAATAAAAGAATAATAAGGGCAATCTTTTTTTGTGGCATTTAAAAATTTGATTTAATAATATCTTTCAGTTCTTGATCTAATTCAGGATTAGAGATTTTATTTTCTTGTAAATCAAAATTCGAGCCAAATGCTGGTAATGAGAAACTTCCTTTAATTTCTGCACCATATCTAGGGAAAATATTTTGCGCAATTCCTAAAACAGAAGAACCTCCTCTTCCGCCTGGAGAAGTTGCCAATAACAACATTGGTTTATGCTGAAAAACGTCTTTTTCGATACGTGAACTCCAATCGAAAACATTTTTGAAGGCTACAGAATAATTTCCGTTGTTTTCTGCCATTGAAACCACTAAAATATCTGCTTCTTTAAGTTTACCTAAAAAAGCTTTTGCAATTTCATGCTGACCAATTTCTTTCTCTAAATCAACACTAAAAACAGGCATTGCAAAATCATTAAGATCTAAAACTTCAACTTCTGTATTCTCAAATAAACTCGCTGCATAAGTTGCTAAATGTTTATTTATTGACTGCTTGCTGTTACTTCCTCCAAAGGCTACTATTTTCATGGTTTTTCGTTTAATAATTTTTCTTCAATCGGTTCTTTTTTCGGACTATCAATTTCATAAATCTCTTTTGCTATTTCTACAGAATATTCGTTAGGATAGATTTTTCCTCCATAAGATTTCGCATAGACCTTAGTAAATTCTGCTCCAAAATACAGAATTATTGCCGAATAATAAACCCAAACCAAAATTATTATCACAGAACCGGCTGCGCCATAAACCGAAGCAACTGTTGAACTTCCTAGATAAAAACCAATGGCAAATTTACCAATCATAAAAAGTATTGCCGTAACTCCAGATCCTATGAAAGCATCTTTCCATTTTATTTTTCCGTCTGGTAATGTTCTAAAAATTATAGCAAAAAGAAGTGTTATACTGGCTAAAACAATTACAACATTTACAATATAAAATAGATAAACAGTACTTTCTGGAAAATATACTTTTAGACGTGCACTAAGCAAATCTAAAGTTGTACTTATAAAAAGACTGACCAACATTAAAAACCCAACTGAAGCAATCATCGAGAATGACATTAATCTATTTTGAATAAACTTCTTGATTCCTTTATCTGGTTTTGCACGTAATCCCCAAATAAAATTAATAGAACTTTGTATTTCGGCAAAAACTCCCGAGGCTCCAATTAATAGCATCACAACGCCAAATACGGTTGCAAAAACATTATCGCCAGACAATTGTACATTTTTAATCGCTTCCTGAATTTGAGTTGCCGCACCATTACCTACCAAACCATTAATTTGTCCGTATAATTCTCCGGTCACCGCTTCTTCTCCAAAAAAGAAACCGCAAATTGTGATAATAATAATCAATAAAGGCGGTAACGCAAAAATGGTATAGTACGCCAATGCAGCGCTTAACTTAATTGCGTTATCATCGTTAAATTCTAAAAAGGTATTCTTTAGTAGAAACCAAGTTTTGGAGAATATATTTTTGATTTTCATGTGCTGATTTTTTGATATTCTCTCAAATTTACGCAATAATGAAAATTCTGAATTCTTGATTTCTAATGGAATTTTATATTTTTTCCATGTTCATCTTTAGAATTTATTTATAATGATAAAAAATGCCTTTATCATAAACGGTCCACAAACTAGCTTTTTGATTTGCGGCTTTTAAAGCGCTGTTTGCCCAAGTATTGCAAGTATAAAAAAGACTGTAACTTCCTTTCGCTTCATAAAAAGCATCTTTTTTTCCGTAACTATGACCTTCAATCCATTCTGGATGAATTGGATCACGAAAACTATTTGAAATATAATTGACTAAGTTTTGATAGTTATCTTTTGAAACTAAAATGCGTTTGCAATCTTCTCCTTCTCTCAATTGTTTGAAAAATGTAGTATGCATTGCAGATGAACTTACACCAAAAACAGCTTTTAAAGCGGTACTTGCTTTTAAATCTGACCATTCTGGCGTATCTAAATAAAAACCTTTATCGCCCCAACCAAATGCAATATAATTCATTAGAGAATCTTTTGATTGAGTTTGACTGAATTGAATTTCATTTCGCCAATCTTTAATTTCATTTTTTATCGGAACTACAATATCGGTATGAACTCCGTTTGAGAGAATATAAATTGGAATTGCATTTTGTTCTTCGACTTTTACGATATCAGAATTGACCGTAATTTTTGAAATAATTAAAACAGAAGAAACATACAAAGCAATAAAACAGAAGATTCCGAAAAGTGTCCAGCCGAGAAATTTGAATGACTTTTTTAGCATTTTGATTGGTTGATTTTAGATTAGTAATTGGTTATTTTTCTGTAACCAATTTTTGAGCCAAAAATTTTCAAACTGTAAATTTGCTTGCGAAATGGTACACGGATTTTACGGATTCGCTTTCGCGAAAGCGCGGATTTAAACGGATTTTTTTATTATCATTTTTGTCATCCTGAGCGAAGTCGAAGGACACGTAAGTAGCTCTACTATCTAAATCTCCAATCTTTACGCGGGGCTTCGACTTCGCTCAGCCTGACAAAAGAGAACTCTACTTTTTAAGCATAAAAAAACTGCTGAATTTCTCCAGCAGTTTTATCTATTCTCTTTGTTCTTTCTTCTATTCTCTTAAATAAAAAGATTAAACGTTGAAACGGAAGTGCATTACATCACCATCTTTTACAACATATTCTTTTCCTTCAACTTTGAATTTTCCAGCTTCTTTTGCTTTTGCTTCAGAACCGTATTGAACGTAATCTTCGTATGAAATAACCTCTGCACGAATAAATCCTTTTTCGAAGTCAGTGTGAATAACTCCAGCAGCTTGCGGTGCTGTAGCTCCAATATTGATTGTCCAAGCGCGAACTTCTTTTACACCAGCTGTAAAGTAAGTTTGTTGTTTTAATAATTTGTAAGCTGCACGAATTAAAACTGATGCTCCCGGCTCCGTTAATCCCATATCTTCAAGGAAAACCTGACGCTCTTCGTAGCTTTCTAATTCTGTGATATCAGCCTCTGCTCCTACTGAAAGAATAATTACTTCAGCATCTTCGTCTTTTACTAATTCACGTACTTGATCAACATATTTGTTTCCGTTTACAGCAGAACTTTCGTCAACATTACAAACGTATAAAACTGGTTTTGAAGTAATTAATTGGAAACCTTCCATCAAAACTTCTTCGTCATTGCTTTGAGGAATAATAGTTCTTGCAGATTTAGCTTGCAAAAGAGCTTCTCTAATTCTATTTAATAAAGCTTCTTCTGTCTGAGCTTCTTTATTTCCTGTTTTTGCAGCACGTTTTACTTTTTCCAAACGTTTTTCGATTGTTTCTAAATCTTTCAACTGCAATTCGATATCAATCGTTTCTTTGTCACGAATTGGATTAACGTTTCCGTCTACGTGCACAATATTATCATTGTCAAAACAACGCAAAACGTGAATGATAGCATTACACTCTCTAATGTTTCCTAAAAACTGGTTTCCAAGACCCTCACCTTTACTTGCTCCTTTTACTAAACCTGCAATATCTACGATATCTACAGTTGCCATTTGAACGCGCTCTGGTTTTACCAATTCTTCCAATTTATTGATTCTTGGATCTGGAACGTTTACAACACCAATATTTGGTTCGATTGTACAAAATGGAAAGTTTGCACTTTGCGCTTTTGCATTAGATAAACAATTAAATAATGTTGATTTTCCAACATTTGGTAATCCTACAATTCCTGCTTTCATCTCTTTGTTTCTATTTATTTTATTGGTCTTTTTGTTTTCAGACCTAAATCATTAAACGTTGTAATTTAATGCATTATGATTTTACGCGTTTTTCTTCTTTCTGCCAAAATCATATTTTTTGGCTTTAAAATTTTGCAAATATAAGATTTAATAGCTCTTGCGCGAAGCAAAAATGTTCAATAATATAATTTTAAAGCTATTCTCGAAAATTTTTAAACATTTTATTAAGTTTTTGTTAAAAAACATTACTTTTATAAAACTAATCAACAAAAAACAAACCAAAAAACCAATTACCATGAAAAAGATTGCATTATTACTATTTGTGCTGAATTCAGCATTTCTTTTTGCACAGAAAGAAGTTTCGGGTTTTGTAAAAGACAAAACTGGTGCGCCGCTTCCTGGTGTTAATATCTTAGAAAAAGGAACCAACAATGGCGTCTCTACTGATTTTGAAGGCAGTTACAGAATAAAAGTAAAAGAAGGCGCAACATTAATTTTTAGCTATGTTGGTTTTTCAACAATTGAAAAAGTAGTTTCTGGAGATAAGATAGACGTTACTTTAGCAGATGGCGATGGTCAGGTTTTAAATGATGTTGTGGTCGTTGGTTCGAGAAATGCAAAAAGAACTGTTGTAAATTCTGCTGTTCCAATTGATGTGATCAACGTAAAAGATGTTACAACTCAAAGTGGAAAAATTGAAATCAATCAATTATTACAATACGTAGCGCCTTCATTTAATGCAAACAAACAATCTGGTTCTGATGGTGCCGATCACGTTGATCCAGCTTCCTTGAGAGGAATGGGACCCGATCAGACTTTGGTTTTAATTAACGGAAAAAGAAGACATCAATCTTCCTTAATTAATTTATTCGGAACACGCGGACGCGGAAATACAGGAACAGATTTGAATGCAATTCCTGCCGCATCTATTAAAAGAATTGAGATTCTTCGCGACGGAGCTGCAGCACAATACGGTTCTGATGCTATTGCCGGAGTTATCAATATCGTAACAAATGATAGCGTAGATGAATTTACAGGATCTGTTACTTATGGAGCATTTAATACAAATGCAAAAGGAGATTTTCCTGAAGGAACAGCTAATACAAAGGGATACAGATTGGATCAACATGGTTATGGAAACTCGTTTGGAAAGAATCAGGATTTTGATGGCGGTTCTGTAAAAATTGCAGCCAATTACGGAACTAAAATCGGGAATAATGGTGGATATGTAAATATTACGGGAGAATTCTTAAATAAAAACAAAACTTTAAGACCAGGTTTTGATTTTAGAAAAGGATTTGGAGAAGCAGAAATTCAGGGAATTAATTTGTTTGTAAATCTTGCCATTCCTATTTCAGAAAAAACACAATTTTATGCTTTTGGAGGAAGTAATTTTAGAGATACAGATGCTTATGCTTTTACCAGAAATGATGGGGAAAGAGTTGTAGAAGCTATCTATCCAGGCGGATTTACTCCTAGAATCACTTCAAAAATTAATGATAATTCAATTGCTGCCGGAATAAGAACAGAAACTTCAGGAGGATGGAAATGGGATTTTAGTAATACTTTAGGTAAAAATAAATTCCATTATAATATCAAAGGAACTTTAAATGCTTCTCTCGAAGAAAATTCTCCGACACAATTTGATGCTGGAGGTCACAGTTTGCTTCAAAACACAACCAATTTAGATGTTTCTAAAAATTATGGCGATATTCTTGGCGGACTAAACATTGCATTTGGAACTGAATTCAGAGTAGAACAATTTAAAATTTTTGCTGGAGAAATAGGTTCTTATGCAACTTACGATACTAATGGAGTTCCTATTACAGATCCGACAACACAAAGCGCTCCGATTGATCCTGTATCTGGAGAACCAAGACCAGGCGGATCTCAAGGTTTCCCTGGATACAGCCCTGCAAATGAAGTAAATAAAAGTCGTACTAACTTCTCTTTATATACCGACGCAGAATTAGATATTACAGAAGCATGGATGGTAAGTGGCGCTGTACGTTATGAGAATTATAATGATTTTGGAAGTACTCTAAATGGTAAATTTGCTTCGAGACTTAAATTAACAGACAAAATTAATTTAAGAGGTTCTGTAAGTACAGGTTTTCGTGCGCCTTCTTTAGCACAGATTTACTATAATTTACGCTTTACAAACTTTAGCTCTGGCGGAGCGACAGAAGTTTTACTTGCTTCGAATGATAGTCCGGTTACTAGAGCATTTGGAATTAATAAGTTAAACGAAGAAAAAGCAGTAAATGCTTCTCTAGGATTTACGGCATCTCTTGGCGATTTTACAGCAACTGTAGACGGTTATTTAATCAATGTAAAAGACAGAATTGTACTAACCGGTTACTTTGATGCAACAGCTTTAGGAATGAATGTAGACAAAGCACAGTTTTTCGTAAATGGTGTAGACACTAAAACGACAGGGCTTGACATTGTTTTAGCTTGGAAAAAAACTGTTGACAGCAACAGATTTGAAGCTACTCTTGTTGGTAATATCAACCACATGAAAATTGACAAAATCAAAAATGGTGATTTAGATGAAAAAACTTTCTTTGGAGAAAGAGACAGAGCTTTTTTATTAGCTTCAGCTCCACCAAACAAATTTGGCTTAAATCTAAATTATGCTAGAAAATGGTTTGATGCAGGATTATCTTTTACAAGATTTAGCGAAGTAAAATTATTAGATTATCAAATGAGTGATTTAACTCCTGAAGATTTTAGAACTTCGCCAGATCAAACCGAAGACCAATTATATGCAATTCAAAAAAATGCCGCTACAGATACTTATGGCGCTAAAATCGTAACTGATCTAACTTTAGGATTTAAACTTTCTAAATCAACTAAAATAACGCTTGGCGCAAATAACTTGCTAAACATATATCCTGATCAGCAAGATGACTGGGTTGAAGCAGGTGGTTATTGGGATGCCGTACAAATGGGATTCAACGGTGCGTACTATTATGCAAGACTTGGATTTAATTTTTAAGTATAGAAAAAGGCTTCGACTTCGCTCAGCCTGACAAACATAAATATTAGTAGTGCCAACTGATTTATGTCTTCCTGAGCGAAGTCGAAGGACACGCAACAAAACAAAAAATCCTGAACAAAATTAATTGTTCAGGATTTTTTTCTATTTATATTTAATTACAATTTAAACTCTAAAGAAGCAATAATAGCTTTTTCTTCATCTGTAGCGGTAAAACCAGAAGTATCCCAATAATTAGTCAAGATTTTATTCTTTTTATTAAAAAGCGATTTTTCTTTAAAAACATCACTTTCTTTATAGGTAAAATTCTGTCTATTAAATCCGGTAGTTACAAAACTATTTCTTACCTGAATGTTTTTTGTTTTGTCTTTTAAGATGAGATTATATCCAATTTCTTCATTAGAACTCAGCACATAATAATCTTTATCATCGCATCGGTACGTTACTTTCACAAAAGACTTGGTTAATTTTTTGTCGCCAATTTTTGTCTTGTCATCTACTTTATCAAGATTTGCAGGAGTTACAGAAAGAGTAAATTCCAAAATCAGCTTTTTTTCTGGATCATAAATAATTTCGAAATTATCAATCGCTTCTTTGGCTTTATCAAACGGAGTAACAGACATTATATAGAGTTCCTTATTGCTCGGATGTCCCTTCGTAGTAAAATCGTATTGTTTTTTTGCCTTTGTATCTAATAATGGTTCAAAGTATTTAAAATTCGAATAATTCTCCATAATGTTATTCAAATTATAACCTCTTAAATCAGTACTTATATCCGTTTCTAGCAATCCATAAGAACGATTTTGCTCTACTAATAAAGTTGTGGTATTATTTTTATTGAATTGAAAATTAACCAATCCGTCATTATAATATGAATATTGATTATCGAGCATAAAAAACTCACGAACATAAACTTTTAACCGATAAGAGAAACTTAGTTTTTGTTTAGAATTTGAAACTAATTTTTGAAGTATTTTTTGAGAATTCTGTTTCGAAACGACAACTTCGTCTAGATTTTCTTTTTTGTTTTTAATATAAACTACAAATTCATTTTCTTTTAATGCAGCCCAGCGCATCGTGACTTCTTCGTAATTCATTTCGGAGACTTCTACATTTGATCCACCGGTCAAAACAAAAGTGACTTTACCATCTTCATTAGTCAATAAAACTTGTTTGGTTTTTAAAATAACTACTGTTGCATTTTCTATTGGTTGCAAAGTTTCGATATCTTTTACCAAAATAGAATACTCCGTTTCTTGAGAAAAAACGTTCATTCCAGATAATACGACAAATAAAAGTAACAATTTCCTCATAGGCGTTGTCAATTTTTTAACTAAAGTATTACTTTTTTATCAATAAACTAACACTAAAATAATAATTCATTAGATATCAACAAACTAACTTTGATTATTTTTTTATTTAACGCAAAAAAAAATCCTGAGTTCACACTCAGGATTATATTTAAAATACAAGAAATACTTACTCTCCGTGTAGGAAAGATTGTCTTTCTAATAATGTTTCTTCGTCTTCAACGTGATTATCGTCTGGCACACAGCAGTCAACTGGACAAACGGCAGCACATTGTGGTTCATCGTGGAAACCTTTACATTCGGTACATTTTCCTGGTACAATATAATAGATTTCATCAGAAATTGGAGTTTGTGCATCATCTGCATCCACTTCAGTTCCGTCAGGTAAAACTATTTTTCCAGAAAGACTTGTTCCGTCTTTATATCTCCAGTCATCAGCTCCTTCGTATATTGCTGTATTTGGGCACTCTGGTTCGCAAGCCCCACAGTTGATGCATTCGTCAGTTATAATAATTGCCATCGTTTTTTAGTCTTAAAGTTTATAAAGTCATAAAATCTAAAGTCATAAAGGGTGAAAGTAAAAGCGTTTAAAGTCTTTTCAACTTTGGACTTTCGACTTTGGACTTTTGTCTTTCGACTTAATTATGCTTATTTTTGTGCAAAATTACAATCAAAACAATTCATAAACAAACATTATGACATTAGAAACAAAAAAAAGTGTTTTTGTTGAATTAGGAAAATTTTTAAGTCAATTTTCAGAAGACGCTTCTGCTAGAAAATCTGACGTCTTATATAATGATATCTTTTTTGATGATTTCGAAAATCTGATACATTTATCGCAATCACATAACGGTTGGTATACGCCAGAACAAGTATATTTTTCAATACAATCTTGGGCTGAGGCTTTAACAAAAGAAAATATTGACAAATGGCTTTCGGCTTATAAAATTGATGAAAATAACGACAATTCAAAAACGGTTGCTTTAATTTTAGCGGGAAATATACCCTTGGTTGGATTTCATGATTTTTTATCCGTTTTAATAACTGGTTACAAAGCTTTAATCAAAACTTCGTCAAACGATCAGCATTTATTGCCTTTTTTAGCAAAATACTTAATTGCTGTTGATGAAAATTTTAAAGATAAAATCACTTTCGTGGAAGGAAAATTGGAAAATTTTGATGCCGTAATTGCGACAGGAAGCAATAATACAGCTCGTTATTTTGAATATTATTTTAAAGATAAGCCTTCAATTATTCGAAAAAACAGAAATTCGGCTGCGGTTCTAACAGGTAAAGAAACCCATGAAGAATTGGAAAATTTAGGTGAAGATATTTTCAGATATTTTGGTTTAGGATGTCGTAACGTTTCAAAACTTTTTGTTCCTAAAAACTACTCTTTTGATGCTTTTTTTCAAGCAATGTTCAAATATCAAGATGTCATTCATTATGAAAAATACGCTAACAATTATGACTATAATAAAGCCGTATTTTTGATGAGTAATTTCAAATTATTAGACAACGGTTTTTTAACTATAAAAGAAGATTCAAGCTACGCCTCGCCTATCTCAAGCGTTTTTTATGAATACTATGAAAACCTTGAAGAAGTTAAAAAACGTTTGGAGAATGATTTAGAGCAAATTCAATGCATTGTAAGCAGTAATTTGACACCAAATAGCATTGCTTTTGGAGAAACGCAAAAACCTCAATTGTGGGATTACGCAGATAATGTCGATACTATAACGTTTTTGTTAACAACAAAGTAATAAATTGTTTAATTATTTCGAATATTTTAACGCTTTTTCGGCTCTTATTGCCGAAATTTGCGTCTTTAAAATTTTCGACTATTAACAACAACCATGAAAAAACACAACTACAGCGCAGGACCAAGTATTTTACCTCAGGAAGTTTTTGAGAAGGCATCAAAAGCAATTTTAAATTTTAATGATTCAGGGTTATCTATCCTTGAAATCTCGCACCGAAGCAAAGATTTCGTTGCAGTTATGGAGGAAGCTCGTTCCCTTGCTTTAGAATTATTAGGACTTCAAGGAAAAGGTTATCAGGCTTTATTTTTACAAGGTGGTGCAAGTACAGCATTCTTAATGGCGCCATATAATTTATTAAAAGAAAACGGAAAAGCAGCTTATTTAGATTCAGGAACGTGGGCAACTGCAGCAATCAAAGAAGCTAAACTTTTCGGAGAAACTATCGTGGTAGCTTCTTCAAAAGAAGACAATTATACTCATATTCCAAAAGGTTACGAAATTCCAGCCGATGCTGATTATTTCCACTGCACAAGCAATAACACCATTTTTGGAACTCAAATGAAAGAATTCCCATCAACAAACATTCCTGTTGTTTGCGATATGAGTTCTGATATTTTTTCTCGCGAATTAGACTTCTCTAAATTCGACTTAATCTATGCTGGAGCTCAAAAAAATATGGGACCTGCAGGAACAACTCTTATTGTAGTTAAAGAAGAAATCCTAGGCAAAAACGGAAGAACAATTCCAAGTATGTTAGATTACGCTAAACACATTAAAGCAGAAAGTATGTACAATACTCCGCCTGTTTTCTCTGTTTACGTTTCTCTTTTAACTTTACAATGGATTAAAGAAAAAGGCGGAATTGCTACTGTTGAAAAATTAAACAACGCTAAAGCAGAATTACTTTACGCTGAAATCGACAGAAACCCATTATTTAAAGGTGCTGCTGCAGTAGAAGATCGTTCTAACATGAACGTTACTTTCTTATTAAACAATCCAGATCATACAGCAACTTTTGATGCTTTATGGAAAGAAGCTAATATCTCAGGATTGCCAGGACACCGTTCTGTTGGTGGTTATAGAGCTTCTATCTACAACGCAATGCCAATTGAAAGCGTTCAGGTTTTAGTTGATGTAATGAAAGCTTTGGAAACTAAAGTTTAGTTTTTTTTTCGGTTAATCGTTAATTTGTTTAACTGTTTAGATCGTAAAAACATTTCCTTTAGAAAAATATCAAAAAAGAAAAAATTAAAAATTGGTTTATCGATTAAACAAATAAACGATTCACCAAATAAACAATAAACACACAATGAAAGTATTAGCAAATGATGGAATTTCTAAAAGCGGAATTCTAGCCTTAGAAAAAGGTGGATTTGAAGTTATAACTACAAAAGTAGCTCAAGAACAAGTAGCTAACTTTATCAATGAAAATAATGTTGACGTAATTTTAGTTCGTAGTGCAACTAAAGTTCGCAAAGATATTATCGACGCTTGTCCTGGTATCAAAATCATCGGTCGCGGTGGTGTTGGTATGGATAATATCGATGTTGATTATGCAAAAAGTAAAGGAATTCATGTAATCAATACTCCAGCTTCATCTTCAGAATCTGTTGCTGAATTGGTTTTTGGGCACTTATTTTCTGGTGTTCGTTTTTTACATGATTCAAATAGAAATATGCCTCTTGAAGGAGATTCAAACTTTGACGGTTTGAAAAAAGCGTACGCAAACGGAACTGAATTAAGAGGAAAAACTCTTGGTATTGTTGGTATTGGACGTATCGGACAAGCTACTGCAAAAATGGCGCTTGGTTTGGGTATGAAAGTTATTGCTGCTGATAGCTTTATTCCTGAGGTAGATGTAAAAGTTGAGTTTTTTGACGGACAATCTATTACAACTAAAATCGTTTCTCAATCTTTAGAATCTTTATTCAAAGAAGCTGATTTCATTACACTACACGTTCCTGCTCAAAACGGTTACATCATCGGAGAAAAAGAATTTGAAATCTTAAAAGATGGCGTTGGAATCGTAAACTGCGCTCGTGGAGGTGTTATTGATGAAGTAGCTTTAGTAAAAGCTTTAGATTCAGGAAAAGTTGCTTTTGCAGGTTTAGACGTTTTCGAAAGCGAACCAAAACCAGAAATGGCAATTTTAATGCATTCTAAAATTTCATTGACTCCACACATCGGAGCTGCAACTGGAGAAGCACAAGATAGAATTGGAACTGAATTAGCATCTCAAATTATTACTTTATTGAGCTAATTAACTATAATTAAAACACTTGCAAGGGATTTATTAACACAGTTTAATAAATCCCTTTCTTTTTTTGTTTAAATTTGAGTTCTAATCTAAATCCTAAAAATCATGTTTGAACAATTAACCCAATTAGTACAACAATATGGAGGCGATGCAGTAGTAAACAATTCTGCTGTTCCAAATGAACATAATGAAGCCGTAATTGGCGAAACTAGCAATTCTATTTTTGAAGGATTAAAAAAAATCGTTTCAGAAGGCGGAACAGATCAAATTGCAGGATTATTTAACGGAAACTCACCTATCGACAGCTCAAATCCTGTTGTACAGCAAATTCAACAGCAATTAAGCGGAAATCTTGGTCAAAAATTCGGCTTAAGCAGTGCAGATTCAAATGGAGTTGCATCTAATTTAATTCCGCAGATTTTAGGCTCTTTGGTTAACAAGGCAAAAGATCCTAATGATGGTAGTTTTCAAATTTCAGATATCATCAATTCCATTTCAGGAAACAGCGGACAAGCTTCTGGAATTATGGACACTATTTCTAAATACGGAATGCAATTCGGACTTGACCAAAACAACGACGGAAAAGTTGATGTTGCCGATGTTTTAGTTGTTACCAAAAGCAAAGGCGGAATCGCTGGATTTATCGGGAAATTGTTTGGAAGTAAATAAAATAGGTTCAAAGTTACAGAGGTTCAGAGGAACAAAGTCTTTTAGCCAAAACTCAAAAAAAACTGATTACAAAATTGTAATCAGTTTTTTTTATATACAAAGCAAAACCTCTGGACCTTTGCATCTATCCACCTTTGAACCTTATCAAAAAAATTCGTAACTTTAAACTATGAAAAAGTGCATTTTTATATTAATCCTATTAGCAACAATCATTGCTTGTTCAACAGCTTCGCAAAATATTGCGAGTAATGGAAATAACAATGCTTCAAGTAAAAAAACAAATGATACTGTAAGAATTGCAAACGATTCGTTAGAATATGAAGTCATTATTATTGACAACGGATTTAATTACTGGTTAAACTCTATGGCTTTTCCTAGAAATTATCACAGTTTAGCTTTTCTTGAAAATAAAAACTATCAATACGTTACAGAATGGAATAACAGGGTTTTACAGCCAAACCGATATAGTCCAAATTTATACGAAATGACGATTGATTACCAACCTCAAATTCATTACGGATACGAAGTAAATTACTTAATTTACAACTACATGATATATTTTCAAAATACTTACAAACAAAAGCTCGCAGGCTATGTGCCATTACGATAATGTTAGTATATTTGTAATGGTTATAAATAAATAATGGACAAACTAAAAAAACGTTGGGGAATCACTTCCAACCTACAAGCCATAATCATACTAATTGTTTTTGCCATCACCGGATCGGCATCTGCATGGGTCTCTAGACCTTTCTGTGACTGGGTTGGAATTCACAAAGAAGATTTAGGAGTTGTTTGGTTTACCCTTATTCGTTTGTTGATTATTCTTCCTGTCTATCAAGTTTTATTAGTTGCTATTGGAACTATTTTTGGGCAATTCCGTTTCTTTTGGAATTTCGAAAAGAAAATGCTAAAAAGAATGGGATTAGGCTTCTTATTTAAAGATTAATTTCTTCAATTCTACTCTTTTTTAAATTATAGAATCCGTTCTGGTTAAGATTATTTCTTAATCATGATTTTTGATTTATTTTATTCTCTTAAAATTTAAAAAATTTAGACTCTCAAAATTTTGTTACATTTTTGTGATGAGAATAATTTCCTTTATTCATCAAATATAAACATCGCAAACATTTTAGATTAAAAATAAATATTACATTTTTTTAATCTAAAAATTATAACAAAACAGTAACCAGAACAGGATGGTGCAGGATAGTTTTATTTTAACTAATACCAAACTTTACAATAGTTAATAATATAATACTCATTGATAATCAACTCTTTGAATGTTTTTATTTCTAACTAAAATTACTTACTAACCAAACCACAATTTGAAATGCTGAAAAACTACTTAAAACTCTCCGTAATGGCGACTATGATTTGTCTCATTACGCCGAAAACAAAGATTTTTGCCCAAAATCCGATTGTAAAAATTGACTTTGACCAGTCTGGAAGACCTAAAGCAGAAGTTAACGATCCTGATTATAGCACTTGGGTTGTAGCTTCTGGAAATACAAGCACTTACACAGAAAACGGAGTAACTTTTACCGTTACTCGTGTAGGAAATAATGGAGACGCCTTAGGGACTAATTGGTACAAAGCTGGTATTCAAGCTCCATATTACGCAAGATTAGTAAGCGATGGACTTACTGTAAAAGGAACAACTGCCAATTTAGGAGCTCAAATTGAACTTAAAATTAGCGGATTAACAACTGGAGAACATACATTTTTAGCATTTTTTAATGCTGTAGATAGTCCGTCGGGAAATAATTTTAGTCCGATTGATATTTCAATAAATGGAAATTTGGTTGTAGATAATTTGATTCCAACTGCTAGAGCGCTTAAAACTGCCGACGCAAAATCTGTTTATCTAAAATTTCAAGCCACAACGGGAACCGATGTCGTAATATTAATGGCGGCGGAAACTTCAGGTACAGAAAACGTTAAAAATATCATGTTCAATGGATTTGAATTAAATACGCCAAACATTTTCTATCAAGCAACAAATCCGAATCCGAAACAAAATGACGAACATGTTGAATTAACATCGGGAGGTAAATTATTGCAATGGACAGCCGCTGCCAATGCTGTTTCGCATAATATTTACTTTGGAACAGATCAAGCTGCGGTAAATGCTGCCACAACTTCTTCTCCTGAATATAAAGGCAATCAAGCTCTTGCTAATAACACTTATCAAGTAAACGGGTTATATACCGGAGCAACTTATTTTTGGCGTATCGATGAAGTTTTAGCAAATGGAATTGAAAAAGGAAATGTATGGCGTTTTCGTCCTGCACAACTTGCATTTCCAGACGCTGAAGGTTACGGTCGTTTTGCCAGAGGCGGACGCGGCGGAAAAGTTGTTATGGTAACCAATTTAGATGACAGTGGTCCAGGAAGTTTCCGCGAAGCCGTTACAAATGATATTGGACCAAGAACAATTGTTTTCAATACTTCTGGAATTATTCAATTACAATCTCGCCTTGTTTTAAGTCAGCCATATGTAACAGTTGCTGGTCAAACTGCTCCTGGAAAGGGAATCTGCATTCGTTCTGCTCCTTTTGGCGTTACAGGAAATGATGCCATTGTTCAGAATCTAAGAGTTAGAATTGGAGCTGGTCCTACTTTCGACGGAATGGGATTAACAGGTGCCGACAACAGTATCATTGATCATTGCTCTATAAGCTGGACAATTGACGAATCTTTCAGTTCTAGATCTGGAAAAAACATCACCTTACAAAAAACACTTATTTCTGAGGCATTAAATGCTGCAAATCACCAAAATTATCCAGCTGGAACCGAACACGGTTATGCGGCAACAATTGGAGGCGATATTGGAAGTTTTCACCACAATTTATTAGCGCACTGTTACGGAAGAAACTGGAGTCTTGGAGGAGGATTAGACGGAAGCGGTGCTTATGCAGGAAGAATGGATATTACTAATAATGTGGTTTACAACTGGGGAGGCAGAACAACAGACGGCGGAACTAAAGAAGTAAATTTTGTAAATAATTATTACAAACCTGGTGCTGGATCTAAAATTTTCGTGGCATTTAATCAGCAAAATGAAGGCGTTGGAACAGGGATGCAACAATGCTACTTTAGTGGAAATGTAATGCCCGGCTATTTTGACGAGAGCAATCAAACTGCAGGAAGAAAAGCTTCAGGAAATACTGTTTCTTATGAGAACTTTGTAAACACACCCTTTTTTCCTTCATACGTAACTACGCAATCTGCTAAAAATGCCTACAAAATTGTGCTTTCAGATGTTGGATGTACACAACCAATATTTGATGATCATGATCAAAGAATTATAAATGAAACCCTAAACGGAACTACTTCTTCTGTCGGAAGTGTAACTAAAAAACCTGGATTTCCAGACAACGAAGCTGATGTTGGCGGTTTTGAAGTGTACCCAATTGTAAATAGAGCCACAAATTGGGATAGCGATCTAGATGGATTGCCAAATTGGTGGGAAACTATAATTGGTACAAATTTAAACTCTGCAATTGGCGATTTTTCAGATTCAAATGCTGATACAGACCAAGATGGTTACACGAACTTAGACAAATATTTACAATGGATGTCTTTGCCTCATTACGAATCGCCTGACGGAAAAAAAATAGATATTAATATCCAGAAATTATCACAAGGATTTACTAGCGGAGTTTCTTATTCTATTTCTAATGTAGTAAACGGAGGCGCTGTACTAAACACAAATGTTGTCGCTTTTACACCAGCATCAAATGGATTATGTTCTTTTGAATTTACAGTAACTGATTCTGAAGGCGGTACAATGAAAAGAAAAGTCAACATCGTAAGCGGGCAAAATATCAACTTAGCAACAGCAGAAATTAGCAAAGAAATTAAAAACAATTCTTTTAGCGTTTGGCCTGTTCCAAGCAACGGTGCATTTTCTGTATTTATTGATAATGAAGAAACTGAAGTTTCAGATCTTGAAATATATGATATCTCTGGAAAAAAATTATTGAGACAAAAAATTAGAGGAAATACCGCAGAAACAATTCAATTACATTCTAAAGGAGTTTTCCTGATTAAAGTAACTGATCCACAGACTAAGAAAACACAGTATAGTAAAAAAATAATTGTGCAATAAAATCAAACTAAAGGACGGCTTAAAAACCGTCCTTTTTTATTTTTTCTGATTTTATTTTTTCTGAAAGAAATAAGTATAAATCCATGTCAAAGTAAATGACGGAATTATATCTGTAAAAGGTAGTATTTCTTCAATAAAAGTCAAAGCACTAGCCACCTTTCCTACTCTTCCCTTATACATTCTCGTCATTAAAAAAGCTGCAATTGGCGCCCAGATCACATCTGAAAATTCACCAAGAAGAGGAATAGAAAAAGAAATCATTCCAATTCCATCCAAAACCAATCCTATAATTAGTTTTGAGAGCTTATCATCATCTTCTACAATATTCAAATCCTGCATCTTACATTTATTTTTGTTTATCGAAATTAAAAAGAATTCATCAAATTCTATTATTTCTTTTTTTAATTTACTTTCTAAATTCCCATACCAATAAATATGCCGATTTGTGATTTTAGATTTTAGATTTTAGATTTTAGGCTTCAGACTTTTGACTTTTGACTTTTGATAATTTGTAATTTGATATTGACTATAATCTTCGTTTCTTTGTAAAAACAGTTTCACTACATGATACACGCAAAAAACATACATAAGTTTTACGATAAACTAGAAGTTTTAAAAGGAGTTGATTTACATATTAAAAAAGGCGAAATTGTTTCTATCGTTGGTGCTTCTGGTGCAGGAAAAACAACTTTATTGCAAATTTTAGGAACTCTAGACAAACCTGATCATAATCCAGATTCTTCTTTAACCATTAATGGTAAAAATATTCTTGAACTGCAAAACATTCAAAACAATAGCTCAAAACAAGAAAAAACCTTTAAAATTGTTACTTGGACTGGTTCTCTTTATATAATATTACTAGCCATTTACTTGGTGTTTTTTAGAACAAAAATATTTGATGAAACACTTAGATTAGTGGCAAGCATATCGCTTTTTTTACCAATACTTACAATGCTTTTTTACTATAATGGCTACTTCAAAAAGAAAAGCAAACAAGACAAAGTGCTATCCGATTTTAGAAATTTAAATTTAGGATTCATTTTTCAGTTTCACCAGCTTTTACCGGAGTTTACCGCTTTAGAAAATGTTTGTATTCCCGCTCATATTGCAGGCAAAAAACCATCTGAAACAGAAAAAGAAGCTGTAAAATTGCTTACTTATCTCGGACTTTCCCATAGAATTAATCACAAACCAAGTGAACTTTCTGGAGGAGAACAACAGCGTGTAGCGGTCGCAAGAGCCTTAATAAATAAACCAGATGTTATTTTTGCAGACGAACCTTCTGGAAATCTTGATACTCATTCGGCAGAAAACCTGCACCAATTATTTTTTCAACTTCGTGACGAATTCGGACAAACTTTTGTTATTGTAACACACAACGAAGAATTAGCCAATATGGCAGATAGAAAATTGGTTATGGTTGACGGACAGATTAGTAATTAGAGTAATCAGAAGCTATTCCTGCTGTCCGCTATATCCTTTATGGCTAACCCCGCCACAAAAGGATGCCGCTCCCATCAGGGCTAGGAAAGTCGAATAAATAAGAACATTTCATTGTAATATGAATAAATCAGAACTTAAAGATTTTCTCGATGAGAAAGTCATTCAATATAATAATCAGGATTTTATAGAAAGTGATCCCGTTCAAATTCCACATCTTTTTTCGCAAAAAGAAGATATTGAAATTGCTGGTTTTCTAAGTGCTTCTATTGCTTGGGGAAACCGTAAAATGATTATCAAGAATTCGCATAAAATGATGGAATTAATGGGCAATACTCCTTACGATTTTGTAATGTCACATTCTGAAGAAGATTTAGCAAGACTCGAAACTTTTGTACACCGCACTTTTAATGGACATGATTTTGCAGGTTTTATAAAAGGTTTGCAAAACATCTACAAAAACCACAACGGACTAGAAGCTGTCTTTGCAAAAAATCAAGAAAAAGACAGTTTACAGAAAAGTATTAGCGAATTCAAAAAAATATTTTTTGAAACCGATCATTTACCTCGAACACAAAAACATATCTCAGACCCTTTAAATAATTCGGCGGCAAAACGAATCAATATGTATTTGCGTTGGATGGTGCGCCAAGACGCAAAAGGAGTTGATTTAGGAATTTGGAAAAGCATTTCACCTTCTGTTCTTTCTTGTCCGCTTGATGTTCATTCTGGAAATGTTGCTCGCAAACTCGAAATTCTTTCTCGAAAGCAAAACGATGCAAAAGCTTTACTAGAATTAGATACTAAATTAAGAGAAATGGATGCGAATGATCCTGTAAAATATGATTTTGCTTTGTTTGGATTAGGTGTTTTTGAAGGGTTTTAAATTTTTAAATTATCGATTTTATTTGCATTTTATGCTGTTAGGCTGAGCGAAGTCGAAGCCCACACTCCAATTGGCAAGTGCTCTTCGACTTCGCTCAGAGAGACAAATGGGCATCTTAAATTATAAAATCAACAAAAAAACCACGAATTTAACGTACATTTGCACAAAATTTAAAGCAAATGAGCACTTTCGAAAAATTTAATCTTCCAAAATCTGTACAAAAAGCAATCGACGATTTAGGATTTACTACACCAACTCCTATTCAGGAAAAATCATTTTCTGTGATTACTTCTGGACGCGATATGATGGGAATTGCTCAAACCGGAACTGGTAAAACTTTTGCTTATTTATTGCCACTTCTTAAATTATATAAATTTACAAATACCAATACGCCAAAAATCGTAATTCTGGTTCCAACCCGCGAATTAGTTGTTCAAGTTGTAGACGAAGTTGAAAAATTGACAAAATATATGTCTGTTAAAACTTTAGGAATTTACGGTGGTGTAAACATCAATACACAGAAAAAAGCTGTTTACGAAGGTGTTGACATTCTTGTTGGAACTCCAGGAAGAACGATGGATTTGGCTTTGGATGCTGTTGTTCGCTTTGATGAAACTCAAAAATTAGTTATCGACGAGTTTGATGAAATGTTGAATTTAGGTTTCCGTCCGCAATTGACAGCGCTTTTGGCAATGATGAAACCAAAACGTCAAAATATCTTATTCTCAGCAACAATGACTGATGAAGTAGATACTATCCTAAATGATTATTTTGATTTTCCTGAAGAAGTAACTTTGGCAGCTTCTGGAACTCCATTAGAAAAAATTACTCAGATTACTTATAACGTTCCGAACTTTAATACAAAAGTAAATCTGCTAAAACATTTGTTAGAAACAGATGAAAGTATCGAACGTGTTCTGATTTTTGTGAATAATAAAAAGATTTCAGATATGCTTCATACGCGTATCGAAGAATTATTTGAAGGTCAGTTTGGTGTTATTCACTCGAATAAATCTCAAAATTATCGTTTGACTACGATGGCTGAATTTCAAGAAGGAAATCTTCGCGGTTTAATTACAACCGACGTTATGGCAAGAGGTTTAGATATTTCTAATATTTCTCACGTTATTAACTTTGAACTTCCTGAAATGCCAGAACTTTATATGCACAGAATTGGTCGTACAGGTCGTGCAGATGCAACTGGAACCGCAATTAGTTTTGTAACGCCTCGTGAAGAAGAATTCAAAATTGAAGCTGAAGTTTTAATGAATCAAGAACTGAAAATCGCTGATTTTCCTGAAGAAGTTGAAATCTCAGAAAAATTAATCGAACCAGAAAAAGATAAATTACCAAGAAAGTTTTTGATGAAAAAAGTAAAACTTGATGGTGATGGTGCTTTTCACGAAAAATCAAAAAAGAACCAAAAAGTTAATTTAGGAGGGCCTTCAAAAACAAAAAAGAAAACACACGGTTCTGTAAACAGAAATATGTTGAAGACTAGAGATAAGAAGAGAAAAGACGGGAATAAATAGTTTTTTTTTTAGGGACAAAGGTTCAGAGGAACGTAGGGACAAAGAATAAAAGGCTCAAAAGTACAGAATTTAAAACCTCTGTACCTTTGAGCCTTTGTTCTTCTAAACCTTAAAAACTAGATTTTCGTAAAAACCAATCCCACTGGCGAACATAATTCGATTCTTTTTCCAGTATCTTCGATTTTTCCTGTTGTTTTATTTCTTTTAAAAATAACTATATCATTAGTATATTGATGACCTAGTAAAAGGTAATTTCCAGTTGGATCAATGGCAAAATCTCTTGGACCTTTTCCTAAAGTGCTTTGCTGTTCTACTAATTCGATTTTTCCATCTTTAAGGATTTTGTAAACCGAAATTGCATTGGCATCTACACGATCAGACACATATAAAAAGTTTCCATCTGGAGAAATTTTAATTGCTGCTGCACCGGTTCCGCCTGTAAAGCCTTTTGGCAAAATGCTAGTTTCAGCAATCACTTTTAAGTTTCCTGCTTTATCGTAGCTTAAAGTTGTCAAAGTCCCATCTAATTCTTGAACTAAGTAGACAAATTTGCCATCTTTACTAAAAGTTAAATGTCTTGGTCCACTTGCTGGTTTTACATCGACGCTTCCTTTCAAAGTCAACATTTCGTTTTTAGAATCTGGATTATACTTATAAATAAACACTTTATCCAAACCTAAATCATTAGACAAAACAAACTTTTTATCTGGAGAAAAAACAACCATATGTACGTGCGCTTTTTCTTGACGCGCTGCATTTGGTCCTTTTCCTTCATGCTGAATTAATTGCTGTACTTCTGTAATACTTCCATCTGCTTTTTTCTTAAAAACGACAATATTTCCTCCAGAATAATTAGCAACTATTACATTTTTATCGTCATTAATTAAATGGCAAGGATCTGCTCCTAAAGCATCATTTGTGTTTAAAAACTTTAATTTTCCTGAAACCGAATCATATCCAAAAGCACTTACAGCACTTTGATTTCCATTTTCGTTTACCGCATAAACAAATTTATTATCTGCAGAAACCGATAAATAACTCGGACTAACTACATTTTCTGATGAATTCTTCAACTTAAAATCTCCCGAAGAAGCATCAAATTCGTAAACGTAAATTCCGTTGCTTTGACAAGTATTTGTGTAGGTTCCGACTAATAAATTGAATTTATTTTGAGCTTTTCCCGTGGTCAATGATAAAGCTGAAAATAATACTAAATATATTTTTTTCATAGTTTGTTTTTTTGAATCAGCTAAAATAAGGAATAATATCTTTTGCAGATTACAATTAAAACAAGAAAAATTACATTTAAAAAAGAACTTACCAATATATAAGTCATATAAGTTCATTTTAGATTTTTCGCTTATAATCTCTTAGTTGAACTTATATGGTTCAACTAAAAATTCGTATTTTTGACGAGCATCTTCGCGAAAAACAAAACGTAGTGAAGTAAATCGAAGCCAGAATGCATTTTAAACATCCCGAAATTCTATACTTTCTGTTTTTATTGATCGTTCCAATTTTGGTTCATTTATTTCAATTAAGACGTTTTAAAACTTCCTATTTTACTAATGTTCGATTTTTAAAAGAACTCGCGATTCAGACTCGTAAAAGTTCCAAAATCAAAAAAAGACTTTTATTAGCAACTCGTTTATTACTCCTAACTTTTATCATTTTAGCTTTTGCACAACCTTTTTTTCAGGCGAAAGACAGTAAAAATGCATCAAATGAAATGTATATTGTTTTAGACAATTCTTTCAGCATGCAAGCAAAAGGAAAAAAGGGTGAATTATTAAAAAGAGCTGTTCAGGAATTGCTTGAAAATACTCCAGAAAACACTCAGTTTTCTTTATTAACAAACACAGAAAATTTTTGGAATACGGATATAAAATCTTCTAAAAGTGCTTTACAAAACTTAAAATACAGCGCTTCACCTTTTGATCTTTCTGCTATTTCAGCCAAAATCAAAGCGCATAAATCTGCGCATAAAAAAGACATTGTAATTATTACAGATGCTATTGGTTTAAAACAAAAAGATATTGCAAATATAGATTTTGATGAAAAACCATATTTCATAGTTCCAGAAGCAGAACAAAAAAATAACGTTTCTATTGACAGCGTTTACATCAATCAGAGTTTAGAGAATTTCTATGAAATTGGCATCAACTTATCTGCTTATGGTGAAGATTTCAAACCAGTTTCGACCGCTTTATACAATCAAAACAAACTGATCGCCAAAACGATTGTCAATTTTGACACGAAGAAAAAGAAAATCAATTTTACGATTCCGAAAGAAGCATTTCACGGATATGTAACAATTGAAGACAATGGTTTGACTTATGATAACAAATTGTTTTTCAGTATTTCTAAAAATAAAAAAACAAACGTTATCAGTATTGGCGAACCTGAAAAAAGCAATTTCTTATCTCGAATTTATACTTCTGGCGAATTTAATTTTTATAATTATTCCATCAGTTCTTTAGATTATAATAGCTTAGAAAAACAAAATACGATTATTTTAAATGAATTAGTTGACATTCCGCAGGCACTGCAAACGACTTTGAAAGCTTTTGTTTCTAAAGGAGGAAATTTAGTTGTCATTCCATCTGAGAAAAGTTCTGTTTCAAACCTAAATGCTTTATTAAGCAATTTTGGAAAAATTCAATTCGGAAATCTAGAAAGTAACAGTAAATTAATTACCAAAATAAATTTCGATCATCCTTTATTTTCTGGAGTTTTTGAAAACAAAATTTCTAATTTTCAATACCCAAAAGTAAATAGTTCGTTTGCCGTTTCTAGTTCTTATCCTGCTGTTCTTTCATTTGAAGATCAAACTCCATTTGTTACTGCCGTTCAGAATCAAGTTGCGGGAATTACAGTTTTTACAGCTCCAATAAATAGCACAAATTCAAATTTCCAGCAATCACCTTTAATTGTTCCGCTTTTTTATAAAATAGCACAGAACAATCAAAAAACGGGGGTAAATGCCTTGACAATCGGAAGTAATCAGCCATATTTTGTTGATGTTTTATTGACTAAAGATGCGATTTTGGAAGTAAAAGGAAATGACGATTCATTTATTCCAATTCAGCAGATTTTAAACAATAAAGTCAAACTAACCTTTAACGATTTTCCAGAAACAGCTGGCAATTACGGAATTTTCGATAAAAAAGAATGGGTAGAAAATATTAGCTTTAATTATAAAAGAACCGAAAGCGATTTGAGTCAAGTAAACACCAATGTGGTTTCAGATTTCAAAACTGCCGATACGATTTCGACCATTTTTAATACGCTACAAACTGAGCGAACTGACAGCCAAATTTGGAAATGGTTTGTTATCTTTGCACTGTTATTTTTAGCATTAGAAATGGCAATTATAAAATTTGTGAAGTAGGTTTTACGTTTACTTTTAAACAATTTACTTTTTACAAAAATCATTTTACGACAAAAAAATATCTACATATGAAAATAATCATCAAAAGCGCCAAAATTATCGACTCAAAAAGTCCGTTTCACAATCAGACCGTTGATCTTTTAATTGCAGATGGTTTAATAGAAAAAATAGGCGTTTCTCTTCCAAACGACGATGCAGAAGTTGTAAGATTCGATGATCTTCACGTTTCTCAAGGCTGGTTTGACAGCAGCGTTTCTCTTGGTGAACCAGGTTACGAAGACAGAGAAACCATTGCAAACGGATTAAATGTTGCAGCAAAAAGTGGTTTTACAGCAATTGCTTTACAACCCAATTCACTACCAATTATTGACAATCAGTCTCAAGTAAACTTTGTAAAAAATAAAGCAAATGGTTTTGCTACAGAAATTTTCCCAATTGGAGCTTTAACAAAATCTAGCGAAGGAAAAGATATGGCAGAACTTTTTGACATGAAAAATGCTGGCGCCGTAGCTTTTGGAGATTATAATAAAAGCATCGACAACGCCAATATTTTAAAAATTGCTTTGCAATACGTACAAGATTTTGACGGTCTGGTAATTGCATATTCTCAAGATCCAAATATTAAAGGAAACGGTGTGGCAAACGAAGGAATTGTTTCAACAAGATTGGGTTTGAAAGGAATTCCGAATTTAGCTGAAGAACTTCAAATTTCTAGAAACTTGTTTTTGTTAGAATATACAGGCGGAAAACTTCACATTCCGACAATCTCTACTGCAAAATCGGTTGAATTGATTAGAGAAGCAAAAGCTAAAGGCTTAAACGTTACAGCAAGTGCTTCTGTACATCATTTGGTTTTAACGGATGAAAAACTAGACGGATTTGATACTCGTTTTAAAGTTACGCCGCCATTACGCACAGAAGTAGACAGACAAGCTCTATTAAATGGAGTTGCTGACGGCACAATCGACATGATTACATCAGACCATAATCCGATTGATATTGAATTTAAAAAAATGGAATTTGATACCGCAAAAAATGGAACTATTGGTTTAGAAAGTGCTTTTGGAGCTTTAATGACGGTTTTACCGGTAGAAACGATTGTAGCAAAATTAACTGCAGCAAAAGCTATTTTCGGTCTTGCAAATTCTACAATTGAAGAAGGTGCAAAAGCTAATTTGACACTTTTTACAACTGAGCATAAATCAATTTTCGAGAAAGAAAATATTCTTTCAAAATCTAAAAATTCTGCATTTTTAGGAACTGAACTTAAAGGTTCTGTTTACGGAATTTACAATCAAAATCAACTTGTTACAAAATAATAAAATGAAGAATACAATTGAAGAAGGAAAAGCAATTGCAATAACCAGTTATATTCTAATTATCGGCGTTTTAATCGCTATGAGCATGAATTCGGAAAACAAAAATAGTTTTGCTTCTTTTCATATCCGTCAGGCTTTAGGCTTATCACTCACTTTTATCTCTTTGGGAGCCATTATCAGCAATTTTGACAGCTTTTTTATTACTTTCCCAATGTGGATCTGCATTTCAATTCTTTGGACTTTCGGTATTTTTAATGCTATTCAAGGTCAAATGAAACCAATTCCTTTAGTTGGAGAATTGTTTCAGAAATGGTTTCGTAAAATTGGATAAATTTTAAAATTCCAATTTAAAAAATTCCAAATTCCAAACTTGAAAATTTATAATTCACAACTAACAATTTACAATTAAAAAAATGACTCTATCTTTAGAATATAAAATACAAGAACCTAAAGTAATTTTAGACAAAAATCCATTATTGCTTTTACTGCACGGATACGGAAGTAACGAAGCTGATTTATTCTCATTTGCTTCTGAACTTCCAGATAATTATTATATAATTTCTGCAAGAGCTCCTTATGATTTACAATACGGTGCTTACGCTTGGTACGCAATCAATTTTGATGCAGATCAAAATAAGTTTTCTGATAATGAACAGGCAAAAACGTCAAGAGATATGATTGCCAATTTTATTGACGAATTAGTTTCAAAATATCCAATTGATGCCAATAATGTAACACTTATTGGATTTAGTCAAGGATCGATTTTAAGTTATGCAACTGCCCTTTCTTATCCAGAAAAAATCCAGAGAGTTGTGGCAATGAGTGGTTATTTTAATGAAGAAATCATCAAAGAAGGTTTTGAAAATAATGACTTTAAAAACTTAAAATTCTTTGCTTCTCACGGAACTGTAGATCAAGTTATTCCGATTGAATGGGCAAGAAAAACTCCTGCCGCTTTAGAAAAATTAAATATTCCTGTTACATATAAAGAATATCCTGTTGGGCATGGAGTTGCTCCGCAAAATTTCTTTGATTTTAAGAATTGGCTTATTGGCTAGTATTCAGTGTTCAGTTTTTTAGTATTCAGTGATTTGTGCAATCAAAAAACTTTGCAAAAGTTTCAACTTTTACAAAGTTCTAGCTACAAACTGCAACTGAACAATAAAAAACTGAACACTGATCACTAAACTATTCTCCCGTATAAAGAATTTTCCCCGCTTTTTTCAAAACATAACCTTTCCACGGAATTAATTGCCAATCGCCGTTAACCCAAGAATCGCCTTCCGATTTTCTTTCTAAAACAATCGATTCTTTTTGAGTATCTAAGAAAAGTTCTGCTTTATTTCCGTCGAAAATAACATACGAAACTGTTGTGTACGTTTTTCCATCTTCAGCATGGTTTAGTTTTGTACTATTTTCGAAAACTCTAACACACTCGTTTTTAAGTATCGACCAAGTATAACCAGCAGAAGCTTTACATCCGTGAGAATCAACATCTGCTCCTACTACAACTTTCTCTTTCTGCGGTTCTTTTGTAACAACTTTTTCCTGAGAAACCTTTTTAGCACAAGAAAACACACCAAAAACCATTAACAACAAAAACATCTTTTTCATAATCCTATTAAATTAAAGGTCAAAAAAAATAGGATTTAAAAAAATCCTATTTTTGATACAACCAAGTTTGATTTACTTCAAAGGTAATATTATCATCGTTATCTACAAAGTATTTTAACAAGACTTCTCCCCATAATTCTCCATTGCTGTAATCTGCAATAATCCATCTGTGGTTTAAAATTTTTACTTTGTTTATAACAAATTTTGTCGGTCCGATTTGATCTTGACCTGTGTAAGGATTTCCTTTTGGATCAGAATTAAAATCCAGTAACTTTTCTGTTACAACCGGAATCAGTTTTTCGTACAAAATAACTTTTCCTCCAGAAGCGCTATTATCGAAGTAATTTTGTGCATTTTCATTATGTTCTAAAGAAAAATAATCAGCTTCGGCTAATTGTGTTTTTACTAAGTTGATACTATCTCTAAGTTTCTTAGTTGTTTTATCGTATCTATTCTGTGCAAATTTTACTTCTCCGCTATAAAATGCGTACGTAAACACATTCATTAAAATTGCTAAAATAAAAAGATAAAGCATTAAGGATTTTTTCATTGTGTGGTATAATTAAATGGTAATTTCTAAATTGTCGTAAGCCAGAAAAACATTTTCTGGAAGGGTTTTCTGTACTTCTTCGTGAAAACCTAAAACATGACTAATGTGTGTTAAATAAGCTTTCTCAGGTTTAACAAGATTTATAAAATCAAGTGCTTCTTGCAGATTAAAATGGGTATCGTGAGGTTCTACACGCAAAGCATTTACAACCAAAACTTTTAAACCTTTTAGTTTATCTGTTTCCACTTGGTTGATTGTTTTTACATCCGTTAAATACGCAAAATCATCTATTCGATAACCAAAAACCTGCAATTCTCCGTGCATTACATTGATTGGAATAGCAGTTTTATCTCCAACCGCGAAGGGAACATCATTTTCGACTTCAAAAGTTTTTACACTTGGCGCACCTGGATATTTGTTTACGGTTTCAAAAACATAATCAAAACGGCGTCTTAGATTATCTAAAACACGTTGATGTCCGTAAATTGGAATTTCACCTTGCCTAAAGTTAAAAGGACGAATATCGTCTAATCCTGCTGTATGATCTGCATGTTCGTGCGTAAATAAAATGGCATCTAATTTTCTGCATCCGCAGGAAAGCATTTGCTGTCTAAAATCAGGACCGCAATCGATTACGAATGAATGCTCGCCCCATGTAATCCAGATGGATACACGAAGCCTTTTATCCTTAGCATCAGTGCTTTTACAAACTGGATGATCGATTCCGATTATCGGAATACCCTGAGAAGTACCTGTACCTAAAAAATAAACCTTCAATTGAACTTAATTTTTTTACAAAAATAGATTATTTCTCTTTCATTAGACTGCTAATTTACTAACTTTGTATCAAATCTATTTAAAACAAAATGGGTACAGAAATAAAACTCAAAGGTGACAAGGTCATCGAACAGATTCCTTCTATAAAAGACAAAGCTTTACGCATTAATTTAAACGAGAATATTTACGGAACATTTGCTGAGATTGGTGCTGGACAAGAGACAGTTAGACATTTTTTCAGATCCGGAGGTTCTTCAGGAACGATAGCAAAAGCAATGTCTGCCTATGATAAAGATTTTAGTGACGCCGTTTATGGCGCAGAAAATGACGGAAGATATGTTACTGAAGAACGCTTAAAAAAAATGCTGACACATGAAGGTCAGATTATTGAAGAGCGTTTGAGCCGCGAAAAACACCCAACAAAACTTTTCTTCAGTTACGCCAATACTGTTGCGACAATAGATTTTGCAAAACAATTTAAAGGTCACGGTTGGGTTGGAATTAGATACCAAATTGAACCAGACGAAGCTTATAACGAAATTATTCTTCACATTCGTTTTAAAGAAACCGACGCAAGATTACAACAAGAAACACTTGGAATTTTAGGTGTAAACTTAATTTACGGTGCTTTTTACAAATACAACGATCCAAAACGATTACTTCGTTATTTATACGATCACTTAGACAAAGATCAATTAGAGATTGATACCATTAACTTTTCTGGACCACGTTTTGCTGACGTTGACAACCGTTTGATGAGTTTACAATTGGTTAAAAATGGAATGACTGATGCCGTAATGTTTAATCCAGAAGGAAAAAACATTTTACCAGCTGCGATTTTATACAAAAAGAATCTTTTAGCTTTAAGAGGAAGTTTTCGTCCAGTTACAAAAGTAAATATGGATATGTATGAGAAATCACTAAAAATGTTTCTCAATGAAAATAAGGTTGAAAAAAGCAATACATTAGTTATTTTCGAAATCACTCTTTCAAATTTACGTTCTGATGGAGAAATAGACGAACGCGATTTTATGGACAGAGCCGAATTACTTTGTTCTCTTGGCCAAACCGTTATGATATCTAATTTCCAAGAATACTATAAAGTAGTTGAATACTTTGCCAATTATACCAAAGCTCGTATGGGATTAGCGATGGGTGTAAACAACCTTGTTGATATTTTTGACGAGAAATATTACCGCCATTTAAGTGGTGGAATTCTGGAAGCTTTTGGAAAATTATTCTATCGCGACATGAAAGTCTTCTTATACCCAATGCTAGACGAAGACGGAACACTAATGAATTCAAACAATTTGAAGGTTCATCCAAGAATGAAAGAGCTTTACAAATTCTTTAAATTTAATGGAAAAGTAGTTGATATTGAAGACTACGATCCGAATATTCTAGAAGTATTCTCTAGAGAAGTTTTAAAAATGATCAATCAAGGAAAAACAGGCTGGGAACCAATGCTGCCACCTGGAATTCCAGAAATTATAAAAGAGCATCATCTTTTTGGATATCATCCGCAGAAAGAATTAGAACAAAATACATAATTGAGAAAGTCCCTTTATTGGGACTTTTTTTTTGTTTCATGTTTTTGAACTGAGTGTTTTTTTTTTAACGCAAAGTTCGCTAAGTTTTTTTTTACGAGGTTTTATGAAAATGCAAAGTTCGCAAAGCTTTATGTATAAGCTATACGAACTTTTTATTTTTGAATTAAATCATCTTCTGTCAGGCTGAGCGAAGTCGAAGCCCTAGTTCTAATTGGAGCTCCCTTCGACTTCGCTCAGTGTGACAACTGAAAACTGCAACTGAACACTATTTCAAAATCTGCGAAGTATGTTCTTTTGTTTTTACTTTTTCGATTACCTCTTCGATAATTCCTTTTTCGTCGATTACGAAAGTTGTTCTATGGATTCCGTCGTATTCTTTTCCCATAAACTTTTTTGGTCCCCAAACTCCAAACGCATTGATAACCGATTTATCTTCGTCTGCAATTAACGGAAAAGGTAATTCATATTTTTCTTTAAATTTAACTTGCGCTTTTGCACTGTCAGCGCTTACTCCTAAAAGTTCGTAATTATTAGCTTGAAAACGATGAAAATTATCTCTTAAATCACAAGCCTCTGCTGTACATCCTGGCGTGCTTGCTTTTGGATAAAAGAAAACAACTAGTTTTTTTCCTGCGTAATCTGCTAATTTATGTGATTTTCCGTCTTGATCTGTTCCTGAAAAATTTGGCGCTTTATCCCCTGATTTTAATGTTGTCATATCTCTATAATTATTAATTATTAATTATCAATTGTTAATTGTTATTCTTTTGCCCCAGATTGCAGTGAAAACCCCGGAATTATGATAGTTTACATTTTTTGTATTTAAAAAGCGACCAACGGAAGCTCTTTTAAATACTTAAAAATGTTACTAGCATAATGAGGAGTTGAAACGGAAAGCTGGATTAGGCACATCATCAAAATTATACTATTTTTACGGGATTAAAAAAACAAAAATGAATAAAGAAGCTCGTGTACAATTTGTTATTGATACTTTAAAAGAACTTTACCCTACTATACCTGTTCCATTAGATCATAAAGATCCTTATACTTTATTAATTGCCGTTTTGCTTTCGGCACAATGTACCGATGTTCGCGTGAATCAGATTACTCCTTTGCTGTTTGCAAAAGCCGATAATCCGTACGATATGGTGAAAATGTCTGTGGAAGAAATTAAAGAAATTATTCGTCCTTGTGGTTTGTCGCCAATGAAATCGAAAGGAATTTATGGTTTATCTGAAATTTTGATTGAAAAATATAATGGCGAAGTTCCGCAGAGTTTTGAAGCGCTCGAAGCTTTACCTGCCGTTGGACATAAAACAGCAAGCGTTGTAATGTCGCAAGCTTTTGGAGTTCCCGCTTTTCCCGTTGATACGCACATACATAGATTAATGTATAGATGGAATTTATCTAACGGAAAAAATGTTGCTCAAACTGAAAAAGATGCCAAAAGATTATTTCCTAGAGATTTATGGAATGATTTGCATCTTCAAATTATTTGGTACGGAAGAGAATATTCGCCTGCACGCGGCTGGAGTTTAGAAAAAGATATTATTACCAAAACCATCGGAAAAAAATCAATTATTGAGGAAATGGAAAAACCTCCAGTAGTTAAAAAAAGTAAAGCACAAAAATAAAAATCTTTGTGCTTTAGAGTTTTTGTCTGTTTAAAAAATTATCTAGATGCTTTTAACGCATTATATTCAGTAGTCATATCTAAAGATCTATAAACACCTAATAATGTTTTTGTTGCGTCCTCATTTTTAGGTTCAAGAGCCAAAACTTTTTTAAGATATGGAATCGCACTTCTTGTTACATCGTCTTTTTGAGCATTCAATTTATCGTACTTCTTCATTTCTGAAGGACTGGTTCCTAAAGTTGAAATTTCATCTGCTATATCTTTCTTTATCTGCAATTTAAGATAAGCTAGATTAATGTAAGCATCAATGTAATTAGGATTTAACTCTAAAACAGAATTATAAGTTAATTCTGCTTTTGGATAATCTTTTTTCTCCATATAAGAATAAGCTAAGTTATTTATAACTTCAATCTTTTTTGAAGGAACCGTTTCTGTTCTTGGTTTATCGTAAAGACCTTGCTGAATAGCTGATTCTCTAGCTTTTGGAGAAATAAAGTTATCTTCTTCTTTTGTTTTCTTGTTTGTTGCGAAATATAAAACTCCTTTTCCTGAATAATTGATTTTCTTCAAAAGTTCGTAATACATAACTGCGGAATTATAATCTCTTGCATTTATAGATGAAGATGCAGCGTTGTATAAATTTAAAGTGTCTTTTTTGTCAAACAAATACACTTTATAACTTTTCTCAGCACTTTCTTTAAATCTACCTGCTTTAAAATCAGCCATCGCGCCGTTTACCAAACTACCTTTCATGTCTTTTAAAGCCATATTTGCTTTTACGGTAGATTTGTATTTTCCAGACTCATTTTCATATAAAAAGACATCTTGATAAGCCTGAGATGCCAGTGTAAAATTATTAACAGCATCTATATCTTTTGTAGCAAGATCTTTATAAACATTCCCTTTTAAGAAATAATAGTCTGATTTGTCTTCATCGGAAGCATTAAGGATTAGATATTCTGCTTTCTTTAAAATCGCCAAAGATTCCTGGCTTTTTCCTTTATCATACAAAGATTGTGCTTCCTTGATTTGTTCTTTTTGGGCAAAAGCACCCATACTAATCATAAACAAGCATGATAGCATTCTAATGTTCTCTTTCATTTTGCGGTTAAGTTTTGGTTGATTAAATGATTTCTTTTGGTTTTTGAGGCATTAATTTCAGACAGTAACTTTAAATTATACTGAAATTAATAGACACATTAATATCTGCTGGTTCAAATATTTTCTGCGTAAAATCAAGTAAAGATCAACTTAACAGCGGAGGGTAATTTTTCATCATAAATAATCTGGTTTTGGTTAAGTATTTAATTATTAATTCTTTGGTTATTTGAATCATTCTCTTTTAAAAACAACTAATTAAAGAAAAAACTCTTTAATAGCTTTTTTAATGAATAATAGATTAGTTTTTAACTAAAATAAAATTAAAAACTAAATAAACATACAAAATCGAATCTAATTATTAAATTTTAACAAAACTTAGAAAAAATAGAATAAAAAACTTATAAAAAAAATATTGTGAGAAAAACATTTTTCTTATCTGAAAAATGCAAAAAGACAATTTTAAAATTATAAACAAAAAAACTCACTATCAGTACGAATACAAATAGTGAGTCTGCCAGCCAAAACGACCATTTGGCTATATTTTAATAAACCTCCGACTTAAATAGTGAGTGGTTTAATTAGCTATGATCTCGAAACTCTTCTCTTCAATCTTAACTACTGTTAAAGCTTGAGAATAGTTTAAAATAAAAGAAACAACTTCTTTTTTAGGTTTAAGATCTTTAGAAGCTAATGCTTTTTTTGAGTAAATTTTCGCCATACTTTCAAAATGATTTATATTAGTATAACGAGCTTATTATCAAAATAGTATTAGTTGGTTAAAATAATTTGATGTTTATCAATTATTTTTCTCAAATTCATAAGAGCATAACGCATTCTTCCCAATGCAGTATTGATACTTACACCTGTAATCTCAGAGATTTCTTTAAAGCTCATATCTTGATACATACGCATTACCAAAACCTCTTTTTGATCTTCTGGAAGCTCTTCTACCAACTTTTTTAAATCAAGTTCTACCTGATCTACAATCATTTTGCCTTCAATTGTTAGTGAATCGTCAGACATAATAGAGAAAATAGAAAATTCTTCTGTTTCTCTATACATAGGCATTTTTTTAGTTTTTCTAAAATGATCTACGATTAAGTTATGAGAAATACGCATAACCCAAGGTAAAAATTTACCTTCTTCGTTATAAGAATTGCTTTTTAAAGTTTTGATTACTTTAATAAAAGTGTCTTGAAAAATATCATTTGAAATATCTCTATCGGCAATCTTAGAATATATAAAACCATATATCTTAGATTCGTGCCTTCTAATTAATGTTGCAAGGGCCGCCTCATTGCCTTCAACATAATTTTTAACCAATAGAGCGTCTGGAGTATGCAGATCAGCCATAATAACTACTTTTTTTAGTTTGTGTTTAAAAATTTGGAGTAAATTTTTTAAAAAGTAGTTTTCTTAAATAGGCTTTTCTTTTTTATGAGTTATAATAATGTTCTGGCCAAATTTAACAAATATTTATTTTAAAAACCAAATTAATTCACTAATAATTGCAGGAAAAACATTTAATAATCTAGAATAAACTTAAAGTTTACACAGAAAAGCCCCAAAAACATTCATAAAATTCTTAAAATTTGCTCTGTTATTAAATTTATTCTAATAAAATTAAATCATAAAATAGTGGCGTTTTTTCCTTTAATTTCAGCATTTAATTAAGTCTATATAATTATTTTCCAGAATAAAATAGTTATTATTTGGAACTAAATCCATAACAAAATCCTCCTTAAAATTGATTACTTTTGTAAAAATTGACTTTTTTATGCAAATTGATCTTTCTACAATAGACCCAAAATCAAATATTATAATAAAAGGAGCGCAAGTACATAATTTAAAAAATGTAGATGTGGTTATTCCTCGAAACAAACTTGTTGTTATAACAGGTCTTTCGGGATCTGGAAAATCGAGTTTAGCTTTTGACACTTTATATGCTGAAGGACAAAGACGTTATGTAGAAAGTTTGTCTTCTTATGCGCGTCAGTTTTTAGGTCGTTTAGACAAACCTAAAGTAGAATACATAAAAGGTATTGCTCCGGCAATTGCAATTGAACAAAAAGTAAATACAACAAACGCACGTTCGACTGTTGGAACTTCTACCGAAATTTACGATTACATTAAGCTTTTATTTGCGAGAATTGGGCGCACTTACTCGCCAATTTCTGGACAAGAGGTTAAAAAAAATACGGTAACTGATGTGATTTCTGATGTAAAAACTCTAGAAATAGACAGTAAATGGTTATTGCTTGCTCCTATTCATTTAGAAGAAGGAAGACAGTTAGAAGACAAACTGAAAGTGCTATTACAACAAGGATTTGCGCGTATTTTGGTCGATAACGAAATGGTTCGTTTAGACGAATTTAATGCTTCAGATTTACATCAATTTGATAATAAAGATATTTTACTGATTATAGATCGTATTGTTGTAAAAGAGGAAGAAGAATTCTACAATCGTCTTGCCGACGCTGTTCAAACTGCTTTTTTTGAAGGAAAAGGAATTGCTTTTTTACAAGAACTAAATGGCGAAAAAAGATTTTCGTATTCTAATAAATTTGAACTTGACGGAATCACTTTCTTAGAACCAAATGTTCATTTATTTAGTTTCAACAATCCTTATGGAGCTTGTCCTGTTTGCGAAGGTTACGGAAATATAATCGGAATTGATGCAGATCTTGTGGTTCCGAATACTTCATTATCTATTTTTGAAAGCGCTATTTATCCTTGGCGTGGCGAGAGTATGAGCTGGTACAAAGATGAATTTGTTAAACATGCTTATAAGTTTGATTTTCCTATTCATAAACCTTATTTTCAATTAACAGAAGAACAAAAAGATTTAATTTGGACTGGAAATCAATATTTTCAGGGTTTAAATGATTTCTTTAGAGAATTAGAAGAAAAAAATTATAAGATTCAAAATCGTGTAATGCTTTCGCGCTACCGCGGAAAAACAAAATGTCATGTTTGTAAAGGCAAACGTCTTCGCGAAGAAGCTTCTTACGTAAAAATCAACGGAAAAACTGTTTCAGATTTAGTCGATTTACCGATTAAACATTTGGTTACATTCTTCAAAAACATTGAATTGAACGTTTACGAAAAGCAAATTGCAAAACGTTTAATGGTTGAAATTAATAATCGTTTGTCATTCTTAACTGAAGTTGGTTTAGATTATCTTACTTTGAATAGAAATTCTGCTACTCTTTCTGGAGGAGAATCGCAACGTATTAATCTTGCTACTTCTTTAGGAAGCAGTTTGGTTGGTTCGATGTACATTTTAGATGAGCCAAGTATTGGTTTGCATCCCAAAGATTCCGAAAGATTGATCAAAGTTTTACTTTCTCTTCGCGATTTAGGAAATACCGTTATTGTAGTTGAACACGACGAAGATATCATGAAAGCTGCTGATATGATTATCGATATCGGTCCTGAAGCTGGAACTTTTGGAGGAAAACTAGTTGCTCAAGGAACTTACGATGAAATTCTAAAATCTGATTCGCTTACAGCTAAATATTTAAATGGTGATTTAGAAATTACTGTTCCGAAAAAAAGAAGAAAATTCAAAAATCATATTGATATTGTTGGCGCGCGCGAAAACAACTTAAAAAATATTGATGTTACTTTTCCTTTAGATGTTTTAACTGTCGTGACGGGTGTTTCGGGAAGTGGAAAAAGTACCTTAATTAAGAAGATTTTATTTCCTGCAATGCAGAAAAAGCTAGAAAGTGCATCTGAAAAAGCGGGACAATTTACAGAACTAAAAGGTTCGTTTTCTCAAATCAAACATATCGAGTACGTAGATCAGAATCCGATTGGAAGAAGTTCTAGATCAAATCCTGTAACTTACATAAAAGCTTACGATGACATTCGCGATTTATATGCCAAAGAAAAATTATCAAAAATAAGAGGCTATCAGGCAAAACATTTCTCTTTTAATGTTGACGGAGGTCGATGTGAAACTTGTAAAGGAGAAGGCTCTATAAACGTCGAAATGGTCTTTATGGCAGATGTTTCATTACCATGTGAAACTTGTGGAGGAAAACGCTTCAAAAAAGAAATTTTAGAAGTTACTTTTGACAACAAAAACATCAACGACATTCTAACAATGACAATTGATGATTCGATTGCTTTTTTCGAAAAAAACAAGCAATCAAAAATTACGCAAAAATTACAGCCTCTGCAAGACGTTGGTTTAGGTTATGTACAATTAGGACAATCCTCTTCTACCCTTTCTGGTGGTGAAGCGCAACGTATCAAACTGGCATCTTTTCTAGTTAAAGGAGCAACAAAAGAAAAAGCTTTATTTGTATTTGATGAACCAACAACGGGACTTCATTTTCATGATATTAAAAAGCTTTTGGCTTCTTTTGATGCTTTAATAGAAAAAGGACATTCTATTATTGTTATCGAGCATAATCTGGATTTAATAAAATGCGCCGATTGGATTCTGGATCTTGGACCTGAAGGTGGTGAAAATGGCGGTTATTTACTGGCTTCTGGAACTCCAGAAGATATTGTAAAAGTAAAAGATTCAGTAACTGGAATTTATTTAAAGGATAAATTATAAATTTCCTTTCTTTCTAAAAATAATTAAGCCATAAATACAAGTGATTAATTTGTATTTATGGCTTTTACTATTTTATTCTTCAATATTTAAGCTACGAGACATCTTTCTTCAAATGGAAAACCGTCTTCATCAATAGCTACTAAAATCTTTTTCTGTTTTGAAGCCTCAAAAGTTAGATAAAGCCATGCAAACGACCACAAACCGAGAGTTAAACAAAAAATCATGAAATTTAAACTGTGGTTAACCACTTTTCCTCCTTTAGATAAAACTGCAAAAAGCAATTTATCATTTCTTTCTTCCAGCGTAAACCCCTTATGAACTTTGTTTGAGATCATATTGGAAAATACCTGCATGCTTTGTTCATGGCTGAGATGATTGTCCTTCATAATTATTACTCTACAATTAATTCTAATTACACTTTCATTTGTAATTTCTTGCAAAAATATTCATTTCTAAATAATAAAAAAATACCTACATTTAGTGATTTTGTTAGAAAAAAATAGGCTATTACAACAAACTACTGATAAATTTTCATGTTAAAGTTAATTTTAATTCGATTAATTACAAAATATTCAGGTGTTAAAGTTTTAAATTTAATCGCTATTTTTCAATTAATTAACTTTAAGCTCCCCAGATAACAGAAGTTATAATTTATCGTTACTTTTTTTGTCTGATTGTACAGTAGAAGCATTTCCATCACGTAAAGCGCTGTAATGTGGAGACATAATTTCGATTCCAGCGGCATTAAATGAGTCTTGAATATTTTGATGAAGTGACGAATATATTCTTGGCTGTTTTGTGGGTTCTTTTGTATAAACATTAATTTGGTACGAAACATAAAAGTCATCCAAACTTGTTTGAAGCACAAATGGTTTTGGTTCTTTTTCAATCATTTCTGTTTTTAAAGCTGCATCAATTAAAGCTTTATGTATTGCTGTCCAAGGAACGTCGTAACCAATTGATACTGTAGTATGAATCAATAATCCGTTTGTAGATTGCTGTGTATTTGCCGAATAATTTGTAGAAGTACTAGATAAAACGGTAGCATTCGGAATTGTAATGTCTTCAAATTTAGGCGTTCTAATTCTAGTAACTAATGCCGTTTTTTCTATTACTTCTCCACTTACATCGCCAATTTTTATATAATCGCCAATTTTAAACGGGCGCATGTAAGTAATTACCAAACCTGCTACCATATTTGCAATTGCGTTTGAAGAACCAAGCGAAAATAGAACACCTACAAATACAGATACGCCTTTAAATATAGAAGAATCAGAACCTGGTAAATAAGGAAATATAATTACTAACATAAAAGCATACATTAATAATCGGATGATATTAAATGTAGGTAATGCCCAATCGCTGTAAAATCCGTCAATTTTAATGTTTTCTGATTTTATTTCGTAAAAGAAAAATTTAATCAGTTTTAAGGCATATCTAAAAATGATGATGATAACAATAATGGTTATTAAACTTGGTAAAAAATCGATAAGTCCCATTAAGACTGATTTCGCAGGCGTTAAAATCCACTGAAGCAATGTTGTTGTATATTCTTTTGTTGCCGGAAAAATACTAAATAAAACAGGCAGAGATAGATAAACAATAAAAATTAGAGTTACCGTTTTTATAAATCCGAAAAGACGAAGAAATATAAACTGCTGTTTTTGTGGAGATAATATTTTTATTGAATTGTAACTAACACCTTTAAAATATCGTGCTTTCCTTTTAATGATATATTTTTTGAGCAAATTAAAAAGTTTCCCCGCCAAAAATAAAACCAAACTAATTATAAGGATTAACAATGCTGTATATCCGATTCGTTTTGGCAATTGCGAATAATTCTCATTCTGATAAATAATAGCCCTTTTAATTAATGCTAAATTACGTTTAGCAATAAAAGACATTGAAGCGTTTTCTGCCTTTGCATCTGCTTTTAAAACAGACATTATTACCAAATCGTTTTTGTAAACAATATCTAGAGAAACATCAGAAGGAACTATAATTATGGAATCTTTCTCAAAAAAAGACTCTTCGTAAAGTTTTTTAATTTTATTCGAAATATAATTAGCTCGCTCTTTAGCCGAAAAAGATCCTACATTAGTATAAACTAAAAAAAGTGTGTCTTTAAACGGACTAACTGGATAACCTTTAAGTTTTATTGGCGAAACTGATTTATCTAGAATCTGCTTATCATTTGTTTGAGCAAATAATAATGACGAAGAAAAAACAAGAAAGAACCCTAATAAACTAAGTATTTTTATTTTCATATTCTATTAGAAATAAATTAGTTATCCTTTCTAACAAATATAAAAACAAAAAAGCTACAAATTTTAAATTACTTTCAATTTTCGGTAAAATCTTACTTATATTTTAATTCCTATTTTCTTTAAAACAGAATCTATAACGTTATTAATATCTGTCGAAATCTTGAATTTATAATTCAAATAAACATAGAAAATAGTAACCAAAATCGATTTTAAAGCAATACTTATTAATTGGAAAAATGGAAACTCCCAAAAATAAAATACCAAGAATAAAGCAAAAGTCAGAACAATCGAATGAATAGTCTGCTTTGTAAATGGATATAAATGAAGTTTTTTAACCACAAAAAGCAGTTTTGCCAAACTATACAAAGTAATAGATAGAAGCGTCGCAAAAGCAGAACCGAAAATTCCAAAAATTGGAATAAAAATCATATTTAGCACAATTGTTAACACAACCAACATTAATCCTAAATACAACACCATTCTGTAATATTTTGTATTAAAAATAATCGCATTATTGTTTCCTAAAATTAAATCAAAATATTTAGAAAGCCCAATCATAAATACTACAGAAATTCCGCCGCTATATTCTTTCGGAACTAATTCATATAATTGATTAATATTCACAAAAATGCAAAGCATTACAAAACCACCAACCATTTGAAGATTGATCGATGTTTTTTTATAAAGCTCATTTAATTCGTCGTGCTTGTTTTCATGCATCAATTTTGCAGTAATCGGATAAACAATTTGGTGCATGGCACGACTTGGAACTGAAATAACTAATGCTATATAGGTTGCAACCGAATAGAATGCAATATTATCAATAATCATATATTGATTTAATATCATTTTATCTCCATCTAAAAGTAAATTGGCAACACTTCCAGATAGAATAATATAAAATGAATAAACTAGTATATCTTTTGCATTCTTTGGTTTAGAAATCTGAAAATGAGGTTTCTGAACACTAAACGCATAAAACATAGTAACCAAAAAAGCTAAAAAATATAGTCCGGCAGTTGCATATACAAATCCTTCCACACTAAGTACATCATAATAAACTGCTATCAATAGAAATAAAGAAAACAATCTTAAACCAATTTCTTTAACGAAATTTCCAAAAACAGAAAGCATGTGAACACGCGCCCAAGCATAAAAAATTTCGAAATATGCCATAGTTAGCCCAATAAAGGGAATAAGCCAAACGTAACTTTTAACGATTGCATTCTTTTTTGACAGAAAGAACAAAATTTCATCGTAGAAACAAAGTCCAATTAATAACAATGGAATTATTAAAATAATGGGAAACAAAACCGTAAAAGACAAAAATTGAGATTTTTCTTCATCGGTTTTATATTGAGAATAAAACTTCACCAATGTATTTTGCATTCCGATAGCAAACAAAGGCATTATAACGTTAGCACTTGAAGTTATATAGTTTGTCAGTCCATAAAAAGTTGCTCCAAGAAAAATTGGATACAAATAAAGTGTGTTAATGGCTCCGATACCAAAACCAATATAAGTAATAATTGTATTTTTAAAAGACTGATTTAAGACAACACCCATGTTTGGATTTCTGAATTTAGATTTTAGATTTTAGATTTTTTACAATCTATGATTTACTAATCAGCTGCGCTAATTGCTTGGTTAGATTTTTTCTTGAATATTGCTGTAAACCAATTCCATGCGATTGCAATTTTCCTTCCAAAAACTGATTAAAAAAGTCCAAAATTACACTTTTTAGTTTCGCTTTTTCAGAATAATCAAAAAATACTCCAGTATTTGTTTGCGTTACAATATCTGCAAAATCAGAACCTTGCGGTCCAATAGCAATTATTGGACGGTTTGAAACCATGTATTCAAACAATTTACCTGGAATAATGCTTTTTGTGTCTTCCGAATTAATTTCAATTAAAAGCAAAACCTGAGATTTTCTTTGATGCGCAACTGCCTCTTTATGAGAAACGTAACCAACTAAATTCAAATAGTCTTTTAATTGATTTTCTTCTATTGCATCTAAAACTTCTTGACTTACAGCGCCAATAAGTTTTATTTCTAAATGAGTTTTAAACTCGGGAACTTCTTTTAGTAATTCAACCAAAACTTTCCACAAAAACGGCGGATTTCTATCAGATAAAAACGAACCAATATGCGCTAAAGTAAATTTATGGTCTAAATCTTGTTTTTCGACAGTTTCAACATCATAACCATTTGTAATTACAGTAATTGGCTTATCTGTTATTGCCTCAAATTCGGTTTTTGTCGTTTTACTTGTTACAATGATTTCATCAGCAGAATTAAGTACTTTATGTTCTAAATTTTTATGTTTTTTTTCTGCATAAGAAGATAAACGGAGCGCTTTGTGATACCCAATAGTAGTCCAAGGATCACGGAAATCGGCAAACCATTTTACTTTCAATTTTTGCTGTAATTCCAAACCAATTAAATGCAGACTATGCGGTGGTCCAGAAGTTACAATCGTATCAATATTATTTTCCTTAATATATTTTTCAAGATAAGCAACAGAAGGTTTTACCCAAAAAACACGAGCATCCGGAATAAAAAGATTTCCGCGAATCCAAAGAAAAGTTTTGTCTAAAAACGTCTGTTTTTTCTTTTGCGGAAAAATTCCAGAACTGATTTTCTTTGTTTTATTTTTTGAAAAAATAGAAGCCAATTGATAAGGTTCCCAAATTTTATTCTTTAAAACAATAACTTTATCTGAAATTTCGCTTACTAAACCTTCATCAACAATTGGATAAGTTGGATTTTCTGGAACATAAACAATTGGCTGTACGTCAAACTCTGGTAAATATTTCACAAATTTTAACCAACGCTGTACACCAGGCCCACCCGCAGGCGGAAAATAATAGGTAATTATTAAGAGCTTTTTTTGTTCCAAGAAAAATTGAGGTTTAATATTAAAAATGCAAAGGTAAATTTATTTTAGGGTTAATCTCTTGTACACTTTAAATAAGATATAAAATAAAAGCAAACAATTTAATATAATCCAAAAATTATAAAATCCCCAAACAACTTTATACTCCAATTTCATGCTCGAAAAACTAAAATATTCTCCCTGACTTTCATCATAAAAATCATCATAGCCCATCATGAAAAAGCTGCAAAAAGCAAATACTAATAAATCTAAAATGATTAAAAGAACTATCTTCAGAATTTTTGCAATTGACATTTAGAAAACTAATTCTTGAACTCACCTTTATTTGAATTCTTCTTTCTACTTTCAAAAAAGATTCCACCACCTAAAAGCAATAACATTCCAATTGAACTCATTAGTGTAATTGTTCCACCAGTTTTAACAACCTGTGGATCAAATTTAAATTCAATTGTATGTTTTCCAGCAGGAACTTCCATTGCTCTTAAAACATAATCAACTGGAAAATGATCTGTTAGTTTTCCATCAATGTAAGCATTCCATCCATTTTTATAATACATCTCAGAGAAAACAGCTAATCCGTCTTTCTCATTTTCAGATTTGTATTTAATATAATTTGGTTTGTATGCTACAACTTTAATTGTTCCTGTTGTATCAAATGCTTTCTTTAATCTTGCATTCTGAAACTTGTTTTCATGCTCATGAACATTAAAAACAGCTACATTTTTAGTGTCAATAGTATTTAGAGCTTTCATTACATCATCTGGCTTGTTTACCAATTTTACAGAACTCACAAACCAAGCGTTTCCATTAGCATCTGGATTAATTGTCGGAATTTCTTTTCCTTCTTTATCGGTTTGAATAACATACTTAACATTCAACATATTAAGTATTTCCAGATTATTTTTAGCAATCTGATAATCAAAAAGCTGTTGCATTCTGCGAGGTTTTGCCGCATGATAACCACCTATAGAACTATGAAAATAAGAAGCTCGTGCACTCGACATATTTCCGTTTACTTCAAAAACTCTGTAATGTGTAGTGTCTTTCAAAATCTCTGCATCAGCAGGCGTTTCCTGAAAAGGAGCCGCAATTTGAACTGGACTTACGAAATCTTTTGCCGAAACATATTTTTTGTCTACAAAGAACAAATCAAAAATCATTATAAGTCCTACAATAATTAAAGTTGTAGTTTGCGAAAATTTATTTTTAATGAATAACCAAAGAACTCCAAAAGTAATCACAATAAGAAAACCTGTACGCAATAAGTCTGCATAATACATTGTCATTCGGTCTTCTTTTAGCGCATCAACAAAATCTGGTCCGTAACTTTCCATAAAATATTGGTCGCTAGAACCTGAAAAATGGAAAAATCCTTTAGCAATTGCTAAAATCAAAATTACTCCTATTCCAAAAACTCCAGTCTGTACAAGTGCTTTTTGCTGTACTTTAGGCTCATCTTTCGCTTTAAAAAACGATTGGATTCCCATAACTGCTAAAACAGGAAAACACAATTCTAGAATTACCTGAATAGAAGATACCGCTCTAAACTTATCGTACATCGGTACGTAGTCTATAAAAAAGTCTGTAAGCAATGGGAAATTTTTCCCCCAAGAAAGAATTAATGAAAATAATGCTCCTCCTAGAAATACATATCTAATTTTTCTATTATCGATAAATAGTGCTAAAACGGCCAAAAAGAACACAACTGCACCAATATAAGCTGGCGCAGCAACAATAGGCTGATCTCCCCAATAAGTAGGCATACCTGCCGCATATTCTTGCGCTTGAGACGGAGAAGCTCCTTTTTCTATAAAAAAAGAATACATTCTGCTATCGGTACCTAAATTTTCGTGATTTGATCCACCAAAAAGTCTAGGCGCAATAAGATTAAAACTCTCTGCAATTCCGTAGCTGTATTCTGTAATATATTCGCGGCTTAAAGCATTTTCATTTGTCTTTTTTGTTCCGTCTGGATTGAATGTCAATTCGCTATTGCTTCGTGTACTAAATTTAGCATATTCACTTGTTGCTAATAAATTTCCAGCATTCGCTCCAATTGCAAAAATTCCAGCTATAATTAAAGTTCCGGTTGAAATTAAAAGACCTTTATAATCTTTTTCTTTTATAAAATTAAATGCAAAATAACCTGAAAGTATCAATAAGAAAATCAATAAATAATAGGTCATCTGAAAGTGATTGGCACTAATTTCTAATGCCACGGCAAACATTGTGAGCAAACCGCCCCAAATGTATTTTTTCTGAAAGACGAGTATAAATCCGGCAATAACTAAAGGCATGTAAGCAATAGCGTGCGCTTTGGCATTATGGCCTACTCCTAAAATAATGATTAAATAAGTTGAAAAACCAAAAGCAATCGCTCCAATAAACGCCTTTAACGGATCGGTTTTTAAAACCAATAACAAACCATAAAAACCTAAGAAATATAAAAATAGGTAATCAGCAGGACGCGGAAGAAAACGTAAAACATCATCTATTTTACCCACAAAATCATTTGGATAATTTGCTCCAAGCTGGTAAGTTGGCATACCGCCAAAAGCTGAATTTGTCCAATAAGGCTCTGCATTTTCTATCGCTCTAAAGTCATTTTGCTCTTTTGCCATTCCGGTGTATTGAGCAATATCTGACTGGAAAATTTGTTTTCCTTGCAGAACTGGATAAAAATAAATTAATGAAACAAGAATAAAGCCCAGAATAACAAGGGCATGCACGTAGAACTTATTTACTATTTTCAATTTTGGCTAGTTTGGGTTAAAATGAATCCTAAATTTTCAGGACACAAATCTAATCTATTTCTTCGTAATCAACATACTCTCCCACTTTTTTGGTCGCACGCGGGTTTTTAGCATTAGCAGTATTAATGATTATTTCATCATTATTGTTGTTATTGCGATTATTTTGATAAGTGTTACCTTGATTATACTGCTGTTGTCTTTGAAAATTTTCACTAGCATTTTCTACCGCTTTTTTAACCAATATTGGCAAAAAGATTCTAGCTAAAAATTTAAAAATGTAATAAAAAGCTATAACCCACATGATGGTTTTTAACAAACCTGAAAATGATGCTTCTTGCATAACTATATATTTTTTTCCAAAATTAATAAATCCATCGCTTAAAAATAAAATATGAATCTTAAATAAATAATAAAATATGTACATTTGAAATGCGTTATCACTTTCTAAACTTAAAAGAAAATTATGTTCAAAATTAAAAACTTACTTGCCCCGGTACTTTTTTTTATTCCACAACTGTTTTTTGCGCAATATACTGATGTTATCAATTCCAACCGCCCTGGAGAAACCATGTCGGCGTATGGTGTAGGAAAATCAGTGATTCAAGCCGAACTTGGCGTTTACGGCATTAAAGAAAAACACGATTTACTTAATTATGACGGCAGCGGTTTCGGAACTGATTTCTCTCTTAGATATGGTGCTTTTCTAGAAAAATTAGAATTTATCCTAGATGTACAATATCAAATGGCTAATTATGACACGCCATACACCAGTTACAAGAAAAACAATTTCAGACAAACTGTTCTTGGTGCAAAATACTTGATTTATGATCCTTACAAAAATAAAAGAGAAGTAAACATTTATAGCTATAAAGCAAACCATAGTTTTAATTGGCGTGAATTAATTCCTGCAGTCTCTGTATTTGCAGGAGCTAATTTTGTTGGCGCCGATAATCCATATTATTTTTCTCCCGACGGTGCTATTTCACCTAAAATCTCTCTTATTACGCAAAATTCATTTGGAGGTGGAAGATGGGTATTTGTAACCAATATTATTGCAGATTACATCGGAACAGATTATCCAAGTTACGGATATGTGTTAACTTTGACGCACGGATTTAACGAAAGATGGTCTGGTTTTGTTGAAAATCAAGGCTATAAAAGCGATTTTTACAGTGATGCAATCGTACGTGGCGGGGCCGCTTATTTGCTTTCTCCAAATATGCAGGTTGATGCTTCTATAAGTACAAACTTTAAGAATACGCCTTCGATTTTATACGGAGGAGTTGGAGTATCATGGCGTTATGACGGTTGGTACAAAAACAAGCAAGCAGCAAATAAAGCAGAGGAAAAAGCCAAAAAGAATACTGATAATGAAAAAAGCATTGATTATCAAGAAAAAGAAAGAAAACGTAAAGCGAAATACGAATAAAATTAAATAACCAAACGCTCTAAAAAGAGAATCTCAATACCAGCTTAATGATCACAATTAAAGAAGCCAAAAGCAAAAAAGAATTAACCGAATATATTAAATTCCCTTTTTCGCTATACAAAGACAGCCCTTACTGGGTACCGCCAATTATTGCAGACGAATTAGAGTCTTTTGATAAAACGAAAAACCCTGCTTTTGATAATGCTGAAGCCTATTTCTATTTGGCTTATAGAGACAATCAAATTGTTGGCCGTATTACGGCTATCATCAATTGGTCTGAAGTAAATAATCAGCATAAGCGAAAAGTTCGTTTTGGCTGGTTTGATGTTATTGATGATATTGAAGTTACAAAAGCACTTCTTGAAAAAGTATTCGAATTAGGAAGAAAACATAATTTAGAACACGCTGAAGGTCCGATGGGATTTTCAAACTTAGACAAAGTTGGTGTTTTAACAGAAGGCTACGATCAAGTAGGAACCATGATTACTTGGTACAATCACCCGTATTATGTAACACATTTAGAGCAATTAGGATTTCAGGTTGAAAAACAATACATCGAAAGTATTTTCCCTTTTTCAAATGTAAAACCAGAATTTTTTCAAAAAGCGCAAGCTTTAATCAAAAAGCGTTACGAATTAAGAGCCTTAAACTTTACAAAAACAAAAGACATTATGCCTCATGTGGACAAAATGTTTGATTTGTTTAATGAATCTTATGAAAAACTAGCTTCGTTTGTAGCGATTTCTGATGTTCAAAAAGAATATTTTAAAAAGAAATACATCAGCTTTATCAATCCAGAATATATAAAATTTGTTGTTGACAAAGACGATAATTTAGTAGCTTTCAGTATTGTAATGCCAAGTTTTGTTGAAGCTTTGCAGAAAATAAAAGGTAAATTATTTCCTTTTGGATTTCTTCAACTATTAAAAGCAAAAAAACACAGTAAAGATGTTGTTTTTTACCTTATCGGAGTTCATCCTGAATATCAAAACAAAGGTGTAACGGCTATTATTTTTGATGAATATTATAAAACTTTTTCAGCTAAAGGAATTCAGAATTGCATTAGAACTCCTGAATTATTAGAAAATAACGCGATTCATTTACTTTGGAAAAATTTTGATCCAATTATTCACTGTCAAAGAAAGACTTATCTGAAGAATCTTTAGTTTTAAGTGATTAGTGAAAAGTAACAAGTAATTAGCTTTAACAGCTAAATTTTAAATAAAAAAAATCCATTCGCCCCCAAACGAATGGATTTTTTTTATTTAGTAGATCTTAATTACTCCACTTTGCAATCTATTTTTGTCAAGGTATTTTTTGCGTCAAATTTTAGCTTCTTTTTGTCTTTAAAAGACACTTTATCGTTGGCTTCTACAATATCTCCATATCCTTCAATAAAAGCGCCATCTTTTTGTAAAAAAACAACTTCTCTTACAGACGAAACACCTTCTGAAGAAAATGTATAATCGGCAACTAAAGTATCTCCTTTCATGTTTCCGATAAGAGTTCCTTCATTTTTATCTTTTCCTACCAAATTGTAACTTAGTTTTCCGTTTACTTCTTGATGAGAGTTTACATTAAAACTCATTTCAATAACGCTTCCATTTAATCTCCAAGCATAACATTGATCTCCAGCAGGTTCTACAATTTCAGCTTCTTTTGGCGGACTTGGTGTAATTTGCACTGGCTCAGTAGTTGTTGTTTCTTTTTTACAAGAAACAAAAACAGCCAAAGCAATAACTGTTAGTGTTAGTACTTTTTTCATAATTCTTTATTTTTATTTTGTGATTTATTACATAAAGTTACCCTAAATAAAAAAAATCCATTCGCATAACGAATGGATTTTTTTACATAATTCCCACTAGGAAATTTTTATTTTAAAGTCAATTACGATACGTCTACTGTTGTACGTTGTGCAATTTCTTTATAAGTTCCGTTAACTAATTTCTCACGAATTGCTTCGAAAGCTGTTAACGTTTCATTGATATCTTCAATTGTATGAGAAGCTGTAGGAATCATTCTCAATAAGATAATTCCTTTTGGAATAACTGGATACACAACAATAGAAAGGAAAATACCATAATTTTCTCTTAAATCGTTTACCATTACCATTGCTTCAGGGATACTTCCTTCTAAGTAAACTGGTGTAATACAAGTATTTGTATCTCCGATATTAAATCCTTTTTCCTTAAGACCGTTTTGCAATGCATTAACGTTTTCCCAAAGTTTATCTTTAATTGCAGAAGATTTACGTAATAATTCTAAACGTTTCAAAGAACCAATTGTTTGAATCATTGGTAATGCTTTAGCAAACATTTGAGAACGTAGATTGTATTTCAAGTAGTCTATAACCGTTTTGTCTGCCGCTACGAAAGCACCAATATTTGCCATTGATTTAGCAAAAGTTGAGAAGTAAACATCAATCTGATCTTGAACTCCTTGCTCCTCACCTGCTCCAGCACCTGTTTTTCCTAAAGTACCAAAACCGTGAGCGTCATCTACCAATAAACGGAAATTGTATTTTTGCTTTAAAGCTGCAATTTCTTTCAATTTTCCTTGCTGTCCGCGCATTCCAAAAACACCTTCAGTAATAAATAAAATACCACCTCCAGTTTCTTCTGCCATTTTAGTAGCACGTTGCAAGTTTTTCTCCATACTTTCCAAATCATTGTGTTTGTATGTGAAACGTTTACCCATATGCAAACGAACACCATCAATGATACAAGCATGTGAATCTACATCATAAACAATAATATCGTTTTTAGTAACCAAAGCGTCGATAATAGACACCATTCCCTGGTAACCAAAATTCAACAAATAAGCAGATTCTTTCATTACGAACTCAGCCAATTCATTTTCTAATTGTTCGTGGTAAGTAGTGTGTCCAGACATCATACGAGCTCCCATCGGATAAGCCGCACCAAATTGAATTGCTGCATCTGTATCTGCCTGACGAACTTCTGGATGATTTGCTAAACCTAAATAATCATTTAAACTCCAGTTTAAAATATTTTTTCCGTGAAAAGTCATTCTAGGACCCAACTCTCCTTCTAACTTTGGGAAAACATAATAACCTTCTGCTTGAGAAGCCCATTTTCCTAAAGGTCCTTTATTGTCCTGAATTCTTTCGAATAAATCTTTTACCATAATATATTGTAGTAATTTTTTTTACTTAATCAGCGAGCAAAAATAATCATAATTAATTTAAAATAAAGAGCCTCAATTATTTTTATTTAAAAATTATCAAGAGAAATAAAACTGTAAGATTTAACCTAAAATATACTATGAGTTTATTTCTTGCATCTGAAACAGAATTATTTCAAACATGATTTTTATCATAATAAAAGATAAAACAGTCTTTTATTTTTGATTCATATTTAAATAAAAACAAAACCAATGTATTATGAAAAGGAATTACAAAATTTGGATTAAGATGAACGTGTTGCTTTGTTCACTTTTCATGCTTCTCTTATTGGCAAGCTGTAAGAATGACGAAGCTAAAAATTATTCAGATATTAAGACTGAAGGCGAAATGGAAGCCGAGCTTACTTCGCCTCCTCATGTTCCTAAACCTGTTGGCAGCAGAAATGCCATGAAATTAAAACTAAACATGGAAATTAAAGAACAAGAAGGCATAATGACCGATGGAGTAAAATATACGTATTGGACATTTGGAGGTTCTGTTCCGGGAAGTTTTATTAGAACTCGTGTTGGTGACGAAGTTGAATTTCACTTAAAAAATCATCCCGATAACAAACTTCCGCATAACATTGATTTACATGCTGTAACTGGCCCAGGTGGTGGAGCAACTTCTTCTCTTGTTGCTCCTGGACACGAAAAAGTTTTCAGCTTTAAAGTTTTAAATCCAGGATTGTACGTATATCATTGTGCAACTGCTCCAGTCGGAATGCACATTGCAAACGGAATGTACGGTTTGATTTTGGTCGAACCAGAAGGCGGACTTCCTCCTGTTGACAAAGAATATTACGTTATGCAAGGCGATTTTTACACTCAAGGTGAATATGGAGCAAAAGGTCTTCAGCCATTTGACATGAATAAAGCGGTAAAAGAAACTCCTGATTATGTTGTGTTTAATGGAAAGGTTGGATCTCTTACAAATGGTAATGAGTTAACAGCAAAAGTAGGCGAAACGGTTCGTTTGTTTGTTGGAAACGGAGGACCAAACTTGGTCTCTTCTTTCCACGTTATTGGAGAAATATTTGACAATGTACACGTTGAAGGAGGAAGTACAATTAATAAAAATGTTCAGACAACTTTAATTCCTGCTGGTGGCGCTGCAATTGTAGATTTTAAAGTAGAAACTCCCGGAACTTTCATTTTAGTTGATCACTCTATTTTTAGAGCTTTTAATAAAGGTGCTTTGGGAATGTTAAAAGTAGAAGGAAAAGAAAATAAAAACATTTATTCTGGAACAATTCAAGAAGGTATTTATTTGCCTGAAGGCGGAACGATTCAGAAAATGCCAGGAAGTAATGCCGTTAAAACTGAAATCCCTAAACGTACTGCTGCCGAAAAAGTAAAAATCGGAAAAGAAATCTTCGGAACGACTTGTTTTGCGTGCCATCAATCTGAAGGGCAAGGAATTCCGAACACTTTCCCTCCTTTGGCAAAATCAGATTATTTGAATGCCGATTCTAAACGCGCGATTAAAACAATTTTACACGGTTTAACTGGAGAAATCACTGTTAACGGAAAAAAATACAATAACATAATGCCATCGCAAAACTTATCTGATGACGAAATCGCAAATGTGTTAACCTACATTTACAGCAGTTGGGGCAACAACAAAACAGAAGTTACGCCAGAAATGGTGAAAGCGCTAAGATAACAGCAAAACCAACAGCATGAAAAAATTCATTTTCATTCTTTTAATTGTCTTTTTCTCTGTGTTTACCAGTGTCATGAAGGCACAGGAAACAGGAATGGTTTTCATAAAAGAGGGATCTTTTGTCCCTCTTTATGGAGCCGTTTCTAAAAAACCTGTCGAAGTAAAATCGTTTTATATTGACATTTACCCTGTTACAAACCGTGAATTTTTAGATTTCGTCAAAAAGAATCCTTCATATCAAAAATCAAAAATTAAAGGAATTTTTGCCGATAAAAGTTACCTCTCTTATTGGAAAAATGATTCTGATTTTGGAAATGCAAAACCTAATTCTCCTGCAACAAGTGTTTCGTGGTTTGCTGCTAAAAAATACTGCGAATGTGAGGGAAAACGCTTGGTTACAATGGATGAATGGGAATATGTAGCAATGGCAGATACCAAAAAAATTGACGCCAGAACCAAAAAAGAATTCAACGAATATATTTTGTCTTGGTATGAGAAATCTAGAACGTATGAAAATGAAATCGGAAAAACGTTTAAAAATTATTGGGGCGTTTACGATATGCACGGTTTAGTTTGGGAATGGACTTCTGATTTTAACAGCATTTTTTTATCTGGGGAATCTCGAAAAGACAAAAGCAGCGACAAAAATCTCTTCTGCGGAAGCGGTTCTATAAACGCATCCGATTTAATGGATTATGCCGCTTTTATGCGATACGCTTTTAGAGGAAGTTTGAAAGCTCAATATTCTACAAGAAATCTTGGCTTTAGATGCGCAAGTACAATAAAACCTAAAATCTAATTTAATTAGGCTTACAATGAAAAAAACAGCAATTGCTTTTCTTCTTCTATTCGCGTTTTACAGTTGCAAAGAAGCTGACAAAAAAGAAGTCAAAGCAGAATCAAAAAAAGAAATTAGTGATTTATCGATTTATAATCTTCCTTCGAAATGGACAAATCAAAACGGAAAAGATATAGAACTAAAAAGTCTTAGAGGAAATGTTTTAGTAATGGTAATGATTTACACAAGCTGTAAAGCTGCCTGCCCGAGATTAGTTGCCGATATGCGCGATATTGAATCAAAACTAGCAAAACAAACAAAACAGCATGTAAAATTGATTTTGGTAAGTATAGATCCAAATACAGATACTCCTGAAAGATTAAAATCATTTGCTATTGAAAACAAAATGAATCAAGATCCTTGGATTTTCCTTCGTTCTTCTGAAGAAAATACAAGAGAATTTGCTGCAGTTTTGGCGGTGAATTATAAAAAGATTTCTCCAATAGATTTTTCGCATTCAAATATTATTAGTGTTTTTAATCCCGAAGGAGAATTGGTTTTTCAACAGGAAGGTTTGGGCGTAAATAATGAAAAAACAATTGAAGCAATAAATCAGGAAGCAGGAAAAATATAGTTATTTAAATAGGTTGATTAGTAAGAAGCAAGAGTTTGATTTTAGGTAGAAATCGGCTCTTGTTTTTTATTTCTAATATAAAGCTTCGGAGAAGCGAAATATTTATCAGGTTAGAAAAAAATAACTTTTTAGAAAATATTTCGCCTTGCTGGGGTTCTCTAATCTTTGTCAAAACGTTTCTACAAATATGTAGCTCCGCTGGCGCTTCTTTTCTATACTATCTCTTTTTCTATAAATATGTCGTTCCTCTGGGACTTTTTTATCTTTAGTTTCTTTTCTAAATTATGAAATTTTAAATTTATTCTTGATAACATAATTAGGATCAACCCTAAAACCAAAAGAATACTAAAAATCAAAATACTTTGAAAATATCCTGGAATACTTTCTTCTCCAAAAAACAAAAACCAGCCTTGTAAAAACAATAAAATTTCCGTCGAAATATATCCCAAAATAAAACACTTCATTCCTATTTTTAATGTTTTAGAATCAGCAGAAAGCATTTTATTCTGAAGCAGAATTCCAAACAAAAATCCGGATATAATTCCCAAAGTCGTTAAATGAATAAATCCAATTACGAAATTTCTAATTTGATGTGAAACTTCTGCCAGATTAGGAAAAATTGTTAGCAATTGAATTCCGACTTTCAAAAACAACGAACATAATGCTAAACCGTAAACTATTTTCGTTGTTTGATGTAATGAACTTTTAAAATGATTAATTTGAGGTTTTAGCATTCTAAAGAAATAAACAAAAGCTAATAATTGAATCAAAACTCCGAAAATATTTATATAACTCAAAATGACATTTTCAACAAACCAACGTATAGGAAAAGTCAATGTTAATAGTGTTGAAATAATCATTAAAAAGTAAAACTTCTTAAATTTTACTTCATCAATTTTATTTTGAAATTGTTTTAAAAACAAAGCTAAAATCGCAAATATAAACCATCCATTAAATTGAAAATGAAGAAAAAACTGAATCGCGATCTGATAAAATGCGCTTTGCTTACCTAACGTACTTACAGCTGGACCAAGACACCAAACACCGCAAGTCGATAAAATCATAAATAAAATCGAAACCAATAAAAGTCTTTGTGAAGGTGATTTATCTTTAGAACAATGTTTCCAAACCAAACGGCAAAAAACATAACTCAGCAAAATATGCATCGTTGAAAATATAATCGAAAACAATGCATATCCTTGAATTGGAAAAGCAATCATCATTCCGATTACTGAAAATTCCGTAAGCCAAAATAAACGGTTGTAAATGGGTTTCTTCCTTTTTTCTTTTGGAATAAAGAAATGAACAACCAAAACATAAACGATCATGTAAACCCATCCCAACATGGCAACGTGCGAATGTGCATGAAGAAGATAGCTGTAATTCAGAAAATCTATTGGAAAGAGATACATAAAACGCATTAATAATCCGAAAACGCAAGCAATCAGAAAATTAAAAAAACAGGAAAGTATCCAAGCTTTTTGAGAATTCATAAATAATAAATTTTTAAACGTACAAAAATTATTAAACCATATAAGTAATATTAGAAATTATAAGTTTGGCTAAAATGAACTTATATCACTTATATGGTTTAAAGCATTTCTTCAAATAAAAAACACCGAAAATTATCCTTTTTAGATATTTTATCGGTGCTTTTTCCACTATTAAAATTAACCTTTATTCTACTTCAACAAAGTCTTTTTCTAAAACAACTGCTTTTGGAAATAAGATATTATTTTCTAGATGAATATGTTTATGCAAATCTTCTTCAAACTCTTTCAACATTGCAAAAGTTACTCTGTAAGTTGTACAAGCATCTACCGGCGGAGTATAATTATTGGTTAGTTCCGAAATTTCTCTAAAACGTTCACCTTCGTTATCGTGTTCATTCATCATCATTGCAATCGGATTTGAAACGGTTCCGAAAGAAGGCTGATGCAAAATTCCATCAGATTCTTTCGTTTTCACCATTCGTTTTACAAATGGAAACAAAATCAATTCTTCTTTTTTCATATGTTGTGATAATTCGCCTGCACAGCCAATAAACAATTCATTTATTCTAAACAATTCTGGATGATTGGCTCCATGCACTTTACACAATTTATCTAAAAACGGAAGCAATACATTTGTTTTTTCTTCCACATAACGATGGTGTGTTTTCTCAATATAATCTGCTAATAAATCCAATGGCCATGAATTGAAATCAATACTTCCGCCATTTTCAGATTGCATAACTTGAAGTACATTTTCTACTAAAGCATCGGCATCAATATTTTGTTTTTCGCAAACTTCATTTACCGTTCGGTTTCCTTTGCAGCAAAAATCAATTTTGTATTTTGAAAAAACTGCAGCTGTTCTAAAATCCTCAGCTACGAACGATCCTATTGTTTTGTTTTTTAAATTTTCCATCTTTAAAGAAATTAAATTTTTAATTATTATTTGTTTTCAATAAAAGATAAATTTATCTTTTATTAGTTTTAAAAAAAACTCCAAAGCATTTAAGTATTTGGAGCCTTTGTTATTTACTCAACAATTAAAGTACCTTTCATCATAGCCACGTGGCCAGGGAAAGAACAAATAAACGGATAAGATCCTTTTTTATCAATTGTAAATTCTATTGTATCTTCTTCTCCTCCGCCTAATAATTTAGTGTGAGCAATGATTGAAGCTTTTTCAGATGCTGGAATGTAATCGGTTGCTTTTGCATCATTAGCTTTTAATGCAAAATCTGCTTGATCTGTTCCTTCTTGCAAAATCACTAAATTATGTCCCATTGCTTCTTTCGGAATTTTACCTACGTGTTTCAAAGTCAATTTGATTGGTTTTCCAGCGACAGCTCTTAATTCACTTGCATTGAACTGCATTTGGTCATTCCCTTCAATAACTAATACATTTTCTTCAGTTGATGTTACTGGTGCCGCTTCTCCTTCAGTAGAATATTCAGTAGTTTCTGTTTGATCTGCAGGAGCTGTTTCTTTTTTACCGCACGAAGTAACTGCTAAAAATCCCATCAGGATTAGTACTGAAATTTTGGTTTTTGTATTCATTTTTAAAATAATTTATAAAATATTAATCGTTTATATTTAATGTTTTTAAGAAGAAATCACCTGATTTTACATCTGAAGCCAATTGTTCTAAAGTGGTTTTAGTAAGCATTTCCAAAAGCAATTCTCTAATTTTTTTAAATTCATGATGAACAGGGCAAGGATGCTGTTCAGAACATTCTTTTAATCCGATTCCGCATCCGCTGTAAATTTTGTTTCCATCTATCGCATCTACAATCTGAATCAGTTTTATTGATTTTACTGCTTCGTTTGAAACTTCAAAACCACCGCCAACTCCTTTAGCTGAATGTATGATTCCATTTTTAGTCAAAATCTGCATAATTTTGGCTGTAAAAGGTTCGGGAGAATCTATTTCTTTGGCAACATCTTTTATTCCAACTCTAATCCCTTTAGAAGATTTGGTTGCAATAAATATTGAAGCTCTAATTCCGTACTCACACGCTTTTGAAAACATACATTCTTTGTTAATTCTTAACAAAGATATGGAGATTCTATATAAAAGACAAATTTATCTTTAATTAATTTTAGAACTAAAACTCCTTATTTATAAAGAAAATAATTAGTGCTGACAAAACGACTTATTCATCATTCAATTCTTATAAAAACCAATTTTAATTTTAACTTTGAGAGTATTTAATTTTTAATATTAAAATAATGCCTTTAAGCAATTCAAAAGATTTAAAACTGGCAGTTCTCATTGATGCAGACAATGTGCCTTACAGCAATGTAAAAGGTATGATGGAAGAAATTGCAAAACTCGGAACGCCAACTACGAAAAGGATTTATGCCGACTGGACAAAACCAAATGCAAATGGCTGGAAAGGTGTTTTATTAGAACATGCCATCACTCCCATTCAACAATATAGTTATACAGTTGGAAAAAATTCTTCGGATTCTGCTCTTATTATTGACGCAATGGATTTATTGTATTCTGGAAAATTAGACGGATTTTGTATTGTGTCCAGCGATAGCGATTTTACGCGTCTTGCAATAAGACTTCGAGAATCTGGAATGAAAGTAATCGGAATCGGAGAAAAGAAAACGCCAAATTCGTTTATTGTTGCCTGCGACCGATTTATTTATATTGAAGTTTTGGATGGAGCAACTCAAAAGAAAAAGCCAAAAGCAGCTGCTGCTGACACCAAAAAACCAGTTGAAAAACCAGCTGAAAAAGCGCTTCATAAAGTTGACAAACAAACTATCGAATTAATCGAAGCTACAATTGAAGATATTGAAGATGACGATGGCTGGGCATTTCTGGGAGATGTCGGCAATTTGATTGTAAAGAAAAAACCCGAATTTGATCCTCGAAATTATGGCTATTCTAAACTTACCCCAATGCTGAAATCGTTAACTGATATTTTAGAGATTGATGAAAGAGAATCAGACAAAAAAGGAATCAAACACGTTTATGTACGTCTAAGATTCAACTAATTATCGCATTTATTACCTATTTTAATTTTTTAAAAACATGAGAAAAAAATTCTTTATTTACGGATTCTTATTGTTTATAATTGTTGTTGCAATTTATTATTATACAGGGCGAGGTTACTTACTCGTTTTTGCTATTCCTATTTTGTTGATTGTTGGAGCTTATAATGCTTCACAAAAGAAACATGCTATTTTACGAAACTTCCCGGTTTTGGGTTATTTCAGATATTTATTTGAAATGATTGCACCTGAAATTCAGCAATATTTTATTGAAAGATCTACAGACGGAAAACCTTTTTCTAGAAATCAGCGTTCTTTAGTGTATCAAAGAGCAAAAAATATTGATTCGAGCACACCTTTCGGAACACAATTAAACTTAAATACAGAGAATTACGAAGGAATAAAACATTCTATTTTTCCAGCAAAAGTTAACGAAGAATTGCCTCGCGTTTTAATTGGCGGAAAAGATTGCAAACAGCCTTATTCTGCTTCTTTATTTAATGTTTCGGCGATGAGTTTTGGTTCTTTGAGCGAAAATGCTGTTCGCGCGATTAATATTGGTGCTAAAAAAGGAAATTTCTACCAAAATACTGGTGAAGGTGGATTGACCGAATTTCACCTTGCGGGCGGCGGAGATATTACTTGGCAAATTGGAACAGGATATTTTGGCTGCCGCGATGCAGAAGGAAATTTCAGTCCAGAAAATTTTGCTCAAAAAGCTAATCTTCCGAATGTAAAAATGATTGAAATTAAGCTTTCACAAGGCGCAAAACCAGGACATGGAGGTGTGCTTCCAGCTGCGAAAAACACGGAACAAATCGCTAAAATTAGAGGCGTTCAACCGCATACAATGATTCTTTCTCCTCCAGGTCATCATGCTTTTTCTGATGCTAAAGGATTAATTCATTTCATAAAACAATTACGTGATCTTTCTAACGGAAAACCAATCGGATTTAAATTATGTATTGGAAATACTGCCGAATTTGAAGCCATCTGTCAAGAAATGATTACTGAGGATATTTATCCGGATTTTATTACCATTGACGGCGCGGAAGGCGGAACTGGAGCTGCGCCACTAGAATTTGCTGATGGTGTCGGAATGCCATTTGAACCAGCATTAATTTTCGTAAACAAAACTTTGGTTCGTTTAGGCATACGTGATAAAATGCGCATTATCGGAAGTGGAAAAATCATTTCTGGCTATTCTATCTTACATGCAATCGCATTAGGCGCCGATATGTGCAACAGCGCAAGAGGATTTATGTTTTCTTTAGGTTGCATTCAAGCTTTACGTTGTCATAATAACGAATGTCCAACTGGAGTCGCGACTCAAAATAAAATGCTGATGAAAGGTTTGGTTGTTACAGACAAATCAGATCGTGTGTATCATTTTCATAAAAATACGCTTCACTCAGCAAATGAACTTTTGGCTGCAGCTGGAAAAAGCAGTTTTGCAGATGTTGACATTAATATTTTCATGCGCGGTGATGAATTTTCTGATTTATCTGAACAGTATTTTCCAGACAATCTTAAAAACGTTACGCAATTCTCATAAACAAAAAAGCCTCTTTACAACTAAAGAGGCTTTTTCTTTTAAATCTATTTTTAAATTACAATTTTGCTGTTTCCTTATTTTGTTCTGCAGCTCCACCTTCTAAAACTGCTAATTCTTGCTGATCAACTAATTGTTGCGCTAAAATAGCATTGTTGTAGGCTAGAAAATAAACATCAAACTTTACTCCTTCAGAAATTAATGAAGTTGAAATTTGATCGTTTTTAATCATTTCTTTCAATAAATCTGGAAACGACTCTTTGTAGGCTAATTTATTTGCATCGTTTTCTTCTAAATTGGTTTCAATTCTAATTTCAATTTTATTGTCATTTAGAAAAGCTTTTGCTGTTGTACTCGTAATTCCATTTCCTTTTATAGAAGAAGAATTATTGTAATTACTTACATGTTCTTGAATTTTCTGTTTAGTATTTTTACAGCTGATTAGAAAAAGTGCAAACGCGAAAGCAAATGCGATTTGGGTAATTTTTTTCATAAATTATTGGTTTTATAGTTATTTTTTAACTCAAACATAAATAAATTATAACATAAAAACAACATTCAATTATAAAAAAAGACTTTATAATTCTTTGAATACAAATTGATTATCTTCAAAAAACAAACAATTTTGTAAGAATACAAAAGTTATTCTTCGACTTAAGTTTAATCTATAAACACAAAAAAGTCTCTTTAAATTAAAATATAAAGAGACTTTAATATGTAAGAATTAAACTGATTAATTTTTCTTCTAATAATCTGATTTTATTTCAAAAAATCTTTAAGAGATTCTCCTGTTAGCACTTCTTTATCTAAAACCGTATTATCATCAGCAAGAAAATAAACATCAAACTGAACTCCTTCTTCAATTAATTGTCTCGGAATCTGATCTTTATCAATCATTAATTTAATCTGTTTTGGAAAAGAAATAGCTGCCGCAGATTTATTAGTTTCATTTTGCTCTAAATCAGTTTCAAAACGCAATTCGATTTTATCATCATTAATATAACCTCTTGCAGTTGTTAGTGTTACATTATCAGCTCTAAAACTTGGCGCGATTGTTTTATTATAAGTAACAACATATTCCTGAAGCTTTTGTTTGGTATTTTTACAGCTTAAAAGCGAAAGTACGAGTGTAATTGCAATAGCAATTTGAGATATTTTCTTGATCATAATTTTCTATTTTAATTTTTGAAGTCTTAATAATGCCTCAAGATAGTAATAATCTGCGTAATTTATAGAACAATCTATCTCACTTCCCGCAGGTTTATGTCCTGTTGAATGTAATAAAAATGCTGAATTCACGTCATGACTCTGATAATTGTCTGAAAGCGAAACAATCATTTTTTTGGCTTTTGTCAAATATTCTGTTTTTAAATTCTTGTCTTTTGTATACGAACTTAATTCTAAAAGTGCAGAAGAAACAATTGCTGCTGCCGAAGCATCTCTCGGTTCGTTTGGAATATTTGGCGCATTAAAATCCCAATACGGAACTAAATCTTCAGTTGTCAATTTATCCAAATAAACTCTCGCCAATTTATGTGCGAAATCTAAAAACTTAACATCTTTAGTTTCTCTATATGTCATTGTAAAGCCGTAAATCGCCCAAGCTTGTCCGCGCGCCCACATACTATCATCGCTATAGCCTTGAGCAGTTCTTCCTTTTATTTTTTTTCCTGTTTCGAAATCGTAAATAATAACATGATAAGACGTATTATCTGGTCTAAAATGATTGGCCATTGTAGTTTCTGCATGTTTTACTGCGATATCATACAACTTTTTATTTCCGCCATTTTTTGAAGCCCAAAACAAAAGTTCTAAATTCATCATATTGTCGATAATCGTATTATGACCGCCCATTTTATTATGAGGCCAAGATTGAATTGTTCCCACTTTTGGATTAAAAAGCGTTGCCAATGTATCGGCCGTTTTTAGAATAATTTCCTTGTATTCTGGATTTTTTGTCAATCGATATCCGTTTCCAAAACTATTGAAAACCTGAAATCCTAAATCATGATCTCCTGCTTTACTGACAGATAAAGGCGTTAAAAAACGACTAAATTTATCGGCTTCTTTTTCCCATTTTTTATCTTTTGTTGCTTCGTACAAAAACCATAATTCACCAGGCCAGAATCCGCTTGTCCAATCTTTATAGCCAACAAATTTCCATTCATTGCTTCCATTTGGAACAGTTCTCGGAGAAGTTCCGTCGTTTGGAATTACTTTTAAAGTTTTTGATGCTTGTTCGGCACAATAATCCAGTTGTTTTTTAATATTGAATGAATTGTTTTTTTGAGAATAGCCTTGATTTCCTAAAAAAACTAAAGTTGTAATCAGGGTAAAAAATTTTGCCTTCATGTGGTTTATAGTTTGTTTAATCGATAAATTTATGAAATAAAGTGAGTCCTTTAAGTTTTTGTACTTTTTGTCACCTAAAAATGGATTATTAAAGACCTTTTTAAGAGATAAGATTTAGTTTGTCATTCCGAGGAACGAGGAATCGCACTCGCAGATCGACAAAGATTGGTGAATTACTTTACGGAATTTCTCGTGTGATTCCTCGTTCCTCGGAATGACAAACTTTTCTTAAAAAATAAACATTTATATAAATTTGCTTTAAACTAAGCCATAATAAACTTTGAAAAAAACAAGCATCTATTACACTTTAATTTTTCTCTCCATCATTTTCCTTGGAATTCTTTCCAGAAAAATTCCTTTTCTTCCATTATGGATTGGCGATTTTCTGTATGCCGTTATGATTTATTTTCTGGTTCGAATATTTCTTCCATTCAGAAATGCTTTCTTAGTCGCATCTCTTTCTCTTTTGATTTGTTACTCCATTGAATTTCTTCAATTATATCAAGGCCAATGGATGATTGAACTCAGAAAAACACTTTTCGGAAGATATGTTTTAGGGCAAGGATTTTTATGGTCGGATATTTTGGCTTACACTTTTGGAATCCTTACAACTTTTATAATGGAAAAATTTACTTTGAATTATTTCAATCAAAAGTCTGCGTAATTTTTTCAATATTCAAGCTATTTGCCATTGCCATAAATATTTGATGATATGTTCCTTTATTATCAAATAACTCATCGTGTGTGCCTTTTTCGACGCATTTTCCTTTTTCTAAAACAATAATATTTGATGCATCTATAATTTGAGAAATACTGTGCGAAATTATAATCACGGTTCTGTCTTTTTTAATTGCATCTAAAGATTTTTTAATTTGCTCTGTCGCAATCGCGTCTAAACTTGCCGTAGGTTCGTCTAAAAAGATAATTGGCGGACTTTTCAGAAAAAGTCTTGCAATTGCAATTCGCTGTTGTTGTCCGCCAGAAAGCAAATGGGCATCAGAATCGTAGCCTTTTGGGAGTTGAATAATTTGATCGTGTATATAAGCCTGTTTTGCCGCTTCTATAACTTCTGAATGCGAAGCTTTTGGATTTCCGTACAAAATATTCTCAGCAATTGTTCCTTTAAAAATATGATTCTTCTGCAAAACCAATCCGATATTTTTACGAAGGAAATCGGTATTATAATCCATTAAATCAACTCCATCCAAACAAATTTTCCCCGAAGATGGAAGATAAAATTTATCCAAAAGATTTATTATGGTACTTTTTCCTGCGCCACTCAATCCTACTAAAGCTGTTGTTTCATTAGGTTTTACTGTAAAATTTATATCAGAAAGCGCTTTTGTACCGTTTGGATATACAAAATCAACATTTTTAATTTCTATCAAACCAACAATTTTCTCAGGAATATAATCGCCGCTAGTTTCAATTTCATTATCAGATTCCAAAATATCAAAAAATCCTTCAGAATAAATCAAAGCATCATTTATCTCGTCATAAATTCGATGCAATTGTCTAATTGGCGCCGAAACGTTGTTAAACAACATAATATGAAACATAATCGCACCAATTGTCATCTGATTATTCAAAACAAAATACGCCGTCAAAATAATGATAATAACCACTCCTATTTGTTCGACAAAACTTTTAATGCTTTCAAAAATAAAACTGGTTTTTCTGGTTGCCAATTGATTTTCGGTCATTTCAAACTGAATTTTTTGATGACGATCTGCTTCAGAAGGTTCACGTACAAAAGATTTAATAACAGTTATGGATTCGATCAAACTTATGATTCCGTTATTTTTTGTTTCACGGTAATTTCGCATTCTTCTTCTAAACCCGCTTAATTTAGTTGCTTGCAATTGACTTATATAGAAATAAATCGGAATTATGCACAAACTGACCAATCCAACATAAAAATTTGCATAAAACATCATAACCAAAGCCACAAAAGCATTTGCAAACAAAGGAAGAATATCAATAAAGAAATTCTGAACCAATCGTGTTAAACTGCTAATTCCGGCATCTATTCTGGTTTGAAGTTTTCCGCTTTCATTTTCATCAGAAGTATAAAATTCCATTCTGTAGCTTAGAATTTTTTCTACAATAGTCTGAGAAATATCACGAGTTACAAAGATTCTCAGCTTTTCGCCATAAAATTTTTGTCCAAATTGCACAACAGAATTAACCAGTTCTTTAGTCAATAAGACAATACTGATTATTCCGAGTAAATGAAATCCTTTAGAAAGCGGTTCGTGCGCAACCATCAGATTATTAATGGTATCAACGGTATATTTTAAGATTAAAGCGTTGACTTGTGCCGCAAATGAACCAATAAATGTTAGCAGCAAAGTAGCAATTACCATTTTTCTGTAAGGCTTTACAAATGGCATTATTTTTTTATAAAGTACGGATAATTGCATTTAATTTTATTTTTGACGCTCTATCAAATATAAGAATTCTAAATTTGTGTTGGAAATCATTTAAACACATTATTCTATGGAACTCGTTTTCGCTTCAAACAACAAAAATAAAATTGCAGAAATTCAAAGTATGCTTCCAGAAAGCATTAAAATATTAAGTTTAGAAGACATTAATTGCTTAGAAGATATTCCAGAAACAGCTAATACAATTGAAGGAAATGCGATTTTAAAAGCCGATTATGTCACTCAAAAGTATGGTTATGATTGTTTTGCAGATGATACAGGCTTGGAAGTCTCTGCACTAAACGGCGAACCTGGAGTTTATTCTGCTAGATATGCAGGCGAACAAAAAAACGCTGATGATAATATGAACAAACTTCTTGATGCTTTAAAAAACGAAAAAAATCGCAGTGCTCAATTTAAAACTGTTATTACTTTAAACCTGAAAGGAAAACAATATTTATTTACAGGAATTGCTTCTGGAAATATCACATTAGAAAAAACAGGAACGAATGGTTTTGGATATGATCCAATTTTTCAACCAGAAAATTATAGCGAAACCTTTGCCCAATTGTCTTTAGAAACTAAAAACACTATTGGTCATCGCGGAAAAGCAGTAAAGCAACTAATTGATTTTCTGAGTACCACAAAATAATTGTTTAAAATACAACATTTTAAGGTTTAAATTTTACATTTTCAGACGTGTTTTTTCAACAAATTCTCGATTTCTTACTAAAAATCATTTTGCAAAAATCGTAACTTTTTGATAATCAAATCATAACAAATACATAATTCTTGAAATTGCATTAGTTTATCTGAATAATTAGCTGTAATTTTGCACCCTATTTTAAATACATATATGAATAAATTTGAACAATTAGGATTGAATGAATCGTTACTGAAGGCGATTTTAGATCTAGGATTTGAAAATCCGTCAGAGGTACAGGAAAAGGCGATTCCCCTATTATTGGAAAAAGACACAGATATGGTTGCGTTGGCTCAAACAGGGACAGGGAAAACGGCAGCTTTCGGTTTTCCGCTAATTCAAAAAATTGATGCCGACAACAGAAATACACAAGCATTAGTTTTATCGCCAACACGCGAGTTATGTTTACAGATTACTAACGAACTTAAAAACTACTCAAAATACGAAAAAGGTATTAATGTGGTAGCAGTTTACGGAGGAGCTAGTATAACAGAGCAAGCAAGAGAAATAAAGAGAGGTGCACAAATTATTGTGGCAACTCCAGGAAGAATGCAAGACATGATTAACAGAGGTTTAGTGAACATTAAAAATATAGATTACTGTATTCTTGATGAGGCTGACGAAATGTTAAACATGGGATTCTATGATGATATTGTATCTATTTTATCAGATACTCCAGACGAAAAAAGCACATGGTTGTTCTCTGCAACTATGCCGCAAGAGGTTGCTAGAATTGCAAAACAATTCATGAGCGAACCACTAGAAATTACTGTAGGAGCTAAAAACTCTGGTTCGTCTACAGTTTCTCACGAATTTTATTTAGTTAATGCTCGTGACCGTTATGAAGCTTTAAAACGTTTAGCTGATGCTAATCCAGACATTTTTTCTGTAGTTTTCTGTCGTACAAAAAGAGACACTCAAGCTATCGCTGAGAAGTTAATTGAAGATGGATATAGTGCCGCTGCGTTACACGGAGATTTATCTCAAGCGCAACGTGATGGTGTAATGAAATCGTTCCGTGGAAGACAAATTCAGATGCTTGTTGCTACTGACGTTGCTGCACGTGGTATTGACGTTGATAACGTAACTCACGTTGTGAACTACCAATTACCTGACGAAATCGAAACTTACAACCACCGTTCTGGTCGTACAGGTAGAGCAGGAAAATTAGGTACTTCTATTGTAATTGTTACAAAAAGTGAGTTACGTAAAATTTCTTCTATCGAAAGAATCATCAAACAGAAATTCGAAGAAAAAACAATTCCGTCTGGAATCGAAATCTGCGAAATTCAGTTATTACACTTAGCAAACAAAATTAAAGATACTGAGGTTGATCACGAAATTGACAACTATTTACCAGCAATCAACAACGTTTTAGAAGATTTATCTAAAGAAGAATTGATTAAGAAAATGGTTTCAGTAGAATTTAACCGTTTCATTGCTTATTACAAAAAGAACAGAGATATTTCTACTCAATCTTCAGACAGACGTGAAAGAGGTGATTCTGAGCCAAGAGAATTCAACAATAACGGAGCAGTTCGTTATTTCGTAAACATTGGTTCTAGAGATAACTTCGATTGGATGTCATTAAAAGATTACTTAAAAGAAACATTAGACTTAGGTCGTGATGATATCTTTAAAGTTGACGTAAAAGAAGGATTCTCTTTCTTTAACACTGATCCTCAGCATACAGACAAAGTAATGGACGTTTTAAACAACGTACAATTAGAAGGTCGTCGTATTAATGTTGAGATTTCTAAAAATGATGGCGGAGGAAGACGTGACCATAACAACCGTGGTGGCGGACGTAATTCTGGCGGACCAAGAAGAGAAGGAAACTTTGCTCCAAGACGCGAAGGCGGATTTAGAGGAGACAGAAATTCTTCAAGAGATGGCGGATCACGTGAGGGAGGTTTCAGAAATGATAGAAATTCATCTGCTCCAAGAAGAGAAGGTGGTTTTAGAAGTTCTGCTCCAAGAAACGAAAATGGAGGTTCTGATAGAGCTCCAAGACGTTCAGAAAACTTTGGTGATAGCTCAAGACCAAGAAGATCAAGAAGAGATTAATCATTTAATTTCTTAAAATATAAAATCCCAAATTCCAGATATACTTGGAACTTGGGATTTTTTTTATTCAAATTTTTATTCCCCATAAGTAAGTTTTGCAATCTAAAACAATTTACTAGCCTCTTCTATTAACTCAAAAAAGCAATATTGAAGGCTTTGTTAATTTTCTTATAATTAAATTCCAAGACTGCGAGATATTTAATCCCGATTTACTACTTTTAGTGCTTTAAATCAGGATATGAAATATTTCGCAGTTTTCTTTTTTACACTATTAGCCAACTTTGGTTTTGCGCAAGATACGCAGCCAACGGTTCCACAAAGAGTTTCAGGTTATATTATTAATGATAATAGCAAACAGCCCCTTGCTGGCGTAAACGTCATCAACACTAACAAAGTGCGTGGTGCGAAATCTGATGAAAAAGGATATTTTGAAATTGATGTGCAAGTTAACGATACGCTTCATTTTTCTATTTTAGGATTTCAATCGCTAAGAATCAGAGTAACAAATGACTGGGTAAAAAACAAAGTAACCAGAATTCAACTTACTGAAAAAGCAATTGCGCTAGAAGAAGTTATTATCGCTCCTTTTACGCTAACCGGATATCTTGAAATTGATTCTAAATTAATTCCAACAAAAGAAAACTATCGATACAGTATTTCTGGTCTTACACAAGGCTATGAGGCAGGAGAATATGCACCAAATGCATTTGGCAAAGTCCTCGGTTCGATTTTTAATCCCGCCGATATGCTCTATAATTTCTTTGGTAAAAATGGCCGAGAGCTCAAGAAACTAAAGGAAATGAAAAAAGACGATACCGTTAGAACGCTTTTAGAATCTAAATATGATCGCGAAACTGTTGCTGTATTATTAGGAATTAGCAAAGACGAAATTCCAGAAATTATGCACAGGTGCAACTATTCTGATTCTTTCATTCAAACCGCAAATGACTTGCAGATTATGGACGCAATTAGCGCGTGTTATGAACAGTATAAAGTCTTAAAACGAAATTAAAAAAGTAATCAGTGGTCAGTTTTTTAGTGGTCAGTATATACAAAAAAAGGAGTGATAAAATCACTCCTTTTTTTGTCATTATAAGTCGTCTGCTAGATCACTGAACACTAAAAAACTGAACACTGAACACTGACCACTAACCCTTAACTGGTATATTAGAAAGAATTTCTAAGACAAATTTCCAATATTTCTGAGCCGAAGAAATACTTGCTCTTTCATCTGGAGAGTGTGCTCCATGAATAGTTGGTCCAAAAGAAATCATGTCCATATCTGGATAATTTGTTCCTAAGATTCCGCACTCTAAACCAGCGTGACAAGCTACAACTTTTGGTTGTTCTCCATTTTGTTTTTCGTATATTTCTTTTAAAACTTCTAAGATTTCAGAATTTACGTTTGGAGTCCATCCAGGATAAGAACCAGAAAGCTCAACTTCGCATCCAACCAATTCAAACGCAGAACGTAACGAATTTGCCAAATCAAATTTTGAAGATTCTACAGAAGAACGCGTTAAGCATCCAACCAAAATTTCTCCGTCTTTTATCACAACACGAGCAATATTATTTGAAGTTTCAACCAAATCAGCCATATCAGCACTCATTTTATAAACTCCATTTTGTGCTGCGTATATTGCCCTGATAATTCCTTCCTGAACTCCTAAATCCATTACTTTCTCTGGCAAATCACCTTTTACAATTTCAATAGATAAGTTTGGTTCAGTTGTTTTGTATTCTGCTTTTATGTCTGCAATAATTTCCTGCATATCATAAACGTAAGCTTCATCAAACATTTGAGAAATAATAACTTTAGCAACGCTTTCTCTCGGAATCGCATTTCTAAGACTTCCTCCATTAATTTCAACAATCTGCAAACCAAAGTTTTCAAATGCATCAAATAACAAACGATTCATAATTTTATTAGCATTTCCTAATCCTTTATGAATATCCATTCCTGAATGCCCTCCGTTTAATCCTTTTACGGTAATTGTATAACCAACAGAACCTTCCGGAACTTCTTCTTCATGATATGTTCTTGTTGCTGTTACATCAATTCCTCCCGCACAACCGATATCAATTTCATCATCTTCTTCTGTATCAAGATTTAACAAAATCTGTCCTTGTAAAATACCACCTTTTAGATTTAAAGCTCCTGTCATTCCTGTTTCTTCATCAACAGTAAACAAAGCCTCGATTGCAGGATGCGGAATATCTTTGCTTTCTAGAATTGCCATAATAGTCGCCACTCCTAACCCATTATCAGCTCCAAGCGTTGTGCCACGCGCGCGAACCCAGTCACCGTCAATATACATGTCGATTCCTTGTGTATCAAAATCAAAAACTGTATCTGCATTTTTTTGGTGCACCATATCTAAATGTCCTTGCATTACAATTGGCTTACGATTTTCCATTCCTGGAGTCGCCGGTTTTCTAATAATTACATTTCTGATTTCATCTTCGAAAGTTTCTAAACCTAAGCTGTTTCCAAAGTTTTTCATAAACTCAATTACACGCTCTTCTTTCTTCGATGGACGAGGAACAGCATTTAGATCTGCAAATTTGTTCCAAAGTGCTTTTGGTTCCAGATTTCTTATTTCTTGACTCATTATATTTTGTTTGATGTTTAACAATTAAGAGCTTCAAAGTTACAAAGTTTAATTGCTTTTTGAATACAAATTATAGGAATTAGCACAAAACATAATGACTAAAAATAAAATATCAATTGATTGTTGTTGTGGCGTATTGACACTTATTTGGTAATAATAAAAACTGTAAACTTCACTGAGGCGTTCCTATCGGAACGTTTGAACTCATTTGAATCGTTTTTTTCTACCAACGAAATGTTCCAAGAGGAACATATCAATAAATTTTCTAAAAAAACGAACTGAACTTCTTTATAATTATTATTTTTATAAAAAACCAAAACCGTGAAATCAAAATATATTCTCCCTATATTTCTTTTAGTTCAGATTATCTTTTTAAGAATCCTTCGATATTTTCCAGATTATGTAGAAGGTTTTTATAGCAATAATATATTTCGTAGAATTTCTCATTTTTTAAGAATCGGTCTTGGTAAAATTCCTTTTTCGCTTGGCGATTGCATTTACGCTTTTCTTATTTTAGCTATAATTGGATGGTTTTGGAAAATCCGAAAGACTTGGAGAACAGATTGGAAAGACCACATTTTAACCATATTAAGTAAAATTTCTGTTTTTTACTTTTTCTTTCATCTGCTTTGGGCTTTCAATTATTATCGTGAACCTCTTTTTGAAAAAATGGAAATAAAAAGAGAATATACCGATGCTGATCTTTTGAATTTTACTCTAAGACTTATTGCAAAAACTAACGAAGTCCAGTATCAAATTACTAAAAATAAAACTTCAAAAGTTGTCTTTCCTTATTCTCAAAAAGAATCTTTTCAGATGATTTTAAATGGCTACGATAATTTAGCGAAAGAACATCCTTATTTCAAATATAAAACGCTAAGTGTTAAAAAATCACTCTTTAGCGTTCCTTTAACCTATATGGGATTTGGCGGTTATTTAAATCCTTTTACAAACGAGGCCCAAATTAATGATTTACTGCCAATGTATAATTTCCCGTTAACCACTTCACATGAAATGGCACATCAAATTGGATTTGCAAGCGAAAATGAATGCAATTTTATTGGTGTTTTAGCTTCCGTTAAAAATGAAAATTTATATTATCAATATTCCGGATATAGTTTTACTCTTCGTTATTGTTTGGGAATTTGGCAATATAAGAACGAGAACATTTTTAAGCATTTAAAGAAAAAAGTTAATATTGGAATTTTAAAAAATTACCAGGAAAGCCAAGATTTTTGGAAAAAATACGACACTTTTATTGACGAAGGTTTTCATTTTCTATGGGATAATTTTTTAAAAACAAACAATCAAAAAGACGGAATGGACAGCTACAGTAAGTTTATCGATTTGATGATTAATTATTATAAAACGCGTCAATTGTAAAAGTTGCTACGAATTACACTAATTAATACTAATTTTAAAAGTATAAAATGCTTTTTGCTTTAATATTTAGAAAAGAAATTCGTGAAATTTGTGAAATTCGTGGCAAAAAAAATATAACTCAACTGTAACAAAAATCATTTCACAACTACTAATACAAATATGAGCGAAAATCTAGAACAGTCATTTGTTGCGCAGCTGCAAGCAAATCAGAATATAATCCACAAGATTTGTAGATTATATACTGCTGGCGAAGATGCTCATAAAGATCTGTTTCAAGAGATTACCATTCAGCTTTGGAAAGCTTATCCAAAATTTAGAGGTGACAGTAAATTTTCGACATGGACTTATCGTGTTGCATTAAATACTGCAATTACACTATACCGAAAAACCAAAAGAACTATTTCTACCGTAGATTATGAAAATCATCAGCATTTTGTAAAAGATGTTGATTATAATTATGAAGAAGAGGAACAAATTAAACTGATGTACAAAGCAGTTTATCAATTGAATGACATCGAAAAAGCATTAGTTTTTATGTATTTAGAAGACAAAGATTATCAAGAAATAGCTGAAACCTTAGGAATAAGCGAAGTGAATGCGCGCGTGAAAATGAACAGAATTAAGGGGAAACTTAAAAAAATACTAAATCCTTAAAAATTATTATGAAAGAACTGGATTTACTAAAAAAAGACTGGCAAAAGAACACTGCTTCTTTTCAACAAATTTCTGAAACTGAAATCTATAGGATGATTCATAAAAAATCATCTTCTATTGTAAAATGGATTTTGATTATCAGTATTTTGGAAATTTCTTTTTGGACTTTTTCGAACATATTCATCAACACGGATGATGTATTGCGAAAAATGAATCACCCCGAAATTGTTACTACCCTAGAGTTTTTAACCTATTTTAATTATGTTGTAGTTTTAATTTTTGTGTATATATTCTACAAAAATTACCGAACAATTTCGACTACAATTGCCACGAAATCACTGATGAGCGCTATTCTAAAAACTCGCAAAACTGTTCAATATTACGTTTGGTATAATCTAGGAATGATTGTAATAACCTCAATTCTAAGTTTTTTTATTGCATTTGTCTACAACCCAGACATGGAATTTCTGAGAGAAAAACTCGCAGTAAATGGGAGAGCAATGTTTGTTACAGTCGGAATATTAATTCTGGTGATATTAGGTTTCTTCGGATTATTTTGGTGTTTTTACAGAATTATTTACGGAACACTTTTACGCAGATTATATGCGAATTATAAGGAGTTGAAGAAGATAGACTTTTAATAAGTTACAAAGGCTCAGAGTAACAAAGGGACAAAGTTTTTAAACTTGAAACCTGAAACTTGAAACAAAAAAATCTTAAATCAGAAATCTAAAATTTCTAGTATTCCCACTGTCTCAATCTGTTAAGCTCTTCTTGCGCTTTGATTTCTTCAGCAGGAATAACTTTTAAGAATGATGGATGTTGTTCGATTGCGTATTCTACTTTTTCTACAATTTCATCAATTGTATCATTTTCATAATCAATTTCTAAAGGTTCTTTGATAATGAAAGATTGCAGAATTCCTTTTTTCTTCATTCTAAGTCCTTTTTTATCAAAAGAACGGCGGAAACCGTCAATAACAATGGGAATTACGATTGGTTTATGTTGTTTGATAATATGTGCAGTTCCTTTACGAACTGGCTTGAATGATTTTGTAGTTCCTTGAGGAAAAGTAATTACCCAGCCATCTGCAAGAGCAATTTTAATATTTTCAGTATCATTTGGATTTATTTCGCGCTTTTCGGTTACATCAACACCTTTTGCACGCCAAGTTCTTTCTACCGTGATTGCACCAACGTAAGCTAAAATTCTTGGCAATAAACCAGCTTGCATTGTTTCCTTTGCAGCAACGTAGTATATATTCATCTTTGGTTGCCACAAATAACCAATGTTCTTAATAGTATCTTGACGCCCTGATAAACTTGCGTTAAAGACATGAAACATCGCTACAACGTCTGCAAAATAAGTCTGGTGATTTGATATAAATAAGACATTAGTATCTGGAAGCGTTTTAATAATTTCAGATCCCTCAATCTGTAATTCATTAAAACCTCTATATCTTCTATGCGTCATGGCTCCCAAAATACGGATCAACCATTTCTTGATGAATAATATATGCCCAAAAGGATTTCGTTTAAACAATCCCATAACTAATTTATCTTGTTTTTATGTTAGGTCGCAAACATACAAAAATTATTCTATCAGCAACAGTTTATAAAATTTTCTCGCATTAACACCTATTTAAATGAATATCAAATTGTTAAATTAACATTAATCCATCTGATTTTCAAAAGTTGTTCTTAACACATCTCTCAATTCGCTCAAAATCATGGCTGTTGCTCCCCAAACCACATGATTTTGAATATTAAATGCCGGAACTAAAATATTTGCTCCATAAGAAGTTGATAATCTGGCTTCGATTATTATTTCATCATTCAAAAAAACCGAAAGAGGCAATTCAATAATTCCTGCAACTTCTCTTATATCTGGATAAAAAGACAGTTCTTCTTTTGCAATTCCCAAAAAAGGATGCACTAAAAAATTACTCGGCGGAATATACATTGGAGAAAATTTTTTAATAATTTCTATCTTCTCACGTTCAATTCCAACTTCTTCATGGGTTTCTCTCAGAGCCGTGTTTTCAAAATTAAAATCGCTTTTCTCAAACTTTCCACCAGGAAATGCAATTTGAGCAGAGTGAACCCCTTCATATGTGTTTCGAACAATCAAAACCAGATGCGTTTTTTCTTGCTTAGGATAAAACAACATCATTACTCCTGCCATTCTTGCATTTAATGCTTCAATATCAAGATTTTTTAATCCCTCAATACGCTCTTTCGGAGCCATTTTTAAATGTGAAGCTATCGCTGGCAATTCAATCGGAATTATATTGGGAACATATTTCAAAAAGTCTTGAAAATTCATAATCAAAGCTTATTTTTGTACTTTCAAATAAAACATAAATATACTCCAGAAAACGCAGTACCGCAAGTTTTCTAAAATTAAAGCCTAAAAAATGTACAGCAGAGAAGAATCACAAAGAATAAAAAGAGAATTTTGGGTAGCATTTGCCGAAAAATATCCTCGTAAATGGGTACTTTATGATACTAAAATAAAAGACTTCTCTTTTAAGTTTTTTGTAGATAATAAAAAAGCGCAGGTTTTAATTGACATTGAACATCGAAGCGACGAGAAAAGAAATGCTTATTTTGAAAAATTAGAAGCTTTAAAAGGTATTCTTGAAGAAGAATTTATTAAAGATTTAGTTTTTGAAAAAAATTATACTCTTGAAAGCGGTAAAACAATTAGCAGAATTTGGGTAGAAAAAACCGGCGTTGGTTTCAGCAATAAAAACAACTGGGATGCCATTTTTGATTTCTTCAACGAAAAAATGCACGCTCTTGAAATGTTCTATTTAGAATATGATGAGTTTATTAAGGATATTGATTCTTTGTAGCTATTAAGCTGCTAAGTTTTTAAGTTGCTAAGTTTCTTAGATTTTATATAGAAACCCCGACAGACTTTTTAAATCTGTCGGGGTTGTTATTTTTATTGAAGTCTGAAATACTTAATTATCCAAAACCTTTGCAACTTAGAGTCTCAGCGCCTTAGAACCTCATTTTTAAACTGTAATAATATTATAAACAATAATATGATCGTCGTAATTAATGTAAAGCTGTTTTCTAAAATCTTGTTTTTTGCGCGTTATAATTGATAATTTACATTCTTTTCCATCATTATCTTTACACATAAAAGAATACGTAATATCGGTATCGTTTTCCTCTCTTTCTATATAATCTAAAATCTTAAAAAGCTGAATTTCCTGAGAATATACTACAATTCTGTGTTTGTCTGTATCTAAAACCACCGAAAGATTCACCAAATTTAAATTGGACCATTCGCCCCATTTTCCTCTTTCATTTTTTTCTAAAACGCTAAATCCCGAAGTTTTAAAATGATAAGACTGGCTTTGAACCTTTTGCAGTCCCAGTGCTAAAAAAAGTAATAATATATAAGTGCGGATAGAATTCATAAAATATTTCTTGCAGATAATTAAAACTCAAATTTAGTCTTTTCTTTGGATGCGAGTTCAAATTCGGCAATCATTTGTTGAATAATTTCTTCTACAGGCAAAATATCATGAATCAAACCTGCCACTTGTCCAATTTCTAATTCGCCTTCTTCCAAATCTCCTTCAAACATTCCTTTTTTAGCTCTGGCACGCCCCAAAAGCTGAATCAATTCTTCTTTAGAAGGACATTTTTGATACAAATCCTGAACATCCTGATAAAATTTATTTTTTATCAATCTAACTGGCGCTAATTCTTTCAAAGTCAATTGTGTATCGCCTTCTTTAGTATTAACTATCGTTTCTTTAAAATTATTGTGTGATGAAGATTCTACAGATGCTGCAAATCGGCTTCCGACCTGAACGCCATCTGCACCTAAAACCATTGCTGCCAGCATTCCTCTTCCTGTTGCAATTCCTCCTGCCGCAATTAACGGAATTTGGATTTTTTCTTTCACCATCGGAATCAATGTCAATGTTGTAGTTTCTTCTCGGCCGTTGTGACCGCCTGCTTCAAAACCTTCCGCTACGACGGCATCAACACCAGCGTCTTGTGCTTTTAAAGCAAAAACACTGCTGCTTACAACATGGACAACGGTTATTCCTTTTTCTTTTAAAAATGAAGTCCACGTTTTAGGATTCCCTGCCGAAGTAAAAACGATTTTTACGCCTTCTTCAACCACAATATTCATGATTTCCTCTATGTTAGGATACAACATCGGAATATTAACTCCAAATGGTTTATCGGTAGCTTTTTTGCATTTCTGAATATGCTCGCGTAAAACTTCTGGATACATTGAACCTGCACCAATAAGTCCTAAACCTCCCGCATTACTTACTGCGGAAGCCAATTTATAACCGCTATTCCAAATCATTCCTCCTTGAATAATTGGATATTTTATATTAAAAAGCTTAGTGATTTTATTCATTAAAAAATTTATTGCTTGATGATTTTTCCTGTCTTATGCAGATTTTCAGTATCAAAACTGTAAAAATAAAGTCCGCTTTGTAAAGATTGAAGCGAAAGAACTGGATTTGAACTATTAATTTTTTCTTCAATTAACTTTTGCCCTAAAACAGAATAAATAGTTACTGAAGCCGTATTATTTTGATTTAAAAAAGAAAAAGTAACTGTATTTTTTACTGGATTTGGATAAACCGAAAAAGCCGTTTCTGCAATAAAATTATCTACACTTAAAGTTGATCCAAAATTCGGAATTCCGTAACCGTAATTATTATCTGGCGTCGTAAATCGATCAGAAGAAGCCAAAATCATCTGTCTGATTTCTTTATTGGTTTTAGTTGGGAAAGCTTGCCATAAAGAAGCTGCCATTCCCGCCATAATCGGACATGAAAAAGAAGTTCCGTTTGCTGTGCCAATAGTTCCATTTACACTAGAAACGACCGCAGCTGTTCCCTGCGCCATAATATCTGGTTTTATTCTGCCGTCGTAACTTGGTCCGATTGAACTAAAACTAGACCTTGTTTTAGTTGCCGTAACAGAACCAACTGCCAAAACAGAAACTGCATCGGCAGGAGAACCAATATGATTTTCTGTCTGAGTTCCTTCATTTCCAGCCGATGCGAATACTAAAATTCCTTTGCTAAAAGCAATCTCTGCGCCACGAGAAATAAAAGTCGTAATTCCGTTCATCTCGCTATAAGTATGATTGTATCTCGATTCGTTACGATCTCCAAAATAACCTAATGAAGTTGTAATAATATCAACTCCCAAAGCATCAGCTTTTTCCGCTGCTTCAACCCAAAGTGATTCTTCCAACGGATTCTCAATATTATCTTTTTCTATTTCTGTGATAAAAAGGTAGTATGATGCATTTGGAGCAGTTCCTATTAAAGCATTTTCTTTGTAGCCGCCCATTGTAGAAAGCACCATTGTCCCATGACTACCGCCTGCATAAAAATTAGCATTTCTTTCGGTATAATCGTAACCACCCAAAATTTTATTGTTGTTTCGAAGATTTTCAAATGGGTGCGCTGTGTTAACACCCGGAAAGCCTGCATCAAAAACTGCTATAATTTTTCCTTCCCCAGTATAATTCTGCTGATGCAAAACTTGTCCGTTCAACATCTGAATTTGATTAGCAGAATTACCGTAAGCGTAATCAATTGTGGTTTCTAACTTGTTTTTTGTTTTATTAATCTGATTTTCAGAAACTTTTTTTGCCGAAGTGTTTAAAGTTTTATCTGCAAATTCTATTTTTTGTACGAAAGCCAAAGTTTTCAAAGCATTAACATTTGCCTGAGAACCACGGATATGAAGCGCGTTAAGCCATTTAGACTGAGCCATAACCGTTATACCATTGCTTGCCGTAATTTGGTTCACATAGGAAGTTTCTAAAGGCGCATCGGTAATATCTAATGCTATATTTTGATTGGTTCTTCGATCTAAAGCTTTCTGAGAAAGTTCTGTTAATGGATTAGCAAAAAAAGCCTGAGCATTAGGTTTAGCATTAAAATAAACCCAAGCTTCTTCTTGCCCGAATACCGTAAAAGAAAGAAGTATTAAAATAAAAGTAAAGTTATATTTCATATTATACCGTTTTAGGAATTTCTTCCAACGGTATAAATTTAAGAAATTACTCCTGAACCAGCTAATTCATTTTCTAAATACCAAGCTACAAATTGCCCTTCGGTAATTGCAGACTGCGGTTCTTCAAACTCTACATACATTCCGTCTTCAAATTGATGCAAAACCGCTTTTTGCAAAGGCTGGCGGTAACGGATTCGAGCCATTACTTCCATTTTTTCACCTGCTTTAAGCGTCAAATCTTCTCTAATCCAATGCACTTCAGATTTTCCAACAAAAAGAGCTTTTTTGAATAATCCGGGATGTGAGCTTGATAAACCTGTATAAATAGTATTCGTTTCAACATCTGTAGCAATTACAAATAAAGGATCTGTCGTTCCTCCTACATTCAGACCTTTTCTTTGTCCAACTGTAAAATAATGAGCGCCTTGGTGTTTTCCAACTACTTTACCCATTGTTGGAAGATATTCTAATTTTTGAGATTCTAGTTTTAATTTTTCTTCTAAAGAAAGTTCAGACGATATATCAACATTATAAATTGAATCGTTTTTATCAACTTGAACAATTTTACCTTCTTTTGGCTGTAATTTTTGCTGCAAAAATTCTGGAAGGCGAACTTTTCCAATAAAACATAAACCTTGAGAATCTTTCTTTTCGGCTGTAACCAATTCCATTTCGGCAGCTATTTCGCGTACTTCTGGTTTTGTTAAAGCGCCAATCGGAAACAAAGCTTTAGACAATTGTTCTTGTGAAAGTTGGCATAAAAAATATGATTGATCTTTATTAACGTCATTTCCGGCAATTAATTGATAAACCGTTTTTCCGTCAACTTCGATTTCGCTTTTTTGGCAATAATGTCCAGTTGCCACATAATCTGCACCAAGACTCAAAGCGATTTTCATAAACACATCAAATTTGATTTCGCGATTACAAAGCACGTCAGGATTTGGCGTTCTTCCTTTTTCGTATTCGTTAAACATATAGTCAACGATTTTTTCTTTGTATTCTTCGCTTAAATCAACAGTTTGAAACGGAATTCCAAGTTTTTCAGCAACAAGCAAAGCATCGTTACTGTCTTCAAGCCAAGGACATTCGTTAGAAATAGTAACAGAATCATCGTGCCAGTTCTTCATAAAAAGGCCAATAACTTCGTATCCTTGCTGCTGCAATAAATATGCGGCAACACTAGAATCTACTCCACCTGAAAGTCCAACAACTACTCGTTTCATTTTGAAATGTTTAATTTTTTAAGGTTGCAAAGGTACGCCAAATAATAGAAAATTTCACAAAGGTTTGCATTACTTTAAGCAATCCCGCGGTAGATAAAACTTATTGCTTTTTTAAGTACATTTATTCATCAATTCAAAAAGAATGAAAAAATACATTTACAGCTTATTTTTCCTGTTCGTCCTGACTAATTTAAATGCTCAGCGTTTTGTATCTTCTCTACCGAATTACGAATCGTACAAAGCATTTAAAGGAAAACCTTTGTCTGATAAATTTTCTAATATCGAATCTATCAAAGTGGTTTATGACATCCGAAAACAAAAAATGTATTATTTCAATAGCAGTCTCATTTTATTGCATTTTGATTTTGTCACCAATTATTTAGGCTACAGCAAAGACCTTGATATATTTAATAACGAAAATTATAGCGATACAGAAAAAAACAGAGATTATTTACTTGGGAATTTAAATCATATAAAAGGCACCGATAAATGGATTTTCGAACTCGCTGCTTCAGATCATATGCCTATTACTTTAATTGAACGTTTTTTTAATTTAGTCAGAACTTCCACTTTTATTGGGGAAAAATTAAAATTCTATTTGAATAATCCCGAAATGATGTCATGGTTTCAGCAGCAGAAATTTAAAATTCCATGCGTCAAATCAGATTATATTTTTGGTGAAATTAAATATCAGGAAGTTGTCCGTGGCAGTAATATTGGAATTTTAAAGCAATACAAAATCAAAGATTTAGAAACTACAAAACCTAATTCTGATGAAATTATTATTTTGAATGGAACGCCAGATATTCTTCCAAACGTGCGTGGAATTATTGTAAACGAACTTCAGACACCGTTAAGTCATTTGGTTCTTTTAGGAAAAAACAGAAAGATTCCGATTATGGCTTACACGGAAATCGAAAAAGACAACAATATCAAAAGATTGCTGTCTAAAAAAGTAGAATTGAAGATTGCTGTCGATACTTTCTACATTAAAGAAACAACTAAAAAAATCCCAGTTAAATCTGCTGCAAAAAAGAAAAAGTTAATTATTGATAACAGCATTACCGAATTGGTCAATTTGGCTGAAATTCCTAAAAAAGGTGTAAATTATATTGGTTCAAAAGCGCAAAACATGGCATATTTGATTGCCATTTCAAAAGAAACTCCATTTAAAGTTCCAGAAAATGCGCATGCCATTCCGTTTTATTTTTATAATCAACATATTCAAAAATCATCTATTTCTCCTTTAATTGCTGAACTTTTAGCATTTCCTAAAAAAGATTCTACCGTTTGGATTAATAATCAATTGAAAAAAATCAGAGATGCTATCAAAAAAGAACCTATTGATTCTCAATTAATTTCGAAATTAAATCTAGCTTTTAAAGACGCCAAATTCAAAAACTTCAGATTTAGATCTTCAACCAATGCAGAAGATTTAGACGATTTTAATGGAGCAGGTTTGTATGATTCGAAAACAGGAATTCTCGGAGATTCCATCAAAAGTTTTGAAAAAGCGATAAAACAAGTTTGGGCAAGCGTTTGGAATGAAGCTTCATTTAATGAAAGAGAACTTTTCGGAATTGATCAACAAAATATTGCCATGGGAGTTTTAGTACATCGTTCTTTTCCAGACGAATTGGCAAATGGCGTAATTATTACCAAAAATATATTTAGAGAAAATTTCCCAGGAATTACCGTTAATGTTCAAAAAGGAGAAAACTCTGTTGTAAAACCAGAAAAAGGAGAAATTTGTGAGCAATTTGTTGCTTATCATTTCAATGATGGAAAAGACGACACCGATTTTGATATCGACTATACTTCAAATTCTAATTTAAATAATAACGAACCTTTGCTAAGCCGATCAGAAATGAGCAATATTTTTAATGTCAGTAAAAAAATTGAAACTAAAATGTATCGATATTGGCGCAAAAATCAATTTCATCCTGTCGATATTGAGTTCAAAATTGTGGGCGAAAAAAGAGATTTGTATATTAAACAAGTTCGTCCTTTTAACGATTAATAGAAAACCAATAAATCTATTTCGTTTGTTGCAGTATTGATTAAAACGATTCTGAAATCAAATTCTTCAATTTTAATTTTTTCTTGAATTGATTTTCTAATGAATTCCTGATTTAAAGAAAAGTTATCGTCAAGCGGAATTTTCACATCTACAGAATTCAGATATTTTGAAGCTTTTTTATTTACAATAATTGAAGCTATTATATAAAATCCGATTATAATAATTTGAAAAAACAACAATAGTTCAATCTTTTCAAACGGATACATAATATCTAAAATCGATAATGTAATCGTTGCAAAAAGAAAAATAATAGCGTTTACAGTAAAAGATTGTGTTCTAAAGCGAAGTATCGAAAAAATAGCAAACAATCCAAATCCAATCCCTACTCCAATTTCAATTTTTGTAAAAAGATAACAAAGCGAAAAAGTACAAAGTCCCACAATAACCATTAATGGATTTATGGTCGCGTTATCTTTTCTATTGGAAAAAAAATACAGAACCAAAATCGAAAAAAACAGAAGCAGAAATCGTCCTAAAAGTTCGCTTAAATCCATAAATCAGAATAAATTGGTTACTCAAATGTAAACAATTTATTCTTTGGCTATTTTATTTTTATTTAAGGAAATAAAACTCTTGTACTATTATTTTTTCGGTGCAGAACCTTTCTCAGAAGCTTTATTTGTATTTTTAGGATCGCTCATATTAACTTCTTTCACTAATTTTCCTTTTTGATAAAACTGCCAAATTCCAGCTTTTTTACCATTTACAAATTTGCCTTTAGAAGCAACAGATTTATCAGAATCGTAAAAAACTGCGTCACCATTATACTCGTTGTTTTTAAAGTTGGATTCTTCCAGAAGCGTTCCGTCTTGACCTATTTTTTTATAAGCACCTTCTTTTAAACCATTTTTATACATCATCTCTTCAGCAATTTGAGCATTTGGATAATAAATAGTTCTTGCGCCTTCTAGTTTTCCGTTTTTATAATTCTCAACCGTCATTAAAACTTTAGAAGCTTTATGATAATATTTCCATTCTCCTTCGCGAGCTTTTCCAACTTCTTTTCCTTCGCTTACTTTATTTTTATTCTGATCGTAGAAAATAGTATACGAACTTCCATCATTAGCACTAAAATCTCTTGTTGCAATTACATCTCCTTTTTTAGTATCATCAAAAAACTTAAAAACACCCGTTTCTTTTCCGTGATCAAAAGTTCCTTCGTAACGAGGTCGTTTAGATTCGGCATAAGTTCCTTTCCAAAGTCCATCTTTTTTTCCAGCTGCATCAACTTTATTTACATCTGTTTGAGCATTTAAAAAGAATGAAGAAAGAAACAGAAATGCAAATATGATTTTTCTTGAGATCATAGATATAGTTTTATTTTAAGCTTAACGAAAATCTAAATTATAAATTATATTGGTATAAAAAAATCCCGATTAAATCGAGATTTTTTTATTGAGAATTATTTTTTCTTATTCTGAGCTTTTGCTGCTTCTTGTTGTTCCATTACTTCGTTAAGACGCTGTTGAAACTTACTTGGTTTCTTAGGCTCTCTCAGTTTATTTTCCTGAATTTGAGCGTGAATTTTATCACTGTCAACAATATAATTCTTGATAACAAACATAATTCCGATTGTAATTAAGTTTGAAATAAAGTTGTATAAAGATAACCCTGAACCATAATTATTGAAGAAAATCAACATCATTAATGGCGAAACATAAATCATGATTTTCATCATCTTTGCCATATCTGGCATACCTTCTTGTTGAGGCGCCGCCATTTGCTGATCTCCTGAAGTCATTTTCATGTAGAAGAAAATTGCAATTGCTGCCAAAATCGGGAACAAACTGATATGATCTCCATACATCGGAATAGTAAATGGTAACTTTACAACTGAGTCAAAAGATGATAAATCGTCTGCCCAAAGGAAGCTTTTTTGTCTTAATTCAAAAGCAGCAGGGAAAAACTGGAACGATGCATACATAAACGGCAACTGAATCAATGCTGGAATACATCCTGCCATTGGGTTTACGCCCGCCTTGTTGTACAATTTCATTGTTTCCTGTTGTTTCTTCATTGGGTCTTTTTTGAATTTTTCTCCCAACTCTGCAATATCAGGTCTTAAAACTTTCATTTTAGCCTGAGACAAGAATGACTTATATGTAATTGGCGACATAGCCAATTTGATGATAATCGTGAAAATGATAATTGCAATTCCTAAAGCCAATCCAATTGTTGAACTTAAGAATCCAAATAACGGAATGAAAATCCATTTGTTGATCCATCCGAAAATTCCCCATCCTAATGGAATAATTTTTTCGAAGTTTTTATCGTAAGCTTTTAAAGTCTTATAATCCGCAGGACCCATATACAAATTCATTTTGTAATCGATCTCACCATTTGTAAATGCTAAAGGTAAATTTGCTCTAAACTGTTTTGTAAAAACAGTATCGATTTTTTCATCCTTAACTAAATCATCAGATTGTAATTTTGAAGTTTCAAAAGGTTTTTCTGTAGATAAAATAGTAGTAAAGAAATGCTGTTTGAAAGCTACATAACTTACTTTTTCAGGAGTTTCTTCTTTACCTTGTCCGTGCGAACTTACGTTATTATATTTTGATTCGTTGTACTTGTAATCAATTTGAGCATAACGGTTTTCGTAAGCAATACTTTTTTCGTTTCTGTATGTTTTTAAATCCCATTGCAAATCAATTGGTTTAGCAGAATTTAAAACTCTGTTCAAACCTTGAGAACGAATATCAAAACCAACTAAATAATCGTTTGGTTTTAAAATATACTTGTATTCTAAAAATTCATTAGCTCCTGCTTTCAAACGCATAGATAAAACTTGGTCTGCACCGATTTTTTCTAATGTTGGTTCGAAATACAGATCTTTAGAATTTAATGTTCTATTATCTGAAGTAAGAAGTTGTAGATTTAAACTTGAATTGTTGTTTTTGATTAACTCAACTAATTGTCCAGAACCTTTTTTAAATCTTTCGAATTCTTTTAAAGTAGCTTCAACAATATAACCACCTTTATTAGCGATTTTAAGTTTAATCTTTTCGTTTTCGATTGTTGTAAAAGCTTTTTTTGCAGAAGGAAGTGTTGCAGAATAAGCAAATCCTCCTAAAGTTTTTTGCAATTTTGCCAATTGAAGTGTATCTCCAGGAGTTACAGCCGCAGCTGGTAATGATGCCGTTTTAGCTTTATCTGCTTTTGCTTGTGCTTCTTGTTTAGCAACTAATTCTTTCTTGGCTTTTTCAGCAGCAATTTCTTTTTCAGAAGGCTGATTTTGGTACATAATCCAAATCAAAATTCCAAATATCAATACAAAACCAATGATTGAATTAAAGTCTAATTTTTTTTCTTCCATTATTATTTAAAAAAGTTATTCATTGAAGCTTATTAGTAATGAGTTGATCTCAAAAGTTACAAGTTTCTCAAAATATTAATTACTGTTTTTTATGTGCATTTACTGCAGCAGCCACAAAGTTTACAAAAATCGGGTGCGGATTTGCAACTGTACTTTTGTATTCTGGGTGGTATTGTACACCAATGAAGAATGGGTGATTTTCAAGCTCTACGATTTCTACTAAACCTGTATCAGGATTAACTCCAGAAGCTTTTAAACCAGCTTTTTGCAATTCATCAGCATATTTATTATTGTACTCATAACGGTGACGGTGGCGCTCCGAAATAGTTTTTTCTCCGTAAATTTTGTATGCTAAAGTGTCTGGTTTGATATCACATTTCCAAGCACCTAAACGCATTGTACCTCCTTTATCAGTTACGTTTTTCTGTTCTTCCATTAAATTCACAACGGGATGAGGCGTTTTATCGTTCATCTCTGTAGAATTGGCTTCAGCGTAACCTAAAATATTTCTAGAATACTCAATAACAGACATTTGCATTCCTAAACAAATTCCGAAGAAAGGAATGTTGTTTTCACGAACGTAACGAACTGCTTCAATTTTTCCTTCAATTCCTCTTTCACCAAAACCTGGAGCAACTAGAACTCCGTCAAGAGTTCCTAATTTTTCTTCAACATTTTCTGCATTAATATGCTCTGAATGAATTGAAATTACGTTTACTTTAGTTTCATTTGCAGCTCCTGCATGGATAAACGCCTCTAAAATAGATTTGTAGCAATCCTGCATTTCTACATACTTACCAACTAAACCAATATTTACAGTTTGTTTTGGACTTTTTAATCTTTTTAAGAAAGTATTCCAGTTTTTAAGATCTGGAGATGCTTTTTTAGGCAAATCTAATTTCTTTAAAGCTACAACGTCTAATCCTTCTTCAAGCATTAAATTTGGAACTTCATATATAGTAGAAGCATCAATTGACTGAATAACTGCTTCTTTTTTCACATTACAGAATAAAGCTAATTTCTGGCGTAATTCCTGAGACAATTCGTGCTCTGTTCTACAAACCAAAATATCTGCTTTAATACCACTTTCCATTAAAGTCTTAACAGAGTGCTGTGTTGGTTTTGTTTTTAATTCACCCGCAGCAGCCAAAAATGGAACTAACGTTAAGTGAATAACAATTCCGTTATTTTCACCTAATTCCCAAACTAATTGACGAACAGATTCAATATAAGGTAGAGATTCGATATCACCGACAGTTCCACCAATTTCAGTAATAACAATATCATAATCGCCAGATTTACCTAGCAATTGCATTCTGTCTTTGATTTCGTTTGTGATATGAGGAACAACTTGCACCGTTTTTCCTAAAAATTCTCCTCTTCTTTCTTTTTCAATAACCGAAAGATAAACTCTTCCTGTAGTAACGTTATTAGCCTGAGAAGTAGGAACGTTCAAGAAACGCTCATAGTGCCCTAAGTCTAAGTCTGTTTCAGCTCCATCATCTGTCACATAACATTCTCCGTGCTCATAAGGATTCAAAGTTCCTGGATCAACGTTAATATATGGATCAAATTTCTGAATAGTTGTGCGGTATCCTCTTCCTTGTAACAATTTTGCCAAAGATGCCGCGATAATCCCTTTTCCTAATGAAGAGGTCACACCTCCTGTAACAAAAATATATTTTGTTTGATTCATTCTGTTGTTTGTTTGTAAGTAGTTGTGTAAAAAACTTGGCAAAAGTACAAATTTAATTAGACAATTTATCAATTCCAGAATGAGATAATTTTTAATTTTTTAGACTTCTTTCAATTTAAATAGCCGTTTGAAGTTCTGGCTTTATAAAACGAAAGCTTTTTAGGATTTTAGCTAAAAATTCGCAACTAATTATGGAGAACTTTAATAAATTAAAAAACAAAAATTAAGATCTAATTTCTATGTATAATCATTAATACTTCTATAACACATCATATCTTTCAAAAAAAACTCTATATCACAAAATGTTAGATTATAATTTTAATTAGAAGAAACCATTAAAAAATTTAGCGTTAAAGACCATTTATCCCATAAATCAACATTTACTCCATGATTTTTAGCTGAAATATACACTACTATATCATCTAAAATAGACAATACTTCTTTTTTAATAATTTTAGCTTCTTTCTGATTTCCGCTAACATTTAGCAATTTCACATCTAACTTATTAAATCTATCAATTTGAAATTGAATATAAATTCTTCCTTTATACTTAGAAATAATTGGAGACCATTTTAACCTTGTTCTTAGAATACTACAAAATTTAGGATTCAAACTATTGTTTTCAATTAGTAAAAACTCCCTTTTTCCATACAAAAATTTAGGCTTTTCTTCCACATCACTTAAAGACATTATTGAACCATTTCTAAAATCAGGACAGTTTTCTCGAATTATTTTTTGTGCTTCTCCATCGTGCAACAAATAAGCTTGATAAAAATCTTCACAGGCAGTTTCATTATCACCTAATTTTAATTCTACAGCAGCACGATTAAACCATCCATCTTTGTTTTTTGGATCTTCAATCGTAATCTTCGTATATATTTCTTTTGCTAATAAAAAATCACTTTCTAAATAAGCCTTTTCTCCGTCTATCAATAATTGATTCACATTATTAGTCTGAGCAACACACACTTGTACAATAATAAAAAATAACAATGTAATTTTTCTCATAAAAACCTTTTAAACTCAAGGCAATCTAGAAATTACCTAATTTAGTATTTTATCTTTAAACAATGATAAATATGTATCAGAAGATAAAAGGCCTTTAAAAGTCAAAAAAAGAATAAAATAAGATTAAACTACTTTATTTAGGAAAGTATATTTAGTTTTTAAGGCTTCGGATATTGCTTCTTAATATTTCGAATCAATTCTTCCAAACCATTTAATTTCAATTCATAAATAAGCTGTAGTTGCTGTCCTAACTCTCCTTTTGGAAATCCTTTATTATGATACCAGACAACGTAATATTCAGGCAAGTCAATTAAATATTTTCCTTCGTATTTCCCGAAAGGCATTTTGGTGTGCGCTAATTTGATGAGTTGTTTTTTGTCTTGATCCATAGTTTTCTTGCAGAAGAAAGAAGCAAGATGAAAGACTTCGTAGATTTTCTGCTTATTTCATTTCACGCAAAACTACTATTTATTTTTTCTTTTGCACTGATTAAAAGGATTCTCACAGATTAAAAACTTAGAACCTTAGTGTCTCAGCAACTTAGAGGCTTAAAAAAAAGAAGCAAGAAAAAAGAACTTATTTCCGCCCTCTCTTCCTGCTTCAAAAATATTATTTAAAAAAAGTTCAGCACAGATAGAAACCTCTGTCCCTTTGTCCCTCTGAACCTTTGACACTTTTTAGTAATGCCATCTCACAAATGCTTCCATTGCAGCATAAGTTGCTAAACCTAATTGGTGGTACAATTCTGCTGTTTCGCGGTTTCTGTCTTCTGCTCTTTGCCAGAACTCTCTCGCGTCTGTTCCTTGAAAAACAACTCCATCTTTTTGCGATTGGTGTTTGAAAATTCCGTGACGTTTTGCTAAAACTTGATCTGGACTCATCGGAACCGCCATTTCAACTTCGTCAATTCCCCATTCTTGCCAAGCTCCACGGTATAACCATAACCAACAGTCATTCATAAATTCTTTTGGTTTCAAAACCTTAACGGCTTCAAAAATTGCATCTAAACAAACTTTGTGAGTTCCGTGTGGATCTGCTAAATCTCCTGCTGCGTAAATTTGGTGTGGTTTAATTTTTTCAATTAAATCAACCGTCAACTGAACATCTTCTGGTCCGATTGGTTTTTTCTCGATTGTTCCAGTTTCATAGAAAGGTAATTCCATAAAGTGAATCTGAGAATCTGGAAGACCAACAAAATGACTTGTAGCTCTCGCCTCTCCTTTTCTAATTAAACCTTTAATGTATCGAACTTCTGGAATATCAATTTCGCTGTTCTTTTTATTCTGTAAGAATGCTTCTGCTTTTTTGTAAATATCATCTGCTTGCTCACTTTTTATTCCGAATTTTTCGTTGTAATCAATTACGAATCTTGCGAAACGAAGCGCTTCATCATCAGCAACGGCAATATTTCCAGATGTTTGATAAGCCACGTGCACTTCATGACCTTGCTCTTGCAAACGCATGAAAGTTCCTCCCATACTAATAATATCATCATCAGGATGCGGACTGAATATCAATACACGTTTTTTAGCTGGTTCCGCTCTTTCAGGACGATTAGAATCATCTGCATTTGGTTTTCCACCTGGCCAACCTGTAATTGTATTTTGTAATTTATTAAAAATCTTAATATTAGTGTCGTAAGCCGGACCTGAATCTGCCAACAAATCACTCATACCGTTTTCGATATAATCTGCATCGGTAAGCATTAAAATTGGTTTTTTAAGATCTAAAGCCAATCCTAAAACTGCTTTACGAGTTAATTTGTCTGTCCAAACGATTTTTTCAACCAACCAAGGTTTGTTGATTCTCGTTAATTTTGAAGAAGCCTCTTTATCTAAAATAAAAACTGCATTGTTGTGTTCTTGCAAAAATGACGCTGGAACTCGGTTTGTAACTTCGTCTTCAACAGATTTTTTTACAATGTTTGCTTTTCCTTCTCCCCAAGCTAACAAGATTACTCTTTTTGCTTCCATGATTTTTTTAACTCCAAGTGTAATTGCTGTTCTTGGCGTATTATTTAAACCATAAAAATCTTTACTTGCTGCAACTCTTGTAATATGATCTAACGCAACCAAACGAGTTTTAGAGTTTTGAAGCGAACCAGATTCGTTAAAACCAATATGTCCGTTACCTCCAATTCCAAGAACCTGCAAATCGATTCCGCCTAAAGCTTCGATTTTTGCTTCGTATTCGTGGCAATAATCTGCAATTTGTTCTTTTGTTAAAAGTCCATCTGGAACATGAGCGTTTTCAGGTAAAATATCGACATGATCAAACAAAAGTTCTTTCATGAAACGAACATAACTGTTGATTGAATTTGGTTCCATTGGATAATATTCATCCAAATTAAAACTAATTACGTTTTTAAAGCTCAAACCTTCTTCTTTATGAAGACGAACTAATTCAGCATACAATCCTTTTGGAGAAGAACCAGTTGCCAAACCTAAAATACAAGGTTTTCCTTCATTCTGTTTTTCTTTGATTAAAGTTGCAATTTCTTGCGCCACTTCTTTTGAAGCATCCGTTGAATTTTCAAAAACAACTGTGTTGATGTTTTCGAATCGTTTTTCGAAACCTGTTGCCTTGTCGATTTTACTTTTTAACATGATATATTAATTTTTTATTTTTTGTTCTTTTAAATTATTACCATTTCCTGTATTTATGTCCTTTTACAGCATAAAAAAGAATCATTATATAAGAAGGCAATAACATTAGATAAGCAATTTGATTTCCGCTTTTTGATACATTTTGCATATTTTTTGCAACTAAAGAGGAATTTATGCTTTCTGTAATCATTCCGTAAAAAAGTGGAAAAACAGCTCCACCAATAATTCCCATAATCAAAATTGCGCTTCCAATTTTTGTATAACCTTCTAAATCTTGCAACGCCATTGGCCAGATTGCAGGCCAGCACAATGCATTTGCTAATCCTAAAAGCGCTACTAAAAGTATTACTAAAGGAATATTTGAAGTCCCTGGAACTTCAATCATAATTTTTGGAGAAATTAAAACAATTGCCAAAACTAAAATTATTCCTAATACTCCAGATACTTTTAAAGCCTTAACCTGAGAAACATATTTAGGTATTAAAACGATTCCAAGAACATATCCAATCACCATTGCCGACATTGTAAATGAAGTTAGCTTTAGATAGAAATTTCCATCTTCTCCATAAACTCCTAACTGTTTTCCAAAAGCGCCGATCGAATCTCCAGCTAAAACTTCAGCAGATAAATACAGCATTAAAGTAATTACCCCTAAAACCAATTGCGGGTATCTAAAAGCATTTTTAATTTGTTTGAAAACACTCAGATTCGATACATTTCCTTCTTCATCCAAATCAATTTCTGGCAAAGGAGAAAATTTCACCATTAAAGCTAAAACATTAATAATCAACCCCATATAAAGATACGGTGTTTGTAATTGCAAAGCAAGAGAATTTAACGCCGTATTTTTTGCAGCTTCGTCCATCAAAGCGATTTTTTCTGCGGTAAAGTCTTGCATATTAGACAAAACAAGAACTGTAAGCACGATTGGAGCCACAAAGCCAGCCAGTTTATTTGCAATTCCTAAAACACTTATTCTTGCAGCAGCACTTTCTCTCGGTCCAATTACCACAACATACGGATTTGAAGCGGTTTGCAAAACTGCTAAACCAGTTCCCATTATAAATAATGCAATTAAAAACAAAAGAAAAGTTCGGCTAGATGCTGCTGGATAAAACATAAACGCACCAGCGGCGATAATTAATAATCCTAAAGATATTCCGTTTTTATATCCCACTTTTTCAATAATATAAGAAGAAGGAATTGCCATTACGAAATAAGCAATATAAAACGCGAAGGTTACAAAATAAGCTTGAGAAGAAGTCAATTCGCAAGCCAATTCAAAAAACGGAATTAGCGGCCCGTTTAGCCAAGTTACAAATCCTAGAATAAAAAACAATAATGTTAGAATGACCATCGGAACAATGGCACTTTTTCTTTCTACCTGTAATGTACTTTGAATGTTTGTCATAATTTTTGGTTGATTAGTTTATAGATTTATTTAATTCAAAATCTAAATTAGAATCAACTCTCACATTATTGATTGCGTAATTTATGCAAATATCTGCATTTTTTTTGCAAAACAAAAGTACTACATTAAATTTCCCTAATCTCTAATTTAGATATGAAAGTTTTGTTAATTTTTGCTATTCCAGTTTAAATCAGGGTAATATTTTGCCAAATATGTTTTTACATCAGCAATATCTTCTTTGGCTGTAAGGTCTGGAACGTGCTCAGAAAACGGAATTCCGACTGTAGTTTGCGGATTTTCTTTAACGGAGTTTAAAAGTACCGTTGGCAATTCCTTTTCATCGCGCTCTGGATGAACAGGACAATTCTTTAAATGTGTATATAATGTTTTGCCATTAAACTTAAAAGCATTCATACTTACGCGTATTTTTCCTTCTGCATCTTTATATTCTTCTAAAACCTCTTCTGAAGGTTTTTCTAAGATATCCAAAAGCTGATTATCCTTATCTAATTTTGCAATTGCAAAACGAGAAATACGCTCTTGCGGAAAATCCATTGCATCTCGATCGTAACTAATAAATGCGTTCAGGCTTTCGGTTTCTCTTAATGCGCGCAAAGCTTCTGCTGAATACAAATTATCACTATTGCAAACGGAGTAAAACTGCGAATTCAATTCTGGATATTGTTCTACCGCCTGAAATAAAGCATCGGCAGTTCCAAAAGGTTTTACTCTTCCTTCAGGAATATATTGAACAGCAAATGAGATGTTCAGCCCGTGAAAGTCATTATTTTTCATTTGACTTCCATAAAACTCTTTAAACAATTCTCCTTGTTCACCTATTATAATATAGATGTTTTTATAGCCAGCTTTTTTTGCATTCCATAAAAGATAATCTAAAAGAGGTCTTCCGCTCGCACCGACACCAATTAAACCTTTACTTCTTTCGTTTGCCTGAGCAATTTCTTCTGGAGTCAAATTATCTAAAACCGCTTCTTTTTTCATACGAGAAGAAGCTCCGCCGGCTAGAATTACTAAGTTGTTGTGCATTTTATTTTAAATTTCAATATTATCAATAATTCGTACTCCCGGATCTACATTAACTACATAAGCTTCTTCTGCTCCAGCATTTAAAATTGCTTTTATAACCGCATCTTCTTTTTCAGGATCTGCAATAACCACAATGCTTCCTCCTCCTCCAGAACCCACAATTTTAGCACCGTAGGCGCCCGCTTTTAAAGCCGCATTGATCATAGCGTCTATTCTAGGAACTGTTATTTTAAGAAGATCTCGCAAAATTTCATGATGACCATTCATTAAAGCACCAATTTTTTTAAGATCTAAAACTGGCTTTTCAAATTCTTTTAATGCTTCTTTAGTGTAATGGTAATTTTTGATTGCTGCTTCAAAAAACGGAATCAAACGATCTGGAAGACAATTTCTATATTTATTTAAATCTTCAATTTCTGAAGCGTTCAAATCGAATTCGGGATAGTTTTGTTTAACAATATCAATCGCCATTAAAGCATTCCCTTTTAATTCGCCGATTAAACCGATTGTTTCTTTAGGAACTCCAGAAACTCCAGTTATCAAACCTTTTAACTCCGTTCCGATTACATCAAACGAGAATGGATTTTTGGTGTTTATATACACGATATTTCCAACGCCAATGCTAAAATGATCCATCATTCCTCCAGGTTCTCCATGTTCTAAAACTTCAGATTCATAGCCTAATTTCGAAAGAAAATCGGGCGTGACTTCTTGATTAATTCCAAAAGCCTCAATTAAAAAACGAATCCAAGCCATTAATAATGCCGAAGAACTTGATGTTCCTGAATTTATTGGAATATCTCCGGTAATAGTTATTGTGTAACCTGATGTTGGAATGCAACCATATCTGCGTAAAACGCGAAGCGCTGAAGCAAAATAATCTCTTGCTTCTAATTTTTCGAATGTAGCATGAATATCTATGATCCGAATTTCGTCTATATCAATCATATTGAGCACAAAAGTATCGGTCTGATTTTCTTTGGCAATTAGCTTAATATTTCTATCTATGGCGCAAGCTATAACAGGAAGTCCTAAGTAATCTTGATGATCTCCAAAAAGACAGGTTCTCCCTGGCGCTGAAGCTGTAATTTTCCTCATTTAAAAACAAGATATTATAATACTAAAAAACAGCGTTTTAAAGTATATTTTGATTAGTAAATTTACTTTGATTTTGGGTTTTGATTGTACGAAACTATAGATTATATTTTGATAAAACAAATAAATTCAGAAAAAATGTGCTCGAACACACTAAAAAATGTTCTCGAGCACATTTTTAAAATTCATCCAAAGTATATTCCGAAAAATTAAATGTTATTTATATATTTGCTTATATGGATAAAAAATATACTATTAAAGACATTGCGCAAATGGCCGGAGTTTCTAAAGGAACTGTCGACAGAGTTTTGCATAATAGAGGAAAAGTTTCTCCTGCGGCGCTGGAAAAAATTAATGAGGTCTTAAATGTTATTGATTATGAGCCTAATTTAATTGCACGAAATTTAAAAAATACTAAGATTTACAAAATCTGTGTTTTACTCCCTGATCCTGAAATAGATTCGTACTGGCTTCCTTGCGTTAACGGAATTCAAGATGCTGTAAAGGAATTTAAACCTTACAGCGTCAATATTACAATTCAGTATTTTAATCCAGAAAGCAAAAAATCGTTTGTAAATGTTAACGATAAGGTTTTAAGTCTTGAACCCGATGCGGTTTTAATTGCTCCCGTATTTCATAAAGAAACGATTGAGGCAGTTAAAGTTTATGAAGAATCGAACATTATTGTCAATACTTTCAATAATCAGATTGAGTCTAACATTGTGAAATGTTTTGTTGGTCAGGATCTTTACAAAAGCGGCCGAGTTGCTGCTAGTTTAATGAACTTAATTTTATCCGAAGGTCAAATTGCGATTGTTCATATTGATGAAAGTTTGAAAAATGCGGTTCACATGCAGGAAAAGGAAAAAGGTTTCAGAAGTTATTTTGAAGAAAAGAAATTGAATAATTTTTCGCTGACAACACTAAAACTAAAACATCCAAATGTTGAAAGCAAGTTTTTAAATTTCCTTGAAGAAAATCCGCATTTAAAAGGCATTTTTATTACAACATCAAAAGCGTATCAAATTGCTACAACTCTTTCTAGCTTGAAAGACAAAAAAATAGCGCTGATTGGATACGATTTAATCGAAAAGAATGTCAATTTCTTAAACGAAGGATTACTGCATTTTTTAATTCACCAAAATCAGAAAAGACAAGCGTATTTAGGCGTAAGCACATTGGCAGAACATTTCTTGTACAGCAAAGAAATTCCTGAAACGATTTTATTGCCAATTGATATTATTAATGTCGAAAATGCTGATTTTTACCTCTATTAATTTTAGATAATTATTCTTCAAGAATAAATTTTCCGAACGAAGATGCGATATGAAAATTTGGTTGTTCTGTTTTAGGATTAACCCAAGAAATCCATGTTGGTTCGTATTCTAAGTTTTCATTTTTTGAGAATTTGGCTCGATATACTCCAGTTTCAATAACATTATTCTGAATTAAATCTAATTCCTTAAGCGAAGCCATGCTTATTTTTCCTTGAACGGTAAATGAATTGGCGTTTTTAAAAGAATAAATTTCTAAATGTCCTTTCGGCCATTTCCAATTGTAATCGAAATTCCATTTTGGATAAGCTTCGAAGTCCAGAATTCGAGCATCAACATCCATTTCTAAACAATAATACGGGCTCATTTTTTCATCTTTTCTAAAAAAAAGCTCCACTCTATCTGAATTGCAAATGCTGTCTGTAGAATTGTCTTTTCTGTCGATATAAATTTCCGAATCAAAAACTTGAAAATTAAAATATAAATAATCTGAATTCCATCTTGCTCTAAATTCAATTTTTGAAAATGGATCTGTTTTCCAAGCCGAACAAAAGTCTGTTAAACAGTTTGCTTTTTCCCAAAAATCAGGATCCAAGTTTTCAATATTTACGCTTTCGTTTTGTTTAACTAAATTGACTTTGTAGGCTTTTAAATCTGAACTCATTTTTTTGGTTTTATTTTAATTTTCGAAATAAATAATAGCGCTTTAAAAAATGCAATTATTCTACTTTCAAAAAAACATCTTTTTATTAATTTAAAAAAGGCTAATATAAGGCAAACTTTTTCAAAAAATCTAAATGCTTTTTTTATTATAACATGAATAAAAAAATAGAGAAAGAAAAAACTCACATATTTAAACTTTAAAAATAGTTAATCAATTCTTAGGTTTCGAAATCAACAATTGCGAAATTCTTACTAAAAAACCAATCTACTTTATATTCTTTAAAAAAGAAAACAACAGGCTAAGAATCCGATTAAATCTAACAACTGTCTATTTTACATTTTATTTTAAAATATCTTCAACTTTTTTATCTCAAAAAAATCAATTGCACAATTTTATGTGCTCGAGAACATAAATTCTGTGTGTTCGAGCACATTTTTTGTGTTTTTTCTTGTTTTATAATTTTTTAATCTCTAGTTTCGTCGAACAATTAAAATTTTGAGGATAAAATTTGCATTCATTTTCGATCATTTTTAGCTAAAAAAACGAATTCAAAATCATCAACAAAACCAAAATTTTAGTCTTTAGAAAAGAAAAAATAACTAAACAAAAACTCAATTATTAACCAAAACCTAACCAGAGTATGAAAAAAGTATTCGCTAAAAAGTCCAGCACTTTAAGAATGCATTCAGTACTTGAAAAAAGCTTAAAAACGGCTTTGTTTTCATTGTTGTCTTTAAGCATTCAAGCAGCGTCTGCAGCACCGATTAGTGAAATCGCTTTAAACAAAACCAGTTTATTAGCATTTCAAAAAATAGTAAAAGGGAAAGTCGTAGACGAAAAAGGAACTCCAATTCCTGGGGTAAATGTTGTTATTAAAGGAAGTAAAACTGGTGTTCAAACCGATATTGACGGAAGTTTTGCTATCGAAGTTCCAAGCGCCTCAACGATATTAGTGTTTTCATTTCTTGGAATGCAGGAACAAGAAGTTGCTGCAGGAAATTCTTCTTTAAAAGTTACAATGAAAGAATCTGGACAACAAATGGATGAAGTAGTTGTTGTGGGATACAGTAAAGTTAAAAAGGAAAGTCTAACAGGTTCGCTTCAAACTTTAGACAATAAAAAAATTGTTGATGTTACTACTCCTGCTGTCGAAAACATGCTTGCAGGAAAAGCTACTGGTGTTTTTGTAAACACAGGCGGAGGACAGCCTGGATCGGTTGGAAAAATTATTATTCGCGGTAGAACTACTGTAAACGGAAGCACAGATCCGCTTTGGGTTATTGATGGAGTAATTGTCGGAAACAGTTCTGGAAATATGAATCCTGCCGATATCGAAACACTTACCGTTCTTAAAGATGCTGCTTCTACTGCTGTTTACGGCTCTCAAGGTGCAAACGGAGTTATTGTGGTTACTACAAAAAGCGGTAAAAAAGGAAAAGCAACTATTAATTTCTCTGCTAGAACCGCAATGACTACAATCAATAACGGAAATTTTGACATTATGAATGGCGCAGAATTATATGATTTGTATGATTCTTTTGCTAACAAAGAAGATTTCCAGAATGTTTGGTGGTGGAATCCTGAATTGCGAAACAAAAACTTCGATTGGTGGGACAACGGAAGTAAAACAGGAATTGCAAACGATTACAATCTGTCTATCAGCGGAGGCGGTGACAATTTTAAAAGCTATGTTTCTCTTGGATATTATGACGAAACTGGAGCTATAAAAGGTTATGAATATAAAAAATACAATGGATTAATGAAATTTGAGTACAAACCGAATACTTGGTTTACTGTACGTCCTCAAATAAACTTAACTAAAGAAACAACATTTGATCAACAGCATTCTGTAGGCGCTTTGTACGGAAATATGCCTTGGGATAGTCCATATTTGGAAGATGGAAGTCTAGTTGGAAATGCTCCAAATCCGACTTGGGTAAACACGACAGGTTCTAATTATTTATATGATTTACAATGGAACTATGGTGAATCTGAAAGTTATACCGTTCGTGCCAATATGGATTTTGATATTAAATTTACAAGCTGGCTGACTTTTGCTTCTGTAAACAATTATATTTTTGGAAGTTACACCTCAACGTATTATTCAGATCCGAGATCTTCTTCTGGCGAAGCTGTTAAAGGAAGAATTGAAGATTATTTCAGCAATTACAACCGTGTTTACAGCAACCAGCTTTTAAGATTTAATAAAACTTTTGACAAACATAGTTTTAATGCTGTTGCAGGTTACGAATGGAATGAATACAATTCTAAATACAGCAACGGAATTGCAACTGGAATTCCGCCAGGAATTATCGTTGCCGATGCAGCAGCTGTTCCAGAAAAAGTGGGCGGCGGAAGATCGCAATGGGCTGTTCAGTCTTTATTGTCGAATTTAAATTATTCTTATGATGACCGCTATTTAGCACAAGTTTCTTTTCGTCGTGATGGTGCATCAAACTTTGGAAAAAATGCACAATACGGAAATTTCTTTTCTGTGAGCGGTGGTTGGAATATTCATAAAGAAAGCTTTTTCCATGCCGATTTTATTCATAATTTAAAATTAAAAGCAAGTTACGGTTCAGTAGGTAACAGACCAAACAGCTTATATCCTCACCTTCCATTATATTCTTTTTCACAAAGTTATAATGAAAATCCGGGAGCTTTAATTTCGCAATTGGGAAATCCTGACTTAAGCTGGGAAAAAACATATACAGGTGATGTAGGTTTGGATATCGGATTATTCAATCGTGTAAACATAACTTTAGATTATTACAATAAAAATACTTCAGATCTTTTATATCAAGTGCCTCTCCCAGGTGTAATTGGGGTAACCAGTATTTGGAAAAATGTTGGAGCGGTAAATAATAGAGGTTTTGAAGCATCAATTAACGTAGATATTATTAAAAATGATAATTTAAAATGGTCTGTTGATGCCAACATCGGAACAAATAAAAATAAAGTAACAAGTCTTTACGGAGGTAAAACTCAGATTATTGTTGGAGACGGAAGTGGTATAGCAGGTTCTGCAAGTAAATTACTTACTCCAGGAAAAGATGTAGACAGTTGGTATTTAACAGAATGGGCTGGCGTTGATCCTGAAAATGGAAGACCTCAATGGATGACAACAGATGCAAACGGAGCACGTGTTAAAACTTATGATTATGCGGCTGCTTCTAAAAACCAAAAAGTAATTGGAGCTTATACTCCTGATTTTTTTGGAGGTTTTTCTACCAATTTAAATTATAAAAATTTCGATTTCGCAGCTATTTTCAGTTATTCTGTAGGCGGAGAAATCTACAATTATGCAAGAGCAGAATTTGATTCGGACGGAGCTTATACAGATCGTAATCAAATGAATTTACATAGCGGTTGGAGCCGTTGGGAAAAACCTGGAGATATTGCAACACATCCGCAAGCGATTTACAATAATCCGAGTAACTCAAACAAAGCTTCTTCTCGTTTCTTAGAAACCGGAACTTACTTAAAAATGAGAAGTGTGACTTTAGGCTACAACATGCCGATTGAAAGTCTATATATTTCAAATTTAAGATTATATATCGCTGGAGAAAATTTATTTACTATCACACATTATTCTGGAGTTGATCCTGAAATTCCGCCAATTAATGGAGCAATTTCTGGTGTTGCTACGCAAGTTTATCCTTCAACAAGAAAAGTAGTATTAGGACTTAACTTAACTCTTTAAAAACAAAATCATGAAAAAGATATTTCTATTATTTACAGCAATTAGTTTCCTGTCTTCATGTGAGTTAGACAGAGAACCATTTAATTCCTATACGCAAGATAAAATTCAGGAAGATAAAGAAGCTTCTATTGAAGTTTTACTAAACGGATGTTATGCACAGCTTAAAGGCTGGTCCGACGTTATGCACAGAGTTGGCGAATATCCAGGCGACAACATTATGATTAGAGGAACTTCTACGGATGCATTTTATTCTTTTATTTCTTATCAGCATGTTACCAATAATGGGCGTTTGTCTGTTTTTTGGAATAACAGTTATAAAATAATTTCGCAATCAAGTGATTTAATTAAAATTATTAAAGAAGGAGAAAGTGACGCAGTTGATCAGCAGTTAGGTGAAGCGTATTATTTGAGAGGTATGATTTACTTTTATTTAGGAAAAACATACGGAAGACCTTATGCACAATCTCCTGAAACCAATTTAGGAGTTCCAATTGTAAATGGTCTTCCAGACGACTTAAACAATTTGACTTTACCAGATCGTTCAACTGTAAAAGATACTTATGCACAAGCAATTAATGATTTGAAAAAAGCAGAAACTTTAATGAATGCTGATAAATCTGCTGCTTATGCAACAAAAGAAGCGGCTCAAGCAATGCTTTCTAGAATTTATTTGTACATGAGCGGTACTTATGATTCTCCAAATCAAGAATTTGCAACACAGTCTATCGAATATTCGAATAAAGTAATCGCAAGCGGACGTTACAGTTTATTGAGCCGTGCAAGCTTCATGAAATATAACACTTATGCTCCTGACGCGCCAGAGCAAACCGAAACTATTTTTGCTGTAAAACAAGTTGCTTCTGAGTTTTCTGGTTACGATCACTATTACGGAATTGGTGGTATGTATGCCAATATTCAAGGTCAAGGTTGGGGAGAAATGTATGCGAGTGCTGAGTATTTAGATTTGCTTCGAAAAGCTGGAGGAAAAAATGATGCACGTTGGGCTTTCATCGATCCGCAATACGCTACAGATGCTGCTGGAAACAAAACTGAAGCTTTCCGTTTTATCTACGATGTTTTTAATGCTGGAGGAACTCAAACAGGATACAACTACATGCAGCAACCTTTAAAACGTAATGCTGATGGCTCATTTTATATTACTATCGGAACTACAAACTATAATTTAACAACTGTAAATGCTGCCGAAAATCAGTATTCAATTGTATATGAAGGAAAAACTTATACTGGCGAAAAAGATTATATGATGCTTTTAAACCGTGTATATCCAATGTATTACATTACAAAATGCTCACTTCAGGATAATGATTCTCACTTGCACTCTCCTATTATTTCGAGATTGGCAGAAATGTATTTAAATCTTGCTGAAGCTTATGCTAAAAAAGGAGATTATGCCAATGCTTTAATCAATTTGAATAAAGTTCGCGAAAGAGCTATTGTTGGTGGAGGTTATACTTCTTTAAATAGCACAAACGCTGTACAAAGAATTGATGAAGAACGTCAATTAGAACTTGCGTTTGAAGCACATCGTGGTTATGATGTTTACAGAAACGGACAAACTATGACACGTCGTTATACTGGTCCTCATTTGCCAATGAACGATGTTCCTGCAACAAGTTTACGAGTGGTTCAATACATTCCGCAATCAGAAATTAATGCTTATCCAGGTACTTTGACCCAAAACCCATAATCGTTTTAGATTTGTTTATTGTTTTTAACAGCCTCTCTAGTAGTAAAAAAATTAGAGAGGTTTAAAAAAAAGTTAATCACTCAATACTTACTAATGAAAAATTTACTTTATCTAATTTTAGCTTTTTCACTTGTATCATTCTCCTGTACCGACCACAGCGAAAGTGGTTCAGAAAATAACGAAATAGAAAATCCTAAAACATCCATTTCTTTACCATTGGCAGGAAATGCATACAGTTCTAAACATCTAGAAGACAATAATACGATTACAGACAATGGCATTGAGAATTGGAAAAATGCTGACGAAACCTTTACCGTTTATTTCAGAATTTTCAAACCGGGAACTTTTCAGATTTCTGTTGAAGAATCTATTGAAGTTTATGGAAAATCAGAGCTTGAATTTTCGATTAATAATGACGCTAAAAAAGTAACTTTCAATATTTCAAAGAAAGCAGTTGTAATTGGAAATTGGAAAATCAACCAGGAAGGTTATGTTGCACTAAAAATAAAAGGAATTAGTAAAAATGGCGATCGTTTTCCATCCATCAATAGATTAAAAATTTCCAGCGCTGATTACGACGGAAAAATCTCTTACGTTCCAAATAACGAAGGTAATTTTTATCATTGGGGACGTCGCGGTCCATCTGTTCACTTAAACTATCCTGTTCAAGAAAACATAAATGCAGAATGGTTTTATAACGAAATAACGGTTCCAGAAAACGAAGATAAAATTGGTTCTTATTTTATGGCAAATGGTTTTGGCGAAGGTTATTTCGGAATTCAAGTAAACTCAGCAACCGAAAGAAGGGTTTTATTCTCAGTTTGGAGTCCTTTTAATACCGATGATCCAAATAATATTCCAGAATCGCATAAAATCAAAATGCTTAAAAAAGGCGAAAATGTTCATACCGGAGAATTTGGAAATGAAGGTTCAGGCGGACAAAGTTATTTAAAGTACAATTGGAAAGCTGGCACAACTTACAAGTTCTTGTTAAGAGGTTTTCCGAACGGAAATAATTCTACAACATATACAGCATATTTTTTCGCTCCAGAATTAAATAAATGGTTATTGATCGCTAGTTTCAATCGTCCAGAAACAAATACTTATTTAAAAAGGTTTCACTCGTTCTTAGAGAATTTTATTCCAGAACAAGGCGATTTTTCTCGAAAAGTGCTTTTCAACAATCAATGGATTTGTAATGAAAAAGGAAATTGGACAGAAATCAATACAGCCAGATTTACAAATGACAATACGGGCGCGAAAGAATATAGAATGGATTTTGCAGGCGGAACAGAAAACAATTCTTTCTATTTAAAAAATGGAGGCTTTTTTAATAATTATACAACGCCAAAAACTAACTTTACAAGACCACTTAACAATAAAAAACCTGAAATAGATTTTAGTGCATTACCTTAAACTATCTCAAAAAAAAATAAAATTTTCAGTATTTCCGATAGTATAAAAACTATCAAAACATTTAAAACAAATTAACTATGAAAACCAGTAATTTAAAATTCATTTTAGCCGCATGCATTATGTTGTGGGGAACTTTTGCATCGGCTCAAATGATAAAAACAAAAACTCCTGCAAGAGCTAAAGGTCAAACCGATGTTTTGCGTTTGGCTGCGCCAGCAATTCCAACTGTTCGTGTTGCTTTTATCGGACTTGGTATGCGCGGTCCGGGAGCAGTTGAACGTATGACACATATTCCAGGTGTAGAAATTGTGGCGTTATGCGATATGACTCAAGAAAACACTGCAAAATCAAATGAAATTTTAACTAAAGCTGGTTTTCCAAAAGCACAAGAATTTTACGGAGATGAAAATGCTTGGAGAAAAGTAACCGCTTTACCAAACGTAGATTTAGTATATGTTGCGACTGACTGGCTTCATCACGCTTCAATTGGTGTTCAAGCCATGAAAGATGGAAAACACGTTGCAATTGAAGTTCCAGGTGCTTTGACTATGAAAGAAATCTGGGAACTTATTGATACTTCTGAAAAAACTCGTAAACATTGTATGCAATTGGAAAATTGCGTTTACGATTTCTTTGAATTGACGACTTTAAATATGGCACAACAAGGTGTTTTTGGAGAAATTCTTCACGCTGAAGGTTCTTATATTCATGGTTTACAACCATTTTGGGGAGAATATTGGAACAACTGGAGAATGGATTACAACATCAAACACCGTGGAGATGTTTACGCTACACACGGAATGGGACCAGCTTGTCAGGCATTAAACATTCACCGTGGAGACAAAATGAATTTCTTGGTTTCTATGGATACAAAAGCGGTTGGAAATCCTGCTTATATTAAAGAAAAATCTGGAAAAGAAATTAAAGATTTTAGAAATGGAGATCATACAATGACCATGATTCGTACTGAAAACGGAAAAACAATTCAAATTCAGCACGATGTAACTTCTCCTCGTCCGTATAGCAGAATGTACCAATTGAGCGGTACAAAAGGTTTTGCAAACAAATATCCGTTAGAAGGTTATGCTTTAGACGGGAAAGAGTTAAGTGATGATGTAAAACCAAATCACGAAAAATTAAGCGCGCACTCTTTTGTTCCTGCAGATGTTAAAAAAGCGTTGATGGAAAAATACAAACACCCAATTGCAAAAGGAATTGAAGAACAAGCTAAAAAAGTTGGCGGTCACGGAGGAATGGACTTCATTATGGATTACAGATTAATTTACTGCTTACAAAAAGGACTTCCTTTAGATATGGATGTTTACGATTTAGCGGAATGGTCTTGCCTTGGTCCATTAACTGAAATTTCATTAGACAATAATTCTGCTCCTGTTGAAATTCCAGATTTCACTCGCGGCGGATGGAATAAATTGAAAAAATTAGAGTTTTCAGAATAAATATTGGTTAGTTAAAGAAGACAAGAGAGCAACGTTAAAAATTGCTCTCTTGTCTGTTTTTAGACAATTCATAAAACAAAATAAATCTCCACAAAAGGGAGTTATCTTTGACTAATCATAATATTTTTTAAAAAGCCCCAGCGGGGCAAATATTTATAGAATTCAAATCAGACAAATGATAAAAAGCTCCAGCGGAGCGACATATATTATAAATTAAAAATATGTCGCTCCGCTGGAGCTTTATGTTGTAAGGTCTTTTCTTTGCTATAAATATTTCGATTCTCCGAAGCTTATAAAAAAAGCTGTCTTTTTGGGACAGCTTACTTTATAATATTTATTCAAAAATTAACTCCAGTCGAAAGAAATTTTCTTTTCTATTTCCGAACTTAAACTCAAAAACACAGGGCAAGTCATTGCAGCACGTTCTAAAATGGTTCTGCTTTTTTCATCAGCATTGCTTTTCATGTTAAAAACAATTTCGATTGCTCCAATTCTTCTTGGTTCAGCATTCATAATTTTTGTTACTTCTGCGGTAGAGCCCACAAAATCTACTTCTAAATCACGAGCTTTAATTCCCATAATCGTCATCATACAGCTTGCCAAAGCATTTGCAACTGTATCTGTTGGAGAAAACGCCTCTCCCTTTCCGTTATTATCTAATGGTGCATCCGAAATAATTTCGCTTCCTGATTGCACGTGAATTGAACTTGTTCTTAAATCTCCTAAATAGGTTACTTTTGATGTCATTAATTTGCTACTTTTAAAGTTAAGTCACTATCGTAATATAAGATGTAAACACCTTTGTTAGCGTGTCCGCCATCTTCTTTTCTGTAATATTGAAATTTATTATCTACTTGTTGCGTAGTCATCATATCTGCCGTTTCTTGAAACGTTTTTCCTTGTACCAAACGCATCATAGTATCAAACGTCACATCAAATCCTCTTGTTGCATATGTTGTTGGATTTGCTTTGTTTTTAAGACGGTATTGTTTTTCATAAATTAAAACCGATTGTTCGTCACTTTCGCGTGTTACAGACGGATACATCAATTTCAATTTTACCAAATTATCAAAACTGATTTCGTCTGTATCTAATGTACTGTTTGGTTCTAAAATTACAAGCTGTACTTGACACGTTTTTTGAGAATCTAACATCGCTTTTATCGTTGCTTTGATCATGGCTGTATTTCCAGTTTCCATCACCACATAATTCATTCGATTTGGAATTAATAAGCTTTTCAAATTAGCCGCATCCAAACCTCCAGTTTCTGTCAAAGATGCAAAAGCAACTCCTCTTTGATTTTGTTTGATGTAATTAATAACCGATTCTTTTTTCTTATCAACTACAGCAACAATATTTCCGTTTTTAGAACGCATGTAATCAAAAACCGCATTTTTTATTACATCATTTGCTGGAATAGACTGATATAAATTCTCAATCGGATTGGCAATATCTTTTGATAAAGGCGAAATAACCGGAACATTATACATTCTAAGTGTATTTGCAGTCGCCTCAGCATTATTTTGATAAAATGGTCCAACTACAGCATCTGCATCTTGAAGTTTAGAAACCAAACTAGAAATATTAGATGTCGTTTTAGTTTCTTGCGAATCATAAATGGCAACATCTATTGGCAATTTTAATGTTTTTGCAGAATCGATAGCCATCATTGCACCAGCATAAAAATCTAAAGTCATATTTAAGAACTTATCATTTTTAATTCTGCTGCCTGTTCCCGTTGTATCACTTTGAATCTTAGACATATTAAATGGCAGCAATAACACTACTTTTTTACGTTCATTTGCACCTCTTTTTTTGCTTAATTCTACGATTTCAGCATTACTATTATCAGTCGATTTTACTTTATCAACAATCTTAATTCCGCCGCCAGTAGTTTCAATTGGTTTACTGTTAGAAGAATCTGCTGTTTTTTCAGCTGGAACTTGCGCCGCAATAATTGGAGCTGGAGCTACATATCCCGCAGGAACTTTCAAAACCATTCCTTCTTTTACACCTTCAGAAAGTGACGGATTTAAAGCCACTAATTCTTCTTGTGATAAATGAAAAACTCTTCCTAAACTATAAAAAGTTTCCTTTGGTTTTACTTGATATTCCATATAAGAAATTGCTTTTTTAGAAGTTTCTACAGGCTTTTTATTTTCTACAGATTTTGCAGTTTCTGTTGGTACAGATTCCGTTTTTGGAGCCGTTCCTTTAATTGTCAATCTGTAACCAACTGGCAAATTTGCAACAATATCAGGATTACGTTTTTCTAGTTCTGCAACAGTCATATCGTATTGTTTTGCAATACCAAATTTTGTTTCTTTTGGCTGTACATCGTGATATACATATTTTTCTGCAGCTTTTTCTTTTGCAGGTTTTGCAACGGTTTTTGGAGCTGCTCCTTTAGCAGGAATAACTAATTTCTGCCCGATTTGAACACCAGTTTTTTCCAAAAACGGATTTGCTGCTTTTAGAGCTTCATCCGAAATTCCGTATTTTTTTTCAATGCTATAAAACGTTTCTTTTGGCTGTACTTCATGAATTACTTCTTTGCCAGAAGAAACGACAGTTTTAGGTTTTGCAGTTTCTTCCTTCTTTGTTTCCCCATTTTTAGTTGGAATCAATAGCACAGAATTCGGAGTTATACCCGTTCTAGCATCTGGATTTAGCTGATAGATATCATAAGGAGTCACCTTAAATTTCTGCGCAATCTGATTAATAGTTTCACCGCTTGATACTTTATACTTCACTACTTTTTCTTGCGAAAATGCATTCGAAGTCATAAAAAATACAAGAGACAATAATGTTAAATAATATTTCATAATATGGCTTAAAACAATTTAATTTCTAATTCTAAAATAAGTTATAATTTTTACCAAAAGCAAAATTCGCGCCGTTTGTTTATTTCAACAAAATCTACCTCAAATCGATTTCTACTTTAGCAATCATAATATCTTTATATAACTCATCTTCTTCTTTTTTCTTGCATTTATAAAGTACTTCTTCCATGTTTTCGAACTTATCGGCATAAACATAGTACGAAAGACTGTTAATATTGAAGAAGAAACTAGCGTTAAACTCGCCAGAATCAATGAGTTTCATAATAAACTTATCTCGCTCCACTGCGTCTGTAAATATACCCAAAACTAAGTAATACCCATTCGAAACTTCTCTAAGATTATCATAAACTTCTACTTTTACTGTTTTATCAGTTCGTAACGGATTGTCTTTCAATTCTTGTTTCATTTCTTCTAAAGAAATTGTTTTTGAATTTTCTTCACTATTATTTTTTTTCTGTTTTTTGATCGCTTCATTCTGATATTTTTTCAGTTTAACCAAAGCCAATCTATCATCAAACTTTCTGGCTTCCATACTATAATAAGAAGCTTTGCTGATATGTCTTTTTACTTCAATCTTTTTTTGAGTATCTAATGAATCAATTTTGGCAATCAAAAGCTGATTTTTGGCATCACCTTGCTCTTGCTCTATTTTATAACGTTTAATTTCTTCTAAAGATAAACGTTGCTGCAAAGATGTAGCACTGCTGTTCTTCTCGCTTTCGCGGATTTTCTTCTTATATTCCTGATTTTCCTCGACGGCAATTTTTTCTACTTTATTCATCAATCCGGCATAAACCTTTCTGTTTTCAGCCAATTCTTTCTTTAGTTGAGAAGACAATTCGTTGGTTTTGTTAATTCCTTCCGAAGATTGTTTTTCTAATCTTTTAGATTCTTCAACATTCAAAATATCCATTCGTTTTAATTCCTTCAAATCGTTATTCATGGAATTGACGAGCGAATCCAATTTTGCCATCAAAATATCTTGAACGTTTTTATTTGCTTCTAAAACCAAACGCAATTTTTCAACCGAGTTTTCTTTAGAACCATTCATATCATTCAGATTCACTTTCAAATCATTAATTTTTATAATTTTCTGATTCATTTCTTTCTGAACAACCAATCGATCTTTTAAATCTTCAATTTCAACTGTTTTGGCTTTTGTTTTCTCCACCACAACTTGTTTTTCGGCTAAAGCGAGCATCAATTCTTCACTTTCGTTTGACGGTTTTATTGCTGCGGTGTTAATGGCTAATTTGTTGCCGACAATTAATCCATTTACAATTTCTGGATTTTGAGATTCTAATTGATCAATCGAAATTCCGTATTTCTTAGCAATCGAAAATTTGGTTTCTTTTGGCTCAACAACATGAAAAATAGTTTCCTGATTAATAACACGAACTCTTCCATCCAACGTTTTTCTTTTGTTTGGAATTGAAATCGTTTGTCCGATTTGCAAACCATTAATCAAAATTTCTTTGTTTAGATTTTCTAAATCTTGAACCGAAACATTGTATTGTCTCGCAATACTAAATAAAGATTCTTTTGCCAAAACCTGATGAGTAGTTTTTGACCAAACAACAATTTCTTGTTTTGAAGAATAATCTGAATTTTGAGGAATTATTAATTCTTGACCGATTTGAAGTCCGTTGGCAAGAATTTCTTGATTGGCATTTTGAATGGCCTCGAGCGAAACATGATATTGTTTAGACAAACCAAACAGCGTTTCTTTTGGAGCAACAACATGAATCTGCTGTTTTGAATTTGTTTTTTCTGAATGAACAGGAATCTTGATAATTTGATTGTCCTTGATTCCTTTTTGAGATTCGGGGTTGAGTTTGTAAATCTCGTCGATAGAAACTTTATACTTTTGGGCAATAAAATAAGCAGTTTCTCCTTTTTGAATCTTGTGCTCAATAATTGAATCTTGCGCAATTATTTTGTTAAAAGACAAAATAAAGACAAGAGAAATTGTTAAAAGTTCTCTCATAAATAGTAGGTTATAAAAAATTAAGGCCTTACAAATGTAAGACCTTAATTTTAAAATATGCTACTATTCCCACTCAATTGTTGCAGGTGGTTTTGAACTAATATCGTAAACTACACGATTCACTCCCTTAACTTTATTGATGATGTCGTTTGACACTTTCATCAAGAAATCGTAAGGTAAATGAACCCAGTCAGCAGTCATACCATCTGTTGATTCTACCGCTCTAAGCGCTACTACTTTTTCGTAAGTACGCTCATCGCCCATAACACCAACACTGTTTACAGGAAGCAAAATTGCTCCAGCTTGCCAAACTTTATCATACAATCCCCAAGATTTTAATCCTTCAATAAAAACAGAATCAACATCTTGTAAAATTTGTACTTTCTCTGGAGTAATATCTCCCAGAATTCTAATTGATAATCCTGGTCCTGGGAAAGGGTGTCTTCCTAACAATTCAGGATCTATTCCTAAAGTAGCTCCAACTCTACGAACTTCGTCTTTAAACAACATTCTAAGCGGTTCTACAATTTTTAATTTCATATAATCTGGCAATCCACCAACATTATGGTGCGATTTAATTGTCGCAGATGGCCCTTTTACCGAAACAGACTCGATAACGTCTGGGTAAATTGTTCCTTGTGCCAACCATTTTACGTCTTCTAATAAGTGTGATTCATCATCAAAAACTTCGATAAATACACGACCGATCGTTTTACGTTTTGTTTCAGGATCACTAATTCCAGCTAATTCGCCAAGGAAACGATCTCCAGCATCTACACCTTTTACATTTAATCCCATTCCTTTGTATTGATCTAATACATTTTGGAATTCGTTTTTACGAAGCAAACCGTTATTTACGAAGATGCAATATAAATTCTGTCCGATTGCTTTGTTTAATAAAACTGCCGCCACAGTAGAATCTACTCCGCCAGATAAACCAAGAACCACTTTATCGTTTCCTAATTTTTCTTTTAATTCTGCTACCATTTCGTCAACGAAAGCATTTGGAGTAAAGTTTTGAGGAACTTCAGCAATTTTCACTAAGAAGTTTTCCAACATTTGTTTTCCATCTGTAGAATGGTAAACTTCTGGATGGTATTGAATTGCATAAGTAGTTTCGCCTTCAATTTTGTAAGCTGCGTATTCTACGTCATGCGTGCTTGCCAATTTAACGGCATTAGTTGGAAGCGCTTTGATACTATCGCTATGGCTCATCCAAACTTGGCTGTTTTCTGAAACTCCTTCAAAGAAAGTTTCACCTTCTTTAATATAAGACAAGTTTGCTCTACCGTATTCTCTGGTATTTGAAGCTGCTACTTCTCCACCGCTGAAATGCGCTAAATATTGAGCTCCATAACAAACGGCAAGCAAAGGCATTTTACCTCTAATTTGCGATAAATCAGGATGTGGCGCATCTTCTCCTCTAACAGAGAAAGGGCTTCCTCCTAAAATTACGGCTTTATAACTTGATAAATCACTTGGAATGTGATTGTAAGGAAAAATTTCGCAGAATATATTTAATTCGCGAACTCTACGCGCAATAAGCTGAGTATATTGCGATCCGAAATCTAAAATAAGTACGTTGTGTTGCATGCGCAAAAATACTTTTTATATTCGAAATTGAAAAATCGGAACGCTGAAAAAATAAATATTTTTTCAGCGTTCCGATTTTTAGGTTCAAAGGCACAGAGTTACAAAGGTTCAGAGGTTTATAAAATTTTCAAAACATTATTTGCTTTGTTCCTTTGAACCTTTGCATCTTTGAACCTTAAAAACAAAAAATCCAAAAACTGAATTATTTCGTATTTATCAAAAAAACCAATTTAGTTTAACTATGAAATCAAAATTTATTGCCCTGACACTTATCATGTCTCTTTTTTTAACTTCTTGCGATGCTGTTGATGATTTATTGAGTTTCAACATTTCGAACGCTGCTTCAATCAAAATCAAAAGTTCTTCGCCTATTAATCTGCCTTCAGAAATAATCACTCCAGAAGTTACTACGAACTCTTCAGCAGAATTTGAAAACAACAAAACCAAAGCAAGTTTAGTAAAAGATGTAAAAATCAGATCTCTGAAATTATCTATTTCTGATCCGTCAAATAAAACTTTTACATTTTTAAAATCGGTTCACTTGTATATTTCAACAACAAATTCTGATGAAATAGAATTGGCTTATCAAGACAATATCAATGTAACAACAAACACAATCGATTTGATTTGTACAGATAAAAAATTAGATCAATATATTAAATCAGATAGTTACAAAATAAGAACTCAGGTAACATTAAAAGAAACTTTAACCAAAGATGTTACTGTAAAAGCAGATATGAGGTTTAGAGTTACTGCGGATCCTTTTTAAAAGGTTCAAAGTTACAAAGAGACAAAGGCTCAAAGGTAAACGAAGTATAAAACTTTGTCCCTTTGAGCCTTTGTCTCTTTGTAACTAGCGCTAAAAGCGCCCTACTCTTTCGTCACAACTATAGACGCCTTAAATCCAGCGGCGAGATTATCCCAATAATCATTGGTAACTAACGTACCTTTATCATCGTATACTTGAATTTCGGCAGTATTTCCTCCTAATGTACCGATATTTAAAGCTTCGAAATCTAATTTATTAAAACCTGGTTTAAGATCAATTTTTACCTGTTGAAAACTAGCATCTAATAAAATACGATCTCTAATAACGGCATCATTTGAAGAAACTTTTACTAAATCGCCATCAATTGCTCCAAAATCGCGAAATTTCACTATAAAGTATTCTGATTTTGTTTTAAAATCTCCAAGTGAGATATTTCTTTTCACTAGTGTTCCTCGACCTTCTCTTAAACCTGCATCTTTTAAGGCTTTGTTTAAATCCTTTTCCATTTTTGCCACATAACGATCGCCAGGATTAGCAAAATCAGTTTCTGTAGACATTGTAAATTTGCTTTTTTCTTCTCCAATCTGAAATTTAGATTTGGGCGTTATCGTAGTATTTTCGAAAACATTCGGAGTCTTAATCGCTGGCATATCATTTAATTCTGCTTGCGGGTTTTTAACTTCAGGAATCGGAGTCTTTTTAGGCTTTGCAGTAAATTTTCCTCCAGGAATAGTTTTGAAGCTAGTACTAGACTCAATCTGGGCTGATACTGACATTGCAGTAAGAAACAATATGAATAATAAAATGTGCTTCATTGAAATAGTTTTATCGAATCGGCTTTTATAATTAATACAAAAATCAAAAGTCCAGCATCACAAAAATAGTATAATTTAATTAGGCTCGGCAACTTTAGGAGTTTTATAACAATAAATTAAGCTAATTTTTGGAATCAAAAAACCTGCCAAGATTTAATTTACTTCATAAAAAATTAAGATTCAAATTCTAAAATTCAAATTTCCCAAAAAACAATTTAAAAGTTGCTTCTTCTAAGCTTAAAACGAATTCAGCATTTTGATTATTAACAACTTATTCTTAACTTCAATACTTTATTTTACCATTTAAAAATCTCATAAAATGGATTATATCGATTATTATAAAGTATTAGACGTTACAAAATCTGCGACCGAAGCAGAAATCAAAAAAGCATATAGAAAACTGGCTAGAAAATATCATCCCGATTTGAATCCAAATGATAAAGAAGCCGAAAAGAAATTTAAAGAAATAAACGAAGCCAATGAAGTTTTAAGCAACCCGGAAAATCGTAAAAAATACGATAAATACGGAAAAGACTGGAAACATGCCGACGAATTTGAAAAAGCGGGATACGATCCGAACCAACAGCAAAGCAGACAACAAAGTGGTTCGCAATATTCGGGAGGTGATTTTTCTGGTTTTGGCGGTGACTTTTCTGGAAGCGATTTTTCAGATTTTTTTAATTCAATGTATGGCGGCGGAAGAAGCAGATCGCAATCTAAATATAGAGGTCAGGATTTTAATGCCGAACTCGAATTAGATCTCGCATCTGCTTACACCACTCACAAACAGAGTTTAACTGTAAACGGAAAAAATATCCGAATTACAATTCCAGCCGGTGTAGAAAATGGGCAGATTATTAAAATTCCTAATCATGGCGGTCCTGGCGTAAATGGCGGTCCAAACGGAGATTTATTTATCACTTTTTCTATTGCCAATAATTCAGATTTTAAACGTGAAGGAAATAATTTGTACGCAGATGCTCCGCTAGATTTATTCACAGCAGTTTTAGGTGGCGAAACATTCATTACTACTTTCGATGGAAAAGTAAAAATTAAAGTTCCCGCAGAAACTCAGCCTGGAACAAAGGTAAAATTGAAAGGAAAAGGGTTTCCTATTTATAAAAAAGAAAATCAATTTGGTGATTTATACATTACGTACACCATAAAAATTCCAACAAAATTGTCGGATAAAGAGAAAGAATTATTTGAAGAATTAGCAAAACTAAGAAATCATGAAAAATAAAAATTTAATCCAGATAAAGCAGTTTTGTTTGTATCACGAAATTGAAAATACTTTTATAACTGAACTTCATAATTACGGACTTATACATATTATTATGGAAGAAAATGATGAATATCTAGAACCCGAACAGCTTCCAACGGTAGAAAAAATGATTCGAATGCATTATGATCTTAAAATTAATTTGGAAGGAATTGATGCAATTGCCAATCTTCTAAATAAAATTGAGTCCTTGCAAAAAAACATAAATACGATACAAAATAAGCTTCGTCTTTATGAAGAAAAAGAAACTGAATAACATTTTAATATCACAAAAAAGCTTGATTTCCGATTTGATTTCAAGCTTTTTTTAGCTTCTTTCAAAACCATAATTCTTAAATTGCGACGTATTAATTAACCTGAATTTGATTTTAAAAACACAACAAACAAATTCACAAATTATAAAAAATGAAAAGAGAAAACATCTTAACTGGATCTCCGTGGGAAGACAAAATGGGATATTGCCGCGCCGTAAGAATTGGAAATATCATTGAAGTTTCTGGAACTGTAGCCATCGTTGACGGTGACAAAGTAAAAGCAGACGACGCTTATGCGCAGACTTATAATATAATCGAACGAGTTGAAAAAGTTTTAGAAGATTTGAATGTTGGCATTAAAGATGTAATTAGAACTCGAATTTTCACAACTGATGTTTCAACTTTCGAAGAAGTAGCAAGAGCTCATGCTGCTTTTTTCAAAGATGTAAAACCAACAACAGGTTTTTACGGAATCAATCAATTAGTTGCTCCAGAATATTTGGTTGAAATTGAATTTACTGCTGTTGTTCAGTAACCTTTTTTTAGCCACGAATTACACTAATTCGCACTATTTTTTTTTGCCACTCCCGATAGCTATCGGGATAACAGATTTAAAATGATTATTTTTTCTTTTAATTCGTGAAAATTGGCGAAATTCGTGGCAAACTATTTTTAGAATTCATTAATGACTTTCCAAAATCTAAAACAATTTCTGCTTTCTCTTCCAAAATGGATTCTTATCTGTATTTTAATTGGCATACTTTCTGGATCTGCTTCAGCATTCTTTTTAGTTTCTTTAGAATGGGTTACTCAATTTAGGATTCAACACAATTGGATTATCTGGCTTTTGCCTTTCGGCGGACTTCTCGTTGGATTAAGTTATTATTACTGGGGAGAATCTGTTGCAAAAGGAAATAATTTGCTTTTGGAAGAATATGAAAATCCTAAAAAAGTAATTCCGCTTAAAATGGCTCCTTTAGTTCTTTTTGGAACCTTGCTAACACACTTATTTGGAGGTTCCGCTGGTCGCGAAGGAACGGCAGTGCAAATGGGCGGCGCAATTGCAGATCAATTCACCAAAATTTTCAAACTCGATAATTCAGAGCGTAAAATCTTAATCATTCTCGGAATCAGCGCTGGTTTTGCCTCCGTTTTCGGAACACCGTTAGCAGGCGCCATTTTTGCTTTAGAAGTTTTATATTTCAGTAAACTTAATTTTAAAAGTATTTTACTTTCTTTTCTAGTGGCTTACGCAGCGTATTTTACGGTAGAATTCTGGGAAATAAAACATACTCATTACAGCATTCCTGTTATTCCTGAACTTAGCTTAAACAACATTATTTTTACTCTAACTGTTGGTGTTCTTTCTGGATTTGCTGCCTTATTATTTTCAAGATCAACACATTTTTGGGGTTCACTTTTTTCAAAAAACATTAAATATCCTCCACTTCGTCCAGTTATTGGCGGTGTGGTTTTGGCCATTGCAATTGCTGGTTTTGGTTTTACAAAATTCTCAGGATTGGGAGTTCCTGTAATAGTTGACGCTTTTTCAACTCCAAACCAATGGTACGATTTTCTGCTAAAAATACTATTTACAGGATTTACTTTAGGAGCTGGTTTTAAAGGTGGCGAAGTAACTCCATTATTTTTTGTTGGTGCTACTTTAGGAAGTGCTTTATCGACTGTAATTCCGATGCCGATTGCGCTTTTAGCGGGAATTGGTTTTGTTGCTGTTTTTTCTGGCGCAACCCATACTCCTATCGCCTGCACTATTATGGGAATGGAATTATTCGGAATTGCTTCTGGAATTTTTATAGCAATCGCTTGTACAGTTGCTTACTTCTCTTCTGGTTCTGTTGGGATTTATAAATCGCAAATTGTAAAAGGCGCCAAATATAAATTATACCAGAGATTAAATCCCAATTTTTAAAATCCTAAATTCCAAACTAAACTGAGAACTGAGACTGAACACTAAAACCTGAACACTGAATACTGCCACTTGAATACTAAAATTATTTTCAGCATTACATTAAAAAAATGTAAATTCGCACACTATGAAAATACAAGATATTCAAGCGATTCAATTATTACTCGCAAACCCAAAAAAAATTGCCATTATTCCGCACAGAGGACCAGATGGCGATGCAATGGGATCAACATTAGGTTTGTACCATTTTTTAATCAAAAATAATCACGAGGCAACAGTTATTGCTCCTAACGATTTTCCTAATTTTTTAGCGTGGCTTCCTGGATCAGAAACAGTAAAAATTTTCGAAAAAGAAACTCAAATTTGCACTCAGATTTTAGAAGAAGCTGATATTATTTTCACACTTGATTTTAATGCTTTTCATCGCACTGGCGAAATGGAACATACTCTGAATAAGTTAAATGCAACTTTCATCATGATCGATCATCATCAAAAACCTGATGATTATGCAACTTATACTTATTCTGATACTTCATACGGTTCAACTTGCGAAATGGTTTATAATTTTATTTCCTTTTTAAATAAAAAAGAAGATATCGATAAAACTATCGCAACGTGCATTTATACTGGAATTTTAACCGATTCAGGTTCGTTTCGTTTTCCTGGAACAACTGGAAATACTCATAGAATTATTGCCGAATTAATTGACTTAGGCGTAGAAAACACTCAAATTCCTGTCTTGTTATTTGACAATAGTTCATACAGCAGATTACAGCTTTTAGGCCGTGCTTTGCAAAATATGAAGATATTTGAGGAACATAAAACCTCATATATGACGTTAACACAAGAAGAGCTAGATTCTTTTCATTATGTTAAAGGTGATACAGAAGGAATTGTTAATTATGGTTTAAGTATAAAAGATATTGTTTTTACTGCTATTTTTATCGAAAATAAAGACGAAGGAATTATCAAAATTTCTTTCCGTTCTCAAGGCGGTTTTGATGTGAATCAATTTGCCAGAGATCATTTTAACGGAGGCGGGCATAGCAACGCAGCCGGTGGAAGATCTGAAGTTTCGATGGAAGAAACGGTTCAAAAATTTGAAGATTTAGTAAAAAAACTAACCTTATAGCCCAATCTATGAACAACCTAAAATTGAGTATTTACAGTTTGCTTTTTGCTGCTTTATTAATCAGCTGTAAGCATCATGAAGAAGCGAGAAGACCTATTTCTAGCGCTTCAGGAACATTCATGAAAACATCAGCAGATCGAAATAAAAAATTGGTGGCTAGCGAAGAAGATGTTATTAAAAAAATAATCAAAAGCAATCCGAAAGTAAAGTATTATGCTACTCCAAAAGGATATTGGTTTAATTACGAAGAACGAAATACCGCAGAAACTGCAGCACCAAGAAAAGGAGATATTGCCTACTTCAATATGGAAGTAAAAGACCTTGAAGGCAAAATCATTTATTCTGAATCTGATCTTGGTCCGCAAACTTATTATGTAGATAAACAAGACATTATGATGGGACTTCGTGATGGAATTAAAAGATTGCACAAAAATGAAACTGTGACTTTCCTATTTCCTTCGCATATGGCTTATGGATATCACGGAGACAACAAAAAAATTGGAACAAACGAACCTTTGATGGTTACTGTTACATTGAGAAATTTTGTTCCAGATCCTGCAGCACAAACTCCAACGCCAAAAGCAACAACTCCCAAACCAGCTGCTGTAAAACCAGCTGCACCAGTTAAAAAAGACACATTAACTCCATAAAAAACAATATCTTAAAATGAAAAAGATTATTTTATTATTATTAATAGCCGTTAGCTCTTTTTATTCTTGTAAAGATGACCACAGCAATTTGCCTGATGGTTTATATGCCGATATAGAAACCAACAAAGGTCATATCATTGTTGAACTTGACTACAAAAAAGCGCCTATTACAGTTGCTAACTTTGTAACTTTAGCCGAAGGTAAAAATGAATTTGTAATGCATGAAAACCTTAAAAAGAAGCCTTTTTTTGATGGTTTAAAATTTCATAGAGTTATTGAAAATTTCATGATTCAAACTGGAGATCCTCTTGGAACTGGTTCTGGAGATACTGGTTATAAATTTAAAGATGAATTTTCGGATTTAAAATTTGATAAAGCTGGAGTTTTAGCAATGGCTAACAACGGGCCTGGAACAAACAGCAGTCAATTCTTTATTACTCACGTTGAAACTCCTTGGCTAGACAACAAACATACTATTTTCGGTCATGTTGTTGATGCAAAAACACAAGAAGTAGTAAATAAAGTAGTTCAAGGCGATAATATCGTAACGGTAACAATTATCAGAAATGGTGAAGCAGCAAAGAAATTTGATGCTGTAAAAGTTTTCCATGACTATTTTGCTGATATTTCAAAAGAACAAATTAAAGCCGCAGCGGTTCAAAAAGAAAAAGTAGCTTCTTTTGTTGATTTAAAAGCAAAAGCAACTAAAACAACAAGCGGTTTAGCATTTGCAATTACTGAAAAAGGTTCTGGTAAAAAACCTGCAGCAGGAAGTCAAATATATGTTCACTACGCTGGTTTTCTTGAAGATGGAACTTTATTTGATACCAGTATAGAAAATGTTGCGCAACAATTCGGAAAATTTGATCCTGCAAGAGCAGCACAAAATGGATATCAACCAATTCCTTTTAAAGTTGGAAGCAAAGAAGGTTTAATTCCAGGTTTTATTGAAGGAATTGAGCAACTTTCATTAGGAGACAAAGCAGTTATCTTCATTCCATCTCATTTGGCTTATGGAGAAACTGGCGCTGGAGGAGTAATTCCGCCAAATGCAAATATCATTTTTGAAATCCAAATTACAGAGAAACCATAAAAAGTAACTCACAGACTTAAAATATAAAAGTAATGAAGTTTAAATTTTTATTTTTATTTTGCTTGGCAGTAGTAAATATTCAAGCACAAACAAAAAAACCTGCGGCTAAACCTGCAGCAAAACCTAAAACGGCAACAGCAGCAAAACCTGCAGCAGCGCCAAATCCAGGAGATGGAATTTTTGCAACAATTTCTACTACCAAAGGAGATATTGTAGTTTCGCTAGAATATGTAAAAGCTCCTGTAACTGTGGCAAATTTCATCACTTTGGCAGAAGGCAAAAATCCTTTTGTTAAGGCTGAAAAATTAAAAGGAAAACCATTTTATGATGGATTAAAATTTCATAGAGTTATAAACGATTTTATGATTCAAGGAGGTGATCCAGACGGAAATGGTTCTGGAGGTCCAGGATATTCTTTTAAAGACGAATTTGTTTCGGAATTAAAATTTGAAAAAGGCGGTGTTTTAGCAATGGCAAATTCTGGTCCTGCAACAAACGGAAGTCAATTTTTCATTACGCACAAAGATACTCCCTGGTTAAATGGGAAACATACTATTTTTGGACATGTAGTTTCTGGTATGGACAATGTAAATAAAATTGTTCAGGATGATATCATGACAAAAATTACCATTACTCGTAAAGGAGCTGCCGCTAAAAAATTTGATGCAGTAAAAATTTTCAGCGATGAAATGAAAAAAGGCGAATTGCAAAAAGAAGAAGCTAAAAAAGTCGTAGCAACTAAACAAGCATATTTCGCAGCAACAAAAGCAAAAGCAACTACAACTGCATCTGGTTTAAAATATGTAATTACAAAAAAAGGAACTGGAGTTAAAGGCGCTGAAGGATCAAATATTTATTTCCATTATGCAGGATATTTTGAAGATGGTAACTTATTTGACAGCAGTATATCTAGCGTAGCTAAAACTTATGGAAAGTATGATGCTAACAGAGATGCTCAAGGCGGTTACAAAGCTTTTCCGTTTGCAGTTGGTAAAAAAGACGGTATGATTCCTGGCTTTATTGAAGCTCTTGACATGATGACAGATGGAGAAAAAGCAATCTTCTTTCTTCCTTCTAATTTAGCTTACGGCGAAAAAGGTGCCGGAGGAGTTATTCCGCCAAATGCTACTTTGATTTTTGAAATCGAAACCTATCAAAATCAACCTAATTAGATAACAGAGAATATTATTCTTTTAATTTATAAAAAGCCATCAGATTATTTTTGATGGCTTTTTCTTTTTCAATATTTTGAATAATTCACAATTCAAGACTTTAAAATTCAATTTTATTAGTATTAAATCAATTTTCTCAACATAGTACGATAAAATCCTAAACAAAATAACTTACCTTTGCCGGCTTGAATTTTTAAAAATACGTAAATTATGATGTCTCAAAACAATGTTTTAAAAGGTGTTTTTTTTGTTGCTTTAGGTGCAACAACATACGGAATGCTAGCTACTTTTGTCAAAATAGCTTATTCTGAAGGATACACTACGGCAGAAGTTACAAGCTCTCAATTTATTTATGGAATTACAGGAATTCTTTTAATCAATCTTTTTCAGAGAATTAAAAATAAAAATCAAGCGGTTAAAGCAACTCCAAAAAACATATTTAGTTTAATGCTTGCTGGAACTTCTTTAGGAATGACCAGTTTATTCTTTTATCTGGCTGTAAAATACATTCCAGTTTCTATCGGAATCGTTTTATTGATGCAAACCGTTTGGATGGGAGTTTTACTTGAAATGATTTTAGAAAAAAAATTGCCTTCAAAACAAAAAGTCATTGCTGTATTTATTGTGCTTTTCGGAACGGTATTAGCAACAAACATTATAAACAATGATATTACGTTAGACTGGAGAGGTTTAGCATGGGGAATAATGGCAGCAGCTTCATTTACTACCACGATGTTTACTGCAAATCGAGTGGCAACCGAGATTTCGTCAGCGCAAAGAAGTCTTTATATGCTCTTAGGCGGATCTGTTATTGTATTTTCTTTTGCGTTTTTTACGCAGGTTTCTCCTTTCAATCTTGAAATTTTCTTAAAATGGGGAATTGTTTTGGCTCTGTTCGGAACCATAATTCCTCCAATGTTGATGAATGCAGGATTTCCTTTAACTGGTATCGGACTTGGAAGTATTGTATCGGCGCTTGAATTGCCCGTATCTGTAATGATGGCTTACGTTTTATTAAATGAAACAGTAGTTTTTTCGCAATGGGTTGGAATTGTTCTAATTATTCTTGCCATTATTATTATGAATGTAAATTTCAAGGCAAAAAATAATCCAAAGTAAGCATTCTTAAAAAAAGAGCTCCTGTAATGCAATAATTGTTAATTTTTTTATAAATTCGTGATAAACAATAAGATATCATGATTCTACCCTGGCATTTATATTTAATGGCTTTTCTATATATAGGTGCTGGAATTAATCATTTTAGAAAGCCAAGAATGTATATTAAAATCATTCCGCCTTTCTTTCAGAATACTAAATTAATAAATATTTTAAGTGGTGCTGCCGAAATAATATTAGGCATTCTGCTGACTATACCTGCGACAAAAATTTTCGCCGCCTGGGGAATTATAGCTTTACTTATTGCTGTTTTTCCCGCAAATTTATACATGTTTCAAAATAAAAAAGCAGGTTTTGGTTTACCAAGATGGATTTTATTTGTACGTTTGCTCTTACAAATTGTTTTAATTTATTGGGCTTACCAATATATATTCTAACATTAACCATTAATTAAATTCTTTTATTATGAAAAAATTATTTGCTGAGTTCTTCGGAACTTACTGGCTTGTTTTTGGCGGTTGCGGAAGTGCCCTATTTGCTGCGGGTTTTCCTGAATTAGGAATTGGATTTGCTGGTGTTGCACTTGCTTTTGGTTTAACAGTAGTAGCGATGGCTTATGCCGTTGGACACATTTCTGGAGGACATTTTAATCCAGCCGTTTCTTTTGGATTATGGGCAGGAGGAAAATTTCCGATTAAAGATCTAATTCCATATATAATAGCACAATGTATTGGTGCTATAGCTGCAGCTGGTACATTATATACTATTGCATCTGGAAAAGCTGGTTTTGCAATAGACAACACTAAAGCTGGAGCATTTGCATCAAATGGTTTTGGAGCCTTCTCTCCTGATGGCTATTCTTTACAAGCCTGTTTTATAGCTGAATTTGTTCTTACACTACTCTTTATTTTAATTATTCTTGGCTCAACAGACAAATTTGCTAACAGCAATTTTTGCGGTATTGCAATTGGTTTAACACTTACCGTAATTCATTTAGTTAGTATTCCAATTACAAATACTTCTGTAAATCCTGCAAGATCGCTTTCTCAGGCGGTTTTTACTGGAGGCGAACCATTATCTCAGGTTTGGCTTTTCTGGGCAGCACCAATTTTGGGCGCAATCGCGGCAGGATTTATCTATAAAAATCTATTACAGCAAGAAGGTGAACCTGAAAAAATAGTATTATAATAATTATAAATTAGCATAATAATTTATTTCGAAAGAGAAAATCAGATATATTTATATTTGGTTTTCTCTTTTCCTTTGGATAAAATCGGCAAGAAAACGTTATTTCAACTCAAATATTTATATTATGAACGAAATTATTTCTTACTTCAGTACAATTCCATCTTCGCACAGAAGTCTTATTCTTATTGGCGGAATTACTATTTTTTGGTTAATTGAAAACTCTTTTCCTTTATTCAGAATGCAATATAAAAAATGGCCGCATGCTGGAATAAATTTCTTTTTCACATTTACAACAATTATTGTCAATTTTATTTTGGCTTTCATTTTAATAAAAACGGCAAGCTGGACAACAGAAAATCATTTTGGAATTTTACAATGGCTGCCAGAAATGCCTATTTGGCTTTATACCTTAATCGGTTTATTGCTTTTGGATTTAATTGGCGCTTATTTAGCGCATTTCGTTCAACATAAATTCAAATATCTGTGGCAATTTCATTTAGTCCATCATACCGATACTTGGATTGATACCACAACTGCAAATAGGCATCATCCTGGAGAAAGTGTAATTCGTTTTATATTTACCACTTTAGGCGTTTTAATTGTTGGTTCTCCAATGTGGATGGTTTTTCTATATCAATCTCTTTCTGTCGTCGCTTCACAATTTAATCATGCTAATATTTCATTGCCAGAGAAACTAGATATTTTTATGAGTTATTTTATCGTTTCTCCAAATATGCACAAAGTACATCATCATTATGTTCTGCCTTATACAGATAGCAATTATGGAAATATATTTTCGGTTTGGGACAGACTTTTTGGAACTTTTACCTACCTTCCTAAAGATCAATTAATCTATGGAGTTGACACGCACATGAAGCCAGAAGAAAATAATAAACTGAAGAATCTGTTAAAAATTCCATTTGAAAAATCAAGATCCTTTAAAAACAGCTAAAAACATTAAAAAAAATATACTCTACCGAAACAACTTATTATTTTTTTTTTTAATATTGATACATAAATTGAGAATCAATCTATTAATAATTAACACCCTATTTTGAATTAATTTTCACGTGATGAAAAAGAGTAGCCGCAAAGAATTGACTTGGGAGCAAACCGAAAGACTTGTTTCGTTAGCTTTAGAAGAAAAAAATCCATTTGAAATTATAAAAAAAGAATTTGGATTAGCAGAAAAAGAAGTTCTGGAAATCATGAAAAAGAAGATGCCTCTTGAAAAATTTGAGATGTGGAAAAAGAAGGCAATCGCAAACAAACCAAAACCAAAACCAGTAAAAATAGATGATTTTGATGAAGATTTGGATGGAAAATATTATATAAAAAATAAACTAGACTAAACTTTGAGCTCCTGTTTTTCAGGAGTTTTTTTTATTTTAAATTTATTGTTATTTTTTAGTAACTTTTCGACACTTTTTGTGACAAATACTATTAACTAAATATATACAAATGAAAAAAATACTTTACACCTTAGCTCTAGCGGTTACATTTTGGAGCTGTAAAACAGGTAGCACTGGTGCCGCAAAAAGCAATACGGTAGAAGTTAATATCAATCTAACCGACGTTAAAGATGATAAAGTGCTGGTAACAGTAACACCTCCAGCAATTAAAACAGACGAAATTGTTTATAGTATTCCGAAAACAGTTCCAGGAACTTATTCTACAGATAATTACGGAAAATATTCAGAAGACTTCAAAGCTTTTGATGCTAAAGGAAATGCATTAACTGTAAAAAGATTAGACGACAATTCTTGGTCTATCTCAAATGCAAAAACTTTAAAGAAAATCACTTATTTGGTAAACGATACTTTCGATACTGAAAAAGGAACAGGATTTGGTAATGATGACGTTTTTTCTCCAGCAGGAACTAACATTGATGCAGGCAAAAACTTCATGCTAAATACTCATGGTTTTGTTGGATATTTTCAAGATAAATTAGATGTTCCGTACAAAGTTACTATTACACATCCTGACACGCTTTGGGGCGCAACTTCTATGACAGATGAAGATGCAAGTAATACTTCAGATGTGTTTTCAACTTCTCGTTATGCTATTTTAGTAGAAAATCCAATTATGTATTCTAAACCTGATTACACTACATTTAATGTAAATGGAATGGATATTTTAATTGCGGTTTACTCTCCTACTGGAAAATATACTGCAGAAAGCATTACGCCAGAAATGAAAACTATGATGACGGCGCAGAAAAACTTTTTAGGAAAAGTAAATTCTACTAAAAAATATACTGTTTTAGTCTATTTATCAAGCATGGCAAAAGATGATGCACATGGTTTTGGAGCTTTAGAACATCCTACAGCGACTACGGTAGTTTTGCCAGAATCTATGCCAAAAGAAAAATTAGTTGAAACGATGAAAGATGTAGTTTCTCACGAGTTTTTCCACATTGTTACGCCATTGACAATTCATTCAAAAGAAATTCAATTCTTTGATTATAATGCGCCAAAAATGTCTGAGCATTTATGGATGTACGAAGGTGTTACAGAATATTTTGCTAATCTTTTCCAAATCAACCAAGGTTTAATTGATGAAGCAGAATTCTACACTAGAATTGCAGATAAAATTGAACAAGCTAAAGGATTAAACGATACAATGTCATTTACTGTAATGAGTAAAAACGTTTTAGAGCAACCTTACAAAGATCAATATTTAAATGTGTATCAAAAAGGAGCTTTAATTGGTATGTGTATCGATATTATCATTAGAGAGAAAAGCAACGGAGAAAGAGGTATTTTAGATTTAATGCACAAATTATCTGATGAATATGGTGTTGAAAAACCATTTAATGATGATGAATTGTTTGCTAAAATCACTTCATTAACTTACCCAGAAGTTGGAGAATTCTTAAACAAATATGTAGCAGGAACAACTCCAATTCCTTACGATTTTTATTTAGCTAAAGTTGGAGTTTCAAAAGCTACTGAGAAAAAACCTGGAAATCCTTTCATTAAAGGACAAGTTCCAAATATTACTATCGACAAAGCAACAAAAGAAATTACTGTTCGCGCTGAGTCTGAATCTATTGAATTCTTCAAAAACCTTAAATTAAAAGGTGGTGATAAAATTTTAACTGTAAATGATAAATCATACAATTTAGATAATATTTATGATTTGATTACAGAAAGCGAAAATTGGAAAGAAAACGATCCAATTACACTAAAAATAAAACGTGGTGCAAAAGAAGAAACTATCAAAGGAACTGTAAAATTACCATACGATGAAGCTGAAACTTTTAAAGCTACTGATGCTTCAAAAGAGAAACTTAAAAATGCATGGCTAAAAGGATAATTTCTTTTTTCAAAACATAAAAAAACCGACAAGTGATTGTCGGTTTTTTTATTGTGATTATTTGTTCCGCTTGTCAGACTGAGCGAAGTCGAAGTCCCACAATGTGATTCGGCTTGCGGGGCTTCGACTTCGCTCAGCCTGACAAACTTTATACTATTTCTTCACCGGAAATTTCCAGTCAAATTCGTCTTTATCATTGATGATCGCTCCAATTTCAAACTTCACAACTTCATCAAATTCTGTTTGCAGAATAAACCAATTGTCTTCGTTGAAATAATTTTCGAAAGTATCAAAAGTTTCCTGATTGTATTTTGTAATTCCTTTTGTTGCTAAATCTTTCTTTACATCAGCAATTTTTCTTCCAATTAATTTGAATCCGAAAACTTCTAGATTATTACTTGAAGCTACAAGATAACCTAATTTTAAATCTTCTTCTTGATAAAATGTCAATCTGATTTTATGCACATTATACACAAAAATCACATTATCATCTTCGTCTTTATAATTTTTATCAGGTTTTCCTAAAACTGCCGTTACATCATTCTGCTTCATTCCAAAAAGCAGTTTATCAATTCCTGATTTTAAATTTATTCTCATATTTCGTTTTCTTTATTTGAAGTGCAAATTTCGTGAAGTTTTTTGTTGTTCCGCCACGAATTGTACAAATTTTCACGAATTAAATATTCTAACAAAACCTAACAGGTTTTAAAAACCTGTTAGGTTTATAGCTCAGCACCTTAATTAATAACTCTTTTTATTAGGTTTGCTGCTCATATAAAACGTAATCTTACCACCATTTATAACATCTGCATGTTTTAAAAACGGTTTTTCTAATTGTTTTCCGTTCAGCAAAACTTTACTCACAAACACATTTTTATCGGATTGGTTTACCGTTGCAACTTCAAAAGTTTTTCCATTTTCTAAATTCAAAACAGCATTTTTCATTAGTGGACTTCCTAAAGCATATTCGTCAGAACCTGGCGCAACTGGGTAAAATCCTAAACTGCTGAAAATATACCAAGCGCTCATTTGTCCGAAATCGTCATTTCCTCCTAAACCATCTGCACCGTTTCGGTACATTTTTTTCAAGATCATTCTGATTTTATCTTGCGATTTCCAAGGAGAATCTGTCCAATTATACAAATAAACCACGTGATGAGAAGGCTCATTTCCGTGAACATAATTTCCGATAATTCCGTCTCTTGTAATATCTTCTGTATTTTCGAAATATTTATCTGGAAGATGCATATTAAATAACGAATCCAATCGAACTTTAAATTTATCATTTCCTCCCATCATTTTAATCATATCAGCAGGATCTTGCGGAACGTATAAACTGTAATTCCATGAATTTCCTTCAATAAAACCTTGTCCATGCGTATCAAGCGGATCAAATTCTTTTTTAAACGTTCCGTCATTTAATTTTGGACGCATAAAACCTGTTTTTTCGTCGTAAACGTTTTTATAATTTTTAGATCTTTCGATAAATTCATTATAAATATCTGTTTTACCTAATTTCTTCGCCGCCTGTGCAATTGCCCAATCGTCATAAGCATATTCTAAAGTTTTAGAAACCGATGAACCATTCTTGTCTTCTGGCACATAACCTTGTTTCATGTAATATTCCAGTCCGTCGTAATAAGGTACTTTAGCAGTATTTACACAAGCTTGAAGTGCTTTTTCGGCATCAAAACTAATATTGCCTTTTACAATTGCATCGGCAACAACAGAAACCGAATGATACCCAATCATACACCAATTTTCATTAGCGTAATGCGACCAAATTGGAAGCATTTTATGCACACTTTGGTCTGAGTGCGCCAACATTGAACTTACCATATCGGCGTTTCTTTTTGGCTGTACAATGTTGAATAATGGATGTAAAGCACGATAAGTGTCCCAAAGTGAATAACTCGTATAATTGGTGAAATTTTCTGCTTTATGAACATTCATATCTAGGCCTTTATAATTTCGATCCAAATCCATGTATTCAGTCGGACCTAAAAAGGCATGATACATTGCAGTATAAAAATTAACTAAATCTTCTTTTTGAATCGTTTCTACCTGAACTTTATTCAATTCTTTATTCCAAACTTCCTGACTTTGTTTTTTTACTTTTTCGAAATCCCAATCTGGAGTTTCTTTTTTCATATTTTCTAAAGCTCCCGCTGAACTTACAGGCGATAAAGCCATTTTAATTTTGATTTTTTCACCTTCATTCGTATCAAAATCAAAGAATAATTTTAGATTTTGTCCTGCCATTTCTGGGAAATTTTTCGTCTGATCAAATCTTCCCCAGAAACCTCTATACACACTTTTTTCTTGTGCTGCTTGTCCGTAACTTTTAATTGGTTTGCTAAAAGACATTGCAAAATAAACCGTTCTAGTTCTCGCCCAACCATTTGTCTGGCGATAACCAGTAATTAAAGTATCGTTTTCTACACGAACAAAAGTCCAAACATTCTTTTTATCATAATTGTAAATTCCCGAAGTAAGATCCAAAATAATATGCGCTTCATCAGATTTTGGAAACGTATATTGATGCATTCCAACTCGAGTTGTTGCCGTCAATTCTGCCTTAATTTTATGATCTTCTAGAAAAACGCTGTAGTAAGCTGGTTCTGCTTTTTCTGTAGAATGTGAAAATGCCGATCTGTAACCTGACAAAGGTTTTGAAGCAACACCAGGATTTAATTGCAATTTTCCTGTCGTCGGCATAATTAAAAAATCGCCTAAATCAGAATGCCCTGTACCGCTGAAATGAGTGTGACTGAAACCTACAATCGTTTTGTCTTCATATTGATAACCTGCACAATATTTATAGACTTCGCCATTGTATTTTCCATTTAATCCGTAAGCGATTGTATCGGTTTCTGGACTTAACTGCACGCTCCCAAAAGGCACAGTTGCGCCAGGATAAGTATGCCCCATTTTTGCTGTTCCAATCATTGAATCAACATATTGGATTAGATTTTTAGATTCGCTAGGTTTTTTTTGTGCACTTGTAGAAAGAGAAAAAGCAAGTAATAATGCTCCCGCTACAAAACGAAAAGGAGTTTTTTGCAACATATTAAGAAAGTCTTTTTTATAATTATTTTCAGTTTAGAAAATTACGATAAAATTTAAATTTTAAACTAAATACATTTGAATATCTTTGAAATTCAAAAAAATAAACGCCTGATGAAAAAGTATATTTTACTTCTATTTTTAATTTACTCATTATCTGGATTTTCTCAAAAAGTAGAAAGTTATAAACTAACTAAAGAACAAATCATTCAGAGAGAACTTAACGGAATCTCAAATTTCCCGATTTACAAAGCAATTGAATTTCAAGATAAAGGCGGTATTTATGATTTGGTTTTCACCGAAAATCAAAAAACAATTTCTAAAAAAGACACTTTAAATACTAAAATTCAAGCAATTTGCGTGATGAATGATCATGGCGGTTTTTTAGAAAAATGGAGAATTACTGATTTATTGGAAGATTACGATCCTAAAGAAACTACTATTTGGTTTTGGACAAAATATTGCAGCACGAAAGATCTAGACGGTGACGGCTACATTGATCCAATTGTTGTTTACGGATCAAAAACCGAATATGGAGAAATAAGACGTGTGAAGATTATTACTGTTTACAAAAACAAAAAATATGCTATTCGCGCTGTTGAATGTAATTTAGACGATTGCAGAAGTTTTAAAAAGGATCAAAATTGGAATACGCTTCCGCAGAAAATAAAAACCTATGTTGATCAATTGATTGCAAAACTTAGAAAAGAACAGAATTTACTTTTGAAAAACGGGTAATTTTAATTATTAATTGTTAGTTATTAATTGTTAATGATTGATGAATGATTTCTAATTAATAATTAACAATCAACCATTAACAATTATTTTCACTCGCTCATTTCATCATAACGTTCCGGAACTTGCGGATCGTAAAGTGGGCATTTGAATTCTTCCATGACATCTACTAATTTATTCATGGTTTTTCCTTCTGTTCCGTAGCAATCGATTTTTACGCTTTGAGGTGTTGTAATGACTTGAAATGCGCCTTTTCCTTTTGGATTTTTCCAGCTGTTTTCATCGACTCTTTCCCAGTCAGAAAAAACAGAATTAATTCTATTTACGATTACTTCAATTTGGAGAACAACCAAACCCTCTACTTCTTCTTTTTCAAGCAGCGCTTCGTAAACTTCTTGATTGTTCAAGTAGATTTCGTCTATATATTTCCAAAAAAGTAATTCGTACATAATGTAAAGTATTTAAAAACATAGAGATGCACAATTGCGCATCTCTAAATATAATAATTATTTTAAAAGCTACAAAACCTTTGCAACTCTGGACCTTTGAATCTTTGCAACTAAATTAATAATTGAATGTTCCGTATTCGCTACTAATAGTCAGTTTCTTTTCTTCAGAAGCTTCTACTCTACCTACGATTTGAGCATCAACATTGAAAGATTTTGAGATTTCAATAATGTCTTGCGCAATATCTTCAGGAACATAAAGTTCCATTCTGTGTCCGCAGTTAAATACTTGGTACATTTCTTTCCAATCCGTTTTTGATTGCTCTTGGATTAACTTAAACAATGGCGGAACTGGAAATAAATTGTCTTTTATAATATGTAAATCTTTTACGAAATGTAAAATTTTGGTCTGCGCGCCTCCGCTGCAATGCACCATTCCGTGAATTTCTTCTGGAGTATATTTATCTAAAATTTTCTTGATAATCGGCGCATAAGTTCTTGTTGGAGAAAGCACTAATTGTCCTGCATTGATTGGGCTATTTTCTACTTCATCTGTTAAATTAACTTGTCCTGAATAAATTAATTCTTCTGGAACGGCAGCATCGTAACTTTCTGGATATTTTTTAGCCAAATATTTTCCGAAAACGTCGTGACGTGCAGAAGTAAGTCCATTACTTCCCATTCCTCCGTTATAACCTTTTTCGTAAGTTGCTTGTCCGAAAGAAGCCAAACCAACAATTACGTCGCCAGCTTTAATATTTGCATTATCTACAACATCTGAACGTTTCATTCGAGCTGTAACGGTAGAATCTACAATAATAGTACGAACAACATCTCCAACATCGGCAGTTTCGCCTCCAGTTGAATGAATCGTCACTCCAAAAGATTTTAATTCGTTGATTAATTCTTCTGTTCCATTAATGATTGCCGAAATAACTTCAGCTGGAATTAAGTTTTTATTTCTTCCAATAGTCGAAGAAAGCAAAATATTATCTGTTGCACCAACACATAATAAATCGTCAATATTCATAATTAACGCATCTTGAGCAATTCCTTTCCAAACAGACAAATCTCCCGTTTCTTTCCAGTACATATAAGCCAAAGACGACTTTGTACCTGCTCCATCGGCATGCATAATAAGGCAATGATCTGCATCTTGTGTCAAATAATCTGGAACAATTTTACAGAATGCCTGTGGAAATAAACCTTTGTCAATGTTTTTAATGGCGTTGTGTACGTCTTCTTTTGATGCCGAAACACCTCTTTGCGCGTACCTTTTGCTAGAATCTGAACTCATGAAAATTAGTTTGTGTTGATGTGGTGCAAAGATAATCCCTTTTTTTAATTCTTTAGCTTATTCGAATATTTGATTCATAAAAAAATCGGCAGATTGGAATATCGCCGATTTTTCACAGATTAAATTATGTTGGTTATTGTGGTATTTTATATGTATTGATTTAATTTCTTGATTAAAATTAGAAAACTTCCTCAAAGTCAGCTGCATTAACGATATGTATTTTTTCTAAAAATCTCTTTTTTTCGATGAAGTGTAAATTATTTCGATAAATTACATTTGTTCTCAAATAATTTTACAGGAATAAAACTACTTATTTAATAATTATTTAGGTTTTCCTCAATTTCACTTCATAAAAAAACCTACCTAAATAGACAGGTTTTCAGTAGATTATAATTGATTATTTAGTAAACAACAGTTCTCTATATTTAGTTAATGTCCAGCTTTCATCATCAACCAATAATTCTAATTTATCGCAATGATTACGAATATCTTCAAAATATGGTTTTACTTTATTGCAATAAGCTTCTGCCATTTTTTGAGCGTCTGTTAATTGATTGGCTTTCTTTCTTTCATTTGTCATTGCTAATACTTTTGTATTAATTCCTTCAATATGACCTGAAATTTCTTTAATTAAAGTAATCTGCTCTTTTGCGATATTTTCAAATTCTTTTCCGAAAATTTCTTTTAATCCTTTTACGTTTTCAATTAAAGTATTTTGATAACGAATCGCTGTTGGAATTACATGATTTCTAGCAATATCACCTAAAACTCTTCCTTCAATTTGGATTTTTTTAGTGTATTCTTCCAATTCAATTTCGTAACGTGCTTCGGCTTCAACGTGATTAAAGATTCCTAATTCTGCAAATAAATCTAAAGCCTGTTTAGAAACTTTCGCTTTTATCGCTTCTGGAGTTGTTTTAAAATTGCTTAAACCTCTTTTTGCAGCTTCTTTTTCCCACGCGTCGCTATAACCGTCACCTTCAAAAAGAATTTTCTTAGATTGTTTGATGTATTCTCTTAAAACATTAAAAATAGCATCATCTTTTTTCATGTCTTTATTCTCAATCAGATTTTCGACTTCATTTTTAAAATCAATCAATTGTTTTGCAACAATTGCATTTAAAGTCGTCATCGCGTTTGAACAGTTTGAATTTGAACCAACGGCTCTAAACTCAAATTTATTTCCTGTAAAAGCAAATGGAGAAGTTCTGTTACGATCTGTATTGTCTAATAGTACGTCTGGAATTTTTCCGACAACGTTCAATTTTAAATCTGTTTTTTCTTCTGGCGAAAGTTTTCCAGTTGTTACGCTTTCTAACTCAAGTAAAACTTTTGATAATTGTGCTCCAATGAACACAGAAATGATAGCTGGCGGCGCTTCATTTGCTCCTAATCTATGATCGTTACTTGCTGTTGCAATTGAAGCTCTTAATAAAGTTTCATAATCATTAACCGCTTTTATGGTATTAATAAAGAAAGTCAAAAATTGCAAATTGCTCATTGGCGTTTTACTCGGACTTAATAAATTAACTCCCGTATCTGTTGCCAATGACCAGTTATTGTGTTTTCCTGAACCGTTTACACCTTTAAATGGTTTTTCGTGAAATAACACTTTAAAATCGTGACGCTCTGCCACTCTCTGCATTACATCCATTAATAAGGAGTTATGATCTACGGCAAGATTTGTTTCTTCGAAAATTGGAGCCAACTCAAACTGATTTGGTGCAACTTCATTATGGCGTGTTTTTACCGGAATTCCCAACAACATACACTCCTGCTCTAAATCTCTCATATAAGTAAGTGCACGAGTTGGAATTGATCCGAAATAATGATCGTCTAATTGCTGACCTTTTGCAGAAGTGTGTCCTAATAAAGTTCTTCCTGTCATCATTAAGTCTGGGCGAGAATTTGCTAAGGCTTTATCAATCAAGAAATATTCTTGTTCCCAACCTAAAGTTGCCGTTACCTTTTTTACATTTTTGTCAAAATATTTACAAACCTCTGTAGCCGCTTCATCAATTGCAGATAATGCTCTTAATAAAGGTATCTTATTATCTAAAGCTTCACCCGTGTAAGCGATAAAAACCGTCGGAATACATAAAGTTGTTCCATATATAAAGGCTGGCGAAGTTGGATCCCAAGCCGTATAACCTCTTGCTTCGAATGTATTACGGATTCCACCATTTGGAAAACTAGATGCATCTGGTTCTTGCTGCACTAATTGTGCACCGCCAAATTTTTCTACAGGATCACTTCCATCATAAGAAGTATCAAAAAAAGCATCATGTTTTTCTGCTGTTGTTCCTGTAAGTGGCTGAAACCAGTGTGTATAATGTGTAACTCCTTTTGCAAGAGCCCATTCTTTTATTCCCATTGCAATATAATCGGCCAGTTTCCTGTCAATTTTAGTTCCGTGCTGAATGGCATCTCTTACTCCTTTTAAAGCATCCGAAGTTAAATATTGCTTCATTGCTTTTTCATTAAACACATTTGAACCAAAAAGATTCGATTTTCTATCAATTTCTTCAAAGTGAACCGGCTTTCTGTTAGAAGCTTCTTGTAAAGCTTGGAAACGTAATGTTGACATTGGTTGTATATTTTAAATTCGTAATAATTTTCACTAAAAAAATGAGGAACAAATATAAACAATTAATAAGCCTGTTTAGAATATAAATTTTAGATTTTTGAACTATAATTTTTCAACATAAAGTGCTTTTTTCGAAGAATAATGAATTCAAAGCAAAGAAATATAACAAAACTGTGCGGTAATATTGATTAAATAAACATTTTTTCATAATTCCTTAACTCAGAAACTCAAAAAAGTGCCGTAATTATTACGAATTTATTTTTTTAACCTAACTAAAATTGCTTTTTTTAAAATATACCCCTATCAAAATTGCGCTTATCCAAAAAATTATAGTTCGACAAACAAAATAGCCCCCTAATTTTTAGGACTAAAAAAATAAATCTATATTTGACCAACGAAAAAAAACAAAAAAATTAATTTATATTATTATGGCTAAAATTAAGTTAGAGTACATTTGGTTAGATGGATATGAACCAACTCAAAATCTTAGAAGTAAAACTAAAGTTGAAGAGCACGAAAACTTCAAAGGAACATTAGAAGAACTTGGAAACTGGTCATTTGATGGTTCGTCAACTAAACAAGCTGAAGGTGGTTCTTCTGACTGTCTTTTAGTACCTGTTGCAATTTATCCAGATCCAACTCGTATCAACGGATGGTTAGTAATGTCTGAAGTTATGTATGCTGACGGAACTCCGCACCCTTCTAACGGTAGAGCTACAATTGATGATGATAATGATGATTTTTGGTTTGGTTTCGAACAAGAGTATTTCATCATGGATACTAAAACTCAACTTCCACTTGGTTTCCCAGTTGGAGGATACCCTGCTCCACAAGGGATGTACTACTGTTCAGTAGGTGGAAAAAACACACACGGAAGAAAATTAGTTGAAGAGCATGCTGATTTATGTATCGCTGCTGGAATCAACTTTGAAGGAATCAACCAAGAGGTTGCTTGCGGACAATGGGAATTCCAATTATTCGCTAAAGGTGCCAAAAAAGCTGGAGATGAAATCTGGGTTGCTCGTTACCTATTAGACCGTCTGACTGAGAAATATGGTTACTATATTGAATACCACCCAAAACCTCTAGGAGATACAGACTGGAATGGTTCTGGAATGCACGCTAACTTCTCTAACGAAGTATTAAGAACATGTGGAGACCAAGCAACTTACGAAAGAATTTGCGAGGCTTTCCGTCCTGTTACTGCTGAGCACATCGCAGTTTACGGAGCTTACAACGACCAACGTTTAACTGGTAAACACGAAACTGCTTCTATCCACGATTTCTCTTATGGAGTTTCAGACAGAGGATGTTCTATCAGAATTCCTTTGATGACTGTTCAAAAAGGATGGAAAGGTTGGTTGGAAGACAGAAGACCAGCTTCAAACGGAGATCCTTACAAAATTGCTGCTAGAATTATCAAAACTGTTAAATCAGCGCTATAATTTACAGCTTACAATATATTTACAAAAGCCGGCATTTTATGTCGGCTTTTGTTTTTACCATGTTTTTTGTCATTCCGAGGAACGAGGAATCACACTAGAGAATCGACAAAGATTGACAATTCACTTTGAGGAGTTATATGTGTGATTCCTCGTTCCTCGGAATGACAAAACAAAGACTAAAAATCAATATGTCTAAATATTTCGAAAGACTAAATCTTCTTCAAAAACCTTATAACTATATAACATTTAGCGCTTTACAAATAACAAATATTACTTAATTTTAAGGCTAAATTTAATTTTTAAGTTAAACTTCAAAACTTATCTTTGTATATCATTTAAAAAATTCATTATGATAGTCTGGACTCTCTTTTTACTTGCTGTAATTTTTATTCTTGCTTTAGATCTTGGTGTCTTTAACAAAACACCACATATTATTAGCACAAAAGAAGCCAGCAAATGGACTTTAATCTGGGTAACTTTATCGTTTCTTTTTTCTGGTGTAATCTACTGGTTATACACCACAGATTATATCGAAAATCCTGATGGATTAAAACCTGCGGTAGCTTCAATGAAGTTTATTACAGGTTACTTAATCGAATTATCTTTAAGCGTAGATAACATTTTTGTTATTGCAATTATCTTTGCTTCATTTAAAATTCCGCAAAAATACCAACACCGTGTTTTGTTCTGGGGAATTTTAGGCGCTATAGTTTTCCGCGGATTAATGATTTTCTTTGGAGTAATGTTAATTAGCAAATTTACCTGGACTACTTATGTATTCGGTTTGTTCTTGCTTTTTACTGCTGCAAAAATGCTTTTTTCTGGAGAAGACGAAGATTTTCACCCGAGAGATTCTTTTGTATACAAAACGTTAGGCAAAATTATTCCGATTACTTCAGAAATGGATGGAGAAAAATTCTTTATCACAACCAATACTGCAAAAAAAGCGGCAACACCTTTATTTGTTGCTTTAATCGTAATCGAAGTTATGGATGTATTGTTTGCAGTAGATAGCGTTCCTGCAATTCTAGCTATTACCAAAGATCCATTTTTAGTGTTTAGTTCTAATATTTTTGCCATTTTAGGATTGCGTTCTATGTATTTCTTTCTGGCAAATATGCTGGCAAAATTCAGTTATTTAGAATACAGCTTGGTAGCTATTTTAGCTTTCGTTGGATTAAAAATGCTTCTACACGATTATATTGAAGTACCAGAATGGGCTTCTTTAGGTTTTATCGCTTTATCTCTTTTAGTTGGAGTTCTGGTTTCATTAAAATTTGGAGAAGAAAAAGTTTTGACAGATTCTGATTCTGATAAAGAATAAATCTTTAAAACATATAAACATAAAAAAAGGAAATCTTACGATTTCCTTTTTTTATGTTTATCAATATTTTCAATTATAAATTAATTGTTTTAACATTACTATCATCAATATTATATTTTGCAATAACTGTATTGTAATCAGAGTAATCTTTTTTATTTACTGTTTTATTACTAATTTCAGGATCCGAACCAGGAACAATTACAACACGAAATTTTTGATTAGTTCCTAAATTAGCCGGCACAGTATTTAAATTAAATCCATCCAGATAAAGTTCAAAATCTACTCGACTAAAATTAAATTTATAAGTAAAAAATAAAGTCCCATCATCATAATAATGTGATTCTGGAATTTGAGACCAAAGAGTACTTCCATTTGCTACTCCTGTCGCTCTGTAAATCAAAACTACATCGCCAGGAAAAAGCGTAAAACCAAAATCTATAACTTCTCCATCTCCATTAGAAGCAAAATTAACATTATTAACATCAATAACATGAGCAATTGTATCGTAGTCAACATTATCATCATCATTCGAGCAACTCGAAAACGCCATTAGTCCTGCAACAGCGAATAAGGTAAGTATCTTTTTCATAAACTTGTTTTTTTTAAGGATTATACTATAAAGATATTCCAAAAATCAAACCAAAAAAAGCGATTCGGTTTATTTTATGTAAAAAAAGACTTTATTTTTTCGCAGTCACTTGATTTTTAAGCAGTATTTTATTGAAAAATAAAACATGGTATGGAAGAGAATTTTCCCAATAATCCCAAGTATGCGCTCCTGGACGTTCCGTATAATCGTGATCTACTTTATTATAAACTAATCTTCTGTGCAATTCTCTATTTGGTTCAATTAAAAAATCATCAACACCGCAATCTATAATTAACGGAAGTTTATTTGTCTTTAATTTATCAGCCATTCTTAAAACAGAATTTTGCTCGTATAATTCGGTGTTTCCGCTTTTATCTCCAAAAACGGGCTGCATCAATTTTACAATTTGAGCCGAAGAATCTCTATTGAGCATTGTACTCATATCTACCGCACCACTCATACTTCCTGCTGCACAAAACAAATCTGGATGTCTGGCCGACAAATACAAAGCACCATGTCCGCCCATAGAAAGTCCGGTAATTACTCTTCCGTTTCTATTGGCAATCGTTTTATACGTTTTATCTACTTTCTGAATTACTTCTTGAGTAATAAAAGTCTCAAACTGACTTTCTTTATTTACAGGACTATCAATATAAAAACTAAAAGTCTCACCTTCTGGCATCACAATAATCATATTATATTGGTCTGCAAGATTATGAACCAGTTTTTTGTTTGGAGTATTTTTAAGCCAATCGCTAAAATGTCCGTAGGCTCCGTGCAATAAATACATTACCGGAAAAGTGGTTTTGCTTTTAGAATAAGAATTTGGCAAAACTACAGCAGCTTTGTAGGTTTTACCCATAGCGGCGCTGGCAACTTGTAAGGTGTCTACTTTTGCGGCATATGTCATGGTTGTAAGACAAAGCAAAAAGGCAGACAACAGCAATTTAAATTTTTTCATTTTATGTTTTTTTTCTGATTAGGGAATGTAAATATAACTTTTTTCAGAATAGAACATATGAAAAATCCGACCAGCTTTTTATGCCACGAATTGCACCAATTCTCACTAATTAACTCTAGCAATTTTTATGACAATACAAAAAACAGGATGTAGGAATAAAAAAAATCCGATCAGCTTTTAACTGATCGGATTTGTAAAATGTCTTTTTTAGTTAATTACACAAATCAATTCGTGAAGATTAGTGTAATTCGTGGCAATACAAAAATTAACTAATAATAATCTTATGCTCGTGACGGTATTGCGATGCGCTTTTACCTGTATATTGTTTAAATGATTTGCTAAAATGGCTGAAATTATTAAAACCACTTTCGTAACAAACTTCATTAATACTGATTGGCTGTTCTGCCAAAAGTTTAGAAGCGTGCACCAATCTGTATTCATTTACAAATTCTGTAAATGTTTTATTGGAAATCTTTTTGAAATAACGACAAAACGATGGCGTAGTCATACTTACCAAACTCGAAACCTCATCTATAGAAATAGATTCTTGAAAATGATCTTTCACAAAATTGAAAACCACATTCATACGGTCATTATCTTGAGTTTGCAATTCTAATGAAAATCCGTCGGCGTTTAATATAGTCGATTCAGTTGAAGAATCTAATTCGTCCAAAATTCCTAAAAGAGTAAGCAATCTTTGAAATGGCGGTTCATTTTCCATCATTTCAATTTTCTTTCCTATTCTTTTTTTCGTTTCACCGCCAAAAGCGATTCCGCCTTTAGCTTGTTTTAAAATATTCTGAACTTTTTTCATCTCAGGAGCGATAAAAAAATCGTTTCCTAAAAATTCAGGTTTTATATGAATAACAGTTTCTGTTGTATTTCCTGTTTGTTCATTTGTAAATCCGCAATGAGGCAAATTAGCTCCTATTAAAAGTAAACTACCATTGGTATAATAAGAAACATGGCTTCCTATTTGTCTCTTCCCCGCCCCACCATTAATATAAACCAACTCAATCTCTGGATGATAATGCCATAAATGAGCTTTGCTATTGGTCTTTTCGGCGTGTTTGGCGTAAGTAAAAGAACTTCCGTATGAGTTAGTTATCACTTCAAGAGCTGGGGCAATAGTCTTCATGATAATTTCTTTAAAAAATAATAGCAAATTTAACAAAAACACCTAAAATAATTTAAATTTTAACCTATAACGGTTTCGTAAATGAGGATTTTGCATAAAAATCAAGCATTTTATACTGATGATTTTACATCAAAATCGGCTTTTTTTTAGTGTCTCGTTTTTTTCTCCGTAATTTTTTTAAAATATCATAATTTGAAGCATGATTTTATACCATTATGGTATTTTTTGTAGGAAAGAAGGAAATTTTAGGAAGAATCAAATTTTGAATAAACTTTGAAAAATAACAACCAAATTAACAGAAACATAACATTAAACGCAAATTTTAACCTATAACGGTTTCGTAAATGAGAATATAGCATATAAATTGGAAAATATAGTTGTTAAAATAACACAACTGCTGCTATAACTTTGCCTCAGAGAAATGAACTAAAAAAATTAATACTACAGAATATGAAAAAGATTATGAAATTAAGTTTAGTATGTGCAGTACTTCTAACAGCAATAAGTACTTATGCAATTGATGGAAATGAGGCATTAAATCTTCATGTATTAAAAGGAAATGGCAAGGTTATTGCATTTGGAATTAATCAACTTCAAAGAGCTACTATTAGCATTTATGATACAAATGGTAATGTACTATATACTGAAAATGCTTCTGGTAAAGAAGGAATTTTAAGAACTTTCAGTTTAGAAGAGTTTCCACAAGGAAAATATATCTTAGAAGTTGCAGATAGTTACAAAAAAGTAAAATACGATATTACAGTAGATTCTAAAAACTCAGTTTTGTCTTCAAAAGGAGTTTCTTCAGTTTACTAAGAAAATATTAAAGTTAAGTGTTACTTCACGGCACTTAAAATTTTATACTCTAATAAAGTATAAAAAGTGAGGTTAGATAGTTAGTAAGTTAAAAACTTTCAAAAGTTTTAAAAACAGCTCTTTGTGGTTACTGAGCTGTTTTTTTTTGCTTTATACTTTTTTAAAGATTCTAAGGTTCTAAGATGCTAAGTTTCTAAGGTTTTAGTTTATTGTTTTTTAGTTTATTGTTTTTTACTTTACTCTTATATATAAAGATCTATTGTTGACAAACAGAATTGTAGACAAAATTGCATTGCTGCTCTACAATTATATTCACAAAAGAAAAATCTCAGAAACTTAGCATCTTAGAACCTTGTACCTATTCTTACATTTATTAAACAAACCTTTAAATCATTGTAAAGTTAAAATCAAGAAAAACGTTGAAAAAAAATAACCAAATAAGCCAAAACGATAAAAATAAACTCAAATTTTAACATATAACGGTTTCGTAAATGAAAATATAGCATATAAATAGGAAAATATAGTTGCGCTTTTATACTTACAACAGAAGTAATTTAGCATCAGAGAATTAGAACTATTAATTTAAAAATTAAGTCCCATGAAAAAGATTGCAAAAATTAGTTTAGTAGCAGCGTTGCTTTTCACTGGAATTAGCACTTACGCAATTGATGGAACGTCGGAGTTTAATCTTCACGTATTAAAAGCTAATGGTAAATTGATCACGTTCGGTCTTAACCAAACACAGAAAGCCAACTTAGCAATATATGACAAAGAAGGAACTTTAATTTATTCTGAAACTGCTTCTGGCAAAGATGGAATTTTAAGAACTTTCAGTCTAGAAGAATTTCCAGAAGGAACATACTTCTTAGAAGTTGAAGACAATACAAAAAAAGCAAAATACGAAATCACTGTAACTGACGAAGCAACTGTTTTATCTAAAAATGCTGTTGCATCTGTTTACAAATCAGGTTTTGCTAAAAATACTAGCGTGGCAACACGCTAAAAGATTTTTATACTCTCATACAGTATAAAAAGTGAGGTTAGATAGTTAGTAAAGTTTAAAAACTTTTAAAGTTTTAAAAACAGCTCTTTGTGGTTACTGAGCTGTTTTTTTTTGCTCTTTAATTAAAGGTTTTTAACACAAAGTTCACAAAGAAAAAGCGCAAAGTCCGCAAAGTTTTATAGACAAAGCTTTGCGGACTTTGCGCTTTTATAAGTCTCAAAAATTTAAAAAAAACTTAGCGCACTTTGCGTTAAAAACCTCAGCTCATTGTAAATAAATTTTTAATCGAGTGTAAAGTTAAAATCAAGCGAAACATTAAAAAATAATAACTGAATTAACAAAAACATTAAATATAATTCAAGTTTTAACCTATAACGGTTTCGTAAATGAGAATATAGCATAGAAATAAGAAAATACAGTTGCGCTTTTTCTTGATATTCATAACTAATTTAGCATCAGAGAATTAGAACTAATAATTTAAAAATTAAGTCCCATGAAAAAGATTGCAAAAATGAGTTTAGTAGCAGCGTTGCTTTTCACAGGAATAAGCACTTACGCAATTGACGGAACGTCGGAGTTTAATCTTCACGTATTGAAAGCTAATGGAAAACTGATCACTTTCGCTCTTAACAAAGTACAGAAAGCCAGCTTAGCAATTTATGACAAAGACGGAACGCTAATTTATTCTGAAAATGCTTCTGGTAAAGAAGGAATTTTGAGAACTTTCAGCTTAGAAGAATTTCCAGAAGGAACTTACTTCTTAGAAGTAGAAGACAATGTAAAAAGAGCAAAATATGAAATTAAAATAACTGAAAATGCATCTGTTTTATCTAGAAATGCAATTTCTTCAGTTTATAAATATGGTTTTGCTAAAAATACAAATGTCGCTGCCCGTTAAGATTTTATACTAAGGGTATAAAATGAGGTAAGAAAAAATTAAAAAGTAAACTTTTAATATCAAAAGAACAGCTCTTTGTTGGTTAATGAGCTGTTTTTTTGTGCTTAAATTTAAAGGTGATTTTTACACTAAATCACTTTCTGAAAAAATATTCTTATTAATTCAACTAACTGATTTCTAAGCAATAAAAAAAATCGAAAAAATTTTAAAAAAAATAAATCCGCAATCCCAGTATTTACGTACATAGTTCAAACAAAGAATAGAAATAGTTTTAATTCAGCAACTTAACTGCTTAAAAATGCTATTTTTTTGCTAAAAATTAAATTTCTATTTGTAGTTTTACGCGTTCCACATTTAGTAATTAACAATTAAAAAAAACATGACAAAATTTACCAAAGCTGGTTTAGTTGCTGCCTTTTTTTTAGCGACTGTGTTTACCTATGCCATTGACGGAAAAGGTGACTATATTTTAAACATTAAAACAGGTAACGGAAAAGTAGTTAGCTTTACTTTAGACACTGTTGAGAGTTCATCTTTCTCTATTTATGATGAGAACCACAACTTACTTTATGCGGGAGACGCTTTAGCAGATAAGTTAGAGGTTTCAAAAACAATTAGTTTAGAAAACTTTCCTGCTGGAACTTACGTTCTAGAATTGAAAGCAAACGACAAAGTTGCGAAACACGAAATTAAAGTTGCTGCTAAAAAGGTGAAAAATGTGAAATTAGACAATTCTGCTAATCATAGTCCAGGATTTCGTCGTTAATCACTTTTTTGCCCCCAAAAATTAGAAAAGCAGCTCGTACCAGAAGCTGCTTTTTTTATGTCTTTTTTTTAGAAAACATCTATAATATTTTCATTTCGACCGAAGGGATAAATCACACTTGTAACTCCGCAAAGATCTGTGACCGTTGCTGTGCGAAGTCTCCCGACTTCGTACCCGCCGCTATATTCCGTTCCAAAATTATTTTTATATTCTTTATAGATAATTGGAACGGGTACGAAGTCAGGAGACTTCGCACAGCAATCAGCAAATTTTATAAAATGAAGACTTTGGATACTTGGAAAGATATTCAAGAACATCATGTTCAAAATGGCTATCTCAATATAGCGAGGAAGTTTAACGTTTAATTATTTTCTTTGATACCTCACGTCCATCAACTTTCGCTTTTAAAACATATGTTCCGGGACTTAGCTTAGAAACATCTATTTTATCATTAGCAAAATCAGATGTATTTGTAACTAGTCTGCCATTTAAATCAAAAACTTGAACACTTTCAACTTGATTATTATTCTCAGCTTTAATATTGATAAAGTTGATTGAAGGATTAGGAAAGAAAACTAACGGGGATTTATTTCCAAATATAGGAGTACTTAAATCATTGCTATACTTCCAGAATTTAGAATCCTTTCCATAATACAAGTTGTCTTTAAAAACGATAGCTTGAGTTATATTGTCAAGCGTATTTATATTTTCAGCTCTATTCAAAGTTTTATTAAATATCCATCCTTTTCTCAAAAATTTGTCATTTACTCCAGAAGAAATAAAGTACTCATCTTGCCTAATTTTATAAATCGTAGCTATATCATAAATTGATACAAAAAAGAAATCAGGCCTCTGCAAATCATTATTTGCTAACTCTTTCAAATCTGTAACCGAATAATCATTTAGATTTAAGGATAATAAAGATGTATTTCCACTTGTATTTGATCCGAAGAAAAGTAAAGAATCATCTGTTTTCGAAAAATTAGACGGAGTAAAATATTTATTGCTACTGTTAACATAAATTTCGGATAAGTTTTTAGCAACGTTATCAAACTTCCATATTGACAGCTTGTTTAAATCAGATGAATAAAACATAAAATAAAGTTCATTATTTGCTTCGATAACATTACTGTGATTCACAATATTATTTTGTGCATTCCAGACATTACCAATATTTTTGGTATTTTCAAGAGTTCCATCCGTTTCATATAAAAAATATCTAGTTACAAAATATAGCTTATTATTATGTACTATATACTGAGTAAAACCAGCTGTTCCTCCAGAATCGGAACCATTTCCATCCATTTGTTGCGTTATAGGATAAGTCCCATCAGCAGTGCCATCACTTCTCCATACTCTTGAGTTCATAGTTGAAGCTGGCTGAATTGTAAATATAAAAGTATTATTACAATTACCTTCATATGTCGAATTATTCCAATAATCTGAAATTTCTTTAATGAATACTGTTCCACTAGTTGTTCCATCAGTTTTCCAAATTTGGAATTTATTTGTATCTAATCGAACTAGAAAAAATATTCTATCCCCTACTGTCGTGAGCTTAAAAGTTCTTCCGTTAATAAAGTTTGTGATTTTTTTAGTTCCAGAATCAGTTCCATCTGTCTCCCATATTTCACCTTCAGAACTTTCATCTCTAGCCATAAAGTAAAACTTATTATTTAAAATTGCTGAACCTGATTTTACTGATTGTTCTGTACCAGGATATATGTCTTTTAATATTTTTGTAGTTGAATTAGTTCCATCGCTGAGCCATAATTCTCGACCAGTATCTTCTTGATTGCCGTAAAATATGATTTTATCATTAAATATTTTAAAAGTCGACGGTGTACTTATAAAATCATAAATTAATTGTTGAGCATTTATTTGTATTGTTAAAAAGAGTAGAAAAATTAAAAGTAATTTTGTTTTCATTCAGTAATTAAGGTTAATTATTTTAAAAAAAAAGTAATCATAAAAAAACAAATATATGATTTATCATACAAAAATATTTAATCTTAAAGACAAATTACTTATTCATAAAAAAAAACCTCCCATTCGCATGAGAGGTTTTTTCATAAATCTAAGTACAAAAACTACATATTCCTTCTATACTGCCCACCAACTTCAAACAACGCCGAAGTAATCTGACCTAAAGAACAAACTTTTGTAGCTTCCATTAAATGGTCGAATAAGTTTTCGTTTTTAATAGCAGCTTGCTGCAACGTATTTAAATGCTCGTTTACTTTTGCTTCGTGAAATTGATGCAAGTTATCCAACATCGTAATTTGATATTGTTTTTCTTCTTCAGTGGCGCGAATAACCTCAGCCGGAATTACCGTTGGCGAACCTTTTGAACTCAAGAATGTATTTACACCCACAATTGGGAAATCGCCGTTGTGTTTTAAGGTTTCGTAATACAAACTTTCTTCCTGAATTTTAGATCTTTGGTACATGGTTTCCATTGCGCCTAGAACTCCGCCTCTTTCTGTGATTCTGTCGAATTCTTGAAGAACTGCTGCTTCAACTAAATCAGTCAATTCTTCGATGATGAACGAACCTTGAATTGGGTTTTCGTTTTTCGCTAAACCTAATTCTTTATTAATAATCAACTGAATCGCCATTGCACGACGTACAGATTCTTCTGTTGGCGTTGTAATCGCTTCATCGTAAGCGTTGGTATGCAATGAATTGCAGTTATCGTAAATAGCATATAAAGCCTGTAAAGTTGTTCTAATATCGTTAAAATCAATTTCCTGCGCATGTAACGAACGTCCAGAAGTCTGAATATGGTATTTCAGCATTTGTGCTCTTTGGTTGGCTCCGTATTTATTTTTCATGGCTTTTGCCCAAATTTTACGCGCCACACGACCAATAACCGAATATTCTGGATCTACTCCGTTTGAGAAGAAGAACGATAAATTTGGTCCAAAATCGTTGATGTTCATTCCGCGGCTCAAATAATATTCCACGTAAGTGAAACCATTTGAAAGCGTAAATGCCAATTGCGTAATTGGGTTTGCTCCCGCCTCGGCAATATGATATCCAGAAATCGAAACCGAATAGAAATTACGAACGTTTTTAGTAATAAAATATTCTTGAACATCACCCATTAATCGAAGCGCAAATTCGGTTGAAAAAATACAAGTATTCTGCGCCTGATCTTCTTTTAAAATATCGGCCTGAACCGTTCCACGAACTTGCGCTAACGTTTTGACTTTTATTTCGTTATAAACATCCAAAGGTAAAACCAGATCTCCCGTAACGCCCAAAAGCATTAATCCTAAACCGTTGTTTCCAGCAGGAAGTTCGCCTTGGTATTTCGGTCTTTCGATTCCTTTGTCTTTATATAGTTTGTTGATTTTTGCCTCAACTTCTTTTTCTAATTCATTTGCCTTAATGTAAATCTCACATTGCTGATCTATTGCGGCATTCATAAAGAAACCTAACAACATTGGCGCAGGCCCATTAATCGTCATACTTACCGAAGTTAAAGCATGAACCAAATCGAAACCTGAATATAGTTTTTTAGCATCATCCAAACAGCAAATTGAAACTCCCGCATTTCCAATTTTCCCGTAAATATCCGGACGCAAATCTGGATCGTTTCCGTATAAAGTTACGCTGTCAAAAGCCGTAGAAAGACGTTTTGCGGGCATTCCCGCACTTACATAATGAAAACGTTTATTGGTTCTTTCTGGTCCGCCCTCACCCGCAAACATTCTCGACGGATCTTCGCCTTCACGTTTAAACGGATATAACCCCGAAGCAAATGGAAATTCTCCAGGAACATTTTCCTGTAAATTCCAACGCAAGATATCGCCCCAGCCTTCATATTTAGGCAAAGCAATTTTCGGAATCTGTAAATGTGATAAACTTTCAGAGTGCGTGGCAATCTTGATTTCTTTATCACGAACTTTAAACGAGTAAACCGGATTTTTGTATTTCGCTACTTTTTCATCCCAATTCAAGATAATTTCCCAATTGTACGGATCTAAATCCATTTTTACTTTATCGAATTGATTTAGTAAAAGATTTAAAAAGATTCTGTTTTCATCATGTTCAGCAATTCCGCTTGGTAAAACAGTCGAATCGTCAATTCCAGCTTTATTGATTTCAGGAACTTTTCCAGAAACTGATTCAATAGTTTTGAAAATTCCGTATAATTTTTGCGCTACTTTTTGCTGTGAAATGGCGATTTCATCATAAGATCTGTTATTCTCTGCAATTTCAGATAAATAACGTGTTCTGTGTGGCGGAATCACGAAGATTTTCTCGCTCATTTCTTTTGTGATTTCGAAAGTCGATTTCAATTCAGAATCGGTTTTTTCAACCACTTTATCCATAATTGCTTTGTAAAGCGTATTCATTCCCGGATCGTTAAACTGCGAAGCGATTGTTCCAAAAACAGGCATTTCATCTGGATTCTTTTCCCAAAGATTATGGTTGCGCTGATATTGTTTTTTTACATCGCGTAAAGCATCCAATGCTCCACGTTTATCAAATTTGTTTAAAGCCACTAAATCGGCAAAATCAAGCATGTCGATTTTTTCCAATTGTGTTGCCGCTCCAAACTCTGGTGTCATTACATATAAGGATACATCAGAATGATCCATAATCTCGGTATCAGACTGACCAATTCCTGAAGTTTCCAGAATAATCAAATCGTATTTTGCGGCTTTCAAAACCTGAATCGCTTCGGCTACATATTTAGACAAAGCCAAATTCGACTGACGTGTCGCCAGCGAACGCATATATACACGAGGATTATTAATCGCATTCATACGGATTCTGTCTCCTAAAAGTGCTCCTCCAGTTTTTCTCTTAGAAGGATCGACAGAAATTAATCCGATTGTTTTTTCTGGGAAATCAATTAAAAAGCGACGAACCAATTCGTCAACCAAAGAAGATTTTCCTGCACCGCCCGTTCCTGTAATTCCTAAAACTGGAATTTTAGAATCAGAATTGCTTTCGTGTATTTTATCAAAAACAGGTTTTGCAATATCCGGGAAATTTTCTGCCGAAGAAATCAAACGTGCAATTGCAGTTGGTGTTTTATTTTCAATATGATCGATTTCTCCGTTTAGTTTATCTCCAATAGGAAAATCAGCACGCTGAACCAAATCATTAATCATTCCTTGCAAACCAAGAGAACGGCCGTCATCTGGAGAATAAATTCTTGTAATACCATATTCGTGTAATTCTTCGATTTCGCTTGGCAGAATCACTCCACCTCCACCTCCGAAGATTTTAATGTGGCCTGCTCCTTTTTCGCGAAGCAAATCATACATATATTTAAAGTATTCGTTATGTCCGCCTTGGTAAGAAGTCATGGCAATTGCATTGGCATCTTCTTGAATGGCGGTATTTACCACTTCTTCAACACTTCGGTCGTGACCTAAATGTATAACCTCAACTCCTGTTGACTGAATAATACGGCGCATAATATTAATGGCAGCATCATGTCCGTCAAAAAGTGAAGCAGCAGTTACAATTCTTACTTTATTTTTAGGAATATATGGTATTTGTTGTTCCATTTTATGAATATGATAATTTTATGGAGGCAATTTACAAAATATTTTAATATTCGATCCTCACTCTAAGCTTATCTTAACAAAAATAAATCGATTTCGTGAACCTAAAGGGTAACAATTTACGTAACTAATTGATATAGTTAAAGAAAGCTTAAAGACATGGCAATTTCGCAACATTTAAATAAAATCTAAAAACATGTTTCAAGGCCTTCTAAAGTAATTTAGCATTGTAGAAAAGCCCCAAATTTTTACCAAAGCTTACCATCAAAAAAAGTAATAACGTAAAAATTTAAAAAATGAAAACATTTTATTCATTCACCGTAATTTTGGGTTTGAGTTTCTTTATATTTTCTTTCAATACGATTGAAAACAGCAATTTTTCCCATAAAAAAACTTCAAACCACACAACCGTTTTCAACGATACAGATCTTGCAAACGCAGCGAAAGCTAATGACTTTTTCAAAAGATATTCTGATTTAAAAAAATACAAATCGGATATTATGTCATTATACAAAAACAGAACGCTTGGAAGTATTTGGTTTGATGAAGATGAAATCAACGAATTTGGTTCTGTATTGTATGAAAAAGCAAAAAAAACTAACGATTTAATTGTTCCTTACCAAAAAGAAATAGATCTGTTATTTGATTCTAAATCAGAATCTAATATTTCTAAAACAGATGCTGATATGCTTTTAAGTTCATTGTATGTAATGTACACTAAAAAAAATAATACTGACAAAAAGAAATTGGCTTATGATGTAATGCTTAAAGATTTCTTGAACTATAGCACTATTGAAGAATCATCTGCAACTGCCAATCTTGATGCAAAAGTAGAATATGACCAATATTACAAATTGCAAGATGTTTTAAAAAAATATAAAAAACTAGACCGTTCTCATAAATGGAAACCTATTGAAACTGAAGTTCCATATAAAGATTTACGTCCAGATGCTGTATCTAATACAATCGCGCAAGTTAGAACCCGTTTATATTTATTGGGGGATTTAAAACAGGATTCTAAAAGCGATGTTTATGATAGAGAATTAATGGATGCTGTAATGAAATACAAAGTTCGTAACGGATTTAAACCAAATTATATTCTTGCGGAAGAACATATTAAGGAGATGAATATTCCACTTTCTGAAAAAATGGAAACTTTACAGTTAAACATGGAAAGATGCCGCGCGATTGCTGCTCAAATTGCTGCAAGCGATGAATATGTACTGGTAAATGTTCCTTCTTATGAAATGGTATATGTTAAAAACGGAAAAGTTCAATTAACCTCGCCTGTTTTTGTTGGTGCACCTTTAACTAAAACAACCATTTTTAATGGAGAAATTGATAGAATTGTTTTTAGCCCGTATTGGACAGTTCCACAAAGTATTGTTCAAAATGAGTTAAGATCCAAAATCGCTTCAGATCCAAATTATTTGGCTGAAAAAAATATGGAAATGGTAAACGGACAAGTAAGACAAAAACCAGGTCCAGATAATTCTTTAGGATTAGTGAAATTTATGTTTCCAAATTCAGATGATATTTACATGCACGATACGCCGTCTAAAACTTTATTCGATTTTGAAAAAAGAACTTTTAGCCACGGTTGTATTAATGTAAAAATGGCTAAAGAATTGGCAGTTGCCATGTTGCAGGATTATCCAGAATGGACTCAAGCAAAAATTGATAAGGCAATGGAAGGAAAAACAGAAAGCAGCTTTAAATTATCTAAAAAAGTACCTATCTACATTACGTATTTTACTTCATTAGTAAATGAAAATGGCGAAATAGGATTTTTTCAAGATGTTTATGAAAAAGATAAAGAAGTTACAAGCGAAACTGCGATTGTAGCTCAATAATACAATTTTATTCAATCTTAGAGAGAAATTATCATTTTTTGGTAATTTCTCTCTTTTTTAGTCTTTTTTAGAAAGCAAAAAAACCTTAACTTATTACTATTAAACCTTTTACAGACAAAACATTTTCTTAAACCTCCCGACTTTTGCTCAAAAATATACCACTTATTTTATAATATTTAAAGTTAACTATTATGAAAACAAATAATACAGAAGGTCTAACAATGTTTGAAATAAATGTACTGGTACAACAAGGCGGAAAATTTATTGTTTTTCCTAATACTATTTCAAAACTCTTTAAGAAATTTAAACTTTCGAATGTTTATTTTGTTCGTCCGAACGAACATACTTTTAAATATGCTTTAAAACATTTCTTTTTAAATTTATCATTAAGCTGGCGAAGTATTCCTTACGGACCAATTTATGTGCTTAAATCTATTTTTTATTTGATTAAAGGAGGAAAAGATTATACGCAGGATATTTTGAATGAATTGAAAAATAATAATCCGACGTATCATCCTAATTTACAATATTTACAATAAGATTGAAACAATTATAGTAGAAACATCTCATAAAAATTTGGGGTGTTTTTTTATCCCATTTTTCTAAAAAAACAAAACACCTCTAAGGTTTATGTTGATGGTAAAAATCCAGAGATAAAATCTTTTTTTGAAGATTTACTTTTTCAATGGAAAAACAATGCAAAAATTGACTAAAATACATTTCAGACAACTTATTTTATACGTATTTTAAACAATTACAATTCCTGTTATTTATTCAACAAAATCTTTCTTCTATAGCAATAAAATTGTGGCTTTGTTTTTGAATAAGTAGTATTTTTGAAACTTAATAAAACTCCATAATGAAAAAGATTATTCTATTAGCCTTTGCGTTTTCGCTTACTTCATGTGCACAAGTTCAACAGACTTTAAATCAGCTGCCACAAATAGCATCACAGCTCCCGGTTGGCAATGCAGATATTGCCTCTGGATTGAAAGAAGCTTTAAACAAAGGAATTACTCAACAAGTGAGTAAATTAACTGCCGTTGACGGGTTTTATAAAAATGAAGCTGTAAAAATCTTAATGCCAGAAGAATTGCAAAAAGTAGATGCAACTTTACGAAAAGTAGGTTTAAGCTCTCTTGCAGATGAAGGAATTAAAATGCTAAATCGTGCTGCAGAAGATGCCGTAAAAGAAGCAACTCCTATTTTTGTTACCGCAGTTAAAAATATGTCGTTTACAGATGCCAAAAATATTCTATTAGGAAATGACAGTGCTGCAACAACTTATTTGCAAGGAAGTACTACAACTGCCTTGTACGGAAAATTTAATCCAGTAATTAAAAGTTCTTTTGAAAAAGTAGGCGCCGATGTAGTGTGGAAAAACATTATTACAAAATACAATACAATTCCATTAGTAAAAAAAGTAAATCCAGATCTAACAGATTATACCACAACTCAAGCTTTGTCTGGAGTTTTTAAAATGATTGCTGTTGAAGAAAAAGAAATACGCAATAACATCTCTGCAAGAACAACGCCTTTATTAAAAAGTGTATTTGCAATGCAGGATGGAAAATAGATTTTTCTGAAGGTTCAAAGGTTCATAGTAACAAAGATACAAAGTGACCTCTGTAACTCTGAACCTTTGCAACTTTGTAACTAACCAAAAAATAACCAAATGCAGAAAATTACAATTCTAATTCACTGTAAAGACCAAAAGAATATTATCGCATCAGTGACTACTTTTATTGCTAAAGTGGGCGGAAATATTACTTACATCGACCAGCATGTTGATGTTGAACAGAACGTGTTTTTCATGAGATTGGAATGCGAATTTACCAATTCTGAAATAACCGTTGAAAGTTTTAAAGAAGATTTTGAACAAGCTCTTGCATCCAAATTTGAGATGTCTTGGGATTTGTACAATCAGGATCAAAAACCAAAAATGGCATTGTTTGTTTCTAAATACGATCATTGTCTTTTTGATATTTTGGGACGTTACAGCGCAGGTGAATTAAACATAGAAATTCCACTAATTATCAGTAATCACAACGATTTAAGATCAATTGCAGAACGTTTTGATATTCCGTTTCATCTTGTTCCTTTTACCAAAGACAACAAAGAAGAAGGCGAAGCAAAACAAATTGAATTATTAAAAAGATATGAAATCAATTTTATTGTTTTAGCTCGTTATATGCAAATTATAACCCCAAAACTGATTTCGCTTTACGAAAATAAAATCATTAACATTCACCATTCCTTTTTACCAGCTTTTCCTGGAGCAAAGCCGTATCATTCTGCTTTTAAACGCGGAGTAAAAATTATTGGTGCAACAAGTCATTATGTTACAGAAGAATTAGACGAAGGTCCGATTATCGAGCAAGATATTGCGCGTGTTTCGCATATTCATTCTGTAGAAGATTTTATTATGAAAGGAAGAGATTTAGAAAGAATAGTTTTAGCAAGAGCGATAAAATTGCATTCTGAACGTAAAACAATGGTTTACAGTAACAAAACGGTTGTTTTTTCTTGATGGTTTTTAACGCAAAGGTCACAAAGGTTTTTCGCAAAGTGCGCAAAGTTTTGTTTTTGCGTGTTAAAGCTTGCCAAGATCCCTAAGATTTTTGTCTATAGATTCTTTTCCTGCATATTAAACTGGACTGAAGTCCAGCTCTACAACATAAATTGTTCCTTCGGAACGAAATTAGAGCCTTTGGCTCGATCTATATTGTAGGGCTGGACTTCAGTCCAGTTAAAATAAAAAATAAACCCGATAGATTTTAAAATCTGTCGGGTTTATCATTTAGAATAACTTAGAAACTTAGTCCCTTAGCATCTCAGAACCTTATTTAACGAGCCACAATCTTCAATCTTGGATCATCAAAAGCATCAACTTCTGCCATTGTCATTCCTAAAGCATTTGCTACGCCTTCTCCATATGCAGGATCAGCTTTAAAGCAATTTCTTATGTGACGAACCTGAATGAATTTCTGTGCCCCTCCTACCTGACCTGCGGTATTTTTAAACAAAAGTTGTTTTTTCTCTGGTGTCAATAAATTGAATAATAATCCGGGCTGAGTAAAATAATCATTATCATCTTCTCTAAAGTTGTGCGCGTACGCATCGCCATAGATTGCCAATGGCGGTTCTTTTGTTTCTGGCTGATCTTGCCATTCACCAAAACTATTTGGCTCATAATGTTTTCTTCCTCCATAATTTCCGTCAACGCGCATCGCTCCATCTCTGTGAAAACTGTTGTACGGACATCTTGATGAATTTACTGGAATCTGATAATTATTAACGCCTAAACGATAACGGTGCGCATCTCCGTAAGAAAACAAACGCCCTTGAAGCATTTTATCTGGAGAAAATCCAATTCCAGGAACTACGTGAGCTGGATTAAAAGCTGCTTGCTCTACTTCTGCAAAATAATTTTCTGGGTTTTTATTCAACTCAAATTCTCCAACGGGAATTAGTGGAAAATCTCCTTTTAACCAAACTTTCGTTAAATCGAATGGATGAAAACGATACGTTTTTGCTTGTTCTTCTGACATAATCTGAACGAACATTTTCCATTTTGGAAAATTCCCTTCTTCAATCGCATCAAATAAATCTCTTTGGTGACTTTCTCTGTCTTTACCAACTAAAGAAGCGGCTTCTTCATCTGAAAGATTTTCGATTCCTTGTTGCGAAACCAAGTGAAATTTAACCCAATGTCTTTCGTTTTGTGCGTTAATGAAGCTAAAAGTGTGACTTCCAAAACCGTGCATTTCTCTGTACGATCTCGGAATTCCTCTATCGCTCATTACAATGGTAACCTGATGCAAAGCTTCTGGCAATAATGTCCAAAAATCCCAATTGTTATCAGCACTTCTCAAGTTGGTTTTTGGATCACGTTTTACTGCGTGGTTTAAGTCTGGAAATTTCATCGGATCACGAAAAAAGAATACGGGAGTATTATTTCCTACCAAATCCCAATTTCCTTCGTTTGTGTAAAATTTCATGGCAAAACCACGAATGTCTCTTTCGGCATCAGCAGCACCTCTTTCTCCTGCAACAGTTGAGAAACGTACAAACATTTCTGTTTTCTTACCAATTTCTGAAAACAGATCTGCTTTTGAATATTTGGTAATATCATGTGTTACAGTAAATGTTCCGTACGCACCAGAACCTTTAGCATGCATTCTTCTCTCCGGAATTACTTCGCGATCAAAATGCGCCATTTTTTCTAAAAACCAAAAATCTTGTAATAAAACAGGTCCGCGAGGCCCAGCTGTTTGAATGTTTTGGTTGTCTGGAACGGGAGTTCCTGTTGCAGTTGTTAATTTTTTGTGTTCTTCCATTTCGTTGATATTTAATGTTTTATCAAATATACAAACTAATCTCTAGCATATTAATAAACAAAATTGATTGTTATTATATTTTAATAATTAAAAATTATTTTATGTTGCACAAAGCTCAAAACAGCAATTTGAAAAATCTTAACTTATGACCAACAAAGTAATAACAAAACCTTAACAGCAATACATCAATTTATGTCTGACCTTTGTAATGTAATAAACTGGTTATTTATTATTTTGGTTTTGGTTAGTTAAATGATGCCGGCGTCTTCGAGATGCCGGCATTCTTTTTTTATATTATTTTGTTTCAGGTTTCAAGTTTCAGGTTTCAAGTTGTTTTACTTTGAACATAATTTTAACGCAAAGAGGGCTAAGTTTTTTTCACCAAAGAAGTTTGTATATATAAAGTTCGCAAAGCTTTGCGCAAAAAACTTTGCGAACTTTGCGTAATTCTTAGCGCTCTTTGCGTTAAAATCAACGTTCTATAAATCAACTTGAAACCTGAAACCTGAAACTTGAAACAAAAAATTGCAAGTTTTAAACATTAACTAATATCCAACAAAGTAATAACAAGATCTTAACAGCATTACATTGATTTATGTCGGATCTTTGTAATGTAATAAACTGGTTATTTATTATTTTGGTTTTGGTTAGTTAAATAATGCCGATGTCTTCGAGATGTCGGCATTTTTTGTTTTATTTTGTTTCAGGTTTCAAGTTACTTTACTTTGAACATAATTTTAACGCAAAGAGCGCTAAGATTTTTTTTTTTAGAAGTTTTATACAAAACGCAAAGTCCGCAAAGCTTTTTCTAAAAAAGCCTTGCGAACTTTGCGTAAATCTTTGCGCTCTTTGCGGTTAAACCTGAAACCTGAAACTTTAAACAAAAAACCTAATTCTTCAATCTTTCATGAAGTAGTTTAAAGTAAATAAAAGCCTTTAATAATCTACTTCCGTGCCAAGAGAACATTTCTCCGTCTACAAAAATAGTTTTGGCGTGATGTGTAAATCTTCCAATTTCGAAAGCATCTTCTTCTTTAAATGGATAAGGTTCTGAAGAAAGAAAAACCAAATCAGGATCGCCTTCTAAACGCATTTTTTTTAATTCGATTTCAGGATAACGGCCTTTGTCTTCGTAAATATTCTTAAAATGATTGAGTTTTAATAACTCATTTATATAAGTATCATTTCCAGCAACCATATAAGGATTTTTCCAAATAAAATATGCTGCCTTTTTCTCTTTAATATCTTTTATATAATTTTTGAAATCGCTCAAGGCGAAAGCCAATTTGTCATTCCACTTTTGAGCTTCGGTTCTGCAATTGAATAACTGTCCGAAATCTGAAATCATCTGAAAATTATCTTCAATAGAAACAATATTTGTAACCCAAACTGGACAAATTTCTTTTAGTTGATTTACGATTTCTTCTGTATTTTCTTCTTTATTGCAAATAATAATATCAGGTTGTAGTAGCTTCATCTTCTCAAAATGAATTTTCTTCGTTCCGCCGACAATCTTTTTAGTAGATTTAAAATGAAACGGGTGCACACAGAACTTTGTGATTCCGATGATTTTTTCTTCTAAACCTAAATCGTATAATAATTCGGTTTGTGAAGGAACTAAAGAAATAATTCGTTTTGGAGTTATTTCAAAAGAATGAATCGTTCCTAGTTGGTCTTGAAATTGTTTCATTGATTTAGATTGCATTATTTTAACCGCAAAGTTCGCAAAGATTTACGCTAAGAACACAAAGTTTTTTCTTTGCGAACCTTGCGAAAAACCTTAGCGAACTTTGCGGTTAATTTATTTATAAAGTTATTAAAACTTAGAATAAATAATTTCAGCCATTTCTTTTTGCACTTTCAAAGCTTCTTCTCTAGCCTTTTCAGCAAAATCAGTTCCTTTTGAAGCGTAGATAATTGCTCTTGCCGAATTTACCAAAAGACCTATTTTGTCGTTCATTCCGTATTTACAAACTTCTGATAAACTTCCGCCTTGAGCGCCAATTCCTGGAACTAGTAGAAAACTATCTGGAACAATTTTTCTGATTTCGGCAAAATATTCTGCTTTTGTAGCGCCAACTACATACATTAAGTTTTCGCTATTTTTCCATGTTTTAGAAGTTTCTAAAACTTGTTTGTATAATTCTTTTCCGCCAGTATTTAAAGTCTGAAAATCAAAAGCGCCTTCATTAGACGTTAAAGCCAGCATTATGGTATGTTTATTTTCGAAAGCCAGAAAAGGTTCGACAGAATCTTTTCCCATATATGGTGCAACCGTTACACTATCAAAATTCAAATCTTCAAAAAAGGCTTTTGCATACATGCTTGACGTATTTCCGATATCACCGCGTTTTGCATCTGCGATTGTAAAAATATCAGGGTAATTTTCGTTGATGTAATTGATTGTTTTTTGCAGAGACATCCATCCTTTTATTCCGTATGCTTCAAAAAAAGCTGTATTTGGTTTATATCCTACAGTTAAATCATGCGTAGCATCGATTATTGCTTTATTAAATTCGAAAATAGGATCTTCGGTATTTAATAAATGTTGTGGCATTTTGTCCAAATCAGGATCTAAACCCACACATAGAAATGATTTTTTTTGAAGAATTTGTTCGTGTAATTGTTGTGTTGTCATATTTTGTTTTGCTTGTGCGGCAAAATTACAAATTATAATGGTTAATGGTTAATGGTTGATGGTTAATTGTTAATGAGTTTCTGGTTTCAAGTCTCAGGTTTCAAGTTTCAGGTCTAACGTTTGTCAGGCTGAGCGAAGTCGAAGCAGTTTGCGCCCTTCGACTTCACTCAGATTGATACTTAAAAGGATATTTATAAATTTCGTTTTTAATTATCTAAATTTTCTAATTCTCTAATTAACATTGAATTCCTATAACATCAATCTAAAATTATATAAGAAAAAACAAGAAAGGCTCTTTTATCTTTGAAAAAACACATAAAAAAGACAATTATGAGCCCACATATCGGAATTACGCCTGCAAATCTAAAAAAGAGTGCTTCTATTTTAGGAACAATCTTATCTAACGAAATGACTTTATATGTAAAAACCAGAAAATTTCACTGGAATATTTCTGGAAATAGCTTTATGGAATTGCATAAATTATTTGAAGAACAATACAGAATTCTAGAAGCACAAATCGATGAAGTTGCGGAACGCATCAGTCAATTAGGAGAAAAAACAATTGGTACAATGAAAGAGTTTATCGATAATTCTACTTTAAAAGAATCGCCAAAAGAATATGCTTCGCAAAAACACATGCTTTCTGAACTTCTAGAAAATCACGAACAATTGGTGACAGAATTTAGAAGTTATATTCCAATATTTGAAGAAGAAACAAAAGATGTTGGCTCTGCCGATTTTGTTACTGGATTATTACAAGAGCACGAAAAAATGGCTTGGGTTCTTAGAAGATATCAAGTTTAGTTTTTAATGGTTAATTGTAAAAGGTTAATTATTAATTGTTACAAATTGTCTAAAATGAAAATTATACAACAGTCATTAAAATTAATGTAACAAGAGCCAGATTATAAATTGCAACTTTACATTATTAATAACATTAAACAAAAACGTCATGAATACTACAGAGATAAAAGGAAACTGGAATGAGTTAAAAGGAAAATTGAAGCAAAAATATGCGGATTTAACAGATGATGATTTACTTTATGATGAAGGAAAAGAAGACGAAATGTACGGAAAACTTCAACAAAAATTAGGTAAAACAAAAGATGAAGTTCGTAAAATCATTGCTGATTTGTAAATCCTTACAACTCAATCAGGAAATACCGTCTAGTAAATAAAAAATATTAGACGGTATTTTTTTGAGGGCTTTATTTTAAAAAAAACATCATTATCTAACAATTCTACACTGTTTAAAAGCGGTAACCAAAAATAAAATAAGTATCTTTAACCAAATTTCTATAAAATGAAACTATTTATAAAGTTCGACATTAACACTATTTGCTCTCAATATCTGAAACTGAATTTGGAGCAGAACAATGTGAATTTTACGACGCTGGGTTTTGGCGAAATCGAAATCGAGGACAATATTGATGCTGAAGCACTTGAAAATTTAAAACAAAAATTGACGCCATGCGGCTTTGAAGTTGTTGAAAATCAAAAAAGTGTATTAGTCCAAAAAATTAAAGACGCAATTATAGAATTGGTCTTTATGGACGACAGCAATAATTATAAAAGTTCTGTTTTTTTGGCTGAAAAGCTAAATCACAGTTATGGATATTTATCAAATGTTTTCTCAGAAGTAACATACTCTTCTATAGAAAACTTTATTATTTTGCAGAAAATTGAAAGAGCAAAACAATTGATTATTATCAATGAAATGAGTTTAACCGAGATTGCATTTTTATTAAACTATTCAAGTGTTGCGCATTTGAGTACGCAATTTAAAAACACAACGGGAATTACTCCGTCTGCTTTTCAGAGAATTATTAAGAAACGAAGAGAAAATTTAAAATAAAAACCCAAATACCGAACGCAAATGCAAAAAAACGCATTACACATTTTACTTGCCGATGATGATGAAGATGACCGTCTTTTCTTTAAAGATGCTTTTGAAGAAATAAAAATACAAACCAATGTAAGTTTTGTTCACGACGGGATGCAATTAATGGATCATCTACATAATACAGACAATAAACTTCCAGATATTTTGTTTCTAGATTTGAACATGCCTAAAAAAACGGGTAAAGAATGTTTAATTGAAATCAAAAAAACGGATCGTTTAAAAGATATAATTATTGCCATTTATTCTACCTCTTCTTCTGAGGAAGATATTGAAGATACCTTTATCCAGGGTGCTAATATTTACATTAAAAAGCCAAGCGATTTTAATACGTTAAAAAAAATAATTAATGAAGTCGTGACCGTAAACTGGCACTATCATACCTCTGGGTTAAACCGTGATAATTTCTTGCTGCGACTAAAATAAGTGCATACCAATGAAATGGATACCAAATTTTAATTCTTCAAACTCTTTGAGAGTTATTTTTGTAATCGCAGTTTTCATTCTGTTATTTCTATCTTCAATTGCTTACAAACATAATCAGGACTTGAACGAATCAAGCAAACTGGTTATGCATACTTATGAAATAAACATTCAGCTCGAACGCTTAATGTCGGCTATAAAAGATGCAGAAACGGGCCAGCGAGGCTACATTATTACTCGCAATGCCCGTTTTTTGACGCCTTATATTTATTCTAGAGATAAGGTAAATACGTCTTTTATCACCTTAAAAAAATTAACTGCTGATAATCCGCAACAGCAGGAAAATCTTCAAAAACTTTTCAAGCTCATTACGCTTCGTTTTGTTTCTTTTGAAAACTGTTTAAAATACAGCGATCCAAAAACATACGACAAAAGAAAATTAGACAATCACATGTTTGGTGGTCGAATTTTGATGGAGAACATTCGTTTTAAGGTTGACGAAATGAATGATATTGAAAAAACCTATCTCAAAAAAAGACTTAAAATTTATGATGCGGAAATTTCTTTAAGTCCGCTTTTTTCGATTTCATTATTTTTAGTCGCCTTAAGTTTTATCTTATTAGCTTATAGACAAATCAGCCGTGATTTTGAACGCCTGAAAGTATTTAACAAAAGACTTTTAATTTCTTCTGGTTTAATTGCAGAATCTGAAAGCATTGGAAATTTCAGCACTTGGCAATGGGATTTGGATGCCGATAAAATTGATTATTCTGACAATCAGTTTAGATTATTAGGTTTCGAACCCAATTCTTTTGTACCGAGTAAAGAAACGCTTTTAAAATATGTGCATCCAGACGATAAAGATGCTGTAGCAAAATCTATAGACGAAATTATCGAAAACAAAAAGGTTCCGTTTTTATATTATAAAATTGTGCGACCAGATTTTGAAGTTCGTTACTTTAAAACTGCAGGAAAATTGGTTACAGACCAACAAGGAAGTAAAATTTTATTAGGAATCAATTTTGATATTACTGATGAACATTTACTGAATATCGAACTTCAGGAACGAAACAAAGAATTAGAAAAAAGCAATAAAGAATTGGCTTCTTTCAATCATGTTGCAAGTCATGATTTGCAGGAACCTCTTCGAAAAATTCAAACTTTTATTTCTCGAGTTTCAGATGCAGATAAAGAAGTTATGTCTGAAAGCGGTAAAAATTACATCACAAAAATTGAGGTTTCTGCTAAAAGAATGCGTGTTTTAATTGATGATTTGCTTTTATTTTCTAGAACTAACACCACTAAAAAGGAATTTATAAAAATAAATCTCAACGAACTTCTTGACAATGCTGAGTCTGAATTAGCCGAAGTAATTGAAGACAAGAAGGCAGTTATCAAATCAAACAAGCTTCCGAAATTATCGGTAATTCCATATCAGATCGAACAGCTTTTTATCAATTTAATTGGAAATTCATTAAAATATAGTCGACCTGGAGTTGAACCAGAAATTTCGATTTCTAGTGAAAAAGTCAGTTCTTCAGATTATCCAGAAATTGTCGATCAGTCTGTAAAGAAATTTCATAAAATAACTTTCACTGATAACGGAATGGGATTTGATCCGCAATTTAAAGAAACCATTTTTATTCTTTTTCAGCGTCTTCATTCTAAAACAGAATATCCCGGAACCGGAATTGGTTTGGCTATCTGCAAAAAGATTGTAGAGAATCATAAAGGACATATTACAGCCAACAGCATTATGGGCGAAGGCTCAGTATTTACGGTGTTTCTACCCGATTAAAATTCATTAAAAAAACACATAAATAACGTTATATAAATCCATTATGGGAATTATATAACGTTTCTTTTTTATGCTGTAAAGTAAATTCTTGCATTCGTTAGCATCTTTGTAATGTAATACTTTAGGAAGTAATAATGAACAAAATTCACCATCTAAAGACTCATTTTTTTAAAGTCTTTTTCTTATCGGCGATAATCATTTGCAGCTCATCTTGCAAAAGAATAAATCCAATAGAAAAGACCTTAAAGAATCAATCTTTTGCAATTAATGAAAAAGAAAAAACAGAAGTTTTCTTTTTTATTTCGACGACGAATTTAAGTAAAGGAATTATTTCTAAAAGTCAAATTGCACAACAAAAAAGTTCAGACGTTATCGTAAAGCAATTAAGTCAGAGAATTGAATTCAAAGAAACACAATTGCTAAATGAAATAACAAGAATGGCTAATTTAAAGCTCATTGTAATAACGGAAATCAACGCCATGCACAAAATAGACTTGTACAACCTTACTGATGCAAAAGCAAATGATTTTAATGATATTTATTTAAACGCCACGAAAGAAGCTTTAGACGACCAGATCGAGTTATTCGAATCTATTTCAAGAGAAACAAACGATAAAAAAATCTTGGAATTAGTACTGCGATATCTACCTGAACAATACAAACTTTTAAGGGAAACCGAAAGATTAAGAAAACAAAATGTATAAACGCCTATTATCTATCTATTAACTAAATTTTTTACTATGAAATTACAAGCCAATTTTTTATGCGCCTTAACACTTTTTTTATCAGCTTCGTTTGGAATGCTGCACGCTCAGGACACTAATGTAACTACCGAATTCGGTGTAAAGGGAGGATTCAACATGTCTAACTTAAGCAAAGACGAAAACGTTGATGACAATAATATTTTATACGGTTTTAACGCTGGTCTATATGCTACTCTTCCTGTCTCAGATTTTGTAGCTATTCAGCCAGAGATTTTATTTACAACCAAAGGAGCAGAATCAGAATACAGCGGTGCTGGTTTTAATGGAAATGCAAAATTCAGATTGAATTATATCGAAGTTCCTTTATTAGTAAGAGTTAATCTAACTAAAAACTTTAATATACACGCCGGTGGATATGCATCTTATCTGGTAAGTTCTAAAGTAACGGGAAATGGAGATTTTGAATTCAATGAAGAAATCGACACAGATGATCTTGCAAAATTTGATGCTGGTCTAGCTGTAGGGGTTGGAGTTGACTTTAATCCAATAAGCATTGGTTTGCGTTATAATCACGGTTTAACAACTGTTGGTAAAGAAAGAACAGTTTTAGGAACTACCACCACTTTTCCAGATGCAAGAAACAGAAATTTATCATTATACCTTTCGTATAGGTTAAATTAAAAATTAATTATTAACCAGTAAAATAAAAACCATGTCAAACTTATTATATACAATCGCGGTTATTCTGGTAATACTTTGGGCTTTAGGGTTCTTTGTTTACAGTTTCGGAAGCATTATCCATATACTGTTAGTTATTGCCATTATTGCCATTCTTCTTAGACTTATTAAAGGTCGAGAAATTTAAAAATCACATATTAAATCAACAATTTATTAAATATTAATCACTAAATCAATTATTATGAAAGCAAGTAGCACAATTTTAGGAATATTAGGAGCCGCAGCGGCGGGAGCATTTATTGGAGTATTGTTTGCACCAGACAAAGGTTCTAACACTAGAAAAAAAATCAAAGATAAATCGAAAGATTACGGAGATAACATTAAAACAAAATTTGATAACGTAGTAAACACTATCACTTCAAACGGTAAAGAAATTCTTGAAGAAGGAAAATCTAAACTTAATCAAGTGAAAGAGGATTACAACACCTTGAAAGATGATGTTAAAACAGTAAAATCAAACTATTAATCGAAAGAATTAATTAGTGAAATTTTCAAACCATAAAACCCTATATCATGGAACCAAATGCAACAACAAACGAAGATCTAAATCTTTACGAAAAAGCTGAAAACTACGCAAAAACAAGTTTAGAATTATTAAAACTGAAAACTGTATGTTCAGTGGCCGATGGTGTATCATCGTTGGCGTCTAAGATTGCAATCGGTATTGTTGTTGCATTTTTTACCTTGTTTTTAAATATCGGAATCAGTTTATGGATTGGAAAAGAACTGGGAGAATATTATTATGGATTTTTTATTATGGCACTTTTTTATCTATTGGTAACCATAATTGTGGTAAAATCGCATCATAAAATAATAAAAACTCCAATTGGTAATACTATCATTTCTAGTATACTAAAAGAAACTAAAAACTAAAGGTTTAATTTATTGATAATTTTAAAAGACTAATTTATGGAAGCCATTTACAATATTGATCAATTAAATCAAAAAATTAAAGAATTAGAAGTTCGTCAAGATGCAGAATGGTGCGCCATCAAAAACAATGTTGACGAAATTAAAGAAAATCTAAAACCGATAAATCTAATTCGAAATACGGTTGAAGAAATTAATGAAACTGTTGGTTTTAAAAGTCATTTGGCACAATCAGCCATCAGTATCGGAATTGGATATGTTGCTAAAAGATTTATTGTCGGAAAAGGAGACTCAATGTTTAAAGGCATTCTAGGATCTATTGTCCAGCTAATTGTAACCAATCTGGTTTCTAAACCACAAAATGAATCTTCAAATCAAGCTTCTGAAGAAGAAGACGAAGAATCACAATATTAAACGTCTAAAGAGTAATTGTCTAACTTAATATTTAAGTATTATGGAAAAGTTAAGCGAAATAGTATTAAAAAATGGTGTATACGTTTACTCTAATCTATATAAATGTTTTGAATATACGAGAGTATTTCTAGGTATCTAACTTTCATTATACGCTTCTTGGGGAAAGCGGTTAATGAAGATAAGACCTTCACTATATTTTTAAAAAGAGCAAAATTTACCTTTGGTATATTTTGCTCTTTTTTTAGGGACAAAGAAACAAAGGTTCAAAGGAACAAAGGTGAAACCTCTGCAACTTTGAACCTCTGAACCTTTGTGACTTCTTAATTATAATTTTGATAAATTGGAATTTTCAAACCAGCGTAAATATTGCAGCCTTTTGAAGAGTTTGAAAACAAATTAGTAAACAGCGTTCCAGAACCTACAAATAAAGGTCCTGCTCTAAAACCTGCTCCAATTTGTGTTCCGCTATATTGCATGTAAGTTACAGGAACATAGAAACTAAATTGTCTTGTTTCGTATCTTGGCGTAAAACTTACCGAATTTGCAATTGCAGTTCCGTTTACTTTTTTAGCATCAACTAAACTAAAATCAGTGCTTAAATTCAGATAAAACTTCTGGTTGATGTTCCAGTCAAAGTTAGTATGCAAAGCCGTTGGAAGATTCGCCTGAATACCTTTTCTAGACGAAACTTTAGTATAATTTGCATTGAAGAATTCGAAAATATTATCGGCACTTTCGATATCATCTTGCGTTACTCTTCCGTTTAAGTTATACGTGTTTTCGACAACATTTTTATAATTCAATTTTCCGATATCCGTAATCGAAGCCGCCAATTTAAATTTATATCGATTTCCGATACAAGTATGGCAATTGGTTTGATATTCATAAGTAAAACCCAAATCAAATCCTACACCAGCAGAACCAGCATCAAATTTCGGATCTTCGCCATTATCATAATCGTAGCTTGCTGCCGTTCTTAAAGTTCCCGTAGAATAATATTCACTCTGTTCTGGATTAACATTATTTCTGTTGAATGCTACGCTAATGTCATTTCCGTTTAGATAACCGTTTACTCCTGCCATTAAGTATTTTACGGTAATTCCTCCTTTTATAAAATTATCGTCGCGATCTAGTAAAACAGTCGCATAACTTGCTCCGATTTCTGCCCAAGAATTAGTAACACCATTCGGATTTCCGCCTTGAATCATAAAACTGTTAGAAAAATCAGTATCCTTGTTTACTTCATCCACAAGCTGTCCGTTTACATCTACAAGATTCGTAACACTTCGCACACGCGTAAAAAGCGCCACACTATGCACAGGCGTAATGTTGAACATAACAGAAGGTCCCAAAACATCGATATTAAAGTTTCCTCTATTGTTCGATTTGAAGTTTTTATTGGCTTCGGTGTCAAAATCGTAACTGCCGTCTAAAATGCTGGAAAAATTAACGCTGTACAAATCATTTTGTGCTGTTCCGCTTGCAGAAAAAAGAGTCACATCGGCGCTATACTTTGAAGCTACAATAGCAGAAGGGTTAAAAATTGCCGACTGAATTCCCGCATAATTGTCATCTCTAAATCCGAAGTACGATTGCGATCGCGCATAAAAAAAGCTTCCAAAGAAGCATAATAAAAGTAAAGTTTTCTTCATAGATTAATTTTAATGTTTGGTTATTTTTGGTCTAGCAAATATGAGGTAAAAAAAGTCAAAAAAAAACTTAACGAATTATGAATTCGTTAAGTTTTTTTTGAAAAGGTGCAGAGGTTCAGAGGCACAAAGGCTCAGAGGTTTATATACTTTTTGCATATTTTTTTTAATCTATACAAACATGCAAATACTTTCTTACTTTGTTTTCTAAAAACAAAAAAGCCGAACAAAGTTCGGCTTTAATTATATCTAGTCCAGAAACCTCTGAGCCTTTGCTCCTATGTCCCTTTGATCCTAAGAAGGTTACGTTAATAAACTTCAGAAGCTTCTTTTAATTTCTCCATATTGTTAACCAATTGAAGCTCGGCAACAATTTTTTGGATATCACCATTCATGATGTTTCCTAAATCGTAAAGCGTTAAACCAACACGGTGATCCGTTACACGACCTTGTGCATAGTTGTACGTACGAATTTTTGCAGAACGGTCTCCAGAACTTACCTGAGAACTACGTTTTTTTGCATCTTCCTCTTGCTTTTTGGCTAATTCCATTTCGTACAAACGAGAACGTAATACCATTAAAGCTTTATCTTTATTCTTATGTTGCGATTTTTCGTCCTGACATTGTGCCACCAATCCAGTTGGAATGTGCGTTAAACGTACAGCTGATTTAGTTGTATTTACCGACTGTCCACCAGGTCCAGACGAACAGAAGAAATCTACACGAACATCGTTCATATCAACCTGAACATCAAACTCCTCCGCTTCTGGCAAAACCATAACCGTAGCAGCCGAAGTATGCACACGACCTTGCGTTTCTGTCTGCGGAACACGTTGCACACGGTGCACACCAGCTTCAAACTTCAAAGTTCCATAAACATCTTCTCCAGTAACTTCAAAAATAACCTCTTTAAAACCACCCGAAGTACCTTCGTTCATATCTACAACAGAAGTTCTCCACCCCATGCTTTCGCAATATTTAGTGTACATTCTAAATAAGTCACCTGCAAAAATACTCGCTTCATCTCCACCCGTTCCCGCGCGAATCTCCACCATAACGTTTTTAGCATCTTCAGGATCTTTAGGAATCAACATAAATTTGATTTCATCCTCCAATTCTGGCAAACGTTCTTTTGCTTCATCCAACTGCATTTTAGCCATTTCCACCATATCGGCATCGCTACCGTCAGCAATAATTTCGTTTGCTTCGTCAATATTGGCTAAAACAAGAATGTATTCTTCTCTTTTATCAACCAAAGCTTTAATGCTTTTATATTCTTGGTTGAGTAGCTTATATCGTTTTTGATCAGAAATAACATCCGGCTGAATAATCAAATCCGAAATCTCATCAAAACGCTGCTTTACATATTGAAGTCTATCTAACATTTTCTAATTCCTTTTATTTGGACGGCAAAATTACGAAATATTTGTGGAAAATTCTAGCGGTTATTTTTTTGGGGATTTATTGAAGGTTTCTATTGTTTTTGTTTTTGAAAAACAGGGGTTTTTACTTGGTGTTGGATTTGAATTTAATGCGATGTTTGTTCTTTAATATTTCAATTTTATATTTTTAATCACAAATTACTATTTATTAATTATTATTTACAAAATTTATGGTTTTCCGTAAAGTTTGTAAATTAAAAAGAATTATGTTTAGAACCTCCAATCTTAAAAGTTGATTTATTTTAGTTTGAGAGAAAATTAAAATAATATGCAAATTTCTTCTAAAATCATATGGTAGTCATTACATATTTAAAAGCAATAATTATATGAGAAAAATTAAAAAAGTTAAAATAGATGGATTTTGGGATGATAAATCCGTTTTAATAGATTTTAAAGAAGATATAAATTTTCTAATTGGAGTTAATGGCTCAGGAAAAACTACTATTATAAACTTAATTGCAGCTAGTTTAAATGCTGATTTTGTAACTTTAGATAAAGCTTCATTCAGTAAAATTAAAATTGATTTCTTTCCAATTGAAAAAGAGAAAGGGGTTACTTATATACAAGTAGAAAAAACTGACCAAAAATATTCTCCTTTTTCAAACATAATTTTTAAACTTAAAATTGCTGGAGAAGAAAAAACGAGATTATATAACCTTAGTGAGTTAGAAGAAGAAACATTTTATAGATATTCGTCACACCAAGTAAAATTAAATTTATCAAAAGGTTCGTATGATAGAGATGTCAATAGTGCATTAAAAGGTCTAGTAAATTTAACATGGTTATCTATTCATAGAATGAGTGCGTTAAATAAAATTAATGATGATAAAAATTTTGAATACAGCATTGATAAAAAAATAAAGGAACTTTCAACAGATTTAGCAAAGTACTTTGGTCTTTTAGATAGAAAATATTCACAAGAAACAGAGAAATTTCAAAAAAATATTTTCTTATCATTGATTGAAGCTGAGTCTAAAAATGATATGATTTCTGTTTCTCCTAAATTAGAACCTGAAAAAGAAAAAGAATCTCTTAGACAAATCTTTTTTCTTTTTAAACTTCAAGAAAATGAGTTTAGCTCAAAACTTCAGAAACATTTCAAATCTTTTGAGGATGCTCAAGAAGCTCTTGTTCAAAAAGACAGACCTGTTACTCTTGATCATTTATCCTCACTAATTGCAACTACAAGGATTCATTCAATTGTACAAGAATGGAATTTATTAAATGAACGTAAAAATAATATTTACAAGCCAAAATTAACTTTTCTCGATGAAGTAAATAATCTATTCCAGAGAAAGAAAATTTTCATCACAGAGAGAAATGAACTTCAGGTAGAAACGCAAAGTGGAAAAATATTTTCACTGTTTCAATTATCTTCTGGAGAAAAGCAATTGCTTATTATTTTAGGTCAAAGTTTATTGCAAGAATATAGCAATCATGTTTATATAGCTGATGAACCTGAACTTTCTTTACATGTTGATTGGCAAGAAAAATTAGTAAGTAATCTTAAAAACCTAAATCCAAATTCGCAAATAATTTTTGCTACCCATTCACCAGATATTGTTGGTAATTTTTATGATTCTATTATTAAAGTTGAAGAAGCAATTAAATGAGAACATTTAGAAGAACACGTAGCGGACTAAACAATCAGCATTTGTTTCACAATGTTGATTTAGTAGTTTTTCTAGAAGGTGGTAACGCATCATTCACAAAAAATCAAGTATTAGATGGTCAGTATCATGAAGAAACTGAAGATATTATTTTCTGGAAAAATATTTTTAAAAAATTTGCACCAAATAAAAATATAAAATTCAAATCAGTTGGATCAAAAACAACTATAAAAGAAATTGCTATTGAAATTATGGATGGTAATTTAACCACTGTTTTTGTAGCAATGGATAATGAGTTTGATGAAATATTAAAAAAACGACTTGAGCATAAGCAAATTTATTATACTCATGGATATAGCTGGGAAAATGATGTATGGAACCAAACTGTGATAAAAACTGTAATAGAAGAATTAACAGCGGTGGAGATTGATAATACAGATTTAGATAGAAACTTTAATGTTTTTTTAAATCAAATAAAAGCTGCAGTTAATGCAGATGCGTATTTGTTCAAAAAAGGAAGTTCTTTTTTTCCAAGAAAAGCAGGAATCATGTTCTGCGTCGAATGCACACCTGCTGATTTACCGTTTATAAAAACTGACGTTTTAAATAATAAATTTATTGAGAAAAATGTTAATCGAAAAAATGTTAATGCCTTTGGACTAAGGCATAAGATTCAGACTTTAAAATTCTGCTATGGACATTTACTAGCAGATTACTGTTGTCAATTAATTAGTCACTATTTAAGAAAAAGACATACTTTACCAAGTGTGCATAAAGATATAATCTATAGAATGGGATTGAATAAATTTTTTCTAAATCACTTTGAAGAAGGAGAAGTTTATGATTACTACAGATCGCAATTTATAAAAAACGAAGCATAATACCACGCTCTGCGAAGTATTCTTTCCTAAATAACACGATTTGCTGTGTGAAGTCTCCCGACTTCGTACACGTCCCGATAGCGCGGATTTGCAATCCGTGCCCGCAACAATAAGACACAATAAAAATCTTCAAAAATATAAACCAATCTTTGCGGGCACGGATTACAAATCCGCGCTATCGAAATATGCTATCGTAATATTACTTCAAACTTAACTTACACAATTCATCCAACAATTCCATTTCTTCTTCAGGTAATAACTGCAAGGCAATTTCAAGTAAAGTCATTACGTTGACATTGTCGTCTTTTGTAAAACTCGACAAACCTTTTGCATCTGGATTAAGCAGAATAATACTTGCTTTTAATAAATCTGAAACCATTAAATTTAATTCGTTATAAGAAGATACTTCTAACGGAATCGTAAAAGAATTTCCTGTTTTAGTTTGTCGTTTTTAGTTTGGTAAAATACTTTCCTCTACTAACTAATTCTAATAATGCCTCTATTTTTTCTTCAATTCTCATTTTATTTTTTATAAGATTTAAACTACAATTACAAGCAAATATATAAAAAATTCAGCGACATACAACCGACTGTTTACATTCACTTAAAAACAATCGATTACTTGTAATTTCATTTGCATGAAAAGAGAAAGAAAAAGTGAAATTCCAGAAGTTGTAAAAGAACTGGGAATCAAGATAAAAAGTGTAATTCAAGAAAATCAATTCAAACAACGTGAAGTTGCCCATGATGCCGAAATGGATGTAGAAAGTTTAAGAAAGTACATCAAAGGTTCTCAAGAAATGAAAATAAGTACTATGTTTAAAATTGCACAAGCTTTAAAAATTCATCCAAGCGAATTAATTAAGGATTTGTAATATTTGTTTTTCTAAAAACTTGGTTATTTTTTTTTATCGAAACATATAAACCTAATTCTCTCATACACTTGAGCACGGTCGTGTGTGATAAAAAATATCCTGATTTTTGAAGTTCTATTCTAATACGATGGCATCCATAAGTTTCTTTTGAAGCTAGAAAAATTAAACTTATTTCCTTTTTTAAGGCTATTCGCCATTTCTGTGTTTCTGTAAGCAAGCCTTTTTTCCATGTTCTATATGTCCCTCTATTTATACCAAATGCCTCGCACATTAATCTTACAGAATAATTTTTCTCATTTTCTGCCATGAAATGAAAAATAGAAGATTTTCCTAGACAAATATATTTACTAGCATTTTTAATTATTTCAAATTTCAAATCTGTTTCCTTAATTTGTTTTTCGAGATTGTATTTTCTTTTCTCTTCAGAAGTCAAAATTAGATTCCCATAACCAGGAAAACATCCTGTTCCATAATTTTTATACTCTTTTCGCCAAAGAGAAAGAAGATTTTTATCTATTTGTAAATCTCTTGCTGTCTGAGCCGAATTTCCATTTTCATAGCTTAAAAAAACTGCCTTTAATTTGAAATCTCGATCATATAGTTTTCTATTCTTTTTCATAAACTAATACTATTGAACTCTTCAATTGTCTTGTAATCAAGTCTAGAATGGATTCTTTTTTTATTATACCAGTTTTCGATATATTCCATGATTTCTTTCTTCAGTTCTCGTGCTGTTAACAATCTCGTCTGTTTATATATTAATTCTCTTTTTAGTGTATTAAAGAAACTTTCAATACTGGCATTATCAAGTTTGTCACCTTTGCGGCTCATACTACGCGCACAGTTTAATTCACTCAATTTATTAGTAAAAATGCTATTAGCATATTGTATACCCCTGTCAGAATGAAATATTAAACCATCTGAAATATGACGATTATTTATTGCCTTTTCAAAAGCAGGTAAAGTTGTAACCTTAGTGGAAAGTCCAGAACTCAAATGCCATCCTATTATTTTTCTATCATACAAATCCATAACAACAGTTAAGTATAAGAATCTTCTATCAATTCGAATATAAGTTATATCTGAAACCCATACTTTAGAAGGTTTATCAACTTTAAATTGTCTGTTTAAAATGTTTGGCGCAATAAATAAATTATGTTTTGAATCGGTTGTCGCTATAAATTTCTTTTTTACTTTTCTTCGCAAACCAAGCTGTTTCATCCAAAATGATACCTGTCCTTCAGAAATTTGAAATCCACGACTATGTAATTCTCTCGTAATAAGTACACATCCTTTATATTGATTGAATTCAAAAAATATGGAGCTTATTTCTTTTTTAAGTAGATAAATACGACTTTCTGTTTTTGAAAAAGGTTGTTTTGTCCATAAATCATAAGTAGAATGAGAAACACCTAAAACCTCAAACATGGTATACAAAGGATATTTATCTCTATTCTGAATTATGAAATTACAAATTGCATGTTTTCCTTTATTCATATATTGAATTCCCTTTTCAAGTATTTCTAATCGTAGTTTGGATTCTGCAAGTTTATTTTCTAATTCGTAGATTTCCTTGTTTTCATAATAAACTCTTTTGTGACCAAGACCGGGAAAACTTCCCTTTGCAAATTTAGAATAAGCACTTCGCCATTTGGAAAGCATTTTAGGCTTGACGCCTAGTTCTTGTGCAGTTTCTGAAACAGTATTTCTTATATAACTTAAGAGAACTGCATTTTCTTTGAAGATGGGTTCGTAATGTCTAAAATTTTCATTCATATTAAGAAGTTTTATTATTACACTGCCTAACAAAAAAAATCAACCATCTAATTTACAACAAATTAAAAAATAAAAAAAAATAAAAAAATTGGAACTGAAAACTGTATGGAATATTGGAACGGGTACGAAGTCGGGAGACTTCGCACAGCATTGCCAACATCGACAACATTGCGCTTTAAATCATGAAAACTATATTCAATAAAAATGTAACATTAAAAATAAAACACATACAAATAAGTATTCCTAAAAAAAATAGAATTTACTTTAGTCTAAACCAAAACATAAAAAGATGATGACACTAATTGCGATTTTCTTTCCGTCTCTTTCTTTCTTTTTGAGAGGAAAAATATTCACTTCAATTATTTGTCTCATCTTACAAATTACTTTAATTGGCTGGATTCCTGCGGCAATTTGGGCTGTTATTTCTTTACAAAATTCAAGAGCTAATAAACGAAATCAGAAATTAATAAAGGCAATAAAATCAAAATCTTGAACTAAAAAATGCCTTATATAAAAAAATCCCGATAAAAATTCTATCGGGATGTTACTAACTTAATTCGAAAACGAAAACATATTTAGGCTACTTCTTCTACTTTTAAAATCTCTAATTTCAAATTTCCTTTTTTAGCTGGCCATTCTACAAGGTCTCCCACTTTGTAGCCAACCATTGCAATTCCTTCATCTGAAAGAACCGAAATTTTATTTTTGCTTGTTTTTGCTTTTTCTGGACCAACAAGAAGAATCGTTTTTTCTTCGTTATTGACGTGATCTTTATACGTAATTCTTCGATTTATAGAAACAATATCTTCTGGCAGGTTTTTACGCAATACCTGAGAAGCATTTTTTAATTGGTTCAATAATAATTCTTCTTCCTGTACGGTTACTTTTTTTCTTCTTACGTGGTCTTTAATTAAATCGTATGTTCCTGTTGTTAAAATAATATGTTGTGACATGACTTTCTTGTTTGCTTCATTTTCATTGATAATGCAATACAACTCTTCATTGCTATTTAGCGGCTCATGCCAATACAATGATACTTCATCTTAAATGAAAATTGAAGATTAATAAATGAGCAATAAAATTGGAAAAATCCCCTGTCTAGAGTTGTGACAGGGCAAAATGAATAAACTCTTTTGAACTTTTTAAGAAAGTATCGTCATGCAAATACAATAAGGTGTACATTAAGCACATCAAACAGCTATTTAATAAATAAAAATTGGCAGTTCCCATTATTGTAATTATTCTAATATCCTGCAAATATAAACTTTTTCTTATGAATAATAAAATCACAAACTTCTATTTCGTTAAAAATCAATATCTTTAAATCTTTAAATAATTTATCTCCAGAATTTATAAACTTACCTGCTGAAACAAAATAAATCAAACCTTAAAATGGAAAACTTCGACTGGACATCCTTCACTAAAAAAATAGCAGTTAAAGCTAAACTGAATGATATTTATAATGCTTGGACAAAAGCTGAAGAATTAGAAAAATGGTTTCTAGAGAAAGTGTCTTTTTTTGATTCGAATCAAAAACTTATAAGTAAAGATGAAAATGCTACAGAAAGGCATACTTATGAATGGTTTTGGCATTTGTACAAAGATCCAATGCTGGGAAAAATTACTTTAGCAAACGGAAAAGACCATTTGCAATTTACTTTTGAAGGAACTTGTCTGGTCGATATCAATTTGAGTGAAAATAACGGTTATACTTTGGTAGAACTTCGTCATCATAATATTCCAACAGATGATTTTTCTAAACAATATATTAGATTAGGATGTTCAAACGGTTGGCATTTTTATCTGACCAATCTTAAATCGGTTTACGAAGGCGGATTGGATTTGAGAAATAAAGACAGCAATCTGAATCCTATGATTAATAATTAAGTATTATTACAAAAGAAAAAAACAGCTTGCTAATAGAGTAATAAAAATTAACCATTTTACTTTAAACCAATAAAATTTAAATACAAAATAACAATCAAATGAAACACTTTATCATCACTTTGCTTTTAATTTCTGGTATAAGTTTATCGGCACAATCTAGTCAGTTTTCGGGCGATTACGCTCGTTCACTTTCTAACGAACAACATATAATTGAATATAAACTGATCTTAAATCAAGACGGAACATTTCTATTTCATTATTATAGAAAACTGCAAGGCGGAACTCCTCCGGAAGAAAATAAATACGGAAAAGGAAAATGGAGCGTAAAAGATAATGTCATTACTTTTTCGGCAAATAAAAATGAAGATTTAGATGCAAAAAACACTTTAGATTTTACTAATTCTAAAGCTAGATTTGTTACTAAAAACCCACGAGATAAAAGCGATAAAGTAGTAAAGACAAAGCTTCAATTTCTAGAATCGGAAATTCCTTGGATGAAAAGAATTGATATTTTTAAAGTTTAAGTCAAACACCCATTACATGTTATTTAATAAAAAATACGCAACTTTTTTCTTCGCCATTTTCTTTATCGTCTTCGTAGCTTTAAGCTTTTATAATATCTTAATTTGTTTATTATTACTTGGACTCTTGTTTTTAGTTTATTCTATTACAGGTTATATTTTCTTAGATAATATCCATAAAAACGGAATCGAAAGTATTGGAAAAATCGTGTCGTACAAATCAGATGAAGAAGGTTATAAAACTCCTATTATTGAATACCAAACCGCAGATGGAAAGAATTTTAAAGGAGAGCCTTTTATACATGGCTCATCTGATTTGGATAGATTTGGGCCTTACCTACAAACCATAAACACCAAAATATCAATACTTTACAGCGCAAAAAGTCCTGAAAATTTTGTAATAAAAGAAAGAAAATCAAACAGCGTTATTTTGATTCTGTTTATTTTCATTGGTTTGGCTCTTATCATTTATTCTGTGATAGGTCTTTTGGACGCAAATGATTTATATCAGGAAATAATTTCAACCTTAAAATTTTAGTTTTTACAAGTTATACAATTGCAAAAAAAAGTAAAAAATCAATAGATACCTCTGGCCCTTTGCGCCTACGAACCTTTGCCTCTTTACAATAAAATACGTAATTTCGCTCACTAAATAGAAAAGAAAAAATGAAGGTCTGTATTGCCGAGAAACCAAGTGTAGCACGTGAAATCGCATCCGTTTTGGGCGCCAATATCAAACACGATGGCTATTATGAAGGCAACGGTTATGCAGTAACTTACACTTTCGGGCATTTGTGCACCTTAAAAGAACCCAACGATTACAAACCTCATTGGAAAAGCTGGCATCTGAACAATCTTCCGATGCTTCCCGAAAAATTTGAAACTAAAGTGGTTCAGAATTCTGGAATTCAAAAGCAGTTTAAAATCATAAAAAGTCTTTTTGACAAAGCCGATGTAGTCATAAACTGCGGGGATGCTGGACAAGAAGGAGAATTGATTCAGCGCTGGGTGATGAACGAGGCAAATTATAAAGGTGAAATTCAACGTCTATGGATTTCGTCTCTTACAACTGAAGCCATAAAAGAAGGTTTTGAAAACTTAAAACCATCTACGAATTACGATAATTTATTTTACGCCGGATTTTCGAGAGCCATTGGCGACTGGCTTTTAGGTATGAACGCTACACGTTTGTATACCGTAAAACATGGCGGTTACAAACAGGTTTTATCCATCGGGCGCGTGCAAACGCCAACATTGGCGATGGTTGTAGATCGTTTTAGAGAAATCGAAAATTTTAAACCTCAACCCTATTGGGAATTGCAGACTTTATACAGAGAAACACTTTTTAGTTATGAAGAAGGTCGTTTCTTAAAAAAAGAAGATGGAGAAATCTTAGCAGAAAAAGTAAAAGAAAGCGATTTTGAAATTGTTTCTGTCGACAAAAAAAACGGAAACGAATATGCGCCAAAGCTTTTTGATTTAACGGGTTTACAGGTTTATTGCAACCAGAAATTTGGGTTTTCGGCAGAAGAAACGCTGAAAATTGCGCAAACTTTGTACGAACAAAAAGTGATTACCTATCCAAGAGTTGATACGACTTTTTTACCTGGAGATATTTATCCGAAAGTACAGGGAATTCTGCAAAAATTAAGCAATTATGCAGAATTGACTCAGCCTATTTTGGAGAAAAAAATCAAGAAATCACCAAAGGTTTTCAACGATAAAAAAGTTACCGATCACCACGCGATTATTCCGACTGGAGTTCAAAATAATTTAGCGTATAATCAGCAGCAAGTTTACGATATTATTACAAGGCGTTTTATTGCTGTTTTTTATGATGATTGTTTGGTTGCGAATACCACAGTAATAGGAAAAGCTGCCGAAGTTACTTTTAAAGCAACTGGAAAAGAAATCTTGAAAAAAGGTTTTCGTGTTGTTTTTGAAGATCCAAATGCGAAAGAAAAAGAACCCGATTTATTGCCAAGTTTTGTTGTGGGCGAAAAAGGTCCGCACGAGCCTTCTTTCCTTCAAAAAGAAACCAAACCGCCCAATCAGTTTACAGAAGCGACTTTATTGCGTGCAATGGAAACCGCTGGAAAACAAGTTGACGACGAAGATTTACGTGAATTGATGAAAGAAAACGGAATCGGGCGTCCGTCTACGCGTGCGAATATTATTGAAACTCTTTTCAAACGGCAATATATTGTTCGAAATAAAAAACAGGTTTTACCGACTTTAACCGGAATTCAATTGATTGATACGATTCAGAATGAATTGGTTAAATCGGCTGAACTTACTGGAACTTGGGAAAAACAATTGAAAGATATTGAAAAAGGAACTTTCACCGCTGCTGCATTTATTAGAAATATGAAAAGCATGGTTGAAGCTTTGGTTTATGAAGTACGAAGCGAAACTAAACATGCCAATATTTCGCATGCCGCAACCGTTCAAAAACCTGTTGTAAAAGCAGAAAAAAAGAAATCTTCGGGAATTTCAGCAGAAACGTGTCCGAAATGTCAAAAAGGAAATTTGATAAAAGGAAAATCGGCTTTTGGATGCAGTGAATATAAATCGGGCTGTGACTTTGTACTGCCTTTTGTTTTTTATGATAAAAAAATTACGGAAAGTCAATATTTACGATTGGTTCAGAAAGGTTCTACAGTAAATATAAAAGGCTTTAAAACCGATTATGGAACGACAGAAGGTTTAATTCGTTTTGAGGAAAATTACAAACTGAAATTAGAACCAAAGAAAACGGATAAAAAAGCCGAAACAAAAGAAAGTTCAGATTCTTTGACATGTCCGAAATGCAAGAAAGGAACAATCTTAAAAGGAAAAACTGCTTATGGCTGTGCCGAATACAAATCGGGTTGCGATTTTAAAGTGACTTTTGATGACGTTCGTGCAAAACTCGGAGATCAAAAACCTACTAAGGAATTGGTTTATTCGATTTTGAGTGCTAGCGTTTGATTTTTTTTAGCCACTTATTTTTATTTGTTTTCTGCCACGAATTTCACAAATTTCCACAAATTTTTTCTCGCAGATTTAGCTGATATAACAGATTTTTATAATGCAGGGTGTGAAATAAATCTGCTGAATCTGCTAAATCTGCGTGAAATAAAATCCTTTTTAATCCTTTTAATCTGTGGCATATGTAAAAATAAATTCGTGGAAATTCTTGTAATTTGTGGCAAACATTTTTTTCATACATTAGTGCTATCAAAAACCTTATAAAATATGTTTCAGAAAATTACTCTTATCGCACTTACTATAGCTTTTGTTTCTTGCCAGAAAAAAGAAACCGTTGAAAAAGATAAAATCAAAAAAGCCGATTGGTTAATTGGAAATTGGGAAAATACAACGCCAGACGGTGTTTTATCTGAAAACTGGCAAAAATTAAACGATAGTACTTTTAGTGCGATTTCTTATTTTATAAAAGGAAAAGACACCATTCATTCTGAAAGTATTATTCTAGCACAATTAGGAGAAACGTTGACGTATAAAGCAACCGTAAAAGGTCAAAACGAAGATAAACCAGTTTTTTTTCCATCGACTTCTGAAACAGAACAACAATTAGTTTTTGAAAACCCGAAACATGATTATCCTCAAAAAATCACGTATTCTAAAGGCGAAAATAATACTTTAACAGCTGAAATTTCTGGGAATTTGAACGGAAAACCGAGTTCGGAGAAGTTTGTTATGACGAAGAAGTAATTTTTTTACCGATTTAAAATATGAGTTACGATTTATACTTTTTTAAGAATATAGAAACAAAGATAACCAACGATGAAGTTGAGTATTATTTATCTTTTAATTTAGTTCCAGAAGAAAATAATCAATGGTTTTTTCATAATCCTGATACTGAAGTATATTTTACTTTTTTGAAAACAGAAAATGAAGATGATGAAGAATCTCAAAATTTCGAAAACTTTGAAGATTTAGGTATTTCTTTCAACTTAAATTTTCTTCGTCCTAGTTTCTTTGGAATTGAAGCATTTGACTTTGTAGAAAAACTAGTTAATGATTTAGATTTATACGTTTATAATCCGCAGTCTGAAAATGACAAACCATATAAACCGACCAAAACGGAGTTATTTGAGAATTGGAATAAAACAAATTTAAATGCTAGTTCTGTAAATTTCCATGAGCAAAACAGCTATTTAGAAATTGAAAAATCGAATACTATTTGGAACTACAATTTTAATAGAAATTTGATTCAGCAAAAGTTAGGAAATGCCTATTTCGTTCCTAAAATGTTCTTCTTTAAAACGAAGGAAAACAATGAAATAATAACCGTTTCTAGCTGGACAGAACATATTCCAAATGTTATTCCTTCGGCTGATTATTTTTTATTGACTAAAGTTCAAAAAAAATGGTTTAAGACTAAAACAGAAAATGCACTGATTACAAGAGAGAAATTACTAACGGTTTTTGGAGAGTATTTAGAAAATCATGATTTTATAGGTTGCAAAATAATTCATCCCGAAAATGCACAAAAAATCAAAGCGATTTTTAATAATGTAACTTCAAACATTCAACTTGAAACTTTTGCTGAAAGGATACAAATTGAAAATTTGTTTAATTCTAAATCAAAATAAAAAATTAAGTATCTAAGATCTCTGTTTCATAAAATTTAGAATGCACAATTATATATCCATTGAAAAAATTTCATTAATCAAAAAAAATGAATAAGATCATTTTTTTAATTCTGTTTTCGGTTTTCATAATAAGCTGTAGTAAAAAAACTCAAAATACAATTGATGATCTTTATGATAATTTTTCATTTAATAGTACATTATCAAATAGTACTCAAATTATCATAAAACAATACGACTCAGCTACAACAAATAAAACAATAAATGTAGAAAAGTATCTTCCTAATAAGGAATTTAAAACAACAAAAGAACAAGTTAAAGATTTTGAAATCATTTTTGAGAATGCAGAAAAAACAGGTTATTGCTGTTGTCCAACAAGTTCCTATTCTATTCATTTCCTTAATCAAAAAGAACTGCTAGATTTGTTTTATGTCGATACACTTCAATATAAAGATAAAGTTCGAATCTATGAGTCCAGTTTTCAATATTCATACATTATAGAAAAACAAAAATGGATGGATTATTTATATGAAATAGATAAAAAATAAATTGTACTTGAAGAATTTTAGGAGATTAACATAAAGAAAGCTTTGTCTAATTGAACCTCAAAAGCCTAAACCTTAGAACCTCAGCATCTCAGAACCTCAGCACCTCAAAAAATCACTCATTCTCCCCGATCTTATTCACCATAAAAATCATCAAAATACCTAAAAGCGCCATAACAAGAAACGCCCATTTCATGCTTAGGTATTCAGAGATAAAACCAACCATTGGCGGAACTAATAAAAATCCGAGATAACCAATTGTAGAAATAGAAGTTAAAGCAGAACCGCTGCTTAATTTTGAAGATCTTCCGGCGATGCTAAACACAAGCGGAACAACGCAAGAAACTCCAAATCCGATTAAAACATAACCAAAAATAGTTGGATACGCGTACGGAAGAATAAAGCAAATTCCGAAACCTAATGTGATTAGAATTCCGCTATAAAGAAGGATTTTTTTAGTTCCGAATCTCATAACGCCATAATCTCCAAAAATACGTCCTAGAGTTACCGCAGATGCAAAAAATACAAACGCAGCGCTGGTTAATTTTGGAGAAGCTTTTAAGATGTTTTCAAAATAGATTCCGCTCCAGTCGTACATTGTATTTTCGCAAGCCATTGAAACAAAGCAAATCATAGCAAATTTGACAAGATTTTTTTCAGGCATTGAGAAAAACTTCTTCTTTACAGGAACTGGTTCATTATGAATACTCATCGGATAAAAACAAGCTGTAAGAGCCAGCATAAAAACACTAACTCCCAACAAGTGATGTGATGGCGCGATTTTCTGCGTTACCATTATGTAGCCTAAACCAGCTCCAGAGAAAACTGCAATACTCCAAACCGCATGAAAACGAGTAATAATAGATTTCGGATATAATTTCTGCACTTCTAAAGATTGCGCATTAATCGATAAGTTGAAGATATTTCGTGAAGCTCCAAAAATTAAGAGTACAATAACCAATTGCCAAACAAATGCCACCAAACCTGGCAAAGAGAGCACAATATTAAACATAATGGCTCCAAGAAGCATAATGTAACGGCTACTATATTTATTCAATAATTTTCCTGTAAAGGGCATTGTTAGCATTAAACCAATTGGAAAAGCAAATAAAACGGCTCCAAATTGCGCTTCAGATAAATGTAATTGTGCTTGTATGTGTGGAATTCTAGAAACCCACGAAGAATATCCAAAACCTGACAAAAAGAAAAAAACAGTATTGGCTATTCGGTATCCTCGAGGTGTATTTTGAATTTTTTTGAAGAAATGTAAAATCATGAAATTGTTTTTCAGACTGCAAAACTAAAGCTTTTTAAACTTTATCTTACTACAACTTCCTATAAGATTTTGTCTAAATCGCTCTTAAATCATCATTTAACAATTTTATCCATAAATCATAAAAATAAAAATTGTTAAAGTTATTTTAATTTTTACATTTGCACTGTTTTTATTCATTCTAAATAAAAACTATTTATAAACCAATTAAAAAATAGCAATGAATTACCACAATCAGAAAACCTTACGTTTTCTATTTTCTATCAGCTTTTTATTTTCGTTCTTATCCATTTTTGCACAACAAAACAACGGAAAAATCAAAGGAACAATTACAACTTCAGATGGCGACGCTGCTGCTGGAGTAAATATTATTTTAAAAAACACTAAATACGGTACAGTTTCTAATGACGACGGTATTTTCGATTTTAACAGAGTAAGAGCGAATTCTTATACGCTACAAATCTCTTTAACTGGTTATGAAACTTTAGAAACTCAAGTAACAGTAACCGAAAATGAAACGACTGCTCTTAATCTACAACTTAAAGTTTCGAACAAAGAATTGCAAGAAGTTGTAGTTAGCGGTAAAAAGAGCATCGCTTCTAAAAAAACGGATTATGTAGCTAGAATGCCACTTAAAAATCTTGAGAATCCTCAGGTTTACAATGTAATCCATAAAGAGCTTTTATTAGAACAAGTTTCTATAGATGTAAAAAGTGCGGTACAAAACTCTCCAGGATCTGTACCTGTTACGTATCCTTCTGGAGGAGTTGGTGTAACTTTTAGAGGTTTTACAACGGGTATTAATGCTAGAAATGGAATGGAAACCTCAACCAACCGTTCTTCTACAGACCTTGCAAACGTAGAAAGAATTGAGGTTTTAAAAGGACCTTCTGGAACTTTGTTCGGTTCGACTATTTCGTCTTTTGGAGGTGTCGTTAACCTTGTTACCAAAAAACCTTTCGAAACAACAGCGACAGAAGTATCTTATACAACAGGAAGTTTCAACTTAAACCGTTTTACTGCCGATGTAAATACTCCTTTAAACAAAGATAAAACGGTATTATTTAGAGTGAATGCGGCAGTTAATAGAGAAAAGAGTTTCTTAGATTATGGTTTCAACAACACGGTCGCTTTTACGCCAAGTTTAACTTTTAAGGCAAACGAAAAACTTACTTTTAATATCGATGCTGAATATATCAGTTCGAACAATACAAGACGTACTTACCATAGATATGACGCAGCCTCTGGAATTACAAATCCTAGAGATTTGAAAATTGGCTATAGGAAGTCATTATTTTACGATGATAACGACGCAAAAACTTCTGCAAATAAAGTTTTTGCTCAGGCAGAATATCAAATATCTGATAATTGGAAATCGACTACTTTATTTTCTTTTATGGGAGAAAATGTAGAACGCAGTTATCAAACTTATACGCTTTGGCTAAACCCTTACGAAGCTGCAAGAAGAGTTGGAAACTGGGGACCTATTTATGATAATTACACTAATATCCAGCAAAACGTTAATGGTCAGTTTAAAACTGGAAGCATTAAACACAAGCTTTTAGTTGGTGCCAATTACAGCTTTAACAAAAGTGGTTTTTCTTCTGGAGTTACAAGATATCTTGACACAATCGACGTGAGAACTCCTTTTAATCCGATGAGAAGAAAAACGGTTGATGCGACATTAACTCAAACTGCATATCCTGTTACAACTAGCAAAACTTTTAGTGTTTACGCTTCTGATGTTATTAATTTCACAGACAGATTATCTGCCATGTTGAGTTTACGTTTAGATAATTTTAAATTGGACACAGACGAAAGTACAGAAGGTTACAATCAAACAGCATTATCTCCAAAATTAGGTTTAGTATATCAAATTGTTCAAGATCAGGTTTCGGTTTTTGGAAACTACATGAACGGATTCCAAAACTCGCCTCCAGCCACGCAGCCCGATGCTACAAGATTAATTTTAGATCCTGTTTACGCGGCACAATATGAATTTGGTGTAAAAGTAGAGGCATTCAATAAAAAATTGAGCACTACTTTAAGTTATTACAACATCAAAATTGATAATGCTGTACAATATGACAATGATGGTTTTGCATTTCAGAATGGCGAACAAGTGAGTAAAGGTTTTGATTTTGAATTAATTGCTAATCCGATAAATGGTTTTAATATTATTGCTGGATATGCTTTTAACGATAACACTATTCCCGCAACTGGAAAAAAAGCTGTTGGAGCTCCAGAAAACGTTGCTAATTTCTGGACGACTTATACCTTACAAAATACTGTAAAAGGTTTAGGTGCTGGATTTGGAATAAATTATGTTGGAAAAAGCTATATGTTTGAAGATAACGTATTCTACATTCCATCTTATACAACAGCAAATGCAACCGTATTTTACGATCAGCCGACTTGGAGAATTGGAGTTAAATTCAACAATTTATCTAATGAAAAATATTGGGATTTCTATGGAAACTCTCAAGCTCCATCAAACTTTTTGGTTAATTTGACATTGAAATTCTAAAGTCATTTTCTTAAAAGTAACACCTCTGTTTAGCTGCAGAGGTGTTTCTTTTTATACCGATTTTATTTTTTAATTTTTTATAAAAATGACATTTAAAAAACTAATACTAAAAATACATTTATGGCTAGGATTATCTTCTGGAATAATCGTTGTCATACTTGGAATCACGGGTTGTTTATACGCTTTTGAAGAAGAATTACGTCCAATAATTCACAATCATTATTATGTTGATCAGGTAAAAGATAAAAAATTACCAATCAGCCATTTAATAGAAATCGCAAAAGAAACCAATAAAAAGATTCACCCGAAACAAACCTTTTCTGGATGTAAAACATTTAATGATGACAAACGTACCATTGAAACTTGGTTTTATGAAGAAGTAGACAAAGACGCTATTTGGTACTGGAATCAATATCATACCACTTACATTTATGTAGATCCTTATACGGGTGGCATAAAAAAAGTAGAAGATTACAATTTTGAGTTCTTTGTTTTTGTGCGAATGCTTCACCAAACACTTTGTTTAAATAGCGAAATTGGCGATCCAATTGTCGGAACTGCGACTATTATTTTTATTATTTCCTTAATTACAGGTTTGATACTTTGGTGGCCCAAAAATAAAAGTGCGGCAAAACAACGTTTTTGGTTTCAATGGAAAAATACCACGAAATGGAAACGTAAAAACTACGATCTGCATAATATTATGGGTTTTTATATGATGATTTTCGCTTTAATAATTGCATTAACGGGTTTAGTTTGGGCTTTCAGATGTTATGATCAAGGAGTTCAATGGCTATTTAATGGCGGAAAAACATATCCAAAAGAAGAAAGAATTGTTTCAGACACCACTCATTATTCTAAAATTGACGCTAACGATAAAATATATTTAGCGACTGTAAAAGCAAATCCTAAAGCTAAATGTTACTTTTTGTTTACGCCTGAAGAAAAGGATTCTTTAGCAACTTATCAAACCTTTATTCGTTACGAAAATCGTTTTGATGACGTATCAATGGAGTTTGACCAATATACAGGCAAGAATCTTAAGATAACAAAATTCGAAGACAAAAATAATGGCGAAAAATTTCGATTCATAAATTATGATTTACACGTTGGAAGCATTCTTGGCTTTCCAGGAAAAGTATTAGCTTTCTTTGCCAGTCTTGTATGTGCCAGTTTACCCATAACAGGTTTTCTGATCTGGTGGGGACGAAATAAGAAGAAAAAAGCAACTCCGAAGCCAGTTTTATAAAAATTGGCTTCTTTTTTTATAATTTATTAACCTTGAAATAGTGGATTTTTTTTGTTAAGGAAATTATAATTTCTATTTTTGCCTTGTTTTTAATTATTCTAAATAATAAAGGCAGAAAATTAATCCAAAAAAATTACCATGAATTATTCAAATCGCATCAAGCAGATAAGTACCATATTCTGCCTGTTCTTTTTATTTTGCAACACTATTTTTGCCCAGCAAAATTTGGGAAAAATTAAAGGAACAATTACAACCTCTGACGGAGAAAATGCAGTTGGGGTTAATATTATCCTTAAAAATTCAAAATATGGCACCGTTACTGACGAAGATGGAGCTTTTGAATTTAATCGTGTTAAACCTAATACCTACACTTTACAAGTTTCTTTAACTGGTTACGAGACTCTAGAACAACAAGTTACAGTTACAACCAATGAAACAAATTCTCTTAATTTAAAATTGACTGTTTCTAATAAGCAGTTGCAAGAGGTTATTATTACCAATAATAAAGGAAAAGCGTTTCCAAAACAAAGTACTTATGTTTCAAGAATGCCTCTAAAAAATGTTGAGAACCCACAGGTCTACAATATTGTTTCTTCTGAATTGATGAAAGATCAAGCGATTACAAACTATGAAGATGCTTTAAAAAATGTTCCTGGAATTCAGAAACTTTGGGAATCTACAGGTCGTGGTGGCGATGGAGGTTCTTATTATTCGCTTCGCGGATTTGAAGTTCAAGCCAATATTGTAAACGGTTTGCCAGGCGTTACAAGCGGAACTTTAGATCCTGCAAATATTGAAAGAATCGAAGTTATAAAAGGTCCTTCTGGAACTTTATTCGGAAGCAGTTTAGTAAGTTACGGCGGACTTATCAATACGGTTACTAAAAAACCTTACAGCGGTTTTGGAGGTGAAGTTTCTTATCTAGCTGGAAGTTTCGGTTTAAACAGAGTTACTGCCGATGTAAATACTCCGCTAGATGATAATAATGATGTGCTATTTAGAATTAATGCGGCTTACCAAACAGAAAACAGTTTTCAGGATGCAGGATTCCGTACTTCTATTTTTGTAGCTCCTTCCCTTTCTTATAAAGTAAGCGAGAAATTGTCTTTCTTAATTAATACAGAATTTATGTCTGAAGAAAAAACAACGCCTTCTATGTTGTTTTTAGGAAGAGATTCACAATTACAATTTAAAGACTTAGCCGATTTAAACTACAATACCGACTTGTCTTTTTACAGCAACGATCTTCCGATGAAAAATCCGAGATTTAATTTGCAAGGACAAATGACTTATAAAATTTCTGAGCAATGGACATCTCAGACGGTTTTATCAAGAACATCTTCTAAATCAAGAGGATACTATTCTTATATTTATGACAATGAAGACGGAAATCGCGATTTTGCTTTCTGGATTACTAAAGAGAATTCGCAAACGTCAACAACTGATATTCAACAGAATTTTATTGGAGATTTTAAAATCGGCAGTATGAGAAATCGTCTTGTTGTTGGTTTAGATTATTTTGATCGTAATCTTATGTTTGCTGGTTCTGGTTACGGAAAACTATATAATGTTACCGCTCAAGGCGAAGTAAGACAAATAGATCCTGCAAACCCATATAATCTTAGCCAGACTTCAGTAGATCAATTATTGGCGGCAGAAGCTGGTCCAAATTATAATTCTAAAGATGCAACTTATAGTGCTTACGCATCTGATGTTTTAAACATTACGCCTTCATTATTAGCAATGGCAAGTTTAAGAGTAGATTATTTCGATACAGAAGGAAACATTAAAACCGATACAGACAACTATACTCAAACGGCATTATCTCCAAAATTTGGAGTTGTTTATCAGCCAATTAAAGATCAATTATCATTATTTGCTAACTATATGAATGGTTTCAGAAATATAGCTCCAAGTGCTATTTACGATAGTAATGGAACTTTTATTGGTTCTCAAACTTTTAAACCAGAACACGCCAATCAGTTAGAAGCTGGAATTAAAGCCGATTTGTTTTCAAACAAATTAACTGCGACAATGAGTTATTACGACATTAATGTTGCTAATTTAGTTACTAGCAATCCAATGTACAGCGCTCAAGGTGGTGAAGCAAGAAGCCAAGGCTTTGAATTTGATTTGAATGCTGCCCCAATAAAAGGTTTAAGCATTATTGCTGGATATAGCTATAATCAAAGCGAAATTACAAAAGGAGATGAAAATAATGTTTGGTTAGAACAAGGAAAAAGACCTTTCTGGGCTGGTCCAAAAAACTTAGTAAATCTTTGGGCAACTTATAAATTTGAAGAAGGAACTTTAGAAAACTTCGGTCTTGGTTTTGGTGGAAATTATGCTAGTGACAATGCCATTTTAGATAGCGAAGTTACGGGCAAATTTATCCTGCCTTCTTACACCGTTATTAATGGTTCTGTGTTTTATAACACAACTAAATTCCGCGTAAGCTTAAATGTAAATAACATTACAAACAAAGATTATTTTAACGGAGGCTGGTCAACTGTTAACCCGCAAAAACCTAGAAATGTTGTAGCAAGTTTCGCTTATAAATTCTAGATCAACTTTAAATCACAAAAAAGCCTCGAAATCATTTAATAATAATGGATTTCGAGGCTTTTTTTATGGTTTTTATTTTTAATTATTCTAAATAAGACTTATGTTTGTAGAAAATTTCATTCTAATAATTTAAACTTGATCTTATGAAATCAAATACTTTAAAAACAATAACCTTTTTATTTCTAATGCTTTTTGCTGCACCGCAAATCTTCGCTCACGCACTTTGGATCGAAACTAAAGCAACTGGAACAAAAGGTAAAGCGCAAGAAATCTCAATTTACTTTGGAGAATTCTCTGATAACGACATTACAAAAGCAGATAAATGGTTTTCTGATTTAAAAGATTTCTCTTTAGTGCTAATTTCTCCTTCTAAAAAAGAAACAAAATTGACATCTAAAGCTTTAGACAATAAATATCAAGCATTCTTTACACCAGACGAAGATGGAGTTTACACTGTCGTAATGCACCATAAAGTTAAAGATGTGTACGGAACTATGGTTTTAGATTATAATTCGAGTGCAACTGTTGTTGTTGGAAACAAAGCTGCTGGAAACAATATTGCATCAAACACGAATAAAATTGCTGTTTTTTCAGAAAGTGCAGATATTGCAAAAAAAGATACAAAAATCACTGGTGTTGCCTCTTACGATGGAGCTATTGCTAAAGAAGCAAAAATCAAAGTTATTGCACCAAACGGCTGGGAAAAAGAATTATGGACAAACGATAAAGGAGAATTCTCTTTTACACCAATCTGGTCTGGAAACTACATGGTAGAATATGCTCACACTGAAAAAGCATCTGGTGACCATAATGGTAAAAAATACGATGAAATCTGGAAAATGGCTACTTACCAAATTGCAGTAAAATAATTTTAGAAAATTTCATTCTTAGATTTAATTTCAATTTAAACCTTGCTTAACGGCAAGGTTTTTTTATTTAAAATAAATACAAAATTAAAATAACATTAGAAAATTCTTAAGCAAATCTTAAGACAAGAATAAGAAAGGTTTAAGTAAGAAAACCACGTCATAATTTCATGTTAAAGAGCAGGTGTATTTATATTTGCACTCGATAATTTTTATTGAATCTAAATAAATACCATGAAATATAATTTACTATTTGCACTAGGATTATTAAGTCTTGCCTCTTACGGACAAGATTATTCAAGCAACGAAAGCACTTCTACAGTAAATGATACTGTAAAAAATAAAAAAGGAGAAATCTTAAACGAAGTAGTTGTTACTAAAAATAAAGAGCCAAAACCAGTTACAGCCGTTCGTTCTGGCTTAAAGCCAATGGACAATCCGCAATCTATACAAGTTATCGGATCTGATGTTATTGAGCAGCAGCAAGCTATTAGATTAAGTGAAGTCCTTAAAAATGCCAACGGAGTTTATGTTGGTTCTGCTCGTGGTGGCGCTCAAGAATCTTTTTTCTCAAGAGGTTACGATATGTCTGCCAATAATATGTTTAAAAACGGTTTCCGTTACAACGCAGGATCAATTCCAGATGTTTCTGGTTTAGATAAGGTTGAATTCTTAAAAGGTGGTTCTGCGCTTTTGTTTGGAAATGTAGCGCCAGGAGGAATTCTTAACTTGGTTACTAAAACGCCTCAATTTAAAAGTGGTGGCGAAGTATCAATGCAAATAGGAAGTTTTTCTTATTACAAACCTGCTTTCGATGTTTATGGTGGCCTAAATAAATCTATTGCTTTTAGACTTAACGGTTCTTACGAAAATTCAGAAAGCTTTAGAGATGTTGTAAAAAACGAGCGTTTATATATTAATCCTTCCCTACTTTTTGTAATCAATCCTAAAACGCAGATTACTGTACAGGGAGATTATTTAACGGCAGACTGGACTCCAGATTTTGGAACGGGAATTATCGGAACTAAAATCCTTGACTTGCCTCGTAATACTTTTTACGGATCATTATGGTCAAATGGAAACACAAAATCTGCCAGCGCTTCTGTCTTATTAAATCATGATTTTAATAAAAACTGGAAGCTTAATTTCAACGGTTCTTACCAAACTTATGATAGAGCTTCAAAATCTACAGCACAATTATCTACAGTGAAAGATAATGGAGATTGGACAAGACCATTGGTTCAAAACGACAACTCAGAACAAATATTAGGAGATCAAATAAGTCTTCAAGGAAATTTTAATACTGGATCTGTAAAACATCAGATTTTCACAGGTGCCGATTGGGAAAACTCATTTGCAACTGCTTATACTTTTGCATTCAATCCTGCAAATTATGACACAATCAATCTTTTCAACTTTGATCCGTCAACGCAAAGAAATGACATTCCAAATGCTAGAGCAACTCAAATTGCAAAAACAGAAACCAATCGTTTTGGTGTCTATTTTCAGGATTTGATTTCAATTACAGAAAAATTTAAAGTATTAGCAGGTATACGCTGGTCTTGGCAAGAAGCTGAAGTAACAACTTACAAAGAAACTTTTGCTTCTGGAGTTCAAACTGTAAAACCTGAAAATGCAGTTCCAACCGTTGGTGCTAAGAAATTAGATAATGCTTTTTCTCCAAAATTCGGATTGATATACCAACCAAGAACAGACGTTTCTTTATTCGCAAGTTATTCTACTTCTTTTACGCCGAACACAGGAACAACAGCAGATCTAAAACCAATTGAACCTTCTATTATTGATCAATATGAAGCTGGTGTTAAAACCGATTTCTTAGAAGGATTATTAAGCACCAATGTTACTGTTTATCAAATTGTAAACAACAATTTAGCGCAAACTGCAGAATTTAAAGCTGACGGAAGTGTAAATACAGACACAAACGTAAAAGTTTTAAGCGGAGAAACTAAAAGTAAAGGTATCGAAATTGATGTAACTGCAAGACCTGTAGAAGGTTTAAGTATCGTTGCTGGATATAGCTACAATGACATGCGTTACACAAAAACATCTGGTTTAAACGGAAGTTTTATAGAAGGCGATCGTCTTGTTAGAACTCCTGCAAATACTGCTAACTTAAGTTTCTATTACTTAGTGCAAGATGGTTTCTTCAAAGGTGTGTCTATTGGAGCAATTGGAAACTATATTGGAGATCGTTTAGGTGGATGGAATGACCAATATAGCACAGATCTTGTTAAATATCCTGACGGAATTTACCATAGAGAAATTCCAATCAAAGGTTATACAACAATTGATGCATCTGTTGGATATACTTGGAATAAGTTCTCCATTCTTTGCAAATTATCAAATATTACAAACGAATTAAATTATACTGTTCACGAAAATTATAGCGTGAACCCGATAGCGCCTCGTCAAGTTATGACAAGTCTTCGCTACAAATTCTAAAACATTGAATTAGGTTGGTTTTTCCCAAGATTTTCTGATTTCATTTTCGAAAACAGAATATCTTGGGATTTTTATTTTAAAGCTATTTGTAATGCAATTAATGCTACTTTTGCTTCAATTATTATTTCCTAAAATTAAATCCAAACATGTCCGATTTCAAGAAAAACCAATTAAAGAAAACTTTAGGTCTTAGTTTTAATATTGCCGTATTAATTGGAGGAACAATCGGAGTTGGAATTTTAAGAACGCCCGGAACAATTGCAGAAATGTTAAACAATTACTGGCTTATTCTTGCCTGTTGGTTATTCGGAGGTTTGTATGTTTTATTAGGCGCAAATTCTTATTCTGAACTGGCTACAATGTTACCAAAAGCTGGTGGATCTTATAATTATATCAAAAGAGCTTTAGGAGAATATGCTGGTTTTTTGTCTGGTTGGTATGATTATATTACCAATGCTATTCCGCCCGCATTTTACTGCATCGTAATTAGTGAATATATTATTATTTTATTTCCATCTCTAGCCAATTATTCGACAACAATGGCTATTTCGTTATTAACAGCTTTTGTTTTGCTGCACTTAAGCGGCGTAAAAAACGGAAGCGTAATACAGCAAATTACCAGTTTCTTAAAAGTAATTTGTTTCGTAGCTTTAGTAATTGCCTGTTTTATGTATACAGGAGTCCAAATTCCTAAAATTCAAACAGACAATTCTATTTTTCAAATAGGTTTAATCTTTGGCTTTTTTAAATCATTACAGCTTATAATTGGCACTTACAATGGTTGGAATGCCACTTGCTTTTTTGCAGAAGAAAATGATGATCCTAGCAAAAATATTCCGAAATCTCTTTATAGTGGCGTTTTGCTTGTTGTTGCGATTTATATTTTAGTGAATGCCGCTTTTTTTCATGTATTGCCAATTGAAACTTTGGCTAAGTCAAATCTAGCTGCAGCCGATGTTGCCAAAATTCTTTTTGGTGAAAACGGTGCCAAAATCGTAACGGTAATTTCGATTTTTTCTTTAATCAGTATTTTGAATGCTTTTATGATGATTCCGCCAAGAATTCTTTACGGATTAAGCCGTGACGGATTTTTTATTCAAAAAGGAACAATAGTAAACAAAGGCGGAACTCCAATTGTAGCACTTTTGGTTTCTTCTTTTTTCAGTTTGTTTTTAATATGCATCGGATCTTTTGAAGTCTTGTTTTCTTTCGCCGCATTTATCTCGATTATTGTTTGGGGGCTCGCTTATTATTCGCTTTTAAAACTAAGAAATTCAGAACCTGATTTACCAAGGCCTTATCGTTCTTTTTGGTATCCGTGGACAACCATAATTGCTATTATATTTTCTATTGCATTACTTGCAGGATTTATTTACAGCGATCCAAAAAGTTTTATTATTATTGTTGGAATTGCAATTATTTCTTATCCTTTGTTTTTGGTTTTGAGGAAGAAAAAAATATAGTATAAAGACTACAAATAAGGAGTAGTATTTGATATTATAAATAAAATGTAATACTTTTACATTTTATTATATGAAATATGAATTACAACTTATCATTTCAGGAAAGAGCAAAGTTAAGCATGGAACAATTATCCAAGCAGCAGCCGGTTACCTTAGAAGAAGCCAAAGCTCAAGTAAAATGGCTGAAGGGTTCAAGCATTTCAAAAAACAAGAAAAAGAGACCTTAGAAAGGTTTATTGAATTAAATAGTCTTTGGATTTTAGATATTAATCTTGAAGATTATCTTTCTGAAGGCGCAGAGCAAAAAGTCTATTTAAAAGACGGAAAACATGTAATCAAACTTAATGATTCTATTTATTACAATTCTTGGATAGATTACTTCAACAATTTATTATTAAATAACTTCTTTTTCCCAGATACAGCATACAATTTATTAGGCTTTTTCAAAAACGAAGATATCATATATGCAGTTGTCGAACAGCCTTTCGTAAAAGCAACTGAACCAACAGACTTAGAAGTTGTAAAGAAGTTTATGCTTGTAAACGGTTTTCTAAATACCAAAAACAATGATTACTATAATCCTGACTTAGGAATTATTCTTGAAGATCTTCACGACGAAAATGTATTAACAGAAAATGGCATACTTCAATTTATAGACACTGTTTTCTATATTAAAGATAATTTCTACGAAAATTAAAATTTTGTGATTCAAAGTTCCTCGGAATGATACAAGATAAAAAAAGCTGTCCAAAGTGGACAGCTTTTCTATTTTAAATCAATCTGACTCTTACTTCAAACCAGCCAAACTCTGCTCGATTGTAGCAATTTTTGCCAAAGCATCGGCTTGTTTTTGTTTTTCTATATTTAAAACTTTCTCTGGAGCACCATTTACGAATTTCTCGTTAGAAAGTTTAGCTTCTACCGATTTCAAGAATCCTTTTGTGTAATTCAATTCTTCTGTCAGTTTTTTAATTTCTGCTTCAACATCAATGTTTCCTGTAATCGGAATGAAATATTCATTTGATTTTACACGGAAAGACAATGCGCCATCTACTTTCTCAGAAACATATTCGAAAGCCGAAACGTTTCCTAATTTCGTTATGATTGAATCAAAATAGGTTGAAACATTTTCGCTGTTGATTCCTTTTAATTCAATTGCATCTTTAAACGGAATATTTTTATCTTTTCTGATGGTTCTAATTCCAGAAATTACTTCAATTGAGTTTTCAAAATCAGCAATTAATTTAGCATCGAAAGGTTTTAATTCTGGCCAAGTCGAAACAATTAAAGCTTCTTCTGGAGTTCTTTCAGCAATTAATTGCCAAATTTCCTCTGTCAAGAAAGGCATAAAAGGATGAAGTAACTTCAAGTTGCTTTCTAACATTTCGATCGCTTTCGCGAAAGTTACGCTGTCAATTGGCTGTTGATATGCTGGTTTAATCATTTCTAAGAACCAAGAACAGAAATCATCCCAAACCAATTTATAAATCGCCATTAATGAATCTGAAATTCTGTATTTCTCAAAATTATCTTCAATATCAACTAAAGTCTGCTGCAATTTTGCTTCATACCATTCGATTGCCACTTTTGATGATTCTGGTTGTGCGATCGTTTCTGAAACTTCCCAACCTTTGATCAATTTGAAAGCATTCCAGATTTTGTTTGAAAACGCTTTTCCTTGATTGCACAATTCTTCATCAAACATAATATCGTTTCCTGCAGAGGCGCTTAAAAGCAATCCTACACGAACTCCATCAGCTCCAAAAGCATCAATTAAATCTAAAGGATCAGGAGAGTTCCCTAATGATTTAGACATTTTACGGCGTTGTTTATCACGAACTAAACCAGTCAAATATACATTTGTAAATGGTTTTTCGCCAGCATATTCGTAACCTGCAATGATCATTCTCGCAACCCAGAAAAATAAAATATCTGGACCTGTTACCAAGTCATTTGTTGGATAATAATATTTGAAATCTGGACTTTCTGGATCCATAATTCCGCCAAAAACAGACATTGGCCATAACCAAGATGAAAACCATGTATCTAATGCGTCAACATCCTGTTTAAGGTTGTCGGTTGTTAGTTGTTGGTTGTTGGTTCTTTCTTTTGCTAAAACTAATGCATCTTCTATGTTTTCAGCAACTACGAAATCTTCTTTTCCGTCTCCGTAATAATATGCTGGAATTTGTTGTCCCCACCATAATTGACGAGAAATGTTCCAGTCACGAATGTTGTTTAGCCAATGCGCATAAGTGTTCTCGAAACGTTTTGGATGTAATTTAATATCTCCCGTTTCTAAAACTGATTTAATTGCTGGTTTTACCAAATCTTCCATTTTTAAGAACCATTGGTCAGATAATCTTGGTTCGATTACCGCTTTGGTTCTTTCAGAAGTTCCAACTTTATTTAAGTGCGTTTCTGTTTTTGCTAAAGCACCGATTTCCTGTAATTCTTTTTCAATTTCTTTACGAACTACGAAACGGTCTTTTCCTTGATAATGTAATCCGAAACTATTTAAAGTTGCATCTTCATTAAAAATATCAACGATTTCAAGATTGTGTTTTTCTCCTAACGTTTTATCGTTCATATCGTGCGCAGGCGTTACTTTCAAACATCCTGTTCCGAATTCAACATCTACATATTCGTCTTCGATAATTGGAATTACTCTTCCGCAAATTGGAACAATCGCTTTTTTACCTTTTAAATGTGTAAAACGCTCATCGTTTGGATTAATACAGATTGCAGTATCTCCAAAAATAGTTTCTGGACGTGTCGTTGCGATAGTCAAGAAATCTTCTGAACCTTCTATTTTATATTTTAAGAAAAATAATTTTCCTTGTTGTTCTTCGTAAATTACCTCTTCATCAGAAAGAGTCGTTTTTGCTTCTGGATCCCAGTTTACCATACGGTATCCTCTGTAGATTAATCCTTTGTTGTATAAATCTACAAACGATTTAATTACAGATGCCGACATATCTGGATCCATTGTAAATTTGGTGCGTTCCCAATCGCAAGAAGCACCTAATTTTTTAAGCTGTTCTAGGATTGTTCCACCGTATTTATCTGTCCATTCCCAAGCGTGTTTTAGGAATTCTTCACGAGTTAAATCATTTTTATTGATTCCTTCTGCTTTTAATTTTGCTACAACTTTTGCCTCAGTTGCAATAGAAGCATGATCTGTTCCAGGAACCCAACAAGCATTAAATCCTTTTAGACGTGCTCTACGAATTAAAACATCCTGAATCGTATTATTCAACATATGTCCCATATGAAGGACTCCAGTGACGTTCGGCGGCGGGATTACAATTGTATAAGGTGTTCTATGATCTGGTTCTGAATGAAAATAATTGTTTTTCATCCAGTAATCATACCATTTGTTCTCAATCGCTTTAGCGTCAAATTGTGCTGGAATTGTCATCTATTTATGTTTAATCGTTTATTTGTTTAACCGTTAATTGGTTTTGATTACTATAATGTAAAATTGAATTATTATGATTGTTTTTCTATCTTGCTAACATCATTTATAATTCAATCTCAACGATTAAACAAATAAACGATTAAACAGTTAAACAAAAAATTGGTTCAATTTTTGTAATTATTACTGAGAGCAAAAGTAAATAATTAAGTAGACTATAAAAAGCGAATTATTAATTTGTGTGTTAATTAAAAGAATGTATATTTACTTACAATTAAAAACTAATTTCATATGAAAAATGCAGCCTCTTTTATTGCAGTCTTATTGTTTAGTGCAATAGGTTATGCACAAAACGGCCCAAAAATTGAATTTGCAGCCCCAGACAATACAATTGATTATGGAAAGATTTCTAAAGGTGACAACGGACTTCGTTCCTTTGAATTTACAAACACTGGAGATGCTCCTTTATTAATTACAGGTGCAGAATCTACTGTAAGTTCTATAATCGTTACAAAACCAGCGGCAGCAATTCAGCCGGGCAAAAAAGGAAAAATCGACGTAAAATATAATATGGTTGCTGGTCCTATCCGTAAAACCATTACTGTTGAATCAAATGCAGTAAATTATCCTGACGGACGTGTTGCCTTAAAAATTAAAGGTGAAGTTCAATAAGGTTTTTATATCTAAAAATAACATAAAGGTTGTCATTAGTGACAGCCTTTTTTTGTGAGCTTCGGAGAAGCGAAATATTTATAGCAAAAAATGTTTACAGCATAAAGCTCCGGAGGAGCGAAATATATTAAAACTGTAGAAAAAACATGTCGCTCCTCTGGAGCTTTTTTCATTTGTCCCATTACGATTCTATAAATATTTCACCCCGCTGGGGTTTTTCAGACATATCTTCTTTATAAATATATTTATATCCAACAAAAAAGCTGTCCTTTTGAGACAGCCTATTTTCTCTTTACCGAGAAACATCTTGTCTCTCAAATTTTCTTCTTTAATTTACTTTGCAGCACATTCAGCAGAATCAAATTTATATTTTACTGTTTCAAAATCAATTGGTTTGTCTTTTACTAAATAAGTTACTCCCATTGTAGTCTGCATAGTTCCATTTCCTAAAATAAGCTGATTATTGCGTTTTAAAAGGGCCATCGGATTTTTGAAGGTTTTATCTTTATTCACATTATCCTTAAAAGTATAATCTACAAATAAGGTATCACCATGAAATTCACCCGCGACTTCTCCTGTTCTTACAGTTGAAGGCGCAACTTTCATAATCATATCTCCAGCTAATTTTCCGTTTTTTAAAGTATTTAATTTCAAATCTATAGTATCCTTTTCATAAATTGCTTTATAACATTCGGTACTTACAACTTTTTCGCCATCGGCTTTAGCGGCTTCAGCAGCTTTTTGTTTTTCTTCATTTTTACAGCTTTGTAATCCAATAACAGACAAAAGCAAACAAGATAAGGCAAGATTTTTCATATTTTTTTATTTCGCAGTTATACTATAAATTTATAAAAAAGGTTTTTCTTTCTTACTATTGTTTTATAAATTTTTAATTACAAATTCAGATCTTCTGTTCAATTCATGATCTTCTTCAGAACAAGCTTCATCTGTTTTACATTTTATAATTGGCACAGATTCTCCATATCCTTTTGCAGAAACTCTTTTTGCATCGATTCCTGATTGGATAATAAATTCTCTTGTCGAATTGGCTCTTTTTTGAGATAAATCTTCATTGAATTTTGCATTTCCTCGAGAATCCGTATGCGAACCAATTTCAATTACCATTCCTGGATATTTTTTCATTAATTCAACAACTCTTCCCAAAACCACTTTCGATTCTTTACGAATGTACCACATATTGTAGTCAAAATAAATCGGATCTGTTTTAATGATTAGTCTGTCTTTATCTTTAACAACATCCTTTTCCTGCGCCAAAATCTCTTGTACTTTTTCTTTCTTTTTTATTTCAGCAGCTACAATTGCTGCTTCTTTGGCTTTCTTCTCTTGTTCTTTAAGCTCGATTGCTGCAAGTGCTTCTTTCTTCTTATTATTTTCTTCTATAATAATTTCCTGCTTTCTCTTATTTTCAGCAATTAACTTTTCTTCCTGTTTAATCGCTTCTAAAGATTTTAAAGCTAATGAAGCGTCATTATTTTTATCTCTGGTTTTATCTAAAGTCAGAATTGTAGAAGCATTAGTATAATTTTCTTTAAAAGCAGAAACTTTATACGAAGCTTCGCAAGCAACTGTAAAACTGAACTTTCCGTCAGCTAAAGTTGTAATTGTATTCAAAGTTTTATTTTCTGAATCTTGCAAAATTACAGTTGCATTTTCTAAAGCCAATTTGGTATCAACATCGGTAATAATTCCAGCAATAAACTGTTTGCAATCTTCAACAATTAAGTCTTTTATTTCTTTAAATTGATAAATATCATCGTTGCCTTTTCCTCCTTCTCTATTCGAAGCAAAATATCCTTCTTTAGTATTTGAATCAATGTTAAAAGCAAAATCGTCTAAATTTGAATTTAAAGGCAAACCGATATTTACGGCTTCTCCATATTCTGAACCTTTAATTTCAGAAACAAAAACGTCTAAAGATCCGTAGCCTAAATGTCCGTCTGATGAAAAATAAAGTTTATTATCCGCTGAAACGAAAGGAAACTGCTCTCTTTTATCTGTATTTACATTTGGACCTAAATTCTTTGGAGTATCAAACGCACCTTTATTGATATTAACCGAATAAATATCAAAAGATCCTAGAGAACCTGGCATATCCGAAGCGAAATACAATACTTTTTCGTCTGCGCTTAACGCAGGATGTTCGACAGAATAATTCGGACTATTGAAAGGAAGTGACGTAATATTAGTCCATTTTCCATTTACCAATTCTGCTTTAAAGATTTGAAGATTTGAAATTTTCCTTTCGTCTTTCTTTTTCCTTCCGTTTTTAGAATTATTTCTGGTAAAATAAATTGTTTTGCCATCTTTTGTAAAAATAGCATTCGATTCGTGCATTCCAGTTTTCAATTCTTTTGCAAAATAATGAACGATAGAATCTGCTGAATTTATATTTTTTAATGGAATTGAAACTAAATTCAAATAGGTTTCATTGTCCCATTTGAACTTTTTATCCAATAATCCGGGTTTTAATTTTACACCTGCGAAGACTAAATTATCGTTGTATTTTACCGCTCCAAATTCTGAATTTGGTGTATTTATGGCAAGATTTTTAATTTCAAAACGTTTTCCTATTGCTGAAACATTTTCTAATGTTTTTAAGTTTTTTTCAAAATTTACAACATCATCAGGATTTCCAGATAACGCATAATATTCTTTTAAATTATTATTTGCGTCTTCAATACTATTTGTTGCTTTTAAAGTCTGAGCGTATCTAAAATAGTATTCTCTTTTTAAATCTTTATTGTAATTCTTTACCAATAATCTGTAATAGCGTTGTGCTTTAACCAAATCATTTGTATAAAAATAAGAATCTGCCAAATTTTTAATTACCTCTTGCGAAGGTCTTTCGTCTGCTAATTTTTGATATAAAACAATAGCTTCAGTATAATATGTTCTATCAAAAAATTTCTTTGCTCTAATCAATTCTTGATCTTGAGCGTTTATAAACTGTATTGAAAATACGAATATAATAACGAGTAGTTTTTTCATATTTTTCATCTTAGAAGAATCTTGGTGATTTATCAAATCCTTTTCCTAACAAGTCTAAATCGAATAACAGCATAATTTCGTGTGTTCCCGAATTAAACTGCCCGAAATTGGTAAGTGTGTAATCGTAAGCATAACCTACTCTTAGAGTTGGCGTTACATTGATATTAAACAATGCACTTACAGAATCGTCAATTCTATATGCCGCGCCAAATTCAAATTTTTCATTATACAGAACATTTGCTGTAACATCTAAAGTGATTGGCGAGCCTTTGACAAATTTGGACATAAATGCAGGTTTCAGTTTCAACATATCGTTGAGCTGAAAAACATAACCTGCCGTTAAAAATGTATGTATTTCTTCAGAACCAAAAGCATTGACTCCAGATTTTTCTTCAATATATTTTGATTTTAAAAGATTCGGAACAGATAGTCCAACATAAAGATTATCTCTAAAATAATAGGCTCCAACTCCAATATTAGGTTTTGTAGCGTTTATATTTTCCGAAAAAGCATAATCGGTTTGAGGGTCTGTAAAACGAAATCCATTAAAATTGCTTTGCATAGACGAAAATCCAGCTTTCAAACCTAATGATAGTTTATCTTTGTTGCTTAATTTTAAAACATATGCAAAATCTGCATAAACGTTATTTTCTTTTTTAGCTCCGTCACCAATATCATCTGAGACAAACGAAATTCCAGCTTCTATTTTATCTGTAATCGCAGTGTGTCCAAAAAATGTAAATGTTTTTGGTGCACCATAAGCTCCAACCCATTGTGTTCTATAGAGTCCACCGAAATTCATCATTGCTGGAACTCCAGTTGCATACGCAGGATTTACAACACTCATATTATACATATAATGCGTGTATTCTGGATCTTGCTGTGCAGAAACAGACAAATAGAAAAGGAAATTTATAAAGAGTAGTATTTTTTTCATTTGGAAATTATATTAAAAATATAAAAGAGATTTATCGATTTAAATAAAGACGGCCTTGTTTCGGCGGTTTGTTATCTTTATTGAAATGAAGCACATAAAAATAAACTCCATTGGGCGCTATTCCGCCTGCTATGCCACTCTTTTCATAATTTTTTCCATCCCAAGCTGGTTTATTTTTATCTCCTTTATACATTCCGTTTCCATATCTGTTATAAATTTCTAGAGTATAGTCTGGGTATAAAAATTCAATATCCTTGATTACAAATGTATCGTTTGTACCATCTCCGTTTGGAGAAAAACCATCGGGCACAAAAAAGTCGTTTGGTACATTATCACAAGATGTTAACGTAACAGTAACTTCAATATATCCTGAAGAAAAACATCCTGTATCTGGAAAATTAAATCCGTAATATCTGCCTTGTTCCGTTAAACGAGTTGAAGCCGATAATAAATTCCCATCATTTGGAGCATCATACCAAACTACTGTTGATGGCACATTGGTATTATTTGATAAATCTGCAATAGTTGGATTTTTTAAACCGCAGAAATTCTGTCCGTCTGAATTTAAAACTGGAACTGGTGTATCAGTTATTGTAACAGTAACCATCGATGCTTCAGAGATACAGCCAGTTGCAGAAGTTTCCTTTACATAATAATTACCTGATTGTAAAAGTAAAGTAGATGCTAGCGGTGTTGTTGCCGTTGGAGAGTTATACCATTTATATTGCGCTCCTCTTGGTTCTAAATTAGCGATTGCTGCCTCATCTACTTTACAGAATTGCTGATCGGTTACGTTTGGCGGAACTGGAAGTGGATATAGAACAAAATCATCTGCTATATTAGTCAAATCAACATCGCAGGTTGTGACAGTATTAGTTACATTTAGTAAGGTAATCTTAGTGCTGCCAAAATTCTGAAGCAAAGCTGCTGGAATGACAAAATCTAATCTCCCGTTTGTTACTGCTTGCGTAATAGTTTGGACAGCAGAAACATTACTATCTGATAGCTGATACGAAATTTTAGCATTTGTTAAATTTCCTAATCCTGAAATAGCAACAGAAACGGGATCATTTAAACAATAATTATTAACAGCAACACTAACAGTTGTAGCATTTGGAAGTGGGTTAATGGTTAAATTTCCACCTAAATTTGCAGGGCTACCACATTGCGGAGTTGGGTTAGTAATGTTTACAATATTCAAAATTATAATCACTGATAAGCCACTCTTTACATTCAAATTTCCAGGAACTTCAAAAGTTGCTTTCCCTCCTACTGCTTTTATAATTGCAGTTTGTCCAGTGGCTACATTGTCTCCATTTATATTATAGGTAATGCGATAATCTCCGTCAAGTAATTGAGGTGCATCCAACTGCATCAATCCCGCTTTATTCTGACAAGTTGGAGTTGATGTAAGTGTTGCTCCGTTTAATCTTGGTAAGGGAGAAATATTTAAAACTGTTGAAAATGGACTAAAGATATTTGTACATGTATTCCAACCAGAAGTTGCTACAATTCTAGTTACAGTTATAGTAGATTTTCCTACCTGTTGAAAATAAGCAGAATTTATAGGAAATGAAAATTCTCCATTTGAAAAAATACCTCTTACATTTTCAGTTCCTGAAATTGATCCCGCAACAGTATAAGTCACATCATACTCGCCAACAGGAATCCCATCAGGTCCTTGCGTAATAGTTGCATAGTATGTTGCTGTAGAAATCTCCGTTTCGCAAATATCCTTGGTAACCACAATTTTAGAACCTGTAAAATCAATTCTTTTTTCTAGCACCACTACTACATCAGTATCCTTGTTGCTACAAATATAATTGTCTGGAACTGCTAAAACTGTGTATTTAAAAGTATATGATCCTGGACCGGAATTATCGAACAATTCTTGCAGATTGACATTGTGATCGGAACTTGATGTAATACCGGGACCAGACCAGGTTCCTCCGCTATCTTGTCCAGTAAGTCGATCATTCAAATCCAAATTAGTATATCCAGCTAAATCAGTAGTTCCGCACAAAAGTAAATGGCTAGCATTACCAGGCTTAGGAGCTCTTAAAACAGTTACTAAGACTGTTGTAGATTTTGATGCTGGCGAGCATTCTAATACAGGTGGTACCGTATATGTAAATTGAAGTGTAGTTTTTTTATCTATATCACCTATATAAATAGATTGTGGCACAACTTTCCCTTCGCTATTTGTCCATTGCCCATTTGAATGCGGTCCCATCGAATTACTATCAAATGCTGTAAAGAGATTAAAATAATTGCTGTCATTACAAACAGTTGCCTGAGATCCAACACCTTGAAATGCACCTATAGTAATGGTTACGACAGCTTTATTATTTGTACATCCCGCAGTATTTGGAGCTGTATAGGTATAATGATAAACACCTCCCTTAGTAATAAGTTGAGGACGCAAAATTCCTGTAGCAGGATCTAGACCTTTTAAATTGTTGTCATCAGACCAAGTTCCTCCTGGAACTGGAGAACCTCCCAATAATGAAAATAATGACAATGACTCATTAGCTGGATTCTCAATATCACAAATTATTTTTTGTCCATCAGTACCTGCGCATTGAGCATTAATTTTTGAAGAAAAAAAGTTTAAAAAAATGAAAAGTATTACAAATGTCAATAAATTAATGTAGTTTTTTGCCATAGATTAAATTTTCGTTAAACATACTAAAATATCTAAAGATAGTCACGATTTTAACAAACATTTTTTCACAAAAAATATATCATCAATAAAGTAATTATAATTGTAGATATATTATAAATCTATTTAAAGCTCATCCTCAAGCTTAAACTTAAATTTTAAGACTACACTATTTCTTTCAACCTCCATATTAACCCAAATATCTTCTTCTGATTTCAAAAGATTATTTATTTGCTGTAAACTATATCTATAGGGTTGAATTTTATTAATACTCACAATAATATCACCTTTACGTAATCCGCATTTTTCGGCAGCCGAATTTTTACGCACATTTACGATTTCGTAAACGGGTTTTAAAGCAAACTTATATTTAAAATTATTATTGTTTTTATCTCCCTGAAACTCTTCTAATGTATTAGCAACTCTAACAGTTTCCATATGTACCGTTTCTTGTACCCATTGCAATCCGTTATGTTGAACAGAAATACCGCTTTTGTTATAAGTAAAAGGTTCCCCAAATTTTGAATTCTTCTTTAAATAGAGTTTTTTATCCTTATAATCTAAAACGACAGTAAATCTTTTCAGTATTTCTCCTCCCATCGAACCAATACGGCCCGGAACCATCTTTACATTACGTATAGAAAGTGAATCTGGAAAAGAAACAATTGGCTTTTTAAAATCAAATTCATCAATCGAAAACTGATCTATTTTGGCACGATGTCCTTCAATATCACCGCTAAAGCCTTTTCCTAAAAAATCAGGAAAATTTTTATCTGGCAACTTAATCTTATCATTTTCAAAAATCCAGAAAGCATCACTATTACCAATATCAATTAACAATTTTGCTTCAATCTTTTCATTATTAACTGTAGCCGTGGTTACTATATAAGGTTTGGATCTTTCGATAGTAATTGGGATTAATTTAAATTTTTTATCCAGTTTTTCTTGAAACTTAGTATTTTTAGAATGAACAACAATTCTCTTTTTCTGGTAATTGATTTCTACCAAATTATTTCTAAAAAATTTATGTCCGATAATTCCATTTACAGGAATTCCGATATGAGAAGACAAATTGAAGCTTTGATCCAAAATAATATAAACCATATGGTCGTTTGACTTTAGACCATGAGTTTCTAAAACATTTTTAGTCGATTTTAAACCTTCTATTTCCTCTTCACTTCCTAAACCGCGAAGTTTGATTTTTTCCACATTATTAAAACTTACTTCCTGCTTCTCCTCCATACTAAAGAGAATTGTTTCCTCAACACCAGAATCTAACAGAAAATTAAGTTCTACTCCGTTTACTTTTATCGGAATAAAAATCAGATTATTAATTAGTTTAAAAGGAATTGTGGCCTTTGTCGCATTGTTCTCCATCAAAAAATCGCCTTGTCCAAAAAGCGCAAAAGGTAAGAATACCCCAAAAAACAATACTATATATTTTTTCATTGACAATTTTTTATTATAAAATTAGTAAATATATTTATTATTGTTACATTTTTGCAAGTACCCATATTGTTTACGTTAAATTCGAAAAAAAAATGCAAATTTGCACTTCAATAATTTGTACTCATGCCAACAATTTCACACAAAGGCAAAAACATGCCTGAATCTCCGATACGCAAGCTGGCTCCTTTTGCAGATTTAGCAAAGAAAAAAGGACATAAAGTGTATCACTTAAACATTGGTCAACCGGATATCAAGACACCCGAAGTGGCCATCGAGGCGGTAAAAAATATTGATTTAACTCTTATAGAATACAGTCCGTCTGCCGGATATGAAAGCTATAGAAAAAAATTAGCTCATTTTTACCAGCGTCAAAACGTAAACGTTAACACAGAAGACATCATTGTTACAACTGGTGGTTCTGAAGCCTTACTTTTTGCGCTGGCCACAATTACAGATCCTGGAGATGAAATCATTATTCCAGAGCCTTTCTATGCTAACTATCACGCATTTGCATCTTCAACAAGTGCAACTGTAGTGCCACTTGTTTCTACAATTGAAACTGCTTTTGCTTTGCCAAGTATTGAAGAAGTAGAAAAATTAATTACACCTAAAACAAAAGCCATTCTGATTTGCAACCCTGGAAATCCGACTGGGTATTTATATTCTGAAGCAGAAATTAAGCAATTAGCAAGTTTAATTAAAAAACATGACTTATACTTAATTGCTGATGAAGTGTACCGCGAATTTCTGTACGATGGAAATGACGTACATTTTTCTGTAATGAATTTAGAAGATGTACAGCAAAATGTTATTATGGTTGATTCTGTTTCAAAACGTTACAGTATGTGCGGTGCAAGAATTGGTTGTTTAGTAACTAAAAATAAAGAAGTTTTAGCAACAGTAATGAAATTTGCTCAGGCTCGTTTGAGTCCGCCAACAATTGAGCAGATTGCTTGCGAAGCTGCAATAGACACTCCGCAAAGTTATTTTGACGAAGTAATTTCAGAATATAAAGAGCGTCGCGATACTTTGATTACTGAACTAAATAAAATTGATGGAGTTATTGTTACAAAACCAAAAGGAGCTTTTTATTGCATTGCAGAATTGCCAATAGAAAACTCTGATGATTTTGCGCAATGGCTTTTAGAAAGTTATGATTTAAATGGTGAAACTGTAATGATTGCACCAGCAAAAGGTTTTTATTCAACTCCAGGAATGGGATTGAATCAGGTCCGTATTGCTTATGTATTGAACAAAAAAGATTTGATTACAGCCGTAAACATTTTAAAAGAAGCTTTATTGGTTTATAACAACAGATAATCAATCGATTAAATCAAATATTAAAAAGGCAATAACACTTTCGTTATTGCTTTTTTTGTTTTCAAATACGAATATTTAATCTCGAAATTAAATTATCTTCAAAAAGGAGCAATTAAATCCTAAAAAGCATAGAAAAGGTTTCCTATTTATTAATTATCTTTACCGCCTTAAAAAGGAATACATATACTAATAGTAGTTTTTAATGATAAACAACGAAGAATTTTTAGACGAAATAGGAGATAATCATTTCAGCAGTAACGCAAAGAACCCTTTAAGAGAAGATGCTTTTGACATTACTGACGAAGAAAAAATAGAAAAAATTAAAAAAGATGTTGAAAGCATTCTACAAACTCTTGGAATGGATTTAACAGACGACAGCATTAAAGGTACTCCAAACCGAGTTGCAAAAATGTTTGTAAAAGAAATTTTTGGCGGTCTCAACCCAGCAAAACAGCCAAAAGCTTCTACTTTTGATAATAATTACAAATATGGCGAAATGCTTGTAGAGAAAAACATTACGGTTTATTCTACTTGCGAACACCATTTATTGCCAATTATAGGACGTGCTCACGTGGCTTATATCTCAAGCGGACGTGTGATCGGTTTATCAAAAATGAACAGAATTGTAGAATACTACGCAAAAAGACCTCAGGTTCAAGAGCGTTTAACTATGCAGATTGTTCAGGAACTTCAAAAAGCTTTAGGAACAGAAGATGTTGCTTGCGTTATCGATGCAAAACACCTTTGTGTAAACTCTCGCGGAATTAAAGATATCGAAAGCAGTACTGTAACGTCTGAATTCGGTGGAAAATTCAAAGATCCTCAAACTAAACGAGAATTCTTGGATTACATTAAATTAGACACTCAATTCTAAATATTTTGGTTAATCGTTTATTTGTTAAATTGCTTATTCAAAAACAATTAACAAATAAACGATTAAACGATTAAACAAAAATACTATGCCTTTATATAGCAGTCAGCCACTAAAAATATACAATTCACTATCTGGTGAAAAAGAAGATTTCAAACCAATCCATGAAGGAAACGTTGGAATGTATGTTTGTGGACCTACAGTATATAGTAATGTTCACTTAGGAAATGTGAGAACTTTTATGTCTTTTGACGTAATTTTCAGATATTTTCTTCATTTAGATTATAAAGTTCGTTACGTTCGAAACATTACTGACGTTGGACATATCGTAGATGATGTTGATGAAGGCGAAGATAAAATTGCAAAAAAAGCACGTTTAGAGCAGTTAGAACCAATGGAGGTTGTACAGCGCTACACGGTAGATTTTCATGATATTCTAAAAGCATTCAACTTTTTGCCGCCAAGCATTGAGCCAACTGCAACTGGACATATTATCGAGCAAATCGAAATCATCAAAAAAATTATAGCAACCGGAATTGGATATGAAGCCAACGGTTCTGTATATTTTGATGTTGTCAAATATAACGAAACGAACAATTACGGTATCTTAAGCGGTAGAAATATCGAAGATATGCTAGCCAATACACGTGATCTTGATGGACAGTCTGACAAAAGAAATCCGCAGGATTTTGCACTTTGGAAAAAAGCCGAACCAGAACACATTATGAGATGGCCTTCGCCTTGGAGCGATGGTTTCCCAGGTTGGCACCTTGAATGTACTGCAATGAGCACTAAATATCTTGGAAATCATTTTGATATTCACGGAGGTGGAATGGATTTAAAGTTCCCACACCATGAATGTGAAATCGCTCAAAATGAAGCCTGCACAGGACAATCTCCAGTAAACTATTGGATGCACGCCAATATGCTTACCTTAAACGGAAAAAAAATGGCAAAATCAACTGGAAACAATATTCTACCAGGCGAAATTCTAAGTGGAGATAACAACATATTAAGCAAACCTTTTTCTGCCTCTGTAACTCGCTTTTTCATGTTGCAAGCGCACTACAGAAGTATTTTAGACTTTTCTGATGATGCAATTGTTGCAGCCGAAAAAGGATACAAAAGATTAATGGAAGCTGTTGAAGCATTACCTAATATCGTTGCCGGAAAAACCAGTTCAATTGATTTTGGCGCATGGAAACAGCTTTGTTATGATGCTATGAATGACGATTTCAACACGCCAATCTTAATTGCTCAACTATTTGAAGCTGTTCGCTTTATCAATCTATTAAAAGATGGAAAAGAAACAATTTCAGAAGAAGATTTAAAGAGTTTTCAAACAGCAGTAAATGCATTTGTTTTCAATGTCTTAGGTCTTAGTGATGACAAGAATGCAGATGGTGACAATGATAAACTTGAAGGTGTTGTAAATATGCTTATAGGCATGCGAAACCAAGCAAGAGCAGACAAAAATTTTGCTCTTTCTGATCAAATTCGCGATCAATTGATTGCCTTGGGAATACAATTAAAAGACGGCAAAGAAGGAACTTCATTTAGCATACAATAAAAGTATTCAATATTCATTTTTTTAGTATTCGGATTTAAACTTTGGCTTAAACACAATACAAAATACTGAATACTAAATAATTGAAGACTGAACACTAAAAAAATATGTTATCTAAAATTCTAATATATCCTTTTGTGCTATTGGTTCGTTTTTATCAAACGGCAATCTCTCCGTTTACCCCAGCAACTTGCAGATTTGAACCAACCTGTTCCAGCTATATGATCCAGGCATTACAAATTCACGGTTTATTCTATGGAGGTTTTTTAGGAATAAAACGTATTTTAAGCTGTCATCCTTGGGGCAGAACTGGCTACGATCCAGTTCCAGAAAAAAAATGCAATCACAAACATTAACTGTTTGCAAATTGATACTTTACATTAAACTTTTATCTTTACATTTCTATAAAAAAATACTATATGACACATGCCCTAAATTTAATATGGAATCCTTCTGAAGGAATCGATCTAGGATTTTTTATGATTCGCTATTACAGCTTAATGTTTGTAATTGCCTTTGGATTAGGATGGTTCTTAATGAAAAAGATTTTCGAGAGAGAAAATGAATCACTTGAAAAGTTAGATTCTTTATTTGTTTGGACAGTTCTTGCTACTTTGATTGGAGCACGTTTAGGACACGTTTTCTTTTACGATTGGGATTATTTTAAAGACCATTTATTAGAAATTATTCTGCCTGTTAAATTTGAACCAGAATTTCACTTTACAGGATTTCAAGGTTTAGCAAGTCACGGAGCTGCAATTGCCATTATAGTTGCTATGTATTATTACAGCAAAAAAATCTTAAAACGTCCTATGTTATGGATATTAGATCGAGTTGTAATTCCAGTGGCAAGTGGCGCTATTTTTGTGCGTATTGGTAATTTTATGAACTCAGAAATTGTTGGAAACGAAACTACATCTTCTTTTGGAATTCGTTTTTTACACGACAAATTTGATAAATATCAAATCGTAGGCAAAACAGGAATTACCGATCCTAAAGAAGCTTACAATGCAGTTGTAACAGATCCAAAATTTGCTAATTTATTAGCAGAAGTACCTGTAAAACATCCAACTCAACTATACGAAGCTTTTTGCTACATTTTTGTATTTGCAATTTTATACTTTTTGTATTGGAAAACAAATGCGAGACTTAAAACTGGACTATTATTTGGAATGTTTTTAGTACTTCTATTTGTTGTTCGTTTTATTGTAGAATTTGTTAAATCAAAACAAGGAGGATTAGAAGACACATTAGGTTATTTCTCTACAGGACAATGGTTAAGCATTCCTTTTATTATAATCGGACTTTTCTTCATCATTAGAGCGCAAAGAAATCCGCTTGCAGAATCTTAAAAAATAATTACACAATAAAAAATGCCCAATATCTGAGATATCGGGCATTTTCTTTTTATAATTGATAAGATACTCCAAATTCTATATTCTTCGTATTATACCCAGCGTTTGTGCTTCCTAAACCAGCGTTGGAAACATGCCTTAAACTTGGACGAATATCAAATCTGAATTGATTATAATCAGCCGTAAAACCCACAGCCAAAACATCCGCAAAGGCAAAACCACTAGACATCCTTTCTGTTTCTGTATCAGTTATCATTGGTCCAACACTTCCAAGAAGATAAATTGAATATGATTTTGCAAATGGTTTTCTAACAATAAAACCAATATTCAACACATATTCCCGCACCTCTTTTAATTTCATATACTCAGTTCTCTTTTCTTCAAAATTTGGCGTCTCAGGTTTTACAAAGTAAAGATTCAATAATTGATGTTTTCCAAAATTGATTTCCGGCTGAATTAAAACTTCATATTTAAAATTTCGAGATTCTTTAAAACCATAATACAATTGCGTTTTATAAAAATGGTTTGTAAAAGTATAATCTTTGTTATTAAATTCACTTCCAAAACCATAACTGAGTCCAATTTTAAAATTACTATTCTGCGCATTTAGCAGCAGTATGGAAAAGAAAAAAGTAATAACGAAAAATATCCTTTTAATCATAATTAGCATTTATAACTTTAACACAAACATAAAAAAAAGATCCAGTTTTCACTGGATCTTTCTATATTAAAACAAAGTTTTAAATTATGCTTTGTTGTGTTTGTCTTCGATTGTATGTTTCTCATCATTCGAAATCGTATCTACCAATACTGGAGTTGCGATAAATAATGAAGAGTAAGTACCTACAATAATACCGATTAACATCGCGAAGATAAATCCTCTAATTGACTCTCCACCGAAAATAAACATCGTTAATAATACGATAATCATCATTAATGAAGTATTCAATGTTCTTGATAATGTTGTATTAATAGAAGCATTTACGATATCTTCGAAACTACCTTTACGGTTTCCGATGATAAATTCTCTTACCCTGTCAAATACAATTACAGTATCATTCATAGAATAACCAATTACAGTTAAGATCGCTGCGATAAAGTGCTGATCCATTTCCATGTGGAAAGGCATGAATTTGTAGCATAATGAATAAACTCCTAATACGAAGATTACGTCGTGAGCAACAGCTGCAATCGCACCTAATGAATATTGCCATTTACGGAAAGATACCATTAAGTATAAGAAAATAACTGCCATTGCACCAAGAACTGCCCAGTATGAGTTAGTTTTAATATCTTCAGAGATAGAAGCACCAACTTTAGAAGCTTGTAATACACCTACTTTTTTACCATCAAATGAGTTGATAAATTTATCGTAAGTAGTATTTGGGAAATATTTCTGTAATGCAGCGTATAATTTTTGGTTTACTTCCTCATCGATAGCAACACCATCTTCTTTAATTTTATATTTAGTAGTGATTTTCAATTGATCATCATCTCCTAAAATTTTAGCTTCAACTGGAGTACCGAAAGCAGCAGATAATTCATCAGAAACCGCAGTAGCATCTACAGCTTTTTCGAATTTAACTTGGAAAGTTCTACCTCCAACAAAATCAACACCTTCATCTAATCCGTTAACGAAGAAGATAGAAACTAAACTTACTACTGTTACAATAGAAGAGAAGATATAAGTGAATTTTTTCACTTTAATGAAATCAAAGTGGAAGTTTGTAAACCAGTTTTTAGTAATATTTGTTGAGAAAGTCAAATCTGCTTTTCCAGCGATATTTCTGTCAATAAAAATTCTAGCAATAAAGATAGAAGTAAACAATGAAGTTACGATACCAATTAATAATGTTAATGCGAAACCTTTGATTGGTCCTGTTCCGAAAATAAACAAGATAGCTCCAGTTAATACGTGAGTAACGTTAGCATCAATAATAGAACGCATTGCTCCATGCCATCCGTAAGAAGCTGCAACAGCCTCTGAAAGTGACTTACCTTCACGCAATTCTTCTTTTGCTCTTTCGTAGATAATAATGTTCGCATCTACCGCAGTACCTAATGTCAATACGATACCTGCAATACCTGGCAATGTTAATACAAAACCAAAACTTGCCATAATTCCGAATAAGAATAGTAAATTTAATAATAAAGCAAGGTTTGCATACCAACCAGCTTTACCATAATAGAATACCATCCAAACACAAACTAATAAGAACCCTAATACAGAAGAAATTGTACCTGCATCAATAGCCGCTTGTCCTAAAGATGGACCAACAACCGTTGACTGGATAATATCTGCAGAAGCTGGTAATTTACCTGCATTTAATACGTTAGCTAAATCTTTAGTTTCAGCAACATCAAATGAACCTGTAATTTCAGATCTTCCTCCAGCGATAGGACCACTTGTTACACCAGGAGCAGAATATACGATATCATCTAAAACAATAGCAATATAACTTTTTTGAGCAAATGCTCTACCTGTAAGTTCTTCCCAAACTTTAGCACCTTGGCTGTTCATTTGCATAGAAACAGCAGGTTTACCCATTTGGTCAAAAGTATCTTTTGCATCAGTAACAACACCACCGCTCATTGCTGGGTTATTGTCTCTATTCCCTTTTAAAGCATATAATTCAACAACTTCTAAATCTTTTGCTGTTGCTAAATCTTTTGCTTTTTGATCTTTAATAGTAGTTGGTTTACTCCAAACAAATTTAGCATAATGCTGATCAGCAGCTAATAAAACTCTAATGTCTGGTCTTTTTAAATAACCATTAATCGCAGCAGTATCTTTTGTAGCAAAGTAACCCAAAACTGGTCCGCCACCATTACCTACGATTTTATCAAATAAAGGATTATTTCCTTTTTTAACATCAGCAGAATCTTTAGCATCTGTTAATAAAGCATTCAATGAATCTTTAGCAACAGTTTTTGTTTCTACTTTAGAAACTTCAGTTTTCTTTAAAGCTTCGTTAGCAGCAACTAAGAAATTTCCAATTTCTTCCATTTTATAGGTTTCCCAGAACTCTAATTGCGCTTTTCCACCTAATAATTTTTTAATTCTATCCACATCCTTAGCACCTGGAAGCTCTACTAAGATTCTTCCTGTCTCTCCTAATTTTTGGATATTTGGTTGTGTAACACCAAATTTGTCGATACGCTCTCTTAATACTTTAAAAGCACTTTCTACAGACTCATCAACTTTTCTTTTGATAACTTTTTGAACTTGTGCATCAGACATTTGAAAGTCTACTCCACCATCTCCTTGAAGACTTCTGTTAGCAAAAATATCTGGCGAAGCCAATTTTACAGAACCTTTTGAATTTGCTTCAAAAGCTTCAAAAAACTTATTTAAATACGTTTTGTTTCCTTCTAAATTTGCAGATGCATCAGCTAATGATTTATTAAAAACTGGATTTTTAGAATTATTAGCCAAACCTTTTAATACGTCTTTAATAGAAATTTGAAGAATAACGTTGATTCCTCCTTCTAAGTCAAGCCCTTTATTAAGCTGTTTGTTTTTCACTTCGTTGTAAGTGAAATCAGTAAAATCAAGATTTAATACTTTTTCTTTACCAATAGAATCTAAATATTTCAGCTCTTTATCAGGATTGTCTCCTGCAAAAGCTTTAGCTTCACTTTTGACGCCATTTGCCACAAAAGTGAATGATAGTTGGTAAATACTTACCAATGCAAATAGAATTGCGAAAAATTTAATAAGTCCTTTATTCTGCATTATTACTAAAAATTAATTATGTTTTATTTTTGTTTTTGTTTTAAAGTCCCATAAAATAAGCCCTGACATGATTTTTTAAAACAAAAATACGAGATCACGAATTACCAATTCTTTTTTAAACCGAGCAAATATATAATTAACGAAAATATTAACCAATTTATTTATTAATTAATCTCAAAAAAAAAGCTGCAAAAGTGCAGCCTTTTCTCTTTTTTGCCGTTTTTATTATACTAAAATCGTTTTTAAAGCATCATTCATACTACGAACTGCATCTGCACTTTTCGCAAATAACGCTTTTTCCTGATCATTTAATTTAATGTCTACAATTTCTTCAACACCATTTCTACCTATTATACAAGGCACTCCAATACATATATCATTTTGACCATATTCTCCTTCTACAAAAACAGAACATGCAATCATTTTTTTCTGATCATTCAAAATACTGTCTACTAAATAAGCCACAGAGGCTCCTGGCGCATACCAAGCAGAAGTTCCAAGCAACCCTGTAAGCGTTGCTCCACCTACCATAGTATCAGCAGCTACTTTCTGCAATACCTCTTCTGAAAGAAATTGAGAAACTGGAATTCCATTATAAGATGCTAGACGTGTTAACGGAATCATAGTCGTATCACCATGACCACCAATTACCATTGCCGAAATATCATTTGCAGGTTTATCTAAAGCAAGAGAAAGATAGGTTCTAAAACGCGAACTATCTAGAGCTCCTCCCATACCTATTATTCTGTTTTTTGGCAAACCAGTAGCTTTTAAAGCCAAATATGTCATCGTATCCATCGGATTGGAAACTACAACAATTATTGTATTAGGAGAATATTTTAAAACGTTTTCTGCAACTCCTTTTACAATTCCTGCATTTATACCTATTAATTCTTCTCTTGTCATTCCTGGTTTTCTTGGAATACCCGATGTTATTACAACAACATCACTTCCAGCAGTTTTAGAATAATCATTGGTAACGCCAGATACTTTAGTATTAAAACCTGTATTTGTAGCACATTGTGTAATATCTAACGCTTTACCTTCGGCAAAACCTTCTTTAATATCCAACAATACTACTTCGCTTGCAATTCCTCTATAAGAAATAACATCTGCACATGTAGCTCCAACATTTCCTGCTCCTACAATGGTAACTTTCATATTTTTTACTTTATCGGTTATTAATTCTTGTCTATTCCTTAAAAAGACAATTCGCTTAATTGTCTAGTAAATTTAAACAATTAAACGAATTGAAATTATTAATTTTTCATTTTATGCGTCAATATTTGCATAAACTGCATTTTTCTCAATAAACTCTCTACGTGGCGGTACTTCATCACCCATTAACATAGAGAAAACCTGATCTGCTTCTGCTAAACTATCAATATTTACCTGACGTAAAGTTCTGAAGTTTGGATCCATTGTAGTTTCCCATAATTGCTCCGCATTCATCTCTCCAAGACCTTTATAACGTTGAATATTAGCACTTCCACCCATTCTTTCGTTTGCTTGATCACGTTGAACATCATTCCAAGCATATTCTTTTTTGTTTCCTTTTTTAACTAAGTATAAAGGCGGTGCAGCAATATACACGTGACCTTCCTCAATTAGTTCTTTCATGAAACGGAAGAAGAACGTTAATATTAAGGTAGAAATGTGACTACCATCGACATCGGCATCACACATGATGATTACCTTATGATATCTTAGTTTTTCCAAGTTAAGTGCTTTACTATCTTCTGCAGTTCCTACTGTTACTCCTAAAGCAGTAAAAATATTACGGATCTCTTCGTTTTCGAATACTTTATGATGCATCGCTTTTTCAACATTCAAAATCTTACCACGTAATGGCAGAATCGCTTGAAAATTACGATCACGTCCTTGTTTTGCTGTTCCACCAGCCGAATCTCCCTCGACTAGGTAAACCTCACATCTTGCAGGATCTTGCTCAGAACAATCAGATAATTTTCCTGGTAATCCTCCACCGCCCATAACGGTTTTACGCTGTACCATTTCACGAGCTTTTTTCGCTGCGTGACGTGCTTGAGCCGCTAAGATTACTTTTTGGATAATCAATTTTGCATCATTTGGGTTTTCTTCCAAATAATTCTCTAACATTTCTCCAACTGCTTGAGAAACTGGAGAAACTACTTCTCTGTTTCCAAGTTTGGTTTTTGTTTGTCCTTCGAATTGCGGTTCAGAAACTTTTACCGAAATAATAGCAGTTAATCCTTCACGGAAGTCATCTCCAGCAATTTCGAATTTTAATTTATCTAATAACCCTGAAGCATCAGCATATTTTTTAAGTGTTCTTGTTAAACCACTTCTAAAACCTTGTAAATGCGTTCCTCCTTCGTGAGTATTAATATTATTTACGTAAGAAAAAATATTCTCCGTATAGCTTGTATTATAAATCAAGGCAACCTCCACCGGAATTTCACCTTTATCATTATCCATGCTGATAACATGAGAAACAATTGGCTCACGGTTACCGTCTAAATAACGAATATATTCTTTAAGACCTTCATCAGAGTGGAATACTTCACTTCTAAATTCGCCTTTTTCATCTACTTCTCTCTTATCTGTAAACGTGATTGTGATTCCTTTATTTAAGAAAGAAAGCTCACGCATACGAGCTGAAAGCGTATCGTATGAAAACTCAGTAGTTTGAGTAAAAATAGTATCATCAGGATAAAAAGTCTGACGAGTACCTCTTTTTTCTGTTTCTCCAATTTGTTTAACCGGATATAATGATTTTCCTCTTTCGTATTCTTGTTCATAGATTTTTCCTTCTCTAAAAACAGTAGACTTCATGTGAACCGAAAGTGCATTTACTACAGAAACCCCAACACCGTGAAGTCCTCCAGAAACTTTATAAGAGTCTTTATCAAATTTACCTCCGGCACCAATTTTAGTCATTACAACCTCAAGTGCAGAAACTCCTTCTTTTTTATGTAAATCAACTGGAATACCACGACCGTTATCTTCAACTGTAACCGAACCGTCTTCGTTTATTGCAACACTAATCGTATCACAATGTCCTCCCATCGCCTCATCAATAGAGTTATCAACAACCTCGTAAACCAGATGGTGTAGTCCTCGAACCCCTACATCACCAATATACATCGATGGACGCATTCTTACGTGCTCCATCCCTTCTAATGCCTGAATACTATCTGCTGAATAATTGTTCTTCTTGATTTCTTCGCTCATATAATTTATTCTAAAAAATGTAATTATTGTCTAACAGGCAAATATATAAAAACGCAAGCTATATATCCAGTAAAATACGACATAAAGCACTTAAGTTATTAACAGAATTGTCTGAAAAACCAAAAAATAAAACCAAAAAATAAAACTAAAAATGAATTTAAATTCTAATTTTCTCAAATTCTAAATTTCAAAACTAGAAATAATGCAAAATTTGAAATTCTAATTCTATAAATTCCAAAAGCAAAAATTGAATCTATATTAACTAACGAAGCCGAAATGCATTTAAACGCATTTCGGCTTTTCTATTTTTAATTCGATATTAAAATTAATCTTTTAAACTGTAATCCCGGTTTTTACGGTTTCAAAATTTCCATTCAAATGAGCTGCATTTGCTCTTCCGCTTGGATCTAAATTTTCTTGCCATTTCGGAATCCATTTTCGAACGGTCTGTGCCGCGCTGACTTGCGGATAATATTTATGGAAAATTGATCGATATAAATAAGCTTCTTTTGTTGTTGGCGAATTATATGGAAATTCTATGTTTGCGCCAGCCAATTGTTCGTCTGTAACTTGCGAAGCACAATATTCTATTAATTCATCTACCCAATTATACCCAACTCCGTCTGAGAACTGTTCTTTCTGACGCCATAAAATTTCTGAAGGCAAGTATTGATTTTCAGCAACATCAAAGGCTTTTCTTAAAATGTATTTTTCAATTCCGTCGTAAGTTTTTGGTTGTTTTTCTTCTGTTTTAATTCGAATTGTAGTATCTAAAAAATCTGTGTCCAAAAACGGAAATCTCACTTCTAAACCGTGCGCCATTGTCGTTTTATCGGCACGAAGCAAATCTGCAGTAAACAATTTCTGAACTCTCTCGATTGTTTCGTCTTGAAATTCTTCTTCTGAAGGGGCATTTCTAAAATACAAATGACCTCCAAAAACTTCATCTGCACCTTCTCCTGACAAAACTACTTTTATTCCTTGATTAGCAATTTCTTTAGAAAGCAAATACATCGGAACTCCCGATCTTACAGAAATAATATCATACGTTTCAATATGATAAATTACTTTTTCTAAAATCTTAACTCCTTCTTCTACAGAAAAATGAACTTCGTGATGTTCAGTTCCTAAAAATTCAGCTGCTTTTCTAGCCGCAATATTATCTGGTGAATCAGCATTTAATCCGATAGAAAATGAATGCAGTTTTTCTCCTTTGTCTTTTAATAATCTTGAAGTTACGGCAGAAATCAAAGAGGTATCCAAACCACCAGACAATACCACTCCTAAAGGCACTTCTGCCAACAAACGCTTACGAGTTGACTCTATTAAACTTTCGCGAATAAGTTCTAAATCTAATGTCTGAGTTGCTTTTTTATGATCCTCATATTCTGGATGATAATACTTTACAAAACCAGTTTTTGCTGTATAATAATGTCCAGGAGGAAAAGTTGAAAATGATTTACATTGATCTGCAATAGATTTCATTTCTGACGAAAAATAAATTCTTCCTCTTTCATCCAAACCATAATACAAAGGTTTTACTCCAATCGGATCGCGACCTGCAATATATTTATCTCCATCGATAACAACGAATGCAAAATCGCCATCTAGTTTATTACAAAAATCATATCCAAATTCTTCATAAAGATGTACAATCACTTCAGAATCTGAATTTGTTCTAAAAGTATGATGCTTTAAAACCGTATCTTTAAGTTCCTGATAATTATAGATTTCACCATCGTGAATCATCCAAGCTTTATCAGTTCCTTGAATTGGCTGTTTCCCTGAATTAAGATCAATAATAGATAAACTTTCATGACAAAGCACACTTCCGTTTTCCATAATATGAATATCACTTTCGTCAGGGCCGCGATGCGACATTCTTTCAGAAAGTTCTTTTACGAGTTGTGGGGCTTTTCCTTTACCAATTACGGCTAATAATCCAGACATAATTTTTTATTTTATTATTCTATTATCATTCAGTTTATCCGAACATTAAAAAATCATTAAAACATTTCGTTCAAGGCAAAACTAAATATTAATTTTTGCTTTGAGCTATTAAAATCATTAAAATATTCAGAGTTTAACAATAATAATGCAGGTTTCAAATATATTAAAAGAAAGTTAAATAATTACAAAACAAAGCTTATAATCAATTGAAAACTACACAAATCAACTTCATAAGACAAGAAAAACGCTCTCTGAAACAGAGAACGTTTTTTCAAAAATATAATATATACTAATTCTAAAAATTAAAATTATTTACGCTTTAACATAAGCATCATCGTGAACACTTGCAACTGCTCTTCCTGATGGATCGTTCATGTTTTTGAAAGCCTCATCCCACTCCAAAGCAATTTTAGTACTACAAGCTACACTTGCTTCCTGAGGTACGCATAATGCCGCCGCATCGCTTGGGAAATGTTCTGTAAAAATAGAACGATAGTAATATTCTTCTTTTGAAGTTGGAGTCTGCAATGGAAATTTAAATCTTGCATTTGCCAATTGTTCATCTGAAACCTCTCTTGCTACCACTTCTTTCAGAGTATCAATCCAGCTATAGCCTACTCCATCAGAAAATTGCTCTTTTTGTCTCCAAGCAACACTTTCTGGAAGCATATCTTCAAAAGCTTTACGAACAACCCATTTTTCCATTGGGTGCTCTTTGTTGATCATTTTATCTTGTGGGTTGATGCGCATTGCAACATCCATAAATTCTTTATCTAAGAATGGCACACGCCCTTCGATTCCCCAAGCTGCTAAACTTTTGTTTGCACGTAAACAGTCGTACATATGAAGTTTTCCTAATTTACGAACGTTTTCTTCGTGGAATTCTTTAGCGTTTGGTGCTTTGTGGAAATATAAATATCCTCCAAATAACTCATCTGCTCCTTCTCCTGAAAGAACCATTTTTATTCCCATTGACTTGATCACTCTTGCCATTAACCACATTGGAGTTGAAGCTCTTACAGTAGTTACATCGTAAGTTTCTAAGTTATAAATTACATCACGAACAGCATCTAAACCTTCTTGGATTGTAAATTTAATTTCGTGGTGAATAGTTCCAATATGATCTGCTACTTTTCTTGCTGCAGCTAAATCTGGCGAACCTTCTAATCCAACTGAGAAAGAGTGCAATTGCGGATACCAAGCATCTGTAGTATCATCTGACTCAATACGTTTTTGAGCGAATTTTTTGGCTACAGCCGAAGTAATTGAAGAATCTAAACCTCCCGAAAGTAAAACTCCGTAAGGAACGTCACTCATTAATTGTCTGTGAACCGCCGCTTCCAATGCTTTTCTGATTTCTGGAATACTTGTTTCGTTATCTTTTACTGCATCATATTCTGTCCAATCTCTTTTGTACCATTGTACAAATTCGCCGTCTTTGCTTGATAAATAATGTCCTGGAGGGAATAATTCGATTTTTGTACAATATCCTTCAAGAGCTTTTAACTCAGAAGCTACATAAAAAGTTCCATGCTGATCCCATCCAATGTATAACGGAATAATTCCCATATGGTCACGAGCTACGAAATACTCATCTTTATCCACATCATAAATTGCGAAACCGAAAATTCCGTTTAATTCGTCAACAAAGCTTACTCCTTTTTCTTTATATAATGCTAAAATAACTTCGCAGTCACTTTCAGTCTGAAAGTTATATTTTCCTTCAAATTGCTTACGTAAATCTCTGTGATTGTAAATTTCACCGTTTGCAGCCAAAACCAATTTTTTATCTTCCGTAAATAAAGGTTGTTTTCCTGAAGCTGGATCTACAATTGCCAAACGCTCATGAGAAAGAATCGCTTTATCATTGCTATAAATTCCGCTCCAGTCTGGTCCGCGGTGACGAATGATTTTAGACATTTCTAATACTTGAGGTCTTAACGCTTCGGCTTTTTGTTTAAGATCAAAGGCACATACAATTCCACACATAATATTCTATATTTTTATTTTATAATTTTAATTTGATAAGGCAAAGATGAAGTATTAGTTACAATTGAAAAACATAAATATTAATTTCAATTACAAATTATAACCATAATTTTAATTTTACATATAAAATGTAAAATTTAGAAGTAAAAATAAGCTCGAAACTTGAAAATTTTAATTTGGAACTAAAAAAAGGTTTAAAATTGAAAGTTTGATGTAATTCTTTGAATAAAATTTTGAGTTATCTTAGTATCAATGAAAAATTCGCAAAGAACAGATTGAAAGTTGTTTTTGAATTGTATTTTATACAATCATTTTCCAATTTCAACAAAGAAAAATCCTCATAAGTAGCTCGACAAAGATCTTCTATTCATTAATATTAAAACATAGCCCGTGGTTTCAACCACGGGAAACGTATTGTATATATTGCGTCCGTGGTTGAAACCACGAGCTATGTTCAATAAAAGATAAAGAACTCGAGATGGCAAAATTATGGAGAATGCTTTCTTGTTAATTCAACTTTGTCAAAGTTGTTCGTAAACTAAATTAATTACTCAACATTTTCAATAGTATAATGCGTCTTATTAATCTCAAACTGAAATCCAACTTTATTTCCCATCAAATGATTTCCTAGCGGAGATTGTGGAGAAAGCGCAATCACATTAATTCCGTCGATTGCAATTTTAGGAAGCGCAACGCTAACATATAAATAGATTCCATTTGCTTTTACCAAACTCCCCAAAACAATATTTTCTGTTGATTTTGTTGGATCAATTTTATCTAAAATTCCTTTTTGCTCGATTGCTTCTTTGAGTTTTGTAGTCAATTTTTCCTGTTCGATATGCATCATCGACAAAGCCGTTTCGTGCTTATCACCTGCAGAACCTTTGGCATCGTTTTTAGAATCTTCAGTCAAGTTTGAAATCATGTCTTTAAAAACATCAATTCTATCTTGAACCATTTGGGTATAATGTGTGTATATTTTTTCTTTGAAAGTCATTTTTTGAGGTACTGAGGTTCTGAGGTACAAAGATGCAAAGGTTTTTTCCTTTATTAAAAAAAACAGCCACGAATTCACGAATCTACTCCAAAAAATTCATGAGTTCATGGCTGAAAAAAAAAGGCACTCTATTATTTATATAATCTTTGTGCCCTAGTGTCTTTGTGGCTAAATATCTTTAAAAATCAAATTTATAATTTGCGCCTCCTAAAATCTGGAATCCTTGTACAGGATAATTTAACCATTTTTGATAAGCTTGATTTCCAATATTATTAGCTTTTAAGAAAAATGTCAAACGATCACTAAACTTATAACCAACATGAGCATTAGCATCAAAATAACTTTTTAAAGTAATTGGCGCATAATTAGCTGCAATTCCTGAATTTGCCTGCATGTCTTTTCTTTCTCCTACATAAAATACATTCAAACCTGCATACCATTGCTTAGTTATATTAACGTCTAAAGTTGAACTTAATTTCATTTTTGGCAAATTCCATGCTTCAACTACGTTATCAGTATTATAACTATTAAAAGTTCCGCTGATTCCAAAAGCCACATTTTGAGAGAAATCGGCTTTTAATTCTGCATAAAATCGCAATGTTCTAATATCCTCATAAACTACTCCAAAAGAGTTCCCGAATGCATAATCCTCATTTGTAATTACTTCTGTATAATCATTAGCCTTAAATAATGCTTTATCTTTTTCATTCAAGTATGAACCTGTCAAGTTATAATTTACATTGTTTGCTAATTTACCTTTCAAACCTGCAAAAACATTATATTGAGTGCTAGACGGACGCATGTTTAAAGTCGGTGACAAAAACGGATTTTCAGTCACAAAATCAGCATAAGAGTTTTGTTTTAAACCTCCATCTACTCCTGTATAGAAAATCATTAAATCTCCAACCAATTTGTAGGAAGCGTTTACTTTTGGGTATAAATAAAATTTGTTTCCACTATTTTCTGTATTTCCGCTATAGAAAACTCCTGCTCCTAATTCTAACGTCCAATCATTTTCATGAATTACAAAACTTGGCTCTATTCCAACATTTGTAAAACCATATTTTACCGCTTCAGTATTAGTCTGTAAATAATTATTTTTGAAAGAACCGCTAACATGATCTACAATTACATTTGTTTTAATTGCCTGATCCATAATATCAACCGTAAAAGTCGGCTTTACATAAAATCTATTTTCCGAAGAAGAATAACTGTCTGAAAAATGAGTGAATTTTGCAGCAAGATTGCTAAAAATACTCTCTGTAAATTCAGCATTTCCGCCAAGCCAAATCGTATTATAAGAATGATCTGAATTGATGCTATTTACTAAATCCAGACGCTGAGCCGGATTTGTCGAACCAAAATCAGCCGGAAGTCCGTACCAATTGTAAAGTTGATTTTGATATCCTAAATCAACATTCCAATTATTATCTCTGTTATTCTGACCATAACCTACATTAATTGCCGTATCGTAAAACTCGTCATTCAATTCTAAGTCTTTAATTCCGCCTTGAGAAGAATGATGACGAAATATTCCAGCCAAATAATCATTATTTCCTAAATCCTGATTTACAAATAATTCTGCATTTAAAGTGCCATAATTTCCAACTCCCAAAGTCGCATAATTATTAAACAATTTTTCTCTTTTAGCTTTTTCAACACCTTCGGCTTTTCCTTTAGATGGTGTAAATGTCGAAGCCACAGGAACAGACAAAATACTATATTTAATAACTTCTTTCGGCTGATTCCCGCTATCGTCAAGCGAAGGAGTTTCTTTTACTTTAAAAGCATCTGAAATAGTTGGCGAATAAGGTTTTACCACGTTTACAGTTTCAGTTCCGATGCTTTCATTTTTCTTCTGTGCAAACGAAAACTGAGCCGTAAATAATACTAGCAAAACGATAATTTTATACTGGCAATTTAATTTCATATTTCTTCTTTTTAAGAGTATAGAGAAAAGATTATAGAAAATAGACTTATGCTATTTCTTAATTCTTATACTAAAACTCTTTGTTCTCTAAGTATATTCTAAAATCTTTTTTCTTTGTTCTATTTTCTTTGTTCTATTTTAAGCTTCCCATTCGCCTTTGGCTACAAACTGAGCTTTTCCTCCAATATTAATATCAAAATGATCATTTTCTAGTTTCCCTTTAAAATAAATTTCAGACGGACGACCAATGTAATCTCCCTGATGATTTGCCACTTCAATTTCAGAAGAATGATATTTTAAAAGATACGCCTGCAAACATGTACTTGCGCTTCCTGTTGCGGCATCTTCAACCAATTGATTATTTTCCACACATAACATTCTGGTTGTCAGTTTCGAATCTTCAAAACTATAAAAATACAATCCTTTATGATCTGTTTTACAATGCTGTTTCAACCATTTATCGGTTTTATCTTTATCTAAAACTAAATTTTCTAAGGCTCTTTTGCTGTTTAACGGAACAATTACAAACGCACTTCCTGTTGTCACTTCTTGTATCAAATATTGATTATCAAAATCATCAATTGTCAAGTTGCTGAAAGACGGAAAATCTTCTTTTGCAAAAACATCCCAAAATTTTGGCTGAGCCGCTTTTAACCAAATCAAATTTTCTGATTTGTTTATCGCAATTGGTCCAATCGGAACTTCAAGTTTGATTTCATTTGGAGCATTTTCAAATATCTTATTCATCAAAACCCAAGAAGTTCCAATTATTGGATGTCCTGCAAACTGCATTTCGTGAGCTGGTGTAAAAATTCTAATTTCAGCTTTATTATTTTCTCTGTCAAGTTTGGTAACAAATGTGCTTTCTGCAAAATTAATTTCGCGAGCAATCTGCTGCATTTGTTCTGTACTCAGATTTTCTGCATCCATAAAAACCGCCAACTGATTTCCAGCATATTTTTTATCAGCAAAAACATCAACTATATAAAAAGGTAAATTCATTTCTTTCTTTCTTTTTTAGAAAATAGAATAAAGAATATAGAGAATAGACTTTCCAATCTTTAATTCAATCTATGTTCTTTTCTCTATATTCTATATTCTTTTATTCTTATCTATTAATCGACGAATTCGTTTTTGATTCTTCAGATTTAATAGCACTCAATTCTTTTTTAGCTTCTTCAACAACATCTGGATAATCTGTAAAATTGTTAATTACATTATCCAAAATATATGTCGCTTGATAACTGTCTTTTAATCCGTAGAAATTTTTTGCCATCAATACCAAGCCTTTTGCACCATAATATTTATAAGCCGAATAGCTTTTTGCTAATTTTTGAACAGCAGTATTTGAAGCTTCATACTTTCCTTCTTTGGTTTTAAAGTAAGCATCATAATAAAGTGCTTCTGCTGCCAATTCTCCTTTAGAAGTTGTAGCTAATTTTGCATATGCCGTTTTCGCTTTGTCTTCATTTCCAGTTTGAATTGCTGCCCGCGCCACAATAATTTGCGCATCGGCTTTTACACCTGCATCAGATTTTGGGTTTTCCAAAACTTTTTCAGCAGCAACTACAGAGTTATCATAATCTTTTTTGTCATAATAACATTTCATTAAGTTTGCTTGCGCGAAAGTTTTGTTCTGCGGATAATCTGCTTCGCTTTCCAAACGTTTTAAAACAGGAATTGATTTATCGCAATCTTTTGTTTTCAAATAAATCTGAGCCAATCTGTTTAAAGCTTGTTCTGTAAATTCGCTTCTTGGCTGATCTGCAACATATTGATAGTTTGCTGTAGATTTCGTTTCAGAACCTTCTGCGTAATAAAGCTGTGCCAAGTAAAAATTAGATTCTAAAGCATGTATTCCGTTCGGGAACTTTGCAATATAACCTCCAAAACCTGTAATCGCAGTTTTACTATTATTTTGACTGTATTGTTTAAATGCAGCGTCATAAGTATCGTTATCCAACTCTGCATCTGAAACTTCAACAAAATCTAAAGTTCTTACCCAAGTTGCATATTCGTCTACTTTTCCCGAATCAACATAAATTAATCTTGCAGTTGCAACTGCTTCTAAAGCTTCTGGAGTTTTTGGAAATTCTGCTGCTACTTTTTTAAATTTCGTTAAAGCCTGCTGATCACGATCTGAGTTGTAATAAATCAAACCTTGTTTTAAGATTGCTTTTGAAGTAAAAGTTCCATTTTGGAATTCTGAAATTAACTGATCGTAAGTTTTTAAAGCTTGATCATTTTTCTTTTCAGCAACATACGTATTTCCTAATTCGAACAAAGCATCATCACGATAAGATGACTTTTTATACATCTGAAGGAAATTATTCAATTCATCAACTTTCTTGGTATTGTTTGACATAAATCCATAAGAAAGTGCTTTTTGAAATTGCGCATAATCAGCATCAACACCTCTTGCCGCAATTGCTTTTCCGTATGCTTCATTTGCTGCACTGTATTTTGAAGTCACAAAACGAGAATCTCCCAAACGCAAATAAGAATCGTTTAAACGAACCTTATCTGAAGGCGAATTATCAATCTGAGCTTGAAAAGAATTTGCCGCCTGATCGTATTCTTTCAATTTAAAATACGTGTAACCAATATTATAATTGATGTTTTTATATTCATCTGTTGATTTTGCAGCTGCCATTCCAGCAAACTGCTTATACGTTAATAAAGCATTCTGCATATCATCATTTAGATATTCCGTTTCTGCTTTCCAAAACGTCGCACGTGCCGTAAATTCAGGAGTTTTTTGTTCGCTAATAGCGCTTTTAAACATTTTACCCGCTTCTTGATAATTCGATTCGTTATACAATTCTAATCCACGGTAAAAAAGCACTTTTTGGTACGCTGCCTTGTTTTCTGCAGTTCTATTTTTTTCTAATAATGTTAAAGCTTCCTTGTAGTTTTTTGAAGAAATATAAGAGTCAACCAATAATTTTTCTACTTCAGAACGGCTTGAATTATTTGGATATTTTTTAAGAAAATCTAATAAAATTCCTGGAACAGCCTGATAAGCATTTCCGATATCGTAACTTAATTTGGCATAATTTAAAGCGGCATCTTCTTGAATCTGGGTATTAAAATCCATTTCAGAAGCATTTTTAAACGCATTTAAAGCTTCTTGTTTTTTACCAATATTCAGATAACTTAAACCTAAATGGTAATACGCATTTTGCGCAACGAAATCTTTTCCTTCGATAATTTTATTAAACTGAGAAATGGCTTTTTCGTAGTTTTTTTGCTCATAATAAGCGTAACCTAACTGATAAAAATCGGTATTATTCCATTTTCCTTTTTTACCAGCATATTTTTCCAAATAAGGAATCGCTTTTTCGTATTGCTTTAAATTGAAATAACTTTCACCAATAATTTTATTTAATTCTGATTGTTCTAAAGCATTAGATTTAGCCATCGCTTGCTGACCTAAATCAATAGCTTTTTGGAAATTTCCTAATTTGAAATTCATATCAGCTTGATAATATGAAAGTTTCTCTTTATACTTTTCTTCTCCTGAAACTTCGTCAAAATATTTTGTCGCTTCTTTATAATCGTCGCCTTCATAGGCCATAAATCCTAAATAATACTTGGCTTGAGAACCATATTCTTTAGAATTTACCACTTTATTAAAATAAGAAGTTGCTTCTTTTTTCTTTTTAGCATTAAAATAGCTGTAACCTTTCATGAAGTTAAACTTATCAGATTCAGCTTTACTCATATAACTTTCGTCTACTTTATCAAACCATAATAAAGCTTTTGGGTAATTTCCTTGTTCGAAAAAATATTGCGCAGCTTCTATATAAGCCTGATTTTGCTTTGTGCTAGTTGGATAATCATTTACAAATTTTTCCATTAAAGCATCGGCATTTGCTTTGTTGGTTCTTATCGCGCAGTTGGCAATGTAATAAGCACAATCTGACTGAATTTCTTCTGTCGTAGCATTATTCTTTACTTTTTCAAAAATAAGTTGTGCCGAAGCATATTGTTTGTCATTATATAAAGCCAGTGCTTTGTCAAAATCCTTTAAATCGTATGTATAGATAGCTGATTTTTGTGCCGAAACCGTCGTCGAAATAAGGATAATTTGGAATAAAAAGAACCAGGAAAGTTTACGCATTTTCAAAATATTTAGTATTCAAATGTATCATTTTATACGCTTTATAACGAAACGTTTCGCAGTTTTATTATGAACAATTTAAGAAATCGCTGTGATTTTTCGGTTTAGCAAACTTCAATTTATTGGTACTCAAACTTTCAAAAAATAAATAAATTCAAAAACCATATAAGACATATAAGCTATTATAAGTTGGAAAACTTAATTCATAATTATTTAAAATGAACTTATATCACTTATATGGTTTAATTTTTCAAATTTATTTTGAATACATACGTTATCTTATTACTTTTACCATTCAAATCAATTTATTATGTCACAAACCGTACTGTCTCTTAAAGAAGTAACTATATATCAAGAAGGAAGAAAAATTATATCTCATATTAATTTGGATGTTAATCATGGTGAATTTATTTATATCATCGGAAAAACAGGCTCTGGAAAAAGTAGTTTCTTAAAAACTTTATACGCTGATTTACCATTAGTTGAGGGAGAAGGACATATTGTTGAATTTGATTTGGCAACATTAAAAGAAAACGACATTCCGTATTTAAGACGTAAAATCGGAATCGTATTTCAAGACTTTAAACTACTTCCAGACCGTTCTATCAAAGACAATATGCTTTTTGTTTTAAGAGCTACAGGATGGGTAGAAAAAGAAGCAATGCAACACAAAATTGATGAAGTTTTGGATAAAGTTGGCATGAAAGACTTCGTAAATAAAATGCCTCACCAGCTTTCTGGAGGAGAACAGCAGCGTGTGGCAATTGCAAGAGCGCTTCTTAATGATCCAGAATTTATTTTGGCAGACGAACCAACAGGAAATCTTGATCCGCAGACAAGTTCTGAAGTTCTAGAAGTACTAAAAGCCATCAATGCGGCTGGTAAAACAATTATCATGGCAACTCACGATTATGCTTTGTTGATGAAATTCCCTTCTAAAACATTGAAATGCGAAGATGAAAGAATCTTCGAAGTAGTGCAAAAAAGCGTGTAATGCTTTCCATTTTAATTCCGGTTTACAATTATGCTGTTTTGCCGCTTGTAAGCGAACTTCAAAAACAGTGCATTTCTTGCGGAATTAAATTTGAAATCCTTTGCTACGACGATGCTTCAAACCTTTTTATAGCAGAAAATCAAAAAATAAATCAGTTTCAAAATTGCTCCTTTATTTCTTTAGAAAAAAATATTGGACGAAGTGCCATAAGAAATCTATTGGCTAAAAAAGCAGTTTTTGAAAATCTTCTTTATTTGGACGCCGATGTAATTCCTGTTCATGATCATTTTATTGCGAATTATATTTCAGAGATAAATAAAAATAAAAAAGTCGTTTTTGGAGGTCTTTTGTATGAAGATCAAAAACCTGACAAAGAATTTCTTTTACGCTGGGTTTATGGCAGAGAGCGAGAAGCATTAAATTTATCTGAAAGAACTAAAAACCCTTCTGATTTTGCTTTGGTTTCTAATTTATTGATAAAAAAAGAAATTATAAATCGTTTCCCTTTTGATGAAACGCTGACAAAATACGGTTACGAAGATTTACTTTTTTTCTCTGTTTTAAAATTAAAAGCTTTTAAAATTACGCATATTGAAAATCCTGTTTTTCATTTAAACTTAGAAACTTCTGTTCTATTTTTAAACAAAACAAAAACGGCATTAGAAAACTTAGCTTTTCTCAATAATTCAAATAAAATCTCAAAAAATGAAAGCCGAATTATTGCTTATTTTGAGCTTTTAAAAACACTAAAACTGCTTACTGCTTTTTCTTTTATTTTTCGAAAATTAGAATCAAAAATTGAACAGAATTTGATTTCAGAAAAACCATCGCTTTTTCTGTTCGATATTTATAAATTAGGCTATTATTGCTTTTTAAAATCAAAATAAATGGCTTTTTTTTCTGTAATAATTCCGCTTTACAACAAAGAAAACTTTATCGAAAATACGATACAAAGTATTCTCGATCAAACTTTTCAGGATTTTGAAATTATTGTTGTAAACGACGGTTCTACAGATAAAAGTGAAGAAAAAGCACTACAGTTTAAAGATTCGCGAATTCAATATTATAGCAAAAAAAATGAAGGCGCTTCGACAGCTAGAAATTACGGAATTGAAAAAGCGAACTCCGATTTTATAACTTTTCTCGACGCAGACGATTATTGGTATCCAACGTTTTTAGAAACGATGTTTGATCTTATTTCTAAACTTCCAGATCAAAAAGTTTTTTCTGCAGCAATTGAATTTGATACTTCAAAAAAAACAATTCCCGCACAATATTCAATTTTAAAAACAAACTACGATTTTGAAATTGTAAATTATTTTAAAGCCAGTTTCAAAGAAACCGTTTTATGCACTTCGTGCGCTGTTTTTCATAAATCTGTTTTTGATGAAGTTGGAAATTTTGACACTAAAATTAAAAGCGGTCAAGACACCGATTTATGGATTAGAATTGGACTTGTTTATTCAGTTGTTTTTTCTTGGAAAATCTTAGCTCGTTACATTTACGATTCAAAAAGTCTTTCCAAAAACACTAAATTAATTAAAGAAAAAATGGATTTTTCGAAATTTGAAGAAGCTGAAAAAACCAATTTAGATTTAAAAAAATTTCTGGATTTAAATCGTTTTTCTCTTTCCATAAAAAGCAAATTAGCTGGAGAAAATGAGCTTTTTATAAAATATTCCAACTCAATAAATTTGAAGAATTTTAGCTTAAAAAAAAGAATCTTATTACAGCTTCCTGCACCTTTTTTGCGATTCTTAATTTCGTTTAAAACCTTTCTAGCAAATTTAGGATTTGGTTCATCCGTTTTTAAATAACCTGAATTTTTTGTATTCACGAATATAATCTTCTTCGCTAAATTCATCCGAAGACAGAACCAGACAAACACTTCCCGAAGAAAAATTCTTAAGCTCGCGCCAAATTCCCGAAACTATAAGAAGACCAACATTTGGTTTATTAAGTGTTACCGTTTTAATGGTTTTTCCGTCTTTTAAAACTACATCAAAACTACCGCTAAGCGCAATTAAAAATTCCTTCTGTTCAATATGTGCGTGGCCTCCTCTTTTGCTTCCGCTTGGAACATCATACAAATAATACACTCTTTTAGAAACGAACGGAATAGTATTTCCTTCAATGACCGAAAGATTGCCTCTTCGATCTTCAATTTTAGGAATTTCTAATAATTGAACATCCTGATTTGTTGTCATTTTGGCTTGTTGAGAAGATTTTTCCATTGTTCTGAAATTGTATTTAAAGTCAAATGTACAACACTTTTTGAAGCATTCTTTTTACAAAAATCATATAATTCATCATCATCTCCAAATCTACTTATTGCTTCTGCCAAAGCTTTTGGATTATGATTTTCAACCAACAATCCGTTAAATTCATTTTGAATTATTTCTCTTGGTCCAGAATTGCAATCAACAGCAATTACGGGAGTTCCTAAAGCTAATGATTCTACAATTGACAAAGGAAAACCTTCGTAATTACTGGTCAAAATGGTAAATTTAGCTTCCCGAACTTCTTTATAAGGATTGTTTTTAAACGGGAAAATTTCGACGTAATTCTTAAGATTTAAACTTTTTATTTTTTGTTTAATGAAGTTCAGATCATTTCCTTCGCCCAGCAAATGAAGTTTGTATCCTTTCGAAAAAATTTCAGATTGCGAAAAAGCTTCTAATAACAAGCTGAAGTTTTTTACCTTTTCATCAAATCTTCCAAAAAACAAAATCACTTTTTGGGTTTCTAGAATAGCATTTTTAACTTCTGTTTCTGGAATAAAAAAAGGATTATAAATTGTTGTTGTATTCTTTAATTCTAAAAACTGATTTACTTTTTCTTCAATCGCTTTTGATACACAAACTAAAGCTCCAGCATTTTTGTAAATCGCTCTTGCCCAGAATTTCGAATCGGGAAAATAATTCTTAAAATTATAACTGTGAACTATATAATAGATTTTCGAATTTCGATAAATAAATCTTGTGATTAATTCTCTTATCAAAACATTTCTTGATCTGCTGTCGATTATAAAATCTATATTATTTTCTAATAAATATCGACGTAACAAAATGCCTTTTTTGATTTTTCTAAATAAAGAAAATGAATTAGAACTTTCTTTTTCTAAATTAAACAAAGTTCCAGTGTATGAATAATCTACAACATTATTTACTAAAATTGAATGAACTTCAAAACCAGTATTTTCTAACATAAAAGTCAGCAAAGCTGCAAAACGTTCTGCTCCACCTTTTCCTAAAGAATTTGAAACAATAGCAACTTTCTTTTTATTCATGTTTTGACCGAAAAAGTAAATATATTTGTCAAATATACACATAAATGAAAGTTTTATTGGTAGGCGAATACAGCCATTTGCACAATTCTTTAAAAGATGGTCTTAAGGCTTTAGGGCATGAAGTTTTTATTATCGGTCTCAAAGACGGTTTTAAAAATTTTCCTGTTGATTTTCCTATTCAAAAAAAATGGGATTCTGGTTTTTTGAAAAAAGTAAAAATTGCCGTATTCAAATTTTCTGGTTTTGATATAAGTTCTTATTTGACTTTTCGCCAATTTCTAAAATTCAAAAGACAGTGCTCTGGTTTTGATGTTGTGCAGCTTATTAACGAAAATAGTTTTTATTGCACGTCTTTCTACGAAAAAAAAATCATTTCTTATTTATTAAAAAACAATCAAAAATTATTTTTACTGAGTTGCGGATATGATTATTTGAATGTGAAATATTGTTTTGAAAATCCTGATTTTAAATCTGTAATTCCGTTATATCTCAATCATAAAATTGATCGAAAATCTTTTGGAAATGTTCTGAAATTCAAAGAAGAAGCGTTTTTTAAGTTGCATCAATTTATTCACGAAAAATGTCGTGGCATAATTGCTTCAGATTTAGATTATCATCTTCCGCTTCGAGGCAATGAGAAATATTTAGGATTGATTCCGAATCCGATTAATATTGAAAAACTTTCCTTTAAACCGCTTCAAATTATGGATAAAATTGTCATTTTTCATGGAATTAACAATGATAATTATTTGAAAAAAGGAAATGATTATTTTGAAAAAGCTTTAAAAATAATTGAAGAAAAATACGCTTCAAAAGTGGAAGTTATTACAGTTCGAAGCGTTCCTTATTCTGAATATATTAATTTGTACAACAGTTGTCATATTTTTTTGGACATGGTTTATGCTTACGATCAAGGTTATAATGCGCTTGAAGCAATGGCGAAAGGAAAAGTCGTTTTTACTGGCGCTGAAACTGAATTTACAAAATACTATAATCTTTCAGAAAATGTCTGCGTAAACGCAATTCCAGATGTAAATTATTTGGTAAAAGAATTGTCTTTTTTAATAGAAAATCCAGAAGAAATTGTCGCAATTGGAGAGCGTGCGAGAACTTTTATTGAGGAAAATCACCATTATATTAAAATTGCAGAAAATTATATTCAGAAATGGACAGAAAATTAAAATAAACTCTTTTTAAAATAAATCGCCAAAACTGTCAAATAAACAAAATTCTGAAACGCATATGCCATTACAACGCCTTCAATCTGAAATAGTTTTATACAATATAAACTTGCAAAATATAAAACTGAAAGCGAAAACAATTCGGAAATGATAAATGCTGAAGTCATTTTTTTGGCAAAGAACTGAAAACCTAAAATCAGTGCGCAAACTTTAAAAATATCTCCTAAAAGTTGCCAGAAAAACAAATCGGTTACTGGTAAAAATTCTTTTGTAAAAAGTAACTGAACTACAAAAAACCTAACAAAATATAGTACCGTTAAACCTAAAACAAAAACGGGAAGAATAAATTTATAATACTGCCAAAAAACAATTTTGGTTTCTAAATTATTCTGAGATTTAGATAATCTTGGCAAAAAATAAACGCTTAAAATAGTACTTACAAATAGTAAATAATAAGACGAAATTCGCGTCATGGTTTCCCAATATCCTGCTTTTTCGATTCCTAAATCCTGAATAATATGGTTTCGGATTGCGAGAAAGATAAAAGGTCCTAAAACCGATGAAACCAATGCCATTAAGGAATAAGAAGAAAGATTTTTTACAATTTTAAAATCAAATGAATTGAATTTTATCAGTTGAAGAAATTGAATTTCTTTCTGAACTAAATAAAAAGTCAAAAAAAACAATAAACTCGGCGCAATTATAATCGCCAATAAAGCACCTGTTGTTTCGAATTGTAAAATCAGAAAAACGGAAGTTATTAATCCTATTATATTTCCAATAATATTGATCCAAATTACTTTTTGAAATTTTCCTAAACCATTAATTGCTGCGATTAAAAAAACAGAAAGTCCATAAGTTGGTAAAACAAATGCTAAAACTTTAAAAATCAGTAAATATTCGGTATTGTCTCCAAAGATTTTTTCGTTCCAAAACGAAGCGGTAAAAAACAAAATTCCGCTTAAAAGTACTCCGATAAAAAGCAAACTGATAAAAACGGTGGAAATTATTTTTTGAAGTTCATCTTTATTTTTTTCGTTTTCGGCAGCATATTTTACAATTCCGTTTTGAAAACCTAAAGTCGAAATATTTTCTAATGAAGTCAAAAAATTACGAAGATTTCCAACCAAAGCCATTCCGCTTGGACCAACGAAAATGGCTAATATTTTTGACGTAATTAATCCGATACCGATCTTTAAAACGACACTAAAACTGTTTAAAGAAGTAATCTTAAACAAACTCGTTTGAATTATTTTTCTGTAGAAATTCAATTTAATATTGATTTAAAATTTCGATAATAAAATCAATTTCTTCGTCAGTTAAAATCGGACTTATGGGCAAACTCAAAACTTCATTATGAATCTTTTCGGTAACAGGAAAAGACAAATTATTCCACTCAGATAAAGCTTTTTGTTTGTGTGGCGGAATTGGATAATGAATTACAGTTTGAATATTGTTTTCGGTTAAATATTCTTGTAAATTTTGACGGTTTTCTGTTCGAATAACAAATAAATGAAAAACATGATTATTTGAAAAATCCCAAAAAGGCAATATTATTTTATCATTTTTAATTTCTGATAAATAACGTTTGGCTACATTTCTTCGGTTTTCATTATCGGCATTTAAATTTGGTAATTTTAAGTTTAAAAATCCTGCTTGCAATTCGTCTAATCTCGAATTTACGCCAATATAATCGTTGCGATATTTTTTCGCGGAACCATAATTTCGAAGCGAAAAAAGCACTTTTGCAAGTTCTTCATCATTTGTTGTAACTGCGCCGCCGTCGCCTAAACAGCCTAAGTTTTTACCTGGATAAAAACTGTAAGCAGACGCTGATTGTAGATTATAGATTGTAGATTTTAGATTATTTTCTGCACCGTGTGATTGTGCGCAATCTTCAATTACAACTAAATTATTTTTTTGTGCAATTTGATTTATTTTTTCCATTTCTGCCAATTGTCCGTATAAATGAACGGCTAAAATGGCTTTGGTTTTTGAGGTGATTTTTTCCTGAATTAAATCTGGATTTATATTGTAGGTTTCTAATCTCGGTTCAACCAAAATCGGAACTAAATCGGTTTGCAAAATGGCTAAAATACTTGCGATATATGTGTTTGCTGGAACAATTACTTCGTCTCCTTTTTGCAATATTCCGAGTTCTATATAACCTTTAAAAATTAAAACCAAAGCATCAAAACCATTTCCTACTCCGATACAATATTTTTTGTCGCAATATTTGGCGAAAGATTTTTCGAATGTTTCCACTTCGTTTCCTAAAATATACCAGCCGTTATGCAAAACCGTTTTCAGTTTTTCCTGAAAAGCAGTTTCATACGGTTCGTTGATTTTTTTTAGGTCTAAAAATGGTATCACTTTATTTCAATTTTATAAAAATCCTGATTGTAAACAGAACAGCCCAATTCTTCTTTTTGTTTTAATAAACCAGAATTATAATCCTGAATATCAGAATTTACGATTCCCATATCAAAAAAATGTTTTCCTTTTCGTTTGTATTTATGAATCAAATTGATGAATAAAAAGTCTAAAGCTCTAAATTCTTCTCCAGTTTTTGAAGTGGCGCCGTATTGCGATTTAATGACATTTTTAGTTTCAAAAATCGTGATTCCGGCAATAATTTCGTCATTTCTGTATGCTGAATATTGTTTGATATTTTTTGGAAATTTCGATTGTAAAAGCGTGATTTCTTCTTTAGAATGAACCGGTTTTGTGTTGTGTTTTTCTAATAATCTGGGTTCTAAAACTTTTTCCCAAAACGGATCAAATTCTTGTTCTTCTATAATATCTAGATCTAGATTTTCAATTCGTCTGAAATGTTTCATTTTACTTTTAGAAATTTTCAAAGGAGCAGTTAAATTAACTGCCAAATTCATTTCTTTTTGTTCTAAAACAGCTCCTCTTTTCAACAGAAAAAATTCCATTTCTTTATTTCCTTCCAAAAAATAAAAACTAGGAACTGGCTTATAAAAAAAGGTTTTAATTTGATTTTCTTTCAAAAAAAGTAAAATTGCATCTAAAATTGATTCTACTTTTTCTGCTTTCATTTTAGATAAAAAAACCAAACCTCCATAAGTTAAACCTTGATGAGAATAAACGGCTTTTTGTTTTTTATTTGCGGGAAGAATTGCTCTCAATTTGTCTTCTTCAAAAATTAAAAGCGAAAAATCTTCAAAACGATCTTTATGATATTCCATAAAATCGCGATGAAATAAAAAAGTAGCATTTTTGGATTGGGCGACAAAATCGTTCCAGATTAAATAATCGTCTTGATGGTATTTTTTTATGATATACATTTCTAGATTATTTATGGTCAAATGCTTTTAAATGCCATTTATATTTTACTGCCATTAATCGAATTATGATAATAATTAAGGAAGTAACTAAATATAAAATATCGTCGTCTAAATTTAAACGTCTTAAACCAAAAAAGACAATTCCTCCCAAAATACAAATTGTAGCATAAATTTCTTCTCTAAAAACATTCGGAATCTCATTACATAAAATATCACGAATTACGCCACCAAAACATGCAGTCATTGTTCCTAAAGCAATGCAAATTGCGGGATGAAGTCCAGTTAAAATTCCTCTTTCAAGACCAATTAAAGTAAAAACGCCAAGTCCGATCGTATCAAATAAAAATAGAGAAGTTCGAAGTTTGTCAAATCTTTTTCTAAAAATAATGGCAAGAAAAAAACCTAAAATAATTACATATACGTATTGCATATCTCGCATCCAGCCAACTGGAGTTCTTCCGATAAGAACATCACGAAGGGTCCCTCCTCCTACAGCCGTTACAAAAGCAATAATAAAAACCCCAAAAGGATCTAGTTTTTTATGCATTGCTGTTAAAGCTCCCGACATAGCAAAAGCCATTGTCCCAATAATATCTAGTAAATGAAACATTTTTCTTAAGTTACAAAGAGGTAAAGGTACAAAGGTGCAGAGTTTTTAGTATTCTTCCTATTTTTTTAGTACTATTTCTATTTCAGGATTTATTCTTTTTAGTTCTTCTATAAATCTTTTTTTGTCTTTTGGAGAAATCAAAACTGTATCATATTTTCCATAAAGAATTTCTAGTCTGTCTAATGATAGTGCTGGTGAACTCAAAACATTGAAAGTTTCGGAAATTTTTTTTACATTTTTAATTTCAATCGTGAAATCAATAAGAAAACCACATTTTATTCTTAGTTTGTCTCTTTCTATTGTATAAAAAGTAGTAGTAAACATATGGATAATGAAACTAATCACACAAAAAATAAAAGAAAGACCTATCCATTTTTTTTCATAAGCAAATTGAATCAGTGCAAAACCAAAAATTACAATTAATAGAAATGCCAACCAGAGGTCAATTTTAGATTTGAATTTTTCCATTTAGTATTCCTGAATTATTTCTTAGTATAAATCGGACTTCTTTTTAATAAATAAGAAACAGATTCCATCCAACTGTCTTTTACTGCCAAAAATGGTTTACGAGTTTGCGAATAGATTTTGTCTTTATTTTTATACATATCAAAGTAAACCGTGTAATAGTAGTAACTCTGGTTGTTTGCTGTTGTAGTAGAAATATCGCTTGTTGTAACTTTTTTGTTATTATCGCTCACTTTTGCATTTCCGCTATTATAAGTTGTTGCTGTCGAAGTTGTTCCAATAGTATACGATACTTTTGCGGCAACAATATTATCAACACCTAATATTTTTTCGAGATCTTCAATTGGTGTTTCATCAATATTTTTGTAATCGATTCCGGCTTTGTGGAGTAAACTATTTGTAGTTCTTAAATCTTGAACGGTCAACGGAAATATATTTGAAGATTTATCTAACAATTTGTTATACAAATCGTTCTGAGCAAATTTTGCCATATCTTCAGAAGCTTCTTGCGTATCAGAATTAACATAAGGAACTGGCAGTACCGCGATGGTATTTGGCTTAACATCTTGAGCAATTACAGTTTGACTAGAATTTGGCGCTGCATTATTTTGAGAAACGTCAAAAGTTTGAGATCTTCCGCTTGCGAAATCAATTCTGGCAATTTTCGAAATATCAATTGAAATTTGAAGCGTTTCTCCAGGAAGAGAATATTCTACGGTGCTATCAGACATTTTAGAAATCGTACATTCGATAATCTGGTAATCTCTTTTTATGATTTTATCTAATTTTTTTCCGCCTTGAGCGAAATTAAAAAGAGCAGTAAACAACATTAATAAGGTAAAAAAAGCTTTTGAAGTTCTCATGTTTTACTTTTTAAATTAACATACTAATTAATAAGATGTTAAATATAAAGAATTATCATCAAAACCTAAAAAAAAGCTTACATATGTTGTGTATAGAAATTGTAATCTTTTAAAATAACCCGAATAAAATCGCTATTGTTTCCAGATTGGTTTTTAATTCCGGTTACTGCTTCAATTTTTGCTACCAATTTATAAATAATTTCATGATCGTTTTTAGCTTCAGCTTTTTGAAAAGTTTCTTTGATAATACGCATATCATTATCAGAAAGCTTGATTACCAAAGGATAAGTCGGCACATAAGCATCGTCTATTTCTTCTAAAATTGTATGACTGATATTGATTTTATTTTTTAATGTTATTACCGCCGTTCCCGCCGCCATATCGCCTAAACGCTGCGCATTTTTACTGGTAATTACTGCGATTATTCCTGGAAGACCAAAAAAGCTAAAAAAGTCGATTACTCTAAAAAACCAACGCACCAGATAATCACCAAAACCTGCCTGATAACCATCAATTTTGACCACTTTAATTTTAACAACTCTTTTTCCTAGCGATTGTCCTTCAAAAATACTTTCGAGAGCTAAAGAATAAACAATTAGTGGCGAATACAAAATGATAAAAATAGCTCCTCTAGACCATCCGTCTAAATCAGTCATCAATTTATCAAGTTTTAACCAACTGAAAAGAATTATCGAAAGCGCCGTGGCATAAGAGATCATAATGAACAAATCGATAAAGAATGCCCCTAATCGCTCGCCTACTGTAGCGGCAATAAAATTTATTTTAACATTTTGTGTCGTATTAATAGATAATTCTGACATATTTTATATTTTAGCCAACAATGAGAGAAATCGCCTTTATAAAACAAAACAAAGAAAAATGGCTCGAATTTGAGCTGGCAATTTTTGGTAAAGCTAAAAAAAATCCTGATGAATTAGCTAATTTGTACATTCAAATGATGAATGATTTATCTTATGCCCAAACGTATTATCCTAAAAGTAAAACGGTTGTCTATTTAAATCATCTTGCTTCACAGATTTATCAAAAGATTTACAAAACCAAGCGTACGGATAGAAATCAAATTGTTGAGTTTTTTAAAATTGAAGTTCCTTTGCTGGTTTACGAATACAGAAGGTATTTATTATATGCTTTTTCTCTATTTTTTATAACTGTGGGCATTGGTGTTCTTTCGGCTCGATACGATCAAGATTTTGTTAGGCTTATTATGGGCGACGAATATGTAAATATGTCTTTGGCAAATATTAAAAAAGGTAATCCAATGGCTGTTTACGGTTCTGGAAGCAATTGGGGAAGTTTTATTGGCATTACGGTCAACAACTTGCACGTAGGCGCAAAATGCTATTTCTATGGCATAATTGCCGGACTTGGCACTTTTTACATTTTTTTGCAAAACTGTATTATGCTGGGTTCTTTTCAATACTTTTTTTACGAACATGGCGTATTTTGGAAAAGTGTAAGAGGAATTTGGATTCATGGTTCTATGGAAATTTTTGCCATTGTAATTGAAACTGCAACTGGATTTATTTTGGGAGCTTCGATTCTTTTTCCGAAAACTTTTTCTCGTTTAAATTCCTTCAAAATCGGATTTAAAAACAGTTTCAAAATATTCTTGAGTACTTTTCCTTTTACAATAAGCGCAGGATTTCTAGAAGGTTTTATCACAAGATATTCTCTTGATATGCCAATTTGGTTAAGCATTTTTATTATTTTGGCTACTTTAAGTATTATTTCATTTTATTACTTGATTTACCCTTTTATCGTGCACAAAAAAATACATTCTTTAACAGCCAAAAATCTTTAAACCCAAGTAATGACAAGATTCTTATTTATTTTATCTTTTCTTTTTTGCTTTGGCGTTTCAATGGCTCAAGACAGTACTGCTGTATACGAAGAACCTCCAAAAGTATCTGGAATAAAATTTTCTGAAAAAGATATTCAAATTGATGCTTCAGAAATAGAAGCCAAACATTTTGATAAAAATTTTAAGAAAAAATATACTGGTTCGGATTTTATTTATGAATATCAAACTCCAGAAAAAAACTGGTGGGATCTTTTTAAAGAATGGCTGGCAAAATTATTTGCAAACCTTTTTCATTTTGAAAGTGCACAGACTTCATTAAATTTTGTTGTGATTTTATTCCGAATCATAGCCATTTTAGTGGTTATTATTGTTGTTTATTTTATTGCTAAAAACATATCCAATCAAGAAGGAAAATGGATTTTTGGGAAATCGGATAAGAAGACCATATTTTATTCTGATGCCGAAAAAAACATTCATCTTTTAGATTTCGAAAAGCTAATTAAAGAAAGTATTCAGAACGGCGAAAAAAGAGCTGCCATTCGTTACTATTATCTTTGGCTTTTAAAAGTTATGGCCCAACATAACTATATAGAATGGGATATCGAAAAAACAAATTCTGATTATTTGTACGAATTACAGCAAACAGCTCATAAAGAAGAGTTTACTTATCTCTCCTATTTATACAATTACATCTGGTACGGCGAATTTGAAATTGACGATATTAGATTCAATAGCACAGAAAACAGATTCAAACAAGCTTTAAAAACCTTTGGCAATGGATAGAAATATTAAAATATACATTGCGTTTTTGGTTTTGCTTTTTGGTTTTATTCTGTTGATAGATAAAGGACAGCCAAAACCAATCGATTGGACTCCGACTTATTCTGTAAACGACAAAATTCCGTTTGGCCTTTATGTTTTTGATCAAGAAGCAAATCGCTTTTTTAAGAATCAAAAAATTAAAAGAATTTCTACCGAAACGGCATACGAATACTTGGATTCTGAATACGATGATTCGAAAGATGTAGAAAATTATAAAGTGAAAGGTAATTTCATCAATATTTCTGAAGTGAATAATATTGATGATCGATCGATGATAGAGATTATATATTTTGTTTCGCACGGAAATAATGCTTTTTTGAGCATGAAAGAATTTCCTAGCTTGTTGCTGGATTCTTTAAAAGTTCGGACACAAGCCGATTTTCCTCCCGCAGATAGCGTTGTAACCTGGTTGGCAAACAAAAAATTAAGCAATAAAAAATATACTTTAAACTCTGGCTTAAATGATTATTTTTCTAAAATTGATACTTTAAATACAACTGTTTTAGGATATCAAAACAATAAAAAAAATAAACAGATTAATTTTATTGAGGTTCCTTATAAAAACGGATATTTTTATTTGCACACACAACCTGTGGCTTTTACCAATTACACTTTGCTGAAAAAAGACCATTATAAGTATGCTGAAAATGTATTGTCTTATTTTTCAAAAGGAGATGTTTTTTGGTACAATAAAGAACCTAAAGATGAACGAATTTCAGGTTCTCCACTTCGTTATATTATGAGTCAGCCGCCTCTAAAATCGGCTTGGTTTTTAGGTTTGCTTGGTATTTTAATTTTTATGATTTTTAATGCGAAACGAAAACAGCGTGTCGTTCCGATAATTAAACCATTAGAAAATTTAACTGTTGATTTTACCAAAACGATCGGAAATTTATATTATCAAGAAGGTGATCACACCAATTTAATTGACAAAAAAATCATTTATTTCTTAGAGAAAATAAGAACTGACTTTTTAATAGATACAACAAAACTGAATGATGATTTTATAAAAAAATTACATTACAAAACCGGAAAAGACGAAAAAGATATTGAAGAACTTGTTTCTTTAATTAACAATCATAGAAATAGTTATCACGGAAGTCTTGAAGAAGATTTACTGCGAATAAACACCGCAATTGAAAAGATTTTGCACTAATTAAAAATATAAGCCACAGATTAAAATGATTAATTCATTCTATAAAAATCATTTTTAATCCTCTTATCCCGATAGCTATCGGGAGTGGCAAAATAAAAATAAAAAATAGACCAAATTATGGACGATATCAATACTAATGCAAACGAAATCACTAACGAAAATGTGAATTTTGAAACCCGAATTAATTTAGGGCCGCTTTTAGATCACGTAAACACAATAAAAAAAGAAATTGAAACCGTAATTGTTGGACAACACAAAATGGTCGATCAGCTTTTGGTCGCTATTTTATCAAACGGTCACGTTCTTCTTGAAGGTGTTCCTGGAGTTGCTAAAACAATCACTGCCAAATTATTATCTAAAACCTTAAATATTGGTTTTAGCAGAATACAGTTTACGCCAGATTTGATGCCGTCTGATATTTTGGGAACTTCTATTTATAATTTGAAAAGTTCAGAATTTGAGTTTAAAAAAGGTCCGATTTTTTCTAATTTAATTCTAATTGACGAAATTAATCGTGCGCCGGCAAAAACGCAAGCGGCACTTTTTGAAGTTATGGAAGAGCGTCAAATCACAATTGACGGTTCTGAATATCAGCTAGATACTCCATTTTTGGTTATTGCAACTCAAAATCCAATTGAACAAGAAGGAACTTACCGTTTGCCTGAAGCGCAATTAGACCGTTTTCTCTTTAAAATTAGTATTGATTATCCAAAATTGAATGAAGAAATTTTAATCATTCAGAGAGAACATACTTTACAAAACCACGATAAATTAGAGGCGATAAAAACGATTCTTTCTTCTGAAGAAATCAGACAATATCAAGGTTTGGTAAAACAAATTAGAGTTGAGCAAAATCTACTAGAATATATTGCCCGAATTGTAGTAAATACGCGAGAAAATGCCTTTTTATATTTAGGAGCTTCTCCTCGTGCCTCAATTGCAATTTTAAATGCTGCTAAAGGTTTTGCTGCCATTCGCGGACGTGATTTTGTTACGCCAGAAGATATTAAAGAAGCAGCAACTCCTGTTTTGCAACACCGTGTTATTGTAACTCCAGAACGTGAAATGGAAGGTATTACAAGCTCAGAAATTATTAAACAAATTATTGAAACAGTTGAAATACCAAGATAATTGTTAATTGTAAATGGTGAATTGTTAATGAGTAAAACTTGAAAGTTGAAACCTGAAACCTGAAACCTGAAACTTGAAACTTGAAACTTGAAACTCTAAACCAGATAAATGAAATTCATAAAAAGTCTATATCTAAATAATTTCTTTTTCTATGTGCTTTTAGGCATTATAGGGCTTTTTGTTTGCGCTTTTATTTTTCCAAATATTTACAATGCGGTTTGGCTTCTAGTTTTAGGATTAGTGACTTTTTTAGGAATTGATATTTTATTGTTATATACTGTCAAAACTGGAATTGAAGCAGAAAGAATTACACCCGAAAAATTATCAAATGGAGATTTAAATCCGATAAAAATTAATTTAAAAAATCATTATAATTTTTCTGTTTTAATTAAAATTATTGATGAAATTCCTTTTCAATTTCAAGTTCGCGATTTTAAGATTTTAAAAACAATTGATGCTGCGACACAAAAAGAAATCAGCTATGAATTGCGTCCGACGGAACGCGGTGAATATTTATTTGGCGCTTTAAATATTTATGTTTCTTCGCCTTTAAAATTAATTTCGAGAAGATTTATTTTTGATAAAAATCAGATGGTTCCAACTTATCCATCTTACATTCAATTAAGTAAATACGATTTAATTGCTTTTTCTAATAATTTGTTTCAATACGGAATCAAGAAAATACGCCGAATTGGACATACAATGGAATTTGAGCAAATTAAAGAATATGTTCAAGGTGACGATTTAAGAACACTGAACTGGAAAGCGACTGCGAAAAGAAACTCTTTGATGGTCAATCAATTTCAGGACGAAAAATCGCAATCTGTTTATATGGCAATCGACAAAGGACGCGTTATGCAAATGCCTTTTGACGGTTTGGCTTTATTGGATTATGCAATCAATTCTGCTTTAGTTTTGTCGAATGTTATTCTTAAAAAACAAGATAAAGCGGGACTTTTTTCTTTTTCTAAAAAAGTAGAAAATAGAGTTTTTGCAGAAAGAAGAGGTTCTCAAATGCAGAAAATTCTAGAGACTTTATACAATATCAAAACCGATTTTTTTGAAAGCGATTACAGCAGACTTTATGTCGATATCAAAAAAAATATCAATCAAAGAAGTTTAATTATTCTGTACACTAACTTTGAAACAATGGACGGCTTAAATAGACAATTACCTTATTTAAAAGGAATTGCAAAAAGCCATTTATTGGTTGTAGTTTTCTTTAGCAATACTGAATTGAACAGTATCATTAATAAAAAAACAAATACGCTTCAGGAGGTTTATGACAAAGTAATCGCAGAAAAATTCATGTTCGAAAAGCGATTAATTGTAAACGAACTAAAAAAATACGGAATCCATTCGGTTTTAACCCAACCAGAAAATCTGACTTTAGACGCTATTAATAAATACTTGGAAATTAAATCTAGAGGAATTTTATAAGCCGAAACTCCCTGAACTACAAAGAATAAAAGATTTCTTTTTAATCCTTTATTACTATATAGTTACTTTACGACATTCCGTAAAAATTGCTTAATTAAATTAATTAGTTTTGAAATATAATTCATGAAATTACAAACTAATTAAGAAATGAAAAAAGCAATTTTAATTCTGTTCATATTATTGAGCTGTAAATCTTTAGCACAAAAAACAGAAAACATCATTATTATCACTACAGACGGTTTTAGATGGCAGGAAGTTTTTAAAGGAATTGATCCCGCAATTGCAAACGACAAAAAATTTAATCAAGGAGACAGCGCTTATATTTATAAAAAATATGCTGATGCCGATATCAAAGAAGCACGAAAAAAATTAATGCCTTTTTTCTGGTCAGAAATTGCTTCAAAAGGTCAAATTTATGGCAATAGAGACTTAAGAAATAAAGTTGATGTTGCCAATCCGTATTGGTTTAGTTATCCTGGATATAGCGAAATTATGACTGGAAATGTTGATTTAAAAGTCAACTCAAATGGTTATAAAGCCAATCCAAATGTCAATGTTTTAGAATTTCTAAATCAGCAATCTAAATTTAATGGAAAAGTAGCTGCTTTTGGCGCGTGGGATGCTTTTGACAGAATTTTAAATGAAGAAAGAAGCGGTTTTCCTGTCATTTCGGCCTTTGATAATGTTGGCGGAAACAAACCAACACCTGCGCAAAAGCTGTTAAATGAAATGCGTGATAATTCATTCAAGCCTTTTCATCAAGATGAATGTCTAGATGTTTTTACGCATTATCAGGCTTTAGACGAACTTAAAACTAAAAAGCCAAAAGTACTGTATATTGCCTACGGAGAAACGGATGAATGGGCACATCATGGAGATTACAGATCTTATTTAGACGCTGCAAATCAAGTCGATAAATGGATTCAGGAAATCTGGAATTACATCCAAAATGATCCTCAATACAAAAACAAAACTACTTTATTTATTACCGTAGATCATGGTCGCGGCGACAAAGTAAAAGCGCAATGGACCGATCATGGTGCCGATGTTCCTGGCGCATCTGAAATTTGGTTTGCTGCAATGGGACCAGAAATTGCCTCAAAAGGAGAAATCAAAACAGAAGCTCAATTCTATCAAAAACAATTTGCCCAAACTTTGGCTAAAGTCTTAGGATTTGATTTTAAAACATCACATCCTGTAGAAAAAGAAATTTCAGAATTATTTGAAAACAATCACAAACCATAAATAATTAACCATTTTAAAACCAACCCCAAAATGAAAAAAAAACTATTTTTTCTTTTTTTATCGCTGACAGCAATTACTAAAATCAGCGCACAAAAACCAGACACACTTACCGCTTATTACGACAAGATTGAAAAATCTTTTAATTATGAATCTGGAAAAATTAGCCTTCCTGAAGGTGATGGAACATTAAATATACCAAAAGGTTTTAAGTTTTTAAATGCTGAACAAACACAAAATGTTTTGAGCAATTTGTGGGGAAATCCCGAAGATAAAACCGTTTTGGGTTCTTTGGTTCCAGACGGAAAAGGTGTAACGCATAACAACAGCTGGATGTTTGTAATTAGCTACCAAGGCGACGGTTATGTAAAGGATGATGATGCAGATGACATTGATTACGATGATCTTTTGAAAACAATGAAAGAAGATGTAGCTGCTGAAAATGAAGAAAGAAAAAAAGGAGGCTATTCTGAAGTTGAATTAATTGGGTGGGCATCTAAACCTTATTATGACAACACTTTAAAAGTATTGCATTGGGCAAAAGAACTTGAATTTGGACATGACAAAAACCATACTTTAAACTACGATTTGAGAGTTTTAGGAAGAAAAGGAATGTACAATATTTCTGCTGTTGCTGGCATTGATCAACTTGCAGAAGTAAAAGCAAGTATTCCGGGGATCATTAAAAGTGTTGAGTTCAACGATGGAAATAAATACCTTGATTTTGACGCTGACACTGATACTGTTGCCGCTTGGACAATTGGCGGTTTGGTAGCTGGGAAAGTGCTGGCAAAAGTCGGATTCTTTGCTATTTTAGCTAAATTCGCAAAATTTATCGTAATCGGAGTTATTGCTGCTTTTGCAGGAATAAAGAAATTCCTTTTTGGAAATAAAGATCAAGTGGTTACAAAACCTGCTGAAGAAACAGCTCTTTTAGAGGAAAATAATTCTACAGAGGAATAATTTTTTGTTTGCCACGAATTCCACTAATTTTCACTAATTATTTTTTTGTCTTAATGTAGAGGAAAAATTAGTGAAAATTAGTGGAATTCGTGGCAAACCTTTTTAGTAAACCTACAAGGTTTTAAAAACCTTGCAGGAAGAAAAAAACTCTGTACCTTTGCTCCTCTGCAACTTTGAGTCTTAAAAAAAATGAAACAAATTACTTCTGTTCAAAATCCGTTTATAAAATCTTTGGTTTTACTTCAGGAAAAATCCAAAGCAAGAAAACAAACTGGAACGTTTTTGATTGAAGGTTTAAGAGAAATTTCATTAGCCAAAAAAGGCGGTTACGAAATTGAAACAGTTTTATTTTTACCTGAATTAGTTTCAGAATCAGAAATCAATAAACTGATTCAAAACTCCTTTCAAATTATAGAAATTAATAAAGAAGTTTATCAAAAACTGGCTTATCGTGATACTACCGAAGGAATTTTAGCGGTGGCGAAAACCAAATCTTTAAAATTATCAGACCTAAAATTATCCGATAATCCATTGATTCTAGTTGTTGAATCTTTAGAAAAACCAGGAAACATCGGCGCTGTTTTACGAACTGCAGATGCGGCAAATTTGGACGCGGTTTTAATCGCAAATCCAAAAAGCGATTTATACAATCCGAATATTGTGCGTTCTAGCGTTGGCTGTCTTTTTACCAACCAAATTGCAACAGGAACTACTGAAGAAATTATCTCTTTTTTAAAAGAAAAAAAGATTGATTTTTATAGTGCAACTTTGCAGAATTCAACTTCTTATCACACTCAAAACTTCACTACTCCAACCGCTTTAGTTGTGGGCACAGAAGCTACTGGCTTAACACAACAATGGCGTGACGAAGCAACTCAAAATATCATTATCCCAATGCAGGGCGAAATTGATAGCATGAACGTTTCTGTCGCCGCTGCAATTTTGATTTTTGAAGCGAAACGTCAGAGAGGGTTCTGATTTTAGATTTTAGATTTTAGATTTTAGATTTTAGATTTTAGATTTTAGATTTTAGATTTTAGATTTTAGATTTTAGATTTTAGATTTTAGATTTTAGATTTTAGATTTTAGATTTTAGATTTTAGATTTTAGATTTTAGATTTTAGATTTTAGATTTTAGATTTTAGATTTTAGATTTTAGATTTTAGATTTTAGATTTTAGATTTTAGATTTTAGATTTTAGATTTTAGATTTTAGATTTTCTAAAAGTCGCTTTGCTCCTTTTTGGAATTTGGTCCCGAAGCTTCGGGATTAAAAATTGGAATTTACTTTCTTTTTTACTGTCAGACTGAGCGAAATCGAAGCTCATTTTTAGAGATGAAAATCTCAAAATTAAACCCTCAAAAATCTAAAATCTGCACTCTAAAATCTACAATTGTATAGCCTTGCGTATGTTCAAACAAATTCTTATTTTTAGTACTTGAACTATGCCGTTATGACAGAAATAGATATTGAAAAAGAAAATAAAGCTATTGCGCAGGAATACAAAGAATTACTACGAATAAGTTACCAAACTTTAACCCCAGCCGACAAAAAATTAATTCGAAAAGCCTTTGATGTTGCGGTCGATGCACACAAAGAACAGAGAAGAAAATCTGGCGAGGCGTATATCTTTCATCCTATTGCAGTTGCAAAAATTGTTGCCTCAGAAATTGGTCTGGGAGCGACCTCTATTGCCGCGGCATTATTACACGATGTTGTAGAAGATACTCCAATTACGGTTGAAGATATTGAACGTTTATTTAATCCGAAAGTGGCGCAATTGGTTGAAGGTTTGACCAAAATCTCATTAGTTCAAAAGGATTTGAATGCTTCAATGCAGGCTGAGAATTTCAGAAAAATGATTCTGACGCTGAATGATGATGTTCGAGTAATTCTGATCAAATTAGCCGATCGTCTTCATAATATGCAGACTATGGATTCGATGGCGGAATATAAACAGACCAAAATTGCATCTGAAACTTTATACATTTACGCTCCTCTAGCCCACCGTTTGGGACTTTACAACATTAAAACCAAACTAGAAGATTTAGGTTTAAAATATACTGAACCTGCAGTTTACAACGACATTGTTAGTAGAATTCGCGAAACAAAAGAAGAACAAGACGCTTACATCAAAGATATTTCAGATGTATTGAAGAAATCTTTGGATAATGAAGGTGTCGATTATATTATTAAAGGCCGTCCGAAATCTATTTATTCTATTCGTAGAAAAATGCGCGCTCAAAATGTAAGTTTTGACGAAGTTTACGACAAATTCGCGCTAAGAATAGTTTATAAATCAGATCCGCATGAAGAAAAATTTATAGCTTGGAAAATTTATTCTATCGTTACCGATCACTATCGCCCGAGTCCGAGCCGTTTGCGCGATTGGATTTCATCACCAAAATCTACTGGTTATGAAGCGCTTCACATTACAGTTATGGGACCAAAAGGTCGCTGGGTTGAAGTTCAGGTTCGAAGCGAACGTATGGATGAAATTGCCGAAAAAGGTTACGCTGCGCATTACAAATATAAAAATGGAGCAACTGAAGAAAGTGGCTTAGACGTTTGGCTGAATTTACTTCGCGAAGCACTAGAAAATCCCGAAACAAACGCAGTTGATTTTGTTGAAGATTTTAAAATGAATTTATATTCTAAAGAAATCTTCATATTTACGCCAAAAGGAGAAATCAAATCATTGCCTAAAGGTGCAACTTCTCTAGATTTTGCTTTTAGTATTCACTCCGAAATTGGAATTAAAACCCGCGGAACTCGTGTAAATGGACGTTTAGTTCCTCTGAATTACGAACTGAAAAGTGGTGATCAAGTCGAAGTTATTACTTCTGCTAATCAGAAACCTACGGTAAACTGGCTGGAATATGTAACCACTTCGAGAGCAAAAAATAAGATTAAAAACGTTCTTAACGAGAATACTAAAAAAATTGCAGAGGAAGGAAAAGAATTATTGGTTCGAAAACTGAAACATTTAAAAATTACTTTTAATGAGCAAGTTACAAACGAGTTAGTTAATTTCTTCAAACTAAAAACAAGTTTAGATTTATTTTATAGAGTCGGAATTGGTGCGATCGAAAATCAGCAGTTAAAAGATTATGCGGCGCAAAAAGGAAATTCTTTCATCAATTTCTTTAAAAATAAAATCAAAAGAAATAAAGATACAGCCGACGAAGATATTCACAAACCAGTCATTAGCAGTAATTACGACATGCTGGTTTTTGGAACGGAGCATGACAAACTAGATTATAAACTTTCGCAATGTTGTAATCCAATTCCTGGTGATGATGTATTTGGTTTTGTAACGATTAATGAAGGAATCAAAGTGCATAAAAAAGATTGTCCAAACGCAATCGGAATGCAGTCTAATTATGCCTACAGAATTATGAGCGCTAAATGGATTGACTCTTCGCAAGAAGAATTCAAAGCCATTATCAATATTACTGGAATGGATGTTTTAGGACTTACAAACCAATTAACAAGAGTAATTTCGAACAATATGAGCGTAAATATTCAAAGCATTTCGTTGAGTACAGATGCTGGAATTTTTCACGGTCAGATTGCTGTTATTGTAAAAAACAATACCATTTTAAAGAAAATGATCAATGCAATTAAGAAGATTGACGGTGTTGATAAAGTGACCAGAGAATACAGAACCTAACTTTTTAACCTATCTATAAGGGTTTTATAACTAAACTTTAAACCCGAAACTTTTATTGATTGAAAATAAAAATTTATCTTTGCCGGATATGACACTCATTTCAACTGACAACACTAGAAATCAAGAAATTGTAAAAAACGTTTTTACAATGTATCTTGAACAAAAAGGGCATCGCAAAACTCCTGAGCGTTATGCTATACTTCAGGAAATTTACGACAGCGAGGAACATTTTGACATCGAAAACTTGTATATCAAAATGAAAAACAAAAACTATCGTGTGAGTAGAGCTACTTTATACAACACGATCGAGTTATTGTTAGACTGCGCTTTGGTTAGAAAACATCAATTTGGACAAAATCAGGCTTACTATGAAAAGTCTTATTTCGACAAACAGCATGATCATATTATCATGACTGATTCTGGAGAAGTAATTGAATTTTGTGATCCAAGAATTCAAACCATCAAAAAAACAATCGAAGAAATATTTGATATCGAAATTACGAATCACTCACTTTATTTCTACGGAAACAAAAAGCAAAAACAATAATCCGCAAAGAGGATTTATTCAAAAAAAATAAAAAAGAAAATTAACTACATAATCAGTAGGACAACTTTGATTGTCTCAACGCAAATTAAAACAGAATGACCGTAGATTTATTACTAGGATTACAATGGGGAGATGAAGGTAAAGGAAAAATTGTAGACGTACTTACCTCAAATTATGATATTATTGCACGTTTTCAAGGAGGACCAAATGCAGGACATACATTAGAATTTGACGGAATCAAACACGTACTTAGAACTATCCCTTCTGGAATTTTTCATAAAAACTCAGTAAATATCATCGGAAATGGTGTTGTAATCGATCCTGTAGTTTTTCAAAAAGAAATTGAAGGTCTAGAAAAATTCAACCTTGATATCAAAAGCAAATTAATTATTTCTAGAAAAGCACACTTAATTTTACCAACTCACCGTTTGCTAGATGCTGCTTCTGAAGCTTCTAAAGGAAAAGCAAAAATTGGTTCTACTCTTAAAGGAATTGGACCAACTTACATGGATAAAACTGGTAGAAATGGTTTACGTGTTGGAGATATCGAATTAGAAGATTTCAAAGATCGTTACAGAGCATTGGCAGACAAACATGAAGCAATGATTGCTTTTTACGATGTTAACATTCAATACAACTTGGCTGAATTAGAAAAAGAATTCTTTGAAGCTATTGAAGAGTTGAAAAAATTAGATTTTATTGACAGTGAAGAATACATGCACCAAGCTCAAAAAGCGGGTAAATCTATTCTTTGTGAAGGTGCTCAAGGATCTTTATTAGATGTTGATTTCGGAACTTATCCTTTCGTAACTTCATCAAACACTACAGCTGCTGGAGCTTGTACAGGTTTAGGAATTGCTCCAAACAAAATCAAAGAGGTTTACGGAATTTTCAAAGCTTACGTTACACGTGTTGGTAGCGGACCTTTCCCAACTGAACTTTTTGACGAAGTTGGTGCTACAATGGCAAAAGTTGGTAACGAATTTGGTTCTGTAACAGGAAGACAAAGACGTTGCGGATGGTTAGATTTAGTAGCTTTAAAATATGCTGTTCAAGTTAACGGAGTTACTCAGTTAATGATGATGAAAGGTGATGTTCTTTCTGGTTTCGAAACTTTAAAAGTTTGTACAGAGTACAACTACAAAGGACAAAATATTTCTCATTTCCCTTACAACATTGAGCCAGAAAACGTTACTCCTATTTACAAAGAATTTAAAGGATGGAAACAAGATTTAACTGGTTTAACATCTTACGATCAATTGCCAATTGAGCTAAAAGAATATATTGAGTTTATTGAGAAAGAAATCGAAGTGCCAATCAAAATTGTATCGGTTGGACCAGACAGAAAGCAAACAATAACAAAATAATACATTTAAACGCTCTGATAATCAGAGCGTTTTTTTATACAAATTATTTCATATATGAAAAATCCAAAAGTTGAAATTATAGAAACTAAATTATTATCAGACAATTGGTACATCTTAAACCGTGTTACTTTTGATTACCAAAAAGAAAACGGAGAATCTGAAATTCATACTCGTGAAGTTTACGATCGTGGCAATGGCGCTGGAATCTTATTATACAATTCAACCAAAAAAACTGTTATTTTAACGCGTCAATTTCGTCTTCCGACTTTTCTTAACGGAAATAAAGACGGAATGATGATTGAAGTTTGCGCTGGACTTTTAGACAAAGACAATCCCGAAACGGCGATTATTCGCGAAACCGAAGAAGAAACCGGTTATCGTATTTCTAAAGTAGAAAAAGTTTTTGAAACTTATATGTCGCCAGGCGCAGTTACTGAAATTCTTTATCTTTTTGTTGGCGAATACGACGAAAGCATGAAAGTAAGCGAAGGCGGCGGATTAGATGCTGAACAAGAAAATATTGAAGTTTTAGAATTTACTTTTGATCAGGCTTATGCTATGATCGAATCTAGAGAAATTACTGATGCTAAAACCATTATGTTGTTGCAACATGCTAAAATAAAAGGTTTGATTTAAACATTATTGCTTTTAAAAATGATATTAAATGAATTATTTAGGATTTAATGTAAAATGTAAATCCCGAAACCAATTCAAAAAATTATGTAACCCTTTTCAGCTATCATAACCATAACTTTATTTTCATAAAAATACGACCTATGAAAAAGTTATATTACACAGCAAACGGATTACTATTATTAATGTTAGTTTTATTAGGTTCTTGCAAAAAGACTGATACCATAACGCTGACTGAAAATAAAACAGACAAAAAAGAAGTAATTGAATATAAAAAACCAAAAACGGTTTCTTATCAAATTTCTAATACAAAAGAGTGGTTAAAGGCAAATGAAGCTGATAGCAGTAAAATGAATATTGTTTACGCATTAAACAGAACTGATAAAGCAAATTTCAAAAAACTAGATTCTGTTGTAATTCCTGCAGATTTTAGTGGTGATTTGGTTTATTATCTTCCTTTTCCTTTGCACGTTTCTGCTTTAGAAGAAGTTTCAAAAATAATATTATTTTCATATCCAACACAAGCTTTTGCCGCTTATGAAAACGGCGAATTAGTTCGTACAGGCCCAACCAATATGGGAAGAAAAAAAGATCCTACTCCAACTGGATTATTTTTTACCAACTGGAAAGCAGAACAAACAACTAGTACATTTAATGACGAATGGGATTTAAAATGGAACTTTAATATAGAAAACAAACTTGGCGTTGGTTTTCATCAATACGAACTTCCAGGCTATCCGGCTTCTCATTCTTGTTTAAGATTATTAGAAAAAGATGCTAAATATCTTTACAAATTCGCAGACGAATGGATTTTGAAAGACAAAGAAAATGTAAAAGTAAAGGGAACTCCGGTCGTTGTTTTTGGAAGCTATCCTTTTGACGGACCAAAACCTTGGCTGCAACTCGCATCAGATCCAAAAGCTTTAGATATTTCTGAAGGCGATATAGAAACTGCTACCAAGCCTTATTTAAAAGAGATTTTAGAAAATCAGAATCTTAGAGAAGCTGAACCTACAAAAACTTTATAAAATATACTATCCATATAAAATCAGCTGAAACAATTTAATATTGTTTCAGCTGATTTTTTTTGTTTCAATATATAAAGTAAAAAATTTGGCTAAAGCCTTTTTCTCAATTTATAATAAACCTCCAGCTAAAGCTGGAGACAATTTAGTTATTCTCAAATCAAATTAAAAGAAACACAATAAACCACTGCAATCAACCATTACAATTAACAATCAACCATTAACAATTAACCATTAAATAAAAAAACCTTTGTTCCTCTGTACCTCACTAACTTTGAGCCTTAAAAAAATAAATAAGCGAGCATTCATTTATTATTTATATCTTTGTACTGTAATTAGTTAAGATTATGAGAACAAGAGATATTAATAAAGAAGAAATTGTAAAGCAAAAAGCAATCGAAATGATTGTTGCGCAAGGTGTAGAAGGTTTTGGAATGAATCGTTTAGCAAAAGAATGCGGTATATCTGTTGCAACACTTTACATTTATTATTCTGACAAAGAAGATTTGATTAGAAAAATCGGAATCGAAATTGGTAAAAAATTCTTCGAAAAGATGTTCGACGGATTTTCTGCAGATATGAGTTTTAGAGATGGATTACGAATGCAATGGGAAAACCGTATTTATTTCAATTTAAATTTTACACTTGAGGCCACTTGTTTAGAACTTTTAAAGCATTCTACTTATGGCGAGGCTATTGTAACAGAAATATCAGGCGATTACAAACAAATGATGACAGAATTTATGCTTGCTGCAATTGATAGAAAAGAACTTATTTCTATTCCATACGAAATATTTTGGAGTATTGCTTACGGACCACTTTATTCTTTATTAGAGTTTCATCGAGAAGGAAAATCAATGTCGGGAAAAGCTTTTGTTTTTACTGAAGAATTAAAAAATGAAACTTTCAATTTGGTTTTAAAAGCTTTGACACCTTAGTTTTCAAATAACAATTGCAAAAATTCCAAATTCTAATAGTTTGTCACTCTGAGCGCCCCGATCCCGAAGTTTCGGGCGGGAGAAGAGCAATTACAATATAAATTTTAATAAAATGAAAACTTCAATTATAGAAAACAAAAAAATTGCCATTATTGGCGGCGGTCCAGTTGGATTAACAACTGCTCGTATTTTACAAATCAATGGTGCTGATGTAACGATTTATGAAAGAGATCTTAATGCTGAAGCCAGAACTTCTGGCGGCACTTTAGATATTCATTCGGATTCAGGTCAATATGCGATTCAAAAAGCGGGATTAATGGACGTTTTTCTGCAATACGCTAGACCAACTGGAGAAAAAATGGCTGATATAAATGGCAATATTACTTCTGATGAAATGCCAGATGAAACTAATGCTTTTTCACGTCCAGAAATTGATCGAAACGATTTAAGAAAAATTATGCTCGACAATCTTGAAGAAAACACTGTTGTTTGGAATAGCCAATTAATTAACATCGAAAAAATTGAAAATCAGTATCTTTTAGAATTCAAAAATGGCACAAAAACTACAGCCGATTTTGTAATTGTTGCAAATGGCGGAAGATCTAATGCCAGAAAATTTGTGAGTGATCAGGAACCTAAACTTTCTGGAACTTATATCATTCAAGGTGAAATTGTAAATCCAGATCACGATTATCCTGAATTTAAACCAAAATACGGAAATGGAAATGTAATGGCAATGGGCGAGCACAAAATGTTTTATACACATACAATGCGTGATGGTTCTGTACATTTTGGAGTTTCTTTTAAAGCCGACGAAAATTGGATTTCTAATCACGGAATTGATTTTGAAAATGATAAAGCAGTGATTTTCTTTTTAAATGAAACTTTCAAAAATTGGGGTGACGATTATAAAAAATTCTTCGCCGCTTCTACCGAATTTTCAGGTTTGCCTTTACGATTATTTTCTTTAGAAGAATCGTGGAAAGAACATTCAAATATTACTCTTGTTGGGGATGCAGCGCATTTAATGCCTCCATTTGCTGGCGAAGGAGTTAATATGGGATTATTTGACGCTTTTCATTTAACTAAAAACTTAACAGAAGGAAAGTTCGAAACAATTGATGAAGCAATTGCAGATTACGAACAAAAGATGTTTGGTTATGCCTTAGAAGCACAACGTATGACAAAAAAAATGGAAGATTTATTGCATTCTGATATTGTAGCAGAGGACATTTTAAATAGTAGGTTTTAATTAAATTACGAACGAAAAATCTTGTTTAAATAAAATAACAAAGTTGTTTTTAATTTCTTACTTTCGTTTCGAACTAGCGAAAAGAAAAACGCTTCAAACTTAACTATGAAAAAACTATTTGTACTTCTTTTTATTTCTGCAACGATCTTTAATTACGGTCAGTCTAATCAAATTTTAGATTTTAAAGCTGGTTATTCTCCACAAACTATTTATAATCAAACGACAATTAATTCTTCAGATTATGAAGTTACGTATTCTGGGAGTGACGTTTTTTTAGAAACACTAAAGAAAAATCAAGTACCAAATCCAACCGCTATTAAAAGCATCATGACCATAGACATCGTTTCTAAAACTGGTAAGACAGATAAAGATGGAACTTTTCCTATTACAATTGAATACTTGAAAGCTGTCGATGGAAATGGAAGAACAATAATCCCAAGCGGTACATTGCTTTACGGAAAAACTTCAGAAACCACTTTACCAAAAATGGATTCTATTGTTGCTAAAGACATGGAAGAAAGTCTAAAAAATGTTGTGTTTCAAACAGTACAAAGCACTTTTTCGCAATTAGTTATGCCTCAGAAAAAATTAAAAATCGGGGAATCTTTTATTCAGGAAAGTCCATTAACATTGCCAATTGCAGGTATTAATATTGAAATGGTGATTACTACGGTATACAAATTAAAAAGAATGGATTCGAAAAGTGCATTCTTTGATATTTCACAAACGTATACAATGAAAATGTCTGATACAAGATTTGATACAAGCGGTTCTGGAATTGGAAGCGGAGATTTAATTTATGATATTCCAAATCATTTTATGGCCGAAAACAATTTAAAAATGGATTTTAATCTTGATTTGAAACATACCGATTTTAGCATGCAACTAAAATCAAAAAGTGATTTTAAACAAACATCTAAAATCTCAAAAAACAAATAAAAAAAGGCGTAAGAACTAAATCTTACGCCTTTTTTCTATAAGTTAATTGATTAATATTTCAATTTCATTTAACGATAGCTGTTTCCTTTTTATTCCATAAAGTCTTTTCAATAAATTAAAAACACTCAATGGGTTACTTCCTATCATTGAATAAAATACAGTCATATCTTCATAATTATGAACTGAAATTTTATATTTCGATTTTTCAGTTATTTGAAAACTAAAAAATTTCACAGCCCTACTTCCGTTTCTATAATCTCTAGTTTTAAGACTTTTTTCTCTTAGCAATATAGATTCGTTTGTTTTCAAATCAAGTATTTCAACAAAGAAATCATCGTTTACTTGAACATCAAAACCTCCTAAAACATAGATATCATAAAATCCATAATACAAATCAACTTCAAGAACATCTTTTAACTTGAATTGCAAATTCATTATGATTATCTAGAATAATTTGGAGCTTCTTTTGTAATCGTTACGTTATGCGGGTGACTTTCAGTAATTCCGCTTGATGTGATTCTAACAAAACGTCCAGTTTCTTGTAAAGTAGGAATATCTTTTGAACCACAATATCCCATACCAGCACGAAGACCGCCGATAAATTGAAGCATACTTTCGTTCAATTCTCCTTTGTAAGGAACACGCCCAACGATTCCTTCTGGAACTAATTTCTTAACATCATCTTCAACATCTTGGAAATAACGATCTTTAGAACCAGTTTGCATCGCTTCAACAGAACCCATTCCGCGATAAGATTTGAATTTTCTTCCTTCAAAAATGATAGTTTCTCCTGGAGATTCTTTTGTTCCTGCTAATAATGAACCTAACATTACACAGTCTGCACCTGCAGCGATTGCTTTAGGAATATCTCCTGTATAACGAATTCCACCATCAGCAATTACTGGAACTCCAGTTCCTTTAATTGCAGCAGCAACTTCTAAAACTGCTGAGAATTGAGGAAAACCAACACCTGCAACGATACGAGTTGTACAGATAGAACCAGGTCCGATTCCAACTTTTACACCATCAGCACCATTTTCTACTAAATATTTAGCAGCTTCTGGCGTTGCAATGTTTCCTACAATCACATCTATTTGAGGGAATTTTGCTTTTACTTCTTTCAATGTATTTACAACACCTTCTGTATGTCCGTGTGCTGTATCGATAATAATGGCATCTACACCAGCAGCGACCAAAGCTTCAGCTCTTTGAACTGCGTCTCCAGTAACTCCAATTGCAGCTGCAACTCTTAAACGACCAAAAGAATCTTTATTAGCGATTGGTTTTTGAGTCAGTTTTGTGATATCTCTAAAAGTAATTAAACCAACTAATTCGTTTTTTTCGTTTACAACTGGTAATTTTTCAATTTTATGACCTTGCAAAACAACTTCTGCTTGCTCTAATGAAGTTCCTTCAGAAACTGTAACCAAGTTTTGGCTTGTCATAACCTCAGCGATTGGTCTTGCGCCATTTTTCTCGAAACGTAAGTCACGGTTCGTTACTATACCTTTTAAGATTTTGTTTTCGTCAACGATTGGAATACCACCAATTCCGAATTCTTTCATGGCATTTTTTGCGTCAGCAATAGTAGAGTTCATTGGTAAAGTTACCGGATCGATAATCATTCCCGCTTCAGCACGTTTTACTTTTCGAACTTTTCCTGCTTGTTGTTCGATAGTCATATTTTTATGTAAAACACCTATTCCGCCTTCTTGCGCCATAGCGATTGCCATTGCACTTTCTGTTACCGTATCCATAGCAGCAGATACGATTGGAACGTTTAATGTGATGTTTCTTGAGAATTTTGATTTGATACTCACTTCGCGGGGAAGCACATTCGAGTAGTTAGGTACTAATAATACATCGTCATAAGTTAAACCTTCGCCGATAATCTTGGAGTTGTGTGCTATCATGTTGCAATTTCTAGTTGAATTGCGTGCAAATATAGTGAATAAATTGCTAACTTAAATACTAAGTTATTCATAAATTTGCGTTTACAAGAATTGTCTTATAAAAACATATGCCCTAGCCCAGATGGAAATGAAAAGCCACGAAAAGCTAAAAAACATTTTTTTCTGGTTTAAAAAAGCGACCAACGGAAGCTCTTTTTAAGCCTTGAAAAAAAGTTTTTTGGCTCGAGTGCTTGTAATGGACAGCTGGAAATAGCTTCTAATTATAATGATTGAAATTAATCATCATCACGGTCTTGAAATACAAAATTAATTCCGAGTTGGAATGTTGCACTGCTAGCTTTCGATAAATCTTTGTATTCTAAAACATTGCCAAATAGCGCATAAATATTTACGGGCCCGAGTGTTCCTGCAAGACCTAAACCAATATTTTTATTTGAAAATGTATCAAAAGTATAAGTAGCTTTTGCTTCTAATTTTTTAAAAATACTTCTTTTGTAAAATGCTGTTAAGGCAAATAAGGGTTCGCGTGGCGCAGACATAGCAAATAATTGTGCTCCAACTGCATTTTTATAATAAGTATTGATTTTTCCACGGCAATTGCATTCGTCATCAGGGCGCGCTTCTCCAAATGAATATTGTATTGAAGAATAAAACTTAGTTGGACGCCATGTAGTATACTTATTGTATAATGTATCTCTTGGAATGGCTTTGTCGAATTCATCAAATATATCTTCTGGTTCATCATTTCCTGTAAAATCAGGATTTACGCCATCATATCGATATGTTCCCTTGTAGGTTAAAGTTTCAATATCTTTAGATTGTTTTATAAATCCTAAATCTATTATACTTGCCGTTAACTGCAAATTCTTTTTAATATAATAAGTAAAACCGGCATCGACGCCAAGACCTAAACTTCCGCTAAAAAAAGTATTATTGGCAATATCTTTTACGACATTTCCTTCGTATTCGTCTTTTGTGAATTTAGAAAGTCCAGAAGTTTTTAATTCTAAATCGGAAGAAATGATTTGATTGTAAAGATTAGCATTTCCTGAATCCTGTCCTGTATAGATATAACCTGCATTTTTTGTTGATGTAGCGTTTGCACCACTTGAATAGATTTTAGCACGACCGCCGTAAACAAATTTTTCGCTTACTTTTTTATGAAAACCAACATGCCAAACGGAAAGAACCTCAGCTTTCATGCTAAGATCTCCAAGATTGAACGATTTTCCGATGTAATTGCTATTTCCGTCTAAAGCTAATATTGCCAAATCTTTTGGAACAAACATGAAAAAGTCAAATTCTTGATATAAACCAAACGAAATGTATGATTTACTTTCTCGTCCGCCAATTCTAAAGCCGCCTGAGAACACTTCCAATTGCTGATTGGTTACAACTTTATCTCTGTTTGTAGATTGATTAATTACGTTTCTAACTTTTTGATTAAAATCGACTCCGTTATTGGCAAACAAATCATAAGCCGTAAAACTGCTTGAACCAACATTGGCTGAAATTCCGGATAAAACCGGAAATCCAAAATAATATTTGTAAGAAACATCGGCTCCCGGATTTACCATTAAAGATTGCGGAATAGCCGTGAAATTATACAGTAATTCTTTATTTTGAGAAAAACAAGAAAGCTGAAAAACGAGACAGATAATCAGATATATTTTTCTCATCCAATTATTAAATAAGCTGTTGCACTTGATTTTAATTTTAAACTCCCTAAACTCTGACTATTTAGCGGAGTTCCTTGAGAAATTGCAATTTTGAAACCTATTTTTACAGTCTTTTTTAACAGATCCAATCGTTGATTTTCAAAAACTTCTGTTGGAAATTCAATAACATTGGCAGTTCCTCTGTAGGCAGGAACAGGAAAAATGAGAGTTTGCAACACTTGATCATTAGCATCTAATAATTGAAGACTTACAACAAAAGCGCGATCTATGGTATTTTCTATTTCAAAATTGAATTCGGCTTTTCGTAAATGATCATTAAAAAATTTATCTTTAAAAACATCAAATCCTCTTGAATCATCAACAACATGATTTCCACCATCGTCGATTAGCTTATTTGCTGGAATATCAAAATAAGCAAGATTTGCCACAAAAGCAGGTTCTAACTTAAGATCATCTATTTGACCAAAGTCTAAATCACTTGAACATGAAGAAAATAAAAGTGACAAAATCACTATTTTTATAACTTTATAGAAGGCTGATTTCATGACAAAAGTATATCTAATAAATGTAACGCTTAATGTTTACAATCATTGTCGAAGTTACTAAATATAACCATTTATTAATGAAACTTTCCGAACAATTTTGAAGCTTCGTTATAAGCACTTTCAAAACTTAAAGAGTTCAAACCTGTAACTTTCTTATTTGCAGTAAAATAAGAAACTAGTTTTTCGGTCGGCATATTTCCTGTTAACTTATCTGTTGCCATCGGGCAGCCTCCAAAACCTTGAATAGCACCATCAAAGCGAGTACAACCTGCTTTTGCCGCTGCATCAATTTTTTCAAACCAGCTTTCTGGCGTTGTATGAAGATGTGCTCCAAACTCAATTTCAGGATATTTCGGGATTAATTCTGAAAACAAATAGGTAATTACTTCTGGAGTTGAAGTTCCAACTGTATCAGACAGCGATAGAATTTTTACGCCCATTCCTGCAAGTTTTTCTGTCCAGTCTGCCACAATTTCAATGTTCCAAGGATCTCCATATGGATTTCCGAAACCCATAGAAAGATACGTGACCACTTCTTTCTTTTTCTTATCGGCAACTTCTAAAATTTCTTCTAAAGTAATTAAAGATTCTGCAATAGTTTTGTGAGTATTACGCATTTGAAAATTTTCCGAAATAGAAAAAGGAAAACCTAAATATTGAATTTGTTCATATTCAGACGCTGTAATTGCGCCTTGTGTATTGGCAATTATGGAAAGCAGTTTACTTGTTGTTTGAGATAAATCAAGTTGTTCTAAAACAGTCGCCGTGTCTTGCATTTGCGGAATAGCTTTTGGAGAAACGAAACTTCCAAAATCAATAGTATCAAATCCTACACGAAGCAAAGCTTGTATGTATGTCACTTTATTTTTTGTCGGAATAAAAGTCTTAATGCCTTGCATGGCATCTCTTGGACATTCGATAATCTTGATTTCTTTATTCAAAGCTTATTCATTTGTAAAGGCTAAGTTAGTTTCTTTTTTATTGAAATAAAAGATAATTTTAGCTGAATCGAAAGTATTACAAAATATTGTAATATTAAACATAATTACCAAAAAACGTAATATTTTAAAATATTACCCAAAAGCGTAATAATTAAAAATATTACTTATATTTGTAATAGAAAGTTTATTATTTTTTAATTATATTTGATTATGACTAGTGTAATTACGGGCGATATAATTGGTTCAAGACAACAGCAATCTGAACATTGGGTAGAAGATTTGAAAAAAATTTTAACGCCATTTGGCACAACACCAAGCCAATGGGAGATTTATCGTGGTGACGAATTTCAGATTGAAGTTACTAATCCTGAAGATGCTTTGTTAGTTGCCATTTTAGTAAAAGCACGTTTGCGAGCCATAAAATCTGACGCGCGAATGAGTATTGGTTTTGGAGATAAAACCCATAATGCCGAAAGAATTTCTGAAAGTAATGGTGCTGCTTTTATTAATTCTGGCGAATTATTTGAAACCTTAAAAAAGCAAAAAGTCACATTAGCCTTGCGAACGGGAGATTCAAATTTTGATGAAAAACTAAATTTAATGATTCAGCTTGCATTAACATTTATGGACAGTTGGCTAGTGCAATCGGCAGAATTTGTAGCTTTGGCTATAGAAAATCCAAATTTATCACAAGAAGAGTTAGGACAAAAATTAGGCATCAATCAAGCTGCCGTGAGTCGAAGACAAAAACGCGCTCAGTTTGATTTGGTCATGCATTTAGATAAATATTTTAGAAATCAAATAAAACAACTTACAGCATTATGATTTTATTTATAAAACTGCTTTTAGCGCATTTATTAGGCGATTTTATCTGGCAACCCAATTCGTGGGTAAGCCATAAAGAAGCAAATAAACATAAAAGCGTTTATTTATATCTTCATATTTTACTTCACGGAGTATTGGCGGCGGTTTTAATTGGAGAAGTTAGTTTTATTCCTTATGCCATTTTTATTGCTGTAACTCACGGAATTATTGATGTAATCAAACTAAATTTTCAGAAACCAAAAAACAAACGAACTTGGTTTGTAGTAGACCAAATTGCGCATTTATTAATTTTAATTGGGATTACTGCATTTTTTTATCATGACAACGGCTTTGTCCGTTTCTTGCCCATGAATGACTTTTGGATTCTGATTACGGGATTCATATTGGTTACAAAACCTTCTTCGATTTTCATAAAAACCATTATTTCTATCTGGAGTCCAGAAAGCCAAAATAGCCATCAAGACAATTCTCTTGCCAATGCAGGAAATTACATTGGCATATTAGAACGTCTGTTTGTAGTTTGTTTTATTTTGACCGGACATTTTGAAGCAATCGGTTTTTTGTTGGCTGCAAAATCTATTTTCAGATTCGGCGATTTGAAAGAAGCCAAAGACCGAAAACTAACCGAATATGTTATGATTGGAACCTTAATTAGTTTCGGAATTTCAATTCTTACCGGTTTAGCAATTCAGGCGCTTCTTTTACATTTGCCCTAAAATCTTTTTATTGATTGCTTTTATTAAAGCTGGACCTTCGTAAATAAATCCAGTATACAATTGCACTAAACTTGCTCCTGCATTTAATTTTTCTATAGCATCGTCAGCAGAGTGAATTCCTCCTACTCCAATAATTGGGAATGCTTTGTTACTTTTTTCCGAAAGGAAACGAATTACTTCTGTAGAACGTTTCGTTAATGGTTTTCCAGACAAACCTCCCATTTCAGATTGATTTGCAGATTGTAAACCGTCTCTCGAAATTGTGGTGTTTGTAGCAATTACGCCCGCAATTTGAGTTGTTTTTACAATATCAATAATATCCAATAATTGCTCGTCTGTTAAGTCTGGAGCAATTTTTAAAAGAATTGGTTTTATTTTTTGTGTGCTTGTCTTTTGTTTTTCGACATTTCTATTTTGCAAAGTTTGCAATAAAGCCGTCAATGGTTCTTTATCTTGTAAAGCTCTCAAATTTGGCGTATTTGGCGAACTTACATTTACTACAAAATAATCGACATGATTAAATAATGCGTCAAAACAAATGATGTAATCTTTAACCGCATCTTCGTTATCTGTTACTTTGTTCTTTCCGATATTTCCGCCAATTAATACCCCTGAATTCTTTTTCAAACGTTCTACCGCTTCTAGAACTCCGCCATTATTAAATCCCATTCGGTTAATAATTGCTTGATCTTCTTTTAAACGGAATAAACGTTTTTTCGGATTTCCTTCTTGTCCAACTGGCGTTACAGTTCCGATTTCGATAAAACCAAAACCAAAATCTCCCAGTTCTTTGTACAACTTGGCATCTTTATCAAAACCAGCTGCAAGTCCAACCGGATTTTTGAATTTAATTCCGAACACTTCTCTTTCTAAACGAGAATCTTTTACCTCATAAATTGATCTTATAATTGCCGAAACTCCTGGAATTTTTGAAATGAATTTAACAAATGAAAAAGTAAAGTAATGCACTTCTTCAGGATCAAACCAAAAAAGTATCGGGCGAATTATCAATTTATACATAAGAATTGTGTTGTTGTTATTTTGGCTGCAAATTTAAATATTATAGTTGAAAAAGGTACTTTTTTACAAAAACAAATCATTTCTATTTTGTGCAATTTTGTGTTCAGAAGTGTTCAAAAAGCTTTTTTTGATGTTGCAAATTATAAAATGAAACAAGTTCAAGGCTCTAAACAAGCTTCTTTGGTTTTTTAATTATTTAATTTTGAGACTTATAAGAAAAATCACAATCTATATTACTTACAAGCTGCATTCATTATCGGATTAATTTTTATTAGAAATTTCAAAAGTTTTTTCATTTAAATAATATAATTAAACTATAAAACCATGAAGAAAAGCAACAACCCTCTAAAAAAAATCAATATTCAATTATTATTCTTTTTATTTCTTTTAGTGGGCTTAAGCCAAAAAACAATGGCTCAGGCAGACCCGCAACAGGTTACGAAAGAAACTTTTAAAGGAAAAATGGCATTAGACATTAGAGATTCTAAAAGTGACTGGGCTCCTTATCTTCCTAAAAAAGCCCCAGCAGGAGCTCCAAATATTTTATTCATACTATATGATGACACTGGAATGGCTGCATGGTCGCCTTATGGAGGAGGAATTAACATGCCTACAATGAAGAAATTGGCAGATAACGGTATTACGTATTCACAATGGCATACAACTGCATTATGTTCTCCAACTCGTTCAACATTATTAACTGGCCGCAACCATCATCTTAACGGAATGGCCGCCATTACCGAAACAGCAGATGGATATCCTGGTGCTAGCGGAAGGATTCCAAAACAGGCAGCTACAATCGGACAGATTCTTCAAGATAACGGATGGAGTACTTTTTGGGTAGGAAAAAATCATAACGTGCCAGAACAAGATATTGCTTCTGGAGGACCAAGAAGCACTTGGCCGCTTCAAATGGGCTTTGACCGTTTTTATGGTTTTCTTGGAGGAGAAACCAATCAATGGTATCCTGATTTAGTTGAAGACAATCATTTTATTGAACCACCTGCAACTCCAGAAGAAGGATATCATTTATCTAAAGATTTAGCAGATCATGCTCTAGAATTTATTAAAGATCAGCAGGCTACAAATCCTTCAAAACCTTGGTACATGTGGTATTGTCCTGGAGCAAATCATGCCCCGCATCAAGCCCCAGAAGAATATATTGCAAAATATAAAGGTAAATTTGACGAAGGCTATGATGCTTATCGCAAATGGGTACTTCCGAGAATGATTGCAAAAGGCGTACTTCCTGCGGGAACAAACTTTGATAAATTTAATCCAATGCCTCCAGGAGTTGCCAATCCGGCAGATAATGTATTAGATTGGAATAAATTGAAACCAGAAGAAAAGAAATTATTCTCTAGACTAGCAGAAGTTTATGCTGGTTTCTCCGAATATACAGACGCACAAGTAGGTCGAATTATTGATTATTTGGAAAAAACAGGACAACTAGAAAATACGCTTGTAATTTATGCTGCCGATAATGGAGCTTCTGGAGAAGGTTCTGAATCAGGTTCTGTAAACGAAAATAAATTCTTTAACGGATATCCTGACGAATTAAAAGAAAACCTAAAATATATTGATAAATTAGGAAGTCCTGACACGTACGAACATTACCCAACAGGTTGGGCTGCAGCGTTTTCCACGCCGTTTAAAATGTTCAAAAGATACAGCCAATATGCTGGAGGAACTTGTGATCCGCTTGTGATGTCTTGGCCGAAAGGAATAAAAGCCAAAGGTGTTGTTCGCGATCAGTTTCATCATTCAACAGATATTGTACCAACTATTTTAGATGTTTGCGGTCTAGAAATGCCTAAAGAATATAGAGGTGTTCCTCAATATCCGTTATCTGGAGTTTCTATGCGTTATACTTTTGATGCTGCTCCAAATACAAAAACACAGAAACATATTCAGTATTTTGCGATGCTTGGAAGCCGAGCTCTATGGAAAGACGGATGGAAAGCTGTTGCACTTCACGCTCCATTATCGGGAAAAGGAAATTTTGATAAAGATGTTTGGGAACTTTATAATACTGATGTTGACCGATCAGAGTCTAAAAACCTAGCTGCAAAATATCCAGACAAGTTAAAAGAACTTATTAAAGACTGGAATGATGAAGCGAATAAAAATTTAGTTCTGCCGCTTGACGATCGTTCTGCAATTGAAATTTTAGGAACCGAAAGACCTTCATCCGAAGCCCCTCGTGATCTTTACAAATATTATCCAGGAACTTCGGCAGTACCTGAAGGAGTTGCAGTTAATGTTCGTGGACGTTCTTATAAAATTGTAGCCGATGTCGATGTCAAAGATGCGAATGCTTCGGGTGTAATTTTTGCGCACGGATCTCGTTTCGGTGGTCATACCTTATTTTTAAAAGATAAAAAACTCCATTATGTGTACAATTTCTTAGGAATTGCTCCAGAACAACAATTCACTTCTAATGTTGTTATCACACCTGGAAAACACGTTTTCGGAATGGAATTTAACCGTGAAAAAGCAGGTCCAAATGGCGAGTCACTTGGGACAATGAAACTTTATATTGATGGTAAAGAAGTTGCCTCTGGTCCAATGAGAACACAGTCTGGAAAATTTACGCTTTCTGGCGATGGACTTTGCGTAGGATTTGACAGTGGAGACGCCGTTAGTAAAGAATACAAAACACCGGGAACTTTTAAAGGAGGAGAAATCTATGGTGTTGGAGTTAATGTTGGAAAAATTGAATATTCTGACTTAAATAATGAAGCAAAAAGAGCTTTAGGCAGAGACTAAATCCAATTTATAAAGATTAAGAGGTATTCTTTAACCAATGCCTCTTTTCTTAAAAAAAAATAAGATGCAAACTTTTTCATCAATACTGAATAAAATGTTCTATAGTTTTTATCACAAAAAAAACTTGTTTTTACTAGTAACATCTAGCTTAATCTGTTTTATTTCAAATAATATAATAGCGCAAGATACTGAAGAAAAGACTTTTAGTCCACATCATCAAATCGGACTTTCTATAAATCATGTTCATGTTTTTGAAGGTCGCGATGATGAAGGAAATCGGGAAGTTTTAAGTCTACCCGCTTGGGGATTAGATTATACTTTTCAATTTAAAGAAAAATGGGCAATCGGACTTCATACTGATTTTATTATTGAAAAATTTAAAGTAGAAAAAAATCTCGCCAGCGGAGAAGATAAAGAAACTATCGAAAGAAGTTATCCCATTGCTCCTGCCATTATGGGAATTTACAAACCAAATGAACATTGGAGTTTTCTCTTAGGTTTTGGAGGTGAATTTGCCAAAGAAGAAGATTTTTTCCTGACTCGTGCCGGAGTAGAATATGGATATGAATTACCAAAAGGATGGGAAATTTTCGGCACTATGAGTTACGATTTTAAATGGAATGCTTATGACAGCTGGGGAATTGGATTGGGAATTGCAAAAAACTTTGGAGGAAAATAAATTTAGATCATTCTTTAAGAAATTATACAACCCATTAAGCTTATGTTCAACGCACCAAAAATACTTCACATAAAAAAACTTCTTTTGCTTGCAATGCTTCTTTTTAGTTCGAGAGGAATATCGCAACAAGAAAAAGATACGACAAAGCTTATGAATGTTAGATATGGTAATAAAGGAATTGACTTAGAAACCCGTGATAAAAAATTTCTATTTCAATTACAGAGCAGGTTACAATTTCGTTTTTCAACTCCTTACGATACAGATCCTTTAACTTATGATGATTACAGTCAAGATGCTAAAACTACTTTTAAAATAAATCGAGCTAGACTTAAAATTGGCGGTCATGCCTTTGAACCATGGCTTAAATATTATTGGGAATACGAATTAAGTCAGTCTAATCTGCTTGATTTTAGAATTATGATCGAAAAATGGGATTGGCTGAGTTTTAAAGTCGGGCAATGGAAAACAGAATTTACGCGTGAACGTTTCATTAGCAGCGGCGAACAACAAATGGTAGAACGATCTCTTATCAATAGACCTTTTACAGTTGATAGAGAATTGGGAGCCGAAGTTTACGGTCACTTAAAAGGAAAAGGCATTGCCGATTTTAATTATTGGTTTGCGGCTTTAACAGGTACAGGACGCGGAAGCACTTCTAACGACGATAATCATCTTATGTATTTTGGAAGAGCGCAATGGAATTTTTTAGGCAGATTCTTGGATTTTGAAGGCTGTGATTTAGAATTTCACGAAAAGCCAACTCCAATAATTGCTTTTTCAGCTATTACTAATCGAAGCCCATATACACGTTTCTCGCAAGCTGGAGGCGGCTCTTTAGATGGTTTTGAAGATGGATTACCGGGACAATACAGAGTAAATCAATGGAACTTAGAAACAGCTTTTATGTATCGCGGGTTTTCTTGGCAAAGCGAATGGCATACTAAAGAAATAATCGATAAATACAATAATGACTATATGACTGTTATGAAAGGGTATTATGTTCAAGCTGGTTATTTCTTCCATAATGTTTTTCATTGGTGGCCTGAACATTTAGAAATGGCTGCAAGACATGCAGCATATAGACCAGATTATTCAATTAGACAAAATCGACAAGACGAATCTACATTGGCTTTTAACTGGTTCTTTAAAGGACATAAAAACAAACTAACTTCTGAGGTAAGTTATTTTAGTTTTCAAGATAAAACACTCCCGTTGGAGCAAGGCTGGCGATTCAGAATACAATGGGATATTTCACTATAAATCTGTAAACAAACTTTTGTTTCATTTTTTTAAACGAGAGATTTTTTTTCATAACTTTAATTCATATAAACAACTGAAAATGAAAAACATATCCAAATCAGCAAGAAAATCGGCACTAATGTGTTTGATAGGTACATTTTTCCTTATTTCAATAGATAGTTTCGCACAGCGTCACGGAGGCGCAGGCGCAGGACATCGAGGTGGCGGAGGCGTACATAGACCTGCCGGCGGAGCTCAAACAAGACCGTCTGTTACAAGACCAGCCAATCAGTCAAGACCAACTGTAACTAAACCGTCAGCAAATAAACCAGCAGTAACAAGACCTGGCTCTAATGGTTCTGGAACAAAAATTACAAGACCAAATAATAGTTCTAACACTAAAATTAGCAACAGAAAAAACAATACCACTAACCGAAATTCTAATAACAACATAAACTCTGGCAATAGAAATTCAGGAAACAGAAACACAAATATTAGCGGAAATACAAGAAATGTAGACAGAAGCAGAGATATTACAATCAACAACAATAGAAATACAGTTGTAAGAAGAAATACAGTTGTTTACACACGACCTCCTTACATACACGGCGGATACAGATATTATGGTTATCATCCTTACTATTACCATCCTTACAGACCTTTTTACTGGGGTCCAGTATGGCATCCTTGGGGATTTTTCGTCACTACTTTAGCTGTTACAGCAATTGTGGTTAGTGTAGAAAGTAACCAATATCATTATGATCAGGGAGTTTGGTACGCACCTTCAAATGGAGGTTATACAGCAGTTGCCGCTCCCGTTGGCGGAACAGTCAATAATATTCCTAGTGGCGCCCAAACCGTCAATACAGGAACAGTCAATAATTATTACTACGGCGGTACTTATTATGAAAAAGATGGAAGCTCTTATAAAGTGGTCGCGCCTACCGCAGGAACAATAGTAGAAAATCTTCCTGAAGGCGGAGAAGAAGTCACTGTAGGAGATGTAAAATACATAAAATTTGGTGAAACTTATTATCAGCCTGTTCAAGTAGACGGAAAAGATAAATACGAAGTAGTTCTTGTTGAGGAAGACAAATAATTATATTAATTCTATAAAATTAGTATAATTACAAAGTTATTTTTATAATTTTATCCCTTCTATTACAACCATTATCAGTTCAAAAAAATAAACCATGAAAAACAAGACCTTTTGGATATTTGCTTTACTTACATTATCCATTATTTCAATAGCCTATAGCTACACTAGATTTACAGATAAAGAAGAAAAAACAGTTGCTGAATGCCACGAAGTTCCAGTTAGCGTAGAATCTGAATTTAAGCCAACTATAGAAAATAAATCCAAACCAGAAACAAAAGCACCAGAAGGTATGGTTTGGATTCCTGGCGGCGAATTTTCTATGGGAAGCAATGTAGAAGACGAAAGTTTATGCAGTATAAAAGGAGTTACAAAAGATGCCGCTCCTATTCATCGTGTTTATGTTGATGGTTATTATATGGATGAAACCGAAGTCACTAACGAAGAATTCGAAAAATTTGTAAAAGCAACGGGATATGTAACTGTTGCAGAACAAAAACCAACTAAAGAGGAATTTCCAACGGCGAGTGAAGAAGATTTAATTACTGGCTCTGTTGTCTTTACTCCTACTCCTTCTGCCGTGAATCTGAATAATTTTCTGCAATGGTGGCGCTACGAGCCCGGTGCTGACTGGAGACATCCCGAAGGTCCGCAAAGCACTATAAAAGGAAGAGAAAAATATCCTGTAGTTCATGTCGTATATGAAGATGCCGAAGCTTATGCAAAATGGGCAGGAAAAAGACTTCCAACTGAAGCAGAATGGGAATTTGCAGCTCGTGGCGGTAAAACAGGAAATCTTTATGCTTGGGGAAATGACTTAAAACCTAAGGGAAAATTTCAAGCTAACATTTATCAAGGGCATTTCCCGATAAAAGATGGAGATACTGGCGAAGACGGATTTAAAGGAATTGCTCCAACAGCGCAATATGCTCCAAACGCCTATGGACTTTATGATATGGCAGGAAATGTTTGGGAATGGGTTAATGATTGGTACAGTGTTGACTACTATAAATCATTAGCGGAAAGCGGAAAAGTAACAAAAAACCCTACGGGACCAAGCGCTTATTACGATCCAAATGATCCGACAGAAATTAAGCGTGTACATAGAGGCGGTTCGTTTTTATGCACCGATCAATATTGTACTCGTTATATGGTCGGAACAAGAGGAAAAGGCGAAATCAGATCTGCGGCAAATCACGTTGGCTTTAGATGTGTAAAAAGTAAATAACAACATTTTAAATATCAAAAAGGGATTCATATAGAATCCCTTTTTTTATTAATTCAGATAGAAAAAGCTAAATTATTCAGCAGAAAATTTTTTCTATATTTGCTAAAAATTCAAAAAAATGCAACATATCATAGATCGTTTTATCAGTTACATAACAATTGACACTGAATCAGATCCTCATTCTCAAACAACACCAAGTACACAAAAACAATGGAATCTTGCCAATAAATTAGTCGAAGAACTAAAAGCAATTGGTCTTGAAGAAGTAACTATAGACGACAAAGCTTATATCATGGCGACGCTTCCTAGCAATGTTGACCACGAAGTTCCAACTATTGGTTTCGTTTCTCATTTTGATACTTCGCCAGATTTTAGCGGAGCAAATGTAAAACCTCAGATTGTTGAAAATTACGACGGAAAAGATATTGTTTTAAATGCTGAAAAGAACATAATTTTATCTCCAAATTACTTTAAAGATTTATTGCAATATAAAGGTCAAACCATCATTACAACTGATGGAACAACTTTACTAGGCGCCGATGATAAAGCTGGAATTACAGAAATTGTTTCTGCAATGGAATATCTGATCCAGCATCCGGAAATCAAACACGGAAAAATCAGAATTGGTTTTACACCAGACGAAGAAATCGGTCGCGGAGCGCATCATTTTGATGTTGAAAAATTCGGAGCGCAATGGGCTTACACGATGGATGGAAGTCAGATTGGAGAATTAGAATACGAAAATTTTAATGCTGCTGGAGCTAAAATTACTTTTAAAGGAAAAAGCGTTCATCCTGGTTATGCAAAAGGAAAAATGATTAATTCGATGCTTTTGGCAAATGATTTTATCAACGAACTTCCGAAAGGTGAAACCCCCGAAGAAACGAAAGGTTATGAAGGATTTTTCCATGTTCATCATATAAAAGGAAATATTGAAGAAACTGTTTTAGAATTAATCATTCGCGATCATAACAAGAAGAAATTCGAAAGCAGAAAAGAATTGATTCATAAAATTGCTAAAAAATTCAACAAGAAATTCGCAAAGAAATTTGGTGAAGATATTGTTATTGCTGAAGTTAAAGATCAATACTACAATATGAAAGAAAAGGTTCTTCCTGTAAAATATATTGTTGATATTGCCGAAAAAGCAATGAGAGAATTAAACATTAAACCGATAATCAAACCAATTCGCGGTGGAACTGACGGTTCTCAATTATCATTCATGGGATTACCTTGTCCGAATATTTTTGCGGGCGGCCATAATTTCCACGGAAAATATGAATACGTTCCAGCAGAAAGCATTCAAAAAGCGACTGATGTTATTGTAAAAATTGCTGAATTAACTGCAATTCCTGGAATTTTCGACACACCAGAAAAACCTAAAAGAAAAAAATAATCAAACAATGTCTGATAAAAAATACGTTTGGGACAAAGTAAATCAGTGGGAAGAAGAAATTCATATTCTTAAATCAATTATTGATAAAACTGAGCTGATCGAAACCGTAAAATGGGGAGCTCCTGTTTACGTTTTCAATAAAAAAAACGTTGTTGGTCTAGGCGGTTTTAAAGATTATTTTACCATTTGGTTTTACAATGGCGTTTTCTTAAAAGATGAAAAGAAAAAACTTATCAATGCTCAAGAAGAAGTAACGAAGTCCCTTCGTCAATGGCGTTTTAAATCGAAAGAAGAAATAAACGAAAAAGAAATTTTAGAATATATTCACGAAGCCATTGAGAATGAAAAGCAGGGAAAAATAATAAAACCTTCCAAAAAAGAAACTATTATTTCTGAGCTTTTGAATAAAGAAATGGAACAAAATCCAAGTCTCAAAGAAGCTTTTGAAAACTTTAAACCGTACAAACAATACGAGTTTTTAGAATATATTGAATCAGCCAAACAGGAAAAAACAAAACTTTCAAGAATTGAAAAGGTGATTCCGATGATTCTGGCAAATGTTGGGCTGAATGATAAATACAGATAGATTTTTGATGTCACTCTGAGCGAAGTCGAACAGCTTTCTAACGATAATAGACCTTTGTCTAAGTTTAAAACTTTGACAAAGGTTTTTTCTTTTTTTTCGTCAGGACAACAATACTCACTTCACGATTCCTAGATGCAGTTTGTCATTCCGAGGAACGAGGAATCTCCGTAAGTAGCTCCGCAATCTGTATCGACAATCTTTGTAGATTTTCTAACGGAGATTCCTCGTTCCTCGGAATGACATGATTGTGTAGGGAATCATTAAAAACAAAAAAAAATCCCAAACTCCTATTTGGAATTTGGGATTTTTAAAATATTGTAATTTAAAATTTACGCTTTCTTATTCAAAGCAGCGCTCATTTCCATAGAAATTGCTGAACGCTCAATTTTTAATTTTCCAGACATAGTTTCAATAATAACCGAAGTTTCAGCTAATTCTACAACTTTACCGTGAAAACCACTTTTTGTGATTATTTTGTCGCCTACTTTTAGGCTGCTTTCAAATTCTTTTTCGTTTTTTGCTCTTTTTTGCTGTGGTCTAATCATGAAAAAATAGATTACCACAAACATTAAAAGAAATGGCGCAAATTGAGATAATTGTCCCATAATTTAAATTTATTTTTGATTTATATTTAATATTCTTTTTTTTAGCTTTTCGACTTTGCTCAAAGAGACAAAGAAGTTGGAATTTGGCATTTAAAAAATTGAAAGTTCAAAATCTTACATTAACCCTCTTCCTACTTTTACCATCTTTTTATTAGCGGTAAGTTCTTTTACAAGATTATCTAAAATTCCGTTGATAAAAATACTACTTTTCGGAGTAGAATATTCTTTTGCAATTTCTAAATATTCGTTAAGAGTTACTTTTACTGGAATTGAAGGAAATTTAACAAATTCACAAATCGCCATTTTCAAGATAATAGTATCAATTTCAGCAATACGATCGCTGTCCCAATTTGGCGTTTTATCGTCGTATTCTTTTGCAAATTCATTTTCATTTAAAACTGTTCTTCTAAATAAATCTTTTGCAAAATCTTTATCTTCAACATCTTTATACAATTTTGGCACTCTAAAATCGTCCGAATCTTCCGTTTTAATTCCTTTCAATTGTTTTACAATATGCGTATTTACAACTGGAATATCGTCAACCCAAGTTAATTTATCATCCTCTAAATACTCATATAATTTTTCATTCGGAACAATAACATTCTCAAACAAATCAATAATAAATTGTCTGTCTTCTTCAAATGTATTTACATTATTGCTCATGTATTTTTTGTAGATATCGTTTGCTTTAACATCATTTAAAAGCAAAATAATATAATCGTCGTTTAAAGACCAATTATTAATTTTACGAGTTTCTAAAGCGATGCTAAGAGAATTGCTTTCGGCAAGAAGTTGAAAAATCTTGTTTTTTACAAATTTTTCATTCGGATTACGTTCTGCGGCAGTTGCCAGGTGTTTTTTACTTGACAGATGTAAAAAAACAGATTCTTTTTTACAAATTTCAATCAATGAAGAAAGCATTATAAGGTATAAGTCCTGAATATTATCAATGCTGTAGAAAAGAAATTTTTCTTCTTTTTCCATATTTTCAGAACCGCTTTGATGCATTGCATAAATGGATTGCATTACTTTAACGCGTATGTGTCTTCTATTTACCACCTCGTAAGAACATTTAAAAATTAGTCTGCAAAAGTATAACTTTTAAGGCATATTTTAAAATTAATTCGTAAAAAAGTCGTAGTTTTTGGTCTCCTTTTTATTTAGTTTTCAGTCGCAGTCGCAGTTTTCGGTATTAAGTGAAAACAAAAAGTCTCAGTTTCCAGTAGTTCTGAAAACTGAGACTGAAACTGTAAACTTAAAAAATTACTTAGCCGCGTTCTCGATTCTTCTTTGATCGATACGATTTTGAGCAATTGTTAGAGCCGCTTTATGAGTTGTAATATTATTTTTAGCAGCAAAATCAATAATTTCTAAAGTTGTATTGTAGATATTTTCTGTTTTAGTCATGATTTCAGCTTTACCATAGTTTGCTAATTCAGCATAAACATTAATGATTCCACCAGCGTTTATTAAGAAATCTGGAGCATATAAAATTCCTCTTTCTTGTAATCTTGCACCGTGAATATTCTCATCTGCCAATTGATTGTTTGCTGCACCAGCAATAACTTTAGCTTTAATTTTATCTACTGTATTATCATTAATTGTTGCTCCCATTGCACACGGTGCATAGATATCAACATCTGCAGTATACAAATCTTCTCCAGTATAAATTGTTGCATTGTATTTTGAAGCAACTTGGTATAGTTTTTCTTCATTAATATCAGAAATTGTTACCTGTGCTCCTTCTTTAGTTAAATATTCAACCAAAGTTTCACCCACGTGTCCAATTCCTTGTACCAAGACTTTTTTACCATCTAAAACATCAGTCCCAAACTGACTTTTAGCTGCTGCTTTCATACCTAAATAAACACCGTAAGCCGTAACTGGAGAAGGGTTTCCAGAGCCACCTCTTTCTTCAGAAATACCAGTAACATAAGGCGTTACATCTCTTACAGTATCCATGTCTTTAGTTTCCATTCCGACATCTTCTGCAGTGATGTATCTTCCGCTTAATGAGTGAACGAATTCACCAAACTTACGCATTAATTCAGGTGTTTTTTGAGTTTTAGCATCGCCAATAATTACGGCTTTACCTCCACCAATATTAAGTCCAGTAATAGCAGATTTAAACGTCATACCTCTAGAAAGGCGTAAAACATCGTTTAAAGCTTCCCATTCTGTGTTATAATTCCACATTCTGGTTCCTCCCAAAGCTGGCCCCATAACCGAATTATGAATACCAATAATTGCTTTTAAACCTGTATCTTTGTCATTGCAAAATACAATTTGTTCGTGATCGTCAAAAGATAATTGACCAAAAACAGGATCCATTTTTTGAAGTTCCTTTCCAGTTGCGAAAGTTGCATCCATAGCGCTAGTATTAATTAGGTTAAAATTATGAATTCGTCAAAAAGACAACTCAAACATAATTAAAAAATACACATGTGCTAATTTTTTATCTTTAAAATAACAATATTACAATATAATTGTTTTGATTAAATCGCAAATTATTATAATTTTATTTAATAATAATTCTTAAATACAAATCAATTCAATATCAGATTTCTTAAAAAAATGAAAGAATTAAGCTATTTAAACAAATATTTCATCAAATATAAATACAGTTTTTCGCTTGGTATTTTAACAACTATAATCGCACAAATATTTTCATTATATACTCCAAAGCTTATTAGCAAGTCTTTAAATGCAATTGAAAATTTTGATAAATTATCAATTACAGACCAAAAATCAGAAATTGTGATTTCGGCTTTTCGTCAGGATTTAATTCATAACGTGCTCTTAATCATCGGAACAACTATTGTCGCAGGATTTTTAACCTTCTTAATGCGTCAGACTTTAATCGTAATGTCGCGTCATATTGAGTTTGATTTAAAAAATGAAGTTTTCAGACAATACGAAAATCTTTCGCAGACTTTTTACAAACAAAACCGAACTGGAGATTTAATGAACCGTATCAGCGAAGACGTTTCAAAAGTCAGAATGTATGTTGGTCCTGCAGTGATGTACACTATAAATACAGCTATCCGTTTTATCATCGTTATATTATATATGTATAACGTATCACCACGTCTTACATTATATACTATATTGCCGCTGCCGATTCTTTCGTATTGTATTTTCAAATTAAGTTCTGAAATCAATAAACGAAGTACAACTTTCCAACAATATCTTTCTAAAGTTTCAAGTTTTACTCAGGAAATCTTTTCTGGTATTCGTGTTATCAAGGCATATTCTTTAGAAAATCAGCATCAAAATAATATGGTTGATCTTGCCGAAGAAAGCAAACGTAAAAGCTTAAGTCTTGCAAGAGTTCAATCGTTGTTCGGACCTTTAATGATTGCGCTTATAGGAATCAGTAATTTGGTTGTAATTTATTTTGGAGGTGTAATGTACATTAACGGAACTATTCCAAATATCGGAACCATTGCTGAGTTTATTTTATATGTAAATATGCTTACTTGGCCTGTTGCTTCTTTAGGCTGGGTTTCGTCTATGGTCCAAGAGGCCGAAGCTTCTCAAAAGCGTTTAAATGAATTTTTAAAAATTGAACCAGAAATTAAAAACAATAACGAAAATTCATCTGTTATCCAAGGAAATATTTCTTTCGAAAATGTTACTTTTACATATAAAGACACTAATATTGAAGCTTTAAAAAATATTTCTTTTACTGTAAAAAAAGGAGAAACTTTAGCTATTCTAGGAAAAACGGGTTCTGGAAAATCTACCATTCTTTCTTTGATCTCTAGGCTATATGATGTGACTGAAGGTGAACTTAAAATTGACGGAAATGAAATCAGCACATTAAATCTAAACGATCTTAGAAATAATATCGGAATCGTTCCTCAAGATGCTTTCTTGTTTTCTGACACTATTAAAAATAATATCAAATTCGGAAATCAAAATGCGACCGACGAAGAAGTATTCGCGGCCGCTAAAAATGCCGTTGTTCACGACAACATTATTACCTTTAACAAACAGTACGACACTATTTTAGGAGAAAGAGGAATTACACTTTCGGGCGGACAAAAACAGCGTGTTTCTATAGCAAGAGCAATTATTAAAAACCCTGCAATCTTACTTTTTGACGATTGTCTGTCTGCCGTAGATACCGAAACCGAAGAAATGATTTTAAACAATTTATTTGAAATTTCTAAAGACAAAACAACCATAATTGTAAGCCATCGAGTATCATCTGCAAAGAATGCAGATAAAATTATCATACTCGAAGATGGTAAGATTATTCAACAAGGTTCTCATAATCAATTAATAAATCAAGAAGGATATTATGCATCGTTATATTTAAAACAACTTTCGGAAAAAGAATTACTTTAATTGTTGCGTAATAGATAATTTTTTATGATTTTTGAGTACTATTAATTCCAAAAATGATAGAACGTATTATGAGAGAAAATGACATGTTAGAAAAAGAAGAGATTTTTTCTAAAGTATTACGAGCAGGAAGAAGAACTTATTTCTTTGATGTGAGAGCTACCAAAGCTGATGATTACTATATCACGATTACCGAAAGCAAAAAATTTACTGAAGAAGACGGTTCGTTTCACTTCAAAAAACACAAAATTTACTTATATAAAGAAGATTTTAGTGCTTTTGCCGAAATACTAGAAGAAATGACTTCATACGTTTTGAACCACAAAGGCGAAGAAGTAATTTCTGAAAGACATCAAAAAGATTTTAAGAAAGAATATAGTTCTGAAAAAGTAGAAACCCAAAGATCTAGCTTTACAGACATTGATTTTGATGATATTTAATTCAAAATAAAACTTTTCAAAAAGTACGAGTCCAAATTGTTCTGCATTTTGGACTTTTTTTATACATTTATATATGAGACGTGAATTGTAAAATGTGAGACGTGCAATTCGCTTATTTTTCTCAAATGATATTTTACTTCTAACATTTCACATCTAACAACAAAAAATGAAAAAATTAATTCTTCTTTTCAGTTTCATCTTCTTCGGAATTTCTCTTTCTGCACAAAATCTTGAATACGAAACAAAAAATAATATTCAATACTATAATGCTTCTGTAAATAAGTCTGATAAATATATTAACGAAAGATGCGTATTAGATATTTACTATCCAAAAAATAAAAAAGATTTCGCAACTATCGTCTGGTTTCACGGCGGCGGATTGACAGGCGGAAATAAAGAAATTCCAGAAGCTTTAAAAAATAAAGGTTTTGCTATTATTGGAGTTAATTACAGACTTTCGCCAAAAGCAAAAGCGGCAAAATCTATTGAAGATGCAGCAGCGGCAGTAGCTTGGACATTCAATAATATTTCAAATTACGGAGGTGATAAATCTCAAATTTTTGTTTCTGGACATTCTGCTGGTGGATATCTGGCTTTAATGATTGGTCTTAATAAAAAATACCTTCAGAAAGAAAATATTGATGCAAATCAAATCGCAGGATTAATTCCTTTCAGCGGACAATGCATCACGCATTTTGAAATTAGAAGAGAAAACGGAATTCCAGAAAAACAGCCAACAATTGACGAATTCGCGCCCTTATATCACGTTCGCGCAGATGCTCCGCCTTTATTGTTAATTACTGGAGATCGCGAATTAGAAATGTTAGGGCGTTATGAAGAAAACGCATACATGGCTAGAATGATGAAATTGGTTGGACATACTCAAACTAAACTTTACGAATTAGACGGTTATGGTCACGGAATGACAGAACCTGGTTTTCCGCTTTTGGTTAATGAAGTAAACCGAATTGTAAAAGAACGCAAAAAATAAATCACTAAATAAAATTCCACGGCAATGGAGACACAATTATTAATAATTCCAGGACTTGGCGATTCTGGAGAAAAGCATTGGCAGACGTTTTGGCACGAAAAATTTGAAAATTCAATTCGTGTTGTACAAGACAATTGGGATGAACCAATTCGCGAAGAATGGCTTAAAAGATTAAACGAAAATATTTTAAAACTAGACAAACCAACTATTTTAGTCGCACATAGTTTAGCGGTTTCATTAGTTTTACATTGGGCCGAAAAAAATAATAATCCAAATATAATTGGCGCATTTTTAGTTGCTCCCGCTGATGTTGATTCACCTCAGCATACGCCAGAATGCACTAGAAATTTTTCACCAATTCCGCTTTACAAATTACCATTTCCTTCTGTAGTAGTTGCTAGCGAAAATGATCCTTATGCATCTTTTGAAAGAAAAAAATATCTTTCAGAAATATGGGGAAGCGATTTTGTAAACATCGGACAACAAGGTCATATTAACTCCGATTCTGACTTAAAATATTGGGAAGAAGGACAGTTAATTCTTAGACAGTTTATCGAAAAAAACAAACTTTTAATTTAACTGCAAAGGACATAAAGATTTACGCAAAGATCGCAAAGTTATATGAGAAGTTTTTTATCGGTTAAAGTTCATAAAGCTTTGCGAACTTTAACCTTTTCTAAAAAAGTCAATTACAAAAAAACTTTGCGTGCTTTGCGGTAAAATTTATTGAGCAGAAACTAACCTATACGCAAACCATTTTCTATTTTAAAATCAGGAGCCAATAAAATCACGTCTCCTTCCTCGCCTACAGCACCAAGAACCAAACATTCGCTCATAAATTTTCCAATTTGTTTTTTAGGAAAATTGACAACCGCAACAATCTGACGATTAATTAAATCTTCTTTTTGGTATCTTTTTGTTATTTGCGCCGATGATTTTCTAATTCCGATTTCTGAACCAAAATCAATTGTTAGCTGAAAAGCTGGTTTCCTGGCTTCGGGAAAATCATTTACACCTATAATTGTTCCGACACGCATATCGGTTCTTTCAAATTCGCTCCAAGTTAAATCCATTTCAAATCTGTTTTATTACAAACCTATTAATTTTGTAATTAATCGTCCTAATTCTGTAACCCTTTTCTTTCGCTTCCATTCTAATTTTACGAGAATAAAGAATTAAACTCACGTAAAAAAAGATATATCATGGAACATACAGAACCAAATGCCTGCCTTTCTATAAAAGATTTTGAATCTAATTTAAAACAGATTCATACCGATAAATATATTGAAACCGCACAAAATGTAAGGCTTTATGTAAAAGATTATGGTCAAGGAAAACCTGTAATTTTAATACATGGCTGGCCGCTTTCAAACGAAATGTGGGAATATCAAATTGATCATTTAGTACAAAATAATTTCAGAGTTATTGCATACGACCGTCGTGGTTTCGGAAAATCATCACATCCTTGGGATGGATACGATTATGACACTTTAACAGATGATCTTCAGGAAATTATAGAACAATTAGAATTAGAAAATGTAACGCTTGTCGGTTTCTCAATGGGCGGTGGCGAGGTTGTTCGCTATTTTAGTCGTCATGGCGGAAAAAATGTTTCTAAAATTGCTTTGATATCTTCTATTATTCCTTTTTTATTAAAAACGAATGATAATCCAGACGGACATCCAAAAGAAAAAAGCGAAAATACTGCAGCAGCAATAAAAGAAGACAGAATTGGATTTATTGATAATTTCGGAAAAACATTTTTCGGTGTTAATATTATCAACAAACCTTTAAGCACTCCTTTGTTAGAATATTACAGAGCATTATGTTCTGCTGCTTCTCCTCGTGCTACTTTAAAATGTGCTGAATCATTTTCATTTACCGACTTTAGAGACGAATTGGATTTTATAAAAGTTCCAACGCTTATTATTCATGGAAATGATGACAAAATTGTGCCCATAGATCTTACTTCAAGAAAGGCTGCTGAAGCAATCAAAAACAACACATTTATTGAATACGAAGGCGCTCCGCACGGATTATTTTATACTGACAGAGAAAAACTAAATGAAGATTTACTTCAATTTTTAAATTCATAAAAAACTAAAAAAGTATCCCAAGAAGCAAGCTAAATCGGCTAACTGCTTCTTTGGATACTTTTTTATTCTTGTGCTCTTTTATTTACAGATTTTTAAAGCTATTTTTGAAAATCAAATTTCTTGTAAAATGGCACGAACAGAATCTACAATGCTTCCTTTAGGCACAATTGCTCCTGAATTTTATTTAAAGGACACCAATTCTAATGACACTTTTTCATTCGAAGATTTGAAAGGTTCAAAAGGTACTTTGGTTATGTTTATCTGTAATCATTGTCCGTTTGTACATCACGTTATGCCAGAAGTCGTTATGATTGCTAATGATTATCGTGTTCAAGGAATTGGAGTTATTGCTATTTCGAGCAATGATGCAGTAAAATATCCACAGGATTCTCCAGATTTAATGGCCGATTTTGCTCTTGAAAATAAAATTGATTTTCCTTATTTATACGATGAAAGTCAAGAAACTGCAAAAGCTTATCAAGCAGCTTGCACTCCAGATTTTTATTTGTTTGATAGTCAAGACAAATTATTTTACCGAGGACAGCTAGACGATTCTAGACCTGGAAACGGTATTCCGCTTAGTGGAAGCGATTTAAGAGGCGCAATAGATGCCCTAATTTACAACCGAAGTTTGAAGGAAACACAGAAACCTAGTTTGGGCTGTGGCATTAAATGGAAGTAAATACGTATAAAATTAAAAAAGATTACCTATCTTTGCAGATCAATTTATCATCCTCATGGGAAATAAAATACCATCTACAGCTTCTAAAAAGTCGTTTTGCATTGCAAAACCGCTTCCTGCTGTAATTATTTCACATAATAAGGCCTTTATTAATTAGGCCTCCGTCTATTTCAGTTTTCTTCTTTTTGACGGAGGATTTACATCAAGATTAAAAATTTATTTATTTGACAAAAATCATTTTTTGATCAGATACTTTTTTGTTTTCAAAAAATGAACTTTTTAAAAAAATCGTTTTTTTCTAAAGACTGAAAATCATCTTTTTGTTAGTCCTAAAAGAAGAAATATAGCTTAAATTTTAATAACAATAAATTCAATTTAGATATGAAACCAACACCCACTTTCTGTAAATCAGATTATCAATTTTTAAGAGAATTGATTTTAAAAAGTAAAAATTCAACAAATACTAAAGAAGCCAATCAGCTTTCGCAAGAATTAGATCGCGCTGTAATTAGTAAAGAAAGCGAACTTGACAGTTCAGTAATCAGAATCAATTCATTTGTCACAATTGAAGATGTAAAAGCCAAGAAACAAATGAAAATTCAAATCGTTTTACCTTCTGCTGCAGATGTAAAACAATCTAAAATCTCAATTCTAGCACCTTTAAGCGTTGCTATTATTGGTTTTAAAGAAAATGACGAAGTAGATTGGGAATTACCTGCTGGCGTTAAAACTTTAAAAGTAATTGCAGTAGATAATACTGAAGTATTGCATCATTCATAACTTATTAAACACCTCATTCTGTGACGGTGTTTTTTTTTATATCTATTTGAAAATAAAAAAATCCCATTCGGCATGCGAATGGGATTCTATTTATACAATCCTGAATTGTTTGTAAAACTCTTATTTTACGTCCATTAATTCAACGTCAAAAATCAAAGTTGCGTGCGGAGGAATAACCCCACCAGCACCAGATGGTCCGTAAGCTAAATCAGAAGGAATAACAAAACGAGCTTTGTCTCCAACTTGCAATAAAGCAATGCCTTCGTCCCATCCTTCAATAACCTGCCCAATTCCTAATTTAAATTCGATTGGTTTTTTACGTGGGTAAGAAGAATCAAAAACTTTTCCATTTTCTAAAGATCCCTCATAGTGAACAGAAACTGTTTTTCCAGCTTCAGCTTTTTTACCTTCGCCTTTTTGGATCATTTTATAGCGTAAACCACTTTCAGTTCTATCAAAACCAGCTGCTAATTGTTCCATTTTTGCTTCAGATTCTGCTTTTAAAGCTGCTTCTCTTTTCATTCTAGCACCTTTTAAACCGATAAAAGCTTCAATTGCATTCCATTTTTGAGCTTCATCTCCAACTCTGATAATTTCTAAAGTTTCTAAAGCATCACCTTGAGCAACAGCATCAACAACATCTTGCCCTTCTACAACGTGACCAAAAACGGTATGTTTTCCGTCTAACCAAGGAGTTGGAACGTGAGTGATAAAGAATTGAGAACCATTAGTTCCAGGACCAGAATTTGCCATAGATAAAACCCCTGGACGGTCGTGTTTTAAACTCGGTACAAACTCATCATCAAATTTATATCCAGGATCTCCAGTTCCAGTTCCTTTAGGGCAACCACCTTGAATCATGAAATCAGCAATTACTCTGTGGAAGTTTAAACCATCATAGAATTTTTGTCCTTGAGGTTTCACTTTATTTTCCATATTTCCTTCTGCAAGAGCTACAAAGTTCCCTACAGTTCCAGGTGTTAAATCGTGTGTTAGTTTAACTAAAATCGAACCTTTGCTAGTGTTGAATTTAGCGTATATTCCGTTTTCCATGTTGTTATTTTTAATTTGAACGCAAATTTACAAATTAATTTTTTAATCAATTTACGCTTTTTGTTTTTTAGCCCCGAAGCGTCGGGATGATTTATAAGTAAGTCCGTAAATCGTTAATGATATCAACGATAAAATCATGCAGCCAATTGTTACAGCATGCCATCCGCCGATTTTCCACAACAATAATCCGTATGCAGAACCTGCTGCAGTTCCTAAAAATGTAAGTGACATAAATACCGTATTTAATCTATTTCTAGCTTCTGGAAGCAGTGAATAAACACGGGTTTGATTAGAAATATGAACGCCTTGAATTCCGATATCTATAAATACAATTCCAATTGCAATTCCGATAACACTTTCGATTGAAAAATAGAAAATCAAAAAGCTGATTAAAACTAGTAAAATTCCATAACCAACTGCAATTCTCGAATTTCCTTTATCTCCTAATTTTCCAACGAGTGGCGCCGCTAAAGCTCCTGAAGCACCAACAATTCCGAATAAACCAATTGTTGCACTATTAAAACCGAAAGGTTCTCCCGAAAGCAGTAAAACCATTGTGGTCCAAAAAGCTCCAAATTGAGCAAAACTAAAAACATTAATTGCTGTTGCTTCGCGTAAAATTGGTTCCGTTTTTATTAGCGTAAACAAAGACTTAATTAACTGTCCATAAGTTCCTTGAAACTGAGGCTTGTTAACTGGAAATTTATTTTGAATGACAAAGAAAATCAAAAGACAAATTCCTGCCGCAATATAAAACATTGATCTCCAGCCCATAACCTGACCAATAAAACCGCTTAATGTTCGCGAAAGCAAAATTCCAACTAAAAGACCGCTCATAATTGTTCCAACCACTTTTCCTCGTTCTTCTGGCGCACTCAGAGAAGCCGCCAACGGTAAAATAAGCTGTGGTACAATTGATGTAATTCCAATTAATAAGGAAGCTATTTGCAAAATAAAAAAACTTTTGGCGGTTGCTGCAATTAATAGTGCGATTACGGTAGCAAAAGTTGTCATTAAAATTTGCCTTTTTCGTTCTAATTTATCACCTAACGGAACCATAAAAAACAACCCAATAGCGTAACCTGCCTGAGTAAGATAAGTTATCGTTCCGGCATTGGCTTCTGGAATTTTAAATTCGTTAGCAATTAAAACAATCAAAGGCTGGCAGTAATAAAGATTTGCAACTATAAGTCCAGTGCAAACTGCCATAAAAAGTACATTTGTTTTAGATAAATTCATGCTGCAAAAATACCGATCTAATCTTAATTGAAACTTTAAAAAAGTTATAAAATTTTTAATTTTAAGATTAGATCAGAATTTCACAATCTAAATTCAATTGATTTTCAATTATTTAATGATTCAAAAAATCTTCTCTTGCTGGCCCAAAAACATCTGTAAGCATACCTGTTTCTAAACAAACAACTCCATGAATTGCATGAGGCGGAATATAAAAACTATCGCCTTCTTTTAGAGTTTTTGTTACACCATTTATAGTTACATCAAATTTTCCGCTCGCTACATAGGTAACTTGCGTATGATAATGTTCGTGTAAAACGCCAATTCCTCCCTTTTCAAAATGAACATTGACAAGCATTACTCTTTCATCAAAAGCCAAAATCTTGCGTTTAATTCCTTCCCCGACTACTTCCCACTCTATTTCGTCTCCTTTTATAAATTCTTTGCTTGTTCCTATATTCATAAGTTTCAAAATTGATTTTTATACTAATATAACATTTTTGATGAATCTGTTTTTATACTAAATCTTTAGAAATAAAATCATAACTCGTTTTAATTGATTCAAAAGAACTTAAAGCAAAATTATTTTCCTGTTCTACAAAAAAATAAACCATTCCAGATTGTTTTGCTGCTGCAAATAAAGGTTTAAAATCGATTGTTCCAGAACCAACTTCAGTGTTCAGATCATTGTTCTTTTTATCCTTATCTTTTACATGCCACATTTTAAAACGTCCTTGATTTTCTTTGAATAATTCTAAAGGATCATTTCCTGAGTGAATTACCCAATACAAATCCAATTCAAAAAAGACCAAATCTTTATTGGTTTCTTTTAATAAAATTTCGAAACCAGTAATTCCATCATGTTTTTGAAATTCAAAATCATGGTTGTGATATGCGAGTTTCAAACCTGCTTTATTGCACATTATTGCCGCTTCGTTTACACGAGCCGCAATCTTTTTATAATCTTCAATATTTCTTCTAAAAGGTTCATCTACCCAAGGAATAGTTAAAAACTCATTTCCTAAAATTTTTGCAACTTCTATTGATGCAATTAATTCTTCTTTATTTCCATCATAAAGAAAACTTCCTAAATTATAATGTCCACTTACAGCTTTGAGATTATTTTCATCTAGAATCTTTTTAAGTTCTTTAGGCGTTAATCCCCAAAACTGATCTTTAATAGAAAATCCATACGTTTCAACTGTTGTATATCCTGCTTTAGCTACTCTTTCTAAAGTTGCTTTTACATCTTTTGGAAGTTCTTCGCGAAGCGTGTATAACTGTAATCCTATTTCTTTTTTATTCATAGAAAATGCAAATGATGGTGAAGCCAAAACTGCAGTTGTGACCAGACCTGTGGTTGCTATAAAATTTCTTCTTGTAATCATGTGGTTAGATAGGTTCCAAGAAGTAAATATATTATAAAAAATGATTCTCAAATTTCTTTGCAAAATTTTGAAGCGAAATAGCGGTTTCTGAATCTATAATTTTTCCTTCTGTATTGATTTTGCCTCGAACACCTTGAATTAATAATTGCGTATTAGAATCAAGATCTGCTCCGAGAGTCTTCATAATCAATAAAAGCTGCTCGTGCGCCATTTCTCCAGAAGCCGAAGCTGTTACCAAACCAACTTTTTTATTAGAAAAAATAGTTGTGGAAACGAACCACTCTAAAGCGTTCTTTAAACTTCCCGGAAGACTAAAAACATATTCTGGAGTACAAATAATTACCCCTTGTGCATCACTTATTTTATTTCGTAAAGAAACAATTTCTTTTGGTGCGTTATCTGTATCTAAATCTGGATTAAAATGAGAAAGCTTATCTAATTCTTGAAATATTTCAAATTCAAATTCTGATTGAAACTGGCTAGAAATATAGTGTAGAATTTTAAAATTACTAGAATCTTTTCTGGTGCTGCCCGATATGGCTATAATTTTTATTTTTGATGACATTATATATAAAAAAAGTAGTAGTTCTAAATTAACATTTAAAATTACTACTTTTTTAGAGATTAAAATCTTAAAATTAAAAGGCTTTTATTTCAATGGATTGCCTTTTAAATTCATTCCTAACATTTTTACATCAACTGATTGAGGCGGAAATTTCTGTTTTTCGTTTCGCCAAGAAACAATTTTTCCTGATTTATTGACATACATGTAATCATATTTCCAATAATAAGGACCTGCATTTCCAGAAACCTCTCGACCGTGATTTGTTGTAAAAATTTGATCTGCATAAAGCAATATCTCATTGTCCTGATCATCATGAAGAACTCTTACAGGAGGTCCCCATGCTTTCATCAATTTTTGTTTCGATTGTCCCACCCATTCATCATGAACATTTTTGGTTGAACAAGATATTTGCAAGAATAAAATTGCAATCAAAAGTAAAGTTTTTTTCATAAGTGTAAGGTAATTTTTAAAGTTTAGCTATAGAGTCTATATAAATTTAACACTATTATCTCAAATAAACATAACGATAGTTTATCATAACATTAAATCCGATGAAAATCACATTATATACGACGAAATGCATCTTTTGGTTTTAAATCCCAAAAAATCAACTCAAAATAAGCGTTAGATAAATCTTTAGAAATTGACAAATATTAACTTTGTATCTTTGCCGACAAGAAAATTATTCAACAGGAAATGCGAATTGATATTATTACACTTTTACCAGAATTGTTAAGAAGTCCTTTTGAGGCTTCGATTATGAAACGTGCTATCGACAAAGGTTTAGTTGAAGTACATTTTCACAATCTACGTGACTATAGCACAAATAGACAAAAAAGTGTAGACGATTATCCGTTTGGCGGCGGCGCAGGTATGGTAATGACCATTCAGCCTATTGACGACTGTATTACGCATTTAAAAAGCCAGCGAGAATATGACGAAATAATTTATATGTCACCAGATGGCGAAACTTTGAATCAGAAAATGGCAAACAAAATGTCGATGTATGAAAACATTATTATTTTGTGCGGACATTATAAAGGTGTAGATCAAAGAGTTCGTGATCATTTTATAACCAGAGAAATTTCTATCGGTGATTATGTTTTGTCTGGTGGAGAATTAGGCGCAATAGTTTTATCTGATGCTTTAATTCGATTAATTCCTGGTGTTTTAAGTGATGAAACCTCAGCTTTGACAGATAGTTTTCAGGACAATTTGCTTTCTGGACCTATATATACAAGACCTGCAGATTATAAAGGCTGGAAAGTTCCAGAAGTTTTAACCAGCGGTCACGCGGCAAAAATAGACAAATGGCGCGAAGACATGGCTTTTGAACATACAAAAAACAGACGACCAGATTTATTGGAAGGACACTAAAATTTAGTTTCAAGTTTAAGGTTATTTTTGTTTCAAGTTAAGACTCTCGATAGCAACAACTTGAAACCTGGAACTTGAAACAAAACAAACTAAAAAATAATTTACAATTTATAATTCATAATTTATAATTATTTTTTACATTTGCACCCGAATTTGACCAACCTCTGGCGAGATCCGTGAATGTTGTTCTAATATAAAAACCATAATTTAAATTATCATGGCAGATTTATTAAAATTCGTTCAAGACGAATTCGTTGCTAGAAAAGATTTCCCTGAATTCGGAGCTGGAGACACAATCACTGTTTTCTACGAAATTAAAGAGGGTGAAAAAACAAGAACTCAGTTTTTTAAAGGAGTTGTAATTCAAAGAAGAGGTTCTGGTAACACAGAAACTTTTACTATCCGTAAAATGTCTGGATCTATTGGTGTTGAGCGTATCTTCCCAGTAAACTTACCAGCTTTACAAAAAATCGAAGTTAACAAGAAAGGTGCTGTACGTAGAGCTAGAATTTTCTACTTCAGACAACTTACTGGTAAAAAAGCTAAGATTAAAGATAAAAGAAGATAATCATTTATCAAAATGTTATAAAAAACTCGTTTCATATTCTTTGAAGCGAGTTTTTTTTATGTTCTAATTCTACCGCTAACAAAACCGTAATTTTTTAATACCAAAATCATCGATTTAGCAATTTAACGAGCTCGAAATAACAATCTGTTAATTTCGTCTTTTCTCTGCAAAACTCAACCGATTTCGTTGTGATTTTATTATATTTGCTCCGCTCATTTTGAGCCGAATATATCTTTGACATCGTTAACTCCTGACGATACGATTATAAAAAAAAAAGAAAATGAATAAATCAAAAATTTTTTACACCTTAACTGATGAGGCGCCGTTATTGGCAACCTATTCTCTTTTACCAATTGTTCAAGCATTTACAGCAACAGCTGGAATTGAAATCGAAACCAGAGATATTTCGCTGGCAGGAAGAATTTTATCAAACTTCCCAGATTCTTTGACTGATGCTCAAAAAACTGGAGATGCATTGGCAGAACTTGGCCAATTAGCAACTCAGCCAGAAGCTAACATTATTAAATTACCAAACATTTCAGCATCTGTACCACAGTTAAAAGCTGCAATCGCTGAATTACAATCGCACGGATACAACGTACCAAATTTCCCAGAAGATCCTCAAAACGATGCTGAAAAGGAAATTAAAGCAAAATATGCAAAAGTATTAGGTTCTGCTGTAAACCCAGTTTTACGTGAAGGAAACTCTGACCGTAGAGCTCCAAGAGCAGTTAAAAACTTTGCAAAAGCAAATCCACACTCTATGGGTGCTTGGTCTGCTGACTCAAAAACTAAAGTGGCTTCTATGTCAGGTGGTGATTTTTACGGAAGTGAAAAATCTCTAACTGTTGCTGAAGCTAATGATGTAAAAATCGAATTTATTGCTAAAGACGGAACTGCAACTGTTCTTAAAGCTAGTACTCCATTAAAAGCTGGAGAAATTATTGACAGCTCTGTTTTAAGTGTAAACAAATTAAAAGCTTTTGCTGCTGATGTAATTGCTGAAGCTAAAGCTGCAGGAGTTTTACTTTCTGTACACTTAAAAGCTACAATGATGAAAGTTTCTGATCCAATTATCTTTGGCGCTATCGTTGAAGTATATTTTGCAGATGTTTTCAAAAAATACGCTTCTTTATTCGCAGAATTAAATGTTGATACAAGAAACGGTTTAGGTGATATCTACGCTAAAATCGCTGGAAGACCTGAACAAGCTGAAGTTGAAGCAGCAATTAATGCAGCTATAGAAAACGGACCTGCTTTGGCAATGGTTAATTCTGATAAAGGAATTACAAACTTACACGTTCCATCTGACGTAATTGTTGATGCTTCTATGCCAGCAATGATCCGTACTTCTGGACAAATGTGGAACAAAGAAGGAAAAGCACAAGATACATTTGCAGTTATTCCAGATAGATCTTATGCTGGTGTTTATACAGCAACTATCGATTTCTGTAAAAAACATGGTGCTTTTGATCCGAAAACAATGGGAAGTGTTCCTAACGTTGGATTAATGGCTCAAAAAGCAGAAGAATACGGATCTCATGACAAAACTTTCCAAATGAAAGCTGATGGTGTTGTTCGTGTAGTTGATGCAAATGGAAATGTTTTAATGGAACAAAACGTTGAAGCAAATAATATTTTCAGAATGTGTCAGGCAAAAGACGCTCCGATTCAGGACTGGGTTAAATTGGCTGTAAACAGAGCTCGTTTATCTGATACTCCTGCTGTTTTCTGGTTAGACGAAAACAGAGCGCACGATAGAGAATTGATCGTAAAAGTTCAAAAATACTTGAAAGATTACGATACAACAAACTTAGATATCCGCATTTTAAACCCAATTGCTGCTACTGAATTTACTTTAGACAGAATCATCAAAGGTTTAGATACTATCTCTGTAACTGGAAACGTTTTACGTGATTATTTAACAGATTTATTCCCAATTTTAGAACTTGGTACTTCTGCTAAAATGTTATCTATTGTTCCTTTAATGAACGGTGGAGGATTGTTCGAAACTGGCGCTGGAGGTTCTGCTCCAAAACACGTTGAGCAATTTACAGAAGAAGGATACTTACGTTGGGATTCTCTTGGAGAATTCTTAGCTCTTGGTGCTTCATTAGAGCATTTAGGACAAACTTTAGATAATTCTAAATCAATTGTTTTATCTGAAACTTTAGATCAGGCAAACGATAAATTCTTAGCAAATGATAAATCTCCAGCTCGTAAAGTTGGTCAGATTGACAACCGTGGTTCTCACTTCTATTTAGCATTCTATTGGGCACAAGCTTTGGCTGCTCAAACTAAAGATGCTGAATTGCAAGCAATCTTTGCTCCAATTGCTGCTGAATTTGAAGCTAACGAAGCTAAAATCGATGCAGAATTAATTGGTGCTCAAGGAAAAGCTCAAAACATTGGAGGTTACTACCAACCAACTCCTGAGTTAGTGAGCAAAGCAATGCGTCCTAGCGAAACTTTCAACGCTATTATTGCTAAAATCAAATAATTCAGAATACAATTGTATTTTTAAATAAACAAAAGGACAACTCGCAAGGTTGTCCTTTTTTTATCTTAACTTATGTTTAACAATAGTTTTTTCAGAATATGTAAGCAAGAATTGCTATCTATGTAAATCAAAATCAATACAATGATTACAAAAAATACCTGCACATTTTTTCTTTTTATTTTAACGATTTTCACCTCATTTGCGCAGGAAAAATTCACTCTAAGCGGAACTATCATTGACAGCAAAAACAACGAAACTCTAATTGGAGTTAACATCTATATTCCTTCATTAAAAATTGGAACAACTACAAACGAATATGGATTTTATTCTCTTTCTGCACCAAAAGGAGAATATGAAATTGAAATCAGTTACGTAGGTTATCAAACCATTCAAAAAAATATTATTTTAAATCAGAATACAAAAAACAATTTTTCTATAAAAGAAGGCGGCGAAGAACTTCAAGAAGTTGTCATTACAGAGAATAAAGGCAAAATAAATATTAAGTCGCCAGAAATGAGCGTTAATAAACTTTCTATTTCGACCATCAAAAAAATGCCGGTTGTTTTAGGAGAAGTTGATGTTCTAAAATCTATTTTATTACTTCCCGGAGTTACCAATGCAGGTGAAGGCGCTTCTGGATTTAATGTTCGCGGAGGCGGCGCAGATCAGAACTTGATTCTTTTGGATGAAGCTACAATATTTAATTCTTCTCACGTTTTTGGATTTTTCTCTGTTTTTAACCCAGATGCCATTAAAGATTTAAAATTGTATAAAGGTGGAATTCCAGCACGTTACGGCGGCAGAGCTTCATCCGTTTTGGATATTTATCAAAAAGACGGAAGCAGTAAAGATTTTCATATGAATGGCGGTATAGGCCTAATTTCAAGTCGATTACTTGCTGAAGGTCCGATTGTGAAAGATAAAGGTTCTTTTTTGATTGGAGGAAGAGCTTCTTATACGCATTTATTTTTAAAACTTTCAGAAGACAATAAAGATAATTTGGCTTATTTTTATGATTTAAACACCAAGCTAAGTTATAAACTAAACGAAAACAACAGTTTATATCTCTCGGGCTATTTTGGTCGTGATGTTTTTAGACTCAACAAAAGTTTTACCAATACATACGGAAATTCTATTTTAAATTTGAGATGGAATCATTTGTATTCTGATAAATTATTTTCAAATCTCTCTTTAATTTACAGCGATTATTATTACGGTCTTGACTTAGATTTTGTTGGTTTCAAATGGGATTCAGGAATTAAAAACTACAATATTAAATACGATCTCAAACATTATCTTTCTGATAAATTGAAACTTAATTATGGCGTAAACGGAACGTATTATGAATTTAATCCCGGAACCATTAAGCCAACAGGAACAGATTCTGGAATAAATCCTGACCAATTAGATAAAAAATATGCTTTTGAACCCTCGGCTTATTTAGATGCCGAAAGTCAGCTTTCTAACAAAATTACCGTTGCCTACGGATTACGTTATAGTTTATTTTACAGATTAGGTTCTTCAACGATTAATTATTACGACAATAATGAAGCCGTTGTTTTTGATAATGAAATGCAGATTTATGAAAAAGGCACACCAACGGCAACAAAATATTTCGGCAAGAATAAAGCCATTAAAAGCTATAATAATTTTGAACCAAGATTTTCTGTTTCTTATCAATTAAATGAAAATCAAGCTTTAAAATCAAGTTATAATCGAATGGCGCAATATCTTCAGCTAATTTCAAATACTTCTTCTCCTACTCCGCTAGATGTCTGGATGCCTAGTGATAATTACATCAAACCTCAATTGGCAGATCAGGTTGCTTTAGGATATTTTCGAAACATCAGAAATGGTGATTATTCTTTTGAAATTGAAACCTATTATAAGGAAATTCAAAATAGATTAGATTATATTGACGGAGCCGATCTAATAGCCAACGATGCGATTGAACAAGTTATTTTAAATGGTCAGATGCGATCTTATGGTTTAGAAATTATGTTCAAGAAAAACAAAGGCAAGTTTAATGGCTGGATCTCTTATACTTTATCAAAATCGGAACAGCAAACACCAGGAAGAACGCCTGAAGAACCAGGAATTAATAATGGAAAATGGTACGCTTCTGCTTATGACAAAACGCATAATTTAGCTATCACATCTGCTTACAATTTAAATGAAAAATGGTCTTTTGGCGCTAATTTCGCCTTGCAGTCTGGACAACCTGTAACTTATCCAAACGGTCAATATGAGTATTTAGGAATTACCGTTCCGAGTTATGGATTAAGAAATGAAAACCGACTTCCCGCTTATCATCATTTGGATATTTCGGCTACTTTGACACCGCGAAAAAATAAGGATAGAAATTGGAAAGGAGAATGGGTTTTCAGTATTTATAATCTTTATAACCGAATGAATGCCGCATCGATTAACTTTCGCCAAAATGTTGACACTGGCGTAAATGAAGCTGTACAATTATCTATATTCGGGGTTGTTCCAGCAGTAAGTTATAATTTCAAATTCTAAAAATGAAGTCTGAAACTAAAAATATACTTATGAAAAAATTAGTTTTTTTTATCGCATTTTTTACTTCTCTTTTCTTTACAAGCTGTGAAGATGTTGTTGATGTTGACTTAGACACTGCGCCTCCAAAATTGGTTATCGAAGCAGCAATTAATTGGGAAAAAGGTTCAACAGGCAGACAACAAGTTATTAAATTAACAACCACAACAGGTTATTTTGATCAATTAGTGCCTATAGTTTCTGGCGCGGTAATTTTTGTAAACAATAGCAAAAATCAAAGATTCAATTTTACAGAGCTTAATAAATCTGGTCGTTATGTCTGCAATAATTTTATACCAGTTATTAATGAAACCTACACTCTAACCGTTATTAACGAAGGAAATACCTATACTGCAACTGAAACCTTAAAATCTGTTGCGCCGATAACTCGAATTGAACAAAAAAACGACGGCGGTTTTACAGGAAAAGAAATCGAAATAAAAGCTTTTTACACTGATCCAGCTGATGAAGAAAATTATTATTTGTTTAAATACGTTTATTCTAGCAAAGTAACTTCATCTTATTACGTATCTGAAGATAAATTTTATCAGGGAAATGAAATCTACAGCAGCACCGAAGATGAGGATTTAAAGGCTGGAGATGAAATTGAAGTAACACATTACGGCATCTCCAAACAATATTATAATTACATGAATATTCTAGTAAGCATTGCGGGTTCTAACGTTGGAGGTCCGTTTCAGTCTCCGCCAGCAACTGTAAAAGGAAATATAATTAATACAACAGATAAAAATAATTATCCTCTCGGCTATTTCTCTTTGAGCGAAACCGATCATAAAAAATACAAAATCGAATAATTTATGCAGCCCTTAATCAAAACCTTAACCGAAAAAAAACTTACTGGTCATTTTATAGAAATGTCCTTCATCGAAAACAAAACTTTTCAATTATGGAATGCTTTTATGCCAAAAAAGAAAGAAATTAAAAATACAATAAATTCAAATTTGTATTCGCTAGAAGTTTATCCAGAAAATTATTTTGATAATTTTAATCCTAGCGACAATTTCCAGAAATGGGCCGCTGTAGAAGTTTCTGACTATGAAGACCTTCCGCATGGAATGAAAACATTAGTCGTTTCTGGAGGTTTGTATGCCGTTTTTCTTCACTTTGGACCAGCAACAGAAGCTCACAAAACTTACAATTACATTTTTGCAGAATGGCTTCCAAATTCAGCATATATTGTTGACGAAAGACCTCATTTTGCCGTAATGAATGAAAAATATAAAAAAGACGATCCGAATTCTGAGGAAGAAATCTGGATTCCGATAAAAAACAGAAATTAATGACACTAATTCAAACCTTAAAAATACTTTTTAATCGCGATTTAGATAAACTTAAATTCGAAATCGAATCGTATGAAAACGAAAATTCATTATGGCTTATCGATAAAAACATATCCAATTCGGCAGGAAATCTTTGTCTTCATTTAATTGGAAATCTGAATACTTACATTGGAGCCGAAATTGGAAAAACAGGTTATGTTCGAAATCGTCCTTTAGAATTCTCGTTAAAAGATATTCCAAAATCTGAGTTAATCTCAAAAATAGAAAATACAATTTCAGTAGTAAATAATGCTCTAGATTCTTTAACCGAAACTGATTTAGAGAAAATTTATCCTCAAATTGTATTTGAAAAAGAAATGACAACAGGATTTTTCTTAGTTCATCTTTCAACACATTTAACTTATCATTTAGGACAAATAAATTACCACCGAAGATTATTAGATTTCTGATTTTAGATTTTAGATTGTAGATTTTAGATTGTAGATTTTAGATTATTTAAAAGTCGAAAAAAATCTAAAATTTAAAATCTACAATCTAAAATTCTAACCCGTATCTTTGCTTCACATTCAAAAAAACTCACATGTCATCACATCATATAGTACGAGACGATCAGGAACCAGCTTTAATAATTGCGAATGGAGCGGCTTGCGATCCTGAACTTTTAGGACAATTATTAGAATGGTCTCCTTTGGTTGTTGTTTTAGATTCGGCTATAGAAAGAGTCATTGAGTTAGGCATAAAAGTCGATGTTCTTTTGGGAGATTTTGATTATGGATTTGATCCAGAAATTTACAAAACATCGCAATTTCCAATAGAAATCGTTCATACTCCAGACCAAGATAAAACAGATCTGGAAAAAGCTTTTGATTATCTTATCGAAAGAAAAATTCCAGCCGTAAACGTCGTTTGGGCAACTGGAAAACGCGCCGATCATACTATTACAAATTTGACCAATATTGTTCGTTATCGTAATCTGATTAAGATTGTAATTCTCGACGATCATTCGAAAATATTTCTTTTGCCTTCAAAATTTGAGAAATGGTACACTGCAAAAACTCCCATTTCTCTAATTCCTATTGGTGTCGTAAATGGAATTAATTCTACCAATTTGAAATACGAATTAAACGATGATACACTTACAATGGGCTACAGAACTGGAAGCAGTAATTCTGTTGAAAAAGATGGCATTGTAACGATTACACATCGCGAAGGAGATTTACTTTTAATGGAATGTTTTGATTAGAAAAATTAAAAAATAAAAAAGTCCCAGCGGGACGAAATATTTTCTTTAATGATAAATCAATCTACTATAAATATTACGCTCCTATGGAGCATTCTTTAAAAAAAGGAATACCTATCTTTGTCTCGAAATCAATAAAAATGAAAGCAGAAAACAATTCACAAAAAGACAATTTACACCCAAGAAATCTTCATCGTTCTAGATATGATTTCGAAAAACTGATTTCAAATTGTCCAGAATTGAAAGCTTTTGTTTCTATCAATAAATTCGGAATAGAAACGGTCGATTTCAGTAATCCGCTTGCTGTAAAAACTTTAAATAAAGCTTTACTTCAAACCTATTACAATATTCAAAATTGGGATATTCCTAAAAATTATCTTTGCCCGCCAATTCCTGGGCGTGGAGATTATATTCATTACATAGCAGATTTATTGGCAGAAAGCAACAACAATCAAATTCCCGAAACACCTCATGTTTTAGGTTTGGATATCGGAACTGGTGCCAATTTAATTTATCCAATTTTAGGAAATTCGATTTACAATTGGAGTTTTGTCGGAACAGATATTGACCAAAAAGCTATCGAAAATTGCAGTAAAATTATTGAAGCAAATCCAGATTTAATCGATTCTATCAGTTTACAACAGCAAACAGAATCTCGATTTATTTTTAAAAATATAATTACACCCGAAGATCGTTTTACATTCACGATGTGTAATCCGCCTTTTCACGCATCTGCGAAAGAAGCCAATAAAAGTACTTCTAGAAAAGTTTCCAACCTTAATCCGAAAGAAAAAAGAAATACAAATCCCGTTTTAAATTTCGGTGGTCAAAATGCTGAATTATGGTGCGACGGAGGTGAAATCGGATTCATAACTCAAATGATTTACGAAAGTGCAAAATATCCATCGCAAGTTTTATGGTTTACAACTTTAGTTTCGAAAAAAGAAAATCTTTCTTCGATTTATAAAATCTTGAAGAAAGTAAATGCCGTTTCGGTAAAAACGATCGAAATGTCGCAAGGAAAGAAAAACAGTCGTATTGTGGCTTGGAGTTTTTTAAGTGATAATCATCGAAATTTTTTAATTTAAAACATTTGCTTTCAGTAATAATTAGAATATGTCGCTCCGCTGGAGCTTTAGAATATGGCTTAGAAATCTTGCTATAGATATTTGGCTCCTCTGGAGCCTTACCACAAATTGATGAATTAATGATTTTGGGAATAGTCCCTGCGGGACGAAATATTTATAGAAGATTATTAGTCGTAGTTTGAAAGCTCCAGAGGGGCGAAATATTTTTTGATAAGCTAAAAGTTCGACAAATGAAAACCTAGAAAACCGCAAACAAACTACTTCAAATATCTGATTTCCAATACCAAATTTTGATTTTTTAGTTTGCTTTTGCTACATTTATTGTAAACTATTTAAAATCAAGATTATGGCAGAATACATTGGTTATCTCGCGTCTGTTTTTATTGTTGGTGGTTTCTTGCTGAAAAACCTTAGAACAATCCGATTTATTAATATGTTTGGCTGTATTTGCTTTGTCATTTACGGTATTTTTCTAAATGATTACAGAGATTTCAATCAATGGCTTTGGCCAGTAATTATTCCAAATGCAATTCTAGCATTTGTGCAGATTTACTATCTGACTTCTAAAACTGAAAAATCTTAAAATTATGATACTTTAAAGTAAAATTCTAATACACTTTTAGGCTACTCAAATCGTAACTTTAAGCTTAAAATTGAATTTTATCACCATGTTAAAACAATATTCCCGAATCTTAATTGTATTATTTTTAGTTTCAAGTTGTGCTTCAAAAAAACCAAAATTTGAAGATTATGTTTTTAAAACCAAAAACGAAGAAGTAAATTATCAAGCAGCTTATGATAAAGCTTTGAAACTTTGGAACATTCCTTACACAGAAGAAGATGTAAAAACAAGTTTCGGAACAGCGCATGTTGTAATGGCTGGACCAAAAAACGGAAAAGATCTGGTTTTGCTTCACGGAATGGATGCCAGTTCTACCATGTGGTATCCGAATATTAAGGCTTTAGCCAAAAATCACCGCATTTACGCAATTGATTTTATAATGGAACCCAACAAATCTAATTTGACTACGAAGCCACTTTCGTCAAAAGATATTCTTGTTTTTTATAATGAAGTTTTCAATCATTATAAACTAAAGAAATTCGATGTTGTCGCTGCTTCTCGAGGTGGCTGGATTGCTACTTTATTAGCAACTCAAAAATCCAATTCGATAGATAAAATTGTGCTGTTAAGTCCTGCACAAACTTTTAAATTTATTGATCAGCCTAGAAAAACGTCAGCAGCTTTGATGCTGAAATTTTTTCCAAGTGAAAAAAAATTCGGAAAAACATTGAAGACTTTTTCTACACATCCAGAAAATATTAGTGTCATTTATAAGAGACAATTTTATTTGGCGAATAAATATGCAAAATCCAATTCGAGCATGCTCAAAATGATGCCTTTTTCAGATAAAGAATTAGAATCAATTCAAAATCCAGTTTTGGTTTTAATCGGTGATAATGATGTTATTAATTCTGAAGAAAGTCTAGAAAGAGCAAAAAAATATCTATCAAATAGTAAAACAAAAATTATAAAAGATGCTGGACATTTTTTAACCATCGATCAGCCAAAGACTGTAAACGATGCCGTTATTAATTTTTTAGATTAGCGTTCAAACTTCGTATCTTTACAAAACCAAATTTTCAGTATACGCAAATGAAATTCCAAGTTTCTTCAGAATATAGTCCGAAAGGAGATCAGCCGCAAGCCATACAAAAATTGGCTCAAGGTATTGTCGACGGAGACAAATATCAAACTTTATTGGGAGTTACAGGTTCCGGAAAAACGTTTACAGTTGCAAACGTAATTCAGGAAGTGCAAAGACCAACTTTAGTTTTGGCTCATAATAAAACTTTGGCGGCGCAATTGTATTCAGAATTCAAGCAATTTTTCCCGAATAATGCGGTTGAATATTTCGTTTCTTATTACGACTATTATCAGCCAGAAGCTTTTATGCCCGTAACTGGAGTTTTTATTGAGAAAGATTTATCTATCAATGAAGAATTGGAGAAAATGCGTTTAAGCACGACTTCTTCCCTGCTTTCAGGAAGACGCGACGTTTTGGTTGTTGCGTCAGTTTCTTGCTTGTATGGTATTGGAAATCCTGTTGAATTTCAGAAAAACGTAATTGAAATTAAAAGAGATCAGGTTATTTCGCGAACTAAATTATTACACAGTTTAGTGCAAAGTTTATATGCCAGAACAGAAGCCGATTTTAATCCAGGAACTTTCAGGATTAAAGGAGATACGGTTGAAGTTTATCCAAGTTATGCTGATGATGCTTATCGAATTCATTTCTTTGGAGATGAAATTGAAGAAATCGAAGCATTTGATGCGAAAACTTCTCAGGTAATAGAGAAATTTCAAAGATTAACCATATATCCTGCCAACATGTTTGTGACTTCTCCAGAAGTTTTACAAGGCGCAATTTGGCAGATTCAACAAGACTTGGTAAAACAAGTTGATTACTTTAAAGAAATCGGAAAACATCTTGAAGCTAAACGTTTAGAAGAAAGAACCAATTTCGATCTCGAAATGATTCGAGAATTGGGTTATTGTTCTGGAATTGAAAATTACTCACGTTACCTTGACGGACGTGAAGCTGGAACAAGACCTTTCTGTTTATTAGATTATTTTCCAAGTGATTATCTGATGATTATCGACGAAAGTCACGTTACGGTTTCTCAGGTTCATGCCATGTATGGAGGCGACCGAAGCCGAAAAGAAAATCTAGTTGAATATGGTTTCCGTCTCCCAGCAGCAATGGACAACCGACCATTAAAGTTTGAAGAATTCGAAGCTTTACAAAATCAAGTTCTGTATGTTTCTGCAACTCCTGCCGATTATGAACTTCAAAAATCGGATGGAATTTATGTCGAGCAGATTATTCGTCCAACTGGATTATTAGATCCAGTTATTGAAGTTCGCCCAAGTTTAAATCAGATTGATGATTTGATCGAAGAAATTCAGGTAAGATGTGAATTGGACGAAAGGGTTTTAGTGACAACTTTAACCAAAAGAATGGCCGAAGAATTAGCTAAATATCTAACAAAAGTAAACATTCGCTGTCGTTACATCCATTCTGAAGTTGATACTTTAGAACGTATCGAAATCATGCAAGATTTAAGAAAAGGGCTTTTTGATGTTTTAATTGGAGTTAATTTACTTCGTGAAGGTTTAGATTTACCCGAAGTTTCGCTTGTTGCTATTTTAGACGCCGATAAAGAAGGTTTTTTACGTAATCATAGATCTTTAACACAGACAATTGGGCGTGCGGCAAGAAACTTAAACGGAAAAGCAATTATGTATGCCGATAAAATTACGGCGAGCATGCAGCGAACAATTGACGAAACCGATTACAGAAGAACAAAACAGATTAATTTCAACGTACAAAATAATATCGTTCCTCAGGCTTTAAACAAAAAAATCGAAAGCGCGTTTACCAAAAATCCATTGGTTGAATATGAATTAGGACATCCAATTCCGGTTGCTGCCGAACCAGAAACAGCTTATTTATCAAAAACCGAATTAGAAAAAATGATTCGCGAAAAGCGTAAAACGATGGAAAAAGCGGCTAAAGAATTAGATTTCTTACAAGCTGCTAAGCTTCGTGATGAAATTAAGAAACTACAGGAACAGTTGGCTTAATTGTGCTGTTCCTGAAAAATTTCCATTAACACAATTGGATTAATTACCGTATTTGGCGTATTTTTCATCATTTGCAAAACACGTTTTACGGCAGAAAGGTTCAATCCCATTTCTAAAGCAATTTGCTGAATCGCTTTAAATTCCTTTTCGTGCAAAACGCCATCGCAATGCATTAACAAAGCCAATCTATAGAATTGATTGATACGCTGCATTTCAGATTTTATAACAACTGGTTTCATTTCCTGATGAAATAAATCCTGAAATTCTTCATTGCTTATACCCAATTCTAAAGCCACCAATTTTAAAAAATCGTGCTCACGCTTATGCAGATGTCCGTCTACAGTGGCGAACATAATCATTTCTAAAAGTAAGCTTCTTTTTTCTGCTTCTGTATTCATCAATTTATTATTTTTAGCTAAAATATTGCTTTTAAATAAAATTACAAAACACGGTTAATGAAGAGGATTTTTCTAGCTATTTTATTTTTAATTACCCTTATCGGAAAGGCTCAAGAAAGCACCGCTTCAAAAAATGTAACGACTTTTACAATTGAAGCGCCTCAACTTCATACCTCAAAAAAAATCTGGATTTATCTTCCAGAAAATTATTCCAAAGAGATTCAGAAAAAATACAGCGTTGTTTACATGCACGATGCCCAAAATTTATTTGACGCAAAAACTTCTTACGTTGGAGAATGGAATGTTGATGAAAAATTAGACAGTTTAAAAGCTCCCGTAATTGTTGTTGGAATTGAACATGGAAACGAAAAACGAATCGATGAATTAACTCCTTTTAAAAATGAAAAATATGGCGGCGGAAATGCCGATAATTACTTGGAATTTATTGTAAAAACCCTAAAACCACATATCGATAAAAATTACAGAACCAAAACAAAACCAAAAAACACGATTCTTTTCGGAAGTTCGCTTGGAGGTTTAGTTTCTTATTATGGCGCTTTAAAATATCCCGAAGTTTTTGGAAAAGCTGGAGTTTTTTCGCCCTCTTTTTGGTTTTCTAACGACATTTATACTTTCACAGAAAAACAATCTAAAATCAAGACTAAAATTTATTTTTTATGTGGCGATAAAGAAAGTGATGACATGGTAAACGATTTAACAAAAATGAAGCGTTTACTAGATACCAAACGCTGTTACTGCCTCCATCTCGACAAAATAAAGATTGTAAAAGGTGGCGAACACAATGAAAAACTTTGGCGTGATAATTTTGTTGAAGCGCTACTTTGGCTGGCTTATTAATTAGAAATAAAAAAATACATTTATAAAAATGAAACTTATTTTAAGAGAGTATAATCTCAAACTAAAACACACTTTCACCATTTCTAGAGAATCAATTGATGTTCAACCTTCTCTAATTGTCGAATTGCAAAGCGATGGTTTTTCTGGTTTTGGAGAAGCAACTTCCAATCCTTATTATCATATTACAGTTCCGATGATGATTCAGGATTTGGAGAAAATCAGAAGCATTATCGAAAATACCCAAGATGAAACTCCAGAAGTATTTTGGGCAAAAATGCATCCGTATTTAAAAGATGACATGTTTGCTTTGTGCGCTTTAGATTTGGCTTATAATGATTTGTATGCTCGCAAAAAAGGCAAAAAATTATACGAATTGTGGAATTACAAAACCGATCATAATCCGCTAACAGATTATACAATCGGAATTGACACGATTGAAAAAATGGTTTTTAAAATGAAAGAACTTCCTTGGCCTATTTACAAAATTAAATTGGGAACTAAGGAAGACATCGAAATTGTAAAAGAACTTAGAAAACACACCAATTCTGTTTTTAGAATCGACGCCAATTGCGGATGGACAGTTGATGAAACTATTAATAACGCAGTTGAATTAAAAAAACTGGGGGTAGAATTTCTAGAACAGCCTATGAAAGCAGACAATTGGGAAGGTCATAAAGAAGTTTTCAAACATTCTGTTCTTCCCGTAATTGCTGACGAAAGTTGTATTATTGAAGAAGATGTTGCAAAATGCCACAATCATTTTCATGGTGTAAATGTAAAACTTGTAAAATGCGGCGGTTTAACTCCTGGAAAACGTATGATTGAAGATGCTAAAAAATTAGGATTAAAAACAATGGTTGGATGTATGACAGAATCTACCGTTGGAATTTCTGCGATTGCGCATTTGCTGCCTCAATTGGATTATGTAGATATGGACGGTGCACTTCTTTTGGCAGAAGATATTGCAACTGGCGTAACCATTAAAGACGGTGTAATAAGCTATTCTGATTTAAACGGAACGGGAGTTACACTTTTATAAAATGAAAGTCGAAAAATTTCCAGACCGTATTATCGAAATTGACCAAAATCAGTATTTGTATTTTGGCGGAACTGCCTATTTAGGACTTCCGACAAACAAAGACTTTCAGGATTTAGTCGTTCAGAATATTTTAAAATGGGGAACTACTTACGGAAGCTCCAGAACGGCAAATATTCAATTAACCGCTTATGATGCAGGCGAAACCTATTTGGCTTCTCATATTGGCTCAGAAAGCGTCGTTACGGTTTCTTCAGGAATGTTGGCTGGAAAATTGGTTTTGGAAAAATTAAAAAAACAGACTGATTCTTTTTATCATTTAAATGAAATTCATTCGGCTATCCAAATTGAAAATAGTTTTCCTGTTTTTATAGACGAAAAACTGAATAATCGCTTATTAGATTCGAAACCAGAAAAAATAACAATTTTGACTGATGGAGTACCTTCATTTCAAACGCAACCTGTTGATTTATCATTTCTAGAGAAAATTTCAAGCCATAAAGAAATTACCTTAGTTATTGACGAATCTCATTCTTTGGGAATTGTAAACGAAAATGGCTCAGGAATTTATGCTTCAATTAAATTTCCAATTAAAAGAAAAATATTGGTTTCTTCTCTCGGAAAAGCTTTTGGATTAACTGGCGGTGTTATTGCATCAGATTCTGAATTTATCAATGAAATAAAAGAATTAGAAACTTTTACAAGCGCTGCGGGAATGAATCCTGCTTTTGTCCAAACACTTTCTGATGCAAAAGAAATTTATAAAATACAGCATAAAAAACTGAAAGATAATTTGAGTTATATCGATTCGATTTTAACCAAAAATAACGAAATACTTTTTGATAGAAATTATCCTTTAATTTATCTTTTATCGAATGATTTGGTAGAAAAACTAAAGCAAGAAAAAATTATTATTGCAAGTTTTAAATACACAAAAGACGCTGAACCTTTAAATCGTATTGTAATTACAGCAAATCATCTTAAAGAAGATTTATATAAATTGGTTGAAGTTTTAAATGATTTTAATTCTCAATTTTAATCATTTTAAAAAACTACCTTTGCAAAAAGCAAATAATAAGTTTTAGTTTCGGATAAAAACCTGAAACCTGAAACAAAAAAACTTTAAACAAAAAATATGACAAATAACGATATACTTAAAAAACTTCGCGTGGCTTTGATGCTCCGTGATGACCAAATAGTTGAAATTTTAGAATTAGTAGATTTTAGAATTTCGAAATCTGAGCTTGGAGCTTTTTTTAGAGCCGAAGATCATCCAAATTATATGGAATGCGGCGATCAGGTTTTGCGTAACTTTCTAAACGGATTGGTAATTCATTTAAGAGGAACTAAAGAAAACCCTAAAAATCCAACTGACGTTTTAGCAAAACATAAAGCAGAAATTCCGAAGAAAGAAACATCTAAAGATAGACCTGAATTTAAAGCCGCTCCAAAAGATTCAGAAAAATATAGAGGCGACAAAAGTCCTTCAAAATCAGGTTCAGCAACTGGAAAACCTAAGAAGAAATCATTCCCAAAAGGAAATGGAAAACCAGATGTTGTTGAAAAAGTGGTTTTTAAAAACGGGAAAAATAAGAAATAGTTAACCGCAAAGAACACAAGGATTTACGCAAAGTTCGCAAAGTTTTATTCATAAAGCTTTGCGAACTTTTCTTTTTAAAATATAGCCCGTGGTTTCAACCACGGTGACGCTTGTAAAATACAAATTGCGTAATATACATTGTGTTCCCGTGGTTGAAACCACGGGCTATGTTCTCAAAAAAATCGCAAAGCTTTATACATAATAGCTTTGCGAACTTTATTAGCATTCACAATCTCTAAAAAAAATTTGCGGACTTTGCGGTTAAATCAAAAAAAAATCCACTCCTTTCGGAATGGATTTTCTATATAAATTGATTTCTTATTTAATTAAGAAAGAGCAGCTTTAACTTGGTCAGCAGCTTCTTGGAACTGAACTGCAGATAAAATTGGCATACCAGAGTTGTCAATTAATTCTTTTGCAATTTCAGCATTTGTTCCTTGCAAACGAACGATAATTGGCACTTTAATAGCATCTCCCATGTTTTTGTAAGCATCAACAACACCTTGAGCAACACGATCACAACGAACGATTCCTCCGAAGATGTTAATTAAAATAGCTTTTACGTTTGGATCTTTCAAGATAATTCTGAAAGCTGTTTCAACACGTTTTGCATCAGCAGTTCCTCCTACGTCAAGGAAGTTAGCAGGCTCAAAACCAGCATATTTAATTAAATCCATAGTTGCCATTGCAAGACCAGCTCCGTTTACCATACATCCTACAGTACCGTCAAGATCCACATAGTTTAGACCAACTTCTTTAGCCTCAACTTCGATTGGATTCTCCTCACGGATATCTCTCATTTCAGCATATTTAGCTTGTCTGTATAAAGCGTTATCGTCGATATTTACTTTAGCATCTACAGCTAAGATTTTGTTATCAGAAGTTTTTAAAACTGGGTTGATTTCAAACATAGAAGCATCAGAACCAATGTAAGCATTGTAAAGTGCATCGATGAATTTTACCATTTCTTTAAAAGCATTTCCAGAAAGACCTAAATTAAAAGCAATTCTTCTAGCTTGGAAACCTTGTAATCCAACAGAAGGATCGATTTCTTCAGTAAAGATTAAGTGTGGAGTATGTTCAGCAACTTCTTCAATATCCATTCCACCTTCAGTAGAATACATAATCATGTTGCGTCCTGTACCTCTATTCAATAAAACAGAAACATAAAATTCAGAAGTTTCGCTTTCTCCAGGATAGTACACATCTTCAGCAACTAATACTTTGTTAACTTTTTTACCTTCAGGCGGAGTCTGAGGTGTAATTAATTGCATTCCGATGATTTGTTCTGCTAACTCTTCAACTTGCTGTAAGTTTTTTGCCAGCTTAACTCCACCACCTTTTCCACGACCACCTGCGTGAATTTGTGCTTTAATTACATGCCATCCTGTTCCAGTTTCGGCAGTTAATTGTTTTGCAGCAGCCACAGCTTCAACTGCATTATTAGCCACGATTCCGCGTTGCACGCGTACTCCGTAACTCGCTAAAATTTCTTTTCCTTGATATTCGTGTATGTTCATAATATAGAATTTGTCTGGTCCTGAATTTATTTCAGAATAAAAGTGCGACAAAAGTAACAAAATACAACTTAATAGGAAAATCTTTTTCAATTAAATAAATGTTATATATAGGTATTAAGCGTTGATAATTTATCAAAGCAAATAAATCGTTAACTGAATAATTTGTTAATGTTAACACAAACCCTATAAAACGTTTGATATTTAACAAAAAATTCATCGGTTTTATTGGCCTCCCGACGATTTTTCCTAATATATTTTAAGAGTAATTATATTTTTAGCAATTCGCGATGCTTTATATAATAATATTAATAATTAAGAACCCATTTTCTAATATTACAGCAAAAATGAAAGCAAAAGCATAATTTCAATACATTATGTTTAACGAAATCTTTATTTTTGTAAAAAAAATATCAAGAATGAGAGTTAAAGAACAAGGGCTTTATCTGCCTGAATTTGAACACGACAATTGTGGTGCAGGATTTATTTGTAATTTGAATGGTATTAAGTCAAATGATATTATTCACAAAGCATTAGACATCTTAATTAAATTAGAACATCGTGGTGCCGTTAGTTCTGATGGAAGAACTGGTGACGGAGCCGGAATTTTATTCGACATTCCTCATGATTTTTTTAAGAAAGTATGTGACTTTGAAATCCCTGAAGCGCGTGAATATGCAGTAGGAATGGTTTTTTTACCAAAAAGCAAAAACCAGGTTTCTTTTTGCATTAATGCATTTGAGGCTACTATTAAAGACCAAAACTTAAAAGTTTTAGGTTGGAGAGATGTGCCAGTTGACGTTGAAAATTTAGGTGAAATTGCCGCAGAAAAAGAACCAACAATTAAACAAGTTTTCGTTTCTAAAAACGGACAAGATTTAACTGAACAAGAATTTAATGCAAAACTTTTTGCAGCTAGAAAAATTGCTGAACATGCCGTAAGAGGATCAAAAACTTCTGAAAGCCATATGTTTTATTTTACTAGTTTATCGACAACTACTATAATATATAAAGGTTTATTGATGCCGGAAGACATCAGCCGTTATTATATAGATTTGAAAGATCCGGACCTAGTGACTCGTTTAGCGCTTGTACACCAACGTTTCTCTACAAATACATTCCCATCTTGGGACTTAGCTCAACCGTTTAGATATATGTGTCATAATGGTGAGATCAACACACTTCGTGGAAACGTAAGCCGCATGCGTGCTCGTGAAGAGCTTATGCAAAGCAAAGTTTTTGGCGATGATATCAAAAAATTATTCCCAATTATCTTAGAAGGAAAATCAGATTCTGCTTCTATGGATATGGTGGTAGAACTTTTATTAATGACTGGACGTTCGCTTCCAGAGGCAATGATGATGGTAGTTCCTGAAGCTTGGGAAAAACACCAAACAATGTCTCCAGAGAAAAGAGCTTTCTATGAGTACAACGCTTGTATCATGGAGCCTTGGGATGGTCCTGCTTCTATTCCGTTTACAGATGGAAACGTAATTGGTGCTTTACTAGACAGAAACGGATTGCGTCCTTCTCGTTATACATTAACAAAAAGCGGATTCGTAATTATGTCATCTGAAATTGGTGTATTAGACATCGATCCAGAAGATGTAATTCAGCACGGTCGTCTTGAGCCAGGAAAAATGTTCTTGGTTGACATGAATGAAGGTCGTATCATCGAAGACGAGGAAGTTAAGAAAGCGATAGTTACAAAACGTCCGTACCAACAATGGGTTGACGAAAACTTATTGCCATTGGCTAGTGTTCCTTACACGAACAACCCTACTCCTGTTGAAAAATTAGATTTCGTAACAAGACAAAAATTATTTGGCTATACTATTGAAGATTTAAAAACAATCATCAATCCAATGGGTAGCGACGGAGCTGAAGCAATCAGTTCTATGGGTAACGATACTCCTTTGGCAGTTCTTTCAGATCAGCCTCAGTTGTTATACAATTACTTCAAACAATTATTTGCTCAGGTTACTAACCCGCCGTTGGATGGTATTCGTGAAGAAATCATTACTGATATCAGTTTAGCAATTGGTGGAGATTTCAATATTTTTGAAATTGAATCTAAACAATGTAAAAAACTAAAAATCCAAAATCCAGTTGTTTCTAACGAGGATTTGGATAAAATTAGAAATATCGATCACCCAGATTTCAAATCGGCTACTATTTCTACTTTATATAAAATAGAAAAAGGAGTTAACGGTTTAGAGCGTGCCCTTGAAAAATGTGTTCAGGCTACTTTTAAAGCAGTTGAAGAAGGATGCAACATCATCATCTTATCTGATAGAGGTGTTAGCGAAGAATTAGCTCCAATTCCAATGTTATTGGCTTGTTCTTACATTCACCACTCATTAAACATTTTACAGGTTCGTTCTAAATTCGGAATCATCATCGAATCTGCAGAACCAAGAGAACCTCATCATTTTGCTTTATTGTTCGGATACGGTGCAAGTGCTATCAACCCTTATATGGTAAATGAAATCATTCACGATCAAGTTGAAAAAGGTTTCATTACAAAAGTAAAAGCTGATTATGCAGTTGTAAATTACAACAAAGCGATTGCAAAAGGAATCGTAAAAATCATGAACAAAATTGGTATCTCTACTTTACATTCATATAGAGCTGCTCAGATTTTCGAGATTTTAGGATTAAACAAAACATTTACATCTAAATACTTCCCTTACACTCCGTCAAGAATTGAAGGAATCGGTTTAATGGAAGTTGAAAAAGAGGTTAAAAAACGTTTCCAAAAAGCTTTCCCAAATTCAAAAATTGCAAACTTGCTGTCTCTTGAAATTGGAGGTATTTACAGATGGAGACGTGGCGGTGAAAAACACATGTTTAACCCAACTACGATTTCTAAATTACAACAAGCGGTTCGTTTAAACAGCCCAGAAAGTTATAAAGAATACTCAAATGCCGTTAACGAGCAAAGCTCAAACTTAATGACCATTAGAGGTTTGTTTGAATTCAATAATTTAGATCCAATTTCTATTGATGAAGTAGAACCTTGGACAGAAATTGTAAAGAAATTCAAAACGGGTGCAATGTCTTACGGATCTATTTCTAGAGAAGCACACGAGAATTTAGCGATTGCAATGAACAGAATTGGTGGAAAAAGTAACTCTGGGGAAGGTGGAGAAGATCCAAAACGTTTCCAGAAAGAAATTAACGGAGATTCTAGAAACTCTGCTATCAAACAAGTTGCATCAGGACGTTTTGGTGTTTCGATCAACTATTTGACAAACGCTAAAGAAATCCAGATTAAAATGGCTCAGGGAGCAAAACCTGGTGAAGGTGGACAGTTACCTGGAGAAAAAGTAGTGCCTTGGATTGCTGAAACTAGAAACTCTACACCTTATGTAGGTTTGATTTCGCCTCCTCCTCACCACGATATTTACTCAATTGAGGATTTATCTCAGTTGATTTACGATTTGAAAAATGCAAACCGTGAAGCTCGTATCAACGTAAAATTAGTTTCTGAAGTTGGAGTTGGAACCATCGCTGCCGGAGTTGCCAAAGCAAAAGCTGACGTTATCTTGATTTCTGGTTACGACGGAGGAACGGGAGCTGCACCATTAACATCTTTACAACACACAGGTATTCCATGGGAACTTGGTTTAGCGGAAGCACAGCAAACTTTGATCTTAAACGATTTAAGAAGTCGTGTAGTTCTTGAATGTGACGGACAGCTGAAAACAGGTCGTGACGTAGCTATCGCAGCTTTATTAGGAGCTGAAGAATTTGGTTTCGCAACGGCTCCGCTTGTAGCTTCTGGATGTATCATGATGAGAGCTTGTCACTTAAATACTTGCCCAGTTGGTATTGCAACTCAGGATCCTGAATTGAGAAAAAATTTCAAAGGAACTCCAGAGCACGTAATCAACTTCATGTATTTCATTGCTGAAGAGTTAAGAGAAATCATGGCACAATTAGGTTTCAGAACTTTAAAAGAAATGGTAGGTCAGTCACAAAAATTAAATGTGAACAAAGCCATCAAACATTATAAAGCAAATGGTTTAGACTTGTCATCAATTCTATACAAACCGGAAAAAGCGAAAACAGAGCCAAATCATAATACAACAACTCAAGATCACCAACTTGAAAATGTATTGGATTTTGACATCATCAAAGAAGCGATTCCGTCTATCTATAGAAAAGAAAAAACAAGAGTAACCTTTAAAATTAAAAATACAGACCGTTCTGTAGGTGCGATTTTGAGTAACGAAATCTCAAAAATCTACGGCGCACAAGGATTACCTGATGACACTATTTTAGTTGATTTTGAAGGTTCTGCCGGACAAAGTTTTGGTGCTTTTGCAACAAACGGATTGTCATTTAAAATTCACGGAAACTGTAATGATTATTTAGGAAAAGGGCTTTCTGGAGGAAAATTAATTGTAAAAGTACCTCCTACTGCAACTTTCAAACCTGAAGACAATATCATTATTGGAAACGTTGCCCTTTACGGAGCTATTACCGGAGAGGCTTATATTAATGGAATGGCCGGAGAGCGTTTCTGTGTTAGAAATTCTGGAGCAACAGCAGTTGTTGAAGGAATTGGAGATCACGGATGCGAGTACATGACCGGTGGTACAGTAGTAGTTTTAGGAAAAACAGGAAGAAACTTCGCGGCTGGTATGAGCGGTGGTGTAGCTTATGTTTACGATCCAAATAAGAAATTCGACTCAACAGTTTGCAACATGGAAATGGTTGCATTCGATCCGTTGGAAGAAGAGGACGTTACGAAACTAAGAAAATTGATCAAAAATCATTCATTGTACACAAGCAGTCCATTAGCAAAAAGAATTTTAGCAGACTGGGAAAACCAACAACAGCACTTCGTAAAAGTAATGCCAACTGATTACAAAAAAGCATTAAAAAGAATTGCAGAAGAGAAAAAAATAGAAGAATTAATAGCTTAATTAAAAGGTTCTGAGATACAAAGGTGCAGAGGTGCTAAGTTTTTTAACTCACCTCTCACATTTTACAACTCACAACTAAATTTATTTAAATGTCATGGGTAAAATAGGCGGATTTAAAGAATATAACAGAGCCGATGAAAGTAATTTAGCAGTAGCAGAACGTGTTTCTAACTACAATGAATTTACTATTCCGGTACCAAAAGATAAATTAAAAGAACAAGGATCAAGATGTATGGACTGTGGAATTCCTTTTTGCCACAGTGGTTGTCCGTTAGGAAATTTAATTCCTGACTTCAACGACATGGTACATCAGGAAGAATGGCAAAGCGCATTAGAGATTTTACAATCTACTAATAACTTCCCAGAATTTACAGGACGTTTATGCCCTGCTCCATGTGAGAAATCATGTGTATTAGGAATTATCAAAGATCCGGTTTCTATCGAAAATATCGAAAAAAGCATTGTAGAAAGAGGTTTCGCTGAAGGATGGATCAAACCACAAGCGCCAAAAACAAGAACTGGTAAAACTGTTGCTGTAATTGGTTCAGGACCTGCAGGTCTTGCAGCTGCTCAACAATTAAACAGAGCTGGTCACACCGTTACTGTTTTCGAAAGAGACAACGCAATTGGAGGTTTATTACGTTACGGAATTCCAAATTTCAAATTAGAAAAAGGAATTATAGACAGACGTGTAGCTATTCTTGAAGCAGAAGGAATCACTTTCAAAACGAATGTAAACGTTGGGGTTAACTTCAGTGTGGAAGAATTAAACCAATTCGATTCTATCGTTTTATGCGGAGGAGCAACTGAAAGAAGAAGCTTGCCAACTAAAGGAATCGAAAGCAAAGGTGTTGTTCAGGCAATGGATTTCTTAACACAACAAACTAAAGTTTTATTTGGAGAATCAATTCCAGATCAAGTTAAAGCAACTGGTAAAGATGTAATCGTTATTGGTGGTGGAGATACGGGTTCTGACTGTATTGGAACTTCTAACAGACATGGAGCTAAATCGGTAACTAACTTTGAGATTTTACCAAAACCTCCAGTTGGAAGAAGCGAGTCAACTCCTTGGCCTTTCTGGCCGTTGCAGTTAAAAACATCATCTTCTCACGAAGAAGGTTGTGACAGAAACTGGTTGATCAACACTAAAGAATTCATTTCTAACGACAAAGGTGAGTTAACTGGATTAAAAACAGTTGAAGTGGCATGGAAAATGACTCCAGGTCAGCGTCCTGAATTAATCGAAAAAGAAGGTTCTGAGAAAATCTGGCCTTGCGATTTAGCTTTATTAGCGCTTGGATTTACAGGTCCTGAGAAAACATTGAGCGAGCAATTAGGAATCGAAACTGATTTTAGAAGCAATTATAAAGCGCATAACTATCAGACAAATGTTCCTCACATTTTCACTGCAGGTGATATGAGAAGAGGACAATCATTAATCGTGTGGGCTATTTCAGAAGGTCGCGAAGCAGCAAGAGAAGTAGATTTATTCCTTATGGGATCTACAAACTTGCCTACTAAAGGAAAAGGAGATCTTCCTAGCCTATAAAAACCGAATAAAAATACAACACATACTACTAACAAACCCTTGAATTAATAATTCAGGGGTTTTGTTTTTTTAGCCACAGATTATCATGATTGAAAGGATTTTTTTCTTAGCCACGAATTGCACAAATTTTCACGAATTTTTATTTTCTAGCCGATTTCTATTTCAAACATAGCCCGTGGTTTCAACCACGGGAAACGTTACGGATTGAGCGTAATCATATATTGCGTTCCCGTGGTTGAAACCACGGGCTATGTTTTGAGCATTTTGCGAAAAAATATAATTCGTGAAAATTTGTGCAATTCGTGGCAAACAAAAATATTTTGAAGCATCACAATTGGCATTTAAATAAACATAGTTCCCGCTTTCGGCTATATCTCTCCTCCCGATAGCTATCGGGATGCGAGGATACCGCCTCTATCGGGGCTAAATTCAAACATTTGGCTTGTTTTTAAATTTAGGATAAAAGAAATCCTTTTAATCCATATAATCTGTGGCAAAAAATTCTCAACAGCATTTATAAATTAGTGTAATTTGTGAAATTCGTGGCAAAAAACCTTTGTATCTTTGTACCTCTGCCCCTTTGAACCTCCTACCACGTTACAAAATTTCAAAAACACAAACTTTTTGTTCAAAAACAAACAATTTGTTATAATTTGTTATTTTTCTTTAATTTATTTGCTGATACACAAAAGAGTAATAACTTTGCATAAAATAAGTTTAAAAATGCAAGCAAAAGATTTACTGCAGTTAGCAGACCAATTTGGAAGTCCATTGTATGTTTACGATGCTGAAAAAATCCAATCACAGTACAACCGATTAACTAAAGCATTCTCTAAGGTTGAGAATTTAAGAGTTAATTATGCCATGAAGGCATTGTCTAACATTGCGATTCTACAGTTATTAAAGAACATGGGGTCTGGGTTAGATACTGTATCAATTCAGGAGGTTCAGTTAGGACTTCATGCTGGCTATGAACCCGAAAGAATTTTCTTTACACCAAACGGCGTTTCCCTAGAAGAAATCGAAGAAGTTGCCGCAATGGGTGTACAAATCAATATCGACAATTTATCTATTTTAGAGCAATTCGGAACAAAACATCCACATATTCCGGTATGTATCCGTATCAATCCTCATGTAATGGCGGGCGGAAATGCTAACATTTCTGTTGGACATATCGATAGTAAATTCGGAATTTCTGTTCACCAGATTCCGCATATTTTGCGAATTGTTGAAAATACAAAAATGAGCATCGTTGGAATTCACATGCACACAGGATCTGATATTTTAGATATCGAAGTATTCTTGTATGCTGCTGAAATCTTGTTCGATACGGCTAAACATTTCAAAGATTTACAATTCTTAGATTTCGGAAGCGGATTCAAAGTTCCTTACAAAAAAGACGATATCGAAACAGACATCGAAGAATTAGGTAAAAAATTATCAAAAAGATTCAACGCTTTCTGTACAGAATATGGCAGAGATTTAACCTTGATTTTCGAACCAGGAAAATTCTTGGTGAGCGAAGCAGGTCATTTCTTAGTAAAAGTAAACGTAGTAAAACAAACAACATCAACAGTTTTCGCAGGAATTGACAGTGGTTTCAACCACTTAATCCGTCCTATGTTCTACGGATCTTCACATCATATCGAAAACATCTCTAACCCAAAAGGAAAAGAGCGTTTTTACTCTGTTGTAGGATACATTTGCGAGACTGATACTTTCGCCAACAACCGTAGAATTGCTGAAATCACAGAAGGTGACATTTTAGAGTTCAGAAATGCAGGAGCATATTGTTTCTCAATGTCTTCCAACTATAATTCAAGATACAAACCAGCCGAAGTTTTATGGATGAACGGTCAAGGAATCTTAATTCGCCAAGCTGAAACATTTGAAGATTTACTTAAAAATCAAATTCCGTTGCCAGAAGAAGTTGCCGCAACAGTTTAAAAATAAAAAAAAAGAGAATATCTAGTTAATCCCGTTTCTTAATTGAGGCGGGATTTTTTTTCGAATAATTGATTTTAAATGTAATTCCAAAAAGAATTGTGTTTCTCATTCAAAAATTCATTAAAAACTCAACAAAACAATTCATATCAATAATATAGAATTTTTTAAAATATTAAAAATGCAAAAACAATTTAAACATAATGATTGCTTTATCGTAATTAATGAAAGAAATAAAAAAAGGATATAAGTTAATTTTAAAAAAAACTAATCGAGAATACTTAAAAAATTACTATCTATAAAAAATCAATACATTCTATTAAAATAAAATTCTATATTAGCTACTTAAATGCAAAGTAAGCATTATAGTAACAAATAAATCAAAAAAACATGTCTTTAAATGATATAAAAAACCCAATATTGTACTCAACGATGACAACCCTTGCCTACAATATAAATAAAAGATATTACAATGATTTACACTATATGTGGTGTACACCGTATTTTGGCTCTGATTTTCAATCACCACACTTTACAGTACCTCCAAGCTCTTCACCTCTTGAAATTTACACACAATTAAAAAAAGAAATAGACGGAAGTGATTTACATAATACAAAAATTAATTTTAATAAAAGAGGACTTAGAAAAGGAGCAGATTTTATGTTTAAACTTGGAAAAATTTCTCAAGAACAATATGAAGAAATTATTACAATAACAAAATTTGCAAAAAATGAACAATTTAGACCTTTACTTTGTGTAATTTCAAGAATTGAAGCTGTACCATATTATCAAAAAGTAGAAATTAGGGCTAAAGCTAATCCTCTTTCGCATGAATATATATTATCAAATTTACCTCAATCAGCATTTGACATAATAAAAATTGGATAACAATGGAAAACTTAGAAGATATAATAAAAGAATTATCTATCCCAGATACAAGAAGCTCGTTTTACTATTTAGGGCGTTACCTAAAACAAGCAGAATATTTTGCAGATTACGAAAAAGATATTTTTGTTGATGAAGAAGAAAGTGCTCCTAATGAAATAGTAAAATCAACAACCTTAAAAATGATAAATTTCATTGAGAAGGAAGCTAATAAAAAAGCATCAGAATTTACAGACGAAGAATACATATATTGGACTGATATAATTAATGAAATTGAAGGGAATTTAGATCCGATTCCAAATGAAAATTTAATAAAAAAAGCTATAGATGAGATTGGCAATTTTAACAGTCCTCTTAAAAAAACAGAATAATAAAAGCATCACTAAATAATAAAAATCTTACAAAAGCACAAATATCTTATGATTTTGTGCTTTTTTTGTATCACAAAAACTAATATTCAACAAATGAAACCTACAATTCCTCTATTCATTATATTTTCCTTATTAACAACAAATTCCTTCAGCCAAAACCTCACAGACCTAAAACTAAAACCAAAAGAAATCCCGAAAGGTTACATTTCAAACGACGGTAATATCTGTGTAACTCCCCAGGCTTGTAATTTTTACACTGATATTGAAACCTACAGCAATATTGTTGGAACTGTAAAAAGTAAAGCCATTCAAAGTTTTAAAAATAAAGGAGACAAAGGTTCTATTATGTATTTTGAATTTGAACACGTTTTTAAAGGCGATCGTTTTCTGCAAGGTTTATTATGGGGAAAAGATGGTCAGCCAACCGATGAGCATCCAGAAGAATATCTCGCAAAAGGAAAATTTCTAATCATTTGGAGTTTGAAATCCGACAGTCCACTAAAAGAAAAATCGGAAAATAAAGTCGAAACACTTTTGCAATAAAATCCTAATCAGAGCTTCATTTTAAATGCTTACTTTTACCCGATAAAAAATAATATATAATGAAACCACAAATACGAATCCTAATTTATTCCATCTTATTCTTTTTATATCTTACTTCAACGCACTTTTTGCTTTCATTGAACGAAAAAATAAAAGGAGATCCGTTTGTTGTTTTGGGAGTTGGTTTCGGAGTTTTAAATCTTATCTATGCTTTTTTTGCTTTAAAATGGAAGCCTTTGCTTAATGTACTTTGTGCTGTTGCAATTGCTGCTCTTTCGATGTTTTTGGCTTTACAGTTTACAAACCTGCATTTGTTTGTTAATTACGATCCGTACCAGGTTAAAACTGCCATTTTTACGAATGCTATTATCTCCATTATTTTTTGGGAAATTGTGTATCAAGTGAAAATTAGAAAATCTAACTAAATATTTTTCAATTGCCTGCAGCTTTAGCTGGAGGTTAATAATAAAGTCTTTCTAATAGGGCTTTAGCCAAATCTTTTTTTGGCTAAAGCCTTTTTATTTTTATCAAAAGACCTCCAGCTAAAGTTGGAAGCAATTCATTTACAATTACTATTATTGCTTAAATACTTAAAAAATATTTTCTTAGATTTACTCTTAAGTATTTAAAAATCAAACCCATGAAACGACAACCATCAATAGACATTGTTCGCGGAATTGTAATGATTATTATGGCTCTTGATCATGTTCGCGATTTAATGCATGTCGATTCGATTACACAAAGTCCAACCGATTTATCGACTACTTCGCCTTTGTTGTTTTTTACGCGTTTTATCACTCATTTATGTGCGCCTACTTTTGTTTTTCTGGCTGGAACTTCGGTTTATCTTTCGCTTCAAAATAAAAATAATTTAGCCGAAACGAGAAAGTTTTTATTCAAAAGAGGGCTTTGGTTGCTTATTCTAGAATTCACCATTGTCAATTTTGGATTGTTCTTCGATATTGGCTTTCATTCCGTTTTGTTTGAAGTGATTGCGGCAATTGGTTTTGGGTTTATCGTTTTAAGTTTACTGCTTAAAATCCGTTCTCAGATTTTAGGATTTATTGGACTTTTCATACTCTTTTTTCATAACATTTTACCAATTATCCCATTTGAAGAAAATTCAGTTCTAAAAAACATTTTGGCGCCGTTTTTCAGTCCAATCGTAATTCCATTTTCTGGAAGAGCTTTCATAATGGGTTATCCACCGATTCCGTGGCTTGGCATAATGCTAGTTGGTTTTGCAACTGGAAAATTCTTTGCATTGGCAGAAGAAAAAAGAAAAAAACTATTTACAAAAATTGGTTTAAGTGCTTTAATATTATTTATCATAATTCGTTTTGTAAATATTTATGGAGATCCTGTTTTGTGGACAACACAAAAAGATGCCGTTTTTACTTTTTTGTCTTTTATAAATGTAACTAAATACCCGCCTTCTCTCCTATTCTGTCTGGTGACTTTGGGAATCATGTTTTTACTTCTAGCTTTTGCAGAACGATTCTCAAACAGAATTCAAAAAGTAGCTTTAGTTTACGGAAAAGTTCCTTTATTTTATTTTGTGGTTCATTTTTATGTTATTCATATTCTAACATTAATTATGCTTTTTTTACAAGGTTTTAGTTTTTCTCAATTTGAATTTGCTACTGGAACTTTTGGAAGACCAAAAGGCATTGAAAGCGGTTTATCGATTTGGATAATCTATATAATTTGGATTTTTGTCGTGGCATTACTTTATAAACCTTGCCAATGGTTTGGAAAATATAAAGCTGAAAACCAGCATTGGTGGCTGAAATACGTTTAATTTTACAAATACTTTTTCTGCATTTTTTATGCTAAAACAATTTAATGTAATATGAAAAATACAATAGAAATTGCCAGTCGTTTTAGAGAAGTAATCTTAAACGGAACATGGATTGCTAATACCAATTACAAAGATCAGCTACAAAATCTGGATTGGAAAATAGCCGTTGCTCCTATTCAAAATCTAAATACGATTGCACTTCTGGCACAACATATTCATTATTATATTGATGGAATAAACAATGTATTCAAAGGTGGAACACTGGATATAAAAGATAAATTCAGTTTTGATTTTCCTTCAATAAATTCTCAGCAAGAATGGGAAAATTTTTTAATTAAATTCTGGAATGATGCTGAAGAATTTGCATCTCTAATTGAACAAATAACTGATGAAAAACTCAACGAAAATTTTGTAGATGTAAAATATGGTTCGTACAGAAGAAACATTGAAGCAATGATTGAACATAGTTATTACCATTTAGGACAAATCGTATTGATAAAAAAATTATTAACCGATTAGTTTTTTCTTTATTTCTAAAAAAACCAAACGTTCTAATCTAGCCCCGATAGAGCCGATATCCTCGAATCCCGATGGCTATCGGGAGGAGAGATAAAGGCGAAAGCGGGACTAATAGTTCTTATGAAAACCTATAAATCTGCTCCTCAAAAAAATCTTAAAAAAGGCATAGTTGTTGAATATTAAAAGAAATATATTTACACCTTCAAAAGAATTACTATGCAAAAAACTACTTTACTAATTTCTATACTTTTTTTGGTTCTATCTTCATGTGGCGTAAAGACAACTCAAGCGCTGATAAGTGATGGAAATTATGACGGTGCAATTGATCGCGCTGTCGAAGCTTTGAGAACTAATAAAGATTCTAAAGGAAAACAAGATTATGTGTATTTGCTCGAAGAGGCTTTTGCAAAAGCGAAAGATAGAGATTTGCGTAATCTGGAAATGTTAAACAAGGAAGGCAATCCTGCTAACGCCGAACGAATTTACAATACTTATTTACAGCTAAATAACCGTCAGGAAAAAATTGGTCCGATTTTGCCTTTGAAGTTATTGAAGCAAGGTAGAAATGCCAACTTCTCATTTGATAATTATTCGACTGAAATTGTAAATAGTAAAAATGCGCTTTCGAAATATTTATATGAAAATGCTTCAGCACTTTTAAAATCTAATAATAAAATGGATTTTAGAAAAGCTTATGATGATTTTGCGTATTTAGAAAGTATTAATCCTGGTTACAAAAACACCAAGAAATTGATGGATGACGCGCTTTTTAAAGGAACTGATTTTGTTGATGTTTATGCTAAAAACGAAACAGATATGGTGATTCCGAAAATGTTGCAAAATGATTTGTTAGATTTTAAAACTTATGGTTTAAACGACAAATGGACGGTTTACCACAGTACAAAACAAAAAAATGTTTCATACGATTATAGTTTGATTCTTAATTTTAGAGAAATCGCAATTTCGCCAGAGCAGATTAAAGAAAAAGAATTTGTCAAGGAAAGACAGTTAAAAGATGGCGTAAAAACACTTTTGGATAGTCGCGGAAGACCTGTAAAAGATAGTTTAGGAAAAGAAATTAAAGTTGATAACTATAAAATTATCCGAGCTACGATTTATGAATTTCGACAATTTAAATCTTGTTTGGTAACGGCAAAAGTTGATTATGTGGATTTAAAATCGAATCAATTGGTTCAGACTTTTCCGCTGAGCAGCGAATATATTTTTGAAAATGTTTATTCAAAATATAAAGGCGATCGAAATGCTTGCGATGATAATTATCAAAGCTATTTTTCTAAACGTGCTGTTCCTTTTCCGAACAACGAACAGATGGTTTATGACACTGGCGAAGACTTAAAAGCTAAACTAAAAGATATTATCGTGAGAAATAAAATTAGACGATAATTATGTAACATATAATTCTAGAAAAAGGCGCAATTTTAATGCGCCTTTTTTTGTTTACGATCTTTCTAACTAAAAAAAAACTTCCTTTTGTATTGCGCAACCAAAAAGTTGCGTATATTTGCAACTGATTACTTGCGTAATTAATAAAAAAGATGAAACGAGATATTTTTCAGGCAATTGCCGATCCGACGCGAAGAGCGATTTTAGTTTTGATTTCTTCTACCGCATTGACACCAAATGCGATTGCAGAACAATTTCAAACTACTAGACAAGCCGTTTCTAAACACATTAAGATATTAAATGAATGTGATTTATTGGAAGAAAAAAAATTGGGCAGAGAAATTTATTATCAGCTCAAAATTGATAAAATGAAAGAAATTGATCAATGGCTGGAGCAATTTAAAGCAATTTGGGAACAGCGTTTTAGTCAATTAGATCAAGTATTACTAAACTTAAAATCTAAAGAAAATGAAAACTGATTTGCTAATGAATTTTTCTGTAGACAAGGAAAATAAAGCCGTAAATGTAAAACGTGAATTTGCCGCACCTTTATCGGATGTTTGGTCTGCATGGACTGAGCCTGAAATTCTGGATATGTGGTGGGCTCCAGCTCCATTTCAATCTAAAACCAAAAGTATGGAATTTAAAGAAGGCGGAAAAAGACTGTACGCAATGGTTGGTCCTGACGGCACAGAACGTTGGAGTTATTTTGATTATACTTCGATTTCTCCGAAAACAAATTTTAAACATTCTGCTACTTTTTGTGATGCTGACGGAAATCCGAATTCTGAATTTGGAAGCTCCTATTGGGATATTACTTTTTCTGAACAAGGCGAGTTAACCCTTGTTGATATTCATATCAAACGTGACAGTTTTGAAGAATTGCAAAAAATAATTGAAATGGGTTTCAAACAAGGATTTACATCTGCAATGGAAAGTTTGGACAAAATCTTCGAGACTCGAAAACAATAGCATTTGAATCAAATTAATTAGTAACGAATTAAAATCTAAAGAAAATGAAATCAAATCTTTTAATGAATTTTACTGTAGATAAAGAAAATAGTACCGTAAATGTAAAACGCGAATTCAACGCTTCACTGGCAAACGTTTGGTCTGCTTGGACAGAAGCCGAAATTCTAGACAAATGGTGGGCACCTGCTCCATGGAAATCAAGAACAAAAAGCATGGAATTTAAAGAAGGTGGACGCAGATTGTACGCAATGGTTGGCCCTGAAGGCGAAGAACACTGGGCAATTGCCGATTTTACTTCGATTAGTCCGAAAACGAATTTCAAATATTCTGATGCTTTTTCAGACAATGAAGGAAATATAAATAATGATTTTCCGCGTTCAAGCTGGGATGTTACTTTTTCAGAAAATGGGAATTCAACTTTCGTCGATATTGCAATTAGACATGAAAAGCTTTCGGATTTGGAAATGATTATTCAAATGGGCTTCAAAGAAGGTTTCACAATTGCAATGGAAGGTTTGGATGCTGTTTTTGCTGAAGAATCTAAATAAAAAATTAAATAATTGGAAAATCTAAATCCTGCAAAATTTGCAGGATTTTTTTGTATTTTCGACATACAAAAAATATATTTTCATAACCATTAAACGTAAACAAATGATGAAATTCTTTACCTTGCTTTTCTTATTCCTTTCGATTACGGTTTTTTCTCAAAATAGATATGAACTTTCAGATGAAGGCAAAGACAAACTATATCTTTCAGATTCTATAGCAAAACTAGCTAAAGCCGGAAAAATTACAGAGCAACCAATAGTTGTGGTAGACGGAATTCCGCATCGTTATCAGGATCTAGAAAATGAGAAATTGGTTCTTTCTAAAATGGAAATCAAAAAAATAATTGCTTTAGAAAAACAAAAAGGCATTAATATTTATGGAAATTATGGAGAAGCAGGCGTTCTAATTGTTACTACAAACAGAAATAGTTACTACAAACCGGAACAAGAAGTGAAAGAAATGCAAAATTTCAAACAATGAAAAAAATAATTTCAATACTTTTTACATTTTTGTTTTTAGTTTCGTCTGCACAGATAAAGCTCAATGATAAAGATTTAAAAAATCTTATCGCGATTAGCGAACTTTATTCTAAAAACACAAATGCGACAGGGGAACAATTTGCAAAGTCAATAGATTCATTAAAAACTCCGAAACTAAATCAAATTTGCCAAACATTGATTGAAGTTGGAAAAGGCGAAGAAACAATATTATCTAACAAATATTTGTCAAGACCAAGCAATGACGAATTGACAATGTGGTATATCATTCGTGAAATTCATTATAATCAAGTAAATGAAAAACGAAAACCTATATCAAATATTGAAATTGCAAAAGAAATATTATCACAGAAAATAGATGAAAGCTGGCTGTTAGATAATTATTATTACAGGATTCATGGGGGAATTGCATCTTTATTTAATACTGCTGACTTAAGCATGAAAAATATTGATATCGAGGCATTGGGTTTTAAAAACGAAACCGAGAAATGCATATTTTATTTTAATATCATTAATTCTTTTGTTGGACCACGCTTTAAAGTGCTTTTAATGCTGAAAAACTACGATAAAATTTTATCTTTTTCTGAAAAAATTCCCCTTTTTAATGGCAAAAAATATTACTATTACACGGATCTTGATTTTAAAGATTTTAACTGGATTGGTTATGAAAAAAAAGAATCTTACAGTGAAGTAAATTTTAGCAATTTATACAACGTACTTCTTGCTCAGTTTATGGCCGTTTCAAGTCTAAGAGACAAAAAAGAGACGCAGGAAATTTATTTTAATTCTATTCTTTACAAAGAAAAATATTTTAAATATTCAGCTTCAAAAGATGATTTACAATATCTATATCTTAAAATAAAATCGTGAAATCTCTTAATTAAAATTAATTTTATAAAAACATTTTACATCATTTTCTAATGAACAATTTTTACGCTCTGGCTTTTTCTCTTTTATTTTTTACTTCAATATTCAGCCAAAAAAACAAAACTAAAACTGCTGAAACTTCTAAACCATTTGTTTTAGGTGTTATTGATGAAATTCAATCAAAAGAATTAGGAGAAAAAAGAATCTTAAATATTTATCTTCCTGAAGGCTACAATCCAAACGAAGATGAAAAATACCCAGTTATTTATTTGTTAGATGGTTCTGCCGACGAAGATTTTATTCATATTTCTGGATTAGTTCAATTTAATAGTTTTGAATGGATCAATCAGGTTCCAAAATCGATTGTAGTTGGTATTGCAACTGTTGACAGACGTAGAGATTTTACATTTCCGACAACGGTAGAAAACGATAAAACTCGTTTTCCAAGCACTGGTCATTCTGATCAATTTATAGCTTTTATCGAAAAAGAACTACAGCCTTTTATTGATAAAAAATATAAAACTAACGAATCAAAAATGATTATTGGTCAATCTCTTGGCGGATTATTAGAAACCGAAATTTTATTTAAAAAACCTTCTCTTTTTAATAAATACGTTATTGTTAGTCCGAGTTTATGGTGGGATAATGGCTCTTTGCTAAATTCAGATTCTGAAATATTGAAAGAAAATTTCAGCCAAAAAACCGAAATTTATATCGCTGTGGGTAAAGAAGGTTTAACTCCAACTGCAATTCCGCGTGTAATGGAAGTTGATGCAAATTTATTGGCAGAAAAAATAAAATTCTCAAAAAGCAAAAGCATTAAAGTATACTTTGATTATTTCCCTGAAGAAAATCACGGAACGATATTGCATCCCGCAGTTGCTAATTCCTTTAAATTCTTTTATCCTCTGTCTAAAGAATAAAATAGCTTTATAAAATGACTAAATGTGAAATGTAAATCAATGTACTGATTTTACATTTCACATTTTTTTTACCCCAACCATCCTTCTCTATCCAAACTTCTATATTGAATTGCTTCAGAAATATGTTGCGAAATAATATTTTCTGAATTGTCTAAATCAGCGATAGTTCTGGAAACCTTCAAAATTCTGTCATAAGCTCTTGCAGAAAGATTTAAACGCTCCATCGCGGTTTTCAGCAATTCTTTTGAAGCTTCGTCTAAAGCACAAAATTCACGAATCAGTTTACTGCTCATTTGAGCGTTGTAATGAACATTTTCAACCGTTTCAAATCTTTTGGTTTGAATTTCTCTTGCTGCTGTAACACGTTTCCGAATTTCTACACTACTTTCTGCTTTTCTGTCATCGGCTAATTTTTCGAATGGAACGGGCGTAACTTCAATATGAATATCTATTCGATCTAATAACGGACCTGAAATTTTACCCATATAACGTTGCATTTCGTGAGGAGAGGTTGTGTTTGGCATACCTGGATCATTAAAAAATCCACTCGGACTCGGATTCATACTAGCCACAAGCATAAATGAAGATGGATAAGTAATCGTAAATTTCGCTCGTGAAATAGTTACTTCTCGATCCTCCAAAGGCTGACGCATTACTTCTAAAACATCTCTTTTAAACTCTGGCAATTCATCCAAAAATAAAACACCATTGTGCGCCATTGAGATTTCTCCAGGCTGCGGATAACTTCCGCCTCCAACCAATGCAACATTAGAAATAGTATGATGCGGACTTCTAAATGGACGCTGATTCATTAAACCAACTTCTTTTAGTTTTCCTGCAACACTGTGAATTTTAGTTGTTTCTAAAGCTTCTCTCAAAGTCATAGGCGGCAAAATACTTGGAACTCGTTTTGCCAACATGGTTTTTCCTGCTCCAGGAGGACCGATCAAAATTATATTGTGACCACCAGCTGCCGCAATTTCCATACAGCGTTTGATGCTTTCTTGACCGCGCACATCTGAAAAATCAAATTCGGGGAAATCTAGCGTTTTGTAGAATTCTGCTCTTGTATCAATTACGGTTGGTTGTAAAGTTCCTTTTCCTGAGAAAAAATCAATAATTTCTTTTAGATTTTCAACTCCGTAAACATCTAAACCTGAAACAATCGCAGCTTCTTTTACGTTTTGAATGGGAAGAAAAAAACCTTTATAACCTTCTTCTTTAGCTTTTATTGCAATTGGCAAAGCTCCACGAATGGGCTGTAGACTTCCGTCAAGAGAAAGTTCTCCCATTATAATATAACGCTCAATTTCCGGAGCTTTTATCTGATCTGAACCAACAAGAATTCCCATAGCTAAAGTCAAATCATACGAAGAACCTTCTTTTCTGAGATCGGCAGGCGCCATATTGATTGTGATTTTCTTTCCTGGAAGACTAAATCCATTGTTTTTTAATGCTGCTGCAATTCGGTAACTGCTTTCTTTTATTGCATTATCTGGCAATCCAACTAAATGATAACCAATACCTTTATCCATATGAACCTCAACTGTGATTGTTGTCGCTTCTACTCCAAAAACAGCACTTCCGTAAACTTTTACTAACATAAATTATATTCATTAAATCTTTTTTAAAACTAATGAAAAATAATTAATTGTAAATATTTTATTACAAATAATATTAGTTAATACAGGTATTTATCATTTATTCTTCCAAAAATTTACGAAACTCTTTCTCAATTTCTTTCTTAAGAGGAAATATCAATTTTTCCAATTTTTGATATTCTGAGTCAAAATTAAATGTAAAGCCTAAGTTATCTTCCTTATTAATTTCTTGCATATACTTGTATTGGTCATATATATTAAAAAAGTCTCGACAATGTATCATATAATTTACAAGCATTATTTCAGTTTTGTCATCAAAGAATAACATATTGCGAGATATATATTTTGATGACTCAGCATAGGTATTTATAAAACTATTTTGAGTATTAGCGATTTCAATATTGTCTGTATTATTACTTTGTTGATTCTTTATGGACACACTGTACATATGCAAAAGTTCCATTAATTGCGACAGATAACTGTAAATTTCTGCTAATCCTTCAAATCGCTTTTCGTGCAATTTTGTGAACTTAAAATTTTCTTTGGACTTTAAATGATTAAGTTCCGTTTGGAATTGAGAAAGTTCTTTCGAATGTTCCTTTTTAATTTCTTCAATTTCTCTTGTATTTTCTTTTTTTATTTCTTCGAGCTTGCGGTCGTATGTGCTTTTAATGTTGCCTTTAACTCTTTGAGTTAAATACAATGTAAATAATGCTGGTACACCAACAAAACCGATTATTTGATAAACGTAATTTAAGTAATTCATATTTTTTTACTACTACTCGCCTAAAAGCTCTCGAAACTTTTTTTCAATTTCTTTTTTAATTGGTATTAGTTGCTCTGCAATTATTTGGGTTCCATTAATACTAAAGCTATCAACGTCAACCAAAAATTCACTTGAATATTGTGTATTTAATTCTTGTCCCACATAATATTGCGCATTAATCAATTTAGATACCTCAAAATATCTCTTTAAAAGCAGTTCGATTTCTTCACTAAAGAATATCAAATTTATACTATAATAGTTCCTAAAATTATCATAAGAATTATTAAAATTAAAACTTAGTTTTTCTTCATACTTATTTTTTGAGACACCATCAGGAACTACTTTGTAATTTGACACCATTACAGCTAATAAATCTATATTTTCATTGACATATTGATATGTTTTTTGTAACACTTTAAATCTTTTTTCGTGAAGCTTTGTAAACTTAAAATTCTCTTTAGATTTTAAATGATTTAAATCAGATTTTAGGTTTTCCAATTTAACATCAAAATGACCATTTTAGACCAATTGCAATTAATGCTGGAATTCCAGCATATTTTAATATTTCACCAAAAAATTCGATATAAGTCATTCTAAATAATTTTAAAATAAAGATAACTTTTTTAAAATTTAAGTCAATATGATTTTTGTTAATTAAAAACTTAATCCGATTTGAGTTTTAATATCTTCTACAATCAAACTCAAATCCAAACAATTTTGATGTGACCAAAACTCACTTTCAATTTGATTATTTCTGATGCAATTCTGACATTCTATAATTTCATGAGAATATCCTTTTCCTAAAGTTGGTAAAGTAAAAGTTGCTTCTTTTTCTTCATTTATAAATAAAGAATAGCCATCGGCAACATACCAAGGCGAGTTTAATTCAATTCTACCTTTTGTTCCCGAAATAACCGCTTTCATATCAGATTCTGAAACTATTGAAGCATGCAAAACCGATTGTGCCGACTCATATTGCAAAATCATAGAAGTTTGTAAATCAATATCATTTTTATGTTTTATGGCTTTCGCGATAATTTCTTTCGGATTTCCTAATAAAATATAAGAAAGAAATAAAGGATAAACGCCAATATCAAATAGAGCGCCTCCGCCTAATTGTTTATCAAACAATCTTTTGTTTTCGGTTTCACTTCCGTGAAAGGCAAAATCGGCTTTTATATAATTTATTTTACCAATTGCGTTATTGTTTATTTTCTGCAAAACATCTTGAACCGACGGAATAAATCGTGTCCAAAAAGCTTCCATAAAAAAATTATTGTGCTTTTTAGAAGCTTCAATCATTCGCTGTGCATCTTTATGAGATAGAGCCATTGGTTTTTCGCATAAAACATGTTTACCGTTTTCTAATGCTTTTATAGAAAGTTCTATATGAGAATTATGAGGCGTTGCAATGTAGATTATCTCAACTTCTGGATCTTCGAAAATCAAATCATAAGAATCGTAAACTTTTTGAGCATTAAATTTTTGGGCAAATTCTTTTCCTTTAATAATATCTCTAGAGGCTACTGCTGTAAGTTCAGCATCTTTTATAAGCGATAAATCTGTTGCAAACTGAGTTGCAATATTTCCAAGACCAATAATTCCCCATTTTATATTGTTCACTTTTTCCATTTATTCAAATTCAGCTTATTAATAAATATCTAAAAATAAGCTAAAAACTATTTTCAAAAAAAATAAAACTGTTGTAACATATATTTCATATTTTTAGCAACAAAATTGTAAATACCATATGAAAAAAGCCCTACTACTACTCTTTTTGAGCCTTTTTTTAACAAAAATGCATGCTCAAGACTATTTCCCTGTTAACGAAAGTGTACATAATAAAAGTAAAAATTACACTGTTTTTACCAATGCCACAATTTATGTTACTCCAACCCAAAAAATCGAAAAAGGAACATTACTTATTCAGGACGGAAAAGTAATTTCTGTCGGAACTAACATTACTATTCCTAAAAACAGTATTTCTATTGATCTTACAGGAAAAACTATTTACCCATCATTTATAGACATCTACACCAATTTCGGAATTGAAACTCCGAAAAGCAATCTTCCTCCAGGAAGAAACCGAAATCAAATTTACGATACTAAAAAATCTGGTTACTACTGGAACGAGAGTATTAGACCAGAAATAAATGGTTATGAAGCTTTTAAATACGATCAGCCAAAAGCAGATGAATTATTAAAAGCAGGTTTTGGAGTTGTAGGAACTCACGTTGTTGACGGAGTTGCTCAAGGAAGCGGTGTTTTGGTCGCTTTAAACAATGAAGACAAAAGCAAACAAATTATTGCTAATAAAATTACCAATCATTTTGCGTTTACAAAAAGTGCGCTGACAAGTCAAGCGTATCCAAGTTCTTTAATGGGTATGATGGCTTTATTGCGTCAAATGTATTTAGATTTGGATTGGTACAAAAAAGGAAATTCTGAAACCAAAGATTTATCATTGGAGGCGCTTGCCGCCAACGAAAAATTGATTCAGGTATTTGCCACAGAAGACAAATTAAACAGTTTAAGAGCTTCAAAAATTGCAAAAGAATTTGGACTGAACTATATCTTAAAAGGAAGCGGAAACGAATTTGAAAGAATTGAAGAAATTAAAAATACGAATGCAAAATTCATTATTCCGATAAATTTTCCTGAAGCTTACGATGTTTCAAACCCATATCTTTCTAATCAAATTGAATTAACAGATATGCGTTTTTGGAATCAGGCGCCAACTAATTTAAAAGTGCTTTCAGATAACGGAGTTGTATTTGCTCTTACGACTGATAAATTAAAAAAAATACAAGATTTTAAGCCTAATTTATTAAAAGCTATTAAATATGGTTTTGATAAAACAAAAGCTTTAGAAGCTTTAACTACAGTTCCTGCAGCACTTTTAGGAAAAAGCAACGAAGTAGGAAGTTTAAAAACAGGAAGCTTCGCTAACTTTATTATTACTTCTGGAGAAATCTTTGACGAAAAAACGGTTTTATACGAAAACTGGGTTCAAGGTTCAAAATTTATTGTGAATGATCTTAACGCTAAAGATATTCGTGGCAATTACGACTTAACAGTTGGAAAAGACACTTATAAATGGAAAATTGACGGAACTGCTGAAGCTCAAAAATCTGAGATTACAACCGCAGATTCTAAAAAAATAAAAAGCACCTTCTCAATTGCTAAAAACTGGATTACATTAGTTATTAAACCAGCTGACACGATCAAATCTAATTTTACGCGTTTAACTGGATTTATCGAAAACCAGCAGAATTTATCTGGAAAAGCGACTTTATCAAACGGAGAAGAATTGGTTTGGAATGCCGTAAAAACGAGTCCGTTTGTTGCTGTAAAAGATACTGCTAAAGTTGAAAAACCAAATCCGATAATGCCAGTAACGTATCCAAACGTGGCGTTTGGAGATACTAAAAAACAAACTGCTCAGACATTATTATTTAAAAATGCTACGGTTTGGACAAACGAAAAGGAAGGTATTTTAACAGAAAGCGATGTTTTAATAAAAAATGGAAAAATCGCTGCTGTCGGCAAAAATCTTTCTGATGCAGGCGCAACTGTTATTGATGCAAAAGGAAAACATATTACAAGCGGTATTATCGACGAACATTCACATATTGCAATTTCTAAAGGTGTTAATGAAAGCGGTCATAACTCAACTGCCGAAGTTACGATTCAAGATGTTGTAAATTCTGAAGACATTAATATTTATAGAGATTTAGCCGGTGGTGTTACGATCTCTCAATTACTGCATGGATCTGCTAATCCGATTGGAGGACGTTCTGCTATTGTAAAATGGAAATGGGGTTCTTCGCCAGAAGAAATGTTATATAAAAATCAGCCTAAATTTATCAAATTTGCTTTGGGCGAAAACGTAAAACAAGCCAATTGGGGAATTGACAATCCGACTCGTTTTCCGCAAACTAGAATGGGTGTTGAACAAGTTTTTACAGATTATTTCCAATTAGCAAAAGAATATGATGAAAATTGGAAAAAATTCAATTCAGGAAACAAAAAAGGAAAATCGCCAAGAGTAGATTTAGAATTACAGACTTTGGCAGAAATCTTAAATAAAGAACGTTTCATTACTTGTCACTCTTACATAGAATCTGAAATTTTAATGCTGATGAATGTCGCTGAAAAATTCAATTTCAGAGTCAATACATTCACTCACATTTTAGAAGGATATAAAGTTGCCGACAAAATGAAACAACATGGTGTTGGTGCTTCAACTTTCTCAGATTGGTGGGCTTACAAATTTGAAGTTAACGACGCTATTCCGTTTAACGGACCAATTATGCATAATGAAGGATTGGTTGTTGCATACAACTCTGACGATGCAGAAATGTCTAGACGTTTAAATCAAGAAGCTGCAAAAGCGGTAAAATATGGAAATGTGTCTGAAGAAGATGCTTGGAAATTTGTTACGCTGAATCCAGCCAAATTGTTACATATTGATGACAAAGTAGGAAGTTTAAAAGTAGGCAAAGATGCAGATGTTGTTTTATGGAGCGAAAATCCATTATCTATTTATGCTAAAGCTGAAAAAACGATTATTGAAGGTGTAATTTATTTTGACATCGAAAAAGACGCAGAAAAACAAACGGCGATTACAAAGGAAAGAAATGAATTGATTGGACAAATGCTGCAAGAAAAGAATAAAGGAAACAGCACGCAGCAACCAACTAGAAAAGAGAAAAAAGAATACCACTGCGACACATTGGAGCAATGGTAAGAACTTTAGAAAATTCATTAATGATTAAAAGAGAAATGATGACACATAAAAATATATTTAAGCTGTTTTTGTTATTCTGCGCTTCAACACAACTGAATGCACAGCAGATACCAGCTCCAAAACAAACCAAATCGGTTTTAATTTTAAACGCTACTGCGCATATAGGAAACGGAACCGTTATTGAAAATAGCGCAATCGGATTTAAAGACGGAAAACTAACATTAGTCGCCGATGCATCGACCATAAGATTGGCAGACAATGCATACGATACCACAATTAATGCTACCGGAAAACATGTTTATCCAGGTTTTATTGCACCAAATTCAACGCTTGGTTTAGTAGAAATTGATGCCGTAAAAGCTTCAAATGATGATGAAGAAATTGGCAGTTTTAATCCGAATGTGAGAAGTATTATTGCTTATAATTCTGAATCTAAAGTAGTAGAAACTGTTCGCCCAAATGGTGTTTTGATTGCGCAGGTTACTCCGAGAGGCGGTAGAATTTCTGGAACATCATCTGTTGTACAATTGGATGCATGGAGCTGGCAAGATGCTATTTTGAAAGAGAATGACGGAATTCATCTGAACTTTCCATCTAGTTTTAGAAGAACTGGAAACTGGTTTGAACCAGGAATTATTGAAGCCAACAAAGATTATCCAAAACAGTCTGAAGAAATTAATGCATTTTTCGTTAATGCCAAAACTTACAATCAAGCTGTTTCTAAAGAAAGAAATATTGTTCTGGAAGCCACAAAAGGATTGTTTGACGGAACTCTGACCTTATATATTCATGCAGATGAAGAAAAACAGATTGTAGACGCTATTCAATTAGCATCCGAAAATGGCATTAAAAAAATTGTTATTGTTGGTGGTTTTGAAGCTTACAAAGCTGCTTCAACTTTACAGAAATATAATATTGGTGTATTATTAAGACGTGTTCACGATATGCCAACTAGCGCAGATCAAGATGTTAATTTACCTTATAAAATGGCTAAAATATTAAGCGACAAAGGTATTCTTGTAGGCTTAGAGAACAGCGGCGATAACGAACGTATGGGCGCTAGAAATCTTCCGTTCTTGGCTGGAACTTGTGCTACTTTTGGTTTAGACAAAGAAAAAGCAGTTCAATTAATAACCTCAAACACAGCTAAATTATTAGGAATTGATGCTACTTGCGGTACTTTGGAAACTGGAAAAGACGCTACGTTATTTATTTCTGAAGGTGACGCGCTAGATATGAGAACAAACAAACTTAATACAGCGTTTATTCAAGGAAGAAATATCAATCTAGAAACTTTTCAAGTAAAGCTTAACAATAAATTCAAAGCAAAATACAACCAGAAATAGTTTCCAATTTAAAATCATAAAAATGGCATCAGACGATTATTCGTTTGATGCCATTTTCTTTTAAAAAAATAATTGTTTTTAGAAAATCACAAAGAATACTTCAACAAATAACTAAAAACACCTCATTATTATCTTATTTAAAGCACTGAAAGCGTCTAAAAACACAAACACAGTCTGTTTTTGATTAAGAAATTGTAAAATTTAAGTCATTTTTAACAGATACACTCAAAATAGAGGGGGTTAAAATATAAAATTAACAAAAATTAAACACTAGACTATATTTTTTTAGGGGGTATAAAATCATTTTATACTTTTATCAAAAATTTTAAAACTAAATAACTATGCGAAAAATTATTTTAAGTGTGATTCTTATCACGATTTTAGTACTAACCTTTATTTCAAACTTTATCATTGCAGATAACCCAATTCCAGCAGAAGCTGTAAAGTTTGATACGGGAGATACTGCCTGGATGATCGTTGCAACTGCATTTGTATTGTTAATGACACCTGGATTAGGTTTCTTCTACGGAGGTATGGTAGGTAAGAAGAACGTAATTAGTACTATGCTACAAAGTTTTATGGCAATGGTAATTGTTACAATTTTATGGGTTGTTGTTGCTTTCGGATTAGCTTTTGGACCAACTATTGGAGGTATTATTGGTAATCCATCTACTAATTTATTCTTTGAAGGTGTTGGAACAAACACAGCTTGGAGCCTTGCACCAACGATTCCTTTTATGTTATTCGCATTATTTCAGGCAAAATTCGCTATCATTACTCCTGCGTTAATCACTGGAGCATTTGCAGAACGTATCCGTTTCTGGGCGTATTTGTTATTTATGGTTTTATTCATCATTTTAATATACACTCCGCTTGCTCACATGACTTGGCATCCTGATGGAGTTTTCTTCAAAATGGGAGTTCTTGACTTCGCTGGAGGAACTGTAGTACACATGAGTGCTGGATGGGCCGCATTGGCTGGAGCTATTTTCTTAGGAAAAAGAAAAGTTCAAAAAGCAAATCCTGCTAGAATTACTTATGTATTGTTAGGAACAGGTTTACTTTGGTTCGGATGGTTTGGTTTCAACGCTGGTTCTGCTTTAGGAGCAAACGGTCTTGCAACTCAAGCATTAGGAACAACTACTGTTGCTGCTGCAGCTGCTGCTATGGCATGGGTTTTCCTTGATAAAATCTTAGGACACAAATTATCTGCTCTTGGAGCTTGTATTGGAGCTGTTGTAGGTCTTGTTGCTATCACGCCTGCTGCTGGTTTCGTAAGTATTTCTCATGCAATCTTTATTGGTTTATTCTCTGCAATTGTTAGTAACATTGTTGTGAGCAAATTCCCTAAAGGAAAAATCGACGATGCTCTTGATGTATTTGCTTGTCACGGTGTTGGTGGTATGGTAGGTATGTTGTTAACTGGTGTTTTTGCTTCAAAAGCAATCAACCCAGCAGTTGGAGATAATCAAGGTTTAATCTTCGGAACTCCAACATTATTCATCAACCAATTAACTGCTTTAGTTGTTGTTTCAATCTTTGCTTTTGTTGCTTCTTATGTTTTATTCTTCATCGTTAATAAAATTACTCCTCTAAGAGTTACTGAAGAAAAAGAAGAATTAGGATTAGATATTTCTCAACACGGAGAATTCTTATAAGAAATTAATTTTCAACTTTCGTTACTGGATAAAAGAAGAAGCGCTCTAATTAATTTTAGGGCGCTTTTTTAATTAAATCAACTTCACCCAAAGTCATAGAAAATCACCTAACAAATTAATAAACAAAATAGTCACTAGTAAAACGATATTGAATCTTCTCTATACCACATAAAATAAAAAAGCGCTCTAAAATTAATTAGAGCGCTTTTGTTTGAATTAATTTCAACCCCCAAGAAAATATATTATATCTTTTAAAATAAAGTATTTAAAGCTAAAATTCTTAATTCTTAATTCTTAATTCTTAATTCTTAATTCTTAATTCTTTTATTTAAAATTAGAAATCCCCTCTTTCAACCATTTTAAATATTCATCAGCACTTACATAACTAATTGTTGGTTTAGAAGCGTTCAAATTATTTCCTTCTAAATCTGTAATTACATACAAAGGCTGCGTATTAGTTTTATATTTTGAAATCATAAAATCTGTCCATTTATCACCAGTTGTAATAATTTTATCTCCTGATGCCGTTGTAAATTGTTCTTCTTTTGGAAGTTCGCGTTTATCATCAACATAAAGCGAAATTAAAACAACATCATTTTTTAGAATTGGCAAAATTTCAGGCTCAGACCAAACATTGTTTTCCATTTTTCTACAATTTACACAAGCGTATCCTGTAAAATCAAGCATAATTGGCTTTTTAATTTCTTTTGCATAAGCCAAACCGTCTTCGTAATCGTGAAAAACCATAATTCCGTGAGGACCTAATTCTGCACCTTTCGGAAGTCCTTTTGCTGATTCTGCAGACACACCACCATTTCCAGATCCTCCTACTCCAAACGGACTTTCACTATATGTTGGAGGCGGCGGAAACGCGCTGATTAATTTTAAAGGCGCTCCCCAAAGTCCAGGAATTAAATACATTGTAAATACCAAAGTCAATAATCCTAAATATAATCTTCCAACAGAAATATGGTGCGTTGGACTATCATGCGGTAATGTAATTTTTCCGAATAAATACAAAGTCATTGCAGCAAAAATAGCGATCCAGATGGCGATAAACACTTCTCTTTCTAAAAAGTGCAACTGTAAAACTAAATCGGCATTTGATAAAAATTTAAATGCAAATGCTAATTCTAAAAATCCTAAAACAACTTTTACTGTATTTAACCAACCTCCAGATTTTGGCAATGAATTTAACCAGCCCGGAAACATTGCAAACAACATAAATGGAAGTGCCAATGCAGTAGAAAACCCTAACATTCCGATTGCTGGAGCGATTCCTCCATTTGTCGCAGCTTCAACCAAAATTGTACCTACGATTGGTCCTGTACAAGAAAAAGACACAATTGCTAAAGCCAATGCCATAAACAATATACCAATTATCCCGCCTTTATCGGCTTGTTCATCTGCTTTGTTTGCCCATGAATTTGGAAGCATAATTTCGAATGCTCCTAAAAATGAAGTAGCAAAAACTACTAAAATCACAAAGAAAATAAGATTAAACCAAACATCTGTAGACAAAGCATTTAAAGCATCTGCACCAAATATTTTAGTAACAATTAATCCTAAACCAACATAAATTACGATAATAGAAACACCGTAAATAATAGCATTTTTTATTCCAGCAGCTCTTGTTTTACTTTGCTTAGTAAAGAAACTTACTGTCATCGGAATCATTGGGAAAACGCAAGGTGTCAACAGCGCAGTAAATCCGAACAAGAAAGCTACAAAAAAGATAGACCATAAACTTCTTGATGATGCTGGCGCAGGAATTTCTTCTTTAGCTATTTCTGTAGTTTTCTCAACTTTTGGCTGAATTGCTTCTTCTTTTTTAACAGTATCAACCGCGATTCCTACTACTTTAGTTTCATCCGCTTTTGCTTCAGCAACAACTGGAATTTCCTCTATTTTAAAAGTGGAAGGAACTGCAATTGAGAACTTTTTGCTAGAATTGATGCAAACTTCTTTACAAACCTGAAAATCAAAATCTACATCGACCGTTTTTAAGTTTGGATTGATAATTTTAATCTCTTGCTCAATGTGCGCTTTTCCTTCAAAAAAAGTTTCATTAACTTCAAAAACATCGTTGTAAGCTGTTCTGGTTTTACCTTCTTTGGCTTTTCCAACTAATTCATAGTTTCCTTTTTGGTTTTTAAAAGTAATTTCTAAAGCTAAAGGTCCGCCTTCTGGAGTAAATTGCGAATACATATGCCAATCTTTTTCGATAACGGCATCAAATATTAAAACGGCATTACTTCCTTTTTTTTCAATTTTAGAAGTCCATTTTACTGGCTCTAAAATTTGTGCATTCCCTTTTGCAAAAGCAAAGAAAAACAAGAAAAGTAACAGAGATTTAGTCCAAATATTTCTTGACAAACTTGTCTGAGGATTTTGAGTAAAGTTCATTATTGTAATTCTATTTTATATATTTTATTTGTGGCTTTTTCTATTTTAAAACGTTCATCTTGTCTAATTCCTGCAACCCAAACTATTTGATCGTCTGAACACAAAATCCATGTTTTTTCTTTTTCTATTAATGAAAGCTTCTCATCTTTAAAAAGCTTACTAACTTTTTTAGATTTTCCGTGCATTCCAAAAGGCTGAAAAACATCCCCTTCTTTCCATTTACGCAATAATAAAGGGAAACGGATTTTATCGGCGTCGACAAATATAACTCTATTTGAATCATAAGTTGTGTGACCTACGTTACAAAGACTTATTTTTAAGGGAAAATTAACGTCTGTATCGTTTTCATTAATCACGTATTCTTCCTTTTCTGACGTTTCAGAAAACGGACTTAAAATCAAAGTTTCTCTATTTTTCAACAATCTAAACTCTTCAGAAAATATCTGTTTTCCAGATTGCCCTTCTACTAAATCGTAAATATCATTCCAAGCCGAAAAACCAAATTCATTTAGCCATTGATATAAATACGATTTGTAATTCGGAAGTTTTTTTAATTGATTTAAATCGAAATGAATATCATCTCCAGCTTCTTTTGCCACTTGCTGATAAATCATAATCGAGGCATCCTCCACCATTTCTTTTGATTCCTGCAGAAAAGATTGTGTTTTTTGAAAAGCATCCAGAAAATTTGGATTGATTTCTTTTAAAACCGGAACTAAATTATGGCGAATTTTATTTCGCAAATATTTCGTTGAAGCATTACTGCTATCTTCTCGCCATTCTATTTTATTTTCTTCGGCATATTTCAAGATTTCTTCTCTTGAAAAAGGCAAAAGCGGTCTAATAATTTTATCATTTTGCTCTGGAATTCCCGTTAAACCTTCTAAACCAGTTCCGCGAGTTAAATTGATAATAAAAGTTTCCAAATTATCGTCGGCATGATGTGCTGTTAAGATATAATCGAAGTTTTCTTCTTCCAAAAGTTCGTAAAACCAACTGTAACGGAGTTCTCTTGCCGCAACTTGCGTCGATAATTTATAATCTTTAGCGAAAGCTTCAGTATCAAAATGAGTGGTAAATATTGGAATATTATTTTGAGCACAGAAATTCTGAATAAATTCTTGATCGCCAAAGCTTTCTACTCCACGAAGTTGAAAATTGCAATGCAAAACGGCAATTTCATAAGGCAGTTGTTCAAACAAATGAAGCAAAACCATACTATCCAATCCGCCACTTACTGCTAGAAAAAGTTTTTTTTCTGCTAAGAATGGAAATCTCGAAATGATATGGTTTTGAAATTTTGAAAACATCTGATAAAAGTAAAAAATTAAATTCGATCTATTTTTAAATGAAATGTTAAGTCATGGTTCTTTGCCACGAATTGCACGAATTAACACGAATTACTTTTGTTTTGCCACAGATTAAAAGGATTTACACAGATTTTTTTTAATCATTTTAATCCTTTAATCTGTGGCAAATATTTTTTTATTTAAAATTGAAGAAAGATAATTCGTGAAAATTCGTGCAATTCGTGGCGAAAAAAATTATTGCAAAACTTCGTGCATTGCTTTCGCCTTCAACAAACATTCTTCGTATTCTTTTTCAGGAATTGAAAGCGATGTTATGGCACTTCCAACCGAAAACGAAACATATTTATTTTCTTGATTGTACAAAATACTTCTGATTACGACATTAAAATCAAAATCTCCGTCGGGCGTAAAATAACCAATTGCACCGCTGTACAAACCTCTTTTTGTTTCCTCTAAATTTTCAATAATTTCCATTACAGAAATTTTTGGTGCGCCAGTCATGCTTCCCATCGGAAAGGTAGTTTTCAAAACATCAACAGGAGAATATTGGGCATCTAATCTTGACGTTACCGTAGAAATCATTTGATGAACTTGCAGAAAAGAATAAATTCCGCAAAGTTCTTCAACTTCAACAGAACCTTTTTGTGCTGTATGCGATAAATCATTTCGAACTAAATCGGTTATCATGATGTTTTCTGAGCGTTCTTTGGCATCAGAAACTAGAATATTTTTAGATTTTTCATCTTCAATAAGATCTGAAAAACGCTTAGAAGTTCCTTTTATTGGCTGAGAAATAATTTTATCTCCAACTTTTGTTAAATAACGTTCTGGCGAAGCAGAAAGCAAATATTGTTTATGATTTTTAAAGAAAACAGTAAATGGTGCTTGCGAAATCTCATTCAATTTCTGAAATTTCTCTAACGGATTAATAGTTGCATCTTCAGCATAAAATTCCATACAGAAATTAGCTTCGTACATATCGCCAACATGAATATGTTGGAGCATTTTATTTACTTTTTCAACATATAATTCTTTAGAAATACGTTGTTCTATTTTTAACGATCCAGAACTTTCGACTTTTGACTTTCGACTTTCGACTATTTCTTCAAAATCTTCTTCAACCTCATCGTCGCACATTATTAAATATTGAATTTCAAGATCATTTCCTTTCAGAATAAAAATTTTTTTAGGTTGAAAGAAAAACAAATCTGGAAAATTTAAACCGTCAAAATTATTAGAATGAAGATTTTCTATATCATTTTTCAAATCGTAAGAAAGATAGCCAAAAAGCCAATCTTTTGTATTTTGCTGATATTGTTTTAAATCTTCAAAAGCATTGAAATAATCTGTTTTTAAAGAAGTAAATGCATCTGCGGCTAATACGCAGTCAAAATTAGAATACTGCTGTGGATATGAATTGCTGTCTAAAAAAATGACCTCGCGAAACTGTTGCGCCCAACTTAAAAGCTGTTCTCTAAACAGTTTTGGATTGGCAATATTTTTATGAATGGAAACTCTCAAAAATGATAATTTTAAACTTCAAAATTACGACAAAATTTTTTGATAAGCCGATGCAGTAAATTTTATTAAAACTGTTAAAAATACAGCTGTTTAATAAGAAAAAATTCGTTATATTTGATATACAGTTAGTTTAATCCTAAAATTAAATTGATTTGATTGTAAAATTCTCAAAAACACAGTCAAAAATTTGTTTTGTTTCTCGTTTTGAGACTTTAAAAAATGCATCTTTTCCAATAACTTATTTATATTTTTTAACCTTAAAAAATCCTAAGTATTATGAAAATTGCCACAATTATTGTCCGCGTTTTAGTTGGTCTTTTGTTACTTTTTGCTTCTATCAGTTACTTTTTTCATTTAATGCCAGAGCCTGAAACTACAGGAAATTTTAAAGCTTTTAATGTAGGTTTAATGGCTTCGACTTATTTAATGCCTTTAGCTAAATCTATCGAGCTGCTTTGCGGAATTGCATTTGTAACAGGGCGTTATGTAACTTTAGCAAATATTTTGATCTTACCGATTACGGTAAACATTTTGTTTATCAATTATTTTCTTGCCCCAGAAGGACTGCCGATTGCAATATTATTATTTCTGGCAAACTTATTTTTGATCTACAGATACTGGAACAATTACAAAAGCATATTTACTCCATAATTTATATTCCATTTAAAAATAAAAAACCCGACAGTTTATAACTGTCGGGTTTTTGTTTAATTCGTTTTATCGTGTTTCACCCAAACCAAATCGGTTACTTTATATCCTATTTCTTGTGCTTTGATCAGAAAATCTGCTTTTACACTTTCAGGAATAGTTTTTTCTCTAGAAAGTATCCACATGTATTTTAGGCTTTCTCCAGCAACCAATGCGTATTTGTAATCTTGATCGATTGCTACAACATTATAACCTGAATAAAAAGGACCAAAAAATGAGACCTTAAGCATACCAATATTGTCTTTTTTGACAAATCTAGCTTTCCCGACACTTTCCTCCCATTTGTCTTTTCTGACATTATAGCCCTTATTATCGACTTTTATAGTTTTATCTTCGTTTAAAGAATATTCTGCCGTAACATTATTTAAATCTCTTTCCCATTTGTAATCTAATCTAGCCATTTCATACCATTTTCCGAGATATTTATTGCTGTCAAAATTGGTTACAGCTTTTGCGTTTTTAGGAATTCCTCCTCCGCAAGAATATAATGCGAGTCCAATCCCTGCTCCAATCAAAACCGGAACTATATATTTAGTTTTCATAATACTATCTTTTTTTAATAACATAAAGATAGCACATGAAATACACATCTAATTTACAAAATTTTTCTTCAAGTTTATATTTTTAAGCGTCAAAAATAATGTGTCTTAAAAATCTAAAAAAACACTTACAACATAAGAACCAAACTATTAAATTTGACAACTAACCAATGTTGTAAAAATGAAAATACATTTATTGCTTTTTTTTATTTTCTTTTCTTTTATCAGTAGATCTCAAACCCTTCAAACAGTAGACTCTTTAAACACTGAAATATGCAAGTCATTAATTCAAAATAAGAACTTGCATAACGAAATTAGGCTGAATACCATTAATAAATCTCACATCATGCCTTTTTTGGCAAAATTTGGCGATAGTATATCACAACGAAAAGCTTTCGAAAAAATGATTTATCGATTGCAAAAAAACTGTAACGAATTTAATGCACTATTCCCAAAAAAACCAACAGAAAACGGATGGGGAATGCAGGAAAATCAACCCGTAGAAAACATTACGAGAAAACAATGTGACAGTTTCCAAGAAAATTCAAAATATTATTACTGGGAAAGCACTGGCGACAAAGTCGAAGTAACTATAGATGGAAAATATTGGATAGAAAAGTTTAGTGATAACACTTTTTCTAAACTCTTTTATAGAAACAAAAGCAATTGCGAATTTGAACTTGAATTTATTGAGAGCAATAATTTATCAAGAAAAAATTTAAGCACAAAAGGCGACAAATACAGATATAAAATTTACGATGAGAAAAACAATACTTACAGCGTTTATTTAAAAAATCAGGAAACTTATTATACTTTCAAGCTAATTAAAGAATAAAAAAAACCGTCTCGTTTTTTAACGAGACGGTCTTAAAATATGATTTACGTAAAAAATTATACGTGTAAAGCTCTATTTTCAGTTGCTGCCAATGCTGCTTCTTTTACCGCTTCCGCGAAAGTTGGGTGCGCATGACTCATTCTTGAAATATCTTCAGCAGAAGCTTTGAATTCCATTGCAGTAACCGCTTCAGCAATTAAATCTGCTGTACGAGCTCCAATCATGTGAACTCCTAAAACCTCATCTGTTTTTTCATCAGCCAAGATTTTTACAAATCCATCTAAGTCAGCACTTGCTCTTGCACGTCCTAACGCTTTGAATGGGAAACTTCCAGATTTATATTTAACTCCTGCGGCTTTCAATTGTTCTTCAGTTTGTCCAACTGCTGCAACTTCTGGCCAAGTATAAACAACACCAGGAATTAAATTGTAATCGATATGTGGTTTTTGACCTGCTAAAATTTCAGCAACCATTACTCCTTCTTCCTCTGCTTTGTGCGCCAACATTGCTCCACGAACAACATCACCAATAGCATAGATATTAGGAACGCTAGTTTGTAAATGATCGTTTACTTCAACTTGCCCTCTGTCTGAAATTTTAACTCCGGCTTTGTCAGCGTTTAATCCGTCTGTGTAAGGACGACGACCAACAGAAACTAATGAATAATCTCCTTCAAGTGTGATTGTTTCTCCTTTTGCATTTTCAGCCTGAACTGTAACAGCATCGCCGTTTCTTTCAACCGATTTTACTTTGTGAGAAACGTAGAATTTCATTCCTTGTTTTTTCAACACTTTAGTTAATTCTTTAGAAAGAGAACCGTCCATTCCTGGAATGATTCTATCCATGAATTCAACTACAGAAACCTGAGCACCAAGACGTAAATAAACTTGTCCAAGCTCGATTCCAATAACTCCTCCACCAATAATTACTAAGTGTTTTGGAACTTCTTTTAAAGCCAAAGCTTCAGTAGAAGTGATGATTCTTTCTTTATCAATTTTGATGAATGGTAAAGAAGATGGTTTTGATCCTGTAGCGATTACAGTATATTTTGCTTCGATAGTTTCTGATGTTCCGTCAGCTTTTGCAACTGCAATGTGCGTTGCATCTACGAAAGAACCTAAACCATTGAAAACCGTGATTTTATTTTTATCCATTAAATAATTGATTCCGCCAACAGTTTGATCAACAACAGCTTGTTTGCGGGCAATCATTTTCTCTAAATTAATTTTTACATCTCCAGAAACTTCGATTCCGTGATCTGCGAAATGAGCAATTTCAGCATAATGATGAGAAGAAGATAATAATGCTTTTGAAGGAATACAACCTACGTTAAGGCAAGTTCCGCCTAATGAATTATATTTTTCTACAATTGCAGTTTTGAAACCTAATTGTGCGCAACGAATTGCTGATACATATCCTCCAGGACCTGAACCTATAATGACTACGTCAAATGAACTCATAGTATTTTGTTTTTATTTTAGCGGTTACAAAATTAAGCAATAAAGTTTTGTTTGAAGTTTAATTTTCAATGTTTTTTGTGTGAAATTTTGTTGTGAAGTTTTACCGCAAAGGGCGCTAAGAATTACGCAAAGGTTTCTTTTTTAATCTCGCAAAGGCGCAGAGTCGCAAAGTTTTTTAAGGCAAAGATTATCACGAACTATTGTCATTTCGACTGAAAGGAGAAATCTCCGCAAGAAGCTCGACAAAGATTGGAAATATACTTTGTGGTGTTTCGTGTGCGATTTCTCCTTTCATTCGAAATAACAAACTGGGCGTTAGACGCACTGCAGTGCGTCTCTACAAAAAAAAACTTTGAACCTTTGCCACTCTGCAACTTTGAACCTTCCTAAAAAGAAATCACCGTCGAATTCTTCACTTCACTAATCATAAACATACTTTGTGTGCTTCCAATATGTTGTAACGAAGTTAATTTGGTTACTAAAAATTCCCTGTAAGCTTCCATATCTTTTACTAAGACTTTTAGAATATAATCGTAATCGCCACTTACGTGATGGCATTCTAAAACTTCGTTGAGTTTGATGACTTCGTTTTCAAATTTTGTCAAGAATTCTTTGGTGTGCTGAATCAATTTTAAATGGCAAAACACTACAAATCCTTTTTCGATTTTAGATTTATCGACTAAGGCTGCGTAGTTTTTAATTATGCCTTCGCGTTCGAGTTTTTTAATTCGTTCGTAAACCGCAGTCACCGAAAGATTGAGTTTTAAAGACAATTCTTTGTTAGTTTTTTTACTGTCGGTTTGTAATAATACCAAGAGTTTTTTATCGATTTCGTCTAAAGTCATAATGGTGATGGTTTTTGGTTGAAGGTTTTTGGTTGATTCTTGATAGTTATTGAAAAGAATGAAAATCTACTGAGTTACACTTTTTACATCAAATTTAGATTAAAAATCATAAAAAATACAATTTTATAGTTTTAAAATCCAATTATTAGATAAATGGTTGATTAATTTTCTGATTACACTTTACTTTGAATAGAATTTCTTTTGAAAACGAGAGTCCTAGCCCAGATTGAAGTGGAAAGCCCGGAGTAAAAAAGGCAAAAGTTTCTTGTTTTAAAAAAGCGACCAACGGAAGCTCTTTTTAGAACATTGGAAACTTTGACTTTTTTATGAGGACTTGAAACGGAAAGCTGGAATAGCTCCTAAAAATTATTGTTTCAGGTTTTAAGTTTCAGGTTGTTGGAACTTGAAACCTGAAACTTGAAACAAAACAAACAAAAACTAACTATTATGAAAGACTTTAACCCAGCAGATAAAATTCAAGATTTGCAATACTTTGGTGAATTTGGCGGTGTGAATCCGTCGATTTCTGATTCTTCGACTTATACTTTTCTTTCGGCGAAAACTATGTTTGATACTTTCGAAGGGAATATGGAAGGCTGTTATTTGTATTCGCGTCATTCTTCGCCAAGTAATTTGTATTTAGATCAGGCTTTGGCAGCGATGGAAGGAACAGAAACAGCAAATGTCTCGGCTTCGGGAATGGGAGCGATTACGCCTACTCTTTTGCAATTGTGCGGTGCGGGCGATCACATTGTTTCAAGCCGAACTATTTATGGCGGAACTTACGCTTTCCTTAAAAACTTTACACCAAGATTCGGAATTGAAACGAGCTTTGTTGACATTACAAAATTGGATATTGTGGAAGCGGCAATTACGGCAAAAACAAAAGTTTTGTATTGCGAAACGGTAAGTAATCCATTATTAGAAGTTGCTGACATTCGTGGTTTGGTTAAAATTGCTAAAAAACATAATTTGAAATTAGTTGTCGATAATACGTTTTCGCCTTTATCAGTTTCTCCTGCAAAATTGGGTGCTGATATCGTGATTCATAGTTTGACGAAATACATAAACGGAAGCAGCGATACGGTTGGCGGTGTAACTTGTGCATCGAAAGAATTTATTAATTCGTTGAAAAATGTAAATTCTGGAGCTAGTATGCTTTTGGGACCAACGATGGACAGTTTACGTTCTGCAAGTGTGATGAAAAATCTGAGAACACTTCATATCCGAATTAAACAGCACAGTCATAACGCGCATTTTCTGGCGGATCAATTTGAAAAAGACGGTTTAAAAACAGTTTATCCGGGATTAAAAAGTCACCCGAGTCATGAATTGTACAAAACGATGATTAATCCAGAATATGGTTTTGGCGGAATGCTGACAATTGATGTTGGCACTTTGGAAAAAGCAAATGAATTAATGGAATTGATGCAGGAACGAAACCTTGGATATTTGGCGGTAAGTTTAGGTTTTTATAAAACGTTATTTAGCGCGCCGGGAACCTCAACTTCGAGTGAAATTCCGTTAGAAGAACAAAAAGAAATGGGATTAACAGATGGTTTGATTCGTTTTTCTATTGGTTTAGATAATGATATTGATCGTACTTATGAAATGATGAAACAGTGCATGATTGAGCTTGGGATTTTGAAACTTTCCAGCCCACGGGTTTTACAGGTTTAACAACTCTTGTTTGTCATTTCGACGAAGGAGAAATCTCCGCGAAAAGCTCTACAAAGATTGGTTTTTCGTTGCGGAGTTACTTGCGGAGATTTCTCCTTCGTCGAAATGACAAAAATGCGATAAAAAAAGCCGTTCTGAAATCGATCAGAACGGCTTTTCATTTATAATTTACAATTAACAACTAATAATTAACAACTAATAATTAACAACGTTTAGTTTACTATTTTTTCGGCTGTAGCCAAAGTAAATCAGCAATCCGATTATTAACCAAACTGTAAAATAAATCCAGTTCCAAACGCTTAATTCGGCCATCATATAAAGACAACAAATTAAACCTAAAAGCGGAATTAAAGACAGGTTTTTTCTGAAAGCCCAAACGGCTAATCCAACTAAAACAAATAAGAATATCCACATTGGAATTTTGTGTTTGAACAAACTAAAACCTGATTCGTATTTGTCAGCATCAGCAATTGGCAAGCCTTTTACAACTTCAGCATATTTTGCTTCGTCGTCTTGATATTGTCCTAATAAATGTTCTAAATCTGATGTTTCGGCAGTTTTGTTGTTTACTTCGATACTTTCTAAATACTTGAACACTTTTTCAGATTCAGATTTATCTAAAGATGTTACAATTGAAGTTGCATCATAAATCTGCGGCTCATTATTAATAAAAGCCATTGTCGCTTTATTGTTGAATGCAAAAGCATAATACAATCCCGCAATCATTAAAACTGGCAAAATGAATTTTGAATTCACATAAGGTGTTTTGAATTTTCCTCTTGGAATTTCTGGCTTATTTTGCAATACTAAAACTCCTGCACAAACCAATACAAAGGCAAATAAAGTTCCGATACTGCATAAATCAGTTACCATTGTCAAGTTCAAAAACAAAGCTGGAACTGCAACTACAAAACCTGTTACAATTGTAGCAAAAGATGGTGTTTTAAATTTTGGGTGAACCGTAGAAAATTTCTTTGGCAATAAACCATCACGGCTCATGCTCATCCAGATACGAGGCTGTCCCATTTGGAAAACCAATAAAACACTCGCCATTGCCACTACTGCACTTACGGCAATAATTCCCGACATCCATTTTAAGTCTAATTTATCGAAAACAAACGCCAGAGGATCTCCAACATTTAATTCGTGATATTTTACCATTCCGGTTAAAACCAAAGCAATTGCAATATAAAGAATCGTACATATAATAATTGCCCACATCATTCCCCGTGGTAAATCGCGCTGTGGATTTTTACATTCTTCTGCTGTTGTTGAAATAGCGTCAAAACCAATATAAGCAAAGAAAACTGCTGAAACTCCTTTTAAAACTCCGCCAACTCCATTTGGAGCAAACGGATCCCAGTTTGCTGTATCAACATAAAATATTCCAACTGCAATTACTAAAAGTACAACACAAAGTTTCACCACAACCATTAAGTTACTCGCATTACGAGATTCTTTCATTCCTCTGTAAACCAAAGCTGTAATCAAAATAATAATGAATAATGCAGGAATATCAGTAACGAAGTGAAATGATCCTAAAGTTGGCGCCGTTGTCCACGCTGTGTGCGCTTGTTGCAAAGCAGTACTTAAATTTTCGAATGATTTTCCGCCTCGCATTAAAGCTTCGGCATCTTTAAATCCATTTGAAGCGGTTAAATAATCCATTTGAATCCATTGTGGGAGATGAATTCCACCGCTTTGGAGAAGTCCCGTAAAATAATCACTCCAAGATATCGCAACGGTTATATTTCCGACGGCATATTCCATAATTAATGCCCAACCGATAATCCAAGCGATTAATTCTCCAAAAGCAACGTACGAATAGGTATAAGCACTTCCTGAAACTGGAACCATTGAAGCAAATTCGGCATAAGCGAAAGCGGCAAAACTACAAGCCAAAGCGGTAAATAAGAATAAAAAGATTACAGCTGGACCTCCATCTGCACTGGCTTTTCCAATTGTACTAAAAATTCCTGCTCCAACAATAGCTGCTATTCCGAATGCAGTTAAATCTCTAGTGGTCAAATGTTTACCTAGTGCATTATGACCATCTGATTCGTTCTGAGCAACCTGCTTCAGAATATCCTGTACTGTTTTCTTTCGGAATAAACTTGAAAATGCCATATATGTTTTGCTGTTATAAAATTAATTTAATTCAGTCGTTTTTGTTTTATTTTGCAAATAATGCAAATTTTATCGTTAAATCAAATTTATGAAACGATTTTGTTTTGAGCAGTATTTTTTTTGCCACGAATTGCACTAATTTCTCGAATTATTTTTCTTGCCACAGATTAAAAGGATTAAACTGATTTCGCATAGATTTAAAATGATTTCAGCAGATTCTCGCAGAGTTTATCTATATTCTAATCTTAAAATTAAGTCTGCTTAAAATAATACTTTTTTAATCTGTACAATCTGTGGCTAAAAAATGTAACATTCTTCAAAATGAGTTTACTAATTAAGAGTATTTAATTTTTAAAGAATCATTTTATGGAAAAAATTACAAGGCGTTCTTTTGTTAATAAATTTGGACTTGGTGTTGGAGCTTCGGTCGTTATGACTACGCTTCCTTCTTTTATAACTGAAACAGAAAAAACACATATCCCGTACACAGGAAAAAAATTAAATATTGCGTTATGCGGATTAGGAAACTATGCTTCTTTATTAGCAGAAGGTCTTCAGGTTTCTGAATATTGCCAGCTTACTGGAATTGTTACTGGCACGCCGTCTAAGGCAGAAACATGGAAAAAGAAATACAATATTCCTGAAAAGAATATTTACAACTACGAAAATTTCGATTCAATCGTAAAAAACAAGGATATTGATTTAGTATATGTTGTCACTCCAAACGCATTGCATAAAGAATTTACTGTTCGCGCTGCAAAGGCTGGAAAACACGTTATTGTCGAAAAACCAATGGCAATTACTGCCGAAGATTGCGAAGAAATGATTAAAGTCTGCAACCATAATAATGTACAATTGGCAATGGGTTATCGCTTGCATTACGAACCTAATCATCTAGAAATAAAACGACTGGGACAAGAAAAAGTCATGGGACAAGTTCGTTACATTGAAACTGGACTTGGTTATAGCACTTATGATGTTCGTGACATCAATAAACCTGTTGATCTAAACGCCCGCAACGAATGGAGACTGACTAAAAAATGGGCTGGCGGCGGTTGTTTGATTAATTTAGGAATTTATTGCATTCAGGTTTCACGTTACGTTTTAGGCGAAGAACCAATTGCCGTTACTGCACAATTTGGACATGTCAATAACAAAAATATGTTTTCTCAAGTTGAGGAAAATATCACTTGGCAAATGGAATTCCCGAGCGGTGCCGTTGCGAATTGCAGCAGTTCGTGTGGTTTTGGAATTGATCGTTTTTACGCTGCCGCAGATGAAGGTTTCTTCGAAATGAGTCCTGCTGTAAGCTATGGACCTTTTAAAGGAAAAAGATCTGATGGAAAACCATTTAATTTTCCGGTTATCAACCAACAGCAAACCCAAATGGATGAGATTTGCAAAGTCATTTTAGCAAACCAAAAACTTCCAAATCATATTACAGGCGAAGAAGGAATTAAAGATGTTAAAATTATCAACGCCATTTATAAAGCCGCTGAAACAGGCAAAAAAGTAAGTTTAAAATAGTTTTTTTTTGCCACAGATTAAAGGATTAAAATGATTTTTTCTCGTTTTATGTCATTTCGACGAAGGAGACTCGAGCGATAGCGAACAGGCGGAGCAAATCTCCGCAACTAACTCCGCAACGAGAGTCCAATCTTTGTCGAGCTTCTCGCGGAGATTTCTCCTTCGTCGAAATGACAAACTTTAAGGATTAGCTTTGTTTAAAATATTCTTTAAAAATCATTTTAATCCTTTAATCTGTGGCAAAAAACCTTAGCGCTCTTTGCGTAATTCTTAGCTCCCGATAGCTATCGGGATTTCTGTTAAATTACTTTAAACAATTTCTCAAAATACTAACCGGATGTTGTGCCTCACGTTTCGTTCCATCATAAATTTGATGACGACAACTTGTTCCTGCTGCTGCGATTTTTACGTTTTCTGCCGTGTTTCTTACTTTAGGAAATAAAGTATCTTCGCCCATTTGCATGCTTACTTTATAATGTTCTTTTTCATAACCAAAAGAACCTGCCATTCCGCAACAACCTGAATTATAAATCGTAACCGTATTATTTTTAGGGAGATTCAACATAGCAAAAGTTGCCTCAACCGAACTCAAAGATTTTTGATGACAATGTCCGTGAATCTTAATTTCTTTGGTCTCTTCGGAGAATGAATCTGGAGTTATTTTTCCGTCGATGATTTCTTTTTTAAAGAATTCTTCAATTGTAAATGCATTTCTTGATAATTTTTCGGCAGCTTCTTTATCATCAGCTAAACGAAGATATTCGTCCCTGAAAGTCAAAATTGCCGAAGGTTCGATTCCAATCAAAGGAGCATTCGCCAAAACCAAATCTTTAAAGATATTTACGTTGTGATTGGCAATTTTCTTGGCTTCTTCTAAAAATCCTTTCGAAAGGTACGTTCGTCCGCTTTCTTGATGCTCTATAACCAAAACCTGATACCCTAATTTGGTTAATAATTCGAAAGCATCTATTCCGATATTGACATCATAATAATTTGTGAATTCATCCACAAACAAATACAATCTTCCGTTTGGAAAATCTGTTCCAGTCGGTTTATTGTTTGCATACCATTTTCTGAAAGTCTTTTTCGCTAAAAGCGGAACTTGTCTTTCAGGCGCAATTCCCATTGATTTTTTAACCAAAGACTGATTCGAAATAAAATTCGTAATCGACGGGAATAAACTTCCCATTTTATTCAGTTTGGCGTTGTTGGCAAAAATTTTACTTCGGGTCGAAAATCCGTTTGCTTTTTGATATTGATATAAAAATTCAGCTTTAAGAGTCGCAACGTCAACATTACTCGGACATTCGCTTGCACAGGCTTTACAGCTTACGCATAACTCAAAAACTTCGTATAATTCTTTTTGGTCAAATTTGTTTTCTTTTTCAGAATACGTCAGATATTCACGTAATGCATTTGCACGCGCACGAGTAGTTTCTTTTTCATTTCGGGTCGCACGATAACTTGGACACATTGCTCCGCCCGCAGAAGGCATTTTTCGGCAATCGCCAGAACCGTTGCATTTTTCGGCAGCGCGCAAAATCCCTAAACTGTCTGAAAAATCTTGAAACGTTTTAATATCTGGTTCTACTCTTCCAGAAATCACACGATGATTTTCATCCATTTTCAGCGCATTGACAATCTTTCCGATATTCAAAACTGAATTAGGATCAAAAGCTAATTTTAATCTTTTTAGCAGCTCGTAGTTTTTATCACCAATCATAAACGGAATAAATTCTCCGCGCACAATTCCGTCGCCATGTTCACCACTTAAAGAACCTCTGTATTTTTTAACCAAATGCGCTACATCTGTCGCAATGGTTCTAAACAGTTTTAAATCGGATGTTTTCTTTAAATTCAAAACAGGGCGAAGGTGCAATTCTCCAGCACCAGCATGCGCGTAATAAATTGCTTCTTGTCCGTGGCTTAACATCATTGCTGAAAATTCTGCAATATAAGCTGGCAAATCGCTTAATTCCACCGCAGTATCTTCAATAGAATCGGCTGCTTTATTGTCACCCACAATACTCCCTAAAAGTCCAAGACCTGCTTTTCTCAGTTCGTTGGCTTTATCAATATCTGGTCCATAAATTTTGACACTAGCGTATCCAAAATTGTGTTTGTCTAAATCTGCAATTAGCGCATCTGCTTGTTTTTCTGCATCTTCTAAATTGTGTGACGCCACTTCAAAAAGCATAATTGCTTTTGGTTCGCCAACCAAAAAGAAGCGGTTTTTAATATGTTCACGATTCGTTTTAGTACAATCTAAAATCGTATCGTCGATCATTTCACAAGTGTACAAATGATGTTTCATTGCCACCACAACAGATTCTAAAGATTCCTGAATCGTATGATAATGCGCCACAACCATAATATTATGCGCGGGCGGTAAATCGTCTACTTTTAAAGTGATTTCGGTTGTAAAAGCCAAAGTTCCCTCACTTCCGCAAAGTAATTTCCCAATATTTATTGTTGGTTCTGTTCCTCCAAAAAGTTCAGATTTCAGCAAAATATCAACAGCATATCCCGTATTTCGTCTGTGAATTTCTGGTTTTGGAAACTCTTTTATAATTTCTTCCTGATTTTCTTTTACAGAAAGTTCGTCGTAAACACTTTTATAAATTTTATTTTCTAAAGTATCTCCTTTCGTTTTCTCAATAAATTCAGCCGAAGTCAATTCACCAAAAGACACTTCTGTCCCATCACTTAAAATGGTTTTTACCTCAACAATTTTATCGCGAGTTACACCATAACGGATTGAAGTGGTTCCAGATGAATTATTTCCTACCATTCCGCCGATCATTGCTCTGTTTGAAGTAGAAGTAATTGGAGCGAAAAACACATTATAAGGTTTTAGAAATAAATTCAGTTCATCACGAATTACACCTGGCTGAACCGTTACCGTTTTTTTCTCAGCATTATACCCTAAAATTTTTGTGAAATGTTTCGAAACATCAATCACCAATCCGTCTCCAACTGCTTGACCTGCCAATGACGTTCCCGCTGTTCTTGGCGTTACAGAAATATTATGTTTTGCCGCAAAGCAAATTAATTTACTGATATCTGCCGTAGTTTTTGGCAATGCCACAGCATTTGGCCTAATTCTGTAAACCGAAGCATCGGTAGAATAAAGTGTTTTATGAAGATCATCATATAAAAGTGTGCCTTCTAATGATTCTGATAATTGCTGTAACTCTTGGTTTGACATTATATTCTAATTTGTTGTCTAAAACTGATTTTATTTTTTTGTTGATGAGATTACAAAATTACTGTAATTTCAATAGTTATGTTTCTTTTTTTTTTGCCACAGATTAAATGGATTAAAAAGATTTTTTTTATTGGTTTGCCACGAATTACACTAATTTTTGCTAATTTTTTTTAATAACATTCATACACTTATATATTTTTAGAATCCTTTTAATCTGTGACTATTTTTTTCTTTATAGATTAAAAAATTAATTCGTGTAAATTAGTGTAATTCGTGGCAAACTTTTCACCTATTGATTTCTCTCCAGATTTTTGCCATAAAATCATCTTTGTACATTAATCTGTTTGTTCGGGTTGGATTTACTCTATTGGTTAAAATGATGAGAAATCTATTATTATCAGGATTCATAAAGAAAAAAGTTCCCGTAAATCCTGTGTGTCCAAAATCATTTGCTTTGAAAAATTCGTCTGGTTTTCTTTTATCGAAACCAAGTCCGCGGTAGATTCCTTCTTTTGCTAAAGGCGATTGTATAAACTCTTTTACCACTTTTGCTTTTAGAATTTGTTTTCCTTTAAATTTTCCATCATTTAACAACATTTGGCAGATAATCGAAATAGATTGCGCATTAGCAAACAAACCCGCATTTCCAGAAACACCTCCAAAGATTGCAGCTGCTTCATCGTGAACATATCCTCTGATTGTATCTTTTCTAAAAAAATTATCCAATTCTGTAGGCGTTACATTTTCGATAGAAGTCCATTTTAAAGGATTATATCCAATTTTAGAAATACCTAATTCGGTATAAATTTCTTTTGTCAATTGATCGAGTTTCTTTCCCGTTTTAGCTTCAATCATTTCTTTTACTAAAAGCAAATTCAAATCGCTGTACACATATTTTCCTCGTTGATTAACGTTGGCATGAGCAATCTGATTATAAACTGTTTTGTAAAATTCAGGTTTCAGCCACATGTTTTTATAAATCTGAATCCAATTTTCTTTTGGTGTAAATGAAAGATAATTAGTATCATAAATAATATTCTTATTTACGTACATTGTATCAAACAATTCTGGATAATCTGCTGATTTTTGATTGCTCAACAAAGGCGAACCATCAGGCGTTGAAAGCAGATCTTGATAAAAAGTAATACTCGCTTTTAATCCTGAAGTATGCGTTAATAATTCGAAAAGTGTTAAATCGGCAATTGGTGTATTTTTGAAAAAAGGAACTGCATCGCCCAATTTATCTGTAATTTTCATTTGATTCTCGCCCACCAAACGCATGGTTACTAATGTTGCACCCAAAACTTTAGACATCGAAGCCAAATCGTAAACATCATCATTTTTTACGGGTTGTTTTTTCGAGTAATCTTCGAAACCATAATTTTTTGAAATATACACTTCGTCTTTACTTCCAACAATAACTTGGGCGCCAGGAAAAAATCTTTTTTCTAATGCATTTGTCATCATCGAATCGATATAAACTTCATTTTGTTTTACATCGAAAGTTTTTTTAGAATTTTTCTGAGTATAACCACTGATTCCGAAAAGAATCAAAAATGCGAATACAATTTTAGCTGTTCTGTTTTTCATTATTGTATTTTTATTTTGTTGAGAATTCTACTGGACTACTTTCTGTCTGAGTTTGACTCAAAGCAGAAACAGCATAGACATAATTTTCTAAATCAGGATTTTCAACTTTCAATTTTACTGCTGTTGTTACATAATAAATATTAGCTGGATTGGAGAAATCTGTAATTTTTCCTTTCGGAAATCTGTAAATTACATATTTCTTATCATACATTTCAGCCTTCCAATTTAATATTGCTTTGTCGCCTTTTTTAGTAATTATTGCATTAGTTGGCGGTTGCGGTTTTATTCTTGTAATTCTATTAGCTTCGGGCGTTAAAGCGATATATTTATATGGTTTTTGAATAAGAGCATTTCTTAAAGTATCTCCTTTTTTAAAGAATGAATTTGCTGTAAAATGCATTGAACCGTCTATTTGAGGAATTTTTCGAATCATTTCAATTTGTTTCACAATCTCATCGGGACTTCTCCATTCTAACTCTTTCGCTTTAGTCGAAATTTTATAATCGCCGTGACCAACATAAAGGTTTGCACCATATTTATGATCTGCCCACCATTTTGCCAAAACTTCAAAATTAGCTCTATCAAAACCAATATGCCAATACAATTGTGGCGTTACATAATCTATCCAATTTTCTTTTTGCCATTTTAAAATATTGGCATACAAATCGTCATAATTTGTGGCTCCCGCCTTTGTGTTAGAACCTTGAGAATCTTTCGCAATATTACGCCAAACGCCGAAAGGCGAAATTCCGAATTCAACTTCAGGTTTATTCGCAATAATAGTATCTCTGATTTGCTTGATGATTAAATCGACATTATCTCTTCTCCAATCGTCTTTATCTTTAAACTGACGCGGCTCTTTAGCGAAAGCTTTTTCATCTGGAAATTCTTGTCCTTCAATTTTATAAGGATAAAAATAATCATCCATATGAACGGCTTGAATGTCATAATTACGAACAATTTCGCCAACTACAGAAGAAACAAAATCTCTGGTTTCTTTATAACCTGGATTAAAATATCTTGATTTTCCATACGTTAAAAACAATTCAGGCTTTTTGAAAAATAAATGCGATTTGGTCAAAACATCTTTTACAGTATCTTTTTGTACACGATAAGGATTTAGCCAAACATGAACGTTCATTCCTCTTTTTCCAGCTTCATCAATCATCATTTGCAACGGATCAAATCCTGGAGCAATACCTTGAGTTCCTGTTATCCAATGCGAAGCTGGCTCTTTTGTCGATTTGTAATATGCATCGGCAGTTGGGCGAATTTGAAAAATTACCGTATTCAGATTATTAGATCTTAAATTGTCTAAAATACTAATCATTTCGGCCTTCATTTGTTTGTCTGACAATCCTGGTTTTGATGGCCAGTCGATATTGTCAACAGTAGAAATCCAAGCTGCACGCATTTCTCTTTTCGGTGATTCCTGACTGAAGAGTTTTGTTTGAAAGAGCAGTATTAGGATTATGAATTTTATGGTTTTCATAAGGTTGTGTTTTTGATTGATCATCCTAACAGGTTTTCAAAACCTGTTAGGTCTCTAACTGATATTTATACAAAGTTAGAATTAGAATTAGAACTTGAACTCTGTTCTTATATAATACCTAACAGGTTTTGAAAACCTGTTAGGATAACCAACGTTTATTCTAACAAATAAATTCCTCCTTCGATAAGTGATGTCCAGACTTGTCCTTTATCATCAACTGTAAAGCCATTAATGCTCGAACTTCCTAGATTAATTTGTTTTATAATTTCAAACTTTTCAGCATCTACAATTATAACTTCTCCTTTACGGCTTCCGATATAAATTTTATTATTTTTTTCTAATATTCCTGCCGGATTATGTTCATATCCAAGCTTTAAATCTAAAACTTTGCTTTGAGAAATTACATTTTCTTCTGTTAATTCAATATCATCGTTAAGCGGCACTCTTACCAATTCTCCATCCATAGTTTTTCCATAAAACCACTTTCCATCTTGGCTTTTACCCATAGATTCTCTGATTTTCCATTTCGAAGTTCTTAAAAGCGCCTTCCCTGTTTCGATATCCAAAATGGTCAAGAAACGTTGTGGCGTAACAAAATAAAGTCGGCTTTTTGTCGAAACCATATTTACATTTCCAGCAGAATATAAGATTTGCTTATCATTTCCATTATTCCATTTCCAGATCAAATTTCCTGTATTTTTATCTAAACAATAAACGTACGAATCCCAAACTCCAAAAATTATTTTATCGCCTTCTATCAACGGAATTCCTTGCGAATAAGACGCAGGTAAATTATTCTTCCAGATGACTTTACCTGTCACAGCATCTGCACAAACAAATGCTGTAGAACTTGCTGTATAAACTTTATTATTTTCTGCAATTGGCGAACCTACCAAAACGCCTCCAACAGGAATTGTCCATTTTTGTTTTCCTGATTGTGTATCAAATCCTTGTAAATTACCTTCGATTGTACCAATTACAAGTGTATTTTTAATAATTATCGGTGAAAAATAAATTGAATTTCCTGTTTCTGTTTTCCAGTTCACATTTTTATTTTTCAGATTGATTGATTTTATTTCTCCAATCGAATTAGTAAAATAAATATTCTTTTTATCGAATGCAGGAAGACTGTAAATCGAAGCAACATCTTTAATAAAAGGAGATTGCATTACCAAATTATCTTTCGGAATTTCGATTTTAGAAGGTTTTGAGGGAACTGAAAACCTAAAAATTGCTGGTTTATCTATTTCTTTTTGATAAATACTAATACTGTCTTTACTGATAATTACTTCATTATAACTTTTTGTTTTTCCGTCAAGCGAAGTTATCGATGTTCCCATTATACCGCTCAAACCAGAGAAATCATATTTTTTTAAAGTGTGTCCGTGACCGCAAAAAGTGGCAACAGTTGGATATTTTTGTAAAACAGAAAGTACTTCTTTGTAATTACTCACGCTGTTATCTAACGGATAATGAGCAAAATTCAGTACTTTTTTATTATTATTTTTAAGATTTTCTTGAAGAGTTTTATCGAGCCAAAGCACATCTTCATGTTTTACAAAACCGTCTCCCATTTTCATATAAGGTCCGCATGGAAATCCGATAAAAACATAATCTCCTTTCGAAAACACAAAACGATCTTCTCCAAATATTTTTTTATAAGTCAGACCTGCACTTTCGCTCCAATTGGTTTCGTGATTTCCTGAAATGACATAATAGGGAATTTTCAATTTTGAAAGTATTGAATGCACTTGTTTTAATTCGTCATCGGCACCGCGATTGGTTAAATCACCCGTTACAATTGCAAATTCAAAATCAGAATTATTGATTTCTTTTACAATATTCTGCAATAAAAAATCATTGTCGTTTCCTACTGAAACATGCAGATCAGTAAGCTGTACAAACTTGATCTTTTCTGATTTTTCTGCATTTTGAGAAAAACCCGAAACAATTATAAAAAGCAATAATATTCTTGAAAATAAATTTTTCATAAGTTATTTTTTAATTTATTGAACCTTCATTTAAATTATATTGTGATCAAGTCGAGTTGATTTCTTCATTTTTTTCACGTAGATTCAGCAGATTTAATTCTCGATAATCGCGAAAAAAAATCATTTAATCTGTGGCTATTAAAAAACAGCTAAAAAAACCTAACAGGTTTTGAAAACCTGTTAGGATAGGTAACCAACCAAAATTTATGCATTACTTTTTTTATGGGTAAAATCGCAACACACAATTACTTATCTAATTTTTTGTTTTATCGTTGAAAAAATTATTAAAGAATAATAATTGAAATTTTAAGGAATTTTCCCAGTACTTAAGATCATGTTTTCCTGGACGTTCTATATAATCGTGATTTATTTTCTGGGCTAGCATTTTAGCATGAAGCTGTCTGTTTACTTCCATAAAAAAATCATCAAAACCGCAGTCGATAATCAATTTTAAATTATTGTCTTTTACTAAATCAAGCATATTGGTAACGGTATATTTTTCCCAATTTTCAGGAAATTCGGTTATCGTTCCTAGACGTTTTTTAATATCCCAATTATCAGGAAATGGCCTAAAATCTACTCCTCCGCTCATACTGCCGGCCGCACCAAAAATATCCTGATGTTTAAACGACAAATATAAAGCGCCATGCCCGCCCATGCTTAAGCCTGAAATGGCTCTGTTTTCACGATTAGGAATTGTTCTGTATTTTTGGTCTATATAAGAAACTAATTCTTTTGTAACATAAGTTTCGTACTTAAAGCTTGGATCAATCGGACTGTCAAAATACCAGCTTGAGTAATTTCCGTCTACACCGACTACAATAAAATTGTATTGATCTACCTGGCTTTTAAGCTCTTTGAAATCTTTTGCCCAAGAAGCATAATTCCCACTATATCCGTGAAGAAGATAAACCACAGGGAATTTTTTATCGTTTTTTTTATAGCTCTCCGGAAATATAATACAGCTTTTTATATTCTTATTCATTGAAGGACTGAAAACCTGAATAGTATCAACTGTAGCTGCTTTTACAGAACAAAATAAGAGAATTAAATATAAGGTATAAAGCGTTTTTCTTTTATGTTTTTTTCTAAATGAAGTTTCGCTACTTTTTTGAAATACATTATAAACAGAGAAAATATAGTTTTTCATATAATATGGTTTTGTTAGAAAATAGTTTTAACAAATATATACAAAAAACAAACAAAATACATTATTTTGCGTTATTTAACAAAATAAAATACAAATAACGCAAAAACATGCAAAAATTATTAAACTATGTATTGCTTAAAGTATAAAAACGCCCGATTTTCTGTACTCTTCAAGACTTACATCTTCAGGATCCAGATTAGTAACAATGGTATCCAATTGTTTTAAATCGCAAACCACATGAGGCATTTTAGTATCCAATTTATCAGAAGAAAACATCGAAACCACTCTATCAGAAGCTTCTATCATAGCTTTTTTTACTATTGAAATTTCGTATCCAATCTCAGTTAAACCTTGTTTAATATTAATGCTACTCGCTCCAATGAAACAAATATCTGCTTTGATTTTAGAAACAACCTGAATAACATCCATACCAATTGTTACCATTGCATTTTTCTGCATTTTTCCACCAATAAAAATCAAATCAATATTCGGATGCTGCGAAAGCTGCATCGCAATTGGAAGACTATATGTATATATAGTAGCTTTTAAATCTGCTGGAATTAGCTTTGCGAAAACCAAGTTGGTGCTTCCACCGCTCATTATAATAACCTGATCGTCATGAAGCAAAGACAACGCCTTTGTAACTATCTTCATCTTCTCATCTTCTCCAGATATATTAATATTAAAAACATCTGCTGATTTTTCTGTTACCTGCACTGCTCCACCATAAACCTTCTCTAAAAGCTTTTTGCTATCGAGTTCGTTTAAATCCCTCCTAATTGTATCCTCGGATAATTCCAGAGCCAAAGCCAAATCTGTTGTGACAACTTTTTGTTCTTCAACAAGTTTCGTCATGATATATTTATGTCTTTCGGCTTTCAGCATTTTATTAAAAGTTTAAGTTCACGACAAATATATCAAATAATTTTATTGAAATATAAAAGTCTATCGAATATCTGCAATAGTTTGCATGTTTTAATAAAAAAATCTAAAACATAAAAATTACATATTCAAAATATGCGTTATTTTGCGTTATTCAAAAGATTTTTAAAAATATTAACAATAAAAATGCATTTGTATGCAATAATTAAATATATTTGCTTAACAACCATTAAAAAAACCAAGTAATCATGAAAAAACTATTTCTTATTTCATTGTTGGTTTTGTTCATTCAAGCAACTTTTGGGCAAACAAAAACAATCACTGGAACGGTAAAAAACAAAGCAGACGGATTCCCCATACCTGGTGTCAGCGTAATGATTCAGGGAACATCCAATGGAACTACTACTGATTTTGACGGTAACTACAGCATCAGTATAGCGCCAGGACGAAGCCTTAGTTTTAGCTACATGGGTTTTGAAACCGTAGCAATCAAAATTGAAGGACAACAAAAAGTAAATGTTGATCTTTCTCCAAGTACTTCAAAATTGGATGAAGTTGTTGTAGTAGGATTCGCTTCTCAGAAAAAAGTAAATCTTACTGGAGCAGTTGCAAAGGTAGATGTTAAAAAAGCATTGGGAAGTATTCCTGTTACAGACATAACAAAAGGTTTACAGGGAACTACTCCTGGACTTAATATTACTAGCAACTCAGGTAACTTAGGAAAACAATCAAACATTAATATTCGTGGAATGGGAACAATTGTGAATGGAGAAGCTTCTGGATCTCCACTTATTTTAGTTGATGGTGTTCCTGGTGATTTATCAATGCTGAATGCAGAAGATGTAGAATCGATGTCTGTACTTAAAGATGCCGCTTCTGCTTCTATTTATGGTGCTCGTGCCGCATTTGGGGTTATCTTAATTACTACTAAAAGCGGTAAAAATGCTAAAGGCAAAGTAAGATTTGCTTACAGTAATAATACAGGTTGGAGCAACCCAATCTCTTTGGTTCAATTTAATGATCCTACTGTAGAACTTCCTGCAATGATCGAAGCACAAGCTAGAGCGGGAAATGCAAATCCGGAATCTTTCGGTATGAACTACAAAACATTATTGCCTGGTATCATTAACTGGAAACAAAACTACGCTGCAACTAGAAATCCTAATGATAAGAATATGATTCTAGGTCAAGATTTTGACATTATTGGCGGAAAAGAATATTTCTACAGAATTTGGAATCCGCATGATGAAATGCTAAAAAAGAATGCGGTACAAACACTTCATAATTTATCAGCACAAGGTTCTTTGAGCGAAAAAAGCTCGTTTATTGTTTCGTTAGGTCTTGCTAATCAAGAAGGTGTAATGAAAATCAATAACGAAACCAACCAAAGATTTAATCTTAATCTTGGGTTGACAACAGAGTTAGCAAGCTGGCTTACAGGAGATTTTAAAGTTTTAGGAACTTTCCAAGAATATGATTCTCCTTTTAACTACTATAACAATGGTATTGATACTGCTGGTAACGGTTATTTTGGTTACTATATGCGTTGGGGTTCTTATTTCCCTTATGGTACTTATAATGGCACTTACTTTAGACACGCGCCAGGTTATATGGCAAATGCATCTCAAAATGAAAGCAAGTCAAATGATATGAGGATAAGCGGAAAACTTACTGCTCAAATCACAAAAGACTTTAATATCATTGGAGAATATAGTTTTAATACTAATTTTTCAAGTCTAAAAATGAACGGTGGTCAAGTGCCTCTTTGGGACTTTTGGACAGGTGCAGCTGACTTAGTTTCAGGAAAACCGACTTCAATGGAAGTGGCTAATGATTTTGTTGCGCAAGCCAAATCATCTTTTACAAGAAATGTAGCCAATTTTTATGCTAATTACACTAAAACATTAGGAGAAAACCATAACTTTAAAGTATTAGGTGGTTTAAACTCAGAATGGTATGATTTTGAGAGAACCTACGCTCGTAGAAATACACTTTTGGACAAAAACAAGCCAGAGTTTAATTTAGCAATTGGTGATCAATTTACTTCGCCTCTAGTTTCTAATACCACTTTAAATCCAGGTTTATCAAGATATGCAATTGCAGGATTTTTTGCGCGTGTAAATTACGATTACAAAGGAAAATATTTACTGGAATTAAACGGACGTTATGACGGTTCGTCAAAATTCCCAACTAATGAGCAATGGGGATTCTTCCCTTCTGCTTCTGTTGGATATAGAATTTCGGAAGAAAGTTTCATGGAAGGAACAAAAAGCTGGTTAAATGATTTGAAAATCCGTGGATCTGTTGGTTCAATTGGAAATCAAAATATCGCCAACAATGCCTTTTTACCAGTTATGACTAACGTTACTACTAATCCTAATCCTTATTGGATAGGTAGCGGTACGACAGTTAATCCTACTGTTAATCAGCCTTCAAATGTTGACCCGAATTTAACTTGGGAAAAGGTAACTACTCAGGATATTGGTATTGATATTCGTATCTTTAATATGTTAGGTTTAACATTTGATTACTATCAACGTGATACTAAAGGAATGTTAGCGCCAGGTAAAACACTTCCAGGTTCATTTGGTCAGGCTGCTGCTAATACAAACTCTGGAAACTTAAGAACAAAAGGTTGGGAACTTGCACTTAACTTTAATAAACAAATAAACAAAGACATAAACGTTTATGCAGATCTTACACTTTCTGATAATACTACAGAAGTAACAGAATGGAACAACTCTTCTAAACTTTTAGGATCTTTCTATGCTGGTCAAAAATTAGGAGAAATCTGGGGATTAGAAACAGATCGATTAATTCAAACAACAGATCAAATTGATGCAACAGGATTAATAGTAAATGGTGTTGATTACAAAAATGTAAGAACTGGTGCTTTTAGATATGGTGCAGGAGATGTAATGTATAAAGATTTAGACGGAGATGGAGTAATCTCTAGAGGCGATGGAACAGCTCTTAAACCAGGAGATTTAAAAGTAATTGGTAATACTACACCTCGCTACCAATATGGAGTTCGTTTAGGTGGTGCATTATACGGATTTGATATTGATGCATTCTTTCAAGGAGTTGGTAAACGCGAATTCTGGACAACTTCAGACTTAGTTTTACCATTCTACAACAGAACAGATGCTATGTATGCAAGTATGAATGATTACTGGACACCAGAAAATACAGATGCGTATTTCCCTAATCCATATCCTGGACATGCTACGAATGCGTTCGGAGCTTATGCACCTGGATCAAACAATTTTGTTGCGCAGTCACGTTATTTATTAGATATGTCTTATTTACGTTTAAAATCTATGACTCTTGGGTATACTTTTCCTAAAAGCATTTCTCAAAAGGCTGGATTTGACAAAATCAGACCGTATGTTTCAGGTTTCAACTTAGCTACTTGGAAAAGCAGCAGATTACCTGTAGATCCTGAAATTAATGAAACTGAAGCAGTATGGGGAAGAACTTTTCCTTACTCTAAAACATGGTCAGTTGGTATACAACTTGCGTTTTAATAAATGTATTTAAAAATCAAAAATTAAGTAAAATGAGAAAATTAATCATAAACTCTAAGATAAAACTATCAGTTGTTTTGCTTGCTTTTGCAGGTCTAACTGCTAGCTGTTCAGATTTTTTGGATACACCTCCTGAGGATGTATTTACAGATGACAATTTTTGGACCTCAGAAAATAACGTAAAAACATTCTCTTGGTTGAACTATAATACGTTTAACGGGTATGGAAATAATGCTGGTACTACTGCCGATTTCTACTTTCATGCTTCGTCTACAGGATTAATAGATGACAACTTAGCGATGAACGTTTTTACAAACTTTCTAACGGCTCCGAATGCTACCAATACAAACTGGAACGAATATTACACTTTGATTCGCCGTTGCAATCTTATGCTAGAAAGAGTTCCTAATGTACCAATGGATCAAGCAAAGAAAAATCACTATATCGGTGTTGCAAAATTTTTCAGAGCTCATACTTATTTCCGTTTAGCGCAACAGTTTGGTGATGTGCCATATACAGATAAATATTTAGCTCAAAGCGATGCTAATGTCTATAAACCAGCTTTATCAAGAGCCGAAGTTATAGACAATGTAATTAAAGATTTAGAAGAAGCAATTCCAATGTTACTAAATGTTGATGACAGCAATGTAACTGTAAATAAATATACTGCTTATGCATTATTGAGCCGAGTATGTTTGGGCGAAGGCACTTACAGAAAGTACAATTTGGCACAAAATGGAAGTGTTTATCTTCAAAAAGCCAAAGAAGCTGCTTTGGCCGTGATGAATAACAATTCTTTCAAACTAAATGCAGATTGGAAAGCGCTTTACAACTCTGTTGAGTTAATGAATAATACTGAAGTAATCTTAACAAAAAGATATCTTAAAGGTGTTTTAGGAAATTCAGTACAAGCGTATACCAATACCTCTACAGTTCAAAACGGATTGACAAAATTTGCAGCAGAAAGTTATGTAACTACAAATGGATTGCCTATCAAACAAGCTGGAAACGCTCAGTTTTTAGGTGATGCTACTATTGCCAATACTTTTGCCAACAGAGATCCAAGATTTGCTAAAGCTTTCAGCAATGCAGATTACGCTTATTCTGACAAACCTTATAACGGTTTAACATCTATAACAGGTTATGTATTTCAGCTGTATAATAACCCTGCTACAACAGGTACAGACGTTTCAACAATTGGACAAAATCAAATTGACGCTCCAGTTTTCACATTAAGCGAAGTGTATTTAAATTATGCTGAAGCATGTGCAGAATTAGGCACAATTACCAATGTTGATCTTGATTTATCACTTAACAAAGTTCGTACACGTGCAGGAATAGCTACTTTGACTACAGATGGTACAAATGCAACTGCTGGTGGAGTACAAATAAACGATCCGCAAAGAACAACGGCATTAGAACAAATTTCGGGAATTGTTAATCCAATTATCTGGGAGATTCGTCGTGAGCGCAGAATCGAGTTTATGGCTTGGACTACAATGAGAAAAGAAGATCTTATGCGTTGGAAAAAAGGAGATTATTTAGATACCAATTCAAATCCTGATGTCGTTTTAGGAGCTAGAATACCTGCTTTGATAGGAGGAACTACTAAAACTAGAGTAAACGCACAAGGATATGTAATTCCTTATGCTGCTGGTGTTTCAAGATTATTTGTATCTCCAAAAAATTATTTGAGTGCAATTCCAACAAATGATATCAATTTATATGCGGCAGAAGGTGTAGAATTGAAACAAAATCCAGGTTGGTAATCCAGTTTTCATAAATAGACTATTTGCACTTTATAATAAAACTGCCTCTGGAATTAATCTAACCAGAGGCAGTATTTAAAAATCGCTTTTTCATTGCGAGACAAAAAAAACTTCAATCTGAAATTTCAGATATTCATTTCTCATCATCAATCACAAACAACAACCAATCAAATAATAGCTTAACTTTATTAGTCAATTTTTTGCCTAACTATTAATTGTAATTAAAATGAAAAAATTTATTTCAAAAAGTGTTTTTATTGCAGTTTATCTGTTTGTAACGTCTTTGCATTCTAATTCGTTTTCAACAGCTACAACATTCGGCACATCAGAAATTAATCCTCCTGCAATTAAAACTGGAGCAGATAATTACGAGAAATATTTACCGCTTTTAAAAGACAAAAAAATAGGAATTGTAACCAATCAAACAGGAATTTTATCTAACAAAACACATTTAGTTGACTTTTTATTAAAGAAAAAAATTGCAATTCAAACCATTTTTGCACCAGAACACGGTTTTAGAGGAACTGCCGATGCAGGCGAGCATGTTGTTGACGGAAAAGATCCAAAAACTGGTTTATCAATCATTTCTCTTTATGGAGATAATAAAAAACCGAAACCTCAACAATTAAACGGAATCGACATTATGATTTTTGATCTTCAGGATGTTGGAGCTCGTTTTTACACTTATATTTCATCACTTCATTATGTAATGGAGGCTTGCGCCGAAAACAATTTACCGCTTATAATCTTAGACAGACCAAACCCAAACGGAAGTATTGTTGATGGTCCTTTGTTAGAAAAAGAATTTACCAGTTTTGTCGGCATGCACCCTATTCCGCTCCTTCACGGAATGACAATTGGAGAATATGCTCAAATGATCAACGGAGAAAAATGGCTTAAAAATGGTGTACAATGCAAATTGACCGTTATTCCTTGTTCCAATTACAATCGAAATATGCAATACAGTTTATTGGTTAAACCGTCACCAAATTTGCCAAACGACCAATCTATAAATTTGTACGCAAGTTTATGCCTTTTTGAAGGAACAAATGTCAGCATGGGACGCGGAACCGAGAAACAATTCCAAATTTACGGTTCTCCTTTTTTAACCAAAACCAATTTCAGCTTTACGCCAAAACCTAATTTCGGAGCCAAAGATCCGGTTTATAACGGAAAAGAATGTTTTGGTGAAGATTTAACTTCTTATCCAAAACTTAAACAATTAGAATTAAAATGGCTTTTAAAAGCCTATCAAAATACCACCGATAAATCTAAATTTTTCAATGCCTTTTTTAACAAACTTGCTGGAACAAAAAAATTGCAGCAGCAAATAGAATCGGGAGTTTCAGAAAAAGAAATTCGCGCAAGCTGGAAAAAAGATTTACAAGCCTTTCAAATTATGAGAAAACCGTATTTACTCTACTAAATAAGGCCTTTTCAGAATTAAAAATTTCCAAAAACTTACTATTTTTTATAAAATAGGGAATCCTTATACAAAAAATCGAAATCATAAATATCAAATAATCCGCTGTTTCAAAACCAAAAAAGAAAAGAAAAATGAAGAATAAAACCCCTGAAACCGAACAAGAATCTTTGTACAAAGATTTAGACCAAATGAGCGTAAAAGAACTCTTAACCAACATTAATACAGAAGATCAAAAAGTTCCGCAAATTATACAAGGACAGATTCCTAAAATTGAAAAACTCGTAAAAGCAATCGTAAAAAAAATGCAATTGGGCGGACGATTATTTTATATCGGAGCTGGAACTTCTGGACGTATCGGGATTTTGGATGCATCTGAATGTCCGCCAACTTTTGGTGTTCCGCACGACATGATTATCGGAATTATTGCTGGAGGAGATACTGCAATTAGAAAAGCAGTAGAAAATGCTGAAGACGATACCGAACAAGCTTGGAAAGATTTAGCTAAATTTGAGATTTCAAGTTTAGATTTTATTATCGGAATTGCTGCTTCTGGAAATACACCTTATGTTTTAGGCGCTTTGAAAAAAGCTAAAGAACACAATATTAAAACAGGAAGTATTTCTTGCATCAGCAATGGACTTATCGCACAAGAAGCTGATTATCCGATTGAGGTAATTGTTGGTCCAGAGTTTTTAACAGGAAGTACGAGAATGAAAGCGGGAACAGCTCAAAAACTGACTTTGAATATGATTTCGACTTCTGTAATGATTAAACTTGGAAAAGTAAAAGGCAACAAAATGGTAGACATGCAGTTGTCTAACGAAAAACTGGTAAAACGAGGCATCAAAATGATTATGGAAGAATTGGGAATTGAATATGATTTAGCCGAAGAATTACTGCAAAAACATAAAAGCGTACGTGCTGTTTTGTTAGATCATAATAGCAAAAAATAACCTAATTTTTAAAGCAAAACCGAAATGTCTTCTACTACAATTCTCATTTTCATCTTTGTTTATTTTGGTCTTTTACTGTTTATATCAAACGTAATTAGTAAAAAAGGACAAGACAACGATTCTTTTTTCAAAGCAAATAAAAATTCCAAATGGTATCTTGTTGCCTTTGGTATGATCGGAACTGCTCTTTCTGGAGTAACTTTTATTTCTGTTCCTGGAGAAGTTGGCTCGCCAAACGGAGAACAATTCAAATATTTCCAGTTTGTTTTAGGAAACGCAATCGGATTTATCATTATTGCAAAAGTCTTGCTTCCAATCTATTACAGAATGAATCTGACTTCGATTTACAGTTATATCGAACAAAGAATGGGAATTAGAAGTTACAAAACGGCTGCTTCAATATTTTTAGTGAGCAGAACTATTAGTTCGGCTTTTAGATTGTATTTGGTGGTTATTGTTTTACAGCGATATGTTTTCAATGATTTTCATATACCTTTTCCCGTAACGGTGCTTTTGGCTTTGGCGCTTATTTTTTTGTACACTTTTAGAAGCGGTCTCAAAACCATTATTATTACCGATACTTTACAGACGTTTTTTTTAGTTAGTTCCGTGTTTATAACCATTTATTTTGTTTGTGACAGTCTTAACCTGACTGTTCTTGAGTCGGTTTCAACCATTCAGAAAAGTAATTATTCAAAAATATTTTTCTTCGATGATTTCTTTACGAGCAAGTACCACTTTGTAAAGCAAATTTTAGGAGGAATGTTTGTTACTATAGCAATGGTTGGGCTCGATCAAGATTTAATGCAGAAAAATCTAAGCTGTAAAAACATTGGAGAAGCACAAAAAAACATGTTCACATTTACAGGAATTTTTGTTTTAATCAATATTATTTTCTTGAGTTTAGGTGCATTATTATACATCTACGCTGCAAAAAATAATGTTGAAATTCCGCTTGATTTAGTAACAGGAAAACCAAGAACCGATTTGCTTTTCCCAGAAATTGCTTTAAATCATTTGTCAATTGTGCCAGCTTTTGTTTTTCTTTTGGGAATTATCGCTGCAACTTTTGCCACAACCGATTCAGCTTTAACAGCTTTAACAACTTCATTTTGTGTTGATTTTCTTGGAATGGACAAATCTGAAAATCTCGATAATACTAAAAATGTAACGATAAGACATTGGGTACATTTCGCATTTTCAATTTTACTTTTTCTTGTAATTATTGTTTTGAATTCCTTTAATGATGCTTCTGTTGTGGCTTTAATTTTCAGAGCTGCATCTTATACTTATGGACCTTTATTAGGCTTATACGCTTTCGGATTATTGCAAAAATCAAGATTAGTAAACGACAAACTGATTCCGATTATTTGCCTTATTTCGCCAATATTTACGTATTTCTTAAGCGAAAACTCAGCACAATTATTTGGATATACTTTTGATAACGAATTAATTATCATTAATGGATTATTTACTTACATCGGAATTTATTTAACCAGTAAACGCACAGAAGAAACAATCTCTTTCTAAAAGCCAAAATAAAGAATTCAGACTTTTACCTGAATGCTCAAAAAATGATTTCATGAAAAATACAATTATAAAAATAGGTTTGCTTACAGCCGTACTTTTTTTAATCATCAATTGTGGTGTTTCTAAAAAAAGCAAAACTGCTGTTGATACAAACGAACCTATTTCGACAGAAAACAAAGAAGTTTACATCCCAAAAAGCAAAGCAGAAAAAAAGCCTTTTGTTGCCGATTGTGACGAAGAAAAACGCTGGACAGACAGTATTTACAGTAAAATGACGTTGGATGAAAAACTGGGACAATTGTTTTTTGCAAATGCTTATTCCAACAAAGATTCTGTACATGTTAACAAAGTAAAAGAACTGGTTTCAAAATACAATATCGGCGGCATTATTTTCTTTCAAGGCGGACCTGTTCGTCAAGCGAAATTAACCAACTTATATCAGTCCAAAGCAAAAGTTCCTTTATTTATCGGACTTGACGCCGAATGGGGATTAAGTATGCGCTTAGATTCTACATACGCTTATCCTTGGAATATGACTTTGGGCGCAATCCAAGATTTAGATTTAATCGAAAAAGTCGGAAGACAAATGGGAAGCGAATGCAAAAGAATGGGAATTCATTTCAATTTTGCACCTGTTTTAGACATTAATACCAATCCGATGAATCCTATTATTGGAAATCGTTCATTTGGTGAAAGCAAAACAAATGTTGCCAATCGTGCTTCGGCAATTATGAAAGGTATTCAAAGTCAAGGCGTTTTGTGTACCGGAAAGCATTTTCCTGGACACGGAGATACCGCTGTCGATTCGCATAAAGCGCTTCCAACAGTTGCTTACAGTAAAGAACATATGGATGAAGTCGAATTATATCCATACAAAAAGCTATTTGACGAAGGTTTGGCTTCTGTAATGGTCGCACACCTTAATATTCCGAATTTAGAACCAGGCGAAAATATCCCTTCTTCTGCTTCTTATAATGTGGTAACCGAATTACTTCAAAAACAATTGGGTTTTGAAGGACTGATTTTTACAGACGGTTTAGGCATGAAAGGCGCGAGCAATTTTAAACCTGTTGGTGATTTAGAATTGGCTGTTTTACAAGCAGGAAATGATATTTTTCTTTGTCCAGACGATGTTCCAGCGGCTTTAGAAAAATTAAAAATATTTTATGCAAATGGTCAAATCACCGAAGAACGTGTAGCGCATTCTGTTAAAAAAATATTGCGTTATAAATTCAAAGCGGGATTAAACAAATACAAGCCTGTTGATTTAAAAAATCTCCAAAAAGATTTGACAAGTCCAGATAAAGATGCGCTTCAATACAATTTGTTTGAAAACGCCATTACCGTTTTAAAAAACAAAAAAGACATTCTTCCGATCAAAAATCTGAATCAGAAAATTGCTTACGTAAAACTCGGAGAAGATGTAAACAGCGCTTTTGTTTCGACTTTAAAAAAATATACTGAAATAACAGAAGTTTCAAACACAAACATTGATTCTTTAAACAAACAATTAAAGAATTTTGATTTGGTAATTGTAAGTTATCACAAAGTAAATAAAGCTTGGGAAAAACACGATTTTTCTTCAAATGAATTGTTTTTCTTGAATAAAATTGCCGAAAACAATAAAGTCATTTTAGATGTTTTTACGAAACCTTATTCATTGCTTTCTATCCAAAACTTTGATAACATTGAAGGATTGGTTGTTTCATATCAAAACTCAACAATTTCTCAGATTGTTTCTGCCGAAATATTATTCGGAGCAAAAAGCGCCAAAGGAAAATTACCCGTTTCAATTAACGATAATTTTAAAGTTAATGATGGAATCGATACCGAAAAAATCGATCGCTTAGCTTTTGAAACACCTGAAAATGTCGGAATGAATTCTGCAATTCTTTCTAAAATAGATGCTATCGCTCAAAAAGCAATTGACAGAAAAATGGCTCCAGGAATGCAAGTTTTGGTGGCAAGAAAAGGAAGCGTTGTTTTTCAGAAATCATACGGATATCAGACATACGACAAAACTGTAAAAGTTTCGAATACTGATTTATACGACGTCGCTTCGATTTCAAAAATGATTTCTACGCTTCCAAACGTGATGCAATTATACGATAAAAACAAAGTTGAATTAGACACCAAATTGGGAACAATGCTTCCAATGTTTTCTAAATCGAACAAAAAAGATATTTCGTTTAAAGATCTTCTAAATCATTATGCGGGATTAATTGCTTGGAGTCCGTTTTACAAATCGACATTAGATGCCAAAGGTTTTCCTTCTGATAAATATTATCGAAAAATTCCAGAGAAAAATTTCACCACAAAAGTAGCCGACAGTCTTTTCATTAGAAATGATTATCATGACACAATTATGAAATTTATTGCCGACTCTCCTATTTCATTAAAAAAAAAATACAAATACAGTGATTTTACTTTTATCATTTTAAAAGAATATTTGGAAAGAGCAACGCATAAAAAACTGGAAGATTTAAGTCAAGAAAACTTCTTCAATTCGTTGGGAATGAATTACACAACTTATAATCCGTTGTTGAAATTTGATAAAAATGTAATCGCTCCAACCGAAATCGACAATTATTTCAGACATCAATTGATTCAAGGTTATGTGCACGACATGGCAGCGGCAATGGAAGGCGGAGTTGCAGGACACGCGGGGATTTTTTCGAACGCTATGGATGTTGCCAAAATGATGCAGCTTTTTCTTCAAAAAGGAAGTTATGGCGGAGAACGATATTTTTCTGAAGCTACTTTTGACACTTTTAACACCTGTTTTTACTGCGCTCAAGGCGTTGAAAGAGGTTTAGGTTTCGACAAAAGATTGGGAAAAGATGGTCCGACTTGTCAATGTGCTTCTAAATCAAGTTTTGGTCATACTGGTTTTACTGGAAATATGGCTTGGGTTGATCCTGAAAACGAAACGGTTTATGTCTTTTTATCGAATAGAACGTATCCAGAAGTTGGTGAAGAGGGAAATAAACTGGCGAAAGAAAAGATTCGTGAAGATATTCAGAAGATAATTTATGAATCTATAATAAAATAAAAGCAATATAAATTATATTTTTCCGATAAGGCTGCCTGAAAAGAATCAGACAAGCAAAGATAAGCTTCGGAGAAGCGAAATATTTATAGAAATTGTATTTATTATCGATTGTAAAAGAGCTCCAGCGGAGCGACATTTTTTTACTATATTCCGCTCCGCTGAAGCTTTTTAGATCCGTTTATTGAATTTCTATAAATATTTTGCCCCGCTGGGGCTGACTAAAAAAACTATTTTCTAACACATAGCACTATGTTTGTTTAAGACAAGTGAAACGCCTTTTTAAAGAAATCTGAATCTATGTTTCTATGTGTTAGAATTAATTGCTCCCAACTGATTAACTTTAGCTGCATTTTAAAATAACTTTCATGAACAAAAATATTGAAGCACTTTATAAAATTGCTCAAAAAGAAACGAAGCAAATAATCGGATTAATGTCGGGAACTTCTCTCGACGGATTAGATATTGCTTTATGCGAAATTTCAGGATCTGGCGTAAATACGAATGTAAAACTAGCTCAATTTGAAACGATTAGTTATTCGGAAGAAATCAAAACCGAAATTCGTAAAGTTTTTGCTCAAAAAAATATTGATTTTCAGCATTTGGCTTTGCTCAACGAATGGATTGGTTTACTTCATGCTTCAATGATAAATGAAACTTTAAAAAAATGGAATATTCCGGCTTCAAACATTGATTTAATTGCGTCTCACGGACAAACCGTTTTACATGCGCCAAAGTTTTTGCATCAGCAGGAAAAATTTCCAAATGCTACTTTACAAATTGGAGACGGCGATCATATTGCGGTTAAAACAGGAATTATCACTTTATCTGATTTCAGACAGAAACACGTTGCTGCGGGCGGTGAAGGCGCTCCGTTAGCCGTTTATGGCGATTATTTTTTATTTGGAAAAGAAGGCGAAAACAGAATTATGCTGAATATTGGCGGAATTGCCAATTTTACTTATCTGCCTTCAGCCATAAAAACCAAAGACACTTTTGTAACCGACACAGGAACAGGAAATACTTTGATTGATCTTTTTGTAAAGAAATATTTCTTAGACAAAAGCTACGATAAAGATGCAGAAATAGCCAAACAAGGAGCTGTAAATAAGGTTTTATTGAACAATTTGAAAGACAATGCATTTTTCAAAAAAGGATTTCCAAAAACTATCGGACAAGAATTATTTAATGCAGAATATGTAGAATTGGCACTTTCTAAAAGCAATCTTACCAATATTTCTGCACCAAATTTATTGGCAACTTTAACACGCTTTACTGCTGAAACTATTGCAGAAGCGATTCAATTTGCTATAAAAAATTCATCTTATAAAATTGAAGATTTCAAAATATATCTTTCTGGCGGAGGAGCCAATAATCCATTAATTGTACAATGGCTAAAAGAATTATTGCCTTGTTCTTTCTACAAAAGCAATGATTTAGGAATAAACAGCGATGCCAAAGAAGCGATTCTTTTTGCTGTTCTTGCCAATGAAACCGTTGCTGGAGGCGATTTTAAATTTAATTCTGTAAAAATTCCATCGGTAAGTATGGGAAAAATTTCATTTCCTGATTAATTTTTAAAACCAAGAAAAAACAATAAACCACAAACAATAAACTATTAATAACCAAAAACCATGACAAAAGAACGTTTAACCTCATTGGACGTATTTAGAGGATTTACTATTTTTTTAATGACAATAGTAAACAATCCCGGAAGCTGGTCTTCTATCTACCCGCCATTAGAACATGCAGAATGGCACGGTTGTACACCAACCGATTTAGTTTTTCCTTTTTTCGTTTTTATAATGGGAACAGCAATCCCTTTTGCCATGCCGATTAAACATCTTGATGGCGCTGTTTTTAATAAAATTTTAGTTCGATCGCTTCGCATTTTCTGTTTAGGCTTTTCTTTAGCTTTTTTCGGCAGAATACATTTATTTGGTTTGGAAGGTTTTCCGCTTTTAGCAATAAGACTCGTTATTTTCTTCGGAATCGCTTATGCCCTTTTGGGAAATTTTAGCCTAAAAGTCAAAACCTATCTTGTTTTCGGAATCTTAGCGGTTTTATTATTTTTAGCTTACAGCGGTTTAGAACATTTTGAAGATACCAGAATTCCAGGCGTTTTACAGCGAATTGGTATTGTTTATTTCTTCACATCTCTTTTATATTTAAAAACCAATTTAAAAACACAAATCATAACTGGAGTTTCAATTCTAGTTGGTTATTATTTGTTGATGGCTTTTGTCCCTGTTCCTGGATTTGGAGAAGCCAACTTTGAAAAAGGCACTAATTTGGCAGCATGGCTCGACAATTTACTTTTAAACGGACACCTTTGGAGTGTTTCTAAAACTTGGGATCCAGAAGGAATTTTAAGTACTTTACCAGCCATTGCAACTGGAATAACGGGAATGTTTATCGGACAAATTTTAAATTTATCTGTTTCTAAAATCGAAATTGTAAAAAAACTGGCAATCGCAGGAATTGTTCTACTAATCTCTGGATTACTTTGGAATATTGTTTTCCCTATTAACAAATCACTTTGGACAAGTTCTTATGTTTTGTATACTGGTGGTATAGCTACTTTATGCTTGACGTTTCTGTATTATGTTATTGATGTGGCAAATTATAAAAAGTGGGCCAAATTGTTTTTAATCTGGGGTGTAAACCCAATGATTGTCTTTTACTTTTCTGGAATAATTCCGAGAGTGATGAGTTCTATAAAAATGCAAAATCCAGAAATTGGAGGCGAAGAAATTGGTCTTCAAGGCTATATATACCAATATGGAATTGTTCCTGTTTTTGAAAATCCATTAAATGCATCTTTAGCTTATGCGCTGGCTTATGCTCTTTTCTGGTCGATCATCTTATGGATTTTGTATAAAAGAAAACTGATATTCAAAGTTTAGTATTTCAGAAAGAATGGTATTATTATTGCGAAATTTAAATTTCCTTTAATCATCTAAAAAAACTACTTTTGGTTTTTGTTAAAAAACATTGAAATGCATAAAAATCAGTATCTAATATTCTCTTTATTATTCATATTTTTCGTTTCGACGATTTCTGCACAGGAAAAAACAATGCATCCTAAAAACGAATTTAGAGGTGTTTGGATTGCCACCGTTGTGAATATAGACTGGCCGAAAACGAGCTTTGATAATGTAGAAAAAGAAAAAGCTGATTATCTTGAAATTTTAGAAGCGTATAAAAAACTGAATTATAACGCTGTAATTGTTCAGGTTCGAAGTGTTGGTGACGCGATTTATCCTTCTGAATTTGCGCCTTGGTCTCGATTTTTAACTGGAAAAGAAGGTTTGGCTCCAAATCCGTATTACGATGCGTTGGAATGGATGATTGAACAGGCACACAATCGCGGATTTGAATTCCACGCTTGGCTAAATCCATATCGCGCGACTTTCGATTTGAATAAAAATCTTTTAAGTCCTGGACATGATCTTTTTAAACATCCAGAATGGATGATTGAATATGGTGGAAAATATTATTATGATCCAGCCTTACCAGAAGTTCAGGCACATTTAACAAAAGTAGTAAAAGAAGTAGTTGACAAATATGATATCGATGCCATTCATTTTGATGATTATTTCTATCCGTATGCCGTTCCTGGAAAAGTATTTAACGACAACGCTTCTTACCAAAAATACGGTGCAGGTTTAAGCCGTGCTGACTGGCGTCGTGCAAATGTGAGCAATTTTGTGCACACGATTTCGACAACTATTAAAGATAGCAAACCTTGGGTTCAGTTCGGAATTAGTCCGTTTGGAGTTTGGCGAAATAAATCTCAAGATCCAAGAGGTTCTGAAACACAATCGACTTCAAATTACGACGATCTATACGCAGATCCGATGCTTTGGATGGATCAAAAATGGATTGATTATATTCTGCCTCAATTGTATTGGAGTATGAATAATTCGAGAGCATCTTATTCGAAATTGGTAAAATGGTGGTCTGAAAATTCAAATAATACAGCTATTTATATCGGTCATGCTTCTTATAAAATTAGAGGCGATTCAGATAAAAGCTGGAATTTTGTGACTGAAATTCCAACGCAGATCGATTTTCTAAGAACCTTTAAAAACGTTTCTGGAAGTGCTTATTTCAGCTCAAAATGGTTCATGGGAAAAAATTTCGATGTCGTTCGTCATTTAGAAGAAAATCAATATAAATATCCTGCGCTTCCTGCTGCAGTTCCAAATTTAAGACACGTAATTATTGATACTCCAAAAGTGGTTGAATACAATAAAGACAGTATTAAATATAACTTTACATTTAAAAGTCCGCTAAATACGAAAGTTCGTTATATGGTTGTTTACGGAGGTGAACATATTTCTAAAATTGACATTAACGATGCTACAAAAATTGTAGAAAAAGTAACTGTCAAAGAAGTTGACGGAAAAATTACTTTCGCAATTGCAGCCGGAAAATTAAACCTTTATAAAGCATGCGCTGTAACTTTCATTGATTATTATGCAAACGAAAGCACGCCTACTGCCATAGATCTAAAAAAACCATTTAAAAACTATATACCTGCACAACCTAATGAAAATAGATAATAAACCTTGGTTCTGGATTCCGCTTCTAAACTTTGCATCTGGATTGCCGTATGCTATAATTATTTCAGTTTCGGTAATTATGTACAAAAATCTAGGTATAAAAAATGAAGATATCGGAGTTTACACCAGTTTATTATATCTTCCGTGGGTGGTAAAACCCCTGTGGAGTCCGCTTATTGAACTAATAGGAACCAAGAGAAAATGGTTTTTATCGATGCAGTTATTAATTTCAATTTCCTTTTTACTGGTCGGATTAGCCATTCCAACAAATGGATTTTTCATGATGTCATTAGCCATTTTTTGGGTTGCGGCTTTTGCTTCGGCTTCAAATGATATTGCGACGGACGGTTTTTATTTATTGGTTTTGCCAGAAGATAAACAATCTTTTTTTATCGGAATCAGAAGTACTTTTTACAGACTTTCCATGCTTGCTGGAAACGGATTGGTCGTTCTTTTTGCTGGATATTTAGAACATAAATACGGAGACAACACAAAAGCTTGGTCGTATACGATGATTTGTGTTGGTTTACTAATGACTTTCATTACAATTTACAATTTCATTTTTACACCAAAAAATGAAATTAATGCCGTAGAAAGCAACAAAGAAACTACTCATCAAAACTTCGGAACTATATTCGCCAGTTTCTTCAAGAAAAAGCAAATCGGTCTAATTTTAACTTTTATCCTTGTTTTCAGATTAGGAGAATCACAATTATTGAAAATGTTGAGTCCGTTCTTGCTTGATAAAAGAGAATTAGGCGGAATGGGATTGGATACAGAAGCTGTTGGAATTATTTACGGAACATTGGGAATTTTTGCTCTTACAGTTGGAGGAATTTTAGGAGGAATTGCAATCTCTAAACATGGCCTTACAAAATGGATGCTTCCAATGTTTTTGGCAATGCACCTTCCAATACTTGGTTTTATTGGTTTAGCTCATTTTCAGCCACAAGAATTATTTCATCTTCATTTAAATTTATATTTTTTCGAAATAAATTCTCCATTAAATCTTTATACTTGCATAACGGTTATTCTTGAACAATTTGGCTACGGTTTTGGATTTACAGGTTTTATGATGTATTTAATTCATGTTGCCGAAGGAGAATCAAAAACAGCACACTATGCACTTGCAACTGGATTTATGGCATTAGGAATGATGCTTCCGGGAATGTTAAGCGGTTTTATACAACAATATTTAGGCTATCAAAATTTCTTTGTATGGGTTTTAATAGCTACAATTCCAGGTCTTATTTTATCACGTTTTTTAGTTTTCCCGAAAGATTTTGGGAAAAAATCATAAGAAGTTTAAATCCCAAATCAAACTCTTACATATGGAAATCAATGAAAATTTGCAGGCCGAACGAAATCTGAAAGGAGCTGAGTTCGAGAAAAATGGAAATCTTGAAAAAGCAATTGAATTGTATGAAGAAAATGTCGCAGAAAGCTTTAAAGGAAATCACCCGTATGATCGACTGGCTACGATCTACAAGAACCAAAACAATCTCGACAACGAAATTAGGGTTTTAGAAAAGGCTATTTTGGTTTACGAAGAAATCACAATCGAAGACCGATTGGAGGGGCTTCCAAAACTTTTCAGATTCAAAAACCGACTAGAAAAAGCCATTGAAACCCAAAAACAATTAGCCAAACAAAAGAAAGCGAAATTGAAATAAAAATGTTCTTTTAAACACATAGAAACATAGTTTTTTTTTATGTAAAAAGAATATAAAAGAGAAACTCATTTCTCAACACATAGTCCCAAAGTTTCGGGATGTATTTGAATGAATTGAAATGCCTTTACCGAGAACTAAATACTATGGTTCTTTGTATTTTCAAAAAAAATTAAACGATTCTAATAAATCATGATCAAACTAAAACGAACCAACTCAGACGATATCGATTTTATAAATCTAGTTGCTTTATTAGATCAGGATTTAGCGATTAGAGACGGAGACGATCATACATTTTACAATCAGTTTAATAAAACAGATAAAATAAAACATACGATCGTTTATTACGAAAACGAAATCCCCGTTGGTTGTGGCGCTTTTCGCGAAAAAGAAAGCGACAAAACCGAAATCAAAAGAATGTACGTTCATCCTGATTATAGAAAAAAAGGAATTGCTTCAAAAATTTTAGCCGAATTGGAAATTTGGGCAAAAGAAGTCGGTTATACTTATACTATACTGGAAACTGGCAAAAACCAGCCAGAAGCCATCAACTTATATCAAAAATTAAATTATACCATCATTCCAAATTATCCTCCTTATGAAGAAATGGATAATAGTGTTTGCATGAAAAAGACTTTATAATAATGAAAATTACAGCAGAAGCATTACGACAAAAAATTGGACAATTCTTTTTTCCAGCAGTATTTATTAACGATACAGAAGAAAATATTCAGGAAATGGAACGCCTTATTAAAGACTATAATATTGGCGGACTGACCTTTTTTCATAGTCGTGCAAGCGCTGCAACCAATTACGAAAGCAAGAAAAAAATAGTTTTTAATGACGATAGTTATGAGAAAATTAAAGCTTTAGTTACTCGTTATCAAAAAGCTGCTTCTACTCCACTTTTAATCAGTATTGATGCCGAATGGGGATTGGCAATGCGAATCGAAAAAACACCGCAATATCCGTATGCAATCACGCTTGGCGCTTTACCAGAAAACAAATCAAATTTAGTTTACGAAGTTGGAAAACAAATTGGTTTAGATTTAAAAGCAGCAGGAATTCAATATAATTTATCGCCTTTGGCAGATATTAACAATAATCCAAACAATCCCGTAATTGGCTATCGCTCTTTTGGTGAAAACAAAGAAAAAGTAGCCGATTTTGCTGTAGAATATTTAAAAGGAATGTCAGAAGTTGGCGTTTTAGGATGTCTGAAGCATTTTCCTGGACACGGCAATACAAATGTTGATTCGCATTTAGGATTGCCGGTTTTAAAGGAAACTTTAGAAGAATTGATGGAAAACGAATTATATCCGTTCATTAAAGGAATCGAAAATAATGTCGATTCTATTATGATTGGACATTTGGCCGTTCCAAGCTTAAATGATGGAAAAGATACATCGGCAACGTTATCAAAAGCCGTTATTCAAGATCTTTTGCGTGATAAATTAGGTTATGATGGTTTAGTAATTTCTGATGCTCTAAACATGCATAGCGTTTCTAAATTGTACGAAACCAAAGGTCAATTAGAATGGGAAGCTTTTAATGCTGGAAATGATGTTTTATGTTTTGCCGAAAATGTTCCTGAAGGAATTGAAGCGATTTATAAAAATGCTTCGCCAGACCGTATTTTCGAAAGTTATAATCGAATTATGAAAGCTAAAGAAAAAGCTGGAATTCTTTCTGGAAACACTGCTGCTTCTGGAGAATTAAATTTCGAAAAAACATCAAAATTAAATTTGGAAATTGCACAAAATGCGATTACTACGATTATTGACAATTCTAGTTCAGAGTTAGCATTTGAAGCTCAGAAAAACAACAAATTAGCCAAACTAAGTTTATATAAAAACACTGAAAATACATTTTTCAAAACTTTAAATTCAAAACTGTCTTCTCCAGAATTTGCTTTTGAAAATTTAGAAGTTTCGGATATTTCTTCAATTAAAAATGAATTAGAAATTTTCGACACGATTTTGATTTCATTATTTGTTCCAAAGGCAAAACCGCTGAACAATTTTGAAATTGACAACGAAGTTTTAGATTTACTTTCTGATTTGCTTCAAACCAAAAAATGCATTATTTACGTTTTCGGAAATCCGTATTCTTTACCGTTAATTCCGAATCTAAAAAAGGCATCAGGATTAATTGAGGCGTATCAGGATTTCGAAGAATTTCAAAAAACAGCAGGAATTCAATTTTTAGAAAAAATTTCTTCAAACGGTATTCTTCCAGTTAATATTGAAATTCAATAAGTTAAAACTTAATATAGTCAAAATTTATTAACTTATAAATATTAATAATCACATCTTATTGTAAGTACCTGGACTTATACCCTACTTTTGCACCAGAAATAAATATTTAACGTAAAACGAAAATTATGTCTTTAGTAGGAAAAAAATTCCCAAGTATTGCAGTAGATGCTATCTCAGAAATGGGTGACAATTTAAAAATCAACATTTTTGAAGAAGCAGTAAACAACAATAAAAAAGTACTTTTATTTTGGTACCCAAAAGATTTTACTTTTGTATGTCCAACTGAATTACACGCCTTTCAAGCTGCATTACCAGAATTTGAGCAAAGAAATACTATCGTAATTGGTGCTTCTTGTGATACAAACGAAGTTCACTTTGCTTGGTTAAATACTCCAAAAAACAATGGTGGAATCGAAGGAGTTACTTACCCAATTTTAGCTGATACAAACCGTAACTTAGCTAACATTTTAGGTATTCTTGATATCGAATCTACAAGCTACAGCGAAGATACAGATTCAGTTATCATCGAAGGTTCAAACGTAACTTACAGAGCTACTTACCTAATTGACGAAACTGGAAAAATCTTCCACGAAAGCGTAAACGATATGCCATTAGGACGTAACGTAAACGAATACTTAAGAATGGTTGACGCTTATACTCACATCCAAACTAAAGGTGAAGTTTGTCCTGCAAACTGGGAAGCTGGTAAAGAAGCTATGTCTGCTGACAGAATCAGTACTGCTGAATACTTAAGCGCTAACTAAGCTGCTAAGATACTAAGGTTCTAAGTTGCTAAGTTTTTTAACTTAACTTTTGAATCTTAAATACAATCTACAATAAAAGTCAAGAGATTCTAAGATTAGACTTAGATCTTAGAATCTCAACGACTTAAAAAAACATCAAATAAATCCACACAAAGTTATTCGGTTCGAGAGCAAACTTAGCATCTTAGAACCTTAGCAACTTAGTGTCTAAAAAATAAAATTATGTTAATCGACTTAAACGAAGATACGTTAGCAGATTTAGTTGCTAAAAACGAAAAAGTAGTAGTACAATATTCAGCATCATGGTGTGGAAACTGCCGTATTATGAAACCAAAATTCAAAAAATTAGCAACAGAAAATGAAGCTATCACTTTTGTTTTGGTTGATGCAGAAAATTCTCCTGAATCAAGAAAATTGGCTAATGTGAGCAACTTGCCTACTTTCGCTACTTTCGTAAACGGACAATTAGTTGGCGAAACGCAAACTAATAAACAAGAAGTTTTAATCGACCTTGTAAACGCAATTGCTTAATTCATAAACTCCACAACATGAAATTACCAGTAATAAAGCATTTAACGCAATTCATCGAAGAAAACGATCAGGATTATATCATTGAAACGATTGAAGTTCTAGAAGCGATGACTGAAATTCCGTCCCTAAAAGATGAAGAATTAGACGTAATCGGAGAATTGATTTCAAATATGTACGGTGCGCTAGAAGTACAGAAACTTGTAGCTCAAGGGACAGATAAAAAAGAAGCTTTAAATACGTTCATGAAACGTGTTTTAGGTTCTATCGATAAATAAATCGAGCCTCTCTTTCAAAGAAAAATAAAAAAACATGACAAGGAAAGCGTTTCTATTTTAGGGACGCTTTTTTTTAGTTTTCAGTATTCAGTGGCAGTTTTCACGCAATCTTTGTCAGGCTGAGCGAAGTCGAAGTCCGCGTAAAGTTGCTCCTCAATCTAAATTTACAATCTTTTTCGATTTACTTTGTGCGGGCTTCGACTTCGCTCAGCCTGACATGTGCAATTAATCTAAAATCTAAGATTACTAGATAAATTCGTGAATTCAAGGCCATCCAAAAACCAACCTTAATCTCTCCTTAAACCCATAACAAATACTTTTAGATTCAAATATTAATCCTTACTTTTGAACCTCATTAATTTTAAACAAAAATCATGGCATCTATCACATTAGGAGGAAATCCAGTTCATACATCAGGCGAATTGCCAGCAGTTGGATCACAATTAGCTGACTTCAAATTAGTTCAAAACGATTTATCAATTGCTTCATTAAGCACTTTCGCTGGTAAAAAATTAGTTTTAAACATTTTCCCAAGTGTTGATACAGGAACTTGTGCTGCATCAGTTAGAAAATTCAACCAAAGTGCAAGCGGATTAGAAAACACAACCGTTTTATGTATTTCTAGAGATTTACCTTTCGCTCAAAAACGTTTTTGTGGTGCTGAAGGTTTAGAAAATGTAGTAAACTTATCTGATTTTCAAGAAGGTACTTTTGGTAAAGCAAACGGTTTAGAAATCGTTGACGGACCATTAAAAGGTTTACACTCAAGAGCAATCATTGTTGTTGATGCTAATGGAAAAATCGTTCATACTGAACAAGTTGTTGAAATTGCAAACGAACCAAATTACGAAGCAGCTTTAGCGGCACTATAATATTTTCCTTTAAATGGAGTTTCAAAAAGACAATACTTTTGTTACAGGTCGATTAAAAAGCGTTACATATGCTTTTAAAGGAGCTGTAAAATTGATAAAAACAGAGCACAGCGTAATGGTTCAATTCTCTTTGGGAATTATCATGACCATTGCTGGGTTCTATTTTCATATTTCACAAACCGAATGGCTATGTCAAACATTTGCCATCGGTTTGGTTTTAAGCATTGAGGGATTGAATACGGCAGTTGAAAAAATTGCCGATTTTATCCATCCTGATTACAGCAAACGAATCGGATTTATCAAAGATATTGCTGCCGGAGCGGTATTTTTTGCCGCAATGACTGCAATAGCAATAGGTTTGATTATTTATATTCCAAAATTTATTTAGGCAAAGGAAAACGCAAGAATGGCAAAAAATAAAAAAGAAACTGTAGATAAAAAAAACGATAAGCAAGAAGTAAACAAAAGATCTTTTAAGATGTCTAAACAGCAAAAATTTGTTTTAGGATGTCTTCTAGTTCTTTTTTCTGTTGCATTGTTGGTTGCATTTATTTCATTTTACGTTAACGGACAATGGCAAAATGACCAAAGTATTGTAAATCAACTTGGAGATCGTAGTGAAGTTGTCGAAAACTGGCTTGGAAAATTCGGAGCTTATTTATCCGATTTAGTAATCTACAGAGGTTTTGGACTTGCTTCTTTTTTATTCGTTCGTCTATTTTTCCTGACCGGAATGTTTTTGGCATTAGAACTTTCTACTCAAAAACTTAAAAACACTTGGTTTTGGGATATTTTCGCCATCATTATAGTTTCTATTTTGTTTGGTTTCTTTGCAACTTCTGCACCAGAATTAGGGGGAACAATTGGTTATGAATTGAACTTATTCCTACAAGATTATATCGGAAAAACAGGTACTTTATTAACATTGCTTTTCGGTTTAATTGTGTATCTTATTTTCAAAATCAAATTATCTCCAGAAAAAATCCAGACCTATTTTGATTCTACTAAAAAAGATTTCAAATCAGAATTAAATACTTTAAAACCAACAGCAAATCAGCCTGAAAGCGCTTATAATTTGGAAGAATTTGCAATTAAAGAAGAAATAGTAGAAAGCGATCCTGATTTGGATGATATTCACTTAAAAACTGTTGATTCTCAATTTGAAATTAACAAAGAAGCATTAAAACCAACTATTTCTCATTCATCTGAAATTGAGTTAAATCCAGTTTTAAAGCCAATCACTCCAAAACAAGAACTACCATTAGTTTCTCCTGACGAAGCTTTTGTAATTGAAAAAGCGGAAGAAGAAGATATAATTGAAGAAAATTTAGCTTCTCGCCTAGTTGCCGATTTCGGATTATTTGATCCAACTTTAGATTTATCAAACTACAAATTCCCAACCATCGATTTATTAAAAGAATATTCGACTGGTGGAATTACTATTAATCAAGAGGAATTAGAAGAAAATAAAAACAAGATTGTAGATACACTTCGTAACTACAAAATTGAAATTGCACAAATTAAAGCAACCGTTGGACCATCGGTTACTTTGTACGAAATTGTTCCAGAAGCAGGAATCAGAATTTCTAAAATTAAGAGTTTAGAAGATGATATCGCATTATCATTATCAGCATTAGGAATTCGTATTATTGCGCCAATTCCAGGAAAAGGTACTATCGGTATTGAGGTTCCGAACAAAAACCCAACTATGGTTTCGATGAAAAGCGTTATTGGAGCCGCTAAGTTTCAAGAAGCTGAAATGGAACTTCCAATTGCTTTAGGAAAAACTATTTCTAACGAAACTTTTGTAGTCGATCTTGCTAAAATGCCTCACTTATTGATGGCTGGAGCAACGGGACAAGGAAAGTCTGTTGGATTAAATGCGGTTTTAACTTCGCTTTTATACAAAAAACATCCAGCAGAAGTAAAATTTGTTTTGGTCGATCCGAAAAAAGTAGAGCTTACACTTTTTAATAAAATTGAAAGACACTATTTAGCCAAACTTCCAGATACAGAAGACGCAATTATTACAGATAATGCAAAAGTTGTCAATACTTTAAATTCACTTTGTACAGAAATGGATAATCGTTATTCTTTATTAAAAGATGCGATGGTTCGTAATATTAAAGAATACAACGATAAATTTAAAGCAAGAAAATTAAATCCTGAAGCTGGCCACCGATTTTTACCTTACATTGTTTTGGTTGTCGATGAGTTCGCCGACTTGATTATGACTGCAGGAAAAGAAGTAGAAGTACCTATTGCGCGTCTTGCTCAGTTAGCTCGTGCAATCGGTATTCACCTGATTATTGCAACACAGAGACCTTCTGTAAACGTAATTACAGGTTTAATTAAAGCCAATTTCCCTGCTAGAATTGCTTTTAGGGTAACTTCAAAAATCGACTCGAGAACGATTTTGGATACGCAAGGTGCCGATCAGCTGATTGGACGTGGAGATTTACTATACACAAACGGGAATGATGTCATTCGTGTTCAGTGCGCTTTCATTGATACACCAGAAGTTGAAAAAATTACCGATTTTATTGGTGCACAAAAAGCGTATGCCACGGCTTATTTGCTTCCGGAGTTTGTTGGAGAAGAAACTGGCATTAATCTTGATATAGATATTTCTGAAAGAGATACTTTATTTAGAGAAGCGGCAGAGATAATTGTTAATGCACAACAAGGTTCTGCTTCTTTATTGCAACGAAAATTAAAATTAGGATACAACAGAGCAGGTCGATTAATCGATCAACTTGAGGCAGCAGGTATTGTTGGTCCGTTCGAAGGCAGTAAAGCTAGAAGCGTTAATATTTTAGACTTAAGTGCTCTTGATCAATTTTTTAATAATGAACAAAATTAATCCAATCATGAGAACAAAAATTCAAGAAATCAACAAAAATTCTATCACAAACATGACTAAAAAGTGTTTTCAAATGGCAGTTATTTTGCTTTTGAGCTTCACTTCTATTCAGGCTCAAGATAAGAAAGCAAAAGATCTATTGAACGAAGTAACTTCTAAAATAAAAAGCTACGATAATATTGTAATTGATTTTAAATATTCTTTGAATAATGCTAAAGAAAACATTAATCAAGACAGTAAAGGGAATGTAACTATGAAAGGAAATCAATATGTATTGAATTTCATGGGGGTTACTAAAATTTTTGATGGTCAAAAAACATATACAATTGTTCCTGAAGACGAAGAAGTTACAATTTCTAAAGTAAACGAAAAGGATGACAATGCAATTACTCCTTCAAAAATGCTTACTTTCTTTAATTCTGGCTATAAATACAATATGGACATTGTTCAAAATGTAAAAGGAAGAAAAATTCAATACATCAAATTAGTTCCTACAAGCGGAAAAGATCAAAGAAAAGAAATTCTTTTAGGTATTGACAGTCAAACAAAACACATTTATAATTTGATTGAAACAGGGAAAAACGGAACAAAAACAACTTTAACCGTTAATTCTTTTAAAACCAATCAGCCATTATCAAAAAATCAATTTACCTTTGTAGCGAGTAAATACCCGAAATACTACATTAATAAATTAGATTAATCAGAAGGTTGAAAATTCTAGACAAATACTTATTAAAAACATTCTTATTTACATTTGCTACGGTATTTGTAATCCTATTTTTCATATTCATACTTCAAACAGTATGGCTGTTTATTTCAGAACTTGCAGGTAAAGATTTGGATTTAATTCTAGTGGTTAAATTCTTGCTTTTCTCCATGCCTAGAATTATTCCGCTGGTTTTACCTTTATCAGTTTTGCTGGCTTCGATTATGACTTTTGGAAATTTGGCCGAAAATTACGAATTCGCTGCCATGAAATCTTCTGGTATTTCGTTGCAAAGAGCTATGCGTGTATTGATTATTTTTATTTTCGTTTTGAGTATTGTCGCTTTTTGGTTTGCAAATAACGTAATTCCATATGCAGAATATAAATTTGTAAACTTTAGAAAAAATATTGCACAGGCTAAGCCAGCAATGGCAATTGCCGAAGGTCAGTTTAATGATGTCGGAACTTATAACATTAAGGTAAACAAGAAATCTGGTGAAAACGGAAATCATCTTACAGGTGTTACCATTCACGAAAAACCCAGCACTATGGGTGAAAACAAGACCGTTATAAAATCTAAAACTGGAGAACTTATTAGTAGCGAAAAATCAAGCATTCTTCAATTAGTTTTGAATGACGGTTACTATTATCAAGATGTTACTCCAAAAAAATATGAAGATCGTGCAAAATTGCCTTTTATAAAGGGAAAATTCAAGAAGCAAATTATTAATATTGATTTAGCTGAATTAAACAAAGTTGACGATAGCAAAGAAAGCATTGCAGGTACAAATGCAATGCTGAATGTTAATGAATTACGCTACACTTTAGATTCATTAAACAAAAACTTAGATAACGAAATTGTTTCTTTTTCTGAAAACATCAATCAGCGAGTCGGAATTAGAAGAGGTCCACAAAACATAAATAAACAGGTAAAGAAAAAACAACTTCCAAACAATCTAACATCATTGTATTCGAACAAAGATCAAGTAGATATATTTAAAATGGCTGGAAGCAATATCACAAGTAATATTTATTCAATAGAAACTACTCAAAAGGATTTAAAGGACAAACAAAGAGAAATCAATAAGCACTTAAGCGCATTATATGAAAAGTTTGTAATTGCTTTTGCGTGCTTTTTAATGTTTTTTATTGGAGCGCCACTTGGTGCGATTATTAGAAAAGGTGGACTTGGACTTCCGATTGTATTTGCTGTTTTAATCTTTATTACTTTCCACTTCATTAATACTTTTGGAAAAAGATTATCACAAGAAGGCGGTATGTCTCCATTTTTGGGTTCATGGATGTCGTCCATTATTTTATCTCCATTAGCGGTTCTCTTAACGTATCGTGCAACAAACGACAACGGGTTAATTAATTTTGATGCAATTACAACCCCGATTTCACTACTATTTCAGAAAATTTCCGAGCGGTTTTTTCCGGCTCAAAAGCAACAATAATTATGTCAACAACAAAAATACAACTAAATACCATTGAAGAAGCTATAGAAGATATTCGTCAAGGTAAAGTAATCATTGTAGTCGATGATGAAGATCGTGAAAATGAGGGTGATTTTTTGGCAGCTGCTGAAAAAGTAACACCAGAAATGATCAATTTTATGGCTACTCATGGTCGTGGATTAATTTGCACACCACTTACAGAAAGCCGTTGCAAAGAACTTGATTTGCGTGCGATGGTTACTAACAACACAGATCATATGGAAACTGCTTTTACTGTTTCTATTGATTTGAAAGGAAATGGTGTTACAACTGGAATTTCGGCTTCCGATCGTTCTAAAACTGTTGAAGCACTAGTTGATCCAAATACAAAACCACACGATTTAGCTCGTCCTGGTCATATTTTCCCTTTAATTGCTAAACAAGGCGGTGTTTTAAGAAGAACTGGACACACTGAAGCCGCTATCGATTTTGCACGTTTAGCAGGATTTAAACCTGCCGGTGTAATCTGCGAAATTCTAAATGAAGACGGAACAATGTCTCGTTTGCCTGAATTGATTAAAGTTGCCAAAAAATTTGACTTAAAATTAGTTTCCATTGAAGACTTAGTTGCCTATAGGATGCAACACGATAGTTTAATTGTTAAAAAAGAAGATTTTGATATTGAAACTCGTTTTGGAACTTTCAGATTAAGAGCTTACGAGCAAACGACTAACAAACAAATTCATATTGCTCTAACAAAGGGAACTTGGAATTCTGGCGAACCAATTCTAACCAGAATACATTCTTCTCAAGTAAATAATGATTTACTTGGAACATTAACCAACAATGCGGAACAGCAATTGGACGATATGTTTAAAGTAATTAACGAGAACGGAAAAGGCGCTGTTATTTTCATCAATCAGGATATGACAGCTGTAAATCTTTTAAATAGAATTTCGGAGCTTAAAACATTACAATCTAACGGAACTTTAAAAGCTCCGAAAGTAATTATTGACAGCAAAGATTACGGAATTGGAGCTCAAATTCTTCATGATATTGATATTTCTAAGATAAGATTGGTTTCTAATACTGAGCAAACAAAACGCGTTGGTATGATTGGTTACGGACTTGAAATTACAGAATACGTTAATTATTAATATGGGAACAGTAGAAGAAAGAATTCAGAAATCTGAAACTCGTATTTTTAAAGCCGTTTTTCCGAGTACAACAAATCATTACGACACTTTATTTGGAGGAACTGCACTACATCTTATGGATGAAGTGGCGTTTATTTGCGCTACACGTTTCAGTCGTAAAAAAGTAGTTACGATTTCTACAGGTCAAATCGATTTTAAAAAGGCAATTCCCGCTGGAACTTTAATCGAATTAGTCGCAAAAGTCGATAGTGTTGGAAGAACAAGCTGCAAAATTCATGTCGATATTTTTATGGAACAAATGTATTCGGAGCTTCGCGAAACGGTAGTTTCGGGAACTTTTTCTTTTGTTGCAGTTGACGAAAACAAAAAACCGACGCCAATTTTAGACGACTTAGAATAATTTTTCGAAAAAGTTCGTTTTCGGAAATACTGATAATTAGACACTTGAAAATTATTTAAAAAAAGTTTCAAAAAAAGTCCAAAAAAAGTTTTTATAACCGAAAAACCGTCTTATATTTGCACCCGCAATCAGGCACTGATAGCGACATACTGGAGAAATGGCAGAGCGGTCGAATGCGGCAGTCTTGAAAACTGTTGACTGTAACAGGTCCGGGGGTTCGAATCCCTCTTTCTCCGCCAGATGAAGCTTCAGAAGAAACTTTAAAAATCAAAAGCCTTTAAACACTAGTGTTTAAAGGCTTTTTCGTTTTTGCATACTTTTCAAAAAGCACATGTTTTATCAAAGAATGGTTACCCTATTAGTTACCCTGTCTTTTTTTGAATCTTTTTTCTCAAAAATGGGTAACTAAAAAGAAAGAATTCCCTGGGAATTCCCTGCTGTCAATGGGCTCTCTTAAAATTTTTAATTCAATTTGATTATTAATTTTAAAACTAGATAACATGTTAAAAGTAATTTTTTACCAGAAATCCGACAGAGTAAACAAGAACGGCGAATCTCCAATCTATGCCCGTTTGAGTTTCAATGACAAACAAATTTCAATGTCCACCGGACAAGCCATTTCAAAAGAAAGATGGACAAGCACAAATAACCTCAGAAACCAGCTTAAGATTGAAAAGGAAATAGTAATAAAAAACCTGCTTGACCTTTTCCAGCTTAATGCAGCTAAAAAATTTACTGAGCTCTTCAGAATTGATCCTGAGGTTAACCTTCAATTATTAAAAGCTGAACTCACAGGAAAAGTTAAAATCGACCAGCCTGAGGGACCCTCCATAATTCAGATTATGGATACATACAATGAATTCTTCACCAAAAGAGTAAATACTGGAGAGCGTGCATCGGCTTCATTGCAGAAGTACAAAAGAGCTAAAGATTTACTTTTAGATTTCATCACCAGTAACTACAAAAAGGAAGATATGCCAGCATCTGAAATATCAAGCTCTTTTGTTTTTAAATTGGAGCAGTTCCTTAAATACGAGAGCAGTTTTAAAGACCAGACAGGCATCAAAAACAATTCGGTGGTAAAATATATAAAAATGTATAAAACCGCCTGCAATTACGCTATTAAAATGGACTTAATCATAAAAAACCCATTCAACGTTTATGACGGAAGACTAAGCGTAAAAGATGCTGTCTTCCTAACCCAGCTGGAACTGAATACAATCGAGAATAAAGTATTTTCAACGCCCCGTCTGGAAAAGGTCAAGGATATATTTCTTTTCAGCTGCTATACAGGATATGCGCCCGTCGATGCAATGGATCTGAGCGAAAGAAACTTATCTGAAGATTCAAATGGAAACTTATGGATTATGACCAGCAGAGCCAAAACCGCCATTAGAGCAAATGTGCCTGTATTACCAACCGTTGAGAAAATTATTTTTAAATATAAAAATCAGCAGAAAGGTCTTATCCCGAAAATATCCAATCAAAAAATGAATGCTTATCTTAAGGAAATAGCTGATGCCTGCAGCATAGACAAACATCTTACATGGTATGTTGCCAGACACACATTTGCAACCACTGTCACTTTAGGAAATGGCGTGAGACTTGAGAATGTTTCAGCCATGATGGGACATACCAATACTAAACAAACCCAGCATTATGCAAAAGTTTTGGACGTGAATATAATGGAAGATATGGAAAAATTGAAATCTAAGTTTAGGTAAAATGCTTTCAAATGAGGCCTCTGAATTTGAGGCCTCTTAATCCTGCATGCTAATCTGCCTGAACATTAAAAATATCTCCAACCATCCTTAAAAATGCCAATAACCTAGACAACAATCTTATACATACTTTTCTTATATTTACATTTAAACTAGCTAACCAGACCAAACAATGACTAACAAATCTCACTTAAAATTTCTAAGTAAAAAACAGCTGTCCGAAATCAAAGACTTCAAATATAATTATGGCTTTGATCCCAGCAATGATGAAGAAGATAAAGAACCTAAAAATTACACCAGACTAGCCAACTCATTTAGAAATAATCTGATACGCCTTGAAAGCGATTTAAATAGCAAATACAAATTAAGAGATAAATCTTTAGCCATACCCTTCGACATAGACTATGTACAGATCACTTTTCAAGATCAGTTTGTCATAAACAAATATTATAAGGACTATTACAATAATTTTGGACTAGAAGCCACCAACTTCTACGACTTTGCAAAAAAAGGGTTATTTGCTATTGTTGACCGCGCAAAGTTTGAGAGATTCATTAATAGTGTAAACAATTTCATCAGTTACGAACTTGAGAAAAACCATAATCTAAAGTTTTCCGAATATGTCAAATATATATCAGATTTCAAACTCCTTCGAACTGAAGATATTCTAAAGTTCAAACTGGAAGATACTGGATCTATTGTATATCTTGAACTTATTAACCTACCGCTAGATGATGCTATTAAGCAGCAAATTGCAAAAGCTTTAATAAGCTATTTAAATGAATCAAATATTGAACATAAGCATGATTCTGAAAATGATAGAATAGAATTGATAAATCCAGATTCACATCAAATTCAATTGATCATACAAAATTACGATATAATTGAGAGCGCAACATGCTCACTCTTCACTACGATCCGACCTGGTGAATTTAACACAGTTGAACGCCAGTTCGCTTTTACCGTTTCAAACTCTGATGAGGAATTGCCAATTATTGGAATAATTGACACTGGAATTAGCTCTCAAACAGCTTTAGCGCCTTTAATAATTGATGATGCAAGTTTTACCCTTGCAGGCAATCCTTTAATTGACCAGGCTGGACGAAGAACTGGATTCAATTATTTAGGTCATGGTACGGCAGTGGCTGCTTTAGCCTCATTGGGCAAAGAGAATCATAGAAACAATTTTCAGGGAAAAGTAACTGCCGACGCCAAATTGCTGTCAATTAAAATAAGCGAAAATGGAACTGGCTATATATCAGAAGTTGATCTATTAAAAATGCTTTACGACGTAAAAAAGAAATACCCAGAAATTCGCCTATTTACATTAACCACATGCTACGGCATCTTTAAAGAGCAAAATGAACCGTTTTCAAACTATACTTATCTATTAGACAAATTCTCATACGAAACAAACAGCCTTATCTTTATTTGTACGGGAAATAATTTGAACTGTCTAAATGAAAATACAAGTTATGAGCTTTCCTATTTTCAAAACAACCATACTAATTTATCCACCCCCGCAGATAGTTTAAACAATTTCACCGTAGGAGCTGCAGCAGGCAATCTAATAAACGGACCTTTTTTAGGCATTTCCAGCAGTAAAGAATTTCCTGCTCTCTACACCAGAAAAGGACATGTCGACCTATCTGCAATATTTAGTCCTGTTAAAGTAAATAAAAACTACTTCAAGCCTGATGGCATTGAGTATGCCGGCGATATAGGCTATTACGACGAAAACACTTTAGACTGGATGGATGAACCTGCTCTTACACTTTTATCAGCCCGTCCAGAAATCGGGATCATTCAAGAAGTCGGAACAAGTTTCGCAACTCCACTTGTTGCTAATCTTGCCGCAAAAATCACAAAAAACTATCCGTTACTCACCAACGAAAGCGTCAAAGCACTTATAATAAACAGCGCGTCTACAAGCTTGATACCATTTAAATCAGATGTTTCTAAATTAAAGAACAGAGTAATTGGACATGGACTTGTTGATGATTTTAAAACATTGTACTCAAATGAAAATTCGGCTACACTTATATTAGAGGACACAATAAAGAGTGGAAAAATAAAAATTTATCCTGTCAATTTCCCAGACTACCTTATATACGATGATCTAGGTAAAAAAAATGGAATTTTAAAAATTAATGCAACTCTGTGCTTTAAATTTCTGCCCATCAAAAATAATCAGCTTTCTTATAATCCGATTCATATGGCTTTCAGCATATTTAAAAATCATACGGCAGAGGAAATTATGAAATCTGATGAGGAAGTATTGTCGAAGCTAAAATCAACTCTAACATGGTCTGAAAACGGAAGATACATCTCAAAACCTATCCCTTATTCAAATACTCAGAAAATAACACTGAATGTCAATGTAGATGACTTGGTTAGCGAAAAAAGCACCTTCAAACTAGCATTACACGCAAGAGTTTCTGACCAGATTGTTGGAGGGCTACCCGAAAATTATCCCAAAGAATTTTCATTTTCAATTGTGCTTTCTATAGAAGAAAATCTCAAGAAGAAGACTGGAAAATTATATGATGGATTACAATTGGTAAATGAACTGGAATCTATTCAAAATATTGATATTGATAATGATTTAGAAACAGACTCTCTAAATATTTAACGACTGCTTTTCAGCAATAACAAGATTTTGCCAGATAGATGTGTCTATTTTAGCAAAGAGCAAGTTTTGTGTTTCTTTAGCAGCAAATAAAGACCTTTTGATAGCAGTGATAAGGGTCTTTTGAATGCTGTAATAAGACAGGCCTAAACATTCTTTTAGAATCCTATTTGCAGCTGCCTTATTATCAAATTTAAAACTTCCATTTTGCAGAACTAACTCTATAAGTTTGCTAATTTCTGCTTGATTGGGAAATTGAAATTCTATGATATTATCAAACCTTCTCAGCAGTGCATCATCGAGCATATCCTTCTGATTTGTTGCTGCTATTACAATACTGCTTTGCGGAAGATAATCAAAAAGCTGTAGTATAGTATTGACAACTCTTTTCATTTCTCCATGATCTTGACTGTAATCTCGTATTTTTCCAAGACTGTCAAATTCGTCCAGAAATATAATACAATCTTCCAGTGCCGCTTTTTTGAATATTTTAGATAAGTTTTTGCTTGTTTCTCCTAATTTAGAAGACACAATTGCCCCTAGATCAATAACAACCATCATTTTTTCTAATTCCCCGGCAATAACATAAGAGGCTAATGTCTTTCCACATCCTGATGGCCCATGTAGAAGTAGTTTATTAGAAACCGGCAGCCCAAATTGCTGAAGAACTTCAATTTTATGATGCTCTTCAATAAAAAACTTTAACTCATTATGCACCTTTTCATTTGCAATAATATTTTCTAAAGTATAATCAGAAGTAATTTTCTCCAATATTAAATCAGAGATTTCTTTGTCTTCAATCCTATTTAAATATGTTTCAGAACCAACTTTTGTTAATCCTGTAGATTTTTGAAATCTGATCGCATCTTTTAAAATTGACTGAAGCTGTATGGCAAAATTTAACTTTTTAGTTTTCTTAGAATGCTCAATCAACTCGTTTAAAACAGACAATAAACGTTCCTGATCATTCTCAAGACCATACTTTGCTATTTCTTTGATGTAGTCTGCCTGTGCCATATACTGCCACAAAAGTAACCAAATTTATTTAATAAATTTACGAAAAACCGTCGGATTAATAATACCCCAACTATTAAAAATCTGCAAATTATAAAATAAGGCTATTCTGCTTTTATTCTCGCATACTTTTCATCATTATCCAGTTCTTTAAAGGAGTTAAACATTGCAATGAATAACGAAAGTACAATACAATACCAAATAATGAAATATTGACTCTTAAGGAAAAGCAGGAGAAAAAAGAGGAGATTATAGATCATAATTAACTATCTGTCCGAAGAATTAGAGCCTCAGTATGGAACTTAATTTTCATACTGTCAATAAATAGGTACCAAAAATTTACAGAACATTTCCAATTGTACCCACAGTGCGGGCACAATTCAAACTCATATAATCAATTGATAATAAATAAAAAAAAAGAGTTCTATATTACTATCAGGATGAAAACAAATGAACTTGCCACGGCTGGTGCAATAGGAATTACATCAGTCAAAGATTAGAATCTAGAAAGAGAGGATTCTCTATGGAAGCTAAAAAGATTTTTAAATAAAAATATTTTGCGGATGAAACAATTCTATCCGCAATATAAAATTATCCAAATCTCTCAACACTGTTGAGAGAAATCAGCTGGCCACACATTTTTGACGAAAATACCTCATTCATTCTACTTTAGTTTTTTTTTAAGTGGTTTTGATAATATGTTGAAGACTTTAAAATATAGATTTTTTCGTTCACTACAAAGCCATCTAATTTATGTTGAATTGTGTATAGTGAAAGATCGTCAAGTTTATTAATAAATCCTTTACCATTAAAATTCAAAGATGTATTGCATAATACACCATAGCCTGTTCGATTTTTAAATGCTTTAAGTAAATTATAAAGATTTTTATTTGATGAAGATGAAACTGTTTGTATCCTCGCTGTTTTATTAACATGAGTAACTGCTGCTAATGCGTCAGTATTAGCAACATAAGTGTAAAGCATATAAGGACTTGGTTTTTCGCATCCAAACCATCTAGAGGCATCTTCTTCTAAACATACAGGAGCAATCGGTCTAAATTGCTCACGTTGCTTAATTATATTTAATCTTGTTTTAGTAGACTCTTTAAATGGCGCTGCAATAATTGAACGATTGCCTAAGGCTCTCGGACCTATTTCATATTTGCCATTAATCCATGCTAAAATTAAATCATCAGCTAAAAATTCAGCTACTTTCTCATTGGTTGCTTCAAGTATATCATACTCGTCTAAATTTATATTACAGTTAGCATCAAAATATTTTCCAGAATACACATCCCAATCAATTTTTGGATTGCCAGTAAAATAAAACTGTGCGTCTATAGCAGTTCCAATAGCAGAACCTGAATCATTAGCTACCGGGGGCACAAAAATCTCGGTAAAAAGGCCAGTCTCCTTCCATTTACTATTCCAATCACAATTTAAGCCACAACCTCCAGCAATTACAAGTGGTAATTTTTTCTTCAAATTGTCTTTAGCAAATTGATAAAAAATATTAAAAATTCTATCGCTAAAAATACCCGCGAAATTGCAAAATTCTGAATTATCTACACCCACATGATAATGTGCAGATGCAAAAATATTTTCATAATCACTGAGTTTTCGATAAGGCCCATCTAATAAAAATTCTAATATTTTTTTTTCTTCATTTGTTGGATTATTTCGGTTTGAAAATGAGGCTAGCGCCATCAATTTTCCAGCATCCTGATTACGAGGGTACTCTCCATCTATGGGAAATGTTGGATCTGCTAAACCGTAAAAAAGACCATATCGATTTCCAACTTGCGTAAGAACATCAGAAATATGAAATATATTCAATTCTGAATCTATTTCGTAAAATGCTCCTATTTCCCCTTCCCATATCAATGCATAACAAGGTGTTCCTTTTGGTAATTCAGACATACCAATTGCACAAAGTAAATGTGATCGTTCATGGGAGGAAGAAAAATAATGAATTTCTTTTCCTAATAATTTACTCTGCTCAACAATAATGTCTTTTAAAGTTTCTCCACGATAAGGTGCATGTACATTTGAACCATATAAATACTCATGATGATCACGAGGCCACCATCCGCCTACACTTATTACGTCAGGAATCTCATCTAGTTCTCCCATTGCTCGTAGTATATCAGGCGTTGAAATAGGAGAGTATCTATAATTGGAATTTTTTTCTGCTTCTATGGAAAACACTAACTTTCCATCGTTTAGATAAACAACAGAACCATCGTGTCCTGGATTATAAGAGAGTATTTTCATTACTATAACTTTTGTGCATTAATACTAATTTTTTTTAAAAAAGTGGTTGTAGGAAGCAATTTATTTATTAATATTCCTGCGAACTCTTTTGACCGACACGGCCAAATATTTAAGTGAATTGCCATTGGAAGGTGTGGAATTGGTGTTGGATTCCATTGGTTACGTCTATGCACTAAATGATCATCAACGAACCATCGTATTTCAGATTCATCCCATTCGATAGCATATTTATGAAAGGACTCTGATGCATCAAATCCTAGATCAATATAAGTTGGTGTGCCTCGATATCCATAATCAAATTTAGCTCCTTCATCACCTGGGTTGTAAAAAACATTCGTTAGCAAACGACTAGTGTTTTTACCAGCAATTTCAATATCAATTTCTTGACGCGGAGAGTCTCTATGTAGGAAGAAGCCTGTTATGACACCGGGTACATTCGATGCCTTCAATACAACTTCAAACCTACCGTACAAGTATTGATGTTTACTTGTCATAGCTCCTGCACTGTATTTTCTAACACCAAGATTATGTTTTTTTAATGTTAACGCGAGACCATGTTTTAAATCAAAAACTAAATTTTCCTCTCTAAACAATGCGAGATTATCAGTAAATGTATCATTCCTAGCTGTCCAAAACTGACTATTAAATGTCTTGAAATCTTCTTTTATCATTACATAGCGATTACTTAAGCTATTCTCGTCACAGATTATATCAATACCATTCCATTGTCGATCAATTTCCATAACCCATGGAGAAAAATCATGTTTTAACTTATCCAATTTTTGAATTTCACTTATGTTATTTTGGGATTTAAGTTTTCTATTTCCTTTATCTATTAATTCTGGAAACCTGCAATCTGGAGGAACTGTCCTCAGAAGTTGGCATATAATCTGCCATTTATTTGGCGCTTTCGAATTAAGAATGACAAATTTATTTTTATCAAGAATTTTAATTAATTCTAAATAAACTTCATCCAAACATTCATTTTCATTTAATGTAAAAATAAATTTAGCATTGGGATAAAATTTAATTAAATCGAATAGCTTACCTTTTAAAATATTGATATTAACGTAAGCATTAAAAAGCAGTTTATTCTTTCCCGTCAAAATACTGTTCAGTTCTGAATTTGGGATTGTTTCTAAATCACTTAAACAACGATAACCAAGCATTGATAATGCTATAGCAAGAGATGTTAGCCCAGAATCATTCGAACCAAATGCAAAGACAGGCACCTCTAATGGTCTATTATTAAATAATGCAGCTCCTTCACTTGTAATTGCACCAATTTTCGTTAGTGCTGGTAATATAGAGTAGGAATTTGTAGATGACAAATCAGGTCTTTGACTAATTATAGATCTATACGAAGCAAGTACATTCAAAGATTTAAATTTATGATTTATCCATAAGTCTATTGGACCTTTACAAGGAAGAAGTTTGAGCAGTTTTTCTGCCCCCTGCTTGGAGACAACATAACCTGATAGGTTCCACAAACCTCGGACAGGGCAAAATATTTTGCTTGATATAAATGTTTTGGGCGCCCCATTTTTCACTTCTTCAAAGGATAAATAAAGTATATCGAATTTACTTTGATCATTTTCCTTTATTTCTTTCCAGACTTTATTAAGCTCCCTATTAAAAGCTGGTTTAAACCAGATATCATCTTCTAAAATCATAGTATACTCATTGTTCCCAGAAGCTATACGTTTCCACAATTCTATATGTGAATATGCTACGGCTATTTCAGGTCTACTCATTCGGATCTTGAAATTAAGATCCCATTCCGTAGGTAAAATAAGGGGTTGAGGCTCCACATAAAGCTGATCACCAAGTGTATATATTGGATCTAAATCATCGCTTGCAATAGGATCATTTAAAAATTCCTTAGCATCAATAGCATTATACCGTTCTGTTAAATAATTGAGTTTACTTCCTGAAATATCTGATATTTGCTGTAACTCCGCTTCAATCTCTTTCCACCGTTTAGGTTGGCGTTTCAAATTAATTACATAAATATGATTAATTAGAGAGTGAGAGCTTTTATTACCAAATACTTTGCTCCTTTTACTTGGGAGTACTCTCCTGATTTTTAGTCCAGTGCTAAACAAATATTTTAAGGGTAATGACAAATTAGTTTTCTTCCTCATGATTAGTTTATCAAATTTATCCGTTAAAGTTTACAGAATTTGATAAACGCCAATTTCTAGCATCATTCCGATAACTCAAAGGCCACTTACTTTCGGCGGTATTATCCCAGTCTTTTAATACTAAAATTAATTCATCTACTATCGCATCTTTTTCTTTTAAGAACGCTGTTACTGATTTCGTTAGATTACCGGGACCTGTTGTGGATTGGATTTCAGGTAAACCTTGGCTTGTATCTTCTTCTAATAAAGAAGTAGCTAGAGAAAGCGCTTGCTCAATTATGGGATTTCTACTTTTAGCAATAAGAGGATTATTATTGAAATAGAAAATCCAACTGTTCGAATATTCTCCAACCATTGTGAAAATGGATTGAGAGACCATAGAATAGGTCGTAGTATCGTAGCATAGTGGTTGTATTTTTAATCTATCATCATCAAAAAGAGGATCAATATCTACTCCACTATATACATCATCAGCGTCTACATAACACCCACCTTCAATAAAGATATAACAAAGACGAAAATAATCTGATTGCATGGCGGGGTGATAACACTTATCATAAGCATTCTTATATCTATCGCCTAATTTTTCAAGAATGAATTCTCCCGCATTTTTATTATTAAAAAGTAATCTTTCATAACCCAAAACATCAAGTTGAGACCAACTTTGAATACAGTCTTTCACATCCGATGGCAATTGCTCATGATTATCCCAAAATTGTATAATTTTTTTAGGAATTTTATCGGAGTTTGATAATGATTCTTTTTTATTGGATGGTGTTTTTTGCACGATATCCCTTACAAAAAGAGACTGGTTTTGATTTTTTTCTTCTTTAGAAATATTCATTTCTTAAAATTTTATCTAGTTAAAAATAAATATTTAGCAATGTTAAATTTGATGAAAAGTAAATTTATTAAAATAAATGCATAAAAAATTACGGTTATCCGTAATTGCCCCTCAATACACGCAGTACAAATTAGATATTTGAAAACTGCCAGCAAGAATAAAACAGAATTTTTATAATTAAAAAAATTTTATAAATTACTGTTATAAATTTTGTGGCAAAATCGTGGTACTTGGTGTTTATAAAAACAGGAAATCCATAAAAATAAAGTTGCAAGTAGCTTAGATTCAAAACTTATACAGTCTCTTCACTAAAACCGTTACCGATTTCATACTCCATTTTTTTGAGGAATTCACGAAGTTATCTTTATGTTGCGGAGTCTGAAGCTCCGTAATAACATGTTACTCAACGCAACCTTAAACAGCAACCAAACCCCTTATAAGTAAATAGTTACCTTAAAACATCCATTATTTATACATCTCTCAATTCTCGTTTTATCTAGTTAAGGGAACAAAATAAATGGAATACTTCTTTAACTTTTAAATTCTTCTCTGATCTTTTTACATCGGAAGTTAATGTATATATTTAAATTTAATGATAAATGCAGCTTTTTCTTTAATTAATTTATCTAATTTCGGAACTACAATAAATTAAAATAAAACTAGAAACAGTTATTCAATTAGAAAATCAGGGAGCTATTTCTGAATGGCTTTTTAAGACTCAAGAAAATTTTAGATCTAATTTCTACTTCTCTTTCGCAAATCCCTTTGCTTTTTATTTATATTTCTATTTTCTGGTTTTAAAATATAGATTGTTTTTAATTTGCTTAGTGAGCAAAACAGAGCTAAAAAATTATATTTCGATTAATTTAAAACACATAGATGAGAAAAAAAACTGAGAACTTTATTGAAATTATATATAGTTCATTTTCACGCAAGAGAGTATTAATTCTAATTGCAGTTATATTCTTTTATTTTGCTTATCAGTCAAAAATTGAAAACTTTATCGAGCTAAACTTACTAATCGATAAAAATTTTTCTAATCCATGGCTAGATTTTGTTTTACTATTTATATCAATCTATTTTTCAATTTTTTTCTTTTATAAAATAAACAATGATCGATATGTGCCATCATACAATGAGCTGGTTTTAGGACTTTTGTTTGTTTTTAATTGCTTTTATTACCTGTTCAACAGTTCAAAATTAAATTGGGAATTTACTTCTACACAAATATCTACAGTCTCTTTTAAATATATTTATTTTCTTCTTGCGCCAATTATTGTGTTCCTCACCTCATTTTTCTTAAGATTTATTTTCATTTCCTTTTCTTCGGTGAAACCAAAACCTTTAAACAACTTATTCGATGATAGTCCAATTAGCGATACGGCAGAGGATGAACTTGATTATTCTGAAATTGTCAAAAAACTGAAAGAAGTTTTGATAGGTCAGACAAGTGACAAATCATTTACTATTGGTTTAGTAGGCCCATGGGGAAATGGCAAGTCAAGTATTATAAAGATGGTAAAGTCCGAAATAGAACCAAAAATTTCGTTTTTTGAAAGAATATTGGCTTATCTCAAATTTTCGAACAATAAAGATTTGATCGTTATAAATTTTATGCCTTACTTAAATCATAAAGAAGAAGATATCATAAGTGAGTTCTTTACATCGCTTAGTAAAGAGTTGTCCAAATTTAACGGTAAATTAGCTAATCAAATCTTAGAATATTCGAAGCGTCTAACTAATATATATAAAGAGAATAAATTAATTGAACTTTTTGAAAATATTTCATCTAAATCTGCAGATACTCCCTCAAAACACTTGTATGATCAAATCAACATCAGATTAAAGGAGGTGGGTAAAAAAATAATAGTTTTCATTGACGACCTCGATAGGTTAAATGAAAACGAGATTTTAGAAGTATTGAAATTAATTAGGAATACTGCTGACTTTAACAATACGATTTTTGTCGTTGCAATGGACAAAGATTACGTGATTAACAGATTAAAAATTAACCATGAAATTCTGGATTCAAAATTTATTGATAAGTTTTTTCAATTAGAAATTTATTTACCAGAGCTAGAATCTATAAAACTACAAGAATATTTTGTAAAATTACTATTAAAATTTAAAGAAAAATTCAATAGTGATTTTGAGTTGCGGTTAAACAATGCAATGAAAAATAATTTTAATCTCTTTAACTTATATGTTAAAAATTTTAGAGATGTAAAAAGAGTAGCAAATCAAATCATATTCGAATACCCTTTTTTTGAAAAAGAATTGGATTTAAAAGATTTTTTAAATTTTACATATTTCAAGTTAAAATTCCCAAAATTTGTTAAGGTTTTAAATGACAACCGCAATTCCTTTTTAGAAATAGATCAAACAGGAAAGTTTTATAGATTGGCAGAAAAAGAGGATGAAAATGGCAAAAGGCCAAAACAAAAACTTAACATCCTGAAAAACAAAAATTACGGATTAAATAATTTTTCAAATTTAGATCGGTATTTAATATTTGAAAAACTGAAAGCTAATGATTCCGTTAATGATTTAATAAATGGAAACAATATTGATATAGATTTACTTTTAAAAAGTTTAGTCTCACTTTTTGGAGATGAAAATAAAATGGAAAACAAGCATTCCATTAAGTTTGAGAATAATTTTAGAAAGTTAATGCAACAAAAATACCTATCTACAGATCTACTACAGGAAGAATATCAGATGTTATTTAAAAATTCCCGTTCAATTGAAAATGATCTAATGCAGTCCAGACATTTACTGCCATATGAATTAATTGAAAAATTATATCAAGAAAAAAAAATAAAGGAGCTTTTAAGTCGCTTCGACTATTTCAATTCTAATGAAAGTTCAGATATCAAATGGACAATCCTAATTCTCGGAATTTTACTTGAGAAAAGAAAAAATTACCAATTACAATTTAACGAAATTTTAATTCTTGTTAACACTTTTATCCAAAAACTCATTGATATACAAGGTCATAATAAAATCTATCTGGATAAATGGTTAATCACAAACTTTTTTGACAATGTATTGTCAACTCAAAATAGACTAATATTATATCAGCAAATCTTACTGAATGATAATTTAAATAATTACAGATCTTTATCAAATAAAGACCTTTCTACTATCATTTTAAATAGTTTTAAGGAATATATCCTAGAATTAAAAAATAAGGCAGACTACACTGTTGATGACTTCTCAATTTATGATGTTTACCACGCTATTAAAGACGCCGATGGTATAGCTGACGATGTTAGAAAAACCTTTATTAGTTTCTGGAATGCTGAAAATATTGAAATTTTATGCATACACATGATTGACTTTGGTCTTTTTTCAGGAATTAGCTACACCTTAAAAAAAATTACAACTGATATTTTTGGATCGCCCAATAATTTTTTCAATTTTGTTGAAGGTCTTAAAACCAATACAAATGAAAAAATTATAACAGAATTCATACAACTTTACAAACTAATCTCGATAACCAATTATTCTTTATTTATCGTTTTTGAATTTAAACAGAGTTTAAAAATGATTAAAATTGTAAATGATGAATTAAAAAAATCAATTAGATCTAGAAACTCAGAAGATAGTTTTACTCAAGTATTTTTTGAAAGTAATAACCTTGATATGATGAACAAACTTGTATCAGATATTGACTTAGAATCTCAATACGGGAGGTTATTCCTGTTTACATATGAAGACAAATTTTATTTAATAATAAACTTAAATAATCCTTTGGAAATTTACAATATCCGACAAGTCTTATCTGAGAAAATAATAAAAAAATTGCATACTGAATCGGATTTATGGGAAAGGGAAAAACTTACACGCAAAAATTTATTTGATGGACAGCCTTTCTTTAAATCTACTGATAGCTATATTAAAATATTTTCCATACAATCCAATGCTAAATAGAAATTGAATTTTTTCATACATCAATTTATACTAATACCAACATAAATCACTAATAACAAAATAATTACAAATTAAATAGATAGCTTTTTTTACAATATCTTCATTTTTTTAGGGGTATACGATATAAATAAAAGTATTTAAGGCTAAGATTTAAAAAAAAACAGATGTAGTTATAATTTTTCCATTAAATCGATTTATTATTTTCTACACATAAGAAAAAATTGGAACAATATCTTGACCCATTAAAAAAAGTAGATAATTTATTGATAACTGCCAAAACAAAAAAATCTTTGTAAATAGGCTCAAAAAAATTTCTACAATCAAAAAAACATATTATCTTTGCACCCGCAATGATAAAATGATTGCGTCTTACTGGAGGAATGGCAGAGCGGTCGAATGCGGCAGTCTTGAAAACTGTTGACTGTAACAGGTCCGGGGGTTCGAATCCCTCTTCCTCCGCCAGATGAAGTCCGAAAAGCGACTTTTAAAAATAAAAATCCTTTAAACATCAGTGTTTAAAGGATTTTTCATTTGAAATGGTACTGAACCCTGATTGAAAAAATGGTTACTTTTTTAAGTTACCTAATCTATTTTTAAACTCTTTATTTCAAATCTGGGTAACTAATTAGATGCTTTATTATAGTTCATTACTTCTTAGTATTTTATCGATCTTACTGCTGTCGTACAAAAAAATATCTCCCAGCTTAGTGTAGGGCAGAATTCCGGTCTGCCTGTATTTGATAATCGTGTTATTGGAAAGACCGAACATCTTTTTTAAATCTTCATTACGATAATATTCAGGTCTTAATGTTTTTCCCTGGCTTATTTTTAAATCAATTGTTTCCAGTCTTAAAAGTACAGACTCCATTAATTGTTCTACTCTCATAACAAAAGAGAGCTTTCTTTCTTTTTTTGTCATCGCTAAAAATTTAAATTTTACACTAAACTATTTATGCCAGATCTTACCATCTCTCAATTCTTCTTTTCCTATCCTGCATTCTTCTGATAAAACCTTCTAAAAATGCAATCTGCTTTTCTTTATATGTGTATCCCTTACATTCGGAAAACTGCCTGCTGATTGACTTAATTCTCGACTGCCCGCCCTCATAGCCTGCATACATAAAATTATTTTCGAGAAAAAACTGGAACTTGGTTCTATTACTTTTTTCGTCTGCAGCATCAAAAAACAGCAAACCTTCATCCATCAAAATATAGAACAGCTGGGCAAAGTCAATTTTGTTATAACAGGATTTGCATTTTTCATTTGAAGAAATGGACTGCATTTTGTTTTCCTGGTCACTTATACTAATTAGATTTTCTACTAACCGAAGCCTTTCATCTAATTTTAATATAACATTCAAGTCCTTTATCAGCTTACCACTTTTCATTGCCTCTAAAATTTAGTCATCATTATATAAATAAAAATATCCACCGACTCCTTATATTTTACTATTCGTTGTATGCACAAGATATTTATTCCTATTAAGCTTTCCTATTTGTAAGACAAATATATAAATGCATTTTGAAGCCATTTAAACAATAGTAGTTGTTTGCTTTCTTTGTCATTCAATGGCATTATGTTTATACAAATTTGTTCTCAGGTAATACCTGAAGACAGACTATCTATTGAAATAAAAAATGAACAGAGATCATAGGAAATTTTATCAGCCTCTTTTTAATACAGCTTATTCTCTGGTGAGCAGGAAACTTAAATTTATGCCTACAATCCTCTGCGTTTAACCTTTCTTTTCATCCTTTTTTCAAATGCCTGCTCCTCGTAATCCTCTGCCTGCGCCTGCGGCAATAAACCGCCCAATACGTCAAAGCTATTTTGTTCATAAGCATGGGACATATTTTCATTTCTTAATAAGTCAAACATTTCAGGCGATTGGCCTGTCTTTGGTTTCATAATAACATCTTTTTCGGAAACACTGCTTTTATGTACTGGATTTTCAGGTTTCTTATTATTATTCCACCAGTCGTTAAATGAATTGGCCGAGAGGTTTTTAGCCAGCTCTGATCCGTTCCATACGCTGCGGGATTTATGATCAATAAAAGTGATGCCGTAAATACGTCCTGCAGCATTTCGCCTTACAACAATGTTGATCCCTTCTTGTATTAGTTTTTGGCTAAATTCAGATTCGTTTGATGCAGTCCGCATTACTGATTCAATCCTGTCTTTAACTGATTCCTTAGCAGGACTATTTTTTAGTTTTATTCTGTTCTGGTAGCATTGGGATTCCAGCTGTGCTAATCCTGCATCTTTTCCAAACAGCGAAGCCTTAAAGGGACTGCCTGCTTTTTCTCCCTGCCTGTTTAATGCAAAATATACTATTCCCTGTTTTGGAATTCCAATATATTCGCCTTTGACTTCTTCGGCACTAATATTAAAAAGAGAAAGCAATGCATTATATGCCCCAAAAGTTTGGAACTGGTAATATTTAGGCAGATAGCGCAGCACCGAAGCCATCTGACTTTTTACATCTCCTGCATTAAAATCCACACGCTTGAATCCTGGGCTGCGTGGCTCTTGTTTTTTATCTGCAGCCGATATAAGACTGTACTGTTTTTCCAGTGTCCTACAGACTTCCATCGAACGCCTTTTTTCAAATTTATCGGATATCTTCCTGCCAAGCTCGTCAACGCAGACTGATACGATATGTATATGGACACGGCCAGTATCAGTATGCTTGAATACGACAAAGGGCTGATCTCCATAGCCCATCTGCCTCATATAGACTTGTGCCATATTCTCAAAATCAGTATCGTTTACGTTGTCTTTAGGATCAGGGTTCAGGGAAATATGAAGCACAGGTTTCTCCGCTTTACGATTAGCCAGTAAGTGCAGCTCAAAAGAACGGGAAAGCTGTCCTGCTGTATAACTGCCGTCAGGAGATTGGATTATCTTTTGGGTAAATAAAACCTGTGCGTTCCCTTTTTCAAGTTTGTTGTAATTATAAGCTATTGCTCCGTACAGACTAATGCCTCTTGCTATTTTTGCTATCATTTTTTCAGATATTTTTCTTCAAATTCTGCCGTAAGCTGAATTATCTTTTGAGCTAAAACGGCAAATTCCATTGTCTGATTTACCAATTTGTAGAGATACGCGGGAGCTCTCTTTTCGGAAAAATTGCGGTGCATAATCTTTACAACCTGGTTGTAATTAACCCCAGCAGCGCGGAACTGCCCGAACAAGGCAGTCAGAAGTATGTAATAATCCATTGCTGCTTTATCGATCTTAACTGTCTTGATTCCTTTTTGAAAAATACACGCTGTAATGAAATGCGCCATTACATTCATGCCTGATGCTTCAAAAAGAGTCAGAAACCTTGCATTTTCCTCAGCTGTAAGGCTAATCGAATAGCGGTGGACGGCAGGATCTGCTTTAGGATGCCTGCCTCCTTTGCGTGGATTGGCTGTGTTTTTGTTTTCCATAAGTATTGGCTCTTATAATTACTTAAAAAAACAATATATATTATTATCAGCAGCGCTGATTAGATTTGGAAATCTCTGGAAGCATTTGGCCTTAAATGTCCCAAAACAAAGAACTGATAGTTTTTTACATGCAGCTTTATATTTTTACCAAAGGAACGGTAAAAAAGAAAAACAAGGTAGGACGTGCTTGATCAGCCCGGCCAAAAGACTACGGCATAATGTTTTGCTCGTCCCTCACAAAACACCCTTCGGGACTTATTCCGTTTCCTTTTGGTCTGTCTGCATCCCGTCCTTTTAAATTGCTTTCTTTTTCTTTTTTCCTTTTCTGTTTCTTTTGGAAAAATATCTTTTTTCTTATTAGTAATGCCGGACTGACTGAGCATCTGCTTACCTGTGTGCAGGCTTGCAGGCGTGACTGCATGACTGCCTGCAGGCAGAAGTAAAACCCTGCATACATGAATACATAAACACTGGAATACATGATTGCATGATTACATGAATACCTGCACACTTGAATACTTGAATACTTGAATGCAGGACTGCAGGACTGCAGGAATACCTGAGGACTTGTCTGCCTTCATAGGCGGATAATCACATATAGGTTAATTACAGCCATATCTCAGTCCGCTTTATTTAAAATCTTACTTGTACTCGTCAAGTATTGCAGATCTGTATTGCTTTTACAATTCAAATAAATTACTTACAGCCATAATAATAAAAAGGGCATGAAGCCCTTTCAACTAAAACTATTGCAATAATATTTTCGAGAGAAAATAGCAAGTTGTGTTTTGAGCTGCTTGAAATACTTTCTGCATCTCAAAACAACTTGCCCCGCCGGGGGCTGGATAACACCTCCGAAGTCGGCGTTTATCTGTTATCAATATAGTTTTCATCTTCCGGATTTCTTTTTTTGCAATTTTAATATTCAAATAGTTATGAAATCCGAACATACTTTCAGATTCTCAATATCTGATATTCAATAAAGCAATTTATGGACTTCTAATATTATAAACAGACAATTTTTTTTCCGGCAGTTAGTCTGCAATCTGCCAGCCTTTTATTTAAGTTTTGATTTGAGAAAAGTGAAAAACTGATCGCTTTTGATAATTTTTGGATCGTTTTTCGTAATTAATTTATATCATTCTAGACTTATTAAAACTGATAAAACGAGGATCATTAAAGGGAAGATTTTATAGATTGTCGACTGTAATATGAATTTACTCCATTATTGACAAGTTATATTCCAAAATCGACAACAGTTTAATTAATTAATTTACAGAACTTTACATTGTAAATTTTTAATGACATCGCCATGAAATTTAGCCCGCATCATAAGTATATTTTTATAGAAGCAGTTTCCTTTCTATATATCCTTTTATTTGTGTATGCGGCAATAAGTAAACTGCTGGACTTTGAAAATTTTCAGGTGCAGTTAGGACAGTCGCCTTTATTAAGCGCTTTTGCAGGAATTGTATCATGGGCTGTGCCAATTATAGAACTGCTGATTGCTGGATTACTGCTGTTTTCTTCCACACGTTTCTTGGCGCTGTGGGCTGCATTCAGCTTAATGACCGTTTTTACGGCATACATTTTCATTATTTTAAATTACAGTCCATTTGTTCCATGTTCCTGCGGGGGAATTTTAGAAAAAATGGGATGGCAGGAGCATTTCATTTTTAATTTGCTTTTCATGATCCTGGCCGCAGCAGGTATTCTGATACTGGCCGGTATGATGCCAAAAGTGCATCCTATTTCAAAACCTGCTGCACTGGCCAGTGCCTTTACTGTGACGATGTTACTCAGCATCGGCATTGTCACTTTGCTGTTTATAGCTTCAGAGGACATAATCCACCACCGCAATAATTTTGTACGCAGATTTCCCAAACACCCTACTGCCGGCAAAAAAACAATCCAGCTTCCGCATGCTGCATATTATATTGCCGGTTATGATAAAGGACAGATTTATTTAGGCAATCGGACTGAACCGCTGTCTGTTACTATTCTTGATACGAGTCTTGCTGAAAAAAAGAGAATTCGTGTCGATCTGCCAAAGCATAATTTTTCTTATACCGTACCGCGTCTTGCTGTAAAGCCTCCCTATTTTTATTTTAGCGACGGGAACGTGCCCTGCATTTTTATTGGAGATACTGTCTCTTGGAAAGCAGAACTTAAAATGAAGTGGAAAGCATATTTTTCTATTCTAAAACCGATTGACAATAATACAGCAGTTATACGAGCCATAGATTCCAAAACAAAAAACAACACGCTTGGCCTCTTCACTTTTAACAGCAGTACATCATTAAAGCTGAATGGAAGCCTGCTGCAGAAACAGGTTGACGGTATATTTGACACTGATGGATCACTGCTTTACAATTCCCAGCTGGATAAGATAATTTACACGTATGCCTATCGAAATGAATTCCTGATAATTGATTCTAAGCTTGGCAGCCATACTTCGGGGCATACCATTGACACAACATCCTATGCACAGGTTTCGATTGCCAGCATTAAATCAAAAAACATTAAGACTCTGGCCGGACAGCCTAAACTTGTCAATAAACTCACTGCATCTTTCGGCAGTTATCTTTTTGTCAATGCGGCTCTTATTGGAAAATACGAACCTGAAATTATGTGGAAACAGGCTTCGATAATAGACGTTTATAATCTAAAAGAAAACACCTACGCTTTTAGTTTTTATGTATACAATATAGAGGGACGGACAATGGATGAATTTGTGGTTTTAAACGACAGAATTGTTTCACTGAACGGAAGACATCTCACAGTTGAAAAATTAAAAACCAACTATTACAAGCCCTTTTACCCATCAAGATAAGATCAGCATTTATGCTTTTAAAATACACTGTACAGTCCAGGGGAAGGTCGAAAACCTGAAAAAGAGTAGACCGTTAACATTAAATTTTAATATTATGAATACTAAAGTTTTAAGACCGGCGCTTTCAATATCAGCAATCGCATTTGCTGTATTTGCGGCCTTTGCATTTTCATCTGTCCCTGAAAAGGGAAAGCTGATAGATGTCTATGGGCATAACCCTTTAGAGGATTGTGATGTTACTACAGTAGAATGTAGCACCATACAAAATCCTAATGTTTGTAGAGTTAGTTCTGGAGGACAGCAGTTGTTCAATATGAGCAGTCCGACTGAATGTAACGTCGAATTATACAGAAAAATCAATTAATCTAATTTAAAAAAAGCAGGAGATTCTTAGTCTCCTGCTTTGTTAATTAATGATTTAAGGGATGCCGTTTGTAAGCGCCTTCTTTTGTTCTTTCAGATAATAGTCAAACCAGTTCTTGGTTTTTATTGTCAGGTCTTTTTGAAGTTCAGGTGTAGCAATAATATGCGCCTCATTCTCATAAAGAATAAAAATATTCCTTTTTCCAAGTCTTCGAAGTGCCATATGAAATTCGGCAGACTGTGTCCAAAAAATAGTCTGGTCTTTTTTTCCGGCCCAGCTCAGAAGCGGTGTTCTGCAATTCGCTGCATTTGGAAACGGTGCGTCTCGTTCATAAGCTTTCCAATTCTCAAAAGGTGAAAACGGCATGCGTCCCTGCTGCGATTCAAACCGCCATGCATTGGAACGCGGTATGCCTGCTGAATGCACAAAATAACTGCTTATTGTGTTCATAAGTCCCGAACCGCAGACAGCTGCGGCAAAAGCATCGGTCTGGGTAATGATAAACGAAGTCTCATAACCTCCAAAGGAATGGCCGATAATTCCGATATGATTTTCCTCGACAATTCCCATCTGTTTTACAATGTCCACTGCGCTGAGCACGCAGTTAAGGGCAGACCTTCCAGGCTCTCCCAATTTATAATGTATGTCCGGCAACAGCACCAGGTATTCATCCAGAAAATAGCTGGACGGTGTAAATCCCATCGGTCCATATTCTGTCGGTATATGGTAATTATTAATTTCCTGTGACTGTCTTTCATACACATGAACAACCATCGGATATTTCTTTCCCTTTATATGCCCTGCAGGTTTGTATAGGATCCCCTGAAGATTATTGCCGTTTTTATCTTTGTAAGAGATCATCTCAGCTCTTCCCCATTTGAATTTAGAGGCATGAGGATTGGATTGGAAGAGCAGTTTGCTTTTCAGTTTTCCTGAAACGGACATTAATTTGGGGGCATTGGAAGCTGACTGCTGGATGTAGATGTACTGTTCTGCATTTTTTGCTTTTTGCATCCTGCTGTTTCCCGAACTTCCAAACACCAATTTTTCTAAACTGCCGTTGTTATTCCATTTATAATAACCGCTGGATCCATCTCTGCCCACAGCCTGCAAAACCAAACCCGAGCTGAAATTAAATTTTCTGATCAGAAATTCATCCTGGCTCGGCTTTTTGACAACAGGATAAAGATCAAAACAAATTCTGTAGGTAATCTTATGCTTTCTGCCATCGGTAATTCTTCTGGCTTGTTTTGCACTGCTGTCAATCAGCCAGATATCATACTGATCATACGCTATGAAATATTTCTCATCAGAAGACCATCCTGGACTGCCGTATGGCGCAGGCGGACCCGCATCATTTTGAATGCTGTCAGTCATAGAGACTGGAATATTTGCTGTTAGATTGAAGTGCTGTCTTTTAGCAATATTGTAAGCATGCCAGTTTCCATCGCGGAAATAATGTATAAAATTTCCTTTGGGAGAACCGCCGAGCATTCCCACTGCTGTTGACTGCTTCACTAAAATCAGATGCTGTGTACCCGTTTCAATATCTTTCAAATACATGTCAGCCGGAGCGTAGTACTCGTACTGCGGTTCATATTTCAGCAGATTGTAACACAATGCATGTTTTCGATCAGCGGTAAGGATTGTTTTCGGATTCTCGATTGTTCCGATTTTTAAAATTTTACCGCTTGCAGGAGCCCAGACAGCCGTTTTGGGCAGCCGATTTGGATCTCCAAACATTTTATTCTGGGCATATTCCAGCACTGTTGCAGAATCCCAAATTTCATAAGCTGCAATTTTTGGTTCCTGCTCAGGGCTGATATAATTGAAAAATACACTTTTCCCGTCTTCTGAAAACCTCAGAGCAGAACTTCCCCCGTACGGAATTATATTTTCCATCGATAATATTTCTGTTTCCCTGCTGTCAAGAACAGCATTTCTACCTGATACTGCATCATGATAGAATATCCTGCAATTTTTGGCTGTTCCCTCTGGCTCCTTAATTTCTTGAAGAAAGGAAAGAAATTCACCGCTCTTGCTCCAGAATAGTTTTTTAAATCCTGCATCTCCATCCTGTGCAATTGTCTTTTGGGTAAATCTATGTTTTGGATTTAAAAGACGCACTTCATAACCGGTGCTTACAGCTAAAGTACCATTATTGCTGATACTGAACTCTGTAATATCATTAAAAATATATTTTTCACTGTTGGACAGCACAATTATCGTCAAATAATCTGACGAACCATTTTTACATAATACAGTCAGGAAATTTTCTTCACTATTGAAATCGTAACGAATTGCATCCTTGAAATACTGTTTATTACCAGTGATAAGGTCATTCAAAACTAATCCTTTTTCCGGATCTGAAAATGTGAGCCACCTGCCATCACTGCTGAAATGTGCATCAGAACATTTAGGAAATGACAGCCGCTTGGCAGATTTTATATCCTGTACAAACAAGGTATCCACGCCGTAATCATAATGCAGATTACAAGAAATCCATCTGCCGTCCGGGGATATTGTCTCTGACTGCAATGAGCTCCATTTTGCATAGTCAGCAGTCTCTATTTCTCTCTTTTGTCCATAGAATGGTACCGCCATAAACAGCAGAGGTAACCAATATACGATTTTGAAGAAAAACATCCTCATTTTAATAGCCTGGATTTTGCGGGAGAAGATTCTGATTTAACAGCAGTTCTGACTGCGGAAAAGGCAGTATTGTCTGTGTATCTTCCCATCCCGGTTTTATTTTACCCAGCACAGCTGCCGCTTTTGCCGTACGTTTCAAATCGAACCAGCGGTGTCCCTGTTCTGTAAAAAGTTCAAAGCGCCGTTCCTCTGCGATTGCTTCTAATAGTTCTGTTTCTGTATTAGCGGCTGTATCTGCAAGACCCGCGCGGCGGCGAATTTTGTTTAGATCTGTCTTCGCCTCAGATATATTGGATAGATGAGCATTCGCTTCTGCGCGAATCAGGTATTGTTCGGCTAATCGAAACAAAATAGTATATTCCTGTGAGGAAGCGGTACCTAAAGGCTGTTTGTATTTATATGATGAATACCAGGCCCCATTTGCATTTGATATGGTACATACCCATTGGGTGCGGCGCAGATCACCAGATTCAAAACCCGCTGTAAACAAAATAGACAGTGACGGCTTTGAAGGCGGACCGCTTGAAAAGATAAAGGTACGCGCATCTTTAGTATTAAGCCCCGCTGTTCCCGGATGAAGTGCCCAGATTGCTGCAGTGGACTGTCGCAGAAATTCCTTTGAAAGATCATCAATCCATATGTACTTTGGATTATTAATTACAGCTGTCGCCTTGGCCACAGCATTTATCCAGTCTTCCCGATAAAGGTATATTCTTGCTAGAAAAGCGGAAGCAGCTGCTTTGTTCGCTCTGACTCTTTCTTGGGAAGGATATTCAACAGTTAATAATTTTTCGGCTTCTGTTACGTCGGCTATAATATTAAGCCACACTTGTTCCTGGGGTGTTTTTGATACTGTTTTATTCACGCTGTAATCCGTAGTTTTAATGTACGGAACATCACCAAAGAGATTGACCAGATAAAAATGAAGATACCCGCGGATAAACAATGCTTCACCTGATAATCTCGCCTTCTCATTCTCTGTTAATGACTTTGAATTCTCCAGTCCTTCAAGCATCAGATTCACAGCATAGATTTCACTGTAGGTACTGTTCCATAATCCTGTTATTAAACTGTTCGAAGGCGTAATTGTATGGTTATTGAACTGCATAATTTCAACACTTGAGCCTGTATACTGCATTTCATCAGAGTAGTTTGACAACAGGCTCGACAAGCCGTTCAGCGTGCCCGCGACCATTCCTTCCTCACGAAGGCGGGCATAAATGTCAGCCATAGCCGCATCAGCGGTTTTAACATTTTCAAATACGGCAGGGGTCGTCAGCTGTGACTGCGGCGTATCTACTTCGGTAAAACCTTCGCAGGCAGTAAGACTGATAAATACAGCTCCAATGATTATTCTTATGGTATAAAATCTTGTTTTCATGTGATAGTGATTAAATTAAAAGCCAAGCTGAATGCCCATTGTAAACTGTCGCAATGGTGGAAGCGCCGAAGCAGACTGGTTTTCAGGATCAGCTCCGCGAAAGTCAGTTATGGTTAATAAATTTTGTCCCTGCAGATATACTTTTCCTGTAAAAGTTTTTGACCAAGCTGATGGTATTGCATAAACAAGAGTCAGACTCTTTAGTCTCACAAAAGATGCATCACTGTATGCTGCATTGCTGTCAATCAGATTATAATGTCCTTCGAGTAATGTGCTATTCTGGCCGGTAGTGTACTGCTGTGATACTGCAGTAGTTCCGTCCTGCGGGAAATGGTTTGCCATAGCTGCAGGCTGATTTACAAATGAACCGGGTAAGGCTGACGTGTATAAATAATTCCTGCCGGTCTGCTTTACAAACTGGAATAAAAAATCGAGAGACCAATTTTTATATGCCAGCTGATTATTCAGCCCTCCATAGTATTTTGGAGAAGTATCTACAATTGTCTGGCGGTCATCTTGATAGGTTATTTGTCCGTCACCGTTAAAATCCTGAAAAGTGTAAGCTCCAGTTTGAGTATCAATTCCTGTATAATTAAAAACTTTCTTGATAAAAAGTGATTCACCTACTACAAGCTGGTTAGCATACGTAGAACTTTCAAGCCTTGGAAAAGAAACGAGTTTATTTTTTGGTACAGTAAGGTTTACTGTACTTGTCCATGAGAAATCCCTGCCTTTCAAATTGTTCGTGCGAAGTTCCAGTTCCAAACCGGTATTTTCCACAGTTGCGTCAAAATTTGACTGGATCGAAGAAAACCCTGTCGTCCCGGGAAGCGGAACCCCGACCAATTGATTGGATGAGCGGTTGCGGAACCAAGCTGCAGAAAGAAAAATATTATCCTTTAAGAATCCGAGTTCCAATGCGAGTTCAAGTTTTTTATTTGTCTCCCAGCCGAAATCAGGATTGTAAAGACGCGACGGTAAAAGTCCTACCACTCCGTCATACAGATAAGGAGAAACTTTATAGGTATCCAGATACTGGTAATCTCCAATCTGGTCATTACCAGTAATTCCATAACTCCCGCGAAGCTTCCCAAAGCTGATTATAGAATTATGCTCTTTGATAATGTCTTTATTAGAGAACAACCAGGCTGCGCCAACAGCACCAAAATTAGCGAAACGATTATCGGGGCCAAAACGGCTTGAACCATCACGGCGGCCCGTAAGGTTCACGATATATTTTTTGTGCCAGTTGATGTTAAGTCTTCCAAATAATGCATTGTAATTGTACTGCGTTACCTCATGATTCAGAACAGTTACCGTATTGGCTGCAGCTAAACTATTAATAAGGGCATCGCTTGCAAATCCAAAGGCAGATTGTGCCAGTTTCGCCGTTTTTTGGCTCTGGAATGTTGTACCCACTAAGAAATTGATATCTATGTCTCCCAATTCTTTTTGGTAGCTTAACTGCGGTTCAAAAATATAGGATCTGCCAGTACCTGTAGACACAAATAGCGTTGATTCATGTTCACTTGTATCATATGGGCTGTAAATACTCAGCGGGCTGGTTACGTTTTGCGATAACCTATTATCGTTATATCCGATGCTGGCTTTAGCCTGAAGACCCGGAAAAAGATTATAAGACACTACTGCATTTGCAATAAGGTTTTGGCTTGTGGTAAGGTATGTGCCGTTAAGAAATGACAAAGGATTGATGAATGTGCCGTTTTCCCAGTTAAGACTGCCGTCACTGTTATAAAGCTCCGGTGCGTTTGGAGCAAGAGTATAAGCCCGCGAGGTCAAATCCCTGCCCGGCAGTGTATTTTTATCCCCGGAATAAGCGGCTGAAAAATTAAGGCTGAAGCGCTTATCATCGGACTGGTGTGAAATACTGCTGTTTATAGAGCCCTTTCCATAATGAAAATCTCCTGGAAATACCGTTGTTTCTTTGTGATAAGTGCCGCTTAACAGGAATTGCGTATTTTTATTACCGCCTGAAATGGATGTTTGAATACTTTGAATGTAGGATGTGCCTCCGATTAATTCCTTCTGCCAGTCCATATTCCGGTTTTGATCCCAAGTTCCGTTAATATCGTAAGCTCCTTCAGGATATTCAGTGATGTCATCATTAGCAAAAGCTTCTGCTCGCATTGACAGATACTGGCTGGTCTGCATTAAATCCATTTTTCTTGCCACTTTGCCGACAGTCGTAAATGCATTTAAATTAAAACGTGTTTCTCCTGACCTGCCTTTTTTTGTTGTTATCAGTACCACGCCGTTTGCCCCGCGGGAACCGTAAATTGCTGTCGCATCGGCATCTTTCAATACCTCTATATTTTCTATGTCCGATACATTTAAATTGTTCAGCGGATTTGTAACACCCGAGATAGCGGATGCAGAAACAGTCGCATCTCCTAACGACTGTGATGAATATGGAACTCCGTTTACAATGTACAAAGGATCATTGCCATCTCCACGGATACTGTTAAGTCCTCGGATCTGAATATTAAAACCGCCGCCAGGCACTCCTGTGTTTTGAGTGATGTTTACTCCCGTCATTCGTCCCTGCATTGCCGCTAATGGATTGTTGATAGGCTGTTTTTCAATATCTTCTGCTTTAATTCTAACAATGCTCCCAGTGCGCTCCTTTTCTTTAACTGAATAATAGCCTGCATTGACACGAACTTCCTGAAGAGTGGTAGAATCATACTGGAGCGAAATGGCTACTTTTTTTCTTCCCAAAAGAGGAACTAAAGCTGTTTTAAATCCGATGAATGAAACAACTAAAGTATCATAAGGAGAAGCTGAAATGGAAAACTGTCCGCTGTAATCAGATATTACAGTATTATTGGATTTGTTTTTTACTGCTATTGTAACACCAGGCAAGGGAGAACTTCCATCAGTTACAGTGCCCTCTATCTGATGTTGTTGCAATATATTATAGAAATGCCGTTTTGAATTTGCGGCGAAGGAGGATGAGAAAGACATACAAAGCCAGGTAAAAATTAGGCAATAAAGAGCTTTCCTATCCTTGTAAAATGAAAAATTATTCATAATATTGGATTGGTTAGTTAAACGTTGGTTTGATTGACTATGGTCCTCTATACTAGTTTGGTCGCTGTCATAGAGGGCCATTTTTATTTTATTGCAGCTCTAATTGAGCTTTCAATTTAGATTAAAACTTTGTTATTTCATTGGCATAAGCAGTTTTATGGTTTTAATAGTTTAAAAATAACGATGGCATGATTTTTAAACATGCAAATGTTGCAAAGTATAGAATCGATAAGCTCTTCCTTTGACTAATTCAACGGTAATAACAGTAACGAGCCGGGTATTACAAACAATAAATTAACAGTTACACCATAATCAATCTATTTACAGATTAAACAAAATGGTTGTGTTCCTTTAATATCTGAGGAGATTGCTTCGAGAAGTTGAGATTAGACTAAAAAAGAGGCATGGAACTCAGCTTATCGTATCAAAGGCACTGGCGGTACCCTACCACAAATAAGTGAGCCCACGCCATAAAGCGTGAGCATCTTACTTATCCTCTCGTGGTATGTAAAACGCCAGTTTTTTGATACGAGATTCAAAGCGAATGCTTCAAATATTTTATATGAAGAAACGCAAATTTAATAAATGACATTTAATTTTCTGAATAAATATCAAATCTTAATCAAAGATATAAAATATTATTTGTAATCCAAGTGGATTACAAGATATTATAAAAAAATTTCAAAATTGCAGTATGGCAGAATTAACCCAAGAGGATAATATATTAAAAATAAAAATTGCAGAAAGAATCCAATCTTTAAGACTAAAAACGGGGCTTTCGCAAACAGATTTTGCTGAAAAAAACAATATAGATAGACAGCTTATCAATAGATGGGAAAGTTTAAAGAATAAGAGAGGTGTAACTATATATACTATTCAAAAATTTTGTAAAATGATAAATATAACATTGCAAGATTTTTTTGACGATGAAACTTTTAATTAAGGTAAAAAAGATGCTTTGGCATCTTTTTTTTATACTTAAAGAAATTTAAAACAGGGCAGCGCTGAAAAATTAGCTGGAGTTCTTGAAAGCTATGGCAATGATACTATTCTAAGAAAAAGCAAAGAAGGACAACTTTAGGGAATAACTTACGTTGACCATAAAACCAAATCTGTTTTCAAGGCTAGCAGTCTTGGGAAAGAATTCAGTGCGAAAAGCATTCAGGAAAGTTGTGCCATGAACATTCTTGCCTTTGAAAGAAAGCATCAAAACTCTATTTCAACAAATTCAGACAACTTCAAAGATTTTGAATTAAGAGAGTATATAAAACAAAATCTTACAGAGATCCTACTTCGGGGGGAAAAAATAAATGACTATGTCTCGAAACAGTTTAGACGAAAAAAGAAACAGAGAATTTCCTGGTGTATTTAAAAAAGTCAAGGAGGTATTCTTACCTCCTTGACTTTTTTTATATTTTTTGGTTACTTATCTTCCATTTTACTAGAGAATAACTAAATAATTAAAGTTCTCCTCCAACTCCTTTAAATTTATCAACAAAGGCACTGATTTTTTGGAATACACTTTGTTTTTTAGTCAAATATTGAGGGTTTAAAGGGCTCATTTTAGGTAAAAGAGCATTGAGTTCTGTACCATTTTCACTTGCAAACTCACGTTTCAAAGATGCTGCGATATATCGTTTTGCCGCTTCTTCATTTAAGTTTTCATCTGTAATTAATTCAGAAGCTTCTGTTTTCTGTTTTCCTTGTGCATAGGCAAAGAATGAATCTATTACATTCGCTTTATCTTTAATCTTGTCAAGGTCTGTTTCGTTAATAAAATCGACAACTAAAGACTCTTTTGCCCTATTACCTATACTGGCACGGATAACGCGACGTACCTCATCGACTAAGGCAACTTTATCTTTGGTCTTTTTATTGTGCTCGAAGATTAATTCCAGTATGTAATCCAGATTGATTTCCTGTGATTTCAATAAGTCAATTTCAAATACTACATCATCCCAATCAATTTTAGATTCTTCAGATTCCTTACCATTTTTTTCACGTCGCAACCAGTCACGGATATCATTGTACGTTGAGCGATAATCTTGAACTGTTCTTTCCGGTAACAACGAAATATCTTTCATCACAGCGATATCCTCGTCCGCTACAAAGTAGGTTTCTTTGAATGCCTCGATTGCTTCTGTGTCATTTAAGTCTATATATTGTAATGCTTTTAAATGTGTGAATTCATCGTAATTCTGCAAAATATTTTCTACTCGCAAGTATTCCCCAAAAAGCTTTGCAAATTCTTTCTTGTCTTTTTCTTTAACGATTTCATCTGGATTTGGAAATTTTGCATTCAATTCATTGACCACGTCCTTAAACCCTCTACGCGCTTTACCAGTTGCAATATCCGTAAAGCCTTCCAAATACTCTTTGTAGCTTTTTTCAAGGACTACATTTTTGGTGTTTTTGTCACCAAATAAGGTGATGGCATCAATAGTGGCTTGTTCTAAATCTCTAAAAGTAACGATATTACCAAAGGTTTTTGTAGCATCATAAATACGATTGGTACGCGAAAAGGCCTGTATTAACCCATGATAACGCAAATTCTTGTCTACAAACAGCGTATTCAATGTGGGGGCATCAAAGCCCGTAAGAAACATCCCGACTACGATAATAAGGTCAACTTCTTTGCTCTTAACACGTTTTGCCAGATCGCGATAGTAGTTTTGAAACTCTTTACTCTCTACCCCAAAACTGGTTTTGAACATTGTATTATAGTCATTGATGGATTTGGTTAAAAACTCTTTTGCACTTTGATCCATTGCTGATGGTTCAAAAGTTTCATCAGGAATCTCACCAACAGCACTTTGTTCTTCATTCGCAGCAAAAGAGAATATGGTTGCTATTTTTAAAGGCTTTTCACTTTCCTTTTGCAACTTGTTTAATTCCTCATAGTAACATTTGGCAGCATCTACACTACTTACGGCAAACATGGCGTTAAAACCTTTGTTACCACCTTGGCTTCTGTGGGTTTTAATTCTAAAATTTTGTAAAATGTATTGAGAAATCTCTTTGATACGCTTAGGATGAAGTAATGCGGTATTGTTTTCTGCAGAACTTAATTTTTTTTCATCCTGTTCTGTTTCTATCCTCTTAAATTGTGGACGTACATTGTTGTAATCAACTTTGAACTTCAATACTTTTTCGTCTCTGATGGCATCGGTAATCACATAGGAATGCAATTCACGGCCAAAAACACTTGCTGTAGTTTCAGCACCTAAAGCATTTTGAGGAAAAATTGGCGTTCCTGTAAAGCCAAATTGATAGAACTTTTTGAACTTTTTATTCAGGTTCTTCTGTGCTTCACCAAACTGCGAACGATGTGCCTCATCAAAGATGAATACCACTTGCTTTTGATAAATAGCCAAATCGCTCTCCGTTTTCATCAGATTATTCAGCTTCTGGATAGTGGTAACAATAATCTTATTATCCTCTTTTTCGATATTGCGTTTCAAACCAGCCGTACTATCTGAACCGTTCACACTATCAGGCGAGAATCGTTGATACTCTTTCATGGTCTGAAAGTCGAGATCTTTACGGTCGACTACAAAGAAAACTTTATCAATAAAATCGAGTTGGGTTGCGAGTCTTGCCGCTTTGAAACTGGTCAATGTTTTCCCCGAACCTGTGGTATGCCAAATGTAACCGCCACCTTCTACATCCGACCATTTTTTTACATTAAAGGAACTTTCTATTTTCCATAAAATACGTTCTGTAGCTGCAATTTGATAAGGACGCATGATTAGTAAGATATCACTTGTATCGAAAACCGAATAGGTAAACAATACTTTTAAAAGTGTTTTTTGTTGAAAAAAAGTAGCTGTAAAATCTTTTAAATCTTTAATTAATGTATTGTCTGCCTTTGCCCAGTTCATGGTAAAGTCGAAACTGTTTTTATTGCGTTCTACTGTATTGGCAAAATATCGAGTATCTGTACCGTTTGAGATTACAAAAAGTTGTAGGTATTTAAAGAGCGAATTATTAGAATTAAAACTCTCTTTGGAATAGCGATGTACTTGATTGAAGGCTTCACGAATAGCCACTCCGCGCTTTTTTAGCTCTATTTGTACCAAAGGCAAACCATTTACTAATATAGTAACATCGTAGCGGTTGGCATGTGTTCCTTTTTGTTCAAATTGTTTAATTACCTGAACTTTATTACGAGTAACATTCTTTTTGTCAACCAGATAAATGTTTTGAATATGTCCATCGTCAAAAACAAAATCGTAAATATAGTTATCGTGTATTTTTCGTGTTTTATCTATCAGGTTATCGCTAGGTTTATCCAAATATTCTTCTACAAAACGAAACCATTCACTATTTGTAAACTCCATGTTATTTAACGCCTGCAGTTGTACTCTGGCATTAACTAACATAGATTCTATCGATTTAACCTCGGTAGGATTTTCGAAACCTTGACTGATTAAATCTTGGATAAACTCACGCTCTAAATCGGATTCAGTTTGATAACTTACAGGCGCTTCGTTTAGCACTGAATACTTTGTGTATTTATCCAGAACAATGAAATTGTTTGATTCGGCTATGGTGTTATACTGGGACATTTTCTTCAATTAAAGTTGGCGTAATTGTTGATTTAAAACTGTACATTCTTTTTATTTCTTCTACCAAGAAACCTAACACTCTTTTATCATTATCATCTAAAATTGAAATTTCTTCACCATGATGCTTTGAATGACTGGAAAGATTAATAATTCGATTATAATACGCCTCTTGTGCTTCTTGAGGCAAGAGATCTCTCCAATTATCGTAACCTAAAAAAGTTGAAGTTTTTTCAAATATATTTCGAAGAAAGTTATAATGATACTTTTGTATGTCTCCTGACAGGACTACTTTTTCTAGTTCTGACAACAGAAATAAATGGTATGAAAAAGGAGAATCTTTAGATTGCTCAACAAGAGAGAAAGTTCCATCATTTAATTTTTCAAAACGCCATTTTTTTGTTTTTGGTACTCTATTAAATTCGTTAAAAAGTACATTATAGAATAGTGGATTGTGTGTGGTTATGATGAACTTCAATTCTGAAGTACTTGATTTTATCAATTCAGCGATATTTACAGCCAATTCGATTAAATGGGTATCATCTAATGAACTTACCGGGTCATCGATAAATACGTATTGCAAATCGCTAAATTGTTTTGCTTCATCTTCATCCTCCTCCAGAGCATTTAACGCATTGATTGTTTGCGCTAATAAACTGTAAAAAACACTCCAGATAAAACAACTTTCTTCGCCTTTAGAAATTTTTACAAAATCTGAACCTGAATCATCACCACGTTCAAATGAGAAACGTACCTCAGAATAATCTTCATTGAATTTTGGCGTTAATTTATCATTTGTATAACGCTGGAAATGTGCCGTTATGTTTGGCTCTTGTCCTTGATCCCGAAGCACCCAATTCGTATAATTATTGGGTTGAATTTTTAATTTTCTATCTTCGTCATTATCCAAATCATTATCCCAATAAAACAAATCTTCGGTGAATGCATTGTAGTACATTATTTTGATTTTAGATGCCTCTGCTTCTTCATCTTCGTCACCTGAATTTTTAGGCGCTATCAATTCTTTGAATTCTCTTGATAAGCGGGTTTTACCGGTGCCGTTAAAGGCATAAATTAACTGTACTTTTTTATTGGCATCAATAAGTTTTTGTGCTATTTCAGGTAGTGTTTGGCTCATGCTAGGTGGTTATTTTTATTCTGAAAAAGTTAGTAATAGGTTACGGTAATATTCATATTGCTTTTGTCTCAACTCAATTTCTTTTGGCAAACCTTCACTTATAGAAGTGGTAAGCACGTCAAATTTATCGAGAATGGAAACGATGCGTTCTTGTTCTTCAAGTGAAGGAACAGGGATTTTTATTTTAGCCAAATCATCAGCATTTACACGACGGACTTTTGTACCCGTGATAAATGGTCTTTTTTGTTTTTGAAATTGTTCAGTTTGAAAAAAGTAAGCCATATATTTGGGATGTAAACTATGCGAATAAAAACAGGCATCACTACTTACAGCTATTTCTTCATTTCCTAACCAAGCTACTGCTTTACATACATCCTCATCATTTTCACTGGTTGTTGCAATAATTAGATTGCCATATTTTGCTTTACGAGCTTTCTTTGCAAATTCTTCCGACACAAATGTTTTGGTTTTATTAGTGTATGTACCGTAATAAGTATAGATTTGTCCATAGTGAATACAGCCAACTCCTGTTTCTGTAAAGTCTTTTTTCTGCAAACCAGCACCACGAATAAATTTGCCGATTCTTTCATCTCCCAAAGGTAAATGTTGTACTTTATTTTTATCCAAGGAATACAACTTCTCCCTATAATAACTATATTGTATTTTTCGTGCTGTAAGCTCTGCTGTAAGCTCTGCTGTAAGCTCTGTAAATTTATCGAGAATGGCAACAATTTTTTGTTGGATTTCGAGGGATTTTTTTGGGTTTTCTGGGCAGGGAATAGGGATTAGTTTATTAGAATAATTACTAATCCATTGTCGCTTGTGGTCACCATCAACTAAATCACTTCGCAAAGTGTTCATCCAATAATAAATATATTTTAAAGAAGCCTTAGTTTCATCTTTGGAAGTAATCATCTTCATTGCCGATGATTTAGCTTTAAAATCGAAATCAACCCATTTATTTGCTGTTGTGAAATCATCAAAAATTATAACTGGGCTTTCCGATGCTTTATAAATACCATTAGTTTCATCAGTATATCCTAAAACAAATGTTTTACCAGCAGTCAAAACTGGAGTTAGAAAATTATCATTATAATTATTTGTCTTTACTAGGTATTTAGTCGGTTGTTCATAATCGGAAAACTCCCCCAAAGGTTTCCATTCCACTTCCACGCCTTCTAATAATTTATCTAAAAAACTCATGCTTCAATTTCTTTAATGATGTTAGCAATATCAGCACGCAATCGGTCTATTTTTACTACTGTTTTGGCAACTTGTCGATTCAATTCATCGATAACAATTTGTTCCCTATTATCCTTGGCTTCCACATACGAACTCACCGAAAGGTTATAATCGTTTTCGGCAATTTTGGTATTGTCGATAGTAGTTGCTATATGAGGAACTTCTTCTTTGCTATCGAACATATTCATAATTTTATCAATATGCTTGTTAGTCAATTCGTTATTGTTGGTTACTTTTTTGAAGAAGTTTTCGCCGGTCGCATCGATGAATTGGGTTTTGTTCTCCGTTTTATTTTTAGCTAATACCAAAATATTTACTGCTATGGAAGTACCATAGAACAAGTTAGGCGCTAGAGCAATTACAGACTCTACGAAGTTATTGTCTACTAAATATTTTCTAATTTTTTGTTCGGCACCACCACGATAAAAGATACCCGGGAAACAAACAATGGCTGCTCGACCTTTGCTAGAAAGGTAACTTAGCGCATGGAGTACAAAGGCAAAATCTGCTTTCGATTTTGGCGCCAAAACCCCTGCCGGTGCAAAACGGTCGTCGTTAATCAGTGTAGGGTCATCACTGCCAATCCAATTTACCGAGTAAGGCGGATTGGAGACGATGGCATCAAAAGGTTTGTCATCGCCAAAATGTGGATCTAACAAAGTATTTCCTAATGCAATGTTGAATTTGTCGTAGTTGATGTTGTGCAAAAACATGTTCATACGTGCCAAGTTGTATGTGGTATGGTTTATTTCCTGACCAAAGAAACCTTCTTCAATAATATGACTTTCAAAGTGTTTTTTGGCTTGTAACAATAATGAACCTGAGCCCGCCGCAGGATCATAAATTTTATTTACGGTTGTTTGCCCATGCATAGCCAATTGTGCAATAAGCTTAGATACGTGTTGTGGCGTGAAAAACTCTCCACCGGACTTTCCTGCATTGGCTGCATAATTGCCAATAAGAATTTCATAGGCATCTCCAAAAAGATCTATTTGATTGTCTTCAAATTTATCAATTTCTCTAAAATTTAGTTCTTCAATACCTTTTATTACAGCTGCTAAACGGCTATTTTTGTTTTCCACCGTATTCCCTAATCGTGTACTCGTGGTGTCAAAATCGGCAAACAATCCTTTGATATCTTGTTCTGAAGGATAGCCATTAGCTGAACTTTCAATCGCATTGAAAATTTCTTTTAAGTCTGTGTTTAAATTAGGATTTGTATTGGCAGTTTTAGCAATATTTACAAAAAGTTGGCTCGGATAAATAAAATAGCCTTTGGTTTTGATGGCATCGTCTTTTATCTCGGGGGCGATGTCATTATCAGAGTAATTTGCATAGTTGACACTATCATCACCACCTTCTATATAGTTTGTAAAGTTTTCACTAATATAGCGATAGAAAAGTGTTCCGAGTACAAATTGTTTAAAATCCCAACCATCTACAGCACCACGAACCTCGTTGGCTATCTTCCATATTTGATTTAGTAATGCTTGTTTTTGAATTGTGCTTGTCATTTTAATTTTATATTGCTATTTTGTTATACATGCTGTTCCTTTTTTTTATCTCAATATTTATAACAACCATCTACACAGTCCGATCGTTTAATATTCTTCTATTATTTGCAAATCTACCGTAATAATTGAATATCCGAAGAAAAACCAAAGAAAAAGTTAAACTACAAGTTGGGATTAAGTTAGTGTATTTAATTCTTCAATATTTTGCAATCTTTATTGTGTGCTTTATTAAAGATCAAACAATTTGAATTTTCGAGAATAAAGGACGGAAAGCTTTTTATATTTCAGGATTAAAGCTCTGATTATTTTCTTATAATATAAAGAATACTACAATTTTGCTAAAGTTCTTCTAATGACTTAATTCTTGAAATCTAGGATTTTTGAACAACTCTATTAGAAATATGTATGATAGCAAATTTTGATATTCATTTTATTTTTTTTTTTACTCTAAAAATAAAAGTTATATTTTAGATACAGTAAAAATCAAAAGTTAGGAATGATAAACCCAATTAACTTTATCTCCAATTTTATTATCATAACCAATATTACTAGCAACACTCAAAAAGAGAATATGAAAGGACCAGAATTTTTGAAATATATAAATCCAGTTTTAACTATACTTCAATCCAACGGAGGTGCTGGAAATTCATCAGACGTAATAGAACAAGTAATAGATAAATTAGGAATTACAGAATCAGAATTAGAAGAAACAACTTCAAATGGTCAATCTCGAATTAGAAATCAAATTCAATGGGCAAGATTTTATTTATTTAAGGCTGGATTGATTGATAATACTCAAAGAGGGATTTGGCGGTTAACTAAAGAAGGTTTAGATAAAAAACTGAGCAACCATGATGATGTTTATGAATTATTTAAGAAAGTTCAAAATAGCGTAAAAAAGACTACTTCTTCTAAACCACAAAAAGTTGAACCGAAATTTGAAAACATAACAACGGAAGATGAAGAACATTCTATCGACTTAATTAATATTATACAAAACCTCACACCTAGCGGCTTTGAAAAACTTTGCAAACGTTTATTAACTGAAATCGGAATTAATGAAATAGTTATAACAGGAGGCTCTGGTGATCAAGGAATTGATGGAAAAGGAATAGTAAAACTTAATGACGTTGTGGGATTAAATATTGTTTTTCAATGTAAACGTTATAAAGAAACTGTTTCTCCACATCATGTTCGTGATTTCCGTGGCGCAATGCAGGGGCGTGGAGAGAAAGGACTTATAATAACTACAGGACGTTTTACAAAAGAGGCAAAAGGTGAAGCAAATCGTGATGGAGTTACACCTATTGAACTAATAGATGGAGACAAACTTGTTGAACTTTTCGAAAAATATCAACTTGGCTTAAAGCCAGTTACAGTTTTTGAAATTGACCAACAATTTTTCAAAAGCTTTAATTAGTTAAGTATTCTTCTAATATCATGTATCGGGTTGCTTTTTTTTGCGCTTGCTAAGCGATTTTCGATAAATGTGGTATACTTAACATTATAGAAATTATGGAAACCTTAAATCAAAACTGGCAGACTTATCTAAAATTGAACTTTAAGCTGTTATTTTCTTAATTCTTACTTGTTCTTTTTTTGTTTCGGTCGGTGGCAATATTTCAAAAAATACTTTTTTTCCAACCAAAACATTTGGTGTTAGATGGAAGTTTGATGAAACTGAAAAGTAATATTTTTGGCCATTGTTGTCGGCGTCATTATATTATCGTGATCCATTATTTAAGAATACTCCTAAAAGTTTTATTAATTTTACTTCTAAAATATCTTAATTATACACGATATTTATAAAAACAAAAATTATAATGGTCGAAAAACTTTACAGAGCCGTTGCTTCAAGATATGGAATAGAAACAATACTCGATACGCCCAATGTAAGCTTTTATGCAATAGCTTCCGGAGAGTCGATTCTGGAACAACAACAAATCTTAAATCAGGCTCTTCATGAAATTGTCGTTAAAAATACAAACAGCGAGGTATTTGCTTTTTACGTGGACAATTCAACTTTTAAAATTCCTACTGAAAATTTGTTTTTCACCTTAGGAATAAGAAAGGATATGCTGCCGAAGACTTTGGAAGATATCCCTTTATTTACTGAAATGATCGTTCTTCATGAATTGTCACATCTAATTGAACAGCAGAATTTAGGCGGACAGCTGGAAATCGAATTAAATGACTGTGATAAGGCTATCGGCTTAAAAATAGAAAAGCGGGCAGCTTCAATGCAGGAGGATTTAACTCATAATAATCAGTTCGGGGCAATCCTTTCTAATCTGATACGCAGACAAAACCAAAATAATCCCCAAAACGCGCTAAGAGCAGCCATGTCTAAGACACTACAGGACATTGAAGATGCAATTCTCAATGGAGAAATTGATGAGAGCTTCTATCAGTGCTGAACCGTCTAAACCTAGGGCATAAAAAGCCAATAAAGAGCAGGCATGTCTTGCAACAGATCTTTACAACTCAAAAACATTGTCGTTCTAATGGATGGAATTAAGGCAGAAATAAAAAAAGTTGATGATATTATCATTCAAAATCTCAATATCCCTGAATACCAAAGGCCGTACCGATGGGGAAACAAACAGGTAACCCAACTTTTAGAAGATGTATACGCAAGCTGGAAACAGCAGAAAAAAACTTATAGGATTGGCAGTATCATCCTGTTTGAAAATGATGCCCTTCTAGATATTGTAGACGGACAGCAAAGAATCACAACCATTATTCTAACTCTCTTGCAGTTGTCAGATAATTCCCCGGTTCCGCTTAGCTCAACCTTAAAATATAATAATGTTGATTCCAAAAATGCGATAATTGCCAACTCTGACTATATCGCTTATTGGATTGATGAGCATGTTGCTGATCAGAAGCCGGAATTTTTCAACTATATCATCCAGTCCTGTGAATTTGTGGAAGTCAAAGTATCTAGCCATAGTGAGGCATTTCAAATGTTCGACTCCCAAAACAGCAGGGGTAAAGAACTGGAAGCTTACAATCTTCTAAAAGCCTACCATATCAGGGCAATGGAAGAAGAAAAGCAAGAAGTGAAAATTAAGTGTGACCAAAGGTGGGAAAATGCAACCCGCCATGCTTTAAAGCAAAACAATACAATGGATATCTTAAAGCAATTGTTTAATGAACAACTGTATCGTCCCCGTTTATGGTCCAGAAAAGAAGAAGCGTTTCAGTTAAACAAAAACAATTTACATGAATTTAAAGGAACAGCATTCAGTTCTGATCAAAGTGTAAAGCACCCTTTTCAGAATAAAGATTTCTTGCTGGATTATGCTTTAGGCCATTTAGAGAAAAATAATTTAAAACTTCAAGCTGTAAAAGAGAGATTTGAATCCCTTAGGCTTGAAAATGTGAATCAGTTTGTTTCGATCAATGAAAATATAGTTAACGGTAAGGCTTTTTTTGGATACATAGAGACCTACACGGAAATATACAAACAATTATTCATTTATTTGGATGACACCACATCAGCTGCCGAGTTTAAGGAATTTTATAAAACTTTCGTCGATCATACCCATAATCGTAAAGGGGATTTATATTTAAAAGAATTGTACAAATCATTAATTTTCTTTCTTTTTGATAAATATGGAGAAGATGGTTTGCTTCGATATTATAAATTATTGTATGTCATTGTATACCGTGTCAGATTAGAGAAAAAACAAGTCAAGTACAATGATGTAATGAAATATGCCCTTATGCAGCAGCTGTTTTTCACTATAGATAAAAGCAAAAACTATTCCGATTTAAAAGACTTGCAGATAATGATGCTAAGACCAATTGATTGCCGAAAGGAAATAAGTTATGTCCTAAAAGCCATGTTTTCGTTTAATATCACTATCAGCACTAAAGACAAAAATATAAATCTATCAAGATACAAGAAATAGCAAATGGAGCATAAAAACCTAAACAAAAACATTTCTCGGATTTTAAATGACAAATACGTCGTTCCCCTTTATCAAAGAAACTTTGCCTGGGGTGAAAATGAAATATACCAGCTATTGCAGGATATCTATGAAAATTTTAAAAAAGCCCCCAAGGGAAATTATTTTATAGGGAGCCTAATTGTTTTAAAAAGGGTAGATGGTGATTATGAAATTATTGATGGCCAGCAGCGATTAACCACAATCTCTTTAATTGCAAAATTCTTGGATGGCGGTCTTGCATCTCCGAAACTTAAATATGATTCGAGACCTGAAGCAGAAGATTTTTTAAAAAGCTATTACCAGGATCCCGAAAGAATATATTCATCGAGTCACGATAAAGTCTCTCATTTTATAGATGCGGTAAGCCATATCAAAAATGTCAATGTAACCCCTAAAGCCTTACAGCAGACACCTTTAATGAGTTTAGACAAAAATAACCGGGAGGAATTCAAGGAGTATTTTTTTAATAACGTTATTATAATCAGGGTCGAAATACCATCTGATACAGATGTTGCCCATTATTTTGAGATAATGAATAACCGCGGAGAACAATTGCAAGAGCATGAAATCTTGAAGGCAAGAATTCTTGAAAAGGAAAAAGATTCTCCATATTTTAAAATATATTCAAAAATTTGGGACGCCTGCTCTCAAATGAATCAGCATGTGCAGAAGTATTTTTCGCCAGCTGAACGATCTGCCTTATTTGGATCTGACTATAATTCTTTTAGTTATGATTTCTCGAAGATTAGTGGCGGAAAAGAGGACACCAGGCTAGCTCTGAGCATTGATCAGATTTTATCTGATCCAATTATTTATCATGAAACTGAAGATAATTCAATAGAAAACGAAAATGATAATGAGTTAGAAAATTTTAATTCAATCATAGATTTTCCAAACTTTCTAATGCATGTCTTTAAACTAAATTACAGCGCAATTCATAGAGACATCCCTCTTAATGGTGACGACCTCCTGTACATGTATAATGTTTTGGAGAAACATATAAATGCAAAAGATTTCCTCAGGGACCTGCTTTTTTACAGAACTGTATTTGATCGATTTGTCATTAAAACAGTTCAGGGTGAAAAGTCTGATGAGGATTATAAGTGGTCTTTGCAAAAACCTGAGTTGTACTATTCAAAAAGTAAAAAGCAAAACCGTTTAATTTTTAAAAAGACATTTGATGATCAAAAAAGGATAATAAAAGCCCTTTCAATGTTGCAGGTTACTTTTAGGACTAAAAAATATAAAAATTGGCTCCAAGAACTGCTTAGCTGGTTTTCGGGATATAACAGTTTTAATATCAGCAATTCCGATTTTTTATCAAAATTAGATAATCTAATACTCACCATTTACGACCAAAATGAAAAATTAGCTTTGATTATTGATGATAAAAATTACGCTCAAGGCACAAATACGCCTCACTTTTTATTGAACTTTATTGACTATTTGATGTGGGTTGAAAATCAATCAGGGTATAATTTTGAATTTAAATATCGAAATTCAGTAGAGCATCACTTGGCCCAATCTTCAGTAAATAAATCAAATGAATTGTTTTTAGATAATTTAGGCAATTTATGTCTGGTTGGTAAAAGTCTAAATTCAAGAATGAATAGCGAAAGTGCCGTCGGTAAAGCGACTGAAACCGGCAAGTATTATAGAGCTGATTTGCCTCCAAAACAAAAATGTATGTATGATATCACCAACAAAAAAGGAAATTGGGGCGTAACAGAAATATTAGAGCATTATGAGAATATAATCCATAAATTAAAAAACAAAGAAAAAATTTTAAACTCTTGATCAATATATATCAACAGTCTGAGTATAATTTTCTTCAGCATCTAAACATTTTATTATCGTTAGTGCTTTTGAGATTTTTTCACAAGTTTCCCGGCTATTTCTCGATTTTTTTTCCTACATTTACAGAGGTTATTAAACCCAAGAATTTTAAGAGTGCCCTATTCGTGCCCTTGTTTTTTTGACATAACATGACACCCAGTGTTTGCTGGTGCTTACGATACAGGTGGCGGATCCTCTTTCTCCGCCAGTAGAAGTTTCAAAAAGAAACTTTAAAAGTTAAAACCCTTTAAATACAAGTATTTAAAGGGTTTTTCATTTTTTGGCAATCGTCAAATATCACATGTTATTGCAAAGCGTGGTACACTTTTAAGTACACTTTTATTTTGGTGGGTTTTGACCATAAAAAAGTGTACTAATTCAAAGAGAATTCTCTCTGGATTCCCTGAAAACAAAGGTGTCTTTCGAAATTTTTAAATCAATTTGATTATTAATTTAAAAACTAGAAAACATGTTAAAAGTAATTTTTTACCTGAAATCGGAAAAGGCAGATAAGAATGGAGAGTTTTCAATATTTGCACGTATTACCTACAAACAAAAAAGAATTTCCTTAAGCACAGGAAAGACAATCTCGAAAGAAAGATGGGATTACACAAACAAACTAAGAATTGTATTAAGAATTGAAAAGGAAAAGGTCCTGAAAAATTATCTGGATATTTACCGCCTAAATGTTGAGAAAAAATTCAATAAGCTTTTTAATGTCGATCCAGATGTTCCTCTAGAAGTACTTAAAGCAGAACTTTCAGGAAAATCCAAAGTACAGGCAAACAGAACCACACTTCTTCAAATTATGCAGCGACATAATAAATTTTTCGCAAAGAAAGTAGAGGCAGGTGAAAGAGCAGCCGCATCACTGCAAAAATACAGACGAAGCTCTGAACTTATCGCTAACTTCATGGTAAAACAATATAATTTAATCGACATTCCCGCCGATGAAATATCAAGTTCCTTTATCTACAATCTTGAAGAATTTCTCAAATACGAAAGCAATTTTAAAGGCCACATTGGGATAAAAAACAACTCGGTAGTAAAGTATATAAAAATGTATAAAACTGCTTTTAATTATGCTATAAGGATGGAATTAATCCAGAGAAATCCATTTAATGTATATGACGGAAAGCTCAGTGTTAAAGATGCTGTTTTTCTCACACAGTCTGAGCTTGATATCATAGAGAAAAAAGTGTTCTTTATTGAAAGACTCGACAGGGTAAAAGATATCTTTTTATTCAGTTGTTATACGGGTTATGCTCCAACTGACGCTTTAAAACTTTCCCAAAAAAACATATCAAAAGACAATAATGACAACCAATGGATTATATCCAACAGAACAAAGACATCCATAAAGGAAAATGTTCCAGTTCTGCCGCCAGTCGAAAAAATCATTGAGAAATACAAAGGGAAACAGCTAGGTTTACTGCCTAGCATTTCAAATCAGAAAATGAATGCTTATTTAAAGGAAATTGCTGATGTCTGCGGAATTAACAAGTACCTCACATGGTATGTTTCAAGACATACTTTCGCGACTACAGTAACACTTGGCAACGGAGTCAGACTTGAAAATGTTTCAGCTATGATGGGGCACACTAACATTAAACAAACACAGCACTATGCGAAAGTTCTTGATGTAAACATAATGGATGACATGAATATGGTTAAATCTAAATATGAAGAAAAAGTTTCGTAAAAAAAACAGAGGATTTCAAAATTTGAAATCCTCTGTTTTTTTTAATTTATTTTCCAGGTTTCTTTACTGGCGGTTTTAAGGAAGGCGTGTTTCCTGGTGTATCTTTGTTATCACGCTGTCTCTTGTCAGGCTCTCCTGTTGATTTGGCTATTCTTTTTGGTCCGGTTTTAAGTCCCATGATATTAATTTTTAATTAGTTACCCTCAAATATACATTTTTTCACATGAATATTTACTTACACTTTTTATGTTCAACTTTTATTTTCCTCAAGAATTTTTTCAATTTGACTTGAGTCATACAAGAATATTTCACCAAGTTTTGAATAAGGAAGGATTCCTGTCTGTCTGTATTTTATTATCGTATTTGGTGAGAGCCCAAATATTTTTTTTAAATCTTCATTCCTGTAATAAGTAGGCCTGCCGTCATTCCCTCTTGAATTTATTTTAGAATCAATGGTCTCAAGTTTTAAAACGACAGGATCAATCATCTTTTTAACTTTCATAAGAAATGAGAGCTTCTTTTTTTTGACATCCTTTTTCATTAATTAAAATTTTAAATTATTAAACAAAAAATTTTGTTCAGACTACCAATTTTCAATTCTTGATTTTCTTTCTTGTAATCTAAAAATCAGTAAATTCAAAAACTCAATCTGCTTTTCCCTATAAGTATACCCTTTGCTTTCAGCAAATTCTTTGCTGATATTTTTGATTTCACATTGCTTGTCATTCTTTCCTGAATAAGTAAAATTGTTTTCTAAAAACTTTTGAAATCCAATCCTGTTATTCTTTTTATCCAATATTTCAAAAAATAAAAAACCTTCATCCATAAGGATATAGAAAAGATTTGCAAATTCTATTTTAGTAAATGAACTTTTGCATTTACCCGAATTAGAAATTGAAGCGGATATTTTACTAAATGTATCATTATTTGTATTTTCCTTCAAAATTCTTTCTAATAAAAATAATCTCGATTCATGCTTTAAAAGTTTATCTATGCAATCTAAAATTTTTGTTTTTTTCATGATTTAGAAATTTAAAGCTTAGCCCAAATGAAAGTAGATACTGCTTCTTTTATTTTTATTCTTCGTTGGAACATACACCAGATATCCGTAATTATCCAGATCACGCATACAGCTATGATAAGTTTTAGGAGATACCACTTTTGCAATTTTTTGAATTTCGATGCTGTATGCTAATATTGGATTTATGTAGTCTTTAGTAGCACGAAACTGAAGTAATGCCGCAAAAATTGCAATATGGGTTGTCCCAATTCTAAAATCGTTTTCGATTGATTGAAAAAATCCTGCTAAGAGTCTAAGATTATCCATAACTTTCAATAACATTCATATCCTCAGAATTTTGGAGACATTTTTTTTGATGCCGGCTCAATCTGCATTTGCGGCTTAATAACCTGCTGAATTTTACATCCTCTTTCCAATTCGCGAAGACTTATTTTCTGCATTCTGTCATTGTAAAAATTTAAAGTTTTAAAACGCGGATTTGCCTCAATAAATGTTTTTATTTCCCTGCCTTCAATTGAAAGCACAGTTTCTGCTCTTTTACCCTGCTGTAAAGATCGGGCTAGTTCATAAGTTGCGTCTCCATCAGAATTCTTAAGAGGCAGACCTGCTAAAACATTTTCAACTTTATAACCATAATCCTGAGGGAACTCATGTGTTCGGTAATTTTCACTTAAATCCTTGTCATAAAAATTAAACTGCTTCCATGTTCCGTTTTTAAGTACTGCTCTTCCAGCGAGCATATTATACGCTTCATCTACATTAAAATATTCGGAAGCCTCATTTTTAAAATGATGAGAACTTCTTCCAGACGGAATAGAGTCTGTATGCAGAGTTGATGTAAAACCTTCAAACCGATAAGCTCCTTGTACATCCTTTGCAAAATGAAGTGAATGTTCAAGCTTTTCCTTTTCAGATATGTGATAAGACACCGGAATATAAAAATTAAGCTGCTCTTCTTTCATCTGCTGCAGAACTTTATCCAATACTTGATCGAAACCAGTATTTTTAAGCTGCACTTCCAATGCTTTTTTATTAGAATCCAAATCCTTTAAGTATGCGGGTTTATGAATTCTTTCAAATACAATAGAATTTACTGCATCATTAAAAAGACGTTTGAACACGTTAGGATATAATTTATGTCTTAAACTTTTATATTCATGCTTCAGGAACTGTACAGTTATAAGTTCGTCCAAGGATTTTGTTTTACCGTACTTAAAGAGCAGCATTCTGAAGAATTTCAGCTTTTCTATGCCAAACGAGCGCTCGATGCCTGGACTTTTACCAAATATGGATTTAAGTTTCTCTTCCTTGGACATCCACTCTTTTACTTCATTCTGTATTCTATTGCTATCGGACGACATATTTAATGTTTAAGTGGTTTACTGAAACTAAACTGATCTGCCTGCCTTCCTGGAACGAGATGCAGAATTCAATTCTTTCTGTGCTGGCTCATCATCATTATTCTGTGCTGCACTCTTTTCTTTTGATTGCGATTGCTTCTCATTTTTACTTTCCCTGTCATTGATTCTGTGCAATGAAGAGTCATAAACCTTTACCGTTTTAAACTGCGGATTTGCTTCCACAAACTGTTTTCGTTCTTCTCCACCAACTACAAAAGTTACGGACTGCAGATTTCCTTTTTTGAGAGAATTTATTAAATCTTCTTTATACTGTGGAGTAAGCAGTTCTTTTATCGAATGCTTCTCCAACGAAGCTTCCAGATCATAGCCGTAATTCTGGTGAAACTGATTCAGCTTAAAGTTGCCGCTACTGTCGGTTTCCTTGAAATTCAAAGAAATCCAGGCATTATAGGTTTCACCTTCCTTAGTTTTTAAATCCTTATTAACTGATCTTCCTTCCATCAAATTGTAGGCTTCTTTGAGTGTAATGCTGGTGTTATCATTGTTAATATAAAAAGTCTGCTCTAATCTCGGCTTATTTTCCTCTTTCTGGAGATTAACCTTATAGGAATTAAAAAAACACATATCACTCTGATCGGACATTTTAAAATTCAATTCAACAGTCACAGTATCCTTGTTTGGAACACCATTGTTCATTATCCCGGTATGAATCACTTTAAAATCCTTATCCCCTTTTAAAATATTTTCTCTTAATTCAGCATCAAAAGTTTCTCCAAATCCAGTATACTTTAACTGGTCTTTTAGATATTGCAAATTTTTCTCGTTCATGATCTTTACATTTAAAATTAGTATTACTTAAAGGTTACCTAGAATTTCAAGATTTATCAGGTTCCTGTTTTTTATATCCAGCTCCAGATGCCTGCCTCCGTTTTTCTCAAAGAACTGCATGGTAAACTTCTTCTTCTCGGGTATTGTAAATTTTGGAAGCGCAAATACAACTGTAATTTCAGAATTATCAGAAATCCGGCCGAAATCACCAGTATTGAAAAGCGGCATAATCTCTATTTCCTGTGATGCAGTACGTTTTGATTTTCTTTGGTCACGGATAAAAAAACGAAGCTGATCTACATCATAATTAATTTTAGAATCATTGCCTAAAAATACTCTGAAATACATTATGTCCTGATGAATAAAAATACCGTCAACTTTAATTTCAATTTCTGATCTTGTTGAACTAAGCCCGCTTACCTTATTTTTTTTAGATAATGCGAGCATTGCGTAATCCTTTATTTCCTTCTGGTTTTCATTCTCCATCGAAAACAGCAGCTGTTTATCATCCGTATTTCGCAGTCCGGCGTCGATGTTTAAAGTCGGGCATAAATCGTCAAAGTTCAATATGAAACTGTAAAGCTTACCATCGGACGTGACTACTGTAAGGTTGGTCTGGAGAAAATTCTGTTTTCCAGCTTTCAGAAGAAGTATATTTTCAACTCCTTTAGCTTTCTGCACTAGAACATCACGGCTGCCGATATCCAGACTTTTGACAGCATAAGGAAATAAGATACTGGTCGTTTTTGAATAGCTGAGCTGTATATTATTATATTCAGATTTTGAATTATACTGGGTATATCCTGAAACTGATATCAGAAAAATCCAGACGTATATTATTAATAGTTTTATTTTTTTCATGTTGAATTTGTTTAAAGTTATTTTTCATTTTTCTCTTTTTCATCATAAAGGAGCACTTTGTAACCTGCTTTTACTACTACTTTAATCAGCTTAACTTTTTTGCTCAATAGCGTTTTAGCTGCCTCAACTCCCATACCTGCCGCCTGGGCTCCCCATGAATCACTTACACCTGCAAGTCCAATGCTCTGCATTGATCTGTCGGCGGAGGCTTTTGCAACATCCCTGTTAATTGTGCCGGGAATATAAATTCCTTTTATACCATCGATATCAAAAACCGAAAGCTCGACCGGGAAAATGGAGTTCTGGTATTTTATAGTACTTACCTTTATTTCTAATCTTTCTCCTTTCAGAGATGCAGTTCCAAAAACAAAACTGTTTCTTGGAATGAGTACTCCGTTGATAAAAACATCTTGCACAAGTCTTATCTTCACAATTGAACCGTTTACAATGGTCTGCGTTTCATGAACTGCCGCCTCAACCGCATTCTGAATTTCATCGCTGATAGTTTCATCTTCAAGAGAATAAAAAGAATTATTATCCGGCCTTAGTGCTGATTGTGGCGTGTTTTGAAGATAACTTGAGGTCTGTTCCTCTGATTTCCTACTCACCGAAAACACTTTGCCTTTCTGAAACTTTGAATTTTCCCTCAGCTTTTCTTGAACGCGCTCTGGATGCTGAATATCCAAGATATTTTCGAGCATTCCTCCCAGCTGTGCAAGTTCTGGATCAGGTTCAGACGGAGCGCTCATTGCAGCCATCAGCTGTTCTAAGTTTTTCATTTCCACTGATTCGCCGTAAGGTGGTTTCTGGTATTGGAACTCTCTCATGTCCTGATCATAACCATTAACTTTTGGAGGCTCTGCAATTGCCTTTTGTAGCGCCTCAAGTTTCTGATACATCATCTTTTCATTTTCAGGCTTTAAAAAGCCTGTGTTAAGTCCGCCTTTTTGATTTCTTATTGAAGCTGCATCCAAATCAAAAGAGCCGTCAAATTCAAGATTACTTTCAACTGTTTTAGTTATCGAATAATTAGGATCTTTTTTCTTCTGCTCCTCCAATTTTATAGAGTCAACTGATGCCTGATCATAGTAGCTCATTTTATCTAATGAAGAATCTTCCTTTAACTTTGGGTTTGGAAGAAGCATATTAAAACCCTGCTTCTTTCCTCCTGAAAAAGCTGTTTCTTTTCCTTTACCGCCTCCAAGAACCCAGAAAAGCATTGTTACAAATGGAAGTATAATTAAAGGAAGAACAAGCATCATTTTACGGTTCTTTCTTTCTTTGACTGAAAGTTTTTTATTTTCCATAATTTCATTTATTATAGTTAACTGTATGGATTTCAACAGACTTATGGGCCATTTAATGGTCTTCGTCTTTGGAATTATATTTTTTATCTAAATCGACTGTAACAGAAACATTTATAGCGCTGTCAATATATCTGTTGAGATAAGATTGTTTCTTGTTCTCTTTAACTGATACATCTAAAAAATCACATCCTTTATTTTGATCAGAGTAAATAGATTTAACGACTGATATTCCTTCAATTTTAATCGATTCAGAACTGTAAAGCAAAACACCGCCTATTACTTTGTAAAAACAAAGAACTGTTCCGCACAACATGAAAACTACAAGAGATAACCAAAGCTGTGATTTGGAAAGGTTTTTAGTAATCCTATTCATTTTAACCACACACCAGAATCTGATCATATGATAAATCCGTGAATCCATTTGGATGCTTTTGTGTTTTCTAAATAAGCTTCTCATGGTTTTCGGTTTACAGTGCCAAGATCCTTATTCTCTATTGTATTGAAACGCTCAATGAGAAAACCGTGCGGATTATTATCGCTTCTTGAAACGTTACGCAGCGTTCCCTCAGTAATCAGATTTCTGTTCAGTATGCTTGTGGTCCTTATTATATTCTGTCGGGCAAAGCATTTAAAACGGTAGGGATATTCATTGATATCAATCGTAACGCTGTCTATCAAAACTGTCTGGCTTATATTTCCTGATATAATTCCCGAATAGTAACCGTTTTCTTTTAGATCATCGTAGATGCGCTTAACCGCGACTTATGGGACATTCCTTTGGAGGGTATGAAACCTCTTTCATAATATCGCAGACCAGGTTGTTTGCTGCGGCTATAGCCAGTGGTGGCATCACGGATTTGAACAGTTTTTATTTGACAGTGAATCGCAACAGCGGCAAACCTGACATGTGGCGTTTTCAAAGCCGGCAGTGGCGCATGGAAAGAAGTCCTTTTGAAGCGCCTGATCTGTATAATGCAAGCTCTCCTTTATATAATGCGTCAAAGATCAAAACGCCGCTTCTGCTCTGGACAGGCAAGGAAGATGAACAGGTAGATCCTCGCCAGAGCGTGGAACTGCATATGGCCCTGCGAGCCTTGAAGAAAAAGAGCATTATGCTTCTGTATCCAGATGAAGGACATGTCATCGCCAGTGAATCAAAGCAGCTTGATGTAAACGGCCGCGTACTTGAATGGTTTTCATATTTTCTTAAGGATGAACATCATGCCGATTGGATCTCTAATGGGATGATGTAACAAAACAATGCAGTTCCTTTTAGGAACTGCATTGCCTTTACCGAGACGCAATTTTAATTTTGCGGTTTGTAGGTAATCTGATTACAATTACCGTCAGCATCTTTGGCAAATGCTTGAGGTCCGCTGTCTCCGTTCAGGCGGCAAACCGGATTAGGATTGTCATCGCATTCTACTTCGATATTACAGCGTCCTTGAGAATCCAGCACATAACCTGATTCAGGAGCGGCAGCACGGTTTTGCGCATGCAGGCTTGCTGTCGTAAATGCACCGGCTATTCCCACAGCAATCGCTGCCATTGGGAACATTTTTTTTAAAAATTCAGTTTTCATAATATAAAATATTAAATTAAACTTTGATCTACTTTTTTCTACAGGTTTTCGATCTGTTTCCTGTTACCGGCCGGTAAACTTTCATGAACCAAAACCTACTGGATTATGGTTCTTTTATTTCATTTTGCAGGTTTTTATTCAGTGAGTAAACTACAAGTTCATCCTCCATTATCGCATATAGATGAGTCTCCGTAACATATAGCGAACTGAGCTTTTTCATCTGGGTGCCGTAAATGGTAAAACTCATCAGATAGCTTTTCTTCTTAAGGTTGTACACATCAACTACCGCCCCCTGTTCCCAGATATTTTCAGGCTCAAATTTCCCTGGAATTTTGGATTGTATAAATAGAACATTTCCGCAGAAGGAGGCTTTCTGGTTGACCATTATAGGCGGTGCCGCCATTTTGCGTTCAGTCCTGTTTTTCAAATAGGCTACCTTTATCTGGGCTTTGGATATGGTATCGATTGTCTTTCCTTTTGCAGCAAGGTTTAAGTTTTGGTCTGCTGTTATGAATTCATTGCGGTAATAGTACACGTAGACAATATTATTGTTTTTATAATTGCTTATCAGCATGCCGTCAGTATCAAATACGCCATCAATCTGCTGCTGGAGAAGATCGGTCTTATAGGTAACATTGGGCTTGCCTGCAGGGTCAAAAATCCCCAGTACGTGCCTTGCTTCTCGACCTTGGAGCGATCTTATTGCGAACCTTGTTTTGTCAAGCGGCTCGGCAATTGTAAAAGAAGGGCAATTCTCGAGTTTCTGCGTAATTTTCCAATCTGATATATGGCCTTTATAAATACATGGAACCGTGCCGTCCATCAAATAAAATGAAGAATCCCTCACCGCAATTCTCACTATTCTGAAGGGGATGTTTTTTCCTTTAAAATCTATTTTGGTATTGTCTTCTACCTTAAAATTCTGGTCGATTTTTATAACATGTAGCGCATTTGTATAATTTCCAAGATAAAGCCTTCCATTGCTGAATCCGGCAAAATAATAGGAGTTGAATTTCAGGTCCATGCTTTTTTCCAAGGTTACGGGATGCTGTGGATAGCTCCTTATAAAAGGGTTCTCATGATGCATGATCTTCTCCGAGTATAAAAACAGTATGACCACTAATGAAGCGCTCGACAAAGCCAGAACTAAAATTTTGAAAAAGTAAGCCGTCCAGCTGATTTTATATCTGTCCTGGCTTCTTTTTTTTAGCAGAATCAGCCCAAGCAGTGCAAGCAGCACAAACAGCAGATTAAATGCCAGATGCGAGTCCCAATCCAATTTTTCAAGCACTCCGCCGCAGGAGCAGGGAACAAATGAACTAAAATTGAGTATGATGGCTATGTAAGCGGTAAACATTATCATTAAGAAAAATGACATATGCAAGCCAATTGCTTTCCATCTAGTAGTTAAAAGAAATAGGCAGATAATGAGTTCAATACTTGGAACAAGCCATGAAATTAATACTGCAAAAGGACTCAAAAGAGGGGACTGTCCAATTTGGACCTGAAAGTTTTCAAAATCAATTAACTTACTAATTGCTGCGTATACAAAAAGTAAAATGTACAGAAAACAGATTGATTCGATTATAATATTCTTTATTTGAGGTTTTATGTTCATTCTTTAAAATATTTATTAAGTGTCATTCAATTAAACTTACTCTCAAAGCATAAGCAAATGTAAAGTGGTAAATTGAAAGAAAACACATCAAAAACACGCCAAAAAACATCAAAAACACGCCAATTTAAATTTTGAAACCCCGCAAAAAAAATGCTTTACGGAATTATATTCCATAAAGCATTTTCAATTTCTAAATTTTCTCCTTACTTAAGAATTGCCATCTTCAATAAAACTCACAAGCTTCTGGTTAAGTTCTACAAGTCCGGCCTTTTGGAGACACTCCTGCGAGACATTTTTAAGTTCAATTAGCTCCTCCTCTGCAATGCTTCCCATAAGGCTTCCTTCATCTTTTTCGAGCAGTACTCCCCTGTCAATAAAATGGCATAACAGCAGTACATTTTTGCGTGAAATTTTCAGATCAATCTTCACCGGCTCACTCATGCTTGGGATGCTCAATACAGTATCAAACACCTTTGCTGCATAATTCTTCGTACTCATAATTTCAGCGTTTTTAAATTAATAAATCAAAGCCTAAAGGTAGCAATGACGCTTCAAAGCATCATAAGCAAAATTTACCTATGATGGGATGTATTGAATTATCCTGCATAAATTCGTCTGAATATTTGAAAGAAGTCTGAGTTTTTATACAGACTCTGTTGGATTGCCACGCCTTGCTGCAATCTGCAAGATGTCCGGTTGTATCACAACCGATATCTTGCTGCCTTTATGCTCGGAACTCGCTGGCAGAGAAAACTGAAAATTTTGTAATGTCGAATGAAAAGGATAAATGATGAAAGAAGAAAAAAAAAACAGAACAAGATGGCTTCATCTCAGGCTGAGTGAGCAGGAATATAAGACATTTCAGAAATATTTTGAAGAGTCAGTCTGTCCGAAATTAAGTGATTTTGCACGTCAGAATCTACTTGGAAAACCTATCGTTTTAAAATACAGAAATACATCTCTTGATGATTTAATGACTGAATTGATTAAACTCAGAAATGAACTGAATTCCATCGGAAATAACTTCAATCAGTCTGTAAAAAAACTTCATTCACTGTCGCAGATTTCTGAATTAAAACTGTGGATTCTAAGTTCTGAGAAGGAAAAAAAAATGCTTTTTAATTCTATTGAAGAAATTAAAAATCTCATTCGAAATCTTGCTGAAAAATGGTTGCAGTCATAAACACAGGATCATCGGTAAGAAGCATTTTTAACTACAATGAAAATAAAGTCGAAGATGGAAAAGCTGAGCTGATTGGAGATGGAAATTATCCCTTGGAGGCTTATGAAATTCCTAAAGAGATGCGGCTTAAAATGCTTTTAAAGCAGCTAGAACTTAACTCTAATGTCAAGCGGGGAAGCGTGCATATTTCACTCAATTTTGATTCTTCCGAAAATAATCTCCCAAAAGAAAAGCTTATGGAAATTGCCAAAACCTACATGGAAAAAATTGGGTTCGGCTCACAGCCTTATCTGGTGTATCAGCACCACGATGCAGGTCATCCTCATATTCACATTGTTTCAGTAAAAGTAAAGTCTGATGGAAAAAGAATTGACATGCAGAACATAGGCAGGAATCAGTCCGAAACAGCACGCAAAGAAATCGAAAAGATTTTCGACTTAACTCCTGCACAGAGCAGTGAAAAAGAAAAAACGATCAATATAAAACCTGTAAAAACTGGTGTAGTTGAATACGGAGCAGTAGAAACTAAAAAAGCAATTGCAAATGTGTTAAACACAGTGATTCCTAATTATAAATATACCACCGTTGGTGAATTAAATGCAGTTTTGAATCTTTACAATGTCACTGCCGTTCAGGGCGGGAAAGACTCAAGAATGTTCCGTCATAAAGGCCTGGCCTATCAGGTTCTTAATAATAAAAAACAGCCTATCGGTATTCCAATTAAAGCCAGCAGTTTTTACCTCAAGCCCACTCTTAAAAACCTTGAAATTAAATTCACCTCAAATAAATTATTACGAAGTCCCCATTTAAAAAGAACTAAAAATGCAGTAGATCTTGCCTTTATCCAGAATAAAATAAAATCACTGTCTGATCTGGACAAAATCTTAATTCAGGATGGTATTAAGACTGCTGAAAGAAGAAATGAAGATGGTCTTCTTTATGGTTTAACATATGTAGATCACAAGACAAAATGTGTCTTTAACGGAAGCGTTTTAGGAAAGTCATATGCAGCGTCTGGAATAGAAGAACGCTGCGGTCTGAAAAGGTTTACTGCATCAAGAAAATCCGTTGGAGAAAGTACTGAAAACCAATTTGATAACATTCCTCAATATTCATCTTTTATTACTGGAAGCGAACTTGAGAAGATTATCGATTCGGTGCTTCAGCCTGAATTCACCTCTGATTACATTCCATCCCAGCTAAAAAGAAAAAAGAAAAATAGACGAAAAGGACAGACCGATTATTAATTAAAAAACTAAGACGATGCAGACGGGAGAAAATGAACAGGCACTTAGAAAAATTCTTGATATGACAAGGCTGATCAGCATGATATTATTATGCCTTCATTTCTATTATTATGGTTATCATGTTTTTAAGCTGTGGGGCCTCACAAGCAGTTTTGGAGATAAATTAATGGGGAATATTTTCCATACAGGGCTATTTGATAATTTGCATATATCCAAGCTTTTTGCTTTGGGATTTTTATGCATTTCCCTTCTTGGGGCGAAAGGCAGAAAAAACGAAAAGCTGAACATCAAAACTGCATTTTATTACATTGCTGTAGGATTTTCAGCGTATTTTTTAAGTTATTTTATTCTCATTACACTGATTAACGCAAAAGAAAAACTTATTCTTTATATGGTGTGTACTGCTGCAGGATATCTGCTACTGCTCTCAGGGGGAACACTGCTGTCAAGAATCATACGCAGAACTTTGAGTGACAAGGATATTTTCAACACGGAAAATGAAACATTTCCGCAGGAAGAACGGCTTCTTGAAAATGAATATTCGATTAACCTTCCGGCGCATTACAATTTAAAAAACAAAGTGCGGAAAAGCTGGATTAATATCATAAACCCATTTCGCGGAATCTTAGTTGCTGGGACTCCAGGATCTGGAAAATCTTATTTTGTAATCCGTCATGTCATTACACAGCACATCCGAAAAGGTTTCTCCATGTTTGTGTATGATTTTAAATTTGACGACCTCAGCATTATTGCTTATAATACATGGCTTAAGTATAAACATCTTTATAAGGTCGAGCCTAAATTTTATGTCATTAATTTTGATGACCTGAGCCGCACCCACAGGTGCAATCCCCTTGATCCAAAATCAATGACAGACATAACCGATGCAGCTGAGTCAGCACGCACAATCCTTCTGGGACTAAACCGGGAATGGATAAAAAAACAGGGAGACTTTTTTGTGGAATCACCTATTAATTTCCTTTCGGCGGTAATCTGGTATCTGAGAAAATACAACAACGGTGAATTCTGCACTCTGCCTCATGTTATTGAACTGATGCAGGTTGAATACAATAGTCTTTTTACGCTGCTTAGAACTGAAAAAGAAATAGAGATTCTGATTGATCCGTTTGTCAGCGCCTACCTAAATAATGTCATGGAACAGCTTGAGGGGCAGATCGCTTCCGCTAAGATATCCACGGCAAGACTGTCAAGCGCTCAGCTTTATTATGTGCTTTCTGGAAATGACTTTACACTCGACATTAATAATCCTGCGGATCCTAAGATAGTTTGTATGGGGAACAATCCGTTGAAAATCCAGACATATGGTGCGGTGCTTTCCCTTTTTGTAAGCAGGCTCATCAAGCAGGTAAACCAGAAAGACAGACTTAAAAGCAGCTTGGTATTTGATGAATTTCCCACTATCTATCTCAACAATATGGACAGTCTTATAGCAACAGCCAGAAGCAACAAAGTAAGCACCTGTCTGGGGATTCAGGACTTCAGCCAGCTGCGTAAAGATTACGGGCGCGAGCAGGCTGATGTCATACTCAATATCACTGGCAACATCATCAGCGGTCAGGTCAATGGCGACACCGCCAAACAGCTTTCCGAGCGGTTTGGAAAAATAATGCAGGACAGGGAGAGTCTTTCCATTAACAGCTCAGATACGTCCATCAGCAGGTCAAAACAATTGGAAGCTGCTGTTCCTGCCTCTAAGATTTCCTGTTTAAGTTCAGGGGAATTTGTAGGTATAATTGCTGATAACCCTGACTGTAAAATTAAACTCAAAAAATTTCATTCCCAAATAATAAATAATCATGATGAGCTTAAAAAAGAAGAAAAATCATATCAGCTGATCAGTCCCGTACGTATCATAAATAATACTATGATTGAACGTAATTATCTGCAGATAAAAGAAGATATATCAGAGATTGTAAATTCTGAACTGGAACGTCTTTTGCATGACCCCGCATTGTCTCATTTAGTAATCAAAAAAAAGAAATAAATCATATTTTAATCTTATTATTCACTTGACCTTCGACTGGTTTTTAATTAATTTTGCCATATGAATCACGAAGAAATAAAACGCTATTTTGAGACCAATCCTCCTCCTTTGGAAGTGGAATTGACCCCATGGGCAAAGATTACCAATACACAAGTTTTTCTAAAAAGCTGCTATACCACTATCAGAAACTTTAATGGCCCTGTGGACCGATGCCCAGCATGGTGGCATCTGAGGGATTTTTATATCCTCATGAAAAAAACTGCCCAGCAGGCTGCAGTGGAAAAAATAGAAGAAACGCCTTTTGAAGAAATCCCTAATCAAGCTTCTTCTGAACCTGAAACGGCAGCCTGAAATTTCCATTTTTAAAAAAAATTAAACTGCATAAAAAAACAGCCCTGCATATATGCAGGGCTGTTTTTTTACAACTAATTTTATACTTTAAAAGAGCAGAAATTGGGTTTTATTTCGAACTGCACTGCTCCAATCCATAGTCATTATACCTTGAAGTAATTCTTTCAGCTCACTGTAAGTACTGGGTTTGACAGCATAAAAATCTGCGCCCAGCTGATAGGAGAGGTTTATATTATCGGGGCTTCTGCTGGTGGAGAGCATAATCACTTTTATATCATTGAACCGCTGCTGTTTACTGCGGATTTCTTCCAGGCACTGAAAGCCGTTTTTAACGGGCATATTAATGTCCAGGAAAATAATTTCAGGCAGGCCCGATTCTGCATTGTAAAGGGTATCGAGCAGCTGGTTTCCATCTTCAGATGCTTTTACAGTCACAGGAAGACTGAGCTCCTGTACTGCATCGAGAAAAAGCAGCCTGTCATCTTCGTCATCATCTGCCAGATAAATAATTCTTTGGGTATTCTGCTGTTGTAACATATCCTCAAAATTTATGCAGTTTCAGAAGACAAGTATCTAAGAATCAGCAAAAGTTTATATTACGACATATAAGCTGTTGTAAATCGATAAATAATCGAATTATATCCGTGTAGCGGTTAATAGCTTACAAATATAGGGTCTTTTCTTGCAAAAAAATCATTTAATTCAATGTTTAACTGAAAATTATGATGCCAATATTAATTATCACTGAATATTTTTATTTTTTCTTTAGATCTCTTCGCAGTAAAAGTTCTAAAACAGCTGCCTCAAGCGCCGATGAGTAAATTCTGAATAAAGGATTTTATGCTCAAATAATCAACATTTCAAATCCCCTGAAAAATAAGGATTTTAGAATTTTGTTATTATTTGTAACATAATTATTTCTAAAAATGTTACAATCTGTAGCTAGTTTTGATCTGTATAAACGGATAGAAATTATGAACAGGGCAATTGTACACATCGACATGAACACGTTTTTCGTATCCTGCGAAAGACTGACAAATTCTGAACTTAACGGTATCCCGCTGATCATCGGCGGAGGAGAAAGAGGTGTTGTGGCTTCGTGTTCCTACGAGGCCAGAAAATTTGGTGTTCGCTCCGCCATGCCCATTCATATGGCAATGAAATTATGCCCGCAGGCAAAAATCATGAAAGGCGACATGGAAATGTATTCACGGCTGTCGCATGACATCACCGAAATCATTCAGGAGAAAGCCCCCGTGGTGGAAAAAGCCAGTATAGATGAATTTTATCTGGACATCACTGGAATGGACAAATTTTACGGCAGCTACAAATGGACCGATGAACTCGCCCAGCGCATCACAAAAGAAACTGGTCTGCCCCTCACCTTTGCCCTTTCTGTCAATAAAACTGTATCGAAAATCGGAACAGGAGAAGGCAAACAGAAACAGAATCTTGAAATCCCCGAGCATCTGGTCCAGCAGTTTTTAAACCCGCTTTCCATCCGCAAAATCCCGATGGTCGGCGAGCAGACCTTTCAGACACTCTCCCGCATCGGGATCCGCACCATCCAGACCCTTTCGGAAATGCCCGCTGACGTACTTGGGCAGATGATCGGAAAAAACGGCATAGAACTTTGGAAAAAAGCCAACGGAATTGACAACAATCCGGTGGAACCATACACCGAAAGAAAGTCTATTTCAACCGAACATACCTTTACCCAGGATACCATTGACATCCCGAAATTAAACAGGGTGCTGTTGGGTATGGTGGAAAAACTCTCCTATCAGCTCCGCTCAGAAGAGTGGCTCACATCAACGGTAACGGTCAAAATAAGGTACGCCAATTTCGATACGGAAACCAAACAGTGCAGGGTACAGTATACCTCGGCAGATCATATCCTAACCCAAACCGTGCAGGAGCTTTTTGATAAGCTGTACCAGCGAAGGATGCGTCTGCGCCTTATCGGGGTTCGCTTCAGCGGACTGGTCAGGGGCACCTATCAGATCGACCTGTTTAATGATACCGAAGAAATGCTGGCACTTTACCAGGCCATGGACCGCATGAAAAGCCGATACGGCTTTGATGCCGTTATGCGATGTGCAGGCGCATCTTTCAAGCCTAACACAAAAAATGAAATCTTAAAACGTAAACCCTGAGAAACCATGTACCTCAACTGCCACTCTTTTCACTCCCTGCGTTATGGCACCATACCGCTGGAGGAGCTCGTGCCTCAGGCTGGGGCCTGCGGTGTCACGGCAATGGCACTCACTGATATCAATACGGTAACGGGTATTTATGATTTCATCAGACAGTGCGGCCATGCGGGCATAAAACCAATTGTGGGGATTGAATTCCGCTCGGAACATAAACTTCGCTATATCGGTCTGGCCCAAAACGCAGTGGGGCTTGCGCAGATGAACCGTTTTTTAACGAAGTACAATTTTGAAAAAAAACCGCTGCCCCAGACAGCTCCTTTTTTTTCAGATGTTTTCATCATTTACCCCCTGGAAAATGCCCCCGAAGAGCTGCGCCAGAATGAATACATCGGCATTCGTCCCGATCAGCTGCAGAAGCTTGTCCTATCGCAGTGGAGAAAACGAACGGCAGATATGGTAGTGCTGCAGCCTGTCACTTTTCGCACCAAAAAGGAATATAACCTGCACCGTATACTGCGTGCTATTGACCGAAATGTGATCCTTTCCAGACTGGAGCCTGAAGATACGTGCGGCAAGTCTGATAAGATGATTCCACTTTCAGAGCTTCTTATGTTTTACGAACACTATCCGCAGATCACCCAGAACACGCAGAAAATTATAGATGCCTGTAATTTTACTTATGATTTCCAGACACCGAAAAATAAAAAGTACTACACCAACAGCAGAAAAAGCGATATAGATCTGCTGACATCACTGGCAAAACAAGGTCTGGTCTGGCGCTACGGTGCAAAAAACATCCGCGCAAGGGAACGCATGGAAAAGGAACTCAAGGTCATCGGCCAGCTGGAATTCAGCGGCTATTTCCTTATCACTTGGGATATTATCCGTTTCAGCACAAGCCAGGGTTTTCTGCATATCGGCAGGGGAAGCGGCGCCAACAGTATTGTTGCATATTGTCTGGGCATTACCGACATCTGTCCATTAGAACTGGACCTCTATTTTGAGCGTTTTCTAAATGAAAACCGCAAAAGCCCTCCCGATTTCGACATCGACTGGAGCTGGAAAGAACGTGATGTTATCCTTGAATATATATTTAACCGTTATACCTACGAACATGTTGCTTTCTGCGGCACTAATGTAGAATTCAAGTACCGTTCGATTTTCAGGGAAGTCGGAAAAGTATTCGGTCTTCCAAAGGAAGAACTGGATGTCCTTGCTAAAAATCCGATGAAATTCCACGAGCCCAACTCTATTGTAAAATTCGTGCAGGAGTATGGAATGATGCTTGAAAAATATCCCAACCAGAGAAGCATGCATTCCTGCGGCATCCTGATTTCAGAAGAGCCGATAACCAATTACACGCCGCTGGAAATGCCTCCGAAAGGATTTCCCATTGCGCTGTTTGACATGCACGTGGCAGAGGATATCGGATTTGAAAAATTTGATATTCTCAGCCAGCGCGGCATCGGACATATTGATGAGAGTGTCAAGCTGATAGAGAAAAACAGGGGTATCCGAATTAATATACGTGACACGTCAATATCGAAAAATGAGGTTACAGCCAATTCCTATCTTGCGCAGGGAAAAACCATCGGCTGTTTCTATATCGAGAGCCCGGCTATGCGCGGACTGCTCCGAAGGTTAAAATGCGATAATTATAAAACGCTCGTTGCAGCTTCCTCGATCATACGTCCTGGAGTTGCACAGTCTGGCATGATGAAGGAATATATATTCCGTCATAACCATCCGTCAAAATTTGAATACTTCCATCCTGTATTCCAAGAACAGCTTGGTGAAACCTATGGGATTATGGTCTATCAGGAAGATGTGATCAAAATTGCCCTTCATTACGGCGGGCTTCCGGCAGCGGATGGTGATATACTTCGGCGAGCCATGTCGGGAAAAGGGCGTTCCAAAGCAGCATTGCAGAAAGTGAAAGAGAATTTCTTTGCCTGCTGCGAAAAAAAGGGACATCCAAAACAGCTCAGTGAGGAAATATACCGCCAGATCGAGTCTTTTGCCGGCTACTCCTTCTGTAAGGCGCACTCGGCGTCATATGCAGTGGAAAGCTATCAGAGTCTCTATCTGAAAGTGCATTACCCGATAGAATTCATGGTAGCGGTAATCAACAACCAGGGAGGTTTTTACAGACTTGAAATCTATGTGCACGAAGCAAGGATGGCAGGGGCCGTGATCCATAATCCATGCGTAAACAAAAGTAATTTTGAGACTGCCGTTTATGGAAATGACATCTACCTCGGCTTTATGCACCTGATGAGCCTGGACTCCAAAATGGCGCAGTTTATAGAATCAGAACGAGGGAGAAATGGGGATTTTATCTCTTTGGAAGACTTTATTAACCGTATACCCATGGGAATAGAAAGCGTAAAAATCCTGATCTTCATCGGTGCTTTCCGTTTTACTGGAAAAACCAAAAACCAGCTGCTGGTCATCGCCAGCCTGCTTTTAAATAATTTCAATCCCGAGAACAGGACGCCGCTGCTGCTTCAGCAGCCCGTAAAGGAATACAAGCTCCCGACCCTCGAAAGATCAGTATTTGAAGATGCCTTTGATGAAATCGAACTGCTGAGTTTTCCGGTATCATGCACGGTCTTTGACCTGCTTGAAACAAAACACAGGGGCGATATAAAGGTACGTGATCTTCCGTCCTGCCATAAAAAGCAGGTGCGCATGCTGGCGTATCTGATTTCGACCAAACAGGTTCCGACCAAAAAAGGCAATATGTATTTCGGCACATGGATCGATAATGAAGGCGCATATTTTGATACGGCACATTTTCCGGATTCACTTGTGGAGTATCCATTTAAGGGAGGCGGCTGCTACCTGCTCCTCGGTACTGTGGAAATTGACTATCACTTCCCCACCATAACTATACACAAAATGGCAAAAATGCCTTTTATTCCCGATCCTCGCTATATGGATGCTAAAGACCAGTTCAGGACTCAGGAATTGATCCGCGAAGATGTAAGCACAACACAACGCCAGCCTTATCCGCAGGAGCATGAAATCAATCTGCCCAGACATAAAATGATAACATGATAACTATATAACATCTGCATAAGGCAGCTGTATAGCACGATATCTTAAATTTTCTTAATTTTGAGTAAATGGATTAAGGGCAGGCCAGATCCAAGCTGTCTTTTTAAAACCGAATATTGTATAGAGCTAAAATATATCATATGTGTTATTATACCCAGCAGTCAGCAGCAATTGAGAATGTGAAGCGCCGCTTTAATGCAGAAGTGGACAACGAGGAAACGTATCTCCAGTCGGATTTTATCAACGGTTTTGCGCACCCTACCATTCCTATTATTCTTAATTCATCGCCCCATTTAATTACCACCGATTACACTTGGGGTCTTCTGCCGTCATGGGCAAAAGATATCGAATTCAGAAAAAACACGCTCAATGCAAGGATTGAAACCATTAATGAAAAAGCGTCTTTCAAAAATATTACCCACAACCGCTGTCTCATAATTGCAACTGCCTACTACGAATGGCACTGGAATGATGCAAAAGGCAGCAGTAAGGACAAATATCAGATCAATTCACAGGATGATGAAATCTTCACCTTTGCAGGTTTATATTCCTCATGGACAGATCCCGTTACAGAGGAGATCAAAAATACATATACAATGGTTACAACACAAGCGAACCAGACAATGCGCTACATCCACAATCATAAGATGCGCATGCCCATTATGCTCAAAAGGCAGGATGAATCGGCATGGCTGGACCAGTCGGTTAAAATAGAAGATTTTGCCTATCCGTATGAAGGGAATCTCATTGCATTTCCAACTAAATAAATTGCTATGGACAATAAAATGTTTTCCACTGAACATTACGTTAATTTTTTTCTGGATGAACTCTACTCCATAACTCATTTCAGATATGAGCATGACCCGGAGGTTATGGGCATCTTTGAAGAAGATGATCCGTATTCCGACCATATAGTGTCGGCGCAGGAGCATCTGAAACAATATATTCTGGACTCAATTAAGAGCAGCACAAAAGGTCTGGCATCAGAAGAAATCCAAAAACTGTATGAACACAAAAAGGAAGAAGTTTTTGATATTGTGCTGCCTGAAATCGAAAAATATATTAAAGACACAGTTACTGTAGATGTAATTTGGCCAGATTCTCTAAGATTGATTGAGGTTGAGGGAGACTTTAAATATTTTGAACAGGGGGCTGATGATAATGCGCTTCCCGAAAGAAAAAACGATGTCATTGATATTGAGCATGAAGAAGACTAATCAGTCCCTTAATCTCAAAGCACCGGTTTTCAAAAGCCCGGCTGTGTTTTGGCAGCCTCAATACCGCAGTATTACACCATCATCCACGCTCCCCGTTTTGCATCCTTGTCAAAAATTAAATATCTCCATTTTTAAAAGTCGTCTTCAATCAGTTCATTTATGAAATATTCCAAATTCTGCCTGTCATACACCTTAGGATAATGATACCCATTGATAAAAAGTGTAGGTGTTAACTGGAAATGGTTATTTCGGCACCAGGCAGACTGTCTGGCAAATAATGCATCGATTTTCGAAATATCAAAATCCATTTTATATTGCTGCAGCCATCCGTTAATATTTTTCTCTTCAAACCAATTGGCCAATGCTTCGCTGTAGGCTTTCTCCCCGTTTTCCAGATAAATTGCCATCAGGCTCCTTAGCAGCAGTTTTTTTTCATCTGCTTCTTTCTCAATATCAATGCCCATCAGCACATTAATTTTTAATTTTTCCCCATGAAGCTTCAAAATTCTGCCCAATAAAGCATCAGCATCCTTACAATAGCCGCAAAACGGGTTTGTGATAATGGTTATTTCGATGCTGCTGTCTGGATTTCCAAGCTGGATCGAACCTTGAAGCACGTCCAGTCTCGGCTTGGATTGCAGGACAATCTTAAAAAGTTTATAGTTGCGTATAAATCTTGCCGCTTTAAAATTCTTTTCCTGCAGGTCATTACGCTCTGCCAGCATTTGTTTGAGCAACGGCCAGATAAATGCAGTAACCGAAAATAGTAGTGCAGATAGTAAAACTGATCTGGCAGAAACGGCAGAAGGGCTTTCAAATACTGTTTCGATGTACAGCAGCTCCGCCAGTAAAGCGGCAATTATTGCCAGACATATCGGGCACCATTTCTTTTCCACCATCTTCTGATAATAGAGCGAAAGGGCGATGGCAGGCAGGGAACAGAGCAGCAGCGCTTTTTGGATTATAAAATAGTCATTTGGGCTTCCGGCAAGCATAAATACAAAAAGGCTTATAAACTGAGCCGCAAAAAAAACAATGCTCAGGCTGCTGAAATTTAAAAACTGGAATAATTTCCATTTATTCGAGTTAAGTATGGTCTCACAGCTTGCATCGGCTGAAATATTGCAGAATCTTGCAATGAGTGCGCTCTTTGCTCCAAACAGATCTTTCAGCGCCGCAATTGAAAACAATAGGCCGATTATCGGGAAAATGATGAAAATTTTCCCCGAAAGGCTTCCGCCGGCATCATAGTAAAGGATGCCTAGCAGAATTAAGGATAAAGCAGGCAGAAGCAATGAATAGTTATTTTTGGATGCACTTTCGATTTCAGCCGGCTTTTCAGCCAGCAGGACAATCCCTCCCCATCTCTGCTGGAGCTGCGTCCTGTCATATTCGACCGGCTTTTTTCCTTTGTAGCTTAGAAATGAAGCCTGCTTCTTTTCAATAAAATAGGGCGCATTTTTACCATTGTCATCTTTTAAAACAGCAATGAAGCTGTCAGGCAGCATTTCGATCTGCTCAAAACCAACAGGCGCTGCAAAATTTTCTATGGAGAAAAAATTAAGGGTATCCGATATGGACAGTAAGGTAGGGTAATCAGGATGTGACTGCACCTGAAATGAAAATTCAGATTTATCAATCGGCAGTTCTTCTTTTTCTAAGTATTTAAAAAGGTATGCAAAGTTTTCTGTCATATATTAAGGGCTTTATCTAAATGTTTAAGAGATTCTATTCTCTGTCAAAAGTTTCTTCAAGTATTTTTTTTAACTGCATTTTGTTTTCATCTCCGCTGCCCTTCCATCGTCCGATTATTTCGCCCCTTCTGTTAATCAGAATCTTGACGGGAATTGCCGTAACGAGGTAATCATCTTCCATTTTTGTCTGATTTTCGGCAGCGGATATATGCTTCCAAAAACCTATTTTTTCATCGGCTATCGCTTTTCTCCATGAATTCAGATTATTATCTCTGGATATGCTTATAATTTCAAACCCTTTGTCTTTATATTTACCATAGACATCTTTTAGAAAAGGCAGATCCTGCCTGCAGGGCTCGCACCAGCTGGCCCAGAAATCTATCAGCACATACTTCTTTTCCCTAAAATCAGTTAAAGACAGAATCTGCCCATTGCAGTCCTTTAGGGTGAAATCTGGAGCAGTGCTTCCCACTTTACTGTTTTTAAAGTCGGAAATCCTTTTAAAAAGCCTCGCTCCCGACGGCGATTGTTTTACTTCTTGTGACAATCCATCAGCAAGGGAAATAATTGTTTCATAATGCAGAATCCCTTCCTTCTTGGCCAGTCTGTAATAAAGCAGAGAGGGCGCAATAAACGAAGACGGGTTCTGTCTGATAAAATCAAAATCCATCTCCATTTCTGCGGTTTTATTATCATCCGACAGCTTTTCTAAAATTCCCAATTCATTTTCCAGCTGCAATTTAACCTGCGGGTCCGAGGCAAGAGTGATTCTGCCAAAATAGGTTCTCATAAGCAATGAGATGGAATCTCTTCTGCTGTATAAGGTCTGTTTTACTTTTTCAAGCTGTGAATATTCATCCTGCGTTTTACTGCCCGTCACCTCTGCTGTTGAAAAATCATAATAATCCAGCTTTATTTCCATTACGGCCGGTTCAAGGTACACTTCTGCAGAATTGCTTCTGCTCATGCTGAATTCCCGATTATTGCATAAAGTGGCTCTTGTGGGATAATCGATATTCCCTTTCAATATAAACCTGCCATTGTCTATTTTAACGGAGTCATAAATTCTTTTGCTGCCGACTTCGTAAACCAGATAGACCTTGTCAATGCTCAGACCTCTGCCTGCACCTCTCAGTTCGAATGCGGCCCTGCTTCCTGATTTCTGGGCAGATAGGGAAATGGAAATTAAAAAAAGAAAAATAAACAGTCTGAACATTTTTTTTGTGTTTCCTAAACAGTTAATTTCAGTACAGCTTAACAGGAAGTTTTTTTTTAAATAATGCATTGGCTTATCTATTTAAAGAAGCAGGAACGATAATTCCGCTTCTATTTTTTTAATGTCAGTAAAGGAACTGCACGCAGTTCCTTTACTGAGCTGATTAGCATTGGATAATCTTAGCAGTCGCACTTTCCGTTTCTGCAGTAGTCGCAGTATCCGTCACAGCCTCCTGCATCGCCTCCGCATTCTTCGCCGCACTCTTTTGTATAAGCGCCGCAATCGTCGCAGCCTCCGGAAATCATTCTCATCTGGTCTCTTTTGAGAGCATTTTCTTTCATGTCTTTGAAACTCAATTTTTTCATGATTTTGATGTTTTATGGTTAATAATTATTTTTAAAAAAATCTTCTGAAAACAATTCTACTCCATTTTCCACGTGCACTTGGTTTTTTCATAGCTGTTCTTGTCAGATTTTACCGAAGCAAATAAAGTCATTTTTTTCAGACAAATTTATTGGGAAGAACATTTTTGCCAAACTTTCAATTAACCAGCAATTAAAACTCTACAAATTATATAGAATTAATAAAATACATGCGAAAAAAGTATAATATTCAACAATTATAAGAGCGGCTGAAGCCAAAATGAAATGGAATAATTTAAAAATTCGAAATAATTGCGGGCCCTTCCCCATTTTCGATTCCTTCTCTCAACGGTATATGGAAACAGGCAGTTGCAGCAGCCGTCCTGATTCAAGGCACGGCTTTTCACTCTGTAAAAAATATCCGGGAAAACTGTAACCGATTACTGCGGATCGGTTAACTGGTTAAAACAGCATTTAACTGAAAAAAATCACAAATTCATCAAGGCGGCCGGCCCTTGCGAGTGATTCGCAGCATAGTTTAGTTGCCTTCCTGCTCAAGATGCAAGCAGTGCTATGGTTTTCTCATCCTCCAGACCCTGATGGTATTTTTCCAATACTTTCTTAAAAACCACATCTGAGTTTGGAATGCGGCTGAAAAGCGTCATGCAGGATTTCAGTTTTCTCTCGTCGGGACGCCCAAAAATTTCCAGTGCGGTTTTTCCATTCTGACCGAGGACTGCCTCTGAAATTTCAAGCAGCCTTTTCCCAAGTACGGGATGATTAAGATATTCTTCAGCCTCATCAAGATTTTTTAATCCAAAGTACACATTATAATCCGTAGAGCCCAGGCCTCTCAACTGCGGAAATATAAACCACATCCAGTGGCTCTCCTTCAATCCATTTTTTATTTCAATCAATGCCTCATCGTAGACATTTTCCTGTGCTGCTAAAAATCTCTCAATGCCGTCATCTAAATTCACTGCCGCTGATTTTTTGTTAATTATAAATTTTTATAGTACATTCAAGAAAGAATCACAGCATCCTAAAATCTGCTGCTCAAAACACTTCTTGGTACAAAAGCTCAATTGTGACTTCTTTTCTGGATTCTCCCTCTTCCACGAAAATTGTCGTCCACCTGGGATCGTAATTTTCGACCAGATAACGGAAGGCATTCAAGATTTCCTCCCCGCCACTGTCCAGATCGATTCCCAGATTCTTTTCATAAGCGATGATGCGGTACAGCACACCATTTTCCAGAAGCTCATCCTGGCCGTCTGCTGTATGGTCGGGCGCTGTACCAAAACAGAAAATTTCAGTCTTTTTACTGCTGAGCAGTTCAAGTAAATGCGGACGGACTGCCATAAACAAATTTTGATCCGTCAGACCATAAGGGACATCCAATCTGCCGGCCCTTACCGTTAACGCAAAATCTTCAAAATGCAGTTCCATAATCGAAAATTAGAGATTCCCAAACTCATAAGTACCAGCTGGATATGCATTTCCAAACGATTTTTATTTATCAAGGATGCCTTTTCCAAATATCTTCTCCACCTGAAAGATATAACTCTCGAGTATTGGGCTTGACAGGAAAAAACGGCTGACCGCAGCGGCTTTCGCATCGGTCTTCTGGCTGTCAAATGATCGTTCCAGCAGTGCTGTATAATCGCGAAGCTGCTCCTCATCCAATATTTTGCGCAGATCCCTTTCGGTATTCACATAGGACTTGAGCATCGGAAAATCATTGTTATTATCCATATCATATCTTTCAAGTCCTGACTTCACTGCATCAAATTCACTTCTAAACAGTTCCAGGACTTCCGCCATATTATGCCCGTAAAAGATACTGGGTATAAGTCCCGCTTTAAAATTTGCAAAATGCTCCTGTGAAGACATTGCACTCTCAAGGTACTGTTCAAAGGTCTGGATTCGGAATATATAATCTGTTTCAAAGATATCACGGTCCTGATAATCAATATTCATACAGCTGGTATTTAATGTTTTATATAAAAATAGCGATTTTTTTAATTCAATGCATCCAAATCAGCACTTCCTTACAATTTGAAACACCTCAAAGATTTTCTCCAGGCAGAGTGAATTGTCTCAAACGCCGTCTGCGTCTTATAGAAATATGCTAAAGATTTTCATTCGAAACGGGTTAAAAGGGCAGCCAAGATAGTGTCCCCCGGACGCTGCATGCGCATAACGGCTGTGTGCCGCCGCCGCCCTTCGGGACTTATAGCACTCCGCATCCTCAAGCGGTCCACTTGATTCTTGCTTTCTTTTTTCCCGTTTTTTCTTTTGAAAATAATTTTTGGGAGAGGGAAATGAGACTTAAAAATTTTACTCACTTAAATTTTAAAATCATGGAAATCATTGGAAGACTTACAAAAGATGCCGTAGTGGCAAAAGTCAGCGCAGAAAGACAGGTGGTTAATTTCTCAATTGCCGTAAACGACAGCTACAAGCCTAAAAACAGCACCGAGGTTAAAAAAATAGTTACCTACATCGACTGCTCCTACTGGCTATCGACAGGAGTGGCACAGTACCTTAAAAAAGGGACTGCCGTTGAACTTTTTGGACGAATCGGTCTGAATGTCTATATCGGTAATGATTCGCAGGCGCACGGAAGCCTCACTTTTCACACCTCTAACATCAAAATTATTGCCTTTGTCAGCGATAATGACTCAGCGCTTAAGGAAAACAGCACGGTTTCAAAACAGGATGATAAAGACCCTGACGACCTGCCTTTTTAAACCTTTTGAAATAAATGTACAAGCCTAAATAAATGAATTATGAAAGCACTTGAAAAATCAATATACGCCCACTATGGAGTTAGTAAGGCATTTAATAAAATAATCCTTTCGGATTTGGATGCCTACGACGGAAATAAAAAACAGCAGCTCAAATCCTTTATAGAGGACTTGCAGAACGGAGGCTGCATCAGCGGCATGATCGGCGAATTTATTTACCACGCTGACTGCAAAACATTTTACAAAAGATACATAGATGACTTGGAAGAAATAAGGGATGAACTCGAAAATTCACTGGGGGAATGTATCAAGAACCGCCACCGTCTGCCCCATTACACTTTTATGTGCTGGCTCTGCTTTGAAGAATACTGCTTCGACATCTACAGAAGTGCATTTGAAAATTAGTCGATAACCATTTAAAACATACGTTATGAAAGGTTCAGAAAAATTTAAAACTAGGATAGAGGATTTCCTGAAAGAGAAATCACAGTCGGATTCCGTCTTTGCGCCTATGCTTGAAAAAGCTTCAAAAAATTTGGAAAACTGCTTTAAATACATCATCTCCGAAGTACAAAAAACAGGCGAATGCTCCTTTGACGACAGCGAGATTTTTGATATGGCTGTAAAATACTACACCGATGATACTATCGGAAATCTCCCTGACATCAAATGCAGAGTAACCACAAATCAGCCTAAAGTGGCTGATTTGTTCTCCGCTCCCGCTCCCATTGCAGAAAACCCTGTGCAGAAAAATCCTGCCGCTGCTGATCCCGCAGCAGACATTCCATTGCAAAAGACCTCGAAACAGGCACAGACAACCTTAACGCTTTTCGACCTATGACACCAAAAACCATCATCGAGAAAAGAATCACGGAACTCAGCGCGTCACTTGCGCCTGTTTCTGCTGATATTACTGCATGGGCGGAAAAATCCATTTTCTTAAAATGGGGCGTGCTGTCAAGGGGAAAATTTCATTGCCTTGAATGCTCTCACGCTTGGAAACCCGACAGCACCAAATCTAAATGCCAGAACTACATTAAATGCGCAGGATGCACGGGAAAACTTAAAATGCAGCCCTATAACAAAACGCATTTCAAGGAAATAGAATACTCTGCGGTTTTGGACACGGCAGGAGATTTTCAGGTTGTACGTATTATCTGCTCCCACAAGCAGATGAAGAAAGGTTTTGCGCCGACCTACTTTCATAAAGAAGTGATGCAGCATTGGATTAATCCAAAAGGCGAAGTGCGTACCATGTCGCTTTCTGTCAATGTTTTTTCTCAGTTTTACGACCAGTGGAAATTCTACTCTCCCCTTGAAATACGCCCAAAAGATTTTCAGAACTCTCCAAAATACCGCATTGCTCCATACAGGGTCTATCCAAAATTAAAAGTGATAAGCTCCCTTAAACGAAACGGTTTTAAAACGTCGCTCCACAATATGGCACCGCAGCTGCTTTTTTCTGCGATTCTCAAAGATTCTTTAGCGGAAACCCTTTTGAAAGCTTCACAGATTTCAATGCTGACCTACTATGTGACTTCCTCTGAACAGCACCTAAAACAGAATTGGCAGGCAGTAAAAACCTGCTTAAAATACAGCTATGTCATTTCAGATTATAGAATTTGGGAAGATTACATAGACCTTTTAAGATGGTTTAAAAAAGACCTCAGCTGTCCTTTATATGTTTGTCCTAACAACTTGAGTGAGTCGCATGACAGACTTGTAAGAAAAAAAAGAGCCATTCAGCGCAGAAAATATCTAATGGAGATGCGCACAGAAATACTCGAGGCTCAAAGTGTTTATGCCGAGGAAAAAAAGGATTTTTTCGGACTTTGTTTCTCTGAAAAAAACCTTACTGTCTCGGTAATCGAAAATGTGCAGGATTTCATGGCAGAAGGTGATAACCTGCATCACTGCGTATTTACAAATGAGTATTACAAGAAGAAAAACTCGCTTATACTATCGGCAAAAGTGGACAGCCAGTCTGTTGAAACTATTGAGCTGTCGCTTAAAAATATGGAAATCATACAGTGCCGAGGCTTGAAAAACAATGCTTCCAAGCACCATAAGCAGATACTCAGTCTTATGAACAGAAATCTTTATCAGATTAAGGAACGCATTAAGAAAAGAACAGTTAATTAATTCTTTGAAGCCGGCTTAGAGCCGGCTTTATATTTTTGGCGGAGCAGACACCTATAGGCAAGTGAAGTTGTTCATAATTATTAGCTTATTCACTGTAATTACAAAAATTAGGATGATTTACAACAAGCGTGAAAAGTAGTGAAGATGTATATATCTGATAAAATATCAAACAAGAATATTTTTTCATACATTTAGCTATATAAATATTAGTATACTATATGCCTGAGAAATCTACTGACTTTTTCAATTTAATCTTAAACATTCTGTCTGAAAACCATGCTGGAAGTTTTTCTTTAGAAGAACTTACCAAGCTTGTTTTCGACAATCTAGGAAATTATAGTAATATAGATATTGAGGAAACTTTCGACGAACGTCAGAAGCAGTCCATAATTTTAGATCAATTAATAAAATTGGATGATCTTGGTCTGGTGTTTTTAAATTCCGAAACTGACAAAAGTACTATAACAGCAGCAGGACAAATAAAAGTTGCAGCTGCGCGCCGCAATAGTTTATTTTGATGACTTTGGCAGTGGGAACCTCTTAACTTTCCAGTGGGATTAATTTGTCCGCATCCAAAAATTTATTCCGTACAATACAATAGTGCCTTGCTGACAGATTAAAAATGCCGACTATTAAAAATCCTACCAGTAACAAATAAAATTTAAGGTACACTTTTTTTGAAGTTATAAAATTAATATTTAGGGATTACCAAGTATTTGTAAGTTGCTCAAAAAAATAGTACGCGGAACCATTGTATCCGCGACTGCAGATTTTTCCTGTATTATATTTTTTTGTAGGAACTTTTCATCTTGACGGTAGAAAATCGGCATGGAAAAACCGAAGGAACTAAAGAAAAATTTGATGTACAACACACCTGTTTAAGGTAAAGATACAAGCTGCAAATATGATTTCCACTATTAGTATCAGCTTAATTATATTACTGTTCACAGCGTTAGTCTGGCAGCATTTCTTAAATAAGAAAAAATATCAACATCCCGATTATTTAAGTAATCTTAAAGTGGCGGGCGAATTCCTTATTCGTACGAAAAACTTGGATCATTACTTGACTTGGGTAGAGTGCGATCGAATTAAAGCAGAATATTAAGCTGTCTGGAAATTTTTTAAAAACAGGACGTCTTTTTATAGCAAAGAGATTCTTGTTAAGGAGTTTAATGTTTTAACATTGATTTGTTTATGAAAGTCAATGAGTTTTGAAATTTTTACGTTTATTTAGAAAAAAGAAAAACGCAATCAGTGACATTTACGTTTATTAATGAACACTTTGCGGAGCGGGAAATTGCCAAATCTTCCAAATATAAACTAATTTTTCTAGTTAGTAAAATACTTAAATTTCTTGTAAAGCGTGTTAGCTATAGTGCCGATTTAAAATGATTTTATTTTTACCAGAAATCTTAGCGATCTTCAAATTAGTTAAAGCATCAATAATTGAAAATCCAATTCCAATACTTAATGTGATATTAGTATTTATGTAAAATTCCTGTTTGAGATTTTCTAATTTTTCCAACTTAAAAAACTCTTCATTTGTTTCAAATAAAATATCATCCGAACCGACAAGTAGAATTTTGCCCATAGAAATTTGGTTTATTTTTTCTATAAGCCATTTTATATTAATTTTTATTAAATCGCTTATTTCTTGAGCAGCCTTTGGATCGTTATTATATAGCGCAAATTCAATTTTGTCGCCAACATTATCACAATCTATTCTTATATAAATATTACGCATTTTTCATTTTTTGAGCGTCACTAAAAGAATCAACATAATCTTTACTAATTTGTTTTACAGAAACAGTTCCTTGCGTTTTGGTATTGCTCCAGTATTTGCCTTCTAACTTTTTTTCATCGCTGCCAATTATCAATCTTAATTCTGTAGCTCCTTCTCTCAAATGTTCATCATTATTTTGAGTTGAGTCTTTTTTATAAAGATAAGCTAAATTTTTCAGTCCCTTATCTTCGTTCAAAGCAAAAGTTTCTGCATATGAAACACCAACAAAATCTTTAGTAAACGTTGTGAAATGAATCCTAATAAAACTCTGTCTCACAACAATGTAAAATTCAATTGGCGGAACTTTATTTCCTTTATCATCTATATAATCAGAAATTATAAATCCTGACCAAGTTCCATTAATATTTGGACGATAAAATATCCAATTAGAGATTTTCCATTTCCAACCTTTTGTAAAGTAAAATGTCCAAAAAAAAGTGGTCACAGTAATACCAAAACTAACTGCTCTAACGACATTACTTAATTCTAATTTTAGAGCTAATATAAATAAATAAGAAACTGCAATAATTGCAGCTAAGGCTATTGATATAAAAACAATATTTTTTAATTCTTCTTTTTTGAGCATAGTTTCTTTAGGTATTAGAGCTTACTTTATAATTTGCATAACAAATAACACAAAGCCAGCGTATTGGACTAGATATGTATGAGAAATGCATTGCAATTTATTTATAAACCATAAATATTTACAGAATGGTAAAAAGTGACTTAATTCTATAATGGTTGGAAATCGTAAGTTATACTTAACAAACATACATCAAATCTATCCATTTTTATTTGCAAAATACCAAAAAAAAAATACAACACATCAAAACAACATCTAGTTACGTTCTACCCTCCTCAGCATAAAATTGTTGGTAAATTTAATAGTACATGGAAACTACTATTCTACTTCAGAGCTCTAGATATAAACGCCACTTTTATAAGACATTTGGAAGAGCGGAATCAGTAGTTTTTATTTTTACCTAAAATATTCTTTTAGCTTCTTTCTCTCCCGCTAAAAAATACCTGCACCAAATATTTCATTTAAAAGCTTGTCTATAGTTTCAGAGTAATAACTTAAATAATCTGTAATTACGCAGCCTCTATACTCTATTTTTTCGTGCACGAGATATTAGAATAATTAAGAAAATGTATATTTTATTTTTCTTCGTGAAAACGCAACTTCCTGCTATCAAAAACTCGGCAATTTCTTGGAACGGCGATTAGCTAGAGATCAAATCTCTTTCTCCTTTATGATTTCCAAAAATGTGTCAAAACCATCTCTTAATGCCAATTTCTTTAAAGTGTAAATGAATCGTTCAAATTCTCTATCTATTATAGCGTCATAGTCTGGACTGAGCTTATTAAAGTCATTAGGTAATAAATTTGCTATGGCATAGTTTATACCTGAAAGTGCTGTTGGAAAATCAATAACATATAACTTCTCGTCCTTTATTTCTGCCTGAACTTCAATATTTCTAGGACGTCCAGCATAATCAAAGGTTAATTTTTTCGTTTGGAACTTATTTTTAAGTTTTTGAAATTGCATGTTGACGTCACTACTAAGTCGCTCTGGAATAATAACTTTAATCTTACATTCTTCGTATTTCTTGCCGTCATTGTGCAAGATCCCTTGATTACTAATGATATGATTGCAAGTTGGTTTGATAAAATTTTCGAAGTAGACTGAGGAAAGAGTAGAGGAAGGGAAGAAATTTATCTCAGAATCTTGCTGATTTTTAAAAAATTCTTTTGTCTGTTTTATAGCTTCATTAAATGACGAAACATTTTTTGTTTCGAAACGACATAAAGAAATTCCTTTTATGTCTGACAGAACTTTAATATCCTTATCTATTACAAATGCACAATTATTTAAGCCAAGTCTCCCGATAAATAAACCAAGCTCAAATAATACGTTATCTCTTGGTTGAAGATATTGCGTTCCTCTAACATTTACCTCATCATCCTTTGTGCCTAGAAGTATTCCGAAATCAAATTGTAATGACGCTCTTATAAGATCATTTAAATAGTTGTTATTAATTTTAAAAATAGCATTGTCCCAAACGCTTTCATTCCAAATAACAACGTCGAAATCGCTTTCTAAAACTATTTTCGCAGCTTCGGCTAAAGCCAATTCTTCGGAAGAAGAACCTATGAAGATTTTTTTTCGTCTCATAAAAATTAAGAATAAATTAGTTGTCCTTTTTCAAAATATGAATAATAGATTTCCTTTTCCACATCTTGTATAAGTTGATCTAGATCGTACTTTAAAAGTTTTAATCCGCTAATGAACTCATCTGTTAACGGTTGTTCTGTACCATTCGGGCTCTTAACCGACCTCCTATAGTCTCCATCTCTAATTAACTTTTCCAAATGTATACTAAGTACTTTTGCGATCGAGATTTCTTTTCCCGCCTGGTAAAATAGTTTTGAATTGTCAATTGCATGAACGACAGTTGTTAGTACAAAGCTATTCAGTTTAATATCGTCATTATCCGATCTCAAAGTTTTTAAAAGCCTTATTGCTTTTCTAGATCCATCGTTTGTCGCGTCGCCTTTAGAATTTACTTGACTGATATGCGCGAAAGGGAAATCTAATTTTTTTAAGCCTGTTTTGAAATTATATAAGTAAACTCCACGATAGTACTCATTTTTAGTATCCTCATAGTCTTTTGAATTGTACCAAAAACAAAAAACTACATCAACTTTTCTATTCAATGCTTTGTTGAAAATAAATATACTTTTCTCGCCAGAGGTGTCAACAATATCATACTGACTCTCCAGTATATTAATTGCCTGTTTACGTAGATCTTTGATATCGATATTTGGATCTGACTCCGTGTAAGGATTGTCGTTTGGCACACCAGTTCCAGGATAATGATATCGATTAACAATTGTAAGTAAATCGAAATCACTGTGAACTCTTATATTAGTATCAGTCATTACTGAACCTTGATTTCGATAGTCACGTCCGAAGTGCAGGCTAAAATTCTGTTCTAAATGATTTTTGACTCTACTCGCAGCTTCTTTAGTTCTATCGTTATATTTATTTCCTAAGCGCTGCATCGATTCCATAAGGTATTTTACATTTTTAGGAATATCAGATGCGCTAAATGACTTGGTAAGCGCAGATTCATTTAGATCTTCGTCATATCGTCTATTTCTGAGATTTTGTAACCTTTTTTCATAATCTAATGCCATAAATATTACTTTTTTAATGAATGTTTGATCATCAATCTGAGGTATGATTTTCAGTTAACGTTTTATTACTATAGCGGGATTGAGACTACTTTAAGTGCATTCTTCGGATTTTCCATAATCGATAATTTATATTTGAAAAATAGTTATTTTACAAATTATAAAACCACCGTATAAATACCCGTTTTCTTTTACTCTTTACAGCGCATAAAAGACGTTGTCCGAAAAGCTCGAATAGTCTCTTTTTTAATCAAATTGTTTCATAAAATCTATCATATGCAATTTATAACCCTTTAGAAGTTTAGACAACTCTTTACTTACAACAAACATATTAAAAGCATAGTCTACTTTTTTATTTATCGAAAATTCCGTCGTCTCACCTAATCTTATGTACATCATAAACTCCTCACCATTGTCTACTCTGTCAGTATTCAATTTTATGTGTTCACTTGAAAAATGAATAAATCCACTTGTGTTTTCATATAACAATCTAAATCCAGGATAAATGGTGTCTAATTTTTGAGATAAATATAAATCAGTCATTTTATTACCTTCCGCATCTTTTATATTTCTAATATGTTCTCCATTTTGAATTCGATTATAAAAATCCAATCGATCTGCAACCAAACTCATAGCGTACAATCTCATGCAGTTATCTGCTTGAAGCCTTAACAAGTTTATTGCGGTTATCCAGTTGTTGGATTCGGTTAGAGCTTTAAATCCTCTATTTAATTCTATTGCTCTGTGAACAATTGAAAACATAAAATGACTTGGTTTGGAAAGTAATTTTCTTTGTGTTTCATTTGTAAAGATCTCAACGGCCGTATCGTTCAATTGCTTGTTCAATATATCTATCGCTTGAAATATTTGGGTTAAATCAGCTTGCGAAACATTTTCATTTAAAGGTTGTTGTTCCATAAAAATTTTGTAAAAACTGTTTATTGATCTTTTTATTTACATTTCAAAGATTTTCAAGAAGTACGCAAAGATTTTGCGTAGGTATAAATTTATTTCCAAACCTTTCATAATTCAGAACGAATATTATCATTAATATTCGGAGATATTACGAAAAATAAAATGATAACTACATATTTCTCCACAATAAAAAAATGATAAACATTCCACCACAAAAGTATGCTCCAAAACAAATTGCACTTTTTGCAATCATAAAATGGTATTATAAAAATTAATCATTTAGTTTCTAGAGCTTCTGTTTCACATTATCTAATTTTAAATTTAATTCAAGAAGACAGAAATTTAATTTCTTCTAATAAGCCTGACTTATTATAATATATATTTATAGATTTTTACTGCAGAACACAGCTAACGAAAATGTATGAATTTCTAATTAAAAAGAATTTACTATACTCTCTGACGATACTTTCTAACTTAGTTGAAGTGAACAGCCAAAGTCAACTATTGAAAACCTCGATTTTCTTAAGATCGAGGCTTTTTGTTGAAACTTTGAATAATTATTTACAAAGAACTAAGTTTCCTATCACAGTAAGAAATGTTATTCTTCAAGCTTTTTGACTTAATCAGTTCATCAATCTTAAGATAAAACTGTTCTATTAAGTCAGCAATAAGATCATTCTTTATTTTCTCAACGTTTGTATTTGCTTTACTTTCAATTTTATAATCTACATATCCGTATAATGAAAGTAGTGTATTTGGAAAATCAAAGTATGAATGTACTTTTGCTTTTTTATTTAGAGTTAGTATATCTCTTGCTCTGGCACCTTTTAATTTTAAATTTATTTCTGTTAATTCGTATTTTTTATGAACTAAATCTGCTTTTACTCTGTCAACATTTTCAGAAGTTAGTTCATCGAAATGAAAAGGTCGATAAATGCATAATTTTGGATTTTTAACACCATCCTCCTTCAATTGCGTAATAACTGGTGCAATGAAATTGTTAACATACCCTACAGCTAAAGCATAGGCAGGAGAATACTCTGCATCCTTAAGCAATTTTCTTAAAATTTGATTTATTACAACCAGCAATCCAGTGGTTACAGCAAATAAAGCCTCTAAATCAATAATAAACTTGATTTTAAGATTATCTTCTATCATTGATTTAAAAAGCCATAATAATACAATAATAATTGATACTGTATTTAAGATATAACTACTCCATTTTATTATCCAAATGTTTGTAGAAAACCATTTTGTTAATTTTGTCATTTTTAGCATTATCATATAATTTAACCAATTAGTAAATTTTGATTTGATAAATCAGCTAAAATTGAATCAATTTCTTGACGCAAAAACTCTAATTCAACAAGTTTTTCATTACAGTTAACTTCAAAAATACTTTCTGTACCATCTACTGACATTATTTTATCTCTATATGATTTATCACTTAGAATATGGGTAATTTCATCGTTTAAAACCGAAACTAAATCTAAATAATGGTCATATTGATATCTATTTACGTTGATGTTATAGCATATTGCATTAATATGAAAGCTTCTAATACTTCCCTTGTTATCTACATTTTCACAATCGTATTTCACATTTTTTAGAAATCGAATCATGTTTTTTAGTCGTCCACTAGTCAGTATGCTTCTTTCATTAATTCGTTGGATACTCCAAAATGGATAATCAACATCTCCAATACTATCGGTTTTTTTATTGTAGATTTGTATACCCCTTCTATAGTCTTTATTAGTTTTCATGTAATCGATTCCTTTATAGTAGGTAGCAGTTACCACATCTACATCTCTTTTAGGCGACGAGACTTTAACATAAATGCAATTTTCTTTAGTAATGTCTACTTCTTTGTAAGTTGAAATAAGAATTTCTTCTGATTTTTTTCTTAAAAGACCTAAATCAGATAATTGATTTCCTCCATATGCACGAAAATCATCAAAGTGTTTTTTAAGATTTTTTATTTCTAGACTATTCAATTGGGCAGGTTTTTCTAAAGCTTTTTTTAATCTATGATGATCAATTTTACTTGATTTATTAGTAATCTGCACTAAATCAACATCATTATCTTTTAGAATATGAGTATTAGTCATTACTGAACCCTGTCTTTCAAAATGAACTTCCTTTCCATGACTTTTTTTAAGATGAGCTTCTATTTGATCAGCTGCCAATTTACTATTTCGTGTATATTCAGGAGCTACTCCCTGCATTGCTTGTTTTACATATTTTGTAACGTCGTAATCTACACTTAGACTTTTGTAAAGCTTCGATCCTAATTTATTTTCGGAAAACATAACTGTTCTTGCATAAGAATCAGGATTGCTTCTTAAATTTATTCTCTTTATTAATTCAGCATAATCTCTTGCCATTTTATCTCTTTTTTGGTTAGTTAAATTTAGTTTTTAAGTTGATTGATACAAATAAAAGTGAACTATGTAATCTTTGGTACTAAGATTTATTGTCAAACTCTTCTTTTACGTATTCATATCATTCTCATTTGTATTGAAAAAGCTATTAACCTTCTTCATTGATTTTTTTGGTGTTATTTTTCTTTGGTTATCCCTTTAAAAGGAGCAGAACTTGAAGTTTTGACATCCATAAACTGACCAGTTTCAGAATCTCTTTTAGTCCATAAACCTGTTTTTGGGTTTTGAAATTGAGTTCTGTCTTTTACAGCTCCTTTTCTAGAATTGTCTTTAGGTGGATTTGTTGCCATCTTTTTTCAATTTAGTGTTAAACAATATTCCCTTAACTTCACGACATAAAGGATTTGACGATTTTAGTATGTTATATCTGTAATTATTCAATACCTAATACATGTTTTAAATATGCATTTTATCGGATTTTACGCGATTTAATCGATTATTTTGCTTTCAAAAACATTATGTTACTATTTTTTTTTAAACATAAATGAGATTATTTCGTGCAAACATACAATAATATATTTTATGGTTGGATTTTTTTTTGATCTTTTTTACGTAATTCTCTCATATTTTCGTATTTTTGCTTTAAATTAACTTTATTTATACAAGTAATGCTCGTAAAATTTTCGGTTTGTAATTTTTTATCTTTTAAGGAAAATACATCTATAAGCTTTTCTGCATCTTCTCTAACTGAATACAGAGAGGACAATATTTTTGATTCACCAATCAATAATGATTTATGCCTTTTAAAAAGCCTAATAATATATGGAGCAAATGCTAGCGGAAAAAGTAATCTTTTCGGGGCTTTAAATTTTATGAAGCGATTTGTTTTAACATCTTCAAAAGATTCAACTTCAGGAGAGGAGATTATGGTAGAAAGATTTAAGTTGTCAACAGAAACACTAAATAAACCAAGTTCTTTTGAGCTAGAATTTATAATAGATAGCACAAAATACAGATATGGATTTGAAGTAGATACTAAAAGGGTACATTCTGAATATTTATACTATCAAATAAAAACGAAAGAATATGTACTTTTTAAAAGAGAATTTCAAGATATAATAAGAGGAAAAAAAATAGACAAAACAAATGAAAAGCTTTTTGAAATTACTAGAGAGAATGCTCTGTTTTTGTCTGTATGCGCACAATTTAATGACTCACTTGCAACTTCAATCATGAAAGAATTTAGAAATATTAATTTCCTTAACGGCATGGATGATCTTGGGTCAAGTGAGTTCACTGCAAGAATGTTAACTGATAACACATCAAATGGTTTTATAAATACCCTTTTAAGAAGTGCAAATTTAGGATTTAAAGAACTTACAGTAGAGAGAGTAGCCACGGAAGACCTCTTAGCCAAATCAGACATACCAAAGGAACTTCAAAAAATTATTTTAAAAAATAATCCCGAGAATAATATTGTACGTACGAAGCATGATGTATATAACGAAAAAAAAGAAATTGTAAGTGACGAATTTTTCGATTTAAATTCTAATGAATCTTTGGGAACAAGAAAGTTTTTTGCTTTAGCAGGTCCATTAGTCGATACTCTTTTAAATGGAACAGTTTTAATAATCGATGAATTTGATTCCAGGCTTCATCCAGAACTTTGCAAGGGTATTATTAGACTTTTTAATTCGAAACGAAATAATCCGAAAAATGCTCAGTTAATTATAGCGTCCCATAATTCGTCTTTTATTAATCCAGGTAATAGATTATTCAGAAGAGATCAAATTATAATAGCTCGAAAGAATAAATTTGGAATGACTAAAATAAAAAGTTTATTTGATTTAAGAATTAGAAAGGATGCTTCATTTGAAAAAGATTATTTATCTGGTAAATATGAGGATGAAGAACTAGATTTAAATGTGATAAATCAGTTTAATTTAGATTTTTAAATTTTTGCTATTAAATTTGTCCTATTTTAAAAGAAAATAAAAAGTACATTTCAATAATTTAAAATTTCACCAATATTTCATGAAACTTAAATCGTGAATAATACTTTAAGTATTATAAACATTATTTTATATTAAGCAGGGAAAAGTGGACTTGATTTTATCTTATCCAAAAGAGTTAGTTGTAATTTTTAAGCGAAAATACCCCGCGTAAATTATTCTAACATAATGTACGGGTGCAAAAATGCACCTTTACATTAATCTACAGTTTTTGGTTTGTATATCGTAGCCGCATCTATAATTCGCTAAATATTCCCACAGAACGGATAAACAAAGTATCTTGACACCTTAAATGACTATCATTAATCAAGAGTCTTCACAATAATCCTTAAGAAAAGTTCAAAAGCTATAATTCAATCAATATTTGGCTACAGAAATTGGCTAAAAATCAAGGTACACTTTTTTTCTGTACCTATTCTTAAATAATATATTAAGCCCATTATTTACTAGCGTTTTTAATAATTCAAAGCGGAACCTCTTCCTCCGCACTATAAAACCCCACATTATCAAAAATTACTTAAAAACAAATAGTTACAATCTACCACAGCAAGCTTGGTAAATCGTTTCAAAGAACAACCAATAATCAGCAAAACCAAGACCTGCTGATTCGATGTTCAAATTGGCTGCAGGATACCATTTGTTTTTTCTACCCGTTTAAATATCGGAAAATATATTAAACCAAAAATTTAAATAAATCCGAAAAACATCCATTATTTATCGCTCAAAAAACTATATTCGTTTTTCCAAACGAAGCATTCATAGCAATTAAAGTAAAACCTGCTCAATTCGATCATCCCATTTTAATGTTCAATTATTCCTTCTTTTAATTCATTTTCATTGATCATATAAGCAGCTTAAAGTTTTCATTGCGCATTTGAAAAAAGGTTTTTATTTTTTGTCCGGGTCAGCAAAAATACAGCATAAACCCAATGCCGATAACTTCCTGCATAATTTTAAAAAATAGATTATCTGCTGAACTTTGATTAGAAAATCTAAATTTATAAATTTAATTATCCAGCTTCAAACCCTCCCTCAAGCCATCTGAGAAAATCACTGGCTTTTGCCTTGCTGATTATAATAATCTCCGGTACTTCAGCAGATAACTTAGCTACCAGTTTTCTTGAAAAATACCGCTCTACTGATTCAACAGCATCCCTGTTAATGAGGAACTGGCGGTTTGCTCTGTAAAACTGCTGATGGCTAATAGTACCTTCCACCTCATCTAAACTGGAGGCCATAAAATAGCGCTGGCTGTTTAATGTCGTAATCTTTACCACATTTTTCTTATCAAGGTAAAAAAAAGCTATATCATTTACTTTTAAAGGTACAATTCTTTCACGCTGTTCAACCAGAAGTGTTATTTTATAATTAGACTTCATCTGCTGTCCAAGTGCACTTATAGTGCGGGCTGCTTTTTCCGGTTCAAAGGCTTCCTGCATAAGTCTGAATTTCTGCAGAGCTGCCTCTACACTCTGAACCGAGACAGGTTTCAAAATGTAGCTTACTGCGTTGACATCAAATGCCTCCATCATATAACTGTCAAAAGCAGTGCAGAATATAACAGGGCTCTTGACGGAAATTTTATTGAATATTTCAAAACATAAACCATCAGCCAGCTGAATATCAGAGAATATAAGATCCGGGTGCGGGTTGTTATTAAGGTACAGCAGGCTCTCCTCAACGCTGTCTATAATTGCTAAAATCTCGATATCAAAGCCCTTAAAGCAAAGCAGGATTCTCTGCAGTTCCTTGGCCGTTTTTATTTCATCTTCTATAATTAGTATTTTCATGGTCTTATAATTGGGAGCATTACAGTAAACTCATTGGCATTGTTTATTATATGTATATCACGGCTAAACAGCAAATTATAACGCTGCATGATATTATCCAAACCAATTCCTGTAGAATGCTGTACTGAAATCTTAGGCTGAAAATTATTGGATACAACCAAAAATTCTTCATCCTTAATGTAAATATCAATCTTAAGGGGTCTTGCCATGGAGGCAATATTATGCTTGATTGCATTTTCGATCAGAAGCTGCAGCGTTAAAGGAGGCAGAACTGTCTTTTTCATATTTTCATCTACGTTTATACAGATCATAATAGCATTTTCCATTCTTGTCTTTAAAATATAAAGATATGATTCGATAAATTTAAGCTCTTCTTTCAATGAAGCTTTATTTTTCTTTTCGTAGAGTACAACATACTGGTATACACTGGCTAATTCCGATACATAATTTTTTACATTTTCTTCCCGAGTCAGTGTACTGAGTGTACTGAGTGTGTTGAATAGGAAATGCGGGCTCAGCTGTTCCTTTAAAGAAGACAGATTAGCTTCCAATTGCGCCTGTTTCAATTTTGCAATTTCTATTGCATGCTGCTGTTTTTCGCGCAGGATATGTGTATAATACAAAATAAAATAATACAGGCAGCTAAGGAGTTCTGCTCTCAAAAGCATCCCAAAATATTTTTTAGGACCGTGAATCTGATAAGAGAATTGATTAAATAAGATAATTCTATCTGAAAAAAAACCGCAGATCAGATCAAATCCAAAAATTAAAAAACCAGCTGCCATAATGCTCAGCGCAGCATATCTTTTCTGCTTATTGTCAAATTTTAATTGATTGTTCCTTTTTAAAAGGGAGCTGTGGATCAGCCAGCATAAAAAGCAATATAAAAATGTAAATGTCACAACAAGCAGTGTGTCATTCCATCGAATCTCATCCATTCTGATAAGAAACAATGAGAATGCTATCATGGAGAAAAGAATAGATGAAAGCGCTCCGAGTTTCCAGTCAATCTTTTGGAACTGCATGTTTTTTTTCACATTTAAAATTAAGGGCATAACAGTTTCTATTTTTTATTTTAAAAACACTTTAACTATTACAAATTTATAACATTACTCCCGCCCTGCTCCCGTGGCAGTCTTAAAACAGGCAAAATGAATTCTCAACCAACCAAAACCAATCTCGAAAAGAACACAGCGTTAATCTTGAGCTTTATCTGAAATCTTCAGGGTCTCTGAGCATGATTTCCACTAAACTATATCCCGCCCGCTTCACTTCAAATTTTGCCCGTTTAGAGCAGAAAGCGCTTTTACCACTGCTTGAGCAACGTTTAATTTGCATCAAAATTAATGCTTCTACGAAAAAAAATGATAATGAAAAAACAAATTTTAATCTTATTTCTTGCCTTTAAGGTCCATGCGCAGAAAGAATTTACATTGCAGCAATGTATTGATTATACATTAAAGAATCATCCTTCTCTTTTTGTGCAGCAAAATAATGTTGCCATAGCAAAAGCAAAATCATGGCAGAGCCTTTCGGAATATCTTCCCCAGGTATCTGGTTCTGCCACTATGCTCAATAACATTCAGCTCCAGACCAATGTGCTGCCTGCTGGAATCCTGGGCCCGGATCCATCAGAAATTACTTTTGGCACCAAGTATAATACCAACACAGCCGTAGATGTAAAGCAGATCATTTATGACCAATCTAAAATAACCGGGATCAAAGCCGCCAAGCCCTATGCTGAGATAAGTGTTCTGCAGCAGAAACAAAATCAGGAATTATTGATTTATAATACCGGAACAGCTTACTACCAGGTATTAATATACAGAGAAAAACTGCACATACTCAAATCCAACCAGCAGAAATATGAACAGATGGTTAAAGTACTTCGATATCAATACGAGAAAGGAACAGTACTGGAAAAAGATGTTGACAGAGTACAGGTAAACCTCAATACGACAACCTATCAGATCCAAGATTCGCAAACCAAAGAAATACTGGCCCTGAACATACTGAAAAATTCCATGGGTATGGATGCAGAAGAGAATTTTGATATAGTTCCTACCGTTAACTATGAGCTTCTGGCCGCGGGAAATTTTGATGAAAATCTAGTATTGGATAATCTGACCGAAACCGCGATAGGTGAACAGTCACTGGAACTTCAGAAATACAGCCTGAAGACCAAACAAGCTTCTTTTATTCCCACTTTATCTGCAGTGGGGCGTTTTGGACAGCAGGCGCTGAATAATGATTTTTCCAACAGTTTTAACAATTGGAGTGCTTTCTCTTATGTAGGTCTTTCGCTTAATGTACCAATTTTCAGCGGTTTTAAACGAAAAAGCGAAGTTCAGGAAGAAAAGTTAAAACTTAAAAATGAAGAGCTGAATTTTAAAATCAATAAACAAAACTTGGAATTACGTTTTGACAATGCAAAAACAGCGATGGGCACTGCGTACAGCTCTTACATGAGCAGTAAGGATAATATGGTGCTGGCAAAAAAATTACTGGATGTCACCGATTATCAATACCAGAGAGGGGTTACAAATCTCACAGACTACCTTAATGACGATCTGGCATATAAGGAATCCCAAAGTAATTACATCAATAGTTTATACAATCTTATGATCAGCCAGATGGATTACCAAAAATCAAAAGGATCGCTTCTAAGCTTTATGAGCCAGATCCGTTAAACTTTAAATACAATTTATTACAGAAAATTAAATCTACAACGTATGAAAAATCCAAATCAAAAAAAAAGGAATTTGATTATACTGGCATCGTTCTGCTTAGTGGTAATTTTACCTATAATTATTGTCCTTGCAGGCAACAAAAAGAAAATCAATGAGTCCGCCAGACCCGTGGACAGGACAGATATCCCTGTGGCCGTATCAGTTATGACTGCAAAGATCTCCCCTTTGAAAACCAATGATCAATATCCCGCAACAATTGAGCCTTTGGACCAGGTCATGCTGTATGCACAAAACAGCGGTATGATCGCCCTGTTGGATTTATATCTGGGCAAGGAGTTAAAGAAGGGACAGGTTATCGGGAGGCTTGATACACGCATACTGCAAATAAATTTAAAAAATGCACAGATAGAAAGAAACCTTGCAGCGATTAACAAGACCAAAAAACTTGACGATTACAACCGCGCCAGAGATCTCTTTGAAAACAATGCCGGACTTCAGGTAAATATGCTCACTGCTAAAAATGAATTCGATAACGCTGTAAATAAACTTGAAAATTCAGAAATACAGATACGGCTGATCCAGCAGCAGATCCGAAACTCCATAATCATTTCGCCTCTGAGCGGCGCAGTCTCCGCCCATATGATTAAACAGGGGGAGTTTGTCAGCCCCGGCAGCCCTATTGCAACTATAAGCAATACGGCAGCAGTTAAAGTTACCGTTTTTGTAGATCAGCAGATGAGCTATAAATTAAAAACTGGAGAATCAGCTGTAATTACCTCGCCCTTGTTCGGAGAAGAAACCTTCAAGGGAAAAATTAATTATATCAGCTCAGTGTCTGACAGCAATCACAATTATCAAATAGATCTACTTATCTCAGAGAAAAAAGGCATTCTGCTTAAAGGAGGTACAGATGTCCAAGTTTCATTTAACATTGTTTCTAAAAAAGAAGCCTTGCAGATTCCTAAATCTTCACTTATCAATGACAGCAAAGACCCCTATGTATTTATTGAAAGTAATGGAAAAGCCGTCACTAAAATAATTAAAACGGGCATTATACAAAACGACCTTGTTGAAGTACTTTCAGGTTTAAACGAAGGTGACAGAGTTATTACCACCGGCCAGATTAATTTACGAGCAGGCAGTACTATAAACATTATAAAATAATATCAGCAATGACATTAACAGAACTATCCATAAAACGTCCCCTGCTTATAATTACCGCGTTTACAGCGCTTATACTCTTTGGGATTTTAGGTTACACCAGCCTGAATTACAATCTGCTGCCTACCTTTGAAACAGGTAATATCAGTATTAGAACTGTGCTTCCCGGGGCATCCCCTGAGGAAATCCAAAATAAAATTTCCAAACCAATTGAAGAAGCAGTAAGTACTGTAGAAGGAATTGACAGGGTAACCTCAAGCTCACTTCAAAATGTATCTTCGATTCAGGTTGCCCTGAAATCTGGGGTTTCAGATGTCCAGGCGCAGCAGGACATTGAAAGAGCTATCAATCAAATAAAATCTACACTGCCCGATAACATTGATGACCCTGTGGTCAACCGTCTGAGCACCGATAATTTTGCCATATTGAATATTTCTGCAACAGGGAACATCTCTTCAAAGGACCTCTATCTTTTAATTGACAAGGACATAAAGCCAAAGCTGAGCAGTGTAAAGGGTGTAGGTCAGATCAATATCATAGGTGGACAGCCAAGAGAAATAAAAATTCTGCTGGATAACAGTAAACTCCAAATGTATGGCCTATCTGCAAAACAAGTTTTTCAGACTGTTGCTGCCAACAGTATTTCCATACCCGGAGGAAACATATCGGGTGAAAAAGAGAATTTATCCATTACCATCAACGGCGACTATAAGCAGGTAAGTCCATTATCGGAGATTGTACTCAAGGACAATGGTTCGGGAAGCCGTGTATTACTATCTGATGTAGCGGCAGTTAGCGATGCGCAGCAGAAAACAACTACGCTGAACCGTATGAATAATAAACCGGGAGTCGGCATACAGATATTCAAAACCAATGATGCGAATGCCGTAGATGTAAGCCAGCAGGTAAAAGACAAGCTCAATGAGCTAAAAAAAACTTATAAAGCACAAGGATTTAATTATGAGATTGCTTCAGATCAGTCCATATATACGCTCAGTTCGGCAGATGCAGTGATGCATGACCTGTTTATGGCCGTGATCATTGTTGGTCTGGTCATGCTGCTGTTTCTGCACAGTCTGCGAAGTTCCTTCTTTGTAATGGTCGCTATACCCTCAGCGATGATCCCTACATTCATTGTCATGTACGCTATGGGATTTTCATTAAATCTTATGACCCTCTTAGCACTTTCATTAGTGATTGGAATCCTGGTGGATGACAGTATAGTGGTTTTGGAAAATATCTTCCGACATATGGAAATGGGCAAGAAAAAAGAACAAGCAGCACTTGACGGCCGTAATGAAATTGGATTTACAGCTCTGGCCATTACACTTGTAGACGTAGTGGTGTTCCTGCCAATGGCTTTTGCAGGAGGTCTTATCGGAGGAATACTACGAGAATTTGCTGTTGTGGTGGTGGTTTCCACACTAATGAGTTTATTGGTAGCCTTCACTTTAACACCGCTGATGGCTTCACGCTTTGCCCGACTCGAACATCTGACAAAGCAGACATTATGGGGACGCATAATCCTTGGTTTTGAGAATCTGCTTGAAAATTTTAAAAACACCTATGGTGAGCTTCTGAAATGGGTGCTGCAAAACAAACGTTATCTATTTATACTGGTTATATTATTAATTGCCGGTTCCGTTTCTCTTGTTCCTTCAGGATTTATAGGATCATCTTTTGCGGGGGACAGCGACCGTGGCGAACTGGCCATACAATTGGAAACAGCTGCAGATACCCCGATTCGCCAGACTAACCTCCTTGTAAAGCAGGCCGAGCAGCTGATGCTGAAACACCCAGAGGTCAAAAATGTTTATACGCTGGTCGGAACCCAGACAGGAGCAAAAGGGGACGGCGAAAACCTTGCGGAACTTTCAGTAACGCTCATTGATAAAACTAAACGTGATTTTACAGCGGATCAATTTGGAGTCACGGCCAGAAATGAAATTGAGAAGATACCAGGACTTCAGGTAACTGTAATTCCAACAAGCATCACAGGAGGTGTAAATGCACCGATCCAGGTTGTTGTAAAAGGAACCGATATTAACAGTCTTTACAGCGCAGCCGCAAAAATTAAACAAGTTGTAATGCAGACAGCTGGGACTGATTACGTGCGTTACAGCACCAAAGGAACTGTAAAACAGATTAAAATAACTCCGCAGAGAGATCGCATAGCAAAACTGGGACTTACTCTTCCTGACGTTGCCCAGAGCATCCAGCTGGCCTTTAACGGAAATGACGATACAGAATTCATGCAGGGAGATAATATCTATAAAATAAATGTAGAAATCAGCCAGACCGACAAGCAGGATATTGAAGCGATCAGAAATCTTTCTCTAAACGGCAGTAAGGGGCAGTTAATAAAACTCTGGCAGGTTGCTGATGTAGAAGAAGTAGTGGGACAGTCGATCCTGCAGAGAAGTGACAGACAAAATTCTATAACAATAACTTCCGCAGCCGTTGGACGTCCTTCGGGAACCATTGTACAGGATATTCAGGCAGCTGTGCATAAGGCTGGCTATCCTGCCGGTATCGAAGTGGATTTTCAAGGGGACTCCAAAAATCAAAAAGATGCCTTTATGAGTTTAGGTATTGCATTGATCATAGCCATACTTCTTGTATATATGGTAATGGTAAGTCTTTATGAAAGTCTGGTCTACCCTTTTGTGGTTATTTTTTCGGTGCCTGTAGCCCTGATTGGAGCGCTGCTTGCCATAGCCCTGACAATGAACCAGCTGACCATTTTTACTATTATAGGAATAATTATGCTGTTGGGACTTGTAACTAAAAATGGCATTCTTATCGTGGACTTTGCCAATCATCTTAAAGAGAAAGGCTTCAGCGCCAAAGAGGCCTTAATAGAGGCAGGGAAAGAAAGGCTTCGTCCAATTATTATGACAACTTTCGCAATGATATTAGGAATGCTTCCCCTGGCACTTTCTCAAAGTCCAGGTTCTGAATTCAAAAACGGGATGGCATGGGTTCTGATCGGGGGACTTACAAGTTCTTTTTTACTCACGCTGTTTCTTGTTCCTGCTGTATATATGATTGTAGAAAAATTGATAGTGCGGTTCAAATCAAATTCAAAACATCCCGATAGGAATTTCTAATAAACAATGAGTTTACAGCATGCTGTTATACAGCTGTGAAATATATTAATAATGAATAACAATATGACAAAGTCAATAAAACAAATAGTATCGATAAGTCTGTTACTGCTCTGTTTTCAGAGCAGGGCACAAGACCTAAAACTTGCAGGATTAGAATTCTTAAGTTATCCCAAAGTGAAATTCAAAGATGATGCCGGCGGAAATAAAGCCGCTTTCAGCGAAGCAGGTGCCTTTGTAAGTTTTCCTAAAATGCTCCAGGACAAGAAAACTATTTTAGTTAACGGGCTTCAGTACGGAATTGTAGAAACTGCCATTTACAATGATGCCCTATCTTCAAAAAACGAGATGACATTTCATAAAATAAGTTATTCCTTTACCTACATTTACCGGTTTAATGAAAAATGGACATTCATAGGCCGCCTCTCTCCAACACTGGCCAGTGATTTTAAAGATAAACTTTCCTGGCATGATTTTATTGTTCAGGGAAATGCCATGGTTACCAAGAAATTTAACGATAATGTAATTGGAGGGGCAGGATTAATATATACCATGCGGTTTGGAAAACCGCTGCTGTTTCCAAGTATTCAGTACCAATACAAAAAAGACAGGCATGCATTGAATATCTATCTGCCGATATTTGCCAATTACGTTTACCAGACCGGCCCGGAGAACAAAATCGGGCTTGGTTTCAGGGCAGCAGTAAACGGGGCGAACTTTAATGCAAGCTCAAAAAGTTTTTCAAGTGATACTGAAATGGACCGGTTCAATTATGCACGAGCCAACATAGGCCCGTTTGTTAATTACCAGCTTACAAAAACTTTATTGATTGAAGCTTCGGGAGGAATCAGCACCATGCGTATGTATCAGTTTGAAGATCTGGCCGGCAGCAAACACAAATTCGATTCTGAATCAGGAGGCTTTTTTAATATAGGAATTATACTGCTGCCTCCGAGTCCGAAAAAACAGCTCACTCCCGAAGCTCAGGAGTAACTGCTTTAAGAAGTTTTAAACTTTTTATCAGCAGAATAATATCAGTGGTCTCTTAATACTAACACTTTATAGTATTAAAAACACAAACCACTGATATTTTCTTAAAATATTAATGCCTAAAAATTTAAGTTTAAACAATTAATGTTCACCGCTAAAACTGCATTAATTGATGTAATTCAATATACAATAATTAATAGAGCTTACAAAAAATTGAATAATGCGAAATGAAACATGAATATTTTTTTTACTAAATACAGGTTAACTTATTTTCTTTTTTGCATGATATCGTACTCTTGTTCAAATAACTCACAATATCATTCCTATGCTTATAATAGTGCTTTATATTACGGTCAAGATTGTACTGAAATGCCGCACGTAAACTTTACCAATTTAATACAAAAATCCAGCAATCTGTCTTTTTTATTCAACTCGGAAGAACTCAAAAAATCAGCTTCGAAATATTCATGCCCCACAGGTTATTTTAGTTTATTTATTGGAGCCAACAGGATCACTGCCATTAACGATAATGGATCTGTATTAGCTGTAAACAGTCTTTCTCTCAATACAAATGAAAATATGAGCCTTTTTGCTTTGGAAGATTCATCCAAAAAAATATTTTTCTTAGGATTCAAGGACACCTGGGCCGCACCTCCCATAGGAAAATCTCTGATCCGATTTATAAATCTTTCAAGAGACAGCCAGATAATAACTCTTCAAGGAAATGGACTAAAAGTAAACAAAGAGTTAGCGTATAAACAGGCAACCGCTTTTATCGAGGTTGAAAATGGATACTACTGGATAAAATATCGTCAGAGCAGATTATCCAAAAATGCGCATTATAAAACTCAGATGAAGCTGGAATCCGGCGGTATATATACCATATGTTCTACTGGCTTAACACGGGCGGCCCAAAAAGAAAACACTTTTTGCGCCTCCATTATTCAAAACTATTGACAAGTTGTGATTCATTTTAAAAGAAACTTATACCAATGCTTAAATCACCCATCAGCTTAAATTATTTATTAAAGCCTAACATTAAGATTTTACACAGTTGTGAAATTAAATCGAATTTGCTCTTTTTGCTGATTTTTTGTATCAGTATTTCACCTTTGGCAGCTCAGACGGTACATCAATATAATAATCCCGGCACAGTCTGTTACAGCGAAACAGTTTTTGAGAAGAAAGCAAAAAACCCAAAAGGAGTAATAGTAGTTGAAGTATCTGCAGCAGATATTAAATTTCATGCTTTAAATAACAGATATATATCCTCCGGCCTTTTTAGTGACTATAATTTTTTATACATCCGCGTTATTGAAAAGCAGAATAACTTCCCTCTTAATTGTTATGAGCAGATTATAAATGTAAACTCTTTTGTAAACCGTATTGAAAAATCTTCATATTATTTAATTAGCGAAGAAAATGGTTTTTCTCAAAATGATGTGAATTCGCACCCGCAGAAATATGAATTTAAAATTATTGCAGCGAAAGACCTGGAACTTCAGCAAATAAAAGAAGAGATTAAAAAAAAAACAACCACCACCAACTATTTTATGCCTATTGTTTACACCACACAGGAAGTAGATGCCGTAAAAATGGCTAACTATAAAAAAAACTTTGATATAGGATTTAATTATAATCCTTTTTTTCTTACCGGAGCTAAACTGGGAATTGACAAAACAGCAATAGGTTTACTTGGGATTTCATTAAAAAAAAACACCAGCCATACTACTGCCCTGGTTTTAAATTTAAATTATTCGATCGCCAATAAGACCAAAACTAAAGAAAAACTCCAGACCGTCAGCAGGGATACCATAAATGCACATGCTCTTTTCGGCGCCGATCTTACTTTTAGAAAATATTATAATAATGAAGAGCCTCTGAGATACTTTTCTTCAGCAGGACTGGGTTTTTATTCCCTGATAGATGTTAAATTAAGAAGAAAGCAGACTTCTGTGTCAAAAAAAAACAGCGAAAACCAATACATCACACTGCTTTATGATTTTGGGCTGGAATACAGACTTTCTCCCAGCTTAAAAGTAAATGCTGCACTTCCTTTAAAGTACTATATCAACAATGGAGGCTCAGGAAGTCTTAACACTTTTGGATTCGGTGTTAATATGGGATTTTCATACACCCTGAATCCATCAAACCTTGCAAAAAGAAAATAACCTTCAGAAACATTCACATGGATTATAAAAATCATTTATCAAAATCAGTGCTGGATTTTCAAAAAAACATTTTCTCGCTGGCTAATTGTACTTGGCATTGTAATACAGGGGGAGTTTTAAGATTATTATCTCTATTTTTCTTTTTTCTATACTGTAATGGGGTAAATGCACAAAACGATTCAGTCGAAAAAAAAAAGGCAACTGCTATTTTTTTAAGCCAGCCGAATTTCAGTATGCACAAGGATAATTATTTTATTACAGGTACTTCTTTCAGAGATGGTCCATCAATTAACAATTCAGATGTTAAATTCCAGATAAGTTTTAAATATCGAATAAATCAGAAACCATTATTTGATAACGTATACTCCTATCTCACCTACACCCAGAAATCTTTTTGGGATGTCTATCAGAAATCAAGTCCATTCGGCGATATAAACTTTAATCCCGGCCTTGGCCTTATAAGACCCTACATGAATAAAAAAGGACGATTAGGATATTATTCCTTAATGCTTGAGCATGAGTCAAATGGCAAAGACAGCATCTCTTCAAGAAGCTGGAATTTTATTTCGTTTAACTGGGGTGCAGAAGTAAGTCCAAAATTAATTATTGATGCAAAACTAACCATTCCATACGGCTCGTTATCAGATAATCCCAAACTGTCTAAATACATTGGATACGGAGATCTTGCTTTCACTTATATTTTCATTCCTCAAAAACTTTACGCAAAGGTAATAGTAAAAAAAGGAGCTGACTGGGACTGGAGAGGATCAATTGAAACACAGCTGTTTTACAAAGCAATTCCGACTTCAAATCTGTATATGATGGTTCAGGCTTTTCATGGGTATGGTGAAAACTTACTGCAGTATAATCAACAGGCCAGTATGATTAGATTTGGATTTGTGCTCAAACCAAATTTCATGAATTTCTTTTGAATACAGGCCGTTTATAAACTGAAAATATTAAAAATAAAGGTTTATGGGCGCAATATGTCTAAAAGAAACACCAGCTGTCCGCTTCAATATTAAATATGCCTGCTTAAAACAGATTGTCTTTTCACAAAATATTTAATTTGCCTTTTTTTGCTTTGTATCAAAGCTCTTAGTAACAAAATCATTTAAGTTTCTAAACCAGTAACTCATAGTGGTTCATTGTTCAAAAAACTGTAATAATAAAGACATCTAAATGCAGATAGACAGCCTTAATCTATTATCAAAGAATATAAATATTAATAAAAATCGTTATCATGAAAATTAAAAATTCACTAATCGCTCTATTACTAAATTTATCAGCAGTCCTGACAGTTCATGCTCAGCACCGGGCAACAGCAAAAATTACAGTTACTAAAACAATTCCTCACAGCAGAGTAAGTGTTTATAATGGAGTAAATTACCATTATGCTGATGGAATTTATTACCGTCCTTACCAAGGAGGCTATACAATTGTTAGACCGCCTGTAGGGATTCATGTAAATGTTTTACCACCTGGTTTTGCAACTCTTATTCTCGCAGGGACATCCTACTATTATTTGAATGACGTATACTACATCCAGATTCAGCCAAATATTTATAAGGTAGTTGAAAAACCTGATGAGAAGATAATATGCCTTGAACATTCCGAATTTATTTCACAACTCCCGCAAGGCGCCGAATCAATTTCAATAAACGGTAAAAATTATTACCGCGTTAACGACATCTATTACGAAAAGATTACTTCTGAGAATGGAGAAATCAGCTATAAAACAGCAGGTAAAAAGACAAAATAAATCAGGTGGACCTGACATATTTTATGCCGCAAAAAGTTAAATTATTTCTCCTATTAATAGAAAGACATTTACTTTTTGCGGTAAAAATGCTGCAACGCTGTTTTTTGAAAACTAGAATTAAATGCAAATTTACTGGAAATCACACATTAAATATAGCGAAATTACACCAATGGCGTATCTTTTATACTAATGGCGTGCACATAAAAACACACTTAGAAGAAGTGCTGCAAATCATGAAAGATTATCCAGCTGAAAAAAAAACAGCAGCTGCTGAAGTGCCTGCTGCTATTAAATTATTACATTGAAATTCATTTTTTAAAAGTTAACCTTATCGGGATCGAGTCCTGAACTTCCGATGTCCTTCATTTTATCGATTGTCTGCATATCTGCTTTATCAATTTCAAATCCCCATACCTCAAAGTTTTCAATTATACGATTAGGTGTGATTGATTTTGGAAGCGGAATTACCTCATTCTGCAATGCCCATCGAATGCAGAGCTGGGCTACAGTCTTGTTGTATTTGGTGGCAATATCCTGCAGACTTTGGTTTTCAAGAAGCCTGCCCGTACCAAGAGGACTCCATCCCTCGACAATTATATCATTTATTCTGCAGAAATCCACTGTTTGCTGCTGTCTGAAACCTGGATGATACTCAATTTGATTAACCATTGGTTTTATTTCTGCCGCATCAATCAAAGGCTGGAGATGGTGAGGCAGAAAATTACTTACTCCTATTGATTTTACCAGACCCTCAGAGCATAATTCTTCAAGGGCACGCCAGGTATACAGATTTAGCTCCTGCCAGTTCCTAAACTGATGACCTGCTGCAGGCCAATGGATTAAGTACAGATCCAGATAATCTAGCTGAAGATCCTGAAGTGTTTTACGAAATGCCTTCTTTGTTTTTTCATAGCCACGCTCAGTATTCCAAACCTTACTGGCGACAAAAAGACTTTCCCTATCCACACTGCTTTGCTTTAGCGCTCTGCCAATAGCTGTTTCATTACCATATACAGCCGCGGTATCAATATGACGATAGCCCGCTTCGATCGCTTTGGTGACCCCTAGAACAGTAGTCTGGTCGTTGGGGGTCTGCCATGTACCGTATCCTATAGCAGGAATTTCAATATTATTAACAAGTTTCATACTTTTTAACATTATAAAATTATATTATCAGAAAGATAATAAAATTGCATTTATTGCGAAAAACCCGCAACATAACTCAGGTCCCTCCAGTGCCCGAAGTCTGAGCTTTATTATTTATTAATCTAAGATTTTCACTACCAATTTTGAGAAGTAGGAGCCACAGTAATATCATTAACAGATGTTCCTTTTTCTTGATTAAGAATAAAAACAACGGCGCTGGCTATTGCCGAGGACTTTATAGAAGCCTGGCTATTAACCTCTTTGGCTAATATGCTTCCGTTCTCGTCAGTAACTTTGTCTGCCCATCCTGTATCTATAGTACCTGGACTTACCATTGCTACCTGTATATTATGTTTTGTCCCTACTTCTTTACGCAGGCTTTCAGTCATCCCGGCAATAAAGAATTTAGTAGCACTGTAAACACCGGCACCTTCACCGGTACGCATGCCGACAACCGAAGACATGTTTACAATTGTCCCTGAATTATTCTCAACCATACCAGGAAGAAACGCGGCAATCCCATTTAAATATCCTTTAATATTAACATCCACCATTTTATTCCAATCAGCAAGCACAGCATCTTTCCAGTAGGAAAAAAGCATTAAACCAGCATTGTTCACCAGATTATCTACTTTTCCATATTTTTCTCTGCAGAAAGTTTGCACATGCTGCATTTCATCTGCACTGCTTACATCTGCAGTCATGTAAACTGCTCTGCCGCCCTGAGCTGTAATTTCATCAGCAAGTTTTATCAGCTTTTGTTCATTTCGTGCTATAAGCACAACAATCCCTCCCTGTGAGGCTATATATCTAGCACTTTCAGCCCCAATACCTGATGAGGCTCCAGTGATTACAGTTACTGTATCTTTTATATTATTCATTTTACTTCTCTTTAAAGGCTGTTACTTTTTATTTTTTTGCGGATTCAGGTTCTGAGATAATCCTGTGCCTCTGTGCCTTCTGCGACTCACTCTGCAGCCTGTTAAGCACATCTCCCATGTATTCGGTATCGTCGCTGCCATAGACATATTCGTGATGCGACATCAATGCGTAGTAAGCCCTCTGCGCCACCTCTGCAGGATCGTCTTTTTTCATTGAACCGACAGTTGTATCTGCCTGTCCTGCATTTTTAAAAAAGTTCGTCTCAGTGGCTCCGGGCATCAGCAGGGTCATTGACACATTGCTGGTTCTGATTTCATTACGCAGTGCATAAAAAAAAGAATTAATAAATGCTTTACTTGCACCATAAACAGCTTCAAAAGGGATAGGAGCCGTACCTGAGACCGAGGAAGTAATAAGAACCTTACCCTTGTTTTTCTGCACCATGTCTTTGATAAAAAGTTTTGACATATGCACAACTGAGTCAACATTTAAACGGATCAGTTCCAGCTCTCTTTCAAGCAGTGTTGAATGTATAAAATCTCCTCCGTAACCCTGTCCTGCGTTTAAAACTAATACATCAATCTGATGGCCCGCATCTGTACTCCAACTTTTTAATGAAACAATATCATCGAAACTGCTTAAGTCAGCTGCATATGTATGCACCTTTACCTTAAATTTTTCAAGTTCTTTCTTGGTTTCATCTAGCTTTTTCTGGCCTCGTGCAACTAGAATTAAATCAAAATTATTCTGAGCAAATATTTTGGCCAGTTCGTATCCAATACCATTAGACGCCCCGGTAATCAAGGCTAATTTTTCATTTTTCATTATACTTATTAATTTAATTATTATAGAATCTTAGAATTTTTCAGCATCAATTACGTAGCGGTATCTAGCCTGTTTTGCAATAATCTTTTCATAAACTTCATTTATTTCAGCAGGATCAATTGTCTCAACAGTAGGATATATTTTCTTTATTGCACAGTAATTGATTACTTCCTGAGTTTCTGGAATCCCGCCGATAAGTGAACCATTAAAATTGACACCATTAGCTACAAAGGAAAAATTGTTGAAGGACAGATCTTTGGCAGGCAGTCCAACCTGTGTGTAGGTGCCGCCAGGTTTTACTAGAGAAACATAGGCTCCCAGATCATAGCTCGCGGGTATGCTGCTGATCATAAAATCCAAGGTCCCTTTGTAAGCAGCCAGTTTATCGATAGAATCGACAACCACAACTTCTTTAGCTCCAAAAGCTTTTATATCATCAACTTTCTCAGAAGAAGTAGTAAAAGCTAATACTTCAGCACCTTTCGAAACTGCAATTTTAACTGCCATATGTCCAAGGCCGCCTATTCCGGCAACACCAATTTTCATACCACTGTTAACTTCTACTTTCATTAATGGAGAATACGTAGTAACGCCAGCACACAACAATGGCGCAGCTTCTTTTAAAGGAAGATTTTCAGGGATTTTTATAGCAAAACTTTCTTTTACCACAATATTATTTGAATAACCACCCTGCGTTATTCCAGTCGGAGACTGCTTGCTAGCAGTTCCGTAGGTCATCACGGTAGCTCCTTTGTCGCAGTGCTGCTCTTGTCCTTCAATACAGCTGTCGCAGGTCCCGCAACTGTCTACCATACATCCAACTCCTGCTTTATCTCCAACTTTGAAACCTCGAACATTAATTCCTACCGCAGAGACAATACCTGCAATTTCGTGCCCAGGTACAAGAGGATACTGCTGACTGCCCCACTCTCCACGCACCGTATGGATATCGCTGTGGCAGACTCCGGAAAATTTAATATCAATTACAATTTCATCATCACCTACCTGACGGCGTTCAAATTCCCATGCGGAAAGTTTACCACTACTGTCTCTCGCGGCAAAACCCTTTGATTTCAAATTTTTCTTTTCAGCTATTGGCGTCTCATTGATAGTTTCTGCAAATGCGACATTATTAGCAACAAAAAGTCCAGTACCGGCAAGTGCAGCCTTCTGAATAAACTCTCTTCTTGAATTATTTTTTTTCATATAAAGTAATTTAGCTGCTACAAAATTACTTTATGATATTAAGAGAGGATTGTCTCTGAAGTCCATATAATATGATAATTCAGTTCATACATGTGTCTGTAAATTTCATAAAATCAACAGGTATAAAAAAATAACATGCCGCTAATGCGCACTGTGATAATAAATACTAAATTATTGAGGACCGAAAATGTCAAGAAAAAGGAAAAAGCAGATGTTAAATCTGCCATTGTAAAAAATGGTGATGTAATAAATTATTTTGATGTAATTCTAGCACTCGAAGGAGATACTCCAAAATACTTTTTATAAAGTCTTGAAAAATGCGCAGGACTCTCAAATCCAGATTCGTAACAAACATCAGTAATGGGCAGTTCTGTTACAGTTAGTAAATTTTGCGCATGGTTAAGCCTCTTTTCCCTGATCCATTTTGCTGGGGCTGTTTTATATATTGCACTAAAATCTCTTTTAAAACTCGATAAACTTCTGCCAGATAAGTAAGCGAAATCTTCAAGAGTCAAAGGACTTGTTAAATTCTCTTCAAGGATTTGTGTAATATCGCTTATAGCCTGCTGCTTTAACTGCAGTAACTGAAGCAATAATGCTCGGTCCGTACTTGCAAGATCATAAAGCAGCTCCAGCATCTTTAATCTAACCAGACCAGAATCTATTTTATCTGGATCATTAAAATAAGGCTTGATCGACAAAACAAAGGAGCGAAGTGGCTCCTGCACCGTTCGGACTGTTACTCTGGCCATTTCTTCAGTAGGCACCTCTTTTATTTCGGTCATTTTTATAAAATCTAAAATAAATTCGTCCTTTAAAAAAAACATCAGACAATCATAACAATCCTTGTTCTCGAAATTACCGGTCTTATGATAATCAAAACTTATATTTTTCTTTAAAAGAACCATTTGGTTTTTTTCAATAGTGTAAGTCTTATTTCCATAAGTAATATGCTTTGTGCCTTCGAGTACAAATAGGAGCATATGATCTTGTAAAAACATGGCACCTTTCTTGTCACGGATATGCGTACAAGATTCTATAATATTGACAGAATCAAGTTTTACAAAATTATTATAGTAAGGTGCATCAATAAGCTGCCCGGGAACCTTGGTTGCTTTCATAATCGTTGTATTTATATAAAATTACTCGTTTTTTGAGGCCCGGCAATTATATATTTTAAATTTTTTGTTTTTAAGAAAGTTATATTTTATTTCGACGTAAAATTAGCCTAAAAAATTATTATAAGCTTTATCAATCCGTCCAGATCTTTTGATATTACAGCTCAATATGTAGCATTTATTAAATACTGCAGAGCCCTTTTAATAATCTTCCTAAGTGTGATAATACAAACATTTTCAGTCAATTGTCTTGCGTTTCAAAAACTCATGTGATTGAATCTTGAATTATATGAACTGAAATAACGTTGTACAAATTATTATATATGTTCAAATTCCAGCACTCAGAAACAGAAGGAATGGCGGACAACATATGTCTCGGCCCTTTTGTAGTAAGTATAATTTCTATTCATTTTCTCTTTCTTTATTTTCTAGTCTAATTCATCAATATCTATGACCTTAATAGTAAAGCGTAATCCTCAGCTGATAATTAAATTTGCTGATTCAAAAATAATAAGGAAATTCAACAAGGATGTTCATCTGATGTAAAGCTGAAGCCTTGCTTAACTAAAATTGTTTAAAAATGAAAAACGACACCGAATTTGATGATCTAGAATTTAAAAAAATGATGAGCGGCGAGATTTACGATATGAAGGACTGCTTAATTCAGCATTATCTAACTAAGGCATCAATGCTTTTGGAGGAGATAGATTCTGTTCCACGAGCCTCAAGTAAAATTAGAGAAATAAAACTCAGAAGTCTTTTTGGTTCTGCTGGATCTGATTTATCTATTAAACCGGGATTTAATTGTGATATGGGATTTAATATACATGTTGGAAATAATTTTCTTACTAATTATAATGTTACAATTTTAGATATGGCCAGAGTTGAAATCGGCGATAACTGCATGATAGGTCCTAATACAGGTATTTTTGCAGTTTCTCATCCTTTGACTTCTTTTGATAGAATTACAATGCAAGGGATTTCAAAACCAGTTAAAATTGGTAATAATGTTTGGATTGGAGGAAACTCAGTTATCTTAATGGGCGTCAGTATTGGAAATAATGTTATTATTGGAGCTGGTTCAGTCGTAAACAAAGACATTCCAGATAACGCCGTTGTTGCAGGTAATCCTGCTAAAATTGTAAAATTTACAGTTTAGTAACTTATTTCTTTTTAACGAAGTCTAACTTTATCTTTCCTCATTTACAACAACATATATTATCCTGAAATTCCGAAGATTTTCGGAATAAGTATTGTTTTGTAAAATGGATGGAAAAGTAGCCGTAAATTAGGAAAGACAGATGGCAGATAACTTGATTATAATGCCTTAAACAGCTTGAATTGCATCTAAATCTGCAGATAAATATAAACTTTCTTAAGAAGCACAGTCTGTATTAATTTAGAATCACGAATAATTGGAGATACAAACATCTACTGGATAATCAGAAAAGAATATTATAGTAAATTGAAATCAGGTTTTATTTGCTAAACAAAATATCTTGCATTTGTAAAGAATTCCCATTCATCATACAAAAAGAATTTTGAAATAGATTGACATCATAACAACTACGATTACTCAAAAGCCCCATAATAATGCTTTAAGGATACCTTCAAAATACATCAATTGACAAATAAATAGCAACTATAGATTTTTAAATCTCTAGAAATTCCATAATTTTTTTGTATAATTAAACTGTTTTATCCTATTTTCGTTTAAAGAAATTGTTCAAAATTTCGAGGTACACTTTTTTTCTGTGCCCGTTCTTAAATAGCATATGAAGCCTAGTATTTACTAGGGTTTTAATAAATCAAGGAGGAACCTCTTTCTCCGCTGAGAGCTTAAAAAGAGACTTTTCAAAGTTTACAAAAAAGGCTAAAATTCACGGAAAACCCTGCAAATCAAACGATTTGCAGGGTTTCTTCTTTTATACCGCTTTTCAATATTTTCAAAAACAGACAAAATCTTCGTGGCGCATTCGTGGCGCAGGCTAAGATTTTAAAAGTGTGCCACAAGATTTTATCTTAAGTCCCGATATCAAAGGGGTTAAGCACATTTACATCTTGTTTAAATAAGGTTATAATTCTACATTTACTAATCTAATAAATTGAATTATGCTAGAGAACAGCTTTGGGTTAATTTTCTTCTTGAAAGTTCCCCGACATGAGAGTAAAATTAGAACCGTTTATTTCAGGATTACCGTTGACGGCATTCCTAAAGAAGCATCTACAAGACGCCAATGGGATCTGGAGCGATGGAACCAGAAAACTGAAAGAGCCGTCGGCACAAAAGAAGACGCAAAGTCACTTAATTTTTTTCTTGACTCGCTCACCTCAAAAATCCACGATATTAAAACAGAGATACTCTACAGCGGAAAACCAATAACGTCTCAAAAAATCATGGACCACGTGATGGGAAGAATAACGCCGAGAGTAAAAGTGCTTGAAGAATTTCAGAAACATAATGATGAATTGGAGGCGTTGGTTGGCAATGGTTACACGGGCGCAACCTTGGAAAGGTTTAACATAACCAAAAACCACGTGTCCAATTTTATAAAATTCAAGTATAATGCTGATGATTTTGAATTTGCAGATCTAGATCTTGAATTTGTAAAAGATTTAGAGTTTTACCTGCGGTCTGTCCGCAAATGCAGCAATAATACAACCCTTAAATACATTGCCAACTTCAAAAAAATTGTCATTCGTGCACTTGATAAAGAAATTATTGAAAAAGACCCTTTTAAAAGCTTTAAAGGCAAAAAAACTAAAATTGTAAAAAAGCCTATCTCTGCAAAAGAATTGGCTGAATTGGAAGCCCATCAGTTTTCAATAGAAAGACTCAGTACAGTACGCGACATTTTTGTATTCCAATGCTACACAGGACTTGCATACATTGATGCCTACCAGCTCACAAGTGCTGATATAAAAGACGGAGTGGATGGAAAACCCTGGATCATCTCTGAGCGGCAGAAAACTAATTCAACTGCAAAGATTCCGCTACTGCCTCATGCTGCCAGAATTCTTGAAAAATATAAAGATCATCCTCTCTGCATCAAACGAGGGACTCTGCTGCCTGTTTATTCCAATCAGAAAATGAATGGCTACCTTAAAGAAATTGCCGTATTATGCGGTTTTCCTTTTCCACTTAATACCCATATGGCGCGCCGTACATTTGGAAGCACGGTAACCTTAAACAATAATGTCCCAATTAACGTGGTCAAAGAACTGCTCGGGCACTCCTCTGTTAAACAGACAGAAGCTTATGCCATAACAGAGCAGACAACTATAGGAAGAGAAATGTCCATACTAAATCAAAAACTCACTCAGCATACAAATGAGATTTCTCAAGAAGATTTAACCACTCTTGAGAAACTTGAAAAAGAAATTCAATTAATTAAAAGTAAATATAAAAATGCATCACTTTATCACTAAAATGGAGTCTAACCAATACACGAATTTGTAAGAACTATTAATTTAAAAAACATCCAAATATTAGCATCTTTAAAATATTAAAAAGATACCTCATGGGTTCGAGTACTGCTCTCCCCACGGAAAGGCCTAAAAGGCGGAAAACTTAAAGTTTTCATTCTTTTCAAAAAGCCAAAAAAAATGTCTGAAGACCTGCAAATTCAAGGATTTGCAGGTTTTTTTTATTTTAGGCCTGTTTTCAATATTTATAAATCCTCACAAAATTAAAGGTGCAGAATCGGTGCACTTTCCGGCGCGCTGAAAAGTGCACCAGAAACAGCAAAAATCCCTTATACTACAGGGGGTTAACGAGATTAACGACTTGATTTGGCAGTAATATTATTCTACATTTATTAATTTAAAAAGTAGGATTATGTTGGAAAGCAGTTTTGGTTTGGGATTCTTTTTAAAAAGACCCAAAATAGAAAGTAAAGAATGGATTGTGTATTTCAGAATAACTGTTGACGGTATCCGTAAGGAAAGCTCAACCAAAAGAAAATGGGATAGTACACGATGGGATCAAAGGTTCGAAAGAGCGGTCGGCTCAAAGGAAGATGCAAAGTCGCTGAACTTCTTTTTGGATTCGCTGACTTTAAAAATCAATGAAATCAAAACCGAAATGATGTACAGCGGCAAACTCATAACCGCTGAGAAAATTATGGACGAGGTTCTCGGCAGGACAGCGCCGAAGATCAAGGTGCTCGAGGAATTTCAAAAGCATAATGATGAAATGGAGGCGCTTCTTGGAAAAGGCTATGCAAAAGGCACCCTTGACCGGTTTACCATTACTAAAAACCATTTGACTGCGTTTATAAAATTCAAGCTTAAAAAGCACGATCTTGAATTTGCGGATTTGAATCTTGAGTTTGTAAAGGATTTCGAGTTTTACCTTAGAACTGTACGCGACTGCAGCAACAACACCACCCTCAAATACATTGCAAATTTCAAAAAGATTGTAATCCGCGCCATTGATAAGGAGTTAATCACCAAGGACCCATTTAAGAACTTTAAGGGACGTAAAACGAAACTGGTAAAAAAACCACTCACCGCACAGGAATTGTACGAACTTGAAAGTCATTATTTCACAACTGACAGGCTCAACGTAGTAAGGGATGTATTTGTCTTCCAATGCTACACTGGCCTGGCTTACATAGACGCTTATCAATTAAAGAAAACGGATATCAAAGAAGGCATTGATGGAAATCTATGGATTATGTCCGAAAGGCAGAAAACAAACTCATCATTTAATGTCCCTCTTCTTCCCCAAGCACTGAAAATAGTTGAAAAATATAAAGAGCACCCGCTGTGTATCCAGCGCGGAACCGTGCTTCCTGTTTCATCCAACCAGAAAATGAATGAGTATCTAAAAGAGGTGGCAGTCTTGTGTGGCTTTCCTTTTACATTAAACACGCATATGGCCCGCCGTACATTTGGAAGCACTGTGACATTAAATAACAACGTCCCTATTAATGTAGTTAAAGAACTGCTGGGTCATGCATCGGTAAAACAGACTGAGGCATATGCTATAACTGAGCAGGCTACAATCGGTCGTGAAATGTCAATTCTGAATAAAAAGCTGAACAAAAACGCTTCCAAGATTTCAAAACCGGACTTAGCGGTTCTCGGAAGACTTGAAAAAGAAATCCAGGCAATTAAAAAGAAATACAACATAACTTCTTGAAACTTGCTTTCAGATGGTAATTAAAATCAAAGAGGCTATCTCAACAATTCTGAGATAGCCTCTTTTTATATAGTTTAACTACACTTTTATAACCCGGATGATAAGACGGGCTGTATTTAATATAACCTAATTCCTGCAGCTGTTTAAAATATTTGTGATAAGTGGGTAGTGTATTTACATGCGCCATTTCCATAATTTTACTTCGGCTGACTTGTATCCTCCTACCCTGCCCCTGTCTGTAACCCAATCCTAATATTGCCGTTAAAATTGACAAATGCCACACATTAAGCTTTGGATCAGCAATATAAACTGAAAGATATTCCATGATATTGCTTTCTTTTAATTTCTTAGTCTTTTTCATCCCTAAAAAGTTTTTGAATATCTTCTCTATTGTAATAATAGGATCCAAGCACTTTCTTAAAACGTACTTTTTGTGATGTTCTAAGAGTCTGAACAGATCCGGCAGAAATGTCGAGCATCCTGCGGACAGCCTTACTTTTCAGCCACTCAGATTCCCTTTCAATATTTTCTGCATTAAAAGCTTCCGAAACCGCATTACGGATTGTATCGGTCATTAACAGTCCAAACTGCCTTAAATCGTCTTTTGTTATAAGTTCTTCCATAAAATACCGGCTTAATGCGTTACAAAAAATTAAATCATATACTTAAAAAGATCATCGTCATTCCAAAAAAATTGCCGCAAAGCTTACTCCAAATAAAAATAAACACTGCTTCTTTTGTTCTTATTCTTTGTCGGGACATAAATAAGATAACCGTAATCATCTAATTCGCGCATGCATTTATGATAAGTTTTTGGAGATACAACCTTAGCGATATTCTGGATTTCAATACTGTATGCCTGAATTGGATTTATAAAATTCCTGTTTGCGCGAAATTGAAGCAGGGCGGCAAAAATTGCAATGTGAGTTGTGCTGATTCTGAAATCATTTTCAATTGCCTGAAAAAATCCCGATAAAAGCTTAAAATCTTCCATAACTCTATAAGATAAATAAACATCACATATGATGAGATTTTTTTGCGGTCTGAGTCTCAATATTGTGCTGTGGTTTCAGCAGCGGGCTAATTTTACAGCCGCTTTTAATTTCTCCCAGACTAAGTTTCTGCATTCTGTCATTATAAAAATTCAAGGTTTTAAACCGTGGATTTGCTTCCAAAAAAACCTTCATTTCTCTCCCTTGTATCATAAAAGCAACTTCTTCCCTCTTCCCCTTTTTCAAAGAATCGACCAGGGATTCGAATGTCTCATAGTCATCATTTTTAAGAGGAACAGTCCTTAAAGCATTGCTTACATTGTATCCATACGATTCTGGAAATTCATGCATCCTATAATTGTCATTAAGATCCCTGTCGTTGAAGCTAAACTGTTTCCAGGTTCCGCTTTTTAGAACTGCTCTTCCTGCAAGCATTTCGTATGCTTCAGCTGCGCTGAAGCCCTCAGATTTTTCATTCTTAAAGTAATGTGTACATCGGCTGGATGGCGACGAATCTGTATAAAGAATTGATCTGAATCCATCAAATTGGTAAGCCCCCTGCGCATCTTTTACAAATTGAAGTGAATGTTCAAGTCTTTCATTCTCTGAGATGTGATAAGAAACAGGAACAGTAAAATTTAACAGCTGTTCCTTCATATTCGCCAATACTTTGCCATAAGCCTCATGAAAACCGCATTTTATCAACTGTTCCTCTAAAGTTTTCTTGTTTAATTCCAGATCTTTAAGATAATCCTGTTTATCTATCCTTTCAAAAACAACAGCACTAAGCGCTCCATTTACAAGCCTAACAATGATATTGGGATAGACTTGATGCTTCAATTTGTTATATTCATGCTTAAGAAACCTGAGAGTTATTTTTTCATCTACAGCTTTCGTCTTTTCATATTTAAAAAGTAACATCTTAAAAAATTTCAGTTTCTCTATGCCACAAGAGCGTTCTATATTAGGGCTGTTCTGAAATAGAAATTTTAATTTTTCTTCCTTGGACTGCCACACTTTTATCTCATTTTCTACTCGATTGTTTTCAGAAGACATAACTCAGTTTTAATTTATTTAAGCACCTTAAACCGATCTGCCCGCTTTTTTTGAACGGGAATTAATTTTTTTTTCTTTCTGAGAGGTCTCATCGGAATTGTCAGCCAGGTCTGCGCTCTTTCCTTTGGACTGCGACTGCTTCTCGTTCTTGCTTTCACGGTCATTTATTCTCTGCAGAGAAGAATCATAAACCTTAATAGTCTTAAACTGGGGATTAGCTTCCACAAACTGTTTTCTCTCCTCTCCTCCTACCACAAAAGTTACGGACTGTAGATTGCCTTTTTTCAGAGAGTTCATCAAATCTTCCTTGTACTGAGGTGTCAGAAGTTCTTTTATCGAATGCTTTTCCAGCGAAGCTTCCAGATCATATCCATAGTTCTGATGATAATGCTGAAGCTTGAAATTTCCACGGTCGTCACTTTCTTTGAAGTCCATACGAATCCAGCAATTATAGGCTTCACCGTCCTTATTCTTTAAATCCTTATTGACCGATCTGCCCTCCATCAAATTATACGCCTCTTTGAGAGTGATGCTGGTATTATCATTGTTAATATAAAAAATCTGTTCCAATCCCGGCTTATTATCCTCTTTTTGTAGATTAACCTGATAGGAATTGAAAAAATACATATCGCTCTGGTCGGACTTTTTAAAATTCAGTTCAACAGTGACTGTATCTTTGTTAGGGACACCATTGTTCATAATACCGGTATGCATTAATTTAAAATCCTTATCCCCCTTCTGAATATTCTCTCTTAATTCAGCATCAAAAGTTTCTCCGAATCCAGTATATTTTAACTGGTCTTTCAGATACTGTACATTTTTCTCGTTCATGATATTCACATTTAAAATTAGTACTGATTATAGGTTACCCAGTATTTCAAGATTAACCAGGTGCCTGTTTTTTATGTTAAGTTCCAGATGCCTGCCTCCATTTTTCTCAAAGACCTGCATTGTGAATTTCTTCTTTTCCGGTATCGTAAATTTAGCTATGGCAAAAACTACTGTAGTTTCAGATTTATCGGAAATCCTGCTAAATTCTCCGGTGCATAAAAGCGGTGTCATTTCTATTTCCTGAGCTGCAGTTCTTTTGGATTTTTTCTGGTCTCGGATAAAAAAACGAAGTTGGTCCACATCGTAATTAATTCTGGAATCATTCCCTAAAACCAATCTGAAATACATCACGTCCTGATGAATAAAAATGCCGTCAACCTTAAACTCAATTTCTGCATTTTTTGAACCCAGTCCGCTTACCTTATTTTTCTTGGATAGAGCAAACAGGGCATATTCTTTTATTTCTTTCTGGTTTTCGTTCTCAAGGGAAAACAGCAGCGATTTATCGTCACCAATTCGTAACCGTGCATCCACATTTAATGTAGGACACAGATCATCAAAATTTAAAATGAAACTGTAAAGATTACCGTCGGAAGTTACAACAGTCAGGTTAGTCTGTGGAAAATTCTGCTTGCCAGCTTTAAGAAGCAGGATATTTTCAACTCCCTTTGCTTTCTGTACCAGAACATCACGGCTTCCGATATCAAGGCTTTTTACTGCATACGGAAATAAAATACTGGTGGTTTTTGTATAGCTAAGCTGTATATTATTAAATTCGGCTTTAGCATCATACTGTGCAGAAACTGAAAAACCAGCCAGAAAAATAAATGTGATAATTAGTGTCTCTAAATTTTTCATTTTCTTTTAGTTTAAAGTTATTGTTCATTCTTTTCTTTTTCATCGTAGAGAAGCACTTTGTAACCTGCCTTGACTGCTACTTTTATCAGCTTAACTTTCCTGCTTAAAAGTGATTTGGCTGCCTCCACTCCCATTCCTGCCGCCTGAGCTCCCCAAGAATCACTGACTCCTGCCAGTCCAATACTCTGCATGGACCTGTCAGCGGATGCTTTTGCTACATCCCTGTTTATGGTTCCAGGAATGTAAATGCCTTTAATGCCGTCTATATCAAAGACGGATAGTTCAACCGGGAAAATGGAATTCTGGTATTTTATGGTATTGATCTTTATTTCAAGCCTTTCTCCCTTAAGTGACGCTGTCCCAAAAACGAAACTGTTTTTTGGAATTAGTACGCCATTGATAAAAACGTCACTTGCAAGTCTGATTTTTACAATAGAACCGTTGACAATCGTCTGCGTTTCATGAACAGCTGCCTCAACTGCGTTCTGATTTTGTTCATCGTTGATTTCACCATCAAGCGAATAAAATGAATTTGCTGACTGCTCATAATTTACTTTGTTGGTCTGAAGAGAGCTCAGGTTTTGCTCTTCAGCTTTTCTGTTCACTGAAAAAACTTTTCCTTTTTGAAGCTTTGAGTTCTGACGCAGTTTCTCCTGTACACGTTCTGGGTGCTGGATATCCAGAATATTTTCCAGCATGCCGCCAAGCTGGGCAAGTTCAGGATCAGGCTCAGAAGGCGCACTCATGACTGCCATGAGCTGTTCAAGATTTTTTAACTCGGCTGATTCACCGTCAGGCATTTTCTGGTACTGAAATTCCCTCATATCCTGACCGCTCTGATATTCTTTTGGAGGCTCCGCAATAGCTTTCTGGAGCGCTTCAAGTTTCTGGTACATCTTCTTTTCATTCTCTGGTTTTAGATAGTCTGTTTTCAGTCCGTTTTGTTTATCATTCCATGCAACCTCATCCGTATCAAAAAAACGTTTTGATTCAAGATTATCATTATCTTCCGCACCAACCGAATAATTAGGATCTTTCTTTTTTTGTTCCTGCAGTTTTATAGAATCAATTGATGCCTGGTCATAATAGCTCATTTTATCCAAACTGGAATCTTCCTTTAGTTTTGGATTTGGAAGCAGCATATTAAATCCTTTTTTTTCAGTTCCTGAAATTGGATTTTCTGTTCCTTTGCCTCCTCCAAGCACCCAGAACAGCATGGTTATAAATGGAAGAACAAGCAGTGGAAGAACCAGCATCATACTGCGATTCTTTATCTCTCTGGTTGAAAGTGTTTTATGTTCCATAATCTTATTTTTTTATAGTTAGATGAATTAGTTTCCTTGAGATTCGGACTGCTGGTAAAATCTTCAGCGTTGGAATTTTGATTTTTAGACCAATCGATTAAGTCTGCTGCATTTATCACACTATCAATATATCTGCTGATATTGGATCTCTCAGCATATTTGTTAAATGGCAGATCCAGAGAATGCATATGGCCTACCTCATCACCATAAGCATGCTTAAGCACTTTTACTGCATCAATGTTCATTGATTTTTGACTTTCTGACAGAAAACCGCTCAATGCGTTATAAACACATAAAATCGTTCCAAGGGCCGCAAAAATGATTACTGAAAACTTAAGCTGTGAATTTGAAAGGTCTCTAGTCAGCCTATTCATTTTTTTTACCCACCAGAATCTGATTATCATATATGACCTTGAAGACTTTACATTCTGTCTTTGTTTTCGCATCAGACTTCTCATGGCTTTCTGTTTACTGTTCCAAGATCTTTGTTCTCAAGAGTATTGAAGCGTTCAATCAGAAAACCATGCGGATTATTATCGCTCCTTGAAACATTTCGAAGCGTTCCTTCCGTAATCAGATTTCTGTTCAATATGCTTGTTGTCCTTATGATGTTCTGCCGGGCAAAGCACTTAAAGCGGTAGGGATATTCATTAATATCAAAGCTTACGCTGTCTACAATAACAGTCTGGCTGATATTTCCTGATATAATTCCCGAATAATATCCGTTTTCTTTTAAATCATCGTATATGCGCTTGACAGAATTATCAGCCAGATACAGGGCCTTGGTAACATTGGCTTTAATTACTTTATCATCTGGGTCAAGGCTGAAGAAAAACTGATGGAATGTCCTGACATGATCCCTTGCTTCAACAGGTACATTATCCTTACGGTCTGATGCAAATGCCTCAAGCGCTTTTCCATTTGCCAGGATGTAAACCTTGTCTTCCATTAAAGCAATAGAGCTGAAACTTTTATACAATGCATAACAGGTTATGGCAGCGCAAGCAAGAACGACCAGCATAGTAAATCCCCTGACATGGCGGAAAGCCGTATCTAAATTTTTCATCTTCGTAAACATAATCTAGTGTATTTAACTTTTAGAATTTCCTTTGAGCCTGTCACTCATATAATTTCCCTTTTCTTCAAAATAAGGCGAAGCAGCTGCTGAAGATGACATGCTCTGGCTCATTCTGCCTGCTGCATTTCCCATTGAATCCATTACCATTCCTGCTCCTGTGGCAGCTCCTCCAATCACTGAGGAAGTCGATCCGCCAAACAGGCTTGTCACTTTCTGTCCCAATGCGCTTCCTCCTGATGCATGCACGATATAATTGGCCACAGAAGGCACAGTAAAGTACCCCACAATTCCTATAATCATGAAAATTAAGTAGCCGATATCGGTCCTGCTGAAAAAAGTATCTCCCGCAGTATTAATCTGTGAGATATCAAGCCTCAGCATCTGTTCCTGAATCTTCCCGATAATGCTTCCGAAAATGTTGGCAACGGGAAGCCAGAGATAAATGTTTATATACCTGGCAAGCCAGACCGTCAGGGTATGCTGGAATCCGTCAAAGACTGCGATTCCAAATACCAGTGGCCCTAAGATGGACAGCACTACAAGCTGAAATGTTCTGAGAGTATCAATACACAATGAAGAAGCTTCGAAGAGAATTCTCAGAATTTCGCTAACCCGGACTTATGGGACATTCTTTTGGAGGCTATGAGACTGCATACATTTCAGGTAAGACTGATATATTTGCAGCTTCGGTTGCTGGTGCTGCCCCGATAGATCTGAACAGTTTCTACCATGCGATTAACTGGCGTACCGGAAAACCCCATATGATAAAGTTTAATATTGGACAGTTTAGATTAGGAGTTTCTGCTTATGAAATGCCTCTTACTTATTTAAATAATTCGCCGCTGAACAATGTAGAAAACATCAACAAACCGCTTCTTTTTTGGAGTGGAAAAAATGACCAGCAGGTTGACTGGCATCAAAGTATTGAACTTTATCTTGCAATGCATCGTCTTGAGAAAAACAATATAATGCTCCTTTATCCAGAAGAAGAACATTCATTTTCGGATCCATACAACCAAAAGGATCTTTCAATTAGAATACTGCAGTGGTTCAATCACTTTCTTAAAAATGAAAAGGCGTTTGAATGGATTGAAAATCGTGGATAATAAAATATACAATGCAGTTCATTTAGAACTGCATTGCTTTTAATGATTGTTTAAATTAATTATGGCATATAAAGTGTCTCCCCACAATTATTCGCTTTACCAAAAGCAGTCTGTCCATTTGCTTTACAAATTGGATTATTGCTATTGTCAGAACATTGCACTTGGACATCACAGACACCTGACAGGCTGTTGATATAACCGTCACGAGGTGCTAATTTCGATGCACTTTGCATAGAGGTGGTGAAGAACGCACCTGAAATTCCTAATACTACCGCAGCAGTAAAAGGCATGGTCGATTTTAAAAATGTCTTTTTCATAATAGTTAATATTAAATTAAACATCGATCTACTTTTTTAGCAGGTGTTGATCTCTTTCCTGCAACCAGCGCTGGTATATTATAATTTACTATTCTTTCAGCTGTTCTTTCAAGATTCCCCTAAAGGAATAGATATCTAGATTATTACCGCTGAGAATGTATAGATGCGTATTAGTTGCACGCATATCTTTTATTTTTTGATTATTTTCTGTAAAAAGAGGAAAACTCAGTAGATAAATTCCCTTGTTAATATCATATACATCAACCACTGATGCTCTCTTCCAAATCTGATCATCCTCATAGCGTCCCGGAACTTTCGAATGTATAAACAACAGGTTTTTAATAGTGGCTGATAGTGCATTTACAAAAAATGGCGGGGAACTTAAACGGCGCTCAGTATGCTCTTTTAAATCCGAAACTTTTATCATGGCTCTGCTGATCGTATCGATTGTATGTCTTCTCTTAAAGTTTCCTTTCTTATCGGAAATTATAAACTCGTTTCGATAATAATAGACGTATATCATTTCATGGAGATCATTGTTATAAAGCAGCATCCCGTCTGTATCGAAAATACCGTCAATCTGCTTCTGCAAAAGTGCAGGAAAGTATTTCGTATTTGGTTTAAAACTTTCGCTATATATGCCTAACTGATGGCCTGAATTGGGACCTGTATTATTTCGTAAGAACAGACTTACACTGTCTATTGGTTCGGCAGCTGTGAAACGTGGAATATCTTTTATTTTACCTGTTACTTTCCAATCTTTGATATTCCCTTTGTAAACAATTGGAACGGTACCATCTATCAGATAAAAATAGGGTGGCTTCACCTTTGCAAAAATCTTACGAAAAGGCTCTCCATCATCAATAAATTTAATTCTATGTTCTGCACTCATATTCTGAAGAGTGTCTATGCTTAGTACTCCAAAAGGATCCGTTAAATTCCCCAGATAAATTTTACTTCCACTAACGCCTGCAAAATAATACGAGTTAAATTTTAAATCTTTATTATAAACCGCTTTAATAGTCTTTTTAATGTATCGCCGAATAAATGGATTATTTTTGTGAATGATCTCTTCTGAGCTTAGGAACAAAACAATTACAACACTTATGCTGAAAAACATTATTAGTCCAGCCCTTTTTAACTTGGATGCCTTTGTAATATTTGAATTTATTCTTGTTTGATAATCATCATAAAACCGTAGACCAGTTAAAGCGAGAATGATAAAAAAGAAATTAAAAACAAGGTGAACATTCCAGGACATCTTTTCTAGGATTCCGCCACATGAACATGGCACAAAGGAGCTGAAATGTAGCACTATAAAAATATAAGCAGTAAACATAGTCATCAGGCATAGCGCTGCATAAAGTCCTGCAAAACGTGACTTAGGAAATAAAAGCATCAACGATATAAGTAACTCTATTAAAGGCACTAAAATAGAAACCCATGCCGCAAAAACACTTATAAGCGGTGACTGTGCTAGCTGCACCCTAAAAGTTTCAAACTCAAATAATTTATTTACAGCTGCGTACACAAATAGTAGTATAAATAAAAAGCTAACGATAGAAACTATATTGTTGTTAATTCTAGAGTTTTCCATGTCTTCGGCAAATTTTATTTTAATATAAAACAAATGTAAATCAGCAAATTGAAAGAAAAAACATCAAAAACAAACCAAAAAACATCAAAACTATACCAGTTTCATTTTTAACTCTTAAATAATAAAAAAATGCTCTACAGATTAAAAATCCATAAAGCATTTTCGAGTTTTTTCAGTTTCTCCTATTTATACCTTACCGTCTTCGATAAAAGTCAAAAGCTTTTGATTGAGTTCGACAAGGCCAGCCTTTTGAAGGCATTCCTGCGAGATGTTTTTTAGTTCGGTAATTTCGTCCTGTGCTATGCTTCCCATGAGACTACCTTCATCCTTTTCCAGCAGCAATCCCCTTTCTATAAAGTGGGATAAAAGCAGTACATTTTTGCGTGAAATTTTCAAATCAATCTTCACCGGCTCACTCATTCCAGGGATGCTCAATACAGTATCAAACACCTTGGCTGCATAATTCTTTGCACTCATAATTTCAGCATTTTTAAATTAATAAATCAAAGCCTAAAGTTAGCAATGATGCATCAAAGCATCATAAGCAAAATTTACCTATGATGGGATGCATTGGATTTTCCTGCATAAATTCGTCTGAGTATTTGAAAGAAGTCTGAGTTTTTTATTCAGGCTCAGAAAGATTGCCACGTTCCTGCAATCTGCAAGATGTCCGGTTGTATCACAATCGATATTTTGCTGCCTCTCTGCTCGGAACTCGCTGGCAGTGAAAACTGGAAGTTTTGTAATGTCAAATGAAAAGGAAAAATGATGAAAGACGAGAAAAAAAACAGAAACAGATGGCTCCATCTCAGGCTCAGTGAGCAGGAATATAAGATCCTTCAGAAATATTTTGCAGAGTCTCTGTGCCCAAAACTGAGTGATTTTGCCCGAAAAAATCTGCTTCAAAAACCTGTTGTTTTAAAATACAGAAACGAATCTCTTGATGATTTAATATCCGAATTAACAAGGCTCAGAACAGATCTGAATCCCATTGGAAACAATTTTAATCAGGCAGTGAAAAAACTGCACTCGCTTTCACAGACTTCTGATTTCAAAATGTGGATTCTGGGTTTTGAAACAGATAAAAAAATACTGTTCAATTCTATTGAAGATATTAGAATGACTATCCGAAATCTTGCTGAAAAATGGTTGCAGTCATAAACACGGGATCATCAGTCAGAAACATCTTCAATTATAATGAAAATAAGATGGAAGCAGGAAAAGCAGAACTCATAGGAGAAGGAAATTATCCTGCAGCAGCCTCTGAACTTCACAAAGAATCAAGGCTTAAACTTCTTTTAAAACAGCTGGAATTAAATACAAATGTCAAGCGCGGAAGTGTGCACATATCACTAAATTTCGATTCCTCTGAAAGCAATATTTCAAAGAGTAAGCTGATGGAAATTGCACAATCTTATATGGAAAAAATCGGGTTTGGATTTCAGCCGTATCTGGTCTACCAGCATCATGATGCGGGACATCCGCACATCCATATAGTGTCTGTAAAAGTGAAGTCCGACGGAAAGAGAATTGACATGCAGAACATAGGCAGGAACCAGTCTGAAACAGCCCGTAAAGAAATTGAAAAGGCATTCAATCTGGTTCCTGCACTGGGCAGACAACAGGAAAAAATACTAAATATAAAACCTGCGCAAGGCAGTGTTTTAAAGTATGGAAAAGCTGAAACTAAAAAAGCAATTGCTGCTGTATTAAACGCAGTAATTCCTAATTATAAATATACCACAATAGGAGAATTAAATGCAGTCTTGAATCTCTACAATGTTACCGCCGTGCAGGGAAGTAAAGATTCAAGAATGTTTCTCCATAAAGGTCTGGCGTACCAGATTCTGAACGATAAGAGACAGCCTGTGGGTGTTCCCTTAAAAGCCAGCAGCTTTTACATGAAACCTACCCTTGCTTATCTCGAAATAAAATTTGCGGCAAATAAGATTGGGAGAAATTCCCATTTAAAGAGAGTAAAAAATGCGGTTGATCTCGCCTTTATACAGAACAGGATAAAGTCAGTTTCTGATCTCGACAGAATTCTTATTCGAGATGGAATTAAAACTGCTGAACGAAGAAATGAACAGGAGATCCTTTATGGCTTAACCTACATAGACCATAAAACAAAATGTGTATTTAACGGAAGCTCTCTAGGAAAAACTTACTCAGCTTCTGGCATAGAAGAACGCTGCGGTGTCAAAGATTTTAACACTGGCAGAAACGCCGTTAAAATTCTTGAGGATAATACATTAAAAAATAAACCATCTCAGTCTTCATTTATTTCTGTTGGCGAGCTGCAGAAAATAATTGATTCGGTGCTCCAGCCCGAGTTTTCTGCTGATTTTGTTCCCTCTCAGCTGAAAAGAAGAAAGAAACGAAAAAAAGGAAAAGGGCATTAAGATTACTAACTAAAAAACTAAGACTATGCAGACAGGTGAAAATGAACAGGCACTTAGAAAAATTTTAGATATGACAAGGCTTATCAGCATGATATTGTTAGGTCTTCATTTCTATTATTACGGATATAATGTGTTTAAAATATGGGGACTTGCAGGCAGTTTTGGGGATAAACTGCTGGGGAATATTTTGCGCACCGGGCTCTTTGATTATTTTCATTTATCTAAGCTGATTTCTTTGGGATTTTTATGCATTTCCCTGCTTGGGGCAAAGGGCAGTAAAAATGAAAAGCTGGTGTTCAAAATTGCATTTTATTATATGGTTTTGGGACTGATCGCTTATTTTTTGAGCTATTTTTTTCTGATCATTCCAGCCACTCCTGAAAAAAATCTGGTTCTTTATGTGCTCTGTACTGTCTTTGGATATCTGCTCATGCTCGCAGGCGGAACACTTTTGTCGAGAATCATAAGAAGAAATCTCAGCCATAAGGATATTTTCAACCGTGAAAATGAAACATTTCCGCAGGAAGAAAGGCTTCTTGAAAATGAATATTCCATTAATCTGCCGGCACATTACAGATTAAAAAACAAAGTCCGAAAAAGCTGGATTAATATCATAAATCCTTTTCGGGGAATCTTGGTAGCAGGAACACCGGGTTCTGGAAAATCCTATTTTGTGATCCGCCACATTATAACCCAGCACATCCGTAAAGGCTTCTCAATGTTTGTATATGATTTTAAGTTTGACGACCTCAGCATAATAGCCTATAACACTTGGCTTCAGAACAAGCATTTATACAAGGTGGAACCTAAATTTTACGTCATTAATTTTGATGACCTGAGCCGCACGCACAGATGCAATCCTCTTGATCCGAAATCAATGGACGACATAACAGATGCAGCTGAATCAGCACGCACTATTCTTTTGGGATTAAACCGTGAATGGATAAAAAAGCAGGGAGACTTTTTCGTTGAATCTCCTATCAATTTTCTTACTGCTGTAATATGGTATCTGCGTAAATACAATAACGGCGCGTTCTGCACCCTGCCTCATGTAATTGAGTTGATGCAGGTTGAATACAACAGTCTTTTTAGCTTGCTAAGAACTGAAAAAGAGATAGAGATTTTGATAGATCCATTTGTTAGTGCCTACCTCCAAAATGTTATGGAGCAACTGGAGGGGCAAATAGCTTCTGCCAAGATATCTATGGCAAGGCTCTCCAGTGCGCAGCTTTACTATGTACTCTCTGGGAATGACTTCACGCTCGACATCAATAATCCCAAAGATCCAAAGATAGTCTGCATGGGAAACAACCCGCTAAAAATACAAACCTATGGCGCCGTTCTCTCGCTTTATGTAAGCAGGCTCATCAAGCAGGTGAACCAGAAAGAGAGAATCAAAAGCAGCCTCATATTTGACGAATTCCCGACTATCTATCTTAATAATATAGACAGCCTGATAGCCACGGCCAGAAGCAATAAGGTAAGCACTTGTCTTGGGATTCAGGATTTCAGCCAGCTACGCAAAGATTATGGCCGAGAACAGGCAGACGTCATACTCAATATCACGGGAAATATCATCAGTGGACAGGTGAACGGCGATACTGCAAAACAGCTGTCAGAACGTTTTGGAAAAATAATGCAGGACCGTGAGAGCATTTCCATAAACAGCTCAGATACCTCCATCAGCAGATCAAAACAGCTGGAAGCTGCTGTGCCTGCTTCTAAGATTTCCTGTTTGAGCTCTGGTGAATTTGTCGGCATTACAGCTGATAATCCGGACTGCAAAATTGAACTCAAAACATTCCATTCCGAGATAATCAATAATCATGAGCAGCTAAAAAAAGAAGAAGACGCATATCAGGGAATCAGCCCTGTGCGCATTATAAACAATACAATTATTGAACGTAATTATCTGCAGATAAAAGAAGATATCTCCGAAATAGTTAATTCAGAAATGGAGCGTCTTTTGCATGACCCTGCCTTGTCCCATTTGGCTATCAGAAAGAAGAAATAGGACAGCTCTTGTATAATAAGGAAAAAAAGAATATTTAGGACCTTCTTCTCCACAAAAAAATAACAGTAGAATTCACTATCAGCGTAACCTCTTTAATACACAATATTGCTTATATATAAAATTTGTAGGAACAATAAATATAAAAACAAATTGGCATTGTGACTATTTCATCGGATTATCAAATGAATATAGGTCTATATCATATTTTCTACGCTGAATGCTTTGTAAAATTCCTCTTGCAGTGGGATTCAAAATACCACTTACATAAAGAAACGGAGCCAAGTGGATTGATTGATATTTTTTACTTCTTATCTTTTTGAGTCTGCTTGGCTGAAGTTCATGAACTAACCCTACAAAACTAGCGACTAGCTCTGCAAAAGCTGACATATGCTTTACTTCTCCAAAACTAAGTAACCATTCATTTGGCACTGCATCATCTGATGTAAAATATAGAAGATCATTGTCTTCAATTAAAGATATATCGCAACAGATATTGGCATTATTCTTTTGCCCACGAACATATGCAGATGTAGTTATTCTAAGCTGGTGCCTGAGCTGAAATGAATATTCATCAAGTGTGATTATTGCATATGAATATTTATTAGGAGCTCCTCTAGTCGAAAATTTCAATCTGAAAACTTCTTTCCCATTTACTTTAGGATTGACAATTCTTATAGAATAACCAGCTGTTTTATAATACTCAATAACCTTAGCGAAAACATATGCTTCGAATGTTTGATTGACTGCATTTCCAAAACTTGTTAATTTTGACTTCTCGCTTTTAAAAAAAGTCTGCAAATTCTGCTTAGCTTTTTTCTGATCAAATAAATAATTATCCATTATCTTTCAGGGTAAATTATTTTACGATATTTTTCAATAATTTGAGTAACATACCTTGAATTATTAATCAGATCCAGAAGATCTGGATCTTCAATTTTTTCTACAAGCAAATCAGCTAGTCTGTACCCTTCCAAAACATTCTCATTTCTTTCTTTAAAATGCTTCGAACCAATCTGAAAGCCATCTTTAATTCCTATATCTTGAAATGTATCTACCGCTTTGATTGCTGCCTCCGTTCCTTCCTTAAAAAACTTTTTCAAAATGAATATAAGAATTACTATTGAAGCCTCATTAACTATACCTTTCAGCCTTCTTAATTCCTCTTTCCTTTTTTTCTCTGATTCAATTTTTCTTAGCTCTTTATTCAATAAATTTTCAGGAAAAAATGAATTCCATACATATCTGTTTATAGATGAAAATCGCTGAGAAATAAATTTTGGAGCATCTTTAAATATCGAGTCTTCCATTTCATGTAAAATTTAATAATACTTTTTCTGTATCTTCTTACTTTTTAAATTATCACCGAATTATAATATAAATATAACTCAGAATACTAATTATATGCAAGTTCCGCAAATTTTGAATATTGTCTATTTGTGCATGATAATTTCTTCCGAAAGCATAACAACAATATAAAACCTTGTCAATGCTGACTCTGCAAAAACTTTTTAATCCATTCTTAGTTTCCCAAAAGTCTCCAGTTCTAGATATTTTGCTTTAAATAAACTGGCAGGTATTTTCTTTTTTAATAAATTATGAAAATTTTCATCATGAGTTGACAAAATTATCTGTTTCTTCTGATTCACAACAATACTTCTAAGCAGATCTATTGTTGACAAAATATTTATACTGTCCATTGACTGTATCGGATCATCTACAAAAATACAATCTATTGAATTACCGCTGTCATCTTTGGCATTTAATGCTTTAGCCAAAAAAATACATAGGCTTAAAATGTTTAATTGAGCATGACTAAAGTATAAATTTGGAATAATAAAATTGCTTTGGGCATTTTCCATGTAAACACAAACATTCAATTTTGGTTTTGAATCATTAAAATCCGGAATAAATTTTACTTTTTTATAGTCAGGGTGGGGATCAATTCTTTTGTATAGATCGTTTATAAGTGGTTCAAAAAAGAATGATTTAATTTGCAACTCGATATGTTTCGAAACTTTTTTTAGCTCTTCTGTCAGTTTTTTTCCAATTTTATCTTTTAAGATACTTATCCTTTTCTTTATTACCGATTCATTTTGCCTAGATTCTTCATATTTGAGGTAAGGCACAACATTATCCTTTAGATCAGATAAAATCTTAATATCCTTTATCTCCTCTTTATACTTAAAAATTTTATCATCATTTTCTTTTCTGGCCACCGCAACAATCTTTGGATAATTTTCTAATTCAATCTCGTCAAAACTAAGATCTAGTACTTTTGCAGCATTAGATTCATATAAGTTTATTCGAATTTTCAGTTCATTAATTAATTCTTTGACCAGTTGAAGATTTTGATTCACCGCTTCTTCATCAAATCCGATTAGCTTTTTCTGGATCTCGGCAATTGATTCTTCAATCTTTTTGATACTATCACTATATTCTTGATTTCTTTTTAAATCTTCTTTTATCTGTTTATCCAAATTAGTAACCGTAATTTCTCCTTCGGGATAATTTTCCTTAAAGTAGTCTCGAACCTCAACATAGGCACCGTCTTCTTCTAATTCTGTTTTATCTTTTCTGCATAAATCAATTTTTAAAGCTGTATTCTCACGCTCTGATGTAGCTGATTGTATGTCTTTTCTAATTAGATTTAATTCAGCGATAAATTTCTCAACCTGGGCACTTAATTTTTTTATTTCATCTACTGTCCATTTTATAAAATCCTCTGCCGATTTATTTAAAAGAAGGTTCTTATTAAAGATTAAAACTCCATTATCTTTTTCTATATCATTATTTAGTTTAGTAAGATCATTTTTACATTTAAGACTTTTTCTATTTAAATCGATCAGTGCTAATTCACTGTTAGAAATATCTTTTTCAATTAATTTTATAAGCTTATCCTTGTCCTTTACAAGATCATTCGTTAAAACATTAATTTTTTCTTGAGCATCATTTCTTTTACTCAATAAATCATTTATGATCTTGGTAAGCAGAACATTATTTGATATTTTTTCTGCAAGAACTTGATAAGACTCATATTTATGTTCGCATAGCGGACATCTCTCATATTTAGAATCATTGACGATTGCAAGTCCAGCCGAAAGAAAATTCTGCAGTTCAGTCTGGAGTTTTTCCTGCTCGACAATATCCTTTTTGATAGAATCAAAGTGCCTATTTGAGATTTGCAATTCCTGCTCAATCCTATTGATTTCCTTGATTACAGTTGCATATTTAATAAAGTTTATATCAAATTCAGATGGATAATCTTTATTACTAATATTAGACAAAGATTTTTTTAAATCATCTAAATACAATTTTATTTCTTCAACATTCTTTCCATGTTTAATTAAAGCAGCAGAATTTAATTCTAACTCTATGCTATTTTTTCTGATGTTTTCCTCACTGTTGGTAATTTTTTTATTTATTTCAGGTATCTCTAGAATTATTTCATTTATTGCAGTAATCTGATTCTGGGTATTGTTGGTCTGTAGCTCCAGTTCGGATTCTTTATTTTTTTTTGTACTTATATCTTCTCTAATTTTTCTAAGTGCATCCTCTGCTTCTTCAGCCTCTTTATCTTTAACGCCAATTTTGAGTCTTACCTCATCATACTTTTCGATAAGACCAGAAATCCTTTCCTTCTTATCAGTTCTAAGTTTTAAGTCTCTTACGTAAATTTGAATTGAGTTTATTTCTGCTTCTTTTTTTCTTAAATCTTCAAAAATTATCTTCGTTAAATTTAAATTCTGTTGCTCTAATAAAGCGTCACCTAAAATCTTTAAATCATCTTTGTATTTGCTAAAACTTATTATCTGGTCGTTTCCGCTAATTAAATTATCCAAACTTGAAATCTTTTCATTAAGTCCAGCTATTTCAAAGTCAATATTATTAAGCCTTTCAGATATATCATTTGTAATATTCAATATATCAAAATCTGAAGACTGAGAATCTATCTTTGTAAAAAAAATAGCCGTCTCATTCAATGAATCAATTTTGTTGTTTATTTTATTTAGAATTTCCTTATCTCCATCAAATTTTAAGTATATCTGAATACCATTCAGTTCTGAGGCCAGTACCTTAATCTTTTTTGAATTAATCTCAATGAGATCTTTTAAAATATTATAATATTTATCAAGTTCCTTATCTCCAAAATATTCCATAAAAGTTTTGTAACGGTCTTCGGGTTTGCTTTCCTTTAAAAAACCGCTAATCCAGTCCTGAGATAATATTACTTCTCTAAAATACCTATTTTCGGTTTCTTTATCGTCAAACTTAAAATCAGCCGCTCCTTTCCTTGCCGGAACAGGTATTTCCCTAAATAGTGGTTTACTGGAATTAGAAACTAAGATTTTAACATAACTAGACAACGATTCATGAGAATACTTATTTCTTAGAATATACTGCTTATCATTTTTATTAAGATTTTTTTCTGACTTCGCACTATCTTGGTTTATTTTAAAGTTCTTAAGAAATCTGTCTATATTCTTTGTATAGCCATATTCAATTGCATCGTAAAACGATGTTTTACCAAAACCGTTTGGTGCGTAAAGCGACACAAAATCCGCATACTCACCATCTTTTCTCTGAAAATCAAAAGTCCCATTCTCGACATTGTCATAGGCTCTAAAAGCCTGTATTTCTACTTTTTTAATTTTCATTGTTCATCTCTTTTTCTAGTTTGGCTAATACATCTGATAAATCTTGTTCCTTAAGATTTTTTCCCACTCCACTTACTAAATCTCCAAGTGCTTTTTCAATTAACAAATCCTTTGAAAATATATCTGAATACTCATTATCGAGACTAAAATCTATACTGTCATTAACAATATATTCTGAGATAATTTTATTGATCAATGCCTGGTCAATTTCTGAATTAATTTCTTCGCAGATAATTTTTCTGCTGCTAAATTTATTGTTCTCTATCTCATATTTGAGCTCCCTTGATATCTTCTCGCCACTTAGATAAAATACGTAAAAATTCCATTTTGAATACTCATCTTTAATATTTGAAAGATACTGAGCCGTAACAAAATTGTTAAAATCCTTCCACTCTATTTTCAAATTATCTTCTGTATCGAATTGTACAAATGCCACTATTACACTGCCTCCAAAAATGATTTCTCCTAACTCAAAAAAAACTATATCTTTAAAGCTTGCTCTCAATTCATCATCAAGCGCATTTTTACTAAATTTCTTAAATAATACCTCTTGTTTCATCAATTATAGTTTGTTTTACATTACTTACGTTAATATTTCTGAAAGAATTAAAATTTTCAATTATATGTTTTTGAAACTTATAAATATGTATTATTTTTAAATCTTCCGCAACTTTAGTTACAGAACTGCTAATCAACATTTGTTCAGCTGGAACACTGCAAATATCCTGAACATAATCAGTATCGAGTTCCACCGTAGTAGGTTTAGTATCTTTCGTGCTGCTGACAACAATGTAGCCTCCTGAATCAACAGAAGACAGATCTGACTTCATGATTAAATCAAGTTTTTTAACCCAATTATTGCAATCAATGAAAATTAGATTATGCTTTTTTCTTATAGCCCTAAGATCTTCAAAGGTCAAGTCTCTATCAAAAATTGACAACTGGTTTATTGAGATTAATTCTAAAAATGCGATCCAAAGTTGCTTATGTGAAACATACGATTTATCTGTTCCATTAGCAATAATTGAATCTTTATAAAAATCTAAGACATCCTGCACCCGAAATACTTCACATAAATTTTTTGCGATTATTTTTAACTGATTTTTCAACAATTCCTCCTTTTGAGGTGTCAATAATATTCCTGTTAATGGAAATACCTCTTCATGAATAATCTCTAAAGAAGCAAAATATGGAGGAAACAAGGCTGATAGCTTTTCGTTGTTTTCTGCAATAATTTCATCAAAAAAAGACAGTGGAGCAAAAACAATCCTTGATAGAGATTCAACATTATCACGGGCAACCATTCTTATCTGTATTCCAGCTAGTAAAAAACATGTCTCTTCTTTCTTTATAATTCCTCCGCCTGACTGACCTATAACTTCAGAATGAGTAACATTTTTTTCAACTTCCCCTTCAATGTAATTAAACTCTGTAGAATTGTTGATAACTAAATTGTTGCTTCTAAAGGAGAATCCCTCATGTGCTCTAGATTCTGGATGCCCGCACAAACTATATCCTTCTTTTTCATTTAGATACTGATCTGAGCGTAAAAGCAACTCCAATCCTTCTACCTTTCTGACCTTAATTATTGCGACGTCTTTACTAGGATCTGAATTAAAATATGGTCTCTCCAAAACCTCTATTCTTTGGTTCTCAACCTCACCATGAGTAGAAAGAACTTGCCTGACTATTATTAAATCATCAACTCCTTCCACTACATGCTTTGCTGTAAGAACATAACTATAATCGCTATCTAAAGGTTGGAATAGGCAGCCGCTGCCATCTGCAACTTTTACTGTAAAGCGTTCTAAAGTACATTCCATTTTTTTATCTTTTAAATTTTTTCGGACTCCAGATACTTAACTTGTGGAAAGTCCTTTCTATCTTTTTCTAGTATTATCTTGTTTATTAGTTCTGGATAATTAAAATAAAACTCTGCTTTTGGATTGACACTAATTATTCTTGCTATTGTTATCTTATCTGGATGCCCGTGCATATCACCATTCGTGCTGATTAAATACTTATCTGTATCGATGAGTTTAAATAATTCGACAGGATTATTTTTTTTACTTCCGTGATGAGAGAGTTTTAAATATTCAGCCTTAAGTCTGGTTTTATCTTGATTAAAAACCTTTAACTCATTAATAATCAATGATGGATGAGCATCACCTAAAAAAATATAGTTTAACTTATCTTTTGTTAATATAAATGCAATTGAGCTTCCATTGTAAGGATCCGTGTCTTCCGAAAAATTATCAGTGGCAATCAGTTCAGTTATTGTCTTTGAGTAATCATTAATTCTTGCTGTATTAACGGATTCTGGAGCCTTTTGCTGCCAATTATCAAGCAGTTTTTCAAGTTTATCGTTATTTGGCGATAAAATGTGAAAGTTCAAATCATCAAAGATAAATACTTTTCCAGCACTAATAATCTGCTGGTTCCAAATACCATTTCCGCTAATATATTTTTCAAAATTTACCGCTTGGGGAACGCTTGTGTTAGTTCCTTCGGTAAATCTAAATTCTATATTGCTAACGATAGCTTTTTCGTCATTTAAATACTTTTTTATCGTAGAGCCAGAATTGAACCAAATTTCTCCTATTGATTTGCATGCATCAGAATCATTACCAAACCATTTTAAAAAACCGTCTATATGGTCGTCATCAATATGTGATAATATCAGCAGATCAATTTTTTGAGGTTTAATTGCATCTATTGTCTTCTTTAAATCCCCATCTGCTATTTTTCCTTTGCTATCTTTAAAAGTATATGTTGTCGAAGTTCCTCCGTCAATTATAATGTTTTTAGACACACCATTACTGTCAACATAAGTTAAGTGAATACAATCGCCGTTGTAGGCTTTAAGTAATTTTATTATCATAGTATAAAATTTTAAAAATACCTTCGTTTTTTAGAATTATTTTATGGTTGTCCTTAATTGATTAGAAATCTACTTACGAAATAGCTGAATTAAACGAAATTTAAACTCATAGCAATTTCTCATTTTTCCAAAAATTTTACTTTATTTTAATTCAACAAAATTTCATAAAAAGTAATTCGTAATCTAGATATTTTTTTTGTAAAGTTATATATTTAAAACAGCAGCTGTTAAGTATAAATACCTGTTTTTAAGACAAGTTCAAACTTAGATTATTTTAAGCGACTTCGGGAGCAAACAAAATAATTAATTATATCTGCTACATGCACACAACGGCCCTGCTCTGCTTCTCAGCCCGTTGAGAAGTATAGTACTCTCTCATCTTAATTCCTGCCACTGATTCTCTTCTTTCCTTTTTCTCGGTTTTTTATGGAAGTGTTAGGATATAAGTCAACTGTTATGTACAGCAATTAAAATTGTCGCTTGGTGCATTATTAATTAGCACAACAATTGATATCAGTTAACGCCACACCATTGGATATTGGCAGGAGGTTTGGCTCCAAAATCGTCCAAGCACTAAAACTCCATGACATTGATGCCATTGATTATCTCAACTGCTGATTAGTATTATTCATTACTGACAATGGAGAACTTCTCTGAAAAGCAGCACTGCATAGCAATTAAAAAGCCCGCCGTTATTTTAACGGCAGGCTTCTGTGTTATCGCCACGCTCAGGCATCTCCTTTAGATCATAAATTACAGCACTGTTCTTAAAACATCGCCCCCCTAATAGATCCAGCTGTAATCAATTAAATGCCGAAGGTTATCCTGAACCGTACTATCATGGTTGCTTCTTAAAAACTTTCCGCTTGCGCCATTGACCACATGCACATCTTCTCCGCCCTGCCACATGGCTTCTTTGTATTTCCACATAAAGGTTTTAACAGTATTGTTTTTACTCTCCACCAGCGTAATAGTTTCCGCTTTTGATTTTTTAATTGCTTTATTGATGGTGTATCCTTTTCCATCTCTGTTTTTAATTCTTTCATGAACAGCATAATGGGTTATTCCCCCTTTATCATCTGTCCAGATTCCTGATATTCTGTATTCAGCCATAATTTTTCTAGTTATATTGGTTAATTTTTGAGTTTTAATTTTTCTTAATGGGATGTCCCTCCCCCTTTCCATTCGCCTGTTTCCAGCCAGATTTCATAAAAAAACAGCCATTCGGATGCCCACATCAGTATGGTGTCTGACAGTAATCTGCCTCTGTTCCACTGAATCCCGTCAGGATAGAACAGGCAGAGCTGCTGGGTTTTCTGGTTATAAACATGCTTGAGCACTCTTTCTCCGGCAGGCATCCTGAGTTTTTTAGGCTCAAGGATGTAAATATCGGGAGATTTACCCAGGAGATAGTCGATTTTCACCTTATAAGACCTGCTGAACGGAGTGGGCGTTAAATAGCCAACCCACTCCAGCCGTGTTCCCATATAAGTGCTGATTTTTGAATCCGGAAAACTTTCCTTAAGAAATCTGGCCTGCGTCGGTATGGAGATAAAGCGCGTCTTATTCTTTATTGCCATGGAAGGTATGGTTTGGAATCTTTTTATCCGCTGATTCGGTAATAATGCCAGAACCAGCCACAAAACCCAGTCTTCCCGACTCACGTGCCATTCTGGCGGATTCGCCGAATTCAGAAAGCGTTTTTGTTACCAGCTTATCCCCCATGGATCGGCGCATCGATTCATTTAGATTCTGTATCGTGTCGGCAGAAAGCAGCTTTGAGAAGAATCTCTTCGCCTCATCCAGCCAGAGATAGAAATTCAGTTCCCTTACCGGATGCTCCTCCCATTTGTCTGCAAAATTTTCACGATGGTCCACAGGATTTTCGATCCAGGTCACGGTTTTTCCTCCAATGTTTTTTCTCTTTATATAACCAGGCATACCCTCCAATATATTCATAAGAGCATCATAGAGGTTAGCCTCATTACCGTAAGCTCTTGCTGCCAGAGTGGTTATGATAATGCTGATCGGCTTGTCATCATAGCTGAGCGAACTGCTTTCTGAAAACATCTGGTTGCGGTGCCTTTTCATCAGCTGGATCGCACGCTGCAGCGGCGTTTTAATTTCGTAATCCGGCACATCGTCAATCTTGACATTGTTTTTTGCCGAGAACATACGCCTTCCCTCATTAAGCTGCACCAGCATCTGCGCCTTAAACCACTCCCTGTAGCCCAGAGGGTTGGATTTAGGCCAGCCTCTGCTGTAGAACTCATAGTCGGGATGCTCCTTATCTGTAATGCTGATAGCCGTGTTGGAATAATCCTTAATCTCCGGCAGGCCCGTGATCGAGGGAGTAGAGTCCGGAATAGCAGCCAGAACATCCAGATGGAATCTGGTGGACTCGGCATAATCAATACGCCAGCATCTTCTCCCGTCAGGCCTGCAGACCATATCTTTATACATGCCCGAAAGCAGTCTGTCCCCGATCAGGTTCTTTAATCTCTTCTGGGTAAAAATCTGATGGGTTCCCCTTTTCAGTTCGCAGACCAGATCAATGTCAAGCTCATCCACATCCGAATCAGGTTTTGTCACTGTTCCCAACCCGAAGGATCCCTGCGGGTACATGTGCAGGTCATACTGTGCAATGGTCTCATCCCCTTTTAAGTAATTTGCCACTGCCTCATATTTTGCCACAGCTTCCTTGTGCTGGGTCGGGGTAATATCTAAAACCTGTCCCATTTTCTCTAAAATGGAAGCTAGGTACTCTTTTCTGATCTCATTCATCTTCTTACGCTCTTTTGATTTCTATTGTTTTTAAAAATTTGTCCCTTCCATCGTATAACACCAGAGGCAGGTCCACTTTAGGCATCCACGATCTCCCGAATTCAACCGCCGCCGAAACAGGCATTGCCGGAAAAACATGAAGCTCGCCGTGATGTCCGTGCTCCTGCTTTATCCGGTTCAAGGCATGCCGTGCCGCTATTCTTAACTTAGGCAGAATATCGGCGCTTTTTAAGAAATCAAGTCTGGGATCATCGATGGTAAGCTTCCAGATCGAAACATCCTGCTCAGGAAAAACATCCAGAATTCTCTCATCACTGATATCGGCGCTGAATGAAATATTTAATACCGCAGTTCCGCTTTTGGACGATGGCTCCTTCAGGGTGAAATCGCCGAAATCTGACGTATCATTCCACTGCCAGCCCTGCGGTTCCCTGTGGTACTGATAGGTGTCCACTTTGTACTTATCGCCGAGCAAAACCCCAAGTTTTACCAGCAGCGGCATCGGAGCAAAAGGAAATACCGAAAAATGCTCAGCCGAAGAATTAAGGTACGGCTGGATTTTCTTCTCAAAATAAGTTTCCAACGACCTGCTCTCATACTCCCAGTACAGCCCTTCGCTGTCTTCCACCACCGTATTATCCGGTCCCAGATGTACAGTTTCCTTATGAGGAAAACAGTTTTTCTGCACAATCATCCGGCGCATGGCACCGGCATCCATCGGAGGATTGAATTTTCCGATTTTAGCATTGTACAGAATCAGACGTGTCCTGAAAGTGCCGTCAATACCGGTCAGATACTCGATTCTCTGCTCATGTTCCTGCTTCATTTCCAGAAGAAGCCCAGCAGGGTGCTCATCCTTCTCCTCCCTGTCGATTTTTCTGTGGCAGGCGTCGCACATCAGCATTAAATTGGAAAAATCAGTCTCCAGCTCCGGAGACTTCATCGCATCATATCTGGCCGAACCCGGGGCGTAACCGTAAATATGGGCTATATAGGATTTATTTAGATCCTTAAAGGTCAGGCTGTCTTCAAATAAAATCTCGTTGCAGCCGCGGTACTGGCACCTCCCTCCCGACTTAAGCCAGAGCTTCAGCTTGACTTTCGGGTCAATCGGAGGTCTTTTTACTTTCTTGGTTTTGGTTTGGTTCTCCTTCATTCTAATACTAATTTTTTAATTGTTCTCATACACATCTGTATTTTTAAAAGTTCAAATTCGACCGGCATTGAACAGCTCCGAAAAAGAAATTTGTCAAAAAGTTTGCAGGAGAAAAACAAATTACTATTTTTGCACCCGTATTAAGTGAATCTTCTTTTTAATAATTCACATAACAAGCCTCAGATTTGGGAAGTCTTTGTGGCAGTTTTCTTCATAACAGCATATGACATCCAACTGTCATGCCAATGCTGAAAATTCAAGTAATTTTTTACTATTATTTTATTAAAAAAGTGTTAACAAATTAGGAATCAGAATTTTAATTCTTTATATTAAGAAACTGACAATAATGACATTAATATTTTTTTAACATTAATTAAGTGTCATTCTGGCATAATTATTCTTTTTCAACTCTAATGTTAAAATTTAACGCTGCCTTTTAATGAAACCAGTGCAGATTGGCACTCCAAACGTTGCATTTCCACCCTCCGGCTTGAATGTCTTTCGTCGCTCATGATTTTGAAATTTAATGATACGCATAAAAAAAACCATCAGGATTCTGATAGGTTTTCTACATCAAAACTGCTGAAATATGCCAGGGCAGACAGTCGCAGATTTTCTTTTTCCCGAACTTTTAGACGGCTTCAGCGAAGAGGTGTTTCCTGGCGTGCTTTTGTTGTCATGCTGACGTCTGTTAGGCTTGCCCGTGGAATCTGCAATTCTTTTCGGTCCAGATTTAAGTGCCATGCTTTTAAAGTTTAATTGGTTGTACAACACAAAAACAAACAATTTTAATATAAGAAAATACACATAAGAAAACCCTGCTTACAGATCATTTTTTGATCTAAATACAAATGCCAGGTTATTCTCGTGTCTGAAAAGAACCGCAGAGATGGCTCAAAATTCATATCTTTACTTGTTTTCAAGCAGCATTAACGGCAGACTTATAAAATACTGAGCTAAATGAAAGACCAAAAGGAACTTGACTGGAGAAAATACGAATCGGTCACAAAATATATTTATGAAACTCTAGGACAGGAATATCAAATACACATTGAGGGATATGGAAAAGACTGCAAAATAACCGGAAAGTCCGGAGTGAAGCATCAGATTGACGTATTGACATCTGAAACAGATGACACCGGAACTTATTGGACAGCAATAGAATGCAAATACTGGGATAAAAAAGTTACCAAAGACACCGTAATGAAGCTCTTGGCCATCATTAATGATACTGAAATAAAACGAGGAATTATAGTATCAAAAAGCGGCTATACCCCCGATGCGCAGCAATTCGCCAAATACAATAACATCTTAATTGTCCAGCTTAGAGAAGCCGGTGCAAAGGAAAAAAAACGACAGGAGACAGTACACTTTTTTGATCTGGGGATCAACATAAAAATAAACATAAGACGCCCCGTAGTCACAAACATTGCCGCACTGGGACTTGATGGTAAAGTAATTGAGCTCAGCGAAAGCCAGCAGTATATTATCTTTATTAAAAAGGCACAAGGGACCAAAAGCAACCTATTTGATGAAATAATGGCATTCAAAGAATTCCTCAACAATCAGAAACCGTTTGAAACAGCAACTCGACTGCATGAGTACAAGACTGCAGATTTGCATCTTCAGGACGGCATCCACAAAATAAAAAGTATTGCCTTTACCGGTTTATTAACAGTTCAGGACCAAAATCAGAACAGGATTTTCTCGATTGTTGACAAGGTGTGGCTGATAATGGAAAAAATTTTCGAGAAGCAGACATTTATCATTTCTGAAACTGGAATGATTGCCCAAAATATACGATAAACAAAATCAGAAGTATTAAACTAAGAAATTTAATGAGATAGCTTTAACATTTAAACTTCAAACTAAAGTCTTTTCGGTTTTAGGTGCACATCTAACAGAATGAATACTTTTTTACCAGAGAAATTCATGGTATTTGTAGATATTTGACCAATATAAATTTTGTGACTGAATCATGGCAAATTGCATTCTGAAAAATAAACAATTCAGTAAATTCAAATCTTAAACTATTTTAGGTTCATATATATTAGACAAAGGCAAAAAATTACAAAAGCCACTAATTCAAGTTTTATGGCAAAATCGTGGCACTTGCAGTTTTAGGAAACGATAAGCATAGTAAAATTAAGGCCTAAGGAGCTTAGGTTCGAAACTGTATACAAATATTTACAAGGCAATGGCTAAGCTGGAAAAAATTAAAAAGCCTGCAGAAATTATATTTCTGCAGGCTTTTCGAATTAATAATCACCATTTATTTTAATTAAGAACCTACTTTGCTGGCGGCGGAGTCATGGTTTTAGAGGTATCGGTCCCAACAGTATCGGCTGGAACCGTACTGATGGTATCAGCCACAACAGCAGAGCTGTCTGCATAAGTATCATTGGTTTCAGCAGGAACTGTCTCATTTTTTTTACACGAAATGGAAAGCCCTGCAAGCACCAGCAGAATTGCAAACCCAGATTTAAAATTGATTTTCATAACAATATATTTTTTTAGTTTGAAATCCCAAGTTAAAAGAAAACCTGCTTATATTCTTACATAATTTCAGTGTTTTATTACAAAAGTTTATGGTAAAATCTAAAAATCAGCAAGTTTTTTTTTAAATAGACCGCCATTACACTATTACTGAAACCAGCAGCACGGCAATAAAGAATACTATTGAAATGACCATTGCATTTATTATAGCTCCTTTTCTCTTCTGTGATTGCTGTGCACGGTCGATAATGTGCTTTTTATTGCTTTTAAATAGTTTCATTCCGCTGTGATTTTATAATTTTAAAGAAAACGTAAAAATACTGCCCCATGATTTAAAAAGCTTACAGCTTTAAAATCAGGTTTTTCATAATTGGAACATCCTGCATTCCTGTTTTATAAAATAGCCAGCTGGTAAAGAAAGACCTATTTTTTTTGACAGAATGCTTACATAATTAAAAATCAATAAATTAAATCCTTCCGTATGTGCAGAAAAAGATCCTTGTTTCAATGAAAGGCCGCAAATTGAAAACAAAATATTTAATCGGCTCTAAACCTGCTGTTTCTGCAGAGCATCAGAACAAGTGTCACCACAATGCACGAGGCGCTTCCTTCAAATAAAAGGCAAAGGATATAGATGGGAACCGAAGGTTCCGCTCCGAACATAAAGGTCTGGGACAAGGATTCAACGTAATGGTCACCTCCCCGGGCATAACTGTACATCATAAGTGCAGCAAGACTAAGCACTACGCCTATAAACGAAGTAATCATGGCTGATACCGCATTAAAAAGAAAATTATTCTGTCCTTGGGAAAGGTTAATGTTTAAAATCCTGTTTACGCCGTAAAATATAAAAAACACATTCAATAAACGCAGATAAAATACATGGGAGAGATTCAAAAACTCCATGAGTAAAAAGAAAAACGCAACTCCTGCAAAAATGATCAGGCCGCCGCTTAATTCCTTAGGAACAGTGGATGAGTATGTTGTTTTCATAATAATTAAATTTTATTCGTATAAACTTCAAATTTAACACAGCTTTTCCCCGCTGCGTTATAAAATTAAAATACAGCTCTTACAAAATACACAGCACTAAATCACTGATAATCCAATAATTGCACTTGAAATAAATACAATACTAAAATAAAAAAAATGAAAGAATTGCAGTTTTCTGATTTTCTTTGATGCGCATAAAGTTTATAGCACACGTCCGCCGACAAAAAAAGCCCCTCAAAATTCAAGGAGCTTTCTGACAGCCGGCGGGTGCCTGAAATGGTATGCGGTAACTAACTAAATCATTGTACAGAACCTTCAGACGAACCCCGCCGGTCCCCTGTTTTTTTTCTGACTGATTAAATTGCTGTTTACCTTTACCAGTATATAGCAAATTTACCAAAACCTAAGGCAGATCACTTACAGTATATCCTTTTAGAATTACATCTTTTTAAGGCTTAAGCCCATTCTTTTGACAATTTGATTTAATCATTCTCCGGATCTGGCGGCGTACAAATGGTATTTATACGTCCTTTAAAAAAAAAAGCAGCACGCTTTGGCCTTAACGATATAAAACCAAATCATTCTGGCAAAAAAGTACAGGCAAATACGGGCAAAGGGCTGGGCTCCAGAATAGTGAAAACCCTGATCGAAAACAGAAGCCCGGCGGGCTGTAAAAGCAATGCCGGCCTTGTCTGATATATGATTTTGGATTATTTTTGCAGCATGAATTACGAAGATATAAAAAGACATTTTGAAGCGTTTCCTCCTCCCCTTGAGGTGGAATGGAAGCCCTGGGCAAAGATTACAGATACGCAGCTTTTTTTGAAGAGCTGCTACATCGGCATCCGTAATTTCAACGGTCCTGTAGAGAGATGCCCGGCCTGGTGGCATCTCAAGGATTTTTACCTGCACATCAAACGCACCATGCCCAATCAGGGAATTACTGAAAAAGAAACTGCCCCTGAAGAATAAAGCCCTGTCCTGTAAGATCTTGTATGATTAAAAATCCGCAAGCATTCAGATCCCTCATCATTATTTTTATCTTTAGCAGGCTGGAAGTTTTTTTTCCATCTCTTTTCTTAAGCTCTTAAGGTCCCTGTCCAAAATCCCTTTTAAAAGATCTTTCAATTCCATAAAGGTAGGCGGTTTTACGGCATAATAATCCGCCCCTAGATTATAGGCGGTCCGGATATGCATCGCACTGCTGCTGGTGGATATCATGATAATCTTTATATTTTTGAAATCGCTACCGCCGTTTCGAATTTCTTTAAGGCATTCAAATCCGTTTTTCGGGGCATATTGATATCCAGAAATATCGTTTCAGGAAGATGCTTCGCCTTTTCAAGGGTTTCCAGCAGTTCGCAGCCGTCTGCCGTCTGCACTACCAAAATGGGCAGGTTTAATTCTTCGACTGCATCAGCAAACAGCAGTCTGTCATCTTCGTCATCTTCAGCCAGATAAATAATCTTCTCCCAATTCTGCTTTTGTGACATAGTTTTAAATTTATATTGCGGCAGGTAAAAATAGATCTGAAAGCCGCAGTGGTTAAAAAAACTTAGGTCTTAGACTATTGAAAATAGAATTACATTTTTTGGTGGTAACTGTAAAGATAATTCTTTTTTTCTAAAAGAAAAAACTTTCAAAAAAATGATGATTTCTGTGGGCTGAAATGCCTGTTTGGAAAAATCAAAATATGCTGGCGGCGCTGGTTTAAAAAAATCCAAAATAAATACCTGCCGTAAATTCTGAATAAAGTCTTTCTGCTTAATTGCAGCATAATCCAGACCGCCCGTAAAATCAGTGTTTTGATTTTTTGTTATTATTTAGAACATAATATTTTTAAAAATTGTTACCATCTGTGCTAATTTTGACAGGTATAAATGATAAAGATTATGAACCGGGCTATTGTACACATTGACATGAACACCTTTTTCGTCTCCTGCGAAAGGCTTACCAATTCAGAGCTTAAAGGGATTCCGCTGATTATCGGCGGGGGCGAGCGCGGCGTTGTGGCTTCCTGCTCCTATGAGGCGCGCCGTTTCGGGGTGCGTTCGGCAATGCCCATCCAGATGGCGCTCAGGCTTTGTCCTCAGGCCAAGGTTATGAAAGGCGATATGGAACTCTATTCAAGGCTCTCCCATGACGTTACCGAAATCATTCAGGAGAAAGCCCCTGTGGTGGAAAAGGCCTCTATTGATGAATTTTATCTTGACATCACCGGAATGGATAAATTCTACGGAAGCTACAAGTGGACCGATGAGCTGGCGCAGCGCATCACAAAGGAAACCGGCCTTCCCCTCACCTTTGCCCTTTCCATCAATAAAACGGTATCGAAGATCGGAACAGGTGAAGGAAAACAGAAACAGAACCTGGAGATCCCGGAGCATCTGGTGCAGTCTTTTTTAAACCCGCTCTCAGTTCGGAAAATACCGATGGTGGGCGATAAAACCTTCCAGCTCTTATCCCGAATCGGCATACGCACCATTAAGACCCTTTCTGAAATGCCAGCCGAAGCGCTCCAGCGCATGATCGGCCAGAACGGCATTGAACTCTGGAAAAAAGCCAATGGCATTGACAACAACCCCGTGGAACCGTATACCGAAAGAAAGTCGATTTCCACCGAGCATACTTTTTCACAGGATACAATCGACATCGACAAGCTTGGAAGGGTTATCCTGGGTATGGTCGAGAAGCTTTCGTATCAGCTGCGCTCCGAGCAGTGGCTCACCTCAACGGTTACGGTCAAGATCCGGTATGCCAACTTTGATACAGAAACCAAGCAGTGCAGGGTGCAGTACACTTCGGCTGACCATCTGCTGACCCAGACCGCAATGGATCTTTTTGACAAACTCTACCAGCGCCGGATGCGCCTGCGCCTGATTGGGGTGCGTTTCAGCGGACTGGTGCGGGGAACCTATCAGATTGACCTGTTTAACGATACCCAGGAAATGCTGGCGCTCTACCAGGCTATGGACCGGATGAAAAACCGTTACGGTTTTGATGCGGTGATGCGCTGCGCCGGTGCTTCCTTTAAGCCGAATACCAAAGACGAAATCTTAAAACGTAAAAAATAAATCATGTATCTCAACTGCCATTCCTTCCACTCCCTGCGTTATGGCACCATACCGCTTGAAGAGCTGATATCCAAGGCAGCCGCCTTGGGTGTCAGGGCTATGGCACTCACTGATATTAATACCGTAACAGGGATATATGATTTCATAAAAGGATGCCAGGCTGCAGGTATCAAGCCTATTGTCGGAATAGAATTCCGGTCAGAGCATCAGCTTCGCTATATCGGGCTGGCAAAAAATGCGGCGGGCCTTGCTGAGATGAACCGCTTTCTGACCCGGCATAATTTTGAGAATGCCCCGCTTACTTTGTCCGCTCCGGACTTTGAAAATGTTTTTGTGATTTATCCTCTGGAGAATGTGCCCGCAGTTTTAAAAGAACATGAGTTTATCGGGATTCGTCCTGAACAGACCCCTGTACTGATTCTCAGTGACTGGAAGAACCAAATAGACAAGATGGTCGTGCTCCAGCCTGTTACCTTCCGCACCAAAACGGAATACAAGCTGCACAAGATACTGCGGGCCGTCGACCTGAATGTAATTCTTTCACGACTCGGCAATCCCGATTACTGCAGGAAAACAGAAGTGATGGTGGATCTGGGCAGGATCCTGAAATGTTATGAAGGATACCCGCAGATCATTTCCAATACGGAAATGATTATTGAGCAGTGCAATTTTGAATTTGATTTCAAAACGCCGAAAAACAAGAAATACTACACCAATAACAAAAAGGATGACTTGCAGCTTCTGACCACCCTTGCCCAGAAGGGGCTCGAATGGCGCTATGGAAAAAATAATGCAGAAGCAAAATCAAGAATGTTCCGAGAGCTCAAGGTAATTGACCAGCTGGAATTCAGCGGCTATTTTTTAATCACCTGGGATATCATCCGATTCAGCAATTCTCAGAGGTTTCTGCACATTGGGCGTGGCAGCGGCGCCAACAGCATCATCGCCTACTGCCTTGGGATTACCGATATATGTCCTTTGGAACTGGATCTGTATTTTGAGCGTTTTTTGAACCTGAACCGCAAAAGTCCTCCCGATTTTGACATTGACTGGAGCTGGAAGGAACGTGACATAATTCTGGAATACATTTTCTCGCGTTACGGATATGACCATGTGGCATTCTGCGGCACCAATGTAGAATTCAAATATCGTTCTATTTTTCGCGAGGTAGGCAAGGTTTTTGGGCTTCCTAAGGAAGAACTCGATGCGCTTGCCAAAAACCCGATGACCCTGCATCCGGCAAACGAAGTCGTCCGTGAAGTGCAGCAGTACGGCATGATGCTGGAGAAATATCCCAACCAGAGAAGCATGCATTCCTGCGGCATCCTGATTTCCGAAGAGCCCATCACCAACTATTCCGTGCTGGAAATGCCTCCAAAGGGGTTTCCCATCGTGCTTTTTGACATGCATACCGCCGAAGATATCGGGCTTGAAAAGTTTGATATCCTGAGCCAGCGCGGGATCGGCCATATTGATGACAGCGTAAAACTGATTGAGAAAAACCGAGGCATAAGGCTCAACATCCGTGACACCTCGATTTCAAAAGATGAAGCCAGCTGCAACAGCTTTCTTTCAATGGGAAAAACCATAGGCTGTTTTTATATCGAGAGCCCTGCCATGAGAGGGCTGCTGCGGCGTCTGAAATGTGACAATTATAAAACCCTTGTGGCAGCCTCCTCCATCATACGCCCGGGGGTCGCGCAATCGGGAATGATGAAGGAATATATCTTCAGGCACAATCATCCCGACAGGTTTGAATACTTCCATCCGGTGTTCGAGCAGCAGCTCGGGGAAACCTACGGCATTATGGTATATCAGGAAGATGTCATTAAAATTGCCCTGCATTACGGCGGGCTTCCTGCAGCCGACGGGGACATTCTGCGCCGTGCCATGTCTGGAAAAGGACGCTCCAAAGCCGCATTGCAGAAAGTAAAAGACAATTTTTTTGCATCCTGCGCGGCCCAGGGGCACCCCTTGGCGCTCAGCCAGGAAATATACCGCCAGATCGAGTCCTTTGCCGGATATTCGTTCTGCAAGGCACACTCAGCCTCCTATGCCGTGGAAAGCTACCAGAGCCTGTATCTGAAAGTGCATTATCCAATCGAATTTATGGTGGCGGTAATCAACAATCAGGGTGGTTTCTACCGAACCGAAGTGTATGTCCACGAAGCGAAGATGTCAGGGGCGGCAGTGCACAATCCCTGCGTGAACAAAAGCCAGTTGGAAACCACTTTGTATGGTTCCGATGTCTATCTGGGGTTCATGCACCTGCAGAGCCTTGAATCCAAAACAGCTGTTTTGATCCAGCAGGAACGGGAAAAAAATGGGCTTTACAAGTCACTGGAGGATTTTATCAACCGCATACCCATTGGAATTGAAGCCATACAGATTCTGATTTTCATCGGCGCATTCCGGTTCACCGGGAAAACAAAAAACCAGCTGCTGGTCATTGCCCGTCTAATTCTGGTAAACTTCAAGCCCGAGAACCGCGCACCGATGCTGCTTCATGAGCCTGTAAAGGAATTTGTACTGCCGCAGCTGGAACGCTCCCCTTTTGAAGATGCCTTTGATGAGATTGAACTGCTGGGCTTTCCGGTCTCCTGTTCCCCTTTTGATCTGCTTCAGACTCCTTTCAGGGGAAGTGTCATGGCAAAAGACCTTTTGGACCATCATAAAAAACAGGTCCGAATGCTGGCTTATCTGATCTCCCGCAAGCATGTGCCCACAAAGATGGGCGCTATGTATTTCGGCACCTGGATAGATGCTGAAGGGCAGCTTTTTGATACGGCGCATTTTACCGACAGCCTGGCCATGTATCCTTTTCAGGGAGGAGGATGCTACCTGCTGCTGGGCAGTGTGGAAGTGGATTACCATTTCCCCACCATAACGGTTACCAAGATGGCTAAAATGCCCTTTATACCAGATCCGCGCTATGAACAGGAGAACGACTGGAAATACAGGGCGCAGCAGAGAATACGCGAAGATGTGAGCATGACCCATCGCGCTCCCTATCCGCAGGAACATGAAATCAATATTCCAAGGCTTAAAATGAGCAATTAACAGGCTTCTTCGGCTTTAGGCTTTAAGCCTGCACTGAGTATGAACTAAAAAAATAAAGAACATGATGCTTTTTGATGACACCGAAATTTTTTCATCAGGCAACGGCGGCAGGAGAATATTTGACGTCCCTGATGCCGACCTGCTGCTAATTGATAATTTCTTCAGCAAAACCGAATCCGATCATTACTACAATGTTTTATACCACGGCACACCGTGGAGGGAATATGAAATGCCCATGTATGACAAAGTGGTTACAGCTCCCCGCATGATCTCGTGGTACGGGGACAGCAGCAGGCCTGAACGTAAATCAAATCCGGATTGGCCTTTGGAACTGCTCCAGATCAGGGAGCGCGTGGAAAAGGAAACCCGCATAAACTTTAACGGCGTACTGCTCAATTTGTACAGAGATGGCACCGATGGTGTGGGATGGCACAGCGACAAGACCTCATCGAGCAATAAGAATATGAACATCGCTTCTGTGACTTTCGGAGAAACGCGTCTGTTCCGCCTGCGTCATAAAGTACTCAAAAATATGGCGCCAATCGAGATTCCGCTGCACCACGGAACCTTTCTTCTCATGGCAGGCAGCACCAATACCTACTGGGAGCACCAGGTGCCTAAGACGGCCCGTCCCGTACTGCCCAGAATCAACCTTACCTTTCGTCAGGTCAGGGAAATATAAAATAACGACTCCTTTCTAACCGACTGAAAACCATAGCAATCCTATAATAATAGGGGATTAAAATATAACAGCTTTATTTTTCTGTCATGTTAACTTTGGAATTCACTATTAAATTTAAAAATCATGGAAAATCTACATAATAACGGACAAGAGCAGAACGCTCATATTGATATTTCACAGCAGGCTGAAATCCAGCAGTGGGCTGAAAAGTTAAATGTCCCTGAGGAGATATTAAAAGATGCCGTAAGGGCAGCAGGCACTACTGTGGAAGAAGTAGCTGAGCACTTGAATGATAATTCTCCTTCTAGAGAAAGCGCCTCAGAAACCGTTCGCTTGAAAGACGGTCCCTGGCATGATGAAAAAGGGAATGGTAAGCATCAAAATCCGCAGGGAAAAAGCATTGAAGAGGCAACAGACCCTTCAAAACTATCACAGCTTTAAGTTTCAAAAAACTTAATTATCATTCATAGTAATAACTGCTTTATAAAAAGTAAAAACGAAAATAGGTAAAAGAATCCTGAAGGGCATTTTTTTGATTAAGCAGTCAAATGATGCTCTTCAGGATTTTATTTTAAGATAAATGCTTTCTAATTAACCGATAGGTAATCATCCTGAATATAACAATTGCTTCTTACCCTTCTTTTGAGTTAATTCCATAAATTTGTGCTGCAGACTCTTTGATCTGCCCCTCTGCTTTAAAAATAAATAGAGATCAAAAACATTCCGTTTAAAAATGAACGATCCGATTCTAGAAAACCTTAATCCCAGCCAGCTCCAAGCCGTGAAAACCACAGAAGGTTATGTGCGCGTTATTGCAGGAGCCGGCTCAGGAAAAACAAAGGCCCTTACCTCCCGCTTTGCCTACATTGTGGACAGGCTGGGAATCAATTCCTCCAATATCCTCTGCGTGACCTTTACCAATAAAGCGGCACAGGAAATGAAAAGGCGCGTCAAGGCGCTCATTGGCGATCTTTTTGATGTCAGCTTCATCACAACCTATCACGGTTTCTGCGTACGGTTTCTGCGTGAGGAAATAAATAAAATCCATTACCCGAAAAATTTTATCATACTGGATGCCGAAGACCAGAAAACCATTTTAAGGGAGGTGTTCAACGAACTGGACATCAATTCGAAAAACCTCACTTTCAAACAGGTGCTCCGCTTTATCTCCAAACAGAAAAGCACCTCCGATTATCTGGGGTACATGCTCGAGAATAAAAGCTTTGGGCCCGATGAAAAGGAATCGCTCTCCAGCCGCGTGTATCAGAAATACCTCGACAAGCAGAAGCGCAATTATGCGCTGGATTTTGATGACCTGATCCATTTTACGGCTTTCATACTCGACAGCAATCCTGATGTGCTTTTCAAATGGCAGCAAATGCTGCATTACATACAGGTCGATGAGGCGCAGGACAGCTCCGACAGCCAGTTCCATCTGGTGGAAATGCTCTCGCGTGTGCACCAGAACCTGTTTCTGGTAGGGGATCCCGACCAGACGATCTATGAGTGGCGCGGTGCGAAACCCGAATACCTGGTGGAATTCGACAGGATGTTTCCTGACACGAAAACCATTATCATGAACCAGAACTACCGCTCTACGCCAAACATCCTCAAAGTAGGCAACCATATTATCAAAAACAACAAGGTAAGGGTGGACAAGGATATGGTCACGGATAATCCCGAAGGAGTTGAAGTGGTGCATTTCCATGGAAAAAATGACTTTGAGGAAACCTTCTGGGTGGCTTCCGAAATCAAGGAAATCCTTAAAACGGAAAATGCCGCTTACTCTGATATTACCATTTTATACCGTTCCAACCATCTCTCCAGAAATATCGAGCAGGCACTGATCAAAGAAAATATTCCCTACGCCATATTTGGTGGCGTGCGTTTCTTTGAAAGAAAGGAAATCAAAGATGTGCTTTCCTTTTTAAGGCTTATCGTCCAGGGCGATAATTTCTCTTTTCTGCGCATTCACAACCACCCTTCCCGCGGGCTGGGGAAAAAGTTCCTCGAAAGGCTCAGCCTTCTGGCAGGCGAACAGAACCTGTCCCTGCTTCAGGCGCTGCAAAATAATATTGAGGATAAAGAGCTCAATAAAAAAGGAGCTGCGGATTTCCTGGCTCTGGTTGAAGAGCTGAAAACAGATGCCCAGACAAATTCCATTTCTGATCTGGTCAAGATCATACTCGATAAAAGCGGACTATCCGAACTCTACCGAAAAGACGGCGATGAGGACAGGCTGGAAAATATAAAAGAGCTGGTAAGCTCCATGCTGCTGCTGGAAAAAGAAAACAACGGCCCTGTAAATATTGTCGAATACCTGCAGGAAATTGCACTCTATACCGATCTGGACAAAGACACGGAAAATCAGGATAAGGTACGCCTGATGACCATCCACATCTCCAAAGGGCTTGAATTTCCCTATGTGTTCCTATGCGGTTTTACCGAAGGGGTCCTGCCAAGCGCCCTTTCCATAAAGGAAAGACGAAAACGTGCTATTGAAGAGGAAAGAAGACTGATGTACGTTGCCGTTACAAGAGCCGAGAAAAGGTTTTACATGACCGATTCGGAAGGCTTTAATTTCACCACAGGGCTGAGCAAGTACCCTTCAAGGTTCCTCTTTGAAATCAAGGAAGAATTTTATGTGCGTAAAGGAAAACTGTCAGCAGAAATCCTCCAGGCGGCGCAGTCATCGGCGGCGGCTTCAAAAAACAGTGAAGATACCGAGTTCATTGAAGGGGATCTTGTAATGCATCCTGTCTGGAACAAAGGGAAAGTGCTTGCCGTAGATAGGGAGAAAAACCAGTACACTGTGCATTTTTTTGAAATGGGAAAAGAGAAACCCATTGACTTTTCGTTTCGTTTCCTAACTGCCGCATCAGATGTTGAGCTGGAAGGTTCTTCCCCTGCTGCACTTTTAAATATCCACGAAAACTTAAAAAATGCTCCTGATCCATTTGCAGACCAGGAGCAGCAGAACGGCTTTGCTGAAAATGAGGATAGCCGTATTTTTAATGATAAAAATACAGACAGTAAAAAGGAAGAATGGTAAAAACCGGCTCATCAGAGCGGTATTGCTGTATCGGTACTTAAATCATTTTTTATACAAAAGCCCATTGTTTCAAACAGCAATGGGCTTTGTCTTGTATCGGCGTATAATAGGCAGTACCTGAAACTTTCCATCACAGGCATGCGTTTTCATCGGAGTATAACTTAAACTATAACGCCTTAAAGCTGCATTTTAGTATGCCGCATCCTATTTTACTCCTTGGTATTCTCCATACCGCTGATAATTTTAGCCACTTCAGTTTCGGTCGATTTTAGTTTTGCCTGGCAGAACTCTATCAGTTCAGATGCCCTTTTTACTTTGGCAGCCAGTTCATCCACAGAGATGGTTTCGTCTTCCATCTCTTTGGCGATCAGGGCCAGCTCTTTGGCTGCAGCCTCATAAGTCAGTGTGTTTTCCATCATATTCTATTTTTTCGTTGACCGTACTTTTCAGTACGGCATCTTTTGTTACTATTTCAATCTCTTCGCCTTCCTTTATGCTCCCTGCTCCGTTTACAATTTTATTGTTTTTTCGGATCACGGCATATCCTCTGCTGAGCACATTCTGCGGGGAGAGCAGCTTTATAGTTTTATGGTGGTCCTCCAATTGGAGTCTGCGGCTTCGCAGGTACTGGCTGGTAAAGATCTTCAGGTTCGCTTTTAAATGCTGAAGATTGCTGTTTTCCTGCTGGATGATGCTCTGTGGTCGCTGCAGTGTTTTCTGCGCAGTCAGCAGCAGGTTTTGCTTTTTCTCCGCCAGTATGTCCCTGCTGGTCCGGACAATATGCTGATGGGTAAGCATGAGTTCTTCTTTCTGCACGGCAATCAGTTGTTTCGCATTATGGGTAACCGTGCTTTTAAGTCCGCTGAGTTCTTTATAATACCCAAGGAAAAGCTGCTGCGATTTAATAACTATTATCCTTTGCAGTGACAGTATATGCTGCTCGAAACTGCGGTTGTGCGCTATGATAAACTCCGCCGCCTTGGTTGGTGTTTTGGTATGGGTATGGGCCATCAGGTCGGTAATGCTGACATTTTTCTGGTGCCCGATGCCGGTTATCACAGGGATCGGGAATTTTGCCACTGCCCTTCCGATATTGTAATTGTCGAAAATCAAAAAATCAGACTGCGATCCGCCTCCCCTTGTGATGACAATGGCATCATAAGCAATTCCAGTGTTGTAGACATCAATAAGCTTGTTTAGGAACAGTTTGGCATTATTGTCCCCCTGAACAACGGTATGATAATCATCAATCTGAAAAACATAGCCAAAATCGTTATGCTGCATCGTATGGCGGAAATCCTCATTTCCGGCAGAACTGCTTGAGGAAATCACCGCAACCCTCTGAATTATCGCAGGAAGCTTCAGACGGCTGTTCAGCGTGGAGTAAAACTCTCCTTCTTTCTGTATGAAATCATTCTCTTTAACAAGCCTTGCAAGAGTGGCGTTGCGCTGCTGTTCCAGAATGCCGAGCATGAAATTGCTGTCGATATCCAGAAGGTTTACCGAAAGACCGTACAGCGGATGGAAATCCACGCTAACCTGAACAAGAACATGAAGATTGTTGGTAAAACGCTGTCCGGTGCTGTTTTCAAAATCAAGGATCTTTAGTGCTCCTGCTCCCCAGCTCTTGCCCATTATTTTAGCAGTGATCGTACTGCCTTTCTCTGATTTCTCCACCAGTTCAAAGTAATGGATCTTTTTATCGGCCTTGAAGGAATGGTTGGTGATATCTGCCACTACCCAGTACGTCTGTCCCTTAAAGCGGGAATGGATCGTATCCTGGATCTGGCCGGTGAGCTGTGAGAGTCTGATATGCTGGTCTGGTCCCATATTGTTTTTAGGGGTCTGCTGCTGTTTGTTTTTTCTTCTTCACCGCTAAGATAGCTATTCTCAGGCGGATCTCAAAAACAGAAAAAAGAGAGGTTAATTTTCAATTCAAAACGGGTTAAAAGGGCAGCCAAAGTAGTGCCCGCCCTCACCTGCATGCGCATAACGGCTCCTGGCCGCCCTTCGGGACTTATAGCACTCCGGCTCGGTATCTAGCCACTTTTCTTCTGCTTTCTTTTTTCCCGTTTTTTCTTTTGAAAAATTTGCGTTGCGGACGACGGAGGAAGAAATCTGAAATAAGTATTCACTAAAAATTTTATGTCATGGAAATCACAGGACGAATTGTAAAAGATGCCTCCGTTTTTAAAGTAAAAGAAAACCGTGAGGTGGTAAACTTCTCCATAGCAGTCAACGACAGCTATAAACCCAAAGGAAGCACAGAGGTCAAAAAGATTGTAACCTATATCGACTGTTCTTACTGGCTCAGGTCGGGACTGGCGCAGTGGCTCAAAAAAGGAACGCTCGTACAGCTCTTCGGGCGCATCGGGCTGAATGTCTATATCGGAAATGACGCCCGCGCGCACGGCGCTTTGACCTTTCACACATCGGATATTAAAATCCTTGTATTCCCCCAGACGCAGAGCACAAAAGCAGTACCTGCGGCTAAAAAGGACAATAAAAACGAAGAGCCTGACGACCTGCCCTTCTAATTGTTATCTCCATTAAATTTTTACACACGCCTAAATGAAATAGTATGAAAGCCTTAGAAAGATCAAATTACAGTGGGTACCGTGTAAGCGATGCCTTTAATGAAATTATCCTAAAAAGCATTACTTCCTACAGCGGAAAACGCAGAGAAAAGCTCAAATCCTTTTTCCTTGATTTGCAGCAGGGAGGATGCGTGAGCGGCATGATTTCAGAATTTATCTACAACACGGACTGCAAAGCGTTTTACATCGAACATATCGATGACCTTGAAAATATACGTACTGAACTGGAAGAAGCTATCGGCGAGCCGATCGAAAACCGATTTCAAGCCCCGCATTACACCTTTGTCTGCTGGCTCTGCTTCGAGGAATATTGTTATGAGCTCTATTCTAGGCTCTTTGAATAGAAATTTCCAACCTTAAATCTATTCTTATGAAAGCTTCTGAAAATTTTAAAAATGCCATAGAGAAATACCTCAGCACTTTGGCGCAGGGCGATACCGCCTTTGCGCCGCACTTTGCCAAAGCATCCAAGAACCTCGAAAGCTGCATCCATTATATCTTCGGCGAGGTAAAAAAAACAGGCTTGTGCGCCTTTGACAATCAGGAAATCTTCGACATGGCAGTAAAGTACTACACCGATGATTCTATCGGCACGCCTGCGCCGATTGCGTGCAGAGCCGTGGTGCAGACCCCTGCACCGTCCGACCTTTTTACGCAGCCCGAAATCCCTGCTGCGCCTGTCAAAACCGAACCTGTTCCAACCGTAAAAAAAGACGTAAAACCTGCGGCGCAGACCGCCCTGACACTCTTTGACCTATGACACCCAAAACCATCATCGAAAAGCAGCTGACGGCGCTGAGCGCCTCGCTTGCGCCTATTAGAGAAGAGGTATTTACTTGGGCAGAGCAGACTATTTTTCTCAAATGGGGTGTGTTGTCCCGCAGCAGGTTCTACTGCCTGGACTGCGCCCACGTTTGGAAACCCTCCTGTCCAAGCACCTGCGCCAAGTTCACTTCCTGCCCTGCCTGCGCAGGCAGACTCAAAATGATGCCTTATAATCAGGTACATTTTAAGGAAACAGAATATTTCGCCGTTATCGAGCGCTGTGCGGGGTTTCAGGTGGTGCGCATGGACATTTCCCACAAGCACATGAAAAAGAATTTCGCACCCTCCTATTTCCATAAGGAAGTCATGCAGCATTGGATAAACCCCAAAGGTGACGTTCGCACGCTCGCACGCAGCACCAATGTGTTTTCCAGTAACCTTGATGCATGGAAATTCTATTCCCCGCTTGAAATAAAGCCAAAGGATTTCATCCGCAATTCCAGATTCTATATCAATCCCTTCAAGGTTTATCCGCAGATGAAAGTGCTTCCGATCTTAAAACGCAACGGCTTCAAGACTTCGGTATATGACATTGCACCGCACTTATTGTTTTCATCGCTTTTATCCGACCCTGTTGCAGAAACCCTTTTAAAATCCCGACAGCTGAACCTGTTGCAGTATTACCTCTGCGCATCACGGCAGAACATCCGCCGCAACTGGCAGGCGGTGAAGACCGTCATCCGAAACCATTACAAAATTTCAGATGTCCCCGTTTGGGAGGATTATCTCGAACTGCTGCGGTATTTCAAAAAAGACCTTTCATGTCCTTTGTATGTCTGCCCCGAAAACCTCTGCGAAGCGCACGACCATTTTGTGAAAAAGAAAAGGGACTTGCTTCGCAAGAAAAAACTCCGCGACCTGCGCCTTGAAATCGAAAAGGCGCAGAAAAGATATGCAAACGACAAAAAGCGCTTTTTCGGGCTGTCGTTCCGCGATGGGCAGCTCAGCATTTCCGTTATTGAAGAAGTAAAAGATTTTATGGCCGAGGGCGACGACTTGGGGCATTGCGTGTTTACCAATGAGTATTATGTTAGAAAAGATTCGCTGATACTCTCGGCAAAGTTCTGCGATAAGTCCATGGAAACCATCGAAATTTCACTCAGCCGTATGGAAATCCTGCAGTGCAGGGGACTGAAAAACAAGCCCTCCAGACATCACAGACAGATCCTGCAGCTGCTGAGCCAAAACTTATATCAGATAAAGGAGCGCATGAAAAAAAGAAAACCCAAAATTATAAGCCGATAAGCATATCGGCTTTTTTTATGCAGTGAAATCAAAGCCCGAAAGCCCGCCGTCCTCCCGGACGGCGGGCTCTGGATTCCAATGCCTGCCAAAGCCGCATTACTTTAAGGTAATCGCATCGGCAAGGTTTTCCTGATCGATAAAGGCCGTTATATACTGCCGGGCTTCACCGCGCTTCTCCAGATCCGTTTCAAAGGTATTGAGATGATACTCCTCGTCCTGGTCCAGGATATGAATGATCTCGGTATAGCCTTTCGAAATCAGGCTCCCTTTGAGCTTGATCACGGTGAGCTGCTGGTGCGGGTCCAAATCTTTTCTCACCTTTAATTGTATTGCTTTTTCCATTGTGAAAGATCTGTATGTTAGGGTAGTTGTAATTCTCCTATCAAATATAGCAATTAAGACCGCAGCCACAGCACCGGGTACTGTTAAAAAAAGACAAGCAGCATTTTACCGCACATGTTAATTTAGTAAGAAAAATAAAATTTACTGTAAGAAAAAAAATAAGGAAATGATTTAATTTTAGGGAGGCAGAATTTTAAAAACGTTTAGCCCTCACAATGGAAAATCAAAACTGGACAAAGCTAAATTACTTAATTTAAAGCGTATCTTTAAGACATGAGAAGAAACGGAGAAATAATAATAATCGAAGATGACGAGGATGACAGGCTCTTCCTTAAGGATATTTTTGAAAGCCTGGACTATCCCAACAAAATAAAATTCATTGAAGACCCAATGGATGCCCTTTCTTACCTTTCCAATTCGAAGGTGAGGCCTTTCCTTATTTTGTCAGATATCAATATGCCCAAGATTAATGGCTTTGAACTCCGCGAACAGATACTTGCCCTGGCGGAAATCCGCGAGAAATGTACTCCTTACATCTTTCTTTCCACCTCGAAAAACCCGGAAAATGTACTCAGGGCGTACCGCTGCCAAGTACAGGGATACTTTAGGAAAGAAGAAGACTTCTCAGTCTATCAAGCCATGATAAAAAACATTGTGGAATACTGGCGCCTAAGCCTTACTCCGGGATCAGCACTGTAAAAAACACATCTGCTTTATTTATATTGTACGAATCCGCCCGCTGAACTTCAGGTAAAATCTGTTGCGGCTTTCTATTTTTTTTCTTGCTCGAAACATCAAAATGGCTTTGGCTGCAAAAGCGAATCCAGCTGGGAAAGAAGCTCGCCAAAACTGTTGGGCTTGCTGATATAGGCAAGGATGTTATGCTGCCCGATTTTGCTCTTCATGAAATCCGCTGAGGGGGTCGAGATCATCACTACAGGAATATCCTTCAGCCTTGCGTCATTTTTTAAAGAGACCAGCAGCTCCAGCCCATTGATTCTGGGCATATTATAATCTAGAAAAATCAGTTCGGGCAGCTTATCAGACCCCCTGAGTTCTTCCAAGGCAGTCTGCGGACTGCTCTCCCATCGCAGCAGTATGTTTTTATTGAGCTGGTCTACCGCTTCCATAAACAGCTCGGCATCTTCACGGTCATCATCGATAAGCAGAATACTTCTATATAACATGGCGCATACATTTTTAAGCTCCTCGACTGCAGTTAAATACGGTTTTTAGTCCGATGCGGTTTGGCGCGGCAGGCAAAAAAAGATAAATCACCTATACAGCCGCCCTTAAAGGTACGGCGATTTTCTGCAGCAAATGGACGCTGGCTGCCAGATGTGGAAATTTTACAACTCTATTTTGGAATTATATAAAAAAAATGCTGCCGTGAAGATTATTTTTGCGTTTTTATAGGATTTTTCATCCTTGCCTATCTGTTTTCTTTTGGTTTTAAATTAGAACTGCAGACTATGAGAACCCTACTGTTCCTTTTTTGTACACTGGCTGTCTGGGGCTGTTATCCGCAGCAGCACCATGATCCTAAAGTGCTTCTTGCCATGGAAACCTATGCTTTTTTGAAAGGACAGAGTGCCGCCCTGAAAAAGGCCGCCAGCCAATTCCCTGCCTTTGCAAAAGAATCCAAAAAAAATGGTTTAAAAAAATAGTCGGCTCCGGCTTCCCACAGACAAAACCTTAAAAATGCCCTTGCAGTATGAAGATGTAGTGTTTGGCATTATTTAACTAAAGTTTTATGCCGCAAATGCAGTTGAAAAACTAAAGCCTTAAAAGTGACAATTTTAAAATTTTTCATAAAAATTGTATAAAAGCTGCCACAGCGGAAAAATTAATTTTACGCAAGACAAAAACTATTTTTTTACGCTGGCTGTTAGGCAGAAACAGCATACCGGATGACGAAGTCCGTTCCATCGGAACCGCAACAAAAAATAAAATTGCTTACTTTTACAAAACCAAAACTGTTATCCTGTATGCAGCAGCCCTTCCTAAAACTAGAAAATTGAATCAAGACCCAAATACTTCAGACTTTTACTTTCTTCAAAATGGAGGTGAAGCCGCCGAGCTAATTGAAAATATTGACTGGGAAAGCCATACTTTGGGCACTCCGGACACCTGGCCGGAGAACCTCAAAAACACCATTGCCACAATCGTGTCCTCAAAATTTCCGATGTTTCTCTATTGGGGTGATCAGCTGATACAGTTCTACAATGATGCCTATCGTCCCAGTTTCGGAAATGAGGGCAGACATCCCAAAGCCATGGGACAGAAAGCCGTGGACTGCTGGCCTGAAATATGGGATTTTATCCATCCGCTGATTCAAAAAGTGCTGTCAACGGGAGAAAGCATCTGGTACGACGACCTGCTGCTGCCAATATTCCGAAACGGCAAAATGGAAGACGTATACTGGACTTTCAGCTATAGCCCGATAAGGGACGACCGCCGCCAGATCAAGGGTGTATTGGTAATCTGCAATGAAACCACTGAAAAAGTAAACAGCAGACTTCATCTGCAGCAAAGCAGCGACGAGCTGGAATTTGCCATCAACGCCGCCGAATTTGGGACTTATGACCTGGATCCAAGGACACGGCGCTTTTCTTCAAATGCAAGGCTCAAGGACTGGTTCGGGCTCAAAGCCGATCAGCAGGTGAAACTCGAACATGCCCTGGGGGCAGTCGCAGAGAAGGACCGTCAGCGTGTCACTGAATCAATTAATTATGCACTCCGATATGAATCAGGCGGGCGATACGATATTGAGTATACCATCATCCACCCCATTACCAAAATACCGCGGATTGTGCATGCCCTTGGAAAGGCATGGTTTGACAATACTAAAACCGCATACCGCTTTAACGGCATCCTGCAGGATATCACCCAGCACCGCAAAGCAGCCCAAGAGCTTCAAAAATCAAGACAGCTCACCGATCTTACCATACAGAGCATGGGTTTGGGACTTTTCAGCGTGGATTATGCCGCTGATACCCTTGAGTATTCCGCTGAATTCAGCAGGATCCTCTCTGGAAATTTTAAACCCGGCCTGGGAAGGAAGGATTTCCTCAAATACGTGCATCCCGATGACCTGCATCTGAGAACCGCCGCCATCAAAAGCGGCATGGAAAATGGCACCTTTAACTATGCCCCAAGGGTTATTTGGGACGACGGAAGCATACACCAAATTGCCATATCAGCGGCACGCATCATCAATTCCGAAGCAAAAGCACCGATGTTCTCCGGAACGGTCGCCGACATCACCGAGAAGGAAAACAGCCGTCTGGCCCTTGAGCAGGCACAGTCACGTCTTGAGATGACCAAGCGGGAGGCAGACCGCCATTTTTCAAATGTAACCGACAGCTCCCCTACCGGGTTATGGCTTTCCAATCCGCAGGGAATGTTTACCTACTTCAACAAAACCCTTATTGATTTCACAGGGGTGCCCTACCAGGAACTGCTGGAGGGAAAATGGACCTGGGTCATTGCCGAGCAGGACTATAAAAAAACCAAAGAAGCATACCTTAAGGCACTGGAGCAGAAAAGCCATTTCGATGTGCTTTTCCGGGCAAGGAAAAACAATGGGCAGCTGATCTGGTGCCGCGCCGCCGGCGACCCTTTTTATGATGCCGACGGACAGTACGGCGGCTACGCCGGGTTCTGCATGGACATCGATGAAATAATTTCCGTGCGCCAGGCCGTTATTGAAAGCCAGAACCAGCTCACCTCGATGATCGAGCAGTCCCCCGTGGGGATCTGCCTCTTTACAGGACTGGATATGAAGATCGAAATTGCCAATGATATAATGATTGGATACTGGGGCAAGGACAGCTCCGTGATAGGGCTTCCCATGGAAGAAGCTGTTCCCGAATTAAGGGGGCAGCCTTTTATGGATATCCTGCAGCAGGTCTACCGTACAGGCGAAACCTATTACGGCCATTCCGTACCGGCGGACCTGAAGCTCAACGGAAAAATCAGCACCTATTATTTTGAGTTTACCTATACCCCGATCCGCGACTCCAAAGGCACGATTTACGGGGTTATGGACATTGCCATTGACGTTACCGATCAGGTCATCGCCACCAAAAAACTCGAAGAGACAAGGATGGCGCTCGCAGGGGCTATTGAACTGGCCGAACTCTCCACATGGACGCTCGATGCCGAATCTAAAACCATTACCTGTTCGGACCGTTTTAAGGAGTGGCTCGGTTTAAGCGCCGGCACCGCAGACCGGGAAGAGTTCCTGCAGCGCATCAGCGAACCCTACAGGCATAAAGTTGCCGCGGCCCTGGAAGAGGCCCTCAGCGGTTCGGCCGAACAATTTTATGATTATGAATTTCAGATTGTAAACAAAATAACAGGACAGCAGCGCATTATCCATGCCAACGCCCAGGTGCAGTACGGCAAGGATGATGTGGTAAAATCACTCAGCGGCACGGCGCAGGACGTGACCAAAGAAAAGGAACTCCAGCAGGAGCTTACCTTCAAGGTAAAGGAGCAGACCGCCGAGCTGCAGACTAAAAATGCCGAACTCGAGGCCAACAACCGCGAGCTTTCGCAGTTTGCCTATATCGCCTCCCACGACCTGCAGGAACCCATAAGAAAAATCAGCGTTTTTACCGATCTGCTGCAGAACAATCTGGGAAAGAACCCCGAGAAGGTAAATACTTATATCGACAAGATCAGCTCTTCTTCCAGAAGGATGGAGAACCTCATTAAGGATGTGCTGCAGTTTTCAAAGCTCACCCATATTTCACATCAATTTGTACCGGTAAACCTCAATACAGTGCTCAGCGAAATATTGGCAGATTTTGAACTGGTCATCGAACAGAAAAATGCCCAGGTAAGCATCGGGCAGCTTCCCCTCGTGCAGGCCATACCGCTTCAGATGTCACAGCTTTTCGGCAATCTGCTCTCCAATGCCCTGAAATATACCAAGCCCGGCACCAGGCCCGAAATCAGCATTAACGCACAGCCTGTTCCAGAAGCTCAACTCAGGCTGCATGCACTGGATCTGGAACTTCCCTATATCAAAATAGAAGTGCGCGATAACGGCATTGGATTCTCACAGCAGTACGCCGAACAGATTTTCAATATCTTCCAGCGCCTGCATGGAAACGACCAGTATTCAGGCACCGGAATCGGCCTTGCCATGTGCCGCAAGATCATGCAGAACCATAATGGTGAAATTACTGCCGCATCGCAGGAAGGCTCAGGCACTGTTTTTACTATTATTATGCCTGCACTGCGCGAAAAAAATGGGGGATGATAAAAAATTAGGAGGGAAAATAGTATATTTACACTCCATTATTATACATATGACGACCATTTTTTTAATTGATGATGATCCAGACGACCGCGAAATCTTTGCTGAACTGCTGGCCGAAGACCATCCCTCAATTGTACTGCAGCAAGCCATAAATGGCGCAGATGCCTTTGAAAAACTTAAATCTGAAAACTTTACAAAGCCGGATTTGATTTTTCTGGACCTCAATATGCCCATAATGGACGGGCGTACCTTCTTGCAGCACATTAAAATGGATCCGGACCTGAAGGATATACCGGTTATCATATATACGACATCCTCAAGTGATCTGGACAGGAATTTTGCCATGGAAAACAAGGCCGCCTTTTTCCTGACCAAACAATATTCGCTGCAGCAGCAGCGAAAGGATATTATGGCGGCCATAAAGAACTTCTAAACTCTTGATTCCCCTTACATTGATCAACGCTATTAAAAAAAGAATTATTTCTTACAAAAAACTCCCTTTTTGAAACTTTTAAGCTATTCTCATGGGGCTTAATTCATTAAGTGCAGACTCTACTTTACTCCAATTCGAACAGCGTAAAATCTTCTCTCAATTTTGCGTCAAAAACTTAAAGCTTTTTTCTGCGGCGCAAAAGCAAAATTTCCTGCCATTTCATCATATTGGACTTACTGTTCCGATTTAAACAGTACTATAAAAAGAAATTTAAAAGCAGATTCATAACTAAAGCATAAAAACTAATGAGATTTAAAAAAATCTCATTAGTTTTATTACAGTTTTTTTTGAATTCAGATGCAGCGTTACCGCAGCTGAAATTTTTAAATGCATCACACACAAGGATCCAAATCGCTGTTTATTTTGAAAAAAAATTAAATAAATGTCCAAAACCGGAACACCCAGATGTCTTTAATGAAATTTTAAAAATAATTTATTATGAAAAAGTTCCTATTATTACTTCATGAAGACATTGAAAAACTAAATGAGCTCTCATCAAAAGAAATGCAGCAGCTGGCTGATGCGCATATGAATTGGGCAGAGAGATTAGCCGCGGCAGGACATTTGATTTCAGGCGACGGACTGCAGGAAAAAAGTGTTTTGATCAGCGGGAAAGACTGCATCATCAAAGACGGGCCTCATCTGGAATCCAAAGAAATTATCGGCGGCTATTATTTACTGCAGGCAGACGATTTAAAAACGGCTGTCGAACTGGCCAAGGAATGTCCTGCCCATCTTTACGGAGGCACTACCGAAATCCGCCAGATAATGGAAATGGAAGAATATGGGCAATGAAATGTTTTTCGGGGAAGAAAGGAATTATCGGGCATTATACGGAAAGCTGTTTGCAGCGTTATTAAATCAGTTTGGTGCAGATTATATTTCTGAAATTGAGGATGCCATTCATAATTCCTTATTAAAATCCTTAAAAATACGCAGCCAGAATACCATCCTGAAAAATATGGAAAACTGGCTTTTCATCGTTGCCCGAAATGACCTGCTGAACCAGATCAAAAAGGATAAAGAAATAAACAGTTTTTCTGCGCAACATATGGAAGGTTATGCGGCGGAAAGCTGCCAGACTGACCTGCGGCTCCAGACCGTTCTCTTTATATCTGCTGTAGAAAATATTTCCAGCCAAGCCAAAATACTCTTTGCTCTTAAGGATATTTTTGGGTTAAGCATATCTGAAATAAGCCGCTGCACCTTGATGGGTAAAGAAGCAGTTTACAAAAGCATTGCCAGGACAAAGAAAAACATCCAGTCCCAATTTAAGGGCAAAACTGTCGAACTGGATTCAATAGCAGCCGTCAGGGAAGATATCGCCAGGGCAGAAGAAATATTTTATGCTGTTTTTAATATAGGCTATGACTGTTTTGATGAAAAGGCCCAAGGGGTTTTCAATGAAGATTTATGCCTGGACGCAATGGCTCTGGCTAAACTTTTATACGGCCGCTATAAGTATGGCTCTACAGGCAGTCTGCTGGCCCTTTTCTGCTTTCATGCCGCAAGAAGTGCAGCCCGGGTTGTCAATGGCAGGCTCATTTCTTTTTTCAGCCAGGACCGCGAAAAATGGAATACGGAACTGATCGCTTTAGGCTTTCATTATCTTAAAAAACCCAAAACCTTAAACCGTTTTTATCTTGAAGCGGTTATTATCAGCAGGTACATGTCCATTGCGGAGCTAACACAAAATGACTGGCTTGATATTGTGAAATTACATGAAATCATGCAGCAGGTCTGCCTGTCTCCTATTGCAAGACTGAACTATTGTTTTTGTCTGGCTAAAATTGGAAAAACGCAGCAGGCGCTGCAGATTCTTTCTCAGATTGAAAAAGAGCTGCCGGCCGAACATATCTATTTTTCTCTGGTAAAAGCTAAAATCCTAAAAGAAACCAGACCTGAAGAGTCCGATTATCTATTCACTTCGGTGCTAAGTAAAATGAACCAGAAAATAAGGAAAGAATACCTGCTGGAAAACGAGTCAGTCGGATTATAAAATAAAAATATTTCAATTGATATTTCTTTTTTGATTTCTACCTTTTCAGATAAGAGACATGATCTCCAGTGCAGGCTTTAGAACTGTATAAAATTAAAAAAACATTACCATTTAAATGCCGTAAGCCTTCACTTATTTTCGCCGGGAAATCCAAACACTGAAAAGCATAAAAAAGCCCCTTTAAAAAAAGGGGCTTATCGCATACAATCTCTTTACAGTATTACATCTTTGGAAGCAGGACAGCATCAACCACATGGATTACACCGTTTGACTGGTTTACGTCCGCTATGGTAACCTTAGACTTATTGCCGTTCTCGTCGCTGATATATAAATCCTTACCCTCCATCCAGGCCGTCAGCGTACCGCCGCTTACTGTTTTCAGCACTGCTTTTCCTTTTCCTGCTTTTATCGCTTTTGCAATATCGGAACTGTTCATCTTTCCTGCAACCACATGATAGGTCAGAATAGTCTGCAGCATTTTCATGTTTTCCGGTTTCAGTAAATTGTCTACTGTTCCTGCAGGAAGTTTGCCGAAGGCTTCATTGGTGGGTGCAAATACGGTGAAAGGGCCTTTTCCCTGAAGCGTCTCTACCAGTCCCGCCGCTTTTACCGCCGCCACAAGTGTGGTATGGTCCTTAGAGTTGACTGCATTTTCTATTATGTTTTTATTTGGATACATTGCTGCCCCTCCCACCATCACGGTTTTCTGGGCGTTCATCGTAAATCCGAATCCCAATGTTAAGACTGCCAAGGCTAAAAATTTTCTAGTTTTCATAATTACATTTTTTTTTAAGTTATAAAGTCATCTACGCTGCAAACTGCTTTATGGTTTTACCACAAAAAGGAATAATCGCGAAAAAATAGGCATAAAAAACACACAGGCTTTAAAAACTGGTGTTTATCCCCAAAAAAAAATATTTACTTTTTATAATTTTTTTTGCCAATTTTTTTTGCCAATTTTTTTTTATTAAAAAACAGCCCCAAATTAAAACCGCATCTTATAAAATTTCGTTAATAACATAATATGATTATGTTATTAACCTTAATAAAAAACCTAGATTATGAAAAACGAAGTTAAAATTCAGCAGGTAAACCCTTCACTTGACAGCAGAAGGAATTTCCTGAAAATCAGCGGTCTCACATTAGCTACAGCAGGTTTGGTTTTGGCCGGATGCAGCGACAATGATAATGACGATAACATGGAGGACACTTCACTTCCGGGAATACGAAACGGTGTATTTGATTTAGGGTCAGGGGATTTCGGCGTGCTTACATATGCCTACGCCCTTGAACAATTAGAAGCAGATTTTTACACTAAAGTGGTGAATGCCTCAAACTTCAATACGGTTTTCAGCAGTTTGGAACGTGAAGTTTTAACAGATCTGTACCACCATGAAGTGGTGCACAGGGATTTCTTTAAAGCGGCATTGACCGGAGCGCTTCCCAATCCGGGCTCTCAGCTGCTTCCCTCTTTAGCCTTTAATTACGGTTCCTTGAATTTCAACAGCCGCACTGAGGTACTGGCCACTGCAAAGGCGCTTGAGGATACGGGAGTGGCCGCCTACAACGGAGCCGGCAGATTGATAAAAACGGCTGACTACCTATTGCTGGCCGGAAAAATTGTTTCTGTAGAGGCCAGACATGCCGCCGCAATAAGAAGCCTGATCAATCCCAATTCAAAAGATTTCGCCGGAGATGATATTGTCAATATGTCAACAGGTCTGGATGACGCAAAAGATCCTTCTAAGATCCTGCCGATTGCCGCGAACTTTATTACTACAAAATTCACGGCCAAATACCTTCCTTAATACTAACTGCTAAAACTTAGAAATTATGAATATCTTAAAATTTATAGAAACTTTTACCGATGATAATTTGATGAAAAGCACCGGCACCCGCAGGGACAGCTTTTCGCAGTTTGGGAATATCGGAAAAAATCTAGCCATGGCATCAATCCCTTTCGGATTATCAGCTCTTACCAGCAAAGCTTTTGCTAAAGACATTACAGCAACTCCGGCAACTCCTATCGGGGCACTCCAGTTTGCATTGACTCTGGAATATCTTGAAAATGAATTTTATGCTATGGCACTGGATTCAGGGGTGATCCCTGCCTCTGAAAACGGCGGACGGGATCTGAAAGTTTTCCAGCAGATTGCAGATCATGAATCCGACCATGTCAAGTTTTTGATTGCAGGACTGGGAGGAACGGCAAGTGCCAATTTTGTTCCAAAACCTACTTTCGATTTTACAGTAGGAGGAGCTTTTGATCCTTTCAATGATTACCCTACCTTTTTAGCGTTAGCGCAGGCTTTTGAGGATACCGGTGTAAGGGCCTACAAAGGCCAGGCGGCCAACTTGATAACAGCACCCGATTTATTGACCGCTGCCTTGCAGATCCATTCTGTTGAAGCGCGCCATGCTTCAGAAGTCAGAAGGCTCAGAGGTCTTAAAGGATGGATTTCCAATTCTGAGAGAGGTGCAGGAATGCCGGCTGCGACACAGGCTGTGTATGATGGAGAAGGTATCACGATGCAGGCAGGGTTCAACACGGCCTCTGCATTTGGAGCCGCGGCAGGATCTGAAGCCTATGACGAACCGCTTACCACCCAGCAGGTGGTCGATATCGCCAACATCTTTATTGTCTGATTTTTACATAAAACGCTTTCATAGTAAAATGAAGGCGTTTTTTTTTCATAAACCCAGGCAGCAACTTCTTGAGGCAGGAATGCTTTTATAAATGGGTAAATCCAGCGCTCCAGCGCAAATGATTTTAAAGGCATTTTAGAGAAAGACATTCAAAATTGGCATTACATTAACATTTTATTCCGGGCATAACCACCCTTCTGGTTTATCTTTGTATTTCCACACAATTCCATCCAGGACAATGTTCAAAAAGCAGCTCATCAAAGCAAAACAGGTATTGATGCTCGGACAGCGGCAGCTCTCCCGCAAACAGTTTATATTTCTCTCAAGTGTTCTTATCGGCATTACCGCATCCTTTGCGGTAATCTTTCTAAAGGCTTTTGCCCACTGGGTATATTCATTTGCAACCTACATCAACGGAACATTAAAATTGAGTTTCCTTAACAGCATACTGCCTGTTGTTGGAATCCTGCTTACTGTTCTGGTAGTGAAAAAAGCATTGGGCGGGACCCTGGAAAAGGGGACTTCACAGATTTTGTATATAGTGGCTAGAAAAGCCAGCATTATCCCTAAAAAGCAGATGTATGCCCAGATTATCACCAGCTCGCTGACCGTCGGACTTGGAGGGTCTGCCGGATTGGAAAGCCCTATCGTGATCACGGGCGCCGCATTCGGTTCCAATTATGCCCAGCAGTTCAGGCTGAGCTATCAGGAGCGCACGCTGCTGATTGGATGCGGGGTGGCAGCAGGCATTGCCGCCGCATTCAATGCCCCCATCGCAGGGGTGCTTTTTGCCATCGAGGTGCTGCTTGTCGATGTGACCATTTCGGCTTTTACCCCCATAATGATTGCCGCGGCCACAGGTGCGCTGGTTTCCGCAATCGTCCTGAATGAAAACATACTGCTGGCTTTCCGCGAAAAACAGACCTTTGACTACCATAATATTCCCTTCTATGTTTTGATGGGGCTTTTCACAGGCTTTACAGCGGTATTCTACGCCCGCAATTTTTTAAGGACCGAACATGCCTTTGCGCATTTAAAATACGGCCCCTATAAAAAAGCACTTATCGGCGCCTGCATTCTGGGTCTCATGATCTTTATATTTCCCACCCTTTTCGGAGAAGGATATGAAAGCATCAAAACTCTTGCTGATAAGGATCCCGGAAGGCTGCTGGAAAACACGCTGTTCTCGGATTTGGCGTCCAATGACTGGATGCTGCTGGGCTTTGTCGGGGCTTCCATGCTGCTCAAAGCTTTTGCCTCAGGCATAACATTGGGAAGCGGCGGCAACGGGGGGAATTTTGCCCCTTCCCTCTTCCTTGGCTCATATGCCGGTTATTTCTTCTCAAAACTTTTAAACCTCTCCGGTCTTACCGATCTGCCTGTGGGCAATTTTACCCTGGTGGGTATGGCCGGGATTCTCAGCGGTCTTTTTCATGCGCCGCTGACCGCCATTTTCCTTATTGCGGAAATAACCGGAGGATACGATCTGATGATTCCCCTGATGATTGTCGCCTCGGTAAGTTTTGCCGTTTCCAAACGTTTTGAAAAGCACTCCCTCGATGTAAAAAACCTGGCCAGAAAAGGAAATGCCTTTACAAGCAATAAGGATTCTAATATCCTCTGCACCCTAGAGATTGAAGACCTGATAAAAAAAGATTATCTGACCGTGGAACCCGATCAGCCGCTTGCAGACGTCGCCGGGCTTCTGGCACATTCCGACCAGGTGATTTTTGCAGCCGTCGATAATGAGAATGAGCTTCGGGGACTGGTTTACTTCAATGACATAAGGGAAGTGATTTTCGATAATCTCAAAACAGAAAGCATTCTGGTCAAGGATATCATGACACAGCCCGTGCAGCCCGTGCATCTTTTTGACAGCATGGAAACGGTGATGAAAAAATTTGAGAAAAGCGGCAAGGTCTTTCTTCCGGTGCTCAAAAACGGAAAATATTACGGCTTCATAACAAAATCAGACGTTCTGGAATCCTACCGCAACAGGCTCAAATCAATGATTTTCGAATAGGGCTTCAACCGCACTTTGGCAGATCAGGCGTCCCTGGCTCTATCTTTTTCCTATTCTGTTTCCAATTAGCAAAATTAGCCTTATCTTAGTAATGCATGCCGCAATTAAGAAAACGCAAACTTTTGAATTTTAAGATTATGAGAATACTAACAGATTTGCTGAACCTTCATGAAGGGGAGGACGACAGGGCAAAAACACTCGAAGCCGTTAAGAAAAACATCACCTTCAAAGGTGCCAATCTCTGGATTCTGGCCTGCGCCATAATCGTCGCCTCGGTCGGGCTCAATGTAAACTCCACCGCGGTGATTATCGGAGCCATGCTGATATCCCCTTTGATGGGGCCGATAGTAGGCGCCGGGTTTGCTTTGGGCATCTATGACTTCTCACTGCTGAAGAAATCACTTAATAACCTGCTTACGGCAACTGCTGTAAGTCTGGCGGTATCCACCCTTTATTTTTACCTGAGCCCCTTTAAGGATGTGCAGTCCGAACTGCTGGCCAGAACCTCTCCCAATATTTACGATATCCTAATAGCCTTCTTTGGAGGCCTTGTGGGGGTTATTGCCGTGACCAGGTCCGAAAAAGGGAACCCGATTCCCGGTGTGGCCATTGCAACAGCACTTATGCCGCCGCTCTGTACGGCAGGTTACGGACTTGCTACCGGACAGTGGAAATTTTTCCTGGGGGCTTTCTACCTCTACAGCATCAACTGTGTCTTTATAGGTATCGCAACCTTTCTGATTATAAAATACCTGAACTACCCTGCCGTAAAGCAGATAGATGAAAGCCATCAGAAAAGGGTCAAATACACCATCGCCTTTCTAATCACTGTTATGCTGGTGCCCAGCAGCTATCTTGCCTATTCGCTTTACAGGGAACAGCAGTTCAAAAAAAATGCGGATCTTTTTATTGAAAATGAGTTTTCCGCCAAAGGATATACCATCGTGTACAGAAAGACGGACTTCAACCCTAAAAACAAAAGGCTCGAACTGGCATTCCTCTCAAAACGCTTTTCTGAAGCAGAAATAAAAGACCTTGCCGGAAGACTCAGCCGGAACAAATACCTGGCCGGCACCCAGCTGCTCATTAGGCAGGACAGTACCGACCGTTTCAATGCCCTGAAGGGAGATATTCTGAACCAGATCAAAAGCAGCGAAAATGAAATGAACCTGAAAGATGTCAGGATCATGCAGCTGGAGAAAGAACTGGCCAGAAACCAATTTGACAGCCGCCAGATCCTCAAAGAAACCCGTGCGCTCTATCCTGCAGTCAATTCATTATCCATCAGCAGAAATACCCTTGTAAGCCCTAAAGACAGCATTACTTCGGTAACGGCTGTTATCTATGACGCATCAAAAGACCTTTCCAAAACAGACAGCGAAAAACTGCAGAAATGGCTCAATGAACGCTTATCGGTAAATGATGTGGAACTCTTCCGCAAACACTAAGCTCCCTAAAATCTCATTTTCTGTTTTCTGCTGTACAGCCGCAGAATGGAGAAGCCTGTGATGCCCGCCGCCGTGGAAGCTGCCAGTATGGCAAATTTGGCTTCGTTCTGCAGCACCGCATCGTTAAAAGACAGTAAAGCAATAAATATCGACATCGTAAAGCCTATTCCTCCCAGCAGTCCAAGTCCTAGCACATGCACCCAGGTGACAGATTCGGGCAGTGCGGCTATTTTCAGCTTTACCGACAGCCAGGACATGATAAAAATCCCGACAGGCTTGCCCAAAAAAAGACCCAGGACTATCCCAAGGCCCAGACTGCTGAAAAGCCCCTGCAACATAGCAGGTTCAAAGGTTATATTGGTATTGGCAAGCGCAAAGACAGGCATAATCAGAAAATTGACAGGACACGCAAGGAAATGCTCCAGTTTTTCAAGCGGCGACTCGGTATCGTCTTCATTGGTTGGTATGGTCATCGCCACCAATACTCCGGCTATGGTCGCATGGACCCCGGAATGATGTATAAAATACCAGATCAATATCCCCGGGAGCAGGTAAAACAGCAGGTTTTTAATACCTGAGCGGTTAAAAATGACCAATAAAACCAGCAATGCTCCCGCATAGCCCAGATACATAAAGTTCAGCTCCGAGGAATAGAATAAGGCTATCACTAAAATTGCAATCAAATCATCGACAATTGCAAGGGCGGCCAGAAAAATCTTCAGCCCAGAAGGCACTCTGCTGCCCAAAAGCGATAAAATTCCAAGTGCAAAGGCGATATCCGTAGCCATAGGAATGCCCCAGCCTTTAGCTGTTTGGGGATCCGAAGCATTAAAAAATGCGTAAATCAGGGCAGGGACCGCTACCCCTCCCGCCGCGGCAAGGACAGGCAGAACCGCATGTGAAAAGGTGGAAAGCTCCCCTTCTATTACCTCCCGTTTAATCTCCAGACCGACCATCAGGAAGAAAACCGCCATCAGCCCGTCATTGATCCAAAGCCCTACAGGATATTTTAAATGAATCCAGGCTGTATTGAATCCCAGTTCAAAGTTAAGGATCCCTTTAAAACCTTCCGACCAGCCAGAATTGGCAATGGCCAAAGACACCAGCAGGGATGTTATCAAAAAAATGCCGCCTGCCGAGGAGGAGCGGAAAAAATGCGCGAATATTTTTAAGTTGATCAGTTTTGTCATATCCGCAAATTTAAAACTTAATTACTGTTATTCCAATCGTAAAATTGAGGATATGAATTGGCCTGATTCAGAAATTGCGGGGCTTATCCAAATCAAAGCTTTGAATGCAAACGATATCAGCACCATATAAATCTCTTTAAATTTTAACAGGGGAATCTAGCTGCTGTTTTTTTTCGTTAATAAAATTTAGAATCATTCTACTGGTTTTCACCAAATAAGAAAAGACATTTTGAATTAATTTTATTTTGAATTAAACCGATGAAAATGAATGCTATTGATAAAGAGTCGCTTCAGGATGCTCTAAAAAGCATAGATGAAAAAATTAACCGGCTGAACAGACAAAAAATAACGGCTTTATTTGAATCCTTGGGTCTGCTTGAAAGAAATGATATTTCCAAAGAATATCTGAACTGGGAAAATGTGCTGATAGTGGTTCCGAGCCGGGATATTTTTAATGAAATAAAAAAATATAAAGATCTGACCTCAAGGCTTGCATTGGTCATAAACACCAATGCCGATCAGATTCATATTTATGATTTTGCTCTTTGGGATAAAAGCATCAGGAACAAGACAAAATTTCAAATCAGGGAACTGCTCAAATCAAATTTTGGCGGCACCGAAAAAATCGCTGAAAAACGTGACTGGGTTAAACTGCTGCTCAAATAAAAAAGGCACATCGAAAACCATTGCACAAATAATTGGTATGCTTCTTTAATGGAGGTCTATAATACTGCCTGTTAAAACTTGCACAGTACTGATTAACTTTTAGAATCTTCAAATCCTAAGACATGTTTTGTATATACTTTTTGATTTAAAACTGCTTAAACTTTAACATTCAGTATCATATTGAAAACTTAAATAAAATGAATTAGTAAAATAAGGGATTGCTTCCTCTTTTTTAGATCATTTAAACCCAACAGGCCATATAAGCCCCAACCTAATCAAAAATTAAAACATATTTTTTTTGGGTTGCCTGCAATTTCACCAAAAATTTAAAAGCGTTTCTAATGGCAATAAACCATCAAAATTTTGTGGAAAAACTTTAATAAAATCTGTTGATTAAAATAAAAAATTAAAACAATCAATAATTGATAAGCGCATCTTCGAATGTATATTGGACATTTTTGAACGGATAAAATATTGAAAATAGATGTTTGACTCTTGGTGCAGAATCGGTGCACGCACATTCAATACACCACCTAATACACTATAAAACAACTACTTGAATCCCTAAGTTCGAAACATTACTAAACATCAAAAATATTATAGCAATCACTCGTTTTAGAATTGCAGCAAAATGATGGCACATGATTTTTTGGAAAATAGAAAGTAAGCAAAATCAAGTGCTAACAAGTTTAGATTCAAAACTATTATACATTACTTTATTTAAAAGCATCTCGCGAATAGCAGCATATTCACTGTATCTATTTCGAACAAGAGATTAAATCTAAAAAGCAGATAACTTTCATGAAAATGTTATAATTACAGCTTCACACATCTAAAATTGACGTGATGGCAATAGACCTCATTCCATCTTTTCCACTTGTTCCCATCATATAACGAGTGAAGTATTGATCGGCGAATAAAAAGATCCTCCACATCATATAGTCCGTCATCGTTTGGAGCGTATTGTACTGTTGCTGCAATTCCTTGAAACCGTCATATCCAGTATCTGCCACTTTTATATAGAAATGTCTTGACAAATATTAGCCAGAAATTTCCCTTTGGATTTTAATATATAATCATCAGGCAGTTCAGGTACATTTAAGAAATATAATCAAAAAAAAATATTTTAACCTACAAACTCCATCCTGCTTGCAAAAGTTGATAAATGATGATCCTGTTCTACAGTATTGCTGAGATATTTTTCTAATTGTTACTATTGTTCAGTTTATATCTAGTCCCGTAAACATTCACTTACACCTTGAAAAAGTAAATTGCGGGACCAAAAAAAGATTATAATTATTTAAACAAAGAATAATGAAACTAAAATTAATTGTACTGCTTACTTTATGTATGTCTCCATTTTTATACTGTCAAGATTGGAATGGTATTCCCGTTCCTGCAAATGCTGGAACAGGAAAAATTTGGAAAATTCAGCCACAGTCTGATGATTTTAATTACACCTATAAAGCGTCCACTAATCAAGCAACGATTGGCGGAAAGTGGACTAACTTTTATCACAACACTTGGGATGGTCCAGGGCCTACAAAATGGAGGTATGAGAATACTACCGTTAGCGGAGGAAATCTGCATGTTTTTGCAACTAGACAGGCAAATGAAACTAAGACTTTTACTGTAGATTGTGATGGAGATAATGTTGCCGAAAGCTGGACTATGGCGGCTACAAGAGCGGGCTGCATTACATCGAAAACAAGGGTAAAGTACCCTGTATATGTAGAAGCGCGTTTTAAAATCGCAAATGCAGTTATGGCTTCTGATATTTGGATGCTTAGTCCAGATGACACCCAAGAAATCGATATCCTGGAAGCATACGGCGGAAAAGCAACTAGAAATGATTGGCTAGCACAACGTTTGCATTTAAGTCACCATGTATTTATTAGAAGTCCGTTTTTGGATTATCAGCCTACCGATGCCAGCACATGGTACACGGGAGCTACAAAAACCTATTGGACAGACAAATGGATTCGTCTTGGTGTGTACTGGGCTAGTCCAACTCGGTTAGAATACTACTTGGATGGTCAATTAGTCAAGGTAATGGACAATCTAGATACTGTGAACGGCAAAGACGGAATAGACCCATTAAATTATACCTCAACAGCTACTCCAAGAACTGCCGCTACACGCACGGGACTGGTAAAAGAAATGGATATCATTATTAATATGGAAGATCAAAACTGGAATGCCTGTAAAGGACGTACTCCTACTGATGAAGAAATTACAAATTTTGACAATCATAATTTCAATATCGATTGGATTCGAATTTACAAACCTGTGACCGATCCAAATTTAGGGAAACAAGATGCCAAGATTGAAGAAAAAAAATTGATGCTATTTCCAAATCCTTTTAAAGATTCTATTCAAATAAATTCAGAAAAAAACATAAGCACTGTCCAAATTTACAGTTTAAGCGGAACTAAATTGTTGGTTGAAAAAATCAATAATACCAATGCTACTATTGCTACTAAAAACTTAAGCGCTGGAATGTATATTGCAAAAATTAACTGGGAAGATGGCACTACAATTTCCCAAAAGGTCATAAAACAATAAAGCTCAAAAATTTCAAACTAAATTTACTTTTCTCGAAAAAAATACAACATTTGAAATCTTGAGCATTAGTAGCGTTGGAGATTAACTATAGATCAGTATCCAACGCTAATTGGATCAATAATGTGAGCTTTTGCATGCTGGATTTAGTTTTTATCCTTTTTTATCCGTTCCAATTGCTCTACTGAAAGTTTTTGCGAAAAATATACTTCTGGTTTCAAAAAGAGATTCGTGTTTTTCATTTTCGGGTCATAGATATCTAAACTTAAATCACAATCAAAACGACCTAGAATACTATAGTTTTTATTAGGACCACCCATATCTGTAAAATGACATAATCCCCAACTTATACCACGTCCGTTGCCGTTACTTGTAAAAGCATCGGGTACATAAGCCCCCGCAGCAGTAGGCAGCAAAGCCGAAACCGAAGCAATATTAAAATTGACTCCATCCTTTGCATATTGGATAGTGTTGCTTTCATTTCCGTTACTTGTAATCAGGGCAGCAATACCCTCTTTAAAAGGAAACAAAGCGGTTTCGTGACCTGAATTGAATAAAGGATTCAAAGGATGCTTAGTGAATGGTCCCAAAGGATTATCGGCCATAGCCAAGCCATTCCCAACTAAATAATCAGGCCGATCACCATAAGCCGCCTTAAAATACAAGTAGATTTTACCTTTATACAATAAAGGATACGGATCATGAATAGAAAATTGATCCCAAGTCCCTTTATCACCATTTTCGACAATTATTTTATTTGCCGCTATCCATGGGCCATCTGGTGAATCAGAGTATGAAGCAGTCACAGGACAATGATCTCCTTTTTTTCCGCTGGCTTCCATAAACCCTTGGTAATACAAATAAAATTTTCCTTCCCATTTTAAAATATCAGGAGTCGCTACTGAGCGCCATCCTACTTGTGGCAGTAAAGGTCTTTCGATTGCCACGCCCTGTTCTTCCCAAGACAAGCCATCTTTACTGGTAGCGTACCATATTTCACATAAATCCCAATCGGTTGAGGGAATGTTTTCGGTACTTTCACTAGCTCTACTAGCACCTACAGGAGCTGTTTCTGTATCTCTTTTAGTGTACCAAACATAGTATTTTCCATTTTCGAAAATAATTTTGGAAGGGTCACGTCTTGAGATTGTTCCGTCTCCATTATGATAATCAAATCCTTTGAGTTCTGTATATTTAAAACTCGAAAAGAGTTCGTTATCCTCCGGTCTTGGAGTTAAATAATTGTCATACAAACGCTCCATAGCCGCACTCAAAGCTCGGTTTGGTTTGGTTTGTGGAATATCCCATGGATAACCGACAATCTCTTTTTGCTTCGAACTTCCACAAGAAGTGGCTAAAAATAAAGTAACTAATCCGATAGAAATTGTGGTCGTAATTCGGTTTTTATTTAAAATAGCTAACATCATTTGTATTTTATTGAGTTTGTAAACTGTTTAATAGTTTTTGTTTAAATTATTCTTCCCATTCTTTATAAAGGGCTTTCAATTGTGCATACGCTTTCTTTTTCTTTTTTCGAAAAGCATCTACAATTCCCCATTCTCTATAACCCGATGTGGGTGTGCCTTTGTAATTACTTCTATAATCATTGTAACTCCATAGCGATACACCCGAAATCCAAGGAAATTGTTTTAATTCCTTGATATAAGTCACCAATTCTTTACGCAGTTCCGAATTGGGTTCATTACCAATCTGGCTTAATCCAATTTCAGAAACAAAAATGGGTTTGCCTTGGAATTTTTCATGTGTTTTTTGCGCCAATACGGGAGCATTTCCATAGCTATTCATCGAAATAAAATCGACTTTTTCGTAAGGTTCGGTGCCAATTTCTCCCTTACGATAAGACGTAATGGTAACATAGGTTTTGAGGCGGGTAGTATCTAAACTAGCCACATAATCGAGCATCTCATTTACATAATCGTATTGGTCTTTAGTCAAAGCTTTTTCGTCCCAGTCTGCTACAGCATCCCGTAATTCGTTCCCCACACTCCAAGCCACCACTGAGGGATGATTAAAATCTCTTTCGATCATATCGGCCATCCATTTTTTGGTTACTGGATTATTTGGAAACGATTGAGGGTCATCATCGCCCCAAACCGGAATTTCTTCAACTAATAGAAAACCATTTTTGTCACAATAATCCAAAAGGTTTTTGGACAAAGGCGCATGCATCAATCTCGAGAACGTACAACCTAAAGACTGAATGTCTTTCATGTCTTTTTTAATCAATCCATCTGGCTCGGTATTGCCGTATTTAGGATGGTCGTGTACCCGATTGACTCCATTCATACGTACCGCTTGATTGTTCAAATAAAACTGTTCGCCACGAACTTCAAACTTTCGAATACCAAAATTATCTTCGGTAACATCCATTTTTTTTCCCTCTACTTGCAGTTCGCTCGTCAATTGGTACAAATTAGGACTATCAAAATGCCAAAATTTAAAATCAGCTAGTTTGCGTTTGAATTTTATTTCAGCAATAGCGGTTGCATTTCGGTTTATTTTTACCGAAACAGGAGCTACATCAATCCCTTTAATTTTGGGTAGAATTTGAGCTGTGGCACTATTGGTACCATTATTTTCCACCTTGTATTTTATAGAAAAATTGATTTCTCCTTTTTCAAAATCAGGTATGGATGCAATATGTTGGTAAACGAAACGCAAATCTTCAGTAGCTACCAACCACACCTCACGGCTAATACCGCCCCAAGCCCACCAAGCGCCTCGTTTGTAAGAGTTATCAGCCATGACAATAATCGAATTGCTTTCGCCTAGTTTTAGAAAAGGAGCGATGTTAAATTCAAAAGGCAAATAGCCTCCAACATGTTTACCTAGTAATTTCCCGTTGACCCAAACCATAGCGGTTTCATAAACAGCTTCAAACTGAACTCTGATTTGTTTTCCTTGCCATTTTTGAGGAACTCTAAAGTCTTTTTGATAATAGCCTTTGCCCACATAAGTTGCATATTTTTCGTGAGTATCCCAATTCCCCGGTACTTGCATAGTATCCCAATTAGAAAAATCCGATTGCAACAATTCTGATTCAGAAAGACTATTCGAAGCCTTAAACTTCCATTTTCCATTTAATGAAATTGTTTGGGCATTAGAAACTATAAAGCCTAAAAATACCAGTATAATTAATTTTGTTTTCATATTTTCAATATTTACGCCTGTTTATTTCCGACCAATAGCTTCCTCTATTCTTTGTTTCTTTCTAGTTTTAAAATAAAAGACTGACTTATTCTATCCCTACTATCAATGGTTATTGGCAAAAAATTTCAAAAACAGCTACAGGCACATTTGAATGGCTTTGTTCCAATTCGATGCTAAATCCTTTGGTTGTTATTTTTGAATCGAAAGTCCAAGTATTAATTGCTTGACAATTGTTTTTTTTTTCGAATAAAACTTTTCCACTCCTGTCTTTGATGGTGTAATTCTGCACACAAAACGGAACCACTTCTTCGGGATGTCCCATTAAGGTCGATTCCATGGGGTGGTCGTAATCAGGGTCTAAGAATAGTTTTATTTCAGAAAGTGCTACTTCGGTTTCCCATTCCACTTTTAGCGTTGGTTTGGTATCAGTAAGATCAGCCAACCAAGCATTGGCACTGCCATAAGGACGTACAAAACCATTGGTTAGATTTTCTACTCCAAAACACGCTATGGTTGGTTCGATTTGCATGGCAATATTCTGTCCTTTGGGTCTGCGAAACGGAATCCAAAATTCAAAAGCATCAATTCCGATGTTGTCAGGAGGCGTTTGTTTTCCGTTATTATTTACCGCTTTATTTTGTCCGTTGAAGACCGAAAGAACTCCTGTATATCGTTTTGTACTGCTTTGAATACTCAGTTTGTCATTGGATAAAAAAGTAACAAAAGCATACTGATTTTCAGTCGTGGCTGTTTTAAATTCAAAAGCTACTTCTTGTTCGCCCGGGTTAATTTTTATTTCTATCGTTTCTAAAATAATATCAGGCGTGTAATTTCTGGCTTTGGACGAAGTACGCAATTGTACTGTTAGCATGGTAGCTTCTTGCGCTTTTACTTTTACTTTAAAGCCATAGTTTTGATGGGCTTTGAAAGGCAATAATTGAGCAACCGCCACTTCTAGAGATGTATATTCACCGTCAAAATCTATTTGGTTTAATTTTAAAGTAGAAGAAGCTTGGATGGTTGCTTGTTTCAATAAATTTTGAGTTTTATCAATGGCTATCCCTGGAATGCTTTGCCCATTGATGCTCAAGGTTTGTTGCAATTCTTTTAGATTATCAGAAATTAGCAATTGGGCTGGTTTCAAATTATTTTTCACACATTGTGCCGCTCCGTATCCAACAGCCTGTGCGGCATGAGCACAAGTTGCCATGACACGAGTCGAACCAAAAGCTACGTGAGTAGCGCTAATGATACGTCCGGAAAGAAATAAATTCTCTATATTTTGACTTATCATGGTGCGTAGCGGAATCTGATATACCCCTTTAGAATGGTATTGGGTACAACCCGGACGGCTGTCATAGACCCCATCCGAAGGATGTAAATCGACTGCCCAGCCTCCAAAAGACACCGCATCCTCAAACGTATTTTGTTCGATTAGATCTTGTTGTTTGATCATATAATGTCCCTCAAAACGGCGGCTTTCTCGTTTACCAGGAATCGTTCCAACCCACTCCAACGTTAGATTTGCAGCATCAGGAAATTCACCCGAGTTTTTGATGTAATCCCAAACTCCATAAACTACTTTCCATAGTTCCCATTTGATGTCTTCAGATTCGTGAATGGTATCTTTTCGTCCGCCATATTCCAACCACCACAAACGACAACCCGAATCTTTATCACTCAAGCTTTTATATCGTGGAATTTCGGTAATGTCTTTTAAGGCAAATTCTGGAGCGACATATTTTACTGGTGCTCCCGTATCTTTACTGTAAAAATAAATGGTATGTCCTAGTAATTCACCATAGGATTGGTCAGGAGCAAATTTCTCTCCAAATTCTTCCACTTTTTCAGCACCCATTCTAAACGCAGCGCCAGCCTGAAAACCCACAATTCCATCTCCCGAAGCGTCACAAAATAAATTGGATTTAAGGATATAAGTAGTTGAGTTTTGGCTACAAAAGGCAGTAACTTGACTAATGTTTTTGGTATCCGCTTTTTCTACCTCATAAACTGCGGTGTTTAATAACAGCGTTAAATTTTTCTCATTCGAAACTTTTTCTAACAAAACCGTATCAAATATAAGTGCATTTCCTTCTTTATTTCGATATAAATTTTCGACTAAAATCTCATCGATGATACCGCCCTCACGAGCCCAACGGTTGTTGTTTCCCATATGTGAAGTTGCGCCCAAAGTCCACAAACGAACTTCGCTTGAAGCGTTACCACCCAAAACAGGTCTATCTTGAACAAGAGTTACAGTTACACCCTCACGGGCAGCTGCAATGGCCGCACAAACACCAGCTAATCCTCCGCCAACAACGACTAAATCAGATTGAATTGTAGTAATTTTATTGGATCTTACTTTTGAACTAAAGCTTTCTACTTGCATTTTTTTCTTAATTAAATCGTATGTATTTATTCTTTATTTTTATAAACTATGAAGATGCCCAATAAGCAAACTGCTGCTCCCACTCCTACCACGATAGAAATTAAAATAGTAGAAATAAATTCTAATGAAAGTATTAAGGCTCCTGTTAAGGCAACTCCAATTCCAATGACTCTTCCCCCTTTTTTATTACTTCCATCCGAATCATCTTCATATACATTTTCACCAATAGCTGTTTTTTGTACATAAGCTTCATAAGTATCTTGGGATGGATTGGTTTGGATTAAATAGAATTCTGATACCAACATTAATACCATTGGAACAGCAACACCTAGAATCATTTCGGCACTACGACTCAGGGTTATATCTAGTAATTGTGGAGCTAAAAATTTGAAAAATCCCGTAATCAATAAGGTGATTAAGGTAACCGATAACATACTAGTCCCTGTTTGTTTTTTAGAGAAAATAGTCCACAACGGAGGCAAAAACATGGCTCCTCCTGTTACCGCTGCTAAACTCAAAACAAAATTGACAACACCTCCTAAAAGTGGTACAACCAAAGCTACCCCAATGGTAATCAAGCCTAAAACAACGGTAGCCGTTTTCCCCACACGCATCAATTGAGCGTCACTTGCCTGAGGTTTGAAATGTTTAAAAAGGTCATTGGTAAAAACTCCTGCGGCGATATTTAAAGTGGTATTTACCGAACTAGAAGTGGCAAATATCATCCCAACGAGCATTAAACCGAGCATTCCCGCTGGTAAAACTTCTTTACACATTAATAAATAAGCACCTTCTGACTCTACTCCATCAAGATTTGGGTTTAGAATGCGGTAAATCATAGGAGGTAACATCCAAAATAACGGACTTATCACATACAAAGCTCCAAACAACCAGCCCACTTTTTGAGCGTCTTTGGGTGTGGCAACAGAGGTGTAACGTTGTACATAAGCCCAGTTTCCGGCCAAAAAAAATAAATTATAAAGTCCAAAAGCAATTATAAAAGCAATAGAATATTCTTCGTTTACCAAATTGAAAAAAGCATCAGGCGAAAGTTCTATGAATTGGCCTACTCCTCCAATTTTATCAAAAGCCAATGGAACTATGATTATGACAACGGCTGTTAAAACCACAAACTGCAACACATCGGTAACGATAACTGCCCAAAGTCCTCCCACGGCGGTATAGATTAAAATTAAGATCCCTAAACTGATGATGCTGGTATAAATAGGAATCCCTGTAGAAACCTCTACAATCTTGGCCACAGGGTATAAAAATGCTCCTGTGGTAAATAATGAAGTCAGTAGAAATAAATAGGTATATGTTTTTTGAATTTTAAAACCATAACGATTGGTTATGTATTCGGCTACGGTTAGCGAATTTGTTTTACGCCATTTGGGAGCAATAAAAAAACCTATAAGGATACCTGCAATAGCCATAGTCCATTGAATACTTACAGCTACCCAACCACTTTTGTACGCTATAGAACCCCAAACAACAAAGGTTCCTGCCGAGAAAAAACTCATGAATAAAGACAACCCACTCATCCACCAAGGCAAGGCGCCTCCAGCAGCAAAATAGGATTTCATGTTTTTTCCTGTTTTAGAAAAAGCCAAACCGCAAACAAAAATGAGTGCAGAAAAAATCAGAATCACCCAAATATCAATGTTTTTCATATAAGTAAATTTGTTTTTTAGTGGTCATTGATAAAATCGCTTTTTAACCAATTTTATTTGCATATGCAAAGCTTTCTTAAAAGGCGATTTCATAACCTTTTTTTAATTTTTATTAAAAGTAAGAATTGAATAAATGGAATTAAATTATATTTTTTACAAACCCTACCGAGAACGTTACCGAAGCTTGTTAAATCTTTCGAGAACGTTACCGAAAATTATTGTACTTTTATAACCTATTAATCATTTTCATTTGTAAAATAATCTTTTCAAGTTGTTTAATTCGCATGAAATATATTACCATCAAAGACATTGCTAAACAATTGAACACTTCAGTTTCTACGGTTTCAAGAGCCTTCAACGACAAGGCTGATATCAATCCTGAAACCAAAGCATTGGTTTTAAAAACGGCCAAAGCATTAGGATATCGTCCTAATCCTATTGCTAAAAAGTTAATGCAACAGCGTTCTTTTACTATTGGTATTATTGTACCTGAGTTTATCAATGCATTTTTTCCTGAGGTCATCATAGGGGTTCAAGAAATTTTGTTTGAAAATGGATATCAAGTGCTAATTGCTCAGTCTAGCGAATGTTTTGAAACTGAATTAAAAAATATCAAAACCTTAGAAGATAGCATGGTTGATGGCTTGATTGTTTCATTATCAAGTGAAAGCAATAATACCGATTATTATCAAAATTTAATTGCGTCGGGCTTTCCAATCGTGCTTTTCAATAGGGTAAACAATCAACTCAATTGTTCTAAAGTTGTTTTTAACGATTACAAATGGGCCTTTTTTGCCACCGAGCATTTGATTAATCAAGGTTGCAAGAATATTGTACATCTCAAAGGTAGGGATGGCGTTTCATTGACAAATGAGCGTCTAAGAGGGTTTTTAGACGCTCACCAAAAATACCAATTGAGCTATAATAAAAATCAAATTGTAGCTACGGGATTCACATTAGCCGATGGTCAAAAAGCGGCGCAAAATATAATAGACTCAGGAAATATTCCTGACGCTATCTTTGGAGCAAATGATCCGGTAACTATTGGAGCCATGCAAGTTTTTAAGAAAAATGGATTTTCTATACCAAATGACATTGCTTTTGTTGGTTTTACCGATTCACAAATGGCAACTATAATTGAGCCTCCACTGACTTCTGTTTCGCAACCTGCAAGGGAAATTGGTGAAGAAGCTGCTAAAATACTTATTGAACAAATTGAAACAAAGAAAGGTTTCCAGCCTAAAAGCATTACCTTAAATGGGCAATTAAATATACGTGCTTCTTCTCTAAAAATCACTTCATTGAAGTGACGAAAGTCATTTTATAAATTTTAGCAATGTGATAAATTATTAGCTATTAAATATTTTGCATGAAGAAGCTGGAGCTATTCTTGATCCAATTGTTTTTAACATTATTTCTGCAATTATTTCTTTCATAAAAACAACAACTTGCCTATACCGTCAAATCTTCAGTACTTCATCACTATTGCGACAACTAATTTTTTTAATCTTATTATATTACATTAAAAGTATAGGTGTTTAGAATACTATTGATTTTAAATAAAGACTTATTATAAGCTACTAACTCTAAAGATATAAAATTCCTCTATGGCAAGGTAACCAGTAGCAATCCAGTTTTACACTGAAAACCTTTAATTCATTTTGTACAAATTATTCCTATTGTTCAGTTTATATCTAGTCCCCTAAACATTGACCTACACTTTGAAAAAGTAAATTGCGGGACCAAAAAAAGATTATAATTATTTAAACAAAGAATAATGAAACTAAAATTAATTGTACTGCTTACTTTATGTATGTCTCCGTTTTTATACAGTCAAGATTGGAATGGCATTCCCGTTCCTGCAAATGCTGGAACAGGAAAAATTTGGAAAATTCAGCCACAGTCTGATGATTTTAATTACACCTATGAAGCGTCCACTAATCAAGCAACGATTGGCGGAAAGTGGACTAACTTTTATCACAACACTTGGGATGGTCCAGGGCCTACAAAATGGAGGTATGAGAATACTACCGTTAGCGGAGGAAATCTGCATGTTTTTGCAACTAGACAGGCAAATGAAACTAAGACTTTTACTGTAGATTGTGATGGAGATAATATTGCCGAAAGCTGGACTATGGCGGCTACAAGAGCGGGCTGCATTACATCGAAAACAAGGGTAAAGTACCCTGTATATGTAGAAGCGCGTTTTAAAATCGCAAATGCAGTTATGGCTTCTGATATTTGGATGCTTAGTCCAGATGACACCCAAGAAATCGATATCCTGGAAGCATACGGCGGAAAAGCAACTAGAAATGATTGGCTAGCACAACGTTTGCATTTAAGTCACCATGTATTTATTAGAAGTCCGTTTTTGGATTATCAGCCTACCGATGCCAGCACATGGTACACGGGAGCTACAAAAACCTATTGGACAGACAAATGGATTCGTCTTGGTGTGTACTGGGCTAGTCCAACTCGGTTAGAATACTACTTGGATGGTCAATTAGTCAAGGTAATGGACAATCTAGATACTGTGAACGGCAAAGACGGAATAGACCCATTAAACTATACCTCAACAGCTACTCCAAGAACTGCCGCTACACGCACGGGACTGGTAAAAGAAATGGATATCATTATTAATATGGAAGATCAAAACTGGAATGCCTGTAAAGGACGTACTCCTACTGATGAAGAAATTACAAATTTTGACAATCATAATTTCAATATCGATTGGATTCGAATTTACAAACCTGTGACCGATCCAAATTTAGGGAAACAAGATGCCAAGATTGAAGAAAAAAAATTGATGCTATTTCCAAATCCTTTTAAAGATTCTATTCAAGTAAAATCAGAAAAAAACATAAGCACTGTTCAAATTTACAGTTTGAGCGGAACTAAATTGTTGGTTGAAAAAATCAATAATACCAATGCTACTATTGCTACCAAAAACTTAAGCGCTGGAATGTATTTTGCACAAATCAATTGGGAAGATGGCACTACTGTTACTCAAAAAATTATTAAAGAATAAAATGAAATTCATCAATCTAACCCACCAAACACTCCTGACCCTAACTCTTTCACTTTTATTAAATAGCTGCTCGAGTACCACTAATCAAACATTAAAAACTCCTATAGCTGTTCATAACGAACCGGTAGAAATCCAATATACAGTAGAAGGAAAAACGGAACGGATAGTCCACCTGAAAGTAGATTCCAAAAATAACTATTCTAACTTATCCTTAGTTTGTGATAGCCAAATTTTGGTAGACAATATTGATATTCCGAACGCTGGTATTGTTACTGTAAACGCATTAGTCGATTTTAAAACAGAGGGAGAAAAGAAAATTAAAATACTCAAACAAGGTGGTGAGATCACCCTTTTGGATATAAAATTTAACGCTACAGACATTCCAGCTATCCCGCAATTTAAAGACATTTCGGATGAATCTGGATTAAAGACAGAATATACTTGGAAATACGGCGGTCCATCGGTGGGTGATTTGAATAATGATGGTTTGTATGATTTTGTTTTAAACAACCACGACAAAGTGCCTGCCAAACTTTTTTGGAATCTCGGAAACAACAAAGTTCAAGAACATTCCGAAATACTCAAGCAATGGGACATACACGGTTCTGCAGTCGGCGACTATGACAATGATGGCGATGTGGATATTATTATTGCACAAGGCGGTGGTAATGGAACTGACCCACAACCGCCTCATTTACTACGCAATGACAATGGAAAATTTACAGAAGTTTCGATCGAAGCCGGAATTACACACGGCTCACGCGGTAGAGCAGTTCGATGGATCGATATGGATTTGGATGGCGATTTGGATTTATTACTTATCAATGCCGAAGGAATTAATAGTAGTTCCGGAAGTCAACAAATTATATACACAAACATAGGAAATGGTCATTTCAAGATTGCACATAGTAAAGCAATTGAAGGTGCCAATGCCGAACGCGTTTTAGTGACGGATATTAATGGAGATCAAAAAGACGACTTAATTCTGTTTTCGCCTATATCGGTTTGGGTTGGCAATGGCGATTTAACCTTTACTGATGTTACCAAGCAATGGGTACCCGAAAATCTTCAAAAAACAGATTTGATTACCGGGGCATGCGAAATAGATATTGACAATGATGGAGACATGGATATTTATTTAAGTAGAGGAAAACCTAGCTACGAAATAGCCAATAAATCTTTGGATTACAACCCTATTACCAAACGTATGGATATGCGAGACGAAGGCAACAAAGGCATTACCAGCATCGACTTTGAGGCTCCGGGTCACATTACCTTATCGGGTATATTTTTATGGTATCGTATGTATAATGATGGATTTCCTTTGCACTTAGGCGCTTCCAAAAAAGAGATCCTGGACGTTCAGGAAAAGGACACCATAAAAGTAACCCCAGAAATGGCCAAAGGATGGCCGAATGAAAGAAAAGAAAATGGTTGGTATCTTGGTTATTTAGGCAACAACAAATGGCGATTGGAATCTGTTAGAAACGGCAATATCTATTGGGAAATTAGAATATCTATTGATGGAGTTCAATCTGTACATCCAGAATGGACACCGCAAAACAGAAATGTTCAGGATGTATTATTTAGAAACGACAATAATCATTTTACCGATGTTACCACCAAGTGGAATGTACCTTTGGGAGGAAATAATCAAGGGGTGGTTGCAGCCGATTTTAATAATGACAGTCATATTGATTTGTTCGTATATAGGTTTGGCTTTTTGAAATCGAGCGTGAGTGATTGGCTTTTGCTAAATAACGGAAAGGGGCAATTTGAAACTACAACGCTTCATAATGCTCATGACCCTAATGATCCTGGACATGGGGATATGGGGCAAGCTTTTGATTTTAACCTTGACGGAAATATCGATTTACTAAACGGAAGCGATAATTATGGAAAATGGTATCTGTATGACAATAGTTTGATCCAGAATAAAAACTATGTGCTAGTTCGCGTAAATTATTCCGATTTGCATCATATTGATCCGATGTCTGCTACTGTAACGGTCACTACACCCTCTAAAAGCTATACCAAAAGAGTAGGATCATCAGGAGAAGTATTTTCGCAAAGTTTATTGAATACCGTACATTTTGGTCTAGGTGATGACGAAACAATTAAAAGCATCACCGTTCGATGGAGAAATGGCGAGACTTATACTGCAAAAAATTTAAAGGTAAACCAAGTTTATACTACTCCGTGAATCATTTAACAACTAGATTAAAAAACACAATTATCCTAAAAATATAAATGATGTCTATAAAAAGAATAATGATACTATTGGCGTTTGCTAATTTACATTGGGTTCAATCTCAAACGATAACATCTGGTCCTCCAGAACCGCCCTTGGGGAAAAGATGGGTTCTAAATCCCGAGCTTTCAGATGAGTTTAACGGAACGCAAATTGATACAACCAAATGGTTTGATTACCATCCGCAATGGAAAGGCAGAGTTCCTGGCTTGTTTCTGGCTTCTCAGGTTTCCGTAAAAGATGGTTTTTTACAAATTAAAGGGGAAAAAATGAAAAAAGACACCCTTATCAAAAACGCCAACGGGGAAGAAAAATTTACTATCGCAGGCGGAGCGGTTGTCTCCAAAAAAACAGTGTTATTTGGGTACTATGAATCCCGAATTAAGGCTGCGGCTACCACTATGTCGGCTACTTTTTGGTTTTCTACCAATGGAAAAACGAAAAGTCTAAAAGAGTGTGACAAATACAGTTTAGAATGGGATATTCATGAATCTATTGGCAGAAATGGACCTTTTGAAGGCAGTTATTTTGCCAATGGAATGCATTCTAACTCTCATTATTGGTACACAGACTGCAATGGAGAGGTTCATGATTACCGCGCTCCTCAAGTTGTTTTTCAAAATGCGGAATTATCTTCTGAAAATTTTAATGTGTATGGTGGATGGTGGCGCGATGAACAAACAGCAAGTTATTACTACAATAATGGTGAACCAAAACATCAAAAATTTTATTCCGAAATAAACAAAAAACCGTTTGACAGACCAATGCACATGCGTCTGGTATCAGAAACCTACCCTTTTCCTTGGATTGAGTTGCCAAATGATGCTGAATTAGCAGATCCAACAAAAAATACCGTTTATTATGATTGGGTACGCGCTTATAAATTGGTAGAGGCTAATATGCCAATTCCGTCTTCTAACAACGAACCGGTTATCCCTCTTTTTAATGAACAAATTCTTTTTCACGTGGCTATTATAAACTTAGTTTCTAAAACAATTTTAAAAATCCCAATACAATATAAGGCCATTGAAGATCGTGAAATACTACTAAAACTATCCGATCCTGAAGGAAAACTAATTAAAGAAACTAAATTCATTGCCTACACTGGTTATGCTAATTTAGAATACGATATGAGAATAGATAAAAAACTTGAACCAAAATCTGGATATTCATTATTGGCTATAATTCGACCATTGAACACTAAAGATCCTGTTGATATTGATTCTAGTACATTGATTATTAATTTAAAAAGCAAATAATTAAACTATAAATTAAAATGACAAAAATAGTCACTTTCGGTGAAATTTTACTGCGTCTTTCAACGGAAAGACATTTAAGGTTCTCACAAGCAGAATCGTATAAAGCTACTTATGGCGGTGGAGAATTTAATGTTTCTGTATCTCTGGCAAATTATGGTCTGAATACAGAATATATTACACGATTACCAAATAATGAATTAGGTAATTGTGCACTAAAAGAGATGAGAAAACTTAATGTCGGCTGTCAGAATGTGCTCTTGGATGGTGATCGAATTGGGATTTATTTTCTAGAAACAGGAACTAGTACAAGAGCCAGTAATATTGTTTACGATCGCGAAAATAGTGGAATGTCAACTTTAAAAAAAGGAATGATTGACTGGAAAGAAATTCTAAAAGATGCCACTTGGTTTCACTGGAGTGGCATTACTCCTTCCCTATCTGAAAGTGCCGCTGAGGCTTGTGTTGAGGCTTTGGAAATTGCAAAAGATATGGGCTTAACAATTTCTTGTGATTTAAACTACAGATCAAAACTTTGGAAATATGGTAAACATCCAAAAGAAGTTATGCCTAAAATTCTGCAATATTGCAACGTAATTTTAGGAGATCTAGACACTGCAAATTTCATGCTGGGCCTACCACAAATGAATCCGGATTATCAAAATCAGGAATCACTGCCCGTGCTGTATGATACCATTTTTAAACTAATTCCGTCGTTAAAATTTATGGCAACCACATTGCGCTATTCTGTAAGTGCTTCTCATCAACGTATAGGAGGAATTTTATACGATGGAAATACAATTTATGATGCAGACGTTCAAGATGTAACTCCGGTTGTAGATCGTGTTGGAAGTGGTGATGCTTTTATGGGAGGCTTAATTTATGGATTAAATGAAGAACCACTAAACAAACAAAGAGCCCTTAATTTTGCTGTAGCAGCCTGCTGTCTGAAACATACTATTGCAGGCGACTATAACTTAGTAACACTTGAAGAAGTTGAAAAATTAATTGGAGGTGATTTTACAGGAAAAGTATCAAGATAATATAAATATGGCACAATATACCCGAATTGAAGTAGCTCAAGCGATGAAAAATACTGGAATGATTCCACTATTTTTCAGTAATGATATCGAATTAAGTAAGAATATTTTAAAAGCGTGTTATGATGGTGGTGCACGTTTGCTGGAATTTACAGCTCGTGGCGATTTTGCGCACGAAATTTTTGGCGAACTTACCAAGTATGCAATTAAAGAATTACCTGGAATGATAATGGGGGTTGGCTCCGTAACCGATGCTGCAGCTGCCTCGTTATACATGCAACTTGGCGCAAATTTTATTGTAACTCCAGTATTACGTGAGGATATTGTAATAGTTTGTAACCGACGCAAAGTTTTATGGTCTCCTGGGTGCGGAACACTTACAGAAATAACAAAAGCAGAAGAATTAGGTTGCGAAATCGTTAAACTTTTTCCGGGCGATATTTATGGACCTGAATTTATAAAAGGAATTAAAGGTCCACAACCTTGGACATCTATTATGCCAACTGGAGGAGTACATCCAACAGCTGAAAATCTGACTTCATGGTTTAACGCTGGAGTAACTTGTGTAGGAATGGGATCCCAATTAATAACTAAAGAGATTGTGGCAAATAAAGATTTTAAGGAATTAACTGAAAAAGTTAAAGAAGTTATTGAAATTATTTCGAAGTTAAAATAATTATATCTAAATATAAAAAGAGATTGTGATAAAATTATTTTATTCACAGTCTCTTTTCTACTTTATAACTCGTTTTATTTTTTTGAATATTCGCTTTTTTAGTTCCAATCTAGTCCGCTACAATAGTATCTAACTTTAAAATAGAGGTACTATCAAATAATTTCCATTTATCAATTTTAATTTTCTGCTTAATAGCTTTTGTACCTAATACATAAGCCTTGGCATTATTAACCGCATCTACGGACAATAAAGTATCTTCATTAAAGTACCAAACTGAAAAACTATTGGGCTTATCTTCTTTTCTAACCACGACCTCGGTATAGCCTTGTGACAGACCAACCATTTGTAATTTGAGATCGTACTGATCCGACCAAAACCATGGAATGGTGTCGTAAACCGAAGCACCTCCACATATTGCAGCAGCCGCGATTTTGGACTGATCTACGGCATTTTGAACCGATTCTAAACGGATAAAGCGGTTGTAATGCGGGTTAAAATGATACGTACAATCACCAATTGCATAAATATTGGCCTCACTGGTTTGCGCCTTTTCATTGACTATTATCCCATTTTCAATTTTGATTCCTGCTTGTTCTGCCAATTCTTTATTTACCAAAATACCTACACCCACAATAATCATATCCGCTGGATAACGAGAACCATCGGTACAAACCACTACGTTTGAAGCGTCATTATTTTCAATTGCGCTTACATTTTTAGCCGTAAGCACTTCTACCCCATTTTGATGATGCAACTCATGAAAAAAACTAGACATTTCTGGAGCAGTCACTCGTGCTAAAATTCGAGATTCACGTTCCAATACCACCACCTGAGCACCTAATTTTTTTAAGGAAGCAGCCGTTTCTAGTCCGATATAACCTCCACCAATCACAACAACACGTTTGGTAGCGCTCGCATTGATGCCCTTTTTGATAGAAGCAACGTGCGCAGCGGTACGCAAAGGAAATACATTTTGAGCAGTTGCTAATCCTTCAATTGGCGGTACAATTGGTCTTGCTCCCGTAGCCAAAACCAATTGATCATAAGACTGTTGCGTTCCGTCTTCCAAAGTAATGGTTTGCTCTTTTGCATGTATTGCGACCACCTTTACCCCCAAATTCAAGGTGATGTCTTCTTTTTGGTAGCTTTCTGCTGATTTTAAAACATTCTTATCAATACCATCATCACTTGTCAAATAGGCCTTAGACAAGGGTGGGCGATGGTATGGCAACACAGGATCGGCATCAAAAAGCAATATGTCGCCTTCCCAGCCTTCTTTTCGTAAAGCCGTAGCACAATTTACGCCGCCATGGCTCGCTCCTATAATCACACAAATTGGTTTCTTAGTTTCAGACATACAACATTTTTTAATTATTTAGCCACACGAAGCACTACTCCGTCCAACGCTTCGGTAATTTCTAATTGACAACACAAACGGCTGAATTCATCCGCATCATCATCTAATTCTAGCATATCCGTTTCAATTTCGCTAGCGGTTCCCGTTTTTGAAACATGTTCTGGTAAAACATGTACGTGACAAGTAGCACACGAACATACCCCTCCGCAATCACCATCGATTCCTTTGATACCATTGTCAACTGCAAGTGCCATTACGCTACCCGATGTTCCTTCTAAAGTTATTGTTTCATCATCGCTAGTGATAAAAGTTATTTTTGCCATTTTCTTTATTTTTTTAATTAATTAAATTTTACTTGTAAGCGGTGAAAGCCAACTTTACGTTTGAAATCACCTAAATCTTCGATATTTTCTTCGGCACTCACAATTTCCATAGTGCTCACTTTTTCCGTTAATACTTCCACCGCTATTTTCATAATTGTACGAGCGTGGGTTGCTCCCAAACAGTTGTGTGTCCCGAATCCGAAGCTCAAATGCGGGTTCATTTTACGATCTAAAACCACTTCATTTGGATTTTCAAAAACAGTGGCATCTCGATTTGCAGACGCCCAACACAAAGAAGCTCTTGTATCTGCTTTTATAGCATGTTCACAAACAGCAGAATCAGTTTTGGCTACTCTTCCCATCTGAGTTAATGGCGCAAAATAGCGAATCAACTCTTCAATAGCTTTGTTTCTTATTTCGGGTTCTACACGCAAACGATCTAATGACTTTGGGTGCTCTGCAAAATAAGCAATGGAATTTGACACCGCATTGATTACCGTATCACGGCCACCTGCAAACGTCAAAATCATCACGCCTTTCACTTCTTCTTTTGTTAATTTTTTGCCATCAACTACAGCATTCAGTAATACTGAATACAAATCTTCTCCATTCTTGGCAATGGCTTCATCAATTCGGCCATCGATATAATCATACAAAATAGCCGCTTTAGCACCATCTAAGGCTTCTCCTTCACTACGAAAAACGTGAGTTCCCCATGAAATCCATAAGTCAGCTTCTTCATAAGGCGTATTTAGTAATAAAGTCAAGGCTCTTGACTGTAGTTTTAATGAAAATTCACTGATTACATCTACCGAATCTTTGGCTAAAACCTCATCAACTAAAGCACTAATTTGCTCTTTTAATTTGGCTTGGTATTCTTCCTCTAAAGGTCTTTTGAACCAAGGATCCAAAATAGCTCTAAAGTCTTTATGTTGCGGCGGATCTACTTCAAACGGAATCTGACGTGTTGTTCTGATGTTCACTTCTGAAGGAATCACAATACGACCTGGTACCGCCCCTGATTGAAAGGTTTTCCAGTCGTGAGCTCCTTTGCGCACATCTTTGTGACGCAATAGCATGGTTACAGGATCATTTTGATCGTCCATTTCTCCAAAACCTTGGTTTACACGTGCTTCTTCAAATGGATCGTTAAACTCACTATTTTTCATCTTTTATATTTTTATTAGTATCTTTTTTTTCAACCTGGTACGTTTTAAATGCTGATGACAACACACCTACAACGTCTCGAAAAAGACCTTGCAGGAACATTAACTAACATTATTTATTAGTACTAAACTTTTCATACTGATCATTAAACTCAGCTTCTTAAGTCTATTTTCAGTTTTTAGAACCCATTAAAAAACAACAAACTGTCTTTGATGTGTTCTTGCCAGTATGGCCATTCGTGTGCGCCTTCAAATTCTTGGTATTGATGGTTTATATTGGCATCTGTTAAACCTTTATGCAGATTCCGATTGTATTCGATGAGTAAATCCTCTTTGCCACAATCAAAACGTATGGGTGGCAATTGCTTTTTATTTTTTATAATCAAACTTAAAACGTCTTCGTTAATGGGGTCAAATTGATTGAAATTGCTCTCGTTTTCTTCAACAAAAAGATGCATTTGATTTTTATTGGTCATCGAAGAATGTCCCGTAATGGCTTGGTAACGCTCTGGAAATTTGGCTCCCAAACGCAAAGCGCCATACCCGCCCATCGAAAGCCCCGAGATAAACAATTTGGATTTTTCGCTGGTGCAATCGATGTTTTCTCTCACGGCATCAATCACATCTTCGACAATCCATTTTTCATAATGGGCATTGTTGTGCGGTAAATATGCCGAACCGTCTCCCCATAATCCATCCGAAGGCATCGCAATTACCATCGGTTTTATCAATCCTTCTTCCATCATTTTTAAAGCTGTAAAATGTACTCCTGCTTTGTGCGCCCAAATCCAAGCACTACCATACACCCCATGCATTAGCGTTACAATAGGAAGGTCTTTTAAATCTTCAAAAGGCGGTACAAAAACACAGATGTCACCTCGCCCATTCAGATTAGGGGTTTTAACCGTAATGAATCGAAGGTTATTGCTCTCAAATTCTGGATTGGATATTTCGGTTGTTCTAAATTTTGACATCATTTCTAAAATTAAAAAGTAATTACACCTTTTGCATTTTTTCCAGCCAACATATCGTCTAAGGCTTGTTGCAATTCTTCCAGAGGATACGTTTTAGTAATCATCTCGTCTAATTTGATTTCTCCTTTTCGATAATGTTCGATAATTTTAGGGAAATCTTTTTGCGGATTGCATTTTCCGTACAACGGATTGATGTATTTTTTATCCCATTCGAATAAGGCCATATCAATCAAAACCTCTTGTTCGATTCCGCTAACTTGAACAGCAGTGCCAGCATTTCGAACCATTGCCAACGGTGCAGCGCCCAAAGCTGGAATTGCAGTACACTCAAAAGCGTAATCGGCACCACGACCAGCTGTCATTTCTTTTACCTTTTGAGCCGCTTGTAACAGTCCTTTGTCATTCTTATCGGCCAAAATGGTATGAGTCGCACCAAATTCAACCGCCATATTCAATCGCTCTTGATTGATATCAATCGCAATGATTTTACAAGCTTTCGACACTTTTAATCCTTGAATTACATTCAAACCAACTCCTCCTGTTCCAAGCACAACAGCTGATGAATTTTCGGTAACCTGAGCCGTATTTACAGCAGATCCAAAACCCGTCATAACGCCACAACTTACGATACTTGCTGCCGAAAAAGACATGTTTTGAATTGGATTTTTAACTACTGCCGATTCTTTTACCAGAGTATATTCAGCAAGCGTTCCTATATTAAAGGAGCGAATGATTGGCACTCCATTCAGAGTTGTTCCTTCCAAATGGGCATGTCCGGGGGTGTACCCATTTCCTCCTGCTACTACAGGCGAATTATTTTCGCAAATGTGTTCATTCTCATGCTCGCATTGAAAGCATTTTCCACAAGGAGTTGCCCAATTCAAAATCACTGCATCACCTACTTGTACACTTTTTACATTTGTCCCAACTGCAGTAACAATTCCTGCTCCTTCATGCCCCATTACAATTGGTTTTCCCCAATTTAAGGAGTCATAATCGGTATGACACAAACCTGCCGCTTTAATGGCTACTATCACCTCATCCCCTTGCGGATCATTTACTGTAATGGTCTCTATAGAAAATGTTCCATCTCCTTTTGCAATAGCTGCTTTACAATTGATGCTCATAGAATACTTTTAAAGTTTATCTTTTTATAAAAGTTAAAAGTATATACTATAGTCATTAGTCACAGTACCAATATTGCACAATTAATACCTTATATTGACCTAAAATTTTAAATAAGCTTCTTTTACTAATCAATATTGAATATATTTGAAGAAAAAAAATGAAAGCACTATTTGAAAAAGTACCCTCTTCGGTAGAAAGTTCTTTTAACGCATTTGTATATGAGGCTGAAAATTTTGAAACACCTTGGCATTTTCATCCTGAATATGAACTTACTTATATTGTAAAAGGAGAAGGTACCCGTTTTGTTGGTAATAGCGTTCAGGAGTTTAAAAAAAGGGATTTTGTATTGTTAGGTACAAATTTGCCGCATTATTGGAAAAATCATGATAACCTAAAAGGCGGAGTTCAATCGATTGTATTGCAATGGGACGATAGCGTTTTGGGCGAAAATTGGTTGGAGAAAAAAGAATTTCATTCTATAAAAAGGATATTATCAGATGCTTCAAAAGGACTCTCTTTCCGCACTATTGAAAACGATGTGATTCTCGAGCGGCTGCAAAAAATCATTACCCAAAAACCACTAGAAAAACTACTTGCCTTACTTCTACTTTTAGAAGAACTAAGCAAAATAAAAGAGGTGGAAACCCTTAGTTCAGACGGTTTTGTACCTAATCTAAACAGTAAAGCAAATGACCGAATAAATCTGATTTATAATTATATACAAGAAAATTACAATCAGAAAATTCGTCTGAATGAAATTGCCGATTTAGTGCACATGAATGAAGAAACCTTTTGTCGCTTTTTCAAAAAAAACTTAGGAAAGTCATTTTTCACTTTCGTGAATGAGTACCGCATCAATTTAATTTGCAAACAACTAATTGAAACCAAAAAACAGGTAAGCGAAATTGCCTATGAATGTGGGTATGAAAGTTTGCCTTTTTTTTATCGTCAGTTTCAAAAATTCATGAAATGCTCGCCTTTAGTATTTAGAAAAAAATACCATCTAGAGGATGTCGGCACTACTATTGAAATATAGAAAATATAAAAAAAGATTATAACATATAGAAACATAGATTTTATTTCGAAAAATTTCAGGAAAGTTTGCTAGAAGTTTTTTAAAAAAATATCTTTATCGATTAATCCCAAAATCAAAAAAATGAAAAAAATTAACCTACTACTTTTTGCATCCTTTTTACTGGCGCTTACCTCTTGCAGTTCGTCAGATGATGCTACTGCAGAAACAAATGCCAACTTGATTGTAAAATTAAAATTTGATGAAAATCAGGTTCGATTAGACAACTTAGGAAACCCTTCGGTTATAGCACAAGGAAATGCGGCACAAACACCTATAATGAATGAAATGAGTGCTCACTATTTAGAACTATCCCCTACTGCGAATACTTTAATAGGACAAGGTGAAGTTATTTACAAAGGTGAAGAAACAACCAAGGAGGTGAAAAAGCTATTGATTTTAGCAAAGAAAATTTTGTGAAAGACGAAGAAATGTTTTTAAAAATCCCTTTAAAAGATATTAAAAAGGGAAATTATGAGTGGCTTCGTATATCTGCTTCTTATCAAAATGGAAAAGTAAAAGCACTTTACAATGATGCCGAATACGATGCAATATTGACAAGCTTTTTAGGTTATAACACTTATATTGATAATTATACCATAAATGGTAAAAACGTAGTTATAAAAGCTAATAAACTACAATGTTATTGGGGTTTTGAAGCTTTATGGACTGTTATTGATGGTCAAGCACCAGCAGGAGCCATAACGGTTCCAAACCCAATTTACCAAACTTCTCCAATTCCAGAAGGTTCTTGCGTCCTGACAAGTAAATTTGATAAAGCTTTAGCTATTACAGTAAATGAGACAAAAGATGTAACGATTACTATTTCATTTTCTATAAACAATAGCTTTGAATGGAACGAAGTAAATGTTGATGGAAAATATGAACCTGCAGCGGGAGAAATTCCAGTAGATATGGGGTAACGAGGTCCTAAGTTAGCTGTGGATTAAAACCGAAAAAAGCATTATAAAAAATACATAAGAAAGCTGAAAAATTTCGCTCGTTTTGATTAGCATCTTTTTTCTAGCTTATAAAAAAACGCTTATAGTAGGATTTTAAAGTTCCTCTGTCAGCGTTTTTGTTTTTTCAACTATATTTACTTTTAAATTCAATCTGAGTGCTCCTTTTAGATTTCATCTTTTCTTGAAGCAATTTTCTATTCATAATATTATAAAGTGGAAATCGTTAGTCTTAATTATTTTTATCATTCTCAAAACCAGTAGCTCTAGGGTTTTGAATTTGACTTTCATATCTCTTTCCATCTTCGCCTGTAAACTCTTTGAAATAATGATAGTAAGAACCATAACCTCCATTATCATTTTCTTCTTTTAAACGCAGTTTTTGCCATTCATTGAAATATTTTGTGGCTTCTTTTTGGTCGCCTATTAAAAAGAAATAATCATTTTTAGAGATTACTTTTCCTAATTTATCAGTCAGTTCCAGATTGACAAAGAACTTTGACTTTACCGTTTTCAGTACTTTTTCATTTATAGGAAAAAACGATTTGGCACTATTTTCCTCAATTTTTGACACTTCAAAATTTTTGGTTGAAATCACCGCACCCGAGTCATCTTTCATTTCAAACTTCACCTTACAGTCTTTATATTCTTTATAAAAATCATTAATGATCCAAATATTTCCAATAAAAGCTTCTTTAGTATCCCAACGGCGTTTTTTGAATTCAAAATTTACCAATAAGGGCTGATAAGCCTTTTGAACAAAATAATAGGAGTTTTTTGGTTTTCTGTAATTATCTACAATCGCCCATTTCATATCAGGACCATAAGTGATATAATGGCACAATGCAATACCACTTAAACTTGGTTTGTCACGTCGGAAATGTTCGATTCCGTTTTGGAAAATAATTCCTTGTGCATCTTGCGTTGCATTGACAAACTCTTCCAACGAACCTTTCATTTCACTATTAAAGACATCCCAGTTTTGCATACGCAAATGCGTCAAATCGGCCCAGTGGTGACCCCAGCTCAATCCCGGAGGCCACATTTCATTTTCAGGAATAAATTTTTTCAAACTCTCTACCGATGGCACAGAGGTAATAGCAAATTCAGGAACAATTGGAAATCCGTTTGCATTTGTTTGGTACCAATCTTCGTGCAACCATCGTCCCATTTCATAAAAATAACGCAAAGCATGAACCGCTTCTTTTGGTTTAAATCCCGCTTGTTGTCCTACATGATCCGTCATTGGTGAATCGGGGACATACGGCAAGTTCACATGAGCTTGCAAGGAATCACCTAAACGCTCCAAAAACTGTCGCCCGAATTTTGGATCACGGGTACGGAACATCATTTCTTCTCCACCTTCCATCATGATTAATGAAGGATGATTTCTACGAGCCACAACGACCTTCACTCCTTCGTTAAAAATTTCAGCTAAGTTTTTCTCATCCGATGGAATATTACCTGTTCCTAGCGGAATGATGTCTTGCCAAACGGTCATACCCATTTCATCACAATATCGATAAAACTCAGGAATTTCTGGAGGATGCCATCCGAAAATCCGAATGTTATTCATATTCATTTCTTTAGCCAAACGAATCAACTCTTTGTAATCGCTTATTTCTGTGCGACCCACAAAAATATTTGGCGGTCCACCCCAACAAGCCGAACGAATGAAATGAAACTTTCCATTTATATAAGTCGAACGCGGAAAACTAACATCGACATCCTTTACAAAACCAGGATTCCATTTGGAAGTCACCTCACGAATGCCAAAAGTAGTTTCGTTAACATCCTGATTTAGTTTACCATCTTTAATGGCTATTTTTGCGATATATAAATTTTGATCTCCTAAATCCCAAGGCCACCATAACTTAGCATCCTTTAGATGTATTTTTTGAATTACTTTATGCGTTCCAGGGGAAATCGTTTTTTTTAAAACAACTTTCTCTTCCTTCATTTTAAAGTTTTTACCATTCAGCACTGCTTCAAAAGAACATTCTTTGGCTACTGGATTGGTATTTTCCACCGTAATTTCAAGACTTACATCTGCTGAGCCATCTTTATTAATTTTATTATTGGCATACACATCTTTAAAACGAATCTTACCCGTACGTATCAATTTTACGGGCCCTACAATTCCGATTGGAGTAATATCTCTCCAATAATCGCCAAACCAAGGTGTTTTTTTACCCGCTACAAAAGCATTCACTTGAGGAGGTGTATCCAGTTTTACGACCAACATATTTCGTCCTTTGAGGAAATCCCATTTATGAATTCTTAAGTAGTCGTTGACATTGAAAGAAAATGGAGAAAATACCCCTTCATGCTTTCCTAAGTAATGACCATTTAGCCAGACTTCACAACTGTAATCAACACTTTCAAAAACAAGATCTACCATCTGGTTTTCGATACCTTCTGTTATACTGAATTGCAAAGCATACCACCACTCATATTGTTGTACCCATTGGGCTTTGACACTATTTCTTCCAAAATGCGGATCCTCAATTACTCCTGCTTTCCATAAATCAGTATAGACATCTCCTGGCACTTTGGCGTTGTTCCATACTAAGGTTTCAATATCTTCTGCAGGTAACTTATGAAGCCCTTTTTTCACACCTTCACCGGGTGCCATCATTTTAAATCGCCATTTATAACCACTTAAATCAAGCATTTGCTGACTTGAATCTTCAAGTGACAAAGTCGTATTGGGTTGTGCGTAACTGCCTAAAATCCAAAATAAACTTATAAAAAAAGTAATACATTTCACTAACTTTCTTTCCATTGCTTTACAGTATTAAAACAAATTCATAAAACTGATTTTCAAAAAAAGAGATAAAAACACTTCGTTTTGAATATCAAAATCTGTTAATTACATTGATGATTGCTTCTCTTAAATTATGCTACGCCATTTCCAAAAGCAACAATCACAATTCCGATTACCATACAAGCCAAACCCACATACAAAAAATTTCTCGCTTTGTCTGAGGCATTACGCCACTCTCCTGTTACAATACCACTCATAATAGCGGTAACCACACATGAGGTATTGAATATGGCATAACCAACAGTATTCCCGCTACTTCCTAATTTAAAAGCGGCATACGCAAACAATGCTGAAGCTGCATAGTGAAAAACAGCCATTACTAAAATTAATATGAAGTTTTGAGAGAAAGCAGGAGTTTTAAAATTTACCCACGCTTTTTTAGTAGACAATTGTCCGATAAAATAAGCGGTCATTACTACACCTCCACTAATGAAAATGGGAAACATTACTGCAACAGCGGTAATCCATTCGGCATTTCCATGTGCTTGACAAGCTTCATGTAAATAAGGTCTTCCGACAGCATTGGCATAACTAAATCCAGTAGCCAATAATCCTCCTACAACAGCGATTATAATACCAGTAGCCATAGATCCTTTTTCAGGAGCGCCGTCTTTTCCAGTTGATTTTTCAAATTTTTCTCTAATAAGACCTGCTTGACCATTGGCAAAAACCCCAATCAGTACTACAAAAAGTCCTGATAGAATAAGTGTTAATTTATTTGTTGGGGGCAATCCCTCTACAACGAAAGGCAATAAGGATCCTACCAAAATAATCGTTCCGATAAACAAAGAAAAACCTAAAGACAAACCAATGTGATTAATGGCTTTTCCCCACATCATTACTCCTGTTCCCCATAAGAAACTAGCTAGAGCCATTTTGACCAAAATTTCAGTTGGCATGTTCAAAAAGATTTCCGAAAAACCCGTAATTAGCGATGCAGAGGCAATAATGGGAACTACAAACATGGTCAACAAGAAGAATAAACTCCAGGTGTTCTCATATTTAAAATCTTTTGTAAATTTTTCTGGTAGCGCATAAAGCCCTAACATCAATCCGGCGAAAATTGCCAAAAACATTCCTTCAGTCATGTATTTATTTTTTTTGGTTGTTAATTAAATTTTTAAAAGGAAAATTTAAAAATCGTTTCACTTTGAAAATCTTCTTCCTTTTTGGTAATTGATTTTGGTGAATTACTGATGTTCATACCGTTTGGATAACGATGTGTTTCACAACAAAAACCTCTATATTTTCCGTACTGCTCGCCAGTCTCGCGCTGCAATGCATCCGAAGTGTATTTTCCTGTATAAAAAAGCATTCCTGGTTCTGAAGTAAATACGGTTAAAGAACGATTCTTTTCTGCACATTGAAATTCAGCCACTTGTTCAAGTTCAAAATTATTTTTATCAAAAATGAAGTAATGTTCAAAACCATCATTCATTTTAGCATGTAAGTCAACAATTTTTTGTGTAAATCTTAAATCATCTACTTGCCCTTCTAAGTCTACTACTTTACCCGTTGCAGCACCGGTATGGTCTATTTCTAACTTCTTTGCAGCCTCCACAGTCACAGTATGATTTTCAATCGAATTGGTAAAACCCGATAAATTAAAATACGTGTGGTTGGTAAGCGACAATGGTGTGTCCGCATCTGTACTTGCTAGATAACGGACACTCAACACATTGTCATTGTCCAAACTATAAAAACAAAAAACTTTAACATTTCCGGGAAAACCTTCTTCTAAATCAGTACTTAATAGGGACATTTTCACCCCTACTTTGTCTCCGTTCATTTGGATTTCGCTTTCCCACATTTTCTTATCAAAACCTACTGCACCTCCATGTAAATTGTTGTTACCACAATTAGCGGCTAACAAATATTCTTTTCCGTTTAAAGTAAATTTAGAATCCTTAATTTGCGATGAATATCTTCCGACAACTGATCCAAAATAAGGTGCATTATTCTTGTATTCTTCTGAAAAATAACTTTCAAACTTCTCAAAACCACATACCAGTTCGTCATGACTTCCATCGCTGTTAGGCACTGTAATTGAAGTTATTGTCGCTCCAAAATCCATTATTTTTACAACCATTCCGTTGTCATTGGACAAAGTATATTGCGTTACTTCATTGTTATGATGCGTTCCGAATTTTGATTTAGTTACTTCCATTTTTTATTTTTTTTTATACAAATACTTTATTACAAATAGTAGTTGCTAGTCAATATTATACTTTCAATTAAGCTACTATTTTGTTTTGCCACTGATTCAAAGATTAAAATCGATTTAATAAACATTTCGATAACAAATCTTTTTAATCGAAACGATTTTATCTAACTTCCTTTTAGTTCTATTTATATTAGATTTTTGAGGATGACTTTTTAAACACTATTCTCAATTGCATGATAATATTGAGGGTTTAATCAAAATCTAATTTCGGCTAAAGCCATTTTAATTAATTAAATTGAACCTTTAGCTAAAGCTAAAGGCAATTGAATTCAGTTTTTATGATCAAAAGTTAGCAACTCTCTGTCAAGTTCGAACGACTTTCTTTATTTAATCCGATTCCTAGTTGATGAAAACATAAGATGACTGTCTACTTTCGTTTTAGGCTTCACATTATTTACATTTTATAAGGTGCTAATTTCTCCCAATTGAATATCACACCCGTGCCGGGATAATCCGGTGCTACTGCTCTGTGATTTTCTACCACCAAAGGACGTGTAGTATATTCGTCTATAGGGAAACTGTGTACTTCTAACCAACCTGAATTGGGTTGCGAAGAAACCAAACTTACATGTAGTTCTTGCATTCCGTGAGAGCAAGCAGGAATATTGTGTTTATCGGCTAATCTAGCCGCTGCTAACCATCCTGTAATTCCACCACAATTGGAAGCATCAGGCTGAATAAAAGACAATTTTGCTTGGTCAAAAGCGTATTCAAATTCGTGAATGGTGTGTAAGTTTTCGCCCATTGCTAAAGGAAATCCAGTTTTATCAACGATTTCGCCGTAGCCTTTGTAATCGTCTGGGATGATTGGTTCTTCAAACCAAGTAATATCGTATTGTTTGAAACCTTCAATGGCGCGAATTGCTTTTTCTTTAGACATGGAATAATTAGCATCGACCATAAAAGTTACGTCCGGACCAACAAATTCACGCACTGCTTTGATACGTTGTAGATCCTCTTCAAGATTCTCACGTCCAATTTTAATTTTCACCGCTCTAAATCCAGCATCCATGTAGCCTTGCATGTTGCGCAAAAGCTTTTCAATTGGAAATTGCAAATCGATTCCACCACAATACGCTTTACACGTATTGCCTTCACCACCTGCCATTTTCCAAAGTGGCTGGCCTGCTTTTTTACATTTAATGTCCCAAAGCGCAATATCAATCGTTGAAATAGCAAATGAAGCAATACCGCCACGACCTACATAATGTACGTGCCATTCCATGAAGTCGTAAATTCCATCAATATCAGTTCCATCTTTTCCCACCAATACCGAAGCAAAATCATGCTCTACCATTGCTTTGATCGCGTAACCACCTTTACCGCCAGTATAGGTATATCCTGTACCTTCTGAACCATCTTCAAGTGTAATTGTAGTGGTAACCAATTCAAAATGAGAATGATCTCCGTGTTTTGCATCATTTAAAATTTCAGGTAACGGCACCTTAAATAATTGCACTTTTACATTTTTAATTGCAGTATTCATCTGTTACTTAATTTGTTATTTTAATTTTATCTTTATTTCTGCTGGTTTTGCAGCTCCTAAATTGGCGCTTCTGTGACTTGGTAATGCATTCGAAATTAGCAATTTATAATTTCCTTTGATCCATGTTTTTTCACCCTCTAAATTGGTTTGTTTTAAATCTTCTTCAGTCAGGTTAAATGTTAGCTTTTTAGTTTCTCCTTTATTTAATGGTACTCTTTGGAAACTTTTTAAGGCATAGAAAGGCAAAAAGTCTTTGGTGTCTTCGGGTACTAAGTACATTTGAATCACATCTTCATAATCTTTGTCCCCACTATTTTTTACATCTACAGACACTGAAATCCTTTTTCCTTTTTTGATAATTGTCTCTGAGGAGCTAGGATTTTTAATTTCTAAAGTGCTGTACGAAAGTCCAAAACCAAACGGATACATCGGTTCTTCGGTCATGTATTTATAGGTTCTGCCTTTCATGCTATAATCATCAAAAGGAGGCAGCTGCTCCACATTTTTTGGAAAGGTAATTGGCAAGTGACCAGAAGGTGCTACATCGCCAAAAATGACATCAGCCACGGCATTTCCTCCTTGTTCACCTGGATACCACATCAAAACAATAGCATCAACATAAGGTTCTACTTCGTCTAATGAAACGGGACTTCCTGTTCCTAAAACCAAGATAAGCGGTCCTTTTTTGTTTTTACTTACTGCTTTTATATAATCAATTTGACTTTGCGGTAATTTTAAATCTTTACGGTCTCCTTTGTGTTCCGAAGCAATAGCATCCACTTCTTCTCCTTCAATTTCGTTTGAAATACCCGCTACTAATACTGTTGCATCAACTGTTTTGGGCACTTGCACCGCCCAGTTCAATGGGTTTAAATTATTTTGAAAAGGCAATACTCCCAAACGATATTCTACAGAAGTTCCTAAAGATACCTTCTCGGTAATTCCTTCTAAAACGGTCACCATATTGGGCGCAGATCCATAATAATTGGCCAACAATATATCTGTTGAAGCCGCGAACGAACCTGTAACATATAAGGTTTTAATATTTTTATCCAAAGGCAATACATTGTCCTTATTTTTCAACAGTACAATGGATTGCTGCGATGCTTTTCTGGCAACTGCTTTATGCGCATCGGAGTTGATTACTTCAATACCAATGGTATTGTATGGATTGCTTTCGTCTTTGTCAAAAAAACCTAATTGAAAACGAATTAAAAACAGTTTTTTCAAACGCTCATTAATCAACTCTTCGGTAATTAATCCTTTATCCAGCGCCGATTTTATATTTTTATAGACCCAACCACAGTTCAAATTCACTCCTGTTTTTAAAGCAAGTGCAGCGGCTTCCTCCACAGTTTTTACTTTTTTGTGTCCTTTCATAATGTCCACTAGAGCACCACAATCAGATACGATATAACCCTCAAATCCCCATTGCTTTTTTAAGATGTCATCCATCAAAAGCTTGCTTGCATTGGCAGGATCACCATAAACAGCATTGTAAGCCCCCATGATTCCTTGTACTTTCCCTTCTTGTACCAATGACTTAAAGGCTGGTAAATAAGTTTCGTACAAATCTAATTTGGAAGGATTGGCATTAAAACTATGACGCAATGCTTCCGGTCCAGAGTGTACGGCAAAATGTTTTGCGCAAGCGGTGGTTTTAAAATACTTAGGATCCTTACCTTGTAAACCTTCTACAAAAGCAACTCCAATTTTGGAAGTCAAAAAAGGATCTTCACCATAGGTTTCTTGACCTCGACCCCAACGAGGGTCTCTGAAAATATTGATATTGGGCGACCAAAAAGTCAATCCCGCATAAATACCCCTATTTCCAATTGATTTTGAAACTTGAAACTTGGCTCTTGCTTCATCCGAAATAGCGTTCGCCACTTCTTTAATCAAACTAGGATTAAAAGTAGCGCCCATCGCAATACCTTGCGGAAAAATAGTGGCTTTTCCATTTCGGGCAACACCGTGAAGTGCTTCGTTCCACCAATTGTATTCAGGAACTCCTAAACGAGGAATTGCAGGGGTATCTGAAGTAAATTGACCACATTTCTCATCAATAGTCATTGCATTCAGCAACAAATCAACCCTTTTTTCAAAAGACAATGATTCGTCAAACCATTTTTGGTGCTGACTTTTCACCGTTGATGCTGCTATTAAACAAGCGCAAAGGATTATATTCGAAATGTATTTACTAAAAAACTTCATCTATTTTTATAATTATGCGCTACTTTAACTCAAGTTGTTGAACACCAGAATAAGCATCGCCCCGCATTTTTTCAAAATCCTTCACCATTTCTGATAATTTCTTCGGATTTGATTTTGCTACATTATTTTTCTGAGCGGGATCTTTTTTTACATTGTATAATTGATAACTTTTTTCCATTCCAGTTTCAATCTGAACGTCGGCTATTACAGCGGGACCTTCATAAGGTGGAATCATCAACCAATCTCCCTTTCTCAGTAATGTTTTTGTATTCGCTTCAAGTATCAAAGAAGTTCTTCCTTTATCACTTTTTCCTAAAAAAACAGGCAAAATATCTTGACTATCCGTTGGACTTGCCTTTGCATCAATTAAGGTTGCCAATGAAGCCATCAAATCCATTTGACACACTAAGGCATCGGATACTTTTGGCTTAATCGTTCCTTTCCAATACGTGATGAAAGGAACATGAGCACCCGCATCTAACAGACTGTATTTGCCTCCTCTTAAACCTCCTTTGGGGTCATGATTTCCTAATTTTTCAACCGCATCATCTTCATATCCATCATTTAAAACTGGTCCATTATCACTAGAAAAAACAATCAAAGTATTCTCTAACATTCCTTCTGCTTCTAAACTTGCTACAAATTGACCAATTATCCAATCGGCCTCAAGGATTACATCGCCACGTGGTCCCATACCCGATTTACCTACAAAACGAGGATGCGGTGTTCTAGGAACATGAGGTTCTTGTAAAGCATAGTACAAAAAGAAAGGTTTGTTTTTGTGTTCTTTTACATAAGTGGTCGCTTTTGCTAAAAAATGATCCGCCATATCTACGTCTGACCATTTTGCAGATTGTCCCCCTTTCATAAAACCAATTCTAGGAATTCCATTGACAATACTATTGTTATGTCCATGGTGCCATTTCATTTTTAGTAATTCAGGATTTTCAATTGCTGTAGGTTCTCCTGGGAAATTCTTATGGTAATTAACTTCAATTGGATCTTTAGGATCTAAGCCAACCACATTTCCATTCTCAATATAAACCGTAGGCACTCGATCTTGCGTTGCCGCCATAATATGTGAATAATCAAAACCTACTTCATTGGGTCCAGGAGAAATGTGTGCATTCCAGTTCACATTTCCTGTTCCTAAACCTAAATGCCATTTTCCGATAACGGCAGTTTCATATCCTTTTGACTGAAAAACCTTTGCAATTGTTTCTTGCTCGGTAGAAATCAACAAAGGAGCTGTTCCTGGTAAAATTTTGGCATCTTTATTACGCCAAGGATACACCCCTGTTAAGATTCCATACCTACTTGGAGTACAAGTAGCAGAGGTCGCGTAACCATTTTTGAAAAGTATCCCCCCATTGGCCAACTTATCAATATTTGGTGTTTGCAATGCAGTAGCACCATAACAGCTTAAGTCTCCATAACCCAAATCATCAAGGTAAATTAAAACTACGTTGGGGCGAGTTGTTTTAGTAACCTTAGTCTGAGCCAAGCAAGTTGTAGCGATTGTTAAACAAAGAAACGTTGCAAGTTTTAAATAGGGGGTAATTTTCATAATAATTGTGTATTAACTAAGCTTTATGTCTAATGTAAAATGTTTTCTTTTCTAAATATTGTTCAAAACCATATTTACCATCTTCACCACCAGAACCAGATAATTTATATCCGTTGTGGAAGCCTTGGTGCTGCTCACCATGACCACGGTTTACATAAATTTCTCCGTACTCTAATTCGTCATTACATTTCATAATCGTGTTCATGTCATTGGTAAAAACCATCGCAGCCAAACCATATTCACAATCATTGGCAAAACCAATAACTTCTTCAAAAGTTTTGAATTTTAAAACAGGTAAAATTGGTCCAAAAGACTCTTCGTGAACAATAGTCATGTCTTGCGTAACATTGGTCAAAACAGTTGGTTCAAACCAATATCCCTTTTCAAATCCAGCACCCGTTGGTTTGTTTCCACCAGTGGCAACGGTTGCTCCTTCTTTGACACTCACAGCAACTAAATGTTCCATTGCTTTCAATTCCGCAGCGTTTACTTTTGGTCCCATATCTGTTTCTTCCAACATTGGATCACCTACTTTTAACGCTTTTACTTTTGGAATGAATTTTTCCATAAAAACATCATAGATATCCTCGTGCAAATACATACGTTCGTTACAAGTACACACTTGACCACAGTTGTCAAAACGCGAATGTAAGGCAGCATCTACAGCCGCATCGATATCAGCATCAGCAAAAACGATAAAAGGTGCTTTTCCTCCTAATTCTAATTGAACGTGCGTTAAGTTATCTGCTGCATTACGAGCAATATCCTGACCTACAGGTGTAGAACCTGTCATGGTAACCATTTTAGTGATTGGGCTTTTTACCAAAGCATTCCCCATAGCTCTACCTGGACCTGTAAGAATGTTGATAACCCCCGCAGGAATACCTACTTTATTGGCAATATTTCCTAACTCTAAAGTAGACAAAGGAGTTTCAGAAGTTGGTTTAATAACAATACTGTTTCCTGCAATCAAAGCCGGTCCTAATTTACGAGCCGCTAAAGCAAAAGGAAAGTTCCAAGCCGTGATGGCAACGATTACGCCACGAGGCACTTTCTGAATCCAAATTTGCTCATTGGCATTATCAGAAGGAATAATATCTCCTTCGATTCTACGAGCGCCTTCACAAGCATACTCGATAAAAGATGAAGCTACCGCTACTTCAAAACGAGCTACCTTTAATAATTTACCTTGCTCTTTTACAATTAATTGTGCTAGGTATTCAGCATTTGCTTTAATTTCGTTCGAGAATTTATATAGTAACTCTGCTCTTTCTCTGGCAGGTTTTTTCTTCCACTCTTTTTGAGCTTTATCTGCAAAAGCTAAAGTTTCTAAAGCTTCTTCAGCAGTACCGTTTTGTACTCTTGCCACCACTTCTTCAGTTGCGGGACTTAAAACGTCAATTGTTTCTCCAGAAGTAGAAGTTCTCCACTCTCCGTTTATAAATAATTGGTATTCTTTAATTTCAGCCATTTTACTCCAATTTTAAATATTAATATTAACGTCCCATCCAGCCACCATCAACAAGCATCGTTGTACCGTGCATGTAAGACGCTGCTTCAGAGCATAAGAAAACAGTTGGTCCAGCAAAATCTTCTGGTTTACCCCAACGACCTGCTGGTATTCTTGATAAAATAGATGCAGAACGAATTGGGTCATTACGCAAGGCTTCTGTATTATCAGTATCAATATATCCTGGAGCAATAGCGTTTACATTTACACCTTTACCTGCCCATTCGTTAGCAAAAGCCATTGTTAATTGACCGATAGCTCCTTTACTGGCAGCGTATCCTGGAACTGTAATTCCACCTTGGAATGTTAATAAAGAAGCTGTAAATACTACTTTGCCACTTCCTCGACCAACCATATCTTTACCAATTTCTCTAGTCAAGATAAATTGTGCATTTTGATTTACTTCGACTACTTTGTCCCACATTTCATCTGGGTGCTCTGCTGCTGGCGCTCTAAGAATAGTTCCTGCATTGTTTACTAAAATATCAATCTGAGGAAAGTCAGCTTTGACAGCTTCAATAAAGGCATACAAAGACTCTCTATTACTAAAGTCACAAGCGTATCCTTTAAACTTTCTTCCTAAAGCAGTTACTTCTTTTTCAACTGCACTTCCTTCTGTTTCTAATGAAGCACTTACTCCAATCACGTCAGCACCAGCTTGCGCTAAACCAATAGCCATTGCTTTTCCAATTCCTCTTTTGCAACCTGTTACCAAGGCTACTTTTCCTTTTAAACTAAATGTATCTAAAACACTCATTATCTTTTTTTTTTAAATTATTTATTCTTAGTATTAAAAACGATTCCCGATACATTTCTTGCTCCTTTTCACTCCACAAAAAACACTCGAACAGACGTTTTTAATAATTACACTAACGGATTACAATTGGCAGTCCATCAATACTTTTAATCCTTCTGGATTTTTGTCGATGTTTTCAAAAACCTGTTGAATATTACTTAACGGTTGTACATCGGTAATCATTTGTTCAAAAGGCAATTCGTTGGCAGTGATCAATTCAATTGACTTTTCATAATCTTCTTTCTCGTAAACACGCGCTCCGATTAAGTTTAATTCTTTCCAGAAAAATTTAAACAAATCCACTTCTTTTTTAACCCCGTGTATAGCTACCATTACAATTCGCCCACGAATACCAGCTACCTCACACATGATATCTAAAGCGGGCTGTACACCAGCTACTTCAAATACAACATCAGCTCTGCGGTTTTCCGTTTTGCTCTTTACATATTCAACTAAATCGACCTCAATTGGACTTACAGCGTCAAAACCAAGTTCTTTTGCTTTTGCAATACGATTTGGATTTACTTCTGAAATAATAACCTGCGCCCCTACTTCTTTAGCTACCATGGCTACTAATAGTCCGATTGGGCCTCCTCCTAAAACGACTGCTGTTTCTCCTCTTACCAATCCACTTCTGCGAACATCGTGTGTTGCTACAGAAAGCGGTTCAATTAGTGCCGCTAATTTTAAATCTGTAGAAGCTTTTAATTTATGAAGGACGAAAGTGGGCACATTCCAATATTGTTGCATCGCACCTTCACTATCAATTCCGATAAACTTCAACTCTTCACAAATGTGATTGAAACCTTTATCAGATGCTTTTACTTTTCTATCATCTAAAGGACGCACTACAATTTTGTCTCCCACCTCAAAATCCGTAACGCCTTCTCCAACTGCATCTACCACACCTGACATTTCATGCCCGATTGTTTCTGGAATACTTACGCGTTTGTCCATCATTCCGTGGTAAATGTGTACATCGGTTCCACATACTCCTACATAGGCAACTTTAATTCGTACTTCACCTTCAGCAGGTGCTACAATTTCTTTATCAATTACTGAAAAGGTTTTATTACCTTCATATCTAGTTGCTTTCAATTTATTTTTATTTTAATATTATTATTATTTATGCATGTTTTCAGCTTTCTCTTCTTTTCCTTTAACTGATTTTTCACCTGGAGCCACGTGAGTTGTTTTTCTTTCCGATGAGAAACGCATGATACTTTGATAATTCCAGTTGTTGTATTTATGAGTGAGTCCCCAACGCAAAGCTTCGGTTGGCTCTTTTTCATTATCGGCAGTTCTGTTTATACCAATGGCATGTGGAGCATCTTTTATAGAAGCTTTGATTTCAAAATTGATTCCGTCAGGTGACCACTGTATCGTGTTTTTTTCAGGTCCATCGGTCGTGATTAAGGAAGCAATTCCGCCATTATAAGGCCATACACAAATTTCGTGACCACTATTACTAATTGGGTTATAAGGTGATTTTACATAAGGGCCAAGAGGATTATCTGCTATAGCAACCCCATGACGAATTTGACGACCACCGAAAGTCATTTCTTCTCCCATTTGTTCCCCTTTGTAATACAAATAGAATTTTCCTTTATAAGGCAAAATACAAGGGTCGTGTGTTTTATGACTATCAAAATCCCCTTTTTTCTCTACCAGAAAACGGTTGTCTTCCGTACCTTTCCATATACCATTTTCAGCTGGGGCCAACACTGGAGCATCCAATTTTGTCCAAGGACCATCTGGCGAAGTTGACCAAGCCATACCTACTTTTTCTTTTACACGTACATTGTATATTCCTTCGACAGTTTGGTAGCATAAATAATATTTTCCATCCCATTTCATGATTTCAACAGTAAAAACCGAACGATCATCGTAAGAACCTTTTTTCCCTCTTGCCACTGCTATGCCTTCTTCTTTCCAAGTCCAACCATCTGTAGAAGTAGCGTACCAAATATCACATCGATCCCACGGAAATACTTTTTTATTTTCCATATCCCCACCAAAACCTTCAGTAGGTCCGGTGCTTTTAGAATACCACACATAATACTTGCCGTTTTCCTGGATAATTCCACTTGGATCACGACGCACTACTCCCTCTTCATAAGCCAAATCACCTTTTAAGGTTTGTGGTTCACCAAATTCAATAAACCATTCGTTTCCTAAAGATTGATCCCATTTTAAGGCTCTTTTAGTAGCCGCACTTAAATGATCAACATCTTTAATACCATATTTGTCTTGATATTTTATAGCCAATTCTCTAAGCTCTTTCTCCTCTTTTTTAGACTGAGCTGTAGCCGATGTAAATGCCAACCCTAAAGAGAGCATGCCCATCATTACTGTTCTTGTTGTAGTATTCATACGTATCGTTTTTTTTAATTAGTTTATTTTTGAGTAATTTTTATTGTATTGCTTTCTAGATTGCTTGTTTTAGCTTTTATACTAATGTTTGAAGATTGGTCTTTTTTGGATTGTATAATAAATAGGCATCTTCCTTGACTCAAGACAATTTTATTAGACTGAAAATCCTGTACATTACCCACAGCTCCATTATCAATCCCTAGAACTTTAGCTTTTCCTTCAACCGTAAAGCTAATCTCAGGATTAAAAGTTTTTATTGGATTACCATCAGCATCAACAACTTGAGCTACAATGTGAGCCACTTGATAACCGTCTGCATTTATCAATGTTCTATCCGTTGTCAACTTAATAGCATGGGGTTTTGAAGGCGTTATTAATTTCGTTTGAACAGTTTTTCCTTTATGAGTGCCTTTAGCGTAAAGTGTACCTTTCTGATACGGAACAGACCACTTGTAAATATGATCTTCAAAATCTGCCAATTTTTTCTTCCCAAGAGACACTTCATTCAAAAACAATTCTACTTCATCACAATTGGAATAAATTTCTACTATTGTTCTAGTACCGTTTGCATACTCCCAATGTTCATTTACATCTTGCCAAACCCATAGCGCTGTTTCCCAGGCACCTTTTTTCTTTTCAACAGGCTGCCCTGTTTTTTCATCAACTTTATAATTTGATTTTTCTTCTGTTTGGGTAGCAATGTATAATTCAGGTGCATCATTCCATAGCGACTTCATCATGTGGTAAGAAGGCTTTTCAAATCCCGCAAAATCAAGCATACCGCTGTCAGTTCCTTTTTTTGGCCATCTTTTGTTAGATTCTCCCAAATAGTCAATTCCAGTCCATAAAAAAGTTCCAGATACAAACGGACGATCCAATATGGCTTTCCATTCATGCCATTGTACCAAATTCTCAGTACCCATTATAATTTTATTTGGATAGTTTTTATGTCCGTAGTCATACATTACGCGACGGTAACTGTAGCCCAAAATATCTACTGCATCTCCAAAACCGTTTATATGACTAACCGATGGCAATATGGAATTTGCAATAACATATCGGGTTGTATCCATTTCTCTCGTCCATTTTGCCAATTTATGAGCTGTTTCACCAATATTGTATTTTTCTTTTGGACTGGTTTCATACCTTCTCTTAATTTCTTCTGGACCAATAGGTGGAATAGACCAGAAATAATTACCATCCCAATTCATATTAAAGAAACCCGTTGCATCAACTGATCTTTGATATGTCCACTCTATTTCGTTACCAATGCTCCACTGAAAAATTGAAGCATGATTTCGGTCGCGTAACATCGTGTTTTTTAAATCACGTTCTGCCCAGTCCTGAAAATGTTCGCCATAACCACGTGTAATGTAATCTACCGACTTCTCTTTCATATTCAAGCGTTTGTCTTTTGGATTATCCCATTCGTCAAAAAACTCATCTTGAACCAGAAATCCCATCTCGTCACACAAATCGATAAATTCTGCCGATCCTGGATTATGAGAAATACGAATCGCGTTTACTCCTGCTTCTTTCAACTTCACAAAACGTCTTCTCCAAACATCCTTAGGCACAGCAGCACCAACCAATCCTCCATCATGATGCAAACACACTCCTTTTATTTTCATGTTTTTGCCATTCAAATAAAAACCAGTGTTAACATCAAACTTTATAGTACGCACACCAAAAGTCGTAATCGTTTCATCAACCGATCGTCCATTTTGTCGAATCGTGATTTTTGCATGATAAAGGTTGGGAGAATTCACATCCCATAAAGCAGGATTTGCAATAGTTGTTCTTAGCGCTAGTTCTTTTTCTTTTCCTGCATTCAAGCTAAGTTTCGTCGTTTCTTCTGCTACCTTCTTATTAGTAGCGTCTAGAATTTCGGCAACTACTTCAAAATCCTGAGTCGTATCAAAAGCATTCTTTACTTTAACTTCTACATTTACTTCACTTTTTTCTTTTGTAACTGCAGGAGTTGTGATATAAGTACCCCAAATAGGAACGTGCAATTTGTTTTTGGCAATTAATTTTACATTTCTATAAATTCCCGAACCTGTATACCAGCGGCTGTCAGCGTATCTTGAATGATCTACCTTTACTTTCACCGTATTTTTATTATCACCTATATAAGGAGTGATGTCATAATAAAATGGAGAATATCCATAAGGATGCTCACCCAGCTTTTGATCATTTAACCAAACTTCGCTGTTATTATAAATTCCATCAAAAAGAATATAATGTAAGGTATTGGATTCTTTACCTAGTGAAAAATCTTTTTCATACAAACCAATTCCACCTACTTTATATCCAGTAGCTCCTTCTCCTTTAATAGAGTCAAAACTAAAAGTGGCACTCCAATCATGCGGTAAATTAATTTCTTCCCAGTTATTCACACCCGCCTGTTCTGCTCTTTCCAATTTAAACCTCCAGTCAAAATTAAAATCAGAACTAGTCCCGTCTGTTTTTGAAGCTGTACAACCATATAAAGCCATACACAATATACTTCCGTAAGAAATCTTTTTCAGTACATTATACCTCTTCTTTTTTAAATTCTTTTTCACTCTATGTTTTTTTAATTAACTATAAAGAGATTGTTTCTCTTTTAACTATTTGTGTTTTTTTATTGAGTTTCATTATTCTTTTATTCTGAACATGACAGAATAATCAAATAGACAATCCAAATAAAAAATTAAGTATCGGATTACATTAAGCAACAATGATCGTTAGTATATTTATTTCACAAATTCATTTCGCAACAAATTTGTCTTTTAATATAAAATTATATATATCATAATTTAAATAGATTTAAATAGCACAATACATATAAAAACCTTTTATTTTTTATGAATAAACAGCATTAGCAAATATGGTGATAATAAGAGATATAGTAACATATAAGCAACTAGACATAAACTGAACATTGCTAAAATCGAGAGGTATTGCACACAAAATAAACTAGACAATTTTTATATTGCACTTGTTATTAAGTACAATACTATAAGCAAACCCCATTAACTTACATTTTTTTCATATAAATTTAATCATCAAGATTTATGAAATTCCTATTTAACCGACAAGCACCCGTAAAAAGAAAAAAACCAAAGAAATTTGAATTCATTCATTCTTTGAATTTAAAAAAGTATTTTACTCTACTTATTGTACTCTTTTTTTCATTTTCGACAACCGCCCAGAAAACATATAAAGAAAATGAGTACCTCCGAAAAGCCAAAGCCATAAAATATATTGACTCGAAAAAAGCCATTTATTATTACAAAAAAAGTATTGAAAAATATAAGATAGAAAAAGACACTTTCAACTTAATACACAGCATAAGCGAACTTGCCGATTTATACGGACATAGTGTCGATTATGGAAATTCCTACGATTTGTACTGGAAAGCATTATTACTTGCTGACCAATCTAAAGACGATTTCTCCAAAGCCACTATATACCATGCTTTGGGCTGGCTTTATAGTTTTTACCAACGGGATGATGAAGCCTTAAAATATTTTACCCTTTCTCATAAATTAAAAGAAAAACTCGTTGCTGCAAATGAAATGGATAACGGATACATTGTGAGCGATTATTTTGCATTAGTAAATTTTTATCGTGTAAATGGGAATTACAAAATGGCCAAAATTTACCTTGATAGCTGCTATATCTCCAAACAAAAAACAAAAAACAAAGCCAACAATGGCTATATCGAGGCCGAAGCTGGTTTTCTTGCCGCTACTGATAAAAAGTTTGATGCCGCTATTTCAAAATTACTAGAGGCAAAAAATTATTTTGAAAAAAACGACAAATCCTACCTTATTATTATCAATTCTTTATTAGGAAATGTATATAAAATGAAAGGAGATTATACTCAGAGCGAAATTTATTTAGAAAAATCATTAGCCTTATCCAAAATATACAAAAGCCATGCGAATTATAAATTAATGGATCATACTGCTCTGGCCACAGTTTACTCTAAAAGCAACAAGTACAAACTTGCTTATTTTCATGCAAATGAAGCTATGACATTGAATAATAAAATATTTGGCCGAAAAAGCAAGAACAATCAGCACTTATTTGAAATAAATGACAAATACCGCATTCAAAAGCAAAAGGAAAAAGAACTATTAAAAGAACAGCATATAAAAGAACTGGAAAGCGAAGAAAATATTTGGTTTCTCAAATCGACAATCATGATAATTGTAATTCTATTTTTAATAATCTACGGGCATCAGCTGTTTAAAAACATTCGCAGAAAGCATCTTGCCGAAAAAGAATTATTAGCAAAAAAACAGGAGTTAGAGCTGATAAAAAATAGTGAGATTTTAGAATTAAAAAATAAGGAACTCACGTCATCTGCCTTACAGCTAATTGAAAAAGAGGAATTTATAGAAAAACTAAAGAAAAGCATTACCGAAAACAAAGAGAATATTGACAGCACCTCTATAAACAATATGCTAAAAACTATTCAAGGTTCTTCTGCAAGTAACTGGAAAGAATTCGAAGCCCGATTTACTGCCGTGAACCAAAGTTTTTATAAAAACCTTAAAGAGAAATATCCAGATCTGGGGCAAACTGATCTCAAAATATGTGCTTTGGTAAAGCTTAATTTTTCCAGCAAGGATATGTCCTCTCTATTAGGTATCTCTTTCGAAAGCGTACACACCTCAAGATACCGTTTACGCAAAAAGTTTAAGCTGGATAGAAATGAAAATTTAGCCGATTTTATTGCTTCACTTTAATCCATACTACACAATAGGAGACAAATAATCCAAATTAAACTGATATATACTGTCTTTTTACCTTTTAGCAATTAAAATCTTTTTAATGTGCGTCAACTATATGAGGAAATAATCTAACGCAGAATCTTGGCATAAAAATAAAATCCAAAATCAACTGCAAAACGCATATAAACTTAATACTAATAACTATAAAACAACCTCAATTCTGAAAATTAACCTGAATTCATCAAAGATTTATATAAAAACCAAATTTAATTTTACGAGTTTATTTTTAGTTATTCTTTAACTGAAAAAATCCAGACAAAATAGTACTATATAAGCAGTATTTTATCAAAAATTGAGTTTTGTCAAGATATAGTTGTGTCTAGTTTAGTTAGTTCAGTTGTTAAACGCCTTATTTTACTAAAAAAAATGCATGTCTGTTCAGTTTATATCTAGTTTAAAAAAAACCATTGATAATGTCATTTAAGTAATTTAGCAATCGATAAAATACGAAATCAATAAAAAATCCGGACTAAAATTTCATTATCAAAAAAAAAAAAAAAAAAAACTAACCGTCAATTAATTTAACTACCAAAACTTTATGAAAAAAGAGTATAACTTTTGGAAAAAGACATTCCTTATAATGTTTTTTCTCTTGTTTCTTTGTGCATTCGATGTGAGTGCACAAAACAAACTTACTGGAAAAGTAAAAGATGAAAGTGGGCTACCAATACCAGGGGTAACAATTAAAATCCAGGGATCTACAACTAGTACCTCTACAGATATGGATGGAAGCTATGAAATGGAGGTGAGTGAAAAACAAACCTTAGTTTTCTCATTTATGGGATACAGAACACTCACAAGAACTGTTGGCACTACTAAAAAGTTAGACATTCAGATGCAGCCTGATACGCAAATTTTAAATGAAGTTGTGGTCGTAGGTTATGGAACTCAAAAGAAAAAAGAGGTTACAGGTGCTGTTGCTACCGTAAAGGCAGACCTTATTGCGAAAGCTCCAGTAGCAGATGTTGGAGAATCATTACAAGGCCAAATTGCTGGGGTTAACGTTCAGGCTGCTAGTGGGCGTCCTGGTGAAGCAACTAATATCCAAATTAGAGGAGTTGGTTCATTGACAGGTTCATTAGAACCATTGTATGTAGTGGATGGAATTCCTTATCAAAGCAACCCAAATATCTCACCTGATCAAATTGAATCATTAGACGTATTAAAAGATGGTGCTGCTGCCTCCGTTTATGGTACTAGAGCCTCAAATGGTGTTATCTTGATTACTACTAAAAGAGGTAAAAAGGGAAAAATTAGTATAGATTTCAATGCTTATTCGGGTATCCAAAATATTACTTCAGGTACACCTTTAATGAATACTCAGCAGCAATTGTTTGAGGATTATACAACAAAGGCAATGTTGTCTAGCCAGTTACCAACTTTTTTTATTACAACACCAGAACTTTTAGACTATGATAGTGACTACGTTGGCGACGTACAAAACAACAATGCTTTAATTACTAATTACGGACTAGGTGTTTCTGGTGGAACACAGGATTTAACATTGAATTTTAATTCAAATTATTATAACCAAGAAGGAGTTTTAATTAACTCTGATTTTGATAGATTAAGTAACCGCATTAATGGTCAATTTACAAAAGGTAAATTCAAAGCGTTTGTAAGTATGGGGATGACTGTAGAAAATAGAACGCAAGAACCATGGTCTTTATATGAATATGCTATTGGACAAAGACCATGGCAAATTCCATTAAGCGATGTACAGGGATCCGGGTCTAGTGTTGATTATCCTGTAGAAAATGCTATTTATTATGGCTATTTGGCAAGAGAATTACAAAATGTTGACAAAAGAAAAGTTACATCAAGCAATATTGCCGTTAATTTACAATATGAAATAGTAAAAAACTTAACCTATAAATTAAATATAGGTAAAAGTAATTGGGATTATAGAAGGTCTTTTTTCCGTCCACAAGTATTGGTATATGGTCTTGATGGCTCATATAATGCAACTGCCTCAAGAGCGGATGCATTATTGAACGAAGATTACACTTTTACAGACAGATCTACTATAGAAAACATCCTGGATTATAAATTAAATTTAGGTAAACATTCTTTGAACTTTACTGGAGTAGCCTCACGCGAAGAATACAATTCGAAACAAGTTGGTGTAGGTGTAATTGGTTTATTAAGCAATGAAACGCCTTCTTTAGGTTCAGGTCAGGCAGGAACAAAACCAACAAGTTATGATTACACAAATAGCATTAGTGGTTTATTAGGTAGAGTACAATATAACTACAATGATCGTTATTTAATATCAGCTAGTATTAGACGAGATGGTTCCTCAAACTTTGGACCTGATAACAGGTACGGTACTTTCCCGGGTGTTTCTGCTGGTTGGAATATATCTGAAGAAAAATTTTTCAAGGATGGTGCTATCAACAAAGTAGTAAACAGCTTAAAATTAAGGGCAAGTTATGCTCAGTTAGGTAACCAAAGTATCCCTCCATATACGTATGCGGGTCAAATTGAGTCAGGTGTAAATTACTTATTTGGTTCAGATCAGTCATTAGCAAATGGAGCTATACAAAGACGTTTCTCTAATCCAGATGTAAAATGGGAAACAAGTATTTCAAATAATATTGGATTGGATTTAGCTATGTTTCAAAACAAGTTAACTTTTACTGCTGATATCTACAAGAATGACAAAAAAGATATGTTATTGCCTCAGCAAACTCCTGCGTCTGGTGGTACGTACAATCCCAACGCAGTCGATGTGTATAGCCCAATCATTGTCAATGCTGGAAATATGACTAACAAAGGTATTGAGCTAGCAATGAGCTATAAAAACCAAATGGGAAATGGTCTCAAATATAATATTTCTGGAACTTTTACTAAAAACGTAAATGAAATAACTAACCTTGATGGCATTGAAAGAGGTTATGGTAACGGACGTCCTACCAATTCATTAGGGAATGCTGTAGATTTTACTACATTCTTTGCAGTAGGTCATGAAGCTGGCGCTTACTTTTTACTAGAAAATGCAGGTGTTATAAAAGACGACGCAACTTTACTTGAGTACAAAAAAATAGAACCAAGTGCAATTTTGGGTGATATGCGCTACATTGATCAAAATGGTGACAATAAAATCACTGACGATGACCGTGTATATGCGGGTTCTGGTCAGGCAAAATTTGAATCAGGGTTGAATTTAGATCTAACGTACAAAAGTTTCGATTTTGGAATTCAGACTTATTTTTCTTACGGAGCTAAATTATTCAATGGTTCAAGATATTTTGCATACACACAAGGGAGACATTTAGACCAATATTCTATGTGGTCTCCTGAGAACCCTACTTCTGATGTGCCTTCAGACAGAGGAAATGCTTATCACAATAACGTTAGAGCAAGTTCTGATTATTGGTTAGAAGATGGTACCTACTTCAGAATTCGTAATTTAACTTTAGGTTATTCATTACCTGAATTGCTTATGACTCAGTACGGAATAAGTAAAATAAGATTGTATGTTACAGGTATGAACCCTTTCACTTTTACAAAATATACTGGTTACGATCCTGAAGTTGGTGGAAATGGAATCAGTACACGTGGTGTAGATAGCGGTAGTTATCCTGTTTCGAGAAGATTTGTGCTTGGTTTACAGGTTAAATTTTAACAACTTAAAATTAAATTAAAATGATACATAGAAAAATAAATATAAAAGTAAAACTAGCATCATTAGCGATATGCACTGTTTTACTTACTTCAGGTTGTAATGATGAGGATTTTTTGACTCAGGTAAATCCAAATACAATTACAAATCAAACTTTTTGGAAAACTACAAAAGATTTTCAGTCAGCCTTAACTACAGTTTATGGGGCTTTACAATTTCAATCAATAAGCGGTAATGGCCTAATTGAAGATGAAATTATGGCAGACTTAGGGGGTACTGAATCTTGGTACAGACCCTATGCTTACAGAAATTTCACTTTTAACGATGCCAGTGAAGCGGTCACTAACAAATGGGCAAATTTGTACACTGGAATATTTAGAGCCAATCAAGTAATAGAAAAAATTCAATCTGCTGACCCAAGTATTTTTGCTGCCGGTGAAAAAGAAAGTATTGAAGGCCAAGCCCGTACCTTAAGAGCTTTCTTCTATTTCTTAGTAGCTAATACTTATGGAGGAGCTGTTATTCATACAGAAGTTCCGCAAACAAAAGCAGATTTTAATGTAAAATTTAGCTCAATCGCAGAGGTTAATAGCCAAATTATCATTCCTGATTTGGAATTTGCTAAAGCCAATCTGCCAGAAACATGGTCTGGTAAAGACTTAGGTAGAGTTACTTGGGGTACCGCTACTTCTATACTTGGAAAAGTATATTTATTTGACAAACAATGGGGACCAGCTGCGACTGAATTTAAAAGTGTAATTGATTCAGGTGTTTATAGCCTGACTGCGAATATCATGGATAATTTTGATGAAGAGCACGAATTTAATAGTGAGTCAATTCTTGAAGTTGCCTATAGTGCAACTGAAAATCCAGGTGCTAACGGAAGTAATGTTGACGACACACCTTATGCAGCTGGAGCAGAAGCTTCAAATTTAGCTGTAGGGCTAGCGCAATTAAATTATGGTGGATTTAATACGATATTGCCTTCTTATTTCTTACACGAATTATACACTAATGATGCGGTAGATGTCACAAATCCAATAAACACTACTAATTTACAGTCTAAACGTCTTACTGCTACTATTGCCCCAAAAAATCTTGAAGGACAATATTATTTAAGAAATGTAGCTGAATTAAAAGGTTGGGGTTATGGTCAAAGTGCCTATGTTAAGAAATATACTAACTGGTATCATTTGGCTAACGAGGACGGAAACTCTAGAAGCGGAATTAACTGCAGGCAAATTAGATTGGCAGATATTTATTTAATGTATGCTGAAGCAGTTCTTAACAGCACTGGCGATGTAAATGAAGCTATTAAGTATATTGATTTTGTTAGAACTCGTGCGGGTGTAATTACATTAAAACAATATTTAGCAACAAATAGTAATACGTTTCCACAATTACATATAAGCAAAGAAGTACATGGTAATCAACCTTTAGTACCTCCTACAAAAGAAAATGTTTTAACACATATTCATAGAGTAGAAAGACCGCTTGAATTGGCTTTTGAAGGTCATAGATGGAAAGACTTAGTACGATGGGGAATTGCAAAATCTGTTTTCACTGAATTACTTGCAGATGAAAATTGGAGAGTGAAAAATTTTACAACTATAGCTAACAAAGCACCATTGTATATTATAGAAAGAATCAGGGATGATTTCAAGAATGCTGCTGTAACTTATACTCCAGCTAAAAATGATTATTTCCCTATACCATCGGTTGAGAGACAAACAAATAGTCAATTAAACAACTAATTTCAATACCACTTAAATTATGAAAACAAAACTTAAAATAGTAATTGCACTATTTCTTGTTGCAATAGGGTTATATTCATGTAGTGACATTTATGATTCTATCGATTTGAATGCGGCCAACAGCAGAATTATTGTTAGTTCACAAATGGACTATGGAAATAAAATTAGGGTAGGTAGCCACGAAACCTTTGGAGATATTTCAGCGGGGGTTGAGTCAAGACTTTGGACTTTTCCAGAAGGCGTTGTTGACATTGTAGATTCTGACAATGACGTTACTTCAACGGAACAGAATGTTAAAGCTATATTTAACGTTGTTGGAAAACATGAAGTAAAATTACATCAAGTTTTTAAAGGAGAAGCTTATACTACAGGAAGCACAAATCCTGTTGCCAAAGTATTAGATACTACGATAGTAGTAACCGTTTTAGCTCCAATAAGCATTGTTGTTAAAGCAAATTATTTAAATACAGACGGTACTTTAGGAGCAGAACTAAATGTAGTTAATGGTGCAAAAAATGAAGTACTAGCAGGAAGAACGATTAGATATACTTTGATTACTGAAGGGGAACCAGAAGCCTATCTTTGGACTATCGACGGAGGAGATCCTGCGACATCAACAACTGATACTAAAACAGTAGATGTAAGATATAAAAAACTAGGAACATTTGGATTTACTATCAAAGCCAATACCCCTCGCCCATTTGGTGAAGCAACAGTAATGCTTAAAGATTTTATCAACGTAATTCCATCGACTGACCCAGTTACCATGGATGACGCTCAAGTAATAGACGATCAAGGAAATATAGCTCTGAATTACAGTAGAGAAATGAATGCTGAAACATTAAAAGCATCTGATTTTTCTGTTACATTAAAAAACAAATCTGGTGCTACGCTACCTGTAACTATTTCTAGTGCGACAATAAGCCCAACTGAAGGTAATATTGTTCTTTTAAAATTAGCTGGGCAAACCTTGTACAACGACGACATTATTACTGTATCATACACAAAAGGATCGTTAACCACTGCAGATGCTGTTTTTGCTAGTTCATTTACAGATGTTGCTGTATCTTTCAAATCCGTTAATATTTTAGCTTCAACTACTTTTGATTATGGTTTTGAAACTTCAACTAGTGCTGACTGGGTATATCTTGGCTGGGGAGCTCCGTGGAACAAATTTACATCGGCGGTTACAAGTACAAAAGCACATGGCGGCAAAAAAAGCTTGTCCGTTCAAATAGATGCTCGTGGCGGTATGATTTTAGGTTATAATCATGGTGGCGATAAAGGAACTTTTAGACTTACTGCTGGCAAAACCTATTCTATGGGATCATGGGTTTATGTAGAAAGCTTAGGTGACAAAGCCTCTGTTCCTGATCTAAGATTATACTTTACTCCAAATACAGACTGGGGAATAGGTCCAAACCCTGGATTCTCAGCAGATTTTGCAGTTGGAAAATGGGTTTACAGTTCTGCACTAGTAAAAATCAATACAACTGCTGATTATAGTTTTATGCTTAGAAGTGACAACCAAGGTAACTCCTCTGCTTTAAAATTCTATATCGATGACATTACTGTTAGTGAAGCTAAATTAAGACCGTAACTAGTAATGATAATTTTAAACAAATAAGTGCAAGGGGCAGTAAATAATTTACCTATTTACTGCCCTTGCTTTCAAACAGACTTTCTAATACAAGCTATTTTTATACTCTCAAAATACCATGAAAAGAAACAAACGAATAGTGTTTCGTTACGCCATACTACTAGCGTGTGCCTTTCCTACTTATGCGCAAGTAAATGTAAATCTAAAACTTAACGTGAAACATTCCGTAGGAGGCATCTCTACTTTTGATCGTTCAAAATTCATAACAACGCATGCCAATCAAACAGAAACTGAATGGGATGGCGATAATGTTTCGCCCGATTTAAGAAATGAATTTTTAAATGGCCTAGATGTGTACCTAGGAAGAGATACAGGAGGAATTACTTATGTATTAAAAAATCAATTAAATCAAGATCCTGCCAGACCTGGTTTTGCGAATCCTACTCAAATCACTTCTCTAGGAAATTACAGTAAAAGTCAATATGCCCAAAAAACCAACCTTCATCAATACGAAAATAGAAAGAGTTTAGTTTTATGTGCTCAATTGCATCCGTTTTGGACTGGAACAGATCATCAACCCACTAATTCTGGCTGGTATTTAGCCAATGCCACTGCAACGGGTGAATATATGGGGCGTTACATCAACGCATTTAGTGGTGATGGAATTACAGGGCAAAAGAAACCCACTTATGTTGAAGTAATAAACGAACCTGATTATGACCTTTTAGGAGGATTAAAAGAATACACTAAATCGATAAAAGATATAGCCGACTTTCATAATGGTGTTGCTGATGCCATTAGAGTACAGGTCCCAAACGCTAAAATCGGGGGTTACACCAATGCCTTTCCTGAATTTGAAGTAGGAAATTTTCAGCGTTGGAACAATCGCGATAAATTATTTATGGACGTTGCCGGAAGCAAAATGGATTTTTGGTCTTTACACCTTTATGATTTTTCATCGATCAATAACGGAAAAAAACAATTGCGTTCCGGGAGCAATATTGAGGCTACTTTTGATATGATGGACCAGTATAGCGTAATGAAATTTGGTGTTACTAAACCCTATGTAATCTCAGAATACGGAGCTCAAACTCATGATTACAATAACAGTCAATGGAGTTCTTATAGAGATTGGTTGATTTTAAAAGCCATGAATTCCCAATTAATGGCTTTTCTTGAAAGACCCAATACTATTGATTTTGCTATTCCATTTGTAGTTACCAAAGCGGAATGGGGAATGTATAATGGAGTTCCATATTCTCATCGTTTGATGCGAAAAGCAAATGAACCAGCGAGTTATACCGGACAATGGGTTTATACGGACTTGGTAAAATTTTATCAATTATGGAAAAATGTTAAAGGTACACGAGTATATAGTAAGACGGATAATTTAGATGTTTTAACCAATACCTATATCGATGGTAATAAGGCTTATGTGATTCTAAACAATTTAAACTTCCAAGCAACTAAAGTAAACTTAAACCTTTTTAACATCAACAATACTGCCATTACAAGCATTAACAAAAAACAATTAACTCTTATAAATAACTTCGCTACACTAGAAGAAAGTACTGTGCCATCACCACTAACATCAGTTACACTAGGTGCCGAATCAACTATTATTTTAGAGTATACCTTTGCCAATGCCATAACAATTAATGAAACTTGCGACGAAACTAAATATTTTGCAACGACCTATTTGCAACCTATTAGCGCAAATCAGCCTATTAATTTTAGTGTAAATGGCGTTCAGAAAAGCACTTATGGAGATGCCGTATTAAGAATTGGTTTAGGAAGAGATCATGGACAATCTTTAAGTCCGATTGTCAAAGTGAACAATACTATTATCCCTGTGCCAACTAACTTCCGCGGTTATGACCAAGCAGAAAGAGATCGATTTTTTGGCGTTCTAGAAATTCCAGTGCCTTATAATCTTGTTACTGCAAATAATCAAATAGCAGTACAATTACCTGACACAGGTGGTCATGTGAGTTCAGTAGCATTACAAGTATATAATTTTAGTACTAATCTGTTATCAGTAGATCCAAAAACTTTCGAAAACGACAATACAATAACAATTTATCCTAATCCAGTTATTGACACCCTAACAATCAAAAATACGTATGCAAACGAATCAAACTCGACTGCAATGATATATGATGGTGCTGGGAAATTAGTAAAAAAAGAAATCCTTAGTAGTGCTAGAATTAATGTGAGTTCACTTTCAGAAGGGATTTATTATATCGTTTTTTTAAAAGAAAACAAGAAAATAGGGGCAGCAAAGTTTATTAAAAAGTAAAACACTCAATACTTTCTGTCCAGAACCATTTAGTTATCCCCTTCCCCTTAACTAAGAACTATTTGCATGATTTTTTCAAGCGTTTAACGAGTATAATAAAAAAACTTATAATTCATGGGAAATGTTTATATAAATAGTAGTTTACTTTCATTATAGTCTAGTTTTTGTCGAGTAACAAATTTACTTAAAAGAAAATTTAAACAATAATCTTACGAAAGAATAAAAGCATATACGCCATGCTTTTCTCAAAATATTAACAACTAAAACAAAAAAACCATGAAAAAAATTACATTATTATTAATTATGTTTGGCTTAAGTATAAGCACTACAAATTTGACTGCACAAGTTTATTATTCTACAACAATGAACGGAGGCAATACCTATGTTTCTAAGCCAGGTAGCTTTGCTGGTTATGCCTGGGGCGGAATTCCTAACTATACTTTTGATAATACAACTGCCAAAACAATAACTATTGAAATTACTAATTTTGACGCTACTAATCCTTCAGTTGGTAATACTATATATATAAATTTCTCTAGATCTGGTTTCGGAATAGCACCATTGGGTTGGGGTTCAGATAATTTAACTGTTTTAAAAACTTTATCCGCAGCAGACTTTACCAATGGAGCCGCAACTGTTGTTATCAGTTTACCTACTGGCACATTACCTATAGCTGAAACTCCTGGCTATGTACAAGGATATAATTATATTCTGCAAATTGTTGGATCTAATCCTTCAACCGATCAAAATTATGTAAATTACGTAGTAGGTGTAACGGAAACTTTAAGTACAAAAAAAACAAACAGAAACACTGTCGCTTTTTACCCAAATCCAGCTACTGAAGTAGTTACTTTTAATGCTGACTTAGAAACTAAAACTTATAAAGTCTTAAGTATGTCAGGTGCCCTAGTAAAAGAAACAGCAGCAACTAGTTCATTAAATGTATCGGATTTATCTAAAGGAACCTATATCATCGCTACAGATGCAGGTTCTGGAAAATTAATAAAAGAATAATTTCTAAATTGGTCTTTAACCACATAGCTCTGATTCGGTAATTAGAACTAAGAGGTTAAAGACAATTTGGTTTTAAAATAAAATAGCGAAATTCTAAACTACTTAAAAAATAGCACTTCATTCATTTGTCAAAAAGTGCTTAAAATTAACAAAACCAATTTTGTACTACTAAACTATAAATATAATAATCCTAAAATACGAAGCGAAATTCTTATATTTTCAACAATAAAAAAATATCCTTTTAGGATTAATTAGTTAAATTAAATAAAATGATTTTTAAACACGCCCTTACAGAAAAAACAAAATTTTTACTTATAGCTATAACATCTCTAGTGTATCTATGTAGTTGTAGCAGCAATAGTTCTGAGTCAGACATTATTCCTGATTACTCCAAACCTACAGCTCAAGACGATGTCCTTGTTGTTGATGAAAACAGCAGCACTGGAACTTCCAATCAGGTAAATGTTTCTTTAAATGATAATATCGGTCAAGATGGAGGTAAAGGAGATGATTATAGCCTATTATCTACTGCTAGCAACGGTACTGTAATAGAAGTTAAAGACGGTATTTTTGAATATGTTCCAAAAATAAATTTTTACGGATCCGATAGTTTTTCGTATACCTTAACAGATAAAAATGGAGACAAAGCAACTGCAAAAGTAAACATAACGATTAATACCCTAATTAAAGGCCTCACTGCAGAAGATTTCAAAAACATAGATCCAAATTATCCTTCATTTGTTTCAATTACAAATACAACTCCATCTGACATGAAATGGGTGAAGCAGGAAGACATGTCTGATGAATTTACAGCTTGGGATGCTACAAAATGGTATAAATCTACATGGAATTACGGTATACCCGTTTTCATGTCAACATCAAATAGCAACTCTGGTGTTACTGATGGTAATTTATGGATAAAAGCAACTTTAAACGAGAGTAATCCTGATGGAAGATGGTTTCAAACTGCTAGAATACATTCAAGAACTAAAATTAGCTATCCAATGTATACTGAAGCAAGAATAAAATCGGCTCATATTTCTGCATATAATACCTATTGGTTAAACAATGGAGACTCTTATAATAGGAATGAAATCGACATTATTGAGAATAATTCAAAACCATCATGCGGTTGTCAACCCAATTTTCCCACCCAAATGAATTCACAATATTTTCATGCTGATTCGGGAAAAACGCCAGGAGAAATTAGAAATTATGGAAACTTCAATCAAAGTGGTTTACTAGACGTAAATCCGTTGAAAGATGTAAAATGGAATGAAGATTACCATACGTTTGGAGTATGGTGGAAAGATTCCAAAAATATTCAGTTCTATTTAGATGGTGAGCCTGCTGGTAGCGTGGTGGTAGGTGTAGACAAATCTGGAAAAACCTATACCGATCGCGAGTTTACTAGAGATTTAGAAATCATTTTTGATTTATGGACGGCTGATGAAACGTGGTTAGGCGGATTAGCTTCAAAATCAGATCTGAATGATAATAGTATCAATACCATGAAAGTGGATTGGGTTAGAACTTGGAAACTTGAAAAAGACTGAGCGCTCATTCTTTGTCTTTTTCTTGTCAAAAGAAAGTCAACCATATTGCCTAATTTATCTAACAGACATTATTGAGAATAATTCAAAACCATCATGCGGTTATCAACCCAATTTTCCCACCCAAATGAATCCACAATATTTTCATGCTGATTCGGGAAAAACGCCAGGAGAAATTAGAAATTATGGAAACTTCAATCAAAGTGGTTTACTAGACGTAAATCCGTTGAAAGATGTAAATTGGAATGAAGATTACCATACGTTTGGAGTATGGTGGAAAGATTCCAAAAATATTCAGTTCCATTTAGATGGTGAGCCTGCTGGTAGAGTGGTGGTAGGTGTAGACAAATCTGGAAAAACCTTTACTGGACTTGATACTATTTCTGCGACAAAAAGTTAAGGTGGCCTCAATGAAAATTAAGAAAAACGAATTATCTACTTGAACTGAAATGAATCTTCTTTCTGACACAAAAAGCCAATATAATTCAATTCTATTTAAATTACTTAAAAGGTAATAAAATATTTGTCGCAGTTTGTAATAAAAAGGTTTACTTTTGTATTAGAATCAATTAAGAATTACAACTTAAATTTAAACGGATAATTTGCTCCGGAACTTTTCAAAATGCATAAAAACGCATAAAAAGTCCGTGGCAGAATCGTGGCGCAAAACAGAAAAAATATTAGAAATGCAGTATAAAAGCGGGACGCAGAATTTTTGTTCGAATCCCTCTTTCACCGCGGTTGACTTAAAAGGAAACTTTTCAAAAGTCTTCAAAAAGCCAAAATTTATGGCAGCCCTGTATTTAAAAAATTTATAATATATTTGTTAAACACAAAGAATAATAGAACTGCATGTTAATTCGTTAATTTTTAAAGTTTTGTGCATGATTTAATATTGAAATAGTAAAAATTGAATTTGGTGCAAAATCGGTGCACAGAGGTTCAAGACATAAATAAAAGTGGCATTGACAGCGGTTTCAAGCTTAAAGTTCGAATCCTGCTCTCCCCACAAAAAGGGTGAAAGAAGCCAAAACGAAAGTTTTTCAATCTTTTCAAAAACCCGCAAAAAAACGTGGTAAAGCCTGCAAATCGTAAGATTAGCAGGCTTTTTTCATTTACACTGCTTTTCAAATTTTTTAAAACCTAACAAAATCTCTGTGGCAAAATCGTGGCAAAAAATCCACGATGAAAATTTTGCCACAGAAATTGGAAACATCCCTTATAAACAAAGGGGTTAAGGAGGTTAACGACTTGTTTTTTTGACGCTATAATTCTACATTTATTAATCTAAAAGACTGAATTATGTTAGAAAACAGTTTTGGGATGGCATTTTTTTTAAAAACCGCCCACAAAGGAAGTAAAATTAGAGCAGTTCACTTAAGAGTGACTGTAGACGGAATCAGCAAAGAAACATCAACTAAGCGAAAATGGGACATCTCTAGATGGGACCAAAAGAATGAACGTGCAGTCGGCGGTAAAGAAGATGCAAAATCCTTAAATTTCTTTCTGGATTCATTGACTTTTAAAGTCCATGAAATTAAAACAGAAATTATGTACAGCGGTAAACCGCTAACTGTTGAAAAAATTATGGATCACTTATTGGGAAGAATAGCACCAAGAGTTAAAGTCCTTGAAGAATTTCAAAAGCACAATGACGAAATGAAGGCGCTTCTGGGAAAAGGGTATGCAAAAGGCACTCTTGACAGGTTTACAATTACTAAAAACCATTTGACAGCTTTTATTAAATTCAAGTTTAAAAAAGAGGATGTTGAATTTGCGGATTTGAATCTTGAGTTTGTCAAGGACTTTGAGTTTTATCTTAGAACAGTGCGCGACTGCAGCAATAACACTACACTAAAATACATTGCAAATTTCAAAAAGATCGTAATCCGCGCGATTGATAAGGAATTAATCACAAAGGATCCTTTTAAGAACTTTAAGGGGCGAAAAACAAAACTGGTAAAGAAACCGCTTACCACTCAGGAACTGTATGAACTGGAAAGGCATTATTTCACCACTGACAGGCTTAATGTTGTCAGGGACGTATTTGTATTCCAATGTTACACTGGACTTGCTTACATAGACGCTTACCAATTAAAGAAAAGTGATATCAAAGAAGGCATTGACGGAAACCTTTGGATTATGTCCGAAAGACAGAAAACAAACTCAACAACCAATGTCCCGCTGCTCCCTCAGGCACTTAAAATCATTGAGAAATATAAAGAACATAAGCTATGCATTCAGCGCGGAACGGTACTGCCTGTCTCATCCAATCAGAAAATGAATGAATACTTGAAAGAAGTGGCAGTTTTATGCGGATTTCCATTTACTTTAAATACTCACATCGCGCGCCGCACTTTTGGAAGCACCGTTACATTAAACAATAATGTTCCTATAAATGTAGTTAAAGAACTACTGGGCCACGCATCAGTAAAACAGACTGAAGCATACGCCATAACCGAGCAGGCAACAATCGGCCGTGAAATGTCAATTCTAAATAAAAAACTCAATAAAACTGAGCCTAAAATGTCTAAGCCGGACTTGGCAGTTCTCAGTAGACTGGAAAAAGAAATCCAGGCAATCAAGAAAAAATACAACATTTCTTCTTGATAAATATTTTTAAGACATATTCAAACTTAAAAGAGGCTATCTCAAATATTCTAGGATAGCCTCTTTTTACATAGTTTTACTTCGCTCCTATAGCCAGGATGATACGAAGGGCTATACTTAACGTATCCTAAATCCTGAAGTTGTTTAAAATACTTATGATAAGTTGGCAGAGTGTTCACATGGGATAACTCCATAATTTTACTGCGACTTACTTTTATTCTCCTCCTCTGCCCCTGCCTGTATCCTAACCCTAGTATAGCTGTCAAAATTGACAGGTGCCAAACATTTAGTTTGGGATCATTAGCGTACATACACAAAAAACTCATTATATGGCTTTCTTTTAATCTATTAATCTTTGTCATCGCTAAAGAGTTTTTGAATATCTTCCCTGTTATAATAATAAGATCCAAGCACCTTTTTAAAACGTACTTTTTGCGAGGTTCTAAGATTCTGCACCGAGCCTGCAGAAATATCAAGCAGCCTACGGACAGCTTTACTTTTCAGCCACTCAGATTCCCGCTCAAAATTTTTTGGCTGAAATGCTTCCGCAACAGCAGTACGCACTGTATCGGCCATGAAAAGCCCGAACTGTCTTAAATCATCTTTCGTTATAAATTCTTCCATAAAATTTTGGTTTTACTCATTATAATATTTGATCATCTATTTTAAAACAAAACTCTGTCTACTTTCAATTTTTACAGTACAACTTATTCCAAGTGAAAATAAATACTGCTCCTTCTCTTCTTATTCTTTGTAGGCACATAAATCAAATAACCGTACTCATCCAATTCACGCATACATTTTTGATAGGTTTTGTGAGACATGATCTTAGCAATACTCTGGATTTCTATGCTGTAAGCCTGAATAGGATTTACAAAATCTTTGCTTGCACGAAATTGAAGCAGGGCGGCAAAAATAGCAATGTGAGTTGTGCTGATCCTGAAATCATTTTCGATTGCCTGAAAAAATCCCGATAAAAGATTAAGATTTTCCATAACTGTATAAGATAAATAAACATCACACATGATGAGATTTTTTTGCGGTCTGCGACTCAATATTTTGCTGCGGCTTTAGCAGCGGACTAATTTTACAGCCGTTTTTAATTTCCGCCAGACTAAGTTTCTGCATCCTGTCGTTATAAAAATTCAAGGTTTTAAAGCGCGGATTTGCTTCCAAAAAAACCTTCATTTCTCTCCCTTGTATCATAAGAAGAACTTCTTCCCTCCTCCCCTTTTTCAAAGAATCGGCCAGGGATTCGAATGTCTCATAGTCATCATTTTTAAGAGGAACAGCCCTTAAAGCTTCGCTTAAATTGTATCCATACGATTCTGGAAACTCATGTATTCTATAATTGTCATTAAGATCCCTGTCGTTGAAGTTAAACTGTTTCCAAGTTCCGACTTTTAGGACTGCTCTTCCCGCAAGCATTTCGTATGCTTCTGCAGCGCTGAAGCCCTCAGTTTTCTCATTCTTAAAGTAATGTGTACAGCGTCTGGATGGCGACGAATCTGTATAAAGAATTGATCTGAATCCATCAAATTGGTAAGCCCCCTGCGAATCTTTTACAAATTGAAGTGAATGTTCAAGTCTTTCATTCTCTGAGATGTGATAAGAAACAGTAATAGAAAAATTTAACTGCTGCTCCTGCATATGCTCCAATACTTTGCCATAAGCCACATGAAAACCGCTTTTTATAAGCTGTTCCTCTAAAGTTTTCTTGTTTAATTCCAGATCTTTAAGATAATCCTGTTTATCTATCCTTTCAAAAACAACAGAACTAAGCACTTCATTTAAAAGCCGGAGGATGATATTAGGATAGACTTGATGCTTCAATTTATTAAATTCATGCTTAAGAAACCTTAGAGTTATTTTTTCATCTACGGCTTTCGTCTTTTTATATTTAAAAAGGAGCATCTTAAAAAATTTCAGTTTCTCTATGCCAAAAGAGCGTTCTACCTGCGGGCTGTTCTGAAATAAAAATTTTAATTTTTCTTCCTTGGACTGCCAGACTTTTATCTCATTTTCTACTCGATTGTTTTCAGAAGACATAACTCAGTTTTAATTTATTTAAGCACCTTAAACCGATCTGCCCGCTTTTTTTGAACGGGAATTACTTTTTTTTTCTTTCTGAGAGGTCTCATCGGAATTGTCAGCCAGGTCTGCGCTCTTTCCTTTGGACTGCGACTGCTTCTCGTTCTTGCTTTCACGGTCATTTATTCTCTGCAGAGAAGAATCATAAACCTTAATAGTCTTAAACTGGGGATTAGCTTCCACAAACTGTTTTCTCTCCTCTCCTCCCACCACAAAAGTTACGGACTGCAGATTGCCTTTTTTCAGAGAGTTCATAAGATCTTCCTTGTACTGCGGCGTCAGCAGTTCTTTTATAGAATGCTTTTCCAGCGAAGCTTCCAGATCATATCCATAGTTCTGATGATAATGCTGAAGTTTGAAATTTCCACGGTCGTCACTTTCTTTGAAGTCCATACGAATCCAGCAATTATAGGCTTCACCGTCCTTATTCTTTAAATCCTTATTGACCGATCTGCCCTCCATCAAATTATACGCCTCTTTAAGAGTGATGCTGGTATTATCATTATTAATATAAAAAGTCTGTTCCAATCCCGGCTTATTATCCTCTTTCTGGAGATTAACCTGATAGCTATTGAAAAAATACATATCGCTCTGGTCGGACTTTTTAAAATTCAGTTCAACGGTTACTGTATCTTTGTTAGGGACACCATTGTTCATAATACCGGTATGCATCAATTTAAAGTCCTTATCCCCTTTCTGGATATTCTCTCTTAATTCAGTATCAAAAGTTTCTCCGAATCCAGTATATTTTAACTGGTCTTTCAGATACTGTACATTTTTCTCGTTCATAATATTCACATTTAAAATTAGTACTGATTATAAGTTACCCAGTATTTCAAGATTTACCAGGTGCCTGTTTTTTATATTAAGTACAAGATTCCTGCCTCCATTTTTCTCAAAGACCTGCATTGTGAATTTCTTCTTTTCCGGTATCGTAAATTTAGATATCGCAAATACTACTGTAGTTTGTGATTTGTCGGAAATCCTGCTAAATTCTCCGGTGCATAAAAGCGGTGTCAGTTCTATTTCCTGAGCTGCAGTTCTTTTGGATTTTTTCTGGTCTCGGATAAAAAAACGAAGCTGATCCACATCGTAATTAATTCTGGAATCATTCCCTAAAAACACTCTGAAATACATCACGTCCTGATGAATAAAAATGCCGTCAACCTTAAATTCAATTTCTGCATTTTTTGAGCCCAGTCCGCTTACCTTATTTTTCTTGGATAAAGCAAGCAGGGCATATTCTTTTATTTCTTTCTGGTTTTCGTTCTCAAGGGAAAACAGCAGCGATTTATCCTCGCCAATTCGTAATCGTGCATCCACATTTAATGTTGGACACAGATCATCAAAATTTAAAATGAAACTGTAAAGATTGCCGTCAGATGTTACAACAGTCAGGTTAGTCTGCGGAAAATTCTGCTTTCCAGCTTTAAGAAGCAGTATATTTTCCACTCCTTTAGCTTTCTGCACCAGAACATCACGGCTTCCGACATCCAGGCTTTTTACCGCGTACGGAAATAAAATGCTGGTGGTTTTTGAATAGCTAAGCTGTATATTATTAAATTCGGCTTTAGCATCATACTGTGCAGAAACTGAAAAACCAGCCAGAAAAATAAATGTGATAATTAGTGTCTTTAAATTTTTCATTTTCTTTTAGTTTAAAGTTATTGTTCATTCTTTTCTTTTTCATCGTAGAGAAGCACTTTGTAACCTGCCTTGACTGCTACTTTTATCAGCTTAACTTTCCTGCTTAAAAGTGATTTGGCTGCCTCCACTCCCATTCCTGCCGCCTTGGCTCCCCAAGAATCACTGACTCCTGCCAGTCCAATACTCTGCATGGACCCGTCAGCGGATGCTTTTGCTACATCCCTGTTTATAGTTCCAGGAATGTAAATGCCTTTAATGCCGTCTATATCAAAGACGGATAGTTCAACCGGGAAAATGGAATTCTGGTATTTTATGGTATTGATCTTTATTTCAAGCCTTTCTCCCTTAAGTGACGCTGTCCCAAAAACGAAACTGTTTTTTGGAATTAGTACACCATTGATAAAAACGTCACTTGCAAGTCTGATTTTTACGATAGAACCGTTGACAATCGTCTGCGTTTCATGAACCGCTGCCTCAACTGCGTTCTGATTTTGTTCATCTTTGATTTCACCATCAAGCGAATAAAATGAATTTGCTGACTGCTCATAATTTACTTTGTTGGTCTGAAGAGAGCTCAGGTTTTGCTCTTCAGCTTTTCTGTTCACTGAAAAAACTTTTCCTTTTTGAAGCTTTGAGTTCTGACGCAGTTTTTCCTGTACACGTTCTGGGTGCTGGATATCCAGAATATTTTCCAGCATACCGCCAAGCTGGGCAAGTTCAGGATCAGGCTCAGAAGGCGCACTCATGGCTGCCATGAGCTGTTCAAGATTTTTCAACTCGGCTGATTCACCGTGAGGCATTTTCTGGTACTGAAATTCATTAAAATCCTGACCGCTCTGATATTCTTTTGGAGGCTCCGCAATAGCTTTCTTGAGCGCTTCAAGTTTCTGGTACATCTTCTTTTCATTCTCTGGTTTTAGATAGTCTGTTTTCAGTCCGTTTTGTTTATCATTCCATGCAACCCCATCCGTATCAAAAAAACGTTTTGATTCAAGATTATCATTATCTTCCGCAACAACCGAATAATTAGGATCTTTCTTTTTTTGTTCCTGCAGTTTTATCGAATCAATTGATGCCTGGTCATAATAGCTCATTTTATCCAAACTGGAATCTTCCTTTAGTTTTGGATTTGGAAGCAGCATATTAAATCCTTTTTTTTCAGTTGTTGAAATTGGATTTTCTGTTCCTTTGCCTCCTCCAAGCACCCAGAACAGCATGGTTATAAATGGAAGAACAAGCAGTGGAAGAACCAGCATCATACTGCGATTCTTTTTCTCTCTGGCTAAAAGTGTTTTATGTTCCATAATCTTATTTTTTATAGTTAGATGAATTAGTTTCCCTGAGCTTTGGACTGCTGCTAAAATCTTCAGCGTTGGAATTTTGATTTTTAGACAAATCGGTTAAGTCTGCTGCATTTATCACACTGTCAATATATCTGCTGAGATTGGATCTCTCAGCATATTTGTTAAATGGCAGATCCAGAGAATGCATATGGCCTCCCTTATCACTATAAGCTGGCTTAAGCACTTTTACTGCATCAATGTTCATTGATTTTTGACTTTCTGACAGAAAACCGCTCAATGCGTTATAAACACATAAAATCGTTCCAAGGGTCGCAAAAATGATTACTGAAAACTTAAGCTGTGAATTTGAAAGGTCTCTAGTCAGCCTATTCATTTTTGTTACCCACCAGAATCTGATCATCAGATATGACCTTGAAGACTTTACATTCTGTCTTTGTTTTCGCATCAGACTTCTCATGGCTTTCGATTTACTGTTCCAAGATCTTTGTTCTCAAGAGTATTGAAGCGTTCAATCAGAAAACCATGCGGATTGTTATCGCTCCTTGAAACATTTCGCAGCGTTCCTTCTGTAATCAGATTTCTGTTCAATATGATTGTTGTCCTTATGATGTTCTGCCGGGCATAGCATTTAAAGCGGTAGGGATATTCATTAATATCAATGCGGACGCTGTCTACAATAACAGTCTGGCTTATATTTCCTGATATAATTCCCGAATAATATCCGTTTTCTTTTAGATCATCGTATATACGCTTGACAGAATTATCAGCCAGATACAAGGCCTTGGTAACATTGGCTTTAATTACTTTATCATCTGGGTCAAGGCTGAAGAAAAACTGATGGAATGTCCTGACATGATCCCTTGCTTCAACAGGTACATTATCCTTACGGTCTGATGCAAATGCCTCAAGTGCCTTTCCATTTGCGAGGATATAAACCTTGTCGTCCATCAAAGCGACGGAACTGAAACTTTTATAAATAGAATAAGAGGTTATGGCAGCGCAGCAAAGGATAACCAGCATGGTAAATCCTCTTATATGACGAAAAGCAGTATCTATATTTTTCATTTTACTAAACATAATCGAGTGCTTTTAATTTTTAGAGTTTCCCTTGAGCTTCTCGCTCATGTAATTTCCTTTTTCCTCAAAATAAGGTGACGCAGCTGCTGAAGATGACATGCTCTGGCTCATTCTGCCTGCTGCATTTCCCATTGAATCCATTACCATTCCTGCTCCAGTGGCAGCACCACCAATCACAGTAGAAGTTGATCCGCTAAACAGGCTTGTCACTTTCTGTCCCAATGCACTTCCTCCTGATGCATGCACGATATAATTGGCCACGGAAGGCACAGTAAAGTACCCCACAATTCCTATAATCATGAAAATTAAGTATCCGATATCGGTCCTGCTGAAAAAAGTATCTCCCGAAGTATTAATCTGTGAGATATCCAGCCTCAGCATCTGTTCCTGAATCTTCCCGATAATGCTGCCGAAAATGTTTGCAACGGGAAGCCAGAGATAAATGTTTATATACCTGGCGAGCCAGACTGTCAGGGTATGCTGGAATCCGTCAAAGACCGCAATGCCGAACACCAGAGGTCCTAAAATCGAAAGCACCACAAGCTGGAATGTTCTGAGAGTATCAATACACAATGAAGAAGCTTCGAAAAGAATTCTCAGAATTTCGCTAACCCTTGCATATTCGGATAGTGTCTTGATAGCTTCGGAGCTGACGAAAAAAAATGACAAGATAGGTTCAGCACTGCTAACTAAGGGTATAGTTTACTATAGCGGCAAAGATTACAATAAAGCTCTGGACTGCTATCTGTATACAAAATTATAAAACATTTCCGTTTCTTTTATTTGAAAAGCAGGTTCCATTACAAACCACAATGGAATTTAGACAGGAATTAAAAAAGATTCTATTGCTTATTGTCCAGCAGCTTCAAAAAGAATCTCCATTTCAAAAAAAAATGTGTGCAAATTTACTTACCCGTTTCTTACTTAAAATTAAACAGGAATATTGGGAAGGATATAAAATTCATACCGCTCCAAACCGAAATCCTGACATTCTGAAAGATTTTACACAAAACCTGGAATATCACTACGATCAATTATTAAAAGGGAAAGTTAACAGAATACTTTATATTAAAGATTATGCAGAAATGCAGCAGCTTCACGAAAATTATCTATCGAGTATCCTCAAAGAAAAAACAGGAAAAACCGGTGGACAATTGATTGCTGAAAAAACGTTGAGCACAGCTAAAATTTTAATTATGGACCAGCGATTTTCAATGAAAGAAATTGCTAATATGCTAGGTTTCTCATATTTGTCTTATTTTAGTATATTTTTTAAGAAACATACAGGGCTTTCGCCAGTAGAATATCGAAAAGAGAATAGTAATTCTTAATTTCAATCTATATCTTGCGCAAAGTTACCAGTTTGGACGAATGGGAACGACATCACCTTTATAAATGAGATTGTGCTCTCCATGGGTGGCATTAAAATCATTTCTTACCATAATGGCGCTTTTATGAGTATGTTTTTTAAAAAAACTGTAAAACTGTTTCACTTCACGAAAAGCGTATACTTCAGCTATTTCGTTCATAGACTTCTCTGTATTTTTAAGAAGATAAGTTATTTCATCAATCAGTTTTTCGTTTATCCATTGGTTGACTGTTTTTCCAGAGCTTTTGCTTATAATTTTTGAAAGGTTACTTTCACTGATGTTTAATAATTCTGCATGTTCTTTTATTCGAAATACTGAACTGCATTCACCAGAGATGAGCATGGTAAAGTTTTTATCCATGTTACTGCGAAATGCGGTTACAATGGCAGCATTCTTCTCGTTTAAAACTTCTGTATTAATTTCATTTTGATGCTTTTGAATGAGCAGCAGAATATAAATAAGAATATTAGAGATTATTTCATCTTTAATTGGCTCCATAGAAGTCGCATAATCATACAATTCAAGACATAGCTCTTCCATGCGACTAATTGCCTTGTCATTAAGAAGATAGTTTATTCCATTGGAGTGATCCATTTCCAATAGTTCCTCCACTCCCAATGGCAGACAATACGCAATAAAATCTTTCCGGAAACAAATATTGTACACAATCTTCATCTCGGTCCATCCACTGGAAACGTAAATATCAGGACGCTTTATAAATACGTGTCCAGAACTTACTTTAAAAACCTCATTTCCAGATACAAAAGTTCCTTCCCCCTCTTTTACTACCACTAAAGTGTAATGATCAGGCCTAAAAGTTGGCGTTATATAAGGCATTTTTAGGCCCATTTCATGTACTTTTAAAATAGCAAAATCATCACTATCTATATAGGAATAAACAGGGAGATTCATGAATGTGAGCATATCACGCAGTTTTTTTAAAGTGGTGAGTTCTGGTTTCATTTATTGATTTGTCCTGCTTTTTAATTAGTTATGATTAGATAAATTTACTAAAATAACTTAAAATTACAACTCACTCCAAAGTCGAATTATGGAGTTTATACCTTTTAGCTATAAATCTTAAGTTATATCTTCTTAATCAGAAAAATTAAGTGTTTTTAATCTATTTGTAATACAAAAAAAGAATAATACTTCTCCCTATTAATGCATTAGTATTTAAAGTTATGTGAATGATTTAATTATTGAAATAGCAAAATTGAATTTGGGTGCAGAATTGGTGCACAGAGTTTCACGACAAAAATAAAAGTGGCATTTACAGCGGTTTCAAGCCTTTGAGTTGCCTTCAATTTTGCCGCAAAAAAGCTAAGGCGGTTTAGATAAACTTTATAATGAAGGAAGCTGTTGTTAATAGTATAAAATATTTAAGCAATTAACTTTGAACCAGTTGGGTTCAACACATTTCTGGTATTGGCAAAAAAAATATTCTTTATCAAAATTTTTAGCTTATATTTGCCGATAACGGAATCATTTATAAAAACATGAAGTATCTTTCAGTAGTCGAATTTGCAAAAAACTAAATCTCTCTGAAAGGATGGCTCGCAATTACTGTTCAACAGGAAAATTAAAAGGGACTTTTCTAACCGGTAAAACGTGGAATATTCCTCAAGATGTAGTAATTCCTCAAAAAGATAATAAAAAAGCAATTGTTAATATTTTATTGCATGCCCTGAAAGAACAAAAAAACATGAAGATGAAGGGCGGCATTTATCACCGCACGCAAATAGATTTAACTTACAATTCGAATAAAATTGAAGGGAGCAGGCTAACTCATGATCAAACGAGTATATTTTTGAAACCAATTCAATTGGTGCATCTAAAGAAAGCGTAAACGTAGATGACATTATTGAAACTTCTAACCACTTTCGATGCATCGATTTTATCATTGAAAAAGCAAATAACAAGCTTACAGAATCCATTATTAAAGAACTCCATTTTTTATTAAAGTCAGGAACTTCTGATAGCGGAAAAGATTGGTTTAATGTCGGAGAATACAAAAGAATGCCAAATGAAGTGGGAGGCAATGAGACCTGTCCGTCTAAAGAAGTTTCCCAAAAGATGAAAGAACTATTGTATGATTACCATGCCATAAAAAATAAAAGTATCGAAGACATTATCGATTTTCATTATAAATTCGAAATTATACATCCTTTTCAGGATGGAAACGGCCGTGTAGGGAGATTAATCATTTTTAAGGAGTACCTGGCCAACAATATAGTTCCATTTATAATAGACGAACAGCTGAAACTATTTTATTACAGAAGGCTTAAGGAATGGAACAATGTAAATAAATACCTGATGGACACATGCCTTACTGCTCAGGATAATTACAAATCAGTACTAAATTATTTCGAGATACAATACATGTAAAAAACAGGACAAAACAATCAATTTGACAAGAAAAACAATTAAATTTATCATTAAAAGAATTAAAGCAGCAAAAAACAAAACAACCTATTAAAAATCAAAATATTAACACTTAAAAATTAACAGTTTTGTTTTAATGGCAACCTCGTGGCAACACAGGTTTGGAGGTGATACCTTTTCTGCCACAAAAAGCTAAGACGAATTTTGTCCATTATTCACCTAAATAAATTTTGCGGCAGATTCCTGGCGCTTACGCCTTCACGTTGCACTTAATTCCTTAAAACAAAGCTATTCATCACTGAGGTTCGAATTGCAGATCATCCCCATCCTCAAAAAATTAGACCAGATGATAATCATTCAAAGAATAGGCAAATTGGTATTATTATTAAACTATCTTCTATTCGAATGGTGCAAAAAAAAGGTTTATTTTTAAAAGAAAAAAGAAAAAAAAACTATCAAGGACAAAAATTCACTTATAGTTTTGAATTAAAACTTCCAGCATTATGAATCTAAAAGCATAAGAATTAATTTAGACTTAAATTCCAATTATGTTTCCGTTCATTAAAACTAAACACTATTTAAAAGATCTTCTTCCTGAAAATTATATTGATATCCACAATCACTTATTACCCGGCATCGATGATGGAGCAAAAACAATTCAGGAAACTACAGGACTTATTGCAGCAATGAAAGAATTAAACATTCACCAAGGTATTGCAACACCTCACACTTTCAATTCAAAATGGAATAATACCAGCCCGATTATAAAAACTGCTTTCGAGAACGCTACAAAGGATAAGACAAACAAAGAGTTTTTAAAAAATTATGCAAGTGAATATATGCTGGACTCTTTTCTGATTGCAAAAGTGAAAGAAGAAGAACTTTTATGCATTCACGATAATTTTGTGCTGCTTGAATTTCCACTATTTTCAAGTCCGTTTAATTTGTATGAGATGCTTTTTGAAATAAAAATTAAAAACTACAAAATCATTCTTGCCCATCCGGAACGCTATCTGTATCTTCATAATTCTATCGCTAAATATGAAAAACTAAAGGAATTTGGTGTTTTTTTTCAACTGAATCTGCTTTCTTTAACAGGATATTATGGTAAAATAATTCAGAAAAAAGCAATGGAATTACTTGAAAACAATTTATATGATTTTACAGGATCGGACATCCATAGCAAAACAGAAATTAATCAATTCAAAACCGTAAAACTTCAGATTCCAAATAAAAAGAAAATGGAGTATTTACTGCTTAATAATAGTATCTTTCTGAAATAAAAAACAAAAAAAAGCTGTTCTCAATGGAACAGCTTTTAAAAATTTAAACAAATTTAAATTTTATGATCGTGGTTGTTGTGGTGTAATCTTGGTTAATTATCATGATTATCTTTAATCTAACTTCGGCATTAGAATATTTTTTTCTTCAGCTTCTGTAGTCTTGTTTCTTTTTTGATTTCTTTTCCGTAGCCATAGCCATATCCGTAATTATAGCTGTAACCGTAACCAGAACTAAAATCAATATCATTTACTACATAGCCCATATTGACCAATTTTTGATCTTTATGCAGCTTGTTTGAATAAGCTATTAAATTCTTTTGTGTTACTCCGGAACGCAACACAAATAAAGTAGTATCGGCATATTTTGAAATCATAAGAGTGTCACTCACTAATAAGGTTGGCGGCGTATCAAAAATAATGATGTCGTATACTTTTTTTACCTGATAAATAAAGTGCTCAAAACGCTGATTGGATAATAATAATGTTGGATTTGGAGGGATAATTCCCGAAAGTAAAATATCAAATGGAAATTCAGCATCTTCGTTACTGCACAATAAATTTTCCCATTGAATAGTACCATCATGCAGATAATTGCTGAATCCCTGACTCTCTTTTGTTGTATTGTTTAAATGTTTATGCAACTGTGGATTTCTAAAATCAGCTCCTATAATTATTACTTTTTTATCAAGATGTGCATAAGCTGCCGCTAAATTATAAGAAACGAACGTTTTTCCTTCGCCTTTTATAGATGACGTGACAAATAATACTTTTCCAAGTTGATCTTCAGTATAAGGTGTAATAAAATTGGTGTTATTGGCCAAGGTTCTAAAAGCTTCCAAACTCTGCATAATAGCGTCTTTATCATCCTTTAATGAAGGAAGCTCTGCTAAAATAGGCAGTACAGTATTTGTGTTTTCAACATCTGCAGCTGTATATATTTTATTATCTAATTTAAAGAGTGTAAATAAAATGCTGAACGGAATACAAAATCCTATAAAAAATGCAATTAATACAATCTTGTTTCTTTGCGGGGAAATAGGTTGAATATCTGTTATGGCATAATCTATAATCTTAGTATTAGGTATGGTAACAGCCAAATTTATAGAAGCTTCTTCCCTTTTTTGAAGCAGCAATAAATACAAACTTTCTTTTAAATTCTGCTGGCGTTCAATACTTCTCAGTACTTTTTCCTTTTCTGGAAGAGAAGCAAAACTTCCTTCTGCCTCTTTCTGGGCAGATTCACTCTGAACAAGCGTTGTTCTTAACTGCTGTTTATAGCCTTTTACAGAATTGATAATATTGTTTTTTAAATTCGTGAGCGTAGTTACCAACAACTGTACTGAAGGATTATTATTTCCTGCACTGGTCTGAAATTTTTGATACGATAAAACCGCTGTATTATAATCCGCAACCAATTGATTGATTATTAAATTTTGTATTCCTATATCTGCGGGCAAAAGTTCGAATGCTTTTTGAGATTCTATGCTATTTCTCAGCAGATCTGCTAGTAACAATTGTGATTCTATATCAAATGAAGTCTGTTCTTTAGCTGTTTTTTGCAGAATACTTGAACCCGCATCTTCCTGAATAAAACTAAGCTTATTATTCTTTTTATAATTCTTTTTAGAACTTTCTATAGAATCAAGTTCCCTTCTCAGGTATACAAATCGATCATCGGCAAAATTAATAGTTCTTCTGGAGACTTCTTTTTTGTCTGTGATACCGTCGGCTTCATAAACATAAATCAAATTGTTGATAACGGATTCTGACTGTGGTCCGTTTGTGCCTTTTAAGGAGATTGATAATATATCGCTGTCTTTTCCTTCAGCATCCACTTCAAAAGCATCACTTAATTCCAAAGCTGTTTTATGAAGCGTTTTTAAGGTAACATTAAAACTCTTATTGATATTTTTTTCCATTACAGCCCCGGGAGCCGGTTTTATACTTATGGGCAAATGAGGTATGTTTTTCTCTGATATATATCCTTTTATCTCGACACTTTCTCCAGATGTAATATCTAAAACAGTATATCCTGATGCCGTTACAGTTATGGTATAATTCAATGCGCGTCTCAAGTTGGATGCGCCATCACGATAACTCACTATAAAAGGCGGATTAAAAATCTGTTTAGATGTTACTCTCGAATTATAGTAATATTCTACATTCAACTTCAAATTTTTGACTACCTGTTCTGAGAGATGAACTGATTTGAGCAATGCAATCTCGTTCTCTAAGTTAATGGTGGATTTATTAAATAATTTAGAAACATCTAATGTGAAATTTGAATTTTCTTTATCATTCAACAATTTAATTTTAGCCTCAGACTTGTATACAACATTTGCATATCTTAAATAAACAAAAGCGCTGAATAAAGAAATAAGTATCGATAATACAAAGGCTGGCCAGTACTTTAAATATTTATTTATAATTTGTTTTAAATCTACCGGGTTATTTTCTTCAATAAAATCGAAATATTCATTTTTATCCGTATTCATGATTTGATTTATCTTGTAATTAATATTATAGAGCTTAGAATTAAGGATGCAATAGTCAATATGGTGCTTGCATTCCCTATATAACCTGCCGTTTTTACTTTAGCATCATTCGGATTAACGACTAGAATATCATTTTGATGAACCTGATATTGATCCTTATTCATCCATTCTGCTGTTGTTAAATCAACATGCGTGATGGTTCTTTTTCCTTCAGATTCCCTAATCAGCAGAATGTCATTTCTTTTCCCGTTTATAGTCAAATCACCGGCATAACCAAGAGCCTGCGGAATAGAAATGGACTGTTCTAAAAAGGAATAAGTTCCCGGTGATTTTACTTCTCCCAAAACCGTCACTTTTGCATTCAAAATACGCACTGCTACAGAAGGGTTCACTAAATGTGCTCCTTTTTCGAGTTCAGATTTAAGTTTTGTTTCCAGATCTTTTACAGACAGACCTGCAGTGTTTATCTCTCCTAAAATTGGCAATACAATTGTTTTATCAGGAGAAACCAGATAGCCCTGTACTTTCAAAATATCTAGGGTGCTGCTTACGCCAACTGTACTTGGGGTTTGAATGTTGTATGCCAGTGCCGTTTCAGGGACTAGTGCTCCGATTCTGATACTGAGAATATCATTGGGTTCAATAGTAACAGGTTTCAAATTTGTTGCAACTGATGTATAATTACCGGCATCCTGAAAATAAATAATATCTTTTCTGGAAGCACAGGAAAAAAATAAAATACTACTAAGTATTATATATAGTAATCGATTCATTGTATTTGGAATAAACTTTAAAATTTAAGGCATTAGGATTATGCTCTGTATAAAACACTAGAAAAGTAAAAGAAATTACAAAGAATTGGACAGTTCTCCTGATTCATACTGGGCTGTTCTCTTTGCTTTCATTTTATCATTCAGTTTAGCCAATCGGTTTAACTGTTTCGTCTGAACTTTATCTTTAATGTAATAGCGGTATAATTCTTTACCAATAAAAAAACCGGCAATACAGATACCTGAAAGAAATCCGGCAACATAATAGGTTACATTCATAATTATTTAGTTTTTAGGTTAAAATGCATTTTCATCCCCTTTAAGGGTTAATACAACGGTAAGCAGACAAATTTTCAAGTCTTTTATCATACTCCAGTTTTGCAGATAATCTATATCGGCTTTTACTCTGCGCTTCATATCAGAAACTTTTTTAGTTTCTCCTCTGTGTCCTGATATTTGGGCCAAACCCGTAATTCCTGGTTTTACAAAATGACGCACCATAAAATCATTGATCTGATTATTATAATCTTCAGTATGTTTGAGCATATGGGGACGCGGCCCTACTACACTCATATCGCCCAATAAAACATTGAAAAACTGGGGAAGTTCATCCAAACTGGTTCTTCTTATAAACCTGCCTATTGGCGTTACCCGCATATCTCCTTTTTTGGCCTGCAGGCTGTCACTTTCTGTATTTACAGCCATGCTTCTAAATTTGTAGCAGTAAAAAGACTGATTTTTTTTGCCTGTACGAAGCTGTTTGAACAAAACAGGTCCTTTACTTTGTTTTTTTATAATAAATGCAAGAACAGGGTACAGCCACGATAGGATAAAAATGATGACCAGCAGACTGAAAACAACATCAAAAACCCTCTTAATGAGTCTATTATAAGCATTTTGAAGCGGTTCATATCTGGGTCGAATAATATGGAAGTTTTCGTAACTGGTACTGCTGAACGAATGTTTAGAAATATCAGATAAATCCGGAACAAATTTTAATCGGATGCAGTATCTGTCAGCCAACTCGAAATAAGTATTCAAATCATCTATAAACTCCGTTTTTACAACAATGTATAATTCCTGAATTCCTCTTTCTGATGATTTGTGAATGGCATTTATGAGCTCTCCGTTAAAAGATGATTTATCTCTTAAATTATGATCTTCAAGGTCATTAATGATTCCAAGGAAATTAAAAAAATAAGAATTACTTTCTAATTTAGATGCCAATTGAATGCTTGTTGAATTAAACCCATAAATAGCAACAACAAAAGGTTTTTTAACCCATTTTTTTATATTGTTTAAAACGAAAGTGAAAATAACCCTCGATAGCAAAAGATAAAAAAGCAGAAAAGTAAACTGCAGCATACTAGCTCCTATAGTCAGCTGATATCTTTTTAAGCCCTCAAAAAAAACAATATAGCTTTGCCAAAATATAAACTGACATAAAAAAACACGCCAGCTGTTGCGATAAAAAATAGGCAGACTGAAAACAGTATCCAGACGATATAGATTAAAATATAAAGTGGTCAATAACCATCCTGCCGCTGCAATTAAATGACTATTATTGACAAAAGACCAAGTCCATTGTACATCTGTTTCTTCGGCAAAATAAAAGAATAATGATATACTTATAACTACCGCAGCAATATCAGATAAAATACTGCAAAAAATAAAAGTAAATTTATGTCTGTTACGCATTTCTATAAAAAAAATAATGATTTAACTTCCTGAATGATACAGCAACTGTCCCACCGAAGATACCTCCGGCTATTCCAAAAATGATATCCATAAAATCCGGATGCCTGTCTGATATAAAAAACTGTCCCGCTTCTGCCAGACAAACAATCACTGTGCAGATTATAATCGTATTTCTCCCTGCAAAAAGAAAATTCCTTTCTTTGTAAACGGCAACTGATTCCCAGCCTGTTTCACAAAAAAAACCTAATAACAGAAAAGGAACTGCTGTACGCAGATTGAGATATTCATTAGTCCATTCTATTATAAATTGTGGTAAATAAGTTTCGGTTCTTAAATTGGAAGAAGGCAACCATGAATAATAAAAAATAGCTGCTGTGCAGATTAAAAACAATACTGTTGTAATGGCTCTTCTGTTACTTTTGTGATTACTATTTTGCATTACAGAAAAAAGTCTAAGCAATAGGTTCTAAATTCAAATATTGTTTTAATGCCCTTAGCTTTTTCTTAAATACTGCAGTAAAGGCTGGTAGACCATGATGTCTGTAAATACGGTAATCCTCATAAAGAACTTCAAATGCCCTGCTTCGGGATGTGCTTAGACCGCCCATTTTCATTTTTACTAAATAAGTATTAAGATAGGCCAGCTTTATTCTGCTTTTAAATAAATAACGCAGCAGGAACTCCGTATCCGACGCTATTTTGAAATCAAGGTCATAATAGCCTAGTTTTTCAATAATACTTTTTCGCAGATACACTGTAGGATGGAGTGGCAACCAGCCGGATTTTATTTTTTTATAATTGTAAGCCCCTCCTATTCTATTTCTTACAATTTTTTCTTCACTATCATTTGTTACATAAATTCCATCACCATAAACTCCATCACGGGATGGAAACATTTTAAACATGGTAACAATTTTCGAGACAACCTCACTATCATAAAACGCATCATCAGAATGCATCAATCCGATAACGTCTCCAGTTGCGATTTTTAATCCTTTATTAATGGCATCATACATTCCCTTATCCGGTTCAGATATGTAGGTGCTTATTCTCTCTTTATAAGATTGAATGATTTCGTTTGTGCCGTCAGTTGAATTTCCGTCTATAATAATATATTCTACATTGGGATAATCTTGTGACAAAACACTCTCTATACAATTTGCAATGGTCTCTTTTCTATTGTAACAAATAGTAATGATAGAAACTTTCATAATGTTTTTTTTAAGTTAATTTGAATCTTAGAAGCAGCAATAGCTTTGTAAAAATGGGTTGAGAATAGCGCGGGGAAATCTTCATCATCTAAAAAAAATGATGCTTTTTTGACTATTAAAAATAAAATGATTATTTAAAAATCTCCCGGAACCAGAAAGAGCACACTAAAAATAAATTACCAGCGTTCTTTCACCAATTGAGGAGGGTTGCCGCTAAAAACGCCATTTTCAGGTAATGACTTCGTTACTATTGAACCAACTGAAACAATAGTATTAATCCCGATTTTGACATTGGGACCAACAAATGATGCTGCTCCTACCCAGCTTCCATCCTCCAGCACTATTACACCATTTCTATAGGGCATTGTTGGATCTTTATAATCATGGTTGCCTCCACAGACAAAAACTTTCTGACTGATACAAACATTATTGCCAATAGTCAGCAATTCAAAATTCAAAAAGAATACTTCCTCACCAATCCAAACATTATCTCCTACAACTAACTTCCAAGGGAAATGGATGTTCACTCTGGGTTTAATTACTAAGCCTTTACCTACTTTGGCACCAAAGGCTTTTAGTAAGAACACTTTAAACTTTGAAGGATATGGGATTGCCGAAAGAAAAAAAACAACCTTTATAACATACCACAGCATCTCTTTTACTTTAGATGCACCACGGTCAAGACCTAACTGGGAATTGAATAAATCTAAACGGACTTTTTTCATAATAATTTGATTTAAATATGTTTAATAACTTTGAAAATTTTACCTGCGAACTTTTCTTCCGTAAAATAAGACTGTACATATCTTATGTTAACCCTGCTGTACTTAGCGACAAATTCTTCCAGTTTTCCATTAATTTCCAGCAGCGTGTTAAATATGCATTCCGGGCTTTTCGAGGGAACAAAACAGCCGTTTTCTGTACTGATGATATCAGGTATTCCAGAAAATTTGGTAGTAACGATTATATTTCCGGTTGCCATAGCTTCGATTAATGAAATCGGCTGTCCTTCCATACGATAATAGGTTGGTAAAACAAAAACATTAGATCCTTCCAACAGATCGATCTTGCTCTGCCCCGATACAACCCCATGGTATTTAATAAAGCCAAGGAGTTCCTGAAATTTATTATTTATAATAACCTCTGATTCATCTTCAATTTTACCTGCGATGTCAGCTTCAAAAGCAACTCCCGCATTTTTCAACAAAATTAAGCTGTCTAAAAAGTCTAAGATTCCTTTTTCCTCCATTAGGTTACTCAAATAAAGTAGCCTTAATTTATCTTTGGGCTTTACTACTGCAGCTTTCTGAACTAAACTATCCTGAGCAAAATTCTCGACTATAAAAACTTTCTTTGGATTCAACAGTCCGTCAAAATTGGTTTTTAAAGATTCCGAAAGAACAATTCCTGCGGCAGCTCTTCGTATAAAGAATGCAAAGGCCCTTTTTTTCAATCCCTTTAAAGATTTATATTCATTACCCAGATGATTTCCGTGAATATGAATAATGTAAGGTCTGCTTGTCATTAAACAGTAAAAGTAAAAAGGCATATATTTTACAATCCCAAAAAAAGTTTGTCCCGGTGTTGTATAAACTATATCCGATTTAGAAATTGTTCTTGTTTTTTTATAGACCTTTAAAAAGGAAAAAACTTTACCAAATGAAAAACGTCCTACATTTTCTGAAGAAATATTTTTTGAACTCGTATTTATAATATCTACCGAAATTTCTTTTTTCAGTTCTAGCTGCTTTAAGAGGACTTGATTAGCTAACGAACAACCGTTAATAGGCTTGGGAAATGGACCAATAATAAGTATCTTCATATGTTTATATTCTATCTCTCTGTATTAATGAACTCTCGATTTGCTGCTCCCATTTAATGGCTTTCTCAGTTAATTTCCCGATTATCTGCCCTGGGTTTCCAATAACAATGGCATCAGAATAAATGGTTCCTCTTACTACGCTACCTGCCCCTATTACCACATTGTCGTGAATAATAGTTCCAGGCATGATGATAGCCCCCATTCCTATGAATACATTTCTGCCGATATGGATTTCTTTTTTGAAAGCAAGATCTGTCGCAGGCTTTTTATTCAATGCAATAAGACCAGTAGTTAAGGAATAATCATGTGTCAGCAGAATCACTTTTTCGGAGATGACCACACGTTCCGATAAATAGATTTTATTAAAATCATCAAATCTTACCTGAGTTGAAATATACCTTGGAAGGCCATTCATTTTTACTCCCACCATTTTCAAAATGAAGTTATAGCCCTTCATATAAAACCTCGGCATTCTACCGTCAAAAGGCTTCAAAAAGGTCTTAAGAATATGAAATGCCAGTTTTAAAAACAGCCTATTGATCATAGTTTTTTATTTATTATATTTTGTATTAAAGCGATAAAATATTTCAGTTCATCTGTCTTAAAGTAAACCAGAACAATAATGATGTTTGGAATTACTAAAGCAATGACTGCCTTTCCCAAAAAACCTGAAAAACTATCCGGAAGAAAACCCTGCAAATAATTTACTGTTAGATATGAAGAAGCCAGAATAACAGTATACTTGACCAGCATAATGTAATACGGAAAGACTTTTTTTTGGAAACCATATTTAAAAACCACATAGGGTTCCCACCATATATTTGTAGTTAGATTACTTATTATTGTAGCGATAATTATAGATTCGATTCCCCATTTTAAGACTAATAAAAAGAAAAACGAAAAGAATAAATTGATAATTGCTTCAAATAAGGATTTCCATTTAATGGGCCAAAATAAACCTTTGGCGTCTATAAAAATCTGAGAAGTAGTTCTCATTCTATCCAGATAGAAATTGAATGTGATCAGAAAGGTTATTAATGTAGAAAAAACGTATTGTTTTCCCCAAATTAAATGGATAAATGGATTAACCAATGTGCTCAGGGCTATAAAACAGCAAATAGCAAAATAGGCATTGATAAAAAATAATTTTTTAAAAAAAGTATGCGATTCATCATCTGATTTTTCTGCCACATAATTTCCAACACTTGCTGTTATTGGCAGCAACATCTGCATGAAAACAATTCTAATGGTATTGGTCAGCAATAAATAGTTAGAATAAATCCCCATGGCCACTATTCCAACAAATTTTGAGATTAATAAATCATCCACTCCTGTAATGACAACAGAACCTAATTTACTGAATGACATCGCAAATACATTTCGTCTCAAGGCAATCTTATCTCTTCTCTCAATTTTTTTATGCTTATAATAGATCAGATAAGGAAATAACTTGTCTGCTTTTTTAGATATAGAATAATTCCCTAAAAAAGTGCACAGAATCTGAATGATCAGAAAACTTAAAAAATCATGGAATAAAAATAGGACTGCAATTTGTAAAGTTCCCTTGATAATATTGAAGTAAAGCTGATTTAATGAATCTATATGTCCATTCTGGCTGGCAATTATTAATGATCTTTTATAATTAAAAAAATAGCTTATAGAAGTATTAAATAAATAGAGCAGATAGATAATCCATAAAGAGGGGAGTTCCTTTGGCAATTCTGATAAATCATTGATAAAGAAATGTAAAAAAGGAATTAAAAATAAACCCGTAACAAATATGATTGTACCAATGATTTCATAAACCTTAGAAAAATAATTCATTAGTTTTGAAACCTGAATTACATCGTTTTCGGCCAACGGCGCATACATGGCATAAATAATTGCTGTTCCAAATCCAATCTCTGCGAAAGACAGCACCGAAAGAATATTGGTAAATAATCCATTAATTCCTAAATAAGCCGCTCCTAAAGTTTTTATAAATATAGTACGGACTGCAAAATTTAAAATTATCGTGATCAACTGGCCTATTAAAGCTGCTGCAGAATTTTTTATAGAACTTCGGGTTCTGTTTGTTGTCATTAAAAATTATGTTTTTTTATAAGATTACTTCTCCCAACGAACATTCTCCTTAACCATTACTGCCGGTATGCCGCCAATAATTATGTTAGGTTCCGAAAAGGATTTTGTTACAATAGAGCCTAAAGCCACTATGCTGCTGTCTGGAATTGCCACTCCTTTAAGAACAGTCGCATAACTTCCTATCCAGACTTTGCTTCCTATCGAAATTGGCCTGTTGGTATTGATGATATTTTTATCTTGGTCAAAAATGTGGTGTCCATCGCCATCCCGAATATGAATATTCCAGCCTGCCAGTACATTATCTCCAAAAGTTATAGTCGTATTGCTAGCACAGAAGAAATTCTGATTTGCTGTAAAGTTTTTTCCAAAAACGATTTGTCCACCGTTATCCGCTCTTAACGATACTCCTCTTGCAAAATGAGCGCTACCTACAAAAGCAACTTTACATTCTTTTTTAATAGTCCAGTAGCTAAAGCGATTGCACTCATTTCCAACCGCGCCTTCTCCCCAGCCTATTTTAATCATTCCAAATCTTGGGGTTTCATTTAATACAACTGTATTCCTGTATAGCGAACAGAACTTAGTTCTATAATCTACCAAAATGGGAAGCTTAATAGCTATTTTAGGTTCAAACAAACAGAAATTAAAATAGATCGTTTTAGGCAGGCTGAAGCTTAACCGTACTGCTTTTTTAATCAGATGAATCATAACTGCTGCTTTAATATGGTATTACATAATTTTACTAATTCTTCACCTGAATGCGTCCAACTGTATTTTTTGGCATTTTCATAACCAGACTCAATCAGCTTTTTTCTAAAATCGGCATCTCCTATAATTCGCTCTAAAGCATATTTAGTTTCCTCAATTTCAAATGGATCTACTAGTACTGCTGCATCGCCAGCAACTTCTGGCATAGACGAAACGTTAGAAGTAATAACAGGAGTTCCTGCAGCCATGGCTTCTATAATGGGCAGACCAAAACCTTCGTAAGACGATATAAATGCCATTGTCAAAGCCAATTTATAAACCGCCGGCTTGTCTTGTTCATCGATGTAAGGTGTAAAAAAAACCTGCTCTTCTATGTTAAGATTAGCTGCCAGCTTTTTCAAATCTTCATTTCCCTGAGTAATCACTAAACTGACTTCTGCTCTTATATCTTCAGAAAGCAAAGCGTAAGCTCGAATCAAATTACCTACATTTTTATGGATGCGTATTCCTCCAAGATATACCACAAACTTATTGGGCAACTGATATTTTTCTTTGACTTTTGTTAAGTGTTCTTGTTCTATTTCATTGTTGTACAACTCAAAATCAACACCATTAGGAATGACAAAAATTTTATTTTTGTTGTATAAAAACTCTTCCAGAATGTCTTTTTTAGAGGCCTCCGATATTGTTATCAAATAATCAGAATGGCGGATTGCATAATCAATATCATTTCTGTAATCTATTTGTATCTGGTCATTTTCTGTAGCGACTCTTAAGGGTATTAAATCATGAATTGTACTGATTACAATACCGCTGTAACTGACTCTCGGAATTTTATAAGTCAGGAACAAATTAATATCTGACTCGCCGTGCATCATATTGTGGTAATAAAAAGGCAGTGCTTTTTTTATTAATCTCGAATACACAACTTTAGCGGGAACTGATGAATATTTTACTGGAAAGGAGAATCTTTCTAATTCATTTTTTTTGACCCCTCTCACAAAATTAAAACTGCCGAAAATTTTATATAATTTACTTTTTTCTAATTCGGCTATTAATTTATTGGCAAACAGAGCAATTCCGGAACCTTGATTGTTTACAGGCTGCAGATTAATATTTATGGTATTTCTTTTCATTGTACAGAATTCACTTTAAGCTGCTGATAAAATTTTTGATAATTGGCCTCTGCATTACATCTTTCTTCCCAAATTCTTCTGGACTGCCTGCACATCTCATTGAATTCTTCGGCTTCTAATAAGGCTATTTTGGTCAGTACAAGAACCAGTTCTTCGTTAGTAAAATCTTTATCGAGTAAAAAACCATTGACTCCATTTTCTACAATCTCTGCCGTTCCACCAACATTTGTTGCGATTATAATTTTTCCAAAAGACATTGCTTCCATAATAGAAACCGGAACGCCTTCATTTTCGCTTACGTTGATAAAAACATCATAGGTTTTATTGGCATATTCCGCAAGTATTTTTTCGTTACTGTAAGCGCCCATCAATTTTACAGCTACTGAAGGATTGTCGATCTGAGCTGCCATTTTACTTATCTTTTCAAATTCTTCTCCATCGCCATAATGTACCCATTCTATCTTTACAAAAATCTTTGAAACTGCTTCCAAAATAGCGGATACTCTTTTAACGGGACGCGTCCAGGAGCAGGAAACAAGATGAAGTGTTTCGCTTTTTGGAAAAATCTTGATGCCTTTATCTAAAGAACCTAATCTTGATAATTTTAATTTATCGTTGTATTGTGGAAACTCTTTATTTAAATAGGATACACCATCTTTTGAAATCGAATGTATTTCATCCATCTCAGACAAAATGTATTCTCTCATGGGCAGATAACGGCCTGCATTAGCATATTCGTAGAGGTCAAATCGATGACAGCGTGTGATTTTTTTTTCAAAATGGATTGTCTTTTGAAACTTCTTTTTTAATGTAATAATTACAAAAGCACTAATGTACATCCAGTAAGAATATAATACTACATCGCAATTTTTGTACTTCTCCTTAACAACTTTTTCTAAATCATTTAAAGCATTGTTCGCAATAAACAAAAAGATAAACAGCTGCTTAATATTTCTTAATGTCAATCGATTTGTCTGCATCAAAAGCCATAATTCTTTATAAAATTTTGAATTAGTGCAAGTCAAAAAAAGGAGTTTCACTATTCTTGATTTGCTTTTATAAGAAAGAGCACTGTTGTAAAATGTTACGGACTCTTTGGGCTTCTTATAAATAATATCCTCAAACGTCTTAGCGCCATAAACTAAAATCGGAAAACATACTATTTCGTCAAAACCAGCCGCGTATTCTAATTCATTGGATAAAAAATCTTCTGATTTCCCATATGGAAATTGTGTATTGACTACAATGAGTACTCTTTTTTTACTGTTTTTCATTTTTTTAGACAATAGACCCAGCTGTCCAGTTATAATTTAGATTCCCTACACGAGACTCTGCTCTCCTATATTTGTTTCGTTTTAAAACTTCGATTCGATTTACCCACAAGACAAGCCAATAAAAAAGTATGTATTTACTCCAGCAGAAAATAATGGTCTGCAGACAATAACAATGAACTAATCCCATAAGAATGGACATCCAGATGTACATGTATTTATAGTACAGATCCTGAACGACTTTAGAGGCGGCTTCCATTCTTACTAAAAGCATAATCATAATATAATTCCCTAAAATCAGAGCCGGCCAGCCCAGTAGATTGCCTCCTATAATTAAAAAACCTCCTGAAAGCGACAGCATCTGTCCCCTGTCATCTCTTTGTTTTAATGAATCTTTAAAAACATCCGAAGAAGAACGCAGTTCTTTCAGACTATTGGATAAAGTCTTAAATCCTGGTAAATCTGATAAACCTGAGAGTCCATCTGAAAAATCTTTAATCAAAGCTTCATTCGACTTTGCGGCACTGATGCCTATCGAAGCCTGATAAGACCGCGCAACAGTCCATAAACCATTGGCATACTCTTCAATAAAATTGGAAACTACCACGTTGGAATCGCCACTTTCTAAAGTACCTGCATTATCTTCTGCAAATTGTTTATTTGCATAAGACAAAACCATAATAACAATGGCAAACGGAAGTAATATTGCCAAAATCTTTGTTTTTAACTGCGGATAACTTACAATCAAAATGGTAATTGTAGCAATCGCTGTTTCGTATATCAGTGAACGGTTGCTCCCAAAATAAGAGATAAAATTAAAGATGGCAGCAATAACACCTAAGCCAAAATACAACTGAAAACCAGCTTTGTTTCTAGCATATTTTTTTGCCTCAGCAAGCAATAGAATGAAAATGAAGATTTTTATACTATTAAAAATCGTAGCATCAAATACAACTGCCACTTTAGAAACTGATTCTTTTAATGCTAATATATTAAGCCCCGGCATCCAGGAATTAAAACGAACTAAAAGGAATAAAAAATAAACAAGCAGCACTCGTTTTCCATAAGAATTTAGTGGCAGCTGTCTATGTGAAATATCGTTCTTCCGATATTTTTTAATGTAAATAGGAAACCATTTTTTTATGACAATACAAGCAATAAATAATTCAATTCCATAAATAAGCACTGCAATATCATACGAATCAGCTTTGGCTTCAGGCATCCTAAAATTCAATTTTCCGTCTGAAAGCGTGATCAGAAAAGGCTGAATAAGATATCGAACAACGACAATGCTGTAATAAATTTTAAGTCCTATTCCCTGCTTATGATACCGAAGTATTGTACTGCCGTAAATGGATATGCATACGGTAAAAAACAAAGGAATTAGGAACAGTAATTCCAGACCTTTCCTGGCAATTGGCTGGTTATAGATATAATAACTTTCTATTATACCCAGCAGCGCTAATCCAATTGTAATATAATTATGATTTTTCAAACTTAAACTGCTGCGTTAAAATACTCAACAACACCTTGAAGCGTAACAGACATGTCACATCTTTTTTGAGAGGCTGACCTGATTTCTTCCGAAATATTACGATCTCTATTCTGGTACATTTTTTTGTAAAATTCTATAAGTCCGTAAATGTTAACAGGACTTTCATCAGGACTTATCTGATGTACATATTTTTCATTGTCTTGAATTGAAAAAGCATCCACAACATAAGAAGAAATCATAGGCAGTCCTTTAGCGGCATATTCCTTTGATTTTATTGTACTTTCTGTCTCTAAACCAATTCGATGTATTGCAATTGAATTTACAGCAATATCTGCCTTTTCATAAAGATCATCTAAATCACTGCCGCTTTTGAAACCGTAAAATAAAACATGTTTTTCAATGCCGTATTTCGCCACTAATTCCTGATACTTTTTGATTTCATCTCCCTCTCCAACTAAATGGTAGACAATATTAATATCGCCTCCAAGTTGGTAATACTCCTTTAATCCTTCAATTAACCTGTCATAACCATGACAACTCATGGTAAGAGATACCGAAATTAAATGTATTTCATTGGCATTGTAAATTCTCTTCTCTACAGGAAGAACATTTTCATAAATAACTCCATTCATGGTATTTATGGTTTTTATACCGAAAATCTTATGATCATTAGAATACGTTACAATTCGACCAACATAAAGTCTCAGCAAAAAATTAGAAGAAGCATCCATGAAATAACGCATTGCTCCTCCCTTCCATTTCAGCAGTTCTTGCTTGTAAGGAAACGTAGGGATTTCAATAACGATTTTGCTCTTTTTTTTACTTAAGATTCTCAGGGAATTGAGAAACAAAAAATCACACAAATGGTATCTGGTGTAAATAAAACTGTAATTGTTTACCGAAAGTGTTTTATCAATAAAAGAATACATTTTAAGTCTTCGATTGGTATTTTCTAAAGGAATCGTTTCAAAAAAACTATTATTCAGATAATAAAGACAGTCTGGGCCATAAGAGATTAGCGTGACATTATAAGATTTACTAAAAACCTTATACTGATTTAGTATTTTTTTAGACACCCCATTTAATTTTTCAAAATCAATTATCACTGGCGCTATATACAACAACTGTTTCATTCCCTTTTAAAGTATTAATTTTGATTTTTAAAGTTTCTTAATTCTAAAATAAAACAGCTGCCTCTTCCTTGAGCAGACTTCACATTAATAGTACCTTCCAAAGCTTCAACAGTTTGTTTTACAATATGCAATCCTATTCCGTATCCTTCAGAATTATTGGATTCTCTGAAAAATTTATCAAATACTCTGTCCTGATTCATCTCGGCAATGCCAATCCCATTATCTGATACAGAAATTTTAAGCGTGTTGCCATCTGAACAACCTTCTACAACTATCACTTTTCCAACAACTTCTTTATTATGATATTTTACAGCATTGCCAATCAAATTTTCCAATACCGTATTTAATCTGAATCTATCTGAAAAAAAGGCTTCTTGTTCTTTAATGTTTACTTGAAAATGAATTCCTAAAGTTTTTATTTCATTAGAAAAAATTTCAGCTGCGTCTGCAACCGTTTTTTCAAGTGGAATTTTAGTAATCTGAAGTTCTGGATAATCGGCTTTTGAGTTTTTTAGATTGTTTCGAATCGTCTGGTCTAGATGAACTACGCGGTCTTTTATCATTCGGATATATTCCATTGTGCTTTCTTCCTTAGTTTCTTCTTCAATTAAAGAAACCAGCATTTTTAAAGCATTAACCGGCGAAAGCAGATCATGTGATACTCTGAAAGCAAAACTTTCTAAATTTTTGTTTACTGCTTTCAAATCACTGATGCTGATTCTCTTTCTCTCTTTTAGCTTGTTCATTTTTTCTAATTTTTACCTAAAAAATAAAGCTGTACGCTGTTCTATTTACATATTGACTGTTCATCAACCAAACTAAATTTTTCCTCAAAATGCAGTCTAAGATCATTTCTAAATCCCCTTTTTGTATCCAGACATTCTAACACTTCAATGTTTTGTATGTTTTTAAATTTATTGAGGAACTGCGGGCAATGATTACAGACCAATACTGGAATTCCGTATGAATTAATCCTTAAAAGATCAATCAAATCATTCTCCGAATAAAAAACAAAAACTACTAATGAAAGATCATCTGTCATTTCATGCCCATAAAGAATATCTGCTTTATGCCCGGCAACAAAATTGATATCCTTAAACTCATATTTCAAGAACCTTGAGAAATAATGAAATTTATCATAAACCATTACTCTGTTTGCATCCATAACTTTTAATTGTTAAATTGAATTTATACTAAAATATTCATGCGTATTCAAGTGATTTGAGGCGGTTTAAGAACGGAAAATGATTAGTTTTCACTTTTATTTTAATTCTTTATTTTAAAATGTATTCTCATAATTTATAAGGAACAGCTAAACGAAACACATAATTCAATTACAGGCCGATTGAAACTTCTTTTATATTTTCAGCATTGGCCAAAAACCATTCGTAAGTTTTTGCAATTCCATCTTTAAGATGAATCTGTTGTTTCCAACCTAACTGTTGCATTTTTGAACTATCCATCAATTTTCGAGGTGTACCATCAGGCATAGAATCATCCCAGATAATTTTACCTTTATGTCCTACAATGCTTTGAATCATCAATGCCAGTTCTTTGATACTTAAATCTTGTCCAGATCCAACATTGTATAAATAATCCGGAAGTCTGTTTTCTAAGGCAAACACTACAGCTTTGGCCATATCGTCTGCATGAAGGAACTCTCTCATAGGATTGCCTGTTCCCCAAAGTGTTACTGCTGCATGATCATTTTCCTTAGCTTCATGAAATTTTCTGATCATAGCAGGTAAAACATGCGAGCTTTTTAAATCAAAATTATCATGAATCCCATACAAATTAGTAGGCATTAGGCTTACATAGTCTTTATCAAATTCTTTACGAACAGCCTGACAAGCTTTGATGCCCGAAATTTTAGCCAGAGCATACCATTCATTAGTTGGCTCCAATGCTGCTGTTAATAAATAATCTTCCTGAATAGGCTGTGGTGCTATTTTAGGATAAATACAAGAACTGCCAAGAAAAATAAATTTCTCTATTCCTGACTTTAAAGCAGTATCAATTAAATTATTCTGAATCTGCATGTTCTCCATAATAAATTGATAGGGATAATTATTGTTTGCCAAAATCCCTCCCACTTTTGCCGCTGCATCTATAACTGCCTTCGGTTTCTCTTTTTCAAAAAATGCCTGAACCGCCTGTTGGTCACGTAGATCCAACTCACTACTTGACTGTCCGATTAAATTTTGATAACCTTCGTTTTCCAACGCTCTCCATACTGCAGATCCGACCATGCCGCGATGACCTGCAATGTATATTTTGGAAGTTTTATCTATATTCATTTTACTCGTAGTAGTTCATTGTTTGATATCCTGCTTCTTCTAAATGATGGTCTTTCTGCATTATTTTTATATCAGACTGCATCATATCATTTACTAAATCCTGTAAATTATATTCAGGCACCCATCCTAATTTTGTGTTCGCTTTTGTCGCATCTCCAATTAGTAATTCCACCTCTGTAGGACGGAAATAACGAGGATTTACCGCTAAGATTTCTTTTCCGATTTCTATTTGAAAATCAGGATTATTACATGCAGCTACGTAAGCTTTTTCATCAACACCGCTACCTTTAAATTCAATTTCCACCCCAACATAAGCAAAACTCATCTTAACAAAATCACGAACTGTTGTAGTTGTTCCTGTAGCAATTACCCAATCTTCTGGTTCATCGGCTTGAAGAATCATCCACATCATACGTACATAATCCTTGGCGTGTCCCCAGTCTCTTTGGGCATCCAGATTTCCTAAATAAAACTTTTCCTGTAATCCTAACGCAATGCGCGATACTGCACGGGTAATTTTTCTGGTTACAAAAGTTTCACCGCGAATTGGCGATTCATGATTAAATAGAATTCCGTTGCAGGCATACATACCATAAGCTTCTCTGTAATTCACTGTAATCCAGTAGGCATACATTTTTGCCACTGCATAAGGAGAACGTGGATAAAATGGTGTCTTTTCTGTCTGAGGCACTTCCTGCACTTTTCCATACAATTCAGATGTAGAAGCCTGATAAATACGCGTCTTTTTTTCCAATCCTAATAAACGAACAGCATCTAAAATTCTTAAAGTTCCTAATCCGTCAGCGTTACCCGTGTACTCTGGCACTTCAAAAGATACCTGAACATGGCTCATCGCTGCAAGATTATAAATCTCATCTGGCTGTATTTCCTGAATCAGACGAATTAAATTGGTGCTGTCAGTCATCTCACCGTAATGAAGTATAAAACGCTGATTGTCTACATGCGGATCCTGGTATAAATGATCGATTCGGTCTGTATTAAATAAAGAAGAGCGTCTTTTAAGTCCGTGAACTATGTAATTTTTTTTAAGTAAAAATTCACTTAAGTAAGCGCCGTCCTGTCCTGTAACTCCGGTTATTAAAGCTATTTTTGGTGTATTGGTCATAATATTTTTGATGTTGTAATAATTTTGTTTTTAACTGCTGCTTATATTCTAAAGCAGTGGAGAATTAGCAGCTTCCAATTCTTGATAAACTTGTTTTACCTCTTGAGAATTTTCTTTTTTTACTACCAAAAAAGCATCGGGAGTATGAACTAAAAGGCAGTTTTCTACTCCAATAAAAGAAGTGTGTATGGCTGATCCAATTAGAATATTTCCGTTAGCGTCAGCTTGATGCCCTTTTTTCACTAAATAATCATAAACTGATTCAAACGATCCAAGATCTGACCAGTCAAACTGTGAAGCCACAACTTTTATATTAGAACTGCGTTCCATAACAGCATAATCAATACTAATGGAAGGAATCTGCATAGACAAATCAAAATCTAAAAATCCTGAATCATTGGCTTCCCAAGCTGTTCTTGCCCTGCTGTAAACTTCTGGTTCCTGCTTTTGAAGTTCCTGAAGAAAGACTCCCGCTTTAAAACAAAAAAGACCACTGTTCCAATAAAAATTGCCTTGGTCTAAAAAATCTGAAGCCTTATCTAAACTAGGTTTTTCATGAAAAGCCAATACATGATTTCCTTCAAACTCAATGTAACCATATCCAGTTTCAGGCTTTGATGGCTTGATGCCAAAAGTGACTAGATAATTATTCTCTGCAATTTCGACTGCTTGTTTTAGTGCTACCAAATACTCTTCTTCTCCATTAATAATATGATCTGAAGGCGTAACAATTAAAACATCTTCTTCTTTAGACTGAAAAGCGGCAAAAGCAATCGCTGCAGCGGTATTTCTCGGCGCAGCCTCAACAATATGCGAATGCTCAAGAGAAAATTTCTCCATCACTTTACAGCTCAACGAATGATTTTCTACGTTGCCAACAATGATTAATCTATTGGCGATGCTTTTATTTCTGTCAATTGTCATTTCCAAAAGGGAGCATCCGTCAAACAAATCAAGATACTGTTTTGGTTTTGTTTTACGGGAAAGAGGCCATAATCTGCTGCCTACTCCCCCCGTTAAAACAACATGAACGATATTACTTGCTGCAATCATTTATTTCCGTTTAAAAGTTCCAATTGAAAAACTTCTCTGCGAAGACCGCTGCTTGAAAAACGATGATGTCGTGTGTTAAAATAGAACTCTATTCCTTTTTCTTCACAATAAGCTCTACCTGTAAAATCTCTGTCTTTATATTCGTCTCCTAAAAAACGAACATCAATTTGAAAAGACTGTAGGATATCCTTTAAATCTTGTTCTGTAGCATACGGAACTATTTCATCTACAAATTTGCATCCTTTGAGCTGGATGTAACGTTCTACAACTGACTGACTCGGTTTGTTCTTCTCTGGTCGGTCAAGAGTTGGATCAGTCTGCAGTCCAACAATAAGATAATCACAATTTAATTTTGCTTCTTCCAGCATTTTAATATGACCCGCATGAAGCAGATCAAAGGCACTAAATGTTATTCCTGTTTTCATAATTGGTTTAGATTAAAATATAGAAAAACTGTTTTTGTATGAACGTAGGTAAAACATGCAGAAAACAATTAAAAAATAAATTGAACAAGGGTTCCCCGTAGATAATTACATTTTAACTACCTAAAAAATATTCTAAATGACAAAATACAGAGTTGATAATTCTTGCAGAAAACACTTGGAAATAGCATTCCAAATCTCATCATTTTCTTCTTCCAAAGAATCAAAAAACTAAAACTCTACAGCAACAAAATTACTACAAACGAAAGGGCAACACAGAAACTATGAAAGACAATAAAACCAAATTTTGGAACATATAACTCTTTAAAGGAAGCAAAAAAAATACGACAGAAATTACTTTTATAAGCTTTAAAATGATGCATCGTTATTACTTCGAGAGTAAGAAAATAAAACGATTGACTCTTTCATAAATACAGTGGTAAAAAGCTACTCATCGAAAGAAACTACTCCTTATTAAAAAAAATAGCACATTAAATAATCAGGAAAATATCCTTTCAGAATAATTTAAAAACTATAAAACAGATCAAATGGAAATCACTAAAATATGCTGCATTGGAGCCGGATATGTCGGCGGACCTACCATGGCAGTTATAGCACAAAAATGCCCCCACCTCAAAATTACAGTAGTCGATTTAAATCAGGAACGAATTGATGCCTGGAATGATGAAAATACAGATAATATACCAATATTTGAACCTGGATTAAGTAGTGTTGTAGCAGAAACAAGAGGGAAAAACTTGTTTTTTTCAAATGACGTGGAAAAGGCAATCGAAGAAGCTCAAATTATATTCATCTCTGTAAACACTCCCACAAAAAATTATGGAAAAGGAAAAGGAATGGCGGCAGATTTAAAATACATTGAATTATGCGCCAGACAAATTGCAAAAGTGGCAAAAGACAATAAAATCGTAGTAGAAAAGTCAACACTTCCTGTACGAACTGCTGAAGCTATTAAGAGTATTCTTGATAATACAGGTAATGGTGTCCAATTCCAAATTTTATCTAATCCTGAATTTCTTGCCGAAGGAACCGCAATTTCTGACTTGTTGAATCCCGACCGCATTTTAATTGGAGGCGATCACACACCTGAAGGGCAAAAAGCCATACAAACCTTAGTCGATATATATGCAAACTGGGTCCCGCAGGACAAAATAGTAACTACAAATGTATGGTCATCAGAATTATCAAAATTGACTGCCAATGCATTTTTAGCACAGCGAATATCATCGATCAATGCTTTATCTGAACTCTGTGAAAAAACAGGAGCCGATATAAACGAAGTCGCTCGGGCTATAGGAATGGATTCCAGAATTGGATCAAAATTTCTTAAAGCCTCAGTTGGATTTGGTGGCTCTTGCTTCAAAAAAGACATTTTGAACTTAGTTTATATTGCTAAATCCTATGGATTGAATGAAACAGCAGATTACTGGGAACAGGTAATTATAATGAATGACCATCAGAAAAAAAGATTTTCCGACAGAATTGTAAAAACACTTTACAACACCGTTGCAGGCAAGAAAATTACTTTTTTAGGCTGGGCCTTTAAAAAAGACACTAATGATACGAGAGAATCTGCAGCCATTTATATAGCAGACGATTTAATAAATGAGCAGGCTCGTATTTGTGTTTACGATCCTAAAGTAAACCAAAAGAAAATTTTAGCTGACTTGGATTATTTAGAAACCAGATCAGCTGCAGAAAATGCAAAAAGTACAAAATCTTTTGAAAATCCTTATGATGCTTGCCTAGGAGCTCATGCTATAGCTGTGCTTACGGAATGGGAAGAATTTGTTGATTATGACTGGCAGAGAATCTATAAAGCCATGCAGAAACCTGCTTTTGTTTTTGATGGAAGAAACATACTAAACAAAACAGAAATGCAAAAAATTGGCTTTATCTATCAAGCAATAGGATCTTAAGCCAAGCGAATAAAAAAAGAGACTGCTCTATCATGAACAGTCTCTTTCATCTTCCAAATCAATAGCAAAAAACCGCCTCATTTTTTCAGTGGTTTTCCTTAAACTTACAACTTAAAGTTCTCCGTTATTTTTAACTTTTTTTACCTGAAAATCCAAAACTCTACTGTTTGGCATTCTCAAGGTTTTTACACCAGAATTACTGACACTTCCAGATTGTCCATCAAATTTATCCTCTGCATCATTATTAAAAAAATATGATACGTCAAAAAATAATAAATCAGAAATTGAAATTCCAAAAATATCTGCCAGTTTGGATATTTTAGAAATTGTTATATCAATTTCACCTCTTTCAATTTTACCGTAACCACTATAAGTCATGTCCAATTCACCAGCGACAAAATCTCTGGTAAGATTTTTCATTTCCCTTATGGTCCTGATATTCTGTGAAACAATTTTGTTCATAATTTGATTTAATATATTTAATAATAGTAAAATTCCTCAACCGTTTATTTACAGGAACAAATAAATAAAAACACCATTCCGAAAACTAAAATAGTACGCACTGTTTAAAAAAAAATGGTATAGAATTAAAATAACAGCTTCGGATATTATTTCAAAAGAAAATTTAAGAACGGTAAACCTCTGTAATTCTACTAACTTGTCCTGAAATAAATTAAATCAAGATCAGTATTTACTTAACTGAGAAAGTCTTTTTTTTTTAAATATCTGTAAATTATTTCTGATGTTTTGTTTTTTTTCAAATCTTTCAAGACCTGCGACAACTATAAGCGTTAATTCATTTATTTTAAATGGTTTAGTTAGAAACCCATCCGCTCCATCCAGCATACATTGCTGTATTAAATCAATTTCATTTTTTGCCGATAAAAAAATAAAAGGAATGATACTCCAAGATTTATTGTTTCTAATATTTTCATGCAGTTCAGTCCCATTCATAACTGGCATAACCATATCGCATAGAATTAAATCCGGCATCCAATATTCTAGCATATCCAGAGCTTCCCGCCCATTTGCCACAGTTCTGACATCATAATTTTTAAAAACCAAAAGTTCCTTTATGGTTTCTCTAACATTTGGCTCATCGTCTACAAGTAGAATTTTATTGGTGTTCATAAGGAAATGTCAATTTAATTGTTGTTCCAAAATTTTCTTTGGTTTTTAATTCTACAGTCCCGTTTAAAAATTCCGTAAACTGTTTTACAATAACTAAGCCTAATCCAGAACCAATTATTGAGCTGGTATTAGAAGCTCTGAAAAATGAAGTAAATAAATTTGGAATATCTTTTTTAGGTATTCCCATACCATAATCAATGACCTGTATCTCAATTGTATTTTCTAGGTAACTAATAATCAGTTCCGGATCTGGTTTTCCCTCTGAGTATTTAAATGCATTATTGATGACATTTGTAAGGATATGGACAATTAATGACTCATCAGTAAAAAGGATTCTCTTTACTCCTTTCTTTGTTACTTTGATTTTTGCACCGTCATCCTTATTAAAATAGGTCTTTGTAAGCGTTTCAATAAACTCATTAAGATCTATTGGTTGGATTATTTTTTCAATTTTTTTTGCTTCCTGTTTTCCAAAGACTAAAATATTATTCATTAGTTCAGTCATTCTCTCCACCTCATTTTTTATTCTAGAAATAATAACATTGCAATCATTGGAAAGACCTTTTTCATGATGATTTATCTTTAACTCTAAAAGTTCAGCATTAGAATAAATAACAGTCAATGGAGTTCTGAATTGATGTGAAGCAATAGAAACAAAGTTAGATTTTAATTCATTGAACTCCCTTTCTTTTAAAAAGGCCGCTTTCATTTCTTTATCAGCTTTTATACGCTTGGTTATATCTCTACTGGAAGTTTGAAATCCTATAATATTTTTTTCTGAATCCATCATCACTTTTGTTGCCGTTTCCAGCCAGATATAGGTGCCATCATTTTTCCTAAGCCGAAATGTGATGGTTTCAATTTCCTTATTTTTGACAATCGAATGATAATATTTCCTAATATTATCCAAGTCTTTTTGATGAATAAAATCCCAAGGAGATTTATTAATCAACTCTTCAAACTTATACCCTATTATGTCATTAGACAAACTGGAGACATAAAGTAAATTTCCTTCTTTTGAATGCTGGCAGATTAAGTCTGTGGTATTTTCGGCAATAAACCTAAATTTTGCTTCAGACAATAGCACTTGTTTCTCTTTTTCTACCAGTTCGCTAATATCCATATATGTCCCTATAACTTTTTTGGGAATTCCATTTTTATTTAGTTTTAGCAAACCCGAGTATCGTGCTGAAATAGAGTGTCCATTCTTATGAATAATTTGTGTGTTTCCTTCAAAGCGCTCCAATTTTCCAGATACAAATTTTTTAAAATCATTAAAAATCTTGTCATAATCAGCTGCAGAAAAAATTTTTTCCCAGAAATTAGGAATTTCATGAATTTCCTCAGAAGTATATCCTATAATTCCGAACCAATTCAAACTAAAATTTGTTTTTTTAGTTTCAATATCAAATTCCCACATCGCTTGACTTGAGCTTGACATAAAAAAATTAAAATTTTCTATAGTTCTCTCTAATTTTGACTCAGTTGCAATTTGGCTAAGACGAATTCCTAAGCTTTTTATGATGGTCTGTAACACCGAAATTTCATCCTCTTCCCAAATCCGTTCATTGGTGCAGTCTTCAAGTCCAATCCAACCCCAGAATACATTGTCGTAAAAAATTGGCGCAAAAAAATAAGATTTAACACCGCGTATTTCGAAAATCTTTTTTAATAAGTTATTATCAATATCTTTACCTATCCCAAACCTCAATTTATCTCTGGATAAAATTGTATCCAGAGAAAATAAAGCATTTATAAGACTTTTGCTCAGATCAAAATGATGAATATAAGATGTTATACCATTGTTACACCATTCGTAAGCGTAAGCATAATCAAAACCTAACAGATCGCTATTATTTTTATTTTTTAGAATGTAACATCTATCCATGTTATGTTCTAAACCAATATCTCTAATGCACAAATTTAAAGCGTCATCTATTGTAGAGCATTCCAATAGATGATTATTGATTTTAGAAATATGCGACAGTAGTTTTTTCATCTCTTTTTATCAATTTTTCAAATAAGAAACTAAAAGTATTACATTTTATGTTTTATTTTCAAAATAATACTGATAATCTAAAAAATAACCGTAATGATTTAAAATAAATTAAACCGATGACAAAACAAGCAACTAAAATAACTATAATTGAAGATGATATAGTACTGGGATCCACGATCTCAGAAATATTAAAATTAAATAATTTTGATGTCCTATTTTTCAAAGACAGCGTGGAAGCTCTGTTTTATTTGAATAAAAATATACCTGATATAATCATTTGTGATATGCTGATGCCTAATTTAAATGGAGAGGAACTGTTTTTTAAAATTCGCAAAAACAATAACTTTAATGTAATTCCCTTTATTATGATTACTGCCAATATTGACGACGATTTAAAATTTAAACAGCTCAAAAATGGCGTTACTGATTTTATTATAAAACCTTTCAAAGTTCAAGAATTAATCTATAAAATCAACAATCTAATCTTTCTTAAAAACAACATTGAAAAAAAATTCAGCCCAGATCCATTTTCTAAAATTACAATTAAGCTCTCTGAAAAAGATTTCATTACTTCATTAAACGAAATTTTAATTCAAAAAATGAAAACCAATATTGACATGAATGAGCTTGCCAGAGATCTTGCCATCAGCAAATCCACCCTCGACAAAAGAGTACGTAAATTAACTCATAAAAATGCAAGTCAATATATCAGAGAATTTAGACTCGACTATGCTGTTAAACTAATTCATTCCGGCGAAAGAAATATCAAATACATAGTTGACCAAACCGGATTTAGTTCATTATCTTATTTTTCCACAAGTTTTAAATTATATCTTAATACTACTCCTCGGGATTTCATAAAATCTATAGAAACAGAAAGTGTTTAACAATTTACTTATTCATTAAAAAAAAATAAAAGCAGCCTATTCAAAGCATAAATTATAACAGTGTATTTTTTCCTATCGTAATTAAAACTTATCAAGCTTATCTTAATAATTCGTTTTTAAATTTCATGATAAGAGAAATTTTAATCTATATTTTCTGAATTCCATACGAATCCGCATGGATTTACTACAACAAATCTCTTATTTAGATCTATAAAGCTGCTTTTAAAACAAGGCATCTTATTATCTAAAAGACCTTTAAAATACGTGTTCTATTCTATTTTTCTCATCAAAACCTATAAAAATCTAACATTTTACAACTATGTTATACAAAATTCAAACAAAATTTGTGATATAATTATTACAATTGAAAAGCAATAATTTAACTTTTTCTTTTGTATTTTTAAATTATTACTCTAAGTTTACGTAGCATTTAAGAATAAACCAATATAAATTTTCAGATATTAGTTTATTCCTAAATGCAATTAGTTACTATACCCCTCACACTCCAATACTTTATACGCTATATTTAAATTTATTAATACACTAGAAAAAAATATGTATTCTTAATTTTTTTAAAGGAGTTCTTTGATTATTTGGATTTTCTAATAATCCAAAAGAAGTCGTTCCTCGTATTTAATTCACAAGTCTGCATAGAACTGAAACTACCAAAGAAAAAAGTAAAAGGAATATGGCGAAAATATTAATCATTGATGATGAAGAAACATTACGAATTACAATTTGCGAATTGCTTTCTTTTGTTGGACACATTGTTTGTGAGGCAGAAGACGGAAGGGATGGATTAAAGAAAGTAAAAGAATTTCAACCTGATATTATACTTTGCGATATTATGATGCCCAAACTTGATGGCTATGGTTTTATGGAGCAGCATATTGAATCTGATTATGCTAGTACACCTGTTATATTCCTTTCAGCAGAAATAGAGTCGAAAGATAAAGCAATGGGGGTCAGTTTAGGAGTAAAGCAATTTTTAAAAAAGCCATTTGTATTTAGGGAATTAAAAGAACTTATAGAGTATAATCTTTAATTTTTTTTAAAATAACATTTAACCTACCTTTTTTACTCGACTGATTTTAGAAAATTTCATCAGCATTATCACTGTCCCATCTACAAAAAATATGTCTTTGCTGGTTTCCAATTCCATCCCCTCTTTAGATTTAATCAAAAAGACCTAGCAAAGTCTTTAAAAGGAAGTAATTTCACGATAAAGAATATCTTACTTCTTTATAGTTCTATAAAAACCAACAAACATTATCAAATTTGTAATTGTTGATAAACTTTTTTGGGGGAAGTTTATGATTCCTAATTTTATTCTGCTGAGGGTAAATTGAATCATTTATCAATAATCTGAAAGCCGGTTATTACCACCAATAACCGACTAAATAAATATAGAATTCAATTACTGGCGAAAAAGCCAGTAATTGAACTATAAATGTAAATGATTTAGAAGTATTAAATAATCTTTCCTAATGCAGACAATTAATAAAATATAAAATGTTTAAAACCAGTTGCTACAAAATATTCTCCAATTTTGTATAAAACTGCAGTAAAAACTAATTACAATCATTATGCAGCATATTTATCAGAACGATTTTGGAGAAATTTATAATGATAAAGTAAGACTGATTATTTTAAATCAAAAGAAAACTATTCATTTAAAAAACATCAGTAAAATTAGATTTATTAAAAGAAAAACATACTTTTCAAATTATACCGCTTTATTAATTGCAATTGTATTTTTTAATATCTCCAACTTTACAGAAAAATCAGGAATAGTTGCATTAATTATATTCATACTTACAATTATCTGCTTAAATCTAAAATTAAGACAGCATAAGATCATTATTATTCGAAAAAATGATTTCATAAAAATTGATGTAGAGAAAAAATTAAGCAAAGATGCAGAAAATCTAATTAATCACTTAAAACAATTGCATAGACTTTAAAATCAAAGTCATAGACCTGTTTGACCGAAAAGTTATAGGCTGGTCATTAAGCGAAACCCTGAAAGCAATCGACACCAGCTTCGCGGCTTTAAGAAAAGCCATGATTAATCGGCCTTTAGTTTTATACCAGGCCCTTATATTTCATTCGGACTGGGGAATCCAATATTCCTGCAGAATCTTTTTTTGCGCACTATCAAAAAACATCCAGATCAAGCAGAGCATGAACTGGAAAGGAAACTGCTATGATAATGCAGTGGCGGAGAGTTTTTCAAAACACTAAAAACAGAATTAATATATCGTCATAAATGCAAAAACAGAAAACAAGCCAGAAAGTCAATTCATAACTATATAGAAAATTTCTACAACACTATAAGGAGACATTCCACACTTGGAAATTTGACAATTAAAGAGTTTCACAATCAATTTAATTTTTCATGATTAGATGAAGTTACTTGTCGCTTCCGTCCGCTTCTTTAAAATCCATCTTCAACCCTATTATTCATTTGCAGACGAAGGTGCTTTATAAGCATCTTTAAAAGAATTTAAAAACAAGTTAAAGAATTTTCAATATACATAAATTTATATACGTCTATTATTTAAGAATGTGGAAATTTTAAATTTATTACTATAAAATTTAAACGAACTACTCATATTAACTTTAAATTTTCAGTATCTTCATAAAGTTTCTAAGTAATTGAAAACAAACAATTTTCCTTACATTTTATAAAAAATTAATCACAAAAAAAGTAATTTAAAATGAAAAAAAATCCTCTTATGCTGTTATTATTAATTATAACGTTGTGTACGTCGGCTCAAGTAAAAAAAAACGTAAAGGCAACAACATCAATAAAAACAGCCACAAAATTTGGTGCACTTGCTATCGATAGAAACAATGGCTTTTATTATGGATGGTCAAATGATTATCAAACATTAGCGGAAGCTGAAAAAAAAGCTGTCGATGAATGCGTAAAAAAGGGAGGAAACTGCACTATCGTTCTTAGTTATTCAGGAACCGGATGCGCAGCTTATAGAACCGTCGATGCAAAAAATGGAACAGCTTTCGGATGGGGAACAGGTATAACTAAGGAGCAAGCAGATGAAATCGCAGTTAAGGAATGTTTAAAACGAAGTAACAACATTAACCCAACAAATTTTATTTTTAGCTGCAATTCAACAAATTCAGGTATTTTAAAAGAAATTTACAACGCTTCATCCGAAATAATTACCTCAGTAAAGATTGGTAATCAAGAGTGGTCAACACAAAATATTAAAGTTACAAGATTTCAAAATGGAGATCCTATACCGCAGGCAAAAACAAAAGAGCAATGGATAGATTATTTAACTCAAGGTAAGCCTGCTTATATGGATTTGCAAGATTTTAAAGAACAGTCAAATTGTGGCTATCAATATAATACCTTTGCCGTAAATGATAAACGAGGTTTAGCTCCAAAAGGATGGATTATTCCTTCTGTTGATGATTACAAACTTCTTGTAAATTATCTGGGCGGCGATGCCAAAGCCCCTAATAAGCTGATGAATGATAAATGGAAAGCAATTGCAGGAAATAACTCAAGTCAATTTAATGCATGCCCGTGTGACTTCTCAAGAGGCGGCTTTTCACCAAGTCAGGATTTTGGTTATCGTAGCGGATGGTGGACTACCACAAAGTCCGCAGAGCAAAATAAGGCAAATATATTTTTCACTCTTGAATCCGATAATAGCGGTCTAAAATGTGATTATTGGGAAGGAGAAAGAGTTCCTGGCTGCTATATTCGCTGTATAAAGCAATTATAATTTTATTTTTTTCCAATATTTTTTGAAAATTTATATTTTTACAAATATTGGATAAAGGGCTATAGTTCTGATTCTTAACCCAGACCCTAAAAAAAAACAGTACTAGTTTGTAAAAAAGCCTAAAAAAAGATCTCAGTTGTCAAGCTTTACGATTACAGATGGAATGAAAACCTTTTTTGCTACAAATTTACTATAAACGATTGCTCAATTTATTAACTTAAACAGCTTCAAAATTACATAAAACTATTTATCATAAAAAAATGTACCTTTGTCTTTAAATTAATTCAGAATTATAACGTCAATTTAAACGGATTTAAACCAATCTAGAAGTTTCAATATTTATAAAAATAGCGAAAATCCTGATGGCAGAATCGTGGCGCAGTAGTTAGAAAATATTAGAAATGCAGTATAAAAGCGGGATGTTAAGGTTTTGTTCGAATCCCTCTTTCTCCGCAAGAATTTAAAACCTCAATATTTTTATTGAGGTTTTTTTTTATTAAAAACGATTCTTAAAGACATTAAATATGACCATTTTCAACCGAGAGCTCAAGTCAAAAAACTTTAGAATAAAAAATTAAAAATTTTAATTCTAAAATCTCGTTTCTAAAAAGCTAAAAATTACTTCCCTCAAAAATCATAATCCAAGATATATTTTAACAGCGAACTTAAAAAAAATCATTATTTTTAAGGTAACCTTCATTCTTGTATTATGAACGATAAATCACAACTTTTAAGTTCCATTTTCAGACATCTTGACGGATTAGTTGTTGCTCCAGTAGCAATAGCTCTAAAAAATAAATTAGTCTTAAAGTTTATTTTAAAAAAAGAAAAAACAAAATTATCAGAACTTACAACAGCTTTTAAAGCAAATGAAGGCTATTTAAATGTCGGATTGAGAGTTCTAGCTTCTCAGGGATTTTTGGATTATGAAGTAGATAATAAAGCACAAGAAATTACAATTTCAGTAAATGAAAAAACAGAAATAGCTTTTTCATTGTTTCATCTGTACGAAGATGTTGTCGAACTGCTTCAAATGTCGGTTCAGTTTCATCCGCGTTTGTTTGAAGATACTCCTTTTGAAAAACTGAATCTTATTTTTGAAAAATATAAAAAGGGATATGGAATTGAAAGTTCAGATGATTTATCGACAACCAATATTCAACATCAGATTTTAAAACACACTGAAGGCTATTTAATCGGACCAACAATTGTGCGTCTGGCAATGAATGGAATGTTTCACAAGTATTTTATGGAAACTTCTTTCAGACCTGAAGAATTCCATAAATTTCCAGAAAATTTCAAAAAAATATTAGACTTTTTTGTGCATCTTGGCTGGTTTCTGGAAAAAAAAGGCAATTATCAGTTTACAGAAGCGGGTTTGTTTTTTGCCAAAAGAGCAAGCGCATATGGTGTTACAGTTTCTTATCTTCCAACTTTTGCTAAAATCGAAGAATTGATTTTTGGCAATCCTGATACTTTAAAAACTAGAGAAGGAGAAAACGAAATTCATGTTGATCGCGAGATGAACGTTTGGGGAAGTGGTGGCGCTCATGATACTTATTTTAAAGTTGTCGATGAAATTCTTATCAAACTTTTTAACTTACCAATCGACCAACAACCAAAAGGAATTCTAGATATGGGCTGCGGAAACGGCGCCTTTTTACAGCACATTTTTGAAGTTATTGACAGGCAAACTTTGCGAGGCAAAATGCTTGATGAATATCCGTTGTTTTTAGTTGGTGCAGATTATAATCAAACCGCACTAAAGGTAACCAGAGCAAATCTCATAAAAGCAGATATTTGGGCAAAAGTAATTTGGGGAGATATTGGAAGACCTGATCTATTAGCGCACGATTTGAAAGAAAATTACAATATTGATTTGAAAGATTTACTCAACGTGAGAACTTTTTTAGATCATAATCGAATCTGGCAAGAACCGCAACAAATTAATTATAACAGAATCAGCAAATCTACTGGTGCATTTGCTTACAAAGGAAAAAGAATTAGCAATAATATGGTTGAAGATAATCTTTTAGAACATTTACAAAAATGGTCGCCTTATGTCTATAAATTCGGTTTGCTTTTAATTGAATTGCATACCATAAATCCAAATCTAACAGCCACCAATTTAGGAAAAACACCCGCGACAGCTTACGATGCTACACATGGCTTTTCTGATCAATATATTGTTGAAATAGATGTTTTTAATTCTATTGCCGCAGAAGCAGGATTATTTCCTGATAGATCTATTTTTAAGCGCTTTCCAGATTCTGAAATCGCTACAGTAAGTATTAATTTACTTAAAGGAAAATAAGAAAATATTATTTTAAAAATTTCTAAAACTAAAAAAACATAGTTGACAAAAGCAACTAATTTTATATATTTGCATCAAGCAATATTTTAAAATTATGAAAACTATAACTTCAACAATCAGAAGTTTCAATCGCTTTTATACTTCTCATTTAGACATATTAAGTCAGCATTATCTTGATAGCGATTATTCTTTAACCGAAGTCCGAATCCTTTACGAAATCAGCGAAAGCGAAAACATTACAGCACAAAAAATAACTGAAATTTTAAAACTTGACAAAGGCTACGTAAGCCGAATTTTAAAACATTTTTTAAAAGAAAATATTATTCTAAAAGTTGCCTCGCAAGAAGACAAACGTGCAATTAATATTGAACTGAGTAATTCTGGAAAAGAATTATTGAATTCGTTACATTCAAAAGTTGATAAAAAAATTGAGGATCAAATCGAAAAACTGAATTTCTTTGAAAAAAAGAATCTCGTAAATTCAATGCTGACTGTAAAAAACCTTTTATCTGAAAGCAAACCTACTCGAAGCGACATTACGTATCGTCATGAAATTAAGCCTGGAGATATTGGCTACATCATTTATTTACATGGATTTATTTACGGCAATGAATCCAATTTTTCAAGTGATTTTGAAAAATATGTTATTAAAACTTTTTACAAATTCTTAGAAAATCATTCACCAGAAAACGACAGAATCTGGATGGCAGAATACAATAACAAAATTGTCGGTTGCATCGCCATTCAGCACCAATCTAAAACAGAAGCACAATTGAGATGGTTTCTTTTAGATCCTTCATTTAGAGGATTAGGAATTGGAAAAAAACTTTTGACAGAAGCTGTAGATTTCTGTAAAGATAAAAAGTTCAAAAATGTATTTCTCCTAACGACTAGTTTACAAGATAAAGCACTTCAAATGTATAAAATAGCTGGATTTGAACTTACTGAATCTACAGAAGTTCAAGAATGGGGAAAAACATTTAACGAAGAAAGGTATGATTTGAAATTAGGATAAAAAAACAGGCCTCCAAACTCAAATAGATTTTGGAGTTTTTTTTATAATGTAATCTTTTAAATCACTTCATTACCTCAACAAATTTCGTTCAAATTAAAATCAAAATCCCAACCGGACTATCCACAATCTAAAAAGCGGTTCATTTTCAATAAAAAGCAAGAGATTACTTTTGATCATCGACAAAAAAATCTCAAAATTAAAGAATAGAAAAATGAACGAAATAAGACACGATTGGAGTAAAGAAGAAATTCAGGCTATTTACGATCGGCCTTTATTAGAATTAGTTTATAACGCGGCAACTATACACCGAAAATGGCATAAACCTTCAGAAATACAAGTATGTACCCTACTTTCTGTAAAAACTGGCGGTTGTCCTGAAGATTGTTCTTATTGCGGACAAGCAGCTCGTTACCATACCGATATAAAAGTACAGTCTCTTTTGCCGACAGAAACCGTAATTGAACACGCTCAAAAAGCAAAAGAAAACGGTTCGTCGCGTTTTTGTATGGCTGCCGCTTGGCGCGAAGTGCGAAATAATAAAGATTTCGATCGTGTTATTGAAATGGTAAAAGGTGTCAATAATCTTGGCTTAGAAGTCTGCTGCACTTTAGGAATGCTTACTGAAGAACAAGCTATTCGCCTGCAAGAAGCGGGACTATATGCTTACAATCATAATTTGGATACTTCAGAAAGCTATTACGATGAAATAATTAGTACACGCAAATTTGATCAGCGTCTTGACACTATACATAATGTGAGAAAAGCTGGAATCACAGTCTGTTCGGGCGGAATTATTGGTCTTGGCGAAACCTCTGCCGATAGAGTTTCAATGCTTACAACTTTAGCTACAATGCCAATTCATCCAGAATCTGTGCCTGTCAATGCATTAGCTAGAGTAAAAGGAACTCCATTAGAAAACAATCCAAAAGTGCTTCTTTGGGATATGGTGCGAATGATTGCTACAGCACGTATAATTATGCCCGCATCTATAGTTAGACTAAGCGCTGGACGCATCGAAATGACCGAAGAAGAACAAGCGTGGTGTTTTATGGCTGGCGCCAATTCTATTTTTACTGGAGAACGCGAAACCTTATTGGTAACTCCAAATCCTGGAATATCTGAAGATATGCAGATGTTTCAAAATTTAGGACTAAAACCTTTAAAGAAAGAAAACGCACAAGTCTATATTTAGAATACTAATTCACAAACTCAATAATTTTAAAAAGAGTAAACTTCCACTTTTTGGAGGTTTACTCTTTTTTTATCTATTTATAATACAAACCATTCTTTCACATCCTCTTCAATCGTTTCCGTTATTAAAAGATTGTCAAATTCATTGGTTACGGAATTATATTGGTACGCTTTTTTCCAATTTTCAATATTTATAACAACCTCATTTACAGCATTACAAATAAACAAAAGCTCTTCGTTGGTCATTGTCGGATGAAGTGAAACTCTCACCCAGCCTGGTTTTTCTGTTAAGTTTTTTTGAAGAATTCCATTTGTAATTTCAGCTGATTTTTCTTCATCTATTTGCAACAAAAAATGTGCATACGTACTTGCGCAGGACCAACCGCCACGAACCTGAATTCCGAAACGATCATTTAGCAAACGTACAATAAGATTGTAATGAATATTTTCTACAATGAAAGAAACACAGCCAATTCTTTCTGTTTCTAAATCGCCTAAAAGATGTAAACCTTGTATTTTTTTCAATTCTGAAAAACAAAGATTTAGCAATTCTTTTTCTCGATTTTTCATATTTTCAATACTCATTTTATCTTTCAATTCCAAACACAAAGCAGTTCGCATTACTTGCAAAAAACCCGGCGTTCCACCATCTTCTTTTACTTCTATTGCATCACTATAATGAAATCCTCCCCAAGGATTTGTACATTTTACATTTCCTCCACCAGGATTATCTGGAAAATCAGATTTATAGAGTTTTTCATTGAAAATTAAAATTCCGCAAGTTCCGGGTCCTCCCAAAAATTTATGTGGAGAAAAGAAAATGGCATCCAATTGTTCTTCTTCATTTTCTGGATGCATATTGATCTGAACATAAGGTGCAGAAGCGGCAAAATCTACAAAACAATAACCGCCATTTTGATGCATTATTTTAGCCAGTTCATGATATGGCGTAATAATTCCAGTGACATTGGAACAAGCCGTAAACGAACCAATTTTTAATTTCCTGCTTTCGTATTTTTTAAGTTCTTCTGAAAGTATTTTCGGATCAACCAAATTGTTTTCGCCACAAGGCAAAACCACAACATCGGCAATAGTTTCATACCATGGAACTTGATTAGAATGATGTTCCATATGCGTTATAAAAACAACTGGTCTTTCGTCATCAAAATGCAATTTTACGTTATAAATATTATCTTCAGAACGCAATCCCATAATGCGTTGCAATTTGTTTAAAGCCGCTGTCATTCCAGTTCCAGTTACAACTAAACAATCTGTATCAGATGCATTGACGTGTTTTTTAATTAACTGTCTTGCATATTGATACGCGTAAGTTGATGCTTTTCCGGTCTGGCTCGAAAATGAATGCGTATTAGCAATCATCGGACCTATTTTTCGCAACATTATATCTTCAATCGGAAAATAAAGTCTTCCGCTGGCAATCCAATCGGCGTATAATAGATTTTGAGTTCCATAAATCGATTCAAAACTATGATTTGTGCCAATTGTATTTTCTCTAAATTCTGAGAAATACTGTTCTAATTTGCTTGTTTTCAAAGTAGCTTCCATTTCATTTAACATTAAAAAAAATCTATTTTTTAAAATTCTTGATTCCGCTTTGAAGCCAGTTATAATATTCCTCTATATTTGGATTATAAGCAGACGGCTCAGTTAAACTTTCGCTTTTATGATCTACAATTACATAAAACGGCTGTGCGTTTGCTTTATAGGTTTTAATCTGCAAATCGCTCCATTTATTTCCGATTGTTTTAATTCTTTTTCCTGTAGTTTCAGAAGTATATTGTTCGCTATCCGGAAGTTCTTTTTTATCATCAACATAAAGCGAAATCAAAACAACATCATTATTTAGAGTATTTAAAACTTTTGGATCTGACCAAACTAATTCTTCCATTTTTCGGCAATTCACACAGGCATAGCCTGTAAAATCAAGTAAAACTGGTTTTCCTTCTTTTTTCGCATATTCCATTCCTTTATCATAATCATGAAAAGTAATAATGTTTTGCGGACCATGTTCTGCTCCTTCAGGAAGTGCTGAATTAGAACTTTCATTCGAAACTTTAGAACCGCCCAATCCATCTGGAGATTCGCTATAATGCATTGGAGGAGGAAATCCGCTGATTAATTTTAAAGGTGCACCCCAAAGTCCCGGAATTAGATAAATAGTAAAAGTTAAAACCAATAATCCGAAACCTAATCTTCCGACAGAAATATGATTTAAAGGAGAATCGTGCGGCAAAGTAATCTTTCCAAATAAATAAAAAGCCAGCATTCCAAAAACGGAAATCCAGATCGCTAAGAAAACTTCTCTTTCTAACCAATGCAATTGCAAAACCAAATCGGCATTCGATAAAAATTTAAAAGCCAACGCTAATTCTAAAAATCCTAAAACTACTTTTACCGTATTTAGCCATCCGCCAGATTTTGGCAATGCATTTAACCAACCTGGAAAAGCGGCAAATAACGAAAACGGCAATGCAATGGCAATCGAAAATCCTAACATACCAACGATTGGAGCTATTCCTCCTTTTGATGCCGCTTCAACCAATAATGTTCCGACAATTGGTCCTGTGCAAGAAAACGATACAATTGCTAAAGCCAATGCCATGAAGAAAATCCCAATTAATCCTCCTCTATCGGCTTGTGAATCGACTTTATTTGCTAAAGAACTTGGCAGTACAATTTCGAAAGCTCCTAAAAAAGAACAAGCAAAAACGACCAATAAAATAAAGAAAATCAGATTGAACCAGACGTTTGTTGAAAGTGCATTTAGCGAATCTGCTCCAAAAACAGCCGTTACAATTGATCCTAGTAAAACATAAATAACTACAATCGAAATTCCGTAAATCATAGCATTTCTAATTCCTGCCGCTTTGGTTTTACTTTGTTTGGTAAAATAACTTACCGTCATCGGAATCATTGGGAAAACGCAAGGCGTTAATAATGCCGCAAATCCCGATAAAAAAGCTAAAATAAAAATAGTAAGTAATCCTCTCGATTCATTTTTCTTTGTTGAATGAACCACTTTATTTAGCGCTTTTTCTTCCGTTTGAGCAACTATTTTTTCTTCTGTAATTGTCGAATCTTCCTTTGCAAGGGCAGTTTCTTCGGCGGAAGCCACTTTTTTTTCAGTTGGAATTTTAAACGTTAATTCTTCCGAAGTCGGCGGCAAACAATTACTGTCATCACAAACCATAAATTCAACTTCTCCTGCAACATTCGAAACAGCATCAGTAAATTTTATTTTTTGCGTAAAAAGTGCTTTATCTTCAAAATACTTAATTTTCATGTCGAAGATTTTATCGACCACTTCATGTCCTTTTTCTTCAGTTGTTTTTCCAACTAATTCGAAGTTCTTCTTAGTATTTTTAAATGTAAAAGCAGTTCTCGAAGGTCCGCCTTCTTCAATGTATTGTCCGTACAAATGCCAGCCCGATTGAATCACAGCTTGCGCTTTTAAAACATATTCTTTGTCTGAGATTTTCTCTACCGATGTTGACCACTTTACCGGATTGTACATTTGTCCAAACATACTTACGGAGATCAAAAACAGCAATGTTATGATAGTTTTTTTCATTGTTTTTTTGAGTTTGATTTAAAAAAAAGAGCTGCTTGCCGACAGCTCTTGAAAGTCTTTCCTATAAAATTTGGCTTACTAATTCAGATTTTAAAATGAAATGAAAAGACTTTTTTTAGTTTGTAGTCGCAGTTTTCAGTCTCAGTAATTTTGCCAAAGTTTAAAACTTTGTACTAGGACTTAAAATTGAGATTAAACACTTTACTTTAAAGGATTCCCGTCTTTATCCAAAGAACCCGATTTGATAACAATCATTTTATCCAATTTCACATATTTCTTAATCGCATCATTTACCTGCTGCAAAGTTGCTTTTTGGATATCATTTGGATATTGTTCGATATAATTTGGCTCTAAACCTCTTTCGATAAAATTCAGAATTGTTCTTGCCATTCCGTTTGTCGTTGACATTCCGACTTTAAAACTTCCAATTAGATTGGTTTTCTTGTTTTCCAATTCAGATGCCGTAATTCCATCTTTTACCCATTTATCAATCTGAACCATAGTTGCGTCAAGCCCTTTTTGGAATAAATTTGGATTAAAAGAAGCATTTACAAACCAGTAGCCTCCAGTTTCGATATTTCCTCCCAAACCAGATGAAATATTATAAGTAAGTCCGTCATTATCGCGAACTGTCTGCATCAAACGTCCTGCAAATCCAGCGCCTAGAGTGTAATTTCCGATATAAAACGGAATATAATCAGCATCGGCTCTTTTTAAACCTGTAAATTGTCCGATATACAGTTCTGCGCTTGGCTTTTCTGGAATCGTAACCACTTCTATTTTTGATGCGGCTTTTGAGGCTTCCTCAAATTTCAGTTTTTCTGTAACGCCGCCATTCCAGTTTTTGAATGATTTTTTTAATGACGCATTTAGATTTGCTCCGTCTGTATCGCCAACAATTACCAGACGCATAGAAGCCGTTCCGAAATATTTTTTATGGAAAGCTTTCACTTCTTCCAAAGTTGCTTTTTTGATATTTTCGATATTGTCTTCAACGCTTAAACTGTAATTCGGATTTGTTTTTGGATAAATAGCCTGCGATAAAGCAATATCGCCTCTTTCGCCAGGATCGTTCAGGCTTTGCTGCGTGTTTCCGATAAACTGCTGTTTTAGGTTTTCAAATTCTTTCGCATCAAAAAGCGGATTTCTTAATTCTTCCGCAAATAAAGCAATAACCTGATCCAGATCTTTCTTCAGACATTTAAATCCGATATTGATTTTAAAAGTTGAAGCATTTACATTTAAGGTAACTCCCAATTTCTGCAGTTTTTCTGAGAATTTGAATTTGTCATTAAGCGTTGTTCCTTTTGAAAGCATCGAAGCCGTTAAAGCTGGAATAACATCATTTTTAGTTTCGCTTGCATAATTTCCAAGTGAAATGCTCGCTGCAACAGTCACAAAATCTTTCGCCGAAGTTTTTACCGAAACCACATCAATTCCTGAAACTTTTTCTCTTTTGAAAGCTGAAGTTGATTTTTCGATTGTAGTATCATCAAAAGCAGTTTCTGAATTATTTTTTTCTTCTAATGAAATAGTTGCTGCTGAACTTTCTTCGTGAACCTGTCCGCTTTCTGGATGTCTGTAATAAAACGGTCCGTTTTCTTCAATAAAATTATTCGCTTTAGCAGTATCTCTATTCTGGTTTCCAGCCTGTTTCGGAATAAAATATCCTGTTGTGCTTTGGTCTTCAACCAGATATTTATTGGCTACACGCAGAACGTCAGCTGGAGTTACTTTTTTCAAACGGTCAACTCCTGTAATATAATCTGTCCAGTCGCCTGCTGCAATTGCTTCGTTTAGAGCAGATGCAATTACGCCAGAACCATCGCGGGCTAAAATAGTCTGCGCACTAATTTTTGCTACAACACGATTTACCTCATCTTGAGTTACGCCTTCTTTTTGAATTTTTGCAACAACTTCACTGATTTTGGCATCAATATCTTCATGTTTTGAAGTCGTCGGAAATCCTACGCCGATTGTAAAAAGTCCAACTTCTTTAAATTCTGTTGCGCTTGCGTATGAATAAATTCCTAAACGAGTGTCAACAAAAGTTTTGTTCAGAATTGCAGAAGGTCCATTTCCGATAATCTGCGCCAGAATTCCTAAAGCTGGAAGATCTTCGTGAAGAGCTCCTGGAATTTTGTAGGCTTTATTTACAACGCCCAATTCTCCCGGTTTTCTAACTGTAATTTTACGCGGTCCATATTGCTGAGGCTCTTCCGTGTAAGGCTGAGGCATTGTGTGCGGCGCTTTGGTAATTTTTCCGAAATACTTTTCAATCAATTCAAAAACGTTCTCTTTTTTGAAATCGCCGATAATAGTTAAAGTTGCGTTATCTGGCCAATAATAGGTATTGTAGAAATTCTTTAGAACCTCAATCGGCGCTTTTTCAATATCCGATTTCCAACCGATTGTCGAATGATGGTACGGATGCGCGATGTAAGCCGAAGCCCATATTTCTTTGTCCAACAGACTGTTCGGATTGTTTTCTCCTCTTTCGAATTCATTTCTCACTACCGTCATTTCGGCTTCCTTATCTTCTTTCGTCAGAAGAGAATTTCGCATTCTGTCGGCTTCAATTTGAAGTGCCAATTCGATTTTATCGCTCGGAAGCGTTTCATAATAATTGGTTCTGTCATACCAAGTTGTGGCATTCAGTTGCGCTCCAGTATTTTGCAGCACATCAGTGATTGTATTTCCATTTTTTTTGTTGAAAGTCGGCGTGCCTTTAAACATTAAATGTTCCAAAAGATGCGTTGATCCCGTGTTTCCCAATACTTCGTGTTTAGAACCCACACGATAAACAATCTGCACCGTTGCAACAGGCGAGGCATTGTCTTGCAGCAGCAGAACACTCATTCCGTTTGGCTGGTAAAGATATTCTTCTATCCCACCCAATTCTTTGATTTTCTTAAAGTTAACCGATTTATTCTGCGCTGAAATTAGGGCGCAGAAAGCTAGTGAGCAAAAGCCCAGATAGATGTATTTTTTCATTTTTTGATTGAAATTATATGATTTTAACACATAGAGACATAGAATTAAAAGGATCTAAAAAGGCGTTTCACTAATTAAAACAAACATAGTTTTGCTATGTGTGAGAAATATATTTCTCATTTTAATCTTTAATTCAAGCCTAAAAAATCTATGTTTCTATGTGTTAAAAAATTAGGTTTTACGACTTACTGAAAATTTCTTTCAATTTAGATTGCAGTTCAGCTTCTCTAAGGTTTTTGGCAACGATTTTTCCGTCAGGTCCAATTAAGTAGTTTGTTGGCACCATTTTTACGCCGTATAAAACTGCTGCTTCGTTTTGCCATCCTTTTAAATCTGAAACATGTGTCCAAGTCAGACCGTCTTTTTCGATTGCTTTCTCCCAAAGGTTCTTTTTATCATCTAAAGAAACTCCCAAAACATCAAATCCTTTATCGTGATATGTTTTGTAAGCCACAACTACATTCGGGTTTTCTTTACGACATGGTCCGCACCAAGATGCCCAAAAATCTACCAAAACATATTTGCCTTTGTAATCTGATAATTTTACCACTTTTCCGTTTACATCGGTTTGAGAAAAATCCAAAGCTGCTGCACCGATAGCCGTTTTGTCGTTAAGATCGATTGTTGCTTTTAATTTTTTTCCGTAGAATGATTTCTGAATTTCTGGAGATAAAATTGCGTAATATTCTTTTACTTTTTCTGGAGTTCCGTAAGAAACAATTCGGTCATCGATTACTAATGCGCCTCCTAAATTGTCTTTATTTTTTCTAATGAATTTGTCTGTTAAATCATCCGCGAAAGCGCCAAGATCTTTCCATTTTTTATCCATCATTGTTTGTTGTTCTGGCGTCAATTTTACTTTTCCGCTTTGCGTTAAGGAATCAGATAATTTATAAATTGGACCTGCAACTGATTGTATTTTTTTGAACTCATTATCATAATATGATTTGTAAATATCATTTTGAGTTGCTCCAATAACTTTCGCTTTATAAATAGAATCTTTTTTAGCTTCTACTTTTATATCGTCATTAGATAAAAGGAAATAAGCACCATATTCTTCTCCTTTTAATTTAATGGTATGCAATAAAGGTTCTGAGACTTTTCCGCTAAGAGTAAAAGTTCCGTCTTTTTGTATTACTGCAGAATCTGCGATTTTTTTGTTTCCTTTTTCATCTGTGTTTTCCAGATAAACCATTCCTTTATCTAATCCGGCAATGGTACCGTTAATTGTAAATCCTTCTTCTTTCTTTGAACAAGAATTCAGCACGGTCATTAGCGCCAGTGCAGATAAACCTGATTTTAAGATTGTACTTTTCATGTTGATATTTTTTATTGTTATTTTTTTATTTGTTTTTCAGTTTAGGTTTTCAGTTCTAATTTTCGACTGTGACTGAAAACCGTCACTGAAAACTTAATTACGATTTTAAAAGCTCTTTTAATTTCGCTTCCAATTCTGCACCTCTTAAATTGTCTCCGATAATTACACCTTTACTATCCACTAAATACGTTGCTGGAATTGCTTTTACATTAAATGATTTACTTACTTTATCATCATCTAAAAGATTATGCCATTGCATGTTTTCTTGTCCTAAAGCTTTTTGCCAAGCTTTTTCATCTTTATCAATTGAGATACTCAAAATTTCAAAACCTTTACCTGCATATTCTGCATAAGCTGTTTTCAGGTTTGGAATTTCTTTACGGCATGGTCCACACCAAGAAGCCCAGAAATCAATTAGAATATATTTTTTTCCAGCCACGATTTCTTTTGCTGTGTATGCTTTTCCATCTTTATCTTTCAAATTGAAATTTGCAACACTTGTTCCTATTAGAGATACAGGAAACAAATCTTTTTGTAAAACTTTTCCATAGTAGCTTTTCTTTGCCACTTCTGAAAATTGATCGAACATCGGTTGTTGGTCTGGTGTGAAATAGCTGTAATTTGTCAACATAAAAAATGGCCCCCACCAAGTTGCTTTGTGTTTCGCAATTACATCTTTTGTTGTTTTTTCTACTTTTGTAAAAAATGCTTTTTCTGCTGTTTCAAAAGTTTTCCATTGTTCTGTACTGTAAAGAGAATCTAACACTTTTTTGTTTCCTTCTTTTCTTGCTTTTCCAACTTTATTGCTTAATTCATCAATTCCTACGTGATAAGCAACATAATCTTTGTCTAACTCGTCTTTAAAAGCAGTTTCTTTTTTATAAAAATCATGTGATTTTGAACCTGTAACCACTACATCTTTAAATTTAATCCACTGTCCTTCGTCTGTTGAAACATTCCCTATTGCTGTAACTTTTATTTTTGCATTTTCTGCCATTACAGGAATACTTCCTTTGTTTTTTCCAAACGATATATAGAAATATCTTGGTTCATTTAATTTTCCTGCGAAAGTAAATTTCCCATCTTTTAAAGTTGTTTCGGCAACAGGCAATTCAGAAGAATGAGTTCCTCCAGGAATTAATTTTACAGCTGTTCCTTCTTCAAGACCAGAAATATTTCCTTCAATAGTATATGAAGTTGCAGCTGTTGTTACTCCTTTTTTCTTTTGTGCAATACTACTGTTTGAAACTGCAAACAAGCAGATGCATAATCCTAATATTTTATATTTAATTGTATTCATTTTCGATTGATATTTTAAAAAAGCTTCCCTTTCGGAAAATTCTAATCAGGAAGCTTTTGAATTATTATTTAGCTACGTTTTGTGTAATTGTTCCGTTTCCTGGATTTTGCGTTGCTCCTTGCGGGAAAGGCGACGTCCATAAATGAGAATCTGATTTTAACGTGTAGGTAGTTCCGTTTGCTACTTTTGTTAAACTAAATTTATAAATGCCCTCTGCATTTAGACGACGAGCATCTGCATAAGGAGTTAATGTATTAAGAAGCTCATTATTTTTTGTTCTGAAAATAGCATTTAATGCTGTTGTTTTATCTGTTGTCGCAATATCCTGATAAGAAGCGGGAAGAATACGGGTTTTACGAACTGCATTTAAAATTGCCAAAGCCTCACTGATTTTATTATCACGTGCCAAACACTCCGCTTTGATTAAATAAACTTCAACAGTTGTGATTCCGGCAAAATTATACATCCCTGACAATATCGAATAATAATAAGTATCAGCACCTACTGTTCTTATTTTCCAACGTGACTTTAAACGTGCATCTCCGGTCTCAAAGCGTGCTGCTCTTTCTACCGGTATACTTGTTTCTCTACCTAAAGAACGGCTTGAACCGTGTCTGAAAAAATAATTTTCATTATACGTATAGCCCATTGGCGATACTGATGTTGTATACGAATTAGGCACATCTATAATGGCTTTATTTGTATTATAAAAAGCAACCCAGTCATACAATTGATTATTTTCTGCCAATGCTAAATCAGCATATTTTAAAGCCTCTGTATAATTATTCATTTGCTGATAAACTCTTGAATAAAATGCATAAGCTGCACCTAAATTTGGATGTAATGCTGTTTGAGAGACCTTTGGCAAGTAAGGCAGAGCCTCTTTAACTTCATTCAAAATAAAATCATACATTTCTTGAATTGTAACTTGTTTACTTGGTGCATTAATATTGGCACTCGTAATTAACGGCACTGATAATTTTGTTGAAGCTGTTGAAGCAACATAAGTATCTGCATAAAAATTAGTCACATAAAAAAAGTTCATGGCACGCATTATTTTCGCTTCTGCCCAAACCACTCTTTGTTCTTGCTCAGTGGCTTTAGTTGCTGTTAATGCATTTTCAATAATTAGATTAAAGGCCGCAATTCCAGCATAAGTCCCATAATAAGCAGTTTCATCTGATACTTTTAATGCAATACGATCAGCATTTTCGTCCCACATATAGTTGGCATTATACAATCTATTGCTGGTTAAAGTAGCTGCCGTTATAAATTGGTCATTCAGCAATTGTGAAGCTCCTAAAATATCTAATCTCGTATTGTATTCGTCACGCAAAAAAGCTTCATAATCTGCTAATGTTTCTGGCGATTTTGCACCTTTAGGAACATCGCTCAAATAATCGTCGCAAGATGCAAAAGTCAATCCTAAAGCTAATAAGCACGCAACTTTTTTATATATATTTTTCATCGTTTAGTCTTTATAAATTAGAAATTAACATTTACTCCCAAAACAAAACTTGGAGAGGTGAAACCGCCTAACATATACTTAGCATCTCTGCTTTTAGCAAAAGTATATACGTTTTCTGCGTTTAAATTAAAACGTACTCCGTCTAATTTTACTTTCTTAATAATGGCACTTGGCATTTGATACGCCAATGAAACATTACTTAATCTTACATTTGAAGCATCCAAAATATTAATATCTGCATACGAATAAATAGTACGGGATTCTGAATTAAATTCTGATTCGTACTCATATACAACTCTAGGAACATTTGTAAAAGCCTCGTCTCCTGGCTGTTTCCAACGATCTGCAATATGATTGTTTACTACTGTAATATCTGTTACATAACCTCCAATTGCTCCATTGTAATTGTTAGCCAACATTGGAAGGAATGTGTTTCTTACTTTATGTCCTAACTCATAAATGAAAAGAGCAGAAAGGGAGAAGTTTTTATAATTAGCAGAAGTATGGAAAGAACCGCTGTGTGTAGGAACTGTCGATCCAAAATCTTTAATAGCATCTATCTGTCCTGGATTGTATTTTACTGCTGTTCCCGAAGCATCATAAACTTGAGGAACTCCTGTATTACTTAACCCAGCCCATTTGTATCCATAAATAGAGTTAAAACTTGTTCCAACTCTTGGAAATGACATAGGATAATCTAATTGAAGATAATATACCGGAGCTTTTACATTTACATAATCAACTACGTTTTTATTATAGGCATACAAAACAGAAGCATCCCAAGAAAATGAAGGTGTTTTTACCAATGTTCCTCTTAAACTAACTTCGATACCTTTATTGGTCATTTCTCCGTTATTAAGTGTATAGGTTGAATATCCAAATCCTTCTGTTGGAATTCCTTGGCTGCTAGCTAACAAATCCTGACCTTTTTTATTATATAAATCTAAGGTTCCGCTTAATCTACTTTTAAAGAATGAAAAGTCTAAACCAATGTTTGTTGTAGTTGTTTTTTCCCAAGATAATTCAGGATTTGGTCGTCTGCCAACACTTCCCTGCGTTCCTCCAACATTTGGATTAGCACTGTAAAAAGCAGTTAAATATGGCGCAGTATCTTTTGCAATATTTCCTCCAATACCATAAGAACCGCGAAGTTTAAGCGCATCTACCCAATCAACATTAAAAAATGATTCATTGTTAATATTCCAGCCCGCACCAACAGACCAAATAGGTTTGTTTTGATATTTACTGTCTGTTCCCCAAAGATTAGAACGATCCCAACGTACACTTCCAGAAAGCGTATATCTTCTATCGTAAGTATATCCTCCTGTTGAGTAAACTGAAACATAACGGTTCTGCAATTCTTTTTCTAATGCAAATTCGTTTTGTGACATATAACCTCCGAAAACAGCTCCATATACTTTTAATAAATCGGCTTGATTAATATTTGTAAACGATAAAGCTTGTGCATCATAACCATAACGAGTGTTATCACTATACTCTTGTTTTGAATGACGAATTTCCATACCTGCTATAGCAGAAAAATCATGCTTTTCAGCAAAAGTCTGATTGAAGTTTAACTGCTGACGGAAATTATAAGCATTAGAAAACTGATTCGTTTCTTTTATAATATCTCCGTAAGGCAAATTATAAACTGCTTTGTTGTTAGCAATTGTAACCAGACCATTTACTTTGTTTCTTACATAATAAGAATCTCTACCATATAACTGACTTGCACGATCTGAAGCAAATTCGTATTGGAACATGGCATTGTATGTAAATGCTTTACTGAATTTCACATTAAATTTAGCGTATGTTCTGTTCAAGAAATTTTTATTTTCGATACCATTTCTTCCCAACTCATCCATCGGAGTAATGTCCATGTTGTAAAGACCATAAGTCTGCATCGACTGAAGTGTAAAATTATTATAACGAGATGCAGCTGTAGAAACAAAATTTGTTCCGTCGTTGTTTACCAATTGATTGTATGGCTGATATTTAAATCCAGGTGCTGAAGCAAAATAACTCTGCGTATCCCCTTTTCCAAAACTAGTGTAACTTCCTAAATCCAAAGACAGCCAGCTGTTAATTTGTGTTGAGTTTTTCAAATTAAGACCAACTGTTTCATTTTCAGTATTGATATCTTCCAGCTGATTGCTTTTGTAAGTTAAAGAAGCATTGAACGTATTCGTTTCTGTTGCTTTTCCTAAACTTAGATTGTGCTGTAGAAAATATTGATCACGTTTTGCATATTTGGCAATATCATCATAGTATTTGTAACCTTGAGCACCAAGTGCATCCAAACGGCTGTTCATTTCTGCCATTGAAGTTTTTCCGGCATAACCATTCAAAATAGTCTGCATTCCTAAACTTGTAAATGCTGCATTATTTAGCAATGATTGCGCATAAGTAGCCGAATTTGCCGTTTTTAAATTAGGATTTCCAGCTGCCCATCCTCTTTCTAAATCAATAATATCTCCAGAGTCAGTAAGGTTTGCTGTATAATTTCTATAAGGAGTAACTGTCAAGTTGCTTGAAAACGAAATATTAGTTTTTCCTGCTTTTGCTTTTTTAGTAGTAATTACTATAACTCCGTTAGCAGCACGTGCACCGTAAATAGAAGAAGCTGCCGCATCTTTTAAAACTGTAATTGTCTCAATATCTTCTAAGTTAAGACTCGGAAGATTTTCTTCTATAGAAGCGTAAGGAGTTAATCTTGTATTTTCAACAGGAAAACCATCAATAACATACAAAGGTACTGCTGAACCAGCTGCCATAGAAGTCGTTCCACGGATTTTTCCATCCTGATATCCAACAATACGTCCTTCCAAAATTTTATCTAAACCACTTAGACGTTGTTCTTTAAAATCTGTTGCTTTCAAACTAGAGAAAGATCCTGTTGCTTTTTCTGCAGTAATATCTTGATAACCTGTTTTTAAAACTACACCTTCTAATTCCTGTACGTCTTCTTTTAAAACAACATTGATAACACTTCTGCCATCAACTTTTATTTCTTGTCTAACATATCCTAAATAAGAAAATGCTAAAGTCGTTTCGCTGCTTACTGCAATAATTTGATATTCTCCGTTAAAATCAGTGTTTACACCTCTTCCAGAACCATTATCTGCAACGGCTGCACCTACTAAAGGCATTCCTTTTGCATCTGTAACTCTACCTTTTACAATAAAATCTGCCTCAGGTTTTTTAACTTCAGCTGTTTTGTCAGCTGCAAGTTTTTTTGGCATCAAAATAATATGGTTTCCAGACACTTTAAAATCGGTACTGGTATTATTAAAAATTTTATTCAAAATTACGTCAATCGAAGTTTCACTTGCATTTACGTCGATTACTCTATTTAAATCGACAGATCTTACATTGTAAACAAATCTATAATCTGTAGTATACTCTAGTCTTTCGATAACTTTTGCAACAGTCATATTACTGACATTAAAAGAAATCTTATTTTTTTGAGAATAACTAGTTCCGGCATGCATTACGCTTAAGGCGGTTAGGAGAAATAATGTGGTCAATTTCATTTTCAAATCAAATTTCAAAAAAGGCTTATCAAACCTGATTTTGTTCAAGAGTTTTTTCATACTTTTAAAATGTTTTTTTAATGTTGGTTGGTTAATTAACTGACCGCATATACTCTACCGGGAAATGTTGGCGCATTTTCCGGTTTTTTTATAACGATCCTTTTCATTTTTGGATTTTTGTTACATAGGCGTTTTTAATTATGAATTGTAAATTGTGAATTATTAATTAATTTATCTGATTGTAATTTCATCTCTTTCTATTTGATAATCAATTTTATAACTATCACTAAAATATTTCAAAACCACTTCAATTGGTTCGTTATCAAAACGGGCATTAAAAATCTCTTTTCCTAAAGTTTTATTTTTATTAATGAAAGTCACATTATATTGACGCTCTAGTTTTTTGATAATCTCAGCAAAAGAAGCATTTTTAAAAACTAAACTTCCTTTTACCCAAGCCGTGTAATAATCAGGGTTTACTTGCTCTGTCTTAATTGCATTTTCACCTTTTAAATTAGAACCTTTTAAGCCTGGAGTCAGATATACTTGATTTGTTTTTTGCTGTTTATAAAGTGAAACTTTACCTTCAACCAAAACAACATCTGTACTTGTATTATTAGTATACGAATCAACATTGAATTTAGTTCCTAAAACCTCAACATTAACCTCTTGTGCATTTACATTAAACGGATGCGCTTTATCTTTACTTACTTCAAAATAAGCCTCGCCCGTTAAATAAACCTGTCTATTTTTGTTTTTGCCAAATTGTACTGGATAACGCAAAGATGTTCCCGAATTTAAATGCACCACCGTTCCGTCAGATAATTGAACTTCGAATTTTTTCCCGTAAGGAATTTTCAAAGTATTATAAACCAATTCTCCTTCTGCAAAAGCTTTTGTATAAACCAATCTATCTTTTTCTTGTTTTCCTATAATATTTCCATCTTTATCGGTCACATTTTTTTCTTCAGAAGTATCAATTGTTTCAGAAGATCCGTTACCTAATTGTAAAACAATTTCGTCTACTCGCGGAATAATAACATTTTGTTTAACTTGTTCTGTACCAGAATTTTTATACAAATAAAATCCGCCTAAAGCAACAATTAAAATCGCTGCATATTTATAGTAAGATGAAAATCTTCTTTTTGTAAAAACATTATTTTCTTTTTGAATTCTCTCAGAAAGCTGTTTTCTAACTTCTGTAGAATCAAAAGTATTCAAGGCCGTATCGATTGCGTAATTGGTTTTTACAAAATCCTTAAACACAATTTGATTTTCGTCTTGTTTTAACCACTCTGTCAGTTGCTCAATTTCGTCTTTAGAAGCCTGATTTGTGATAAATTTCACGATTAATCGCTCTGATTTTTTCGCTGTCATTTGGGTCATTTTTAATATTATTACGAAGCCAAAAAACAAAACCCTAACAATTTGATAAAGTTTTTTTTATTTTAGTGATTTTTTTATTTTTCACAAGTCTTTTCTTTCAACAAAACTATATTAATTCTATAGAATTTATAAAGTAAATAAATTATATTTGCATTTTATTCTGTTTTTTATTTGTAATAAATTTCAAATAGAAAATGAAAAAAATGAGCATTTTTAAGAAAATAAGCGCAGTTTTGAGCCATAAAATTTATAAATTAATATATTTGTTTCTATGAAGATTGATGATTACAGCGATAATACCACATTAATTGAATCTCTAAAAAATGGAGATGAAACCGCTTACACCTATCTCATCGATACTTATCATCATAAACTTTGTGTTTATGCTAACAGTCTGGTAAAGAATGTTTACAGCGCAGAAGATATTGTTCAGAACGTTTTTATTAAAGTTTGGGAACAGCGCACGAGATTAAAAACAGATCATTCGTTAAAAAGTTTTCTTTATAAATTGGTTTACAATGAGTTTATCGATTTATATCGAAAGAATCAATCTTTGTTTTCTCTAGAAAAATCATATTACGATGCATTAAACGGAATTGTTCAGGAAGATGATTCTGAAGCTTTTCAACGTGTTTTAAATGCTGTCAACAAAGAAATTCAAAACCTGCCTCCAAAGTGCAAAGAGGTTTTTATTCTAAGTAAAAAAGAAGGATTGACCAATATCGAAATTGCAGAACATTTGGATGTTTCTATCAAAACTGTTGAAGCACAAATTACTAAGGCTTTTTCTATTCTACGCAGTTCTTTAGAAGAAAAAGTAAAAAGTGTTTTGTTTTTATTGTTTGGTGCAAAAAAAAAATTCAGACTAAATAATTAATCTGAATTTTCTTTTTATTGTTTGTAAAGAATCGTAAATCCAATTCCTCTTTTCTTCGTTCTGTTTATTTTCCTGTTATTCAATCTATATTCTTTTTTCTATATTCTCGCCTCTTCCATTTTCTCTTCAAATAATTCTAAAACTGGTATTTTCATATCGTGATAAAAAAGTACTTTCCAATTTTCGTCTTTTGCTTGCTGTTCCCATTTTTTGCGTGATTCTCTTGCTCGTTTTCCGTCAAAATCAGTCTTGTAAGCAACATGCATTGACCAATAGATTTTTTGAGGCAAATCGTCTGCTCCATAAAAAACAATTTCATCATCGGCTTTTATCCAGAAAACTTGATGAAATTTTGTATGTCCTGCCGAAACTTCGTAGAAAATTTCATTGGTTATATTTCCACTATCTGAATTTAGTAACTCAACATTAGGAAGTTTTTTCAATTGATTTAATAACTCAAAAACATACGACGGATTATTAATTTGTTCTAAAGCAAAATCTATCTCTCGTTCCTGAATATAAATCTTCGCATTCGGAAAATTTTGAACAAAATTGCCGTTCTCAAAATAACCAATTCCTTCTATATGATCTTTATGCAGATGCGAAACCAAAACTTTTGTTATTTGATTCGGACTAATATTATTCTTTTGAAGCATTTCATGAATAAACGGAATTTCGTTATTTACAAATCCTAAACCAAAATCTAATAAAATAACATCATTATCAGTGATAACCACAAAAGGCTGAATTGCCATTTTCAAACCTGAATCTGATGTTTCTTTAGTTAAAAGTTTAAATTCTTTTTGAGCATTTGCAACGTAATTTCCTTCTTGTAAAGCTATGATTTTCATTTTTCTATCTTCTGTAATTTTACAACACGACAAAGTTCTTAAGATTTTCTATATTTGTAAAACCTTATTTTTCGATATAATCAATCGATAAAACCGATTTAGAAATGGAACTTCGACAGCTTAAATATTTTCTCAAAGCAAAAGAATTACTAAACTTTACAGAAGCTGCCTCCGCACTTTATATTAGCCAAAGCACACTATCACAACAAATTAAACAGTTGGAAGACGAATTACAAGTTCCTCTCTTTAATAGAATCGGAAAAAGAATTACACTAACCGAAGCTGGAAATTTATTTGCCGTTTACGCGCAGCAATCGGTAAATAAAGCTTCAGATGGATTTCAATTTATTAAAGACCTGAATAATCTTGAAACTGGAAAAATTGCTATCGGTGTAACTTATGCATTGCGCCACGTGGTTACTAAAGCGCTGATTTTATTTAGTTCAGAATATCCTAAAATTCAATTTGAAATTGTTTTTGGAACTTCTCAGGAATTAATCCAGAAACTGAATCATTTTGAGCTCGATGTAATTCTGACTTTTGAAGAAATCGCTTCAGAGGAACATTTCAAATACAGAGAATTATTTACGTCTCCAATGGCTTTGGTTATCTCAGCTGAAACTTCATTCACCAATAAAAAAAGCATTTCTTTGAGTGAAGTGAGTTCGTTGCCTCTCGCGCTTCCTTCTAGCGGTTTTAGCACAACACAATTTATAAATAAAGCTTTTAAAAAGGATAATCTCAATCCGAAAGTTACGATTGAAATCAATGATATTCCAACTTTATTAGAATTAATTAAAACAGGAAAATGGCACACAATCTTGACCAAAACAACAATTGAAAACGAAAAAGATTTACATGCGATTCCAATAAAAGGGCAAAATATGACACGAACTGCAATGCTTATTTCCTTGAAAGAAGTGTATGAGAAAAAAGCAGTTAAAGCCTTTTTGAATATGTTGATGGAGAATTTGAAGTGATTTTTGGAATTTAAAGTTTAAGGTCAAAAGTTTGTCATTTCGAGGAACGAGAAATCACACGCGCAAGTCCGCAAAGAAAAAGCGAAAATCTTTCTCGATCTTCTAGTGTGATTTCTCGTTCCTCGAAATGACAAAATTGGGCTAAAATATCACAGATTTGATTTTATGTCTGTTTATCGTAGAGACGCACCGCAGTGCGTCTAACACAATGTTTATCGATATACTAGATGTAGAAGCACTGCGGTGCGTCTCTACAGAAAATCTTTGTAACTACTTCAACTCTGCCTCAAAAGGCGAAGCAGGCAAATTTTCTTTATTGTATAAATTAGCATTATTAGGATTATCTGCCCAAGCATAACGAACTTTTACTGGATTTCGGACATCATTATTCCAAACAATAATTTTATTGCCTTCAATAATTGCTTTCGCCCAGACAAATTTTCCATCTGAACCCGCAACTGCAAAACCGTTTAAAATATTTCCTCCTTTGTTTATTAATCCAGTTCCAATTTCAGCAAAACTCAAAATAAGCTGATCTTCTTTCTTTTCCATTGATTTAAAAATTGGGCCAGAAGCAATTAATTTTTTTTCGCCATAAACGAATTTTCTTGCTTGAAGTGCCAATCTTTTTCCAACATCATATTTGTTTAAAGGATGAATATCATTCCATTCGCCCAAATCTATTGTCACTGCCAATCCTGTATTTTCAACTTTTAATAAATTGGATTGTTGTTGTCTCAAAGCCGCCCAACTGCTTTCTACAGGCTCCGATTTTGGATCCATGTAATTTGTGAGTTGAACAATTAAAAATGGCAATTTTTCTTGATCGAGTTGCGTGCGCCATGTATCAATTAAAGTTTCCATTAAAGAAAAATATTCTGAAGGTTTTTTGGTGTTCGATTCGCCTTGATACCATAAAACACCTTTTAACGGATAATTTTTTAAAGGCGAAATCATTGCATTATAAAGTCCAACGGGTTTCCATCTTACAAATGTTTGTCCAGGAAGGGGATTCATTTTCGAACCTAATTTATAGTTCCAATTTCCTTTTAAATCGATTGTTTTATCGCCAATAACTAACTCGTAAGGTTTATCGGCTACGAAACCGCCTCTTCCAGAATTGTTAATGACACGAACAGTAATTTCGTTTTTTCCCTCTTTTAAAAAACCAGCATTGAAAGAATAAATTCTCGGCGGGTATTGATACGAAGTTGTTCCCACAAAATTTCCGTTTACAAAAACAGAATCGGCATCTACAATTCGTCCTAAAATTAATTTTGCTTCATTTTCTTTTACTTTTTCTAAAACAAACTCTTTTTTAAACCAAACAGAACCGTTTACATTTCCAAGTTCTCCATCAGCCCAATAACCTGGAATTTTCATTGTTTTCCAATCGGAAATATCGTTTGTGTTTTTCCATTTATTTTGTAAACCCAAATCGGTTTGATTTACTAATTTATGCCAATCTGAACTTACTTTTCGATCATTTTCATCGATTTGTTTTTCGAGTTTCCCGTCTTTAAATTTCAGATATTCTTGATAATAGTCTGGAAACTTTTTAATTCCCTCTTCGTTAATCCAAGATTCAGCTGGAGAACCGCCCAAAGCACTATTTATTAATCCGATTGGAATTTTATACTTTTCGTAAATTTCTGTTGCGAAAAAATAACCAACGCCAGTAAATTGCAAAACGTTGTTTGGATTTGCCGAAATCCATTCGCCTGACGAAAAATCATTTCTTTCTTTTTCAAAATAATATTCATCTGGAACTAAAAATTGTCTAATATTCGAATTCTCCGATTTCGCAATTACATCTTTGTATTTGTCTTTCAATCTATCCATCGGAAGTTCCATATTAGATTGTCCAGAACAAAGCCAAACGTCACCGAAAAGAATATTTTTCAGCACAATTATATTGGTTGCTTTTAAAGTCATTTCGTAAGATCCGCCCGCTTTTTGTGACGGAAGCTGAATCGACCATTTTCCTTCTTCAGATGTTGTTGTATTGTACTTTTTTCCTTTAAAATCGAGTTCAATATTTTCATTTGCCGATGCCCAACCCCAAATATTGACTTTGGTATCGCGCTGCAAAATCATTCCGTCGCTTATTAATCTCGGCAATTTTATTTGCGCGCTGACGCTAAAGGTTATTAAAAATGCTAATATTATTTTTTTCATTTTAATACGTTTTTTTTGCCACGTTTTTTTTCGCCGCGAATTTCACGAATTGGCACTAATTCATATTTTGTCTGTAACATTACAATCTCACGAATTTTTTAATTTGTGAAATTAATGACAACTGCAAAAAAATTAGTGCCAATTCGTGAAATTCGTGGCAAAAAAACTACTCGTAACTATATAATTTTATTTTTTGGATTTCGTAATCGCCAACAGAAATTCTTAAATGTCTTCCTTGATGCGTTTGATCTCCGTTGAAATGTCTTATCGTTTTCCAAACTTCATTTTCAAATCTACCTTGATCGGTTTTTAAAATTCCAGCATTTAGATTTTCTTTTAAAGTTTTAAAAGTCACCACAATTCCGGAACCTGCAATATAAAATTCATCTTTAGCAATTTCAATAATAATCGCGCTTGACATTGGCCAAACCTCAGCTTTTGCTCCATCCGACCAATTTAAAGTATAATCATGTTTGAAAGTGAATTCGTAATTGCCCATTTTTATGATTTCCGTATTATTTTCTTTGTCTAAAAGAACGCCGTCGATTTTTCCTTGTCCTTTATATGATTCAATTGTTGGTGTTAATTGTTTTATCAAATCATAGATTTTGCCCAAAGGTTCTTTTTTTGCATCGGTAACAGATTCAATAGAAAATGGCGAAAAACCAATTGCTTCGTAATGACCAATTGCATACAAACCTTTAAATGGCGCGGTTTCATCAAAACGATGTTCGGGAATAAAAAGCGGATCGCCTTGACGCGTAAATAAATCATTCCATTGTTTGAAAGACGGATTGTAAAAATCTGGCGCTAAAAAATCTACAGCATTTCCCGCGGCTTTCCAAACATCCATAAGATGCGGTAACGGACCTGCGCTAGGATATTGTCCAGGCTTTTTTTCGGGTGCATTTAGTGCTGCATTTACAAACATTGGAATTGGATAAATGTCTTTTCCTGCTTTTGCAATTTTGTTTGTGAATTCTGAAAAATACCAAGCCATGAAAATTTCATCTGTATGAAGTCCTTTTCCAAAAACTTCTTCCCAGTTTCCTGATGTTTTAAATCCGTTTTTCTTCCATATTTCTAAAAATTCTGGAACCAATTTTTCTTTATTTTTTTGAAGATATTGCAACAATTCTTTTGGAACTTCTTTTTTAAAAGCTTCATTTGCCAAAGGATGATAATCGCGTGCAGTTGGCAGCATTCCGATTTCATTTTCAACTTGAATCATAATTACCGTTTGCTCTTTTTGATCGAATTCTTTAATATGATTAATTAATTTTTTGAAAGCATTCAAATCGGCTTGCAGGTTATTTTCGCTGAAAGGCGTTACAATTTCATGACTTTTATTTTTGTCGTCTTTTACTCTCGGGTATTTTTTCTGGTTTAATTTTACCCAAGCCGGCGCATGACTCGACATACTATTTTTCCAAGATCCAAACCAAAGAAAAACCAATTTTAAATTTTCTTTTCTCGCTCGAAGAATCAAATCGTCTACTAACTGGAATTCAAATTTTCCTTCTTCAGGTTCTATCAATTCCCAATAAATTGGTGTAAGAACGGTGTTGAGGTTCATGTCAACCAATTTTTGCCAAATCGTTTCCATGCTTTCCATACTTGTTGCTGAAGAATTTCCTAATTCTCCGCCGCGTATCAAAAATGGTTTTTGGTTTACAATTAATTGTGTTTTATTTCCTTTTTTTTGAAGATGAGGTATGTTTTGAGAAAACCCAAAATGCATTAAAAATAAGGCAATTAGAAGAAAACTTTTTTTGAGAATATGAAACATACTTTTTTGTTTTAATAGTAAAAATAAACAAAGCAGCTTTGTCAAAATTTAGAACTTTGACAAAGCTTTTTTGCTACTCAACAGATTTTAATTTATTAAGGTTTTACTAACTCACCCGAAAATCCTAAACTTACATCTTTTCCTGCAAGTCCGTCTGCTGCACCTTTGTATGCATGTTTACGAACATAGTTTGCATCCCAAAGATTTGGAGATTCATTTGGAAGCCAGTATTCATGTTCTTTTGCATTATCAGAAACGCCCCAAATTGTAATTCCGTACTGTTGCGGAACAGGAATGTATTTTTTGTACATATCGATTACGTATTGATACATTTCTGCTTGTGAAGCTTGTTGTGCTACTGTTGGCGTTGCAGTTCCTAATCTAATATCTAACTCTGAGATTTTAATTAATTTTCCTGAAGCTGCCAATTTTTGGAACATCTGAACAATTTTATCTTTATCAGTCGTTAAACCAATGTGCATCTGCGTTCCGATTCCGTCAACCGTTGCTCCTTTGCTTTCAATATATTTTACATATTCGATTATTCCGTCGCATTTGTCTAATCTCGATTCTAAGTTATAATCGTTAATAAACAATTTATCGGTTGCATTTCCGTATTGACGTGCCAATTTGAAAGCTGTTACAGCGTAATCTTTTCCAAGATATTTTACCCAAGAGAAATAGTCTGTTGCGGTGTCGCCTTCAGTTCCGTTTCTTAAAGTTCCATCTTCTTTCATTGGCTCATTTACAACATCCCAAGCAAAAACTCCAGTTTTGTAATGTGTCATCATTTTAGAAATCCAATCGGTCATGGCATCACCAATAATTTTAGTTTTCTCAGCATCTGTTTTTTCAATTGTAATTGGTGCTGTTGCTCCTCCGCCAGATGATGTTCCGTCGGTTACTAAAACATTGTCGATATAATAGGTTCCAGCAGCTCCTCCTAAATCGAAACCAAAACCAGTTTCTCCACCTTTTGCAGTGATTTTCCATTCTACTTGTTTCCAAGTAGTCGTTGTAGTTTGATCTCCTTGATAATTTGCTAATGATGATGGTGTCGTTGAGCATCTTACTGAACCAGCTGCTTCAGATCGAATCATATACGAAATTGTATAACTTTTTCCTGCTACTAATGCAGAAGTAAAAGTAGTCTGAACTTGAGTTCTCCATTGTTCTGTTGCAGTACTTGTAGCATTTACCACTTTCATTGATCCGCTTCCTTCGTAAACATTTGCCGCTCCAGTTCCTGCGCTCAAAGCATCTGCTGCACCATTTGCTCTGCTCCAACCAGTTATTCCAGAATTAAATGTTCCGTTAGAAACTAAATTAACTGGTCCAGTTGAAGCATCAAGATCTACAACAGCTAAGGTATTTGCATCAATTAAATAGGTTACGTTTGGTAAATATCCTAAATCTAAATTAAACTGAAACGTTGTGCTTCCTGTTTTAAAATCGCCTGGAGCCAATTTAATTTTAACTTGTTGCCAAGAAGAAGTTGTTGTGAAAGCTTCAGTTCCAGTTCCAGTATTCATCCAATCTTTAAATGGATATTGAGCATTTAAAGAAGCATTAAATGAAATACGTCCTTTCCCAGTAACATCAGATTTAATATAAAATGAAATCTCATAATTATGTCCTGCCACAATTGGCACATTTGGAGATATCAGCTGTAAATTATAAGCAGCGGAAGATGTGGCACTAGATGCCAATTGAACGGCTGCTGATGTACTGGTTAATCCAGAATTAGCAACAGTTGTAATTCCTTTTCCTGCATTATATCTTGCCCAACCCGTAAAGGTTCCATCTTTTATAGGAGCTAAGTCTAAAATATTAGTTCCGCTTGAGCCTGGAATTACCGTTGGTGCAATTATTCCGTTTAAATAACTTGCATTTTGATTGGAATGCCAAATTAAAGTATGTCCGAAAACTTTTAGTCCAGCACTCTTTGTAGCAGCGATAAAAGCATCAACATTAGTAAAATTAATTTCTCCTTTAGCATTTACCATTGCACCGTGCTTCATTTCGTAACCCGGTGTAACCTCATCAAAATTTTCATTTACGATTTTTCTATAATTGGCATCGCTCATGTATAAACTAATTCCGATTCCGTTTCCTAAAGAAAAATCAGAATATACTTTTAATGGCTCATAACGGCTAATTTTTTCTACTAAAGCTAATGGAAGCTCTGCGCCTGTTATTTCTCCGTGTTCTGGGTCTTTTCCCCACTCCATCAAATTATCATCGCATGATGACAAAATCATTAGTGATGAAGCAATTATTGGTATGATATATTTGTATTTCATTTTGTGGCTGTGTTAGTTAAAATCGTTGTAAACTGGCGTATCTAATGGTACAATTCTCCAGTTGTCTGTATACACTTTTACAGAAGTTGCTTTTGATGGAAATTCTACTGCGCTTTCTGTTCCTAGAACGTCTTTCATTTTTACATCGGCATTTTCAAACCAAATTCCAAAATTTTGATACGTTGTAGTTTCACGGTAAGTCAGAACAGTTTCGAAAGTAGCTGCTTCTTTAGACCACTGATAAAATTTATTTAACGGAATGGTTACAGTTATCCATCCTGTAGTCTGAAAAGCGACTGATTTTCCATCAACGAGCCACGGAATGTAATTGTAAACTCCTCCTGCCCATGTACCTGCATTAAAATTATTGACTGTACATATTTTTAAGTAACCAGAATCTTTCCACGCATCTGGCACATAGATATCAAACTGAAACGCTACTTTATCAAGAGGTGTACTAGCAGGAATAAAAGGAGTTAATTGCGTTCTCCAGTTATCTACGCCTGTTCCAGCTGTCCAAGCTTCTGTTGCTCGTCCAGTTGCTGGGGCGATAGAAGCAAGTCGTGCAGGACGATGTGGTACATATTTACCGTGCGAAGCATTTCCTGTACCAATTGTAGCTGATTCAAGATCTGCTGGTGCAATCATACCCGGAATTGTAGCTGTACTCCAAGATCCTTGAGTTCCTCTTCCATCAAAATCTAAAATAATTCCTCTTTTGCAGTTAAAATATGCTGGAGAATAAACACCTCCGTTTGAAGTTTGAACAAATAATGAACCTCCATTATCTGAAACGCCATTTGGAACTGTAACTATAAAGAATTCGCCATCTTCATCAGATGTAATTCCTGATGTTACTTCAACATTTCCTGGAAAAACTACTTTACTGACTTCTGTTAAGCCACTTCCTGACACGGTAATCGTTTCGCCTGGATTTGGCATTGTATTCGAAATGCTTGAAATAGCAGGTTTTCCTGAACGAATTTCAAATTTAAATGTGGTTTCGCTATTGTCATTTACAAAACGAATTGTATTTCTAACTGATGGATCTGCTTCTAAAATTGGCGTATCTGCTGAAACACTTACCAACATCGAATTATTAGATACAAAAACAACATTAAAATAGGTCGAATATCCGTTTATGTATACTTTCTTTAAACCTGTAAATCCTGAGCCTTCAATACGCAATAGCTGTCCTAAACGGGCAAAAGTAACTTCTCTATCTGGTACAGTCGAATTTACGTCTTCTAAAAATACTCTTGTGATCGTAATTGTTGCTCCCTCTGAATCGTTGTTGTCGCAAGAAGTAAACAACATACCGAAAACCATCATGCTTAAAATTGCAATTGGTGCCCAATACTTTTTATTTAAAATATATTTCATATTTATGTCTTTTAGTTTTTTATTTATGAAACTAGAATAAGTCTTTAATTTTCTCTTCTGTAAACTGATACGGAACAGGATTCTCTCTCAATAATGGATTCTGAACCAACTCAGATTCTGGGTAAGGAAGAAGGAAAATTGTCGCATCGATAACTCCAATGGCACGCGGACTACTGCTTCTTGCCGGATCTATAGAAACTGTATTAGTAGCAGCATCATAAAGAATAGGTTGAATTACACCTCTGTCTTGTCCCGTTACATAGTTAATTACTTCCTGCTGTTTGTAATAAGCTCTTCGTACCAAATCATACCAATATTGTCCTTCCATAGCCAATTCTACTCTTCTTTCATGTATAATATCAGCATAAGTTAAAGATGTTTTTGGAGTAAGACCTGCACGTGTACGCAATTTGTTTATGCCCTCTAAAGCTAAAGCATCTGAAGTGGAAGTATTGTTTCCTAAAGCGGCTTCTGCATAATTTAAATAAACTTCAGCCAAGCGTAGCATATTGGTATTCAAGGCAGAATTCATACGGGTAATTTTTGAGTTGTCTTTTGTGGATCCTACAACTCCTTTTTTAACGTTTACAAATTCTTTACTATGATTTACTGTATATCCGCCGTTGGACTTATTAATTTCTGGATAAAAATCATCATCAGCCATCCATGTCGCTCTTCGGCGAAGGTCTTTTGATTCGTATTCTTTTAAAACATCATACGATGCTCTTGTCCAATATCCCCAAGCGGCATCATCTCCAGTAATATCAGAACCTAATGCAAAATAAGCTTGTTGCGTATTGTTTACTCCAAAATCTCCATTTGGAACCCATTGCAGCGCAAACATCGATTCTGGATTATTGTTATTGTCAATCATAAATATATCTTCATAATTAGCCATCAAACTATATGGACCAGAAGACATTACTTTTTCTGCCGCTTTTTTTGCTAAATCAAGATATTGCTGATTTCTAGTTCCGCTGTTTGGATTATCGCTGATTCCTGAAAATGATAAATAAACACGAGACAACATTCCGAATGCGCTGTATCTTGTTAAACGCCCCGCTTGTCCAGCAGATTCAGGAAGGTATTTTGCTGCAAATTCTAAATCGCGGATAGAAAATTCGTAGACATCTTTTAGCGGATTTTTATTCACAATCGGATTTTTAACCAATTCTCTTGGATCTGTCGAGATAATTACGTCTCCCCATAATGAAGCCAAATACCAATAGGCAGTTCCTCTCATAAAACGAGCTTCGGCAATATATTTGTTTTTAATAGCATCGCTCATTGAACTTCCAGAAATTCCGATAATAACGTTATTCGATTGCTGTACAACATTATATAATGATCCCCAAGCCGAAACCAAAGGTCCTGTTAATCCTGTTTCTGTTAAATCGGTAAATGGATAAACGTAGTCTGAGAAAGGCGCATACATATTTGCTCCTCGACCATCTCCTAAACCGTAATAAAATTTATCATTAAAATCGAACCAAACCTTATTGTATAATGGTCCTGTTGCCGCCTGAAAATCAGATTCTGTTTTATAAAAATTTTCTTTTGTAATGACATCATTTGGTTCAACTTCTAAAAGATCACTGCAACTTGTCCAAACAAATGGCAATGCAATAATTAGAGCCGTGTAAAATATTTTCTTTGTTTTCATTGTGCAGTTTTTAGAAATTAACAGTTAATCCAAGTGTAGTTACCATAGGTGAAGGATAACGTCCGTTATCAATACCATTTAAAAGTTGGTTTTGATTGATTGCACCAACCTCTGGATCATATCCTTTATACTTTGTAAAAGTCAAAACATTCTGCATATTTGAGTATACTTTGATGTTTGAGATTCCGTATTTAGAATATAAATCTTTCGGAAGATTATATCCGATTGAAATATTTTTTAGCCTAACGAAAGATCCGTCTTCTACAAATCTGTTGCTCAAACGATAGTTAGAAGCAGATGATGCTGATGAAGCTCCGATTCTTGGCATATAAGGATCTCCGCCAACGATTTGAACGTTACGATAATCGTTTGGCCCGTTCGGATCAATTAATTCTAATTGCGCATATCCTAAAGCCGATTTTAATAAATTGGTATTTTCTCGAGGATTTTCTAACCAGCGTCTTTGATAGTTTAAAACATCATTTCCGTAAGATCCTGTAAACATAATTGCTACGTCAAAACCTTTGAATGAGAAATTATTGGTAAAACCGAAAGTAAAATCTGGATTAGGATCTCCGATATATCCAGCATCTTTTTCGTTGATTACACCATCTTTATTTACATCTTCAAACATATAATCTCCAATCCAAACTCCGTTTTCCCCAATTACCATTCCTTCTGGCAACGCTGTTGGTTTTACGGTTCCTGTTGCATCTTTATAATAGAAATCTGTTGCTTTTTCAAAACGTCCAATTACTTTATAACCATAAAACTGTCCTAATGTCTGACCAACTGCACTGCGCGTAACAACTGTTACATCTGAACCTTGCTGTAAAGTCTGATCGTAAACTCCTGATTCTGAATTTAATTTCAAGACTTTAAATCTATTCATAGAGATATTGAAGTTTGTTTTCCAAAGAAAATCTTTTCTCTCCATGTTGATTGTATTAATAGAAAACTCAAAACCTTTATTTTCAAGAGAACCAATATTTGCATAAGGCGGAGCTGTAGAACCTTGTCCTGTTGTACCTACATAGGCAGGAAGTGATAATCTTAATAATAAATCGTCTGTTTTCTTGTAATACACATCTGTTGTAATTTCGACTCTATTATTGAAGAATCCAAAATCTAAACCAATATTGGTTTGGTTCGATTTTTCCCATCTCAAATCTGGATTCGCCGTATTGGTTGCAATCTGACCGCTTCCCCAATTGGTTGCAGAAGTTCCGTAAACAGAAGTATAAGCATTGTTAGGCACGCTTGAATTTCCGGTAATTCCCCAACCTGCACGTAATTTTAGGTTATTAATAACGGTGTTGTCTTTTAAAAATCCTTCGTTTGAGATTTTCCACGCTAAAGAAGCAGATGGAAACCAATCCCATTTATTTCCGTCAGCAAATTGAGAAGATCCATCTCTTCTGATTGTTCCCGTTAAAAAATATCTATCATTAAACGAATAAGTTAATCTTCCAAGATAAGAACTAAGCGAATTTGTTGAACTTGCATTTGAGTTTCTAGCTGTTGTAGGATCTCCTGCATTTAAATCTGTTGCCCCATTTGTTAAATAACCTGAACGGTAGCCATAAAGATTTTCCCAATTTCTTTCCTGAAGCTCTTGAGTAAACATTGCATTCACATTATGTTTTCCAAATACTTTATTATAAGTCAGCGTATTGGTCCAAATCCAGTTTTCGCTAGTAGATTTTGTTCTTGATCCCTCTCTAACTTCATTTGATAAAGCTCCAAAAGTGTATGACGGATTAAAAGTATATCTATTTCCAAAACCTAAATCTAAAGAGTATTGTGTTCTAAGTTTTAAGTCTTTTGTAAAACTAATTTCTGCATAAGCATTTCCTCTAAAACTATAATCTTTTCCGTAATTATCTTTCAACATCGCAATTCCTAACGGATTGGTTTGAACAAATTCAGTTGTATCTGGTCCGTCAAAAGATCCATCTGCATTTCTTGCCGCTACGTTTGGCGTTTGCTTCAAAGCGATTAAAATTACCGAATCATCTGTAACTGTAGTAACTTGGTTTGTTTTAGATAAATTCATGTTCACTCCAACCTTAAACCATTTTTTAACCTGAGAATCAATTACGCCTCTAAGAGTTAGACGATCAAAAGAAGATCCAATTACCGTTCCTTCTTGATCAAAATAAGACATTCCTAATGCGTAAGTAGTAGTATCAGAACCTCCAGAAGCAGATAAATTGTAATTTTGAATTAAACCTACTTGAAATAATTCGTCTTGCCAGTTTGTTCCTTCTCCTAATAATTCTGGTCTAATAAAAGTATTATCACGTTGTACAATTCCTAAATCTGCACGAGTATTTTTTAGTGTTCCATATTCTCTAAGATTTAGGACTTGCAATTGTTTTGGCATCTGCTGCCAACCTACATAACTATCAAAGTTTAAGGTTAAATCTCCTTTTTTTCCTGTTTTGGTTGTCACTATAATTACCCCGTTTGCAGCTCTAGAACCATAAATTGCAGTTGCCGAAGCATCTTTCAAAATATCGATGGAAGCAATATCATTTGGGTTAATTCCTGCAAGCGGATTTATATTTATAGAACCCGAATTACCATCTATAATTACACCATCAATTACATAAATTGGTTCGTTTGAGCCAGTAATAGAACTGATACCACGAATACGCACAGAAGAACTTCCTCCAGGAGTACCGGTATTTTGCTGTATTTGTACACCCGCCGCTCTACCTTGCAAAACCTGATCGATCGTTGTAGCAACAGATTGTGTAACAGCCGAACTTGATATAGAAGAAATAGCTCCTGTTAAATCTGCTCTTTTCGCCGTTCCATATCCAATAACAACAACCTCTTTTAAGTCGTTTAGATTTTCTTCTAACAAAGCATCAATTTTAGTTTTATTGTTTACTGCAATTTCATACGGTTTATAACCGATGAAACTAAAAACTAAAGTGCTGTTGGCAGGAATAGAAGTAAGCGTATATGTTCCGTCAAAATTAGATACTGTACTTGTTTTGGTTCCTTTAACGATAATATTTACACCAGGTATTGGTCCGCTACTATCAGATACAGTACCCGAAACAGTAATTTGCGCATTTACCGCAGCAGAAAATACCAGCATGAGAATTAAGAACCCTAAATTCTTAAAGTATTTAGATCTGCTTTTAGTAATTAAAAAGTTAGTCATAAATAATTGGTTTAATTAGTTAATAGTATGGTTTAGTTAGTTTCTTGTTTATAGAGTTATGTCATTTTTATTTACTGCAAATTCAAACGACTTATACCCTTATTGTCAAAACAAATATATGTAAAAAACAACAACACACAATCGGTTGCGTTAATTTTTTTTATCAATTTCAAAAAAACATCGTTCAAAAAAAACATTTTAAACATTTAAAATCAAAAAACATTAAACAATCATCAAAAACAAGATTCCGAAGAGCGAAAACGTTAGAGATAATAAATAGATTACTTCAAATTCTTAAAAAAAACATAAAAAGTTAAAATTTATAATTTTTTAGAAATTCACTAAAACGTTATCGTAAAATGATAATATCAACAATAAATGCAAATTTATCATCATCCCTTGTAAAATAAGGCAGTAAGACGCTTATCTTCTAAAAATCAAGCAACTAAACTCTAAACAATATATTTCTTACAAAGTCATTAAAGAAACAATCGGTTGCTTATATTTCAAAAAAAATCCCCTCAAAATTGCTTGAGGGGATTTAAAAATTATTCTTAAAAAAAGAATTCTAAAACTATAAATTCATCTTTTTAGCATCTTCAACAAATTGTTTTAGTCCAATATCAGTTAAAGGATGTTTTAGCAGACCTTTTATTGCAGAAAGCGGTCCTGTCATAACATCTGATCCAACTTTGGCACAATTTACAATATGCATGGTATGCCTTACTGAAGCAGAAAGTATTTGCGTTTGGTAATTGTAGTTATCGTAGATTTCTCTGATTTCAGCAATTAAATGCATTCCATCAGTAGAAACATCATCTAAACGTCCTAAAAATGGAGAAACATAAGTCGCGCCAGCTTTAGCCGCTAATAAAGCTTGTCCCGCAGAAAAAACTAATGTAACATTTGTGCGAATTCCTTTTGAAGAAAAGTATTTACAGGCTTTTACACCGTCACCAATCATTGGTAATTTAACCACGATTTGAGGATGCAAAGTGGCTAATTCTTCTCCTTCTTTAATCATTCCCTCAAAATCAGTCGAGATTACTTCGGCAGAAACATCTCCATCAACAATATTGCAAATATTTAAATAATGTTTCAGGATATTTTCTTTTCCTGTAATACCTTCTTTTGCCATTAAAGACGGATTCGTGGTTACACCATCTAAAACGCCTAAAGCCTGCGCTTCTTCAATATCATGAAGATTAGCAGTGTCAATAAAAAATTTCATAAGTTTTTTGGTTTAAGTTAAAAGTGGTTTTGCGAAAAAAAACTTTGTCAAAGTTTTAAACTTTGACAAAGTTCTCTGCATCTTGTAGTGAGTGAAAAATGTGCATTTCGATTGATTCTGCTCTTCAAAAAACCTTCAATAAAAAATACTCACTTATTATTTTATCAAACTGACTTTTTATTCGTTTCGATTTTCAAAAAATAGTAACTAAACCTTCAATCTATTTTTCGTAAATCTCAATGTAAAAAAGCCATAATCTTAATACACATTTTCGAAGTTTTTATTTAAAAACGTTTTATAACTATCATATCATAATTTATTTTCAGATAGTTTCTCACTAAAAAAAATTTAAACACATAGAAACATAGATTCACTTCATCTATAAAAGGCGTTTCACTAGTTTAAATACACATAGCTATGTGTGAAAATCTAGATTTTCTTTCATCTCTTTTCAACAAATCAAAATCTATGTTTCTATGTGTTTAATTAATCTAAATCAATTAAATGTATTGATTGATGATATTTTCAAACAATTCTTGTTTACCGCTTTGAAGATTTAATTCTCCATTTTCGTGAGCGATAGTATAAAGATCTTTAAGATTTAATTTTCCATCAGCAAAATCTTTTCCTTTTCCAGAATCGAATGAACTGTATCTTTCTGTTCTTAATTTTTCGTAAGGAGAAGAAGTTATGATTTTATCGGCAGTCAATAAAGCTCTTGCAAAAGTATCAGCTCCACCAATGTGCGCTAAGAAAACATCTTCTAAATCTGTAGAGTTTCTTCTGATTTTAGCATCAAAGTTAACTCCTCCGCCTTGCAATCCTCCAGCTTTTAAGAAAACTAACATTGCTTCAGTAGTTTCTTGGATGTTATTTGGAAATTGATCTGTATCCCATCCGTTTTGGTAATCACCTCTGTTAGCATCGATACTTCCTAACATTCCAGCTTTTGCAGCCACTTCTAATTCGTGTTGAAAAGTATGTTGTGCCAATGTCGCGTGGTTAACTTCGATATTGATTTTAAAATCTTTGTCTAAACCATAGTTTTTTAAGAATCCAATTGCAGTTGCAGAGTCAAAATCGTATTGGTGTTTTGATGGCTCCATTGGTTTTGGCTCGATAAAGAAAGTTCCTTTAAAACCTTGAGATCTTGCATAGTCTCTAGACATTGCTAAAAATTGTGCCATGTGGTCTAATTCTCTTCCCATATCTGTATTTAGTAAAGACATATAACCTTCTCTACCTCCCCAGAATACGTAATTTTCTCCACCTAAAGCAATTGTTGCATCAAGCGCTAATTTTACTTGTCCTCCAGCTCTTGCCACAACATTAAAATCAGGATTTGTAGCTGCTCCGTTCATGAATCTTGGATTTGAGAAACAGTTTGAAGTTCCCCAAAGCAATTTAATTCCAGATTCTGCTTTTTTCTGTTTTAAATAATCTGTAATAAAAGCCAAACGTTTTTCTGATTCTGCGAAAGTTGCTCCTTCAGCAATCAAATCGTAATCGTGAAAACAGAAATAATCGAATCCCATTTTGCTGATGAATTCAAAAGCAGCATCTGCTTTATCTTTTGCAGCTTGATAAGGATCTGATGAAGCGTCCCAAGCAAATTGTTGCGTTCCTGGCCCGAATGGATCGCTACCTTGTCCACAGAAAGTATGCCAGTAAGCAATTGCAAATTTAAAGTGCTCACGCATTGTTTTTCCAGCCACAACTTGGTCTGGATTGTAATATTTAAATGCCAAAGGATTGTCAGACTCTTTTCCTTCAAATTTAATTTGGCCAATACCTTTGTAGTATTCTTTATCTCCTAAAACTATCATTTGATTTTTTTATTTATTTGTTAATATTAATTCTAATTCTTTTTTCCATTTTTGATATGCCGCTTCGTATTCCTCTTTGTTTTTCAGAGGCAAAAAGGTCATTACATGATCGTTTGTTGTAATTCCTGATCCAAATTTTTCAAAGTCACCATCTGTCAAGCCTACTGCTCTGGCCGCTCCTACTGCTCCAGTTGTATTGTAAATTTCTATTTCATGCCCAATTAATGTTGCAACTGTATTAGAGAAAATTTCCGAACGGAATAAATTATCATTTCCAGCTCTAATGACATTAATCGTCGCATTATCATCTTTCAGGCATTCCATTCCGTAAACAAAAGAAAATGCAATTGCTTCCAAAGATGCTCTAAATAAATGCGCGTTGGTATGAATATTAAAATTCAGGTTTAAAATATGAGATCCAATATTTTTATTATTGAACATTCTTTCGGCTCCATTTCCAAACGGAATGACAACCAATCCTTGCGAACCTACATTTATCTGAGATGCTTTTTCATTCATTTCTTCATACGACTCATTTCCGATATTGTTTCGCATCCATCGGTATTGGATTCCTGCTCCATTTATATTCAGTAATTTTCCAACTCTCGGATTTGATTCCGTGTAATTCACATGAACAAAGTTGTTTACACGAGTACTTTTTCCTGAATTTGTTTCTGTAACAGCATAGAAAACGCCTGATGTACCACCTGTTGCCGCAACTTCTCCTGGACGAAGCACATTTAATGACAACGCATTATTTGGTTGATCTCCTGCTCTGTACACGATCGGAATTCCAGCCGGAAGACCAGATTCTGCCGAAGCTTTTTCTGTAACAACTCCTTGATTCGTAAAATTTTCTACAATTTTCGGCGTCAATGAAGTATCAATTCCGTAATATTCTAAAAGCCAATCGGCTACTTTATTTTCTTTATAATCCCAAAGCATTCCTTCAGACAAACCGTTTTTAGTTGTCGTTACTTCGCCTGTCAACTTCAATGCGATGTAATCTCCCGGAAGCATATATTTAGCAATTTTATTGTAAACTTCAGGTTCGTTTTCTTTCACCCATTTTAGCTTTGAAGCTGTAAAATTTCCTGGCGAATTCAATAAATGCGACATGCATTTTTCTTCTCCAATTTCGGCGAAAGCCTTATTTCCAATTTCAACCGCACGGCTATCGCACCAAATAATAGAGTTACGAAGTGCATTTCCGTCTTTATCCACAATTACTAATCCATGCATTTGGTACGAAATGCCAATTCCCTGAATTTTAGAAGCGTCGATATTCGCTTCTTTAATTGCTCTTTTCGTTGCCGTACAAATGTGCTGCCACCAAATTTCAGGATCTTGCTCTGCCCAATCTGGGTGAATTGAAAGGATTTCCATTTCGTTCTGCGGTTCATTCAAAACGATCACTTTTTTACCCGTTTCAGCTTCTACCAAGGCTGCCTTGACAGAAGAACTTCCAATATCATATCCGATATAATACATACTATAATGATTCTCTTATTATTAATTTTGTCGGCACATAACACTTCGTTTCTTCATCGTGCGTAATAAATGCCGCTGCTTTGGTTCCTATTTCTTTAAAATCAGTTGATACGACTGAAATTCCTTTATATATAAATTTCTTCATCGGAGTTTCGTTGTATGATAAAAATCCAACGTCTTTTCCAGGTTCGAAATCTTTTTCTTTGCACTGTTCTAAAAAGTGCCCTAAAATCCTGTCGCTTACACTGATATAAGCAATTCCTTTTTCGATATTGAACTTTTTTGGATCGGTAATAACCTCATATTCAAAACCAAAATCGGCACAAAATTTCTTAAAAAACTCCACTGTTTCCCATGGATGATTCGTGAAATCTGGATAAATAAAATGTATCTTTTTATATTTTTTAAACAAATCCACCGCCTCTGTCAAAGACTCATAAAACGCTTTTCCGAAATCCTGAAAAACATAATTATTTGTCTTTTTAGCCTGAATATTCCAATCAATCAAAAGCAGTTTATCATTCGAAATTGCCGACAAAGTCGGAGCAATAGCTGCATGATCAAAATTCATAATCACATATTTAGAATACTTCCCGATTCCGTTGTTAATGATTGTTTTAAAAACATCAATATTATAATGATGAAACTGCACATCAATAATCACATTATCAGGCAGATTATTCACAACCGAATGATACAAAACCTCTTTATAAGCCTTAAACGTATCTAAAACTAAAAGCACTTTTCTGGTTTCTCCCGCCACATAATAACCTTTGTTCGGTACAGAATCGATTACTTTTTGATCCTTTAAAATCGAATACGCCTTAAAAACCGTGTCTCTCGAAAGTTGATACGTTTTGCAGATGACATTCACAGACGGCAATAAATCTCCTTTTTGTAAAATATTCTCCGCAATCGAATTTGTGATTCCGTCCACCAACTGCTGGTACTTCGGAATATCACTTTCGTGATTCATTATAAACTCAAATTTTTCTTCTTCTTTCAGCATACCGTTCTGTTCCGTTCTGTTATGCTAAAGTAGATAAAAAACTTTTATAAAAAATTGTTTTTTACATTAATTATGTTAAGTTTTTAAAATTCTATATTTCAATAATTTGGGCGTATGCCTGTCCCGATAGCTATCGGGAGGCTATCCGTTGCAAGTCCTCGCTCTTCCTTCGTCAGGCTGTGGGCTTTCCACTTCTATCCCTCACGCGGACAGTTTCATAAGACACAGTTTTATCATTTCGAAGAACGAGAAATCTTCGCAAGTAGCTCTACAAAATGACTTAACCGCAAAGTGTGCAAAGCAATGACCGCAATATTTGTCATTTCGACGTAAGGAGAAATCACACTCGAGATTCGACAAAGATTGGCGATATACTGTGTGGAGTTTCTAGTGTGATTTCTCCTTACGTCGAAATGACAAACCTGATGAACTACATTGACACAACCGATTGTAATTTTTGCTAAATTTTTTTTACATAAAAAACTAATCGATTAATCTTCTAATACCATAAGGATCAATCGTGATAATCGAACCATCTTCTAAATAATCGATTTTGGTTACTTTCATGCTTCTCAAATGCGTTACACCTTTTGACAAACTCGAATCGTGGTAAAACAAATACCATTCGCCTTCTACTTCACAAATCGAATGATGAGATGTCCAGCCCACAACAGGATTCAAAATTCTTCCCTGATATATAAACGGTCCATAAGGATTATCGCCAATTGCATAACAGATAAAATGCGTATCGCCTGTTGAATAAGAGAAATAATATTTTCCGTTGTATTTATGAACCCAAGAAGCTTCAAAAAAACGACGGTCGTTATCGCCAGCCAGAATTTCATTTCCATTTTCATCCAAGATTTTAATCTCTTTTGGCTCTTCAGCAAATTCCAACATATCGTCTCTTAATAAAGCCACAATTGGTCCTAAAGCTTTTTCTTTTGCAGAAGGTTCTTCGTTATTATCATCGTATTTATTATGACGATATTTTTGAAGCTGACCGCCCCAAATTCCACCAAAATAAATATAATGTTTTCCGTCTTCGTCTTCAAAAACTGCAGGATCGATACTGTAACTTCCTTTTATGGCATCTTTTTCAGGAACAAAAGGTCCAACTGGCGAATCTGAAATAGCAACACCAATCTGAAAAATTCCATTGGCACGTTTGGCAGGAAAATACAAATAATACTTTCCGTTTTTATGTGCAGCATCAGGCGCCCACATTTGTTTTTCGGCCCAAGCCACATTATCTACATGCAATGCAACACCATTATCAACTACTTCTGATGAAATATCTTCCATAGAAAAAACATGATAATCTTCCATTCCAAAATGGTCACCATTATCGTTAAATGGAATTCCTGCATCAATATCATGCGACGGATAAATGTAAATCTTCCCGTTGAATACATGTGCCGAAGGATCGGCTGTATACATATGAGATACTAAAGGCTTTGAAATCGCCAGCTCATTAATTTCCTCAAAATTAATGTGTTCAATGCTATCTTCAGGCATAGTAATATTTTATTAAATAATTAAGTTCTTCTTTCTTTTAATTCTGTTTCAATCTGCACTTCCATTGCTTTATTGATTTTATAGAAAAACAACAATCCAGCTCCAATTAAAAATGGGATTGCGGGGAAAATACTCACCAATAATTTGATTCCGTTTATGGCAGTTTGCGACTGTTCTGACGCATTTGGAATATAATTGAAATACCCCAAAAACAAAGTAGTTAAAGCGCCACCAATACTTAATCCTGCTTTTAATCCAACCATCATTGCCGAAAAAATAATTGCTGTAGCGCGGCGATTGTTCAGCCATTCTGAATAATCGGCAACATCGGCAATCATCGCCCAAAGAATCGGGATGGTGATTCCGTAGAAAAATCCGTGCAGAATTTGAGAGAAAAATATCAATCCGATCGATGTTGGCGGATAAAAATAGAAAGCGATTATAAATAGTGTTGAAATGAATAAGAATACTCCAAAAACATTTCGTTTTCCGTATTTGTCTGCCAGATTTTTAGACAATGTAATTCCGACAATCATGAATATAATTCCACCTGCATTGAACAAACCAAATCCTGCTGAAACTGGATCATTTCCAAAATGATTCAATCCGATATTGGTTAGAAAATCCAAAATAGGCTGAATAAAAATCGCTAATTGTTCTTTATCTACATAATTCTCAAAATAATACACATACGAACCGCCTTTCATTGCCAAAGTCACAAAAACCAAAGTCGTCAGCGAAAGCATAATTACCCAAGGCCTATTTTTGATTAAATCGCTCAAATCCTCTTTTACACTTGACTTTTGTTCAGGTTTTGGAATGATTCTTTCTTTTGTGGTTAAAAAAGTAATTAAAAGCATGATTGTTCCAATAATTGCCAGCGCAGTCATTACCTTTTCAATTCCGATAGCTTTATCTCCGTTTCCAGCACTTTTGATAATGCCAAGCATAAAAACCTGAACAAAAAACTGAGCAAACATAACCGCCACAAAACGATAGGAAGACATGCTATTTCGTTCTTTCATATCGCCCGTAATAACACCACTTAAAGCTGAATAAGGCAGATTGTTAGCTGCATAAAAAAGAAGTAATAAAGTATAGGTTGCAACGGCATAAATTACTTTTCCTTTATAAGAGAAATCTGGAGTCGAAAATGCTAATAAAGCTACCACACCAAGCGGAATTGCAGTTATTAAAATCCAAGGTCTGAATTTTCCCCATTTGGTACTCGTTCTGTCTGCTAAAACCCCAATGATCGGATTAAAAATAAAGGCCGCAATTAACCCAACAATCAGCATAATTATAGAAGAATCTGTTGGTGATAATCCGTAAATATCGGTATAGAAATATGCCAAATACGTCATCAAAGTCTGAAAAACGAGATTGGCGGCTAAGTCTCCTAAGCTGTATCCAATTTTCTCTTTGATGGATAATTTTTGTGAAATGTTAGTCATTGGTGGTTTTGTGGTTAGTTAGTTCTATTCCTGCAAGGCTTTCAAAACCTTGTAGGTTTCAATTGTTTTTATACAACTTTGCAATCCATACCTACAAGGTTTTGAAAGCCTTGCAGGAAAACAGATTACAATTAAAACAATCGGTTGTGTAAAATTAGACAAAAAAACATATTATGCAAATTTAGTTTACTTTATTTAAGTTATTTTTCATTTCACAACCGATTGTTGATTGTTTTCTCAAAGCTGCACTATTTTTGGTGTTTATTCTTTATTTGCTTTCAGCTTTAAAATACTATCATATGCTTTTTTATGTCTTAAGTCTTTATCAAATGGCAACGGATAATTGGTTCTTCCTTTTATTGGCCAGTCATTTAACCAAGATTGCCCATCGTGAACACCCCAAAAAGTAACTCTGCTAATTTTATCTTTGTGTTTTAAAAATAATTTAAAAATTGAAGCATAACGTTCTGCAAGCTTGTTTTGAATAGAATCTGGCAATGCTTTTGGATAAGGATTCATTTTCTCACTTCCCTCAAATTTCTGACTAATCTCTGCCCCTTTTAAATCCCACGGATTTGGTAAAACCGTAATATCCAATTCTGTAAAAGCAACTTTAATTCCTAGTGACGAATATTCTAAGATACTTTTTTCAATTTCTTCTAATGATGGACTATTTAATCGCCAATGTCCTTGAATTCCAACTCCATCCACTTTTCCGCCTTCCGCTTTTATTTTTTTGATTAATGCGATTGCTCCAGCTCTTTTAGCAGGTTCTTCGATATTATAATCGTTATAATATAACTCGGCTTTTGGATCGGCTTTTTCTGCCAATTTGAAAGCGTCAACTAGATATTTTTCGCCAAGCGTTTTCAAAAAAACAGATTGTCTCAAAGTTCCGTCCTCATTCAACGCTTCGTTCACAACATCCCACGAATTGATTCTGCCTTTATATTTAGAAACAATCTTATTAATATGATCTTTCATAAAGGCATTCATTTCTGTACTGTCGGCAATTTTTTCCATCCAAGGTGCCAATTGGCTATGCCAAATTAAAGTATGCCCGTGAATGAACATTTTATTTTTTTCTCCATACGCCACAAATTTATCAGACAAAGTAAAATCATATTTGTCCTTTTGCGGATGCGTGTACATCGATTTCATGATATTTTCTGCCGTAATTGCATTAAACTCTTTTTTAATCAAAGAATCTTCTTTAGCATTTTTAACTTCAATTTGATTTGCACTTAAAGCAGTTCCAATGTAAAAATCATCTTTGTAAGCATCTTTTAATGAAGTAGTTTCTTTTTGCGATGTACAGCTGACAGTCAGCAAAACCGTGACGGCAAATAAATAAGGTTTAATACATTTCATATCTCTTGGTTTAAATAGTTAAATGTTTTTTGTTTCTCAGCGTAGACCTGGCAGGTTTTAAAAACCTGTCAGCTCTAAATCCGTAACGCTTCCCCTCAATCTTGTCATTTCGACGTAAGGAGACTCGAGCGATAGCGAACAGGCGAAGCAAATCTTCGTAAGTAGCTCCGCATGCTGGATCAACTTTGTAGAGTTTCTTGCGAAGATTTGCTTCGCCTGTTCGCTATCGCTCGAGCCTCCTTACGTCGAAATGACAAACAGAACGTGTTATGTTATGGAATCATTTCTTCCTAAAACTCTCTGGCGGTCCCAAATACGACGGCAAAATTTTTCCTTCTTCGGTTTCAATTACAATTTTTTGAAGTACCAAAGCTGGATCAATCGCATAAATTTTCAAAACATGATTTCCCGCTTTTTCGATTTTATGCGGTGAGGTTATGATTTTAATATTGTTAGCAACAGATTCAGCCCAAGCTTTTTCCGAAGAATCTGTGTTGAGGTTCATAATTTGCGGTTCCTCATCATCAAAGCCAATTCCGTATTTTAAACCGTTTCCAATTTTAAAATTGATTGTTGGCGAAAAATAGGCATTTACTTTTATTTTTCCTTTGCTGAAAAAATGAACATTATATTCTAATCTTGGTGATACTTCTGAAATTTCAATTGGTTTGATATTCGAAGGTTTTATAGTTATTCCCGAATCTGTTTTTCCAAGATTTGGAATTATAGTCCATTTTACAGCATCTGAGTTTATTGCTTTTGAATAATTTTTACTTTCTATTGAAATGTAACCTTGATTTTCAACAAAACCTCGAACATTATCTAGATTTTTATTAATAAATGTCCCAACTTTCAGTGAATTATCGTTAGCAGAAATTCTCGTTTGAGCTTTGTTTGAAACTTCGATTGTTTTTGTTTTCGGAATCACATTTTTATCTGGTTGCTGCCAATTGTCATACCCAATATGGGTTTGTGACATCATATGATTCCATTTTCCATTTGCTAATTGAGTGTGATAATAATTAGTGAGTATGGCATCTTTCTCAAATAATTCTTTTACTTTTTCCGCATATTCATTTGCAATAGCATTTCCCTGTCCTGCATACAAATTATTTTTAGCCTGTGCTACATACATTTCATTTAAATTGGCACTTGCCAAAACTGGAAATAAAATCAATTGATAAAAAGCATCTTTGTATTCTGACTCCAATTTTTCATTTATCAAATTGGCTTTTTCAGCCAGTTTCTGATATTCGGCAACAATTCGATCTGCTTCGTTATAATTACTTATATTGTACGTTTTAGCATCTAGCAATTCTGGTTTTCTTCGCGCATTGTACTTAGTATATAATTTTAAAATAGTGGCAATTTCTTCTGTAAACTGATTTCCGAAATTCTCTTTTGCCCAATCCATATAATATTGCTCCAAATTACCTGCAGTGAATTTTTCAGGATTCCAAGCCATGTCTAAGAAAAAGGCAATCGGAAATTCCATTGGTTTGATATCGCCAACATTTACAATCCAGATTTTATCAACTCCATATTGATATGCTAAATCCATTTGTTCCCAAGTTCGCTCAATTTGATTTGTATTGATCCATTTATAGTTTCTTGGGCCTCCAACATAATCGTAATGATAGTAAATACCGTAACCGCCTTTTCTTGTTTTTGCGTCTAATTCTGGCAGTTTACGGATATTTCCCCAATTATCATCGCATAACAAAAGTGTTACGTCGTCGGGAACGGTCATTCCTTTGTCAAAATAATCTTGAACTTCTTTGTAAAGTGCCCACATTTGAGGCGTTTCTTCAGCAGGTTTTTTAGTAACTTCTGCAATAATATTTCTTTGTGTTTTTACGATATTTTCTAATAATTCAATTGCTGTTCCTTCCGTCATAGGTTCATCGCCATCGCCACGCATTCCAATTGTAACAATGGTTTCTTTATTTCCCATTCGTTTAATTCCATCTTTCCAAAATTGAATCAAAGCTTCAGAATTGGAATTAAAATCCCATTTCCCGTTTGATTTTCCCCATTCTGCATGCGCTCTTGTTAAAGGTTCATGATGTGAAGTTCCCATTACAATTCCATATTCATCAGCCAAAACAGCATTCTGCGGATCTTCGACATAAAACATTCTGCCCCACATTGCTGGCCATAAATAGTTGCCTTTCATTCGCAGAATTAATTCAAAAACTTTATCGTAAAATTTCGAATTGAATCCGCCCAATTTCTCAAATGCCCAACCTGTAAGTGCAGGTGCTTCATCATTTATAAAAATTCCTCTATATTTTACTTTTGGTTCTCCTTGAGAATGAACTCCAGGTAAAACATGTAGTTCTGATTGTTTTTTAACTGGAACATCTGCCCAATAATACCAAGGTGAAACTCCAATTTGATTCGATAAATCATAGATTCCGTAGATCGTTCCTCGTTTATCTGAACCTGCAATTACCAAAGCTTTTTTGATTCCTTTAAATGGACTTTCGACAATTTGAGTTGTAAATTTCTCCCATTTTCCTTGAAGTTCTTTAGCGTCAATTTTACCTTCCTTAGCTAATTGATCGATGATTTTACTTTTTCCTAAAGTTCCAATTATGACAACAAAATCTTTTGCTTCAGAAATCTTTTTAATTCTTTTTGAATATAAATCTGAAACTTGAAAAATATCATTTTCTAAATGTCCAATTACTTTTAAAACTCCTGCATAATCTTTATCATCAACTAAAATCGAAGCCGTTTTTCCTTTTGAAACCAAAGGAAAATTTTCATTAGAAGCTTTATTGACAACATACTTCTCTGGATTTATGGCGTACGAATTTGTACTTAATCCGATTAGGAGAAGTAATAGAATTAGATATGAAGTTTTCATTTTTAAGTACATAGAATAATAGATTTTCTTTGTCTGCAAAACAGTACGTTTACAATCTTAAACCTAACAGGTTTAAAAAATGTTAGGATACTTAACTTTATTTATAAACCCAATTTATAACCAATCCCCATTTCTAAACCTCTCAGTTCAGCAAGACCTTTTAACCTTCCTGTTAAAGAATAACCCGGATAAGTTTCGGTTTCTTCATCAACTCTGTGAAGAAAACCATGATCGGGACGCATTGGAAGACTTATTTTGGTTTTGTTCATCAACAACAATAATTTCTCAACAATAACTTCCATTTTAACATCTCCATTTAAATGTTCTGATTCCCTGAAAATAGTTTCGCTTTCGCGGATAGTATTTCTCAGATGCAAAAAATGAATTCTATCTCCAAAATCGTCTATTATTTTTTCAAGATTATTTTTTGGATCTGCACTTAATGAGCCTGTACAATAACACAATCCGTTTGCTGTTGAAGGAACGGCGTTGAAAATAGCTTTCAAATCGGCTTCTGTCGAAACAATTCTTGGGAGTCCTAAAACCGAAAACGGCGGATCATCTGGATGAATGGCTAATTTTTGTTCGTTTTGCTCCGCAATCGGAGTTACTTCAGATAAAAAATAAATCAGGTTTTCTCGTAGTTTTTGATTGTCGATTTGGGCATAGTTTTCTAAAAGGGACAAAATCTGTTCTGCTGTAAAATTGATCTTACTTCCAGGAAGCCCTAATAAAACATTTTTAAACAAAAGTGCTTTTTCATCTTCAGCCAATTGATTTCCAAACTGCAAAGCTTTTTCTTTTTCAGTTTCTGAATAATCATTTTCTGAGTTTGGTCTTTTTAAAAGAAAAACATCAAAATAAGTAAATGCATCCTGATTGTAAAGTAGAGCTCTGCTTCCATCTTCATTTATAAAATTATGATTAGTTCTTACCCAATCCAAAATCGGCATAAAATTGTAGGTAATGATTTTGATTCCGCATTCGGCCAGATTCCGCAAACTGATTTTATAATTTTCAATGTATTTCAGATAATTTCCCGAAGCACGTTTGATTTCTTCATGAACGGGGAGACTTTCAACCACAGTCCATTCCAAACCATAATTGCGAATGATTTCCTGCCTTTCTTTTATCGCTTCAATTGTCCAAACATCACCAATGGGAATTTGATGCAATGCCGTTACAATTCCTGTTGCGCCAGCTTGTCGAATGTCAATAAGCTTGACATTATCATTTGGTCCGAACCATCGGATGGTTTGCTGTATTCTTATCATATTTAACTTTTATAAAAATTAATTAAACACATAAAAAGATAGATTGATATTAACTCGAAAAAAGATTAAAAAAAGAAACTAGTTTCTAACACATAGTCTATGTGCATAGCTAATTGAAACGCCTTTTTTAGACAAAGAAGAACTATGTTTCTATGTGTTTAAAATATTTAAAAATTAAAAACCTATACTATTTCCTCCATCAACTGGCAATACTGTACCAGTAGTATATTTTGATTCGCTTAAAGCGAAATAATAAACCGCATCTGCAATGTCTGATGGTTCTCCTAAATATCCCATTGGCGTTCTTCCCAATACTTTATTTTTTCTTTCTGGATCATTGTCCAAAGCTGTCGATGACATTTTAGTTTTGATGAATCCCGGAGCAATACAGTTTACGCGAATTCCTACAGGTGCCAATTCTGTTGCCATAGCACGAGTCATAGCTTCAATTGCGCCTTTACTTGATGAATATGCAATAACTTTTGGGATTCCGTATTGCGACGCCATCGAGCTGATATTAATAATACTTCCTCCTCCGTTTGCTTTCATTTTTTTTACGACTTCTCTACTCACCGCAAAAACACTCAAAAGATTGGTATGAATAATTGAAAGAAAATCTTCATCGGTTACATCTGGAATTTCCTTTTTCATATTAATTCCAGCATTGTTTACCAAAATATCAATCGAATTTTCTTTTGTAATGCTTTCAATCATCTCTGGAATTCCGGCTAGATTATTTAAGTCAAAGATTACTGGAATAGCATTTTCTCCAATTTCCTTACATGCATCTTCTGTTTTCTCTTTCGATCTTCCGATTATGTAAGTTTTGATCCCATTATCACAAAGTTTTTTTGCGGTTGCAAAACCTAAACCCGAATTTCCTCCGGTTACAATTGCCGTTTTCTTACTCATAATTTTTATACAATATTTTTTAATGCGCTGATTAGACGGATTCGCGTTACAATTATTCAATTTATTTATCCATTCCCTGGCGCAAAAGGGAATTTTAATGATTTAAAATACTCTAATGTCTGTGTCGGTTTTTCTACTCCATTAGGAAGTTCTTTTCCTGAAAACTGTTGAAAATACAACAAACACGCATCACGCCACCATTTTGCTTCTTTATGCTGAATTTCCAATAACATTTTTACTTCATTAAAACGTTCGCTGTCAACATATTTTTCTGTTTGATTCCAAACATTTTGCATTGCTGCAACCTGATTTACACCTTCCTGATATTTTAATGCCATACTGTTCCAAAGCGTCTGACCGTTTTTCAATTTATAATCCCACGAAACATGATGAAACCATAATAGATCTTTCTCTGAACAGATTTCTAAATTATCAAAAACATTTGCAACTTCTGGTGCATATTGAGAAACAGCATTTGTACCCGATTTTGAACGGTCAAAACCAATTCCATTTTTATCTGCTTTATGATAATAAGTCGGATTCCATTCTGGCCTTGATAAATCCGAAATCCAAGGCCCAGGTCCATAATGATGTCCAGTGTCCATAATGTGATGCAAACCGAGCGGCGTCATATAATTGACAACTGCTTCACGCGATTCGATCATCATATCTTTTACACGTTTGATGAAATTTTCATCGTTTGAAAAAGTACTTCTTAACCATTCATCAGCAATAGTCTCCGAATCTAAATACGGATTCCAAGCCAATCGCCCGAAACCATACCAATTTGCCTGTGCAAAAGGATGGCCTGTCCAGTTTAAGTCGCTCCCGATATTGGCAACGCCTGCAATTCCTGTTAATTTATTTTGGCATAACGTGCCATCCACAACTTTAGCAACAGTTGAACCTTTTCCTTTTTGATAGGTATCTGATTCTAAAACTTCTTGAAATAATTTTGGCAGAAAAACCAAATGCGTGCTGAAACCTAAATATTCCTGAGTGATTTGAAACTCCATCATTAAAGGCGTTTTCGGCATCGCTCCAAATAATGGATGAAAAGGTTCTCTAGGCTGAAAATCGATTGGTCCGTTCTTGACCTGAACAATTACATTTTCTTTGAACTTTCCGTCATATGGCTGAAATTCGACGTAAGCTTGTTTCGCACGATCGTTTGCATCGTGTTCAGAATATACAAAAGCTCTCCACATAATCAGGCCACCAAAAGGCGCAACGGCATCAGCTAGCATATTTGCTCCATCGACATGATCTCTACCATAATTTTGAGGGCCAGGCTGACCTTCAGAATTGGCTTTTACCAAAAATCCTCCAAAATCTGGAATTCTTTTATAAATTTCAGCAGATTTATTTTTCCACCAATTAATCACTTCCGTATCTTTTGGATCGGCAGTTTTTAATTTTCCAATTTCGATTGGTGCCGAGAATCTTGCTGTTAAATATACTTTTATTCCATAAGGTCTAAAAACATTTGCTAATGCTTCCACTTTCTCTAAATATTGCGGAGTTAGAATTAAAGCATTTGCGTTTACGTTGGTCAAAACCGTTCCGTTGATTCCGATTGAGGCATTCGCTCTAGCGTAATCAATATAACGCTGATCAATAAAATCAGGCAATTTCTGCCAGTTCCAAAGCGAAAATCCGGCATAACCTCTTTCTACAGTCCTATCGAGATTATCCCAATGATTCAGGATTCTGATATTTATCTTTGGAAAATCGACAATATTTAAATTTTTAACCGATTTATTCGTCTGTAATATTCTCAAGAAATTAAAAACTCCGTATAAAACCGCAACGTCATTTTTTCCTGTAATAATGATTTGTTTTTTGTTTTTAAAAGAAATCGATTTGATGATAAAACCTTCTTCATTTATTTTACTAAAATCTGATTTCAATTCGTTTTTTAGTTCCATATCCAAATTCGATGCTGAACCAACGATAAGATTATTTTCTCCTTTTACATCTAATTTGATTTCAGGAATATTTCCCAACATGTCTGAAAATCCAGCTTTGATTTCTTTCTCAACGATTTTAATAGTTTCGGAGTTTCCTAAAACAACAATACCTTTAAAATTTCTTTTATATTCTGAAACCAAGACAGAATTGTTAACTCTATTATACTGAAGCCACAATTTATAATCCTTTTGTGCTAAAGACGAAAAGGAAATAAGAAGAAATAGGAAAAGAAATCGTAATAAAGCCATGGTTTTAATTTATTCTTTATAATCACGTTTTTACACCATCACTATTTTAGATCCAATTAAAGTATTCTACAAAATTTAATTTAAAAAATACATTATTTAAAACAAAACAACAAATGCAATCGGTTGCGTAAAAATATAAGATTGTTATTTAAGAAAAAAATTTAAAGCTGATTTTTTTCAAAAAATATATTTCTATAACAAATAAAAGCAGGATAATTATAAAAACTATCCTGCTTTGGAGGGGTTGAATTGAGGATTAAAATCCTAAATTTTATTGTTTCTGTGAAGATTCCCTTGCAAGTACTTCTGTATTTAAAAAGGTAATTTCTTTAGCATCATCATTTTTAGATGATTTCAGATTTTTGATAATAATTTCGGCTGCTGCTTTTCCCATTTTTTCAGCCGGATGCGTTATCGTAGATAAATTAGGGTCAATAATCTGAGAAATTGGATCGTTATTAAAACCAATCACTTTAAACTCTTCCGGTACTTTTATTCCGCGTTTTTTAGCAGTCTGAACAGCACTTACAGCCAAAATATCTCCAGGAGCGAACAATCCGTCAGGAATTGGATTTAAATCGAATAACGAATTGCTTGCTTTTACTCCATCTTCATAAGTAACAGAATTTAGATTAATGATCAGCTCTTCTTCTACTTCTATATTATGATCTTTTAGGGCTTCTATGTAACCTCTTTTTCTTTCATTATACAAATTACCTAATTCTGATCCAGCTGTTAAATGTGCAATACGAATACAACCTTGTTCAATAAGATGTTTAGTTGCTTTATAACCAGCTGTATAATTATCAATTACTACTCTAAAAGTATTATAATCTTTTGGAACCCTATCTACAAAAACCAACGGAATATTATTATTCGAAAACTGATGAAAATGTGCAGTATCTCTGGTTTCCATTGCCAAAGAGCAAATAACACCACTTACACGATTACTGTATAAAGATTTCGCCATATTGACTTCTTCCTCATACGAGTCGTGCGACTGCATAATAATAACAGTATAATCTGATTTTTGAGCTGTGATTTCGATTCCGCTAATAAGTGATGACAAAAAAGGCTGTGTAACGGTTGGAATCAAAACACCAATCGTTCTAGTTTTATTTCCACGCAAACCTGCTGCTAATGTATTGGGAACAAAGCCCATTTCTTCAGCAGTTTTTTTCACTTTCTTAATCGTTTTATCACTTATGGTGTGATGATCTTTTAAAGCTCGCGAAATGGTAGATGTTGCTAGATTAAGCCTCTCTGCAATATCATAGATTGTTACATGTTTATTTTCTTCCATGAAATAAAAAATAAAGATGTAAATATAAACTATTTTCGTTCAAGATATTCTTTCTTGAAAAATCGCACTAAATAAAATTCTCCATTTACAAAATATCTTTCAAAAGTATAATCCAAATAGGGAATTCATATGAACAATACATCATTTATTTACTGACATTGTTCTTTTTATCTTTTAGAATCTTGCCTTCTTTGGTAAATTCCAAATCAATTTTATTGGTTAAATCGACATCTAAGTCTTTATGCCCATAGTCGATATGTGTTATTTTCTCATTCGGGTGATTTTTAGTTACATAAGCTTTTATGTTTTCAGGAATAAAAGCAGTTGGAATTGGTTTATCTCCTCCATCAACTTCTCGATATGAACCATCTTTCCAAAATTCTACTTCAGTTCCATCTTTCAGTTTAACTTCATAGCCCTTTTCCCCATGTTCTGGATCTTTTTGAGCTTTTTCTACTGAAGTATGACTAAAATGCTTCTTCAAAAATTCCTGTGCTGGTTTTGGTAGTTCAGTTACTTCAATTTTTTTCTGCGCACTGGTCGAGATTGTTAAAACTAACAAAGCTATGGCCAAAAATATCTTTTTCATAATCATTTTTATTTAAGAGTAGTATTACTAATTTACTGCTTCTAAAAATGTTTTCAAATAATTTTAAGATTTTTTTAGTTTTCAAACCTTACATAACAAACTGATTTACAATACAATTCCTTGTCAAAATTTTTATTTTAAATTAAAGTAAAGCCAGTAAAGTTTTAGCTAAACAATTGAACAGTCTCAAGAATCATTTCAAGATAAAAATTAAAGAGACAGAGTTGATACCCAAAATTTATAAAAACAAAAAACCCCATCCGGTTTGGATAGGGTTTTTGAAAAGAAAGGCGACGACATACTCTCCCACATAACTGCAGTACCATCTGCGCAGGCGGGCTTAACTTCTCTGTTCGGGATGGGAAGAGGTGAGCCCCGCCGCAATAACCACCTTAAGGTTTTTAGTTGTTGGTTTGCGGTTGTCGGTTGTTGGATTTTCCATCAACTATCAACTATTAACCATCAACTGCTCTGCGTCGAGCAAATATTTTAACATACTGAGATAAAGAAAAGAAGAATAGTTTAGAAAGTTTCCTCCCGATCCGCCTGGGCGGATCGGGAAAAGGGCGTACATAAGCTTACGGATTATTAGTACTACTCGACTGTGACATTACTGCCTTTACATCTGTAGCCTATCAACGTGGTCATCTTCCACGATCCTTAAAAGAAATCTCATCTTGTGGTGGGTTTCGCGCTTATATGCTTTCAGCGCTTATCCCTTCCAAACGTAGCTACTCTGCGGTGCCCCTGGCGGGACAACAGATACACTAGAGGTTTGTCCAATTCGGTCCTCTCGTACTAGAATCAGATCCACTCAAATTTCTAACGCCCGCAGTAGATAGAGACCGAACTGTCTCACGACGTTCTGAACCCAGCTCGCGTGCCACTTTAATGGGCGAACAGCCCAACCCTTGGGACCTTCTCCAGCCCCAGGATGTGACGAGCCGACATCGAGGTGCCAAACCCCCCCGTCGATATGAGCTCTTGGGGGAGATCAGCCTGTTATCCCCGGCGTACCTTTTATCCTTTGAGCGATGGCCCTTCCATGCGGAACCACCGGATCACTATGCTCTACTTTCGTACCTGATCGACCTGTATGTCTCTCAGTCAAGCTCCCTTATGCCATTGCACTCTACGCACGGTTACCAAGCGTACTGAGGGAACCTTTAGAAGCCTCCGTTACTCTTTTGGAGGCGACCACCCCAGTCAAACTACCCACCAAGCACTGTCCCCCACATCGCGGGGTTAGGCCTCAGATAAACAAAGGGTTGTATTTCAACAATGACTCCACAACGCCTGGCGACGCCGCTTCATAGTCTCCAACCTATCCTACACATCATTTATCCAAGGTCAATACTAAGCTATAGTAAAGGTGCACAGGGTCTTTTCGTCCCACTGCGGGTAAACGGCATCTTCACCGTTACTACAATTTCACCGAGCTCATGGCTGAGACAGTGTCCAGATCGTTACACCATTCGTGCAGGTCGGAACTTACCCGACAAGGAATTTCGCTACCTTAGGACCGTTATAGTTACGGCCGCCGTTTACTGGGGCTTCAATTCAATGCTTCTCCGAAGATAACATCTCCTCTTAACCTTCCAGCACCGGGCAGGTGTCAGGCCCTATACTTCATCTTACGATTTTGCAGAGCCCTGTGTTTTTGATAAACAGTCGCCTGGACCTCTTCACTGCGGCCCCGATTGCTCGGGGCGACCTTTCTCCCGAAGTTACAGGTCTATTTTGCCTAATTCCTTAGCCATGAATCTCTCGAGCACCTTAGGATTCTCTCCTCAACTACCTGTGTCGGTTTACGGTACTGGTTCTTATTGCCTGAAGTTTAGAGGTTTTTCTTGGAAGCCCTTAGGCGCACTATCTCTTTGTCCGAAGACTCCGAGTACTATCGCATTTCACCAAGATCTCCGGATTTGCCTAGAGACCCTATAGCTAGGTGCTTTAACGAACTATTCCGTCAGTTCGCGGCGCTTTCATCACTCCGTCACCCCATCACAGCAATAAGAAGTACGGGAATATTAACCCGTTGGCCATCGACTGTCCCTTTCGGGTTCGCCTTAGGACCAGACTAACCCACAGCTGATTAGCATAGCTGTGGAAACCTTAGTTTTTCGGTGTGCGGGTTTCTCGCCCGCATTATCGTTACTTATGCCTACATTTTCTTTTCTGACCGGTCCAGCATACCTTACGATACACCTTCTGCCCTGTCAGAATGCTCCCCTACCACTTGCAGCAAGCTGCAAATCCATAGCTTCGGTAATATGTTTATGCCCGATTATTATCCATGCTCGTCCGCTCGACTAGTGAGCTGTTACGCACTCTTTAAATGAATGGCTGCTTCCAAGCCAACATCCTAGCTGTCTGGGCAGACAAACCTCGTTCTTTCAACTTAACATATATTTGGGGACCTTAGCTGATGGTCTGGGTTCTTTCCCTCTCGGACTTGGACCTTAGCACCCAAGCCCTCACTGTTATCAACCATTATATAGCATTCGGAGTTTGTCAGGAATTGGTAGGCGGTGAAGCCCCCGCATCCAATCAGTAGCTCTACCTCTATATAACTAAAATAACGCTGCACCTAAATGCATTTCGGGGAGTACGAGCTATTTCCGAGTTTGATTGGCCTTTCACCCCTACCCACAGGTCATCCGAAGACTTTTCAACGTCAACCGGTTCGGTCCTCCACTGTGTGTTACCACAGCTTCAACCTGCCCATGGGTAGATCACACGGTTTCGCGTCTAACACTGCCGACTAAAGCGCCCTATTCAGACTCGCTTTCGCTGCGGATCCATGGCTTAACCACTTATCCTTGCCGGCAACGTTAACTCGTAGGCTCATTATGCAAAAGGCACGCCGTCACCCCACGAAAGGGCTCCGACCGCTTGTAAGCGCATGGTTTCAGGATCTATTTCACTCCGTTATTCACGGTTCTTTTCACCTTTCCCTCACGGTACTGGTTCACTATCGGTCTCTCAGGAGTATTTAGCCTTAGCGGATGGTCCCGCCAAATTCAGACAGGGTTTCACGTGCCCCGCCCTACTCAGGATACCGCTATCCATTACATTTGTTGCCCATACGGGGCTGTCACCCTCTATGGCGCTCCTTTCCAGAAGCTTCCGGTTCCTCATGCATGAAATATCGCGGTCCTACAACCCCGGCAATGCCGTAACAATGCCGGTTTGGGCTAATCCGCGTTCGCTCGCCACTACTTACGGAATCACTTTTGTTTTCTTCTCCTCCGCCTACTTAGATGTTTCAGTTCAGCGGGTTTGCCCACCTATCGGTGTGCTATGCCTTCAGCATAGCGGGTTGCCCCATTCGGATATCTGCGGATCGATCTGTGTGTGCCAGTCCCCGCAGCTTTTCGCAGCTTATCACGTCCTTCTTCGCCTCTGAGAGCCTAGGCATTCCCCATGCGCCCTTATTTTGCTTATTGTACTAGACAAGGCATGCCTTGTCTCTGCCGTCTTGCAATAAATCGCAAAACGTGTTCTTTCTACTTTCTTATTATTTTCTTATCTCAATATGTCAATGAACTTTTTTCCTTTCGGAACTGTGGAGAATAACGGAGTCGAACCGTTGACCTCCTGCGTGCAAGGCAGGCGCTCTAGCCAGCTGAGCTAATCCCCCATTTTTAAATCTTAGATTTTAGAATTCAGATTTTAGATTTCCCATTCTTCTCTAATTTCCTTTGGTGAATCCCAGCTTCCAGAATTTCCTTCAAATCAAGTCAAATAGTAGTCCCGGGCAGACTCGAACTGCCGACCCCTACATTATCAGTGTAGTACTCTAACCAGCTGAGCTACGAGACTCTGTTTTACTTAATTTTTATCATTTTTTTAAATTAACAGCAAGAGTAATGCAATCACGATTCCAAACCAATGGTCCGGCATCTTATTTCCCAATCGTGCCTTGCGGCTAACTGATCGGGCTCTAGAAAGGAGGTGTTCCAGCCGCACCTTCCGGTACGGCTACCTTGTTACGACTTAGCCCTAGTTACCAGTTTTACCCTAGGCAGCTCCTTGCGGTCACCGACTTCAGGCACCCCCAGCTTCCATGGCTTGACGGGCGGTGTGTACAAGGCCCGGGAACGTATTCACCGGATCATGGCTGATATCCGATTACTAGCGATTCCAGCTTCACGGAGTCGAGTTGCAGACTCCGATCCGAACTGTGACCGGCTTTATAGATTCGCTCCTGGTCACCCAGTGGCTGCTCTCTGTACCGGCCATTGTAGCACGTGTGTAGCCCAAGGCGTAAGGGCCGTGATGATTTGACGTCATCCCCACCTTCCTCACAGTTTGCACTGGCAGTCTTGTTAGAGTTCCCGACACTACTCGCTGGCAACTAACAACAGGGGTTGCGCTCGTTATAGGACTTAACCTGACACCTCACGGCACGAGCTGACGACAACCATGCAGCACCTTGTAAACTGTCTTGCGAAAGATCTGTTTCCAAATCGGTCAGTCTGCATTTAAGCCTTGGTAAGGTTCCTCGCGTATCATCGAATTAAACCACATGCTCCACCGCTTGTGCGGGCCCCCGTCAATTCCTTTGAGTTTCAAACTTGCGTTCGTACTCCCCAGGTGGGATACTTATCACTTTCGCTTAGCCACTGAAGTTGCCCCCAACAGCTAGTATCCATCGTTTACGGCGTGGACTACCAGGGTATCTAATCCTGTTCGCTACCCACGCTTTCGTCCATCAGCGTCAATCAATTGGTAGTAACCTGCCTTCGCAATTGGTATTCCATGTAATCTCTAAGCATTTCACCGCTACACTACATATTCTAGTTACTTCCCAATAATTCAAGTCCTGCAGTATCAATGGCCGTTCCACCGTTGAGCGATGGGCTTTCACCACTGACTTACAAGACCGCCTACGGACCCTTTAAACCCAATGATTCCGGATAACGCTTGGATCCTCCGTATTACCGCGGCTGCTGGCACGGAGTTAGCCGATCCTTATTCTTACGGTACCGTCAAGCTCCTTCACGAAGGAGTGTTTCTTCCCGTACAAAAGCAGTTTACAATCCATAGGACCGTCATCCTGCACGCGGCATGGCTGGTTCAGGCTTGCGCCCATTGACCAATATTCCTCACTGCTGCCTCCCGTAGGAGTCTGGTCCGTGTCTCAGTACCAGTGTGGGGGATCTCCCTCTCAGGACCCCTACCCATCGTTGCCTTGGTAAGCCGTTACCTTACCAACTAGCTAATGGGACGCATGCTCATCTTTCACCGTTGTGACTTTAATAATGTGCTGATGCCAACTCATTATGCTATGAGGTATTAATCCAAATTTCTCTGGGCTATCCCTCTGTGAAAGGCAGATTGCATACGCGTTACGCACCCGTGCGCCGGTCTCAGATTCCGAAGAATCCTACCCCTCGACTTGCATGTGTTAAGCCTGCCGCTAGCGTTCATCCTGAGCCAGGATCAAACTCTTCATCGTATATTTTAATATTATTATGCGATGCTTTTCCAGTCGGTCTTATTCGAATCTTACGATTCCATTACTCTTATTTTTTCTGTTCCGATTTGCATCGGAACGGCTGTCAATTCAATATGTCTACGAACGTAATTTTTTTGTCTTTCGCTTATCTCTCAAAGCGGGTGCAAAACTAAAACTTCTTTTTGTTTCTCGCAAGAAAAAATTGAAAAATTTTGAAACTTTTTTTTCGTCTCCTTTTCCCGATTTCCCTTCCGATATTACAATGAACTTTCCCTGTTTTGCGGGGTGCAAATGTAAAAACCTTTTTCTTTTCCTGCAAGCTTTTCCGAATCTTTTTTTCAGAAAATTTCTTCCCTTCCGATTCCTATTCTTCTGCAGTATTTCGATGAGCGTTTTTCGCTGTTGCGGGTGCAAAAGTACAACCTTTATTTACATTCGCAAGCCTTTTGTTTATATAATTTCAATGTTTTTTAAAACTTTTTCTTAACGCGCTGATAACGCATTCTTTACGGATGCGCTTTTTTTTGCCATTCGTAAGGCTTTTCTCCGTTTGGCTATGTTTTCCCTATTTGCTGCCGCTTCCGCATTCCCGTTTTTTGGGGTTTTTCAGGTTTTGGGGGCGTTTTCTGCCCTTTCTCTATGCCCGAAAAATTCATTCTTTGCAAAAAGGCTCTTCCGAAAACAGCCGAACTAGCCCCGATAGTCCCGAAGCTTCGGGAGGAAATCCATTTTGCGGCGGGGTTAGCCCAAAAAGATTGGAGCGCATAGCGGGAAAAAGCTCCTTATAAATGCCAAGACCAATCATAAATGCTCCCGATTCCATATCCTTAATATATGCTTTACGCAGAAGACGCACTGCGGTACGCCTCTACAGTAAATCGGAATCTATACTATATTATATATGTATGCTTATAAAAAAAGAAACCCGACAGGTTTTTAAAATCTGTCGGGTTGTATACTTATATATAAGTAGAATTATGAATTACTTAATTTGGTTTATTTAATTCCTTTGCTCTTTGTTGCCATTTAAGAGATAAATCGTCATAATCAATAGGAGTTGCTGGTTTTTGATTTACCAATCGGCCAGATTCAAATGCCCGAAGTAAGATTGTTTCAATTAAATAGTCTTCATTTACATCATAAGGCTTGTATTCTGTCTTTAAACTTATATCAAACAAATTTGCGGTTGTGTTAGAAACAAATGCTTTGAATCCGCTTTTTAATGTTTTAATTAGTTCGTAGGTTGTGATTCCTGTTTGGCGATGGATAAGCTTTACCAATATTTGTCCTTGCTTTCGCGAAAGTTTTTTAAGTCTTTCTTCGAATTCATTATTAAGGTAGTCTTCTACAATTTTAAAATACTTCTTTTTCTCGCTTCTTGTTTTTAAACGAGCCATTCCGTTATTTAAAGCCGTCAATCTTTCTGAAGCCAATTTTGCATAGGGATAAACTTTATAAACTCTATTCTGAAGAATTTGAAATTGCTTCATTTCTTCTGCGCTTAATTTTTTTTCTTTAGAAATAATTATTTCAGGCAATTGAATAGTATCATTTAAAATAGAATCTTTTTCCGTTAATATATATCCCATCTGTTCATTCTCTTTTGGAGTAATTTGGGCGTGACATGAAAAGGAAACAAATACTATAAATAAAATAAAGCCGGTTAATCTCATCGAATCATAATTTAAATGTAAAATTATATATTTATACACAACTCTAATACCAAATTTATATTTTAGCAAAAAAATATTTTATGAGCACGAAATCTATTTTAAAAGATACTTCTATCGCTTTCTTGGAAAGCTACCTAAATAATGCCTCTCCTACTGGTTACGAAAGCGAGGGACAAAAGCTTTGGATGAATTATTTGGAGCCTTATGTTGATAATTTCATAACAGATACTTATGGAACAGCTGTTGGTGTAATTAATCCTGATGCTCCTTACAAAGTTGTTATTGAAGGTCATGCGGACGAAATTTCTTGGTATGTAAATTATATTACGGATGATGGTTTAATCTATGTAATTAGAAATGGTGGCTCTGACCATCAAATTGCGCCTTCGAAAAGAGTTAACATACATACTAAAAATGGAATTGTTAAAGGTGTTTTTGGTTGGCCTGCCATTCATACTCGTTTGCGCGATAAAGAGGAAATTCCGAAATTGAGTAATATCTTTATTGATTTGGGCTGCGAGAATAAAGAGCAAGTTGAAGCTCTAGGCGTTCATGTTGGATGTGTGATTACGTATCCTGATGAATTTATGATTTTGAACGAGAATAAATTTGTTTGCCGCGCGATTGATAATAGAATGGGCGGTTTTATGATTGCTGAAGTTGCTCGTTTATTAAAAGAAAACAATAAAAAACTTCCTTTTGGTTTATACATCGTAAATTCTGTTCAAGAAGAGATTGGTCTTCGCGGAGCGGAAATGATTGCACACAGAATTAAACCAAATGTTGCTATTGTTACTGATGTTTGTCACGACACTACCACACCGATGATTGACAAAAAAGTGGAAGGCGATTTAAAAATGGGCAAAGGTCCTGTTATTGGTTATTCTCCTGCTATTCAAAATAAATTACGCGATTTAATTGTAAATACTGCTGAAGACAATAAAATTCCTTTTCAAAGACACGCTACTTCTCGAGCTACAGGCACAGATACAGATGCTTTTGCTTACAGTAATGGCGGTGTACCATCGGCATTGATTTCTCTTCCTTTGCGTTACATGCATACAACTGTAGAAATGGTTCATAGAGATGATGTTGAAAATGTGATTCAGCTCATTTATGAGTCTTTGCTAAAAATTGAAAACAACGAGACTTTTTCTTATTTTAAATAAGATGTATCCTAAATGTAAATCTGGTCTTAATTTTATTTTGACCAGATTTACAAATAAAAACTAACATGAAAATACTACTACTCGAAGACGATTTTACTTTATCTAAAGAAATCTCAACATTCTTTGTCTCTAAAGAATTCGAGTGTACTCCTTATTATGATGGAACTTTTTTGCTGAAAAAATATTTCCCTTATGATTACGATATTATAATTCTTGATATAAATGTTCCTGGAATAAACGGAATTGAAGTTTGCAAAGGCATTCGAGAGATCGACAAAAAAACACCAATTATTATGCTAACTGCTTTTAGCGAAATTGAAGATAAATTATCTTCTTTTGATAGCGGCGCAGACGATTATTTGGTAAAACCATTTCATTTTGATGAATTATATGCTCGTGTTCAATCTCTTTTGAGAAGAAAAGAAGTGCCGCAGCAAATCGAGAACAAAATAGCGGTCAAAGATTTGGAAATTTTCGAAGATGAAATGAAAGTTTTTAGATCTGGCGGAGAAATAAAACTTACACCAAAAGAATTTAAATTGATTCTTATTCTCGCTCATGCAAAAGGAAAAGTATTATCAAAGCAGTTTATTGCCGAAAAACTGTGGGATTATCATATAGAAACCAATCAGAATACGATTGAAGTTTACATAAATTTCTTAAGAAAAAAGATAGATAAAGATCATGAAACCAAACTTATTCGTACCAAAGTAGGTTACGGATATTATTTAAGCGATCAGGAATGACATTAAAAAATCGAATATCACTTTTAGTCAGTTTGCTGTTTACCATTCTTTTTGGGCTGGCATCTACTGTGATATTCGTTTTATATTCCAATTATAGAAAAGAAGAATTTCGGGATCGTTTAGAAATCAAAGCATTATCTAATATTAAATTGTTAGTTAATGTAAAACAAGTTGATAATCAGCTATTAAAAATAATCGATCAAAACTCTATTAATAAGTTATACGATGAAAAGACTTTAGTTTTTGATTCAAATTATAAACTTATTTACAGCAGTATCGACGATGCCAAAATTAATTGGTCTGTTGATGATTTAAAATATTTAAAGAAAAATAAAACGTTTTTTAAACAGCAAGGTGATTACGAAGTCTACGGTGTTTTTTATGATACTAATGATAAAGATTTTTATGCCTTAATATCGGCGACAGATGATTACGGAAAAAAGAAATTGCTTTTTTTGCGTTACACCTTAATTGTATCTTATATCTTTTTCACTTGTTTGTGCTGGGTTATTACTTCATTTACTGTTAGAAAATTGATGAATCCGTTGAATGACTTTCATCAAAAAATAAAAAATATAAACGAAAACAATCTCGATACTCGAATTGAATCTAAAAGCAGTAAAAATGAAATTGATTTGATTGCAGATGAATTCAATTTTATGATGGATCGGATTGAAATTTCGTATCAAAAACAAAAGGAATTTACGGCTCACGCCTCTCACGAATTAAGAACACCGCTTTCGCGAATGACTTCGCAAATTGAAAATGCTGTTTCTGATCCTGATATTCAACCAAAAAACAAATCTTTCTTAAATGGAATATTGAGTGATGTTAATCATTTAAGCGAATTAATTCATTCACTTTTAATTCTTTCTAAAATAGATAATAAAAGGACTGAAAATCACGAAACGCAGCGAATAGACGAAATCTTGTTTTCTTCTATTGAAAAAATCAATAAAGCTTTTCCGGATTTTGTCATCCTTTTTGAAATTGAAGACAATGACAATCTTGATACTGCATTAGAAATACAAGGAAATAAAAATCTTTTAGAAATCGCTCTAACAAATGTTCTAAAAAATGCGTGCATTTATTCAGACAACAAGCAAGCCAAAGTCAAAATAAGCACCGATCATTATCATTTGATTGTATCGGTTTCTAATACCGGAAATACATTAAGCGAAGAAGAACAAAAAAATCTTTTTCAGCCTTTTATGCGCGGAGAAAACGCTAAAGGAACTTCTGGTTTTGGATTGGGTTTAAGAATTGTCCAAAGAATATTGACTTTACACAAAGCAAACATAATCTATTCAATACCAAATATTAACACGAATTTATTTCAGTTATTTTTCAATTTGTAAACTTTTTTAAGCTATTTTTAAGGTAGAATTTAAGGTCTCTTAAAGCCCGTTGATAGCATATTTGTACAAATTAAAAATGATACAATGAAAAAGTTATTCGCACTGCTGTTATTTGCACTTCTAAATCAAGCTGCAATAGCTCAAAAAACAGTTACTCTTCAAGACTGTGAAACGCAATTTTTAAAGAAGAATCTTTTTTTATTGGCATCTCAATATAATATTGATGCCTCGAAAGCGCTAACTATTCAAGCTCGTATCTGGGACAATCCGACAATTTCGGCTGAATTAAATGCCTATAATCCAGAACGAGATAAGTTTTTTGATGTAGGCAAAGAAGGTCAGAAAGCTTTTTCGATCGAGCAGCTTATTTATCTTGGCGGAAAGAAACGAAATGAAGTAAAATTGGCTCAAGCCAATGAAAAATTAGCAGAACTTCAGTTTAATGATTTGCTTCGAACTTTAAAATTTCAATTGCGTAAAAGTTTTTACACCGTTTATTACAATTCTAAAAATCTTGAAAACACAGACAAGCAACTGGCTCACATAGAAAACTTGATTAATTCGTATTCTATTCAAGCACAAAAAGGGAATATTCCGCTTAAAGATGTTGTTCGTCTGCAATCATTGTATCTTAATTTTAAAAATGAACGACTTGAAGTAATTAATGATAATATTGACGAGCAAGCAAATTTAAAGTTGTTAATGAATGAAACTGAAAATGTAGTTCCGACAGTTCCTAAAGATGATTCGAACAAGTATTTAAAAATAATTGATTTTGATCTTAAAGGTTTTGAAGAGCAAGCAATAGCAAATCGTCCAGATTACTTAGCAAAACAAAAAGAAATTGATGCCAATGAATTGAATGTGAAATGGCAAAAATCTCTTTCTGTTCCTGATATTACATTTGGAGCAAATTACGATCAGCGAAGTGGAGCTTTTAATCGTGAAGCAAATGTGAGCGTCGGAATTCCGTTACCACTTTGGAACAAAAACAAAGGAAATATCAAATATGCTCAAACTATTCTCGAACAATCAAAAATTGAAAAACAAAATTTTGAATTGCAACTGCAAACAGAAATTACTGCTGCATGGACTAAATGGGATGAATCTAGACAAAATTATTCTGTAATTAAACCTACTGTAAATTCAGATTTTGAAGCTGTTTACAACGGAATGCTAACGAACTTTCAGAAACGAAATGTCAGCCTTCTAGAATTTACCGATTTCATGGAAAGTTATAATCAGGCTATAATTCAGTTAAACGAATTGAAGAAGAAAGTCGTCATAGCTGGCGAAGAATTAAACAGTACAATCAACAAAGATTTATTTTAAAAAAAATTATAGAAATGAAACATATATTATTCTTAGGAATCGCAATAGTAAGTCTATCTCTGACAAGCTGCAAAAAAGAAGTCGAAAATCCTGAAACAAATACTTCTTTTGTTTTAAGTAACGATATGCTAAAAACTACAACAACAGCAAACGCAGAAATGTTGCCTTTAAAAAATGAGTTAAGTTTTTATGGAAAAATTACAGCTGACAACAATAAAATGATTGACGTTTATCCGTTAGTTGGTGGAAATGTTATGAAAGTAAATGTTGAACTTGGTGATTATGTTAAGAAAGGACAAGTTCTCGCAACCATAAAAAGTACCGATGTTGCTGATTTTGAAAAACAATCAATTGACGCAAAAAGTGATTTATTAGTTGCAAAAAATAATTTGAAAGTTGCTCAAGAACTATTTGACGGAAAATTAAATTCTGAAAGTGATGTTCTTCAGGCGAAATCTGAAGTGAATAAAGCGCAATCTCAATTGAGTAAAATTCAAGAAACGTACAAAATCTATAATATTAAAGCAGGTTCAATTTACGAAGTAACGGCTCCGATAAGCGGTTTCATTATTCAAAAAAGTATCAATCAAGATATGCTTTTGCGTAATGACCGTTCTGAAAACATCTTTGACATCGCAGAAATCAGCGAAGTTTGGGCAATGTCAAACATTAATGAAATTGACATTAATAAGGTAAAATTAGGAACCAGCGCTGCAGTAACAACTTTAAGTTATCCAGATAAAACTTTTAATGGAAAAGTAGATAAAATCTACAATGTAATTGATCCTGAGACAAAAGCAATGCAGGCAAGAATTAAATTAAACAATCCTGACTATCTGCTTAAACCAGATATGAATGCTAATATTAAATTGTCTTTTAATGAAAATCAAAATATGATAGCTGTACCAAGTAAAGCAATTGTATTTGATAAAAGTAAAAACTTTGTTGTGGTTTTTAAAGATCGTAACAATATAGAAACCAGACAAGTTGAAGTATACAGAGTTGTTGGAGATACAACTTATATCTCTAGCGGATTAAAAGAAAACGAGAAAGTAATCACAAACAATCAGCTGTTTATTTATGGTGCTTTAAATAATTAAGACATGAACAAATTCATAAAAAATATTATTGCTTTTTCGCTAAAGAATAAAGCATTTACCTTCTTTTGGGTTGGATTATTAGCTGTTGCTGGATTTATTTCGTTCAAAAATATGCCTATTGACGCTTTTCCAGACGTTACCAATACGCAAATCATTATTATCACGCAGTGGAACGGAAAAAGTGCAGAAGAAGTAGAACGTTTTGTAACATCTCCGATTGAAATTTCGATGAACTCTGTTCAGAAGAAAACAAGCGTGAGAAGCATTACCATGTTTGGATTATCAGTAATCAAAATTATTTTTGATGATGGCGTTGATGATACTTTTGCTCGTTTTCAGGTAAACAATCTACTTAAAAACGTTTCGCTTCCAGATGATGTAGAACCAGATGTTCAGCCACCTTACGGCCCAACTGGAGAAATTTTCAGGTATATTGTAAAAAGTAATAGTAGGGATAGTAGAGAATTATTGACTTACCAGAACTGGGTAATTGACAAACAATTACGATCTCTTCCTGGTGTTGCAGATTTAAACGTTTTTGGAGGACAAACTAAAACGTATGAAGTTGGAGTTGATCCTATCAAATTGGCAAAATACAATATTACGCCTTTGCAAGTTTATAATGCCGTAAATGCAGGAAACTTAAATGTTGGTGGTGACGTTATTGAGAAAAACGGACAAGCATTTGTTGTTCGCGGAGTTGGTTTATTAAAGTCTAAAGAAGATATTGGAAATATTATTGTTGACGATGCTGGAGGAAACCCGATTTTGGTTAAAAACTTAGCAGAAGTTTACGAAAGTTCCATGCCAAGAGTTGGACAAACTGGTTTAGGAAATAATGACGATGCTGTAGAAGGAATTGTTGTTATGCGAAAAGGAGAAAATCCACAGGAAACTTTGGCTTTAATTAAAGCTAAAATTCAAGACTTAAACGATAATGTTCTTCCGAAAGATATTAAAATAGAGACTTTTTACGATCGTGATAATTTGATGAATTTCACGACCGAAACCGTAATGCATAATTTATTTGAAGGTATTATTCTGGTTACGGTTGTCGTATTCCTTTTTATGGCCGATTGGAGAACCACTTTTACGGTATCAATTGTAATTCCGCTTTCCTTATTATTTGCCTTTTTATGTTTGAAAATGATGGGGATGAGTGCCAACTTATTGAGTTTAGGTGCAGTCGATTTCGGAATTATCATTGATGGTGCCGTCGTAATGGTCGAAGGTTTATTTGTCGTCTTAGATCATCGAGCACATCAATTGGGAATGGAAAAATTTAATAAAATTGCCAAAGGAAGCTTGATCAAAAAAACAGGAACAGAAATGGGTAAAGCCATCTTTTTCTCAAAATTGATTATTATAACAGCTTTACTTCCTATTTTCTCTTTCCAGAAAGTAGAAGGAAAAATGTTCTCTCCCCTAGCCTTTACTTTAGGTTTTGCATTGCTTGGAGCATTAATTTTTACGTTGACTTTGGTTCCGGTTCTTTCTCATATTTTATTAAATAAAAATGTAAAAGAGAAACATAATCCGTTTGTGAATTTCTGGGATCGAATTGTTTCTAAAGGATTTGCTTGGACATTTAAACATAAAATTCAAACATTAATTGCTTCTACAGGATTATTGGCTGCAGTTTTCTTTTCTGCTGGATTTTTAGGAACAGAATTTTTACCGCAATTAAATGAAGGAGCATTATGGGTAACAGCAGAATTACCAATGAGTACTTCCCTTCCAGAAAGTGTCAAAACCGCTGCAATGATTAGAAAAGACTTAGAAACTTTTCCTGAAGTGAAAAAAGTCTTATCGCAAACTGGTCGTAGTAACGATGGAACCGATCCAAATGGTTTTGGATTCATTCAGCTTCAGGTTGATTTATTGCCAAAAGCAGAATGGAAACGAAAAATTTCGATGGATGAATTGATTAATGAAATGGATACTAAATTGAAAGTTCATCAAGGAATTACTTATAATTATTCGCAACCTGTAATTGATAACGTTGCAGAATCTGTTGCTGGATTTAAAGCTTCAAACGCGGTGAAAATTTATGGAGATGATCTGAATAAACTGGATCAGCTTGCCAATGAAGTTTTAGCTCAAATTAAAGATATTCCAGGTATAAAAGATGCAGGAATTCTTCGAAATGTTGGTCAACCAGAAATAAGTGTGATCTTAGATCGTGAAAAAATGGCGGCTTACGGCGTAACATTAAGTGATGCGCAAGCGGTTTTAGAATTGGCTTTTGGAGGAAAAACAGCAACTGAAAAATATGAAGATGAAAAGAAATTTGATGTTCGTGTTCGTTTTTCTAAAGAATATAGAAAAGATGAAAAAGATTTAGAAGAAATTAAAGTACCGACAATTAGCGGTGTTAAAATTCCATTAAAAGAAATCTGCGACATTAAAACAATTACTGGACCAGCGTTTATTTATAGAGATAATACCAAACGTTTTATCGGAGTAAAATTCTCTGTTCGTGATCGAGATTTAGGAAGTACAATTGCAGAAGCACAGCAAAAAGTAAATAAATTAAAACTTCCTGCCGGTTACACAACTGGTTGGACAGGCGAATTTGAGAACCAAGTTCGTGCGAGTGCGCGTTTGGCTCAGGTTGTACCAATCAGTTTAATTGGAATTTTTGTACTGTTATTTATTCTGTTTGGAAACTTTAAAGATTCGCTTTTGGTTCTAGCCAATGTTCCTTTTGCTATAATTGGTGGAATTATCGCCTTACATCTTACAGGAATGAACTTTGGAATCTCGGCTGGAGTTGGTTTTATTGCTCTTTTAGGAATATGTATTCAAAATGGTGTAATTCTAATATCCGAATTTCATCATAATTTGAAGGCGAAGTTTACGCTCGAAGAATCCATATTTATGGGAGTAAAAGCAAGAACAAGAGCCGTAGTAATGACCGCTTTAATGGCATCTATAGGATTAATGCCTGCAGCAATTTCTACAGGAATTGGTTCAGAATCACAAAAACCTCTTGCCATAGTAATTATCGGAGGTTTAGTAACCGCAACCGTTTTGACATTATTGGTTTTCCCGATTCTATTTTGGGTATTCAATCGTAAAAAACATGTACCAATCGAATAATAGTTTATTTTTTTAGATTTTTTAAATCAATTGTTGGGTTTAAAAAGGGAAAAGCATCATTCTTGTAATGGTGCTTTTTTACTTTTAGAAATAAATGAAAACTTAAATATAAAGCAAAAAAAATGACCTTTTGCTCAGAAAGGTCATTTGTCCACTAACTCAAAGTCTTAAACTGATTATTTCAAATCCTTCAAAATTGCAATTGCTTCTGTAGCATTTGATAATTCTGCGTATTTTAATGCAGTAAATCCTTTGTCATTTTTCTCACTAGGACGTGCTCCGTTTGCTAATAAAACTTTAATAATTTCAACTTTATTGTAACGCGCTGCCGTCATTAATGGTGATAGGTCTTCAGACATTTGGTTTACATCTGCTCCGTATTCAATAAATTTCTTTACTGTTTCAAGATCTCCTTTGCTGATTGCCACTGTTAAAGGTGTTGCAAAATTTTTAGTACGTTCTACTTTATTGTTTAAAGATGAAGTTCCGTTTGAAGCCATTGCTACATTTCCTAATGATAATAAGGCTACTCCTAAATAAATAACTGATTTTTTCATAATGATTGATTGTTGTTAAATGATTGATTAATGATGATTTTAATTTCTATTCAAAGGTAATTATTAAATCGTATTATGCAATACAAAGTACCGTGTTTTAACTAATACTTAACATTTGCTTAATAAAACGATAATAATAAGAGCCTAACGTTACCAAATTGATTGGTTTCCTACTAATAGACGCAACTAAACCGAAAATGTTACACTTAAGACGGAAAAAAATTACAGAATAATGCTCTTTTTTTTATTACCAGCTAAAAAACAGTTCTTATTTATTTAACTTTACTAGACATTCCGATTAAAAAGAGATACAGAATCTAACAGCGATAGTTGTTTTATATAAAGAAATCAACGAAGTAGTAACCATAAAACCATAACGTTATGATCATTATCAAAAGAATTCTTGTCGTCCTAATTTTAATTATCTCAATTGTTCTAATAGTTGCCTATTTTATGCCGAAAGAATATGCCGTAGAAAGAGAAATCACAATTAATAAACCTGTAGATACTGTTTTTAATTATGTTAGATCATTAAAAAATCAGAATGAATTTAGTGTTTGGGCCAATACAGATCCTAAAATGAAAGTAAATTATAAAGGTACCGAAGGCCAAGTCGGTTCACTTTCTTCTTGGGAAAGCAACGTAAAAGAAGTTGGTGTTGGTGAACAGGAAATTACTAAAATAACAGAAAACAGACGTATTGATTTTGCTCTTCGATTTAAAAAACCAATGGAAGATACTGCTATAGGTTTTATGTCTACGGAACCTCTAGGAGGAAATCAAACTAAAGTCAAATGGGGAATCAGCGGCGTTATTCCTTATCCGACGAATATTATGCTCCCGATGCTTAAAATGGATCAAATGATTGGAAACGATTTGCAAAAAGGTCTTGAAAATCTTAAAGATAAAATGGAATAAAAGTCCAATAAATTTAAAAGAAAAAGCCTCATTTATCAATTAATGAGGCTTTTCTTTTGAGTTGAAAAGGTCTTATTTCAACCCTTTTAATAAAGCTGCAGACTCTTCTGACTTAGCATATCTCGCATAATCTAAAGCTCTTAATCCATGTTCATTTTCAATTGAAGGCAAAGCTCCTTTTGCCAATAAAATTTTAACAATTTCGACATGATTATAACGAGCTGCGAGCATTAAAGGCGTCATATTTCTTATAATTTTATTTACATCTGCGCCATACTCGATAATTTTTCTCACGCTTTCAACATCGCCTTTACATATCGCTACATGCAAGGGAGATGATAAATAAGTAGAAATTTCAGTTTGATTTTTAACTGCAAGCTTTTGATTTGAAGCTGTTACGGAATTTGCAAATAGGAACAAAGCAGTTCCTAAAACGATTACTGTTTTTTTCATGATTGATTGTTTTTAATTGATTGATGATTGTGATGATTTATTAATAGACGCATACAACAGGTAAAACGTTGCACTAAAAATGAAAAAATTTACATTTTTTTTTAAAATCGTTATCTATCAACAAAAAACCGCGATCCAAATAATTGAATCGCGCTTTACTTTTTGTTGAAATTTATACTATTTCAAATTGAATTTTGTACTATAAATATTTTGTAAATCCTTTTCAAACAAGGTAAACGGATCATCATAAAATTTGATAAAATCCTTTTCACTTTTCTGACCGGGATAAGGCGCGTAATAATGCGTTGCGCTTGTAATGTCATTTCGCCAAACCAACACATAAGCCAATTGCAAATTTTCTGATTTTAAAGTTTTAAGTAAAACCTCTGTCCACCATTTTTCATTAGGAATCGACTCTAAACCTGTTTCTGTAAATGCGGCCAATTTTTTCTTTTTAATAGCCAAATCAGAAAAGATTTTCAGTTTTTGTACTCCTGCTTCTAAATCATATTTGCCGTCACGGCCAAAATCGCCATAATCATCCATTCCTAACATATCAACAAAATCATCACCAGGATATCTTTCCAAATATTCTTCTTCAGAATTAAATCGATTGTCAGGAGAAAAAGCATAAATAAAATTATGAACTCCTAAAGTATCTTTGAGATATGAAACAGTAAATTGCCAAACTGCAATAAAATCTTCACGAGAAGTTTGTGATTTTCCCCACCAAAACCAATCACCATCAAACTCATGAAAAGGTCTAAAAATCATTGGAGAAAGTTTTCCGTCTTTAGCTTTTACCGAATGTGCAAAATTGGCAATTGTTTTTAAAATTTCTTTGTATTCTTCGTGATGCGAACCGCCTGGTTTTATTAAAGACATTGAAGCTTTAGAAATTCCGTCTTTCCAGTAAAACCCGCCGTCAGAAGCAGGATTATTAAAATGCCATGAAACAGTTGTAATACCGCCTCTTTCATAAGTTTCAATTACATTTTTCTTTAAAATTGCTTTGGTCTTTTCAAGCTGTTCTTTAGATCGTCCTGAAAAATCACTAAAATCTATTCCGACAACTGCAGGATGAGAACCCGTTACCGATTTTACATCAGATCGATTGGGTTCATTACTCCACCCGTGTCCATACTCAAGTGCATGCTGATGTCCGAAAAGAATATGATTTTTCGAAATTGTTTTTAAATTTTGAAAAAGATTTGTGGTTTCTTTTGTCGCCTTTTTATCAATTTGTGCCAAAAGAAAATGCCCTGCTATAAGACATACAAATAACAGGGCATTTTTTCTAATTTTATCATTCATGGTTTAAATAGTTAGTTTAAACCCGAAATTACTATTTTGAAGAAAGGTATTCTAATACATTTTTTTCAATACGTTGATCTATATTGTCAATATCAGCTTTCACGAATTTTTCTCCTAAAATATTCTCGTACAATTCGATGTATCTTTCAGAAACAGAGGCAATATATTCGTCTGACATATCTGGAATCTGCTGTCCTTCCTGTCCTTGAAAACCATTTTCAATCAACCAACGACGAACAAACTCTTTAGATAATTGTTTTTGCTCTTCTCCTTTTTCTTGTCTTTCAGCATATCCATCTGCATAAAAATAACGAGAAGAATCTGGTGTATGAATTTCATCAATTAAAACAATAACTCCGTCTTTTGTTTTTCCGAATTCGTATTTTGTATCTACTAAAATTAATCCGCGAGAAGCTGCAATTTCAGTTCCTCTTTGAAATAAAGCGCGAGTATATTTTTCTAAAACTAAATAATCTTCTTCAGAAACAATTCCTTTTGCTAAAATGTCTTCACGAGAAATATCTTCGTCATGAGAACCGTTATCTGCTTTTGTTGTCGGCGTAATAATTGGTTCTGGAAATTTATCATTTTCTTTTAAACCTTCTGCCATAGCAACACCGCAAATTTGTTTTCTTCCCGCTGCATATTCACGAGCTGCATGTCCTGATAAATATCCACGAATTACCATTTCTACTTTAAAAGGCTCACATAAATGTCCAACAGCAACATTTGGATCAGGAGTTGCAATTAACCAGTTTGGAACAATATCTTCTGTTAATTCCATAAATTTAGTTGCAATCTGATTTAAGATTTGTCCTTTGTAAGGAATTCCTTTTGGCAAAACCACATCAAAAGCCGAAAGTCTATCGGTTGCCACCATTACCAAAAGCTCATCGTTGATATTATAAACTTCTCTAACTTTTCCGCGGTAAACTGATTTCTGATTCGGGAAATTAAAATTTGTAGTTGTGATTGTATTGCTCATTTTTGTTGTGTTGTTTTTTTATGCATGCAAATTTAAAACTATTTAAAAGAGCAAGCAAGAAAGTATTCAGTTTTCAGTCACAGTTTTCAGTTTTAATATTGTGACCGAAAACTGTGACTGAAAACTATTATTTCAAAAGTGTTTCATTAAATAAATTCAAAATTCTGCTGTATTCATCTATCCATGAATAGGTTTCTTTAAAACCGTGGGCTTCAACTGGAAATGATGCTAAACTCCAGTTCTTTTTTTGCAATTCGATAAAACGCTGAGACAAACGTACAATATCTTTGTACTCCACATTATCATCAACCATTCCGTGAAGCATTACCAGATTTCCTTTTAAATTATCGGCAAAATAAATTGGCGAACTTTTTTTGTAAGCTTCTGGATCTGTTTCTGGAAAGTTCAAAATATTTCCCGTATACCCGTGATTGTAATGCGCCCAATCCGTCACAGAACGCAAAGCAGCACCCGATTTAAATTCACCTGGAGTAGTCAGCATTCCCATCAAAGTTATAAAACCTCCGTACGAACCTCCATAAATTCCTACTCTATTAGTATCAATACCGTATTTTTCTGCCAGATATTTTTTACCATCAAGATGATCAGATAAATCTTTTCCTCCCATAAAACGGTAAATTCCAGTTCTAAAATCACGTCCGTAGCCGTCACTTCCTCTATAATCAATATCTAAAACAGTATATCCTAAATCTGTCAATAAATTATGAAACATGTATTCTCTGTAATAATTACTCCAGAAATTATGCGCATTTTGAAGATATCCTGCACCATGTACAAAAATTACTGCTGCTTTATTAGCATTTTCTGATTTTGGAGTATATAATCTTGCATTTACAGGCGTTCCGTCTTGAGCTTTAAAAGTAATTACTTCAGGTTCTCTCCATTTGTATTTTTTGAAATCTTCTGAAACTGAAGAAGAAATTTGCTGCAGAGTTGCATTCTTTTTATTGTCTGCAATATAAAAATCCCAAGGAATGTTTTTATACGAATAACGAACTAGAAGCGATTTTTCGTCAGGCGAAAGGACAACTTCATGAGCTCCATCTTTTGTTAATATCGGCTGTAAAACTCCGTCAACAGGAGATAATTTATAGAAATCTCTATTTCCTGGATGAGTTGTATTCGTAGACAGATAGAAAACTTTTTTGTCTTTTGATAAAGTAACATCACGCACTTCCCAATTCCCTTTAGTAAGTTGTGTTTTCTTTTTACTTTTTAAGTTAAGAGTGTATAAATGCGAATAACCTGTAGCTTCAGATTGAAAATAAATAGTTTCATTATCAGCTAAAAAACCTAAATTTCCAGAAGAAAATGAATAAGAAGGAATTCCAGGTCCAGCAATCCAAGCATCATCGTGCTGATGTTCAATTTCTTCAAAAGTACCTTTTTCCAAATTCAAACTTACCAACCATCTGTCTTTATTATCTTGGCTTCTAATATCTACAATTGCCAGTGAGCCACTTTCGTTATAAATTGGCGCTTTAGGAACAATTAATTTATCTTCTTTAGCTTTGTTTTTTAAATTATCATATAATTCAAAATATTTTGGCGCATCTTGAATATGACTTAAAGTCGAAAAGTTTACATAATATACAGAATCTTTTGCTACAGAATAGATTCCGAATTTTGTTTTCACGAAGTTTTTTGTAGAGACTTTTTCTTTTGTTTCCGGACTTTGATTATAACCATCTGCTGTTATAAAAACTTCCATTTTTTCGCTTTTAACCTCTGGCTCTTCGACCAAAATAAAAGTCGCAAAATTACCATTCGGATTCACTTGAAGTCCTGCAAATCGGTCGTTTCCATAGAAAAATTGTTTTGCAAAATCAGATTTTACCGCTTTGCTTTTATCAAGATTCCATTGTTTTTTTGCTTCCTTATCTCTTATAAATTGGAATAACTCATTTTGCTGTTTTGCTAAAAAAGATTCAGTATCTGGTTTTATTTCTTTTTTTATTCCTTTATTAAAATTAGTGATTTGTAAAATTGTACCAGCTTTTGTATCGTATCTAAAAATGTTCTCATTTTGAACAAAAAATAAAACTCCATCTTGAGCTCCCAATTCCAAATTGGATAATCTTGAAGATTGCTGAATTAGTTTTTTTGTTGTTTTAGATTGAATTGAGTACGAAAACAGACTTCCGTTATCTAAATAATAAACTAAATCTGATCCTGGTTTTGTTTTGAAATCCTGTTGAGAAAACGCTGCCTCTTTGGGAGAAACAATTTCAGGTTTTGACATTCCTTTTTGCCAATAAAATGTGCTTGGTCCTAATTCGTCTTTCGGATTCCATTCAAAATAAACCTTTTTACCATCTAAAGACCAGCGTCCGTTTGTGGGTTGATTTCCAATAAAAGATTCGCCTTTCATTATTTCTTCTAATTTCAATTCTTGGGCATTTCCTAAAAGAGAAAGAAATAAAAAGGCGGCGGTAAAAATGTTTTTTGTCATAATTTTGTTTTTTGAAAAAACAAAAATACACTCTGAAAACTTCTAAAAAAATGTTTTGGCAATTTCCTTGCGAAATTATTTACTTTTAACACATTTAATAAAAAAATCCCTGAAGAAATGTCTTCAAGGATTCTATTTTTATAGAAAAGTTTAATATTCAAAAAAATAACTATTTGCTTTTCTTACTTATGATTTTAGCTCGTCGCAAATTCTTTATCTAAAATTTTAGTTGCAATATACTTTGCAACTCCATCTTCTGCATTTGTTTTAATCACTTCTAAATCTGGTAAAGTTTCTTTTAAAATTGCAGGAGCATTTCCCATAATTAGCCCTTTTCCAGAAGCTGACAACATTTGCACATCGTTAAAACCATCTCCAAATGAAACTGCTTGATCTAAAGTATAGCCTTCTTTTTCTAAAACTTGTTCGATTGCCACGGCTTTGTCGATAGATTTATCCATAAATTCTAAGCAAGTCGGCAAACTAAAAGCATGATGTAAATGTTCTGAAGAATTGGCTAAAATTGCATCTTTTAATTTTACTAATTTTTCGTGATCATCACATGAAAAGAAAATCTTAATTGCTCCAAAATCTTCTAAACTTTTATAATCAACCAATTCTGGACGGTATTTTAATTCTGCTTGAAAAGAGTTCAATCTTTCATTCCATTTGTTCGTTTGCCAAACATTTTCTTTAAATAAAACTACTGTAATTGCTGGATCAATTTCAACATTTAAAGCCGCTTTAACCACATCGCTGTCTAGGTTAAAAGCAAAAAGTTGTTCTTTATTTGGTGAATGAATCCTTGCTCCGTTTGAACTTACTAAATAAACGGGAATTTCTAGTGTTTCTATAATCGCCATAGCATCAAGATGATGACGTCCTGTAGCTACAACAATTAGATAACCTTGATTATGAAGTTCTTGAAAAATAGATTTAGTATATTCTGAAATTCTGTGTTGTGGGTTGAGTAAAGTTCCGTCAAGGTCGCTTACTACAACTTTTATATTTTTAAGCTTTGTCATATTTATCAAATATCGATGATATGCAAATTTACGATTTTAAGCTCGGCTAGACAAAGATTGCAAGCTTTGAAAGCCAAAATTGAGGGAAGTTTATTATTTATTTAACTATTCAGTTAAATATTGCTTTTAAAATAATTAAATCTTAACAATTCCAGATTTGTATAAATTTATAGCTTTTTGAATTACAAATTCAATTTGTTCCAAAGGCAAATCTTCATTTACATCAAACATCATAATTTTCATTCTCGATCGCTTTTCTTGTATCAAAAATGGTTCATCAAAATGTTTTCCTTCTACAATTCCTATATAAGGCTGTTTGAATTTTTTATGAATCCAGAAATAGCAGAACATTTTTCCTTTATAAGAGAAAAAAGGCATTCCGTATTTTAATGTATTTGTAATGTCTTGATCTTGTTTTAGAATGATTTCTTTTAATGCTAAAAATATTCCTTTTATAGGTTCTTCTTGGTTTAGGTAGAAATCGTCTAATTGTTTCATATTAAAAAAAATCGTTTTGCAGTTTTTATAGAAACAAATTAAAAAACCTACATTTTTTTTTATTTTTTTGCCACAGATTAAAGGATTAAAATGATTTTTAAAAATCCTTTAATCTCTGGCTAAAAAACATTTTTAGTAAAAATTAAACTTAATCGTGATTTTCGATTTGTTTATAAGCGTCAATTACCTTTTTAACCAATCTGTGACGCACGATATCTTTATCATCCAGATAAATAATTCCGATTCCGTCAATGTCTTTCAGAACCAAAATTGCTTCTTTAAGACCAGAAATAGTTCTTCGTGGTAAATCGACCTGTCCAGGATCACCCGTAATCATAAATTTGGCGTTTTTTCCCATACGAGTCAAAAACATTTTCATTTGTGAGTGTGTGGTGTTTTGGGCTTCATCAAGAATTACGAAAGCATTATCAAGCGTACGCCCACGCATAAAGGCAAGCGGCGCAATCTGGATAATTCCTTTCAAAATATAATCCTCAAGTTTTTCATTCGGAAGCATATCACGCAACGCATCATACAATGGTTGCATATAAGGATCAAGTTTTTCTTTCATGTCTCCAGGCAGAAATCCTAGATTTTCTCCGGCTTCTACCGCAGGACGTGTTAGAATGATCCTTTTTACTTCTTTATCTTTTAGCATTTTAACCGCCATAGCAACACCGGTATATGTTTTTCCGGTTCCAGCAGGACCAATAGCAAAGACCATATCATTTTTCTTAATGGTATCAACAAGTAATTGCTGATTTGGCGTCATCGCTTTGATAATTTTACCGCCAACACCATGAACTAAGATTTTGTCATGATCATAAGATCTTTTATCTTCTTGACCATCACTCATAATTACACGTTCAATTACATTATCATCAATATTATTGTAACGGGTAAAATGAAGCATTAATCTTTGAAATCTTTTTTCGAATTCATCTAAAACATCTTTTTCGCCAAATGCTTTTAAAGTTGTCCCTCGCGCTACGATTTTAAGCTTTGGGTAATACTTTTTAATGATCTCTAGATGGCTGTCCTGAGCGCCCCAAAATTCTTTTGGTGCAATATCTACTAGCTCGATTATTCTTTCGTTCAAATGAAGTAGTTTTAAATTAAATAATTCCTTTTAGTATTTAGAGGTTGTCGGGTCTTTTTAAAGTCACACTACTCAGTCGCAGTTTTCAGTTTTTTGTTCTTTAAACTAAATCAGTGTTTCTGAATATTGTAACATACAAATGCTTTAAAAAATACAATTTGTCTTTTCTTTCTTTCAATTTGTATTTACTATTACTAGCTTTGCATTTCTCAAATTTAATGAAAATTAGATTTAAATACTATCAATAGTTATAAACAAAATTATGTCAATAATTACCCTTACAACAGACTACGGCTTGAAAGATCACTTTGTGGGATCGCTGAAGGGTAAAATACTTTCTGAAAATCCAGAAGTTCAGATTATTGACATTTCTCATGACATTGATCCTTTTAATACTGCCGAAGCAAGTTACATTATTGGCGCTTCTTACACGAGCTTTCCGAAAGGAACTGTACATTTAATTGGTGTCGATATTGAGCGTAATAAAGAGAATCAGCATATTGCGATGCAGTGGAATGACCACTATTTTATTTGTGCCGATAACGGAATCCTGAGTATGCTTACGCAGAAAATTGTGCCGCAGAAAATTGTGGCAATTAACATTCACGATCGTTTTCCTATTGAAGCAACAGATTTGGATATTTTTATTCAGGTCGCTTCACATTTGGCTAAAGGCGGATTACTAAATGTTATCGGAAAAGAAATTACAGCAATAAAAGAGGCAACCGAATTGCAAGCTGTTGTGGCAAGCGACGGAAATTCTTTAAAAGGTTACGTAATTTACATCGATCATTTTGGAAACATTGTAACTAATATTTCTAAAAAACAATTCTTAGAAGTTTCGCGCGGACGCCCGTACGAAATTATAATGAAGTCGAAAAACATCAAAACAATTCTGCCTAATTATTCTGCCATTGCGACTTCAGACAAATATCCTATTAAGAACTATGAAGGAGAAAAACTGGCTATTTTTAACGAAGCTGGCTTTCTCGAAATTGCCATTTTTAGAAGTAATCCTTCTAAAGTCGGCTCAGCAAATAGTTTGTTGGGATTGAATTATCGCGATGTGATTACGATTAAGTTTTCTTAGTTTTTAAAATAAATCATTTCACTTCAATAAGAAATCTAATGACGAAAATCAAAGATATTAATCAAGGTGATCTATTAACATTCGTAAATGCAAATAATAATTACAACATTATTCTTTGCACAAATACAAATAAAACGATAAGTCCTCATAATTATACTTTTTGTCTTCTAGATTATAATGATATACAAAAACCAACTATTGAACAGATTAAAAGTCTGAACTTTTTTGGAGTGGGAAATATGACTAAAACCAATCATTATAACTATTCTGAGGAAGATTTAAAAAATATGTGGGAATGTCATCCTGAAATCAAACCATGTCTTCTGGGAACATATAGTCTCATCATCTGGAGAAAAGATTTTATGACATTTCGTGACAATTTAGAATTCATTAGCAATCTTGACATTCTTCCAAATCTAAATAAAAATGGAAACGGCGCAGTTAATGCGAGTAGTTGGGGATTCTTAAAAGAGTTTTTTAATGATAAAATCATTACTATAATGAATGAAAGAAATCAAGAAAAATTCAAATTAAAAGCTATAATAAAATCCAATTAATCAAACGCAAACTATTTTTTATAGAACAAGTGCAATTTTTAGAAAAACAACAATCAAATTTGGTATTTTTGCGCACTTGTAAGACTTTAGACAATTCAAAAATCTAAAATCTAAATTCAGAAATCTAAAATTGCAAGCATGTTTGTTCGAATAGTAAAAATGAGTTTTCACGAAGAAAAAATTCCTGATTTTCTGGAGAATTTTGAATCTGTGAAAGACAAAATACGAAATGCAGAAGGAAATCGTTTTTTAGAATTGTATCAGGATAAAAATGATAAATGCATCTTTTTCACATATAGTTATTGGGAAACCGAGCAAGATCTGGAAAATTACAGAAATTCTGAGCTTTTTAATACCGTTTGGAATTTTACAAAGAAATTATTCAATGCAAAACCAGAAGCTTGGAGCGTAAACAAAATAGTGAGTTTAGTTTAAAGTTTCAGGTTTCACGTTAAGCGTACAACTTGAAACATGAAATAAAAAATCAAATTATGAAATATTTTCTGTTATCATTTTTACTAATTACACTTAGCAGTTGTGCACAAAACAAGCGTTTAGTTTTAGGGATTGAAAATGCGAATGAAGAACTAAGAATTGCTTTATCTAAAAAATCACAGCATAATGTTGTCGATAATAAAACGATAATTATAAAAGATAGCATTAATGCAATTAAAATCGCAGAACCAATTTTATTTGATATCTACGGGAAAGAAAACATAGAAAAACAAAGACCATATGAAATTTATCTTTTAGAAAATTACTGGGTTATATCTGGGACATTACCTGAAAATTATGTAGGAGGAACATTTTTAATAATTATTGATGCTAGAAATTCAAAAGTTATAAAAATTACACACGGAAAATAATTTATAAGTCGTTTCAAGAACATGAAACTTGAAACATGAAACAATAAAAAACAAAAAATAAATGAAATCAATCATTTTAAGAGAAATAAAATCCTTTTTTGGCTCGCCAATTGGCTATTTAGTCATTGCGATTTTCTTAATCAGCAACGGGCTATTTTTATGGGTATTTGAAGGAGATTATAATATTCTAAATTCAGGTTATGCCGATTTGACTCCGTTTTTCACTTTAGCGCCTTGGATTTTAATTTTCCTAATTCCAGCCGTAACCATGAGAAGTTTCTCTGACGAAAAAAAACAAGGAACTTTAGAGTTGCTTTTAACCAAACCTTTATCAATCTGGCAAATCGTAAACGGCAAATTCTTTGGCTCATTTTTATTGATCATTTTAGCGATAATTCCAACTTTGATTTATGTAAAAGTAATTTCAGATTTAGGTTCGCCTGAAGGCAATATCGATATGGGAAGCACAATTGGTTCTTATTTCGGATTATTGTTTTTAATTGCTTCTTATTCAGCAATCGGAATCTTTACTTCTACCCTTTCAGAAAATCAGATTGTAGCATTTATTATTGCTGTTTTTCTTTGCTTTTTCTTTTATTTTGGTTTTGAAGGATTGAGTTCGCTAATTCCTGGTTCTGGAGATTTTATTTCTATTTTAGGAATGCAGAATCATTTTAAAAGTATGAGTCGAGGCGTTATTGATACTCGCGATATTATTTATTTTTTAAGCATTTCAATCGCTTTTCTTTCTTTTACTGTTTATCAATTAAAATCTTTTAAAGCGTAATGAAAGCATCTACAAAACAAAATATCAAGACGTTAGGAATTACAATTTTTATTTTAATTGTTTTAAATATACTTGGAACGCTATTTTTTCATCGTTTTGATTTAACAAAAGACAAACGTTATACGTTATCGCCAACTTCGTTAGGAATTATAAAACAAGTTGAAAATCCGCTTTCTATAAAAATTTACATGGCTGGCGAACTTCCAGCCGATTTTAGACGTTTACAACAAGAAACGAAACAATTATTAGAAGAATTTCAAGCATATAATAAAAATATAGTTTTCGAATTTGTTGATCCGTTAGCAAACGAAGAAGAAAGTGACGAATTGACAAAATCGCTTTTCCAAAAAGGCTTAACTCCAGTAAACATTACCGTTGATGATAAAGGAAAACAATCTCAAGCGATGGTTTTTCCTTGGGCAGTTGCCGTTTACAATAATAAAGAAGTTAATATTCCATTGTTGAAAAACAGAATGGGCGCTTCTACAACCCAAAAAGTGATTGGTTCTATTCAGCATTTAGAATATTCTATCGCAGATGCCATTAATAAAGTTACTAAAAACAAGCAGAAAAAAGTTGCCATTATTAGAGGAAATGGTGAATTGAAAGAGATTTACATTGCTAAAATGCTGCTTCAAATTAGAGAAAGCTATTTTATTGGTCCGTTTACTTTAGATTCTGTTGCTAAAGATCCGAATGGAACTTTAAATGCGCTTAAAAAATACGATTTAGCCATAATTTCTAAACCAACAGAAAAATTCTCTGACGAAGAAAAAGAAGTTCTTGATCAGTTTGTTATGAATGGAGGAAAAACGCTTTGGTTAATTGATCAGGCTGCCGCAGACATGGACAGTTTGTACAATGATGCAGGTGCTACTCTGGCGTATCCGAGAGATTTAAATCTGAACGATATGTTCTTCAAATACGGATTCAGAATTAATCCTGATCTGGTGAAAGACGAGCAAGGAAGTCCAATAAAACTAGCAACTGGCGAACAAGGAAGTGCAACACAATATCAGGATTTTATCTGGAAATTTGCGCCGCAGGTTTATCCAACGAGCCAACATCCAATTGTAAAAAATCTGGGCGGAATTAAATTCGATTTTGCGAACCCGATAGACACTTTAAAAAACGAAATCAAGAAAACGGTTTTATTGCAGTCTTCTCAATATTCGAAAACTATCGGAACACCAGCAGAAGTAAATCTGAATATGGTAACCGAAAAAACAACGCCTGAAGAATATATAAATAAAGGCAATAAGCCAATGGCTGTTTTATTAGAAGGAGAGTTTCATTCGGCTTTTGAAAATAGAGTTTTGCCTTTTAAAGACAATTCCTTTGTTGCAAAAGGAAAACCAAACAAAATGATCGTAGTTGCCGATGGAGATTTAGCTAGAAATCAACTAGATAAAAATTTAGAACCGGTTGAATTGGGTTACGACCAAAGAACTGGTAATTTATACGATAATAAAGACTTCATCATGAATAGTATTAATTATTTGCTTGATGATACTGGACTTATTAACATCAGAAGCAAAGATGTTGAACTGCCTTTATTAGACAAAGAAAAAGTTTATCAAAGTTATACTTTAACACAATTCATAACTATCGGAGTTCCAATTCTAATTTTAACACTATTTGGACTTGCTTTCACTTTCCTTAGAAAAAGAAAGTACCGCAAATAGATGTTAATAAAAAAATGTAATACTTTGGATAGTTTAAGATATATTTGTAATCCGTATATTTAGCGCATTATTTGCTAAAAGATCTTTCAAAAAATAAAATAAAACAGATGAAATTTATAGTATCGAGTTCGTACTTATTAAAACAATTACAAGTTTTAGGTAGTGTAATCAATAGTAATAACACGTTGCCTATTTTAGACAACTTTTTATTTGAACTAAACAATAATGAGTTGACCGTTTCTGCTTCAGATCTTGAAACGACTATGTCGGCTACATTATCGATCGATTCTACAAGCAAAGGAAGCGTAGCTGTACCAGCAAAACTTTTGCTTGAAATTTTAAAAACGTTTCCTGAACAGCCATTAACTTTTACGGTTGAAGATAATAACACAGTAGAAATCAGCTCTAATTCAGGTAAATATGCGTTGGCTTATGCTGCAGGAGAAGAATTCCCAAAAGCTGTAAGTCTTGAAGATCCATCTGTTACACTTGTTCCTGCAGAAGTTTTAGCAACTGCGGTTAGCAAAACTATTTTCGCAGCAGGAAATGACGATTTACGTCCGGTAATGTCTGGAGTTTTCTTCCAGTTTTCACCAGAAGGATTAATATTTGTTGCAACAGACGCTCATAAATTGGTAAAATATGCACGTACAGATGTAAAAGCATCTCAAGTTGCAGATTTTATTATGCCTAAAAAACCTTTAAACATTTTAAAAAGTATTTTAGGAAGTTCTGATGCTGAAGTAAAAATTGAATACAACGATTCAAATGCGACTTTCTCATTTGACAATTATATTTTAATGTGTCGTTTAATTGATGGAAAATACCCAAACTACGAAGCGGTAATTCCAAAAGAAAATCCAAACAAATTAATGATTGACCGTTCTTTATTTTTAAGTTCTGTACGTCGTGTTGCGATTTTCTCTAACAAAACTACGCACCAAATTCGTTTGAAAATTGCTGGAGCTGAATTAAACGTTTCTGCAGAAGATATCGATTACTCAAACAAAGCAGAAGAAAGATTAACTTGTGATTATCAAGGAGATGATCTTCAAATTGGTTTCAACTCTCGTTTCTTAACAGAAATGTTGACTAATTTACAATCTGACATGATTATGCTTGAAATGTCATTGCCTAACAGAGCTGGAATCTTAACTCCAGTTGATGGTTTAGAAGAGGGTGAAACAGTTACGATGCTTGTAATGCCTGTTATGTTAAATAGTTAACATCAAAGTTTCTTTTTGTTACAGGGATATTTTTTAGTTCAATATTAAAGATATATCATTGTAAAAAAAAAATATCGCTATTAACCAACCATTTTTTATACCTAGAAACCGCAATTCCTATAAAGAGTTGCGGTTTTTTATTTTTGGGTGTTTTTTGTTTCAGGTTTCAGGTTTCACGTTTAAAGTTTCAGGTTGATATACTATACGTATAGTTTTAACGCAAAGACGCCAAGGTTTACGCAAAGTTCACAAAGTTTAGTACTCAAAGCTTTGCGAACTTAGCGTTTTGCAAACACAAGCCTTTAAAAAAACTTAGCGCACTTTGCGTTAAAAAACAACACAAAGCGTAGAAACCTGAAACTTCAAACCTAAAACCTGAAACAAATTTTTCATTATCTTTACGATATGAAAATAGAAATTTGGTCGGACATCATGTGTCCGTTTTGTTATATCGGAAAAAGACAATTGGAAACTGCTCTTTCAGTATTTCCAAATGATAATTTTGAAATTGAGTGGAAAAGCTTTCAGCTTGATCCAACAATTACTGCACAACCTGATACAGACGTTTACACGTTTTTAGCAGAAAGAAAAGGCATGTCGGTTGAACAATCTAAAGAAATGCATAAAGGCGTTGCAGAACGCGCTAAAAGTGTTGGTTTAGATTATAATTTCGACAAAGCTGTTATCTCTAATTCTTTAAATGCGCATAGAATCATTCAATTGGCTAAAACCAAAAATATTGGCGATCGAATGGAAGAAATTTTCTTTAAAGCCTATTTTACTGACGGTCAAGATTTAAATAATGGGCAAACATTAATAAAATTAGGCATTCAGGCTGGTCTGGCTGAAAATGAAGTTAGAGAAGTTCTAGAAAGTGATGATTTGTTTATAAAAGAAGTTCAATCGGATATTAGAGAAGCTGGAGAAATTGGTGTTCAAGGCGTTCCATTCTTTGTTTTCGACAGAAAATATGCCGTTTCTGGAGCACAACCTGTAGAAACTTTTGTAAATACAATTCAGGAAGTTCTGAAATAATCACTTTAAATTCTCTTTAATTAAGATTGAGATTTTATAACTTTTACAAAATCCTTTGTAAATGAATCTGTTCTGATCTTCATAACTTTATTTTCATTTAAAAATAATGTTATGAGATCAATATGGACAGGTTCGATTAGCTTTGGCTTAATTAATATTCCCATAAAACTTTTTTCTGCGGTTCAGGAAAGTTCTCTAGACTTGGATATGCTGGATAAAAATGATAATGCCAATATTAAATTCAAAAGAGTCAACGAAACCACAGGAAAAGAAGTTGCTTTTGGCAATATTGTAAAAGGATATAAAATAGACGACAAATATGTTATTCTTGAAGATAAAGATTTTGAAGCGGCAGATGCTGAAAAAACGAAAACCATCGATATTCTGAACTTTACTCTAGAAAAAGAAATTGACAGTTTGTATTACGAACAACCGTATTATTTAGAGCCCGATAAAGGTGCCGCAAACGCCTACGCTTTATTAAGAGATGCCATGGCATCTACAGGAAAAGTTGGTGTTACTAGTTTTGTACTTCGAAACAAAGAAGCTCTTGCTATTCTTAAACCTTATAAAGATGTTATTGTTTTAAATCGTATTCGATTTGAACAAGAAATAAGAGATACAAGTGAGCTCAAGCTTCCAGCGGTTTCGAAAACAAAGTTAAAAGAAGTTGACATGGCAAATAAATTGGTAGAACAATTGACCGAGCCTTTCGATATTTCGAAATACAAAGATGAATACACCGCAAAACTTTTAAAAATCATCAAAGACAAAGCGAAAGGCAAAAAACAAACTGCGCCTAAACTTAAAGTCGTCCATAAACAATCAGATGATTTAATGAGTATGCTAAAAGCGAGTTTAGAAAAGAAGAAAAAATCTTCTTGATTAAATAGCTTCAGACTTTTTCAAAATAGACTTTATATCTATTCCTTTACCTAAAACTGGCTCCCATAAATCGCCTTTCTTTTCAAAACGTTTCAAAACATTTTTGATTGTAAATTGTTGAGGAGTCAATTTAGCATTTACTTCACTCCATTCTAACGGAGTTGAAACAGTTGCTCCAGGTTTTGGACGAACTGAATAAGGCGCCGCCAAAGTCTGACCTTTTCTGTTTTGCAAATAGTCGATGTAAATTTTACCATTTCGTTTTTTAATTGAACGCTCTAAACTTGTTGTGTCTGGTAATTTTTGATGAACTTCATGAGCAAGAATTTCTGCAAATATTTTTACAGAATCGTAATCGTATTTTCCTCCAAGCGGAATATAGACATGTAATCCTGACGCTCCAGAAGTTTTGCAATAACATTGTGCTTCAAAACTATCCATAACTTCTTTTACAGCCAAAGCTACTTTTACAACTTCTTTAAAATCATCTTTTTGAGGATCAATATCGATTACAACCCAATCCGGATTATCAATTCGTTTTATGGTTGAATTCCACGGATTGATGTCAATGCAACCTAAATTTGCCATGTAAAGTAAAGACGCTTTATCGTTACAAATCAGATAATCAATATTAGCGTTGTTCGATTCTGAAAAGATTTTTTTGGTTTTAATCCAAGTTGGAATTTTATCTTCATCTACATCTTTCTGATAAAAACTTGGGCCTTCAATTCCGTTTGGAAATCTGTTCATAGATTGCGGTCGATCTTTCAAATACGGAAGAATTAATTCTGAAACTTCATTATAATAATTTACAATTTCTCCTTTAGTAATATGATCGTCAGGGAAATAGATTTTATTCTGATTCGTAAGATGAAGTTTTACTTTTCCGACTTTCAAATCAAAATCATTTTCATTTTCATTTTTATCTTTATTAAGTATTTCTTTTTTCATTGTAGTTTCTTTTTTAGGCGTAATAATTTCTTTAGAAAAAACAACATCTTTAGGATTTTTATCCAAGCGAAGTCCCAAAAAAACTGGTTGTCTTAAATGATTTTCCTGAGTCCATTCTGCAAATTTTACCTGACAGACAAATTTTGGCTTCATCCATTGTACAATATCTCTTAAACCCGTTTTCTCCTCTAACGGACTTTCATCAATAAAATAAGGACTAAACTTTTCATACAACTCTTTTAATGTTGCTTGTGTAAATCCTGTTCCGCATTTTCCGATAAATTTCAAGACTTTATTTTCATATTGTCCTAACAGCAAAGCTCCAAAATGTTCTCTGGAATTTTTAGGTTCTGTAATTCCGACAATTATCGCTTCTTCTGCTTGAGATATTTTTATTTTCAGCCAATCTTTAGACCTTCTATTTTCCGAATAAGATCCAGAAGCTCTTTTGGCAATAATACCTTCTCCATTTTTCTTTACAGCTTGATCAAAAAATTTAATTCCTTTTTCTTGAATGTGTTCCGAATAAAAAACATTGGTAAAATCATATTTTTCGAGTAAAATTTTGAGTAATTCTTTTCGTTCGAGCAAAGAAAGTCCAGTTACATCATTTCCTTCCAGATTTAAAATATCAAAAACATAATATTTTAAATTTCCTTTTCCTGTTTTCAGATAATTTTGAAGTAACTGAAAATCAGAACGACCTGCTTTTTCCACCACCACTTCTCCATCTAAAACAACATTGTGATCTATTTTTTTTAAATCTTCAGCAATTATTTTGAAGTTATTGGTAAACGAAATTTTATTCCTGCTGAATAACTCAATATCATTTTCATTGCAAACCGCAATTGTTCGATAACCGTCAAATTTGTTTTCAAAAACCCAATCTTCATCATCAAAAGGTTTGTCGTTTAAGCTTGCCAGCATTGGTTTTATAAAAGCAACTGGTTTGTTTTCCTCAATTGTTTTCTTTATCGGACTTACTTTTTTTTTAACTGGTTCAGGTTTATTTTCTTTCTCCAAAGATTCTAAAGTGCGTCTTGAAATAACCGATTTATTTTTGAGTGTAATATCAACTTTATCAGAATATTGGTCTTCTTTTTTAATTAAAAGCCAAGCATTATCTTCTTTGCCTTTTAATTTTACCAATGAAAAATTTCCTTTCAGTTTTTTTCCTTTCAAAACAATTCTCAAATGTCCTTTTTTCAAATCGGCTAATAATTGTTTTTCAGCATTAAGATTGCTTTCCTCTGCCGGTTCGTAAGTTCCATTATCCCAAACAATTACATTTCCCGCGCCATAATTTCCTTTCGGAATATTTCCCTCAAAATCTTTATAGCTATAAGGATGATCTTCGACCATCATAGCCAAACGCTTTATGTCTGGATCTAACGAAGGTCCTTTTGGCACTGCCCAACTTTTCAAAACACCATCCATTTCTAAACGAAAATCATAATGAAGATGAGACGCAGCATGTTTCTGAACAACAAAAATTAATTTGCTTTCCGATTTAGCTTTTTTCCCTTGAGGTTCTTTCGTTTCCTTAAAATTTCTTTTCTGATTGTATTTCGTAAGCGACATATTTTCAGGTATTTATTATAATATAAAGCTATAAATAATTGTAAAAAAATGAGTTATACAATTTCCATGTCTTATTACAGTATTATTTTTAATCTGAATTACTAAAAACGTAAAAGCGTGCTACTTACATGTAAACAGCACGCTTTTATTTTTAGTTTTTAATTAACTAACAAAAAATTAATGACCAGCTCTACCTTTTGAATCTGTTGATTTTGTAGTAGTGCTTTTTCCTCTAGAACCAGATGTTGATTTTTGAGTTTTTCCAGAATCTTTCATTCCAGATTTCGAATCTTTTCTTGAAGTTTCCATAATGTTTTAATTTTTAAATAATTAATAGATACAAAGTTCCAAAATTACCTCAGGCTTTTTTTACAGAATTACATTTGATTTTTATAGAATGAAAATTAACCGATAAACGAATCATGTAAAATTAAAATCAAATCGTATAATTTTTTTAATGTTCTAATTATCAAATTTGTATATACAAGTTGAAAAATTATTAATTTAAAAAAGCAGCTATGAAAACAGAATCAGACAACCGATACACTGCAAAATTAAATGATTTTAAATGTAGCAAACCAGATCATATTGATACCGCTCATGAAAATGAAGCGCTAGATCAAGAATTTACATCGGGAGAAAATCCGGATTATAATTACAGAAATGAATGCAACCAATCTGAAGATTGTTATGAAAAAATAGAAAGCGGTTTGAACACAGCTGAAGACAACACGCCTTTTTCTAGTTATGATGAAGTAAATCCTTACAACAGTTATAATTTAGATCCTGAAGATCATAAATATGACTGTCCGCCTTACCGAAATTTTGAACATTAAAACCAAGAATTACCATGACACCAAAATATAAATATTCTTACGCAATGCTTAATTTTATAAACGCTTTTACTTGTGTTTTAAGCATTTCTCTTATTACTTATCTAATAATTGCAACAAGATAGTAATTTACAATTATCTAATAAAAAGAGATGAATCCACCATTATTACAGTTTAACGACAAAGGAATTTACTGCCAGCAAGCAGATGTTTATCTTGATCCTTGGCGTCCTGTAAAAAATGCTATCATTACGCACGGGCATTCTGATCATTCTAGATGGGGGCATCAAAATTATATTACACATCATTCTAATGTGCCAATTATTAAATATCGTTTAGGAGAAATCAACGTTTCTGGCAAAGATTGGAACGAAACTTTTACTATAAATGGAGTAAAATTTTCTCTTCATCCTGCGGGCCATATTATTGGTTCGGCACAAATTAGAGTAGAATACAAAGGCGAAATCTGGGTTTTTACAGGAGATTATAAAACTGAAGACGACGGAATTTCTGTTCCTTATGAAGTTGTAAAATGCCACTCTTTTATAACCGAATGCACTTTCGGACTTCCTGCTTTTAATTGGGAATCCCAAAAAGATGTAATGACCGAGATTAATAATTGGTGGGTAGAAAATCGAGCTGAAAGCAAAACTTCTATACTTTTTGGTTATTCTTTGGGAAAAGCGCAACGTTTACTAAAATATCTTGATCCTAATATTGGTACAATATACACGCATGGCGCAATCGAAAATATGACAAATGTTGTTAGACCATTAATAGATTTGCCCCCGACAATTAGAGTAACTCCAGAAACTAAAAAAGAAGATTTACTTGGAAATATTGTTCTCGCGCCACCAAGCGCTCACGGAAGCACATGGATCAGAAAAATGACTCCTTTTGTAACCGGAACAGCAAGTGGTTGGATGGCTTTTCGTGGCGCCAGACGAAGACGTGCCGTTGATCGCGGATTCGTAATTAGCGACCATTGCGATTGGACTGGATTATTAGAAAGTATTAAAGCAACGGGAGCCGAAAAAATAATCTGCACACACGGTTATTCTGATATATTTTCCAAATATCTCCGAGAATTAGGTTACGACGCCAGAACAGCACACACCCAATATGAAGGAGAAACAAACGACGTAATTAATGATGAATTATAAGTTTATCAAACCATCAACAATCAACTATAAACCAACAACCAAAAAATGAAAAACTTTGCCGAGCTTATAAAAACCTTAGACAGTTCTAATAAAACATCGGTAAAAGTAGATGCTTTGACTAATTATTTCTTGAAAGCAAGTGACGAAGATAAAGTCTGGACAATTGCAATTCTTTCGCATAGGCGTCCGCCTCGACCTGTAAATACTACTTTATTGCGATTATGGGCAAATGAAATCGCTAATATTCCACTTTGGCTGTTTGAAGAAAGTTATCATATCGTTGGAGATTTAGCCGAAACCATTGCATTAGTTATTCCAACCACAAAAGAACATTCAGATAAAAGTTTGACTGAATTTTTACAGGAAATTATCGCTTTAAAAAAGAAAGATGATTTTGAAAAGAAAGAATATTTGCAAACCAATTGGCTGAATTTGAATTATTACGAACGCTTTGTTTTTACAAAATTAATTACAGGAAGTTTTAGAATTGGTTTAAGTCAGAAGTTGATGACGAGAGCACTTTCTAAAGCAGAAAATATAGACGAAGATACGCTGGCTTACAAATTAATGGGCGATTGGAATCCGAATACTATAACTTTTCAGGAATTGATTTTAGACGAAAGAAGCAGCGATTATTTATCTAAACCTTATCCGTTTTATTTGGCTTATCCGATTGAAGGCGAGCCTTCAACTTTAGGAAATCCTGAAGATTGGAGCGCCGAACATAAATGGGACGGAATTCGTTCTCAAACTATTATTCGTGAAAACGAAATTTATGTTTGGAGCCGTGGCGAAGAATTGGTAACCGATAAATATCCTGAATTTCAATCTTTCATCGGAAATATTCCGAACGGAACTGTTATTGATGGCGAGATTCTTCCTTTTATAGAAAATGAGATTGGAACTTTTAATGATCTTCAAACTCGAATTGGAAGAAAAAATGTTTCGGCTTCTGTTTTAAAAAAAACTCCTGTAATCATAAAAGCGTACGATTTATTAGAATGGCAAGGAAATGATATTCGGAATCTGCCTTACGAAGAACGTCGTACTTTATTAGAAGAATTATTCAGCACTTTAATTGGAAAAGATATTCCGTTGCAGCTTTCAGAAAGAGTTACTTTTTCTAATTGGGAAGATGTTGTAAATGAAAGAATGAAATCTCGCGAAATGAAAAGTGAAGGTTTAATGCTGAAACGAAAAGATTCTCCGTATTTGGTGGGAAGAAAAAAAGGCGATTGGTGGAAATGGAAAATTGAACCTTTAACCATAGATGCCGTTCTCACCTATGCGATGCGCGGTCACGGGCGACGATCCAATTTATTTACCGATTATACTTTTGCCCTTTGGCAGGAAAATGAAAATCAGGAACGTGAACTCGTCACTTTCGCGAAAGCGTATTCTGGCTTAACCGATGCAGAATTTAGAATGGTCGATGATTTCATTAAAAAAAATACTTTAGAAAGATTTGGTCCCGTAAGAAGTGTAACACCAAAATTGGTTTTTGAAATTGGTTTTGAAGGAATTGCACTTTCTAAAAGACATAAAAGCGGCGTTGCAACTCGTTTCCCACGAATTTTAAGATGGCGTCACGACAAGAAAATCGAAGAAGCCAATTCTATAGAAGATTTAAAAAATATGATTTTATAAATGAACAGAGAGCAGCTTTTTACAATCGCCAGCAATTGGTTTGAAAGTCAGGGATGGAAACCTTTTCCGTTTCAGACACAAACATGGACTGCTTTTCTGCAAGGAAAAAATGGTTTACTGAACGCGCCAACAGGAAGCGGAAAAACCTATGCACTTTGGCTTCCAATCATTTTAAATTATATTAAAGAAAATCCTAATTATAAAACGAAACATAATTCTGGTTTAAAAGCAATTTGGATTACGCCGCTTCGTTCTTTATCCGTAGAAATAAAACAAGCGGCAGAACGAGTTTTAACAGATTTAGAAATTCCGATGACAGTTGGAATTCGTTCTGGAGATACTTCTGCGGCAGAAAGAGCCAAACAAAAAGGCAAAATGCCCGATTTATTAATTACAACTCCAGAGAGTTTGCAATTGCTTTTAGCTTCAAAAGGATATGCCAATACTTTTAAAAATTGTAGTGCAATTGTAATTGACGAATGGCACGAATTGTTAGGAACTAAACGAGGCGTTCAAGTAGAATTGGGTTTATCCCGACTTAAAACTATAGCCAAAAACCTTAGAATTTGGGGAATTTCAGCCACAATTGGAAATCTTCAGCAAGCGCAAGAAGTTTTGCTCGGAGTTGATTCTGAAGCTTATAATAACTCTGTTTTAATAAAAGCGGTTATCAATAAAAAAATAAAAGTAGTTTCTATTATTCCAGAAAAAATGGATACTTATCCTTGGCGTGGACATATGGGTTTGCATTTAATTGATGAAGTGGCAAAAATTGTCAAAGCCAGTAAAACCACTCTAATTTTTACAAATGTTCGTTCGGCTTGTGAAATATGGTATCAAAGATTATTAGAAAAATATCCTGAATTTGCAGGCGAAATGGCAATGCATCATGGAAGTATTGACCGAGAAACAAGACTTTGGGTAGAAAATGCGATTCGAAATGAAGAATTAAAAGTAGTCGTTTGTACTTCAAGTTTAGATTTAGGTGTTGACTTTGCTCCTGTCGAATCGATTATTCAAGTTGGCGGACCAAAAGGCGTTGCGCGTTTTATGCAACGCGCCGGAAGAAGCGGACATCAGCCTGGAAAAGAAAGTGTAATTTATTTTCTAGCCACACATGCTATTGAATTGATTGAAGCTTCGGCATTGAAAAAAGCAGTCGAACATAGCGTTATCGAAGATCGTGTTCCGTACTTGAACAGTTGGGATGTTTTAATACAATACCTCAACACTTTAGCCGTTTCAGATGGTTTTTTTCCTGATGAAATTTTCAAAGAAATTCAATCAACTTTTAGTTATCAAACTATTACCAAAGAAAACTGGAACTGGATTCTCAATTTTATTACCAACGGAAGTCAGAGTTTGCAAGCTTACGACGAATTTAAAAAAGTAGAAATTGACGAAAACGGCTGTTACAAAATTAATAGCAGAATGATTGCCATGCATCACAGAATGCAGATTGGAACCATTGTTGGCGATGCTGTTATGAATGTAAAATTTCTAAGCGGCGGTTATATTGGAACTATCGAAGAATGGTTTATTTCGAAATTAAAACCAGGCGATACTTTTATTTTCGCGGGAAAAAAACTGGAACTGTTCAAAATCAGAAATATGCAGGTTTTGGTAAAAAAAGCGAGTCCGAAGAAAGAATCAAAAATTGCGAGTTGGATGGGCGGACGTTTGGCTTTGTCTTCTCAAATGAGTGAATTGCTTCGTCAGGAATTGTATCGCGCGAATACTGATAATCTTTCGCCAGAATTAAAAGCGTTACAACCTTTATTTCAACGGCAGCGAAAAGAATCAATTGTTCCGAGTTCAAATGAATTTTTAATTGAAACTTTCAAAACAAGAGAAGGATTTCACGCTATTTTTTATCCGTTTGAAGGTCGTTTTGTGCATGAAGCTTTGGCAAGTTTATTAGCATTTAGAATTAGCTTATTGCAGTCGATTACTTTTTCTTTGGCGTATAATGATTATGGTTTTGAATTGCTTTCGGATCAGGAAATTGACATTGAAGCGGTTTTGGATAATAATTTATTTTCAACGGAATATGTCCATCACGATTTACAGAAAAGTTTGAATTCGACTGAAATGGCTCGAAGAAAGTTTAGAGATATTGCCGTTATTGCTGGATTGGTTTTTACAGGTTTTCCGGGAAAAATGGTTAAAATAAAACATTTGCAAAGCGGTTCTCAATTATTGTTTGAAGTTTTTAGGGATTTTGAACCCGATAATTTATTATTGCATCAAGCCTATCGCGAAACATTTGAACATCAGTTAGAAGAAGGACGTTTGATTCTGGCTTTAGAGAGAATTGCGAGTCAAAATATCATTTGGAAACAATGCTTAAAACCAACGCCTTTTAGTTTCCCAATCATCACAGATCGATTGCGAGAAAAATTATCAAGCGAAACTTTGGCAGAAAGAATTCAAAAAATGACGGCTTCTTATATGAAATGACAGTTTATGAAAATTCAAATCAACAATGATACTTTTGTATTGCATTCAAGCGGTGCCGTTTTTTGGGAAAGAAAAAAAACAGTAATTATTTCTGATGTTCATTTAGGAAAAATTACCCATTTTCGAAAACATGGAATTGCTATTCCGCAAAATGCCATTTCTGAAAATTTTAGAAAAATCACTCTTGTTTTAAATTATTTTCTTCCCGAAAAAATCATTTTTTTGGGAGATTTATTTCACAGCACCAAAAATACAGAATGGAATATTTTTGAAGAATGGCTTTCCAATCACAAACAAGAAACTTATTTAATTACTGGAAATCACGACATTATTGATGAAAGTCATTATAAAAAAATCGGCGTAATTGTAACAGAACTTTTAGAAATTGACAACCTCTTTTTTACGCATCATCCTACAGAAAAAGCAGATTTGTTTAATTTTTCAGGACATATTCATCCCGGAATTGTTTTACGTGGCTTGGGTTTGCAGACTTTAAAACTTAAATGTTTCTTTTGCAAACCAAACCAAATAATACTTCCTGCATTTGGCGAGTTTACAGGAAAATATTTTCTTAAACCTAATCCAGAAGACACAATTTATGCTATTGCAGGAAATGAGGTTATTGAAATAAATAAAAACTGAGATAATATTTAGTCAAACATTAGTTCATATCTAATTAACAATCAATTATTTATACGTATTTATTCTCAAAAATAAAAGAATTATCTTTCAAAATTTAGGCTTAATTTAGTTCGACAAACATCTAAAGCTTAGAAAATGAAGAATATTACATCAAAATTTGACAAAGTTCTCAACAATTCTACGACCTACGGAAATGTTAATCACGAACCAGATTCGAGTACTGAAACGCAATTGAACACCCCAGAAAAATCGATGCCGTTTTCAGATCAGATTGGAAATTACCAACGTAATATTGGAATTCCGCTCAAATCTCACGAAAACAGTAAAATCTATATTGTAGGAAGCGGAATTGCTGGAATGGCTGCTGCTTATTATTTTATTCGAGACGGAAGAATTCCAGCGAAAAACATTACGTTTTTAGAACAACTTCACATCGATGGAGGTTCTTTAGATGGTTCTGGAAATCCGAAAGATGGCTATATGATTCGCGGCGGCCGTGAAATGGATATGACTTACGAAAATCTTTGGGATATTTTTCAGGATATTCCAGCTTTAGAAATGCCGCCACCTTACACAGTTTTAGACGAATATCGATTAATAAATGATAATGATTCGAATTATTCGAAAGCAAGATTAATTCATAAAAATGGTGAAATTAAAGATTTTAGCAAATTTGGTTTAAACAAAAAAGACCAATTGGCGATTGTAAAACTTCTGCTGAAAAGAAAAGACGAATTGGACGACTTGACTATTGAAGATTATTTTAGCGAATCGTTTTTAGAAAGCAACTTTTGGACTTTCTGGAGAACGATGTTCGCTTTTGAAAACTGGCATAGTTTATTAGAATTAAAACTGTATATGCATCGGTTTCTTCACGCAATTGACGGGTTAAATGATCTTTCGTCTTTGGTATTTCCGAAATATAACCAATACGATACTTTTGTTACGCCACTGCGAAAATTCCTTGAAGAAAAAGGTGTTAACATCAAATTTCATACGCTTATCAAAGATTTAGTGATTCAAAGTAATACTGAAGGAAAAATTGTTGAAGGAATTATTACAGAACATGAAGGAAAAGAAACCAGAAATCCAGTTGGAAAAGATGATTTTGTAATCGTAACAACAGGCTCGATGACCGAAGATACTTTTTATGGAGATAATAAAACAGCTCCAATTATCGGTATCGACAACTCTACAAGCGGAAAAAGTGCGGGATGGATGTTATGGAAAAACCTTGCTGCCAAATCACCAATTTTTGGAAAACCCGAAAAGTTCTGCACAAATATTGAAAAATCTTCTTGGGAATCGGTGACGCTTACTTGCAAACCTTCTGCTTTTGTAGAAAAGCTAAAAGAATATTCTGTGAATGATCCTTATTCTGGAAAAACAGTTACGGGCGGAATTATCACAATCACAGATTCTAATTGGTTAATGAGTTTTACCTGCAACAGACAGCCTCATTTTCCAGATCAGCCAGATGATATTTTGGTGCTTTGGGTTTATGCCTTGTTTATGGACAAACCTGGAAATTACATTAAAAAAGCAATGCCAGAATGCACCGGAGATGAGATTTTGACCGAATTATCTTTTCATTTAGGAATTCTAGACAAACTTGATAATATTATAGAAAATACTATTGTAAGAACCGCTTTCATGCCTTATATCACTTCGATGTTTATGCCGAGAGCAAAAGGCGATCGTCCGCGCGTTGTGCCAGAAGGATGCAAAAATCTTGGATTAATAGGACAATTTGTCGAGACCAATAACGATGTGGTATTTACGATGGAAAGTTCGATTAGAACTGCTAGAATTGCGGTTTACAAGTTATTGAATTTGAACAAGCAAGTTCCAGATATTAATCCGTTGCAATATGATATTCGACATCTTTTAAAAGCTGTTAGAACGTTAAATGATGGTAAAGCATTTTTAGGAGAAGGCATTCTGCATAAAGTCTTAAGAGGAACATATTTTGAACATATTTTACCGCCAATTGAAGAAGATAAAGACGATCATGAATCTTTTATTGGCGAGCAGTTTAGCCGCTTTAAAGATTGGCTGAAAGGAATAAAAGATTAGCAAAATAAAACCCAGTAAAACTAAATTTACTGGGTTTTCTTATTTATCATTTTTCAATGAAAATATTATTGTTCATCATTATTCATAGCCGACATCAAAAGCGTATAGGCATTTTTGATTACAACTTTTGATGAATTAGAAATCGCATCAGAAATAATTTGAGAATATCCTTCATTTTTAACTCCTGATTTTACTTCATTCATCTGAAATTGATTGTTGCCAATATCGGTGAAAACATAAAATTTACCCTGCCAACGCACCACAGCATCTTCTGGTACTGTCAATGCTTTTTGATTTTCAACTTCAACCTCAGCATTTACAAAAAGACCAGGCAAAAGCGCAGGATTATAAGCATTTACTTTGCAGATAATTTCTGCAGCTCTATCTCCATTTAAACTTTGATTGATAAAAGCAATTTTGGCCGCGTATTTTTTGTTTTCGGAAGCATTTGTATACGCCATAACGGTTTGCCCAATTGAAAGTGATGCAACGTCTTTTTCAAAAGCATTTAAAGTCAAAACGATGTCTTTTTTATCGATTAGTTCAAAAAGCATATCAGTCGGATTTACATATTTTCCGATATTGACATTCACTTTAGAAACCAAGCCATTTATTGGAGAAACTACCTTTATCGTTTTACTAATATTATTAACATTCAGCGTTTTAGCATTAATTCCTAATAAATTTAATTTTTGTTCTAATGAAGACATTGTAATACGTTGCGTTCTCATTTCAGTCGTAATCTGTTCCAAAACTTTATCGCTCGCCGCTTTATTTGCATTCAATTCTTTTTGCCTTTTATGTTCATTTTGAGCCAATTCGAATTTTTCTTTCGCCATTAAATAATTTTGCTGCAATTCGATAAACTGCATGTCTTCTAAAACGGCTAAAACTTGTCCTTTCTGCACATTCATTCCTGCAATTAAATTGGTACTTTTTACATAACCACCTAACGGAATACTAATGCTGACCACACTTTTTGGCGGAACTGTAACGGTTCCTTGAAGCTGTAAAATCTCTTTTACATTTTTTACTGTGGGATTACCTGATTGCAAATCAGCATTTTTAATCTGTTCAGCGCTTAATTTAATGATATTGATATTTTTGACCTCAGTATTTTTGTTCTCTTCATTTTTCTTATTTCCGCAAGAAATCAAGAAAATAGCGCTTATAAACGCTGCAATATATTTTTTCATTTTAAATATTATTAAGATTTTGCAGTGTTACAACTGCTTTATTGTAAGCATTTAATGCGTCTAGATATTCACTTTTTATCGTAATCGCTTGGTTAACTACCAAAACCCATTGCAGATAATCAATATCTCCATTTTGCAATTGACTGCTAGAAGCTTCGATAATTGTTTGGGCATTTTTTAAACCGTCTTTCTCATAATACTCTAAACTTTCTTGATATTTTTTTAGTTCTCTATCGGCGTTTTCGATATTAGTTTTCACTTCAATTTTAGCGGCTTCAGAAAGTTCTACAAAACTTTCATATTCTGCTTTTGCTGCTCTTTTTCTTTCTGACTGACTTGTGAAAAAAACAGGAATTGAAAGTCCAGCATTCACATAATTAAATCTTTGTCCGCTTCCATAATAAACATCTTGACCTGAAGCATTCGTCTGATTTCCAATAATACTCAGATTGTTATAACCTAAAGTAATTTCAGGAAGCATTTTAGCGCTTTCGGTTTTCCATCTCCATTTTGCAGCTTCGGATTCAAATTGTGAAACTTGTACTGCTGGAAGATTTTCTGCTTTAAGATTTTCTATTGAAGAATGATTTAAAGTTGCTTTCAGTTTTTCTTTTTTCGGACTATACTCAACTTTGTCTTGAAGAATAGCATTAAATGAATTTATAGCAATTTCGATATCTCGGTTTACCATAAGCAATTGATTACTATAAAATTGTCTGGCAGATTGCGAAGCGCTTTTTTCTAAAACATTGGCTTCTCCTGCTTTAAATCTCAAATCCGATTTTTTCTCCATAATTCTGTAGATCGAATCGGCATAAACCAAAAGTTCTTTTTTGCTATTCAACCACAAATAATCGTAGTAAACATTTCGAACGCGAGTTTTAATTTCTTGTGATGTCAATTGCACTTCTGTTTTTGCTTTATTAAAATCGGCTTTCAAAGCTTTTTTCTGATTGCTGTAAACAGTAGGAAAAGCAAAAGTTTGGCTGATTCCGAATCGTGTATCGTTTTTTATACTATTAAATTGACCGTAATCGGCATCTATCTGCGTTTGCGGAATATTGTAAGCCGATTTTTGCAGATAATTTTTAGATTGTTCATTCAACTTTGCCGACTTAACAATTCTATTATTTTGAATGGCGATAGAAATTGATTCGTCAAGCGAAATTGGTAATTCCTGTGCTTTAGCTACATTCCCAATAAAAAGAATGCTCAATAAAATGGTTAGATTATTCATATGTTTTTTTCTTTTTTTAGAAAAACCTTTAGCGTGATAGGTCATTAAATAAATGGCTGGAAGTACAAAAAGCGTAAGAAGTGTCGCTGTAACCAATCCACCAATTACAACGGTTGCCAACGGACGCTGTACTTCCGCTCCTGCTCCATTACTTAAAGCCATTGGAAGAAATCCTAAAGAAGCCACAGCTGCAGTCATTAAAACGGGACGCAATCTGTTTTTTGTTCCTAATAAAATAATTTGGAAAGGATCGGTAATTTTGCCTTGTTTTTGAATTCGATTAAACTCAGAAATCAAAACAATTCCGTTTAAAACCGCTACTCCAAAAAGCGCTATAAATCCAACTCCAGCAGAAATACTAAAAGGCATATCGCGCATTCCTAAAGCAAAAACACCTCCGATTGCCGATAATGGAATTGCCGTAAAAATGATAATTCCTTCTTTGAAAGATCGGAAAGCAAAATACAGTAAAGCAAAAATCATTAATAAAGCTGCCGGAACAGCAACTCCTAATCTTGATTTTGCTTGCTGAAGATTTTCAAAAGCTCCTCCATAAGTGATATAATAACCCGGATCAAATTTAATCTGCTGATTTACTTTTTGTTGTAATTCTTCTACAATCGACTGAACGTCTCGTCCTCGAACATTAAAACCGACAATGATTCTACGTTTTGCATTTTCACGCTGAATTTGGTTCGGACCTTCAACTTCTTCTACGTTGGCGACTTGATACAATGGAATCTGCATTCCTGAAGGTGTTGCAATCAAAAGATTTCTAACATCTTCAATTCCTTTTCTGCCGCTATCTTCTACGCGAATAACCATGTCAAAACGTTTTTCTCCTTCGTAAATACTTCCTGCAACAGCTCCAGCAAATGCCGCATTAATAGTTGTATTAACATCGGCAACACGCAAACTGTATTTTGCCATTTCTGCCCAATTGTAATCAATTACGATTTGAGGCATTCCGGTCACTTTTTCTACATAAAGATCAGCCGCGCCCTGAACTGTTTTACTTATCGAACCTAACTTTTCAGCATATTCTGAAAGTTTATTAAGATCTTCTCCGTAAATTTTACAAACCAAATCTTGTTTCGCTCCTGTCATTAATTCGTTAAAACGCATTTGAACAGGAAATTGAAATCCAGTTGTAACTCCCGGCGCAATTCTTTTAACGGTTTTCGTCATTTTATCTGCCAATTCTGGAAACGAAGAAGCACTTGTCCATTCTGATTTGTCTTTTAGAACAATAATCATATCGCCGCCTTCAATTGGCATCGGATCGGTTGGGATTTCGGCACTTCCAATTCTAGAAACCACTTGTTGTACTTCTGGAAATTCTTTCTTTAATTCTCTTGAAATTTTCTCGATAGTTTCGGTTGTGGTAGAAAGATTTGTTCCTAATAACAATCGCGTTTCAACAGCAAAATCTCCTTCTTCTAATTGCGGAATAAATTCTCCTCCCATTCTTCCGAACAAAACAACAGCGATTCCGAAAAGTACAAATGCTGCAATAACAATAGATTTTCTAATGCCTAAAGCTTTTGTTAGCCAACCTTCGTATGCATTTTCTAACTTGGCCATAATTCGATCAGAAAGATTCTTTTTATGACTGATTTTTTTGCTTAGAAATAACGCGCTAACCATTGGCACATACGTCAATGACAAAATAAAAGCGCCTAAAATGGCAAAAGCAACAGTTTGTGCCATTGGTTTAAACATTTTACCTTCAATTCCTTGTAAAGAAAGAATTGGCAGATAAACGATTAGAATAATAATTTGTCCAAAAACCGCCGCGTTCATCATTCTGAAAGCCGATCCCGAAACTTCTTTATCCATTTCGTCTTGCGAAATACTATCTATCGTTTGGTATTTTTTCGAACTGTGAAGATGATGCAGAATGGCTTCCACAATAATTACGGCTCCGTCTACAATTAATCCGAAATCTAATGCGCCAAGACTCATTAAATTTCCGCTTACGCCAAAAGTATTCATCATAATAATGGCAAAAAGCATCGCTAGCGGAATTACAGAAGCTACGATAAAACCCGCTCTAAGATTTCCTAAAAATAAAACTAAAATCAAAACGACGATTAAAGCACCTTCAATCAAATTTTTCTGTACAGTCCCGATGGCGTTGTCTACCATTTTGGTTCTGTCTAAGAAAGGTTCGATTTTTAACCCTTCTGGCAAAATCTTCTCAATTTGAGCAATTTTGTCTTTTACATTGACAATGACATTATTGGCATTTTCACCTTTTAACATCATCACAATTCCACCAACAGATTCTCCAAATTCATCTGTGGTCAATGCACCGTAACGAATGGCAGAAGAAATTTTGACGTTTGCCACATCTTTCACTAAAATCGGTAATCCGCCTTGCGTACTTTTAACTACAATGTTTTCAATATCTTCAATACTTTTGGCTAAACCCGTACTTCTGATGTAAGAAACCGTCGGACCTTTTTCGATATAAGCTCCGCCAGTATTTTCATTGCTATTATTTAAGGCGGTAAAAACTTCTGTAATTGTGAGGTTTTGCGATTTTAATCTGGCAGGATTTACCGCAATTTCATATTGTTTCAATTTTCCTCCAAAAGTCGAAACATCTGCAATTCCTGGAGTTCCGAGAAGCTGTCTTCTTATGGTCCAATCTTGAATGGTTCGTAAATCTTCTAAAGAATATTTTTCTTCGTAACCTTTTATAGGTTTTAAAACATATTGATAGATTTCTCCCAAACCAGTTGTTACGGGAGCCATTTCTGGCGCATTGGCATTTCTGTCAATTTCTACTTGTTGAAGCCTTTCTGTAATTTGTTGTCGAGCCCAATATACATCGGCATCATCTTCAAAAACAACACTTACAAGCGAAAGTCCGAAACGAGAAATACTTCTGCTTTCTTTTAAATGCGGAATATTACTAATCGCCTGTTCGATCGGGAAAGTGATTAATCTTTCTACATCTTCTGCGCCAAGAGAGGGCGCCGTTGTAATAATTTGTACCTGATTATTAGTGATGTCGGGCACGGCATCAATTGGCAATTGCGTAACCTCATACACGCCGTAGACAATCCACAGCAGTGTAAAGATTCCAATCGCCAGTTTGTTCTTAACTGAGAACTGAATTACTTTATTAAGCATCTTATAATTAATTAAAAAATAATAAATGAGCGACCAAAACGAAATGTCTTAGCCACAGCAAAAAATTTAAAAATTAATTATGCAATCGGAGGTCTAAAAAGAGAAAGGAGATTCGGATCTGAGAAAAGATCGGATCTGTAAGTTGGAATTTTGGATTGTGGCAAATCCAGTTTAAAAGGAACTGGAAGTAAATCTTTGTCGTCTAAAATAAAAACAAAATGAAAGGAGCTGCTGCTAATCACTTTAAAGGGAAGTTGCATATCGCGATCATCATCATTATCATTCAAATCTTCTCCCCAATAATGCATCGACAAGAAATCTATAAAACTTACATTTTGCAGTTTTTGATGCTCTTGAAAATGCTCAATCAGTATCGGCAGTTTATAAAACTGCTGAATAAAACTGCTGTTTGAAGCAATTAGAAAAATAAATATGTAGACAATTTGTTTATGCACATGGCAAATTTAACTTAAATAATATAAAATCTCAACATTAATAATAGTTCAAAGTGTTGGATTTAACAATTTAAACATATTGATCCTGCTAAACATCTTAAAAGCAGTATGATTTTAAAAAACAGTTTTAAATTAAGATAACCCTTCTAACTGCTGAAAAACAGGAATCAAAGCTTTTCCTTTTTCCGTCAAATTATATTCGATGTGCAAAGGTTTCAGTTTAATTGTTGTTTTTTCTAAAAGTCCTTCTTCTTCTAATTCTTTTAGCGCTGTTGCCAAAGATTGTTTGTTAGAACCTTGAATTTGTCTCAGCAAAGTATTAAAACGTAATGGAGATTCTGATGCCAAACGAAAAATTTCAGCTTTCCATTTACCAGATAACATTTTTAAAAGTCTTTGTGCCGGACAAGTTTCGATTTCTTCCATTGGATTATTTAAGTAGTCAAAAAATTATGACTTATTGCTTTAGATTAATTTTTTTATTAAAATTTGCAAAACTTCAAGCGTAAAAATATAAAATGAAAGTAAAGAAACCAAGCGAAATGAGTTTCGAAGAATTACTAAAAAAGGAGAAACTAATTCAGACCGTAATTTATTCTTTAATTGCAATGAGCATCTTATTAATCATTGGCATTGCATTTATATTTTAAAAAATAATTTCTGTTTTGTTTATGATACTTTTCATATGATTTTAATATCATAAATAATTTTCATTCTTTGAACAAAATCACTTTTAGAAACTCATAAAATAAACCCATAATATAAAGCGTTTTAAACTTACTTAAATTTAATATTTAGTGACCGAAAGTTTTCTAAAAACAATTAAATTTGAGCTCCCTAAATAAGCCCTTTACATTATGATTTTTCTAAAAAAAACTTTTTATTTTCTATCCTTATTTTTTCTTTTTTTCTTTTCGCAGTCTAATTACGCACAAGAACAAAAACAGGTCAAAAAAGAAAGTCGCGGACGTTTATTCAACGATACTACAGCTACCGACAGCGATTATTTAATGGCAATCGAAAAAGCCGGAGAAGTATTAGAATCTGCCTACAATGACATTGATTTTGCGGGTGATACACGCCATCTTTTTGGCGAAATGAAACGTACCGAAAGTAAACTGAATTTAATTCTTGAAAGTTTAAAAGGTGCAAATCCGAATGTTCGCAACCAGCAAATGTATCGTGTTGTTCTTCAAGAAATTCAACAAGAATTAGAAGACCAAAATAAAGCCATTAATGAGAAAAATCTAAGTCTTGAAAAAATCAAAAGTCGTGTTATCGAACTTCGAAAAGATAAGACTTTAATGACTTTGATAAAAGACACGATTCGTCGTCAGCAATTCAAAAAAGAATTTGCAAATCTTAGAAAAAGATACGTTGGTACAGATAGTCTTATGACAAAAAACCAAACGACTTTAAACAATAAAAAAAGACTTACTGTTGAGCGAAAAATTGCCGTTTCTAATGCTTTGGTTACGGTTGAAAATAAATTAGAAAAATCTGGAATCAGTATTTTCAAAAAAGAATATCCTTCTTTGTGGCAGATTGGAGATTCTGCCGTTTCTAAAAAAGTAACGCATAACATCAAAGCCAAAATCATAATTGAAGAAAATGTTGCAGCTTATTATCTAAGCTACAAAGCTGGTGGATTGATTACTCTGGCTTTCTTTATGGGACTTTTGTTTTGGTACATTTCCCGAAATATAAAATATTTAAAAGAAAATAATTATACAGAAAGTCTTTCACTTTTAAATTTCAAATACTTAAATCGAGGTGTTTTATTGCCCGTTTTAGTAATTGCATTAAACATTGCAGTAGTTACCAATTTATATGCTCCTGCCCTATTTTTAGAATTATTACAGCTTTTCCTTCTTGGGGTTTTGACTATTCTCTTTAAAAATCAATGGTCGGGAGTTTCTATGCGAAATTGGCTTTTCCTTTTAGGATTATTTTTTTCGCTTTGCTTCCTAGATTTATTTATCACAATCGGATTATTACAGCGTTTTGCTTTTGTTGCAATTAATCTTTTAGGAATTAGATACGGTTTAGTTCAGATTAAAACACTTAAAGATGAATTGTATATAAAAGGCTTTTTTAAATGGGCTAGCATTCTTTTTATCGGATTAAATGTTTTATCGATTCTTTACAATTTGTTCGGAAGAGTTTCGCTTTCCAACATGTTAAGTCTTACTGCATTTATTTCTTTAACACAGATTGTTGCCTTAAGCGTTTTATTGAAGATTATCTTAGAAATCATCTTATTGCAGATTTATACAACTCGAGTTAAAAGAGGAATCGAAAAAATGTTTGATTACGAAAGTTTATCAGACACGCTTAAAAAACCTTTCATCATCGTAATCAGTTATATGTGGCTGATTGTTATTGCTTCTAATCTTAATATTTGGGAATCGCTTCGTGCTTCTCTAGCTTCATTATTAAGTCATCCGAACACAATCGGAAGCATTACTTTTACGCTAGGCAATATTGTTTTATTCTTTATTATCATTTGGGCAGCACATTTATTACAGAAATATGTGGCGTATTTCTTTGGCGAAATTGACGATGAAAACGAAGAAAACATCAATAAAAGACAGCATTCTAAATTGCTTATAACGCGATTAGTAGTTTTAATAAGTGGTTATCTTCTGGCAGTTGCCGCATCAGGAATGCCTTTAGACAAATTAAGTATTCTCTTAGGAGCTTTAGGTGTCGGTGTTGGTCTTGGACTTCAAAATGTGGTTAACAACTTTGTATCGGGAATTATTTTGATTTTTGATAAACCAATCCAAATTGGCGATGTTGTAGAAATTAGTTCAGAATCTGGTCGTGTAAAATCGATGGGACTTCGTACAACCAAAATAAATGCGCCAAACGGTGCCGAAATTATTATTCCGAATGGTAATTTGTTGTCTCAAAATATCACGAACTGGACCTATACAGACAATTTTAAATTGGTCGAAATTACTTTTGAAATCAACGGAGAAACTATTCCTGAAGAAATAAATACTATTGTAAACGAAACGCTCGCAAACTTGCCGATGGTAAACAATGCAAAACCATCTCAAATTTATTACAGTTCTATTTCTGACGGAAAATACAAACTGCTCATTAAATTCTGGTGCAGTATTTACAGAACCGAAGAAACAATAAGTTCGGCAAGACAAGAACTTTATGTGAGTTTTAAAAATAAAGGTTTGAATTTTTCTAGTTAAAAGAAATTAAAATATCCTGATTAATAAAAAAGCTGTAGCTCTAAAAAGAGTTGCAGCTTTTTTTTATTTAATACTCTTTTTCAAAACCTTCTCTACTGCATAAAATAAAAAAATAAATATATAAGAGTATGATTAGAATCATGTTTTAAAAAAAATGATGATAATACATTTACCCTATTAAAATTATGTGCTTAAAGTACATCAAAACAAAAAATTGATTACGATTTAAAATGAACAAGAACTTTTTAAGACAAGAAATAACCCGATTAAAAACAGAAAAAAATGCTGTAATTCTGGCTCATTATTATCAAGATGAGGAAATTCAGGAAATGGCAGATTTTATCGGTGATAGTCTTGAATTATCTAAAAAAGCACAACAAACAAATGCCGATGTTATTGTTTTTGCTGGCGTTCACTTTATGGCGGAAACCGCTAAAATTTTAAACCCAAATAAAAAAGTATTACTACCAGATTGGGAAGCGGGATGTTCTCTTGCAGATGGTTGTCATCCAAAAGATTTTAAATTGTTTAAAGAACGATATCCTGATCATGTTGTCGTAACTTATATAAATTGTTCTGCCGAAATAAAAGCCATGAGCGATTTGGTTTGCACTTCGGCGAATGCCAAAAAAATAATCGGTTCTATTTCCGAAGAACAAAAAATCATATTTGCTCCAGATGAGAATTTAGGTAATTATCTCAAAAAAGAAACCAAACGTGACTTGGTCTTATGGAAAGGCTCTTGCGTTGTGCATGAAGCCTTTTCATTAGACAAATTAATTGAAATTTATAATAAGAATCCGAATGCGAAAATAGCAGCGCATCCTGAATCTGAAAGCCATATTTTGAAGGTGGCACATTACATCGGTTCTACTTCGGGCATTATTAATTTTATTAAAACGGATCCTGCTGCCGTTTTCATTGTGGCTACAGAAGCCGGTATCCTGCATGAGCTTTCTAAAGCGGTACCCGATAAAACGTTGATTCCGGCTCCTTCCACAGAAGACAATACTTGCGCTTGCAGCGAATGTGCTTTCATGAAAATGAATACGCTTGAAAAATTGTATTGGTGTCTTAAAAATGAAAGTCCGGAAATGAAGATTTCAGAAAAGCTTAGAATAGAAGCTTTAAAACCAATTGAAAGAATGCTTGAATTATCATAAATGCAATAACGCTAAAATCAAAATAACATGCTTAAAACAGATATATTGATCATCGGTTCTGGTATTTCGGGATTATTTTTTGCGATGAAAACGGCAAAAAAACGCCCAGATTTATCTATTGTTATAATGACCAAAGAAACTGCCAAAAACACCAATACACAACTGGCACAAGGCGGTATTGCTGTGGTAACCGACCTTATGAAAGACAGTTTTAATAAACACATTCACGATACGCTTCGTTCTGGAGGTGGTTTATGCGACAAAGAAATTGTTAATATGGTGATTAGACAAGCTCCTGAAAGACTTCAGGAATTAATCGAAATTGGAACTTCTTTTGACAAAAACGAAAAAGGACAATGGGATTTAGGACTTGAAGGCGGACATTCTCAAAACAGAATACTACATCATAAAGATAGCTCCGGATTAGAAATTGAGCGTAAACTGCTCAAGATCATCAAGAAAATGCCAAACATTGAACTTTTAGAAAACCATCTGGTGATTGACTTGAATACAGAAGTGAAGCGGAATAAAACGATCTGTACCGGAGCCTTTTTTTATGAAAAGAAATACAATCGAATCAAATATATTAGAACTCGAACTGTTGTATTAAGTACGGGCGGTTGCGGTCAGCTTTTTGAAAATACTACTAATCCTAAAATTGCAACTGGAGACGGAATTGCAATGGCAGCGCGTGCAGGAGCAGAAATTGTTGACATGCAATATATGCAGTTTCATCCAACAGCTTTGTTTACTGCAAAAGAAAATCCGTTGTTTTTAATTTCTGAAGCCGTTAGAGGTTTTGGCGCTCATATTGTAAACGATGAAGGAAAAAGATTTTTATTTAAATATGATATTCGAGGCGAATTGGCTACACGAGACATGGTATCCGAGGCTATCAGTAAAGAACTTCGATTGAGCGGAAAAAATCATGTTTACTTAGATTGCAGGCATTTGAATAAAGCCGATTTTTATGCTCATTTTCCAGTAATTGCGGCACATTGCAATGAATTAGGAATAAAACCTGAAAAAGATTTAATTCCGGTTGTTCCTGCCGCTCATTATCAGTGTGGTGGAATTAAAGTAGATGAAAATGCTACAACTTCGATTAAAAATCTTTACGCTGTTGGCGAATGCGCTAGAACTGGACTTCATGGTAAAAATCGTTTGGCTTCCAATTCACTTTTAGAAGCTTTGGTTTTTGCGCATCAAGCTTGTGAAAATGTAGACAAAACTATTGCCGAATTTATTTTTTCATCCAAAATACTAATTCCAAAGTTTCCAAAAGCGCATCGAGTTGATGATTATTTATCATTCGAAATATTAAAAAAAGAGTTGCAAAAATTGGTTACTTCATTTTACACTAGTGAAGAACGCAATGCTGAATTGTATTTTATAAAAATAAAAGAGCTTCATAATTATGCCGTTTCACTTACAGAATCGCATGAAATTACAATTCCGTTTATTGAATTTTCGAACATGATAGCGACTTCTTTACTTATAATAAACCATTGTAATGAGGCAAAAAACAAACAAATGTGCTGAATCAAAAATTAATCTATACATACTCCCATTATGAAACTAACTAATAAAAGTACCATTGGCGAAATCGTAGCAGATGATTTCAGAACGGCGGCTGTTTTTACAAAATACCACATTGATTTTTGCTGTAAAGGATTTCGAACTATTGAGGAAGTTTGCAAAAAAAGAGACATCGACGAAGCTATTTTAATAGAATACATTCGAGATGCAAAACGAAGCACTGTTAATCAATCTTTTGATTATAAAACATGGCCTGTTGATGTTATAGCAGATTATCTCACCAAAACACATCATAGATACATTAACGAAAAAGCGCCTATAATTCTTCAATACTTAAATAAATTATCTGGGGCTCAAGGGGCTATTCATCCTGAATTGCATGAAATTCATACGATTTTCTCAAAATCTTTTTTGGATTTAAAAGCACATTTAAATCGAGAAGAAACAGTTGTTTTTCCTTTCATTATAAAAATGAAAAATGCTCAAAGTAAAGGAGACTATTTAGATACGCCACCTTTTTTAAGTGTTGAAAATCCGATCGCAACATTAAAAGAAGATCATGAAACAGAAAGCAAACGTTTTAGACGAATTGCAGCATTGACAAATAATTACACGCCGCCAACAGAATCTTGCAATACGTACAAAGTAGCTTTTGCAATGCTGGAAGAATTTGAAAAAGATTTACGAAAACATATTCATTTAGAAAATAATATCCTTTTCCCAAAAGTAATTGAACTGGAAAAAACTTTCGAAAAAGTACTGTAAATATATTTAGGATGGAAAAATATGTAATAAAACGAAATGGAGATTATAAGCCTTTTGAAGCTTATAAAATTCAGGATGCAATTCAAAAAGCTTTTCAAAGTGTCAATAAACCTTTCGATAAAAAGATTTACAAGATTGTTCTTTCTGGTCTGGAAGTCAAATATTCTTGGCCTGTTGAAGAAATTCAAGATATTATTGAAAGAGTTCTTTTTGAAAACGGTTATTTCCAAACCATGCGTTCGTTTATTATTTACCGTCATACCCGAAAATTACAGCGCGAACATATTAATGGTTTAAACGATGATACGACTTATATAGACAGCACACAAACTGTTGAAGAATACATAAACCAGTCAGATTGGCGAATCAATGCGAATGCGAATATTTCATATTCAAATGCGGGATTAGTCAGCAATACCGCAGGAAAAGTGATCGCCAATTATTGGCTGGATAAAATATACAATAAAGAAGAAGGTTCTGCTCATAGGAATGGCGACATACACATTCATGATTTGGATTGTCTTACCGGATACTGCGCTGGTTGGAGCCTGCGAGTACTATTAAATGAAGGTTTTAATGGCGTTCGAGGACGTGTCGAGAGCAGACCTCCTTCTCATTTTAGAGAAGCTTTGGGACAAATGGCTAATTTTTTGGGAATTTTGCAAAGCGAATGGGCTGGTGCTCAAGCTTTCAGTTCGTTTGACACCTATTTGGCACCTTATGTTTTTAAAGATCAGCTTTCGTATGAAGAAGTTCTAAAAGCAATTAGAAGTTTTGTTTATAATTTGAATGTTCCAGCGCGCTGGGGACAATCGCCTTTTACGAATATTACTTTGGATTGGAATGTTCCAGAAGATTTAAAAGAGCAGATTCCGACACAAAATAACGAGCATTTATTTTCTAAAATAAAAGATAAAAATCTAATTGAAGAAGCTCAAAAAAGAGGCGTTGAAAAACTAACGAATTTAAAATATGCCGATTTTCAGCAGGAAATGGACCTCATCAATAAAGCGTATTATACAATTATGACTGAAGGTGATGCGAATTGGCAACCCTTTACTTTTCCGATTCCGACCGTGAATATTACCGAAGATTTTGATTGGAATGGAGAAAATGTCAATTTATTATTTGAAAATACCGCTAAAATTGGTTCGTCTTATTTTCAGAATTTTATTGGAAGCCAATATATTTTGGATGAAAAAGGAAATCGAATCGAAAATCCAGAAGCTTACAAACCCAATGCCGTTAGAAGCATGTGCTGCCGATTACAACTCGATTTAAGAGAATTGCTAAAACGAGGAAATGGACTTTTTGGAAGCGCAGAAATGACTGGAAGTATCGGTGTTGTTACAATTAATATGGCACGTTTAGGCTTTTTGCATAGAGGAAATATCATCAATTTGTTTGCTCATTTGGATGAATTGTTGAAAATCGCCAAATCGACTTTGGAGAAGAAAAGAGTCTTTATTCAGCAAATGTACGACCGCGGATTGTATCCGTACACGAAACGTTATTTGGAGCATTTTAGAAATCATTTTTCGACAATTGGCGTAAACGGAATGAACGAAATGGTAATTAATTTTTCTGATGGAAAACAGAATATTACGTGTAGTTCAGGAATTCATTTTGCTACCGAAATTCTAGATCATATTCGATTAAGAATGAAAGAGTTTCAAGAAGAAACTGGAAATCTTTACAATCTAGAAGCAACTCCTGCCGAAGGAACAACGTATCGTTTTGCAAAAGAAGACAAAAAGCGTTTTCCAGAGATTTTGCAAGCGGGACAAAATGAAAATATTTATTACACCAATAGTTCGCAGATTCCGGTAGATTACACCGACGATCCTTTTGAGGCTTTATTGCTTCAAGACGAATTACAATGTAAATATACTGGCGGTACAGTTTTGCATCTTTACATGAGAGAAAAAATAAGCAGTCCAGAAGCTTGTAAAAACTTCGTAAAAAAAGTTTTAACCAACTTCAAATTGCCTTACATCACTGTAACACCAATTTTCAGCATTTGCCCTATTCATGGCTATCTTAACGGAGAACATGAATATTGTCCGAAATGTGATGAAATTTTACTTCAAAAAAACAATCAAAAACACTTGGCTTATGAAAACAAAAACGCATAAAGTTTTAACAGAACACAAAAACGAAAGAAGCAAATGTTTGGTTTACACCCGCGTAATGGGATATCACAGACCTGTAGAAAGTTTTAATATTGGAAAAAAAGGTGAACACCAACAACGCAAACATTTCGAAGAAACCATTATCTATTAAAGGAATATTTAGCCTCACGCCTTTTACTTTATTAGATTATCCGCATAAAACGGCCTGCATAGTGTGGTTTGCGGGCTGTAACATGCGGTGTTTATACTGCTACAATCCAGAGATTGTTTTAGGAAAAGGAAAAATAGATTTTCAAACTGTTTTAAATTTTCTAAAAACCCGAAAAGGATTGTTAGACGGAGTAGTTTTAAGCGGCGGCGAATGTACTTTACATCATAAAATAATTGATTTTATTAAAGAAATCAAAGCAATGGGATTTGCAGTTAAAATAGACACCAACGGCTCAAACCCGAAAATATTGAACAGCCTGATTCGTAATCAATTAATTGATTATGTCGCGTTAGATTACAAAAGTCTTCCTCATACCTTTAAAAAACTAACGCAATCAGGCTTATTTTCTGAATTTGAAGAGAGTTTAAAACTTTTAATTCAGTCAAATATTCCGTTTGAAGTTCGTACTACCTTTCATTCTTCTTTAATTTCAGAAGATGACTTTTCGAAGATGATTGAATATTTAGAAACTCAAAATTTTGAAGGAAATTATTATGTACAGCATTTTATGAATAATGTTCCAACGCTTTCAAAACTAGATAGTTCGAATAAAGAAATACAACTTAAAGACTTCTCAACTTCAAAAATAATAGTTATTTTTAGAGAATAACAAACTTAAAATGAATTCATTATGACTTTACATCATTTTGTATTAATAATTCATCTTTTGGCTGCGACGATTTGGGTTGGCGGACATTTATTGTTGGCCATTTGTTATTTGCCAACAGCGTTAAGAAAAAAAGATCCGCATATTATTTTAAGTTTTGAAAAGAAATTCGAAGTTCTCGGCATGTCTTCTCTAGCCTTATTAATCATTACAGGAATCTGGATGGCATACGATTTTGGCATTACCATCGAAACCTGGTTTGCCTTTAAAAGCGGATTTGAAAAAGTGATTTCAATAAAATTGATTTTGCTTTTCTGTACTTTCTTCTGTGCAATTTGCGCACAGTTTTATGTGATTCCGAATTTAAATGAAAATAATATAAAAAAAATTGCTGTGATTATTATTTCGGTTACTTCTATTGGCGTTACAATGTTGGTTTTAGGATCAACGCTTCGTTATGGCGGGATTTGATTTTGACAAAATTTATAAGCTAACGCGAGCTTTAGCAAATGCTTTTGAAACAAAATATAAATCAAAAATCAACCAAAAGTCTTTCTATATTTATCCATCACGGTTTTAAACAAATCCTTATTTGAAGGCGGCGAAAGCACAATTGCTCTTGAACCAGAATTTATAGATTGTTCGATACTGTCTAAACTTTTTCCGCCAGTTGCCATTACAGGAAAATCTGGAAATTTATCGGCAATTTCTTTTACAATTTTACTGGTATTTGCTCCACCAGAAACGTGAAAAATAGTAACCCCTGCATCAATTTTTCCTTTAAGAAAATCGTAATCAGAAGAAGTAACGGTTGCTACAATTGGTAAAGAAACTTTCTCTCTTATTTTTTTGATGTCTTTATTTTCAAACGGAATATTGACAATAATTCCTGCCGCCCCAACTTCTTCGGCATAAATCGCCATTTCTACCGATTTTTTACCTTTTGTTTTTCCGCCGCCAACACCGCAGACAATTGGTTTTCCTGCAAAATCAATAAGTGTTTTAATGATTTTTGCCGAAGGTGGAAAAGGATAAACTGCTAAAATTGCATCGGCATCATTATTTTCGATGAGAGCCATGTCTGTAGAAAAAAGAAACGATTTTACATTTTCATTTTTCAATACTAAACCTTGACAATTTTTACCAATTATTTCTGGTGTAGTAAGCTCTTTATCAATAGATTTATTTCGTCTAAATAGCCTTTCCCAAAAAGAAACTTTCTTTTTATTGCCCCAAAATGATTCTAAATTTAAATTGATTTCCATGGTCGTAATTTTTGCATTTTGACCAAATTTAGAACATTGAAATTTATTTTATTTACAAAATGAAAGCAGAAAATTACATCTTGTAATGAGTTAGAAAAAATTTGTAGTGAAATTTAAATAAGTACTTTGTAACTTTCTTTAATTAAATTATTCTAAAACTGGAACAGAAAAAGACCTTCTGAAAAAAATCTCATTAGAAGTAACTTCAATTATATTAAAAGAAAAAAATCCATAAAAATAAATATCCCTTTCAAAAATAATTTTAGAATCTGTACTAATAATTTTGACTGTATTTTTTCCTAGAGAAAGATCTACACCTTTAGAAAACGGAGTCGGGATATTTACATTGAGTATGTCGCCAATTTTTTTATCATTCAATAATAAAAGAAAATCCTCTTTATAATGGTTTAAAGGTCCGCCATAAACCGCTAAATAACTATTCGTTCTAAAATTGATATAAAAATTCGCTTCATAAATCAAAATAAAGAGAACAAAACAGCTTGCTAAAATTTTAACCCACTTTATCATTTTTTTTAAGATATTTCATTTTAAAAAAAGCACTTCTAAGCAAATATATACTGAAATTTCGGATATTTTAAAGTTAATAAAACTTTGCTTTCTTGCCTTTTGGTTGCACATACCGCTAATGTTTTTTATTTTTATCGAATCAAGAAAGATTTTATAAGCCCCAAATATTAAATTAAAAGAAAACTAAATGAGTAACAAACAACTTAAAGCTGTCGCTTTTGGCGAAGTATTGTATGACGTTTTTGGCGACGAAAAAAGAATTGGCGGAGCTCCATTAAACGTGGCGCTTCGAATGAAAGCTCTGGGAGCGGAAACCAATATGATAAGCTGTGTTGGTAACGACGACAATGGCGAAACAATCATCAATGAAATCAAAAAATTAGGTTTGGAAACAGACACTATTCTTAAATCTGATGATTTTCCTACTGGATTAGTGAACGTAACTTTGGACGAAAGTAAATCTGCTACTTATGAAATTCTTTATCCATCTGCTTGGGATAAAATTGTTCTGAATGAAGAAGCAAGAGAATTGGTTATTAATTCTGATGTCTTAATTTACGGAAGCTTAGTTTGTCGAGATGAGGTTTCTAGACAGGCTTTAGAAGAATTATTGAACACACATACTTACAAGGTTTTTGATGTTAATTTAAGAAAACCGCATTACGATTATGAACTTTTACTTGAATTAATGCAGTTTGCCAATTTCATTAAATTTAATGATGAAGAATTGGCTGAAATTAGTGCTGCTTTAGATTCTCCTTATACAACTTTAGAAGAAAATATAAACTTCATCTGTTCGCTAACCAATGCAACTGCAATTTGTGTGACAAGAGGAAAAGATGGTGCTGTACTACTTTGGGACAAACATCTTTATGAAAATAAAGGTTACACCGTTAAAGTTGAAGACACAGTTGGCGCCGGAGATTCTTTTTTAGGTGCTTTAGTAACATCCCTTTTAACGGATAAAGAACCGCAAGATGCTTTAAATTTTGCTTGTGCAACGGGAGCTTTGGTAGCAGGATCGGCTGGAGCAAATCCTGAAATTTCGAAAAATTCTATTGAAAATCTTATCAATCAAAATTAAAGATTAAATATAATATATTAAAAGCCTGATTTAACGATCAGGCTTTTTTATAGTTAAAACATCTAATTTAACTTTCAAACATGGGAACTATGTAAATTTAAAACGTAATTATTTCTTCGAGATCGAGACAGGCGCTGTAACTTGCGTTTTGAAAATATTTAATGAAGAATGATGAAAAAATTACGAATTTCACTTATCAATATACACGGACTTCTAAAAGGTTCTGGTCTTGAAATTGGACGAGATGCCGACAATGGAGGTCAGACCAAATACATTTACGAATTAGCCGAATTTTTATCTCAGCATGAAGATGTAGAACACGTGCATCTTTTTACCAGATTGATAGACGATCCTGCTCTTTCTCCAGAATATGCTGTTCCTGTAGAAATTATCAATGATAAATTAGACATTAGGCGAATTCCTTTTCTGGGTAAAAAATACAAAGCAAAAGAACAGCTTTGGGAAGGTTTGGACACTTTCGTGAATGGTGCGATGCAGCACATTAAACAACATAATATTTTTCCCGATTGGATACATTCTCATTATGCAGACGCAGGTTATGCGGCAGCCGAATTATCAGCCGTTTTAAATATTCCTTTTGCTCATACTGGACACTCATTGGGATTTTATAAAAAGAAAAAATTACTCGAAGGCGGTGAAAACGAAGAAGAAATAGAAAAAAAATTCAAATTTGAAACCCGAATTGCCGCCGAAGAAAGGACACTTGAACTCGCAGAATTTATTGTCACTTCTACCGAACAAGAAATTGAAACTTATAAAGCGTATAAAAATTTCGAATTAGGAAAATACCACGCCATTTCTCCCGGAATTGATACCCGAAAATTTGTTCCTTACTATTTTCAAGAAAATGATTCTGAGAAAAACATGGAAGAAATACAACGAAAATATTGGGTTCAAGAAAGTATTTCTAAATTTCTTACCAATCCGCACAAACCTATTATTCTGGCACTTTCTAGACCAGATCGCCATAAAAACCTCAACACTTTAATCGAAGTTTACGGAAAAGACAAAGAACTTCAGAGTCTTGCCAATCTTGTCATTTTTGCCGGAATTCGAAAAGATATTGCCAAAATGCCAGAATCTGAAAAAAACGTTTTAACCGATTTGCTTCTGCTTATGGATAAATACGATTTGTATGGAAAAATGGCAATTCCGAAAAAACATGATGTCGAAAATGAAGTTTCGATTATTTATCGTTATGCCGCAGAAAAAAGAGGTGTTTTTGTGAATTTAGCTTTGCATGAAAACTTCGGCTTGACCGTTATCGAATCTGCAAGTTCTGGACTTCCCGTTGTAGTAACTAAAAATGGCGGACCTTCGGAAATTATTCCTGTTTGCCAAAATGGAGAATTGGTCGATCCGCAAGAAGAAAGCCAGATTAAAAAAGCGCTTCGCAATATTTTAACCGATGAAAATCAATGGAAATACTATTCGAATAATGGTGCGATTAATATTCAAAAACATTACAGTTGGGTAAGTCACGTCAATCAATATGTTGACTTAATAAATGAGAATTTATCGGTTTCTTCTGCTGGCATTAAAAAACAGCATTATCCAAACATCAACATTGACCGATTAAAAAGAAAAATCGATCATTTGTTAGTTTCTGATATTGACGGAACTTTAATTGAACCTAAACTTTCTAATCCTGGTTTAAAAGAATTAAAATCTCATTTAACCAATCGAACAGATAAAATGGCTTTTGCAATGGCGTCTGGACGAAATCTTGAACTTGTAAAACAAGTAATTGACGAAGAAGAGTTTCCTCTTCCCGATTTTATTATTTGCTCTGTCGGAACTGAAATTTATTACACCAACGGAAAAGACTACATTTTAGATAAAGGCTGGGCAAAATTCCTTTCTGGAAGGTGGAAAAGAGAGGATATTGTTAATCGCTTAAAAGCCATTAAATGGATAAAATTGCAGGAAGAAGATGCTCAGAATCCTTATAAAATCTCTTATTATTATGAAAAAGAACATTACGATCATGAGGAATTAATTCGCGTTTTAGGAACGGGCTGGTATAAAGTGAATATTATTCCGAGTCACGGGCAGTTTCTGGATTTTATTCCAAAAAGAGCTTCAAAAGGAAATGCGATTAAATTTTTATGCCGAAAATGGTCGATTCCGCTTTCAAATGTGATTGCTGCTGGAGATTCAGGAAATGATGTAGATATGTTTAGAGGTCCTGTAAAAGGAATTATTGTTGGAAACAGAAGCGCTGAACTGGCAGCTTACGAAACCACAAAAAGTATTTATGTTGCCGCAACTTCAGCATCAGAAGGAATTTTAGAAGGTTTAAAACATTATAAAGTCATTAAATAAAAAATTTAAACACATAGAAACATAGGCTTTTCTTTCTTGTAAAAGTTAATTGAAAGAAACTAGTTTCTCACACATAGCTGTATTTAAACTTTGACAAAGTTTGAAACTCACAAAACTATGTTTGTTAATGCAAGTGAAACGCCTTTTAACGCAAACAAAAACCTATGTCTCTATGTGTTTAAAAAAAAAAAAAATAACCTATTAAATAAGTAATAAAATGTATTCAGGTTCAGGATTTAGCAATTGGGAAATTGGAGATGTTGATGTATTTATAGATGAAAAAGGAATTCATCATTTATTTCATTTAATTATCCCAAATCACGATTATATTGCGCATGCAGTTTCAAAAGATGGTCTCTCGTGGAAAAGGGTTAAAAATGCTCTCTTTGTTGGCGATCCCGGAGAATGGGACGATGATATGTTATGGACCATGCATATTAGCAAAAAATCGGAAGGCGAAGGTTATGAAATGTATTACACTGGACTTAAACGTCAAGATAAAGGAATCGAACAAAAAGTAGGAAGAGCAATTTCTACCGATTTAATTACTTGGAAAAAAGAAAACTTATACGGACTTCCATTTAAAAGTGAAGCGCCTCATTATGAAGGAAAAAACAATAATCCAAGAGAATGGATTAGTTTTAGAGATCCGTTTAAATACCAATATAAAAATGAAGATTATCTGCTAATCTGCGCCAGAAGTGCTTCTGGACCAACTTATAGAAGAGGTTGTATTGGAGTTGCTAAAAGAGAAAAGGAAGGCTATGTGTTGCAAAAACCGCTTCATATTCCGTACGTGTATGATGATGTTGAGTGTCCGTGTGTTTTTGAAATTAAAGGATCACATTATTTATTGGGTTCTATTCGAGAAGATATTAAAGTTCGTTATTGGTCTTCTTCTGAATTTAAAGGCGAATATTCGGCTTTTCATAATAATGTTTTGCTACCACAGGGAAATTATGCCGCAAGAGTCGTAAAAGACGGAAAACATTTTTTGCTTTATAATTTTTATTTTGCCGACGGAAATGTTAATACACACCGCGTTATTCCGCCGCCAAAAGAACTGGAAACAGATAAAAGCGGCAGACTTCTTTTAAAAAGTTATTATTATTGGGAAAAACTCTATCAGAAAACGATTCTTCAAAAAGATCTGCCACTTCCCTTGCCTATTCTCGGAAATCCTACTGCTGAATTTATTCTAGAAAATGAAAATAAATGGCGTTTTGGTTGCAGAAGCGGTTACGAAATTTATGGTTTCGAAAAACCTTCAAGCGATTTTGTTTGGGAAGGAACGCTTTCTGTGGAAGGAATGGGAAAGACTGGTTTTGTAATAGAATGCGATAAAGAAGGAACTGGATATTATATTTCGATTGATTTTATGAACGGTTTTGTTCAGTTTAGAGCGTGGGGATTTAATGAAAAAGATGTTAAGAACAATTTTATTTTTGAGAATATTCAAACCAATCAATTTGAAATTGGTGAAGAAAAACAGATTTCTTTTAAGATTATCCGCTACGGAAATTATTACGAACTTTCGATTAATGAGATAGTAAAACTGACTTTACTTGATTTTAAATACAATGAAGGAAAAGTCGGAATCTATGTTTGTTCGGCTGTAATTTCAATCAGCGATTCAAAAATTCATGTTATTCCAGAACCAGAAAATGAATATGCAGCATCTGATCCTGAAAAATATAATAATGAATTACAGCCTAATTCTGTAGTTTGATGTTTTATTTAAAGCGATAAAATTTAAACACATAGTGTATATTTACGCACTTTTTGTCATTTCGACGAAGGAGAAATCTTCACGAGAAGCTCGACAAAGATTGGACTTTCGTTGCGGAGTTACTTGCGGAGATTTCTCCTTCGTCGAAATGACAAAGATTGTGCTTACTTTGTGCAAATTTAAAACCCTTACACTCTTGATTCAAAACTTTGACAAAGCTCGTTAACGATTTAAAAAACCTATGTTTCTATGTGTTTAAAATCTTTTCTTGCAATAAATTCAACAGATTGATTACAATTTCAATTCAAATAATTATGAAATTTCAAATCCATAAAACCCTCATTTTATTGCTTTTGCTCACTTTTAATTTAGCTAATGCGCAACAAAATGATAAAGAAAAATGCCGTTATACTAAAACCAATTATGGTTATCTGATGGTTCTTCGCGAAGGCGATAATGTTTTAGAATTAATCGAAAATCTCGCCAAAGAACAAAATATTCCGTCTGCAAACTTTACTGGAATTGGTTTTGCACAAGATGCTACTTTTGGTTTTTATGATTTTGGAGAAAAGAAATTTCACCCCAAAACTTTCAATAAAGTAGAAATGGGAAGCATTACAGGATCTATTGCCTGGAGTGGCGACAAACCTTCAATACACATGCACGGCGTTGCAACCGATGATAAATTTGATGCTTACGGCGGACATATTCTTGGACTGAAAGTTGGAACTGGCTCTATGGAAATTTATATTACAGTCAATAGCGAAAAGTTCGAAAGAAAGATTGAACAGCCTTTGAATGCTAATGTTTTACAATTGCCTTGTTTGAAGTAAGATTTTGTACTAAATTCATTGGTGTTATTATTTAAACACATAGAAACATAGAATAGTATACTTAAAAATAGGCGTTTCACTTGCATTAACAAACATAGTTTTGTGAGTGTCTAACTTTGTAAAAGTTTTGAACTTTGACAAAGTTGATCCCAAAGTAGGCACATCGCTATGTGTGAGAAACTAGTTTCTTTCCATCACCTTTTCCAAAAAAGAAAAATCTATGTTTCTATGTGTTTAAAAAAATAAAGTAACGAGGTAACACAGTTATTTTTATTTTTACAGAAAAAACTTAATTTGGTCTTTTAACTGATACGCCAAAAAAATGCCACAAAGTCCTTCTCCAGAAGATGTAAAAAGAATTTTCGAAACTTATTTTTCTGCCGATATGAATATCTGGAAAGGTTTTTCAGAGAAAATTAAAGTACGTGAATTTCAAAAATCTGAAATTATTAAAGATTATAATGGTGTTGAAAAATACCTAAACATCGTTATAAAAGGATCGGCTGGATTATTTGTTTGGGACGGAAAAAGAGATATCTGCATCAATTTATTATACGAAAATAGTTTTATCAGCGATTATATGTCTTTTCTAAATCAGCAGCCGTCTGTTATTAAAACTGAAGCTTTGGAAGATATTACTTTATGGTCTATTTTTCATCAGGATCTAACTGAATTATATCAAAGATCTGAAACAGGTTTGCGAATCGGAAAAGCCATTTCTGAAATGCTTTATGTGCGCAAACAGCAGGAACAGATTAATCTTTTGACGCTTTCGCCTCAAGAACGTTATATAAAACTTATAGAATCTAGACCTGAAATTTTTCAAAGAACTCCATTAAAAATCATCGCTTCTTACCTCGGATTAACGGCAGAAAGTTTAAGCCGAATTCGAAAAAGAGTTATCGAAAAATGATTTCTTACCCAAAGTCAATTTTGTTTTCATTTTGCCTTGCTAAGTTTGCTTTACTAAATCAAACAAAATAACCGATGAAAAATAAAATCAACTTTGGAGCCATTATAGTTTATTACGTAATTGCAATTACTTGCAGATATGTTGCTGTAAAAACTACTTTATTATCTGCAATAGAAAATCCTTATTTAGAAATTCTTCTTCGCGGCGTTGGCCCAGCTTTAGGAGCTTTGGCTGCCATAAAAATATTCTCGCTTCATAATCCAATGTCTTTGAAAGGAATATACAAAAATGCAATTGTACCTTTTGCAGTATATTGGATTCTTCCAGCGGTTTTAATTGCTGGTGTTTATTATTTTGTAATGGGTAAATTCCCGATTTTATTACTGTTTACAGTTTTAGTTTACGGACTTTTAGAAGAAATCGGATGGCGCGGATTTTTACAAGAACAGCTAAAATCACTTCCTAAATTTACTTCTATATTGATTATTGCTATTCTTTGGTTTGCGTGGCATTTAAATTTCGAAACCACGCCAAGCAATATGATTTTCTTTGGAATAATTTTCTTTGGAACTTGGGGAATCGGAAAAGTTTATTCTTCTACCGGATCATTATTAGCAGTTGCTGGAGTGCATTCATTAAACAATTTCTTTCGCAACGGTTTGCATCAAACAGAACTTACCCTGATTCTTTCTTTACTCATAATATGGATTAGTTTTATTATTATTTATAATAGAAAATATAAAACCGCTGCAAATGCGGCTTAAGGAATAAGTTTTAAATATTTTATAAAAAAACGGCGCAAATAGTAAGAGTTTGCGCTGTTTTTATTTTTTAACGAAAATTAATTCAATCTTTCTGTAGTTTCCATTCTCAGACAATATTCACTTCCCAAATAAAGCGGATTACCATGTTTTTCAGACCAAAATCCGTCTAGAATATCTTTGTTAATGCATCTGTAAACCGCAACTCCTTTGTAGGTTTTATGATCGTCTCCTTTATATCTAAAATTAATAACTAGAATATTGTCTTTAAAAAAACCAGTCCCTTTTTGCACTTGCGAATTATTAATAACCCACTCTGCTTTTATTCTATTATTGGAATCTAAAGTTAAAGTCAAAACGCCTTTGTAAGTGATCTCGTTACTTTCATCTTGATTGCTTCCTGAAATGGCATAATTCCCAACTAAATCTTGTATTGTCATTTGTTCTTAATATAAAAAGGCAAAGATAAAAATATCAAACAGCTTCTTTGTAGTAAAACATTTTGAAACTTCAATTTTAGCTCTTAATGAAAATTTAGCAACTGGAAATGAGAATCGTATAAAATAACCCGAAACCTAATTTTTAATTTTAATGAAATAAGTTTTAAGATTTATTAATTAAAAGAAATGAATTATGACAACTGATAGATACACCAATTACGAAGATGAAAATCAAAATTATTCAGAACAATATCAAGATCCTTTTGATGAAAGATTTCTTTTTGAAGAAAATCAATTAACCGAAAATGATTTTTTGAATGCTACGGATAAAAATAATGACGATGATTTTGATTTTGAACAAAATACACCGGAAAGCGATCTAGATGATGATATTGAAGATTTAGACGAAAATGACATGGATGACGATCTAGTGGAACGTTACGATGAAAATGATCGCGAACCAGAAACGTTTAGCGATGATGGTTATAAGATTGATTAATTTATAAAAATAAAAAAATGCTGCCTTTATAGACAGCATTTTTTTTATTCTAAAAGTCTTTCTGTTTTTTCTAAAAAACTATTCATAGCTTCTTTAATGTCAATTCCAGATCTTTCTGCAATTACAATTAGCCACCAAATATTTTCGCCCAATTTATGTTTTAATTCAGATTCAGAATCCAGTTTAGGCCAGCGTTCTTGTTGCGACATTACATTTCTGCCAATTAAACCAGCATCGGTTAGATAAGCCAAAGCATCTTCTTCTACAGACCATTTACTGCCGTGATGATGCAATTCTAGTTCGTGATATTTTTTTCTGATTTCTAAAGAACGCTCAATAATCTCGTCAAATGTTGTGCTCATAATTTCTTTTTTTTTAATGAATTAAATCTGCTTTCGCGAAGATTATTTTTTTATTTTTAAATGTTAAATCAAAGGTTCCTCCCAATTTTCCTTCTGAAAAATCTCCCGTAAATTCGACTTCAAGATGAACGTTTTCTTCATCTTTTACATTCAAATTTATTAATTTTGTAGTGGTATTATAACCAATAAAATAGCTATCAAAATAATCTTTAATTCCTTTGTGACCAATAAATTGTCTTCCAACGGAAGGATCGTCTAATATGGCATCGGATTCGTAAAACTCAAGATACTTTTCGGCATCAAAGTTATTGCTGGCAATAAGCCAATCATTAATAAAATTATGTATGTTCATTGTAATTTCTTTAAAAATTAAACCTAGTTCAATAGGCTTTTTTTGTAATCTGAAGGAGACAGATTGGTTTTGCTTTTAAAAAGCTTATTAAAAGACTGCGGATGTTCAAAACCTAAATGAAACGCAATTTCTGCTGTTGTCATTTCATCTTTCGCCAGATATTCTTTTGCTTTTTCAATTACTTTTTCATGAATAAATTGCTGTGTATTTAAACCAATTAAATTTCGAAGTAAATCGCTCAGATAGCGAGGTGTCACATTCAAACTTTCTGCAATAATATTTACTGAAGGCAAACCTTTCATTGCAGCTTTATTTTCTCTAAAATAAGTTTCTAATTGATTTTCCAATTTAGAAAGAAGATCATTATTTACCGCTTTTCGCGTAATAAACTGACGATCGTAAAAACGATTGGCATAATTGAGCAGTAATTCTATTTGCGAAATAATAACATCTTGACTGAATTTATCAATTCGTTCCTTCAATTCATCTTGAATAAACAGATAAATGCTTAAGATTGTCGTCTTTTCTTTTTCAGAAAGATAAAGTGCTTCTGCTGCAGAATAACTAAAAAATCCATATTGTTTTATCTGTGAATCTAAAGCATAAGAACGAAGTAAATCAGGATGAATGTGTAAAGACATTCCGTCGTAATTGGCTTCTTCTTCTTGCATGCGCAATAATTGTCCCGGCGCAACAAAAGACATTCCGCCTTCTTCAAAATCATAAAATCCCTGGCCGTATTTTAGTTTTCCTGAAAATTTGGTTTTAAAAGAGATTTTATAAAAGTTCAGAATAATTCCGCCTTCCAAATCGTCAGGATCAAATTCGGCTTCCCCATAGTTTATAATACTAATAAGCGGATGAAGTGGCGCTGGAAGTCCCATTGCTTTGTGCAATTGAGATAAGGAATTGAATATAACGGGTTGTTTTTTCATTGCTAACAAATTTAATCATTTATAATGCTTAGAATGTATTTTGATTTATATTAAAAATTGAGGAAGCATTTTTTGAAATTGATTTTCTGGCGTTATAACCAAACGTTCGTTATACAATTCATTAGCATCTTTTCCAGCTATATATCGCAATTGAGCTTTATCATCTGTTGCTGCGTCATAAATAATTTCAGCAACGCTTTCTGCTTTAGTATAATTTGCCAGTTGTTCTTCGCTGTAACCTTCGCTGACTTTCGCAATTAAACCTTGATATGCTTGATGTAAACCGCCTTGCAAAGATCTACCGGCAAAATCAGTCTGCATTCCGCCGGGAGCTACGACTTTTACTTTGATTCCGAATTGCGCCAATTCATAAGCCAAACCTTCTGAAAATCCGTCAACTGCAAATTTTGAAGCATTATAAATCGAACAAGTCGGATAACCCAATAAACCAAATGTTGAGGTAATATTAATGAATGTTCCGCTTTGTCTTTCTCTAAAATAAGGCACGAAAGCCCTTGAAACATTGATTACACCAAAAAGATTCGTTTGAAGCTGATTCTCAATTTGCTCTTCGCTAAAAGATTCTAAAGGACCTATTAATCCATAACCTGCATTATTCAAAACAACATCTACATTTTCTGTTGCTAAAACTTGATTTATGCTTTCCTTTATCTGAGATGAATTTGTAACGTCTAGCGCAATAACTTTTACATTTTCTAAACTCGTTAATTCTGTTTCGTTTTCAGGTTTGCGCATGGTAGCAATAACATTCCAGCCTTTTTCTTGAAATAATTTTGCTGTTGCTTTTCCTAAACCTGATGAAGCGCCTGTAATAAAAATTGTCTTTCTCATAATTGCAGTATTTAATTGTACACTGCAAAATTGTCCTTATTTAAACTTTAGCATGTAGCCAAAAAGGAGAATAGATAAGTCGAAATTACGGAGCACAAAAAAATGTTTTATTATAATTTGTTGTTATTCAGATAAATTGCAACGAATATTTCCTAAAACAACGAAATATCGTAAATTTAAAAATGCTTAAAATCAGGCAATTACCTAAAATCAAAGACATTTAAATAAAGGCATATTAATTGGCTGTTATTTACGATAAAAAAACAAATTTGAATACCTAAAATGAAAACACGCAAGACAAATGCATTTGATCAAGTTAAAAATTAAGAACATTTTTTACTTCTTAATCTAGATTAATCGATCAAGATTTCATTCTAATATACATTTGCATCATACTAATAACAAAACAATAATTAAAACAATAGAAAAGTTTAAATCTTAAACTTAATTATCAATTTTAATTAAAATAATAAAATAATATTAATCTAAAAACTAAAAAATCATGAGCACATTTACAGTAAAAGACGGAACAGAAATTTATTACAAAGATTGGGGAAATGGACAACCAATTGTTTTTCATCACGGATGGCCTTTATCAAGCGATGATTGGGACGCACAAATGATGTTTTTCCTAAAACAAGGTTACAGAGTTATTGCACACGATCGACGCGGACATGGTCGTTCTGGTCAAGCTTCTGAAGGAAATAATATGGAAACTTACGCATCTGATATTGCTGAATTAACTGAGGCATTAGATTTAAAAGATGCAATTCACGTAGGACACTCAACTGGTGGCGGAGAAGTAATTCGTTACGCAGCAAAATACGGAAAAGGTCGTGTTGCAAAAGCAGTTATTATTAGTGCTGTAACACCAATTATGATTCAAAATGAATCTAATCCTGAAGGTGTGCCATTATCTGTTTTTGATGAAATTAGACAAGGAACTGGATTTAATAGAGCGCAATATTTTTATGATTTTCCTATTCCATTTTACGGATGGAATCGCGAAGGACAAACTGTTCAAGAAGGTATCAAACACAATTGGTGGCGCCAAGGAATGATGGGTTCTGTTTTATCTCATTACGAAGGAATTAAAGCTTTCTCTGAATCAGATTTTACGGAAGATTTGAAAAGTTTAGACATTCCGGTTTTGGTTTTACACGGAGAAGACGACCAAATTGTACCTTATGCACAAGCACCTAGAGCAGCAAAATTGCTTAAAAACAGTAAATTAATTTCTTATCCAGGATTTCCACACGGAATGCCAACTACAGAAGCTGAAACAATTAATAAGGATATTTTAGATTTTATAAAATAATTAATTATAACTGCCTGCAAAGGTTTCTTTTCGGGCAGTTTAATCTCTTCTCAAAAGAAAAAAAATCATAACTTTAATAGTTACTTAAGCCCAAAATTTTTACAAATACCGAAAATAAATATATGGAAACAATAAAATTAGAATTAGACGAAAAACAGCATGGTGCTTTTAATCTTTATGTTGATGGCAAAAAATTAGGAGAAATGACTGTAAGCCTTAAACCTGATTTGCTTACGGTTTATCACACTGGAGTTGAACCAGAAGCCGAAGGAAAAGGCTATGCCAAAAAACTTTTGGAAGAAATGGTATCGTATGTACGCGCTAATAATTTAAAAGTTTTACCGCTTTGTCCTTATGTGCATGCTCAATTTAAGAGGCATCCAGATGAATATGAAGATATTTGGAAAAAGTAGTTTTTTCTGATACCGAATTTCTGCAATCTTTGTCGAGCTTCTTGTGGAGATTTCTTTTTCGTCGAAATGACAAGATTGTGTGAAATCTGAGAGAAAAAAACTTTATACATTAAAAAAAATCTATTATGAATACAGAAATAATAACAGACGGTGTTCCTTTAAATGAAGCAAAAAAAGCATTAATTATGATTCACGGTCGTGGTGCCGGAGCGCATGATATTCTGTCGATTGCGAAACATCTTAAAGTGGAAGATTTTGCTTTAGTGGCGCCTCAGGCAGAAAACAGAACTTGGTATCCGTATTCGTTTTTAGCGCCTTTAAACGAAAATGAGCCTTCGTTTTCAAAATCGCTTGAAGCCATTCATCAAGTTGTGATCGCGATTCAGCAAAACGGAATCGAAAAAGAAAATATCTATTTCTTAGGATTTTCTCAAGGAGCTTGTCTTGCTTTGGAATTTACGACTAGAAATGCTGCAAAATATGGCGGAATCGTAGCTTTTACTGGCGGATTAATTGGCGATAAAATTTATGAAAATCATTATTCAGGAAATTTCGAAAACACGCCAGTTTTTATCGGAACAAGCGATCCAGATTTTCATGTTCCTGTAGGAAGAGTAAATGATACTGAGGTATTTATGACAAAATTGGGCGCAGATGTTACTAAAAAAATCTACCCAAATATGGGACATACAATTAGCCAAGACGAAATTAATTGTGCAAATGCTTTGGTCTTCAATAAAAAATAATGATTACGATAACGCGAGTTTACAGCGATGAAAACGGAGAAAGTCATTTTGAAGACTTTGAAGTTCCGTTAAAAAACAATGGAGATATCGGTTTTTTATCTGATGATGAAGCAGTAAAATCTATCGTTTTTAGAGAAGTAAGTCCGTCTTATGATTACGATTTTCATAATGCTCCCGATCGTCAGTATATTGTTCTGTTAGAAGGCGGAGTCGAAATCGAAACTTCTTTGGGAGCAAAAAGAACATTTAATACTGGTTCAATTCTTTTGGTAGAAGATACTACAGGAAAAGGACACAAAACAAAAAATATTGAGTCTAAACTTCGAAAATCAATATTTATAAAATTATAATTTTAATACATAGAAGTTTTTTTAACATCTATAGTTAAAGATTCTATGTATTAAAACTATACTTTTTAATTCTTCAATACTTCTTTCATATTCAAAAAATTCAATTTAATAATTGTCCTTATCAAATCATTATTGATTTTCTAAATATGAAATAATCGTTTCATAAAATTACGATATATCGTATAATCGAAAAATGGCTTTTGCCTGAAAACCATTAATATACAACACATTAACCTAAACAGAATATTCTTTGGTTATATAATTACACGCCAAAAATTAACCGCTTTTTATTTCTTAATCTAGGTTAATCGACGCAGAACCATAACCGACGTAAATTTGTAAAAGAAAAATCAAATAACAATTTAATATAAAAAATACCATGGAAAATAAAATTTTAGGCTTACACCATATTACTGCAATTGCAGGCGACGCTAAACGTAACTTTAACTTTTACTCAAACATATTAGGATTAAGATTCATCAAAAAAACAGTGAATTTTGACGATCCTGGAACTTACCATTTTTACTTTGGAGATGAAGTTGGAAGCGCAGGAACTATTTTGACATTTTTCCCTTGGGGAGAAGGAATTCAGCAAGGAAGAAAAGGTTCTGGAATGGCAACTGAAATTGGCTATTCTGTTCCAAAAGGAAGCTTGGATTTCTGGCAAAAACGTTTTGAGCAATATAATGTGATTTACAATAAACCTGCTGAAAAATTCGGTGAAAAATACTTGACTTTCTTAGATCCAGACGGATTAAAATTAGAGTTAATCGAATCTAAAACAGACGATAACAGAAAGGCTTGGGAAACTGACGAAGTAAAAGCTGATGTAGCAACAAAAGGTTTTCATAACATTACTTTGACTTTAAACGATATCAAACCAACTGCTGCGATTTTAACTGAAATATTTGGTTATAAATTAATCGATCAAGACGTAAATCGCTATCGTTATGCAACAGATGCTGTAGAAAATGCCGCAATTGTAGATTTGGTAGAATTAAGTGATGAAAAACGCGGTTTAAATGCCAACGGAACTGTTCACCACGAAGCTTTCCGTGTAAAAAACGATGAGATTTTAATGCACTTCCGTGAAAAAATTGAAGACTACGGATTGTCTATAACGCCACAAATTGACAGGCAATACTTCCACTCTTTATATTTTAGAGAACCAGGCGGAGTTTTGTTCGAAATTGCAACTGATAATCCAGGATTTACTGTTGATGAAAGCTTAGAAGAATTAGGTAAAAACTTGAAGCTTCCAGCTCAATACGAATCACACAGAAAAGCTATTGAAGAGCATTTGGTTAAAATAAATTAATTTAAATACTGAACGGAATTTATTCCAAAACACACAACTATTATTTTAAAAAAGCTGTCCTTATTAAGACAGCTTTTTTGATTAATAATCAACTTAAAGAATAGTCAATTAACCCATATCAATTAGAAATGACAAATACGGCTCCTTGCTCAGAATACCGTATTTATCAAACTAATTCAAATTCTAACTTTTTATAAACTTGCTTTTACTTCACCGCAAGTCAGCATATTTTTTGGATAATAAGGGTTTTTAATTTCTTTGCTATCACTTGTCCAAACTGCGCCTGTCATTGGGCAAACTTGTAAATATAACGTCGCATCGGCTGCTTTAAATTTTGAAGCAACATCCCAATATTTTACCGATAACGATTCGAAAATTTTGCGTTGTTTGTTGATATTTTTGGTTGCCGCTATTTCGGTTGCTAAATCTGAAATTGCTTTTCTTGTTGTAGTTGCCGCATTCATTTGATCCAGCGTCAATTTTTTAAACTTAAAGTTTTTTAAGGAAATTTTTAAAGCTTCCGCATTTTTAACAACAGCAAGACTATCAGAAGAAATTAGACTGTTTTTTAAAGCCAGATAATTTTTTGTGATTTCTCTTTTTTGTTCTTCTCTTTTTTGAACTAATTCAGGAGTTACTTCTTCTTTTGATGTTAGCTGTGCTTGCGCCAAACTGCAAAAGAAAATTAATGCTAGAACTAATAATTTTTTCATGATGTAGGTTTATCTAATTTTGTAATAATTTTTTCGATGTCTATCAGAATACTTTCGTAATGATCTTTGCTTAATCCTGTAGTTCCATTCATAAGCTTTGTCACATCTGCTTTTAATTTTAAAAGATGCTGTTTTCCGTACAAGTTCACATCACTACGTTGTGCTGTATTTGCAGCTTTACCAGGCTCTAACTCTTTTGGCAATAAAAGCATTCCAAGTTTTTCAACATAACTACGTTGCAAACTTCTTCTGTAAAAATCTTGTTTTTCATCTCCGCTGAATTTTACCCAAACCGTTTGCTGTAAATCATTTAAAAATTCTGGAACTGTATAAGCACCTTCAAACTGCAGTGATTTTACGCTGATATTGTAAAGCATTCCAGAGCTCAAAAGCATATTTAAAACCTGATTCTGCTGGTCTGCTATTTGGTCTGCCGTTTTTAACGGAATAAGCTGTTCAATTTCTGTTGGATACATCCATAAAGGTGCGATAAACAATTGTCTGCCAACATAATCAATTGCTGCTTTTACTTTTGCTTTTGGAATTGGCTGATAAACCACGCCTTTTTCGTCAACTGTTCTTTTGGTTACGTAATTATTACCAATATTTTTCAATACATGATACAAATAGCGACTGTATTGTAATACAACAGCTTTATGCATATCCGATAAATTGTCATAAGCATCGTTTGGCTGATAAGTCCATTGAACCAGATTTGGAACTACTCGCTTTAGGTTTTTAATTCCATAATCGCTTGCCTTTACTGAATCATCACCAAGATCTTCAGACTGACTTCTTGGATCTTCGTCTTTTCCTTCACCGCCAAACCATAACTTCGGATTTGCAGTTAAACTATCTGTCGTTAATTTTGCTAATGTTTTTTCTTCTTCAAACTCATCTTTAGCATTTGGATAATATTTGTATCCCCACTGAACAGCCCATTTATCGTAGCTTCCAATGCGTGGATAAATTCCTTTTGAACTAATATTGTCTTCTGGCTGAGCTACATAATTAAAACGAGCATAATCCATAATAGAAACCGTATGTCCATTCGCTTCTACCCATTTTTTATCGCGAAGTTTTTCTACAGGAGTAGCGCTGCTCGCTCCCATGTTGTGACGTAAACCGATTGTGTGTCCGATTTCATGCGAAGAAACAAAACGAATTAATTGTCCCATTAGTTCATCATCTAAATGCATTTTTCTTGCTTTTGGATCTAATGGTCCAGCCTGAATCATGTACCATCTCTGAACTAATTTCATCACATTATGATACCAGCCAACGTGGCTTTCCATAATTTCTCCACTTCTCGGATCGCTTATTCTTGGTCCGTAAGCATTTGGAGTTTCAGAAGCTAAATATCTAACGACAGAATATCTAGCATCTTCTAAACTCATCGTTTTATCATCTTCTGGCCATTCTTTACCAACAATCGCATTTTTAAAACCAGCGGCTTCAAAAGCTTTCTGCCAGTCGTTAATACCAGCAATTAAATAAGGTCTCCATTTTTTTGGTGTTGCCGGATCAATATAATAAACGATTTGTTTTTTTGGTTCAACTAATTCGCCTCTTAGATATTTTTTAATGTCTTTGTCTTTAGGTTCTAAGCGATAACGCTGAATAATAAATTTTTTCTGCGCACGTTGCTCATCGTCATCAAACAGAACATATTTATTCGCAAAATAACCTACTCTCTCATCAAAAAAACGTTTACGCATTGGCGTTTTCGGAAGTAATACAATAGAAGTATTTAATCTTAATGTAACGCTTCCACTACTTGCTGTAGAACTTGTGTAAGTCTTTGTTGTTTTAACTTCAATATTAATTGGGTAGGTATCTATACTTTCAACAAAAGATTTATCGTCTGCAAGAGAATTTAATTTTTTTTCTGTTTTCTCTGTGCTTCCGATAGAAAACATTGCATTTTCTTTTTTGAAAGCATCGGTTATATCAACTACAACACTCCCCGTATCAGGATTGGTGGTTTTAATTGGAAATGCAGCTACAATTGGATTTTCGTTACTTCCTGCCAACGCTTTTGCCAGCATTGAATCGGCAGAACGAACATCTTGCTTGTATTGCAATGATCTTAAATAAACGGTGTTGTTGGATCCTTTCTCAAAATAAATAGTTTGTTCGTTTGCTTTTTCTCCACCAAAAATTCCCATTCCTTCTGGAGTAGACAGATATCGAGTTACAACCAACATATATCGATTAAATAAACTATCTGGAATTTGAAAGTAATATTTAGTATCAACCTGACTAATCGTAAAAAGACCTGACTTGTTGATCGCTTTATCTGTAATTATTTTATGATAAGCCTGCATGCCTTTTGGCTGAGTACTTGTACTATCGGCTTTTTTTTCTGGAGTTTGAGCAAAACCATGCTGACTTCCGAGAGCCAGCATGATTAGCATTATAAATAGTTTTTTCATTGGAATTAAAACGGAACTTTTTCGTCTGTATTTAGTGTAAGTTTTGGATTCTTCATTAATGCATTTAAAGGAAACGGAACAATATACAATCTAGAATTTGGCTGTAATGTGTACGTCTTTTGCGGAACTGTTTTATTTACGATTGGAAATACTCTCGTAACTGTTTTAGCATATTCCGTTTCAGTATTCAATCTTTTTAAGTCAAAAAATCGATTAAATCCTAAAAGCAATTCTTTTCTGCGTTCGTTTATAACCAATTGCATTGTTTCTTTTCTTGTTGCTGGAACAGTTAAATTTACAGTACCTGATACAATACGTTTTGCTCTTAATTTATTTAAAACGTCAACTGCTTCTGCAAGTTTATTATCTCTTGCATAACATTCTGCTAGAATTAAATATACTTCAGGCGTTTTCATACCAACTGTCGGATAAAAAAATCTTGTGTATTGCGTTGCCCAATAAGCAGTTCCCGAGCCTATATCTAAATTGGTTGTACTTGTAGAATTGAAAAACAAATTAAAACGAGCATCGTTGGTGCCGAATAAAGTTCTCAATTCTGGACTGATGATGTAGCTTTGCGCGAAGTTCATTTCATTATAACCTGTCATGTACATATAACTCAAAACTTCAACATTATTTGCTGCCGGAACAGCAACAGCTGTTGGTCCGCCTTGAGCGTTATAAGCAACTAAATCAAATATTTGATTATTATAAGTTAATGATTTTTCTGCAGCAGCTTGCGCTTGAGCTATTTCACGTTTAAACAAATGAACTTTAGCTTTAAAAGCATAAGCAAATGCTAAAGACGGATGATAAACGTCAGCTGGTTTTTCTTTAATATATGGTAATGCGTCTTCGATATCTTTTTGAATAAAATCGTAAACCTGTGCTACAGTAGACTTTGCAGGTTGTGCTTCTAAATCAAATTTATCCATAATGCAAATACCTCCATCGGTAGCAGCAGTTTGTGGATCATAACCTTTAGCATAAGTATTAATCAATAAAAAATGATCATAAGCTCTAAAAATTTTAGCTTCTGCTTTCGCTAATTGTTTAATGCTTTCATCTCCTTTACTATTATCGACTAACGAAATAATGGTATTCCATCGGTTGATGTACGTGTAAGCTTGGTTGTAAAAACTTGAACCTGTCAACAAAGAGACGCGATCTACACTTTCATCAAATGTAAAATTAATGATATCAATATTTGGAGTTCTTCCGATTACGTTGGCTTCTCTCATCCATTGATCATCAGACAAATACTGAAAGTTATTAATTGGATAACCTCTATTTGGCAATGATACCAATTCAAGAAATTGTTCTGGAGTTTCTATAACAAGAGCTCCTTTTGGCGTAACATCAGTATAATCTTCGCAAGATGTTACGGTTAACATCATAAGCGACAGTAGTGTTATATATATATGTTTCATTTTTTAAAGAGTAAGATTAAAGCCAAATAAATATGTTTTTGGCGATGGTAAATTACGTGTTCCACTATTTGCAGTATAAACTTCTGGATCAATATGATTTCCGGCAGCACTCCAATACCAAAGATTGTTTACCTGAAAAGTAAATTTAGCCGATGCCATCTTGATTTTGTTTGCAAAAGTTTTTGGCAGATTATAACCTAATGAAATATTTCTAAGTTTAATGTAATCTCCATCTACAACATTTGCACTCGAATTTCTCCATTGACTACTTATTGTAGTTGCACAATTTCTAATGCTTTCGTCAAAATCTACATATAGACGTGTATTGCCATTTTTATTTGTATCAGTATAACGATCCGAAATTCCTGAAAGATTCACCAAATCAGATGACATATCTAAGGTTTCTTTACGCATTACATTTCCTCCAGAAAAAACAAATAAGAAATTTAAATCAAATTGTTTGTATGAAAATCGTTGCGAAAGCGAACCTGTATAAGTTGGCAATAAAGTTCCCATATTCACCAAAGCATCAGGGCTTGTAACAGATTTAATTGTAGTTGAAATTGGATTTCCATTTTCATCAAAAGTGATTGATGGATTTCCATTTTCATCTAATACATACGGATATCCATTTACCATTCCGCCATATTTGTAAGCATACAAACTATTATAAGCTTGATTTTCTATAAAATAATCTCCAGGAGAAGCCACATATGAGTTTGCTGTAGATTGAGCTCTTGTAACTTTTTTGACGGTCGTTTCGTTAAAAGCAAAGATTAAATTAGAAGCAACACGGAAACTTCCATTGTTATACCATTCAGAACCTAAACTAAATTCAATTCCTTTATTTAATAACGCTCCAGCATTAATTCTTCTTGTCAATGCTCCAACTGTAGGATCTAAATCTGTTGTAGCTAATAAATCACTGCTGTATTTGCGATAAACATCAATAGTACCATTTAACTTCGCACGGAACAAACTATAATCTACACCTAAATTTGTACTTTGAGTTTTTTCCCATCTCAACATCGGATTTGGTTGTGCGGTAATATTCGTATACTGTAAAGATTGATATAAATTATCGTTTCTTCTTGTAGCCGTAATATATGGAGTTGTAGTTTGATCTATGTTTCCATTAATACCATAAGTTGCTCTTAATTTAAGCATACTAACCCATTTTACTTCTTTCATGAAATCCTCATTGCTTATATTCCATCCTAAACCTGCAGACCACAACGGACGATTTTTATATTTTGGATCAACTCCAAACAAATCTGCTCGATCAACACGATAACTTCCTGTTACATTATACTTAGACAAATAAGTATAACTAGCAGTGCTAAAAACTGAAAAATAACGGTGTAAAATTTCTTGTTGTGTTCTTCCTAAAGCTGCTAGAGTTCTGTTATTTCCATAGATATAACTAGCAACTCCTGTCTGGCTTAACGCAAGATTATTTAACACGGCAGAACTAAGCGTAACTGGATCGTAACCATATCTTAGCTGTTCTATACTTCTTGGAACAAAAGTTTCACGCATTTCAAAACCAGCTAATGCATTTATAGAATGCTTTCCATCGGCAAAATCTTGATTAAAGTCTAATTGATTTCTAAAAGAATAATTACTCGCTTGACTGCTTAATTGTTTGTATCGGCCACCAGTTGAAAATCCATCCACATAAGTATACGCGTTTGTAGCTGGATTATATCCTGTTAAAGAATTAATTGCCATACGCATTTTATAAGAGTCAATAGCATAATATTGCTCATTATCGTTTTTTCTTACTTCGTATTGAAACTGTGTATTAAAACTTAAACCTCTCCAAAGTTTAGCTTTTATGTTGGCGAAAGTTCTTAAGCTTAATGAATTCTGTTGTTCTATACCTTCTTGAAGCGCGTCTAAAACATTAAATTGACTAGATTTAAATCCGCTTAAACCAGCTAATTTTCTAGCTACGTACGGATTAATAACACTTCCAGAAGTAAAACCGTCATTAATTCCAACAAATGGAGATATTACAAGATTTCCGTTGTCATCTGTGATGCGCTCGTATCTTTTTTGAATATCATAATTGCTATAACTAGAATCTGTAACATCATCATTACTGTAAGTTCCATTCACACCAAATGTAGCATTTAACCAATCATTAAATTGAAAACTACTTTTGGCATAAAGATTAAATGCACGGCTGTTATTGTATTTAATACGATTTTTCGATTCATCATAATTCAGCGAAACGTAAGTATTTTGCCTGCTAGTACTTCCCGAAAATGCAATATTATATCGTTGTCTTAATTCATTCTGCCATACATTATCACGATAATCCTTAATATAATCGTTCTTTCTCCATTGAGCAATTGTAGAATTATAATCAGCATTATTAATAACACCTTCCTCCAAATCTCTATTAAGCTGATAAAGCGGACTGTAATATTTCATACTACTATTCCCAATATCTCCATAACTGCTAAACATTGTAGCAGTATTAGCAAATCTCGCTCTTTCTCTATTGTAAACTGCTTGTTCAAGATCGATTAAATCGCTTGTAGAAGCATAATTCATATCTCTTAAATTGGGTTTATCTGCTATAAAGAAATCAGAATTGATACTTACTTTTAATTTACCATTTCCTTTTTTAGTAGTTAAAACGATAATTCCATTTGCTGCTCTCGAACCGTAAATTGAAGCTGCAGCGGCATCTTTCAACACATCTACACTTTCAATATCATATGGATTTATATCATCTAAAGTCAATTCTGTTGGTAAACCGTCAATTACTAAAAGTGGACTATAACCGACTTGATTAGAAAAAGTTCCCATACCACGTAATATAGGTTTGTCAGCAGCGGAACCACTTGGGTTCTTTTGAAACATCAAACCTGCAACACGACCTTCTAATGCACTTGATAAATTGGTGTTTATGTTTTCGTTTAATGTTTTTTCATCGACTTTAGTTATGGCACCAGTAAAGTTGCTTCTTGCAATAGTTTGAAAACCAGTAACAACTACTTCTTTCATTGCAGCGACCTTATCTTCAACAACAAGTGTTAAATCTGTACGTCCGTTAATAGCAATTGATTTTTTTTCAATAGTTAATCCTGAGCAGTCTAAAATACCATTCGATGGTGCTTTTTCAAAAGAAAAACTACCATCAAAATCAGTTACTGCGGTGCGATTAGTCCCCCAAATATTCACCGATACACCAGGAAAAGGTTCATTTCTATTATTTACGACTTTTCCGCGTATATCGATTAATCCGTTTCCCCGCTCTTCATCTTTTGAATTTGAAGCAGTTACAACAATAGTTTGATTAGTAAGTGTGTATTTTAAATTTTGACTCTTAAAGACCTGATTTAAAGCTTCATTCAGGCTAGAATTCTTTAAATTAATTGTTAAAGGTTTTGAATCTTTTAGTAATTTTTGAGTGTAGAAAACCTCGTAATTCGCCTGTTTAGAAATTTCTTTTAAAACTTTTTCTAATGGTGCATCCTTAAAATTAATAGAAATGCTTTGAGCTTGTCCTGATAAACTGCACAATAACATAAACATTAAGCATAACGACAATAAATTCGTCGAAAAATTAATTTTTGGGATCTTTTTTTTAAGTTTTTTGTAAGGTTTTTTTGGTTGTAAATTTAATTTCATACATTTACATTGGTTATAGTTAAACAATAGTGGACAACTTATATTGGCTATAAACTTTTATAACAACCAGAAGCATCGCAACTGCCTCTGGTTTTTTTAGTTTATAAACTCAACATAATCGGATAAACTTAAATTTAGGGATATACAATAACTGTTTTTCCTTCAACTTTAAATTTTATATTACTAAGCTCAAGTACTTTTAATACTTCAGATAAATTTTTATTTCTAAACGTACCTCCGTTAAATCTCACATCAGAAATATCGCCTCGGTATTCAACTTTAATTCCGTACCAACGCTCTAATTGTTTCATAACAGATTTTAAATCTGCATTATCAAATTTAAATCGACCATTCTTCCAAGCAATAGCCTCTTCAGTATCAACCTCTTTTACTACTATTTTATTGAAATTATTTGATGTATTAGATTGCTGACCTGGTTTTAAAATTGTTTTTTGATTTTTGTATGAAACAGCTACACTCCCTTCTAACAAGGTTGTTTTTACAAGCGATTCGTTATTATAAGCATGCACATTAAAATGTGTCCCTAAAACTTCTATAGTTTGGTTATCCGATTTTACTAAAAAAGGTTTGCTTTTATTTTTAGCAACCTCAAAATAAGCTTCTCCTTCTAATTCAACTATTCTTTGATGGCCATTAAACTGAGTTGGATATTTAATTGATGAAACCGCATTTAAAAATACTTTAGTTCCATCTGCTAAAACAATATTATATTGCCCACCCGTTGGAGTTGAAAGCGTATTAAATGAATTGACATCTTCTTTGGAAATATCACTATTTGGGTTTATTACGTAAGTTATAACTCCATTTTCATCCATTTTAATTGTAACTTCATCTTCTTCCCCTTCTTTTGCAATAATATCTTTTGATGATATATCTGAAAGAATGATTTGTTTTCCATTAGAAAGAGTTAAAATTCCTTTATTTCCTCCAGGAGCAATGTCTACAGTTTTCTCTACAACTTGAATATTTTGTTCTTGTTGTTTTGATATTGTAAAATAAAATATTCCCAAGCCAAGTAAAACCGTAATTGAAGCTGCAACTGCAATACGTGGCCAAATACTAATAACTTTTTCTTCTTGCTTTAGCGGTAATTTAGATTTTAAATGTTCGTAACTATCTTCCAATTCATAAGCTGTAAGCTGTTTATCACTATTCAAAGATTTATGCAAATACCATGCATCAAGTTTATCCTTATCTGAATCTGATAAGATACCTTCTTGATGTTTTTGTAGTAGCGCTAAGATTTCTGATTCATTCATAATTACAATACGAAATTTTGTCCCGTTTTAAATAAGACAGTTATAAATGGTTTTCGTCATAGACGAAAACAAAAAAAAAATTAAAAAATATTATATTATTATTAAATAACATCTTTACAATGTTACTTATCACTTAATAATGAACAAACTACAGGCTGACTGGATAACAAAAAATTTACAAGATAAATTTGAAAAACTTTACCAAATAAAGAAATTCATTGAAGATTTAAGTTTGTTACGAAGAATTTTTAACGAATTGTAGACCTGTTGCTTTGCAGTTTTATCCGTGATATTTAATTGTAGTGCAATTTCGTCGTATGAGAGTTCTTCTACTTTTCGTAGAAGAAAAACTTCACGCATTTTTTCTGGAAGTAAAGCGATTTCGTTTTCTATTATCCGTTCTAATTCTTTTTCTCTTAGTTTTGAATCTGCAAAAACATAATCATTCTCAATAAATTTAGAGATAGAATCAGCATAACGTGAAACTACTTTATCATGCGCGATATGATTTAATATTCTATTCTTTGTTGCTTTGTATAAGTAAGAAGAAAGAGAAGTTGTAATAGTTATTTCATTACGTTTCGTCCAGATTAATAAAAGCACTTCTTGAACGATATCATGTGATTCATCACGATTTCCAAGTATTTTATAAGCATGATTGACAAGTAGTCTGGAATATCTTTCAAAAATTTCTGTATAAGCCAACTGATCATCCTCTCTAAGAAGATTCAATAAAATATGATCAGCATATTTGCTATAAACAGACATTTAATTAAACAGATAAGTATGAAAAACGCAATATTAAACATTTTTTATGTTAAATACTAAAAGAATAATATCTAAAAGAATAACATTTGCTTAAAATAGATTAATTCTTAGCTTAAACATTATAACAATAAATTTTTATTAAGATAATACATTAGTAAAATTTGTATTTTGCATTTTTTACTTTAGAAGTAAACGTTTAAAATTATGCTTTTTAAATACAACTTCAAAGTTGCTAAAATATATGGAGTCTTTCCAACCTTAATTCTAATATTCACAAAATTTATAAAACAAAAAACCCCATCCGGTTTGGATAGGGTTTCACAAAAGAAAGGCGACGACATACTCTCCCACATAACTGCAGTACCATCTGCGCAGGCGGGCTTAACTTCTCTGTTCGGGATGGGAAGAGGTGAGCCCCGCCGCAATAACCACCTTAAGGTTTTTAGTTGTTGGTTTGCGGTTGTCGGTTGTTGGATTTTCCATCAACTATCAACTATTAACCATCAACTGCTCTGCGTCGAGCAAATATTTTAACATACTGAGATAAAGAAAAGAAGAATAGTTTAGAAAGTTTCCTCCCGATCCGCCTGGGCGGATCGGGAAAAGGGCGTACATAAGCTTACGGATTATTAGTACTACTCGACTGTGACATTACTGCCTTTACATCTGTAGCCTATCAACGTGGTCATCTTCCACGATCCTTAAAAGAAATCTCATCTTGTGGTGGGTTTCGCGCTTATATGCTTTCAGCGCTTATCCCTTCCAAACGTAGCTACTCTGCGGTGCCCCTGGCGGGACAACAGATACACTAGAGGTTTGTCCAATTCGGTCCTCTCGTACTAGAATCAGATCCACTCAAATTTCTAACGCCCGCAGTAGATAGAGACCGAACTGTCTCACGACGTTCTGAACCCAGCTCGCGTGCCACTTTAATGGGCGAACAGCCCAACCCTTGGGACCTTCTCCAGCCCCAGGATGTGACGAGCCGACATCGAGGTGCCAAACCCCCCCGTCGATATGAGCTCTTGGGGGAGATCAGCCTGTTATCCCCGGCGTACCTTTTATCCTTTGAGCGATGGCCCTTCCATGCGGAACCACCGGATCACTATGCTCTACTTTCGTACCTGATCGACCTGTATGTCTCTCAGTCAAGCTCCCTTATGCCATTGCACTCTACGCACGGTTACCAAGCGTACTGAGGGAACCTTTAGAAGCCTCCGTTACTCTTTTGGAGGCGACCACCCCAGTCAAACTACCCACCAAGCACTGTCCCCCACATCGCGGGGTTAGGCCTCAGATAAACAAAGGGTTGTATTTCAACAATGACTCCACAACGCCTGGCGACGCCGCTTCATAGTCTCCAACCTATCCTACACATCATTTATCCAAGGTCAATACTAAGCTATAGTAAAGGTGCACAGGGTCTTTTCGTCCCACTGCGGGTAAACGGCATCTTCACCGTTACTACAATTTCACCGAGCTCATGGCTGAGACAGTGTCCAGATCGTTACACCATTCGTGCAGGTCGGAACTTACCCGACAAGGAATTTCGCTACCTTAGGACCGTTATAGTTACGGCCGCCGTTTACTGGGGCTTCAATTCAATGCTTCTCCGAAGATAACATCTCCTCTTAACCTTCCAGCACCGGGCAGGTGTCAGGCCCTATACTTCATCTTACGATTTTGCAGAGCCCTGTGTTTTTGATAAACAGTCGCCTGGACCTCTTCACTGCGGCCCCGATTGCTCGGGGCGACCTTTCTCCCGAAGTTACAGGTCTATTTTGCCTAATTCCTTAGCCATGAATCTCTCGAGCACCTTAGGATTCTCTCCTCAACTACCTGTGTCGGTTTACGGTACTGGTTCTTATTGCCTGAAGTTTAGAGGTTTTTCTTGGAAGCCCTTAGGCGCACTATCTCTTTGTCCGAAGACTCCGAGTACTATCGCATTTCACCAAGATCTCCGGATTTGCCTAGAGACCCTATAGCTAGGTGCTTTAACGAACTATTCCGTCAGTTCGCGGCGCTTTCATCACTCCGTCACCCCATCACAGCAATAAGAAGTACGGGAATATTAACCCGTTGGCCATCGACTGTCCCTTTCGGGTTCGCCTTAGGACCAGACTAACCCACAGCTGATTAGCATAGCTGTGGAAACCTTAGTTTTTCGGTGTGCGGGTTTCTCGCCCGCATTATCGTTACTTATGCCTACATTTTCTTTTCTGACCGGTCCAGCATACCTTACGATACACCTTCTGCCCTGTCAGAATGCTCCCCTACCACTTGCAGCAAGCTGCAAATCCATAGCTTCGGTAATATGTTTATGCCCGATTATTATCCATGCTCGTCCGCTCGACTAGTGAGCTGTTACGCACTCTTTAAATGAATGGCTGCTTCCAAGCCAACATCCTAGCTGTCTGGGCAGACAAACCTCGTTCTTTCAACTTAACATATATTTGGGGACCTTAGCTGATGGTCTGGGTTCTTTCCCTCTCGGACTTGGACCTTAGCACCCAAGCCCTCACTGTTATCAACCATTATATAGCATTCGGAGTTTGTCAGGAATTGGTAGGCGGTGAAGCCCCCGCATCCAATCAGTAGCTCTACCTCTATATAACTAAAATAACGCTGCACCTAAATGCATTTCGGGGAGTACGAGCTATTTCCGAGTTTGATTGGCCTTTCACCCCTACCCACAGGTCATCCGAAGACTTTTCAACGTCAACCGGTTCGGTCCTCCACTGTGTGTTACCACAGCTTCAACCTGCCCATGGGTAGATCACACGGTTTCGCGTCTAACACTGCCGACTAAAGCGCCCTATTCAGACTCGCTTTCGCTGCGGATCCATGGCTTAACCACTTATCCTTGCCGGCAACGTTAACTCGTAGGCTCATTATGCAAAAGGCACGCCGTCACCCCACGAAAGGGCTCCGACCGCTTGTAAGCGCATGGTTTCAGGATCTATTTCACTCCGTTATTCACGGTTCTTTTCACCTTTCCCTCACGGTACTGGTTCACTATCGGTCTCTCAGGAGTATTTAGCCTTAGCGGATGGTCCCGCCAAATTCAGACAGGGTTTCACGTGCCCCGCCCTACTCAGGATACCGCTATCCATTACATTTGTTGCCCATACGGGGCTGTCACCCTCTATGGCGCTCCTTTCCAGAAGCTTCCGGTTCCTCATGCATGAAATATCGCGGTCCTACAACCCCGGCAATGCCGTAACAATGCCGGTTTGGGCTAATCCGCGTTCGCTCGCCACTACTTACGGAATCACTTTTGTTTTCTTCTCCTCCGCCTACTTAGATGTTTCAGTTCAGCGGGTTTGCCCACCTATCGGTGTGCTATGCCTTCAGCATAGCGGGTTGCCCCATTCGGATATCTGCGGATCGATCTGTGTGTGCCAGTCCCCGCAGCTTTTCGCAGCTTATCACGTCCTTCTTCGCCTCTGAGAGCCTAGGCATTCCCCATGCGCCCTTATTTTGCTTATTGTACTAGACAAGGCATGCCTTGTCTCTGCCGTCTTGCAATAAATCGCAAAACGTGTTCTTTCTACTTTCTTATTATTTTCTTATCTCAATATGTCAATGAACTTTTTTCCTTTCGGAACTGTGGAGAATAACGGAGTCGAACCGTTGACCTCCTGCGTGCAAGGCAGGCGCTCTAGCCAGCTGAGCTAATCCCCCATTTTTAAATCTTAGATTTTAGAATTCAGATTTTAGATTTCCCATTCTTCTCTAATTTCCTTTGGTGAATCCCAGCTTCCAGAATTTCCTTCAAATCAAGTCAAATAGTAGTCCCGGGCAGACTCGAACTGCCGACCCCTACATTATCAGTGTAGTACTCTAACCAGCTGAGCTACGAGACTCTGTTTTACTTAATTTTTATCATTTTTTTAAATTAACAGCAAGAGTAATGCAATCACGATTCCAAACCAATGGTCCGGCATCTTATTTCCCAATCGTGCCTTGCGGCTAACTGATCGGGCTCTAGAAAGGAGGTGTTCCAGCCGCACCTTCCGGTACGGCTACCTTGTTACGACTTAGCCCTAGTTACCAGTTTTACCCTAGGCAGCTCCTTGCGGTCACCGACTTCAGGCACCCCCAGCTTCCATGGCTTGACGGGCGGTGTGTACAAGGCCCGGGAACGTATTCACCGGATCATGGCTGATATCCGATTACTAGCGATTCCAGCTTCACGGAGTCGAGTTGCAGACTCCGATCCGAACTGTGACCGGCTTTATAGATTCGCTCCTGGTCACCCAGTGGCTGCTCTCTGTACCGGCCATTGTAGCACGTGTGTAGCCCAAGGCGTAAGGGCCGTGATGATTTGACGTCATCCCCACCTTCCTCACAGTTTGCACTGGCAGTCTTGTTAGAGTTCCCGACACTACTCGCTGGCAACTAACAACAGGGGTTGCGCTCGTTATAGGACTTAACCTGACACCTCACGGCACGAGCTGACGACAACCATGCAGCACCTTGTAAACTGTCTTGCGAAAGATCTGTTTCCAAATCGGTCAGTCTGCATTTAAGCCTTGGTAAGGTTCCTCGCGTATCATCGAATTAAACCACATGCTCCACCGCTTGTGCGGGCCCCCGTCAATTCCTTTGAGTTTCAAACTTGCGTTCGTACTCCCCAGGTGGGATACTTATCACTTTCGCTTAGCCACTGAAGTTGCCCCCAACAGCTAGTATCCATCGTTTACGGCGTGGACTACCAGGGTATCTAATCCTGTTCGCTACCCACGCTTTCGTCCATCAGCGTCAATCAATTGGTAGTAACCTGCCTTCGCAATTGGTATTCCATGTAATCTCTAAGCATTTCACCGCTACACTACATATTCTAGTTACTTCCCAATAATTCAAGTCCTGCAGTATCAATGGCCGTTCCACCGTTGAGCGATGGGCTTTCACCACTGACTTACAAGACCGCCTACGGACCCTTTAAACCCAATGATTCCGGATAACGCTTGGATCCTCCGTATTACCGCGGCTGCTGGCACGGAGTTAGCCGATCCTTATTCTTACGGTACCGTCAAGCTCCTTCACGAAGGAGTGTTTCTTCCCGTACAAAAGCAGTTTACAATCCATAGGACCGTCATCCTGCACGCGGCATGGCTGGTTCAGGCTTGCGCCCATTGACCAATATTCCTCACTGCTGCCTCCCGTAGGAGTCTGGTCCGTGTCTCAGTACCAGTGTGGGGGATCTCCCTCTCAGGACCCCTACCCATCGTTGCCTTGGTAAGCCGTTACCTTACCAACTAGCTAATGGGACGCATGCTCATCTTTCACCGTTGTGACTTTAATAATGTGCTGATGCCAACTCATTATGCTATGAGGTATTAATCCAAATTTCTCTGGGCTATCCCTCTGTGAAAGGCAGATTGCATACGCGTTACGCACCCGTGCGCCGGTCTCAGATTCCGAAGAATCCTACCCCTCGACTTGCATGTGTTAAGCCTGCCGCTAGCGTTCATCCTGAGCCAGGATCAAACTCTTCATCGTATATTTTAATATTATTATGCGATGCTTTTCCAGTCGGTCTTATTCGAATCTTACGATTCCATTACTCTTATTTTTTCTGTTCCGATTTGCATCGGAACGGCTGTCAATTCAATATGTCTACGAACGTAATTTTTTTGTCTTTCGCTTATCTCTCAAAGCGGGTGCAAAACTAAAACTTCTTTTTGTTTCTCGCAAGAAAAAATTGAAAAATTTTGAAACTTTTTTTTCGTCTCCTTTTCCCGATTTCCCTTCCGATATTTCAATGAACTTTCCCTGTTTTGCGGGGTGCAAATGTAAAAACCTTTTTCTTTTCCTGCAAGCTTTTCCGAATCTTTTTTTCAGAAAATTTCTTCCCTTCCGATTCCTATTCTTCTGCAGTATTTCGATGAGCGTTTTTCGCTGTTGCGGGTGCAAAAGTACAACCTTTATTTACATTCGCAAGCCTTTTGTTTATATAATTTCAATGTTTTTTAAAACTTTTTCTTAACGCGCTGATAACGCATTCTTTACGGATGCGCTTTTTTTGCCCGCCTGTAGCCTTTTTCTGAATTCACATGCGTTTTTGATTGTTTTGCGGGTTTTACCAACAGCGATTTTGGGGATTTTCCAACCTTTAAGGCACTTTTATTGGGAAAATCTAAATCCTGAAATGCGCTTTTGCTCCCAATCTGCTCCCGAAATCGATCTTCAAGCCTCTTTTTCCGCTGATGTTTCTCCAGAATACGGGATTTCCAGCCCCGACAGTCCCGAAGCTTCGGGAGGAAATCCTTTTTGAGGAGGGGTTCGCCGCAAAAAGATTGCAGCGCATAGCGGGAAATGGCTCCTGAAAATAATTAAAGCTGGCAGCTCTCCTATATTATAGCTTCCATGAATCTGTTTCCCTTTCAAATATGCTTTGCGCATAAGACGCACTGCGGTTCGCCTCTTCGGAAAATCGGAATCTATACTATATTATATATATGTATGCTTATAAAAAAAGAAACCCGACAGGTTTTGGAAATCTGTCGGGCTATACGAATAAAATCTACTCTTATATGTATGTATACTTATATATGTATACCTTCGTTTAAACTATCTATTGTTTCTTTTGTTATTTGAATGCTTTTTAGTTTTGCGTGATGATCAAAGATTGGGCTTGTTACCATTAGTTCATCGATTCTAGCGTAATCGATAAACTTTTTCAAATCTGTTATTAATTGTTCTTTGTTTCCTGTAAAGGTCCCTGCTGTCATTTGATTTACATGAAAACGCTCTGCTTCATTCATAATATCATCTAATGACGGAACTGGAGGCTGTAATCCTTTGCGGTCGTTTCTAATTAGGTTTAAAAACATTTGGTACAAACTTGTAGATAATAATTCTGCTTCTTCGTTTGTATCTGCTGCAATGATATTGACGCATGCCATAGTTTTTGGCTTATCTAAATACTCTGATGGCTGAAAATTTTCTCTGTAAAACTCAAATGCTTGAATCATCAATTTTGGAGCAAAGTGTCCAGCAAAAGCATAAGGAAGCCCGTAAGCTGCAGCCAAAGCCGCACTATCCATACTTGATCCTAAAATCCAGATTGGCACATTTAGACCTTCAGCTGGAAATGCACGTACTTTTCCTGTTGCATTTTCGCTCGAAAAATATTCTTGAAGCTTACTTACGTTTTGTGGAAATCGCTGCGCTTGTTCGAAAAAGTCTTTTCGAATTGCTTCGGCAGTTGGCTGATCTGTCCCTGGCGCTCTTCCTAAGCCTAAATCGATTCGATTAGGATAAAGCGTTTCTAAAGTCCCGAATTGCTCGGCAACTACCAAAGGTGAATGGTTCGGGAGCATGATTCCGCCAGAACCTACACGGATATTCTGTGTCTGACTTGCTACATAACCAATTAAAACTACGGTTGCTGTACTCGCAACGTGCGCCATATTGTGATGTTCTGCCAACCAGATTCTTTTATAATCTAATTTGTCGGCCAATTGCGCAATGTCTTTTGTTTTTTTAAATGTTTCGGTTGCGTTACTATCTTGGTTGATAATTGCAAGTTCTAATATTGAGACTGAAATTGGTTTTTTCATATAAATTAAGGCTAAAATGCAAAATTAACTCATTTATATGAATGCCTTCTGTTTTCTTATGTTAATAGATTTATAATATTTGTAGTTACAAATATTACCCCTACAATTGTATCAAAATCAATTTATGATTTGTTTTCCCATCATTTTTTATTTTCAAATCATTACTCGATTCAATTTCAAATTTAGAACGTGTTTCTATATTTAATGAAATATCTCGATTTCTAAACATTTCCGGAATTTTTGGAAGCTGAATCGTTACTGTTATTTCTTTATTTTTCTGCTGAAAATCGACTTTAATTCGATCTCTTAACCAAATATATTCATAAACCTCTTGCCACGGTGCCATCCATATCGAGTCATTTCCTTTCAAACCATATTTATCCGCAAGTGTTGTCATATAATATTTGAAATCTGGAAAACGCATACTCAAATTCCACAGATTTCCATTTCCTGTTCCGTGAGTGAATTCGTTGTACCAATTCGGATTTGGCAGTTTAGCAATTGAATCTACCGTTTTCAGAAAACGATCCATTGTTTTAAAATTTGTAGTGTCTTTGGAACTTAGCACAAAAGTTCTTGCCGTAATCATTTTATCTAAATTCACTTTAGAGTCAACTTTCAGCATTGGTCCAACTCCTGTATAAGAAGCTACAGAAAAATGCCCATTTTTTAAAGCATTATTTTCATATTCGTAACGGTAATTCGGATCGCCTTCTCCGCCTGGAACTACAAAATGCGACATTGTAAAATTCAAATTTTGTTTAATCGAAATCGTGTTTTCTGTAACTTCTGTCAAGAAATTGGTGCCTAGTTTTGTAAAATGATGAAAACTGTGATTCAAAATATCCCAGCCAGCATTGTACATTTCTTTAACTTCTGACCAAGAAAGATGTCCGCGATTTTCTGGCAAATCACGAATTGAAGCGCCATTTATCGCCAATCCTAATTTAAACGGAATTTTATTCCCCATTCCGTCCGAATAAAAAAGTCCTTCTGAAGTTGTTCCGTCACCGCCTTGATCAATTTTCCATTCGTTAATTGATGAATTACTGATTTTTCCCCCATTCAATAATGGAAAAGCAGTTAAATAAGCCGATCTGTAACCATCGTCGAGCGTAAAACTATAAGCGAAATGTTTGTTATATTTTAAAGGGGAAACGACAATTTTGATTTTATCTGCCGATTTCAGTTTTATTTTAAATGAAATAGTCTTTGATTTTGAAGAATCTTTTTCAATTATTTCGTTCGAAAAACTATTAAAGCTGCCAAAAATAATTGCAGTGAATATAAGGAGGATTTGTTTTGACATAAATTTTAGCGGTTATTTTTAGATCTAAAAATACATTTCTTTTTCAAAAATATTTCAAAAGTGATTACCTCTTTAAAATAATTTATTCAGAATCAAAAAACAGAACTAATTTTAAACCTAAATTTGTACATCGAATACCAATTCGGCTTTAGCTTATCTGCAAAATGACACACAAAATTTTAATTATAGACGACGAAGAAAAACTGAGAAGTCTGTTAGCGCGAATTATAAAATCGGAAGGATTTGAAGTTTTTGAAGCCAAAGATTTAAAATCGGGTTTTAAGAAACTGGAACAAACGGATATTGATGTCGTTTTGTGCGATGTAAAACTTCCTGACGGAAATGGCGTTGATTTTCTTCAAAACATAAAAGAAAATTTTCCGCTTACGGAAGTTATTCTGTTAACCGCTTTCGGGAATATTCCAGACGGCGTACAGGCAATGAAAAATGGCGCTTTCGATTATATTGTAAAAGGCGACGACAACGATAAAATTATTCCGCTTCTTTATAAAGCGGTTGAAAAAGTGCATTTGCAAAAAAAAGTACAACAACTCGAAAAACGTATCAACGACAAATATTCTTTCAGCACCATTGTTGGAAAATCAAAAGGAATTGAACAAATTATCGATCTCGCGCAAAAAGTAGCCAAAACAGATTCGACTGTTTTATTAACTGGAGAAACTGGAACTGGAAAAGAAGTTTTTGCACAGGCGATTCATGAAAACAGTAATCGTGTTGGGAAATCTTTTGTGGCTTTGAATTGCAGTACTTTCACAAAAGAAATTTTAGAAAGCGAACTTTTCGGTCATAAACAAGGCGCTTTTACTGGAGCTGTAAAAGATAAAAAAGGTTTTATTGAAGAAGCAAACGGTGGTACTTTATTTCTGGATGAAATTGGTGAAATGCCAATTGATCTTCAGGCGAAATTATTGCGTGTTTTAGAAACTTCAGAATATATTCCCGTTGGAGATACCACTCCAAAAAAATCAAATTTCAGATTAATTGCCGCAACAAACCGTGATTTAAAAGCCGAAAGTGACGAACATCGTTTCCGTTCTGATTTGTACTTCCGTTTAAATATCTTCGAAATAAAACTGCCTTCTTTACGAGAAAGAATTAAAGATATTGCGGTTTTGACAAATCATTTCGTGAAACAGTTTTCTGAAAAAACGAATAAAAAAACATTACATATCTCAGATGATTTTCTGCAAAAATTAGAAAATTATTCTTGGCCTGGAAATATCCGCGAACTTAAAAACATTATCGAAAGATCGGTTATTTTGAGTAATGGCGATACTTTAACTTCGGATGTTTTACCTTATGAAATGCAGCATCAAGCGGAGAAAACTACCAAATCAATGTCGGCTTTTTCCATGCAGAGTGTTGAAAAACTGCATATTCAAAAAGTTTTAAATTATACAAAAGGAAATAAAGCAGAAACGGCACGATTATTAGAAATTGGAATTGCGACTTTATACAGAAAACTCGAAGAGTATAATATACAGGCGTGATCCTGCAAGGTTTTCAAAACCTTGTAGGTTTAGATTTTAAATAATTGGAACTTTATACTTAAATAGAATACCTACAAGGTTTTGAAAACCTTGCAGGAAACGTAGATTCTCAACATACACCTTATCATTTCAATAAAAGCTTATCAAAATGATAGGCTTTTTTTATGCCTAATTTTCGGCACACAACTACATTCCTTTTATTCACAACACTTTACACACAACCTGATTTTTTCGGAACATATTTTGGCATAAGGAGGGAGAACATTAAAATTCATTCCAAATGAAAAATCAAGTAACCTCAATCTACAAACAAGCCGAACGGTTTGCTGAGATAACCAAAAAATCTATTATTTCTGGAAACATCGTTCGAGCAAAAAAATGCTTGGCACTTGCTGAACGTTTGTTTATAACCGGAAGCATAGAAACTAAAAACGCCATTTCTAATGTGTATGTTTTTTCGGTTTCTTCTTTTATGGAAGTGCGTCATTGCAATATTTCACATCTTTTTCCACAAACACTTAAAGCGGAATATATAAAGCAGGTTAATGCTTCTGGTGTTTAATCGGTTAACTGTTTAATTGTTTAATCGAAAAAATTTAAACTCTGAATTCTAAAATCTACAATCTTAAATCTAAAATAATTATCCTATGATCACTTTTCTTTTACTCGTACTGGCCGTTGTGCTGTTTGCCATTTGTTTTCTCTCTGTTGAATTTTTTGAAAAAATCTAAATCATGACCGCACTATTTATTATTTCAATCGCCGTTTTCGTGTACTTGGTTTATGTACTAATCAAACCCGAAAAGTTTTAAAAAATGAATTTTTAGAATTTAAGATTCCCTCAAATAAATCTAAAATCAACAATCTAATATTAAAAATATGAACACAGAATTATTAGGCGTCATTGGTATTTTTATCCTCACTATTGTTTTAGCGATTCCTTTAGGAAAATATATTGCTAAAGTTTATTTGGGAGATAAAACACTTCTTGACCCAATTTTCAATCCAATTGAAAAATTTATTTTTAAAATCAGCGGTATTAATTCGGCTGAAGAAATGAACTGGAAACAACACTTAAAAGCACTTTTAAGTATTAATATGGTTTGGTTCTTTCTTTGTTTTTTTGTCTTATTATTTCAGGGATCTTTACCGCTTAACCCGGATAATAATCCATCCATGACGCCAGATTTGGCATTTAATACTGCTATTTCATTTTTAGTCAATTGCAATTTACAGCATTATTCAGGCGAAAGCGGGGTTTCTTACCTTTCACAAATCGTCTTGATGTTTCTTCAATTTGTTTCTGCTGGTATCGGAATGGCTGCTGCTGCAATGATTTTTACAGCAATGAAAGAAAGAACAACAGAACAATTAGGTAATTTTTACAATTATTTTATCAAAAGCTGTACTCGTATTTTATTACCTCTTTCAGCAATTGTAGCTATCGCATTAGTTTTCAGCGGTACTCCTATGACTTTTGAAGGTAAAGATGCTATTACAACGCTTCAAGGTGATCATGTAGAAGTTTCTCGCGGACCCGCTGCAGCTTTTATTGCTATTAAACATATTGGTACAAATGGTGGTGGATTTTTTGGAGCCAACTCAGCGCATCCATTAGAAAACCCAACTTATTTTACGAATGGAGTTGAACTTTGGGCGCAAATGATTATTCCGTTTGCGATGATTTTTGCTCTTGGATTTTTCCTAAACAAAAGAAAATTAGCGAATATTATTTTTGGTGTAATGACGGTTGGTTTCTTACTCTTGGTTGTTCCAACAGTTATGAGTGAAATCAACGGAAATCCTGCTATCGAAAAAATGGGTATAGCACAGGCAACCGGAGCGATGGAAGGAAAAGAAGTTCGGTTTGGTCCAGCAATGTCAGGTTTCTGGAGTATTGCTACAACGGTAATTTCTACAGGTTCTGTAAACAGTATGCACGATAGTTCGATGCCAATGTCTGGCGCAATGCAATTATTATCGATGATGGTAAATGCTTTTTATGGCGGATGTGGTGTTGGTATTTTGAACTACCATATTTTCATTATTCTGGCTGTTTTTATCTCCGGATTAATGGTCGGCCGAACACCAGAATTTTTAGGTAAAAAAATCGAAGCGCGGGAAGTTAAAATTGCTGCTTTTATCGCCATTCTTCACCCCTTATTAATATTAGCAGGAACAGCTTTGGCTTCTTATTTTGCTGCAAATGATACTGCAATGGGCTATTGGTTTAACGGAAATGCAACAGGCTGGTTAAACAATCCAGGAAATCATGGATTCTCAGAAATATTATATGAATATACTTCAAGCGCGGCCAATAACGGTTCTGGTTTTGAAGGTCTGGGAGATAATAATCCGTTCTGGAATATCACAACTGGAATTGTATTACTGTTAAGCCGTTTTATTCCAATCATTGGCCCATTGGCAATTGCAGGCTTACTGGCAGGTAAAAAATACATTCCAGAGAGTGCAGGAACTTTAAAAACGGATACATCAATTTTCGGAATCATGACTTTTGCCGTAATCGCAATTATCGCTGCTTTATCATTCTTCCCAGCGTTGGCTTTAGGTCCATTGGCAGAATTCTTTACACTAAAATAAAAATGCTGAATCATTTAAACACATAAAAACATAGAATCTAAATCTATAAAAAAGAACAAAAAGAAAACTCGTTTTCACACATAGCTGAAATAACAAATTGTTCATTCCTATTTTAATATAGCCCGTGGTTTTAACGACGGGAAACGAATTGCAGGGACAAAGATTGTGATATACGTTGCGTCCCAGCGGTTAAAACCGCTGGCTATGTTCTATAATCTATGTATTTTTTTCGCATAACATCTAACAAATAACATTTAACTTTTTACAAGAAAATGACAACTAATAAATCCACATCATTGTTTGAAAGTAAACAGGTAAAAGAAGCCTTAGTGCAGTCTTTTGTCAAGCTGAACCCTACAATGATGATCAAAAATCCGGTAATGTTTACCGTAGAAATTGGAACTGCCATTATGTTTGCTGTCTGCGTTTCGATATTAATGGGTGCCAATGACCAGGGAAGTTTTACCTATAATCTAATTGTGTTCTTGATTTTATTGGCAACACTTTTATTTGCCAATTTCGCCGAAGCCATTGCCGAAGCAAGAGGAAAAGCACAAGCCGACAGTTTAAGAAAAACAAGAGAAGAGACTCCTGCAAGACAGATTCTTCCAAACGGAGAAATTAAAAACATTAGTTCTTCGGCATTAAAAAAAGACGATATTTTCATTTGTGAAGCCGGCGATTCAATTGCTGCCGATGGTGAAATTATCGAAGGTCTGGCTACAATCGACGAAAGTGCTATTACCGGAGAAAGTGCTCCTGTAATCCGCGAAGCCGGCGGAGATAAATCTTCCGTTACCGGAGGAACAAAAGTATTATCTGACAAAATTAAAGTAAAAGTAACTTCTGAACCTGGCGAAAGCTTTTTAGATAAAATGATTGCTTTAGTTGAAGGTGCGAGCCGTCAGAAAACACCAAACGAAATTGCCTTAACCATTTTATTAGCCGCATTTACTTTAATTTTCGTGATTGTGTGCGTTACGCTAAAACCGTTTGCCGACTATGCCAACGCACCCATCACGATCGCGGCTTTCATTGCTTTGTTTGTTTGTTTGATTCCAACTACAATTGGAGGATTGCTTTCTGCGATTGGTATTGCGGGAATGGACAGAGCGTTACGAGCTAACGTCATTACAAAATCGGGTAAAGCGGTTGAAACTGCCGGAGATATTGATGTGTTACTTTTGGATAAAACCGGAACTATTACAATCGGAAACAGAAAAGCAACCAATTTTTATCCAACAAAAGGAATCTCTTTTGATGATTTCGTTAAATCGGCTGTTTTGAGTTCGCTTGCTGATGATACTCCTGAAGGAAAAAGTATTTTAGAGCTAAGTGAAATGATCGATGTAAAAAGTGAGACGAAAGCTTCGTTTTTACAAACTACTTCTGATATTGCGCATACCATCAAATTTACTGCTGAAACCAGAACTTCTGGAGTTGTTTTAAAAGATGGAACAAACATTCGTAAAGGTGCGCAAGATGCTGCAAGAAATATTGCGCAACAAGCTGGAAATTCTTTCCCTGAAGATACTGCACAACAAGTTATTACAATTTCATCTAACGGTGGAACTCCATTGGTTGTTATTAAAAACAATGAAATTCAAGGCGTTATCGAGCTTCAGGATATTATTAAAACCGGAATGAAAGAACGTTTTGAGCGTTTGCGCAGAATGGGTATCAAAACGGTTATGGTTACAGGAGATAATCCACTTACTGCCAAATTTATTGCCGAAGCAGCTGGTGTTGATGATTTTATTGCCGAAGCTAAGCCTGAGGACAAAATGAACTACATTAGAAAAGAACAGGCTGAAGGAAGATTGGTTGCCATGATGGGTGACGGAACAAATGATGCCCCTGCCCTTGCTCAAGCCAATGTGGGTGTTGCGATGAACAGCGGAACTCAAGCGGCAAAAGAAGCCGGAAACATGGTCGATCTTGACAATGATCCAACGAAACTAATCGAGATTGTCGAAATTGGAAAACAGCTTTTAATGACTCGAGGAACTTTAACTACTTTTTCTATTGCAAATGACGTTGCGAAATATTTTGCTATTGTTCCTGCTCTTTTTATTACTGCGATTCCTGCGCTTCAAGGTTTGAATATTATGCACTTGCATAGTCCTGAAAGTGCGATTTTATCGGCTGTAATTTTCAATGCAGTTATTATTCCAATTTTGATTCCGCTTGCGCTGAAGGGGGTTGATTATCGTCCAATTGGCGCAAGTGCCATCTTAAAAAGAAACCTTTTGATTTATGGTTTAGGTGGATTGATTGTTCCTTTTATCGGAATCAAGGTTATTGATTTATTAGTAGCACTTTTTATATAAGATACTGAGATGCTAGGATTCTAAGGAACTAAGGTTTTCTCTTAGAATCGCAAATACAGGAATCTTTAAAAACTCTAATTAAAAACATGACTTCGATTTGCTAAAATTCTGAAAAAAAAACTTAGAACCTTAGCAACTTAGTCCCTTAGAATCTTCAAAAAAATGAAAAATCTATTTTCTATAATAAAACTTACTGCGGTTACTCTAATCTTGTTCGCAGTTATTTATCCTATTGCGATTTACGGAATCGCACAAATTGCTCCAAATCAAGGAAAAGGAGAAACGATTTCGGTTAACGGAAAAGTGGTGGGTTACCAAAAAATTGGTCAAAAATTCGATAAGTCGAATTATTTCTGGGGAAGACCTTCGGCTGTTGATTATAACGCTGCCGGAAGTGCCGGAAGCAACAAAGGCCCAAGCAATGCCGATTATTTAGCTTTAGTTCAAAAAAGAATTGATACACTTTTATTGGTTCATCCGTACTTGAAAAAATCTGAAATTCCGGCTGATATGGTTACGGCTTCTGGAAGTGGTTTGGATCCGAATATTTCTCCGCAAGGGGCTTTGATTCAGGTTAAGCGTATTGCCAAAGAAAGAAAACTGGACGAAACTAAAGTAAAAGCTTTGGTGGAATCTAAAATTAATACGGCTGTTGTTGGCCCTGAAACAGTGAATGTTTTGGAATTGAATGTGGCGCTGGATCAGCTTCGTTAGAAAAGGTTCTGAGGTTCTGAGTCGCTAAGGTTCTAAGGTTTTTCTCCTAACAGGTTTCCAAAACCTGTTAGGTATTATAAACCGAATAACCACATCGTTTGTCATCCCGAGGAACGAAGGATCTCCACGAGTAGCTCGACAAAGATTTTCGATTTACTTTACGGGGTTACTTACGAAGATTTCTCCTTCGTCGAAATGACAAACTTTGGTGAACAGGAATCGAAAAACTAAACTTACAATAATACCTAACAGGTTTTGGAAACCTGTTAGGATATGGAAATATTGTAATACAAAAACGCCTTTTTTACCCCAAATGCCCTAGCCCGATAGTAGTGAAAATCCTTTTGTGTCTCGTTTCTTTAACGAGACACAAAAGATTGAAACGGATAGCGGGATTAGCTCCTAAAAAATCTACTAATAAATAATAGAATACCACAAAAATGAAAAAAATAATACTTACTGCTTTAATCGCTTTTGGTTATAGCAATTTACATGCACAAGAAGAATCTAAAAGTCCATTGACATTTTCAGGATATGTAGATGCATATTATAGTTATGATTTTGGAAAACCGGAAAATCATACTCGGCCAAATTTCTTTTACAGTTACAATAAAAGCAACGAGGTAAACCTGAATTTAGGAATGGCGAAAGTGAATTATTCGAAAGAAAATATTCGAGGGAATTTTGCCTTGATGGCGGGAACTTATGCCGAATATAATATGTCTGCTGAACAAGGTTTGTTGAAAAATGTTTACGAAGCGAATGTTGGTGTAAAGATTTCGAAAAACCATAATTTATGGATTGATGCGGGAATCATGCCCTCGCATATTGGTTTTGAAAGTGCGATTGGAAAAGACTGCCAAACTTTAACGAGAAGTATTCTGGCTGAGAATTCTCCTTATTATGAAACGGGAGTTAAAATTGGTTATACATCTGAATCTGGGAAATGGTATTTGGCGGGTATGTACTTGAATGGCTGGCAGAGAATTGAAAAAGTAGAAGGCAATCAAACGCCTGCTTTTGGAACTCAGGTTACATACAAACCTTCTGATAAAGTTGTTTTGAATTGGAGTACTTATGTTGGAAATGAACAGCCGGATATTGACAAAAAATGGCGTTATTTTAATAATTTCTACGGACAATTTAAGGTAACGGAAAAAACAAATATTACGGCTGGTGTTGATGTTGGATCTCAACAATCGGCTAAAAGCAGTAATAAATACGATACTTGGTTTTCGCCAGTTTTGATTCTGCAATACAAACCAGTTGACAAAATTCATCTTGCGGTACGAGGTGAATATTATAGTGATGAAAAAGGTGTAATCATCTCAACAGAAACACCAAATGGTTTTAAAACTTACGGATTTTCAGCTAACTTTGATTACTTAGTTACTGATAATGTTATGTTTAGAATTGAAGCCAGAAATCTTTCAAGTAAAGACGAAATCTTCACAAATAAAGATAATGTTCCAACGGATACGAATACGTTTGTAACGACTTCCTTGGCGATTAGTTTCTAGGAAAATATTTCTTGCCACAGATTACACAGATTAAAGGGATTTTTTAATCTCTTTGTGTAGATTTATTTGCCACGAATTACACAAATTTTCACGAATTATATTAAAAAAAATTTGTGCAAATTTGTGTAATTCGTGGCTAAAAAAAAATAATCCTTCTAATCCTTCTAATCTGTGGCTTTTAAAAAAAAACTTTGTGACTTAGCGCCTTCGTGGCAAAAATTATGGAAAACGAAAATAATAACGCACAGCACTTTCTCGATTTAATTCAGAAATCACGAAAGGGAAAGTTCAAAATCTACATTGGAATGAGTGCCGGTGTGGGCAAAACTTTTCGTATGCTTCAGGAAGCGCATTCGTTATTAAAAAACGGAATCGATGTAAAAATTGGCTACATCGAAACGCACATGCGGAAGGAAACGCATGAATTATTAGCAGGCTTGCCTATAATTCCGAGACGGACCATTTTTTATAAAGGAAAAGAATTAGAAGAACTCGATGTTCAGGCGATTATTAATCTTCGTCCAGAAGTTGTGATAGTTGATGAACTCGCACACACGAACGTTGAGGGAAGCAAAAATGAAAAACGCTGGCAGGATGTTTTAGAGATTTTGGAAGCGGGAATTAATGTGATTTCGGCGGTGAATATTCAGCATATTGAGAGTTTAAATGAAGATGTAAAACGGATTACCAACATTGATGTTCAGGAACGTATTCCAGACAATGTTTTACGATTGGCGGATGAAGTCGTGAATATCGATTTAACATCTGAAGATTTGATTGCACGTTTAAAGGAAGGAAAAATTTATACTCCAGATAAAATTCAGACGGCATTAACGAACTTTTTTAAATCCGAACAGATTTTACAACTTCGGGAATTGGCTTTGAAAGAAGTAGCGAGTCAGGTAGTTCGAAAAGTTGAAAATGAAGTTCCGAATCTTCATGCTTTACGACATGAAAAATTGTTGGCTTGCATTAGCAGTAATGAAAAAACGGCTAAAATTATAATTAGAAAAGCTGCAAGATTAGCCAGTTATTACAATGGATCTTGGCATGTTTTGTATGTAGAAACGCCAAAGGAAAGTAGTAATAAAATTGCTTTGGACAAACAGCGACATTTAATTAATAATTTTAAACTCGCCGTGCAATTAGGCGCGGAGGTTATTAAATTGGAAAATTCAAATATTGCCGATGCGATTTTGGCAACAGTAGAAGAAAAACAAATTACAACTGTCTGCATTGGAAAACCGCATTTGAATTTATTTAAAGTAATTTTGTCTACAACAATTTTTAGACGTTTGCTAAACAAACTGTCCTTGTCAAATGTTGATCTTGTGATATTATCGTAAAATGTTTTATGTGAAATGTAAGATGTTGTTTTTCATTTCACATTTTACAAACAACATTTCACACAAAAAATAAAATATGAGAATTAAAACCAAATTGAATCTGGGAGTTGGATTGTTATTTTTAATGATCATTATACTTTCGTTAGTTAGCGGTTATTCTGTTTTTTTGATAAAAGCAGACACCGAGAATATTCTGAAAGCGAATTATAATACGCTGGAATATTCGCGAAATATGATTTTGTCTTTGGATGAAATTAAAGCAAGCCCCGATAGCAAGATTCATGTTTTCAAGGAATATCTTGAAAAACAAACGCAAAATGTTACCGAACCGGGAGAAAAAGAAGCAACCGAAAACCTTGAAAAAAGTTTTACGCTTTTAGAACAAAACGGAGCAAACGAAGTCATAAAAGCAAAAATCAGACAGGATATTTTTGTCATTATGAAGCTCAATCTTGATGCGATAAAACAGAAAAGCGACATTGCAAAACTCACTGCCGAAAATGCTAATTTGTGGATTGCCATTGTGGGAAGTTTATGCTTTTTGATCGCTTTTAATTTGCTAGTTAATCTGCCGAATAATATTGCCAATCCAATAAAGGAATTAACGCTGAGTATCAAGGAAATTGCCAATAAAAATTATTCAGAACGTGTTCATTTTACGAGTCATAGCGAATTTGGAGATTTGGCAAAATCGTTTAATACAATGGCGCAGAAACTTCAGGAATATAACGACAGTAATTTGTACAAACTATTCTTCGAAAAGAAACGACTGGAAACTTTAATCAATAATATGAACGATCCAATTATTGGTTTGGACAATGAAGGAATTGTTTTGTTTGCCAATGATGAAGCGTTGAAAATTATTGGTCTGAAACTGGAAGATGTTATCGGGAAATCGGCTTCTACTCTAGCCTTGTCGAATGATTTGATTCGTTCTTTAATTTTAAAAGATGAATCAGATGCGCCTAAAAAACAACCTCTCAAAATTTATGCGCACGGAAAAGAAAGTTATTTTGAAAAAGAAATTCTGAATATTACTATAATCCCAACAGGAGAAGAAAAAGAAATTAATATTGGTGATGTGATTATTCTGAGAAATATTACGCTTTTTAAAGAACTGGATTTTGCCAAAACCAACTTTATTGCGACAGTTTCACACGAATTAAAAACGCCTATTGCGTCAATAAAATTAAGTCTGAAATTGCTTGAAAATGAAAAAACAGGCGACATGAACGACGACCAGAAACAATTGGTCGAAAGTATAAAAGAGGATAGTCAGCGCTTATTGAAAATTACGGGTGAATTGCTTAATCTATCTCAATTAGAAACAGGAAATATTCAGCTGAGTATCGAAAAAAGCAATCCGCACGAAATTGTAAATTATGCTGTTGAAGCAGTAAAAGTTCAGGCGGAACAAAAACAAATTAAACTGGTTATTGTTGCTGATGAAAATCTAGAAGACGTAAAAGCCGACAGCGAAAAAACAGGTTGGGTTTTGATTAATTATTTGTCGAATGCGATTCGGTATTCTTCTGAAAAAAGTATCATTCACATCAAATTAAAAAAAGAGAATAACCAAATCGTATTTCAGGTCATCGATACCGGAAAAGGAATTGATACAAGATACAAAGACCGGGTTTTTGATAAATATTTCCAAGTTCCTGGAAGTCAAAAATCTGGAACGGGATTGGGATTAGCTATTAGCAAAGAATTTATTGAAGCACAAAATGGAAATGTTGGCGTTGAGAGTAATTTGGGATTGGGAAGTACGTTTTGGTTTTCGTTGAAGGTTTAGAAAAATTGTGAATTGTGAATTGTGAATTGTTAAAAGAAAAAATATTAAAAAGAGCTTCGGAGAAGCGAGATATTTATAGCTAATTTGATTCACATTGATAATAAGCTCCAGCGGAGCGATATATTTCACCCCGCTGAGGCTTAAAAAACGCGTCTAATAAATTTTCTATAAATATATCGTCCCGCTGGGACTTTATTTACTTAAAATCAGCAATCTGAATAAAATAATATTTAGCCAATCTTAATCCAATTACCTTATTTAAAATCAACAAATTAAAGTTAGCTTAAGGTTCAATTAAGACCAAAATACTAGTCTCGAACATTCGTTACTATTGCAAAATATAACGACAAAAACAATGTTCCGCAAAACAATTTCCCTCGTATTCCTGTTCGGATTATTTTCTGCAAATGCACAGCAAAATGATTCGATTCTAAAAATTGACAGTACATCTAATCGCTTAAAATTCAATTACAAACAATTAATTATTCCGAGCGTTTTAATTGGTTATGGCGTAATTGGTTTAGAAAGCGATCAGCTTTTGAGTTTCAATCACCAAATTAAGGCTGAAGTTACCGAAGATATTGACGAAAAAATTACCATTGATGATTTCTCTCAATATGCACCCGCTGCGTCGGTTTATGCATTGAATGCTTTTGGTGTAAAAGGCAAGAATAATATGCGTGACCGTTCTGTAATATTTGTGACTTCGTATGCTATAATGGCTTCAACGGTTTTGGGCTTAAAATCGATTTCACATGTAGAAAGGCCAGACGGAAGTTCAAATAACTCTTTTCCTTCTGGGCATACTGCAACTGCATTTATGGGTGCCGAATTTTTATACCAAGAATATAAAGACAAATCTATTTGGTATGGAATTGCAGGCTACGCCGTTGCAACAGGAACGGGACTTTTTAGAATCTACAATAATCGTCATTGGCTGACAGATGTAGCTGCCGGAGCGGGAATTGGGATTTTGAGCACCAAAATTGCTTATTGGATTAATCCGTATATTACTAAAAAGTTATTCAAATCATCAGCAGAAAATAAATCAACTTCTATGATTATGCCTTTTTATAATGGACAGCAATATGGATTAGGATTTGCGAAGATCTTTTAGTTTTTTTTAGCCACAAAGGCGCTAAGGCACAAAGTTTTTTAAGCCACAGATTTCACAGATTAAAAGGATTTTTTAATCGCTTTGTGTAGATTTATTTGCCACGAATTGCACAAATTTTCACGAATTATGTTGATTATATTTTGAATAAAAAAATTAGTGAAAATTTGTGCAATTCGTGGCGAAAAAAAAATAATCCTTTTAATCTGTGAATCCCGATAGCTATCGGGAGTGGCAAACTCTTTTTATGTATTCGAAGTATTATTCTTAATCTCTCGAACTTCGCGTTTCAATTCTAAAAGCAAATCTTTCATTTCTCCAGTTTCCGTCGTTTCTTGTTTTTTGTCTGAACGGCCGATATTACATTCGTATTCCCAAATTTCCAAAATATCAGAAGCTTTCACTTCATAATTTGGGTAAAAACTGTTGTCGGATTCTAAAACCAAACTATTTTTTTTGTTTTTATTGAGACGTTTATACACCATTCCTTCACTTTTAGTAATAAGAATATACGTTTTGCCATCCATAACCTCTCCCAGTTTTTCCACATAACGACCAATAATAATCGAACCATCTTCGTGCGGAGGCATTGAATCGCCTTCAACGGGAAATCCGCGGTGTTTTCCTGGTCCTAAAAAAGGAAGTGTAATCTGCTGTAAACTTTCAATATATTCTGGATCAGCATATCCGTTTAGATAACCTGCTTTTGCTTTTTGAGATACAATTTCAATAAAATTTTCTCCAAAACTATCCACTTGGATTGGTAAAATAAGTCGATTGCCTTCTAGTTTTATCAAATTTTGCACATCAATTTTACGTATATCGACAGATAATATCAAGTCGATACTCATATGAAAATATAATGCAATCTTCTTTAAAATGTCATACGGTGCTTCCGAAGTTCCGTCTTCGTATTTCACGTATCTTCCTCTTGTAATACTTAGGTTTTCAGCTAATTTTTCTTGTGATATTTTATGCTTAACCCTTAGTGCTCTGATGTTGTCTGAAAATAAGGACATAATTAATTTGTTATAATTTGGAACAGCAAATATACAAAAAATTGTTATCACCTGTGCTAATTTTGTTCCATACAAAAACAAAGGAAAATGGCACGGGCAATTGTACATATGGATTTGGATACCTTTTTTGTATCCTGCGAAAGACGCACCAACTCTGAACTCAATGGAATTCCGCTTATTATAGGTGGCGGAGACCGCGGTGTTGTTGCTTCTTGCTCTTATGAAGCCCGTAAATATGGAGTGCGTTCTGCGATGCCTATTCGTATGGCATTAAAACTTTGTCCAGACGCAAAAGTCATGAAAGGTGATATGGAATTGTATTCGCAATTATCTCACGATGTTACAGAAATTCTTCAGGAAAAAGCACCAGTTTTAGAAAAAGCAAGTGTCGACGAATTTTATCTGGATATTACCGGAATGGATAAATTTCATGGCAGTTATAAATGGACCAATGAACTGGCTCAAAAAGTGATTAAAGAAACAGGACTTCCTATTAGTTTTTCATTATCCATCAACAAAACCGTTTCTAAAATTGCGACCGGAGAAGGCAAACCTGTAGGAAATCTTGAAATTCCAGAACAAAAAGTACAAGATTTTTTAAATCCGCTTTCGATTCAGAAAATCCCGATGGTTGGCGCTGTTACTTTTCAGCTTTTGTCCCGAATCGGCGTTCGTAAAATTCAAACTTTAGCCGAAATGCCTGCCGAAGTTTTACAACAAATGATTGGTAAAAACGGTTTGGAACTTTGGAAAAAAGCACATGGAATTGACCACACGCCTGTTGAACCTTACAGCGAAAGAAAATCAATTTCTACCGAAACTACTTTTTCGCAAGACACTATTGATCTTGCAAAACTGAGAAGACTATTATTAGGAATGGTCGAAAAACTGGCTTTTCAGCTTCGCGCTGAACAGTGGCTGACTTCAACTGTTACAGTCAAAATACGTTACGCCAATTTTGATACAGAAACCAAACAATGCCGAGTAGCTTATACTTCTGCCGATCATATTCTGACCAAAAATGTAATAGAGCTTTTTGAGAAAGTCTATCAGCGTCGTATGCGTCTGCGCTTGATTGGCGTTCGCTTTAGCGGACTCGTGCGAGGAACCTATCAAATTGATCTTTTTGAAGATACTCAGGAAATGTTATCACTTTATGAAGCCATGGATAAAATGAAAAGCCGTTATGGTTTTGATGCCGTAATGCGCTGTGCCGGAGCTCATTTTAAACCGAATACTAAAGACGAAATTTTAAAACGCAAGAAATAATGTATCTCAATTGTCATTCTTATCATTCATTACGTTACGGCACAATTCCGCTTAAGGATTTGATTGCCGAAGCCGTTTTGCATGGTATAAAAGCAATGGCATTGACCGATATTAATACCGTTACCGGAATTTACGATTTTATAAAAGCATGTCAAGAAAAAGAAATTAAGCCTTTGGTTGGAATGGAATTTAGATGCAACCATCAATTCCGATATATTGGACTGGCGCAAAATGCAGAAGGTTTGGCCGAAATGAATGTTTTTCTAACTAAACATAATTTCAGTGATGAAACTTTGCCTTTGCGTGCTCCAAAATTCGAATCGGCTTTTGTGATTTATACTTTAGAAAACGCTCCTGAAACACTTTTTGAAAATGAATTTATCGGAGTTCGTCCCGAAGAAGTTTCAAGTCTTTTGACTTCAAAACATAAAAATAAAATCTCCAAAATGGTGATTTTACAGCCTGTAACTTTTAGAAATAAAAAAGAATACAATCTGCATAAAGTGCTTCGTGCTATTGATACGAATATTATTTTATCGAAACTTACAGAAGTAGATTACTGCAAAGTTTCTGATGTGATGAAACCTGTAGAATCGATTCTACCATTTTATGAAAAATATCCTGAAATCATTTTGAATACACAACGTATCATTGACGATTGTAATTTTCAATATGATTTTTCAGCTAAAAGAAATAAAAAATTCTATACTGAAAATCGTCAAAAAGATTTAGAAAAACTTACTGAATTAGCTTGGGAAGGATTTGAAAAACGTTATGGAAACGAAAATATTGAAGCAAAAGCTCGCGTAGAAAAAGAATTAAAAGTTATTGACGAATTAGAATTCAGCGGTTATTTTTTAATTACCTGGGATATTATTCAATACAGCAATAGTCAAGGCTTCATGCACATTGGTCGCGGAAGCGGTGCCAACAGCATCATTGCCTATTGTCTCGGAATTACCGATATCTGTCCTATTGAACTGGATTTATATTTTGAACGTTTTTTAAACCTCAACCGTAAAACGCCACCCGATTTTGACATAGATTGGAGTTGGCAGGAACGCAATACAATTTTAGAATATATATTCGAGAAATACGGCAGTGATCATGTTGCTTTCTGCGGAACCAATGTTGAATTTAAATACCGTTCTATTTTTAGGGAAGTCGGAAAGGTTTTTGGTCTTCCAAAAGAAGAATTAGATCTTTTGGCAAAAAATCCGGAAGAACTTCATCCGACCAATAAAATTGTAAAATTGGTTCAGGAATACGGACAAATGATGGGAAAATATCCCAATCAACGAAGCATGCATGCGTGTGGAATTCTAATTTCTGAAGAACCGATTACGAATTATACGCCTTTGGAAATGCCACCAAAAGGTTTTCCAATTGTTCTTTTTGATATGCACATTGCCGAAGAAATTGGTTTTGATAAATTCGATATTCTAAGTCAGCGTGGTATCGGACATATTGATGACAGCGTAAAACTAATTGCCAAAAACCGAGGGATAAAAGTTAATATTCGCGATACTTCCATTTCTAAAGACGAAGCGGTTTGCAATTCTTATTTAGCAAAAGGACATACGATTGGCTGTTTTTATATCGAAAGTCCCGCTATGCGTGGTTTACTGCGCCGTTTAAATTGTGATAATTATAAAATTCTTGTCGCCGCGTCGTCTATTATTCGTCCCGGCGTTGCACAATCTGGAATGATGAAAGAGTATATTTTCCGTCATAACAATCCAACTCAGTTTGAGTATTTTCATGAAGTTTTCAGAGAACATCTTGGTGAAACTTACGGCATTATGGTTTATCAGGAAGATGTAATTAAAATTGCCCAGCATTACGGCGGGCTTCCCGCTCCTGACGGTGATATTCTACGTCGTGCCATGTCTGGAAAAGGAAGATCTCTAGAAGCGCTTCAAAAAGTAAAAGATAATTTCTTTGCCAGCTGTGCTCAAAAAGGGCATCCATTAGAATTAAGCCAGGAAATTTATCGTCAGATTGAATCTTTTGCAGGATACTCTTTTTGTAAAGCGCACTCGGCTTCTTATGCGGTTGAAAGTTATCAAAGTTTGTACTTGAAAGTTAATTATCCTGTTGAATTCATGACTGCGGTAATCAACAATCAAGGTGGATTTTACAGAACCGAAGTTTATGTACACGAAGCGCGAATGTCTGGCGGAACGATTCATAATCCGTGTGTAAATAAAAGCGAATATCAGACTACTTTGTACGGAACTGATATTTATTTGGGTTTTATGCACATTCAAAGTCTGGAATCTAAAATCGCTCATTTGATTGAAGAAGACCGAAATAAAAAAGGTGATTTCAATTCTCTGGAAGATTTTATCAATCGAATTCCAATTGGAATTGAAGGCGTTAAAACACTGATTTTTATTGATGCTTTTCGTTTTACAGGAAAAACAAAAAATCAGCTTTTGGTAACTGCCAGTTTGCTATTGAATAATTTTAAACCTGAAAACAGAGATTTGAAATTACTGCAGGAACCCGTTAAAGAATACAAACTTCCAACACTTGAACGTTCTGTTTTTGAAGATGCGTTTGACGAAATTGAATTGTTGAGTTTCCCCGTTTCGTGTACTGTTTTTGATCTTTTACAAACCAAACACCGTGGAGATGTCATGGCGAAAGATTTGGTTCAATATCATAAAAAACAAGTCAGAATGTTGGCCTATCTGATTTCCAGAAAACATGTTCCAACTAAAAAAGGCACTATGTATTTTGGAACTTGGATCGATCATGAAGGCACTTATTTTGACACCGCTCATTTTCCTGATAGCCTTGCTAAACATCCATTTCAGGGAGGAGGCTGTTATCTTTTGTTAGGAAATGTCGAAGTCGATTATCATTTTCCAACGATTACGATAATCAAAATGGCAAAAATGCCTTTTATTCCAGATCCACGTTATATGGATTCAAAAGATCAATACAGAACACAAAACCAAATTAAAGAAGATATAAGCCTTACGCACAGAAAACCTTATCCGTCTGAACATGAGATTAATTTGCCCAGACACCGAATGAAGTTTTAATTTTTATTAAACGCCGAAAAATTGCTCGCAAAGGCGCGAAGACGCAAAGTTTTTTCTTTTTAAGTTTTTAAATAAAACTTTGCGACTCTGCGACTCTGCGAGATTAAAAACCAAAGAATAAAACAAAAAAACTTTTTTGAGCTAGACTCTAATATGTGTTAAAAAACTAAATAACAGAAGTAGAATTTACGTTATATAAAGATGAAAAATACGGAATATGCTATAGTCGATATTGAAACCACAGGCGGAAATGCCAGTGGCAGCCGCATTACAGAAATTGCCATTATTATTCATGATGGTAAAAATGTACTGGATCGTTACGAAACACTTGTAAATCCTGAACAGGACATTCCTCCTTCTATTTTTGGATTAACGGGCATTAATAACGAGATGGTTGCCAATGCGCCAATTTTTGATGACATTTCAGAGAAAGTTCTCGAAATGCTTACCGATCGTATTTTTGTGGCGCATAATGTTAACTTTGATTATTCATTCGTTCATCATCAACTGGAACAAGCTGGTTTTAAATGGTCGGCAAAAAAACTTTGTACCGTTCGTGCTGCCAGAAAAATAAAACCGGGATTGGGTTCTTATAGTTTAGGAAATCTTTGCAATTCTTTAAATATTTCTTTAGAAAACAGACACCGCGCTGGCGGAGATGCCGATGCCACAGCCTTATTATTTTCTCTTTTATTAGAATGGGACGATGCTGGAGAAATCGAAAAAATGATCAAGAAAACAGCACAAGATCAGCGTTTACCTCCAAATCTTCCACCTGATGATTTTAATAATTTACCTGATAAACCTGGAGTATATTATTTTTATAATCAACAAAGAAAAGTGATTTACGTTGGAAAAGCGATTAATCTGAAAAAACGTGTCGCTTCTCATTTCAGCGGAAACAATATTAATCCGCAAAGACAACATTTTCTACGAGATATTCACGGAATCTCTTTTGAGGTCTGTGCTACCGAATTAATGGCACTTTTACTAGAATGCACCGAAATCAAGAAACTATGGCCAACTTATAACAGAGCCTTAAAACGTTTTGAAGCCAAATTTGGAATCTATCAATACGAAGCCCGAAACGGTTATAAATATCTCGCTATCGGAAAAGTGAGTAAATTTCAAGTCTGTATTCATGAATTCAGCAGTTTGTACGAAGGCATTAATTTGTTAAGAAGTCTGGCTGAACGCTTTGAAATTGATCATCGCTTCTGCAAATATTCAAAATCTGAAGAAGGAGAATTTTATCCGAATAATAATGTACAAAGTCTGCCCGATGTTATAATGCATAACACACAAATTGATAATGCGATTGATTATCTGTTAAACAACAGACCAACTTTTGCTATTATCGACAAAGGAAAATCAAAAGAAGAACGCAGCTGTGTCTGGATAGAAAATGGGCATTTTTATGGCATGGGATATCTTCCTTCTGACATTTCGATTCATGAACCTTCAGACGTAAAAAATTATGTTACGCCTTATAAAAGCAATCAATATATAGAGCAGTTAATTTTTTCTTATGCAGAAAAACACCCTAGAAAAGTATTTTTTAAAAATCATTTCTAATCTAAAATCAAATTAGAGAAAAATAGAGCTATAAAAATCAAAATTATGACACTATTTAGCGACACTGAATTATTTACGACTGGACACGCAGGCAAAAAAATATTTGATCTTCCTGACTGTGAATTAATTCTGATTGATAATTTTTTCAGCAAAGAAGAATCAGATTCTTTTTATGAAAGAATACTGCGTAAGACTAAATGGAGAGAATATGAAATGGAAGTTTATGATAAAACTTATACTGTTCCCCGCATGATATCATGGTATGAAGACAAAGATAATCCTGGCGCAGATCCAAACGGACCCGACTGGACGTATGAATTATTAAAGATAAGAAGCCGTGTTGAGAAAGAAACTCAGCTTGATTTTAATAGCCTTCTGTTAAATTTATACCGAAACGGAAAAGATGGCGTAGGCTGGCATAGCGATCGAGAAGACAAGTCTGGTAAAGATCCCATTATTGCATCTGTCACTTTTGGAGAAACGCGAATGTTTAAGCTTCGTCATAAATTTAGAAAAGACATTCCGCTAGTTGAAATACCGTTGCATCACGGCTCTTTTCTACTAATGGCGGGAACTACAAATAATTTTTGGCAACACCACGTTCCTAAAACGGCACGTAAAGTTTTACCCAGAATAAATTTAACTTTTAGGCAAACGCAACGTAATACGTAAGTCATTAGGAACTAAAAACTAGCTGATTTATTAGCTCAATACCGACGAGGAAAATTCTGTCGAAAAAAGTTAAAATACTGATTGTATGAACGTTTTATTAGGCTGAACCCTCCTTTTTTACTATTTTTGCAACCTTTTAAAAAAATATAATACCGTAATGGCTTATTCAAACAATGATTTAGCGCGCTTCTTAGATGCGCAAAACAAACTTTATCTTACCGCTTTTTCTGAAATCAGTAAAGGAAAAAAAGAAACGCATTGGATGTGGTTCATTTTTCCGCAAATAAAAGGTTTGGGCAAAAGCGATACAGCTAATCTTTATGCCATTAATGATTTAAAAGAAGCTTCAGATTATTTGGAACATCCAATTCTTGGAAAACATTTAATTGAAATTTCAGAGCTTTTATTGACTTTTAAAAGAAAATCTGCTGATGGAATTTTTGGAGATTTAGATGCTAGAAAATTACGTTCGTGCATGACTTTATTTTCTTTGGTAGAAAATGCAAATCCGATATTTGAGGAAATTTTAGAATCTTTCTTCTCTGGAGAAAAAGATCCTTTGACTTTGTCTATTATTAATTCAACTATAAAATCATCTACTGAGCCAGCTGTCGCTTAATCAATACGCGGCGCGCTCTTTGTGATTCTTACATCAAAAGGCATTGCTTAATTGCAGTGCTTTTTTTATGCATTCTAATTTCGTAATTATTAATCTCTACGGAGAAATTATTCATTTTAAAGGAATTAGTCCTAACTTGCATAATTCAACCTCAAACCTTAACCTCATCATGAATGAAAAAATCAAATCATTACAAATTATCCATTTTGCCATTTGTGCAGGAACTATTGCTGCCTATTTTTTTGTTGGCGAAATTTCTATAGAAAAATTACAAATTCCTGCAATTAGCACGCTCTCTATTATTTATACTTTAATACCTATTTTGACATATATAATAAGTACTTTTTTATTCAGATCGCAAATCAAGCAAATTGATCCGAAGCTAAAACTCGAAGAGAAACTGCCTTTTTATCAGGCCGCTTCTATCCTGCGATGGGCTATTTTAGAAGGTGCAGCTTTTATACTTTTGTTTCTAAAACCAGATTATATTTTATTTGGCATTCTTATTATTGTCTATCTCATTTTCTTAAGGCCTACGGAAGAAAGAATTAAAAATGAATTGTCTGACAATAATTTTTAAACCTCATTAGAAATAGTAAAAAAAAAGCGCCTTGATAGTTACAAGACGCTTTTTTTTATAAATAAGTGTTGAAAGTAGAAAACTTAATCTTCTTTTGGTTTGGTTAAATAATATACCGGAATTCCTGTCAGCATAATCAATACGCCCCAACCGCAAGTTGAGAATTTTGTTATCAACAAAGAAATACAAATCGCGCTTGCAACAACAATGTACAACATTGGTAAAAATGGATACCCAAAAGCTTTATAAGGTCTTTCTACATCTGGCATTTTTTTACGTAAAATGAAAATTCCGTAAATGGTAAGAATATAGAATATCAAAACGATAATAATAACAAAGTCTAGCAAATCTCCATATTTTCCTGTAAGACACAAAGCCGACGCCCAAATACATTGCGCCCAAAGCGCCCATGCAGGCACACTTGATTTATTTAAAACAGCAGCTTTTTTAAAAAACAAACCATCTTTTGCCATTGTATAATAAACCCTTGCACCAGCCATAATTAATCCGTTGTTGCAGGCAAAAGTCGAAATCATAATCATAATTGCGATAATAAGAGTTCCAATATTTCCAAAAATATATTGTGACGCCACAACTGCAACACGATCAGATTTTGCTGTAGCAATTTCATCTAACGGAATTACGGCCAAATACATGATATTTGTTAATACATAAATGATGGTTACGATAAAAGTTCCGAGAAACAAACTTAAACCAACATTTCGCTGCGGATTTTTAATTTCTCCAGCAATAAAAGTAACACCATTCCAAGCATCACTAGAAAACAATGATCCAACCATTGCGGCTGAAATTCCTGTAATCAAAGCTGTTCCACCAATTGGCATCCATTCACCACTTTCTATATCAAAAACACGAGTATTCCAAGCATCTGTCCAATTGGCGTCCCAAACAGAAGCTTTTGCCGCCAATGTTAATCCGAATACAATTAATCCTAGTAATGATAATATTTTGATGATGGTAAGAACGGTTTGCAGGATCTTTCCGTTTTTTACGCCACGGCTATTTATATAAGACAATAAAATTATAGTAATAATAGAAACTACTTGTGCAGCATTGAGTTTAAAAAAGCCAATTTCATAAAGAATATTTTCATCGCTGAAAGGCTCGTATAAATAAGCCGCAAATTTTGAAAATGCAACACCTACTGCTGCAATTGTTCCGGTTTGTATTACAGCAAAAAAACTCCATCCGTACAGGAAAGCAATTAGCTTATTGTACGCTTCTTTGAGATAAACATACTGTCCTCCAGCCTTTGGAAACATAGAACTCAATTCGCCGTAACTTACAGCGGCAATAACTGTAATCAATCCTGAAATCAGCCAAATTAAGGTTAGCCATCCTGCAGATCCGACTCGTCTTGCGATATCGGCGCTTACAATAAATATTCCAGATCCTATCATAGAACCTACTACAAGCATGGTTCCGTCTAATAATCCGAGTTCTCTTTTAAAATGTTCTTGATCGTTTTCTTGCATTTTTATTGGTTTTGGGTTGGTTAAAGATATACTTTTTTCTTAAATTTTATTTTTTTAATTCTAAATTCGCAATATTATGGGCGTATCCCTTCGGGTCGGGCTATCGGCTATATCTTTTATTCCGTTTCTCTTCATAAAAGGATACCGCCTCTATCCCTTACGCGAACGGCACAAACATATTTAAAGTATTACCATTCATAACAGAAAACTTAAAGACTTTTATTTCAAAACTTAACATAATCTCAAATGATCTTTTCTTATCTTTAAATAAAAACATAGCTTATGACTTGGGATCCAAAAAAATATGATGAATTTAAAACAGAACGCACTAGACCTTTTGATGATCTGATAAGTCATATTGTTGATAAACCGAATCTAAAAGTTATAGATTTAGGATGCGGAACTGGCGAACTCACGAAAAGACTTTCTGAAAAACTCTCCAATTCAACCGTTCTAGGAATAGACAATTCAGCTGAAATGCTGGCAAAAGCTCCGACAGCTGAAAATTTAACTTTTAAAGAATTATCTATTCCAGACCAATTAAAAGAAGAAACAAAATGGGATGTCATTCTTTCGAATGCTGCTTTGCAATGGATTGATAATCATGGCGAATTATTTCCAAAAATTATTTCTCGTCTAAATCCTGGAGGTCAATTGGCTGTTCAAATGCCACAGCAAAACGAAAATATATTGAACAGGATACTTTTAAATTTAGTTCAAGAAGAACCTTTTGCTTCGTATTTAAATAATTGGACACGTCCTTCTCCTGTTTTGAGTTTAGACGAATATGCTAAAATATTTTTTGAAAATGGAGGAAAAGATCTCGTTATCTATGAAAAAGTTTATCCACAGATTTCGACTTCAAAAAATGACTTTTTTGATTTCATTTCCGGTTCTGCGCTTACTGTTTATCAAGAACGTTTAAAAGAAGACGAATTCGAAAAATTATCAGATGAATTTAAGCATAGAATAAACAAATATTTTCCTGTTGTTCCTTCAATTTATGCCTTTAGAAGATTAATTCTTTATGCGCGATTTTAGCCAAATTTCATCCTTCTATCGAGAAAAAGATATTCAACGATTACTTTAGAATAGTTTAAACAAAAATTATATTTTTCAAAAATAACTTCTTTTTTTTGAAAAATATATAAGTTAATTTTTACTACATTTGAAAAAAATCATTCTAATAACTATTTTACAATCTTAAAATCTTTAACAAGTGTTTAATTAAAACATAAAACAATCTTTCCCCAAAGTTGGTTTACAAATTAATCGAATACGCAAAAGGCACTTTATCATTAACCTACTAATTTTAAATTTATGTCTAAGTTGCAAGCTTTAAAAAACTTTCGTTTTCCGAATGTTTTTGTTCTTATCTTAATTATTTTTATTTCCTGCGCTTTACTAATTTGCATCAACTTTTTTACCATTAAAATCTTATCTGCAAACAGAGCTTATGTAAATGGAGAATCTCATTATTCAAAAAGCCAGAAAGAAGCATCTAGACATCTCATCACTTATTTATATACCAAAAACCCCAATCAATGGAACCTGTATTGTGAAGAATTGAAAGTTCCTCAAGGCGATGGCATTGCTCGAATTACACTTTTAAAAGCTGGAGATAATGATATTGCAAGAAAAGGTCTGCTTATTGGACGAAATCACGAAGAGGATTTAGATGACATTATTTGGCTTTTTGACAATTTCAAAGAGGTTTCTTTTTTAGCCAAAGCAATCGATGAATGGGGAAAAGGCGACAAACTCATTTTCAAACTATTTGTAATTGGACAAGAGGTTAATGCTAAAATCAACCGCAATCTTTTAACTTTAAAAGATCAAAGACAATATTTAAAAGAAATCAGCTCTATTAGTGATAGTTTAACGATCAATGAAAGAAACTTCTCTAATCTATTGGGTGAAGGAACCAGAAAAATAAAAGACTTGTTAATCTTTACCAATGTCTTTTTTATTTTAGTCATTATTTGCAGTGTCTGCCTTTATTATTCTATAATGGTAAAAAGGCTTCTGCTTTCAAAAAAAGAAACCGAAGCAAAAAATGAAAATTTAATAGTTGTAAATCGCGAATTAGACAGGTTTGTTTATAGTGCATCTCACGATTTGAGATCTCCTATAACTTCTCTAAAAGGTCTTATCGAAATTACTTCTTTAGAAGATGATGTAACTCAAATTCGCAATTATCTCCAAATGATGCATCATAGTCTTGCAAGACAAGACCAATTTATTAGCGACATTATAGATTATTCTAAGAATAAAAGAAAAGAAATAATCATGGAACCTGTAAGTTTGAAAGAGCTTTTTAATGAGGCCATTCTTCAATTAATGCACATTGAAAATGCCAATAGAATAAAATTTACCCAAGAACATTTAGTTGACGAAATTGAAAGCGATGGCCTTCGTTTAAAAATCATCATTAACAATTTGATTTCAAATGCGATAAAATATTCTGATGCCAGCAAACAAGAAATGTTTATTTCTATCAAAACCTATTTTAGCGATGGTTTAAACAAAATTGAAGTTGCAGATAACGGAATCGGAATTACTGGTAAAGACAAAGAAAATATATTTGAAATGTACTTCGGGACAAACAAAAATAAAGGTTCTGGATTAGGTCTTTATATTGTAAAAGAAGCCGTAGAAAACATTAAAGGAAATATTTCTGTTATTTCGGAAAGTACTGTCGGAAGTAAATTTATAGTAACAATACCACATTCACATGCCATCTAAACCTGACTTTTTACTAGTAGAAGATAATTTAATTGACCAATTTGTTACTAAAAAACTACTCAAAAAAGGATTAAATATAAATCCTTTATTTATTGCAAATAATGGGAAAGAAGCCATTGATTGGCTTATACAAAATCCAATTCAAAACTCTTTAGTTATACTTTTAGATATTCAAATGCCTGTAATGAATGGATTTGAATTTTTGGAGGAATTTGCTAGACTTGCAGAAAAAATAAATAGCAAAGTGGAAATTTTTGTCCTTTCTTCAACTTTGGATACAGATGAGATTAGAAAAGCAAAAGAAAACAAGTATGTAACTGATTTTTGGAGCAAACCTTTTTGTCTAGAGACATTAAAAAATACTTTCCTATAAGGTTTTTTATTCTAAAACGCGATTTACTTGAGAAAAAGCTCTTGTGTAGTAAGGCTCTTTTGTAGAAGAAATCATTACGCCACCGTGAGTAGAAGAATGCACAAATTTGATTTCTCCTTCAGCAACTTCTACAATCATTCCAACATGGTTAATATGACGTCTTCCGTTGGTTCTAAAGAAAATCAAATCACCTTTTTGTGCTTCGTCTGTATTTACTTTTGTTCCGATACGAGATTGTTCTATTGAACTTCTTGGAAGTTTAATATCAAAATTATTAAAAGTACAAATCATTAAACCTGAGCAATCGAAACCTGCCTTTGTAGTTCCGCCAGAACGATATCGAATTCCGATGTTCTCAGTTGCATTTGCGATAAGCTGATCTATTAATTCAGAATGACTTCCTGTCGCCAATTTTACAAAGGTAGAATCTTTTTTAATTTCTGCTGTTTCAGCTATTTGCACAGGTGAAGTAATTGCTGCATTTTGCGATTCTTGGATTGCTTTACTCGCTTGAATTGCATCGGCTTTTTCTTTAGGAAGACGAATTTTTAAAAGGTAACCAACAGGAACTTTTCCTTTTATTGATGGATTTTGACGTTCTAATTCTGCAACCGTTATTCCGTATTCTTTTGAAATACCGTATTTCGTTTCTTTTGCTTTAACTTCTCTAAAAAGTTCCACTTCTTTTGAAACTATTTCTTGAATAACAGGCTTATCGTTTGTTGTCGGATTATCAGAAGGAATGATGATTTTTTGTCCTATTTTTAAACCTTCTGTTTCCAAAAGCGGATTGGCTTTCTTTAATTCATCAACAGTTACATTGTATTTTTTAGAAATTCCCCAAAGTGTTTCTTTAGACAAAACTTCGTGAGAACCTGAAGTGTTATTTACAATTGCTTCTGATTTTGGTTCTGTTTTAACTTCAGGTTTATTTTTACCTTTGGCAATCTCTTTATTTTTAGTAGGAATTAAAAGAACCGAATTTAACTTTAGAATTTTAGGAGCATTTGGATTGGCATCGTTGATATCTTTAACCTTAACTCCATATTTTTTAGCAATAATAGAAAGGTTTTCACCTTGCGAAATTTTGTGTTTAGTATAATTGTCTTGTGCAAAAGCACCAACACTACAAAAAATCAAAACTATTATAAATCTAAAAATCATATTTACTATTTAAGTTAGTATTTCTTATTTTTTAAGTTTCATTACAGAATTAAACTCAAAAGTTACAAATATATTACCTCAAAGGCGAATTTAACTCTTAAAACTATAAAATCAATAATTTTTAACAATTAATTTCATCTAAATTAAGACCTACGGCATAAAAATTAAGCCAACTTTTTGAAAAGCAGATTTTTACAACTTTACTATAAATTAAGATTTAATATTAACTTAACTTTCAAAAAAAATACTCATTTATTCTATTTTTCAATTACTCATATATAAGATAAATTTTCAGGTTTAGCAATAAAAAGCTAGATCATAAAAAAAAATGCCCTGAAAAAACAACAGGGCATTTTTGATCTGAATATATAAATCTTACTATTAAGCTTTTCCAGCCGCAATTAAGTTCAATGCCGAACCAGCAACAAACCAGCCAATTTGACCTTCGTTATAAGTATGATTTGCTAAGATTATATCTTTTGTTCCATCTGCATGAATGAATTCCAAAGTCAATGGTTTACCCGGAGCAAATTCAGTTAAATCTAAGAAGTTAATTGTATCATCTTCTTGAATTTTATCATAATCAGCTTCATTTGCAAAAGTCAACCCTAAAAGGCCTTGTTTTTTCAAATTTGTTTCGTGAATACGAGCGAAAGATTTTACTAATACTGCTTTAACACCCAAGAAACGTGGCTCCATTGCAGCATGCTCACGAGAAGATCCTTCTCCATAATTGTGATCTCCGACAACAATAGACGGAACTCCAGCCGCTTTATAGGCACGGGCAACTGCAGGAACAGCGTCGTATTGACCTGTTAATTGATTTTTAACAGAGTTTGTTTTTTGGTTGTAAGCGTTTACAGCACCAATCAACATATTGTTAGAAATATTATCTAAGTGTCCTCGGAAACGTAACCAAGGTCCAGCCATGGAAATATGGTCAGTTGTACATTTTCCAAATGCTTTAATCAATAATTTAGCGCCAGTAATATTTTTACCATCCCAAGCATCAAACGGAGCCAATAATTGCAGACGCTCAGAAGTTGGATTAACCACTACCTGAACACTTGATCCGTCCTCAGCAGGAGCTTGGAATCCAGGATCTTCAGCGTAAAAACCTTTTGAAGGAAGTTCATCTCCTGTTGGAGCATCAAGCATTACTTCTTCACCTTCTTCATTTATCAATTTATCAGTCAATGGGTTAAAACCTAAATCTCCTGCAATTGCCATTGCTGTTACCAATTCTGGAGAACCAACAAAAGCCAATGTATTAGGATTACCGTCTGCACGTTTTGAGAAATTACGGTTGAAAGAATGAACTATTGTATTTCTTTCTTCTTTTTCTGCTCCTTCTCTATCCCACATACCAATACATGGTCCGCAGGCATTTGCAAAAACAGTTGCTCCAATTTTATGAAACGTATCAATAAATCCATCTCTTTCGATAGTTGAACGAACTACTTCAGAACCTGGAGTAATTGTAAACTCCGCTTTTGTTTTTAAGTTTTTATCAGCAACTTGTCTTGCCAAAGAAGCTGCACGAGAAATATCTTCGTAAGAAGAGTTTGTACAAGATCCTATTAAACCAACTTGAATTTGTAATGGCCAATTGTTTTTGATCGCTTCTTCTTTCATTTTAGAAATTGGCGTAGCTAAATCTGGAGTAAAAGGTCCATTTAAATGTGGTTCTAATTCAGACAAATTAATTTCAATAACTTGATCAAAATATTGCTCCGGATTAGCGTATACTTCTGGATCTCCTGTTAAATATGGCGCAATTTTATCAGCTGCATCTGCAACATCAGCACGATTTGTAGAACGAAGATAACGCCCCATTGAAGCATCATACCCAAAAGTAGAAGTTGTAGCTCCAATTTCGGCACCCATATTACAGATTGTTCCTTTACCAGTACAAGACATTGATGTTGCGCCTTCTCCAAAATATTCTACAATAGCACCAGTACCACCTTTTACAGTAAGAATACCGGCAACTTTAAGAATAACATCTTTTGGAGCTGTCCATCCTGATAATTTACCTGTCAACTTAACTCCAATTAATTTTGGAAATTTAAGTTCCCAAGCCATACCAGACATTACGTCTACAGCGTCTGCTCCACCAACTCCAATTGCTACCATTCCTAAACCACCTGCATTTACAGTATGAGAATCGGTACCGATCATCATTCCGCCTGGAAATGCATAGTTTTCAAGCACAACTTGGTGAATGATTCCTGCACCTGGTTTCCAAAAACCAATTCCGTATTTATTTGAAACTGAAGATAGGAAGTCAAAAACTTCATTGCTTTGTGTTTTTGCTCTGGCCAAATCTGTTACTGCATCTACCTTTGCTTGAATCAAGTGATCGCAATGAACCGTTGTTGGTACCGCCACTTTAGATTTTCCTGCGTGCATAAACTGCAATAATGCCATTTGTGCTGTTGCATCTTGACAAGCAACACGATCTGGCGCGAAGTCAACATAATCAACTCCTCTTCCAAACGCCTTAGTTGGATTTCCATCCCAAAGATGATTGTATAAAATTTTTTCCGTTAAAGTAAGTGGACGACCAACAATTTCGCGCGCTTTGTCAACACGAGCTGGCATGTTCTCATACACTTTTTTTATCATTTCAATATCAAAAGCCATAAGTTTTATTGTTTTGTTTTTTTTTATTTTCTAACATGACAAGTTACAAAAAAATGAACAGCTATAAAAGAAAAAGCCCGAGTTTATCGCTCGGGCTTTGAAATATTAATAATCGTAAGATTACATAACTAATTGCTTGTTAGAAGGTGCAAACTTAGTTAAGTTAATACCATCAACTGCAGCAGTATATTCTTCAATAGTAGGAGTTCTGCCTAAAATTGTAGATAATACCACAACTGGAGTAGAAGAAAGAAGAGATTCTCCTTTTTTACCTTCTTTATCCTCAACAACTCTTCCTTGGAAAAGACGAGTAGATGTTGCCATTACTGTATCTCCTTTAGCTGCTTTTTCTTGGTTACCCATACAAAGGTTACATCCTGGACGCTCTAAATACAACATGTTTTCGTATTCTGTACGTGCAGCACCTTTTGGAGCGTTATCGTCGAATTCGAAACCTGAGTATTTTTGTAAAACTTCCCAGTCACCTTCAGCTTTAAGCTCATCTACAATATTGTAAGTTGGCGGAGCTACAACAAGTGGAGCCTTAAATTCAACTTTACCTGTTTGCGCTTCAACATTTTTCAACATTTGAGCAAGGATTTTCATATCTCCTTTGTGAACCATACAAGATCCAATAAATCCAAGATCTACTTTCTTATCTCCTCCGTAGAAAGATAAAGGTCTGATTGTATCGTGAGTGTATCTTTTAGAAACATCAGCATTATTTACGTCTGGATCAGCAATCATTGGCTCAGCAATTTGATCTAAATCAACTACAACTTCAGCATAATACTTAGCATTTGCATCTGGAGTTAAAGCTGGTTTTTCTGCCGATTTAATTTCAGCAATTCTCTTGTCAGCTTTGTTGATTAATCCTTGAAGAACGTGTTTCTCGTTATCCATTCCTTTATCGATCATAATCTGAATTCTGCCTTTTGCAATTTCCAATGATTCGATTAAAGTATCATCTTCAGAAATACAGATAGATGCTTTTGCCTTCATCTCTGCAGTCCAGTCTGTAAATGTAAACGCTTGGTCAGCGGTAAGTGTTCCAATGTGAACCTCAATGATTCTTCCTTGGAATACATTTTCTCCTCCAAATTGATGAAGCATTTGCGCTTGAGTAGCATGAACCACATCACGGAAGTCCATATACCCTTTCATATCTCCTTTGAAAGTAACTTTTACAGATTCTGGAATTGGCATTGAAGCCTCTCCAGTAGCCAATGCAAGAGCAACAGTTCCTGAGTCAGCACCAAAAGCAACACCCTTAGACATTCTCGTATGAGAGTCACCACCAATAATGATAGCCCATTCATCAATAGTAATATCATTAAGTACTTTATGGATTACGTCTGTCATTGAATGATAAACTCCTTTCGGATCACGAGCTGTGATTAAACCGAAATCGTTCATGAATTTCATCAATTTAGGAATATTTGCCTGAGCTTTTTTATCCCAAACCGAAGCAGTGTGACAACCAGATTGGTAAGCACCATCAACAATTGGAGAAATAACCGTAGCCGCCATAGATTCTAATTCCTGCGCAGTCATAAGACCTGTAGTATCCTGAGAACCTACAATATTAACTTCAACACGAACGTCAGAACCAGCGTGCAATACTTTACCTGGCGCAATACCAACTGCATTTTTGTTGAAGATTTTCTCTACTGCCGTAAGGCCTTGTCCTTCATGAGAAACTTCTTTTGATGGAGCATACACAAGCGGAGCTTCAACGTCTAAAACTTTAGCCGCTAATGTTTGAAGTTTTTTACCAAATACGATAGCATAAGAACCACCAGCTTTGATAAATTCCATTTTTTGAGGAGTAAATGCTTTAGAAATATCAATTAATTCTTGATCTCCATTATAAAGTTTTTTCTCCTTAACATTTATTGTAAGAACCGTTCCTGTAGCAACCGAATATGTTTGCTCTAGAATTGGTTCATCGTTTTCGTTACGAATAACATTTCCTTCTGAATCAACTTTTTTAACCCAGTTTTTAAGATCCAAACCAATACCACCAGTAACATCAACCGTAGTTAAGAAAATTGGAGAAATTCCGTTTGTTCCACCAACAATTGGAGCAATATTTACGAATGGAATATAAGGACTTGCTTGTTTTCCTGTCCAAAGTGCCACGTTATTTACACCTGACATTCTAGAAGAACCAACTCCCATTGTTCCTTTTTCAGCAATCAACATTACGCTTTTATCAGGATGCTGTGCTTGTAATGCTTTAATTTCTTGCTGCGCCTGAGGCGTAATCATACACTGGCCATGAAGTTCACGATCTGAACGAGAGTGTGCTTGATTACCTGGAGAAAGTAAATCTGTAGAAATATCTCCTTCACCAGCAATAAAAGTAACTACCTTAATTTCATCAGCTACCTCTGGAAGTTTTGTAAAGAACTCAGCTTGAGCATAACTTTCAAGGATTTCTTTTGCAATTGCATTATCATTTTTGAATGCTTCTACCAAACGATCTGTATCTGCTTCGTAAAGGAAAACTTGTGTCTTTAATACTTTTGCCGCTTCTTTTGCGATAGCTGCATCATAGCCTAAAGCTAAATCAAGTAACACTTCAATAGATGGTCCACCTTTCATGTGTGAAAGTAACTCAAAAGCAAAAGCTGGAGTGATTTCTTTTACTACTGATTGACCAAGAATAATTTCTTTTAAAAACTTTGCTTTTTCACCTGCAGCACTTGTAGTACCCGGTAATGTATTGTAAATAAAAAACTTAAGAGAGTCTTCGCGATGTGCGTTATCTGCATCTTTAATTTGAGCAATGATTTCGCTTAATAATTCAGCTCCATCAATTGGTTTAGGGTGTAACCCTTGATTTTTTCTTTCTTCAATTTCTTGAATGTAATCCTGATAAATATTCATAATAAAAGCGGATTTATTTTTTTGAGGCAAATTTAAGCATTAAACCCGATAATTAAAAAAAATATAATAGAAGTCCGCTTTTCAAAAATTATTATTGCTAAAAAACGATTTTCACTGCTTGTTTTTGCCGAAAATTCAGTTTTATATTAAAATAATGAATTATTAACATTTAAAAATCTTTTCTTTAACAAAGTCGAAATTCAATGTTATATTGTAAGTGAGATTTTACCTCTATTTTCACTAAGAACCTTTCTAAATTAGCAATTATAACGTTATAGTTGAGATTTAAAACGTCGTTATGGGAAGATTTCCATACTACCCAAAAAACAAAAAATCCTGATAATTATTACCAGGATTTTCTTGAATAAATTTTATTTTTTAGAGCAGTTTTTGAATGATAACTTCTTCTGTTATTCCTTCCGCATCTGCTTTATAGTTTTTGATAATTCTGTGTCTTAAAATTCCAGTTGCAACAGCTTTTACATCCTCAATATCCGGAGAAAACTTTCCATTAAAAGCGGCATGAGCTTTAGCAGCTAAAATCAAATTCTGAGAAGCTCTCGGACCTGCACCCCAATCTAGATAATTTTTTACAAAATCATTTGATAATGAATTATCTGGTCTTGTTTTACTAACCAAAGTTACAGCGTATTCAATAACATTATCTGCAACAGGAATTCTACGAATTAAATGCTGAAAATCGATAATTTCCTGTGCATTAAACAACGGATTAATTACCGTTTTAACATCCGAAGTTGTTCTTTTTACTACTTGTACTTCTTCTTCAAAAGTTGGATACTCTAATTTAATCGCAAACATAAAACGATCCAGCTGCGCTTCTGGCAAAGGATAAGTTCCTTCTTGCTCAATTGGGTTTTGTGTCGCCAAAACAAAATACGGTAAATCTAATTTATGATGCTGTCCTGCAATAGTCACCGATCTTTCTTGCATCGCTTCTAATAAAGCGGCTTGTGTTTTTGGCGGCGTTCTATTTATCTCGTCAGCCAAAATAATATTAGAAAAAATCGGACCTTTAATAAACTTGAAGTTTCTATTTTCATCCAAAATTTCGCTTCCTAAAATATCAGAAGGCATCAAATCTGGCGTAAACTGAATTCTTTTAAAATCTAATCCCAAAGCTTGAGACAAAGTATTTATCATCAAGGTTTTTGCTAAACCTGGAACCCCAATCAGAAGCGCGTGTCCTCCAGAAAATATACAAAGTAAAATTTGATCTACAACGGCATCTTGCCCTACAATTATTTTCGCTATTTCGTTTTTTAGCTCATTTCTTTTTTGAACTAAATTGTGAATTGCTGTTACGTCAGACATTTATGAATATATTTTAAATTAAAAAGAGTTAGCTTTACGAATTCATAAAACTAACTCTTTTTATTTATTTAATAAAAATTATTTTTTTAACCAGTTGTTTGCAAAAGCACATTCTTTGTACTCTCCAACAATTTTGATATAAGTATCTTTAATTTTAGTATCAAACCATTTTGCGATTGCATTAATCTGCTTTTCTTTTAATGCTAATTCTTTAATTTTGGTATAATCCTTTGCGTAATCTGCAGTATGATCTTCAATTCTGTTTGTAACAGTTATCAATTTATACGTTTTTTTACCTTTATCGTCAGTATTTAAAAGTGGTTGAGAAACCTCATTTCCTTTTAAATTAGAAACTTGACTATATAAAGTAGGATCCATTTTTGTCAATTCAAAACGAGTGTCTTGAGTCGTAGGATTCATTAAAGTTCCTCCATTTGCTCTAGTTTCTTTTTCATCAGATTCTGTTCTAGCAGCGTCTGCAAATGTCACTTCGTTTCCAACAATTTTATTTCTAATGTTCGTAATTCTTTCTTTTGCCTCTTTTAAAGCTGCCTCTGAAACAGTTGGAGAAATCAAAATATGACGAAGTTCAACTTCTTGTCCTTTTATTTTTTCTACCATAATAATGTGATAACCAAAATTAGTTTCAAAAGGCGCAGAAATCTCTCCAGCTTGTAAACTAAAAGCAACATCTTTAAATTCTTTCACAAAAGGAGTTTTTCTTGTCATTTTATAATAACCCCCATTTGGCGCAGAACCTGGATCTTGAGAATACAAAACTGCTTTAGTAGCAAAACTAGAACCTTCTAAAACGTCTTGTCTTATTGCGTTTAATCTATCTATTACTTTTTGCTTATCTTCTTTAGAAACCTTCGGCTCTACAACAATTTGCGCCACTTCCATTTCAGCACCAAAAGTCGGCAATTCGTCTTTTGGTATTTTCTTAAAGAAATTACGAACTTCTTCTGGAGTAATCTCAACATCTTTAATGATTTTATCTCTCATTTCTGATGCTAATTTCTGCTCTTTCAAGATATCAGCAAAATAGGTTTTAAATTCCTCTACAGAACTTTTTTTATAATACTCAACAACTTTGTTAATGTCTCCTCCAACTTGCTGTGTCATATAATTAAGACGCTCTTCCATCATACCTCTTACTTCAGCGTCACTCACAATAATACTATCCTGAATTGCTTGGTGAGCATATAATTTATCTTCAAGAAGCTTTCCAAGCATTTGGCATCTTGTAATGTCTTTAACAGATCCTCCTTGTGCAGTAATTTCTAAAAATCCTTTATCAATATCAGAATCTAATACAATATAATCTCCTACTGTAGCAATAATTCCATCGATTTTCAATTTACCTCCCGAAGGTTTTTCAGCAGGTTTTTCAGCAACAACATCAGGGATTATTTCTTGTGCTGCGACAATTGGAGCAAAAAAAAGAAAAAAACAAACTGTTAGTACAAACTTGTAATCAATTGCTTTTAGCTGTAATTTTTTTAATAACATTATTTTAAATTTAATTTGAATGTAAAGCCTGCTTTAGATAACTCGCCAAAGTTATTTATATTTTCTGAAATACTTCCTGAAACATAAATAATTAGTATAGTTCTTTTGTAACTTATAACGAACAAAAATAACAATTCAATTACATAATACAACTATCCGATATAGTATTAACAAAAAATTATAGGATAGTATTTAAATTCTATTTTTATGAATTGTTTTTCTGTCTTTAAACAACATTGGAAACAATCCGTAAATAATGGAATATAATTGTTTAAAAAACTCAATAAAAACCTCGTTATAAGACTTATACAAAAAAAGTTCTCAACACTACAACGTTTTCGTAATATAATATTTTCTTACAAAATATAATTAAATCAAAAAAAGTCTACTTTAGGTGCGTAATTGATAATTTTTGCTTTTAAAAATGAAGATTTTTGTTTTTTAAAGCTTTAAAATTGACAATTACAAAACAAACTATTTAACTAAACCACAATCTATTATGAAAAAACCTATTTTAAAGTTATGCCTAATTGCGGCATTTACGGGATTATTGTATTCGTGTTCTACAAATGAAATTAGTGAATCTGATTCTAAAGCTGAAAGCCAGAAATTTAAAATTATCGAAGTTACGCATCACGACGGAAAACCTTTTAGTACAGGAGCTTCTAGTGCTTCTTTAACTGCAAAATATGTCGACAATCCTGGTGGCGGTGTTATGATGCAAGCTTTTTATTGGGATGTTCCTGCTGGGGGAAACTGGTGGAATACCATTAGCAGTAAAGTAACTGCTTGGGGAAATGCAGGAATTGGCTCTATCTGGCTTCCTCCTGCTTCAAAAGCACAAAACGGAGCATTTTCAATGGGGTACGATCCAACTGATTATTTTGATTTTGGAGATTACAATCAGAATGGAACTACTGAGACGAGATTTGGATCAAAAAGCGAATTGGTAAGTTTAATTACAAATGCACATGCTCAAAATATTAAAGTGTATGCTGATATTGTAATTAATCATAATAGCGGTGGACAATCAGAAGCAAATCCGTTTACGGGAACAAATACTTGGACTAATTTTAATGGAATTGCTTCGGGAAAATTTAAGCGAACTTATGCTAATTTCTACAAAAATAGTTTTGGCAATAATGATGAGGGTTCGTTTGGTGGATTTCCAGATTTATGCCACGCAGATCCTTATGTAAAAGATTGGTTATGGCTTCGTGCTGACGGAGTTGGTAAGTATTATAAAAACACTATGAAATTTGACGGTTGGAGATTTGACTATGTAAAAGGTTTTGGTGCGTGGGTTGTAAATGCCTGGAATGCAAATGTTGGAGGATTTTCTGTTGGAGAATTATGGGATTCAAATGTAAACGTGTTAAATGATTGGGCAAACGCTGCTAATAGTTCCGTATTTGATTTTGCTTGTTATTATAAAATGAATGATGCTTTTGATGGAAATAATCTTGCGCTGTTAAATGATGACATGATGTGGAAAAGAAATCCATACAAAGCGGTAACTTTTGTAACCAATCATGATACTGATGAAATTTGGAGCAAAATGTTAGCTTACTCCTATATATTAACTCACGAAGGTTATCCAACAATTTTCTATAGAGATTACGAAGAATGGTTAGATAAAAATAAATTGAATAATCTGATTTGGATTCACAACAATAAAGCAACTGGAACAACTTCTATACTATATTCTGACAATGATGAATACGTTGCAAGAAGAAATGGATATAATGGAAATCCAGGTTTAGTAGTTTACATCAACAACTCTGATGTTTGGCAAGAAAGATGGATTCAGACCAATTGGGCAAATACACAAATTAAAGATTTCACAGGAAATTCAACTTGGTATCCGACTACTCAAGCAGACAAATGGGTAAAAATACAATGTCCTCCAAAAGGATATTCAATTTGGTCAATTAATCAGTAATTTTAAATGACTATTCTAAGGCTGTTATTTATGACAGCCTTATTTTTTTTGAGAAAGGGCCTATTAGAAAACTATCTCTTTCAAATTAAGAAGTGAATATTTTTATTAAGCCGTAATTAATAGTATTTTTGCAACCTATTTATACGAAATATGAGCTTTTTAAAAGAAATACAACGCAGAAGAACATTTGGAATTATCTCGCATCCCGATGCTGGTAAAACAACTTTAACAGAAAAATTATTGCTGTTTGGAGGAGCTATTCAGGAAGCTGGAGCTGTAAAAAATAATAAAATTAAAAAAGGAGCAACGAGTGATTTTATGGAAATCGAACGCCAAAGAGGTATTTCGGTTTCGACTTCTGTACTTGCTTTTAATTATAAAGATAAAAAAATCAACATCCTTGATACTCCTGGACACAAGGATTTTGCTGAAGATACATTTAGAACTTTAACCGCTGTTGATAGCGTAATTGTTGTTATTGACGTTGCAAAAGGGGTTGAGGAACAAACTGAAAAATTAGTTGCAGTTTGTAGAATGCGTAACATTCCGATGATTGTTTTCATCAACAAATTAGACCGTGAAGGTAAAGATGCTTTCGATCTAATGGATGAAGTAGAACAAAAATTAGGTTTAAAAGTTACTCCATTAAGTTTCCCAATCGGAATGGGTTATGATTTTCAGGGAATTTACAACTTATGGGAAGAAAATATTAATCTTTTTAGCGGTGATAGCCGTAAAAATATCGAAGAAACAATTGCTTTTTCTGATGTTCAAAACAATCCAGAATTAGATAAAATTGTGGGAGAAAAAGCGGCTAATAAACTTCGTGAAGAATTAGAACTGATTGATGAAGTTTATCCAAAATTTGAGCGTCAAGATTATTTAGATGGTAAAATTCAGCCTGTATTCTTTGGTTCGGCTTTAAATAATTTTGGAGTTCGCGAGTTGCTAGATTGTTTTATCACAATTGCTCCTTCTCCAAGACCAAAAGATTCTGAAACTCGTTTGGTTGATCCGGCAGAAGAAAAAATGTCTGGTTTTGTATTTAAAATCCACGCTAACATGGATCCGAAACATCGTGACCGTTTAGCATTTATTAAAATCGTTTCTGGAACTTTCGAAAGAAATAAACCTTACTATCACGTTCGTCAAAAGAAAAATTTAAAATTCTCAAGTCCGAATGCTTTTTTCGCAGAAAAGAAAGAAATCGTCGACATTTCATATCCTGGTGATATTGTTGGTTTGCATGATACTGGAAACTTTAAAATTGGTGATACTTTAACCGAAGGAGAAATTATGAGTTTCAAAGGAATTCCGAGTTTCTCTCCGGAACACTTTAGATACATCAATAATGCTGATCCTATGAAAGCTAAGCAATTAGAAAAAGGGGTTGACCAGCTGATGGATGAAGGTGTGGCGCAGTTATTTACTTTAGAGATGAACAACCGTAAAGTTATCGGAACTGTTGGAGCACTTCAATATGAAGTTATTCAATATCGTTTAGAGCACGAATATGGTGCAAAATGTACTTACGAAAATTTCCCTGTTCATAAAGCGTGTTGGGTAAAACCTGATGATGCTAAAAATGAAGAATTCAAAGAATTTAAACGCATCAAACAAAAATTCTTGGCTCATGATAAATATGGTCAGTTAGTATTTCTTGCTGATTCTGATTTTACAATTCAAATGACACAAAGTAAATATCCAAGTGTGAAATTATACTTTACATCTGAGTTCGACTAAGTAAAACTTAAATATAAAAAAAAGCGCTAATATTAAAATTAGCGCTTTTTTTTATTCGAATTAATTCAACCTTACTAAGTCATATATTTATTCTGGAAACTTCTATTATTAAGAACAGCTACTAAAGTATATCAATATCTGTCCAAAGAAAAAAATAGCCGATGAAAGTAAAGCTAAATCCGTTTAACTACACTTTTAAAAAAATACAGTCATAAAAAAAGCCCCTTAAGAAGGGGCTTTTAAAATTTATGCTTGTCCAGTTGGACCAAAATTAAGCGGAATTGGTGCTTGCTCCGTTTCTTTGATTTCGCCATGAGCGGCTTCAAATCTGTGGATATTTTCACCTATTGCTCGCAATAATCTTTTAGCATGTTGCGGTGTCAAAACAATTCTTGACTTTACCTTGGCTTTAGGAATACCCGGCATAATGCTTACAAAATCTAAAACAAACTCAGATGAAGAGTGATTGATTATTGCCAGATTAGAATAAATTCCTTCTGCAATAGTTTCGTCCAATTCAATATTAATTTGTTCTTGTTGTTGTTTCGGATTACTCATAGTTTCCTAAATTAATAAATATATTCTTCTTTATTCGCCATCATTTCGTTGTAATCGTCTTTAGATCCTACGATTGTATTATCGTATTCTCTCATACCAGTTCCTGCAGGAATTCTGTGTCCAACAATTACATTTTCTTTTAATCCTTCTAGATCATCTACTTTACCAGCTACAGCAGCTTCGTTAAGTACTTTCGTTGTCTCCTGGAATGAAGCCGCAGAAATGAATGATTTAGTTTGTAACGAAGCTCTTGTAATACCTTGAAGAACTGGCGTTGCAGTTGCAGTAATTACATCTCTTGCTACAACAAGATTTTTATCTGTACGTTTCAATAATGAATTTTCATCACGCAATTCACGAGGTGTAATGATTTGACCTGGTTTTAACACTGAAGAATCTCCAGCATCTTCAACCACTTTCATACCATATAATTTATCGTTTTGAACAATAAAGTCTTTAGTATGAATTAATTGATCTTCTAAGAATAAAGTATCTCCTGGATCCTCAACTCTTACTTTACGCATCATTTGACGAATTACAACCTCAAAGTGCTTATCATTAATTTTTACCCCTTGTAAACGGTAAACCTCTTGAATTTCATTTACCAAATACTGTTGTACAGCAGCTGGACCTTGAATTCTTAAGATATCATCTGGTGTAATAGCACCATCAGACAATGGAACTCCCGCTCTTACGAAGTCATTTTCTTGTACTAAGATTTGGCTAGAAAGTTTAACTAAATACTTTTTAATCTCGCCAAATTTAGACTCGATAACGATCTCACGGTTACCTCTTTTAATTTTACCAAAAGAAACAACACCATCAATTTCAGATACAACTGCTGGGTTTGAAGGGTTACGAGCCTCAAGCAACTCGGTAATTCTTGGTAAACCTCCCGTGATATCGCCCGCTTTAGAAGAACGACGTGGGATTTTCACTAATACTTTACCTGCTTTAATTTTCTCACCATTTTCAACCATTAAGTGTGCACCTACTGGTAAGTTGTAAGAACGAATTAATTCACCTTCTTTACCGTAAACCAATAAAGTTGGGATTAATTTTTTGTTTCTAGCCTCAGAAATTACTTTTTCTTGGAAACCAGTCTGCTCATCGATCTCAACCATGAACGATTGTCCTTGCTCTAAATCCTCGTAAGCAATCTTACCAGTAAACTCAGAAACAATTACACCGTTATATGGATCCCATTTACAGATTACAGTTCCTTTAGCAACAGTATCTCCATCATTAACAAAAATACTAGATCCGTAAGGAATGTTATGCGTATTTAAAACAATTCCAGTTTTCTCGTCAACTAATTTCAACTCAGTTGAACGTGAAACTACGATATCAACAGAGTTTCCTTCTCCGTCTTCTCCTTTAACTGTTTTCAAATCTTCAATTTCAAGTCTACCTGCGAATCTTGTAACAATACTAGACTCTTCAGAGATACCTCCTGCAACCCCTCCAACGTGGAACGTACGAAGTGTTAACTGTGTACCTGGCTCTCCAATAGACTGAGCTGCAATAACTCCGACAGCTTCACCTCTTTGTGTCATTTTACCAGTAGCTAAGTTTCTACCGTAACATTTAGCACAAATACCTTTTAAAGCCTCACAAGTTAATGGAGATCTAACTTCTACTTTTTCAATTGGAGAAGCTTCGATAGTTCTCATAATTGCTTCAGTAATTTGTTGACCAGATTGAACCATTACTTCATTAGTAAGAGGATTAATAACGTCTTGCAATGCAACACGTCCTAAAATTCTCTCTCCTAAAGATTCAACGATTTCCTCATTTTTCTTCAATGCAGCAACTTCAACACCTCGTAAAGTTCCACAGTCTTCGATATTAACAATAACATCTTGAGAAACGTCATGAAGCCTTCTTGTCAAGTAACCAGCATCGGCCGTTTTAAGAGCCGTATCCGCAAGACCTTTACGAGCACCGTGAGTAGAAATGAAGTACTCAAGGATCGAAAGACCTTCCTTAAAGTTAGAAAGAATCGGGTTTTCAATAATCTCACCACCACCAGCAGTAGATTTTTTAGGCTTAGCCATCAAACCACGCATACCAGTTAACTGACGAATCTGTTCCTTAGAACCCCTCGCCCCAGAATCAAGCATCATATATACAGAGTTGAAACCTTGTTGGTCTTCTCTAATATTTTTCATTGCTAATTCTGTTAACTGAGCATTTGCTGAAGTCCATACGTCAATAACTTGGTTGTAACGCTCGTTATTCGTGATAAGACCCATGTTATAGTTAGTTGAGATACCTTCAACTTGCTCTCTAGCATCTGCAATTAACTTCGTTTTTTGTTCTGGGATTCTAATATCACCTAAAGAGAATGATAAACCTCCTCTAAATGCGAATTTATAACCCATATCTTTCATATTATCCAAGAAAGCTGCCGTTGTAGGTACATCAGTCACACTTAAAATATGTCCGATAATATCTCTAAGGTTTTTCTTAGTCAATACGTCATTGATATATCCAGCTGCTTCAGGTACTACTTCGTTAAATAATACACGTCCTGCAGTTGTTTGAATGATTTTGTACACTAATTCTCCAGCGTCATTAAAATCTTTTGCTCTAATTTTCACACGAGCATTCAATTCTAATCTTCCTTCGTTTAATGCAATGTTTACTTCTTCAGCAGAATAGAAAGTCAAATCCTGACCTAAAATAATGTGATCTTCTGTAGAAATACGTTCTTTGGTCATATAGTATAGACCCAAGACCATGTCCTGAGAAGGTACAGTAATTGGAGCACCATTTGCAGGGTTCAAGATATTGTGAGAAGCCAACATTAATAATTGTGCCTCTAAAATAGCCTCTGGTCCTAATGGTAAGTGAACCGCCATCTGGTCACCATCGAAATCGGCGTTGAATGCCGTACATACTAATGGGTGTAACTGGATCGCTTTTCCTTCAATTAATTTTGGCTGGAAAGCTTGAATACCAAGTCTGTGCAAAGTAGGAGCACGGTTCAGTAATACTGGGTGTCCTTTAATTACGTTTTCTAAGATATCCCAAACTACTGGCTCTTTTTTGTCAATGATTTTTTTAGCAGATTTTACTGTTTTTACAATACCTCTTTCAATCAATTTACGGATAACGAAAGGTTTGTATAATTCAGATGCCATATCTTTTGGCAATCCGCACTCATATAATTTTAACTCTGGACCAACAACAATTACCGAACGAGCAGAATAATCCACACGTTTACCAAGTAAGTTTTGACGGAAACGTCCTTGCTTACCTTTTAATGAGTCAGATAAAGATTTTAATGGTCTGTTAGATTCTGTTTTAACAGCAGAAGCTTTACGAGTGTTATCAAATAATGAATCTACAGATTCTTGTAACATACGTTTCTCGTTTCTTAAGATAACTTCTGGAGCTTTAATCTCCATTAATCTTTTCAAACGGTTGTTACGTATAATTACACGACGGTATAAGTCATTTAAATCTGAAGTTGCAAAACGACCTCCATCAAGTGGCACAAGAGGACGTAATTCTGGCGGGATAACTGGAACCACTTTCATGATCATCCATTCTGGACGGTTTTCGCGGTTTTCGTTAGACTCACGGAAAGACTCAACAACTTGTAATCTTTTTAAAGCTTCCGTTTTTCTTTGTTTAGAAGTCTCATTGTTAGCGCTGTGTCTTAATTCATAAGATAAAGCATCTAAGTCAATACGAGCCAATAAATCCATAATACACTCTGCTCCCATTTTGGCAACAAATTTATTTGGATCTAAATCATCTAAATATTGGTTTTCTTGTGGAAGAGTATCTAAAATGTTTAGGTATTCTTCTTCAGTTAAGAAATCTAATCTTTGTAAAGATTCTCCATCTGCATTTTTAGCGATACCTGCTTGGATTACCACGTATCTTTCGTAGTAAATGATCATATCTAATTTCTTAGATGGAAGACCAAGGATATAACCAATTTTGTTAGGAAGAGAACGGAAGTACCAGATATGAGCAATTGGCACAACAAGGTTGATGTGTCCTACTCTATCACGACGAACTTTTTTCTCAGTAACTTCAACACCACAACGGTCACAGATGATACCTTTGTAACGAATTCTTTTATACTTACCACAAGCACATTCGAAATCTTTTACTGGTCCGAAGATTCTTTCGCAGAAAAGTCCGTCACGCTCTGGTTTGTGAGTTCTATAGTTAATAGTTTCTGGCTTTAAAACCTCTCCTCTTGATTCTTTCAAGATAGATTCTGGTGAAGCCAATCCAATAGAGATTTTGTTAAATCTTTTTACTGGATTCTTATCTTTATTATTGTTTCTGTTATTCATCATAGTTTTTACTATTGATTTATTTGCAATTAAAAAATTGAATTTAGATTTATAATCTACTCTTTAAAAAATAAAGAGTTAATCATTCAGCTACTACCTCGGATTACTTCTCTAAACCTCAAACTCTTATTTGAAGTGCTAGTTATAAAATGACTTGCATTGTTATAAAAAATCGGAACGGGTTACGGGTATAAATCTTTAAAAACTTGTAACATTTAGTAACAGTCGAAGTCCCAGTTTTCAGTGCTAAACTGAATACTGAGACTGTAACTGAAAACTTTTATTATTCTTCCAAACGAAGATCTAAACCTAGACCTTTCAATTCGTGCATTAACACATTAAATGATTCTGGTAAACCTGGTTCTGGCATAGTTTCACCCTTAACGATAGCTTCGTAAGTTTTTGCTCTACCAATAACGTCATCAGACTTAACAGTTAAGATTTCACGTAGTGTACTAGAAGCTCCATAAGCCTCAAGTGCCCAAACCTCCATCTCTCCAAAACGCTGACCTCCAAATTGAGCTTTACCTCCAAGTGGTTGTTGCGTAATCAATGAGTATGGTCCGATAGAACGTGCGTGCATCTTATCATCAACCATGTGTCCTAATTTAAGCATGTAAATTACACCCACAGTTGCTTTTTGTGCAAAACGCTCTCCAGTTCCACCATCATAAAGATAGGTATGTCCGAAACGTGGTACGTTAGCCTCATCAGTCAAAGCATTGATTTCGTCTAGAGAAGCACCGTCGAAAATTGGAGTAGCAAATTTTCTACCCAAGTTCATACCAGCCCATCCAAGAACAGTCTCATAAATCTGACCAATGTTCATACGTGAAGGTACCCCAAGTGGATTCAATACGATATCTACTGGTGTTCCATCTTCTAAGAAAGGCATATCTTCATGACGAACGATTCTAGCAACAATACCTTTGTTACCGTGACGTCCTGCCATTTTATCACCCACTTTTAACTTACGTTTTTTAGCGATGTAGATTTTAGCCAATTTCAAGATTCCAGATGGTAATTCATCTCCAACTGTAATAGTGAATTTCTCTCTTCTTAAAGCTCCTTGTAAGTCGTTCAGCTTAATTTTATAGTTATGAATTAAATCATTAACCATTTTATTTGTAGCATCATCAGCAACCCATTGACCTTTGCTTAAGTGAGCAAAATCTTCTACTGCGTAAAGCATTTTTTGAGTATATTTTTTACCTTTTGGTAAAACTTCTTCACCCAAATCATTCATTACACCTTGAGATGTTTTTCCGTTAACGATCAAGAATAATTTCTCAACCAATCTGTCTTTTAATTCAACAAATTTAGTTTCGAATTCCATTTCTAAAGCGCCTAAAGCATCTTTATCCTGAGTACGTTTACGTTTATCTTTTACGGCTCTTGCAAATAATTTTTTGTCAAGAACTACACCATGTAAAGATGGAGAAGCTTTTAATGAAGCATCTTTTACATCACCTGCTTTATCCCCGAAGATTGCACGAAGCAATTTCTCCTCTGGAGTAGGATCTGATTCTCCTTTTGGTGTAATTTTTCCGATCAAAATGTCGCCAGGTTTAACCTCTGCTCCAATTCTAATCATACCGTTTTCATCTAAATCTTTAGTAGCCTCTTCAGAAACGTTAGGAATATCGTTTGTTAACTCTTCATTTCCTAACTTAGTATCTCTAACCTCTAATGAATAATCATCAACGTGGATAGAAGTAAAAATATCATCACGAACTACTTTCTCAGAAATTACAATCGCATCCTCGAAGTTGTACCCTTTCCATGGCATGAACGCTACTTTTAAGTTTCTACCTAAAGCTAATTCTCCATTTTGAGTAGCATATCCTTCTGATAATACTTGTCCAGGAATAACTCTGTCACCTTTTCTTACGATAGGTTTCAAGTTAATACTTGTACCCTGATTGGTTTTTCTAAATTTAATAAGGTTGTATGTTTTCTCATCAGCATCAAAACTAACCATTCTCTCGTCTTCCGTACGATCGTATTTAATAGTAATGATATTAGCATCAACATATTCAACAGTTCCATGCCCTTCAGCATTTATTAATACTCTTGAATCTGAAGCTACCTGACGCTCTAAACCTGTACCTACAATTGGTGCTTCAGGACGGATCAAAGGAACTGCCTGACGCATCATGTTTGATCCCATCAACGCACGGTTCGCATCATCATGCTCCAAGAAAGGAATCAAAGATGCAGAAATCGATGCAATCTGGTTAGGAGCAACGTCTGTATAATGAACTACATTTGGTTCAACAACTGGGAAGTCACCTTCCTCACGAGCAATTACATTGCTAGCTGTAATTTTACCAGTTTCATCCATTTCAATGTTTGCCTGAGCAATCATTTTACCTTCTTCTTCTTCAGCACTTAAGTAAATTGGAGTACTTTCTAAATCAACCACACCATTTGTTACTTTACGGTATGGAGTTTCAATGAATCCCATTCCGTTTACTTTTGCATAAACACCAAGAGATGAAATCAAACCAATGTTTGGTCCCTCAGGAGTTTCGATCGGACATAAACGACCATAGTGAGTATAGTGAACGTCACGAACCTCGAAACCAGCTCTCTCTCTCGAAAGTCCACCTGGTCCAAGTGCAGAAAGTCTTCTTTTGTGCGTAATCTCAGCTAATGGATTCGTTTGATCCATAAATTGAGATAATTGGTTAGTACCAAAGAAAGAGTTGATAACTGATGATAATGTTTTTGCATTAATCAAATCAATTGGTGTAAACACCTCGTTATCTCTAACGTTCATTCTCTCACGAATAGTTCTAGCCATACGTGCTAAACCAACACCGAATTGTTGAGACAATTGTTCGCCAACTGTTCTAACACGACGGTTTGATAAGTGATCAATATCATCAATCTCTGCTTTAGAGTTGATCAATTCGATCAAATATTTAACGATTGTAATAATATCCTCTTTAGTAAGCACTTGCTTATCCATAGGGATATCTAAATCTAATTTCTTGTTCATTCTGTAACGACCAACTTCACCTAAGTTATAACGTTGATCAGAGAAGAACAATTTATCTATAATACCACGAGCAGTTTCCTCATCAGGCGGTTCAGCATTACGCAACTGACGATAAATGTGCTCTACAGCTTCTTTTTCAGAGTTTGTTGGATCTTTTTGTAACGTGTTGTGGATAATAGCATAATCTGCTTGGTTATTATCCTCTTTGTGTAACAAAATAGATTTTACGTTAGAATCGATGATCTCTTCAACATTATCTTTGTCGATAATAGTGTCACGATCAAGGATGATTTCGTTACGTTCGATAGAAACTACTTCTCCAGTATCCTCATCTACGAAATCCTCGTGCCAAGTGTTCAAAACACGTGCAGCAAGTCTTCTTCCAATATATTTCTTAATACCAGTTTTAGAAACCTTAATTTCCTCAGCTAAGTCGAAAATTTCAAGGATATCCTTATCTCTTTCGAAACCGATAGCACGGAATAAAGTTGTTACAGGTAATTTCTTCTTTCTATCGATATAAGCGTACATAACGCTGTTGATATCAGTAGAGAATTCTATCCAAGATCCTTTAAAAGGAATTACTCTTGCAGAATAAAGTTTAGTTCCATTTGCGTGGAATGACTGTCCAAAGAAAACCCCTGGAGAACGGTGTAATTGAGATACTACAACACGCTCGGCACCATTAATAACAAAAGTACCACTAGGAGTCATGTAAGGAATTGTTCCAAGATAAACATCTTGTACAATTGTTTCAAAATCTTCGTGTTCTGGATCTGTACAGTAAAGTTTTAACCTTGCTTTTAAAGGCACACTATACGTAAGACCTCTCTCTATACATTCTTGAATTGTATAACGTGGTGGATCAACAAAATAATCTAGGAATTCCAATACAAAGTTGTTTCTTGTATCTGTAATTGGAAAGTTTTCCATGAAGGTATTGTATAACCCTTCGTTGCCTCTTTCGTCAGATTTCGTTTCTAATTGAAAGAAATCTTTAAAAGATTTAACCTGAACATCCAAGAAATCCGGATAGTCAGGGATATTTTTTGTAGAGGCAAAATTCAATCTTTCAGTCTGATTTGTTATCATCAATGGACAAAATTTTGATTAAAAAAAAGTAATTTTTTTGTGTAAGACACACTGTTTAATCTATACTTTCTTATTATAATCAATACATCTTTAAAAATAAACCAGTAAAGGGAGTTCTATTTTTTTTCTTCGTATTGATCAAAAACTTTTTCGTATTTTAAACTATTTGATAATAAAACTTGATATATTTTATTATACGAAAAATGGTTTAGACCCTTGGATGGTTACATCCAAGGTCTAAACCTAGTTCTAAACTGTGTTTTGTTATTTTAATTCAACAACAGCTCCAGCTTCTTCTAATGATTTTTTAAGACCTTCAGCCTCTTCTTTAGAAACACCTTCTTTAACAGTACTTGGAGCACCATCAACTACATCTTTAGCTTCTTTAAGACCTAAACCTGTAAGTTCTTTAACTAATTTTACAACAGCTAATTTAGAAGCACCAGCTTCTTTTAATACAACTGTAAATTCAGTTTGTGCTTCTTCAGCAGCACCATCTCCACCACCAGCAGCAACTACTACAGCTGCAGCAGCAGGCTCAATACCATACTCGTCTTTTAATATTGTTGCTAATTCGTTAACTTCTTTAACTGTTAAGTTAACTAATTGTTCTGCGAATTGTTTCAAATCTGCCATTTTTTCTATCGTTTAAAATGATTTTGTAAAAAATATAATTTATTTATTGTGCGCTAATTAAGCCACAAGGAAATTCCTTTCCTTGCATTCAAAATTACTCTGCTCCTTCTTCGCTTCCTGCGAATTTGTTTTGTAAAGCAGAAATAATTCTTTGAGCTGGAGATTGTAATAATCCAATGATTTCTCCGATAAGCTCTTCTTTAGATTTAATAGTAGCTAATGCATCTAATTGGTTATCCCCAATATATACTTCAGAATTGATGTAAGCTCCTTTTAAAACTGGTTTATCAGATTTCTTACGGAAATCTTTGATAATTTTTCCAGGTGCGTTAGCAACATCAGAAATAAAGATAGCACTGTTACCAGTTAAAACTGTAGGTAAATCACCATAATCATTAGAAGAAGCTTCCATTGCTTTTGCAAGCAAAGTGTTCTTTACAACCTCTAATTTGATACCTGCTTTAAAGCAAGCTCTACGTAAGCTTGAAGTTGTCTCTGCGTTTAAACCAGAAATATCAGATACATAAATGATATTTGTACCAGCTAACTGCGCAGTTAAATTTTCAATCGCGATTGATTTTTCTTCTCTAGTCATACTAAAAATTTTTAACTACCAATTATACTGCTTTTGGGTCTAATGCAATAGCAGGACTCATTGTGCTTGTAAGGTGAATACCTTTAATGTATGTACCTTTAGCAGCAGTTGGTTTAAGTTTTATTAATGTTTGAATAATTTCGTGTGCGTTGTCAACAATCTGCTCAGCTCCAAAAGAAACTTTACCGATTCCTGCGTGAACGATACCAGTTTTATCAACTTTAAAGTCAATTTTACCAGCTTTAACCTCTTGAACAGCTTTAGCAACATCCATAGTTACTGTACCTGTTTTAGGGTTTGGCATTAAACCTCTAGGTCCTAAAATACGACCTAATGGACCTAATTTACCCATAACAGCTGGCATAGTAATGATAACATCAACATCTGTCCAACCATCTTTAATTTTTTGTAAGTAATCATCAAGACCAACGTGATCTGCTCCAGCTTCTCTTGCTTCAGCTTCTTTATCTGGAGTAACCAATGCTAATACTTTAACATCCTTTCCTGTTCCGTGAGGTAAAGTTACCACACCTCTAACCATTTGATTCGCTTTTCTTGGATCTACACCCAAACGAACTGCGATATCAACAGACTCATCAAATTTTGCAGAAGCAACAACTTTCAATAATGCCGCAGCATCTTTTAGAGAGTATAATTTGTTCTTTTCAATTTTTGAAGCAGCCTCTTTTTGCTTTTTTGTTAATTTTGCCATGTCTTTTTCTTAATTAAAAAGGAGCATCTCCTGATACAGTTATACCCATAGATCTAGCTGTTCCAGCAACCATACTCATTGCTTTCTCAATTGTGAAAGCGTTTAAGTCTGGCATTTTGTCTTCAGCGATAGTTCTAATTTGTTCCCAAGTAACGCTAGCTACTTTTTTACGATTAGGCTCACCAGAACCAGATTTTAGCTTTGCAGCTTCCATTAACTGAACTGCTGCTGGAGGAGTCTTAACAACAAAATCAAATGATTTGTCTTTGTACACAGTGATTTGCACTGGACAAATTTTGCCAGGTTTATCCTGAGTTCTAGCATTAAATTGCTTACAAAACTCCATGATATTAACCCCAGCAGCTCCTAAAGCAGGTCCAACCGGTGGCGACGGGTTCGCAGCACCTCCCTTAACTTGTAGTTTAACTACCTTACTAATTTCTTTAGCCATTTTTAAAAAATTTAACACTGTAATCTATGGAAGCGATTACAATGGTTTATTATAGTGTAACAAAAAATTATACTTTTTCCACTTGCATAAAACTTAATTCTAATGGTGTCTTTCTTCCGAAAATCTTAACCATAACTTCAAGTTTACGCTTCTCTTCATTGATTTTTTCAACAGAACCATTAAATCCATTGAAAGGTCCATCAATAACCTTAACCGTTTCTCCAACACTAAATGGAATTGAACGAGTATCTGTATTTACAGCTAGCTCATCAACCTTACCTAGCATACGATTAACCTCTGAAAGTCTTAAAGGAACAGGTTCTCCACCTTTAGTTTCTCCTAAAAATCCAATAACACTAGTAATTGACTTAATAATATGAGGGATCTCACCAACTAAGTTAGCTTCAATCATAACATATCCAGGAAAGTAAACTTTATCCTTAGATGATTTTTTCCCATCTTTTACAGTAACTACTTTTTCAGTAGGAACCAAAACCTGAGAAACATAATCCTCCATACCTAATCTCGCAATCTCAGTCTCGATATAAGCTTTCACTTTATTCTCTTGACCGCTAACTGCTCTAACTACGTACCATTTTTTCACATTATTATCTGCCATCACAAAAAAATTATCCTTTTAACCAGTTAAAAAATCCAGCCAAAGCTTTTGCAAAAAATTCGTCTACTCCCCAAGTTGCCAAAGCGAATAAAATCGAAAATACAGCCACAACAATTGTCAATTTCTGTACTTCAGCCCAAGCTGGCCAAGTAACATTTGACTTTAACTCTTCGAAAGCCTCTGATAAATAATTAGTAACTTTTGTCATTTGATATATTTTTTATTGCACGGGCGGAGGGATTCGAACCCCCATCAACGGTTTTGGAGACCGCTATTCTACCCTTGAACTACGCCCGTAATTAAAGCCAGTGATTAAAAAAATAATCACTGGCTTTTTTATTTATTTAATAGAATTACTCTACGATTTCAGTAACCTGACCAGCACCAACTGTTCTACCACCTTCACGGATAGCGAAACGTAAACCTACGTTCATAGCGATTGGACTTAATAAAGCAACCTCAATAGTTAAGTTATCACCTGGCATTACCATCTCTACACCTGCTGGTAAAGAAATAACTCCTGTTACGTCAGTTGTACGTACGTAGAACTGTGGACGGTAGTTATTGTGGAATGGAGTGTGACGTCCACCTTCTTCTTTTTTCAAGATATAAACCTCAGCTTTGAATTTAGCGTGTGGTTTTACTGAACCTGGCTTAATAATAACCATACCTCTTTTGATATCAGCTTTATCAATACCTCTTAACAATAAACCTACGTTATCTCCAGCTTCACCTCTGTCAAGGATTTTACGGAACATCTCAACTCCTGTAATAGTAGAAGTTAATTTTTCAGCTCCCATACCAATGATTTCAACAGGATCTCCAGTGTTAGCAACTCCAGTTTCGATACGACCTGTAGCAACAGTTCCACGACCTGTAATTGTAAATACGTCCTCAACTGGCATCAAGAATGGTTTAGCAACGTCACGTACTGGCTCTTCGATCCAAGCATCAACAGCTTCCATTAATTCGATAATTTTAGGTACCCAGTTTGGATCATTGTTTAATCCTCCTAAAGCAGAACCTTGAACAACAGGACCATTATCTCCATCATATTCGTAGAAAGATAATAAATCTCTAATTTCCATTTCAACAAGCTCTAACAACTCAGCATCATCAACCATATCCACTTTGTTCATGAAAACAACGATTCTTGGAATACCAACCTGACGACCTAAAAGGATGTGCTCACGAGTTTGTGGCATTGGACCATCTGTAGCAGCAACTACTAAGATAGCACCGTCCATCTGAGCAGCACCAGTAACCATGTTCTTTACGTAATCCGCGTGACCTGGACAGTCAACGTGAGCGTAGTGACGGTTAGCAGTTTCGTACTCTACGTGTGATGTATTAATAGTAATACCTCTTTCTTTCTCCTCTGGAGCGTTATCGATTTGATCAAACGATTTTGCTTGACAGTAACCAGCATCTGACAATACTTTTGTAATTGCAGCAGTTAATGTAGTTTTTCCGTGATCTACGTGTCCAATTGTACCTATGTTTAAGTGCGGTTTGGAACGATTAAAATTCTCCTTTGCCATTTTACTTAATTTTTAATCTTAGTTATATATTAATTTTCAATTTCCTACTTACTTGAGCCAATGTCGGGATTTGAACCCGAGACCTCTTCCTTACCAAGGAAGCACTCTACCCCTGAGCTACACCGGCAGAGAGTTCTAATTTCAGGCTTTTGAATTCAGATTTTCAGATTAACAAATCTAAAACCCTAAACCTCAACCTCTTTTTTTTGTGGGGAGAGCAGGATTCGAACCTGCGAAGTTCACACAGCAGATTTACAGTCTGCCCTCGTTGGCCGCTTGAGTATCTCCCCTAGTTTAAATTCTCATTATTTTAATGAACAAATTCAAATCGCATTTGAATTATTTTGAGCCGATAGAGGGACTCGAACCCACGACCTGCTGATTACAAATCAGCTGCTCTAGCCAGCTGAGCTACATCGGCGAATGCAATAAAAAAGTCCGCTATTTCTAACGGACTGCAAATGTAGCTATTTTATCTTTTAATCAAAACATTTTTTAAAAAAAATTTCAATTAAATGTGCGCTCTTATTTTTTCTTTCCTTTTTATAAGTAAACGTTCTAATGATTCTGCCGAAAGCTCAACCGCCTCTTCAAATGTCTTACACTGTTTTTTTACCAAAAAATCATCACCAGGAACATTAATCTTAATCTCCACCGCCTTATTTTCCTTATCACTCGTTCTTTCAACTTTCAAAAAAACATCTGACGAAACTACACGGTCGTAGTATTTCTCCAACTTATCCATTCTTTCCTGAATAAAATCGACCAATTTTCTGTCAACAGTAAAGTTAACTGCATGAACATCTACCTTCATAATAAAAATTTTAGGATTAACATTTTAGAATTATTATTTATTCCGAGGATGCGCACCTATATATACCTTTTTAAGTTCTGCCAAACTATTATGAGTATAAACTTGTGTAGATGCCAAACTAGAATGCCCTAATAACTCCTTAACTGAATTCAAATCTGCCCCATTATTTAACAGGTGAGTTGCAAAAGTATGACGAAGCACGTGCGGACTTTTTTTCACCTTTTCTGAGACTCTACTAAAGTATGAATTTATTAAACGATAAACAAAAGATTCGCTCAATTTTAACCCTTTTTTCGAAACAAAAAAATAATCCGAATCAACACCACTTTCTAAATCATCTCGCTTTTTTATATAAGAATTAATTTGAGAAACTATAATCGGCAGAATAGGAACAAGACGCTCTTTATTTCTTTTTCCCAAAACCTTTACCAAACCTGCAGAACAATCTACATTTTTCAACTCCAAATTAATCAATTCCGCACGACGCATTCCTGTCATATAAAACATTTCGACAATCAATTTATCTCTCACCTCTTCAAAACCGACAGGATTATCAATCTGCCCTAACAATTCTTTTACTTCTTTTTCAGAAAAAGGCACCTGAACCACTTTTGGCGTTTTTAAAGATTTATGCTTCAACATCGGACTTACCTCAATTTGTTTTGATTTTAAAAGAAATTTATAAAAAGCCTTCAATGAAGCCATTTTTCGATTAACCGAAACATTGGAAATACCTTGATCAACCAATAAAACAATCCAACTTCTTATCTGACTATAATTAACCAAATCAATGCTTTCTTGACCAAATTCTTCTTGAACAAAAAACTCAAAAGCAGTTAAATCCCCCAAATATGCATCAACAGTGTGTGAAGAATATTTTTTCTCCAACAACAGGTAATCACAAAAAGCCTCTTTATTCGTTTTCATAGAAAAATAATATACCTCAAATTTAAGCATAAAAAAACCGTTAGAATCAAAATTAAAACATTTTGATCACTAACGGTTACATTACTAAAAAGCTAATATTAACTTTCTAAACTATCTCTCAAGCCTTGAATGTAAGCAGCTTTTTGAATTTGTGCTCTTTTGATAACAGATGGCTTAATAAAAGCAGTACGTGCTCTTAATTGACGAACAGTTCCTGTTTTATCAAATTTTCTTTTATAGCGCTTTAATGCTCTATCGATATTTTCTCCGTCTTTAATTGGTATAATTAACATAATATAGACACCTCCTCTCGTTAAGGCTGCAAATGTAGAAATTAATTATTAATTATGAATTATAAATTACAAATTATTTTTATCGAAAATATTAAGACATAAAAACTAGATACACTTTATTACAACTTATAAGTTGCGCTTTTTACAAAATCTAATCTTTGAGTAAATTTCTAGAGATAACTAATTTCTGAATTTCGGTAGTTCCCTCTCCAATCGTACACAATTTAGAATCTCTATAAAACTTTTCAACCGGAAAATCTTTAGTATAACCGTACCCGCCATGAATTTGAACTGCATCATTTGCAATTTTCACACAGGCTTCAGAAGCATACATTTTTGCCATTGCACCAGATGTTGTCACAGGTTTATGTTGTTGTTTCAAAAATGCCGCTTTGTGCAACAACAATTCAGAAGCTTCAATTTCTGTTGCCATATCAGCTAATTTAAATGAAATTCCTTGAAAACTACTGATAGGCTGCCCAAACTGATGTCTTTCTTTTGAATATTTAAGCGCCGCTTCATAAGCTCCTTTTGCAATTCCTAGCGACAAAGCTCCAATAGAAATTCTTCCTCCATCTAAGATTTTCATTGCTTGAACAAAACCTTGACCAATCTCACCTAATCTATTTTCGTCAGGAATACGGCAATTATCAAAAACCAATTCGGCCGTTTCACTAGCCCTCATTCCTAATTTATTTTCTTTTTTACCTGATGAAAAACCCGGCATCCCTTTTTCAAACACAAAAGCAGTCATTCCTTTAGAATCTCCTTTTTCACCAGTTCGAACTACAACAACAGCAATATCGCCCGAAATAGCGTGCGTAATAAAATTTTTTGCTCCGTTTACTACCCAATAATCTCCATCTTTTACTGCTGTTGTATTCATACCGCCAGCATCAGAACCTGTATTATGCTCAGTTAATCCCCAAGCACCTAAATGTTCTGCTGTAGCTAATTTTGGAAGCCATTTTTTTTTCTGTTCTTCGTTTCCAAAAGTTAAAATATGATTGGTACACAAAGAATTATGAGCAGCAACAGATAAGCCTATTGAAGGATCTACTTTTGAAATTTCTTCTATAACTGTAACATATTCATGATAACCCAAACCTGAGCCACCATATTCTTCTGGCACCAGAACACCCATAAAACCCATTTCGCCAAGTTGCTTAAATAAAGGAACTGGAAATATTTGTGCCTCATCCCATTCCATTATATAAGGTTTGATGTTTTTTTCTGCAAAGTCTTTTATCGACTGAGCTATCATTAGTTGTGTTTCGTTGTAATCAAAGTTCATGAGTTGGTTTCTTTTAGAACTCCAAATATAAACTAATTATTTTTGCTTTTTCTACAGGAAAATCTTTAATTTTTGCTAAATCCTCAATATTATCAAAATTTCCATTCATGCTTCTATACGTAACAATCTGTTTTGCTAAAGCATATTTGAAATAGAAAAATTGCGACAATTCTTTTAAAGACGCTTCATTAACTTTTATTTTCTTTAGCGATGGCGGAATTACAACTTTAAAATGACTATTTAATTCACTTATAACTTCTGGAGAAAGTCCCCAAATATCTTTCATTTGTTCCATCGACACAAAACAGCCAAGAATTTCTTTTTGCCTTAATATTCTTCCAGACAATCCTTCTCCAATTCCGTACAATTTCATTAAATCTTCTTGACTGGCTTGATTAATATCTAATATTTCCAGCTTTTCTTTCTTTGGAAAATCATTTTTTGCAAAATCAATCTGCCTAGATTTTAAACCAACTTTTTGTTGTGTCCAATTCGGAAATTTAAATAGAGGAGCAATTTTATTCAATAATGAGTCCGAAATGCCTGTAACTTTTTGAAACTCATCTGCCGAGTTTACATATTTATTTTCTTTACGAAATGCCATTAATCGATCAATCTCTTCAACAGTCATTCCGAGTTTATAACCTTTATAATCAGAAATAAAATTTGGATTAAACAGATAATTGGTCGTTTTCTTATTTTCATCATCCAATTTCTCTCTATCAATTTCCAACTGATAAGCCAGCCAATTGTCCTTATTGGAGTCTTTTACATCTAAAACCTCAAAATCAGACAATAAATAAAAAAACTGTAATCCGATCATTATGGCAAAGAGAATAAAAACACCTATTTGCTGTTGTTTTGAAAAATGAAAATATCTGCTGAAATACTTGAAATTCATGACACAAAATAAACTTTAAATTTAAAGTAAATTAAAAAAGAAAGAAAAAACTTTCAAATATATTGATAATATTAGTAAGAAAAGTAGTTTTTAAAAAATTATTGAATGTTTTACAAATAAGCAATTAATTTAATGAATGTCAACCTTTAAAGAAATATTCTTAAGAGTACTGTAAAAAAAATAAAGTTTTTATAACTTAAAACATGATAAATGTTTTTATTTTTTACAAAAAACAATACATTTGGCACTTAATAACAAATAAACCAATAAAATAGTATGTCAATTTGGAGAGTTAAACCAATATCTGCCTTTGAGGCTGATATGAAAAAAAGTGATTTAAAGAGAGTCCTAGGAAAATGGAGCCTTACTGCCATTGGTGTTGGTGCCATTATCGGTGGAGGAATTTTTGTTCTTACAGGTACTGGGGCTTATTATCATGCAGGTCCAGCATTAGCAATTTCGTTTATTATTGCAGGTATTGCCTGTGTATTTGCAGCTCTCTGCTATTCTGAATTTGCTTCTATTTTGCCTGTTGAAGGATCTGCTTACGCATATGCTTACGGTACAATTGGAGAAGTTTTTGCCTGGATAATTGGATGGGGATTAATTCTTGAATACGCAATGGGTTCTATGACCGTCGCCGTTTCTTGGTCCGGATACTTTAACAAATTACTCAAAATATTTCACATTCACCTTCCTGATTGGCTAACTACAGATCCAGCAAGCTATACTGGAGAAGGTTTTTCTATGAATCTTCCAGCTTTCTTGATTGTTCTTTTAGTTATTTCATTGCTTATTAAAGGAACAAAAAGCGCTGCTAAAGCAAATAACGCAATTGTTATTCTTAAAGTATCTGCTGTAATCTTTGTAATTATTGCTGGTCTTTTCTTTATCAATACAGCAAACTGGAGTCCGTTTATTCCTGAAGCAACTCAAATCATTGAAAAAGAAACTACTCACAATGCTTACGGAATTGGAGGAATTATCTCTGGAGCTGCAGCTATTTTCTTTGCTTATGTTGGTTTCGATGCCGTTTCTACACAAGCTGGAGAAGCCATTAATCCTAAAAAAGATGTTCCTTTTGCAATTATCGCTTCTTTATTAATTTGTACTACTTTATATATTCTTGTTTCTTTAGTATTAACAGGAATGATGAATTACCAAGACTTCAATCCACTAGGAAAATATCCTGAAGCCATCAAAGCTCCTGTTGCTTATGCATTTGATATTGCAGGACAAGGCTGGGCTGGTTCTATTATTACCGTTGCTGCAACTATTGGTTTGGTTTCAGTATTAATGGTAATGATTATGGGACAATCTAGAATTTTTCTTGGAATGTCTAAAGATGGTTTAATTCCACAAGTTTTCTCTAAAGTAAACCCTATTTCTGGAACTCCAAAAACTAACTTAATGATTCTTGGAGCTATTATAGCAACAGTTGCTGCTTTTACACCAATCAACAAATTGGCTGACATGACCAGTTTTGGTACTTTGTTTGCCTTTACAATGGTTTGTATTGCTGTTTGGATTTTAAGAGTAAAACAACCAGGATTAACCAGAACATTTAAAGTTCCTGCTTTACCAATTATTGCAGTATTAGGAATTGCAATTAATTCTTATTTAATTTTTAATTTAAGTAAAGATGCGCAGTTATTATCTTTTGGATGGCTTATTCTTGGTATAATTGTATACTTTGGATATAGCAAGAAAAGATCTAAACTTAACAATCCTACAGAAGAAGAACAAATATAACTTCATAAAAAAGCTCCAAATTTAGATTTGGAGCTTTTTTTATAAATCAAATACTGAAGTTCTTTTTGAGCGAATTAAATCTTTTAATCTAATCCAGAATGCGAGAGTAAGATAAACGCCAAATCCTAAACCAACTGTAACAAAAGAAATGTAAATAAAAAATAATCTCACATTCGTCACACGCATTCCAAGCTTATCTGCTAACCTTGAAGAAACATGAAAACCGTATTTTTCAAAAAAGAATTTGAGTTTTAAAATAGCTGACATAGTTTAATTGCAGATTTTAGATTTTAGATTTTTAGATTCCTGACTTATCAGGATTACAAAAGTACAAATTATCTAATTATTTTTAAGCAATTCTAATCCAATAGCGCATTTTAAGCAAGCCTTTCGTTCGCAATATTCATTTTTAAGTTCAAGCAGCGCTTGGCTTTCAAATGCCGATTGAGACTTTATCCCAAACAAATTAAATTTATCAATAATTGCGTTTTTTTCCGAAACTACTTCATTCATAAAATCGATTAAATCTTCATCTATAGAATCTCCCATAATATTTGAATAAGCAAATTGAAGCGGAATTATGGTATTTATAATCACTAAATCTATAAATGATTTCGACAATAGTTTTGATTTTTTGGGACTTTCTTTGTCAAACTGATAATGATTTTGCCAATACAAGCTTGAAGATACATTTAGTAATTCATAAACCTTTTTAACTGATTTTAAATCGATTATTTTGGAAAATAAATTTTGATGTTTATGATACAAACTCGCCAATTGAGAAAGTCGAATTGTTGGAAAATTATCTGGACGAAGTTTAAAAAATTGAAGCGGATTTATATAAGTTCTTTCCAATTGATATTTATGAAGTAGATAGAAATATCGAAACTTCAAATCTTTAAAATAAACATCTTCTTTTTCTACATCCAACAAACCAACAGTTCCAAAAAGTAATGCTTCTAAATTTTCGTATTCAAAACTTTCTTTTCTTATAACAGAAAAAGGGATTGCTTTCGCAATTTGCAAAAAAGAATTCCCATTTGTATTTAATCCAAAATTCTTTAATAAAAGAGAAAACAAAACTGCCTCCCAATCCTGATTTGTTTCTTCCACTAATTGATAAATGAAAGCCGATTTACGCTCTAATCTTTCAAAAAACAGCCTTTCCTGCCAGTTTTTAAAAATAAAATCATCAATATCTTTTATTTGTTTTTCACAAGAAATCCATGTTTTAGGAGAAATTAGCGCATTGTAGTTTTCGATTACTTCTTTAGAAACATAATCTTTAAGAACTAAAACTGGAATCTCTGTATTGTTTTTTCTATAAATTGGCGTATCATTTTCCCAAACTACATGAAGAATTACATTTTCATAAGCAGTATCTTTTTCGTGATTGTGGAGATACCAATCCGATGATTTTAAATGGATTTCAACATTACCAGCCCATTTTTGATTTTCGATTATTATAAGAGCATTGAAAAAATCAGGGCCAGAAAGTTCCAAATAATCACCTGTTTTAACAATTGTAATTAATTCATTTTGTGCGGTTTTCAAATTCAAGGTATCAAACTTCTTGAATTTCCAGAGATAATGAAGAAAATCTTCTTTCATTTTTAGATTTTAAAGTATTTTTAAAAATCTAAAAATAACAAAAAATTACTATTATTCTTACAAATAAATTTATTTATCGAAGCATATAAAGTTTCGCACAAGCACGAGCATCAGACAAAGCTTCGTGATGATTAAGCTGAATTTTCATTTCTCGGCAACAGTCACTTAATTTTGTCGGTTTAATTCCTTTTGCTTTATAAATTTTCACTGTACATTCCCATTTTGGAGCAATGTTCAAATCTTCATAATTTAAACCATGAAGCAGCATTGTTTTCATCAAAACATTTCGGTCAAAACTTTCGTTATGAGCTACAACAACTCGATTTTTTAACCTCTTTTCTATTTCAGGATAGATTTGAAAAAAAGATTTTGCATTGATAGTATCTTTCGGATAAATACCATGAACACGAATTGTAAATGGATTATACTCATTATTTGGAGGTTTAATTAAAGACACAAACTCATCTACTATTACTCCATTTTGAACTGTAACAATTCCAACTGAACACGGATGATGTCCCGTTGCTGTTTCAAAATCAATTGCTGTAAAATTCATTTTATATTTTTAAAAGAAAAATCCATAAATCTAATAGAAGTACAATCAGATTTATGGATTAATTTATTTGTAAAAGTCTATTTTATCGAACCGATAATATCATATTTTGTAATAATATGATGATGTCCATTTCCTAAGTCAACTAAAACGGCATCGTTTTCTTTTGAGAAAAGTTTTGACACTTCTTCAATTGGCGTTCCTAATTTTACAATTGGAAAAGGTTTTCCCATTACTTCCTTAATAGGTTTTTCGGCTACATTTTTGTCTGCAACATAACTTCTAAACAAGTCAGTTTCATCAACAGAACCAACAAATCCGTTAATATCAACAACTGGGATCTGCGAAATTTTGTATTTACGCATACGCTCAATTGCGTGCGAAACCAATTCTTCGGTACGAACAACAATCAATTCTTTATCAATATGATCTTTGATAACGTCTTCTGCCTTAGTTATGTTTTCTTCTAAAAATCCGCGTTCACGCATCCAATCATCATTGAACATTTTACCTACGTAACGGCTTCCAGAATCGTGAAAAAGAACTACAACAACATCATCAGGCTTGAAATGTTCTTTTAATTGCAAAAGACCTTTTATACAAGCTCCAGCAGAATTTCCAACAAAAATAGCTTCTTCTAACGCAATTTTTCTAGTGTAAACTGCTGCATCTTTATCGGTTACTTTTGTGAATCCGTCAATTAAAGAAAAGTCGACATTTTTAGGCAAAATATCTTCTCCGATTCCTTCTGTTATATAAGAATAGATTTCGTTTTCGTCAAAAATTCCAGTTTCGTGGTATTTCTTAAAAACAGAACCATAAGTATCAATTCCCCAGATCTTGATGTTTGGATTTTTTTCTTTTAAATATTTTCCAACTCCAGAAATTGTTCCTCCAGTTCCAACTCCAACAACAAAATGTGTGATTTTACCTTCAGTCTGTTTCCAAATTTCTGGTCCAGTTTGTTCATAATGCGCCAATGAATTTGACATATTATCATACTGATTTACGTACCAAGAATTTGGTGTTTCTTCGGCCAAACGTTTGGAAACCGAATAATAAGAACGAGGATCTGTAGGTTCGACATCTGTCGGGCAAACAACGACTTTTGCTCCTACAGCACGAAGAATATCCATCTTCTCTTTAGATTGTTTATCAGAGATCACACAAATTAATTTGTATCCTTTTACGATTGCCACTAGTGCAAGTCCCATTCCTGTATTTCCAGAAGTTCCTTCAATAATAGTCCCTCCTGGTTTCAATCGGCCGTCAGCTTCTGCATCTTCAATCATTTTTACAGCCATTCTGTCTTTCACAGAATTACCAGGATTAAAGGTTTCGACTTTTGCCAATACTAACGCATCAATTTCAGCAACAATTTTGTTGAGTTTTACCAATGGCGTGTTACCAATTGTTTCTAAAATATTTTTTGAAAAGTCCATTTTTATTTAAGTTTAATATAGTGGTTCTAATTAAATTCGGCTTTTTATTGAAAGAAATTCCAAACCAAACCAAAACGCAATACAAAATCACGATAAGGATTATTAGGCGCCGAGTAATAATTGCTTTGTGAAAAAAGCGCATTCAAATGTTCCGCTTTCAAATAAAAACGTGTCTGACGAATTCTGGCATTTACAAAAACATCATAAGTAGCAAAGCCACCAATCTTTTTTTGTTGCTGTACAAAAAATTCTGCAATAACAGGATTGTAATCATCTCCATAATATTTGGTCAGATAATTAAATACAATACCTGTTTGGATAAATAATGCTTTTTTGAAAAAATGATTTGAATAATAAAAGGTATTTCTAGTGACAAAATCAGGAACATTTAAAATCAAATCTGACTGATCAACTTTTTGATACAAAAGCGTGTTATCTAATGCAAAATGACCGAATTTAAACTCACGGCTTGCTTTTATTTCTAAATAATTTATCACATTACCATACTGTTGTGGTGTAACAATTTGAACATTTGCAACTGACGATGTATCTCTAAAATACAAGTGATCTTTCAGCACAGTATATTGAACTTGCCCCGTTAACCAAGGAGTTGTTATTTCGGCACTTAATGAGTTTATTTTTTCATTTTTGAAATTATGTGACCAATTATATGAAACCCAACTACTTTGATATAAATTATAATTATTATTTGGCAGTTTATTGATATTACGATATCTAAAATCAAACTTAATTTTTTCGTTTAAATCATATCTCAATTTGGCATCTAAATCAGAAAGAGATTGATTTGTAATAGATCTTGAATACAGAAATCTACCATTCCATTTGTTCTTTTGGTATTCGTACTGTCCTCCCACATTATTAAATTGCAAGTACAAATTAGCAGGAATCGCATTGTTCAAAGAATCCACAATTACTTTTTCATATTGATAATTAGATCTGTAATCGTCTATAAAAAAATTAAACTTTCCTAAAAGAGAGTTTTCATACGCTGCACCTACTTTATTATAAAGTCTTTCATATTTTGTTTCATCATTGATGCCGCTTGCAACATACGAATCTCCGAAACGGTTTACTGTGGTGGTAACATTATTATTATCTGTAATAGAAGACGTTATTGTCTGCTGCTTATACTGATAATTTTTATATTCATAATTAAACTGATGTGTTAAATACAAATTGTTATTTCCGTCTTTTGGATTTACCCTAAAAGCGTGGTCAAAAAACAATCTCCTACCTTTTAAAAGCGTTTCTGCATCAGTTAAATAAACCTGCAATCTTTGTCGATTTTTGAAATCTGGATCATCACTTTCAAAATTGGAAACATTTGTGATTCCTCCATTTTCTTCGTTCATTATATCCTGATTGGCAAAATGCATATTGATTGCATATCGTCTGCTGGTTGTAGCATAACTGGTTGTAAATCTGAAATTACCAGCACTAACCAATTGATTTATGTAATCTCCTTCAGATCTTAAACCTTTATAGGCTATTGAGAAATTAAGATTTTTGGATGTATTTAAAGTAATAAAAGAATCTACGTTCTGTCCTTTATTAATTGTAGTATTAAAAAACAATTCTGTAAATGGCGTTGCGGCCGAATAATATCGAATTTGATCTGCTTGCATATAATTAGAATGTTTTCCTGTAAAACCAATTTCTGGATACGGAGAAAAACTTGTCAAACTATATTGCAAGGTATTTAATGGCTGACCGATATTAGAAAATTCTAAAAGTCCGAAAAGATCTTTTCTAAGATGATTCTGTCTGTAAGCACTTTTTATAGTTAACGACGTGTCGGCATATATAGTGTCATGTTCCAAAGTGACAATCTTATATTGGTCTATAGTTGCTATTTTGGCTTTTTTCTTCTTTACGGTATCTGTAATACTAGAATATTCCGTATTCATATCTAAATCCTTTTTAGGAGCGGCTTTTTTTTCTTGAGAAAACAATAAAGTTGGTACAACTAATAGATATAGGAAAATGAATATTCTCATTTGATGGCTTTGTATAAATTTATTTTGACAAAATTTGTTGAGCAAAGGTAAAGATAAAAACGTATTAACGAAAAAACATAATATATAATATAAAGTGAAAATTGTTTCGCTATTTTGAAACGAAAACCCCGTATACAAAAGTATACGGGGCTTCCAAAAAAAATTCAAAATAATTACCTATTACCAATCAGGATTTTGTCCTAAACCTGGATTTGTATTCATTTCTAATTGAGGTATTGGCCATAAAAATCTACGGTCAGCTGCAGGAATAGCTGCAATAGGAGTTGCAATAACATAAGTATTTCCTAAAACGAATGCAGGAGCTGTAGGTGCAGCATTTGCCATTTTAGCAGGAATACCACTTGTAGCAACTGCGGCTATTGGATCTCCTTGTAATCTGTGAATATCAGTCCATCTACGTCCTTCTTGTAAAAACTCAATTCTTCTTTCTTTAAGAATAGCAGCAACCATAGTTGCGTTTGTTGTAAAAGAAGCAGCTGTGTAAGCTTGAGTTGTTGGGTTTGCTAGAGATCTATTTCTAACAGAGTTTAACAAAGTTAAAGCAGCTGGCAAATTAGATTGACGAGCTTGAGCTTCAGCCATATTTAATACAACTTCAGCATATCTGATAATTGGAGCAGCGTCAGTTCTGTTCGTAACATCAGTATATTTGTTAGTATATTTAATACCAGAAGCTGTGTAAATAAACTTTCCGTCTTCTCTACGTTTGTCATCAGCTAACCATTGTGCATCTCTCCAAATAATTGGACTAATACAAACTAAAGCTCTATCTTTTAAAATACTAGCTAAAGCAGCATTTACACCTGGATTAGCTGTAGCTGAATGCTGAATAGAGAAAATAGACTCTGAGTTACTAGCATTAACTCCTGTAGTATTTTGGAAAGGCGCATATGGATCTGCAGTTAAAGCGAAAGCTCCGTTTAATTTAGCTCCTTCAACCAAAACATTTGCCCAATCTCTTTTTTGAAGATAAAGTCTAGTTTTGAAAGCGATTGCAGCCCATTTAGAAGCTCTTCCAATTGGTCTAGATGCAAAAGCTGTGCTGCTTCCTGAAGTAATTAAAGCCTCAGCATCATTTAAATCTGCTAAAATTCTATCATAACATTCTGCTACCGTATTTCTTGGCTTTGCAGATTCAGAATCAATTTCTTCAAATGTATTAACTCCAACCGTTCTGTAAGGAATACCAGGGTGAGTTGCACCAGCAGTAAAATTATAAGGTCTAGCAAAGTAAGTTAACAATTCTAAGTGTGTAATTGCTCTTAAGAATTTAGATTGCCCAATATAATTATCCCCAATTGCCTTAGTAATAATACCTTTTGCAACAGCTTCATTAGTTCCTTCAATCATAAGGTTACATCTGTTGATTAATCTGTAACCATCAACCCAGTAGTAAACGTTGTTAGCCGTTGTTGGATCATAAGTACCTCTATAAGTTAACTCATAGAAAGTTGCCATATTTACAACATCTTCTCCTCTAGCTTCACCTTGTTCAACATAAGCAGCTCCCCATACATAACCACGACCACCGTTCGGGCTAGTTGGTGCAGCATTATATTGTCCGATTGCAGCCGCATTATAAACCCCATTCATATATGTTGAGATTAATGTCGGTGTAGTAAAAGCGTCAGGACTTAAAATATTGTTGATCGGCTTTAAATCGATTACTTTTTCTTCTGTACATGAACTCATCCCAAGTACCACTGCAGAAAGTAAAATTGTTTTTATTATATTTTTCATATTTCTTTATTATAAACTTACATTTAATCCAACTGAAACCACTTTAGCACGTGGTGTACCATTAATATCTACTCCAGAAGTTTCCATTTCAGGATTCAAACCTTTGTAATCTGAAATTAACCAGATGTTTTGGCCTTGAACAAAAAGTCTAAATGTATCTACACCAATTTTGTCTAATAATACTTTTGGTAATGTATAACCTAAAGTAATGTTATCAAGTGAGATGAAATCTCCTTTTTCAACAAAACGTGTACTAGCACTTCCAGAAAGGTTAGTAAATGTATTTGAACTTGCATATAATCTAGGTGTCCATCCGTCTCCAGGATTAGCTGCACTTTGCCATCTTCCTAAAATTTCAGTTCCGTTGTTGTTGAAATTTTGATTCATCAACTCTCTTCTTGTAGAGTTGAAGATGTCATTTCCTCCACTAAATCTGAACATGAAACCAAAATCGATGTTTTTATATTTCATATTAGAAGATACAGAACCATAGTATGTTGGCAATGTGTTTCCTAAGATTCTCTTATCAGCTGTACTTAAAGTAGCTGCTGTTGTAGTATCCATTGGTCCTCCTGGATTGTTTGGATCAAATTTGAAATAAGTTTGAGTGTTTAAGTTTCCTTGTACTAAACTTCCGTCTGCTTTGTAATAAACTGGGTTACCATTTGCAGAGTTAACTCCCCAATATTTGAAACCATATAAAGAGTTGATTGACTCACCTTCAGCAATAATAATGTTTGGGGCAATATTTGTATCTGTAGAAGAACCACCTACAATAGATTGTCCTTGGTAAAGAGCCGTAACTTTGTTTTTCGTTAACGTTAAGTTAGAAGAAATATCCCAAGAGAAATTTTGAGTATTGATTGCCTTAAAGTTAAGAGAGAACTCATATCCTTGGTTATACATTTTACCAACGTTTTGGTTAACTGTATTATTTGGAATACCAATAGAAGGAGAAGTTGGAGCTGCTAAAACTAAGTTATCGATATCATTTTTGAAATAATCAAACGCTAACGTTAAACGATTGTTCATGAATCCTAAATCTACACCAAAGTCAACTTTAGTAGAAGTTTCCCACTGTAATAGAGGATTACTAAACTGATAGTAACCAATACCATTTGATGGACCGTAAGGTGAACCAATTGTAAGATCTTTTGAAGGATAAGCTGCACCATTTAATACATCAACGTTACCTACTTCAGAATAAGAACCTCTGAATTTCAAATCAGAAAGCACACCGCTAATTCCTTCCATAAAACTTTCTTTAGAAACTGTCCATCCTGCAGAAACTCCAGGGAAGTTGTGGTATCTAACATCAGATTCGAATTGTGAAATTCCGTCACGTCTAAGAGAAGCCTGTAAGAAGTATTTTTCTTTAAAGTTATAAGTAAAACGACCTAAGTAAGAAATAATACCTTTTTCTGAAATTCCACCACCTGCATCTTTAGTATTGAAAGTATTTGTTACAAGATTCTCATCAAAGAAATCACTGATAATGTCACTTCCTTGCCCCCATAACAATTTGTCTCTAGATTTTTGGTATTCAGCAACTCCTGTTAAACCAATGTTGTGATTTTCAGCAAAAGTATGTTTGTAGTTCAAGATATTTTGCCAGTTCCATCTTAAAAGGTTTCTGTTATCTTGGTAAACTAAACCATTAGATCCACGTCCATCACCATGAATAGGGTTCCAATATTGAAAACCATCAGTCATTGCGTTATCAGCACTTACCTGTAATTTATAACTTAAGTCTGAAGTAATTTGCGCATTTGCATAAGCACTTGCGATAATTCTCGTTGTTGTAGATTTATATTTGTTGTGATCTAAAACATATAAAATGTTTGTAATGTTATCTCCAACCGCTGCTGTATTATCCCACTGTCCAACTGTAGCATTATTTGCTGAAAGGTTGTAACCTGTTGGATCTAAAGCATCATAAATTGGGGTATTAGGCAATTGTCTGATAGTATTAAAGATGTTTCCAGAAAGACCACTAGCATTACTGTTCAATCCATCATACTCTGTTCTACTTACAGCTAAGTTTGTACCAATACTTAACCATTTGTTTATATTTTGATCAACGTTTGCTCTAATAGAATATTTTTTCATACTATTAGCCAAGTTAATACCATCCATATCAGAAAGACCTAAAGACAAATAGTATTTAGTTTTTTCAGATCCTCCGCTAAAATTAAGATTATGCGTTACTTGTGGAGCATTTCTTAAAACTGCTGCTTGCCAATCTGTATTGTATGTATTACCAACTGCCCAAGGAGTTTGTCCTGCATTTGTTCTTTTCTCATTAGAAATCACTAAGAAATCAGGAGTTTCTAACAAGTCATATTTTTTAGCAGCACTTGCAACACCAAAAACACTTGAATAACTTACTTTTAAAGCACCTTTTTTACCGCTTTTAGTTGTAATTAAAATTACCCCATTTGCTGCACGAGATCCGTAAATTGCTGTAGCAGCACCATCTTTTAACACATCAAAAGACTCGATATCTTCTGGGTTGATATCTGCTAAACCATTTGTAGCAGAAACACCTCCAATATCACCAGAGTAAATTGGCACACCATCTACAACAATTAAAGGCTCTGTACTACCAGAAATAGATCCAATACCTCTAATTCTAATTTTTGGTGCAGCACCAAGAAGACCAGTATTTGTTAAAACCTGAACCCCTGTTGCTCTACCTGCTAAAACACCTTCGAAAGATGGAGTAACCAAGTTAGAAATGTCTTTTCCGGCAATTTTAGAAATAGATCCTGTTACCTCTTTTCTTTTCTGTACACCGTAACCAACAACCACAACTTCATTCATTAATTGTGCCTCAGACTCCAATTCAACGCTAATTGTGTTAGATGTTCCTACAGTAACATTTTTATTATTCATACCCACGTAAGAAAAAATCAAAACATCTCCTGTTTTAGCTTTGATAGAATAGCTTCCGTCAAAATCTGTTTGAGTACTTGTTTTAGATCCTTTCACTTGGACATTTACACCTGGAACAACACCTGTTTTATCAGATACCTTTCCAGTTACAGTTCTCTCCTGAGCAAAAGAAAACTGCATAGACAACGCTACAAGGAGCGTACAAATCCATTTTAATTTTAATTTCATTTTAAGTTATTTTGAATTAGTATTTCGCAAACATCATAATTATTTCTTAAAATACCAAGCCGTTTATTAACGCTTTCTAATGTTATTTTAATGTTTCCTTAACACTTAAAATAAATAAAGCAACAATTTCACGCTTATACGTAGTTATATTTAACAAAACGGTTAAAAACGTTCTTTTTATCACTTTCTAATTTTAACAAATAATTAACATTTTAAAGTGTAACAAATCGCATTTTTTTAAGTTACAAACATGATATTTATAAATAATATCTTAACAAAAAGTTAATGGGGAAAATTTTTTAATCTTGCTTTTCGTCATTTTCGTCTTCTAAATTCTTTCATTCATAGAAAAAAGAAATATTCATTCTCTTCCATATTAAAGAAAATCATTACGTTTTTATCTGATTCTCAGATTCTAAAATCTAAAAAAAATGTTCCACAGCTAAAACAACAAAACCAACATAAAGAGTTCTTTTCTTACAAAAAAAAACTAAATTATTATAAAACCACATTTAGATATTTTTTTAGAACTTTATTTTTTAGGTCAATTTTCAAAAAATCATAATATTTGCGATTCAAAAGAAAATAAAATGCTCGAAAAAAATTTCTCAGGATTTATTTTAGAAACTGGAACTGACGAAGCTGGCCGTGGATGTCTTGCGGGTCCAGTTACAGCCGCAGCTATAATTTTACCAGAACATTTTGAGAATCAAATATTAAACGACAGTAAACAGCTGTCTGAAAAAACTAGAGCGCTTTTAAGACCAATTATAGAAAAAGAAGCTTTATGTTTTGCGGTTACTCATTTATTTCCAGATGAAATTGATGAAATAAACATTTTAAACGCTTCTATGAAAGGAATGCAAGAATGCATTTTAAAACTAAAGCATATTCCAGAATATATTATAGTGGATGGAAATCGCGCTATAAATGCAAAGCTAGGACTCAAAAATACGTTTGGAAAAATATTTACCGCTGAAGAAATTTCGTTACTAAAATCAATTCCAAATCAGAGTATTATAAAAGGAGATGGAAAATATTTAAGCATTGCTGCCGCTTCTGTACTTGCCAAAACCTATCGTGATGAATATATGGATCAAATTCATGAAGAATTTCCAATGTACAATTGGAAAAAAAACAAAGGCTATCCGACTAAAGAACATCGAGAAGCAATTAAAAAATATGGCACTACAAAATACCACAGAATGAGTTTTAGGCTTTTGCCAGAACAACTCGAATTAAATTTTTTCGAATAAAAAAAACGACCTAAAATTAGGTCGCTTTTTTTAACTAATTGCTAGTCACTTTTTACTATTCACTATTTATTATCACTTCTTACTTTTCAGAAATTCTGCAAACTGTTTTGTATCGTAATAAAAAGGTCTAACTGCTGTTATTTTTCCATTTTTTAAATCAAAATGCTCAGAAATTGGCATCGACATCGTTTTTCCTGATTTTTTAGATTTACAACTTATTGTAAAATAAATAATAATTTCATTTTTAGAAGCATCACTAAAATAAGTTGGTTCTTTCTCTATTTGTAATTCAAAAAATTCTGTTGATTTGGCAAACATTTTAGTCCATTCGCTAAAACCAACAAAAGTTCCACCATAAGGCAAACCCGTCGCTTGATAATAAGTCGCTCCATCTTCTATCAAAGTTGCCATTGCATCAAAATCTCTTGTTTTAAAAAGACATTCATAGTACTTTGCAACTACTTTTATATTGTCAGCTTCTAGATTTTTCAGAAGATCAGCTTCAGACAAAGCAGCATCTTTATCCCAAAAACCAATAATTTTACTTACTTGTCCTTTTCCATTTAATCTTGCGAAATCTCGACCACCTATTATAAGCTTATTTTTCGAGTCGACAATTTTCCATTCCCAAGTCACATAATTATCTTTTACAATCTTTGGACCTGATGATAAAATAGCATCTGGAAATTTTTTATAAAATTCATTTATCACATTATTAAAAGCTGCCGTTCCTTTTATCGATGCCGAAGGATCTTCAAAAGTACTGTCTTCGAGCCAAATCGATTTAATCATTTTCAATCGAGCATCACTATTTTTCTCCTGCCATGCTTTTTCGTAAGCAGTAATTGGATATAATTTATCTTTCTTCTGAGCAAAAAGACCATTAAGAATAAATAGAAAACATAATAAGTAGATTTTTCTCATAAGGAATTTGGTTAGATTTGATTAAACTTTACTTGCGATGTTTTCAAATTTAGCACAAATACACTAGACAATTACATAAGTTATATAATTTAGCATCCTTTCAAAATCTTAACTTTTGCCAATTGTTTTTTCATTTTTTTGAAATATATTTTTGTAAAAAACCGATTTCTATTTAATTATTCAAACTCTATTTCAAATTCAAAAAAGAGCTTTTAGAATGAAAATATTGCATTTTTTAAGAGAAAAAACAAAAAAACCACTCCAAAAACTAGAAGCGGCTTATAATATTTAGAAGTTTATTTTAGATGAATTCTGCTTCAAATAAATCTTTTAAATGTTTAATAATTTTGGCTTTTACTTCTTCTTCGTCAACTTTTTGAACACCAAGTTCAACGTTTAAAGAAGTAACGCCTTTTCCGCGAATACCGCACGGAATAATATTGTCAAAATATCCTAAATCTACATTTACATTTAAGGCAAATCCATGCATGGTTACCCATCGTGACGCGCGAACGCCCATTGCGCAAATTTTACGTGCAAATGGAGTTCCTGCACCAAGCCAAACTCCAGTTTCGCCTTCGCTTCTGCCCGATTCTAAACCGTATTCTGCTAATGTCAGGATAATAGATTCTTCTAGAAAACGCAAATATTTATGAATATCGGTAAAGAAGTTTTCTAGATCCAAAATAGGATAACCTACAATTTGTCCAGGCCCGTGATACGTAATATCACCACCACGATTTATTTTGTAGAAAGTCGCTCCTTTGGCTTCTAGTTGTTTTTCGTTTAATAATAAGTTTTCTAAATCGCCGCTTTTACCCAAGGTATAAACGTGCGGATGCTCAACAAACAATAAATAATTTGGAGTTGGCAGATCAAGTTCTTCTCTTCTGTTCTTGATTTTTAAATCGACTATATCTTTGAAAATTTCTTCTTGATATTCCCAAGTCGATTTATAATCTCTTTTTCCCAGATCCTGAAGTTGGATATTTTTGTTCATTTTAATTATTTTTCAAACTCAACATCAAAGTTAAGTTTGTCTGGATTCTCCATATAATCCGTAAAAGAGTATTGAATGGTAAGTGATTTTCGATCGTCGCTAAACAAAGCGTTTGGATTAGAGACTTTCTTTATTTTTTTTGGAAAATGATATTTTACAATATAATTAGAAGATGCAAACATCATTTTAGACATATCTCCAGCAGAATCTTTAGGTTTTGCAGCCAATTTTTGCTGATCGATTACTGCTTTTCTTGTAAATTTCTTTCCGTCGTAAGTGTAACTTAATTTACTGTTATTATCTCCAAAACCACTTCCAAGCGGACTTGCGCCAGCTCCGCCTTCTAGTTTTTGAAATGTGCTTAAAGTTTGAAGAATATCTTGTAATTCGTTTACATTTTTAAAATCGGTTCCTAAAGTCATTAAAAACTGCTTTTTGGAAGAACTCATTTTGGTCGTTACAACAAAGTTTTCTAGTTTTTTAAGTTCTTTTTGAGTTTCAGGAGACAATTTGGCAATACTGTCTTTTTTCTGTTCAAATAATTGCTTGAATGTAAAAGTCGAATCGATATCTTTTTTAGCATCTTCTCCCATTTGACCAGCAATCTGATCTCCAGCCATTTCCATTAAAGAAGAACCATCCATATCTACAGAAAATTTTCCAGTTCCGTTGTCATTGATGTAAATGTTTTCGGTAAAAGTACAGCTCGTCAATGTTGCTATTAAAAAAGAAAAACTAAGTAATTTATATAATTTCATCGTAGTACAATTTTTTATCAAAGATACGAAGACTATTTTTAAAAATACATCTTATTAAAAACCTCTAATTATTGTTCAAACTCCACTTTGAAACCAAAATCCACACTGCTTTCCTGCATATTCTCTAGCGGAATTTCGACAATAAAACTTTTTCTATCTGATGCTATCACTGCATTTTTGATTGAAATAGTTTTAATCTTTTTAGGAAAGTGATATTCTGCTATATATTTACATTCTTTCAGCATTTCATTCATTTGTTTTGAGAACGGATCATCACTCTTTTCTTTCTTAGCTTCTTTTTTCTTTTTAGTTTTTTTGTCGTCTTTAGAAGATGTTACCGATTTAATAAAAACTTTTCCATCATAAAAAATGGTGGTATTAGACTTTTCTTCAGGTTTTGGCGCGGCACTTAAAGCTCCTAATCTTTTTTTGTCTGTCGCCGCCAACGCTTCTAAACTTTCGGCAGGTGTTGCAATAGTTTTAAAATCTGTTCCTTTAGGAAAATCAATAGACATAGTGTATTCGAATTGCTTTTTCTCGTCGTTTACTTTCATGCTAACTTTAAAATTCTCCAAAATTTTAAGTTTCTCTTTTTCTTTCTCCAGCATCTCGATTTTCTCTTTATCTGCATTTGGCAATTTAGAAATACTGTCACTTAACTTGTTAAGCATATCTTTGAAGGTAAAAGTAGTATCTACAATTTTATTGACTTTCGTAGAATCTGTTTTTTTCATCCCCATTTTATACATCGGAGACATATCAAATCCATAAGAAAAAGTTCCGGATCCGTCTTCGTTCATCACGACCTTTTCTTTAAGCGTACAGCTTGCAACACAAAAAACAATAAAAAAACTAAGTAGAATTCTTTTCATAAAAATAGATTTAGGTTATATGGCGAAGATACCTTCTTTTAAAAATTATTTGAAGTTTTATTCTAAAATCACTTCCAAATTTGTTATTTCAGGATTTTGGGAAAAATCAGAAAGCAAAAATTCTAATGTTAAAGATTTTTTGTCTGAACTGATGACTGCTTTTGAATTTGAAACTGATTTTATTTTAAAAGGAAAATGATACTTTAAAATATAATTTTGAACCAATTTTGAAGAACCGTATTTAGTTAAGAATTTCTCCGATTCTTGTTTTGCTTTTTCTAATTCAGCAATATTTGTAATAGAAACAGAACGCTTGAAAATTTTTCCATCAAAATTATATTCTATTTTATAATAATGATTTTCGGCGGTCAAAGCATAATTGTGTTGAATATCTGAAGCATAATTTTCTGTTTTAAATAGATCTGGAATTTCAGAGACTTTATTAAAGTGAAGCGAAAACTCATTTTTATATTCTTTCTCAAAAGAACTTTTTTTAAGATGCACTTTTACATTTTCATATTTTTTAAATAACTGCTGTTCTTCAGCGGTATATTTTGCGAAGTTCTCACTGTACTTATCGATATATTCTTTAAAGACGTAAGTTGTATCCTGAAAAACATTTTCTTTAGAATATTCTTCGCCAGCCAATTGCATATAACTGTTTTCGTCTCTAATTTGTTCGACTTTTATATCGCCGCTTCCGTCAGAATTGATGGTAATAGTTTCTGTAATTTGACAACTTGTAAATAAAATTATAAATAATAAACTTGATAGGTATTTCATTTTTTTGGAAAAGTTCTGAGGTTTTGAGTTGCTAAGATAATCTGTTTTTTATTTAATTTCTTACAATATAAAGGTCTAATAAAAACAAAAAGGTCTAATCTAGCCCCGATAGAAGTGGAAATCCTTTTATACCGGTGTTCGGCATAAAAGATTGAAACGGATAGCGGGACAAAAGGTGATTGAAATCCAATAAATTAATGCTTCAAAAAATCTAAAAACTGCATTCTAAAATTTGCATTCTTTTCTTTATCTTTGCACACTTAAAAAAAGAGCACAAAATGGCATTATCAGAACAAGAAATCATCAGAAGAGAAAAACTTCAAAACTTACGCAATCTGGGAATCAATCCTTATCCAGCTAATCTTTTTCCTGTAAATCATACTTCGAAGCAGATAAAGGAAACTTTTGAGGAAGGTAAGAAGGTTATCGTTGCAGGACGTTTGATGAGTGTTCGTGATCAAGGTAAAGCTTGTTTTGCTGAGTTACAAGACAGCGAAGGACGTATTCAATTGTACGTGAATCGTGATGTTTTGTGTGAAGGTGACGATAAAACTTTGTACAACCAAGTTTTCAAAAAATTAACCGATTTAGGTGATTTTATTGGTATTGAAGGAGAATTGTTTACTACGCAAGTTGGTGCAAAATGTATTCGTGTAAGCGGATTTACTTTCTTAAGTAAAACGTTACGTCCGCTTCCGTTACCAAAAGTTGACGAAGAAGGAAATGTACACGATGCTTTTAACGACGCTGAGTTACGTTACAGAATGCGTTATGTAGATTTAACTGTAAATCCGCAGGTTAAAGAAACTTTCATTAAACGTACTAAGTTATTTACTGCAATGCGTGGTTATTTTAACGACGCTGGATATTTGGAAGTTGACACTCCGGTTTTACAGTCAATTCCTGGTGGAGCTTCGGCAAGACCATTTATTACGCACCATAACTCGCTTGATATTCCGCTTTACATGCGTATTGCAAATGAATTATATTTAAAAAGATTAATTGTTGGTGGATTTGAAGGCGTTTATGAGTTTTCTAGAAATTTCCGTAACGAAGGTATGGATAGAACGCATAACCCTGAGTTTACTGCAATGGAAATATATGTAGCCTACAAAGACTACAACTGGATGATGGAATTTGCTGAAGGTTTATTGGAGCATTGTGCCGTTGCTGTAAATGGTACAAGCGAAGTTACTTTTGGCGAGCACACAATCAACTTTAAAGCGCCTTATGCACGCGTTACGATGACAGATTCTATCAAACATTTTACTGGTTTTGACATTTCTGGAAAAACAGAACAAGAATTGTTTGAAGCCGCAAGAGGAATGGGAATCGAGGTTGACGAAACAATGGGTAAAGGAAAATTAATTGATGAGATTTTTGGAGCTAAATGTGAAGGAAATTATATTCAGCCAACTTTCATTACTGATTATCCAAAAGAAATGTCTCCGCTTTGTAAAGAGCACCGCGATAATCCAGAGTTGACTGAGCGTTTTGAATTGATGGTTTGTGGTAAAGAAATTGCAAATGCATATTCTGAATTAAATGATCCAATTGATCAAAGAGAACGTTTTGAAGATCAAATGCGTCTTTCTGAAAAAGGTGACGACGAAGCAAACGGAATTATCGACGAGGATTTCTTAAGAGCGCTTGAATATGGTATGCCTCCAACGTCTGGAATGGGAATTGGAATGGATCGTTTGATTATGTATTTAACAAATAATGCTTCTATTCAAGAAGTTTTATTATTCCCTCAAATGCGTCCTGAGAAAAAACAAGCTCAGATTGAATTATCTGATGAAGAAAAATTCATCATTGACTTGCTTACTAAAAATGAAAATAGAATGGATCTAACGCAGCTAAAAATTACAGCTAACTTAAGCGGTAAAAAATGGGATGCATCTATGAAAAACTTATCTAAACACGGTTTGACTAAAGTTGTCGTTGACGGCGAGTTTAAATTTGTGGAATTGGTGGGGTAAATTTTAAATTGAATTTTATAATATTTCAAACCCGATAGGCTATAAAACCTATCGGGTTTTTATTTAGAATTTATATTCCCAACCATCAACCGGACTGAAGTCCGGCCCTACAATATAAATCGAGCTGAAGCTCTTTTCTAGTTCCGAAGGAACAAATCATATTGTAGAGCTGGACTTTATTCCAGTTTAAATAAATTAAAATTGGAATTTAAAACGAATACTTCTCCAATTTCTTAGAATTAACATCCAAAACTTTTGTACTTTCTTTTGGAACATTACCTTTTAAAACCTCCTGAACAGATGGATTTGAAGGATATTTTCCACTTTTTAATTTTAAAAGATGAAATTTTCCTCCGCTTTCAAATATCAAATCATAAAATTTTTCTGTTGATGAAGTCGTCACATAAATTGGAAAATCAGTTACGGTAAATTTATTGATTACACTTCCATCATTATTTAAAATATATCCTGAACAGCCTCCGCTTCCGCAGAAATATGAGTTGGAGAAACCAACAAAATATTCGTTTTTCTTATCGTTATTTAAATCAAATTCTTCGTAATAAAAGTAACGATCGTCTTTTGTTAATGTAGGTAAATCACTTTTTAATAAAATATTTAACTGCGTTCTGATTAGCTCAACTGCTTTATCATCTCTTGGTGGAGCATCACTTAAATTTGCCGTTCCTCCTACTGTTTTGGATAAAGTATCTTGAATAATTGTTTTGACAATATTTTTCGAATCATTTTTATTTTGGCAAGAATGCAATGCCAATATTCCAATTAGAATTAAAATTTTATTTTTCATAATCTGATATTTAAATTATACCAACAAAGCCGCTTTATTTTCAATATCATTTTTAGCCAATAAAGACTTTATATTATTAAAGGTAACTAAAGCAATCTGCGTCAAAGCTTCATTTGTAAAAAACGCTTGATGCGCCGTTACTAAAACATTCGGAAAACTCATTAAACGCTGAATTGCATCGTCTTGAATGATATCTGCCGATAAATCTCTAAAAAACAATTTTTCTTCCTGTTCGTAAACGTCAATTCCTAAATAACCTATTTTACCTTCTTTTAAACCTTCAATAACCGATGATGTTTCGATTAATCCGCCACGGCTGGTGTTGATAATCATAACGCTTTCCTTCATAAAAGAAAGTGAAGTTTTATTGATTATATGTTTCGTTTGATCGTTAAGCGGACAATGAAGCGAAATGATATCACTAGATTTGAAAATCTCTTCTAAACCAACAAAAGAAACGCCGTCTTTTTTCATTTCGTCACTTTCTACAATATCATAAACCAAAACTTTACAGCCAAAACCCAATGCAATTTTAGAAAATGCTTTACCAATATTTCCTGTTCCAATAATTCCAATTGTTTTTCCGAATAAATCAAAACCTAATAATCCGTTTAGGGAAAAATTTTGCTCGCGAACTCTATTATACGCTTTATGCGTTTTTCTGTTTAAAGTCAAAATCATCGCCATCGCATGTTCTGCAACAGCTTGTGGAGAATATGCAGGAACGCGACAAACTTTTATATTATTTTTTTTAGCCGCTTCTAAATCAACATTATTAAAACCAGCGCAACGCAAAGCAATTATTTTTACTTTTTTTTCTGCTAATTGTTTAATAACTGTTTCGTTTACAATATCATTAACAAAAACACAAACAATCTCACATTCTTCAATTAAAGCTACAGTCTGCGGATTTAATTGTGTTTCAAAAAAATCTAATCGAAAGCCAAATTCTTCATTGTATTTGTTAAAAAACGTCTTATCATAAGGCTGTGTAGAAAAAAAAGCGATTTTATTGTTTGCTGGATTCATAGAGTTTGATTTTGAATAGTTCCTTAAAATTAAGAAAATTATTTAAACCTTTCAGGTGAAACACCAATCAAACTTAACTTTTCGTTTACAATACAAAGTTTTACTAACCTAAACAATTTCAAACAATTAATTTTCGTTTTTGTTAAATAAACTATAATTCTGAAAATCAATTTAAACCTAATTAATCAAAAAAAGTCTAATTACTATAAACAATTAAAAAAACTTAACGATGAAAAAATTATTAATTGCTGCTATGCTATTGGTTGGAATAGCAAGTTTTGCACAAGACGCAGATCAAAAACCGGCGCGTGAACACAAAGAAAGAATGACACCGGAACAACGTAACGAAAAACAACTTCAAAAACTTACTTCAGAATTAAGTTTAGATGCCAATCAACAAGCTCAGGTGAAACAACTTTTAGCTGATAGAAGTGCTAAAGCTGAAAAATTTAGAGAAGCGAGAAAAGATCAAAAAGACAGTAATACAAAACCAACTGCGGCAGAAAAAGCGGCTTTCAAAAAACAAATGGAAGATGAAGTAGCTGCAAATGACGCTAAAATGAAATCGATCTTAAAAGCTGACCAATACACAAAATGGAAAACTTTGCAAGAAGAGAAAAAAGACAAAATGCGTGACAAAATGAAAGAACGCAGAGAAGATAAAATCTAATTTGGTTCATAAAAAAAAGAGGCTTTAAAAAGCCTCTTTTTTGTTTTTTATTTATTAGAAAGTTTTAGAAACCTTATCAATTGCATTAATTGTAAAATCTAAATCTTCGTAAGTTAATGCATCTGTAATAAACCAAGTTTCGTATGCAGATGGCGCGATATAAACTCCTTCTTGAAGTAATCCGTGGAAGAATTTCTTAAACGTTTCATTATCTCCTTTTGCAGCAGTTTGAAAATCTGTAACTGGATTCGCATCAAAGTGAACGGAAATCATAGAACCTACTCTATTGATTGTGAAAACAACATTATTTGCTTTTAAAACTCTATCGATTCCTGCTTCTAAGTAAGCTGTTTTTTCTTCTAAACGAGTAAAGATTTCTCTATCATTATCAAGAGCTTTCAACATCGCCAATCCCGCTGCCGTAGCCAACGGATTTCCAGACAATGTTCCCGCTTGATAAACCGGACCAAGAGGCGCTAAATAATTCATGATTTCTTCACGTGCAGCAAAAGCCCCAACTGGAAGTCCGCCACCAATTACTTTTCCGAAAGTCACGATATCAGCATCAATTCCATACAATTCCTGAACTCCTCCGCGAGCTAAACGGAAACCAGTCATTACTTCATCAAAAATCAATAAGATTCCGTTTGCTGTACACAAATCTCTTAAACCTTGCAAGAAACCTTTTGCTGGTGGAATACAACCCATATTTCCCGCAACTGCTTCGATAATAATGGCTGCGATTTCTCCTTTATTAGCTTCGATTAAAGTTTTTACATTCTCTAAATCATTGTATTTTGCTAATAAAGTATCTTTTGCAGTTCCTTCTGTAACCCCTGGACTATTTGGTGAACCAAAAGTTACCGCACCGCTTCCTGCCTGAATCAAAAATGAATCTGAATGTCCGTGGTAACAACCTGCAAATTTTACAATTTTATCTCTTTTTGTAAATCCACGAGCCAGACGAATTGCGCTCATACAAGCTTCTGTACCCGAATTAACAAATCTAATTTTATCAATATTTGGAACCATAGAAACGGCCAAAGCTGCGATTTCTGTTTCCAATTCTGTCGGCATTCCAAATGAAGTTCCCAATTTTGCTTTTTCGATCACCGCATCTACAACTGGTTGATAAGCGTGACCTAAAACCATTGGCCCCCAAGAGTTGATATAATCTATTAATTTGTTTCCGTCTTCATCAAATAAATATGCCCCTTTGGCACTTTTTACAAAAATTGGAGTTCCGCCAACTGCTTTAAATGCTCTTACTGGTGAATTTACTCCTCCTGGAATTACTTTTTCTGCTTCAGCAAAAAGCTGACTACTTCTTTTATATAACATTTTTTATTTTAGATTTCTTGATAATTGTTAATTGTCAATTATCAATTGATAATTATTTCACCTTTAGCCTCTGCCCTATTGAAATAGCATTATCAGTTAAATTATTTTTCTTCTTTAAATCCTCAACCAACAAATTGAATTTCTTTGAAATAGAATACAAAGTATCTCCTTTTTGAACTTCGTATAAATTAGGATCGTATTGATTCATATTGATCTTCGGATCTGAATTTGCAACTGAAGTCGAACTTCTTGTTGGAGCCGATGTATTTATAGGAGTATAATTTTTTCCTGTAACCTGGCAATCGTATTGATGAAGATTATAACGTTCAATATAACTAATTAACTTATCTGGATATTTTGGATCTGTTGCGTAACCCGCTGCTCTCAAACCCTTTGCCCACGATTTATAATCGTCTTTTTCGTATGTAAATAAAGTTTCATAACGTTTTTTTCCAACTAAAAATAAAGCGTGATCTCTGTAAGATTCTGAGGCGTGAGGATATTTTCTAAAACATTCCTGAGCCGAATCGTCATCATGGCGAACACTTTCACCCAACCAATCTTTGTGACATTTGATTCCGAAATGATTATTCGCTTCAAGCGCTAAATCTCCTCTTCCCGCGCCCGATTCTAAAATTCCTTGCGCCAAGATAATACTCGCAGGAATTCCGTACGTTTTCATATTTCCCATTGCAATATCTTTAAACTGCAATACATAATTATTGATTAAATCGCTGGTAACAACTGTTTTGGATGTCGATTGAATAACCTCAGTTGTATTATTTGTAGAAGGATAATTTTTACCGATTGGTTTTACGGGAGCACCTCTTTTTGTTGAAGCTGTTCGGGTTTGAACCGCTGCCGCTTTTTTAGTCGTCGCGATGGCTGGCTTACTCGATGAGCAGCTTGCAAAAGCTAATATTACGAAAAGTAATACAATTTTTTTAATCATTGGTTTTGAGTATTGGTAATTTTTTCTGCTTCAACTTTATATTCATTCCTTCAATTCCTTGTAATCCACCAGTGTGAATGAGTAATATTTTTGAATGTGCAGGAAAATAATTTTTGCCGATTAAATCTATAACGCCAAAAACCATCTTTCCTGTATAAATTGGATCTAAAGGCACTTTATTTTCTTCAAAGAAAGCATTAATAAATTCGATTAATTCTAAATTTACCTTGCCATAACCTCCAAAATGATAGTCAGAAATTAAATTCCAGTTATCTTTTTTGGCAAAAATACGAATTTCATCGTTTAAAAAGTCACCTTTTAACGCTGGAAAACCTAAAATCTTCTGATTTTGCCTTGCACTATTTATTAATCCAGAAATAGTTCCGCCAGTTCCAACAGCACAACAAACGTAATTAAAAGCAGAATCTTCTTCAGTTAAAATCTCTTCGCAGCCTTTTACCGCGAGTTCATTTGTTCCTCCTTCGGGAACCAGATAAAAATCTCCAAATTTAGCTTTTAACTTTTCTATAAAAGATTTTTCATTTTTAGAACGATAATCTTCGCGAGAAACAAATTCAAACTGCATTCCGTTTTCTTGAGCAAATTTCAAAGTTGGATTTTCTTCAATTTTATCTTGAAGTTCGTCTCCGCGAATGATTCCAATAGTTTTGAATCCTTGCTCTTTTCCTGCATACGCCACAGCCGCAATATGATTGGAAAATGCGCCTCCAAAAGTCAATAAAGTTTCTTTCTTTTCGTCTTTCGCCTGAAGCAAATTGTATTTTAATTTTCGAAATTTATTCCCAGAAACAAAAGGATGAATAAGATCTTCACGCTTTATAGTCAGGGAAATATCATTTGGAAATTGAATATTTATATTTTGATTGAAAACTGGATTCATTTTTAATAGTTGAAAGTCAAAAGTCGAAAGTCAAAAGTGATAATCTTTGTCTTAATACTTTTAATGCTTATTGCTTTATATATAATTTAAAAACTGAAAAAATCCTCTGTTTTTTAAATAATTTATGTCAGATTCTTTTGCATAAGCTTCTCTTTCAAAGCTTATATTTCGATAGGCTAAATCTTTGTTTTTATATTGAATTAAACGAATAAAAAACTCCAAAACATACCAAATAAAAAACGGAATAATCAGCAATTCGATTTGCTGTCTCAAATGTATTTTTTCATGATTAACGAAAACTTCATTTGATTTATCAAAATCATATTTTACCAACACAAACGGAAATAATGCCATTCCACGATATCCTTTCGGAATTAAATATTTGGCAACAATCAGAAACATTGGCTGTAAAATTTATAAATTTGTAGCTATAAAATTGTTCGATTTCAATAAAATCACAATCAAATATTTATATTTTTGATTTTAAAGTTTATTAAAAAGAACGCGAAGCAGATTTATGAAAGAGCAAAGTAATGAAAATAAATTAATCGAAGGCGAAGATTTTTATTATACGCCCGAAGGTTACAAATGCTTTACCGAAAAACATCATTTAAAAAGAGGCTATTGCTGCAAAAGTGGCTGTCGTCATTGTCCTTACGGATATGATAAAAAAACTGGACGAATAAATAAAAATTAGAACACCACAAAATGAACGTTTTTATCAATAAAAATATACCTGAAGCAGGTCTTAGATTACTTCAGGAAAAAGGCATAAACCTGACCATAAATCCAACAGAAAATATATTATCTAGAAAAGAATTTATAGAAATCTGCCAGAAAAATGATATTCTTTTGAGTGTTGGAACCAACAATTTGGATGAAGATTTTTTTCAGCAATGCCCTAATTTAAAAGGCATCGCTTTGTTTTCTGTTGGATTTGATTCAGTCAATATTCCGTCAGCAAATAGCAGAAAAATTCCTGTTGGAAATACGCCTGATGTTTTAAGCAGAGCTACTTCTGATGTCGCTTTTCTTTTGATGCAGAGCGTTGCGAGAAAATCATTTTTCAATCATAAAAGAATTTTAAACAACGATTGGGGAAGTTTTGATCCATTAGCCAATTTAGGACAGGAACTTTATGGCAAGACATTAGGTGTTTTTGGCTTAGGAAGAATTGGTTTTGAAATGGCTCAAAAATGTAAAGCAGCATTTGGGATGAAAATTATTTACCATAATCGCTCTCATAATGAAAATGCCGAAAAAGAATTGGATGCCAAATTGGTAGATTTTGAAACTTTACTTTCAGAAAGTGATGTTTTGAGCCTTCATTCTAATTACAGCGAAGAAAACAATGAGATTTTCAATAAAAATGCTTTTGCCAAAATGAAACCGAATTCAATTTTCATCAATACAGCAAGAGGAAAATTTCATAATGAAGATGATTTATTTAACGCATTAACTAATAATATAATTTGGGGCGCGGGACTTGATGTTACCAACCCAGAACCAATGAAACAAGATAATCCGTTATTGTCGCTTCCCAATTGTTGTGTTTTACCACACATTGGTTCAGCAACATACGAAGCCAGAAACGGAATGGCAGTCTGTGCAGCACAAAATGTAATTGCTGTTATTGAAGGTAAGAAAATGCCGTTTTGTGTTAATGAAGAGGTTTATTCTTAATTAGAAAATGAGATAATTAGTCAATTAGATAATTTTTGAAAATCTAAAATCACCAATCTTTAATCTAAAATATCATACATGGATATTCGTTCGAGAAAATTTAGGATTACGATCCACAAATCCTATCATAGGTCGGATATCCGTTATCCCTAGTTTTTTTAATTAGAAAAATGCGACAATTTGCCAATAAGTCAATTTGAAAATGAGACAATTGAAATAAATTCCAAATTTTAAATTGCAATTTCGTCGGCCAATATTCTGCTCCGCTGGAGCTTGTGTATCGAGTGATTATTATTTTCTATAAATATTCCGCCTTTCCAAGGCTTTATTTCATCAGCTCCAGAGGAGCAAAATATTTATAGAAATCATTTAAACGTTTGTCATATATAAGCCCCAGCGGGGCGACATAATTAAAAAAAACAAAAAATTAATCTGTTGTTAATCTAAGCTCAATATCTTAGTAACTTAGAATCTCAGCATCTTAGAATCTTAAAAAATGACTTTTAAAGAACAAATACAACAAGGAATTCCAAATATATTACCTCCAAAGCAAGCATACGATCCAGCTATTAATCATGCGCCAAAACGAAAAGAAATTCTTTCGGCTGAAGAGAAAAAACTGGCGCTAAAAAATGCTTTGCGTTATTTTGATCCAAAACATCACGCCGAATTAATTCCTGAATTTTCAGAAGAATTAGAAACTTACGGACGTATTTATATGTACCGTCTTCGTCCTAATTACAAAATGTATGCGCGTCCAATTGATGAATATCCAGGAAAATCATTGCAAGCAAAATCGATTATGCATATGATTCAGAACAACTTGGATTATGCCGTAGCGCAACATCCGCATGAATTGATTACTTATGGCGGAAATGGAGCCGTTTTTCAAAACTGGGCACAATATTTATTGACGATGCAATATTTGTCTGAAATGACAGATGAACAGACTTTGACAATGTATTCCGGACATCCGATGGGATTATTTCCTTCGCATAAAGAAGCGCCAAGAGTTGTGGTTACAAACGGAATGGTAATCCCAAATTATTCAAAACCTGACGATTGGGAAAAAATGAATGCTTTAGGCGTTTCGCAATACGGACAAATGACAGCGGGAAGTTATATGTATATTGGCCCACAGGGAATTGTGCACGGAACTACGATTACGGTTTTAAATGGTTTCAGAAAAATAAAACAGAATCCAGAAGGAAGTTTATTTGTAACTTCTGGTCTAGGCGGAATGTCGGGCGCACAACCAAAAGCAGGAAACATTGCGGGTTGTATTACGGTCTGCGCCGAAGTAAATCCAAAAATTACTAAAATCCGTCACGAACAAGGTTGGATTAATGAAGTTGTAACTTCTACAGACGAACTTGTTGCCCGAGTAGCTTTAGCGAAAGCCAATAAAGAAACGGTTTCAATTGCTTATTTAGGAAATGTTGTGGACGTTTGGGAACGTTTCGATCAGGAAAACATCAAAATTGATTTAGGTTCCGATCAGACTTCGCTTCATAATCCGTGGGCTGGAGGTTATTATCCAGTTGGAATTTCGTTTGAAGAAGCAAATGATTTGATGGCAAATAATCCGGAATTATTCAAAGAAAAAGTTCAGGAAACGTTGCGTCGTCATGCAGATGCTATTAACAAACACACCGCAAAAGGAACTTACTTTTTCGATTACGGAAATGCCTTTTTATTAGAAGCTTCACGCGCAGGTGCTGATGTTATGGCTCAAAATAATATCGATTTTAAATATCCTAGTTACGTTCAAGATATTATGGGACCAATGTGTTTTGATTACGGATTTGGGCCTTTCCGTTGGGTTTGTACTTCAGGAAAACCAGAAGATTTACAAAAAACCGATGCTATTGCCTGCGAAGTTTTAGAAAAAATGGCCGAAACTGCTCCAGATGAAATTCAGCAGCAAATGCAGGATAATATCAAATGGATTAAAGGCGCGCAAGAAAACAAATTGGTTGTAGGCTCTCAAGCTCGTATTTTATATGCCGATGCCGAAGGAAGAATTAAAATTGCAGAAGCTTTTAATCAGGCAATTGCAAAAGGCGAAATTGGCGCTGTTGTTTTAGGACGCGATCATCATGACGTTTCAGGAACAGACTCGCCTTATAGAGAAACTTCAAATATTTACGACGGCTCTCGTTTTACAGCAGATATGGCGATCCATAATGTAATTGGAGACAGTTTTAGAGGAGCGACTTGGGTATCAATCCATAACGGCGGCGGAGTTGGCTGGGGAGAGGTTATAAACGGCGGATTTGGTATGGTTCTTGATGGTTCTAAAGAAGCTTCAAAACGTTTAGCGTCAATGCTTTTCTGGGATGTTAATAACGGAATTTCTAGACGAAGCTGGGCTCGAAATGACGGTGCTGTTTTTGCGATAAAAAGAGCCATGGAAGTTGAGCCTTTACTTAAAGTTACTTTGCCTAATTTTGTAGATGAAGGTTTGCTTTAGCTAAAGAGATTATAATTAAAAAAATGTCATCCTGAGCGTCCCGAGAATTCGGGAGAAGGCTTATAGAAATAGAGGGGCTTCGACTTCGCTCAGCCTGACAGATATATAAAGAGAACATTAAATTTCCAATAATATGAAAACATTCAAATTAGTTCCGATTTTACTGCTTTTGATTCTTTCTTCATGCAGCAGTGTTACTGTATATTCTGATTACGACAAAACTGTCGATTTTGCGCCTTATAAGACTTATGCTTTCTTTAAGCCCGGAATTGATAAAGTAGAGATTTCTGATTTGGATAAAAGACGTATTCTACATGCCATCGATGCTGAAATGCAAGCTAAAGGTCTTACCAAAAGTGAAAATCCTGATTTATTGGTAAATATTTTTACTAAATCTAGAGAACAAGTAAATGTAAACCAATTTAGTGCTGGCTGGGGTTACGGTTGGGGTTGGGGCTGGAATCCGTGGATGATGTACGGAGGAAACCAAACAACTGTTTCAACTTCTACAGAAGGCACTTTATACATCGATTTGATAGATGCTAAAAAGAAAGAAATGATCTGGCAAGGTGAAGGTCAAGGTACTTTAACTAGAAACATAGATAAAAAAGATCAAAAAATTGCTGAGTTTGTAAACAAAATTTTAGCTCAATATCCGCCTGTAAAAAAATAATTATTTACTTTTGCTATTCAATCAGCTAAAAAAATGAAAAACTTTAACAACATTATTATCGCTATTATTAGCATTATTGCAATTAAGCAATAATGGCGAGGTGTTATATAAGTTTGTAAAATATAATTTATAAAAACCTCCCACATCGGGAGGTTTTTTATTTTAAAAAATAATCTATTTGCCACAGATTAAAGGATTTTCACAGATTAAAAAATCATTCTAATCATTTTAATCTGTGGCAAAAATTAACAACACTATGAATCTATTTAACGAAGTACTTAATGCAAAAAAGCAACTTGAAGATGTAGTTGCAGCAACGCCTCTAACACAAAATTTAAATCTTTCAGACGAATTTGAATCTACTATTTTATTAAAAAGAGAAGATTTACAAATTGTTCGTTCGTATAAAATTAGAGGTGCTTACAACAAGATTTCTTCTTTAAATGAAAAAGAAAAAATAAGCGGAATTGTTTGCGCCAGTGCTGGAAATCATGCTCAAGGCGTTGCCTATTCTTGTAATCTCCTAAAGATTCAAGGGAAAATTTATATGCCGAAAACCACTCCAAAACAAAAGGTAAAACAAGTACAATTGTTTGGAAAATCGTTTGTAGAAATTGTTTTAACAGGAGATACTTTTGATGATGCTTACGCTTCTGCAACCGCAGATGCAATCAAAAATCATAAAACTTTTATTCATCCTTTTGATGATGAAAAAGTAATTGCAGGACAAGGTACAGTTGGTTTAGAAATTTTAGAAAGCTATAAGGAACCAATCGATTATGTTTTTGTACCAATTGGCGGCGGCGGACTAGCTTCGGGACTTTCTGAAGTTTTCAGGCATTTAAGTCCGCATACTAAAATTATTGGAGTTGAGCCAAAAGGTGCGCCTTCAATGAAAACCTCAATTGAAGAAAATCAAAATACAGCTTTAAAAACTATAGACAAATTTGTTGATGGAGCAGCTGTAAAACAAGTTGGAGACAAAACTTTTGAAATCTGTCGTTACAATTTAGAAGATATAATTTTGGTTCCCGAAGGAAAAGTCTGTACGACAATTTTGCGTTTGTATAACGAAGAAGCAATGGTTGTTGAACCTGCGGGAGCTTTAACAATTGCGGCTTTGGATTTTTATAAGGAAAAAATTAAAGGCAAAAATGTAGTTTGCATCGTTAGCGGAAGCAATAATGATATTGAAAGAACTGCTGAAATAAAAGAACGTTCTTTACTTTACGAAGGCTTAATGCATTATTTTATGATTCAGTTTCCGCAACGTCCCGGAGCTTTAAAAGAATTTGTAAATAATATTTTGGGACCAGATGACGACATTACGTATTTTCAGTTTGCTAAGAAAAATAGCCGTGAAAAAGGTTCTGTAGTCGTTGGTTTAGAATTAAAAAACAAAAATGACATTATGCCAATTAAATTGAAAATGACGGAAAATGGTTTTGAATTTCAATATTTGAATGACAATCAGGATTTGTTTACGCAGCTAATTGGATAATTCATTAAAACATAAAAAGGCTGTCAGATGGGACGACAGCCTTTTAAAAATCCAATAAAAAATTACTAATTGAATCTTGGACTCTACTTATTGCTTTAATACTTTTTTAGAATAAGATCCTTGACCATCGTTTACTTTTACAATATAAACTCCTTTTGGAAGTCTTGAAATCTCAATCGCGTTTTGATTTCCTTTTATAAAATTTATAATCTTTTTCAAAACTGGTTGTCCTGTTACATTGAATATTTCAACGTCAGCAACTCCTTCGTGATTAGTATCGATTTTTAAATGATTATTGTTTTTATCAACAAAAATCGTCATATCATTTGAGTTCTTCTCTTCGACTGGAATTTCTTGAGCAGCCAAAGATTTTTTTGCCGCTGAAGATTCAACCTGAACAAGTTGCCATTGCTGATTTAATCCTCCAGAATAATCCCAAACTTGAATATTTGCTCCATTTGCTGTAGAAACGTTTTCAACATCTAGAGATTTGCCTGTATTTACATTCGTAATTTTATAATATCCTCCGCCAAGAGTAGCTACTGTCCATTTAAATTCATTAGAACTTGAAAATGATTTTTGCTGTACTTTTAGTCCATTTGCCGTTCCATTATTTTCAACAGCCAAATACATTCCAGTCGATTTTACAATAATGTAATAATTACCGCTTCCTGCCGAAACAAATTTCCAACGCTGGTTATTTCCTCCTCCATTTGTTATATCATATTGCTGAATACGTCCTCCGCTCGTTGTAGAATTATCGGCAACATCTAAACCTTTATTGCTATTTCTTGAAATAATATTATAATATCCTGGAAAACCAGTTGTGGCAGCTGTTACTGTTATTGCGCTTGTTGCTGTTTTAGCTCCATCAACCGTTGTTACGGTAATGATAGCATTTCCTGCAGAAACGGCAGAAACTAGTCCGTTTGAATTTACGGTTGCAACTGAAGTATTGCTTGAACTCCAATTTACAGCAGTATTTGTTGCATTATTTGGAGAAACCGAAGCTGATAATTGTTGTGTTTGTCCAGCCGTAATTGTTGCAGAAGTCGGACTTACACTTACTCCTGTAACCGCAATTGGATTCGACGTGCCCCAATTGAATGTAACCGCAGATGACGCGGGAATTGCATAATTAAAAGCTGATGAACCTGAAACCACTTTTATAGTATTTGAAGATCCACCAGAGTTATAAACAAGAAGCGCAGTTGATCCATCAGGATTTTTAAATGCAACCGAAGCAATGCTACCATTTGTACTTGAAGAAGCGATTCTTACCGCTCCAGGTTTTACAAATTTCGAAATCTGACCAATAATATAATACGCTACATTTTTAGTATAACTTGTACTGTTATTAACCGTAATTGCTCCTAAACAACTTGTACATCCTCCCGGAGTTCTCGGACCAAAACTAGGGTTATTGGCAGCATTCCACTCCAAAACTGTTTTAGACCAATTGGTTGTACTTCCAATAACAACATTTTGCATATGCCAGCCAAAATCTCCGCTAAAACTTCCGCCCGCGCCAGTATATTGTTCTGTAAAATAAATGTTTTTACCTGTTTGAGTTTTTACAGTTGACATATTCGCAATATTTCCTAAATACAAATGAAACGCCGCTCCATCGACATAACTGCTGTTATTTAAAACATCGATTGGATAATCCGGATTGTCGCAATTATGATCAAAAGCAATGATTTTTACATTTCCATAACCTGCTGCTGCCATTTGAGGTCCAAGTTGTTGATTGATAAAATTCTTTTGTTCGGTAGAATTCATTAACATACTTGGTTCATTATGTGGATTTTCTGGTTCATTTTGCGGTGTAATTGCCCAAATATTAATACCTTGTGCTTTCATAGCATCAAAATATTTTACGAAGTATCTCGCATAAGCAGCATAATATTGCGTTTGCAAAGAACCTCCAATCCAAGAACCGTTTGTTTTCATCCATCTTGGAGCGGACCAAGGTGTTGCCAAAATTTTAATGTTCGGATTAATTTGCTGAATCTTCTTTATAATCGGAATTAAATACGTCAAATCTGGTCCATTCAAACTAAAATTGTTCATATTTGTATCGCCAGAAGTTTCGTTGTAACTGTAGGAAGAACTGCTTAAATCTGAAGCTGCAATACTGATACGGACAACACTCGCATTTAATCCAGTTGTCGGATTATATAAATCGTTTAATAACTGATTTTGTTGCGTCGCAGCCATCGCGCTGATTACTTCGCAACTTCCTTCGGTTAACGTGTAACCAAAACCGTCCATAGTTTGATACGTTGTTCCTGCATTTACTGTTACTGTAGAAGGATTTGATCCCGAATTAGTTCCGAAACTTACTGAAGCTTGCTGTTGCAATAATTTAGTTTGATCTCCAGTGGTCATCCATGGAGTTACGGTCTGAGCATTTAAGCTGTTTAAAAATAAAAGCGAACTGCAAACTATTAGCTGCAACGTTTTACTTACCCGATTGGTAGGTGTTTGAGTAGTTTTGTGCATTTTTTTTGTGGTTTTGTGGTTTGATAATTAGTTTTTTCTCATTTATTCAGTTTTATTTTACTAAAACACCGCAATATTATGAGTATTTTTGCAATATTCTCATTTATAATACTTTACAAATACACATCAAATTCAAAATTTTGATATAACAAAAACTCATCTAATTATTTTTTAAAACATTAAAAATCAATACTTTAAAAAATTAAAAATCATAAAAAACTTACCTGTTAAAATTAGAATAACTCATCAAAAAACTATCAATCTATACAAATCCTTACAAAATGCTTTTTTTATGAGTAATTAAAGGGGTTAATGATAAATATCAGGAAAGTAAAAGAAAGATAAATTGTATTTTTGCAACGACTTAAATACAGAAATAATGACAGCTCTTAAAGATATTTCCACAATAGAAGACATTAAGCAAATGGTTGACAGCTTTTATGGCAATGTTAGAAAAGACGATTTAATCGGTCCTATTTTTAATGACAAACTGCAAGATCGCTGGGAACCGCATTTGCAAAAAATGTATAATTTTTGGCAAACCATTTTATTCGATGTCCGAGCTTATTCAGGAACACCATTTCCACCGCACAAGCAACTACCAGTAGATAAAACACATTTTGACCGATGGATTTCCATTTTTAATTCAACAATTGATTCGCAGTTTGCGGGCCCAATTACAGAAGAAGCTAAAATGCGTGCTACAAATATGGCTTTTATGTTTAGTCATAAAATTGAATATTTTAGAAATGCTGAAAAACAGTAGATAAAATTCGAAAAAATCAAAAAAACTCGTTTCGAACAAAACTTTTGTGATTATAATCACAAAAAAAGCAGCTTAAATTTGTAATTTTACATTTTAACCTAGAACGTTTTCGAAATGAATCCAAATATTGAAACTAATCCGCTTTTAGATCGATTGCCTAAACATTTACAGCAATTTATTAAACCTCAAGATTATAGCGATTACACTCCTATCAATCAAGCGGTTTGGCGATATGTTATGCGCAAGAATGTCGATTATCTTTCTAAAGTGGCGCATAATTCTTATTTGGAAGGTTTACGAAAAACGGGAATCGAGGTGGATTCTATTCCGAGTATGTACGGCATGAACCGAATTCTTAGCGAAATTGGCTGGGCAGCGGTTGCTGTTGACGGATTTATTCCACCAAATGCTTTTATGGAATTTCAGGCTTATAATGTTTTGGTTATTGCTTCAGATATTCGTCAATTAGAACATATTGAATACACTCCCGCTCCAGACATCATTCACGAAGGTGCTGGCCACGCGCCTATTATTGCCAATCCTGAATATGCAGAATATTTAAGACGTTTTGGCGAAATTGGCTGTAAAGCGATTTCTTCTCATAAAGATTATCAAATGTATGAAGCGATTCGTTTACTTTCTATTTTAAAAGAAGCCGAAGACACTCCACAAGAAAAAATTGGCGAAGCTGAAAAAGCCGTTGCCGATTTACAAAATGATATGGGCGAATTATCTGAAATGGCTCAAATTCGAAATTTACATTGGTGGACAGTTGAATACGGTTTGATTGGAACTGTTGAAAATCCAAAAATTTATGGCGCTGGATTGCTTTCTTCAATTGGAGAAAGTGCACATTGTATGACCGATAACGTGAAGAAAATTCCTTATGACATTTCGGCTGCCAATCAGAATTTTGATATTACACAGTTGCAACCTCAACTTTATGTAACGCCTACTTTTTCTCATTTAAGTCTGATTTTGGAAGAGTTTGCTAATAAAATGGCTTTGAGAACTGGAGGACTTTCTGGAATTAAAAAACTAATTCAATCGAATGCTTTAGGAACTATTGAATTGAGTACAGGCTTACAAATTTCTGGAGTTTTTACAAATGTTATTGAAGAAGAAGGAAAACCTGTTTACATTCAAACTACTGGAAAAACGGCGCTTTCTAATCGCGAAAAAGAATTAGTAGGTCACGGAACTTTAACTCACCCGCACGGATTTGGAAGTCCGATTGGGAAATTGAAAGGATTTAATCTCGCGATTGAAGACATGAGTCCGATGGATTTACAGGCTTACAGTATTGTAGAAGGCGAAAAGATAAAACTTGAATTTGAAGGCAATATTATTGTTGAAGGCGAAATCATTACAGGATCGAGAAATCTTCACGGAGAAATTATTTTAATCAGTTTTAAAAATTGCACCGTAACTCACGGAGAAACTGTTTTGTTTGAGCCTGAATGGGGTAATTATGACATGGCAATTGGTAAAAAAGTAATTTCTGCTTTCTCTGGTCCAGCCGATGTAAATAGTTTTGACTTAATTAATATTGTTCCTTCAACAAAAACAATTAAAGCTAAACATACTGACGAGCGCGATGAATTGGAGATTTTATATGCATCGGTTCGAAATATTAGAAACAATAAAGAAGATAAAATCGAGCTTCAATCTGTTTTTGAAAAACTGAAAATCAATCATTCTAATGATTGGCTTTTAAGTATTGAAATTGCTGAACTTTTAAAAGATTCTGATCAAAAACAGCTTTTGCAGGAAGTATTAGTTCATTTAGATCAATTGAAAACAAAACGTCCTGAAATTGCGCATTTAATTTCTGGCGGTTTGGATTTGATTTTTGATAATTTGCCACAAAGGCACTAAGACGCAAATTTATTTTTACGAAGTAACTATTTGTCATTTCAACGAAGGAGAAATCACACTAGAAATTCCACAGAGAAAAACACCAATTCTTGTCGATATACGAGTGTGATTTCTCCTTCGTCGAAATGACAAGATTGCGAAAAACCTTTGTAACTATGTTCCTTTGCCCCTTTGAACCTCAAAAATTACAACTTCAAATCCTGAGTCAACTCTGTTTCAGATTCAATAGTTTTTCCGTTGTATTGAAGTTTCCAGCCCATTGAATTGGTCAGTATTAAAATCTTAGACAATTCGCTAATTAGTCTATTTTGGGCATTTGTTTTAAGAGTAGATTTTTCGATTTTTTTAGCCAGATTGGCTTTAACCGATTTATTGATTTTATTATAATCGTCTCCAGTAAACGGATTCAGTTTGCTTTGTTCTACATCATAAAACTTAATATCAGGATTTATTGTGATTTCTTCTTTTGGAATATTTAAAATCGTAATCGTTTTATTTTTTTCATCAATATCATATTTCATCTGATGCAAATCATAAGCCACTGTAACGTCAGCATTAACGACGATTAATGCTTTCTTTTCGAAAGAAACCATATCCATTAAATATTTCTGCTGATTTTTATAGGTAATAACCTCAGAAAAATGACCTTCGGTGACAACCAATTTCCCAACATTAAGAATCTGCTGCTGAATTAAATTGGTGTTATATTCAATATCTGAATCGTCTTCTTTTTTGAACTGGCAATATTTAAAAGCCAAAACAATTAATAAAACGATTACACCAACTCCAATAATTCTTTTGATCAAGTTTTGCATTCTAATAAAATATTTAAGAGCAATTTACTTCTTTTTTTAGTTTTTTCTGCCACGAATTTCACTAATTACACTAATTTTTTGAATACTTAATTTTGAATTTATAGAATTTCAAATTGAAATTAATCAATAAATATAGCATAGTGAATTCGTGAAAATTAGTGTAATTCGTGGCAAAAAATTTTAGAACGGATATCCAATAGCAATATTCAAAATAAGATTGTCTTTTCTCCAAGAACTGCTTCCGAAATTAATATCATCAATAACCCATCTTTGTCCGTCTGGCAAGGCTGGATTCCTTAACGGAATGGCTAAATCTGTTCTTAAAACCAAAAATGACAAATCGAAACGTAAACCTGCTCCCGCTCCAACAGCCAATTCTTTCATAAAATCTTTTGAGATTTCAGCTCCAGGTTTATTAGGATCGGCGTGAAGAAGCCAAATATTTCCGGCATCTATAAATACAGCTCCTCTAACTATGCTAAATAATTTAGCGCGATATTCTGTATTGAATTCTAACTTTAAATCGGCAGACTGATCTGGAGTAAAATTATTATTTGTCGGCGGCGGAATAACATAACTTCCCGGACCTAAAGTTCGCGCTCTAAAAGCTCGAATACTATTTGTTCCTCCAACAACAAACTGTTTTGAAGTTGGCAACACATTCGAATTTCCATATGCAAATCCAGCTCCCACAATTAATCTGCTGGCCAATTCGCTTTCTTTTCCGAGTTTTAGATAATGTCTAAAATCCGTCTTTATTTTTACGTACTGGCTGAAAGGAACATCAAATATATTTTTAACATTATTAGGATAATCTGCTCCTGTAACCAAACCTGTAATGTTTCCAGCTAAGTCTAATTCGCCATTAAAATAGATGGTGTTTTTTCGACGTTTTTGCATCGTATTGGTGTATGTATAATTATAAGTCGGACCAAAAATCAATTGTTTTTCAATTACCCGTTCCAAAGCAGGATCTTCTTGAATATCTGCGAGATATTCTTCTGTAACATGGTTTGGACTTACATAAGTAATGTCAATCACATTCAATTGGTGTTCTTTACGAATGTTTTCTTTCCACAAATAACCAAAAGAAGTATTAAAAGAATTCAAGGCATATAATTGAGTTCTTTTTTGATATTCATAACGTATTGTCGCTTTTGTTCTCGGTACAAATTCGCTGTTTCCTTCTATATTGAAAGGTGAAATAAATCGCGGCCAAGTCAAACTAACTTCGCCTCCGAGCTTGTAAATATTCTTGCCTTTATTGGCTCCGCCTAATTGAAAATCGGCACCACCAAAAACCGAAGCAGTAAATAATTCTGCTCCTTTAAAAAAGTTTCGATTGTTCCAGTTTAAATTTAATTCCGTTCCAGTATAACTTGCCGAATTGGTTTTTCCGATTACTTCAACACGGATAAATTTTTTAGGCAAAAGCGTTAGATAATAATAAGAATCCAAAGCATTCGGAATAGAATCTGAAGACTTAAATTCGTTTTTCACAAAACTGAAAGTTCCAAGATTTACAAATCGATTTAAAGTTAAATTATGATCTTTTCTATTGTAAACATCGCCTTTTTTAAAGTAAATTGTTCGGTCGTAAATTCTTGGTTTAAAAGTATCAGCGGTATCAATTATGGTAAAATCTTTATATTGTGTAATATTTCTTTTTCTATAAACTGCGCTGTCATTAGTAAGGGAATAATTTGGATAGACAAAAATCTTGTCAATTTTATAAGCTGTCAAAGCCTTAACTGGCGTATCATCTTTTATAACCAGTCTGATTTTAACTTCGTGATCTCCTTTACTGCTATCAACCTTTGCCAAAATATAATCTGGATTAAAATAAAAATATCCTTTCTCCTTTAATCGCGCGTCGATTCTTTCTCTCTCCGCTTTAATAACATCCAAATCGTATGGATTTCCAACTTTCAATAAACTTCTTCTGTGGCTTTTTGCAATAATTTTAGACATTTTTAAAGAGTCGTCTGGAAAAATAACACTTTTTATAATGTATTGTTTTTTTGGCGTAACGGTATATTCTGCCTTAACTCTTTTATTTCTAACAGTTGAATCGGCACTAACTCTAACTTTAAAATAACCTCTATTTTCAGCAAAGTTTCTCAAAACCGAAACATTATAATCTAAATCAACTTGACTGAAAAGTACTGGCGCTTCACCTACTTTATTTCGTAACCAATATCTCGTTCCTTTGTCTTTTTTGGGTTCTCCAGCAAGATTATAAATCAACAATTTTGGTCGCAAACCAAAAATCTGCTTGTTCGGTTTTGGACGCAATAAGCCTTCTAGTTCTGTTTCTAAAGCTTTTCGATCTTTCTTTTTCATAATCGAATCTTTAATGGTAACCGAACCGCCTGTATAAAGCAAATCGCCTTCTGGAAGATATTTTGTATTACTGCATCCCAAAACAAAAAATAAAGCAAGGAGTGCCGTACACTTTATAAAATAGGCTCTTATATGATTATGTTTTTTGCTCATTTCCTTTAATTTGATTTTCATCTTCGTTCTCCTGCAGTTTTTCTTTTTCTTTATCCGCTTTCTTTTTTTGCTTTTCTTTCTCTTTACGAATTTTTTCTTCTCTAATTAGTTCCTTTTCTTCTTCTGTACGATGAAAAAGTTCTCTGAATTTATTGTAACTCATTGTAATTACAAAAGCAACTCCAGTTTCTATAACCTGTCCTTCAACCGCAACCTGATATTGGTTTTTACGATAGGCACGAACCATATAACGTCCGTCTTTTGTTAATTGATAATCTAAAGCCACATCTCCCGCAATATTGGTGCTTTCTTCGTTGGCACGTTCTTGGCCTTCAACACCAAAACTGCTTCCAACGGTAACTTTCAATCGATCGTCTAGTAATTTTTTAGAAACTTCAACATTCAGATCTGTTCTGTTTTGCATCGTTCCAGTTGTGTAATCTTCGGTTGATTCTAAATCGAAATTAACTTCAAATCCTGTAATTAAATCTCCTGCAAGATTATTTAATTGCTGAGAAAGAATTTTGCTCACACTTTGTCTGGCAAAAGATTCTGCGTTTGTACCGCCACTTTCGCTCGAAAAAGGATTTTCTCCCACAAATCTGTTCAATAATAAAAGTGCGAAAACCTGTTTATTTAATTCTGCTGGATCTTGTTCTAACTGTTTTAATTTTGCTTGTGTAAGTTCTACTACATCCGAAGAAACATTATAATTTCCTTCAGGAAGTACAATTCCGAATGAAATTTCTGGTTTCAATAATTCTCCATTCATTTTCAGTAAAGTCTGAAAAGGAAGTTTTTGTTTGTATGTATTTTGAACCGTCTGAGATTCTCCTTTCAATTGATTTCCTAACAAATCAATCGGAGCTGTATTGACTTTGTAAATTGCCGTAATATTTAAAGTCGCCATTGTCGGTTCTCCATTCCAAGTAATAAAACTTCCTTTCTGGATATCGAATTTTCTTTTTATTCCGTTGAAATTCATTTGATAAGAACCATCCGAAAACTCATATTTCCCTGTCAAAGTTGTCTTTCCAGATTGATCGATTCCGCCAACTAATTCTGCTTCTCCTTTTAAATTCAAATAATCGCCATTTGATTTATCAATCAGCAAAGTTAATTCTGCTTCTTTATCAATAGAAATCGCGACATTGACATCCATTCCTTTTATTTCAGATTGATTCAATTTATTCTGCATATCTACAGTTTGTTTGAGATATACATTGTCTTCATCTACAAATTCTACAATTCCTTCACGATCTGCGATAGAAGGATCTGATTGCGGCATTACAACCGTAAATTTGGTTTCTTTATTGATTTTGATTGATCCGTCGACAACTGGACTATCCAAATCGCCTTTAATATTTAGTTTTGTATCTAAAAATAAATCTCCGTAGAATAAATCGTTGTCTTTTGCTTTCGAATTAATGGCTCTAAAATTATCGGCTTCAACCAGTAAATCGAAGTTGTATTTTCTAAAATCTGCCGATTTTATATTTCCGTTTACGTACAATTCGTTGTCATTTTCATCAAAAAGAGAGAATTTATCAAATGAAATGGTCTCGTTATTAAACGTGATTTTTTCTTTTCCAATTTTAAAATAAGAATTCAGCTGAGTTACTCTAAAAGCAGCGTCGTTAAAATTAAGTTCCCCGTTAATTCTTGGCGTTTCTGTATTTCCAGTAATATTAAAATTCCCAGATAAGTATCCCGATCCTTCGGTAATATTATCCATACTAAAACCTTGAATACTTTTAATGTTCAGTTTATTAATATCGACATCAAAATCAAAAGTTCCAGCATCTATTTTATAATCGCCAGTTAATTTAAGATCGTTTCCTTCATCGCTTAAACTTACATTTGCAGCAAGTGTATTCGCCGTTTTATTGTCTACTTTTATTTCTAAATCGCCAACTTTATCTCCTTTAAAAGTAAAATCATCAATTTTTAAATCGGATGTAAAAGTCGGATTCGTCATTACATTTTCTACCAATGCATTTCCGTTAATCAAACCTTGCATTAACAATTCGTCTTTTTTAACCATATTCATAATGGTTTCGATTTTGAAGTTTACAAAATCGACTTGCAATGGCGCATTATCTTGAGTTCCTTGCGATTGAACTTTTAATTCATTTCCGTTATTATTCAGATTAAACTTGTTGACGTAAAGTCGTTTTTCTCCAAATTCGATAGCATTTTCTGGATCGACATTCCATTTATCGTAGTTTAAGATAAAGTTTTCGGCATCTAATTTTAAGATGTTTTTAGAATCTTCCGCTTTAAATTCACCCGCAATATAATATTGCTGTTTTTGTTTAGCATCTTGAACTTCAAGTGCATAATCTAAAATATTATTCTGAACTTGTCCTTTTAAACTTGTAAACGGAATTTTTAAAGAACCGCTTTCAATTGTCGCAATAGAAATAGAATATTCTAAAGCATTTTCTTTGGCTTCTATATTGATTTTTCCGTCAGAAATGGTGTTATCTCCGTAAGTAATTCTCGGAATTGTTCCTCTAACTTCCAAAGAATCTGTTACATTATTGTATTTTCCTGTAATTTTAATTGGCTCTAAACCTGTTAGTTTCGGAACCAATTTAAACAAAATTGGATCATTGTCTACGGTAAGTGTAAAAGCTAATCTTTGCTCGTCTGATTCTCCTTTTGCTTTCGGATTTTTCAAGTCGATATATTTCGACAAAGATTTTTTCATCGCAGCAGCAAGTGTCGTCAATTTATATTTTCCGTCGACTTCTGCTTTTAAAAACTGAGAAGAAACTTTGATATTATTTCGAGAATTATCTGCAAAAGCAATTACGCGAACCGAATCCAGAACAATTGGTTCTTTATCTTGTAAAATTTGAACATTCGAAAGAAATACTTTTCCGTTTAAATAATCAGGATTACTATTTGTAATATCGGCATCGACATTTCCGCGAAGTTTCATCGGGCCGGCGTGTAGATTGAGTTTTTCTAAATCGGCAATATCCAAGTTTAGTTTCAATTTTACGGTCGGATATTTATCTTTTGTATCGCCCGAAGCCGTTAAATCAAAATTTAGATTTGGATCTTTCATTCCAGATTTTACTGCAAAAGAGCCGTTTTCGATATTTCCTTTTAAAGCTAAATCTTTGTAAGTGTATCTATTAAAAACTGCTTTTTGTACCAAACCGTCGATTGCTGCATTTGCCGTTTTCGGGTCTAATCCTATTCCTTTAACTTTCGCTTTAAGCGTAATTTTTCCGATCGAATCGTTTTTAATTAATCTTCCCAAATCGAAATCTAGCAGATAAACTTCTGCATCATATTTTTCTCTTTTTTTAATTCTTTGATCGAATAATACATCAACTTTTGCGTTTCCGAAACTGCTATTTAAAGCTAAATTGGTTTTGAAACTTTGTACCGAACCTTTAAATTTTCCTTGCAAACTTATTTGAGAAGGAATTTGAATATTCTTCGGAATTGTTCCCGCTGGCACAAACATATTAATGTCTTTTGCCGTGCTCGAAATCTTTTTGATATTTAAATCGTAATACGCTTTTTGTGCATCTGGCAACCCAGCGATTTTCCCCGAAAGGGAAACTTTTGTAGAACCAATTCCGCTCATTTCAAATTTCGAAATATTCAAATCTTTTACTTTTCCGCTTACACGGCTGTCGACATAAAGAATCGCATTTGGATTACTTTTAAACGGATTTGTATTTTGTAAATCGGGCACAAACAATAAAATGTCTTTGAAACCAATTTTAGACTCTTTTAAATTGGCATCAATAGCAAGATCTCCTAAATCTTTTTGAAGTGATTCAAGTGATTTATATTCTGCTTTAACTTTATCTTGTACAAGCGTTTGCGGCGTTTTCAAATACAAATTATTTAGAGAAGCATTTTTAGGTCCATAAAAGAAATCTGTTTTTAAAGCTTGAATTTCTAATCCGCTTTTTTCGTTTACGGTTAATGTTTTTAAATTTCCAGAAATGGTATCATTTCCATAATATAATTTTTCGGCTTTGAAATTGAATTTACTCAAATCTAAATGCGAATAATCTAAACCTTTGGTTTTAGGTTTCGATTGCATATCATCAAATTTAAACGCTATATTTTCTAGATTAGTTTCGTTTAATTTTACTTTCCAACCTGCTTGTTTTATAGAAGTTGAATCTAATTTTGGAGTTTGAATTTCTTTGTCTTTTGCTCCTAATCTGAGATTTCCGCTCAGATTTTTTATTTCGAAAGTATCAAAATCTAAAAGCTGATTATTTAAATCAATTTTATTGGCAACTAAATTCAGATTCCCTAAACGAATTCCTGAATTAAGTTTTGAATCTTTATTATCGTATAAAATATCAATTTTAGAAAGTGCCACTTTTCCAAGATTTAAATTGAAATCTGGACGTTTCGAAATTGTATCAACAGTTTTCACCGAAACTTCGGCAATTTTCTCCACAACATCTTGATCTAAAACAACTTTCAACCCATTTAAATTAATATTTGGAATGTTAAAGTTCATTTTATCCAAATCAAATTCTTTGAATTTGGTATCAAAATGCGTCAGGTTTACGCGAATATCATTTTTAGCAAAATCATCTTTAAAGTTGAATTTAACTTGATCGAGATTTACTTTTACAACCGAAATCTTAAAAGGTTTTGCATTTGGATCTTCTACTTTTGGTTCTTTAGATTCGAATGCTTTTATGATGTAATCAAAATTGAAAACACCGTCTTTGTTTCTAGAAATATTGGCTTTTACGTTTTCAAGCGAAACCGAATTGATTTCTAGTTCGCTGCTAACGAGTTTAAAAAGATCAACATCGACCTCTAAACGATTACCAGCCAGCAATGTATCTTTCTTTTGATCTTCAAAATAAAAACCTTCCAGAACTACATCTTTAGGAAATTTTATGGAAATATGTTCTAATGCAACTTTGGTTTTTATCTTTCCTTCAAGGTAAGTTATCGCTTTATCTTTAACGAAATTCTGAACGGATGGAACTTGAATTAAAATGATTATAAGCAATAATAATGTAATTACAGAAACCACGCACCAAAGCAGTACACGAAGAGTTTTTTTAAGAAAGTAAACGGGTTTCTTATTCATACGTCAATAAAATCGATTAGATTAATTGCTTCTGAAAAAAGCAAGGTTACACATTTTACAAAAATGTAAAATTTAAACCTTAACAATTTACATAATTATGAGGAATTATTCTAAAATTTTACTGCAAATCGTTGTTTTTTGTGCCACAAAGGCACTAAGGCACGAAGTTTTTTTCTTAGAATTTGATATGAGAAATCTTATTTTCTAAAATTCTAATTTTCTGCTGCAACTTAGCGAGAAATTTTTGATGCTGCTCCGATTCTGGATTGAAACTTCTGTGGCGCAGACTTTTCTGAATCTCATCAACTTGCTGCATAAGTGAAAAACTATCTTGCGATATATAATTCTCACTAAAAAGTTTCCAAATATAATCGATTGCAATTTGGTTCGGATGCAGCATATCTTCGTTGTAAAAACGATAATCACGAAGTTCATCCATCATGATTTCGTATGACGGGAAATAGTTATGAGTTTTGAGTTTTGAGTTATGACTTTTTAAAACTTGATGTAAAGCTGTAAATAAATGCGATTTACTTAACTGATTTTCTACAAAACCATCTTTGATATGACGAACGGGAGAAATCGTGAAAATGAAATTGATATTGGGGCTTAAGGCCTCGATAGATTCAATTGTATTTTGAATACTTTTTTGGATTTCATTAACCGATAATAATTCTTTTGAAAATTGTTTTTGAGGTACTTTATGACAATTGGCGACTACTTCATCGCTTTCCATATTTCTATAAATCCAAGAAGTTCCGAAGGTGATTATAATATGAGTCGCTTCTTTTAATTTTTTATTCGTTTCTGAAACAGCTTTATTTAATGTTTCCAACAATTCTTGCCTATCTGAATTACTTAAATCGGAATGCACGTCAAAACTATGCCAGCGTTCATTATGAAAAAAAACGTCTTTTTCTTCAAACAATTCTTGTTTACAAACTCTTTTAAATAATTTCTCAATTGAAACGGAGTTAAATATAATTCCAAACGGATTAGTTTCATTTTGAAATTTAAAATAATCAAATTTCTCCGCCATGTTTTCAGCAAAACAAGAACCAATAGAAAGTATTTTCGAATTATAGTCGATCGGATTATTACTTTTTGAAATTGGTATTTGGGTTCTGAATTGCATAAAATTTTTTATTCAAAAATACAGTTTAATCCTCATTTTCGATCAACAAAATCCCTCAATCAACCATTAGTCAATTAGGGATTGCCTTTATTTAAAAACTAAATTAGTAAACAACTTTTATTCAGAAAGAATTTTTATTGTTTGATGAGTTTAAAAATACCATTTAACAAAAAAAGAAAACAAGATTTATACTATAGCTTCATCTGTAAAAAATTTACATTTTTAATAACAAAAAGCATCTCCACAAACTAAAACAATTGCTTACTTTTGCATCTTCCATTTTTTTAAATCACTTATGAAATTATTATATACTTACATCATCAAACACAAAATGCTTTTATTTTTTGCTTTGATAATGGCTACTATCAACATCTGTTTCAGTTTATCAGATTCTGTAATTACAGGAAAATTAATGCAGGATTGTGGTGTTGGGCTTTCAAAATATAAAGGAAACGAATTAGGTTTCATTAAATCTTTAGCTTTTTGGCTTGGTCTTTCGCTTGGTGCGGCAATGATTTCCAGAATTACAAAAAATTTTCAGGATTACTTTACCAATGTTGTGATTCAGAGAACCGGTGCTCAAATGTACACGGACGGAATCAAAAAATCACTTGACCTTCCGTATGCCGAATTTGAAGATCAGCGAAGCGGCGAAACTTTAAGCAAACTGACAAAAGTTAGAATTGATTCAGAAAAACTAATTACGCTTTCTATCTCTTTAATTTTCCAGACTATTATTGGTTTCATTTTCGTAATCGTTTATGTAGCTCGAATTGATTTGAGAATTTCCATTATCTTTTTAATTACAGCTCCAATTATTGCTTTGGTGAGTTTATACTTAGGCAAAAAGATTAAAATCGTTTCTAGAAAAATTGTCAACCAAACCAATGCACTTGCCGGTTCTACAACCGAAAGTTTACGAAATATAGAATTGGTAAAAAGTCTTGGTTTAACCTATCAAGAAGAAAAACGCCTTAATTTAAATACTTTTAAAATTCTTCAATTAGAATTACAAAAAATTCGGTTTATAAGAAGTTTGAGTTTTATTCAAGGTACAACCGTTCACTTTTTAAGAACGTGTGTGGTTTTTGCATTGTATTATTTCTTATTCGGAGGAAAAATAATTGTCGGAGATTTATTGACAATGGTATTTTTTACTTTTTTCATCTTTGGGCCTTTGCAAGAATTAGGAAACTTTATTATTGCTTTGAATGAAACCAAAGTTTCAATGGAGAATTTTAAAACCTTATTAAATGCACCAAAAGAATTTCGACCTAAAACACCAAAACATGTTGGTGCTATACAGAAATTGCTTTTTTCGAATGTTAGTTTTCAACATAGAACTGCTAAATTTAAAGCGGTAGAAAATATCAATTTCGAAATTAAACAAGGGCAAACTGTTGCTTTTGTTGGGCCATCTGGTTCTGGTAAAACAACTTTGGTTAAATTGTTAGTTGGTTTGTACACACCTGCAGAGGGAGAAATTCTCTACAATGATATTGATTCTACAGATATTGATTTACTCGATTTAAGAAAACAATTAGGTTTTGTAACGCAAGATGCACAATTATTCTCAGGAACAATTCGTGAAAATTTATTATTTGTAAAACCAAACGCAACCGACGAAGATTTATACGACGCTCTAAAACGTGCAAGTTGCGATAAACTTTTAAGACGTGCCGAAGATGGTTTAAACACTACAATTGGCGAAGGCGGAATCAAAGTTTCTGGTGGAGAAAAACAACGTTTATCTATCGCAAGAGCTATTCTAAGAAATCCGAATTTATTGATTTTTGACGAAGCAACTTCAGCTTTGGATTCGATTACTGAAGAAGAAATTAATGCTACAATTAGAAATATTTCAGACAAAAACCGAATCACAGTTTTAATTGCCCACCGTTTATCGACTGTTATGCATGCTGATAGAATCTTTGTTTTAGAACAAGGTAAAATCATCGAGCAAGGTAAACATGAAGATTTAATTGTTGAGAAAGGCTTGTATTATGCAATGTGGCGTCAGCAAATTGGTGAGCGTAAATAGTTTTTCTAAAGGTTCTAAGATACTAAGAAGCTAAGGTTCTAAGTTTTTTATTCGAATAATTAAACGTACTATTTGTCATTTCGACTGAAAGGAGAAATCACACTAGTATATCGACAAAGATTGGCGACTTCCTTTGCGGATTTCCGCGTGTGATTTCTCCTTTCAGTCGAAATGACAAAATGCTATAAATACAAAACCCAACAGATTTAAAAAATCTGTTGGGTTTATTGTTTGAATATTCTAAAAACTTAGTCCCTTAGTATCTTAGAACCTTAGCATCTTTAATTACTTCACGAAATCAATCGCTTTAGCCAAAGCCTCAGCAATTCCGTCAACATTTTTACCTCCTGCTGTTGCGAAGAAAGGTTGGCCTCCACCACCACCTTGAATGTATTTACCTAATTCACGAACAACTTGTCCAGCGTTTAGGTTTTTCTCAGCCACAATTTCTTTTGAAATATAACAAGTTAACATTGGTTTACCTTCGTGAGCTGTAGCGAAAACTACAAATAGGTTATTATGAGAATTTCCTAATTCGTAAGCCAAATCTTTTGCTCCTTCTGGATTTAAATCAACTTGTTTTGCTAAAAACTGAACTCCATTGATTTCTTGCAATTCTTTAGCCAAATCAGCTTTCATGTTTTTAGCTTTATCTTTTAATAAAGCTTCTAATTGTTTTTTCAACTGAGCATTTTCGTCTTGTAAAGCCAAAATCGATTTCACTGGATCTTGAGCATTTTTAAGCGCTTCTTTAATTTCGTTTAAAGAAACTGCTTGAGATTCAAAATATTCTTTAGCAGCTTCACTTGTGATCGCTTCAATTCTTCTGATTCCTGCTGCAACAGCTCCTTCAGAAATAATTTTAAAATGCCAGATATCAGATGTATTTGCAACGTGAGTTCCTCCGCATAATTCGACAGAATCTCCGAATTTAATGGTACGGACTAAATCTCCATATTTCTCTCCAAACAAAGCAATTGCTCCATCTTCTAACGCTTGTTCTTTCGGAATTGCTCTTTTTTCGATTAATGGCAAACTCTCTCGGATTCTTGCATTTACGAAGTTTTCTACTTCAACTAATTCTTCATCAGTTACTTTAGCAAAATGCGAAAAGTCAAAACGTAAAGAAGCATTTCTTACCATCGAACCTTTTTGTTCAATGTGAGTTCCTAAAATCTTACGCAAACCTTGGTGTAACAAGTGTGTAGCTGAGTGATTTGACGAGGTTTTAGCTCTTTGCAAAGCATCTACAACAGCGTTAAAAGTTCCAGTAAGATTTTCTGGTAACGATTTTGCTAAATGTATTGTTTGATTATTTTCTTTTTTCGTATCGATAATATAAACAATATCACCATTTTGAACTTCAAGATATCCTTTGTCTCCAGTTTGCCCTCCACTTTCTCCATAAAAAGGAGTTGCGTTGAAAACCAATTGGAAAATTTCACCATCTTTTGCACTTTCAACTCTACGATATTTCGTGATTTTTACTTGGTGAGATAATCTGTCATATCCAACAAATTCCTGAATATCATCTTCTACAAGTACATTCCAGTCTCCTGCTGTTACTTTAGAAGCTGCACGAGATCTTTCTTTTTGCAATTGCAATTGTTCCTGGAATCCAGCTTCGTCTAATTTCAATCCTCTTTCAGAAAGAATTAAAGCTGTTAAATCGATTGGAAAACCGTAAGTATCATACAATTCAAATGCTTTTTTACCATCAATAGTATCACCGCCATTGTTATTTAAAATTACAGCATCTAAAAGAATCAATCCTTGATCTAATGTTTTTAGAAATGAGTTTTCTTCTTCACGAATTACATTCGAACAAAGTGCTTTTTGCGTTCTGATTTCTGGGAAAGAATCTCCCATTTGCTCGCTTAAAGTTTCAACCAATTTAAAAATAAATGGCTCTTTTGTTCCTAAGAAAGTAAATCCGTAACGAATTGCACGACGCAAAATTCTACGAATAACATATCCTGCACCCGTGTTAGAAGGCAATTGTCCGTCAGCAATAGCAAATGCTACAGCACGAACGTGATCTGCCACAACACGAATTGCAATATTCATTTTGTTTTGTTCTTCACTAATGCCTGTTACGTCATTAGTGGTATATTTTGCTCCTGTAATTGTTTCGATTTCTCTAATTAAAGGCATGAAAACATCAGTATCATAGTTTGATGTTTTTCCTTGCAAAGCCATGCACAAACGCTCAAATCCCATTCCTGTATCTACGTGCTGAGCAGGAAGTTTTTCTAGAGAACCATCCGCTTTACGGTTAAATTCCATGAATACATTATTCCAGATTTCAACTACTTGCGGGTGATCATTGTTTACTAAACTTTTTCCAGAAACCAATGCTTTTTCTTCCGCAGAACGTAAATCAACGTGAATTTCAGAACAAGGTCCACATGGTCCTTGATCTCCCATTTCCCAGAAATTATCTTTTTTATTTCCTAAAATAATTCTGTCTTCGTCGATTAATGTTTTCCAGATATCCCAAGCTTCTTGGTCAAACGGAACATTATCTTCTTTACTTCCCTCAAAAACAGAAACATAAAGATTCTCTTTAGGAATTTTATAAACTTCTGTCAATAATTCCCAAGCCCAGTTAATTGCTTCTTTTTTGAAGTAATCACCAAAAGACCAGTTTCCTAACATTTCAAACATAGTGTGGTGGTACGTATCAATACCCACCTCTTCAAGATCATTATGTTTTCCTGAAACACGAAGACATTTTTGCGTATCGGCTATTCTTGGACTTTTTGGAGTTCCATTACCTAAGAAAAATTCTTTAAACTGGGCCATTCCCGAGTTATTGAACATTAAGGTTGGATCGTCTTTAAGTACAATAGGAGCTGAAGGAACAATAGTGTGCCCTTTACTCTCAAAAAAATCTAAAAATTGTTTACGTACGTCTTGTGATTTCATATTTAAATTAGAAAAATGTGTCTGTTTAATGTGTCGATTTGAAAATTAGCCATTTAGATAATTTATTCATTTGATGATGCGTTAAGTTTTTTATAATGTAATTAAAAAACTTAAATTATAAACAATAAATTGTCTATTTTGCGCATTATCTAATGATAAAATAGTCCCCAATATCTAATCATTATTTCTTGTAAAAAAAGCGTCTGATTGCTGAAACATTTTGCAATTTTTTTCGACTAACTTATTTTACAGGGAGCAAAAATAGCGTATTTTAAAATATGGCGAAAGTAAAATATTATTACGACTCAGAAAATCTGGCGTATACGAAAATAAAAACCCGAAAAAGAATAAAAATTGGTTATGCCTTATTGTTTTTAGTCGCTTCGGCGCTGTTTGGTTTTTTAGTTTTTGTCCTTTTAATAAATACACCCTATTTCGAAACCCCAAAAGATCGTTTACAAGCTCGCGAAATCGAAAATTTAAAGATTCAATATTCCATTCTAAATAAAAAACTGGACGAAATTGACGAAGCTGCAGATGCATTAGAAGAGCGTGACAACAATATTTACAGAGTTTATTTCAATAAAGCTGAAATTCCAGATTCTATTAGAAAAGCTGGTTTTAGAAACTCAGAAAAATATAAAGCATTAGAAGGTTACAATAATTCGCAATTGGTTCTGAATACGACAAAAAGAGTAGACAAATTGACAAAACAATTGGCAATTCAATCGAAATCTTTAGATGATATTTTGAAATTGGCTGGAGCAAAAGAAAATTTATTATTAGCGATTCCTGCCATTCAGCCAGTTCGAAATGAGAATTTAAAACGCGTCGCGTCAGGTTTTGGATATAGAATTGATCCTTTCACGAAAGTGCGAAAAATGCATAACGGAATGGACTTTACCGCCAATACAGGCGCTCCAATTTACGCAACGGGAGATGGTGTCGTAGAAAGAGCAGACAATACCGCTTCTGGATACGGAAACCATATTGTGATCAGGCATGGTTTTGGATATGAAAGTTTGTATGCGCATTTAAGCAAATACAACTGTAAACCCGGACAACGTGTCAAACGTGGTGATGTAATTGGTTATGTTGGAAGTACAGGAAGGTCTGAAGGTCCGCATTGTCATTATGAAGTTCATAAAGATGGAAAAGTGGTCAATCCGCTGAATTTTTATTACGGAAATATTTCGGCTGTAGAATATGTCGCGATTTCGCAAATGGCCAACCAAGAAAATCAATCATTAGATTAATATTACAAAAAATAGTATTTTTGAAATAAAATAGTAAAAAACAAATCATGCATATTGAACTTTCTAAAGACAAAAGATATTACAGTATTGGCGAAGTAGCCAAAGCTTTTAATGTCAATGCCTCTTTGATACGATTTTGGGACAGCGAATTTGATATTCTAAAACCCAAAAAAAACGCAAAGGGAAACAGAATGTTCACACCAGAAGATATTACTAATTTACAATTGATTTATCATCTGGTAAAAGAGAGAGGTTTTACGCTTGATGGCGCTAAAATACACTTAAAAGAAGGTCAGAAGAAAACGTTAGATAAATTCGAAATAATACGTAAATTAGAGTCGATTAAAACGCAATTGAATGACATTAAAAACGAATTGTAATTAAAATAGAAATAAACTTAAATCAAAACAAATATGAAAAAGTGGTTAATCCCTGTAGGAATTATTATAGCACTTATTGCTATCATCGCATTTTGGTCAATTGGAATAAAAAATACTGGTTTGCAAAAAAGTCAGGCAGTTAACAAAGAATGGGGAAATGTACAAACAGCTTACCAAAGACGTAATGATCTTATTGGAAATTTAGTTAATACGGTAAAGGGAGCAGCTGATTTTGAAAAAGGAACTTTGACTGCCGTTATAGAAGCACGTGCCAAAGCAACTTCTGTTACAATTGATCCAAGCAATGTTACTCCAGAGCAATTAAAAGAATTTAACCAAGCTCAGAGTGGCGTATCTTCTTCTTTATCAAGATTATTAGTTTCTGTTGAACAATATCCGACATTGAAAGCAAATGAAAATTTCTTGAAATTACAAGATGAATTGGCTAGTACAGAAAACCAAATTTTAACTGCAAGAACTCGATTTAACGAATCGGTTCAAGATTATAACGGTTATGTTCTTTCAATTCCTAACAAATGGTTTTTAGATTACAAAGAAAAACCATACTTTGAAGCTTCTACAGGTGCAGACAAACCAGTTGAAGTAAAATTCTAAAATCAACAATCTTAACTCTAAAATCATTCACATGTCAAAAGTAGAAGATTTTTTAACCAAAGAAGAAGAGCAAGAAATTGTTGAAGCTATTCGCATGGCTGAAAATAATACTTCTGGCGAAATTAGAGTTCATATAGAAAAATCATCTTCTAAAGCTCATTACGATAGAGCTTTAGAAGTTTTTCATGAATTACGAATGGATGAAACTAAATTACAAAATGGGGTTCTACTCTATTTTGCAGTTGAAGATAAAAACTTCGTGATTTGTGGCGATAAAGGAATTAACGATTTGGTGTCTGATGATTTTTGGGATTGCACCAAAGATGTGATGACCAATCATTTTAGATCTGGAAATTTTAAACAAGGAATTGTTGACGGAATTCTAAATGCCGGAGAACAGCTTAAAAAATATTTTCCATCTCTGGAAGATGATATTAACGAATTATCTAACGAAATCTCAAAAGGATAAATGATGAAAAATTCCAAAATTAAAATCTCAAATTCCAAAAGGATTTTTCAGTTTACTCTTTTGTTTATCACATTTTTTACCTGCAATATCATTTTGGCACAATTTGATATTCCTAAAAAACCAGATTTTCAAACTTCAGTTTACGATTATGCCAACGTTTTAAGTGCTTCTGAAAAATCACAGCTAGAAGAAAAACTAATTCGTTATTCAGATTCAACCTCAACTCAAATTGTTGTTATTACAATTGAAAGTTTAAAAGGAGAAGACGTTAGTCAATTGGCCACAAAATGGGCTCAAACTTGGGGATTTGGTCAAGCTAAAGAAGATAATGGTGTGATTATTTTATTGGCTAAAGCCGAAAGAAAAATTGCTATTAATCCTGGATATGGTTTAGAAGACAGATTAACTGCAGGTATTGGCGGAACTATTATTCGTAATATTATAATTCCTGAGTTCAAAGCCGGGAGTTATTATCGCGGACTTGACAAAGGTGCCGATGCTCTTTTTGACGTGTTTACCGGCAAATATAAGGGCGAGCGCAAACAAACCAAACAAAAAGATTTTCCTATACTTCCTTTTATAGTGATTGTTGTAATTGTGTTAATACTACTTTCTCGAAATAAAAGAGGCGGAGGCGGCAATTCTGGCAATAACGGTGGAGGCGGCCCAAGCCTTCTGGATGTTATTATTCTGAGTAATCTTGGAAGAAGCGGCGGAGGCGGATTTGGAGGTTTCGGCGGAGGATCATCTGGCGGTGGTTTTGGCGGAGGCGGTGGCTTCGGTGGAGGATTTGGCGGCGGAGGATTCTCTGGAGGAGGTTCTAGCGGAAGCTGGTAAATTTATTTGTTTCACTTTTTAGGATTCTGTTGCTTATGAAAGTTAGTTTTTATCTGTTTATTCTTTGTTCTTATTTCACTTCTTATTCTCAGGAATATTTTGAAACCGATAAAGTACAAAACAATAAGGTAATTGAAGATTTAAATGCTTCTATTGCTATCGCTCCAAATGCTGAGAATTATTACTATAGAGGATATTACCATTTCTTAAATGATGATTTAGTCGATGCGATTTCTGATTATGACAAAGCAGTTTCATTAAATCCTAATGATTTTAATATCTACTTCAGCAGAGGAAATTTATTTCTAAAACTGAAAGATTACCAAAATGCAATTAACGATTTTTCAACATGCATTGCATTAGATGGAAATTCGCAGAAAGCCTATTTTAATAGAGCTTTTGCTAATAGAAAAATTTTTAATCGTACAGGTGCAATTGAAGATTATTCTAAAAGTATTGCATTAAAACCAGACAATGCAGCGGCATACCAAAACCGTGGATTATTGAGAAAAGAATTAAATTTGCATAAAGAAGCAATTGCAGATTTTGACCAAGTAATTAAAATTGATCCAAAATCTGTTGATGCTTTTCAAAATAGAGCTGTTTCTAAAGCGATGATACACGCAAAAGATGCCTTATCAGATTTTGATACAGCAGTAAATTTGGCGCCAGAAAATGCTGAAACTTATTTTAATAGAGCACTTTATTTCATTAATTTCAAAATAAAAGGAAATTATTGCGCAGATTTAAAAAAAGCGTTTAATTTTGGGTATTTACCGGCACAAGAATTAATAATAGAATATTGTAAAATTTAACAAGGAATAAATGTTATCACATAAAGCAAAATACGCCCTTAAGGCCTTACTTTATTTAGCAGAACAAGACGAAAATCACATTTCCAGAACGGTGGAAATTGCTGAAGGAGCTAATATTCCTAAAAAGTTTTTAGAGCAAATTTTATTAGACCTAAAACGCGGTCGTTTTGTGAGCAGCAAACAAGGAAAATTTGGCGGTTATTATCTGATAAAATCCAAAAATGACATTACTTTGGCAGAAATTCACCGATTATTTGACGGTGCAATTGCACTTTTGCCGTGTGCTTCTTTAAATTTTTATGAGCCTTGCTCTGATTGTAAAACCGAGTCTGAATGCAGTCTGCGTCACGGTTTAATGTTAATTAGAGACAAAACTTTGAAGGCAATGGAAGGCATCACAATAGCTTCACTTGTGAATAAATAAAAAAATATTTTCTAATCCCTAGTAAATCGATAGAATTAATTATATATATTTGCAGAAAAATAATTAACTAACCATTTACAAAAGTTTTAACATGAAAGTACATTTTAGTCGATCAAGTGTATCAAAAATTTTGCAAAACAAACAAAGAAGACTCTCCGCTTCTGTAATACGAAATTCATCTATGATGTGTATGTGCTGATTTAAAAAAATATTTTTTTTCTTTTAAACTCTACTAATCACATATACTTAATATAAAAATGAAAACATCAATACAAAATATACTTACAATATTATTCTTTTTAACCTTTTCTATCTCATTTGCACAAAACATTGAAGGTGTAGTAACAACAACAGAAAACACACCTATCGAAGCTGTAAACGTCGTAATTAAAGGAACAACCAACAGCGCAATTACAGACAATAGCGGTAAATTTGTTATCGACTCTAAAGGAAGATTGCCCTTAACTCTTTTAATTCAATATGTTGGATACAAAACTGTTGAACTAGATCTGAATTCAATACCAGTAAATCCAATTCAAGTTGCGCTTAAAGAAGAAAATGAACTTGTTGAAGTGGTAGTTTCTTCAAGACGTCGTATCGAAAAAGTGCAAGATGTTCCAATTGCGATTTCTGTTATTACAGGAAAACAAGCAGAACAAACTGGAGCTTTCAACGTTAACCGTATTAAAGAATTAGTTCCTTCTGTACAATTATATTCTTCAAACCCAAGAAATACAGGAATCAATATTCGTAGTTTAGGTTCTCCTTTCGGATTAACAAATGATGGAATTGATCCAGGTGTTGGATTCTATGTTGACGGTGTTTATTATGCTCGTCCAGCCGCTACTACTCTTGATTTTATCGATGTTGAACAAATTGAGGTTTTACGTGGTCCGCAAGGTTCTTTATTTGGAAAAAACACAACTTCTGGGGCATTTAATATTACAACTCGTAAACCAAGTTTTACTTCAGGCGCCGACTTTGAAGTGAGCTACGGAAATTATTCTTTCTTGCAAGCAAAAGCTTCTTTAACTGGTGCATTAGGAAATAAAGTTGCCGGAAGAATCTCTTTTTCAGGAACTTCAAGAGATGGTTTAGTTGATAATGTTGCAACGGGAAGAGCTACAAATACTTTAAACAATCAAGGAATTAGAGGTCAATTACTTTGGACTCCAACCGTAAATACAAATGTTATTTTTGCGGCAGATATTACAACACAGCGTCCTGATGGATATGCGCAGGTTGTTGCTGGTGTAGCGCCAACGCAAAGAGCAGCTTACCGTCAATTTGATGCTATTATTAAAGACCTAAATTATCAATTGCCAAGCTTGAATGCTTTTGATCGTAAAATAGATCATGACACGCCTTGGCGCTCTAATCAAGATATGGGAGGTTTCTCTTTAAACGTTGACACTAAAATTGGCGGGGGAACATTAACTTCTACAACTGCATGGAGATTCTGGAACTGGGATCCATCAAATGATAGAGATTTTACAGGATTGCAGGTTTTGGCTAAATCTCAAAATCCAACAAGACAAACACAAATTACACAAGAAGTTCGTTACGCTGGTCAATTGACATCTAAAATTAGCGGTGTTGCTGGAGTATTCTTTATCGACCAAACATCACAAACTGACGGTACAGAAGAATCTGGAAGCGCTCAATGGAGATTTGCTCAAAGTTCAACAAGCGCTTTATGGAAAACTCCGGGGCTTTTTGAAGGTTACGGAATCAAAACAGATGCAAGAATTAGAGCTTCTAGTGCTGCGGTATTTGGACAAATTGATTGGGCTGTTACAGATCGTCTTCACGTTTTACCAGGTTTAAGATATAACTTTGATAAAAAAGATGCTCATTATGCTCGTACGACTTATGGAGGTTTGCAAACAACAGATCCTGCATTATTAGCTTTGAAAAAATCAGTTTACTCTGATCAGGCATTTGATTCTGCTATTGATAATACGGATTTTTCTGGAAATATTACAGTTACATTTAAGGCTTCAGACAAAATCAATGCTTACGGAACTTTTGCAAAAAGTTACAAACCTGTTGGTGTAAATGTTGCTGGTCTTCCAACAAATTCTGCTGGACAACCATTATTAGATCTTGCGGTTATCAAACCAGAAAAAGTGTATCATTATGAATTTGGAGTAAAAACTTCTCCGTTCAAAAATTCAATTTTAAATATAGCTTTCTTCAATACAGATATTAAAGATTTCCAGACAAACGTTCAAGCAGCTGAATTAGGAGTAAATAGAGGTTATCTTGCAAATGCTGATAAAGTTCGTGTAAGAGGTGTAGAATTAGATGCAAGTTTTGTGTTCAGTGAGCACTTAACAATAAATGGAGCAGCAACTTACACAGATGGTAAATATGTGAAATTTACTAATGCACCGCTTCCGTTAGAAGAAACTGGAGCTCCAGTATCTTTTAAAGATGTTTCTGGATCTGCTTTGCCAGGTGCTTCAAGATGGGCAGGATCTTTAGGAGGAGAACTTTCTGATCGTGCTAAATTCTTTGGAAATGCAGGAAAAATTTTCTTAGCTCTTGATTCTTATGCTCGTTCTGAATTTTCTTCAAGCCCTTCAGCTTCAAAATATTTAGTTGTACAAGGTTACGCTATTTTTAATGCTCGTTTAGGTTTCCGTGCATCACAAGGTTTATCTGTTCACTTTTGGGGACGTAACCTTTTAAATAAAGATTACTACGAGCAATTATTGCCTGCAGGAGGAAATACAGGACAATATGCTGGTGTATTAGGTGATCAAAGAACTTACGGTGTTACGCTTAAGTATTCATTGTAAGTGGTTAATTAGTTTAGTATTAAACGAGATGCATTTTAAAATGCATCTCGTTTTTTTTATTCAAATCACAAAAAAGATTTCAAATCAAATTTTTAAATGAATAGAAATAAGATCATTTACATAAATTCGCAGCTTGAATTTATCGCAATTGAATATTTCTTCTAGGTTACTTTTTATTATAATTCTTGTTTGCCAATTTATTAATGGGCAAAATCAAAAGAATATCGACCAACAAACATTAACTTGGATTCGATACTATAATATTTTTCCATTATCTGAAAAATGGGCGATTCATTCTGAATTTGACAATCGAAGCTTTGTAAATCCTGTTCACGAAAATCTTTTTGTAATAAGATCGCAAGCGCGCTATCGTGCCAATAAAATAATGGATTTTGGCGCTGGTTTTGCTTATTTTCACGTCAATACTCAGAGCGAAAAAGTAGATCCTGATTTCTCTGTTCCTGAATATCGAGCACAGCAAGATCTTACTTTTATAAATGATATTGCGAAGATTACTTTTCATAACCGTTTTCAAATTGAAGAACGTTTCATTCAAAAAGCGGATAAAACTGGACTTTTAAATGAATTTTCTTTTGCTTTTCGATTTAGATATCGCTTGCAATCTATGTTTACGATTTGGGAAAAAGAAAAACGAAGTGTAAAAGGAACTATTTCTGATGAAATTTTATTTAATCAAGGAAAAGATAACCGCAACAATACTTTCGACCAAAATCGCTTTTATGTTGCTTTGCGTTATCATTTTAATCCAAATATTGGTTTAGAATTGGGATATTTAAAGAATTTCCAAAGGCGTTCCAGCGGTGTAGATTTCTATGATCGTGATATTATTAGATTTACTGTTTATCATAGAATTAATCGGAAATTTTAGATTTTAGATTTTAGATTTTAGATTTTAGATTTTAGATTTTAGATTTTAGATTTTAGATTTTAGATTTTAGATTTTAGATTTTAGATTTTAGATTTTAGATTTTAGATTTTAGATTTTAGATTTTAGATTTTTCTATAAAAAAACGGCAAATCAAAATTGATTTGCCATTTTTTTATGAGTCTTTGATTCTAAAAACCTTAGTCCCTTAGCTTCTCAGATCCTTAGAACCTTTTAAAAAAAATCACGATCCTCTCTGTCTTCTTGCCTTTTTACCTTCAGAAAAGTTTCCGATTTTATAAGCTAAAGAAAACATTACGTAACGCTTTAAAACTGTATTTTCTTCATCACGAATAGAAGTTGACGAAATAGTTCTTGTAGCACTTTGATTTTGGTTTAAAACGTCATACACTTTCACTTTAGCATATAATTTTTTATCCATAAAACCATAAGACAAACTAGTATTCCAAAGGAAGAAATCTTTTTTGAAATCATCTGAAATATTTGAATTATAAGTATATCCAAAATCATTTCCGAAAATTAAATTAGCTGGCCAATACGATGTTGTTTGCAAATTAATCCTGTGAATTACGTTGGAAGTTGCATCTCGCGAAGAGTTTTCATATTTTGTTTCATTGTAAGACAAACTATACGATGGCGCAATCGAAAGCACTTCTCCATAATCATAAGAAGCATAAACGCTTGGCGTAACTACGATAGATTTTGCATTGTATAAAACGGCATTTGTAAATCCTTTATCAAAATTATAATTACCGCTCAAACGCAAACCATATCTTAAAGTATGGGCATCTTTTTTAATTTGCTGATTCCAGTTTCCTCCAATCGAAGCAGAATAAGTTCCTGAGATATTCACGTAAGTCGTATTTCTTTTTCCGCTATCATCATAAATTGAAGTCGAAACAACATCATTATTATAATAATCTCCTCTCAAATAAACACTATAACCAGAACGAGATCTAAAATCAAAATTTTTAAAATCTACACTAGCGCTATTTTTCTCGATCGGATTTAAATCTGGGTTTCCAATTACACTATTCAACGGATTGTTCAAGTTCGCGACTGGCATTAATTGCGTTGCTGACGGAAGCGCATTAGAGTAATCATATTTAAAAGTCAAATTTTTCGAACGATTGAATTTATATCTTAATTGAGCATTTCCATACGGAAGCATATATCTTTTATTCAAATCTGTTGCCTGATTTAGATAAAAAGAATGATTGTCAAATTCTACAATTGAAGTTCTAGAATTTAAATTAAGCGTAAATTTATTTTTCTGCAAAGTAACTCCAACCTTAGGCGTAATCGAATTTTGCTTTGATGAAGTATAATTTGTCAAAGATTCATTTAAATTTGAATACTGATCTGTAGTTTCATCAAAATCAAAAGTCTTTTGATCGTTGATGGAATTCTGCCAATTGAAATCAGTTCCAAAACGAACACGAAGCGAATCTGTAATTGGCTCTGTATATTCTAAATCAATTGCGTAAGAATCACTTTTCGAATTGTTTTTTGCGTTCTGATTTCTTTCATCATTTGGTTTCCCGTCTTGATGAAAAATGGTTTCAGAAATATTAATTCCGTTCGAGTCATTTTTAGAGTTATTGTTATTAAAAACAATGCTCAGATTTCGCGACTTCTTTTCGAATACTTTATTGAAATTAATACTGTTAGCAAAATTTGTATTAGATCCTTTTGTATGAGAAGTTGATGTACTTTCGTTTAGCGCTTCACCATTTTCATCTACTGAAGAAGTAAACGAAGAATTATTATTTGTCGAATTAGACTGATTTAAATTTGGAGCCACAACAAGACGCATAGTTGGATCTATTTTGTATTCTAACTGAAAATTGGCATTGTTTCCTGTATTTTCATTTTTAGTTTTAGAATCAGCTTCTGTTATAATATTTCCTGTTGGCAAAAAACTAACTTGATTCGATTTACTATCATTTTTAGTTACGGCATTTGTAAAATTATAACTGCTCATAAACTCCAAATCTTTCGTCCAATCATCAGAATAATTGATTCCAGCCAAAGTAGATTGTGTAATTCCTTTTCCGCCATTTCCTGCGCCTTGACCTCCTTTTGAATTTCTTCCTCCTCCCATATTATCAAAAACCTCATCCATGGAAAAACCTGTTGAGTTGATATTATTTGAAGAAGCTAAAACACTGATTTTTTGTTTATTTTTAAAGAAGTTCATCATCAAACTGCTTTCGTAATGTTCGTCTGAACCATATCCGCCGAGCACTTTTCCAAAATATCCTTTATTTTTCTTTTCGTCAATCGTGATATTTATACTCGAATAATCTGAAGTCGATTCTTGTTTTGCCAGTTCTTCTTTTTTTGTTTTAAAATCAGAAACCTGGACTTTCTTTATAATATCGGCTGGAAGATTTTTAATCGCAATGGCTCCATCTTTATCAAAAAATGCTTTTCCGTTAACCAAAACTTGATTGACTTCTCGACCATTTACTGTGATTTTTCCAGAATTATCAACATCAAATCCGGGTAATTGCTTCAATAAAGTTTCAACATTCGCATCTGGGCGAACTTTATACGAAGGCGCATTAAATTCTAAAGTATCTTTTTTGATTGTAATTGGTGGAGCTTCCGATTTTACTATAACTTCATTTAGAACATTTGCATTTTCAATCATGTATATTTTTCCGAAGTCTTTACTTTCTGTAAGTCCTTTTTGTTCTTCGAAATAAGCCTGATATCCTGTGTAGTTGACTTTTAAGAAGACTGGTTTTTCATACTTTTTAGTATTGATAATAAAATTTCCGTTTTTATCCGTTGTAGCATATTCAATCATTGTTGAATCTTTTACGGTTGTAAAATAAACGGTGGCAAGTTCAAGAGGAAGTTGTGTGTTGATGTCAACCACTGTTCCTTTGATAACGATATTATTTTGGGCATTTGCCGAGTAAACAAAAGCTAAAAACAATAGAAATGAATAAATTTTGGTCATAAAATTAGGTTAGTTAGATCAGTAAGACTTAAATAATTGCAAAAGGTTTAATTGTATTTTTTACATTTATTCAAATATAATGCCAATAAAAAATTGATCCCGTAATTATATAGACACAAAACATAAAAAAGTCCCCTATTTTGGGGACTTCTTTTTTATGTTTATTTTATTTTTCTCTGATATAAATATCAATTGGAACTCCTGCAAAATCCCAATTTTCTCTAATTTTATTTTCTAAATATCTTTTGTAAGGTTCTTTTACATATTGAGGCAAGTTAGCAAAAAATACAAACTGAGGCGTTTGCGTTGGTAATTGCATACAATATTTAATCTTTACGTATTTTCCTTTTGTTGCTGGCGGCGGATAAGCTTCAATCACTTTCAACATATATTCGTTGAATTTTGAAGTTGCGATTCTTTGTTTTCTATTTTCGAAAACCTGAACTGTAGCCTCAAGCGCTTTCAACAAACGCTGTTTTGTTAAAGCAGAAACGAACAAAATTGGCACATCGGTAAAAGGCATCAATTCTTTCTTGATTTTCTCTTCGTAATCGCGAGTTGACATGGTATCTTTTTCTACCAAATCCCATTTGTTTACCAAGATTACAACACCTTTACGGTTTTTCTCAGCCAGCCAGAAAATACTCTGATCCTGGCCTTCAAATCCGCGAGTTGCATCAATAACCAATATACAAATATCTGCATGCTCAATTGCTCTTACAGAACGCATTACAGAATAAAATTCTAAATCTTCTTTTACTTTTGCTTTACGACGAATTCCGGCAGTATCTACCAAGTTAAATTCGAAACCAAAACGGTCAAATTTAGTATCAATTGCATCACGAGTTGTTCCTGCAATATCTGTAACTATATAACGGTCTTTACCAATTAAAGCATTGATAAAACTAGATTTTCCAGCATTCGGACGACCTACAACAGCAAAACGAGGTAAATCTTCTTTAACCTCAACTTCTGGTTTCTCAGGGAAAGCATCAATTAAAGCATCTAATAAATCTCCTGTTCCACTTCCAGAAATACTTGCGAAAGTATAATAATCTCCTAATCCAAGATTATAAAACTCAATCGCATCTTTCTCACGCATTGCGTTATCTACTTTATTTACAGCCAACAAAACTGGTTTTGTTACTTTACGCAACAATTTAGCAACCGTTTCGTCCATTGGTGTAATTCCTTCTTCAACATCAACAACAAAAATAATAACATCGGCTTCGTCGATAGCCAATTCTACTTGTTTACGGATTTCACCTTCAAATACGTCATCAGATCCGCGAACGTATCCACCCGTATCAATAACAGAAAACTCTTTTCCGTTCCACTCGCTTTTACCATAGTTTCTATCGCGGGTAACCCCAGATACTGAATCTACAATAGCTTCTCTTCTCTGTATCAGCCTATTAAACAGGGTTGATTTCCCTACATTAGGTCTTCCTACTATCGCAACAATGTTATTACTCATTTTATTGATTTTTTGATTTTAGACTTTAGATTTCAGATTCTTAGCTTCCTAAAAATCTAATTACTTGTAATCTAAAATGCTTTATTTAAATTTTTTGCAAAGGTAGTTAAAAAAAGTTGCTAATTGCTATCCCGATAACTATCGGGACTAAGTACCTAAGTTTTTATTGTTTTTTGTTTCAAGTTTGATGTTTCAAGTGTCAAACTTTATGTCTGCCATTCAACTTGAAACCTGAAACTTAAAACAATTATAAACTTTATTGATTATAACCAAATCTTTTCAACATATTAGCATTGCTTCTCCAGTTTTTGTTCACTTTTACGACTAGTTCAATGTGAATTTGTTTTCCGAAGAATTTCTCTAGATCGGCGCGGGCATCGGTTCCAACTTTTTTAAGAGCAGCACCTTTATGTCCGATAATAATTCCTTTTTGAGTTTCGCGTTCTACCATAATAATCGAACGGATTCTGATGATTTTTTCGTCTTCAAAAAATTCTTCTGTTACGATTTCAACTGCGTATGGAATTTCTTTACTGTAATTCAATAAGATTTTCTCACGAATGGTTTCGTTTACGAAAAAACGTTCTGGTTTGTCAGTTAATTGATCTTTTGGATAATAAGCCGGAGATTCTGGCAATAATTCGATAATTCTTCCAAAAACTTCTGGTACATTGAAATTCTGCAAAGCCGAAATCGGGAAGATTTCTGCATTTGGCACTTTTTCTTTCCAAAAAGAAACTTGCTCTTCTAATTGTTCCTGATTCGAATTGTCGATTTTATTTAAAAGTAATAAAACCGGAATTTTAGCATGAATGATTTTATTAAAGAAAGCTTCGTCCTTAAGATCCTGCTCGCCTATTTCGACCATGTAAATTAAAATATCAGCATCTTCAAAAGCCGATTTTACGAAGTTCATCATCGATTCCTGCATTTCATACGCTGGTTTGATGATTCCAGGAGTGTCAGACAAAACCAATTGAAAGTCTTCTCCGTTTACAATTCCTAAAATTCTATGACGCGTAGTTTGTGCTTTTGATGTAATGATAGACAATCGCTCTCCAACGAAAGCGTTCATCAATGTTGATTTTCCAACATTTGGATTTCCGATAATGTTTACGAAACCTGCTTTATGTGACATTTTTTGTTTTATTTATTTTGCAAAGGTAGTCATATCAAGTCAATACAGAAAATAAAACATTTTTTAAAGTTTTCGTTGGATTTCTCAAAAAACGGCGTATCTTTGCACCCGAAACATCGCGGGATAGAGCAGTAGGCAGCTCGTCGGGCTCATAACCCGAAGGTCACAGGTTCGAGTCCTGTTCCCGCTACAGAGAATAACCCATCAAAATTTTGATGGGTTTTTTGTTTTTTACTACTTACGTCAAGCCTTGTAAACGTTGAGACCAACCTAAAAACAAGGTTTACTTTATTGGTTAGATATTGCCTGTTTTCAGCCCTAATTGACAATCCTTCTGGAAACACCAAGTTTTGAATTCTTATTTTACTCTCTATATCTCCCTCTCTCCAGTATTTACTGATGTTAGAGACTTTTTCTACTACCTTATCGATATGTCTGTTGTGGTTAGATATTTTTTTGGCATTGGAGTATATCTGGCTTTCAATCATCTTTAATTCGGTCTCAAACTGAAGCGCATATCTATTGTATTTATCATCTCCAAAATTTGTATTCTCAAAATAACGTTTATCCAAATTCTCAATTTTAGCTTCAATATCTTTTTTCTTTACAAGCAAGCTTTTCGTTTCCTCTTTAGCCTCTGCGTTCACAGCATCAAAGAATTTATTTAACTGTATTTTAAAAGGCTCTACAAATTTTGAGTTTAATGTATACTTTGCCAATAATCTTTCGAAAGAATCATTCAAACCTTCCATTTTTGATTTTTGAGTGGTCAGAGCATTAAAACTGGCATTTTTACATTTTTGGCATTTATAATAGTGTGCTTTCTTTTTTCGAACCTCATAACTTGTAAGCAGGCAACCACACTCGCATCTTAAAAATCCTGTAAGGGGTCTAAACTCATTGACTTTAGTTTTACAATATTCTTTAATTGTAATTACGTTGTTTTCCGAAAGCATATTATCAACTTTCAGGAAATCTTCTTCACTAACTAATCCCGCCCAGTTTCCTTTCACTGGTTCTTCAATTAGTGCATTAACTAATATTCCGCAATAAAATGGATTACGCCACATGGAACTAATCCCTTGTTTTGAAATAATCAAATTCAATTTTTCAAGTTTCTGTCTTATCACATAATCTCTTTCCCCTGCAAGTTTCCATTTCCAAGCCTTTTTTAAAATCTCTCCTTCCTGATTGATTGTAATAGACTGCGTGTCCTGCATTAAGGCATAATCTCCTACTTTTCTTCCCCGCATTGTATAACCTCTGGGAGCTTTGCCAAGCCAGTTCCCTGACCTCAGCAGTGCTTTCATGCCAGGAATTGTTTTCTCTAATCTGTCCATGTTTTCCCTTCTGGCATCCAAGAGCTTGCTGTAAATATCCAATTTACTGTATTCATCATTGGTGCATAGCCCTGATGATGTCTCAATCAAATGAACACCCAGCTTATCTACTAGTTCATGTACGATAGTGATAGCGTTGCCTCCTGTTCTGGAGAACCTGCTGATAAATTTAATGGCAATCGCGAAAGGTTTCTGCTTTGAGCTTTTAACTTCTTCCAATAGTTTTGTAAACTCTTTTCTTGTGAAATCTCCCGAGGCGCTTTCATAAGTACCTCCAAGTATGTTCTTAAGTGTATAGCCATTCCTAGATGCGAACTGAACTATTTCACTGCGCTGTTCCTCCAGACTATTATTTACTAACTGTAGTTTTGAGCTTACCCTAGTGTAACCCCAAATTTCTTTTACCTCATCTTTTTGAGTTAGTTTTTCTTTTTGAAATTTTTTGAAATTTTCAATACTCATATTCTTAGTTTTAAAAATTATAAACTATTACTGCCAATTGAAACAGGCTTTCAATTATCTCCTGACCTTCCGCTTCTGATATTGTTTCAAAACCTTTACAACTTCTTAATTCTTCAATAGTTAATTTTTGCTGATTCTTTTCGCTTTTTTCTTTCTCATTGCCAGAAACGCTCTCTCTTTGTTCGAGCATTATATTTATGCTTTCAGCATGTGGCTCTACTAACTCCCTGCCTATAGTGGTTTTTCTTTTATCCGTTCTTTCATTTCTCATCGTGCACCTCCTGCTCTAAACTGTAAAAGACCGCTTTCACGATCTTTACTAATTACACCTAATTATATTTATTTTAATAAATATAATTATGCATGTTTGAAGCTATGACATTTATAGTGCCACTGGTACTCTTTGTCTTTTAAAGGCATAATATCCAAAACGAAAATTGCAGGCTTACAGCAATTTCAATAATTAAAGCTTGGCTAGAACATAACCGAAAGGTGTTTTTTCGATAAACAGCAATTAATAAAATCTTACCGATGTATCTTATCAATTCTTTATATATGGCACACTGAAAATCATGTTTCATACATTGGACGCGAATTAAACACGTCTGTAGACTTATATTTCTTGAAATTTCGCTGTCATGTCAAGTTTTTTTAATGTGCTTTTCTTCAAATTCCTCTGTGAGCTGTATTATCTTTTTGGATAAAACAGCTAATTCTATTGTCTGCTTTTCGAGTTTGTACAGATATGCCGAAGCTTGCTTTTCGGAAAATTTTTGATATAAAATCTTTACAACCTGATTGTAATTTACCCCGATAGCCCTAAACTGGCTGTAAAAGGAGGTCAGGCGCATATAATAATCCATTGTCGCTTTATCGATCTTAATTGTTTTTATTCCTTTTTGAAAAATACACGCTGTAATAAAGTGTGCCATTACATGCATCCCTGATGTTTCAAAAAGAGTCAGGAAGCGGGCATTTTCTTCTACAGTAAGACTGATGGAATACCGGTGGACGGCGGGATCTTTTTTTGGAGGTCTTCCTCCTATGTTCCATTTCTTTTTTTCTTCACTTTCCATAACTTCTTATTTCAATTTCTTAAAAACCAATATAATATATACTCAGAGTAACAATCCAATTTGGACGTGTTTGGAAGTAGTTGGAAGCATTTGGCTTATTTGTTCCTAGCCCAGTCTTAAACCATTAATATTGGAATTTTTTTATCTATATTTTATCCAAAGAAATAATAAAAAGAAACCGAAGGTATGACGGGCTTAACAGTCTGGCAAAAAGACTTCGGCATAATGCCTTGCTCGTTCCTCTCAAGACACCCTTCGGGACTTATTCCGATTCCTTTTGGCCTGTCTGAATCCCGTCCTTTGAGATTGCTTTCTTTTTCTTTTTTCATTTTTTCTGTTTTCTTTTGGAAAATATTTTTTATTTGTACTGCTGGATTGGCTGAGCCCCTGCTTACCTTTGTGTATACTTGCACGCTTGATTGCGTGACTGCCTGCTGGCTTGCAGGCAGGAATGCCAACTTGCATACATCCTTACCTACTTACTTGGGCACTTGAATACTTGATTGCGTTACTGCTTGACTGCTTGAATATGTTAGGACATGTCTACCTGCATGCATAAATAATTATATGCACAGATTACAACTCTAAGATTTAAATAAGCCTAATTGATTTTTAACACACACATAATAAAACACTTAGAAAATATTATCTTTAATATTTATATATCAACACCATTATATTTCTTAAATTCACATAAGTATAGAATTTGAAATTTAAGAAATGGTAAAACGTAAAATTTACGACCGCGATTTCAAAGTAAATGCAGTCAAATTAGCGCTTAAAACAAATGGTCGTAAACTAGCAAAAGAACTTGGGATAGCGACAACGAATATTTACAGATGGCAAGCTGATCTTGAAAAATATGGAACAGATAGCTTTTGTGGGGGAGGTCATTTTAGAACCTCCGAACAAAAAAGATATTCTGCACTTAAAAGAACACTTAGGAAAGAACTTAAATATGCAGAACTTCAAATTGAGATTTTTAGAAGCGCAAGTAAGTATATTATTGAAGGGAAACCAATGATTTTTCATTTTATTGAAAAGAATTTAGACAAATATCCCCTTTGGCAGATGTGTAAAGTTTTAGGCATATGCGAGCTTTCATATTACAGATGGAGAGATAAAATTTTTTCTCCTACACAACTTCAAAAAGCTTTAATCGAAAAAGAAATAACATCTATATTTTATGAATATAAAGGCAGATATGGCAATGGGAAAATCTCTGCAGAATTAGAAAGCCGAGGTATTAAATTAAATAAATTTTCAGTATCGAAATATATGAAAAAAATGGGGCTTGTCAGTAAGCTTAGCAGCAAACATAAAAGATCCAGCTCATCATTTATTCCTCACAATCATTACATCTTTCCAAATGTGCTAAATCGCCAATTTAATACTGACGGACCTTCTCAGGTTTGGTTATCAGGTATAACAAGATTAGAGACATTGAATGGACTTTTATTTCTAACAATTATTATAGATTTATTCGACAGAAAAATTATTGGATGGAATTTGAGTAAAGGCCTGACAATAAAGGAAACTTCTATGCCTGCTTGGGAAATGGCAGTACATAATCGTAAAACCAAGAAGGGACTAATATTTCATTCCGATAGAGGTATACAATATGCCAATAAGGTGCTTACTCGTAAATTAGACTCATATAAAAATATTACACGAAGCATGAGTCGAAAAGGAAATCACTTAGATAATGAGATACTTAAAAGCTTTTTTATCTTACTTAAATCTGAACTAGTTGATTTAAATATGCTTCTGACTAAAGAACAAATGGAAAAGAAAATACTCGAGTATATTGAAAATCTTGATGAAAATATATTCTGCTGTAAATTATCAAACTTCTGACTATGGAAAAATACGAACGCCATTTCAAAGAGAATGCAGTTAAATTAAGTTATAAGCGAGGGAACAGGCAAACTGCAAGCCTTGCAAGAGAGCTGGGAATAGCTCCAGATTACTTGTATAAATGGCGACAAGACTTTGAAAAATTTGGAACAGGAAGTTTTTGTGGATCGGGTCACCCTAAAATGACACCTGAAAAAGCTATAATCACTGACCTTGAAAAAAAAATTAAAAATTCAAAAATTACTCTCGAGATAATAACTAAAGGGATCAAATATGTTTCTCAGGGAAAAATAATGACTAAAAACTTTATAGAAGAAAACAAATCTAAATTTTCAATTGCAAAAATGCTAGATGCTCTACAAGTCTCGGAAACCACATATTACAGAAGGAAAAAACAAGAACTTACAGATACAGAATCTCGAGTTATTTTACTAAAACAAGAAATTACATCCATATATTATGAATTCAAGCGAGCATACGGATGTACAAAAATCACAAAAGAACTTCAAACCAGAGGGTTTAAAATAAAAAACTCATCAGTAAAAAAATACATGAGAATGTTGGGCTTGCGTAGAAAAGTTAAAAGAAAGTTTAAGGTAACAACTGATTCATATCATAATTTCTATATAGTGCCAAATGTTTTAAATAGAGAATTTACAGTTAGTGAGCCTGCTAAGGCTTGGGTTTCAGACATAACCTATATACAAACAACAAAGGGCTTTTTATATCTTACCATTGTTATGGATTTATTCGATAGAAAAATAATAGGATGGATTTTAAGCACCAAAATGAGTACCAAAGCAACAATTTTACCCGCTTGGAAGATGGCAGTTAAGAACAGAAAAATTACTAAGGATCTAATCTTCCATTCCGATAGAGGTGTTCAATATGCTAATAAAATTTTCGCCACTACATTAGACTCTTATAAGTGTGTAATACGTAGTATGAGTCGCAGGCAAAATCATAATGACAATGCTGTTTGTGAAAGTTTTTTCAGCTCTTTTAAAAGAGAATTAATTAACGGCAATAAACTTCTAGCTAGGAAACAGATGAGAGCTGATGTATATGAATATATTGAAAATTGGTATAATAAAAATAGAAGGCACTCATTTTTAGACAATAAAACAATCGAAGAATTCGATAGATTACATCTAATATAATCACAGTGTGTGTTAATAATCTGGCACTGCATTTTGCTTCGCAATAATAACTTAAACCACTACAATAAAAAAAGGGCATCAAGCCCTTTCCATTAAAATCCATTCCTAAAAATGTTGTCGCCAGACAACTGCAAGTTGTGTTTTGAGATGCTTGAAATGAATTCAGCATCTCAAAACAACTTGCCCTGCGGGGCTGGAAAACGCCTCCGAAGTCGGCGTTTTTAAAATTATTAACACAGAAAAATCAGTCCGCACTGCTTTTTTTATTCTGCTTTAAATGCTTCCTGTGAAGGATGTCCAGCAGATCACCCTCTTCCAATGGAATCAGCATTTCAATCACTTTAAGAAGGCTGTAGACATATCGTTCAGTCTGCTTGTGATTGTTCTCACTTATTTCAATTCCCTCTAAAGCCAGCATTCCTGCTTTTAGCAAATCCAAAATCAGAATAAAAAGATCAGAATACCCCTTAACATTTATGTTGAGATTGTATATGTCTTTTCTTGTTTTTGATGCAGGTTTGAGCATTACAAAATAATGCTCTGGATTCTCAACCGTATCCCTTAACTTGATTTTATTTTTTTTCATATCAATATATTTTATCAGTTAATATCGATCATCTACGAAATGATGCAGTAATGTCATTATTCTGCATGGTCTGTACTAACGCTCACTTTTTTTATTTTTTCAATCCCTCTATCACGCATAAGCTGGCTCGCGTCAAGCATCTTGACAAGATAGATATATGGCGTGATCAGGTCATAATCAAACTCCTCAGTAAATGGGGACAATGACAGGTGCGAGATTTCAAAAAGAAAAAAATCAAATTCATCAATGGTATTCTCCTCAAATGCTTTTTGAAATACTGCGAATGGATTCTCATACTCCTGCTCTGTCAGTGAAGCCATGTCAAGTTTTGACTTATAGGCGCATGATTCCTTCACTTTCCATTTTCTGTTTTTGTACTGCAGAAGAAAACATGCTTTAACAAAAGAGCTGAAAGCACTGTGAAAAACAAACACCTGTCCGGGATATCTTATCCTGCATACTTCTGTTTTATGGATATACAGAAATGTGTCACTGAGCACTTCCTTATATGAATCAAGATGGGCAAAGTCAAAAAAAGCATCCATAACCTCAAAAGGATTTTTAATCTCATAGCCTGCCCAAAACTTGGTTTCAAATGATTTTATATTCTTTTTCATATCACGTTACTTTTTTTGTTTTTTCAATTCCTCTTTCATTGATAAGCTCTCCTGCATCCAGAAGTTTTATCAAGTGGATATACGGAGTGATTATATCAGAGTCGGGATCTGAACCGAAAGGGGATAATGAAAGCTCTGTGATTTCGCTCAAGAAGAATTCAAACTCCTGCAGTGTTTTCTCTTCAAATGCATTTTGAATCGCCAGATAAGGATTGTCGTATTCTTCTTTGGTCAGGGAAGAGAGATGAAATACCGTTTCAGAGCGGGTTGATTCTTTTACTTTCCATTTCTTGCTTTTATCCAGCATCCAGTAGCAGACTCTCACAAACGAACACACAGCTGTGTAAAAAACAAAAACGTTGCAGGGAGATTCCTCCTTATATACTTTACCCTTATAACAGTGGAGAACCGCTTGGGTTAGGTTCTGTTTATAATAATCAAGATGGGCAAAATCAAGAACCTCTTCTAATGCGCTGAATGGGTTTCCCGTTCTGAAGCCTGCCCAGAATCTTGTTTCGAAAGATATTTTATTCTTTTTCATAATTTCCAGAGATTATCCGTTATCATTTTCCTTATTGATCTCTAAATAAAGTTTGTGCAGTTTATCAAGCCCTTCGGATTCAGAGCATGGCAGGAGCTGTACTGCAATTTCCAGAATGCTTGTAAGATGGAAAGCGGGATCTTCAATCTGGCTGGAGTTTTCCAGATCGGAATTCTCAAGCGTGTGGAGGGCTATTTTCAGAAGATCCTGTACAGTAAACATCAGATTGATGTAGCTTGTAAATTTTAGGCTTGCATAATAACCGCCTTCTTTGTCTTTCTGCGGGGTCAGGGTTCTGAAGAAGAAACTCTCTTTCAGCTCTTTGATAAATTTATCCGCAGTTGTGGTTTCATTTGTTTCCATAATTTCTGCTATTTTATTTTCTCAGGCTCTTCCTTTTCAGCTTTCTCCAGCCTGTCAAGCTGATCTTGTATCAGAATATCAGCCTGCTTTCTAAATTTTCCGCATCTTTCTTCCATAAGCTGGTAATAGAGATAATCAACGTCGTTAGGCTTGGCGAAACGAAGTACATGGGACTGCTGTTTAAGCAGGCTGAACATAGCCCTGTCTTCCTTGGTCTGGCGTGGAAAGAAATCTGCAGTAATACTGGAAAAATATTCGCAGAGACTGAACAGATGCTCCATTGCAAAATGGCTTGGGGTGTACCCTGTAAAGGAACGAATCAGGGAAAGGCAGGTCTGCTCCACTATCTGATGAAGTGCAAACATTTTCAGCTCATACGAATTTGAAGCATCATCGTCATTGTAAACCAAGTCCCAGATTGTGATGGCAATATTGCTCCTGTTTGCAACATAGTTTGATGTCAGTTTTAAGCTTCGTGTTGGGGTTTCGCTGATGTTTAAATACGGTGGATTGTTTATGTCCTGAAATAAAAGCTCAGCATTCTGCATGATCTGCCAGAAGAAAAACTGCTGGTCTTGTCCTAGCCTTTTCAGGCTCTGCACATGGTGCAGAAGAATCGTTGCGGTCAAAGCCCCTTGAGTCTTCGTTTTTATCTTATCGCTTATGTCATTGCTTGCATTCTCTATGGTTTCTGATACGAAAACCAAAAGGTACAAATGCAGATGTTCTTTCTGCATCCCATAGTCGGAATAAACCTTCCTGTTTGAGCTGTAAGCCGTATCATTACTTCCGAAACAATAAACTGCTGATGTTTTGACGTGCTCTGTAATTGCCTGAATTACTTCTTTTTGCTGTGAAATTTCAATTGCTTTCATAATTTTACTTTTTTTAATTAATACTTGTTTGAAAAATTGTATTTTTGTTTAACACACAGCCAAGTAAGTGATTAGTCGTACTGTACCGTATCAATTTGTATTGTACCGTACAGCTATATTTCTATATCATACAGCAGACTTACTTTTTTATTCTTAATTATTATCTTTGAGCTATGAGTACATCAACAAAACCACACCACATGGGGCGTAAAATCAGCCGTATCCGTGAACTGAAAGACATGAAACAGGAAGCGCTGGCACAGGCTATGGGAACAAACCAGCAGGCGATTTCTATTATGGAAAACAGCGAAACTATCGAGGAAGATAAATTAATAGAAGTAGCAAGCGCATTGGGTGTAAGCGTAGAAGCAATTAAAAACTTTTCAGAAGAAGGTGTATTTAATTACTTTAATACTTTTACCGAGAATAAAGGACCGATATATGCTGGACATCATTGTACTTTTCACCCATTAGACAAACTTATGGAATCCGTAGAAGAGAATAGAAAGCTATACGAAAGATTATTAAAATCGGAGCAGGATAAAATTGAATATCTGGAAAAATTACTAAAAGCGAAATAGTGCTTTTATAAAAGATATATTAATTCCAAAAAGAGACTTTCGAGTCTCTTTTTTGTTGTCAAAATTTCCATAATCATATTTAAAATATTTAGATGTAGTAGCTATTCAAATTTATGCCGATCCAAAACCTAATTAATGTCCAATAGTTTTTGTAAAACTATTAAGTCATAACACCAAAAGTTTATTACATTAGTGCCTTTTTAAGAACTATTAATCCCTAATCTTAATAACAATTATTTCAAATGTCAGAAGAACAGAAAAAACTATTGGAGCAACAGCTTTGGAATATAGCGAATACTTTACGAGGAAAGATGAATGCGGATGAATTTAGGGATTATATACTAGGGTTTATATTTTATAAATATTTAGCCGAAAAAATGGAAATTTTTGCTAATTCCATTTTGGAACAAGATGACATTCAATTTAGAAATATTAACGAAAACTCTAAAGAAGGTCTAGAATACATTGAAGCAATCAAAGAAGAATCTCTTGAAAACTTAGGTTATTTTTTGAAACCATCTGAACTTTTTAGCGAAATTGCAAAAAGAGGAAATAGTGGCACTAATAATTTCATTTTAGAAGATTTACAAAAAATCCTGACCAATATTCAGCTGAGTACAATGGGTACTCAAAGTGAAGAAGATTTTGAAGATCTTTTTTCAGACATGGACTTAAATAGTAATAATTTAGGTAGGACTGCTGAAGCAAGAAATACAATCATAGTAAAAGTTTTGGTGCATCTTGACGAGATTGATTTTAAATTGGAGCATACTGAACTAGATGTATTAGGTGATGCTTACGAGTATCTAATTGGTCAGTTTGCTAGCGGTGCAGGTAAAAAGGCAGGAGAATTTTATACGCCACAAGAGGTTTCTAAAATTCTGGCAAAAATTGTTACAACAGGTAAAAATAGATTAAAATCAGTATATGATCCAACCTGTGGTTCTGGATCACTATTGTTGCGTGTAGCGAGAGAGGTAAAAGATGTCAATAATTTTTATGGGCAGGAAATGAATCGAACCACCTACAATCTTGCCCGCATGAATATGATACTCCACGGGGTACATTATCTTAAATTCGACATAAAGCAAGAGGACACTTTAGAACACCCCCAGCATTTGAATGATATGCCATTCGAAGCCATTGTGGCAAATCCTCCATTTTCTGCAAATTGGAGTGCAAATCCTTTATTTCTTAATGATGATCGTTTCAGCCAATATGGTAAGTTAGCTCCTGCAAGTAAAGCTGATTTTGCTTTCGTGCAACATATGATTTATCATTTAGCAGAAAATGGTACGATGGCAATTGTACTGCCACACGGAGTTTTGTTTCGTGGTGCTGCAGAATTACACATTCGTAAATATCTCATTGAACAAAAGAATTATTTGGATGCAGTAATTGGATTACCAGCCAATATTTTCTATGGCACGAGCATCCCAACATGTATTTTGGTCTTCAAAAAATGCCGAGAAACACCTGATGATATTTTATTTATAGATGCCAGCAAAGAATTCGAAAAGGTTAAAAATCAAAATATGTTGCGAGACAATCATATCACTAAGATTGTAGAAACATATCGTAATAGAACTGTAATTGAAAAGTATAGTCATTTGGCTAGTTTAAAAGAAGTCGCTGACAATGATTTTAATCTAAATATTCCTCGCTATGTAGATACATTCGAAGAGCAAGAAGAAATTGATATCCAAAAAGTAATGTTTGAAATTAAAGAACTTGAAGCCAAAAGAGCCACTCTCGATAAGGAAATAGATATTTATTTTAAAGAACTAGGACTAGTTTTTTAATTTCTTAAATCCTTAATGTTTTTAATAACAAACAATAAATAATTGAGATGGCGAATAAAAAATTAAAAGTAGGTAACGTTCCTAATTTGAGATTTCCGGGGTTTACTGAAGAATGGAAAACTAAGAAATTGGGGGATGTTATGAGCTTCAAAGTGACCAATTCCTTTTCTCGTGAGATTTTAAATTACGAAGCAGGAATTGTAAAGAATATTCATTACGGAGATATTCATACTAAATTCCAGACTTTATTTAATATTACTAAGGAGGTTGTTCCTTTTATCAATGAAGATATAAATCTTGGAAGAATTGCTGATGAAAATTATTGCAGAGAAGGAGATATTATATTTGCAGATGCTTCGGAAGATTTAAATGATGTTGGAAAAAGTATTGAAATTCTAAAATTGAATAATGAAAAATTACTTTCTGGATTGCATACACTTTTAGCAAGACCAAAAGCAAATTATTTTCAGAAGGGATTTAATGGTTATTTATTTAAATCAAATACTGTTAGATTAAAGATACAAAAAGAAGCACAAGGTTCTAAGGTTTTAAGTATAAATGCTGGACGTTTATCAAATATTGAAATTACTTTTCCAAATATTTTAGAACAACATAAAATAACGATTTTTTTATCACTAATTGACTTTCGAATTCAAACCCAAAACAAAATAATTGAACAATTAGAAACCTTAATCCAACAGTGTCGTAATAAAATATTTAAACAAAAAATAAGGTTTAAGGATGAACTGGGAAATGAATTTTCTAAATGGAAAGTTTATAAATTGAAAGATATTTCTGATCGAGTTTTATTTAAGAATGCGGAAAACAATCAAAATGTTTTGACTATCTCTGCACAACTTGGGCTAATTAGTCAACTGGACTTTTTTAACAAGTCTGTTTCAGCTAAAAATGTTTCGGGATATTATCTTTTAAAACAAAATGATTTTGCTTACAATAAAAGTTATTCTAAAGGTTATCCAATGGGAGCAATTAAAAGGCTGAAAAAATATGATAAGGGAATTGTTTCAACATTATACATTTGCTTTCGGTTTAATGGATTGGTAAATGTAAATTTTATGGAACAGTATTTTGAATCAGGAATTCAAAATACGGAAATAGAAAAAATAGCACAGGAAGGTGCTCGAAATCATGGTCTTTTAAATGTAGGAGTTTCAGATTTTTTTAATATTGAAATTAATCTTCCTTCAATAGAAGAGCAAAAACGAATAGCCGCTCTTTTATCCAAAATTGACAAAAAAATCCAAACTGAAAAAGCAATTTTAGAACAGTTTGAAAATCAGAAGAAATACCTGTTACACCAAATGTTTGTATAAACTTTTAGACAAACATTTGGTATAGTAAAAATTTTTTTTGTTCTTCTAATTTTTGTAATAGGTGGTTTTCAATATCAATTTTTGAGTCTATAGATAAAAGAAAATCAGCGATTTTGGTTTGTTCTTCAAAACAAGGAATTGTAATTAAATAATCTGAAATTTGAGGAACTGTTAATTGAGGAACCCCTGTGCTTTCAATAGCAAAATTTATGGTATTTATAATCTCTTGCAGGTATTTAGGATGAATATCGAAATGAGGATAAATTACTATAAGTCTTACAATTGCACAAAATTTTTCAAATCGTACGTTTGCTGTTCCTAAGTTTCCTCTACCACTCACAGTAACACAATTTTCTGGATATTGAAATGAGGCTGAATATCCATATAACCCAGAACCCTCACCGTTTGCATAAATTGGATAGGTATATTTTTCTGATTTTTCTTTTTGATAATCTAATTTGTTCAAATCACCTCCAACGGAAAGTTTTCCAACATCCTTTATTTTTTTCACTTCCCATTTGTGATAATCATTTCCATTATCATCTTTAAATCTCAAATCTTGTGAGAAGATACTTTTTGCAGTATTAGTCTTTAATACATTTAACTCCCTAATTATTTTGTTTTGGGTTTGAATACGTTCATCTATTAAAGATAAGAAAGAGGCAATTTTTTGCTGTTCATTAATTTCAGGAATATTTACTTCAATTTGTTCAATTATAGTTTTTGAAAGACTTGGAACACCAGATGCTTCACTATACTTTAACCAATTAACTTGTTCAAAAATATTGTAAACAAATTTTGGAAGTACTTTTTTAAAAGAGTGCGTATAGAAAAGAGTATCTACTGTCCAAAACTTTTCATTCAAATATAAGGGCTTGTTGATTGTTCCTTTTCGCCCAATACAAACGCTTTCTCCGTCATGCAGATAAGCATTAACAGAAACCATATATCCCCCTGTACCATAGACCGGTATAGCACCTGCTGATAAATGCTTATAGTCACGACCGCTCCCAATAGTCAAAATATTACCTATGGTTAGTCTTTTCCATTCTTCTACAAACTCTGAGAATCTCAAATTAGGAACCTTAGTGTAATAAAATCCTAAATTCTTTATTTCTTTCCTTTGGATTTCATAAAAATAAATAATAATGAATGATCAAAAACAAATTTTAGATGTAATCGACCTATGGAAAAAAAACAAAAAACAATACGTAAAAAAATCAAGTTTTTCAGCTTATACACTCTTAATAGAAAATCATATACTGCCAATATTTGGCACTAAATATTCTATTGAAGAAGCAGAAGTCCAAGAATTTGTATTTCAGAAATTGGATTCAGGTTTAAGCCAAAAAACAATCAAGGATATTTTAATTGTTCTGAAAATGATTCTAAAATATGGTGCTAAGCATAAATGGGTGAATTACACTCCATTTGAGATACAGTTTCCAACAGAACGAGAAAAACATACAATTGAAGTTTTAAACCGTTCTGATCAGAAAAAAATCATGAATTATATACAAGATCATTTTACATTTCGAAATTTAGGCGTTTATATTTGCTTAAGCTCTGGAATGCGTATAGGAGAAGTTTGTGCCCTAACTTGGGAAGATTTAGATACAGACAAAGGCGTTATCAGTGTTAACAGAACCATTCAGCGCATTTATACGATAGAAGACGGAAAAAGAAAAACGGAACTCATTTTAGACACTCCAAAAACAAAAAATTCCATTCGTGAAATTCCTATAAGCAAAGATTTATTAAGGATTCTCAAACCATTTAAGAAAATTGTTAATCCATCTTTTTATGTTTTGACCAATGATAGCAAGCCGACAGAACCTAGAACTTATCGTAGTTACTATAAAAATTTAATGGAAAATTTGAAAATGCCAGATTTAAAATTTCATGGACTCAGACATAGTTTTGCTACTCGATGTATTGAAAGTAATTGCGACTACAAAACTGTTAGTGTTCTTTTGGGGCATTCGAATATTAGTACAACCTTGAATCTCTATGTCCATCCAAATATGGAGCAGAAAAAGAAAGCAATCGAACAAATGTTTAAAACTTTGAAGTAAACTTTTACATTATGAATTAGGAGAAATGACAGAAACCTCTTTATTTTGTTAAATTTGCGACATTAAAGCTAATTTAAATAACTCCTAATTCATAATTATTTTGAGCAAACAGTCTGAACAAATCTTAGAGGAACAACTTGTAATCCAATTACAAAAATTAGGATATAAATATAAGACTATTGCAAATGAAAGAGAGTTGCTGGAAAACTTAAAAACGCAACTAGAAAAGCACAATAATATTCACTTTAGTCAGGCTGAATTTGAAAAAGTAATGAATATCATTACCAAGGGTTCAGTCTTTGAGAAAGCCAAAATATTACGTGAAACGAAACATCATATTTTAAGAGATAACGGAGAAAATCTTTATTTTGAATTTCTTAACGTAGAGCATTGGTGTCAAAATGAATACCAAGTTACGAATCAAATTACTCAGGAAGGTAAATACGAAAATCGTTATGATGTTACTTTACTAATTAATGGGCTTCCATTGGTGCAAATAGAACTGAAACGTAGGGGTCTGGAGATGAAAGAGGCTTTCAACCAAATAAGCCGTTATCAGAAGCATAGTCTTGGAGCAGGGAAGGGCTTATTTCATTTTGTACAACTGTTCATAATCAGTAATGGCGTAAATACAAAGTATTTCAGCAATTTTGGTACACATAAACAGGAATATCTGCAAACTTTCCATTGGACAGACGAGAACAATAATCCTCTCAATAACATTCTTAATGGTTTTACTGATGCCTTCTTAGAGCCTTGTCATATAAGTAAAATGATATGTAAATACATTGTACTTAACGAAACTGATAAAAAACTAATGGTTCTTCGCCCATATCAGTACTATGCCGTGGAAAGTATTATAAAGAGAGTAACGGAAAACGAAATATTAAATGGCTACAATGTTGAGAAAAATGGATATATCTGGCATACTACAGGAAGTGGAAAAACCTTAACAAGTTTCAAAGCCAGCCAAATATTATCAAAAATAACTGCTATTAAAAAAGTAGTTTTTGTAGTAGATAGAAAGGATTTGGATTATCAAACTAATAAGGAATATGATAGTTTTAGTAAAGGCTCAGTAAGCTCAGCAACTAACACAGATGATCTTATAAAGAAATTCAATGATCCAAATGTAAAAATTATTGTTACAACCATTCAAAAGCTTAATAATGCCATTTCGGTTAGAAATTTAACTAAAATGAAAGCTCTTAAAAATGAAAGAATGGTTTTTATTTTTGACGAATGTCATCGTTCACAATTTGGCGATACACACCAAAACATTGTTAGCTATTTTGAAAATATTCAATTATTTGGCTTTACGGGTACACCCATCTTGGCAGAAAATGCTAATGGAGAAAAAACCACAGCCAGTTTATTTGGGAAATGCCTTCACAAATATGTAATTACTGATGCTATCAGAGATGAAAATGTTTTGCGATTCTCAATTGAATATATTCAAACTTTTAAGAAAAAAGATAATATAATTGACTTGAAGGTTGAAAAAATTAATGAAACAGAAGTTTTTGAAGCTCCTGAACGGAAAGAAGCAATTGTTGATTATATAATTCAGCACCACGATCAGAAAACACAATCCAAAAAATTCTGTGCGATGATGTGCGTCCAAGATATTGATGCCATTATTGAGTACTATGAAATTTTTAAACGTAAGAGGCTGAATGGTGAGCACAATTTAAAAATAGCTACAATTTTTAGTTATACTCAAAACGAAGAAGAGATAGAGGACCAATTGGCTAGTCGATTGAATATAGCTACAGAACCACAAGCGGAATATGGATTAAAACCACATCGTAGAGAATTATTGGAAGTCTATGTACATGATTTTAATGAATTATTCGGAACGGCAGAGAATATTAAGGATACCGAAGGCTTTTACAATTATTATAATGCAGTTGCTAGAAAATCAAAACATCCTAAACATGAGACGGATATTTTATTAGTAGCAAATATGTTTTTAACAGGTTATGATAGTAAAAATCTGAATACATTATATGTCGATAAAAATCTCCAATACCACGGACTTATTCAAGCTTTTAGCCGTACAAATCGTACACTAGACAAAAATAAGACACAGGGTAACATTGTATGTTTTAGAAATTTAAAAGATAAAACAGATGAAGCAATTGCATTATTTAGTAACAAGGAAGCAATTGATGAAATCATTGTAGAACCTTATGAAGTTTATACTGAAAAATTCAACGAGGTAACTAAAAAATTGCTTGAAATTGCTCCTAAAATTGATGCTGTCGATCATTTGTATTCAGAAGAAGATAAATTACAGTTCATTTTAACATTCAGAGCACTTATACGCTTACACAAAAAAATGAGCCATTATTCCGAATTTACTTGGAATGATTTGGAAATAGAGGAGCAGCTATTTGCAGATTACACCAGTAAGTATTTGGATTTAAAAGATAAGCTAAGCAACAGCTCTCCAATAGAAAAAACATCTATTCTAAATGACATCGATTTTGAACTTGAGCTGATTAGACGCGATACAATAAATGTTACCTATATTATTCAACTATTAATTAAATATAAATTAAAGCACAGTTCAAAAGATAAAGAAATTATTGAAAAAGAAATCTCGAACTTATTGAACACAGAAGTTTCATTAAGAAGTAAGAGAGAACTGATTGAGAAATTTATTCAAGAAAGCTTACCGCACATTTCGGATACCGATATTATACCAGAAGAATTTGAAAAATTCTGGAATGAAGAACAAGATAAAGCGCTAAAAGATTTAGTAAAAACGGAAAATCTTTCTGATGAAAAAACTGAAAAATTGATAGAAAATTATCTTTTTACCGAGCGAGAGCCTTTAAGGAAAGAAATTTTAGACCTTCGCATAGATGGAAGACCTAGCGTTTTAAAATCTAAGGAAGTGGGTGACCGAATATTGAATAAAATTTTAGATTTCGTAGATACTTTTGTTAATGGTATATCTGGAATATAAACTAAAAGTTCGATTAGGATAATAGCATTTGCTAAATAAAAAATCAAATCACTTAAGATAGCAGTTATAATGAAGATAATAACTTGGAATTGTAATATGGCTTTCCGTAAAAAAGCGGAATTTATTTTAAAGGAACAGCCAGACATTCTGATTGTACCTGAATGCGAAAATCAAGAACGGCTTATATTTGGAAATATGACGAGAAAACCAAATGACATCTTTTGGTACGGAAAAAATCCAAATAAAGGAATTGGAATTTTCTCATATGGTAACTTTAAAATTAAACTACTCGATATTCATAATCCAGACTTCAAATATGTTTTGCCATTATCTATTTACTATGAAAAAATTAATTTGACAGTTTTTGCTATATGGTCGCAAAAACCCGAGAAACATGATTGTTATACCGAGCAGGTTTGGAATGCTGTTCACTTTTATAGTAATTTATTAGACAATAATAATGTAATTCTTATTGGGGATTTTAATAGTAATTCCGTTTGGGATAAACCAAATAGAGTTTACAATCATTCAAACCTTGTTGATTATTTAAAAAGAAAAAATATTTTCAGCACTTATCATCATTTTCATAATCAATTTCAGGGGCGTGAAAAAGATCATACCCTTTTTATGCACAGAAATATTGACAAACCATATCATATTGATTATTGTTTTGCTTCTTTAAACCTAATCAAGAGATTAAAAAATGTTACGGTTGGAAGTTATGAAAGGTGGACTAAATATAGTGATCATAAACCGTTAAGTGTTACCTTCGATTTAGTATAGATAAAACCCGATATAGCGTAAAAAATTTAAGCAATTAGCTAAGACAACGATGATAAATTGAACAAAAAACGAGAAATAATTTGCGAGTACTTACAATCCACACTATTAAAATATTTTAAGGACACATTAAAGAATATGAAAGGACCAGAATTTTTAAAATATATCGATCCAGTTCTGACAACGCTTCAATCCAACGGAGGCGCTGGAAATTCATCGGATGTAATAGAACAAGTAATAGATAAATTGGAAATTACAGAAACCGAATTGGAAGAAACAACTTCAAATGGGCAATCGCGAATTAGAAATCAAATTCAATGGGCTAGATTTTATTTGTTTAAAGCTGGATTAATTGATAACGCTCAAAGAGGAATATGGAGATTAACAAAAGAAGGTTTAGATAAAAAATTAAGAGACAATGATGATGTTTATGAATTATTTAAAAAAGTTCAAGATAGCGTCAAAAAGACTTCTTCATCAAAACCACAAAAGGCTGAACCAAAATTTGAAAATATAGCAACCGAAGATGAAGAACATTCGATCGGATTAATAAACATCATACAAAATCTCACTCCAAGCGGATTTGAAAAACTTTGTAAACGCTTATTAACTGAAATCGGAATTAACGAAATAGTTATAACGGGTGGTTCTGGTGATCAAGGAATTGATGGAAAAGGAATTGTAAAACTTAATGATGTTGTTGGATTAAACATCGTTTTTCAATGCAAGCGTTATAAAGAAACTGTTTCTCCGCATCATGTTCGCGATTTTCGGGGCGCAATGCAGGGACGAGGTGAAAAAGGGCTTATAATAACTACAGGTCGTTTTACGAAAGAAGCAAAGGGTGAAGCAAATCGTGATGGAGTTACACCGATTGAACTGATAGACGGTGATAGACTCGTTGAACTTTTTGAAAAATACCAACTTGGTTTAAAGCCAGTTACAGTTTTTGAAATTGACCAAGAGTTTTTCAAAAGCTTTAATTAAACAACCTGATATTCTCCTAATAACTAATTTAATTTTATCACAAAGTTCGGGAATCGCGTGCGGGCGCTAGCAAAAAATTCCCCCATAAATGCAGGAAAAAAATCCTGCTTTATTGCGTTGCTTTTTGCGCTTGCTACACGATTCCCGGTGAATGTTCCATAATTAATTTAAAATATAGAAATTATGGAAACTTTAAATCAAAACTGGCAGATTGTATCTGAAATTGAACTTATCTATAAAACAAAGGTAAAAAACTCTGAAAGACCGCAAATCAAATCTTCGAAAGATGCATATAAACTCGCTCTTTCAGCGTGGGATTATAATAAAATAGAATTCTTTGAGCAGTTCAAAGTATTATTTATGAATCAAGCTCACAAGGCACTTGGAATTTACGAAATTTCTTCTGGAGGAATTGCAGGAACTGTTGTAGATATCAGATTAATATTTTCAGCAGCTCTTAAAGCAAATGCTACTTCACTGATGATAATTCACAATCATCCTTCAGGAAATCTTATAGCATCTGAAGCTGATAAAAATATAACTAAAAAAGTAAAAGAAGCCGGAAAACTCCTTGATATTACACTACTGGATTCATTAATTATAACTTCTGAATCATACTATTCCTTCGCTGATGAAGGCGCTTTATAAGCGCCTTCATCACTATTTTTATCTGTAAAAGATTCCAAAAAATGTAAAAGCTTTTTCAATAAATATTTTAAGATGCGAGTGCAATAATCATATAATAATCATTAATAAAGTGGTTAGATAATTGAATGCATCTCACTCCCACGATATAAATTCAGCACGAGGTATTTTTACACCCATAATTTATCGCTTTTATTTTTTAAATATCCAATATAAAGTAAATAGTAGTCAGAAGAGTTTCTCTCGTTACTATTCTATGTTCTTTAAACTAGGATTATCCTTCGTATAATATTCTCCTACTATATAAGTAGACTCTAAAAGTTCATCCGTAATATATGAAGTAGTATAAATCAATTGACTTTCCTGATTGGGATCTAAAGCAAGGACTCTTTTAATTAGAATATTCTGGAAGTTCTGGGCTCTTTCTTTTTCAATACCTTTATCTTCCATATTATCTGCGAAAATAAATCTAGGATAACGCATACTATCTACAGTTAGAGAAGCAAGAAATAAAGCAAATCTTGCCGATATTTTTAAATAGAAATTAGAACTCGCTGAAAATTTTTGATATTGTTTAAACTTTTCGGTATTGTCGGTTTTTAGATAAACCAAATTGTTCGAGAAATCAATGATTAGATCCTTTGGTTCTGCAGTTGTAAATTCCCTCTGCCTGTCGAAATCATTATTAAGAAGATATACTCCTTCTGTTTGGATGTTTAAAATAGTATCTTTTTTAATTTTTCTTTGGGCTTCTTGAATTGTGAAAATTTTATACTTAAAAGTTCCGATATTTTTATCTAATGTAGTTTTCTCTTCTAAAAGTTTATCATATATATCTGCTTGCTCCAACATTGTTCTAAATTGCAGGATTTCACCCTCTGCTAATCCTTTTTGAAAATTCAGAGTATCAAGTTTTTCTAGTTCAAAAGGCCTTACATCTGTAATTGAATTATTTACTCTTTTTTGTAGATTATTTAATTCAGAAATCTCTTTTTCAAGATTCGATTCTAAAATTTTTAATTGTTTGTTTTTAAATGATAATAATTTGGTAGATTCATCAATTTGAAATTTGATTTCTAATTGCATTCTCTTGGCTTGAGTTATACCAAAGCTATCGTCGGAAATTTGTTTACAAAGCTTACAACTGTTTTCTACGCCTGAATGAACAAGTTTATTTAGGCATTCAGGACAATAATCTAAAGGAATATTGCCTAAAAATTCTCTTGTATAAACGGAGTTGTTCAATGCTCTATATTTGTCATTTAATGCATCTATAAAGAAATCTGAGTCAATTATTTCATTTTTGAAAAGTTCAATTTTGTTCTGTAATTCAATAACGGTTGTTCGTTTACCTGCTGTTTCGTCTTGTAAAATTTGAAATTCTAATTGTTTTGTTGAGTCATACTGCACTTCTTCAACATTACTTCTAATTCGTGATATTTCTTCGTTCAAATTTAAAATATCTGCCTCTTTATTCTCAATTTGTGTTTTTAAATGTTCCTTATCTAAAGCAAAAGCATTTTGAAAAAATCTTTTCGTTAAACGAATTTCATTCTTAACTTCATCAAGTTGTTTTTCGGCATTATAAAGGTTGAGTTTTAAAGTATATAGGTCTTGATTGTAGACCCCTAGCAATAAATCAGATACAGCTTCTCTTACAGATTGCTTATCAAATTCTTCATATACAAATAAAGAGCTAGTTGGCGATTCTTGATCAATATACAATAATCTTAATACTTGATGAATTGTTATATTATTTTCTTCTTTAACTTCTGGAAGCCCTAATAATTCAAAAATCACATTCGAAAAGCTTCGCTTTTCAACTGTTGTATTATATTGAAATTTTTGCCAATATTTATTTGGAGGGGGTGATTGACTTTCCTCGTAATCGCCCCAAAAAAAATTCATTGCAATTCTTGAATTTATATTCTTTGTTTTTTCATTAATTTCAATGTATCTTTTTAAAGTGACAATTGTATCATTTGCTTGTATTTCAGCAAAAACTACTTGGCACTCTCTAGCTTCAGGAACGAAATCATTAAATTCACCTCCTAAAGCAAAAAAGATAAAATGTGTTATCGTTGATTTTCCACTACTATTATCACCACATATAATATTAATTCCATTATGGAATTTTTCGTCATAAGCAACCTTTCCTTCATTTGTAAAAACGACAAGACGTCTTAAATATAAATTATTTCTCATCGTACCTACTTTCCATTAAATTACTCCTGCTTTTCAATCCTTTCTCTCCAAATAAAGAGATATCATAAAAACTTGAAGTTACAATTGTTATTATATTTTTTTCTCTAGGTGATAGCTCTCCAACAGATTGAGAATACTTTTTTAAAAGTTCTACAGAATTTATTTTTATAAAATTTTCTAATAAAGAATCTTTATCTATTATATTGTATGATGCTAAACAAATAAGAGCTGAATGTTGGTACGGCTTGATTTTTTGAAGTGTTTTACGCTCATCGTAGATTTGTTGATAAGGATTGTTTTTTATTACATGCAGTTGTTTCAAAATAGCTTTAAACTCTTTTTCGTTTCTTAAGGGTTTTATCTTAAATATTTCATTTGGAAATAAAAGATAATAGTCCCATATTCTTATTTTGTCTGTCTCTATTTTTTGATCAGGATTGACTTTGCTTAAGAGATGTAACATCCTAAAAATAGTGTGATATAAATCGAATGCATTATTATATAATATCATAATTCTTCCAATTTAAATGACATTTTCCTGTTAGAAAATACACCATTCCATAAATATCGTTTGCGTTGTAATTTAAAAAATTATCTGCCTCACCTTCTCGGTTTAATACATCAAGAATAGGCTGAATTACCTTCTCTCTCAAAAGAACAAGTATATCAGCTTTTTGAGCATTTGATTCAATTTGCGGAAAGACATAAGCGTAAAAATTATTATCTACCAAAGAAAAAATTTCGACATCTATTTCTTGCTGTGCCTGAAACATCTCACCTTTTACTACTCTTTTTGAATATTTTTCTTTGAGTTTTAATGCCCTTATTATTTCAATATTAGTAAAATTAGCATCAATAAGCTTCTGTTCTAGACCAATTCCGTCTTGTATAGTATTGTAATTAAGGAAATCATCTATAAAAGATTCATATCTTTCATCATTTCTTACTTCTTCTTGAAGTTTTTCAAACCTCCTCTGCCACTTAGATTTTGGAGCTAAATATATACTTTCGACATTTGCAAAGTTATTTTGCTGATCAATTAAACCATCATTATTAATTTCTTGGGGCATATTTACAATGTGACATTTCCGTTAACATTTCCAATGTTTACTTGTTTTTCAATGTTACCAGTATTATTTATTGTTTGATTTAGAGTATCAATTTTTGTTTGTGAATTGACAATGATTTTCTCCAGCTCGCTCTTTAATTCTGCATCTTCGTTTAAGACTTCAATTAAAGTAGATTGAATATCTTCCTTATCCATTGTTTCAATATCTTTCCCCCTCTTGACGAAAGGTTTTTTTAGAAGATTCCAAATATCCTCTCCAATCTTTTTTGCTGAACCTTCTCCAATTTTCTCTATAAATGGGGAAGCTAATGCTAATGCTGTAGTCGCTAAATTAATTATTTCCATTTTTTTATATTTTATACTACTCTAAATTAACACAGAAAAATCAAAATTTATAGTTTACACTATTTTTAATACTTAATTTAAATAAAACTTCAATCCAGTTCTTCAAAGCAGAATTAATACATCTTATTTAAAATTTTACAGAGACATTTCAACAGAAAACTTCATTTATCCCCCATGTATCTTAAGCATGTCAAAAAAAGGAGAGATTATTTTTGCTTGTAAAAGTCGTCTTTAGTATTTACATAATTACACGTATAAATACCTAATTTTGATTAAATAAATTTTAATATTTTAACTTCATAAATTTCTCTCAAAAAAAGCTGTGATACAGGAGCAATGCTGTTTAAACTATAAGCTTTTAACCAATCTTCATTCTTGCTTAGAATTTGTTCATTCAGCAAAAAACCTTTTAAACTAAGGTTCAAGGCATTGAAATAATTAATTAGCTTCTCACATACGGATTTAGTTTAAAAACCGAATCTTACAAACTGCTGTTAATGGCTGTTTTCTTTTTCAAGCAACTCTAAAATTTCATTATCTTGAAATGAGATATGTATGATAAATTTCAAGCATTATTTATTTTCAAATTTATAATTTTTACATTAAAATAATCAAAAGTACTTTTAATTTGATTGATATTTTTTAGAACTTATTTAAAGGCTATACAAACATAAAACACAGAAAAATTAGGATGCACATTCTAAAATACGATAATAATCCATGATAATTTGGTTAGATAATTGATTGCTTCCCGCTACTAAGACAAAAAGCTTCAGAGAAATCTGGAGCTTTTTTGTTTATATTAGATTTTTACTTAAGCTTAAGCAGATTGCGGGTGCGAAGTCGGAGACATTCGCACAGCGTTTCATAAGACACTCTTCAAGGAGTTGGAAAACTAAAGGGTTAGTGCTTTTCAGGTTTTGTAATTCTATATTTTAAGTTTCTCTTTTCTTTCAAAATCTTTTCCGCAATTATACCTTTTTGTTCATAAGTCACCTTACTGATCCAGTTTTTATTGTTGTCATATTTGTACACATACTTAAAAGTTGCTAACTCGTCACATGATAGACACGTTGGTTTTAATTCTTGAGTTATATCGCCAAATTCGTTTTTTACAACTCCATCAACTTTAAAATTAACATCATTATTTAAATTAAGTTTTAAGACAATGGTTTTACCAAACTGAATTTCCCGACTGTTAAACACTTTAATTAAAACTTCATTCTTGTTATAATTATATTCTGCAATTTCATATCCAACCAAAATATTATCACGATTATACGAGGTGATCTTAACTGGATATCCATTTTCTGTCTGAACAATAAACCTATCCTCTATTTTACCTCCATTTCCAATTAACTCAATTCCTACCAAGTTTAATAACTCAAAACGAAAATTGGTCGTAGTTAATGAATATCCTAATGAATTATTCCATTTTTCATCTTTTATCTGTATCAAATTATCAAGGTTATCATACTCGTAACTCATTCTTACACTCAATTCACCTTCTGTATCTAATCCTATCATTTTTGTAACAAATCCTTTCGGATTATAATAATAGGTCCGATTATATATGCTTGTTCCTGATTTCTCAAAATATGTTTTAGTCTCATTAATCTCTGAAACAGTATTATCATTTAACTTATAATCGTTGACAAGTATTTTCTGTATAGTCTGTCCGATACAGCTTATTTGGTAAAAGAAAAAAATGAATAAAATCGAATGTTTCATATTTTTTAATTTTCTCTCGTATTGTAAGATTTTTAACAAAATAAGTAACTAATTATATGCGAAATAAACATAAAAAACACTCTATTTCACATTGATAAAAATTACAAGCGTAATACTTTATTTCAAATAAATATATTGATAATTCTTTTACATTTAATACAAACCAATAATAATCTTCAAAAATCGGTTAGATAATTAAATGCTTCGCAAAGCAAAAGCTTTAGAGAAATCTGGAGTTTTTTTATTTCTATTTATCCTTATTAGCCAAACACTTTTTTATTCTTTAAAATCAAAAAAACAGGTATAACTTAAAACATTTTAAAATTCGTTATAAAAGCTCTATATTAGCAATTGTAATCGATTACATTAATTTATAAATTAATCAAATCATGAAAGTAAAATATTATTCTATTTGTCTATTAAGCCTTTTCATTACTTCTGTTTATGGACAAAAGCCAGTACCTGTAAAACCCAGAATACTTATTAGTACAGATATTGGCGGAACAGATCCAGATGACAATCAATCCATGACGCATTTACTAATGTATAGTGATAAATTTGAAATTGAAGGTTTAATTTCGTCTCCATCTTATGGAAATGGAAGCAAACAGAAAATAATTCGAATGATTGATTTATATGAAAAAGATCTTCCGAAACTTCAAAAACACCATTCTGGATTTGCATCTCCTGATTATCTGCGTTCTATAACAAAACAAGGCTATCACGGAAATGTTTCTTTTATTGGTTATTCGAAAGCCACAGAAGGATCCGATTGGATAATAAAAAGTGCTCAGAAAAAAAGTTCGCAACCTTTATGGATATTATGCTGGGGAGGTTTAGAAGATTTAGCACAAGCTCTACACGATGCGCCAAATATTCAGAATAATATTAAAGTGTATTGGATAGGTGGTCCAAATAAAAAATGGAGCGCGAATAGTTATGCTTATATTGTTGCCAATTTTCCTAATTTATGGTTTATCGAAAACAATTCTTCTTATTATGGGTTATTTTCTCCTAGTGATGAACCTGATAATGTGGTTATTTCAGATTATTATTCCAAACACATTAAAGACAAAAGTTTTTTAGGAAAAGATTTCATCAACTATTATAAAGGAGAAGTCAAAATGGGAGACACACCTTCCCTGCTCTACATGATGGATGGCGATCCCAACGATCCAACACGCGAAAGCTGGGGATGTAGTTTTGAAAAATTCAATTATAGTCCCCGAACGGTACTTGACAGAACAACAACTATTAAAGACACAATAGCTTTCTGTTCTATAATGGAACTACGATTTAATGTACCAAAATCAAAAGCAAAAAAAGAATCTATAGGCTTTTGGATGGAAGTTCCTTATGGAAAAACAATTCAGAAATGGCCAGGATATTATATCGGAAATGATGTTTATGCCATAAGATATATTCCTAAAAAAGCAGAAGTCTTAAATTATAAATTGTCTTCTGATATTCCAGAAATTAACGGACGAACTGGCGCATTAGTTGCAACAAACTTATGGCCTGGAAAAAAGAGTCAAAAAGATTATCAATTAGGCAATAATTGGTTTACAGATAAACACGATTCGGATCTTTATTTTGGTAAAATTCAAGGAGGAAAAACAATTTCAAAATGGAGAGATGAAATTTTATTAGACTGGAGTAAAAGATGGGAATGGTTAAATGACTGAATCTAGAATTCCTTTACTAATCAAAATCTTAAAGGGTTTTACAATAAAAAAGCTTTAGATTTCTCTGAAGCTTTTTTATTAAACATTCACGAACAAGATGCTCATGCAATAAGATTACTACCAAATCGTTATTCTGTCTTTCTCTGGTAAAAACATTTTATCTCCTGCCTTTACATTAAATGCATCGTAAAAAGGCGTCGTATTCATTAGCGGACCATTAACACGCCAATTTGGTGGTGAATGTGGGTTATTGTTAATCCACAAACGTAAGAACTCGTCTTTCATTTTTACTCTCCATATTCGGGCTATAGAAATAAAGAAACGTTGATCTGGAGTAAAACCGTCTATTTTCACATTTCCTTTTCCTTGTTCTGTCATTTTAAAAGCATCATAAGCAACGGCTATTCCGGCAATGTCTGCTGTATTTTCTCCAACCGTCATTGCTCCATTAATGTGTAAATTATCTAAAACAGTATACGTATTATACAGATTGATAACTTGTTGTATTCTAGATTTAAACTGTGCATAATCTTCTTTTGTCCACCAATTTTTCAAATTACCATCTTTGTCATATTGAGCGCCTTGATCATCAAAAGTATGAGTTATTTCGTGACCTATAACCATTCCGATTCCACCATAATTAAGCGCGTCATCTGCATCATTATCAAAATACGGAGACTGTAAAATACCTGCAGGAAAAACAATTTCATTTGCTGTAGGATTGTTATAAGCCGTAACGGTTGGTGGTGTTGTATACCATTGTGATCTATCAACCGGTTTTCCCAATTTTGCTAATTGAAATTGATATCCAGCCTTAGCAGCCGAAACCACATTCTCAAAATAGGTGCCTCTAGCGACACTTACATTACTGTAGTCTCTCCATTTATCTGGATACCCAATTTTCTTTGTAATGGCGAATAGTTTTTCTTTAGCTTTTTGCTTCGTAACAGGACTCATCCATTGCAAATTATCGATTCTTTTAGCGTAAGCTTTTTGCAAATTATTCACAAGAACCAGCATACGTTTTTTAGCATCTTCTGAAAAATACTTCTTCACATACAATTCTCCCAATGCTTCACCTAAGTAATTATCAATAACATTAGCCATTTTTTCGCCACGTGATTTTTGAACAGCTTGTCCAGAAAGCACTTTTGTATATTCGAATGAAGCATCTACAAAAGGTTTGCTCAAATAATCTGCATATCTTTCTATAGAATTTGCTTTCAAATAGATTTTCCAATTATTTAATGGAATGGTTTTTAAAAGTTTATTAAGAGCATCATAATAAGCTGGCTGAGACACATTAATAGAATCTGTCTTTGCCCCTAAATTATTTAAAAAAGTTGTCCAATTTATGTTCGGATGTCTTTTTACAAGATCTGCTACAGCCGTTTTATTGTAATTTGCCTGCACATCTCTAAGTTCCACTTTTGTTTTGTGCGAAACAGCGAGTTGTTTATCAATACTGTAAACCAAATCAGCATTCTTTTTAGCCTCACTAGCATTACTGCCTGTTTGTTGAAATAATGCGGTAAGGTATCCCTTGTAGGCTTTCTGTATAGCAACAGTCGACGAATCTGATTTGAAATAATAATCTCTGTCTGGCAACCCTAAACCTGTTTGATATATTTGGGCAATATTCATGCTACTGTTTTTATCATCGGTTGATACTCCAAAAGCTATAATAGAAGAATTGTCTGCTTTTACTTCATTAACTACAAAATTCATTAGAGAAGGTAAATCGTTAATTGCTTCAATTTTAGCAAGCAAAGGTTTGATCGGTTCAAAACTGCGTTTCTCTATGGTTATAGTATCCATACCGGATGCATAAAAATCTCCTACTTTTTGCGCAATACTTCCTGCTGGATTCTTGCTTTGCGAAATACTGTCTAATATTCCTCGCAAGCGAATTCGTTGCGGAAAATTCATAAACATATAAGCCCCCACTCCTGTTTGAGACGCAGGTATTGATATCGAATCATACCATTTGCCATTTACATATCTAAAAAAGTCATCACCAGGGCGTAAAGTAGAATCTATTCCTGTAATCGCAATATTTTTTTTTCTTTCATGCTTTGAACACGCTGTTAAAGCTAAAAATGCAATAAAGAGCAGTAATGATTTTTTCATAATCAGATGGTTCTATTAAAATGAATATAATTTCGGATAATTAATTTAGTAGAACAAGATAATAATTCCGTTTTAAATTATAAAGTTTTTCTTAAAAGAGCCATTTAATAAAATCATTACAATTTTAGTTAATCATTTCTTAATCTGTAAAAAAATTCATTCGTATTACTATAAATTCGCCAAGCCATTTCATATGAAATACGCTACGTTTTATAAAATACCATAATATCCAAAAAGCAAATTTTAAACCAACTTTTATCTTAAAAAATTGATTTATATCACATTTCTAAATATCGCTATTTTTCAAGGAATCGTTTTAGGCTTCATTATTTTAAAATCACCTCTGTTTAATAGCACTTCAAATAAATATTTAGCAAGCGCTATATTTACTCTTTCTATACTTTTGTTAAATCTGGTTTTTGAAATTGGAGAAGTCTATAATTCTTTTCCATTTCTACACTTTATTGACGATATTGAATGGGCATTTCTTCTGCCTGTTTTTATCTTTTTCTTTATCATAAATAAAGTAGACCACCGTATTAAAGAAAAGAAAATTCTGTTACTTTTATTTCTCCCATTTTTATATTCCGCTATACTCAATATTATTTACGATCTTGATGAAGTTGCTGGTTTTTATACAATTCCTGATTCTGGTATTGCAATAATTGACAAGCTGAGTCAAATCGAACTTTTTCTTGCATTTACTTTTATCCCTTCTTTATTATTTTATTCATTCAGCTTCATTAAACACTCTGAAGACATACATGAAAAAAGATGGCTATTAATCTTATGGTCGATTGTTTTTACATTATTATTTTTATGGGTTATAGTTCTATTTGTTGCGATATTTTTCAAATATGATGTTTCGTTCACAATGAAGATTCTCGCCTTGTTTGGAACATTCTTAATTCACTGGACCACTTATGTTGGAATTTTTAAATATAAATTGGCTGTAGACAAACTTGGCATTCATAATTTTTTAAATAAAGATTTAGCAGTTTCTTACAGCAACTTCGAGATTGATAGTATTCTTATAAAAGAAGAAAACAATGAATCTATAACTCCGGATAATATTTATTTTCAAAAACTTGAATTTCTATGTAAAGATCAGCACATATATACAGACAGTACATTAAGCAGAGAAAAAATTGCTGAAGAATTAGGCATAAGTGCTGGTTACGTTTCTCAGATTGTAAATACGATTACGGGAGATAATTTTGCCAATTATATAAATAACTATCGAGTTGAAGCTGTCAAGGAAATGATCTCCAACCCAGAATATGAAAATTATAATTTGCTTGCAATGGGATTAGAATCTGGCTTTACTTCAAAAACTACTTTTTACAAAGCCTTTAAAAAAATAACCGGCCAAACCCCAAATGAGTACAAAAACGCAAGTAAATAAGTACCGATTTGTACAGTTTTAAGCTTTTGAAACCTTTTCTAATTTTTCTTATCCCAATTTTGGCTTCAAATAATTCAAAACACTTTTTATGAAAAAAATTTTATTGTTAGCTGTTTTTACAGTTTTAGGACTTGCAAATGTTAATGCCCAAGAAATTAAATTTGGAGCTAAATCAGGTTTTAACTTTTCAACTGTCAACGGAAGTAACACCAATAACATTGATTATGTAACATCGTATCATGTTGGCGTTGTATCGGAAATTCCAATTTCTGAAAAATTTTCTTTTCAACCCGAAATAATGTATTCGCGTCAGGGATATAGCTTCAATACCGATGTTATTGCTATGAATTATCTGAATATTCCATTAATGGGAAAATACTATGTAACAAAAGGATTAAGTCTTGAAGCTGGACCACAAATAGGTTTTTTACTTTCTGCTAAAAACGAAGAAATAAAGGTAACAAACTCATACACTACTTTTGATTTTGGTGCTAATTTTGGTGTAGGTTTTAAACTAGAAAACGGACTTAATTTTGGTGTAAGATATAACTTGGGAATAACTAAGGTAGATACTGACAATAGAAATGGAGCATTTCAAGTATCTGTTGGTTATTTCTTTTTATAAAACTAATAATTCAACTTCATATAAAAACTGCGCAAAATCGGAGACATTTGCGCAGTTTTCTTATTTTTCTGAAATCTCTTTTAATTTCTCCAAAGCTTTTGGATAGGTGTTTTGAAAATAATCCAAATATTCGTCAATAGTATCCATATCTACAATCACAGTTGTAATGCCGTTATTTTCCTGAAAGGTATAATTTTCATGTCCTCCCGCCCATTTTTCTACCTCTTCGCCTGTTGTCACTTCAGTATCTCCGACCAAAAATCCGTAATGTCGAATGGAAACAAAATTGGCTGGTTTGTGTTCTGCAATTTGTGAAATCATTCCGCCTTTTTTACCATTTTCATCAACTCCAACAAAAAGGATTTTGCTTCCTTTGTCCCAACTTCCCTCATAAGTAGAAGTCGGATTAAAAGTGGCAACCCAATATTCGTATGTGGCCTTGTCTTTTAAGCCAAGCATCGTTTCATAAACCTTTTGAGCCGATGCGTTAATTTCTTTTTTGAATTGTAATTTTTGCATTGCTTTTTTTATTTAGTTTTTAATCCGTTAGATCAAATTTACCAACTTAAATTCTTTCTGCATATTAAGTTACGCAAAATTGCAACTAAGAAACTATAAAACAATGTTTTAATCTTATTTTTAAATTTTAAAAATCATTTAAAAGACAAAACATACTTACTATATTAAATTTAGAAAACCCCAAAACTGCACAATTTGTGACAGTAATGAGGCCCGCTAAAACTATATATTAGCCGATTCAAATTGCTTCAAATCTCTGGTGTTTTTTTGTACAGCAAGAGCAGAAAAAAGTCCGAGTACGAAAGACATTCCGAAAAATCCTTTTTCGCTAAGTAATAAATCAGCGTTCCAAAGACCAATGATCAGCAATACGATCGAAGCTATGGTACTAAACCAGCTTATACTGTAATATAAATCGGTTACAGGTATACCTTCTAGCCTATCTCTAACACTTTTTTGTACAGATATTACAGAGAAAAGTCCGAAAAGGAGAATCGTAAAATAATATCCTTTTTCATTGTAAGCCATTGCAGAATTATAAAGTCCGATACAATATGAGGTCATCCCTATAAGTAATGTCATCCAAGATGCGCCGACAAAAGCCGCACTTGGTTTTAAAGGACTACTTCCATTATTTAATCTTGCATCTTTTGATTCTGAATTGTTGTTTAATTCATTTGATTTTAGCGGTTCCATAATTTTTATGTTTTATAATTATGAAGCAAATGTCAGCAGGAATAAGAAATTTTAAAAATCAATTTACATAAAAAACTGACGATTTAAAACTACATTTTTATTACTTTTATCATTATAAAACAATATTTATGAATGCGCTTCAAGAAATAACAGATATAATGAATGAAACTGATAAAAAGGGATTCATACAATATTTATCAAAAAAAAATAAACGTAAAGATGTTAGCAACATAGATTTATTCGAATCATTAAAAACTGACGATATAAATAACAAAAAAAAGTTTTTAAAAGATAAAAAAAGCACTGATGCTTATCACGCTTTGAGAAAAAGACTTTATGACAACATGATTGATTTCATGGCAAATAGAAGTTTTGAAAATGATAGTTCGCAAGAAAACACAGTACTTCGTCTTCTTGTTGTAAGTCGTTTGTTTTTTGAACATAAGCTTATAAAAACAGCTTTTAAATGTTTGGTAAAAGCCGAAGAAATCGCATTGGATATTGAGCATTTCAGCCTTCTCAATGAAATCTATCTTACTCAGATACAATTTGCTCATTTTAATCTTTCAGAACCAATTGAGAAAACAATAAACAAGTTTAAAACAAACAAAAACGGCTCGAATATGAGCAACAACTTAATTTAGGTTATGCCGTTTTGCGCCGCGAACTTGCCGCTATTTATCACGAAGGCAGAATTGTAGATTTTCAGTCTATTATAAAAAATACCATTGAAACACATGGAATATCTTTAAAACAAGGATTAACCTTTAAATCTCTGTATCAAATATTATTTATCGCCAATGAATACGCTTCTATAAACAACAATTATGCGCTTGTACAACCTTTTGTCATAAAAAGCTATCGATTTATCAGCAAAAAAACCAATCAGACAGACAGACATTTATATTATCATATTTTCATCTTGTATTTTATCGCTAATTACTATTTCCGAAACGGACAATTTAAAGAGTCATTAAATTATCTAGATTTGATGTTTATGGAGCTTCAAAAACAGGCTGGCAAATATTATCAGCGTTTCTGTCTTAGGTATTTTTTATTATTAGCATTTAATCAAAATTATATTGGTAATTCTCAAAAGGCAATAGAAATTGCCGAAAAAGCGCTTTCTACAAACAAAAAAGCAGATCCAAACGATAGTAATGACATTCGTCTTATGCTTATTGTTTTTTACATACAGCAAAATGCGGGACGAAATGCTGTAAAAGAAATGGCAAAATTAAGTCATACAGATAGTTGGTACGAAAAGAAAATGGGAATGGATTGGACTATAAAAAAATGTCTTGTCGAAATCCTTCTTCACGCACAGCAAGAAAACGCAGAACTAGCCTTGTCTCGAATAAAGAGTTTTAAAAGACGATATAAAAAATATCTTTTAACCGTAGATGAAGAACGCGTTATACATTATCTTCTTTTTATAGAGCAATATGTAATGAAACCTGAAATTATACAGACACAAAAATTTCAAAATTCACTTGAAGCTTTTATAATTTCGGCAGAAAACGGTCCAAAAGATATTTTTATAATGAGTTTTTTATCTTGGCTACTTGCAAAAGTAAGACGAAAACCGGTTTACGAAACAACTTTGGAGCTTTTAAAAACCTATTTTCTTACTCCAGATTTTTAAGTAACGTAAAAAACTAAGCAAGAATTTTCTTTAAAAACTAAAAAAAATATCAATTTTATTATTTTTTTTTCTCAATAAAAGACACAAAATTTTTTTATACTATTTTTAAGAAAAGCAAAACAAATTAATTATTAATCAAACAAATACATTTTATACAACTCAATTTCTTTGTTTCTAATTTTCTTCAAAAATTATATTTTAAAAATATTCAAAGAAAATTTTTCTTAAAAGTCTCTTGTACAATTCAAAATTAATTATAATTTTGCACCCGCATTAGAAAAGCAGGTCCGTTCGTCTATCGGTTAGGACGCCAGGTTTTCATCCTGGTAAGGGGGGTTCGATTCCCCCACGGACTACTTCTAAAGAGAAAAGCTTCAGAGAAATCTGGAGCTTTTTTTGTTTATATTTACTCCGCCTAAAATGTTTGAGAAAAAATCATAATAAAAACAACACTGAAACCAAATCTAGTGATGAAACAAAAACTTACTGCCCTTTTATTTGTATTTACTGTTATAAACATCTTCGCCCAAACGCCTGCGAGTAAAACTAATTATTCAAACAAATCTTTGACTGCGACAGATATGGTGACTAATAAAGCCTTAAAACCGCTTAAAAAAGTTTCACTAGATGATGCATCAATGCTGATTTATGATTATGACGGTTCTCTTTTCTCATGGGATTTAGATGCAGAAACTATTGTTTGGACTGTAAAAGCAACTGATGCTAGTTCTGAAATGTGCGCCAATAAAATAACATTGCAAGATGGCGTAGTTTATGTTCCGTTTATTAATGGTGAAATTTTCGCCATAGACAATCAAACTGGCGCTGTTTTCTGGAAATCAAGATTAGGTTCTATTACAGATCAAATTGTTTTAAAAGATCAAACTCCAGTTGTAAGCAATGGAAAATTGTTCATTATTGCTCAAAATCAAAATCAGAGCAGTAACTTATATGCTCTTGATTTAAAAGACGGCAGTTTAGCATGGAACTACAAATTTGACACTGCAATTAATGATACTACACCGCTTGTTTTTGACAATAAAATCTTCACACAAAGCGGATCAAATGTTTATGTTTTTGAGGCTAACACAGGAAAAGCAATCAGCCAAAAAACATTTGATGAGCAAATGACAGGAAACTTTGCAACAGACGGTCAAAATGTATTTATTGCAAGTGAAAAAAATAATCTTTTTGCCTTAAATCCGAATAATCTAGAAATGGTTTGGCAGTTTAAATTTGATGAAAATCAATACAATATTAAAGAGCGTATAATTTGCAAAGACAATAAAATATATGTTGGAGCACAAGGATCTCAAGTTTCTTCTTTGTATGCTATCGATTCAAAAACCGGAACTCAGCTTTGGAAAACCGATTTTAAAGACGATAATATCGAATACATTGTTAAAGAAAATGAGAATATTTGGGGTTATACCCGCAAAAAAAAGCTTTTCGAATTGGATTTAACCAATGGCGAAATTGCATTTGAAGCAAAACTAACAACGCTTCCTATTTCAAATTTTGAATTTCCAAAAGAAGACAATTTATTGTACTATTATTGCGATGCGGGATTAATTCAATTTGATTTAAATGAAAAAGACGAAAACATGTACTATATGCGAACTTCTCTTGCAGATAATCCGTATAGTGCTTATTTAAAGATAATTCGATAAATAATTATTATTAAAAAAGCTTCTGTTCTCAGAAGCTTTTTTTGTTTTTTATAAAATAATAATGAAATCCGAAAAACATATTATTCCAATGCAAAGCTATGCCTCATAAAAAAGCACCCGAATTTGCAATAGAAAAGCCAACGCTTTTAAGCGGCCTTTTTCGTCATTCTTTTTTTACACTCTAAAATTCTAAGCTGATTTTCGGCACAAAGAAGATGCTCTTTTGCTCCATTTTTTTGAATTTCGATTAAATAATGAAAATCCCTTTCTTTAGTAGTAGATTTTATTATTAATCCTTTTTTAAAATCCATTTTTCTCTCTACCACTGTGGCAGTGTAAGATCTCCCGCTCAATGCAATGTAGGTTACATTTTGTCCTTTTAAAAATTTCATCGTTTTAGCTTTTCAGTTAAATAATGTTCGTAAATGCTAATAAGACAAAATCGATCTTAAGGGGGATTAATCAATTTTTTCTTTAGAGGTGCAATATAGAAATATTGAAAAATTCGATACCCCGTATTTATACCTGTTTTTACATTTTGAAAAGTTAAAATTTTGGAAGTCCATTTTTTTTGCTTATAGAAAATTTGATACAATTTAGAACAATCGTTTTCAACTCCTTTTTAGGCCAAATGAGTAGTTTTGAAAGAAGGATAATCCTTTTCAAAAACAACTAAAATTCAGGCAAAATGGTACATGAAAGAGTGATGGAAAAACTGGCAATTTTAGCAGATGCAGCCAAATATGATGTTTCTTGTTCATCTTCTGCAGGTCAGAACAAGCGAAAAAATCAAAACAAAGGATTGGGCGACACTGGAAACGGAATTTGTCACGCCTACACAGAGGACGGACGCTGTGTGTCACTTCTAAAAATCCTTTTAACCAATCATTGCATTTTTGATTGCGCTTATTGCGTTAGCCGAAAAAGCAACGATATAAAACGTGCTGGTTTTACGGTTCAAGAAGTTGTAGATCTTACCATTGGCTTTTATAGAAGAAATTACATTGAAGGTCTTTTTTTGAGTTCTGGCATTTTTGATAATCCAGATTATACAATGGAACGTTTGGTTAGAATTGCAAAGAAATTACGACTAGAAGAAAATTTTAATGGGTATATCCATCTAAAAGCAATTCCAGGCGCAAGCGACGAACTCATAAAAGAGGCCGGAATGTACGCCGATCGTTTAAGCGTAAATGTTGAAATGCCAACAGAAAAAAGCTTAAAATTATTAGCGCCAGAAAAAAATCACGCTGATGTAATTAAACCAATGGAATATCTGAAAAACGAAATTGTTGGCCATAAAGAAGAAAAAAAATCAAATTTTAAAGCGCCGCTTTTTGCTCCAGCCGGGCAAAGCACACAAATGGTAATTGGCGCAACTCAAGAAAATGATTTAGAAATTCTCGGAATGGCTAATTATTTTTACGAACAAATGAATATGCGGCGCGTTTATTATTCAGGCTATGTTCCAATTAGTTACGACAATAGACTTCCTGCAATTGGAACTCCGGTTCCGATGATTCGCGAAAACCGTTTGTATCAAGCCGATTGGCTAATTCGTTTTTATGGCTTTAATGTAAATGAAATTGTCGGTTTTGATCAGCCGAATTTAGATTTGGATATCGATCCGAAATTAGGATGGGCTTTGCGAAATTTACATCAGTTTCCTGTCGATGTAAATTCTGCAGATTTAGAATTAATTCTTCGTATTCCAGGAATCGGAGTTACGAGCGCCAAAAAAATTGTCAGCGCAAGAAAATTCAAAAGATTACAGCCAGAAGATTTGAAAAAATTAGGAATTGCTTACAATCGTTCGAAATTCTTTGTGGCATTTTCTTCTCCTTTTTATTTGCAGAAAGATTTGACTTCGATTCAAATAAAAGAACAGATTTTGAATATTCAGAACAGCAAGTACCAAAACAATTTTTCTAATCAGCTTTCTTTATTTCAATAATGACACTTATAATCTACGACGGAACTTTTGAAGGCTGGCTTACAGCTGTTTTTGAGATTTATGAATACAAATTCGAAGATGTCTTTTTTGCTAAAGATGAAAATTCTAATGCCTTATTTTTTTCAAAAACTCATTTTGTTGAAACCGATAATGCAAAAGCGAATCGCGTTTTGAAAGGTTTAAAACAACGCCTTTCACCAAGCGGAATTACCAATATGTATCATGCTTTTTTTTCTGAATTGCCTCAAATCGAAGAAAGTTTATTTCGTTTTGCGACCTATGTTTTTTCAAGTTCAAAAAACATTGAAGGAGATTTAAGCAATAATGCTGTTTTAAATATTCAGAAAGCTGCTCATTTAACCGGGAAAGAAAGCCACAGAATGAAAGCTTTTGTTCGTTTTAAACTAACAAAAGACAACTTATATTACGCCATTGTTGAGCCCGATTGCAATGTTTTACCGCTTATTCAAAAACATTTCAAGAATCGTTATGCAGACCAGAAATGGCTCATTTATGACACCAAACGCAAATACGGCATCTATTATGATCTTGAAAATGTTTCAACTGTCGAATTAACTTTCGATTCTAATCCTTCGTCTTCAAAATTTCTAGCCGAAATTTCAGATGAAGACGAAGAATTTTTCCAGAATTTATGGCGAAATTATTTTAAAAGTGTAAATATAGAATCCAGAAAAAACACCAAACTTCATGTTCAGCACATGCCAAAACGCTATTGGAAAAATTTAACCGAAAAAATACCTAACCTAAAAAAATAGAATTCTATTTGTTGTTACTTCTCTTCAAAGCATTTAATAATTCCTTCATATCAACTACTCCATAAGTCGAAGAATAATCGGAAACCGCATAAGGTAAAATCAAACTATTATTATGAATAATTGCTCCGCAAGAATAAACCACGTTTGGCACGTAACCTTCGCGTTCGTCTTCTAACGGAGAAAGCAAAGGTTCAGAAAGTCTTCCAATTTCTTTTGACGGATCATCCAAATCAAATAACGAAGCGCCAATGCAATAACGACGCATTGTACCAACTCCGTGTGTAATTACAAGCCAACCTTCATCTGTCCAAAGTGGCGAACCGCAATTTCCTATTTGTGTTAATTCCCAGGTAAAACGAGGTTGCTGCAACAGAATTGGCGTATTCCATTGCGTGGCTCTGTCTGAATACATAATGTAATTATTAACACCGTCGATTCTCGCCAACATAGCGTATTTGCCTTTTATTTTTCGTGGAAATAAAGCCAGATTTTTATTTTGTGCACCTTCGCCATGAAGCGGCATTACTCTAAAACTGTAGAAATCTTCGGTAGAAATTAATTTAGGCAGAATTGTATGCCCGTTATAGGCTGTATACGTTGCCATTACGCGAACAGAATCGTCATCATCGACAAAACGAACGAAACGCGCATCTTCAATTCCACGGCTTTCTGAATCGGAAATTGGAAAAATAACACGTTCGGTAATATCAGAATCGTGTTTAAATTGTAAGTCATAAAATGAATTTGCCAGCCATAAAATTTCCTGCAATGCCGTTTTGCGTTCTTCTCTATTTGTCGGATCGCTCAAAGCACTCGTAAGCATATTTTTTAAAATTGCGAATTCAAACTCTTCGGGAAGATCTTGCATAATCTGGACAATGTATTTGTCCGTAGTATGCATTTCAGATAATTTGGTTAGAAATCGTTCTTTATTAAATAGCGTTTTATGTTCAATTTCGGCTTTATCAATATGATTACCGATTTTCATTATTTGAAGATTATTATCTCGATCTAAAATTCCTCTTCTAAAAACAATAGACGAAATATGACCTTCGCCCGTGGCGCGAAAAGAAATAATAACACGTTTTTCTCCAAATTCTAAACCCGTTTGATCAAAATCTTCTACAATTGATGGGTTAAAAATGGCCGCAGATTCAATCGCGTATTCCATTGTACAATAAGAACCAATAAGCATTTTTCTGTCTAAAGAAAGCGAATCAAAATCAATTTGCATTTCTTCTATAATAGGTCTTATTCTTTCACAATGTCTAAAAAAAACTGCCGAAATATTTCTGTGGCGTCTTGCAAATTCGCGAAGCGTTTGTTCTAAAGTCTGCAAAACTTCTTTTTCTTCGAGCGTCATTATCCGAAGCACCATTTGTTGGGTTCGTTCGATGCCATTCATAAAATATCTGGCAACAACTCTTCTGGAATCTGGTGTAAATTTTATACTTTTTCGAACTACTGATACTCGCATAGTGGCATTTTTTAAGAAAATAATATTAAGTGAATGATTTATTCTACAACAAGTTAGTGATTTTTGTTAAAGAAAAAAACTTAATTTTTTATTAAAACTTCGAATTCATCGAATATGCCATGCTTTTTTGGAATAAAATTTAAGGGAAATAAAAGTAAAATTCGACTATAAAAAGCGGTTTTAAAAATTGATTTCAATAATACTGTTTACGTGCTCGATAAAAGCTTCAGTATTTTTCATTTCTTGCTTTATCGTCAAATGATGATCGGCTAAATTATATTGATCAATCATATCTTTTTTTAAATATTTTATCATCGATTCCAGACTGCGCGTATCAGTATCAGATTGTCTTTTTAATTCGCGCTGTTTGCTTTCCAGATAATTTAAAGTCTCTTTTAACTTTTGAACGTTTAATTTTCCTGTCATAAACTACTGTGGTCAAATTATAAAAAACAATGGCTAGGAATGCGGTAAGATTCTGTTCTTCCAAAAACTACTATCTTTTGAATTTGCCTCATTCCCAACCACTGTATTCCCACACTTACGTTCATTTTGAGAATTTGGTTTTGAGTAAAATTCATTTTTTTTAAAGTTTTAAATACACAAAAAATAAAACATTGAAAAACAATTATTTACAAGAAAAAATCAGTTTTATTTTTTTATAATTAAAAAGGAATGAATACGATTACAAAACATTTCGAATAAAAAAACACAACTTTCACAATCTCAAAACATTACCAAAAAGCAATCAAAATTGTGAATATCTATTTCGATATTTAACTATTTATTTTCCTGTAAAATTTATCTTTGGCATCCTTAAAATTTATAAGAAGATGAGTGTAGTTTGGTACGAATGCAAAGTAAAATATAGAAAAACAGACGAAACTGGCGGACAAAAAGTATTAACAGAACCTTATTTGGTTGATGCTTTGTCTTATACAGAAGCTGAAAAAAGAATCAACGAAGAAATGGCAGCTTATATTAGTGAAGAATTTAAAATCACGAATATAAAAGTGGCAAATTACGCCGAAATTCATCCGTTTGAAAATGCAGACAGATGGTTTAAGTCTAAAGTTTCTTTAATTGCTTACGATGAAGAAAGCGGTAAAGAGCGTAAAACGAGCATGTATATGCTAGTTCAAGCAAATGATGTTCGCGAAGCGTTTGACAATACGATTCATGTAATGAAAAATACAATGGGCGAATATTCTATTCCTGCAATTTCAGAATCACCAATTATGGATGTTTTTCCTTATTTCAGTGGCGAAGAAGGAGAAACAGAAATGCTGGAAAGATTTAATGCTTTAAAAGCTTCAAAACCAGAAAGACCAGAAGAAGAAATTGTCGATTACATGGAATTTGAAACCGCAACAGAAGAATAAAAATTCACAAAAGCTTCAGAGAAATCTGGAGCTTTTTTTATTTGTTTCAACAACGTTGCCAACGTTTTTCACATCAAAATAAATCTTATATTCGTAACACCATTAAACTGACTTGAAACCACTTACCACAAAACCAAACACTTCATGACCAAAAAAACACTGATTTTAATCGGGTTTATTTTTTTAAAATTTATTTTGCAATATGTTTTAATTAGTCCCGAATACGATTTACAGCGAGACGAATATCTGCATTTAGATCAAGCCAATCATATTGCTTGGGGATTTTTATCGGTTCCGCCTGTAACTTCCTGGTTTTCTTGCATTATTTTGTTACTTGGAAACTCTGTTTTCTGGGTTAAGTTCTTCCCTGCTCTATTTGGCGCATTGACTCTTTTGCTTGTCTGGAAAACAATCGAACTTTTAAAAGGAAATCTTTACGCTTTGATTCTAGGCGCTTTATGTGTTTTATTTTCGTGTTTATTGCGACTTAACACGTTATATCAACCGAATTCTTTAGATGTTTTGTGTTGGACAGCAGTTTATTATGTTCTGATTCGATATATCATTTCTGAAGATACAAAATGGATTTATTTTGGAGCTATTATTTTTGCTTTCGGTTTTTTAAACAAATACAACATCCTCTTTTTACTATTCGGATTATTTCCTGCCATTATACTTTCTAGACAAAGAAAAATGCTGATAAAAAAGCAATTTTATTTTGCCTTAATTTTTGGTCTAATGCTCATTCTACCCAATCTGGTTTGGCAATACAGAAATCAGTTTCCGATTGTGCATCATATGAGAGAATTGGCAGAAACGCAATTGGTAAATGTTGATTTGGCAAGTTTTATAAAAGAACAGATCCTCTTTTTTATTGGCGGTTTATTGGTCATTTTAGCTGGACTTTATGCCGTGATTTTTTATAAACCTCTCAAAAAATTCCAAGTCTTTTTTGCTTCGTTTGTTTTTACTCTTTTCATTTTTATTTACTTCAAGGCAAAAGCGTATTATGTAATTGGTTTGTATCCGATTTATATTGCTTTTGGCGCTGTTTTTTTGTCTGAAGTTTTAAACGAAGGCTGGAAACGTTATTTAAAACCAGTTTTTATTGCTCTTCCGATTTTATTTTTTATTCCGATGTATGACATTGTTTTTCCAAATAAAAGTCCCGAATATATAGTTGCACATTCTGAGAAATACCAAAAACTAGGAATGCTTCGTTGGGAAGATGGAAAAGATCACCAATTGCCTCAAGATTTTGCCGATATGTTGGGTTGGAAAGAATTGGCAAGAAAAACAGATTCTTTGTTCGCTCTGATTCCAAACCAAAAAGAAACTATCGTGATTTGCGATAATTACGGACAAGCCGGAGCGATTAATTATTATTCGAAAAAAGGAATTAAAGCCGTTTCTTTCAATGCCGATTATGTAAATTGGTTCAATCTCAAAATTCAATACAAAAATCTTATTCGTGTAAAAAAATTTGACGAAAACAACGAAGAATTGAAAGAAACTGGTCCTTATTTTGAAAAAGCCTTTATTGGCGGTCAGATTACAAACCAATATGCAAGAGAATACGGAACAACAATTTTTGTTTTTACGAATGCTAAAATCGACATCAATAAACGATTGGAACAAGAAATTAAAGAAGAGAAAAATTATAAAAAGTAATAAATGATTGATTTCACCGACATTTCTTATTTAAAAACAGGAAATCAGAAACAGCAATCGGCATTTGCGGTTTTAACGAAATACCGTGTTTTAGAAAATCTTACAGATTTTGATCCTATTCTAGTCGGTACAATTCCGATAAATATCGACGTAGAAAATAGCGATTTGGATATTATCTGTTGCTGGAAAAACAAATCAGAATTCATAGAAAAAATTAAAGGTTTATTTGCGCAAGAAAGCCATTTTACCATTCGAGAAAATCTAATTAATAATCAAGAATCTGTTATTACAAACTTCCATATTGACGGTTTTGAAATTGAAATTTTCGGACAAAACATTCCTACTCAGGCGCAAAATGGTTACAGACATATGCTTGTTGAAGCTCAAATTCTTCAGTCAAAAGACGAAAACTTCCGATTAGAAATCATTAAATTGAAAGAAAGCGGCATAAAAACGGAACCTGCTTTTGGTTTGTTACTAGGCTTAAACGGAAATGTTTACGAGGAATTATTAGATTATAAAGTCTAAGAAAAATCACGTTTTTGAGCTGTTCTAAAAAATAAAATACAAAAATAGCTTGCAAAACCGCATTTAGTGTGTATCTTTGCACCCGAAACATCGCGGGATAGAGCAGTAGGCAGCTCGTCGGGCTCATAACCCGAAGGTCACAGGTTCGAGTCCTGTTCCCGCTACACAGACTAAAGCTTCAGAGAAATCTGGAGCTTTTTTGTTTATCTTAGATTTTTACTTAAGCTTGATGCAGATTGCGAGTGCGAAGTCGGAGACATTCGCACAGCGCTTTCATTAAACTCCTCGAAGAGCGGGGCTTTTTTTGTTTATCTTAACAATCATGATTTCAATCTGCTCACGAGCGGGACGCTCAAGCGAGCAAAGGAAATAAACAAATACGATAATAGACTATGAAAAATAGTAAGATTGTAATTATAATGATGATATTGGGACTTATTTTCTCAATATATTTTTTGTCAGCAGATTCAAAATCACAAAAAGAATTAATTGAAATTAACACTGCAACTAGTGTCAAAATGAAAATAAAAGTTGCATACAATGAACGAGGAATTTATATTTTAAATGATAAGTTTTTTGTCCGTAGCGATACTCATATTTTAGGAAATGACTATTCGATATCTAAAGACAAGGCTATTTGGAGACCTACAAATAAAAAATACATACCTAGTATATCCGACATTTCTGCTCCTTTTGAAATTTATAAAAATAAAAATAGTGACACATTAACTCTTATAAAAGGTAATAAAAAAATCATCCTATTACTTGAATAATATTCGAACCTAATTTAATATTGTTTGATATTTATTTTATATAAATCATCCTGAAAATGTCCCATTAGGCTACTAAGTAAAAGCTTCAGAGAAATCTGGAGCTTTTTTGTTTATCTTAGATTTTTACTTAAGCTTGATGCAGATTGCGAGTGCGAAGTCGGAGACATTCGCACAGCTTTTCATAAGACACTTTTCAGAGAGCTGGTATTTATAATATGGCAAAAATGCGCCAATAGGAACACGTTGCAAAAAGTAAATATATGACATGCCTAAAAAAAATATTTTTAGTAATTCCTTTTCTCCTCATATCTTGTTCTAGCAGATTATACGTGGAAAATTATGATTCCATAAATGCATTTTTAGACACTCAAAATCTGAATAAGAATAAAGTGTATATTTTACAGAGTGATAAAGAATTAAACAAACAAGCTCTAAGAATTTTTAACGGCGGTGAAGGAAGCAAACATATTACTTATCCAACAGATTCCATAGACTATACAGACGGTTTATTTGTCGAAAAACACTGGAAGAAAATGTATAAAGAATATGCTGGTGATACTATAAAAAAATATTGGAAAAAGGAAGATTTTCCTCATTACAATTTCATTTTAGAAAAAGGAACCGGTTTAACTTTAAAAGAATCTTTTCTAAGAAAGCATAAGGATAGTAGAATTAATGAAATGATTATCCTTTCAGAACCAATGCATTACAGGAATAAAAAATACATAATTTTTTATTATCTAAAAATATATTTTGAAAGCAGTGGAACTTCTCAAGTTGTTATTATGAAAAAAAACAAAAGCAAATGGGAAGTTGTCAAAATAGTTGGAGATTACATTTACAAATAACTTTTACCGTAAATTTCAAAAAGAATAATTAAAAACCAAGTAATCCCAATAATCACAATACTCATTCCGAAGATTTTTCTTTTAAATTCAAAAACTTCTAATAAACCAAATAAAATTAATAACGGAGAACATAACCAAACTTGAATATAATAGTGATATGGCAACAATGGTAAGCTACCGAAAATAAGATAATTTTCAACAACATATATAACGATAGGATACAAAACAATACCAATTAGAAGAATAATTATTATATCGATAACTTTGATTAATCTCATGTCTTAATTCTTTTACAATTTTAAAAATCCTTTGTTCGCGCTAGCAAATGTTTTTACTTCAATTTTTGCTCTGTCGATTTTATTTGCACAAAGTCTTCAGATTTAGTAAAATACTCTAATCCTAAAACTAAAAGTATGGCACTTGCATTATATACTTTCTGCATTATGATAGCCCAAGCCAAATAACCAAATCCAAATAAGATAAAGAAACAGTAAAAAGTCAATAAGCAAATAATGCAAAAAAATTTAAGAAAATGAAGTTTTGACTTTAGCATAAGTATAGTAATTATAAATAAGCCTATCAAGGTTAAAACAATCGATATTGTTCCTACGTCGTGCAAAGGTGTTGCTATCAAAAAAATAAATAAGATGTTAGCAAAACCTATATATTTTAAAATATTAGCCCAACTTGAAACTATTTTTTTTGACATATGAATAAAAAATACGCCATAACCAACTGACTGAAAAGCCACTCCGATAATCGCCCAAACTCTACCAGGATTTTCTAGACCATTTATGGCTTTTGTCGCAAACAAATTGCTAACATAATTTTTTGACCAGCCAAATCCAATAGAATTTTTGTCGAGTAATGAACCTCCTGGATAAAGTGAAGCGGCTATTACTATCAAAATAATTGAAATGACCATACATATCAAAACCGAGTATTTCTTGATTGTTTGCATAATTATTATATCCTTGCATTTGTTTATTAACCAATACATTATTTGCATCACGTTAATTTACAACTAATCATTAACTTCAGAATCTATTTAACTCACATCACAAATTTCATAAAAAAACTCCCATAATCGAACATGATTTTTTTGATTTTTCATTCTTCAATGTTAAGTTTCAGAGAAATCGCAAACTTTTTGCGTTATTTTAAAAAAGGAGCATTTAAAAAATGATTTGGTATGAGTATCTTTGCGCTCGAAAATACCTACTGAACATTCTTTATTTTAAATTATATTATAACACAATGCTTACAAAAAACAAACCCCAAATTTTACTTTTTATTCTAGCAAGTTTCTTTGTTTCTATTCATTCATTCTCTCAAAAAAGCATTTATGCTGGAATTGAAATCGGACGTAGAGCTATAAAAGTTTCTGTTCTTGATGTAAATAATATCAGAAAAGCCGATTACAAAATTCTTTCTTTCTGGACAGATAGAATTCCATTTGCAGATCATATCGGTGCTAACGGTCAATTGACTCCAGAAGACATCAACAAAACAAGTGTTATTGTTGTAGATCAATTGAAGAAAATTAGAACCGATTATAAAATTCTTGACGAAAATATCTTTATCGTTGCGGCACCCGTTTTTGCTTCTGCAAGCAATGTTGATGTTTTGAAAAACAAAATCAAAATGTTGACAGACAAAAATCTTGATGTTTTAAATGTTAATGAAGAAGCTAAAACGTTAGTAAAAGGCGCTATGCCTCCTGTTGATTATGCTAACGCTTTCCTTTTAGATATTGGAGCTCAAACTACAAAAGGCGGTTATATTGATGAACTTGAGGATAACAAATTAGAGTTTGTTCCTTTAGAACTAGATTTTGGAACGATGACACTTACAGATGCTGTAAAGAAAACGGTTGTAAATCCAAATCAAGCAAATGATATGTCAACATATCAGGAAAAATCTTTTGATTTTAATCCGATTCTTCGCAAAAAAGTAAAAGAAATGATTGATGCAAATCCGCTTTTGGCTAAAAAAGATAAAGTTTATTTATCTGGTGGAGCTGTTTGGGCTTTTTCAACGTTGTATTATAATGAAAACGTAAAAGAACATTATATTACTTTAACAATGGAAGACATCATTAATTATGATGCTATTTTAAAGAATAATTTTAACAAGTTTACCAACCTTGCTAAAACGAATAAAGAAGCAGAGAGAGTTTTAAAAACGTATGATCAGGCATATCTTATTTCGGCAAACAATATTTTGACAACTTGTCTTGAAGGTATTCCAAATTTAAATGCAAAGAAAGTATACTTCGTAAAAGACGGACAAGTTACTTGGCTGATTTCTTATATCGCAGATCGTTCTAAAAAAGTAAATACTAATTTTTAAGTATTTGTCTTATCATAAATTAAAAAGCTTCAGATTTCTCTGAAGCTTTTTTTATATAAAAAAAGACCATTTTTAAGATGGTCTTTAAATCTTATTTTGAGAAAAATTATGCTCTGAATAAAGCATATTTATTGTGGTTGAACAAAACTCTATCATAAGGAACATAAAGCGAAACAATCTTTTCTGATGATTCGTCAAATTTGATTCCGTTGTGCTTTCTAAACAAATAAATTTCTTTTAAGCAATTTGAAAGACTTTGGTGAATTTCAGTTGTAAAAGTTGGTACTTTTTTATCGTTTACCAAAAGATCAATCTGATAATTTGAACTACTTTTTGATAAATTATTACCAATAATTCTAATCGTAAAAATTGCAGATTTTCCGTATTGTTCACCTTGATATTGTAGTGTCATAATTTCTGTTTTTTATTGGTTAGTAATACAGCCGATCACTCGGCTTTCTCTCTTAAATGTTTATATTAAAGTTATAAAATTTTTAGACAAACATAAAAAAACCTTTCTAAATTAAATGTTATTTTTTTTGAAATATCATGCGTTCTAAAAAAACAAAAAACCGTAAACGAGTTACGGTTTTGCAATTAACTAAATATATTTAATCAACTTTTTTAACGAGTGTAAAATTCATTCATAAGCACGATTAATTTTGGGTAACAATTGTAATTTATTTTTTTGGTTATGTTTGTGCTAAAAGACATTTCTGCTTTTGTTTTCGTTTAGAAAAATATCGAGATTTTCCACAGAACGATTTTGTCTCTTAATTCGTAGGCTAAATTATGGATTTCATAGATATAATACTCATAATGTCGACAATCTGTTAATAAAAAAATATTTAACAGTCTTTAACTTACTTTTATAAACATATTCAACATAATCTATTTTTAACTACATTTGACTAACTAATTCTAAAAACCTCACATTATGGAAATTAACTTTTACGCATTCTTAATTTCGGCTGTCGTAACGCTTGTTATTGGTTTTATCTGGTACAACCCAAAAGTGTTCGGAACAATCTGGATGAGAGAAAACAACTTCACACAAGAAGAATTAAGAAGCGGAAATATGCTCAAAATTTTTGGGTTTACGTACATTTTTGCTTTAATGATTTCAATGACTTTAATGTCTTTGACAATTCATCAATCTGGAGCAGTAGGAATGGTTGGCGGACCGCCATTGATAGCAAGCGCTAAACCTTCTTTTGCTGCTTTTATGGCAGATTATGGCACCGCTTACAGAACATTCAAACATGGAGCTTTACACGGATTTATGTCTGGATTGTTTTTTGCTTTTCCGCTTATCGGAATTAATGGATTATTCGAAAGAAAATCTTGGAAATATATTTTCATTCACGCAGGATATTGGATGGTTTCACTAACATTAATGGGCGGAATTATCTGCGCTTTCGCATAAACTAAATATAGAAACTCGTTTGGTTTAAGAATCGAACGAGTTTTTCTTAATAATAACTTAAAGAAAGTTAGTTATTGCAATTATTATCTAATTTTGACGAAATTAGTCGACTCTCTTGAACACAACTTTTTCTTTCCAAATTTACAAAAGCGCTTCTCTGCTGCCTACAGAATGGAATTCGCTTGCTGAAAATAATATCTTTTTGACAAGAGAATATCTTGAAGTTCTGGAAAACTCTTCTCCAGTAAATATGACTTGCCATTTTATTGGAATTTTTGAAGAAACAAAACTGATCGGAATTGTTCTAACGCAATTTTTATTTGCTGAAAAACTAGAATCTTTTGGAGAGCGCGATAAATGCTTAAAAACGTCTGTTCGTAATTTTGCTCTAAAGAACTTCGCATCGCATGTTTTATTTGTTGGTAATAATATGCTAACTGGACAGAACGCTTTTGTTTTTGATCCAAAAATCAAGCAATCAAAGGCGATTAAAACTCTTCATAAAGCAATTAATCAACTGAAGAAAGATTTAAAAGAAAGCGGAAAAAAAGTTCATATAACGAGTATAAAAGATTTTACTGCAAAAGAAATCGAACCTTTACAAGCTGAATTTAAAAACAATTATACGTTTTCAACTCAGCCAAATATGATTTTTGACATCAATGAAAACTGGAAAACAGAGCAAGATTACATTGATGCTTTGTCTAAAAAATACCGAGATCAATACAAACGTGCACGAAAAAAATCGGAAGGGATTGTAAAACAGCAATTGTCTCTTTCTGATATTAAGCAATACGAAGATATTATTTATGATTTGTACTTTCATGTGGCTAAAAATGCGCCTTTTAATACTTTTTTTCTAGCTAGAAATCACTTTAGTTTTTTCAAAGAAATTATGGGAGAAAGTTTTCTTCTTTACGGTTATTTTTTAGATGAAAAATTAATTGGTTTCAATACTTTGATAAAAAACGGCGACGTAATGGATACTTATTTTTTAGGTTATGACGAAAGTGTTCAGCGCGAAAAAATGCTTTATTTAAATATGCTGTACGATATGATCGCCTATTCTATTAAAAAAGGCTTTCGAGAAATTGTTTTTGCCAGAACAGCGCTAGAAATCAAAAGTTCTGTTGGAGCAAAACCAGTAAAAATGTATGGTTTAATTACGCACAGTAATGCATTAATTAACCATAACATTTCTAGGTTTTTTAATTATTTGGAACCGAAAACAGAATGGCAGGAAAGAAATCCATTTAAATAAAAAATCTAAGGCACAGCGATTTTCATTTGTTTGTGTAAAATATGAATTTCTAAAGATTTCTGTGCTCCGCAATATTCGCCATCGATTTGAAAATTTACAGGATAATCGGTTTTTATTTCTGCTTTATCTGTCGAAATAATGATAATATCGTCTGAATCAATTGGCATATTGCCAGTAATAATTTTTCCGATTAATAATAAATCGAGACTTTTTAAAATCACCAATTCAAACTTTCCATCATTCATAGAACCGTTTGGATTTATGATTACGCCAGTTCCGTATTTTTGCGAATTAGCCACAACGATCATTCTTGCTGTATGTTCTACAACTTTATTATTGGCAGAAATAGTTGCCACAAAAGGCTCTTCTGATTCTTTAAGTGTCGTAAAAGCTTGCAAGGCATATCCCCAAAAGCCTCTAACATCGCTTTCCTCGTAGTTTTTAACCAAGTTGGCATTCAAACCAAGATCGCTTAAATGGATGCTTTTTTTGCCGTTAATACAAATCATATCCATTTCGATGTAATGATTTAAAAAGGCAACTTTTAAATTTTGTTCAATTCCCTCAGGAAGATTTAAGTCTACCGAAAGCCCGTTTGCCGAACCGGCCGGTAAAATCCCGATAATAACATCATGTTCTTCAACAGCTTCAGCAACCATTTTGATAGTTCCGTCTCCACCAGCGACAATAATTCGCTCTGGGAGGAATTTATCATAAAGCGTCTGAATATTTTTAATATCATTTTTTCCAGTCGTTTCATAAACTTCCAGATCAAAATGATTTGTGGTTGCAAATTCTTCGACAGAACCAATTAAATCGGTTTTATCAAGGTCACCCGATATCGGATTGACAACAAATAGGATATTCTTTTTCAAAATTTTATTTTTAAAAATAATTTAAATTGAGTAAATTACAGTATACATAAATGTACGTAAATGAAACCAATTCTACAATTATATCGAGGTTATGCTAATGAACAAGAATTAATTGTAATGGGACACGTTTTAAGAAGAGAAAACAATTATGATTTTCAGAGGAAAAACTTAAAAAATGCCCGCTCAATTCTCAATTTATTCAGAATAAAAACCATTAAAAACTTTGACGTTTATCTTCATTATAATGACCAAACAATTCATACTAAAACTTTAGAAGACGGTTATTTCAATTTTTGTATTCCGTTAGAGAAAGAAACTCATTTTGGATGGATGCCGTACGAAGTAAGTCTAAAATACAACAATGAAACTACAATCTGTAAAGGCAGTTTTATTCGGCCTCACAAAGGAAAACTCGGAATTATATCGGATATTGATGATACTTTTTTGATTTCACACACGAATAACTTTTTCAAAAAAATTTACATTTTATTGTTTAGAAATGTAAACGACCGAAAAGTTTTTAAAGATGTTGTTTCGCATTATCAAGCATTGAGTTCCGCTGGACGTCAGAATACAGAAGAAGTGAATGCTTTTTTCTACATCTCAAGCAGTGAATGGAATTTGTACCGATTTATTGCAAAATTTACTAAAATAAACAAATTGCCAAAGGCTGTTTTTCTACTGAAAGATATTAAAAGAGGAATTACCGATTTTTTTATGAGTGGCAGAGGAAACCATGATCATAAATATGAGAAAATAAAACATGTTGTAGAATTTTATCCTACTTTGAAATACGTTTTAATGGGCGACGATTCGCAACACGATCCAGTTTTGTACGAGCGAATCTGCAAAATATTTCCAGTAACTGTTATAGCGGTTTATATTAGACAAACTGGTAAATCTCAGAAAAAAGAAGTGACTAAAATTTTAAAAAATTTAGAAAGTTTAAATGTTTCTGTTTGTTATTTTAAAGACAGCAGCCAAGCAATTGAACATTCTAGATCTATCGGGATTATTAAGTAGTTTGTTTCAGGTTTCAGGTTTCAGGTTTCAGGTTTCAGGTTTCAGGTTTCAGGTTTCATATTGACAAGTAAATTTTAACGCAAAGCACGCTAAATTTTTTATACCTTGTATTTACAATGTGCAAAGTTCGCAAAGCTTTATCAATAAAAGCTTTGCGAACTTTATGTTTTTAAAAAACCTCGCAAGTCAAAAAAACTTACCGTGCTTTGCGTTAAAATATGATTCAGTTCAAAACTTGAAACTTGAAACCTGAAACAAAAAATTAAGCATTAAAATTATCGATCTCTTCCTGCACGATTTCCCAGTCAGTCAACAATTGGTCTAAATCAGCTTTCTTTTTGTTGTAAGCGGTAAAGAATGAAGCGTCTTCTATGTGTTTATCATAGTTGGTTTCCAGCATTTTATCGTCGTGCTGAATTTGCTTTTCTAATTGTTGAATTTGACTTTCAATTTTACTCAATCTATTTTGAAGCGTTTTCCCTTTTTTCTGATCTTCATAAGAAGTTTTCGTGTTTTCTTTTGTTGCAGTAGCTTTTACAACATCTTTCTTCTCTACTTCGCGCATATTTTCAAGGTTGCGCTGTTCTAAAAAGAAATTAATATCACCCAAATACTCTTTAATTTTTTGATCTTTAAATTCGTAAACGATGTTTGACATTCCTTGAAGAAAATCCCTGTCGTGAGAAACCAATAATAATGTTCCTCCGAATTTTTGAAGTGCAGCCTTTAAAACATTTTTAGATTTAATATCTAAGTGATTCGTAGGCTCATCCATCAGCAATACGTTAATTGGCTGTAACAACAATTTACAAAGTGCCAAACGGTTACGTTCACCTCCAGAAAGCACTTTTACTTTTTTCTCTACATCATCTCCACGGAATAAAAACGAACCTAACATATCACGTACTTTCATACGGTTTGTGTCGGTTGCCGCATCTTCCATTGTTTGAAGCAAAGTAATTTCTCCGTCTAAATATTCTGCTTGATTTTGAGCAAAATATCCTAACTGTACATTATGTCCTAATTTGATATTTCCAGTATACTCAAACTCATTTACTAAAGCTTTAATGAAAGTCGATTTTCCTTGTCCGTTTTGTCCAACAAAAGCAATTTTACTTCCTCTTTCTACTAATAAACTAATATTTTTTAAAATCGTTTTGTCGCCGTACGCTTTGGTAACATTTTCTGCTTCGATTACTACTTTTCCAGGTTCTTTCGAAACAGGAAAAGAGATATTCATAACCGAATTATCATCTTCGTCAACTTCGATTCTTTCAACTTTATCTAATTTTTTAATTAAAGATTGTGCCATGGAAGCCTTTGAAGCTTTGGCACGGAATTTCTCAATTAATTTTTCTGTTTCTTCAATCTTTTTCTGCTGATTTTTTTGAGTTGCTAATTGCTTCTCTCTAATTTCATGACGCAATTCTAAATATTGCGAATACGGTTTATTGAAGTCGTATGCTTTCCCTAATGAGATTTCGATTGTTCTATTAGTAACGTTATCCAAAAACATCTTATCGTGTGATACGATTACCACAACTCCTGGATAATTTCTAAGAAAACTTTCTAACCAAATAATACTTTCAATATCTAAGTGGTTCGTTGGCTCATCCAGAAGCAACACATCATTAGACTGCAATAAAAGTTTTGCAAGTTCTATACGCATTCTCCAACCTCCAGAGAATGTTTCGGTTTGATTATTAAAAACCTCTCTTTTAAAACCTAAACCTAAAAGGATTTTTTCTGTATCTCCTACGTAATTGTAACCACCTAGAAGCTCAAAACGATGTGTATAATCAGATAAATCTTCAATGATTTGTCCGTATTCTTCACTTTCGTAATCGGTTCTAGTAACCAATTGATGATTGATTTCTTCAAGTTTTTTTTCTACAACTTTAATTTCTGTAAAAGCTTCATAAGCTTCTTCTAAAACAGTTCTTCCTTGTTCAAAATCAATATCCTGACGTAAAAAACCCATTTTGATATCTTTCTCTTGAGAAATAACTCCAGAGTCTGGTTTAAAATCTCCAGCCAACATTTTTAGCATTGTAGACTTACCCGCTCCGTTTTTACCAACAAGACCAACTCGGTCTCCAGCTCCTAAACGGAAAGTAACTTCTTCAAATAAATATGTTCCTCCAAAAGAAACCGAAAGATTGTGTATATTAAGCATAATTTGTGACTGTTGTTACAAGAAATAAAGGTGTAAAAATGTACCTTTGATAAAATTTTTGCAAATGTTAAAAAAAGGATCGAAACTAAATAGCATTTTAACAGGAAGTTGTCCAAAATGCCAAAAAGAAAGCATGTATGAAGACAAAAATCCGCTTCATTTGACTAAAGTTCTAAAAATGAATGAAAATTGCAGCCATTGCGGATTCAAATATCAAATTGAACCTTCATTTTTTTACGGTGCAATGTATGTTAGTTACGCATTGAATGTAGCAGTTGGAATTGCAGCATTTATTGTTTCTTTTGTTTTTTTTTGCGCTACAATCGAACAATCGTTTTTAGCTATTATTTTAACGCTTGTGGTTCTGTTTCCTTTTGTCCTTCGCTTATCAAGAAACTTATATATTAATATGTTTGTTTCTTATGATCCTAATGCCGGTCGGGAATAAGAGATTTCAAATATCTTTTATGGAAACGTTTAATATCTGCTTCACGGTCTATAGGCGTTCCGTTTTCAATACTTTCATATAGCATTTTTGCCAATGCAGGACCTAGCATCACTCCTCGCGTTCCTAATCCGTTTAGAACGTGAATTGAGCTATAAGCTTCATGCGTACCAATTAAAGGTCTTCTGTCTGCAACTGTTGGCCTTACGCCAGCAAAATGTTTTACAATTTCAAAATCGCAAGTGATGATTTCCTTAATGCGGTCTACAAGTTCTTTTTTTCCTTCTTCGGTAGGAAGATCTGTTTTATCATGCCAATTATAAGTCGCTCCAACTTTAAACAAACTGCCTCCAACTGGCAGAATAAAAACACTTGTATTAACAATCAGATCTAATTTCAAATCAGGTGCTTTTATTAAAAACAATTCCCCTTTCGTTCCATCCAAAGGAAGATAATTAAAATAAGGATTTTTGTGCAATCCAAAACCTTCCGCAAATATGATATGACGAGCTTTAATATTTTTATATTGAATTCCTGAATCAAGAATCTCTAAGAAAGAACTATGGAAAGATTCTTCCAGAAGTAAATTATTCTCCTTTAAATATTCTTTGTAGCTTTCTAATAATTGTCTAGTTTTAACATAACCTGTATGCAGAACTTCTCCATAATCATGGGGAGAATCAATACTTTGATATTTTTTGGTGATTAATTTGGTTGATAAAAAAGGAGCTAAATTTATTTTATCTGAAGCAGCAAACCAATTATTCTGTTCTTCAATTGAAAAAAACTTTCTAAGAATAGGCATTTTATAATTAAACTTTTCCTTTAATTTTTCCTCAACTTGATCATAGAATTCATTCATTAAAACCAAATGCTCTTTAGCATTCCAAACTTCACTAAAACGCTTTAAAATAACTGGATTGTATAATCCCCCAGCAACTCGTGAAGAATTCTGAGATTCATCATCTATAAGTAAAATAGTTTTGTTGTTTTTCAGGGCAACTTCGGCAAAAGAAATTCCTGCCAATCCAGATCCAACGATTAAATAATCAAGCATTTTGAAGTGTATAAATAAAATAGAAAACTCTTACTACAAAGGTAGCAAGAGTTTTGGTTATAATTTAGTTACTGTCTTAGTAATTCCACATATCTTCTTCAAAATTACGAATCTTCTCTTTTACTCTTTCAGATTCCAATAATTGACTTTGAGCATCATCTCGAATATAATCCTTAATCTCTCTATCTCCATAAACATTTTCTTCTTTGTAAATAACACTATTAAATCTTCTGGAGTTCAAAATCTGATCAAATGAAATAGGAAGTGCTGAATTTTGATCATTAAATGCCTTCGCTTCATGCAAAACATCACGTGCATTAGGAAAGAAAACCCAGAAAAGCTCGATATAATCCTTTTCATCACTATTCATCGTATAAACGTCTGGAGTAACAGGACAAATTCCAAGTAAACGATATTTCAATTCGCTTTCTCGTTTATCAAAATACCAAAATCCTTTAATCTTGTACTGGCTAACATCTGCCGAAGTTAAATCCTGTTTCAAAATATATTCAGCAGGAACTGTTCTTGTAGGTCCGACCGTTTCTTCAACATAAGATACACTCTTATTTTTTCCTTTTCCGGTTACTACTTTTTTCTTAACTACTCGAGATCTATAATCATCCGGATATTGATTGATTAATTCTCTCCCCGCATCAGTTGTGTCCACACGAGACAAAGCTCCTTGAATATCCTTCAAAGATTTTTTTGTATTAAAATAACTATCCGTGTAAACCTCAGTTATCTTACCATCTTTTATTCCTTTTGTCAAAACATCATAAAGTGAACGTCTATCAGGACCAATATTCGCAGTATCTACAGGAAAATATAAAGGAAAATTGATCTTTTCATTTAAGTCAATTATTTCCCAAACAGTTTTTCCCATCAAAATATCTCTATCGTTTACATAACCATAAGCCAATGGTTTATCATTATCAGATACTAACTGTGCCGCCGTTTTTATTCCAATTTGGTCAGCAGTTTTAGCATTAAGTAAATTAGACTGTGCTTTAGAAGTATAGCTCCCAACAACAGAAACAATAGCTATTAAAAAAACTTTTATTTTCATCATGATTTATATTACAAGAAATTAAACGTAACTTTTTAAAATATATTGTGTTCTTTTTCCTACATAAAAAATAATATAGAAAATTATTAAAAACGATGATTAAAATTGGGGCGACTTTTTTAAACAAAAAAAAACTCTTACTACAAAGGTAATAAGAGTTTTTATAATTATTATGCTATGTATCAACTTAGTAGTTCCACATATCTTGTTCGAAATTGCGAATTTTTTCTTTCACTCTTTCAGATTCTAACAACTGGTTTTGTGCATTGTCTTTCATGTAATCGCTAATAGCTCTATCTCCATAAAGGTTTTCCTCTTTGTAAACAACAGCATTAAAACGTCTTGAATTCAAAATCTGATCAAATGAAATTGGAAGAGCTGAATTGTTGTCATTGAAAGCTTTTGCCTCATGCAAAGCTTCTCTAGCATTTGGGAAGAAAACCCAGAACAATTCAATATAATCCTTTTCATCACTATTCATAGTATAAACGTCTGGAGTAACAGGACAAATTCCTAGTAAGCGATATTTCAATTCACTTTGACGTTTGTCAAAATACCAGTATCCTTTTACTTTATACTGAGTAACATCAGCTGCAGTTAAATCTTGTTTCAAGATATATTCAGCAGGAACTGTTCTTGTTGGTCCAACTGTTTCTTCAACATAAGATACACTTTTGTTTTTTCCTTTACCTGAAACCACCTTTTTCTTCACAACACGTGATTTGTAGTCATCTGGATATTGGTTAATCAACTCTCTACCAGCATCTGTTGTATCAATACGAGATAAAGATCCTTCGATGTCTTTCATAGATTTTTTAGTATTGAAATAACTATCTGTATACACTTCAGTTATTTTTCCACCTTTAATAGCTTTAGTTAAAACGTCGTATAAAGAACGTCTATTAGCACCAATATTAGCTGTATCTACCGGAAAGTATAATGGAAAATTGATTTTTTCATTTAAGTCAATTATTTCCCATGTAGTTTTTCCCATCAAAATATCTCTATCATCTACATAACCATAAGCCAACGGCTTATCATTATCAGATATCAATTGAGCAGGAGTTTTAAGTCCAATCTGAGCCGGCGTCTTAGCATTAAGCAAATTAGATTGCGCATTAGAAGCAAAACCTCCAGCGATAGAAACAATAGCTATTAAAAAATTTCTTACTTTCATCGTGGTATCATTATAAGATATTGAATGTAGTTTTCACTACTTTATTATTGTATTTCGTAAATTACCGGAGCAGTTCTTGGTAATAAATAACTACCAGCTCCAACAAGTTTAGTTTTAATTTCAGAAATAGTAACTTGGTCTCCTTTACCTGCTCTTGAAAGTACTTGTTTACATTGTGCATTCATTTTGTTTCCTGTAACAACAACTGTAGGCTGTCCAGCAATCTTCATGTTGAATCCAACAACATCTAAACCAACTTCAAAATCAAAATCAAGTAATTTAGCTCCAATAGTAGCAATCTCTAAGTTAGATTTAGGACCTTTAACAACTCCCATTTCACCTCTGATTGTTCCTGTTGGACCAGGAATACCTTTAATTCTGAATGTTTTCTTGTCTGATACTTTTTCACCGTTTGGCAATGTACCAGTTACAGAAATTGTAGCTTCAGTACCTTGTCCTGGGCTCATGTTATATTTTCCTGGTTTTCCAGCTGAAGATAATCCTGGAGCACTAGCTACCACTTTATTATCAGCAACACCAGCGAATGATACAGAGATTGGGTTAACAACACCTCTATAAACTACATTCATTTTATCAGCAGAAATTGTAGCAGAATTTGGTCTTGGAACTACAACATATTTTCCTGCAAATTTCAAAGGAATATTTTTACCATCCTCTAAGAATGTAAATTGTCCATTGATATTTTGCTCTCCAACTCCACCAGCAGTTAATGAAATAACAGCTTGTCCGTTAACGATTTGCCCTGGACCTTGGAATGAAGTAGGTTTTGTGTTTTCATCATAACGACCTAAAACAACTTTACCTGTAACTTTTTCTCCTTGGAAATATGCGTTTTTATCTAAAACAACAATCGCTTGATAGTTACTGTAAGAAGCAGCAGCAACCGCAGCTTTTCCTAATGCACTGTTATAAACGTCAGCTTCAGTCTTTTTAACATCATTTTGCCAAGTTGATAATTTTGCAGCTGTTGCAATTGCAGGGAATCCTTTAAAGTGATAAGCTAAATACTTTTCTTTAATTCCTTCTTTATTTTTTACATCAGAAACATCAAATTTCTTTTCAACCTCAGCAATAATTGCTGCGTATTTTTTATCTGTTCCTAAAGCAGCTTTAATATCAGCTTTGTATTTTTCGATTTTAGAAATAATTTCGTTACCTTTTTTAGTGTAACCGTCTCCTGTAAACCAGTCGTCGATATTATCTCCTCTATCCATAGACTCATAAGGCATTTTTCCAGTTTCTTTTTCAACTTCAAAACCTTTAACAGCCTGAGCTTTTAGAGTAGCTATATAATCATAAAAATCTTTTGTAATTGTTTCTACTTTGTGAGCAGTAACTGCTGCAATAGCAAATTCTCCTTTTGCTTCAGCAGCCTTTTGATCTAAAGATGTTAATAAACCTGCGTTTGTTTCTGTTGAAGTAGTATTTGCACTTTCAAATTTCTCATTCATCAAACCAAAAGCAGAAATAACTTCTTTTGATACGTTCATTGCTAACATCGCGATGAAAACCAGATACATCAGGTTAATCATCTTCTGTCTAGGGGTTAATTTTCCTCCTGCCATTTTTTTCTAATTAGTTCTTTATTAATAAATTTAATATTAGTTAAAAACTAATTATCCTTTGTTACTCATTGCAGAAAGCATACCACCGTAAACACTGTTTAAAGAAGCAATGTTTGCAGTCATAGACGCCATTTGTTCTTTTAATTTAGAAGCGTTTTCAGCGATTTCTTTGTTAGCTTCAGCGTTTCTAGAAGCGCTTTCTAACTGTACTTTATATAAACTGTTTAATGATTCCATTTGAGCAGCAGCAACAGATAATTCTTCAGAATATTTCTTTTGTCCTGCAATTGAATCTACAGTAGGAGCAATTCCTTTAGCAGCAGATTCGAAGTTTTTAATGCTATTTCCTAAACTTGACATTAATTCACCGTCAATTTTAGCTTCTTTTAATAATGAATCTAATTTTTGAGATAATAATCCTTGAGCTTCTGTTGGGTTTTCAGCTTTAGCTTCTTTTTTTCTAGCTTGTCCGTTAGCTAATTCTGGATAAACTAAAGTCCAATCTAATTCGTCTTCAACTGGTTCGAAAGCAGAAAGAGCAAAAATTAATGCCTCAGTAACCAATCCAATTGAAAGCATAACTGTTCCTGTTAAAGGTCCAAGTTCAAAGTGAGTAATTTTGAATAATGCTCCAATAATTACCACTGCCGCTCCCATACCATAAGCGAAATTCATTGCTTTTTTACTTAATAATGCCATAATACTTTTTTTTAGGTTTTAAATAGATTTGTTGGATATTGATAAAATTATAAAATTACTTTCTTTTGCTTCCGTTTCCGTTACCAGTTACTTGAGTTCCCATGTAATCTTGTACAGTTCTGAAACCGATATAACTTCTAGCTGAATCAGCATACTCGTGGTCACGAGTACTTACTTGTAAGAAATAAGCAACATCTTTCCAAGAACCTCCGCGAACCACTTTTCTTTGGTTTTTACCATCAATTACGTTTGGATTCATTGTAGAAACATATTCGTAAGCGTTTGGATTGTAAGCTGAATCTGTCCATTCTGAAACGTTTCCTGCCATGTTGTATAATCCATAACCGTTTACTTCGTATGATTTTGCTTCAACAGTATACAAAGCTTCATCAGCAGCATAATCTCCTCTACTTGGTTTAAAGTTTGCTAAGAAACAACCTCTATCACTTTTAGTATAAGGACCTCCCCAAGGGTAAGTTGCAGATTCAAGACCACCTCTAGCCGCATATTCCCATTCTGCTTCAGTTGGTAATCTGAAAGCATTTACAAGATCACGACCTTTTTTCTTAGATTTTATGTAGCTATTTTTGTTTAAAGTTCTCCAAGCACAAAAAGCTTTTGCTTGCTTCCAAGTCACACCAACTACAGGATATTCCCCATAAGCTTTGTGCCAGAAATAGTCATTATGCATTGGTTCATTATATGAATAAGCGAAATCTTTAATCCAAACTGCAGTATCAGGATATACATTCACCTGTTCTGTTTTTACGAAGTCACTTCTTTTTCCAACTTTAGCTTTTGCAGCAGCTTGAATATCCATCCAAGAATAACGGAATTTCAATTTATTAACGTCAATTGTTCTTAATCCATTGTATGATTCTTCAATTGGCAAGTACATAGAATCCATTACTTCAGCATAATATTCATCTGGATATGCTTTAGTATCTTTAATTAACTTTACTTTTTTGTTTAATTTTCTTCCAGCATACGGATCATCTTTTGTACCAACACTATAATAGTTATCATACATATATTTATCATAAGCTGTCATTTTTTCTGGATCAGAGTCATTAAAAGCGTAATCAGCAATACTTCCGCCTTTTTTACCTTTATCTCCAGTACTTTTTTGTCCAGTTTCATCTGCTAAGATTGCTAAACGAACTCTCATTGTAGAATCTTTTACCCACTCTACAAATTGACGATACTCACTATTTGTAATCTCAGTTTCATCCATATAAAATGAACGAACAGTTACAGTTTTAGTTGGAGCATCTTCCACATTAGCTAAATCCGCGTCTGATTTACCCATAATAAAAGATCCACCCGGAACCAAAGTCATTCCATAAGGTTTTTCAGGATGCCATTTCCCTCCTGTAACACCAACTAATTCACCTTTGTCACCTGACTTACCACAGCCAATTACCAGTGTTAACATTGCTGCAAATGCAATAAACTTCTTCATATAAATTTGGATTATCTATTCATTATTAAAAGTCCGTAAACGTATTTATTATTTATCTAAAAAACAATACTACTTGCGAAATTTATTTTACCGTTCAAAAATAATGTTAAATAAAATAAAAAAAAAATATTTTATCGATAAACTGTGTCAAAAAATCGATGTAAAACGTTAATTTTTACCATATGTAATCATTTTCTCACTAATTCAATTTAACTATTTTTCTTATTTTTTAAAAAATTAAGATTTACCTTAAGTTTTCAAATTACAAAGCATTTTTACGCTGCGCTTTCCACCATCTTTCTGGCAATTCTTGATTGCAAGCGGCCAAGTATTCATCATAAGAACAGGGTAATAACGTATTTCTTTTTAATTTATTGCTGCCATTTGATTCAAATGGAATTTCTATCCACCAACGATCCGTTTTGTCGCTTTTATAAAATATAAGTTCTTCGTCTTCAAGCGGCACTATGTACTTCAAATAATTGGCACGACTTCCAAAAGGATATTCTTTTGAGCGGTAATGAAATCCTTCGATAAAATACCACACAATCTGCGAAATAATTACAGATTCTGCCATTGTACTATTATGGTTAAAAATACCAAAAGAAGTAACTTTATCACTAATACCAGCGTATCTTGCTAAAGCACAAATTTCTTTACCATTAAATCCATTTGGCTCAAATGTTACTGTATTTCCTGAAGCTGACGATTTTACAGAATTTAAATCTATACTCACCAAATCTGCATCTCTAAAAACAGGCTCTGCCAAAGTGATTTTATTGGAAATTTCACCCAATCGATAAGCATCAAAAAACAACTTTTCAATCAAGTCGATTTCTTCTTGCGAATTATAATAGGTCTGATATCCTATATTACAGTAATTAAAAAGATTATTTGGTTCATCAATAATTATTTTAGTTAGGTAAGAATTAGCTGAAACTGATTCATTTTCCTTTCCGAAATCAAATTTATTATCAACGGCAACTAAATTAACCATTTGCTCTAAGTCATCGTAAGCACGATACAAAGCATAGGTTAAATCCTGAGAACCTCCCAGGACTATAGGAATCACTTTATTCTTGATTAAAGAGGCTGTAACTTTTTTTAATGCGAAGTAAGTATCCTCAACAGAGTCACCAGCAATTATATCTCCTAAGTCGGCAATTGAAGCGTCCCAATTGCCTGGAAACATACTATATAATTTTTTACGAACAGCAGTAAGATTAACTTCATTAACCATATTGATGTTTGTACGATCTTCTAAAACACCAATTATAGCAATATTAATTTGCTCTATATCTGGAAATTGTTCTTGTGTATGAAAAACAATTTTACTTCCAAGCTCTTGCGAAGACAGTCCTCCGACGAATTTTACAATCGCATCATTAACTGGTTCTAGAAAATCAAATTCCATCTATTTTATTTCTTTTTAGCAGCTGTTTTTTTAGCTGGAGCTTTTTTAGCCGTTGTTGTTTTTTTAGCTGCGGTTTTCTTTGCTGGTGTTTTAGCAGCAATCATTTCTTGAACTTGTGGCAATGTTAACTGTGTTGCATCAACATCTTTGCTTAGTTCAATTTTGATTTTTCCTTTTAAAATTACAGAGCGTCCCCAACGCGCTTTTTCTACTACAATTCCTTCTTCTTCCCAATTATGAATAACCTTATCAATGTTTTTCTGAAGTTTCTCTTCAATAAGCTCTTCTACATCTGCTTGTGATAAATTGTCGAAATTATATTTCTTATTAACATTCACAAAAAGACCGTTCCATTTGATGAATGGACCAAAACGCCCCACTCCCTTTTGAACAGCTTCTCCTTTATAAACAGCAATTGGTGCATCAGCAAGAGCTTTTTCGTCAATTAGTTCTTGAGCTCTTTCTTTAGAAACACCTAAAGGATCTTCTCCTCTTGGCAACGAAATAAACACACTTCCGTGACGTACATAAGGACCGTAACGGCCGTTATTTACTTCTACTTCTTCTCCTTTATATTCACCTAAACTTTTCGGAAGCAAGAATAAATTTAAAGCTTCTTCAAGAGTAATGTTTCCAATATTTTGATCTGCCATTAAGCTGGCAAACTTTTTATCTTCATCATCCGCTTCTCCAATTTGAGCCATTGGTCCAAATTTTCCTAAACGAACAGAAACCTGTCTTCCATCTGCATCTTTCCCTAAAATTCTTTCTCCACTTTCACGTTCTGCATTTGCTTCAACTTCCTTTACATTCGGGTGAAATTTATTGTAGAAATCCTGCATCATTTTTGCCCAGTCAATATTTCCTTCAGCAATTTCGTCAAAGTCTTGCTCAACTTTAGCAGTAAAATTATAATCTAAAATGTTTCCAAAATTCTTTACCAAGAAATCAGTAACAATAGTTCCGATATCTGTAGGAACCAATTTTCCTTTATCTGAACCTGTATTTTCTTTTAATAGCTTTTCTCCAACTTTACTATTTTGCAAAGTAAGCTGTGTATAATTACGCTCTACTCCTTCAAGAGTTCCTTTTTCAACATAATTTCTATTGATAATTGTAGAAATTGTTGGCGCATAAGTTGACGGACGTCCGATTCCAAGTTCCTCTAATTTTTTAACTAGAGATGCCTCAGTGTAACGTGCCGGCGGTCTTGAATATCTTTCTGTAGCTGTAATATAATTATTAGCTAGTTTTTCATTTACTTTTAAAGCTGGAAGCATTCCTTCTTGTTCTTCTTCATCGTCATCGTGACCTTCTAAATAAACTTTTAAGAAACCTTCAAAAAGCAAAACTTCACCAGAAGCAGTAAAAACTTCATCATGATTATCCGCTTCGATTTTTACGTTTGTTCTTTCCAATTGTGCATCACTCATTTGCGAAGCCAAAGTTCTTTTCCAGATCAAATCGTACAAACGAGCTTGGTCACGGTCGATATTTACCGTGTGACGTGACATATCAGTCGGACGAATTGCTTCGTGCGCCTCTTGTGCTCCTTTATTTTTATTAGCAAAAACTCTCGGTTTAGAGAATTCTTTCCCGTAAGACTTGATAATTTCAGCTTCAGCAGCGTCCATTGCTTCTTTAGAAAGATTCACAGAGTCAGTTCTCATATAAGTGATAAGTCCTGCCTCGTACAAACGTTGCGCTAATTGCATGGTAATTCCAACCGGTAAATACAATTTTCTTGCAGCTTCTTGTTGCAATGTAGAAGTTGTAAAAGGTGATGTTGGAGATTTTTTGGTAGGTTTAGTTTCTAAATCTGCTACCTTGTATTTAGAACCGATATTTTTATTCAAGAAATCTTCGGCTTCTTTTTTAGTATTGAAGTTTTTAGGCAGTTTTGCTTTGAATGCTTTTCCCGCTTCATTTACAAATTCTGCAACAATTGAATAAGTTGCAACTGCATTAAAATTCTGAATTTCGCGTTCTCTTTCTACAATCAAACGTACAGAAACAGATTGTACACGACCTGCCGAAAGTCCGCCTTTGATTTTTCTCCATAAAACTGGAGACAATTCATAACCTACTAAACGGTCTAGAACACGTCTAGCTTGTTGCGCATTTACTAAATTATAATCAATTTCTCTCGGATTATCAATCGCTTTAAGAATCGCAGATTTTGTAATCTCATGAAAGACAATTCTTTTCGTTTTTTTTGTGTCCAGTTTCAATTCTTCCGCCAAGTGCCATGAAATAGCCTCTCCCTCGCGGTCCTCATCGGATGCTAACCAAACCGTTTCGGCATTCTTAGAAAGTGATTTTAGTTTCGTTACCAAGGCTTTTTTATCCGGAGAAACTTCATATTTAGGTTTAAAACCATTTTCTACATCTACTCCTATTTCCTTTGATGGTAAGTCTGCTATGTGACCATAACTTGACTCCACCTGAAAATCACTCCCAAGAAATTTCTCGATCGTTTTCGCCTTTGCAGGTGACTCCACTATTACTAAATTCTTTGCCATTGCTCTATTTTTCTGCAACAAAAGTATTTATTTTTTTTAAATATTAACCTTACGAATGCATTTTTGAAGTATTTTGATATTATGAAACTTAAAATTGCAGATTTATCTGTATTATTCTCTATAATATATATAGGTATAACTTTTAAATGATTTATCACGGAGAAATCACTTTATTTTAAGTTTTAATATTAAAACTTCGGTCTCTATTTTAGATTAACTACTTACGAAGAAAAAAAGTTTTAGGTTTTCATAAGGCATAAATCTAAAATTATAATTTTTAAAACATTGTTAATTCTTTATCTGACATCTTGTCATATTCGTTTCAATTACGCTATCTTTGCACTTTGAATTTTTATAATGGAAAAGATTATTGAAGAAAGCAAACAAGGCGAAAGTCTTGTTTTAGAAAATAAACCTGAGAATACTAAAAAACTTTTTATAGAAAGTTACGGTTGTGCGATGAATTTTTCGGACAGTGAAGTCGTAGCTTCCATTTTGTCTGACGGAGGATATAACACCACTTCTGTTCTAGAAGAAGCCGATTTGGTTTTGGTAAATACTTGTTCGATTCGTGATAAAGCAGAACAAACTATTCGTAAGCGTCTTGAGAAATATAATGCTGTAAAACGTACAAATCCAAAAATGAAAGTGGGCGTTTTAGGCTGTATGGCTGAGCGTTTGAAAAGTCAGTTTTTAGAAGAAGAAAAAATAGTAGATCTTGTTGTTGGCCCTGATGCTTATAAAGATCTTCCGAATTTATTGGCGGAAGTTGAAGAAGGACGTGACGCCATTAATGTAATTTTATCGAAAGAAGAGACTTACGGAGATATTTCGCCAGTTCGTTTAATGAGTAACGGAATTACCGCTTTGGTTTCCATCACTCGCGGATGCGATAATATGTGTACGTTCTGCGTTGTACCTTTTACACGCGGACGCGAACGCAGTCGTGAACCTCAAAGTATTATGGCCGAAATTCAAGATTTGTGGAGTAAAGGTTTTAAAGAAATCACTCTTCTTGGGCAAAACGTTGACAGTTATCTTTGGTACGGAGGCGGATTGAAAAAAGATTTTGTAAACGCTTCTGAAATGCAAAAAGCAACAGCGGTTGATTTTGATCAATTACTTGAAATGGTTGCTGTCGGTTTTCCTAAAATGCGTATTCGATTTTCGACTTCAAATCCGCAGGATATGCATGAAAGTATTTTGCATGTTATAGCTAAATATCCAAATATCTGCAAACACATTCACTTGCCGGTTCAATCTGGAAGTAATAGAATTTTAAAAGAAATGAATCGTCTGCATTCTCGCGAAGAATATATGGCTTTAATTGACAAAATCAGAGCAATTGTTCCAGATGCTTCAATTTCTCAAGATATGATTGCTGGTTTCCCAACAGAAACTGAAGAAGATCACCAAGATACAATGAGTTTGATGGAATATGTAAAATATAATTTCGGTTATATGTATTCGTATTCTGAACGTCCTGGAACTTTGGCTGGAAGAAAAATGAAAGATGATGTTGAGGAAGAAACTAAAGCTAGAAGATTACAGGAAATTGTTGATTTACAGCAAAAACATGCTTGGTTTAGAAGCGAAGAGTTTGTTGGAAAAACGGTTGAAGTTTTAGTAGAAAAAGTTTCTAAAAAATCTAAAGAAGAATTCTCTGGAAGAAATTCTCAAAGCATAACAGTAGTTTTCCCAAAAGAGAATTACAAAATTGGAGATTTCGTAAACGTAAAAATTACAAGTTGTACAAGTGGAACTTTAAAAGGTGAAGCGGTTGGGCTTAGTAGCATGAATTAATTTTTTTTCGCCACAAATTCCACGAATTTACACGAATTTTCTTTCAAGATTTTCTATAGATTTGTTTTAAAAAACAATTATGGAATTATATAGAAAAGACGAATATTATAAAATTGTTGGAATTTGCATGGAAGTTCATAGAATATTAGGAGGTGGCCTTCTGGAAATTGTTTACAAAGATGCATTAGAATATGAATTTAGAAAACATAATATTCCATATGAACGTGAAAAAGAATATAACATTCAATATAAAGAAATTGTTTTAGCGCATAAATTCTATGCTGATTTCGTGGTTTATGATGAAATCATTTTAGAAGTAAAAGCATCAAAAGAAATCATTGATGAATATACTGCTCAAACAATAAATTATTTAAAATTAGCTGATAGTGATTTAGGAATTATCGTTAATTTTAACAAAAAGACATTACAGCACAAAAGAGTTATTCATTGACCACTTTTCAAAAATTTGTGAAATTCGAGAAATTCGTGGCAAACAAAAAATACAAGCCAAAGTTTTAGGCAAAACCTGAAACAAATAAAACTTGAAACAAAATCTATATGGAAACAGTTCAAGCAATAAAACAACGATTTGAGATTATTGGAAATGATCCAAAATTAAATCGTGCTATCGAAAAAGCCATTCAGGTTGCTCCAACTGATATTTCGGTTATGGTAACTGGGGAAAGTGGTGTTGGTAAAGAAAATATTCCTAGAATTATACATTCGCTTTCGCACAGAAAACATGGTAAATATATTGCCGTAAACTGCGGTGCAATTCCGGAAGGAACTATTGACAGTGAACTTTTCGGACACGAAAAAGGAGCTTTTACAGGTGCAACTAGCACACGTGAAGGCTATTTTGAAGTTGCCGACGGCGGAACCATCTTTCTTGATGAAGTTGGTGAATTACCATTGACAACTCAAGTAAGATTACTTCGTGTTTTAGAAAATGGTGAGTTTATAAAAGTGGGTTCTTCGCAGGTTCAAAAAACCAATGTTAGAATTGTAGCTGCAACAAACGTGAACTTATTTAATGCAATCGAAAAAGGAAAATTCCGTGAGGATTTGTATTATCGTTTAAGTACGGTAGAAATTACTTTACCTCCTTTAAGAGAAAGAAACGACGATATTCACTTATTGTTTAGAAAATTTGTTGCCGATTTTGCTCACAAATACAAAATGCCTCCTTTAAGATTGGATGATGATGCCGTTCAGCTTTTGCAAAAATTTAGATGGAGCGGAAATATTCGTCAGCTTCGAAATGTTGCCGAACAGATTTCTGTTTTAGAAACCAATCGTGATATTACTTTAGCAACTTTACAATCTTATTTGCCTGCCGAAGGAAGCAACTTGCCTTCTGTAATCAACGACAGCAAAAAAGAAAGTGATTTCAGCACAGAAAGAGACATATTATATAAGGTACTTTTTGATATGAAAAGTGATCTTAATGATTTGAAAAAACTGACTCTGGAATTAATGAAAAATGGAGCTTCTAAAGTTCAAGACATTAATCCGAATTTAATTCAGAAAATATACGGAAATCAGCAAAACGATAGCGAAATTGATTTTGAAGAAGAACCAAGAACTGCGGTTATGACACCAACTGTTCGCGAAGAAAATTATCAAATTCCAGACGATAACTATTTATTTGCTGAAACAATAGAAGAAGAGGAAATTTTACGTTTGGAACAGAAAGAAATAGAAATGATCAAAAAATCATTAGAAAAAAACAAAGGAAAACGTAAGGCTGCTGCAGATGAATTAGGAATTTCAGAAAGAACCTTATACCGCAAAATCAAACAATTCGACCTATAATAAATCTCAAATATTTATCCCGAGGCTTCGGGACCTAATCCCAAATTGGTATATTTGGCAAGATTTGGAATTTGAAATTTCAAAACACTTGGAATTTGATTAATAAACATTATGAAAAAAATATATTCTCTTTTTGCATTTTTGAGCCTTTTTATGTTGAGTGGCTGTTCGGTTTACAATTTTACCGGAACTGGTACAATTGATGGCAAAACATTTCAAGTTAATTTCTTCCATAACAATGCAGATTTGATTGAGCCTGGAATTGATAGAACTTTCACATTGGCTTTGCAAGATCTGATTATGAATCAAACCAACTTAAACTTGGTTCCAAATGGAGGTGACTTAGTTTACGAAGGAGAAATTACCGATTACAGAACCACTCCAATGACCGCAACAGCTGTTGGTGCAAATGGTGAGGTTGGTGCCGCACAAAACCGTTTAACTATTCGCGTTAATGTACGTTTTACCAATAAAAAGAAAGAAAAAGATGATTTTGAAAAATCTTTCGAATTCTATTATGACTTTTCAGGACAGCAGCTTCCAACAGGAACAGTTCTAAACGACGCTATAAAAACTATTTTCGAAAGAATTACCCAAGACATCTTTAATGAATCTTTGGCAAAATGGTAAACTTTATTTGTTGAATCGTTTAATCGTTGAACCGTTTATTCGAAAAAAACAAGTAAACAATTAACCGATTAAACAATTAACCGATTAAACAAAAAAAATGAACGTTACCGATTATACCTACTTAATGAACAAACCCGATGCTATTACAGAAAAGCAGGCGGACGCATTAGGAAGTGTTTTGAATGAGTTTCCTTATTTTCAAAGTGCTCGCGCTTTACGGTTAAAAGGACTTTACAATCAAAATAGCTTTAAGTATAATTATGCTCTAAAAGTTACAGCAGCACACACATCTGATCGTTCGGTTTTATTTGATTTTATTACATCGGAAATTTTTACTTCTATTCAAAACGATTTTTACGAACAAAAACTAAGAGATCTTCTTGAAATTACTGTTTTTGAAAGTGAAATAATTTCACCAGAACAAATTAGAAAAGCAATTGAAGTAAAAACAGAAGTTGAAGAACAGCCTATTTCAGAAACCATAAAAGTAACTGAAACTGCTAATATTGTAAATCCTGTTAAAACGGAAGACGTTAAAAAGGTTCCAGAAATAGATCCATCAATTTTTCTTGCCATTAAAGAAGCTCAGTCTATAACTTTTGAGAAACCAATAAAAACGGAAGAACCAAAAACACTTCCAGTAATTGACGAATCTATTTTTGACACAATTAAACAGGCGCAATTGGTAACGTATGAAAAACCTGTTGCTGAAGAAGAAAATGATGCAACTGTTGTTGAAGAGTCTATTTTAGAATCCACAAAAGAAACTGAAAATGCATCATTTACAGAAACAACAAAAACGGAACAACCTACAATTGATCGTATTGAAAACTCTATTTTAAGTTCGATTAAAGTTTCTGAGACACCTTCTGTAAAAGAATCTGAAGCTATAATTGCAACAGAAGAACAAAAATTTGATCGTGTTGAAAATTCGATTTTAAGCTCAATCAAAGAAGCAGAATCTGCAAATGCAGAACAGCTTTCAAAAATTGAAGAAGTAAAAGAAGGACCTATTATAGAAGAGCCTTCTCAAAATTCGCATGAAGACGAAGACGATGACAGTGTTATCGAGGAAATGATCATTCCAGAATTTAAAATGAATCCTGTTGAGCGATCTATTCTTTCTTCAATTAAAGAAGCCGAAATAAAAACACCTGAAGCACCAAAAGAAGTAATTCAAGAAGTTGTAAAAGCTGAAGAGAAGGATGAAGAAGAAATCAAGGAAGAAAATGAAGAGCCAATTGAAGAAATAATCGAGGAAGAAGAATCTAATGAACCTGCAAAAACAGCTGCAGAACATTTAGAAATTGGAAAACCATTAGATTTTTCTCTTAGCGAAAAACATTCATTCCAAGAATGGCTTCAATTATCTCGAACAGAACCAATTGACCGCTCGAACGAAATTTCTCCAGAGGAACAAGCTAAAATTGAAGCTGCAAAAGAAGAAGAAAGACAAAAAAAGGCTGAAATTATAGATAAATTTATCGAAAACAATCCGAAAATCTCTCCAATAAAACCTGGAACAAGTGCTCCAGTAGTCCAAATTGAGAGCAATATTGAGGACAATTCTTATCTGATGACAGAGACTTTGGCCAGAGTTTATCTGGAACAAAAGAAATATACAAAAGCAATTCAAGCTTATGAAATATTAATTTTGAAATATCCAGAAAAAATTACTTTCTTTGCAGACCGCATATCGGATATAAAGATTTTACAACAAAATAACAATAACAATAATTAAGTAATGAGCACATTTTCAATTTTTTTAGTTTTAATCACAATAGTTTGTTTTCTATTGATCATCGTTATCATGGTACAAAACCCTAAAGGAGGCGGATTGTCTTCTACTATTAGTGGAACACAAATGTTAGGTGGAGTACAAAAAACAACTGACTTTTTAGATAAAAGTACTTGGACTTTAGCTACTGTTCTAATTGTGTTAATTTTACTTTCTAGCTTAAGTTTTTCTGGAGCTTTAAGCGACACAGATTCTAAACTTATTGACAAAACAGAAGCTCCTGTAAATACACCTGCAGCTCCGGCACAAGGAACTACTCCTGCTCCGGCAGCACCAGCAACTAAATAATCTTAGTTCAATATAAAAAATCTAATGCCAGCCTGTCAAAGCTGGCATTTTTTTTAAGAAATAATGTCAGTTTTACCAGCATGGCACAATTTCTGAAAGTTTATAGAACATAAAAAAATGTATAACTTATAATAATATAAAATCATGGCTTTAAACATTAAACCGCTTTCAGACCGCGTACTTATTGAGCCTGTTGCAGCTGAAACCAAAACTGCTTCAGGTATTTTTATTCCAGATACTGCCAAAGAAAAACCACAAAAAGGAACTGTCGTTGCAGTAGGAAACGGAACTAAAGATCATACAATGACTGTAAAAGTTGGTGATACTGTTTTGTACGGTAAATATGCTGGAACAGAATTAAAATTAGAAGGCACTGATTACCTAATCATGCGCGAGGATGATATTTTAGCAATTATTTAAAAGAGCTATAAGCCGTAAGCTTTAAGCTATAAGCTTTCACAAAATGCCTATAGCCTGCTGCCTAAAGCTTAAAGCCAACAAAAAATGAGAGATTTTAAAAAATACGACATTTGGCAACTAAGCCACTCATTAACTTTAGAAATTTATAAAATGACTTCTTGCTTTCCAAAAGAAGAGTTATATGGATTAACAAGTCAAATTAGAAGGGCGTCTTCTTCAATTCCAACCAATATTAGTGAAGGATGCGGAAGAAGTAGTGACAAAGAGTTTAATCAATTTCTCAACATTGCTTTGGGTTCTGCAAATGAGACAGAATATTTATTGATTTTAGCTAAAGATTTGCAATATTTAAACAATGAAATTGCAGAAAAACAGATAGAAAAAATCAATAGCATAAAAAGCAAAATTTACAAATTAAAGCAAGTATTAGTTCAGCAATAAGCTGTAAGCCATAGGCAATAAGCGCTATACTGTAACTAAAACCCGTAGTAGAAAAGCCTAAAGCTTAAAGCCTACTGCCTAAAGCATAAAAAAAATTATTAACAGCAGTAGAAAAAGCTTAAAGCCTACTGCCTAAAGCAAAAATAGAATGGCAAAAGATATAAAATTTGATATTGAAGCACGTGACGGATTAAAACGTGGTGTTGATGCATTAGCAAATGCTGTAAAAGTAACTCTTGGACCGAAAGGTCGTAACGTAATCATCGGAAAATCATTTGGTGGACCAACTGTTACTAAAGATGGTGTTTCTGTTGCAAAAGAAATCGAATTAAAAGACGCACTAGAAAATATGGGTGCGCAAATGGTAAAAGAAGTAGCTTCTAAAACTAATGATTTAGCTGGAGACGGAACTACAACTGCTACAGTTTTAGCGCAAGCTATCGTAAAAGAAGGTCTTAAAAACGTTGCAGCAGGTGCAAATCCAATGGACTTGAAACGTGGTATCGACAAAGCTGTTGAAACTATCGTGGCAGACTTAGCAAAACAAGCTAAAGTGGTTGGAAGTGATTCTGACAAAATCAAACAAATTGCTTCTATCTCTGCAAACAATGACGAAGTTATTGGTGAATTAATCGCTACAGCTTTCGCTAAAGTTGGAAAAGAAGGTGTTATTACTGTGGAAGAAGCTAAAGGAACTGATACTTTCGTTGACGTTGTTGAAGGAATGCAGTTTGACAGAGGTTACCTTTCTCCTTACTTTGTAACAAATCCAGAGAAAATGGAAGTTGAATTAGACTCTCCATACATCTTATTATACGACAAAAAAGTATCTTCTTTAAAAGAATTACTTCCAGTTTTAGAGCCAGTTGCTCAATCAGGAAAACCATTATTGATTATTGCTGAAGATGTTGACGGTGAAGCGCTTTCTACTTTAGTGGTAAACAAATTAAGAGGTGCTCTTAAAATTGCTGCTGTAAAAGCTCCAGGTTTTGGAGACAGAAGAAAAGCAATGTTAGAAGATATCGCAATCTTAACTGGTGGAACTGTAATTTCTGAAGAAAGAGGTTATACTTTAGAAAACACAACTATCGAAATGTTAGGAAACGCAAAAAGAGTTTCTATCGATAAAGACAATACAACTATCGTAAGCGGTGCTGGCGAGGCTGATATCATCAAAAACAGAGTAAACCAAATTAAAGGTCAGATGGAAACTACTACATCTGATTACGATAAAGAAAAATTGCAAGAGCGTTTGGCTAAATTAGCTGGTGGTGTTGCTGTTCTTTATGTTGGTGCTGCTTCTGAGGTTGAAATGAAAGAGAAAAAAGACAGAGTTGATGACGCTTTACACGCAACTCGTGCCGCTGTTGAAGAAGGAATCGTTGCTGGAGGTGGTGTAGCTTTATTAAGAGCTAAACTTGCTTTAGCTGATTTAAAAGCTGATAATGCTGACGAGGCTACAGGAATTCAAATCGTTTCTCGCGCTGTTGAATCTCCATTAAGAACTATCGTTGAAAACGCTGGCCTTGAAGGTTCTGTTGTTGTAGCTAAAGTTTCTGAAGGTTCAGGTGATTTTGGATACAATGCAAAAACTGACGAATATGTAGACATGCTTACTGCTGGAATTATCGATCCTAAAAAAGTAACTCGTGTGGCTCTTGAAAATGCTGCATCTGTTTCTGGAATGATTCTTACTACAGAATGTGCATTAATTGATATTAAAGAAGAAAATGCTGGAGGCGGAATGCCAATGGGAGGCGGAATGCCAGGAATGATGTAATTCATTCTCTTCTTAAAAATTAAAGCGCCAGATTAATGTCTGGCGTTTTTTTTAGCCACGAATTCACAAATTATATTTTTAAATCTGTGTGTTTATTTTTTTGCCACAGATTAAAAGATTACCACAGATTACAATCCTTTTAATCCGTGTAATCTGTGACTAATAAAAATATAGATACAGATTATAAAAAAATAATTCGTGAATTCGTGGCCATTCTCAATGGTCAAGTCGTGGCTATCTTTTTTATTTAACATTCTCTTTTTCTTTAAAAAATCTGTAATCTCTACCTTTGTGGCTTCACAATAATATTAAAAATGAAAAAGCATTTTACCTCACTTCTATCCTTATTTTTTCTTTCACTTTCATTCGTTTTACAAGCCCAAAACACTAAAGACAATTATGTAGTTTTAGTTTCAATGGATGGATTTCGCTGGGATTACGGCAAGCAATTCAATCTTCCTAATCTTAAACAAATTTCGAAAGAAGGTGTTCACGCCAAATCAATGAAACCTTCTTATCCGACGAAAACTTTTCCAAATCATTACACTATTGTGACCGGTCTTTATCCTGATCATCACGGAATTATAAATAATGTTTTTTATGATGCTGAATTAAATCAATCTTTTTCATTATCAAGCGAAGCAAAAAATGATTCTCGTTTTTATGGAGGAAACCCTATTTGGAATTTAGCCGAACAGCAAGGTGTAAAAACCGCTTCGTTCTTTTGGCCGGGTTCTGATATTGACAAAAGAAACCCAAGTTATTTTAAAAATTACAATGGCAAAATTCCATACGAGGCTAGAATTGATACGGTTATGAAATGGCTGCAGCTTCCAGAAAAACAAAGACCTCATCTGGTAACTTTGTATTTTGATGAACCCGATCATTCAGGTCATAATTTTGGTCCGCTTTCTCCGCAAACTAAAAAAGCCGCAATCAAAATGGATTCAATAATGGGTGAATTATCCAGAAGATTGGACCAATTACCAATCGGAAAACAAATCAATTTGATTATTGTTTCAGATCATGGAATGGCAGATATTTCTAATGATAAAAAAGTAGCTGTTTTAGATTACCTAAAACCAGAATGGCTCGGATACAAAGATGTAATCAACCCAATTATGAGTTTACAAGCAAAAGACGGATTCAAAGATTCGATTGCAAATGCTTTAAAAAAAGTACCAAATATCAAATTCTGGAAAGCTGCTGAAGTTCCTGAAAGACTTCATTATGGAACTAATCCCCGTGCGCATGATTTTGTCATTGAAGCAGAAAAAGGATATAGTTTAGTAAGTAAAGAAAGCACGCATATTAAAGGTGGAACTCATGGTTATGATAACGACAACAAAGACATGCACGCTATTTTTTATGCGAAAGGTCCTGCTTTTAAAGTTGACAAAACAGTCAAAACTTTCCCAAACATCTCTGTTTATCCTTTAATTGCCCATATTTTAGGATTGCAAACAGGTGAAATTGATGGAAAGTTAAGCGATGTAAAATCGATGCTTCGCTAATTAGAGAATTTGTCAATCAGAAAATTAGATAATTAATTTTTCATTCCTATTTTCTGTAGAGACGCACCGCAGTGCTTCTTATACGCAACATTGCACAATATATTAAACCCGGCAGATTTTAAAAATCTGTCGGGTTTATTACATTAAAAAAAATGTGCGAATAAATATTGCGGTTGCGTTATGTTAGACGCACTGCGGTGCGTCTCTACAGATATATGCTGGACGTCAAATCATTATCTAATTTTCTAATTGACAAATTATCAAATTATCAAATTGAAATTAAAAACCAGTCGAAACAGAAACAGATTTCCATCCTTCTAATTCACTCTGAACACTTGTTATTTTTTGATTTGCCATATTATACGCATCTTCGCCTAAAAACAAATGCAGTGGCGGGTTTTGATCGTGACTTACTTTTATTAAAGCTTCAGCTAATTTAACTGGATCTCCAGGTTGATTTCCGTTGATATCATCTTTGTGAGCACTTTCAGACTCCCTTACATTTTTATATTCTGCAATTGGGTTTTCTGGCAATAATAAAGAACTGTCTTTTAAGAAATCTGTTCTAAAATAACCTGGGTAAACGATTGTTGCATGAAGTCCGAATGGTTTTATTTCTGCGGCTAATGATTCTGTTAAACCTGCAACAGCAAATTTTGTAGAGCAATAAATTCCCCAACCTGGAAATTCTCCGTAGTAACCTCCAACAGAAGAAATATTAAAAATATGCCCCGTTTTGTTGGCACGAAGAATTGGCATTGTGTTTCTAATGACATTCAACAATCCGAAAACATTTACTTCGTAATTTTTTCTTGCTTCTGTATCAGTTAATTCTTCAAGTGTTCCTAATAATCCGTAGCCTGCGTTATTTACTAAAACATCAATTGTTTTAAAATGATTTATAGTTTTATCAATTGCATTTTTCACGCTTTTTTCATCTACCAAATCCATTTCAAGAGGAAGAAAACTTTCAGATGTATTTCCTAATTCTTTTATTAAAGACGCTTCAATTCTTGATGTTGCAGCAACTTTATAACCTTCTGCTAATAATTTTTTAGCTAATTCTAATCCGATGCCTTTTGAAGCACCTGTGATAAACCAAACTTTTTTATTGTCCATGATTTTAATTTTTACGTTTTAATTACAGGACAAAGATATTATTGAAGTGTTTCTCAAATATTAAAGCAATCAAACAAGAAGTTGCAAAAATCAAACAATTTCAGCCAAACGATAGTTTTTAGGCGAAACTTGAACATTTTTCTTGAAAAAATTGATAAAATGAGACAATTCTTCGAAGCCTAAACACCAGGCAATTTCATTAATATTCCAATTGGTTTGCTTCAAAAGAATCATAGCTTCCTGCACAATTCTTTCAGAAATAATCTGTGAAGTAGTTTTTCCAGTAGTTTCTTTTAAAGCTTTATTTAAATGATTCACATGAACATTCAATTGGCTTGCATATTCTGAAGGCGAACGGAAATTAATTTGCTGAGTAATCGATTCTATTGGGAATTGACGTTCTAATAATTCTAGAAACAAAGAAGAAATTCGAATCGTAGCGTTTGATTTACTATATAATGAGGTAGTTACAGTTTGGGTTTTCAATGCCAAATGAATAATTTCGAAAACTAGATTTCGAAGAACATCATATTTAAAAGCATAATCAGAATTGATTTCGTCAAACATTCTTAGATAAACAGCTTTTAGAGATTCTGCTAATTCTAATGAGATTGGAACAATCGGATTTCCGCCTGGCTGAAATAAAGGGTATTCTTTTAAATTTCCATATTGACTAAAAAAAGCATCGGTAAAAATGCAGAAAAATCCAGTTTGATTTTCATCAACCTGCTCCCAATTATACGGAATTTGCGGATTAGCAAAAAATAAAGCTTGCTCTTCAATACCAACTACTTTATCTGCATAATGCACTTTGTTTTTTCCGATAATCAAACTTATTTTATAAAAGTCTTTTCTCGTATAAGGAAATGGTTTGCAAATACTTCCAACAAAATCATCCAATTTAAAAACATTAAAATGTCCGATTTCTTTTTTAAGATTCTCGGGCATTCCGTTTACTTTGATCGTGTAAAAATCTTCTAAGGTTTCTGTTAGTTTCATTTTACAAAGTTACAAAAATCAATCTTTAGTTAATTAGATAATTTGCGAATGTGTCAATTTGATAATTAGAAAATTTGATAATTAACGGATTGTCACCCTGAGTGAAGTTAAGGGCGCTCCAATTGGCATAAGGGCTTCAACTTCGCTCAGTCTCACAATCTTTAGAGTTTTTTTTATAATTAAAAAATGATAAAACACAATGCATATCTGTAGAGATGCACAGCTGTGCGTCTACGTCTCGTATATCAAATATTGTGGTTTCGTTGCGTAAGACGCACTGCTGTGAGTCTCTACAGAAAATTGGGACGTGTAAAATTAATTCACAATTAACAATTAATAATTAACCATTATTAAGAAACCACTTTATAAGTAGGATCTTCAATTACATTAACATTAATAACAGCATCGGCATTTTTAAGCAATTGCCTGCAATCTGGACTTAAATGTTGTAATTCTATTGTTTTATTTTCCTGATTATATTTTTTAGTCAGATTGTTTAGCGCTTCAATTGCCGACATATCTGAAACTCTACTTTCTTTAAAATCGACAATAATATGATCTGGATCGTTTTTTATGTCGAATTTTTCAAGAAAAGTTGTCACTGAACCAAAGAATAACGGACCATAAATTTCGTAATGTTTTATTCCGTTTTCATCAATAAAATTTCGGGCACGAATTCTTTTTGCACTTTCCCAAGCAAAAACCAAAGCTGAAATAATTACACCAATTAAAACTGCTAACGCCAGATTATGCAATACAATTGTAATTAAAGCAACTAGGATTCCAACGAAAATATCATGTTTAGGCATTTTATTAATAATCTTGAAACTTGCCCACTCAAATGTTGTGATTGCAACCATCATCATAACACCAACTAAAGCTGCCATTGGCAATTTCCCAATTATAGGCGCGCCAAAAAGTATAATTGCTAAAATGGTTAAAGCTGCTATTATTCCCGAAAGTCTAGCTCTAGAACCCGCACCAAGATTTACTAAAGTTTGCGCAATCATCGGGCAGCCTCCCATTCCGTAAAAAAAACCGTTTAGAATATTCGAACTTCCTTGTGCGATGCATTCGCGATTACTGTTTCCACGAGTTCCGGTAATTTCGTCAACTAAATTCAGCGTGAGCAAACCTTCGGTCAAACCAACAGCTGCGACAATTATAGAATAGGGAAATATAATTTTTAAAGTTTCAAAAGAAATGGGAATATTTGGAATATGAAAAGGAGGAAATCCGCCTTGTACAGAAGCGATATCTTCAACCGTTTTGGTTTCGATATTAAAGATAATTACCAAAGCAAAAACAACCATAATAGCAACCAAAGATGCTGGAACCGCTTTTGTGATTTTAGGAAAAACCAAAACAATAGCAACAGTAAGTGCAACCAAACCAAGCATAATATACAAAGGAATACCTTGAAGCCAAGAAACCTGTCCGTTTACAATGGTTTTAAATTGTTCTAATTGCGACATAAAAATCACAACCGCCAATCCGTTTACAAAACCAAACATAACGGGCTGTGGCACTAAACGAATAAATTTTCCGAGTTTAAAAAGTCCGATACAAATTTGCACCACACCGCCAAGTGCAACGGCTGCAAAAACATATTCTATTCCGTGAGATTTCATCAGCGCAATAAGAACGATAACGGTTGCTCCCGCTCCGCCCGAAATCATTCCTGGTCTTCCTCCAAAAATAGCAGTCACCAGACCTGCTATAAAAGCGGCATATAATCCGACTAGTGGCGGAAATCCTGCCAAAATTGCAAATGACAAAGATTCTGGAATCATGGTCATGGCAACGGTAAAACCCGCTAAAATTTCATTTTTATAATTAATCTTTTGAGAGAAATCGAAGAGTTGGAATGCTTTTTTCATAAGGCACAAAATTAGAAAAATTATATGCAAAAAAAGGACAAACCTTTCTGTAATAAAAAAGTATCATTCGCAATAGAAGAAGAAAAAACAGTGGTAATTATCCCAACTGTTTTAAAACAAAAAGAAAAATCGAAAGAATAATATCTGTCATTTTATAAATTTAATTCTACAACAATAAATTTACCGCAAAATACTTACAAATAAATCAAATGTCGTAGCGTATTTACACCTGTTTTTTATTTTATTGAGCTATTTATTAATCTATTTTTTCGCAAGTATAACCTAAACAATGCACATAATCCATAATGTTTTCACATTGTAAATCAATACCTTCTACTCGGAGTATTTTATCGCAATCTTCTAAATCAAAATTAATTTTATAGTCAGGAAATTGAGATTGTATAACTGCAATTACATAATTTTTATCAGATTCTTTCTGAACATTTGTTTTAAAAATCTCCACAACCATATCTGCCTCTTTTAATTCTTTAAACTGGTACATATCACTTTGATTAAAAAGATTATACAATATTTTTAGGGTTAAAAATTTTTACATATTTTCTTTTTGATCATAAATTCTGCTTTGATTTGAAAAGTTAAAATTAAGTAAAAACTTTCAATAAAGCATTTTAAATTTAAGTAAATTCTTCTTTTTTAGAAATGTCAAAAATCTGAATTGCACTTATAAATTTATCATCAAAACTCAATTCAAAAATATATCACAAACCGTTATTACAACAGCAATTTTATACCAATGGCGTATGATTTATACGAACGGCGTTGGTATAAATTATTCTTTACAAATGGTTAAAAACTATACGATTATATTATTTTTGCCGTCATGAAAATTCTCAAAATTTACCAAAATTTCTTTCTCAGAAATCTCATCGTACACACCTTTATACTATTGGTGATTTTTGCCTGTGTTTATGACGAACTTCGTCTGGCTGGTCATGACTTTTGTTATATGGTCAGTAAAATTGCAATAGGATATTTTCCATGTATTCTTTGGATTACTGTTTTTAATCTATTTGTAATTAAAAAGTTATTATTCAAAAGAAAGGTAAAAGTTTTTTTTCTGCTGTTTTTAACTTACTGGACATCTTTCTATTTTTTTATCAATTGGTTTTTTCCTTTGGTTGGTTTCGGAAATTTCAAAACATTGCAGATTTTATCGCTTCTTATCAACGGAATGTTTTTCTATTTTATTCATGTCGTGATTACGAAAAAAATCATGGATGCCGATAAAGATATTATGAATTTCAAATCGGAACTTTCGTTTTTAAAACAGCAATTAAATCCACATTTTTTGCTGAATGCGATGAATAATCTTTATGGAGAAGCATTAGCAGAACCGGATAAGGTTCCCGATCGAATTCTTAATCTTTCAGACATGCTGCGTTATCAGATTGAGGCTTCGAAAAAAGATTATGTTTTATTGGAAGAAGAAATTGCTTTCATTAAAAAATATATCGAATATTACACCTTTAGAAACGAAAGACTTATTGTAAGCCAAGATATCGAAGGATTACATGATGAAATCGAAATTCCACCATTGTTCTTTTTACCTTTAGTTGAAAATGCTGTAAAATTTTCTGCTGAAACTGCTGAACCTTTCATCAATTTAGATTTAAAAGTAAAATGTCGAAGTGTAATTTTTACTTTGAAAAACAATTGTTTGGATTCGGAATCACGTCTTTCGAGTACCGGAATTGGAATTGAAAACCTAAAAGGACGTTTAGAAGTTTATGGCTTAAAACACGACTTGAGTTGTAAAAAAGAGAAAAATATGTTTACCGTAAAATTATCCATATGGCACTTACCTACCGCTGTCTTATAATTGATGACGAATCGCCGGCGCACAAAGCCTTGATTTCGCACATCTCAAAGTTTGACGAACTGGAACATTCCGGAAGTGCTTTTAATGGAATGGAAGCTATTAAACTGCTAAACGAAAACCAATACGATATTATTTTTCTCGACATTAATATGCCTGTAATTTCGGGCGTAGAATTAATGGAATTACAGCCTAATCGTCCGCTTACAATTGTAACAACAGCGTACTCAGATTTTGCACTTTCTGCTTATCAAAACGATGCTATAGATTATCTCCTAAAACCTATTTCTCCCGATAAATTTGCCAAAGCAATAGAAAAAGCCAAAACCTTTCATTCTGGAAATAATCTTAAAAAGGAAGACAACAGCAACGAAAAAGTGCTTTCATATCGTTCGAATGGACAAACAATAGAAACACCGTTGACTGATATTTTATATATAGAAAGTCTTGGCAATTATATGAAATTATACAGCCGAAAATTGAAATCTCCAATTATTATTTACGGTTCGCTTGCTAGCATTTCTACCGAAATAGACTGTTCGCATTTTGTTCAGGTTCATCGTTCGTTTATTGTAAATACGAAGGAAATAACTTCAGTAATCAACAAAACCTTAACAATGAGCAATGGAGAAATTGTTCCTGTTGGGAGAAAATATCAGATTTTGTTGGATGGTTTTCCAATTAAGTAATTTGATAATTAGATAATTTTTGAAAAGCTCAACCAAAAGTTGAGCTTTTGTGTTTTTATTGATTTTGTAAAATCCCGTAAAACTACTTAATATAATGTAGTTTTTTATCAATATAATTGCCTGTAAATAAATTTATTAAGATTATGAATTTCCGTAAAACTTGAAGCACTAAAATTGTAATCTTTGATTTTATTTAGCAAATAACAAATTTTAATTATAATTATGGCAAAAACAGTTAATGCAAAACTTTATAAAATTCAAGATTCAATTACTCAAGAAAGAAATGATAACGAAAAATTAATTGAAGATATCGTTCATACTTATAATTTAAAAACTGGAAACAAATTTTCAGAAATTGAACTTTCCGAAACTTCTAATATAGATACATGGTTTGCAAAATTATACATTTTTACAACTGAAGCAAAACCACCTCACTGGCAGGATTTTTTATCTGATATTGTACAAAATGAACAAGATTTAGAAAAGATTAAAATCCAATACTCTTCATTCGTTCTTTTTGTTTACAGTGATAATTCTATTTTTGTTATTTCTAAAGGATATTACGGACATTTTCTTCTAGAAGAATACATTGATACTTTCTTTGGATTGGAAGTATTATCTCGATTGGTAAACAAAAGCTCAACTGAAATTAAACAAATTGAAGAAAGAGGTTTGTTTGGAACTGAAATTGGCTCTCAACGTTATTTTAGAGAAAATTACAATCTTGCTTTTGAAGATGATTTTGGCAAGATATATAAAACAATGCTCGCCTCTATAGAAGAAGATGATTTTGAAAAATTAGGTATTATACAAAAACGAACTTCTACAAAAAAATTATCAATTACAGGAAGTTCATCTCTTGAAGTTTCTTCAAATTTCAATTATGAAGAATTAGTTGAGAGAATAATAAAAATTAAAGAAGTACTTGAAACTGATGGCGTCGAATTTAATCAGTTTTACAGATTACCCACATCTGAATTAAGCCCAATAAAAGATAGTTTAAATGAAAATTTATTAAGCTATGCATACAATTGCTATATCAATAATGAAACCATTGATTTCTACAGCCCAAATGTCTTTGAGTATTTACGATCAACTGAGGTAAGATTTTATAATAAGGATGGAATTTTCAAGGATATTCAATTCTGCTCTTCTTTTGGATATATAAATATCATGAATGAACTTGTAGAGAAGGAATTAATAAATGTTGCAACCGAAGATACTTTTGTAGAATCTTTACGAAATACTTTTGGTCATTACAGGGCAAATGAAAATGAAGATTTTAGCGTTGGTGTAAGCCTTGACCAATGGTTTTGTGGTGAAGTAGAATATAACGATAAAAAATATTTTAAGTTAGATAGCTCATGGTATTTTTACAGGCATAGTTTAGACGAGCATTTAAACTCCTTCCTCTTAAATTTTGATTTTGAAAATAGCACTACTATTAACAAGCTTGAATCTTGGACTCAAGAATCAGAGGGATTGTATAATGAAAGTTATAAAAATCGTCAAGATTTCATAGTTGGTGATCGAGCATATTTGAATCTTATTGAAATGGCCGACATTATCAAAGTTACTGATGCTAAAATCTACTTGTATCATGTTAAAAAAGGACTAGGCCAAGACACAAGAGCATTAATCAGTCAAATTAACAATGCTGCTCGCTATTTAACCTACTTTAAAGATGAAGAGAATAATGCAGGATTAAAATCTTATTACAAAAGTATATGTGATAAACATTATAATGGAAATTCTTTAACTTTGAATATTAATGGTCAGCTAAATGACATTTCGGAAGATGAATTTATTCAAATATTCAAATCAGGTAAAAAATTTGCTTTCGTTTTTGTTTATTGCTCTGATAGTCCTTTATTAATAAAAGAAGAAATTATTAATACTAAATCTAGGATTGCTAAACTTTCTTTAGTTTACATTATTAGAGATATGAAAAGAACAGATTTTGAATTACTGTTTGAACGCATAAAAACGACGACTTAGTGTTTCGCTTTAACAAAACTAAAAAATTTTTGTTCAATCCACATTAAACAAAAATCTCACTTATAATTTTAAAATTAAATAAAGAATTATTTTTCCTACAATATTAAATTAAAAAAATAAAATCTTTTTGTACTAAATCTAATACAATATCAAAACCCTGTATTCCCAGTAATTACAAGGTATTTCAAATTTACGAAAACGTTATATGTTTTTAATTTATACCAAATAAAAATATACTTATATGAAATTTTGTGAATTATTTTCTTAAAAAATATACTTATACGAGTAATTTTTCTTACTTATTTATTTAAATTCGCGCGACACAACTACTAAGATTATTTTATAACCAATGCGAATTTTTAATTTTTTTAGAAAATCAGATATAGAATGTCCGAGATGTCTTGGAAAAGGATTTGTTGACTGGGAAGATATCATTCGATTAAACCGACAATTAAAATGGGTTCCTGCTCCATGCGCCTATTGCGACGCCGTGGGAAGAGTACAAAAAGAAATGCTTTCTAAAGTTGCCGTAGACTGCATGTATCTAACAATAGATTTACCAGAATCTGTAATCGACAAAATAAAAGAAGGCGATCAGGAAACAATTGAAAAAGGTAAACAACGCGAACTTTTTGTTGATTCTCTAATACAATATGCAGAGCATCATTATCTGACTCAAAATATGGATGCCGAAAGTATTGCCACTTTATACCTAAATACTGAAGCTGAAAAAGCCAATTTTTCGGTAACAAAAGAAGAATTAATAAAATACATTCAAGGAGTTATCAATCTCAAAAAGTCGACTTTAAACTAAACAAAGCCTTTGCAACTTTATCACTTTGCACCTCTGCACCTTAAAAACAAAAAACAGGTATAAATACGTATAGCCATGATTTTATTTTGGCGTAAACTTGCTGTGAATAATTTTTAGTTTAGAATAAGGTTTTCTCCTAGAAGGCTTTTAAATTTTTTGTCACTTTTTTTGGAACACAGAAAGTGGAATTTCAAATCGCTGGTACCGATATGAAATTTCACTTTTTTTTGTGCTTACTCAAAAGGCAAAAAATACTCATCTTACTTTGTCATCCTGAGGAACGAAGGATCGCACGCGGAAAGCAACAAAGATTGGCGATTCTCTTCACGGAGCTACTTATGTGATCCTTCGTTCCTCAGGATGACAAACTGGATTCCTCTGCACCTTTGCACTTAAGAAAAAAGCAGTATTTTTGCGCTCAATAAACGCCACGAAATTAAAGCCCAAAATCGACATGAAGCGAGAACATTATATTCCGTTTAACAAAGAATTTTTACTCGAACAGCAAATTGCCGCTTTCGCTGAAGATGCTAAAAAAATCAGAAGATTTTAAAAAACTTTTCGATATTGTCGAGCATTACTATCATTATGAATCTTTTAATCTCAATCGAAATATAAAACAGAATTATGCGCTTTACGATCCAGATTTAAGCGAAAAAGAACGCGAACAGTTTATCAATAAAAGTGATTTTCCTGTTTTTAAAGAAACGCTTTTGAAGGTTTTAGAACGTGGAAATTATTACAGAATTGATCAGAATGCTTTGGACAAAGCTTTTAAAGAATCTGATTTGATTGGCTTAAATCTTTCTATCGATTTTAATGCTTTTAAAGATTATGAACTTTACGCAAGAGGCCATCACAAAACAAAGGAAAAAATTAAAAAATATTTCTTCTGGAAAAAAGAGGTCGAAATTGAATATTACGATCGTGTCTTAATTTATTTAAATTACAGCGACGCAGATTATCTTAAAAGCAAAAAAGTCAAATTAGGAAAAATGCCAATTGATCCAGGTTCTATTGGATTGAAAATTTTCAAACGGGTTCCTAAAAACGATCTTGAAACCATTTTTCCGAATGCAATTCCTAAAATGTCTTTAAAAGACAAAATGCTTCTTTGGATTCCAGCAGTTTTTGGTGGAATTTCGTTATTAAGCGCCAAAGTAATTCCAGCTCTTATTAATATGTACGACGCGTATCAAACTGGAGAAACTATCGATTTACTTAACAGCAAAACTTCCTTAAATCAAGGTTTAATCGCTTTGGGAATCTTGGCTGTTTATTGCTTTCGTCAATACAATAATTTCATAAATAAGAAAATCAGGTATTCTAAAACTCTCTCTGACAGTTTGTATTTTAAAAATGTCGGGAATAACAGCGGAGCTTTCTACTCGCTTTTAAATTCGTCTGAAGAAGAAGCTTTAAAAGAAACTATTCTAGCTTATACTTTTTTACACGAAAGTGAAAAACCATTAACGGCTGAGGATCTTGACAATAAAATCGAATCTTGGTTTAAAACAAAACTAAATACCGATTTCGATTTTGACGTAAATGATGCTTTATTAAAATTAAAAAGTATTGGACTTGGTTTAGAAAATAACGGAAAATGGTCTGTTTTGTCTTTAAACGAAGCTCTTGTTACAATTGACGAATTGTGGGATAATGTTTTTCAATATAATCAGAAATAGTTTTTTGCCAGTTAGTTTTTCGTTTATGGTTCTCCGATTAACGTAAAAGAAATTTCATTAGATTTACTGCAACCTAACTATAAAACCACAAAAATGAGAACCTTAGACCAATGGTTTGCAGAATATGCTGTGAGCCACCAAAACCCAAAAAACAAAGCCATACACTACATTTGTGTACCAGCAATTTTCTTTTCGATTGTAGGATTGTTAATGAGTATTCCGAGTTCGATAATTTCAAATACGTTAAAACTAAATGCGCCAATTATCGAAAATTGGGCTTTTATCGTTTTGCTTTTTGTTCTTATTTTCTATATCAGATTATCAATTGCAATGGCCATAAAAATTGCTATTTTTTCTATGCTTTGTTTGGTTATAAATTACTACATCGGACAATTTGTTCCGTTATGGGCTTTCTCAATTGGCGTATTTGTTATTGCCTGGATCGGACAATTTTACGGGCATAATATTGAAGGTAAAAAACCATCTTTTCTTAAAGATTTACAGTTTTTATTAATTGGACCTGCTTGGGTTGTAGAGAATTTGTTTTCTAGAAAATAGATTTAAAATGAAAGCGGAAAAAACAAGTAGAACGGCACAATATATGGCGTTCTTTCGTGCATTGGAAACACAACGTAAAGAAAGATTGTTTTCAGATCCTTATGCCATCCATTTTATAGATTCAAAATTAAGACTTGCAACTCAATTATATAAATTTCCAATTGTCGCAAAATATATTGACAATATTATCCAAAAAAAGATTCCAGGAGCTTTGTCTTCTGGAATTGCAAGAACAAAATATATTGATGATTTGCTTAAAAATGCAGTTTCAAACGGTGTAAAACAAGTTATAATTTTAGGTGCGGGTTTTGATACGAGAGCCGTTCGTCTTGATTTTCTAAAAAATGTTCCTGTAATAGAAATTGATCATCCGAATACATCAAATTTCAAAGCTGAAGTTTATAAAAACAGGATTGGGAAAATTCCTCAAAACATACGTTTTCTTCAAATTGATTTTAACAACCAAAATCTAGAACAATTGGCACTGGAGAGTAATTTAGACTTTTCTAAACCAACTGCCATAATTTGGGAAGGTGTAACAAATTATCTAACCGAAGATGCTGTAAAAAACACTTTTTCTTTTATTTCAAAATTCGCTGTAAACAGTCATATTATTTTTACTTACATACATAAAAATATTCTCTTGAATCCAGAATCTTTTTTGGGCTGTAAAAAACTTCTGGAAGATCTTGAAAACCTTGAAGAACATTGGACATTTGGCTTTCTTCCCGAAGAACTTCAAAATTATTTAAAGCAGTTTGATATTGAACTTTTAGAAGATTTGGGCGCCAATGAATATCGTGAAAAATTTCTCAAAAAACGATCTGAAAAAGGTTATGAATTTTACAGAACTGCGATTGGTGTAAAAAAGTAAACCATTTAAAAAGATATACTTTCGATATAAAAATTTCAAAATAATTTTGTGTTTTTTGCTAATATTTTCTTAATAAAAAAACAACGGATGATATAATATTTACTTTTACAATTCGTTAAACAATTAAGAAATAAACAAATAAAAAACCACAAAAAGATGAAAAAAATCTACCTTTTGTTATTCTTTGCCGTTGTTAGCAATCTATTTTCTCAAAACGGAAAAATCTATCTAAAAAACTCAAAATTCAACATTGGCAAACCCAATACGTATGTTTACGAACCTCCGAAAGGTCTTGTAATAGAAGAAAACGCTAAAGCAAATTTTCTCTACATTACGCCTACTGATTTTTCTTCTGACATAAGTCCGCTGAAAAAAAGTGGAAAACGTTATGAGTTTACCGCAAAAGTTCCTGATTCTGTCAGAGTAATTCTAGTAACAATAAACGATTCACAAAAAATTGCAGACAGCAATAATGAAAAAGGTTATTCTGTACTTTTAAAAACACAAAATGATACTGAATTAGGAAAAAGTCTGATAAACGAAATATATGTTAGAAGCAATGGAGGTTACTTTTTTAGACTAAAATCAGATCCAAAAAGAGAAGATTTAATTGCTGAATATGATGCCATATTCGCAAAATATCCGAAATTAAGAGATGATATCGTTTCTTTAGAATATTTATACACTAAAAAGTCTCTCAACAGAGAACAAGGAGAAAAAGACCTTCTATCTTTTGCCGATAAATGTGTACAAAAAAATACTGAAGAATATTTGACTGCTGCTTATAATATCTATAGTTCTAATAATGATACGCAAGATAAAGCTGTAAAATTGAGAAAAGAAATTTCAGAAAAGTATCCTGCAAATAGAATTGATGCAATGGATTTTATTCGAAAATTCTATGATCAGCCTAATAAAACAGAAGCTTCTATTTTAGAAAGCCTTACTACTTTTAAAACAAAATATTCTAACGATACTTCTAAGAGGTCAATAAGCTATTTTTATTCTACTTTGGTGCCTATATACCTAGACAAAGGAGAATTGGATAAGGCTATAGCCTGCGAACCTTATTTAAATCTTCCAGAAGACTCATACAATAATTTTGCTTGGGGCCAATCTGGCGGTGATCTAACAATGCCAGTAAAAGATATTGATTTTGCTACAAAAGTTTCTAAACGATCATTAGACATTCTTGAAGCAAAACGAAAAGAATGTTACACTCCTGATTATAATGGCAAATTCAATATGTTTGCTGATACTTATGCGCTCCTGCTTTATAAACAAGGCAAATATGAAGAAGCTTTTAAATACCAAAGCGGAGTTAAAGCACTAAACGGATTGGATGATGGCGGAAAAGAACGCTATTTAGCAATGTTGGATAAAGTAAAAAGTAAAGATGAAGTAAAAGCTTATATTGAAGACGAAATTGGTAAAGGCAATACATCACCTGCATTTCTTTCTAAACTTAAAGAAATTTACATTGAAAAGAAATTGCCTATGGCCGAATTTGATGCCATTCAGCAGAAAACAGATTTATTAGCAAAAGAAAACAAGAGCAAAGATCTTCTTTCAAAATTTGGAACCGCAACTGCTTACGATTTTACTCTTAAAAATATGGAAGGAAAAGAAATTAAACTTTCAGATTATAAAGGCAAAATTGTTGTCCTTGATTTTTGGGCTACTTGGTGCGGGCCATGCAAAGCATCTTTTCCTAAAATGCAGGATTTAGTTACCAAATATAAAGGAAAAGACGTCGCTTTCTTATTTGTAAATACTTGGGAAAATGGCAAAGAAGACGAAATATTTAAAAAAGTGACAGGCTATATCACCGAGAAAAAATTTGACTTTAATGTTATTTTTGATTCTAAACAAGAAGTGGTCACAAATTATAAGATTGAAGCTATTCCAACACGTATTGTAATTGATAAAAATGGAAGTATTCTAGCTTATGATAACTCAAATACTAATATAGCTGAGCTTATTGAAGAGCAATTAAAATAAGTATTCTCTTATTTATAAAGCAAAAAAAATGTATTTTTGATATACCTAAAATAAATTTATGATACAGCTTATCTGGGGAATATTAAACATTACGGCATTTTTTGGATTTATCGCTTTTTGCATAAAAAAAGCAGTTGAAATTCGCCAGAAAATGGGACTTTTTGTTGCTGTTCTTTTTTCATTTTTTGCTTTGTCTTTTATTACAAAACCGGGCAATAGCTCAGAGTATAAAAAATTTGAGTTTGAAAATAAGAAAGTAAGCCAAAAAATAAATCGTAACACGCATTTCTCAGAGATTACTCTAGAAGACGATTTGGCAACAAAAATACAGTTGGGTGTTCTTCATGATGATGAAAATGCAATTTCAGCAGTGGTTACCAGAAGTGGCTTTGTTAGCGGTACAGAATGGCAGACTCATAATATCTTTGTAAATAAATTGGAAAAAAAAGATAGCTATCAATATTCAGTCACAGGTACTAGAAAATGGAAAATTCTAGGCATTGAGTTATATTCAGAATTTAAACAATATAGAGGAATGAAAGAATTTAAACCTAAATAGATTTTATATTTTCCTTCAAACAGATTCTAAAAGGACAAAGAAGAATTCTATCTTTTTTGTCCTTTTTTAACATAAACCTATCTCTTTTAAAGCTAAAATCATTATCAATACATATTAATTAAAATAAATGAGAAAACTTATTACTTTATTAGCCATAATCATTTTATTTTCTGCCTGCAAAAAATCTGAAAATACAACTGTTTCAAATTCGTCAGAAATAAAAAACGATAGTATTTCTGCCGATCATTCTGCATCTGAAGTGATTTCAGATTCTGGATCACTTTTGGATTTATTCACTAAAAAGAAAGACGAAATTGTGTTAAAATTAAAATCTATTTCTGCTGAAGAAGCTAATACTTTATATGAAAAATATCATGAAGAAAATGGTTATTTACTACATAAAATAGACGAAAAAGAAGATCGTTTACTGCAAAATTTTTACAGCGAAAAAGATGCCGATAAAAAAGAAATCAAGTCTTTAAATGATAAACTCTTAAAACATCAATTGCAATTTGATGAATTAGGAGAAGGTATTGTTGAAATTACCACAAAACCAGATTTTTATTATTCGCTTTTTAAAAACTATGTGACTCGAGATTACAAAGAATATTTGCTTTTGCAAAGCGAAGAAAACAAACAGCCTTATTCTGCAGATGCCGGACTTATTATTTCTTTTAAAGATTTAGGAGATCGCGTAGTTTCATGGGAAAATTTTATGAATAAATATCCAAATTCAAAATTAATGAAATCTGTAAAAGATGAGTACAAAATGTATCAGTTAGATTATTTAATCGGAGAAGATAATACCCCAACTTATGAAAGAGCGACAGACGAAAAGTACATTTATCCAGAAAATATTGAGGAGTTTAACCGTTTTCTAAAAAAATACCCAAACAGCCCGACTGTGCCTTTAATTCATACTTTTATGGAAAATTTTAAAAACGAAAATATTGCAGAAATGCTGCGTGGAGCACAAGACAAATTATAAATTTAATATAACGATTTTCAAAATCCTTTAATTCTATAAAAACATCTATAACATGGAGAATAAAAATAATGTACCAGTATTTACTTTTAGTATTGTAGCAATCATTTTAGGCGTAGTGCTATATAAACAATTCGATTTTAATACGTTAACATTCGAAAAACCGGCATTGGCAATTGTTTATATTATAGTTTTTGTATTTTCAATTTTTGTTTTAATTAAAAACTTCACAAAAAGAGCTAAAAAATAACACTGTTTTTTTACAAAAGCAGCTCAAGCAGTTTGTTATTTGAAGTTATATAAAGTCAGAAAAGGCATAAATCTAAATTTATAAAAAACAAAACTAGAAATTATGAGAAAAATAATTGTTTTGTCAATGATTTCATTAGATGGCGTAATGCAAGCTCCAGGTGGTCCAGAAGAAGACACATCTGACGGTTTTAAATTTGGAGGCTGGACTGTGCCTTACGGCGACAAAGCTTATGATGATGCCGTTCAAAAAGAATTAAAACCCGCAGATTATCTTTTAGGCAGAAAAACATTTGAAATCTGGGAAAATTATTGGCCTGAACATTCTGAATTTTGGCCTGAAATTAATAACGGAAATAAATATGTTCTCTCTAAAACCAGAAAAAAATCAGATTGGAAAAATTCTATTTTCATAGAAAGTCTTGCTGAAATAGAGAAATTGAAAGATTCTGATGGTTTAGATATTCACGTTTGGGGCAGTAGCGAACTCATTCATTTATTATTAAAAAATAATTTAGTTGACGAACTTCGCTTAAAAATTCATCCTTTGTTACTTGGAAAAGGAAAAAAGCTTTTTGATGATAAAGCTGATCCGTCTGCATTTTCTTTAATTGAAAGCACTGTCACCACAACTGGAGTAATTTTAGCTAATTATATCCGAAATGGGGAAATTAAAACTGGAAATGCGATAATCTAATATATATGAAGAAAAATACCTTAACATTCATTTTAATCTTTTTCAGCTTAGTGATTCTCGCTCAGGATAAAGTAACAAATGAACTGAAAAACTTATCAGACACTCAGCAATTTGACAAAATAATTAGTCAATACACTTCTGAATATAAAGATTTATCAGCAAAATCCCTCTATTATATTGGACTTGCTTATTATATGAAAGAAGACGATGCAAATTGTATTAAATTCATGGATTTATCTATAAATAAAGACAGCAAAGATCCTGCGCCCGCTTATATAAAAGCTTCTACATTAAACTATATGGGTAAATACAATGAAGCTATAACTTATTTTCAAAACGCAATCAATTTAAATCCAAATGATGCAGAATCTTATAGTGGACTTGGGGATTCTTATTATCAAATCAAAGAGATTAATTTATCACTTGAAAATTATAAGAAAGCAACACTCCAAAAGGAATGTCCAAACAGACCTTATTTGATGTTAGCTCAAATTTATTACGAACAAAAAGAAAATGATAAAGCACTAGAAGCATATTATACAGCGAAATCAAAAATCTCAAAAGAGTCTGATTCATACATAAATGTCTTATTTAACATTGGACTTTTAGAATCTTTAAAAGGAAATTACGAAAAAGCAGAGCCCGTTTTTATGGAACTTATTCAATTAGATCCCACTGATTATCACTCCTATGCAAAACTCATTCAAATTTATTATCATAAAAAAGAATATGAAAAAGCAAAACCTTACAAAGATAAGCTCTATGAGGCGTATGCAAAGGGAGAATTAAAAGACAATTTAAAAGATATGTTTTGTTATGACCAATTTAAATGGAATGGCTATCAGGTTCAAGCATTTGAACGCTACGAAAATAAAAACAAAGGAAATATTTATAACAAACATGTCTTTTATTTAATTGACAATTCAGGTCAAATTATCTTGAGAGTACAAACCGAGTTTTCACCAGTTTCTATCGAATTGGGCGGGACAAAATATCTCCTTTGCGCCAGTAAAGGGAACACACATTACAACTCAGGAATAGGATTTAATGATGACTTAAATTATAGTGACTTAAAAACGGAAGCTATTAAACTCTTTGAAAAATATAGTAAGTAAAGTTATTTCATTTGTTTTAATATTCTCAAGAAACATACAGGAATTATATAAATCAAAAAGCGCAAGCCTTATTTTATTGGCTTGCGCTTTTTGTAATGTGACCTTGACGGTGCAGAATTCGAACCATTTACGAGAAGATTTAAAAATATTGAATAATGTTTATTAGTTTTATCTTTTAAAAATAATCATATTTTATGAAAAGACAATACGTAATATATTTTGTTATTTTGTTTTTTGCAATTGGTTGTAAAAAGAACGCAATCGACAAACTGGAAGTTAAAAAAGACACTTTAAAAAGTACAGCTGATATAGTAAAAACCATAGGTGATACAACTGCTAAACTTTCAAAAAAGGAAAATAGATATGTTAATAATATTACTGATATTTCAAAAGACTCAGTTATTGCCTGTAGGTATTTTGAATTAATGTATTCGACAAATGGCGCAAAAACTTGGAAAAATATTAAAACATCATTGATTTTTAAAGATATAACTTTTACTGATAAAAAGGTTCTTGTTGGAATTGATAGTTGGATGGGAATTCACGAATCGGATTATTCACGAATACATATTTCAAAAGATTTTGGAAATTCTTGGGAAACAATAACTTTTGATACTAGAAAATTTTTTCCAATGGAAGTAATTTCAAGTCCAAAGGAACAGCTTTATGTTCGTACAGCTGAAAATAAGGTCTATAAATTTCAAGGGACTGATTATAAGAAAGACTGGGTATATGTAAAAACGATACCAGAAGCGGAATATACAAGAGATGTAGTTGATTATCCATATGGAATAAATGATGAAAGTGATAGCATGAAGCTTTATAAAAAAAGTAAGAATAAAACGGACACGTTGGTTTACTTAGATTTATGCAGTGAAGCTAGAGAAATAGTTCAAAAAGATAAAGTGGTACATATTTCAGGAACTGGAACAGATAAAAAAACGGGTAAACAATATGGGTATTATGGGCAGTTAATAGATGATAAAACATTGAAACAATATAAATTTCCAGGTTGGTTTACAAATATTAAAAAAACCAAATTTAATGTATATATCATGTGTGAAGATGGGTTGTATATCGTAAAAGATGGAAAAATAAAACAGTTGTACTAAGTCTAATAAAAAAATAAGATAACTTTATTTAGTTCTCTTTATTAAAAAATTGTTCAGTCAACTTATTTTAGGACGAGACAAAACATAAAAAAGCCTATTTCAAAACGAAACAGGCTTTTTTAGTGACCCCGGAGGGGTTCGAACCCCCAACCCTCAGAGCCGAAATCTGATATTCTATCCAGTTGAACTACGAGGTCAGTTTATTTATGATTTTAGATTTTAGATTACTGATTGGAATATAAAATCTACAGTCTAAAATCTAAAATTATTATTTACGAAAGTAATTTTTTTACAATTGTAGAAATGGTTTTTCCTTCAGCAGTTCCGCCTAATTGAGCAGATGCTAATCCCATTACTTTACCCATTGAAGCAATTCCTGAAGCACCTGTTTCAGCAATGATTTTTGCGATTACAGCTTCTACTTCTTCTTCGCTTAATTGAGCTGGTAAAAACTTCTCGATTACCGCAACCTGAGCCAATTCTGGTTCAGCCAAATCAGGACGGTTTTGTTCTGTAAAGATTCTTGCGCTTTCTTTACGAGTTTTAACCAGTCTTTGAAGTAATTTAATTTCTTCGTCTTCTGATAAATCTTCTTTAGATCCTGAAGCAGTTGAAGCCAATAACAATTCAGATTTTACTGCTCTTAAAGCTTCTAAAGCAACAGTATCTTTTGCTTTCATGGCTGTTTTGATCTCGTCCATGATTTGTGTTTGTAAACTCATGTTTATGTTGTATTTAAAATAAGCAATGCTTATTAATTGATGTATGAACTAGGTGTTTTAATTAAAACAAATATTTCTAGTTTGTCAGGCCGAGCGAAGTCGAAGCCCTTTAAGACAAAAAGCCCTTCGACTTCGCTCAGGGTGACAATATTGTTTTTAAAATACTATCTTAAAAGTCAAATTTTTAAATTCTGTGCGAAGATAAAAAAAATAACCCGAAAATTAAATCCAATTTTCGGGCTATCCTAATATTATGATGCTAAAAATTAATCTACGTTATCGTGCAAAAATGAATTGTTTGAACGTATTTGTAAATCGTTGTTACTATCTGTTCCAACAGAAATTCTAGAATTTGCATTATTAGATTGCGAATTAGACAAGTCAATTCCTAATCTTTTGTAAGCTGGCTCTTTTTCCAACTCGTCAATTCTAGAAACATTATTATGGAATTTATAGTTAAACTCTTTTAGTTTCTTTCTTCTTTCTTCAGCTCTTAAACGCAATGTTTCTTCAATAGTTAATTCTAAAGGAGAAACTTCAGAAGTTGTAGAAAAATCTGGCTGGCTAGCAAAATCAACTCTTGGTTTCAAAGTGATGTTTAATTCTTCTGGAACAACATCTTCAACCACTTTTTCAACTGGTTTAGAAGCCAATAAATCGTTCTCTACTTCCATATATTCTTCTAGAGAATATCTTACAACTCCGTTATCTGAAACTTCTGTTACAGGCACAAACTGAACAGGATCATTAACTTTTATTTCACGAGTTTCATTTGTCAATTCGAATAAAACTCTATTATCTTCTACAACTGGCTCTCTTTTTACAGGCTCTTGTTTAAACAAAGGAAGATCAAAAGAAAAAGTTGTTTGTTCTTCTTTTTCAAATACTCTTTGTTGCTGTACTGGCTGTTGTATTTGCTGAACAGGCACTTCTGGAGCAGAGATTGTAAAATCAATATCTGTAATTGGCGAAACAATTTCGAAAGTTACATCTAGATTTTTGATAAACTCAGACATTACCACCAATTCTTCCTGATTGATTGCTGGAGCAACAGCTTGAACCGGAGTTGGAGCAAATGTTTCATCTTCATCATCCGTCAAATCAAAAACTACTTTATCTTCAACTTTTGCTGTAGGAGTATCTACTGTTAAGTCGAAAGAAGAAAGTGGTTTGTTTGTTAAATTATGAACACTTCTTTGCTCATCTTCTAACGTATGAATGATTTTTTTAGGTTCTGTATTTACAATTTCATTTTGTTGTTCTACATCAAATCCTGTTGCAATAATCGTTACAGCGATTGCTTCACCAAGGGTTTCGTCTTCACCAACTCCCATGATGATATTTGCATTGTAACCCGCTTCGGCTTGAATGTGATCGTTGATTTCTCCGATTTCATCAAGAGTAATCTCGTTAGTTCCAGAAACGATAAGCAACAATACGTTTTTGGCACCTGTAATTTTATTATCGTTTAACAACGGAGAATCTAAAGCTGAGATAATTGCATCTTTCGCTCTGTTTTCACCAGCTGCCACAGAAGATCCCATGATAGCAGTTCCGCTGTTTGATAAAACAGTTTTTGCATCACGTAAATCGATATTTTGAGTGTAGTGGTGCGTAATTACTTCAGCAATACCTCTTGAGGCAGTTGCCAAAACTTCATCCGCTTTAGAAAATCCTGCTTTGAAACCAAGATTTCCGTATACTTCTCTTAATTTATTATTGTTGATTACGATTAAAGAATCTACTTGCTTACGCAATTTTTCGATTCCAATAATCGCTTGCTCCTGACGTACTTTCCCCTCAAATTGAAACGGAATTGTCACGATACCAACAGTTAATATTTCTCTTTCTTTTGCTAATTGAGCAATTACCGGAGCTGCACCAGTTCCAGTTCCTCCACCCATACCGGCAGTGATAAATACCATCTTAGTATTTCTATCCAACATTTTTTCAATATCAGAAATACTTTCGATAGCAGATTGCTGTCCAACATCTGGATTTGCTCCCGCTCCTAATCCTTCAGTCAAATTAACTCCTAATTGGATTTTATTTGGAACCGAACTATTTTGAAGCGCTTGTGAATCGGTATTACAAACGATAAAATCTACGCCTTTAATACCTTGTTTAAACATGTGGTTAATTGCGTTACTACCGCCTCCACCAACACCTATGACTTTGATTACATTTGATTGATTTTTTGGTAAATCAAATGAAATACTTCCAAATTCTGAGTTGCTCATCATCTTTTTGGTTTTTTGAAATTCTTATTAAGTACATTTTTTACTTCTTGACTTGGGGCAAGAAAGTAATTTCCTTCTTCTTGTTTTATTCTAATTATTCTGCGTTGTCTAAAAATTCTTTGATTTTGTCGACATAACGATCAAAAAACGATCGTCTTATTTTTGTTTCTGTAGATTCATTTTTAGAAGCTTTCTGACTTACAACTTCTCTTTCTTCTTCGATTGTATCTACTTTCTCAACGTAATTTTCTTCTACTTCGTATCGCTGTACTGGAGTTGGAGGAGCGTTTCTGTAAACTACTTTTGGCTGCTCGTTAACCAATTCCATTCTAACAGCACTTTGTGAGCTGTTTTCGATACTGTTCATCACTAATCCAACTGCTGTTGCAAACAAAGGACTAGAAATTTCTTCGCCAGAATTTCCTGCCAAATGCTCATTTGGATATCCAATTCTTGTATCCATTCCCGTAATGTATTCAACCAATTGTTTGATGTGCTTTAATTGTGCTCCACCACCTGTTAATACAATACCTGCAATTAGTTTTTTGCGAGGATCTTCGTGACCGTATGCTTTAATTTCTGCAAAAACCTGCTCAACAATTTCCACAACACGAGCGTGGATAATTTTTGATAGATTTTTTAATGAAATCTCTTTTGGTTCTCTTCCTCTTAAACCTGGAATAGAAACAATCTCGTTGTCTTTATTTTCTCCCGGCCAAGCAGATCCAAATTTGATTTTCAAAAGCTCTGCCTGTTTTTCAATAATAGAACATCCTTCTTTGATATCGTCTGTAATTACATTTCCTCCGAAAGGAATTACAGCTGTATGACGAATGATACCATCTTTGAAAATTGCCAAATCTGTTGTTCCGCCACCAATATCAATAAGCGCCACACCAGCTTCTTTTTCTTCTTGACTTAAAACAGCATCTGCCGAAGCCAATGGTTCTAATGTCAATCCAGACAATTCAATTCCTGAACTTTGAATACATCTTCCAACATTTCTGATTGAAGATGCCTGACCAACTACAACGTGAAAACTAGATTCTAATCTTCCGCCGTACATTCCGATTGGCTCTTTAATTTCAGACTGTCCGTCGATTTTAAATTCCTGCGGTAAAACGTGAATGATTTCTTCTCCTGGTAACATCGCCAGTTTATTTACCTGATCGATTAGGAGCTGAATATCATTTTCGCCAATTACTTCTTCAGGATTATTTCTGCTGATGTAATCTGTATGCTGAATACTTCTGATGTGTTGACCTGCAATTCCAACAACAACATCTTTAATTTTGTAACCTGAATTATTTTCTGCTTCGATTATCGCTTGTTGAATCGATTGAATCGTCTGCGTAATGTTGTTTACTACTCCTCTGGCAACACCCAAACTTTTGGATTTACCAATGCCCAAAATCTCCAACTTACCATACTCATTTTTCTTGCCGATCATGGCAACGATTTTGGTTGTTCCAATATCTAGACCTACTGCAATATTATCTTTTTCCATTTTCTATTATTTAGTGCAAACTACTTGTTCCGTAAACCTAAGGTCAATTTTTTTGTATTTGTATAACGAACTATCTAAAACTGCTTTTTGAAAAAACGCTTTATAGTTTCTAAATTTCTTATCAACATTCATTGTTCTACCAAAATCTATGAAGTAATCATAGTTACGGTTAAACATTTTTAAGCTTCCATTCGGCATAATCTCTATAGCAATGATGTTTTTTTTCAAAAACGCATCGTCATAAATTGTGCGAAATAAAGCTGCTAAATCTTCGTTATTTTTTTCATTAATTGCCCCTGAAACAAGAGGAACTCTCGCAGTGAAATTGTCCGACAAGGGCATTTTATTACCCTCGTAATCAATATAAAAAGAAGAACCGCCGTCATAAACTCTTGCTATGGGCGTCTTCTGTTTTACTACTGCTTTTAGAACTCCGTCGATACTTACAAAAACATTTGACTTTTCAATCATCTCTTGTGTATCGAGGGTTTTCTCTATCTTATTCAAATCTAGTTCATCTTTTCTAATACTGGAAGCGTCTCTTTTATTTTCTATCAACAATTTATTAACCGTTTCTGGTTTCACAAAAAGCGTATTTTCTCCTACAAAAACAACCATAGATTTTTTCAATTTTCTATCTCCATTTCGATGTTGTGCGAAAGAATATAGAAAAAGAACAAGTCCAATAATGAGTACTAATCGAATATTTGTCCAATTAAATATTTTCATTTAAAACTTTTTTAATTGACGGAACCATTTCTCCCAGATCACCAGCTCCAATTGTTACAATAATAGGTGCATCACTGGCTTTAATTTCACCTAATAAATCTTCTTTTGCAACAATTTTTTTGTTCGTATTTGTCATTTTACCCAAAAGCCACTCAGAATTAACACCTTCCATCGGAAGTTCTCTTGCTGGGTAAATATCCATCAAAAACACTTCATCAAACTGTGATAAGCTTGCCGCAAATCCGTCCACAAAATCTCTTGTTCTGCTGAATAAATGCGGCTGGAAAATTGCTAAAACTTTACGTCCTGGATATAATTCTCTAACTGCCTGATGAACAGCATTTATTTCTGTCGGATGATGTGCATAATCATCAATATATACTAAATTTTCACTCTTAATTTGATACGAAAAACGTCTTCTAATTCCGTTGAATGAAGCAATGGCTTTTGCAATAGAATCGGTCGGGGTGCCGAATGTCTTGGCCATTGCAATAGCCATCAATCCATTCATTAAATTGTGTCTTCCAGGCAATCCGAAACGCAAATCCTTCATAATTTCTGATGGCGTCTGCACATCAAAAACATAAGCCCCATCTTCAATGCGAACATTAAAAGCCTTATAAACAGCATCTTCATTTACAGCACATTGAACTCCCTCTAAAGGCAATTCTTTTGTAATGAAGAGATTATTCTTATCCTCAACTTTTGAAGCAAATTCTCTAAAAGAAGCTTCAATTGCATCACTTGTTCCATAAATATCCAAATGATCTGCATCCATCGAAGTTACACATGCGATATCTGGACGCAAATGCAAAAACGATCTATCAAATTCGTCTGCTTCTACAACCGTTACTGTTTTACCGCTTCCAATTAAGTTTGAATTGTAATTTTCTACAATTCCTCCGATGAAAGCTGTTACATCAGCACCACTTTGAAACAAAATATGCCCCAAAATACTAGATGTTGTAGTTTTTCCGTGCGTTCCTGCAACTGCAAAACAGAAAGTATCTCTACTTATGATTCCAAGAACTTCAGCACGCTTTTTAACCTCATAATGTCTTTCTATAAAATAATTCCATTCTGAATGAGTTTTTGGAACAGCTGGCGTATATATTACCAACGTATTCTCTACGTAATAATCAGTCGGAATTAAACTAATATTATCTTCAAAATGAATGTCAATACCACTTTCAATCAATTCATTAGTCAGCATAGAAGGCGTTTTGTCGTAACCTGAAACTTGTTTTCCAATAAACTTGAAATAACGAGCCAAGGCACTCATTCCGATTCCTCCGATACCAATAAAATAAACGTTTTGTATTTGATTTAAATTCATTTTTTTTTCTGCTTTAAGCATTAAGCCTTAAGCTTTAAGCTTCTGACTTTTGTCTTTATATTATTTGATTCTCTTATATTCTTTTAATCAGCATAAAGCTTACTGCTTATAGCCTATAGCTTAATAAGCTTCACAATCTGAGCCACAATATCTTGTGTTGCTTTTGGTCTTGCTAGTTTTTTAATATTATCACTTAATTGTTTTTGTTTGCCATCATCTTTCAGCAGCGCTTCAAAAACGATACTAAATTGTTCGTTCAGCTCAGATTCTTTCAACAAAATAGCACCTTTTGCATCTACAATTGCTTGCGCATTTTTGGTTTGATGATCTTCGGCCACATTCGGAGATGGAATAAAAATCACTGGTTTTCCAACAATACATAATTCTGATACTGACGAAGCTCCCGCACGTGAAATTATTACATCCGATGCTGCGTAAACAAAATCCATTCTCTCAATAAAATCAACCACTTTCACATTCGGCTGATTGTATTTTTTATAATCTTCAAAATATAATTTTCCGCATTGCCAGATTACCTGAACATCTTGCGAAAGGAAATTCTGCAATTCTTTTTCAATTAACTGATTGATTCTTCTTGCTCCTAAACTTCCTCCTAAAACCAATAATGTTTTTTTGTTCGGATCTAAGTTGTAAAAAGCAATTGCTTCGTCACGTTTACTTTCGATATCAATCAAATCCTGACGAACTGGATTTCCAGTCAATACAATTTTCTCTTTTGGAAAAAAACGCTCTAAATTCTGATATGCCACACAAATTGCATTGGCTTTTTTACTCAATAATTTATTGGTTATTCCAGGAAAAGAATTTTGCTCTTGAACCACAGTTGGAATTCCCGCTGAACCCGCCGCTTGCAACAAAGGCCCGCTTGCAAAACCACCTGTACCGATTACAACATTCGGTTTAAATTTTTTAATTATCCTTTTTGACTCCAATAAACTGCTTGCCAATTTTAACGGAAACATCAAGTTTTGTAAAGTCAATTTTCGTTGTAAACCAGCAATCCAAAGACCTTTTATTTCGTAACCTGCTTGAGGCACTTTTTGCATTTCCATTTTATCTTTGGCACCTACAAAAAGAAATTCAGCATCTGGGAATTGTAATTTCAATTCATTTGCAATAGCAATTGCAGGATAGATATGTCCTCCTGTTCCTCCTCCGCTAAGTATGAATTTATACTTTGTCATCTTTCTAAAAATTACAACTTTTTAAAAAACTTTTATATTTTAACTCTATTTACTTAAAACCGCATTCATCGGATTTCTCGAATTATCTTCTATAGAATAAGCAGGTTCTTCATCATATACTTCTTGAGGAATCACATCATCTTCTGCCAATTCTTTATCGATCAAACGCTGTAAAGCTTCTTTTCTTTTTTCTTTTTCTAATTTTTCTTCCGCGATTTCTTCTTCTTTTTTCGTCACGCTGATTATAATTCCGAGTCCCAAACAGGTCATCCAGATTGAACTTCCTCCACTACTTATCAATGGTAATGTTTGTCCGGTTACTGGCAATAATTCAACTGCAACGGCCATATTGATCATTGCTTGAAATATCATCGGAAATCCAACACCAACAACTACTAGCTTTCCAAATAAAGTTGGCGCTTTATGCGAAGCAATTACAAATCGGAATAAAAGCAATAAGTAAAGAATTACAATTGAAACTCCACCAACCAAACCGTATTCTTCAACAATAATCGCATAAATAAAATCGGAAGAAGATTGTGGCAAGAAGTTTTTCTGAACGCTTTTTCCTGGTCCTAATCCTCCTAATTTTCCTGATGCAATTGCAATTTTTGCTTTTTCTATCTGATAATCGTCTTCGTCTGGTTTATCGGTTGTAAAGTTGGTAATACGACTTTCCCAAGTAGAAACCCTGCTAAAGAATCTCGAATCCGGAAAGGCTTTGGCTACCAAAAGGAAAAATGCCAACATTGCAATTCCTGAACCAATAATAAATCCGATATATTTTAAAGGATATTTTCCAATGAACGTTAGCATTAAAACCATTGCAAAAATCAACGCTGTGGTTGAAAAGTTTGCTGGTAAAATCAACATTAATGTAATAAATACCGGAATCCAAAGCTGAATTAATGACGTTTGAAAAGGTTCATTTTCTTCTTTGGTTTTTGATAAATATCTTGCTACATAAATAAAAAGAACGATTGACGCTAATGTCGATGTTTGAAACGTGATTCCGATAAAAGGAACCTGAATCCAACGACTTGCATTTGCCCCTGCAATTACAGTTCCTTTCAATAACGTATAAAGCAATAAGAACCAAACAATAGGCAACGCAATTTTAGAAATAGCTCTAAAATAATGATACGGTACTTTGTGAACCCAATAAATAATCAAGAAACCGATACAAATATGAGCCAAATGTTTTAGCAAATACCCCAAAGTATTTCCTGTTCCGTGACCAATATATGCCAAATTACTACTCGCACTAAAAACAGGCATAAACGAAAACAACGCCAATAAAGCCACGAATGACCATATTACCCTATCTCCTTTTAGTTTGTTTACCAATTGCTTCATTGTAGATTTCTGATTTTAGATTTTAGATTATTTTCCAAAACCTTCGGTTTTTATTGATTGATTCTATTATTTACTGTTTTTAAACTACTCACAAAAATTGCTGTTAATTCATTTGCTTCTTTTAACAATGCTTCTAATTCTTCTTTAGCAATCCACATTTTTTCTTTTATTATTTCTAACCAAAATAAAGTTTCGTCTGATTCTTCTAAAACGATATTCATTTTGGCTACAAATTCTCTATCACTTCTGGCTCGACAAACTGCTCGATAATTTGCTCCAACAGATGTTCCGCTCCTCACTATTTGATTAGTTATCGATCTAATCACATTTGTGTTTGGCATTTTTTCAGCCAATTCAATTATCATTAAAGAGAACTTTTTTGTTCTCATCTTCATTTCATCCGTCGTCATAAAAAAGAACTTAAAATATTTAATAATCTAAAATTTCAAAGTTTAGAGAAAATCTAAAATCTAAAATCTAAAATCATAAATTATGTACCGCTTGTTTGAATTGTTTTCCTCTGTCTTCGTAGTTTTCGAATAAATCGAAACTTGCGCAGGCTGGAGACAATAAAACTGCATCACCTTTTTCTGTTAATCTTTGAGCTGTTTTCACAGCATCATTCATATTATTAACTTCAACCATAATATCAACAACATTTCCGAAAGCATCGATAATTTTGCGATTGTCAACTCCTAAACAAATAATTGCTTTTACTTTTTCGCGAACTAATGACATTAATTCGTTGTAATCATTTCCTTTATCAACACCTCCAACAATCCAAACTGTTGGAACATTCATACTGTCCAAAGCAAAGAAAGTAGCATTTACGTTAGTTGCTTTTGAATCGTTGATATATTGAACGTTTTGAATTTTTAATACTTTTTCTAAACGGTGCTCAACACCTTGAAAATTAGATAAACTTTCGCGAATTGTTGCATTTCTAATTTGCATCAATTTTGCTACAGAGCTTGCTGCCATTGCGTTTTTCATGTTATGTTTTCCTTCTAACGCAATGTGTTCTGTGTCCATTGTAAACTCTTCTTGGTTGATCTTAATTTCCATTTTGTTGTTATTTATAGAAGCCCCTTCATCGAATGATTTCGTCAATGAAAAAGGAATTAATTTTGCTTTTGTTTTGTTCTTTTTTAGCCATTCTGTACTCGCTTCATCATCTGCATCATAAATTAGATAATCGCTTTCGGTCTGGTTCATCGTTATTCGAAATTTCGAATTGATATAATTTTCATATTTATATTCGTATCGATCTAAATGATCCGGACTAATGTTTGTTATAATGGCAATATCCGGTCGGTAATCTATAATTCCGTCTAACTGAAAACTGCTTAATTCAAGAACGTAAACATCATATTTATTTTCTGCAACCTGCCAGGCGAAACTCTTTCCGATATTTCCTCCAAGTCCAACATTCAATCCTGCGTATTTCAGCAAATGATGTGTTAGCATTGTCGTGGTTGTTTTTCCATTACTTCCTGTTATTCCAATTGTCATTGCTTCTGTGTAAGGAATTGCAAATTCAATTTCCGAAATCACCTTTACTCCAGCGGCAATAAGCTTTTTTACTATCGGAGATTTATCTGGAATTCCTGGACTTTTCATTACCACATCAGCATTTAGAATTAGATCTTCTGTGTGCTGCTCTTCTTCCCAAGGAATTTTATTAATGATAAGAACTTCTTTGTAACTCTCTTTTATCTTTCCAAAATCCGATACAAAAACCTCATATCCTTGTTTTTTACCGAGGATCGCGGTTCCTACACCACTTTCTCCTCCACCTAAAACTACTAGCCTCATCTATCTTAATTTTAGTGTAATGATTGATAAAATGGCTAACATTACGGCAACAATCCAAAAACGGGTTACGATTTTACTTTCGTGATATCCTTTTTTCTGGTAATGATGATGAAGAGGCGCCATCAAAAAGATTCTTCTACCTTCGCCAAAACGTTTCTTTGTATATTTAAAATAAAAAACTTGTATAACTACTGAAGCACTTTCTGCTAAGAAAATTCCGCAGAATAATACAATCAAGATTTCTTTTCTAACTGCAATTGCCAATACTGCGATAATTCCTCCAATTGTTAAACTTCCCGTATCTCCCATAAAAACCGAAGCTGGATAAGAGTTATACCAAAGGAAACCAATCAACGCTCCTACGAATGCCGATATAAAGACCGTCATTTCTCCCGAATTTGGGATGTACATGATGTTAAGGTAATTCGAGAAAATGATATTTCCAGAAACAAACGTAAAAATTCCGAGCGCGAGAACAGATATTGCCGAGGTTCCTGCGGCGAGACCGTCGATTCCGTCTGTTAGATTTGCTCCGTTTGAAACTGCTGTAATAATGAAAATTACAACTGGAATAAAAATCAACCAAGCCCATTTTTCATATCCATCTCCCATAAAAGACAATACTTCCGCATAATCAAATTCGTTGTTTTTTACGAAAGGGATTGTTGTTGCTGTAGATTTCTCCTCAACTGGCGCTGGAAGTACAACAGTAGTATTTGCTGCTGTTCTAAAAACATCTGTACGACCTGTATCTGTTCTTACCGTAACCGCAGGATTAAAATAAAGAACTGCTCCAACGATGATTCCTAAACCAACTTGACCAATTACTTTAAAAATACCTTTAAGTCCTTGTTTATCTTTTTTGAATATTTTGATATAATCGTCCACAAAACCAATTGTTCCCATCCATAGCGTAGTAACAATCAGCAAAACGATGTAAATATTATGCAATCGAGCAAATAACAAAACAGGCAGCAAGGTTGCAAAAATGATAATCAATCCACCCATTGTTGGCGTACCAGCTTTTTCATTTTGACCTGCTAGACCAAGTTCTCTAACTGTTTCTCCTACTTGCTGACGACGCAAAAAGTTAATTATCCTTTTACCATAAATAGTCGACAAAAGCAACGAAAGCATAAATGCCAAAGCTGATCTAAATGTGATGTACTGGAAAACTCCCGTTCCAGGAAGGTCCAATGTTTTATCAAAATATTCGAATAAATAGTACAGCATATTTCCTTATTTTTTTAAATTCCAATTTTGAAATTTCAAATTCCAATTGTGTGGTGGCATTTGAACTTAAAAAATCTTTTATTATTTATTTAGTTGTTCTAAAATCTCTTTTATGGTTTCCATATCATCAAAATGATGGCGAACACCATTTATTTCTTGATATGTTTCATGTCCTTTTCCTGCAATTAGAATAATATCTTTTGGCTGAGCCAATTGACAAGCGGTTTTTATAGCTTGTTTTCTATCTGTAATTCTCAGCATTTTTTTGTAATTCTGAGGCTCAACTCCCTGCTCCATTTCATCCAAAATAACTTCTGGATCTTCATTTCTCGGATTATCAGAGGTCAACACTGCTTTATCACTTAAATCTGAAGCGATTTTTGCCATTATCGGACGTTTTGTTTTATCTCTGTTTCCTCCGCATCCAACAACAGTAATTAACTGTTCATTTTTTGTTCGAATGTCATTGATTGTTTTCAAAACATTTTCAAGGGCATCTGGCGTATGGGCGTAATCTACGACAGCGGTAATTCCGCCATCTGATACGATATACTGAAAACGTCCCGAAACGCTTTCTAAATCAGACAATAAACGCAACGCTTCAAGACTATCAATTCCGAGCTCTACAGCCGTTCCGTAAATAGCTAAAACATTGTATGCGTTGAAAGTACCAATCAGTTTTACCCAAACTTCATTATCATTAACTTTCAGTAATAATCCAGATAATTGGCTTTCTAAAATCTGAGCTCTATAATCTGCATACGATTTTAAAGCGTAAGTCAATTTTTTAGCCACCGTATTCTGAAGCATCACAGAACCATTTTTATCATCAATATTTGATAACACAAAAGCTGATTTAGGAAGCGAGTCAAAAAATGACTTTTTAACATCTCTATATTCAGCAAATGTTGGATGATAATCTAAATGATCGTGAGAAAGATTCGTAAAAATTCCGCCTACAAAATGCAATGCTTCTGTACGTTTTTGGTGAATTCCATGCGAACTAACTTCCATAAAACAATGTGTAACTCCAGCTTCGACCATTTCATTTAAATAATGATTGATTGTCAAAGAATCTGGTGTTGTATGCGTTGCTGGGTATTCTGTTTTATCTACTACAATTTTTACTGTTGATAATAAACCAACTTTAAAACCTGCTTTTTCGAACAATTGAAACAATAATGACGCAATTGTTGTTTTACCATTTGTTCCTGTTACACCAACTAATTTTAATTTCGCAGACGGATCTTCAAAATAATTAGCTGCCATAAAAGCCAAAGCCGCATTGGTGTCTTTAACTTGAATATAAGTTACTTCAGCAATAGTATTTTCATGAAGCGTATCACAAATAATTGCTTTTGCTCCAAGCTGAATCGCTTTTTCAATGTAATCATGTCCATCTGAAAGTGAACCACGAATAGCTACAAAAACATCATTTGATTCTACTTTACGTGAATCGAATTCAATTTTATGAATAGCAATATCTGTCGAACCTTTTACAGATTCGATAGCTACTTTATATAATATGTCTTTTAATACTTTCACGATAATTCTAATACAATTGTTGTGTTTTTGCTTATACTAGTTCCAGCTTGAATAGATTGATTCTTCACTTTCCCCATTCCATTTACTTTTACTTTCAAACCTAAATTTTCCAGTAAAGCAATTGCATCCATTCCTGGCATTCCTTTTAAATTCGGAATCTGATTACTCTTTTTATTAGCTTCAACAGTATATTTATTATAACTATCATCCTGCTTTGGAATCCTAGTATCTAATTTTTTAATTTTATTTGTCGAAGGTGCATCTGTAAAAATCTTTTGAGCAATTCTTTTAAAAACTGGTCCTGCCACATCTGCTCCGTAATAATTATTCTTAGCTGTATTTGGCTTATGAACCACTACAATACAAGAATACTTTGGATGATCAGCTGGAAAATAACCTACGAAAGATGATGCATAATACAATGCTGATTTTCCTTCTTTTCCACCATAATTCATTTGAGCCGTTCCTGTTTTTCCTGCCATCGAAAAATCTTTCGAATACAATTTAGAACCCGTTCCTTTTTTAACCACATTAAGCAATACCGCTTTCACTTTCTTTAATGTTTCTGGCGAACAAACTTTTGGATTTATCACTTCAACATCAAATTTCTTGATGGTTTTATTCCATTCTTTAATTTCTGATACGAACTGCGGTTTTACCATTACTCCGTCATTTGCAACCGAATTGTAGAATGCCAAAGTCTGCATTGGCGTCACAGAAACTCCGTATCCAAATGCCATCCACGGAAGTGAAACTCCAGACCAATGTTTGTCTCCCGGCTGTGGAATATACGGCCTTCCTTCTCCTTTAAAATGCAATCCTAATGTCTTATTTAATCCGTAACTATTGATATGATTGACAAATTTTGATGGATTGCTTTTATACCCTTCATAAACTGCCTGAACCATAACTGTATTTGACGAAAGTTCAAATCCGCGTGCTAAAGAAACTTTACCGTAACCACCATTATGCGAATCGCGTACTGATCTTCCGTAATATTTTACAATACCATTGTGACTATCATAAACCGTACTTGTATCGGCTACTTTATCTTCTAAAATCGCCATCAAATCAACCAATTTAAAAGTCGATCCTGGTTCGTGAGATTCTGCAATTGCATAATTTGTTGTTTCGTAATACGATCCGTCTTCTGCTCTTCCTAAATTAGAAATTGCCTTTACATGTCCCGTTTGCGTTTCCATAACAACTACACAACCGTGATCTGCTTCGTAATCTTGCAATTGTTTCAACAAAGCATGGTGCGCGATATCCTGAATAAAAACATCTATCGTAGAAATTACATCATAACCGTCAATTGGATCAACTTCGTTTACATCACGAATAGGCTTCCACTGTCCTTTTGCAATTTTTTGCTTTAGAATTTTACCATCTTTTCCGTTTAGGTAATTTTTAAAAGCCCATTCAATTCCTTTTCCAACCTCTACCCCGGTTGCTGGATCAATTTTGTCGTAACCAATGGTTCTTTCAGCAATTTTTCCAATTGGATGTTTTCTAACCGTTTCTTGTTCAACAATAATTCCGCCTTTAAAAGCGCCTAAATTGAACAATGGAAAACTTTTTATTTTTACATATTCAGTATAACTCAGCTTACGAGCAATCAAATAATAACGATTTTTATTCTCACGCGCTTTTCTTAATTCTTTTTGAAAATAACTGCTTGGCTTATCCAAAACTGTTGCCAACGAATCTGACAATGGTTTTACATATTTCTCAAAAGTTTCTGTTTTTGGCGCTTTTGCATCAAAACGAATCTCGTAATTCGGAATTGACGTAGCTAATAAACTTCCGTCAGCAGAATAAATATTTCCTTTATTGGCCGGAATTACAAAGTTTCTAACAGTACGCTGTTTTGCCAGTTTTCTGTAATAATCTCCATCAACCCATTGAATATTGGTTAATTTAACAACAATAGCAATTGCCATCACAAAGATGAAAACTGCTACGAGGTAAATTCTGTAGGATATATGTTTATCGTCTACTGCCATATTCTTTTAAAGAAACTTTTTTCTTCTTCTTTTTTAACTTCTATTTTCACTGGAGGAACCGTCGACGGAAAAATTTGTTTTTCTAACATTTTATCCGAAATGGTTGACTCCATTTTTAGCTTCATTAATTCTGAACGTCGATCTACAAATTCAGATCGCAATTCTTTTGTTTCATTATTCAACTTTGCGATTTCAAAAACCTTTTGTTCGTATCGTTGTGTATTGGCAATCATCAAAATGGCCAGCAGAATTATAAAGACGATAAATCGCCAGTTTTTTACTGCATCATCATGAATCAGGAATCTTGCTTTTAATATGCTAAATACACCACTTTTCATTATTTTCTACCTTAATATATATTATAGCTTTTCTGCAACTCTTAATTTGGCACTTCTTGCTCTATTATTAATTTTGATTTCCTCGTTGTCTGGAACAATCAATTTTCCAATAGTTTTAAATGGAACCGAAAAGTTTCCGTAAAAATCTCTTTCTGGTTCTCCTTCAAACATTCCGTTTTTTATAAACCTTTTTACCAATCTATCTTCTAAAGAATGATATGAGATCACCGAAAATCTTCCGCCTGGTTTTAAGATCTCTAACGATTGCTCAATAAATTCTTTTAAAACATCCATTTCTTGATTTACTTCAATTCGAATTGCCTGATATATTTGAGCCAATACTTTATTTCGAACTTTCTCAGGTAAAAATTTCTTCAAAACGTCTTTCAATTCATCTGTCGTTTTGATCGGATAATCTTTTCTCGCCTCAACAATTGTTCTTGCTAAAACTGGCGCGTTTTTCAATTCTCCATAATCAAAAAAAACGCGACGTAAATCCTGTTCTTCATATTCGTTAACCACTCGATAAGCACTCAAATCATTTTTTTGACTCATCCGCATATCTAATTCGGCATCAAATCTTGTAGAAAAACCTCTTTCCGGAACATCAAACTGATGTGATGAAACGCCTAAATCAGCTAAAATTCCATCAACTGCTTTTACTCCGTGAAAACGTAAAAATCTTTTTATGAACCTAAAATTTTCGTTTATCAAAGTAAACCTTTCGTCTGGCAAAGCATTAGCAAGCGCATCTTCGTCTTGATCAAATGCAAACAGCTTTCCGTTTGGCCCTAATCTTCTTAAAATCTCCTTTGAATGACCACCGCCTCCAAACGTAACATCTACATACACCCCATCAGGTTTAATATCTAAACCATCTACAGTTGGATAAAGCAAAACCGGATTATGATATTCCATCTTCGTCGTCATTAATATTTCCCATTACTTCTTCGGCTAAATCTGCAAAATCCATATCTTCGCCGCTTATTGATTTTTCGTATAAATCCTTATCCCAGATTTCTACTATATTAACCGCAGATGAAAAAACTACATCTTTAGAAATACTCGCAAACGTTACCAAATCTTTTGGAACCAGCAATCTCCCTAATGCATCAACCTCAACCACTTTAACACCAGCCGTAAACCTTCTAATGAAATCGTTGTTCTTTTTCACAAAGCGATTAAGCTTGTTGATTTTTTTCATCATTAAATCCCATTCTTCCATAGGATATAATTCTAAACACTGCTGAAAAACAGAACGCTTCAAAACGAATCCGCTTTGAAGAGAAGCCGTCAATTGCTTTTTTAAAGGCGCAGGCATCATTAGCCTTCCTTTAGCATCGACTTTACACTCATATGTTCCAACAATTGTGTTCAAAAAAAACTAGTTAACATGTTATACAGCAAAAATATAAAAAAAAATACCACATTTTACCACTTTATACCACTTTGTTAATAAGTTTAACCACTTCGCCACCACTTTCTATAATTCACAATCAATCAATACCTTAACTATAAATTAACAGATTTACAAATACATTAATCATTCAAAAAAATAATGCGCTAATTTTCTTAAAAATTTGATTATAATGCAGTTTTCTTAACATTTACATAATTTACCAAAAACCACATTAATTACTGATTTTTAACCGCTTACAACTTCTACTAAAATTATCTAGTTAAAAAATGGCAGCAAAAATTCATTTTTATTTATTTAACCCTATATTTGTCGAAATTGAAATTGGCATTAGATTAGATGGACAAACACTATAAAAAAGAAGGCAAATACAGCTATTTTGAAGCTGGAGAAGGAACTCCAATTGTTATTCTGCATGGATTAATGGGAGGTCTTAGTAACTTTGATGGTGTAGCACAATATTTCCCGACAAAAGGATATAAAGTTGTTATTCCTGATTTGCCAATATACACGCAAAGCATTTTAAAAACGAACGTAAAAAGTTTCGCGAAATACGTAAAAGACTTTATCACTTTTAAGGGTTTTGACAAAGTAATTCTTTTAGGAAATTCTCTTGGAGGACATATCGCTTTGTATCACACTAAACTTTACCCTGAGAAAGTTGCGGGACTTGTAATAACTGGTAGCTCTGGACTTTACGAAAGCGCAATGGGCGATAGTTACCCAAGAAGAGGCGATTACGAATACATTAAAAAGAAGGCTGAAGATGTATTTTACGATCCTAAAATCGCTACTCCTGAATTGATTGATGAAGTTTATGCAACAGCAAATGACCGAATAAAATTAATCAAAACTTTGACGATTGCCAAGAGTGCAATTCGTCATAATATGGCCAAAGATTTACCAAAAATGAATGTAGAAACCTGCATTATTTGGGGTAAAAACGACTCTGTAACACCGCCAAATGTTGCCGAAGAATTTGATAAATTATTGCCAAATTCTACTTTGTACTGGATTGACAAATGCGGACACGCTGCAATGATGGAACATCCAGATGAATTTAACGAAATTCTGGAGAAATGGCTTACTGAGCAGAAATTATAGTAAACTTTCGATTTTAAGGAGGTTTTAAAAACAAAAGACATGAAAATTAATACCGCCGAATTTATTATCAGTAATTCTGATGCTTCAAAATGCCCGACTGAATTCTTGCCGGAATATGCATTTATAGGCCGATCAAACGTTGGTAAATCATCTTTGATTAATATGCTTACCAACAATAAAAATTTAGCAAAAACCTCTAGCAGACCTGGAAAAACACAATTAATCAATCATTTTAAAATCAATAACAATTGGTTTTTGGTCGATTTGCCTGGTTATGGTTATGCGAAAGTTTCTAAGAAAACAAAATCTGTTTTTCAGCAATTTATTACTGATTATTTTGAAAATAGAGAACAATTAGTTTGTGCTTTTGTTTTAATTGATATTCGTCATGAAGCGCAGAAAATAGACATTGAATTTATGTCTTATATGGGAGAAAGCGAAATTCCGTTTTGTATTATTTTTACAAAAGCTGATAAAATTAGCAGAACAAAAATTGACTCTCATATTGCTGCTTACAAAAAACAAATGTACGCTAATAATTGGGCTGAAATGCCACAATATTTTGTAACCTCATCTACAGAATTAACTGGAAAAGAACAAGTTCTATCTTATATTGACGAAGTAAATCAGGAAGTATTTAAAAACAATTCAGGTTTTTAAAAAATAAAAAAGCAATAAAAAAATCCCAAATTCCAACTACAATTGGATTTTGGGATTTTTTATTTTTGGGCTTTTCTTACTCTGCCATTTTACTTTCAATACTTTTCTTTGCTGTTCTTCTAAAGTTTAAAGATTTCCATTCTTTATAAATTAAAACCTGATAAAGAATATAGAACAGAGAATTAAAAAACCACAAATCAAGTATAAAAGGTTCCGTAAAAATTACCGAATCTGTATTTCCAGATAAAAAAATACTCGCGCTACTTGTTAAGTAAATAATGAGTCCGTTGCAAAAATAGAAGTAGTCGTGCTTAACATTTTTCAAATTCGAAACAATATAATAAAAAGCATAAAGAAGCAACGGAATCGAAGTTATTGCTATTTCAATCAAATTAAATTCCCAATAAAGTGACGGAGTTCTATAATATTGAATGCTTAAAAAAAGTAAAACAGAAATCAACACTGCCAATATAGTTTTCTTTAATATTTTATTTTCAAAGGAATTATAGAAAAAGAAACTCAATGATATAAACTGAAAATTGAAATAATAATGCGAAAGAAAAAAATTGGAATTCGGATAGAGAAATCCGATAATATTGCAAAGTAATTCCACACAAAACAAAAGAACCAAATATGCTGTAACAATGCGATATAGCACATCTCTCTTTTTGCAAGTAATATAAAACCTAATTGCATTGGCAAGTAAAAAAAACAATCCTACGAGGCTTACCAGAAAAGGAAATAGCATGTTATTAATTTTGGGGATGATATTGCAAATAAAACACAAAAATCCCAAATCTCACTTTTAAGGATGAAATTTGGGACTTTTTTTATTGATTTTTAAGCTTCTTCTTACTTAGTAAGCTCTAATTTTTCTGCGAAGTAGTCACAGAAATCTTTCATAGTATCAGACATTTTTTCGTCATCTGTTGCACGCTTGAACGTATCCGCCATCGCAACTAAAGTTTGATGAAAGAAAATCTTCATTTCATCTACAGGCATATCTTTTGTCCATAAATCGATACGCATTGTTTCTTTCGCTTTGCTGTCCCAAATAGACAGCATAATTGCTTTTGCTTCTTCAGCTTGTACACCGCCGTCTTGCGCGCTCCACGTTAATTTTTCTGGAACACGGTTTTCATCTAATTCAACATTGAATCTTATCTCTGAGTTTATATTTGCCATTATTTCTTGGGTTTATATTTTGATTTTTCGAAGATTTCTTTTGCATCAATTTTAAATAATTCTGCCAAAGAAACTTCACTATTATTTTTCATGTAAGAACGTACCATCTGCCAGCCAATCCAAGCTCCAATTCGGCCTGGAGAATCGTTATCAATTTCTAGAAAGAATTTAGAAAAAGGTGCTGGTGTCATAAATCGAGTTCTCAATTTAGGATCATCGCTATAAAGCATTTCGTTTTCTATAAAATACCTCCAGATGTAAGCTTCATTTTCTTCACACCACTTTATTTGTTCTGGAGTATATCCCATTCTTTCTGCATCTGTATAATCTGGAAGCAATAAATCTTTAGCGTAAAGCTGTTTTCCTTCAAAAACCATTTGCGCCACCAGACTTCTATCTGGAGAATCTGGAATATTACGATAAGAAAAACTAGAAACCACGTCTGGCATAATCTGTCTTTCTTCAAAATTTTGTTTTAGATAATTCGGAAACTCGTAAAACTTATGATCTTTTCCTAAGTACAATTCCAGCGCCACAATCACAAGACTGTCTGCGTAAATTGCTTTTGCATTATAATCCATTTCTCCAATTACGGTAATTACTTTTGGAATTTTAGTTTTAGGAAAATAATATTTTACGTGCTGAAAAAGCGCATCAAACTCTTTATGAACAGGTTCAAAATTACCATACTTTTTCTGTACTTCATCATAAAGTTCTTTCCAAATAGGATCGTTCATTTTTTGCAACCAGACATTATCATCATTACCCGCAGGAAAAAAGAATGGATATTGTTTTTTTACCTGTGCGAGGTCTTGGGGTTTAGTTTCGAAAAACACCTTATCAAAACGCTCTACTTTAATATCAACAGGGATTTCTTCTACTGCTTTTTCGACCTTACTTTTTTGATTGCAGGACAAAAAAAACAGGCATAGAACCACTGCAAAGCGATAAATTTTCATTTTATTTTAATTAGATTTGTGTTATCAGAATTTAAAGTAGTTGTATACTCAAAATAATTCTGCAAATATACATCCCTGTACTTTAAAACTTAAACTATTATGGCTAAAAAAAGCACAATTCAGACAGAAAAAGTAAATACGCATATTGTAGAGTGGCTAAAAAATTACGCTAACAATGCAAAAGTAAACGGTTTTGTAATAGGAATCTCAGGAGGAGTTGATTCTGCTGTAACTTCAACTTTATGCGCGCAGACAGGACTGAAAGTTTTATGTGTTGAAATGCCTATTCATCAGGCAGAAAGCCAAGTTAGCAGAGCGAAAGAACATATTGATCAGCTGAAAAAGCGTTTTCCAAATGTTTCTGATGTTCAAACAGATCTAACTGCTGTTTTTGAATCTTTCAAAAGTGCTGTTCCTAAAACAGATGATGAAGCGAAAGTAAATTTAGCATTAGCCAATACTCGTGCGCGCATCAGAATGACTTCTTTATATTATTTAGCTGGAATTCATGGTTTATTGGTTGCCGGAACTGGAAACAAAGTGGAAGATTTCGGCGTAGGTTTTTATACAAAATATGGAGATGGCGGTGTCGATTTGAGTCCAATTGCAGATTTAATGAAATCTGACGTTTATGCTTTAGGAGATTTTTTGCAAATTCCACAATCAATTTTAACAGCTGCACCGACCGATGGATTATTTGGAGATAACCGTACAGATGAAGACCAATTAGGAGCTAGTTATGACGAATTAGAGTGGGCAATGTTGGCTGCGGAGTCAGGAAATACGGCAACTGACTTCGACGGGAGAGAAAAATCTGTCTTCGAAATTTATAAACGATTAAACACCAGCAACAAGCATAAAATGGACCCAATTCCGGTTTGTTTGATACCAAAAACGTTAAAATAAAAGATTTTAACATTCTAAGAAAGATATTACAGAATTTATTTATTAATTTTACCACTCCAAAAACATGAACAATTCTAAAAAAGGTAAAAATTATGATTAAAGTATGTCTAGCAGACAATCATCCTGTTACGCACTTTGGCGTTAAGTCTTATTTCAAAGACCACGATCAAATTTCAATTGTTGCCAACGTAGGCAATTTTTCAATGGTTAGAGATATTCTTCAGACGAAGGAAATCGACATTCTAATCTTAGATTTAGAGTTAGAAGGCCTTTCAAGTATCTTTGAAATTAAATCTATCTTAAAAAATTTCCCAAAAACAAAAATTGTTATTTTCAGTGATCTTGCTGAGCAAATGTACGCTCCAAACGCAATTAAAGCAGGAGTTTCTGGGTATGTACACAAAACAGAAAAACTTGAAACATTAGGTCATTCTATTATTAAAGTACACGAAGGAAAAATTATCATCAACGAAACAGTACGCAAAAACATGGCACTTATTGCGAAACAAAGCAAAAGCGAGCGTCTGTACAGAAAACTTTCTAACCGTGAAATCGAGGTTTTACGTTATTTAAGTGATGGTAAGAAAAATAATGAAATCTCTAAAATCTTAAATCTGAACGAAAAAACGATCAGTACTTACAAACTGAGATTATTAACTAAATTGAATGTTACTAATTTAGTTGACTTGGTTAACAAAGCGAAGACTTTAGAAATTATTTAATTACAATTCGAAAATCTTAATCTTTAAGAAATTCGAGAAACTATAAAACTCTATCTTTTTTGATTTATCAGATAAGATAGAGTTTTTTCCTTTTTAGTGATACGGCACAACTACACGACCTAATTTCCTAGAAAAATTATTTAGTAATTTTGAATAATCTATAACCATACTCAAAACTTCCGAATTATCTTCTTGCGGATCTGTTAATAAAGAATTCTTTAATTCCGCAATTATTGCAGACACCAAATACCATCTCATAGCAAATATGGTCTCCGAAACATTCTGCTCGATCGTTTCACTTTTTTGTTTTGGAAAAATATTCTGCCCTTCCCAATTATGAATGGTTAATCTTTCATCTTCCATTAAGATATTGGTTACTTCCTGAGCAAATTCAGGCTGCAAATGCATCAAATACTTATCTAAACTAAAAGTCTCATTCTGATTATAAAAATCGATAAGATTACTATAAATATTCTGAAATAAAACATTCGACAATTCTATCTCATCTTCCTGAAGGCTTAAATATATTTTTTCGAATACTTTATACTGTCTTTTTTCCGAAACTTCTTTTACATTTCCTTCTTCATCTGCTTTCAAGAAAACATCTTCAAAATCTTCTACTAGATTTCCGTACAAAAGTAAAACCTCAATGACTTTTCTTTCGAAACCATATAAAATATCTACTTTTTGAGCTTGCTCTTGCGGATAATATCCTGGATCACCTGGATAATCATCTGGCGGACCATTTCTTGGATCTTCTGGATCTCCTCCAGAAAATGTACCTGCTTGCGGAGGCTGATTTCTATGGACTTCAAAAGGTCTTTGTTCTTGTTTCTGTTTTTTATTTGCTTCAGCAATATCTTTCTGAATCAATTGCGCCAAAGTACTCGTCAAGACCTGCTCCGAAATATCCATGATTCGAGCACATTCCTGAATATAAACTTCACGCTGAATACGGTCTGGAATTTTAGAAATACTCGTAACCATATCACGAATCAGATCTGCCTTTTTTATCGGATCATTCTTGGCTTCGCCCATTAAAATCGAAGCCTTAAATTGTATAAAATCTTTACTGTTATTTTCTAAATAGGCAACTAAATCTTCATGAGAATTTTTTCGAGCAAAACTATCAGGATCTTCTCCATCAGGAAAAGAACAAACTCTCACATTCATCCCTTCTTCCAAAATCAAATCGATTCCTCGAATAGAAGCACGCAAACCAGCCGCATCTCCATCAAAAAGAACAGTGATATTTCTTGTCAAACGGTTTATTAAACGAATCTGATCTGGCGTTAAAGCTGTTCCAGAAGAAGCTACAACATTTTCAATTCCGGTTTGACTGAACTGAATAACATCTGTATAACCTTCTACCAAATAACAATTGTTTTGTTTGGCAATAGCTTGTTTAGCATGATAAATTCCGTAAAGCACTTTACTTTTATGGTAAATATCACTTTCTGGCGAATTCAGGTATTTTGCCGCTTTTTTATCATTCGTTAAAATACGTCCACCAAAACCTAAAACACGACCAGACATGCTTTGAATTGGAAACATTACACGGCCTTTAAATCGGTCAAACGGACGATCTTCTCTAGCGATTGTTAAACCTGTGCTTTCTAAAAATTCTAATTTATATCCTTTTCCTAAGGCTTCTTTCGTCAAAGCATCCCAAGTTTCTGGCGAATATCCTAAATTGAATTTTTTGATGGTTTCGTTTGTAAATCCTCTTTCTTTAAAATAAGATAATCCAATTGCTTTTCCTTCTTCAGAGTTTATCAAAACATCTTGAAAATATTTGGCCGCGAATTCAGAAACCAGATACATACTTTCTCGAATATCTGTATTTGCTTTTTCTGCTTCCGATTGTTCGGTTTCTTCAATTTCGATATTGTATTTTTTCGCTAAATATCGAATCGCTTCCGGATAAGTAAATTGCGAATGCTCCATTAAGAACTTAACCGAGTTTCCTCCTTTTCCAGTACTAAAATCTTTCCAGATTCCTTTTGCTGGAGAAACCATGAACGAAGGAGAACGCTCATCGGAAAACGGACTCAGACCTTTAAAGTTACTTCCTGCACGTTTCAAATTCACAAAATCGCCAATAACCTCCTCTACTCGAGCAGTTTCAAAAACAGAATCAATGGTATTTTGCGAAATCAATGTGTGTGCGGTTTTAAAAGTTGAGAGCTTGCAAAAATACGTAAATCCTATCGTAATTTTGCAGCTTTTTAAAACAAAAAAGCATCTCGATGGAGATGCCTTTTTCACTAACTAAACTTAATTTCATTCTTAATTGAAATCGAAGCGAATACCTAACGAAATATTATTTTCATCAACAGTATTATTTTTGAAAACTGAATTTAAATCATATTTCAAATACAAGCTTATTTCTTTATAACCTATATAAGAGCTTAATCCGTAAACAAAATTATTAACATTATAATCGCCTTTGGTCTTTTGTGTGGTTTTGTAATCATTGTCTTCAAATTTCAAAATCTGTTTCGATTTTACATTGATTCCCGCATATCCTCCAAATCCCATTCGGAATCCTCTATGCGTTCTAAAATATGTTTTCCCGTCATGATTACCATCTTTCGAAAAATCAAATTCTAAATGAACTGGCGCCACTAAATACACATTTCTAAAACGAGATTCTTTTAAATGTATCGGATTGGTCACTAAATCTGTCTGGTCACCATTTACAACAAAACTGCGATTATCTGTTGGTCGAAGATTGTTGTACATTAATGAAAGTCCGTATTTGGCATGCAGTAAATTATTATCGTTTAAAATTCTGGAATTAAAAGTTAAACCCCATTCGTAAAAATGCGATCCGATAAAATTATAATTTGAATCCTGCAGTTCACCATCGATCATTGTACTATTTAAACCCATTGCAAATACAAATTGAGAAGTCGTTCTTTTAGATTCTCTTTTTACTTTGTCATCTTCTCCTTTATAGACCTTCATTGCAGGAATATTTATTTCCCTTTTATGCGGATTGATTGAGTCACTGCTAGTGCCAATTACCAAAACCGTCCCTTCTTTTGTTTTATTGTAATTCACTTTGCCGTCTACTTTTTCTTGAACCAATTCTTGTAATTTTTCCTGTTCGATGGCAACTCTATTTTCAATATTACGAGCTCTTTTTTCCGCAAACTCTTTTTTCCTTTTTTCAGCTTCTTCTTTTGAAATTGTTCCTTCGACTAATTGATTATTGACCTCATCAACTTCCTTTTTTAAAGCTGCTTTCTCTTCATTTGTTATATTTTCAATAGCAACAGCAATTGTTTTCGCTTTGTTCTCAAAAGTTTCTTGCCCTACTACTTTAGTGACGAATAAGAAAACTAAGAGAAATAAATAAATGGTAAAATTTTTCATGATTGTTGTTTTAGTTTGATTGATTTGATTGATGATTATTTAATTTTTAACATTTCGATTTTCTACTGCCACTTTTACCGTATGATAGCTTTTGTTGATTTTTGCAATCATTTTTTCTCTAAATGAAAGTTCCAATTCTCCGTCTACCTGATCTAATAAGTCGTTAGAATTAATTTTTACTTTTGGTTTTGATTTAACCGTATTTTCTGCTAAAATTTTAGTTTCAGCCGTTTCTAGTAATTGATCGACATTTTCTTTTTTAGAAATTTCTGCAATTACTGCTTCATTATTTGATGATTGTTTTTCTTGATTGTTTTTGATGATGACTGAAGACTCCGCTATTTGATTTGATTCATTTTTTATAGATTTATTTGAAATTTGATTCCCTACTTTTTCTTTTTTATTTAAAGTTTCTTCCGAAGTTTTTTCAGCAACAACAGTTTCGTTTTTTTTCGAATCAACTTCGTTTAAAATTGGTTTAGTCGTTGATTCTTTTTCGATTTCCTTTTCAACAACGATTGTTTTTGTTGGTTCTGCAGTATTTTTATTTTGATTGAAAAAAATAGTTCCAACCAATAAAAAACCGATAAAACTTGCGGCGATATAAAGCCATTTTCTTTTTGATTTCTTCGAATCAAGTTTAATTGGCTTTTTCTCTTCGGCTACACTCAACATAGCGTCCAATCGATCCCAAGCTTTGTTGCTTGGTTCAATTTTACGTTCGTTTAGTTTTTCACGGAAATCCTTTTCAAAATTATTCGGTTCCATTATCTTGTTTTTTTAGAATAGTAATTTGTGTTTGCAGCATTTTTCTAGCGTGCGATAATTGCGATTTCGATGTTCCTTCATTAATGCCTAACATCTTGGCAATTTCATTGTGTTTGTAACCTTCAATGGCGTATAAATTGAAAACCATTTTATAGCCGTCGGGCAAAGCATCAATTAAATATTGAATCTGTTCTACCGTAAACTGGCTGTCAATTTCATTAAAACTTTCTTCAACAAAAAATTCATCTTCGGCAAATTTTACTTTTTTCTGAACTCTTAAATACGAAATGCATTCGTTAACCATAATTCGGCGGATCCAGCCTTCAAAGCTTCCTTTGTGTTCGAAGTTTTTCAAATTCGTAAACACTTTCATGAAAGCGGTTATCATTACATCTTCGGCCAATTGAATGTCTTTTATATATTGTCGACATACACTCAACATTTTAGAAGAAAACTTACTATAAATCTGCTGCTGCGCCTGACGATTATTTTCGACAGCCAGCTTTATGATTTTGGTTTCTTCTTGATGTAACTGGATAATTTTCATTAATAAGCTTTTCGGTTTTGGTTTTAGAAACAGACTTCTATTAGCATAGACGATTGTCGATTTAAAATGGTTGCACGGGAGAAAAAAAATAATTAAACAATTAGAAAATTAGCCAATTAGATAATTGATTTACAACAAAGTATAACCAATTATCTAATTGACACATTTTCTTATTATCTAATTTAAAAAGATTATTTTTTTCTTTCGATTACGTAGTTTACCATCAAAGTCAAAGCATCTTTAAACTCAGAATCTTCAAAGTTTTGAAGTAATGCAAGTGCTTCCTGCTGGAATTCGACCATTTTGTTTTCGGCGTAAGCCAAACCATTATTGTTTTTTACAAAGGCAATAACTTCTTTTACGCGTTTTTTGTCTTTGTTGTGGTTTTTGATGGAGTTTATCAACCACTTTTTTTCTTGCGGAGTACAAGTATTTAAAACGTGAATTAAAGGCAAAGTCATTTTTTGCTCCTTAATATCTATTCCGGTTGGTTTTCCGATGGCTTCTTCGCTGTAATCGAATAAATCGTCTTTAATTTGAAATGCCATTCCGATTAGTTCACCGAATTTACGCATGTTTTCTACCTGAATATCGTCTTCGATTACGGCTTTCGCGCCAAGCGCACAACAAGCTGCAATAAGTGTTGCGGTTTTCTTTCTGATGATTTCGTAATAAACGTCTTCGGTAATATCAAGTCGGCGGGCTTTTTCTATTTGAAGCAATTCACCTTCGCTCATTTCGCGAACAGCAACAGAAATAATTCTCAATAAATCGAAATCGCCGTTATCTATAGAAAGCAATAAACCTTTTGAAAGTAAATAATCTCCAACTAAAACAGCAATTTTATTTTTCCAAAGCGCGTTGATGGAGAAAAATCCGCGACGGCGATTACTATCGTCTACTACGTCATCATGAACTAAAGTTGCGGTATGAATCAATTCGATTACCGAAGCTCCACGATAGGTTCTTTCGTTTACAATACCGCCAGAAACCATTTTTGCAGTAAGAAAAACAAACATTGGACGCATCTGTTTTCCCTTGCGGTTTACGATGTAATAAGTGATTCGGTTTAGTAATGCAACCTTTGAAGTCATCGATTCATGGAACTTTTTTTCGAAAAGTTCCATTTCGTTAAAAATAGGCTGCTTTATTTGAGACGTAATATTCATTTAAACACCAAATATACTATTTTAAATAAAAAAACGTTGTGTATTTTAGGTTAGGATTTAAATAATTTATCCTTCAACCTGAAAAAAACACCAAAAATAGTTCTAACTAATACTGATTTGAATTCATTAACCCAAACTATTTATTATATGAAAACAAAATTTTTATTAATTGGTACTTTTATTACTATGTCTTTTTTTATCGGCTGTAGTTCTGATGAAAAAACAAATGATGGATCAGGAAAAGCGATTACGAACGAAGAAATTATAACCAATTCCAAAATCGACGCTTCTGTAGAAGATGTGACAAATATTGCTGAAGATCAATTTAGTGCACAACTCAATGTAAATGCAAAACCAGGCGGACCAATAAAGAATTTCTTGCCAAGCTGCGCTACAATTACAACAGTTTTAACCAATAATACTTGGACAAAAACGGTGGATTTTGGCGTTGAAGGCTGTACTTTAAATAACGGAAATACAGTAAAAGGAAAAATGGTCGTTTCTTTTTCGAATGATTTTAGTTCTTCGACACAAACAATCAGCTACACTTTTGAAGGATTTTATCATAATGGTAAAAAAATTCAGGGAAGCAAAAGTATTGTGAGAACAATTAAAGAAACTAATATTTTGGTAACTGCGCATCCGGTTTCAACGGCTTCGATAGATTTGACCATTACTTTTGACGACGGTGGTGTTTATACCAGAAAGGGAACTTTGATAAAAGAAATGACATCTGGTTACGATACTTGGTTTGATTGGGATGATAATGCTTTTGTAGTAACTGGAAGCGGTTCTACAACTTTCCCGAATGGAGATACTTTTTCGGCAGAAATTACTACTCCTTTAGAATTTAATGCTTCTTGCAGAAAATCTTTTGCCGTAAAAGGAATTGTTTCTATTACCAAAAATGGTGCTTCGGCAACCATAGATTACGGAAACGGAGATTGCGACACGCTTGCGAAAGTAACAAAAGACGGAGTTACAGAAGAAATAGATTTGAAAAAATAATATCCTTTTTGCCCAAGAAAAAAGCATTAAAAACCAGAAATATTCTCGTTTTTAATGCTTTTTTTTATTTGTAATATTCAAATGTCCCGAAGGGACATGTATCAACATTGTCAATATTATTTTCTACCGATGAGATATTCCTAACGGAATATATTCTGATAATTTTTCTGCCGAGCTTATAGTTTAAACTTCCTAACGGAATATTTGTGGTAAATTTTTATTCTGCTTCTTTATTGGCTAATTGTCCGCAAGCGGCATCGATATCTTTTCCTCGACTTCTTCTCACTTTTACTACTACTCCGATATTTTCTAATGCTTCTATGTAAGCCATAATCGATTCTTCTGAAGCTTGTTGGAATTCACCGTCATCAATTGGGTTGTATTCAATTAAATTGACTTTACACGGTACATATTTACAGAATTTCACTAAGGCATCAACCGAAGCTTTATCATCGTTTATTCCTTTCCAAACTACATATTCGTAAGAAATTTTGCTTTTTGTTTTTCTATACCAATATTCTAATGCTTCTCGTAAATCTTTTAATGGGAAGTTTTTACTGAAAGGCATAATACGTGCGCGAGTTTCATCAATTGCCGAGTGTAAAGAAACGGCTAGTTTAAACTTCACATCGTCATCTGCCATTTTTTTGATCATTTTCGGAATTCCAGAAGTCGAAACCATGATTCGTTTTGGAGACATTCCTAAACCTTCTTCAGAAGTAATCATATCGATCGCTTTAATGACATTATTATAATTCATTAAAGGTTCTCCCATTCCCATAAAAACAATATTCGAAAGCGGATGATTGTAGTACAAACGACTTTCTTTATCGATAGCTAAAACTTGGTCGTAAATTTCGCCTGGTTCTAGATTACGCATTCTTTTTAATCTTGCAGTCGCACAGAAATTACAATCTAAACTGCACCCGACTTGACTCGACACACAAGCAGTAGTTCTAGTTTCAGTCGGAATTAAAACAGATTCAACCACAAGTCCGTCGTGAAGTCTTACGGCATTTTTTACAGTTCCGTCGCTACTTTTCTGCATTGTATCAACCTTAATGTGATTGATTACAAAACTATTTTCAAGCATTGATCTCGTAGACTTTGCTACGTTTGTCATGTCTTCAAAACTGTGAGCTCCTTTGCTCCATAACCATTCATAAACCTGATTTCCGCGAAAAGCTTTATCTCCATTTTCAACAAAAAAATCGCGAAGCTGGTCTTTTGATAAGGCGCGTATGTCTTTTTTCTCCATTTGCATGCTGCAAAGTTAATCACTTTTGTCATTTTTCTTAGCTTTTTAAATACATTCTTAAAATCTACTTGAAAAAAGACGAATTATTAAAGCTTTCGCAAAAAACACATAACATAATAATAGACAAATATTTACAATCGAATTATTCTTCACAAAAAAATTGAATTGAGTTTGAATTAATCTATTCATCCTTTACAGTAAAGATTTAATAAAACTTTTGCCATGATTTTTATCATTCCTTTTGGCTAATGTGAACAATAATTTTGATCAAAGAAACCAAGGTTAGTTCTCAACCACTATCGAACTCACCTGATTAAAATTAACCTATACATAATCAAGATGAAAACAATTAAATCAATCCTATTAACGGTAATCTTTACAACCGCTTCATTACAAATAAATGCACAAAGAACTTACAATGTAACTGCAAATTCGACATTTGAAGTTGCAGGAACTTCTACCGTACACGATTGGGTAATGAAATCTACAGAAGGAACCGGAACAGCCAACTTAACCATCAAAGATTCTAAGCTGGTAGGAATTAACAGCTTAAACATATCATTATTAGCCGAAAGTTTAAAAAGCTACAAAACCAGTATGGATAAAGTAGCGTATGAAGCTCTTGACACTGAAAATCATCAAACTATTGAATACACTTTAAAATCAGCAGTAAAAGCAGACGAAACAACTTGGAACTTAACTGGAGTTTATACTATTGCTGGCGTAAGTAAAGAATTTGTAACTCAAGTAAGAATAACATTCTCTAATGGAACTTTGACTTTACAGGGTTCTAACCAAATCACGTTTGGCGATTTTGAAATGACTCCTCCAAAAGCGGCACTTGGAGTTGTAAAAGCGGGCAAAGATTTAACAGTGATTTTCAATATCATTTTAAGCTAAAAAGAATCAATTCTAATGTTAAAATAAATACACTTTTTAAGTTTTTATTTTCTCTAACTAAATGTTAAAAACTAACAATTTAATAAAATTCGACACCGCTTTTTGTCTTAGTGATCGGTTTTACAAAAAATGAAAACGTTGTAGTTATTAAATACCTATTTAATAAAATTTTAACAATGATTTTTATCATGTCTTGAATTGATATATAGAAGGATCTTTGATACAAATTAAAACAACATTCTTAGTACTAATTAGAAACTGGCCGACACATTAACTCATTCTTTAAAATAAAAACATGACAAAATGAAAACAAATACCTTAAAATTTTTAGCCGTTGTTACTGCATTTTTAGGAATTACAACAATTGCTACAGCACAAAAATCTTACGCTTTAGACAAATCTACTTTCTCAGTCGCTGGAACCTCAACACTTCATGACTGGGAAATGAAGTCGGCTTCTGGAACTGGAACTGCTTCACTTAATATCGCTAACGGAAAACTAACAGATATCGAAGCATTAACAATAAATCTTCCTGCTGAAACTGTAAAAAGCGAGAAAAAGAGCATGGATAAAGTAGCTTATGAAACTTTAAAAACTGATAAAAACAAAAATATCAAATACGTTCTAAAATCTGCTGAAAAAGTAAACGAAACAACTTGGGAACTTACAGGAACTTATACCATTGCTGGAGTTAGCAAAGTATACAAAACGACTGTAAAAACAGCTGTTACAAAAGATGGTTTAAATCTGCAAGGATCAAACAAAATCACTTTTACAGATTTCGGAATGAAATCGCCAACTGCAATGCTTGGCACCATTAAAACAGGACAAGACCTAACCATAAAATTTAATTTAAACTTTAATTTATAATTGCCATGAAGAAGATTTATATCCTATTTATTACATTAATAAGTACGTTTGCTGTTGAGGCACAAGTTAGTTTTGGAAACATGCAAAACCAAATTTCTAGAGGAAAAGATGGTATCAACGTTTTCGACGTACAAAAAGACAACAGAGAATTTAAAGGTCTTAGCATTGACTTTGGTGGGGCTTTCAATATGGATTTTCAAGCAACAAATTCATTCAACGACCAGCCTGCTAGTTCTACTACTATCACTACAACACCTACCGGGACTACAACTAGAACAATTACAGGATATCGTTTAATGAATACTGAAAACAATTTTACGCTACCTGCTGCAGATATGTACATTGGTGCTCAATTGTTTGACGGAGTAAGAGTAAATTTAGATGTTTATTTAGCGTCAAGACACCACAATGATTCTTATGTAAAAGGTGGCTACTTACAAATTGACAAGTTAGACTTCATCAAAAAAGATTTCTTGGCTGATGTAATGAAATATGCTACAATTAAAATTGGACAAATGGAGAACAATTTTGGTGATGCTCACTTTAGAGGTTCTGATAATGGTAACACAATCAAAAATGCATTTGTTGGAAACAATATTATGTATTCTTTCTCTACAGAAATGGGTATGGAGGTTTACTACAACAGAAGCGGATGGGTAAGTATGTTAGGTGTTACAAATGGTAATTTAAATCAAAGTAATGAAGAAGTTTTTTACCCTTCTGGTCCGAACGCAAATACAACACATAGCCCTTCAATCTTAGCTAAATTTGGTTATGACAAACAGATTAATGAAGATTTAAGAATAAGATTAACTGGTTCTTACTACCATAATGCAAATCTTGGTAACGCAAACATCTATTCTGCAAATAGATCAGGATTTGGTTATTGGGGTATCTTGAATAATAATGCTTATAAAAATACTATTACTAAGACCGATGCTAACGGAAATGTTATTTCTACAACTACTACTGATGTTGCTACTAGTTTTAGCAAAACATCTACTCCAGAGGCAACGTTCAATCCTAATTTCAAAAATTGGGCTACAACATACATGATTAACCCTTTTATAAAATATAAAGGACTTGAATTCTTCGGAACGATCGAATTAGCTTCAGGAGGAGACAAAGCAGGAACTGATGACAAACGTACTGCTAATCAATATGCTTCAGAGCTTATTTACAGATTTGGAAAAACAGAACAATTCTATCTAGGAGGAAAATACAATACAGTATCTGGAAAATTATCTAATGCCGATGCTAAAGAAGTTACTGTAGATAAATTTGAAGCAAGTGCTGGTTGGTTTATGACTAAAAACATCTTAGCTAAATTAAACTACGTTAATCAAAACTATAAAAACTACTCACAATTTACAGGAGATCCTGCTACTGGAAATGTAAATAACTTTTATGGTGGTAAGTTTAATGGTTTAGTATTCGAAGCAGTAATTGCATTCTAATATATAAAAAAATGAAAACGAGATTTTCAATATTAATTATGGGTTTAGCAATTTTCTTTTTCTTAGGAAGTGCTAAACCCACTTTTTTACCAGAAGATACGGCTGTGGTAATAAATAAAATTAAAATAGAAATCACAGGACTATCTACAGTTGGCAAGTACAATTGCTCTAACACCTTTAATATAAAGGACACCGTTTATGTAAATTGTGCTAAAAAGAACACTTTCAATACCGATATTAAAATGTCAAATTTCGATTGTGGCAACAAAATAATGACAAAGGATTTGCAAGGAACTGTAAAGGTGAAAAAATTTCCAAACAGCACAGTAAGTATTACTGATATTAAAAAAGATGGTAAAAATTACAAATGCACGCTAAACTTTTACATTACCGACAAAACACTGAAATACAAAGATTTCATCTTATACAATTCCGACGATAAGATTCAAGGAACATTAAATTTAAAATTCTCTGATATCGAATTAGAAGCTCCGGTAAAAATGGCTGGTCTTATAAAAGTAAAAGATGATATTATTATAAATTTCAGTTTATATAAAAATTAAAAAAAATTATCTTCTCTATTCAGAATTGAAAAATTTTGGCATAAGAATTGTCTTGCTCTCGAAAGAAAAATAATCTTACAAAGAGCTCAATCATTTTAAAATTTGTATTTTTATTTTTCAGCCATTAACCTTTAAGTTTTATCAACCTAAAAAAATTGAAATTATGAAAAAACAGATTTTAAGTTTAGCTGTTATCGCTTTATTAGCATTCGCTGTTCAGTCATGCGAGAAAAAAGAAACAAAACCTGCTGAAGACGAATTAACTCTTGGAAACAAAGTTGACTCATTGACAACGGATATTGAAGAAGTTAAAGATAGTGCTGTAAGTAAAGCTGAAAGCGCTGCGACTAAAGCTAAAGATGCGACTGAAACTGCAGCTCAAGACGTTAAAGACGCTACTAAAAAAGCTGCTGAAGACGTAAAAGATGCGACTAAAAAAGGAGCAGAAAAAGTTGAAAATGCTGCAAAAGCTGCAAAAGACGGAACTGTAAAAACAGCTAAAGAAGTAAATGAAGCTTTGAAAAAATAAGCAAATTAAAAACTAACAAACGGAAACCATTCGCCATAAACGAATGGTTTTTTTATGCCAAATAGTTCGCCAATATTTTTTGTATTTTTGTCTTCAAATTACAAGATACTACAACATGCATTTTATATCACAAGAATTAGAAGATTACATCGAACAGCATTCGGAAAATGAACCAGAATTGTTGGCTAAACTCAATAAAGAAACCTACCAAAAAATACTTTTACCAAGAATGTTAAGCGGCCATTTCCAAGGTCGTGTTTTAAGTATGTTATCTAAATTGATTCGTCCTGTAAATATTCTAGAAATTGGTACTTACACAGGTTACGCAGCATTGTGTTTATGTGAAGGAATGCAGGAAAACGGGCAATTGCACACAATTGACATCAAAGAAGAATTAGTTGATTTCCAAAGAAAATATTTTGATGCATCGCCTTGGGGAAAACAAATTTTTCAGCATTTGGGTGAAGCTGTAAATATCATTCCAGATTTAGACGTAAAATTTGATTTGGTTTTTATTGATGCGGATAAAGAAAACTACCTCAATTATTGGGAAATGATTGTTCCAAAAATGAATAAAGGCGGAATTATTTTATCGGATAATGTTTTATGGAGCGGAAAAATTTTAGAGCCAGTTCATCCAAATGATGTTAGCACAAAAGTACTTTTAGAATACAATCAGCTTTTAAAAGATGATCCAAGAGTCGAAACTGTTCTTCTGCCAATTCGTGATGGATTGACGGTTAGTAGAGTTCTTTAATTTTTTGAGGTTCTAAGGTTCTGAGATGCTAAGCTTCTAAGGTATAAATTGATTTAAACTTATTTTGATTTGCCTCCTGCTTTAGCTGGAGATAATGGTTTTTCATAAAAGATAAGGCTTTAGCCAAATACTCATTTGTATTTTGGCTAAAGCCTTTTTAACATTATTATAATAAAAAAACTCCAGCTAAAGCTGGAGCCAATTCAATTATATAATTTTTTAAAATCCAAAAGAAAAACCTTCGAAGCTTAGCATCTCAGAAACTTAGCTCCTTTAAAATCTATCCCGGAAAATATTGCGGTTTCAATTTTCTGTACACTAAATAAATAAGCGATCCGAAAAGTGCTCCAAAGAAATATCCAGCAAGAATATCTCCTGGAAAATGCAAACCTAAATAAATTCGGCTGTAAGCAAATATTAAAGGCCATAAAAACAAGAAGCCAATATATTTAAAATAACGTCTTAAAACCCAAAATAAGAAAGTTGCAACTGCCATTGTATTTGCAGCGTGTCCAGAGAAAAAACTAAACGATTTTCTAGAATCCACAACTCTGATAATTGTATTTACTTCTGGATCATTACAAGGTCGTAAACGCTGAAAAGTATGTTTAAATAAATTACAAGTCTGATCTGTAAAAGCAATCAGAACTGCTATAAAAAGCAATAAATACAGAGTCTGCTTACCTCCTATTTTTTTATAAATAAGATAAAAAAGCAATAGAAAAAATGGTGTCCAATACAACTGCTGAGTAATAATCAGCCAAAGTTTATCATAAGTTTCAGAACCTAATCCGTTAAGATATATTAAGAGATTTTTATCTAATTCCTTTATTGTTTCAAGCATTATCTTTGGCGTTTAATAGGTCCAGAAAGTGTATCAATATCTTCTTTTACTTTTTCGATTTCATTGGTTGTATCTCCTAAAAGATTTCCTGTATCTCCGAGTAAATTAGATTTTGCATTATTAATTTCTGCATTAATATTTCCTGTGATATCAGTCAAAGATTTAGAATCGAGACCGTTGGCCTCAGCTCCTTTTTGAATTTCACTTTTAATATCATTAGTTGCATTTTTTAACTGAGCCATAGCTTTTCCCATTGTACGAGCAATTTCTGGAACTTTATCTGAACCAAAAAGCATTAGTACTATAAACAGTATAAAAACTAATTCTCCTCCTCCTATACCAAACATAACTTTTATTTTTGTTGACGCAAAGATATTAAATTTTGCACCTTAGAGTTTTAAAATTAACTTAAAAAGTCCTTTAAAATGCATTTATTAAAAAAGAAAAAAGTTCATTAGGCTTTTTATACCCAATGAACTTTTCTCTAACTTTTTATTTATTTAGTCAAATTTTGACTTTGTTTCTACTTTTGGCCAAGAATTATTTGTTACATCAATATCTGCCGTAAGCAATTTTGGATCAACTTGAATACTCTTAATTGCTTTAGTTGTAGCGTATACTTTTCTAGCAGATTCATTCCCTTTTCTCCAGATTTGCGCTGGATATTTGTAATTATCTTTTGTACCGTCTTCGTATGTAATTTCAACTAAAATTGGCATAATCATTCCGCCTGGTTTATTAAACTCTACTTCATAGAAATATTTAGGCGATTTGATACTTGCTTTTTCTTCAGCTGTAAAAGTCTGATCTACATAATCAGCTAAAGTTTTAAATTCTTCAACTTGTAATGCCTTTTTAGAAGAGGCTTTTACTTCTGCATTATCTCCAGCAACTAAATAAACAAAAGGTCCTTTTTCAAAACCAAAACGGCCTTTTCTAACTTTTACATTTTTAAGATCAGCAGTTGGCGTTTCTGAAACATAGTATTGTTTTACTTCTTTAATTCCGATATCTACGAAATCTGTTGAGTAGAACCAACCTCTCCAAAACCAATCCAAATCTACTGCCGAAGCGTCTTCCATCGTTCTAAAGAAATCTTCTGGAGTTGGATGTTTGAACTTCCATCTGTTTGCATACGTTTTAAAAGCGTGATCAAACAATTCTCTCCCCATAACTACTTCTCTCAAAATATTAAGACCTGTAGCTGGTTTTCCGTAAGCGTTATTTCCAAATTGGTGAATTGTTTCTGAATTCGACATAATTGGTTCCAAGAACTTTTGATCACCACTCATGTATGGAACAATATTTTTTGCCGGTCCTCTTCTAGAAGGAAAATTAGAATCTAATTCTTGTTCTGCCAAATATTCTAAAAATGAATTTAAACCTTCATCCATCCAAGTCCATTGACGCTCGTCTGAATTTACAATCATAGGAAAGAAAGTATGTCCAACTTCATGAATAACAACGCCAATCATTCCGTTTTTAACCTCTTTACTCGTTACGCCATTTTCGTCTGGACGACCATAATTCCAGCAAATCATTGGATATTCCATCCCTTGATCTTCTGCAGAAACTGAAACTGCTTTTGGATAAGGATAATCAAAAGTATGAGATGAATAGCTTTTTAAAGTATGCGCTACAACCATTGTAGACGTTTCTCCCCAAAGCGGATTTGATTCTTTCGGATAAACAGATTCTGCCATAACAGTTCTGTTTCCGATTTTTACAGCCATTGCATCGTAAATGAATTTTCTTGAAGAAGCAATTCCGAAATCACGAACATTTTTAGCACTAAATTTCCAAGTTTTTTTCTTTTCAGAAAAACCTTTTTCAGCCGCTTCTGCTTCTGCTTGCGTTACAATAACAACTGGTTTATCAAATGATTTTTGAGCTTGTTCGTATCTTTTTACTTGTTCTGCTGTAAAAACTTCGCTTCTATTCATCAATTCTCCAGTCGCATCAATTACGTGATCCGCAGGAACTGTAATGTTTACATCAAAATTTCCGAAAGGAAGAGCAAACTCTCCGCTTCCCCAAAACTGCATATTCTGCCATCCTTCAACATCATTATAAACTGCCATTCTTGGATAGAATTGCGCAATTACATATAATTTATTACCGTCTTTCTCGAATAATTCATATCCAGAACGACCGCCTTCTTTTCTGTAATTATTGATATTGTACCACCATTTTATTGAAAAAGAAATTTTTTCTCCAGGTTTTAAAGGCGAAGTCAAATTAATACGCATCATTGTCTCGTTGATCGTATACGACATCGCATTTCCTTTTGCATCTTTTACCTGCTCAATATTAAAACCGCGTTCTAAATCCTTCTTTAAATATTTAGAAGAAAACCCATCAAGTGGCAAAACCTGACTAATTTTATCACTTTCTGCTAGTGAAGTTTGTGTATTGGCTCTAGCCTGATTTTGATCTAATTGAATCCATAGATACTCTAAAGAATCTGGAGAATTATTGCTATATGTAATAACCTCAGATCCGCTTAATTTTGAATTTTTATCGTCTAATTCAATATCAATTTTGTAATCGGCTTGTTGCTGATAATAAGCTGGTCCTGGAGCACCAGAAGCGGTACGAAACATATTTGGAGTAGCCAATAAATCGTACATCTGGCTAAATTTGTTGGTATCGTATTTTCCTTGTTGTCTAACAGGGGCAGTTCCTGCGTTTTCTTGTGCAACTAAAAATGCAGGAAAAAGCAATAATAATGAAAGTTTTTTCATAAAAAGTTAAATGGTAATTTGTCAGGCTGTGAAAATAGTAATTAATACATAATTTCACGACTTCATTTAATATTTTAACACTTCTTTCCTTGAAGATTGTGTAAAAAGAACACTCTTTTTGGTATCAAATGCTGAAATATGTGTAATGTTTTGCTGTTCTGAGTTCCAATCCACTAAGATTGTATTCGAAATTTCTAATGTTTTAAACTTATCAATATCCTTAATTCTAGAATAACAAACCAGAACATCGCCCGCTTCGACTTCTTTAGATAAAAAAGTTATTTTTTTTGATTGACCATTTACTTTTATCAAAAAGTTTTCTGAAAGATATTTTTCGAATAAATCGAGATCTGCCTGTGTTTCTTTTTCGGTACCTACAAAAGTTTTTTTATGGTACTTTTTTTCCATCGCATTATTCAAATCATCAATAAAAATGCGCGAAGTTATCTGAATCATCTTTTTTTCGGCAACATAATTTACCTGAAAAACTCCGACATAAAATTTGTGAAAAGTAAATGCGGAAGACAATACAAATACAACCGCAAGAAAACAGTAAACTAATTTATTTTTCATTTTTGAGCAGAAGCCGCTTTCTTAAATTCTTTATTCTTGTTAATCATGAAATCTATCAATTGGAATTTCTGATCTGGATCAACCATTTGTTTTGAGTGCGGATCGTTGGAACAATACATTAAAAACAATTCGATTTCATCTTCTTTAAGACTTAATGTATTGGTATAAAAGTCTTTTGTAAAATTATCTTTCGCATATTCCACAAAAGCGATATCCGTTATTTCTTCGTCTTTTATGTCATCTTTTTTCTTAAGAAGTTTTTTGACATCTTTAAAAATACGAACAAAATCCATTCCGTATTTTATCGTTTGATCTGACATCATCGCATTGTTTTTTGCTGTAGATTGCTTATCATCTTCAAACTGCATATCTACAATACCTTGCGAACCGCCTCCAAGCGCTTTGACTTTTAATTCTTTATGAACAACAACTTCTTTAAGCTGATTATTTACTAAATCTAATTTTACCTTAAAAAGCACCTCAGCACAATCTTTCTCTGTTAAAATGATTTTTTTTGATTGAAATGCCAAACCAGAAAACAACAATGTATCTTTTGGCCGCGCCATAATATCAAATAAACCACCTGAACCAATAAATGTTCTGACATTGGCATTAATATTCATTACGTAACCACTTTCAATGGCTAAAAAGTCATTTAAAACTTGACCATGTAATGGCTTCCTTGAACCGTTTTGCCCTAATACAATTTGACAAAATAAGCAGACAACGAGTATTCCTAATTTATTTTTCATTTTCGAGAATTGTTAGATATTTTCTTGCTAGATCTGTGATTAAAAACATACTCATTGTTTTGTTTTTACTATTCAAAGATACAGCAAAATCGGCATCTTCCACACAAAATAATTGAAATCCTTTTATATCAGCAACCGGAATCTTCAATCTATCCGTGTAATAATTCTCTTCAAAAAGATATTCTAGTTTTCTAAAAAGCGCTTCTTTTTTCTCCACATTTACTTCTTTTTTCAGCATAGTAGTTCGACCTGAAATGGCATTCAAGAGTTTATCTACCGAAGTAGAAGTTGCCGTATAAACTTTTCTTTCTGCTGGAGTATATTTTTTTTGTCCGTATGGAATTATTCCTAAATTTTCAGCTGTGATATTTGCATTTTCATTAACTACAACCTCTTTCAATTCGACTTCTTTCGCTGTCATTTTAACAATTAAAATATTAGGATAAAAATCGCCAGATACAACTCTATGTTTCAATGGTTCAAGGTTTACAGCAGAAAAAACCAAAACATCTCCTTCTTTAACCTGCATCGAAAAATTACCTTCAGAATCTGAAACGGTTGCTACTTGAGTCGCGTTATTGATAATATTAATTCCTTCAATTGGTGTAGAATGTTCTACTACTTTCCCAACCAGCTGTTTTAAATCATTTTTTTGTCCAAAACAGATTTGAACTAATAAAACCAGAACAATTATAGATATGTTTTTACTTATTTTCACTAGAAATTATTTCTTTATACTTGACAGCCAATTCTCCTAGAAGAAACTCCGTCGAAGTTTTATTTTTTGAATTTAAAACCGTGCAAAATTCGTTGTTTTCAATCACAAAAAGTTTAAATTCATTTACATTTTCTTTGGCTATTTGCAACTTTTGAACAAAGTAGACATCATCAAACAAATAACCTAATTTGAGAAGATTTTTTTCCTTTTTCTCAATCTCTACATTTGCTTTTAATCGTTTTGTTCTTCCATTAATTTTATTGATTAACGGATCAAGCTGCATCGATCCTCCTAAAAGACCTAATAACATTATCGGTTTAAAATCTCCCGCTGTCGCTAATTGCCTTTCTGCCTGCGAATATTTTTTCTGTCCTTTAGGAATTATACCTAAATTTTCAGCCGTTATAGCAGTATTTTCGTCAACAATAACTTCTTGCAATTCAAGCTCTTTTATTGTCATTTCGATTAACAATTCTGAAGATCTTAAATCATCTTTTGTAATTCGTCTTTTTAAAGGATTCAAATTAACAGCTGAAAAAACCAAAATTTCATTTTCTTTTACTGAAATTGAAAAATCACCTTGCGAATCTGAAATCGTAGATATTTGCGAATTATTATTGATTACATTAACCCCTTCAACTGGTTTAGAACTTAAAACTATCTTTCCATGCAACAGCTTTAATTCTGTCTGTCCAAAACCAGTTTGAACAAAAAACAGAAAAAAAACAGCAGATATGGCTTTACTTGTTTCCAACGGCAAGCATTTCTTTATATTTTACCGCTAACTCGCCCAACAAGAATTCTGTCGAAGTTTTATTTTTCGAATTTAAAATTACTGTAAACTTGTCGTTTTCTATTGCATAATATTCAAATCCTTTTACATATTCCGCAGGAATTTTTAATCTGTCAATAAAATGTTCCAAACTAAACATATTTTCTAAAAGCCTCATTAAAAACTCTTTTTTCTCTACAGCCACTTCCTTTTTTAACATCGCTGTTCTTCCTGAGAAAAAATTAAGCAAAGGATCAGCAGAAATAGATCCACCCACCATTCCGCCTCCATTTGCAGTTGCATTCAATGCCGTTGCCGTATGCAATTTTCTTTCTGCTTCAGTATATTTTTTCTGACCATAAGGTATTACACCTAAACTTTCTGCACTGATATTATCATATTTTTTAATAACAACTTCTTGCAGCTGATACATGACCATATTTAGTTTTACAGCAAAATTAAGATTCGAAAAATCTTCTGATTTTAATAAAACTCTTTTTTCTTTATAACTTATAGAAGAAAAAACCAAAACATCATCTGGTTTTGCTAAAATCGAAAAAGATCCAGAAGTATCTGTTGTAACAGTTTCTTCTGTCTGAGCATTAATTACATAGATACCGCTCAAATCTGAAGTATTTGATTCGACTTTTCCATTTATAACAGATCGATCTTGTACTTGAGAGATACAAGTTTGCGCCACTAAAACAACTAAAAAGAAAGTAATTTTCTGAATCAAAATGAAATAAATTAAAAATATTCTTAAAACGGTAAAAATATCTCAATACGCTCCAAATTTAATATTAACGACTTGGTAAAAAAATGTTAATTAAAATTTTGAAAATCCACATAAAAACAGACTTTTTAATACCTTTAACAAACAAATTACCATTTTATAAATCATGAAAAGCATTATCATCGCAAGCACCTCAACTTTGCACGGAGGTGGATATTTAGAATACATTTTACCTGTTTTACAATCGCATTTTAAAAATTGCAAAAGCATTTTGTTTATTCCTTACGCGCGTCCTAGCGGTATTTCGCACGACGAATACACACAGAAAGCTAAAGAAGCATTTGCAAAAATAGACATCGAAGTTAAAGGAATTCACGAATTTGAAAATCCGCAAGATGCTGTAAAAAATGCAGAAGGAATTTTTACAGGCGGAGGAAACACATTTTTATTGGTTACTCAGCTTTACAGAAACAATATCATGCAGTTACTTTCTGAAACTGTAAAAAATGGCACGCCTTATTTAGGATCAAGCGCCGGAAGCAATATTTGCGGATTATCGATGCAAACCACAAACGATATGCCTATCATTTATCCGCCAAGTTTCCAGACTTTAGGATTAATCCCTTTCAACTTAAATCCGCATTATTTAGACGCAGATTTGCAATCTAAACATATGGGAGAAACCCGCGAAACTAGAATTAAAGAATTTCATGCTTTTAATTCGATTCCCGTTTTAGGTTTAAGAGAAGGAAGCTGGCTAGAAGTTAAAGGAGAAAAAATCACTTTGAAAGGAGATTTGTCAGCGCGTTTATTCCAACAAAATAAAACTCCAATTGAACTAGAAGCTGAAAGTGATTTAAGCAACCTGAACTAATATCTAAACCATGTAAGTTATATAAGTTCATTTAAAAAAGGTTTGAACCAAAACTTAATTTACTTAAATAACTTACATGGTTTAAAAAAAGAATAAAAACAAAAAAGCCTCAAACATTGTTTGAGGCTTTTGAAGAGCGAAAGACGAGGCTCGAACTCGCGACAACCAGCTTGGAAGGCTGGAGCTCTACCAACTGAGCTACTTTCGCATTAACAGGGTGCAAATATAAACAATTTTAATCTTTAAAAAAATAAAAATCTAAAAATTATTTATTTTTAGAGCGAAAGACGAGGCTCGAACTCGCGACAACCAGCTTGGAAGGCTGGAGCTCTACCAACTGAGCTACTTTCGCATTGGTGGTGCAAATATAAAAAGAAAGTTCAGTTCAAAACAAGCTTTTTCGCAAAAAAATTCAAGAAAAAACAACAATTATTTATAACTTATTTAAAATTAAAAAGTTATAAAAGTAATATTTTTCAAAAAAAATCATGATTACAATTAAAGAAATTACATCAAAAGAAACTTTTATTGTTCGTTAGTTATTTTTAAAAGCAGAAAAACCAATAGAAAGCCGTATCTTCGAAGGAGATGATTTAGAAACAATACATTATTTTCGGATAATTTGTTAATAAAAAATTAATAGGAATTACTTCCTTGTTTCAAAAAATCAACACTATATTTGCCGAGCAAAATCAAGACCAAATTCTTGGAATGCCAGTTTTAGAAACGCATCAAAAATGAGATTTGGAGAGACTTTCGTCAAACATTGCAAAACCTACTGCAATGCAAACAAAGTTGATTTGATTTGGTTTAACGCCAGAACGGCAGCTGTTGGCTTTTATCAAAAATTGAATTATCAACCCCCAGATAAATCATTTGATATTAAGGACGTCGGCGAACATTATTTGATGTTTAAAAAATTACAAGAATGAAAAAACTTTACTTTTTATTGGTAATATGTATTGTTATGGGTTGTAAAAAAGACACGCCCAAACCAGTTCCTGCTGCCCCTAAAAAAGCACCAGCAATTATACTTACTGATGAAAGAAAAGTAGATATTGATACCGCTATAATTGGCGCTTATAAAAGCGAAACTCTGAAACAATTTTATATCGCTTCTGAAAACCAAACCGTTTGGGGCAATCTTCAGAAGAGAAAATACGTTTTAGCTCAATTAGAAAAATCAGAAGAATTAGGTTTAAATCCTGAAGATTATAAGGCATCTCAACTGAAAAAATTTGAAACTAGAATAAGTTCTCTAAGCGATAAAGATTTAGCAACTTATGATATTTTGCTGACTTATAATTTTGAAAAATACCTAAATGATTTATACAGAGGAAAACTAGATCCTAAGAAACTTTATGGTAATTGGGATCTCGATGAAAAGGCATTTGATGTAAATAATGTTTTAATTAAAGCTTTTAATAAAAACAAATTAGACAGCATTGTTGACAATATTCAGCCAAAAACCCAAACTTACAAACAGCTTTTAAAAGCACTTGAAATCATCAATGCTTTTCCTGACGATGAGATCAAAACAATCGAATCGGTAGAAAAAATTGTTTTAAACGATACCAATTCCGCTTTAATAAATATTAAAAAAAGATTACGCTATTGGAACGATCTTACCGGAAGAGATAGCCTTACAAAGATATATGACAGCAAAACTTTTGAAGCTGTTAAAAAATTTCAGGAAAGACACGGTTTGGCCGCAGACGGAGTTATTGGAGTTGGAACAATTAAAGCATTGAATTATTCGAAAGAACAAAGAAAAGAACAGATTATTGCCAATTTAGAGCGTTGGAGATGGTACCCAAATGAATTTGCAGAGAATTATTTCATTATAAATATTCCCGATTACAGCCTTAATGTTGTAGAAAATCAAGACACTACTTTAGTTCGAAATGTTGTGGTTGGAACAAGCAAAAGAAGAACACCTATTATTACTTCGGTTTTAAAAACAGTGGTTTTTAATCCGACTTGGACAGTTCCTCCAACAATTTTGAAAGAAGATGTTGTTCCTGCAATGAAACGAAATCGAAATTATTTATCTAAAAAGAATATCACTATTTATGATTCTTCTGGAAATGTTGTCGATCCTGTTAATTGGAACGAAAACAAACCAAACAATTATCGCTACGTCCAAAGTCCTGGGTATTCTAATTCGTTAGGTTTAATGAAAATTTTATTTCCAAATCATCATAGCGTTTATCTTCACGACACCAATCATCGTAACATTTTTGGACGAAATAATCGTTCTATGAGTTCTGGATGTGTACGTGTTGAAAATCCGCTAGAATTGGCGCAACACATTTTGGATGTAGATGGTAACTGGCCACAAGATAGAATTGACACCATCATAGCGACTAAAAAAACAATGAGCTTTAAAATCACTAAAAAATATGCATTATATCAGTGGTATTGGACAGCTTGGAGCAAAAAAAATCAGCTCCTTTTTAGAGCTGATATTTATAATCTAGATTCGGATTTATATGCTAAATTAAGAAATTAGCCTCTCTTCCATCGCGAAACTTCTTGATGGATGATAAATATATAAACACGATTTATCTTTTATTAATTGAATGATTTCATTTGTCAACTCAACCGGAAGCGCAGGACAACCTTGACTTCTTCCTAATCTTTTATGATCTCTAATAAATGACTCAGATACATAATCTGCACCGTGCATTACAACACCTCTTTCGCGAGCATTATCATTTACACCATTTTCTAAACCATCTAAACGAAGAGATGCACCATGTTTTCCTTGGTAGATTTCTCCCGTTGCATAAAATCCTAAACTGCTTTTGAAAGAAGAATTAAGATTTGAAAATGCTGAAGCAAATTCTTCTCCAGTATTTCTACCGTGTGCAACAAGCGAATTGTATAAAATGGTATTTGTTGTCAAATCAATAACCCACAGACGTTTTGTATTTGATGACAAACTAAAATCAATAAGAGTCAAGATATTTTTCTTGATAACTCCTCTCTCTTTCAACAAATAAAATCCCTTTAAAGCTTCCGAAAAAGTTTTAAGTTCTGGCATTTTAAAATTGTTTGAATTTAGGGCACTGTAAACGCTTTCGATTTTTGAATCAACAGTTACTTTTTCAACTTTAGCAATCGTTTTTTCAGTCGCGTTCTTTTTTAGATCGGCAGTGTTTTTAGAATCTTTTGCAAAAGATAACAGCAAAAACACAAATAACGGATAAATCTTGTAAATCATTGAAATTCTTTAGGTTAAACAAAAATTTGGGTAAGGCAAAAGTAGAAAAAATTCGTCCCTTGCAAAATACAACCCTGATTTTCAGGCGTTTTTTGCCTAAACTTTAACATTATTAACATAAATATGCCGATTCTGTAAGATTTTTTCTTATGGTTAAAAACTTAACATTTTGAGGAATTTTCTTAAGAAATTCAAAAAAAAGTGGGAATTTTGAAACTTAAACTGTAACAAGTAAAACAAAATCAAGTCTATATTTCATAAATTAATGTGCCTGTGAAGGTATTTTGCATCAAAAACTTTAATGAAAAAAGTAATTGTCTTTTATTTTATTTTATTCTCAATTTGGAATTACGGCCAGAAAAAAACAATTCAGGCCACACTAACTCCACAAAGCATTTCTATTGACGGAAAACTAGACGAAATTGCTTGGCAAAATGCGCCAATTGCTACAGATTTTGTGATGTTGGATCCAGACAATGGAAAAGCAATTCCGCAAGAAAAAAGAACAGAAGTTAAAGTGATATATGATAATGATGCGGTCTATATCGGTGCGATGATGTATGATAACGAGCCTTCTAAAATATTAAAAGAAATTTCGCAACGGGACAATTTTGGTACGGCAGATTTATTTGGCGTTTTCATAAACGGATTTAACGACGGACAGCAGGATTTTATGTTTTATGTTTCTGCCGCCGATGTTCAAGGAGATTGCATTATGACAGACGCAAATGGCGAAGATTATTCGTGGGACGCCGTTTGGATTAGCAAAGCTTCATTAACTGAAAACGGATGGATTGTTGAAATTAAAATTCCGTATTCTGCCTTACGTTTTTCGCCAGAAAACAAACAAACTTGGGGGATTAATTTTTTTAGAGAAATAAAACGCGAACGTTACAAATACACTTGGAATTTTGTAGACGGAAAAATAGGCAGTTTTACACAACAAGCAGGAATTTTACAAGGAATTGAAAACATCAAACCTCCTACTCGATTGTTTTTAATGCCTTATGCATCGTATTATTTGAACGCAGCTGACGGCCAAAAAACATACGGAACTATTAAGGGAGGAATTGATATTAAATACGGAATTAATGATGCTTTTACCGTAGATGCGATTTTAATTCCAGATTTTGGACAAACAAAATATGACGATCAAATATTAAATCTTGGACCTTTTGAACAGCAGTTTAATGAAAACAGAGCCTTTTTTACAGAAGGAACCGATTTATTCAGCAAAGGAAAAATGTTCTATTCTAGAAGAATTGGCGGAGTGCCTTCGGTAGATCCGGAATTAAACGAAAACGAAGAAATCAGCGAAATGCCACAAGCTGTTAATCTTTTAAACGCTTTAAAATTATCAGGCAGAACCAAAGGCGGATTAGGAATTGGGATTTTAAATGCTGTAACCGAAAAAACTTTTGCCGTTATAAAAGACACTATTTCCGGAGAAACCAGAAGAGAAGTTGTAGAACCACTTACCAATTATAATGTTTTGGTTTTGGATCAGCGTTTTCGAAAAAATTCTTCGGTTACTTTAATTAATACAAATGTTAGCCGAAACGGTCATTTTAGAGATGCAAATGTGACTGGTTTGGCTTGGGATTTAAACACAAAAGCCAATACTTATAGTTTGTTTGGAAACGTAAAATACAGTTTCATAAATGATGTTCAAGACAAAACCGGTTTATATTCTACGGTAACTTTTGCAGAAACTAGCGGAAATTACCGATATAGTTTTGGAACTGATTTTGTAACTAAAGATTTCGATCCCAATGATTTGGGAATTAATTTCTACACTAATTATTACAACTTTTACGGAAATGCCAACTATAGAATTCTTAATCCAACTAAGCGTTTCAATACTTTTCGGGTAAACTATAATATGTATACGGAATTCAATAAAGAATCTGGAAAATTACAAGACAATAGTATTAATGCAAATTTGAATTTAACAACCATAAAAAACAATTATTACGGAACTGGAATCACTTTTTACCCTTTTGAGACCTATGATTATTATGAGCCTCGTACCGACAACAGATATGTTGCGATTCCGAGAAGAATAGAAACTTGGGGAAGTATTTCAACCAACTATAATCACGCATTTGCAATAGACTTAAACGGAACTTTTAATGTTTTTGATGAATCTGAAAGAATTTCATACGGTTTTGATATTGGGCCGAGATACCGTTTTAGCGACAAATTATTGCTAACCTATTTCTTTAGCTTTTTTAGAAAAAACAATAACAAGGGTTATATCGATCAAATAGACGATGACAATAATTCAAACACACCAAATGATATAATTTTTGCCAACCGAAATGTAATTACCTATTCTAACACTTTAGGCGGAAAATATGCTGTAAATAGTACTATGACAATTAATCTTGCTATTCGCCAATATTGGTCGTATGCAGATAATAAAGATATTTTAATGTTAGAGCCAAATGGCGATTTAAGTTCTTATCCGCAATATACAAACAATAAAAACTCAAGCTTTTATTCCTGGAATGCAGATTTATCTTATTCTTGGTGGTTTGCACCTGGAAGTCAGCTTTCTGCTTTGTACAGAAATAATGCTGCTAATTTTGAACGAATTATAGATAAAGATTTTAAACACAATGTTTCTGGGCTTTTAAATAATGACGCTCTAAAACACATTTTTTCTATCAGCGTAAAATATTTTATTGACTATAACGCCGTCAAAAATAAAGTCAGAAAAAGAGTTTAGCGTGAATAAATTTTAAAAAATAAAGATTTCTATAATTAATTTAATATTTTTTGTTACACTTCATTTTATAAAATATAAATGTCACAAAGCTTTCTCTTCAAAGTTTAGAAATGCCTTATATTTGTAGAAAACAAAAAGTAATGAACAAAAAAGTTATCCTTATGATTTTAGACGGTTGGGGAAAATCTCCCGACCCTAAAGTATCTGCAATAGACAATGCAAATGTTCCTTTTATAAACAGTCTATACAAAAATTACCCAAGTGCACAACTTAGAACCGACGGATTAAATGTTGGTTTGCCTGAAGGTCAAATGGGAAACAGCGAGGTTGGACACATGAACCTTGGTGCCGGAAGAATTGTATATCAGGATTTAGCCAAAATAAATTTAGCAGTAGAACATAAAACACTTGCAAAGGAACAAGTGCTAATTGATGCTTTTACTTACGCTAAAGACAATAATAAAAAAGTACACTTTTTAGGATTAGTTTCAGACGGTGGTGTTCACTCACATACTTCACACCTTCGCGGATTAATTGATGCGTCTCAAGAATATGGTTTAGATCAGGTGTATGTTCACGCTTTTACAGACGGACGTGACGTTGACCCTAAATCTGGCGGAAAATACATTCACGATTTAGAAGACTATATTAAAGATACTCCAGTAAAAATTGCTTCTATCGTTGGACGTTACTATGCAATGGATCGTGACAAACGTTGGGAGCGTGTAAAATTAGCTTACGACCTTGTTGTTAACGGTGTTGGAACTCCATCAAGAAATGCTGTTGCAAGTGTACTTGACAGCTATGCAAAAGATGTAACCGACGAATTTATCGAACCCGTTGTTATTGTTGATGAAAATGCAAAACCGCTTGCTACAATTGTTGAAGGCGATGTTGTTATCTTTTTTAATTTTAGAACAGATAGAGGTCGTGAACTTACAGAAGCACTTTCTCAGCATGATTTCCACGAGCAAAACATGCACAAATTAAACTTGTATTATGTAACATTGACGAACTACGACGAAACGTACCAAAACGTAAAAGTAGTTTACAACAAAGATAATATTACAGAAACGCTTGGTGAAGTTTTAGAAAAAGCAGGCAAAAAACAAATCAGAATTGCTGAAACGGAGAAATATCCTCACGTAACTTTCTTCTTCTCTGGCGGAAGAGAAGTTCCTTTTGTTGGTGAAGAAAGAATTTTGAGAAACTCTCCAAAAGTTGCAACTTACGATTTAAAACCAGAAATGAGCGCTTACGAACTTACAGACGCTCTTGTTCCTGAATTAAACAAAGGCGAAGTTGATTTTGTTTGTTTGAATTTTGCCAACGGAGATATGGTTGGTCACACCGGAATTATGGAAGCTGCCATTAAAGCTTGTGAAGCTGTTGATGCTTGCGCAAAACGAGTTATCGAAGCCGCTCTTGCAAACGATTATACAACAATTGTAATTGCCGATCACGGAAACTGTGAAACGATGATCAACCCTGACGGTTCTCCAAATACAGCGCACACCACAAACCCAGTGCCGATTATTTTAGTTGACAAACAATTGAAAAACATTCAAGATGGTGTTTTAGGTGATATTGCTCCAACAATTTTAGAATTGATGGGCGTTCAGCAGCCAAATGCAATGACTTGTCATTCTTTATTATAATTTTTCAAACCATATAAGTGATATAAGTTCATTTAAATAGAACTTAAAAAAATCTCGCAAAGACGCTAAGTCGCAAAGAAATTTATAAACTTTGCGTCTCTGCGACTTTGCGAGAACTATTTTGTAGCAGATTGTAAAGCTTAAAAATGTTCGAGTCCCATAATTTCTTTTGTGATTTTATTTTCGCAAAGAAAAAACTACGAATTTATATTTACTTATATCACTTATATGGTTTAAAAAACATAATGATAAAGCTGTTCAACTCCATAAATCACAAGTCCAATAAAACCTCCAACCAAAGTTCCGTTGATTCTAATATATTGAAGATCTTTTCCGATTTCTAATTCTAATTTTTCTGAAACTTCTTTTCCATCCCAAGATTTTACAGTTGACGAAATTAAATCTCCAATTACTTTTTTATTATTTAGAAGAACTGACAACAAATCAATTTTAATAAAATTGTTGATTTTGTCAATCATAACAGAATCTTCTTTAATTCCGTTTCCAAAAGTTTGAATTAAATTTGAAATACTATTTTTTATTGAAGATTCTTCTCCTTTATCCAAATCATTTGAGATTGAAAGTTTTATTTCGTCCCAAATTCCGTTAATGTAATCCTGAACTTCTTTTTTTCCGACAAAACCTAAAATCATATCGTTGATTTTAACTCTCATTTCTTCGGAGTTTTTTACTTTTTCTAAGAAATTAAAAATATACTCATCAATTTTCAGCCTTACAGCACTTTCTGGCTTTTTAGCTTCGTTTAAGAAATCCTGTAAACCATTAAATACGCCTTCTGTAATGCTTTTATCAGCCAATCCAAAGCTTAAAAGTGGAGTTGAAGCTTTCACTTTCTGTCTGATTAAATCTTTATTATTGGTCAATTCTGCACTCATTACTTCAAGAAGGTTGGTCAGCATTTGATTTTTCAAATCGCCTTTCTGCAAAGGTTCTAACGCAACTGCAACCCAATTTCCAAAGTTTATTCCTTCCATTTTTTCTTTGAATTGAACTTGAATAAACCTCTTAACATCTTCATCTTTTATCGTTCTTAAAATTCCTGGAATAATATTTACAGCGACAGCATTCGCAATTTTATCGGCATTTTCTTTTTGCGAAAGCCAATCTGAAGCTTTAGTTGCAAAATTGAATTCGTCCAATTTAATTTCTAATTTCTCTCGATTCAGGAATTCCTCAGAAACAAAATTTCCTAGATTCTCTCCTATTTCATTTTTTTTGGTTGGAATAATTGCGGTGTGCCAAATCGGAATTCCCATCGGATGGCGGAACAAAGCCACAACAGCAAACCAATCGGCAATTCCGCCTACCATCGCTGCTTCGCTAAAAGCCTGAAGTATTGAGATTTTAAAATAAATTGCGATGATAAACAACAGTACCGCAAAACCTAAAAGAGCCAAAGCATTTCTCTTCATTTTCTTCAGAGCTTTAACTTTAGATATATCGTGATCTATAATAGTTTCCATGATTATAAACGTTTTTACTACTAATTTATGGCTTTTTTCTGAAACAGTTTAACTCAATTGATTCTTTTGATAGCCACGAATTCACGAATTTTCTTCAAAAATTAATTAATTGATTTGTGAAATATCTTTTTTAAAATTTTTGTTTCGAGATAATTCGTGAATTCGTGGCGAAAAATTTTAATTAAAAATTGTACTTTTGCGAACTGAAAAATGGAAAAAATATGATTATCCAAAAAACTAGAGAGGAAATCGAATTAATGCGCGAAAGTGCTTTAATCGTATCAAAAACATTAGGAATGATTGCTTCTGAAATTAAAGAAGGAGTTACAACATTATATCTTGACAAATTAGCGGAAGAATTTATTCGTGATCACGGTGCTGTCCCAAGTTTTCTTGGATTGTACGATTTTCCGAATTCGCTTTGCATGAGTCCAAACGCTCAGGTTGTTCACGGTATTCCTAATAATGTTCCTCTTAAAAGTGGCGATGTTATTTCGGTTGACTGTGGTGCTTTTAAAAATGGTTTCCACGGAGATCACGCATACAGTTTCGAAATTGGAGAAGTTGCACCAGAAGTTAAAAAACTTTTGCGTGTTACTAAAGAATCTCTCTACGTTGGAATTAGAGAATTTAAAGCTGGAAATCGCGTGGAAGATGTTGGAAATGCGATTCAGAAATATACCGAAGCTCACGGTTACGGAGTTGTTCGTGAATTGGTTGGACATGGTGTTGGGCAAAAAATGCATGAAGAACCAGAAATGCCAAACTACGGAAAACGCGGACGAGGAAAAATGTTTGTTGAAGGAATGGTGGTTGCCATCGAACCTATGATTAACATGGGAACAAGAAACATCAAACAACTTAAAGACGGCTGGACAATTCTGACCGCTGATGGAAAACCAAGCGCGCATTTTGAGCACGATGTAGCTTTAGTTGATGGAAAACCAGAATTATTATCGACTTTCCAATACATCTACAAAGCGTTAGGAATCGAAAGCAACGAAGAAGACGAATTCAGACAAATACCACTTATTCTATAACACTAATTTCACGAATTATCACGGATTAGTGTTACAGTAAAAATTACACTAAAACGAAATAAAAATAATGAGTGAATTGTATTTAAGAGAAGAGTCCTATAAAATTATTGGGATTTGTATGGAAGTCCATAAAATATTAGGAAAAGGACATAGTGAAAAAGTTTATGGCGACGCTTTAGAATATGAATTTCAACGAAATCATATTCCTTATAATAGAGAATTAAGATATAATATTGCCTACAAAGACATCATATTACCAAGTTATTATTTTGCAGACTTTGTTATTTTTGGTGAAATTATATTAGAACTAAAAGCAATTGCAACATTAACAACAGGAGAAATCAAGCAAACATTAAATTATTTAGCGGCATCAAAAAATAAATTAGGCTTATTAGTCAATTTTGGAGAAGACAGCCTTAAATACAAAAGAATAATACTTTAAACCAAATCAAAAGTTCGTGAAATTTCACCACAACATTAATCCGTGTAAATTTGTGAAATTCGTGTTCAAATTTATTTAACTGTGAAGAAACTATTTAAATTAGTCCTTAATACAATACCACGTCCATTATTAATTCGTTTGAGTTATGTGGCGCGTCCGATTTTAGCATTATCTCTAAAAGGAAGCAAATATACTGATCCTATTGACGGGAGAAGTTTTAGATCTTTTTTACCTTACGGATACGGAAAACAACGCAATAATGTACTTTCACCAAGTACACTTTCTTTAGAAAGACACCGTTTACTTTGGTTATATTTAAAAGATCAGACAGATTTTTTTACTGCACCAAAAAAGATATTGCATTTTGCTCCAGAACAAGCTTTTTACAAAAGATTTCGCAAACAGAAAAATCTTGATTACACCACGACCGATTTACTTTCGCCTTTGGCCGATGTAAAAGCAGACATCTGTAATTTACCTTTCAAAGACAATGAATATGACGTTATTTTATGTAATCACGTTTTAGAACATATTCCAGACGATACAAAAGCGATGCAGGAATTATATCGTGTTTTAAAACCTGGCGGAATGGCAATTCTTCAAATTCCACAAGATTTATCTCGCGAAGTTACTTTTGCAGATGACTCGATTACAGATCAGAAAGAACGCGCAAAAATCTTCGGACAATACGATCACGTTCGTGTTTACGGCCGTGATTATTTTGATAAATTAAGAAGCATAGGTTTTATTGTTATTGAAGAAGATTACACTAACAAAATTACACCAGAATTGGTAGAAAAATACTGTTTGGCAAAAGGCGAAATTATTCCGCTTTGCTTTAAACAGGAAAACTAATTTTTTCACTATATAAGTGATACAAGTTCATTTAAAAGGAGTTTTCAAATTATTATTATTTTGAAAACTCCTTTTATTTTTTGCCCAAATCTAAATTATAAGCCTAACCAAATTTTTAAATTTTGCAACCTACAAAATCATTTCAGTTCTGTTTTGATATCAGTTTTGAAAAAAATCTGAATGCCTATATTCCCACAGCGTATATTGCTGAAAATACTATTGAAATCAAATATCTAGACAAAAAAGCAACAAAAGGCGTGCTTGAAAGTTTCGGAATTGATTTCGAAAATTTAGATTCTAATTCTAAAAGGATTCTCACTATTTGCGAATCTTTAAAACCTGAATTTATTTTTAAAAAATTTGGTGCAAAAATTAAATCGGCTAAAACGATTGCCGATTTAAAAAAAGATTCCAAAATTGATTTTGCGATTCGCCAGCATTTACAATTTAATTTAAGTCCGTTTTACGATTTGATTGTAAAGGAACAATTTCCGCTTTCTTTAAATTTAGGACCCGAAAAGGATTTTTATCGTTCTAGAATTAGCATCGATCCGTTGGATTTTGAACCTCAGATTCAATTTGACAAACATGCTGAAGGAATCACTTATACCCTTTCATTAAAAGAAAATGAAACTACATTTCTTCCAATGAATAAAACTGCTGATATTCTTTTAGACGAACCTGGCTGGTTAATTATCGACAAGAAATTAGGCCGATTAAAAGAATTGAATGCTAAAAAACTAACTCCTTTTTTGAAGAAAAAATCGATCGAAATTCCTTCAAAATTAGTCGATGATTATTTTAAAAATTTTATTCCAGCTATAGCCAAAAAAATCGATATTGAAGCAAATGGTTTTGAAATTGAACTTCGCGACCAAATTGTTTCCTGTACAATTCAGCCTTTTTTTGATTTCTTTAAAAACTGTTATTATCTCAATCTTTATTTTGATTATAACGGTTATATTTTTGATGCCAGCAAAAGCAAAAAAACACATTCGTTTGTTGATTTCGCGATAGCGAATGAACCTAAAATTATTCAGTTTAAGAGAAATGCTGATGAGAATTTATATATCGAAAAATTAGTTGAAATTGGTTTAGAAAAAATCAAAAATGAATTATTTGGATTAAATTCTGATTTAGAAACCTCTGATCCTTACGTTAATATACAATTGATTATTGATCATAAAGAAAAACTTGAAAGTTTAGGTTTTACCATTCAAAATTTAAAACTCGAAAGCAAGGAAATCATTACAGAAAGCAATACAATTTCGATTGCAAAAGAGACAAAAGCAGATTGGTTTGATATTAAAATTATAATTACGGTTGGCAATTATAAGATTAATTTCAGTGAAATAATTCCGAACATAAAAAGTAAAGAAAGGCTTTTTGCATTGCCCGACGGAAACTACTTTTTAATTCCGTTAGAATGGTTTAGCAAATACGGTTCTTTGGCTAAATTGGCTAAAATCGAAAATGGCGAATTACTTTTACGCAAAAGCAATTTTACTGCTTTGGACGGAATTTCAGAAATCGACAATGATTTAGATCAAATTCACAAAGCTGAATTTACCGCTTCAGATCTTATAAAAGCAACTTTAAGACCTTATCAAATTGATGGCGTAAAATGGCTGTTAGGTCATTTCAATTCCAATATGGGCGCATGTCTTGCCGATGATATGGGACTTGGAAAAACACTTCAAACTTTGTCTGTTCTGGTTTCTGTGCAAGAACAATTGGGTTTCACGACCAAAACAACCAATTTTGATTTGTTTGCAAACGAAACTACGATTGAAAGAGAACCTCTTAAAGCTTTGATTGTCTTACCTTCTTCATTGGTTTTTAACTGGTTTAACGAAGCTGGAAAGTTTACGCCACACTTTTCTAGAATGCAATATGTTGGCAACGACAGAAAATTACTGGCCAGCAGATTAGATTCAACCGATTTAATTTTTACAAGTTATAGTATTGTTCATCGTGATATTTCCATTTTAGAAAAATACGATTTCCATTATCTGATTTTAGACGAAAGTCAATACATTAAAAACAAAAATTCTAAGATTTTTAAGGCCATAAATAAAATTAGTACAGGTCATAAAATCGCTTTAAGCGGTACGCCAATCGAAAATTCGCTTGACGATTTATGGTCGCAAATGCAATTTATAAATCCGGATATCTTGGGCAGTTATGCTTTTTTTATGGAAAACTTCAAAAATCCGATTGAGAAAAAGCAAAATGAAGAAGTTTTAAAGGAATTAAAAAATCTTATTCAACCTTATATTTTACGACGAACTAAAGAACAGGTTTTAAAAGATTTACCAGAATTGACCGAACAGATTTATTATTGCGATATGGATCCAGAACAGGAGAAATTATACGAAAAAGAAAAATCTAAGGCTCGTAATTTCTTGCTTAAAACTGACGGATCTCCTGATAAAATCAGTATTATTAATACTTTGATGAAATTGCGTCAGTTGAGTAATCACCCAAAAATGGTAGATGCAGAATCAGAAATTGATTCTGGAAAATATATTGCGGTTACAAATTATCTTGAAAATTTGATTAAAGCGAAACAAAAAGTAATCATTTTCAGTTCGTTTGTTACCAATCTTAATTTTTATACCGATTGGTGTAAAGAAAATAAAATTGATTTTTGTGAAATTACTGGAGAAACGCCTGCAAGCAAACGAGAACAAGAAGTAAAGCGTTTTCAGGAAAAAGAAAATCCGTTGTTATTTTTTATTTCGCTTAAAGCGGGAGGAGTCGGTTTAAATATTACGAAAGCTTCTTACGTTTTATTTTTAGATCCGTGGTGGAATCCTTTCGCAGAAAAACAAGGAGTGGGACGAGCGCATAGAATTGGGCAAATGAATAAAGTAAATGTGATTCGTTTTATTTCGAAAAATACGGTTGAGGAAAAAATCATTAAACTGCAGGAAAACAAAAAATTGTTATCAGATTCGCTTTTAGAAGAAAGTTATATTAACGATGAAATCGAAAGTAATCTGGAATATATTTTGGGTTCTTAATAGTTAAATCCAATAGTTTGGCATCTTTTTCGTTATATAAAATTGTTATATTTACAATCTTTCAACGTAATAAGATGTCAAAATTTTTATATACAAGCTTTGTTTTTCTTTTTATTATCACTTTCGCGAAAGCGCAAGAAAAAGAAATTGATCCTCCTTACAATATTAAAACCGTTTCTTTTGTTCAGAATGGCAGTAATGTAGTTCCAATTTTCGAATTAGGTTCTAGTTTTACATTTCAGTTTGATGATTTATTTGGAAGTGAAGCAAATTATTATTTTGAGGTAATTCATTGCGATTACAATTGGAAACCAACTGAGATTCCGAAAACAGATTATATTTACGGTCAGGATAATCAACGAATTATGGACTATTCTAATTCATTTAACACTTTACAAGTTTATTCTCATTACAATCTTTCTTTTCCGAATCAATTTACGACTCAGTTGCGACTCTCAGGAAATTATATGCTTCGAATTCTAAATGAAGATAAGGAAGTAATTCTTTCAAGAAAATTTGTTTTGTATGAAAATCATTCAACCGTTACAGCCCAAGTAAAAAGAACGCGAAATTTAAACAATATCAATTTTAAACAAAATCTTGATTTTGCAATATTTTCAAATGATATCGTTTTTCAAACACCTTTGCAAAATGTAAAAGTGCTTTTGCTGCAAAACGGAAACTTTAATTCTGCAATAAAAAATGTTGTTCCGCAATACACACTTGGCAATCAGCTGATTTACAAATACGATCAAGAAACACAGTTTTGGGCTGGAAATGAATTTTTATATTTTGAAAATAAAGACATTCGAGCAGCAAATAATTTTGTAGCGCGTATAGGTTCAAATAATGACATTTATAATGCATATTTGTACACAAATGCGGCGCGAGGAAATCAGATTTACACATTGTATGAAGATGTAAACGGAAATTTTGTCGTTAAAAACATCAATGGTTCAAACAACGATATTGAAGCAGATTATGCTTGGATTTATTTTACGCTTTCTGCACCCGCTTTCAGGCTGAACAAAGACATTTATATTACAGGAATGTTTAACAATTACAGTCTGTCGCCAGAATATAAAATGGATTATAATACTGATAAAGGCGTTTTTGAAAAAGCGATTATGATTAAACAAGGTTTTACCAATTTTCAGTACACAGTTGCCGACAAAAAAGGAGTTATTGATTATGAAAATGCTATTGATGGAAACTTCTATCAAACTGAAAATGAATACACCATTTTGGTCTATTATAAAGAGGCAACAGACCGCTACCAGCGCGTAATCGGAAAAGGAAATGCAAACTCTATCAATATAGTCAACTAAAACAAATGTTAAGGTTCTAGATTAAATGATTTTTTTTTGTAGCTTTGCCACTATAACACTCACATATATACTGCGTTAGTATGGTTTCTCAGATAACACGAGGCATAAAAATATCAGTTTTGACTAGTTTTGAAGGCACTTACTTCAAAAACTACAAGATTCATTTTGCTTTTAGTTATGTAGTTACAATCGAAAATCATAGTAAAGATTCTGTTCAGTTAACATCGCGTCATTGGGAAATTTTCGATTCTCTTAATGACTTAGAAGTTGTAGATGGCGAAGGTGTAATTGGCAAAAAACCAGTTTTAAAACCTGGAGAAAATCACACTTACAGTTCTGGCTGTTTATTATCATCTCCTTATGGAGCAATGAAAGGTCATTTTAATATGATCAATTTTACTACTACAAAAATATTCAAAGTAATTGTGCCTACTTTTAGAATGTGCGCTCCTTTTGCCTTAAACTAATTTTTAGTTAAGCAGCAGTTTCTTTTTATTATTCCGTTTATCTTAACTTTTTTCAAAAAGAGTAATCTTTTGTATAAGCAATTTGTTAATTTATAGTCAACATAAACTTGTTGTACAATAAAATACAACTTTTTAATATTGTATTGTGATATATTCAAATTATCATTTGTACTTTTGTAAAAAATTAAACAAATCGTAATTTTAAAATAATTTATCCCATGTTAAAAGGATTCTTTCATGTACCAAAAGCGGTAAACGAGCCTGTAAAAAGCTACGCACCGAACTCGCCAGAAAAAGCAGCTGTTCAGGCAGCTTACACCACAATGTGGAATTCTCAAATTGACGTTCCATTACATATTGGAAGCGAAGAAATTAGAACTGGAAACACAAGAAACATTACCGCGCCACATGATCACCAGCATGTTGTTGGAAAATATCATTTGGCTGAAAAACAACATATTGAAAAAGCAATTGCAAATGCACTTGAATCAAGAAAAGCATGGGCAAATATGGCATGGGAACAACGTGCTGCTATTTTCTTAAAAGCTGCTGAACTTATTGCAGGACCATATAGAGCTCGTATTAATGCAGCAACAATGATCGGTCAGTCTAAAAATATTCACCAAGCAGAAATTGATGCTTCTTGTGAATTAATCGACTTTTTACGTTACAATGTTGAGTTTATGACTCAAATCTACAACGATCAGCCAAAATCAGATTCTACTGTTTGGAACCGTGTAGAATACAGACCTTTAGAAGGTTTTGTTTATGCAATTACTCCTTTTAACTTTACAGCTATCGCTGCTAACCTTCCTGCAAGTGCCGCAATGATGGGTAATGTTGTGGTTTGGAAACCAAGTGATAGTCAAGTATTTTCTACAAAAATTATTTTAGAAGTATTCAAAGAGGCTGGAGTTCCTGATGGAGTTATCAATGTAGTTTTTGGAGACGCATTAATGATTACAGATACTGTTTTAGAAAGCCGTGATTTTGCTGGTGTTCACTTTACAGGTTCAACTCACGTATTTAAAGATATTTGGGCAAAAATTGGAGCTAACATTCACAATTACAAAACTTACCCAAGAATCGTTGGTGAAACTGGTGGTAAAGATTTTATCATTGCTCACCCAAGCGCAAACGTAAAACAAGTAGTTACAGGAATTACACGTGGAGCTTTTGAATTTCAAGGACAAAAATGTTCTGCTGCTTCTAGAGCTTATATTCCGCAAAGTTTATGGCCAGCTGTAAAAGAACAATTGATTACTGATGTAAAATCTATGAAAATGGGTTCTCCAGAAGATTTTGGAAACTTTATTACAGCAGTTATTCACGAAGGTTCTTTTGATAAATTAGCAAGTTATATCGACCAAGCTAAAAAAGATGCTGACGCAGAAATTATTATTGGAGGAAATTACGATAAATCTGTTGGATATTTTGTTGAGCCAACTGTTATTGTAACTACAAACCCAAAATATACTACAATGGAAACTGAGTTGTTCGGACCAGTTATTACTATTTATGTTTATGAAGATGCTAAATGGGAAGAAACTTTAGAATTAGTTGATACTACTTCTGAGTATGCTTTAACTGGAGCAGTTTTCAGCCAAGATCGTTATGCTATTGAAGTTGCTACAACTAAATTGCAAAACTCTGCTGGTAACTTCTACATCAACGACAAACCAACTGGAGCAGTTGTTGGAATGCAGCCATTTGGTGGAGCAAGAGCTTCTGGAACTAACGACAAAGCAGGTTCTGCATTGAACTTATTACGTTGGGCTTCTCCGAGAACTATCAAAGAAACTTTTGTAACTCCAGAAGATTACAGATATCCTTTCTTAGGATAATTTTGTTTGAAGTTTCAGGTTTCAAGTTTTTTGACCTGTCGACATACAAAAGGCCGAATCTTTCATTAGATTCGGCTTTTTGCTTTTATATTCCATGCACTTATGATTATATTTTGTAATACTTTTCTTATATTACTAAAAACCAATACTTTAGGTAAATCAAAAACCTTATTCTGTTATTTTTTAGACTTTTAGTTCCCATTTTGATAACCTCATCGTTATAATTTTGTCTTATTAAATAAGTTGAAAAAAATAAAATAATATAAGACATGAGAAATTTAAACAATGTTCCAAAAGTAATAATGGAATCAAAAAGTATTGGACATCCAATTAACTATAAATGGACAAAAAAGAAAATAAATGATTTGCTAGATCCAATTGAAGGAAATGACGATTTAGAAAATATACTAAAGCAAATTAACCATAAAGGTTCTATAGGTTTAACGGCTGCTTTGTTAGAATGGATTTACTGGCGCTTTACAGGATACACTCAAGCTACAAACGATACTCAAAAACGTATCGAAGCATTATGGTGCTCTATTAACAACAAAGAACAAACAAATCCTTTATTATTTGACACAGACTTTCAGACACCAGCTACTGGTTCTGTAAATGGAGCTTTATGGATTGCTTTAATGAATGTAAGAATGATTGATGTGAGATACAGAAAAGGCTCTCACTATTTACAAAATGAACTTGTGGGATTGGTTTTGTTAGCTAGACATATTACACCTAGAAAGAAAAAATTTGATAATTGGTTTAGCGAAATTATTTCAGATTTAATGCATACACATCCAAATTCATATAAAAATAGCGAATTGGATGAAACTGACGAAGCTATCTATGATTCGTCAAATGAACCTGTAATCTCTCGCGAATATTTCTTTGACTCTGAATTTAATTATACAATCGACGCCTCAGAAAATGCGCTTCATAATTTCATTGACAATTTAGATCATAAAGCAAATTCTTTTTTAAACTTTTCAAAAAAAGCATCTTAATTGCAATTGTTTATTTTAATTCAAAAAATAACCCGATCAAAAAATTTATGATCGGGTTGTTATATAAAATCTAAGGCTTAAACTTTAAAGGAAGATGTACCACTTTTTTAGTTTCAAAAAATTCATCTTCAAAATAATCTGTCAAATTGTATAAAGTAGCGCTTGGAAAATCTTTTAATTCTTCGGCTAAATCACCACCTTTTAAATAAAGAATTCCATTTTTTAGTTTATGCTTATGCTGTTTTTTGATTTTATCTTTAATCCAAGAAACAAAATCTGGCATATTGGTTACAGCACGGCTTACAATAAAATCGAAGTCACCTTTTACCAATTCTGCACGTTTTTGTTCTGCTTTTACGTTCTTTAATTCTAATGCATCAGCAACACCTTGCACTACTTTTATTTTTTTTGCGATAACATCAATCAAATAAAAACGCGTTTCAGGAAAAAGAATCGCTAACGGAATTCCTGGAAAACCGCCTCCAGTTCCAACATCTAAAACAGTTGTTCCAGGTTCGAACTTCATAATTTTAGCGATTCCTAGCGAATGTAAAATATGTTTTGTATATAAAGAATCAATGTCTTTGCGTGAAATCACATTGATTTTTTCATTCCAATCGTGGTATAAAAAGTCTAATTTTTGAAATTGTTCGATTTGAAGATCGGTCAAATCAGGAAAATATTTCAATATCTCATCCATTGCTGTAAATTTTTAACAAAAGTACTACTTTACGATTGAAATATTTAACTCAATTTTGCAAATTGAAAATTTATAATAATTACCTTTGAAAACTATTTAAATTAATTATGAATAACAACGCTCCAATTTTTGCTAGGCAAGACAATCTGAAGTTTTTCAGAACACTTAACTCACGGGTAAACAATTACTTCAAGGAGAACAACATTCAGAAGACTGGAAACTGGAAGTTACATTTAAAAGCTGTTATTCTTTTTGCGGTTTTCCTTACGCCATACTTTTTGATTCTTACACTTAATATGCCTTTTTGGGTAATGTTACTTTTATCTATAGTTATGGGAATCGGAATGGCAGGCGTTGGAATGAACGTAATGCACGATGGAAATCACGGTTCTTATTCTAATAAAAACTGGATTAATAAATTTATGGGAGGCACTATCTATGTCTTGGCTGGAAATGTTTATAACTGGCAAGTACAACATAATGTATTACACCATACTTATACAAATATTCCTGGACACGATGAAGATTTAGACGCAGGGAGAATTATCCGTTTTACAGAACATGCAGAATGGCATAGTTTTCACCGTTTTCAGCATTATTATTCTGTATTTTTATATGGTCTTTTAACTTTCAACTGGGCAATTACAACCGATTTCAAACAAATGCGTAATTACCTAAAAAGAAAATTATCTTACGGAGAACCAAAAAGCCCAAAAATTCTTTGGACAACTTTAATAATTACCAAGATTATTTATGTTTCAATCTGGATTGTTTTACCAATGTTAATCGGAATTACATGGTGGAAAGTACTTCTTGGATTTTTTGTAATGCATTATACAACTGGTTTAATATTAAGTGTTGTATTTCAATTGGCACACGTTGTTGATCATACCACAAATCCAACTCCAAATGATTTAGGCGAAATGGATAATACTTGGGCTATTCACCAATTGTACACTACAACTAATTTTGCACCAAAAAATGCAATCGTAAATTGGTACACTGGCGGATTAAACCATCAAATCGAGCATCATATTTTCCCACATATTAGTCACATTCATTATGGTAAAATTGCAAAAATCGTAAAAGAAACTGCAAAAGAATGCAATTTACCATATTACGAATACAAAACAATGAGAAGTGCCATTGTAGCTCACTTCAAACATTTACGTGAATTGGGAATGAAACCAGAGTTATCAGTTTAAAAACTAAAAAAAAATCTATTAATAATAACCTTCCTTAAACAACACAGCAAATTTAAGGACATTCAAAATTTTTATAATGAATCATATTCTTTCGGACAGAATCAACAATCTTGCGACATCGCAAACATTAGCAATGGCCGCTTTGGCAAGAGAATTAAAAGCACAAGGAAAAGATATTATCAGCTTAAGTTTAGGCGAGCCAGATTTCAATACACCAGACTTTATTAAAGAAGCTGCAAAAAAAGCAATCGACGATAATTACAGCACCTATTCTCCAGTTGATGGATACCAAGATTTAAAAGAAGCTATCTGCAGAAAATTCAAAAGAGACAATGATTTAGAGTACAAACCATCTCAAATTGTAGTTTCTACAGGAGCAAAACAATCATTATACAACATTGCACAAGTAATGTTAAACGACGGTGACGAAGTTATTTTACCAGCACCTTACTGGGTTTCTTATTTCGAAATCGTAAAACTTTCTGGCGGAGTTCCTGTTGAAGTTCCAACTTCTGTTGAAACAGATTTCAAAATTACTCCAGAACAATTAGAAGCGGCTATCACACCTAAAACAAAAATGATGTGGTTTTCTTCTCCATGTAACCCATCTGGATCTGTTTACAGCAGAGAAGAATTAACAGCACTTGCAAAAGTTTTAGAAAAACACCCAAATATTTACGTGGTTGCAGACGAAATTTATGAGCACATCAATTTCTCAGGAACTTTCTGCAGTATCGGTTCTATCCCAGGAATGTTAGAAAAAACAATCACAGTAAACGGAGTTGCAAAAGCATTTGCCATGACAGGATACAGAATTGGTTATATTGGAGCACCAGAATTCATCGCAAAAGCGTGTACAAAAATTCAAGGACAAGTAACTTCTGGAGCAAATTCAGTTGCACAAAGAGCTACAATTACAGCTGTAGATGCAGATCCAAGCGTATTAAACGAAATGGTTCAAGCTTTCCACGGACGTAGAGATTTAGTTGTCGGATTATTAAAAGAAATTCCAGGAGTAAAAATCAACGTTCCAGAAGGAGCTTTTTACGTATTCCCAGACGTTTCATCTTTCTTTGGAAAAACTTTAAAAGGACACGAAATCAAAGATGCAAACGATGTTTCAATGTATCTTTTGGCAGAAGCAAACGTTGCAACAGTAACGGGTGACGCTTTTGGAAATCCAAACTGTATTCGTTTCTCTTACGCAACAAGCAACGATATTTTAAAAGAAGCATTACGCAGAATCAAAGAAGCTTTGACTGCATAACAATATTCTAAGTTTTTATAAAAACGGCTTAAGGTTCAAAAGTTTCATCACTTTTATACTTTAAGCTGTTTTTTTTATGGGCGTGTCCTTCGGCCGGGCTATCCGCTATATCTTTTATGGCGAACCCCGCCATAAAAGGATATCGCTCCTATCCCTCACGCAAAACGTTAAACAAGAAAAATTCATTTTCAAAAGAAATAAATCTGCTAAAATCTGCTAAATCTGCGTGAAACAAAAAAATTACAAAATTCCCATTCTACAATATTGTAAAACCTCAACTATAATCCTGTAAGACATAATGCTTTAGAAATCACCAACTTTGTAATGTATTAATTTAAAAACTATTACGTCATGATACATACAGATGAAACCACAAAAGAAGCAGTTAAAACTCTAGAAGGATTAATTTCAATTCTTGAAGATGGAAAACTAGGATATACAAATGCAGCCGAGCATGTAGAAAACCCAGCAATGAAAACTGACTTCCTTGAATATGCACGAGAAAGAGCTTTATTTATTGTTGAATTACAAGACGAAATCAATAAACTCGGGAAATCAACAGAAACTTCTGGTGGCGGACCACTTGGAGCTTTGCACCGAACTTGGATTGATATCAAATCATCATTTACAGGAGGCGATACAGAAGCTATCATTAATGCCTGCATTACAGGAGAAGAAGCTGCAATTGAAAAATACAAAAAAGCACTCGAAGAAAATGAATTGGAACACAGCCAAGTTTATGTTGTTTCTAAACAATTAAACAGTATTCAAAATACTTTATCACAAATTAAAATGAGAGTGAATTAATCGATCGATCGATTCATGCTTTTTTTTTGAGAACTGCTCGGTCTTCGGATTGAGCAGTTTTTTTTATTTGTTAAACTGAAAATAAATCTTACATTCGTTTCAACCAATTCGCAACCAAAAAACTAAAAAACCATATGACATTAACTTTACGCTGTTATATTATTTTACTATTCGCAATTTTATTTTCTTCATTAACACAAGCACAAACATCTGGCAATTTCATCAAAGCCTCAATAGGTTATGGATCTAGCAGTTCTTACTACATTGAAGATTATGGAAGTCAAGATGAAGTTGATGTTATGGGAGGAGGACTTTATCTTCAGGGTGAGTATATTATAGGACTAAAATCGTGGTTTAGTATAAGACCTTACGCTGGTGGCATTTTTGAATCTGTTGACAAAAATCAAAATATACAAAATCAACCTCAATATAAAGTAACAACTAATGCTTTTTTAATGGGAGGAAAAGTTCGTTTTTGCGCTCCAATTCCATGGGTTGCACCATTTATAGAAGGAGGTATTGGAACTTCAATAGGCAAATTCGAAACCTTTACACCAAAAGTTAATTTTAGTAAAAGCACTATTTTATTACATATTCCATTTAGTATCGGATTGGCAGTAGGCAGGCATAATAATTTTGAAATCGGGATTTCAGGGTATTTTCATCCAAGTGCAAAACAATCAACTGGAGTATTTGCAGTTGGATATAACTTTCCTTTAGATTAGTTTAAAAATAAATCTTAAATAAAGTCCAGTACTATTTTAAAATTTACAAAATATGAAACAATTACTTTTTATTATACTCTTGTCTTTTAAGATTAATACTTATTCTCAGAGCACTCAAACTTCTTTAAATAAAAAAAATCCTGATTTTCATTCAAGCAAACTAGTTTCTGAAACTGTCACAAATAGAACTTTTTATAATCGCAGTGGCACTATAGAGCGCACCAAAGAAATAACATCTTATAATACTCAAAATAACGTTATTGCTGAACTTCGATATGATGAAGACAATAATTTAAAACAACGCTTAACTCGAATTTATGACAGCACTGGAACACTTTGTTTAGCCCGAAAATTAGAGAATTGGCACAGGTATTTAGGTCATTCAATCGAAACAGCAATTTATACCTACGACTCTAAAGGTTTCTTAACAAATGCTTCAGACAAAAATCAAAAAGGGCAAAATTTTAGGAGCACTAATTTCATTAATAATGATAAAGGAGATCCTATTGAGATAATAAATTTCAACGGGAAAGAGATTATTGGAAAAGAAAAAAACGAATATGATTACGATAAAAATAAAGTGATTACTAAATACTTCAATAAAAATGATGAATTAGTTAGTTCACAAACAAGCATTATTGATTCATCAAAAATGAACCCTAATGATATTGTAAACGAACATGGCGATATAATTAAATCAGATAACTACGAAAAAGAGATATCATACGACAAATTTGGAAACTGGATTAAAGAAAAATATTCCGTAATAAGAGATGGCAAACTCACTAAACAATCCGAAACGTCGCGAACTATAAAATATCTTAAATAAATTATCATCATTCCATATTAAGTTAACAATTTCAAAAAAATCGCTTCATCACTAGCAAACTCGAATAATTTATTAGACCTTTGCACACTTTTTTTCGGGAATACCACAAAAGTCTAAAGTTTTAGAAATGAAGAAGAAAATCGAAATATTAGCTCCTGCTAGAGATTTAATTGGAGGAATCGCAGCCATTAATAGTGGTGCCGATGCAGTATATATTGGTGCACCACAATTTGGAGCACGTTCTAATGCCAACAACTCAATCGAAGATGTTGCTGAGCTTGTAAAATACGCGCATTTATTTAATGCTCAGGTTTTTGTGGTTATGAATACCATTTTGTACGACAACGAATTAGAAACTTGCCGCGCTATGATTTGGGAGTTGTACGATATTGGTGTTGATGCATTGATTATTCAGGATATGGCGATTATGGAAATGGACTTACCTCCCATCGTACTTCACGCCAGTACACAAGCTAATAACCGTGATGCAGATAAAATTAAATTCCTTAAAGATGCAGGAATCAAGCGTGTCGTTTTAGCACGCGAATTGAATCTGCATCAAATTAAAACAATATACGACCACGCTGATGTTGAATTAGAGTTTTTCGTAACTGGAGCATTATGTGTTTCTTTCAGCGGAAACTGTTATATGAGTGTAGCAAACGGAGAACGTAGCGCCAACCGTGGTTCTTGTGCACAAAACTGTCGTTTGCCTTATAACTTAATTGACGGAAACGGAGATACTTTAATCAGAAATAGTCATTTGCTTTCGATTAAAGATTTAGATGTTTCTGATCAGATCCCAAATTTAATTGAAGCTGGAATTGTTTCTTTCAAAATCGAAGGAAGGCTAAAAGACGTTGCTTACGTTAAAAACAACGTTTCTTATTTACGTCAAAAATTAGACAGTTATTTAGAAGGAAGTGATAAATACACAAAAGCTTCTTCTGGAAAATGTACGTATACTTTTGATTCTACTTTAAGCAGAACTTTCAACCGCGGTTACACGGATTATTTCGTCAACGAAAGACATAGTTCTATTGGTTCTTGGGAAAGTCCGAAATCAAAAGGTCAATATATTGGAAAATTAATCCGAACTGTTGGAAATGCTTACGAAATCGAAAACGGTGAATTATTAAATAACGGTGACGGACTTTGCTTCATCAACGAAAATAATGAAGCTGATGGAATCTATGTAAACAAAGCCGAAAACGGAAAAGTTTATCCAAACGTTCTTAAAGAAATAAAAGACGGAACTTTCATCTATAGAAATAACGACGCTGCCTTCATTAAAATTGTAGAAAGAGAAGACAGTGCCATCCGTAAAATTGGAACAACTTTATTACTTACCGAAAACGAAAACGGTTTTGAATTAATTGCAACCGACGAAGACGGAAACGTAAGTACAATAAAATTAGAGCACCCGAAAGAGAAAACGAAAACAGGTGAGTCAATCGAAGAAAACATCAAAGTTCAATTGGCAAAAACAGGTTTTACACCTTACAGCGCCGATGAAATCAATATAATGTTCTCTGAAAACTGGTTCCTTCCTATTTCAAAAATCAACGAAATGAGAAGAAATGTTTTCGAACAATTATCAGAAATTCGTTTGGCAAATTACGTTCGTGAAGAACATCAATTGGTAAAAACGTCACATCCGTATCCAGAAACCAAACTGGATTTCATGTACAACGTTTCGAACAAAACGGCTCGTAAATTCTACGAACGCCACGGTGTAACCGAAATCGAAAAAGCATTCGAATTACAATGGGATCCAGGAAAATCTCGTGTAATGACAACCAAATATTGCATTAAATACGAGTTGAAAAAATGTCCGATACACCAGAAAGACATCGTAGGTGTTAAGGTAAAAGAACCATTAGTATTAAAACAGGGAGAATTGGAATACAAACTAAAATTCAACTGCAAACCCTGCGAAATGGAAATCTGGGAAAAAGATGCTGAATTTGAGATTGAAGAAGATCATTTTCATTAATATACAAAACCGATACTTTTAAAGTGTCGGTTTTTTTATTTTGGGCGTGTTTCGCCGCGGCGAATCGGGCCATCCGTTACAAGTCCTCGCACTTCCTTCGTCAGGCTGTGGGATTTCCACTTCTATCCCTCAAGCAAACGGTTCCATAAGAATTTTTGCTATTACAATTTCCTCAATATTGTCATTTCGACGAAGGAGAAATCTTCGCAAGTAGCTCCGTTCCAATAAGCCAATCTTTGTAGAGCCACTTGTGGAGATTTCTCCTTCGTCGAAATGACAAACTTTGCGGTTACTTTATCTTAAAATTAAAATTTCAATTAGATCAAAATCTGCCGAATCTGCAAAATCTGCGTGAGAAATTCTTTGGGCTCCTTTTTTAACTTAAGAACAAAAAACTTGCGTTCTTCGTGTAATTCTTTGCGAACTTTGCGGTTAAAAAAAGCTTTTTCGCTACTTTTACTACTCAAACATTACAACACTCCAAAATGAAAATACTACTCCTAGGTTCAGGCGAATTGGGCAAAGAATTTGTCATTGCCGCACAACGAATCGGACAAACCATAATTGCAGTTGACAGTTACGAAAACGCACCGGCAATGCAAGTTGCACACGGATTTGAAGTCATCAACATGCTTGACGGCGAGGCCCTTGACCGAATCGTAGCCAAACACCAACCAGATTTTATCGTTCCTGAAATAGAAGCCATTCGTACCGAGCGTTTTTACGATTACGAAAAACAGGGAATTACTGTTGTCCCTTCAGCGAAAGCGGCAAACTTTACTATGAATCGTAAAGCAATCCGCGATTTGGCTTCGAAAGAACTCGGATTAAGAACAGCCAAATACCAATACGCAACTTCCGCAGAAGAACTACAAAAAGCTGTTCAGGAAGTTGGAATTCCGTGCGTAGTGAAACCTTTAATGTCTTCATCAGGAAAAGGACAATCAACAATCAAAACAGAAAGCGATATCGAAAAAGCATGGCAATATGCCGTTGCAGGTTCGCGTGGTGATGTTATTGAAGTGATTGTTGAAGCTTTTGTTGATTTTGATTCTGAAATTACACTTTTAACGATTACACAAAATAATAATCCAACTTTATTTTGTGCTCCAATCGGACACAGACAGGAAAGAGGCGATTATCAGGAAAGCTGGCAGCCTGCTTTAGTTTCAGAAAAAGATTTGTACGAAGCTCAGGATATGGCCGAAAAAATTACCGAAGCACTTGGCGGTGCCGGACTTTTTGGTGTTGAATTTTTCCTAACCAAAGAAGGCGTTTATTTCTCTGAACTTTCTCCACGTCCGCATGATACCGGAATGGTAACTTTGGCAGGAACGCAGAATTTCAACGAATTTGAACTGCATTTAAGAGCAATCTTAAGTCTTCCTATTTTCGAAATTACTTTAGAAAAAGCTGGAGCAAGTGCTGTAATTTTAGCATTGGAAGATTCAACAAATTCAACTTTTAGCGGAATCGAAAAAGTAGCCGCTTTACCCAAAACTGATTTTAGAATTTTCGGAAAACCAACTTCTAGACCGTATCGCAGAATGGGTGTTGTTTTAAGTCATGATGTACTTTCAACCCCAATTAAAGAAGTAACAGAACGCGCCAAAGAAACAGCAAAATTAATAACTGTAAATTCTTAAATTATGAAAAATATAATATTAGCCACATTCCTTTTTATTGGAATCGCGGTACAAGCTCAGACCAAAAAGAAATTTGACAAACCAACCATTGTAGAAGCTTCTTGCGGAGAATGTAAATTTGGAATGAAAGGCAAAAGCTGTGATTTAGCAGTTCGTATTGATGGAAAATCGTATTTCGTTGATGGAACAAAAATTGACGAACATGGTGACGCACATGCTGAAGATGGATTCTGCAATGCTATCAGAAAAGCTTCGGTAACGGGAGAAATCAAAGGAAACCGATTTATCGCTACTTCATTCACTTTAATCGATGATAAAAAATAATGGCATTAATTCTTGAAAACATTGCTAAACACGTTTCTCTGACACCAGAAGAACAGGCACTTTTTTTATCTAAACTAGAAACCAATACTTACAAAGCCAAAACACTTTTACTGAACGCTGGCGAAGTCTGTAAACATTCGTATTTTGTAAACTCAGGTATTCTGAGAAGCTTCAATATCAACGATAATATTGTAGAACATGTTCTTTCTTTTGCTTGCGAAGGCTGGTGGATGAGCGATATGTACAGCTTTTTTTCGCAAAAACCAGGACAGCTTTTTATTGAAGTTTTGGAAGAAGCCGAAGTAGTTTCGTTATCGAAAGAAAATCAAGAACAATTGTATCTTGAAATTCCAAAATTGGAGCGATTTTTTCGAATTTTAATTGAAAATTCATTGGTTGCAAATCAGCAGAGATTAATGGATAATTTGAGTTTACCTGCGGAAGAACGCTTTGAAAAATTCACTAAAAAATACGGAACATTGGTTCACAAAGTTCCTCAAAAACAAATCGCTTCTTTCATTGGCGTAACGCCCGAATTTTTCAGCAAAATGAAAGCTAGGCTTTTGAAGAAATAAAAGGTTTAGCCACAGATTTCACAGATTAGAAGGATTTTTTTTCGCCACGAATTACACAAATTTTCACGAATTTCATTTTAATTTAATTTGTGAAAATTTGTGTAATTCGTGGCAACATTTTTTTAATCCTTTTAATCTGTGAAATCTGTGGCTATAAAAAAGCCAGTTCAATGAAGTGGCTTTTCTTTTGAATTAAAATTGCTCAACCTCTGTAGAATGTTTCATTGCTGTTATGGCTGATTTTCCTAACATTACTGTATTTTGAACGGCGTCGAAATAAGAAGTTCCTACAAAAGCTTGATGTTTTACTGCTCTAAATCCATTTTTTTGTAAAGCGAATTCGCGTTCCTGCAATTCAGAATATCCAGCCATTCCGCGTTCTTTGTACGCTTTAGACAATTCGAACATACTTGTATTCAAAGCGTGGAATCCTGCCAAAGTAATGAATTGGAAACTATATCCCATTGCTGCTAAATCTTCTCTAAATGTTTCCATTTCGTCAATTGATAATTTTGCTGCCCAATTGAAAGACGGAGAACAATTATAAGCCAGCATTTTATCTGGAAATTCTTTTTTCATTGCTTTTGCAAACTTTCTTGCATAATCTAAATCTGGATTACTGGTTTCCATCCAAATTAAATCAGCATAAGGTGCATAGCTTAAACCCCTTGCAATTCCCTGATCAATTCCGTTTTTTACATAGAAGAAACCTTCGGCAGTTTTTTCTCCAGTTAAAAACTTTCTATCTCTTGGATCCGCATCGCTTGTTAGTAAATTAGCTGCATCGGCATCTGTTCGAGCAACTATTAAAGTTGAAACGCCCATAACATCTGAAGCCAGACGTGCCGCAATTAATTTATTAATCGCCTCTTGCGTTGGAACTAAAACCTTCCCGCCTAAGTGCCCGCATTTTTTAGCAGAACTTAATTGATCTTCAAAATGAACTCCAGAAGCTCCTGCTTCAATCATAGATTTCATCAATTCGAAAGCATTTAAGTTCCCGCCAAAACCTGCTTCAGCGTCAGCTACAATCGGAACTAAATAATCTTTTTTATCTCCAATATTATTTACAATCTGAATCTGATCGGCACGCAATAAAGCGTTGTTGATCTTTTTTACCACCATCGGAACGCTGTTTACTGGGTAAAGCGATTGGTCAGGATACATTTCTCCGGCCAGATTTGCATCAGCAGCAACCTGCCATCCGCTTAAATATATCGCTTCTAAACCTGCATCAACTTCCTGAATCGCCTGATTTCCAGTCAACGCTCCCAAACCCGCAACATAATCCTGACTTTTTAACTTTCTCCATAATTTCTCAGCTCCCATTTTTGCAATAGAATGCTCAATTTTATAAGAACCCTGAAGCGTTACTACTTCGCTCGCAGTATAAGGACGCTCAACTCCTTTCCATCTCGGGTTCGTAATCCAATCATTAACCAATTCCTGAATTCTGTCTTCTGTTGTTTTCATAAGTATAGTTTAAGTGGTTAGTAAAGAATAGTTTTCAGTTCACAGTTAAAAGTTTTCAGTTTTTAACCGGATACGTTTTTTAAACACATAGAAACATAGTTAATCCTTGTGGCTAAAGGCGTTTCACTTGTTTCAATACATCTCGAAGCCTCGGGACTATGTGTGAAAAACTAGTTTTTTTCTTTTTCCTTTTTAAAGAAAAAATTAAAATCTATGTTTCTATGTGTTTCAAATAAATTATAAATATTTATAGCACGGAATCGTCAAGAAATCCACAAAGTGCAGGTTTACTACTAATCTTTCCAGCATTTTTTCGGCTAGTGGAAATTGTTGTTTTTCATAATTTTTCTCTCCTATTTCTTCCTTGATTTTTCTGAATTCATCTAAAGCCAATTTGTGATAATAAGCCAAATCTAATTTTCGTCCATTATCCAAAATCACTTTATTTTGAAGCCATTGCCATAATTGCGATCTCGAAATTTCGGCCGTTGCGGCATCTTCCATCAAATTGTGCAATGCGGCGGCACCTTGCCCGTTCAGCCATGAAGCCAAATACAATACTCCAACATTTATATTTTTTCGAACGCCATTTTCAGTAATGATTCCAATTGGTGGTTCAATCAAATCGGCTTCTGTAATTTTTCGATGTTCTCTTTTAATGTGAATCTGATTTGGAGTTGGCATTCCTTTATCAAAAATTTCTTTTGCAATTGCAACTAAATCCGGATGCGCTACCCAAGTTCCGTCGTGACCATTTCTAACTTCACGTTCTTTATCCGTTTTTACTTTTGCGAAAGCAATTGCATTTGCTTCTTCGTTATTTCGGATTGGAATTTGAGCTGCCATTCCGCCAATCGCATGAATGCCTCTTTTATGACATCTTTGGATTACCAAATTTGAATAGGCATTCATAAAAGGCGAAGTCATAGTTACCTGATCACGATCAGGAACAATGAATTTTGGATTTTTTCTAAACTTTTTGATGTAAGAGAAAATATAATCCCAACGCCCGCAGTTCAAGCCAACGATATGTTCTTTCAATTCGTAAATAATTTCGTCCAACTGAAAACTTGCCGTTATAGTTTCAATTAAAACCGTTACTTTAATGGTTCCTCGTTTTAGATTTAGATAATCTTCTGTAAAATCAATTACATTATTCCACCAACGCGCTTCCAGATAATGTTCTAATTTCGGAATGTAGAAATACGGTCCAGAATTGTTTTCTAAAAGTCGTTTATGATTATGAAAAACATACAACCCAAAATCTATCAAAGAACCCGAAACTTCATTTCCTTCAATTAGAACATGTTTTTCCGGCAGATGCAAACCTCTCGGACGTACAATTAACGTTGCTATTTTTTCATTTAAATGATACGATTTCTGTTTAACCAAATCAGTAAACGTGATCGTTTTGTTTACCGCATCAATCAAATTTACCTGTCCGTCCATCAAGTTTTGCCAGGTTGGTGAAGTGCTGTCTTCAAAATCGGCCATAAAAGTCTTGGCACCAGAATTCAAAGCATTGATGATCATTTTACGATCAACGGGTCCAGTAATTTCCACTCTTCTGTCCAATAAATCTTTCGGAATTTCACAAGCTGTCCAATTTCCTTCTCTGATGTTTTTAGTTTCAGGAATAAAAACCGGCATGATACCTTGATCAAAAGTGACTTGTTTTTGTTCTCTCTGTAAAAGCAATAGTTTTCGCTGTGATTCGAATTTTCTATGCAATTCAGTTATAAAAACAATCGCTTCTTCTGTCCAGATTTTTGGATAACGAAGCTTCTTTTCGGCTAAAAATTCCATTGCCGTTTCGGTAATTTCTAATTGGTTTTTCATAGCTGTGGTTTTTAATTTCATTAGCAGCAATTGAATCGATTTTATGTTTTTCAAAAACACAAATACATAACAAACTGATAATTAATATTTTCTACACCACAATATTAGAAAAAAGTTTTTTACAAAACAAGCGAACGTTCGCTAAAAATGAAAAATAATTTTTTGGCGATTATTTTTAGAATACCTATATTTGGTTCATGGATATCGAAAAAGACTATATAAAGCTGATCTTCGGATTAAAATTGAAGCAAGTCAGAACGCAAAAAAATCTGTCTCTTTTTGGCTTGGCCAAACTGACCAATCTTTCAAAATCGTATTTAAACGAGATTGAAAAGGGAAAAAAATATCCCAAAACAGATAAAATTCTGCTTCTTTGTGAACATTTGGACGTGACTTACGACCAAATGGTGTCTTTAAAACTTGACAATAACCTCGCGCCGATTGGCGAAATCTTGAAATCTGGGATTTTAAAAGAAATTCCGCTAGAGCTTTTCGGAATTCAGGAAGCCGATTTAATTGATATTATTGCTAATGCTCCTGCAAAAGTCAATGCTTTTATTAGTACGATTATCGAAATTGCACAGCATTATAATTTAAGCCGCGAAAGTTTCTTTTTGGCCGCTTTGCGTTCATATCAGGAAGCGCATAGCAATTATTTTGAAGATTTAGAAGAAAAAGTAATTGCATTTTCAAAGTCGTTTCAAATCAACCTGGATTCTAAAATCAGTATTGAAGAACTGGAAGCAATTTTAAAAGAAGAATACGAATACAACATTAAAGAAATTGCTTTTACAGATCAAGAAGCTTTGGGTGATCTTCGTTCGATTTATGTTCCTAAAAGCAAAACTTTATTACTTTCTACCGAACTTGACGCTCCGCAAAAAGCTTTTATTTTAGCTAAAGAAATAGCTTATAATTATCTAAAAATTTCCGATCGCTTATTGACTTTCAGTTGGATTAAGTTTGAAAATTTTGATCAGGTTTTGCACAACTTTTATGCTTCTTATTTTGCTGGTGCTTTATTATTGCCGAGAAAATTAGTGGTGGATAAAATCAATTTTTTTTTAGAAAATGAAAATCCGAAACCGGAAGAATTTGTTCAATTAATTGAAAGTTTTGAAGTTTCGCCTGAATCTTTTTATCAGCGATTGACCAATTTATTGCCAAAAGATTTTCAGCTAAAAAACCTCTTTTTCTTAAGATTATCTCACCGAATTGGTTCTGATGTTTACCAAATTAATAAAGAATTACATATTACGCATCAACAGGAACCGCACGCCAACGAAACCAACGAACATTATTGCCGAAGATGGGTTTCGGTAAAAACGATTGATGAAGCCATCAAACAAAATAAATCTCATTTTTTTGATGCTCAAATTTCAAGTTATGCGAATAGCGGAAACGAATATTTAGTTTTTTCATCGGCCACAAAAGATCCTTTTTTACATGATACCATCCGAAGTATTTCGGTTGGAATTTTAATCAATCCGACAATGAAAAAGAAGTTCAAATTTATTGAAGGAAAACCTTTAGTAAAAAGAATTGTCGGCGTAACTTGCGAAACTTGCGCTGTTCAGGATTGTTTAGAAAGAGCTGCTCCGCCAATTGTTTTAGAAAGAAAGAAACGCCATGAGAATACGGATGCTGTTGTTCAGCAATTTATGAATCAATATAGTTAGAGTGCCATGAAATATTTTGCCTTACTTTTTACTTTGCTTACTATTAACTTCAGTCAGAAAACGGACAAACTTACTGGCCGTTATAATTATTTGATTGAAGATGAAGGCACTTATATACAGAAAGATAAAATTACTTTCAAGGACAGCATTTTTGCATTTGACAACAAATACCTGCCAAAAGGAAAAGTTTCTTATGGAAATATAATACTGTTAGATAATTTTATCAATACTGATTTGATTATAAGCATTCCGAAAGATCAAATTACAAAAGATACAATTCCTTTTTTTATGCATGATAAGAAAAGTTCTGCTGCGAATTATCTTGATGAAGTTGTTGGGAAAGGGAAATTGATTAGGATTAAATAATTTATTTCGGTCTTTTACCACACCCTTTTTTTTGTCATTCCGAGGAACGAGGAATCTCCCCCACAGTATGTCGCCAATCTTTGTCGAGCCACTTGGGGGAGATTCCTCGTTCCTCGGAATGACAAATTATGTGGTTACTTTGAGGTAAAAAACATTGTAATTTCTAATCTTTGTAGAGTTACTTGCGAAGATTTCTCCTTCGTCGAAATGACAAACCATTTGGTTACTTTGAGGTAAAACCATTGAACCTCTGTAACTTTGTGCCTTTGAACCTTCTTATAAAAATAAAACTTCTCGCATAGCCCCGATAGAAGTGGAAATCCTTTTGTTTCTCGTTCCTTTAATGAGACACAAAAGATTGAAACGAATAGCGGGACTAAACGTCTTCTGAAAATGATACTTGTGCTCCAAAAAAAAACTTAGCATCTCAGCCACTTAGAACCTCAGAATCTTTTCTTAATCTACATTAAGTGCTTTTCGTTTACATCGACCGTATCTTTGTACTATCAAAATCAATAAAAGACAAAATCATGGAAAATATAGTATTGCACAAAGCAGAATCAAGAGGAAATGCAAATCACGGATGGTTAAACGCTTATCATAGCTTTAGTTTTGCGAGCTGGTACAATCCAGATAGAATTCAGTTTGGAGCGCTTCGTGTTTTGAACGATGATACAATTGCTGCCGGAATGGGTTTTGGAACTCACCCTCACGATAATATGGAAATTATTACGATTCCATTAGAAGGTGATTTGGCTCACAAAGACAGCATGGGAAACACTGAAGTAATCAAAAATGGTGACATTCAGGTTATGAGTGCAGGAACAGGAATTCAACATAGCGAGTTTAACCCAAATGCAGATCAGCAAACTAAATTATTGCAGATTTGGTTGTTTCCAAATAAAAGAAATGTTACACCACGTTATCAGCAGATTACTTTGGATGTTGCTGACAGACATAATAAATTGGCACAAGTTTTATCTCCAAATGCAGATGATGAAGGAGTTTGGATTCACCAAGATGCGTGGTTTAATATGGGTAATTTTGATGCTGGAGTTACTGCAGAATATAAAATCAAAAAAGAAGGAAACGGAGTTTACGCTTTCGTTTTGAAAGGAAATGTAACCTTCAACGGTCAGGAATTAAATTCTCGTGATGCAGTTGGAATTTCAGGAACTGATGTTTTGAATATTACAGCAAACACAGATGCTGAATTTTTATTAATGGACATTCCGATGAATTATTAATTCAAACAAAAACAATTAATACCTGTAACGCTGAAACGATAATAAATCTGGAAATCAGATTATTATCGTTTCTTTTTTTACTTAAACTTTACACTAAACCGAAAAAGAAAACTTAAATTTATAGCTATAAGTTTCTTTAAAGAAATCTAAATCTTTCATTTCTTAATCTAGGTTAAGTGCTTCAGGACAACTGTCATCGTAACTTTGTCCTATCAAAATGAAATAAATTAATTATTAAAAAAATAAAATTATGGCAACTACAAAATGGTCAATTGACCCAACACATTCAGAAATTGGTTTTAAAGTTAAACACATGATGTTTACTAATGTTTCAGGAAAATTTGGAACATACGACGCTACAATCACTACAGACGGAGACAACTTCGAAAATGCAGCAATCGAATTTTCTGCTGATGTCGCTTCAATCGATACTGCAAACGCAGACAGAGACGGACATTTAAGAAGTGGCGATTTCTTTGATGCTGAAAATCATCCAAAACTAACTTTCAAAGCTTCTTCTTTCAAAAAAATCAACGAAGGAAGCTATGAAATTACTGGAGATTTAAACATTAAAGGTGTTTCTAAAAGCGTAACTTTTCCTGTAGAATATAGCGGAATCTTAACTGATCCTTGGGGAAATACAAAAGTAGGTTTAAGCATAGAAGGAAAAATTAATCGTAAAGATTGGGGTTTAAACTGGAACTCAGCTCTTGAAACTGGTGGTGTTTTGGTTGGAGAAGAAGTTCGCTTAAACATTGAATTACAATTTGTAAAACAAGCTTAATACTTTAAAAATAGGTTTTAATTTGGTTGGTAAAAAAGCCTGCACTTTTTCTCGGGAGTGCAGGCTTTTTTCCTTTTAGGAGCGTGGCTTCGACTTCGCTCAGCCTGACAATCGTACTCTTAAGATATCGTATGTCAGGCTGAGCGAAGTCGTAGCCCTTTTTTACTTTATATTTCGAAATTCTGTTGGTGATAATCCCGTTTGTTTTTTGAAGAATCTGGAGAAATAGGAATAGTCTTCGTAACCAACTTTGAAAGCTACTTCGTTTACGGCTAATTGTTTATCGATCAGCATTCTTTTAATTTCTAGAATTACTCGGTCTGTAATAACTTCTGTAGCTGTTTTTTGGAGAATTTCATTGCAGATTCTGTTTAAATGTTTCAGCGTTATATTTAGTTTTTCGGCATAAAAAGACGGCAATTTTTCGGTTCTGAAATATTCTTCCAAAAGTGACTCAAACTTGTTGATTTTTATATTGTACGAATGCGTTTGATGCGAATAAGTTTCTCCATATTTTCTTGCTACTTCAATGTGAATGCAATCCAATAAATTCAACAGTTTATCTAATTGATATTTATTATTTTGAATACTCTCTTGAATCAGCAAATCGAAATAAGGCTGGATTTTCGGGATTTCCTTTTCTTCAAAAACCATTTCTGGTCGGTTATGAATGGAATGATAAAAATTATAATCGTTTATATTTTTTTGTCCGAAATACAAATTGTACAATTCCTGCGAAAAGATAATTACAAAACCTTCAATGTCTTCGGATAAACTCCAATGATGCATTTGTCCTGGTTGAAGCACAAAAAGACTTCCTCTTTTAATATCAAACTGATCAAAATCAACTTCGTGCAATCCCGATCCTTTTGTAAAAAATACCATTAAATAAGAATCATGCCGATGCGGTTCTTCAACAAAACTGTGGCTTTTTAAATGTTCTTTAAAAGTATTCACATAAAAATCACGATGAATGTCATTACAGCTAAAATTCTGAACACTATAAATTGGATATCGCTTCATAAAAAATGTCTTTATTGTGCTACAATAAGCGAAGATACTAAAAAGACTTTCATGCTAGTCTAAATTACCTTTGTATAAATAAAAAACATCAACGTCATGTCAAATTCATTAACTCATATTTTAAGTAACGAATGTCCTGTTTGTCATAAAGGAAAAGTTTTTACAGATAAAAATATTTTCTTGACTTTCGGTCTTCCAAAAATGAATGAATACTGCAGTCATTGCCATTATAAATTTCAAAAAGAACCTGGTTATTTCTTTGGCGCCATGTATGTAAATTATGGACTAACAGTTGCTCAGGGAATCGCAACTTATTGCGTTGCACAGTTTTTCTTTGAGAAAAATTTTGATTTGAGAATCATTCCAATTATTGCTGTTGTTATTACTTTACTGACCTCTTTTAATCTCCGATTTTCAAGATTAGCATGGATTTACATGTTTAAGGATTATTCGAAATAAAAAAATAGTACTTTTGCCTTCCAATTGAAACTAATTTTCAGTTTTAAAAAAAGTAAAAATTAAATTAGACAAATGAAAGCATACGTATTTCCAGGTCAGGGCGCACAGTTTACAGGAATGGGCAAAGACCTTTATGAAAACTCGGCTCTAGCCAAAGAATTATTCGAAAAAGCCAATGAAATTTTAGGTTTCAGAATTACAGATATTATGTTCGAAGGTACTGCCGAAGAACTAAAAGAAACTAAAGTTACACAGCCAGCTGTATTTTTACACTCTGTTATTTTAGCTAAAACTTTAGAAGATTTTAAACCAGAAATGGTTGCAGGACATTCATTAGGAGAATTTTCTGCTTTGGTTGCAAACGGAACTTTATCTTTTGAAGATGGTTTAAAATTAGTTTCTCAACGTGCTCTTGCTATGCAAAAAGCATGTGAAATCACTCCATCTACAATGGCTGCGGTTTTAGGTTTAGCTGACAATGTTGTAGAAGAAGTTTGTGCTTCTATCGACGGAGTTGTAGTTGCAGCAAATTACAACTGCCCTGGACAATTAGTTATTTCTGGAGAAACTTTAGCTGTTGAAAAAGCTTGTGAAGCCATGAAAGTTGCGGGAGCAAAACGCGCTTTAATTTTACCTGTTGGTGGAGCTTTTCACTCACCAATGATGGAGCCAGCAAGAGAAGAATTGGCTGCTGCAATTGAAGCAACTAATTTCTCTACTCCTATCTGTCCGGTATATCAAAACGTAACTGCAAATGCGGTTTCTGATGCAAACGAAATTAAAAAGAACTTAATCATTCAATTAACTGCGCCAGTAAAATGGACGCAATCTGTACAGCAAATGATCGCTGATGGTGCTACTTTGTTTACTGAAGTTGGTCCCGGAAAAGTTTTAGCTGGTTTGATTAATAAAATAGATAAAGAAGCTGCTACTGCTAACGCATAATTAGTGTTCAGTATTCAGTATTCAGTTTTTAGTGATCAGTTGAAAACTATACGCACAAAAAATCCTCATGAACTAATTGTTTATGAGGATTTTGTTTTTATAACTCTTTTGCTTCTTCACTGTAATTATTCAAAATTCCAGTAATCAGATAATTTTGATTTCTTTTTTCAAAAAATGCATACCAGGTTGTTCTTGTATTGGGTTTATAAAAAATATATTCTGAACCTAAGTGCTTAAGTGATTTTGGAGTTTTCTTATGTAGAGATTTTTTAATCCTTTCAGGAACTGCGTCATAAATAGCATCAACATATTCTTCCGCAGATTCGATAAAACCAAAGTATTCTTTCTTATATAATATTACGACCAAATCATCAAGATAACTAATTACGGATGGAGTAAAAACAACTTCTATTTGCCCCACCATTCTCTAATCCTTCTTTTTGCTTCAGTTTTTGCTTCCTCAAGAGTTAAACCTTTCGCAAACTCGGCATCAAAATCAAAAGTTTCAGGATCTATTCCCTGAATTTTCGGTTTTCGAATTTCATATTCTACTCTTGGTTCTTCAATCTTATCTTTTTTATTTTCTTTATCCGAATCCATAATTCCTACATTTTAATCTTACAAATTTACAAAATAAACTTAATCAAAATTTATAAAGCTTTCTTTTCCTTCTTTTTGTAATTAATAATAAAAACTCCCAAAATAATCAGGATTGTTGCAATTATAAAATCAATTGTAATTTTTTCATCCAAAATCAGCCAACCAAAAAACACCGCAATTATGGTATTGATATACGCTAAAATAGAAACCTGAACCGGAGTAACATGCTTTAGAGCGTAATTATAGCTAAAAAAAGCAATTACAGATCCAAAAATCGACAAATATAATGCTGCTAAAATACTTTTAGAACTCCATAAATTCACATCAATAGTGGGTGAAAAAATAAATGCCAAAACAATCTGAATACATGAAGCCATTGTAAACTGGTAAAATAAATTAAGAACTATATTTTTAGATTTATTACCATGAATTTTGGTATAAATTGTTCCACCAGCCCAAGCAGTAATCGCAAATCCCATAAACATCATTCCGATTCTGTAATCGGCATCTAAAAAAGATCCCAATCCGTCTTTAAATATAAAAACGACTCCCGAAAATCCTATTATAACCCCAATAAATCCTCTTAAACTTGGCTTTTGTAATTTAAACAAAATACTGCCCAAAAAAATAAGTATAGGTGCCATAGCACTAATTACCGAAGCTAGTCCGCTTGGCACAGTCTGTTCAGCAACGGTTGTAAAACCATTCGCTACTACGATCATCAAAATAGAAGGAACGAGCTGATGTTTTAAATTTTCCCAGCCAATCCATTTCAATTCTTTTTTAAACAATAGAATAATCATCATGATTATTCCCGCCAATCCCTGTCGAATTGAAGTTACAAACCAAGGCGGAATCGTTTCAACCGCAACACGAATTCCTAAAAAGGTTGTTCCCCAAATAATTCCAACTGCCGCAAGAGCAAAAATTAATTTATAATCTAGATTTTGTTTCATAAAAATCAAATACCATTAAAAAAAAATCCCAAACTATATTGCTATAATCTGGGATTTAAAAATTTATAATTTTATAAAAAAACTATTTATTCCTCACTTTTTGTTCCCATTTCCATGCGCTAGCCATTGCTTCGTCTAAACTTAGTTCAGACTTCCATCCTAGTACATTATTTGCCTTATCTGTGTTTGCATAAGCTTCTGTAATATCACCTTCGCGACGTGGCTTAATGACGTATGGTAATTTTTTATCGCTTACTTTTTCGAAACTATGAATTACTTCCAACACAGAACTTCCTTTTCCTGTTCCCAAATTGAAAGTTTCAACTTTTGCTAAATTCTTTTTGTTCAACAAACGTTGCAAAGCAATTACGTGTGCTTTTGCTAAATCTACAACGTGAATATAATCGCGAACAGCTGTTCCGTCTGGCGTTGGATAATCATTTCCAAAAACCGATAATTCCTGACGCAATCCTACTCCAGTTTGTGTAATAAATGGAACTAAGTTTTGCGGAACTCCTAATGGTAATTCTCCAATTTCAACAGATTCGTGTGCTCCTACTGGATTAAAGTAACGCAATAAAATAGCGCTAATATTGGTAACTTTAGCTGTATCTGTAATGATTTCTTCACCAATTTGCTTTGTGTTTCCATAAGGAGACATCGCTGCTTGAACTGGCGCATCTTCTGTAATTGGCATTTTTTCGGCTTGACCGTAAACCGTACAAGAAGAACTAAAAATAAAACTTGCCTCAGGTTTTTGTTGTAATTCCTGTAAAAGATATACTAAACTGCTAATATTATTTTCATAATACAATAAAGGCTGCTCAACACTTTCACCAACCGCTTTTGAAGCTGCAAAATGAATCACACCAGTAACATCATTGTGTTTTTTAAAGAAATCCCGAACGGCACTTTTTTCTCTTAAGTCAATTTTTTCGAATAAAGGCGTTTTTCCTGTGATGGCTGTAATTCCTTTTAAAACATCTTCTGAAGAGTTTGAAAGATTATCTATTATCACAACTTCAAAGCCTTCATTTTGCAATTCGACAACGGTGTGAGAACCTATAAATCCTAATCCTCCTGTTACTAATACTTTCATTTTATGGGTTTGTTTGTGGTTATTTTTCGGCTAATAAGCTGTTTTTTTTATTTCAAAAATTCAATTACGCTGTCAGTAATATATTTAATCTGCTCGTCATCAAGTTCTGTATGCATTGGCAACGCAATTACTTCTTGAACTAATTGATTTGTAACAGGAAATTGTTCTTCTTTATATCTCGGATCCAAATAAGCTTTTTGAGAATGCAACGGAATTGGATAATAAATCGCACATGGAATTCCTTTATCTAATAAATGTTGCATTAAAGCATTACGATCTGCATCAATGATTCTTAATACATATTGATGAAAAACGTGATCATTTTCGTTTGCATCAAATTCTGGTGTAATAATATGTTTGTTTCCAGCAAAAGCTGCATTGTATTTTGTTGCCGCTAAACGACGTGCTTTATTATATTCATCTAATAAAGGCAATTTTGCATTCAAAACTCCAGCTTGAATACTGTCTAAACGTGAATTCACACCAACAACATCGTGATGGTAACGCTCGTACATTCCGTGATTTACGATTCCGCGGATGATATGAGCCAAATTATCATCGTTTGTAAAAATTGCTCCACCGTCTCCATAACAACCTAAATTTTTAGATGGAAAAAAAGAAGTCGCAGCAACGTGGCCAATTGTACCTACTTTTGATTTTGTCCCAGATTTAGAAATATAATCTGCTCCAATTGCTTGCGCATTATCTTCAATTACGTATAAATTATATTGTGCCGCGATTTCCATAATCGCATCCATATTAGCAGCGCGACCAAATAAATGTACCGGAACAATTGCTTTTGTTTTTGGAGTAATTGCTTTTTTTACTGCATCAATATCGATATTCATATTAGTCATATCAACATCAACCAAAACTGGAGTTAATTGCAATAAAGCAATAACCTCAACTGTAGCCGCAAAAGTAAAATCGGCAGTTATAACTTCATCTCCTGGCTGAAGACCAAGTCCCATCATTGCAATCTGTAAAGCATCAGTTCCGTTTGCACATGGAATAACATGCTTTGCACCTAAATAATCTTCAAGATTTTTTTGAAACTGATGAACTAAAGGTCCGTTAATATAAGTATTTGTGTCTAAAACTTCTTGAATAGAAGCATCTACAGTAGATTTTATTTTTTCATATTGACTTTTTAAGTCAACCATTTGAATTTTTTTCATTTTGAATTAATTTAAATTAAAGACACCGTTTTCATACAGAAATCTCTAAAAGGAGGAACAAAAATAGTTATTAATAGCTTCAAACCAATGAAAATAGTCGAAAGAAATGTAATTTAGCTGCAAAAAAAATTACATGCTTTTTTTATATAATTTAGCCATACACGTCGCAGGATTTTTCTTAAGAATCATAGCCTTATTTAGTCCGAAAATTAAGCTTTTTGTTGAAGGGCGAAAAAACGTATTTTCAATTTTAGAAGAAAAAATAAAACCAGAAGACAAAACAATTTGGTTTCACTCAGCCTCTTTAGGAGAATACGAGCAAGGACTTCCTGTTATCGAAAAAATAAAAGAAAAATATCCTTCTCACAAAATAATTGTAACCTTTTTTTCACCATCTGGATACGAAGTGCGTAAAAATAACACAGTTGCAGATTTCACTGTTTATCTTCCTTTGGACTCAAAAAAGAATGCAAAAAAATTTCTCAAATTAGTTCATCCTGAAATTGTTTTTTTTATCAAATACGAATTCTGGCTAAATTATTTAAAAGAATTAGAAACAAAGAAAACTCCAACCTATCTGATTTCTGGAATCTTCAGAGACAATCAAATGTTTTTTAAATGGTATGGCGGATTTTACAGAAAAGCATTAAAAGCATTTACTTATTTCTTTGTACAAAACGAAAAATCGAAACAAAAAGTCGAAAGTTTAGGCTTTAATAATGTCATTGTTTCTGGCGACACAAGATTTGATCGAGTAAATGCCATCTTAGAACGCGACAATACGCTAGATTTTATAGAAAACTTCAAAAACAATAAACCCGTAATTGTTATTGGAAGTTCATGGCCAAAAGATGAAGCTATTCTTGCCGAATATATTAATCAAGCGACAGAAAACGTAAAATTCATCATTGCGCCGCACAATATTAAAGACGAGCAAATCTCAAATCTCAAATCTCAGATAAAAAAATCTACTATATTATATTCTGAAAAAGAAAACAAAGACTTAGCGCAATACAATGTTTTGATTGTTGATACAGTTGGTTTATTAACTAAAGTATATAGTTACGCAACTATCGCCTATGTTGGAGGCGGTTTTGGAAATCCTGGCATTCATAATATCCTAGAACCGGCAACATTCGGAATTCCAATTGTAATTGGACCTAACTACTCTAATTTTGCAGAAGCAATTTCTCTTGTCGATTTAAAAGGCTGCAACGTAATCAGCAATAGTGAAGAGCTGAAAAAAGCACTAGACAAACTTTTATCTGACCAATCTTACTTTGCGGAAAAGAGCGAAATTTGCCGTTCTTTTATCCAAAACAATAAAGGCGCAACAGAAACAATTATGAAAAACATTTCATAATTTCTTATAAATTTTGATTTACAACTCATTTAAAAGACATTTTTCGTCTTTTTAAAGAACCCAAAATCATCATTCTGCAATTACTTACAAATCGAAAAAATTCCCAAAAAACAAAACAAACTACAACAAATACATTCAAAGAGCCAAAAACACCGTAGAATTTTCAATGAAAAATAAAATTGACAAAACATACTGCAATATCAATTATTTTTCCTATTTTGGCATATTATTTGATAAATAAGATAATCGTGAGCAAGGAAAATATTTTAAAAAAAAAGTGAAAAAATATTTTACATATTAAAAAATTTATATCTTTGCCACGAATTAATAATTAACCTTTTATAATAAAGTAAGATGAAAAAAGTATTTTTAAGTTTAGCTGTTGTTGCTGTTTTAACTGTTGTATCTTGTAAAAAAGCTGACGCTGCTGCTACAGAAGCTGCTGTAGATTCTACTGCTGTAACTGTTGATTCTGCTGCTGCTGTTGTTGATTCTGCTGCTGCAACTGTTGATTCTGCTGCTGCTAAAGTTGATTCTGCTGCTGCTAAAGTAGAAGAAGTAAAAAAATAATTAGAACCTAAGTTCTAACGATTTTAAAACCATCATTGAGATGGTTTTTTTTTTGGACTAATTGCAAAATAAGTCAACTTCAAATAAAAAAAGCGCTTACAAATTGTAAACGCTTTTTTTATTATTCTGCCGCTTCCTCCAACTCTTCTTCAGATTCCTCGTCGTCAAAAATCAATTCATTTGATGAGAAATCCAAAATTTCCGATCTCGAAGCATAAGTTACAATTTCTTTTATCCCTTTCTGCAAAAGCAATTCTGTACTGTATTTTCGACTTGTTGCAAAATGAATATCCCCTAACATCAATTTAAAAAAATACTTTCCTCCAGAGCCTTTAAATTTCAAGAATCTAGCAAGTTCAATGTTAGCTTTAAACTTTTCAATATCTTCTTCACATTCAAATCTTAATTCATAACTCAAACTCGTAAAAATAATTTTACCTCTTCGCGAAGTAAAAGTAAATTTATATTCGTCATTAAACCGCCTGCTAATTACAAAAGCACCCATTTATAAATTTTAGATTTTAAATTGTTGATTTTAGATTTTTTCGAGATTCTGAGATTCTGAGATTCTGAGATTCTGAGATTCTGAGATTCTGAGATTCTGAGATTCTGAGATTCTGAGATTCTGAGATTCTGAGATTCTGAGATTCCAATAAATTTACTGCGCAAATTTATTATCTGCAAGTCTGCAAATAAAAAAAGCCTCTTCAAAAGAAGAGGCTTTAGTACTCAGAGCGGGACTTGAACCCGCACGAACATTGCTGTTCACTGGATTTTAAGTCCAGCGTGTCTACCAATTTCACCATCCGAGCATTATATGGTTTTGAGCGAAAAACGGGGCTCGAACCCGCGACCTCGACCTTGGCAAGGTCGCGCTCTACCAACTGAGCTATTTTCGCATTTTAAATCTTAAAAGAACTCGCAACACTTGATTTGTTTCGTATTGCGAGTGCAAATTTAGGACATTTATTCAATTACACAAGCGTTTTTCGAAAAAAAAATCTACTTATTTTATAACATTCTGATAACCTAAACTTTAAAATTTAAATTTTCTAGAATTTATTTTTTAACCAACATTCTTTTAATCTCATTCAATTTCATTAGCGCTTCTACCGGAGTAATGGCGTTAATGTCGAGACTTAAAATTTCTTCTTTTATTTCTTCCAACAAAGGATCATCAAGATTAAAGAAACTCATTTGCATTTCATCGTTGGCTGCTTTTATTCCGTTCAAAGCATCACTTGAATGATTTTTCTCTAGTTTCTTCAAAAGCTTTTGCGCTTTCGTTATTACAAGCTGAGGCATTCCCGCCATTTTAGCAACATGAATTCCGAAACTATGGGCGCTTCCACCTTTTACAAGCTTTCTAACAAAAAGCACCGTGTCTTTCAATTCTTTTACCGCCACATTAAAATTCTGAATTCTCGGCATCGATTCGGTCATCTCATTTAATTCATGATAATGCGTTGCAAAAAGCGTTTTTGCTTTTGAAGGATGTTCGTGCAAAAACTCCGCAATTGCCCAAGCAATGGAAATACCATCGTAAGTACTAGTTCCTCTTCCAATTTCATCCAATAAAACCAAACTTCTATCTGAAATATTATTCAAAATAGAGGCAGTTTCATTCATTTCGACCATAAAAGTAGATTCTCCCATCGAAATATTATCCGAAGCCCCTACTCTGGTAAAAATTTTATCTACGGTTCCCATTCTCACACTATCCGCAGGAACAAAACTACCCATTTGAGCTAGAAGCACAATCAAAGCCGTTTGCCTTAAAATAGCCGACTTACCCGACATGTTAGGACCGGTAATCATAATAATCTGTTGCGTTTCTCTATCCAAGAAAACATCATTGGCAATATATGGAGTTCCAACTGGCAATTGTTTTTCAATTACTGGGTGTCTTCCGTTTTTGATATCTAATTCGAATGTTTCGTCAATTTCTGGCTGAACATATTGGTTTTCGACAGCCATTTGCGTAAACGAACACAAACAATCTAATTGTGCAACCAAATACGCATTCATTTGAACTGGCTTAATATAAGTTGAAATCCAAGCGACTAATTGCTCAAAAAGCTCACTTTCTATTTTATATATTTTTTCCTCAGCGCCTAAAATTTTGGTTTCGTATTCTTTTAACTCTTCTGTAATATAGCGTTCTGCATTTACCAGAGTTTGTTTACGAATCCATTCTTCAGGAACTTTATCTTTATGCGTGTTCCTAACTTCGATATAATATCCGAAAACATTATTAAAAGAAATTTTAAGAGATGAAATTCCTGTTCTTTCAGATTCTCTTTTTTCAATTCCTTCTAAAAATTCTTTTCCTGAAGTCGAAATTGCTCTTAATTCATCTAATTCTGCACTAATTCCACTTGCGATTGCATTTCCTTTTGCAATGGCAACTGGCGCGTCTTGATTTAGTGTGTTTTTAATTTTTTCGCGAAGCAAATCACATGCGTGTAGACTGTCTCCGATAACTTTTACTGCCTCTTGTGGACTTTGAAGCGCTAGAGTTTTTATCGGAATAATTGCATCTAGAGATTCTTTCAAATAAACTATTTCACGAGGAGAAACTTTTCCCGCTGCAATTTTAGAAATCAGACGCTCTAAATCTGAAATTTGCTTGATTTGATACTGAATATTGTGCAGGATTTCAGGATTCGACTTTAAATACGCCACAACCTCATGACGACTTTTAATTTTGTTCGAATCTTTTAAAGGCAATGCCAACCAGCGTTTCAACAAACGACCTCCCATTGGAGAAAGCGTTTTATCAATAACATCCAAAAGCGTAACTGCATTCGGGTTATAACTGTGATATAATTCTAAGTTTCGAATCGTAAAACGATCCATCCAAACATAAGCATCTTCTGCAATACGCTGAATTGCCGTAATATGCTGCACTCGATTATGCTGTGTTTCTGACAGATAATATAAAATTGCACCAGAAGCAATAATTCCTTCTTTTAATTCTTCAACTCCAAATCCTTTCAAAGAAACGGTTTGAAAATGCTTTGTCAAGGTTTCTAAAGCATAATCTTCTTTATAAATCCAATCTTCTAAATAAAAACTATGAAAATCTTCTCCAAAAGCAGTTTTAAAATCACTTTTATTATTCTTTGGAACTAAAACTTCGCTCGGATTAAAATTCTGCAATAATTTATCAATGTATTCTGCATTTCCCTGAGCTGTTAAAAACTCTCCCGTTGAAACATCTAAAAAAGAAATTCCGATATTTTTATTAGCAAAATAAACCGATGCTAAAAAGTTATTTGATTTAGAATGCAAAACTTCATCATTCAAAGAAACTCCAGGAGTTACAAGTTCCGTTACGCCTCTTTTTACGATTGTTTTTGTCATTTTTGGATCTTCTAATTGGTCGCAGATTGCGACACGAAGTCCCGCTTTTACCAACTTTGGCAAATAAGTATTTACAGAATGATGAGGAAAACCAGCCAAAGCAGTTTCAGTATCAGAGCCCGCGCCTCTTTTAGTTAAAGTAATACCTAAAATTTTAGAAGCTCTAATGGCGTCTTCTCCAAAGGTTTCATAAAAATCTCCTACTCTGAAAAGCAGACATGCATCAGGATATTTCGCCTTGATTTCATTGTACTGTTTCATTAAAGGTGTTTCCTTCACCACTTTCTCTTTAGCTGCCAAATTATTATGTTTTAAATGAAAAATTAAGACAGCGAATTTATGATTTTTTGGAGGAATATGGAAAGCTTCAAAAATTAAAATATTTTAAGATATTTTTAGGTTGTGATTTAAGTTTTTTACATAGCTTTGTTTATCATTTAAAAAAAGACCCTTAAAGATGAAAAAAATAATCTTATTCGCTATGTTAGCTGTTGCTGGTATCACAGCTACTAATGCGCAAACAACTAAAAAAGCTAAGGCTACTAAAGTGGCTAAAATTGAAGGCGCTGGAATGGTTTTCGAAAACGAAACTATCGATTATGGAACTATCGCTCACAATGCTGATGGAAAACGTGAATTCGTTTTTGTAAACAACGGAACAAAACCGTTAATTATTACTAATGCTGCAGGATCTTGCGGATGTACAGTTCCAACTTCTCCAAAAGAACCAATTGCTCCAGGAGCTAAAGGTGTTATTGGTGTAAAATATGCTACTGACAGAGTTGGTGCTTTTACAAAAACTGTAACTATCACTTCTAACGCTGAAGGACAACCAACAAAAATCCTTACTATTAAAGGTACTGTTTTACCAGATCCAGTAAAAAGCTAATCTGAAAAACATTTAAAATAATCAAAAAGCTTCCTTACCTTTGGAAGCTTTTTTTATGACTTGAATTCAAACCAAATGAGAAAACTCGAAAACAGTGAACTAGACCGCAAATCAATTGAAGATTTTAAGAAATCTGAAAAAATACCTCTAATATTAGTTTTAGACGATATTAGAAGTCTGCATAATATTGGTTCTGTTTTTAGAACTGCCGATGCGTTTTTGATTGAAAAAATAATATTATGCGGAATTACTGCAACTCCGCCAAATAAAGAAATTCACAAAACCGCTCTTGGTGCTACCGAAACTGTAACGTGGGAACATCATGAAAATGTTTTGGAAGTAATTGAGAACTTAAAGAAAGAAAATGTTCTTACAATGGCAATTGAACAAGTTGAAAGTTCTGTTTTTCTTCAGGATTTCGAAATTAAAAAAGACCAAAAATATGCTTTAGTTTTTGGTAATGAAGTTTTTGGAGTTTCTCAAGAAGCAGTTGCAATTTGCGACGGATGCATCGAAATTCCGCAACTTGGAACTAAACATTCGCTTAATATTTCTGTAAGTGCAGGAATTGTCGTTTGGGATTTGTTTCAGAAAATAAATTGGCCAAATAACAATTAAAGAATATTTTTACATTATAAATGTGATTTTAACATATTTATAATACATTAAATGTTAGAAATATAAAAATATTTTTTTATTATTATAAAATTGATACTTTTATAAAATGAAAAAATACATTTTCTTAAAAATATCAACTATATTTATCTTACTGCTTTCCAGTTCTGTTGGATTTGCACAATATACATCCATTCCTGATGCCAACTTTGAACAAGCCTTAATTGATTTCGGGATTGATGTTGGCCCTAGAGATGGGCAAGTCTTAACAGCAAGTGTCGCAAGCGTAATTAGTTTAAATATTTCTAATAGAGGAATTACAAACTTAAGTGGTATTGAAGATTTTGTTTCTTTAAAAGAATTGTATTGTGTTCAAAATCCAATATTTACCTTAGATCTTTCAAAAAATATTGCTTTGACCAATTTGAGTTGCAGTTTAACTCAATTATCAAGTTTAGATCTTTCTAAAAATATTGCTTTAAAAGAACTTGAGTGCGAAAAAAGCAATTTAACCAGTTTAGATCTTTCTAAAAACATCGCCCTTACAAAACTATATTGCGCAGAGAATAAATTAACTTCTTTAGATTTATCTAAAAACACATTGCTAGATTTTGTGCAATGTAACAAAAATCAAATAACCGCCTTAGATGTTTCGACTTGTGCCGTTTTAAATCATTTAAACTGTGGTGATAATCTAATAACGAGTCTTAATTTAACTTCTAGTACAATTTTAACCAATTTAGATTGTAGTAATAATAAATTATCAAGCTTAGACGTTACTAAAAACCCCAATTTAATTAATATTTATTGTAGCCACAACCAAATAACTGCATTAGATTTTTCAAAAAACACAGCTATTGAACGTTTATTAATAGATGACAACCAGCTTACTAAATTGGATTTAAGAAACGGGAAAAACACTTTGCTTTCTATTGGTAATTTTAAAATAAATAGTTCCCTTACTTGCATAGATGTTGATAACGAGATTTATTCTATGACAAATTGGTCAACTTATAAAGATGGAACCGCTTTTTATTCTAACGATTGCAGCAAAGTTATTTACAGCATACCAGAATTAAACGCAACAGGAGACCAAACGTACTGTCCCGGTTCTGAAATAAAAATTGTAGAAACATTTTCTATTACCCATGATCCAAATGAAAAAGGAACAACAGCTGGTTATGTTCAAATTTCTTCTGGTTATTCTAGTGGAGATCTGCTTACGCTTTCAAATTCGACTGCGTATCCAACAATTGTAACGCAATGGGATCCTGTTGCTGGAAAATTAACAATTACCAAATCAAACGGAAGCGAGATTTTATACTCTGATTTAGAATCGATTATAAAAGACGTTGTGTTTTCAAATCCTTCTGCAACAATATCTGGCACAAAATCTTTTTCAATAACAATTGGAAAAGCTAATTTTTTGGCCTCTACCGGGCACTTTTACATGTACATTCCTACCGTTGGCATTAGATGGACAACTGCAAGGGCAGAAGCAGAAACTCTTGTATATTACGGACTTAAAGGATATTTAGCAACAATTTTATCCGCAGATGAAGCTAAATTAGTTGGAGAACAAGCTTCTGGAACTGGATGGATTGGCGGAAGCGATGCCGAAACTGAAGGTGTTTGGAAATGGGTTACAGGTCCTGAAGCAGGAACTATAATGAGTTATACTTTTTGGAATACTGGAGAACCAAACAATCAAGGTAATGAAGATTACGCACACATTACTCAGCCCGGAGTTGGAATAAAAGGTTCATGGAATGATTTATCAGATACAGGATCATTGATTCCTGGAGATAATTACCAGCCAAAAGGCTATGTTGTTGAGTTTGGAGGAATGCCTGGCGAAGCTCCAGTGAAAATTGCCGCGAGTACCAAAATCACAATTCCAGTTGCAACGCCTTCTGCGAATCCGAGTCCGCTTTGTGATTCTGGAAGTTTTAATCTTAGCGCAACTGCGACTGCTGGAGCAACAATTAGTTGGTACGATGCAGCAACTGGAGGAAATTTATTAGGAACTGGAAATACTTATACAACTCCAACAATAACCGCAACAACAACTTATTATGTAGATGCTGGCTGCGAAGTAAATCGTAAGCCTGTTATTGCCACTATAAATCAAACTCCAAATGCCCCAACCGCAACTAACACAACTGTTTCAAGATGTGGCGCTGGAACAGTAACTCTAGAAGCCACATCGAATATCGGAACAATCAACTGGTTTAATGCTCCAAGTGGCGGAACTAGCATTTTTTCAGGAAGCAATTTCACAACTCCTTCTATTTCTTCGAATACAACTTATTATGCAGAAGCTTCAAGCAATGGATGTGTAAATCCTAATAGAACTGCTGTAAATATTACCATCTATACACCGCCTGTTATTACCGATGAAAATTTGACTTTATGCGAGTTTGAAACTATAACACTTGATGCTGGAATTTCTGGAATGAATTATTTGTGGTCAAATGGAGCGACAACTCAAACTACAACCGTAAATACAGGAGGAACTTATACCGTTGATGTAACAAGCCCAGCACCAGAAAATTGTACAAGCAGAAAAACGATTGTTGTTGAAGAACACAAAATTCCGCAAATAGATCGCATAAATGTTGAAGGAACAAGAGCTATTATTTTTCCTGTAAAAGCTGAAGAATATTTTGAATATTCTGTAGACGGAATTAACTACCAAGCTTATAACGTTTTTTATGATGTTCCTGCAGGATTGCAAACTGCATATATAAGAGAAAAAAACGGATGCGGAGAAGTTACCAAACAGTTTGTTGTTCTTGTTTTTCCTCCATTTTTTACTCCAAACAATGACACTTTCAATGACGTTTGGGAAGTAACAGGAATGGAAAATTATCCTCAAGCACAAGTAACCATTTTTGATCGATACGGAAAATTGGTTGCTGTATTAAGCAAATCTAAAATGAGCTGGGATGGCACTTCAAACCAAGTTCCGCTTCCCGCTTCAGATTATTGGTATGCTTTAAAAGTAGATGATTCTATGCCTATTTTAAGAGGACATTTTACTCTAAAAAGATAGTTTTTAATGAGAGAGTATGTCAATTTGATAATTACATCATTCAAAACAGTGTTTTTAGGAAATTATCTAATTGACTCATTCTCTAATTGACTCATTCTCTAATTAACACATTAGCGCAACTTTTTCTTTATTTCATTTAAAATAAAAATGTAATCTTCGTGTTTTTTTACGAAATCACGATCAGAAACATCAATGATTAGAACATTTAGATCTGTTTGCGATTTTATGTATTCTAAATATCCGTTATTGATTTTTTCTAAATAAGCAGCTTCAATATTTTGTTCGTAAGAACGTCCGCGTTTTTTTATATTTTGAAGAAGCCTTTCTGTATTTTGATATAAATAAACATACAAATCTGGCTTTGGCATTTCTTTATAAATAATATCAAAAAGGTTTCGATACAAACGATATTCATCTTCTTGCAACGTAATTTTAGCAAAAATCAAAGATTTAAAAATATGATAATCGGCAACAATAAAATCTTTGAACAAATCAAATTGCGCTAAATCATCTGATAATTGCTGGTAACGATCTGCCAGAAATGACATTTCTAATGGAAAGGCATATCGATTTTGATCTTTGTAAAATTTAGGTAAAAACGGATTATCAGCAAATCTTTCTAAAACAGTTTTCCCATTAAAATCTTCAGCAATTTTATGAACCAAAGTAGTTTTTCCTGCTCCAATATTTCCTTCAAAAGCAACATAATTAAATTGATTTAACGGAATTTCGTCAAGCGGACTTTTTAAATTTTGAACTATTGTGCAAACACTTTCATCTGGTGTAACTGCAATTAGCTCAGAAATTGTTTTTTGCAGAATAGGATGTTTCCAATTTAATTTCAAATCCTGCATCGGAAGCAAAACAAAATTTCTATTCTGCATTAAAGGATGCGGAACATTCAATTTTTCCGAATCAATAATTTCATCATCAAAAACAATCAAATCAATATCGATAATTCTAGATTGATAACCTTCTTGATTCAAGCGGATTCTACCCAATTCTTTTTCAACCTTTAAAATCTGATTTAGAATCTTTTGCGCAGATGAATTCGTATATAAGAGAAGTGCACAATTATAAAACGCATCACTTTCAAAACCCCACGCAGGAGTTTCATAAAGTTTAGAAACTTTTACAACAGATCCAACTTTTTGATGAATTAAATCAATACAATTTTGGATGTTTTCTAGTCTGCTGCCTTGGTTGCTGCCTATCGATAAAACGACTTGATGCTGTAATTTCATAATTAATGCAAATTAACTAAAACTATTTTAGAATTAACCAATATATTTGTGAAACGACGTCGAGATTTTATCATAAATTTTAGATTTCTAATTTGTAACATTTTACCCTTTTTCGCGACTTATTAAAAAAATATACATATGAAGTTTTTAGGAAATGTACTTGCCACTGTTATTGGTATTTTTGTTTTTATGATGCTCTTCTTTTTTGGAGTAATTTTTATCGGCGCTCTTTTTGGCGGTGATGATACCGTTTCGGTTAAATCTGATTCGGTTATTGAATTAAATTTAAAAGAAATCAATAACGATTATGCAGGAAAATATAAAGATCCTTGGGTAAGCATCTTTTCAGATAAAAAAGGAATTGGTTTAACTGATGTTATCAATGCTATTGATGCTGCTAAAACGGATGACAATATCAAAGGAATTTCGATTTTAAATGATGAATCTTCTCTTGGTCTAGCGCAATATAAAGACTTGAGAAATGCGCTTGAAAGATTCAAAAAATCTGGAAAATTTGTTTGGGCTTACGCGAATACTTACTCGCAGAAAGAATATTATTTAAATTCTGTTGCCAACACGATTTACATAAATCCAGCAGGAGATTTAGACTTTAAAGGGCTTTCTTCTGAAGTAATGTTTTTCAAAGATTTTCAAGATAAATCGGGGATTCATATGGAAGTTATTCGTCACGGAAAATACAAAAGTGCCGTTGAACCTTTCTTAGAAAATAAAATGAGCGACGCCAATAGAGAACAAATGACTGCGCTTTTAAACTCTCTTTGGACAACTGTTTCAACTGATATTTCAAAAAGCAGAAATATTCCGTTACCGAAATTAAACGAAATCGCAAACGGACTTCTTGCTAGAACTCCAGAAATGGCAAAACAACAACATTTAGTAGATATCGTTGCTTACGAAGATGTTTATCACAATGCCATTAGAAAAGCGCTGAAAGTAAAAGAAGATGAAGATTATAATAAAATTTCAATCTCAGATTACACTCAAAACAACGTTACGACTGCTTTGGCAAATACTGCAACCGATCAAATTGCGATTATTTACGCTCAAGGCGAAATTGGAAGTGGAGAAGGCGATGTAAATACTATTGGAGAAGGCTCAATGCGTCGTTCTTTGCAAGAAGCAAGAAAAAATGACGATGTAAAAGCAATTGTACTAAGAATTGACAGTCCGGGCGGAAGCGCTCTAACTTCTGATTTGATTTGGAGAGAAATTGAAATTACTAAAAAAGTAAAACCAGTTGTGGTTTCTATGGGAAATTATGCAGCTTCTGGAGGTTATTACATTGCTTGTAATGCCAATACAATTTTTGCCGAAAATAATACAATTACAGGTTCAATTGGAGTTTTCGGAATACTTCCAAACTTTAGTCCACTTGCTAATAAATTAGGAATTAATTCTGAACAAGTTAAAACACACGAGAATTCAGCAAATTATAGTCCGTTTGTGCCTGTTGACGAAAAATTTAAAGCCTTTACTTTAGAAGGAGTTGAGAAAATATACAACACTTTTGTTACGCATGTAGCGGAAGGAAGAAAAATGACTTTTGACCAAGTTGATGCTATTGCTCAAGGAAGAGTTTGGTCCGGAACAGAAGCTTTAAAATTAGGTTTAGTAGACAAAATTGGAGGATTGAATGATGCCATTGCAGAAGCTGCTCGAATTGCTAAAGTAAAAAACTACAGTACTCAGAATTATCCAGAATACGAAAAAACTTTTAACGATTTGGTTTCAGGTTTACCTTTTGCGAAGTCTAAAGAAGCTTTCTTGAAAGAAGAAATTGGAGAGGAAAACTATCTTCTTATCGAACAGGTTAAGAAGCTTCAAAAACAAAAAGGTATTCAAGCTATAATGCCATACGGAATCAACATTTATTAATTCTATTAAAAAATGAACAAAATAATTCTTTTTCTTACGGTTTTGTTTTTGAGTGTTTTAAATGCTCAAACCAAAAAAGAAATCACTTTTAAGGAAAGTCCGGCGATACTTAAAATCAACAACGACCAAATTTACGGCACGTTGACTACGCCAGATTTAACTGCGAAATTTCCTGTTGCTTTAATTATTGCTGGATCTGGACCAACAGACAGAGACGGAAATAATCCGATGATGAAAAACAATTCGTTGAAAATGCTCGCAGAAGCATTAGCAAAAAACGGAATTGCATCATTACGATATGATAAAAGAGCCATTGGAGAAAGTAAAGCAGCTGGAGGCTCTGAGAGCAGTTTGGTTTTTGAAAATTATATTCAAGACGCAAAAAGCTGGATAAACTATTTAAAACAAGACAAACGTTTTTCTAAAATTATTATAATTGGTCATAGCGAAGGTTCGTTAATCGGAATGGTTGCAAGTGCAAAAGCCGACAAATTTGTTTCGATTGCAGGCGCTGGAGAACCAGCAGATAAGATTATAAAAACGCAGATTGCTGCAAAAAAAATGAAACAATTGGACGACATGACTTTTCCGATTATTGATAGTCTAAAAAACGGATTTGAAGTAAAAAAAGTAGATCCAATGCTGAATGCGCTTTTCAGACCAAGCGTACAACCTTATTTAATTTCTTGGTTCAAATACAATCCGCAGACAGAAATTAGTAAATTGACAATTCCAGTTTTAATTTTACAAGGAAATAATGATTTGCAGATTGCTGTTAAAGACGCTGAAAATTTATCTAAAGCCAATAAAAGTGCTGAAATGGCAATTATTGACAAAATGAATCATATGATGAAAATCATTGACGGCGATCAAAATGCAAATATGGCAAGTTATAATAATGAAACACTTCCGCTTTCGGAAACACTCGTAGAGAAAATAGTTTCATTTATAAAGAAATAATTAAAATAAACAAGATCTAAAATCCGTTTGAAGTAGTTTCAAACGGATTTTTTTATTTAACAAAATAAAGTAATATTCTTACAATTTAAGAAAACTTTATCTTGGGACTCTAGTAAAAAAAACTATTTTTGCAAGGTCGATTTTAAGAAACCCTCAAATCTAATTATATGCTAAAGAAAGTTTTAAAAATAAGCGCCATTGTAATTGTGGTTCTTGTTGCCGCATTATTTGCCTTACCTTTTTTATTTAAAGATCAGATCAAAGCCAAAATTGTCGAAGCTATTAACGAAAGTGTTGATGCTAAAGTTAGTTTTACAGATGCTGATTTAAGTTTGTTTAAAAATTTCCCGAACGCAACCGTTGGGATTGAAAAACTGGTTATTATAAACAAAGCACCTTTTGAAGGTGACACTTTGGTTTCTCTTGGCGAATTAAACTTAAAAATGAGTGTTAAAGAACTTTTTAAAGGAAAAGACGAACCATTAAACATTCAAGGAATTAGTTCTACAAACGGATTAGTAAATATTATTTTTAATAAAGATGGTGTCGGCAACTTTGATATCGCCTTAAAAGATAAAAAAGAAGACAAAAAAGACGAAGCAGGCAAACCGCTTTCTTTAAAAATCCAAAATTACAAAATCGAGAATTTTACTTTTAGATACATCGATCAAGGTTCTAAAATTAAAATGGTAATTGACAGTTTAAACCACGAAGGAACTGGAGATTTTACCAATTCAAAACTGGATTTGAATACAAAAACAACGGCTAAAGTTTCATTAGACATGGATAAAATGAATTACATGAAAAATGTAAAACTTACTTTAGACGCAATTCTTGGAATTGATTTGGATAAAAGCAAATATACTTTTAAAGAAAATAAAGCTTTAATCAACCAATTGCCTCTAGAGTTTGACGGATTTATTCAAATGGCAGAAAACAAACAGATTTACGATTTGAAATTTAAAACTCCGACTTCTTCTTTTACAAACTTTTTAGGTTTAATTCCTTCTGCTTATGCCTCAAGTTTAGATGGCGTAAAAACTACTGGAGATTTTACGGTAAAAGGTTTTGCAAAAGGAGAATTGACAGAAACTACAGTTCCTAAATTTAATGTAGAAATTGCATCAAACAATGCTTCTTTTCAATATCCGAACCTTCCAAAATCGGTTCAAAATATTGTTATTGACACTAAAATCATCAATGAAACAGGAATTTTAAATGACACTTACGTGAATTTAGATAAGCTGTCTTTTAGAATTGATCAAGATGTTTTTAACGCTAAAGCGAATATCAAAAACATTACTGTAAATCCAATAATTGATGCAGCTTTGAAAGGAACAATCAACTTGGCTAATCTTTCAAAAGCATATCCAATTAAAATGGACAAACCTTTGGCAGGTATTTTAAAAGCAGATGTTACTACCAATTTTGATATGGCTTCTGTTGAAAAAAGTCAATATCAAAACATCAAAAATGCGGGTACAATGAGTTTGTCAGGATTTAAATACACTGATGAAAACAATAAATCCATGAACATTAGTACGGCTTTGGTTGAATTTAATCCAAGCAGAATTAATCTAAAACAATTTGATGCTACAACTGGAAAAAGTGACATTAGCATTAATGGAGTTTTAGAGAATTTCTATGGCTTTATGTTTAAAAAACAAGAATTGAGAGGAAACTTCAACATGAGTTCAAATCAATTGGCTGTTGATGATTTTATGACTGCTGGAGAACCTGCAAAAGCAGAAACCAAAACTGCTGCAAAACCAGCAGAAGCTATGAAGATTCCTGCTTTCTTAAACTGTACTTTGAATGCAAAAGCAACAACAGTTTTATATGACAATTTAAAACTGAAAGATGTTTCTGGAAAATTGTTGATTAAAGACGAAAAAGCAACTTTAGAAAACTTCAAAACTAATATTTTTGGAGGATCAATTGGGCTTAATGGAGCCGTTTCTACAAAAGAAAAAGTGCCAACTTTTGATATGAATTTAGGTTTCAATCAAGTTGATATTGCACAGACTTTTACACAATTGGATATGATGAAAAAAATCGCTCCGATTGCTGGAATTATTAACGGAAAATTGAATTCGACTATTAAATTGAATGGAAATTTAGACGCAAAAGAATTAACGCCAGATTTAAAATCTATTTCTGGGGATTTAATTGGTCAATTGCTTTCGACAACTGTAAATTCTCAAAATTCAACTTTACTGAAAGCTTTAAGTTCAAATGTAAAATTTGTTGATTTAAATAAAGTAAATCTAAACGACATTAAAGCGGCTTTGACTTTTGATAATGGAAAAGTAAATATCAAACCTTTTGATATTAAATACCAAGATATTAAAGTAACAGTTGGCGGAACTCACGGTTTTGACCAAACGATGAATTATAATTTAAAATTTGATGTTCCTGCTAAATATTTAGGTACTGAAGCCAATAATTTAATAGCAAAATTATCTCCTGCCGATGCTGCAAAATTAGATAACATTCCGATTAATGCGACTTTGACTGGAAACTTTTCAAATCCTAAAGTGAGTACAGACATGAAAACTGCTGTAAGTAATTTAACCACCCAATTGGTGAATCAACAGAAAGAAAAACTGACTCAAAAAGGAACTTCAGCGCTCACAGATTTAATCAATAAAAACACAAAAGCGAAAGATACAACGCAAGCTGCAAAAGCAGAAAAAGAACAAAAAACTCAAGAAGTTACCAAAAAAGCAAGTGACTTATTGAATGGTCTTTTTAAGAAAAAGAATCCCTAAATTGAGGTGCTAAGGTTCTAAGTGGCTGAGGCGCTAAGATTTTATTATCATAAAAAAATCCTGTTCTTTCGAACAGGATTTTCTTTTAATTTTACTTTTTCAAAACTTCTTTTATAGCTTTTATAAAATCAGGAACACCTAAAACGTTTGTATCTAAGCCTTTACTTCCGTTTCCGTAAGGTTCATATTTTTTAATATTCGAGCCAGAAAACAAACCTAATGTAGGCGCTTTTGCAGCACTTGACAAATGCATAATCCCGCTATCTGCTCCAACAAAAACATCTACATTTGCTAAAACAGAACCAATTTCTCTAATATCTTTACTGTAAAAAGTAGGTGCTTCAAAATTGATTTGAGAAACATTTTCTACCGGTAAAACTTCAAAAATATTCTCGTCTGGAAATTCGTTTTTCAAAGCGGTATAAAATTCTGCCCACCAATCTGTACTGTAGCATTTTTCTCCTGTAGCAAAGGTAAAAATCGCAATTGATCTTTTGTTTGGATCAATAATTTTATCTAAAATTTGTTTACCGTTTGCAATTTCTTCTTTTGATAATTTTAAATCAATTAGCGCAATAGGTTCACTTTTATCTTCAACTCCAACCTGACTTAAAAAATGTCTGAAATTGTAAACTGGATATTTTGCAATGTGTTCGTAATCTGAATGATTTAAATTAACACCTTCAGGTAGATTTCCGAAAAACTTATATTTTGCAGTAGAAAATTTCACACCAAGCCTTCCCGATGAAGAATTCTGATCTACATTTATGGCGAGATCATAATTTTGTTTTCTAATTAAAGTCCAAACTTTAAAGTATTTTACTAATTCTTTAAAAGGCTTTTTAGGTAACGGGATAACTTTATCTACATTATCATAATTTTCAAAAACAATAGGAGCTAGAAAACCTTTTACAAATACATCAATTGTACATCCAGGAAAAGTTTTCGTCACTTCTTCAACCAATGGAGTAATTAACAGCATGTTTCCTAACCTGCCGTTTGGTCTGCAGATTAGAACTTTTTTAATTTTGCTTTTATCAATTGGCTCAATATTTCTAATGTCTAAATTTCCAACATTCTTGGTTAAACTCTGCATTAGAGAACGCCTAAAAGCGTTGACTTTTTTTTTGCTGCTCATGTGGTATTTGTTTTGTACTAATTGTTTTTGAAACGTTCATTTGCTTTAGCAACCCAAAGCTATAATTATTCATCAATTAATTAACACAAAACCATGAAATAAATTGTAATTTTTAAATTAAAATAATTTTAATCTAAAAAAAGATAACAATTTAATAATAAAACCTTACACATTTATCGTTACAACATATCCTTCAGAACCACGCACATTAAATACAGTACCATTTTCAAACAATAAGTACTGGCCTTTAATTCCAGTTAATTTTCCGCTGAAAGAAGGTGTTTTATCCAAATTTAAACTATTTACTTTTGCAGGATAACTCAAAACAGGATACTGTAAATCATAAAGGTCATTCTTTTGCGAGTAGAAATATTCTTTAACATCATCTGGAATTAAACTCTCAATTTTGACTTTTTCGGCAACCAAATCAAAAACTTCAACCGAATTCTGTAGCATTTTTCTCCAATTGGTTTTATCTGTATAATGATCTTTTAAGGCAACCTCGGTAATTCCTGCCAAATATCGATTTGGAACCTCAACAACTGCAATTGCTTGCGAAGCGCCCTGATCGATCCAACGTGTCGGAACTTGCGTTTTGCGTGTAACACCAACTTTTATTTCGCAAGCCGCTGCCAGATAAACAATATGAGGCTGTAATTGAACTTTAGATTCATAATCTAAATCTCTATCCGCAATTCCTAAATGTGCCGTACTTAATTCTGGTCGCATAATCCAGTCTCCAACAGCTGGACTTGAATAAAAACAGTCGTAACAAAAACCTTGTCGGTATATTTTTTTCTTTTTACCGCAATTCAAACACTGATAACCAATAAAGTTAATTTCGATTTCTTTATCTAATAACTGATTGACATTTAAAAAACTATCTTCGAAAACCAAATAATATTGAATTGGACTTCCAAGTTCGGTTTGCATTTTTGTCAGTACACCTTGATATTGCATTCTTATTTTTATTTATTATTGCTGATTTAGACTTATCAAAAGAATTAAAATTTTTTGTGTTAAAATTCGACTTATTAGGTAGAATCTTTACTTCAAATCGGATGGTTTTTTACAAAAAAACATTATTTTTGATATGAAGACAAAGTTACTATTTGTCTCTCGATATTCAAATTTTAAGTTTTCTGTTTTTACGTTAATTGCGTAACTTAAAACCTAAAATCAGTTAACTAAAAACCAAATTCATGCCTTTATCTATAATCAATTCGTTTGCCTCTTGGGTTCTTAAACAGAGAATTCATCAAATAGAGCTTTTTTTAAAATACCCAAATGAAGTTCAGGAAGAATTATTGCACAACTTATTGACGGCATCAGAAAATACGATTATTGGTAAACAATATGATTTTGCTAGCATCAACTCTTATCAGACATTCTCAGAAAGAGTTCCAATCTCGACTTACGAAGAATTACAACCGCTAATTGAACGCACGCGTTTGGGCGAACAAAACGTTTTCTGGGAAACTCCAATTAAGTGGTTTGCAAAATCGAGCGGTACAACCAATGCAAAAAGCAAATTTATTCCTGTAAGTAACGAAGCCTTAGAAGATTGCCATTATAAAGGAAGTAAAGATTTATTATGTCTTTATTTAAACAACAATGAAGATTCTGAATTGTTTTTAGGAAAAAGTCTTCGCTTGGGCGGAAGTTCTCAGATTTACGAAAACAACAATACTTTCTTCGGAGATTTATCGGCAATTTTGATTGAAAATATGCCCATTTGGGCCGAATTTAGCAGTACGCCTAGCAGTAAAACTTCGTTAATGAGCGAATGGGAAACTAAAATTGCTGCCATTATTAATGAAACTAAAAATGAAAATGTAACAAGTTTTGCTGGTGTTCCTTCTTGGATGCTGGTTTTAATGAATAAAGTTTTAGAAAATACTGGCAAACAAAACTTACTGGAACTTTGGCCAAATCTTGAAGTTTATTTTCATGGTGGCGTGAGTTTTTCTCCGTACAAAGAACAATACAAAAAAATTCTGCCAAGTTCAGATTTTAAATATTACGAAATCTACAATGCTTCTGAAGGTTTTTTCGCCATTCAGGATTTAAATTATTCTAGTGATTTATTGCTGATGCTGGATTACGGAATCTTCTACGAATTTATTCCGATGGATACTTTTGGAACTCCTGATCAAAAAGTGGTTCGTTTGGCAGATGTTGAACTGAATAAAAACTATGCCATTGTTATTACAACCAATTCTGGTTTATGGCGTTATTTAATTGGTGATACGGTTCGTTTTACGTCTTTAAATCCATATCGAATTAGAGTCACAGGAAGAACCAAACATCATATTAATGTTTTTGGAGAGGAATTAATGGTAGAAAATACCGATCAGGCGATTGCAAAAGCATGTCAGGTAACTCAGACAGAAGTCATTGATTACACGGTTGCCCCAATTTTTATGCAAGACAAAGAAAAAGGTGCACACGAATGGATGATTGAATTTAAGAAACATCCTGCCGATGTTGGTCTTTTCCAAAAAGTTTTGGATGAAACTTTGCAAACTTTAAATTCAGATTACGAAGCAAAACGCTACAACAATATGACTTTAAATCCTTTGGTGATTAATGTTGCGCGTGAGAATTTATTTTATGATTGGCTGAAAGAAAGAGACAAGTTGGGCGGACAGCATAAGATTCCGAGACTTTCAAATCAGAGGGATTATTTGGAGCAATTGAAGGAAATGTGTTAAACAATTATATTTAATAGAAACATGAAGAATACAAAATTCAGCGATATGAGTACGGAAGAACTCATTAAAAACCAAAAAACATTGAAAACAGTTAATACTATTTTTGCTGTCGTGTTATTTATGCTTTTTGCTCTTAATATTTTCATTGTTTTCAACAAAGGTTTTAGTGCTATGAATGTTGTTCCGATTGCTTTGTTACCTATTCTATTTTTGAATATTAGTAATTTAAAGGAGATTAAAAAAGAATTGGAATCGAGAAAATAAGAATATAAAATTTATTCTATTAACTCTTCAATTGCCACTAGCTTTAGCTAGTGGTTCAAAATAGAATTGTTATTGGCTTTAGCCAAAATTCACTTTGATTGTTAATTTGGCTAAAGCCGAAAATCAATTTCAATCAATTTTCCTCCAGCTAAAGCAGGAGGCAATTCAAATCACAATATAAATTTTACAGGACTTTAAAAACCGATAATTCCACTAAGCCCGCATGAGGGATAGAAGTGGAAATCCTTTTTGTACGCCGCGGCGGACAAAAAGATTGCAACGGATAGCCCGGCCCGCCTTTTTCTGGCGGGACATGCCCAAATAAAAAAACCTCAGCTCTTAATTGAAAGACTGAGGTTTTTGTTTTTATTTTAATTGTCGAGTTTCTTGCGGAGATTTCTCCTTCGTCGAAATGACAATATTCTGTTGAATCCTTCGACTTCGCTCAGGGTGACAATTGTATTACATCATATCAATATATCTGTCATGGTAACCTAAAAGATATAAAACACCATCAAGTCCTAAACTTGAGATAGACGTTGAAGCGCTTTCTTTTACTTTTGGTTTTGCGTGAAAGGCGATTCCAAGACCTGCTAGATTTAGCATTGGCAAATCGTTTGCTCCGTCACCAACTGCGATTGTCTGATTGATATGAATTCCTTCTTTTTCGGCAATTGCTTTTAAGTATTCTGCTTTTTTCTGACCGTCTACAATATCTCCGATATATTTACCAGTTAGTTTTCCGTCTTTTATTTCTAATTGATTGGCGTGAACGTAATCTATTCCGAGTTCTTTTTGCAAGTATTCTCCAAAATAAGTAAATCCTCCAGAAAGAATTGCGGTTTTATAACCGTAATATTTCAAGGCTTTCATTAGACGATGTGCGCCTTGCGTAATTGGTAAATTAATCGCAACATTTTGCAAAACTTCTTCGCTTAAACCTTCCAACAAAGCCATACGTTTTTTGAAACTTTCGTTGAAATCAATTTCACCGTTCATCGCAGATTCTGTAATTGCACGAACTTGATCTCCTACTCCATTTAGTTCTGCCAATTCATCGATTACTTCGGTTTGGATTAAAGTTGAATCCATATCGAAGCAAACCAGACGGCGGTTTCTTCTGTAAATATTATCTTCTTGGAAAGAAATGTCAACATTAAGCGTTCTGGAAATTTCCATAAAACTTGCTGTCATAATAATCTTGTTTACAATTTCGCCCGTTACAGACAATTGAATACAAGAACGCGGATATTCTTCTTTTTCGACAACAGAAGTTCTTCCTGTTAAACGAATAATCGAATCGATATTTAAGTTTTGATCTGACATTATTTGAGTTACTGCTGACAATTGAGAAGCCGCCAGTTTTTCGCCCAAAATATTGATGATGTAGCGCTGTTTAGATTGTGATTTTACCCACTTTTCGTAATCTTCGATAGAGATCGGAATAAATTTTACTTTGATTTCTAATTCGTAAGCTTTAAACAAAAGATCTTTTAAAACAGGTGCAGAAGAAGATCCTGCTTCAATTTCGAATAAAATTCCTAAAGAAAGTGTGTCGTGAATATCGGCTTGACCAATATCTAAGATATTAGCGTCGTAAGCTGCCAAAACAGCTGTTAAACCTGCCGTAACCCCAATTTTATCGTGTCCAGAAACTTTTAATAAAATTATCTCTTTATCTTCTGCTGCCATTTTATCTTTCTTGATTTTATGAAGCGACAAAAATCGGCAATCTCTTGTTGATAAAAAAGAATAATCATTGTTTTTTTAAAACGAAAAAGCACATTTACATGTGCTTTTTTGAGTAATTTAACAATTATGCTTTAGTATTAAAATAACGTAACTTTAAAACTCTCCTGCTGGCGGGTTTTTATCAAAACTTACCATCCAGTTTACTCCGAATTTATCTTTAAACATTCCGAAATAAGATCCCCAGAAAGTGTCATCCATCGCCATTTCTATGTGTCCTCCAGCCGAAAGTCCACTAAAGATTTTATCTGCTTCTTCTCTGCTTTCTGTATTGACAGAAATAGAAAAGTTATCTCCAAAACCTACGTCTCCGTATCTTGGGTGACTGTCACTTCCCATTAAAATAGTATTTCCAATTGGAAGCGAAACATGCATAATTCGGTTTAGAGCTTCCTCAGAAAGTACTTCTCCTTCTTCTGCTGGTGCATCTTTATATTTTCCAATGTATGGAAAATCTCCGCCAAAAACTGATTTGTAAAACAAAAATGCTTCTTCGCAAGTTCCGTTAAACATTAAATAAGGATTAATTGCTGCCATTTTTTAATTGTTAATTGTTGATTATAAATTGTTAATGTCTTGTAATTGTCTTAAAACAGAAAATCTTTATTCTTTATTCTTTATTCTTTATTCTTTATTCTTTATTCTATTCCTCAGATAATTCCTTTATTTTTTCCAGCCCTTTTGGAAAAGCTTCTTTAAAATAATCGATATGTTTTTCAATTACATCTACTTCTGCCTGAAGATCTACGACATCACCTTTTTGAGTCAATCTGTAAGTTTCCATTGCTCCTACCCATTTCAAGGTTTCTTCTGTAGGCGGAACTTCTTTAAAATCTTTGATTTCGCCAACATGCTTAAATGCCATATATTCATTTGGAATTTTAGTTTCAATAATACTATTCATTCCTTCTCCAGTTGGGCCTAAAAAATAGATTTTATCTCCTTCGTTCCAGCTCGTTTCCACATAACTTCCTTCACAAAATGCACTTGTCCATTTTCTGTACGTTTCGTCATCCCATAAAACCTTCCAAATTTTTTCTTTAGAAGCTTTTATATCTATATTAAATACTAATTTTTCCATTTTAACTTGGTAATTTACTAAAGTCCATAAATAAAACATTCCAACGATGACCATCTAAATCGGCAAAACCGCAGCCGTACATCCAACCTTGACTTTCGGCAGGAGGAGCAAAAACAGTTCCGCCGGCTTCTTTGACTTTTTCTGCTAATTCGTCTACTTCTTCTCTGCTTTCTGCATCTATCGAAATCAGCACTTCAGAACTTGACTTCGTATCTGTTATACTGTTTTGTGAAAAGCTTGAAAAAAGCATTTCTTCAAAAAGCATTACTACAAAATGCCCTTCACCTACAACCATACACGTCGAACTTGGCGTGTCGTGCTGTTCATTAAACGAAAAACCAATTTTCCAGAAAAAATCTTTCGCTTTTGCTACATCCTTTACAGGAAGATTCAACCATATTTGCTTTGTCATTTTTTGTTTTTTTTGTTGGGTTAGATATTTATTTTTTTCTTTTTTAAACCATATAAGTAATGTAAGCTATTTTAAGTTTTTAATCTTTGAAACTTTGTCACTTTGCAACGTTGAACCTTAATTATTCTCTACGTAATTTTTAAAATTATCCAAAATTGCTTGCCAGCCTTCACGTTGCATTTCTTCTGGATTTTGCGATTCTGGATCGAAACTTTCAATTATTTCAACTCCCTCTGCAGTTTCATTAAAAGTAATTTCAACCTTTCTTCCGTCTGCCATAACGTATGAAAGTGCTTCATTTGGCTTTACCAAAGTAAATTCGCCTTCAAAATCAAAACTCATGCTGCCGTCTTTCGCCGCCATAGTCGATTTGAATTTTCCTCCTTCTCTTAAATCAGCTTCTGCATAAGGCGTATGCCAATCTGGAGAAGCAAAACTCCATTTTGTAATATGTTCAGGCGTATTCCAGAAATTCCAAACTTTATCTAATGAAGCTTTTACAGTACTTTTTATTGTTATCATTATTCTTGTTTTTATGTTTATAAAATTTATTTCTTAAAATGATTCGACGTAGTTTTTAAAATTTTGAATAATTGCAGAACAAAATTGTTTTTCCATATCTGCGTTTTCTGGTGTTGTTGGCTCAAATGATTCTGTAATTCTTACTACATCATTGTCACTTTCAAAACGTACACTTGCAGTTCTATCGTCAAAAAGCTTATATTCTATTAGTGAAAACTTTTCTATTTTAGTATAAATACCTTCAAAGTCAAAACTATCACTGCCGTCTTTAAGAGCCATAGTAAATTTAAATTTACTCCCTACTTTCAAATCATTTTCGACATATGGAGTATGCCAATCCTGAGAAGCATTATTCCAATTCATAATATGTTCAGGCAATGTCCACAATTTCCAAACTTTTTCTATTGAAGCATTTATATTGTTTTGAACTTTTATCATGTCTTTAGCTTAATTTACATATCCTGAGGAATCTGGCTTTCATCCATATAAAAAACTTCCCAATGATGTCCATCTAAATCAAGAAAAGTTCTTTGATACATCCATCCATAATCCTTTGCAGGAATATAATCTGCTCCACCAGCCTTAACAGCTTTATCAAGCATTTCATCAACTTGTTCGCGAGAATCCAGAGAAATCGAAATAAGAACTTCGCTAGTTGTTGCAGAATCGCAAATCTTTTTATTTGTAAAAGTCTGATAAAACTCTTCTACCAAAATCATCACAAATATATTTTCGTCAATAACTATACAAGCTCCCTTATCGTTTGTGAATTTTGGATTGGTCGAAAAACCAAGTCCATTATAAAATGATACTGCTTTGTTTAAATCTTTTACAGCAAGATTTAAGAAGATTTTTGTTTTCATCTTTATAAAATTACGAATTAATTAAAACAAATTTAATTTTTTAAGATTAGTTTAAAACGACAATAAAAGTCATTTTTAGGGGCATTTGAGACAAAATGATTATTTTTGTTTTGATGTGAAATTTCAAAAACAATCAAAATCATGAGCAAGAAATTAGGATTAATCGTGCCTCACGACTATAAATTATTAAGTATTGCGGCTATTTTAGAAGTATTCGAAACGACCAATAAATTGACTTCGGGAATCGAAAAACCATTCGAAATCATGATTTTTCAATCTAAAGAACAATCGGATCAAGGAAATATTTTTGGTTATAGTTCTAACGAAATTGAAACTTCAAATATTGTTTTAGATCTGATTTTGATTCCAGCTTTTACGACTGATAATATGAGCGAAATGATAAAGAAGAATCGAAACTTCATTCCTTGGCTTCAAAAACAGCATCAAAACGGAGCCGAATTGGCAAGTTTCTGTACGGGAGCATTTTTGTTTGCTGCTTCTGGTTTATTGAACGAAAAATTAGCCACAACGCATGTCGACGCTTGCAGTGCTTTTACGAAAGCTTTTCCGATGGTAAAATTAAAAGCTGAAGAAACCTTAACAGCCGATGGAAGTTTATACACCAGCGGCGGATCGACCTCAACTTTTCATTTATTAATTCTTTTGGTTCAAAAATTCTGCGGAAACGAAATGGCTGTCAAAATTGCCAAAATATTTTCGATTGATTTGAATCGCTACAAACAAAGCTATTTCAGCACTTTTAGACCGAATCATTTGCATAATGATTCTTTGGTTGCCATGTTGCAGCAAAAAATTGAAAGCCAATATCATTCTATAGAAAAGCTCGAAGAAATCACCAAAGACATTCCGACAAGCGCCAGAAACATGACACGACGTTTTAAACAAGTGACAGGAATTCCTCCAATCGAATATCTGCAAAATATACGAGTTGAAAGTTCAAAGAAATATTTGGAACAAACACAACTTTCGATTTCAGAAATTATCGAAAAAACAGGTTATAATGATCCAAAAGCTTTTAGAAAAGTATTTTATAAAATGGTCGGAATGAAACCAATTGAATACAGAGAAAAATTTAGGGTTCAATAATTTTCACGAGCAGAAATTTCGTTTTCAAAAGACCTTCTGTCCTGCTCTACACTATATCTTTTGCTCTGAACACCAGAGCAAAAGGATGCCGTTTCGATCAGGGCTATTATAGAAAGATCATTTTCAAAACACCAAAAAACTTAGGATTTAATAACCCACATCAGCATTTTTTTGTTGGTTTTCAGTAATTCGTCAATTTCTTTCATTGCTTCATTTGAAACCGCCGGACAACCCCAGCCTTCTGGTGTTCCTTCAGGAAAAACTTCATTATTTGGAATTGCATCCCAAGAATGCAAAACGATTGCACGACTTCTTGCATTTGAATTTGTTTTGTCTTTTCCCTGCAAAATATAATTGACTTTTATTCCCCACTGACTTACACCGCGGTCTAAAATCACATATTTCCCTAGTGACGAACAATGCGAATCAAATTCGTTACTAATCTGTGGTTTTTCTTTTGATGAAGTTCTTCCCCATTGATTATCGCCGCAGCCGTGACTTACCATATAAGATTTAGAAACCACTTTCTTTTTAAAATCGTAAACAAAGAATCTCTTGTAACCAGAATGCAAACCTAAATCAATTAAAATAAATTGATTCTGATTGAGATTATTTGTCTTACAATATTGTTGTGCTTCTTTATAGTATTCATTGTAATTTATTTCTACTCGAGAATCTGCTGTTGAAACTATTTCTTTTTCATTTTGAGTAACAATAACTTCTTTATTTCCCTTATTACAAGAAAAAATCAGAGAAAGATAAATTATAAAAAACATTTTTTTCATGTTTAAATTTACACAAAAAGTTAAACGAAAATTGAACTCAAAAAGTATAAAAAAAAACCTGCTCAAAATGAGCAGGTTTTAAAATATATTTTTCAAACTTTAAGAAGCAATTTCCATACGCTTCAATAAGTTTTTACTCAAAGTATGTTCTGCGTATTCTTTATCAATTGACAAACTTGTATCATCTGAAGTTGGCAATTCGTACATCGCATCTGTTAAGATTGCTTCGCATAAAGAACGTAATCCACGAGCTCCTAATTTGTATTCTAAAGCTTTATCTACAATAAAATCTAAAGCTTCGTCTGTAATCGTAAATTCAACATCATCCATCAAAAATAACTTTTGATACTGTTTAATTAAAGCATTTTTAGGTTGTGTTAAAATGGCACGAAGTGTTTCTTTATCCAAAGGATCCATGTGCGTCAAAACTGGCAAACGACCAATAATCTCTGGAATCAATCCAAAATCTTTAATATCTTTTGGAATGATATATTGCAACAAATTGTCTTTGTCAATATTATCAACATTTTTAGAAGTTGAATAACCAACTGCCTGACGATTTAAACGTTTAGAAATAATACGCTCAACTCCATCAAAAGCACCTCCTGCAATAAATAAGATATTCTGAGTATTAACCTCAACAAATTTCTGGTCTGGGTGTTTACGTCCTCCTTTTGGCGGTACGTTTACAACTGTTCCTTCTAATAATTTTAATAAAGCTTGTTGAACACCTTCTCCAGAAACGTCACGCGTAATTGATGGATTATCGCTTTTACGAGCAATTTTATCGATTTCGTCAATAAATACGATTCCTCTTTCTGCTTTAGCAACATCATAATCTGCCGCTTGAAGCAAACGAGTTAAAATACTTTCAACATCTTCGCCAACGTAACCCGCTTCTGTTAATACCGTTGCATCAACAATAGCCAATGGAACGTCTAACATTTTGGCAATAGTTTTTGCAACCAATGTTTTACCAGTTCCCGTTTGACCTACCATGATAATGTTACTTTTTTCAATCTCAACTTCATCGTCTAATTGCTGTTGCATTAAACGTTTGTAATGATTGTAAACCGCAACCGACATCACTTTTTTAGTCTGATCCTGACCAATAACATATTGATCTAGAAAAGCCCTAATTTCTTTTGGTTTCTTTAAAATTAAGTCACCAACTAATTTTGTGCTTCCGCTAGATTTTAATTCTTCTAAAACAATTCCGTGCGCCTGTTCAATACACTTATCACAAATGTGGGCATTGATACCTGCAATTAATAAATTAGTTTCTGGCTTCTTTCTTCCACAAAACGAACATTCTAATACTACTTTTGCCATTCTTTATTTAAGTTACTAAGCTGCAAAGATACTAAGTTTCTAAGCTTTTTAATCTAAAACTTAAAAACTTAACTTCTTTACAGCTTAATATTTATTTTTTTTTCAAGTTTAAAGTTTCAGGTTTCAGATTCGCCAAAGCAACTTGAAACCTGAAACCTGAAACTAATTTTTAGCTTCTTCTCAATACTTCATCAATCATTCCGTATTCTTTTGCTTCGTCAGCAATCATCCAGTAATCACGCTCACTGTCTTTGTGAACTCTTTCGAAAGACTGGCCAGAATGTTGTGAAATAATATGGTACAACTCGTCTTTTAGTTTCAACATTTCACGTAAGTTGATTTCCATATCTGTTGCAACTCCTTGTGCTCCTCCAGATGGTTGGTGAATCATTACACGAGAATGTGGTAGAGCAGAACGTTTTCCTGCTGCTCCTGCACATAATAAAACGGCACCCATTGAAGCTGCCATTCCTGTACAAATTGTAGCAACATCTGGTTTAATGTATTGCATTGTATCGTAAATCCCTAAACCAGCATAAACGCTTCCTCCAGGAGAATTTAAATAAATCTGGATATCTTTTGATGCATCAGCACTTTCTAAGAACAATAATTGCGCTTGTACAACATTTGCAATTTGGTCATCGATACCTGTTCCTAAAAAGATAATCCTGTCCATCATTAATCTTGAGAAAACGTCTAAGATTGAAACATTTAATTGACGTTCTTCAATTATATTTGGAGTTAAATTCGTCGGCGTCATTGCGCTGATGATTTTATCATAATATAAGCTATTTACTCCGTGGTGCTTTGTAGCAAAATTTTTGAATTCTTTACCGTAGTTCATATTTTTAGTTTAAAGTTGAAAAGTCTAAAGTCAACAAGTGACTTAAACGAATTAAACAAAGTTCATACCTTTTTATAAAGGATGCCAATTTGTCTACTTTTTATTTTGTTTCAGGTTTCAAGTTAATTTAATTTCAAGTTATATAAATAACGTGAAACTTAAAATATAAAACAAAAAAAAAGAGCGTCAAAAAAACTTTTGACGCTCAAATATAACTTTTTTTATCTTTCGGTTTCTGTAATAAAATCTTAAATTTTGACTTTATAAATTTCGCCTTTTAGACTGAATTTATTCTCCGTAAGAAGCAGCAATAAATTCTTCGTAAGTAACCTCTTTAGTAGTTGGGTTAGCTTTTTCTTTGAAGATATCTAACATTTTAGCTGCTACAACTTGCTCAGAAAGTCTTTTCACTTCGTCTTGGTTAGATAAAACTCTAGCCACGATTCCTTGAACTTCTTCGTCAGTTGGATTTGTTTGACCAAATTGAGCCATTTGTTGTCTGATAGCGTTTGAAGTAAACTCTTTCAAATCTTCAAATGTAATTTGGATATTGCTTTGCGCTAATGCTTTTCCTTCGATTAGTTGGAAACGTAAACCTTTTTCAGATCTTGCGTATTCAACTTCAGCTTCTTCTGCAGTTAATTTTTTCTCTCCAACAGTTTGCAACCATTTTTTCAAGAATTCAGCTGGTAAATCGAATTTTGTGTTTTCGATTAAGAAATCTTGAACATCTAATAATAATTTTTGGTCTGCTTGTTGTGCGAATTGAGCTTCAGCATCTTCTTTAATTTTAGCTTTTAAATCTTCTAAAGAAGCTACTTTTCCTTCACCAAAAAGTTTGTCAAATAATTCTTGGTTTAATTCTGCTGGCTCAGATCCGTTGATAGCTTCGATAGTAAAGTTAACTTCAACATCTAAACCGTGAACACCTTCGTGACCTACTTTTAAGTAATCCATTAATTGGTGATCGTCTTCAAATAAACCTTTTGTGCTTACTGTAACAACATCTCCAACTTTTTTACCTGCGAATTGTTTTTGAGCTTTTTTGCTGAATGCATCTACAGAGATTGTAGTTGTATTATTGATTCCGTTTGCTTCGTTTGAGAAAGTTCCAGTTAAATCAGATTTCGCATCAGATACTTCTTGCGGAATTGCTTTACCAAATTGTTTTTGGATACGCTCAACTTGTCCGTCGATTAATTTATCGTCAGCAGTAACGATATATTTTACGATATTATTTTTAGCTTCAAGATCAATTTCGAAGTTTGGCACTAAACCAATTTCGTATTCGAAAGTTAATTCTTCAGCATCCCAGTTAAAATCTTCGTTTACTTTTGCAAGAGGAGTTCCTAAAAGATTTAATCTTTCAGATTGAATATAACGCTCTAAAGCCAAATCAACTACTTTTTTAATCTCTTCTTGTTTAATACCTTTTCCGTATTGTTTTTCAACAAGATCTTTAGGCACAGCGCCTTTTCTAAATCCTTTTACTTGCGCTAAAGGCATTTTTTCGTTAATTCTTTTTGCTACTTGACCTTTATAATCCATATGAACAACGTTCAATACAATTGTCTCGTTAACAGCGTCTATTGCTACTCTTTTAATATCCATCTTCTTCTTTAATTTACATAATAAAATTGGGTTGCAAAATTATAAAATTTTTGCAACCCAACCAAGTTTTTAATTTATTGTATTTGAAGCAGTTTTAATCTGCTCGATTTGTCTTATTTATCGTCTCCCAGTATTTTATAAGTGATAGATTGCAGAATCGACAAAATAACACTAAAAATCAATGCTGTCCAGAAAGAATTGACCTCAAAACCTCCAACAATTTTAGTGCATAATAAAATAATTATAGCATTGATTACTAATAAAAATAATCCAAGCGTTACGAAAGTAACCGGTAAAGTCAGCAATACTAAAATTGGTTTTATAAAAACATTCAGCAATCCTAAAACTACTGCAACAATTACAGCTGTACCAAAACTTGCAACATGCACTCCAGTTAAAATATTAGACAACAATAAAACAAGGGCCGCAGTAACAAGGAGTCTAAGTAATAATTTCATGGTTTTTCAGGTTTAAAATTTATTTAAAAATACTAAAATTTTTATCAAATTTGATTATTCTTTTAAAAACTCTGTTGTCAGCTCGAAAAACATTTTTGGGTTTTCGGCATGAAGCCAATGCCCCGCGTTTGGAATTGTTTCTAATTTAAAATTTGGAAAATGCTTACGAATTTCATCCAAATCAGAATCTTGAATGTAACCCGAATTTCCTCCACGAATAAATAATGTAGATTTATCAAAAACTAAACCTTCAGGCAAAGGTTTTCCAATTGCATCAAGATTGTTATTGAAAACTTCAAGATTAAATCTGAAAGCCAATTGCCCTGGCTCTTTCCAATATAGATTTTTCAATAAAAACTGACGTGTTCCAAAATCAGAAACATATTGCGAAACAATTTCTTCGACATCATTTCTGCTTGGTTTTCCTGAAAAATCAACTGCATTTAATCCAGCCAGAATATCTTGATGATGTTGTTTGTAGAATTTCGGACCAATATCTGCCACAATCAATTTATCTACGATTTCAGAATGAGTTGTTGCGAAAAGCATCGCTACTTTTCCGCCCATCGAATGACCGAGAATATCAATTCTAGTTAAATTATTAGCTTGACAATATTCGTAAACATCCTGAACCATTGCTTCATAACTCCATTCATCAGAATGAAAACTGCGACCGTGATTTCTTAAATCTAAAATATGAACCTGAAACCCAGCTTCTACATATTGACCTGCTAAAGTTTTCCAGTTGTCAGACATTCCAAGAAATCCATGCATGATGATAAATGGTTTTCCTTCGCCTTCTATTTTTGAGTAAAGCATATTTTATTTTTTAGTTAAGAGAATTACTTCAATTTATTCAAATACATATTTACAACATTATCTAAACCAAGATAAAGTGCCTCTGAAATTAAAGCATGCCCAATTGAAACTTCCAATAATCCAGGAATATTTTGTTTGAAAAACTGGATATTCTCTAAACTTAAATCATGACCAGCATTAATTCCTAAACCTAATTCATTTGCCAATTCGGCAGCTTTGGTATAAGGCTCTATTCCTTGTTTGTTTCCTAAATCGTATTGGTGTGCAAAAGCTTCAGTATACAATTCGATTCTGTCTGTTCCTGTCTTTTTTGCGCCTTCTATCATTTCTAAAACAGGATCAACAAAAATTGAAGTTCTTATTCCGTTTCTCTGAAATTCCTGAATAACTTCGGTTAAATAATTTTGGTTTTTAATCGTATCCCAACCTGCAGAAGAAGTAATGGCACCAATTGCATCTGGAACCAAGGTTACTTGATCTGGCTTGCATTCTAAAACCAAATCAATAAAATTATGCTGCGGATTTCCTTCAATATTATATTCGGTTGTAACAACTGCTTTTAAATCGCGAGCATCCTGATAACGAATATGGCGCTCGTCTGGACGCGGGTGAATCGTAATTCCTTGCCCACCAAAACGCTGAATATCTGCAGCAACTTTTAATAAATCAGGAACATTTCCTCCTCTAGCATTTCTAAGGGTTGCAATTTTATTGATATTTACACTTAACTTTGTCATATAAATAGATAATTAATTCTAGTAACTTATATTTGTTACGACAAAAATACAAAGTAAAACAGAGCGGTTTTCGGTATTTTTTGATTATTTTGCATCTAAATATCTTCAATTGATTTATGACAGAAATTACGAACTATATCACAAACGATTTCAGAGCGATTGATAGTCAAGAAACGATAGCATCGATTCAGGACTTTTTTATTGATGTAAATTTTTCTCATTTTCCGATTTTAGAAGATGGGATTTTTATCGGAAGCATTTCTTCTGATGATGTTGAAACATTTGATGTCGATAAAAAAGCAATTGACTACAAATACACATTAGAGCGATTTTTTGCCAGAAAATCTATGATTTGGCTAGATGTTTTGGAGGTTTTTTCAAAAAACCACACCAACACAATTCCTGTTCTTGATGAGAACAACATTTACGTTGGTTACTATGAAATGGAAGACATTATGAAGTTTTTTCAGGAAACTCCATTTTTAAAAGAACCAGGCGCTATTATAATCGTTCAAAAAGGTCTTTTAGATTATTCTATGAGTGAAGTAAATCAGATTGTAGAAAGCAATAATGGAAGGGTTTTAGGATGCTTCGTTTCTGAAGCGGATACAGAAAATGTTCAAATCACTGTAAAAATTGGTTTAGGCGCGATAAACGAAATTATTCAAACCTATAGAAGATATGGATATGAAATTATTTCAGAACACCAAGAAGACACCTATATTAATAGCCTAAAAGAACGCTCAGATTATTTAGACAAGTACCTTAATATATAAGTTATGAATGTGCCAATGAGAAAATTAGTTAATTAGACAATTTTCGCATTTCCAATTATCTAATCGACACATTGACAAATTATCTAATTTAAAACTAATGAAAATAGCCATTTACGGACAATATTATCAAAATAGTACGGAACCAATCATAAAAGACATTTTCAAGTTTTTCAATTCCAATAACGTAGAAATGGTAATTGAAGAAAACTTTCTGAAAATGCTTTATGAAAAGCAGCTGGTAAAAAAAGAATACAAAACATTTCCTTCCAATTCTGCTTTAGACAACAGTTTCGAAATGCTTATTAGCATCGGAGGCGATGGTACTATTTTGAGAGCTGCCGCATTTGTTCGTAATTCGGGTGTTCCTTTGTTAGGTATTAATGCAGGAAGACTGGGTTTTCTTGCCAAAGTTCAGAAGGAGAATATTGACATTTTACTTCAATATGTAATTGATCAAAATTATACGACTTCAGAACGCACCTTATTAGGATTAACCGCTGATCCTAAAAACGATGCTTTTGAAGAACTTAATTTTGCAATGAATGAAGTTACAGTAAGCAGAAAAGATACAACCTCGATGATTACTGTAGAAACTTATTTAAACAATGAATATTTAAATTCATACTGGGCAGACGGACTAATCATTTCTACGCCAACTGGTTCTACAGGATATTCTTTAAGCTGTGGCGGACCAATTTTGACTCCAGATGTAAAAAGCCTTGTAATTACACCTATTGCCCCACATAATTTAACCGCCAGACCACTTGTTATTCCAGATGATACCGAAATTACTTTGCGAGTAACAGGAAGAGAAGATCAATATTTAGTTTCTCTAGACTCTAGAATTTCTTCGGTAAAAAACGAATCTATTTTAAAAATAAAAAAGACAGATTACAAAATTAAAATGGTCGAAATACCAGGCGAAACTTTCCTAAAAACTTTAAGAAATAAATTGCTCTGGGGAGAGGATAAAAGAAATTAAAATCTTTTCTGAATACCTACTATACGATAATAGCACATTTTCTCGTTCTGCTTGTAGTGAATCATCATTAAATGGCTCAAAATCATATTATAAATTGAAAAAAAAGCACATTTAACCAAAGGAACTTTGATTCGTATTGATAATTATTATATTTGCACGCAATTTTGAATTAAATGAAGAAAATTTTTAATTTATTGTTATGTTTTTTCCCCTTTATTACACTTAACGCTCAGATTAACGAGATAGGTGTTTTTCTTGGCGGAAGCAACTTTGTTGGTGACGTAGGTAAAACAACTTACATTGCACCAGAAAAACTAGCTTTTGGTGTTCTTTACAAATGGAATAGAAGTCCGAGACATTCATGGCGCTTCTCTTACACACAATCAAATGTTAGCGGAAATGATTTTAAATCGGATGAAACAGGAAGAAACCAAAGAGGATACCGTTTTGATAATGACATTAAAGAGCTTTCTGCTGGATTAGAATTTAATTTTTTTGATTTCAACCTGCACGATTATCATCCAAAAATAACACCCTATATATTCTCTGGATTAAGTTTCTTTCTCTACGATAATTTATACAGATACGACACTGCTCCAGATGTAATATATATTCAAAAGAATACGCATTCTTTTGCTATACCTATTATATTAGGTATAAAATCGAATATAACGCCACGTCTTATTTTAGCGGCCGAAGCGGGAGTTCGTTATACTTTTACGGATAACATAGACGGAAGCAATCCTAACACGAGCAGTTCGACTATTTTAAAATTTGGAAATCTAAATAATAATGACTGGTACGTTTTTTCGGGTCTTACCTTAACGTATACCTTTGGAAAAAAACCTTGCTATTGCGCAGAATAAAATGAATTTACTAGAATCAATAGATCACACAAACTTACCTAAACACCTAGCCATTATTATGGACGGTAACGGACGATGGGCAAAACAGCAAGGCTTTTTGCGTGCGTTTGGCCATGAAAATGGAACAAAATCTGTAAAAGAAATAATCAAAACCTCTGCAAAGCTCGGAATTGAATATTTAACGCTATATGCTTTTTCTACAGAAAACTGGAATCGCCCTAAATTAGAAGTTCAGGCATTGATGAAAATATTGATCAATTCATTAAAAAAAGAACTAACTACTCTTCAAGAAAACAATATAAGACTAAATGCAATTGGAAATCTTGAAAAATTGCCAAAAACAGCCCAAAAAGAACTTTTGGATGTAATGGAAAAAACCAAAAATAATACGAGATTAACACTAACACTGGCTTTAAGTTACGGATCACGAGAAGAATTGGTAAATGCCGTGAAAATCATCAGCGATAAAGTTAAAAATAATATAATTTCAATAGACACTATTGACGATTCAATTATAAATGAGCATCTTTACACGCAAAATTTACCAGACGTAGATTTATTAATACGAACAAGTGGAGAACATAGAATAAGTAATTTTTTGCTGTGGCAGATCGCTTATGCAGAATTATATTTTACTAATGTCTTGTGGCCAGACTTTAAAGACCAAGATTTATATGAGGCTATTATTAGTTATCAAAAAAGAGAACGTAGATTTGGAAAAACCAGTGAACAAATTAAATAATTTTTTAGTGTTGCAAAAAAAAATACAAATAGTCCTTACCCTTTTACTTTTGGGTAGTTTTTCACAAATTAAAGCACAAGAAAGAGTTCCTTTTGATCAAGGGAAAAAATATATTCTAGCAAAAGTTTCTGTTGTTGGTAAAATAAGCTTTAACGAGCAGACGGTTGTAACCTTTTCTGGTCTGCAAAAAGGTCAGGAAATTACAGTTCCTGGAGAAGAAATCAGTAGTGCAATTAAAAAATTAGGTAAACTAGGCCTCTTTGACGAAATCTCTTTTTACGTTAATAAGGTAGAAAACGACAGTATCTATTTAGACTTAGATATCGTTGAGCTTCCAAAATTAAACGAAGTTAAAATCGTTGGTGTTAAGAAGAGTAAGATAGAAGGCTTAATTAAAGACAACAACCTGACAAAGAACAAGATTGTTAACGAAAACTTAATTACTACGACAAAAAACTACATTGAAAATAAATATAAAAAAGAAGGTTTTTATAACACAAAAGTTACCATAACTAATACTCCAGACACCATCAATGGACACCAAGTTAATATGCTTGTGAGAATTGATAAAGGAGATAAAGTTAAAATCAGCAGTATTGATTTTACTGGAAATAAACAACTAACTGGCACTCAGTTACGCGCGGCTATGAAAGATACTAAGCAAAAGAATTTCATTCGCGTTTTCAAAGCTTCAAAATTTATCCCAGAAAAATATAAAACCGATTTAGAAAAGGTAATTGCAGCATACAAAGAAAAAGGATATCGTGATGCTCGTATTATATACGACTCTGTTAAATATAACAAACAAAAAAACACTCTTGCCATCAAAATTAATGTAGAAGAAGGAAACAAATACTACTTCGGAAATATTAAATTCTTAGGAAATACCGTTTATTCAGATCAGCTTTTAAGCCGTTATTTAGGTATTAAAAAGGGAGAGACGTATAACGGAGTTTTATTAGAAAAAAGAATTGCAGACAAGTCAAAACCAGACGCAGAAGATATTACCAACTTATATCAAAACAACGGTTATTTGTTCTCAAACATTAACGCTGTGGAGGTAAAAACGGTTAATGATACGATCGATTTCGAAATTAGAGTAACAGAAGGGCCAATCGCTTATTTCAACAAAATTACTGTTGTTGGAAATGACAAAACAAATGACCACGTAATCTATCGTGAATTAAGAACAAAACCAGGAGAAAAATACAGCAAAGAACAATTAGTAAGAACCATTCGTGAGATCGGACAATTAGGTTTCTTTGATCCAGAGGCTATTGATCCTAAATTTAAAAATGTTGATGCTGGAGCAGGAACTGTTGATATTGAATATAATGTTGTAGAAAAAGGATCTAGCCAAGTAGAGCTCCAAGGAGGTTACGGCGGTGGAGGTTTCATTGGAACATTAGGACTTTCATTTAACAACTTCTCGGCAAGAAAACTATTTGATAAAGAAGCCTACAAACCTTTACCAATGGGAGATGGGCAAAAAGTTGCCCTTCGTTTGCAAGGAAGTACCTATTTCCAAACGTATAGTTTATCGTTCTCAGAGCCTTGGTTTGGAGGAAAAAAACCAGTACAATTTAGTTCATCCATTTCATACAGTAAGCAATTTCTTAACAATTACATTACTAGAACTGTTGATAAAAGCAAAAGTTTTAATATTTTTACAGTACAAGTTGGTTTAGCAAAAAGGTTAACTGTGCCTGATGATTACTTCGTATTATCACAATCTGTAAGTTATCAGCATTATGATTTGAACAATTATAATACAGGTCTATTTACTTTTGGTAATGGTGCATCTAGAAACTTAGCGTACACTATTGGACTTTCAAGAAGTAACAAAGGGGTAAATCCAATTTTCCCAACTTATGGATCTGAATTCAGTATTTCTGCTAAAGTAACTCCGCCTTATTCATTGTTTAACGGAATTGATTATGCTGATTTACAGAACCAAAAAGAATACAAAACACAATATACAGGAACGACAACAACTACTGGTATTGACGGACAAGCAATAAACCCGGGTGATTATATCAAAACTGAAACAGTAAATGGTCAATCGGGAACTGTAAGTGTAGGTTCGGATTTTTCAAGTGCAGACACAGATGTTGCTAAAGTCGATCAGAAGAAATACAATTGGCTTGAATATTATAAAATTAAATTTAAAGGAGACTGGTATACTAAAGTATATGGAAAATTAGTATTAAGAACTCTAACAGAATTTGGTTTCTTAGGAGCTTACAATCAAGATAGAGGTGTAATTCCTTTTGAACGTTTTTACTTAGGAGGTGATGGTATGGCGAATTACTCAATGGATGGTAGAGAGACTATTCAGTTGAGAGGTTATCCAAACAACTCTTTAACTCCAGTAAATGCTGCAGGAGATGCAATTGGAGCAACTATTTATAACAAGTTCTCAATGGAGCTACGTTATCCAATTACGCTAAAAGCATCGGCTTCTATTTTTGCATTAACATTCTTAGAGGCAGGTTCATCATATGCTAATTTTAAAGATTACAACCCGTTTGACTTAAATCGTTCTGCTGGCGCTGGTTTACGTGTATTCATGCCTGCATTTGGATTATTAGGAATTGACTTTGGTTACGGATTTGACGCTCTTCCAGGACAGACAAAAGCTAATGGTTGGGAAACACACTTTATTATTGGACAACAATTTTAAAGAAATTACGTTTGGTTAAAAATCATCGAATAAAGTTATGTTATGAGAAAACAATTTTTATTTATATTTTTAGCCTTGATTGTAGCAAATACAAGTCAGGCACAAGGTAAGACGACTAGAATTGGCTACATCGACATGGAATATATTTTAGAAAATGTTTCCGATTACAAAGAAGCCAAATCACAATTAGAGCAAAAAGCTCAAAAGTGGAAACAAGAAGTTGAGGCTAAAAAATTAAATATAAATACATTAAAGGAAAGTTTAAAGACAGAAAAAGCTTTACTTACCAAAGAATTAATAGAAGAAAGAGAAACTGAGATCAAGTTTCTTGAACAAGAAATGATAGATTATCAGCAGAAACAATTTGGCTCTGACGGTAATTTGATGCGACAAAAGGCAGCTTTAGCAAAACCAATTCAAGATCAAGTTTTCACAGCTGTTCAAGATATTGCAGAAGCTAAAAATTACGATTTCATTTTTGATAAATCATCAGATTTGACGATGCTTTTTAGCAATAAAAGATTTGACATCAGTGATCAAGTTTTAAGAGTTATAAATCGTTCTGAAAAACGTGAACAGCTTACTAAAAAACAATTAAAAGATCAGGAAGCAAAAGAAAATCTTGAAAATGCAATTGATGAAAATCCAGCAATGGCAGACCGTCAAAAAGCACTAGATGAGAAAAAAGCGGCTAGAGAAAAACTGATTCAAGATAGAAAGCTAGAACAGGAAGCCAAGAGAAAGGAATATGAGGATAGAAGAAATGCTTTAGCAGCAGAAAGAGAAGCTAAAAAAAATGGCACGGTTTCTGGAACAGCTAAAACAGCAACAGAAACTCAAACAGCAACGGATGCCGCAAAAACTAGCACTACTGCTAAACCTGCAGCAACTGGAACAGAGCAAACGCAAACCGCTGAACCAACTATGACAAAAGCAGAAGAAAGACAGATGCTTTATGAACAGCGTAAAAAAGAGTTGGAAGAGAAAAGAAAGAAAATTTTAGAAGAAAGAGAAGCGGCTAAAAAAGCAAAAGAAGCCGAAACACAAAAAACAAATACGACCAATAATTAATTAATATTTTAAAAATGATGAAACAAATCAAAACTTTACTAATTGCTGCAATTCTTATTTTAGGAGCAAGTAACACAATGAACGCACAAGCGAAGGTAGCTCATGTTGATGTAAGCGAGATCATGTCGAAAATGCCTGCTATGCTAGATGCTCAAAATCAACTGCAAAAATTAAGTGGTACATACGATGCTGAATACAAAAAAATGGTTGATGAATACCAAACAAAAATGAAAAAGTATGAAGCTGAAGTTACTACTGTAACAGAAGCAGTTAATAATGATCGTTCTAAAGAAGCTCAAGACATGCAAAAAAGAATTGTTGATTACAGAGACAATGCACAAAAAGAACTTCAACAAAAAGAAACTGATATCGTAAAACCTTTAATGGAGAAAGTAAGAGCTTCTATCCAAAAAGTTGGAAAAGCTAAAGGTTTCCAATACGTTTTAGATGGTTCTACTTTATTATTAGCTGATGGTCCAAACATTACTGCTGATGTGAAAAAAGATTTAGGATTCTAAGAAATTAAATCCTCAAAATTAAACTGCTCAATTTTATAATTTGAGCAGTTTTTTTTTACAAAAAATTAAAACTTAGCTACAATAATATTTCAATTTTTGAATTAACTTAGAGTAATAAATTATTGTAAAAAATATTAAATTTGCTTTATGACAAACAACAATCCTATAGGCGTTTTTGATTCTGGTATTGGAGGAACTTCCATTTGGAGCGCCATTCATGACTTGCTTCCTAACGAAAAAACTATATATCTGGCTGACAGTAAAAATGCTCCCTATGGGCAAAAAAGTAAAGATGAGATTGTTGCGTTGAGTAAAAAAAATGTTGAGTTTTTACTCGATAATAATTGCAAATTAATTGTTGTTGCTTGTAATACTGCTACAACAAATGCAATACGAGAATTACGTGCCGATTATGATATACCGTTTGTTGGAATTGAACCTGCTATAAAACCTGCTGCAAACAACTCACAGACACAAGTTATTGGAATTTTGGCAACAAAAGGAACTTTAAACAGTGAGTTATTTAACAAGACTGCAGAAATGTTTCAAAACACCACAATTATTGAGCAAGTGGGTTATGGACTTGTACAGCTTATTGAAGATGGAAATTTGTATTCTCCAGAAATGACACAATTGCTAGAATCCTACTTACAGCCAATGATTGATGCTAACATCGATTATCTTGTTTTAGGATGTAGCCACTATCCCTATTTGATTCCGCAGATAAAAAAAATTCTCCCAGATCATATTAAAATAATAGATTCAGGAGAAGCTGTTGCTAGACAAACTAAAAATTTACTTCGAGATAAAGTTGGGTTTTCAGATAGTTTAGAAAATGATCCCGTTTTTTATGTTAATTCTAACCCTGAGGTTTTAGAATCAATTTTAGAACATAAATATCCGGTAATCAAAAAGGACTTTTAGAGTATTATTCAATTTTTCGCTTGACGAACCAAATTCCGTCTAAAGATAAATTGAGTGATATTTTATGGTAATTTTCTTTTATTAAATCATTGGCAATTCTTCCTTTTTGTCCATAAGAATACGAAACATTTAAAGAAGAAAAAGTGTTCTCGATTGGTAAATTAAGTCCAATAGAAAAAGAAGCATTATTTATACGCTCTTTATTTACTTCTAGATATCCTGTATCATAACTTATACCCGCAGCATATCCTACTCTATCCCAGTATTTTCGAATATTCTTTTTAGCACTATACGTAAATCCAAATGCAAAACGATCTTGATTTACAAAATTACCGTACAACTCAGATTGTTTTGTATCGTTCCAAAAACTTTTCTCATAGTCTAGAGTTGCATTTAAATTGTTTTTGAATCTTTTACTAACTCCAAAACCAATTTCAAGCGGCATGTAATAATCGTCGGTATCTGAAGGCTTTTCAGACTCTACAGTTGTTTGTACTTCATCTGCAATACTTGTTACCGATTGAATTTTGGATGCTTTTACTCTTGTTGGAGCCTTAAATGTAGATGCAATAATAAAGGTTGAATCTATTTTAAACTGCGCTCCCAAAGTAGCACGAACTCCTGAGTAGTTTGTTTTTTTATTTATTGTTGTAATCGCATTTGAAATTAAAAAAGCACGTTCGTCAACCGTGTTTCCAAAAAGTGCCGTTGCCGTTACTCCTAAACTTAGTTTTTTTCCAAATCGATAACCATATGAAAAATCTAGATTATTCAATCCGCCTGAGCCTTGAGCGCTTACATAATAATATTCCTGGCTGTCTGCAATTGGCAATTTCAAATTTGAAATTTTAAAAACAGAACTAGAATAAGGCTGAAGCGAAAAACTGAAACCAGAGTTTTTAGTTACGGGAAATGCCAAAGCTATATGCGAAAACTGAAAATTATTTCGTTTTTCTGTACGCGAGCTACTCTGATAAGTGGTTACGATAGCCTTTCCTCCAATATCAAAAAGGAAATGGTTTTGATACATAAATCCAAGCGATGCTGGATTTAAATTATTTATAAAACTATCAGAAGGCAAAGCCATTCCAGAAGAACTGGTTGAAGACAAATAGCCAAAATTAGAATCATACAAGCTTCCAACTCCATATAAAGAATATGGCGAACTGGAAATGCTTTGAGAAAATGAAGTCAACGACATTAAGATGAAGCAGCTCCATAAAATAATTTTATTTTTCATTTAGTAAGAGATGTAATAAATTTTGAGCTGAATTTTATTGTTCAAATGTTTCTGATCGCCTAAAACAATTCTATTGACCGATTTAGAAATTGAGGGCAAGGTTAATATGAGCGAAGACCTTGAATCTGACTGTTTCAGCATTTCTTTCTGCAGAAAACTTCCAATCGGAATTGTGTACCCGATATTTTCATTAAACTCATCACTCTTTTTATTTAATATTCCATAAACTGTAGAATTTGCAGAGTTTACTAATGTTGAACTTATCCTATTTAAATTGTCTCCAACATAAACACTTAAAGAATCCGCCAACGGATATTGATCTGAATAAGAATTATTTACAGGCTTCAGAATTAATTGCGCATCAACAATAGCTCCATTGGTTGCGATGTTTTTAAACTGTTTAATGTTTGGGAAATCTATTTTACAGGCTACACCTGTTCCAGATTGAATAAATCCCTGATTATTTGTCAATGTGCTTGATAATTTGCTGCTCGAAATGGGGAGATTTTGAAGAATTGTTCCCGTCCTATCCAAAGAAATCGAATTGAACTGTTTTGCCACGTCTGCAATGGTAAAATCAATTATGTAGGGTTCTTCATCTGCCTCTGCTTGATACTTTGAATAATACATTCTGACTTTGCTTGTAGAAACGTTAAAACCAATAACATTAGCAGAATTAGAAGTTTCTGGCACTAAAACCAATCCTTTTAGATATTCGGTAAAACTGTCAAAATCTGTAATTTCCCTTTTTTTTATTTTTTGAAAAAGAGCCGAACCAAATTCATCGTTCATTCTAATATTGATAGAATCTTTTTCTGTTGGTCTAGGTTTAAATGATATAGTTCCTAAACTTTGAGAATCGTATGCTAAAGTCGAATTATTATAAAAATTACTATCATCGGTATTAGGCTTAACTTTCTGCGTTAATCGATGAATATTAAAAGTTTGCACCTTAGTAGTGTCGCCATAATAATAATTATCATATTTAAGAATCATCGAAATTGAATCGAAAACATAATTTACAGCTTGTGTATCTGAACCCGTATTATTTAAGGCATAAGTAGTTGTAGAAAGCTGGAAATAACTATCTGATTTTACTTTTCCAAAAACAGGATCTTCATAATTACCAATTAAAATTCTTGATCGGTTTGAGGTTACAAGCGAATCAAAATTAATAGTTGACATTTCGACTGTAACGGTATCAATCATAATAACTTTATTGCTTAACGCCAAATAATCTGATCCAACTGTAAACTCACCTGCATCGGTATCTGTACCACATGAAAATAGTGTTAGTACAAAAAGCAATATCAATATAAACTTGTGCATAATTTATTTTTTGAGCAAATATAAAATGCAAGCTTTCGTGACACACTATAACATATACTACCGCCCTTTTTCTGGCTATAAATCATAGAAAACCATCTATGAGCGGTATTGCGTTTATAAAAATTAATTCGACCTTAAAAAAGCCTGATTTGTCTATCAAAACACGTCATATATATATCTTCTTTTTTTTAAGACGGTCATACGCCTAATTTTGAGCCAATAAAATAAATAATGAAAGTAAGGTTTTTAATTTGTTCTCTTTTTTTGATTTCTGTTTTAAGTATGAAGGCTCAGGAAAATTTTGCCGCTTACGCGAACATTAAAATAGAGCCGACAGAAAAAATAAATTTCAGCGAAACCAACATTGGTGTTTTCTATCAAAAAAAACTGGGAACAAAAAATCAAATCTCGAATACACTAGAATATTCTAGTCTGAAAGTAAATTATGATTTAAATCAATATGATTTTTATGCAGATCAGGAACGATTTACTCAAATTCAAAACAACTTTCAATATTCGAATCAATTATTAGAAAAAACAAAACTGAGAATCTCTGTTATACCGACAGCAAATTTTCAGGAAAATTTAGATTTTAAAGATATAACCGTTTTAGGAAATCTAGAAGTCGAACAACAATTAGGTTCTAAAATAAAAGCAATACTTGGAGCTGGAAGAACATCTGTTTTTGGAGCACCAAAATTTACTCCAATTGCAGCTTTTGATTATAAAATGAATGAGAAAACAAATTTCAGAATTGGGTTTCCAGATTCGAAAGTTTCTTACTCAAATAATGACCGAAATAAGTTCAGTTTGACAAATAGTTTTAATGGGAATTTTTATCATTTAAATGAAATAAACAATACCGATAAAGCAGAAAAAGCTGTTTTGTCTCAAATGACATCATTGTTAGAATACGAAAGAAATGTTAGCAATAATTGGTTTTTAAATTTTAAAGCTGGTTACGATTTCAATAAAAAATACAATTTGTTAGACAGTAGTGACCACAAAGTTTACGACTATAATAGCGGTAATGGTTACGTTTTAGGAATAGGGATCAAATACAAACAATAAATATTAAATACACTATGATTAATCTAAAAAAAGGAATTTTATTCACAGCGCTTTTTTCGTGCCTCTTTTTTGTAAGCTGCAGCAATGACGATGATGACGATGATTTAATTGGGAACTGGATAAAAAAATCAGCTTTTGATGGCCCGGCAAGATCTAGTGCGACAAGTTTTGTTATTGGAGATTACGCTTACATCGTTGGCGGTTATACAGGAGATGTCTATTTAAAAGATTTATGGATTTATAATTCGAATGGCGATTACTGGGAACAAAAAGCCGATTTTACAGGCGTAGGAAGAAGTTCTGCTTCTAGTTTTGCTTTAAATGAAAAAGGCTACGTAGGACTTGGTTATGATGGAACAAACAAATTAAAAGATTTCTTTCAGTACGATCCTTCTGCAAACAGCTGGACACAAAAAGCAGATTTTGGCGGAACAGCTCGTTATGCAGCTGTTGGTTTTCAAGTTGGAGGAAAAGCCTATTTTGGAACGGGTTATGACGGAAATTATCTTAAAGATTTCTATCAATACGATGATCAAGCCAATACTTGGACTCTTGTAAATGGTTTTAGCGGAAACAAAAGACGTAACGCTACCGTTTTTGTAATTGCAGACAAAGCATACTTAGTAACGGGTGTAAACAACGGAACTTATCAAGAAGATTTCTGGGAATTTGATCCTTCAAACGATACTTGGACAAGAAAAAGAGATGTTGATAAAGATACCGACGACGATTACACATATAATGACGAATATGCAATTGTACGTGCAAATGCTTCAAGTTTTTCTATGAGCGGTCTAGGTTATATTGTTGGCGGAGAAAACATCAAAACTGTTTGGGAATATAATCCGACAACTGACTTATGGACTGAAAGAACTCCAATGGAAGGTGCTACAAGAACTGATGCTGTTGGTTTTGCAATCAATAATCGTGGTTTTTACATGTTAGGAAGAGTTGGTTCTACTTACTTTGATGATGCATGGGAATTTAAACCATTAGAAGAACAAAATGACGATGACAACTAATACTAAACAATTCTTCTGGATTAAAATCCAGAAGAATTTAATGCTTTTTACAATCCTTCTAATTTTTGTTTCTTGCACTAAAAAAGAAGTTTTGACAACATCGGTTTTTAAAACAAATTCCGGATGGGGATATACCATTGCTTACAAAGAAAAAGTTCTAATTAAGCAGTCGGTTATTCCGGTAATAAGCGATAATAAAAGTTTTGAAACAGGAAGCGACGCTCTAAAAGTAGCCGATTTTGTAAAGCAAAAACTCAAACAAAACTTATCTCCAACGGTAACCAAAAATGACTTAATTTTATTAAAAATAAAATTCTAAATGCAGATCGATACCATTAAAAATACGGGCTATAACAAAATTTTATTCCACTGCGCCATTTGGATATTCTTTATTTTGACTTCTTTAATTCAATTTTACGAAAGTCCATTTAAGATAAATAATGACTTTTATGCTCAATGGTCAACTGGAATTGTATTGTTTTACCTGAACTATTTTTATTTGGTTCCAAATTATTTACTGCAAAAAAAATATTGGCTTTACTTTTCATCTGTCTTTATTCTAATTGCTGTATTTATGATTATTCGACTGAATTATTTCATTCCAGAGTTTAGACATTTAAGACCTGAGAATATAACGCCAAGAATGATGCCCAACGATGTGAGGATTTTTGATAAAGGCCCACACAGAAGAATCGAAATGAGACAACCACTTTTCTTTAAAATTGGTCCATCATTTTTCTATATCTTGATTATCACTATTTCTGCTATTATTAGAACACTAACTGAATTTTATAATAATCAACAAAATAAACTGATTGCCGAAACACACAGAACAAATACTGAATTAATCTATTTGCGAAAACAAACCAATCCGCATTTTTTATTCAATTCTTTAAATAGTATTTATTCTTTGGCACACAAAAAATCTGATTTGGTCCCTGATGCCATCGTGACTTTGTCTGAGCTTATGCGCTATATGCTTTATGAGACAGACAATAAAACGGTGGCTTTAGAAAAAGAGGTCAATTACATTCAGAACTATATAGAATTACAAAAACTACGATTAAACAATATTGAAGACATTGTGATTAATGTGCACGGCGATACTAGAAACAAGTTTATTGAACCATTATTACTGATTTCTTTTGTCGAAAATGCTTTTAAATACGGAACTGACTACAAAGGCGCTGCTCACGTAAAAATAAAAATTCTGATTACTGATAACAATCTTGATTTTTGGATTGAAAATTCTATCGAAAATTATGTCAAAGATCCTGAAAATTCAGGAATTGGATTAGTAAATATCCAAAATCGCCTTGATTTGCTTTATCCAAATGCCCATGAATTAACTATTACTCAGGATAGTGCCTATTATCGAGTTCATTTGAATTTAAAATTAGATGAAATAAAAACCCCAACGCATTAATAAAGCTAATTAGGATATCTATTAATGTTAATGCGTAATTTTAATTTCTTATTACGTATTTTAGGAAAATTTTAAAACTTAATTCATTGGTTTAAAATTACTTTTGAATGCCGAAACAAATTATAAACCTAATTCTGAAAAAATGAAATGTGTAATTATTGATGATGAACCTTTAGCAGTAGAATTATTGCAGGATTTTGTCAAAAAAGTAGACTCATTAGAATTGATTAATTCTTTTAATAATGCAATTGACGCCGTTTCATTTATCAATCAGAACAATGTTGATTTAGTTTTCCTGGACATTCAGATGCCACATTTTTCAGGAATTGATTTTCTAAATACAATCGAAAAAAAACCTTTAGTAATTTTTACAACTGCCTATTCTGATTATGCAGTAGAAGGATTTAATCTTGGAGCCGTTGATTATTTAGTTAAGCCAATTCCTTTTCATCGCTTTTTAAAAGCCGTTGTTAGAGCACAGCAAGTTCTGCAGCCATTAACTCCTCAGGCGATTTCTGAGAATACAAATGCACCAGAAATCGAACAAGATTTCATGTTTGTGAGAGCCGAATATGAAAATGTAAAATTAAACTTCGCAGATATTCTTTTTATCGAAGGATTGAAGGATTACGTAAAAATTTATACAACTGACAACAAATTCACGCTAACCTTAATTAGCTTGATTAAGCTTGAAAATCTACTTTCTAGTAAAGGTTTTGCCAGAATTCACAGATCGTATATTATCAATATCAAACACGTAAAATCGATTCAGAAAAATAAGGTTTTAATAAGCGATAAGAGAATTCCAATTAGTGAAAGTTACAAAAACACTTTCTTTGAAAAAATCAATCTTTAGTTTTTAAATTCCAAAAAATAAAAATTCCAAATTCCAAGAGTCTAGCTTCTGGAATTTGGAATTTTTTTATTTATTTTTTTTATAATTATTCTTCGTTTTTAAACCAACTAGAATACATTACATAATTATTAGAAATACGCTCAATTTCTCCTGCAAAATCAGACTGATCGATATCTTTTACCTTTTTAGCCGGAACTCCTGCATAAATACTTCCTGAAGCAACAACTGTGTTTTGAGTCACCACAGCTCCAGCAGCAATAATAGCGTTACTTTCGACAACACAATTATCCATAACAATCGCGCCCATTCCTATTAAAACATTATCATGAATTGTGCAACCGTGAACAATTGCATTATGTCCGATTGAAACATTATTTCCAATAATAGTTGGATGTTTTTGATAAGTGCAATGAACAACAGCACCGTCTTGAATGTTTACTTTATTTCCGATTTTGATAAAATTAACATCTCCACGAATAACGGCATTAAACCACACACTACAAGATGTTCCAAAAGTTACATCTCCAACAATAGTCGCATTTTCGGCAACATAACAATCTTCTGGAATTGAAGGTGATTTTCCGTTTACAGATTTAATCAGCATAAAATAAAATTTAATTAATTGCTGGACAGTTACAATCGTAACGTTCTTTTCTACAGAATAAGTTAACTCCTAAAGTAATTTGATGGTAACCGCCTGTATCAAATTTCACGTCTCCCGTTACTTGAGAATAAGTGTAAGCAAACATGAAATTCTTAAAGTTAACTCCAACAATCGGAGTAAAATATTGTAATTTTTGAGATGCAACTCCCGTTCCCGAAAGATATTGAGCACCATCAAAACTTCTTCTGTAAGATAATGCCGCCCATAAACTTCCAAAATCCATGTTTTTATAGGCTTTCATATTCAAATCGAGCGTTTTCTCTTTCGTTTGGTCAAATAACTGAAAAAGAATTGAAGGCTCCCAAGTCCAATTATCATTCTTACCAAAAACATAACCTGCGCTCAATAAAAACTTTCTCAGATTATCACTTTCATAATCTGTATATAACTCTCTTCTAGTTTCTAACAATCCCTGAACCGTTGCATGTGCATAAAAATCCAAATAGTTGTAAGAAGCTCCGACGTCTACATTAAAATAAGAATCTTTTTGAATTGAACCGAAAACAGCAGGATCAAAAGTTCCTCCAAATTTAGTTTCATCCAATTGATTTTGTATCAAACCGCCACTAATCCCAAAAGACAACTGATTCAAATCAACTTCGTCTCTAGAAAACATAATATGATGCGCGTAAGTTAATTTTACTCCCTTTTGAGAATGATACCCGTTTTTATCATTAAAAATAATTATACCAGCTCCAGAACGTTCACCAAGTCTTCCGTTAAAACTTAAAGTCTGCAAAGTTGGAGCATCTTCTTGCCCAAACCATTGTTTTCTGGCGGTCAATCGAACTTTAGCACAGTTCGCCGCACCAGCCATAGACGGGTGAATTAAGTAGTAATTGTCAGACAAATAATCAGAATAAACAGGTATTCCTTCTTGAGAGTAAGAATAAAATGTTATAATGAGAAAAATTAATAAAACCCTGATTTTTAATTTCATAAAGACAATTTTGTATCGATATAATTTTCACTCCTGCAATTTAACACGATTTCTTTGAGAAGAGTCTTAATTATTTCATTAAAAAATCAAATATAGTTATTAGTAGAAAATAACTTTAGTAAATTTGCAAAAAATATACAATCATGACAAAAATCACTATAAAAGAGACTCAAAATCCAACTATTTTAAAGTTTGAGTTTGAAGACTTTATTACACAGAATCAAAATTTTGAATTTAAAAACATTGATGAAGCTCAAGCTTCTCCTCTAGCGCAGCAGTTATTCTACTTACCGTTTGTTAAAACCGTTTACATTTCTGGAAATTTTATCGCTATAGAAAGATATAGCATTGTAGATTGGGATGATGTAAAAGATGCTGTAGCTGAACAAATTAGTGCTTTTGTTGAAAAAGGTGGTGTGATTATTAAAGTTGACGAAAACAAAGCAAAAAAACAGCCTATTACGGTTTACGGAGAAACAACTCCAAATCCTTCAGCTTTAAAATTTGTGGTTAGCAGAATGTTGACTCGCAACGCAGTAGAATATAAAAATATCGATCAAACGGCTTCTTCTCCATTAGCTCAGGAATTGTTTAAATTTCCTTATGTAAAAGAAATTTTTATTGACGAAAACTATATTTCAGTTACAAAATACGAAATCAACGATTGGTCTGAAATTACTTTAGAATTACGAACTTTCATTAAACAATTTATCGAAAACGGAGGGACAGTTTTAGACGAAAGTCTGATTCAAACCACTACTAAAAATGAAGTTACAAAAGACGAAGCATTTGACAAATTAGATGTTACTTCTCAACAAATCATTAATATTTTAGAAGAATATGTAAAACCAGCTGTAGCCGCAGATGGTGGAAACATTGCTTTTGAATCTTATAATGAAGAGGATAAAACGGTAAAAGTACTTTTACAAGGTGCTTGCAGCGGTTGTCCTTCTTCAACATTTACTTTAAAAAGTGGTATCGAAAATATGCTAAAAAGCATGTTGAATGATGAGGCTATTAAAGTTGAAGCTTCTAATGCTTAATTTTTGATCTCATAAAACGAAAAGCGCCTTAAATAAGGCGCTTTTCGTTTTTAATCACTTATTATCAATTATTTACCAATAAAAAAACGACTAATTCTATAAAATTAATTAATATTGTACTTATAACCAATCAATTAAAAACCATGGGATTATCTTCATTTTTTAAAAATTTATTTGGCTCGACAAAAGAGTCTGCTGCAGAATTGGCTACTAGTGCCGAAAATACTTTTGAACAAGTAAAAGAAGCCGCTGCGCCATATATTGAAAAAGCCGAAACATTTGCAGAAGAAACTATCGATAAAGTAAAAGAAGTTTCGGAACCAATTATTGACCGCGCATCTGATTATGCTGACAAGGCAAAAGAAACAGTGACAGAATACGCCGAAAAAGCTACGGAAGCTGTAAGCGATGTTATTGATTCTGTTAAAGAAAAAGCAGCAGCTTTAACTAGTGACGAAAGTCCAAAAGTTATAACAGAAACCGTAGTTGATGCAAGCGAAATTGGCGACGAAGACGACGGTAAAGCATAAACACAATTTTCTCATAATGTAAATATTTTTATATTTGCAGTACCAATCTACCTTCTCTTTTGAGAAGGTTTTTTTATTTTAAAATCATGAACCTTAGCCCAGAACAAGTCAGTAAATACATTAGCAGATTTATTGATATTTTAGTTGATTATTCTCCAAAATTAATCTCTGCATTCATCATCTTATTTATTGGTTTATACGCCATCAGATTGATCAATCGCATTATGAGAAAAATCATGATTCAGCGAAATCTGGATCCAACGTTAACAAAATTCTTAGCCGATATTTTATTGTGGGCTTTACGAATATTATTGTTTGTAACCTTTATTTCTAAATTAGGCATTGAAACTTCGTCTTTCGTGGCTATTTTAGGAGCAATGGGACTTGCAGTTGGTTTATCATTACAAGGATCTCTTTCCAACTTTGCGGGCGGAATGCTTATTATTGTTTTTAAGCCATTTAAAGTGGGAGATACAATAGAAGCACAAGGTGTTATTGCAACAGTTCTTGAAATTCAGATTTTTGTAACTAAAATGCTGACGGGAAATAACCAAACGGTTTTTGTTCCAAATGGAGCTTTATCAAACGGAAATATTATCAATTATTCTATGCAGGGAGAAAGAAGAGCTGATTTGACCTTTTCAATTTCATACGACTCAGATATTAAAAAAGCTAAAGATGTTCTTTTGGATGTTTTAAATAAGAATCCAAAAATATTGAAAACGCCTGCACCAGAAGTTTTTGTAAAAAATTTATCTGCAAGTTCAATAGATTTTGCAGTTCGTCCTTGGGCTAAAAATGCCAATTACGGAGCTGTTTTTTCTGAAACCTTAGAAAACTGCAAAACTGCTTTGGATGAAGCTGGAATTTCAATCCAGCCGTATACGATACAGAAATAAAATATTATTGCTTTTTTGGAGGAGCAATCATAAAATCTTTCAAATAATAAGGCTCAAAATAAGCGACATCTACAGTGTCGCTTTTTTGATACTTATCATAACTGATTTTACTCATTGCGTTTGCAGAAGGATATTTTACATCTTCTAAAAATATAAAATTCCCTTTAGTTAAAACAGGTTTACATTTCTCGGCGCAATCACCCACAAAGTAGAGTTTATCAGTATATTCTTGAAATGAATTTTCGTCTATAATCTCCGCTTTAATAGCTCTATCGATTGTCAAATCTGAACTAAAAATGGCGCTATAAACTTCCATTCTGCGAGCATCTAACATCGGAATAATTTTTCCATCTGTAACTTCAGCTTGAGAAGCCAACGTTTGAAGTGTATCTACAGCAATTAAAGGAATATTTAAAGCATAACACAGACCTTTTGCTGCCGAAACACCAATTCTCAATCCTGTATAAGATCCAGGACCTTGACTTACAGCGATTGCGACTAAATCTTGAACTGAAATTCCTGCTTTTGCAATTACTTCTTCGATAAAAACATGAAGTTTTTCTGCATGCGAATATCCTTCGTCAGCTAGCTCGTTGCAAGCAATTGTTTTTCCATCTTTTGCGACAGATACAGAACAATTTTTAGTAGCCGTTTCGATGTTGAGAATAAAAGACAAAGTATTAAATTTTAAAATATTATTGAATTCTTTTTATTATTTTTTAGGAGCTTCTGCTTTTTTAAGCTTTACCTTATCTCCAGAATTAAGATCCTTCGAAACAGTTGTATAAGGTCCAGTAATTACAACATCTCCAGCTTTTAATCCAGACATTACTTCAATGTTTGTATCGTCCTGAATTCCTGTTTTAATTACTCTTATTTGAGCTTTGTCACCAACTTTAACAAAAACACACTCGAATTTTTTATCATTCTTTGGAGTTGCTTTTTTCTCTTCGTCTGGAAGTTCTACGGTAATTGCTTTTACTGCTGCCGTATCCGATTTTACAACAACAGAACTGATAGGCACTGCCAAAACGTTCGCTTTTGTTGTTGTAATAATATCAACCGTTGCAGTCATTCCTGGTCTAAAAGGCGAATATGTATTTGGTTTTCCTTCTAAAAGATCCTGATAAGATTCTTTTAAAATACGAACCTTTACCTTGAAATTAGTTACCTGATCTGAAGTAAGCGTTGTGCTTGCAGAGTTAGAAATGCTAGTTACAATTCCTTTAAACTTCTTTTTTAAATAGGCATCTACTTCAACATTTGCTTCGTCTCCAATTTTAATTTTTACGATATCATTTTCATTTACATCTACTTCAACCTCCATATTATTAAGGTTTGCAACACGCAAAAGTTCTGTTCCTGCCATTTGCTGAGTTCCTAAAACTCTTTCTCCTAATTCCACATTCAAAACAGAAATTGTTCCGTCTGCTGGAGAATAAATAGTTGTACGCCCTAAATTATCTTTAGCTTCTGTAACTGACGCAGATGCACTCTGAACATTGTAATAAGCACTTTGTTTTGTAGCTTTCGCAACTTCATAAGTAGAAATAGCTTTGTCCCAATCAGATTTTGAGATTACACCTTTATCGTATAATGTTTTATTACGTTCATAATTTGCTTTAGCTTCTTTATAACTAGCATCAGATTGCGTAAGGCTGGCTTTGGTTCCTGCTAAATTTGCAACAGAACGATCTAATCCAGAAGTGTATAAATCAGGATTTATCTTAACCAATAAATCACCTTTTTTAACAACTTGTCCTTCTTTTACATTTAATGCAATAATTTCGCCCGAAACCATTGAAGCGATTTTAACTTCAATTTCTGGTTGAATTTTTCCTGTTGCAGAAACCGTTTCAACAATTGTTGAAGCCATTACTTTTGACGTTTCTACTTCTTTTCCTTCTTCCTTATTTCCTATCACTCCTGCCTTTGAAAGACCGATTAAAGCTATAATGAGCACCACAGCTCCACCTACTAAGAAATAAATTGTTTTTTTTGACATAATAAATTATTTTGTAATAATTGGAACAATTGGAATTCCGAAATAAAATTCAAGTATTTTAATTTTAAACATGTAATCGTATTTTGTTCGAATTACATCAGATTGTGCATTAGTCAGCAATGTTTGCGCTTGCGTAAAATCGAATGCATTCATCAAACCTACATCATATTTTTCTTTAGCGAAATTATATGCTTGCTGTCTCGCTTCTAAAGTAACTGTCGAAGCCTCGTAAGTGTTTAAAGCCGCTTTTGCATCTGTAAATGCAGTATAAACATTACGCTGTAAATCTAAACTTTTTTGTTCTAAATCTATTTTAGATTTCTCTAAACTTACCTTATTTCTTTCAACATTATTTCTTGCCGAAAAACCATTAAAAATTGGAACAGAAAGCTGTAATCCAAAAGATTGCCCTTTGTTATCATTAAACTGATCCAAAATAGGTTGTGCATTACCTAAAACAGACGAATAATTATCTCTTAAAACAGGTTGATTTGTTCCCTGTACATATCCAATCTGAGTGGTTGGATTTGCCGTGTTTAATGTAGAACCAGTTATGATATCAGAATAACTAGCTCTGGTATTAAAATTATAAAAAGCACTTAACGTTGGCTGATAAGCTCCTTTTGCTATTGCCACATTTTTCTCTGCAATTTCAAGGTTGGTTTGAGCTAATTTTAAATCTGTTCTAATTTCTTTCGCTTTATCATAAATTTCAATTGGAGATTGCGATAAAATATTATTCTCATCGTCCAATTTATTGTCCTCAACTACATCAAAATCAGCAAATTCTTTTAATTGTAAAAGCTGTGCTAAACTTAATTTCGAAATCAATAAGTTATTTTCAGAAACTGCAATATTTTGCTTATCAGTAGCAACAGTCGCTTTTAAATCGAACAAATCTCCACGCGGAATTGTTCCGGCATTTACCATTTCTTCAGAACGCGTATAGCGTTTTTCATCAATCGCTAATTGTTCTTTTTTAACTTTTAAATCTTCTTTATTAGATAAAATTTGCAAAAATGCGCTTGCAACATTCAAAGAAATATCCTCTTGCATTTTTAACAATTGATATTTTGAAGCGACAATAGAAAGATTTGCTCTTCTTAAATTATTCTGATTTTGAAGTCCTTTGTAAATATCAACGCCAACAGAAGCTCCAACAGAAGAATATTGTGTAGTTTGATTTTCTAGTAAACCTGTTGTAATATTCTGGTTCAAACCGATATTCCAAGAGTGAGAAGCATTTGCATTTACAGCTGGAAGATAATTTCCAATTGCGCCTTTTTTATCAATTGCAGCAGATTTCAAATCTAACTCTGTCAATTTTATCGTAATATTATTTTCTAATGCGTATCGAACACATTCTTCCAAAGTCCATTTTTTTGATTGCGCTTGGCTAGTTAATCCGAAACCGAATAACATTGCAAAAACCAGACTATTATATTTGTTTATTTTCATATTTTTTTAATGAAAGCGCAGTAAACCGAACCACGCAAATTTAACATTTTTTAAAACCAAAAAGATCCTTAAACTTTCAAATTAGCTTATTTTTTTTCCTTATCCGTTTCGTTAATTAGGCCCTGATTCCAGATTTTTATTTTATCTGTATCTTTTATTCCACTTTTAACTTGAACGTAGATTCCGTCGCTAACTCCAAGAACCAAATCTTTTCTCTGAAATTTTTGCGGAGCTGTTTCAATTTCCACATAAGGCTTTTGTGTTTTTTTGTCAAATTGAACCAATGATTCCTTAATAGCTAGAATTTTATCTGCTTTTTCTAAAATAATAGAAGCATTTGCACTCAATCCAGCTCTGATAAAAGTATCATCTCTATTGATCATCTGTGCTTTTATTTCAAACTGAATTGCGCCATTTTCGGTTACTCCTTTTGGTGCAATGTAGTTTAAAACCGCTTCAAATTTTTTATTTTCTATAGCTCCAATTGTAATCTCAATTGGCATTTTTTCTTTGATTTTTCCAACTTCAGATTCATCGATTTTTCCAATAAAAATCATTCTTCCAACATCTGCAACACTAGCAATGGTTGTTCCTTCATTAAAATTATTACTTTCAATTACCTGATTTCCAACTTTTACCGGAACGTCTAAAACCATTCCGTTTACTGTCGAACGAATCAAAGTATTTGCATAAGTTCCAAATGAAGAAGTTGTTCCTGTTTTCACAATATCCAAACTTTGTTTTGCTGCCAAATACGTTTGTTTTGCTTGATTATAAGCAACTTGAGCGGCATCAAAATCATTTGCAGAAATAACATCTTTCTCAAATAATGTTTTTTGTCTTTTATAAAGTTTTTCTTGATTATCTAAAGCAATTTTTGCCGTTGTAACTTGATTTTGAGTACTGCTTACATTAGAAACGTTTGCTACAACTCTAATTTTAGCAATCATATCTCCAGCTTTGATTTTTTCTCCTGCTTTGATATAAACTTCTTCAATAATTCCTGAGATATTTGGTTTGATTAGAACTTCCTCATCAGGCTGAATATTTCCTGTCGCAATAGTATTTTTTACGATAGTTTTAATTTCTGCTTTCTCCGTTTTAAATACAACTGGCGGTTCTTGATTTTTAGCATACAAATAATAAAGTGCGCCAAAAAATACAATTGCAATAAATATTAAAATGGTTACCGTTACTCCTTTTTTCATTTGTTTTTGGTTTAATCGATTTATTTTGATTGATAATTTTATTCTGTTCTTAAAGCATCTACAGGTTTAACATTAATGGCAGTCTGCGCTGGAATAAATCCGGCAAGCAATCCTGAACCAACCAATATTAATAGCGCCACAAACACTACTCTTAAATCTACACTCGGATTGGCAAACATAGTATCTCCACCGGGAGGCATAGAATCTAACGCCATGTTGAGAAGCGCAATAATTCCTGTGGCGACGGCTATTCCTAGCATTCCAGAAATGATGGTTAAAAATATAGATTCTGATAATATTTGCGCTCTAATATTTGCTGGTGTTGCTCCTAGAGCTCTTCTAATTCCAATTTCTTTTGTACGCTCTTTAACCACGATAAGCATAATATTTGAAATTCCGATTACTCCAGAAATCAGAACTAAGGTTCCAACAAAATAAGCAATCACTTTTAGGATATTAAATAAACTTTGTACTTTGTTAAATTGCTCATACAAGTCAAAATTCCCAACTGCACGCTCATCAGTCGGATTAACCGAATGTAAAGCTTTTATAATCTCTAAAATTTTGGGCTTTAACTCTGTTATAGAAGATTCATCTTTTGCCGTCAGTGCCATCCAACCAACTTTATCGCCATAGTTAAAAGCCTGCTGAAAGGTTGTAAATGGAATAAAAATATTCTTTTGCTCTTGTTCGGCATTACCTCCTTGCTGTTTAGATCTGTAAACGCCAACAACCATAAAATTAATCCCATTAATCTTTATATAAGTCCCAACAGCTTCTTCTTCTTTTCCGTAAAGTTCGCTAATAACACCTTTCCCGATTACAGCTACTTTTCTTCGTTCATTAATATCTTGCTGATTTACAAAACGCCCTTTAATAATGTCCATTGGCTGCTGTTTAATCAATTCTGGATAATCTCCATAAATTGTAAAAGCAGAAGTTTTTGTTCCTCTAACAACATTATTTGTTCCGTTAAAATCTCCTAGTTGATTTCTTGGCGAAACATACAACAAATCTGGTATCGCTTGTTTTAACGCTGCGACATCACTATTTCTAAAATCGTAACGGCGCGTTTTTGGCAAACCTTTATATGCTTTAGATGTTGTCTGACTCCACATAAACATTGTATTTGTGGCAATTCCGTCAAATCCTTTTTTCACACCATTTTCCAGACCATTCCCTGCCGCAAGTAATATTACCAAAATAAATATCCCCCAAAATACACCAAAAGCAGTCAGTATAGTTCTGAATACATTTGCCGTTAAAGCCTGTAAAATTTCGTCCCAATTATCTTTACTAAACATAATTATTCGTCTCTAAGTGCTACAATAGGTTTAATTTTGGCCGCTCTGTAAGCTGGGAAAAATCCAGCCATTGCGCCTGCAAAAACAAGCATTACTAAGGTGGTTAATGCCACACTAAAATCTACTTCGGGATTTCTAAAAAATTCGCTTTGAACCATCGGCCCAACAAATTCTAATAATAGCAAACTTCCAAGTAAACCAACAAAACCAGCAATTGTTGTAATAAATATCGATTCGTGAAGAATCATAGAAATGATAGAAAATGGAGAAGCGCCAAGTGCTTTTCTAATTCCAATTTCTTTTGTACGTTCTTTCACTATAATAAGCATAATATTACTAACTCCTACAACTCCAGCAATAATGGTACAAATACCAACCCACCAGAAAAAGAGTCTGATATATAAGTTCAGATCATAAAATTGCTTAGCATCTTTAACCGAATTATACGCACCAATACCACTATCATCTTCGGGTGCAACCATGTTTTTGCTTTTTAGAAGATTTTTTAAATCTTGGGTAAACTTTTCAGATTGTGCTAATGCTTCATTATAGTTATCTGTCTTTTTTAATGTAAAAAACAAATTGCTAATCTTATCGCCCGCACCAAACGTTTTCTGAACAGTAGTCAATGGCAGATACGCACGAGTTTCTTCTCTTTCTCCTCCTGGATCGGTAAAAACTCCTACTACTTTGAAACTAATATTGTTTATTAAGATTTCTTCTCCGATAGCATTTTTATCTTTAAGCAAATCTGTTTTTAATTTCATTCCTATAACAGCCACTTTTGCGTTGCTTTCCAAGTCTTTAGCATTTATGTAACGACCTTGAACTATAGTTAAATTTTCAATTCCGCCATAATCTGGGTTAACTCCACGATACTGATAATTACCAGATTCTTTACCATAGGCAAAAGACTGTCCCCAGTAATTTTGTGTCGAAGCTCTCAAATCTAATTTATCTTCAAACTTCTGAACAGATTGATTGTAATCGCTATTTCTAAACTGAATTTGGCGTCCAGGATTTAATCCTTTATATTCTTTAGTTGTTGTTCCAGACCAAACCTCAATAATTCCGGCAGCATCGCGTTCAAATTGTTTTTCAATTCCGTTTTGAAGACCTTTACCAGCTCCGAGTAAAATTACCAAAATGAAGATTCCCGAAGCCACAGAAATTCCGGTTAAGAATGTTCTTAAACGGTTTTTAGAAATGGCTTCAAATATTTCCTGCCAACGCTCGATATTAAACATAAGACGAAGCTCTAACTTGTTCTACTTTTTTATCGTCAATAATAAGTCCGTCTTTTAGGACCACATTTCTTTTGCACATTGCTGCAATATCAGGTTCGTGTGTAACAATCAGAATTGTTTTTCCTTCATCATTAATTCCCTGAATAAGTTCCATAACCTCGTAAGAAGTTTTCGTGTCAAGAGCTCCTGTAGGCTCATCTGCCAACAAAACTTTCGGATTTGAAGCCAATGCTCTAGCAATTGCCACACGCTGTTTCTGTCCTCCAGAAAGTTCACTTGGCAAGTGATGCGAATGAGTTCCTAAACCAACTTTTTCTAAATATTTCATGGCAATCTCATAACGTTCTTTCCTCTTTACACCTTGATAATATAAAGGCATTGCAACGTTATCTAATGCACTTTTATAATTGATTAAATTAAAAGACTGAAAAACAAAACCTAAGAATTTGTTTCGATATCTTGAAGCGATTGTTTCGTTTAATTTTTTAATTGGTGTTTTGTCTAAAATGTAACTTCCTGAATCTGCTTCATCCAAAATTCCTAAGATATTTAAGAGTGTCGACTTACCAGAACCAGATGAACCCATGATTGCAACTAATTCACCTTCTTCAATATTAAAATTTATACCTTTTAATACGTGCAATTCGGAACTTCCCATTTTGTAGGACTTGTGTAAATCTTTAATTTCAATCATGGTATTGTTAAATTTTTAGACAATAATAACATTTTTATTAAGTAATTTATGATAATAAAAAGTTAATACTTTCGTTAGCATTCTTGTATAAGACTTCAATATTTACTAAATGTTACACTTTTTTAATAAAATATGATTGTTTTTGTAATTTTACTCCAGTATTAAAAATTCATATTAATGAAACTGACTTCAATCATTACAATACTTACTGCCTATATCTTGTTTACTGGCTGTTCTTCCTCTCAAAAATTAGAAACATTAAAACCAGAACCAGACGACGCAAGTCCACTGATTTACGACATCAACCCTTCATTTATAAATCTGCCGATTACTATAAAATTGACTGATATTGAAAACCAAACCAATGCAGTTTTAAACGGATTGATTTACGAAGATAATACAATTGATGACGATGATATCGAAATGAAAATTTGGAAACAAGCTCCAATTAAGATTCAAAACGATCCTTCAAATCCAGATAAAAAACTTAAAACCATTTTACCGCTTAAAGCGAATATTAAATATCGAATCGGAACCAAAAAACTAGGTGTAGAATTATACGATATTCGAGAGTTTAACTTAAACGGAACTATCACATTGTCTAGCGAAGCCGCTTTAACAAATTGGAAACTTACCACAAAAACTGAATTTAAATCTATCGATTGGAGCGAAAGCCCAACGATGAACGTTTTTGGTAAAAATATGCCGATTACCTACTTAATTAATCCTGCAATTTCTATTTTCAAAAATAAATTGGAAAAGAAAATTGATGAAGCAATTGAAAAATCAATGGATTTTAAACCGAATGTTCTTCAGGCTGTTGAAAAAATTTGTACTCCTTTTCAAATGAGTGACACTTACGAAAGCTGGTTAAGAATTGTTCCAATCGAGATTTATTCGACTAATGCCAAACTTAAAAACGATTCATTTTTGTTAGACATGGGAATGAAGTGCAATATGGAAACTATTGTTGGTAAACAGCCAGAATCAAAATTTAATGCTAATAAAATCATTCTAAAACCTGTTACAAAAATTCCAAACCAAATTTCAGCCAACATTGCCGCAATTTCAAGTTATGTTGATGCTTCGAAAATTATGACTAAGAATTTTGCTGGACAAGAATTTGGTTCAGGAAGCAAAAAAGTAACCGTAAAAAATGTTACTATTTGGCATAAAAACGGAAAAATGGTGATCGCTTTAGATGTTTTAGGTTCGATAAATGGCACACTTTACTTAAATGGCTCCCCACAATATAATCCTCAGACTAAAGAAATTTACTTTGACAAATTAGATTATGTTTTAGACACTAAAAGCAAATTAATGAGAACAGCAAATTGGCTTGCTCAAGGATATGTTTTAAGGAAAATGGAAGAAAGCTGTCGCTATTCCATTCAACCCAATTTAGAAGAAGGCAAAAAAAACATGGCAGGTTACTTGAAAAATTATTCTCCGATGCCAGGTGTTTTTGTAAATGGAAAAATGGAAGATATACAGTTTGACAAAATTCAATTAACCAATCAGGCAATTATCGCTTTCATTAAAATAAACGGAACGGTTAATGTTTCTGTAAATGGATTGAAATAAAAAAAAGCAGTGTAAAATTACACTGCTTTTTTCTTTTTAGATGTATACATTTTATAAATCAGATAGCCAATTACCGCTACCAGTAGATAAGGAATTACCATTAAATAAACTATTCCATCGTTTACTGCTTCAGCTTTTTTAATATTAGAATCTCCCGATAAAGCTGCACGACACATCGCACATTGCGCGTTCATTGAAATTCCAATGAAGAAAAAACAAATCCCAAAAACAAAACTTTGAAATTTGACTTTTGACTTTTGAATATTATTTTTAGTGTGCATAGTATGGAGAAATCATTAAAAATACCACTACTCCTGTTACAGCTACATAAAGCCAAATTGGAAAAGTGATTTTAGCTATTTTTCTATGTTTATCAAAACGCTGCCCAAGCGCTCTTACATAGGTAATCAAAACAAGCGGAATAATTGCTATCGAAAGCAAAATATGCGTAATCAAAATAATAAAATACACTAATCGCAGCGATCCAACTTTAGCGCTTTCTACAGCATCAAGAATTCCATCATGATTTGAATCACCGAATTTGGTAGAATCTGCTGTCATGTGATAAGCAACATACATAACTAGAAAAGCAACAGACAATGCAATTGCAAAAGTCATTAGCCTTTCATGTAATTTCTGTTTCCCGTTTTTGATTGCCAAAACCGCCCAAACCAAAACTACTGCAGTAATTCCATTTGTAGTAGCATAAATTGGAGGTAAAAATGATAATGGTTCAACATTAAAACCAAAATCTTTAAGCTTAACTCCAAACAAAATTGCAACGACAACTGGTATTATAATTGAAACTGCAACAATTAATTTATTATATTTTTTTTCTAAAGAATTATCTTCCATCACTTATTCTGCTAATAAAATTTTAATATCCTCCTGAATATCGCGTACACCTTTTTTGTCTAAACCGTCATAATAAATATTCGGATTCCCAAATTCATCTTTTCTGCAACGAATATTACCTTCTTTATCAATCAAAGCAAACAAACCTGAATGCTCAAATCCTCCACTTACTTTATCATTTGCACCCGCGTATAGATTAAATCCCTTATTAGACAAGTCCATTATTACATCTCTATCGCCTGTTAAGAAATTCCAATTTGACGATTTTGCGCCCAATAATTTAGCGTGGTCTTTTAAAACTTGCGGAGTATCGTGTTTTGGATCAATAGTTATCGAAACAATACCAAAGTTAGGATTTCCAAAAAAAGTCTTTTCAATCTCCAACATACTCATATTCATCTTTGGGCAAATTGATGGACAAGTTGTAAAGAAAAATTCCAAAACATATACTTTTCCTTTATACGTTTCATTAGAAACCTTTGCGTTATCCTGATTTGTTAATTCGAATTTTGGAGCTGGACCAATTGTCAAAAGTTTTGTGTCTTTTGGAGTTTTAGCTCCAACGTTATCCAAACGGTTTCCTTTAACAACATCACCATTTTTAACACGATCGACAATTTTAGGAATGGCGTAAATCCCAAAAATCAAAATGATAAAAGAGATTCCGATATATGATTTATTCTTAAACATTATAAATGATTTTAAAGTTGTTTTGTAGCATTATGATTTTTCTTTAAAGCTGCACGGTATTCATACAGGATAATTTTAAAATCATCCAACATTTCATTGCTTAACTCTGATGGGTGAAAAGTATCATAACCTTCTTTGTATTCTTTTTTATCTTTTCTTCCTCTAAGATTACGTTCCTTATCGATAATATAAACATTTGAGGTGCCAAGATTTTCATTTAGTTTTTCTTTTAAATGAAGTCCATCATAGAATTTTTGAATTTCTTCTTTGGATGCAAATACGAAGTTCCAGTTTTTTACATCTGTAAAAGGTGATAAGGCATCAACAATTTTTTGCGCTTCAGTTTCTGTTCCAAGCGGACACAAGACTACAAACTGAAGATCTTCAAAACCATTATAACGCTTGTAGATTTTCTCATTTAAGTTGAAATAGTTTCCTCGATTTTCTAAAATATTTGAACCTGCAAAACCAAGAACAGTTATTTTTTTATCTAATGAGATTTTTTTTCCGTTTAGGGATTTCCAATTTCCAAAGTCAGCAACTTTTGGTGTTATTACAGGAAGTGTCGTAAAACTATTTACACCAGAAGCAAAAAATAAATAAGCTACAATTGGAAGAACAAAAAGTACAAATAGAACTATATTTTTTTTCATTGTATTAACGGAAATAATTGAGGTACAAAAATAAAAAAATCCCGATGTTATCGGGACTCTTTTCGAATTAATATCATGTTAAAAATTCCATTTAATAGTAGAATCTTTAAAAACCCCATAAATATAATGCCCTTCTGTTAACAGAATAAACAATAAATATAAAACTAGGAAGATAACAGGAGAAACCACAGACCATCTAAGGCTGCTTTTTTCACCTTCCATGTGCATAAATGCCCATACAATATAGTATGCTTTGAAAACTGTTAGGATATAGAAAATCCAGTTTAACAAATTCAAACCGATAAAATGCGTAAACTCTAATGATGCAGGCTTGTAGATACCTAAAATAACTTCTACTGTAGTTACTAATGAAAGTAATCCAAAAACAAACCAGATTCTTTTTGTATTTGATACGTGCTCGTGTGACATAATAATTAAATGCTAAAAATTAAACTAGGTAGAAAACTGTAAATACAAATACCCAAACTAAATCTACGAAGTGCCAGTATAAACCAACTTTCTCTACCATTTCGTAGCTTCTTCTCTTCTCATAAGTACCTAACAATACATTAAAGAAAATGATGATATTGATAATAACTCCTGAGAATACGTGGAATCCGTGGAAACCTGTAATAAAGAAGAAGAAATCAGCAAATAATTTATTACCGTATTCGTTTCTGATCAAGTTAGCTCCTTCTACAACATATTTAGCAGATGCTAAATGTGCTTCAGACTCTTCTCTTGATAATACCGTTTTTTTCTTCTTATCAGTAAGTTTTTCTGTTCTAATTAAAATTTCAGGATGTGCTTTAAATCCAGCTTGAACTTCAGCTACTGTATAAGTTGGAAGTGATTGAGCATCTTCCATAAACCAAGTTGAATGGCTTCTTGTTAAAGCTTCTCTTTGTTCTGGTAATTTAACAGCAAAATCAGCTAAAGCAACTCTTTTTCCGTCTTTATCCACGAATTGAAGTAAACTTCCCCCAACTGTTTCAACTGCTCCATATTCACCTTTAATGAAGTTTTTCCATTCCCAAGCTTGAGAACCAACGAAAATAAGACCTCCAATAATAGTTAAGAACATATAAATAGCAACTTTTGTCTTTTTCAATTGGTGTCCTGCATCAACAGCTAAAACCATTGTTACAGAAGAAAAGATCAAAATAAAAGTCATTAATGCTACATAATACATTGGAGCCGCAACACCATGCATAAATGGAAAGTGAGTAAACACTTCATCAGCCAAAGGCCAAGTTTCAATAAATTTAAATCTAGAAAAACCGTAAGCTCCTAGAAATCCAGAGAATGTTAAGGCATCTGATACGATAAAAAACCACATCATCATTTTACCATAACTTGATCCTAGTGGCTGGATCTCATGACCGCCTCCCCAAGTTTTTTCGTCGTTGTTTGCAGTAGTAACTGTCGCTCCCATAAAAGATATTCGTTAAAAAGTTCCCAAATTTACGTTTTTTTCTTATTTAAAGAAAAATAAAAATAAAAATAAATATACCCATAATAAATCCAAAAAGTGCCAATACATCGCACCTAGTTCTATACCAAGAGTTTGAGTCGAATTGTATTTTTGTTTAAAATGATTATAAATTATAATTAAAAGTGAAATTAATCCGCCAGCTAAGTGCAACAAGTGCGTAACTGTTACCACATAAAGAAAAGTTGTAGTAATTGAGCTACCTTGTCCTGTAAAATAATACCCTTCTTCAATGATTTGTCCAAATCCTTGAAATTGAAGCACAATAAATAAAATCCCTAAAGCCAAAGTTCCTAAAAGCAAGCTTGTAACTGTGCTTCTATTATCTTTCTGAATGGCTTTTTTTGCCAAATGAAAGGTAACACTACAAGCGATAATCACTGCTGTGCTCCAATAAAATGCAGAAGGAAGCTGAAAGTCCTTCAACCAATCCGCTCTTGATTTACTTACTACAAATGCACTTGTTAATCCTGCGAACATCATGGTCATACTAACCATTGCAAAAAGCAGAATCAGTTTTGCTGATTTTGACTTTTGTGCTTGTTCATCATTTGTTTTCAACGTCATTTCCATAACTATCTTAAAAATTTATCTACTATATATACAATCTGTAAAAGCGAAATATAAGAAACACTAACCAACATTAATGTTCTTGCTGCTTTTGCTGTTCTTAATTTATACAGTTTTACTGCATAAAAAAGCATCCAGATTCCTAAAAGAAATACTAAAACTGCTGCAATTGGCGAAATAAACAATTGTCCTGTAAAACCTAAGACAGGCAATAAAGATGCAATTATTAACCAAACTGTATACAAAATAACCTGCAATGCAGTTCCTTTATCTTTTCTGCCTGTAGGCAACATAAAAATTCCTGCTTTTTCATAGTCTTCATACAAGAACCATCCAATAGACCAAAAGTGTGGGAATTGCCAAAAAAATTGAATCAAAAACAAAGTTCCTGCCTCAATACCAAATTCTCCAGTTGCCGCAACCCAACCCAACATGAACGGAATTGCACCAGGGAATGCTCCAACAAAAACAGATAATGAAGTAACTGTTTTTAATGGCGTATAAACACTTGTATATAAAAATATAGAAATTGCGGCAAACATTGCCGACTTAGCGTTTATAGTATAAAGTAGTGCTATACCAATAATAGTTAGCAAACTCGCAACCAACAAAGCAACTTTTGGACTCATACGTCCTGAAGGAACTGGACGATTTTTAGTACGATCCATTAAAGAATCAATATCTTTCTCAATTACTTGATTAAAAGCATTTGAGGCTCCAACCATGCAATATCCTCCAACTGCTAAAACAGCTAAAACACTCCAACTAAATGGATGTTCTGAATCAACACCTAATAAATATCCTGCTATAGAAGAGAACAAAACACTAATAGCCAAGCCGGCTTTAGTAATCTCTTTAAAGTCTAGAAATATTGATTTGATTGATAATGTATTTTTTGCAGCGTTCAATATCGTTGATATTTGTGTATTTTTTTTAGTGGTGCAAATGTACAAATTAGATTGTAGAATTTAGGCCTATAAAATTAGATTTTTTTCAATAAAACCTTTATAAACTAAGATCTCAGCATTCTTTAACACTATTATTTCGAAAAATCTTATTAAAAATCCTAGTAATCAAAATACCAATTAAAAATATCAGATCTCAAACCGATGCTAAACCACGTTGTACTTTGTTTAAAAGTAGACGCTGTCTCTTGTGTCGGATCAAAATTTCGGTAAATAAGACTTCCAAATAATTTTAAATTAGTCATTGGATTAATTAGGTAACCACCTTGAATATCTGCAATAAAAACACTCGTCTTGTTTCCCTGCCCTACTTTTACACCAGTATCATAAGGACGGTTTTCGTCGTAACTTTTATAAATATTACCTCCATAATTATATGAATCCTCTGCTGTATCAAAATCCAAACCTCTGGTTCCCATCGTGATTTTTGCATCTCCAAAAATACGTCCTTTATGATAACGTCCAATTAAGATAAGCTCTTTAAAATTACCTCCCCATTGATGCCCGATACTTTGGTTATTATGTCCATAATTTGTAATAACGGCACTATGAGAATATACATAAGGGCGCACATGATTAAATTCTACTTGAACCAATAAATCTTTTACATTAAACGCATTAAAATATTTCGCTCCTAACTGAAATCCGAATTTATTTTTCCAGCTTTGATTTCCAGCTCCAACATCAGAAACAGAAAATTCATCGATCAAGAATTGTGAGTACAAGTTAATACTGTTATTCCATTTATATTTTCCTGTAATTCCTAAAAGAGCATTTCCGCTTCTAGAAGAAGAACCGAATTCTACGGCACGATAAAAAATAATCGGATTCACAAAATTGATATCAAAACCTCTATTATTCGTATCTGTCCAAACTACCGACTCAAAGAAACCTAAATTTAATCTATTCGAAACATTCCAACTTAAATAATGGTTCGCCATAAATTTAGTTGCATAGGTCCTATCAACTGTTACATCTGGACGAACATCTTTCAGCCACATATAGGTATTGGTGTACTTTATTTTCCAAAACTTGGTATTAATTTTAAAGTAAGGATATGGACTTGCACCATCTCCTTCTAAAAGAGAACGATATCCATCTCCGATAAAATTTCTTCCATAACCCAATTGCAAATCGAAAATTTTACTTGGGGTGTAGGTAATATTAGCTTCCGCTAAAGGAAAATCGTATGCATCGGTTTTAAATCTTTTCGCAATTCCAACACCTGGAATTATCGCCGGATTTCCTCCAGAAGGCTTTATAGACTCTGCATAATCATTAAAATATCCTGCAAATCTTCCCTGACTTTCAAAAAATGTTGTTGTAAAATTGATCTGCTTTCCTAAACCTCCTCTAAAATTCAATGCTCTAGTATTCACGTAAGTGTAAGATGCATCAATATCCGAAGCCTTTCCTAATTGCAAATCCACAATCGGGTTTAAAGCAAGCCAATATCCTTCGCCTTGAATCTGCACCATATTTTCATTCCACCATTTTCTTCCCAACCAACTCGAAACATTTTTTTGCAACGATTGATTAACCGCTTTCAAATTATAATATTTTGAAACTTCTTCGTAAGTAAATGGTTTAGAAGCAGTATGGTTATTACTTCCAACCTGATTCATTGCGCCATCAAACTGAGCATAATAACTATGTGAAAATGGAATATTTAAATGACTTTCGAATTCTGGATTATTGTATTTTTTATAAACAATGCTATCCAACTCTGTCATAGGTTTTTCAATTGGTTTTAAAATTTCTGCAGCCGCCAAAGCTTCAGCAGCGACTTGTTCTGAATTCTTTAAAGGTATATCAATTGAAATGGTATATTTTGAATAAGTTGGTTTTCCATTATAAGTTGACGGTTTTATTTTTGGAAACTTTCCAAAAACTCGCTTTGCTTCTGCTGACAATTCCTCACTTGCCGCCGAAACATAAATTACTTTAAACACACCTTCCGCATCAACTTCAAAAAGAACTTTTACGTCTCCTTTGTATTTTTTTTCTTTTAAATTTTCAGGAACTTGAAAATTACCAAATACAAAATCCTGAACTTCTTTATAAAAACAATTCTCTAATTTTTTTCCATCCAAATTTTCACAATTTGGAAAAACAGGAAACATCTCAGCAGTAAAACCAGGCTGAATTGAAGTATTGCCATTTTGCTGTGCCGAAGCATTTAAAAACAAAAAAATTAAAACAAGGGATAAAAAAAACTTATTCACTAAAACAGGTATTTATTTAATATTGATTTGGGGAAATTTGTCCGTTTGCAATTGCTTTAGCAGCCGAAGTGCCAATTCGCTGCACGCCTAAATTAATCATTTCTACTGCCTCCTCATACGAACGAACGCCTCCAGCAGCTTTTACCGGCAAAGGCGACGCATTTTCAAGCATTATAATGACAGAAGAAGCAGTTGCTCCATTTGGAATTCCGTTTTCTGTTTTATAAAATCCTGTTGATGACTTAACAAACACAGAAGAAAAATCTTCTTCATCGAAATGAGATACCACAACATTTTTAATCAAAGCAGATAATTGTATGATTTCTTTATCAGTCAAAGCCGCAACTTCTATAATCCACTTTACTGTTTTGTTATGAGCCAAGCCAATCTGGGTTCCTATTAAGATTTCGTTTTTTACCAAATCTATTTCCCCATTTTTAAAAGCTTCGTAATTACAAACAAAATCCAAATCGTCGGCTCCATTTTCAATCGCTTCATTGGCTTCTTTTATCTTAGTTTCAAGATTTGACTTCCCTTCTGGAAAGTCGATTACAGTTCCGACCAGCAAAACAGATTTAGCTTCTGCGATCATTTCTTTCGCCATTGCCACATATTCTGGGCGAATCATTACCAATTTAAATTCTTCCTTAATTGCTTCAACAATGGTATTTTTTACCACTAAAACATTTTCTGTATCAGAGAGTCCAGCTTGCGAAGCCGTTTTTAAATAAGTAGAATCTAAATATTGTTTTACATTCATAATGATCGAAATTGCAGAAAACCAGCACAAAAGTACATTTTATATTCAAAAAACACAGCTTTTAAAAGCTTGATTTTATCGTACAAAAAAACCCACCGAAGTGGGTTTTTCCAATATTTATATCTTATCCATCTGCTTTTTAAAAGCGATAGCAGAAAAAACTGCTGCGAAAGCTCCAAGAGCATTTGCTAAAACATCCGATATATCTGCCGCTCTGGTAACTGTAAGAGCATTTTGCAGAATCTCGATTGTAATTCCAAAAAAAACAGAGAATATAAACGAAATCAAATAAGCCTTATAATCATCTGCTTCTTTTCCTTTCAATTCTTTTTTGAAAAACAAAATCCAAGAAATTGTAAATCCAAAATGAAAACAGAAATGTACAATTTTATCTAAACTTGGAAAATTAACTACTGGTAAATTTCCCGAATCTGTTAGACACAGATAAGCAATAATTCCAGAGCAGATAATTGCCCAAATTAATAGCAGCTGTTTAGGCACCGATTAATTCTTTATAAGCTTCATCAGACAATAAAGAATCAATTTCTGATGCATCTGAAATTTTAATTTTAATCATCCATCCTGCTCCATAAGGATCAGAATTTACAGTTTCTGGAGCACTTTCTAAATCTTCATTAAAAGCAATGATTTCACCTGTTAATGGTAAAAATAAATCCGAAACTGTTTTTACAGCCTCAACAGTTCCAAAAACTTCATCTTTTGAAAGTGTCTGATCTAAAGTTTCTACCTCAACATACACGATATCTCCTAACTCTTTTTGTGCAAAATGAGTAATTCCTACAGTCGCAACATCTCCTTCGATGCTAACCCATTCGTGATCTTTTGTGTACTTTAAATTTGCTGGTATGCTCATAATAGTATGTTTGAAAATTGATAATTTAAAATTTAAGCCACAAATGTAATAATCTTCTAATGAAATCTAGTTTAGAAACCAAAAATTAATTTCCAAAATTATAACGTAGCGTAAACCCTGATCTAATATTCGTTAGAGGAAATGAAGTTGAAATAACTGCTTTCGAGAACGAATGATCGTAGTAGAATATTGCTGTTAAGTTTTTACTGAAAGCATAATCAGCTGTTAGTTTTAATGTCCAAATATTCTGTCCCGCTGCAAGCTGATTATTATCGTAATCTAAATAACGAACTAATGTTTCATTATTTCTATATGAAAAATCTGCTTTTATATTAATATCACTTTTAATAATTCCCGTTGGATTATCTGCAAGTCGAGAAGATATAATGACATCTTTAAAACGATATCCTAATCCGACAACATATTCTATTCCTTTCACTTCTGTCAACAAATTATTATCAAAACTCATTGATAAAGCTCGATCTTTCTTAATTTCAGTCAGCAATCGAAGTGAACTTTTTAATTCAAAATCAACTCGAATAAGCGGACTAAACTGCTCTACCAAATTGACATTTGACATCACTGTTTTGTTGAAGAAATTTGAATTTACATCTTGTCCATTTGGATTTTCAAGGTAATCAAAATTCGATCTAAACTGGCTAACCGTGTAAGAAGCTCTATAATTATGCTGTAATGAAAAACGTCTAAAATGATCTTTAAAGTACTTATAGCGCATTAATCCGTTATATTTTATCGACCAGTTTGGAATAGGGAAACTTCTAAAAATACCCGTTGAAGCATTTGAAGCATCACTTCCTGTGTAGGCCGCTAAGAACGAAGGAAGCAATACGGCCTGATTACTTTTACTAAAACCAATCGGATAACCATCATTGGACTGAATTAACTTTCTTTCCGTATTATTAGGATTTGCAATATTATCTACTGGTACAGAAGTATCTTCTGGAGGAAGAGTCGATGCATCGTATCTCGGTATTGGCATACCCGGCCCATAATGTTCTTCTGCCAAACGGTTTGCTATTATCAAACGGTTATTTCTAAAATCATCAAAAGCTGCCGACTGTGTTTCATTACTAGTTGAAAAAGCAGTTTTTATCAACACCGTAGAAATAGAGAACATTCCATAAGTATAAGGAGATAATGGCTGATAAAACAATCTTCCAATAGAATCTCTAACTGTGTATTGTTCTGAAGAATTTTCAGAATAAGAACGATCCATAGATAAATCTACTTTCAAATCAGGAAGCACATCAAGATTGGCCGTGACTTTTAACATCTTAGTATTTACTTGCGAGAAATTTTGATTAAAATTTTGATAATCGGTCAACCAACCATTTTTAGCTGCTTCATAACGAACATCGTCCTGACTACCAAAAACAAATCCTAATGACGGTTTTGATGTTCCGAAGAAACCAACTCCAGGTATATATCCTGGCAGAACTGTTCCGCTATTTTCAGTATAATTAATCTGAACATTTTTGATACTTGTCAGAACTCCAATCATTCCATCATAAAAAGGACTTCTGCTTACCGTTGGTTTAGCTGTATTTACAATTTTCTCGCCTGGTTTTGGCGGCGCTGCAGGTTTTGCTTTTGCAGGTTTTGCGCCAGGAGTTAGACCTAAATATTTATAAAGCAAATTCATGTTCAAAGTTGCCGCAAAAGTATTCGAATTGGCATTTTGAATTGTATTTCCTAAATTATATGTCGTATCATCCTCTACATATTGAGAAAATGCAGTAGAAGAACGCTGCCAGTTGTAATCTGCGGTATACGAATAGTTTGCCTTTATAAAACTAAAAATTGGAATTTTATTAATTGGAATATCATAATTTACAATCAATTGCTGTAAATGCTGATTTGGTGTTCCAATATCAAAATAATCATCCCAAATATTAAAGTCTTCTTTTGGCGTATTATCATCATTCAAAAAGTTTCTTACAATATTATTAGAAGCTGCTGTATAATTCAATTTCAATGATTTTGTCAAATTAAATCCAAAACCATATTGATAATTAAATGCAAAATTTCTTCTATAAAGCGGATCTAGTGCAATTCCTTCTACAGATTCAACCTGTCTATATTGCTGACGATTACTTTGTCTTAAAATATTACTATTAAAGGAAATATTAGATGGCAAATAATTAAAATTAAAATCACTTAACATTTTCCAATAATCACTTTTTTTCATGAATTGGGTATTTTTAAACGGAACCACTTCTTTCGGCTGGAATGTATAAGCATAATTTACAGCCGTATTTGATTGTTCGTCGTTATAATTTTCCACTTCATAGTCATGTCTTTCTACTTGATTGTAAGATTGCGAGAATGTAAAATTCTCTACATCATAAACATGAGGTTTTTGCTCTAAAGCTCTATCTTTTCGCACTCCGATAAAATTGATACTTTTACGTTTTGTATAATCAACCGCACGAGTTCTTATATTATCTTTTTCAGCTGGATCAGTAGTTTCAGCTATTAACTGGCTTAGCTTAATATCTTGATTAAATGGATCATATTCTGGCGTAATAACTTCTTCTCCAATTGCATAATTAAACGGAAGATTGATTCCCCATTTCTTAGGCAGCAATTTTCCAAGATTCATATTGGTAACGATATTATATTGCTGAATATCTTCTCTATCTCTTTCATTTGCGCCTTGTTCTAGCGAACCAAAACCTATTGTGCTCTTTTTTCCAGAAGCAGATAAGGTTGCAAAATCGGCCATATTGCTATCAATATTCAATAAAGCCGCCATCCCGCCTTTGTTTTCCAAATCGGACATACGAAGTTCATTGAACCAAACTTCCCCTTTTATATTTTTATGTTCAGCAGTACTTTTTACTCCAACCATTAAATTTCGAACTAAACCAAAATTCGGATTACCTTTAATACCCAATCTTAATTTACTGTCACCATCACCTCCGCTTGCTTCTGGATCATCATCAGGATAATAGATACCGTTAATATCTCTTTTTGAAGAAGTAGGATCTATAGTCATCGCCTTAATTTTCATTGCTGTTAATAAAGACAATGCCAAATCAATATTGTTTTGGTCTAACCAAACCTGATCTGGACTTATCGTACAAGAACCACCAGTTGCCGTAACTTTTAATGGAATCTCAACTTGGTAGAAGTTTTGCGTAAAATCGTTACCAAAACGAATAAAACCTACCATTTCGTCATTCTCAAGCGGAGTTTCATTTACAAGTGATTCTGCGTGAAGAAACATTTTCAATTTCTTATACTGACGCATATCAACACTCACATTTTTGAAAACAGCTCTCGAATCTCGATATTCTAATCCAGTACCTGCAATTCTTACCGCTAAAGACTGTTCATTTTGATTTATAATCGTGTTATTATTATAAAGCTGTTCTCTTTGAACTCCTGGTGGAATAACATAATTTACGGGACATTTTGTTCCATTTTCCTGAATATTAACTGCCGCAACATCAAATTCAGTTCCGTCATCATCTGGAGTTGTATCATTAGCATCTAATGTACCAGTATATCTTCTCCATTCTCCTCTTACTAAATCTAATGCTCCAAAACGAACCGTCATCTGATCGTTAAATCCAGTCATGAACATTCTCATAAAACGAATCGATCTAAAATCTGTAATATTTCCAATTGTATTTTTAGGTTGAGAAACCGGAATTTTAAACTGAATCCATCTTGCGCGTGTAGTCGATCCGTTTGGCAATTCTACATTCCCAACGTCTTCTGGTTCACGAATATCTGTAATGTAATTTTCTCCAATCTGCATACCTGGTCTTAAATCAATACTATATTCATAATAAGCATTAATTGTACTCATGGTATTATCACGGTTAATATCTTCTACGTCAGGAAGTGTTGTAGAACCACGATTTGGATCATCTACACTAACTGCTGAATTGTTTTCTGTACCGTTGTAATTTTTATAACGATCTAAAATGCCGCCGTCTGTATTTAGATAATAAGTATAATCATCTGCTGCAGGATCATTTTCACCAGCATAATTGGTGTAGATTGCTCCTTCTCTCGAACTCGGAAGACCATCTAAACCAACATCTTGATTTCTACGATTTTCTGGATTAGTATCAAATGCGTAAATCAGAGATTGCGATGCTGGCACATCTCCCCATTGCGGCTGTGGATTTACCATGATTTGACCTGGGCCTAATCCGTTTTCGTACTGTTTTCTTTCGTCCTTTAAAATATCTTCGGAAATTTCACCTAAGTTAAAATAGATTTTTCCTGTATTGCTTGCTTGAGCTTCTCCATTTCCAACATACGGATCTAGTACCCAAAATTGAATGTACTCAACGTTTCCTTGTTCAAAATTTGTGGAATTCAAAGCACGCATAATACCTCCAAAATTTGTAGAAGGACTCATTGTCGCAAAATCTGGATTATTGTTGTAAGGTCCTCTATCTGATGGATAATAAGATAAATCAAGCGTATTTACAACCTGAATCTGTCCTTGAGCAATATCTGTATTAGGATAAAGTTCTCTGCTATAAATTCTTCTTGTTGTATTAAGAGACAAATCATCATTAGAAATTCCTGATGGCTTAGACGTATAAAAGATTGGATCGATGGTATACCAAGCTAATTTTGCACGTTTGTAACCGTATGCTAATGTATTTGATCCTGCATTAAAGGTATTATCTGTAGCAGAATTTATAAAAGGTGTTGAAGCCAAACTCCAACCATAAGCAGATCGCATATCGATTGTCGTTTGAGAACCTTCAAAGTCGTCTATATAAATAGTTGCTTCTCCTTCAAAATCACTAGCTTTTGGCGCATCGGGTTTCAAAAAGGCAACTTCTCCACGAATAGAAAGATTGGAAGGAACATCGGTATCAATATTTGGAAGCTTGTTAGCCAACCTTGTCAAAAATGGAACTTCAGTTGCGTAATTTCCGTTGAAACCAAAAATAGTATTATTTACAGACTCTTGTCCATAACTAGATTTTTGTGTAAACGGACGCTCTGTCATTTTTAAGAAAGTTCCTCCAACAACAAATTTATCTGAAATTTTATGCTCAACATTCAATCCCATAAATCTTCTGGTCTGCTGTCCAAAAATTGAATTGTTTTCCAAAGAAACTTCAATAGGCGTATTTGAAGCTTGAAGGGAAGGATCTAAAATCTGTACTCTCCCTAATTGATAATCGACACTATAATCGATTCCTTCAACCAAAACTCTTCCTGCTGCGGTCACAACAACAGATCCTTGAGGAACATTAAATGCTCCAATTGGAATACCATTACTGCCCGAAGATTTGTATTTTCCTCTTAATAAAAATTTGTTTTTATCGCTATCTTGTAATGCACCTGCTTGTGTACTCCTATACATGGTTCGGAATACATATTTACGCTGATTCGCGTTGTACGTCGTTGGATCGTTATAGTTTTCTCCAGATCCTGTATTTAATTTTCTAAATAAAAGCTCTCCAAAAGGTTCTTTTGTAGTAAAAATAATTCGAGCATTCTGAACGTCTACAGTTACTCCTGGAACATAATCGAAGAAACCATCACCGCCAGTCTGTGGATCGTTATTGTAATTTAAGCGATCTAAATTAAATACATTAAGTAAAGGTGTATTTTCTACCACATCATTCGGCGCAGGATTTGGCGGAAAAGTACTTCCTGTTGCTGGCGTAATATAATTTATTGGCGAAGGATCTGTATAAAGAATATTAAGTCTAAAATCTTCCTGTTTAATTTGATAAGCTTGCGGAATCTGATAAACGTTTTTCATCATCAAATTCCAAACCGGATTATTAACGTTTGTCAAACTGCTTTTCAGCATTTTTAAAACTAAACTTTGTGTAACAATAGCTTGGTTTCCATTCGTATTACTTCCAGTAACTAAGGTTGCATCTACACCATCGCTACCAAATTCTCCAACTTGATAAACTTTACCTCCAACTGTATATTCAAAAGCTACAGCTAAAATTTCGTCATTTGCCAGACGTTGCTGCAATGAGATATAACCTAGTTGCGGATTAAAAGTATATTCTTGTGTGGTTAGTTTTCTAGCATTTTCTAAAATAGAATAATCTGTACCTTCTGCAACGTTTGCATTATTAAATCCAGTTTTTGCAGTAACAATTTCTCTAATATTATTATTCAAATAGCCCTCTGCCTTTCCTATCGATGCAGGATCATATTTGTTGTTTGTATTATCTGTTGGAGAATCTAAAGTATTTGCATTAAAAAACCCTGTAGGATTAGTAATTACAACCACTTCATTATCAGGCACACCAGATATCTGAGCTTCTCCCAAATCCTGAAGTGCAATAATATTTCTTAAGTTATTATTACTCGTTGTAACTCTATTTTGTTTATTAGTTACCCAAACTTCAATTCTTGTTACTTGAACTCGGCTGTCAATTAAAGGATAGTTTCTTAAAGATGCATCGTATTTATTTCTGAAGTATTGAGATAAGAAAAAGTGACGATCATTATCATAGTCCAATGCAAACAAATCGAAGTTCTGTACTGTCCCTCCACTTTCTGCGACTATACTTTTGGTTTGAGATTTCTGTTCTGAGAAAACTCCTGTTATGGTTGTTTTACCAAATTGCAATTGTGTTTTGACACCAAATAAACTTTGAGCACCTCTAATCAAGGTACTATTTAATGGCATACTGACATTACCAACTTCAACTTTCTGAACAATGTCATCTTCTGAAGGTGTGTAAGCTAGTTTAAATAAATTCTGAAAAGCAAAGGTTGATTGTGTATCATAATTTGCATTTACTTCAAGACGTGTTCCAATTTTCCCCATCAAACTCATACTGATTCTTTGGTCAAAATCAAAAGTTAGGCTGGATCTGTTTCTAGGAGAAAAAGAAGGATTATCTTGTTTAGTATACCGTAAACCTAAGTCCATTTCTACTGATCCTGTAGGTTTTACGTCTATTGTATTACTTCCAAAAATACTTTCAAACAAACTTGAATTTACATAATATCTAGGGAGCAAATCTTTTTTTGCAGCTTCGGCACCTGTTTTTTTACCATCAATTGCATCAGATTTTTTTCTAAAATAATTCCTTCTGGATTCCTTTAGAACTAAATCTTCATATTCTTTTGGAGTTAAAATTAAAGGATAGTTTATAGAAAAACCATCAGCTGAATTGGTGTAGATATAACGATCTGTAATTGGATCGTATCGATAAGCCGACATTACACTTGGAGGATCTTCAAGCTCAATTTTACCAACTGAAAACTGAGTTTTAGTTGTATCTTGAGTTGGCGGGTTTACCTGCGCACGCAAAACTGTACCGCAGAGCAAAACCAGCAACAAAATACAAATTTTACGCATAGAATTCTTTTATATAAAATGAATTTATAAGCTTTTTAAAGCCTTTTTAATGATTGTTTCTACAGTAGCTTCTGGATCTTCTTTTACAATCTTTTCTACTACTTTTTCAGAAGCTTTTCGAACAAAACCTAAAACTTCCAAAGCAGATAACGCTTCATCTCTATTTCTATTGTTTTGAACTACCGAAACTTCATCCAAATCGTACAACTTTAACACTTTATCTTTTAAATCAAGTATAACTCTTTGTGCAGTTTTATTTCCTATACCCTTGATAGATTGTATTATACCAACATCTCCCGACGCAATAGCATTAATAATTTGTTTTGGCTCGATCGACGAAAGCATCGTTCGGGCAATTCCTGCTCCGATTCCTGAAACAGAAAGTAACATTCTGAAAATCTCTCTTTCTGATTTTTCGGCAAAACCATATAAAGTATGCGCATCTTCTTTGATTTGAAGATGCGTATACAATTTTATATTTTCAGAATTTGGAATCAAGGAGAAGGTATGCAGGGATATATTTACCTGATAACCAACACCTCCACAATCAATCACAACCTCTGTAGGATTTTTTTCTACTAATTTGCCTTGCAAATGTGCTATCATAAATGTAATTTCTTAGTATCAAATATAACAAAAATGCCATAAAACTACGACAAATTTGCTCAATCCTTGTTAGCACGTTTATTGTGCTATTTTATTCTTTTTGCTTTCTTTTTCCTGTGCATCAATAACTGCAATTGCAGCCATGTTTACCATCTCTTCAACACTTGCTCCTAATTGAAAAATGTGAACTGGTTTGCCCATTCCCATCATAATTGGTCCAATTGAATTTACTTTATACAGTTCTTTCAATAATTTGTAAGTGATATTTGCCGACTCTAAATTAGGGAAAATCAATGTATTTACTTTCTTACCAGCCAATTTAGAGAATGGAAATTTCTCTTCAAGCATTTCTTGATTTAAAGCAAAATCTGCCTGAATTTCTCCATCAACAATCATCTCAGGATGATTCTTATGAAGATAAGCTACCGCTTCTCTTACTTTTGAAGCACTTTCGCTTGTTGAAGATCCGAAGTTAGAGAAAGAAACCATTGCAATAACTGGCTCAATACCAAACATCCTTGCCGTTTTAGAAGTCATAATTGCAATATTAATCAAATCTTGAGCAGATGGATTAATGTTAATTGCAGTATCTGATAAAAACATTGGCCCGCGAGAAGTTAGCATCATGTTTGCCGTTGCAATAAGAGAGGCGTTTTGTGCCTTCGGAATAAGCTGCATCATTGGTTTTACAACAGAAGGATAACTTCTTGAATGACCTGTTACTAATGCATCTGCTTCTCCTTCATTAACCATCATTGCTGCAAAATAGTTTCTTTCGCGCATAAATTTCTCAGCGTCTAATTTCGAAACTCCTCTGCGTACTCTTGTTTCCCAGAATGATTTTGCAAATCGATTTCGTCTTTCTGCTTCTTCATCTGTTTTTGGATCAATGATTTCTAGATCAGCATCAAAACCTAATTCTTCTTTTAATTCTAAAATCTGTTCTTTGTTTCCTAATAAAATCGGAAAACCGATTCCGTCTTCGTAAACTATTTGTGCCGCTTTTAATACATTTAATTGATCTGCTTCTGCAAAAACAATTCGTTTTGGATCAAGTTTAGCGCGGTTTGTAATTAAACGAACCATTTTATTATCATTCCCCATACGTTCACGAAGTACATCTTCATAAGCCGCCCAGTCTGTAATTGGATTTTTTGCAACTCCAGATTCCATAGCCGCTTTTGCAACTGCTGGCGCTACAACCGTAATCAATCTAGGATCAAATGGTTTAGGAATGATGTATTCTTGTCCAAATCCAAGTTTTGTTGCACCGTATGCTACGTTAACTTGTTCTGGAACTGGTTCTTTCGCTAAAATGGCTAAAGCTTTTACAGCTGCCATTTTCATTTCTTCGTTAATTTTAGTCGCTCTAACGTCTAATGCTCCTCTAAAAATATATGGAAAACCTAAAACGTTATTTACCTGATTAGGAAAATCCGAACGTCCTGTCGCCATAATAACGTCTTTACGCGTTTCTACAGCTAAATTATAATCAATTTCCGGATTTGGATTTGCCATTGCAAAAACGATAGGATTTTTTGCCATAGAAAGTAACATTTCTGGCGAAAGAATATCTCCTGAAGATAATCCGATGAAAACATCAGCATCTTTTACAGCGTCTGCCAAAGCAATTTTAGGTCCGTCAATAGCATACTTTAATTGTAAATCTGATAGTGAAGGATTGTCTTTTGTTAAAAGTCCTTTACTGTTATACATTAAAACGTTTTCTACTTTTACGCCCAATAAAACATATAAATCTGTACAAGCAATTGCTGCAGATCCTGCGCCAGAAACAACCACTTTTACATCTTCTGCTTTTTTTCCTGCTAATTCAAGAGCATTAATTAAAGCTGCAGAAGAGATAATTGCAGTTCCGTGCTGATCGTCGTGCATTACTGGAATATCCAATTCTTCGATCAATCTTCTTTCTATTTCGAAAGATTCTGGAGCTTTAATATCTTCTAGATTAATACCTCCAAAAGTTGGAGCAATATTTTTTACAGTCTGAATAAATTCTTCAACATTTTCGGTACCTATTTCGATATCAAAAACATCGATATCAGAGAAAATTTTAAACAATAAACCTTTTCCTTCCATTACAGGTTTTCCTGCTTCTGGACCTATATTTCCAAGTCCTAAAACCGCTGTACCGTTTGAAATTACGGCTACTAAATTTCCTTTTGCTGTATATTTATAAACATCGTCAATGTTTTCTGCAATTGCTAAACACGGTTCTGCAACTCCTGGCGAATAAGCCAATGATAAGTCTCTCTGGGTTGCATATTTTTTTGTTGGAACTACCTGAATTTTTCCTGGAGTCGGCTCTGAATGGTACAGTAACGCTTCTCTTTTTTTACTCTCTTTGTTCATTATTTTAGCTTTTATTCTAGCTTACAAAGATATAAGTCTTGTTTTAAAATGGCGTATTTTTAGTATTTTCTTTTCTGAAAATTGATTTTGAGAAATAAAAAAAGTCCAATAGAAATTGGACTCCTTTTAAATTTTTATTGCTTTTATATCCTTTTTATTGAGAAATATAAGAATTCAAATGCTGAATGGTATCTTTTTGAGTTTCTATAATCGCCTTCACTACATCGCTGATTGAAATTATTCCAACAACCGTTTCATCTTCTACAACAGGCAGATGTCGTATTCTTTTTTCACTCATCAATTGCATACAATCTTCAAGATTATCTGAAAGTTTTACTGTAAAAACATTGCTTTCCATAATCTCATTTACCAAAGTTTCTTTAGAAGATTTATCTTTTAAAACGATTTTACGGGCATAATCTCTTTCTGACAATATGCCTTTTAAAACATTATCATCAATAATTAAAATTGCTCCGATATTCTTTTCTCCCATTACCTTTAAGGCATCATAAACTGTTAAATTAGAGAAAATCGAATAAACATTTCTTCCTTTTGCTTTAAGTATTTGATCTACAGTCATAATGAAAAATTTTTAGGTTTATAAAGTTAAAACAAAAACCAACACAATCTGCAACGAAATCGATTTTTTAAAAACACAACTTACTCATTTTAAACATAATATACAAAAATTTAAATTTTCGGAATTATAGTGTAAAGAATGAAATTGTTTAGAATTGTTTTTTGATGAAAATTAGTTTTTTTAACGTTTACAAATTTTTCAACATCAATCAGTTGAAATTGTTTAGTGGAGAAATATTTTTCTATAAATATTTAAAAAATAAAAACCCTTTTCTAAATTTTAGAAAAGGGTTTTTATAATTTTTAAGAAAGTCATTTTACATTGCTACAATAATAAACTCACTTCTTCTATTTTGCATGTGTTGTTGTTCGGTACATTTTACGCCATCTGCACATTTATTTACCAATTGTGTTTCTCCGTAACCTTTTGCTGATAATCGGTCTTCACTAATTCCTTTTTGCACTAACCATTTTTTTGTTGACAACGCTCTCATATCCGAAAGAATTTGATTGCTTTCTGAAGAAGAACGGCTGTCTGTATGTGAACGAATATCAAGTTTCATGTCTGGATATTCTTTTAAAAGATTTACTACTTTCATCAATTGCGGTTCTGATGTCTTTTTGATAGTAGCTTTTCCTAAATCAAAAAAGTTCATCGGAAGATTTAAAAGTTTTGCGACATCTACTCCAACTTTCATTGATCCCAATTTTACAGGACTAATAGCCACTTTTTTTATTGCTATTGTTTTTGCCGTTAAAGGAACAAATACTTTATTTAATGCTATCATTAAAGTGGTTTCTTGATCTCTCAAAATATTTACAGAAGCTTCTTTGGCATTATAATCTGTTTTAGAAGTTCTAATAGTATATTTTTTGCCACATTTTACGGTTGGAAAAACATAATTTCCTTTTTCGTCTGTAACAATTGTTCCTACTGGATCAAATTTATCATTAAACAAAGTCAAAGCTGTATTTGCTAAAACAGCATTTGTTTCAGCATCAGTAACAGTTCCTGATAAATTTTGCTCACAAATTAATCTTCTAGTTTCTGTAAATCTATAAATATCGTCTAAACCTAAAGTATTTTGTCTGTTCGAAGAAAAATAACCACTTCTGCTTCTGCTGTCGATACTGAAAGCAAAATCATCTTGTTTACTATTTACAGGCTCACCAACATTTAAAACTTCATCATAACTTCCGTTTGCTTTTATTCTAGAAGCAAAAATATCCAAACCGCCTAAACCGGGACGTCCATCTGAAGCAAAATAAAGTTCATTTTCTCCAGAAATAAAAGGAAAGGTTTCTCTGCCTTCTGTATTAATTTCTGGACCTAAATTTTCTGGTTTTCCAAAAGTGCCATCTTCATTAATTGCAACCTTAAAAATATCAGACTGACCAAATGTTCCGGGCATATCTGAGGCAAAATATAAAAATTTCTCATCCATACTTAAAGCAGGATGCGCAGTACTGTACTGATCACTATTAAAAGGAAGTTCTCTGATGTTCTTCCATTCGTTATCAATCAAATCTGCTTTGTATAATTTTAAAAGCGTAACATTTTTATCATTCTGTCCTCTTTTTCCATCAGTGAAATTATTTCTCGTGAAATACATTGTTCTTCCATCTTTTGTAAAAATTGGAGTTGACTCATTGAACTTATCTTTTTTTCTTTTTATAAAAAGTTCTGGTGTTCCAACACTTCCATCAGGCATTAAAACAGCGCTGTATAATCTTGAGAAAGATCTGTTTGTCCATTGAAAATTAGCTTTCACAACTCCTCCTGTATCGCGCGCAGAAGTAAAAATTATTTTGTTGTTATAAACCGTACTTCCATAATCTGAAAAACGAGAATTAACTCCTGCATCTGCTATTTGAAATCTTCCAGAGTTTTCTTTTATTACTTCAAGATAATTTTTATCATTTCTGATTAAATTGGATCTTTTTTCTAACGCAGCCTTTTGATTGAATTTTTCTAAAACTTCGTCAGATTTACGATAATTGCCAGAAGATTTTAAACATTGTGCGTAACGATAAAAATATTCTGCTTCTTGGTCTGCATTAATTTGAAATAATTGATCGTACCATTTTAAGGCACTTGTCAATTCTCCATTAAAATAATACGAATTCGCCAGACGTTTTACAACTCCTTCGTTTGCACTTTCTTTTTCAATTACACTTTCGTACGCTTTTATAGCATCCGCGTAAGCGTACTCTTCATATTTTTTGTCTGCATATTTTACGTTCATATTTGTGAATGGATTTTGAGCATTCACATTTGAAAAAAAGTTACACAGTAAAACGATTAAAATTATTTTCTTGAGTTTCATAGTTTTCATTAAAAGAACCTTGGAGATATCATTTTATTATAATTATTAAAGAAATCGAATCTTAAGAAGATTTCATGAGATCCAGAATTGTACTTTTTTAATTGAGTTGTTTCATGATCGTAACCGTAACCTAAATACATTCCTTTTGTAACTTGAAATCCTGCCATTGCACTTACAGAAGCGCTCCAACGATAAGCAAGACCTAAAACAAATTTATCATTGAACATAAAATTACCCGAAACATCAACTTGCAAAGGAGCTCCTTCGACCATTTTGGTCATTAAAGCTGGTTTGAACTTAATATACTCTAATCGATCTAGATTAAATACGTAACCTGCGATTAAATAATAATTGATTTTTTCTTTGAAGATAGCCGTGTCATCTGAATCATAACGGTTTGTTTCGATAAAATTTGGAACAGACAATCCGATATAAGCGCGATCTGAATGAAAATAAAGTCCTGCACCAACATTTGGAGAAAACTTGTTTTTTAGATTTTGAAATTGCTGATCATCTTGATCTTCCATACTCAATTTATTTACATCTAAATTGAATAGGTTTGCTGTTCCTTTTATACCAAAAGACAAATTCCATGATTCTGAAGTTGGAATTGTATATGATAAATCGGCAGATAAAGTGTTTTCTGTTGTTGGTCCGATTTTGTCATTAACCAAAGAAACTCCAAGTCCTAAATCGCTATTATTTAAAGGAGTATTTACAGAAAAAGTACTTGTTTGAGGCGCACCTTCTAACCCAACCCATTGCGTACGGTATAAACCAAAAACGCTCATAACTCCTCTTGAACCTGCGTAAGCTGGATTGACTTCGATTGTATTGTACATATATTGCGTAAACTGTGCATCCTGCTGCGCATTTGACACAATCGAAAAAAACATAAAAAATATGATTAATCTTTTCATTTTTAAAGCTTTAAAAACGGCCTAGCTTTACTAAGCCGTAATCTTATATTATTTGTTGATGTATAAATATCCTGATTCCTGATGTGGTGCATTAGCATTATCTTGATATTTCAAGATGTAGAAATAAGTTCCCACCGGAAGACCTTCTGTTTGTTTGATCGTAGAACGTCCGTTAGAATATCCAACAAAAGCTCTGTCATTGTTATTATATCCGTCTATACTGTAAACCAATACTCCCCAACGGTTATAAATTTCAACTGTATTATTCGGATAGCATTCGATACCTCTAATGTAGAATCTTGTATTCTTGTTGTCCCCATTTGGTGAAAAAGCTTTGAATACTTTGATTGCACAACCATCTAATTCTGTTACAGTTGGATTATCTCCAGTATTACTTGAATGGTCAGACAAATCTTCTACAACAACTCCTTTTGAACTGCTTCCTTGCGCAGTAGCTTGATTTGTTACTTTAGTAAGATTAATATCTTCTTGTGTTATCGTGTAAACTGCTGAGAAATTAGAACTGTTAGATTCTCCAACTGCCAAAGAAATTGCTTGTCCAGAAACCACTATTCCTGTTAATGGATCTTTTACTATTACATTGCTTAGCGGAACATTTCCTGTATTTGTTACGGTAAACGTATAGGTTATTGTTTCTCCTGCATTGGCAAAACCGCTATTGTTTTCATCATTAAATTCTGCTTTTTTGATAATAGCAATTGCTGGAACTTCAACAAAAACATTTAAAACTGCTGTTGAACAATTTGATGCATTTGCTTTTTCGCAAACCTGATAAGTAATTGCATAATTTCCACCAGGTGTATTTGGCTTAACATTTACAGTTCCGTCTGCATTCCACTCAAAATAAGAATTGTTTCCTAATGGTTTGATAGTTACATCTGCAGGATTGATTGGCTGTCCGTTTATAAAATCATTATCTAAAACATTAACAAATTCTAGAGCACCGTTAATTCCGTCAGCAGTAACATTATTATCATCTCCTAATGTAATTCCGTTTGTTGTTGGAGGAGCAGGATCAGCGCTATTTAATACTGTAACTTTAACTACAGCTTGACTGCAATTTGATGTATTTGCTGCTTCGCAAATTTGATATGTCAATTCATAAATTCCGTTTGGCGTATTTGCAACAACACTTACTGAACCATCAGCATTTAGAATTAAATTCGGATTTGCAACAACAGTTGATAAGACAACACTTGTTGGTGTTGGTTTTACTCCGTTTAAAATATCATTATTAAAGATATTAAGTGAAGTATCTGTTCCTTTTTTCACATTTACTGGCCCAGCTTCATCATCATTCGCTTTTATCATTGTCGATGCTGCAACCGTAACTTTTACAACATTTGAATTACAATTTGATGGATTTAATTTTTCGCAAATTGTATATGTCAATTCATAATCTCCTGCTGGCGCATTTGGAGCTAATATTGCATTTCCGTTTGCATCAACTGTTAAATATCCTTTTGGATCTGCAGCTGTAACTGAAAGATTTACATCTGACGGCACTAATGCATTTCCATTTTTAGTATCATTCGCAAAAACATTAATTAATGTTTGAGGAACATTTGAACCAACTACTGAAGCAACAATATCTTGATTTGCTACAAGATTTCCGCCTGTAACTGTTACCACAGTAATTGCTGAATCGCAATTTGATGGATTCGTATTATCGCAAATACGGTATTCTACATTATAATTTCCTGCTGGCGTATTTGGTGCAACAGTAATAGTATAATCTGGGTTTAATGTTAATCCTGCTGGAAGTGTTCCAACAATATTAAATGTAACTTCTCCCGCAGCTGTTCCTGCAATTACAGGATTTCCATTTAATTTGTCATTTGCAATTAATGATACTGTTGTTCCGCCAATGTTTCCATTGATTGGATTTACTGAATCTACAACTGCATCAATAACTGGAAGATCAACAGTTACTTTTACAACATTTGAATTACAATTTGATGGATTTAATTTTTCGCAAATTGTATATGTCAATTCATAATCTCCTGCTGGTGCATTTGGAGCTAATATTGCATTTCCGTTTGCATCAACTGTTAAATATCCTTTTGGATCTGCAGCTATAACTGAAAGATTTACATCTGACGGCACTAATGCATTTCCATTTTTAGTATCATTCGCAAAAACATTAATTAATGTTTGAGGAACATTTGAACCAACTACTGAAGCAACAATATCTTGATTTGCTACAAGATTTCCGCCTGTAACTGTTACCACAGTAATTGCTGAATCGCAATTTGATGGATTCGTATTATCGCAAATACGGTATTCTACATTATAATTTCCTGCTGGCGTATTTGGTGCAACAGTAATAGTATAATCTGGGTTTAATGTTAATCCTGCTGGAAGTGTTCCAACAATATTAAATGTAACTTCTCCCGCAGCTGTTCCTGCAATTACAGGATTTCCATTTAATTTGTCATTTGCAATTAATGATACTGTTGTTCCGCCAATGTTTCCATTGATTGGCGTTATTGAGTCTACAACCGCGTCAATTACCGGTGCTGTAACCGTAACCTGAACTTTATTCGTGCTACAGTTTCCAGGATTCAGAAGCTCGCAGATTTCATAAGTGATCTCATAATTTCCCGCAGGAGCATTCGCGCCTAAAACTGCTTTTCCGTCTGCATCAATCGTTAAAAATCCTTTCGGATCTGTGCCCGGCGTAAGCTTAACTTCCGACGGATCTAATTTTGCTCCGTTTTTAGTGTCATTCTCAAAAACATTGATAAGCGTTTGGGAAGCATTTCCTCCCACTACCGAACCTGCATTGTCCAAGTTTGCAACCAAAACAGCCGCTGTTACAGTTACAGTCGAAGTAGCCGTTGAGCAGTTTCCTGCATTATTGTTGTCGCAAATTGTATATTCCACATCGTAGTCTCCCGCTTTTGTTCCTTTGCTTACAGTCACCGTTCCGTCTGCATTAACGGTTAATCCTGCTGGAGCTGTTCCAGTCAAGGTAACTTCTCCTGCATTTGTTCCGATAACAGCCTGAACACCGTTTAATGTATCTGATCCAATAAGCGATGCAGTCGTTCCCCCAATGCTTCCGTTAATCGGACCTAAATTTTCTTTTACCGCTAAAATTAACGGTGCAGTAACCGTAACCTGAACTTTATTCGTGCTGCAGTTTCCAGGATTCAGAAGCTCGCAGATTTCATAAGTGATCTCATAATTTCCCGCAGGAGCATTCGCGCCTAAAACTGCTTTTCCGTCTGAATCGATTGTTAAAAATCCTTTCGGATCTGTGCTTGGTGTCAATTTAACTTCCGACGGATCTAATTTTGCTCCGTTTTTAGTGTCATTCTCAAAAACATTGATAAGCGTTTGGGAAGCATTTCCTCCCTCTACCGAACCTGCATTGTCCAAATTCGCAACTAATACAGCCGCTGTTACAGTTACAGTCGAAGTAGCCGTTGAGCAGTTTCCTGCATTGTTGTTGTCGCAGATTGTATATTCAACATCGTAGTCTCCCGCTTTTGTGCCTTTGCTTACCGTTACCGTTCCGTCTGAATTGACCGTAAGTCCTGAAGGCGCTGTTCCCGTTAAGGCAACTTCTCCAGCATTTGTGCCGATAACCGCCTGAACGCCGTTTAGTTTATCTGAACCGATAAGCGATGCTGTTGTTCCGCCGATGCTTCCGTTGATCGGACCTAAATTTTCTTTTACCGCTAAAATTACCGGTGCCGTAACTGTAACCTGAACTTTATTTGCGCTGCAGTTTCCTGGATTCAGAAGCTCGCAGATTTCATAAGTGATTTCATAATTTCCTGCCGGTGAATTGGCTGCCAAAACCGCTTTTCCGTCTGCATCAATCGTTAAAAATCCTTTCGGATCTGTGCCCAGCGTAAGCTTAACTTCCGACGGATCTAATTTTGCTCCGTTTTTAGTGTCATTCTCAAAAACATTGATAAGCGTTTGAGAAGCATTTCCTCCCACTACCGAACCTGCATTGTCCAAGTTTGCAACTAGATCCGCTACCGTTACAGTTACAGTCGAAGTAGCCGTTGAGCAGTTTCCTGCATTATTGTTGTCGCAGATTGTATATTCCACATCGTAGTCTCCCGCTTTTGTGCCTTTGCCTACAGTCACCGTTCCGTCTGCATTAACGGTTAATCCTGCTGGAGCTGTTCCAGTCAAGGTAACTTCTCCTGCATTTGTGCCGATTACTGCCTGAACGCCGTTCAGTTTATCTGACGCGATAAGCGATGACGTTGTTCCTCCAATGCTTCCGTTAATCGGACCTAAATTTTCTTTTACCGCTAAAATTACCGGTGCTGTAACCGTAATTTCTACAGTTGCAGAATTGCAATTTGAAGTATTTGCAACTTCACAAATTTTATAATCAAATGTATATACTCCTACTGGTGTATTTGGTTTAACTTTAACTTCTCCACTTGCAGTATCAAAAGTTAAAACTGAAGGTAAAGTAGAATCCAAACTTAAAACAACTTCATTTCTAACTACTGCATTACAATTAAGCAAGTCGTTTGATAAAACATTTGAAACAGCAGTTCCTCCATTATATCCATTTATCGAAGCTGTATCTTTATCAGCTATAATCGGACCTACAACTTTTACTACTTGAGTACAAGTTTGAGTGTTTCCTGCTGCGTCTGTAGCCGTCCAAGTTACTGTCGTATTTCCGATTGAAAAACTTGTCGGTGCATTATTAGTCACTGTTACAGTTCCGTTGCAATTATCTGATGTTACAGGAGTTCCTAAAGTTACACCTGTTGCAACACATGAATTTGCATCAGTAGAAACCACAACTGTTGCTGGACAAGTAATTGATGGTTTTTGAGTATCGTTTACTGTTACTGTCTGCGTACAAGTTTGCGTATTTCCTGCTGCATCTGTAGCAGTCCAAGTTACTGTTGTATTTCCGATTGGAAAACTTGACGGTGCATTATTAGTCACTGTTACAGTTCCTCCACAGTTGTCAGATGTTACAGGAGTTCCTAAAATTACACCTGTAGCTGTACATGAATTTGCGTCAGCAGAAACCACAATTGTTGCAGGGCAGATAATTGATGGTTTTTGAGTGTCTTTAATTATTACTTTTTGAGTCGCAGTTTCTATGCTTCCATTTCCATCATTAAAACTCCAATTGATAGTATAATTCCCCTGAGTCGAATAAGTCAATGGATCGCTAGTTGTTCCTGTTACGGTTCCGCTACAATTATCTGTTGTTGTTGGAGCTGTTACTGTTGCTGAACATTCTGCTGTAATATCAGCTAAAACTGGTTTAACTGGTTTTTCAGTATCACTAACTTTTACTGTTGAAGCAGCAGAAGTAGCTTCACATCCTGTTGATGTATTTGTAACTTTTACTTTATAATCTCCATCAGAATTTACCACTAATGAAGATGAAGTTTGTCCAGAAATTACAACATTATCTTTGTACCAAACATAAGTTGGCGAACTTGCATTAGTTGTCGTCGTTAAAGTAGTTGTTAAACAAGCCGTTAATGTACCTCCAATAGAAATTGTCGGATTTGGATTAGTTGTTATATTGACAACATTACTTTTTACAGTACAATTTGCCGCATTAGTTGCAACTACATAATATCCGTTTGCTGCATTAAGATTTGTCCAAGTTAATGCTGACCCGTTACCTGATTTTGCAGATTGGACCGCTACATCACTTGAATCAAATAACTGATAACTTACATTATTTACTGAAGTTGTAGAAGAAATAGTTCCATTTCCTCCAAGTGAAACACAAATCACACTTCCTGTTAATGCAAGTGCTGTTGGGTTTAAAGTAGTAGCAACGTTCACACTGTTACTAGTAGAAGAACAAGTAGTTGTTGTATTTGTTCCAATTACATAATAGCCAGTTCCTCCTGCAAGATTTGTCCAAGTTAATGCAGATCCGTTACCTGATTTTACAGACTGAACTGCTGTATTACTAGAATTATATAACTGATAATTTATTCCTGTTGCTGAAGTTGAAGACGTAATCGTTCCGTTTCCGCCTGGCGAAACACAAATTGTACTTCCTGTTAAAACAAGAGCATCTGGATTAGGATTGGTAGCAACATTTACTGTAGCACTTGTAGATGCACAAGAAGTTGTCGTGTTTCTTCCAATTACATAATAGCCATTTCCTGCAACAAGATTTGTCCAAGTCAAAGCCGCTCCATTTCCTGATTTTGCAGATTGAACTGTTGCATTGCTTGAATTGTATAATTGATAACTTATTCCGCTTGCTGAAGTTGAAGAAGTGATTGTTCCATTTCCGCCTGGTAAAACGCAGATAGTACTTCCTGTTAAAGAAAGAACTGCTGGCAAAGCGTTAACAGTTACCAAAACAGCATCTGAAAAAACGGCAGCACAATCTCCATTCTGAACAACTGCTCTAAAGTAAGTGTTTGCTGTTAAGTTTCCGATATTTGCGCTTGTTAATGTTGTTGAAGTTATATTAATATCAGTTCGAGTTGAAAAACCTGAATCTGTTGATTTTTGCCATCTTAAAACTGAACCGTTATTGCCACTTAACACCAAATTAGCTGGCGAAGTTCCTGAACAAATTGCAGCAACTGATGCAATTGCTCCTCCAACTGAAGATGCGTTTATACTTAATGTAACATCTCTATTAACAGTACTGGTACAACTTGGTGTTGCGCTTGTTGTAGTAACAGTTGTTACTCTTAATGTCTTACCATTATTTACTGCTGTTAAAACCCCAGTTTCAAAAAAGCCATTACCAGAACCATCTGCGGCTACACCAGTAACAGGCGTTTGTGCAACTCCATCGATAGAATACGCAATAGTAGATGTCGTATTTGGCAATAATCCTTTTAAGTTTATTCTAGCAGGAGCGCCTTCACAAGTTATTGCAGCTTGCGATATCGTTCCCAAACTTGGTACTGGGCTTATTGTAATTAAAACTGATGCTGAATTTGCTGCCGTACATGAGCCACTTTTTACAACTGCTCTATAATATGTATTTGCAGTAAGCGTTCCCATTTGAGCACTTGTTAAAACAGCATTTGTAGCTCCAATAATATCATTAAACGTACTATTATTTGCAGATGACTGCCATTGAATAGTTCCTGTGTAACCCGTTAATGTCAAATCTTGTGGAGCAGTTCCTGAACAAATTGTTTGTGCAGCAGATACTGTCCCAGCTACTGATCCATTTCCAACAATTACCGTAATTACATTAGAAGCTGTTGGCCCAGCTCCACATGAATTATAAGATAAAACTCTAAAATAATAAGTTTGACCTGAAATTAAACCAGTAACGTTAAAAGAAGTTGAAGATGAATTAAGATTTCTTCCATCTAAATCTCCTTCGGGAGTATTAAAATTTGAATTTCTAGAAACCGCTAATCCATAAGAAGTTGCATTAGCTACAGCATTCCAATTTGCTGTGAAGCTATTACATGTTATTGCTGTTGCCGCCGTTGCAGTTGGAGTACTAGCCTGTCCAAAAACAATAGAAACGGTATTACTCACATCTTTACAAGTTGTAGAAGAAACAACCCTTCTGTAATAAGCAGTTGCACTTGTACTAGGCGGATCATAACTTACACTTGTAGCTCCTGAAATAGGATTAAAATCTATATTGTTTATACTGCTTTCCCATTGGTAACTTAATCCCGAACCACCTCCAGAAGCGGTAGAACCTGTTATAACACCTGGATCATTCGGTGCCGTACAAAAAGTGCTAGTTGCCGGAGCCGTAATCGTATTATTAGCAATAGCTGTATATGTGTTATATGTTATTGTTGAAGAATTAGAAGTCTTGTCATAAGTATCATTAAAAGTGTAATTGATTTGAACCGGACCAACAACAGTATTGTTTAGGGGTGTAAAAGTTACAGCTCCCGTTGATGAATTATATGTAAAAGTCCCTTTATCAGCAACTGTCTTAGAAATTTGAACTCCTGTCACTGCTGGATCTAAGTCAACCGTAGATTTATTAATTGTACCTAAAGTATTTACTGATCCGTTGTCATTTGCAGTAATATCTCCAGAAGTTGCTGGTAATCCGATACAACCTGTAAAAGTATCTGAATTAGCCACTGGAGTTAAAAGCGTTGATTTATCAACTGTAATATTTAAATTACGGATTTCATGAAAATTATTAGATCCTCCAGTAGAAGAAGAAATAGCAAATTTCAAATTAGATGGTGCCTCAGTTTTATATTCATAATTATTAATTATTAACTCTCTTACACTACCATGAGTTAAGTAAACATCAATAAAAAAACCACCACCTGATCGCGGTTTTAGAACAACTTCCATTTTTCTAAAACCAGATTTCGAATTGTCAGTAGCATCTCTATCTCCACCTGCAACATTAAAAGAACTTGCTAAATCGGTTGTTCTCACAGAAATCAAATGCGGATATCCCGATGTTCCCGTTCCAGCACCTCTCAAAGTAACATTACTTGGTAAAAAACCTCCCGGAGCTCCACCACTTTTTCCTTCATTATTGGCAGAAAAGTTTCCATATTCGTCAATTCCAATACCCAAATAACCTTTAGAAAAACCAGTTTCTGAATTTCGTTGCGCATAACCTAAGGAACCTCCAAAAGCACCTGCAGCAACAGGAGAAGCAGTTGCATCAAACAAAATAAAAGCGATACCATCGGCACCGTTTCCACTATGGGTATAGTATTCAAATGTAATAGTCATTCCGTACGCAGATGGGAACGAATACATATCTGAATAAACAATTCCTTTCTGGCTCCCTTGTCTATTTGTTAGTCGCAAATATCCAGAACCGTTTGCATCATTATAACCATCTCTTAGACCGGCTCCGCCAGTTAAAAAAGCTATTGGTTCTCCGCCAAATAAAACACCTGGCGCTGTAGAGTTTTTAAACGATTGCGAATAAGGGAATTGAGCCCTAGTTTGAGCTGTAATAAAAAATAATGAAATAAGAAAAACCAGTTTAAATAAATTAAACCTTTTAAAAGTAAAGTTACGCATAGACAACTTGAGTTTGTGGAACAGAAAAATAATACACTAAAAAATGGATGATCATTTTTAGCGTATTAGTGAAATACGAAAAACTGAAATGATTGGATTTCGAAAAATCATTAAAGACCTTGGAATGATCTCTAAATGAACATTGTAGCGTTTGGACCATAGTCATGATAGGTTCAATACACAAAATCGTGTTTTAAGTTTATAAAATGTAGTTTTGGAGGAACGAAAGTAAATAAATCATGAAGTATCAAATACAATAGTCGATAAACGGCAAAGAAACTCGTCAAAAAGCAGTATTTAACAACTGTTCAGTGTTATTTATAACAAAAAAATATAATTATTTGATAATGAAGAGGTCATAAATTCTTAAAGAATTATGAATAAAAGTGATTTTGACAGTATTTATTGACAAATACTCAATAAAACAAGAAGCTGAAAAATAAGTTAAAACTTATAAACAAAAACATAAATAACTAAAAACCAATAAGTTACACTTCAACAATCCTATTGCAAAAATTTGATATTTCGCTTTAAGCCTTCAAATTTTGTCCTTTTAATTGGAGAATTTTTAAAAACAAGTTTAAATGTTTCTTCTGTAATTTCTATCCAATCTTTTTTGCCAAAGGAAAGCAATTCTGGATTTGGATTAAAAAGAGGTTCTGAATGCGGTTTAGAAAATCTATTCCATGGACAAACATCTTGACAAGTATCACAGCCAAACATCCATTCATCAAATTTTCCTTTCATTTCATAAGGAAGATTTTCTTTTAATTCGATAGTATAATAAGAAATACATTTACTGCCATCTACAATATATGGCGCCACAATTGCCTGTGTCGGACAAGCATCAATACAAGCTGTACAAGAACCGCAATGATCAGTAACAGCATAATCATATTCTAACTCTAAATCTATAATAAGCTCGGCTATAAAGTAAAAAGAACCGACTTTTTGAGTTATTAAATTACTATTTTTTCCTATCCATCCCAAACCGCTTTTCGCCGCCCAAGCTTTATCCAAAACCGGTGCAGAATCAACAAAGGCACGACCTGAAACTTCTCCTATATTTTCCTGAATAGAATGTAAAAATTCTTTTAATTTATCTTTAATAACAAAGTGATAATCCTGTCCATAAGCATACTTTGAAATTTTAAAACTTTCTTCATTTTGAGAAACTTCAGGAAAATAATTTAGCAAAAGAGAAACTACGCTTTTTCCATCATCAACTAATAATGTCGGATCTAATCGTTTATCAAAATGGTTTTCCATATAAGCCATTTGTCCATTACGATTATTCTTAAGCCAATTTTCAAGTCTTGGCGCTTCTTGTTCCAAAAAACCTGCTTTCGATATTCCGCAAGATAAAAAACCAAGTCTTTTCGCTTCTTCTTTAATAAATTTCGAATATTTCTCTTTAGAATTAATCATGATCTTTCGGAAAATACCACTTTAACACCGACAGGTTTCAATGTAATTAATGGATTAAAATCAACTTGGGTATTGACAGATTTAATTTTGTATTTTTTAATGATATATGCAAGTGCAAGTGACATTTCATAAATAGCAAAACCTGCACCAATGCACATCCTGGGTCCAGCTCCAAATGGATAAAAGTATTGCATAGAATGCTTTTTCTGTTCTCCTAAAAACCGTTCTGGGTTAAAACTATCTGGAGATTCCCAATATTTTGGATTTCGATGCAATTCGTAAAAAGAAACACCAATTAATGTTCCCTTTTTTATATTAAACTCTCCTAAACTATCATCTTCAACATTCTGTCTATCTGTAATCCATGCAGGCGGATATAATCTCATAGACTCATTTAAAACAGCATTCGTGTAAATCATTTTTTGAAGCTGTTCTACCACGTCAACAGTTTCTGATTCTATTTTGTTAATCTCCTCAAAAACCTTTTGTTGCACATCAGGGTGATTCCCTAATAAATGCAATGTAAAGGTTAAAGCATTTGCAGTGGTTTCGTGACCTGCTATAAAAAGAATTTTTATTTCATCTATCAATTGCTCAACCGACATTCCCTCACCAGTATCTTCATAACGAGTTTCGAGTAACATATTAAGCAAATCATTTATTTCATCTTTTGAAGCAACACGTTCTAAAATAATTTCTTTAATAATTTCATCATTTTCTTTTGCAAGCTCAAGATGTCTTTTTACTTGACCACTAAATGAAAACCACCACGCTTTGTGAGGAAGTCTAATTTCTTTAATTAAAAAATTTTGTACAGCTTCAATTATGCATTTAATCCGATCTAATTTTTCTTGGGCAATACAAAATTGAAACAACGATTTAGCCACAACATTAAACGCTAATTCACTCATTACAGGAAAAAGATCTATTTCTTTATCTATAACAAGTTCTTCCAACTCAGCAATAATAGTCGACTTCATATTTTCGACTAACTGATTCATTTTTTGTTTATGAAATGCAGGCTGAATAAGTCTTCTTTGTTTTAACCAAAATTCACCATCAACAGTCAAAAGCCCTTTTCCTAAATATTTAGAAAGATATACAGATTGGAATTTAGACTTATAATAATTTTTCTGATTTTTCTGCAAGATATATTGCGCCACTTCATTATCTCTCGACAAAATAATATGTTGTGACTTTCCAATTCTTATAGAAAACGAATCACCAAAATTTTTAAAATATCTTTTATGATAAGGTATCGGATTTTTACGAATACCCTCAGCATCAACAAAAAATCTAAAAATAGAAAGTTTTTGAGGATAGTTGTATTTTTTGATAGCAGACATTTTATTTCAAATTAAAATAAACCACCCTGAATATTATTGGTGTTTATTTTTCCAAGATGCTTATAGGCTTTATCAGTAACTTCTCGTCCGCGAGGAGTTCTCATAATGAAACCCTCCTGAATCAAAAACGGTTCGTAGACTTCTTCAATAGTTTCACTACTTTCACTTACTGCAGTAGCCAAAGTCGAAAGTCCAACTGGACCACCTTTAAATTTATTGATAATCGTTAATAAGATTTTATTATCCATCTCGTCTAGACCATGAGCATCTACATTAAGCGCCTTTAAAGCATATCTAGAAATTTCTAAATCAATTCTACCATTTCCTTTAATTTGCGCAAAATCACGAACTCTTCTTAGTAATGCATTTGCAATACGAGGAGTTCCACGACTTCTTCCTGCAATTTCAATTGCAGCTTCTAAATCTATGGGCGTTTTTAATATAGAGGCACTTCTTTCTACAATAGTAGTTAAAAGTTCAGTTGTATAATATTGCAATCGAGATGAAATCCCAAAACGCGCACGCATTGGTGCGGTTAACAATCCAGATCTAGTTGTCGCACCGATCAATGTAAATGGGTTCAAATTAATTTGAACAGTTCTCGCATTAGGTCCCGATTCAATCATAATATCTATTTTGAAATCCTCCATAGCTGAGTATAGATATTCTTCGACAACTGGACTTAATCGATGAATTTCATCAATGAACAAAACATCTCTTTCATCTAAATTGGTTAGCAAACCAGCTAAATCTCCCGGCTTATCTAGAACTGGACCAGAGGTAATTTTTATCCCAACTTCTAATTCATTAGCAAGAATATTTGCCAACGTCGTTTTTCCTAAACCTGGAGGTCCATGAAATAAAGCATGATCAAGCGCTTCGCCACGCTGATTAGCCGCAGCAACAAAGACTTTCAAATTTTCCAAAACTTGATCTTGTCCAGCAAAATCATCAAATGATAGTGGACGCAGTCTTTTCTCAAGATCTAATTCTTCCGAATTATAACCTTTTGTTGTAGGATCTAGATTTTCATTCATTCTACAAAGATATAGAAACTAATTAGTTTTGTAAAATTGTAAAACTGAACGTTTAAAACTTTAACTAAACAAAAAAGACCGTCATTTCTGACGGTCTTTTTTATAATATTTTAGTGGTGTAAAACTTCTTCACCTTCTTTCATAGGTACATTTTGAGGAACAAAATCTACATCATGATTTGGGTTACTATAGTCATACGGCCAACGGTATACATGAGGAATTTCTCCTGGCCAGTTTCCGTGGATATGTTCAACTGGAGTAGTCCACTCTAAAGTTGTAGATTTCCATGGATTCTGAGTTGCTTTTTTACCGTAGAAAATACTACTAAAGAAGTTGTATAAGAATACTAATTGGAATGCACCTCCTACAAGAGCAAATGTTGTAATTAAAACATTCACATTTTGTAAATCATCAAATAATGGGAAGTTAGTATTTGTATAGTAACGTCTTGGTAAACCAGCTAATCCGATAAAGTGCATTGGGAAGAAAACTCCATAAGCACAAACCGCTGTAATCCAAAAGTGAATATAACCTAAATTTTTGTTTAACATTCTTCCGTACATTTTAGGGAACCAGTGGTAAATACCAGCAAACATTCCGTAAAGTGCAGAAATACCCATTACTAAGTGAAAGTGAGCAATTACGAAGTAAGTATCGTGAACGTTAATATCTAAAGTACTATCTCCTAAAATGATTCCTGTTAAACCTCCAGTGATGAAAGTAGAAACCATTCCGATAGAGAATAACATTGCAGGATTGAATTGTAAGTTACCTTTCCATAAAGTTGTAATCCAGTTAAACGCTTTTACAGCAGATGGAATTGCAATCAATAAAGTTGTGAAAGTAAACACAGATCCTAAGAAAGGATTCATACCTGAAATAAACATATGGTGCCCCCAAACAATAGTTGATAAGAATGCAATTGCAAGAACTGACATAATCATCGCTCTATATCCGAAAATTGGTTTACGTGCATTAGTAGCCATAATTTCAGAAACAAGTCCCATCGCTGGTAAGATTACGATATAAACCTCAGGGTGACCTAAAAACCAAAATAAGTGCTCAAACAATACAGGAGAACCACCTTGGTAATGTAAAACTTCTCCAGCAATATAAATATCTGATAAGAAGAATGAAGTACCAAAACTTCTATCAAAAATCAATAATAAAGCTGCAGATAATAATACCGGGAATGAAATAACACCAATAATAGCTGTTACAAAAAATGTCCAGATAGTTAATGGAAGTCTAGTCATAGACATTCCTTTAGTTCTTAAATTGATTACTGTAACAATGTAATTTAAAGATCCCATCAAAGAAGATGCGATGAAAATAGCCATCGAAACTAACCATAAAGTCATACCTGTTCCAGATCCCGGAATTGCTTGTGGTAATGCACTTAAAGGAGGATAAATAGTCCATCCTGCAGATGCTGGTCCTGACTCAACAAATAAAGAACATAACATGATAACTGCTGATAAGAAAAACAACCAGTATGAAATCATATTCATAAATCCTGAAGCCATATCTCGTGCTCCAATTTGAAGTGGAATAAGTAAATTACTAAAAGTTCCACTCAAACCTGCTGTCAGTACAAAGAATACCATGATGGTACCGTGGATTGTAACTAAAGCTAAATAAATATCATTTGCCATTACACCATCAGGTGCGAATTTATCTCCTAATAAAACATTAAATATCTTAAAAGACTCTTCTGGCCACGCTAATTGCATTCTGAAAAGCAAAGACATTGCAATACCAATGATTCCCATAATAATACCAGTAATCAAGTATTGCTTAGCAATCATTTTGTGATCAATACTAAAAATATATTTAGTAATGAACGTATCTTTATGATGATGTTCGTGCTCGTGATCGTGTCCGTGATCGTGATCGTGCGCTTCTGCTGACATATATGTGTACTTTAAATTTTCTAAATAATATTATTTCATTGCAACTTTAGCTACTGCAGCTTTTACTGTATCAACAACCGCCTTAACAGTATCGATTACTTTTGCAGCACTATCTGTAGCTGGTGCAGTTCCTTCAGCTGGTTTTTCAGCAGCAGCCGCCGCTTTAATATCTTGAGCTAAAGTAGTTTTCTCACTTAACCATTTTTTATAATCTTCAGGAGTATCAACCACAACTTTCATTTGCATATTGTAGTGAGAAGCTCCACAAATTTTATTACATAATAATAAGTAATCAAATGTGTAAGGATCTAAAGCTGTACCGCCTTTTGCAACTAACTCAACACTTTTTTCAGCTCTAAGTTTATTGATATGCGCAACTTTTTCAACCATAAATGGTAGTTCTCTATACTCTGCTGTAGTGTAAGTTGGAACAAAAGCAAATTCAGTAACCATACCAGGAACACAGTTCATTTGTGCTCTAAAGTGAGGAAAGTATGCTGAGTGTAAAACGTCTTGAGAACGCATTTTAAAGTGAACTTTTTTTCCTTTAGGAATATGTAATTCAGAAACTACAATATCATCTTGAGAGTTTTTATCAGACATATCAACTCCTAAAGTGTTTACACCCTCAATTAATCTTACGTTTGCTTTACCTAAAGTATTATCTGCACCTGCATATCTTGCAGTCCATTTGAACTGCTGAGCATATAGTTCAATTTCAATAACATCTTCATCTTTATCAACAAACATAATGTTATTCCAAGCATATAATCCATAAAGAATTAAACAAGCTAAAACTACAGAAGGAATAATACTCCAAATTGCTTCTAATTTATTACTATCTGCGAAGAATAATGCTTTTCTATCTTTATGCCCTCTGTTTTTAAAAGAAAACCAATATAGTAAACCTTGCGTAATAACTTGAACAGTAAAAATTAAAACCCAAGTAATATTCATTAAACTATCTACTAAAAGTCCATGCTCTGATGCAGGAGTATGAAGCGCTAAATTACCCCATTTTAGTAAACCATAAATAGTAAAGATATAGATGAAAGCCAAAAAGCCAAACATAATATATCCCTGAACGTTATTGTCATTATCTGATGCAACCTGAGAATCGTCCGAAGATGTTCCTACTTGCGTAAGATCAAAAATCTTGGTCAATTGCCATAATGCAACTGCTAATAAAACTAAAACTATAATTACCAACAAACTTGTCATCTGTTTACTTCTTTAAATATTAATAATGAAAATGTTTACTTTCTTCAATGAAAGGATTTCTTTTTGCAAGCAAAGGAGATTTAGTTAATGCAGTAAATACAACAAATATAAATAGACCTAAGAAGAAAAGAATCGATGCAATTTCAGGAACTCCAATAAACCATTTGTCTCCTACTGTACCAGGCATAATCATATTAAAGAAATCAACATAATGACCTAATAATATTACAATACCTGCCATTACAACAACCCAGTTAAGACGTTTGAAGTCAGTATTGATTAATATTAATAATGGGAAAACAAAATTCATAACAACCGCTCCAAAGAAAGGTAAGTTATATAATTGAATTCTTGTTACGAAATAAGTTACCTCTTCTGGAATATTAGCATACCATATAAGCATAAACTGAGAAAACCATAAATAAGTCCAGAATACACTAATTCCAAACATGAATTTAGCTAAATCATGAATGTGGCTATTGTTTACATATTCTAAATATCCTTTTGATTTTAAATATATTGTTACCAAAGCAATAGTCGTGATACCACTTACAAAGAAAGAAGCAAATACATACCATCCAAATAAAGTACTAAACCAGTGTGGATCAAAAGACATAATCCAATCCCACGACATGATAGACTCAGAAACAATGAAGAATACTAAAAATCCAGCTGAAGCTTTGAAATTCTTTTTGTAATAAAGATCATCATTTGCCTCGTCTTGCGCTAAACAGTTTTTTCTAGAAAAATGACGGTAAATATTCCATCCTAGTAAAAAGATGAACGCTCTTACAATCCAAAAAGGGAAGTTTAAGTATCCAGACTTACCTGCAATAATAGCATCGTAGTTTGGACTCTTAGGATCTGTTACACCTTCACCTAACCAAACGAAAATATGGTTAAAATGTAATCCACATAATACTAAAAGTATAAAGAAAATTACTGAACCAGCTGGTAAGTAAGCTGTAATACCTTGCATAACTCTAAACAAAACCGGAGACCAACCTGCTTGAGCAACTTGTTGGATAGCATAGAAAGCTAAAACTCCCATTGAAAGCAGTAAAAAGAAAATACAAGCTACATATACAGCAGACCAAGGTTTATTTTGCAATTGGTGCAATACATGTTCTAAATGTTTTTCGTGCTCATTTGCACCAGAAACTTCAGCATGTCCAGCTGCTTTGTGTGTGTCATGTGATGCTTCAGCAGCTTCATGATGACCTGCTTCTTTGTGAGATGCCTCCGCTTTTTCTTCATGTGCAGCATCATGAGAACCATGTTCATCTGCAGCTAGTATTTTTTCAACTTCTTGAATATCTTTTGGTGCACTTAAAAAACCATACCCAATTCCTAATAAACCAACGGCCATTAAGATGATAGAAAAAGTTTTTAATTTACTTGAAAATGTATACATATCTATTACGATCAGTTTGTTCAACAATTATAATTGGCTTTTTAGTTTCAGAACATAGTCAGCAACTAACCAACGTTCGTGAGCACTTAATTGATTTGCATGTGAACCCATTGCATTTAAACCATAAGTCTCAACGTGAAAGATACTTCCCTCAGTGATTTCTCTGTCTTTATAGCTAGGTACTCCAAGAAATTTTTCTCTTTCAACCAATTTACCTTTACCGTTACCAGTTGCACCATGACAGCTGATACAGTAAATTTCGAAAAGTTCTTTTCCTTTTCCAGAATTTCTCTCAATAGAATCCAAAGGAGATTTCAAATTAGCTTTTGCCAATTCGTAACCAGCAGTTGAATTTTCATATTCATAAGGCTCAAAACCTCTATTAATAGTTCCTGTAACAGGAAGCTGTCCTTCTTTTCCTCCTTTAAATATTTTTGCTTCTGTGTATGGCTCGTAAGCAACAGACTCATACATATTTGGGAAATACTGATAGTTCGGTGCCGAATTATTGTGGCAAGAAGAAACTAAAATAGTTATACCAACTAAAAGTGTTATTTTATATATCCTTTTCATAGCTACAATTAATTCTTTTCTATTACTTTAACTTCAACAGCACCAGTTGCTTCGAAAAAAGAAACTAATTCTGTCTCGTTATCATTTACTGAAACTTCCATTAAGAAGTGATCATCCGTTGTTCTTACATCTGGATTTTCTGCTTCTTTAAATGGCCATAATCTACTTCTCATGTAAAAAGTAATTACCATTAAGTGGGCTGCAAAAAATACAGTCATCTCAAACATAATCGGTACGAATGAAGGCATGTTTTGAATAAAACTAAAACTTGGTTTACCTCCAATATCTTGAGGCCAATCATGAATCATGATATAAGACATCATTGTTGTTGCAACAGAGATACCAACACATCCGTATAAAAAAGCACATATTGCTAATCTAGTTGGTGCTAATCCCATTGCTTTATCCAATCCGTGAACTGGGAATGGAGTAAAAACCTCCTCAATATGATGATGAGCAGCTCTAGTTTTCTTTACTGCATTCATCAAAACGTCATCGTCATTATAAATGGCGTATATAACTTTATTACTCATGATGTGAATCTTTACTGTTTGCTCTTTCTCTAATATAATTATCTCCTGTTCCTTTCAAAATTGTTTTAACCTCTGCCTGAGCAATTACAGGGAAAGTTCTTGAATACAATAAAAACAATACGAAGAAGAAACCAATTGTTCCAATGAAAATTCCAATATCAACAAATGTTGGTGAGAACATTGTCCAAGAAGATGGAAGGTAATCTCTATGTAAAGAAGTAACAATAATTACGAATCTTTCAAACCACATACCGATGTTTACAACAATCGAAATAATGAATGAGAACATGATACTTGTTCTTAATTTTTTGAACCACATGAACTGAGGAGAGAACACATTACATGTCATCATCGACCAATATGCCCACCAATAAGGTCCAGTAGCTCTGTTTAAGAATGCATATTGCTCATATTCTACACCAGAATACCAAGCTACGAATAACTCAGTGATGTAAGCTACACCAACAATAGATCCCGTAATCATGATAATGATGTTCATTAACTCAATATGCTGTAATGTAATGTATGCTTCAAGATTAGATACTTTTCTCATAACGATCAACAATGTGTTTACCATCGCGAATCCAGAGAAAACCGCTCCAGCAACGAAGTATGGAGGGAAAATTGTTGTATGCCATCCAGGAATTACAGAAGTAGCAAAGTCCATAGATACAATTGTGTGTACAGAAAGTACAAGTGGAGTAGCTAAACCAGCTAATACTAAAGATACTTCTTCAAAACGTTGCCAGTCTTTTGCTCTACCGCTCCATCCAAAACTTAAGATAGAATAAACTCTTTTGTTAAATGGAGTAATAGCTCTATCACGAAGCATTGCAAAGTCAGGTAACAAACCAGTCCACCAGAAAACTAATGATACTGAAAGATACGTTGAAATCGCGAATACGTCCCAAAGTAATGGCGAGTTAAAGTTTACCCAAAGAGATCCAAATTGGTTTGGAATAGGTAATACCCAATAAGCTAACCATGGACGCCCCATGTGAATAATTGGAAATAGACCTGCTTGAACTACCGAGAAGATAGTCATGGCTTCTGCAGAACGGTTAATAGCCATTCTCCAACGTTGACGGAAAAGTAATAATACCGCAGAAATTAATGTTCCGGCGTGACCAATACCTACCCACCAAACGAAGTTAGTGATATCCCAAGCCCAACCAACTGTTTTATTTAATCCCCATGTTCCGATACCGGTAGATACGGTGTAAATTATACAACCTAACCCCCAAAGGAAGGCTACTAATGCGATTGTAAATACAATCCACCATTGTTTATTTGCAGGTCCTTCAACAGGCGCTGCCACATCTACAGTTACATCGTGATATGATTTATCACCTATAACTAAAGGTTTTCTAATGGGTGCTTCGTAATGAGACGACATAATCCTTTATATTGTTTCTTAATTAATAATTTTTCTAAGTATTTCTAACTTTTACATGATAGAAAACATTTGGTTTTGTACCCACATGCTCTAATAAGTGATAAGCTCTTTCGCTTTCAGCAAGTTTAGCAACTTCACTTTCTTTATCATTAACATCTCCAAAAACCATAGCTCCAGAAGAACAAGCAGCAGAACAAGCACAAGCATTGTTGAACTCATCTTTTGCCACTACTCTACCTTCACGTTTTGCTTGAAGAATTACAGCTTGAGTACTTTGGATACAGAAAGAACATTTTTCCATAACTCCACGAGAACGAACGTTTACGTCTGGGTTTAACACCATACGACCTAAATCGTCATTCATATGATAATCGAATTCGCTGTTTTTGTTATACAAGAACCAGTTAAAACGACGTACTTTATAAGGACAGTTATTTGCACAGTAACGAGTACCAACACATCTGTTGTATGCCATATGGTTTTGACCTTGACGACCGTGAGATGTAGCAGCAACAGGACAAACTGTTTCACAAGGTGCGTGGTTACAGTGCTGACACATTACTGGTTGGAATGCTACCTGTGGATTATCCCCAGGTTTTTCCATTTCATTAAATGTAGATAATGAACTTGATAAACCAGCTATTCCCTCTTTTCTTTCATTGTCACCTTCAAATGTACTTTCTGAAGAATAGTATCTATCGATACGTAACCAGTGCATATCACGGCTTCTTCTAACTTCTGCTTTACCAACAACTGGTACGTTGTTTTCAGCGTGACAAGCAATAACACAAGCACCACATCCAGTACAAGCATTTAAGTCAATTGATAAGTTGAAGTGGTGACCTGTAGTACGATCAAAAGATTCCCATAAGTCAACAGTTGTAGCTTCAACTTCTTGGTGATCTAAAGATACCATTGGCTTTTCATTCCAATGTTCTGCATCTTTAGTATTAAATACCTCTAAAGTAGTTTCTTTAATGATATCTCCTCTACCCATTAATGTTTTCTGACCTTGAACACAAGCAAATTCATGTTCTCCTCCAGCTTTTACTATAGATACAGATTGAACTCCATTAAATCCTTTATATAAAGCGTAAGCATTTAAACCTACTTGCATTTCTTCTTTTAGAGAAGCTTTACGCCCATATCCAAGAGCTAGACCAATAGTCCCAACTGCCTGACCTGGCTGAACGATAACTGGAACATTTTCTAACTTAGCTCCGTCAACAGTAATAGTAGCATAACTACCATTTAAACCTCCGTTTGCAACAATTTCGTTTGACAAACCAAGTTTTTTAGCGTCTGCGTTAGAAACTGTAACATAGTTATCCCAAGAAACTCTTGTAATTGGATCTGGAAACTCCTGCAACCAAGGATTGTTTGCATGTTGTCCGTCTCCTAGACCTGTTTTAGTATACAAAACTAACTCATACTCTCCAGCTGATTTAGATTTAGCAACAGCATTTGCAGAAGAAGTAGCATCAATAGCTCCTCCTGATAATACTGTAGAGCCCACAACAGCTACACCATCATGCAATACTTCATTCCAAGAAGAACCTGCAGTAAATACTCCAGAGTTAGCTTTTAAGTAATCATAAAAAGTACCAGCAGCACCATTTAATGACAATAAAACATCTTGAAATTGTTTTGTATTGAAAATAGGACGGATAGTTGGTTGAGTTAAACTATAAGTTCCGCTTGTAATTTCAACATCACCCCAAGATTCTAAATAATGAGGAGTTGGAGCCGCAACATTTACAATTGATGCAGTCTCATCTTCTTTTAATGCAAAAGCAACAGAAGTTTTAACTTTTTTCAATCCAGAAACAAAAGCAGCAGAATCAGCTAATGTATAAACTGGATTAACACCACTCATAATTAAAGTATGAACACTTCCCGCATTCAAATCTTTAATAAACTGTGAAACAACAGCATTAGAACCTTTTCTAATTTGTCTTGCTCCTGCAGTACTAAAAGCTTCACTAGCTAACACTTGATTGATAGCCAAAACTAATAATTGAGCATTTTTATCTTCAATTCCAGATACTAAAACTCCTTTTGATCCAGCAGCTTTAAGCTGTTGTGCAGCTTTTACCACTTCAGCCTTAACGTTTCCGTCTAAAGCAACAGGAACAGAAGCACCTGTAATAATATTATAAATTTGAACTAAAGCCTGTTTTTGAACAGCAGTAGTCATTGGAACACGTTTATCAGCAGCAGCACCAGACAATGTCATGTTTGATTCAAACTGGAAGTGACGAGACATTTTTCCATTTTGAGGAATACGTCCTTTTGCATATCCAGAATCATACCCACCACCTTGCCAGTCTCCTAAGAAATCAGCACCAACAGATACGATTAATGAAGCTTTTGAAAAATCGTAATCAACTAAAGCTCTTTGACCATAAACTGATTCAAAAGCATCTAAAGCTTCTGAAGAAGAAACTGCATCATAAACCACATGTTTTGCATTTGGGTTTTTAGCAATAAATTCAGCAATTAACTTTTCTGTAGATGGACTAGCTAAAGTATTAGTCAATAATACAACTTGTCCTCCTTTAGCTTTTGCATCAGCTAAGCTTGATTTAATTTTTAAATCAACTGCTGACCAAGTAGAATTTTTACCATCTACCTTAGGCTCTTTCAAACGACCACTATCATACAATCCTAAAATAGAAGCATGAATTCTTGCGTTCGCTGCAAATTTAGCACCAGCAATTGTATTGTTTTCAATTTTAATTGGACGACCCTCACGAGTTTTAACCAAAAGGTTAGCAAAATCAAAACCATCAAAAACTGTAGTTGCATAATAATCAGCAACACCAGGAATGATTTGTTCTGGCTGTAAAACATAAGGGATAGACTTGTGAACAGGACCTTCGCAAGCAGCCAAAGTAACAGCTGCAGTACTAAATCCTACGTACTTTAAAAAGTCACGACGTGAAGTCCCAGATGTAGATAAAGCATCAGCATTACCCAAAAACTCATCAGTAGGAATTTCTTCAACAAATTCGTTATTTCTAAGCGCCTCAACAATAGAGCTATTTTCTAGCTCTTCAACACTTTTCCAGTATTTTTTGTTTGATGACATTGTATATATATATTAAAATCTTAATAAATCGATTAATAGTGGCATTTACCACATTCTAAACCTCCCATTTGCGCTGCAGTTAATTTCTCTACACCGTATTTTTTAGAAAGCTCAGCATGAATTTTGTCATAGTAAGCGTTACCTTCCATCTTAACATCAGTTTTTCTATGGCAATCAACACACCATCCCATTGTTAATTTAGAGTATTGCTTCATGATTTCAAATTCCTGAACTGGTCCATGACAAGTTTGACATTCAATTCCAGCAACAGAAACGTGTTGTGAGTGATTGAAATAAACAAAATCAGGAAGGTTATGAATACGAACCCATTTAACAGGCTGCGTTTTTCCAGTGTAAGCTTGTTTTGCTTTATCCCACCCAACAGCATCATATAATTTTTGAATCTGCGCATCGTAAAAAGCTTTGCTGTACTCAGGTGTAGCAGTTGTTTCAGCAACTTCAGAAATATTTTTATGACAGTTCATACAAACATTTAAAGAAGGAATACCAGCCGTTTTACTTACACGTGCAGCAGAGTGGCAATATTTACAATTGATTTCGTTATCACCAGCGTGAATTTTGTGAGAATAGTGAATTGGCTGAATTGGCTCATAATTCTGATCCACACCTACTTGCATTAAGTAACCATAAACAAAATAACCACTTGCCAAAAGCAAAAAGATAGACGTTACCAAAACCAAAAATTGATTTTTAACGAAAGCTTTCCAAATTGGAGTTTTAGCCTCTTTAGGAGCAACCTCAATACCATTCTTATTTGCAACCTTAGTTAAAACCTTGTTCACCATGAACAACATCACAACTAAGATAGCCATTACTAGAGCAAGAGCCCCTAAAATAATATTGTTTGAAATTCCACTTCCGCCTTCTTGAGGACCAGTTGGCAATGCTTTAGCATCAGCAGCAGGCTCAGCCTTAACTTCAGAAGTATAAGCGATAATATTATCAATATCACCTTCAGACAATTGAGGAAAAGAAGTCATAACAGATTTGTTATTTTCCTCAAAAAGTTTAACAGCAACAGGATCACCTGACTTAATCATGTCAGAACTGTTATGCACCCACTTGTAAATCCAAGCCATATCATGCTTAGCAGCAACACCCCTTAAAGCAGGACCTGTTGATTTAGCATCTAATTTGTGACATGCAGCGCAATTTGCATTAAAAAGTTCCTTCCCTTTTACTGGATCACCGCCTCCCGCAGCTGGAGCAGCAGCCGCAGCTTCAGGCGCCGCCGGAGCAGCAGCATCTTGAGCAAATGAAGTTAGGGAGAAAATTAACGTCAGCGATAAGCCAAACAGCAATTTTCTTGAGATCGAATTATGGTTACCCACCTTTTTCATATAGTATAAATAATTGTCTACTAATTTTTGGTATGATTTTTTCTGTATTAAAGCAGTAAAAACACACACCCTCTTTTAAAACTTGCACAAAAATACGACTTATGAACTATTCTCAAAACCTTAAAATACCCTTAAATATCAATTTATATCAATTCTAAATAATATTAAAATTTTACACTCAAACTTTAAATAGTATTTTTGCATAAAAACCATCACATTATGAGAATTTTAAGTCCTTCAAAAAAAATGTTATTAGCAATTACAACGATTGCTTTCTCGCACAATATTAATGCACAAGACCAAAATTTAACATTGAACCAAGACCCCAAATTTGAGCAATTGTTAAATGAGAAGCGTAAAATTAACACGTCAATAAATACAAACGATACTTACAGAATTCAAATCTTTAGCGGCAAAAGCGACGAAGCCAAGAAAACACTTTCAGATTTTAAACGAGAAAATTCTAATATCGATGGGACAATAATTTTTAACACACCAAATTACAAAGTAATTGTCGGCAATTTTAAAACTCGAATTGAAGCAGAAAGAAATTTAGCTGAAATTAAAAAACGATACAAAACTGTCTTCCTTCTTAAACCAGGCAAATAAATCATTTTAAAACAAAAAAAGCGGGAAATTATCCCGCTTTTTTTGTTTTAAGAATACTCAAAGATGACTAATTCACAACTTTAATACCACTTGCCATAAATCGTATTTCTTCTTTCGGCGTTTTAATTGCATCAATTTCTGCTTTCGATTTTTTAGCATCTTTTGCATAATGCTTTAATTCTTCTACGGAAGTAACTTTTTTCTCAGCATTTCCTTCTAGAACAACATTTTTACCCTTTAATGCGGTTGGCACAAAAAATGAATAATCTTTCATTTTAACAAAGAAAGAAGTGCCGTCATCTGCCTTAACACTAACCCAGCAACCTCTTTTTGGACAAACACCAGTAACCTCACCTTTTACAGCAACATTTTCAATTTTAGCTGAAGATTGCAATTTACTACTCAATTCACTAACAGAAACAGCATTGTTTACAGAAGAACCCGAAACATCTGCCCCATAATAATCTCCTACCAATGCATTTCCCGGAGGTGGAGAAGGCTTCTCTACATCTTCTTGCGCAAGACAAAAAGAAGAAAAGCTTAAAAACAAAACAACAGAATATATACCTAATTTCATTTTAAATCAATTTAATTCAATCAAAAATAACATTAAAACTTGAAATAAATTATAGCAGGACAAATAAATTCTTTTCACAAAAAAAGTCTCAATTTTCATTGAGACTTTTTTTTATAATGATTGAATTTTATTTCAATTTCTTTTTAATTGCTACTTCGTGATAAGCTTCAATAACATCATTAATTTCAATATCATTAAATCCTTTAATTTGAATACCACAATCATAACCTTTCGTTACCTCTTTAACATCGTCTTTGAAACGTTTTAAAGCCACAAGCTCACCTGTATGAACCACAACTCCGTCTCTAATAACCCTGATCTTGGAAGTTCTTAAGATTTTACCATCAGTAACCATACATCCAGCGATTGAACCCACCTTAGAAATTTTGAAAATCTCACGAATTTCTGCGTTTCCTAAAACTTCTTCTTTCATCTCTGGCGCCAACATTCCTTCCATTGCATCTTTCAAGTCATCGATAGCTGCATAGATAATAGAGTAATAACGGATATCGATTTCTTCTTTATCTGCAAGTTGTCTGGCATTTCCAGCAGGACGAACATTGAATCCGATAATAATAGCATCTGACGCAGAAGCTAAGTTAACATCGGTTTCTGTAATTGCGCCAACTCCTTTATGGATGATATTAATTTGAACTTCTTCGGTAGAAAGTTTAGAGAACGAATCTGATAATGCTTCAACAGATCCATCAACATCCCCTTTAAGGATTACGTTCAATTCTTTAAACTGTCCAAGAGCGATACGACGACCGATCTCATCAAGTGTAATATGTCTTTGTGTACGAACTGATTGTTCACGCATTAATTGAGAACGCTTAGAAGCAATTTGTTTAGCCTCTTTTTCATCTTCAAAAACATTGAATTTATCACCAGCTGTTGCAGCTCCATCCAAACCTAAAACTGATACTGGCGTTGAAGGACCTGCAGATAAAACTGTATGCCCTCTTTCGTCATGCATTGCTTTAACTTTTCCATGGTGCTTTCCAGCCAACATGTAATCCCCAATTTTCAATGTCCCTTGTTGAACTAAAATTGTAGAAACATATCCTTTTCCTTTATCAAGGAAAGCTTCAACAACTGTTCCTTGAGCAGCTTTATTTGGATTTGCTTTTAAATCTAAGATTTCAGCTTCTAATAAAACTTTCTCTAATAATTCTTTAACTCCTGTTCCAACTTTTGCAGAAATATCATGTGATTGAATTTTTCCACCCCAATCTTCAACAAGTAAATTCATACCAGCCAAACGCTCTTTAATTTTATCAACATTTGCGTTTGGTTTATCAATTTTATTGATTGCAAATATAATTGGTACTCCCGCAGCTTGTGCGTGAGAAATTGCTTCTTTTGTTTGTGGCATGATATCATCATCCGCCGCAACAACAATAATGGCAATATCTGTAACTTGAGCTCCACGCGCACGCATCGCGGTAAACGCCTCGTGACCTGGTGTATCTAAGAATGCAATTTTTTGACCATTATCTAAAGTTACACCATAAGCTCCAATGTGCTGTGTAATACCTCCAGACTCACCCGCGATCACATTTTCTTTACGAATATAATCTAGTAAAGATGTTTTACCGTGATCGACGTGTCCCATTACAGTAACAATTGGTGCTCTAGTAACTAAATCTTCTTCTTTATCTTCAACTACCTCAATAGCTTCTTCAATATCAACCGTGATAAATTCAACTTCATAACCAAACTCATCTGCTACAATTGTTAGAGTTTCAGCATCAAGACGTTGATTCATGGTAACCATGATTCCAAGAGACATACAAGTTCCAATTACTTTAGTAATCGGCACATCCATCATAATAGCAATTTCTCCTACTGTAACGAATTCTGTAACCTTAATAGTTTTACTTCCTTCATCAAGAGCTCTTTGCTCATCATCAGATTTCTGACGGTGTGTTTCTCTTTTATCTCTTCTATATTTAGCCGCTTTAGATTTACCTCCTTTACCTTGAAGTTTTTCAAGAGTTTCTCTAATTTGGTTTTTTACTTCTTCTTCTGTCGGCTCAACTTTAGCAACAATTGCAGGACGGTTTCCTTTTACAAAACCTGGCCTCTGACTTCTGTTTGCATTAAAGCCTCCACCATTATTATTTGGCGTAATTTTATTTGGATTTGGCGTTCCAGGCGCGTTATTACCCGCAACAGGTTTTGGCGCTCCAGGCGCACCTGGTTTTGGAGCTATTCTTTTACGCTTATTTTTATTTGCATTATTACCGCCTACTCCAGGAGTTCCAGGCTTATTATTTTGAGCCGCTTTAGGATCTTCCTTCTTTTTCTTAGGTTTATTGAATTGAGATAAATCAATTGTCTGCCCAGTAAGAGTAGTTCCTGAAAGTTTTTGATATTGCGTTGTAATAGTTTCTTCTGAAGTTGTTGGATCTGTAGACACAATCGGTTCTTGCGCAACTTTAGAAGATTCAACTTTAGCCTCTTTTTTCTCAGTAATAACAGGTTCTTCTTTTTTGGTTTCTGAAACTGGAGGAGTTACCACCGGTTCCGACTTTACCGTTTCATTTTGAACAGGTTTCTCTGGTTGCACAGGTGCAACAACAGCTTTTGGCTCTTCAGCCTTAACTGTTTCCTCAGAAGGAGTAATCGCAGGTTTTTTTGGATTTAAGTCAATTTTTCCAACTTGCACAGGTCCCGAAACAACCGCTCTCGCTTTGATTATTTCTTGCTGCTTTTGACGCTCTTCTTCTTGTCTGCGTTTGTCTTCAATCTCTTTCTCACGTTCTACACGTAATGCTTCTTTTTCTTTTCTTTTTTCTTCTCCAACCTCTTTAGAAGCCTCTTTATTCCCCTTATCGCCCGCAAATTGGCTTTGAAGGATATTAAATTCACTATCAGAAATTTTTGCATTTGGATTTGCATCAATAGCAATTCCCTTATCTTTTAGATAATCTACAGCTCTTTCTAACGAAATATTTAATTCCCTTAAAACCTTGTTTATTCTTATTACTCTCTCTTCAGACATATAACCTTTTTATTATTACCTTTTTCGTTGTGTTGTTAGAGCCAGATGTTCAGCTATTGCCTAGCTATCAAACTCTTCTTTTAGTATCTTCATAACATCTAGAATAGTTTCCTCTTCTAAATCTGTTCTTCTTACTAAATCTTCTACGTCGTGTTTCAAGATACTTTTTGCAGTATCCAAACCTATCTTAGCAAACTCTTCAATTACCCATTCTTCGATTTCATCTGAAAACTCTGTTAATTCAACATCATCTTCATCCGCAACTGTACCAGCAACATCACCTTCACGGATTACATCCAATTCATAACCTGTCAATTGACCTGCTAATTTAATGTTGTGACCTCCTCTACCGATTGCTTTAGAAACCTCTTCTAATTTCAAGAAAACTTCAGCTCTTTTATTTTCTTCATCAATTTTAATAGAAGAAACTTTTGCAGGGCTTAATGCTCTTGTAATAAACAATTGAATATTGTTTGTATAGTTTATAACGTCAATATTTTCATTTCCTAACTCGCGAACAATTCCATGAATACGAGAACCTTTCATTCCAACGCAAGCTCCAACTGGATCAATTCTATCATCATAAGAATCAACAGCTACTTTTGCTTTTTCTCCAGGAATACGAACTACATTTTTAACTGTAATTAATCCGTCGAAAACTTCTGGAATTTCTTGCTCAAACAATTTTTCCAAGAACTTTTCTGAAGTTCTAGACATAATAATTTGAGGTTTATTTCCTTTTAATTCCACACTTTCAATAATTCCACGAACGTTATCTCCTTTACGGAAAAAGTCAGATGGAATTTGTTTTTCTTTCGGAAGAACAATTTCATTTCCTTCATCATCAACCAAGATAACTACTCTAGGACGCACGTGATGTACTTCTGCTGTATAAATATCACCGATAATATCTTTAAACTGTTTGTAAAGATTAGTATTATCGTGTTCGTGAATTTTAGATATTAAGTTTTGACGAAGCGCTAAAATAGCTCTTCTTCCTAAATCAATCAATTTAACTTCTTCAGAAACTTCTTCGCCAATTTCAAAATCCGCCTCAATCATTCTTGCTTCGGTCAAGGTAATTTCTTCGTTTTCAAAATCCAGATCTTCATCAGCAACGATTACTCTTCTTCTCCATATCTCCATATCTCCTTTATCAGGATTTATAATAATATCGAAGTTATCATCAGATCCGTATTTTTTCTTCAATGCATTTCTAAACACATCCTCTAAAATTGCCATAAGCGTTACACGATCAATAAGTTTATTATCTTTAAACTCTGAGAATGAATCGATTAATGCTAAATTTTCCATGCGAATTCTTTAATTAAAATTAAAATGTTACTGTAACAACTGCCTCTTTAATTTCTGTATAAGGTATTTGTTGCTCTTTTTGAACTGTTTCTTTTCCTTTTCCTACTTTTTTTGGTTCCCTTGCTTTCCAAGACAAAATTATAAAAACATCGTTAGCTTCTATCAATTCTGCTTCAATTTTTTCAGTATTTGTAGTAACAATCAGCGTTCTACCAATATTTTTCTTGTATTGTCTTATCAATTTCAAAGGCGATCCTACTCCAACTGACGCTACTTCAAGCGAAAAATCCTGTTCTTCACGATCTAGATTATTCTCGATTGCACGACTAATATCAATACAATCCTGCAGTGCCACTCCATTATCCCCGTCTAAACCAACGCTAATCTTAAAAGAATCCGAAACAGCAAGATCAATCAAAAAGATTGATGGCTTTTCCAGAAGAGCTTCTGTAATTAATCCGTTTACTTTTTCTTTGAATGTCATAATTTTATAAAAAGAGGGGACACTTAGTCCCCTCATTATTTAGATTTTAATAAATAACTGTGCAAATATAGTGTTTTTTTTATAAATCAAATAAATTGATTGCTCTAAAAATATTTCTTACCTTTATAAGAGCATTAAAACAGAGAATTATTCATATTATTTAACTTTAAAATTATGAAACGAATTTTAGTACCTACCGACTTCTCAGAACACGCAGAAGATGCTTTAAAAGTTGCCTCCCAAATCGCAAAAAAAAATAATTCTGAGATTATCATCCTGCACATGCTCGAATTACCACATCAATCAAACGATGCTATTATGGGCGGAATCAGCATTCCTGAAAGCATGCTTTTTATGAAAAAAGCAAACGAAATGCTTGATGAAGTTTCTTCAAGATCTTATCTTGACGGAATATCAATAACCGAAGTTGTAAAAATGGACAAACCAATACATGGCATAACGCAAATAAGCAAAGATTATGAAGTCGACCTAATTATCATGGGTTCTCACGGATCGTCTGGCATCGAAGAATTACTTATTGGTTCTAACACCGAAAAAGTTGTCCGCAATTCTGAAATTCCTGTTTTAATCATCAAGAAAAACATTTCAAATTTCGACGCCGCTAATATTGTTTTTGCATCTGATTTTTCTGAAGAAGCAAAAAAACCGTTTAAAAAACTTTTAAATTTCACTCAATTATTTGATTCAAAACTACATTTAGTAAACATTTGCACTCCAAACAGTTTCAAACCTACTCACGTTGCAGAAAAAGCAATGAATGATTTTGCTTCTCAATTTGACATTAGCAATTATACCACTCAAATTTATAACGACACTAATATCGAAAAAGGAATTATTAATTTTTCTAATAAAATAAATGCCGACATCATAGGAATGTGTACGCACGGCAGAACAGGTTTTGCGCACTTTTTTAACGGAAGCATTAGCGAAGGATTAGTCAATCATGCTGTTAGACCGGTAATCACTTTAAAAATATAAGGAAATAAAAAAATAATTTTAGCACATAAAAAAAAGCCTCTCATTCCTGAGAGGCTTTTTATGTTGGTCTACTAGGACTCGAACCTAGAAAGACGGCACCAAAAACCGTAGTGTTACCATTACACCATAGACCAGCAGTGCTGTTAAGCGGGTGCAAAATTAAAACTTTATTTAGTTTATGCAAATTTTAAAACAACTTTTTTTGCATAAAAAAAAGCCTCTCATTTCTGAGAGACTTTTCTGTTGGTCTACTAGGACTCGAACCTAGAAAGACGGCACCAAAAACCGTAGTGTTACCATTACACCATAGACCAGCAGTGCTGTAAAGCGAGTGCAAATTTAAGGCTTTATTTAGTTTTCGCAAACTTTTTAGCTAAAAAAAATATTTTTTTTAGCTTTTTTTCACTTTCAAATTTTCTTCAACACGCAAAACACTTCATACACAATAAATTACTATCGCTAGATACTTTTATAGAATTTTTTGTTAATGCTCTATTCTTTACATAAAAAAACATTTTCTTTGTAGGATAGAAAACTTTCAAATTTTTAACACCTAAATATGGCACAATTCAATTTCAATAAATGGAATACAATTATTGGTTGGTTTGCATTTGCAATCGCTTTAATTACTTACACATTAACAGTTGAACCTACAATGAGCTTTTGGGATTGCGGAGAATATATTGCAACCGCAGCCAAACTTGAAGTAGGTCACCCTCCAGGAGCTCCACTTTTTCAGATGATGGGCGCATTTTTTGCAATGTTTGCAATAGATGCCAAACATGTCGCTCTTATGGTTAACATGATGTCTGTTTTTTCTAGCGCATTTACCATATTATTTATGTTCTGGTCTTCTTCTATGATCTTAAAAAAGATTGTGGCTCGTTTTGCAGAAATCGACCAAAACAATTCGATTGTTATTTTAGGAAGTTCTTTTGTTGGAGCTTTAGCTTACACATTCTCCGATAGTTTCTGGTTTAATGCGGTTGAAGCCGAAGTTTACGCGATGGCTTCTTTATTAATTGCATTGCTTTTCTGGCTTGGTTTACGTTGGGAACAAGATATGGATAAACCTAAAGGGAACAAATGGCTTTTAATTATTTCTTTAGTTGTTGGTCTTTCTTTTGGAGTTCACTTTATGGCTCTTCTTACAATTCCTTCCATCGGATTTTTATACTATTTTAAACATTACGAAAAAGTAACAATCAAAAATTTCATCATTGCAAACCTTGTGGTTGTTGGAATTTTATTATTTATTTTCATTTTACTTCTTCCGTTAACTATGGCATTTTTCGGAAAAACCGAAATTTTCATGGTAAACAGCATGGGACTTCCTTTTAACTCAGGAACTATTTTCGTTGCCCTACTATTTATCGCTTTCTTCTATTTTGGATTAAAATACACTAAGCAAAAAGGATTAATATTCTACAATACTATTATCTTATGCATTTTATTCATTTTGATTGGTTTCTCAACTTGGTTAATGCTTCCTGTCAGAGCAAACGCTAATACAGTTATCAACGAAAACAAACCTTCAGATGCTACAGAGGTTTTAGCTTATTACAATCGTGAACAATATGGTGTAAATCCATTGTTTTACGGACCTCAATATACTGAGGTTTATGCCGGACTTGATGCTAAAAACCCATATTCGGATAAAAAACCAAACTACGAAAGAGATTATAAAACAGGTAAATACGTTATTACCAACAATTATAAAAATGCAGAGCAGAATTCTGATGACAATCAAAAAACTTTTCTGCCTAGATTATGGAGCACCGAAACATCTCATATTCAGAATTATATCAACTTTACAAGTCCTCCTAAATTCCGAATTAACCTAAATTACAATTATGATGAAGAATTGGCAAAATACGGAATTGATGCAAGCCAATTAAGCGAAGACGAATACAATAAAGCTACAGCTCAATTGCGCAACGAAGTTGAAAAAACAGTTTCTGAATTTAGAAAAGCTTACGCTCAAAAACAAATTGACAACGAGGGTTATGTTAAATTCTTAAGCAGCTACAAAGATTATTTAATTATAGAAAAACCTTCTGCTGGAGACAACTTTAGTTTTATGTTCGAATATCAGTTCGGATATATGTATTGGAGATATTTGATGTGGAATTTTGTTGGACGTCAGAATGACATTCAAGGTAAATATGACAATCTAGATGGAAACTGGATTAGTGGTATCAAACCTTTAGATTCAATTCATTTAGGTTCTCAGGATAATTTACCTGCTGACGTATTAAACAATAAAGGAAGAAATGTTTATTATTTCCTTCCTTTCATTTTAGGTTTAATAGGATTAATGTATCATGCAAATAAAGATTTGAAAAGCTTCTACGTGCTTTTAGCGTTGTTTTTATTTACAGGGATTGCATTAAAAATATACTTAAACGAAAGACCTTTTGAACCTCGTGAAAGAGATTATGCACTTGTAGGTTCGTTTTATGTTTTTGCCATCTGGATTGGTTTTGGAGTTTATTCGCTTTACGAAAGTTTCCAGAAATATGTTGCTCCAAAAATTGCTGGACCAGTAATTATTGCTGGAAGTTTGTTGGCTGCTCCTATTTTAATGGCTTCTCAAAACTGGGATGATCACGATAGATCTGGCAGATATACAGCTGTTGCAATGGCAAAAGCTTATTTAAGTTCTTGTGATAAAGATGCTATTTTATTTACAATCGGAGATAATGACACATTCCCACTTTGGTATGCGCAAGAAATTGAACACTTCAGAACGGATGTTAAGATTGTAAATACGAGTCTATTTATGACAGATTGGTATATCGACCAGATGAAAGCTAAGTCGTACGAATCTAATCCGCTTCCTATTTCTTTTGAGCACAAACAATATGTAGGAGACAATCTGGACTATACAGCTTACATTCAAAAAATTGATACTCGTTGGAATATTAAGGATTTTATCGATTTTATTAAAAATCCTAAATCAACTGTAGGATTGCAAAATGGGCAAACAATTCATTTTTATCCAACAAATAAAATTAGAGTGAATGTTGACAAAAACGCCATCATTCAAAATAAAATTGTTAATCCAAAATACCATGATTCTATCGTTCCTTATTTAGATATAGACATCAAAGGAAGTGCTTTATACAAAAACCGCTTAATGATGCTTGACATCTTAGCTAATAATAATTGGAAAAGACCAATTTACTTTAGTGGAGGTGCATTTGACGACGAGGATTATTTATGGCTAAAAGACTATTTACAGTTAGATGGAATGGTTTACAAATTGGTGCCTATAAAAACTACTCCTTCTAAAGATGGTGGCCCATTAGATATGGGACAAATTGATTCAGAAAAAATGTATGACATTGTAATGAAATGGGATTGGGGAAATAGTAACAGAAACATCTATCACGATCCAGAAACAAGAAGAAACAGCATTACATACCGTACTAATCTTTCTAGATTAATGAATCAGCTTATTGAAGAAGGCAAAATTGATAAAGCTAAAAATGTAATAAATTTAGCAATGACAAAAATGCCTTTAGACAAGTATGGCTATTATTCTCTAGTTGAACCTTTTGCGGGCGGTTATTATAAAGTTGGAGAAACTGCTAAAGCGCAAGATCTTTTGAATAAATTAGTTGAAAAATACAAGGAAAACCTTAACTATTACAGTACACTAACTCCTTCTGATCAATCTGATTTGGCAATTGATATCATTACAGATATTGAGCGCTACAGAAGTTTATTGCATGTAATGCAGGAAAACAAAGACAACGCTTTCTACAACAAACACAAAACAACATTTAACACTTACGTAAATGTATTTGAGCGTTTTGGACGTGAGAAAGAATAATATACGTAATTTTTAACAATTAAAAAAATGCAGCACTGTTTGATAAATAGCGCTGCATTTTTTAATTTTATACATACAATTAAATTCAACTCAAGATGAGCTTTTATTGGGTAAAAACGAACTCATTTATTAAAAGGGTATTTTCTAAATATTGCTGGGACATTCCTAACAATGAAAAGAAAATATACCTAACATTTGATGACGGCCCAACTCCAGAAATTACAGACTGGGTTTTATCTGAATTGAAAAAATTTGATGCAAAAGCCACTTTTTTCTGCATCGGAAAAAACATAAAAGCTAACTTAGCTTTATTCGAAAAACTAATAACTGAAGGCCACTCTATTGGCAATCACACTATGAATCATGTAAATGGATGGAAAATCCATACTAATGATTATATCGAAAACGTGAAAAACTGCGCCGAAGTTTTAGACGAACAAGAAAAAGCTCCACGCCGTTTATTATTTCGTCCTCCTTACGGAAAAATCAAAAAAGCACAATCTAAAGTTCTTAGAAAATTAGGCTATAAAATAGTAATGTGGGATGTTTTGAGTGCCGACTTCGATCAAAGCATTACTCCTGAAAAATGCTTGGAAAATGTCACCAAGAATGTAAAATCAGGAAGCGTGATTGTTTTTCACGACAGCATTAAAGCTTCTCCAAACTTGAGATTTGCTTTACCTAGAACACTGCATTTTTTAAAAGAAAACGGATATAAGTTTGATATTATTCACTAAATAACATCAATAAGAGAAGTTATTTAAATGTTGAATTGATCTTGCACAATTCCGATAATAGTATTCGCGTCAAGTTCTCCAGATTGTCTCCAGATCATTTGCCCATCTTTATAAATCATTAAAGTTGGAAGTCCTTTTATACGAAGTGCTTCTGCTAGTTCCTGATTTTTATCTACATCAATTTTAATCACCTTGGCTTTATCACCAAGCGCCGCAGCAACATCCTTAATTACAGGATGCATAGAAACTGAAGATTCATTCCAATCGGTGTAAAAATCAATTAACACTGGAACTTGAGCATTTATTAGTTCTCCAAATTTTGACATAAAACCAAAAATTTTAAGTTTTTAAATCTATTAATAGAATTAAATATAATACAAATTTAGCATTTTTAACGAATTAAGCGACATTACGGCCCTTTTTTAGTTCAATGACTGTTATTTCAGGCATAATTCCAACTCGTCCTGGATAAGCGTGAAAACCAAACCCGCGGTTAACATAAACGTATCTTCCGAGGTTTTCGTACAAGCCTGCCCATTGTTTATAAATATATTGGGCTAAACTCCATTTGAAATATCCCGGGATTTCAATTCCAAATTGCATTCCGTGTGTGTGACCCGCAAATGTTAAATGGAAATTCTTTGGATGTTCTTTAATTTCAGCATCCCAATGACTTGGATCATGACTCATCAAAATTTTAAAATCGTCTTGATGTACATTTTGTGAAGCTTTATTTAAATCTCCCGCTTTTTTGAAATTCACACCCCAATTCTCCACTCCAACCAATGCAATTTTATCATTTCCTTTTTGGATATACGTATGTTCATTCAACATAAGTTTAAAACCAATTTGACCGTAAAGCTTTTTAATTTGCTGGAAATTTTCATCTTTTTCCTTTTCAGAAGGCCAAGTAACATATTCTCCGTAATCGTGATTCCCTAGAACCGCAAACTTTCCGTACTTGTAATCTTTTATTCGATTAAAAGTCTCCAACCAAGGATGCATTTCTTTTGCATGCGTATTTACAATATCTCCAGTAAACAGAATTATATCAGATTCTTGCTGATTTATTAAATCAATCGCATAATTTATTTTTTCTGGATTATCAAAACTTCCGCTGTGAACATCAGAAATCTGAGTGATTTTAAAACCATCAAAAGCATCTGGAAGATCTGGAAAAAATATAGTTTGTTTAAAAACTTTAAAATTATATTTCCCTTCAAAAATTCCATAAATCAAAGATAAAAATGGAATTGCAGCCAAACCTAAAGCAATCTGACTTACAAACTTTCGTCTGTCTGGCATCATTTCTTTACGCGGCGTATTATAAATAAAATAGTTTAAGATACTTGCTCCAATTCTAATAATATCTTCTCCAAACATTACCAAAGTAAGAACAATTTTTGGCACATAAACCAAAAGCATTAAACCCGTAGTAAACATGAATTGGCGAGTCTGCCCTACTGAGCGATCGACCTGAGAAAATGAATAGATAATAAATAATAGAATTAGCAGGCTTATAACCTGATAACTTATCAAAACCCATCTAAGCTTAATTAAAGTGCGAAAGGCTTGATAAGAATAGAACTCAATAAATATAAAAAGAGCGCATAGAATTACAAAACGAAGGATCATTTACTTTATAGTTTTAAACAAAAGTAACAAAGAATGAAAATGCTATCGCTTATTATTATAAAAAATTTAACGCTATTAAATAGAAAAAGCTAAAAGAATACTCTTTTAGCTTTTTCCCTACCAACCTTTTTAAAACTATTTAATCTTCAACATATAATGTTGTTTTTATTTTGCTTTTGGAGCTTCTGCTTTTACAGCTTCTGCTTTTTTCTCTCCTTTAGCTTTTTTGTTTCCTTTTTTATCGTGTTTAGCGACTTTTACTTCTTTTGCTGGTGCTGCTGCTGGAGTTGTTTGAGCGTTTACCATTGAGAATGTTCCTAATACTGCTACTGTTAAAATTGCTAATTTTTTCATGACTTTAAATTTTATGATGATTATTATTTCATTATTTATAAGTCAAAGATATAATCGTAAAATGAAGACAAAATGAAGATAAAGTCTTACAGGAAATTTTAACTTTTAATTGGCTTTTGAAACCATAAAATAAAAGAAGTTCCTTTTCCCAGTTCAGATTCTACTTTAATTTCTATATGATGAAAAGATGCAATACTTTGCGCAATTGCAAGCCCTAACCCCTGCCCTTCTTGATCTGAACTAATTCTGGCAAACCTGCTAAATATTTTTTCCAATTGCGATTCGTCCATTCCAATTCCAGAATCTTTTACTTTAATGAAATATTGTTCATCAACAAAACCATCTTCAACAAGAATATTCCCATTTGGTTTATTGTATTTTACGGCATTTGTAACCAAATTATAAATCAAAATATGAATTAAGGTTTTGTTTCCCAAAAAGATAAAACGGTTTTGCATTTTATTTACAAACTGAATTCCTCTATCATCAATACGATCTTGAAGATCTTCTTGTAAATCTGTAACTATTTCGCGAAGATTGATTTCTTCATTTGCCTCATATTGATTATTGTCTATTCTGGAAATCAGCAATAAATTATTAATGATTTTTTTCAGCATATCTAAAGTCTTCAACGAACCTGCGATTTTATCTACAGCGTTGTCATCTAAAGATTCGTTTTGCAATAAATTTTCGAGTTTATTTTTAAGAAGCGCAATTGGCGTTAGAAGTTCGTGCGAAACATTCGAAATAAATTGTTTTTCTTTTTTAAAAACTTCCGAAATACGATCCATCATTTGATTTAAAACAAAATCCAATTCTCTAAAATCTCGCGAAGCCGCTTTTATCGGAGTGTGATCGAATGTTTCAGGTTCGTTTACACGCCTAATTTTTGTATCGATAATTTTATAAAATGGTTTGAGAAGATATTCTATATAAAAAGTATCAGCCAAAAAAGTAATAAATAAGATGACAACAAAAACAATTAGTATAAAGAAACGAATCACAAAAGTCAAATCGTTAACTTCAGACAAACTGCTTCCAATTTCAAGTTGATAATCTTCGCCTTCGTAGGTAAAATGATGCTGTAGAATTCGATATTCGCTTTCTTCATTTTCAATCTTACGATACTCATTTGTAAAAGTGGTTTTCTTTTGATGCGGTTTGATTGGAACACGAGAAAGAACTAAAAACTCGCTGTGGAGTGTTGAAAACTCTGAAAAAGTTTCGGTAGAATCATCAGGATTTTCTATAAAATCATTAATTTCTTCCTTATTTAAGTGTTCTATAAATTTTTTCTTTTTTTCGAGAAGACTATTATTTATATGATGATAAACCACATTTTGAACCAAAATGGGAAGCATTAGCCATAAAATCAAAATTACCAACAATCTTGTCAGTGCATTAAAAATGGCTAATTGATGTTTTATTTTCACAAGAATTATTTATTCGTTTATACGATAACCGACATTTCGAACTGTTTCAAACCAATCTATTGGTGCGTGTTTGTCTAGTTTTTTTCTAAGATTTCGAACATGAACATCAATAAAATTAGAATCTGAATTGACTTCTAAAATATCTCCCCAAATATGTTCTGTAAGCTGAAGACGTGTGATTACTCGATTTTTATTCAAAACTAAATATTGAAAAATATCAAATTCCTTTTTGGTTAAATTAATTGGCTGTTCATTATAACTCACTTTATAATCTTGAAGTTGTAAGACAAAACCATTTATAGAAAGATTGTTTAAAGTAAAGCCATGAATTCTTCTGATAACAGCAAATAATCTGGCGCTAAGTTCAGTCAGCGCAAAAGGTTTTGTCAGATAATCATCGGCTCCAAGATGCAGGCCATTAATTCTGTCATCTAATTCTCCTCTTGCTGTTAAGACAATTACCGCCATTTTTGATTTTGTTTTTCTAACGGTTTGCAAAACCTCAAAACCATCGCCGTCTGGAAGTCCTAAATCTAGAAGCATGGCATCATAATCGTTACTATTAAATTCTTCTAAAGCATCGGCACAAGTGTGAGCAATCTTGCAGATATATCCTGCATTACACAAAAAATCATAAACTTCTACCGCAAGTTCTCGATTATCTTCTACAATCAAAACATTCATAACCAAAAGTGTTTAGCACAATTAAAAGTAATCAATTCTAAAAAACCAAATTATGCGTTATTAAAATATTAACGAAAAAAGCTGACAAATTTCTTTATCAGCTTTTAACTCCTGCATTCTTCATAATTATCCTTCCTGTTTTGCTTTCGTAATACTCTTCTGAAAACAAAACAAAAAACATACTATTTATTCATTTTTGCAGTTTCTGTTTTTGGGGCTTCTGTTTTAGCTTCTGTTTTTTCTGCTTTCGCTTTTTTAGAAGATTTGTGTTTAGGATGTTTAGTTGCTTTTACTTCTTTTGTTGCAACTGCTTTTTCTGTTTTTGCTGGAAATGCTTGAACCATTGCACTTGTTCCTAAAACTGCTACTAGTAACATTAATAAATTTCTCATGATTTCTAAGATTTAAGAATTAATAACCTTTTAATTTATATGTCAAAATTACTTTCACAACATGAAGAAAAAATGAAGAAACTGCCGAATAAAAAATTTTAACTTGATATTAACTCTTCTTGTTTTTCTACCATATAAGTTATATAAGTTAATTTAAATATTGAGCGTATATAATTTAGACGCACTGCAGTGCATCTCTACAATGTGCGCCTCCGCTAAAATGAACTTATATAACTTATATGGTAAAATTTTTCTTTTTTGATTAATGTTTCAAACCTCAATTGTTTATTTTTACAGACTAATATTTTTTATATGTCGACTCAAAAACGCCTTTTTCTTCTAGATGCTTACGCATTAATTTTTCGCGGTTATTATGCTTTTATTAAAAACCCGAGAATCAACTCTAAAGGAATGGATACATCTGCAATTATGGGTTTTATGAACTCACTTTTGGATGTTATTAAAAGAGAAAAACCAGATCATTTGGCTGTAGCTTTTGACAAAGGCGGAAGTCATGTAAGAACAGAAATGTTCGTAGAATATAAAGCCAATCGTGATGCAACGCCTGAGGCTATTAAAATTGCCGTTCCTTATATTCAGGAATTATTACGCGCTATGCATATTCCGATTATAGAAGTTGAAGGTTGTGAAGCTGACGATTTAATTGGAACAATTGCAAAACAGGCCGAAAAACAAAATTACAAAGTCTTTATGGTAACACCCGATAAAGATTTTGCGCAATTGGTTTCTGAAAATATTTTCATGTACAAACCTGCCCGTATGGGTAACGGAATCGAAATCTGGGGAATTCCAGAGGTTTTGGCAAAATTTGAAATAGAAAGACCTGAACAAGTAATTGATTTTCTTGGAATGATGGGCGATGCTGTGGATAATATTCCAGGTTTGCCAGGTGTTGGTGAAGTTACAGCTAAAAAATTCCTGAAAGAATACGGCACAATGGAAAACCTTTTAGAAAATACCCATTTACTAAAAGGCAAAATGAAAGAAAATATTGAAGCCAATAAAGAGAAAGGTATTTTATCTAAAAAACTGGCAACCATTATCTGCGATTGTGATGTTACCTTTAATGAAGACGATTATGAACTTTCTCGTCCCGATATTGAAAAAACAGATGCTATTTTTCAGGAATTGGAATTTAGAAGAATGGCCGAACAGTTTGATAATTTATTTAAAACAGACGGAACTCAAACTGCTGCACCAGAAGTTGCGGATGCCAAATTATACAAGAAACCACAGCCAAAAAATGAAGATCAATTTGATCTTTTTGGAGGCGGAAATACAAATGGAGAAAATGCTGAAATCGAAAGAACTTCATTTTACAACACTTTAGAAAACACAGAGCATTTTTACCAAACTATTCAAGGCGATTTAGGTATTAAAATGCTTTTGCAAAATTTAGAAAAACAGACTTCAGTTTGTTTTGATACTGAAACAACAGGAATCGACGCGCTTCACGCAGAATTGGTCGGAATGTCTTTTTCTTATGAAAAAGGAAAAGCATTTTACGTTCCGTTTCCGGAAAGTCAGGAAGAAGCTCAAACTTTGATTAACAAATTTGTTCCATTTTTTGAAAATGAAAATATTGAGAAAATCGGACAAAACTTAAAATACGATTTAAAAATCCTTTCTAATTATGGTGTTACTGTAAAAGGAAAACTTTTTGATACGATGATTGCACATTATCTGATTAATCCAGATATGCGTCATAATATGGATATTTTAGCCGAAACGTATTTGAAATATTCTCCAAAATCTATTGAAACTTTAATTGGCAAAAAAGGAAAAAACCAGCTTTCGATGCGTGATGTTCCTTTAGAAGACATTAAAGAATACGCAGCCGAAGATGCTGATATTACTTTACAATTAAAAGAAATTTTTACTTCAGAATTAGACAAAACAGAAACTAAAAAGTTATTTGATGAAATCGAAATTCCGTTAGTTAGTGTTTTAGCCGATATGGAAACGGAAGGAATTCGTTTAGATGTAGATTTCTTAAAAGGAATGTCTTCTGAAATGGAAGTTGAAATCAAATCTTTAGAAGAAAAAATATACGAAACTGCGGGCGAGAAATTCAATTTGGCTTCTCCAAAACAATTAGGAGATATTTTATTTGACAAACTTAAAATTGGCGGCGCAAAACAAAAGAAAACCAAAACTGGTCAATATGCAACTGGCGAAGAAGTTTTGACTTATTTGGCGAATGATAATCCGATTGTAAAACAGATCTTAGATTGGCGTCAGATGGTAAAATTGCAAAGTACTTATATTTTGGCTTTACCAGAACAAGTTGATAAAAAGACTTTGCGCGTTCATACCGATTATATGCAAACTGTTGCGGCTACGGGACGTTTGAGTTCTAATAATCCGAACTTGCAGAATATTCCAATTCGTACCGAAAGAGGACGTCAGATTCGTAAAGCTTTTGTAGCGCGCGATGAAAATTATACTTTAATTTCTGCCGATTACTCTCAAATTGAGTTGCGTATTATTGCCGCTTTGAGCGGTGAAGAAAATATGATTGCAGCTTTTCAAAATGGAGAAGATATTCACAGAGCAACTGCCGCAAAAGTTTTTGATGTTGCATTAGAAGAAGTTTCTCGCGAACAAAGAAGTAATGCCAAAACAGTAAACTTTGGAATTATTTATGGTGTTTCTGCTTTTGGATTGAGTAACCAAACTTCTCTTTCAAGAAGCGAAAGTGCCGCTTTAATTGATGCATATTACAAAACTTATCCTCGTCTTAAATCTTATATTTCAGAACAAGTTGATTTTGCTCGTGAAAAAGGTTACGTTCAAACCATTTTAGGTCGTCGTCGTTATTTAAAAGATATCAATTCTGCAAATGCGGTTGTTAGAAGTGCAGCCGAAAGAAATGCTGTAAATGCACCAATTCAAGGAAGCGCTGCCGATGTGATTAAAATTGCAATGATCAATATTCATAAAAAACTTCGTGACGAAAACTGGAAATCAAGAATGTTGCTTCAAGTGCATGATGAGCTTGTGTTCGATGTTCACAATGATGAACTCGAAAAAATTCAGCCAATGATTAAACACGAAATGGAAAATGCATTTATAATGTCTGTTCCTTTGGAAGTTGAATTAGGAATGGGTAAAGATTGGTTAGAAGCGCATTAAATTTATTTTAGATTGTTGATTTTAGATTTCTAAAGAACAAAGAACACAATCTTGTCATTTCGACGAAGGAGAAATCTTTGCAAGTAACTCCATTCCAATAAGCCAATCTTTGTAGAGCTTCTCGCGAAGATTTCTCCTTCGTCGAAATGACATAAATTACATATAATAAAAAAGGACTGTTCTCTCGAACAATCCTTTTTTAATTTCATATTTATTTTTATTTTTTTCGAGTAGATTCTCTTTCTTTCAATTTTGTTTTAATAACAATCGTTTCGTATTCTGAAACTGTTCCTTCTGGTTCTTCCAATCTTTCGATTAATCTTTTAGCGGCAACTTCTCCAATTTCAACCCCATGCTGACTTATTGTCGTCAAACTTGGCGATAAACGTCTCGAAGCTAAAATTCCGTCTGCGAAACCAATAATCGAAATATCTTCTGGAACTCTAAATCCTTTTTTCAAACTTACTCTTAATGCCGCAACTGAATCATTTTCGTCCAAAGCAAAAATTCCGTCAATTTTATGATCAAAAATCCCATCGATTTTAGCTTTCATGTCTTCTTCAGAATCGGTACGAAGAATAATTTTTTCGTTTACTGGAATATTATTGTCTTTTAAAGCTTTTAAATATCCTTCTGTTCTCAATCTTCCAACACTTATATTATCTACAGAAGAAATCAACGCAATATTTTTACATCCTAAATCAATTAAATGTTGAGTAGAATTTATAGCCGAATCAAAATCATCAACTACAACTTTATCACAATCTACTTCATCTGCAATACGATCAAACATCACGATTGGCGTTCCATCATTAATAATCTCAGAAAAATGATTGTAATCTTGAAGTGTTTGAGCCTCTTTCGAAACAGACAGAATAAATCCGTCGATTGTTCCGTTACTTAACATTTCTAAAGTATGGACTTCTTTTTCTAGAGATTCATTAGAAATACATGTAATTACATTATATCCTTTTTTATCGGCAACTTTCTCAATACCGCTAAAAACTTTCGCGAAGAAAGAATTTAAAATATTAGGAATAATTACTCCAATCGTTTTTGTTTTACGATTCTTCAAATTAAGACCAATAACATTCGGCTTATAATTTTTGAGTTTTGCATACTCCTTAATCTTAACCTTCGTTTGCTCACTAATTTCTGGACTGTCATTCAGAGCTTTAGACACTGTTGACACAGAAACTCCTAGTTCTTTCGCAATTTGTTTTAGAGTTGCTTTAGCTTTCATCTATAAAAGTTTATGTAATTAATACAAATATAGTAGAATTACCGAAAATAAAACAAAAAACAATAAGCAGTCTTTCAAATTATACCATTTATTCGAAATAATATTAAAAAAGCAGATTTTTCTGAAACCGCATCTCCTAAAATTTCGTTAATAAATAAATACCTAATAACTAAACCAATGTTGTTAACTATTAAAAAAACTTAATTATGAAAAACGAAGTTAAGATTCAGGAAGTTAATCCTTCCCTGGATAGCAGAAGGAGCTTTCTTAAGCTCAGTGGACTAACATTAGTTACCGCAGGTTTGGTTTTTGCTGGCTGCAGCGACAATGACAACGATAATGATATGCCAGACACCTCTTTACCTGGAATAAGAAATGGTGTTTTTGATTTAGGCTCTGGAGATTTTGGAGTTTTGACTTATGCATACGCTCTCGAACAACTAGAAGCCGACTTTTATACTAAGGTTGTTAATGCCAGTAGTTTTAACACTGTATTTAGCAGCCTTGAACGTGAGGTTTTAACAGATTTATACCATCATGAAGTCGTTCATAGAGATTTCTTCAAAGCCGCTTTAAACGGAGCACTTCCTGATCCAAGTTCACAATTACTCCCTTCTTTAGCCTTTAATTATGGATCATTGAATTTCAACAGCCGTACCGAAGTTTTAGCGACCGCAAAAGCATTAGAAGATACTGGAGTTGCCGCCTATAACGGTGCTGGTAAATTAATCAAAACAGCCGACTACCTATTATTAGCAGGGAAAATTGTTTCTGTAGAAGCAAGACATGCCGCTGCTATACGAAGTTTGATTAATCCGAATTCTAAAGATTTCGCCGGAGATGATATTGTAAATATGTCAACAGGTTTAGACGATGCAAAAGATCCGTCTAAAATCCTGCCGATTGCCGCTGGTTTTATTACAACAAAATTTACAGCTAAATACCTGCCTTAATCTTAACCGCTAAAACTTAGAAATTATGAACATTTTAAAATTTATAGAATCCTTTACTGACAATAATTTAATGAATAGTACTGGTTCTCGAAGAGACAGTTTTTCGCAGTTTGGAAATATTGGAAAAAATTTAGCCTTAGCATCAATTCCATTCGGATTGTCCGCTCTTACTAATAAAGCTTTCGCTAAAGACATTACAGCAACACCAGCAACTCCAATTGGAGCTTTGCAATTTGCTTTGACCTTAGAATATCTTGAAAACGAGTTTTACGCCATGGCATTAGATTCAGGTGTAATTCCTGCTTCTGAAAATGGCGGACGCGATTTAAAAGTATTTCAGCAAATTGCTGCACACGAATCAGATCACGTAAAATTTTTGATTGCAGGTTTAGGCGGCTCAGCAAGTGCCAATTTTGTTCCAAAACCAACTTTTGACTTTACAGTTGGAGGCGCATTTAATCCGTTTGGAGATTACCCAACCTTTTTAGCATTAGCACAAGCTTTTGAAGATACTGGAGTTAGAGCATATAAAGGACAAGCCGCAAACTTAATTACAACACCCGATTTATTGACCGCGGCATTGCAAATTCATTCTGTTGAAGCTCGTCATGCTTCAGAAGTTAGAAGATTGCGAGGTTTAAAAGGATGGATTTCTAATTCCGAAAGAGGCGCAGGTATGCCAGCAGCGACACAAGCTGTTTACGATGGCGAAGGTGTAACAATGCAGGCAGGATTTAATACTGCAACTGCTTTTGGGGCAGCAGCAGGCTCCGAAGCTTATGATGAGCCACTTACGACTCAGCAAGTAGTTGACATTGCCAATATATTTATTGTATAGTCACTTTTTTTCTAAATATTTAACCGTCTTCACTTTATTGTGGAGACGGTTTTTTTATTCATGAATTAATTAAAAAACATAACCCCTGATTTTCAGCAGATAAAATATTCTTTCAGGTATTTGGTTTTAAAATAATTAATTGTACTTTTGCATCCCCTTTATTGGGGATGGAATGTTTAATTAAAATAATATTATGGACGCATTAAGCTACAAAACAGTTTCAGCTAGCAAAGCCACTGTAACTAAAGAGTGGATTGTTGTTGACGCTGAAGGTCATAACTTAGGACGTCTTGCTTCTAAAGTTGCAATGATCTTGAGAGGTAAGTACAAGCCAAGTTACACACCGCACGTTGACTGTGGAGATAACGTAATTGTTATCAACTCAGAAAAAATTAACCTTACAGGTACAAAATTGAATGACAAAATTTACATGCGTCATACAGGTTACCCAGGAGGACAAAGAACTTTAACTGCTAAAGTATTGCAATCTAAAAACCCTGCATTATTAGTAGAAAAAGCTGTAAAAGGTATGTTACCTAAAAACAAATTAGGAGCAGAACTTTTTAGAAATCTAAATGTTGTTGTAGGATCTGAGCACAAACACGGAGCTCAAAAACCTAGAACTGTTAACCTAAATGATCTTAAGTAATGGGAGTTATTCACAAAATCGGTAGAAGAAAAACCGCTGTTGCACGTGTATACGTTTCTGAAGGAACTGGAAACATCACTGTAAACAAAAAAGAATTCGCAACTTACTTTCCAACTGCAACTTTACAATACAAAGTTTTGCAACCGCTTTCTATGACAGAAAACGCTAGTAACTTTGACGTAAAAGTAAACGTTTACGGAGGTGGTACAACTGGTCAAGCAGAAGCTGTAAGAATGGCATTAGCACGCGTAATGTGTGAAGTTAACGCTGAAAACAGAGCTATCCTTAAACCAGAAGGTTTATTAACAAGAGACCCAAGAATGGTTGAACGTAAGAAATTCGGTCAGAAGAAAGCTCGTAAGAGATTCCAATTCTCTAAACGTTAATATTACCTGTCTTGTTCAGATGGGACAAGACATTATCAATTATTTATTGAAATTAAAAAACACAGTTATTGTTGCTCTCCTATCGAGGTAGGATATAGTTTAGCATCTAAATGTATAAAGCCAGAGAAATCGCCATTTATACATTGCTAATCAACAGAACGTAAACTAGTACAAAAATGGCAAACAAAATAGAAGTAAAAGAATTACTAGAAGCAGGTGTTCACTTCGGACACATGACTAGAAAATGGGATCCAAACATGGCTCCTTACATTTATATGGAGCGTAATGGTATTCACATTATCAATCTATATAAAACTGCAGCTAAAATTGAAGAGGCTAACGAAGCTTTGAAAAAAATCGCTGCATCAGGTAGAAAAATCTTATTCGTAGCTACCAAAAAACAAGCAAAAGACATCGTTGCTGATAAAGCAAAAGCTGCAAACATGCCTTACATCACTGAAAGATGGCCAGGTGGTATGTTGACTAACTTCGTAACTATCAGAAAGGCAGTTAAAAAAATGTCTTCTATCGATAAAATGAAGAAAGATGGTACTTTCAACACTTTATCTAAAAAAGAGCGTTTACAAGTTGATCGTCTACGTGCTAAATTAGAGAAAAACTTAGGTTCAATTGCTGATATGTCTAGACTACCTGCAGCATTGTTCGTAGTAGATATCAAAGCTGAACACATCGCAATAAAAGAAGCTCAAAAATTAAACATTCCAGTTTTCGCAATGGTTGATACGAATTCTGACCCAAGAGAGGTTGATTACGTAATTCCTGCAAATGATGATGCTTCTAAATCAATTGACAAAATTTTATCTTTAGTAACTACTGCAGTAATCGAAGGTCTTTCTGACAGAGGTGCTGAAAAAGAAGTTGAAGCTGCTGAAGAAGCTCCTGCTGTTGAAGCTGAAGCTGCTCCTGCAACTGAAGAATAAATCAAAATTTAAATTCCAAATTTTAAATTCCAAAATCCAACCAGAATTAAAAACGTTATGTTGATAATTTATTAAAATTGGAGTTTGGGATTTAAAAGCTGGAATTTTTTACTTTTAAACACATTAAAACTTAAAATATTATGGCAACAATTACTGCTGCAGACGTAAATAAATTAAGACAATCTACAGGTGCCGGAATGATGGACTGTAAAAAAGCTTTAGTTGAAGCTGAAGGAGATTTCGATAAAGCTATCCAAATTCTTAGAGAAAAAGGACAAAAAGTTGCTGCTAACCGTTCTGACCGTGAGTCTTCTGAAGGAGCTGCTGTTTCTTTTATCAATGCGGACAACACTAAAGGAGCTATCATCACTTTAAACTGTGAAACTGACTTCGTAGGTAAAAATGAAGCTTTCGTAACTTTAGCTAAAGATTTAGTTGAAAGAGCTATTAACTTCTCTTCTAAAGAAGATTTCTTAGCTTCTGATTTCAACGGAATCACTGTTGCTGAAAAATTAATCGAGCAAACAGGTGTTATCGGTGAGAAAATCGAAATCGGTGGTTTCGAAATTTTAGAAGGTGCTTACGTTGGATCTTACGTTCACGTTAACAAAATTGCTGCTTTAACTGCAATTTCTGCTCCAGTGGCTAACGCTGAAGCTTTAACAAAAGACGTTTCTATGCAAGTTGCTTCTATGGGAGCTGACACATTATCTTACAAAGATTTTGATCCTGCTTTCGTTGAATCTGAACTTGCAGCTCGTATTGCTGTAATTGAAAAAGATAATGAAGAAGCTGCACGTTTAGGAAAAACTTTAAAAAATGTTCCTAAATACATCTCTTTCTCTCAATTAACTCCTGAAGTTATCAAACAAGCTGAAGAAGATGCTAAAGCTGAATTAAAAGCTGAAGGAAAACCAGAGCAAATCTGGGACAAAATTCTTCCAGGAAAAGTTCAACGTTTCATTTCTGACAACACTACTTTAGATCAAGAAAAAGCTTTACTTGATCAAAACTTCATCAAAGATGACAGTAAAAAAGTTGGTGATTATGTTAAAGGATTCAATGTTGAAATCACTGGTTTCAAAAGAGTATCTTTAGGTTAATCTAAAAGTATTTCAATATAAAAGCCCTGAATTTTACAATTCAGGGCTTTTTTTTGTTATTCTACAAACTGGACTGATCCCGAAGCCTCGGGACAGCTCTACAATATAATCCGTTCCTTTCGGAACTACTAAAAAAAACCTTCGGCTTTTTTATTCTGAAAGATAGAACTTCGGTCGGATTTCAAAATGTAAAAAAAACTAAAATAAGAACTGCAAAACAATTCAAAAAAAATCCCCAAATAAATAATTATCTGGGGACTTTAATCAGATTTTAATCTTATTATTTCTTAGCCTTAATTGGAAAGTTTCTTGCGCGCATTAAAGCATCAGATTTCGGAGCTCTTCCTCTAAAATTCTCGTACGCTTTTTCCTGATCAATAGTATTTCCTACACTAAAAACAGTATCGTAAAGTCTTTTTGCAACAGTTTTATCATAAGCACCTTTTCCTTCTGTAAAAGCTTCCCAAGCATCAGCATTGATAACATCTGCCCATAAATAGCTATAATAACCTGCAGCATAGCCATCGCTTGAGAAAATATGTCCAAATTGCGGAATACGGTGACGCATTACAATTTCAGAAGGCATATGAAGCGCATCTAACGTTTCTTTTTCAAATTTCTTCGGATCAATAGGTTGTGTAGCTAAATGAAGCTTCATATCGACCAAAGAACTTGAAATCGTTTCAACAGTAGAAAAGCCTTCACCAAAGTTTGATGCTTTTTCAATTCTATCTACTAAAGCCTGTGGCAATGGCTGGTTTGTTTTATAATGCAAAGCGAATTTATTCAACACTTCTGGAGTTGCCAGCCAATGTTCTAATAATTGCGATGGAAACTCTACATAATCTCTCGCAACGGCTGTTCCTGCTAAACTTGGGTAAGTAACATTAGAACATAATCCATGAAGTGCGTGTCCAAATTCGTGGAATAAAGTCGAAGCATCTTCCCAAGAAATTAAAATTGGTTCATTTGCAGCTCCTTTAATAAAATTACAGTTATTAGACACAATTGTCAATACATCTCCATCAAGTTTCTCTTGAGCTCGGTAAGCATTCATCCATGCTCCAGAACGCTTTCCTGCACGAGCGTAAGGATCAAAATACCATAAACCTACAACTTTGCCAGTTACTTTATTGCTTACTTCCCAAACACGTACATCTGGATGATAAACCGGAACATTCGTAATTTGCTTAAAGCTTAAATTAAATAACTCTCCGGCAACCCAAAACATTCCTTCGCGTAAATTTTCTAACTGAAGATAAGGCTTAACTTCATTTTGATCTAAATCGTATTTAGCTTTTCTAACTTTTTCAGCATAAAAACGGTAATCCCAAGGCTGAATTTTAAAATTTCCTCCTTCAGCATCAACAATTTTCTGCATTTCGGCAACATCTTTATGAACTTGCTCAACAGCTGGTTCCCAAACAGATTCCATCAAAGCCAAAGTCTTTTTAGGATATTTTGCCATTTTATTAGACAAACTCCAATCAGCAAATGTTGGATAACCTAATAATTTTGCTTTTTGCGTACGCAATTGCAAAATAGAAACAAGTGTTGCGTTATTGTCATTTTCATTTCCGTTATCACCTCGTTTCACAAAAATATCAAATGCTTTTTCTCTTAAATCTCTACGTGTTGAAAAAGTCAAAAATGGCTCGATTGATGAACGTGTATTGGCAATACAACCCATAACGTCTAATTTTCTTTCTTTTGCTTCTGCAATCGCAGCATTTTTAACTTCAGCTGGTAGACCATCAAAATCGCTTTCTGTTTTTAAAGCAACGTATTGGTTATTCTCTTCTACCAATAAATTTTGGCTAAAACGAGTAAAAAGTGAAGCCAAATCTTTGTTTATTCCTGCAACTTTAGCTTTGTCGGCGTCATTTAACTGAGCACCTTGACGCACAAAATTAGTGTAATACAACCAAATTAAACGTTGTTGCTCACCTGTAAGCTTGCTTTTATCTTTTGAATTATAAACCGTTTCGATTCTATTAAATAATTTTTTATTTTGATTGATTTTATCTGAAAACTCAGAAAATTTAGGCGACATTTCTCTGTCAATTACGCTAAACTCAGGACTGCTTAAATTCGATCTGTAAATACCGTAAACTGTCATAATTCTCTCGATTGTTTCACCAGAGCGCTCCAAAGCAACAATAGTATTTTCGAAAGTAGCAGGTTTTGTATTGTTCGCAATAGCATCTACTTCATTAAGTTTTTCCTGAATTGCAAATTCAATTGCTGGTTTAAAATCCGAAACTTTATACTCATTAAAAGCTGGAACGCCACCATACGGACCTGTCCATTTCTTTAGAAGAGGATTGTTAGAATTTGTTTGTGCGTTAGACGCAAAAAAGGTTGTACTCATGATAAAAATTGATAATATTTTTTTCATTCTCATTAATTAGATTTAATAATAGAATTAGTAATTGTTTCAAAAATAACTAAAAAGAAAACCAATGAATAATTTTTAACTTTTAACTTGACGAAAATGCAAATTCAAAAAACAACTTTCAGTTAAAAAGGAAATAGTTTAAATTTGAAACGCTAATATCCAAATTATCATGTTTAAAACTCGAAGAGAAATTGTTTTTGTAATTCTAGCCGGAATCTTTATTACCAATGCAGTTGTTGCCGAACTTATCGGAGGAAAATTAATTCAGATCGGTCCATTTGTAATGAGTATCGGAATCTTGCCTTGGCCAATTGTATTTTTAACAACAGATTTAATTAATGAGTATTTTGGAGAAAAAGGCGTAAAAAAACTTTCTTTCATCACAGCATGTTTAATTGCCTATGCTTTTTTAATCTTGTTTATGGCGATTGTTATTCCCGCAGCAAAAGGAATAAGTCCCGTAAATGACGAGCAATTTCAAGCCGTTTTCGGACAAAGTATGTGGATTATTGTTGGAAGCTTAATCGCCTTTATGGCATCGCAGCTTATTGATGTCTGGATTTTTTGGTTTTTTAAGAACAGAACGGGCGAAAAAAAAATATGGCTTAGAGCTACTGGTTCTACTGTAATTTCGCAATTATTTGATTCTTTTATTGTCTTAGGAATTGCATTTTGGCTTCCTGGAAAAATAGATTTTGATACGTTTATCTCTTCAGGATTAATCGGATACACTTTCAAATTAGCAATCGCTATTTTGCTAACTCCCGCCATTTATTTAGGCCATCATTTAATTAAAAAATATTTAGAAAAAGACAATCTGAAAAAAAACGAGGAACTACAATAATGAAAAATTATAAAATATACTTTTTAGTAATTATTGCAGGTTGCATAATAGGCTGTTCCAAAAATGCTAAAAAACAAATGTTAGAAGTCACTGATAAGATTTCAAACCAAATAGAAACGATTTCTGAAAGCACTATTGAAACCGTAAAACAATATAAAAACACAATTGTAGATCAAATTACAACAGAAGAAATTCTGACCGAGAATGCCTCAACATTAAATGATAGCGTTGTAAAACCTAAAATTGAAAATGATAAGTTTTTAGGAATCACTTCTTTTAAAAAATTTATATCAGATTGCAAAACTGGTGAAACTTTAACTCAAAAAGAACTTATAGAAAATCATGATGTTCCTGCTGACGGAATAAAACTAATAAAAAGCATTACTAAAACTTCTGAAGATGAAATTGAAATAAAATGGAAATCTACTTGGTTTATAGAAAAAATTTCTGACGCGAAATTTAGAGATGCGAAAATAAAATTCAAATTTGAGGCCAATAAAATGTATACTTCTGGAAATGCAATTGGAATTAAATATAAAAAGAAAATCTATACTGATTTGATCATAATTGGAACAAAAGCTTACATACCAACCGTAAAAGGTTATCACTGGAAAATTGGAAAATAATGGAACAAATAAGATGCGGCTGGTGTTCAGCAAGTGATTTATACAAAAAGTATCATGACGAAGAATGGGGAGTTCCTGTTTACGATGATCCCACTATTTTCGAATTTTTAATTCTTGAAACTTTTCAAGCAGGTTTAAGCTGGATTACCATTTTAAATAAAAGAGAAAATTTCAAAGTCGCTTTTGACAATTTCGATTATAAAAAAATCGCCAATTATTCTGAAGATAAAATCGAAGAATTACTGCAAAATACAGGAATCATTCGTAACAAACTTAAAATAAGATCAGCTGTAACAAACGCGCAGGCATTTATGAAGATTCAAGAAGAATTTGGAACTTTCTCCAAATACATCTGGAAATTCGTCGACGGAAAACCAATTGATAACAATCCTAAAACATTAAAAGATGTCCCAGCAACCACTCCAATTTCTGATGCTATCAGCAAAGATTTAAAAAAACGTGGTTTCAAATTCGTTGGCTCAACTGTTATTTACGCGCATATGCAAGCAACTGGAATGGTCAATGATCATATCGAAGATTGCTGGACGAGAACAAAATAGTTTTCAGTCGCAATTTTCAGTTTTTTTTGAACCTGAAACTTGAAAACTGAAACTTTTTAAACAAAAATTACATATATTTGCTTCACACTTTAGGGGTGTCTACAACTTGTAGGCTGAGATTTTACCCTCTGAACCTGATCTAGTTCATACTAGCGTAGGGAAAAGTAAGATGACTTCTGCGCGCATTTTTATGCGTTCTTGTAGCCATTCCTAATGTGTAACTATACACTAAACTCAAAGGAATGGAACTAAAAATCAATCAACAAACTAAACATTTCAATGCTGAATCGCTAAGCGTTCAATCATTGCTCGATCTCGAAATTCCGCACAAACAAAACGGAATCGCCATTGCTGTCAACAATACCATTGTTCCAAAACTTAAATGGAACGAATTCTTCGTACAAGAAACTGACGAAATCTTAATTATTTCTGCTACGCAGGGAGGATAGAATAAAATTCCAATTACATACCGGGCGTAGACGCACTGCAGTGCGTATCTATAATTCACATCTTACATCTTACAATATACAAACTATGACAAACGAAGAACAAATATCAAGAACCCCATTTCCGAATTCTAAAAAAGTTTATATCGATGGAGAAATTCATCCTATAAAAGTGGCAATGCGCGAAATTAATCTTAGCGACACCAAACTTTCTAACGGAGGAATTGAGAAAAATCCTCCCGTAACAGTTTATGATACTTCTGGTCCATATACAGATCCGAATGTTGAAATTGATATTCGAAAAGGATTGCCACGCTTACGCGAAAGCTGGATTCTTGACCGAAATGATGTCGAAATTTTAAACGAAATAACTTCCGATTATGGCTTAAGCCGATTAAAAGATGAAAGTTTAAATCACCTTAGATTTGAATATTTACATCAGCCAAAACGTGCTAAAAAAGGAGCAAACGTCACTCAATTATACTATGCCAAACAAGGAATTATAACTCCCGAAATGGAATATATTGCTATTCGCGAAAATCAACGAATTGAACTTTTAAACCAACAAACCAAAGCGATGCAATGTCAACACAGCGGTCATAGTTTCGGTGCGAATACTCCAAAAAGTAAAATCACCCCAGAATTTGTACGTTCTGAAGTTGCCTGCGGAAGAGCCATTATCCCAAACAATATTAATCACCCAGAAAGTGAACCAATGATTGTGGGACGTAATTTCTTGGTAAAAATCAATGCCAATATTGGAAATAGCGCCGTTACTTCTAGTATTGAAGAAGAAGTAGAAAAAGCCGTTTGGGCATGCCGTTGGGGAGCTGACACGATTATGGATCTTTCTACAGGAAAAAACATTCACGAGACAAGAGAATGGATTATCCGTAATTCTCCTGTTCCAATTGGCACAGTTCCGATTTATCAGGCATTAGAAAAAGTAAAAGGAATTGCCGAAGATTTGACTTGGGAAATTTTCCGCGATACTTTAATTGAACAGGCAGAACAAGGTGTTTCGTATTTTACAATTCATGCCGGCGTTTTACTTCGCTACATTCATTTAACCGCAAATCGTGTTACTGGAATTGTTTCGCGCGGTGGTTCTATTATGGCAAAATGGTGTTTATTCCATCATAAAGAAAACTTCCTGTATACTCATTTTGAAGAAATTTGCGTAATCATGAAACAATATGATGTCGCTTTTTCTTTAGGAGATGGCCTACGTCCAGGTTCGATTGCAGATGCTAATGATGCAGCACAATTTGCAGAATTAGAAACTTTAGGCGAACTGACAAAAATTGCTTGGAAACATGATGTTCAAGTTTTTATTGAAGGTCCAGGACACGTGCCAATGCACATGATTAAAGAAAATATGGACAAGCAATTAGAGCATTGCCATGAAGCTCCATTTTACACTTTAGGTCCGTTAACAACAGATATTGCACCGGGCTACGATCATATTACTTCTGCAATTGGTGCCGCGATGATTGGCTGGTACGGTTGTGCGATGCTGTGTTATGTAACGCCAAAAGAACACTTGGGCTTACCGAATAAAAAAGACGTAAAAGACGGTGTAATTACGTATAAAATTTCTGCTCATGCTGCAGATTTAGCAAAAGGCCATCCGGGAGCGCAATATCGCGATAATGCATTAAGTAAAGCCCGTTTTGAATTCCGTTGGGAAGATCAGTTTAATTTGGCTTTAGATCCAGATACTGCAAGAGAATTTCATGATGAAACACTTCCTGCTGATGGGGCAAAAGTGGCGCACTTCTGTTCGATGTGTGGACCTAAGTTCTGTTCTATGAAAATATCTCAGGAAATTAGAGATGTTGCTGCCGCAGAAAAAGGAATGCAAGAGAAATCAGAAGAGTTTATTGAGCAGGGCAAAGAGATTTATATCTAGAAAATAGAAGAAAGAATAAAGAGAAAAGATATGATTGTGATTTCTAATCCGTTTGCTATTGCAGATGAAATCAAAATAATTCATTCTTTATTTGAAGAAGGATTGACTTTGCTTCATATTCGGAAACCTGATTTTTCAGAAGTAGAAATGGCTCAATTTATTCATCAGATAAAACTAGAATTTCGAAATAAATTGGTTCTGCAAAATCATTATGATTTGGCAAAAGATTTTGGAATTAACCGATTTCATTTTTCTGAGAAAGAAAGAAAACAGAATCTTAATCATCCTGCAAGGTTTTCAAAACCTTGTAGGTTTCTATCAACATCAACGCATTCTATCGAAGATTTTAATTCTTTAGAAAATGATTTTGACTACGCATTTCTAAGCCCTGTTTTTAATAGTATTTCTAAAGAAAATTATCATCCAAAAACTGATCTTTTCGAAGCATTAAAATCAAGAACAAATCATAAAACAAAAGCCATCGCTTTAGGCGGAATTGATGCAGAAAACATTCAAAAAACACTTGAAAATGGTTTTGACGATATTGCGCTTTTAGGAACAATTTGGAAAAACGAAAATCCTTTAAAACAATTTAAATCATGTCAGAAAATCGTCCATTCGTACTTTCAATCGCAGGTCTAGATCCATCGGGCGGTGCAGGAATTTTGGCTGACATCAAGACATTTGAACAGCATAAAGTTTCTGGTTTTGCCATTACAACGGCCAATACCATTCAGACTGAGAATCAATTTTATGAAATTCAATGGACAGATTTGAGTTTTGTTATTCGTTCTATTGAAACTTTGTTTTTAAATTATAAAATAAGCGCCGTGAAAATCGGAATTCTTTCTTCTCTATATGATTTAAGTCGAATTGTTTCAACCATAAAACTTCTTTCTCCATCAACAAAAATTGTTTGGGATCCCGTTTTAAAATCGACGACAAAATTTGATTTTTTGAATATCAAAGATTATTTGGATTTAAATAAAATCATATCAAAAATTGATCTCATTACTCCAAATCTTGATGAGATTGAAGTTTTGTTTCCTGGTTTTGTTGCAAAAGATTACTGGAAAGAAAACAAAGTTGCGACTAATATTCTCTTAAAAGGCGGACATAACAAAACGGCAATAGGAACCGATCTTCTATTTCTAAAAAATGAAATTTTAGAATTGCTTCCTTCAAATAAAAAATGCTTTGAAAAACATGGCTCTGGTTGTGTTATTTCGTCAGCAATTGCAGCAAATTTAGCTTTAAATCAAAGTTTAGAAGAGGCTTGCAAAAATGGCAAAAAATACATTGAAAACTATCTAAGTTCAACCTCAACCTTAATCGGATATCATTATGTATAACAAATTACAATACATTTCGCAAGGCGAAACTATCGAAGAACAATTATACAATATAAATCAAGCATTAGATGCGGGATGCAATTGGGTGCAAATGCGATTTAAAAACCAAACCCAAAAAGATGTTTTTACTCTTGCGGAAGCTGTGAAACCTTTGTGCGAAGAATATCTTGCAAATTTTATTGTAAATGATGATTTACATCTTGCCCAACAAATCGCCGCAGATGGTGTTCATTTAGGTTTAACTGATACCAAAATTGATGAAGCAAGAGCAATTTTAGGCACAACCAAAATAATCGGAGGCACGGCAAATACTTTTGAAGACATCGAAAATCATGTAAAAAACGGCTGTGATTATATTGGTTTAGGACCATTTCGATTTACAAACACAAAAGAAAAATTAAGTCCGATTTTAGGTTTGGCGGGTTATTTTGATATTCTTGAAAAAATAAAAAAAAACAAACTTCAAATTCCTGTTTACGCTATTGGAGGCATCACATTACGCGACGTAGCTCCGCTGATGGAAACTGGAATTTACGGAATTGCCCTTTCCGGAATCATCACAGAAAGTGAAGAAAAAGAAAAATTGATTCAACAATTAAATGAAAAATTATATGCAAACATCGTTGCTTAACATAGGAAACAAAACTTTTAATTCTCGTTTGTTTTTAGGAACAGGAAAATTTGGTTCGAATGAAGAAATGGCGCAAGCAGTTTTAGCTTCAGAAAGTGAATTGGTAACCGTTGCACTTAAGCGCATTGATCTTGAAACAGAAACCGATGCAATCCTCTCGCATTTACAACATCCAAATATTAGTTTATTGCCAAATACTTCAGGTGCAAGAAATGCTAAAGAAGCTGTTTTTGCGGCGCAGTTGGCTCGTGAAGCTTTAGAAACCAATTGGGTAAAATTAGAGATTCATCCAGATCCCAAATATTTAATGCCAGATCCGATTGAAACATTAAAAGCCACAGAAGAATTGGCAAAACTAGGCTTTATCGTTCTTCCGTACATTCATGCTGATCCAGTTTTATGCAAACATTTAGAAAGCGCTGGAACTTCCGCCGTAATGCCCTTAGGTTCACCGATTGGAAGTAATAAAGGTTTAAAAACTATTGATTTTTTAGAAATCATAATCGAGCAAAGCGCTGTGCCTGTTATTGTTGATGCAGGAATCGGATCTCCTTCTGACGCTGCAAAAGCAATGGAAATAGGTGCCGATGCTGTTTTGGTAAACACTGCAATTGCTGTTGCTGGAAATCCAAAATTAATGGCAGAGGCATTTAAGCAAGCTGTAATAGCAGGAAGAAAAGCTTTTGAAGCCAAAGTTGCTAATCAGCAAAATTATGCAGTTGCTTCAAGTCCTTTGACTTCATTTTTATATGACTAAATAATATTAACCGCAAAAGTTTTTTTACCGCAAAGAACGCAAAGTTTTTTCGCAAAGTTCACAAAGCTTTGTGTGCTTTAAAGTCAAAAACAAGAACCCAAAGCTTTGGGAACTTTGCGTATTCTTAGCGCGCTTTGCGGTAAAAAAAACACATTCAAAATGAACACATTTAAAGCTATTTTTGAGCAATATAATTGGGATCAAATTAAATCCAAAATATACCAAACCACATCAAAAGATGTCGAGCTAACTTTGGCTAAAACCAAATACAATCTTGATGATTTTCTGACTTTGATTTCTCCAATTGCTCAAAATTATTTAGAACAAATGGCACAAAAGTGTCATGAAATAACAAAAAAGCGTTTCGGAAAAACCATTCAAATGTATGCGCCGTTGTATTTAAGCAACGAATGCCAAAACATCTGTACATACTGCGGATTTAGTTTAGACAATAAAATCAAAAGAAAAACACTTTCTGATGCTGAAATAAAACTAGAAGTCGAAGCCTTAAAAAAAACTGGTTTTGATCATGTTTTACTAGTTACAGGCGAGGCAAATTATACTGTGAATATCAATTATTTTCTAAATGCCATTAACTTAATCAAAGAAGACTTTTCTATTATTTCTGTTGAAGTTCAACCACTTTCTACAGAAGATTATGAACGTTTGCATAATGCTGGAGTATATTCGGTTTTGGTTTATCAGGAAACGTATCATCAAGAAGTTTATAAAAAGTATCATACTAAAGGTAAAAAATCAAATTTTGACTATAGATTGGAAACTCCTGACCGAATTGGAACTGCGGGAATTCATAAAATTGGTTTAGGCGTTTTATTAGGTTTGGAAGATTGGCGAACCGATAGCTTTTTCAATGCTTTACACTTAGATTATTTGCAGAAAAAATATTGGCAAACTAAATATTCTGTTTCTTTTCCACGTCTCCGCCCCGCCGAAGGAATTATCGAACCGAATTTTATTATGGATGATAAAGATTTAACCCAGTTAATTTGCGCTTATAGATTGTGGAATGAAGATTTAGAAATTTCCATTTCGACTCGTGAAAACGAAAAATTTAGAAACCATATAATTCCGATTGGCGTTACAAGTATGAGTGCTGGTTCAAAAACAAATCCTGGCGGTTATGTTGTAGATCCGCAATCTTTAGAACAATTTGAAATCAGCGATGAACGTTCTGCTGAGGAAATTTCAAAAATTATTAAAAATAAAGGTTACGAACCTGTTTGGAAAGATTGGAGCAAAAGTTTTATTTCAGATTTTAGATTGTAGATTTCAGATTAAAGCAATCTAAAAATCAGAAATATTTAAATTCCAACATCAATCTAAAATCAACAATCTAAAATCTAAAATTTAAAGTGAGCATTATACAAGAATTCCTTCGTTACAACAGACAAACCATTCTTCCTGAAATTGGCGATGAAGGTCAGGAAAAACTAAAAAAAGCACGCGTTTTAGTCATTGGCGCTGGCGGTTTAGGCTGTCCGATTTTACAATATATTGCAACGGCTGGAGTTGGTTTTATCGGAATTATGGATTTTGATTCTATTGAAATTCACAATCTTCATCGACAGATTTTATATACTGAAAATGAGATCGGTCAACAAAAAGCAATTGTGGCACAAAAAGTAGTTTCAAAATTAAATCCGTTGATCGAAGCTGTGGCAATTAATGAAAAATTAACTCTAGAAAATGCATCAAAAATCATTGAACAATTTGATATTGTTGTAGATGGTTCAGATAATTTCTCAACTCGTTATTTGGTAAATGATACTTGCGTTAAACTGAAAAAGACTTTAGTTTACGGAAGTATTTTAAAATTTGAAGGACAAATTGCAGTTTTCAATCATAACGGAAGTAAAAATCTTCGGGATTTGTTTCCAGAAATGCCAGATCCAAAAGACGTTCCGAATTGTAATTTGAATGGTGTTTTGGGAACTCTACCCGGAATTATAGGGAATATGATGGCGCATGAAACACTGAAACTGATTCTAGAATTACCTACTTTAAAAAACGAATTGGTAATTTTTAATACGCTAAATTGGAATTTTACAAAGTTGAATTTTTAGAAAACAACCTCATCGCCAACACTAATAATTCCAGAATTTAAGCTGACAATATTAGTCCCGAATAAAACAGAGTTATCTACATTTCTGTATTTGCTCAACGTTTTTAGAGGTTCTTTTTTTACAATTCCTTTCTGCGGATCATTATTAACCATAATACATCTTCCGCAGGGTTTTATATTTTTAAATTGAACATCGCCTACTTTAAAATCCTTGAAATCATCTTCTTCATGAGCTTTTTTGGTACTTATGACAATGTTAGGACGAAATCTTTTAATAGTGATTTTTTCTTCTAATTTTTCATTCAAAAAATCAAGGCTTTCTGTTCCGATTAATAAATACGGATATCCATCAGCGAGACTAACATTGAAGGTTTCTTTTAATTTAGAACTTTCATGTTTTCTGTCGCCATTTTTAATGATTTTTACCAATTTACAGTCAAAACCCAATTTGTCGCTAAACCAATTTGAAGAAGTTTTATTGACTTCAAAAACTTCACTTTTATCATCCCAGACTTGCGAATCGATAGCATTTTCAAGATATTCATTTATCAGGAATTCATGAGTTTCTCCCTCAAAATTGATTCTAATTTTATCTCCCGAAATTTCAGGATAAAACTGACTCATTTTAGGATATTCTCTTTGAGTAACATGAACATTTTCAGTATTAATAAGCATCCAACGACGGTCATTTTCAAAGCCCATTTCTTCTGCATTGGCACTTTTTAAACTAATCCCCGCCAAACTTTTTATCGGATAAATATAGATTTCTTTTACACTGTAAACTGCGCTCATTTTTATTTACTTTTTAAAATAGACATAAACTCTTCACGTTCAATTTCACGACAACCTAAACTCTCTAAATGAGGATTATAAACCTGGCAATCTAATAATTTGTAATTTTCTTTTTGCAAATGTAAAGCTAAAGCGATAAAAGCAACTTTTGAGGCGTTTGAAACTTTAGAAAACATGCTTTCTCCGCAAAAGATATTTCCTTTTCCCAAATCAATTCCGTACAAACCTCCGACTAACTTTTCATCTTGCCAAACCTCAACAGATTTTGCAATTCCTTCTTCATTTAACTTGCAGTAAGCATCAATCATTTCGTTAGAAATCCAAGTTCCGTTTTGTCCATCGCGTTTTATTTGCTGGCAATTCGAAATTACTTCTCTAAAACTTTTATTATAAGTAACCTTAAACATTCTTCTATTCAGAATGTTCCTCATGCTTTTGGATATTACTAATTCATCAAAAAACAATACCATTCTCGGATCTGGCGCCCACCAAAGAATTGGTTCTCCTTCATTAAACCAAGGAAAAATTCCGCTTTTGTAAGCCAATTGTAAACGTTCTGAACTTAAATCTCCACCAATTGCCAAAACACCTTCTTCATCGGCTTCAGTAACAGGCGGAAAAAATAAATCGTTGAATAAATAATACATCTTTAAAAATAATCAATATCAAAAAGTTGAAATAAAAAATTCCAAATCCCAAATTCAGTCGAATGAATTGGAATTTGGAATTTACTATATTACAATTTCTAAATTCTTAGAACGGTAAATCGTCTGGTTCGTCTTCGCTTACATTTGTTGCAGGAGCAAAAGTTTGTGCAGCTGGCATTGGTGGTGCTTGCGTTGGCGCCTCGTTACCTACTCTTTCGATTCTCCAACCTTGAATACTATTGAAATATCTTGTTTCTCCTTGCGGATTAACCCACTCTCTTCCTCTTAAATTGATAGAAACTTTTACTGCCTCTCCTTGTTTATAGCTGCTTAATAAATCGCATTTATCTTGTGTAAATTCGATTAAAATGTGCTGTGGATACTGCTCATCTGTAGTAACTACTAATTCTCTTTTTTTGAATGAAGCACTAACTTGTTGCTCAGGATTAACCACTTTTACTTTTCCTATAACTTCCATCTTCGTTTATATTAATTATTGTTTCTATTCTTCTTTATTTTTTTGCTAAAAGCACTTTCCAAGCCGATTCTACATCGCCATTATCCAAGTATTTTTTTGCTTCTAAATGTACTTTTTTCTGGTCATCAGAACTTAAAACTCCTTTTACAGAAAAATTTTCCTTCACAAATATACTAACTTCTTCTTTTGTGGGCAAGACCTCAATGTTTCCTAATTTACCTAAATCATTGCCATCAAAAACAGCGCTTTCTTTTACAAAATCTGGAATCGCATCTACGCCTACTCCTAGTGTTGTCAAGGGTTTTGCTACTTCAAAAAGTCCTTGATTAGATCTTGAATACCAATCTTTTCCTAGCCTTGAAACCAAATCAATTTTATGCTGGTCGATTGTTCCATTTTCATCTAAAATAGATTCATGAATATGAATTTTCACTACTTCACACAAAATCAAATTTCCTGCTCCTCCTTCAGTTCCTAACGGAATAATTTGCGTAATCTTGCATTCAAACTGTACCGGAGATTCTTTTACTCGATATGGTTTTACAATATCTGAAGGGATTTGCGTTAAACCAGCTTTTATAAATTCATTTACGCCTTCTGCATATTCTGTGCTTGCCAATGAAGTTTGTTGAACTATATCGTAATTTACAACATTTATTACAACTTCGCGAGTTTCTTCTGCATTAATCAAAGTGTGCTTTACGGTATTATCTCGAACACGTCTTGACGGCGAAAAAACCAAAATTGGCGGATTGGAGCTAAACACATTAAAAAAACTGAAAGGCGACAAATTCGGAATTCCTTTTGCACTTATTGTACTCGCAAAAGCTATTGGTCTCGGTCCCACAGCACTTTGCAGATAACCTTGTAGTTTTACTGTCGGTATTTCCTTTGGATTGATGCTAATCATAAATTTTCTTTTTAACCAAACCTCATTTTGGTAATTGCAAAAGTATTGAAATCGTTTAATTAGAAGAAATACTTTTCTAGATAAAACTAAAAATCTTTCGGTATACGCAAAATATAAAATGTGTATATTTCGTTATATTTATACTTCAAAATAATTGATATGTCTTTTTCTGAAAGAACAAATACAACCCGCTGGATTATTATTTCGGTTTGCTTTATCATCATTTCTCTAATTCTTTGGAACACTTATACTTTCTTCCAAATATTTAAAATTGAGGAACGCTTAAAAATGAAGCTTTTTGTAAATGCTCAAATTACGCTTGTAAACGCAAATGAAAACACCGATGTAGAACTACCTCTTCAGATTTTTAGCAACAACACCACAATTCCTGGTATTATAATGTTGTACGACAAAGTTGTGAGCGCTAAAAATGTTCCTGACGAAGTTCTTAATGATAAGAAAAAAAGAACTGCTTTTTTGAATAAGTTAAAAAATGAAAATGAACCTATCACTTTTGAATATGCGCCTGGAAAATATCAGACATTATATTACGGAAATTCAGAATTACTGAATAAACTTAAATATTACCCAATTGCTTTAGCACTAATTATTTTCTTATGCATTGCCTTAATTTATAATTTCTACAAAAGCACAAAAATGGCTACCCAAAATAAACTTTGGGCAGGAATGGCAAAAGAAACCGCGCATCAAATCGGAACGCCTTTGTCTTCTTTGATTGGGTGGGTTGAAATTTTAAAAACAGAAGAAATCGATCCTTCTATTTCTACAGAAATAGAAAAAGATATTGAACGTTTGCAAACTATTACAGACCGTTTTTCTAAAATTGGTTCTGTACCTGTTTTAGGACTTTATGATATTGTTGAAGAAACAAAAAATGCTTACGAATATCTTCAATCTCGATTTTCTAAACAAGTTGCTTTTTCGTTTAAAGCTCCTGAAAATGCAATTTTCGGCATGATTAATCCAACTTTGCATAGCTGGACGATTGAAAATTTGGTTAAAAATGCCATTGATGCCATGAAAGGAAAAGGAACTTTAGATCTTCAGATTGAACAAGATGCTCATCATGTAAAAATCAATATTAAAGATTCTGGAACCGGAATTTCTAAAAAACAGTTTAAAACAATTTTTGAACCTGGTTTCACAACAAAAAAACGTGGTTGGGGACTCGGTCTTTCTTTAACCAAAAGAATTGTAGAAGAATACCACAACGGAAAAATTAAAGTTTTAAATTCTGAAATTGGAAAAGGAACTACGTTTCAGATTTCTTTAAATAAAAAAGTGCAGTAAATAATTTTACTGCACTATCTAATATTAAGAAAGGCTTCTCCCGAAGGCTCGGGATCGCTCAGCCTTACATTCGTAAATCGTTACAAATTCGATTGAATATCTTTTGCTAAAGCTTCAAATTCTTCTTTAGAAAGAGAAACTTTATTAATAAAACGCATTTCATCCATTTCGTTTAATGGAATCAAATGTACGTGTGCGTGTGGCACTTCAAGTCCAACAACAGCAATTCCTACTCTTTTGCAAGGAACTGTTTTTTCTAAAGCTGCAGCGACTTTTTTAGAAAACTTCATTAAACCTAAATACAGTTCTTCATCCATATCAAAAATCTTATCGATTTCTTGTTTTGGAATGCAAAGCGTGTGTCCTTTAGCATTTGGATTTACGTCTAAAAAAGCTAGATAATTGTCGTCTTCAGCAATTTTATAAGCTGGAATTTCTCCGTTTACTATTTTAGTGAATATTGATGCCATTTTTGTTTATTTGTTTAATCGTTGATTCGTTTAACCGATTTAACGATTAAACGGTTAAACGAAAATTTAGTCTCTTGAAATTTCAAGGATTTCAAATTTTAAAACTCCGTTTGGAACTGTAATTTCAGCTACTTCTCCCACAGATTTTCCAAGTAAACCTTTCCCGATAGGAGAAGTTACAGAGATTTTTCCTGTTTTTAGATCGGCTTCGCTTTCTGCTACAAGTGTATATTTCATTTCCATTCCGTTGCTTTGGTTTTTGATTTTCACATTCGATAAAACCAAAACTTTAGAAACGTCCAATTGAGATTCATCAATTAATCGTGCATTTACATAAACTTCTTCTAGTTTAGCAATTCTCATTTCTAATAAACCTTGTGCTTCTTTTGCTGCATCATATTCCGCATTTTCAGACAAATCTCCTTTATCTCTTGCGTCTGCAATATCTTGAGATGCTTTTGGACGCATTACACTTTTTAAATGCTCCAATTCATCTTTTAATTTTTTTAATCCTTCAGCTGTATAATAAGATACTTTACTCATAACTTCATCGTTTATATAAATACAAAAAATCCCATCGCGACGGGATTTTCTTACCACAAATATACTATTATTTTTAATAGTACATAATTATATGTTAATCATATAGATTTCAAATCTAAATAAATTATTTTTGTTTTAACTAATTCTTATTCGAATAATGAAAAAAATCTGGTTCTTTATCGCCTTTACCACTGTTTTCTTCTCTTGCAGCGACAACAACAGAAGTAACAATAATCCGTATATTCCCAATTATTCTATTAATGTTTATTTGGACAATAATCTCCCAACATATAATAATTTGAAATATGTGAGCAATCCTGTTTATGTTGCCAATTATGGAGCAAAAGGAATTATAGTAATGAAAACTGGAGAAGGAACTTACACCGCTTTTGACGCTGCTTGTCCAAATCAGGCAATTACATCGTGTGTGGCTATGACAATTAGTGGTATTTATGCGGTTTGTTCTTGCGATAAAGCGGAGTATAATTTATTTACAGGACTTGGAGGAAAAGAATATCCGATGAAGCAATATCGAGCTGAAGTATCTGGAACTGTGATTCACGTTTATAACTAAAAAACAAAAAAGCCTGAAAATAGATTTCAGGCTTTTTTTGTGCACTAATTTATTTTAGAATTTCAAACTCAATCCGATCAAGAAATTTGTTCCTGCTTGCGGATAATAGTACGGATAAATATCATACATCGCTCCGTTTGAAATATATTTTTTATTTAAAATATTATTAACCAAAGCCGTAATCGTAATTGACTTAAATACTGATTTTGGTTTTATCTCATAAGAAGCATTAAAATCGTTTACAAAATAATCGGCCAATTTAGCAGCTGGCAATTCTATATTATTCATGAATTGTTCTCCAACATATTTTTGCAATAATGACAGATATAGTCCTTCAATTGGTTTGTAAACAATTACGTTTCCTGCAATAACTTCTGGAGAATAAGCAATTTTTGTTGTTCCGTAATATTCGCCATCAACAGCTAGATCAACATTTTTGTTGCTGCTTAATGTAAAATTTGGTCTTAAAGTGAACTTGCTTGAAAGTGCAATTGTTGCATCAACCTCAACACCTAAACGATAACTTTTTTCTGTATTGGCACGAATTGGCGCTCCAACATCATCCAATCTTCCCGTCAAGATTAATTGATCTTTATATGCCATATAGTAAACGTTAGAATTCAACTGGAATTTCTCCGAATTGAATCTCCAGCCTAATTCATAATCATTTAATTTTTCTGGCTTTACATTTCCTCCTTCATAATCAGTTCTGTTTGGTTCACGATTTGCTCTCGCGTACGAGAAGTATAAAGTGCTTTTTTGAGAAAACGCATAATTTAAACCTGCTTTCGGATTAAAGAAATTGAAATCATCATTTACTAAACCAGTTTCTGCACTATTAGCTTTATAATGTACATTTCTGTATTGCAAATCTCCGTAAAAACTTAATTGTTCTGTAAACTGATAATTTGCTTTCGCGAAAATATTACCATCCGTTTTTGTCGAAAAATCATCGTAATAATGATCACCTAATTCTGATGTTGAAGCATATCTAGCCCAAATTACTTTTCCGAAATGATCTCCCTCGTATTTGTTCCATCCACCGCCTAAAATAACATCTAGACCGTCTGCTACATATTTAGCAGAAAAAGTAGTTCCGTAGAAATCATTATCCAACCATTTTTGGCGCACCAAATCTGTTGTAGTTACTGCTCCAACGGCAGGCAAACCATATTCAGACATTTCAGCATCTTCTTTGTAATTTTCAAAATAACCTTTTCCTTTTGTATAATGAAGTGCAAAGTTTGTGCTCCATTTGTCAGAAATAGATTCGCTCCAATGTAATTGGTAATGATCTTGATTGTAATTATCAGTTTCGTTATCATAATAACGTGTTACACCAAATTCATCTGTATATTCTCCTGCCGAATTATATCTGCGGTTTTCGCTTAATTTTTCGCTATCAATTCCGTTCCAAGATTGATACGTTTTTTGCGTTCCTCCAAAAACCAAAGCTTTAATCAAAGTCGTTTTACCAACATAAGTTCCTTGCAAGAAATACGATTTTAAATCTGCGCTACCGCGATCTATGTAACCATCTGTTTTTATTGCCGATAAACGACCTGCAATTTCAAAATGATCATTTAATAAACCTGTACTAAACTTTACGGTATTTTTTAATGTATTGAAAGATCCAGCAGAACTTGAAATTTCGCCAGTTGCTTTTCTAGCATAACTATCTGTCAGCATATTTAAACTTGCTCCAAAAGCACCAGCTCCGTTTGTAGATGTTCCTACTCCGCGCTGTAATTGAAGACTTTCTACAGAAGAAGCAAAATCGGGCATATTTACCCAAAAAGTTCCTTGGCTTTCTGCGTCGTTGTACGGAATTCCGTTTATGGTTACATTTACACGTGTAGCGTCGCTTCCACGCACACGAATTCCAGTGTATCCAACACCATTTCCAGCATCAGAAGTTGTAACAACCGATGGAAGATAGTTCATCAAAACAGGAATATCTTGACCTAAATTTCTGTATTTGATCTCCTTTTTATCCATATTACTAAAACTCACTGGCGTTTTTGAAGTAACACGGACTGCAGAAACCAAAACCTCATCAAGAGAGTTTACTTTGGTAGAATCTTGCTGCTGCGCGGAAGAAATTAGAGAAAAGAAAATAGAAAATAGAGAAAATAAAATAGATTTGGTTCTATTAAAGTTTTTAACCTTAGAACCTTTGTACCTTAGCGCCTTAGCACCTTGAAAAATAGTTTTCATTCGTAAAGAATTACGAATAAAAGGGGGAATTATTCTTTTGTTAAATTAATAAATGTGTTTCCCGACAAAATAAAGTGTGCACGCTCGATAGTGTCGTTTTTCCCTTAGCAACATTACTCGCTCAGGTTCTTTGGGTATGATCTCAGCTCGTTATTTAGAGCACCCCTTTGAGACAGTGCAAATATAAAAAAGTATTAAGATAAATGTATTAAGTATTAAGATAAATGTATTAAGTATTAAGATTTTTAATTTTTGGATTTCTCAATACTTAATTCTGCAGTCTTAATACTAAAAATCGGGTTTTCTTCTTGATTGTTTAAGGTCAGAAATATTCTTTTTATCTTTAATTCTTTTCTTGATTACCGATTTTGGAATTTTTGTAGCCTTTCTAACTTTCGGAACGTACAATCCTTTTTTGATGATTTCTAAAAAACGTTTGATAACAATCTCTTTGTTTTTGAGTTGGCTTCGGTCTTCGTCGCAGTTTAAAATCAAAATGTTTTCAGAAGTTAAACGTGCAGCAATATTATTTTGCAAAAGCAATTTTTCATCATTAGACAAAGCTTGAGAAGCATTCAAATCAAAATTCAAAACTATTTTAGACGAAACCTTGTTCACGTTTTGTCCACCCGCTCCACTACTGCGAACCGCTTTAAAGTTTAATTCTGATATGATTTTATCTAAATCCATATTATTGTGGCTGATGAGCAGCTTTTAATAAATCGTTTACCGTTTTTACCGGATTAAAAGTAATTAAAGGAACTGCGACAAAAACTGTTAACCAATTTGCCATAGATCCGTTCCACAAACCTGGTAATTCGTAACTTCTTACGGTATTCCCTTCAACACTTTTCTCTACAATAAAACCAGCTTTCTGATCTACATATTGTAGCAAATCAAACTTTTCGTTTTTGTAATTTTTTATTCCGCAAACTAAGTCTACTGGATTAAAATGTGTTGCTTCTGCTAAAATTCCGAGTTGTTTTTTATCTTGCAAATCAACTTGCGAAGTTTCTACAATTTGAAGCGAAGTTAATCCCTTATCATTAACAATCCAGAATGGCCCTCCTCCAGGTTCACCTTCATTTTTTACCATTCCGCAAACACGAATTGGGCGATTTAACAGTTCTTTTATTTTGCTTATTTTATTCTCGAAGGTAAACTTATTGAAATCTTCATTCAATTCAATATTAAGCTTTTCTTTCAAAAAAAGAATAATATCTTCTAATTGATCTTCTTTAATTAGATTACGATCTATAGAGTCCAAACGTGAAAAGACCTTTTGTTGTATTTCAATTAAAACACCAGCCAAAGCTTTTTTATAAAGGGTAATTTCATCAATATGATTTTGAATTACATTGTCAATATTTTTAATAAAAATAAGATCTGAATCTAAATTATTCAAGTTTTCAATTAAAGCCCCATGTCCGCCAGGTCTAAAAATTAAATTACCGTTTTTATCTTTTACAAGTTTATTATTTAAATCAACTGTGACAGAATCTGTACTTTTATTTTGATATGAATATCCGATATTGATAGTAATTCCTGAAGGTTTTTCAACTTTATCTTTAACTTCAAGAACTGCTTTTTCAAACAAATCTTGATGTATTTCTGAAACGGTAAAATGTAAATTAGACACATTGTTGGATGATGCATAATGCACACATTCATTCAAATGTTCTTCAATCGGATTGGCAATATGTGTTTTATATAAATGAAACGGTAAAACTGCTTTTGGCTTGTTTGCAGAATTAAAAAAATCAGGAGAAAGTAAAAGTTTTATAAAATAGTAGTTTTTAGAATCTCTTTCTAAACTCTCAAAATCAGGATAAACTTCTCTTAGCTTTTTATCAGCTTCTTTAAAAAAAGGAAACTTCTCCATTCCAACAATAAAAATGGCAAGTTCCTTATCATTTTTTCTGTTGATGTAAGCATTAATTGTTTCTTTTGTGATATCAAAATCATTCAGAAAAGCTGTCAAAAACTTGTACATTCTTGTCGCCGCGCCAGAAGCAGGAACAAACTTTTTGATTTTAAATTTATCTTTTAGTTCATCAAAAATCAATGCTTTTTCTTGAAATTCATTTTCAGAAAAGCTTAAAATTCCATCGTTGATTGTGGCTGGTCTTATTAAATTACTTTTCGAAATGCCCTTTTTAAAGCTTTCTAACTGTTTTAAAACCGTTTTAAAAGAAATTCCTCTATTATAAATCTGTACAAAATCTTCAGACGAAAAATCATTTTCTTTAGCCAAAGCCAAATCATTTATAATTGAAACTGCTTTCTTTAGACGACATTCTTTGTCACCAGAAAGTGTTATAAAAGGCTTTTTAGTATCTATTAAAGTTTGTTTAAAAACAGAAAAAACGGTTTCTCTTCCGTTTGGAGTATCTCGAATATCATCTTTCTCCCACGGAACATCAATATCCGTCAAAAAGAACAAATCGTATTCATGTTTTAATGCCGCTTCATTCAAAAGTGGATCACAGAAATCATAATACATTTCAGAAAAAACTTTGGTTACCATCAAATTGGTATCGCAAAACAAATATTTATTTGCGGTTTCAAGCTTTTTATTTTCTAGTGCGGTTTGACCATAAGCAATTGGCATCATATCATCTGCAACACAGATATGCTTATTTTCTTCCCATTTCTCTTGTAGATAATCGCGTGCAAACTCAGGAACCCATTCGGTTTCATAGTAATCTGCAAGCTGTTTTGCTAATGTAGTTTTACCTGTACTCTCAGGACCAAATAAAGCAATTTTTATGATTGTTGTTTTTTGCTGTCTAAGATCTTTCTCCATTCTAAATAAGCTGAAATAGCCAAAATTGTAAAAATTAAATATTGAAGTGACAGCATCCCTAAACCACGATAAGCGTAGAGAGGTACAACAATAATATCACCAATAATCCAAAGTGTCCAGTTTTCTATTTTTTTTCTGGCCATATACCACATTCCTGCGAAAAATATTCCTGATGAAATCATGTCAACATAATTGTCTTGACGAATTTCGTAATCAAAATATTTATAAATCCCGAAAACTACAAAAACGGTTACAATAAACAGTAAGATTCCAATTATTTTTTCATTAAAAGTTGTACGAGTAATTGGAAGATTGTCTTCAACGGTTCCTCCTTTTGCCCAAACATACCAACCGTAAATACTCATTATTGAAAAATATCCATTTATAATCATATCTCCAATGTAGCCTGCTATGTAAAGAAGATATACCGAAATTACGGTAGCGATTAATCCGGTTGGATAAACCAAGATATTTTCTTTTTTAGCAAACCAAACACTCAAAATTCCAAAAACAAATACTAAAAACTCTAAAGCAATATGCCATAGTGGTGCATTTTTATAACTGTCTAGAAAAAAATCTATCATTGAAGTTGTGGTATTTTAGAGATTAAAACTCAAAAAAATGACTGTTATTTTCGAAAGCAGTTCCAATAACAACCAAATCTGCTCCAGCAGCGTATGCTTTTTGAATTCCGTGCAAATCTACAATTCCTCCTCCAACAATTACAGGAATTCTGACATTTTGAGCAACTAATTCGATCATTTCTAACGGAACAGGCTGTTTTGCACCACTTCCAGCTTCTAAATAAATCAATTGATTTCCTAATAATTCACCAGCTTGAGCAGTTGCAAGAACCAAATCAAGATTTTCTCGGCTTAAAGGTTTCGTTTTACTTACACGCGCAACGGCTGTTTCGTTTCCGCTTTCTATCAAAATATAGCCTGTTGAAATAACTTCTAAATTGGTTTTCTTTAGAATTGGTGCCGCTTGAACTTGATATTCTATTAAATAATCTGGATTTCTACCAGATAATAAAGACAAAAACAAAATACCGTCTGCTTTTGGGGAAATTTGCGACGGATCTCCTGGAAATAAAATTACTGGAAGATTCGTTTTTTGTTTTAATGTCAAAACTAAATCTTCTAAAATATTATTCTGAACAATACTTCCTCCCACAAAAATATGAGTTGCAGGCGACTGATTGATTTTTTCAGTTAATTTATCTAAGTTTTTCAGTTCGATTTTATCAGGATCCAAAAGTATCGCCAATAATTTCTGACCGCTACTTTTAGCCTCTAAAATTTGTTGTCTTATCGTGAGTATTTGTTCTTGCATCTTGAGTGTAAAAGTAAAAGTTTTTTAATCTCATAAAACTATTTTGAATAAATTATATTTGTGTGACGAGTTTTGATAACGGAAATAATACATTATGATTACAGTCGAATTAATAGAAAAATATGGTGCGGTAAAAAAAATATTCGACAAAAATGATTTTATTTTTGAAGAAGGAAACCTGCCATTGAACTACTATCAAATTGTTTCAGGCGAAATCAAAATGAGCAATTATAATGATGATGGACGTGAATTTATTCAGGGAATATTTTACAGCGGACAATCTTTTGGCGAACCGCCTTTATTTCTAAACCAAAAATATCCTGCCAACGCCATTGCGGTAGAAAATGTCGAAATTCTTATTCTTCCAAAAGAAAACTTCATGAAGCTTTTAGAAGAAAACCCAAAAGTGAGCATTAAAATTATTGAAAATCTAGCACAACGATTGTACTACAAATCGGTTATGGCAGCAGAAATATCTACTCAAGATCCCGAACATCGCGTATTAAAACTAATTGATCACGGAATTGCGTATTTCAATTTTCAAAAAGATCAAAATGGCTATCTTATTAATTTTACTAGACAGCAAATTGGAGATTTAACAGGCTTACGCGTAGAAACAGTTATCAGAGCGATAAAAACACTCGAAAAAAAGGGCGAATTGAAGATTATTAATCGAAAAGTATACAGATAAAAAAGTTCTTGTTTTATGATTTTAATCATAAAATGCAGTTGTATTGCGGGCGTATCTTTGTCATATAAAAATCTGAATATCATGACACTATACCAAACAACATTCGACATTTTCAATAGAAATTATATGGGTTCTGCTGCAATGGCAGTAATTGGACAAAGCTGTTTAGGCGGCGCTGCTGCAATGTACGTTTTATCTAACGGAACTTCAATTCCGCAAATGGTGCAATTAGCTATTATTGTATTAACTTGTATCTTTGTAAACACTTCAATTTTGGCGCAAATGAAACATAAAGTAGTTTTCAACCTTTTACTTTTAAGTTCAATTTTAAGTGTTGTTTTTATTCTTTTAAACACATTAATTCTGTGAGAAAGCCAATAGAAAATAGAGCTGATGTAGCCTTTTTGGTTCATCAGTTTTACGATAAAATAAGAGCCGATAATGAAATCGGCTTTTATTTTAATGAAATAATTACTGATTGGGATGCGCATCTAGAAAAGCTAACTGATTTTTGGGAAACTAATCTATTTGGAGTTCGCAAATACAAAGGAAATCCGCATGCGGTACACAATGAAGTTGACGCACATTTTGACGAAAAAATAACGGCAAACGAGTTCGGAATCTGGTTAAATCATTGGTTTCAAACTATAGAAGAATATTTTGAAGGCGAAAATGCCGAAACTTTAAAACGCCGTGCTCGTAAAATGAGTACTTTTTTGTTTATGAGCATGTTTCAGCATCGACAAAAAGAAAGTGAGATTTAAAACTTTGTTAATAATTACAAGCAAGTATGTCATTTCGAGGAACGAGAAATCACACTAGTTTGTCTACAAAGATTGGCGAGTTTCTTGTGTGATTTCTCCTTACGTCGAAATGACAAAATTACGCTATGACTGAAAACTGAGACTGCCAACTAAAAACTACTTCTCGAAAGCATAAACTAAAGTAAAAGTCCCTTCAAAATTATCTGATTTTATTTCTTCATAATGAACATCGAAATCTTTAATCAAATCATCAAAATGAAGACTTGCCTGAGTTTGTGGTTTATTTAAAGAAAAATCCTCAACCATAATGTGATCCTTAAAACTTATTCCTTTTTCATTTCTGATTTTAAAGATTGCCTCTTTGGCTCCCCAAATTACGGTAAGTTTTTTTATGTATTCTTCTGTAAATTCTGGTTTTAAATAACTGCATTCAAAATCGGTAAATTTATCTGCAATTCTTTGGATTTTTTCACGCTGCAATTCCATGTCGATTCCGACAGTTTCGTGACTTATAATGATTGCCGCAAAATGATACGAATGTGTTATTGAAATGTAATTATGACAATCAAAATAAGGTTTTCCGAATTCATCATAATGTAAATCTTTATCTGTAAAGCCCATTTCCTGAATCAGCATTCGAACACTCAAAAAAGCACGCTGATGCATTTGAGACTTCATTCCATCCAATCTTTTTTGTGTTTTTTCTTTCAATGTAACACTGCTCAATAACTCTTCAAAAGATTCTGTTATTTCCCAAATTAAGATTTTTGTGGTTTCGTTAAACTGTATGGTCTGAAATAGAGGCATTACTTTTTAATTGTAAATTATGAATGGTTAATTATAAATTGCAGATCGCTGATTTTAAACCATGTAAGTCATATAAGAAATATATCTGCTGGCTTAAAAAAATTGTATTAGTAAATATAAGCAATTTACAGCAAAGGTAATAGTTTAAGAATCTTTTTTAAAATGAACTTATATCGCTTATATGGTTTAAAACGATTTGCAAACTAACATTCTAAAGATTAAGAAATTAAAGATTTCACAAATCTTACAGAAATTAGTAAAATTCAAAAGCTATTCCTTAAATTTGCAAAAAAATTACAATTCTACAAATATAACATAAATGAGTACAACGACTACGCCTTATGTGGCTTTCAAAGTAAAAGACATTTCTCTAGCTGCTTGGGGAAGAAAAGAAATTGAACTAGCTGAAGCTGAAATGCCAGGTTTAATGGCACTTCGTGCTGAATACAAAGACGAACAACCTCTTAAAGGTGCACGTATCGCTGGATGTTTACACATGACGATTCAAACTGCTGTTTTGATCGAAACTTTAATTGCTCTTGGTGCAGAAGTTACTTGGTCTTCTTGTAACATTTTCTCTACTCAAGATCAGGCTGCTGCTGCAATTGCTGCTGCTGGAATCTCAGTTTATGCTTGGAAAGGTCTAGACGAAGAATCATTTGACTGGTGTATTGAGCAAACTTTATTCTTTGGTGAAGACAGAAAACCATTAAACATGATTTTGGATGACGGTGGAGATTTAACTAACATGGTTATTGATCGTTACCCAGAATTAGTTGCTGGAATTAAAGGTCTTTCTGAAGAAACTACAACTGGTGTTCACAGACTTTACGAAAGAGTAAAAGCTGGAACTTTACCAATGCCTGCAATCAACATTAACGACTCTGTTACTAAATCTAAATTTGATAACAAATACGGATGTAAAGAATCTGCTGTAGATGCTGTTCGTCGTGCAACTGACTTAATGTTAGCTGGAAAAAGAGTTGTAGTTTGCGGATACGGTGACGTTGGAAAAGGAACTGCTGCTTCTTTCAGAGGTGCTGGTTCTATCGTAACAGTTACTGAAATCGATCCAATTTGTGCTTTACAAGCTGCAATGGACGGTTATGAAGTTAAAAAATTAAACACTGTAATTGCTAATGCTGATATCATTATTACAACTACAGGAAACAAAGATATCGTTCTTGGAGAGCACTTCGAGCAAATGAAAGACAAAACTGTTGTTTGTAACATCGGACACTTCGATAACGAAATTGATATGGCTTGGTTAAACAAAAACCACGGTGCATCTAAAATCGAAATCAAACCTCAGGTTGACAAATACAACATCAACGGAAAAGATATCATTATCTTGGCTGAAGGTCGTCTAGTAAACCTTGGTTGTGCTACAGGTCACCCAAGTTTTGTAATGAGTAACTCATTTACAAACCAAACTTTAGCTCAAATCGAATTATGGAACAACAGCGCAGCTTACAAAAATGAAGTGTACATGTTACCAAAACATTTAGATGAAAAAGTTGCTGCTTTACACTTAGCTAAATTAGGCGTTGAACTTGAAGTTTTAAGAGAAGATCAAGCTGCCTATATTGGTGTTGAAGTTCAAGGTCCATTCAAACCAGAATACTACAGATACTAAATCAATTTTAGATTTCTGATTTTAGAAATACATTCAAACCCGACAAGTTTTTAAAACCTGTCGGGTTTTGTTTTTTTATATACCATGAATCTAAACTCAGAAATCTAAAATTACTAAGGGCGTGCCACCAACCCAATAAAAGGGCAAAATACTTTACGCTTATACGCCCTTTTATTGGGTTGCTGTCGGGCTGTCCGCGCTACTTTGGTAGCCTGCTCCTATCCCTCACGCAAACGTGCATCAAGAAAGTTTATGATTAGAGACTATTTCGTTTTCAAAAACGTTGTATTATATTTACTATAAATACTTTCTTCCATGATACGTCTTCTTTTTATCTGCATTTTTCTATTTCTAAATTTTTCTTCATTCGCTCAAAACAATGATATCTGGACTTCATTTCCAAACAAAGACACTACGTTAATTGGATTTAAAGATAAAAACGGCGCAATTAAAATCGAACCAAAATTTACAGGTTTTACAATCGCTCGCAAATTTGAAAATATCATTGCTGTTTCCGAGGAAGAAAATGGAAAATGGAAGAGCTATTATCTAACCAAATCAGGAAAAATAATTGGACGTGACAGTTTATTTGTTTTTGACAACGGACCAGATTGTGAAAATGAAGGTTTTATACGATTTACAGATCATAAAACGGATAAAATGGGAATCTTTAATAGCGAAGGAAAAATTGTAATCCCTGCAGAATACAGCAATCTAACAAAAGTCAAAAACGGACTGTTTACAGGATTAAAAGATGCTTCAAAAGTAATGGATGGCGAACATTTTTTCTGGAAAGGAGGAAAAGAATTCTTAATTGACATTAACAATAAAATATTAATTGAAAACTTCCCTTACAATGACAATCTAAATTTTTATTCTTTAGAAAAATCAAAAGAACCAAGTAAAGATGAAACGCGAGATAATTTCCTCGGAGCCGACGGACAATACTATTCATTCATAAACTTTGATAAGGAATTTAAATTTTGGCTGAAAAACACTTTGCTTAAAGATTTATCTAAAGCCAGTTTAGAAAAACATTCTTTTGATAAAATCACCTATTGGAAAGAACCTGATGGTTGGGTAAATTCATCCAAAACTAAATTTATCAATCAAAATTATACCTATTTAAAATCAAAACTTGAAGAACTCAAAAATTTAAAAACAGACTACTTTATTTCGTCCGGCGGATTGAATCAGTTTATTTTTGAAACAGAAGAATACGATGTTTATTTCAATAATTGTAATGAATCCAAAGATTGGATTTATCCCATTATGGATGTTGTAATCAATTCCAAAAATAAAATAGATTTTGGACAAGATCATCTTGAATTTCTAAGAACCGAAAATGGCTATAAATTGATAAGCGTTTCTTCTAAAAAATATAATCTCAAATAATTCCTCTTCGTTTCGCACAAAGCTTAACTTTGTAAAAAACGTAAATCATGAAGAACTTTTTGTTTTTATTCATAGCAATTGTATTTGAAATCATTGCAACAACAGCATTGAAAAAATCTCAAGAATTTACAAAACTAATTCCAAGTATTATTACGATTATTGGTTATTGTGGAGCTTTTTATTGTTTGAGTTTCGCCATTAGAACCATTCCCGTTGGCTTTGCTTATGCCATTTGGTCTGGAGTTGGTATTGTTTTAATAACTGCAATTGGCGCAATTTTCTTTAAAGAAATTCCAGATTTACCTGCGATTATTGGACTGTCTTTAATTATTATTGGAGTTGTTGTGATTAATGTTTTTTCTAAAACTACGGCGCATTAATTTTAAAACTAAAAAATGCATTTTAGAAAAGCTACCGTTTTAGATTTAAATGAAATACAGGAATTGTTTGTCCAGACTATTCAATCTGTTTGTAAAAACGATTATAATCCTGATCAAATTAATGCTTGGGTTTCTGGAGTAAAAATTACAGAACGCTGGATTGATGTTATCGAAAAACAATTTGTTTTACTCGCCATAATAGAAGAACAGATCGTTGGCTACGGAACTTTGAAAAACAACAATTATATTGATTTATTTTTCATTCACAAAGATTTTCAACGACAAGGAATTGCTCAAAAGATCTTTAACGAATTAGAAATTGAAGCTAAAAATCAAGATTCAAAAATTATAACTTCGGATGTAAGTATAACCGCAAAAGGATTTTTTGAAAAGAACGCATTCTTTGTAAAAGCAGAACAAAAAAACATTGTAAAAGGAGTTGAAATCATCAATTATAAAATGCAAAAGAATTATAAGTAAATTTATAAATCTCGCAAAAACCTGAAATTTTACTTTTTAATTTTGCTTATCATTGTGGAATTACTTTACCGTTCTTCGACTTCGCTCAGAATGACATACATTGAAAAAAACTTTGCGACTCTGCGTCTTTGCGAGATTAAAAAATTTAGCCCTCTTTGCGGTTAGAAAAAAACTCAGCAAGTTTCGGATTTTATTCCCGCCTAAACCAATCGATCTTTGTCTTATAAAATTCAATGAAGATGAACACACAGGAAACCATCAATTATAATCGTATTGCAGAAGCTATCGATTATATAAAAGCGAACTTTAAAGAGCAGCCTAATCTTGATGAAGTGGCGGAGAAAGTGCATTTGAGTCCGTTTCACTTTCAGAGGCTTTTTAGCGATTGGGCAGGAACAAGTCCGAAGAAATTTTTGCAATATACAAGTTTGGAACACGCCAAAAAATTACTCAAAGAAAATCAAGCCACCATTTCTGAAACAGCTTACGAAACTGGACTTTCAGGAACAAGCCGTCTCCATGATTTATTTGTAAATATTGAAGGAATGACGCCAGCAGAATATAAAAATGGAGGTAAAAATCTGGACATAAATTACAGTTTTGCTGAAAGTCCGTTTGGGAATATTATTGTGGCTTCGACTCAAAAAGGAGTTTGTTTTATGGCTTTCGCCGAAGATGAAGCGATCGGATTTCATGATTTAAAAAATAAATTTCCGAATGCAACTTTTTCTAAAAAATTAGATTTAGCGCAACAAAATGCATTATTTATTTTCCAAAATGATTGGAGTAAATTATCTGAAATTAAACTTCACTTAAAAGGAACCGATTTTCAATTGAAAGTTTGGGAAACGCTTTTAAAAATTCCGATGGGACAACTTTCTACTTACGGAACAATTGCTCAGCAAATTCAAAAACCAAATGCATCCCGCGCCGTTGGAACTGCAATTGGAAGTAATCCCGTTGCATTTCTTATTCCTTGTCATCGCGTAATTCAATCTTCAGGAATTTTCGGCGGTTACATGTGGGGAAATACCCGAAAAACGGCAATTATTGGCTGGGAAGGCGCACAGGTAAATTCAACAATCTAAAATAACACACAGTATATCCGTAGAGACGCACCGCAGTGCGTCTAACGTATTATTTTATCGTCACGAATACACCCAATTGGCACGAATTAATTTTTATCAACAAGAAGGAAAATTTGTGTAATTCGTGTAATTCGTGGCGAAAAAAATCTTAATCTAAAATATTCATGCAAAATATACAAACAATAATTGCTTCTCAAAATTGGGAAAGCATCACCGAATCTATGCACGAAAATGGCTTTGCTATTATTTCGAATGTCTTGAATAATGAACAATGCGAAGATTTAAAATTCGATTATGACAATCCAAATCTATATCGAAAAACAGTTGTTATGGAACGCTATAGATTTGGATTAGGCGAATACAAATATTTCAATTATCCGCTTCCAGATTTAATCCAAAATATTCGAACTTCGATTTATCCAAAACTCGCTCTGATTGCCAATTCATGGATGAAAGTTTTGAATATAAATACAGTTTTTCCAGAAACGCATTCAGAATTATTGAAACAATGTCATGATAATAATCAATTGAAAGCGACAGTTTTAATCTTAAAATATGGCGAAAGCGGCTTCAATACTTTACATCAAGATTTGTATGGCGATGTTTATTTTCCAATTCAAATTGTTCTTTTTCTTAATGAACCAGATGAGGATTTTACTGGAGGCGAATTTGTTTTAACACAGCAAACGCCCAGAGCACAATCAAAAGCTATTGTTTTGAAACCTAAAAAAGGAGATATTTTGGTTTTTACAACCAATTTCAGACCAGTAAAAAGCACAAAAGGATATTATCGTGCCAATATTAAACACGGCGTGAGTGAAGTTCATTCTGGTGAAAGATATACGTTAGGAATTATTTTTCATGATGCGTTAAATTAGGTTCAAAAGAGGCAGAGGAACAAAGCAACAGAGGCTTCAACACAAAATATATCTGTAGAGACGCACCGAAGTGCGTCTACGCAAAGATTGTCGATAAAGATTTTGGAAAGACATGACGTTAGACGCACTGCGGTGCGTCTCTACAGAATAAAATATCTATAAAATAATGATTAAACATTTTGAAATAACCGATTCAGAACTTCGAAATAAAATTAAAAATGCGGAGATTTGTTTCGGTGGAAACCAAAAACTAAAAATCTATGGAACTTTAAAATGTTCTTCGGGAAAAAGAATGAAACGCGAAAATCGGGTTTTCTTTTTTTCTGAAATTGAAGCCAAAGAAAACGGCTTTAGACCTTGCGGACATTGCATGAAAACCGAATATCAAAACTGGAAAAATGGACTTATTTAATCCACAAACAGACGAAAATACTAATTTGCTTCCGAAAGATGGAACTGTGAATTATTATGGAAAATTATTTTCGAGAGAAGAGTCAGATTTCTATCGCGATATTTTATTAAATACAATTGAATGGAAAAATGACGAAGCGATTATTTTTGGAAAATTGATTTTAACTAAACGAAAAGTAGCTTGGTACGGCGATCAGGAATTTGAGTATACTTATTCAAATACAACAAAAAAGGCTTTGCCCTGGACGAAAGAACTTTTAGAATTAAAGAAAATCATTGAAGAAAAAACAGGCGAAACTTTTAATTCTTGTCTGTTGAATTTATATCATTCTGGAGAAGAAGGAATGGCGTGGCACAGCGATGCCGAAAAAGATTTGAAGAAAAATGGTGCGATTGGATCTGTAAGTTTTGGCGCCGAGCGTAAGTTTGCTTTCAAACATAAAGAATCAAAAGAAACGGTTTCTTTGATTTTAGAACACGGCAGTTTATTGGTTATGAAAGATGAAACGCAGTCGCATTGGCTACATCGACTTCCGCCAACAAAAACTACTCAAAAACCGAGAGTTAATTTAACTTTTAGAACAATTATAAGATAGAAACATTACTTCTTTTTTGAAGCAACATTTTCATAGGAACGAATTAAGGCATCTTCGAACATTTCTGGTCTTACTCTAGAAAGTTCAACAATTGTCCAGCCTTGTTTGCCCCATTTATTTGGAATTGGATAGAAAATCTTTTCGCTTGACGAACAAAAAACCGATTGATCTATTTCGTTTAATTTTAAAACGGCATGATTATTTTTTTCATCAAAAGTGGCAAAAATCTTCTTTTTGATTCGAAAAGAGGTTTTCTCAAAATGAGGTTCTTCGGTTGCATTTGGAAATGATAAAGCAATTTTTCTAAAATCTTCAATAGCAACCATAACCTCAATTTTTAAAGTTAAACTTAATTACCAACCTTGATTTAATCCATTCTTCAGAACCTCGTCGTATTTTTCTTTATCAAAAGAATACAGATTTGGAGCTTTGTGTGCGACGTTGCTTTTCTTTTCGTCAAGTTTAGTAAGAATTCCAATATTTGTTATTTTTCTGAGAAAGTTTCTTCTGTCGAGTTTTTTGTCTAAAATGGTTTCATATAACTTTTGCAGTTCTGGAATTGTAAATTTCTCTGGAAGCAAATTAAAACCAATTGGCATTAAATTCAATTCTATTCTTAACGTATCTAGCGCTTTGTCTAAAATTTCGCGGTGATCTAAAATAAGTTCTGGAACTTCTTTATGATCAATCCATTCTACAATTTCCATTCTTCCTGTTGGATTTGGCAAAATTTTAGAAAAATCAACCAATGCATAATAGCCAATTGTAACAAAACGACGCATTAACCATTTTCCTTTTTCTTCTTCAATTTGAAGATATTCCAACGTTTTTTTATCAAAATGCTGATGATTTCGATTTACTTTCCCAAAGGTCGCAAATTGCCTTAAGAATATACCTTCAACTCCAGTTCTACTATTTAATACCGTAATGGCGGCAGTATCTATGTCTTGATCTACCGGAATAAATCCGCCGGGTAAAGACCATTTATTGGCTCTTTCTACTTTTATCAATAAAACTTTAAGCTGATTGTCATGAAAACCAAAAATCACACAATCTATTGAAAGTCCAGGCTGGTAATTTTCATTGTTATCTATAATGTCTTTTAACATTCAATTGAGTATAAATCCTTATTAATAACCTCGCAATTTACTCCATTTTTACAAATTCGTGCTATTTTTCAAAAAAATATAGAAGTGTGCAAATCACAATTTAACTAAAATTTAAAGTCAAATTTAAAAAAAATAATTACATTGCGTCATAATAACACATTAATGATTTTAATTGTTAGATTTTAATTAAAAATAAAGAAAAATAATACAAGCTGTCCCATTTTTCTTCAAAGTGAGTGTAGAAAGTAAAATGTAGTAGTTATGATTACCAATTCATTAAAAAACATCAACAAAAAAATTAGAACGAAAATCTGGACTTCTTTCGGATTTGTATCTAAAACGTATCTTTTGGAAGCTTCTTTAAAATATAGCGCCGAACAAGAGAGAATTTTCAACGAAATGTTTGTTGAAACTGACGCCAAAAATAAAAAGGCAAAACAAGAAGCTTTTGATAAAGCCCTGTATGCCTCTTATAAAGGAATTGGTGCTATGGATTTTGTAAATACTGTTTTAAAATAACCTGTTACCCTGTTAATAATTTATAATGCTGCCTCATTTTTAATGAGGCTTTTTTTGTCTAAATAACTGCATAAAAAAAAGGACTTTTAAAAGTCCCTTTTTTTTAATTTGCTACTAATTCAAAATCTGATCTTAGTTTAATATCTGCTGAAGAAGTTCCAATCATAACTTCAAAATCTCCTGGTTCGGTTCCCCATTCTAATTTATTATTATAGAAAGAAAGTTTTTCTTTGTCGATTGTAAATTCTATTGTTTTAGATTCTCCCGCATTTAATTTCACTTTCTGGAAATCTTTTAATTCTAAAACTGGTCTTACTACCGATCCAAATTTATCTTTTAAATATAACTGCACCACTTCTTCTCCAGCTACTTTTCCAGTATTTTTTAATTGGAAAGAAACCTTAGTAGTTTCGTTGTTTTTTATTTTTGTTGAAGATAATTTCAATCCAGAATAATCAAAAGTTGTGTAGCTTAAACCGTATCCAAAAGGATATTTCGGAGAGTTTTTTAAGTCAATATAAGCTGAAACATAGTTGGTTGAATTTTCATCTTTTGCTGGTCTTCCTGTGCTAAAATGATTGTAATAAATTGGCACCTGTCCTACTTCTCTTGGGAAAGTCATTGGCAGTTTTCCAGACGGATTATAATCTCCAAACAAAACATTAGCAATTGCATTTCCTGCTTCAGTTCCTAACCACCAAGTATAAAGAATTGCTGGAACATTATCTGCTGTCCAATTAAAAACAAGAGGCCTTCCTGCGTTAATTAAAACCACAACTGGTTTTCCTGTTGCTTGAATTGCTTTTACTAAATCTTCCTGAACACCTGGCAAATGAAGATCGCTACGGCTTTTTGCTTCACCGCTCATATCACGTCTTTCACCAATACTCAAAATAACAACATCTGCTTGTTTTGCTGTTGCAACTGCTTCTGCAAAACCATCTTTATTTGTGCCTTCTATTTCACATCCTTTTGCGTACAATAATTTAGTGTTTTTGCCGACTTTATTTTGCAAGCCGTCCCATTGCGAAACGATCCATTTATTGTAATCTACTTCTGGAAGTTCAACAGACCAGAATCCCATGTTTTCTTTGTATTCTTTTACCATTGGACCAATAAAAGCAATTGTTTTTACGCTTTTAGAAATCGGTAAAGTCTGGTTTTCATTCTTTAATAAAACGATACTTTTTTGCGCCACTTCAAGTGCAGCTTTTCTGTGTTCTGGATTATTTAATGCTTTTTCAGCACGTTTTTCATCCGAATATCTGTAAGGATCTTCAAATAAACCTAATTCGAATTTCTTGCGAAGAATACGTCTTACGGCATCATCAACCAAATCAATAGAAACTCTTCCTTCTTTTACTAGCTCTGCTAAATGTTTACGGTACGCATTACTTTCCATATCCATATCACTTCCTGCCGTAATAGCGGCATAAGCAGCTTCTTTAAGATCTTTAGAATAACCGTGAGCCACCATTTCTCCAATTGATCCCCAATCTGAAACTACGAAACCTTGAAAGTTCCATTTTCCTTTTAAGATATCTCTTTGTAAATGTGCATTTCCAGTTGCTGGAATTCCGTTAATATCATTAAAAGAATTCATGAAAGTCGCAGCTCCTGCATCTAAAGCTGCTTTAAATGGAGGCAAATAAGTTTCCAAAAGCATTCTTTCGCTCATATCTACAGAGTTGTAATCTCTTCCTCCAACTCCAGCTCCGTAAGCTGCAAAGTGTTTTACGCAAGCCATAACGGAGTTTAAATCGCCTAATTTATTTCCTTGAAATCCTTTTACTCTTGCATAAGCAATTTTAGAACCCAAGTAAGTATCTTCTCCTGCTCCTTCCATTACACGTCCCCAGCGTGGATCACGACCAATATCAACCATTGGTGCAAATGTCCAGTGAATACCGCTTGCCGAAGCTTCTGTAGCTGCAACTCTTGCAGCTAACTCGATTGCTTCCAAATCCCAACTTGCTGCTTCTGCTAACGGAAGCGGAAAAGTTGTTTTGTAACCATGAATAACATCTTGACCAAACAACAACGGAATTTTAAGTCTTGACTGCATGGCCAATTCCTGATATCCTCTGGTATATTTTGTTCCAATAACATTTAGCATCGAACCAATTAAACCTTGTTTAATCTCGTTTTGTTTGTTCGGATTAATTGTAATTGGCCCCGTTGCCTGATTGTCGCCAGTATATTGATTTAACTGGCCAATTTTTTCTTCAATTGTCATTTTCTTCAATAGATCATTGACTTTTTGATCTATTGATTGCTGTTGTGCCGACGCAAAGAGCGAAAGCATAAACAGCGTAATCGTGGTAACTTTCTTCATAAGTTTAAATTTTTACCAAACGTAAGTAGCAACTGCACCTGCGTTTAGTGAGGTTGTGGTTTGTTGTTGGTTGTATTTAATATTAAAAGTTTCTGTTGAAGCTCCGTCATTTTCTACAATCAGAACAGTTTGTCCTAACGGAGTTTTGAAAGAAACATTGTGTAAATTTCCTACTATATTACTTCCAATTCTTACTGAACCTTCTGGAACAAATTTAGAAGCATGTCCGATAATATAATATCCAACTTCTCTTTTAATGTTTTGATTTTGATCAATCATCAAAGCACCTTTACAAGTTGAACATCCACCTGGCGTGAAAGGTTTGTAATTTTCATCATTTGCTAATCCCCACGAAAGTGCATTTTTACTCCAGTTACGCATTGAACCAATTACTACATTTTTCACACTCCATTTTAAATCAGTTTCAAAATTAGTTCCTGTTCCTGTATATTGCTCGGTAAAATACAAATCTTTATTCGGAAAAGCATTATGAACTGTAGTTAAAGCACTAATATCTCCTTCGTACAAGTGAAAAGCCGAGCCCGCAACATAAGGATTTGCTATTGGATCTTTTAAAATTGTCAAAGGATATTCTGGCTTATTACAGTTATGATCGTAAACAATGATTTTGGTTTTGATTTTTGCTTTCGCGAAAGCGGGACCTAAATGATTTCCGATAAAATCTGCCTGCTGTTCTGCCAACATTAATAAACTTGGGTTGTTTCCTGGATGTAAAGGTTCGTTTTGAGGCGTAATAGCATCAATAACAATTCCGTGAGATTTCATTTCTTGAATGTACTTTACAAAATATTGCGCATACACTTCATAATATTTTGGCTGTAAACTTCCACCTTTTGAACTTCCGTTGTCTTTCATCCAAACTGGTGGCGACCACGGAGAACCCATTATTTTTATTTTTGGATTTATGGCTAAAATTTCTTTTAAAACCGGAATCACATCATTTAAATCTGGACCAAGATTAAAGTGCTCCAAATTCATGTCTGTTTGTCCTTCTGGCATATCATCATACGAAAAAACTTTTTCATTCAAATCAGATGCTCCAATACTTATTCTTATATAACTTAATCCAATGGCATCATTTTTTCTAGAAAACAATTCCTGAAGCAATGCTTCTCTTTTGGGTTTGTCTAGTTTTATAATTGCCTGAGCGCTTCCTCCTGTTAAAGAAAATCCGAAACCTTCTATGGTTTGAAATTTCTCTGACGGATTTACCTCAATGGTCTGATTTGAATTTGTTTCTGAATTAAAAATCAAATCAGGTTGTTTTTTAAGTTTTGAAGTTTCGTCTGTTGTAGTAATCCAAGATTCAACTTTGCCTGAATTAGCAACTGCATTTTTTGAAGATCCACAATTTAACTGCATTGCAATAAGAGGCAGTAAAACTAGGATTTGAAGTTTTTTGTTGATGTTTTTCATTTAATCTATTTCTATTAAAACAGGCAAATGATCCGAAGGATATTTTAAATCTTTAGAATCACTTAGCACTGCGTGTTTCTGAATTGTGAGTCCGCTATTTTTTGATACAAAAATGTAATCTAATAATAATGTTACGGGCTCATTATGTTTGAAATCATTAAACGTTCCTGATGGTCCAAAAGGTTTTTCTTTAGAAACCTCTTTAGTATCATCCATCACTTTTTTGATTTCGGCAATCTGTTTTGTGTCTGGTTCTGAATTAAAATCTCCCATTAAAAAAACAGGATATTTTTTTGTGTTTAATGCTTCGATTTTAGATAAAACAAGCTGTACGCCTTTTACTCTGGCTACTTCTCCCATATGATCCAAATGAAGATTAAAAACCCAAAACGTTTTTTTAGTTTTTAAATCTTTAAAAAGTCCGTAAGTACAAACTCTGTTACAAGCCGCATCCCAACCTCTTGAAACTACATTTGGCGTTTCAGACAACCAAAAAGTATTGGATTGTTCTACTTTAAAACGATCTTTTTTGTAATAAATACAACTTGCTTCTCCCAATCCGCCCTCTTCTCTTCCGATTCCGAATCTGTTATAACTTGGCAAAGCCGATGCAATATCTGTTACTTGATTTGGTGTTGCTTCTTGAACTCCAAAAATATCTGGACTGTAAAATTGAATTTGAGAATTAAAATAATCCTTTCGTTTTGGCCATGCATTTTCTCCATCAGATGCTACATCTAGACGAATATTATAGGTCATAATTTTTAGGTTTTGACCATAAAATAAATTTCCTACTAAAAGAAATAGGAATGCAAAAACAAGTTTGTTTATCTTTTTCATGTTAAAAAATTTTAATCTGTAAAGCTAGTTTTTCCTAGACTTTACAGAAAAATTTTAACTTAAAACTTATGTTAATTATATACTCTTACATAATCAACTTCGTAAGTTGCACTTTTAAAATTCGGATCTACTGCGCCTCCAAAGTTTCCTCCCATTGCAAAATTTATGATAACAAAGAAATTAGCATTAAAAGGAGTTGTGCTTGAATTTTTATAAGTGTAAAATAAATTGTCGTCTACAAAAAATTTGATGCTTTCTGCACTCCATTCAGCTGCATAAATATGAAATTCTGTAGTCGAATTTGGAGCTGTCGTCGTTTTTGTATCAGGCGTATTTCCAGAACGTCCAGGTGAATGCAATGAAGAATGAATTACATTTGGATTATTTCCAACTGATTCTAAAATGTCAATTTCTCCACAACCTGGCCATGGAACGGTATCAATATTATCGCCTAAAAGCCAGAATGCAGGCCAAGTTCCGCCTCCAGCTGGTAGTTTTGCGCGAATCTCTGCTCTTCCATATTTGAATGAAAATTTGCCTTTTGTAAGCATTCTGGTTGAAGTAAATTTACTTCCCATATAATCTTCTCTGATGGCTGTAATTTTCAAAAGACCTCCTTCGACTTTTACATTTTCAGAACGGGTTGTATAATATTGTAATTCGTTGTTTCCCCAACCGTCTCCAGTTCCTGTGTTGTAGCCCCATTTTGTAGCATCCGGAGCTCCGTCAGTATTAAATTCATCTGCCCAGATAATTTTTCTTGCTACGTAAACATTTACAGTAGTTGAAGTATTTATAAATTTTGTTCCATTATATGCCGAAACAGAAATCGGATAATTATTAGTTCCAGAAGCTGTAAACTCATAAGTTAATTCTCCAGTTGTAATTTCTTTAAGTTCGTTATTAATTAGCACTTTATACGAAAGTGCATTTGTGGCATTTAGCGTAAGTTTTATTTTTCCGCTTCCATCTCCGTTTGGATTTTCTGCCGTTTTTCCAATAACATCAACTTGAACAGTAAGATTTGTTGGCGTAGGATTTACTGGAGTATCTTCACCTCCATCATTACTACTGCTGCAAGATTGAAAAACAAACAATAGGATAAGTGTAAAGACACTCGCCCTATTTACAAGATTAATCATTTTCATCGTTTATTAGTTTAAGTGGTTGAGTTAGTAAACTGATTATCAATATAGATAATTTTATTCTATTTTTTGTTTTTGTTGAGAACAAAATCAAAATACTTCAAATTAAAGCCACATTTTTTGAATACGGCTTTAATTTATATTTGGTTTTTAATTATAAAATTATTTCCAAGTATAAGTTCCAACTGAACCTGCTTCTAAAGATGTTGCAACCCATTTTCCATCATATTTAATGTTGAAACTTTGCGTTGAATTTCCATCATTCTCCACAATTAAAACTTTAGAACCTGAAGGTGTAATAAAAGCTACATTCTGCAGATCTCCGCCAGAATTACTTTGAATTCTTACCGATCCCATCGGAACAAATTTTGATGCATGAGCAATAATGTAATACGCTACATTACGCATATAACTATCTGTTGATGTTATTGTGATTGCGCCTTTGCACATTGTGCAGCCGCCATCTGTATGAGGTCCAAAATTAGCATTATTTGCTACGTTCCATTCTAAAGCATTTTTACTGTAATTTCTAGTTGAACCGATAATTACATTTCTAACATGCCATTTTAAATCACCAGCAAATTGACCTTCAGACGAAGTCCACTGTTCTGTAAAATATACATTTTTAGAAGGATACGCATTGTAAACATTTGTCAATGCGCTGATATCTCCAGCATATAAATGGAAAGCAGATCCGTCAACAAAAGGATATGCATCAACATCTGCCAAAACTGCTTTAGGATAATTTGGATTATCACAATTGTGATCGTAAGCAATGATTTTTACACTCAGATTTGCAGCTTTAAATGCGGGACCTAAACTGTTTTTAATGAAACTTGCCTGATCAACAGCAGACATATACATACTTGGATTATTTCCATCATGCAAAGGTTCGTTTTGAGGAGTCAAAGCATCAATTGTAATTCCGGCAGCTTTCATTTCTTGAATGTATTTTACAAGATATTTAGCGTACACATTATAATATTCCGCTTTCAATTTTCCTCCTTTAAAACTAGCTACATCTTTCATCCAAACTGGAGCCGTCCAAGGAGTTGCCAAGATTAAAATTTTAGGATTAATTGCTATGATTTCTTTTAACATCGCAATTAGATCTTTATTTTTTTCTAAACTAAATTTAGCTAAGTTCAAATCTGTTTCTCCCGTTGCAAGATCGTTATAAGTAAAAGGCGCCGCATCAAGATCTGAAGCTCCAACACTAATTCTGATGTAACTTACTCCGATTGAATTTTCTCCAGTTCCGAAAAGTTCTTGCAAAAGAGCCGTTCTTCTTGTAGCATTTAATTGATTGATTACTTCTACACTTCCGCCAGTTAAGGTATATCCAAAACCGTCAATCGTTTGGTATTTTTGAGAAGCATTCACTTCGATATTTGTATTCGAATTTACAGTTGTTCCAAATCCTAAAACTCCAGTTTGTTTGGTTAATAAAACGCTTTGATCGCCTTTTGTAAGCCAAAAATCAACATCATTGGTTGTTGCAGGCGGATTTACAACTGGCGGGTTTACAACTGGTGGATTTTCTACAGCATCATTAGATGAAGAACATTTAACTTGAGCCATTACGGCTGCCATAAAGAAAAATGCTTTTATGGTATTGTTTAAAGTCAATTTCATTTTTAGTGGTTTTTTAGTTAGTTGCACAATTAATACACAATAGTTTGTATGGCATGTGCCGGAATAGTGATTGTATTTTTTGAATTTTGATTTTCTAAAGTATAAACAATCTCTTTTTCAGATTTATTCATAACAACAGTAATCAATTGTCCGTCTGAGTTTTTAAAAGAAGTGCTTAATAGAGAAGTATCGCTTACTGTTTCGATAATTCTTTTGGCATTAGGTCTAATAAATTTTGAGAAATGTCCAATGTAATAATACATCGGTGTATAAATTAATTCGTCTTTTGTAGTGTCGGCGTGAATTGGTGCAAAACAGAAATTACCTACATGATTTGGACCTCCATTTTGATCTAAAAGAATATTCCAATCTGTCCAAGCTACAGTTCCGTTATTAAAATCGTTTATCATATTGATTCCGTAACGTTCTGCATTTCCCCAAAATTGATATTTTGAAGCATCGAATCTTTCGATACAGCCTTCTGTAAAAATTAAATTTTTGTTTGGAAATGCTTCATGAACTTTTCCAACAGATTCAAATTGTGGCGGACCGCCATTCCAAGTTTCGTACCAGTGAAAACCAATTCCCCAAGCATATTTTGAAACTTCAGGATCCGAAAAAACAAGATTAGCGCGTTTTTCTAACATATCGCCTCTATTATGATCCCAAATAATAACGTTTTTAGAAGCCAATCCTTCTTTTTCTAAAGTTGGTCCTAAATGATTTTTAAGAAAATCTCTTTCTGCTTCTGGAGTATAAATACAAGATTCCCAACTTTGTTTTGCCATTGGTTCATTTTGAACGGTCAATCCCCAAATCGGAATTCCTTCTTTTTCATATGCTTTAATAAATTTAGCGTAATACAATGCCCAAGCTGGAGCGAATTCTGGCAATAAAACGCCGCCGTGCAAAATATCATTATTGTCTTTCATGAAAGCTGGGGGACTCCATGGACTTGCAAATAATGTTAGTTTTCCGCCGGCAGTTTTGATTGCTTTTTTGATTAACGGAATTCTATATTTTCGATCGTGGTCTATATTAAAAGTCTTTAAATCTTTATCTCCTTCCTCTATATATGTGTAACTTCCACTGCTAAAATCGCAACTATGGATGTTTGTTCTAGCTAAAGAATAACCAATTCCTTTGTTTTTATCGTAATACGCATCTAGAAATTCTTGCTGTTTTTTTGGAGAAAGTTTAGCAAAAACCTCTGCGCTTGCGTCTGTGATTGCGCCTCCAATTCCGATAAATGTTTGGTCTGTTTTTTCAGTATTTATAATGGATACTGTAGATTTTTGTTGTGTGTTGTTGTTTGAAATAAAATCATTTGATAATGACAATTTCAAATTAGTATTTTCTGCGGTAGTAAAAACCTTTATTTTATTATTTTTTTGCGAAGAAGCATTAGTGTTTTGAGCTCTTAGTTTTGTCGAAAAACAGCTTAATTGCATTAAGATAAAGGCTGATAAAAATATTTGAGTTTTTATTTTCATATTGTTTAAGAAAACAGTTTTTTAATTTAAAAGTAAGAGAAGACTAAAATGGATGATTCAAATTAGTCCTCAACTTTACTTTACTACAAAATATTAATAAACAAGCGTTTGTATCGCGTGTGCTGGAATTTTAACTACCGATTTTTCGGCTCCAATAATCAAATTATAAGTAAGTTCGTTTGCAGATTGGTTCATAACGATTGTTGCCATAGTTCCATCAGCATTTAAGAAAGATGTACTTAATAAAGCGCTTCTGCTAACCGCCGTGCTTACTCTTATTGCATTAAGACGAATAAATTTTGAAAAATGTCCGATATAATAAAAAGATGGTGTATAAATTAATTCACCAGTTGTTGTATCGGCATGAATTGGTGCAAAACAGAAATTCCCAACGTGATTAGGGCCTCCGTTTTGATCCAAAAGAATGTTCCAATCTGTCCAAGCTACAGTTCCGTTGTTAAAATCATGAATCATATTAATTCCGTAACGTTCTGCATTACCCCAAAATTGATATTTTGCTGCATCAAATTTTTCGACACATCCCTCTGTAAACATTAGTTTTTTGTCTGGATAAGCTTCATTTACCTTCGCAACATTATCAAACATTGGTGCTCCGCCTGACCAGGTTTCGTACCAGTGAAATCCCATTCCCCAAACATATTTTGCTGCTTCTGGATCAGAATAAATTACGTTGGCGCGATAATTCATTAAATCACGGTTGTGATCCCAAACAATGATTTTTTTGTCGCCTAAGTTTTCTTTTTTCAAAGTTGGCCCAAGATAATTTTTGATAAAATCTCTTTCAGCTTCAGCTGTATAAATACAAGATTCCCATGTTTGAGTTGCCATTGGTTCGTTTTGTGTAGAAGTTCCCCAAATTGGAATTCCTTCTTTTTCATAAGCTTTGATAAACTTCGCATAGAAATTAGCCCAAGTCTGGTAGTATTCAGGAAGTAAAGTTCCTCCTTTTAATACATTTTTGTTGCTTTTCATAAAAGCATTTGGCGACCAAGGCGCAACGTAAGTTGTTAGTTTTCCTCCAGCTTTCTGAATAGCTTGTTTTATTAAAGGAATACGATATTGCCTGTCATGATCAATAGAAAAAGTTTTCAAATCTTTATCTCCTTCTTCGATATAAGAATAGCTTCCACTGCTAAAATCAGAACTCTGAATCGTTGTTCTTAGCAAAGAATAGCCAATTCCTTTTTGCTGATCGTAATAAGCATTTAAAAATTCTGCTTGTTTTTCTTTTGAAAGTTTAGCAAATATTTCGGCACTTGCATCTGTAATGGCGCCTCCAATTCCCATAAAAGTCTGAAACTTTTTTGCTGGTTCTACAAAAACTGAAAATTCAGTTTCTAGAGGTTGTTTTGCTGCAGAAAAAGTTAGATTATCTGTAGAAGTTAATCTCAGCTTTGAGTTTTCTGCTGTGGTATAAACAGTTATTTTTTTACCACTTGTTGTAAATTCTTTTTTTGCTTTTGGCTGTTGTGCAATCGCTGCAACGGAAAACAAAAGGCATAAAATCTTTAGACTATTTTTTTTCATTCGCTTCCAATTATTATTGTTTAATTGAAGTTTTGGAGAAATCTAAAAACCGGTTTTTCACCTTTTAAAGAATTTAAAAAATAGCCCATACTCATAATGATTATGGGCTATTTACAACCAAACTTAAACTTAAACTTAACTTAACTCTTTATTTTCCTCGGAACTCAATTTTTGAAACTGTAATTCCATCTTTTGTAAACTTATTACCACCGCAACGGATTAGCAAATAGATTTTTCCTGTTTCTGTGAATTTAACTGTGTTTGAAACCGTTCCAGTTTTGTCGTTTTTAACACATCCAACAACAGAAAGCATTCCAGAGAAACCTGCTTTTGCACAGCCATCCCAAGTACTTAATCCCATAACTTTGTTGTCTTTGTATTCAACACCTGAAGCAGGGAATGATTTTCCAGCATAAACTTCAAACCAAGTTTCATCAGAACCACTTGGAGAAGACACTTTCATATCTATTGTATACTCTTTATCTTTTACAACATCGATTGCTTGATAAATTCCTTCTTGAGCCCATCCTCCTGGAGAATGAAGTGTTGCGCTATTGTTTGCATAAGACCAAAAAGCTGCACCAGTTGGGCTAAGATTTAAAACTGTCCATTTTGCTTGATCTGCAGCAGTTGCAAAAGAACCACCTTGAACTAAATTTCCTTTTAACGGATCTGAAGTCGCAACCACAACATCTTTTGAAGCTGAAGCCGTAGCTCCTCCTGCTCCAATTGCAGTATGCACAATTGTATAAGTACCTGCATCTGGAAGAGAAATTTCTTCTTCCATTTTTCCTGCATACGCACCTGCTCCTTTATCCCAAATAGATTTCAAAACTCCTTTTGGCTGAGCCACTAACTTATATGTATTTACTTTTCCTTCAACTGGAGTAATTGTAAACGATGCGTCAACAGTTGCTGGGGTTAATCCATTATTGTCAATGGAATCGTCTGGCTGACAACTAGTAACACTTAATACTGCTGTCATAAAAAACAATGCTAAAAACCCTTGTTTTTTCATTAAATTTATTTTCATATGATATTGTATTAACTGATTAGTAATTAGGATTTTGAACTAGTTTAGTATTTTCTAAATCTTTTTGTGGAATTGGCCAAATTTCATTTTTACCAGCCACAAATCCGCTAGAAGCAAGTACAGAAGCCGCTTTTCCAGTTCTAACTAAATCGAACCAACGGTGTCCTTCTCCAGCTAATTCTAATCTTCTTTCGTTAGCAATAGCATCTAATGAAACTGGCACAGAAGCCAATCCAACTCTAGCTCTTACAGCATCTAATAAAGCTTGTGCTCTAGCTCCAGTTCCGCCTAAAGCTTCTGCTTCCATTAAGTAAGTATCTGCCAAACGAATAGCATAAGTATCTTGTTTGTAATTTAAAGCCGCTGCTCCACCTCCTTGAGAAGTATCACCGTTTAATGGCATAAATTTCTTCAAGAAATATCCTGTATCTTGATCTCCAGGCGCATAATCAGCAACACCTGCAGCTTTTAAAGCAAGTAAGTCTACAATTGTAGCATCAAAACGAGGATCACCTTTTAAGGCATTATATAAACTTGGCGTTACTGGATTAAAACTCCATCCAGAAACATAATCTACGGCTGCTCCCGTTTTTTTAGTATATCCTCTTGGACCAACCATGATGTTAACAGAGTTTCCTTCATCGTTTCCTCCACCCCAGAATCCCCAGTCTGCATTACTTTTATCAGTATGCATAATTTCGATAATTGCTTCTGAGTTGAATTTGTTACTGATAACCCATAAATCTGCAAAATTGCTAAGCAGTTTATATCCGTACATACTAGTTCCACCTGGAGTACCGTTTACGTCTGCAAATTCAGCAGCAGCTTGAGAATTTTTTCCTTCGTATAAATAAACTTTACCAAGTAATGCTTGTACAGCTCCTTTAGAAAAACGTCCTTCTTCTGTTGCAACATCAACAGTATTTGGCAAAACCGCTTTTGCTTCAATTAAATCTTTCTCAATTTGAGCATAAATTTCCTCTGGCTTAGATTGCGTAATTGTATAAGTCTCAGCTGGTGAAAGTGGCTCTGTAATTAAAGGCAAGTTTCTAAAAGTTCTTACTAATTCAAAATAATAGTATCCGCGCATTGCTTTAGCTTCTGCTGCAAAACGAACTTTTTTTGCTTCATCCATTTTTACGCCTGGCAGTTTCGACAATAAGATGTTTGCTCTTGCGATACCTTGAAAGAAATCTCCCCAGAAACTTCTAGGCATATTAATTTTATCAATAGTATAATTATCAAAAGCATGAATTCCTGCTCCATCTCCAGGTCCTCCACCTCCAGCATAGAAATCATCTGAACCTGCATTCATCATACAGATCATGTTTTCGAAACCTTTAGATTGTTTTCCCATGACATCATAAACAGCAACTAAACCAGAAAAAGCTTCTTTTTCATCTTTATAATAGTTGTCTACTAATGGAAGTCCTTTTGGATCTACTGTTAAAAAGTCCTCACCGCAAGAAGAGCCAAGAAGCAATAATCCTGCTGCGACGAATGAATATCTTATATTTTTAATTTTCATGATTCTTAATTTTAAAATTGTAAATTAACCCCTAACATTACTGTTCTAGCTTGTGGATAATATCCTTTATCAATACCAAAAACTCCTCCTCCAATCTCTGGATCATAACCAGAATATTTTGTAAATGTTAATAAATTTTCTCCTGTCATATAAAGTCTTACTTTAGAAAGACCTCCTTTTGAGATAACATCGCTTGGTAAGCTATATCCAATTTGAACAGTTTTGATTCTCCAGTAATCTCCATCTTCTAAATAAAAATCTGATGGATTAGAGAAGTTTTTGTTGTTATCTACAGAAGATAAAATTGGATAAGAATTAGTAGATCCTTCACCTGTCCAACGTCCTAATGCAGAAGTTTGATAGTTAGCATCTGTAATATCTAGACGACGTAATCCTTGGAAAATTTTATTTCCGATTGCACCTTGAGTAAAGATTAATAAATCAAAATTTTTGTAATCTAAATTAATCGTGAAACCATAAGTGTATTTAGGCAATGGACTTCCTTGGAAAGTTTTATCATCGTCATCAATTTTTCCATCGCCATTATTATCTTTCCATCTGAAATCTCCAGGTCTTGCGTTTGGCTGTATTAAACCTCCTGCAGCATTTGTGTAAGCATTAATTTCTGCTTGATTTTGAAAAATACCTTGTGTTGTATATCCGTAAAAAGAATTATAAGATTGCCCCACTTGTGTTCTAGTAACTGCACCCATATTTTGGAAAGAAGCATCTCCAGAAATAAACTGAATTCCTCTTCCTAAATTGGTAACCTCATTTTCTAAGTAAGAAATGTTTCCGCTTAAGTTTAAGTTTACTTGACCGATTTTTTTGCGGTAAGATAATTCCACATCAATACCTTTATTTTGCATATCTGCAATGTTTGCAGAAGGTCTTCCTGGGCTACCTACGTGACCAGGCAAATCGATATCTTGTAAGATACCTATAGATTTTTTAACATAAAAATCTGCTGTTAAAGACAAATCATTGAAGAATGTAACATCAAATGCAACGTTTGCTTGTCTAGTTTCTTCCCATTTCAAATCTGGGTTAGCAGGAGCATTCGGGCTATTTCCAATTACAACAGAACCTTGATTTCCGATTGTATAATTTCTACCTGATCCAATTGTAGGTAAGAATTTGAAATCTCCAATAGCATCACTACCTGTAACACCATAACCTCCTCTAAATTTCAATTGTGTTACTACTTTGTTCTCTGGCCAGAAATTTTCTTTAGTTGGTACCCAACCTAAAGAGAATGATGGGAAAACTCCATATTTGTTGTTTTGACCAAAACGAGAAGAACCATCACGACGTACAATACCTGTAAGTAAATATTTTTCTTTGTAATCATAGTTTAATCTAGAAAACAATGAAGTTACTTTATGCTCATATCCGTTGTATGCAGAAGCAGTGATATCGTCTGTTACAGCGCCTGAATTAAATGTCGCTTCGTCAAAAGTAGTTGCTGGAAGATTTTTGTAAGTTACAGTAGATCCAGAAGTAATATTGTCAACATAAGCACCTTGCCCAACTAAAATAGAAAAGTTATGATCGCCAAGTTGTTTTGTGTATGAAAGTGTGTTTTCAATATTCCATCCAAAACCTCTATTTGAATTTCTAGTTAAACTATTATTTGGATTAATAGTTGAAGAGTTGAAATAAAATACTGGAGTAAAACTTTCAGATCCCCAGTAAGCCAATTTACCACCTAAAGTAGTTCTAAATTTTAAGCCTTTAATAGCTTCTAATTCTAAATATGCATTTCCAACGAAATTATCAGACCAACCATAATTTCCTAATCTTGTCTGAATATAAGCTAATGGGTTGCTCATCTCTTGTGTTACTTTAGTAGAGATTCCGTAAGGATTTCCATTTGCATCTCTTACCACATAAGGAAGTGTATATGGTGATAGATTTGCAACAGTTGGATCAGTAACAATAGCCGGTGTAATTGGATCTAAGTTGATTGCAGAACTTAAAGGTCCTCCGTACTCATTGTTAGTATTTCCGATACCCACATTTTTCTCATGAGAATAACCTAAAGTCTGACCGAAAGTTAATCCTTTTACAATTTTATGAGTAGAGTTTAAACGAATGTTTTTTCTGTTATAGTTAGAAATTTGCGTAGCAACAATACCTTCTTGATCTAACAATCCTAAAGAAACGTAGAATGTAGAAACATCATTTCCTCCAGACAAACTTAACTCATGTCCAGTTCTTTGCGCGTGATTGTTAAAAATTTGATCTTGCCAATTAGTACCTACACCATAAGAAGATGGATTTTGGTAAGGAAGCGTATACGGTTTGCTTGGATCTGGAGTGTAACCGTTTGCATATCTTTCATTCATTAAAGTCGCATATTCTGTAGCGTTTAATAAATCAAGTTTTCTCGCTGCTTCAGAAAAACCAGTGTATCCGTTGTAGTTTACACTCATTTTACCAGCTCTACCTTTTTTAGTAGTGATAAGAATAACCCCCGCTGCTGCTCTAGCTCCATAAATCGCTTGAGACGCAGCATCTTTTAAAACCTCCATAGAGGCAATATCTGATTGATTTAAAAAACCAATTCCTCCTGAATCAACAATTACACCGTCAACAACCCATAAAGGTTCGTTGTTTCCGAAAGATGTAATACCCCTAACTCTAATAGTAGAAGAAGATCCTGGCTGTCCTGCATTAGCAGCGATAGTAACCCCAGAAACTCTACCTTGAAGAGATTGTTCTACTCTTGTTATCGGTAAATCTTCTAAATCTGATGCTTTTACACTAGAAATTGCTCCAGTAACAACAGATTTCTTTTGAGTACCATATCCAACAACGACAACCTCATTTAAGGATTGTGATTCTGGTTTTAATTGAATTGCAATTTTAGTTCTTCCGTTTACAGCTTCAGTTACTGTGGTATAACCGATAAATGTAACTGTTAAAGTTCCGTTTGAAGGTACTTGAATCTGAAATTTTCCATCGAAATCAGAAGCCGTTGATTTAGTAGTACCTTTTAATAAAACTGTTGCACCTGGAACAGGCATTCCACTTTCATCATTGATTATTCCATTTACTGTGACATCTTGGGCCACAGCTATAACCGAGAATAATAAAGATGAAATACAAAAAACAAGTAATTTTGTTAATTTCATTTTTCTAAAAATTTTGGTTAATTAATTAGTAATTTGATGCAATACTAAAACTAAATTTTTACTTTTCGCATTTAAAAATCCATACAAAAACACATCAAAATTAAAATTTTAATATTATAAAAACACATCAAAAAAAACATAAATAATTGATTTTAAAAGTTTTAAAAAAATTAATAGTAGTACTAAATAAAAGTTAATTATAAAAATAAACACTACATGTTAAAATTACGTATGTAAATTATTAAAAAACAAAGCCACTACAACGTGATAGTAGCGGTAAACATATCGTAAATAGTTATTTTATAAACACTTACAACTATTTTAGCTAAAAAATAGTCATAATGACCAAAACCAAGAATATTGTATTTTTATACATTTTTTTTTACATAATTATCAATAAAATATCAAGAAAGAAAATACTTACTTTGTTGTATTTAAAAAGAATTAACTTACTTTTCAATTTTGAAATTGCTTAAAAATGCTAGGAATTATGATTGCTAATAAGGCAAAAACTGTCTTTTTACTTGTTTTTCTGAATATCGTGTATTTCAAAACCAATCAAATATTTCATTTGACCTTCGTAAAATTGATTTTTAAGATAATTAGAAAGTTAACTGAGTGAATTTCAAATAAAGAAATACAATGCTTTAAAAATGCTTATAAACACCCCATAAAACGAATAACAAGCTCTGAGAATACTGATAATAGATAGGCATGAGATATAAACTCAAAATATCGGCTAAAATGGCATTTTAGAATGCTTTATAAGCTCTTATGAAGAAGAATTAGACAAGTTATTTCGCGCAACTTTTAACTAAATAAGAGACAAATCATCCACACATAAAATCAGTAAAAAAAAACAGCCTATTAATAGCTTAATAGGCTGTTTTCAAATTCAGAATTGAGGGGTAGAATAAAAATTTCTAATTCACATAAAAAACAATAGCCCATAATCGAAATTATGGGCTATCCAGGCAATAAACTTAACTTAAACTAACCATAGTTTAAATCTTCTTGATATTTCATTATATGAATGAAATAAAAAATGCTTGAAAAATCGAAAAAGGAATTTTTTAATGTTCCTTTTTCGAAAATAACTAACATGAAATTATGGCTGAGGAACGAAAACAAATGTCCAACCTGTTCCGTACGTCTCACTATTATTTAAATACAATACCATTTTATTAGGCTCTAAACTAACAATAGTATAAACACCGTCTTTGTTACCTGCCGCGGATCCTAACATTGTTGAATTGAAAATTGTTAACTGTTTGTTTTTAATATCCAATTTAAATGTTCCTTTTTTAGGCGTTGCAGTTGCAGTTTCATAATGGTTGTAATTTGCAGCTCCATTTAGATCAAAATGCATTTTACCTTTTGCATCACTTGGCGCACAGCAATCACCAGCATTCCACCAAGCAGTCATAGCACTTTCAGCACTTCCATTTGGAGACATAAACCACCAGAATCTTCCAGAGCCCTGTTCACCATCAAACACCCAAGTTTTACCAGCAACAGTATTTGTTCCTACCAAATCGTACCAATCTTGATCTAATGGCGTATCTAATTGATTGATTTGAACGTCTATAGTTTTGGTAAAAAACTCAGCGCCTAAAGTTCCAACAAAAGTAAATGTGGCTTTCCCTGGAATTGGGTAAACAAAAGTTACTTCATTTGTCAGAGCTTTATCCAATCCATAGTCCCAATACCCAGTAACTCCTGGAGTGTCCATACTAAGAGTAATTTTATTTCCTCCTGGCGTGCTTTGAGTCGCAACTAATTCAACTCCAGCAACATCAGTAGAATTCTCTAAATGCTTTTCATCAACTATTGGATCACATGCTGAAAAAGTCAACATAAAAAGAGCCAATAGAAGATATATTATTTTATTGATTTTCATATTTATCTATTTAATATTGTTAAATTTTACCAACCTGGATTTTGTGTATAAACTCCATTAGATAATCTAAGTTCCGTTTCTGGAAGCGAAACCAAACCTTTAGTTTCTGGTCTGTATTTTACACTGTAATTTGCAGCTGTACCAGAATTTCTAACTGGAATCGTGCTATTAAATGCATTATCAACATCTCCCCAACGAATTAAATCAAACCAATGAAGACCTTCAAAAGCAAATTCGTGCAAACGCTCATCTTTAATTGCTTCTAATGAATATCCAACAGGTCCTAATTTAGCTCTAGCTCTAACCGCATTTAAACCTCCTGCTGTTTTAGTAATTTCAGAATGCATCAATAAAACATCAGCATAACGCATATAGATAAAATCTTGTGCATGCATTAATTGCATATCTCCATTTGACCAATTATACAATTGAATAAACATACCTTGAGTTGCTCCACCAGCGTTAGGATATTGCAATGAAATATATTTTTTATTAAAATATCCAGTCTCATGGTCTCCTTTATCACCTGCATAACTAGCTGTTCCAACGTCTGCTTTTCCAACTTCAAGAATTGAACCTCTCTTTCTTGGATCAAGTTCTGACCAGTTGCTATACAAAGCTGGATTCACAGTACACCATCCCCATCCTTCTCCAAATGGCACTAATGAATTACCACGCAAAGCAGAAAACAGACATAACCTGTTAGTATAGATGTTACCGTTTGACCAGTTCCAATCTCCAAAAGAGAAACGCTGTACAAACATAGTTTCGTAATTACCTGTACCAAAAGTGGGAGCTGCTCCGTCTTGGCCAACCCAAGATAAACCTTCAGTAGCTGCCCATGGCAATACATTATTTCCTGAAGCTTTGTTAACATAAGAATATGGCCAAAGATTTCTAAAATCTGAAGCTAAAGCATGACCACTGTTAGTCATACAATCAGTTAAATAACTTGCTATTTGAGTTGCATTTAAAGTTCCTCCTTCTGCTAATGGCAATTCTTCCGTAGCTTGTTTCTCAATATTTGTCATGTATCCTGTGTAGAATAAAAACACACGCCCAATGTAAGCTTCTGCAACCCACTTGTTTGCATGTCCGTATCTTGATGTTGGAATACTAGGAAACGGAGTTGCTGGCATTGTTTCAATTGCCTTTTTTAAATCTGATGCAATCTGAGCAAATGTTTCGCTATAAGTATTTCTAGGTCCATCTTTTTTACCATCAATACTTGTAATCAATGGAACTCCTCCGAAAAATTTAGCTAATCTGAAGTAGAAAAAAGCTCTCATGAAATAAGCCTCACCAATTGCTTGCTGCTTAAATTGATCTGCTTGAGCTGGAGTGGTAAAATAAGTCGTAAAATCTGCTAAAGGTGTTTTTTCGATAATCGCATTTGTTCTCGCAATACCTCTGTAAGATTGAACCCATAAATCTAAATATGTATCATCTACAGGATCTTCAAAATTATCAACCCATTTAGCAGTTTTATCATCAGGACCACCACCGCCTAGCATCATATTATCCATCAAGTTGGCCGCAATCTGCTCTTCACTATGCACATTATTCGTATAAATAGCGTTGTAAACTCCGGCAGTTGCTTCTTCAATGTCTTGAGGTGTCTTATAAAAAGTCACCAAACTCTTTTCTGTCAAGTTATCGGTATCAAGATAGTCATTACAGCTTGATGCGATAAGTACAGACGAAATTGCTAATAAATATTTTATTTTTTTCATTGTAAATTGTCTTTATATTAAAAATCTGCACTTAAACCAAACATCACCGTTCTAGCTTGCGGATACAAACCTAAATCAATTCCTGAAGCCCATGGAGTATTTGTGTTATCTCCTGACCAACGAACTTCTGGATCCATACCATCATATTTGGTAAATGTGTATAAGTTATTTACAGCAACATAAAATTTAAGATTAGAAATAAATTTGAAGTCTTTCAATACTTCGCTGAAGTTATAACCTACTGTTAAGTTGTTTATTCTTAAATAATCCGCATTCTGCATAAAAATATCCGATACAAGTTGCGTATTTCTGTTTGAAGACGCGCCAAGTCTAGGCATTTTATCAGATGTTCCTTCTCCATGCCAACGGTTAAACACATCAGAAGTATAGTTCTGAGCAGGGCTATCAGCAAAAGATCTGTATGACTGCATAACTTGCATTCCGAATTTTCCTGCCATAGTAGTGTTTAAGTAAACATTTTTATATTCAAAATTCAATTGAATACCTAATTCATAATCAGGATTTGGATTTCCAATATATCCTTTATCAGCTTCGTCGATAACACCATCATTATTCTGATCTACAAAACGAACATCTCCAGGACGTTGATCAGGGAAGTAAGGTTGTCCATTTGGACCAACATACTCATCAACTTCTTTTTGATTTTGCAAGATACCTGCAGTTCTAAATCCATAGAAATAACCTAATGGAAGACCTACCATACCTCTAGAAATTTCTCCAGTTCCTTGAGAAAGTACGTTAGAAGGTCCATGAAGTATTCCGTCAGCATTTGCAATTCTAGTAACTTTATTTTTATTGAAAGCTCCACTTACAGTTGCACCATATTTAAATCCTCCAATTTTATCGCTCCAGTTTACAGAGAACTCAAAACCTTTATTTTCAATATCTCCACCATTAATGTATGCAGGTGCAGCTCCATCAGTTCCTCTACCAGCTGCTAAAACCAACCAGTCTTTTGTAGTTTTGTTGTACCAATCTACAGTAATGTTTAATCTTGAATTTAATAAACTTGCATCAAGACCAAAATCTAACTGCTCAGATGTTTCCCAAGTCAAATCTGGATTAGTTACCCTAGCCGGATAAGCCGTTGTTCCAGAAACCGGTTTTGTGTCTCCAAAAAAGTATCCTGGAAAAACGTAAGCAATATTTGAAGAATAGTAGAAGTTAGGAATGTCTTGATTACCATTTTGCCCCCAGCTTCCTCTTAATTTTAATGAATTAAGCCATGAACTAGTACCGCTCATAAAATCTTCTTTAGTAACTACCCAACCCGCTGAAACAGAAGGGAAATAACCCCATCTTTTACCATCTGCGAAGTTAGAAGAACCGTCAGAACGTAATGTTGCAGAAAGAAGGTATTTTTCTTTGTAATCGTATTGTGCTCTAGCAAAATATGACATAATTCCACCACCACCAGCTGCAGTATCCATTCCGTTTGTACTAAGATCATTAAATGTTCTTGGTGTAGTATTGTTTAAGTATGCATATTTAGGATCTTCACCAAATGTTAAATTGTTTCTTGAACCGCTAACATTGTTATTTACTAAATATTGAACTAACTCAGTACCAACAACAGCAGAGATATTGTGGTTTCCAAATTGTTTTTTATATGAAGCCGTATTAGTCCAAGTTGAGTTTGCTCCAATATAAGAATACTGAGAAGCACCATTAATAAGTTTAGTATAAAGTACACCTAAACCGTATGTTGGACTCATCGATCTACCGTATCCGAACCAAGAATCAATTCCATAAACGGTTCTAAATTTCAAATCCTTGATCGGCTCAACTTCTAAAAACGCATTACCAATTATTCTATTATCTTTAGGATAATTGAAATTACTTCTGTAGTACATGATCGCTAAAGGATTTGTTTGTCCTGTTGAAATCCCATCTAAAGTTGGAGTAAATCCATTTTTATCAATGTTTCTATCAATAGAAGTCTGCCAGTAAGCAGGTTGCAATGGATTTGCTGTTAATGCATTGTGTAAATCATTTCCGTAGATATTACCATTAGAAACTCCTCTGTTTTCAGAATTGGTATAAGTAACATTCTCACCAACTGTAATAATAGCATGGCTTTCATTTTTTTTCAATACCATTTGAGTATTTAATCTTGTCGTCAGCCTCTTAAAGCTAGCATCAACTATATCACCTCCAATAATACCTGTTTGATCAAAATAAGAAACCCCAAATGAGTAAGTGATATCTTCGCTTCCTCCTGTAATGTTAAGAGCGTGGTTCATAATAGGAGCATCTTTTTTGCTCATTTCATTAACCCAGTTAGTTCCAGTCCATCCATTTTGTAAATTTTCCCAAACTTCATTACCCAATTGTGTACCAGCACCAGGAAATTGTGTATTTAACCATGAATTATTAGCTAAAACTGCTTTCCAATCTTGGCGAGGCATTCCATCGTTCACTCTTCCTTCATCAATAATGTACATGTATTCCTGAGCATTCAAAGGATCTAAGTTTTTATATGTATTTTGAATTCCATAGTAGCTGTCGTAGGTAATTCTTGCAGCTCTTCCTTTTTTTCCTTTAATAGTCGTAACCAATACAACTCCATTAGCAGCTCTCGATCCATAAATTGCAGCAGAAGCGGCATCCTTTAATACATCGATAGATTCAATGTCTGAAGGGCTTAAATAATCAATATTACCAACAGAAACTCCATCAACGATATACAAAGGATTTGAGTTTCCGTTTGTACCCAATCCACGAATAGTTACCTTAGTTCCAGCACCAGGCGATCCATTTGTTCTTGTAATGCTAATACCAGGAGCTATACCTTGAAGCGCTTCCATAGCAGATCCAGTATTTAATTCCTTAATCGTTTCTCCCTTAAGATTTGTAGAAGCTCCAGTAATAAGGCCCTTTTTCTGAGTACCATACCCTACTACAACAACTTCATTTAAATTTTGGGAGGTCGTACTTAGAACAACGCTCATTTTTGTTCTCCCGTTAACAGCTTCATTTAACGTATTAAAACCAACGAAACTTATAACCAAAGTACCGTTTGAAGGGGCGCTAATCTGAAATTTCCCATCAAAATCAGAAGCGGTAGCTTTATTGGTTCCTTTAACTAAAATTGTTGCCCCTGGGACGGGTAACCCACTTTCGTCGCTAACGATTCCAGTTACCGTTACATCCTGAGCAAATGTGGCAACTGAAAACAATAAGGACGAAACACAAAAAATAAGTAATTTTGTCAATTTCATTTTTCTAAAAATTTTGGTTAATTAATTAGTAATTTAATGCAATTATAATGTTAAATTTTAACTATATAGAATTAAAATTCTTTACAAAAACACTTCAACTTAAATTTTACTACCCTACAAAAACACAACATTTTTTTTTTAATTAACTAATTTACTGTATTTTAGCTTTGAGAAAATTTTGTTATAAAAATGTTAATTAAAAAAAACGTATATTACATTAGTTTAACAACAACTAAAACGTTGTAAATTAAAAATAATTTAAAAAAAAAGAATCAAACTGATTGAAAAATCAACAATTTAAACAGAGAATATAGCATTTTTACTAAAAATACATTTAAAATTTTATGAAATTCATAGTTAGAACTTTTACAATACTTTCCTTATTTTTCTTACAAATAAAAGGATTTAGTCAAGTAAAAAACATTGGAATTCCTGATATAAAAAATTACAAAAGATCAGAATATAAAGGTGGAACACAGAACTGGAGCATTGATCAAGACAAAAACGGAAACATTTATTTTGCGAACAACAGCGGTTTAATACAATTTGATGGTTCAAACTGGCATAAATACTCTTTACCTAATAAATCTGAGATAAGAAGCTTAAAAATTGATGCACTTGGAAGAATATTTGTAGGCGGAAATAATGAATTTGGATATTTTAAAACTAATGAAAAAGGAATTCTAAAATATCATTCTTTATACAGCCTTTTAAGCCCTATTGATAAAGAAAACATCAATCTTATCTGGAGAATTCACATTTTTAATGGCGAAATCATTTTCCAATCTTTCAGTAAAGTCTTTTTTCTAAAAAATGAAAAAGTCACCACTTTAACGGCTCCTCATAAATTTCAGTTTTCGTTTTTAGTAAACAACCGTCTCTATTTCCAAGACAAAACCTTAGGTTTACTCGAATATAGAAATAGAAAACTTACTGGAATAAAAGGCACGACTATCTTTAATGACAAAGAAATCTGGTCTCTATTTCCTTTGCCAAACAATCGATTATTGTATGCAACTTTAGAAAAAGGTCTTTTTGTTTCAGAAAATGGAGTTATAAAACCTTGGCAAACAGAAGCAAATGATTTTATTCGAAAAAACACATCTCTCGGAGGATCTATTATTAAAAACAAATTTATCATTCTTAATTCCGTATTAGATGGAGCAATAATCTGCGATTTAAACGGAAAAATAATTCAGCATTTAAATAGACAAAAAGGCATTCAAAACAATACAATTCTAGCTTCATTTATTGATAATAAGAATAATATTTGGCTTGGACTTGACAACGGTATCACTTTTATAAATGAAAATTCGCCTTTTTCGTATTTCGATTACAGCTATAATATAGGAACTGTTTATGCATCAACAACTCACAACGGAAACCTTTATGTAGCTACCAATCAAGGTTTATTCTATCATCCTTGGGGACAATCATTTAAAGACAGTCCTTTTATGAGAGTTGAAGGAACAATTTCTCAAGTCTGGAATATCCAAGTCTTAAACGATGTGCTTATTTGCGCCAGTAACAGCGGTGCATTGGTTATAAATAACAATAGAGTTTCAAAAATTTTAGACACAAAAGGATATTTTGGTTTCAAGAAAATTCCTGATCATGAAAACTATATTATTGGCGAAAGTTATAACGGATTTTCAGTATTTAAGAAATCTGCATCAGGATATGATTATCTTCATCAAGTAAAAGGTTTTGATGAAACGACCAATAATTTCTCTGTCGAAATAGACGAAAATTATTTATGGTTAAAGAAAAATCCGTTTCTATATCAAGTTAAATTATCTGAGGATTTATTGCGCTTTGATTTTATAAAAAAACACGTTAATATATCTGATAAGTACAAAGGAATTAACAGCTTACAAACTATTAATAATAAAGTATACATTCAAGCTCAAAATCACTTTTTTAGATATTCTGTAGAACAAGAAACTTTTTTTGAAGACAAAAAGATCACAAAATTATTTGAGGGAATTCCAACCATAAACACTTTAATAGAAGATCCTTCTGGTAGTTTATGGTATGCGTTTAATGAATCATTAGGCGTCTTAGCGAAAAATAAAAATGGAACTTTCACTAAAAAACAAGCTATTTTTTCAAATTTAACTGGGAATTTGGTAAATAATTATATTTCTGTAAACGCTATAGATCCTGAAAATATCTTTATAGGACTAACAGACCGTTTAACGCATTACAATTCTACCATTCCAAATACTTTTATGACGAAACCCAAAGCTTTTATCGAAAGTTTTTCGTTTCCTGGCGACACTATACTAACGGGAAATCTGCCTAAAAAAACAGATTCTTACACCATTCCGTACAAATACAATCGTGTCAAATTTACGTTTGCATCTCCTACTTATGAAAATCAAGAAAATGTGATGTATTCATACAAACTTGAGCCTTTTGAGGAAAACTGGCGCGGCTGGTCGCAAACCGCTATAAAAGAATACACCAACCTTAGAGAGGGTAATTACGTAATGAAATTAAAAGCCAGAAATAGTTACGGCATAGAATCCGACATTACAGAAGTAGAATTTACAGTATCTCCGCCTTGGTACAGACATTTTCTTGCTTATTTATTTTACTTAATCCTTGTTTTATTGGGAGCTTATTTAATATCTGTTAGAATTAAACTTAAAATTAGAAAAAACAGATATTACGAAACAATCGAACAAAGAAGATTATACCTGGAAAGAGAATCTAAAATTAGACACGAGCAACATGATTTGGAGAAAGAAATTGAAAAGCTGAAAAATGACAAACTTCAAATAAAAATCTTAGCAAAAGATAAAGAACTGGTAAACAACTCTTTACAAGTGGTAAAAAAGAATAAGATTTTAAATGGAATCATACACAAACTTAAAGATATTGATACCAACATATTAGACGATAGTACAAAATCAGAATTCAGTAAATTACACAAGAGCATTGTAAAAGAAGTGAATACTGATAAAAGCTGGAAAGATCTTGAGAAACACATTAAAAATGTCCATTTTGAGTTCTTAAAACGCTTAAAAGGACAATACCCAACAATTTCACCACGAGAGCTAGATTTATCGACCTATTTATTAATGAATATGTCAACCAAAGAAATAGCCGAAATCATGAACATTTCAACCGGCGGTGTAGAACTTGCCCGCTATCGACTTAGAAAAAAATTAGGATTAAACAAAAAAGAAAATCTAATTGGTTTCTTAATGACTATTTAAAAGAAAAAAGCCATCAGCCGCGGCTGATGGCTTTTTTTTATGAAATATATTCTAAAGAACGTTCTAAAGCCATTCCCCGCGAACCTTTTATTAATATTGTATTTGAATTAAATTCATACTTTTTAAGATATTCTGCAAACAAATCAAATGTTTCAAAAAACTGAATATTTTCATTTGAAATCTTATTTGCATAAAAAGATTTTCCAATCAAAAAGCATAATGCTTGTTTTTGATTTGCTAAAGAATCGACAATAACTTTATGCTCATACAGACTTTCATCTCCCAATTCGAACATATCTCCCAAGATCATAATTTTATTCTTTTTATCTAATTGAAGAAAATTAGTAATCGCCACAGACATACTGCTTGGATTTGCATTATAAGCATCTAAAATAATCTCATTTGAGCCTTTTTGCATCATTTGAGATCTATTATTCGCTGGAATATAATTTTCAATAGCGCTCTTTATATCGCTTTCTGGAACTTCAAAATATTTACCAATCGCGACAGCTGCATTTATATTATTTGAATTGTAAAGACCAATTAAATGAGATTCTATTTGAAAGTCATTGTAATTAATAATCACAAACGGATTTGCTTCAATCTTCTGGATATTTAAATCTGCATTTTGGTTTTTAACTCCAAAAGTAAAGGATTTGATACCTTTGGATTTCTCAACTTGAATTGCGTCTTCAAGATTTACAAAAACAGTTTTCTGATTTGCGGCTAGATATTGATACATTTCACTTTTTCCAGCAATAACACCTTCAACTCCACCAAACCCTTCTAAATGTGCCTTTCCGAAGTTTGTGATATAACCAAAATCTGGTTGCGCAATCTGACAAAGAAATTCAATTTCTTTTTGATGATTAGCTCCCATTTCAACAATTCCGATTTCTGTTTCTTTGGTAAAAGAAAGCAGTGTTAGCGGCACACCAATATGATTGTTTAAATTTCCAATTGTTGCTTTTGTTTTAAACTTTTTAGACAACACAACATTGATTAATTCTTTGGTAGTTGTCTTTCCGTTACTTCCAGTCAAAGCAACGATTGGCAATCCCAAATAGTCACGATGAAATTTTGCTAGCTCCTGAAGCGTTTCTAAACTATTTTTTACCAAAATAGTTCTTTCATCTATAAAATAAGATTCGTTATCTATAACAACAAATAAAGCGCCTAAATCTAAAGCTTCTTTGGCAAATGTATTCGCATCAAAATTTTCTCCTTTAATGGCAAAAAACATTGAATTCTTCTCAATCTTTCTAGTATCAATAGAAAGAGAACTGCATTGTAAAAACAGGTTATGAATGTCTTGAATATTCATTTATAATTTTTTTAATAGATGATAAAAGTAGAAAAAAAACAATAAAAAAATTCCAAATTCCAGACTGAATATTCAGCTTTTGGAATTTGGAATTTTTTATATTAAAATTTCTAAATATTAGTTTCTAGGTGATTTTCTTTTTTCAGCTTTAGAACCTACTCTAGACATTGCACATCTAAATCCAATGTAATCAGTTGCCATATCTTGAGGGAAATATCTTCTTTGAGCCGGATCTAACCAATAAGCTCTATCTCTCCAAGAACCTCCTTTGTAAACTCTTACTTTATCATCGATTAAAGTAGTACGTTTACTAGAGTTATCATACTTTCTGATCATTTTACCTAAACTGTCTGTTGTAACATTATGTTTAGGAGAGTTGTACATTGCTTGATCTGCTTTTGCTCCAGACTCTGAATCTCCAAAATCAAAATATCTAGAAGATTGTTTATCACCATCTCTGTAGTTGATATTATTACTTTGGCTAAAGTTTGTTCTCAAATACGTTTCTTGATCATCAACTGGCACTTGAGCAATTTCTCCTGGAAGATTTCTTGCAATAACTTTACCGTTACTTAGAGTGTCATATTTAATTGTAGAAGTTGTAACAATTTCTACTTTTCCGTCTTTACCAATTTTGTTTTTAGCATATTGATTTCCTCTGTAGTAGTTAAAATCGTTTGCTTCATTATCAATAATAGGTCTGTAAACATCGGCAACCCATTCTGCAACGTTACCTGCCATATCGTACAATCCGAAATCGTTTGGTGCGTAGCTTTTTACAGAGTTTGTGATATCTGCTCCATCATCTGACCAACCTGCAATTCCACCGTAATCACCGTTTCCTTGTTTAAAATTAGCCAATTGATCTCCTCTATTTTTACGTTTTGAAGAACGAGTGTAATCTCCAGACCAAGGATATTTCTTTTGTCCTTTGTAAATGTTGTATTCTCTTTGTCCAACATCTGCAGCAGCTGCATATTCCCATTCTGCTTCAGTAGGAAGTCTGTATTCTGGCAAGATGATTCCTGAAGAACGTTGTGCGTACACATTTTTTTCTTCTGGCACTACACCATCTTTTCCTGCTTTAGGTCTTCTTCCTGTCGGGTTTTTCTTTAACACGATTTCTTCGCTACCACCACGTGATGTGCTTGGAGACATTAAGTAACCTTCAGTGTTAAACGCATTATCTGCACCAACTTCATTTGTTTTAGCTCCTTTTTTAAGGTAACCATTTTTTTCTAAAACAGCTTCGTTAACACGGTCTGTTCTCCATTTACTAAATTCAACTGCTTGAATCCAGTTAACACCAACTACTGGGTAATTAGCATAAGATGGGTGTCTTAAATAGTTATTAGTCATCGTTTCGTTATATCCTAAACGATTTCTCCAAACAAGTGTATCTGGCGATGCACCTTCATAAATATTCTTGTAATTTTCTTCTGTCGGTGGAAAAACTTTCTTTAACCACTCTAGGTATTCTAAGTACATACCATTTGTAACTTCGGTTTCATCCATATAGAATGATTGAACGTGTTGTTGGGTTGGCGTGTTATTCCAATCGTGCATAACATCATCCTGTACTTTACCCATTGTAAACGTACCTCCTTCAACAAAAACCAAACCAGGACCAGCCTGTTGTTTTTTACCTGCATTTCTAGCAGCAGTTCCATTCTGACTATCTACATCCCAGCCAGTTGCTCTCGAAGCGTGAGTGGAACTCGATTTTTTGCTACAACTAGCCGTGCCCAACATCAATACCATTGACATCATTAATTGCAAGGCTACAATTTTGTTTACTTTCATACTCATTCTTAGGTGATAAATTTAGGTGCTGCAATATAATAATTAACATTTAATTAGCAACATCCGTTCTAATAATTTTATTTCACTGTTTTTTTACCAGAAAATAACCTATAGTTACGAACGCAAAAATATACTTTTTATTATTACTATAACATGAAATACTATATTTTTACTTACTAAAATATTTTTAAATTAAACCCGTATTTTTGAGGCATGAAACGAGCGTTACAAATATATCTTTTTTTGCTTCCAATTATCTGTCTCTCTCAGATAAATGGGAACTTTACAGTAGATTGGCAAGGCAAAAAAGAGATGAACTACGGAGAACAGAAACTCATAATTCCGTATTTTTCCGGTAATAGTTTTCGCTTTGACACAGCTAAGAAAAGCATAACATTAATGCTTAATTTGAATCAATCTATCTTTTCTGGCTCAAATTCAATACAAATCTCAAACGTCATTTATGAGCAAATTTCCACCTCTGATCTAGGCGATTTAACTCAAAATAGCATTCCAGAAAAGCCAAATGAATCGCTAAAAGTGGTTTCTTCACGCGGAAATCAACAAGCTTTTTTAATTCTTTCGCCTATTATTAAAGATGGAAATGGCTTTAAAAGAATAAAATCTTTTTCTTATTCTTCAACTGCTGGAACTTCAAAAACAAACAATTCGTCACTTTCTCAAAAAAGCGCTGTAATTTCAAATTCTGTGCTAGCTTCTGGTGATTGGTATCGTTTTTATGTTGAAAAATCCGGCGTTTATAAAATCTCTCGATCTTTTTTGCAAAGTCTTGGTTTTGATGCTTCTAAAGTTGATCCGAGAAGAATAAAAATTTACGGAAATGGCGGTCGAATGCTTCCTTTGGCAAACAATATTTATTATCCAGAAGATTTAATTGAAAATGCGATTCAGATTTCTGGAGAAAGCGATGGCGTTTTTAATAATGAAGATTTCATTCTTTTTTACGCCGAAGGAGTTGATAATTGGAATACCGAAAGCCAAACCAACATTAACCTCTACAGCACAAAATCTTATTATTACATTACAAGCGGAGGAAATGAAGGAAAACGAATTTCAAATCTAATTCAGCCAACTGGAATCGCAACATTAGAACTTAACACGTTTGATGACTATCAATCGCACGAAACCGACTTAACAAACATTGCACATTTAGGAAGACAATGGCTGGGAGAATCATTTGACATTAACCAAGAACAGGAATTTTCTTTTAGCTTTCCAAATTTAGATACTTCTGTTCCAGTTAAAATTGAAGTAAATGCCGCTTCTGCAGCTTACACCCCTACTTCATTTACGATTTCTTCAAACGGACAAAACATCGGAAATATTCCTTTTAATGCTTTAATCACCAATTCTGACACTAAATATTACAACGGAAAATTACCTGCCAACACCACTTTTTCCGGAACGGACAATATAAAAGTAAAGCTTAATTATAATAACAACGGTGTTCCGGGATCAAAAGGTTATCTAGATTACATTAATTTAATTGCAAAACGAAGACTATTAGGCACAGGGAAACAATTCAAATTTCAATACGATTTGGCCGGCTCGACAATTGGCATTGTAAATTACACTATTGGAAACGCTGCGGCTATTTCGCAAATTTGGGATATTACAGACCTATATAATGTATCAAAAATTGATAATGCAGGTCAATCTTCTTTTAGCTTTAAAGCGACACTTGGCGAAATCAGAAAATACACCACGGTTGACGCAGCAGATTTTTACACTCCATTAAAGGAAAGTCAATCGAAAATTGCGAATCAGAATCTTAAAGGCACGCTACTTAAAAACAATCAAAACAGCTTTCAAGATGTTGATTATGTAATTATAACGCCAAAGTCTCTAAGTTCACAAGCAGAAAAATTAGCGACTTTTCACCGCACCAATTCTAATTTAATTGTAAAAGTAATTGCTCTCGAGAACATCTATCAGGAATTTTCTTCTGGAAAACAAGATATTAGTGCTATCAGAAACTGCATCAAATACATTTATGATAATGCATCTTCTCCAGATAAAAGGATAAAATATGTTAATCTTTTCGGAGACGCTTCTTACGATTACAAAGACCGCATTACCAACAACACTAACATCGTTCCTATTTATCATTCCTTAAACAGTAATACCGTTGGCGAATCTTCTTTTGCGTCTGATGATTTTTTTGGTTTAATGGATGCCGACGAAGGAAATATAATTTCTTTTTTTGGAGGAATTGATATTGCCGTAGGACGAATGCTGGTTTCAGATAATGCGCAAGCAAGTGAAATGGTAAATAAAGTATTGGAATATTACGATCTTAAATCGTACGGAAACTGGCGAAATAATTTCGTTTTAATAAGCGATGATTCCGACCAAAGTTCAGACGCAAGTTTACAAGCTCGCCAAAATGCTTTAGCTGACGTTATCGCAACAGAAAAGCCATTTTTTAATATTGATAAAATATTTTTAGATGCTTACACGCAAGAAGCTTCCGCTGGAGGTTCGCGTTACCCTAAAGCCAGAACAGATATTTTTAATGCTTTTGAAAAAGGCGCTTTAGTCTTTAATTATTTAGGTCATGGAGGCGAAGACGGTTTGGCAAGCGAAAGGATTTGGGAAAAATCAGATGGACAGAATTTAAATAATCAATATAAATATCCTTTATTTATAACTATTACCTGTGAGTTTTCGCGTTTTGACGATCCAACACGACCAACCGCTGGCGAATATACTTTTTGGAATCCAAAAGGAGGCGCTATTTCTATGCTTACAACAATCCGATCAATTGGACAGTTTAACGCCGAGAACTTCAATGACAGTTTAAGCAAAAACTTACTATCTTACGGTTCAAATCAATATAATACAATTGCAGAAACGCTTAGAATCTCAAAAAATGAGAATCCGAGTTCTTCAAGCAATGTTATTTTTTATCTTGGAGATCCTGCTTTAATGCTTGCAATTCCGAAACCGAGAATTAATTTAACAAAAGTAAATGACATCGCTGTTTCGCAACCAATTCCAGATTTTAAATCTCTTTCAAAAATCAAACTTTCAGGAGAAATAACAGACGAAAATAATACTCTTTTAAGTAATTATAACGGAGAATTGGCTACGGCCATTTTCGACAAAATGATCACCACTTCTACACTAAACAATGATGGCAATAGTCCCGCAATGCAGTTTAAAACTTTAGGAGAAACTATTTTCAGAGGTAATGCCTCTGTAACCAACGGACAATTTGAGTTTAGTTTTGTTGTCCCAAGAGACATCAGAATTCCTGTTGACAATGGCAGAATCAGTTTTTATTCTAAGAAAAACGAATCATTAGAAAACCAAACTGGTTATAATAATGTTATTAAAATTGGAGGAATTAACGAAAATGCACCTCAGGACAATATTAGCCCAAAAGTTAAGTTATATATGAACGATGAAACTTTTGTATCTGGAGGCATCACAAATGACTCTCCTTTCCTTTTAGCTTTTCTAGAAGACGAAAACGGAATAAATACAGCAAGCGGAATCGGGCATGATATTGTAGCAATTTTAGACGGAGATGTGAGCAATCCTTATATTTTGAATGATTATTACCAAACAAAATTAGATGACTACACCAACGGAAATTTACGTTTTCCGTTTAGAAATCTAACTCCAGGATTGCATACTATAAGTTTTACTGCGTGGGATGTCTACAACAATCCTGTTACGAGTGAAATTCAGTTTACGGTTGTAGGAGATGATTCGCTAACACTGTCGCACGTTCTTAACTATCCAAATCCTTTTTCGACCTATACGCAATTTTGGTTTTCTCACAATAGACCTTACGAACCTTTAGATGTGCAGGTTCAGGTAATGACTATTACAGGAAAAGTAGTTTGGACAAAAAATCAGACCATTACTACAGAAGGATTTTTATCGCGCGACATAACATGGGACGGAAAAGATGATTTTGGAGATAGAATTGGAAAAGGAGTATATATTTACAAACTCACTGTAAAATCAAATTTAACAAATAAAAAAGCAGAAAAATACGAAAAGCTTGTCATCCTATAATATTATATATATTTGCATCACCAAAAAAAATTTAGTCCCACCAATGAAAAAAATATCACTTTTATTAATCTGTTTTTTTATTCTCTGTAGTTTACAAGCTCAAGAATCAAGACCTATAGTTACAGGAGTTCCATTTTTAATGGTAGCTGCAGACGCTAGAGCAGCAGGTTTAGCAGACCAAGGAGTTGCTACATCTGCAGACGTTTTCTCTCAACAATGGAATCCTGCAAAATATGCCTTTTCAGAAGACGCTCAAGGTCTTTCTATCAGTTACACTCCATACTTAACAGATCTTGCTAATGACATTTCTTTAGGACAATTAACGTATTACAACAAAATCAACGAAAAAAGTGCTTTTGCAACTAGTTTTCGTTATTTTGGTTTTGGAGGAATTGAATTAAGATACACAGGAGATCCAACAGAACCAGTTCGAGAAGTTAATCCAAACGAATTCGCGCTAGACGGATCTTACTCCCTAAAATTGAGTGAAAAATTCTCGATGGCAGTTGGTGCTCGTTTTATCAATTCTAATCTAAAAGTTGCTTCAGAAGATGTAGACGCAAGAGCAGCAAAATCTTTTGCAGTTGATGTTGCCGCTTTTTACCAATCTGAAGAAATTGCTTATCAAGATTTCAATGGTAGATGGAGAGCCGGAATTAATTTCCAAAATTTAGGACCAAAAATTAGCTATGACAATGATGATATTAGCTCAAACTTCTTACCAGCTAATTTAAGAGTAGGTGGAGGATTTGATTTCATTTTTGATGATTATAACAAACTTACAGTAAGCGCCGAACTTACCAAATTATTAGTGCCAACTCCTCCAGGAATTGGAACTCCTGTTGACGGAAATGGCGATGGTGACTTTGATGATCCTGAAGACATTTCGCAAGCGCAAGCAACCAATAATGGATACCAAAAATACAACGACATAGGTTGGTTTGAAGGAATATTCAAATCTTTTGGAGATGCCCCAGGCGGATTTAAAGAAGAAATGAAAGAGGTTACTTATAGTCTTGGAGCTGAATATATGTACCAAGATTCGTTTGCAATGCGTTTAGGATACTATCACGAAAGTCCAGAAAAAGGAGCAAAACAATTTTTCTCTTTAGGAGCTGGATTTAAATATAATATCATGAAAATTGATGTATCATATCTATTCTCAGCATCAAAAATAAAAAATCCTTTAGAAAACACGCTTCGTTTCTCTTTAACGTTTAACTTTGGAGACAAATACGAAACGTATTAAAAACAGAAATAAAATAAAAACAACTTAATCCAAATTCCTAAATAAGGGAATTTGGATTTTTTTTCCTCAATAAAAAATGAAAGAAATCAATATAACAACTTCTTTTACAATATTTGAAAACCTAAACGAGCTCCCAACCGATATTCAAGAACTAATGAATCAGGCGGTTGAAATAAGAAAAAAAGCTTATGCCCCTTATTCTAAATTCAGAGTTGGAGCCGCTTTGCTTCTAGACAATGGAAAAGTTATTTTAGGTTCTAACCAAGAAAATGCCGCCTATCCTTCTGGACTTTGCGCAGAAAGAACAGCAATCTTTTATGCAGGAAGTGCTTATCCAGAGGCAAAAATTCTAAAAATGGCTATTACAGCAGCCTCAGACACTAATCAGACTACAGCTCCAATTCCGCCTTGTGGCTCTTGCAGGCAATCGATTGCAGAATATGAAATAAAACAAGACACACAAATTGAAATCTATTTTATGGGCGAAATTGGAGAGGTTTACAAATCATCATCACTGAAAAATTTACTTCCGTTGATGTTCGATAAAAAGTTCTTGTAAAAAAAAGCCAAAAAGTAGTCATTAAATTTTAGTTCTTAAATGTAATGTCTTATTTTTGCATCCCGACCTTTCGGGCGCAAATTTGTGGGAGGAAACTATTTTGCGTTACAGGCAACAAGAATCGATAACACAAACAACTTTAGCAAAAGAAAGAATTCAGATGAAAGAAGTTACAAAAGAGGTATATTTAAAGTGGTATGAAGACATGCTACTTTGGAGAAAGTTTGAAGACAAACTTGCAGCATTATACATCCAACAAAAAGTTAGAGGTTTTCTACACTTATATAATGGTCAAGAAGCTGTATTAGCAGGTGCATTGCACGCTATGGATTTGACCAAAGATAAAATGATTACTGCTTACAGAAACCACGTTCAGCCAATTGGTATGGGAGTTGATCCTAGAAATGTAATGGCAGAACTTTTAGGAAAAGCAACAGGAACTTCTAAAGGTATGGGAGGTTCTATGCACATTTTCTCTAAAGAACACCGTTTTTACGGCGGACACGGAATCGTAGGTGGACAAATTCCTGTGGGAGCTGGTTTAGCTTTCGCTGATAAATATTTCAATACTGGCGGCGTTACTATGACTTACTTTGGTGATGGTGCTGCTAGACAAGGTTCTCTTCACGAAGCTTTCAACATGGCTATGTTATGGAAACTTCCAGTTGTATTTATCGTTGAAAACAACGGTTATGCAATGGGAACTTCTGTAGAAAGAACTGCAAACCACACTGACATTTGGAAATTAGGTTTAGGTTATGAAATGCCTTGCGGACCAGTTGACGGAATGAACCCAGTAAAAGTTGCTGAAGCAATGCACGAAGCTATCGAAAGAGCACGTCGCGGAGACGGACCAACTTTCCTTGAAATGAAAACGTACCGCTACAGAGGACACTCTATGTCTGATGCACAATTATACCGTTCTAAAGAAGAGGTTGAAGAGTACAAAAAAATCGATCCAATTACACAAGTTCTTGATGTAATTATGGATCAAAAATATGCTACAGCAGAAGAAATTGAAGTAATTGACCAAAGAGTTAAAGACTTAGTTGAGGAATGTCAGAAATTCGCTGAAGAATCTCCATATCCAGACTTACAACAATTATACGATGTAGTATACGCACAAGAAGACTATCCATTTACACCTCATAAATTATAATATCATGGCGATTAAAGTAACAATGCCTCGTTTGAGCGATACTATGACTGAAGGAACGGTAGCGACTTGGTTAAAAAAAGTAGGCGACAAAATTAGCGAAGGAGATATCTTAGCTGAAATTGAAACAGACAAAGCAACTATGGAGTTCGAATCTTTTAACGAAGGAACTCTTTTACATATCGGAATTCAAGCTGGAGAAACTGCTCCTGTTGATTCATTATTAGCAATCATTGGTAAAGAAGGAGAAGATATTTCTGCTCTTTTAGCTGGTGGTGATGCTCCTGCTGCTGCTGAAGCTCCAAAAGCGGATGCTCCTATTGCCGAAGCAAAAACTGAAACTGCTGCTCCTGCAAAAGCTGCAACTGAATTACCAAAAGGTGTTGTAGTTGTAACTATGCCACGTTTGAGTGATACAATGACGGAAGGTACAGTAGCTACTTGGTTGAAAAAAGTAGGTGATACTGTCGCTGAAGGTGACATTTTAGCAGAAATTGAAACAGACAAAGCGACTATGGAGTTTGAGTCTTTCAATGCTGGAACATTATTATACATTGGAATTCAAGAAGGAAGCACTGCTCCTGTTGACAGCTTATTAGCTATCATCGGACCTGCAGGAACTGATATCGCTGGAATTGCTGAAAACTATACTGCCGGAGGTGCTGCACCTGCAAGCGCTCCTGCTGCTGAAGAAACAAAAGCTGCTCCTGCTGCTGAAAAAGCTCCTGAAGCCGCTGCTGAAACTTCAAATGGAGGAAGAATTTTAGCTTCACCATTAGCTAAGAAAATCGCTTCTGATAAAGGAATTTCTTTAAACCAAGTTAAAGGTTCTGGAGAAAACGGAAGAATCGTAAAAAGCGATATCGAGAACTTTACTCCATCTGCTCAGGCTCAAACTAATGCTTCTGCACCTGCTGCAAAACAAGAAGCTTCTGCTCCTACTGCTCCAAAAGTGTTTGTTCCTGCTGGAGAAGTTTACACAGAAGAGATCAAAAATTCTCAAATGCGTAAAATCATTGCAAAACGTTTGGCAGAATCTTTATTTACTGCACCTCACTACAACTTAGTGATCGAAGTAAGTATGGACGAAGCAATGCAAGCTAGAGCTGCTATCAACAGCGTTCCTGATACAAAAGTATCTTTCAACGATATGGTAATTAAAGCTTGTGCTTTAGCATTGAAAAAACATCCAAAAATCAACTCTCAGTGGAAAGAAGATGCTATCATCATCAACCACCACGTAAATATTGGTGTTGCTGTAGCTGTTGAAGACGGATTAGTAGTTCCTGTATTGAAATTTACAGATGCTATGAGTTTGTCTCAAATCGGTGGTTCAGTAAGAGATCTTGCTGGAAGAGCTAAAAACAAAAAATTGGGACCACAAGAAATGGAAGGAAGTACTTTTACAGTATCTAACCTTGGAATGTTTGGTATTACTGAATTCAATTCAATTATCAATCAGCCAAATTCTGCAATCCTTTCTGTAGGTGCAATTGTTGAGAAACCAGTAGTTAAAAACGGTCAAATCGTAGTTGGAAACACAATGATGTTATCATTAGCTTGTGACCACAGAACAATTGACGGTGCAACTGGCGCTCAGTTCTTACAAACATTAAAACAATACATCGAAAGCCCAGTTACAATGTTGGCATAATCGTTGTTAATTTTATAATTAAATCCCGTCCCGAAGTTTCGGAACGGGATTTTTTGTTTAATTTTCATCCTCAAATTCAAAACCTCATAAAATGAAGAAACTAATTCTTGTCACTTTATTTCTGACAGCAATTGCCTGCCAGAAAAAAGAGCAAACAGAAAAAACAGCTGCCATTACAGACGAACACAGTTACTCTAAACCAGAACTTGCTGTTGCAAAGCATCTTGATCTTGATATTAAAGTTGATTTCGACACACAAACTATTTCAGGAAAAGCATCTTGGACAATTGATAACATCAGTAAAGGAAATGAAATTATCTTCGATGAAAATACTTTAAATATTACAAAAGTAACTTTAGGCGACGAGGAAAAAGAAGCAAAATTCGAACTGGGTGCTGACACTGAATTTCACGGAAAACCGCTTCATATAACTATTGAGCCAAATACAACTAAAGTAAATATTTACTACAGCACAACTAAAGATGCTGTGGCTTTACAATGGTTAAAACCAGAACAAACTGCCGACAAAAAGAAACCTTTCTTATTCTCTCAAGGAGAAAGTGTATGGTCAAGAACATGGATTCCGTGTCAGGACTCTCCTGGAATTCGTTTTACCTATAACGCAAAAGTTACGGTTCCTAAAGATTTATTGGCAGTTATGAGCGCTGTAAATCCACAGAAGAAAAATGATACTGGAGTTTATACTTTCAAACAAGACAAAGCGATTCCGTCTTACTTAATGGCAATTGCCGTTGGAGATATCGAATTTCAAGCAATCGATAACAGAACTGGAGTTTATGCAGAACCTTCTGTTTTAAAAAATGCAGCTTACGAATTTGCTGAATTAGGAAAAATGGTAAATGCTGCAGAAAAACTATATGGACCTTATCGTTGGGGACGTTATGATGTTTTGGTTTTACCTCCAAGTTTTCCTTATGGCGGAATGGAAAATCCAAACTTGACTTTCTTAACTCCTGGAGTTATTGCTGGAGATCGTTCGCTTACAAGTTTGCTAGCACACGAATTAGGTCACAGCTGGAGCGGAAATTTAGTTACTAATGCCACGTGGGATGACATTTGGTTAAATGAAGGTTTCACCACTTATGTAGAACACAGAATTGGAGAAGCCATTTTTGGAAAGAAAGAATTCGACATGCAAAACGTTATCACAAACAAAGAATTGACTGATAATGTTGCGGAATATGGAGATACAAATCCAGATACAAGATTAAAAGTTAGTTTGACAGGTAGAAATCCTGATGACGGAATCAGCCAAATTCCTTATGTTAAAGGTTATGCCTTTTTAAGAGTTATTGAAAATGCTGTCGGACGCGAGAAATTCGATCCGTTTATCAAAAACTATTTTGACTCTCATGCTTTTCAATCGATCACAACAGAAGATTTTGTGAAATATTTAAACGAAAATCTAATAAATGGAGATAAAGCTTTAGCAGATAAAATACAATTAGATAACTGGATTTACAAACCAGGAATTCCATCAAATATTCTTCCGGTAAGTTCAGCAGAGTTTGATGCCATTGATGCAATACAAAAAAGCTGGAGAGAAACTAGCGTTGCAGGTTTGAGCAAAAAAATTACAACTACAGCAGAAAAACAACATTTTATAGACCATCTTCCCGCTGATATTACAGCAAAAGAAATGGAAGCAATCGATAAAGAATTCAACTTTACAAAAGGCGGCAATTTTATCATTAAACGCCAATGGTTTGTTCAGGCAATTCGTCATCAATATAAAGTTGCAAATCCTGCAATTGAACAATTTTTAATTGGAATCAGCAGAACGGGATCTGTTATGATGCTTTATAAAGAAATGGCAAAAACTCCTGAAGGAAAAGTTTGGGCAAAACAGGTTTTTGAAAAAGCGAAATCTGGTTATCATGCTACAACAATTCTGGCTGTTGAAGGTGTTTTGAAATAAAATATTTAAAAATATAGTTTATGACAGGTTTTCCTTTCAAGGAAAACCTGTTTTTTTTGCGCAATATTTGTCATTTCGAGGAACGAGAAATCGCACTAGAAATTCCGCAAAACTATCAACACAATCTTATCATTTCGACGAAGGAGAAATCTTCGTAAGTAACTCCACACCGATAATCCAATCTTTGCCGAATCCCGCTTGTGATTTCTCCTTTCAGTCGAAATGACAAACTAAATGGGAAAGCCATACAGAACATTCCTAATCTTTGTCGAGCTTCTTACGAAGATTTCTCCTTCGTCGAAATGACAAGATTGTGGAAGAACTTTCGTTTAACTTTGTCAAAGTTTAAAACTTTGACAAAGTTTACTACATCTAAAACTTGTAATTCCTTTCGAAATAAACAAAACATTCTTATAAAAACGAATTTCTTAGCCCAGATTGAAGTGGAAAGCCCGGAACTCAAAACCCTGATTTATCTTGCCAGAAAACAGCGACCAACGGAAGCTCGTTTTATGGCTTAGAAAAATCAGGGTTTTGGGTGAGGACTTGAAGCGGAAAGCTGGATCGGCTCCTGAAGAAAGCTAGGGAAAATTATCCATCACATAGCGTACATTCTCCATGTTTTAAAATCTGTAATCGTTGCAACTTTGTAATGTCAAAAGACAACAACAAATAACAATTTTAAAAAATTAAATAAAATGACACGATTAACAGCATTAAACCCAGAAGAAGTAACAGGAAAAACTAAAGATTTATTCAACGCAGTTCAAGCAAAATTGGGCGTTGTTCCGAACATGATGCGAACAATGGGAAATTCTCCAGCAGTTCTTGAAGGATATTTAAACTTAAGCGGCGCTTTGAGTCATGGAAAATTAAGTGCAAAAACAGGAGAATTAATCGCATTGGCAGTTTCAGAAAGCAATTCTTGTGATTACTGTTTAGCAGCTCACTCTTTTATTGGAGAAAAATTGGTAAAAGCAGATCCAGCGGTTTTACACGCAGCAAGAACAGGAAACTCTACTGATGCAAAAACAGAGGCAATTTTACAATTTGCCAAAGTTTTAATCAGCAAAAATGGATTAGTAAATGACGAAGATGTAAATAAAGCTAAAAATGCAGCAGTTTCTGATGCTGAAATTGCAGAAACTATTGGACACGTAGCTTTAAATGTTTTAACAAACTACTTTAATAATGTAGCAAATACTGAAATTGATTTTCCAGCGGTTTAATCAAAAAGCACTCTTTCATTATAACAAAAAACAATTTATAAAGATAGTTGTGAATTCTTTTCATAACTATCTTTATATTTTCAAAAACAGCACTTTATGAGTTCTCAAAATATTTCCACTTTGATAAATCCGCAAACTGGTAATTTGGCTTTCAAAATTCTTTCGTTTGAGGACAATATTCATTTTGACCATTTACAACGCAATAATTATTACTCTTTAATTTGGGTAACGAAAGGAAAAGGCAAAGTTAAAGCCGATTTTTCAGAACATTATTTTGAAGAAAACTCACTTCTTGCTTTCTCACCATATCAGCCTTTTATGCTTTGCGTAAATGAGCCAATTGAAGGAATCGCAATTCATTTTCATCCTGATTTTTATTGCATTCATATGCATCAAAAAGAGGTTTCTTGCAATGGTGTTTTGTTCAATAATATTTATCAGCCGCCATATGTTCAGGTTACAGAACAAGCAGCACAGACTTTTAAAATGGTGATTGATCAAATGAAAGCTGAAATTCAAAACGCAGAATTGGCGCAATATGAGTTATTGATTTCGTACTTAAAGATATTTTTAATTACAGCTTCGAGATTAAAAACCGAGCAATTGGAAGAAATGAAATCGGTTCCAGATTCAAAAGAACCAGTGATTCTACAAAACTTGAAAGATGCGATCGAATTGAATTTTAAAACCAAACATTCAGCTGGAAATTATGCTGATTTATTGAATATTTCTCCAAAAGCTTTAGCGAAATTATCTAAGAATTATTTCAATAAAACTTTGACCAATTTAATTTCGGAAAGAATTATTATCGAGGCTAAAAGAGAGTTATACTTGACTAATAAAACCGTAAAAGAAATCGCTTATGAATTAGGTTATGATGACGAACATTATTTCAGTCGTTTCTTTAAAACTAATGCTGATGTTTCGCCTCAGATTTATCGTGAGACTGTTGGATTTGGAAAAATGGAAGCCTAGCTAGAGTTTTCAGTTTTCAGTCGTAGTTTTCAGACCTACAATTGCTGAAAACTACAACTGAAAACTGCGACTAAAGCTAATTTACTTATTTTTTGCTTCAATCCATTTTGACATGTACATTGTGCTTTTGTATGAATGATGCTGAAGCAGATTTCCCATAAAATTATGTAGACGATGATTTTCAGAATCAGTTAAAAGTGAATTTACCAATCCAATTAATTCATTTGAATAATTACTTTTTTGATAACATTCATTAATAATTTGAATTCCATTTTTTTGAGATTCTTTCCAAACGTTTTCGTTTTGATAAAGTGCAATTGCTTTTTTTGAAAATTCTTCTGGATCATCTTCAATAAAACCATTCCAAGATAAATTTTCATGCATTGCTTCCGAACCAATTGAAGTTGTTATGCTTGGCGTTCCGCATTGCATAGCTTCTAAAAGTTTTCCTTTTAAACCTGCTCCAAAACGAATCGGCGCCAAAACAATTCTAGCTTTTTTAACTATTTCATTTGCATCTTCTGCCCTTCCCATAATATAAAAACCATTTTTAGGCTGATGCAATTGCAATACTTTTTGCGACGGATAAGCGCCATAAACTTCCAAAATAGCTTCTGGAAAATTCTTTTTCAGCGAAGGCCAAATAGATTCTTTTAAATGCTGAACAGTATTCCAATTGGGTTCATGAAGAAAATTTCCAATGAAAACAAAATTCTTGCGATCTTCAAAAGAAGGTAATTTCAAAAGATCCTCTTCATGCATTCTTTCAACTAAAAAAGGAAGATAAAAAAGTAAATCTTTGCTAATTCTAAAAACATCTTTTAGAATTTTCATTTCAAATTGAGAAATAATCAGAGATAAATCACATCTTAAAATGCTGGCAATTTCTCTTTTTGCTACTTCTTCAGACAATAAATCAATCAATTCAAAAGTTCGGTTTTCTTTGAATGCTTTTTGTCTTGCCGTTCTCAAACAATGCAAATCTTCGGTATCTAAAATCCTAATCGCTTTTGGACAGTTTTCGATAACTCTCCATCCAAATTGTTCTTCAATCATAAATCGATCAAACAAGACAACATCTGGATTTAATTCTTTTATAAAATCATCGAAAGTTGAAGAATTGAGTTCTATATTCTCTTTTATCACTCCGAATTCAGATAAATCAACCATAAAATCGCTGTCTTGTGCGGCGCTGGCAAAACTAATTTCGAATCCATTTTTCTTGAAAATCAAAATCAATTGCATCATTCTTCCGCCTGCTGCAGAAGAATTTGGCTCAGGCCAGACAAATCCAATAATTAAAAGTTTTTTTAGCTGATTCATTGTAATTGGTTTCAACTTACAAAATAATGCTTTTTTCAGCGCAATCGCACGATATTTCCTGATTTTTAGTAATAAAAAACACTAATTTTGCAGGAACTAAATGCTGGGAAATTATGTTGGGATTAAAATTAGCTACAGACCCTCGCTGGGTAAATATTGTTGAGTCAAATATCGAAGAAATTTTAACGGATCACGCTTGGTGCGAACAAAAAGCGGCTTCAAATGCGATTAGCATTGTTACTTACAATTCTGAAATTGAAGAACTTGTAACCGAAATGCTTGAAATTGCAAGAGAAGAACTGGAACATTTTCAAATGGTTCACAATATTATAAAACAACGCGGACTTACTTTAGGGCGCGAGAGAAAAGATCATTACGTAAATGAGCTTTTTAAATTTATGAAAAAAGACGGAAGCCGTCGCGATGCACTTTGCGACCGTTTATTGTTTTCGGCAATGATTGAAGCTAGAAGCTGCGAGCGTTTTAAAGTACTTTCTGAAAACATTCAAGATCCAGAATTAGCTAAATTTTATCGCGATTTGATGATTTCTGAAGCTGGTCATTACACCACATTTTTAGGATTTGCAAGAAAATATCAAGACAACATTGACATTGATAAAAGATGGAAAGAATGGATTGAATATGAGGGTTCTATTATTACCAATTATGGTAAAAGTGAAACCGTACACGGATAAATTACAAAAGTTTTTTGAAGCCAATTTTACACTTTAATACCACAATTCGTTATGCAAAAAAGTAAATCCAAATCAATCGTATTTAAAATTGCGAAGTATTTCGGAATCACTTTCGCTGTTCTTTTAGGATTGCTGTTTTTAACGCCAATAATTTTTGAAGACCAGATTAAAGAACAAATTAAGAAAACAGCTAACGAAAGGCTAAGCGCAGAGCTCAATTATTCTGATGTTTCCGTTTCTTTTTTTCGCCATTTTCCTTCACTGACCTTGACATTAGACAATTTAAGTCTTAATGGATCAGCTCCGTATAAAAACGAAAAATTTATTACGGCAAAAGAGGTTTCTTTTGGAATAAATGTAGCGAGTTTAATCTTTAGCAAATCGGTAAAAATCGATCAGATTTATTTGTCTGATTCTTTCATCAATGTAAAAGTAAATCCGAATGGAGAGGCTAACTATAACATTTACAAATCGCAGGAACAAGCTTCTAAATCGAAAGACAGCAGTGACACCGCTTTAAAACTAGAGCGAATTGAGATTTTAAACAGTAAAATTATTTATGACGATAAGTCGACAAAAGTGCATTTTGATGCTTTTGGATTCAATTATTTAGGAAAAGGAGATTTAAACAAAGCCGTTTTCGATTTATATTCAAAAGCTAAAATCGAGAAATTAAATATTGTTTACGAAGATGAACCATATTTAATGAACAAAAAGATTGACGCCGATTTGATTACAAAAGTAAATATCAACTCGCTTTCGTTCTTTTTCCAACAGAATAACTTAAAAATTAATCAGCTTTTAGTCGATTTTAAAGGAAAATTTGACATCTTGAAAGATGGCTACAATATGGATTTTGTGATCAAATCGGACAACAGCAAGCTGTACGACGTTTTTACTGCTTTTCCACCGAAATACATTACTTGGCTTGCTCAAACTGAATTAAAAGGAAATACCAATCTTCTTTTTACTTTGAAAGGAAAATATATTACGTCACAAAATATAGCGCCAGACTTGAATTTAGATGTAAAAATAAACGATGGTTTTGTCAATTATAACAAAAGTGCATTTCCTGTTTCTAACTTAAATTTAGACATTAAAACTAAAGTTCCGTCTCTAAATCCAGATTTAGTGATGGTTGACGCTAAAAATTTATCATTAAACATTAATCAAGATTATTTGAAATCGAAGTTTATTGTTGAAGGTGTAAACACTCCTAATATTAATGGTGATTTTAAAGCTAAAATTGATCTTGAAAAATTAATTAATGCTCTTGGAATTCCAGACATAAAGCTGAAAGGAAATTTAGTTAGCGATATAAAAACCAACGGAGTATTTGACCAAAAAAACAAACGTTTTCCTGTAACGAATGGCACAATCAATTTGGAAAATGGTTATTTGAAAACGCCGTATTATCCAAATCCGATTACCAATATTACTATCAAATCTAAAATTGAAAATCAAAAAGGAACTTTTCAGGATTTGAAAGTAAATCTAAAACCAACTCAATTTACTTTTGAAGGAAAACCGGTTTTTGTTGAAGCTGATCTTAGCAATTTTGACGATTTAACTTATGATGTAAAGGCAAAAGGCGAATTAGACGTCAACAAAATCTATAAAGTATTCTCTCAAAAAGGACTGGATTTAGATGGTTTCGTAAAAGCAGATTTGGTTTTGAAAGGGAAACAAAGCGATGCTGAAAAAGGAAATTACGGCAAATTGCACAATAAAGGAACTCTTGAATTGAGAAATATCGGAATTGCTTCGGAATTTCTTCCAAAGAAGTTTGTGATTAAAGAAGGGATTTTCAAAATCAATCAAGATAAAATGTCGTTCAATAATTTCTTGGCAGCTTACGGGCAATCTGATTTTAGAATGAATGGCTATCTTCAAAATGTCATTAATTATGTAACGACAAATACAGGCGTTTTAAGAGGTTCTTTTAAAGTGACTTCAAGATATATTAATATCGACGAATTCATGTCTAATGCACCTGAAAGCACACCTGTAACGCAAACTCAAAATCCAACTCCTAAAAAAGAAACAGAAACAAACGAAACTGGCGTTATCGTAATTCCAACAAACTTAGATTTACAATTGCTAGCAAATGCACAAAAAGTCAATTTTGACAAACTGACTTTAAACAGCGCTGTTGGAAATCTAAAAATGAACAAAGGAAAACTAACGATGCAAAATACAGGTTTCGATTTAATTGGATGCAAAGTTGACATGAATGCCAATTATCAAGCTGTAACAACTAAAAAAGCCAATTTTGACTATGCTATAAAAGCTTCTGATTTTGATATTAAAAGAGCTTACAATGAAATTGAAGTTTTCAGAAAAATGGCAAGTGCAGCAGAAAAAGCTCAAGGAATTGTTTCTTTAGATTATAAACTGAAAGGACGCTTAAACTCGAAAATGGAACCCGTTTATCCTTCACTTGTGGGAGGAGGAACACTTTCTGTAAAAGATGTAAAAGTTCGAGGACTAAAAATGTTTAATGCCGTAAGCAAACAAACGAGTTCTGAAAAAATGAAAAATCCAGATCTTTCTAAAGTAGATATTAAAACTACCGTTAAAAACAATATCATCACTGTAGACCGTTTTAAATTTAAATTTGCTGGCTTTAGACCAAGAATTGAAGGAACAACAAGCTTAGACGGAAAACTGAACTTAAAAATGCGTTTAGGACTTCCTCCTTTTGGTCTTTTCGGAATTCCGTTAACTGTTACTGGAACTCAGGATAATCCTAAAGTAAAAGTTGGACGCAAGACTGAGGATTTGAAAGAAACTGAAGATACTGACGAATAAGATTCCAAATTAAAAATTCCAAATTCCAATTCTTATCAGCTTAGAATAAATCTTATAGACCTTTGTCAAAGTTTAAAACTTTGACAAAGGTTTTTTTTCACAATCTTGTCATTGCTAGGAACAAAGCAACCGCACTAACAATGATCCATAATTGATTTAGCACGTGAGATTGCTTCGTCCCTCGCAATGACCAATCTTTGTAGAGCTACTTGCGAAGATCCCTCGTTCATCAGGATGACAAGATTGTGGTTAATTAATCTTAAAATAATAAAAAACAAAAAACCCGATCATTTCTGAACGGGTTTTTTATAAAAAGTAATCTTAAATTATTAAGCCTCGAAAGGAATAATAGATACATAAGATTTGTTATCTCTTTTCTTTTGGAACTTAACAACTCCAGCTACTCTTGCGTGTAGTGTGTGATCTTTACTAATGTAAACGTTTTCACCTGGATTGTGTTTTGAACCTCTTTGTCTAACGATGATGTTCCCAGCAATAGCAGCTTGTCCACCATAAATCTTAACGCCTAGACGTTTTGATTCTGATTCTCTACCATTCTTCGAACTACCGACACCTTTCTTGTGAGCCATGACGTATGAGTTTAAATATTGTTATTATTCTTTAGTAGCTTCTTTCTTTGCTTTTGGAGCTGCTTTTTTAGCTTTAGGAGCTTCTACTTCTTCAGTAGCTGCTTCTTCTGCTACAACCGCTTTTTTAGCTGCTGCTTTTTTAGTTCCTCCTGCTGCAGTAATACCTTCAATTACAATTTGTGTAAGATATTGTCTGTGACCATTTCTTTTTTTGTATCCTTTTCTTCTTTTCTTTTTGAAAACGATAACTTTATCACCTTTTAAGTGTTGTAACACTTTAGCTTCTACCGAAGCACCTTCTATAGCTGGGGCGCCTAAAGTTACATTTCCGTTATCATCTAATAAAAGAACTTTGTCAAAAGAAACTTTTGAACCTTCTTCATTAGCTAAACGGTGAACATAAACCTTTAAGTCTTTGCTTACTTTAAATTGTTGCCCTGCTATCTCTACGATTGCATACATACCAAATTGATTTATTGATTTTTAAGGTTGCAAATATACAACTAAAAATTTACTATGCAATCCTTAAAAGCAAAAATATTTGATTCGCAAAAAACACTGTATATCAAGCACTTTTAGAGTCAAAATTCATTTTATTTAAAGTAAAATATTGTTAAAATACCATCTAATTGCAAACAAAACTGCAATTGATAATTAAAAAAAACTATTTTTGATGTAACTAAAATCAACTCTGGTCTACCTACTCTTTGTTTGATATATAAATTTATTAATCTTTATGAAAAAATCAATAATGATGTTAAGTGCTGCATTAATGCTTGGCGGAGTTGCTCATGCTCAAAAAGTAGCTTTTGAAGAATACAATTTAGATAACGGCCTGCATGTCATTCTGCACAATGATCCTTCTGCTCCAGTTGTTATTACATCTGTAATGTACCATGTTGGTTCAAAAGACGAACGTCCTGACAGAACTGGATTTGCTCACTTTTTTGAGCATCTATTGTTCGAAGGAACTCAAAACATCAAACGCGGAGAATGGATGAAAATTGTTACGGCTAATGGAGGAGTAAATAATGCCAACACTTCTGATGACAGAACATATTATTACGAAGTTTTTCCTTCTAACAGCCTAGAACTTGGTTTATGGATGGAATCTGAAAGATTAATGCATCCTATTATTAATAAAATTGGTGTTGACACTCAAAACGAAGTTGTTAAGGAAGAAAAAAGAATGCGTTACGACAATCAGCCGTACGGAAATATTCTTTCGGAGGTTAAGAAAAATATGTTCAAAAATCATCCTTACAGATGGACCACAATTGGTTCAATGAAAGATTTGGATGCTGCAACTTTAGAAGAATTTCAAGCTTTCAATAAAAAATTCTATACTCCAAACAATGCTGTCTTAGTTGTTGCAGGAGATTTCGAAAAAACCAAAACCAAAGAATGGATTCAGAAATACTTCGGACCAATTCCAAGAGGCGAAGAAGTTAAAAAACAAACTTTTACCGAAGAACCAATCACGCAGACGATTAAAGCAACTTACGAAGATCCGAACATTCAGATTCCGATGGTTGTTGCTTCGTACAGAACGCCTTCTATGAAAACTAGAGATGCGAGGGTTTTAGATTTGATTTCTTCTTATTTAAGTGACGGAAAAAGCTCTAAACTTTATAAAAAGATTGTTGACGACAAAAAAATGGCATTGCAAATCGGCGCTGTAGGTTTTAGTCAAGAAGATTACGGAACCTACATATTATATGGTTTACCAATGGCGCCAAAAACCACTACCGATATTTTAAAGGAAATGGACGAAGAAATTGTAAAAATTCAAACCGATTTAATTTCTGAGAAAGACTACGAAAAACTACAAAACAAATTCGATAATAATTATGTGAATGCAAATTCAAGCGTAGAAGGAATTGCTGAAAATCTTGCTTCTTATTATTTACTTTACGGCGATGTTAACTTAATCAATACTGAGATAGATATTTATCATTCTATTACGAGAGAAGAAATTAGAGAAGTTGCCAAGAAATATTTAAATCCGAATCAACGCTTAATTTTAGATTACATTCCTACGCCTAAATCTCAAAACTAAGAATATCGAATCATGAAAACAATATATACTTTTTTAATCCTTTTATTCGTAACTGGTATCATGCAAGCACAAGATCGTCCACAACCCAAACCAGGAAACGCCCCAGTAGTCAACATCAAAAAACCGCAGACTTTTGTTTTATCAAACGGAATGAAGGTTTTAGTTGTTGAAAACCATAAATTACCTAGAGTAAGTTTTACACTTACTTTAGACAATGCGCCATTTACCGAGGGCAATAAAAAAGGTGTTGACGAATTAACAAGCAGCCTAATCGGAAACGGAAGCAAAAAAACAACCAAAGAAGCTTTTAATGAAGAAATTGATTTCTACGGAGCTAACATCAACTTTACTTCGCAAGGCGCCTATGCAAGTGCATTATCAAAATATTCTGGACGTGTTCTAGAACTTTTAGCTGAAGGCGCTTTGCAACCAAATTTTACTCAAATTGAATTTGACAAAGAGAAAGCAAAACTTTTAGAAGGCCTTAAAGCCGATGAAAAAAGCGTTCCAGCTATCTCAAACAGAGTCGTAGATGTTTTAGCGTTTGGAAAAAACCATCCAACGGGAGAATATCTTTCGGAAGAAACTGTGAAAAATGTAACATTAGAAGACGTTCAAAACAATTACAAAACGTATTTTGTTCCAGAAAATGCTTATTTAGTAGTTATTGGCGATGTTAAGTTTAAGGAAGTAAAAAACGCTGTTGAAAAATTATTCAACGGATGGAAAAAACAAGTTGCTCCAAAAAATAGCTATCCTGATCCGACAAATGTTTCTAATTTACAAATTGATTTTGTAGATGTTCCAAATGCGGTTCAATCTGAAATTTCGTTAGTAAATACGGTTAATTTAAAAATGAGCGATCCGGATTTTTTTCCTGCCGTAATTGCAAACCAGATTTTGGGTGGAGATTTCAATAGTTACTTAAACATGAATTTACGCGAGCAGCACGCTTGGACTTATGGCGCAAACTCAAGCATTGGAAGCGGAAAATATGTAACAAAATTTAAGGCTTCTTCTGCAGTACGAAATAGCGTTACAGACAGCGCTGTTGTTCAATTTATAAAAGAAATCAAGCGCATTAGAACAGAAAGAGTTGATCCTGAAGTTTTACGAAATGTAAAAGCGGGTTATATCGGAAGATTTGTAATGCAGGTTGAAAAACCACAAGCTGTTGCACGTTATGCTTTAAATATTGAAACGGAAAAACTTCCAGCTGATTTCTACGAAAAATATATCCAAACAATCAACAATGTAACAGCTGACGATATCTATCGTGTTGCAAACAAATATTTCCTTTTGGACAATATGAGAATTGTAGTTGTCGGAAAAGGTTCTGATGTGATTTCTAGTTTAGAAAAATTGAATATTCCGATTTCTTATTTCGACAAATTCGGAAATCCGGTTGAAAAACCTTCAACAAAAAAAGAAGCTCCAAAAGACATTACTGCAAAAACAGTTTTCGAAAATTACATCAAAGCAATTGGTGGAGAAAAAGCGGTTACTGCCGTTAAAACACTTTACATGGAAGGTTCAACAACTATTCCGCAAGCTCCCACTCCATTGACTTTTACATCTAAATTAGATTCAAAAGGCAAAATGATGGTTTCTCTTTCTATGGGAACTATGAATTTAATGAAGCAGGTTGTTAATGAAAAAGGCGCATACGTTGAACAACAAGGACAAAGAAAAAACCTTGAAGGCGCTGATTTAGCCGAAATGAAAGCCAATGCCGCTCCTTTTGAAGAATTACAGCTCGTTAAAAGAACTGATTTGAAAGTAGAAGGAATTGAACCAATCAACGGAAGCGATGCGTATGTAATTAAAGATGGTAAAACCACTTATTATTACGACGTTAAATCTGGTTTAAAAACAGCAGAATCTAAAGTTCGCGAACAAGGCGGAAAATCGGCTACACAAATCACTAATTTCAATGATTATAAAGAAGTTAAAGGCATTAAAGTCCCTTTTAATTTAATTCAGAATGTTGGTTTTGAATTAGATATTAAAATGTCTGATGTCAAGATAAATGAAGGAGTTACTGAGAAAGATTTTCTTTAAAAGATGCTAAGATTCTGAGATACTAAGCTTCTAAGATTTTAAGAGCTTTGTCAAAGTTTAAAACTTTGACAAAGCTTTTTTTATACATTAAGTTTTGTCAGACTGAACGAAGTCTAAGTCCCGTTCCAATTAGCGCGCCCTTCGACTTCACTCAGGGTGACATGTATTTTTAGATTTTACTTCTTCGCCGACAAATAAACCCCAATCAAAATAATAAAAGCGCCTAGAGATTGAATTGGCGTTAGCATTTCATTATCTAAAAGTCCCCAAAAGAAAGCTACAATTGGAATTAAGTACGTTACAGAAGTTGCAAATACAGGAGAAGACATTTGAATTAATTTAAAGAAAACAACATTTGCAATTCCCGTTCCTAAAACCCCTAAAATCATTACAAATAAAATAGAATGCTGCGTTTCTTCAGAATGAAAGGTCTGACTAATATCTGTTGTACTTAAAATAATTAGAGCAGGCAAAAACAAAACCGCAAAATTTCCTGTCGTAATGCTAAGCGAGTTTAGATCGTGTAAATACTTTTTAATCAAATTTACATTGATTGCATAACTCAGCGTTGCAATTACAACCAAAAGAACATATACATAATTTTGACTTCCCGAAGTAGAATCTCCACTCAAAACCAAAATCAAACATCCAATCAAGCCAATAAAAACACCCAAGACTTGACGTTTTTGAAATTGAATTCCGAAAGCTACAATTCCTAAAACCAATGTATTTAAAGGCGTAAGCGAATTTAAAATTGCTACAATTGAGCTATTGACCTTCGTTTCGGCAATAGCAAAAAGATAAGCTGGCATAAAAGTCCCAAAGACAGAAGTTATGGCGACATACTTCCATTGGCGACGGGAAATTTTCTTTAAGCTATTAAAACCTACAATCAATAAAAACAGCGCTGCAAAAATAATTCGGAAAGATCCGACCTGAATAGCAGTTAAGCCAACCAATCCTTTTTTTATCAGAATAAAAGAACTTCCCCAAATAAGAGAAAGAATCGTTAGGTAAATCCACTTTAACTGTTTTGTTTCCATAAATTGCATTTTACTGCAAATTTGTAATTATTTTACGAACTGACCGCTCTCTTTTTACTAATTTTGCAAGAAAGAAATCGCAATTTAAATTTATATATAATGAAAATTTCAAAAATCTTAATCGCTGCCACAATCGCTGGTTTAGTATTTGTTAGCTGCAAAAAAGAAGAAGACAAAAGCCTTCAAGTTGTAAATGCAGAAAAAAGCGCTCCAAAAGAACACAAACCAATCGCGGCTGAAAACCTTCAAACAGCAAGTTTCACAATCGACGGAATGACTTGTGCTGTTGGATGCGCCAAAACAATCGAAGAAGAATTAGCAAATCTTGACGGAGTTGAAAAAGCTGCTGTTGATTTTGATAAAAAAACAGCAACAATAAGTTTTGACAAAACCATCCAAAACCCAGAATCTTTAACAAAAGTGGTTCAGGAAACGGGAGATGGAAAAACATATAAAGTTTCGAATTTTAAGTCTTAACTTGAGATTAAACAATAAAAAAGGATTCAATTTGAATCCTTTTTTATTGTTTTTATTTCCATTTCAATGTTTCCATCAAACGCTGCATATCATTTTTAACATAACTCGCCGCTGGCATAATTGAGTCAAAATTTGGTTTTGCATAAAAGTATACAGAACCAATTAAAAAGTGTTTTGTGCTGTCTGTAACGTAAAACTGAGAGTTTGTTGCTGCATTTCCGTCAACTTGGTAAAACATTCCGTAAACCTTTTTTTGTGGATTTAAATACGGTTGTTCCAAGATGTCATCAGCTTTAATAACGTGCTCATAAGTTAGTTTTTGAGCATCTCGAAGCAATTTATCAATATTGCCATTTACAGGTTTATACGTCAAATAAATTGTCGCTTTCATTTTAGGATAATTTATTGCAAAACCGCATTCTTTTTCTCCTTTAATTATTGCTGCTTCATTCATTTCGAAAGCAAAAGGACAATTGTTTTCAAAATTCACATATTTTGCTTCTGGGTAATCTAAACGAAGATAACTTGCCGGTTTTGGCAAAACATCGTTTTTACAGCTTATAACTGTTAGCGCAAGCAAAATTGCAGTTATTGAAAGTATTCTGTTTAACATTTTAATTTATGGTTACTTTTATTTGTTTTACACGTTTTTTATCAACTGTTTCTACAGTAAAAACACAGTTTTCAAAAGGCACTTTTTGATCTTTTTTCGGAAAATTACCTAATATTTCTAGAATAAATCCTGCCAAAGTTTCTGCTTCTCCTTTGTGAGATTCAAAAATATCTTCATCAACATCTACAATTCTATAAAAATCTTTAAGGTTTATTTTTCCCTCAAAAAGGAAATTTTTTTCATCAATCTGCGAGAAATTCAGATTTTCGTCATCAAATTCATCACTAATATCTCCAACTATTTCTTCAATTACATCTTCTAAAGAAACTAAGCCTGAAGTCCCGCCATATTCGTCTACAACAATTGCCAAATGACTTTTTAAACTCTGAAAATCTTTTAATAAATTATCAAGTTTTTTATTCTCCGGAACAAAGAAAGCTTCTCGAATTAAAGATGCCCAATCAAATTCTTCTTTATCAATATGAGGCAATAAATCTTTTACAAAAAGCACTCCTTCAATCTGATCAATATTATCACGATAAACCGGAATTCTCGAGAATCCAGTTTCGATTATTTTAGGATAAATCTCTGCAAAAGTCTCTGATATTTCTAATGCAAAAATATCAATTCTCGGACTCATAACTTGTTTTGTGTCGGTATTTCCGAAAGAAACAATTCCTTCCAGAATTTTTTGTTCTTCTGTAGAAGTCCCTTCAGAATCGGTCAATTCTAAAGCCTGAGAAAGTTGATTGATTGAAAAATTATTCTTTTGTTTTCCTAATTTATTCTGCAAATATAAAGTAAGCGCTCTCATTGGCAAACTTATCGGCGAAAGCACTTTATCTAAAAAAGCTAACGGATAAGCAACTCCTTTTGCAAAACGCACACTATTACGGCTCGCATAAACTTTTGGAAGGACCTCGCCAAAAAGCAAAATTAAAAAAGTAACCAAAATTACTTCAAGAGTAAATCTAAGCGCAACAGAACTAACATTAGCAAAAATATTCGGTCCCATGTAAGCAAACAAAATGACAACGCCAATATTGAAGAAATTATTAGCAACAAGCAAAGTTGCCAGAAGTTTTTTAGGTCTATCTAATAAGTTGGAAATAATTTTGCCTTTAACAAGATTATCATTTAAAGTATCCTCAATATCTTTTTGAGATAAAGAAAAAAGAGCAACTTCAGCACCTGAAACGATCGCTGAAAGAAATAATAAAATGAGTATTGCGACGAAACCAATTATAAAATTAGCGTCAAAATTTGTAGTAAAAAGTAAACTGGGCTCTGGGTCCAAATTGCATAAAATTAGTTAAACATCTTAGAAAGGCAAGTCGTTAATTGGAAGCCCTTCATTTGCAGCATCAAAGTTAGTGTTTTTTACTGACTCTGTATCTTGATTTTGTTTTGTATGTGCAGTTTCTTTTTTGGTTGTCAGGAAAGTAAACTCGGTAACCTGAATTTCGGTTGTATATTTTGTTGTACCGTCTTCAGCTTGCCATTGGCGAGATTTTATTCTTCCTTCTACATAAATTTTATCTCCTTTAGAAAGATATTTTTCGCAGATTTCTGCTGCTTTATTGCGAACAACCAAATTGTGCCACTCTGTCGAAGTAATCTTTTCGTTGGTTGTTTTATTAATATAAACTTCATTAGTAGCCAACTGAAACCGTCCGATACAGTTTCCTCCATCAAAATAATGCATCTTTACATCATCTCCCAAATGGCCAATAAGCATCACTTTATTTAATGTTCCGTTCATAGTTTAGGTGGTATTTCTACCAAAGATACATTTTTTTAGCAATTTATTTCCTGCTTTTCTATAAAATTATAAATCACAATAGGGAAAGGAAAAGTTTTTAATTTTTCGGCATCAATTCCGTTTTCAATTTTCTCTTTTATTTTAATTTTCCAAAATTGTATATGAAGATGTTGATGCGAAAGTTTGTGTACAACTGTCGATTCATGACAATCTTCTATACTTATTATATTATAGGTAGAAAAAATTTCTTCCTTTGCTTTTTTTGAAATCACCTCAAAATCTACAATAGATTCTGTTTCTAAAAGAGGAAATTGATATAAATTATGCCAGATTCCTTTTGCCGTTCTTTTTTCTATTATGGTATTTCCAGAAGAATCTTCTAAAATCAAATAATTAAAGTATCTATTGGTAATTTTTACCTTTTTAGATTTTACGGGAAGCATATTTACTTTTCCTTTTTGTAATGCTGCGCAGCTTTCATTAAAATCACAAACAGAACAATCTGGATTTTTAGGCACGCATTGCAAAGCTCCAAACTCCATAATTGCCTGATTAAAAATCGCAGGATTATCTTTTGGCATTAATTCTTGCGCCAAAGCGGTAAACTCTTTTTTAGTTGCTGGCAGCGCAATATCAGATTCGATATCAAAATAACGCGATAAGACACGAAATACATTTCCGTCTACAACAGGAACAGATTCATTATAAGAAAAAGAAGCAATCGCAGCAGCTGTATATTCGCCAACTCCTTTAAGTTTCAAAAGTTCTTTATACGAATCAGGAAAAACTCCATTTAAATCATTACTTATAAATTGAGCCGTTTTATGAAGATTTCTAGCTCTCGAATAATATCCCAAACCTTGCCAAAGTTTTAAAACCTTTTCTTCTGAGGCATCTGCCAAATGTTTTACAGTAGGAAATTCCTTAGTAAACGAGAAAAAATAAGGCATTCCCTGCGCAACTCTTGTCTGCTGAAGCATAATTTCTGAGAGCCAAATTTGGTAAGGATCGACCGTTTTTCGCCACGGCAAATCACGCTTGTTTCGTAAATACCATTTTATCAATATGTTATGAAAATCCATTGCAAAATACTTAGAATACAAAAGTAAATGTTTATGTAATTAAAATTTAACGAATTAGCTTGATTAATTATTTTTTTAATTCCTATATTTGCAAACTCAAAAAAATAGTACACCATTTATAAAATAAAATAGGAAAGAAAATGACGAAAGCAGATATCGTAGCGAAAATTTCAGAGAAACTAGGTCTTGAAAAAGGAGACGTTCAAGCAACAGTAGAAACTTTTATGGAAGAAGTTAAAACTTCTTTAGAAACTGGAGACAATGTTTACCTAAGAGGTTTTGGTAGTTTTATCGTAAAAACTAGAGCTGAAAAGACTGGAAGAAACATTTCTAAAAACACTACAATTAAAATTCCAGCACACAACATTCCTGCGTTTAAACCTGCAAAAGTTTTTGTAGAAGGAGTTAAAACAAACAACGAAGCAAAATAATATTAATTAACATAAATCAGACACGATATGCCAAGTGGTAAAAAAAGAAAGAGACATAAGGTAGCTACTCACAAACGTAAGAAAAGAGCGAGAGCTAACCGTCACAAAAAGAAAAAGTAGTTTTAAACTACTTTTTTCTTTTTAAACGTTCATTGAAATTGAAAATTAGTATTCAGTCATCAGTTTATAGTCTTCGGTCTGCTGACAACTTAAAACTGCAAACTGCCAGCTAGTTTTCTCCGGGTTAATACCTGTTAAAAATATTGTTTAATCCATCCTTGTAGAAGTTGATGGTTCTTGGTTTTTGGTTTTTGGTTTTCTTTACCAACAGCTATCAACAAACAACCGACAACCTATTCACGGATAAAAATTTACAGTGTGAATAAAGAATTAATCATTAGATCTAGTTCTGAAGCCGTAGATTTTGCCTTATTAAAAGATGGAAAACTAATTGAATTACACAAAGAAGAAGAGAAAAGCAATTTTCAGGTTGGTGATATTTTTATTGCCAAAATCAGAAAACCAGTTGCCGGACTTAATGCCGCTTTTGTAAATGTAGGCTTCGAAAAAGATGCCTTTTTACATTATCACGATTTAGGCCCAAACTTAGCTTCTCAGCTGAAATTCATAAAACTTGTAAGCGCAGGTAAAATAAAAGATTTCTCCCTAAAAACCTTTCAGTTTGAAAAAGAGATTGACAAAGATGGCATCATTACTGATATTTTAAGTGCCAATCAATCTGTTTTAGTTCAAGTAGTTAAAGAACCTATATCAACCAAAGGTCCAAGAATAAGTGCTGAGCTTTCTCTTGCCGGAAGATTTATCGTTCTAGTTCCTTTTTCTGATCGCGTTTCTATTTCTCAGAAAATAGAAGACAAAAAAGAAAAGGATCGTCTAAAAAAACTTGTTCTATCGATCAAACCTAAAGGATTTGGTGTTATTGTTCGCACAGTAGCCGAAGGCAAAAACGTAGCCGAATTAGAAAAAGATTTGCAGAACCTGCTTGGCAGATGGTCTGCAATGTGTAAAAAATTACCAACTGCTCATCATCCATCAAAAGTATTAGGAGAGCTTAATAGAGCTTCTTCAATATTAAGAGATGTATTCAATGATACCTTCAGCGGTATTCAAATAGATGATGAAGAGTTGTTCCACCAAACGAAGGAATATCTGCAAGAAATTGCACCTTCGAAACAATCGATTGTTAAGTTTTATCAATCAAATGACACTCCAATTTTTGAGAAATACAATATAGAGAGACAAATCAAAACTTCTTTTGGAAGAACCGTTTCTATGAGTAAAGGGGCTTACCTTATCATTGAACATACTGAAGCTCTTCACGTTATAGACGTAAACAGCGGAAACCGTTCCAACAAGGCGACCAACCAAGAAGACACAGCCATGGAAGTAAATATGATTGCTGCAGCAGAAATCGCAAGACAGTTACGTCTTCGAGATATGGGCGGAATTATAGTTGTTGATTTTATCGATATGTCTAATCCTGAAAACAGGAAAGTTTTGTTCGACTTCTTGCGAGAAGAAATGAGCGACGATAAAGCAAAGCATAAAATATTACCGCCAAGTAAATTTGGTTTAGTCCAGATTACAAGACAGCGAGTAAGACCAGAAGTTAATATAAAAACTAGAGAAGAAGATCCGAATAAAGTTAATGGTGAAATTGAAGCACCGATATTAATAATTGACAAGATCACCTCTGATTTAGAAAGACTTTTAAAAACCCACAATAAAGTTGTGCTTAATACACATCCGTTTGTGGCTGCATACCTCAGCAAAGGTTTTCCATCATTACGTTCAAAATGGTTTTTTGAACATAAGAAATGGGTGAAAATCATACCTCGTGACGCTTACACGTACTTAGAATATCATTTCTACGACAAAAAAGGAAATGTTATTTCAGAATAAAAAAACAAAACCGCCTTTCGTGAGATTGGCGGTTTTTTTGTGTCTTTTTTTTTCGCCACGAATTACACGAATTTGCACGAATTAATTTGTGTCAATTGGTGTAATTCGTGGCGGAAATTTATGTTCAAAAACTATATTTAAAAAGTAATTTGAATACTAATGTCAACCTGAGCGAAGTCGAAGGGCACTCCAATTGGAACGTGTGCTGCGACTTCGCTCAGCCTGACATACAATAGCTTATAACGAAACGTTTTTGGAATTTATTCTAAAATCATTCCCTCACAATTTCAATTTTCCTTCTAATTTCATTTCCAGAAGCATCAACAACTGTAATATAATGTATTCCTGTTGTTGGCGTAATAGGCAGTTCATGAAATGTTTTGGTTGTTGCTTTATAAACATCATCAACATACCAGAATAATTCTTTATCTCTTTCAGAATAAGCTACTTTTAAAATTACGGGCTGTACGTTGCTGTTAAAATCTTTCGTTAAATAAATTTTACTGTTCGCTTTCGGATAAATAAAATCCATTGTAGTGGTTTGTGTTCCCTCACAACCTTCTTTAAATGGCGGTAACGGCAAATATTCGATATGCTGGCTTTTGTAATACCAAGCCATAACAGGAGGCAGTACAAACCAATTTTTAGTAACAATATTTTCGATACTTTCACAACTACTATTGACCTGAAATTGTTCTGTCTTATCTAAATGAATTGTTCTGTGATATGGGCAGACCTTGGTCGATTTACCTTTTTTAGTAACCCATTGTTTAATTTTAGGGCAATTGTCTTTTGCCAGATAACCGCTTAAACGGCAAACCTCAACTTCGGCTAAATCATTATAGGGAGTATCAAACCATCTTTGTCTTGGCAGTAAATTAAAAACGTCAAATAAAATTGGTGCAGCGCTCGTAACTCCAGTTAAAGTCGGCCTTCCCTCACCCGTCGCATTTCCAACCCAAATTCCAACTACATATCTTGAATTGGTTCCAATAGCCCACGCATCTCTATTTCCAAAACTTGTTCCTGTTTTCCATGCAATTTTTAAAGAACTGTCATAAAACTTCCAAGCTTCGTCTCCGTCAGGCCTATTAACCTCTTCCATTGCGTTGTAAGTCAACCAAATTGATCCTGCTCCCAGAATATTCTTTTGATTGGTTTCTGAACCAAAATCGGCCTTAAAATCGTTTTTATAGTTTAGCTCGGCAAATTCGTTAGTTCGGTATTGCCCTTTGTTTTTTGTGTAATAATTGACCGTAGACGAAAGATTTGCATACGTTCGGCATAGATCCCACAAATTACTTTCGGCGCCTCCTAAAATCAGGGACAAACCATAATGATCAGGCGTTTTATTAATGTTCTTTAATTTAAACTTTTGCAATTCTTCGTAAAATTTATTGACCGTAAATTCTTGAAGCATTAAAACTGCAGGAATATTCAGCGAACGCGATAATGCACGATGTGCAGGTACAGCGCCGTCAAAAGTTAGATTGAAATTTTGAGGCGTATATCCCGAAATCTGCGTTGGAATATCAGCTACTAAAGTATTGGGCAATAATTCGCCGTCATCTAACATTGCGCCATACAAAAGCGGTTTTAAAATACTTCCTGTACTTCTTGGAGCATCAATAATATCAACATCTTTTTGATGATCTTTATCTGTTGGTGAATTTCCAACGTAACTCATCACATTTCGAGTTTGAACATCAATTACCAAAATTGCCAGATTATGAACTTCATTTTGTTTGTACTGATTGTAATAATATCTTGCAATTTGATTGACACGATTTTGCAAAGCATAATCAATCGTAGTCTTTACAAGTATTCCTTCTTCATTTTTAGCTACTCTCTGCAGTAAATGCGGCGCAATTTGAGGAAGATCATACGGTTTTTGGGGCAAAGGCTCTTCTATTGAAAGTTCGTACGTCTGTTTATCTATTATACCTTCCTGATGCAGTTTTAACAGAAGTCGGTTTCTTTTCTTTAGTAATTTTATCTGATTTTTTCCTGGATAAATTAAACTTGGCGCATTTGGCAAAACGGCTAAAACTGCATTTTCTGCCCATGATAACTGATTCGATTGCACTCCGAAATAACGCCATGAAGCCATTTCCAGTCCCACGACATTTCCTCCAAAAGGCGCGTGTGCAGCGTACATTTCGAGAATTTCATCTTTAGAATATCCTAATTCTAATCTTGTAGCGAGAATAATTTCTATTATTTTTTCGAAATAGGTTCTGTTTTTTCCTTTTCGGGATAATCGAATGACTTGCTGAGTCAGCGTACTTCCGCCTCTAACCACTTTTCCTGCTTTTCTGTTTTGTTTAAAAGCATTGATCATCGCGCCAGGATTAAAACCGGGATGTTTGTAGAAATATTCATCTTCAAAATATACAATGCATTTCTTGAATTTATCTGGAACGCTGTCCTGAGCCGGAAAACGCCATTGTCCGTCGTGTGCAATTTTAGCGCCAAGAAGTTCTCCTTCTTTACTTTCTATAACTGTTGAATAGGGTTCTTTGAATAAAGTTCGAGGTATCGAAAAATAGTAAATCAGCAAGAGCAGAAATGCAATTGCTGATTTTATTTTATTTCTTTTGATCCAGTTTATGATGCGTTGGAAAAACGCTTTTAATTTATTTTTCAAAATTACATTGTTATTTCATATCCTAACAGGTTTCCAAAACCTGTTAGGTATTCCTTATTCATTCCTAAAAGAAAAATAAAATTTTCTTGTTTGTATATATAATATACCTAACAGGTTTTGGAAACCTGTTAGGATAGCCGAATATAATTTCCTATTGATCAAGTAAATTTACATCACTAAGCACGCCTTTATAAATCAACTTTCTTTCATCATGGCAAAATATAAAATTTTCTAAATCATTAAATAATTTTAAAATAAACTCTCTATCGATACTACTTGATTTATCTGATAAATAAGAACAATAAGATGAATGTTTATACGAGTGAAAATCTTTAAAAAACTTATGCTTGACCGGATTCAAATGAACATATAAGATTAATTGCTTCAAATATTCTTCATTTTCGATTCTATTTCTTTGCAAATGTTCCTGAAATAAACTTCCTGTTCTATTATATGCCTTGTTTATACTTTTAGAATAAGAGTTGAATAAATTGGAAAATGGCAGATGTATTTTTCCTTTAAATTTTTCAGGTAAATCAATTTTATCTTTTATTCTCAGAACAATATGAAAATGATTTTTGAGTAAACAATAAGCATAGACATCAGCAATTGGCAAAATATATTTTTTGAGTTTTTCTAAAAAATAACTGTAGTTTTTCTCTTCAACAAAAATATTCTCACTATTATTTCCTCGATTATAAACATGATAATATTGTCCCGCCTCAAAAACATCTTTCTCCACAATCCTATTCTTTTTATTATCCTAACAGGTTTCCAAAACCTGTTAGGTATGTTTTTTCTTTTCCTAAAAACTTAATATAATACCTAACAGGTTTTGGAAACCTGTTAGGATACGTTTAACTACATAAATTTACTTCACAACCTCAACCCAAAATCCTTTTGTTCTGGCTAGGAAAGTGTTATCGTACATTGCTTCACATTGTAATCCAGGTAAATAATAATTTCCTAAATACGATGCGTTTAGCAGAATTCTGAAAACTTTTGTTTCTCTGGCTTTCATTCCGAAATAGAAATTTGTTCTATCATCTCGGATATCAATATAATCTGCAATGTTATTTACAGCATCTCCATAATCTGTGAAACGAGTATTTACAATTTCGAATCCAGAAGGCAGAATCTGTGATAAAGCTACATTTTGAATGCTTTCTCCTCTTTGGTTTTTAATCGTAACCTCAGCAACAAATTCTGTTCCCTGATTGATTCTTGAAACATTAATAACACTTCCTTTTCTATTTTTGAAAACAATAGAAGCTGTAACATCTGTTTGAACAGCATTTTCTTGTCCGATTGGCAATATTCCTGTATTCAACACACGAACATAAACCGTATTGGCTTTATTGTTTTTCAACGTAATACTATTTATTCCAGAAGCAACAGACAAACTGCGATCTGCAACCGATTTACCTGTGTTTATCGTTTCGCCTTTTCCATTTTTATTAAATTGAATATTGATTCCTTTCGGACCATTGCTTACAGCAAATTTCGACATTGCATATAGACAGTAGGCAGTTGTCTGCGTACTCATCCATTGATTTGCTGACATTTCTTTAGCTAATTTAGAAGCTGTTACAAACGCCTTTTGTTTTTGATCCAAAAGAAGCATCGTTTCCAAAGCCATTGCTCGGTTTCTTTCGCTTGAACCATAATAGTAATAACTGTATCCATCTGAACTTCCATCAATACTGGTTTTCAAGAACAAACTCTGTCCAGCCTATTTTTGTCCAGCTAAAACATAAGCTGCTGCCAAACGAAGCATACTTTCATTAGAAATACCTTTTGTTTCACGTAATCTATTCATAGCTGATAAATCGGCATTTCCAGCTAAAGCTAATGTATACAGACGATAAGCCTGTGCTAAATCATTTCCATATTTTGGTTCAAAACGCCATTGTTTTGCTTCTTTCTGCTGATAAGAAAGCCATTTCGATTTGAAATTAATTGGTAACACATAACCTTTTTTCTCTGCTTCGATCAAGAAATGTCCTGCATACGAAGTTCCCCAATCGTCTGCAATTGCATTTCCTTGCCAGTACGGCATTCCTCCATTTGATAATTGGAAATTACCTAATCTCTGAATTCCAGCCGCAATATTTTTTTGAATTAAATCTTTACGTTTCGCATCAATATCAGCAACATCGCCTAAATATAATTGCGGGAATACTGACGAAGTTGTCTGTTCCACACAACCATGCGGATATTGAATTAAGAATTGTAATCTTCCATTCAAATTCATTGACGGCATTGATGAAACTTCTAATCTTGCTTTATTACTTCCAGCAATTCCAAACGTTTTCCATGAAATTGTTTTTGTACTATTTGGCGTTAAAACAACATCTGTAAAAGTACTCGTAACCGGATTTGGATTTGTCATATCGATTTCAACATCATAAGTTGATTTCTCGCTTCCAGATGTTGCGATTACCTGAACTTTTGCAATTCCAGTCGCAGAACCGACAACCAAATTAAAATACGCCATTTTTTCATCTGGCTGTGCAAAACTCAGCTTTTGAACCGCACTTCCCATTACTTTCAATCCGTTGCTGGTTTTTACCTGAATTGAAACATTTTTGATTTTATTTTCAGTTGCGAAAACCGTTACTGGAAGAGTTACTTTTTCTGACGGCGAAATTTTTCTTGGTAATGAAGCCAATACCATCAGCGGACTCTTAACTTGCGTTGCTTTTTCAACACTTCCGTAAGCACTTGTATTTGCGTCTCCAGCCACAACCATTGTTCGAACTGAACCAATATATTTTGGCAGTTTTAATTGATGCGATTTTGTTTCTCCTTTTCCTAATTTAAATGGTCCGTAATACAATACTACAGGTTTAAAACGGTTAGCTTTTTTAGCCTTTCCGCCTCCTAAATCCTGGTCACCACCAATACTGAAAATCTGATTTATTTTTCCGCCGTAAGCGCCAATTACATCATCGTAAACATCCCATGTTTTTACTCCTAAAGCTTCACGAACATAAAAACTATCCCATGCATTTGGAGTTTTAAAACGTGTTAAATCCAGAAGTCCTTCATCTACAACTGCGATTGTATAGGTCATTTCTTTACCTGATTTCTCACCCACTTTTACTGTAAATGGCTGTTCTGGTCTTAATACATCTGGAATATTTAGAGTTGGTGCCAGAATGGTGTTTTTATCTACAACTTCAATCGGCACAATTCCGTACATACGAATTGGCGAATCGTTTTTGGTTGAAGCATGAGGCTGTAATAAGGTAATATTAAAATAGACATTTGGCGCCATTGCTCCTGTAATTGGAACCTCAACTTTTGTTTCTCCGTTTTTGGTTTCAGCCCAAATAGTTTGCACGACTCTTGATCCATTTTCGATAGAAATCAATGCGCGTCCGCCTTCACTTGATGGGAAAGAAATTTGTGCTTTTTCTCCAACTGCATAATTCTTTTTATCGGTAGAAAAAACCAACATATTCGCAGTAGAAGCATCTCTGTTTCGTGTTTTTCCAGACCAGATTGTCCAATCGATATTTACAGTCAAAGATGATGCATGACCATCTTGCTGATCAGCAACACGAATTAAATAACGTCCCCATTCTTCATCTGCCAAAGCAAACTGAAAACTTCCTTTTCCGCTAGAATCGGTATTGATTACAAATGTTTTATAAGAAGTTGTTGCATTCGAAGAATTGTAATTTGATAAATTATCGCTCGAAGAATCCCACCACCATCTCCAGTCTACTTTGTAAACTCTTACTTCTAGATTACGAACCGATTTTGGTCTTCCGTTTTCATCAACCGTAACCACTTCAAAACGATTGTTTGCTCTCGTTTCAAGCATACTATATTTGTTCAGTTCCGGCGTTTTAAGCCCAACATACGTTTTGTATGGAGAATAAGTTGTTGACATGACATCTGTACTAAAATCTCCTCCTTCTTCATATACTTTTGTAATGAATGAAGCGCGAAGCATTCCCGGTGCCTGACCTTGCAATCTTGGCTGAATGTTTACTGATGCTTTTCCGCTTTCATTTAATTTTCCGGAGAAAATATTGATTTCTTCTGTGCTGAATTGTCGTGCTAAATCATCAAAAGTATATTTTTCATAGCTTTTAAATGTTGTGCTTTGCTGAGAGAATTTCGCCTGCATTTCTACATTCAAATTCTTAGCAATTGCACCATGAAGCCATGTTACTTCAAGATTATCTGTATTTGGATACGAAGCTGAAAGTGTTTTTCTGCTAAAGGTATTTTTGATTTTTAAACGATTTGGTTTAATGGTTTCAATCTTAATACTCTTATAGAATTTAGCGCCTCCAACGCTTACCATTGCTTCCCAATTTCCTGTTGGTGCATCTTGGTTTGTTGGCACTATAAAGGCATAATGATTTAAATCGTTTGTTTTTTGAACGGTTTGATAAACTGTTTTTCCGTTTGGATCATTTAATCTGAATTTAATTGGATGTGATTTTGGAAGTTTATTTGCCGCATCATTCAAAATAAATGATAAATACAGATTATCTCCAGGACGCCAAACGCCTCTTTCTCCATAAATAAATCCTTTTAAACCTTTCTGTAAAGTCTCACCAGCAACATCAAAATTACTTACCGACAATGAAAGTCCGTCGTCTAATTTCACGTAAGTCGACTGATCGCCTAAAGTTACAATGGCAAAATAGGCGAATTTATCTAGTTGAAAAGATGCAATTCCCTCGCTGCTTGTTGCTTCTGTTGCAATTTTTTGCTGTTGGAAATTGTATAAATCTACTCTTGCGTTTGAAACTGGCTCAGTTGTAACGATATTGTTTACAGCAAATAAATATGATTTGTTTTCGCCTCTTTTTGCAATAACTCCTAAATCTGACGCTAAAATATTAGTCGCAATTCTCGCATTATAATAGTATGAACCTGTACAAGGATCTTGACTTTCTCTCCAATCGTAATCATCATAATAGTAATAATCGTCGTAAGAGTTACCGCTGTAGTTTACGTCGTTTTCATCAACTTCTTCTTCCTCGGTTTCATCGTCATTTCCTTCTGATGTTTCACATTTGTAAAGCGAGTATTTCTTTTTATAAACAAATTCAACTCTGTAAATTGCTCCCGGTTCTGGTTTGATGATTTTAGATAAATCTAAGGCATACGTATTCCATTTTGCTAAATTTACGAGCGTGCTTTCCCTTAAATTTAGCGTGGTTTTAGCAATTGGCTGCGCTACTTTTTTGAGATTCTGTCCGCCATTTAATTCGTTGTATTGAAGAAATTGCAGAATATTGTTCTTGTAGATTTTATAAACCTTTACATCGACAGCACTCAGATTTACGGCCTCAAAATTCAGTTTTAAATTATTTGAACTTGGCAGAATCGTTCCGTTCTTAATAAAACGAACGTTTGGTTTTATCTGATCAAAAGAAATTTTTTCACTGTAATTGTTTTCCAGTTTTTTGCCATATTGACTTTCTATTCCTTGAAAAACTTCCAATAATAATTCGCCCGTAACAACTTGTTCTGGTTCTTCGTCTGGTACATATTCAACGGCATCTTCTACAACTGCGGCGGCTGAATCTACTGCAACTGCTGCTGAATCTACTACAACAGAAGCCGAATCTACAGCAACTGCAGCTGGTTCTTCTGCAACAACCGTAACTGGATCTGCTTTTTTAGGCGCATTTTGATTGGTAAAATAAACTTTCAGTAAATTTCCTTGTGTTGAAAATTTCAGATTATTGGTGTTTTGAATCGAAACCAATCCAGCAAAATCCTGACCTTTTTCTAAAGGTTCAGAAAAATTAATTAAAACCTGCTGATTGTTTCCGTCTGGAACTTCAACCTTTATAACTTTAAATTCGTTGATGCTTGTAATCGGGAAATCGATTTGTCCTTTCTGGTCAATGTCAAAATCATTTCCGTCATAAATAATTTCCAGATTAGAAGCTTCTGACTGACGCTGAATACTATCAATTATAAAACGAAATTCTTTTGCAGGCCCGTTTGTTTTCTCAAATTTAATTTTAAGATTATTTCCATTGTGTTTAGCTTCAACCAGTTTTTTAGCGGTTTCTAAATCAATATTATCTGCCGTTTTTAAAACACAATTTAGATATTGATATTCTTTACTGTAAGATTGAATATCGCCTGTATTTATGGTAAAATCCTGTTTTACAGTTTTAACCGTAAAATTGAATTTAGACAATTCTTTTTCTTTCTCTTTTGGAATGGCAGTCAGCTTATCTAAGTTTAAAGTAACCTGATATTCTGTTCCCGCTTTTAGTTTTTTCTCTGGAATAAAAGCTAATGTATTAGTCGAAAGTGCTACTACTTTTCCGTGAACACTTGGCGAAATATCAAACAAATCGTCGTCTAATTCCTGATTAGGTTTCCAATCGTTTTTATTGAAAGCCAAAACCACGCGAATATCTGAATCCGAAGAAACGATTCCGCCAGTAAAACTGGTTATGTAATCTTTAAATAATGAAAAATCGGAGTTGAAATCTGCTGCTGATTTTCTGCCGCAGGATTGAAAAATAAAAAACACACAAAATACGAGAACTAAACCTTTTACTTTCACTTTATCTAGAGTTAATTGGTTAACAAATGAAAAATTTAATACGTTTTGCCGTCAAAAGCCTTACAGCAAAATACAAATTAAATTCAGATAAAAGTAATTTATTTTTTGGTTTTATTTAAGAAGAAAATTCTTTAATTATATTATTTAACGTTTGTGGAACTTTTCAAAAAAACTAAATTAAAAATATACTATATTTCGCATTTTTTAATTTTAATTCCAAATGTCAAATAGACGTCAAAAAGATTCAACTGAAAATGAATTTATTATAAAAAACAGGTCGATTGTTGTTTATCTATTGAGCATAGTTGCTTTTTTTATAACACTCAATTTCTTGGATTATTATGTCTTGCCTACTTCAAAAACAAAAGATGTAATAACATATTATGCTGTAAGAACTTCTGGCGGAAAAAACGGAACTAAACCACAAACCGTTTCATATCATTATTATACAGAGAAAGGATTTGCCTTTTCAACTGTAAAACACTTCATTGAAGATAATAATATTGAATTTGAATATTCTCTACTTTTTAAATCTGTAACAAAAGTCAAATCAAAAAATGAAGATTACACGAATATTCTTTCCAGTAGTTTAAGTATTAATGGAATTCAATTTTATTTTTTTTGTGTATTGCTTTTTTCAATTGGTATAAGTTTAAAAATACTTCTTTCAAAAAAGGTTTTCACAGAAAACGTATTTTACAATATCATTTGCTTTAATGGATTTATGGTATTTGTATGTTTTTATATGTTTTATCTATTTTAAAATTATTTTCTTCTTTCCAGAAAAAAACGCTTCATTAAATCTGCTGCTTCGTTTGCCATAACACCAGAAACAACAGTAGTTTTAGGATGCAATTTTGTTCCCATATTTAAAAATCCTCTTTGTTCATCTCGTGCCCCAAAAACGATTTTAGAAATCTGGCTCCAATACAAAGCGCCTGCGCACATTTGACAAGGTTCGAGCGTGACATAAAGTGTGCAATCTTTCAAATATTTTCCGCCAAGGAAGTTTGCGGCGGCAGTTATAGATTGCATTTCAGCATGTGCCGTAACATCATTTAATAATTCGGTTAAATTATGACTGCTTGCAATTACTTTATCTGCAACTACAATTACAGCGCCAACAGGAATTTCGCCTCTTTCAAAAGCAATTTCAGCTTCCTGCAAAGCTTTTTTCATAAAATATTCGTCTGTAAAAGGATTTATCATAAGTACAAAAATAGAACTTTACACTTTATTTTTAGTACATTTAAATTTTGAAATTTGAATATGGAAAGAAAACATAAAATCAGTATTCCCGAACCTTGCCACGAAGACTGGAACAAAATGACGCCAAATGAAAATGGTCGTTTTTGTTTAAGCTGTTCGAAGACTGTGGTAGATTTTACTTCTATGATGCCAGAGGAAATTCAGCATTTTTTCATTCAAAATCAAAACAAAAAAATCTGCGGCAGATTTAGAAAGTCGCAATTGGATTCTGTTACAATTCAGATTCCTAACCATGTTATATATTCCCAAACGCATTACAGAAAAATGTTTTTGCTGGCTTTATTTGTCGCAATGGGAACAACGCTGTTTAGCTGCCAAAGCAAAGATGGAACTAAACAAAAGATTCAAAAAGTTGAAATTACCGATGATTCATCTAAATTTGATAGTCCTTTAGGAAAAGCTAGAATTAGCAAAAATGATTCTACGTCTGATATTCCGCCTCCACCGCCTCCGCCGTCCAAAGAGCATGATAACGCTGCAAATTCTGAAAAACATACAAAAAGAATCAGTGGTGAAGTAATTTTAGAAGATCAAAAAACAAAAAACAAAAATTGTTCTAAACTATCTTCAACAAAATCAGAGAAGAAAAATGATGCTCAGAATGAAGATGTTGTTTATAATGGTGGTATTGCTGTGGAAACAAATGCAGAATTTCCTGGTGGAATTGAGCAATTCTACAACTTTATCGAAAAAGAATTTAAAAAAACCGAAAGCTCAGAAAGTGCAAATCTAAAAATCCAACTCTCTTTTGTAGTAGAAAGAAATGGATCTGTAACTTACCTCCGATCTGAACCTGCTATTGATGATATTACTGAGAAAGAAATTACTAGGGTTTTTAGTTTATGTCCGAAATGGCAACCAGGAGAAATTAATGGTAAAAAAGCCCGAAGACTATATTCTTTACCAATTGTATTACAATAGCCTTCAATAATAAAATTTAAATTTAAAACCGTAAATTTGCTTTTTACCTTAATAATGAAAAGCGATTTACTTTCAAACATATACAATCCAGCCGATTTACGTCTTTTAAGCGAAGAACAGCTTACTCAAGTTGCTCAAGAATTGCGTCAATTTATTATTGATGTTGTTTCGGTAAAAGAAGGGCATTTGGGCGCGAGTTTAGGTGTTGTAGAACTTACCATTGCTTTACATTATGTTTTTAATACGCCTGAAGATTTATTGGTTTGGGATGTTGGCCACCAAGCTTACGGTCATAAAATCCTGACCGAAAGAAGAGAAAACTTCGATACAAACCGTCAAATAAACGGTATTTCTGGGTTTCCTAAAAGAAGCGAAAGTATATACGATACTTTTGGCGTTGGGCATTCTTCTACTTCTATTTCTGCCGCTTTAGGAATGGCGATTGCCTCTAAATTAAAAGGCGATTTCGAAAAAGAACATATTGCCGTAATTGGCGATGCTTCTATTGCGAGCGGAATGGCTTTTGAAGGATTAAATCACGCCGGAGTTACCGATGCCAATATTTTAGTTATTTTGAATGACAATGCAATCGGAATTGATCCGAGTGTAGGTGCTTTAAAAAAATACCTTACTTCAGTTAAAAACGGAAAAAATCCGAGACAGAACAACATGATTAAGTCTTTGAATTTTGATTATTCTGGACCTATTGACGGTCATGATCTTCCTAAATTAATCAAAGAATTAAATCGTTTAAAAAAGATAAAAGGGCCAAAATTTCTTCACATTGTAACTACAAAAGGAAAAGGTCTGCAGCAAGCTGAAGAAAATCAGGTGAAATATCATGCGCCTGGAAAATTTGATGCTTCAACTGGAGAAATTCATTTAAAATCTGAAGAAAATCTTCCGCCTAAATATCAGGATGTTTTTGGTTTAACGATTTTAGATTTGGCCAAAAAAAATGAAAAAATAATAGGAATTACGCCTGCAATGCCTTCTGGAAGTTCTTTAAAATTTATGATGGACGAACTGCCCGATCGCGCTTTTGATGTGGGAATTGCCGAACAGCATGCCGTAACGCTAGCCGCAGGAATGGCGACTCAAGGCATGATTGTGTATTGCAATATTTATTCGACTTTTTTACAACGTGCTTACGATCAGGTTATCCATGACGTGGCATTGCAAAATTTGCCAGTCATTTTCTGTTTAGATCGAGCTGGATTGGTTGGCGAAGATGGCGCAACGCATCACGGTGTTTTTGACATCGCTTATCTGCGCTCGATTCCAAATATGATGATTTATGCACCGCTTAACGAAATCGAACTTCAAAATATTCTGTACACCGCCCAATTAGGATTAGAGCATCCGATTGCGATTCGTTACCCAAGAGGGCGTGGTGTTATATCAAATTGGGAAGTAGAAAATTTCAGACATTACGAAAAAATTGAAATCGGTTCTGCAAAATGTTTAAAAGATGGTATGAAAATTGCTGTTCTGTCGGCCGGAACGATTGGAAATAATGTTATAGCAGCTCTGAAAGAATCAACCAATTCTAATGAAATTGCACATTATAACTTTAGCTTTATTAAACCATTAGACATCAATACATTAAACTACATTTTTTCTAACTTCGAAAGCATAATAACAATTGAAGATGGTGTTAAAAAAGGTGGTTTTGGAAGTGCTGTTTTAGAGTTTGCGGCATCAAATAATTTCAAAAACAATATTGAAATTTTAGGTGTTCCAGACGAATTTATTGAACATGGAACAGTAGAACAGCTACAACAATTATGTAATATTGACGTTAAAAGTCTAGTAAAACTTTTTTCTAACGATTCAAAATAAGTATTTTGCGACACCAAAACAATTACCAAATGAAATTATTACGTTCAACCCTTTTGCTATTTTTACTGCTAAGTACATCTACTATTTTCGCCCAAATTATACAAACCACTTTAAGTCCAAATCAAGCGCCTAAACCGCCTTCCAACTGGTCAAAAAAGAATCAATTAGGTTTTGATATTTCTGAAATCGCATTTGTGAATTGGAGTGCCGGGGGAACAAGTTCTATTTCTGGTTTATTTAAAGGTGAATTTGGAAGAACGTATGCTAAGAAAAATCATAAATGGGTTAACGAGCTTATTGTAAAATATGGTTTAAACAAACAAGACGGAACTGAATTGAGAAAAACAGACGACGCTCTCCAGTTTAACTCGACTTACGGGTTTAGAAAAGATACAGCATCAAACTGGTATTATTCTTCAAAATTAAATTTCAATACGCAGTTTACAAACGGTTATAATTACCCAAACAGAGATGTTGCAATCTCTAAACCTTTTGCACCAGCTTATATATTTCTGGGAGCTGGAGCTGAGAATGCTAACAAAGCTAAAAACAGAGTTTTCTATTTCTCTCCTATTACATTAAAAACAACTTTAGTATTAGATCAATATCTTGCAAATCAGGGTTCTTTCGGGGTTAAGAAGGCGATTTATGCGCCAGATCCGCTAGATCCTACACAGCAAATATTGATTGAAGAAGGTCAGAAGGTAAAAGCCGAGTTTGGTATACTTTTTACAGCTTACATGAAAAATGAAATCTACAAAAACGTTTTTTACGAAAACAGATTGAGTTTATATACTGACTATTTGAATAAGTTCGGAAATGTCGACATTGATTACGACACTCGATTAGATCTTGTAGTAAATGCTTATGTAAAAGCTAATATCGGAGTTCACTTAATTTATGATGACGATATCAAGACTAAAAAAGATGTCGTTGATCCGACTACTGGAACCAAAACTCAGGTAAATGACGGGCCGAGAATGCAGTTAAGACAAGTTCTCGGAGTTGGATTAGTTTACGCCTTTAAATAAGAAATAAAAAAAGCTTCTTTCAGATTATTCTAAAAGAAGCTTTTTTTAATACTTCAATGAGTTTAACGTTTTTTCTGTCCTTGAATTGTTTCGTATAATTCAAGTGCATTTCCATCTGTTAAGAGCGAAACATAATGGCAGATATGTAATAATCGTTCGTATAAATTTCCTTTGTCTAAATGATGTTTTTCTGGCAGCATTTTCAAAATCAATTTATCATAATTAGAAGCAGTTCCTTCGTATTTATTATTGAATGCTGTAATAAATTTATCTAAAAGTGTTTGAATAATCTGATAACCAACAATTTCTTTTTCGATCACTTCTCGGCTTTGGTAGATTTTCTCAACGCTTAATTTGATGATATCATTCATCTGCGCTTTGTATTTACTTTTATCGGTTAAAGCATATGGAAAATTTCCAGCAAGAATAGCTTCTTCATTTTCAATAAAAACATCAACTGCATCATTGATTAAAGAACCAATTGCAAGTGCGCGTAAATAACTAATTCTATCTTCTTTTGTTTCTAATGTCTTATATTTTGCGACACCAATATTATCTTTTACCAGTTTAATTAGATATTCTAAAGCATAATCTTCTGAAACTAAACCTAAATTTATTCCGTCTTCAAAATCGATAATTGTGTAGCAAATATCATCTGCAGCTTCTACAAGATAAGCTAAAGGATGTCTTTCAAAACCAATATCATCACCAGATTTATTGGCAATCATTCCCATATCTTTGGCTACTTCTTCAAAAAATAATTTATCAGACTGAAAGAAACCATATTTTTTATCTGCAATATTATTAGTCGGCTTTTTCGGAAGGCTTTCTTTTGGATATTTCATAAAAGCCCCCAAAGTAGCATACGAAATACGAAGTCCGCCTTCGATTCCTGGACGGCTTCCCGTTAGCACAGAAAACCCATTTGCATTTCCTTCAAAATCAATTAAATCTTGCCATTGTTTATCGGTTAATTGACTTCTAAATTGCTGTCCTTTTCCGATAGAAAAATATTCTCCAATTGCTTTTTCACCAGAATGCCCAAAAGGCGGATTTCCGATATCATGCGCCAATGAAGCTGCCGCCACAATAGCACCAAAATCATTCATGTGATAACCGTGAATTTCTTTTAAATAGGGATATTTCTCAATGATTTTTTTTCCAACCAAACGCCCTAACGAACGCCCAACAACCGAAACTTCTAAACTGTGTGTTAAACGCGTATGAACGAAATCTGTTTTAGAAAGCGGAATAACCTGTGTTTTGTCTTGTAAACTTCTAAAAGCAGAAGAAAAGATAATTCTGTCGTAATCTACTTCAAATCCTAAACGAGTATCATCTTGTTCTACACGTAATCTCTTGCTTGTATCTCCTTGACGTTTTAATGATAAAAGTTGTTCCCAGTTCATTTGATTTTAGATTGTTGATTAAAGATTTTAGATTTTTGATCTAAATTGATAATTAAGATTTCAAAAATACGCTTTATTTTAGGATAAAATATGCCATAGATTAATTTGATTTAAAAGATTAGATTTTTTTGTTTGTCACGAATTTCGCTAATTAACACAAATGATAGCATAAAAATTAATTCGTGAAAATTTGTGAAATTCGTGGCAAAAAAATTAAAACATCAAGTATAAAAAATCATTTTAATCTCTGAAAATGACATCATCCAAAAACATTGTAACAATCAAATGTTCACGATTTCAAGTTGGCATTGTTTTTTTAGGAGCAGAAGATTTTCAATTTCATAGACGTTTTGTCCCGCTATCCGCTATATCTTTTGTGTCTCGTTAGAAAAAAACGAGACACAAAAGGATGCCGCTCCTATCGGGGCTAAACCAGAACATTTAGTTTTCATAAGCACTTTAGCCAAAAAAAAAGCACTTCAAATTGAAGTGCTTTATATATATTAAAAATCTAAAAATTAAAAGTTTTTAGAAATACCAATAGCAAATGACTGACCTAAATTAAACCCAAATGCTTTCGATTTATAGCTACTTCCAGAAGCAGTTTCATTATTTAAAGCGGTATAATTTATTCCACCAATATTAAAATTCAGACCAAAACCTTTTGAAATATTAATAAAAATTGCTGGCGTTATACTAGCATAAATTCCATCACTATCATTATAAAATTGACCTGTTGAGATTGTATTGGTTTCTTTTCTATTTTGATAACCAACACCAAAATCTGCATATGCCGAAAAGATAGAACTTAGAGGTCGTGTGTAACGCAAAAATCCTCCAAATCCATAAACTCTGTCTTTGTATTTGCTTTCTTCCAAAAAGTTCTGATTAATACTTCTAAAATTACCTTCAACACCCGCTGTCCAGTTTTCGTGAAATTGATATCCAATTTTTGGTTGAATAGCAAAACCGGTTTGTTTGCTTTCTAAATTCAATCTTGAATCTGAACTTTTCTGAGAATCGAATGAAACGCTTCCCATAACTAAAATAGATCCTTTTTGAGCATTTGCATAACTACATAGAGCCAATGCAAGAATAAGTAACATTTTTTTCATAATTGATTTGTATTTAAATTCATACATATTTAACAACAACAATGCCATTATTTTTAATTATTCTAAAACAAAACACAAAACAAACTGATTTACAATCCTTTAAGTTCATGAAAAAATAATCTGATTCTCACAAAACAAAAAAGCACCCCAAAATTGGAGTGCTTTAAATTTTGTTTTAAAAATTAAACTAGAAGTTTTTAGAAACTCCAATATTAATGGTTTTTCCAAAATTGAATACAAAACTATTATATTTTGTATCGTTATTATCAAATTTCAAAGTTTGATATTCGATACCACCGATGCTAAAATTTAAGCCAAAACCTTTTTTCATGTTGATAAAAAGAGCTGGAGTTAGATTGGTGTAAAATCCATCCGCTTTGCTATCCGACATAAGCATATCGCTCATAAAATCCTTGCTTGTTCGGTTTTGAAAACCAGCTCCCAAATCGGCAAAAACAGAAAAAGTCTCATTTAATGGCATTGTATAACGAACAAATGCGCCTACTCTCAAATCTTTATACTTAGATTCTGTATCCAAAGCATTACTTTTACTTTTTGAAGTAGCTATTGCAAACTCAGCTCCAACTGTCCAGTTTTCGTGAAATTGATAACCCACTTTTGGAGAGAAAGAAAATGAATTTGTTTTTCTTTCATCGGTTTGCTGATCAATATTTTCTGAAGTAAAACCAATGTTTCCTCCTACTAATACTGTTCCTTTTTGTGCATTTGCATAGCTAACCATAGCCAATGCAAGAATAAGTAGCATTTTTTTCATATGTAATATTTATTAAGATTTCACATACAAACAACAATAAAAATACCAATCTGAAATAGTAGTGATTTTTTTAACTATTAGTTAATAACAGCCTGAAAATAAAGGCTAAAAATTAAAAAAAGAAAAAGAAATAGTTATAAAAAAAGCATTCGCCGTGACGAATGCTTTCTGAAATTGAATTTATAAAACTAAGCTTAAAAGTTTTTAGAAATTCCGATATTGAATGTTTTACCAAAGTTAAAGTAGAAATTACTGTAATCTTCTCCATTGTCATCAAAACTTAATGTTTCATATCCTAAACCACCAATACTGAAATTAAGACCAAAACCTTTTTTCATATTGATGAAAAGAGCTGGAGTTACATCTACGTAAGCTCCGTTTCCTTTGTATCTTACATAACTGTTTCCATTATTAGCATAAATTTTATTTTTTTCAGTTTGGAAACCAGCTCCCATATCCGCAAAAACAGAAAAAGTTTGGCTTAATGGTTTTGTGTAACGAACAAAAGCTCCAGTTCTAAATCTATTATCTTTACGGTTTACATCTGCATTATCAATATCAGATGTGCTTAATGAAAATTCTCCTCCAACTGTCCAGTTTTCGTGGAATTGGTAACCTACTTTAGGAGAAAAAGTAAAAGTACTTACTTTGTCTTCACTAAATCTGAATTCTGACTTCTCAGAAGTGTAACCGATGTTTCCACCAACTAAGATTGTTCCTTTTTGTGCATTTGCAAAACTGCAGATAGCTAGGGCAGCCATCACTAAAATTTTTTTCATGATTTGGGTTTATTTTAATTTTAGCATTCCTTTAACAACAACAATGCCGTGTACTCTGGACGTTTCGATTTTTTTTATAAATACTTTAAAAGACAAATTGTAGCAATCGAAACTATTTCTCGTTACTTTTGTAGCAAATAAAAAGTCCATGTCGATAGAAGTAAACAACATATCAAAAAGTTACGGAACGCAAAAAGCATTAAACTCGATTTCTTTCTCAATTCAGAAAGGAGAAATTGTTGGTTTTTTAGGTCCAAATGGAGCTGGAAAATCTACTTTAATGAAAATTTTGACTACCTATTTATTGGCAGATGAAGGCTCAGCCCTTGTAAACAGTCACGATGTCATGACGGATACAAAAGCAGTTCAGCGTTCGATTGGTTATTTGCCAGAACATAATCCGTTGTATTTGGATTTGTATGTTCGTGAATATTTGGCATTTAATGCAGATGTTTACAGCGTGCCAAAATCTAGAATTGAAGAGGTAATTGAACTGACAGGACTGACACCAGAAAGCCATAAAAAGATTGGTCAGCTTTCTAAAGGTTATCGCCAACGTGTTGGATTGGCAAATGCTTTATTGCACAATCCAGATGTTTTAATTTTGGATGAACCAACTACAGGTCTGGATCCGAATCAGTTAATGGAAATTCGTAATGTGATTAAAAATGCCGGAAAAGATAAAACCGTTTTTTTATCCACACACATCATGCAGGAAGTTGAAGCCATTTGCGATCGTGTCATAATTATTGACAAAGGACAGATTGTTGCCGACAATAAATTAGATCATTTGGTTACCGCAAATAAAGAGCAAGTTATTGAAGTTGAGTTTGATTATAAAGTTGAAGAACAGCTTTTGGCTAAACTAGAAAATATTTCTTCGTACAAAAATACGCATGACATGACTTGGGAACTAACTTTTGTTACCGACAAAGATATGCGCCCTGCTATTTTTGATTTTGCCAACGAAAATGGCTTAAAAACATTACAACTGAATCAGAAAAATAAAAATCTGGAAGCTGTTTTTAGAGAAATTACAAAGTAAGTTTTTCGTTTTCAGTAACAGTTTTCAATTAAAAAGCGGTTTGTTTTAAATAAAAACAAACCGCTTTTTTTATTTCTTTTAGCTACAAATCAACAAATTAGGGGTTTTTGATAAAAAATAATTACTATTTTTATTTAGACTTGTTATAAATAGTGTTATCTTTGGCAAATCAAATTATAAATGCCACGGTATGTTATTTACACTCCAAACCCTCAAAAAAACTATTTCTGTTGTTTTAAATCAAGTAATAAATCTTCAAAAAAGGTTTTTCGAAAAATTAGAACAGATTGTATTGCAATAAATTCTAATTAAAAAAATACAAAGATTTAGATTCTGAATATCGATTTAGGATCAGCTAAATTAAACAACATGAAAAATATTATAACCTCCATAATGCTTGCTTTTTCGGTTTATGGATTTTCTCAAACAGAAAAAGAAACTGATAGTATTGTAGAAACTATGACAGCTTTGGATGAAATTGTGATTAGTAAAAAGAAAGTACTTTATACTCAAAAATCAGATCGTCTTGTTTTTAATGTCGAAAACAGCATTGTTTCTGAAGGTGGAACTGCACTTGATGTTTTATCGCGTGCACCAGGCGTTGTCGTTTCTCAAGATGGCGATTTGTCCATTCGCGGACAGCAAGGTGTTGCCGTGATGATAAACGGAAAACTGACGCAGCTTTCTCAAAAAGAATTAGCAAATTATCTTAAAGCTACAACTTCATCAAACATCAAACAAATTGAAGTAATTACAAATCCCTCTTCTAAATATGATGCAGCTGGTAAAGCTGGAATTATTAATATTATTTTAAAAAAACCAAACGCTTCTGGCTTAAAAGGAACTGCTTTTACAAGTTATGGAAGAGGCAGGAAAAACAGAACAAATTCTGGTTTCAATTTAAATTACAACAAAGACAAATGGGGACTTTTTGGAAACTACAGCTACACGTTTCGTGGTGAAGAAGAGAAAAAAGAATTCAATCAAGTTCAATATACCGATCAGACACGTCAGGAAATTTTATCTAAAAATCATCAAACTTCTATTACTGACGAACCTTTAACTTCTAATAATTTTAAAATTGGAACGCAATATGAAGTGTCACCAAAAACAAATTTAGAATTTTATGTTGATGCCAAAATCGGTCGATACGAAAATATAGCAAACGGAACAAATACGGTTGTAAACACAGCAAATCAGCCCATTTTTGATGCTGTGACTTATAACGACAGTAAAGAAAAGTGGAACGATTATACGTATGCTTTTTCTGGATTGCATAAGTTTAATGACGAAGGAAAAAATATGGCTTTTGACTTTGAATATGAAACTTCTAAATTTAGATCGAATCAATTTCAAAGTGCCGATAATACTGCAAATGCAACTGTTGTAAATGACCGTCGCGGTTATATTCCGTCTCAGTTAAAAGTATTTACTGGTAAAGTAGATTTTGTAAATCCGTTTAAGGAAAAACAATCTCTAGAATATGGTTTAAAAGCGAGTATCAAAAACAATGATAATCCTTCTGTTTATGAATATTACGAAAACAATCAATGGTTAATCGATTTTAATTCGACCAATCATTTTGAATACAACGAACAGATTTATGCTGCTTACGTAAACTATAAATATCAGCTAGAAAAATTGAATATTCAGGCTGGTTTAAGAACAGAATATACCGCCATCAATATTGATCAGAAAACTTTGAATGAAGAACATAAAGATGATTATTTAAAATGGTTTCCGAGTCTTTCTTTAAAATATGAGTTCACAAATAACCATTCGGCACATGCTTCTTACAGCAAAAGAATCAATAGACCGAGCCAGTTCGATTTGAATCCGTTTCGTTTTTATGATGATTCATTCAATTATTCGCAAGGAAATCCAAAATTGATTCCCGAGATTACACATGCAATGGAAATTGGTTATGCATGGAAAAGCAATTTTATGGCTTCTGTCTATTTTAATAGCACTAAAGATGTTTTCACGGAAGTTTACAATTACAATCCAGACACGAATACAACAGTTACCACACAGATAAATGTTGACAAATCATACAATTACGGCATCAATATTACGAATACCGCTGAATTTTATAAATGGTGGTCTGTGAATACCTTATTCAACGTTTTTGAAAATAAATTTATGGGAAATGTTTTAAACAGCAACACCATAGATCCGATTATGACTTTGAACCTAAGCGTTCAAAATTCATTTACAATTACCGAAACTTGGAAAGCAGAAGGAAATGCTCAATATCAATCTAAATCCAATCTTGGAGTTTACCAAAGAGACGGTTTCTTTGATTTCAGCATCGGAATTTCGAAACAAGTTTTAGCTAAAAAAGGAAACATCAAATTAAATTTTACTGATGTTTTCAACACCAATAATTTCTACATTAAATCTGTCGTTGCGCAAACGGGAATAGACAAAAAATATGATCTCGACAATCGTATTGCAACAATTGCATTTACATACCGCATTTAAAATTCGTTCTTTAAATACCTTGTTTTTTGTTTTTTTTTGTGTTAGTTAAGAGCCTGTTCCTTCAAACAGGCTCTTCTGTTTTAGATTATTATAATTGTTCAAAAACTTCAATCATTTCTTGAATTACAATTTTAATATCATTTTCTGAAGTTCTCCAATTTACAAAAGAAGCTCTAATTCCTTTTCGGTTTTGATACAATGTTGGTGTCATAAACACTTTTCCTCCGTCATTTAACTTGACTAAAAATTGAGATACTTTTTCTTGATTTTCAATTCCCTTTAAGGTAAAACAAACATTGTTTAGACGAATTGGAGCCAGTAATTCAAAATGTTCTTTTTCGATTAAAGCATTGGCAAAATGCAAAGCAAGCGAAATACTATTTTCTACTATATCTCTGTAACCATGTTTTCCATACGCTTTAAGCGAAAACCAAGCAGGCAATGCACGAAGTCTACGTGAATTTTCAGGAAGGACATTCAAATAATTAAAATTCTCTAACGGATTTCCTAGATAAGGCGCGTTCGAATTTTGAAATGTTTCTATTTGTAAATTAATATGTTCTTTTTTAATTAGATAGAAAGCACTTTCGTAAGGGACATTCAGCCATTTATGACAATCAATTGTGATGCTGTCTGCTCCTTCCCAACCCGCAACAAGATGTTTGTATTTTTCTGAAACTGCAGCAAATCCGCCAAATGCGGCGTCAATATGCCACCAAAATTTATACTTTTTTCTAAGTTTAGAAATAGCTTCAAAATCATCAAAATCGGCTGTGTTTACAGTTCCTGCACTCGAAATTAAAATGAAAGGTTTTCCATGTAAATGCTGAATGTTTTTTTCTAAATCAGCAATATCAATCGCTTCTCTATTACCTTCAGCAGTTTTTATTAAAGTATAATTCTGGCTTCCAACTCCAAGCATTGAGAGGGATTTTATAGAAGAAGAATGTGGCGTTGCAGTTAGAATATTCATTTTTTCTGAAATTCCGTGTTTAGCAAAATCTTTTCCGAATTGCGCTCCAAACCATTGTCTTGCCACGCCCAAATTCGTAAAATTAGACATCGTTGCGCCTGTCACAAATCCGCCAGAAAAGTCATTTGGCAAATTTAAAAGTTCTAAAAGAAGATTAATAGTTTCTGTTTCTATTAATGCAGAAACGCCTCCTTGCGCACTTAAAGCTTGCGGATTCTGATCGTAAACCGCAGCCAGCCAATCTCCAACAATTGATGCAGGAGTTGAACCACCCGTTACAAATCCCCAATATCTTGGTCCTGGCGAAGCCACCATTAAAGGCGCTAATCTTTGATTGAACTCTTCTAAAGCTTTCAACGAACCCAATCCAAGTTCATTTAATTCTTTTTGAGGATCTATCAAATATTTATTTGAGGTTGGAATCTCTTCCAGACTATTAAGAAAATCAATTCCTGTTTCTTTGGTTTTATCTAAAATATTTTGAAAATCGTTTAGATCGTGTTGTAATATTGAATTCATTTTATTCATCGTTGCTTAGTTTCACTCTGATTTATTCAGATGAAAACAGATTAAACTAATTGTTTTTAAAGTAAATAGAAAATTTTATGCTGACAAAGCTACCATTTGGTTTTTTCAGAAAATCTCGAAACCATCATAGAACAAATTACATCGCCGTTTGCATTTAACAAAGTAGCAATTGGATCAACGAGAGTTCCTAAAATCATGGCAACTGGCAAAGCTTGTTCCATCGGAAAACCATAAACAGTAATGGCTAAAATTTCGCCAATATAACCTCCATTCGGAATTCCACCTTCGACAATAGAAACTATAACTGTAATTCCTAAGGCTAAAAGAATGGTCATAGGATCTGAAAAATCTTTCCCAAACATGGCAAACAAAAAAGTGATTTTTAAAATGGATGACATACTCGATCCATCTTTATGCAAAGGTGCGCCAAGCGGAATTACCAAATTCCGAACATGCGCTGGAATTCCCATTTTTTCTGCTGCATCCAAATTTGCTGGAATAGTTGCAATACTGCTGCAAGTTCCAACTGCAGTTAAAGATGGCGTTATATTATTGCTCCAAAAAACCTTAAAAGCTCTTTTCCCGCCAGCAACAAGTGCATACAAACTAAAGAACACAAAAAAATAAAAAATACAAGCAGCATAATATACTGCCATTGGTTTTGCATAAACGCCTAGTAATTGTGGTCCGAAAACACCAACCTGATAAGCAAAATAAGCACCTAAACCAATTGGTGCCGATTTCATTATAATGTTTAAAAGCTGTTTCATAACCTCGTTTCCAGAATCTAGAAAACTCTTGAAAGCCTTTCCTTTTTCTCCCGATTGTAAGGTTGCGAAACCAATTAAAAAAGAAAAAATAATCAACGCCAGCATACTTTTTCGAGATAACAATTCGAAGAAGTCATTTGCAGTAAGCAATTTTGCAATTTGGTCTCCTGCCGATCCTGACGTTACTTCTTCAAACGGAACTTTCGCAATTGCAATATGTTCATGAATTGGAAAAAGATAAACAGCACAAATCATGACAATTGCCGAAATCAAAATCGTAGTAAGAAAAACCAAAATCATTATGACAAACAACTTTCCTAGTTTTTCTGTCCGTTCTAGATTTGCAATAGAAGAACCAATTGTAAAAAAGATAAGTGGAATAATGGCTGTAAAAAGTAAATTCAGGAAAATATCACCAAGTGGTTTTATCACTAAAACTTTTTCTCCGAAAACCAATCCAAAAACACTTCCGATTATAATTCCACCTAGAAGCAAAAGTATACTGCTGTAATTCTGCAAAAAATTGATTTTCTTAACTTCCATAATTTTAAAAGGATTATAATTCAGAAAGATTAAATAATAAAGTGATGAAAGTACTCAAAAACTCCGAGAATTATTTTTTGCCACAGATTAAAAGATTTAAAAGGATTTTTTAATCTGTGTAATCCTTATAATCTGTGGCAAAAAACTTTTATTTTTCCAGAACAATCGTTGTAAAAGCTCTATCAACCAATTCTCCTGTTTTGCTTTTTACTTTTTCGGTTTGTGTTTCTGTATACACAATTTTAAAATCCGATTTTTTGATTAATTCCTGCGCTTTTTCTGTACTATACAATTCAAATTCGAATTGCGTAAACGGAAGTTTCTTCATAAAATCTTCTTCGGCAAATGTTAGGCAGAAATTTCCATTTGGTTTTAAAACCCTGTAGATTTCTGAAAGTAATTCTTCAGGCTTCTGCCAAAAATAAATGGTATTTACAGTAAATATTTTATCGAATAACTCATCTTCAAACGGAATTGTATTTCCGTCATAAAGCGAAAAGAAAGCTTGTTTTTGGGAAACAAAATTTCGGTTAATCTGGCGTGCTTCCTGAAACATCAATTCCGACATTTCCAGTCCGTAGTATTTTAGATTTTTGGCTTGTTCAAACAAAAATTCTACGTGTCCTCCGTTTCCGTGGCCAAGTTCTAGGATTTTGTTTTCGTTTGAAATATTTAGATTCTGAACTGAATGTTTGGTCATATTGATGTTCGTTTCATTCATCATATTGCCCATTTCGATTCCTTTTTCTCCTGATGGATGTTTTAATTGAGAGGCTATGGCTTGTAGTTCTTCTTGTTTCATGACTCGAAAATTTAAGTATCTAAATTAAACAAAAATCCTTTGAGAATTTGCTAGCGGTTGAATTCAAATTTTACGTCATTTTTGTCATTCTGAGGAACGAAGAATCTTCGCAAGTAACTCCGTAACGTTTATCAATCTTTGTAGATTTAGCAACGAAGATTCTTCGTTCCTCAGAATGACAAACTATACTTGAATAACTTTGTCAAAGTTTAAAACTTTGACAAAGTTGATTGTGTATCTTTAAAAAACCTGACTTGCAATCTGGCGAATATTCTCAGATTTACCCATTGAATAATAGTGTAAAAATGGAACTCCTGCTGCTTTTAATTCTAATGACTGCTGAATTGCCCATTCGACTCCGACTTGTTTGATTTCAGCATTGTTTTTGCATTTATCAACGGCATCGATTAAATCTTCAGGTAAATCGATTCTGAAAATCTGCGGTAAAACTTGTAGATGTCTTTGAACGGCAATTGGCTTAATTCCAGGAATAATCGGAATTGTGATTCCCATTTCTCTTGCTTTTTCTACGAAAGCAAAATACTTCGAGTTGTCAAAAAACATTTGTGTTACCACATAATCAGCTCCTGCATCTACTTTTTCTTTTAATCTTTTTAAATCTGATTGTAATGAAGGAGATTCCAAATGTTTTTCAGGATAACCCGCAACACCAATACAGAAATCAGCTTTATTATCAGCATCCATTACTTCATGCAGATATTTTCCGCAATTTAAATCTTTGATTTGACGAACCAAATCAACTGCGTAATGATTTCCTCCTACTTTCGGCACAAAAGATTGTTCATCTTTCATGGCATCGCCGCGAAGCGCCATTACATTGTTGATTCCTAAATACTGACAATCAACCAGCATGTATTCGGTTTCTTCTTGTGTAAACCCTCCGCAAAGTAAATGCGGAACTGTATCTACATTGTATTTATGTTTTATAGAAGCGCAAATTCCCAGCGTTCCCGGACGCATACGAGTCAGTTTTTTGTCTAAAAGTCCGTTACCTTTATCAATATAAATGTACTCTTCACGAGAAGTGGTTACATCAATAAACGGCGGATTAAACTCCATTAACGGATCAATATTATCGTACAATTCCTGAATGCTTTTCCCCTTTTGAGGCGGAATAATTTCAAATGAGAATAATGTTTTTCCTTTGGCGTTTTCTATATGTTCTGTTACTTTCATTTTTTTTAGTTGATAGTTTTTGGTTGATTGTTGATGGTTCTTGCAAACTTCACAATTACAACTTCAACTATATTAATTTTTTATAGTAGTTAATAAAACCGTTTAATAACTTTTTACAAGTTTGAATCTGTGCTAACACAATATTAAATGTATTCTCATCAATATATTTTTGATCCAATGCCAAATAATACTGCGTTTCTAATTCATACAATGATCCTCGTGAAATATGAAGAAAGTGTATTGTTTCTTTTGATGTCTGTCGTCCACAACCTTCAGCAATATTTGACGGTATTGAAACAGCAGCTCTCCTCATTTGATTTGTCAATCCAAATAATTCTTCTTTCGGAAACAACTTAGAAGAATCATATAACAAATTCACCAACTTCCGCGCTTCCATCCAAACTTCCAATTTACTGTATTCCATTCTTTATTAGTTGTTGGTTGTTAGTTAAAAGTTGATAGTTTTAGATTCCGAGTAAGTCCGACAACCAAAAACCATCAACCATCAACTATTCTAATCTGCTATATTAGGGTTTAACCATTTCATGGCGTAATCCGTTGGAACATTGCGTCGTTTGGCGTAATCTACAACTTGATCTTCTTTTATTTTTCCGAGTCCGAAATAGCGGCTTTTTGGGTTTCCAAAATAATATCCTGAAACTGATGAAGCTGGCCACATCGCCATGCTTTCTGTCAAGGTAACTCCAATTTCTTCGGCTACATTTAAAAGTTTCCAAATGGTTGGTTTTTCCAAGTGATCTGGACAAGCGGGATAACCTGGAGCCGGGCGAATTCCTTTATAATTTTCTTTAATCAATTCTTCGTTGGTTAAAGATTCATCGACATCATAACCCCAGAAATCTTTACGTACTCTTTCGTGAAGATATTCGGCGAAAGCCTCAGCAAAACGATCGGCAAGTGCTTTTACCATAATCGAATTGTAATCGTCTAGATTCTTTTCGTATTCCGCAGCCCATTCGTCAACACCAAAACCAGTCGTTACGCAGAAAGCTCCCATATAATCTTCAATTCCGCTTTCTTTTGGCAGAATAAAATCGGCTAAAGCTATGTTTGGTGCGCCTTTTGTTTTTTGTGACTGCTGACGAAGCGTTAAAAATTTCTCTAAAACTTTTCCATTTTCATCACGCAATTCAATATCGTCATCATCAATCTGATTCGCAGGGAAAATTCCGTAAATACCTTTTGCCTTTAGTTTTTTCTCTTCTAAAATCACTTTAAGCATCGCTTGAGCATCTTTAAAAACAGAAGTTGCTTGTTCACCCACAACCTCATCCGTTAAAATTGCCGGATATTTTCCATACAATTCCCAAGTTTGAAAAAACGGTGTCCAGTCGATATATGGAACCAAAACATCCAACTCAACTTCGACAATTTGTTTGCCAATTACTTTAGGTTTAGTCGGTGTATATTCCGACCAATCCAATGGTAATTTGTTTTTACGGGCATCTTCAATCGTTAAGAAATTCTTGTCTCTCGAACGGTTCAAGAACGTTTCTCTAAAAGAATCGTATTCTGCGCGAATATCGGCAGCATATATTTTTCTATTATGATCTAACAGATTTCCTGCAACGGTAACGGCTCTGGAAGCATCGTTTACGTGAATTACAGTTTCTCTATATTGTGGCGCAATTTTCACGGCCGTATGCGCGCGCGAAGTGGTTGCCCCACCAATCATAATCGGGATTTTAATTCCTTGTTTATCTAATTCTTTGGCCAAATACACCATTTCGTCAAGCGAAGGCGTGATCAGTCCGCTTAATCCGATGATGTCAACATTGTGTTCAATCGCAGCCGAAATAATTTTTTCCGGAGGCACCATAACACCAAGATCTACAATCTCGTAATTGTTACAAGCCAAAACCACCGAAACGATGTTTTTACCAATATCGTGAACGTCGCCTTTTACAGTTGCCATCAGGATTTTTCCGTTTCCTTGTTTGTCTCCGGCTTGTTTGCTTGCTTCAATAAATGGCAATAAATAAGCGACCGCTTTTTTCATTACACGAGCCGATTTTACAACCTGAGGCAGGAACATTTTTCCGCTTCCGAATAAATCTCCAACGACATTCATTCCTGTCATTAAATTGATCTCGATAACTTCAATTGGTTTTGTTGCTGCTAAACGAGCTTCTTCAACATCTTCTTCGATAAAAGCATCAATTCCTTTTACTAATGAATGTGTAATACGTTCCTGAACCGTTCCAAAACGCCATTCCTGAACTACTTTTTCATCGCTCTTTGCTTCGCCTTTTACATTTTCTGCAAAATCCAAAAGTCGTTCTGTCGCATCGTCGCGTCTATCTAAAATTACGTCTTCAACATGTTCTAATAAATCTTTCGGAATATCATCGTAAATCGTAAGCATCTCTGGATTTACGATTCCCATCGTCATTCCGTTTTTAATCGCGTGGTATAAAAACACCGAGTGCATCGCTTCACGAACCGTATCATTTCCTCTAAAAGAAAACGAAACGTTACTTACTCCACCACTAATATGTGCGTGCGGAAGATTCTCACGAACCCATTTTGTTCCTCTAAAGAAATCTAAAGCGTTCAGTCTATGTTCTTCCATTCCCGTTGCAACTGGGAAAATATTCAAATCGAAAATAATATCCTGCGGAGGGAATCCTACTTTGTTCACCAAAATATCATACGAACGCTGACAAATCTCCACACGACGATCGTAATTATCGGCCTGACCAACTTCGTCAAATGCCATGATAATTGCCGCCGCGCCGTAACGTTTGATTAATCGTGCGTGGTGAATAAAAGCTTCTTCGCCTTCTTTTAACGAAATCGAGTTGACAACGCTTTTTCCCTGAACTACTTTAAGACCGGCTTCGATGATTTCCCATTTAGAACTGTCGATCATAATCGGCACTCTCGAAATGTCTGGTTCTGCAGCAATTAAATTCAAAAATTTAGTCATCGCAGTAACACCGTCAAGCATTCCTTCATCCATATTAATATCGATGATTTGTGCTCCACCTTCTACTTGCTGTCTTGCAATATCAAGCGCCTCGTCATATTTCTCTTCCTTGATTAATCTTAGGAATTTTCTTGAACCTGTTACGTTTGTACGCTCACCAACATTCACGAAAACACTTTCCGGCGTAATAATCAACGGTTCTAATCCTGATAATACGAGGTCTCTTCTTTTTTCTGTCATTTTTTTTTAAGTTTCTACCCCGATAGCTATCGGGGCTGAGATACTAAGGTTCTAAGTTTTTTATTCTATTTCTTTTAGGTTTTTAAACCTGTAATCTTTTTAATAATTTGGGCGTGTCCCTCCGGGCCGGGCTATCCGTTACAAGTCCTCGCTCTTCCTTCGTCAGGCTGTGGGCTTTTCACTTCTATCCCTCACGCAGATTCGGTTTCAATTGTCATTATGAGTAACGAAACAAATTCAACCTTTTTTCTGAATCCTCATTTTTGTCATTCCGACGAAGGAGGAATCTTCGTTAGTTATTTACATTATGTAGATTCCTCCTTCGTCGGAATCATAATTATACTTTATGATTTTTTAAAATCAATATTTAAATCTCCATTTTGTATATCACTATACCAACCATCAATAGATAATTTGTATTTATAATCTTTTGGAAGAATTTCAATTAGATCTTTAACAATTGATTGTATTAATTCAATGTGATCAGTCGGCTTACCTTCTGGATGTAATATTATTGACAAGAGACCTTTTTTAAAACTATAATAAAATAAATTCCCGTAAGAACTCCAATCTTTATATTTCCCATATTTCTTAAATGAATATTTTATCATTAACTCATCCAATAAATCAAAATGCTCCTCTTCCATTTCAACATTCTTAAATTAATTAAACAACAATTCTACTCAAAAACCGGCGCAACTCTTGGCTTATAATCCTTCGCAACCTCAGCCATTAATCGAATATGATCTGGAGTTGTTCCGCAACAACCTCCAATAATATTGATTAAATTATCTTCTAAATATTCTTTAATGAATACCTGAGTCTGTTCTGGCGTTTCATCGTATTGTCCGAAAGCGTTTGGCAATCCTGCATTTGGATGCGCCGAAACATTAAAACTTGTATTATGTGCCAATGTTTTTAAATATGGTTTCAGCAAATCGGCTCCAAGTGCGCAATTGAATCCTACGCTTAATAACGGAATATGTGAAACTGAAATCAAAAACGCTTCAACTGTTTGTCCAGAAAGTGTTCTTCCCGAAGCATCGGTAATTGTTCCTGAAACCATAATTGGAATATCAAGATTACGTTCTTCTTTTACTTCTTCAATGGCAAAAAGCGCAGCTTTTGCATTTAATGTATCGAAAATCGTTTCTACTAAAAGCAAATCACAGCCACCGTCCATTAAAGCTTCTGCTTGTTGTTTGTACGCAATTCGTAAATCGTCAAACGTTACGGCTCTGTAACCTGGATCGTTTACGTCTGGTGACATACTTGCTGTACGGTTTGTTGGTCCGATTGAGCCCGCTACGAAACGCGGTTTTTCTGGATTTTTAGCAGTAAACTCATCGGCTACTTGTCTTGCGATTTTAGCCGATTCGTAGTTTAACTCGTAAACCAAATCTTCCATGTGATAATCGGCCATACCGATTGTCGTTCCTGAGAAGGTATTGGTTTCTACAATGTCAGCACCAGCTTCATAATAAGCGGCATGTACATCGCGGATCGCTTGCGGTTGTGTTAAGGATAGTAAATCGTTATTTCCTTTTAACGGATGTGGAAAATCTTTGAAACGCTCTCCTCTGAAATCTTCTTCTGAGAAATTATAGCGTTGCAACATTGTTCCCATTGCTCCATCTAGGATTAGGATATTTTTTTTTATTGCTTCTTGAATTGTTATTGCCATGTCTTTTTTTCTTTAACTTCTAAGATACTAAGGTTCTAAGATGCTAAGTTTTTTTTATTATGATTGTGAAGTTTAAACCTAACAGGTTTTAAAAACCTGTTAGGTTTGCTTCGGATATTTTTTTCACATTAATTCCAAAAACACACTATTGCTGGCTCATTAGCCCCGATTGAAGTGGAAATTATTTTGTCTGCCGCGGCGGACAAAATGATTGCAACGAAAAGCGGGAACTATTGACTGCAAAAATGCGCCAATGATTCGCTCCTGATACAGAATCTGTTTCAGTAAATATTGTATGTTGTCTGGAAAAGTTTTGAGAAATACTTGTGTGTATTTGTGTTATCTATCTTGAATACTAAAAATGCAGTATAAAAGTAGAATTTAGCACCTTCTTTATGGTAAAGGGTTGCTAAGGTTTCATCGGGTCTATCCCTCCGCCTTTCGTGATAACGAACAATAATTTTAAGAACAGTGCAAAGGTATGAAATGGCAATTCGATTTGCAAATGTTTTTTTCTAAGGTACTGAGGGACTAAGATGCTAAGGTTCTAAGGTTAGAAATCTAGTTATGTTTTATTTGGTTTAAGAATTTATTCCTAAATTCTCGAAACTGTCATTATTTTTTTTTACTTGCTCTTGCAATAGGATTAAAATCTAAACAAAGTTGAAGCCAATATTCCATATCCTGATTTCTTGTCCAGCCAATTTCGGTAATAAAAACATAATTTTTCATTGGCTTTTCGGCATTTGGCATTGGTAATACATCGTCTCTTTCTATCGCTTTAAAATAATCTGCATCATCTATTCTGCATAGCAAAAGGTTTTCTCCGACTTTTTTGTCTAAGCGAGTTCCACAGCATAATTTGTCATCTACCATGAAAACAATACCACCAAACATTTTCTTTTCAAAAAAATCTGCTTCTTTATGCTGGAGAAACGTTCTAATTCTCTTTACATTATCTTCGTCGAAAGCCATACTTTTAGTTTCTAAGGTTCTGAATTTACAGTTTATTCTCTTTTCGAGGCTTATATTTTAAGAACACTTTCATCACTTCTTCATGTTCTATGAATTCATTATTTTCTGCCTGAACAAGTCCAATTTCAATTTCTTCTCTTTCTTCAATTTCTTCTTTCGATAGATTTTCAAACCAATCTTCCATAAGTACATTATCTATAATATGTTATTTCAAAATTTTGTACCTGATTTAGATAAAAATAATTTGTAATCAATTTTTCTAAAATATCGATTTTCTCTTGAAGTCGTTTTCCTCTTTTGCTTCCTTCCCCCTTTCCATCTCTAGCATCATCTTGATTATATGGATCCTGACTTTCTTCGTCTGCAACATATTGAATCAACGCTTTGATATACAAATCTTTTTGTTTTTTAAAATTGTATTTCTTTTCGTAATATTCTTTTCTCAATTTTAATTGGTAAATTGAATATTCCACAGAGGCATTTAATCTTTTATGTTGATGGCCAAAATAAGTTCCACCGTAATTTAATTCCCCATAAAGTCCGTTTATTGCTCTATATAATTTAATTAATGTTTCTCTTTCTGTTTTGAACTCTTTTTCTCCATTTTTTTGTTTAAGATAATAAGTATATATTAAACAAAATGAGTCTTCACCTGCTTCACTGCCAAATGTTATATCTTCTTTTTCTCCTTTTTCATTGATATAATATTGCCATGAAGTTCCTGCATAAGATTCTTCTGGATTTGAAGGGAAATCTGTCTTAAAAACAGGGAAAAGTTTTTCTATTTTGTTCAATTTATTTCTGGAAATTAATACTGAATCAGTACCTTCTTCAACATAAATAAGAACCTTTTCTTTTTCAAGCTTTAAATCGTCGTACAAATGTGGCAGACATGTTGTATCCTTTTTTTCAGATATTTTCACTTTAGCTTTTACTGGTTCTTTTTTTGTTTTTTGGCATCCCATTACAAAACTCAAAAAAACCAAGATCAGAATTATTATGTTTCTCATTTACTCCTTAAATAAATTTTTGATTAAAGATATAGATTAAGTCATTACATTTTAAAAAGAAAAAGCTCAAACTAAAAGTTTGAGCTTTCTATATAAAAAAACCTTAGCGTCTTAGTCCCTTAGAACCTCAGCACCTCAGATTAAACAATTGCTTTCACAACTGCTTTTGGAGCTTCTTTACGAGTTCCGTCGAAACCATCTACTCCTGAAACTGTTGTATATTTCAATACGTATTTTTTTCCTGGATTGATGATTCCGTAAGCGGCTTGGCACATTAAAGTTGCTTCGTGGAATCCGCAAAGGATTAACTTTAATTTTCCTGGATATGTGTTTACGTCTCCAATTGCGAAGATTCCCGGAATGTTAGTTTGGTAATCTAATGCATTGTTTACTTTAATGGCATTTTTCTCGATTTCTAATCCCCAGTCTCCAATTGGACCTAATTTTGGTGTTAATCCGAAAAGTGGAATGAAATAGTCACAGTCGATTTTACGGTGTGCGCCGTTTTCTTCGATGTCTAATGACTCAACATGCTCAGCACCATTGATTCCGATAACTTCTGCCGGAGTGATTAATTTAATTTTTCCAGCTGATTTTAATTCCTGTACTTTTTCTACAGAATCTAAAGCTCCTCTGAACTCGTTTCTTCTGTGAATCAAAGTTACTTCTGAAGCTACATTTGCCAAGAAAATTGACCAGTCTAAAGCTGAATCTCCTCCTCCTGCAATAACAACTCTTTTGTCTCTGAATTTCTCAGGATTTTTGATGAAGTATTTTACTCCTTTATCTTCATAAAACTCGATATCTTCAATAAGTGGTTTACGAGGCTCAAAACTTCCTAAACCTCCAGCAATTGCGATAACTGGCGCATGGAATTTAGTTCCTTTGTTTGATGTTACAATGAATGTTCCGTCTTCTTGCTTTTCAACTGTTTCAGCACGTTCTCCTAAAGTAAATCCTGGCTCAAATTGTTTGATTTGCTCCATTAATCCGTCAACTAAGTCTCCGGCTAATACTTCTGGAAATCCAGGAATATCATAAATTGGCTTTTTTGGATATAACTCTGATAGTTGTCCTCCCGGTTGTGGAAGTGCATCTAAAATGTGGCATTTTAATTTTAACAATCCTGCCTCGAAAACGGCAAATAAACCTGTTGGGCCTGCTCCAATTATAAGTATATCTGTTTTAATCATTATGTTGTTGTTTATAATCATTCTTAATAACGCAAAGAAACGAATAAATCCTTGTACTTTCAATGATTTTTGTCATTTATTTCTTTTACGAAACTTTTTTACTCTTTATTTTTTAATGAAGAGGTAATCTCATTCATTCTTTTAACCTTTTCTTCGAAATTGCCTTTTAGGGTTTTTCTGTATTCATTTAGATTCTCAACCATTTGATTGATATCTTCAGGAATTACTTCTTCGAAAAACTCACGTAATCTCTTTGCTGTTGTTGGTGATTTTCCGTTAGTAGAAATAGCAATTTTGACATTTCCTTTTGTTACGATTCCGCCTAAATAGTAGTCACATAAATCTGGCGTATCAGCAATATTGCATATCAAATAACGTTTTCTCGCCAAATCGTAAACCTTTTTATTTACTTTCAAATCGTCTGTACAGGCAATTACCATATGACGCTTTCTGAGCATTTTCTTTTTGAATTTTTTTTCCGTCAATTTAATTGAAGGATGTTTTTCTGCTAAAACCTTAATTTCTAAATGAAAATCTGGCGCTACAACCTCAACATTTGCATTCGGACTTGATTTTAGCAAGAAAGAAAGCTTTTCCAGACCTACATTTCCTCCGCCGACAATTAATACATTTAAATTGTGAAGCTTTAGAAATATTGGATATAATTCGTTTTGTTCCATTTTAATTTTTTGTTTCGTCGAAATTAATGAATTCTGACGTTACAATATTCATCAGATTAAAATCCGATTTTATATACTATGCGTTCCCAAGGTTGAAACCTTGGGCTATGTTTTCCAATCTTTCGATTCCCTGGAGTAAAATCCAGTGCTACAATATGAATCGTTCCTTCTCCCTTGGGTTGAAACCCAAGGCTATGTTTTTATCTTGAAATTTCTTTTGATAGAAATTCTTCGTAAAATCCTTTTAGTTTATGGCTTTCGCGGACAACTTCCCCTAAAACAATAATCGCTGGTGAACCTAATTCTTTTTGTTTTACAACTTCTAAAATCGAATCAACTTTTCCAACTCCAACTTTTTCTTCTGCTGTTGTTCCGTTTTGAATGATCGCAACGGGTAAATTTCCTTTATCTTCTTTTTGAAACAAATCGATGATTTGAGACAATTTGTGCATTCCCATCAAAATCACAACGGTTGCAGAAGATTGTGCTGCTAAAGCTACATCTGAAGATAATTTTCTATCAGAAGTTGTTCCCGTAATTGCCCAAAAGCTTTCTGAAACTCCTCTTTTTGTAATTGAAATTCCCTGACTTCCTGGAACGGCAACTACTGATGAAATTCCTGGAACTACGATTGTTTCAATTCCGAAACTTTCTGCAAAATCAATTTCTTCTCCGCCTCTTCCAAAAATAAATGGATCTCCGCCTTTTAATCGAACTACGTTTCCGTAAGTCAAAGCATTATCTACAATCAATTGATTGATTTGATCTTGCGTGTAAGCATGATTTCCGATTCTTTTTCCAACAAAAATCCGAATTGCATTTTTAGGTGCATAATCTAGAATCTCTTCGTTGGCCAAAGAGTCGTATAAAACCACATTTGCTTCAGCCAATGCTTTTACAGCTTTTAGCGTAAGTAAATCGGGATCGCCCGGACCTGCACCGACTAAAGTTATTTTGGGTTTTATATTATGCATTTGCTAATTCCTGTGCTCTGAAAGTTTCGATTTTATCAAAGAAAACAGTCGCTTGCGCAATGTAATCTTTAGCGAAAGCTTCAGATGGTTCATTTTTATTGATTTGGTAAACCAAGTCTTTAAAAGTTGAGTTTAATTCTATTTTATTTGTGTCAATGAAAACAGTATCAAACAAATCTACAATTCCTGCGTGGTGGTTTGTTTTTTGGTTTTCTGCCAATAACAATGCTTTTGCACCATTTACAAATCCAGCGTAAGCATGATAAATTGCATCTGACCATTTTTTCTCGTCGAAAGATTCCTGAGCCAAGATCAATTTTTCTTTAGCTTCAAACAATAATGTCGCCACTAAATCGATCACTACTCCAGCACATTCTCCAACTCCAACTGCTTTTACGTAATTGTCTGCATTACCCCAATCTACAAAATCAGCTTCTGTTAAATTGGTTACATCTGCGTAAGGTTTTAAGATTTCGTAGAAATATTTTTCTCCTTTTGTATCATAATAATCTAGGAATTTTTGTCCGCTTCCGTTGGCATCAAAATCATTTAATATGGTACGCAACGCATCAGGACCTCTACGGCTAGGCACTTTAATTACTTTATCAGCAAAACGTCCTGCTCCGTTTCCTAATCTTCCTCCTCCCAATAAAACTTGTAAAGCCGGAGCCACTAGTTTTCCTGAGTTGATAGACATTCCTTGGAATCCAATTGCAGACATATTATGTTGTCCGCAGGCATTCATACAACCTGAAATTTTAATTTCGATTTCGCGATTGTTTAAATATTGTGGATATTCTGCACTTAAAACTCTTTCTAATTCTTCGGCAATACCTGTACTGCTTGCAATCCCCAAATTACAAGTATCAGTACCCGGACATGCCGTAATATCTCCAACTGAATTATATCCTAATTGAACAAAATCCAATTTGGCTAATTCTTGATAAAAGAAAGGTAAATTCTCTTCTTTTATGTGACGTATTACAATATTTTGACGCAATGAAAAACGCAATTCATTTGCTCCGTAATTCTTAATTAAATCGGCTAACAATCTTGCTTTATCCGTATAAAAATCTCCTAATAAAACTTTGATCCCGATAGCATAATAACCGTCTTGTTTCTGTTTGATAACATTCGATTTTTTCCACGCTTCATATGCTGCAGTATCTTCGATTGTAACTTGCGGAACTTCTAATACTGGTTCTGGAATTGGACCATCAAAAGCTGTTGTATCAATTTCGTATGTTTCAAAAGCGATGGCTTTTTTCTCTTGTTCAACCAAATCAAGGAAAACATCTCTTCCCATTTCTTTGATTAAGAATTTCATACGCGCTTTCATTCTTTTTGCACGTTCTCCGTATCTGTCGAAAATACGTATAATTCCTTCTGCTGTTGGAATGATTTCGTTTACCGGAACGAATTCCGAAAGTAATTCGGCGTGTGCTGGCTGAGATCCTAAACCTCCACCAAACATGATTTTGAAACCTTTTTGTCCGTCTTTAATTTTCGGAATAAATCCTAAATCGTGCAAGTAACTCAAAGCAGTATCTTCGTCTGAAGAAGAGAACGAAATTTTGAATTTACGCCCCATTTCCTGACAGATTGGATTTCTTAACAAATATTGAAAAAGTCCGTGTGCGTATGGCGAAACATCAAATGGTTCGTTTACATCGACACCAGCCAATTCGCTTCCTGTAATATTTCTAACTGTGTTTCCGCAAGCTTCACGAAGCGTAATATCGTCTTTAGCCAAATCTGCCCAAAGTTCTGGTGTTCTGTCTAAACTCACATAGTGAATCTGGATATCCTGACGCGTTGTAATGTGCAAACGTCCTGTAGAATATTCATCAGAAACCTGAGTAATACGCACCAATTGCTCGCTGGTCACTTTACCATAAGGCAATTTGATACGAATCATTTGAACGCCTTCCTGACGTTGCCCATAAATTCCACGCGCTAAACGAAGACTACGAAAACGCTCATCATCAATTTTTCCTCCACGGAATAAATGAATCTTTTTTTCTAATTCGATAATCTCCTTCTGAACTACCGGATTTTCTATTTCTGTTCTAAAACTTTCCATTTCTCTTTTTCGCTTTAGGCTTTAAGCTTTAGGCTCTAAGCTTTTTAAACTTTGTGTTTTTCTTGCTTTTGGCTTTAGGCAATAAGCTATAAGCTTTCTTGCGAGCCTTTTATACGTTTTTGCTAAAAGCTTAAAGCCTATAGCTTATTGCTTACAGCAGTGAAACTACCTAATAAATCCTACTCCTGCTGTTGTGTTTGTTGCTGTATCAATTAAGATAAAAGCTCCGTTTGATTTGTTTTCATTGTATGAATCAAAATATAACGGTTTGCTTAATTTGATCGTTACTTCTCCAATTTCGTTGATTGCTAATTGTGAAGCTTCTGTCGTTCCTGAGTAATCTGTAGCAATTGTATTTTTAATGCTTTCTACTTTTGCTAAAACTCTGTTTGTATTGTGTTGTACTAAATATTTAGTTCCTGGAACCAATTTTTTACTGTCCATCCAGCAAACTGTTGTGGTAATGTCTTTTTCAATTTTTGGAAGCTCGCTTGATTTTACAATCATATCACCTCTCGTAACATTGATATCATTTTCTAATTCGATTGTAATCGAAGAACCCGCAACGGCTTCATCAAATGTTTTATCGAAAAAGTGAATTTTAGATACTTTTGACTCTGTTAAAGAAGGAAGAACTGTTACAGCATCTCCGACTTTAATTGAGTTTCCGTATAATTTCCCTGCATAACCTCTAAAATCATGGTATTCTTCTGTTTTCGGACGAATAACTGTCTGAACTGGGAAACGCGCTTTTCCTGCTTCGTAAACATCATGAGAATGTAATCCTTCTAAATGTTCTAAAACAGTTTGTCCATCGTACCAAGGCATATTTTCTGATTTATCAACCACGTTTCCGCCATTGATTGCACTTAAAGGAATGTAGCTTACGTTTTGCTCTTTGAATGTGCTTTTTGCATTTAATGCCTGAAAATCAGCTTTGATTTTATTGAAAACTTCTTCAGAATAATCAACTAAATCCATTTTGTTGATGGCAACGATTACTTCTTTTACTCTCAATAAATTATTAATGAAAAAGTGACGGTATGTTTGCTCGATAACTCCTTTTCTAGCATCGATCAAAATGATGGAAACCTGAGAAGTCGAAGCTCCTGTAACCATGTTTCTTGTATATTCTACGTGCCCTGGAGTATCGGCAATAATGTAACTTTTCTTTGCAGTCGAAAAATAAATATGCGCAACATCAATTGTGATTCCTTGTTCTCTCTCAGCTACTAAACCGTCAGTTGCCAAAGAAAAATCAAGATAATCGTATCCTTTTTGTTTACTGCTTTTTTCGATTGCTTCTATTTTATCAGTCGTCAATGATTTTGTATCGTACAATAATCTCCCGATCAAAGTACTTTTTCCGTCATCTACACTTCCTGCTGTTGCTATTTTTAAAACTTCCATTCTTTTTATGTTGTTGGTTGTTGGTTTATGGTTGTTGGTTTTTCTAAAACATCAACTAAAACCATCAAAATATTTAATCTGCTTTTTTTTGTTATTGTTGTAATTATTGAAGTTTTCAGCTATCAACTAAAAACTATCAACCAACAACTTAAAAGTATCCTTGTTGTTTTCTCTTTTCCATTGCAGCTTCAGAACGTTTGTCATCGATTCTGGCTCCTCTTTCTGAAATGGTTGATGATCTGATTTCTCCAACTACCTCTTCGATTGTTGCTGCGTAAGATTCAACAGCTGCTGTACAGCTCATATCTCCAACGGTTCTGAAGCGAACAATTCTTTCTTCGATTTGTTCGTCTTCTTCTTGGTACACAAAAGGAGAATGCGACCAGATTAAACCGTCTCTCAAAAAAACTTTTCTTTTATGTGAGAAATAGATTGACGGAATCTCGATTTTTTCTTTCTCGATATAACTCCAAACATCTAATTCTGTCCAGTTTGAAATTGGGAAAACACGAACGTTTTGACCATTTTCAATTTTTCCATTTAAAATATCAAACAACTCTGGTCTTTGATTTTTTTCGTCCCATTGTCCGAAATCATCACGAACAGAAAAAATACGTTCTTTAGCTCTTGCTTTTTCTTCATCACGACGCGCTCCACCAATACAAGCATCAAACTTAAATTCTTCAATTGCATCTAAAAGTGTTGTAGTCTGCAAGCTGTTACGACTTGAATATTTTCCAGTTTCTTCAACTACTTTTCCTTCATCAATAGCATCCTGAACATTACGAACGATCAACTCTAAACCTAATTCTTCTACCAATTTATCTCTGAAAGCAATTGTTTCAGGGAAATTGTGTCCCGTATCAACGTGTAATAGAGGAAACGGAATCTTAGCAGGGAAAAATGCTTTTTGCGCCAAACGCACTAATGTGATAGAATCTTTTCCTCCTGAGAAAAGTAAAACCGGTTTGTCAAACTGTGAAATTACTTCTCTGAAAATGTATATCGCTTCACTCTCTAAAGCGTTTGTTTTTAATACTGAACTCATTGTTTTTTTGTTTGATATTTTGTTGTGGAAAATTTTGTTTCAGGTTTAAAGTTTAAAGTTTCAAGTTGCCTGATCTAAAAATCTCCACTCTTTATTCTATAATCTATTTTCTATTCTCTAAAAAAGTCTTACCTCTTGCTTCTTTCTTCCAAAAAGTCTACTCTTTCTTAGCATTATGCAAACCACACTCTTTATGACTTGATTCCCACCACCATCTTCCGGCTCTGATATCTTCACCTGGGAAAATTGCTCTTGTACAAGGTGCGCAACCAATACTTACGAAACCTTGTTTGTGCAATACATTTTGAGGAACATTGTTTTCAGACAAATACGTTTCAACTTCTTCTAAAGTCCATTTTAATAACGGATTGAATTTTATGATTTCGAAGTTTCCATCATATTCAAACAAACTTAAATCGTGTCTGTTTTCTGATTGTTCTGCTCTTAAACCAGTAATCCAAACTGAATTTCCCGCTAAAGCTTTTCTTAACGGAACCACTTTTCGAATAAAACAGCATTCTTTTCTGTTTTCAACCGAATCGTAAAAGCTGTTTGGTCCTTTTGTTTTCAGAAGATTTTCTACTGAAGCAGCTTCCGGAAAATAAACCTCGATTGGTCTTTTGTATTTTTTTAATGTTTTATGAAAAACATCGTAAGTTTCCTGAAACAATCTTCCTGTATCTAAAGTAAACACCGTAATGTCTGTGTTGCTTTTGGCAATGAAATCTGTAATTACCTGATCTTCCTGACCGAAAGATGTCGAAAAAATTACTTTTCCCGGAAATTCTTTTGCTAAAAAAACTAAGGTTTCGTCAAGCGAAAGAGCTGCAGTTTTCTCTAATAATTCTTGTACAATAATCGCACTCATAATATCTTTTCTCCGTATCTAAAGAATTATAATAATTTAGATAATGTTTTTAAACTCAATAATATAATTAGAACTCCAACCGCAACCATCATTGGTTTTCTTTTGATTTTATTTACCAAAAATGCTGCTAATGGCGCTGAAATAACTCCTCCTAAAATCAATCCGATGATTACTTGCCAGCCAATGATTCCTCCAAAAAGCATAAAAGTTATACCGCTAGCAAACGAAATTGCAAACTCAGCTGCATTTACAGAACCAATAGTATATCTCGGATTTCTACCTCTTCCTAATAATGTTGAAGTTACAATTGGTCCCCAGCCACCGCCGCCAACAGAATCCATAAATCCTCCGAAAACTGCAAGTGCACTTAACTTTTTAGTTTTCTTTTTTACAATATTCTTTTTTAACGCTTTTCTAATAATGATAGCCGCTAAAACAATCATATAAACAGCAATAAATGGCTTAATTACATCACCGTCAATTACATCAGACAATAGATAAGCTCCTGTAATAGATCCTAAAACTCCAGGGATCAATAAATGCTTTACCAGTTTTTTATTGATGTTTCCGAAACGATGGTGAGAAAGTGCCGACGCTCCTGTTGTAAACATTTCCGACACGTGAACTGCTGTACTGCTCACAACTGGCGGAACTCCATAAGCCAATAAAAATGAAGTTGAAGTCGCTCCATAACCCATTCCTAAAGTTCCATCAACCAATTGAGCAAAAACTCCGATGGCAAAAAACACTAAAAATTCCTGATTGAATCCTGCTACAAATCCGTCCCAGGAAAATTCAGCGTGATGATTATATATCAAAGTGAATAACAAACCTACTAGTAAAACAACAGGAATTCCAATCCAAAGCTTCTCTTTAAAAGAGGCCGTATTATTTATATTCAGTTCTTTCTCCATGTTAACAAGCTTAAATTTGTTTTAAAAATCTATTACCCTATCGGGTTAGTAGATTACTTTGCAAAAATACTACTTATTTCTAAATTACAAAGCAATATTATTATTTTTTTACGCCCTCAATTAACCTTTTATTAGGTTCTAAAAGAGAGTTTTAAGAATTATGCAGTATAATTTCACAAATAATGATGTATTACAAGATATTTCAACAATTTATACAACAAAAAAATTTGGTTTTTAAATAGATTTTCTAATCTCTATAAAATCGATAGGATTATTATAAAAATATTGTATTTTAGCCCAAATTTTTTATTTATGGATTTTCAAATAGGTCTTGTAATCGCAGGATTAGTAGTTGGTTTTATTGTGGGATTGACTGGAGTTGGCGGCGGTTCTTTAATGACTCCAATTTTATTATATTTCAATATTCCGCCAACAACTGCAGTAGGAACAGATTTACTTTATGCCGCTTTTACCAAAGCCGGAGGTGTTTTTGTTCACAATAAAAAAGGAAACATTAACTGGAAAATTACAGGTTGGCTAACTCTTGGCAGCGTTCCTGCTTCTTTACTGACTTTGTGGATTTTAAACAGTATTAAAACGGATATTGAAACCATAAATGGCGTTATTAAATACAGTTTAGGTTGGGCATTGCTATTTACCTCTATTGCTATTATATTCAAAAATAAAATTTTAAAGTTCTCTCAAAAACATGCAGGAGATAAATTTCATACTGAAAGCGCAACACAAAACGCTCTTACAATTGGAATTGGAGTTTTATTAGGCGCAACCGTAACCTTGACTTCTATTGGAGCTGGCGCTTTAGGAACTGTAACTTTATTTTTCCTATATCCATTATTACCAACTCCTCGTTTGGTTGGAACCGAAATTGCACACGCTGTTCCTTTAACCTTAGTTGCTGGAATTGGACATGCAACAATGGGAAATTTAGATTTAGGCTTATTAGGACAATTATTAATGGGTTCGCTTCCTGGAATATACATGGGAAGTATGTTAAGCGGAAAAGTACCTGATCAGTTTCTTAGAAATGCTATTGCTGTGATGCTTTTCTTAGCTGGATATAAATTGATATTCTAGACAAGTTTTTAAAACATATAAGTAATGTAATTTCATTTTAGACTTATCTACAGCTTTTTTAAATGAACTTACATTACTTATATGGTGAAAAATTAAAAAGCGATATCTGCCAAAGAGTTACTTTCTAATATTTTAAGTGTATTATCACGAACTTCGGTCATTAAACGGCGCGCCGCACAAGTCGCTTCATCATCGCAGTCGTCGCATCTTTCGTAGAAATTATGACTTGCACATGGCAACAATGCAATTGGTCCTTCCAGAATTCTGTAGACTTTTGCCATACTGATATCTTTCGGATCTTTTATTAGATAATAACCACCGCCTTTTCCTTTTTTTGCTCCAAGAAATCCTGAGTTTCTCAACAGAAGCAAAATACTTTCTAAAAATTTTATCGAAATATGTTCGCTTTTCGCAATTTCGGCAATCTGAACTGGTTCATTATTTTCGCGTCTAGCTAAATAAGTCAAAGCTTTGATTCCGTATTTTGTCTTTTTTGAAAGCATCTTTATGTTTTAGAATGTAGTTGTAATGATTATTAAACTTCTACAAATTATTAAAGAACAAAAATATGCTTTTTGTTCGAACTATCACAAAAGAATAAAGTTAAATTCTACTAATTCTATCAAATTACTTCTTTTATTTTTTTCTAGACGTACAAAAATAGGCTTTTTACACAAGAAAGAATAAAAAAGACGATTTTTGATAGAAATGTTTGCTATCAAAAATCGTCTTTATATATTAGAAATTGAAAATCTAAAATCTTAAGTCTAAAATCTAAAATTAAGAAAGTGCTTGTTTTAAATCTGCAATTACATCTTCAACAGTTTCTAAACCAACAGAAACACGAACAAGACCTTGTGTGATTCCAACTGCTAATTGATCTTCTTCAGATAATTTACTATGTGTTGTAGAAGCTGGATGTGTAACAATGGTTTTTACATCGCCAATATTTGCAGAAAGAGAACATAATTTAATTTTATCTAAAAATTTCCTTCCTGCTTCAAGACCACCTTTAATTTCGATTGCAATAATGTTTCCGCCTAAACGCATTTGTTTTTTGGCAATTTCATATTTTGGATGTGATTTCAAGAATGGATATTTCACACTTTCAACATTCGGGTGACTTTCTAAAAATTCTGCCACTTTTAAAGCATTTTCACAATGTTTATCTACACGAACAGCCAAAGTTTCTAAACTTTTTGACAAAACCCACGCATTAAATGGTGACATTGCTGGTCCTGTATTTCTTGAAAACAAATAAATTTTACGAATCAGTTCTGCTTCTCCAACTGCAACTCCTCCTAAAACACGACCTTGACCATCAATTAACTTTGTTGCAGAATGCACCACAATATGAGCTCCGTATTTAATAGGCTGCTGAATATATGGCGTAGCAAAACAGTTATCAATTATTAAAATCAGATTGTGTTTTTTTGCAATCGCTCCTAATAATTCCAAATCAATTACGTCAACTCCAGGATTTGTTGGTGTTTCTGCGTATAAAATTTTAGTATTTGGTTGAATAAAACTTTCAATTGTTTCTGGCTTATTGATATCAAAATAGGTCGTTTCAATATTCCATTTTGGAAAATAAGTCATGAATAACGCATGAGTTGATCCAAAAACGCTTCCTGCAGATACAATGTGATCACCAGAATCCAACAATGCAGCAAAAGTAGAATAGATTGCAGCCATTCCTGTTGCGAAAGCATAACCTGCTTCTGCACCTTCCATTGCGCAAACTTTGTCAACAAATTCAGTTGTATTTGGATTACTGAAACGAGAATAAATATTACGAACTTTTTCTTCTGTAAAAGAAGCTCTCATATCCTCTGCATCTTCAAATATAAAACTTGAAGATAAGTACAAAGGCGTTGAATGTTCCTGAAATTGTGTTTTTTCTAAATGTGTTCTGATGGCTTGTGTTTCAAAACCAAATTCTTCTGTATTCATTGTGTTTTTTTTTGTTTTTTGTTTGAAGTTTCAGGTTTAATGTTTCAAGTTATCACTAAACCTAAAGTTCAAACTGTCTAAAGAAATTATCTAATTCCTCTAATTGACTAATTATCTAATTTACAAAGCTTCGTTGTTCAAGACAACTTTGTATTTAATTGTTGCTGTTGGCTCAACTGTTTTGGCAACCGAACAGTATTTCTCAAAAGAAAGCTGTGCCGCTTTTTTTGCTTTTTCTGGATTGATTTCTCCTTCTAAATAAAAAACCACATCGATTTCTTTAAAAGGTTTTGCTTCTTCAATTTGAACTCTCGTTCCTTCAACCTCAGCGTTAAAAGAAGTGATTTCCTGACGCTGTTTTTTTAAGATTGAAATCATATCGATAGCGCTGCAACCAGCAACTCCCATTAATACTAATTCCATTGGACTTGCACCTAAATCGCTTCCGCCAAATTCGGCTCTGCTGTCAACGTCAACTATGTGTCCGCGTTCATTTTTTACTTTAAAATGAAATGCGTCATTTACTCTGTTTAAAGTTACTTTCATTGTGTTGTTATTTTTTTTGTTTTTTTATTCGATTTCCTCAATCTTGTCATTTCGACGAAGGAGAAATCTTCGTTGATAAATCGACAAAGATTGACATCACTTTGTCGAGCTACTTGCGGAGATTTCTCCTTCGTCGAAATGACAAACTAGGCTTACAAATCTTAAATCTAAACTCTAAAATCTGCAATCTAAAATCAATTACCCTTTATCAGACAATCTCAAAATATCTCCAAAAACTCCTCTTGCTGTTACCGCAGAACCTGCACCAGCTCCTTGAATAACTATTGGACGATCTCCGTAAGATTCTGTGTAAATTTCGAAGAAAGAATCAGAACCTTTTAATCCGCCTAACGCAGTATCTTTTGGCACTGAAACTAGTTTTACTTCTAGATTTCCTTTATCATTTTGCAAATCTCCAGACAATTCACCGATATATCTTAAAACGTGATTTGGCTGTTGATCTGCTTTTATTTTAGCATAAATTGGATCAAATTCTTTCAGTTTAGTCAAGAAATCGGTAGCGCTTCCTTCACGCAAGTGCTCTGGAATTAAATTCTGAATTGAGATTTCTTCAAACTCATTTTGTAAATCTAATTCTCTTGCCAAAATCAATAATTTTCTACCAACATCATTTCCGCATAAATCTTCACGCGGATCTGGTTCTGTGTATCCGTTGTCAATTGCTTCTTGCAAGATTTCGCTGAAAGGCGCATCTTTCGCAGAGAAATTATTGAATAAATAACTTAATGTTCCTGAGAAAACTCCTTTAATTTTTGTGATATTTTCTCCTGAAAGGTGCAATAATTTAATCGTGTCAATTAATGGTAAACCTGCACCAACGTTAGTTTCATATAAATAATTCTTTTGGTTTTCTTCTAAAGCGCTTCTCAATTCTTTATAAAAACCATAGCTTAATGTATTCGCTACTTTATTCGAAGAAATCAAATCGAAACTGTTTTCTACAAGCGGAATATAGTTTTCAACAAAAGTTGCACTTGCAGTATTATCAATCGCAATTAAGTTTTCTAAATGATGTTCATTCGCGTAAGCAATAATATCTTTAATAGTGTAAGCTTCGCCTTTGGTTTCAATTTCATTTTTCCAATTGCCATTAACACCGTATTTGTTTAAAAGCAGTTTTTTAGAATTCGCTATAGCGAAAACATTCAGCTTAATGTCTTTACGTTTTTCGATTGCCGCAGCCGATTCTAAAATCTGATTGATTAAAGTTCCGCCCACTAATCCGTGACCAAAAATTGCAATGTTGATCTTTTTAGAAACTCCAAAAATCTCTCCGTGAATAACGTTCAAGGCTTTGTTTAGTTCTTCTTTTTTAACAACTAAACTCACGTTTTTACCTGTTACAGTGTTGTTGAACAAAATTGGAACAATTTTATTTTTGATTAAAGCTGTATATGGCTTGTGGAAAGTGCTCAAATCCTGACCAATAATCGAAATTACAGATACATTGTCTGTTACCGTAATCTGATTTACGTCTTTAGAATAAAAGTCATTTTCGAATTCTTTTTCTAATTCCACTACAGCGGTTGTTGCTTTATCAGTTGCCACAACCAATCCGATTCCTCTTTCTGAAGAACCTTGCGAAATAATGCTCACACTGATATTGTGATCTCCCATTACTTTAAAAATTCGAGCATCAACTCCGGCTTTTCCAAGTAATCCACGTCCTTCAAGATTTACAAGAGAGACATTTTCTAAAACAGAAAGCGTTTTAATTCCTTCTTTTGAAGAATCTGAAGTGATTAAAGTTCCGCGATTTTCGTGGTTGAAAGTATTTAAAATACGAAGCGGAATATTCTTTTCCAACAAAGGAATGATCGTTTTAGCATGCAAAATTGTCGCTCCAAAATTTGCCAGCTCATTTGCTTCATTGAATGACAAATATTCAATTTTCTTAGCATCAGCAACTAAATCTGGATTTGCCGTGTAAATTCCGTCTACGTGCGTGAAGTTTTGTAATTCTTCAGCATTCAAATAATTAGCGATTAACGAAGCGGTATAGTTACTGCCATTTCTACCTAAAGTAGTTGTGTCGTTGTTGTTGTTGGAACCAATGAAGCCTGTAACTATATTAACCGTTTCGCCGTTATGTGTTTTGAAATAATTAACTACATTTTTCTTAGAAAGCTGCTCTAAAGGCTGCGCATCACCAAATTTAGAATCGGTTTTCAACAATTCTCTTGTATCAACAAAGTTTGCTGGAATTCCTTTTTCTAACAAAATCGCTGTCAATAATTTAGCCGAAAGCAATTCTCCTTTTGACAAAATCTGATCTTTGATTTTTTTGCTGTAATCCCCAATTAAGCTTACTCCTTCAAAAAGTTTATCTAAGACATTAAATTCTTCAGACAAATCAACTTGTGGATAATCTGATATTTGATATTTTTTGAAATTTTCTAATAATTCTTTGTAACTGCCGTTTTTAGCAGCAATGCTTAAGATAAATTCTAATTCGTCAGTAGCATTTCCGCGTGCAGAAACTACAACGGCAATTTTTTCACCTTGACTTACTTTATCAGAAATGATAGAAACAACTTTGTTAAGTCCTTCTCCGTTTGCTAACGATTTACCTCCAAATTTTAATACTTTCATTTTATTTCTTTATTGTTTCTGCCTTAAAAATGTCGGCAAGTAAATGATCTAATTGTTTGTACTCGATTAAAAAAGCGTCATGTCCGTGAACCGAAACAATTTCGCTGTAGAAAACATTGTCTTTAAATTTCTTTAATTCTTCGTAGGTTTCGACATTTTCTTTGGCCGTAAAAAATAAGTCAGAATTGATTCCTACAATATGAATTGAAGCTTTTGTTTTGGACAATAAGTTTTCAAAACTTTCACTATTTCTAGTAATATCAATTGTTTTAAGCAACTGATTCATTAATTTATAAGAAGACAATTGAAATCTTTGCTGTAGTTTTTTCCCGTGATGTGCGAGCCAGCTTTCGATATTAAAAATCAAAAGATCTTGGTTAACGGTACGCTGAAATTTCTCTTTGAATGATTCTGGCGAACGGTAACAAAGCATCGCATGAATTCTGGCATCTTCAATTGGTTTTGAAGAATTATTCAAGATTTGTTCTTGCAGAAAACAGTTTGCAATAAGCCAGTCTGTAGATTTCCAGTCGCTCGCAATCGGAATAAGATTTTCTGTGATGTTTGGTTCTAAAGCTAAAATTTCCCATGCAATTCCGCCGCCAACAGAACCTCCGATAATGGCAAAAAGTTTTTCAATTTGTAAAGCTTTAATTCCTTCAACAAAAATTCTAGCTACATCTCTAGCTGTAAAATCAAGATAATTTTCGATTAAAAAAGAATTTGTTCCGTTTCCTGGAACATCAAAAGCTAAAATGGTATAAACAGAAGTATCTATCGTTTTACCTTCGCCAATTAAATTATTCCACCAACCATTCTCACCAGTAACTTCAGCGTTTCCCGTTAGGGCATGATTAACCAAAACAATAGGCGCGCTGTGCAAAGATTGCCCTGCCAGCGTAAAATGTAAAGGTATAGAATGATAAGTTGCACCACTTTCTGTGATGAAATCTTGAATTATAATAGGGTTTGGTATATTTTCCAATTTCAAATCTGTTGTATTATCTGATTTGTATTATGGAAATATTAGAAAGAAAAAACTAGAGTAAACTAGAAAAAATTCTTGTTGTTATCTTTCCACGTTGGGCGTGGTAGAATGTAGCACCTTCTTCGTTTTACCGAAGGGTTGCTAAGGATTCATCGGGTCTAATCCCTCGTCCTTTCTTTATAACATTTCAATACGTTTTTGAACTTAATGGTGCAAATTAACTACTATTTTCTTAAACAAACAAATTTTATCTAAAAGTGTTTGTTAAATTTCTGAGTCTTACTTTAGCAAAAACTATTATACGCAAAAATTTACCGAACATAAATGCCCAGTAAAATTAAGCAGGTTTTAACCTAGTTTATGTCGCTTTTCTGTTTAGATAAAAAGCGTTTCATTCTCTTTTGAATACATTAAAAACAATAAAGAATTTGGTACTTTTTTCGTTGTACTTTTTCCTTCTTCCGTAATTCCGAATCTTGGGTGAGCCAATTCGTTTGTTGGCAGCGGCGGATTATTTTTTCTTGTCCTTCTGTTTTTCAAATTTGAAATTTTTTCTGCTAAGTAGTTCAATGTGCTCATGATATTAAGTTTTAGTTCAGTTTGCGTTTTATAATCTTTATTTCTCGTTTATGTTTGTGTTAAATCGTTTAAAAGAATAAAAAAACCCTTTTGGATTCTTAGATACCAAAAGGGTTTAAGTTTTTAAACTCATTTATACTTTTTAGTATCAACAGACCAGCACGCAAATAAGCGCGACAGTAAACATCTTATTGTTCACCTGTAAGGATTTATTCATCTGTGATTTATATTTTATTTTTAAATTCTGCATTTGTGTAAAATTAAAAAGCCTCCCAAAATTTTTCGGGAGGCTTTTACTATATATTGTGTTTTCTTACAATTTTTAAGCAATAGACAACCCAGCCTCGGTAATAACCGAAATGGCACAAAACATTTTGTTGACTTTTAAGTTCATTTGATTTCTAGTAGTTTTTGGGTATAACAAATATGCAACTATTTTTTTTATTACACAAATGAAAATCAAGAATTTAATTACAAAATTCGTTAAAATTGTGTTTTTTTACGACAAATACCGTCTTACAAAAACAAACAGAGTAAAAAACCTACAAAAATATTGACTTTTCTCACTAATTTCGCTTGACAAATCAGCTTATCAAAGAACTTTAAACTTTTTCTTTCCTACTTTTAAAAAAAATTACAGCCAGACCGCTTCTTTATTTCTAATTTTTTCGGCAATTTTCAAAATATCACTTATAATTCCCCTCGAAATAGCTTGTTTACACGGCGGTGCGCTTTGAATTACAATCGGAACATTAGCGTACGATTTTGTATAAATTTCAAAAATAGTATCCGAACCTTTCAATTGTCCGATAGCAGAATCTATGGGCTCAGAAATCAATTTGACTTCTAAATTGCCGCTTTCGACATCAAATTCGCCAACATATCTTAAAACATGATTTTCTGCCTGAGTAATTTTGGCAATTTTGAATGCTTTATCGACCGCATCTTTATTTAGTACGCCATTCTTTTCGAGATGCTGTTCTGTAATAAAAGGTCTAATTTTAATATCTGAAAACTCAAAATCTTTTCCAATTTCTCGGGCAAGAATCAAGAGTTTCCTAGCGGTATCATTTCCAGACAAATCTTCTTTAAAAGTAGATTTCATTAAACCTAAAAGACTCGCATCTTTTAAGACAGAAGAGAATGTCACATCTTCTGATGAAAAACGATTAAAAACATAACTCAAATTATCTGAGAATACACCTCGAATTTTGGTGATTTTTTCTCCCGAATAATACAAATCTCTTAAAGTTTGCAAAACTGGAATGCCAGTATCGACCGAAGTTTCATACAAAAACTCTTTGTCATGCTTTTTGAGATTTACTCGCAAGTCTTTATACAGATCTATTGGTAACGTATTTGCTTTTTTATTTACTGCTACAATATTAAATCCGTTTTCGATCAGAGTTTTATAATGTTTCACCAATTCGTCACTAGCGGTTGCGTCTACAGCAATAAGATTTTCAAATTCGTTTTCTTTGGCAAATTCAATAACATCTTCGACTTTAAAAGGAACAGCCAATTGTCTAAAATTGGTTTCCCAAGAATAACCAACTCCTTCTTTTTCAAAAAAAGCAACTGTCGAATTGGTAATAATCGGAAAATGAAAATCGACATTTTTACTTTCCAGAAAAAACTCCTGACTTTCGATTATCTGATTAATCAAAGTACTTCCGATATTTCCAATTCCAAAAAGGATAATGTTTATTTTAAGCTTTGACATAATTTTTGTTTTTTAACCATACAAGTGATATAAGTTCATTTAAAATATTTTTATTTAAAAGTTTAAACGTGTTGTATGCGTCTTTACTAAAATGAACTTATATCACTTATATGGTTTAATTTTTATAATAATGCTTTTCACAAAAAATTACCTTTAGCACATTGACTAAAGGCAATCTTTCAAACAAAAAACAAAAAAACCTAGTTTTTATTTATGCTGTATTGAGAAAGTGCAACACTTTGAAAAACAGCTTGAAGATCTGCAATCAAATCTTCTATATCTTCAATTCCGACAGACAAACGAATCAAATCTTTAGAAACTCCAGTTTCAGCTTGTTCTGCTTCTGTTAATTGCTGATGCGTAGTACTTGCAGGATGAATAATTAATGATTTTGTGTCTCCAATATTTGCTAATAATGAGAATAATTTAGTTTCGTCTACTACTTTTTTTGCCGCATCAAAACCGCCTTTTAATCCAAAAGTGATAATTCCGCTTTGACCTTCTGGCAAGTATTCTTTAGCTAAATCATTGTATTTACTTGATTTTAAACCTGGATAATTTACCCAAACCACCTCATCTTGTTTCTCCAACCATTCGGCCAAAGCCAAAGCATTCTCACTATGTTTCTTGATTCGGATTGGAAGTGTTTCTAATCCCTGAATAATTTGAAAAGCATTAAACGGACTCAAAGCAGAACCGAAATCACGCAAACCTTCTATTCGAGCTTTTGCAATAAAAGCAGCATTTCCTAAAGCTTCGTGATAAACCAATCCGTGATATCCAGCAGATGGTTCGGTAAATTCTGGGAATTTTCCGTTTGACCAATCAAAATTACCCGCATCGATGATAACGCCTCCTAACGAAGTTCCGTTTCCTGCGATATATTTAGTTAAGGAATGAATTACAATATCGGCACCATATTTAATTGGGTTTAATAAATAAGGTGTCGCAACTGTATTATCTACTATAAATGGCACTTTGAATGCTTTGGCTTCTGCCGAGATTGCTTTTAAATCCAAAACGTCTAATTTTGGGTTTCCAAGAGATTCAACAAAAAAAGCTCTAGTATTTTCTTTAGCTGCTTTGGTGAAATTTTCTGGTTTTGAAGGATCTACAAATGTTGTTGTAATTCCTAATCTTGGCAGAGTAACTTTCAATAAGTTATAAGTTCCGCCATATAAACTGTTTGATGCAACAATATGATCTCCAGCTTTTAGCAAAGTCAACAAAGTTGTAGAAATTGCCGACGCTCCAGAAGCCGTTACTACAGCTCCAATTCCGCCTTCAAGCGCAGCAAGTCTTTGTTCTAAAACATCATTTGTTGGATTATTTAATCTCGTATAAATAAATCCTGCTTCGGCAAGACCAAATAAATTGGCCGCATGATCGGCATTATTAAATACATATGAAGATGTTTGATAAATAGGCACGGCTATAGTTGATCCATTTTTTGTAACGTCGTGTCCTGCGTGTAGTGCGTTTGTTGCAAATTTTTGTGTGCTCATGATTTCTTAGTTTTTTAGGTATTGTTAATACGTTTATATTGTAATTGATTTTTGAAATTGTAATTGAATTTGATTTAAGCAAAAAGATTTTCTGCTTCTTCTTCAAGGTCATACAAATGAAACAGCAATGATTTTTGAGTTTTAATACGCTGTTCAGGATTATATTTTTCAGCTTCTGCTGCTTCTTCAGAATTATTATTTAAAGAATTATTTCTTAACAAATATTGAAATGCGATTGTATTTATATCTAATGTTTTCATGGTTTAAATTTTTAAGAGATTGAAATAAAAAAAAGCCCTTTCGGATGGCTTACCAAAAGGGCTTATAGTTGAAACTATAACAAAGATTCGATCTTTCACTTTTGGCAACAGCAACTTTGGATACACATTGGCATCTTACAACACATCATCATTTTATTTACTGTTGAATTTTTCATTTCTTATTCTTTTACTTTTTTTGATTACATAAAAAAACCTCTGCTGTTTGGCAGAGGTTTTTATTGTATTTGTAGACTTAGTTACTAAACAATAGAGTTACTCTGCGGATAATTCCGACATCATGCAACACATATTTTTAGCTACTAAATTCATTTTCTTTTTGTTTAATAAGGCAAATTTGAGAACTTTTTTTGAAACCACCAAATAAAAACCAAATTATTTTCCATTACCCTATCAAATTAATATGCTATTGTTAAATTTCTCCTATAAAAAATAAAAAAAGTTGAACTTTAATTTGCAAATCAAAATGGTTTTATACCTTTGCACCCGAAACAGAGGAAAAATTTGAACTGATTGCAACCTCTTCATAATGAAATGATTTCGTTATGAATGCTGAAAAATTCCTTTCAGTAGTAAAAAATGCTAAAGCAGGAACTCTCCTTTAGCCCTTTTTAGCAATTATTTTTCTCGATTAATTTTAAATTTAATACATTATTATGGCTTATTTATTTACGTCAGAATCTGTTAGTGAAGGGCATCCAGACAAAGTTGCAGATCAAATTTCGGATGCATTAATTGACAACTTTTTGGCATTTGATGCTGACTCAAAAGTAGCATGTGAAACTTTAGTTACTACAGGTCAGGTAATTCTGGCTGGTGAAGTAAAGTCTAATACTTATTTAGATGTACAGCAAATTGCGCGCGAAGTAATCCGTAAAATTGGATATACTAAAAGCGAGTATATGTTTGAAGCAAATTCTTGCGGGATTCTTTCAGCTATTCACGAACAATCTGCTGATATTAATCAGGGAGTAGACAGAGCAAAGCCAGAAGAGCAAGGAGCTGGAGATCAAGGAATGATGTTTGGTTACGCGACAAACGAAACTGAAAACTTCATGCCGTTGGCTCTTGATTTATCTCATAAATTATTACAAGAGTTAGCTATTTTAAGACGCGAGAATAAAGAAATCACTTATTTACGTCCAGATGCTAAATCTCAAGTAACTTTAGAATATAGCGATGATAACAAACCAACTCGTATTGACGCGATTGTTATCTCAACTCAACATGATGATTTTGATGAAGAAGCTGCAATGTTGGCTAAAATCAAAAAAGATATTATCGAAATCTTGATTCCAAGAATTATCGCTAAAAACCCTGAGCATGCTCATTTATTTAACGATAAAATCAACTACCATATTAACCCAACAGGAAAATTCGTTATTGGAGGTCCTCACGGAGATACTGGTTTAACAGGAAGAAAAATTATCGTTGATACTTACGGAGGAAAAGGTGCTCACGGTGGTGGTGCATTCTCTGGAAAAGATCCAAGTAAAGTTGATAGAAGTGCTGCTTATGCAACGCGTCATATTGCTAAAAACTTAGTTGCTGCTGGTGTTGCTGACGAAATCTTAGTTCAGGTTTCTTACGCAATTGGAGTTGCTGAACCAATGGGAATCTTCATTGAAACTTACGGAACTTCTAAAGTAAATTTAACTAACGGTGAAATCGCTAAAAAAGTAGAAGCTATCTTCGATATGCGTCCTTATTTTATCGAACAACGTTTAAAATTAAGAAACCCAATTTATAGCGAAACTGCTGCTTACGGACACATGGGACGTAAACCAGAAACGGTAACTAAAACTTTCTCTGCTCCAGGCGGAAACGAAAAAACAGTTACTGTTGAATTGTTTACATGGGAAAAACTTGATTTTGTTGACCAAGTAAAAGCTGCATTTGGATTGTAATTCGATCTGAAACATTTACATACAAAAAAGGCTGTCTATTATATTGAACAGCCTTTTTTATTTTTACTTATTTATGTGAATGCAACGCAGATGAAACGGATTCGCTATTGCGAAAACGTGGATTTAAACGGATTTTTTCTTTATTTATAACCTGAAAAGCATAAAAAAAGGCTCTCTAAAATATTAGAGAGCCTTTTTTTTATATACAATTAAATTTGATTGTAATTTTAAAAATCCGATTTAATTCGCGTCTTTACGAAGTAAATCCGTTTCATCCGCGTCTTAAATAAAGCTTTATCTTTCCAATTGCACATTTGGCAATGTTTTAGGACGGTTAGCATCGTTTGATAAAATCCAACCTGTTCTGTAAATCCATTCGGTCATTTTGTGCAGTTTCACGAAATCAATATTTTCAGATTCATCCATTGGAGTATGGTATTGACTATGCAGCACACTGGTAAAGAAAACTGCAGGAATTCCTTTTCTTGCATACGGTAAATGGTCAGAACGGAAGTAAAAATATTCTGGATGTTCTGGTCTGTCCCAAAGTTTATCCAAATCAAATTTCGGACCTTCGTCATTAGCTCTTTTGGCAACTGCCACTAAATCAGATGAATTTTCGTGTGGCGAACTCGAACCTAATAAAGCAGCTTGATTTACATTGTTTCTTCCAATCATATCGCCATTTAAAACCGCTATGATATCTTTTTCAGGAACAGTCGGATGCGATGCATACCATCTTGAACCTAACAAACCACGTTCTTCTGAACCATGAAATACAAATAACGATGTTCTTTTTCCAGGCTGTTTTTTATAAGCTCTTGCAATCGCTAACATAGCAACACATGTACTGGCGTTATCGTCTGCTCCATTATAGATAGAATCTTGTCCGTATTTTTGGCGTACTCCATCATGATCTTGGTGTCCGCTGAAAAGAACGTATTCATTTTTTAGTTTTGCATCAGTTCCAGTAATTGTTCCGACAACATTTACTGAAGGATATTTATAGGTTTCAGAAACTACTTCTGCCGATAAAACATCTTTAGTCGATTTTAAATATTCTAGCTGATTTCCGTGCACCCAAAAAACAGGCATTGTTGCACCAATTTTATCACGAAATCCTTCAATTCCATAAATTCCTCTTGTCATTTGCGGTTCTACTTGAGACCAACTTTGTTCTGCCAATTCATCTGCAACCATAATAAGTGCCACAGCACCTTTTTTAACAACAAGATCATAATATTTATTTCTTACCAAACCTGGATAGCGTCTGTCAAATAACGAAATATCATCTGCAATTCCTTCTTTTGATGCTAGTAAAACAACTGCTTTTCCTTTTAAATCAGCTTTATCAATTTCTTCTTTAGTTGCCGCACCCAAATACACTAACGAACCTTCAACTTTTATATTAGTCGTTTCTGCAACCAAAACATCTTTCCATAATTTGTATTCTTTTTGTCCAATTTTGAATTTTGAATTTGGCGTAACTTGATGTCTATACAAATCAAAAAACTGGAAATACGTTCCATCATCACCCGCTGGAGCCATTCCGGCTTCTTTAGCTTTATTTTCCAACCACATTGAAACTTTTAGTTCATCTAAAGTTCCTGCTTCTCGACCATTAAAATGGTCACCAGCCATTTGATACATATCTGTTCTAAGATCTTTATCTGTTATGGCAGAAACTAATGGTTTTTTAACTGCCTGCGCAAAAGTCAATGCTCCAGATGCAAGTAAAACCAGAATCATTTTGTTTTTCATAGATTTTAATTTTATGTCATAAAATTAATCATTTCATGGAAAAATTTTATTTTTTTATCACTTAAAACAGCATTTGAGCATAAAAAATTAAACAAAAATGGCTATCCAAACAGACAGCCATCATATTTATGCGATTACTTTGTTTTAATAATTTCCGTTTTGCATTTTAGTCAAAACTTCTTTTATTTCCTCCGCTGTTGTTGCATCTGTATTTGCGTCTAAATATTTAACTGCCAAAGTCTGTGTTTCAATTGCTTTTTGTTTTTGTCCGTCTTTATAATACAACTGCGCAAGTGTATCTAAATAATATGGATTATTTTTAGTTACGGCCAAACTATATTCAGACCATTTTATGGCATCTTTTAAATAATTTGCATTCATTTGATTTTCTACAACAGTCCAAGCGGCAGAATTGGCTGTACTAGAATGATATTCTTTAAATGAATTCCATCCATCGTAAGAATAACTTGAACTAGAATCTAAACCAGAAAACATTGCATCTAATTTCTCGATTGGGCTTCCGCCTGAAAGAGCTGAATCGAAATAAGCATTAAATTCTTTTAAATAAGTTGTATTAGAACCGTCATTTTCTTGAAGCTGACTTAGATAATAAAAGTAATTTCTATAAGCATCAAAGTTTCCTTTTCCAGATGCAATGATCTTTTTATAAACAGAATTGATTTTATCCTTATTTACATCTCCCGTTAAACCATCTTGAGAAGCGTAAAGATTTTGCTGTAAAGCATTAGAAACTTCAGAAACCGCATTATTAAGAGCGTGAATCTCTCCTGCTTTGGTATTAAATGCGGCGCGATTATTTTCTATTTCTTCAGAATGTTTGAGAATATAATCTATAGCCAAGAAATCGGTATCATTTAAAATTCTATCTTCATTAAAAAGCTGTTTAGTAAATCCTAAATTCTTGATTTCTTTAATGATGGTTTCTGCCAAATACATATTTACCTGCTTATCTTTTTGATGTGCTTCGATCAATTTTTTCCAAGCTTGTGCAAGTTCTTTTTTGTCTAAAGCCGTTTTTGTAACTACAAATTCTGTCGAAATGCTATTATCAACATTATATTCATAATCATAAGATGATTCTAATGCAGCAGCTTTATTAAAAGCATAAATTAAATCGGCATCTGAAGCTTTTTTACTTTTTAAAACATTATCTAAAGAAACAAAAGCATCGGCTCTGAGAAGTTTACGATAGAAATCGCCATAATAATTAAACTGATATTTCTGTGTTTCTAAATCAGATTTTGCGATAGCCAATATATTTCCTTGTCCGTTTAAAACAACAATACTAGGATCGCTGGTTATTTTATTATTTTTCAGCCATTTTTTATCATCGGCTCCAGCCAAATAATAATTAAAAACATCATAAAGAGCATTGTATCCATCGTACATGCTGTAACCAGTTTGCGTTTCTTGATCTTTTACAAAAAAATCAAAACTTTCTTTTGCTGTTTTTTTACTGTCTACATAAACTCCTAAAAACTTATTATTATTTGAATTTTTAGTTTCGGAAATCGCCTTGTTTAAGCTATTTTCAATCTTTAGTTTAAAATTATATTGATTGTAAACTGGCGGAGCTACTGTTAAATCTGTCGCAGCGACAGCAGTATCTACAGCTACTCCTGCTCCATAATCGTAACTTGAAACATCTTCTTTTCCTGGATAAGTCCAATTTGAAACAGATGTACTTTCTAACGGAATTACTTTTGAAGTTTTCTTAACTGGCTGCGGATCTTTTGCATTAGTAAAAACCAATGGATTAACTCCAGATTTCTCTGAAATTCTTAATTCGTTAGTAGTTTTATCAAAAAAGCCGAAAATTTTTAAATCACCTAAAACCGCTAATTCATAAGTTATGGTAATTTCTGAAACATCTTTAGGAAGTTCGTATTTAAAAACATCGCTTTTTCCGTCGTATTCTTCGTAAACTAAATATAGAAAGTCTGTTTTTTCAATTTCAAACTCTAAATTATTTTTAGTCCAATTGGGGTCTTGTTTAGAACGAATATCAGAAAGTCTTTGATATTTAACTTCTTCTTTTCCTTTTTGTGTTCCTATATAAAAAGAATAATAGGAAGGATCTATAAAGTTTACTTTTATATTTTTAGCTTTTTTATCGATTTTAAAATCAAGATCGAAGCTATTTCCCGATGGAGTATTTTTGACAAATAATAACGAATCGCCTTTTATTGCATATTCGCCCGAATAAAATACTAACTCATATTTATTATCATCTAATAAGTTCAGTTTAATTTTTTGGCCTTTATTGTTTGATATATAAGTTCCTTTTTCAATCTCTTTTGTTTGAGAAAAAGACGTAAAAACTGTCGAAGTAAATAGCAGTAAACTCCAAATAAAATTGCGCATAATATAAAAATTTGGCTGTTAATATTGATGTAAAGATATTCCATTCCTTTTAAAATTAAATGTCTTGACTTCAAAATTCAGCCAAATGTCTTATAAATTGTATTTCATCGAAAAGATAATGTAGCGCGGCTGAACCGTATATTGCGAAACTCGTGTAGAGAATTGCGTAAAATTATCATCGTTAAGATATCTTGTATTTAACAAATTGGTTGCCGAGACTTTATATTCCCATTTGCTGTTTTTCTTTTGATAAATTAAACTAGCACTTAAAAAATCGTATTCATTATCTACCGATTTATCTCCGTTGTAATAATGATAAAATTCGTATTCAGATACAAAAGAAAAACTGTCTAAGAAATAATAATCTAATTTGGCAAATGGCTTATCGGTATAAAAAGTAGATCCGCTGTATTTATTAATCAAAAGATTGTATCCAAATTCAATATTTGGAAGTTTTTTGTAATTTGTCGAAGCTCTTACTGTATAACTCTGCACAAAACTTTCTGTTGTTCTTTGTTCACTATCTTGAATGTTGTTGAATTTTGACCAGTTCAAACTTGCGTTTGCAGAAGCTTTATAGTTTTTTAAAAATGAACGTCCGTAAGCTCCCATTCCAGAAAAAGTTTCATCTGCTAAATTTGAATTATAAGGAACTGAAGACTGGTTAATTCCATCAAAATCTGCTTTTGTTTTAATTGCATCCACTTTTTTGGTATAAGTTGCATTGGCAAAAATGTTCTCAAAATTGAACATATTATATTTGAAATAACGAAGCGAATGAACCTGAGAAGTTGCATTTTCTAAATAACGATCTCCACGAAACAAACTACTGTAATTAGACAAAACATAACCCGCTGCCAACTGGTTAATATCGGTAAAATCATTCGTTAAAGAGAAATTATAAGTCAACGTCTCTGATTTTTTGATTTGATATAAAGCGAAGAAATCTGGCAAAACTTTAGTAAAACTTTGAGAATAATCGGTTCCCAATTGTCCGTTTGTCATTTGATAAGTATGCAAGCTTACTCCAGGCGTCAGGGTAAATTTTCCTGTTAGAATTTTATAATGAAAACCGACGAAAGCATCATTAAATCTGTAATCTACGTCATTATTGTTTTGAGGATCATTCAAATCATTTCTATCTCCATTATCTAACATCTGAAAAATATGAGAATTGAAATTCTGATACGAATATGTATTTCCTAATGTAATATTGAAATTACTTTTTGGAGTTACCATATAATAGTAATCCAATTTTGCATCCAACTTATTCGTTTTCACAAAACGATTCTGATTGTAATCATTTCTATTTTGATTTGGAGTAAACCCAGTTAAAACATCCTCATCAAAAGGAGCTGTTTGTAAATTGGCATTATAAAATGGATTTTCGTCCTGATACAAATGCTGCGCTTCAAATGCAAAAATATTTTTAGTGCTTTGCGTATAATACAAACTCAAATTCTGATTAACAGAAGTTGGATCTTGCTTTTTTGTTGTAAAAATATCTTCTGAAGTCGCAACATTCTTCACAATCTGTTCTCTAAACAAATCAGAATATTCTTCTTGTTTGGTCAATTTGGTTAAGATATCATAATCAAACTGAAATTTGTCGCTTGGCTTATAAGTTGAACTTAATTTAAAAAGTCCCAAATTATTTTTCTGGCTTGTATTTTCGTTACGATTGTCCTTATTTCCAGAATCCAAAATTGTGGTCTGCGATTTAGTTTCTAATTCTGTTTTTGATGTTGAAAGAATTCCGAAACCGCTCAAATTCCAAGCTTTGTTAATCGAATAAGCAAAGTTTGTTGCGCCAAATTTGGTCTCAATTTCTTTGGCTCTATTATTTCTTAAAAGTGAAATTCCTAAGTCATTAGAAGAAACATTAAAACTGCTTCCGCCTTTTTTCATCATGTTTTTAAATCCGCCCGTGAACTTAAAATAATCTTGTGCTGTTAAAGGCAATTCACCAATATTATTAAAATTGGTAATTAAATTAATGCTGTATTTCGGACTATAATAAAAGAGTTTTGGGTTAATAATATAACGACTGTCTAATTCTGCAACGCCAATTCCTGCCGTAACATCTCCAAACCAAAAGTTCTTTTTTCCTTCTTTCAATTTAATATTCATAGCCACATTATCCTGATCATTTTCAAGACCTTTTAATTGGCTTACTTCGTTATAATTTCGTAAAACCTGAACTTTATCAATAGCATCTGCCGGAATATTTTTAACGCCTAATTTGGTATCTCCATCAAAAAAATCTTTGCCTTCTACCATTAATTTGCTCACTTTCTTTCCTTCAACCTCAATTTCTCCATCAGCATTTACCTCAACACCTGGAAGTTTTTTCAATACATCTTCTAGCTTTTTTTCTGTTCCAGATTTAAAAGAATCGGCATTGTAAACAATTGTATCTCCTTTGATTGAAACTGGCATTTCGCGAACAATTTCAACACCTTCTAATTCAATTCCTGCTCCATCCAAAACAATATTTTGAGTCATATTTTCAGATTTTGTTGCAACTGGAATTTCTTTAGATTTCATTCCGAGATAACTTACTTTTATGGTATAAGCAGTATTTGGTTTTAAAGTAAGCTGAAATTTTCCTTTGTCATTGGTAATTCCGTACGAATCCATTGCTTTTGTGCCGTTGTTAATTGCCATAATATTGGCCATTTCAAGCGGATTTTTCTGTTCATCTTGAATTAAACCATCAAAACGAACACTTTGCGAAAAGCATACAGAAGTAAAAAGTAAGGCAAAAACAAAAAGTATTTTATTCATTATAAGAATATTGAAATTTGCACCTGAACGTAACGTATAGGCGAAATAATGTTTTAAACTATCGGAATTTTATAAATTTTATCTTCCCATAGGAGGTGGTGGTCCGCCTGCACGACCACGATTCATTTCTCTAAATTCCTCCATTTTTTTAATTACCGTTTCATCGTATTCTTTCTGAGAGATTACTTTTCCTTTTTTAGATGGCTTCATTTCTACTTTTTCTTTGGCATTTAGAACAATTTTCGAACATAGAATTGTTGTCGTTCCGTCGTTGATTTCTAAAATTAAACCGGGAAGTCCCCAATAATTTTCTGGGCCTTGATTCACCGGAATTTCTGGTGTATACCAAGCCGTAACCACAATTTCTTTTGGTATTTCGAAGTTATCCGCAAAGTTCGTCTTTGTTTCTCCAGAAGTTTTTTTAGTTTCCTCTTTTTTAGAATCGTCGTTGTTCTTAGGTCTGAAGTTTCTAAAATCGGTTTTACTAGCCGCTTTTACAGCTGTAGCTTTGAAACAGTTATAACCGCCAATTTGTTTGGTTTCTTGTTCTAATTTCCAGTTTAATTTTGGAAGAGAATCTACAACAAGAAATTCCTTGCCCATAAATTCTTTATCAACTGTATATGATTTTGCTTTCACATCTTTATAGAAAGTGCCTCCACCGCCTGTCAATGAACCAAACATTACACGAAAACCGCCTTGCTGCCCTGGCGCTTCTAGTTTTTCTTCTTCTTTATAGATTGAAGCCGATTTATCGAAATTTAAAATAAAGGTTTTTTCTAACATTTTCTTCATACGCTCTTCCATGCTTTTTTGCATTTCTGGCGTAATGTCTCTGTTTCCGCGCATTCCTTCAAATTTCGGGGCTTGAGTTTTTGACTCATAAACAGCCATTCCTTGAAAATCTTTTTGAGCCTGAATTTGTACAGAAACAAGCATTAGTGTCATGTAAAAAAATAATTTCTTCATTTTATTTTCTTTAAAGTTGGGTAAATCCGATAAAACTTACATTCAAATGTATTACTAATTTTAAAATCCAAAAAATTAAATATATTAACGGCTATAGGACATAGATAGAACCGCTTATTTTTTAGACTATTAGAATAAAAAAAGGTTTAAGCACCAAAAGTGGTTTTCTAACGAAGGTTTTTTGTAATTTGGTACTCTTGTAAATCAATTTTCTCATGTCAAAAAAGGTGCAAAAAATTATATTTTCTTTTCTTGCTTTCTGCACTATAAATGCGGTTTCTGCCCAGAATTCAAGCATAAACCCTACTTTACTTTCGCATTTTAAAAATAATTCAGATCAGTTTTTAGGATTTGACGCTTTTGGATATTCTTATCAAATTAAAAACAATGTTTTTAGCAAAGTAAAGGGAAATGAACTTTTTGAATATAAAAATGTTTCATTGGGAAAAATCACCAAAGTCGATTTACAAAATCCGTTGAAAATAGTATTGTTTTACGAAGATTTTAATAGTGTTGTTTTGTTAGATAATCAACTAAATAAAATGACTGAAATTAATTTTTCTCAAAATCCGTCACCAATTGTAGTTACGGCAGTCGGAATGTCAACACAAAATCAGCTTTGGATTTACAATGCCTTAAACCAACAAGTTAGTCTTTTTGATTATTTAAAAAACGAATACAAAACCGTTTCTATTCCGTTAACAGAGCCAATTAAGTATTATCAAACTGATTTTAATACTTTTATTTGGATTGATAAAAAAAACAATTGGTATTCTTGCGATATTTTTGGCAAAATAACTTTATTGGGCAAAATAGCTGATTTTGATAAAATTGCCATAGTTAGTTCTTCACAATATCTTTTCACTAAAGATAATTTATTGTTTTTTAAAGGAATTGACAAATCAAATCCTGATGCTGTTTCTGAGATTAAAATTTTAGAAAAAACCTTTGACAATTTTTATTACAAAGAACAAATTTTATCTATTTTTACAGCTACAGATATATCAAATTATAAAATCGTAACACCGTAATGCACATAGCAATAGCAGGAAACATAGGCGCAGGAAAGACCACTCTAACCAAATTATTAGCGAAACATTTCAAATGGGAACCTCATTATGAAGATGTAGTTGATAATCCGTATTTGGATGATTTTTACCATCAAATGGAGCGCTGGTCGTTTAATCTTCAGATTTATTTCCTAAACAGCCGTTTTCGTCAAGTGCAGCAAATTCGCGAAAGCGGAAAAAAAATCATTCAAGACAGAACGATTTATGAAGATGCGCATATTTTCGCTCCCAACTTATATGCAATGGGATTAATGACAAGTCGTGATTTTGAAAATTACACGTCTTTGTTTGAATTAATGGAATCGTTGGTTAAAGCTCCAGATTTATTGATTTATTTAAGAAGTTCTATTCCGAATTTGGTTGGACAGATTCACAAACGCGGACGCGAATATGAAAACTCTATTTCTATCGATTATTTAAGCCGTTTGAATGAAAGATACGAAGCTTGGATTCAGACTTATGCTAAAGGAAAATTATTGATTATTGATGTTGACAATATTAATTTTGTTGACAATCCTGAAGATTTAGGAGATATCATTAACAGAATTGATGCTGAATTGAATGGGTTGTTTTAAAACACGAATTACACAGATTTACACGAAATAAAAAATGCCTCTAAATAATTTGAGAGGCATTTTTTGTTTTTTCGAACAAAATTATTTATAATTATTTTCTTACTTTTGTTTGTCGAATAAAATTTCCCGTATTGGGAAAATTCATTATCTTTGTCAAACTAAGTATGAGAATAATAGCAAAAAGAACATTGCAAAATTTTTGGGAAAGATTTCCAAATTCAAAACAACAATTGTTAGCTTGGTATCAAGTATTTGATAAAAATAATTTTGATAATTCAAATGCCATAAAATCATTTTTTGGGACAGCAGATTTCGTAGGTAACAATAAAGTAGTTTTCAATATTTGCGGAAATCATTATCGCTTAATTGTAAAAATCAATTACGAAACTCAAATTGTCTATATTCTTTTTGTTGGAACACATAACGAATATGATGATTTAAAAGATATTAAAAATTTGTAAAATGAATATAAAACCAATAAAAACAGAGGAAGATTACAGTTTGGCTTTAGAAAAAGTTAATTCTCTTTTTGATGCAAAGCCTGACACTATCGAAGGTGACGAGTTAGATATTCTAGTTACACTGATAGAGAAATACGAACAGATACATTACCCAATTCCAGAACCCGATCCAATTGAAGCAATTCGGTTCATGATGGAACAAAATGGATTAACTGATTCCGATTTAGGGATTATTTTAAACAGCAGATCAAGAGTCTCTGAATTATTTAATCGAAAAAGAGCATTGACAATAAAGCAAATCAGAGTGTTAAATGAAAAACTTCATATTCCAGCATCAACTTTAATAAAAGAATATGCTTTAAACCTATAAAAAATGCCTCTAAAATTATTTAGAGGCATTTTTGTTTAAGAAACTTTGTTAAAGTTATTATTTAGCAGCTTCAACTTTCGCTAAAACTTCTTCTTCTGTTCCTTCAAAAACTTCAGTTGTTGTTTTACCATTTTCTGTTTTAGTAACAGTTCCAGTCGTTTTTCCGTTTATATTTTTAACTTCCACTTTCACAGATGATTTCTCATATTTGCTAGTGTCAAAGCAATCCGTTTTTTTATAAGGATTTCCATTTTCATCAAAATGAGCTAAACATTTAGCTGTTTCTTCTGGCGAACAACCTTTTTCTTTACACATTTTAATGCACTCTTCTTTTGTCATTTTAGACAAATCACCACATTTAGAAACTCCGCCAGCGTGTAGTTCTGTTTTAGCACAGCAAGAAGCTTTTCCTGCAATGTCAGAATGTGCATTTCCTTCGCCCAAAATTGGCGCAATTACCAACCCTATTAAACAAGTTAATTTGATTAAAATATTCATTGAAGGTCCAGAAGTATCTTTAAACGGATCTCCAACAGTATCTCCAGTCACGGCTGCTTTATGCGCATCTGAACCTTTATAAGTCATTTCGCCGTTGATCATAACTCCAGCTTCGAAAGATTTCTTAGCGTTGTCCCAAGCACCTCCTGCATTGTTTTGGAAAACTGCCCAAAGAACACCAGAAACGGTAACTCCAGCCATATATCCTCCTAACATTTCAGCAATTAACTGATTATTGTCTGAATAAACTAACTTACCTAAAAGAACAATTAAAATAGGAAAACCAATTGTTAGAATTCCTGGCAGCATCATTTCGCGAAGAGCGGCTTTTGTAGAAATTTCAACGCATTTTCCATATTCAGGTTTTCCTGTTCCTTCCATAATTCCAGCAATTTCCTTGAACTGGCGGCGAACTTCGTACACCATATCCATTGCTGCTTTTCCAACAGAATTCATTGCCAAAGCAGAGAAAACCACAGGAATCATTCCTCCGACAAATAACATTGCTAAAACAGGTGCTTTAAAAATATTGATTCCGTCAATTCCTGTAAAGGTTACATAAGCCGCAAATAAAGCCAATGAAGTTAAAGCTGCAGAAGCAATTGCAAAACCTTTTCCAGTTGCTGCTGTCGTATTTCCTACTGAATCTAAAATATCTGTTCTTGTACGAACTTCTTTTGGCAATTCGCTCATTTCTGCTATTCCACCCGCATTATCAGAAATTGGTCCGAAAGCATCAATTGCTAATTGCATTGCTGTTGTTGCCATCATTGCTGAAGCAGCCAGTGCCACTCCATAAAATCCTGCCAAAGCATACGAGATCCAGATTGCTACAGCAAATAAAATTACAGTTGGAAAAGTAGAAATCATTCCTGTCGCCAAACCTGCAATTACGTTTGTTCCTGCACCAGTTGATGATTTTTGAACAATTGCCAAAACGGGTTTTGTACCTAATCCTGTATAATATTCTGTTACTGATGAGATTGCTCCACCAACAACTAATCCAACTAGAGTTGCGTAGAAAACTCTCATTGATGAAATCGCTTTAGAGCCTTCACCAAAGAAACTCATCTGCATGGTTTCTGGTAACATATATTGTACTAAAAAGAAACAAGCCACCGCTGTTAAAATAATAGAAACCCAGTTTCCTACATTTAATGCTTTCTGTACTTGAGCTTCTCTTGCGTTATCGTCTGAAATTTTCACTAAAAGTGTTCCTATAATAGAAAATATGATTCCGAAACCAGCAATTGCCATTGGAAGCAATATTGGTCCAATTCCGCCAAAAGCATCATTGATACTTCCGCCCATATCTTTTATCACATAGTTTCCTAGCACCATTGCGGCTAAAACCGTTGCTACATACGAACCAAATAAATCAGCTCCCATCCCCGCAACGTCACCAACATTATCTCCTACGTTATCAGCAATTGTTGCCGGATTACGCGGATCATCTTCTGGAATTCCTGCTTCTACTTTACCCACTAAATCGGCACCAACGTCAGCAGCTTTTGTATAGATTCCACCTCCAACTCTGGCAAACAATGCAATAGATTCTGCACCAAGCGAAAAACCTGCTAAAGTTTCTAAAACAACTGTCATTGTATCGGTATCTTTCCAAACTCCGTCAGAAAAAAGATTAAAGAAAATTATAAAGAAAGCTGTCAAACCTAAAACAGCCAAACCTGCAACACCTAAACCCATTACGGTTCCGCCTCCAAAAGAAACTTTTAAGGCCTGCGGTAAACTGGTACGTGCTGCCTGAGTGGTTCTAACGTTTGTTTTTGTTGCTATTTTCATTCCAATATTTCCTGCATAAGCAGAAAATAATGCACCAAAAATAAAGGCAATTACGATTAATAAATGTGTTTTAACTCCTGGGATAAAAGTAATTCCTGCCAAAGCTAAACTGGCAATAATTACGAAAATCGTTAGTAATTTATATTCTGCTTTCAGGAAGGCTAAAGCTCCTTCGTAGATGTAATCTGAAATCTCTTTCATCTTACCATCTCCGGCGTCTTGTTTTAAAACCCAACTCCTTTTTATTCCCATGAAAAGTAATCCTAAAACTGCCATGACAATAGGCAGGTAAATCATAAATGCATTCATAATATATTAATGGTTTTGGTTAATAGTCAACAATCTAACTAAAACGAATTTAAACAAAAAAGCAATACTCCTGACGGCAGTATTGCTTTTTTTATATTAGAATACGGTTAAAATTATTTAATACTAAATAATCCCTCTGGTTTATTTTCAATATCATCAAAACGCTTAGTACATTCTGCAATAATGTCAAATGCTTCTTTAACGTCTCCCCATCCTTCTACGTCTACTTTTTTGTTTTCAAGATCTTTGTAAACTTGGAAAAAGTGCTCGATTTCTTTTAATAAGTGTCCGTTAATATCTGAAAGGTCATTTAATGAATTCCAGATTGGATCTGAAACTGGTACACAAATAATTTTTTCGTCTGGTCCTTTATCATCTGCCATGTGGAAAACTCCAATTGGCTTTACTTCAATTACACATCCAGGAAAAGTTGGTTCGTTAATTAAAACTAATACATCAAGAGGATCTCCGTCTAAAGCTAAAGTTTCTGGAATAAATCCGTAATCTGCTGGGTACATCATTGAAGAGAATAACATTCTATCAAAACGCATTCTTTTAATTTCAAAATCGTACTCGTATTTATTTCTGCTTCCTCTCGGTATTTCGATTAATACATCGAAAGTCGTTAATTTGTCTGCGGTCATTTTCGTTTTTTATTGTTTCTATAATTTCGGTTGCAAAAATAACTAAAGAATCTAGTTTTACAATAAAAAACAAGGTTAAATTATCCGCATTAGAGTTTAAAAAACAAGCATTTAATAAGTAATTGTTCGATTTCTTTTTTTCAGGTAATAATGCCAAAGCAAATAAGTGGCATAAGAACGATAAGGACTCCATTGTTGAGCATGAATTTCCATTTCTTGCTTATCGTGAATATTTAATAATTCTTTTATGGTATTAATGACGGCAATATCTCCCAACGGAATCAAATCGGGCTCTTGAAGACAGAACATTAAATAGATATCAATGGTCCAATTTCCGATTCCTTTTAGTTTAATTAATTCTTCACGAACTTGCTTTGCTGATTTTAATGCTAAACTTTCAACATCTAATTCTTTACTTAAAATGGCCCTGGCTAAAATCTTAATGTATTTTGTTTTTTGACGGCTTACTCCAAAATTTCTAAATTCTTCATCTGAAAGAACAGCCATTGTCTCAGGATTGCAAGTGGTATACGATTTAATTTTTAAAAATGTAGCTTTCGCAGAATCGATAGAAACCTGCTGTTCTAAAATTAATAACACTAAAGTTTCAAAACCCTGAGGACGCTTTGGAATTTGAGGTAATCCGTATTTCTCAATAATTTCTAGAAATATTGGGTTTTTAGCTGAAAGAAAATCAATAGCTTCTTGCATAATTTTGGATTTCTAAAGTAAATCAAAAATAAGAAAAATGAAATTAGTTCTCGCAAAGCCTCAAAGCCGCAGAGTTTTTGCATAAAAAAGCCGCAAAGAATAGAAACCTTTGCGACTTTGTAACTTTGAATCTTTGTCCCTTCTTAAGCTAGAAATAAAACCCAAAAGATCCTTTTATGGCAAATTTATGTGCATCTGGCATATCTAAATAATTTCCTCTCCATGAAAAATCAAGGCGGAAAACTTTAAAGATATTTCCAATTCCTGCATTGTATTCCCAGTATACTTTTTCTGGAGCATTATATGGCAATCCCGAAGCATTAATGGCACGGTTAGCATCAGAAATAGTTCCATGAACTGCTCTAACCCCAATAAATTCTCTCCAATTTAATTTTCTCATAAATGGAATTCTAGCGAACAATCTTCCACCAAAATCATGATTCCATTGCAAAGTTGTATATTGATCGGTTACGAATTCGTAAAAATTCAAGTTACTAAACGTATTTTCTATTGTAAAATAAGTTTGGTTACCCGGAATTACACTCATTAATCCTAACGGAATTGTTCCGAATGTTTTTCCTGTTTCAATTGTAATATTTGTTCTTCCTAAAGGTCCAATAATAATTGGCTGTCTATAGAAAAGTTGAATTTTTTCGTAAGCAAAATCACTATCAAAAACACCTTTAAGTCCGTAACTAAAGTTTACGAAGAAATGGCTAAAAGGACTGTCTACTAAATCTCTTTCTACACCATAACCAATAGTTTTTCTATTTGGCATATATTCAAACTGAATATTCGCTTCTGATTGTTTTACCATACTCTGAACAACTCCCGTCGGATTTGCAGTGCTTGGCAAAGTTGTATAATAATCTAAACTAAAGGTTTTTGAAGCAGATTCTAATGTTCGATACGAAAGTCCCGCAGAAACAATAAAGTTCTTTTTGGCTTCCATTTCGATAGAAACATTACTCAAATTAATATTGGTTAATTTTCCATTACTTCCTGTTGTAAACAAAGCAGAAGATGCAAAACTTCGACCTAAAACATCATTTGTTGTAGTTAAACTAGCTCCAATTTGTTCGATGTCACGCCTATTTCCACCAGAAATAATAACTCGATTTTTCTTATCGACCATCCATTTTCCAGAAACTCCATATTTGAATTTATTATCATCAAATCCGTAAGCTGTATAAGCTTGTATACGCCAAGGATCGTTTGGTCCGAAATAGGTTCTTCCTCCTGCTCTTAATCGCAAACCTTCAACTTCATTGTAACCAAAAGTAGAGAAAATTGGCCCGAAATCGAAGTTTTTAAATTCGACATAACCACTACCTAAAATGGAGACGAGATTATACAGCTGCTTAAATCGCTTGACAGTTTGCAATGTGTCGAGCATTTTATAAATACCCGCTTCGTCTTTATTTAATTTCTCAAAACGATTTTCTTCCCAGAATTCGGGAGGTCGCTCATAAACCGCGTTATCAATAAAATTGACTTCTTCTTTATAAAACTTCTCTGGTTTCTGAATATTGAATTTATGGTTACGATACAATGTCGTTCGTTTTCCGTAAACTCCTTTTGATTTTTCTTTTTTATTTAAAGCAAAATCAGACATCATGTAATCGCGCGTTAAAAGAAAAACTGAATCGTTTTCTACTTCAAATTCTTGTTCGATGTAAATATCTTTTACCCAGTTAATATTGGCACTTTTAGTAACCCCCATATTAATTTTCTTGATGGCAAAAGTGGTATCATTTACCCAGAAATCTCCTTTGAAGGTTAATTCGTTTTTACGTCTCGGATAAAAAACAATATTAAAACACCACTTTTTATCGATATAAGCGCTGTCTTTTAATACATAGTTATAGACATCAATTCCAGTTTTAGAAAGCGGACTTGTAAAACTTTTATCAAAAAACTTAAGGTGATTATCGTAAATATTATAGTCGGAATAAAGGTCTTTTACAAAAGATAAAATCTGCTGATTCCCATTAAATCCAGACATTTTATTTCCCGTCAAATTCTCTTTAACCTTTTTCAATTTATTATCTCCGTAAACATCGTAAACCGATTCGTTGATAAAAATTGGAAGATACGTTTTTCCCGTAACATCAGAAGTATCAACATGATTGAAGACAAACTCCATTCCTTTAAAAAGTTTATTTTTCATGAATGCACTATCAATCGTGTTCATGTCAAACTCTACTTTTTCATACTTCTGCATTTGATATTGATTGAATTGGTAAAGTCCGTTTTTACGTTTTCTTTCCCAAATTTTCCTCAAAATATCCAATGCTGGATTATTTTTCTTAGAAGTTTTTCCTGTATAAATTACAACCTCATTTAGTGCTTCGGCTTCGCCTAAAACAATTTTGAAATTATAATTAACTGCTTTTTCTAAAGGAACTTCTTTATCTGAAAATCCTGCCGAAGTAACTAATAATGCTGTATAAGTATTTGGTGATTCCAAATAAAAACGTCCGTCTTCATTAGAAACAATTCCGGTATTAGAACCTTTAAAAACCACATTGGCAAAAGGTATCGGCTGGTTAGACTTGTCCAAAACAATTCCACTCACTTTCGTTTGTGCAGTAGCAATAGCCGCAAATGCGAATACAAAAAATAGGCTGAGTAAAATTATTCTTTTCATTGTCTGGGCAAAAAAAAACTTCATCAATTAACTATGAATGATGAAGTTTTGTGAGTATTTTAAATATGTATTATTTGTATAATACTTTCTTTACTGCTTTTACTACATCACCAGCATTTGGCAACCAGTCTTTTAGCAATACTGGCGAGTAAGGCGCTGGAGTATCTGCAGTTGTAATACGTTGAATTGGTGCATCAAGAAAATCGAATGCTTGTTCTTGAACAATATATGTAATCTCAGAAGAAACACTTGCAAATGGCCAAGCTTCTTCAAGAATTACTAAACGGTTTGTTTTTTTAACAGATTTAAGAATTGCATCTTTATCCATAGGACGAACCGTTCTTAAATCGATAATTTCACAAGAAATTCCTTCTTTAGCTAATTCATCAGCAGCAATAAAAGCTTCCTTGATGATTTTTCCAAAAGAAACGATTGTTACATCTGTACCTTCACGTTTAATATCAGCAACTCCTAATGGAATAGTATATTCTCCGTCTGGCACTTCACCTTTATCACCATACATTTGCTCAGATTCCATGAAAATTACAGGATCGTTATCGCGAATTGCAGATTTTAAAAGTCCTTTTGCATCGTAAGGAGTTGAAGGAACTACAACTTTAAGACCTGGAGTATTAGCAAACCAGTTTTCTAAAGCTTGAGAGTGAGTAGCTCCTAATTGACCAGCAGAAGCTGTTGGTCCGCGGAAAACGATAGGCACATTAAATTGTCCACCAGTCATTTGACGCATTTTAGCAGCATTATTTATAATTTGATCAATACCAACTAAACAGAAGTTGAAAGTCATATATTCTACAATCGGTCGGTTTCCATTCATTGCAGAACCTACTGCAATTCCTGTAAAACCAAGCTCAGCAATTGGAGTATCGATTACTCTTTTTTCTCCAAACTCAGCAAGCATTCCTTTTGAAGCTTTGTATGCTCCATTATATTCTGCAACCTCTTCGCCCATTAAATATATGGATTCATCGTGACGCATTTCTTCGCTCATCGCTTCACAAATGGCCTCTCTAAATTGTATTGTTCTCATATTTTATTTTGTATGTTGAATTTTCTGAAGAGCAAAAATAAATATTTTAAATAACTTAAAAGCAAAAATTGAATTTAAAATCGCACTAACTTCTCACCATCTTTAGCATTTAACTTTTTAAACTTAATTGTAATAGTAACGAAAACGATATAATAGCGTATAATTCACACTTCTTCTGCCCTAATCATTTTTTTTACAAACTTTAATTTATTTGTTTAATTCTTGTTTCTTCTAAATTCATTCACTAAAACGTAAAAAACCAAAATTTAGTATTAATCAGACAAAAAATAAATATGCAGCATGCCTTCAAAAATTGCAAAATTCCTAACAATCAGCCAAAATGAATGATTTTTTACTTTTAGATTCCGATTAAATTCATCCAAAATAACGTAATTCACGAAATCGTAATAGTTTTAAAAAATATTATGCGTGCATAGTATAATTATTCCAAATAATATTCTAAATTTGTAAAAGCATATTATAAATTCAAAATATATACTTATGAAAATACTAGTTTGCATCAGCCATGTGCCTGATACTACTTCAAAAATTAACTTTACAAACGGCGATTCAGAATTTGATACAGCCGGCGTACAATATGTAATTAATCCTAACGACGAATTCGGTCTTACGCGTGCAATCTGGTTCCAAGAACAACAAGGTGCAAATGTAACGGTTGTAAACGTTGGTGGTCCAGATACAGAACCAACATTGCGTAAAGCTTTGGCAATTGGTGCTAATGAAGCTATTCGTGTAAACGCAAATCCAACTGACGGATTTTTTGTTGCAAAACAATTAGCAGAAGTAATTAAAAACGGTGGTTACGATCTTGTAATTGCAGGAAAAGAATCTTTAGATTATAATGGCGGAATGGTTCCTGGAATGATTGCAGGAATTTTAGGATCAAACTTTTTAAACTCTTGCACATCTCTAACTGTTGACGGAACTAACGTAAAAGCAGTTCGTGAAATTGATGGAGGAAAAGAAACTGTAAGCACTACTCTACCATTAATTATTGGAGCTCAAAAAGGTCTTGTTGAAGAAAAAGATTTACGTATTCCGAATATGAGAGGAATTATGACTGCAAGAACTAAAGCTTTAACTATTCTTGAGCCAGTTGACGCTCCTGCAAATACAAAAGCAGTGAAATTTGAAAAACCAGCTCCAAAATCAGCAGTAAAATTAGTTTCTCCTGATAATTTAGATGAGTTAATCAATTTATTACACAACGAGGCTAAAGTGATTTAAGATTGTAGATTTTAGATTGCAGATCGCAATACTAAATCTAAAATCAACATTTGATTCACTTCAAAATCTAAAATCAATAATCTTTTTAGATTTCAATTTTAAAAATCTGAAATCTAAAATCTAAAATCTAAAATTATTATGTCAATATTAATATATGCAGAATCTGCAGAAGGAAAATTTAAAAAAGTAGCTTTCGAATTAGCTTCTTACGCAAAAAAAGTAGCCGAAAGTTTAGGAACAACTGTTACAGCTTTAACTGTAAACATTAGTGACGTAAGCGAATTGGGCAAATACGGAGTTGATAAAGTTCTAAAAGTAAACAACGACAAATTAGCTGGTTTTACTGCCAAAGCTTACGCCGACGTAATTAAACAAGCTGCTCAAAAAGAAGGAACTAAATTAGTTTTACTTTCCTCAACAACAGACAGCATTTATCTTTCATCATTAGTAGCCGTTTCTTTAGAAGCTGGTTTCGCTTCAAATGTTGTAGGATTACCTGTTAGCACTTCTCCTTTCCAAGTAAAAAGAAATGCTTTCTCAAACAAAGCTTTTAATATTACACAAATTGATACCGATGTAAAAGTTCTTGGTCTAGCTAAAAACTCTTACGGAATTTTCGAAAGTGCAGGATCTGCAACTGAAGAAGATTTTAACCCAACAATCGGAGATAACGATTTTGGTGTAAAAGTAGAATCTGTAGAAAAAGTTTCTGGAAAAGTTTCTATCGCCGATGCTGATATTGTAGTTTCTGGCGGACGTGGATTAAAAGGTCCAGAAAATTGGGGGTTAATTGAAGATCTTGCTGCTGTTTTAGGCGCTGCAACTGCATGTTCTAAACCAGTTTCAGATTTAGGATGGAGACCTCATAGCGAGCACGTTGGACAAACAGGAAAACCAGTTGCAACTAACTTATATATTGCAGTTGGAATCTCTGGAGCTATCCAGCACATTGCGGGTATTAACTCATCTAAAGTAAAAGTTGTAATCAATAATGATCCTGAAGCTCCATTCTTTAAAGTTGCTGATTATGGCGTTGTTGGCGATGCTTTTGAAATTATACCGCAATTAACAGAGAAATTAAAAGCTTTTAAAGCTCAGCATTCTTAATTCAAGAATTCTCTTCAAAATATTTGCTGCCTAAAAACAAGATATTGTATCTTTGTTTATAGGCAGCTTTTTTGTTCCATATTTTTTGACTAAAATTGCAGCTTTATTTTTCAAACACAAAAAGCATTAAAATGCGGTGCTAAGTGCCCGTTTTACAAACATATATGAGTCTAGTAAAATTATCTATAAAAGGAATTTCATACAGTCAAACTCAAAATGGCGCTTATGCCTTAATTTTGAATGAAGTTGATGGTGAAAGAAAATTACCTATTGTAATTGGCGCTTTCGAAGCCCAGTCAATCGCTATTGCTTTAGAAAAAGAGATAAAACCACCTCGTCCATTAACACACGATTTATTCAAAAATTTTGCTGAAAGATTTGACATAGTAGTAAAACAAGTTATTATTCATAAACTTGTTGATGGTGTTTTTTATTCTAGTTTAATTTGCGAAAGAGATAAAATCGAAGAAATTATTGATGCGAGAACTTCTGATGCCATTGCGTTAGCATTGCGATTTAATGCTCCGATTTTCACCTATAAAAACATCTTGGATAAAGCCGGAATTTATTTAAAATCGAATACTGCCGAAACAGATTCTGGAGCTCAAGAAATTGACGATGTTCTTTCTAACCCTGAAACTTTCGGGCGTGAAGAAGAAAGCAACCAATCTGGTGACGTATATTCTAAACACAGTTTACAAGAATTAAATGACCTTCTTGACCAAGCAGTTTCTCAAGAAGATTACGAAAAAGCAGCAAAAATTAGAGACGAAATCTCGAAACGTTAGGCATTACGCTACAAGCTTTAGGCAATAAGCGTAAAGCATGAAGCAAAAAAGAAATTAATGATCAAACGTAAGCGTTAGGCAAAAGCTTAAAGCCTACAGCATAAAGCTTAAAGCAATTATGAAACAATACTTAGATTTAGTAAAACACGTTTTAGAAAACGGCAATCAAAAAGGAGATCGTACAGGGACTGGAACAAAAAGCGTTTTCGGATATCAAATGCGTTTTGATTTAAGTGAAGGTTTCCCAATGGTTACGACCAAAAAATTACATTTAAAATCGATTATTTACGAATTGCTTTGGTTTTTAAAAGGCGATACGAATATCAAATATCTTCAGGAAAACGGAGTTAAAATCTGGGATGAATGGGCAGATTCTAACGGTGATTTAGGTCCTGTTTATGGACATCAATGGAGAAATTGGAATAGTGAAGAAATAGATCAGATTTCTGAATTAATTACCGAATTAAAGACAAATCCTAACAGCCGAAGAATGTTGGTTTCTGCTTGGAATCCTTCGGTTTTACCAGATACTAAAAAGTCTTTTGAGGAAAATGTTGCAAACAATAAAGCAGCATTACCTCCATGTCATGCATTTTTTCAGTTTTATGTTGCCGCTCCAGATTTAGAAAAAGGCGAAACTAAAGGGAAACTTTCTTGTCAATTATACCAAAGAAGTGCTGATATCTTTTTAGGCGTTCCTTTTAATATTGCTTCTTATGCATTATTGACGATGATGATTGCTCAGGTTTGCGATTTAGAAGCAGGAGATTTTATCCACACTTTTGGTGATGCACATATTTACAATAATCATTTTGAACAATTGAAATTGCAATTAACACGCGAACCAAAACCATTACCAAAAATGATTTTAAATCCAGAGATTAAAAACATTTTCGATTTTGATTTCAATGATTTTACCTTAGTTGACTATGATCCACATCCTGCTATTAAAGGAAGTGTTGCTGTATAAAATAAAAAATCCGCTTACTAAGCGGATTTTTTTATACAACTAATACACTGTTTTCGCTACCAGCGTAATCATTCCATTTGTAAAAATCTGCTTCAGGATCATTTACATAGATGCCGTCAATTACGTACTTAAATTCATAAATCGCATCTTTAACCAAATCATAAGTAGCTTTAAAAGTACCATTTTTCAGCTTACTTAAAGTTCCTTCCTCAACATTCCAATTATTAAAATCTCCAACGACCGCTGCCGAATCAGCATCTTTGGCATCTATAGAAAATGTAACTTTACATACGGGTTTCGTTTTTACGAATTGCTTCTTTAAAGACATAACTATTTAGTTTTTAGATTTATATAACTAAAATTAATCAAAATCGACGAAACCTTCACCACTACACTATTCGATTTATCATAATATTAAAAAGAGCAACTTATTTTAGCTTTATCTGTAATTTAAAGTGCTTAAAATTTTGTATTTCAAATTCACTGCGTTTTTAAAGACAAATATTCTGTAGTCAAAATATTGACTTTCAAAAATAAATTTTAACTTTATAATCTCATTTTTATCTTATGGAAAAAGAAGTGCACGAACAATACGAATACGCTAGACGACGATTAAGACAAAAAAAAGTTTTATATCTTCATTTTGTTCTTTTCCTACTTGGAAGTTTATTTTTATTTATTGCCAATAGATTTTTTGGTTTTGGAGAAGGAACAACCCAAAATTGGTGTATTTGGGGTATAACAATCTGGCTTTTTATTTTTATCCTGCATTTTATTAAAGTATATATCACTGATCGCTTTATGAATAAAAAATGGGAAAGAGAACAAATTGACAGATTAGTTGCTTTACAGCAAAAAAGAATTAGTCAGCTTGAATCTTCAATTGACCAAGAAAATCAGAATAAAATTTAGTAAACACCTACCATGATTATAATGATAGCGGCAGCTGCCGAAAATAATGCGCTTGGAAAAAATAATGAATTAGTATGGCACTTGCCAAATGATTTCAAAAGATTCAAATCTCTTACTACTGGTCATTATATTATTATGGGTAGAAAAACTTTTGAAAGTTTCCCAAAACCATTGCCTAATCGCACGCATGTTGTAATAACACGTCAGGAAAACTATAAACCAGAAGGCTGTATTGTTGTTGATAGTATTGAAAAAGCAATCGCAATATGTCCTGAAAATGAAGATAATTATATTATAGGCGGAGGTGAAATTTACAATTTAGCGCTTCCTTTTACAGATATAATTGAACTTACAAAAGTTCATCATACTTTTGAAGCAGATGCTTTCTTTCCTAAATTGAATAAAAACGAATGGATTTTGGTAGAATCTGAAGAAAACTTTAAAGATGAAAAACATCTTTTCGATTATACTTACGAAACATATATTAGAAAATAAAAAACATCCTCTTTTCAGAGGATGTTTTTAAAATGATCGATTTTTCTAACCGGACTCGTTCAAGAATTAGCTTTGTTAAAAATCACAAATGTTTAAAACATTTGATAAACTGAATAACATTTAATGTTAATTTGAGACCTAAATCTCAAAAAGCCTTTAATAACAAATACCACTAAGATATTAAAGGCAGAAAATTAAAATTTCCAAAAACAAATTTAATCCTAAGAACGTATTTTGCGCTTCAAAATTAGTATATCCCCCCAAAGAATAATACTATTCAAAACTTTTTCAAGAACAGATAAAATACCAGCACAAAAAAGTATTTATCTGATTTAAGTCATTGTTGGTTTATCAATCATTTAAAACTTAATCATTTTTACTTCAGCAAAGTTGTTCAAAATAGGAACAATGCACAATACCAACTTTTAGTGATTTTAGCAAAATACCTAGATTTAGGGATGCTTTTAAAAGCTTAAAACAAATCCTTTTAAAACATTTAATTACTAAGCAAAAAACTCAATTACAGTTTAACTAGATTGTTTATATTTGCCTAAATAAAAAAAATGTCTGAAAAAATAACTCCGTATAAAGACTCTTCTTTAGGTAAAAAAGAGCAAGTAACCCAAATGTTCGACACCATTTCTGGGAACTACGATAATTTAAATCGTGTCATCTCGTTTGGAATTGATGTAAAGTGGCGTAAAAAAGTATTAAAAATAGTCTCAGACAAAAAACCAAAAATCGTTTTAGACATTGCAACTGGAACAGGTGATTTAGCTATTTTATTGACACAAACTAAAGCTGAAAAAATTATCGGTCTTGATATTTCTGCTGGAATGCTGGAAGTTGGAAAAAAGAAAGTTGAAGAAAAAAATCTCTCTAATATAATTGAATTAGTTTTAGGCGATTCTGAAAATATGCCTTTTGAAGACAATTATTTTGATGCTATCACTGTTGGTTTTGGAGTTAGAAACTTTGAACATCTTGAAAAAGGTTTTGCCGAAATTTTAAGAGTTCTAAAACCTGGAGGTGTTTTTGTAATCTTAGAAACTTCTGTGCCAGACAAATTTCCGTACAAACAAGGTTACAATTTTTACAGCAAAAATATATTGCCTTTAATTGGAAAATTATTTTCTAAGGATAATGACGCTTATGGTTATTTATCTGAATCTGCTGCTGCTTTTCCATATGGAGAAGCCTTAAACAATATTTTGAGAAAAACTGGGTTTATAGATGTTGTGGCAATGCCTCAAACTTTTGGTGTCGCAACAATTTATTCTGCATCTAAAAAATAGTATGAAAAAAGCTGTAATCTTATTTTTATTAGTCTTAACTACAAAAGGATATTCGCAATTTGCTAAAAATCTATTTAGCAAAGACCCTATTATTAATCTTGAAAACTGGCAAAAGCAGCGTGTCTACTTTGGCTATTATTTAGGCTTTAACAGTTTTGACTTTAAATTTGATTACAAAACCCCAGTTCCCGATGATATTCAGGTAAAAAAAACTACGGGGTTTAATGTTGGTGTTGTAGCCGATTTGAGATTGCAGGAATATATTAATCTTCGTTTTGAACCTGGATTATATTATACAAAACGTGATTTATACTTTCCTGGTGTAGGAACATCAGAGAATGATTATTTAAGAGAGGTAAATAGTACATATATTCATTTTCCATTATTATTAAAATTCTCGGCTTTGCGCACAGGAAACGTTAGACCTTATTTAGTGGGCGGTATGTCTACAACTTTAAATTTATCTAGTAATTCCAAATCTCAGGACGATAATTACCAGCAGAAATTTAGAGTAAAACAATGGACAGCTGCTTATGAAGTTGGTTTTGGAATTGACATTTTTACCGAATATTTCATCTTTTCTCCTTCAGTAAGAGGAATGTTCGGCATAACAGACGAATTAATTCGAGACAACACCTCGCCTAGCGCTTACACAGACAATATCGATTCAATGAAATCTAGAGCGATTTTAATAAATTTCACTTTTCATTAAAACAAAATCTTAACTATTTCGTTTAAATTCACTAAGAATAATTGCTGTTGCGGTAGCTACATTTAAACTTTCGGTTTTTTGCAGGTCTCCAAATCTAGGAATTGTTAGACGAGAAGTTACTAATTTTTCAATTTCAGATGATATCCCATTGGCTTCATTACCCATTATAATGATTCCGTCATGAGGTAAATTAGATTGATAAATATTTTCTCCGTCCATAAAAGTTCCAAAAACAGGCAGTTTGGTTTGCGTTAGGAAAACATTCAAATCAAGATAGTTAACATTTACTCTAGAAATAGATCCCATTGTAGCTTGTACCACTTTTGGATTGTAAATATCTACTGTTTCTTTTGAACAAATTACCTGTTTAATGCCAAACCAATCGCACAGACGTAAAATAGTTCCAAGATTTCCAGGATCTCGAATATCGTCTAAAGCTAAAATCAGACCTGAATCGATAATTTTCTTTTCGGCTGGAATTTTAAAAACTGCTAAACAAGAATTTGGAGTTGACAAAGCACTTATTTTCTTAAGTTCTTGCTCATTAATTATAGTTCGTTTTGAAGACTGAACGGCTTCAAAATCATTTAACGTCGTGTATAAATGTTCTAATTCAAAATTGGATTGCAGCAATTCTTGAATTACTTTTACTCCTTCGGCAAAAAATAATTGATTAACAAAACGCTGCTTTTTTTGATGTAAGCCTGAGATAAGCTTTATTTGGTTTTTACTAACCATAAAATAATGTACTTTTGAATTAAATATTTAACAACACTTGAAAAATAATTCCACAAAAATAATAGCATTTATTCTAATTGCAATATTAATTTGCGCTTGTAATGCCGTAAAAAGAGTTCCCGATGGAAAAAACCTTCTTGTAAAAAACAATATTTTGGTAAATGGAAAGTCGACAAATGATGAAACGGCTTCTAATCAAATGTATCAAAAACCTAACGGAAAACTATTAGGTTATAAACTTCGTTTGAATTTATACAATTTAGCCAATTTAAATCCAGATTCGACTTATCAGGCAAAATTCAAAAACAATCCTGGAAAATATGAGCGTATGTCTAAAATATTTTCAGCAAAACAGGTTGATCGTCTTGGGCAATCTTTTTATTATAAAGGAATTCATGAGTTTTTAAAAAGCACTGGTGAACCACCGGTAATTGTTGATACAGCAAAAACTAAAAAGTCATTATTACGTTTAAAATATTATTATTTCAATAATGGTTATTTTAACGTTATAACAGATTATACCATTGATACTGTAGGTCGTAAAAGAGCTGCAATAAATTATAACATTACAACAGGACCTGCGTATAAATTAGACACTATTAGAACAAGCATTAAAACTCCGGCGTTAGATTCTTTGTATACAACTAATCCAGAGCCTTCTTTATTAAAATCTGGAAATCAATACAAAACAACGGATTTTGAAGATGAAAAAAATCGTATCACAACTTATTTTAGAAATCACGGAGCTTATTATTTTCAGCCAACTTATGTAACTTTCGACATTGATACTATTGGAAAAAAAGCAAAAGCAGATGTAACTCTAAAAATTAGCGACAATACTATTCAAGGAAGAGATTCTAGCCGTACAGAACCTTTTAAACTGTATACCATTAGCGATGTAAATATCTACACAGATTATTCGGCTGCAAATGCAAAGAAGAAACCAACGGATAGTACAACTTACAATAATTTCAATCTTTACAGTTATAATAAACTGAAATACAAACCGCGCGCTATTACAGACGCTATTTTCATCACAAAAGGAAGCACTTTTGCTGACTTTAGAACGACATTATCTTCAAGATATTTAAACAATTTAAGGGTTTTTAATTATCCTTCTATTCAGTATGAAGTTGACAAAAGAGATTCTACTGCACAATCTCTTATTGCAAATGTTTATTTAACGCCAAGAAAAAAATACAGTTTTGGAGCTACTCTTGATTTAACACATTCCAATATTCAAGATTTTGGTATTGGTGCCAGTGTTTCAGAAACTATTCGAAACGTATTTAATCGTGCAGAAACTTTGGAGATTTCAGCTCGTTTAAATGTCGGTTCTTCTAGAGATATGGCGAATCCTAACGATAATTTCTTTAATGTTTCAGAATATGGTTTGGATTTGAAACTGAATTTTCCAAGAATTTTGCTCCCTTTTGGAACAGAGAAAATCATTCCTAAAAGTATGATTCCTTATACTTCTATAACATCTGGTTTTTCTAAACAGCGAAATATTGGTTTGGACAAAGAAAATTTCACAGGAGGTATTTCATACAACTGGACACCAAAACGTCATAATACGGCAAAACTGGAATTATTAAACGCGCAATTTGTACGTAACTTAAATCCAGATAATTATTTTAGAGTTTACACTTCGTCTTATGATGATTTGAATAATATTGGTAAAGATTACAATCAAACACCTGGAAACTGGGGAGAAACAGAAGAAGAAAGAGCTAAAAAAAACCTAGTTATACCAACAGGAACCGCAGGATTTACCAACGATGTTTTAACAAATACCACGGCTTTACAACCCGGCGACGCACAATATAAAGAAGTAGAAAGCATTGAAGAAAGAAGAGTTCGTTTGACCGAAAATGACTTTATCTTAGCGACTAGTTATACTTTTACAAAAACAACTAAAAAAGATCTTGCCGACAATAACTTTTATCAATTTAGAACAAAAATTGAATCTGCGGGAACCTTATTGACACTTGTTTCTGAAATTGGAAATCTTCAAAAAAACACGAGAGGAAATTACGAGATTTTCAACTTAGAATATTCCGAATATATTAAAACTGAGTTTGATTATATTAAACACTGGGATTTTGGAAAAGAAAAAGTTTTGGCAGTTAGAAGTTTCTTCGGGATTGCAATTCCTTTTGGAAATTCAAATTACATTCCGTTTTCTCGAAGTTATTATGGCGGAGGTTCAAATGACAACAGAGCGTGGCAACCTTATGCATTAGGACCTGGAAGCACAAATGCGGTAAATGATTTTAATGAAGCCAATATGAAAATTGCGGCGAGTATAGAATATCGTTTCAAAATTTTTGGAGATGTTAAAGGAGCACTCTTTGCAGATGCCGGAAATATCTGGAATGTGCTCGATAATGTGGTAGATCCAAAAGCGAAATTTGACAACTTAAACGATTTAGAAGAAATTGCTCTGGGTACAGGATTCGGTTTAAGATACGATTTAAGCTTTTTTGTGATTCGATTAGATTTAGGCTTCAAGACCTATAATCCGGCGCATGACAAGGGGGACAGATGGTTTAAAGAATACAATTTTGGCCATTCGGTTTTAAATTTTGGGATAAATTATCCATTCTAATGCTAATTAATTCTTATTTTTGCAACCTAAAAACTAAAAACAACTATAAAAAAAATTACAATGGCACACAACATTAAACCAGGAGTAGCTACAGGAGATCAAGTACAAGAGATCTTTAATTATGCTAAAGAGAAAGGTTTTGCCCTTCCAGCAGTAAACGTTACTGGATCAAGCACAATTAATGGAGTTCTTGAAACTGCAGCAAAACTAAACGCGCCAGTTATCATTCAATTTTCTAACGGAGGAGCACAATTCAACGCTGGAAAAGGATTATCAAATGCAGGTGAAAAAGCAGCAATCGCGGGAGGAATCGCAGGAGCAAAACATATTCACACTTTGGCAGAAGCTTACGGAGCAACTGTAATTCTTCATACTGACCACTGTGCAAAAAAACTTTTACCTTGGATTGATGGTTTATTAGATGCTTCTGAAAAACACTTCGCAGAAACAGGAAAACCATTATTCAGTTCTCACATGATCGATTTGTCTGAGGAGCCAATCGAAGAAAACATCGAGATCTGTAAAGAATATTTAGCTAGAATGAGCAAAATGGGCATGACATTGGAAATCGAACTTGGTATTACAGGTGGTGAAGAAGATGGTGTTGACAACTCTGATGTTGATAGCTCAAAATTATACACACAACCAGAAGAAGTAGCTTATGCTTACGAAGAATTATCTAAAGTAAGCCCTAAATTTACAATTGCTGCTGCTTTCGGAAACGTTCACGGTGTTTACAAACCAGGAAACGTAAAATTAACTCCAAAAATCTTAAAAAATTCTCAAGATTTCGTACAAAACAAATTCAACACAGGACACAATCCAGTTGATTTCGTTTTCCACGGAGGTTCAGGTTCTACACTTGAAGAAATCAGAGAAGGAATTAGCTACGGAGTTATCAAAATGAACATCGATACAGATTTACAATTTGCATACACTGAAGGAATCCGTGATTATATGGTTAAAAACCTTGACTATTTAAAATCTCAAATTGGTAACCCAGAAGGTGCTGATGTTCCTAACAAAAAATATTATGACCCAAGAAGATGGGTTCGTGAAAGCGAAGTAACATTCAACGCAAGACTTGAACAAGCTTTTGCAGATTTAAATAACGTAAATACACTTTAAATTTTAGATTTTTGAATTTAGATTTCAGATTTCTAATGAAGCCTGAAATTTAAATTTTGAATTCAGATTGAAAAATCTAAAATTTAAAATCTACATTCTAAAATTAAAAAAATGGCTTGGTTTAAAAGACAAGAAAAAGGGATTACGACCGCGACAGAAGACAAGATGGACGTTCCGAAAGGATTGTGGTACAAATCTCCTACTGGAAAAATTATTGATGCTGACGAATTAGCGAGAAATTTATTCGTTAGCCCTGAAGATGATTTTCACGTTCGAATTGGAAGCGCAACCTATTTTGAAATTTTATTCGACAACAACGAATTTGTTGAGTTAGATAAAAACATGACATCAAAAGATCCTTTGCACTTTGTAGACACAAAGAAATATGCAGACAGATTGAAAGATGTAATGGAAAAAACTCATCTTAAAGACGCTGTACGCACGGGAGTAGGAAAATCTAAAGGAAGAGAACTTGTAATTTGCTGTATGGATTTCGCTTTTATCGGTGGATCTATGGGAGCAGTTGTAGGTGAAAAAATTGCAAGAGGTATTGATCATGCTATCAAAAACAAATTGCCTTTTGTAATGATTTCTAAATCTGGTGGAGCACGTATGATGGAAGCTGCTTATTCTTTAATGCAATTAGCAAAAACTTCTGTAAAATTGGCTCAATTAGCGGAAGCTAAATTACCATACATCTCTCTTTGTACAGATCCAACAACTGGAGGAACAACTGCATCTTACGCAATGTTAGGAGACATTAACATCTCTGAGCCGGGCGCTTTGATTGGTTTTGCTGGACCTCGTGTTGTTCGTGACACTACAGGAAAAGATTTACCAGAAGGTTTCCAAACTGCTGAGTTCTTATTAGAGCACGGTTTCTTAGACTTTATCACGCCAAGAAAAGAATTGAAAGATAAGATCAACTTATATATCGATTTGATTCAAAATAATGATATCAGAAAATAGTTTTAAGACTATTTAAAACGCAAAATCCCAAGAAATTACTTCTTGGGATTTTTTTATATCTTTATTTTAAATCTTACTTCTATGACGAGAATTTTTATCGGTTTTATAATTTGTTTTCTTTTTTTGAATTGTGACAAGAAAAAAAACACCCCTTATTTAATTTCGGTTGAAAAAATCAAATTCTTAAATGAATTAAAAAAGAAAAATATTCCACCGCCACCTTCAGGATTTTACTCCTACAACAATCTCATCATAGATCAAAAAGGCGATTTTTATTTTTATCAGAGAAATTATACTCCTTGGCATTGTATTCCATCAGAAAAAGATACGATTCCAGATTTCTTTGACATCAAACCAATTGAAATTACAAAAGTCCCAAATAACAGTATTGTCGATTTCATTAAGCAAAATGTCACAAATAAAAATGAGATGAAACGTATCTTAATTATAGCATCACAAAATGATACAATTAAAGATAACATTTTGATTTCTTATTTAAACGAAAATGAATTACGAGCTTTTTCTATAAGAAGAACAACACAAGAAGAGGATACGGTTTTAAAATACAAGAAAAACGATGAATACTATAATTATGAAGATATTAAATGGAATAAAAACAGAATTACACTTCCTTTCATAAAACCAATATTAAATCACAACTAAAAATTGCCCGTTCCTACGGAACTCATACATCCTGTTTTTTCATTTCTCAACGGAATAAATTCCGTTGCTACAAAATGATTCATTTCTTCGGAATTTTATTTAAAAAAACTTAGCAACTCAGAACCTCAGCAACTTTAAAAAAAAACTACATCCCCGTTCTAATTGCCTCTACAGGATCAAGTTTTGCTGCAGAAACTGCGGGAAGAATTCCAGAAACCAAACCAATAAAAGCAGCCAAACCAGTTCCTAAAAGAATATTTCCTAAACTTAGAACAAATTCAAAGTCCAGTAACTTTGTTAGCAGAAAAGCAATTCCCCAAACCATTAAAAGACCAATTATCCCTCCAATAACAGACAATATTACTGCTTCAAACAAAAATTGGAATAAGATAAATTTATTTTTTGCGCCAAGCGATTTTTGAATTCCGATAAGATTGGTTCTTTCTTTAACAGAAACAAACATAATATTTGCAATTCCGAAACCACCAACAAGAAGAGAAAATCCGCTGATGATCCATCCTACTACATTCATCTGACCTAAAATACCGTCGATAAAATCGGTAAATCCAGAAAGAACATTGATAAAGAAATTATCCATTTCTCCTGCTTTCATTCCGCGAATTGCTCTTAATTTTTGTGCAACTTCGGCTTTATAAGCTTCCATATCCACGCCTTTTTCTGGCTTTAATACAATTACAGGCGTCATTGCATCGCTGTCGCCATACATTCTTCTTAAAAAATTAGCAGGAAGATAAACAGAAGTATCATTACTGTCTCCAAAGAAACCTGCACCCTGCTTTGCCATTACACCAATTACAGTAAAACGCTGTCCGTATAAACGAATATTTTTTCCAAGAGGATCACTTGTCCCGAAAAGTCCATCAGCTATATCATATCCTAAGACAATAACTGGAGTTCCCGAATTAGATTCAGATTCATTATAAAATCTTCCTTTATCAAAACTTAACCCATCGATATCGACCATTTCGTTTGAAGACGGAATAATATTTACATCGCTAACCGTTTTAGAATCGTATTTTAAACTTTCTCTATTTACAAAAAGCTGGTATCCGACTTGATCGGTATTATTCATCGAATTTTTCAAGCCTATATATTCGTCGTACTTCACATTTGGAAATTGTTCGCGTTTCCATTGCGGAATATTAGATGGTCCGAAGCAGAACTTCATTAAATAAATTGTATTTTTATCTAAACTGCTTAAATCTTTCGAAATCTTTTTATCTAAAGAATCAACCGCCGCCAAGACCGCAATAATTGAAAAAATACCAATAGTCACGCCTAATAAAGACAACAAAGTTCTCAATTTATTATTTCGCAAAGCATTAATGGCGAAACTCAAACTTTCTTTTAATAATCTAAGATAAACAAGCATATTTTCGTATTTTTCAATAAAGTAAAATTCAATAATTTAAAATCAAAAACCTAATAAAAGTTAACTTACTCATCAGTAGATTTTTTTAGCATAATGTTACATTAATTTCTTTAAAATAATATATAAAAAAACTACTTTTGCAGTCTCAAAATCATAACTACACAATGAGCACAACAAAAAAAATACAATCAGCATTAATTTCTGTTTTTTCTAAAGATGGATTAGAACCAATTGTTAGAAAATTACACGAACAAAATGTAACACTTTATTCAACTGGAGGAACAGAAGATTTCATTAAAAATCTTGGAATTCCGGTAGTTCCTGTTGAAGATATTACTTCATTTCCTGAAATTCTTGGAGGAAGAGTAAAAACTTTACATCCAAAAATTTTTGGTGGAATTTTAAATCGTCAGGACAATGAGAGCGATGTGCAGCAAATGAAAGAATTTGACATTCCTCAAATTGATTTGGTAATTGTTGATTTGTATCCTTTTGAAAAAACAGTTGCTTCTGGTGCAAGTGAACAAGATATTATTGAAAAAATTGACATTGGCGGAATTTCATTAATTCGTGCTGGTGCAAAAAATTTCAAAGACACTGTAATTGTTGCTTCTGTTAATGAGTACAGCTTGCTTTTAGATTTAATCACAGAACAAGACGGAGCAACAACTCTAGAAAACAGAAGATTGTTGGCTACTAAAGCATTCCACGTTTCATCTCACTATGATGGAGCTATTTTTAATTATTTCAATACAGACGAAACTATCTACAAAGAAAGTATTGCAGATGGTCAAGTTTTAAGATATGGTGAAAATCCTCATCAAAAAGGATTCTTCTTTGGAGATTTTGACGCGATGTTCAACAAACTTCACGGAAAAGAATTATCATACAATAATTTACTTGATGTTGATGCTGCAGTAAATTTAATTGCTGAGTTTAAAACAGACGGACCAACATTCGCGATTTTAAAACACAATAATGCTTGCGGATTGGCTTCTAGAAAAACAATTAGCGAGGCTTATTTAGCAGCTTTAGCTTGTGATCCAACTTCTGCTTTTGGCGGAGTGTTAATTTCTAACACAAAAATTGATTTAGAAACTGCACAAGAAATCAACAAATTATTCTGCGAAGTGGTTATCGCTCCTGCGTATGATGACGAGGCTGTAGCGGTTTTACAAGAGAAAAAGAACAGAATTATTCTAGTTCAAAATGAAGTTGAATTACCAGCTCGCCAAGTAAGAACTTGTCTTAATGGTTTGTTAATTCAGGACAGAAATAATATTACGGATAATAAAGAGCATTTAAAAACCGTTACAATAACAGAACCTACTGCGCAAGAGATCGAAGATTTGATCTTTGCTTCTAAAATCTGCAAGAATACAAAATCAAACACTATTGTATTTGCTAAAAACGGAACATTGATTTCTTCTGGTACAGGTCAGACTTCAAGAGTTGACGCTTTAATTCAAGCTGTTGATAAAGCAAAAGCTTTTGGATTTGATTTGAATGGAGCTTCGATGGCAAGTGATGCATTTTTCCCGTTTCCGGATTGTGTAGAATTAGCTAAAAAAGCAGGAATTACAGCAGTAATTCAGCCAGGAGGTTCGATAAAAGACGAATTAAGTATAAATTATTGCAATGAAAATAATCTTGCAATGGTATTTACAGGAACTCGTCATTTTAAACATTAATTTGTTTAACTTTGTTCAAAATAATTTATAACATTTTAAACCCCTAAAAAACTTATGGGATTTTTTGATTTCATGACTGAGGATATTGCAATAGACCTTGGTACCGCAAACACTTTAATCATTCACAATGATAAAGTTGTTATTGACAGCCCCTCTATCGTAGCACGCGACAGAGTATCAGGCAAAATCATCGCTGTTGGTAAAGAAGCCAACATGATGCAAGGTAAAACGCATGAAAACATCAAGACCATAAGGCCTTTGAAAGATGGTGTAATTGCCGATTTTGACGCGTCAGAAAAAATGATCAATATGTTCATTAAAAGCATTCCTGCATTAAAAAAGAGAATGTTTACTCCAGCTTTAAGAATGGTAGTTTGTATTCCGTCTGGAATTACTGAGGTTGAAATGCGTGCAGTAAAAGAATCTTGTGAAAGAGTAAACGGAAAAGAAGTTTATCTTATTCACGAACCAATGGCCGCTGCAATCGGTATTGGAATCGACATCATGCAACCAAAAGGAAACATGATTGTTGATATCGGAGGTGGTACAACTGAAATTGCTGTAATCGCATTAGGCGGAATTGTATGTGACAAATCTGTAAAAATTGCAGGTGACGTTTTCACGAATGATATCGTTTATTACATGCGTACACAACATAACCTTTTCGTAGGAGAAAGTACTGCTGAAAAAATTAAAATTCAAATTGGAGCGGCAATCGAAGATTTAGACGGACCGCCAGAAGATATGTCTGTTCAAGGTAGAGATTTACTTACTGGAAAACCAAAACAAGTTGATGTTTCTTACCGCGAAATTGCAAAAGCATTAGACAAATCGATTCAGCGTATCGAGGATGCGGTAATGGAAACATTATCTCAAACTCCGCCAGAATTAGCAGCAGATATCTACAATACTGGTATTTATTTAGCAGGTGGAGGATCTATGTTAAGAGGTCTTGACAAACGTATCTCTCAAAAAACAGATTTACCTGTTTACATCGCAGAAGATCCGTTAAGAGCTGTTGTTCGCGGTACAGGAATGGCACTTAAAAATATTGCAAAATTTAAAAGTATCTTAATTAAATAAGATTCAAAATAACAATCAATTTACTTTTATGAGGGTTAAATTTTCAATATTTAACCCTTGTAAAACTTGAAACCTTAAAGCATATCCTGAAACAAAATAACCAGACAAGAAATGCAGCAAATATTTAATTTCATTATAAGAAACAGTAATCGATTGCTGTTTTTGCTGCTTTTAGGTATTTCGTTAGGACTCACTATTCAGTCCCATTCCTTTCACAGAAGCAGAGTAATAAATTCAGCCAATTTTTTAAGCGGCGGTGTTTATGAAAAAATCAATCGTGTTAATGAATATTTGAATTTAAGAGCTGAAAACGACGAACTTGTACTTGAGAACGCAAGATTAAAAAGTCTTTTATTCAATAAAGAAGACACTTCAAAATTACCTTTACCAGATACTATCAAAGGTGTAAAACCTGCTGATATTATTGTTTCAAAAGTAATTCACAACACATACAGCACTCACGAAAACTTTATTACTTTAAATTCTGGAGCTAACGAAGGCGTAAAACCAGATATGGGAGTAATAAACAGTTTAGGAATTGTTGGTATTGTTGACAATACTTCACCAAGATATTCTACTGTGATCAGTATTCTGAACATGAAATCTCAGATTAATGCCAAGCTGAAAAAATCAAATCATTTCGGTTCTTTAACATGGGATGGAAAAAGCACTGGTTTTGTCCAACTGAAAGATGTTCCGAGATTAGCTTCAGTTAGAAAAGGAGATACCATTGTAACTGGTGGCCAATCTGTAATTTTCCCTGAAGGGATCAATATCGGAACTGTCGAAACCATTTATAGAGAAACGCAAACAAGTTTTTATGTTATAAAAGTGAAACTATTTAATGACATGACTAACTTAGGACACGTCTATATTATTAAAAGCAAGGACAGAGAAGAACTTATTAATTTAGAAAAAAAGGAAAAAGATGAATAGCGCAGTGTTAGGCAATATTTTTCGATTTATTATACTGCTGGCGATTCAGATTGTTATTTTCAACAATATGAATTTCTTAGGATACATAAGTCCTTTTCCGTATATTTTATACATAATTCTTTATCCTGTAAACAGCAATAAAGCAGGCCTGATTATTTCGAGTTTCTTACTTGGATTAACTATGGATATGTTTTGTAATTCTGGCGGAATACATGCCACTGCCTGTGTTATTTTAGCATATTACAGGCCCTATATTTTTAAATTTTCATTTGGACTGAGTTACGAATATCAAACTATTAAACTAAATGAATCTTTAACACCAGAACGTTTTTCATTTATATTGGTTTCGGTTTTAATGCATCATATTGTATTATTTGTTCTAGAAGCATTCCAGTTCAAATTTATCTGGGACATTTTACTCCGAACCTTATTTAGTTCTATTTTCACGATAATTACTTCCATAATAATAATTTATCTTATTAAGCCCAATAAACGATGAGAAAAGTTCTGCTGCCCACTATAATTATTATTGCAGCATCTTTGCTAGTGATCAGAATCTTTTATCTTCAAGTTATCGATGATTCTTTCAAACTGAAATCAGAAAATAATGCGATAAAAAAAGTTTATGACTATCCCGAAAGAGGTTATATTTACGATCGTAACGGCAAACTTCTTGTTGCAAATCAGGCTTCTTACGATATTATGGTTATTCCGAGAGAGATTAAAGAAGACCTTAATATAGCTGAATTCTGCGCACTTTTAAATATTACTCAAGAGGAATATCACAAACGTATTGAAAAAGCAAAAGTTTACAGCCCTAGACTTCCTTCTGTTTTTTTATCTCAGTTGAATAAAAATGAATTCGCTGCTTTTCAAGAAAAAATCAGAAAATACGAAGGTTTTTATTTCCAAAAAAGATCTCTACGTGATTACGAAGTAGATTATGGAGCAAATATTTTTGGTTTTATCACTCAAGTAAACGAAAAACAGATTGCAAAAAATCCATACTATAATAGTGGTGATTTAATTGGAAAACAAGGGGTAGAACAAAGCTACGAAGAAACTTTACGCGGAATTAAAGGCGTAAAATATATTCAAAAAGACAAATATAACCGAGAAATTGGTCCCTATAAAGAAGGAAAATACGATACTATTGCTGTAGCTGGAGAAGATATTAATCTAACGATTGATGCGGAACTTCAAAAATATGGTGAAGAACTAATGATCAACAAAAGAGGTGGAATTGTTGCTATTGAACCTAAATCGGGTGAAATTTTAGCACTTGTTACCGCTCCTTCTTACGATCCTGGAATTCTAGTTGGACGTCAGAGATCTAAAAATTATACGCTTTTATATTACGATTCGATTGCTAAACCATTATACGACAGAGGACTATTAGCAGAATATCCTCCAGGTTCGCCTTTTAAAATTTTAACTGGTTTGGTTGCGCTTCAAGAAGGCGTTGTAAACGAACAAACGACTTTCATGTGCCATCATGGTTTTAGTTATGGTGGTGGTCGATTCATGAAATGTCACGGTTTTGGACCTCATCAATTGCATAACGGAATTTACAACTCTTGTAACACCTATTTTGGACAAGCCTATATGCTTACCATCAATAAGTATAAAGATCCAGGCAAAGCCGTTGATGTTTGGAGTGATCACGTAAAAAGTTTTGGTTTAGGACAATTTATGGGTTATGATTTACCTATTGGAAAGAGAGGTAATATTCCAACTTCAAAAACATATAAGAGAATTTATCCTAACGGAGGATGGAGAAGCTCCACCATTGTATCGAATGCAATTGGTCAGGGAGAGGTTTTAATGACTCCTATTCAGTTAGCCAATATGATGGCAACAGTTGCCAATCAAGGATATTATTATACTCCTCATATCATTAAGAAGATTGAAGGAGAAAAAATAGACGAAAAGTTCACTACAAAACATGTGACCTCAATTGATCAAAAATATTTCCCGCCCGTTATCAGCGGACTATTTGATGTATATAATAAAGGTACCGCTTACGCACTTAGAGTAGAAGGAATTGATATTTGCGGAAAAACAGGAACGGCCGAGAACTACGCTAAAATAAACGGAAAAAGAGAGAAGCTAAAAGATCACTCCATTTTCGTAGCTTTCGCACCAAAAGACAATCCAAAAATTGCAATTGCAGTTATGATTGAAAATGGAGGTTTTGGAGCAACAGTCGCTGGTCCGATTGCAAGTTTAATGATCGAAAAATATTTAAGAAAGAAAATCACAAGAACTGATTTAGAAGTAAGGGTATTAAACAAAAGCTTACTTTCTGAATATGCTAAATTGGGCGGAATAAGCGCGGCTCTTAAAATTGAATCTGTACCAAAAGACTCTGCTTTACAGGCCAAAATTGTAAAACCAAAAGCACCAATTACAACCGCACCAAAAACTGAAGTTAAAAAAACAGCAGTAGACACTACTAAGAAAAACTAAGAAAGATTATTTCAAATGAAGAATCAAAGTGTAAAAAATAATATTGATTGGATAAGTGTCTTTATCTACATTGCGTTGGTAACTTTAGGCTGGCTGAATATCTATTCGTCTTCTTTACTGTCAACAGATGGAACTTATCAAAAGCAATTAATCTTTATTTGCTGTACAATTCCTTTGATATTTGTCGTGCTTTTTGTTGATGGTAAATTTTACGAAAAATATGCCAGCATCATATTTGGTGTTTCTTTACTTTCTCTTGCGGGATTATTTCTCTTTGGAAAAACAATTGCCGGACAGCGTTGCTGGTATGCTATCGGAAGTTTTACTTTACAGCCATCTGAATTTGCTAAAGCGGCAACTTCTTTAGCTTTGGCTAAATATTTAAGCGACACACAGATTAATTTAAAAGAAACCAATAGACAGATTCAGGCATTAGCAATTATGCTTTTACCTGTAATGCTTATTTTACCTCAACCCGATCCTGGAAGTGCCTTAATTTACAGCGTTTTCATCTTAGTTCTATACAGAGAAGGTTTACCTTCTTGGTATGTATGGACTGCTTTTATAACTATTGTGCTTTTCGTTCTTACATTAGTATTAGAACCGTATGTAGTTATCGGAATCGCTTTTATTGTTTTAGCAATTATTCATTTTAAGGGAAGAGTTGTTGATCGAAACTTATTATTAAGTGCAATTTTACTGGCTTTAATGTCTGGTTTTGTATTTTCTGTTGATTATGTATTTGATAATGTTTTCAAGCAACACCATAGAGACCGTTTCAATATTTTACTAGGTAAAACAGTAGACATGAAAGGTATTGGATACAATACTAATCAGTCTGAAATTGCGATTGGATCTGGTGGATGGATTGGAAAGGGTTTTCTTGAAGGGACACAAACAAAAGGTGGTTTCGTTCCGGAACAGCATACCGATTATATCTTTACAACTGTCGGTGAAGAATGGGGATTTGCTGGTTCATTAACCGTTATTGCTCTTTTCGTAGGACTATTGCTAAGAGTAATTTATTTAGCGGAAAGACAAAAAACAAAATTCAGCCGAGTTTACGGGTATTGTGTCGCTGGAATTCTCTTTATACACTTCTTTGTAAACATTGCGATGGTAATTGGAATTTTCCCAACTATTGGAGTTCCACTGCCCTTCTTTTCTTACGGAGGTTCTGGACTTTGGGGCTTTACAATATTGCTGTTTATTTTCCTTAAAATGGACGCCAATAAAGTGAATGAATGGTAAGATTTAAAATTGTTAATTGTTAATTGTTAATTGTTAATTGTTAATTGTTAATTGTTAATTATACTTTTTGAAATTTTTATTCGAATTAAATACAACAAAACCATTCCTAAATAATAGAATTTTATTTGAATGAATATATGCAAATAAAAAAGTCCGAAGTTCTAAACTTCGGACTTTTTTATTTTAATTTCTATTGATGTTTTTTATATCTGCTCGTTTGGTCTCTTTTTTAACAGCTTTAATAATACTGGGAATGTTGAGATTACGATTATAATTATAATTATGTATTCAATGTGTTTTTTCAAATCTATTCCTTGCTTTAAGAAAACACCGTACAAATAGTGCCCTGCAAAAATCAATATAAATGACCAAAGGAAGGAACTTAAGATATTATAAAACATAAATTTCTTTTTGTCCATCGAAACAATTCCTGCAACTATTGGTGCAAATGTTCTAAAAATCGGAAGAAATCTTGCGTAAATAATTGCTTTTCCTCCATACTTTTCGAAGAAATCTTTCGATTGAAGAAGGTATTTTTTCTTAAACCAAAACGTATCCTCTTTTTTGAACAAATAATAACCGCTTTTTGCTCCAAACCAATAACCTGTCATATTTCCTAAAACTCCCATTATAGCAACTGCAGTTGCAAGCAAAAAGACATTTATAAAGTCGTTTGGAATAAATAAAACATTTTCGATTAAATCACGACTGTAAATCCCTGCTAAAAAAAGCAAACTATCTCCAGGCAGAAAAAAACCTGCAAAAAGTCCTGTCTCAGCAAACACTATAAACAGCACAATAAACAACCCAATCTGAAAACCTCCAACACTTAAAGTAATATAAAATTCAGGGTTTAATAACTGGGTCCATTCAAAATTATTCATAAAACGAGATTGGTTATCTTTATAAGTTTGTGAAAGTAACAATAATTTACCTTAACCGCAATAAAATGCGGTATTTTAAACATAAATTAACTATTAAAAAAAGCCCAAACATTTAGTTTGGGCTTTTAGAAATATTATTCTCTTACGTACTTACAACAGCTATGCAGATTATCATAATCTTCTGTTGTTGCTTTAACTTCCTTAGTATCATGACCTGCTTTGGCAATTGCTTTGTTCAAATCTAGAGGAGTGGTCTTTTCTTCATTCAAAATAACAGAAAGCTGATGTGAGCTAATATCCCAACTTGCCGTTTTTACGCCAGGAACCCCATATGCTGCTTTTTCAATTCTTTTTTTGCATTGCTCGCAGTTACCGTTTACTTCTGTTGTATATTTTAAGTTTTTATTCTTTTTAGTTTGAGCTTGAGCAGAGAACCCAAAAAGAACTACCATCATGATTAAAATTATCTTTTTCATATTATTAATTTTTATTGTTGTTGAAATTGATTTTTGTAATTGTTATTTGATTTTAAAACGCAATCCCGCATAATACATTTGACCAAAAATTGGCGCATACGCAATAGACGCATCAAAATTAGGTCCAAAAGGATTATCTGCACCTAAAATTGCTTTTTCTTGTTTATAATTTCCAATATTTTCTCCTCCAATATAAACTTCAAAAACAGAAGAAAAAACACGTGTTACTTGTGCATTCATAACCGCATATGCTGGTGAAAAATCAGGAAATTGATCTTCTGCAGGATTTGAGGCAGTATATGGCAATTGCTGTTTTCCTGACCAATTGTAGGTAAAATCAAACCTCCATTGTTTATCATCATTTAAAGTTGTTTCATACTCTAAATTTCCTAAAAAACGATGTTTTGCCTGCAACGGACGCTGAAAAGAACCTCTTAAATAATCTGTTTGAATATCGTAATATTTGTAAGCTGTTCTTAAATTCAAATTATGGATCAACTCATAATTAAATTCAATTTGAAGACTATTTGCAAACGAACTACCTTTTAAATCATAAAACAAAACTTGTTGCGGACTTTGCATTACATCTACAATAGCTTGATTTTGAAAATCCGTTCGGTACAAATCAAAACCTGCATCGGCGTTTCTGTTAAAAATTCGAAATTTTTGAGAAAAACTTACACCATAATTCCAAGCAATTTCTGGATTTAAACCGTAAACTTTTCCGTTAGAATCTAAAATTGAAAACCTTCTTGAACTAGCGAAAAGCTGTTGGTTTTCTGCGAAAATATTTGCAGAACGTTTTCCTCTACCTGCTGAGAAACGAACAACACCATTTTTCCAAGGATTATATCTCATGTGCAATCTCGGAGTAACAAAAAATCCTAATCTATTGTGATTATCAACTCTTCCACCTAAAATTAAACTAAAATTATCGGTATTATCGTAAGTATATTCGAAGAAAGCTCCAACCGAATTATCGATTCGGCTTACGTCTGTTAAGTTTACAAATTCTTGATATTGATCGTAGCTAAAATTCAATCCCGTGGTAAACTTATGCATCGTATTGTTTATAATCGAATTGAAAATCAAATTAGAATAAAAACTATTTTGTTTGATATCGTATTGATTTAAACCAAAATAAGAATCTTGTTTATGACTATTAAATGCATTTTGAAATCCGATACTCTGATAAGGCATATCTTTAAACACATATCCAATTTTAGTCGAAACATCAAAACGTTCTGTATTAATTTCTGAACCCCAATAATTTGTTGTTCCGCGATCGCGATCTTTATCAAAATCAAGTTCTCCAGTTTGTTTTTTATCATTCATATATCTGAAATTGATAAAACTTACTAAACCGCTTTCTGGATTGTAATATTGGTAACGGTTTAAAACATTGATTTGCTTTCCTAACGGATTATCTAAAAATCCATCATTATTCATATCGTTTTTTGCTACGCGTGTATTTCCGTGAACAAATAAACTTGTCGCCCATTTGTCAGACAACTTTTTATTGAAATGAGTATTTAATTCAAATCTAGAATCGGTTGAACCGTAAGCATTCAGAAAAAATGGAATATCACTCAACGGCTTTAAAAGTTCTGTGTTAATTTGACCAGAAATACTTTCGTAGCCATTAATTACACTCCCCGCTCCTTTTGTAATCTGAACACTTTCAATCCAGGTTCCAGGCGTAAAAGACAAACCATAAGCTTGAGATGCTCCACGAACAGAAGGAATATTTTCTTCTGTTATCATTAAATAAGGGCTTGTTAAACCAAGCATTTTAATTTGTTTGGTTCCCGTTAAGGCATCCGAAAAATTGACATCAATTGATGGATTTGTTTCAAAACTTTCGGCAAGATTACAACAAGCTGCTTTTAGCAATTCTTTGCTGGTAATTAAAGATGTATTGGCGGTTACTGTAAAGGATTTTTTAATTCCTTTTTGCTTTTTATTGATTTTTACTTCCTCTAAATCTTCTTGTGAAAACATAGAAACAGAAAGCAAAAACGCTGCAAAAAGCATTATTTTTTTTTGCATAAAAAATGATTTTAATGTTGAAATAGAATTACATTCTTGATGTTCTTTCGCAAGAAAAAACAATCAAAATGTATACGCAAAGTCTTAACTAAGACTTGCATAGCATCTTAACATTAAAATCAGGAATAGAAAATATACTGATGGTATAATTTGAATAAGGGGGGCGCATTCGCATCAGAATAATACGAAAGGACTTCTTTCTTTTTAAAATTAGGAAGCGCTAAAAAAGCTAAAGGTTTGTATTCTTGCAATACAGCAGGAAAATCAAATTGAAAGAAGAAAAACTTAAGTGTTGCGTTATCCGACTTTTTCTCAATCTGAACGTGTTTGTCTTTACAGCAAGAGTTCTTTTTTTCTTTAGAACCGCAACATTTTTTTTCAACTACAGGTTTCGAAGCCGTATTTAAAGATATAGAGGCAATTTTTCCTCCGCAATAGTGCACATCAAGAGCAAACCCAATATTGGAAACCAATAAAAGGATAGCTAAAAATAGACCTGTACACTTTTTAATATTCATACCGCAAAATTATTCAAAAAGGATTTATAAAAAAACTTAAACAAATGTTATTTTTTGGAATTTTGAAGTTGATAATAAAATCCGGGAATAAACAGCAAAACTAAAATAGGCTGAATTATAAATCGTCTCACATAAAAAAGAAGCCAGCTTGCAGTTGGAAAAAAGTCTAAAACAATAAAAAATGCCGTTAATAGCACTATTAAAAACAAGCTGTACATTATTATACTAAACTTTAAAATATCTCGGTTTTTGAACAAAACATAAATCAAACTTAATGACAAAGCCGAATTGATTATGTATCTGAAAAACAGACTATAGAAAAGTTTTAATTTATCAACCTGAGGATAGGGCAAATTCTTAAAGTCATTCTGAAAATAATTTATAAATGGATCATAAAACAACTTCAATTCAAACATTCTTACCAATGCCAGACCAAGCACAATAAGTACTGCTGCAATCAGTTTAAATTTATTTTCGAGTAATTTATTTAGCATATTTTGAAAATCTATTGATCCAAAAAATCCATAAAAGAAAGACATACCCATAAATAATTAATGGAAAAATAATGTCATGAACTAATTTGTTGCTTTCTGGAAAATTATATAAAAGAACTACCAACAAAGCAATTCGAAATATATTTAAAATATAAATAGATACAACTCCAAATACTATAAATAAAAGGGTGTTTTTTAATTTTCCAGAAAAAGCCGCAATAAAAGAAACAAAGAGAATCATTACACTCACGGCATTGCATCCTTCAATTATTCTTGCTAGAAATAAATTATTAAAAATGATTTCTAGCCACGGATTTTGAGAACTTTTTTGAATGATGATATTATAATCAAAAATCTTTAATAATGATTCAGCGTTTTTGCCAACAAACAATGAAACATCGTCAATATCATTGACTTCATAACCATTTAAATACAATTTATAAAGAATCGTCAAGACAATATAAGTCAGAAAAAAGATGCTTACAAAAATCAAGAAAGGCTTAAATTGAAGGAAATATTTTTTCAAGAGATTTTTTTTTCAAATTTATATATTTTTTGAGTTTAGCTTTAAATACTTTTGTATAAAATTTTGTATTATGACATTTCAAGAATTACAACCAAAAATAAGCAATATTATTGCTGACAATGAAAAGAATAGAGACGAAAAGCTATTAGCAGTTTGTCAACTTCTAAACGAAAATGTGGATTATTACAACTGGGTTGGTTTTTATTTCGCTAATCACGACGCTAAGACACTACATCTTGGTCCGTATGTTGGAGCAGAAACAGATCATACCGTTATTCCTTTTGGAAAGGGAATTTGCGGGCAAGTAGCTGAAAGCAATGCTAATTTTGTAGTGCCAGATGTTAAAGCACAAGACAATTATATCGCTTGCAGTTTGACCGTAAAATCTGAAATTGTAGTGCCTCTTTTTGTGAATGGTGTAAATATCGGGCAAATCGATATTGACAGCCATGTTATAGATCCGTTTACAGAAGCTGACGAAAGATTTTTAGAATTTGTGAATCAAGAAGTTGCCAAATTATTCTAGAAAAATTATCTTTAAGAATAAAAAACAGAACTGAATGAAAGGAAACAGCTTACTCTTTTTGCTTCTGATTATTTCAGTTCAACTTTCTGCGCAAATTAACATGGTTTCTAAAAAAATCTTTTTAGACTCGTTAAATCAAGAATGCAAACCCGAAAATCACACTTACACGAGAATTATTACCAATTATTCTCAAAAAAGCGTCCGTTACGTTGTAACAGATTATTACAAAAACGGAAGAAAAAAAATGACGGGCTCTACACTAGATCGTGATATTTTGAAAAAAGATGGAGAGTTTATTTATTATTTCAAAAACGGCGCAAAAGAATCGGTTATAAACTATTCTGATGATCACAAAAACGGCAAAGAAATTAATTGGTACGAAAATCAAAATAAGAAGTCGGAGAAACAGAATTTATGGGATTCTAAAACAAAAAAATCTCAAACTTTGATTCTTAATTGTTGGGAAACAGATAAAACACAAACCGTAACCGACGGAAATGGAGAGTATGAAGAAACAGAAGGTTTTGTAACTCAAAAAGGCGAAATAAAAAATGGCTTAAAACAAGGCGTTTGGCAAGGAAATGATATTGTTAGAAAAATTTCATTTGTTGATAATTACGACAAAGGAATTTTAATTTCTGGAGTAAGCGTTGATCAAAATAATATAAAGACTTCTTATTCTTCTTTAACAGAGAAACAAACTGGCAAAAAAGTTGTAAAATCAAAATAATTTTATTGAGATAGTAATTCACAAAACACTATTTTTACTACAAAAACATCAATGAGAAAAACCTTTTATTTACTGCTAGTATTGCTTCCGGCATTCGTTTTTTCACAAAACACATCAGACAAAATCATCTATTTTGATTCTATTGGAAAAGATGCTTCAAAAGAAAATTATGTCTTTTACAGAATTATAAAAGATTTTAGCAAAGAGAAAGATTATTATCAAGTTAAAGATTATTACAAATCTGGGGCTTTAAAAATGGAAGGGAATTCCAAAACAAAAAATGGTCTATCTAAAGATGGTGAATACGTTTACTATTTTGAAAATGGCAAAAAGAAAAAAACTGAAAATTATATTAAAGCAAGATTAAACGGAGATTTTTCTGAGTGGTATGAAAGCGGTAATCCTAAATTAAAAGGAGAATACGTTGATTCCCAATCAGGAATTGATTCGGATGTGAAAATTTATGATTTTTGGAATTCTAAAAATGAACATACCGTTGTAAACGGGAATGGCTGGTATGAAGATGAAGGAGAAAATTTTCTAGCTCAGGGAAATGTAAAGAATGGATTTAAAGATGGTGAATGGAAAGGCCTCTTTAAAGATTCAAAATATCAATACATAGACATTTATAAGGAAGGAAAGTTTGTCTCCGGAAAAAGCAAAAACTCTAAAGGTATAGTAACAGAATATACCCAACTAGAATCAAGACCATTACCAAAAAAAGGAATAAACGATTTCTACCAATTTATTGGGGCAAACTTTGTTCTACCAAAAGAAGCTGTAAAAAATAAAATATCAGGAAAACTGATAATTCAATTTATAATTGAAAAAGACGGAAAAATAACAGAGCCTAAAATACTCAAATCATTAGGATATGGTTTAGACGAAGAAGCTGTGAGAGTTATTACCAGATATGAAAACTGGATTCCTGGAAAACAAAGAGGCGTACCTGTTCGTGTACAATATTCTATACCGTTGACAATATAAAATTAAGTGAACTAATAAGACGCCAGATTACTCAAAAAACAAAAATCGATATTCTATTTTAAGATTCTTTTATTTTTGTTTGATTTTTTTGTTTTTTTAATCTAATTTTGCACCCGTCTTACAAAAGTTGTATTGACATACATAAAAATCATTTAAAATAATATTGGAATGTATTTAAGCAAAGAAAAGAAAGAAGAGATTTTCGCACAACACGGTGGTGCAACAAACACTGGAAGCGCAGAAGGTCAAATTGCATTGTTCACTTACAGAATTTCTCACTTAACTGAACACTTGAAAAAAAATCGTCACGATTACAACACTGAGCGTTCTCTTGTACTATTAGTAGGTAAAAGAAGAGCTTTGTTAGATTACTTGAAAAAGAAAGAGATCAACAGATATCGTGAGATTATCAAAGTATTGAATATCAGAAAATAATCAATATAGAAAAGAGGTGCGAAAGTGCCTCTTTTTGTTTTTACATTACACGCATAATAATACAAGAAAAAAAGTTTGGTTTTTCATTGGGTTTTAGATAACAACAACTACACACAACAACAACTACAACACAACTAAAACCCATTGTATAATCAATAAGGAAAAATTTTATGATTCCACAATTATTTGTAGAAAAAATCGATTTAGGTGATGGCAGAAGCATCACAATCGAGACAGGTCGTTTAGCAAAACAAGCAGATGGTTCTGTAGTAGTTAGAATGGGCGACACAATGATTCTTGCAACAGCAGTTTCAGCTCGCACATCAAACCCAGGCGTTGACTTTTTACCATTAACGGTAGATTACCGCGAAAAATTCGCAGCAGCAGGTCGTTTTCCTGGAGGTTTCTTCAAAAGAGAAGCACGTCCAAGCGACAGCGAAGTATTGACAATGAGATTAGTTGACCGTGTATTGCGTCCGCTTTTCCCAGACGATTACCATGCTGAAACACAAGTTATGATTCAATTAATGTCTCATGACGAAACTGTTATGCCAGATGCATTAGCTGGTTTAGCAGCATCTGCAGCTTTAGCAGTTTCAGATATTCCATTTTATAACTTGATTTCTGAAGTTCGTGTTGCACGTATCGACGGAAAATTAGTAATCAACCCAAGCAGAGAAGAATTAGAAAAATCTGATATCGATATGATGATTGGAGCTTCTATGGATTCTGTAGCGATGGTTGAAGGTGAGATGAAAGAAATCTCAGAAGCTGAAATGATCGAAGCTATTAAGTTTGCTCACGAGGCTATCAAAGTTCAAATTCAAGCTCAATATCGTTTACAGGAAGCTTTTGGTAAAAAAGAAATCCGTACTTACGAAGGTGAGAAAGAAAACGAAGAAATTTACAAAAAAGTAAAAGAAGCAGCTTACGATAAAATTTATGCTGTTGCAAAAGTTGGTTCAGCTAAACACGAAAGAGGTGCTGCATTTGCTGAAATAAAAGAAGAAGTTAAAGCTTTATTTACTGAAGAAGAATTAGCTGCTGACGGAGATTTAGTTTCTAAATATTTCTACAAAACAAACAAAGAAGCTGTTCGTAATGTAGTATTAGAATTAGGTGTTCGTTTAGATGGTAGAAAAACTACAGACATCAGACCAATTTGGTGTGAAACTGATTATTTACCAAGAGTTCACGGTTCATCTTTATTTACACGTGGAGAAACTCAAGCTTTGGCAACTGTAACTTTAGGAACATCTAGAGAAGCAAACCAAATCGATTCTCCATCTGAACAAGGTGAAGAGAAATTCTACTTACACTATAACTTCCCTCCTTTCTCTACTGGTGAAGCAAAACCACTAAGAGGAACTTCAAGAAGAGAAGTTGGTCACGGTAACTTAGCTCAAAGAGCGTTAAAAAATATGATTCCTGCTGATTGTCCTTATACAATTCGTGTTGTTTCTGAGGTTTTAGAATCTAATGGTTCTTCTTCTATGGCAACAGTTTGTGCTGGAACAATGGCTTTAATGGATGCTGGAGTTCAAATGGTGAAACCAGTTTCTGGTATCGCTATGGGATTGATTACTGACGGAGAGAAATTTGCTGTATTGTCTGATATCTTAGGAGATGAAGATCACTTAGGAGATATGGACTTTAAAGTAACTGGAACTGCTGATGGTATCACTGCTTGTCAAATGGATATCAAAATTGATGGTTTACGTTATGACATTATGGAGCAAGCTTTGGCTCAAGCTCGTGATGGACGTTTACACATTTTAGGAAAATTAACTGAGACAATCGCTGCTCCAAGAGCTGACGTAAAAGCTCATGCACCAAAAATCATTACTAGAACTATTCCTGGTAACTTTATTGGAGCTTTAATTGGACCTGGTGGAAAAGTAATTCAAGAATTACAAAAAGCTACTGGAACAACTATCGTTATTAATGAAGTTGATGAGCAAGGTGTTATCGAAATCTTAGGTACAGATCCTGCTGGAATCCAAGCGGTATTAGCTAAAATTGCTTCTATCACTTTCAAACCAGAAATGGGAGAAGCTTACGAAGTTAAAGTAATCAAAATGCTTGATTTTGGAGCTGTTGTAGAATATACTGCAGTACCAGGAAACGAAGTATTGCTTCACGTATCTGAATTAGCTTGGGAACGTACTGAAAACGTTGCTGACGTAGTTAAAATGGGAGATGTTTTCCAAGTGAAGTACTTAGGAGTTGATCCTAAAACTAAAAAAGAAAAAGTGTCTAAAAAAGCACTTGTTCCAAGACCTCCACGTGAGGAGAAAAAAGAGTAATCAGATCTTAGTTTACTAAAGGTTTATTCATAGAAAACCCCAATTCATTTAGTTGAATTGGGGTTTTTAAGTTAATTAAAAGCTGATTTTTAAATAGAATTTAAATTCAAATCGACTAAACAAACCATTTTCTAGCGTATATCATATAAAAAAATTATATTTTTCATAGATTTTATTTTAACAGCTTTAAACTTATTTATACAGCAAAATCAAGGCTTTTAGAATAAAAAATATAACCTTTTTATTACATTTTAACATATACTGTTCGTTTTTTAAAATATATTTTTAATACATTTGGAAACATCAATCCAAAAACAGAATATTCCTTGAAAAATCACAAAAAAAAGAACATCCTTATATTAATATTTGGATTATTCTTAAACATTTCTAATTTATTAAGCCAAAACACTAAAGAAGAATCAATTTACAATTTATTTGACAACACAGTTGGCATAGAAAATTTAGGCATTAGTAATGGGTATGCATACAAAGATACCTACAACACGATCGACAATAATAGTGCATATTACCTTTCGAACGATTTCAGAAAAGGTTCTGTGGTCTATGACGGGCAGACCTACATTAATGCAAACCTAAAATACAATACCCATAAAGACGAATTGATTTTTAGTCCGCACGGAGAATCTAAATATTCTTCTATTTCTTTGATTCAAGACAAAACAAGTTCCTTTATTCTAAACGGAAGAAACTTTGTCAATCTGAATAGAAAGATTTCTACATTACCAGAACTTACTACTGGTTACTATGAAGTTACAGCTCTTCGCGATGGCTTTAATTTTTATATAAAACACTTCAAAAAACTTGAAAATAAAACGGTAGACAATAAAGTATATTCCAATTTTATTGAAAACAACACTTATTTTGTTTTTTATAAAAACACTTATTATACCTGTAACAGCAAAAGTGAAATTCTAAAAATATTTCCAAACCAAAAAAAACAGATTAATGATTTTTATGCAATGAATAGAGAAACTAGAAAATCTGACTACGATCAGTTTATGATCAATTTATTCAAACACATCAATGCATCTCTATTACTTACAGAAAAATAAACCATATGAGAAAATTTCTACTTATTCTATTTGCCTTTATTTATAATCAACTCCTTTTTGCTCAAGATACAAATGAAAAATTATCAATTGAATTGAAAAATGCAGACTTGATGACTGTAATTCAAACTATTGAAAAATCATCATCTTATCGCTTTTATTTTGATTCAGAGTGGATTAAAGCAAACAAAAATTTATATACTGCCAGTTATAAAGAGGCCTCTATTGATGAAATTTTAAGCAAAATATTTACCAATACAAACCTTAATTTTTTAGTTCTTAACAAGAAAGTAATTTTAACAAACAGTAGCAGTATTCACAATAAATTACCTGCAAATTATTTTCCAGAAACCAATGATCCCGCTAACCAGATTAGCAGAAGAGCTCAAAATCCTGTATTTTACCAACAGTATGATTCTTTAAACAGTGTTAGCACTAAGAAAAACAACAGCATTATATTTATCGGTAAGGAAGCAGATGTGACAGAAAAGAAAACCAGTAATCTTTCTGGATATATTAGAAACGCAGCGACAAATAAACCTGAGTCTAATGTAAACATCAAAATACGCAACAAAAACATCAGCACTGTTACCGACAGCGAAGGTCATTACAGTATGCAAGTGCCACTTGGAATTAATGTGTTAGAAATAAAATCAATTAATTACAAGAAGAAAACTCAAACTGTAATGGTTTATAATGACGGAACTGTTGATTTTGAGATACATGAAGACAGCAATCAGTTAGACGAAGTTGTCATAAAAAAGAGAGGAAAGAGAATTACCGAAACCGTTGTTTCAGGTTTAGTTTCGATTGATATTGAAGCAGTAAAAAACGTCCCTTTAATTCTTGGAGAACGAGATCTTTTTAAAATTGCAACTACTTTTCCTGGCATCAAAACTACGGGAGAAGGTTCTGCAGGATTTAATGTTCGAGGTGGTAAAGAAGATCAGAACTTGATTCTTTTAAACAATGCTGTACTTTACAATCCGCAACATTTCTTAGGTTTTTTTTCTGCGATAAATCCTTATGTGACAAAAAAAGCAGATATCTATAAAGGAAGCATTCCAGTAGATTTCGGAGGGCGTTTGTCTTCTGTTTTCGATATTAGTTCAAAAAATGGTAATGCAGAAAAAGTTTCTGGAGAAGGTGCAATTGGACCTATAACTACTAATATTACTGTCGGACTGCCAATTCAAAAAAACAAATCGAGTATTCTTGCCGGAGTGCGAGCAACTTATTCTGACTGGATTTTAAAATCTTTAGACGATGAAGATTTAAAAAATAGTGAAGCCGGATTTTACGATGTTTTCTTAAAATATAACAACACTATAAACAAAAACAATGCTATAGAAGCAACTGCTTATTATAGTAAAGATCGTTTTAGAATAAGTTCAGATTCTTTATACAAATACAGCAACCGACTTGTTTCGGCCAAATGGGATCATACTTATGACAAAAAAAATAAATCGTCTTTAATCTTCACCAATAGCGAATACAAATTCAATATCGACTATGATACTCGTGGAGAAAACGCATTTGATTTTGGATATAAAATCAATGAAACGCAACTGATGATGAAATTCAATTATGCTTATAATGAAAAACATAACATCAACTACGGTTTATCAAGTAAATTGTATAACGTAAGTCCGGGCTATCTAAATCCTAAAAATCCAGCATCATTATTAGTTCCAATTAATATTGACAAAGAAAAAGGATTAGAATCGGCTATTTTTATAGCAGACAACTTTAAATTAAATGATAAACTAGAAATTGATTTTGGATTACGTTATTCTTTTTATGCTGCTTTAGGAGAAGCCAATCAGCGTATTTACGAAGACGATGCTCCATTAAATGATGCAACTTTAATTGAAACAAAACATTACGGAAATTACGAAGTAATAAAAACTTACGGCGGTATAGAGCCTCGTATTTCTGCTCGTTATTTTTTCACAAAAGACTTTTCTATAAAAGCAAGTTACGATCAGACAAGACAATACATTCATCTTTTATCCAACAACACTACGCAATCGCCAACAGATACTTGGACATTATCGAATACAAATGTAAAACCTCAAAGTGGTAGACAATATTCGCTTGGTTTATATAAAAATGTATTAGACGATGAAATTGAACTTAGCTTAGAAGGATATTACAAAACTTCTAAAAATATAATGGATTATAAAGTTGGAGCAAATTTATTATTGAATGAAGCTATAGAAACGCAACTTTTACAAGGAGATGGAAAAGCTTATGGTGTAGAATTTTTACTAAAAAAACAAGTTGGAAGATTGAATGGTTGGATTGGTTATACTTATTCTAGAACACTTATAAAATTGGATAGTAAGTTTGATTCTGAAAGAATAAATAATGGTGACTTTTTTCCAGCAAATTTTGACAAACCGCATGATTTAAGCACTGTTTTAAATTATAAATTTACAAAGCGTTATAGTTTGTCTACCAATTTTATGTACCAAACAGGAAGACCAATTACATATCCAATTGGAACTTTCCAATATGGAAACGCAGAATATACTCTATATAGCGACAGAAATAAATATAGAATTCCAGATTACATTCGTCTAGATATCGGAATTAATATTGAAGGAAATCATAAAATAAAAAAACTAGCACATAGTTTCTGGAACATATCCGTTTACAATGTGTTAGGCAGAAACAATCCGTACTCAATTTACTTTGCAACAGAAGGAGGACAAGTAAAAGCATACAAAACATCTATTTTCTCAATTCCGGTTCCAAGTATAACTTATAATTTTAAATTTTAAAAAATGTATCATAAAGCTATAAATATCAAACACTCAAGTAAAATTATTCTTTTACTTCTATTAAGCTTATTGATTAATAGTTGTACAGAAGCTTATAATTTACAAACCAATACATACGAAGAAGCAATTGTTATTGAAGCAACTTTAACAAACGAACTTAAAAAACAAGAAATTAAGATTACTAAAACTGCACGATTCGAAGACGAAGGGCCAACTACAGAAACTGGCGCAACGGTTATTGTAAAAGACAATCTTAATAACGAGTATGCTTTTACAGAACAATCTGGCGTATATGTTTCACAATCAGAATTCGAAGTTATTTCTGGAAGACAATATCGTTTGGAAATAAAAACCAAAGACGGAAAAGTTTACGAATCGTCTAGCGAAACCTTAACTACAGCAACTCCTATTGCAGATATTATTCCTACAGCTGTTACAAAAGAAAAAGAAGGATTGGGCGTTCAAATTAATGTAAATAGTTATGATCCAACGGGAACTTCAAAATATTACAGATACGAATATGAAGAAACTTATAAAATCGTAGCCCCAAAATGGTCTTCTGAAAGAGCTGTCGTTACTGGACCTCAAAGAATAACAGTTGAGGAAGACAATGATCCGAACAAAAAAGTTTGTTATGCAACAAAAAAGTCAACAGACATAATCATTACAAATACAAACAATTTAGCCGAAGACCGTGTAAATTTTCCTGTTCGCTTTATTAGAGAAGATGATTACATTATTGCACAGAGATATAGCATTTTGGTAAAACAATATGTAGAAAATCAGGAAGCTTACACTTTTCATAAAATCTTAAGAGAAATGTCGACTTCTTCTAGTGCATTGTCTCCAAAACAGCCAGGTGTTATTTCTGGAAATATTAGATGTACCAGTAATGTTGACGTAAAAGTTATAGGATATTTTGATGTGGCAACAGTTTCGTCTAAAAGAATCTTTTTTAATTACACCGATTTATTTCCTCCAACCAATACTCCGGCTTATTTGAATCCTTGCGAAAATGTTTCATTTAGATTCTGTTTTCAATCTAATGCAAATCCTCCTTGCGATGGACCTCTTTTAATTTCTGCTATACAAAACAACGCCCTTACCTATGTGGCCGGCGCGGGATCAGCAACCTATACAATGGTAGATGCTGCTTGCGGAGATTGTACAACATTTGCGTCTAACATAATACCTTCATTTTGGAAAGATTAAAACACATTTTACTATTGATATTACTTGTCAATACCAGACAAATCGTCGCTCAACAAGAGGTTTCTTTAAATGAAACTTTATTTATCCATGCAAATGCCACAACATTTGTTTCTGGAGAAACTTTGTTGTATAAAATCTATTGTCTTAAAAGTACCGATAAAACGCCAAGTGCAATTAGCAAAATCGCTTATGTGGAACTTGTAGACAACAACAGCAATGTTGTTTTCAAAAACAAACTACGTTTAGACAATAGTACTGCGGCGGGAGACTATTTTATTCCTACCACAATAAAAACAGGAAATTACAAACTTGTAGGATACACAACTTGGACATTAAATTCGTCTGTTTCAAAAATTTTTCAAACCGACATTAAGATCATAAATCCTTATGAAGTTAATGAAGCTAATGCCGCAAAAGACAAAAATACGTCAACCAATTCTACTTCAGAAAAAGCAATTGTTTTGACAGCATTGCCTCTCAATAAAGAAGAAATAAAGGATAATAACTTTAAAATTAACCTAGACAAAAAAAGCTTTACAAATCGAGAAAAAGTTGTTTTAGAAATTGTTTCTGCAAATTCAACACCAGAAAAAGGAAACTATTCTCTTTCTGTTAGAAAAATAGATAATTTGCCGATTACAAAACAGCTAACTGCTAGTGAATTTTATAAAACCGCTGGTTCTATTGAAACTTTGCAAACAAAAGAAAAGACAATTCTTCCAGAACTTCGCGGAGAAATGATTTCAGGCAGGATTATTCCTAAAGACAATTCAACAAGCGTTCAAAATATCAACGTAGCATTGTCGCTAACAGGAAAATCATTTGCTTTTAAAGTAGTAAAAACAGATCAAAACGGACATTTCATTTTCAATTTAGACAAAAATTATGTTGGCAATGAAACTGTTTTACAAGTTTTAGGAGAGCAAAAAGAAGCTTTTACGATAGAATTGGACAAAATGAATGAACCAGAATATAGTAAACTATCTTTTCAGCCTAATTTTAGATTGCCAGTTGAATTTAAAGAAACATTACTGGAAAGATCAATTGCAAGTCAAATTGAAAACGCTTACTATTTAAATAAAACCGATAGCATAGTAAAGCCAGAAAAAATCGATCCGTTTTATGCTCCGCTTTCAAAAGAATACAATCTTAACGACTTTACCAGATTTCCTACTTTAAAAGAAACCATCGTCGAAATAGCAACCGCTGCTTCTTATAAACAAAACGGAAACAATTACAGCTTACACGTAGTTGATTACACCACAAAATTTCAGTCGCCAGAACCAGCACTTGTTATTGTTGACGGCTTGCTTTTGCAAAATGTAAACGAACTTTTTACGTATAATATGAACAATGTACGCAGCATTAACATCCTAACAGGAGGATATTATGTCGGGCCAAAAGTTTTTAACGGAATAATAAGTATTATTACCGAAGAAGGTAATTACAGCAGTCCGCAAAAAGAAAATTACATTTTAAAACCAGCTCTTCTAAGACCTTCACTAAAAAAATCGTATCATCAAACAGATTACAGTGAAGGCAATAAATACGAACGAATTCCAGATTTCAGGAGTCAGCTGTTATGGAATCCAGAAGTGGATTTGAACAACGGAAAAGCTATCACTTTTTTCACTTCTGATCTTCCTGGAACATACGAAATAAACATCGAAGGCTTTACCGAAAAAGGAAATCCCGTTTCGATTAAAGATTTTATTGAAGTAAAAGAACTTCAATAAATTAAAATTCAAAATAATTACCTCTAAAAACTCCACTGTTTCAATGCTTTGGAGTTTTTTTTATTTTTTTTTTCTAATAAATTGTAACTTTTTTGATACTACTTACGTATAACCATTTGTACACTTTAAAAAAATAGGGAGACAACAACATGAGACAACTTAAAATCACCAAGCAGGTAACTAATCGTGAAACTGCATCGTTAGATAAATATCTACAAGAAATTGGAAAAGTTGACCTAATTACCGCTGATGAAGAGGTAGAATTAGCACAAAGAATAAAGGCTGGTGATCAAAGAGCTTTAGAAAAACTAACAAAAGCCAACCTACGTTTCGTAGTATCTGTGGCTAAACAATATCAAAATCAAGGATTAACTCTTCCGGATTTAATTAATGAAGGAAACTTAGGTTTAATTAAAGCGGCACAACGTTTTGATGAAACTCGTGGTTTTAAATTCATTTCTTACGCTGTATGGTGGATTCGTCAATCGATTCTTCAAGCTTTGGCTGAACAATCTCGTATTGTACGTTTACCATTAAACAAAATTGGTTCTATCAATAAAATCAACAAAATGTACGCTTTATTAGAGCAATCTAACGAGCGTCCGCCTTCTGCTGAGGAAATTGCAAAAGAACTTGACATGACTGTAAACGACGTAAAAGAGTCTATGAAAAACTCTGGACGTCACCTATCTATGGATGCACCTCTTGTTGAAGGAGAAGATTCTAACCTTTATGACGTATTACGTTCTGGAGAATCTCCAAATCCTGATAGAGAATTAATTCACGAATCTCTTCGTACTGAAATCGAGCGTTCTTTAGAAACATTAACTCCAAGAGAGGCAGATGTAGTACGTTTGTATTTTGGTCTTGGCGATCAGCACCCAATGACTCTTGAAGAAATTGGAGAAACTTTCGACCTAACTCGTGAGCGTGTTCGTCAGATTAAAGAAAAAGCAATCCGTAGATTGAAACACACTTCTAGAAGTAAAATCCTTAAAACTTATTTAGGATAAACAATATTTGTTTCAGGTTTAAAGTTTCAGGTTGCTTCGTGTAACTTGAAACATGAAACATGAAACCTTTGTAAAGCAAACAACAGTTTGATTGACTGTTCGTTTTTTGATTGATGATTGAAACTCCGGCTGATTACCGGAGTTTTTTATTTTTAGCCGAAAAGTTTTTTAATATATAGCGCATAATTTTTTTAACGCAAAGAACACAAAGGACTACGCAAAGTTCGCTAAGTTTTTGTTGTTAATTTTAAAAGCATACAGAGAACACAAAGCTTTGAGAACTTCATTTTCTTAATTAATTTCAAACAAAAACTTAGCGAACTTTGCGTAAAATCTTAGCGCTCTTTGCGTTTAAATTTCTGCACACAGCATAAAAAAATTATCTTTGTAAAAACAACACATAACTACATAATGAAAAACACATTTATAGCTCCTTCAGTTCTTGCAGCAGATTTTGCCAATTTACAACGCGATGTCGAAATGATTAACAACAGTCAAGCTGATTGGTTTCATATCGATATTATGGATGGAGTTTTTGTACCTAACATCTCTTTTGGAATGCCTGTTTTAGAAGCAATTTCAAAACACGCAAAAAAATATATCGATGTACATTTAATGATTATTGATCCAGATCGATATATTAAAACTTTTGCAGATTTAGGAGCAAATGGATTAACTGTGCATTATGAAGCTTGTACACATTTACACAGAACACTTCAAGCAATAAAAGCAGAAGGAATGAAAGCCGGAGTAGCAATGAATCCGCATACAAATGTTGATTTATTAGAAGATGTTATAAACGATATCGACGTGGTTTGCATCATGAGCGTCAATCCTGGATTTGGCGGACAATCATTTATTGAAAACACTTACGACAAAGTCAAAAAACTAAAAGCATTAATTACACGTAAAAATGCGTCAACATTAATTGAAATTGACGGCGGCGTAACAAGCAAAAATGCCAAACAACTAGTAGAAGCTGGTGCAGATGTTTTAGTTGCTGGAAGCTTTGTTTTTAGAGCTGAAAATCCAACAGAAACTATTGCAGATTTAAAAGTCCTTACTACTTTTTAAATTTTTAAGATTCGGAAAGAAATCAATTCCAGTCATTTTTTCTAAAGTCTCAATCGGAACTACAAAATCGTAAATAGATTTGTCGCTTTTCTCATTTGGAACCAAAAATGCAATTGCCTTGTGCTCTTTTCCAGATTTTGCCAAAACAATTTTATAAAAATATTTAGGAACAGCGACTTCTTCTGTTCCTATTTTTTTATCTGAATCTTTTGCAATTCCACCTGTTACAACGTAAATGTCATTATATTTTCCAGCCCAATAACGTGTCTTCTGCTCTATCCTATTCCAGATTCCAGCATTAAATTCTTTTTTCTGAGGAGAAATATTCGAAGTGTAAAAAGTATCATTATAAGCCTCTTTACTAAATTCCATATCTCCAGCAGGACAAAGATGACCTTTATCATAACCTGATTTTTTATAATTTCTCCAATCAGCAGAACCTGTAGTTACTTTTGGATCTTCTATAAAATAAGGCCTTTTAAAATCGTTGTTTTTCAAATATTCCTTTTTCAATTCGTATGCAACCCATTCGGCTTGTTCGAATTTTTCATTATATGAAAGCGTATAATATTTATGTTTCACAATTTGTTTTGTGGTAGAAGTTGGAAGATAAGCAACCGTATACAAAGAATCGTTCGCACTCGTATTTCCTTTAAACGAAACAACTTCTCCTTTGGTAATATCTTCATCACTTTTTACGATTTCTTTTTTACAAGACGTTAATGCAAAGCTCAACAATATCAGACTAAAACAAACTTTCATAATACTATTTTTAGAAGTTAAACATACAAAAAAACGCTCCATAAATTAAAATTTATAGAGCGTTTTTAAACAAATTAAATTCTTTTTGAATTTAAGACTTCACTAGTTTATCCTTTTTCATTTTAGGAGAAACAACGTTATTTTTTACCAATCCTTTTGTTTGCAAATCATCCAAAACATTTAAAGCTTCTTCAACATAAACGTCTTTAGATAAAGCTTGATGCCAAGCATCTCTTTTTTCTTTTAAAGCTGCGTCATTAGCAGTTTCAGCGTCTTCGTACGGAAGAGATTTAAAAATTAAGCTGTTTTTATAATCAGAAATTGGTTTGTATTTTTTTCCTTCGTTTTCAACTTGTTCTTGAGTTTCTTTAAAACTCTTAATATTCAAGCTGTATGTGTTTTCTTTATTCTTAACATCAATCCATTTTGCATTATCTTCAATCAATTTGAATTGAGCATTTTGAGCAATTCTATTTTTACTGTTTAAAATAGCTTTATTGAAATTTTCGCTAGAAGTCCAAGTTGTGTAATCTGCTGGATCAATTTTATCCCAAGGCATTGCATTATCAATATCTCTTTCTCCCATTTTTAGGTAAGCGTAACGATCTGGCATTACCACATCACTATGAACACCTTCTAATTGAGTTGAACCTCCATTAATTCTGTAGAATTTTTGACCTGTAATTTTCAAAGCTCCAAGATCTCCATAGTTTGCATTTCGTACAAACTGATTTAAATCTAATACGTTTTGAACAGTTCCTTTACCGTAAGTTTGTTTACTTCCGATAATAATTCCACGTTTATAATCTTGAATTGCAGCAGCTAAAATTTCAGATGCCGAAGCAGAGAAACTGTTTACCATAATTACTAACGGACCATCCCATTCGATTTTTTTATCTTTATCGTATAAAACTTCTTTCTTTTTACCTGCAGATTTTACCTGTACAATTGGTCCTTCTTCGATAAATAAACCAGCAATATCAACTACTGTAGAAAGAGATCCTCCACCGTCATCACGAACGTCCAAAACAATTCCGTTAACGTTTTCTTTTTTCAATCTTTCTACTTCAAGCGCAATATCTTTTCCTGCATCACGTCCGTCTTTATTTTCAAAATCGATATAGAATTTAGGAAGATAAATTACACCATATTTTAAACCGTTTTTCTCTACAATACTAGATTTAGCATACGTTTCTTCAATTTCCACAACATCACGAATAATAGAAATTACTTTGATAGAACCGTCAACTTTTTTAACTGTCAGTTTAACTTCTGTTCCTTTATGACCTTTAATTTTCTTTACAACATCATCCAGACGCATTCCAACAACATCAACTGGCTCCTCATTTCCTTGAGCAACTTTCAAGATTAAATCTCCAGCTTCTAGTTGTTTTCCTTTCCAAGCAGGACCTCCAGAAATCAATTCATCAATTTGAGTGAAATCATTTTTCTTAGTCAAACGAGCTCCAATACCTTCCAATTTACCACTGATATTTACATCAAAACGATCTTTTTCTTCAGGAGCAAAATAGCTTGTATGTGGATCAAAACGAGCCATAATTGAATTCAAATACACAGAAAACCAATATTCTCTATTTAAATCTTTAATAACACTGAAGTTGTCATCTAAAGATTTTAAAGAACTCTCGCGTGTTTCTTTTTCTAAAGCATCAAAAGTTTTCTCTTTGTATCCAGGATCTTTTTTCTTCTTTTCCTCTTCAATTTTTTGTTTTGTCACCAATGAAGAAAGAGTCGACAATTTAATTTGTTTTCTCCATCTTTCATTAATTTCCGCTAAGTTTTTTGCATATGGAATGTTCTCGTAATCAGCGTTAAAAGTCTCATCAACATTATAATTAAAAGGCTGAGCCAAAATTGTTTTATAACGTTTTTTGCTTTCTTCCATACGTTTCATCAACCTTGTATAAGTAAGATTGAAGAAAGTGATATCTTTATTCAAAAATTGATCGTCAAGCATTAATTCATATTGCTTAAATTCGTCAATATCAGATTGAAGAAAGAATCTTTTTGAAGGATCTAACGCATCAATATAGTCTTTAAAAATACCTTTCGAAAATTCATCATTTATTTCTGCTGGACTGTAGTGTCCTTTTTCAATAACAAATGCTAATAATTCTAAAAGTGTTTTATCTCTGTTCGGATCCGGATCAATTGTCCTATCGGCATTCATCTTAAAAGCGAATAATGTCAGCGACAAGCACAACACGGCTATAATTATCTTATAATTTCTTTTCATAAACTTTATAATAGCATTCATCAATTTTTTAATCTAAGTTACGTTAAAAACTATGCCACGATAGCTAACGTCACGATAATTTTTTGTTAAAGATATAAAAATGTTTAATTCGCAAAAAAGTTCTTTAACTTAGTTGACAAATTTTACAATATTTGTGACTTATCTGGAAAGATCTGTCACTACATTTGTTTTTAAAATCTTACAATTGTTAAAATTACACATAATATTCATAAAATGAAAGCCGAAAAACCTCTAATACTTGTTACCAATGACGACGGTATTTTAGCTCCAGGAATTAGAGCACTAATTAGTGTCATGGAAACAATCGGCGAAGTCATCGTCGTTGCTCCAGACAAACCTCAAAGTGCAATGGGGCATGCAATTACAATCAATAACACTTTATTTTTAGATAAAATTTCGAAAGAAAACGATCCAATCGCAGAATACAGCTGTTCTGGAACTCCTGTCGATTGTGTAAAATTAGCCGTAAACGAAATCTTAAAACGCAAACCAGATTTGTGTGTTTCGGGCATCAATCACGGTTCCAATTCTTCTATAAATGTAATTTATTCGGGAACGATGAGCGCCGCCGTAGAAGCAGGAATTGAAGGCATTCAATCGATCGGTTTTTCGTTATTAGATTTTGATTGGAATGCTGATTTTGAGCAAATTAAATCTTTTGTAAAAAGAATTACGTTAGAAACCTTAGCTAATAAACTTCCGCCTGGAGTAGTTTTAAATGTCAATTTTCCAAAATTGAAAGAATCTGAAATAAAAGGAATTAAAGTTTGCCGTCAAGCGAAAGCCTATTACGCACAGAAATTTGACAAAAGACAAACTCCTTTTGGAAAAGATTATTATTGGCTTGCCGGAAAATTTGTAAACGAAGATAAAGGAGAAGATACGGACGAATGGGCATTAGAAAACGGCTATGTTTCGGTAGTTCCCGTTCAATTTGACTTAACTGCTCACCACTCCATTCAGCAACTTAACACTTGGAAATTAAATGATTAAAGAATTAGGAATCGGTTTTATAATCGGAATTTTTACCGCACTTTTAGGAAGCTATTTGTTCATTACTTTTTTTACCAATTTTGATATTTCCTCTGGACTTCAAATTATAAAAGAACAGGGATATCTTGGAAAAATCATTACTTTAGGAACACTTTTAGATCTTGCCGTTTTTGCTATTTTATTAAAAAGAAATAAAGAATTAATGGCTCGTGGTGTAATTTTAGCCGTGATTGTACTGGCAATTTCTACATTAATTGTTTAAAATCTTATCTTTGCGAAGTTACCGTTAATACGGAATTACAACTTTAGCACATTCAAAAAAACCAACATGAAATATTACATAATTGCAGGAGAAGCTTCTGGAGATTTGCACGGTTCGAACTTAATGAAAGCATTATACATTGAAGATCCTGAAGCAGAAATTAGATTTTGGGGCGGCTATTTAATGCAAAAAGTTGGCGGAACTTTAGTTAAACACTATCGTGAATTGGCTTTTATGGGATTTATTGAAGTTGTTTTTAACTTGAAAACCATTTTAAACAATATTAAAATCTGTAAAAAAGACATTTCTGAATTTCAGCCAGATGTAATCATTTTTATTGATTATCCAGGTTTTAATATGCGAATTGCAAAATGGGCTAAAGAATTAGGATACAAAACACATTATTACATTTCTCCACAAATTTGGGCTTGGAAAGAAAATCGCATTAATGCAATCAAACAAGATGTTGATAAGATGTTTGTTATTCTGCCTTTCGAAAAAAGTTTTTACGAAGACAAACATCATTTTCCAGTAGATTTTGTAGGACATCCATTAATTGATGCCATTCAGAATCAGCCTGCTTTTGATGAAGCTATATTTAGAAAAGAAAATAATTTAGGCGAAAAACCAATTATTGCCGTTTTGCCAGGAAGCCGTAAACAGGAAATTACCAAAATGCTAAGCGTAATGCTGAGCGTTGTTGATGATTTTCAGGATTACGAATTTGTAATTGCTGGCGCTCCGAGTCAGGAATACGAATTTTATCAGCAATTTCTAAAAAATAAAAATATCGCATTTGTTTCTAACAAAACCTACGATCTGCTTCGTTCGTCGACTGCCGCCTTGGTAACTTCTGGAACTGCAACTCTTGAAACGGCGCTTTTTAAAGTTCCCGAAGTAGTTTGCTATAAAGGAAGCGAGGTTTCATATCAAATTGCAAAACGCATTATTACCTTAAAATACATTTCTCTTGTCAATTTAATTATGGATCAAGAAGTTGTGACAGAATTAATTCAGGGAGAATGCAATAAAAAACGAATTAAAGAAGAGCTTCAAAAATTATTAGAACCAGAATATCGCAAAAAAGTGCTCCATAATTATGATGTTTTAGAACAAAAACTGGGCGGAATTGGCGCAAGTAAAAAAACTGCAGAATTGATTGTTGCCGATTTAAAAAAATAAACTTAAAACTTCTGTTTTGAAAAGAATTATAATTTTCCTGCTTTTAGCCGTTGCTTTTACTTCTTGTAAATCGACTTCGGCTGTTGCAACCAAAAACGAATCAAAAAAAGAAAATAGAGCTTTAGTTAATAATTTAATCGAAAAAGCAACAGAAAATATTGGTGTTCGTTATAAAGCTGGAGGAACTACAAGAAGTGGTTTTGATTGTTCTGGATTGGTTTATACTACTTTTCAAAGTGAAAACATTCCACTGCCAAGAGCTTCTTACGAACAGGCAAAAATTGGAAAAGTGATTCCGCTAAATGATGCCAGAAAAGGCGATTTAATTTTCTTTAAAACCAATAAAAGCAGACAGATAAATCACGTTGGACTTATTACAGAAGTCAATTCTGATGAAATAAAATTTGTCCATTCTTCTACTTCAAAAGGAGTAATTATTTCTTCAACCAAAGAGGCATATTACAAAAATGCTTTCGAGCAAGTAAATAGAATCCTTCCGTAAAAATCATTTTTTTTATTATTTTTCTTACAAATATTTAATACTTTTAGAACATGAAAGTATTAGATTTTCCGTTAGTAAAAATTACAATTGCCTTTTTATTTGGCATAATTACCGTTTATTATATTAATTGTTCCGTTACGTTAGCAACAATAATACTGTCATTCTCATCTGTTTTATTTTCTTTTTTCTATTTATGGAATTTAAAATACCGCAGAAATGATTTCTCATTTGGGTTTTCAACCTATTTTCTTGCTTTTTCTATTGGTATTTTTACCCTATTAAGTCATACCGAAAATCTTCAAAAAACAAATTACACACATTGCGAACGCGCATTCGAAAAAAAGCAAACCATAACTTTAATTCTTAGAGAAAAACTAAAAAGCAACGATTACGCTGATCGTTATATCGGATTAATAAAATCTATTTCAGGCAAGAATTTTTCAGGGAAAATAATTGTCAACATTCAAAGAGACAGCACAACAAATCCTCTTGTAATTGGAAATAGCATTAAAATTGAAACCGTTTTGCAACGCAATCAATCCAATAAAAATCCGAATCAATTTGATTACAGTAGATATTTGGCTAACAAACAGATTTATGCTCAAATCTATTGCCAAAAAAAAGAAATTTCAGTTAGCAAAACCACTCAAAAAGACATTTGGTATTATTGCGCCAAACTACATTCTCGAATCATTTTAAATCTTGAAAAATCAAAATTCAACAAAGAAGAAATGAATGTAGCCCTCGCTTTGATTTTAGGACAACAGCAAGAAATTTCACAAGATATTATTCAAGATTATCAATATTCTGGAGCAACACACATTTTATCAGTTTCTGGCTTACACGTAGGTTTTATAATGCTTTTTATTACTTTTATTTTAAAACCAATACCAAATACAAGTAAAGGCTCATTTTTTAAACTGTTTTCTATTCTAATTTCTTTAGCCGGATTTGCTGTTATTTCGGGTTTATCTCCTTCAGTTTTAAGATCTGTTGTTATGTTTTCTTTTGTTGCAATTGGAAATCATTTACGAAGAAACGGCAATATTTATCATACTTTACTAGCTTCAATTCTCCTTATATTATTATTCGAACCTTACTTTTTATTTGATGTCGGATTTCAATTAAGCTATTTGGCATTGTTTTTTATTATCTGGCTACAGCCGCTTTTAAAGAATATTTACAAACCAAAAAACAAACTCACAAATTACATTTGGGAAGCTTTGACTGTTTCTTTTGCCGCTCAAATAGGTACTTTACCTTTGTGCCTTTATTATTTTCATCAATTTCCTGGCTTATTCTTCGTTACCAATATTATTATTCTTCCCGTTTTATCTTTTATAATGATCGCTGGAATTGTTGTAATGCTAATTGCCATTTTTACAAGCCCGCCATTATTTATAACAATGATTTTTGAAAAAAGCATTTATCTTTTAAACCTAATGATACATGCGGTTGCTTCGGTAGATTCATTTGTTATTCGAGACATCAGCTTTAATTCTTATTATTTGCTAACATTTTATCTTTTAATAATTAGCAGCATTATTTGGCTAAAAAAACCAAATTTTACTAAAATAATATTTGTGATGAGTTCCGTAATTTTAGTGCAGTTGTCATTCATCATTTATAAAATTCAAATCGAAAGAGGAAAAGAATTTATTATTTACAACCAAAAAAACAACACATTAATTTCTACTCGTACAGGAAGAAACATTGTGTTTTATAAAAGAGATACACTATTTAAAAATGATCAAAATGACAGAATTATAAATTCTTATCTAGTCGGAAATTCTGTTTCTTTAAGTAAAACCGAATCTTTAAAAAATCTGATGTATTTTAAAAACAAAAAAATTGTTATAATAGATAGTTCAGGAATTTATCCATCTTATTCATCGCCAGATCTATTGCTTATTACACAAAATCCAAAGGTAAATTTAGACCGATTATTAAGAAAAATACAGCCAAAAATGATAATTGCAGACGGATCAAATTCGAATTCCATTCAAAAATATTGGAAAGAAAGCTGTTTGAAAAAAAATATCCCTTTTCATTCAACGAAAGAAAAGGGATACTATAAATTGTAGTTTTGATTATTCTTTATTTAACATCGAATTGCATTCGTCTAACCAAGATTTTATCCCTGATTGATTATCCGACATTAAACCTAATTTATTAAAACTAGTTCTTCCTTTCCTTAAATAAACTTCGGTTAGACACACTTGCGGAATTTGTTGAACTCCAAAAGCATTTTTCAATCGCACAGTCTGTTCTTTTATGTTTTCAGAAACTGTTTGATCCGAAAGATCAAGTTTTACTAAAATAACATTTTTACGAGACCAGTCTTCAAAGTCACGTGTAGCAAAAATTTCATTTTGAAATTTCTGCCCAACGCCTTGTCCTGTAAAAAAAATAAGCAATGGTTTTCTTTGTTCTGAGCTTACTGTAACAGCTTCATTAATATCGGTTCTCCAAACTAAACCTTGAGAACGCACAAAAAATGAGCTCAAAAAGAGCACTAAAATAAGTAGTTTTTGGAGCATAATAAATTGGTTTTGGTTAAGTTAATACGACTAAAATAATATAAAAACAACACCAAACTAATTATTTAACGAATAAAAAATGCTGATTTAATAATTAAAATCACTTTGATAATAAACGAATCTTATTTTATTAATTTTTTAAAAAACGATGCGATAAAAAATCAAATTCTCTATTCATAATTTTTTAAATAAAAAAAATACCTCTCCGTCGGGACAGAGAGGCATCAAAAAAAAATTAAAATAAAAGTTGAAATGAAATCGTTATTCAGGCGGATGTAAAATCGTGTTTGATTCTGCAATCCAAGCTTTTGCTCCACCAGGTTTGTAGGCGATTTTCCCTAGGGCACTGAATGTTGTTTTGTTTTTTCTAACTGATGCCATGGCAAAGCATACTTCTGGAAGTTCTTCTACACCGAATGCATTTTTCAATTTTACATTCTGTTCGCGATCACTATCAGAAGCATTCATGTCTGACAAGTCTAATTTTACTAAGACCACGTTATCACGCGACCATACGGCAAAATCAGGAGTTTTAAAAATTTCGTTTTGAAGATTGTCTGGTACACCTGAGGCAGTGAATAAAATCAACATTGGTTTTCTTTGCTCATTACTAATTGCAATCGCGTCTGTCATATTAGTTCGCCATGCTAAATTTTGCGCTTGCATAAAAAATGAACCCAAAAAAAACAGTAGGATAAGTAGTTTTTTGGTCATATTAATTGGTTTTGGTTAGATTAGCAAAACGAAATTAACATAATATTTTAATTTTCCAATTTTTATTAGCACAAAAAATACATTATATGTTTTTTTAATAACAATAAAATATAAAAATCATAATTTGTTTATTGAAATGAACTTATTTTCTTACGAAACAAAAAAAGTCCCTTGTAAAAACAAGGGACTTTATATAAAAAATTAAGATTTTATCTTTCTTTAAGATTTCTTCGGATGAACAATTCCTTCAGCAACTGTTAACCAAGCAGATGGGCCACCAGCAACATATCCTGTTTTACCAAGACCTTTAAAATTAACTCTTCCGTCTTTAGTTTCTGCACTCGTGAAGAAAACCGTCGGAAAACCTTGAATTGCAAAAGCTTGCTGCAACTCAAGATTTTGATTCTTAAGTTCTGGCGTTTGAGGAACAGCTCTTGGGTAATCTAATTCCACCAAAACTACATTTATTGCTGCCCATTTTTTAAACTCTTCTGTCTTAAGAACTTCGTTCTGTAAACGTATACACCAACCGCACCAATCACTCCCTGTAAAAAACATCAACATTGGTTTTTGCTCTTTATTACTAACAGTAATCGCTTCTCTAACATCTGTATACCATTTTAGCTCTTGTGCCTGAAGACTCATAGCACCAAGTAAAATGAAAGCAATAAGTATTATTTTTTTCATAATGAGGAATTTTCTGCAAATTTATGTAAAAACTAATTACAATATAATTATTTAACTTCTTGCATCAACCTTCTGATTAACGGAGTTAAAACAATTAATGCAATTCCTGCAACTAATGCATAAATCGCTAATTGATAGTATCCGTCTGTATAAGCAATAAGCTTAGACATTAAGGTAGTTCCTGTATTTGCATCAGACATTTCGGCTCCTAATTTACCGGCAGCAAATTGACCAAATGCGCTTGAAAGAAACCATAATCCCATCATCATTCCAAATAATCTTTTTGGAGATAATTTAGTAATTACAGACATTCCAATTGGACCAATGCATAATTCACCTAACGTATACAAAAGATATCCTAAAGCAAATACATCTAGAGAACTTAATCCGTCTTGGTTTACAAAATATCTAGCTGCATAAAAGATAAAGAAACCTGCCGCCAACAGAATAAATGACAAACCAAACTTAACAACAGTATTAGGTTCAATTTTTCGTTTAGACATATAAATCCACAAAAAGCCTAATAATGGACTAAAAATAATAACATAAAGTGAGTTTATACTATTATTAACCACGTTTGGATCGATATTGAAGAACAACAGTTTATTAGTTAAATTATCTTTCGCAAACAATGACAATGAACCTCCAGATTGCTCAGAAATTGCCATAAACATAAAGTATCCAAAAATAAAGATAAATGCCGCTAAGAGCTTTCGTTGTTGTTTCGCATCTTTAATTTGTATCAACTCGAACAAAAAGTACCCTACAGCCGCAATTCCAATTGTATACATAAAATATTCTGTAAAATCAGAATTGATAACCATTATGTAAACCAACGGAATCACCACAAAAGAACCCACATAAACAGCAATTTCATATAAATTACGTTTCTTAGGTTCATGGTTTTCTAAAGGAGAATTTCCAATTGGTGCTAGATGTTTTTTAGTCAAAAGAAAAGTCACAACACCAATTATCATAACGATTGCCGCTGAAAGAAAACAAAGACTCCATGAATAATTTTTCCCTAAATAAATTGGAATTGCTCCACCAAGCATTCCTCCAATATTAATTCCGGCATAAAACAATCCGTAACCTGCGTCACGACGACCGTCGTTTTCATGATAAAGTTCTCCAACCATCGAAGAAACATTTGGCTTAAAAAAACCAGTTCCAATAATAGAAAGCGTTATTCCGTAGTAAAAGAAATCGTGCGGATTTGCAGCAATTAGCAAATTACCCAAAATCATAACGATTCCTCCAAAAAGAAGCGATTTTTTAAATCCTAAAACTTTATCGGCAAAAATTCCACCAATAAACGTAAAAGCATAAACGAAAGCCTGCACAGCTCCATATTGAAGATTTGCTTTTCCTTCAACCAGACCCAATTGGTCTACCATGAAAACTGCTAAAACCCCTCTCATTCCGTAGAAACAAAAACGTTCCCACATTTCAACTAAAAACAAGTACCACAATTGCTTTGGGTACTTGCCTTCAAAATTTTGAATTTCTTCTAAAGTAATTTTGTTTTCCATTTTATCTAACACCGTGCATTAATTTCTTCAACACTGGAGTTAAAGCAAATAACAAAATAGCTGCAATACCAGTTAGAACAACAAATACCATAAAGAATTCATATAAGTTATGAATCTCAAATCCTGCAAAAATTGGATTTTGAGCACTAATTTGATGGTGATCCAACAAAGCCAATTGCTCTGCAGATGGTGTTATTTTTTTATCTAAAACTGCTTGAAGATCGATTCCTAGTTCTTTTGCTTTTGCAAATTTATCTCCCGTTGCAGGCAATATAGAACCTAAAGTTCCTCCTAAAGCATAACCAGATGCATTAGACAAGAAGAATACTCCATATAACAATGATGCAAAACGTTTTGGAGACAATTTACCCACCAATGATAGACCAATTGGAGATAAACATAACTCAGCACATGTATTTAGGAAATATAATAAAATTAACCATTTTACTAACAAAAGTCCTGAAGTTCCGATATAAGAAACCTGAGTTGCAATCATAAAGAAACTTACCGAAATCACAACTAAACCAACAGCTAATTTTACTGGAGAAATCGGCTCTTTTCCTTTAGCTCTTAAAGTATCCCAAAGAATACTAAAAGGAACAGCTAAAATTACAACAAACATTCCGTTGAAAATCTGAACCATTGAAGGAGGCATTGCCCAACCAAAGAAATGTCTGTCTGTTTGGTTATCCGCAATAAAGGTTAAAGAAGAACCCGCTTGCTCAAACGCTGCCCAGAAGAAAATAATAAAGAATGACACAATGTAGATTACAATAATTCTGTCTCTTTCAATTTTAGTTAAAGAAGTATCAGAAATAATTAAACCTGCTAAAGCCAAACCACTTGAATAAATCAAAGTATAAATTAAATTTTGCCCTACAACGTAGTGAAAAAAGAATCCTAAAGCGACAAATGCAATACCTGCAATTGCTAAAGATTTACTAGAAAAGTTTGCTTGCTGCGCTTCTCCTTCTTCAAAATCCGAAGCATCATTTTTAGAAGGAAGCCCTCCTAGTGGTTTTCCTTCTGGAGAAACTACATATTTATTTTTCAAGAAGTAAAAAAGAACAGTACCTAACAACATTGCAACAGAAGCCGCCATGAATCCCCATCTGAAAGCGTGAATATCTCTAATTCCTCCAGCATCTTTAACATCTCCTAATAAAGGGCAAATTGACTGACCTAAAAAAGCTCCAATATTAATTCCCATGTAGAAAATAGTGAAAGCACTATCTAATTTTGTTTTTTCTTGTTTTGGATATAAACTTCCAACCATACTAGAAATGTTTGGTTTAAAGAATCCGTTACCAAAAACAATAACTCCTAAAGCAGAATACATGATAATTTTAGCTAAATCTAAATTAGATTCAAAAACACTTCCGCTTGTAAACAAAAGCATTTGCCCAGTTGCCATTAACAATCCGCCTAATAAAATACAATTTCTATTACCTAAATAGCGGTCTGCCACAAAACCTCCAAGCATTGGTGTTAAATAACAAAGCCCTAAGAAACCTCCATAAATTAATGACGCTTCTTCTTCTTTCATTAATAATGAATTTACAAGAAATAAAGTCAATAAAGCTCGCATTCCATAAAAATTGAACCGCTCCCACATCTCCGTTCCAAACAATACCCAAAGTCCTTTTGGATGCGCAGTTTTTACTTGAGTTTCTCCCATATTATTCGCTTATTTAATTAAGTTTAAAAGATTTAGATTATAGATTTTCTTTGATAAAATTAGTCATTTTATTATACAGCTGGATTCTTGTCGCTCCGCCATAAATTCCGTGATTTTTATCTGGATAAATTTGAGAATCAAATTGTTTGTTTGCCTGAATTAAAGCTTCCATCATTTGCATTGAATTCTGCACATGAACATTATCATCTCCTGAACCGTGAATCAATAAAAATTTACCTTTTAATTTATCAACGTGATTAATTGGAGAATTTTGATCGTATCCGCTTGCGTTTTCTTGTGGAGTCTGCATGTATCTTTCTGTGTAAACGCTATCATAGAATCTCCAGTTGGTTACCGGAGCCACAGCGATTGCCATTTTGAAAACATCATTTCCTTGAAAAATACAGTTTGAAGCCATAAATCCTCCATAACTCCATCCGAAAATTCCAATTCTTGCAGGATCAACATAAGAGTAAGAACCGATTACTTTTGCCGCATCGATTTGATCTTCGACCTCATATTTTCCTAATTCTTTCTGAGTCACTTTTTTGAAATCTGCACCTTTAAAACCAGTTCCTCTTCCGTCAACGCAAGCTACAATATAACCTTGTTGTGTAAGAGACAAGAACCAATAATCGTCAGTATTATTCCAATCGTTGTTTACTTGTTGAGATCCTGGACCAGAATATTGGTACATAAAAACAGGATATTTTTTTGAAGGATCAAAATCTTTTGGTTTTAAAATCCAAGCATTTAATTCGTTTCCTTTTGCTGTTTTTAAAACGATAAATTCTTTTGCAGGCAAGTTATACGCTTTCAATTTATCAGCAAGAGCTTGATTGTTTTCGATAACTTGAATTTCTTTTCCAGTTTTTGACTCGTTTAAAGTATAAGTCGTAGGCACTAGATTGCTTGAGAAAGTTGTAATAAAATATTGGAAGTTCGGGCTAAAAGTTGCCGCGCTTGTTCCTACTTTTTTAGACAAACGTAATTTGTTTTTCCCGTCTAATGAGATTCTGTAAAGATCTCTATTGATTGAACCATTTTCTGTAGATTGGTAGAAAATAGTTTTTGTTTTTTCATCAAAACCGTAGTAAGAAGTTACTTCCCAGTTTCCTTTTGTAACTTGATTTTTAAGTTTTCCATTTTTATCATATAAATAAATATGATTGAAACCGTCTTTTTCGCTTGTCCAGATAAAACTGTTGTCTTTTAAGAACGTTAAGTTATCTGTTACATCTACGTAAGCTTTATCTTTTTCATTCAAAACTACTTTTGCCGTTGCTGTATTTCCATCAACAAACAATAAATCTAAATTATCTTGGTGGCGATTTAAAACTTGTGCAGAAAGGACATTTGCATCGTTAGTCCATTGTAATCTTGCAATGTAGAAGTCATTATATTTTCCTAAATCAACTTTTTTAGTTGCAGCCGCCGCTACATCATAAATATGCAATGAAACTTCTGAATTTTTTTCTCCTGCTTTTGGATATTTAAACGTCTCAATTGTTGGATACAAATCTTTATGAAACATTGACATTGAAAACTCAGGAACTTGGCTTTCGTCAAAACGAATGTAAGCTACTTTTTTACTGTCTTTACTCCAATCAAAAGCACGAACAAATGCAAATTCTTCTTCGTAAACCCAATCCGTAATACCATTAATTACCGCATTTTTTTTACCATCAGTTGTAATCGGAGTAGATTTTTTTGAAACTACATCATATACATATAAGTTATTTTCTCTTGCGTAAGCAATTTTAGATCCGTCTGGAGAAAAAGTTGGCTCTTGAACCTGAAAATCAAAAAGTTTCGTTAGCGATTTAGAAGCGATATCATATAAATAATAATCTGCTGTAAAAGAGTGACGGAAAATCTGATTGGTATTGCAAGCAATTAAAATTTTCTTCTCCGATGCATCAAAAGTATAACTATCAATACCTTCTGATAATTCTCTATGATTTTTAGTATCAATTAAATTAGATACTTTTTTTAAAGTTGCAAAATCATATAAATCAATCTGCATACTTCTGCTCGCTCTATCAATATTTAATACAGTATATTGATCTGTATTTTTTAAAGACTGCAATTCATCCATTCCTTTTGCTCGGAAAGCGCCGCCGTAAATATTTTCGATAGTGATTTTTTGTTGACCAAAAACGGTTGCAACTAGAAATAGAAGTATTACAGTAATTTTACTTGTATTCATTACAATTAATTTAAATATAAAAAAGAGCCCAATTTTAGTGAAAAAAATAAACATAATACACATTTTAAGTGTTAAATGTTAAAAAAAATAACGATTGCGTACTTACTCTTTTTAAAATAGATTTTAAACAAATCTCTTAAAATGGTATATTTGCGGCAACATTATTATTTAAAATACTGAGAATGAACAACGCTGTTGCCGGATTTTCTAAATTATCCAAAAAAGAAAAAATTAATTGGATTGCAAATGAATATTTTTCAAACCCTGAAGAGGCTAAAAATATTATAAGAAATTACTGGAATTCAGACGAAAAGCTTCAGCAATTGCATGACGAATTTATCGAAAACACCATTACAAACCTCTATATCCCACTTGGAGTCGCTCCGAACTTTTTAATCAACGGAAAATACAAAACCATTCCGATGGCAATTGAAGAGAGTTCTGTGGTTGCAGCGGCTTCAAAAGCAGCAAAATATTGGTCTACTCGTGGTGGTTTTAAAACAACGATTATCAATACCGAAAAAATTGGTCAGGTTCATTTCAATTACAATGGCGATGCCGAAAAACTAAAGACTTTTTTCGATCAAATAAAACCTAAATTCTTTTCTGAAACCCAGAATATTACCAAAAACATGCAACAGCGTGGCGGCGGTATTTTGGATATTAAACTAAAAGACAAAAGAAGTTTACTTGAAAACTACTATCAGCTTCATGCTACTTTTGAAACCAAAGATAGTATGGGCGCAAACTTCATAAATTCTTGTTTAGAGCAATTTGCTTCAACTTTAAAAGAAGAAGCTCAAAATTCTGATTTATGCCAAAACGGAGAAACTTTGGAAGTTGTAATGAGCATTTTGTCAAATTATGTTCCGAATTGTTTAGTTAGAGCGGAAGTTTCTTGCCCTATCGAAGAATTAGCAGAAAAACATATTCCAAATCCAACCGTATTTGCCGAGCGTTTTTTACAAGCGGTGCAAATTGCAGAAGTCGAACCTTTTAGAGCCGTAACGCATAATAAAGGAATTATGAATGGTGTTGATGCTGTGGTTTTAGCAACTGGAAATGACTTTAGAGCTGTAGAGGCGGGAGTACACGCATACGCGGCCAAAAATGGACAATATGCGAGTTTATCTCACGCTAAAATTGAAGATGGAATTTTTACGTTTTGGCTTGAAATTCCGCTTGCACTTGGAACCGTTGGCGGATTAACTTCTTTGCATCCTTTGGTAAAATTGTGTTTAGAAATTTTAGAAAAACCATCGGCTCAAGAATTAATGGAAATTGTGGCTGTTGCAGGTTTAGCGCAAAATTTTGCTGCTTTACGTTCTCTAACTACAACCGGAATTCAGGAAGGACATATGAAAATGCACCTTAATAATATCATCAATCAATTTGAAGCTACCGAAGAAGAGCGTCATCTAATTAAAACGCACTTCAAAAAAACAGCCGTTTCTCATAGTGCTGTGGTAGAATTTATTGAGAATTTAAGAAAATAATTTGGAGCTAATCCCGCTATCCGTTGCAATCTTTTATGTCTCGTTAAAGAAACGAGACATAAAAGGATTTCCACTGCTATCGGGGCTAAAAAATAAAGCATGAAAAATACCTTTTACAGTAACGGAAAACTTTTTATTGCAGGAGAATATCTAGTATTAGATGGCGCGGAAGCTTTTGCATTACCAACAAAATTTGGTCAGGATTTAGTAATTGAAGATCTTGAAAACAAAGAAATTGAATGGAAAAGTTATGATTCTAACCAGCATTTATGGTTCGAAGAAACTCTAACATTTGATGAAGTTATAAAAGGTTCCGACGCATTAATTGATACTGTAAAATCAACTCTCGTAAATATTCTGCATGAGGCTTATATTTTAAATCCAAAATTCATAGATAATTCAAATGGTTATAAAGTAAGTACTCATTTAACTTTTCCAAGAAATTGGGGATTAGGAACTTCGTCGACATTGATCAACAACATTGCGCAATGGACCGAAGTTAATGCTTTTACATTACTAAACAATAGTTTTGGAGGAAGCGGTTACGATATTGCTTGCGCGCAAAACGACACTCCAGTGTTGTATCGTGTTAAAGATAATTTTGTAGAACAAGTTGAATTTAATCCTGATTTTAAAGAGCATATTTATTTTGTTTATTTAAATAAAAAACAAAACAGCAAATCTGCCATATATGCTTATAACAACCACAAGAATAATCATTTAGCGCAAAGCGTTGTCCAGAATAATAAAATTACTCATGCCATCTTAAACGCCAAAACATTAAAAGAGTTTGCCTCAGCGGTTCAAAAACATGAAATTCATTTAAGCAATATTTTAGAAATGCAAACTATAAAAGAAGCTGTTTTTCCAGATTTTAATGGCGTTATAAAAAGTCTTGGCGCGTGGGGAGGTGATTTTGTAATGGTAGTTTCTAATGAAAATCCAAAAGAATATTTCGCAAAAAAAGGTTACGAAACAATTTTAAGCTACGACGAAATGATTTTAAATTAAGAAAATCAGAAGTTATTCACTCGTTTCTTTTTCACAGGTTTTACATCTAAACGACGCACTGTCTGATCTTGCTCATTTGACTCTATAAGTCTGTTGTGCAAACGTTCAGCCATTTTTTCAATACTGTTTGTAATTGAATCGTAAACCAATTCCATTCTGCGGTGTTTTTCTTCTTTTACAGCTTTTAAAACATCTTCAACAAAAACCTTGTCATATTTTTCTGCGACAGAATCATGTGTATTCGTTAATCTAATCACATAATCATTGCTCAAGATTGTCACCTTAAAATGCTGTTCCTCGTTGCTCAAATAATATTTTCCACCCAACTCATCAACATTGATGTCGGTGCTGCTCACTTTCAAAAGCTCTATAATAATACCATAGATATGACTTTCTATTTTGGTATATACCCTTGGCTTCTTTCTAAAAAAATTAAAAGTAGTAAACATTCAAATAGCTGATTATTAAAGCAATCCGTTAGTAATGTATTTCGTCGATTATTTTACACTGAAAAATCCCGTTAAACAAAAAAATCGAACAAATTAACTGTAATAATTTGAATATCACAAATTTTTTAGATTAAATATCGACTTTCCCTACAGAGTATCAAAAAATTAACTAAAAAATATTACAAAATGAAATTGTATAATTTCCGAAAAAAAGAAACCCGAAACTTTCAATGAAAGTTTCGGGTTTTATAGGATGAATTATTAATTCTTAGTAATTGAATTGTAATCTGTTGTCTTCAATTTTAGCATTATTTTTCAACGCTGGCAATACTCTAGTTGCATCATTTGCGCTTTGAGCTTTTACTTTCTCAACATAAGCAGCATGATTAGCAATTGCAGGAGCTTTAACCGTTTTAATGTTTTTCACAACATATACACCAGTATTTCCTTCAATTGGAGCAGAAACTTTATTTGCTGTTAAAGCAAATGCATTTCCAACAACTTTTGGCTCTTGTCCAACTCCTCCAGGTAAAACTGGATTATCTAAAGTTACGTCTGCAGCTTGCTGTACAGCAACTCCAACAGCTTTTGCGATAGCATCAAGATTAGAACCAGACATTTTAGCTTTTAATAATTCTGCTTTTTTCTTGTTTTTCAAGATTGGCTCAACATAAGGTCTTGCCATTGTAACAGATACTAAACCTGATTTGTTTTCGCCTTTATATTGTGCAATTACGTGTCCGATATTTGCAATTTCAAAACGTTTAACATCACCAGTACTTGTTTCTTTATCAAATGCCCATCTTATGATGTTACGTTGGTTTCCTAATGGCCCAAACGCTTCGTCCATAGCTTTAGCATCAACTGGCGCAGCAACTTTTAAACCTAATTCTTTAGCAGCAGCATTAAAATCTTTGCTTGCAGCATCCATTTCAAATTTAGTAGCTAATGTAAATACTTTATCTGAAGTAGCTTCAGAAGGCTCGATTTTTTGAGCGATTGTAGCTAAACGAATTCCGTCTTGTTTATCTGTAATTTTGATTACGTGAAATCCGAAAGGAGTTTCTACTAAACCAACTTTACCAATTCCGTTACTGAATACAAAATCATTAAATGGTTTTACCATTTGGTTTGGACCAAAATATCCTAAATCACCACCTTGTTGTGCAGATGAATCATCAGAACTTGTAAAAGCCAACATCATAAAACTATCTGGATTAGCTTGTACTTGAGCTAAAATTTCTTCAGCTTTAGCTTTAGCTTCTTCTTTAGTTCTTTTTTCTTTTTGGTTTGGCGTTTGAGATCCTTCATAACCAATTAAGATATGACTTGCTTTTGCATTAACTCCAGCTTTAAATCCTAAAGATTTAGAAATAGCATAGTATTTTCCGTAAACATATGGTCCGTAGATTGCTCCAGCTGGCAAGCTGAATAATTTATCAGCATCAATTGCTGGTAAAGCATTTTTAGGAACATAAGTAGAATCGTAAGGAACATCAGAATTTGCATTTACAAATTCAGCAACGTTTGTAGCATTTTTAAATCCAGGCAATGTATCATTTTTACCAGTTTTAGCATTGTAAACAACACTTCCAGATAATAATGCATTTAATTTACCTTTAATTTCAGCCTCATCTTCTTTAGAAGGTTTGTCTTCAACTAAAACATATTGAATTTCGCGAGTTGCGTCTGCTTTGAATTTTTTCTCATTTTTCTTCATGTAGTCAACAATCTCTGAGTCAGAGATTTTAACTTCACTATCTTTAATAGAAGAATATGGAGCTGCAGCAAAAGCAAAACTTACTTTGTTTGCTTCCATTTCATACTTTAATTTTCCTTCACTAGCAGTTGTGTAAAGTCCTGATTTTATTAAAGTATTATAGATTTGGAATTTTGCATTCAATTCTGCATCTTTTTCTTTTTCAGCTATAAATTGTGCTGCTTCTGGATTTGCTTTGAAGTAATCTTTAAATTTAACTACATCAAAAATTCCAGCTGCATTTAAGAACATTGGGTTTTTACCAATATTTGGATCTGATTTTAAAACCTCTAATAAGTGTTTTTCACCTACTCTCAATCCTAATTTTTCAAATTGTGATGACAATAAAGCGATTGAAACTTCTTGATCCCAAACTCTGTTTGCAGCTTCAGTGGAAGTAATACCTTGCCCACTTTTTTCAAGATTACTAACTTTAATCCTAAAGTCTTCAAATGAAATATCTTTTCCGTCGATGCTTCCTACATCTTTTGAACTTTGACTAAATGTTCCTTTACCGATTAAGTCTTGTATTATAAATGCAAATAATGCAAGTGCAATAACCCCTATCAATAAAGCGGAACGCTGTCTAATTTTTGCTAAAACTGCCATTTTATTATCGTTAATTTTATATTCAGTTTGCGAAAATACAATTATCTAGTTAATAACAATACAACTAGCGTTTTATTTTCAACATTTTTTTTCATTAATTTAAAAAATCACTCTTTAATTGTTAATTTGACTAGTTCAATTTTCTTATTTGAGGCTTCTTTTATAAAAAAATGATACTTATCTATTACAATTTTATCTCCTTTTTGGGGTATTTCTTTCGTGTGATTCACAATAAAACCTCCTAAAGTTCCGTAAGAGTCTTCTTCGGGAATCATCAATTTATAGGTTTCGTTAAGATACTCTACATCTAAACGGGTTGAAAACAGATATTTGCCCTCTCCTATTTGCTCTTCCACCAATTCTTCGTCTAAATCATGTTCATCTTCAATTTCTCCAAAAAGCTCTTCTACAATATCTTCGATGGTCATAATTCCAGAAGTTCCTCCGTATTCATCTAATACGACTGCAACGTTCTTTCGTTTTTTTATAAGCAAATTCAGAACATCTTTAATCAATATCGTTTCTGGAACAAACTCTACTGTCATTAAAACAGATTTGATTGTTGTAGGCTTTTTAAACAAGTCAAATGAATGCACATAACCGACAATATCGTCTAGAGAATTTTGGCTTATAATTATTTTAGAATATCCTGTTTCAATAAACATTTTTTTGAGATCGTCTACAGAATCAAACAAATCCATGTCTACGATTTCTGTTCTTGGCGTCATGATATCACGCGCTTTTACAGCAGAAAACTCTAATGCATTCTGAAAAATCTGAATTTCAGAATCCACCTCTTCATCTTCTTCAACCGAACTCATTTGTTCTGTAATATAGTTACCCAATTCGCTTCTGCTAAATAATTGAATTTGATTTCCTTCTGTTCTAAAAAATTTACTCAATACAAAATCTGCAATCCAAATAAAGAAAGTCGAAATGTAATAAAACAGACGGTAAAATAAATATGCCGGAAGCGCCAAAACCTTGATTAACGAATTGGCATAAATCTGAAAAAATACTTTCGGAAAAAACTCTGAAGTTAGTAAAACCACAAATGCTGCAAGAAAAGTCTGAATTAGAATATTCCACCAACCAGAGAATACAAAACCAAAACGGATTATCCAATTCAGAATCAGATCACCCATAAAAAAGCCGTAAATCACCAAAGCTACATTGTTGCCAATGAGCATTGCAGCAATAAACTTTGAAGGGTTTTTGGTAAGTTTAGTTAAGATACGCGACAAGAAATCGTCTTGTTTCTTTTCTATTTCGAGGTAAATTTTATTGGAGGAAATAAAAGCGATTTCCATTCCAGAGAAAAAGGCTGCTAGTATTAAACATATTATTATAATACTAATTTCCATTTTTACTGGTTTTTGTTACGATTATTGTGCTTATTGATAAATCTTCTTCTAAAGAAAAACATAAAAGTTGCCATCCCTGCAATTGCAAAATAAAAAGGATAACTTTCATCGCCTTCATTTAACTTCATTATAGCATCATAAGCAAAAAAAAGTGCGATAATAATGTAAATGTATTGTGTATATTTTAAATAACCCATAATTTATATTTTTTCTTCTGATGATTCAAATTCACCGTTTACTCGCTGAGAATTAATTATTTTAAAATCTTTACTAAAATCTATTCCCTGCCCAAAAGAAACTCCTTTTGTGTCGGTAAGCTTAAATTTTCTTTCGGTGTAAAACCATTCGTTTTTCTGATCAAAATAAAGCTGTTCTGTTTCTAAAACCTGACCTGCTTCTGAGGTAATTACCACTTTTCCAATCAAATCGATAATTTGTGTGCTTTTATACGAAATAGCATAATTCGCTTTTATAAAAGTACGTTTTTGCTTTTTATCATACAAAGTTACATCGATTCCTTTTGGAAATTCTGTAAACGGAAAATCTAGGTTAGAATAATCTAGCATTTTACGAGCAATTAAAACACCCGTAATGCGCCCAGAGTCTGTGTATTTAATATTGGCATTGTCTGCATCGGTTGCAGGAACAAACTCTGAGAAGTTAATTTTTTGAACTTCTTTAAAATTACTTTCGCACCCAAAAAACAGTGTCACAGCAATAACTGTGACCACTATCAGACTATATCTCTTTGGTAAATTCATTTGCCAAATGTAGTAAATTGTAATGAGCTTAGAAAAGGTAAAACAGTTTCTTATTGGAATTTGCTCTTAACAAACCATCTGTCGTTGAAAGAGAAACTTAAACTAAAATTCACGTAGTTTTCTTGTACTAAATTAGAAGAAACCGTACCACGCTTACCAAATTCAATTCCAAAATTCACGTTTGAAAATGATCCAGGAATTGGAACTCCAGCTCCTAAAGTCATTCCGACATCTTTAATAGATTCGTTATTAATTATCAGACCAACTTTTTCATATTTCAAACCTGCTCTATAAGTAATTCTGCTCATATAACTCGTAAAAGAGTTATAATTAGGAAGATAGTAACCTCCAATTGAATATTTAGAATAACTTTCATACTTCACATTATCAGCTTGATTGTAGTAATTCTCTAACTGTCCCGTTTCTTGAAAAGCCATATTTGCACCAATCAACCATTTTCTTGCTTCTCCAACCCCTAAACCGATGCTTAATTTGCTCGGAATTTTTAATGTTTTCGAATCTGCTGGATAAACATAAGGATCTGGATCTCCTTGTACAGAAATTACTCTTGTGTTATCAGAATTTAAATCACCTCCAAATGAGTAACTTAAACTAGAAAAAATACTCATTTTTTTGTATATTTTTTTCTGATACATCGTTCCTATGCTAAAATTCATTCCAGACAATTCAGATGTATTTACTTCTGCAGTACTATTTTGAACCCCTGAAATACCTTCTACCGTTGTTGTTGTAATTTTTCCAAAATTATATTGTGCATCAGCTCCAATGTTCCAGCCTTTTGTAATTTTATAAGCCAAACCGAAATACACTTTATTTACACCACCTTTTCCGTCGAGCTGCGAACTAACTGCGCCTTCTGTTGCCGAATTATCATTCAAAATTTTATATCCTACAGACGAAACTGGTATTAAACCAAAAGAAGCTCCAAATTTTCCCATCGGAATTCCTATAGCTAAATAATCAAAAGTAGAGCGCTGTGCTTTTTCAGATTGAGAACTTGTCTTTAAATTTGAAGTAGCAAAAGTTCCTCCAACTGTAAAAGTAGTTTGTATTAAACTAGCATAACTTGCAGGGTTTTCTATATTTAAATGTATCGTATCTTGCTCGACAGCAACACCTGCCATAGATCTGTTTTCAAGAGTTCCCTTGAATCTTGTATCACCAATTCCGAAAAAAGAATAAGGTGAAGCAGTACCTTGTTGAGCGAATGAAACGAACGATATAAGCAAACAAGCGCTTATTATTACTTTTTTAATCATTGTCGATTTTATATTGATATGTTTGGTTCAAACTTTCTAGAAGGAAATTTGAATTGGCAAATATGGTATTTTTTAATCGTTTAGCCAAAAATTCTGCATCGCCTCCCGTTAAAATTATGATAAAATTTGAAAACTCCTTGCGATATTCATCGATAAAACCGTCAATCTCATAGACGAAACCGTTGACAACACCAGAATGTATCGCCTGTGGCGTTGAGTTACCGACATAATTATCGGGCGCTTCTAAAGTCAGTAAGGGCAGTTTTGCCGTGAAATTATGAAGAGATTCATATCGCAAACGTAGGCCAGGAGAGATTGCTCCTCCTAAATAATTGTCGTTTTCGTCGATAAAATCGTAGGTTATGCAAGTTCCAGCATCTATAACAAGTCTGTTTTGTTTTGGAAATTGCAAGGTTGCTCCTCCTGCCAAAATCATTCGGTCGATTCCTAAAGTTTTAGGAGTTGCATATTTATTCTGAAATGGAAATACGTCTTCGTGTGTAAAAAAATGGACTTTGAGCCGATTTTCGAAAGTTAAAAAGGCTTGTTTTTCTATACTTCCTACAGATGCTACGACCAAATCAGAGCAATTTGGAAACTTTTTTAAAATTTTTTCGATTTTTTTTTCGAGCTCGTTTTTGTCAAAAACAAAATTTTCAAGCGCATTATTCCCCTCAAATACAGCTGCTTTAATTCTGGTGTTTCCGATATCAACTGTTAAAATCATATTTACTTTTTTGCTTTTGCGAAGATACGAATAGATTTTTTCTAAAAAATGTTTTGCTCAAACCAAAAATGATTATATATTTGCACCCGCAACAAACAAGCACGGTACCTTAGCTCAGATGGTAGAGCAATGGACTGAAAATCCATGTGTCCCTGGTTCGATCCCTGGAGGTACCACAAAACCCGAATAGAAATATTCGGGTTTTTTGTTTTCTATACTTTTCTGTTTTTTAATTCCAACCTCTATAGCCATGGATGATGTCATTAAGTTAATTTTTTGTATTAATTTTTTGAATTGGCTCCAGCTTCAGCTGGAGTTATTAACAAACGAACAATAAGGCTTTAGCCAAATCATGCATTTTTGGCTAAAGCCATTCCGATTGCTTTTTATGCAAACTCCAGCTGAAGCTGGAGCCAATTCAAAAAACTTTGCGAACCTTTGCGTTTTTTTCTTTATGTCTTTGCGGTTAAACTAAAAAGTCAACAAATAAATAGTTTTTGTTAAAAAAGTATTAACTGAATAAAAAAATATCTTATATATTCGTAAAACTATAATTTTATCTTTCTTTTATCAACAAGATATCAAAGCAGTTTTATGAGCAAAACTTCTACTAAGGGCATTTGGAAAGTAATTTCAGCCTCTTCTATGGGCACCATGATTGAATGGTACGACTTTTATATTTTTGGCAGCCTTGCTGTTGTTATTTCGACTAAATTCTTTCCAAGCGACAATCCAACCGCTGCATTTTTATCTACTTTGGCGACTTTTGCCGCCGGATTTGTAGTCCGCCCTTTTGGAGCTTTATTTTTCGGAAGACTTGGTGATATTATTGGCCGTAAATATACCTTTATGGCAACCTTATTATTAATGGGAGGTTCTACTTTTTTAATTGGCTGTATTCCGAGTTATGAAACCATAGGTTTTCTAGCTCCTTTATTAGTTTTAATTTTGAGATTATTACAAGGACTTGCTTTAGGAGGAGAATACGGCGGAGCAGCCACTTATGTTGCTGAACATGCTCCAGCCGGTGAAAAAGGATATTGGACTTCTTGGATTCAGACTACTGCCACTGTTGGTTTATTTATTTCTTTAATGGTCATTCTGGCAACCAAAAATATACTTTCTGCAGAAGATTTTGATTTATGGGGATGGCGTGTTCCTTTTTGGGTTTCTGTTGTAATGGTTGGCGTGTCTTATCTTATCCGTAAAAACATGGACGAGTCTCCAGTTTTTGCAAAAGCTAAAAAAGAAGGAACAACAAGTGCTAATCCATTAAAAGAGAGTTTCGGAAATAGATACAATTTAAAGTTTGTTTTGTTAGCGTTATTTGGAGCTACAATGGGACAAGGCGTTGTATGGTATACGGGTCAGTTTTACGCAATGAGCTTTATGAAAACAGTAATGAATGTCGATTCTTCCCAAGTCGATGAATTACTCGGAATTGCCCTTTTAATTGGAACACCATTTTTTATTGTTTTTGGATGGCTGAGCGACAAAATTGGTCGTAAATATATTATGATGTTCGGAATGCTAATTGCCATATTATCATACAGACCTATATATAAGTCAATGTATGAGACAACCGACATTACTAAAAAAACTGAAATCGTTGAATCTCAAAAACAAACTACTGAAAACAAAGACAATCAGACTTCAATTATCATAACTGAAAAAAAATACACTGATGGCACATCCAGCATTCAAAAAAAATCGTACATGGATAAAAAAGAAGTGCAAAGTAGCATTTCTGTAACAATAAATTCAAGTGATAAATGGACTTTAATTTTCTTAGTTTTTATTCAAGTGCTTTTTGTAACGATGGTTTATGGTCCAATTGCAGCGTTTTTAGTCGAAATGTTTCCAACTAAAATTAGATATACTTCGATGTCGCTTCCATATCATGTTGGAAACGGAATTTTTGGCGGATTGCTTCCTGCAATTTCCACTTATTTTGTGACGCATGCCAAGGCAAACGGAAAAACCGATTTTTATCTTGATGGATTATGGTATCCGATAATAATTGCAGGAATCTGCTTTGTAATCGGAATGATATATATTGACAACAAAAACAAAATTACTCACCTTTAAAATTTAAAAAAATGAATGGGATCAAACAAGTTTTAGGGGCGTTATGGATTGCTTTGGCGGCGGCAGCTGCTTATTTCTGTGTGTTTGAATTTGGTTTGCCAAAACTTCTTTCAGATCAGCAAGATGATTTAGTATTTGGAGCCATTATTCTTTTTATTCTAACTCCTCTAATCACTATGGGACTAGGAACATTTGGGTATTATTCTCTAATTGGAGAATACAGCGATAAAAAGAAATAAACAAAAAAATACCCCAAACCTAAAAACCAAAAAAAGGCTGTCCGTTTCCAGACAGCCCTTTTTCATTACTAACCTAACCTAATCTTTAACCTATTTCTGGTTTATCTTTTTATAAACTTCATTACCTGAGTTTTATTATTTTCATCAGAAGCTTTTACTATATATATTCCTGTTTGTAATTCGCTTACGCTAAATTGAAAATCAGCATTTCCATTAGAAACAAAGCTTTTAACTAATTGTCCAGAAACAGAATAAATCTGAACTTTTGTAAAAGCTGTATTTAATGTAAAATAATCTGAAACCGGATTTGGATATAAATTGACTGAACTTCCTTTTTCAAATTCCCCTATAGCAAGATTTGCGGTTTTATTTCCATAAATCCTGTATTCGCCAGGTGGCAGATTTATAGGAGCATTTACATCTGTAACATTTATAGTTGTATTATCCATTAAATTATACCAAGTTCCTGAATATGGAAAACCTGTTGCTATATTTTGTGCTGAAGTATCAAAATTGGCAAGAATTACGACATCTTTTAATTGCGTGGAAGTTAAAGCCGCGTTTGTTATTTTAATATTTACATTTAAAGAATTCGCATTTGTCATTGTAGCAGTTCCTAAAAATACAGGCTCTGCAGTTTTTAGCGTAATCATTTTTGCCCAATCGTTGTAAATCTTATTACGATTTGAATTTCCTAACCAATTATTTACCCATTGAGGTTGCGGTTTAGTATCTAATTTACAATCTCCTCCAATAGCATCTGAATCTGTATTCACTGTATTGTCATTACAGGTAAAAATCGAACTTTCCCAGCCCAATTCTCCTAAATGCCAAATCATTTTTGGCCCTGGAACCAGCAAAGAAACTGCTCCAATTGCAGACATTCTTGACAAAGCTGTATTTAATGTTTTTACATTATAAGTTCCGTTTACAGCTCCGTATTGCACATTTTTGTACATCAAACGCTCTTCGTCATGACTTTCGGCATATCCCATTAAACGATTTGCTGTAAAGCCGCGATTTGAACTTAACATTCTAGAAATATTACTATCACTAGCATATCCCATAGATAATTGATTGTACTGATTTGTCATTTTACCCCACATCATAATTCCTTTGCTTGGCGTTTCAGAAACTTTGTAATTCGCCCATTCTTTTTCTTCGGCATCCGTTCCTAAATGTTCAAAAATGGTATAATGTGTTGGATCTAAACTCCACGAATAATCTGCATATTTTTTCAGAACATCAACTCTATCTTGCTGATAGGAATCTGTACATGAATTATCAGACGCTGTACAATTTTGTGTAAATCCTTTAGTTAAATCCCAGCGGAAACCATCAATTTTATATTCCTGAATCCATTGTTTAACAACACGTTCTACATAATATTGTGTCTTTAAGGACTGATGATTAAAATCTTCTCCTACATTATAACTGTGTTTTGCAACTGTATTAAAATATGGATTCTCTACTGTTGGCGATCCAAATCCGTCTCCATCGGGATCATTCATCCACATTCTTACCATTGGATTTCTTCCAAAAGCATGATTTAAAGCAACATCCAAAATAACTGCAATTCCATTTTGATGGCATAAATCAATAAACTCTTTTAATTTATCTGAAGTTCCATAAAATTTATCTAAAGCCATATGAAACGAAGTATTATAACCCCAGCTTTCATTGCCTTCAAATTCCATAACCGGCATTAATTCAATCGCATTAATTTTAAGATTTTTAAAATAATCAATTCTGTCAATCAAACTTTGATAGCTTTTTGAAGCATCAAAATCGCGAACCAAAAGCTCATAAACAACTAACTTTTCTTTTTCAGGTTTAACAAAATTTGTTACCTGCCAATTATATGGTGTTTGTCCTGTTTTTAAAACCGTAACTTCAAAATTTTGTCCAGTTGGATAAGCTGGCATATTTGGATATTTTGAACTAGGAATTCCAGCATCATCATAAGGCGATAAAACCAAAGTAGAATAAGGATCTGCTGTTTTTACCATTGAAGGCGAATTTGCAAGCGGTGTAGTATCTACCACCCAATATTGATACGTATTATTTGCGCCAGAAACTAAACCTGTAAGTTCTAACCAGAATTTACCTGAAGTTGGATCTTTTTTCATGGCATAAGCCGATGTTGGCTGCCAATTATTGAAACTTCCTGCAACGTAAACAAAATCTTTTAGCGGAGCATCTAAAACCAAAGTCGCTTTTGTAGCATCTGTCGCGTTATAGTTAATTCCGTCTACTAAACCAGCAGGCATAGCTTGAGAAACCGTATTCGGATTTACCACAACTGAAAATTTCTTCACGATTGAAGTTGTTCCTTGAGTTACAGTTAATTCATAACTTTGATTTCCAGTGATATTTAAATGATTATAGTTGTAACTCGAAGTGCTTGCATTGGTGTTAATTGTTGTTCCGTTTGCCTTTAAAGTATAACTAGCCGCACCATTTGTATTGGTTGCTGTAATATTTAAACTAGCACCCGAAGCAATAATAGAAGTGCTATTTTCTGCTGGCGAAGTTAATGAAGCTTGGAAAGAACCAACTTCGACAACAATATCCTGTGATTTTTTATCGCCAGTTCCGTCTTTAGTTTTAACTAGAAAACCAATTCTTCCTATTCCATTTCTATTAAAATAAACAGATGGTGTAATAGTTTTGGTATAGGTATCTGTTGCTGCATTATACGTAAATTTCGCTGCTTCGTTTGATGCAGTCCAAGATCCGTTTGAAGGACTATCTGCCTGATTTGTATCGTTTACATCATAAGACCATGACCAAAGATATAATGCATGAGTTGTACTAATTCCCCATGAAGTTTCATTAACACTGCTCCCATTTATTGTAATCGTTATTGGTGTAGTGTCTTCAAATGTTGCCGGATTTATGGAGTAGGTGACTGTCTGCACTTGGGCAGAAGCAATCAACGACAACAATAAAAATGTTAATAGTAAAATTCTTTTCATAATAATAGTGGTTAGCTAAATAGTTAGATTGATTAAAAAAGGGCTATCTCGAGATAGCCCTTTTTCAGTTATTAACTGAAGTTTTTTATTGATTAGGAATCATTAAGTAACTTCCGTCTAAATCATTGAAATAAATAACATATTTTGATTTTGCTACCGGTATGTTTTCACCGTTTCCTCCTCCAGAAAAAGCAGTAGTTCCACCCCAAGAAACATCCCAAGAATCATTAGCTCTAAACTTCGCTTCTCCATCATTCAAATCTGTAACACCTTTTGAGTAAGTATGTTTATCAAATGCTGATTGATCTAATTTAGTTGAAGAATCCCAACCTCCAGCTGTACTGCTTCCAATTATACCAACAGTGGTATACGTTTTTGCTATAGCAGCCGCATCAGTGTAAGCTTTTAAAGTATATTTTAAAGATGTTGTGTCAAAGTCGAAAGTATAATATCCATCAGCAGGAATTGTAAATTCACCAGCATTATCTTTAATTTCGATTGAAGTACCATCTGCTCTACCTAATTGAGAAGCCCAGCTTCCTTTTACAGAAATCAGCTTAAAGTTACCTGCTTTAAAATACCCAACAAACTTATATTTATTTGCTTCTTTGCCATCTCTAAACATTGGCTGATGTTTTGTATCGACATTATTGTCCCATCCTCCAGCTACAGCTGCTCCAATTAAATACCAATCCGTAAACTCATAGGTAACTCTTCCTAAAAACGGAGTAACACTAATTGTTATTAAACTTTTTCCAGCTTGAGAAAAAGAACCAGCGACATTTGATGTTATTTTCACATCATACATTGCCGCAACTTCTGGTTTTCCTCCAAGATCAATAGCTGCCTGATTTAAATCCTTAACAAGTATTGAAGCTTCTGTAATACTAGTTGTAGTTGCAAGCGTTTTCGCTGCTGAAAAATCACCACCTTTTTTATCTATTAAAAGCGTATATTTTACTACAACATCTGTAGAATAATCTGCAGCCGACCAAGTAAATTTAGCAGCTACATCTGATGCTTTATCAACATTTAAAACATAAGTCTGACCAGTTGTCGGGGCGGTAATTTCTGGTGCTGCGACTGCATCTAAAATTGGTCTTTCATCAACAGCATCCGCGTTACATGACACTGCTAACACACCAACAAATGCGATTAGAATTTTATATATATTTTTCATTTTACAGTTTATTAGATGTTAGTATCCAGGGTTTTGCTTCAATGTCGGGTTTGCCTGAATCGTTTTAGCTGGTATTGGCATAAGATCTCTAAATGAAGCTGTAGCAGTTCCGCTTTGAACACCACCTTTCCATTGCCAAATCTTATCTCCCCCTGTGAATTTTCCAAAACGAATTAAATCTGTTCTTCTATGACATTCCCAATATAATTCTCTACCTCTTTCAGCCAAAATAAAGTCTAAAGTTAAATCTGCTGTTGAAACTGTCGGAGCATTTGCTCTAGTTCTAATTTGATTGATGTAACCTAAAGCTGTTCCTAAATTTCCTGTTGAAGCTCCTCTTACAGTCGCTTCAGCATACATTAAGTAAGCATCAGAAACTCTAAACATCGGAAAATCTGTATCTGGAATATCTGTTCTTTGAGCAGCAGTTCCATTTGATTTTACATTTGTAAACTTTGTAATTGCATACCCGTCTGTAAAAGTCGAAGTATTAGTAATGTCTAATGCCTGTCCTGGAGTATAAGCATATAATCTTTTGTCTACCCAAACTTGTTGTTTTCCTAAAGATACTGGAGCGTTTGTAAATGCAGTAGGAGCAGCAACTTCAACTCCATTTAAAGTAATTTTACCTGTTACAAGATTAAATAAATAAGTATTGCTAGCATTATAACCAGAATCTCTTTCGTTTCTGTCGCTTGAGTCAAAAGCCAAACCATCTTTATTAACTAAAATTCCCGTATTGTTTGTTAAATTTTTACCTTTTGTCTGATAGAAATCAAATGAACTAGTTGGCGTACCAAAATTAGCTACAAACTCTTTACGGGTTCTAATACCAAACCATCCACCATCCATACCTTGTGCAGCACTATCCATACTACCTCCGATAGAAGCATGAAGAATAAAACTCATTCCTCCACCTGTTGCTCTAATTGCATTTCCATCACTAATAATTGGAAAAATAAATTCATTCTGAGCTCCATTTGTATTGTTATCCGCAGAGAATAAATTACGATAAGGAATGTTAGCAAAAGTATATCCAGAATTAATAACCTCGCTAGCTAAAGTAGCTGCTTCATTATTTCTCTCAGTTCCTGTGTATACTTTAGAGTTTAAATAAATTTGAGCCAATAAAAATTTAGCAGCAACTTTATCTACTCTTCCATATTCATTTGTTTTAGGAGCTGCAAGACTATTATCCAAATCTTTCAATTCAGATTCTACAAAAGCAAAAACTTCTGCTCTTGATTTCTGCACAGGATAAAAGAATCCAACAGGATCTGCTTCAGTAGTAATAGGCACATTACCAAACAAATCCATTAAATTTACATAAGAAAAAGCTCTTAAAAAACGTGCTTCTGCTCTAAAAGTTGCAATTTCAGCTTTTAAATTAGCATCAACGCCTCTTTCGTTCAATTTTTCCTCAGTAGTTTGTCTTAAGAACTCATTAGCAACGCTAATATGGTAAAATGCTCTTGAATAAGTTCCATATAAAAACTCATTTGCTGGTGACCAAGTCTGCGTATTTAATGTTGGTAAAGTACCATCAGCCCAAGCAATAACTGCCTCGTCTGTACTAAATTCCTGAGTTACAAAAAGCAAACGTAAGTAACTGCTAAAATCCCCACTTAGTCCTGCAATATCTGCTTGTCCATCACCATCATTACCTCCTACATAAAGTCCAGCATATAATTTTGCCAATACTTCTTTATAAGATTTTGGATCCTGAAAGAAAGTTTCAGAAAGAAACTCATCATCATCTTTTGGTGTAACGTTTAAATCGTCAGTACACGAAGTAAGCGTCATACTTATCCCTAAAATAAATAGGAAGAAATAAGATATATATTTAAATGATATTTTCATTTTGTATGTTTTAAAAATTGTTTTTTCAATGTACTAATTAGAAACTCGCATTTACTCCAAACAAGTAAGTTCTTGCTCTTGGATAAACGTTACCATCAATTCCGTTGAATTTCTCTGGATCTAATCCATCATATTTTGTAAGTACAAAAACATTTTGAACACCCGCAGAGAATCTTAAAGAAACATCTTTTAATAAAGATTTATCTAAAGTGTATCCTAGAGTTACGTTGTCTAATTTGATGAAAGAAGCATCTTTTACATAATAATTAGATAAATAACGTTGTGTTCCATTATCCTCAAAAGTAAATCCAGTATTTAAATAATCTGAACTCACGTTAGATAAGTCTGTTTGTCTTCTTAAAGCAGCATCTGAATATCCCATGTTAGAATTTACGTTATCAAAAATGTAATTTCCTAGACTTGCTCTCCAGTTCATTGTAAAATCAAACTTTTTATAGTTTAAAGTAGAGAAAAGTCCAAAAGTGTAATCTGCTGTTGGTTTTTTATATCTGTAACGATCTGCATCGTCAATTTTACCATCGCCATTTCTATCTACATAAGCTCCAGCAATTGGTTTTTTATTAGCATCATATAACTGCTCGTATACAAAGAATGAGTTTGGAGCAAAACCAACTGTGTTAATTAGAATTTTATTTCCATTTCCACCTTTAATATTATCTCCTACAGTATAACCTTCAAAACCAGGAACTGTCTGACCTAAGTTTTCAATTTTTTGATCTAGGTAAGTAGCATTAACAGCAACATTCCAAGTTAAGTTATCATTTTTAACAACATCAGATTGCAAGCTAAACTCAAGACCTTTTGTTCTTAAATTACCAATATTATTAAATCCTTGGTTTCTTAAGTTAGCTCCATCCGGAACTAATACGTCCGCTAATAAATCAGATGATTTTTTATCAAAGTAGTTAATAGTACCTGTAATTCTATCATGTAAGAATCCAAAGTCAACCCCTACATTCATCTCTGCTAATTCTTCCCATTTAATATTTTGGTTGTATCCTTCTGGTCTAGCAGCTGAGTAAATAACACCACCAAAAACGTATTGTGTATTAATTGTTCCAAGCGTTACTCTTCGCAAATAATCATACTGAGCAGAAATATCTTGCTGTCCAGTTGTACCGTAACCAACTCTTAATTTTAAACTAGAAAGTGTTTCATTATCTTTTAAGAAAGATTCTTCAGCGATATTCCACGCAAAGGCACCTCCCATAAAATTACCCCATCTGTTTTCTTCAGAAAAACGAGAAGTTCCGTCTCTTCTATAGTTTAAAGTCAATAAATATCTACTATCCCAACCTAAATTTAAACGTCCAAAGAACGATTGCAAATTGATGTCTGGATCAGTAATAACGTCTTCGTTTCTAGTTTCAACAGGCTGAGTAAGTGCTCCTGATTGGTATTTTTCTTTTTGGAACAACTGATAATTGTAACCCGCAGTAGCATCCAATTTAAGTTTTCCTAAACTTTTAGTGTAAACAAAATAGGTGTTTAAATTTTTATTTTGAAGGTCATCAGTATAAGTATCATAGTTTCCTAAATTTACCCAAGTTCCAGAACTGAAAGGGCTTGGCTGATATCCTAAAGCACTTTGCGTACTTTGTCTATTATAACCGCTGCTGTCAAATCTGTCAATACCAGCTTCAGCAACAACTCTCAAATCTTCGAAGAAATGGAATTTATAGTCTACACTAATATTACCCCATTTTCTAGTAGATTTAGATCTTTTATCTTCTTGGTTTAATCTTGCAACTGGGTTTTTAGCAGGTAATAAAGCTAAGTTTCCATTTGGCTCTAACCATTCAAAATAACCTCCGTAACGAGAACCTGCCTGGTAAGGTGATTGAGTAGGATCAAAACTGATTGCTGATCCAATAACAGCATCTTCATCTTGAAATTGATTTTTACTGAAAGATAAGTTTCCGCTAATATCAATTTTTAAGTGATTATCAAATAATACTGGATTTAACGATATCGATGTCGTAGTTCTTTCAAAAGAAGTGTTTCTTAAGATTCCAGGATTATCAACATTTCCAACAGATAAACGTACTGGTAATTTATTAAATAAAGCACCGCTTACAGAGATATTATTGTTGGTTGTAAGAGCAGTATTGAAAATTTCATTCTGCCAATTTGTACTTGCAGTACCCATTAATGCTTTTTGAGCGTCAGTTCCTTTTTCGTTTACGAAAGCACGGAATTGATCTGCGCTTAAGACATCAACTTTGTTAGCGATTGTGTTAATACCAACTTGAGAACTGAAATTAACTTTTACACCACCTTTAGTTCCTTTTTTAGTCGTAATTACAATTACACCATTTGCTGCACGAGAACCATAAATTGCTGCTGCAGAGGCATCTTTAAGAACTGTAAAAGACTCAATATCGTTCGGATCAATTGTAGATAAAATACTTGTAGCACCGCTTGGAACAGCATTACTTAAAGGAAGTCCGTCTAAGATAATCAATGGATCGTTTGATGCACTTAATGAAGATCCTCCACGAATTCTAATATCTGCTTTTGCTCCTGGAGCTCCTCCACCTACAACATTTACACCAGCAATACGTCCTCCAATTAAACTTTCAGGAGTCACGTTAATACCTTTGTTAAATTCTTTTGCAGAAATTTGAGAAACCGAACCAGTTGCATCTTTTTTCTTAACAGTACCATAACCTACCTGAACAACTACTTCTTGCAATTGATTTGTATCCTCTTCTAAAGATACGGCTAAGGTTTTTTGACCATTAAATACTATAGTCGATGTTTTGTATCCAATAAACGAAACCAAAATTTTGTCTCCATTTTTTAGATTAGGCAATTGAAATTTACCATCAAAATCAGTAGATGTACCTCCTGGGGCACCTTGTACATTTACATTTACTCCTGGTATTGGCTGACCTGTGGCAAGATCAGTTACTGTTCCACTTAATGTGTTTTGAGCTAACACAGTAAACGGAAGCAGAAGGAATAAAAATAACAACTTTTTGTAAATTGTTTTCATACTTTTTGTTTAAATTAGTTTGAGTTTGTGAACGTTAGTTAAGTTTTTAATTTTACTTCGAATTTCAAAATTATGAATTTATTAACATGCTCGACGAATGACAATTTTTATTGCTTTACGAAAACGTGGTAGTGTTGAAAACTTTCTATATTTTGTAATCTTTTCGCATGAAAATTGTCAATTATAAAAATTTCAGATACCTTTATTATTAATTAGATTTTTTTCAACTATTCACATGAAACGCAAAATAACTCTAAAACAGATTGCAAAGGAACTAGACGTATCTATTTCAACTGTCTCAAAATCACTTAGAAACAGCCTCGAAATTGGAGAAGAAACTAGAGAAAAAGTTCAGGCTTTTGCAAAGTTTTACAACTATAAACCGAACAACATTGCCCTTAGTTTAAAAAACCGAAAAACTAAGAGTATTGGCATCATTATACCCGAAATTGTACATTATTTTTTCTCTACCGTAATCAACGGAATTGAACAGGTTGCGAATGAACACGGTTACAGCGTAGTTATCTGTTTATCAGACGATTCTTTTGACAAAGAAGTACTAAATATGGAAATGTTGGCCAATGGAAGTATCGATGGTTTTATCATGTCTCTTTCTAAAGAAACCCAGTACAAAGGCGATTTCCATCATATTACAGAAGTTATCAATCAGGGAATGCCAGTTGTCATGTTTGATCGTGTAACAAATGATATTTTATGCGACAAAGTGATTATTGATGACAAAGCCGCTGCATATGAAGCGGTTCAGAGTTTGATTGATAATGGAAGAAAAAAAATCGCTTTAGTAACAACTGTTGATTATGTGAGCGTTGGAAAATTAAGAACAGACGGTTATGAAAAAGCACTTTTAGATAACGGAATTCCTTTTAACGAAGATTTAATCATTAAAATCGAAGATGTAGATACCTGCGAAATAACCATTAGCCAATTACTACACGATAGAGCTTTTGATGCGGTTTTTGCTGTAAATGAGCTTTTTGCCGTGACTATTATCAAAACGGCATCTAAAATGGGATTAAAAGTTCCCGAAGATTTAGCTGTAATTGCATTTACTGATGGAATTATTTCAAAATATTCTACGCCAAGCATTACAACGGTAAGTCAGAGTGGCGAAAAAATGGGAAATAAAGCCGCTAAAATGCTTATTGAAAGACTAGAAGCTGAACATGAAGAAGAAGAGGAAGAAAACGAAAATTACACCACAGAAGTCATAGAAACGCATCTTATAAAAAGAGAATCTACTGACTAAAATTCTTAAAATCAATACTTTCTAAAGCCATAAAAAATATTTATGGCTTTTTTATTAGCATAAATAAAAAAATAATTAATACTTTTACGCCCGTCAAGGCTTTTACTTTTACTTCGAAAAAAACAGTAAGTTTTGATAAGCAAAGCGCTTATCGTATAATTTTCAAATTACGATAATGGAAAAGCGTAAATTAAGTTTCTGGGAAATTTGGAACATGAGTTTCGGTTTCTTAGGAATACAATTTGGTTTTGCACTGCAAAACGCAAATACTTCAAGAATTTTTGAAACCCTTGGTGCTAAAATAGACGAAATCCCAATTTTGTGGATTGCTGCGCCTGTTTCTGGTTTAATTATTCAGCCCGTTATTGGTTATTTCAGCGATAGAACCTGGACTCGTTTAGGCAGAAGACGCCCCTATTTTTTAATTGGTGCTATTTTGTCATCGGTGGCTTTGTTCGTAATGCCCAATTCTCCAACTTTATGGATTGCTGCGGGAACTTTATGGATAATGGATGCCTCGATAAACGTTTCAATGGAACCTTTCCGTGCTTTTGTGGGCGATAATTTACCCGACCATCAGCGCGCATTGGGCTTTGTTATGCAGAGTTTTTTCATTGGTACAGGTGCCGTTGTTGGTTCTGTTCTGCCTTATCTTTTTACAAATGTCTTTGACGTTAGCAATGTTGCACCTAAAGGAATTATTCCAGATGCAGTAAAATGGTCTTTTTATATTGGCGGAATTGTTTTTCTGCTTTCCGTTTTATGGACCGTTTTTAAATCAACCGAATATACTCCCGAAGAACTTCATGCATTTGAAGCTAACAGCAAAAAAGACACCGAAGACGTATCAAATTCTGAAACAGAATCTGGCGTTTCTACAAAAAGACAATTGTTTTTAGGATTATTGTTTGCTGGTATCGGAGCATTAATTTCATTTTTAATTTTCGAAAACAGCCTCGCTAAAGAACTTTATATTCTATTTATTGGTTTAATTTTTATGGGCGTTTTATTTGTAATTGCATCTCAGTTACGAACTAAAAAAGTCCACAATGGTTTTACTATAATTATGACGGATTTATTGAATATGCCAAAAACAATGCAAAAATTAGCTTGGGTTCAATTCTTCTCTTGGTTTGCGCTTTTCTCCATGTGGATTTACACCACTCAAGCAGTTACGCAGCATATTTTTGGAACTACAGACACAACTTCCAAAACCTACAATGATGCCGCCGACTGGGTTTCGGTATTGTTTACAGTTTACAACGGAATTGCCGCAGCAGTTGCTTTCTTATTACCAATTATCGCAAAAAAAGTAGGCGTTAGAGCAACACATTTATTGGCATTATGCGCAGGCGGTGTTGGTTTAATTTCAGTTTATTTTATTGGCGATAAACAAATGCTTATCCTCCCAATGCTAGGAGTTGGTATTGCATGGGCAAGTATTTTATCAATGCCTTACGCTATGTTATCTGGCGCTTTGCCAGCTGCAAAAATGGGTTATTATATGGGAGTTTTTAACTTTTTCGTAGTAATTCCGCAAATCGTAGCCGCTACGATATTAGGATTTGTAATCAAACAATTCTTCCATAATGAACCTATTTACGCTCTAATAATTGGAGGTGTATCAATGATTTTCGCAGGATTATTGACTCTTAGAGTAAATAGTAAAACTAAAATTGAAATCCATGAATAATAAAAAAGCATTCATCTTCGACCTTGACGGTGTTATCGTCGATACTGCTAAATATCACTTTTTGGCTTGGCAGAAAATCGCCAAATCGTTAAATATAAATTTTACACATGAAGACAATGAACTTTTAAAAGGCGTTAGCCGAGTTCGTTCTCTAGACATTATACTTGGATTAGGAAATGTTCAGGCTTCTCAGGAAGACAAAGACAAATGGTTGATTCAAAAAAACGAAGATTATTTATCTTATTTAGTGGACATGGATGAAAGTGAGGTTCTTCCAGGAGTTTTAAAAATTCTAAAACTATTAAAAGATAAAAATCAAGGAATTGCATTAGGTTCTGCCAGCAAAAATGCAAGACCAATTTTAGAAAAAACAGGAGTTCTGTCTTACTTCGATGTTATTGTTGACGGAAATGATGTCAGCAATGCAAAACCAGATCCTGAAGTTTTCTTAAAAGCGGCTCAATTATTAAACATTGATCCAAAAAATTCAATTGTATTTGAAGATTCTGTTGCCGGAATTCAGGCAGCAAACATTGCAGAAATGGTAAGTGTGGGAATTGGTGAGGAAACAATTTTACATGAAGCTGATCACATTTTTAAAGATTTTACCCAAATCGAAACAAGCTTTATTGAAGAGTTAATTGGATAATTAGAAAATGTGTCAATTAGATAATTAATCTCGCTGACAAACATTCTAATTCTTTGATTGCTCAAATGAATGTAAAAAAGTTATTAAAAACCAAGGCAATTATCTAATTATCAAATTGCCGTATTATCTAATTAAAAAGAGATGAACCAAGATTATATAAAACCAGACAATTGGTCTATTATTGAAGAAGGATTTGATGCGGAGAGAGTAAAATCTTCTGAAAGTCTTTTTAGTATCGGAAACGGCGCTATGGGACAGCGTGCGAATTTTGAAGAAACTTATTCTGCTGAAACTTTTCAGGGAAGTTATATTGCCGGAATATATTATCCAGACAAAACAAAAGTGGGCTGGTGGAAAAACGGTTATCCGAAATATTTTGCCAAAGTACTTAACGCTCCAAACTGGATTGGAATTGACATTGAAATCAACGAAGAAAATCTTGATTTAAATACGTGTACCGAAGTTAGAAACTTCCGCAGAGAATTGAATATGAAAGAAGGATGGTACAATCGTTCTTTTGAAGCTATTCTAAAAAACGGAACTGAAATCGCGGTAAATGTTCGTCGTTTTCTTTCGTTAGATTTAGACGAAGCGGGAATCATTAAATACGATATTACACCTTTAAATAAAGATGCAAAAATCGTTTACAAACCTTATATTGACGCTGGTGTAACCAATGAAGATGCGAACTGGGAAGAAAAATTCTGGGAACCACTTGAAGTTAAAAAAAGTACAAACGAAGCTTTTGTAACGGCTCAAACGTTTAAAACGCATTTTAAAGTTACGACTTTCATGCACAATACGATTTTGGCAAACGGAGAAAACATCAACGTTTCGCCATCGACAATCGATTCAACAACAGATAAAGTTCAGTACACATACGGAACGATTATCGCAAAAGGACAAACCTCATCAATCCAAAAAATTGGTGGTTATACCGTTTCTTTAAACCACGAAAATACTTTGGCTGGAGCCGAAAAAGTAATCAAATCTGCTGTTGCTTTAGGTTACGAAACCTTGCTTCAAAATCAAATTGATGCTTGGGCAAAAGTTTGGGAAATGTCAGATATTACGATTGAAGGCGATGTAAAAGCGCAACAGGGAATTCGTTTCAACATTTTCCAATTAAACCAGACCTATTCAGGAAAAGATTCTCGTTTAAATATTGGTCCAAAAGGTTTCACCGGAGAAAAATATGGCGGATCAACATATTGGGATACTGAAGCATATTGTATTCCGTTTTACATGGCGACAAAAGATCAGCAAGTTGCGAGAAACTTATTGACGTATCGTTACAATCAATTAGATAAAGCGATTGAAAATGCTAAGGATAACTTAGGTTTCAAAAACGGCGCGGCACTTTATCCAATGGTTACCATGAATGGTGAAGAATGCCACAACGAATGGGAAATCACGCACGAAGAAATTCACAGAAATGGAGCGATTGCTTTTGCGATCTACAACTATTACCGTTACACCGGCGATTACTCTTATATTCCTGAAAAAGGTTTAGAAGTTTTAATCGGAATTGCGCGTTTTTGGCACCAAAGAGCTTCTTTCTCAAAAGATAAAAATCAGTATGTAATTCTTGGTGTTACAGGACCAAACGAATACGAAAATAACATCAACAATAATTTCTACACCAATTATATTGCAAAATGGTGTATTGATTTTGCTGCTGAACAAATTGAAAAAGTGGCTTCAGAATATCCTGCAGATCACAAACGCATTTTAGAAAAAGTTACCCTTTCGGCGAATGAAATTCAGGAATGGAAAAAAGTGGCTGATGATATGTATTTTCCTATTTCTAAAGAACTTGGGATCTTCTTGCAGCAAGATGGTTTCTTAGACAAGGATTTAGTTCCGGTAAAAGATTTAGATCGTTCACAGCGTCCAATTAATCAAAAATGGTCTTGGGATCGTGTTTTACGTTCGCCATACATTAAACAAGCCGACGTTTTACAAGGATTCTATTTCTTTGAAGATCATTTCTCAAAAGACGAATTAAAACGAAATTTCGAGTTTTACGAATCGTTTACTGTTCACGAAAGTTCGCTTTCGCCTTGCGTACACTCTATTCAGGCAGCGGCATTAGATAAAATGGACATGGCATATACATTTTATTTAAGAACATCTCGTTTGGATTTGGACGATTATAATAAAGAAGTGGAAGAAGGTTGTCATATCACGTCAATGGCCGGTACATGGATGAGTATCGTGGAAGGCTTTGGAGGAATGCGTGTTAAAAATGACCAATTGCATTTCTCACCAAAAATCCCAAAAGAATGGAAAGGATATTCTTTTAAAATTAATTTCAGAAATCAAATTTTAAAAGTAGCTGTAAATCACAACGAAACAACTTTTACTGTAGACGGCGATCAAGATTTAACAATTATCGTTAATGGAAATCCTGAAATTGCAAGTAAATTTGTACAAATTAATTAAATTACAATACACTAAAAATCTAAAAAACATGAAAAACTTATTTTTCGCAAGTTTAATTTTGTTTGCGTTTAGCACGGTTGCAAAAGCGCAGCAATTAAAATCACCCGAAGGCAAGTTCGTAATGGAATTTTCTCTTCAAAACGACGGAACTCCAACGTACAATTTAAAATACAAAAACAAAGAAGTTGTAAAAACCAGTAAACTTGGTCTTGAACTTAAAGACGATAAAAAATCTTTATTGAACGATTTTACTGTTGTTGATACAAAAACTTCCACTTTTGATGAAACTTGGAAACCAGTTTGGGGAGAAGTAGATCACATCAGAAATCATTATAATGAATTGGCTGTAACTTTAAACCAAAAAGGAACAGACAGACAAATCGTAATTCGTTTCCGTTTATTCGAAGACGGACTTGGATTTAGATATGAATTTCCAGCGCAAAAGAATCTTACTTACTTTGTAATCAAAGAAGAAAGATCTCAATTTGCAATGACCGGAGATCATACTGCTTTCTGGATTCCAGGAGATTATGACACTCAAGAATACGATTATACAAAATCGAAATTATCTGAAATTAGAGGTTTATCTGAAAAAGCATATACCGCAAACGTTTCTCAAAAATCATTTTCACCAACAGGAGTTCAGACTTCTTTGATGTTAAAAACAAACGACGGAATCTACATCAACTTACACGAAGCGGCTTTGATCAACTATTCTTGTATGCACTTGAATTTAGATGATAAAAACATGACTTTTACGTCTTGGTTAACGCCAGATGCAAAAGGAGATAAAGGATATATGCAGGCGCCAAGCCACTCTCCTTGGAGAACTATTATTGTGAGCGATGACGCTAGAGAAATCTTAGCTTCAAAAATGACTTACAACTTAAACGATCCATCAAAAATTGAAAATACTTCTTGGATCAAGCCAGTAAAATACATTGGTGTTTGGTGGGAAATGATTACAGGAAAAAGCTCTTGGTCTTACACAAATGATTACCCAACAGTTCAATTAGGTGTGACTGATTTCGCGAAAGCAAAACCAAACGGAACTCACGGAGCAAACAATGCTAACGTAAAAAAATACATTGACTTCGCTGCTGCAAATGGTTTCGACGCTGTTTTAGTGGAAGGATGGAACGAAGGCTGGGAAGACTGGTTTGGACACTCTAAAGATTATGTTTTTGATTTCTTAACACCTTACCCAGATTTTGATGTAAAAGGTTTACACGAATACGCAAAATCTAAAGGTGTAAAAATCATCATGCACCACGAAACTTCAGGATCTGTTCGTAACTACGAGCGCCACATGGATGCTGCTTACAAATTCATGAACGATAACGGATATGATGCTGTAAAAAGTGGTTATGTAGGTGATATTTTACCAAGAGGTGAAAATCATTATAGCCAATGGATTGTAAACCACTATCAATATGCTATCGAAAAAGCAGCTGATTACAAAATTATGGTGAACGCTCACGAAGCGGTTCGTCCAACAGGAATTGCTAGAACGTATCCTAACTTAATTGGAAACGAAGCAGCAAGAGGAACAGAATACCAAGCGTTTGGAGGTTCTAAACCAAATCACGTAACGGTATTGCCTTTTACACGTTTAATTGGAGGTCCAATGGATTATACACCGGGAATCTTCGAAATGGATATTAGCAAAATGAATCCTGAAAACAAATCGCATGTAAACAGTACAATTGCAAACCAATTGGCTTTATATGTTACTATGTACAGTCCATTACAAATGGCTGCTGATACTCCAGAAAACTACAACCGTTTCCCAGATGCATTCCAATTCATTAAAGACGTAGCTGTAGACTGGTCAGAAAGTAAATATATTGAAGCTGAACCAGGAGATTTCATTACAGTTGCTCGTAAAGCAAAAGGAACAAACAACTGGTTCGTTGGAAACGTAAACGGTGAAACTCCTCGTACTTCAAACATCGATTTCAGCTTCCTTGAAAAAGGAAAAAAATACACAGCTACAATTTATGCTGATGCAAAAGATGCGCATTACAAAACGAATCCGCAAGCTTATACTATCAAGAAAATTGCTGTAACAAACAAATCAAAATTATCTCAGTTTTCTGCTCCAGGAGGAGGTTATACGATAAGCATTATTGAAAACAAATAATTTTCTAAAAGACAAGTAATTCCCCCCTATGATTACTTGTCTTTTTACTATAAATTCAAATTAAGAAATTAAATTTGAGGTAACTATTTTCTTCATCTCTAGATAAATTTAATATGCGCTTCAAAATTAATTTCTTGATTTTCCTTTTTGCCACTTTTGGATTTAATACATATTCCCAAACCAAAACAAAAGCATCTTATGATTATCTTTTGTATTTGCCGAAAGACTATACCAAAGGAGCCAAAAAATATCAGCTAGTAATTTATTTGCATGGCGGTTCGCAAAAAGGGAATGATTTGAATAAACTTAAAATCTACGGTCTTCCCTATTTAGTAGAAAAAGGTCAGGATTTTGATTTTATAATTGCTTCGCCTCAATGTCCAGACAATAAATACTGGTCAACTGAAAATTGGTTCGAAACATTATATGCCGATTTAGAAGTAAAATATAGAATAGATAAAAGCAGAATTTACATTACCGGAATCAGTATGGGAGGTTACGGTGCATATATTACGGCTTTAGATTTTCCTGATAAATTCGCAGCTGTTGTTGCGCTTTGCGGCGGCATTAACGACAGCGATTTAACAAGAGTCTGCAATCTCAGTAAAATTCCAATTTGGGCTTTTCACGGAACTGCCGATGATAAAATTCCATTTAGTGAAACAGAAAGAATTGCAAAAGGTCTTGAATCATGTACAACCAAAAACAATTTCAAATTTACACGTTTAGAAAATGAAGGTCATGAAATTCAGTATTTATACGAAACAAAACCTGAAATTTATAAATGGATGCTTGAACAGAAGAAATCTAAATAATATGAAACAGTCAATAATCATTTTTACAAGCTTATTACTTTTTAGTTGCAGTAAAAAAGAGAAAACATTTGATTCATTAGAATATTCTTATGGAGGAACATTTAGCGAACTTTATTCTCTAAAATTCACCGACAATGATACTGTTTATATATATCAAGAATGGATTGCAAAAGACTTTGACGACAGTATTTCCGAACCAAAAAGAAAAACACAATATTATGGAATTATAAATCCTGAGGAAAAACTAAAACTATATAATTACATAGACAAAGTCAATCTATTCAAATACAAATCTGAATATTACGAGAATTATCTTGATGGAAGTTCCTATGCAATTGCTATAAAAAAAGACAATAAAAGCAAAACAATATTTGCACATAGCCATGAAACTCCGAAAGAGATTGATTCAATTGCGGGATGGATAAACAAGATCAAGAAAAACCTCATTTTAAAGGAGACTAAAAAACATCTTATTTATAAAACTTCAGAATCCGTTTTTCCACCTCCGCCTCCACCGCCCCCAATTGAAAAGAACAATAATTAAATTTTCATTAATTTAAAAGTCAAATTATGAACATCCAAAAAACATATTTTAATACAAACCACATATTCTACAAACTAGTCCTAATAGTTTTGTTATTTTCCGCTTCCGCGAAAGCGCAAATCCAAAAAGTAGAACCGCCATTTTGGTATGCAGGAATGAAAAATTCGGAACTGCAAATTATGTTCTACGGAAAAAATATTGCACAGTATGAAGCTTCTGTTTCTAATAATGTGGCGATTAAAAACGTTGAGAAAACAGAAAATCCCAATTACCTTTTTGTAACCATCGATACAAAAGATGTAAAAGCTTCTGAATTAACTTTTTCATTCAAAAACAAAAATAAAGTCGCTTTTACTCAAAAATATGCTCTTAAAGAGAGAAGAGCCAATTCTGCCGACAGAAAAAGTTATGATGCATCTGATCTAATTTACCTAATCATGCCGGATCGTTTTGCTAACGGAAATCCGAAAAACGATAGCGATGCTTCTTTAACTGAAAAAGGAAACCGTCAAGATCCAAGCGGACGTCACGGCGGGGATATTGAAGGAATTATCAAAAACTTAGATTATATTTCGTCTCTTGGTGCAACCACAATTTGGAGCACGCCTTTATGCGAAGACAACGATAAACAGCATTCATATCATACTTACGGACAATCTGATGTTTACAAAATCGATCCGCGTTACGGAACAAATGACGATTACGCTCGTTTATCGGCAGAAATGCACAAAAAAAACATGAAACTGGTTATGGATTATGTGACCAATCACTGGGGAATTACGCATTGGATGATGAAAGATATTCCAACCAAAACATGGTTCAATCAATTTGAAACTTTCACTCAAACACACCACAGACGCGAAGTAATTACCGATATTCACGCTTCAAAAATAGATCAAGAAGTTTGTGTAGACGGATGGTTCGTTCCTTCAATGCCGGATTTAAATTTAAGAAATCCACTTGTTGCCAAATACTTAACTCAAAATGCTATTTGGTGGATTGAATTTGCTAATCTTGACGGATTTAGAGTTGATACTTATAACTATTCAGATAAAACGGCAATGGCAAATTGGGCAAAAGCCATTACAGATGAATATCCTAATTTTAATATTGTGGGTGAAATCTGGATGCACAATCAAGCTAATTTAGCTTTTTGGCAAAAAGACAGTAAAATTGGAGCAATTGAAAACTACAATTCAAACCTTCCATCTGTAATGGATTTTACGCTTCAGAGTCAAATTACTTCTGCTTTCAGTGAAGATGAACCAAATTGGGACAGCGGATTGATTAAATTCTACAACAATTTTGCAATGGATTTTTTATATCCAAACACTAATAATATTTTGGTTTTTTCCGAAAATCACGATACAGATCGTATGAACGAAAAATTCAAATATGATTTACCAAAATACAAACTGGCAATGACTTTATTGGCAACAGTTCGTGGAATTCCGCAAATCTATTACGGATCAGAAATCGGAATGGGTGGTGATAAAGGTAAAGGCGGCGATGCCGATATTCGTCAGGATTTCCCAGGAGGATGGGCTGGAGATAAAAACAACGCTTTTACAAAAGAAGGAAGAACTAAAGAACAAGCAGCTTTCTTTGATTTCAGTTCAAAATTATTCAACTGGAGAAAATCGAATGAAGCAGTTCATTTCGGAAAAATGACACATTATATTCCTGAAAACAATACATATGTATATTTCAGATATACGGATACAAAAACGGTAATGGTAGTTTTCAATAACAATGCAAAAGAGCAAGTTGTAAAAACCAATCGTTTTAAAGAAAACATCAAAAACTTTAAATTAGGAAAAGATGTAATTACAGGAAAAACATTCGATTTAGCTACAGAAATTACTTTAGAGCCAAAATCAGCTTTGGTTTTAGAATTGGAATAACTATTTTATTTAAACACATAGAGACATAGATTTTTTTAGTTCGATAAGAGGCGTTTCACTTGTTTAAATAAACATAGCTATCGTAAGTACACAAAGCTATGTGTAAATGACGAGTCATTTATTTAAATCTTTTTAAGACAAAGAAAATCTATGTCTCTATGTGTTTAAAATTTTTATTGCCACAGATTAAAGGATTATCACAGATTTAAAAAATCATTTTAATCTTGTAATCTGTGGCAAAACTTTATTATAAATCTTCGTTAAATTTAGAATAAATGAAAAAATACACTTTCCTTTTTTTATCTTTAGTATACTTAACAATGAGTTGTTCTGGCTCAAAATCAGTTACAATGAATAATACTTCGAAAACACCTTTCGTTTGGGAAGGGGCAAATGTTTATTTTTTACTTACAGATCGTTTTTACAATGGAGATACTTCAAACGATGTCAATTTTAACCGAACCAAAACTCCTGGAAAACTGCGTGGATTTGAAGGCGGAGATATCATCGGAATAACCAAAAAAATAGAATCAGGATATTTTGAAAAGTTAGGAATAAATGCCATTTGGCTTACGCCGATTGTCGAGCAAATCCACGACGGAGTTGACGAAGGAACGGGATTGAGTTATGGCTTTCATGGCTATTGGGCAAAAGACTGGACGGCTCTCGATCCAAACTTCGGAACCAAAGAGGACTTAGCAAATCTTGTTAAAAAAGCACATGAAAAAGGCATCAGAATAATTCTTGACGGCGTAATCAATCATACTGGCCCCGTAACTCCAGAAGATCCCGTTTGGCCTTCAGACTGGGTAAGAACTGGCGTTGTCTGCGATTACAAGTCATTTGAAAATACTACAATGTGTACTTTGGTAGAAAATCTTCCAGATGTAAAAACTGAAAGTACTCAAAATGTAGAATTGCCTCCTTTTTTAATCGAAAAATGGAAAAAAGAAGGTCGTTACGAAAAAGAAATTGCTTCATTGGACGAGTTCTTTAAAAGAACAGGTTACCCAAGAACTCCAAAATATTACATCATAAAATGGCTTACGGATTATATTACCGAATTCGGAATTGACGGCTACCGCGCCGACACCGTAAAACATACCGAAGAAGGCGTTTGGGCAGACTTTAAAAAAGAATGTGATTATGCTTTTGAAACTTGGAAAAAACACCATCCGATGCAGGTTTTAGATCAGAATCCGTTTTATACGATTGCCGAAGTTTACGGTTACGGAATCAGCGGTGGACAGGATTATGATTTTGGAGATCGAAAAGTCAATTATTTCCAAAACGGTTTCAACAGCATGATTAATTTTGAATTTAAATGGAATGCCGCTCAAAACGATTATGAAGGTTTATTTTCTAAATATTCAAATGCTTTAAACAATGAATTAAAAGGATATTCTGTCCTTAATTATATGTCCTCTCACGACGACGGACAGCCTTTTGATGCCAACCGAGTAAAAGGAATTGAAGCGGGAACTAAACTTTTACTTTCTCCAGGGATGTCTCAAGTTTATTATGGTGATGAATCGAATCGTTCTTTAGTAATTGAAGGCACAAATGGCGATGCAACATTACGTTCAAACATGAATTGGAACGATATTCAGAATAATCCTGAAACACAGAAAACACTTTTGCATTGGCAGAAATTAGGTCAGTTTAGACGAAATCACCCTGCAGTTGGAGCGGGCGTTCATAAACTTATTAATTCATATCCTTATACTTTTTCCAGAACATTTACAAAAGGTTCTTTTACAGATAAAGTAGTTATGGGAGTAGATTTACCAAAAGGCAGAAAAGAACTTCCTGTTGGCGACGTCTTCCCAAACGGAACAAAACTAAAAGACACTTATTCGAATCAAGAAGTGGAAGTAATTGATGGAAAAGTTATTATTGACAATGATTTTGATATTGTTCTATTAGAAGAGATTTAAAAGTTTAAGCGCAAAGTTTTACGTAAGGTTCGCAAAGGTTTTTAGCCACAGATTATTAAGATTAACACAGATTTGTTTGCCACGAATTACACCAATTTTCACAAATTTAAATAGAATAAATTAATTCGTGGAAATTAGTGTAATTCGTGGCAAAAGAAAAAATCATTTTAATCCTTTAATCTGTGGCTATTATTTTTCCTTTGCTACTTTGTACCTTTGCAACTCTGAACCTTTATAAAATGAATGTTTTAAAGATTGCACATCGAGGCGCCAAAGCCTACGAACCTGAAAATACTTTACAAGCTTTCCAAAAAGCCTTAGATCTAAATTCTGACGGAATTGAACTTGATGTTCACCTTAGCGCTGACGAATATATTATCGTAATTCACGACGAAACTATCGACAGAACTGCTAACGGAAAAGGTTTAGTAAATGATTTTACTTTAGCAGAATTAAAATCATTTTTGATTGATGGAAAATATCAAATCCCAACTTTAAATGAAGTTTTTGATTTAGTTGACAAAAAATGTCTGATCAATATTGAATTAAAAGGTTTGGGAACTGCGCCTAAAGTTGTTGCATTAATTGAAAAATACATTGCAGAAAAAAACTGGAAATACGAGGATTTTATTATTTCAAGTTTTGATTGGAATATGCTGCAAGAAACATCAAATCTAAATTCAAATATCCCGATTGGTGTTCTAACAGAAGAAGATATAGATAATGCTTTGGCTTTCGTCGAAAAAATAAAAGCAAAAGCCATTCATCCTGATTTTAATTTATTGAATGAAGAAAATGTTCGACAAATTCAGGAAAAAGGATTTTTGGTTTTGCCTTGGACAGTAAACTCAGAAGAAGACATTCAAAAAGTAAAAAGTTACAAAGTAGACGGAATTATCTCTGATAATCCAGATAAAATATAAATTTTCAGCCACAGATTAAAAGGATTAACACAGATTTGTTTGCCACGAATTGCACGAATTGGCACAAATTTAAATAGAATAAATTAATTCGTGGAAATTTGTGAAATTCGTGGCAAAAGAAAAAATCCTTTTTAATCTGTATAATCTGTGGCAAATAAAAAAAATTAGTGCCAATTCGTGCAATTGCTACGCCAGTTCGCTATCGCTCGAGTCGTGGCAAAAAGATAAAAGTATGATTAAAAATTTCGATATAATAATTGTTGGCGGAGGCGCTGCTGGTTTTTTTACTGCAATTAACATTGCAGAGAAAAATCCGAAACTAAAAATCGCCATTTTAGAAAGAGGAAAAGAAGTACTTTCTAAAGTCCGCGTTTCTGGCGGTGGACGCTGTAACGTAACGCACGCTTGTTTTGAACCAAACGAGTTGGTAAAATTTTATCCTCGCGGAGAAAAAGAACTTCGAGGACCTTTTCATCAATTTTGTTCGGGAGACACAATTGAATGGTTCGAAAAACATGGCGTAGAATTAAAAATCGAAGAAGACGGAAGAATGTTTCCTGTTTCCAATTCATCACAAACTATAATTGATTGTTTTCTAAAAGCAACTGAAAAATTAGGCATAAAAGTGCTGACAGGTCAAAGTGTACAATCCATTTTCAAAAAAGAAAATCATTGGAAAATAGATACACAAACCGATAATTATGCTGCCGAAAAATTAGTAATGGCAACGGGAAGCAATCCTAAAATCTGGGAAATGCTTCAGGAGCACGGACACGCAATTGTGAGCCCCGTTCCTTCCCTATTCACTTTCAATATCAAAGATTCTCGAATTAAGGAATTGCCGGGCGTAGCGGCACAAGTTACCGTAAAAGTAAAAGATACTAAACTAGAATCTACAGGACCTTTATTAATCACGCATTGGGGAATGAGCGGACCTGCAATTTTAAAACTTTCGGCTTGGGGCGCACGCATTCTGCACGATAAAAATTATCAGTTTACCATTTTCGTAAATTGGTTAAATGATGTTGATTTTGAAGATGCCGAAAAAATCCTAAAAGATTTAAAACAGGAACACGCCAAAAAAGCCGTTTCTAAAAAATCGCCTTTTGACTTTCCGAATCGTTTATGGGAAAGTTTGGTTCTCGCTTCGGGAATTGATTCTGAAACGAAATGGGCAGATTTATCTAAAATTCAATTGCAAAATCTAACTTCACAACTAACGAAAGCCGAATTTAAAGTAAACGGAAAAAGTACTTTTAAAGAAGAATTCGTAACGGCGGGCGGAATCGATTTAAAAGAGATCAACTTCAAAACAATGGAAAGCAAAATTCATGAAAATCTTTATTTTGCGGGTGAAATTGTAAATATCGATGCCATAACTGGTGGATTTAATTTTCAGAATGCCTGGACAAGCGGGTTTATTCTGGCTCAAAATATTTAATACAAAATGAAATTTAAAGGAATTATTTTTGATTTAGACGGAACACTAGTAGATTCATTACACGATATCTCGGATGCGATGAATAAAGTGCTTACCGCTCTAAGTTACCCAACACATGATTACGATACTTATCAATATTTTATCGGAAATGGTTTACGAAATTTGGTAAGCAAAGCATTGCCAGCCACAAACAATTCTGATGATGAAATTGAAAGTTGTTTTGAATGTATGGTCGATGAATACACTAAAATCTGTACGCTCAAAACAAAACCTTATGAAGGAATTGTTGAACTGTTGGAAAATCTAACTTCGCAAAACATTAAAATGGCGGTTTTCTCTAACAAAGCCGACGAATTGACAAAGAAAATAGCTTATGAATTATTTCCAAAACAATTCGATACAGCAGTTGGTTTGAGTACAGAAGAACTTAAAAAACCAAATCCATTTGAAGCTTTAGAAATTAGCAAAAAATGGAATTTAAAACCAGAAGAAATTCTTTTCGTAGGCGATTCTGACATTGATATGCAAACGGCAGTAAATGCCAATATGTTTCCAGTTGGCGTTACTTGGGGTTACAGAACCCAAGAAGAACTAAAAACTAGCGGTGCAAAATTGGTTATCAACAATGCTTCGGAATTAATCGAAATATTGTAAATCATGAATCCTTCATTACAAAAACAAATCCTATCAATCACTTCGTTTTCTGAAAATGAAATCGAAAGGATTGATTCTTGTTTTGAATATGAAAAGTTTACAGCTAAAGATTTTCTTTCTTCAATGGGAAAAATCAGCAGTAAAATCTTTTTTATTGTTGAAGGCTTAGCACGAGTTTATTATTTAAAAAATGGAAAAGAAATTACCACTTATTTAAGCTGCGACGAAGGTTTTATTGCTTCTTATTCTAGTTTTATAAATCAATCGGTTTCTTTTGAAAATATTCAATGTATTGAAGATTGCGAAGTGCTTTCGATATCTTACGAGAAAATGCAGTTTTTATACAACCAAATTCCAAATTGGGAACGTGTTGGAAGAATTTTAGCTGAGCAAAATTACCTTTGCATGGCAGATCGTGTTCTCAAACTGCAAATGATTCCCGCAAAAGAAAAATATCATACTTTTTTAGCATCGGCTCCAGCCAAAATAATTCAGCGAACACCTTTAATTTATATCGCCTCTTTTCTCGGAATCACTCCAGAATCTTTGAGCAGAATCCGTCAAGATATTTCTTAACATTTATCAAGTGGATTGAAAATCGGAATTCAAATCTTTGTCAAAATTAAATTTGAAAAGATGAAGAATATTGCCAAAGACGTTTACCAAATTCCGTTATTTCCAAGAAACACAATTAATTGTTTTCTAATTGAAGATGTTTTAATTGATGCTGGAATTAGAAGTTCAAGCGGAATAATTCTAAAAGCTTTAAAAGACAAAAACATAACCAAACACGCGCTGACTCATGCGCACGCAGACCATCAAGGAAGCAGCAAAATAATCTGCGAAACTTTGAACATTCCGCTTTTGTGCAGTGAGCCCGAAAAAGAATTTGCTGAAAACGGAAATGTAATTCTCGAATACCCAAACCCGAATCATATTATTTCGAAATTTCAGAAAAACTTCTGGGCAGGAAAAGGACATTCCGTTTCTCAAACTTTAAAAGAAGGCGATCTAATTGGCGGATTTACCGTTATTGAAACTCCTGGGCATTCACGAGGACATTTATCTTTTTTCAGAGAAAAAGACGGCGTTTTAATTGTGGGCGACGTTCTAACCAACATGAATCTATTAACCACAAAAGTTGGGCTTCATGAACCTCCCAATTTGTTCACAGCCGACAAAGAAACCAATAGAAAATCGATTTTAAAACTCGCTTTGTTACAACCTAAAATACTGTGTTTTGGTCATGGTCCGGTTTTATTTGATAATGGTGAATTGGAGCAATTCAAAAACTCAATTAATTTTAATTAACAAGAATTTACAGATTCCGTAAGTTTTCATTAAGACTATTCTAATAATTTTACTCTCAACTAATTAATCCTGTATGAGAGTAAAATTACTTACCACAATTTCTATTTTCACCTACCAACTTAGCTTTTCTCAAAGCGAAAAAGTATTAAATGGAAAAGTTCTCTCCCAGAATATTCCGCTTAATAAAGCGGAAGTAATTAATAAAACTGCCAAAACAAGCACAAGAACAAATGAATTGGGAGAGTTTTCAATTTTAGTTCGCCCAAAAGACAGTTTGATTTTTTTCTCTAAAGATTACTTTTTTAAACGATTAAAAATTTCTCAACAAAATATAGATCAGAACAATATTATTGTGAATATGATTCTGAAACCTGAAGAACTTGATGAAGTTTTAATTACGGAGATAAAATTTCCTAAAGTTAGCCCTGCCGATGAAAATTCTTTGATAGTGCCAAGACCCGCAATATCTAATCCTGGCGTTTATACTGGCGTTACTAACGGAGTGAATTTACTGGCTGTTTTCAGTTTGTTTAGAAAAAAGGATAAAAAAATAAAAGCTATTAAATTCAAAGAATTAGATTTTAAACAATTAGCCGAAGCAACAGTTCCAATAGATTTTTTTACGAATGACTTAAAAATAAATTCTGAAGAAAAAGATTTGTTTTTACAATTCTGTGACGCCGATCCGAATGCCAAAACTCTTGTACAGCAGAAAAACTTACTTTACACTATGGACTTTTTACACACTAAAAACAAAGAATTCAAGAAACTAAGTTCTGAAATCAAAAACTAAAAGCCATTAAATGAAATTAAAACTACTTACTACAATTTCTTTTTTCACGTATCAATTAAGTATTTCTCAAACCGAAAAAGTATTGAACGGAAAAGTTCTTTCGCAAAACATTCCGCTCAACAAAGTCGAAGTAATTAACAAAACTGCCAAAACCAGCACGAGAACAAATGAATTGGGGGAGTTTTCGATTTTAGTAAAAGTGCAGGACAGTCTTATTTTTTTCTATAAAGATTCTTTTTTCTCAAGGTTGAAAATTTCTCAGAAGAATATAAATCAGAATAATCTAATTGTGAATACGATACTGAAACCTGAAGAATTGAATGAAGTTGTAATAACTAAAGTCGAATTTGATAAAGTGAAGGTTAATGCTGATGCTACCGCAGATGTATTAATCGGTAAAAATGCCAAAGATTTATTTTGGAATACAGGAGTTAATGATAATACAATTAGAGAAGGGCTTCGAGTTTCATTTCCTTTAAAAGGCAAGCAGAAGAAAACAATTGAAGTTGCAGACGACCGTTTTAAGAAATTGGTAATAGCTTATTGTCCACCCGATTTTTTCATTAAAAATTTAAAACTAAAACCTGAAGAAAAAGAGCTTTTTATTGCTTTTTGCGACTCAGATCCGAAATCGAAAACGCTTCTGGAAAATCAAAATGTTTTGACTGTTATGGATTTTTTATATGCTAAAAACGAAGAATTTAAGAAGTTAAAACAGTAATTAAAAATAAAAATTCTTTTATGAAAGTAAAATTACTCACAACCATTTCTTTTTTCACGTATCAATTAAGTATTTCTCAAACCGAAAAAGTATTGAACGGAAAAGTTATTTCGCAAGACATTCCGCTTGACAAAGTTGAAGTAATTAATAAAACTGCCCAAATTAGTGCGAGAACAAATGAATTGGGAGAGTTTTCAATTTTAGTAAAAGAGAAAGACAGTTTGTTATTTTTCTCAAAGGATTACTTATTTACAAGATTGAAAGTAACGTTGAAAGATTTAGAAAAAAACAATCTGGTTGTTGAAATGATTGCAAAAGCTGAAGAATTGGATAATGTTGTAGTTTCTAGATCTGTTTTTAATAAAAACGAAATTAAAAATATCGCCAATAATAAGGAAAAAATAAAGGAGATTAAAAATCGTAAACAATTTGATGAAGTAACTTCAAAAGTGAATGTTTATGACGGTAGAATTAAAAATGGATTAGATTTCAGTTATCCCATTTTTGATAAACCGAAGAAAAAAATTGAGCCTCGTGATGACCGTTTTAAGAAACTTATCGTCGCTTCTTTTCCTCCAGATTTTTTCATCAAAAATTTGAAAATAAAACCCGAAGAAAAAGAAATTTTCTTAAACTTTTGTAATGCCGATCCGAAATCTAAAACCCTTTTAGAGAAATCAAATGATTTCGAAATAATGGATTTCCTTTATATTAAAAATGAAGAGTTTAAGAATTTGAAGTAGTTTAACTTGAAACAAAGAAAACCTGAAACCTGAAACAAAACTTATTTATTCAACCACCAAATACTTGCATTTAAAACCGTTGCAAATCCAACCCAAACTAAATACGGAATCAATAAATATCCAGAAATCTTATTTATTTTGGTGAATTTCAAATACGTTTCGTAAATCATTAGCCATAAAAGCACAATTTCGATTAAAGCCAGCATCGGATTTTTTAAACCGAAGAATAAATAAGACCAAATTGCATTTAAGATTAGCTGAATTATAAAGAAAAGAAGCGCCGTTTTTACTTTTTCGGTTTGCACTTTAATATTGTCCCAAACTAAAGCCGCCGCAACTGCCATAAAAATATAAAGAACAGTCCAAACTGGCATAAAGATCCAATTTGGCGGATTAAAAACTGGTTTTTCTAAATCTACATACCAAGTCTCAATACTTGGTCTTGTCACCAAACTTGCAGAATATCCAACTGTTAAACAAATAATTAAAGCTATTGCGATTTTTACGAATTTATTCATTTTGTTAAAATTTGAATTCAAAAATAGTCAAAAGAAAAATTTAAACCATATAAGTGATGTAAGTTCATTTTTAGCAAAACCAATTTATATTATCTTATATTACTTATATGGTTAAAAAACTATCTTTGCCAAAATTTTATAATTCATGTTTACAGCAGCTGATTTTATTCCAACATCATATACATCAACAATCGAAAACGGAAACTTTGAGTGGAGTGCTCCAAGCAATATTGCACTAGTGAAATACTGGGGGAAAAAAGACAACCAGATTCCAGCAAATCCTTCGGTAAGTTTTACTTTGAATAATTGTAAAACGATTACGAAATTAGGCTTTGAAAAAAGAGACGCTTCGACTCCGCTCAACGTGACAAATGGTTTTTCATTCGATTTGCTTTTTGAAGGAAAACCAAAGGAAGATTTCAAACCGAAAATTCAGAAATTTTTAGAAAGAGTTGAAGTTTATCTGCCATTTCTAAAAGAGTATCATTTTACGATTGACACTCAAAATACTTTTCCGCACAGTTCTGGAATTGCTTCTTCGGCATCTGGAATGGCGGCTTTAGCAATGAATTTTATGAGTTTAGAAAGAAAACTAAATCCAGTAATGACGGATGATTATTTCTATCAAAAAGCATCATTTTTAGCTCGTTTAGGTTCTGGAAGTGCTTGCAGAAGCGTAAAAGGTAATGTGGTTGTTTGGGGAAATCAGGCAAACATTGAAGGAAGTTCTGATTTGTTTGGAGTTGAATATCCGTATACAATTCACGAAAATTTCAAGAATTATCAAGATACTATTTTATTAGTTGATAAAGGAGAAAAACAAGTCTCGAGCACCGTTGGGCATGATTTAATGCATAATCATCCATATGCAGAAAGACGTTTTGTACAAGCGCATGAAAATCTGGATCAATTAATTTCCATTTTTGAAAGCGGAAATTTAGACGAATTCATCAAAGTTGTAGAAAGTGAAGCTTTGACTTTGCATGCCATGATGATGACTTCGATGCCGTACTTTATTTTGATGAAACCAAACACGCTGCAAATCATAAATGCCATCTGGAAATTTAGACAAGAAACACAAATTCCAGTTTGTTTTACACTTGATGCAGGGGCAAATGTGCATGTGCTTTATCCCGAAAACGTTAGCGAAAAAGTATTACAATTTATTCAGGACGAATTAGTTGTATTTTGTCAGAATAGTCAATACATTTGCGACAAAATTGGAGAAGGTGCGATTGCATTATAATTTTGCGTATCTTTATATTTAGAATGCACTTTATTAAGTAATAATTATGAATACTGCAACTATAAAACTTTACGATTTATTTAGAAAAGAACTTAATCTTGACGAGAGTAAGGCTAAAGAATTTGTTGAAGCAATCGATCGAACTATTAGCGAAGAAATAAGACAAGACAAAAATGAAATTGCTACTAAAGATTTTGTAAAAAAAGAAATTATAGATGCAAAAAATGATATGATTAAATGGTTTGTTGGCCTATTTTTCGCATTGGCAATGATGATTATTGGATTATATATTAAAGGCTAAAAAATTAAAAAAATCTTCTGATTAAAATTAAGAAAGACATAAAATAAATCATGAAAGGACCATTATTTTATTCAAAAATATTGCTTTTTGGAGAGTACGGAATTATCCGCGATTCAAAAGGACTTGCTATTCCTTATAACTTTTATAATGGCGCTTTGAAAAAATCCGAAGAACCTTCTGATGAAGCCATTGCATCAAATAAAAGCTTAAGAAGTTTTGTTTCTTACCTTGAAGTTTTACAAACACAGCAGCCAGAATTGGTTACTTTCGATTTAGAAAATCTTAAAAATGATGTCGAAACCGGAATGTATTTCGATTCTAGTATTCCGCAAGGATACGGTGTTGGAAGCAGCGGTGCTCTTGTAGCGGCTATTTATGATAAATATGCTACAAATAAAATTACGGTTTTAGAAAATCTAACAAGAGAAAAATTATTGCATTTAAAAAATGTTTTTTCTCAAATGGAAAGCTTTTTTCACGGAAAAAGTTCTGGTTTAGATCCATTAAACAGTTATTTGAGCATTCCGATTTTAATCAATTCTAAAGATAATATTCAGACAACAGGTATTCCTACACAAAGTGTTGACGGAAAAGGCGCTGTCTTTTTGTTAGATTCTGGAATTGTGGGAGAAACTGCTCCAATGATTAGCATTTTTATGGAAAGCTTAAAAGACAAAGGTTTCCGCGCAATGCTAAAAAACCAATTTGTAAAATACACAGATGTCTGTATCGACAACTTTTTGCATGGCGACATGAAGTCTTTGATCAGCAATACTAAAAAACTTTCTAAAGTTGTTTTAAATAACTTTAAACCAATGATTCCAGAGCAATTTCATGCAATCTGGCAGCAAGGAATTGACACTAATGATTATTACCTAAAACTTTGCGGTTCTGGTGGTGGCGGTTATATTCTTGGTTTTACTGAAGATTTAGAACGTGCAAAAGCCTCTCTGAAAGATTATAAATTAGAAGTAGTTTATCAGTTTTAATACACTTAAAAGCCGAAGTTATACCGATTGGACAAAATATATAGTCTAAAAAAATTGAACTATTATTTTGTTTCATCGGCATTATACCAAAATATATATTGTCCTAAATAACATTTGCATGTGGTATTATTTGAGTAGATTTTTATAAGTTTTCATCCTAAAAAGTTATTTATTATGAAAAGCATTTTTAAAATAATCAAAGCAACTTTTTTAGGAGGAATTCTTTTTTTAGCACCTTTAGTGGTTCTGCTTGTTATTCTTGAAAAAGGATACGGCATTATTCAAAAAGTTACATTACCGCTTGTAAATAATTTACCAAAAGTTAAGGTTTTAGGATTGGCACTTCAAGAACTAATCGGAATTCTAATTATAATAGTAATCTGTTTTTTAGCGGGTTTGTTAGCAAGAACTGCAAAAGCTAAAGAATTGATTCAAAAATTAGAAGATGGTATTTTAAGCTTTGTTCCTGGTTATTCGTTTATGAAAAGCATGAATGAAAACATAATTGGAATTGAATCTAAAGAAGACTTGAAAGTAATTTTAGTTCCTACTGATGCTGGCTGGCAATTTGCCTTTTTGATCGAACAAATCGACGATAATAATTTTACAGTTTTTGTTCCAGATGCTCCAAATCCGTGGAGTGGATCTGTGGTTTTTGTAGAAAAAAAAGACATTAAAGAAATTGATATGACTCAAAAGCAAGCTTTGGCATGCATTAGAAAATTAGGATTTGGCTCTAAAGAATTGTTAAAAAACAAACTCTAAATTTTTAAAACCAAAAATATCCGTTAACTTCCCATATCTAAACCTCTACAAAATTTAATCTATGTTAAGCAGACAGCACAAACTTTTAATAATGAAAATTGTTAGTCTGTTTTCTGTAGTTAGAGGTTACAATATTCCGATTATCGTTTTAGCGCAATATTTATCGGCAATTTTTATATTGGCGCCAGAAATTCGAGCATTGGATATTCTTCTAGATTTTTACTTGTTTCTAATTGTTTTCGCTTCGGCCATTACAATTGCTTCGGGTTACATTATCAATAATTTTTACGATAGTCAGAAGGATTTGATAAACAGACCAAACAAGTCAATGTTGGATCGTTTAATTAGTCAGAAAACCAAATTGACGGTTTATTTCAGTCTGAACTTTTTGGCGGTTTTAATGGCTTCTATTGTTTCTTGGCGCGCTTTTTTATTCTTTTCTGCTTACATTTTCTTGATTTGGTTTTATTCTCACAAAATAAAGAAATACCCGATTATCGGAAATTTAATGTCGGCATTGCTCGCTGTGACTCCATTTTTCGCTATTTTATTATATTTCTACAATAAGATTTCGTTTGAAGATATAGAAAACCATATGAGCCATTTTGTGGTTATTTCTGCTCACGCGGTATTCTTATTTTTACTTTTGCTGATTCGAGAAATGATAAAGGATTTAGAAAATCTAAAAGGCGATTTAGTAAACAATTACAGAACAATTCCAGTAATTTATGGTGAGAAAATATCGAAACAGATTATTACTGCTTTAACGATTTCTACTATATTTCCGGTTTACATTTTGGTTAATGTATATGATGTTGGTTATATGGATATCTATTTTTATGTCTGCTTTGGGGTTTTACTTTTTTTCCTGATTTTTTTATGGAAATCAGATTCTAAAGAACAATTTTTAAAACTTCATAATCTATTGAAATTCTTGATTGTTTCTGGGGTTTTCTGTATTGTTTTGATTAATCCTAGCGTTTTGTGGCACGGAAGAGAATTGATTTCTAATTACTAAAGCTTTTTTTTGTTTCACGCAGATTTGGCAGATTTTTTCTTTGCGAATTGATGCAATTTTTAAATTATATTAATACTAAATATTTAAAAGAAGCCAATTGTTTGAATTCTAGCCCCGATTGAAGTGGAAATCTTTTTATTTTTTTCTTTAAAAAATAAAAAATTGGGAACGGAAAGCGGGAATCCATATTTAGAAAAATGCCAATTGTGATGCTTCAAATTCATCAAAAAGTTATGGCTATCAATCTAAGAACATTGAACTTAAGTTTTATTAGCAGGAAAAACCTATCTTTGCACAAATTAATGATTTTATGAACAACAAGGAAGGCAATAATAAAAGAGGCGGATCGAGACCAAATAGCTCAAGATCAAACTCTAGTAAGCCAAAACCTCCTATGGCAAAACGTGCTCAAGGGCCTAAAAAAGTGAAACCTGAAGTGAAAGCGGCGCAGGAAGCTGCTGCTGAAAAATTCAGAAAACAAAATACACCCGCAAAGAGACAAAAAGCTTCAGATGAAATACGTTTGAACAAATACATCTCTAATTCTGGTGTTTGTTCTCGTCGTGATGCTGATATTTATATTCAGTCTGGAAACGTGAAAGTTAACGGAACTGTTATTACCGAAATGGGATATTTGGTAAAAATTAATGATGTTGTAAACTTTGATGGTGTAACTCTTACTCCAGAAAAGAAAGAATATATCTTATTGAATAAACCTAAAAACTTTACGACTGCTTTTGACGAAGGTCAAGAATTTCGTAACGTTCTAGAACTTGTACGTGGCGCAACAAATGCAAAAATTGCTGCTGTTGGAAGAATGGATAAAAACACAACTGGATTATTGTTGTTTACAAACGATACTGATATGATTCGTAAGTTTACTTTACCGAATCAGAAATCGTCTAAAATTTATCAGGTTTCTTTAGACAAAAACTTGAAATTTGAGGATTTAGAAAAAATCAGCAAAGGTTTGGTTCTTGACGGACACCGCGTTTCTGTTGAAGAAGTAAGCTATATTGATAATGAACCAAAAAGTGAAGTGGGACTTAAATTACGTACAGCAAACGTAAAAGTGGTTCGTTCTATTTTCGAATCTTTAGAATACAATGTTTTACGTATCGACCGCGTTTCTTTTGCAGGATTAACGAAAAAGAATCTTCCAAGAGGAAACTGGCGCTTTTTGACAGATCAAGAAGTTATCAATTTGAAAAACGTTTAATACGACGTTTTTCAAATTCAAAATTATATTAAATCCTATTTTCTCTGAAAATGGGATTTTTTTATTTTAGAAACTAAAGAAGTTATGTCCGAAAAGTGTAAATATTGATCTTCCGATAGATTGGTTCTTTTCTTCTACTGTTTCGTAACTTGAAAAACCTAGGATAATTTTGATTCCTGGCGGAATACTGTTTAGTATATCTCTTTTTTGGTCTTCTAAAAGAAGTTTTAAGCTCTCTAATAACTGAAGATTAGATCTTAAATATGAGATGACAAGAAGTGCAGAAAAGTTAAGTATTTCTCTGGCTGTTTCGCTTTTGATTCCTACTTCGTTTGAAACCATTTCCGAAATTCTTCCTTTTTTGTTTGAGAACAATTCTTTAAGCAAATCGTTGCCTTCCAATCGATAACAATCGTCTACTGATAAAATTCTGCCTGCATTAAAATCGACTTCTTGATAAAAAGTAGAATCTTCTTCTACCATTGCAACTATTTCGGAGTAAAAATCAGGTTGATCGGCTTTGTTGTAGAGTCCCATTAAAATTGTTCCTATTGAAACGTCAATTCCTTTTATTAAAAGTGCATCGTTCTCGAAATAAAACTTGTTTAACTTGGAGACCACATTTGAAGAAATAAAGCGTCTAAGTTCAATCTGTAGGTTGGGGGTCATACTCATAACTTAAAAAAATGATTATTTATACTCGTTTAAAATAATCGACAAAGTGAGGCTTTTTATCGTTTATCGTGATAAAAATATAAAAAATTTTAACATTTCCAAAAATTAAGTTAAAAAATTAGTGCCTTAATAACCAATTGTTAACAGAAAAAACCTGTGAGCACCTGTAAAGACAACACTTTCATTATCAAATTAAAATATAAAAAAAATCATAATTTTTTCTTTAAGACAATAATCTCGATAAAAATTTGTTACATAATTAAAATAAAATGTTTCGATATTCCCACAAAACATTTAAAAAAATACCTAGATAAACAATTGAAAACAGAAAATTGATAAAGCTAGAAGCTAGAAATCCGAGTACCGATCCTGTGGCTGCTTTTAGAGCTCTTTTATGATTTTTTGAATCGTATAATAATTCGCCGAAAAACGCTCCTACAAATGGTCCTATTATTACTCCAAACGGAAGCGGAGATAAAATCCCGATAATTAATCCGATGTTTGTTCCCCAAATTCCATAAGAACTTCCGCCAAATCGTTTAGTTCCTTGAGACGGAATAACATAATCTAAAATGGTGATAATTACCATTAGAACAAAAGTGATTCCCAGAACCCAATAATTATTTTCTACTGCTTTAGTCAAATACAGTAAAAGTAAACCTACCCAACAGCTTGACAAACCAGGCAAAACAGGAAGAAAACTTCCAAAAACTCCAACAATCATGCAGATAAATCCGAGCAAAACTAGTAGTAAATCCATATAAATTTTGATAAATTTGTTATTCCAAATTAGCATTTTAATCTCTATTGCGCAAATTTTCAAAAATGTGGTCTTGAAAATGAGAAGATTCAAGGCAATAGAAAGTTTCCCAAAAAAATAATTGTATTTTTGTTTATTCATTCAACATTAAAACTTTGAGGCAGTTTTTCCCTTTTTTCATTTGCATCCTTTTCAATTCTTGTCAATATTTTGAGAAGCAAGTTCCGTCTGAAAAAGAATTACTTCAAAAGGAATTAAAATCAATCAACTGGAAAGAAGTTGACGAATATCCGTCGTTACCTAATTGCGAAAAGATCGCCGATAAAAAACTGCGCCAGCAATGTTTTTTTGAAGTAATGTCGACTCTTATAGAAGAAAAACTAAACGTTGATACTTTATCGATTTTATATCCTGAATTGGACACGATCGAAGTTAAAGTAACTGTATTTCCGAATGCTACAATGAAATTTGAACCTCAGTTTCCTAAAGATTCTGTGGCTTACGATACCATAAAAATTGATAGTATTTTGCATGCGCGTCTGGTTGATTTTCCGAAAATTAATCCTGCCATCAAACGCGGAATTCCAGTTAAGACGCAATTTATTCTTCCGGTTATTCTTAAAGCTAAAGACGAAAAGTAGTTTTATTTCTTAAACTGGCGATCTTTCCATTTATAAGAACCAAATAAACTGTACAAAGCCACCGTAGAACTAAAAAACGGATATAGTAAACTACTCAGCAAAAGACTTTTAATTTTACTTTGAGTTAAAAATTTATTGGTAAAATAAAGCAAAACATAATCAACTAAAAATTTAGAAAAAGCAAAAATTACAAAAATCGGATAAGACCAAATTCCGAAAAGAAGAAATAAAAATCCGAGTACAAAACTCAAATTTCCGAAGAAAACAATTAATCCTAAAAACTTTCCGAAAGTACTTTTGTACGAACTTGTTTTTGCCGCCCAACGCACTCTTTGGTAAAATAAACCGCTCCAGTTTTCTGTGGGTTTTGTAATTACAATTGCGTCATCTGCTTTTAAATAATGAACTTCATTTGGGAATTTTTCAATTGCTTTTTGAAGTAAGAAAACATCGTCTCCGCTGGCAATTTTATCATTTCCTTCAAAACCGTTTAGACTTTCAAAAAGTGATTTTTTGTATGCAAAATTAGCTCCGTTGCACATAAAACCTTTCTGAATTCCAAAACTTCCAATTGTGGCGCCTTGCAAACTTGTTAAATCTAATTGCTGAAAATGATTTAAAAAAGAGTTTTTACACTCATAAGTTACTGCACTGGCAAGCATCGAAACTTTATTCTCTTGATTGTAATTATCAAAAGCTAAAAGCCAATTTTCTGGAACTATGCAATCGGCATCTGTTGTAATTACCCAATCGGTTTTTACATGCTGCATTGCGGTTGTAATGGCATCTTTTTTTGGAGATTTTGAAAGACGAATATTGTCTATAATGGACAATTGAAAATTAACAATTGATAATGAAAACTTTTCACTTGAAGCATCATCGACCAGAATTACTTTAAACAAATGAGTTGGATAGTTTAGTTTTAAAAAACTTTCTAAAAGTATCGGAAGATTTTCTTTTTCATTTCGAAATGGAACTATAATTGTAAAACTTGTCTTTGGATCTAACCCTTTATTCTGATAGTTTTTTACTTTGAAAAATCCATAAATAAGCAAACTAATGCTAGACATGTAAATTCCTAATATGGAAAATAATCCAAAAATCATTCTGCTATTTTGGTTTTAAAATTCAGCACAAAATAACTTCCTAAAACTACGGGTAAAACAACATTTAAAAACCACATTAAAGTGCTTATAAAAATGACAATCCATTCGTTTACGCCAATAATTCCGAAGAAATAAATAGCTACGCTTCCTTTTACTGCAAAATCTAAAAATTGAAAAGTTGGCAATGAAGAAGCCAGAAAATAAACAGAAGTTATAGCCGCCATTAAAGTTAAATAAGGCAAATCGACATCAAAGCCTAAAAACAAAAAGTAATATTGATGCGAAAAAACCAAATAACGGCAGATTCCTAAAAAAATGTTTTTCTGGTGAACCGATTTTGGAATTTCATTGATTTTATGAATCAGTTTTTCAATCGAATATCCTTTAACTTTTATTTTTTTGATTGAAAATAAAACAATCAGAATGAGTAAAAAACCGCCAAATAATAGTAAAACTGTTTTTGTTGTGATGACATTAAATTGGGCATTAAAATAAAGTAATCCGAAAATTCCGAAAATAACGGTTAAAATCATTTGGATTCCGTTGCAGATTAAGTTTAGAAAAACGACTTTTTTAGCTTCCGATTTCGGATAATACAAAGCTTTTCCTGCGTACTCTCCTACTCCATTTGGCGTAAAGATTCCAGCCGTTAACGCCGCTAAAACTTGCTTTGTAGCTTCGTAAACCGATATTTTATGAATTACTTTAGCCAAATTCTGCCACTTTAAAATCTCGAAATAGCGATTCAAAACACTCAAAAGCAGAATAAAGCCAACTCCTAAAACCGATTGATTTTTTTGAAATAAAACAATGAACTTATTCCAGTCCAACTTATCGTTATTTGCCAGCTGATTGTAAATAAAATAAAATGCACCTGCAACAATCAAAAGTTTGACCAGAAGAACAAGGAATTGCTTAGCTTTGTGAGGAATTGAAATCATGCCGCAAAAGTAATCAAATGTGGCAATTAGATAATTAGAAAATGAGTCAATTTTCTAAACTTGAAACATTAAACTAGAAACAAAAATCTTGACACAAGAACGCATCATATTAGGTATTGATCCTGGAACCACAATTATGGGTTTTGGTTTGATTAAAGTAACCAATAAAAAAATGGAATTTCTGCAATTGAACGAATTGCAATTGTCCAAATACGATAATCATTACCAAAAACTAAGAATCATTTTTGAAAGAACCATCGAATTAATCGAAACGCATTGTCCAGACGAAATCGCGATTGAAGCGCCTTTCTTTGGCAAAAACGTACAATCGATGTTGAAATTAGGACGCGCTCAAGGTGTAGCAATGGCTGCGGGACTTTCTAGAGGAATTCCGATTACTGAATACGAACCTAAAAAAATAAAAATGGCAATTACCGGAAACGGAAATGCCAGTAAAGAACAGGTTGCTAAAATGCTGCAACAGCTTTTAGGTTTGAAAGAATTACCAAAAAATCTGGATTCTACAGATGGCTTGGCTGCTGCGGTTTGTCATCACTTTAATTCAGGGAAAATTGTTGCAGGAAAAAGTTATTCTGGTTGGGATGCTTTTGTGAAACAGAACGAAGATCGAGTTAAAAAATGAGTCAATGTGCCAATTTGATAATTAGATAATTCCATAGACAACGAAATAAATTATCTAATTGACACATTCTCTAATTATCTAATTAAAAATGTCGGGGATTTACATTCACATACCGTTTTGCAAGCAGGCTTGTCATTATTGCGACTTTCATTTTTCTACTTCGATGAAGAAAAAGGATGAAATGGTTTTGGCTTTGGCTAAAGAAATCGCCGTTCGTAAAACTGAGTTTACAAATGAGGTTGTAGAAACCATTTATTTTGGTGGCGGAACTCCTTCGGTATTATCAAATGAAGAAATAAACTTTTTAATTTCCGAAGTTTATAAAAATTATAAAGTTGTAGAAAACCCAGAAATTACACTTGAAGCCAATCCTGATGATTTGTCTGCTGAACGAATTCTGGAATTATCTAAAAGTCCGATAAACAGATTAAGTATCGGAATTCAGTCTTTTTATGAAGAAGATTTGAAGATGATGAATCGCGCTCATAATTCGACAGAAGCCAAAAAATGTTTAGAAGAAGCGACAAAGTATTTTGATAATATTTCGCTCGATTTGATTTACGGAATTCCTGGAATGAGCGATGAAATGTGGAAACAAAACATTCAGACTGCTTTAGATTTTGGCATTCCGCATATTTCGAGTTATGCTTTGACGGTTGAACCAAAAACGGCTTTAAGCAAATTAATTCAGACAGGGAAAATTGCTGAACCTCAAGACGAAGTCGCTTCAAATCATTTTATGATTTTGGTTGAAATGCTTCAAAAAAACGGTTTTATTCACTACGAATTATCCAATTTTGGAAAGGAGAATTATTTCTCTAAAAACAATTCGGCTTATTGGTTAGGCAAAAAATATATAGGAATCGGACCTTCTGCTCATAGTTATGACGGCGAAAAAAGAGGCTGGAATATTGCGAATAACTCTTTGTATTTAAAAGCGATTCAAAACGATGAACTTCCTATTGAAACGGAAACTCTAACTATTTCAGATCGTTACAATGAATATATTATGACAGGTTTACGAACGATTTGGGGTGTTTCTTTAGAAAGAATTGAAAAAGAATTTGGTTCAGAATATTTGAATTATTTATTAGAACAATCTCAAAAATTCTTAACCGACGATTTGCTTTCGATAGAAAACAACATTCTAAAACCAACTCCAAAAGGAAAATTTTTAACGGATGGAATTGCTTCAGATTTATTTTATTTAGATTCTGAGGTTTAACCGCAAAGTTCGCTAAGGTTTACGCAAAGAACGCTATTTGTTTTTTTTTGTAGGAATAAAATTATATTTTAAATTTTCAAATATTATATTTGAATTTTAATATTGATTTTATGACAGAGAATGATTTATCTCGAATTGTATTTAATTCTGCTTTGAAAGTTCATCAAACTTTAGGTCCAGGACTTTTAGAAAGCGCTTATGAAGAATGTTTATTTTATGAGTTAAAGAAACTTAACTTAATAGTTGAAAAACAAAAGGCTTTACCTCTAATTTACGAAGAAGTAAAATTAGATGTTGGTTATCGATTAGATATTTTAGTAGAAAATAAACTAATTTTGGAAATAAAAGCAGTCGATTGTTTAAATGAAGTTCACCTTGCACAACTATTGACTTATTTAAAATTAACAAATTGCAAATTAGGTTTATTAATAAATTTCAATGTTTCTCTAATAAAAAACGAAATTAAAAGAGTGGCAAATAATCTTTAAAAAAAAATCCTAGCGCCCTTTGCGTAAACCTTAGCGAACCTTGCGGTTAAATTATGATAGCAAAAATCAACAACTTCGAAATCGACTTATCAAAACCCATTGATATCTCTATTCCATTAACCAATACAGACGAAAACCCAATTGCTTGGTATATCGAAAAACCAGTTATTGAACCGGTAGTTTTTGGCGATTGGATTGGGAAAGTTTCAGAAGGAAAATCGTCTACAAATTTTAATAATATTTTCTTCAATCCGCATGGGCATGGAACGCATACGGAATGTTTGGGGCATATTACGAATGATTTTTACAGCATTAATCAATCGTTGAAACAGTTTTTCTTTTTTGCTAAATTGATTACGGTTGAACCTGAGAAAATTGGAGATGATTTTGTGATTACGAAAGAAAGCATTTCGACTTCGCTCAATGTGACATCGCCTGAGGGCGCTTCTCCTGAGGCTTCGGGATCGCTCAGCGTGACAAACGAAGCCTTAATAATTCGGACTCTTCCAAACCAAAACGAAAAAAAATCAAGAAAATATTCCAATACCAATCCACCATATTTGTCTGAAGAAGCTGCGATTTTCATCCGCGAAAGCGAAATTCAGCATCTGCTAATCGATCTTCCAAGTGTTGACAAAGAACATGACGAAGGAAAATTATTGGCGCATAAGGCATTTTGGAATGTAAAAGACACGCATAATCTAAATTCTGACGCAAGATTAAATGCCACAATTACCGAAATGATTTATGTTTCAGACGAAATTGAAGATGGAAATTATATACTAAATATTCAAATCGCTTCGTTTGAAAATGACGCAAGTCCGAGCAAACCAATTTTATATAAGATTTAAAGGTTTGCCACGACCCGAGCGATAGCGAACAGGCGAAGCAATTTCACTAATTTGCACTAATTTCTTTTTTCATTCTGCCACAGATTAAAAAGATTTACACAGATTTAATCATTTTAATCCTTTAATCTGTGGCAAAAAATTAATTCGTGCAAATTCGTGAAATTCCTGGCAAAAAAATCTAAAATCTACACTCTAAAATCTAAAATTAAAATGATTAGTGTTTCTATAGATAAAACAAAACTTGACGTTCCGTTTATACAAAACTTCCTTAAAGACATTTATTGGGCTGCGGGACGAACTATTGAAGAAGTTCAACGCACTATTGATGCTTCGGTTTGCTTTGGCATTTATTTGGATGACAAACAAATTGGATTTGCGCGCGTTATAACCGATTATGTTGTTTTTGCTTATTTAATGGATGTTTTAATTGATGAAGAATATCGCGGAAAAGGTTATTCATCGATTTTAATTGATGCCATGATGAACGAGCCCCAATTACAAGAAGTAAAAATTTGGAGATTGGCCACAACTGATGCTCACTTTTTATATGAGAAATTTGGATTTACAAAACTGAATCATCCTGAAAAGATGATGGAAAAAATAATCAAATGAAAACTGTCTTAAAACTTGAGGAAGTCGCTTTATTTATTCTCGGAATATTTCTTTTTAACCGTTTAAATTATGATTGGTGGTGGTTTTTAGCTTTAATTTTAGCTCCAGATTTATCTATGATTGGATATGCTTTTGGCAATAAAACTGGTGCATTCTTATACAATATATTTCATCATAAAGGAATCGCACTTTTAATTTATGCAATTGGATGTTATTTAAGCATTGAAAGCATTCAATTAGCTGGAATTATTTTATTTTCACATTCGGCAATGGATCGTATTTTTGGATACGGTCTTAAATATGAAAAAGGTTTTAAATACACGCATTTAGGTGAAATTGGTAAATAAAAAGTTATGAATTTAGAAACGTTTTACGAATATTGTCTTTCTAAAAAAGGTGTTAGCGAACATTTCCCTTTTGATGAAGATACTTTAGTTTTTAAAGTGGGCGGCAAAATGTTTGCTTTATCTTCTCTATCGCAATGGGAAAAAAACGAACAATCGGTGAACTTAAAATGCGATCCAGAGCGCGCACAAGAACTGAGAGCAGAATATGACGAAATTCAACCCGGATTTCATATGAGCAAAGTGCATTGGAATACGGTTGCATTAAACGGAAATTTACCTGCGAAATTTGTCAAAGAATTGATAGATCATTCTTATGAATTGGTTTTCAAAAGTTTGACAAAGAAAATTCAGAATGAAATTATCGAAATAGAAAATTAGGCATTACATTTGTAGCGTCAGTAAAAAAACTCAGCGACTTAGTAGCTTAGTAACTTAGAACCTTAAAAAATGAAAGAACAATTTAAAAAATTTCTGAACGAAGAACAAGATCCAAAAGCGATTGAAAAAATCACTTCGAAACTAAACGATTTATTGATGAAAGGTGAAGAAGTTGGGTACATCGCAGTTCAAAAAAAACCTGCAATTACTGTTTTTCCAGACAGCATTGTATTAACAAACAAACGTATTATTATCTGTAAACCTAAAAATTTAGGTCTTTCGATGGATTTCACAGATTATACTTGGGATGATATTGCGAGCACTTTTGTAAAAGAGAATATTTTAGGTTCTGAATTTTCATTTGGAACAAAAACTGATTTAGCTGTTTCTATCGATTATATTCCGAAAATTCAGGCTAGAAAAATCTATACTTACGCTAAAGAACAATTAGATTTATTAAAAAATCCTGTTCAAACTGCAACACCGATTCAGGAAATTGTTGAAGAAGCAGAACCAGAATTTGAAGAAGAAATCGAAGAAGTTGAAACAGAAGAAGTAACAAGCTTTGCTGAAATTTTGCCAGCTGCGCCAGCTGTTACAGAAACTTACGAACCGCTTCCGACTCAACCAACTGGAGAGCGTAAATTAAGTGATTTATCTAAAGAAGAACTTTTTGATAAATTACAGAATTACAAAAAACTTCTTGACAATGGTTTAATCATGCAAGGAGAATATGATGCTTACAAAAAAGAGATTTTAAGCTACATGTAGGTTAGTCTTAAAGTCACAAGTCGAAAGTCTTAAAGTTTTTGACTTTGTCTAAATAATAAAAGCCAGAAATAGAAATTCTATTTCTGGCTTTATCTTTTTAAGTCTGCAATTCGACTTTGAGACTTTCGACTTGTGACTTTCAGACTAAAGCGTCGCTTTTTGTTTTTCTACAAATTTATGAGATTGCAACTCCAATAATTCTTTTGCATTCTTTCGCTGTAAATCGAATAAACCTTTATCTTCTGCAATATCTGCGTAGACTTTATCGTGCATTTCGGCGCTGGTTTTAATCAATAACTCGCGTTGGTATTTATTTTGCGATAAAGTAGCTTTCATTGCCGTTTCAGCTTCTTCTTGTTTGAAATCGAATTCACCTTTTGGAGCTAATAATTTGGCAATAATTGGCGAAGTTTCAATTGCAAGAAACAAAAGCATAATGAAAAATGAAGGCAACCAAGGCAATTTGTTTAACGCATTGATACGCGCCATTAATCCGTCAAAACCTTCGATGATTGGTTGGGTTTGCGAAACTTTTTTGTCTAAATCGGCTTGAAGCTGTACGCCTGCTTTTTCTTTTTCGGCAATTTTGGCTTCGTTGGCTTTTTTTAGCGTTTCGAATTCTTTTAAAGCTGCGTCGTGTTTCTCGCGTTTTTCTTTATAAACTGGACCTTTTCCAAGTTTTTTGGTTCCAGCAGTTCCTTCGGCTTCAGTAATATAAACAGAATACAAATCGTTTACTTCTTTTTCTTTCTTTACAATATCAGCTTTTAAAGCGGCAATTTCGGCTTTATTTTTATCTAAATCTGTTTTGAAATACGTTCCGATTTGCTTTTTATTCGCCAATTCCATTTCGTTTTTCTCTTTCAACAAAACAGTATTGATTTCTTTTTCGAAAATTTTAATCTCTAAAGGTTTAGAAATTACAATCGCAATAATAACCGCCAATATAATACGAGGTGTTGCTTGCAGAAATTCGTCCATAAAACGATCTCTTTTCTTAATCGTAGAAACGATAAAACGGTCTAGATTAAAAATTAGCAAACTCCAAACAAATCCGAAAATTAGAGCGGGATAAATAGAATCGAAAACGGTAAAAAGCGCATAAGCACTGGCTAAGAAAGCCATAACTGCTGTAAAAAATACTGTGGCTCCAATACCAACATATTTGGTTTGTTCGCCTTCTGAGCAGTCTTTTAGGAGATCACGGTCGACTCCCGAACATAGGATAAAAAATTGTTTTAACATGATTGATGATTTTTGATTGTGATTGATACGGCAAATTTAACTCCAAATTTTCAATTACAATCATAATATTATTTTTCTTTTCGTTGGGAATCAATTATTTGGTGCTTTTGATGTTATTTAAAGATTAATAAATATTAACATGAAGCGACTAATCATAACACTATGTTAATTTTTTTTCAAGAGTTTAGTAATAATAGGATTCTAGCTTCGCAAACGAAAAATCAAACTAAACACACACAATGAAAAAATTTTATTTATTAACCGCATTCTTTTTATTCGCCTTTACAGGTTTTGCTCAAAAAGGGATTATATCTGGAAAGATATTAGATGCCGATGACAAACTTCCTCTGCCTGGAGCTATGGTTCAAATTGTAGGAGAAAAAAAATATACCGTTTCTGACTATAACGGTCGTTTTGAATTATTAAATATTAATGAAGGAACTTACAAAGTTGAAGTAAAATATATTGGATATACTACTTTAACTCAAGAAATAAAAGTTGAACAGGGAAAAAACAACGTAATTGATTTTGCCTTGAAAGCTTCTGAAAATGAATTGAAAGAAGTTGTTGTTGGAGACATCTTAAAAGGTCAAGCAAAAGCTTTGAATCAGCAAAAAAACAATAAAAATATCGGAAACGTAATCTCTTCTGATCAAATGGGACGTTTTCCCGATGCGAACGTGGGAGATGCTTTGAAACGTGTTCCTGGTATTACAATGCAGAACGACCAAGGTGAAGCTCGTAACATTATTATTAGAGGTTTGGCTCCGTCTTTAAACTCTGTTACTTTAAATGGTGACAGAATTCCGTCTGCGGAAGGAGATAACAGAAACGTACAAATGGATTTAATTCCGTCTGATATGATTTCTACAATCGAAGTAAACAAAACACTTACTTCTGACATGGATGCTGATGCGATTGGAGGTTCTGTAAACTTGATTACAAGAGCAACTCCAAACGGAGAAAGAATTTCTGCAACTCTTGCTGGAGGATATTTGCCAATTCGCGATCACGCTTCTTATACAGCTGGCTTTGTTTATGGTAATCGTTTTATTGACAACAAACTTGGAGTTGTTGTGAGTGGTTCTTATAATAATGTAGATTACGGTTCTGATAACATCGAAAACGAATGGGTAAAAGATGATTTCGGAAATGAATATTTACAAGCTTCAGAAATTAGAAAATATGATGTACAGCGTATTCGTCGAAGCGGATCTATTGCTTTAGATTATAAATTCAATGAAAACAATACGATTTTTGCTAATGCCATCTACAATTGGAGAGATGATAGAGAAAATCGTTTCAGAACGACTTACGATGATATCGAGCCTATTTACAATGGTGAAGAAATCACAGGTTTTGAAGGTCGTGTAAAACGTCAGACAAAAGGTGGTTTGGATAACAACAGAAACAAAAACAGAAGATTAGAAGATCAAAGAGTTCAGAATTATTCTCTTCGCGGTGAGCACTTAATCAACTCTACTTTAGATTTAGATTGGTCTGCAAACTATGCAAAAGCTAGAGAATACCGTCCAGGTGAACGTTATATCGAATACCGTCAAAAAGGTCTTGATGTTTTTGAAAACTTAACAGATCCAAGATTTCCATTAGTTACTACAACTGGAGAAGCTCTTGATCAATTCGAATTTGATTCAGTTACAGAAAACACAGACGAAACTAGCGAAAGTGAATTTGGAGCTAAAGTAAACATCCGTTTCCCATTTTCAGTTATTGCTGGAGAAAAAGGAAGATTGAGAACTGGTCTTAGACTTCGTTTGAAAGAAAAAGAAAGAAACAACATGTTTTATTCTTATACTCCATTAAACAATGATATGGAATTGTTATCACAAGTTCCAACAAGTTATTTTGACGGACAAGGTTTTAACCCGGGAAGCCAATATGTACCGGGAACTTTTGCTTCGGCAAATTATTTAGGAGGTTTAGATTTAAACAACGCTTCTTTATTTGAAAAAGAAACAGATCCAGCTGAATATTTAGCAGTAAACTACAATGCTAAAGAAAGAATTTCTGCTGCTTATGTAAGATGGGATCAAGATTTTAATGACAAACTTTCAATGGTAATGGGAGTTCGTGTTGAGAATACGCATATTGATTATACAGGAAACCGTGTATTAGACGAGGAAGAATTAGAAAGCAAAATCAACAATACAAACTCATACACAAATGTATTGCCAAGTATTTCATTCCAATACAACGCTACAAAGGATTTAATTTTAAGAGCTGCAGCAACAACAGCTTTGGCTAGACCAAACTATTATGCACTTGCGCCTTATGTAAACAATATTGCTGCAGATAAAGAAATTACAGCTGGAAATCCAGGCCTTAAAGCTACATACGCATACAACTACGATTTTATGGCAGAGAACTATTTCAAATCTGTTGGTTTAATTTCTGGAGGTGTTTTCTACAAAAGATTAAATGATTTCATTTACAACTACAGCGACAATCAATATACTGATGCAAAATTTGCCGCAGATTTTCCAAACCAATCAAATCCAATTCCAGCGGGAGAAAACTGGTCTTTCTTACAATCAAGAAACGGAGACAATGTAAATGTTTACGGATTTGAGGTTGCTTTACAACGTCAGTTAGATTTCTTGCCTGGTAAATTCTTAAAAGGTTTTGGTATCTACTTGAACTATACTTACACAAAATCTAAAGCAAGCGGAATTGCCGATGAAGATGGAAATGAAAGAAACAACATTAGTCTTCCAGGTACTGCACCACACATGTTTAACGGATCTTTATCTTGGGAAAACAAACGTTTTTCTGCAAGAATCTCTACAAACTTTACATCTGATTACTTAGATGAATTAGGTTCTGAATCTTATAAAGATAGTTTTTATGACAAGCAATTTTTCTTAGATGCAAATGCTTCTTATAAAATTACAAAACAATTACGAGTTTTTGCTGAAGCTAACAACTTAACAAACCAACCGTTACGTTATTACCAAGGAGTTGCAGCACATACAAAACAAGCTGAATATTACCAAGCTCGTTACAACTTAGGATTGAAATTAGACTTGTAACATACTACTTTTAAAAATTCTTAAATTAGACAGAGTTTAACCGCTCTGTCTAATTGCATTAAAATATATAACACAAATGAAAAATAAATCATTAGTTGCTCTTTTACTTTTAAGTATTTCTTTTACAGCTTGTAAAGATGATAAATTAGCGCCAATTCAGCCAAATGCAGTTAAACCAACAGCTGTTACAGAAGCTTTACCTCACGATACAGACGATCCTTCAATTTGGATTAACCCAACTGATGCTACAAAAAGCATAATTGTTGGAACAGACAAAGACACAGACGGCGGTTTGTATGCTTTTGATTTGAATGGAAAAATCCTTAAAAAATCAATTACCTTAAAACGTCCAAACAATGTTGATATCGCTTATGGATTGATTATTGACGGAAAAAAAGTAGACGTTGCGGTAACTACAGAACGTGAAGAAAATAAAATCAGAATTTTTAGTTTACCTGATTTAGAACCAATTGATAACGGCGGAATTCCTGTTTTTGAAGGAGAAGCACAACGCGATCCAATGGGAATTGCCTTGTATACGCGTAAAACTGACGGAAAGATTTTTGCTATTGTTGGAAGAAAAACTGGGCCTTCTGGAAGTTATTTATGGCAATATGAACTTTCTGGAAACGGAAAATTTGCTGCAGCAAAAGTCGTTCGTAAATTCGGTAATTACAGCGGTAAAAAAGAAATCGAAGCCATTGCCGTGGACAACGAATTAGGAACTGTTTTATATTGCGACGAACAATTTGGAATTAGAAAATACAATGCAGATCCAGCTTTAAACGATAATAAAGAATTGGCTCTTTTCGGGCAAAAAGATTTTAAAGCAGATAATGAAGGAATTGCAATCTACAAGAAAACAGATTCTACAGGATATATTTTAGTATCAAATCAGCAGGCAAATACTTTTATGGTTTACCCGAGAGAAGGCGCAAAAGGAAATCCAAACAGTTATCCTTTATTGGCTGAAATTCCAACTTCTACTATCGAATGTGACGGTGCAGATGTAACAAGTCTAAACTTAGGCGGAGCTTATAAAAACGGGCTTTTCGTAGCGATGAGCAACGGAATGACATTCCATTATTATGCTTGGGATTTAATACAAAAACGTATTGACGAAGCGAAAAAGTAATTTATTTTTTGAGGTTTTTCAGTCGCAGTTTTTCAGTGTTCTATTTATTTTTTTTTATTTTTTTTACTGCGATTGGAAACCAAACAAAAAAGCTGTTCATTAACTGAACAGCTTTTTTTATTTGAATTAATGAATTCCTTTTATTCTGTAATCGGTGCTCCTGCTAAGATTTCAGCATTTGCAAACTCTTCAAATTTCGCAAAATTAGCTTTGAATTTTCCAGCCAATTCTAACGCTTTTTTATCGTATAAATCTTTGTCTTCCCAAGTATTTCTAGGATTTAAAATTTCCTCTGGAACATTCGGGCAAGATTGTGGTTTTGCAATTCCAAAAACAGAATGGTTAACGTATTCTACATTATCCAATTCGCCTTTTAAGGCTGCGGTAATCATTGCACGAGTATATTTCAATTTCATACGGCTTCCTGTTCCGTAAGGTCCGCCAGTCCATCCTGTGTTGATTAACCAAACTTTTACACCCGCATCTTTCATTTTTTTGCTTAACATTTCAGCATAACGCGTTGGGTGCAAAGGCATAAATGGCGCTCCAAAACAAGCAGAGAAATTAGGTTGCGGTTCTGTTACACCTGCTTCTGTTCCAGCCACTTTTGCTGTATATCCAGAAATAAAGTGATACGCCGCCTGACCTGGTGTCAATTTTGAAATTGGAGGCAGAATTCCGAAAGAATCAGCCGTTAAGAAAAATATATTTTTAGGATTATGTCCAACCAAACCTGGCTGTACATTATCAATATGTGTTATTGGGTAACTTACACGAGTATTTTGAGTAATTGAAACATCATCGTAATCTACTTCGTTTGTTCCAGCTTTAAAAACCACATTTTCTAAAAGCGCTCCTTTTTTGATTGCTCTAAAAATGTCTGGTTCATTTTCTTCAGTTAAGTTAATTACTTTCGCGTAACATCCACCTTCGAAATTGAAAACCGTATTTTCGTTTGTCCATCCGTGTTCATCGTCTCCGATTAATTTACGTTCTGGATCTGCTGATAAAGTTGTTTTTCCTGTTCCAGATAAACCAAAGAAAATGGCTGTATCTCCGTCTTCTCCAACATTTGCACTACAGTGCATTGGAAGCGTATTTTTAAAAACTGGAAGAATAAAGTTCAATGCAGAAAAAATTCCTTTTTTCATTTCTCCTGTATAACCAGTTCCGCCAATTAAAGCGATTTTTCTAGTAAAATTTAAAATAGCAAAATTAGACTGACGCGTTCCATCTACTGCAGGATCTGCCATAAAACTTGGAGCACAAACTACTGTCCATTCTGGAGAAAAATTAGCCAATTCAGATTCTTCTGGACGTAAAAACATATTGTAGCAAAACAAATTTGACCAAGCTGTTTCTGTTACAACACGTACATTTAATCTATAATTTGCATCAGAACATACATAAGAATCACGAACAAAAACTTCTTTGTCTGATAAAAATGCTGTTACCTTGTTATAAAGCTTATCAAAAGCTTGAGGTTCAAACGGGATATTTACATTTCCCCACCAAACTTCGTCTTTGGTTACTTCGTCTTTTACGATAAAACGATCCTGTGGAGAACGACCTGTAAATTCACCTGTATTAATTGCTAACGCTCCGGTAGAATTCTCAACACCTTGTCCTGATTGCAACGTAATAGCATGTAATTCATCTGCTGATAGTTGATAACGAACTTTTGCATTTTCAATTCCTAAGTCTTTTAACGAAATCGATTGCGCGAAAACTGTGTTAGTGTCCATAAATTTAAGTTATGTTGTGGTTTTTTGTTTAAAGCAAAATTACAGATTAATTTTTATTTGACTCAAAATACTCAAATTTCACTCTGATTTATATCAAAAAAGTAAAATTTCACTTTAAAAAAAATAAAAACAAAAAAATAAGCGCCTTTAATTTGTTTATTGTCAGCCTTATAAGTAATTTTTGTTATATTATTTTTGTTTAAAAACATAAAACAACAAAAAATCACATAAATAAAGCCATATGTTATTTATGTGACAAAATTAAAGATTAATTCTTAGACAGAATTTTTTTTTCGGGATTTTATGATTTTCGCTTCAAAATCGTAAAGAATAATAGCGCCCAACCTATAATTAATAGAAAACCACCGATTGGAGTTGCGAATACGATAATTTTAGAATAAAACAAAGTATAGTCTTTTGTGGCAACTAAATAGATTGAACCGCTAAATAGAACAACACCAGCAACTATAAAATTATAGATCGTTTTTAGTGTTTTTTCTGCAAGGTCTTTTTGCGTAGCTAAAAAAAGCAGAAAAAGAGCGTGATACATTTGGTAACGAACACCAACTTCAAAAGTATTTAATTGATCAACCGAAAGATATTTCTTTAATAAATGAGCACCAAAAGCACCCAAAATAATTGCTAACATACCTATAAAAGCTCCAGTAAGAACAAGTTTTCTTTTCATGATTTATATCTTTTGAAATTTGACACAAAAATACTTCAAACCAACCAAAAAACCGCTTCTCATTCGATATTATTTAGAACAAAATCAAATTATTTTTTCTCTTAATTTTAAAAATAAATTATCTTTTATTTAATTTATATTGTTACATTTATAACATTTAAATATATTTGTGTTAAATATTTAAAACATGAGAAACGTTTTAATAATTGGAGCAGGAAGATCTGCATCGTCTTTGATTCGGTATTTATTATCTAAATCTACTGAACAGCAACTGCATTTAACTGTAGCCGATCTTTCTTTGCCTTTAGCGAAAGCCAAAACGCAAGAACATCCTAATGCCACTCCCCTTGCTTTAGATATTTTTAATTCTGTAGAAAGAAAAAAAGCGATTGCAAATGCTTCAATCGTAATTTCGATGCTTCCGGCGCATCTTCATATCGAAATTGCAAAAGATTGTCTAGAATTCAAAAAACATTTGGTTACGGCTTCCTATATAAGTGATCCGATGCAGGCTTTAAACGAAGAAGCAATAAAGAACAATTTGATTTTTATGAACGAAATTGGTCTTGATCCCGGAATCGATCATATAAGCGCCATGAAAGTTATTGACGAAATTCGCGCAAAAGGAGGTAAAATGCTTTTGTTTGAATCTTTTTGTGGCGGACTTGTAGCCCCAGAATCTGACAATAATCTTTGGAATTATAAATTTACTTGGGCGCCTCGAAATGTTGTTTTGGCGGGACAAGGTGGCGCGGCAAAATTTATTCAAGAAGGAACTTATAAATATATTCCGTACAGCGCTTTATTTCGCAGAACAGAATTTCTGGAAGTTGAAGGTTACGGAAAATTTGAAGCGTATTCAAACCGTGATTCGCTCAAATACAGATCTATTTATGGTTTGGATGATATTCTGACTTTATATAGAGGAACAATCAGAAGAGTTGGTTATTCTCGGGCTTGGAATATGTTTGTGCAACTCGGAATGACCGATGACAGCTATATTATAGAAGGTTCCGAAGATATGAGTTATCGCCAGTTTATCAATTCTTTTCTGCCTTATCATCCGACAGATTCTGTGGAAATTAAAACACGTTTGATTTTAAAAATCGATCAAGACGATATTATGTGGGATAAACTTTTAGAACTAGATTTATTCAATCCGAACAAAAAAGTAAATCTTCCGCATGCAACACCAGCGCAGATTTTAGAAAAAATCTTAACCGATAGCTGGGCTTTAGAACCAGACGATAAAGATATGATTGTGATGTATCACAAATTTGGTTACGAATTGAATGGAGAAAAAAAACAAATCGATTCGAAAATGGTTTGCATTGGCGACGATCAAATCTATACCGCAATGGCAAAAACTGTCGGACTTCCCGTTGCAATTGCTACTTTATTGATTTTAAACGGAAAAATCACAACTCCAGGCGTTCAGCTTCCGATTAAAAAAGAAGTTTATGAACCTATTTTGAAAGAATTAGAAGAATACGGCGTCATTTTTAACGAACAAAAAGTACCGTATTTTGGATATAATCCAGACTTATTTTAGGCTGGATTTGCATTTTTTTATTTTTAGAATTTTTTTTTAATTAGTTTTTAATTTTATCCGCTTCCAGAATCCTGAAAGCGGATTTTTTTAATTTATAGTGATAGGCAAATCATATTTTACACGAACAGCTTTTCCATCTACAGCGCCTGCAATCCATTTTGGAGAAAGCTTCAAAACCCGAATCGCTTCGTCTCCAAGGCCAAAACCCAAATCTTTAACAACCTTAAAGCTGGATAAGCTTCCGTCTTTTTCAATTACAAATTGCACAAATGCTTTTCCTATTACTTTATTTTTCTTTGCTTCTGCAGAAACTTTAAACGTTCTTCCAATAAATTTATAAAACTCAGATTGTCCGCCAGGAAATTCGGGTTTTTCTTCCACTTCATCAAACGTTGCATAAATATCGCTTTCTTTAAACTCAGCTTTGTTATGAACTCCTTGCGCCCAGTTGTCGGTACAAAAAACACAAAACATTAAAATGAATACAACCTCTTTCCACTTTCTTAATAAAACCAGTTTTGCTGCCATAATATTTGTATTAAAGATTAGCTTTAATTTATTTTTCTGATTGAATTGTAATTGGTAGAGTATACATTACACGAACAGCTTCTCCATTTTCAGAAGCAGGAATCCATTTTGGAGAAAGTTTTAATACTCGAATTGCTTCATCGCCTAAACCATATCCTAAATCTTTTACCACTTTAAACTCAGATAAACTTCCATCTTTCTCAATCATAAACTCCATAAAAATTTTTCCATCTATCTTTAGCTTATCAAATTCTGCAGGAATTTTAAAATTCTGACCAATGAACTTGTAGAATTTTTCTATTCCACCTGGAAATTGCGGTTCTTTTACGCTTGTTGTATCGTAAATGACTTTATGAACTTTTTGATTTTTTGAATTTATACTTGATTGCGCAATTGTTTCTGTACTAAAAACAAACAGCAACATAACAAAAACAACTGTTGTAAATACAACTTTCAAAATCATTTTTATTGGAGAAACTTCTTTAGTCATCATAAGTAAACGTTTTTTAGTAATTAAATAATTAATATTACTTGCAAGAGAAACTGTATTTTTATGAGAGGCAAAATCCAACAGAAGATTTTGATAATTTCGAACTTCTCCAAATTGCTTATTTACTGCTTCATCTGCTAAAAATTCGTGATTGAGTTTAATCGCTTTTTCATAAAGCTTAAACATCGGATTAAACCAAAACGCGATTTGAATAACTTTAACAAATAGAACATCCAAAGTATGTTTTTGCTCTAAATGCGCTTTTTCGTGCGCTATTAATTCTGATGGAATTTTACCGTTTTTAAAATCTTCTTGATTGATAAAAATCGCATTCCAAAACGAATGTGGCAAAACATGTTCTTGTGTCAAAACAACTTTTTGTCCTTTAATGATTTCAACTTTATTCTTTTTCATTCTGATATAAAAAGAAAATACATTTCGTATAAAACGAACAATTAAAATCGTCGCAATTACAACATAAACAACACTCAAAAAGTATATAAAAATCTCGCCGTAATTTATTTTGTTTAATACTGATCTATCAGCCAAAATCATCATTCCATCCAATTGAATAGTCGTGATTTTTCTTGAAAAAGAGGAATCAATCGAAAAAAGTTGCAACGGAATTGTCAAACTAAAAACAATGCTTGCGAGCAAATAAGCACGATTAAAACGAAACATTTTTTCGTTCTCCAACAGTATTTTGTACACTGCAAAAAACACAATAAGAAGGAAACCTGATTTTAAAAGATACGTTATCATTTTTTCTTTTTTTGAATTTCTGAATCAATTATTTTCTTAAGATCTTCCAATTCTGCGGCCGATAAATTAGTTTCGGTTGTAAAAAAAGAAGCAAATTGTGAAGCCGAATTATTAAAGAAACTACTAATCAGTCCTTTTACATGTTTGGAGAAATAATCTGTTTTTTTTACCAAAGGATAATATTCTCTCGAATTTCCGAATTCGTTGTACGCTACAAAATTCTTTCCGATCATTCGTTTCAATAAAGTCGCGACCGTCGTCGTTGCAGGTTTAGGTTCTGGATATGCTTCTAGCAAATCTTTCATAAAAGCCTTTTCAAGCTTCCATAAATATTCCATTAATTGTTCTTCTGAGTTTGATAATTGCATGTTTTTGAAGTTGCTAAGTTTCTAAGATGCTAAGTTTTTTAGCCTTTAATATTTATTTTTTGTTCTGAAATTAATTCTCCTTTTTCATATTTTCTAATCTGAAATAATTTTCCTTTATCGGAGTAAAATTTCCATTCTCCAAAATAAAACCAATGCGATTCTGTCTCGCTTATTTCTAATTTGGTTTTCCCTTTCGATTCCAGTTTCCCGTTTTCGTAATAACTTTTTACAATACAGATTCCGTTTTTATATTTTTCTAATTTGTAAAGTTTCCCGTTTATAAAAGTTTTCCATTTTTTAACAGGCAGATCATTTTTATAAAATTCAACAGATTTATATTCTGTACTATCCTGAACATAAATATCAACCCATTTCCCTTCTCTCTTTTTATCAATTCTCTGATTAATAAGCTTCGATTTACATCCAAAAAATGATACTAAGATTATAGCAAAAAGTATTTTTCTAATCATTCTACCTCTACAATTATAGATTCAACTCTACAAATGTAGAATTAAATTTCAAAAAAGCAAGAAAAAGTTTTCTTTTTAACTTTAAAAATCAAATTATCAACAAAATAGGAAGTATTTCTTATTGATTAAAACCAATAAAATCAAAGATAAATAGATATAAAAAATCCTTCAAAACAAACAAACCTTTGTTACTTTGTCTCTCTGTCACTTTGAACCTCTTAAAACGGAAGCAGCTCTAAAGTTCTCTCCACTTCATCCAAATCGATATAGAAATTTTCTTCTTTCTGAATTCCAACAACAAAACTATAATTGATATTTTCCATGTCTGTTGTATTTTTAATAACCGCACTAAAACGAGTTGGCGGTTGCAGAACCAAAACAGAAGAACCAGATTCCAGCATCATTAAACCATGAAACAAATGGCTTCCTTCTATGCCAATGAGAACTTTGGCGCCCGAACAAGCCAACAGTATTTCTGATGCAGTATTTTGAGTTACGTCTACGATTTTAAAACCGTATTTTTCGCGGAGTTTTTCTGCAATTTCGATTTCGTTTAACATAACGCGCGATATTCCAGAGTTTCGTCTTAAAATAAAAACGCCAGGATGAGAATTTGCTGGAAATCGTGCTAATAGTTTTGTTCTGTTTGCCGCAAATCTGAGATGTTTGCTTTCATTATTTCCCCAATTATCATCGAAGAAAATCGCATTTTTAAGATATGCCGAATTCGTTCGAAACGGATTCATTTCTAAGAACGATTCGTATTCCGCCATGTGAGAATACGGAATAATATTGGAAGTTACAGGTGTTCCTTCGGCAGCAGCCAAAGCATAATTAGCGCAATCATCTGTAAGCCAAAGCCCAAAATATTGATTGCCTTCAGAAGTACTGTAAAGTGCTGCATGATCAATTTCCGTATTCATTAAAACCTTCGGAAAATAATTCATTTTATTAGAAAGCTGAAAAGTCGGATGAAGCCTAAAATTATGAAGTCCTTTATAAATAAAACCATTAATCATCCAGATATCTTTAAGCTTGTACGCTCGCGTTTCTTGATGTTCAACTTCAAAACCTCCGTGCATAGCCTTAAACGGATCATCGGTGTATGCTGTACCTGTAATACGCTCTAATTGTCCTTCTAGAAAAAAAGCTTTTGGCGAAATAGTAGTATTTCCGGGAGCAATCTGCCATGATTTTACAGCGAGGTAATCTAAAATTTCTCCCTCGCGAAACATAGCATGTGATTTTTTTATTCCTCTAAGATATCTTGTATATGCTATCGGCGAAAATCTAATTTTTTTTTGAATTATGTCCATTGGCTAATATTAAAATCAACATTAAAATAACATTAGAAAAATTTGTAAAAACAAAACTATATTTAATATCAAAACACAATCGATGATAATAAAATCAAATTTAACTTAAATTATTAAACAAAACACAAACACAACATTAAAATTTTAATATTAAAAAGATAAAATTTGAAACCATTAAAAACAAAAAATTTAACCGCAAAGAGCGCAAGGTTTTTCTAAGAAAAAGTATATAAACGAAAAGTTCGCAAAGCTTTATCATATAGCTTTGCGAACTTTTATAAATCTTACTTAAAAAAATCTTAGCTCCCGATAGCTATCGGGATTGCGTAAATTCTTAGCGCTCTTTGCGGTTAAAAAAACTACTTAGAAAGCTCCACAAAATACTTGTAAAACAAAGGAATAGTTTCAATTCCTTTCAAGTAATTAAAAATTCCGAAATGTTCATTTGGCGAATGAATGGCATCAGAATCCAAACCAAATCCCATTAAGATAGTTTTGCTTTTTAATTCTTTTTCAAACAAAGCCACAATCGGAATACTTCCGCCAGAACGAACAGGAATTGCAGGAACTCCAAACGTTTCTGTATACGCTTTATTTGCCGCCTGATAACCAATGCTATCAATTGGCGTTACATAACCTTGACCACCGTGATGCGGCGTTACTTTTACCGTAACTCCAGCTGGCGCAATGCTTGTAAAATGTTTGGTAAAAAGTTCTGTAATCTCTTCCCATTCCTGATTTGGAACCAAACGCATCGAGATTTTAGCAAAAGCTTTACTCGCAATAACCGTTTTTGCACCTTCGCCAGTATAACCGCCCCAGATTCCGTTTACGTCTAATGTCGGACGGATTGAGTTGCGCTCGTTTGTTACATAACCTTTTTCGCCGTAAACATCGGCAATGTTTAAAGCATTTTTATATTTTTCTAAACTAAAAGGCGCTTTTGCCATTTCAGCTCTTTCTTCTGCAGATAATTCCTGAACTTTATCGTAGAATCCTGGAATCGTGATATGATTGTTTTCGTCATGAAGAGAAGCAATCATTTTTGCTAAAATATTAATCGGATTCGCTACTGCTCCACCGTATAAGCCTGAATGCAAATCGCGGTTCGGACCTGTAACTTCTACTTCAACATAACTCAAACCTCTTAAACCTGTTGTGATAGACGGTTGTTGGTTAGAGATCATTCCTGTATCTGAAATCAAGATAACATCGTTTTTCAGTTTTTCCTGATTACGTTCTACAAACCAAGCCAAACTTGCTGAACCTACTTCTTCTTCACCTTCGATCATGAATTTTACGTTGCAAGGCAAATTATTGTTTTGCACCATATATTCAAGCGCTTTTACGTGCATGTACATTTGCCCTTTGTCGTCACATGCTCCACGCGCGAAGATGGCGCCTTCTGGGTGAATATCTGTAGTTTTTATAACGGGTTCAAAAGGTGGTGAAGTCCATAATTCTAATGGATCTGGCGGTTGTACGTCGTAGTGTCCGTAAACTAAAACCGTTGGAAGATTTGGATCTATAATTTTTTCTCCGTAGATAATTGGGTAACCTGGAGTGTCGCAAGTTTCGACATAATCGCATCCTGCTTTTGATAAACTTTCTTTTACAGCCTCTGCTGTGTCAATAACATCTTGAGAATATGCAGTGTCGGCACTTACCGACGGAATTTTTAATAATTCGATCAATTCGTTGATAAACCGATCTTTATGTTGTTGAACGTAGGACTTAATATTTTCCATTTAAATTATTTTTATAGAAAACCAAATGTACAAAAAAGAGAATTAAAAAAAATTTTGAAAAAAGTCTTTGATAATTGGAAACTATGCTTATCTTTGCACCCACAATTCCGCGGATATGGTGAAATTGGTAGACATGCCAGACTTAGGATCTGGTGCCGCAAGGCGTGTAGGTTCGAGTCCTATTATCCGCACTAAAAAAGCTTCTGAATATTTTTTCAGAAGCTTTTTGTTTTTACTTCATTTTGCCTTTTGTTATTAAAATTGTTGATAAGCAATTTACTACAATAACTAATTGTTGTTTTCTATTTTTATTTTTGAAAATCTATTCTTTTATTGATTCTTTAAATTAGGCAACAATAAACTTTAAAAATAAATGATAAGTTTTATAAATAAATACACAGCATTAATCACAGGAAGTCTGATCTTTTTAGGTTATTGTCGCTATCATTTTTATTATAATGAATTTGATATTGTAATATATAATTACATTACTACTTCGGAATTACTCCTCTCATTTTTTCCCATAATAGTCCAATATTTTATACCAATTGGCCTAATTATTTATCTTGCTATTTTACGTCCTAAGGAGCAACCTCTTATAAGTAATGGAAAGAACTATACCAAAAGAGCACAAACGAAAGAAGATAGAAGAACAAGAATATATTTATTAGATTTTGTTTTAAATAAAAGATTAAAAATAAATACAAGATTTAAAATATTTTTAAGCATACTAACTCATCCTTTCTCTTTATGTTTTTTATTCTTATTATGGGGAACAATAAAATTTTGGATAGCTGTAAATGAAAATCAAAAAATTGAAGAAGTAGAAGGGCTTTTTTACGGCTTAACTTTTACATGGCTGGTGTTCATTCTAGAACCAATTTTTTCAAACTCTTTTTCAGGAAATAAGTTTTTAATCATAAAAATGTCAAATTACTTTTTGATATTAACATTATTCATTTATTTATCTCAAAAAATAGGAGCAATAAAGAAAATGGAAAACGTAGATAATTCATTAGTTACAATAATAACAAACTCAAAAGAATTAATAAAAAGTAATAGCAATTTTATTTTTATAGGCAGAACGAATGAATATACATTTTTTAGGTTTAAAAAAGAAAAAACCAATTTTATAATACGCAATTCTGACATCTACACTTTTAAAAAAAGCGAACCAAAAAGCAAAATGTAAACCAACTTTTCTATCTAATTTTAAAATAAAAACTATTAAAAATGATCCAAACAGGTATTACCTTAACTGATATAATTAAATTTATTCAAAAGTATCTTAATATATTAATTATAGTACCCGCATTTATTGGAGGCTTATGGCAATTAATAGAACTATCAAATATATCAATATCTTTTATTAGATTTTTTTCATTAAGCCAAATTGTGTCAGACGGCTTACTAATTTTAATATTTATGCTGATTGCTAGTTTTACTTATATGCTTGGCTGGTTTGGTGATAGATTGTTTTTTATTAACAAACAATCTGCTGATTCTGAATTATTAAATTCGGATGATTATGAGAAACACAGAAAGAAGGAATTATCAAAATGGATGGTTATATTTTTAATGTCATATTCATTTTCATTGTTTTATTTTTTAAAATTCATGTACAAAACACCAAACTTCACTGATTTAAAATCTTCAGTTAGTATAACACTTATATTTATTATAACATTAAATCGCACCTTGAATGCATGCTACAATTTTGCACAAGACAAACATAAGAAGATTTTTAAACTTTGTAATTTTTTCCTTTTAATACTGTATGTTATAATTGCAATTTTTCTTAGCAAACGTATTCATTCCGTTTTTATAAATACCAACAATATTATTAATATTGAAAATATAAAAAAAGATGTTTCTTTAAAGTACCCTAATACAAAACAGGAATTACTTTACTTTAACGATAAATATTTATTCATTAAACTTATTAATATTCCTCAAAAAGCTTCAAAAGATAAAAAAAAAATGAAGAAAGAAGATAAAGTTTATATAATGGAACTAAACAAATTATTTACAAAGTAAAAAAAGGATGTTTTCATTCTTATAAATTCTACATCCTTCAAAATAGCAAACCTCATCTTGACGAAAGGAGCTTTTCCAGCAAAACCAACAGTTTGTACGCCATAAAAATTTGCGGAAATCACTCTCAATTTTTTGTTGGTTTGCTTTTACTTTCTCCTTTCGTCGAGATGAAGATTTTATTTGTATTAATTAGCATCCAAATAAGGATCGAGCACTTCTGCCAATCTGTTCAGCCAATAAAAATTATCCCCAATTCGAGGCAATTCTGCATTAACACTTTCACGACCTCGCATAGAACTTAGCGAAAGGGAATAATTTACCTGTCTAAGCATCTTCGCCATATCTTTTACATCAACAACATCACTAAAAAAATCTTTTAATCTCGTTTCGAGTTCTTTCGATACACTTTCTGTAATCATTATCTTATTTTTCGGTCAAATATAACATTTTTTGACACAAATTTGTGTCAAAACAAAAAATATTTGTTATGACTTTTGAAATATGAATATTTCAGAAGAAACTTTTATCTCAAATCTAGGCATTCACATTAGACAACTACGTGAAAAGAAAGGCTTATCACAACAAGCTTTAGCCGAAGATTGCGACATTCCAAGAAATCAAATTGGCAGAATTGAAAGAGCTGAAATAAATACAGGTATAAAAACCCTTATACGAATAGCGAATGCTTTAGATATTGATCTTAAAGAATTGCTTGATTTTCCTTTGAAATAATAATTCAGCTAAAGCCTTTCACTTTCAAACAAAAAAACCTCCAGCTAAAGCAGGAGGCAATTCATTTATTCTTTAATGAAGTTTAAAGATTGTCTTTTATATTTTTATTTCTCCGATTTAAACAAAACCTTTCCATAAAACAATACACCAAAATAGATTAAAATACAGGGAAAAATCCATGTTCTAAATCCAATACCAAGCGCACCACGAAAACCTTGTGCATATAGTAAAGTCGAAAGATATATTATCCAGCAAATTCCAAACTTAAAAATACGTTCAGTAGCATTCATATGCTGCGTATAATAAAAGATGGTAAATGGCATAAAAAAACTCAAAAGAACTGCTCCAAATTTACTGTTCGCACTAGCTTCTATGGGTGTCACCATATAACTAAAAGTAAGTGTTATGGCAAGATTTAAAAGAATCAAAAAGATTGCATTGACAACGAAAGCTCCAATTTTATTATTTTCTGATACTTTATTTAAATCTTGTAATTCTGCTTTATCAATTTGAAGGACTTCGCAAATTAATTCCAGCGTTTTGCCTCGCGGTTCATTATTACTGTTTTCGATTCTTTGAATTGTCCTCAAATTAACTTTCGACAATTCTGCAAGTTCTTCTTGCGTAAAGCCTTTTTGCTTTCTCGTTTCACTAATTTTTTTTCCTATAAAACTCATGGTTCGTATTTTTAATTTTATCCCAAAATTATTTCGAAAAGCATTTTTTGATAACGGTTTTCTTACGGCATTTCTACGACATTTCATAATGTCGCTAATATATAATTAATTTTAATGCACAAGAATTGAACTATATAAAGTATTCCGAACACACGAACGATAACGAACTGGCGAAGCAAATCTCCGCGAGAAGCTCGGCAAAGATTGGCGAATTTACTTTGCGGAATTACTTGTGATTCTTCGTTCCTCAGAATGACAAAAAATGCGAAAAAACTTTGCGACTCTGCGACTTTGCGAGATTAAAATCAGCAGAGAAAAGATGACAAATATTTTCTCGCTACAATGAAAAAAAATCCTTTAATCCTAATAATCTGTGGCTGAAAAAAAACTTTGCATCTCTGCTCCCGATAGCTATCGGGATTGAGAGATTAAAACCAACAAAAGATTATAAACTCAGAAATTTCTCAAATTATTTCATGTTTTAATCTCAAAATATTCTTATTTTTAAAATACCAAAAACCTAAATCTGCATATTTTATTTTGTTTTTAAATCTCTAAAATCATTTAGAACACATGAAGAAATACAGATTATTAGTCATTCTTTTAGGAATTATTGCCCTTTTTTACTTTGCGAGAGCGGCTCGAAGCTTTACGGTTAAACAAGAAACTCGAACGCTTCAATCGGAACATTTTATTGTTTCTTACAGCGGAATTTATAAAAGCGAAGCCGAAAAAGTCAGCAAACATCTCGAAGACAATTATGCTACAATAAGAGAAAATCTAAAAGATGTAAAACACGACATCATAAAGGTTTTTATTTACGGTTCGCAATTTAAGTTTATGAATGCTACGGGTTTAAAAGAAAAAGCAAAAGGCACAAGTCGCGGTCCGAACGAATTTCATTTTATATATACCAATTGGTTTAATTCTATTTTTCCCGATGATCCGCTAAAAACGGCTTTGCATGAATTTACGCATTGCGTTCAACTCAACATATTAATTCACAAAGCAAAAGACACGATTATTACCCAAGACAGACGAACTTTTGAAAAGGAATTCGATAAAAAATTTGCTGCCGAATATCCGCGCTGGCTTTGGGAATCGATTAGTATTTTTGAAGCTAAAGAAGTAAATACTTTAAGTGTAAAATACGCCAAAAGCAAAAATTTGACTTTAGAAGATTTAAACAAAAGCAATCAGATTTACAATATTGGCTATACAATTATAGAATATCTTACTCAAAAATGGGGAAAAGATATTTTGCCAAAATTAATTGCTTCGTTTGGCAATATTCAGAAAACATTAAACGTTACTTCTGAAGAATTTGAGAAAGGCTGGATTGCTTTTTTGAATGAGAAGTATTGAAAGTTTTTCTATTTAGAAAACCTTGAATTTCGCAGATTAACAAAAATGATGATTATGATTTCGAAAATGGATTTTTAATCTGTTAAGAACGACAATAATTTCTAGTTATTTGTTAAAGAAATATTAAAAAATCTTCGTAACTTCACGCAACCATCCTGATATTCAGATATCTAAACAAAAAGAGGCGTTATGAAAAGATTTTTTTACTTTTTGATTCTGACTTTAGGAATTCTTGGTTGTACTTCTGACGATGATAAACCAACCAAAAATTTTAAATTCACCGCTCCGTACACCACAACTATAACTGTTGGCGGCGTGGTTGGCACGCGCGAACGAACTTTTAAAGTCGGAGAAACCTTTAAAGGTCTTGACGACGAAAAAGAAACCATCAGAATCAGAATCGCTGAACATTCTGAAATGAATGAAAATTGTCCGAATAGCTGGTGTTATCAAGAATTTTTAAATGTTCCGCGTGAGTATTTGAAGTTGGAAGAATAAAGAAAAAACTTCGGTTAAAGCCTTTTTATTAAAACCGTAAAATACTTCTAGCTAAAACAGGAGGCAATTCAACTAATTTTATTTTCATTCTTGTTTGTCATTTCGAGAAATGACAATATCTTGCGACTACAGGATTTCAAAAAAAAAGACACAAAAAACTTACTAAATTCACGCAACCATTTTGATATTCAAATATCTATATAAAAAAAAGATACTTATGAAAAAAATGATTGGTTTCCTGTTTTTATCTTTAGTAATTCTCGGCTGCACTTCTGATGCAGATAATAGTGCAAATGCATTTGAGAAAATGAATACCAATACTACGCAAAGCTTAACTGATATTTCCTTTATCAATAAAAATCAAGGAATAATTTGCGGTTCTCTTGGTTTTTTGTCCAAAACAAATAACGGCGGAAAAACATGGACGCATTTAAATGTGGGAGATAATCAAACCTTTATGAGCGCTTTTATGGTAAATGCACAAAATTTCTATACCGCAAGACTTGACCTGTTTGCTACTTCAAATTCTGGTGCTACGTTTAAAAAAAATGAAAATCTTCCTGTTACTTCAACTATTTTTGCAATCAAATTTTTTAATCCAACTAAAGGATTACTAATAAGAAGTGGTTCTATTTTTAGATCTACCGATTCTGGAAATAATTGGAAGGAAACTTATAATCTTAGCAATTCCAGTAATTTAGAAATAACTTCAGATTTAGTTGCTTACGCTTACGGCGGATATACTTCAGACGCGGTAGATAATGGTCAAATTCTTAAAACAACTGACAGCGGTCAAACTTGGGTTACTACCTTAAATTCAGATTCAAATATTATTTCAGTATCTTTTATTTCAGATAATATTGGCTATTATGTTAATACTAAAATGGAATTGCAGAAAACTATAAACGGCTCTACTACTTGGGTAAAAATAACGACTTTGCCTTTTTATCCATCATCTGTTTGTTTTATTAATGAAAAGATAGGATACATTTCAACATACGAGGGAAAAATTTTAGAAACAAAAGACGCAGGTTTAAATTGGAAAATAGTTCATAACGAACCTGCCGAACGAATCTTTAAAATTATTACTAAAGATAATGCCGTATTTGCAATAGGAGACAACGGATTGTTTCTTAGAAAAAGATAAAAAAACCTTTGTCAAAGTTTTAAACTTTGACAAAGGTCTGTAATATCGCTAGAAATCTAATTATTGGATTTTATTTCCCAACAACTCAATTATCTTATCTACATTCACTTCGCTGTAATCATTAATATAAAAATCGCATGGCGGAAGTTCTTCTTTGGTATGCGTGCTCAAAACACCAACGACTTTCATTCCTGCATTTAATCCAGCTGTAACGCCAGAAAATGAATCTTCAAAAACCACACAGTCAGAAGGAGAAACACCAACGCGTTCTGCTGATTTTAGATACACTTCGGGATTTGGTTTGTGGTAGGTAACGTCTTCACTAGACATCATCGAATCCATTTTTTCGTCCAGTTTTAGGAAATTAGCAATCAGATCCAAGTTAGCACGCGGCGCCGATGTGGCAACTGCGGTTTTAAATCCGCGCGATTTTAATTCATTTAAAAAATCCATATAATTCGGAATTGTTTCGACTTTGTCTTTGTAAATCTCGCGAAACATTCCTTCTTTTTCATCTTCCAGTTTTATCAATTCGTCTCCAGTAATTGGACGCTTGAAGAAAAGCGTCATGATATAACTATTATGTTTTCCGTACATATGCTCTTCGAATTCTTCCTGCGTGTACGGAATTTTATATTTATTGAAAAATTCCTCAAAAGCGACTACATGATGCGGATTAGTGTGGCAAATCACGCCATCCATATCAAAAATTACACATTGCTGGCTCATAATTTTATTTGTTTTTTAACGGTTGCAAGATAGGGTAATAAAGCGGTTATTACATAGAGATTCGCTAAGAGTTTTTTTGAATCTCGCAAAGTCGCAGAGTCGCAAAGACTTTTTATTTAAGCAATCTACATCGTACAGTTTGTCATTTCGACGAAGGAGAAATCTCCACGAGTAGCTATACAAAGATTGGACTTTAGTTACGGAGTTACTTGCGAAGATTTCTCCTTCGTCGAAATGACATAAAATGAGAAAAAAAATCCTTTAAATCTTATTAATCTGTGGCTTTAAAAATAAAACCTTTGCGACTCTGCGACTTTGCGAGATTAAATCTTTAGCCAATCCAAATCTTACTTTTTACCAAAGTCATTGTTTGTCTTAAATGCTGGTTACAAGCAATCAGAATAATCAAAACCACCAAACCGTAGCCAACGACTGTATAAATTTCCATATCAGCCAATAAAGTTGCTTGTTTACTAATGGTTCCGAAGACTTTTTTCATGGCTAAAACATTGGCATTATCTGCCGAATATCCTTTGGCAATAAAACTCTGCGTTGTTGAAGCAATAGTCTGTTGTGCTTCGGAATTTTCAGCTGTTACAAACTGACTTAATTTTAAAAAGTGTTTTTTATTTAAGAAAACCATCGCATTCTGCATGACACAAAAACCAATCGTACTTCCCCAAAAACGTCCCGAAACCCCTACAATTCCAGAAGAAACAGCCATTTTGGACGGAACTGAAGATGTGGTAAATAAAATTAATGGAACAAATAAAAATCCGACACCAATTCCTTGCAAAATATAAGGAACAATAATATCGCTCAATGCAACATCAGGCACAAAAAGAAAAGTAAACCAGAAATGAAAAATGGCAATCAGCGTAAAACCAATCATAAAAATGATTTTAGTAGAAACCGATTTCATCAGAAAAAAAGCGGCTAGAATAAGTCCGATTACATTTCCTAAACCATTTAGATATTGCACGCCCGCAACACGTGACGGATCCCAATTCCAAATAGAAAACATCGCAGAATGGCATAAACTCAGCGTTGCTCTGCTGATGTAAAAAAGGAAAAACAATAAAAATCCGATGCGCAGATTGGCATATTTTATCACTTCAAAATCAAAACTTGGTCTTTTTACGAGACGTTCTTTAAAAATGAATAATCCGCCTGTTATCAGCGAAATCATTAGCATTAAAACCATTTCTGAAGATTCGAACCAATATTTTTTTTCAGCATAAACAAAAAAATAGGCACCGCAAAGAATCGAAATTAAAACCAAAAAATAACTCATCCAGTCGATCTGATACAACGGAATCTTCTTTGTAATTCGGTGCCCTCTGAAAGTAACTAAGATTAAAAACACATTGAGAACCTGAAGCCCTCCCGATACATACAGCATGTATTTCCAGTCGTAATGATCTAGAAACCAAACGGCAATATTCATAATAAAGGGCGTGGACAACAACAACGAGCCATAGTAAAATGAAAACCCGATGATAATGGCATTTTTAGAATTAAACTGCTCGATGAGCAACTGTCTGATTGTAATTACCGGAAGCGCCATCAGAATTCCCTCCGCAACTCTCATCAATAAAAAAACCGAAAAATTGGTTATATATGCCGATGTAACAATCGTAATTCCGATTAAGGAATAAACTGCCATCAGGTAATTTTTTGCAGGGAAAAAACTCGAAAATCGGCTTTCTATTAAAATGGTTGCCAGTAAAGTTCCGTACGTAACGCACATCGCAAACTGCAAATCTTCGGGCTCAATATCGAGAAAACTTGCCGCATATGTTACGTTGGACGTATAAACTCCTAATAAAATCATGGAATGCAATAAACAAACGAACAAAATAATAATGATCGCCCATTTTGGAACCCACGATTTAAATATACTTTTATCTTCCATTTTATTTGTGTGCAGCAACAACCGTAATGTTCATTCCTGCTCTTAAAAAATCGGTTTGTTTGTCTTGTTCTTTTAATTGAATTCGAACTGGAATTCTCTGTTCTATTTTCACGAAGTTTCCAGTCGCATTATCTGGAGGAAGCAAAGAAAACCTCGCTCCACTCGCTGGAGATAAAGAAGCAATTGTTCCCATAAAGGTTTTGTCGCTTACGGCATCGGCTTTTATTTCTACTTCTTGACCAACCGTTAAATACTGCAGTTGTGTTTCTTTAAAATTTGCGGTAATCCATTTTTCTTTACTAACAATAGAAAGCAAAGACTGTCCTTCTTTTACCAATTGTCCAGGCTGTAAAGTTCGTTTTCCAACCCAACCGTCGTAAGGCGCAGTAATGATGGTGTACGAAAGAAACAATGCCGCATTATCAGCAACAGCTTGTTTTGATGCAATATTGGTTTGCGTAGTCGGAACATTTGCTTCAGCAACAGAAGTACTTAAAGTAGCCGAATGAATTCTGTTTTTTATTTCTTGAAAATGCGCCTGTGCCGATTCGTAATCGGCGCGGACTTTTTCTAATTGCTGAGTAGTTGCCGCTTCGTCTTTTACCAAAGCTTTATATCTTTCGTATTCTAGTTTTGTTTTCCAAAGATTCGATTTTGCAGCTTCTAATTGCGATTCATTAATTGCCGTTGCACTTGCCGTATTAATAGCATTTTTTTGAGCGACAACACTATTTTGCTGCGCGTTTTGAACATCGGCAAGAGCCACATTCAATTTCGATTGATATTCTCTGTTATCAATAATCACCAAAGTATCGCCTTTATGCACAAACTGATTTTCCTCAAAACGAACTTCCTGAACGTAGCCCGTAATTCTCGACATAATTGGTGTTACATATTGCTCTACCTGAGCATCATTTGTTTCTTCGTGATTTCGGTTAAACACATAAAACCAAATTCCTAAAATAACTCCGCTTACTACAAGCACACTCGCAATTACTGTTATTAGTATATGAAACGTTCTATTTCTGCTAGTTTCATTTTTTATCTTAACCATATCTTTTCTATTCTCTATATTCTATTTTCTAAGTCTTGTCTCTTGCTTCTTTCTTCTAAAAAACTTCTAACTCTGAGGCATAATTCCCGCTGTATGAAGCAACTCGTAATGTTTAAGGATTGCATCCAATCGAATAGAAATTTTATTGTATTTCGCTTGAAGCAAAGCATTATCAGCATCGACCATTTCCGTAATCAAAACCAATTGGTTCAAGTATTTCAGCTTCACGATTCGGTAATTTTCAGTTGCTAAATCCAAGGCTTTATCTACCACAACAAATTTTTCAAGGATTTCCTGATATTGTGTATGTTCTGTATACAGCTTATCTTGAATTTCGTCTTTTATAATTTCAGACTGCATTTCTTGCCATTTGATTTTAGTGTTTGCCTGATCCATCTTGGTTTTGTTTTTATACAAAGAAGAAAGATCAAAAGAAGCTTCAATTCCGACTTGCCCTAAAGTGTACAAATACGGGTTTGGCGGAAAGAATTTATAGTTTGGATAATAAAATCCGTAATTACCAAAAAAATGTACGCTTGGCAGGTAATTCCCTTTTACCACTTTCAATTCGGTCTTACTAATATCCAATTCTTGGCTTGCAACACGCATTTCTTCATTCTGAAGCGCTTTAGTCATATAAAAATCATACGGATCTAAACCGTTCATTTCGTCAAGACTACTTGTTGTATCAATCGCGATTTCTTCGTTTTCTGGAAGCTGAATTAAAGTCTTCAGATCGTGAAGTGCGATTTTAATGTTTTTGGAGTTAGTTAACGCATTCAATTCGCGATCTGAGAGCTGTAATTCGGCACGTATAACTTCATTTTTAGTTACCGTTCCGTGTTTCTGGAGAGATTGTACTTCTCTCAATCGGCTTTTTTCTTCCTTGATGTTTTCTTTAAAAATTTTCTGAAGTTCCATCATTTTATAAATCGCCAGATAATTTGCAACTACTTCCAGTTCAATATCATTTTCTGTCTTTTCCGATTTTATTTTGGCAATTTCGTTTTCCTGATTCGCAATTTTAATTGCGTTGTTGATTTTGTTTCCAACGTAAATTGGCATTTTAAAGGTAGAATTGACCTCGTAAATCTCAGGAATTGCTTTTGTAACTTCTTTTCCGTTCAAAAAACCATTTCCCTTAAATTCGGTAATATTGGTAATTCTAGAATACATGCCGTTTAATTCTACATCTGGCAATCTAAGTTCTTTTCTTTCTTTGATGTTTTGCTCAGCGAGCGCAATCTCAAGTTGAGATTTTAGGACTTTTTTATTGTTTTCCTTTGCCAGCTTCATTGCTTCTTGTAAAGAAACCGAATGAACTTCCTGAGCTTGTAAACTATTGAATGCTAATAGGATTAGAAATATCAATACGTTTTTGAGAAAACAATCTTCTTTAGAGTTTGTTGTTTTAAGGAACATGAATAAATAAATATTTTTATGCTGTAAAGTTCCTTCATTTTTTCTATGGCTGATGATTCTAAAAAGTCAATAACATATTCATTTCGGACAAATGTTAAAATGCCATTTCCCGAAAACGTTATATTAAAACACTGGAAAACAATTTATTACAAAATAGATTTTGATTGTGATATTTCACGCAGATTTAATAGATTTTAGCAGATGTGCACAGATTTTTCTTTTACTCTCACAGATTTGGCAGATCATGCAGATTATAAAGCATTTAAAAAATCTCTCAAATCTGCGGAATCTGCGTGAAACAAAATATCTATTTACCTCGTTCTAAAATTTCTTCTCCGTTTAAGTAATCAGAAGGTCTTTGTCCTAAAATTTTGAAGAATGTGTTGCTAAAAGTCGGAACACTATTATAACCAACTTCTTGAGCTACCTCTTTTACAGAAAGTTTCCTTTCTAACAAAAGTTCAATTGCTTTTAAAATTCTTCGAATGGTATAATACTGAATAAATGACATTTTGAGGTCTTTTTGAAATAAACGATACAAAGAGCGTTCGCTGTAACCAAATTCATGCGCCACATCAGCAAACAGAATTGTTTCTCCAAGATTGTTTTCTACATGACGCAAAATTTTACCCAAACGCGCATCTTTTGGCTGTGGAAGTTCTAAAGGTAAATTAGTATGACAGATTTGAGGAAGAATCGCTTTTATCGCTTTTGCAATGGTAAAGTTTGGAGAACCTTTTTTCAAATCCCCATTCCACTGATTGGTAAAAAGCATCATCTGCAAGAGTAGATTATTGACAGGATAAATGCCTTCCTTTTTATAAAACTCATTTTCATCTTTTTCAACCGGAAAATAGAGATTTCGCATCATTACATGTTCCGATTTTGGTTCGATGCTGTGTTCCAATCCAGCCGGAATCCAAATAAAATGTCTTGCAGGCAAAAAATAAGATTTCGTTTCAGTTGTTAAAAAAACCACATCGCCTTCCGCATATAACATTTGTGCTTTGTCGTGTTTATGCGTCGGAACAAGCAGTTCTCCCATTATATCATGATGACAGTAAATGCTTTTTTTATCAGCATCTACTTTCTTGATGTAATATTTGTCTACTTTAAAAGTTCCTGGTTCCATAATATAAAGATAGGAAAGAAATAAGTTCCAAATTTTTCAAATTCCAAAACCGGAATCTAAAAATATTTAACCGCAAAGCGCGCAAGGATTTTTTTCCAGGATTACGCTTATAAACGCAAAGTTCGCAAAGCTATATGGATATAAAACTTTGCGAACTTTGCGTAAATCTAAGCGTTCTTTGCGGTTAAACTTTATATTACCATATAAAAACAAAAAAGTCTTTCCGTTAAGAAAGGCTTTTAACAACTTAGGCGGTCTGGACGGGACTCGAACCCGTCTCGTCCCTAGACGAGATGACAGCCATGTCTTTCAACCTTTATTATTTTTGATCCTTAATTAAAGCTTCGAGTGATTTTCTATTCAACTTTTTCAATCTCAATTCTTCAATCAAAGCTTCTTTTTTATTTTCAAATGCTTTCGAATAAACCAACTCCCATGGTCCTTTGTTCGAAGTATATCTGCTTCTATTTTCATTATGATACAATAACCTTTGAGTAATATCTTCACTAAACCCATTGTAATAAACATCAAAAGTTTTAGAATAAATGATGTAAACGTAAAACATAAATCAAAACTTAATGGCAAAAAAAAATACCTATCATTACGATAGGTATTTTAAACAACTTAGGCGGTCTGGACGGGACTCGAACCCGCGACCCCATGCGTGACAGGCATGTATTCTAACCAACTGAACTACCAAACCCTGCGTTATTGCGAGTGCAAAAATACAACAGAATTTCGTTTCTGCAAGCGTTTTTACGAATAAAATTTGAGAATTTTTTAATTGGTTAAATTCCAATATTTTAAAAATCGGTTAGGAAATCAAAAAAGAAGAAGTTTCTTTCTTTTTTAACTACAAAGGGTGCAAAGCTTAATTAAACTTTGCGCCTTTAGAACGAAAACATCTATTATTCTTATTAAACATAGCCCGTGGTTTTAACCGCGGGTACACAATGTAAATCAATACGTTTCCCGTGGTTGAAACCACGGGCTATATTTTAATATATAAATGGAAAATCTTTGTGGACTTACTTGCGGAGATTCTTCGTTCCTCAGAATAACAAACTGTTCGTTTAAATCATAATTACACAAAAAAAAAAATCGCAAAGCTTAAAATTGATTAAGCTTTGCGACTTTGCATTCTTTAAAAAATATCTTTGCTCCCGATAGCTATCGGGATTGCGTATCCCGAGGCTTCGGGATAGCGCTCTTTGCGGTAAAATTTCTTCGGATTTAAACAAAACAAAAGTGTTATAAATCAAAAAAGCCATCCACAAAAGTGGAAAGCTTTTCATTGGTCTAACTACTAAACCAGCTACGAGTTACAAAGTCGTAGCAAAACAACACAACTAATCTTAGATACCGTATTTGGGCAAAAAAGCCTTTCTGTTAAGAAAGGCTTCTCCCAATATTGCGGTCTGGACGGGACTCGAACCCGCGACCCCATGCGTGACAGGCATGTATTCTAACCAACTGAACTACCAAACCTCTGCGTTATTGCGGTTGCAAAGATATAACAGAATTTCGTTTCTGCAAGTATTTTTGTAAAAAAAATGAAATAAATTTTAAAATATTTATCCAAAGTTTTGTTTTTCAACTAAATATGTAGTCAATATTTTTTCAAAATTATCGCCAACATTTACCGAAACGTACTTAATTTGGTTCTTTGCGCAGGTTAAAGCCAGATTTTTAAAATAAGCTTCTACCCTTTTTTCATATTCTTGTTTTACATTATCGGCAAAAATTGAAACTTCTTCTCCCGATTCTAAATCGATAAACTTTCTTGGCGCGTTGTCAAAATCAAATTTCATTTCTGTTTGATTATCAACAACATGAAATAAAACAACTTTATGTTTATTATGTTTTAAATGCTGTAAAGCGTTAAAAAGTTTTTCATCATCTTCGGTTTGAAACATATCTGTAAACAGAATAATCATCGAACGGCGATGCATTTTCTCGGCTATTTGATGCAAATACGTAATTGTATCGGTCGTTTTTTTGACTTTTGGCTGCACTAATAATTCTTCCAGCTTATTCAAAAGCATTCTGTGGTGGCGATCGCTTCCTTTTTCTGGCGCATAATATTCGTATTTATCAGAGAAAACGCTTAAACCAACGGCATCGCGCTGTTTCTTCAAAATATTCATTAAAACTGCCGAAGCCAAAACCGCAAAACCAATCTTCTTTTCGTAAAAAGGCTGATTTGATTTTAGTTCTGGATAATGCATTGATGATGAATTATCGACAATCAAATGGCAACGCAGATTGGTTTCTTCCTCAAAACGCTTCGTATATAAACGGTCTGTTTTGGCAAACAATTTCCAGTCGATATGTTTGGTGCTTTCGCCCGCATTGTAAACCTTGTGTTCCGCAAATTCGGCAGAAAATCCAAGAAATGGACTCTTATGCATTCCCGATATAAAACCTTCCACAACCTGATTCGCCAGCATTTCTAGGTGCTGAAAACTCGAGACTTTTTCTATTTCCGATTCGATTTTCATTCGGTTTCTTTTTTAATATTTTGCGCTTTAAAAAGCAAATCTGTCGCCATAAATAATTTACGCTTCAAGATTGGACTAAAATTAGGGTTTTCTTTTAAGAATCGCTGCACTTCATCAAAAGCATATTTAGACGAATATTTCCCGATAGTATTGTCAAGCCAATCTTTTGGAAAGAAAATATCTCCCGTGCGCTGAATTTCGTCTACCAAATCTAATGAAAATCTAATATATTTCTGTGCACTTTCCTGGCGAAGCGGATGATTTACATTTGCCAAACCTACAGAAACCCAAGCTTCTTTTTCTCGATTTGAATCATCTTTTAATGATTCTATAAAAGCATTTCGAACCGATTCATCTTTGGATAAAGACGGAAGCAGAAATTCAAATCGCTTCTTTTTGTCAGGATTTGATATTGAAGTTCTTGTCTTTTCCAAAATTTCATCTGCTTTTTCATGTTTGAAAATAGCTAAATTCATCGCCATATTAGTATAATCGTCTTCATTTAATTTCAATCCAGAAATAGAAACTTCTCTATTCCAAATCTTGTACAAACTCGCTTTTCCTGAATCTGAATAAGCAACTGAACTGAACAATCCGAATAAAGTCTTTTTGATATTTGCTGACAAATTAGCTTGCAAACGCTCATATAAAATACCTAAAAGCTGTTTTTGGACTTTATTTTGCTGTTCTTCGGTAAAAAATCTCCAATAAATTGTATTCAAACTGTTTGATGCAATTCTCAAAACCAACTCATTTTCTTCCGATTGAATTCCTTTTAAAAAACAATCGAACGCTTTTTCAGGAGAAACATTTCCAATTAATGTATTTTCAAAAAAATTGCTGTAACTCGACGCTCTTGCAACCTCATCTTTTAAACTTGAAATATAATTTAAATTATTGCCGTCAAGCGGAAAAACTCCGTACCCGAAACCATTATAGTTGTAAACAACGGCAAGCGGTTTTTCAAGTCCTTCAGCTTCTTTTACAACTGTATTTTTATCATTAATATTAGTTGCTAAAACCTTCACATCTTCTGCATAAATCAACCCAATTTGAAAAACCTGAGGCCAGATATTTCCTGATTTATCTTCTGCTTGTTGTGCAATTTCAAATTTTTTAATTTTATTTTTAGAATCGTATTCTATTTTATCTGTAAAAATGGTTCTTCCGGATTTATTTACCCAGACTTCGCTCCATTTCTTCATATCCAAAGGCGTTTCTGCATCTAGAATTTCTACAAGATTATTCCAATCAGCATTGTCGTTAGCGTATTTTTGAATGTATTTTTGAATTCCTTTCTGAAAAGCTTCTTTTCCCATCGAAGCTTCTAATTGACGCATCATAATTGGCGCTTTGTTGTAAATCATGGCTCCGTAAAGCGAGCCAGCATCTTTCAAATTTTCCAAATGCTGTCTGATCGGATGCGTGCCCAAAGATCGGTCTTCCGCGTAAGCGCTGGAATAATGCGCAGTGAAAAATTGTAGATTATGATTGACTTTCGGAAAAATTGGATTCATGATTTTGTCTGCCATGAAATTGGCAAATACTTCTTTCATCCAAACGTCGTCAAACCATTTCATTGTAACCAAATCGCCAAACCACATGTGCGAAGTTTCGTGTGCGATGAGTTTTGCTCGGTTTAATTTTTCGCTGTCAGTTGCGCTGTTATCCAAAAATAAAGTCGATTCTCTGTATTGAATTGCACCAACATGTTCCATTCCGCCATACTGAAAAACCGGAATTGAGGCAAAATCCAATTTCTGAAATGGAAATTTATAATTGGTATATTTTTCTAAAAAGTCTAACGATTGCTGATGTAAACTGAAAATAGTATCGGTGCTGCTTTCTATTTTGTTTTTATCATTTTCACGATAAAGAAACGTCATTTCTAAACCTGGTTTCTTTGTAATGCTATTGAATTTTCCAGCGACAAATGAAAACAAATACGTGCTCATTTTATCAGATTCTCCAAAAGTATATAATGTAAAATCGCCTTTTTCAACTTTCTCTTTTACATCGGCTCCAGCCAAAACCGACCATTCTTTTGGCACAGAAAGACTTAATTTGTAAGTTGCTTTAATATCTGGCTGATCAAAACAAGGAAATAAAGTGCTTGCACGATCTGGAACTAATAATGTGTAGAGAAAATCCTCGTTTCTGTTTAAAGATAAATTCCCTGCAATGAATGAAATTTCGATTGTATTTTTTCCTGAAATTAAACTTCTTGCTGGAATCGCAATATGTCCTTTTTCATGAACTATTGCAATTTGTTTTCCATTTGCTGAAACCGATTTTATATTTTGAGATTTCTCTTTAAAATCAAGATAAACAGACTGACTTAAATCGGATAAAGTAAGAATCAACGCCAATTGAGCATTAATGTTTTGACTTTTCTGTTTCGGAATTTCGAATGAAAGATTATAAGTCACGTTTGAGATTTGGCGCTTTCTAAATTGAGCCAGTTGCTCTGAAACACCATTTTCTAAAATAAGATTTCCTTTTGTTTTTGATTGGGAAAATCCGATTGTAATTGTCATTAAAAAAAGAAGAAAGCTGTAGAAAATTTTCATTTTTGAGAGGGATATAAGATTCGTTAAAAATAAAAAAAAGCAACGACATTAAAACTTTCGATTCGACAGAAAACGAAAAAGGCTTGACAATCGTCAAACCTTTTCCTTTACTAATTCAAAGCTATCCAAAAAAAGAATTATTCAGTTTGTTGAAAATCAAAGCTTAAATCTCCTGCATTGTAATTTGCCGAAACATTTGTTGGGAAAATTTGTGCAGTTCCAGAAATCCATCTGTATTCGTTAAATGTGATGTTTCCTGCAACAATTGGGTAAGTAACATTTGTAAGATCTGCTTTGTTCTTTTTGTACCAATCATTTGAGTTCATGGTAATCATATATTTTTTGTCTTTATCTAAAGCCAGTTCGCTAATTTCTTTAGCAACCTGTACATCTGCAGTGGCAACGTTTAAGGTTTCAGAACGCAATACAGATTTCGCTGTATAGTCCCAAATCGTAACACGAACAGAAGGGTTTGTTGCTGGAAGTTTTAAAGTAATGGCTTTAATTTTACCTTTAACTGTTGGCGTAAATACCAATCCGAATTCGTAATCTCCAGAATTAATAAAATTAGTTACTGTAGTAAAACCTGTTGCAGTGTAGTAAACTTCTAACGGATTTTCAGTTTTATATGTTGGTTTATCGTCTTTATCGCTGCTGCAAGAAATTGCTAAAATGGCAGTTACTAAAATGGTTATAATGGTTTTAAACTTTTTCATGATATAAAATTTTGATAGTTTTTGTTTGGTTGAAATTGGTTGTTTTAGAAATTAAGGCTGAATATTTAAACGCGCACAAACTTCTTCGTAACTCATTTTAGCATAATCCAGTTTTGCAGTCTTTGCAGTTGCTGCCGCTTTTCCGCCTGGAATTAAAATGTATCTCCAGTTTAGAGAAGTTGGCAAAGAAACAGTTGTTCCGTCTGCAGCATGTTTAAATCTAAAAAGCTTAATTTTTTGCACAGTTGAAATCGCCGTAATCGTATTTACCGATCCTCCAGCTGTTGATGTGTAAGGCAAAGTGTAAATTGAGCTTCCAAAAGACATATAAACAAGTATTGTTCCTTTTGCCAAAATATCAGATGATAGTTCTGGAGCATTAATCGTAGTCGATAATCCTGAAGTTCCGTCTATTGTTTCGGCAACCGCTGCTGGGGCAGTCATCCAAGCACTATAAATAACATTTGCTGTTCCTGTTGCTCCTGGCGCACCATCAACTCCATTGGTTCCATCGATTCCGTTAGCTCCATCATCGCCACTGCATGAAATGGTACTAATTGCAAGTAAAAAAATTGAAAAAAGGGCTTTAAAAGTTTTCATAATAATTCTAGTCTTTAAAAAATTGGTCAAATGGTTCTTATTTAATTCAATAACATTATTTTTGCAATTATCATAAAGGCAGTTTCTTTCCTTTTGATTTAATTACATGACAAAGTTGTCGGAATAAATTCTAGCAAAAAATCGCTAATAGACGAACAGCATTTTAAATAGACAGACAACCATTTTTATGCTTTTTATTTTTTAAAAATCATTTTTGGATGAAGAAATACACGTGTATTATAATTGATGATGATGAAATAGATAGGCTGACTGCGGTTTCTTATGCCAAGAAATTTCCTGTTTTAGATATTCTAGGCATTTTTGAATCGGCTGAGGATGCTGTTCCTTTTTTAGAAAAAGAAAAAATTGACATTTTGTTTTTGGATATTGATATGCCGGGTTTAAACGGAATCGAATTTAGAAAACAAGCTTTAGATATTCCCGTTTGTGTTTTTATAACCGCACATCCTGAACATGCGGTAGAAAGTTTTCAAATCGAAACATTAGATTTTATTGTAAAACCCTTAAAATTAGATCGTTTTACACAGACCATAAATCGTATTGAAGAATTTATGGAAATTAAACTTAAAGCCTCTTTGTTTGAAGCGAGTATTGGCGGCGATACGATTTATATTAAAGAAGGTCACGAACAGACAAAAGTAAAACTGCATGAAATTTTATATCTCGAAGCTTTAAAAGATTATACTTTGGTAGTTACAGACCGAAAAAGGCATTGTGTACTTTCGAGTATTGGAAATTTATTGAAAGAAGATCATTTTCAGTCCTTTATTCGCATTCACAGAAGTTATGCCGTGCAAAAACAGTACGTTCAAAAGATTAATTCGAGCGAAATAATTTTGAATAATAATACCGTCATTCCGATTGGAAGAAGTTATAAAGAAAACTTAAACCTGATGGCATGAAAAATCTAAAGTTCCTGCTCTTACTTCTAATTAGTTGCAATGCTTTTGCACAGCAGGAACCCAATTTGGCGCGTTACAAAACAGTAGACGAAAAACTCAAAGTCTGGCTGAAATATTGTAACGAACTTCTAAGTGCAGATGAATACATCAAACTCATCAATGCTTCAGATAAAGGAATTTCGATTGCTAAAAACAAACTTTCATACGTTTCAAAATTCTATTTTTTAAAAGGTTTCGGTTACGAATTCAATAACAACCAATATCAAAAGGCAGTAAAAAATTACGAAACTTCTCTGACTTACGCTCAAAAAGCAAAACACCTCAAAAATATTACCTCAAATTGCATGAGGTTGAATTATATGTATTATTCGCTAAACGAAATTAAAAAGCGTGATAATCTTATTATTTACATTAAACAAATTCTCGATACTACTAAAAATAATTACACGCAATCTATTCTTAACGGAAGTCTTGGCGAATACTATTTAGATCACGCTGATTATGAAACATTTATTGATTATCAATTAACAGCCATCAATTACAAAAAACAGCTTCCGAAAGATATTGCTAATGTTGAAAATATAGGGATTTCATACTGCCAAATTGGATCTGCTTACGCAAAAATGAAGCAATACAACAAAGCAATCGAATATCTCAATTACGCCAAGCCACATGTAAAAACTTCGCCTTATGTAAGTGCTTTTTTGTGCAATTATTATTTACAATGTTTTGTTCCTTTACGAAATTTGGACAGTATCAGGAAATATTACAAACTGGTTTATACGTATCCTTCAAAAAAAGATTCTTTGTTTTTAAATTTAAGTTTTGCCAACCGAAGTTTGTCCGAATACTACATTAATCAGAACCAAACCGACAAAGCGTTTTCTTATGCTCAAAAAGCCGTTTCGCTAGGAAAAAAATCGACTGATGACGAGATTTTAATGGAAGCCCAAACAGCAATGGGAAAAGTTTTATATCAAAAAGGAGAATATAAAAAAGCTATTGAAACCCTTAAAAAAGCCTCTCTTAATGCTTTAACTTACGATAAGGAATCTTTTGTAACCATAAATAAAAAACTTTCTCAAAGTTATGCCGCGCTTGGCCAATGGAAAGAAGCTTATCATTATAACGAAATTTACAGCGAACATAATGACGAAGTAATGGAGCAATCTGCTAATCAAAGTATTGCAAATGCAGAAGCTCGTTATCAGAATAAGACTAAACAACAGGAAATCAAGAATCTTTCGACCGAAAATGCCATTAAAAATATTCAGATTGAAGAAGCTAAACAACAGCGTATTTTCTTAATTTCTGGAATTGCTTTGGTTTGCATTATCGGATTATTATTGATGAAACAAAGCCAAAACAGAAAGAAAACCAATTTGAAACTTCAGGCTTTGAATCAAGAATTGGACGAAGCGAATAAAATTAAAGCGCAATTTTTTAGTATTTTAAATCATGATTTAAGAAGTCCGATTTCAAATCTCATTCATTTTCTGCATCTTCAAAAAGAAAATCCCGAACTTATTGATGAAGAAACGGCGATCAGAATGCAAAATAAAATTACAACTGGAGCTGAAAATTTATTATCATCGATGGAAGATATTTTGCTTTGGAGCAAAGGACAAATGGAAAATTTCACTCCTCAGTTTAGAAAAACAGCAATTGAAGTTTTGTTTGAAGAAACTGAAAAGCATTTTTCTAACATTGAAAACATCGAAATTGTTTTTGAAAATCCTGAAAGCATCATTTTAGAAACAGACGAAAATTATCTAAAAACGATTATGCGAAACCTTACCGGAAACGCGATAAAAGCTTTAGACAAAACTTCAAATGCCAAAATTATATGGAAAGCTTGGCAGGAAAATGGCAATAATTATCTTTCGATAACCGACAATGGCCCAGGCGGAACTCAGGAAAAATTTAAAGCTTTATACGACGAATCTCAAGTTATAGGAATCAAATCTGGTTTAGGATTGCATCTAATTCGTGATTTGGCGACTGCAATTAATTGTAAAATACAAGTTTGCTCAAAACCAGATGCAGGCGCTACATTTACCATTATTTTTTTAAACACATAGAATCATAGTTTTTCTTTGTGGATAAAGACGTTTCACTTGTTTAAATAAACATAGTTTCAGTGTCAAAATGCCTTTAAACATTCTATGTTTGTTTTAAATAAATGAAATGCCTTTTATTAAGCTTACAAAATCTATGATTCTATGTGTTTAAAAACTAATCTCATTTTATTCCAATAAAAAAGGCTTGACTTTCGCCAAACCTTTTTTATATCAATCGTAATCTAAGATTACAATAAAGCGTCTAAGCTATCTGCGTAGGCTTGTTTCGGAGCTACTCCTACTTGTTTTCCTACTACTTCACCATTTTGGAATACCAAAACAGTTGGTATGTTACGCACACCATATTTTGCAGCAAATTCTTGGTTAGCATCTACATCTACTTTACCAACAACTACTTTACCAGCGTACTCTTCGCTTAATTGGTCAATGATTGGACCAACCATTCTACAAGGACCACACCATGCTGCCCAAAAATCTACCATTACTGGTTTATCTGATTTTAAAACTACTTCATCAAAAGTAGCATCTGTTATTGCTAATGCCATAATATATTAAGATTAAAATTATGTTTGAATTTTTAACTTTCAAACTACAGTACAAATTTAAAAATTTAAAACAAATCAAACACGATTACTAAATTAGTTTTCATTATAAATGTATTGTCATTAATTATCAACTGTATAAAACTTTTTTAGATTTCAATTTACGATATATTCCACTGAAAACCAACCTAATAAAATGTTAATCTTTTTTGTAGTATCTTTAGTACTCCAAAGATTTAATTTAAAATGCAGCAAACTTTACTTCAAATAAAAACCTTTCTTCAATCTGATCCGTTTAAAAAATATGCAAAACGGTTTGGATTTTTTATTCTAGGATTAATTGCCTTGCTTCTGATTGCGTGTGGCGCTTTGTCTATCTATTTTAATCAGAATAAAGCAGAAATTATTGCGAAAGTCAATCATAAAATCAACGAAAATATAAATGGTAAATTTCATGTAAACGATTTTCATTATAAGTTTTTAACTGGTTTTCCGAACTTCACTTTGGCATTAAATGATGTAGAAATAAAAGATAATCAATGGCAAAACCACAAACATACTTTATTAAGAGCCAAAGAAATAGAAGCTCGTTTAAACATTTTAAGTTTATTAAAGAAAGAAATCAGCATTCATAAAATCTTAATTAATGATGCTCAGATTTACATTTACAAAGCAGAGAACGGTTATTCGAATGTAAATATCTTTAAACCGAAAAAGAAAAAAACAGAATCTAACAAAGAAAAAACCGAAACGACCATTGACGAAGTAAACCTCAACAATGTTCATGTAATTATTGACAATCATTTAGGACACAAATTATTCGATTTTGATGTGGCTTCTCTAGATTCAAAAGTGAATTATGATGATGAAAACTGGCAGACAAATTTGTTTTTGAAAACCAAAATTAATAGTCTGGCTTTTAATACCGTTCACGGAAGTTTTGCCAAAGAAAAAATACTGCAAGGCAATTTTGATGTTTCGTATTCTGAAGCATCTCAAAAAATTGATATTAAAACCCAAAAACTTAAAATTGGTTCCGATGCTTTTGATATTAAAGCTTTCTTTAATATCGGAAAAGAGAATTCACTTTTCGGCATTAACATCGAAACCAATATTTTATGGCGAAATGCATCCAATTTATTATCGGGAAATATCAGTTCGAAACTAAATCAATTTGATTTAAAGAAACCGATTGAAGTCAATTGCGATATAAAAGGCGATTTGAATGTTGAAGGCGATCCGAAAATTGTAGTTCAGGCCGATATTCGAAATAACGAATTGACGATTCCAGATGGTTTGTTTACCAATTGCAGTTTCAAAGGTATTTTTACAAATAATTTTAAACCCGAAAAAGGTTTTAATGATCCGAATTCTGCTATAATTCTAACACATTTTAAAGCTGAATATGAAACGATTCCGCTTACGATTTCACAAGCTGTTATTAATAATCTCGAAAAACCAATTGCTACTGGAATCGTAAATGCCGATTTTGATATTTCGAAACTTAACAAGATGAGCAACGAAAAAATTCTTCATTTTGAAAGCGGACATGCCAAAGCCAATTTAAGATTTCAGTTTGATATTGTCGATTTATACATCAACAAACCGCGTATAACGGGCGAAGTCGATATTGATAATGCTACGTTTGATTATCTTCCGAAAAGCATTCATGCCGAAAAAACCGCTGTACAATTATCGTTTACAGAGCAGGCGCTTTACATCAAAAAAATAGCTTATAAACACAAAAACAACATTATTCGCATTGACGGGAAAATTGATAATTTCTTGAATCTGTATTACGACGCACCCGAAAAAATGGTTGTAAACTGGAATATTTACTGCCCTAGTATTGATGTAAAACAGTTTTTAGGTGTTTTAAAAAATTCGCCAACTCAAAAAATAGCGCAACAAAAACAAACTAAAAAGAAGAACGTCAATTTTACAAATCAGCTGAAATCGGTTATTGAGAAATGTACCGCTGTAATCAATCTCAAGGCCGATAAAATCACTTACGGTTCGCTTACAGCAACGAATACCAAAGCGACTTTGCAAATGCTGAATTCGAAATTACTACTCAAAAACGGAACTTTGCAAACTTCTGGCGGAAGCATTGCGTTTAACGGCGCCATTCTGCCTAGCGGAAACCAATATATTTTTAGTTCGACCGCACAAGTAAACCGCGTAGATATTGCGAGCTTTTTAAGATCTTTCAATAATTTCGGCATTAAATCTTTCAGTCCGAAAAACATTAAAGGACGATTAAGCAGCAACGCCAATGTTACGGGTTTAATGAGCAGCAAAGGCGATTTGATTGTGAATTCGATGCGAGGTAAATTAGATTTTAATGTGAATCAAGGCGCTTTACTCAACTTTGAACCGATTATGAAAATAGGCAAATTTGCTTTTCCGTTTCGCGATGTAGAAAATATAACTTTTAGCGATTTATCGGGTTCGCTTAATCTTCGTGGAGAACAAGTTGACATTCATAAATTAACCATTAGTTCCAGCGTCTTAAACTTCGACATAGACGGAATTTACTCTTTTGGCCGAGGTACAAATCTCGCGCTTACAGTTCCGCTAAGAAATTCTAAGAATGACTCGAGCCTTGCCACTAAAGAAGAGCGCAAAGCTGTTAGAGAACGTGGCATTGTGCTGCATTTGATTGCTTATGATAATGAGGGGAAGATTAAGATTAAGTGGGGGAAGAGGGATAAAGAATAGATAAATATCTACTATATATCAAGCCTAGTTTGTGGAAAAGTTAATTCCTAATTTTGGATTATTATTCATAAATTGCACCTTTAATTTTAGCGAAAAAATGACGGGAGAAGAAAAGATCAACATTGACGAATTTGATGGTAAAAAATTTAAAAATCGCTTTGTAGAAGAAGACGATAATAGAAAGGCCGTTGTTACGCATTATCTACATAATTATCACAATGGCGTTAAAGATCATTTTGAAGAAGAAGCTGCTGAATACATAAAACAAATTGTTGAATACAAAAATGAAGAAGAGAAACTAAATATCGTTTCCGATTCTGCATTACAACAATTACTTTTTGAAGTCGAAGATGTTCCATTTCCAACTCCTGAAAATTATACTTTTAAATTTATTGATCTTTTTGCTGGAATTGGCGGATTTAGAATTGCGTTGCAGAATTTAGGAGGTAAATGTGTTTATACTAGCGAATGGAATGTAGACTCACAAAAAACATATCGTTCTAATTTTGGAGAAGTCCCATTTGGGGATATTACTAAAGAAGTTACAAAAAATTATATTCCTGATGATATCCAAATTTTATGTGCAGGATTTCCTTGCCAGGCCTTTTCAATTGCAGGAAATAGAAAAGGATTTCAAGATACGAGAGGTACATTGTTTTTTGATGTAGAAAAAATCATTGAAGCAAAAAGACCTAAGGTGGTTTTTCTTGAAAATGTTAAAAATCTAGTTTCTCATGATAAAGGAAATACTTTCAAAGTAATCTTAGAAATTCTAGAAGAAAAGCTTGGCTATAAAGCATACACTAAAGTATTAAATTCTTCTACACATGCTAATGTTCCTCAAAATAGAGAAAGAATTTTTATTGTTGCATTTGATAAAGAACAAGTAACAAATCATGGCGATTTTAAATTTCCAGAAGCAATTCCATTAACTAAAACAATACATGATATTTTAGAAAAAGGAAAACAAGCAGATAATCTTTATTATAAAAAAGACCACCAATATTATCCTGAATTAGAAAAAACAATAACTTCAAAAGACACAATATATCAATGGAGGAGAGTTTATGTTAGGGAAAATAAAAATCAAGTTTGTCCAACCCTAACAGCAAATATGGGCACAGGAGGACATAATGTTCCTTTAATTTTAGATGATTATGGCATTAGAAAATTAACTCCTAAAGAATGTTTTTCTTTTCAAGGATATCCAATGGATAAATATATTTTGCCAAATATTGCTAATAGTAAATTATATATGCAGGCTGGAAATTCAGTTACAACTCCATTAATAGAAAGAATCAGCCAAGAAATTTTAAATGTCTTATTGCCATGAGTGTCTGGGAACAATTTTCTAGTGACCAAAGAGAAGAGTATATAAAGTTTTTACAAGTTTATGGAGCATTATCAAACTTATTTCGACAAAAACAAGGAGACTTAATTCCGTATCTTGATTCTAAATTTCAGGAAACTGTTTTTACAAAAATTTTTAATGGTCAAAATGTAGATATTGGTAATACGCCTCATGATGTACTTTCTATTTTTGGTAATGAACGAATTGGAATAGGACTAAAAACTTGGATGGGCAGTAAACCTTCATTCCAAAAAGTAATGCAACTTAAACGTTATCAAAATGATATAAACGTATATCGTGGAGATTTACATTCATTAGCTTATAAAATTTCTGAGATTAAAAATCAACGAATGAAAAGTGATTATGAACGTTTAGGATTATCAGAAGACAAAAACATTTATCATTATATAACTCGTGATCAAGGTATTTTTACCATAAATGAATGCGCATATCCATTAATTGATGTAAATAAAATTAAAGATTTTAGCGCCACATCATCTGCTTTATCTTGGTCCGATGGTAATAAAGATTACAGGTATACATTTGCCGATTCTCAAATATGGCAAAAATTTGATTCTGACAAATACGATACTTTAACGTTAAATAAATTTGACGTTAAAATTATTGAAGATCCATTTTCATTTTTACTACAAGCATACTTTAATCTTATTGAAACTACAAAAGTAGCAGAACCAGATATAATTGAAGTTTATTTACCATTATATTCTTATCAATCTAAAGAAGTAGAAGAAAAATCTGGATTAAATGCCTGGAATGCCGCATCTAAAAATAAAGGCAGTAACATTCCTAGACCTTTAAATGAAATTTATGTTCCTATTCCTAGAGAATTTCACAAAAAGCATCCTGATTTTTTCACATCTGATATTTTTGAATTTGAAAGAATTAAAGAAAACTATAAAGGTCTTTCAGATGAAAAACCTGAAGTACGTTTTTCATTAAAGCTTCCGAATGGAAAAATAATTCCTGCTTTAGTTACTCAAGACAACATGAAAGGCTTACAATCTGGAAGCAACATTTTAAAAGATGAAAATGGAAAAAGATTTGGACAATCTGCTTTAGGCCAATGGTTGCTTGTAGATGTTTTAGGCCTCAAAGAAAGAGAACCTGTTACTCGTGCATGGTTAGAAAAGAAAGGGACAGATTCTATTCGTTTATGGCGAAATAAAAATGATTATAACATAATTAACATTGACTTCGCTCCTATCGGTTCTTTTGAATTGTTCATGAAAGACGAACCTGTTCCGATAGATGAAGATAACTTTTTACAATAAAAACATAACAATGTTTAAAGAATGGAATATTTAAAAAAGAAAAAAGATCAATTTAATTATTGGTCATTCATTGAAAAATTTTATCCAGAATATTCCAGTTGTAATAATGTTTTACTTAGCAACATTTTGACTAAGAAACTTGAAGGAGAACAAATTTCTGAAAATGATGAAGAATATATTAAGAATTGGAATGTTAGAAGTGAATTATTAAAAATTGATAAAGAATTATTATCCAAAGCTTTCGAAAATTATTTTAATACAATTTATCCAGAAAAAATGTTAGATGAAGAATAATCATTAGAGATTTCTAATTCTTCAAAAATTTTTCTTTCAACACAAAAAAACATTCCCATAATTTTATCATAATATTTCCTTAACCAACTTGCCTTTCTCCTTTAAAATAAATAAGTTTGAGAATGAATCATTAAATATTATGCGTTATGAAAGTACAAATCAACACCGACAAAAACATTGAAGGAAGTGCAAGATTAGAAAGTTATTTTGCTGCAGAAACAGAAAAAAGCTTAGATCGTTTTCAGGATAAAATTACTCGCGTAGAAATTCATTTTGGAGATGAGAATGGAGAAAAATTCAGCTTGCACGACAAAAAATGTGTAATTGAGGTTCGTCCTGTAAAATTACAGGCTATCACAGTTACAGATCATGCCGACACGCTTGAGAAAGCATTTAGCGGTGCATTGGCTAAAGCCAAAAAGTCGTTGACTACCACTTTCGAAAAAATAAAAGCACATTAATATAATAAGTTGCAAAGTAACAAAGCGACAAAGATTCTAAGTTTTCTTGGAACCTTTGTCGCTTTTCTGCTTTATAACTTTGTCTTTAACTTATGATTTTGGCAACGGAGCTCCAACGGCAATATCGCATCTATGACCTGGTTTTCCGTGCGCAGGATTCATTCCGTCTACAATTCCTGTGTCTTGTCCAGCACTTTCTGTACTCAACAATGCTGGAACCGCATTTGATGGCGGGGGCGTAACAGTAAAACTCTGCGAAGTTGATCCGCTTTGTGCTGTAGTTGTAGTTTTTGCTACTGGAGAATTTAATGGCGCTCCTACCGCAATATCACAACGATGTCCTGGCTGCCCGTGAGGCGGATTCATTCCTTTTGCTGTTTTTACTTGCGCTACAGTTGTTGTAGTCACAACTTGTTGCTGTTGATTTGGATTTACCTGAACTGCCTGACCTTGTTGTGTTGGTGCCGAATTTAATGGCGCACCAACTGCAATATCGCAACGGTGCCCAGGCTGTCCGTGTGCCGGATTCAGACCTTTTGTATCTCCTAAAACTGTATTTGGATTTGCTGCAGGATTTTGAACAACTGGCGCAGTCGTTTTTGTTGAGTCTTTTGCAAGTCCTAACCTAACTAATTCTGAGGTTGCTGTACTTTCTTGAGGCTCTAATTCCTTTTTGCAGGAAATGACTAATAAGGAAGTTATGGCTAGTGAACTTAAAAGTATTTTTGCATTCATTGGGGCGGTATTTTAAAATCTCTCAAATATAAATGTTTTTTAGGGATTAAATAACATAGGGAATGTTAATGATAATTAAAGACAGGATTTTTAAATTCTATATTTCTTTATTTCACGCAGATTTAGGCAAATCTTAACAGATATTTTCTTAATTAAAATCTGCTAAAATCTGCAAAATCTGCATGAAACCTTAAAATCTCAAAAAATTTATACCTTTAAACTCAAATACTATAACTCATGAAAAAAACAATCTTACTTCTTTTGTTCGTTGCTTCTTTTGCAAATGCACAAACCGACAAAAACAAAATCAATCAGACTTTAGACGCTTGGCATAAAGCCGCCGGCGAAGTAAAATTTGATGCTTATTTCAACGCTTTGGCAGACGACGCAATCTACATTGGAACAGACGCAACAGAAAACTGGACAAAAAAAGAATTTCAAATCTGGGCAAAACCTTATTTTGACAAAAAAACGACATGGAATTTTAAAGCCTTAGAACGTCATATCTTTTTTGATAAATCTGGAAAAATCGCTTGGTTTGATGAATTACTTGATACTCAGATGAAAATTTGTCGCGGTTCTGGAGTTTTGGTAAAAGTGGGTAACGAATGGAAAATTCAGCATTACGTTTTGTCAATGACAATTCCGAACGATGAAGTTGATGCTGTAACTAAAATAAAAGCACCAATCGAAGACGCATTAATCGCTAAGCTTCAAAAGAAATAAAACATTTTAGATATTTCTTTTTATAAACATAACTTTTCTAGCACCTTATAAGCCGAATTAAGAAAATAATTTTAATTAATTCGGCAAAAACGGTGCTTTTTTGTAACTTTAAAATAAGATACTATCAAAAAAACGATCTGTATTTTATAAAATCAATCAAAATAAAAGCACAACCTCTATTTTAACAGCCTTCAAAACAAGAATCTTTATTTTTTTTTAACTTTGCCCCCAAAAAAAATAGGGTTAAACAAAGTATTTCAAAATGAAAATAGAAAAACGCTGGATTATTTCCTTTATTATGATCAGTGTCGTTTGCACAATTGGTGCATTTTGGCCAACAGTAACAGAAAATAGTTATGTTTTATCAGAATTCGGAACCACAGATCATATTGTTCCTGCCGATGTTGCTTGGATGCTAACTTCAAGCTGTCTGGTTTTAATTATGACACCTGGATTATCATTCTTTTACGGCGGGATGGTTGGAAAAAAGAATGTAATTTCTACTATGCTTCAAAGTTTTATTTGCTTAGGTGTAGTAACGCTTTTGTGGGTTGTGGTAGCATTTAGTTTGGCTTTTGGAGAACCGGTTGGTTTTGGTTCTGGAGAGCATTTTTACAGCTTTTTCGGAAACCCAACTACTTTTGCTTTTATGGATTATGTGGGCGTTCTTCCTCATAAACAATTAGCAAACACGATTCCGTTTATGCTTTTTGCTTTATTTCAAATGAAATTTGCCATCATTTGTCCTGCAATTATTACGGGTTCATTTGCAGAACGTGTTCGTTTTATCTCATATTTAGTTTTCATTAGTTTATTCACCATCTTTATATATGCTCCTTTGTGTCACGCCGTTTGGTATCCAACTGGAGTTTTAGGAAGTTATTTTGGCGTAAAAGATTTTGCAGGAGGAACTGTAGTTCACATGAGTTCTGGTTTTGCTGCTTTGGCTGGAGTTATTGTTTTAGGAAAAAGAAAAAACAGCCAGCATATTCCAACCAATATTCCTTTTGTATTATTAGGAACTGGAATGCTTTGGTTCGGATGGTTCGGATTTAACGCTGGATCTGCTCTCGCTGCCAACGGAACTGCTGCTATGGCTTTTGCAACAACCACTACTTCATCGGCTGCCGCAATGTTAACTTGGATTTTCTTTGATAGAATGAACGGCAGAAAAGTGTCTGCCCTTGGTGCTTGCATTGGAGCCGTTGTAGGTTTAGTTGCTATTACGCCAGCTGCAGGATTTGTTTCGGTGCCAGAAAGTATGTTTTTCGGATTTGTAACCGCATTAGTTTCTAATACAGCTGTAAATTGCAAATACTCAAAAAGATTTGATGATACGCTTGACGTTTTTGCTTGCCACGGAGTTGGAGGAATTATGGGAATGATTTTAACAGCTATTTTTGCTCATGGAGAAGACGCAAGTTTACTTCACGGCGGATGGAATGTTTTTGGACACCATATGATGGCTTTAGTATTGGTTTCTGTATTTACTTTCTTCGGAGCTTATTTCTTATTCAAAGTAACGAACTTTATTATTCCTTTGAGAGTTTCTGAAGAATCAGAACACATCGGATTGGATTTATCGCAACACGATGAATCTCTTGATCCGAAAGCACAACCAATTACGGAACCTCATTACGGTTAAAAAAATATTTTTTTTTGCCACGAATTACACGAATTTTCACTAATTTTTTTTCTGTATTGCAGTTAAACTGATTCGTGAAAATTCGTGTAATTCGTGGCGAAAATATTTAAAAAAAAATCCTTTTAATCTGTGAAATCTGTGGCAAAAAAACATTTAAATCCACTTACTCTATTTCATTCGTTTATATTCCTTAATTTTGCGGAAAATTTTTGTAAAAGTGGGAAGTAAAAATAAACTAAAAAGATTCAGAGAAAACGAAACATTTCAAAACGTTTTTCAACCAACCAGAGAAGAAGTTGTAGGCGATTTAATGCCTTTAAAAGGAAAATGGAATTCTGATTTCTTTAAAAATGACAATCCATTAGTTTTAGAATTAGGATGTGGAAAAGGAGAATATTCTGTTGGATTAGCTGAAAAATACCCAGACAAAAATTTTATCGGAATCGATATTAAAGGCGCGCGTTTCTGGCGTGGTGCTAAAACTGCCGTTGAAGACGGTCTTCATAATGTGGCTTTCGTTCGTACTCAAATCGAATTGATCAATCATATTTTTGCTGAAGGCGAAGTAGACGAAATCTGGATTACTTTTCCAGATCCGCAGATCAAATACAAGAGAACAAAACACAGAATGACCAATTCTGAATTTTTGAAATTATACAAAAAAATCCTGAAAAAAGACGGTGTTGTAAATCTTAAAACCGATAGCGAATTTATGCACGGTTATACTTTAGGTTTGCTTCACGGAGAAGGACACGAAGTTTTATACGCGAATCATAATGTGTACAAAAATGAAGGAAGTCCAGAAGTTGTAACTTCGATTCAGACATTTTATGAGAAACAATATTTAGAAATTAACAAGGCAATTACGTATATTCGTTTCAAAATTAAAGATTAATCTTAATTTAAAAACTGAATTTACAACTTACAAATCAACTTAATGGCCTTATTTACTCCTTTTATTTCTGGATTTATAGCCGCTGCAATTGGGATTATTCCACCAGGATTAATCAACATGACGGCAGCCAAAATAAATCTGAAAGAAGGAAAAAAGAATGCTATGTGGTTTGCTGTTGGAGCTGTTCTTGTTATTTTTTTTCAAGTTTATGTTGCGGTTCTTTTTGCTCGCGTAATCGATAATCGCCCAGATGTTATTACTTTATTGCGTGAAGTTGGTTTTGGAATCTTTTCGCTTTTAACGATTTACTTTTTATTTATTGCAAAAGAACCCAAAACCAAGAAAAAATCGAAGATTAAAAAAAGCAGTAAAAAAAGCCGTTTTTTTCTTGGAATGCTGCTTTCAGGATTAAATTTCTTTCCAATTCCGTATTACGTTGTAGTGAGCGTTACTTTGGCGTCGTATCATCTTTTTGTATTCGAAAACAATATCATCTTCACTTTTGTATTAGGATCTGTTTTGGGCTCGTTTGCCGCTTTGTATAGTTACATTGCCTTTTTTGGACGAATCGAAAAGAAAACAGATTACTTAATGCGAAACATGAATACTATTATTGGAAGCATTACAGGATTAATCGCACTTGCAACGCTTTTTAATATCCTGAATTACTATTTCGGTTAATTTATATAGCCACAGATTAATAGGATTAAAGCGTTTTTTTACTTTTTGATGAAATTTTTCACGCTCCCGATAGCTATCGAGATTGCAGATTTGCGCAGATCTAAAAGGTTTTTTGATTTAATTTTAATCTGCTAAATTATGCCCAATCTGCGTGAGACAAAAAAAAACAATTTATGGCTGAGGAAAATTTTTTCGAAAGAGTTTATGCGGTTGCCAGACAAATTCCATACGGAAAAGTAACTTCTTATGGCGCAATTGCAAAAACCTTAGGTACTGCCCGTTCTGCGCGAATGGTTGGCTGGGCCATGAATGCATGCCATAATATGGATGATGTTCCGGCGCACAGAGTCGTTAACCAAAAAGGACTTTTGACAGGAAAACATCATTTTGACGGAACGAATTTAATGCAGCAACTTTTAGAAAACGAAGGCATTAAAGTCGTGAATAATCAGATTGTAGATTTAGAAAAACACTTTTGGAAACCTGAAGTTCAATTTTAGTTTTTTCACCATATAAGTTATATAAGTTCATTTTAAGTATTCTAATAATTTACTTTACAATTTAATCTCGCAAAGACGCGAAGTCGCAAAGTTTATTTATTTTCCTTTGCGTCTTTGCGAGAGATTTATGCGCAATGCTTGATATGAACTTATATAACTTATATGGTAAAACCTTTTTAAATCAAACAAATCACAAAACTCGTTTGATCTTCATCGGTTTGGTAACTTAAATAACCTCCGTGCGCTTCGATAATATTTTTAGAAAGCGTTAATCCGATTCCTGCTCCATCTTTTCTAGTGGTGAAAAAAGGTAAGAAAACTTTATCTCGAATCTCGGCATCTACACCTTTTCCGTTATCTGAAATCGTAATAAAAAAGCGATTGTTTTCGGTATAACTTGAAATGATTAATTTCTTTTCTTCTTTTTCTTTTAAAGCATGAATGCTATTGGTTATCAAATTAATAATCACTTGTTCCATCTGATTTTTATCAATTGAAATCGAACGTGAACTGTGAATTTCGTTAATCAATTTGATTCCTTCATCTTTCAAAATCGGACTCATAATTCGCAAACAATCTTCAAACAATGCATTAATTGGCGTCATTTGTTTGTTTGGAGTCGGCAACATTGCCAGTTTTCGATAATTTTCAACGAAAAACTGCAAATGATCGCTTCGATTTATAATAGTCGAAATACTGCTTTTAATATCTTCAAAATCATCTTCTTCCAATTCCTCTTGATCTACAATATGAAGCAAATTCTGAGAAAGCGCACGAATCGGCGTTAAAGAATTCATTAATTCATGCGAAATAATCTTCATCAAATTGATCCAAGCCTCTTTTTCTTTTTTCTCAATAACACGCTGAATACTATCTAATAAAATGATAAAATATTCTTTATTGTACGTTTGCGTATGCGAAGTTTGAAGCATAAATGTCTGCAAATCCTGATCTTCAATTTTTATTGAAATGGCCGTTTTAACCTCAGCAAAACCAACATTTTCAATTTCATTGCAAAGTGAAGGAAGATAATTTTTAAGGTATTTCCAATGTGTTACTTTTGGCACTTTAAAGAGATTAGAAAAACAGTCATTCATTATAAAAATAGACCAATTATCATTTTCTTTTTCTAAAATAAGAGCCGCAGTATCAATACTGTTGAGTATCGAACGATAAATTAGTTCTTTAGAAGTCTGTTCTTGTTTTTGCACTTTTAAAGCATCGTACAATTGATATAAGCTATTAAAATTGCCTCTTTTATGCTCTTCAGGAAAATGCGTAGAAAAATCGCTATGCAAAATAGCGTTTATGGTTTTATCATAAAAAGACAATTGGTTTTTGACGAAAAAGTACATTTCGAAAAGAAAGATCAAGACAAAAGCTGCAATCAAAATTGCGTTGTATTCAAATCCTTTATAAAACAATAAAGCGCTGCAAAGAAAAAGCGCCATGATAAACACAACCCTTATAAATAAAGCATTATAAAACTTCCAATTCTTCATTCTTTTATTTGAATTGCCTCCAGCTTTAGCTGGAGAGATAAATTATTCATAAATATGGGCTTTAGCCAAACCTAAACGATTTTGGCTAAAGCCTTTAATATCGGCTACTTATTTACATCCAGCTAAAGCTGGACGCTATTCATTTGATTTTAATTCTTTAAATCGTATTTTTCAATTCTTCGGTACAAAGCGGCGCGAGATAAACCCAATTCTTCGGCAGTTTTACTGATATTTCCGTTGTGTTTGAATAATGCTTTTTCAATTGCTCCTTTTTCCATTTCAGACAACGGATTTTCATCATTTTCCTGAATTTCTTCAAAATCCAAAATATCTAAATCGAGTACAGAAATTGTATTGTTTTCGGCTAAAATTAAAGCGCGTTCTATTTTGTTTTCCATTTCTCGAACATTTCCTTTCCATGGATATTTTTCTAAATAAGAGTCGACATTTTCATCAAAACGCCATCCCGAAGCTTCGGGACCATGATTGTATTTTTCTGCGATTTGTTCTAAAATAAAATTTGCCATCGGAACAATATCGTCTTTTCTTTCGCGTAAAGCGGGAAGATTAATTTCCATTGTATTAATTCGATACAATAAATCTTCTCGAAAGGTTTTATTTTTTACTTCGGTTTTAATGTCACTATTTGTTGCTGCAATTACACGAACATTTAGCGGACGAGGTTTGCTTTCGCCCAAACGCGTTACGGTTTTGGTTTGTAAAACGTGCAAAAGTTTAGCTTGCAAATGCAGCGGAATATTTCCTATTTCATCTAAAAAAATAGTCCCGTTTGATGCATTTTCAAAACGTCCTGGAGTATCGATTTTAGCATCTGTAAAAGCTCCTTTTGCATAACCAAAAAGTTCGCTTTCGAACAAATTATCGCTCAAAGAACCCAAATCGACATGTACAAAAGGCTGATTTTTTCTTTCAGAATGCTTATGAATATATTCGGCAAAGACATATTTTCCTGTTCCATTTTCGCCCAAAATCAAAACGTTTGCATCAGTTCTGGCTACTTTTTCGGCTATTGCATAAGCTTGTTTTATTTTGGCTGAAGTTCCTACAAAATATCTTTTTTCGTTTTTATCTTCTTCAGCAACTGCTTTTTTGCTGTTTTTTCTGCTTTCTACAACTGCTTTTTCAATAATTTCGAGAAGTTTCTCATTATGCCAAGGCTTTAAAACATAATCAAAAGCGCCTATTTTTATGCCTTCAACTGCCGTTTCGATTTTACCAAAAGCCGTCATTAAGATTACAATTGTATTTGGAGAAAGTGTTTTTATTTCTTTCAGCCAATGAATTCCCTCTCGCCCATCTTCAAAACCAATTCGATAATTCATATCTAAAAGCACCACATTAATTTCGTTTTCACTTAAAATTGAAATGATTTTTTTTGGACTGCTAGTTGTGAAAATTGTTTCAAAATGCTTTTTGAGAATCATTTTTGCCGAAAAAAGAATTTCTTCCTGATCGTCAACAACTAAGATTTGTGCTTGCTTTTTTCTCATGAGGTCTTTTTTTGTTCGGTTTCGAACGGTCAACTGTTCATTATCGAACACTACTTTTTTATAGTGGTTTTGAAAGCTTCTTTAAAATCAACACTTTACAAATAATAAATTTACTGGCACAGTATTTACCTATTGATTATCAGTAAAATATTTAAAAAAATGGACAAGATAATTCCTCGTAAAAATAAAAAAATTAGATATCTCACAATAGCAATTGCTGTTTTTTTAGTTTTGGTTGTTATCGTTGCTTTTGCTTTCAATTCAAAAAGAACTTTAAATGTAAAAGCTGATGAATTGGTCATTCAAAAAGCTGAAAAAGCCTTTTTTGAAGATTTTGTAGTTTTTCAGGCAAAAGTTGAGCCATTAAATGTTATGCTGGTAAATGTTACGGAAGGCGGCTCTGTAAAAGAAATTTTTGTAGAAAATGGCGCAATGGTAACCAAAGGACAATCACTAGCTCGTTTATACAACCCTAATACAGAATTGAATTACTTAACGCAAGAAACTGCTATTATTGAGCAAATCAACAACTTAAATACAGGGAAATTAAACATTAGAAATCAAGAATTAAACTTGACTAAAGATTTGGTTTTAATTGAACACGATTATAATGATACCAAACGATTATATGACATGAACGCAAAACTTTACGAGAAAGACGTGATTTCTAAAAATGATTGGAATACTTTTAAAGAAAGTCTTCGTTTTCAAGAAGAAAGAAAAAGAACAATTCTGCAAAGTGTTCAGAAAGAAAAACAAAGTAATCAAGTTCAGATTTCTCAAATTAATCGCTCGATTCAAACCATGGAAAAAAGTTTGGATATCCTTAGAAACAACAAAAAGAACTTCTTAATTACAGCGCCAGAAACAGGAAGGTTAACTTCTTTTGAACCAGTTTTAGGAAAAAGTTTTCAGGCTGGAGCAAGCATCGGAAAAATTGATTCTAACAAAGGTTACAAATTGGCTGCTGAAGTTGATGAATTTTATTTAGAAAAAATCAGAGAAGGTTTAAAAGGTCAAGTTGAATTTAAAGGAAAAAATCTAGAAGTAATCGTTACTAAAGTAATTCCAGAAGTAAAAAGCGGGCGCTTTACGGTAGAATTGGCTTTCACTTCAAAAGAAAATATTGTATTGCAAGACGGACTTAGTTTTGGCGTAAAATTGATTTTATCAGAGAAAAACAAAACACTTGTAATTCCGAGAGGAACTTTTAATCAAGAAGCGGCAGGAAAATGGATTTTTGTAGTAAAAGGAAACAAAGCCGAAAGAAGAAATATAAAATTAGGACGCGAAAATCCTTCTTATTATGAAGTTTTAGAAGGTTTAAAAGAAGGCGAATCTGTAATAACTTCTTCTTATTCTGATTACAAAGATATTGAAGAGCTTTCGCTAGATAATTAAATTTTGTTTCAAGTTTCAGGTTAACGCACCGAACAACCTGAAACCTGAAACTTGAAACAAAAAAACAATAAATACACAATCATCGTTTCAATCATCAATCAAAAAACGTTTTTAATAACATTTCAAAACCTTAAAAAATTATGATCACAATTCAGAATTTAACCAAAGTTTTTAGAACAGAAGAAATAGAAACTGCTGCTTTGAGCGGTATCAATTTAGAAATAAAAAAAGGAGATTTTTTAACAATCATGGGACCTTCTGGTTGCGGAAAATCGACTTTATTGAATATCATCGGACTTCTAGACAGTGCAAACGACGGAAGTTACAAACTGTTAGATCAAGAAATGATCGGACTTAAAGAAAAAGGAAGAGCGCAAGTGAGAAAAGAAAACATTGGTTTTATTTTTCAAAACTTCAACCTAATCGACGAGCTTTCTGTTTACGATAATATTGAATTACCGCTTCTTTACAATAACGTAAAAGCTTCTGAAAGAAAACAGAAAATTGAAGCGATTGCAGAAAAATTAAATATTTCTCATCGTTTGAAACATTTTCCGCAACAGCTTTCTGGAGGACAACAGCAGAGAGTTGCCGTTGCAAGAGCTTTGGTAAATGATCCGAAAATTATTCTAGCCGATGAGCCAACCGGAAACTTAGATAGTAAAAACGGTAATGAAGTAATGGAACTTTTAACCGATTTGCACGCTAAAGGCGCAACAATCCTGATGGTTACCCACTCTGATTATGATGCTTCTTTCTCGCAAAGAACCATTCATATGAAAGACGGAGTTATATTTTCTGAGAAATTAAATCAGAGAAATGTAGATGTTTTTATGGACGCTAAATAAAAAAAATCATGATCAAAATTATTGTTACTGCACTTGTAGTTCTGGTAGAATTTGTGTGCAAAATTTTTACAATGCTTTAAAGAAATCTTTACGATTTGAAACTCATTTAACTAAAAACAAACACCATGATTTTTAACTGGTTTAAAATATTTATTTATCATTTAAGACAAAGCAAATTGTTTTCGTTTTTAAATGTTTTAGGATTAAGCATCGGGATTGCGAGTGTTATTTTTGCCATTCTTTATTGGAATAATGAGCATTCTTATGATCAATGGAACCCAAATAAGGAAAGTGCTTATATGGTATTGAATAAAATTGGCGCTACTGGAGATACTTGGGGTTCTAATTCTATTCCGTTTGGAGAAACTTGTAAAGCATCAATACCCGAAATCGAAAAAATCTGTTTTTTCAATACTTGGTACGACGACGAAATGATCAAATATCAGAGTCAAAAATTGATGGCTAAAAAAATCACTGTAAGTGATGAAAGTTTCTTCGATTTTTTCCCTTTTGAAATTGTACAAGGAGCAAAAACCAATATTCTAAAAGAGAAAAACAGCGTTGCAATTTCTGAAGAACAAGCAAAATTAATTTTTAAAGATGAAGATCCGATTGGAAAAGCCATAATCTACAACACGGTAGCTTATACGGTAAAATCGGTTTATCGTATTATTAAACCGTCATCTATGGAACCTAATTATGTTTTTAGCGGTGTAAAACGTGAAGGCGATGAAAATAGTTGGGGAAACTTTAATTATGGTTTGCTTGTTAAAATAAAAAAAGGGGCTGATCCAGTTGCAGTTTTAAAGAAAATGCAAAATGTAAATTTTGTTAATCGAACTTTGAAAGATGCTAAAGAAAGCGGACAGACCGTAGAACAGTATGTAAAAGAAAATGGAGAAATCACCGTTATTCTTGACCAATTGCAAATGTCTCGTTTGCACGGAACAAAAAGTTCAGCAGGGCAAAATTTTCCAGAAGGTGTAGGAAATTTAAAGTTGCTTTACATCATGGGCGGTTTGTCTGTCTTAATTCTTGTTTTATCATTGGTTAATTACATCAATTTAGCTACTGCTTCGGCAATAAAACGAGCAAAAGAAGTTGGAGTTCGCAAAATTGTTGGAGCTTCAAAGAATCAAATTATAGCACAGTTTATTTTTGAAACAGCAATAATTGTGACACTGGCTATTTTGTTTTCTTTGGCAATTGTAGAGCTTTCTTTACCGTATTACAATACCTTTTTAAAGAAAAATTTGACTATGAATGGCAGTGAATTTTACCTGCAGCTCATTTTAATATTTGGATTAGTAATCATTCTTGCGGGTATTTTCCCTGCCATTTATATCTCAAATTTTGAGACGTTGAAAGTTCTAAAAGGTAATTTCTCTAGAAGTAAAAGCGGTATTTGGATTCGAAATTCGATGCTTATTTTTCAATTCGGAATTGCAGCATTTTTTATCATTGGCGCGTTGATTGTAAACTCTCAGGTGAATTATATGATGAATAAAGATCTTGGATTCACTGGCGATCAGGTAATTTCAATTCCGTACAACAAACCAGACAGACAAAAACGAGTACAGCAATATGGCGTTGATAAATCTGAAATCCAAAAAATATCTGGAGTTGTAGATGTTACTACGTTTGCAGGAAGTTTTGGAGGCAGCACCAACTCAAGTTCTGGATTTACACACAATGGTATTTTTGTACAACCAAGAAATGCTGAAATCGATTTTGGTTTCCTTAAAATGATGAAAATAAAAATCGTCGAAGGGCGAGATTTATCACCTGAGTTTGCATCAGATACCGTAAGCAGTATGCTTATTAATGAAACGCTAGCTAAAACGCTGAATTTGAAAAAACCAATAAATACGATTGTAACTTCAGGCTGGAGTATTGGAGATGGCAATAATTTGAAGTTTAAAATTGTGGGTGTTGTGAAAGATTTCCATATTACAGGACTTCAAAATAAAGTTCCACCAATGGTTTTTGTAAACATCAAAACCTTAAAATGGAATAATTTCAACAACATTCTTGTAAAAGTTTCTCCAAATAATTTAACAGAAACGTTAGAAAAATTGAAATCTTATTGGGAGAAAAACGTAAATCCAGACTATCCTTTTGATTACGAATTTGTTAACAAAGGATTTGCTAGAACTTATCAAGAACAAATCAAGCAAAAAAACCTGTTTTTTATCTTAAATTTGGTCGTAATTATAATTGCTGTGTTCGGATTGTTAGCTTTGGCATCATTTTCGATGGAAAGAAGACTGAAAGAAATTGCAATTAGAAAAACGCTGGGTGCAGAAACAGATATTTTGCTAAAAGAATTATCAAAACAATATATCATTTTTTGTTTTATGGGATTCGCAATCGGAATACTACCTGCTTACATTTTATTGCAAAAATGGCTTGAGGATTTTGCTTTCAGAATTAATATTTCTGTTGTGCCGTTTACAGTTGCACTTATTTCGTTGGTAATTCTAACATTAATAATTGTACTAACAAAGGCATATCAAGTAACTAAAATAGACGTTTTAAAATATTTAAAATACGAATAAGCTTGTAGACCATTTTTTTTAAGAAGCCCGACAGATTTCAGTTCAATCCGCCGGGCTTTTATTTTTAGTTCATTGTTACAGCATCAGAATAAAGAAGTTTATCTAAGCTTTCATCTCTATCGTAAACGTCTGGAAAAAAATTAACTTCACCATTATCCTGAACCCAAGCCGTAAAATAACCGATGTAAACTGGAATTTTATTTTTTAGCATACAAGTTGTTTCCTTTTCGCCGCTCATTGCTTTGTCAATTTTATCTGCTGGCCAATCTGGATCGTCTTTTAAAATCGCTAGTGCAAGATTTTTTGCTTCTTTTACATTTATACAGCCATGACTAAAAGTACGTTTTTCAAATTCGAATAAACTCTTCGCTGGCGTGTCATGCATGTAAATATCATTTGGATTTGGAAACATAAATTTCACCAATCCTAATGAATTTTTAGGGCCAGGTTTTTGTCTCACGCGGCCTCCATTCCACTCCATATTATTTTCTGCCAGATAGTTTTTATCTCTTGCCATCTGTAGTTTTAATTCATTTTGAATAATACTGTTCGGCACATACCAATACGGACTAAAAACGATTCGATCCATCATACCGCTAAATATTACTGTTTCACTCAGCCTATTGCCGACAAAAATATCCGAAACGAGTGCGTATTGCCCATCTTTCACATAAAACATTCTAAACGACGGAATATTCACCATTACATATTCACTTGCTTTAGACAAATTGGTCGGAATCCATCTGCATCTTTCCATATTGAGCATTATGGTTTTAATTCTTTTGCTAATTGGCTCATTAAACTGATTGATATGATCTCTCGTTATAACATAATTCAATTTTAGATTATATCTTTTTTTATAATTTAAAATTCCAGCCATCAGTTCTTCATCATAAACATTGCTTTTAGAATCCTGTTTCAAATCTCCCGTAACATACAAACGGTTTCTAATTTGCTTAATCGCCACGGCTGTATCATCAGGTCTTAATTCTTTAAAGGTTGCGCTGTCTATTGTAATTTTTTGCCAAAGATTATCCTTTTCGATTTTACGGTATTTTTTTAAGGCATCTTTCAATTTGTAATATTGGCTAAATAAAAGATTGTCATCTTCATTCAATCGGTTTGTATCGACAATTAGAGAATCTAGAATTTTAGAATACGAAATACTTTTAGCAGGCAAATACCAGCCAATTTTCTTTAAAGTTGCAGGATCTACACCAGAATAAACATTACTCGCATAAAAAATATACATACTTGTCAGCAATAATTCTGTGTCAACTTGCGGCGGATCAATATTATCGCTTTCGTTAAAGGCTTGATCGATTATTTCTTTATAAGGCATTTTACTGTCTATTCCCTGATCTTTCAGCACATTTACTTTCTGGTATAATAATGCCCCAAATTCGGTTATCTTATCATTATCATACCAAATAGATTTGTATTGTTTTGCTTTGTAAACATCTTCAACCTCTTTCTGATACTTTTTTAGTTTAGGATATTTTTTAAAAAACGCATTTATAGACGTTGCGTCTATTGTAATAACAAAAGCATTTTTAGCAGTTTCTTTCATTTTACTTTTCTCAGGAAATGAGTTAAATGAAAAACCTAAAAAGCTAATTGCAATAATGATGGTAGAAAAAGTAAAATTTCGCATATTTCTAAAGTTTAAGTGGAAGAAAATAACTTCAAAAAAAATATCGAAAACCCAAAAAACACTTCTAGAAAAACAAGTTTTCGTATTCTTTTTTCATCTGGAAATCATCGATTTGGGCAATCAAATATACACAAGATTTGTGAGATTTTAGCGGTAAAAAACAGAAAATTTTGACAAAAACATAATGCTTCATTTTTAAAATATTAAATGCATTTAAGAGAAAACCGTTTCATGTTATAATCAATTGAACCTCAAAAAGTACTTTAAAAACGATGTTACATAATTTTGAATAATCTCTCTATCAATAATTACAATTTAAAATCGCTTAATTCCGAACTTAATCTGTTATCTTTGCACCCTGAATTCGGTTTAAATAAGTATAATCTTTAAAAACAGGATTCTGCGAATAGAAAAATAGCCCATTACAATGAAATTAGATAGAAAAGAAATTCTTAAAGCTTTAGAATCAATTACTATTGCTGGAGAAGGAAAAAATATGGTTGAAAGCGGCGCTGTAACCAATGTTATTACATTTGGAGATGAAGCTGTAGTAGACCTTGTATTGCACACACCTGCGATGCACATTAAAAAAAGAGCTGAAGATGATATTAAAAAAACAATTCACGAATTAATATCGCCAGACGCAAAAGTAAAAGTAAACATTAAAGTAGAATCTCCAGAGAAACCTGAAATTAAAGGTCGCGCAATTCCTGGAATCAAAAATATTATTGCAGTTGCTTCTGGAAAAGGAGGAGTAGGAAAATCTACTGTTACAGCAAATTTAGCGGTAACACTTGCAAAAATGGGCTTTAAAGTTGGTGTTTTAGATGCTGATATTTACGGTCCTTCAATGCCAATTATGTTTGACGTTGAAAACGAAAAACCAGTTTCTATTACTGTTGACGGAAAATCGAAAATGAAACCTATTGAAAGTTATGAAATCAAAATGCTTTCAATCGGATTTTTTACAGCTCCAAGTCAAGCCGTAATCTGGAGAGGTCCAATGGCTGCAAAAGCTTTAAATCAAATGATTTTTGATGCAGATTGGGGAGAATTAGATTTTATGTTACTTGATTTACCTCCTGGAACTGGAGATATTCACTTATCTATCATGCAGTCACTTCCAATAACAGGTGCTGTTGTAGTAAGTACTCCACAAGCAGTTGCTCTTGCAGATGCTAAAAAAGGAGTTGCAATGTTTATGCAGGATAATATCAATGTTCCTGTTTTGGGAATTATCGAAAATATGGCGTACTTTACACCAGAAGAATTGCCAGAAAATAAATACTATATCTTTGGACAAGAAGGTGCTAAAAACCTTGCTCAAGATTTAGACGTTCCGTTTTTAGGAGAAGTGCCAATTGTACAGTCTATTCGTGAAGCAGGAGATTATGGTCGTCCAGCAGCATTGCAGACAGCTTCTCCAATAGAAAAAGTTTTTGAAGAAATCACCAGAAATGTGGTGCAAGAAACAGTAAACAGAAACGAAAGCTTACCAGCAACAGAAGCCATTAAAATTACAACAATGGCAGGTTGTTCGGCAGTTAAGAAAAATTAATTAGATAATGAGATAATGTGCCAATTAGATAATTAATTTTCTAATTGACACATTGCCTAATTGACACTTTAAAATTATGACAACAGAAGAATTAACAAATAATGTTTTATTGGCCTTAGACGAGATAAGACCATTTTTAAAATCTGATGGTGGAGATATTTCATTAATTTCTATCGAAGATGATAAACATGTAAAAGTTCGTTTGGAAGGGGCTTGTATTAGCTGCAGCGTTAATCAAATGACGCTGAAAGCAGGAGTTGAAACAACAATAAAAAAATACGCACCACAAATTGAAACTGTGGTAAATATTATGTAATAAACCAGATTGTTTTTTTCGACTAATGTTTTTACAGCGAATCGATAAGAATTTCTGATGTTTACATAAACATCAAAAATATCTTTTTCATCATTATCGCATTATAAAAAGCCCAAAACAGTAATCGAAAAATTTAAAATTAATTACAGAATTTGAACACGTTTTCAGATTCTAAAATAAAATTCCAATAATTTAAAATGGATGTATTAATCAAGATTAAAGATCGAGAAGGAGTTATACACGAATTACAGGCTCCTACTGATATGGCAATGAATATAATGGAGTTATGCAAAGCATACGAACTTCCTGTTGAAGGAACTTGCGGCGGAATGGCCATGTGCGCTTCTTGCCAATGTTATGTTCTAAATGATGTTGCATTACCAGAAATGGGAGATGATGAAGAAGCAATGCTTTCGGAAGCATTTTATGTAAAATCTAATAGCCGTTTAGGCTGCCAGATTCCAATTACCGAAGATCTTGAAGGTTTGGAATTAGAATTGGCTCCAGAATATTAAAAAAAATAAGAAAGCGAGAATTATATTGATTCTCGCTTTTTTGTTTTCTGTTTCTAACAAAATCAAAAAAGCCGTAATTACAAAATGCAATTACGGCTTTCTCTTTATAACAATTTTCTTTAATCTCTCAGATTATACCAAACCTGCTTGAATTAAATATTCAGCAATTTGGATTGTGTTTGTTGCAGCGCCTTTTCTTAAGTTATCAGCAACAATCCACATGTTTAATGTATTTGGTTGGCTTTCGTCACGACGAATTCTTCCAACAAAAACATCATTTTTACCTTCAGCGTATAATGGCATTGGATAAGTAAAGGTATCTAAATTATCTTGCACTACTACTCCGTCTGTATTGTGAAGGATTTCACGAACTTCATTTACTTCAAAATCATTTGTAAACTCAACGTTTACTGCTTCACTATGTCCGCCTACAACTGGCACACGAACTGCAGTAGCTGTAACTCTAATCGTGTTATCACCAAGAATTTTTTGAGTTTCGCGAACTAATTTCATTTCTTCTTTAGTGTATCCGTTTTCTTCAAAACTATCGCAATGTGGAATCGCATTTCTGTGAATTGGATATTTGTAAGCCATATCACCTTGAATTCCTGCGTATTCGTTTTCTAATTGTTTTACCGCTTTTACACCAGTTCCTGTGATAGATTGGTACGTAGAAACAATAATTCTTTTAATGTTGTATTTTTTATGCAAAGGAGCCAAAGCCAAAACCATCTGAATTGTAGAACAGTTTGGATTTGCAATAATTTTATCTTCTTTAGTTAAAACAGAAGCGTTGATTTCTGGAACTACTAATTTTTTAGTCGCATCCATTCTCCAAGCAGAAGAGTTGTCGATAACAGTTGTTCCAGCAGCAGCAAATTTTGGTGCCCATTCTAATGAAGTATCTCCACCAGCTGAGAAAACAGCGATATCAGCTTTCATATCAACTGCTGTTTGTAAACCAACTACTTTATATTTTGTTCCTTTATATTCAATTTCTTTTCCTACTGATCTTTCAGACGCAACAGGAATTAATTCTGTAACAGGAAAATTTCTTTCCGCTAAAACTTTAAGCATTACTTCGCCAACCATTCCGGTAGCTCCTACAACTGCAATTCTCATTTTTATATGTTTAAATAAATCAATTAATCTAATTTGTAATGCAAAAGTAAGTAATATAAAAGTCTCTGCAAGGTGATTCACAAAAAATAACAAAATGTTATAAAACAAACATTTTGTAAAAAAACCGCCTCTTTAGAAGGCGGTTAAGTTAGACTTAGTGTAGCGGTATTATATTTTATTGTTTGTTTTTCAACAAATCTCTAATTTGAGTAAGCAATTCTTCCTGAGTTGGTGCTGCAGGTTGGTTTGGTGCTGGTTCTTCTTTCTTTTTAAGACTATTAATTCCTTTGATAATCAAAAACAAAACAAAAGCTACAATCAAAAAGTTGATAACGGCTGACAGAAACAATCCGTATTTTACGCCACCAAAAGCTGTTAAATCTTCTATTTTAGATAAGTGAGCTGCATCTAGAGCTGGTTTTAACACTAAAGGTGTGATTACATCTTCAATAAATGAACTTACAATTTTACCAAAAGCAGCTCCAATAATTACTGCAACAGCAAGGTCAACCACGTTGCCTTTCATTGCAAATGCCTTAAATTCTGAAAAAAATCCCATATTTGATCTGTTTAGTTGAATATTAAATGAATCTCGAAAATACGTAATTTTATTTAAAATTCTTAAAATTATCTAAAAAATACGCGCTTTACACGTTGCGAAATACTCGTCATTATCTCGTACGGAATCGTTTTTAATGCCTCAGCCATCTCAATAACGGTTGGGCTTTCGCCGAAAATGATTACAGAATCGCCTTCTTTGCAATCAATTTCTGTCACGTTTACCATCAACATATCCATACAGACGCTTCCGACAATTTTGGCTTTTTGATTTTTAATGACTACAAAACCAACTTCATTTCCCCATAATCTTGCAATTCCGTCTGCATAACCAATTGGAATTGTAGCGATTTTAGTTTCTTTTTCCGCCATAAAACGTCTTCCGTAACCAACACTGTCGCCAGCGGGAATGGTTCTGACTTGAGAAATAATCGATTTTAAAGTCCCAACATTTTCTAAATATTTCTGCTCTGACGGATCGTTGGAAACGCCGTATAAACCAATTCCTAATCTCACCATATTATATTGAGCATTCGGGAAATTGCTAATTCCAGATGTATTTAAAATATGACGGATCGGATTAATATGCAATTCGGAAATCAATCTTGAAGACAATTTTTCAAACAAAACAATTTGCTGATTTACAAAATCATAATGTTTCGGATCATCGCTTGTCGCTAAATGCGAAAGAACACTTTGAACTCTAACGGTCGAATTTCCTTTTAAAGTTTCAATTAATTCTTGAAGCGTATTTTCTTCAAAACCTAAACGATGCATTCCGGTATCAATTTTAATGTGAATCGGAAAATCTCTTAAGTTCTTTTCTCGTGCAATTTTCAAAAAGGCATTTAATCCTTTTATGCTATAAATCTCTGGTTCTAATTGATATTGAATTATCGATGGAAAACTTGTCGATTCGGGATTTAAAACCATAATTGGCAATTTTATTCCGCCATTTTTCAACGAAATTCCTTCATCCGCGAAAGCGACACCTAAATAATCTACTTTATGATGTTCTAATAATTTGGCTATTTCCAAACCTCCATTTCCATATCCAAAAGCTTTTACCATCACCATCATTTTGACGTTTGGAGCCAATTTTGATTTGAAATAATTGAAGTTATGGCTAATGGCATCCAGATTAATTTCGAGAACTGTTTCATGCGTTTTCTCTTCCAGCAGCGACACAATTTCTTCAAAATGAAAAGATCTTGCGCCTTTTACCAAAATAGTTTCATTGTTGAAATTTAAACTTTCAATAGCCTCAATAAATTCATTTTTAGTTTTGAAAATAGTGATGTTTGAAAATTTATCAGCGAAAGCGCTAATGGTTTCTCCAATTCCGATGACGCGATTTATTTTATTGGATGCAATTAAATCGGCTACTTTTGAATACAATTCTTCATTCGAAAAACCACTTTGAAAAATATCCGATAAAATAACCGTTTTCGATGCATTCTTTTTCTGGCTTTCTAAAAAGTCCAATGCAATTTTTAAAGACTGAAAATCAGAACTGTAACTATCATCAATAATACTGCAATTGTTAATTCCGTTTTTTACTTCTAAACGCATTTGAACAGGATAAAGCATCTCAATTCGATTTTGAATCGTGGTCTGATCGTAATTAAAATACAATAAAACTAACAAACAAGAAATGGCATTTTCTACCGAAGCAGAATCGCTAAATGGAATTTCTAAATGAAACTTTTCTTTTTTGTACTGATATTCAATAAGCGTGTGGTCGTTTTTGATTTCTTTTTTTAGAACAAAAACATCTGCGCTTTTATCTGTAAAACTCCATGAAAAAAGTTCACGAGGATGCATCATATATTCTGCTGCAAATTGCGTCAAACAAGAATCTACAACTTCATTTTTTTGATAAATAATAACGGGACAGTCTTTGAACAAAAGAAGTTTTTCGTCAATTTTCTGAACTAAATTTAAAAAGCCTTCATCATGTGCAGAACCAATGCTTGTTAAAATACCAATATTGGGTTTAATGATTTTCTCCAATTTAGCCATTTCGTTTACTGTAGAAATTCCAGCTTCAAAAATTCCTAAATTGTGATTTTTATTAATTGAAATAACCGAAAGCGGAACTCCAACTTGAGAATTGTAACTTTTTGGACTTCTAACAATATTATAATCTGGGCTCAATAAAAAATTAAGCCATTCTTTTACAATTGTTTTTCCGTTACTTCCGGTTAAGCCGATAATTGGAAAATGAAAAAGATTTCTATAATATGCTGCAAATTCCTGAAGCGCATTTAAGGTATTTTCAACAATTAAAAAATTAGCTTTCTCTGCACAATTTTCGGGTATATGTTGCACCACAAAATTCTGAACTCCTTTTTCGATTAAATCAGGAATAAATAAATGAGCATCATTGTTTACGCCTGATAAAGCAAAAAATAAAGTTTGCGATCCGTTTTGCAGCGAACGGCTATCAATAGAAATATGATCGATTAAAACAGCCTCTTTGGAGCCAGTCCATTTGGCATTTATAACTGAGGTTAGGTCTTTTGAATTTATGCTCATTTAGAAATTTCTTTTTTTCAAAATTAAGATATTAAAGGTAGAAAAGAGTTGTGATTTTCTTAAAAAATAAAGTCACCGTTCTTCCTTATTGATATTTCTGTATATTTGTTTTTGCACCACAAATTTGAGCCTTTTGAAAAATTTACTTCCAATATTCTCTTACATATTACACCCGATTTTTATATCGGTATACGCCACATTATTTTATTTGTATGCAGCTGGAGATGTTTTCAGTACGCAAGAAAAATATTTTGTTTTAATACAAATTTCAGTGATCAATGTAATTGTTCCCGTTTTGTTTTATTTACTTTTAAAATCAACAGGACATGTAAAATCAATCATGCTAAGTCAAGTTTCAGAGAGAACTGTTCCACTTGTATTGCAATGTTTTTTATATATTTTATTAGTAAAAAGAAGTATTGTAATTACTCGCTATCCAGAACTTCATTTCTTTTTTCTTGGTGCGCTATTCAGTACAATTTTAGCTTTAGTTTTTGTGCTTTTCAAGAAAAAGCCAAGTTTACATATGGTCGCCATTTCTGGTTTTGCCATTTTTGTAATTGGTCTGAATATCCATTTTCAAATGCATAATCCGTATTGGCCAGCATTATTGATTTTGTTATCTGGAATTGTAGCTTCGTCTCGTTTAGAAATGAATGCGCATACTTCTAGAGAAATACTAATTGGGCTATTCACTGGAATAATGCCGCAACTTTTGTTTTTATACTTGTGGTTATAAAATATAAAAAATCAAACCTGCGTTTAAGGTTTTCATATTGATTTTTTCGCCCGAAAGCGTGGTTGCCGAATTAAATAATGGACTTAAACCATAATACAAATAAACATTCCATGTATTATATCCTGCAGCAATATATGGTCCGTATTGAAATTTATTGATTGCTGCATTATTGTTTATTCTGTACGTCTTTTCGCCATCGTCTAAAATGGAAGAATTCGAAAACACATAACTCAATTTAACACCGCCATAAATACGCCAGAATTTGGTGCTTTCGTAAGTCGAATTTCTCCATCTAAATTCTATCGGAAGATCTACAGAATATTGTCTGTATCGATTAGAAACAAATTGTCCATAATCGTTTACGCCATATATAATACCTCCCGACGCATCTTGAGAAATGGTTAGATTTTGATAATAGTTCTGATAACTCAAACCTAAACCTGCCGCAATAGCAATAGTTCTCGATTTATTAATTGGCATATCACGAAGAAAACCTCCAGAAAGTCCAAGAGAGAACTTATTTTGCTTAAAATCAACCGGAATATCGGTAAACATATTATAAGTTACCGAAAAATAAAACTGATCCTCTCGATATAAAGAATCTATTTTTACTACTGGTTTTATCTCAGGTTTAACTGCTTCTTGTGCAAAAGAGTTAAAAAAACTAAGTAAAAATAAACAGCTGAAAATAATTCTCATATCGTAAGTTTGGTTTTAGAGATATTTAAAAATAAACGTTTTGTAAGTATATTTATTTCAAATACAAATATAATATAATGGTTTCTCTAGTAGCTAGAAGAAATAAAAATATTCTCTTTTTGATGCTTCACAAAATTAATTGCTGCGTTTTTTTCAATAAACAAGCTTACAAAGGCAAAAAATAAATTAATTTTCTATTTAATCTTTATACCTTTGCGGAGTATGAAAAGAAAGCAGCTCATATTAAGTTTGTCTTTTGCTGTGACAATATTGTTCTCGATATTGTTTCAGTCGATACATAGTTATGAGCACATTGTAAAACAGCTTTCAGAAAAACAATGCCATCATAACTACAATGATCCAAGTGGCGAAATAACGCACCAACATCATGATTTTGAGGTTTGTTTTGTTTGTAATTTTGCTTTTGGAAGTTATATTGTTCCTGAAACTTTTCAATTTCAATTTCATTCTTTTGAAAAAGAAATTCCTTATTTCTTTCCTGTTTCAGAGAAGATTTTTTCTATTTCAGCCACTTCGTATTTCTTACGAGGTCCGCCCTCAGTTATAGTTTCTTAGGTTTCGATTATTCGAAAAAAATCACATTTCTTCCAATTTAAATTCAAATAACATTGAGTTTCCTAATCCTATATTTTCAATCTAGGATCAGAATGCTTTATTGTTGGTTTTTGGTTTTCATTCTAAGAAAAAAATCAAATTAACTATAGCATCATTTTCAAATGAAAAAATTTATAATTGCCCTTATTTTAGGGTTTTCGGGCATGCTTTCTGCTCAAAATTCGGTTTCAGGAACGGTAACTGATAACCAAAATCAACCTTTACCAGGCGTTTCTGTTTACGTACCAGAATTACATAAAGGAACGACAACTGACGCAAACGGAAAATACGAATTGAACAATCTTCCGAACGGAGCTTTACGTCTTGCTTTTACTTATGTTGGGTATGCCAATCAAAATAAAACGATTGCTAAATTATTAAAACAAAACACTTTAGACATTACGCTTGAAGAATCTATTTTAGAAATGGATGAAGTCGTAGTTTCAACACCTTTTAACAAATTGCAATCGCAAAACGTAATGAAGATTGAGCACGAAAGTATTAAAACTTTACAGCAGAAAGGAACCTCAACTTTGATTGAAGGTTTGGCGACAATTCCTGGAGTTTCGCAAATTTCAACCGGAACTTCAATCGGAAAACCAGTTATTCGCGGACTTAGCGGAAATCGTGTTTTGGTTTATTCTCAAGGCGTTCGTATCGAAAATCAGCAGTTTGGAGACGAACATGGTTTAGGTTTAAATGATGGAGGAATCGAAAGTGTCGAAGTCATAAAAGGGCCAGCTTCTTTATTATACGGATCTGATGCTTTGGGAGGAGTTTTATATTTTAATCCAGAAAAATTTGCTGATGCTGGAGATTTTAAAGCTAATTTCAGTCAAAAATATTTTACGAATACTCAAGGAAGTAATTCTTCTATCGGATTAAAAACTTCTACAGATAATTGGAAATTTTTGGTTAGAGGAGGTTACAACACCCATTCTGATTACAAAATTGCCGATGGCGACCGCGTAACCAATTCACGTTACAACGAAACTGATTTTAAAACCGGAATTGGGTACAGTAATTCAACTTTCTCAAGTGTTTTAAGATACAACTACAACAAATTGGATATCGGAATTCCAGAAGACGGAATTGCAGAACAATCTTCAAGCAAAGACACACAATTTCCGAGACAAGGAATTTTCAATCATTTGTTGAGTTTGAATAATGTTATCTTTTTTGAAAACTCAAAATTAGATGTTGATTTAGGTTATATCGCAAATGACAGAAGTGAATTTGAAGATAGCAATGAAGCTTCTCTTCACATGAAATTGAACACTTTCAATTATAATGCAAAATACCATTTTCCAAAATTTGGAAAAATTGAAACTATCGTTGGTGTTCAGGGAATGCATCAAACAAACAAAAATTCTGGTGAAGAATATTTGATTCCAGATGCCACAACAAATGATTTTGGTGTTTTTGGAACTGCAAATTACGAATGGAACAGCAACGTTTTGCAAGCTGGATTACGTTTTGACAACAGAAATGTAACGTCAATAGCGCACGGAACTGAAGGTGAAGAAGGTTATTTCTTGCCACTAGACAAATCATTTGACAGTTTTAATGCTTCGTTAGGTTATAAAACCAAATTGGCTGAACCGTTAACGCTTCGATTGAATGTTGCTACAGGATTTAGAGCACCAAACTTAGCAGAATTGACTTCAAATGGTGTTCACGAAGGAACAAATCGTTACGAAATTGGAAATGCAAATTTGAAAACAGAACAAAACGTTCAGACAGATTTAAACTTAGAATACAAAAACACACATTTCGAATTCTTCGTAAACGGATTTTATAATCATGTAAATAATTATATCTATACTTCGCCAACTGGAGAAATTCGTGACGATAATGATGTTTTTGCTTATGTTCAAGATAATGCAAAATTATATGGTGGTGAAGTTGGTCTGCATTTTCACCCACATCCGCTAGATTGGTTGCATTTTGAAACAAGTTTTGAAACTGTGACAGGTAAAAAAGATAATGACGATTATTTACCTTTAATTCCTGCAAACAACTGGAATAATACATTAAGAACAGAATTTAATATCAAAGATTGGTTAAGCGAAGGGTTTGCTTCTTTAAACGTTTCTTCAACTTTCAGCCAAGATAATGTAAGCGGATTTGAAACTGCTTCTAAAGGTTATACTTTGGTAAATTTAGGTTTTGGAGGTACTGTAAAACTTGGGAAAACGGCTTTCGATATTAACTTAAACGGAAACAATTTATTCGATAAAAAATATATTGCGCACCTTTCTAGATTGAAAACAGATGGAATTCCGAATATTGGGAGAAACATCGTTCTAGGAGTTAATTTTAATTTATAATTTTTTTAACCGCAAAGAACGCAATGAGATTACGCAAAGTTCGCTAAGTTTTATTTTATTAGACAACGTTTAAAAAGAATCTCGCAAAGTCGCGAAGTCGCAAAAAAATTTTAAAACTTTGCGTCTCTGCATCTTTGCGAGATTAATATTGAATACTTTGCGTTCTTTGTGGTTAATAACACAACAATCTCACAGAAAGTACTATTTTTGTTACAACAGATAAAAATTAACTATGAAAAAAACTTTTTTATTAATGGCAATCACAACTGCGGGAATTTCTTTTGCTCAAAACAAGATCAAATATCCTGAAACCAAAAAGGGAGAAACCGTTGATGTATATTTTGATACAAAAGTGAGCGATCCTTACCGCTGGCTTGAAGACGACAAATCTGCTGAAACTGGAGCTTGGGTAAAAGCTGAAAATGAGGTAACTTATGGTTACTTAAATCAAATTCCATTTCGTGAAGAACTTAAAAAACGAATGGAAAAACTTTGGAACTACGAGAAAATCGGCGCTCCATACAAAGAAGGACAATTTACATATTTTTCTAAAAATAACGGTCTTCAAAATCAATCTGTGGTGTACAGAAAAGATAAAAGCGGAAAAGAAGAGGTTTTCTTAGATCCGAATACTTTTTCTAAAGACGGAACAACTTCTCTTGGCGGTTTAGATTTTTCTAAAGATGGTAGCAAAGCTGCTTACGCAATTTCTGAAGGCGGTAGCGACTGGAGAAAAGTAATTATTATTGATGCTGTTTCTAAAAAAGTTTTAGAAGATACTTTGGTTGATGTAAAATTCAGCGGAATTTCATGGCATGGAAATGAAGGTTTCTATTACTCTAGTTATGAAAAACCAAAAGGAAGCGAATTATCTGCAAAAACAGATCAGCACAAATTGTATTTTCATAAATTAGGAACTTCTCAAAAAGATGATAAAGTGATTTTTGGTGCAGATCAGAAGAGAAGATATATTGGAGGTCACGTTACTGAAGATGATCGCTATTTGATTATTACTGCGGCGAACTCTACTTACGGAAACGAACTTTACATTAAAGACTTAACTAAACCAAATAGCCCAATTGTTACTATTGTAGATAATTTTAATGCTGAGAATTCAATCATTGAAAATGAAGGCACAAAACTATTTATACAAACAGATTACAATGCTCCTAATGGACGCGTGGTTACTGTAGATGCAGGAAATCCAAAAGTAGAAAACTGGAAAGATTTCATCAAAGAAACGGAAAATGTTTTATCTCCATCAACTGGCGCTGGATACTTTTTTGCCAATTATACAAAAGATGCGGTTTCGTTTGTATTACAATACGATTATAGCGGAAAATTAGTTCGCGAAATTAAACTTCCTGCGGTGGGATCTGCTGGCGGATTTGGCGGAAAAAAGAATGAAAAAATCTTGTATTACAGTTTCACAAATTATACAACTCCAGGAAGCATCTACTCTTTCGAACCAAAATCTGGTAAATCTGAAGTGTATCAAAAACCAAAAGTTGATTTCAAGAGTGAAGATTACGAGTCTAAACAAGTATTCTATACTTCAAAAGACGGTACAAAAGTTCCGATGATTATTACTTATAAAAAAGGAACAAAATTAGACGGTAAAAATCCAACTATCCTTTATGGTTACGGCGGATTCAATGTTAGTTTAACGCCAAGTTTTAGTATTGCAAATGCCGTTTGGATGGAAAATGGAGGCGTTTATGCCGTTGCCAATTTAAGAGGTGGTGGTGAATACGGAAAAAAATGGCATGATGCAGGAACGAAATTGCAAAAGCAAAATGTTTTTGACGATTTTATCGCTGCTGCGGAATATTTAATTGCACAAAAATATACTTCATCTGATTATTTAGCGATTCGCGGAGGTTCTAACGGAGGATTATTAGTTGGAGCAACAATGACACAGCGTCCAGATTTGATGAAAGTTGCATTACCAGCAGTTGGTGTTATGGATATGCTTCGTTACAATGCTTTTACAGCAGGTGCTGGATGGGCTTTCGATTACGGAACTGCTCAAGATAACAAAGAAATGTTCGAATATTTAAAAGGTTATTCTCCTGTTCACAATGTTAAAAAAGGAACTCAATATCCTGCTACGATGGTAACAACTGGAGATCATGATGATCGTGTTGTTCCGGCGCATAGTTTTAAATTTGCTTCTGAATTGCAAGAAAAACAAGCTGGAGAAAATCCTGTTTTAATTAGAATTGATGTTAAAGCTGGTCACGGTGCAGGAAAATCTGTTGCGGCTACAATTCAAGAAAATGTAGATATTCAAGCTTTTACGCTTTACAATATGGGTTTTAAAGCTTTACCTAAAAAGTAAGACTTTAAACTGATTTTTTATTAGCCACGAATTGCACTAATTTCCACGAATTTAAATTGTGAGGAATGTGTAATTCGTGGTTATTTTTTTGCCACAGATTAAAAGGATTTAATGGATTTTTATAAAATCTGTGACAATCATTTTAATCTGTGGCAAAACTTCAAAAAATAATTCGTGAAAATTAGTGTAATTCGTGGCAAACCTTTTTTAAATTTGAGAAACTAAAAAACCAAACGATGAAAATTATAAAATGGGGAATTATTGGATGCGGTAATGTAACAGAAGTAAAAAGCGGACCAGCATTTCAAAAAGCTCCAAATTCTGCTTTAGTTGCTGTTATGCGAAGAGATGCATCACTTGCCGAAGATTACGCCAAACGCCACAATGTACCAAAATGGTATTCGAATGCTATAGATTTAATAAATGATCCAGAAGTTGATGCCGTTTATATTGCTACTCCTCCATCTTCTCATAAAGAATACACCATTTTATGCGCCAAAGCCGGAAAACCAGTTTATGTAGAAAAACCAATGGCTTTAACTTTTGAAGAATGTAACGAAATGATTTCTGCTTGCAAAGAGCATAATGTTCCGTTATTTGTTGCATATTATAGAAGAGCCTTGCCTCGATTTTTAAAAATTAAAGAAATAATTGACGAAGGCAAATTAGGAAACATTAGACATGTAAACTGTGTTTTATATCATCCTTTTGAAGCGCGTTACGATGACGAAATCAATCTTCCTTGGACTGTGTTGCCTCATATTTCTGGGGGCGGAATTTTTGTTGATTTAGCATGTCATACTTTAGATTTTCTAGATTTTATTCTAGGTCCGATAAAATCTGTGCGCGGACATGCAACTTCTCAGTTAAAAGCTTATCCTGCCGAAGATACCGTTTCAATGTCATTCTTATTTGAAAACGGAATTCATGGATCTGGAATATGGAATTTTGCCAGTTTTGAGCGTTACGACAACACCGAAATTGTAGGTGATAAAGGAAAAATTTCTTTCTCTACTTTTGGAAATGACCCAATACACATTCAATATACAAATGGAGAAAAAGAAAGTATTACAATAGAAAATCCCCTTCACATTCAACAACCTTTTATCGAAACTGTAATGGCGGAACTTTTAGGAAAAGAAGGTGCTTCGGCTTCAAAAGGAATTTCTGGAGCCAGAACAACTTGGGTTATTGATCAGGTTTTGAAGGAGTTTAGAGCATCTTCTAAATAATGTATTACATAGTTTTGTCATTGCGAGGAACGAGGAATCTCCACAAGTAGCTCAACAAAGATTGACGATTTTCTTTACGGAGTTTCTTGCGGAGATTCCTCGTTCCTCGGAATGACAAATAAAGCGAGAATCCGAAATGACAAAAAAATAAAAAAGGATATTCTTTCGAATATCCTTTTTTCAAAAAACTATAAACTCTATAAAAAATTATAGACTGTATTTGATACCTAATGTTAGTCCTAAACCAGAGATTCCAACATAAGAACTTAATTCGTCCATTGCCTCGTTAGGTCTTGTAGTATCTCTTTGATCAGGAGTTGCTGTGTTAGGATTAAATAAAGCATTGTTAGAATTAACATCTAATTTATCTCTGTAATTTGTGTGGATTTGAGCTGTAGTTCTCGTTGCCAAAGCATCATTACCATTTACCGTAAATTCTGTAGTCTCCTTTGTTTTTCCGTGAACAGTAAAGTTACGATACTCTAATTCTGCAAATGCAGAAAGATGTGAAGTCAATTTAAAAGTTGTACCTACAGCAGCAGTAAATCCAATTGTTGGATTTGGTTTTACTTTATCAACGCTGTGAACATTTCCAAAAGCTGTTGGAGTTCCTGTTGGACTAAAAGCAATTGGAGCATACGCATCAGAAGTAATTTCTAAATCACCATGAACAGGTACTAAAACCCCAACTTTAGTATATGGTTCAAAACCATGAGATTCTCCTAAAAACATTACAATTGCCGGTGCTAAATCAAAAGCAGTAATTTGACCTACTGATTTAAAACTATAAACTCCACTTGGTGTAATTGGAACATCAGATGTCGTTTGTGCCATTTTCTTGTCATTACTAGTGTAGTAATTAACTCCTAATTCTACTCCAAGACGTGTAGAAAAACGATATCCTGCAGTTACGCCAGTTCTGAAACCTTGTCCAAACGAACCTGTAACACTTTTTTCAGAAACTAATTTCCCTCCTACATATGTTCTATCTAATGCAGCATTTCCACCTACAGTTGGAAATTCTGTTGAAGCTGTTTGGTTAAAATAAGATCCACCTAATTTGAAATACCAGCTTTCTGGTTTGTCCGCCTTTTCTGTTTGCGCCATCGTTGCCATAGAGCAAACTAGCATTCCTAATAAAAATAGGTTCTTTTTCATAATTTTGATTTAATTGATTTATACAAACTTAGAGCATTTTTAACATATTCTTAAGTTTGCAAAGTTAGACTTGGAACGAAATCGTTGTAATTTTGGGCAATATTACTAAAAAACTATTATGCACGCATATTTTTAACACAAAAAATTAACATCTGTTTAAATTTTAACTGTTAAATTTTTAGTTTAGTTTAAAATTAATCTGCATTTTTTCTAATTCCTGTAATAATTCCGTGGAAATCCTCACTTTTAAACGACGACTTGGCATCGATAATTTAGTTACTACTTTTATTTCTTCAACTTCATTTACTTCTTGAATTTTAGTGTCTTCCATTGCACTATCTTCATTGTCATTTTCTGCTTCAAAAACGGCATCTTCGGCTTCAAAATCTGTTGGAGTTTCTACCTCAACGAGTCGTTTTATTTTTTCTAATTCCATAATTTCAAAAGTCACAGAATTGTCTCCCTTATTCTCATTAAACAAATGACTTAATTTATGAATGAACTCTGGATGAAGATCTTTAATATTTAACAACAAGATTAGTTTTTTAGCAAAAGCTTCTAGAATATCCTGCAACTGTCGAATCTCAACAAACTGCATTCTCGGATCGGTTTTTTTACCCGTATCATGATTTACCCAACCATCTTTAATCATTATTTTCAAAAAGGCAAAATTATTCTGAATCAAGAAATGACGAAATTTTAAATATTCTTCACCAAAAATCTTAAACTCATAACTTTCATCATAACCTTCTAAATTGAAAGCAGCCCAGCCTTTTCCGTTTTTGGCCACACGGTGCTGAACGTTATTGATAATTCCAGCAAACATTAGGTTCTTCCCAACATACTCATTCATACTTTTCAGCGATTCTAAACGAGAATTACAGAAGTATTTCATTTCAAATCTAAAATCGTCAAGTGGATGCCCAGAAATATAGATTCCAACAACCTCTTTTTCTTTTGCCAGTTTTTCCATTGTGCTCCAGTCTTCGCATGGTGGCACAACTGGTTCTGCAATTTGCACTTCACTGGTTTCTCCAAATAAACTAACCTGAGACGAGTTTTCATTTTCCTGAAACTTCGATCCGTAACGCATTGCTTTTTCGTAGAAAGTAATTCCGTCACCATCGTCGTGGAAATATTGCGCTCTGGTTGTTCCTTCAAAAGAATCAAAACCTCCAGCCAATGCTAAATTCTCAATCGCTTTTTTATTAGCGGCACGCAAATCAATTCGCTTTGCCAAATCAAAAATCGATTTATATCTTCCGTCTTTCCTGTTTTCTACAATCGTTTCTACAGCTCCAGAACCAACTCCTTTAATTGCTCCCATTCCAAAACGAACCGCGTAATCATCGTTTACCGTAAATTTATAGTACGACTCATTTACGTCTGGACCAAGAACTTGTAATCCCATACGTTTACATTCTTCCATAAAGAAAGAGACTTGTTTGATATCGTTCATGTTATTTGAAAGTACCGCTGCCATGTATTCTGCAGGATAATGCGCTTTCAAATAAGCAGTTTGATACGCAATCCAAGCATAACAAGTCGAGTGCGATTTGTTGAAGGCGTAACTCGCAAAGGCTTCCCAGTCTTTCCATATTTTTTCTAAAACCTTAGCATCGTGACCTTTTGCAGCAGCTTGTTCAACAAATTTCGGCTTCATTTTATCCAGTACGTCTTTTTGTTTTTTACCCATCGCTTTACGCAAGACGTCGGCCTCACCCTTTGTAAATCCTGCCAAAGACTGAGACAAAAGCATTACCTGCTCTTGGTAAACTGTAATTCCGTAGGTTTCAGACAAATATTCCGCACAGGCATCTAAATCGTATTTGATTTCTTCGTCACCGTTTTTTCTTCGAACGAAAGACGGAATATACTCCAAAGGTCCCGGACGATAAAGCGCATTCATGGCAATTAAATCTCCAAAAACCGTCGGTTTCAGATCTTTCATGTATTTCTGCATTCCAGGCGACTCGTATTGGAAGATTCCAACAGTTTCACCTCTTTGGAAAAGCGCATAAGTTTCTTCATCATCGATTGGGAAAGTATCAGGATCCAAATCTTTTCCAGTTCTATATTTTACCAGTTTAACGGTATCTTTTATCAGCGTAAGGGTTTTCAAACCCAAGAAGTCCATTTTCAGCAATCCGGCGCTTTCTGCAACCGAGTTATCAAACTGTGTTACATATAAATCCGAATCTTTTGCTGTTGTTACAGGAACATAATTCGTAATATCCGACGGCGTAATAATTACCCCGCAGGCGTGAATTCCCGTATTACGCATCGATCCTTCCAAGATTTTTGCCTGCTGAATGGTTTCTCCTGCCAAATCATCTTCATTGGCAATCGCTATTAATTCTTTTACATTATCAAATTCGTCCGAACGAAGGGCTTTTTTAACCTCATCTTCACTCTCCGAAATAAAACGCGCCAAATTCCATTTTGACGGCATCATTCCCGGAATCAGTTTTGCAATTCTATCCGCCTCAAATAGTGGTAAATCCAATACACGAGCCGTATCACGAATCGCCGATTTGGTTGCCATTTTACCATAAGTGATAATCTGCGCCACCTGTTTTTGACCATATTTATTGATTACATATTCCATTACACGTCCACGGCCCTCGTCATCAAAGTCGATATCAATATCGGGCATCGATACACGGTCAGGATTTAGGAAACGCTCAAAAAGCAAGTCGTATTTAATTGGGTCAATATTCGTAATTCCGAGACAATATGCAACGGCAGAACCCGCTGCTGATCCACGACCTGGCCCAACCGATACGTCCATTTTTCTAGCCTCGGCAATGAAATCCTGTACAATCAAAAAGTAACCTGGATATCCAGAATTCGAAATTGTCAGCAATTCAAAATCCAAACGTTCTTGAATTGATTCGGTAATTTCACCATATCGTTTTTTAGCACCTTCCATTGTTAGGTGTCGCAGGTATTTATTTTCACCACGAACACCGCCATCTGCTTCATCTTCTGCAACAAAAAACTCTTCTGGGATATCAAACTTCGGAAGCAATACATCTCTGTAAAGCGAATATCCTTCAACCTTATCAATAACTTCCTGAATATTGATAATCGCTTCTGGCAAATCGGCAAAGAGTTTTTTCATCTCGTCTTGCGACTTGAAATAATATTCCTGATTTGGAAGTCCGTAGCGGTAACCACGTCCGCGTCCGATAGGTGTTGCCTGCTTTTCACCATCTTTTACACAAAGTAAAATATCGTGCGCATTGGCATCTTCTTTATTTAAATAATAGGTATTGTTGGTCGCAATTAATTTGACATTGTGTTTTTGCGAAAACTCAATCAGGGTTTTGTTTACACGATTTTCGTCTTCCTGATTGTGGCGCATTACTTCAAGATAGAAATCTTCGCCAAATTGTTCTTTCCACCAAATCAACGCTTCTTCTGCTTGGTTTTCACCAATGTTCAGAATTTTACTCGGAATTTCTCCGTATAAATTTCCAGACAAAACCATAATATCACCTTTGTATTGCTCGACAATCTTTCGATCAATCCTTGGAACATAATAAAATCCGTCAGTATACGCAATCGAAGCCATTTTAGCCAAGTTGTGGTAACCCGCTTTATTTTTAGCCATCAAAACAACCTGATAACCGTTGTCTTTTTTACTTTTATCTAAGTGATTTTCGCAGATATTAAATTCACATCCAACGATTGGTTTTACTTCGGTTTCTGTTGGTTCTTCGCCAGCTTCAACCAAAGCTTTGTTTTTTCCCGAAGCTGCTTTGTTATGATTCATTATGGCGCTCACAAAGTGAAAAGCGCCCATCATGTTTCCGGTATCAGTCATGGCAACAGCTGGCATTCCGTTTTTAGCGGCAGCGGCAACTATATTCCCAATTCCGATAGTCGATTGAAGTACCGAAAACTGTGTGTGATTGTGCAAGTGTGCAAATTTTGCTGCTTTGAAATCAGCTTTATCTTCTTCTGTAACAACGGTCTGCTGACCTTCTCCAACTAAAGCTTTAAGCTGTTCCCTGATTTTATCAGAAGCTGCTTTTAAATTAATGTGTTTTAAACCAATTAACTTAAATGGCTCCGCATTTCTTTCCTGAAATTCTTTGAAATATTCCTTCGGAACATCTAATTCTTCTTTTGTAAAAACTTCTCTTCTAACTAATTCTAAGAAACAACGCGTAGTTGCCTCAACGTCGGCAGTTGCATTGTGCGCTTCCGCGAAAGGCTGATCGAAAAGATAGCTGTGTAATTCAGTCAAAGTTGGAAGTTTGAATTTTCCTCCACGACCTCCAGGAAGCTGTAATAATGAAGCCGTAACTTCAGTACAAGTATCCAAAACAGGCATTGAACTCATTTGAGACTCTACTCCCATTCTATGGAATTCGGCTCCCATAATATTAACGTCGAAACCTAAATTCTGTCCAACAATAAATTTGGTTTTGCTTAAAGCAATATTGAATTTCTCTAAAACTTCGGCCAAAGTGATTCCATCGGCTTCAGCCAATTCAGTTGAGATTCCGTGAATACGCTCGGCATCATACGGAATATTAAATCCTTCTGGTTTTACCAAGTAATCCTGATGTTCGATAAGCTTTCCCATTTCGTCATGCAACTGCCACGCAATCTGTATACAGCGAGGCCAGTTATCAGAATCGGTTATTGGAGCATCCCAGCGTTTTGGTAATCCGGTTGTTTCGGTATCGAATATTAAATACATAGAGTGAAAATACAAAAATTAAACTCCAAATCCAAAGCTTTTCCAATATAAACATCTGATTATATGGAGTGTAAAAAATCGCTTTTAAATTATGGCGGAAGTTCAAATTTACGTTTTTTTTGGAGAAAGAAAATGGATAATTTCCTAAAAAGGCATTCTTATTTATTCGTCAGTTTTTCTCTTAAAATTCACAAAATTTCATAAAAATACACCTCTTGGATGTCGTAGTATTTTGTTGTTTTATTGAATCTAAATAACGCCTTAAAAACTCGTTTAAAAGCTTTAAAAAACCTAAAAAGTGTCCTTTCTACAAATAAATCAAAACTAACAATTATTACTATTTTTATTTAATTTGTTAGATTTTTTTAAACAAATTCTTATATTTTGTAGTGATTTTGAAATAAATTTGCAAACTATTAAAACAAAAAACAAACAAGGAAAATTAAAGCCAAAAAGAAAAAATTAAATCAATTTCTTTATCATTTTTCTTTCAAATTTAAATGTACAAAAGCTGTTTAGCAATTTGTAAATTAGTTTGGGTATCGTATATAATGAAATATCGAAATTGATGCTTTTTTATCTTTTTTTACTTTTGTTTTGCTATTATAATGAACAGGGAATTGCTGTGGTTATAGAAATTACAATTAAAAAAAATAAAAAATGAGTAAGACATTATTTGACAAAGTATGGGATTCACATGTAGTGCGTAAAATTGAAGATGGGCCAGATGTGTTTTTTATTGATCGCCATTTCATTCATGAAGTTACGAGTCCTGTTGCTTTTTTAGGATTAAAATCAAGAGGCGTTAACGTTTTATACCCACAGCGTACTTTTGCAACTGCAGATCACAATACACCAACCATAAACCAACATTTACCAGTTCAAGATCCGCTTTCTGCTAATCAGCTTCAGGCTCTTGAAGATAATGCTAACGAATACGGAATTTCGCACTGGGGATTAGGTCACCAAAAAAATGGAATTGTACACGTAGTTGGTCCTGAAAACGGAATTACTTTGCCAGGTGCCACTATTGTATGTGGAGATTCACACACTTCTACTCACGGTGCTTTTGGAGCTATTGCTTTTGGTATCGGAACTTCTGAGGTCGAGATGGTTTTGTCTACTCAATGTATTATGCAGCCTAAACCAAAGAAAATGCGTATCAACGTAAACGGTCAACTAAGTAAAGGTGTTGGTCCAAAAGACGTTGCACTTTATATTATTGCTCAGTTAACTACTTCTGGAGGAACAGGCTATTTTGTTGAATATGCTGGTGATGTTTTCGAAAACATGACTATGGAAGGTCGTATGACAGTTTGTAACTTAAGTATCGAAATGGGTGCTCGTGGAGGTATGATTGCTCCTGACCAAACTACTTTCGATTTCTTAGAAGGAAGACTTTACGCTCCAAAAGGTGAAGCTTGGACAAAAGCTGTTGAATATTGGAAAACTTTAAAAACGGATGCTGATGCTGTTTTTGATGCTGAATTAAACATCAAAGCTGAGGATATTGAACCAATGATTACTTACGGTACTAACCCAGGAATGGGAATTGGTATCACAAAACATATCCCAAGTGCAAACCAAGTTGAAGGCGGTGAGGAAACTTACAAAAAATCTTTGGCTTACATGGGCTTCAACGAAGATGACGTAATGATCGGAAAACAAATCGATTACGTTTTCTTAGGAAGTTGTACAAACGGACGTATTGAAGATTTTAGAGCTTTCGCTGAAATTGTAAAAGGAAGAAAAAAAGCAGATAATGTTACCGCTTGGTTAGTTCCAGGTTCTCACGTTGTTGAAGCGCAGATTAAAGAAGAAGGAATTTTAGATATTTTGACTGAAGCTGGTTTCGTATTACGTCAGCCGGGTTGTTCTGCTTGTTTAGCAATGAACGATGATAAAGTTCCTGCAGGAAAATATGCAGTAAGTACTTCAAACAGAAACTTTGAAGGTCGTCAAGGTCCTGGTTCAAGAACTTTATTAGCAAGTCCAATTATGGCTGCTGCTGCTGCTGTTACAGGAAAACTAACAGATCCGAGAGAGTTATTTTAATTCTCGCTGTAAGCTTTAAGCAATAGGCTTTAAGCAAAAACACAATACATAATACACCCTGTAGGAAAAGCCTAAAGCTTACAGCCTACAGCCTAAAGCAAAAGAAAAAAAATGGCATACGATAAATTTACTATACTTACCAGCAGTGCAGTGCCACTGCCAATTGAGAACGTTGATACAGATCAAATCATTCCAGCTCGTTTCTTAAAAGCTACAAAACGTGAAGGTTTTGGAGACAACCTTTTTAGAGACTGGAGATATAATGGAGACGATACTCCAAAAGCAGATTTCGTTTTAAACAATTCTACTTACAGCGGAAAAATTCTTGTTGGAGGAAAAAACTTCGGTTCTGGATCTTCAAGAGAGCACGCTGCTTGGGCAGTTTATGATTACGGATTCCGCGCTGTAGTTTCTAGTTTCTTTGCCGATATCTTCAAAGGAAACTGCTTAAACATTGGTGTTTTACCAGTTCAAATTAGCCCAGAATTTTTGGAAAATATTTTCAAAGCAATTGAAGCTGATCCTAAAACAGAATTAGAAATCAATCTTCCAGATCAAACTATTACTTTATTATCAACTGGACAGCAAGAATCTTTTGCTATCAACGGATACAAAAAGAACAATATGATTAATGGTTTTGACGACATTGATTATTTACAAGATATGAAGGAAGATATTAAGGCTTTTGCCGATAAACTTCCTTACTAATAGAAATATCGTTAAATCTATTAGACCCGACAGGCCTTAAAACCTCTCGGGTTTTTCTAGAATATAGAACGCGGATGAAACCGATTTGCTTTCGCAAAAACGCTAAAAAAACTGATTTTATTTCTTAACCAAAATAAAAATCCAGCTAAATCCGTGTCTTCACTAAAACAAATCAGTTAAATCTGTGCCAAAATTAAAATTGGGATATTAATAATATCCACCCGTTAGAAACAACATCAATATGGAAAAAAGAAAAATTGAAATAATGGATACGACACTTCGTGATGGTGAACAAACCTCAGGAGTTTCATTTTCTGCTGCAGAAAAACTAACCATTGCGCAATTGTTGTTGGAGGAACTAAATATTGATAGAATCGAAATCGCTTCGGCGCGTGTAAGCGAAGGAGAATTTAATGCCGTAAAAAGCATCACTTCATGGGCTGAATTAAAAGGATACACAAACAGAATCGAAGTTTTAACTTTCGTTGATAGTGGTGTATCAATTGACTGGATGAAAAGATCTGGCGCAAAAGTGCAGAATTTATTGACCAAAGGCTCAATGAATCACTTAACGCATCAATTAAAAAAAACGCCGGAACAACACTTTTCCGAAATTGCTCAAATTATCGCTTTAGCAAAAGAAAACGACATCGAAACGAACGTTTATTTAGAAGACTGGAGCAACGGAATGCGAAATTCTCCAGATTATGTTTTTCAATTTTTGGATTTCTTGTCTACTCAGCCAATTAAAAGAATTTTACTTCCAGATACTTTAGGTGTTTTAATTCCGTCTTTGACTTTTGAATTTATTTCTAAAATAAAAGCAAAATATCCTCAGATTCATTTTGATTTCCATGCTCACAACGATTACGATTTAAGCGTTGCCAACGTTATGGAAGCTATAAAAGCGGGTATTAACGGACTTCACGTGACAGTAAACGGAATGGGAGAACGCGCTGGAAACGCACCTCTTGAAAGCACTGTTGCCGTAATTAATGATTATCTTCCAGAAGTAAAAATCAACATCAAAGAAACTTCTTTATATTCTGTAAGTAAGTTAGTTGAAACTTTTACAGGTTATAGAATTCCTGCCAACAAACCAATTGTAGGCGACAATGTTTTTACGCAGACAGCTGGAATTCACGCTGACGGAGACAATAAAAACAATCTTTATTTTAATGACTTGCTTCCGGAACGTTTCGGAAGAAAAAGAAAATATGCTTTAGGAAAGACTTCCGGAAAAGCCAATATTGAGAAAAATCTTCAGGAATTAGGTTTACAATTAAATCAGGAAGATTTGAAATTGGTTACCCAAAGAATTATCGAATTGGGCGACAAAAAAGAAACTGTTACAAAAGAAGATCTTCCATACATTATTTCAGATGTTTTGGACAGTCATACTTACGAAGAAAAAATTACCATTCAATCGTATATGCTGGTTCATTCTAAAGGAATGCGTCCATCTACTACTCTATCATTAAATCTTAATGGAGAAATAATCGAAGAAAATGCGCAAGGAGATGGTCAATTTGATGCTTTTATGAATGCTTTATCGAAGATTTACAAAAGCAAAAAATTAACGCTTCCAAAATTGATTGATTATGCAGTTAGAATCCCGCCAGGAAGTAGTTCTGATGCGTTGTGTGAAACCATTATTACTTGGACAAACAACGGAAAAGAATTCAAAACCCGCGGATTAGACTCTGATCAAACTGTTGCAGCGATTATTGCGACACAAAAAATGTTGAATATAATTACTTAATATAAGGGACAAAGGTTCAAAGCTGCAAAGGCATAGAGGTTTTTACCTGCTTTTAAAACTTTGAACCTTTGTTCCTCTAAACCTTTGAACCTTAATAACACATATAGAATGAAATTAAACATAGCCCTTTTAGCCGGAGACGGAATCGGACCAGAAGTAATTGATCAAGCAGTAAAAGTATCAGATGCTATTGCACAAAAATTTGGACATGAAATTACGTGGAAACCAGCTTTAACTGGTGCAGCAGCAATTGATGCAGTAGGCGAACCTTATCCAGATGCAACACACGAAGTTTGCAAAAATGCTGATGCCGTTCTTTTTGGCGCAATCGGACACCCTAAATACGATAACGATCCTTCTGCTCCAGTAAGACCAGAACAAGGTTTGTTAAAAATGCGTAAAGCATTAGGTTTGTTTGCAAACGTAAGACCAACTTTTACATTCCCATCTTTATTAGATAAATCTCCTTTAAAAAGAGAAAGAATCGAAGGAACTGATTTAGTTTTCTTAAGAGAATTAACTGGTGGAATTTACTTTGGAGAAAAAGGAAGAAAGGACAACGGAGATACTGCTTTTGACAACTGTGTTTACACACGTGCAGAAGTACAGCGTTTAGCTAAAAAAGGTTTCGAATTAGCGATGACTCGTTCTAAAAAGTTATGCTGCGTTGACAAAGCAAACGTTTTGGAGACTTCTCGTTTATGGAGAGAAACAGTTCAGGCAATGGAAAAAGATTATCCAGAGGTTGAAGTTAGCTACGAATTTGTTGACGCTGTAGCAATGCGTTTGGTTCAATGGCCAAACTCTTATGACGTATTAATCACAGAAAACCTATTTGGAGATATCTTAACAGACGAAGCTTCTGTAATTTCTGGTTCAATGGGATTAATGCCTTCTGCATCTATGGGAGCTGAAGTATCTTTATTCGAACCTATTCACGGTTCATATCCACAAGCTACAGGATTAAACATTGCAAACCCAATGGCTACTGTTTTATCTGCTGCTATGATGTTCGAAAACTTCGGATTGATGGAAGAAGGAAAAGCAATGAGAGATGCTGTAAACAAAGCTTTAGAAGCTGGCGTAGTTACTGAAGATTTAGCTAACGGAGGCAAAGCATACGGTACTAAAGAAGTTGGTGACTGGTTAGCTGCGAATGTATAATTGGTTATTTCAAGTTTCAGGTTTCAGGTTGTTGTAACGTTAAACTTGAAACCTGAAACAAAAACAACATAAAAAAAGGGATCAACTTTCGTTGATCCCTTTTATATTTTAGAAAAAAAATATTAATATCCTCCTCTGTTTCCGCGGTCATTTCCTCCACGGTTGTTTCCATAACCTCCGCGAGAATCTCCTCCACGGTTGTTATTAAAACTTCTTCTTTCGCCTTCTGGTTTTGGCTCAGATTTATTAACAACGATTGTACGTCCTGATACAACAGCACCGTTTAATTCGTCTATAGCTTTCTGAGCTTCGCTATCATTTGGCATTTCAACAAAACCAAAGCCTTTACTTCTTCCAGTAAATTTATCAGTAATAATTTTAACAGAGTCAACTGCTCCATAAGCCTCAAAAGACTCTCTTAAATCTGCTTCCTCAATACTGAATGGAAGGCTTCCAACAAAAATATTCATAGATATTTATTTATAATAATAAGCAAATGTACTCTTATTTATATGTAATCAACCATATTATGATTTTATTTAAGTTTTTATTTTGATTTCGCAGAGAAATAATGGCTTTAGAGCTAATTATTAACAGGGACAAAGTTCGCACTTAGTTTTACCGGAATTTTATAAAAAACGCCTTCTGAGAAATGCATTGTTTGTTTTTCGGCATTAGAATCTGTATTAACAGCAGTAAATTTGAACGTTCCAGAAATGGTTTTATCAACAGTATTATATTCGGTAATTACAACCTCGCCGCTGCCTTTTCCTTCTCCTGTAACAAATTCTTCTTCGTGTCCAGAAAGTGTGTTTTTGTAAATTGCTTTTGAAGTATTGTTTATACCTAAAACATAGATTTTCTCGCTTGGCTCCGGAAACTGGAAACTTATTTTCTCATACCCAAGAGAACCTTCAATAGTAAAAACTCCATTAGTTTCTGTTTCGGCTTCATAACTACGTCCTCTCCAAAAAACATTATCTTTTAGAGTTTGAAAAGCAGGATTATTAAATTTTATATCCTCTGTACAAGATGTGATGAGTAGCAAGAATGATAAAAAGTAAAAGTATTTTTTCATATTTAAAAATGAATTTTACACAAAAGTACCGTTTTACAGCTAATTAACGTTTCAAAATTAACCCAAAATAGGGTAAAAAATGACAAAAATTCACCTTAATTGCATTTAATACGTTTTGAAACACATTATTCATAAAAAAATTATATCTTTGCGCCCTTAATTAACAGAGGTCGAGTACCTCAAAATTTAATCATAAGATTATGTCAGTAAAAATTAGATTACAAAGACACGGTAAAAAAGGAAAACCTTTTTACTGGGTAGTAGCTGCAGATGCACGCTCAAAAAGAGATGGTAGATACTTAGAGAAAATCGGTACTTACAATCCAAACACAAACCCAGCAACTGTTGAGTTAAACCTTGACAGCGCAGTTAAATGGTTACACGATGGTGCACAACCAACTGATACTGCAAGAGCTATCCTTTCTTACAAAGGTGCTTTATTGAAACACCACCTTGATGGAGGAGTTCGTAAAGGAGCTTTAACTCAAGAACAAGCTGATGCTAAATTAACTGCATGGTTAGAAGCTAAAGCTGGAAAAGTTGATGCTAAAAAAGATGGTTTATCTAAAGCAAAAGCTGACGCTAAAGCTACTGCATTAAAAGCAGAGAAAGAAGTTAACGCTAAACGTGTTGCTGATGCTGCTGCTGCACAAGCTGAAGCTGCTGCCGCTGCACAAGCTGAAGAGGCTACAGAAGAAGTTGCTGAAGCAACTGAAGAAGCACCTGCTGCTGAAGAGAATAACGAAACAACTGAAGCATAATTTTACTTAGCGATAATGCGTAAAGAAGAATGTTTTTATTTAGGTAAAATCGCTAAAAAATTTAGTTTCAAAGGTGAAGTTCTGATCTATTTAGACACAGACGAACCTGAGTTATACGAAAACTTGGAATCAGTGTTTGTTGAACACAACAAACACTTGGTTCCTTTTTTTATTGAATCAAGTTCAATGCATAAAAACGACTTTTTGAGAGTTCGTTTTGAAGATGTAAATACAGAAGAAGATGCCGATGCAATTGTCGGAAATGGCATTTATCTTCCGCTAACAATGTTGCCAAAACTTTCAGGTAACAAATTTTATTTCCACGAAGTTATTGGTTTTGAAATCGAAGATAAACGTTTAGGTGTTTTCGGTAAAATAACTTCTATTAACGATTCTACTGCTCAACCTCTTTTTGAAGTTTTAAATGGCGAAGTAGAAATCTTAGTTCCGATGATTGACAATTTCCTTGTAAAAATCGATCGTGAAAACAAAAAGGTAATTATGGATCTTCCAGAAGGTCTTGTAGAAATGTACCTTTAAAAGAATATTCAGTTTACAGTTTTTAGTGTTCAGTTTTTTTATCTGAAATCAAAAAACGTTAATCTTCAAGCAAAAATTAAGATGTTTCAATTCAAGCAATTTAGTGTCAAACAAGACAAAACTGCAATGAAAGTTGGCACTGATGGTGTTTTATTGGGTTCTTGGGCTCCAATTAATCATAATCCTTTTAGTATTCTGGATATTGGTGCAGGAACTGGAATTATCGCTTTAATGCTTGCGCAAAGAAGTAACGCAGAACAAATTGACGCTCTAGAAATTGATGAAGAGGCGCACGAACAAGCTGTAGAAAATTTTGAAGCTTCTCCTTGGGGAGACCGATTATTTTGTTTTCATGCTGGTTTAGATGAATTTATTGAAGAACCGGAAGATGAATACGATTTAATCGTTTCGAATCCGCCTTTTTACGCCGAAGATTATAAAACCGAAAACGAACAACGTGATCTGGCAAGATTTCAGGACGCAATGCCTTTTGAAGAAATTGTGGAAGCTGCAGATTTATTACTTTCAGAAAATGGAATTTTAGCCGTTATTATTCCTTTCAAAGAAGAAGAAAAATTCACTGCTTTGGCAAAAGAATTCGAACTTTATCCAATAAAAATTACACGCGTAAAAGGAACTCCAAAAACTGAAATTAAACGTAGTTTATTGGCTTTTAGCCGAAATGAAGTTTCTAAAATCGAAATCGATGAATTAATTATCGAAATTGACAGACACGTTTATACTCCAGAATATATCGAGTTGACTAAAGATTTTTATTTAAAGATGTAAAAACATCTTTGTCAAAGTTTAAAGCTTTGACAAAGAATTGTATGTTCTATTTTCCGTTTTTAGCAAAAAGAATCGCTCTTTCCAGAATTTCGTCTCTTCCTTGTTGAATACCTAAAATAGTCGGTTTTACTTCAATATCTGGAACAATTCCGATTCGCTGTGTTTCTTTTTTGTTTGGATAAAAAACGCCTATTCCGCTAAATGCAGTGTAAAATCCTTTTATTACCTGAAAACTACAAACATTTCCATCTGCGCCAGCAGTCTGACTTCCTATTATTGTAACATCTGGTGCCGTTTTCATGCTCATTGCTGTAAACTCTGCATGGCTTTGTGTATTTTCATCTACCAAAACAATAACTTTCCCTTTATAATGATTTGGATTTTCACTTCCAATATCAAAATTTTTACTCCAATAAAATTTTCCTGGATAAGTGATATCTGGATAAGTAAATCTTGCAAAATCTTTTGATTGAGAATTGATCCACTCGGCGATTGCAGACATCACACCATTAGGATAGCAGCGATTATCAAAAATTATAGCTTTTGTATCATTTAAGTTTTTGATCAAAGCAGGAATATCATCATACATAAGCGAAGTAAAATTTACATAACCTATATTGTCTTCCAAAACTTTCCATTTTTCTTTCTTTTCAGGTTTTACCTTCATATCCAAATAAATATAACGGTTTATGGATTTAACAGCAGTCTTCTCACCTCTTGTATATTCAATTTCTACATTTTTCGAACTTCCATTAAAAACAGCCGTATTCGAATTTCTTAAAACTGTTGGAATATTAGAACCTTCTATATAATTTATTTTTTCTTTTAAAATTTCATTAACGGTTTTACCATCAACTTTCGTTATAACATCGCCAATCTTAATATCGCTTAATTTTGCAAGAGAATCATTTTTTAAGCTTATAACAATAGCTTTATCATCAATAATTTTCGTTTCAAAAGGGACGAATTTATTTCCAAAAAAATCTAAATACAGAACTTTTGTTCCAAAAAAACCATGCGAATCATCCAGTTTTACAATCAACTCTTTCATTGCCAAATGGAAATCAACTTCTGCTTTAGGATTAATAAATTTGGGAAGCATTTCATTTAAAGAGTTATCCCAATGTTGATCCATTTGATATTTATAAGGAAAGAAATATTCTACATAATTCCAATATCTAAACAAAGTTAAAATTCTCAGGTTTTTATTAGTCCACACAAAATCCTGATAAACTATTTCGTTCGTAATTTCTTCAAAAACTCCCTTTTCATCATCTTCTGTAAATTGGATATAAAATTGTTTATTCTGAATCCTATTTTCTTCGATAAATTTTAATTTTTTCGAAAGTGCTTTAGAAAACAATTCTTTATTAGAAATCCATGATAAATCGAAGTTTTTATTAAAATAGTCCTTCTTTTTTTCAGACGCAACCGTTTTATAAGGCTTTATTTCTCCCAAAGAAGCAATCCACTTTTCTATAACAGAAGAAAATTCTTCAGCACTTTGAGCTTTCTCAATCTGAGGTAAAATCAAAAATAATTGTTCATCCCAATTTTTACTTCCATCGGCAACATTTGGATGATAATATTTTAAAAATCCCCAAATTTTGCAAGTTGCAGCAAGTTTTTGAGTTTCGGAAATCGGTTTTGAAAATGAATTTTGAAATAATAACAGAAGGAGAATTAAAAGATATTTTTTCATTAAAAACCAGAATTAAGTGAGTTGATTGTCTAAATTAATTATCGAGAATGAAAAACGTTTTTTATATTATTTCCCATTTTTAGCAAAAAGAATCGCTCTTTCCAGAACTTCGTCTCTTCCTTGTTGAATACCTAAAATAGTCGGTTTCACTTCAATATCTGGAACAATCCCTATACGTTGGGTTTCTTTTTTATCTGGATAAAAAACACCGTAACAAGTAAACGAAGTATAAAATCCTTTAATAAGTGGAAATCCATAATTTGCTCCGTCTGCTCCGCCAGTTTGGGAACCTATTATCTTAACTTTAGGAACTGTTTTCAAACTCATTGCATTAAATTCTGCATGACTAACAGCTTTTTCATCAATTAAAACAATTACTTGACCTTTGTAATTATCAGGATTGGTTTTACCACATTTTTCAATTCTTTCTCTCCAAACATAACGCCCAGGATAACTAACATCAGGATCAAGAAATCTAGCAAACTCTTTTTCTTCAGCATTAAGCCAGTTTGAAACAGCATACAATACATCTTGCGGACGCTCTCGATTGTCAAAAACAATAGCATTTGTATCATTTAGCGCAGTTATTAAAGCTGGAATATCACTCTCTTCTAATTCACCATAATTGACATAACCAATATTTCCTTCTAAAATTTTCCATTTTCCTTTTTCTGGAAACTGAATTTTTAAATCTTGGTATTTATAACGATTTATAGATTTTACAGCCGTTTTTCCGTCTCTAATAAATTCAATTTCTACTGATGGCGATGCTCCATTAAAAATTGTCCAATATATATTTTTTAATACAGACGGTTCATTCGAACCTTCAACATATTTTCGGTTTTCTTTTATAAGTTCACCAATATTTTTTCCGTTAACTTTTGTAATTACGTCACCAATTTTTAAATCATTTACTTTTGCCAATGAATCATTTTTCAAACTAAACACAATTGCTTTTTCATCTATAATTTTGACATCCGCTGGAATAAATTTATCTCCAAAATATTCAAATAATTGTGGCATCTGAGTAGAGGCGTGCGTATCGTTTAATTTTATAGAAATCTCACACATTGCCAAACCAAAATCTTTATCCGATTCTGGAGCATAAAATCTTGGAAGCATTTCAATCAATACTTTATCCCAATTTTCATCCATTTGATATTTATATGGAAAAAAATACTCGATGTAGTTCCAATATCTAAATAATGAAAGAAGACGCATATTTTTATCTGTCCATTTAAAATCTGTATATTTTACCTCATTATTAAACTGCAAAGGCATCTTACCTGTATTAAATGCAAAATCAACATAAAATTGCTTTCCTTGAAGTCTATTTTCTTCAATGAATTTTAATTTTTTCGAAAGAGATTTCGAGAACAATTCCTTTTTATTGAACCATGACAAATCGAAGTTTTTATCAAAATATTCTTTTTTTGACACTTTATTTGTTTTTAGTTTTTTAACTTCTCCTAAAGAATCTATCCAATTTTCTATTACTAAAGAAAATGCTTCAGAAGTTTGAGCTTCTTCAACTTTTGGCAGAATTTGAAAGAGTTGTTCATCCCAATTTTTACTTCCATCTGTCACATTAGGATGATAATATTTTAAAAATCCCCAAACTTTACAAGTTGCAGCAAGTTTTTGGGTTTCGGTTATTGGTTTTGAAAATGAATTTTGAAAAAATAAAAGAATCGAAACTAGTAGAAGTTTTTTCATTTAATAAAAATTGGTTTTAGTTAGTAATAGTTTTGGGTAATTTTAAACTTGCTCAAATATGCTTTTGAACTGATAAAGTATTCTTTCGATTAAGCGCAAATCTTCGGTTACAATTTCTGCGCTTCCTTTCATTTCCTGCTGAAAAACAATTTGCTTATCATAAGATGTTTTTAATCCGTTTGGAAGAGCAACATCCACCAATAGATTTCCGTCTTTGTCTGGAACTAAAGAAATATTTTTAATCTCGCCTTTTAGAACACCAAATTCTCTATCTGGATAATTTGCCAGTCTGATATTTACGCGTTGCCCTATTTTAATTTTTCCTGAATTTAATGCCGGAGCTTTCACTTTTCCTATAAAAGTATTTTTTGCATCGGGAATTATCGAAAAAACATTATCTCCCACATTAATAGTTTGATTTTCATTCCAAACCTGCAAAAAAGTAACTACACCGCTTACGGAAGATTTTAGTGTATAAGCCAGCTCCCAATCTTTTATCACTTTTTTTAACTGATAAAAAGATTGTGCCATGCTTCTACCCAGATTGACTTCTTCTTTTGTGCTGTTTATCTGCGAATTTTGACTTGATTTGGTATTGTCAATCAAAGATGACTTTATTTGAGAAATCGAAGTTAAAAGTCCTTTATAGCTCTTCATTGCTTGAAGATATCCAAGCTTTTTGGCTTCCATTTCTTGGGCAGAAATAATACCTTTATTGAACAATGTTTCAAATCTTGCAATTTCATTTTTCTGCAATTGGAGTTCGCTTTCGTTCAGCACTTTTTGCTGCTGCAGAATATCCAATCTTTCTTTAAGCTGAATTTTCTCTGAGCTTTGCGCTATACTTTCAATTTCAAAAGGATGCAGACTTTCATTCAATTGTTGCGCTTGATAATCTTTTTGAAAAACAGCAAAAGCGCTTTCAATTTCTCCTAACTGCGTATTCTTTAGTGATGCAAAAGGAAAAGCCTTTTTTGAGTTATTTATATCGTAATTATCTACAATACTTTTGAGCAGAAAAACATCTTTGTAACTTGCCGTATTTTCAATAATTGCCAATGTGCTGTTTTTTGCAATAGGCGTTTTATCTTTAACCAAAATAGCTTCTATACGGCCAGAAGATTTTGAAACAATTCTCTCTGGCGGAATATTCGTTGTTATCACAATTTCTGTTTTAACAACATCTGGATATTTTACAAACCAAGAAACAAAAAACAGCATCATGATAATAGCAAAAATCAAAACCGTTCCCCATCGAATCATCCAATGCGGTACTTTGGTCAGAATGTCCTGAACCTCTTCGCTTCTTAATTCAAATGTATCTTCGTTCATGATTAATTTCCTAATTGCAATTGATTTCTAACCAGTTCAAAATAATTTCCTTTTTGCGCTACCAATGCAGAGTGGCTTCCCATTTCGATAATTTTTCCTTTATCTAAAACCACAATCTGATCGGCATTCATAACAGTACTTAATCGATGTGCGATTACAACTACAGTTTTATCCTTGAAAAATATATCCAGCTTTTTCATAATCTCTTTTTCATTGTTGGCATCTAAAGCCGATGTCGCTTCATCAAAAAACAAAATTTCCGGATTTTTATAAACTGCTCTCGCAATAAGCAAACGTTGTTTTTGTCCCGTACTCATTCCTAATCCTTCTGCACCGATTTTTGTATTATATCCAAGAGGCAATCCGCTTATATATTCTTTAATATTGGCCACATCAGCGGCATAAACCAATCTTTCTTTATCAATTCTATCTGAGCCAAAAGCAATATTATTGGCAATTGTATCGCTAAAAATAAATCCTTCCTGCATCACGGCTCCAATATTTGATCTCCAAGCTTTTTGAGAAATATTTTTTAGCTGTGCATTTCCGATTGTAACTTCTCCTTTTTCGGGTTCATAAAACTTTAGAAGAAGTTTCATCAAAGTTGTTTTTCCGCTTCCGCTGACACCGACAATTGCGGTTACTTTATTGGCTGGAATTATTAAATTCAAATTATCTAAAACTGGAGCATCTGCGCCTAAATATCGGTAAGAAAGATTTTTAATTTCAATATCAGCATCATGCGGAATTTCATTTGTCTGATGAGCTTCTTGCTGCAGCTCATCTTCTTTTTGATGAATTTCTGACAATCTAGCAAGCGAAATTTTGGCATCTTGCAATTCTCTTACAAACTCTATTAATTGTGTAATTGGTCCATTTAAACTTCCTACAATAGCACTTATGGCCAACATCATACCCAGCGTAATAGAGCCTTCAATCACTAACTTGGCAGAAAGAAGAATGATGAAAATATTTTTTAATTCGTTAATTACAGAAGAGCCAATTGTCTGAGATTGTTCTAAAACCAAACCTTTTATTGAAACTCTAAAAAGTCTTGCCTGCACATATTCCCATCCCCAGCGTTTCTGTTTTTCTGCGTTGTGGAGTTTTATTTCCTGCATTCCGTTTATAAGCTCCATAACCTTATTTTGCTCATTAGAAACTTCAGCAAAACGCTTATAATCTAATACTTCTCTTCTTTTTAGAAACAAAGTTATCCATCCGAAATAAAACAAACTTCCTAGAAAAAAAACTAAAAATATCTGTAGGTTAAAATACGCCAGAACTGCGCCCATGACAAACATATTAATTACAGAAAAAAGCACATTTAAAGAAGATGTGGTAAGAATTTTTTCGATTCTTCGATGGTCATTAATTCGCTGCATAATATCTCCCGTCATTCGGACATCAAAAAAGGAAATCGGCAGATTCATTAATTTTATAAAGAAATCTGAAATCAGCGAAATATTAATTCTTGTGGAAAGATGAAGTAAAATCCAGCTTCTGATTAATTCTAAACCTGTTCTTCCGGCAAAAATAAAAAGCATTGCAAAAAGAATTAGATAGATAAAATTAATATTCTGATTCTGGATTCCGACGTCGACAATACTCTGCGTTAAAAACGGAAAAATCAGATTAAGTAAACTGCTGGCAAGAAGACCAATTGCTAGCTGAATTAAAAAAGATTTATATTGAAATAAATACTGAGAAAGAAATCTAAAACCTAAACCTGAATTTTCTTCTTTATCAAAATCAGATTGAAAGAAATTTGGTGTTGCTTCTATTAAAAGTGCGATTCCTTCTTTTGTTTCATCATCTGCATTATTTCCAATCCAAAACTTGACAAATTCTTCTTTATTATATTCTAGAAGTCCAAACGCAGGATCTGATATGTAAAATTTTCCTTTTTTTATTTTATAAAGAACAACATAATGATCTTTATTCCAATGAAGAATACACGGAAGAGGCGCTTCTTCAATTCTTGTTACAGACAATTTTACGCCTAAAGTTCTAAAACCAATTTTTTCGGCGGCATCACTCAAAAAAAGCAGATTACTTCCTTCACGAGTTGTTTCGCTAAAATCTCGCAACTCCTGAATATTGATTGTTTTGCCGTAATATTTAGCTATAATTTTTAAACATGTGGGCCCGCAATCTTTATTATCGGCTTGTCTGTAATGAATGAATTTTTTCAATTTATTTTGATTTTCACGAGCAATTTAAGAAAAAAAATTCTTGTTAATCCATAAAAAAAACAGAGAAGACATAAATCTTCTCTGTTTGGCTATTCATAAACAAATTTTCTAGCAACACAATTTCTTTAGGACATGGCCGTGGTTTTACCCTAACCAATTAAAATTAAACACAGCGGCCAACTCCTAAGAATCTTAGTACCAATCATCAATACTAAGAAAATGCTCAATGTTCCACGATCGAGCGCCTATACATTCAAAAAAAACATGACTAAATTCTAAATAAGGCTATATCGTATTACTCTAAAAAAGTTAAAAAATCAACAACAAAGACGACTTGTATCACAAATACCCGGTACTGTATTTATCGGACAAGTTTCGTCTGATCGTATTAAAATGCATCCCGCTTCTAAGGCATAAACCCAACATTGAGGAATTCCTCCTTTTATGGTTTTCTGCTCACTTTTATTAATAGTGTGAGCATCTTTAAGACTTAAAATTTTTTTCAACATAACTAATACCTTTTTTTTAATAGTAACAGAGCTTTTAACTCTGTTACTATTTAAATATTCAAATTAGCAAGCATAAAATTTATCAGCTGTAGCATTGTAACAGTTTGGTTCCGATGATTCGCCACCTAAAATGTTTTTCTGCTCTTTCTTCGTCAGCTTCTTTGTCTCTTTACTTTTTAAAATTTTTTCTAACATAACTGGTTATTTACGTTTTCTGGGTTTAAGCCTCAAATCTGTAAAAACTTGATGCTTAAGTTTTTTTTCTGTTAACAGCTTCCAACGTAACTATTTGGCAAACAACTCCAATATGCCGGAACAGTTCCAAATTCTGTACATCTTTTAGCTTTAAATCCGTCATCACAAATAGGAGCATTTCCTCCATTTATTGTTTTTTGCTCACTCGCAGTCAATTCTACTGCACCTTTCAATTTCAAAATATTCTTTAACATAACTGCAGGTTTTTGGGGTTTTTATTATTTTAATTTTAGGCTGTTTTTTCTAAAACTTGAACTTCATCAACAAAATCATTCAAGAAATATTTTAATTCATTCAATTCATATTCATTTGGAAATAATCTCTCATTTACAATTTTTACTGGTGTATAATTAAAATTATTCATCGAACACCAATCGTATTGTTTTTGAATTTCCTGACTGATCATCATACTAACAGAATCTACAGCCCACTTTTTTAACCATTTTTTGTGTACCATTCTTTTAATGTACCAATCAGAAATCGCTTCGACAGTTTTTCCTGGAGTTATTCTATTTATGGTTAACAATCTTTCAACAACAGTTTTATATGGATTGTCGTTGTTTTCTGGATTAATATTAAAAAGAACGTTTAAATATATTTTGTCTGGAAACTTCAATACCAAATCAAAAGCTTCTTGAAATGTTTTGTAACAATGTCCACAGCTTGGACTTAGAATTATTGAAAGTCTTACTACTGCATTTTTATTTCCAAAATTTAGACCTCTTAATTCTTCAAATCCCTTAGTATATTTTACTTTTTTAGATAAGAAGTTTAATAGCGAATAATTTCTTTTAAACTTTTTAAGTTCTTTTAATGAATTTTCATTATCCAAAATATTTTTAATCATCACTTTTACTGCTGCCCAAATTGGAATTAAAAGCAATAAAGAAAATACATAAGGAAAAATTGTATTTAAACTGAAACTCAAAGTAAATAAGTCTGATGAAAACCATATTACACTCTGAACTAAAATCAAGAATGATACTGCTAAACACATAACGCACCATTTTTGAATTTCAAATTTTTGAATCCAAATAGAGCAAACTACTACTGGAATTGCCAACAGACTTAAAAAACCGACAAAAATGGCAGAATTTAATGGCTGTATCAAAATGGCAATTATGCTTGCGCTAAAGAATAATAATGGTAAATCTGAAAAGCTTAACCACTTATTTGCAATATCATCGTTGAAACTTATTACAGAATGACAAGAAGAGTTAGAACTTAAATTACAAAATTTTGAAATTACAGTGTTTTTAACACCCCATTTCTGCTGAATAATAAAGATGCTCACCACTAAACCAATTATCGACGTAATTAAAAATGAGCCACTAAATAAATCAAAGTCGTTATAGAAAAATGATAATCCGATTAAAAGAACAAGTGGTAGGAAATATTTCAACCAATTGTATTCTACTTTCAAATTTTCTCTTGCAACAACATTATTTGGTTCTATGGCAACAATTACTCCGTTCCAGTCTAAAAGAAATTTATCATAAGATAATTTTTGGCTTCCTTTTTTTGTCGTCGTAATTCGAACACCATTTTTAATCTTTTCGACTAGAATTAATTCATCTTTAAAATAGGCCAAAAAATTTGATGGCAGATCTACAATTTGTTCCTTCGAAACTCTGACCGCTGCATTCTCTACAGAAAGCAAATCGAACGAGTCTGTAATCGCAAATAAACTCGGATAGTTTGGATGAGACAAAAACAGATCCTTGAACTCATTTTTTATGTCTGAGTATTTGTTGATTTGAAGAAATTTTTGGACCAGTTTTAACATCGTTTTCGATCGTTTTTAAATCATGATTACAATGCAAAGATTGGGGTTTTTATTGATAAATATCGCATACGTGCATACATTTTATTAATTATACCACATACAATTTATAAATTATACCAAGTATAGTGCGTGTTTTAATTTATTGATTTACAGTTATTTACATTGTGGTTTTTTCGATAAAAAACCCAGAAAGCCATTTTTCGATTAACGGTTTATGTTTTTGTCTAGTTTTGGAATAGAAATAATTCAAACATCAAAAAACATGAAAAAGAAGCGATAAAAACTCAATTATTTTAAAGAAAAAAAGTGGTCAGAAGAGTAAAAAAAATCACTCAAAAATTGATCAAAAAAAATCCTTAATTGCACCAAAATTACCTCTCAAAAAAAGCAAAATCAAATCTTTAAAAGTGAGATTTAACTTATAAAAAGAAGTTCAATTTTACAGCTTTTTTTAATCAAAATAAACCAAAAATTTTAGCGTAGCCAATTTAAAATTATCGATTTTATCGCATTTCTAAATATCGCTTAAAAATATTTATGAAAGATTATTTGTATTAAAATATAACCTAAAAAAGAAAAGAAAATGAAAAATCCTAAATCAAATTTCGAAGATTTCAAGAATGAAAAATTAGTAGCAACTGAATTAAAAGTGATTCGCGGAGGTGACGGAGTTCCTCCTGTAGATCCAGGAAAAAATAATGGCGGAAACGGAAATACATAAATCCTTTCTACCTATAAAGCATCCGAAAAATCAATTAGTAAAGACATCAAAATATAAGCATCATGAAAAATTATAAAGCAAATTTCGAAGATTTCCAGAACGAAAAATTAGTGGCAACTGAATTAAAAGTGATTCGTGGCGGTGACGGAGTTCCTCCTGTAGATCCTGGAAAAAATAATGGCGGAAACGGAAATACATAAATCCTTTCTACCTATAAAGCATCCGAAAAATCAATTACTAAAGACATCAAAATTAAGCATCATGAAAAATTATAAAGCAAATTTAGAAGATTTCCAGAACGAAAAATTAGTGGCAACCGAATTAAAAGTGGTTCGCGGCGGTGACGGAGTTCCTCCTGTAGATCCTGGAAAAAATAACGGCGGAAACGGAAATACATAAATCCTTTCTACCTATAAAGCATCCGAAAAATCAATTATTAAAAACATCAAAATATAAGCATCATGAAAAATCCTAAAGCAAATTTCGAAGATTTCCAGAACGAAAAATTAGTGGCAACTCAATTAAAAGTGGTTCGTGGAGGTGACGGAGAGTCTCCTGTAGATCCTGGAAAAAATAATGGCGGAAACGGAAATACTTAAATTATTTCTACCTATATATAAAGCATCCAAAAAATCAATTACTAAAGACATCAAAATTAAGCATCATGAAAAATCCTAAAGCAAATTTCGAAGATTTCCAGAGTGAAAAATTAGTGGCAACTCAATTAAAAGTGGTTCGTGGCGGTGACGGAGAGTCTCCTGTAGATCCTGGAAAAAATAATGGCGGAAACGGAAATACTTAAATTATTTCTACCTATAATATATAAAGCATCCAAAAAATCAATTACTAAAGACATCAAAAAATAAGCATCATGAAAAATCCTAAATCAAATTTCGAAAATTTCCAGAATGAAAAATTAGTAGCAACTCAATTAAAAGTGGTTCGTGGCGGTGATGGAGTTCCTCCTGCAAATCCAAATCCAACAGAACCACCTGTAGATCCTGGAAAAAATAACGGCGGAAACGGAAATACTTAAAAAAAGGTCTAAATATTACTTGCAAACTGAGCTGGGGATACCCCAGTTCTTTTGCGAAATGATTTTGCAAAAGAAACTGCATTTTTAAAACCAACGCTTTCTGCTATTGCCTGAGTAGAATATTTACGATACAAATGATTCGTAATCATCTGGTTAATAACATAATTTATTTTTAGTTCATTAGAATATTCCCCAAAAGATTTACCAAATCTTTTATTTACTACATAAGATAAGTATGTCGTATTTGTTTTTATTTTTTTAGCAACATACGATAGGGTAAAATCGGCGTTTAAATATTCTAGCTTTTCTTCTAATGCCAATAATTTTTCTACGATTTTATTTTCTTTTGCTTCATCAATGCTAAGATTTGCATTTTCTTTCTTAAGCTGAATTTCATCTAATTCTGGCGTTTCGGCAAAAACTTCTTCAATTACAGCTTTATCAATTTCGGTATTTTCAATTTCTTTTTTCTCCAGATTAGCTTTAAATTCCTCAATTAAAGCATTCATTTTTTTATGTGCTTTATTTTTGTCTCGAATACTTTTAATCAAGAAAAATACAATTCCAATAACTAGAATTACATAAAATACTTTTAAAGCTTTATTCCAAAACACCTCGTATTTATACTTTTCCTGAACGTCTAACATTTCTTCGCTAAGATCCGCCGTACCGAGCTTATAATTTACTTCGAGAGCTTCTTCTCTCATATTTCCCTCATACTTTTCGTAGGAATCTAAATATAACTTAGAATGCTTATAAGCCAATTCAGGTTCATTTTTGATACTGTAAATTTTTGCCTGAAGATAATTGGATTTAAAATAGCTATTATCCATCATCTTATTTTTTATACTTATCGAATCTACTTTCTTTAAAAAAATAAGAGCTCGATCGTATTTCTTTAACGTAAAGTATAAATCACCTAAATTAAAATTGGAAATTTGGTATAAAAAAGCATTGTTACTTTGCTTCGCATAAATAGCGATATCATAATAAATCTTTTCTGCATTACTAAAGTCTTTTTTGAATGAGTAGATATTTCCTAAACTTAATTTGGAAGTAATTTTATTGTCCTCAAATTTTTCTGAGTAAGCTATTGCCTTTTTATAGAAGTACTCTGCCGAATCCAACAAATATGCTTTATCCCGATTTTTGCCATAATAGCCTTCAAAAGCATTTCCTAGATTGGTATAAGTGTTACTTTTTGCATTTTGAAATTGATCTTTCTCATAAAGATTTTCATTCTTATCTAAAAAAACATCGTTTTGTTTTAAAATTTTGATCGACAGCTGATAATTTCCAACACTTTCATTTATCAAAGCCATATTAGCTTTGAACTTTACCATCTGTATAACATCGTTTATTTGAGAAGAAAGTTTGATTCCCTCTTGATAAGCACTTAACGCCTGACTGTAATTATGTCTTTTCCAAAAAACAAGACCATGAAAATTACATAAATAGGAATGAGTTTTTATTTTCTTATTAGATTCTGGAATTTTTTTAAGGTGAATTAATGCCTCCGCATAGCTTTTATCTGAATTTATGCTATCACCTTTTAATTGATAGAGATACGAAGCTGCTCCGCTAGCGAACGTCAAATGTTCTGGATTATCTGATTTTAATAATTCTTTAACAAATGTTAAACCCTCATCGTAATTTCCATTGATGCTGAAACGTATCTTATCTTGTAACTCTATATATTTTTGCTCGGATAGCCCCTTATTTGATTGAGCCACACCGGTATTAAGTATCAAGAAAAATAAAAAAGAGATGATCAGCCTCATTTAATTTAGTTTTTGGTATTCAAAAATAGTCTATAAATTATCAATAAACTACAATTAATTTGCCAAATTCCTATTAATTTTATTTTTGTTCCGAAAAAATATAACAATTAATACACTATTTGTTATATTTTTATTACGTAAATTTGTTTGTTAAAAATTAAAAAACATGAAACCAGACCTATTTCAATCTCCAGATTACTATAACTTAGACGATTTGCTAAGCGATGAACATAAATTAGTTCGAGAATCAGCTCGTGCATGGGTTAAAAGAGAAGTTTCTCCTATTATAGAAGAATATGCACAAAAAGCAGAATTTCCTAAACAAATTATAAAAGGTCTCGGCGAGATTGGCGGTTTTGGTCCTTACATTCCTATTGAATATGGAGGAGCTGGTTTAGACCAAATTTCATATGGTTTAATTATGCAAGAAATAGAAAGAGGAGATTCTGGCGTAAGATCAACCTCATCTGTTCAATCTTCTTTGGTAATGTATCCTATTTGGAAATACGGAAACGAAGAACAAAGAATGAAATATCTGCCAAAACTGGCAACGGGAGAATTTATCGGTTGTTTTGGTTTAACAGAACCCGATTACGGTTCTGATCCCGGAAGCATGATTACCAACTTTAAAGACATGGGAGATCATTATCTTTTAAATGGTGCTAAAATGTGGATTTCTAACGCGCCGTTTGCAGATATTGCCATTGTTTGGGCAAAAAATGAAGAAGGCAGAATTCACGGTTTAATCGTAGAGCGTGGCATGGAAGGTTTTTCGACTCCAGAAACTCATAATAAATGGTCGCTTCGTGCATCTGCAACAGGAGAATTAATTTTTGATAATGTGAAAGTTCCAAAAGAAAATCTTCTTCCTAATAAATCTGGTTTGGGTGCTCCGCTTGGATGCTTAGATTCTGCTCGTTACGGAATTGCTTGGGGCGCAATCGGTGCCGCAATGGATTGCTATGATACTGCTTTACGCTATTCTAAAGAGAGAATCCAGTTCGGAAAACCAATTGGAGGAACTCAACTACAGCAGAAAAAACTGGCAGAAATGATTACCGAAATCACAAAAGCACAATTATTAACTTGGCGTTTAGGTGTTTTAAGAAACGAAGGAAAAGCAACAACAGCACAAATTTCGATGGCAAAACGCAATAACGTCAATATGGCGATTACCATTGCTCGAGAAGCAAGACAAATGCTCGGAGGCATGGGAATTACTGGCGAATACTCCATAATGCGCCATATGATGAATCTTGAAAGTGTTATTACTTATGAAGGAACTCACGACATTCATTTACTTATAACCGGAATGGACGTAACTGGAATTCCTGCATTTAAATAATTGATATTTATTAAAATATATACAAAATCAATCTAAAAAGCTTCTTCTAACAGAGAAGCTTTTTATCTTTGCATCAAAATTTTTTTAAAATGAATATCGAAGCGATAAACAAAAGCATCCAACCACAGAAAGACCAATTATTAAACCACGCTTTATATAATAAGATTCAAAACCTAGACGATCTGCACAGTTTTCTAGAAACTCACGTTTTTGCTGTTTGGGATTTTATGTCTTTATTAAAAGCTCTACAAGCCAAACTTACCTGCACAACAACACCTTGGTTTGCGACTAAAAATCCAGAAACACGATATTTAATTAATGAAATTGTTCTTGCAGAAGAAACAGATTTGACTATTGACGGAAGAAGACAAAGCCATTACGAAATGTATCTAGAAGCAATGGAAGATTGCGGAGCAGATACAACTGGTGTTTTAAAATTCTTATCAGAAGTTACTTCTCTTCATAATATATTTGTGGCAATCAAACAAAGTTCATTGCATCCAAACGTAAAAGCCTTTTTAGATTTTACATTTAGAGTAATTGAAGAAGGAAAACCACACGAAATTGCCGCTGCATTTACTTTCGGAAGAGAAGATTTGATTCCGAGTATGTTCACGCAAATACTGAAAAACTTCCAAAAGAATCTTCCGGACATCGATTTAACAAAATTACTTTATTATTTTGAAAGACATATCGAATTGGACGCTGACGAACACGGTCCAATGGCAATGCAGATGATTACAGAATTATGCGAAGACGATGCTCAAAAATGGAAAGAAGTAGAAGAAGTTTCTATTCTTGCCTTAGAAAAACGTATCGGACTTTGGAATGCCATCGAAGAAGAAATCGTGATGAAAACCGAAATGGTTTAAAATCCAAACCCGCCTATTTAACGTAACTATTTGTTTAAAGCCATTACTCTAATTTAAACAAATTATGAAACTACATTTTAAACAAATAGCTACCGTTATATTTTCTGTTTTTCTTCTAAGCTGTACGACCGAAGAAAGCAATTCTACTCCAATTACTACTACTCCACCAGTTGTAAATCCACCTGTTGTAAGTCCGCCAACAACTATTCCGAGTTCTATAAATTATTTGGCTTTAGGCGATAGTTACACCATCGGGCAAAGCGTTTGCGAAACTTGCCGTTTTCCAGAACAGCTCAAATCGAGTTTAAGAACAATGTTTTCGAGTACGATTTCACTCAAAATAATTGCAACTACCGGATGGACAACCTCTAATTTATTGGCGGCAATTGATTCTCAAAAACCAGAATCTAATTATGATTTAGTCACACTTTTAATTGGAGTTAATAATCAATATCAGAGAAGAGATTTTTCTGTTTACGAAAAAGAATTTCCAGAATTAGTCAACAAAGCCGTTATGCTTGCCAAAAATGATAAAAAAAATGTAGTCGTAATTTCTATTCCAGATTATGCCTACACGCCTTACGGAAAAAATCTTGCAGGCGATCAAAGCGCGAAAATTTCGGCAGAAATAACCAAATACAATTCTTTCGCAGAAAACTATTGCAACACCAATCAAATCGCTTTCGTCTCGATTACAGATATTACGCGTGAAGGACTTAATAGTCCAAATCTTGTGGCCTCAGATGGTTTGCATCCTTCCGAATCTGCTTATAAACTATTTGTCGATAGAATGATGCCGAAAGTCAAAATAGCGTTGCAGAATTAATGTTTTTATTTTTTGAAGCAGAAATTTTCGTTTTCAAAACACCTTTAGTCCCGCTATCCACTATATCTTTTGTTCTGAACCCCAGAACAAAAGGATATCGTTCCTATCGGGGCTAGAGTAGAAATTTTTGTTTTCAGAAGAAATTATTTTTTAGACTTCCAAATAAAACCATCCAGCAAATAATGCGTAAACTGCGGAACACTCAACAATGGAACTAACAAAATCTGCCAACTCGAAAAATCAAAATGGCTAACGCTGATATTTTCATTCCAGACAAAAAATTCCCAGAGAAATTCTTCAGAAAAAGCAATTAACAGCAGAATTCCAATATAAATCAAAATACCTTTATATTGTTTTAAGAAAGACAAACTTCCCAATTCTAAAGCTGATTTTCCATCAATTTCTTTAAAATAAACCAAAGCCATATACGGAATTCCGTGCGAAACGACATTCAATAAAGTAAAAATCAGATCGTCATTAAAATATACAATTCCGAAATACCAAGACAAAGCAGTTCCTAAAATAATGCTGTTTTTTGGAATATTAAAAAATCGATTTTGAAAGGATTTTATTGCTGTATAAACTATATACAAAATCAAGATTCCGATATAAATCAAAAACAGGATTTCCAGAATTTTTTGATTTTCAAATCTAAAAAATTCATTTTCTACAAACCAGTTGAACTTTCGCTTAGACGAAAAAAACCAATATAACATCGGATATCCAGTCGAAGCATAAATCGCAAGATTATCAATCCAAACCGAGAACTTCGTCTTCGTTTCTTTTCTGGCATACAATCTCATAAAACCATATTGCTGTCTTATAAAATGAAAAACAGCTACATAAGCCAGAAACGACCAAAAAACTAAACTTCCGAAAGAGAAAAGCACAATTCCGGTTACAAAACAAATTAGCGGCAATAGAATTAATCTCGTTTTCTGTTTTTGGAATTCATCTGCAACAAAATAAGTTTTGAATAATGTGGCATAAACGTGGGCGACATCAATAAAAACAATCAGAAAAAGCCAAGTATAAAAAGAATAATGATCTTCTATTTCACTAATATAATCCTGAAAAACGAAAATGATTGCCAATACAAAAAATGACGGTCCAATTATAAAAGCTAAATCGGTTTTGGCTTTATGAATCCAAGGTTGTTCCATCTACAATTTCATTTACAACATTAATTCCCTGATGAAAAGCTTCTTCAAAAATTGAAATTCCAGATAAATCGCTGTGTGCGAAATAAATCTTTCTTTCGATATTCTGTTTTGCCTGTTTTTTCGCTTCACCAAAAATAAATCCTGGCGCAGGCGAAATCATTCCGTGACCTAAAAGAAAAACTTCAATGTCTTCTGCATATTCTTCAATATCTGGATGTGCGACTTTTAAATCGTTCAAAACAAACTGTTTCCAATATTCTTTATCTTTTTTATAAAGCTCTTTTCTGGTTTTCTTCAAATCAGCAGACGAAAAACTATAATAATACGTAATCACCTTTTTGTCCTGAACCTGATTCACCGTCTGATGCTGATCGTAAACGTAACCCAAGCCCTTTGCATCGTAAATTACATTATCCCACGAAAGTGGAAAACTATAATTATCAAATAAATCATTAACAACTAAAGTTGCCAAAAGCCAAGGCGTATAATGAAAATCTTTGGTAAATGTTTTTCTGTCTTGAATCAAATACTGATTTACAAACTGCGGAGAAGCCATGATAACTTTGTCTGCAATAATTTCGATAGAAGTTTTATTGACATCATCAAAAGCTTTTGCGATTACTTTATTTCCATCTGTTTTGACTTCGTAAACCAAATGATTTTTCAGCGATTTGTCTTTGGTATATTTTTTCAAATGATTGGCTAATCGAGAATTTCCTTCTGCCCAAGTTAAAACGCTGTCATGTTTTTCGGGCGTGCAATCCTGCTTTCTTCCTGCAAAATAATGAATTCCAGCCCAAGCCGAAACGTATTCGATTCCTAGACCAAAATCGTCTTTACAGCAATAATCGATATAATTGTACAAAGGCTCAGAAGTAAAATGATTTTCTTGAAACCATTTTTTCATCGTGATTTTATCTAAAGCTCTCGTTTTTTGATCTGAAGAAGAAAGGTAAAGCGGAATATCAAACAAATATTTCTGATCTTCTCCTTTTCCTGTTCTGAAAACATCCATTTGTTTGAAGAATTTATCAAATTCCAAATCATCAGAAACCGAATTTCCTTCTTTTGGAACCACGCCTTCTTGCCAATTATTTTTATAAAATAAACGCTCGTCTGGCGCAAAAGTCAATTGCAATTCGTCAAAAACAGGAAATCCTTTTGAATCGTAACCCAAAATTATTTTTTCTTCTTCCAAAAAATGAAGCAATTCTTTGTCTTGAAAATTCGGCAAAGGCAAATAATGCGCGCCTAAAGGATATTTAGAATATTTATTTTCTCCGTTAGAAGAATTTCCACCCAAATGATTTTCTAATTCTACCATCAAAAAATCGGAAATTCCTTTTTTATGAAACTGACGCGCCGCGCTTAAACCAGAAATTCCTCCGCCAACAATTAGATACGGAATCTGGATTTTTTTTGTTGGTTTAGGAAAATCTTTTATCCATAAACGATGTCCGAGCAAATGTTTAGTGCCCGATAAACGAATCATCAAAACCGCAATTTTATCAGAACAAAATTGAAGAAAAGGAACCGCAATTAAAGCCGCGCCAACTACTTTTAAGAAACTTCTTCTGGATTTATTGCAGTTTTCCCCACTCTTCATCAAAATAGCGTACTAAAATTTGGTTATCTAAACGATTGATTTCAACTTGATTTGAAATCATATCATTGGTAAAATAATTAAAACGGTCGAATTGATAATTATAGAATTTCAATTTATCTGCTTTTCGGTTTACAGTATTAAAAGTAGTTCCGAAACCGTTAATTGCAATGGTATAACCCCATTCTCCAAACGACGGAACATAGGCGTGATAGGCATCGACCTGAGGAAAAACCTGCATAACCGTTTTATTGATACACCAAAAAGATTTTGGCGCAAAATAAGGCGAAGTGGTTTGTATAACAACTGCTGCATCTGGCTGTAAAATGGTTTTGATAGTTTGATAAAAATTAAGCGAATACAATTTCCCTAAACTGTAATTGGAAGGATCTGGAAAATCGATTATTGCCACATCATATTTTTCTTTGCAGCTTTTTGCCCAGATATAAGCATCGGTATTAATAACAGTAACTTTTGGGCTATTCAATGAATTCTGATTGAAATTGGTTAAAACTGTATTGGTTTTAAACAGCTTCGTCATTCCTTGATCTAAATCGACCAAAGTTACTTTTTCAACATCTTTGTATTTCAGGATTTCACGAACCGCTAAACCATCTCCTCCGCCCAAAACCAAAACGTTCTTGACGCTTTTTGCCATTGACAAAGCAGGATGCACTAAGGCTTCGTGATAACGGTATTCGTCTGCCGAACTAAATTGTAAATTATTATTTAAATAAAGTCTGTAATCGCTTTTATTGTGCGTTAAAACAATACGCTGATATGGTGTTGAATTGGTATAAATGATGTTTTCTCCGTACAATTTCCCTTCTGAATACGCGAGAATATCATTCGAAAAAACAAAAACTGCTAAAAGCAATACAAATGAAAAAATGGCTTTTACTTTTAAAAAATAAACCTTTTTCAATTCTTTTTCTAACAAAAAACATAAAGCAATAGCAATACTTACGTTTATCATTCCGAAGAAAAGCGACGTTCCCATGATGCCTAATTTTGGCACTAAAACCAAAGGAAATAAGATTGAAGCCAATAAAGCTCCGATATAATCAAACGTAAAAACATTAGAAACCAAATCTTTAAACTCAACTCTGTCTTTTAGAATATTCATTAAAAGCGGAATCTCTAAACCGACCAAAAAACCGGTTACAAAAACAAATAAGTATAAAATGAACTGAAATGAACCAACATTTTCGAACAATAGAAATAAAACAACAGAACTTAATCCGCCGATAAGTCCCACTAAAATTTCGATTTCTACGAAAGTGTTCAGCAGATTTTTGTGAAAAAACTTCGAAAAAAAAGAACCTATTCCCATAGAAAATAGGTATACGCCAATGATAAACGAAAATTGTTTTACCGAATCGCCTAATAAATAACTCGCCAAAGTTCCTGCAACCAATTCATAAATAAGTCCGCAAGTGGCAATTATAAATACAGCAAAGAGTAACAGAAATTCGAACCTAAGAAACTTTTTACCCATGAATTGCGGCACTAATAATCATTGAGATCCCAATGATAAATGCTGCCAGAACAATCGCAACAGCAACATTGTTTTTTTCTACCACTTCTTTCCAAGTATTTTCTGGAGTGAGTTTTTCGATAATAAAATAACCGATTAATAAAATTACAATTCCTAAAAGAGAATAAATAATCGAATTTACTATTGGCTGCGCGTGAATTAATTCCATACTAATTGATTTTTTTATTTGTGATAAAAACGGTTATAAGATGTTCGGCTTCCTGCCGTGCTATATTTTTCGGTGGTTTCGCAATCGCAGATTCGGTTTCCTGCGAGAGCAAAGTACATATACACTCCAAAGCAAAAGAATCCAATTGCCAATGAAGCCCAGTTATTACTAAAGAAATCAGAAATTTTATTCATAGTCGTAAGTTGAATAGGAACTATCTGCCCATCTATTTTTTTCAAATTGATTTTTAAAGAATCGTATAATAAAGAAAATTACAACCATTGCGATAATAACCAGCCAGACGTTTCGACTAGAAGGTTCGTTCCAAATCACATTAATGCGCATGGCGTTATTTTTAACATCTTCAGGCGCTTTCATAGGCGTAATTACAAGATGGTATTTTCCTGGTTTTACACCACAGATATTAAATTTTTCAGAACTGCTTCCTTCTCTCCAATATTCTCCATCTGTGTAGCCCGAATAATATTCAATGTCTTTATTCGCATAAATTTCGTCACTTGTATCTTCGTTAATCAAGGCAATATTAAGATTGGCCCAAGAATTATCAACATCAGTAGAAACGCTAATCGTCATCGGTGCCGAAGCGCCTTTAAGCTCAAAAGTTGGACTCGTAATTTCTTTATTATCGAATTTGCTAAATTCTATGGTTTGAGAAAAAACAGTTTGCTCAAACTGATTTCTATAAATAAACCAATTTGCTGTTATAATCAACAAAGCAAAAAGACAGAAAATAATAGCTGTATTTTTAATATCAAAAAGAGACGGCTGAATCATACCTGTTCCTGTTTGATAAGGCAACTTTATTCCTGGAAATGCTTTTCTGATTTTGCTTTTATTGACATATTCGCCATGAAATGCAGTCTGAACATTATTCACTTTTTCTACCGAAACAATGTACGGTGGATTTATAAATTCTGCTAAATGCGTTTTTTTGTTTGGTAGCTGAAAATCAAAAAATCCTTTTGCATCAATTATTTCAGCATCAGAATGTTCGAAAAGATCATAATCCTGGCCATCATAATCCAGAACTTTAACTCCTTTTTTTAGGTCGTCAATCTTTTCCATTTCGGTCAGCATCATCCAATGTCCGTTTGAAAGGGATAGATAGAGAAATTCTTTTGCTTCATTTTGCAAAATAAATTCTGTCCACCTATAATCAGGTTGCACTTTTTTTCTTAAAATACCCGTTACTTTATATTCGCTTCCTTTTAAGAAACCCTTTTCGCCAATAACTAGCGGATACGTTTCTGTTTCTGCTTTATATTTTGATTTTCTGCGAAATTTTCCTTCATCGTCAGTTTCATATACGCTTCGGCATATTGGGCAAACAAAATTTACTACTTCAAAACCAACCTCTAATTCGGTTTCTACATTACAATCGTAACAAGGAATCTTCATATCTTAACGGTTAATTTCAAAATCTTTAATAATTTCTGCTTCAAAATAGGCAATATAATCTGCCATTACAGCACGCACTTTTTCTGAATTATCTTGAAGATAATTGCACAAATAAACATCTAAAGTAAGCTGATTGTATTCTGGCCAAGTGTGTATACAAATATGCGATTCTTTGAGACAGTACGAAATCGTAAAACTATCATTATCAAAGTCATGTACGACAGCGCCAACCTTTTCAAGTTCGTATTTTTCTAAAATGGAATTGGTAACCGTAACAAACCCTTTACTATCTGTAAGCTTTATGGTTTTGTCGACATGTAAAGTAACCAGTTTATGCAGTCCTGGCGAATAAGGAGGTAAATCCATCAAATTATTTGTATTACACAGGAGTCAAATATATAATATTTTTTGTAACAAAATAATGTGGAAAACCGTATTTAGATATAGTTTTTTTAAGCATTTTCTACTTTGTGAGAAGAAACTATTGTTTTGAAATTTTTTTATAATGATAACCTAAATTATAATCAGAGCCTGCCCAGAAAAGAAATAAAATTGCGCCCGAATTATCGTAACAATAATGAACTAAAAGTCCGTTGTCTTTTGCGAGTCCGATTCTGGTTTTGTGATTGGTATAACCACCCGCAAGATACGGAATACCATTTCTTTTTAAATATTTGTTATCGAGATAAAAGAATCCGTTTTTTAGTTTTCCGCTCAATTCAATGTTTTCTATTTCTACATTATCTTTTTTGGCTGTAAACCTCAATTTGTTTTGATTAACTAGTTTTATTTCAACCAAATAAACAGCATTATCATCATATTTTATCTCTTTAGAAAAGACAAAATAGTCCAAACCTTGTCTTACTTTAGCATCTGAAGAAACTATCAATTCGGAGTTTCCTTTTTCGTTGTATTTCAAATCAGGAAATAATTCGTAAGTTCCTTCTAGTTTGGACAAATCATTTTGTGATAATGATTCTTTATTTTCTTTCATCATTTTATCTGAAAAAGAAGCACAGGAAGAAAAAAGAAGAACTATTGCAAAACCTATTATTCTCATAAATTATTTGTTTACTATTTTAAATATAATCTTTATTTCAGTAAACAACGCAACCATTTCAAAATATTGCTATCTTATTAAAATACAAAACATTACTTCTTTAACTTTAGTAACCATTAAACCTAAATAAAATGAAAAACCTAATTTTACTTGCAACTTTATTTTTATTTATTGGCTGTTCAAATGATGACAATAGTGCTAATGGAGATATTACAATTACATCGGTCGGACAAGGAAGTTTAACCTCTTCAACAATCGAACGAACTAATATGGTAATTACAAATAAAATTACCTGGGAGGCATTAAAGGCTAAAATGAATGAACATAATAATACTACCAGAGATTTTAAAGAAACAGATATAGATTTCTCTAAATTCAATATTATTGCCACTTTTTACAGACAGTACAATATGTCAACCTCTATAGATATTACAAAAGCTACGATGCGCTCAGGCAAAATTATCGTTACAATAGAAAACTTAAAAGTTGGCTTCACAAATGACGTTTCACAGCCCTTTCATATTGTAAAAATTCCAAAATCCTCAAAAAAAATTGTTTTTGAACAAATAAGAAATCCGCTTTTACCAGAATAAAGCTGTTTTTATAAAAAGGATAAAAATAAAAAACCGCGATTTCAATTAATTGAAATCGCGGTTTTATTTAGCAGAAAGGAAGGGATTCGAACCCTCGATACAGTTACCCATATACTAGCTTTCCAGGCTAGCTCCTTAAACCACTCGGACACCTTTCTATTTTGGTCTGCAAATAACACGAAAAAAATTGAGTTACACAAAGTAAATTTTTAAGATTCGTTTATGCTTTTTCTAAATTCTTCCATAAACAATTTTACCGCCTTTTTTTGGTATCCTCCTATTGTCAGCATAAAAGATTCTCTTTTAGTCGCCACACCTGTAATCTGAATCGATTTAAGCTGATCCCAACCTTTTAACGCTTTTTCTGCTACAATGGTTGCCCAATCACTGTTTTCTACCATTTGCAATAATGCATGAATAGAATGTAGTTCAATCGAGATTTTTGGCGTCATATTAAATTTCTGAAACAACTCTTCTACAAATTCTCTCGAATTAGAACCTTTTCCTGGCAAAACCAACTCAATTTCATCCATTTTTTTGAAAGCGATTTTGTCTAAATGTGCCAAAGGATGTGTTTTAGAAACTGCCATTACCATATTCGAAATAAACAAAGGCACTTTCTGAATTGGAGGTTCAATCGGATGCGATGAAATAACCAAAACAACATCCAATGCATTATTAAGAAGTTTTTGTTCTAATGCTTCTGTTGTTCCGTATTCCACGACAATTTTAAGATTTTGATATTGTTTTGCAAATGCATGAACAATTGGTAAAATCAATAATCCAAAAATATAGGTAACGCCAATTCGAAGTTCGCCGCCAATCATTTCGTTTAAATCTTCGATTGCCTGCTTTCCGTTTTCTATGTTTTCGACTACTTTCTTGGCGTGAACTAAAAACACAGAACCCGCTTCTGTCAATTGTACTTTTTTACCAATTCGCTTAAATAACGGCAGGCCTAACTCTTCTTCGAGTTTTTTTATTTGCTGCGAAAGTCCCGATTGGGTTACAAAACACAATTCTGCTGCTTTGGTAAAGTGCAAAACCTCAGCTGTTTTAATAAAATACTGTAATTGATAAATTTCCATATTGATAAGTTTTACTACTTATTATAAGTAAAATTATTAATTTTTCTAATGAAATCATAATCCCGAACTTTGTATCAAATAATTAAGATCATGTTTAAAGCCTTAAAATCTAAAAATTTCAAATTGTTCTTTTACGGACAATCAGTTTCAGTTATTGGTACCTGGATGCAGAAAACTGCCGTGAGCTGGATGGTTTATAGTATAACGGGTTCTGTTTTTTTATTGGGATTGGCTACTTTTTTAAGTATGATTCCGTCCTTGTTTTTAGCGCCTTTGGCAGGAAGTATAATCGGAAGATACGACAGACACAAAACATTACTTTTTTTACAGTCCCTTGCTATGCTTCAGGCGGCAACTTTAGCTTTGCTGATTTATCTCAAAATATATAATATCAACTTCATTTTAGCATTAAGTTTAATTCAGGGAATTATCAATGCTTTTGATATGACTTGCCGTCAAACCATGATGATTGATATTGTCGACAATAAAGAAGATCTTCCAAACGCAGTTGCTCTTAATTCTACAATGAACAATTTTGCTCGTATTGCTGGTCCTGCGCTCTCGGGAATTATTCTACACGAATATGGAGAAGACATTTGTTTTATTGGGAATTTCTTGAGCTATATTCCTGTTTTAATTTCATTACTATTAATGAAATTAACGCCACATATTAAAGCTGAAAATAAACTTAATATGGTGGATGATCTTTTGGAGGGTTTGGATTACGTTAAAAAAGAAACCGAAATGGCGAGAATGCTAATGATGCTTACTTGCAGCAGTTTATTTGTTATTTCTTTTAATACTTTAATGCCCGTTTTTGCCAAAGATATTTTTAGCGGAAATGCCGAAACTTTCAGCTGGTTCGAAAGTGCTGCCGGAATAGGATCTGTTCTATCTGCCATTTATTTAGCCAATTTAAAATCTGCTGAAAATATGAGTAAGTTGATGATTGCAGCAAGTTTGCTTCTTGGTTTTAGCGTAATAATATTAGCCCTTTCAAACAGCATCACGGTTGCTTTGGTTTGTATGACTTTAAGCGGAATCGGAATGATGGGACAAACGTCATCTATTAATATTTACATTCAAACACATAGTTCTGTCAATATGCGTTCTAGAAGCATCAGCTATTTTATGATGGCTTATCAGGGAATGATTCCTGTTGGAAGTTTAATAATTGGTTATGTTTCTCATTCGCTTGGCGTAAGAACTACGGTTGCGATTCAAGGAATTATTTGTATTCTTTCTGTGTTGGTTTATGTATACTATAAAAAACATAAAGCTACTGAGGAAAACTTGGAAACTTGTCCTGTTGAGTATAGAAATTCCAAATTTTAAAGATTCCAAAAAAGAAATTCCAAATTCCAATTGCACACAATCTTGTCATTTCGACGAAGGAGAAATCTTCGCGAGAAACTCTACAAAGATTGGCTTATTGGAACGGAGTTACTTGCGGAGATTTCTCGTTCCTCGAAATGACAAACTATGCTGATAAATGCATTAAAAACAAAAATCCCAAATTCCATCTTTTAATTTTGGAATTTGGGATTTTTTATATTGAAATTCGTTCTTAAGAAATTTCCCCGCGAAGTGCAGTCTCAAAAATATCCTTAAACTCGTTTTGCGGAATATCGTGTCCAAGCAAATACATTAATTTGGTAATTGCAGCTTCTGTTGTAATGTCTTTTCCAGAAATAACTCCGAGAGATTTTAAAGCGGTACTGGTTTCATATTGTCCCATATTTACGCTACCGCCAGAACATTGTGTTACGTTTACAATGTGCATTCCAGATTTGATGGCTTTTTCAATTAAGTTTAAAAACCAATCTTCGGTTGGTGCATTTCCAGAACCGTAAGTTTCTAGAATAATTCCTCGTAAACCTTTGGTAGAAAGAATTGAAGACAAAACTACTTCGCTCATTCCAGGAAACATTTTGATAATCGCAACATGATTATCTAAGTTTTTATGAACGATAAGTTTTGAATCTTTATTTATAGGAAGAAATAAATGTTTGTTTAATTTTAAATGAACGCCAGATTCAACTAATTCAGGATAATTTGGCGCTGTAAAAGCTCTAAAATGTTCTGCATTTACTTTAGAAGTTCGGTTACCGCGGTACAATTTGTATTCAAAATACAAACAAACCTCTGTAATAACGGGTTTTCCGTTTTCTAAAAGTGAAGCAATCTGAATCGCTGTGATCAGGTTTTCTTTTGCATCGGTACGCAAATCTCCAATTGGCAATTGCGAACCTGTAAACACAACTGGTTTTGCCAGATTTTCGAGCATAAAACTCAAAGCCGAAGCCGAATACGACATTGTATCTGATCCGTGAAGAACCACAAATCCGTCGTAAGAAGCGTAATTTTCCTCGATAATAGTGGCGATTTTTGTCCACATTTGAGGATTCATATTGGAAGAATCAATTGGATGTTCGAATGAAATTGATTCGATTTCGCAATCCAATTGTTTGATTTCTGGAATTTTCTGAATTAATTTACCAAAGTTGAATGCTTTAAGCGCTCCAGTTTCAAAGTCTTTGCTCATACCGATGGTTCCTCCGGTATAAATCAATAGTATTTTTGCTTTAGATGACATCTTGGTATTTCAATTTATTGACAACAGGATTGGCGTACATTGCCAAAAATCCTTGTCTTGTAATAGGATTATCGCTTCCGATTCTCATTTCTAAACGACGTTCAAAAAGTGATTTTTCGCTTTCTTTATACTTATCAGCAAAACGGTTTGTTTCGTTTAAAATATCGTAAGCAATAAAATTAGTTGGCCATAATTGGTAGTTTTTCAAAATGACATCATCAATTGTTTGTGCCAAAGCTTGAACTTGCTTGTTTGCATTGTCATTTTCTGCTACAATTTGATCGATTTGAGTGTCTAAAACGTCGCCGACAGAAATATGGATTCTTTTTTTAGTTCCCATAATTCCGCTTAAAATGGTCATGAAATCTTCGTTTTTATCTTTTACGTAAACTTCGTTATTAGCTTCTGCCATTAATTGCGGCATTTTCAAAACATCCGTTGGATCATATTCATAAGAAATAGAAACTGGAACAATTTTTAATTTCTTAAAATAATCCATTAAGTTTTCTTCGTCAGAACCCATTCCGATCATTTTTAAAACTCCCGGATTAGTTTCGTCATTTCCGTCTTTTGTTCTTCCTTCTCTTTGTGCAATCCAAACCGAACGATTTTCGCGAAGCAATAATTGTCCCATATATTCTGCAAGCAGTTTAGAACTTTGCAGCATTTCACGAGGTGTTAATCCTCTTAAAACCAAAAAGTTTCTGTTCAATTTTGCTAAAGTGGCCAAGAAAGCTTTTTTCACTAAATTGTCTCCAATTGCAGAAGCAGTCATTACTAAACCATGTTCGAACAAACAAACATTAAGTAAAGTTGTATCTAAAAGAATATCTCTATGATTTGAGATAAATAAATAAGATGTATTAGGTTCTAGTTTTTCAAAACCTGAAGTCGTTAAACCTTCAGAACTTTTCTCTAATACTTTCTGGATTGTATTGTAAATAAAATTGCATTGAAAATCACGAATAGAATGTGTTTTCTTCAATTGTTCCTTCCAAACCTCATCTTCTACTTCCGGAAAAGTAAAGTTCATCATAGTTTTCATCATAGGATGATTTACAACATTATGAAGGGCTTCATTTATTTCGGAATCATAAAACGGTCGAATGGCATCAAATCTCTGCATTATTTATTTGGGTTTAAGTGGGCAAAAGAACAAAAAAAATTTTAAAGTTTTGTAAGGCTAGGGTTAAATCCCAAAAACGTCCTTTGAATTCTGTGTCGTTATTGCTGCAATTTCTTCTACAGAAACATTATAAATATCGCTTAATTTAGCTATAACATTGACTAAATAACTGCTTTCATTTCGTTTTCCTCTGTACGGAATTGGCGCTAAATAAGGCGAATCTGTCTCCAAAACGATATGTTTCAAATCAATTTGATTTAAAAACTGATCGATTTTTCCGTTCTTGAAAGTTACAACACCACCAATTCCGAGTTTCATATTGTAAGAAATGGCTTGTTGTGCTTGTTCTAAAGTTCCGGAAAAACAATGAAAAATCCCAAATAAATCTTTAGATTTTTCTTCTTCTAAAACTTCAAAGATTTCATCAAATGCTTCTCTGCAATGAATTACAATTGGTAATTTGTATTGTTTCGCGAGCTGAATTTGTCTTTTAAAAGCAATTTGCTGTTCTTTTAAATGTGTTTTATCCCAATACAAATCGATTCCGATTTCGCCGACAGCATAGAATTTTCGTTTTGACAGTTCTGTTTCTACATGCGCCAATTCGTCCAGATAATTATCTTTCACGTAAGTGGGATGCAAACCCATCATTAAGAATACATTTTCGGGGTAATTTTTTTCTAAATCGTACATAGACTGCGTTGCGGCAGCATCGATTGCAGGAATAAAGAAGCGGGTAATTCCGGCATCAATAGCGCGCTGAATCATTTCGTCACGATCCTGATCAAATTCTTCAGAATATAAGTGCGTGTGGGTATCGGTAATTATAGGTGTTGAATTCAATGGTATAATTTTAAAGCTGTCAAAATTACGACAATATTAAAAGAATACCAATTTTGTAGAGATTACAGTACGCGGATGACATGGATTCACTTCGTGAAAACGCTGATAAAACAGATTTTTCTTTTTAGTTTGATCTCTAAAAAAGAAAAAACCTTTGTCAAAGTTTGAAACTTTGACAAAGGTTGCTGTGTTTTTTATCAACCTAAGGAACGAAGAACCTCACAAGCAGCTTCGCAAAGAAAACCCCCATTTTTTCCGCAAATTAGCTAGTGTGATCCTTCGTTCCTTATGATGACATACTTAAAATATATTATTTGCCTGTTTCAATAAACAATAAAGCTCGGTCTAAAACCTCATCTTTTCCTTCTTGAATGCCTTTGATTGTTGGTTTTATTTCTATATCAGGAATGATGCCAATTCTTTGGGTTTCTCTTCCGTCTGGATAATAAACTCCAATTCCTGAAAAACCTGTATGAAATCCTCTAAAATCAAATTCAAAAACATTTCCGTCTGTTCCTGCGGTCTGACTTCCAATAATTGTTGTATTACCTGATGTTTGAAAACTCATTGCCGTCCATTCTGACTGGCTGAAAGAATCTTCATTAACCAATACGATTACTTTTCCTTTGTAATTGTTTTTATTATCAAATCCGGCTTTTACACCTTCTTTCCATTCATATTTCCCTGGATAATTTAAATAAGGATAGGTATAAATCGCAAATCTTTCTTCTTTCGGATTTATAAAATCTGAAATTTCCTTAAATGTTGTTTTCGGATAATTTCTTAAATCAAAAACTATTGATTTTGTAGCTTTCAAAGCCTCAATCATCTCAGAAATATTTCTTTTTTTTATTTCTCCCATGTTAACATAGCCTATGTTATTGTCTAGAAGTTTAAATTTATCTTTCTTTTTTAAGGCTCCTTTTTTAAATTGATTTCGATGAGAATCATGATAATTAAACCATATCATTTTCTTGATTTCGCTTTTTCCATCCTTTAGAAATTCTACTTTAACATTTTCAGAATAGGAAGTAAGAATGGGATTTACAACTTTATTTAAAAATAGAGCTCCGTTTGATGCACTTATTAAATCTCTGTTTTCTTCAATACAATCTTTTATAGATTTATCGTTTATTTTAGTAATAACGTCTCCAATTTTGATATCATATGCTTCTGCCAGACTATCTCCTAAAATCTCTGTAACAACTAATTTTTCATCTATAATTTTGCCCGTGGCGGGAAAATAAAGCGGAATTTGCGCTGTTTCCTCAGTTGGATAAATATGAAACATAACATGTCCATCATTTAAGTGAGTTAACATTTTTTTCATAGCTAATAAAAATTCATCTGAATTTTTGGCACTAGAAATTAATGGTAAACTTTGTTTTAAAGTATTATCCCATTTCTGATCCATTGCATATTTGTACGGAAAAAAATACTCGATAACATTCCAATACGTAAATAACATTAAGATTCTCGAATCTTTAGTATTATAATTAAGATCGAAATAATTTTTGTAGTTTTTAAAACCATCAAAGTCTGGTCCAAATTCTTCGGTAGTTTGAAATCTATTTTCTTCAATAAATTTTAATTTCTTAGAAAGTTTTTTAGAAAACAATTTATCATTAAACCAATTTAAATCGAAATTCTTATCAAAAAACTTAACCTCTTTTGGTGTAGCAATTGGCGCAATTTCTTTTACGGGACCAAGTTCGTCAATCCAATTTTCTAAGATTAATGAAAACTCTTCTTCGGTTTGTGCTTTTTCGATTTTGGGTAATTTTTCTAAAAGCTGATCGTCCCAATTGACTTTTCCGCCCGCAACTTCTGGATGATAATATTTTAAGAATCCCCAAACTTTACAAGTTACCGCAAGCTTCTCTGTTTCAGTGATTTTAGAAGCACTAAAAATAGCTTGAGAAAGTAAAATAAAAATTAATAAAATAATTTTTTGCATTAGCTTACTTCGGTTAAATTTAAATTGTTTTGGGACAATTCTTTTAAAAAGAAAATCGAATTTAGAACTAAAATTCCAAATTCGATTGAGGTTTTCCACAATGGGATAAAATTTTTTTAAAATATTAAATCATTCCAGTTCTTCTAAAAGTCTTTCTACTTCATCATAATCTTCATAATCTTGAGAAATAGTCTGCAAAACTTCTTTGCATTCTTCGTATTTTCCTTGTTTTAGTTTTGATAAAGCCAAGTTCCATTTTGCTTTTTCTTTATAAACAGAATTTCCAGTTTCTAATTCTTTAAAAATGTCTTCTGCTTTTACATATTTTCCAACTTGCAATAATGAAATGCCATAGAAATACTGAATTTCCAACGAATTATTTTCTTTTAAAATAGCTTCAAAAAGCGGAATTGCCTTTTCATATCTTTTTCCGTTAAAATTATCTTCGGCTTTTTTCAAAGTTTCTTCAGAAACGCCTCTTTCTGTAAAATAAGCGCTTTCTGGATGATTATAATCTTCAAAATTTGGATAATGATTATAATCGAAGAAAAACAATCCGAACATAATGGCTACAGAAGCTGCTGCGGCAAAATACCACGGTTTAAGCGAAACGACTTTGGTTTTCTTTTTATTGAAATACTTATCTGAAATTCGAGTCAGATTTTGAGTAAAAATTTCTCTTTCTGCTTCTTGTCCGAATTTATTATCTAGTTGAAAATGCATTTCTTTAAAACTCTCAAATGCCGATGCCAATGCTGGATCTTCAGATAATTGTTTCTCAAAATTGTTTTTTTCATCAACGGTCAGTTCGCCTTGAAGATACTGGTCAAATAATATATAGCGTTCTTCGTTCATGATTAATTGTTTTTTAAATAGTTAAAATTTTTCGCTTCCTGAATCCACTCTGTCAGCTGTCCGACGCACAATGATTTCTTTTTTCTAACATAACCATAAGTTACATTAAGTTTTTCGGCCACTTCTTCCATCGATTTTAGCGTAAAACTGAGCTTTAAAACTTCTTGACATTTTTCTCCCAGTTTTTGAAACATGGTATCAAAAAGTTTCTGTTTTTCATCAAATTCTTCCGCTTGTCCGATCAGTTCATGGGCAGATTCATTGATAGATACTACATTCTCATAAATTGTTACCCCTTTATTAGATGATTTTTTCAATTCGTTTAGCCAGCGTCTTTTACACAAAAGGAAAAAGTACGCATCAAACGGACAAGTTAATTGAAGTGTTTTGGCTTTCGCCTGATTAAAAAGCAAGATTAAGACTTCTTGAATTACATCTTGCGCCTGGTCTTTATCGCCTGAATTATTGGTTATAAACAATACTGCTTTTGGAGCAAATTTCTTGTATATCATCTCTATAACAACCGAATCATTTGCGGCAAGTCCGTCGATATATTTTTGATCAGGATGAATTTTATTTTGACTCATAAAAAGACATTTTCAGCTAATTTAAAAAAAGTATCTCAAAAAATTTCAAAAACAAGAGGTAACAATATTGCATTCAATTGTATCTATCAAAATAAAAGTCTTTTAAAAACTCTTAAAAAATTAAAAGAAATGAAAAATTACTCCTTAACCAACGAAAAAAATCTAGATCGATTTTACGAAATAATTGCAGCCAAAACTCGAAATGGTTTTACTATAACAGAGCATAATGAGAAACTGCCTTATGTGGTTTTATCTAAAGAAAAAAAAGAAATAAACCACGCACTTCATTTATTCATCACATTAATGACTTTAGGTTTTTGGATTTTCTTTTGGATTTATCTGATTCTGAATTTCTCTCGCAAAAAAGACATTCTAGTCGCCGTTGACGAAGACGGAAATCTGTTTGAAGATAAATGTCTTTCGGCTTAAATAAAAAAAAACAAAAACAGGGGTAACAAATTTTCAAACCAATTGATATAACGATATAAACGCCTTTAAAAATTATTTTTTGAAAACGGGGTAACAAAATAAAAACCAAATTGATTTAACCATATAATTAATAACCAAATCTGAAAAACTACTTGAAAACAATCAAGCCAGATTTATAAAAACTAGAAATTATGAAAACAAATTTTAAAAAAATCGGACTTTTAATAGTAGCAATGACAACTTTCGCAAGCTGCGACAATACAGATGGAAATGATATCAAACTTTCTCCTCCAACGGCAGCAGCTTTTAAAAGTATTAATGAAAAAGGAGTAAAAAGAAATACTCAAAATTTTACCATGACTGCCGGAAACGGTGTTGTCACCCTAACATCAGCAAAGGGCGTGAAGCTTTACATTAACGGAGATTGTTTGACAAAAAACGGAAATGCCGTAACAGGTCAAGTTGATATTGAATTTATAGAACTTTTTGACAAAGGAAATATGTTGGTAACCAACAAACCAACAATGGGAATTATGCCTGACGGAAAGAAAAACCTTTTAATTTCTGGCGGAGAATTCTTCATCAAAGCAACTCAGGGGGGAGTCGAATTAAAAACATCTTGTTCGTTAAGTATGATTGTTCCAACAGCTTTAACGGATGGTTACGATAATTTAATGACTTTATGGACTGGAGTTATTGATGAAGATGGAGAATTGGCATGGAAAGATGCCAGAGGCGCAGACGGAAAAGGTGGTGTACAAGGCGAAGGAAACAATTATTATGTAACTTTTGGAAACTTCGGTTGGACAAACGTAGACCGTTTTTATAGCGATCCGAGACCAAAAACAACGATTTTAGTTGATGTTCCTGAAGGTTACGATAACACAAATAGTGCTGTTTATCTTTCTTATGATGGTGAAGGAAATAATGCTCTTGCAAAATTAGACACTTACACTGCGGCAGGATTATTTAGCGAACACTACGGTCAAATTCCAGTTGGTCTTGCCTGTCACATTATTTTTGCAACCGAAGACAATGGTAACTGGAGATATGCAATAAAAGGAGTAACGACAGCCGCAAATGCCGTTTACACCTTTACACTAGCCGAAACAACAGTCGGTACAGAAGCTCAATTGGTTGCTGCAATTAATGCCATTCAGTAACTTACAAACGCTTTTTTTAAGAAGAAGTGATGATTTGCTCATCACTTTTTTTTACATTTAATCCTGTTTGAAATTTTTTCCAAAAATTTTAAGCCTCAAAACTATCTAGTTATGAAACCACATTTGTCTATTTTCTTTATTCTATTTTCTATTCTCTCAATAGGGCAAACCAAAGTAAAAGACACCATAACCCGAAGAGCGAATATCAGTTTTATTCAAAACGGAAATCAGGTTTCTTATAAACCCGAAACGCCACCTTTGATTCCGATTGCAGGTGCGCCAAAACCGAGTTATTCGTATTTGTGGGAATTGGGAGACGGACATTACAGCAAAGAAGCCGAGCCAAAACACGTTTATAAAAAGAAAGGCACTTATACTGCAAGACTTGCCGTAACGAATAACTACGACAACGGAAAACCGCCAGCAACACGTCCGAAAAAAGTGGCTGTAAACGACATTACAGACAACAATTATAAAGACATTGCTTCGATTGCCGATCAGAATGGTTTTGCGATTATTAAAAACTGTGATCCAATTCCAGAACAAGAAATGGTAGTCGTAGTGAGTTATCAAAATCTTGAAAATTATGTTTCAAGCGGAAAGCTTTATTTGTTTTATAATGAAAAGCAATTCAAACACAATAATTTCGAATTAAGCGATTTTCGAACATACGCAGGTGAACGTGAAGTAAAAGAAAATTTAGTTGCTGCGGTTGACGATCTAAACGATTCGAATACTCTTTTGGCTTCCGCCGAAGGGAATTTCAAAACCAAAAAATACCGAAATACGACAACCGAAGAAGATCTTGACGCTTCGCTTTTAGATGCCAATAAAACCTATCATAATGTTTCTGTTTTAGAATTTGATGATGCTAATCCAGGCGAAACGCGTAATGTTTTTTACACTTTCAAAACCACTCCAGAAATGATTAAAGATACGAGCGCAACAGTTACGATGCGTGGTATTTTTGTTCCTAATAGAAGCTACAAAAATCATAAAGTAAAAAATTTGGAAATGGAAATCGTAACGTCTCACGATCCAAACAAAATGGGATCTAACGGAAGATTTATGAATTATAGATTAGTGCGTTTTAAAAGAGTTAATTTTAAAACTCGTTTTCAGAATAATGGTGAAGGTCCGGCAAGAAAAATTCGTTTAGAAACCGATGTTCCAGATATGTTCGACAAAAAAACATTTCAGATTGAAAGTATGTATCCCGAATGTCCGATTTGTCCAAAAGGCGAAGAACCGACTGTGAGCTGTTTGGATACGATTATCAAACAAAAACAGTTTATTTTTACTTTCAAAAATATTTATCTTCCCGGAAGCGAACAGAAAAATGTACAAGAAAAAGACTCGACAAAAGGTTTTGTAAAATACTCGATGAAGTTTGGCGAAGATTTTCACAAAGTAAAAACCAAAAGCCGAACGGCAATTATTTTTGATAAAAACGAACCCATAATCACCAACTACGCCACTACTCGATTTATGCCCGGAATTTCGATTGGCGCAAAAGCGGGTTACAATTTTTATCCGGATTTAGATAAATCGACGAGTTATTTTGTGGGCGCAACGCTTTCGCCTTTTAAATCGTATCGTTTTTATTGGCAGGTTGAATGGGTAAATGCTTTAAATCAATATAATAGCGAAACTATAGTTGCTGACCAATTTGTAACCAACGCCAACGGAACAAGACAGCTGCAGCGCACTACAACTAACATAGAAAATAAGAATATTAATTGGGAAGTTCCTGTTCTGATTCGATACAACATCAATAATTACATTGGTGTTGGCGCGGGAATTCAAGCAAATATTAATGTTTCTTCCGAGCAAAATCAAAGCGTTCAAACGGATTTATATGAAGGTGACAAAGAAAACTTTTTAATTAGTTCGACCGCCACTACCAATAAAGTAAAAAACAGTTTTACAAATGTAAACACAGGTCTTTTATTTGATTTGACGGCTGGTTTTGCTAGAATCGGTCCGAGTTTAGGCGCGCGTTATGTGATTAATTTTGAACAGAATTTTAATTATATTCAGGTTTATGGAATTTGGAAGTTTTAAGATTTTTTCACCATATAAGTGATGTAAGTTCATATTCCCTACATTGCCTTATGAAATACAGCTGCCACCCTGAGCGAAGTCGAAGGCTTATAACGAAATAGGTCTTCGACTTTGCACAGACTGACATTAACAGAACAAACAAATTAATATGAACTTGTATCACTTATATGGTTTAATCTTTCTCTTCATAAATCTGAATGTTTTCGGACAAAATCAGGAAGATCAAATTTATAATGCGATTGATGGTTTTGTGGCTCATCCTTCCGCGAAAGCGTTACAAAATTTAAGAAATACTGAAAGTGATTTTTGGAAAAGTACAAAGCCCAAAACAAAAGATGAGTTATTGGCGATTGTCATTTTAAATTGTAATAAAGCGTATTACGAAAACCAATTTGGGCAAACTCAAAATGCAATTTCCAGCTATGAAAAAGCTTGGCAAATCTATCAGAAAAATAAACTTTCAAATTATGATATAATTGAGTTTTGCTTAAAACCGCTCGGTAATTTATATACCGTTTTAGGCGATTACGACAGTGCAGAAAATACTATAAAACAGTATTTTTTTATTGTAAATACTTCCAAAAATTATCCTGAAGCGCAAAAACAAAAGTTTGCTGCAATTCTAAATTTATCGAATGTTTATCAGAGTTCGGGCAAGATTTCTTTGGCAATTGAACTTTTAGAAAAAACTTTAAAAACGGAGCAATTATCCAATTTACAAAAGGGAATTTTATGGAATAATTTGGGAAATAATTATTTATTGAGTTCAACAGGAGATTTGATGAGACCAGAAACTCATCAAAGTGCGACAAAAGCATTTGAATCTTCTATCAAACTTCTTGAAAACGAAAAAAAACAATCGGAAACTTTATCAAATTCGTATCGGAATTTGGCAACGCTAAACCGTCAAAGGATGAATTTTGAAACCGCAAATTCTTATCTGGAAAAAGCTGAAAAACTATTTTTGCAAACTAAAAATCAGCAGCCTCGAAAACTAGCCAAACTGTATTACGAAAAAGCTTTGCTTCTCTTTGATGAAAGAAAATATGACGAAAGCAGAAAGCAAATTTCAGTTGTTTTTAAAACATTGATTCCAAATTATAATTCGAAAGATATTCTTCCAAACCAAAATCAATTGTATGCAGAAACTGTTTTAACGGATGCGCTCGATTTGTGTGGAGAAATTCTAAGAATCAATCAACCTCAAAAGGCGATTTCAGCTTTTGAGCTTTCTTTTTACATCGAAGATTTAGTGATGAGTGGTTTAGTTTATGAAAATTCTAAAATCTTAATGCAATTGCGATCTCGAAATCGTACCGAAAAATGCATTTCGATTTATAATGAATTATTTAAAAAAGAAGGCAAAACTTCTTATTTAGAAAAAGCTTTTCAATTGGCTGAAAGTACAAAATCTGGAATTTTAAAAAGTTATCGTTCCAATATTAAAAACGCTTCCGCGGAAGAAAAAAAGCTTTTACAAGAACTTCAAAATTTAAATAATGCCATTTTAAAAGAACAGCAAAAAGGAGATTCTGCTGACATTTTAAAAATTAATCAGTTCATAAAAAAGCAAAATGAATTGGTGATTTCACTTAAAAAAATCCAAGCTGAAAATCCAGATTATATTACTGAAAAATGTGATTTGAAAGGATTATTTAAGAAACTCGAAAATGATAAAGCGATGATGGTTTATTATTTTATGGGATTTGAGAATCAATATTACTTCACTTTACAAAATAACCGTATTTCATTAAATCGCCTTTCTTTTGGAGATGGAAAAATCTATAATATTATTCACTTTATAGATTATTTCAACAATGCGAATGCCATTACTAATGATATTTCTGGTTATGTTAATTCTGGAAAAATCGCTTATGATTTATTAAAATTACCGACTAATTATGTCAATCAAAACCTCATCATTGTTCCCGACGGAATTTTGAATTTTCTTCCTTTTGAAGCTTTAATTACCCGAGAATCGAATACGACAAATTTTGCGAAAATGAATTATTTAATGAACGATTTTAAAATCGCTTATAATACTTCGGCAAATATTTATCTGAATTCAAAACCTGTTTCAAAATCAGAGAAAACGGTTTTGGGAGTTTTTCCAGTCTTCGAAAAATCAGCTTTTGAATTGCGTTATTCTAAGAAAGAATTAGAATCGATTCGAAGTAATTTTAAAGGGAAATATTTAGAAAATGCTCAAGCGAGTTTTTCTAATTTTAAAAATAATGCACCCAATTTTTCTATTTTACATTTGAGTACACACGCTTCTTCTGGCGATATTGAAACTCCGGCAAGCATTAAATTTTACGATCAGGAAATTTTGTATTCTGAATTGTATAATCTGCATATTAATCCAGATTTAGTGGTTTTAAGCGCTTGCGAAACTGGAATTGGAAAATTGTACAAAGCAGAAGGCGCGATGAGTATTGCAAGAGGTTTTCAGTTTGCCGGAGCGCAGAATTTGCTTTTTTCTTTATGGAAAGTAAACGATTTTACGACTTCGGTTTTTATGGCTGATTTTTATAAAAACATTAAGAATGATGTTTCTTATTTTGAAGCCAATGCCAACGCAAAACGAGATTATTTGAACGATAAATCGATTCCGAATGCAAAAAAATCGCCATATTATTGGAGTTCTTTTGTGTATTATGGTTCTATTTCTACTGAAGAAAAATCAGGAAATTATATCGCTTATATCGTTAGTTTATTGATTGTAATTGGCTTATTTTTGGTTTTCAATCAGTACAGAAATGGAAAATCTTCACGAGATTCTCAAAAAAGAGAATTATAAAAAAATAAAATTCAAAATCACTAAAACACAGCATCTACAGATTAAAGCCAAAATTAACGGCATTTCTGGCAATTTTATTTTAGACACTGGTGCATCTAATACCTGCGTAGGTTTTGAAAGCATTGAACGTTTTGAATTGGCTGCAAAAAACTCAAAAACAAAAGCTTCTGGCGCTGGCGGAACCGGAATGACAACGCAGATTTCTTCTCAAAATAAATTACAATTAGGAAGCTGGAAAAATAAAGATTTTAGTATCGTAATTTTTGATCTTTCTCATGTCAATGAAGCTTTAGAATCTTTTAAAGCAAAACCTGTTCATGGCATTATTGGCGCAGATGTTTTATTGGAGGGAAAAGCGATTATTGATTATTTTAATCATTATTTGTACCTTAAGTAGAAATTCCAATTAAAAAATTCCAAATTCCAAAAAAGACTGTCTCAAAATTTTAGACAGCCTTTTTTTCTGAAACTGCTCCTGCGGAGCAAAATATTTATAGAAAAGAATAAACGTTTACAATAAAGCTCCAGCGGAGCGACATGTTTTCTAACGATCTAATACATGTCGCTCCGCTGGAGCTTTATAATTGCTGTAATTGATTTTCTATAAATATTTTGCTTCTCCGAAGCTGATTATTGTTTGTGTAATACCTCTTGGGAAACTTTTACCTTTATATTATTTCCTTATTATCAATTTCTACTTTTGGAACAGCATGTTTTTTCAACGAAAAATAAGCCACAATTGTACTCAATAACATTAAAAAACCTCCTAAAATAAAGGGTGCTCCTGCAAACTTAAATGGCGCATCATTATGAGTAAAAAAGTAAAAAGTATTCGCCATCATTGGAGGACCAATAATAGAAGAAGCACTCATTAAACTGGTCAAAGTTCCCTGAATTTCTCCTTGTTCAGTTGGATCTACTTTACTTGCTACAACAGATTGTAAGGCAGGGCCGGCAATTCCGCCAAGGCAATATGGAATTAAGAAGACAAACATCATCCAGCTTTCTGTTGCGAAGGCAAATAACAACATTCCGATTGTGTATAAAGCTAAACCAACGTAAATACTTTTTTCATTTCCTAATTTTGGATTAATATATCTAATTAATCCACCTTGTACTACGCCAACCAAAAGACCAATTATTCCTAAAGAAATTCCGATCATTCTTTCATCCCAATTAAATTGATAGATTGTAAAGAAACTCCAGTTGCTTTGTACGGCATGAGAACCTACGTACAACAAAAATATCGCTGAGATTAAACCAATTAAAGTTGGATGTTTTCTCAAACCTAAAATGGCTCCAACAGGATTGGCGCGTTTCCAGTCAAAAGCTCTGCGGTTTTCTTTTTTAAGTGATTCTGGCAGAATGAAAAATCCATAAAGAAAGTTCAACATACACAAAACTGCCGCTGCGTAAAATGGCACTCTTGATCCGTATTGACCTAAAAGTCCTCCAATAACAGGTCCGATTATAAATCCTAATCCGAAAGCGGCGCCGATTAATCCGAAGTTTTTTGCTCTGTTTTCTGGCGTACTCACATCGGCAATATAAGCTGAAGCTGTTGTAATACTAGCGCCAGTGACACCAGCAATAATTCTTCCGATGAAAAGCCAAACAATAGTTGGTGAAAATGCCAATAAAATATAATCTAATGAAAACCCGAAAAGCGAAATTAAGATAATTGGTCTTCTTCCGAATTTGTCACTCAAATTTCCAATTACAGGGGCAAAAACAAATTGAGTTATCGCATACGCGAAAGTTAACCAGCCGCCTATTTTTGCTGCTTCACTAATATCACCATGAATCAATTCTTCGATTAATTTTGGTACTACAGGAATGATAATTCCCCATCCTGTAATATCAATTAACATGGTTATGAAAATAAAACCAATGGCTGCAGATTTATCTTTTTGTAGCATAATTGTTTTTGTAAGAAGATACAAATAAACGAAAAAGATGACATTTTTAATGTCATCTTTTCAATTCACAATAAAAAAATTCCAAACTCCAATTAAATGAACTTATAATTTCATTGTTAAATAATTAAAACTGTCTATAGTTTTTTTACACAGATTTAATAAAGATTTAGACAGATAGATGCATCTCTTTTTTAATTTGATCTGTTGAAATATTTATCATTTTGCTCAACATAGCCCGTGGTTTCAACCACGGGTACAAAATACATCCATAACGTCTCCCATGGTTGAAACCACGGGCTATATTTTAATAATGAATAGAAAATCTTTAAAATCTGCGTGAAAAAAATTTATTCTCAATCAAAAAAAAAATCCCAAATTCCAATATAAAGGAATCTGGGATTTTTCATTTTGAAATTCCAAATTCGGACTTTGGAATTTCTATCAAAAATTAAAACTATTAATGGGTATGTTTTGGATTAAAACCGTCTTCGCTTAATTCTGTATGCTCATAATCGGCAACCATTTCAGCTTCGTAATCGATTTTTTCTCCTTTAGAGAATTTTCTAATAATTTTCTCCATAATATCATAGATCACAGGAACTACAATTAACGTTAGGAATAATGAAGAAATCAAACCTCCAATAATTACCCAAGCCAATCCATTTTTCCATTCTGCTCCAGCTCCAGATGCCAATGCAATCGGGAACATACCAAATACCATCGCAATTGTTGTCATCAAGATCGGACGCAAACGAGCGTGGTTTGCTTGAATCAAGGCATTTCTAATTGATTCTCCAGCCGCTCTTCGCTGATTTGTATAATCGACAAGCATGATGGCATTCTTACACACCAAACCAATCAACATGATTACCCCTAAAATGGTAAAGATATTTAAGGTATTGTTTGTCAACGCTAGTGCGAATAAAACCCCAATGAACGAAAGCGGAATCGCGAACAATACCACAAACGGGTGAACGAAACTGTCATACAATCCCACCATTACAAGGTAAACCAAAATAATAGCGGCTAATAATGCGATTCCTAAAGTACCAAAACCTTCAGATTGGTTTTCTTGGTCACCTCCCCAGATGTAGTTAACTCCAACTGGTTTTTTCAGTTTGTCTAATTTTTCTTGCCATTGTGTAACGATTGTTCCTGCCGGCACACCAACGTTCTGACCTTGTACAGTTACAGAAGCCGTTTTATCTCTACGCTCTAATTTACTTGGTCCAGAACCTTCAGTGATAGTCGCGAATTGGTTTAATTTAATCTGCTGACCAGCGTTGTTGATGAAAATCAAATTACTAACATCGGTAATATTTTTTCTATCAAATTCGTTGTATTTGATGTTGATGTCGTATTCGTATTCACCAGCTCTAAACTTACCATCAGTATTACCACTATAAGCTGTCTGCATCGTTAAACCTACTGTTTGTAACGTTAAACCTAACGCAGCCATTTTATCTCTGTCAACCTGAACGTTGATTTCTGGATTTCCGTCTTCAACTGTTAGTTTAATCTCAGTTGTTCCAGGAATTGTACGTAATTCAGCTTCTGCCATTTTAGCAAACTTCATGGCACTTTCTACGTTTGGACCTGTTACGATCAAACCTAAAGTTGCATCTTCAGCTGTTCCTAAGATACCTACAGGAACGGTTTTTACTTTAGCACCAACTAAAATTTTCTCCAGTTTACGTTTTGTTTTAGCTGCATAAACGTTGGCATCATCTGTACGATCTTTTTGCTCGATCATTTTAACGTCAATCTCTGCTTTGTAAGCTGTTGCTTGAGCCGCACCTAAACCTTCACTTGTTTGTCCTACTGTTGTAATTTGGCTGAAAACATATTTCTCTCCTTTTAAGAAAGCTTCTGCTTTTTGCGTCATAAAGTTAGTCTGTTCCAAAGAAGCGTCTTTTGGCATCTCAATTTGAACTAAGAACTCACCACTATCAGATGATGCGAAGAATTCTCCTCCAATATATCCACCTCCCATTAACCAGAAGATCGTTCCAAAGAACAGAACTAGGATAATCCCCATAGTTTTGATATAATGATCTAAACACCAGTTCAGTAAGTTTGAAATCCAATCTGTAAAACGAGTTAAGTAGCTTTCGAATCCAAGAATGATTCTTCCAAATAAATTTTTACCTTCAATATGCTCTAATTTTCCAAAACGTGAAGACAGCCAAGGAATAATAGTAAATGAAGCCAATAATGAGAACATCGTAGAAATAATTACCGTAACACAAAATTGTGTAATAATGTTCGATACCAATCCTGTACTCATTGCGATTGGCAAGAACACCACCACAATTACTAAAGTAATAGAAGTTACAGTACCTCCAATTTCGGCAGTTCCATCATAAGACGCACGGATTCGGCTTTTACCCATTTCCATGTGTCGGTAAATGTTCTCCAATACCACAATCGCGTCATCCACAAGAATACCAACAACAAGAGATAAACCAAGTAAAGACATTAAGTTAAGCGTGTAACCTAATAAATAGATTCCGATGAATGTAGCAATTAAAGAGGCAGGAATAGAAACCATTACAATCAACGAGTTTCTAATACTATGCAAGAAGAACAACATTACAAATGCCACCAGAATAACGGCAATTAATAAATCGTGTACAACAGAATCTGCTGCTTCAAGCGTAAAGACTGTACTATCTTTTGCAACTTCCAATTTTAATTGCGAAGATTTATAATCGTTTTCTAAAGTTGCAATTGTTTTGATTAACTGCTCACTTACTGCAACGGCATTTGCATCTGATTGTTTTACAATTTGAAGTACAATCGCACTTTTTTGATCAACACGCGCAATTTTCTCCGCGATTTTTTGTGTATCTTGAACATCAGCAATATCTCCTAAACGAACTTGAATTCCGTTTTGAGAAGAAACCACTAAGTTTCTTAATTCTTCAACATTTTTATATTTACCCGCTAAACGGATTAAGATTTTTTGGTTACGAGTTTGAATATTTCCTGTAGGGAAATCCAAGTTCGAAGTCAAAATAGTTTGTTGAACCTGAGGAACTGAAAGTCCGTAACCTTGCATTTTTACTGCGTCAAGGTTTACTTGAATCTCACGCTCTTGACCACCGATAATGTTTACCTGAGCAACCCCTTGTACACGAGATAAAACTGGTGCAATCTTTTTATCAATCAAATCATAAAAAGCGGCTTCATCCATTTTACCATTCGCACCAAGCGTCATAATTGGCAAATCACTCAAAGAGAATTTGGTTAACGAAGGCGGATCGGCATCATCTGGCAAATCACTCAAAATCGCATTGATTTTACGCTGAGCATCATTCATCGAAATATCAACATTTGCAGTAGAAAGCAATGTGATAGATACTACAGATAAACTCTCATAAGATTTAGAGTCAATTTTTTTGATATTTTCAAGAGATGCAATCGCATCCTCAATTTTCTTTGTTACCGTATTTTCAACCTCACTTGGAGAAGCTCCTGGATAAACAGTTGAAACCGTAATAACGTTGGTTTCGAATTTTGGAATCAGCTCGTAGCCTAACTGGCTGTAGCTGAACAATCCACCTAGAATTAGAATTGTAAACAATACAATTACTAACGACGGACGTTTTATGGATATTTCGGCTAATTTCATATTTGTTGTTTTTTGCTGTAGGCTATACGCTGTAGGCTTTAGGCTTTTTTTAAAGGCTTAAAGCTTACGGCTTACGGCTTAAAGCTTAAAATTATTTAATAATTTCTACTGTATTTCCGTCTTGTAAGTTGATTTGACCTGTAGTAATTACTACGTCACCATCATTCAAACCATTGATAATTTCAACTTTATCTCCTAAAATTCTTCCAGCAACTACTTTTTTCAATTTTGCTACTTTATTTTCTACAACAAAGATTTCGTTACTGCTCACACTTCCAACAAAAGCATTTCTAGGAACCACTTTTAAGTTTTGTTTTTGGTTGTTTGAACCAAAGTTTGCTGTTCCGTACATACCTGCTTTTAAGTCATTATTAGCGTTATTTGTAATTTCAATTTCAACAGGGAAATTTAAAGAAGCATCTGCTTTTGCAGCGATAAATGTAATTTTTCCAGAGAAAGTTTTATCAGGATAAACACTTGCAGTAATGTTTACTGTGTTTCCTAATTTTAAACTTGCAACTTGGCTTTCGTTTACTGTAACAGTCAATTTTAATTTAGAAACGTTTACAATATCAAACAAAGCAGTTGCAGGCATTCCTGCTAAAATAGATCCTGGTTCAATGTATTTTTTGTTGATATATCCATTGATTGGCGCTTTAACTTTAGTATCTCCAACATTAATGTTTGCTTGAGTTAAATTAGATTGCGCATTAGTCATTGCCAATTTTGCCTGATCTAATTGTTGCTTTGTTACACCGCCTGTTTTAAAAGCATTTTCGTATCTAGCATAATCAGATTTTGCATTTTGATACACCGCTTGAGCTTGTTGTGCATTTACATTAATAACATCACCTCTTACTGTTAAAAGTGTTTGTCCAACTCTTACGTAGTCACCTTCTTTAACTAAAACACTGATTACTTTTCCAGATTTTTCAGCAGAGAATGTCAATTCCTGAATTGGTGCAAAGTTTCCGTTTGCAGTAAAACCAAGATTAACATCTTCTGTTTTTACTGTTGCTACTTTTACAGAAACCGCCGCATTTTTTTCTGCTACAATTGCAGTTTTCCCTTCATTTTCAGCCTTGTTCTTATTTAGAATGAAGTTAATCCCGACAAGTGCCACGACTATGATTACGATTGTTATAATTATTTTTTTCATTGTAATAATTTGTTATTTAGTAAGAGATTTTAGTTCGCCTTTCGATTTGATTAGAGATATTTCGGCAATTTTATAATTCAAAACTGCTCTTGTAAAGTTATTTTGAGCTTCAAGAGATGCGTTTTCTGCATCTAGCAAATCGGTTAAAGATGCTAAGCCTTGAAGATAATTGTTTTTGGTATTGCTAAGAATTTCAGTTGCTAAACGCATGTTTTCTTTCTGATTTTCGATTGTTACCAAGTTGTTCTCGATTTGTGCCATTGCATTTCTGTAATCTAAATCAAGAGACAATTTAGTGTCTTTAATATCTTCCTGAAGTTCTCTAATTTGAACATCTGCCTGTCTCACTTTTGCACGAGTTCCAAAACCTGTAAATATTGGCACATGTAAGTTTAAAGCAATAGCTGAGAAATCTGACCAGTAAACTCCTTTTTCTGGTTTTGCAAACCAAGGAAATTCAGGACCTTGACCGATATAGTTGTAACCTGCAGATAATGAAAGCGTAGGATAATATCCAGCTTCAACCGCTTTTTTATTAAAAACTAAAAGTTCTTCTTGTTTCTTCAAAAGCAAATATTCTGTTCTGTTTTCAACATTTGGCTCTTGAGTTAAAGCAGCTGGAACAACTTCAAATTCTTCTTTTGGCATAGTGATTTGAGTTTCAATTGGCATTCCCATATAAAACTTCAAAGCATTTTCCTGTAAAGTAATCTGATTTTTAATTTGCTGACGTTCAGTATCAATGTTAGACATTTTAACAACAATACGATCTAAGTCGATTTTTTTAGCCAATCCATTGTCAAACTGACCTTTTACGATATCACGAACTTTTGTAGTGTTTACGTAATTACTGTCTAACAAAATCAGTCTTTCTTTCTGTACATAAACCGAATAGTAGTTATTTGCAACTCTCTCAATAACTTGTTCTTCTGTCAATTGATCGTTTATTTGATAAAACTCACGCGTAGTTCTTGCTGCTTTTAATCCTGTAAATACAGATTGATCAAATATGGCTTGAGTTAGAGAAAGTCCCGCAGTAGATGTCCATTTCTGACCAAATGCAGCCTGAATTGTAGTTCCCGGCTGTCCAAATCCAGCTCCGTCAATAACGGTTGTTTGAATGATTGGGTTGTGAGTTAAATTTCCGTTTGCACTAATTTGAGGCAAAGCTCTAGAGCGTACTTCTTGAATTTGATACTCACTATTTTCAACCTGAAGTTTTGCTTTTTTTGCATCCGCTTTATTCTGAAGCGCGTAATTTACTGCGTCTTTCAGGGTTAAAGTGGTTTGCGCGTTGGCAGACAAGCCAATGGTGCACAAAAATATAAGAAGGATTCTTTTCATAAGTAGTTAAATATTTATTTTTAAATTTTGAGATAGTATCGTCATTTCCTATTCCTCACTCAGAAAAATGACGATTGAATATATGGATGATTAATTTTGGATTCTTTTTAATTGCTTTTCTAATTCCTCAACTCCTTTTGGAGTAGCCATTGCACGAGTATGGTATTCTAATGCTTCTAATTCTATTCTTTGGGCTTCGCTTTCAGAAACTGTATTTTCGTTAATATGAAAAACCAATGTGTAATAAAATTTCACATAAACCTCAATATTTAAATCACTTCTGTAAAGTCCTTCGCGAATTCCTTTTTCGATATTATCTCTAAAACATTGAGTGCATTGATCAATTTCTATAGAAAGGATATTTTGGTAAATCTCTGGATAATGTTTTTTAAGCTGATAAATTGGCGAAGTATCAATGTTATTTTTAAACATATCGCGGAACATTTCTCTAATCTCAAAATTTTCATGAATCGCATTATAATTCTTAGCAATAATGGTATCCATAATCTCGTGAACTTGTCCGTGAACCATCGAAGTACTTTCTTCAATAAGAACTTCTTTATTGCAGAAATATTTGTAAATCGTTTTTTTAGAAATACACATTTCTCCTGCAATGTCATCCATAGTAACACTCTTAAAACCAAGCTTTAAAAACAACTCGCTTGCTTTTGAAATTATTTTCTCTTTCATCTTAAACTCCTCAAATTGCATTACAAATATACCTCGGAAACTCAAATCAAAAAAAATAGTTTCCGCTTTATTTGTAATAATTTTACATTAATTTATTGATTTAGTAAGAATTATATGCTAAATTCTAGATTTGCTATAATTTTGATATCTTTTCCTAAAGCTGCACCATTTGCATGATTAAAAGAACCGTATTCTAAACCAAAATCTTCTCGTTTAACATTTCCTTTTATTTCAAAAGCAACTTTTTTCTGTCCGTTGTGCATATTCTCTCCTAGAAATTCTGCATCCAATTCAACTACTCTTGTAACGTCTTTGATAGTCAAATCTCCTTTGAAAAAATTAATATTTTGATTTACTTTTTGAAATGAAGTCGATTTAAAACGAATTATCGGATGCTCATCTTCTTCAAAAAAATCTTGAAGCTGTAAATAAGCATCTATTGATTGGAAACTTTCATTTTTATTGTTGATATCTAATGAGAATTCAACCGAAGCATCTTCAATCTCATTATCCTCAATATTTACATAACCATCAAATTTATTGGCAGTTCCTCCTACATAAGCCGTTCTTGATCGTCTCATTTTTAATAAAACGTCTGATTGCGCTGAATCTAAAGTCCATGTTGTTCTCATAAAAACCTGATTTAATTAAGTTTATAAATCATTAAAAACTTACTATGGAAACTTTTTTAGTGTTTCGAGTTTCCATTTAATGCTGCAAATATAAACAGAAAACTAAGAATACCAAAAAAGTTTCCAAGTTTTTTTTCGTTTTTTAATGAATTAATTTTGAGTTCGTTTAGCATGAAAGTTTAAATGTTTAACAGCATTTGATATTTATCAGGAAATAATTCATAATTGAATTGTATCTTTGAGCCTCGTAAATCAGAATTTCATTTTATGCACGATATTAGTCAGTACCAGGATTTTTTTATTGATTATTTAAAAAAGCAAAATATTCACAAAGAGCCTATAAACCTTTATGAGCCGATTGAATATATTTTAGGACTTGGCGGAAAACGCATTCGTCCGGTTTTGACTTTAATGGCTGCAGAAGTTTTTAATACTGATTACACTACTGCGCTTCCCGCGGCAATGGCTGTTGAAGTTTTCCATAATTTTTCTCTTGTTCATGATGATATAATGGATGATGCGCCTTTGAGAAGAGGTCAAGTAACGGTTCATGAAAAATGGAATCTAAACACCGGAATCCTTTCTGGCGATGCCATGTTGATCTTGGCGTATCAATATTTTGAACAATACGAACCAAATGTTTTTAGAAACCTAGCCAAATTATTCAGTAAAACAGCTCTTGAAGTTTGCGAAGGACAACAATGGGATGTTGATTTCGAAACTCGTAAAGATGTTACGATTCCGGAATATTTGAAAATGATTGAGTATAAAACAGCCGTTTTGGTTGCTGCTGCTATGAAAATGGGTGCAATTGTTGCCAAAACTTCTGAAAAAGAAGCTGATTTAATTTACGATTTCGGACTGAATTTAGGTTTAGCTTTCCAATTGCAAGACGATTATTTAGATGCTTTTGGAGATCCAGAAACTTTTGGAAAACAAGTTGGAGGCGATATTATAGAAAATAAAAAGACATATTTATATCTTAAAGCTTTAGAATTTTCTTCTAAAGAAAAAGCCTCAGAATTAGAGCAATTATTTACGCTTCAATTAGAAAATAATATCGAAAAAATAGAAACAGCTAAAACTATTTTTAATGAATCTGGTGCTTCAAAAGCAACGCAAGAAGCTATCGAAATGTACACTTTTAAAGCTTTTGAAACTTTAGAAAAAATGGAAATTAATTCTGAAAAGAAAGATGTTTTGAGAACTTTCGGAGAGAATTTAATGGGACGTAAGGTTTAGTGTTCAGTTTTCAGAAAAAAAGTATTCAGAAAAAAAAATCTACAATCATAAATCAGCAATCTAAAATCTAAAATCTCATGTTTGTAGCACCCATAAATACCGAAGCTTTATTAGCGCAAGCGCAAGCAGAGACTTTATATTTAAACCTAATTGAGCAGATTAATAAAGATTTTAATCTTGCCAATGAAGGAATTGATTTTCCATTAAGCATTTCGCCAGATGAATTAAAAATCCAGCTTCACGAAAAAATCTACAGAATGATTCAGTACAAATTTGCTGAATATTTAAATCTTCTATATATTATTGATGTTCCTGAAAATGAGATAAAAAGTCTTGATGGATCTGATTTAGTTATTTTAGCAGAACAAGTTGCGTTTTTGATTTTAAAAAGAGAATGGCAGAAAGTGTGGTTTCGAAATTATTATAAATAGAAAAGGTACAAAGGTACAGAGTTGCAAAGCTACAGAGGTTTTCTTTCTTTGAGATCAACTTTAAAATCAAATTATAAACCTTTGAACCTTTGCAACTCTGTACCTTTGAACCTTCTAAAAGTAAACCCTCACAAAAGGCATAAATCCAGAACCATAAAGACTTTTGTTCGGATTATACAAAACATCGTAACGTGCGCCGATTGTTACACTTCCAGTTCTGTAACCTGCTCCTAGATAAAGCGCAGTGTTCCAATAACTATCAGAATAAGAAGGTCTATTAAAATTGGACTCGTATCTGGTATCTACTCGAACTTGCTCTAATTCTGCCGATAATTGAATTTCTGGAATCGGGTTTACAAGCGTTATTAAACTTCCTCCATAAACATACGATTCATAATAATTTCTTGAGTTTAAGTAACCAAATTGTAAACCGACACCAACGGCAACAATTTCGTTAACATTGTAAATTGCACTCGGCATTACAGAAATATCTGTATAACCAGAACCAAATCCGAGACCTAAACCTCCTCCAAACTGAACTTTATCCCAGAAATGGCTACTGTTGTCTATGACATAATTTTGCTGTGCAAAGGAATAACTTGAGAAAAAGACGGTCAAAATCACAAAATAATATCTGCAATCGATTGAAAAATGAATTTTATTCATAGTTAACGTTTATTTTAACAAATTTTTACGTAAAAGTACGTAAAAAAAAGATTTAAATAAATGTGATTGTTGTACTTTTGCCTTTCTATATAACAAAAAGTATATTCACTCATATTATGGATAGGTTTTCATTTTTAAACGCAGCGCATACCGAGTTTTTTGCACAATTATACGATCAATATTTAGTAAACCCAGACAGCGTTGAGCCTAGCTGGAGAAGTTTCTTTCAAGGTTTTGACTTTGGACAAACAACTTATAACGACGAAAACCCTGTGCAAACGATCGTTGAGTACGTGACTAGCGACAATACAGATTACAGTCAAGTTTCAGAAAAACTAAAGAAAGAATTCAACGTTTTAAAATTAATTGACGGATACCGTACGCGCGGACATTTATTCACAAAAACAAATCCAGTTCGTGACCGTAGAACTTCATCTCCAACTTTGGACATTGAAAACTTCGGATTAACGACTGCTGATCTTTCTACAGTGTTTGATGCTGCTCAAACAATTGGACTGGCTCCTTCTTCTTTACAAGATATCGTAAATCGCCTTAAAGCTATTTACTGCCAGCACATCGGTATTGAATATATGTATATTAGAAATCCTGGCGTTGTAAAATGGATTCAAGATAAATTAGCTGTAAATGTTAATCAGCCAAATTTCTCTTCAGAAGAAAAGAAAACAATCTTAAATAAATTAAACGAAGCTGTATCTTTTGAGAATTTCCTTCATACTAAATATGTTGGACAAAAACGTTTCTCATTAGAAGGTGGAGAATCTATCATTCCAGCTTTAGATGCTTTAATCGAGCAAGCTGCAGAAAAAGGTGTTGAACAATTCGTAATGGGAATGGCTCACCGTGGTCGTTTGAACGTTTTAGCAAATATCTTTAACAAATCTACTCAAGATATCTTTGGTGAGTTTGACGGAAAAGATTACGATCAGGAATATTTTGACGGTGACGTAAAATACCACTTAGGTCTTACTGCCGACAAAAAAACAAGATCTGGAAAAAGCATCAACATCAATTTAGCACCAAACCCTTCTCACTTAGAAACGGTTGGAGCTGTAATTGAAGGTATCACAAGAGCAAAACAAGATAAATATTATGCTGACGATTTCTCTAAAGTATTGCCAATCGCGGTACACGGAGATGCTGCAATTGCAGGTCAAGGTATTTTATACGAAATTATTCAAATGGCGCAACTTGATGGTTACAAAACTGGAGGAACAATCCATATTGTAATCAACAATCAAGTCGGATTTACAACTAACTACTTAGACGCTCGTTCTTCTACTTATTGTACAGACGTTGCTAAAGTAACTTTATCTCCAGTATTACACGTAAATGCTGACGATGCTGAAGCTGTCGTACACGCTGTATCTTTTGCATTAGATTATAGAATGCAATTTGGACGTGACGTATTTATCGACTTATTAGGATATAGAAAATACGGTCACAACGAAGGTGATGAACCTCGTTTCACTCAACCAGTTTTATATAAAATTATTGCTAAACATAAAAACCCAAGAGACATCTATGCTGAGAAATTACTTTCTGAAGGCGTAATCGATGCATCTTATGTAAACGGTTTAGAAAAGCAATACAAAACTGCTTTAGAAGAAAACTTAGAAGCTTCTCGTAAAAAAGATTTGACAATCATTACTCCATTTATGAAAAACGAATGGGATGGATTTGTTCAAGTAACTGATACGCAAATGCTTCAAAAAGTGGATACTACTTTTGCTAAAGAAGGATTAGATTCTATTATCAATACAATCTCAACTTTACCAGAAGATAAAAAGTTTATCAATAAAATAACTAAAATTGTTACAGACAGAAAAACTGGTTACGATAACAATACTGTTGATTGGGGAACTGCAGAAGCTTTAGCTTACGGTTCGCTTTTAACAGAAGGATTTGATGTTCGTATTTCTGGTCAGGATGTTGAAAGAGGAACTTTCTCTCACCGTCATGCCGTTGTTAAAGTAGAAGATTCTGAAGAAGAAGTAATTCTATTAGATGCTATTGAAAACAAAAAAGGAAACTTTGGTGTATTCAACTCTTTATTATCAGAATATGGTGTTTTAGGTTTTGATTACGGATATGCATTAGCAAACCCAAAAGCCTTAACAATCTGGGAAGCACAATTTGGAGATTTCTCTAACGGAGCCCAAATCATGATTGACCAATATATTTCTTGTGGAGAAGATAAATGGAACAACCAAAACGGTATTGTTTTATTATTACCTCACGGATACGAAGGACAAGGTGCAGAACACTCTTCTGCAAGAATGGAGCGTTATTTACAACTTTGCGCAAGACATAATATGTATGTTGCAGACTGTACAACTCCAGCTAACTTCTTCCACTTGTTAAGAAGACAAATGAAAACGAATTTCCGTAAACCTTTGGTTGTTTTCTCTCCAAAAAGTTTATTGCGTGATCCAAGATGTGTATCTACAGTTGAAGAAATCGCAAGCGGAAGTTTCCAAGAAACAATTGATGACAATACAGTAGATAAAAAGAAAGTAAAAACACTAGTTTTTGTTACTGGTAAATTCTACTATGATATTGTTGCCGAAAGAGAAAATAACGGAAGAAATGACGTTGCAGTTGTTCGTATTGAGCAATTATTCCCTTTCCCAGTTGAGCAGATCAAAGAAATCATTGCACAATATCCAAATGCTGATGACTATGTTTGGGCGCAAGAAGAACCTAAAAACATGGGAGCTTACAGCTTTATGTTAATGAACTTTGACCTTGTAAAATGGAGATTGGCATCATTAAAAGCATATTCTGCTCCTGCATCAGGAAGTTACACACGTGCAAAACGTCGTCACGCAGATGCAATTAGAATGGTATTCGATAAAAACTTATTTAGATAATTAAAAAAATGTTTCAAGTTTCATGTTTCAAGTTTCAAGTGTAACAACCTGAATCATAAAACATGAAACCATAAAAACCTTAAACAAAAACAAGATGATTTTAGAAATGAAAGTCCCATCACCAGGGGAATCAATAAAAGAAGTTGAAATTGCAACTTGGTTAGTAAAAGACGGAGATTATGTAGAAAAAGATCAGGCAATTGCTGAAGTTGATTCAGACAAAGCTACTCTTGAATTACCTGCTGAAATGAGCGGTGTAATTACACTAAAAGCTGAAGAAGGTGATACAGTTGCAGTTGGTGCTGTAGTTTGTTTAATAGATACTGATGCTGCAAAACCTGCAGGTGATGCACCAGCAGCTCCAGCAGCTGAGGCTCCAAAAGCTGAAGCACCGAAAGCTGAAGCTCCAAAGGCAGAAGTAAAAGCTGAGGCTCCAAAAGCAGCTCCAGCAGCTACAAGTTATGCAGCAGGAACTCCATCTCCAGCAGCAAGAAAAATATTAGACGAAAAAAATATAGCTCCGGCAACAGTTTCAGGAACTGGTAAAGGAGGAAGAATCACTAAAGATGATGCTGTAAATGCAGTACCGTCAATGGGAACTCCAACTGGTGGAAGCCGTGGAACTGAGCGCACAAAATTATCAATGTTACGTCGTAAAGTAGCAGAAAGATTAGTTTCGGCTAAAAACGAAACAGCTATGCTTACTACTTTTAACGAAGTAAACATGACGCCAATCAACCAAATTCGTAACGAATATAAAGATGCTTTCAAAGCTAAACACGGTGGTTTAGGTTTAGGTTTCATGTCATTCTTTACAAAAGCAGTTACAAGAGCTTTAGAATTATATCCAGATGTAAACTCAATGATGGATGGTGATTACAAAATCGCTTACGATTTTGCTGACATCTCAATCGCAGTTTCTGGACCAAAAGGATTAATGGTTCCTGTTGTTCGTAATGCTGAATTGTTAACTTTCCGTGGAATTGAAGCTGAAATCAAAAGATTAGCTTTAAGAGCTCGCGATGGTCAAATTACAGTTGACGATATGACTGGCGGAACTTTCACAATCACAAACGGTGGTGTTTTCGGAAGTATGTTATCTACTCCAATCATCAACCCTCCTCAATCAGGAATCTTAGGAATGCACAACATTATTGAGCGCCCGATTGCAGTAAACGGAAAAGTGGAGATTCACCCAATGATGTACGTTGCGCTTTCTTATGACCACAGAATTATCGACGGACGTGAGTCTGTTGGTTTCTTAGTTGCTGTAAAAGAAGCTCTAGAAAATCCAGTAGAATTATTAATGAATGGCGATGCTAAACGTGCTTTAGAATTGTAATTGTAATAATTTTCAACAATACTTAAAAGCCTGTTCATTTGTTTGAACAGGCTTTTTTTTCTTAATATCGTCTTAATTTTAGCTTAAGATGTTAATTTTTTAAATAAACGTAAATTTTACCCTTTAAAAAAAATTTTATTTAGAATAAATAAGGATAACTTGTATTATTAGCATTCAACTGTTACATTTGCGCTATTAAAATCAATTCTAAATAAAATGAAATATAGATTTACAATTTCTTTTTTGAGTTTTTGTTTTGCTTTATTGACAAGCGTATCTGCACTTGCACAAGAAAAAGCAACTATTAAAGGTCAAATTAGCTTAACGAATAATCAAGCTGCAGACAATGTTTCTGTGGTATTAAAGGGAACAAAAATAGGAACTAGTACAGATGCAAATGGTTTCTATGAAATTAAAAACATCAAACCAGGCAACTATGTAATTAAAGTTTCTGGAATTGGATATTCTTCTAAAGAGAAAAGTGTTAGTTTAAATGGCGGCGATTCAATTATTGAAGATTTTAGAATTAGTGAAAATTCTCAAGAATTAAATGAAATCGTGGTAAATGGAAACAAAAAAAATCCATTAGCTCGTAAAGAAACACAGCAAGTATCAAGATTGCCTCTTAAAAATCTTGAAAACCCACAAGTTTACACTACTATTACTGCGGAACTTTTAAAAGAACAAGTTGTTACAAACATTGACGATGCACTTAAAAATGCTCCAGGTTTAACTCCGCTTTGGGCTTCTACAGGACGTGGAGGTGACGGAGCTGGATATTTCTCTTTAAGAGGATTTGCTGTACAGCCAACTATGATTAACGGATTACCAGGATTATCAAACGGAGGTTTAGATCCTGCTAACATCGATAAAATTGAAGTAATTAAAGGACCATCTGGAACTTTATTCGGAAGTAGTTTGATCTCTTACGGAGGTTTAATCAACTTAACAACTAAAAAACCTTACGATCATTTTGGCGGAGAGGTTAGTTATACTGCAGGAAGCAACGGTTTAAACAGAGTTACTGCCGATGTTAATACTCCTGTTGATGATGAACACAAAATTAATTTCCGTGTAAACACAGCTTACCACACAGAAAATAGTTTTCAAGATGCTGGATTCAAAAAATCATTCTTTTTTGCTCCATCATTATCTTACCAAGTAAATGATAAACTATCGTTTTTTGTTAATACAGAATTCATGAATAACAAGCAGACTAATGCTACTATGTTATTCTTAGATAGAGGTGCGCCATTAAGAGTTCATAATATGGATGAATTAGGTTATGATAATAAACGTTCTTACACAAGTAACGAATTGGCAATCGAAACTCCTTCATACAACTTACAAGCTCAGATGAATTATAAATTCAATGATCAATGGAGTTCTCAGACTGTAGTTTCAAGAGGTTCTTCTTCATCTGACGGATATTATTCTTATATCTATGAAGGCACACAATACGCTCCAGCTGCAATCAACCAAGGAATTGTTTTAGGACGTTTTATGAATTATCAAAATTCTACAACGCTTACAACAGATATTCAACAAAACTTTATTGGTGATTTCAAAATTGGAAACATGAGAAATAGAATTGTTGCTGGTTTGGATTACTTTAATAGAGGAGTAATTGACAACAGTTCTAATTATGTATCGAATGGTAATATTTATATTGGTAATCTAGATTTAAAAACTGTAAACGAAAATCTTTACGGAATTACAGATCCAGCTAAATATATTACAAACGGAGATAACGGAAATCTAACTAAAGCTGGAACTGATGCTCTTATCGCTTCTGCTGGTATGAGCAACAACAGAACAAAACAAGAAGTTTATAGCGCATACGTTTCTGATGTATTCAACTTTACTCCTGCTTTGTCTGCAATGGCAAGTTTACGTGTTGACCGTTTTATGACTGCTGGTAATGTAGCGACAAAAGATGACGACTTTAACCAAACTGCTTTTTCTCCTAAATTCGGTTTAGTATATCAGCCAATCTTGGATAAAGTTTCGATTTTTGCAAACTACATGGATGGTTTTGCAAATTCTGCTCCGGTAACAGAAATTTTACAAGACGGAACTAGTCGTCCAAGAACTTTTAAACCAGAGCACGCTAACCAATTCGAAATTGGAACAAAATTAAACATCTTTAGAGATAAACTTTATGCTACATTCAGCTACTACGATATTCAAGTAAAAGATCAAGTTTATGTAGTTTATACTGCAACAACTCAAACAGCATTTCAAGATGGAGCGCAAAGAAATAAAGGTTTTGAAGCAGAGTTTATTGCAAATCCAGTTGCAGGTTTAAACATCGTTGCAGGTTATAGCTATGTTGATGCTGTATTAAACGCTGGAGATCCTTCTTTTGTAGGACATAGACCAGAAAGTTCTGGCCCAAGAAACTTAGCAAATCTTTGGGCAAGTTATAAATTCCCAGAAGGAGATTTACAAGGCTTTGGTTTAGGTTTTGGAGGGAACTATGCTGACAAAAACTTAATTATGAACAGAAATGTTGTAGGTCAGTTTGCATTACCTTCTTATACTGTTTTAAATTCTTCAATTTTCTACGGTACAGAAAAATACACATTGACATTAAAATTAGACAATATTGCTAATGTTGATACTTACGATGGTTGGTCAACAATTCATCCAAGAAATATGAGAACTGTTGCGGCAAACTTCTCGTATAGATTCTAATAAAAAATCATTAAAAACACCTTTCTTCAACAGGAAAGGTGTTTTTTAAATTTTAAAGATTATGATTACAATTGCCAGTCTTATTGTTTTTTTAGCTTTTTATACACTTTACTATACCTCAAAAAGAGCTGTATTGTCGTATGATTTAGGTTTTGAAAAATGGATGAAAAACAATCCAAAACCAACAAAATTTATTGGACTATTCTTATTGTTAACAGCATACTTAATGTGGCTTTTTACACAATCTCTAGGCTGTGGCACTTTGATGTTTTTTATTCAATTAATGACAATCGGAAGTTTAATCGTTATTCTTCAACCATTAAAAAAAGTAAACAGTAAAGCACTTTTAGCCTTGCTGATTATAATTGCACTATTAGAGTTTTATTATCATTAAGATTTTTTTACAATATGCCAGCAAATTCAAAATATTTAAATCCAGCATTTTGGCCACGCTTTTCTAAAATTACAGCGGCAATTTTAGGAGGTTACTTTGTTTCTGTTACTTTTCATTTGGCTTTAGCTTCTTGGTTTAATCGTGCAAATGTGCTTATAACAATGGCTTTCAGCGGTTTTATTCTTTGGGTTGCTTTAATGGTAATTGCATTTTTAGCTAAAAGCGGCTGGAAAATATGGGGAGTATACATTCTTTTAACTTTACTTTTCTGTCTTCTAATCTATCTTGGTCAAACCTATAACACGGCGAAATAATATATGAACAACCGTCATTATAACATCTATTTTCACACTCATACCGTAAGCGGAATCGTTATCAGTGTAGTTCTATTTGTAATTTTCTTTGCTGGATCTTTTTCTTTTTTTAGAGATGAAATCATCAATTGGGAAAGAAGTGAATCTACAGCAATCACAAGAGAAATTCAATTGGACTATGATAAAGCGCTAAAACATCTTGATGAAAAATATGTATTGCACGGCAGAAACATCACTATTTCTAAACCTTCTATAGAAGAAAGAGTTGGCGTTTATATGGAAGGAACCAAAGATACTTTGGCTCCAGCAAAACAAAAAGAAGGTCAGTTTTTCTATTTAAATCCTACAAACTATAAATCTTTTACTTATGAAGAATCTTATTCGTTAGGAGAACTTTTGTATCGTCTTCATTTTCTTGCCCAAATTCCGTATCCGATTGGCTATTATTTATCTGGATTTGTGGCTTTGTTTTTCTTGTTCGCGATTGTAACTGGAGTTTTATTGCACTGGAATAAAATTGTTTCAAACTTTTATATTTTCCGTCCAAAAGAAAAACTAAAAACACTTTGGACTGATGCACACACAGCTTTAGGAATGATTGGTTTGCCTTTTCAATTTGTATATGCGGTTACTGGTGCATTTTTCATGATCAAACTTCTAATTGTCGCGCCAGCCGTAATGGCTTTATACAATGGCGATCAAGATAAATTATATAAAGAATTAGAATACACCGATCCAGATTATAAATTTGAAAATAAAAAATTAGCCAATCCATTTAATATTGACGAATTGGTTGCTAAAACAAAAAAGAATTGGTCTGATTTTGAAATTACGCGTGTTTTCATTCAAAACTACGGCGACGCTAATATGCACGTTTTAGTGGAAGGTGAATTATTAAGCCACAAAAAATTTACCGGAATCGGAAAAGTGGTTTATCGAATCTCTGACGGAAAAGAAATCGCTAAAAAAGATCCAATCGCACAAACGAGTTATTTAGATGTTGTAAAAAATGTTTTATACAGAATTCATTTTGGAGATTATGGCGGATATGCTTTAAAAATCGTAAGTTTCATTTTAGGAATTATAACTTGTTTTGTAATCATTTCCGGAGTTATGATTTGGCTGGTTGCCAGACAGAAAAATAATATGCCAGAAAAGAAAAGACGTTTTAATGCAGCGGTTGTTCGTATTTATTTGGCTATTTGTTTAAGCATGTACCCAATTACTGCTTTGGCTTTTATCGGAAGTAAAATTTTCTATCCATTAAGTCAATCAAATCTATTTACGCTTTATTTTGGCGGATGGTTATTGCTAACAATCTTCTTTATCCTAAAAAAGAACGATTCGTTTACCAATAAAGCTTGCTTGATTTCTGGAAGTATTTTAGGATTCTTGATTCCAATTACAAACGGAATTGTGTCAGGAGATTGGTTTTGGACTTCTTTTATGGAAAATAAAATTCAGATTTTCTTTATTGATGTTTTCTGGATTTTCTTGGCTTCAATATCTTTATATGTTGCCTATCATTTAAAACCTAAAAAAACTGTTGCTTAATTGTTTTTTTTGCCACAAATCTCACGAATTTGCACGAATTAAATTTGTGGAAATTTGCGAAATTCGTGGCTAACTTTTTTACTCTTTGAGTAATAAATTAAAATTAGCATAAATAATTTGCCCTATATTGATTTTGCGTATACTTTTACGCTTTTAATCAAAAAATGGGGTTCAAAACTAAAATACGTTTTCTGCATAAATGGCTCGGGTTAATTTCTGGGCTTATTGTTTTTATAATCAGTGTTACGGGCTGCATTTTCTGTTTTCATGATGAAATAAAAGACATTACCAGAAAAGAATGGCGTTTGGTTGAACCTCAAAATAAACCTTTTCTTCTTCCTTCCGTTTTAGAAGAAAAAGCAAAAGAAATTCTTCCGAAAAATAAAATCAGTATGGTTTCTTATTATGGAAAAAACCGTTCTGCGATTGTCTACACATATTCTGATTCTGAAAACTTATATCTGTATTTCAATCCTTACACAGGAAAATATTTAAAAACCGAAAATCCAGAAACTGATTTTTTCATTATTGTTGAATATATTCATTTGTACTTACTCCTTCCCGATTATATCGGAAAACATATTATTGGCGGCGCGACCATAATTTTTATCCTTTTATTAATTTCTGGAATTATACAATGGTGGCCTAAAAAAAGAGCTGATTTAAAAAGAAGCTTAACTGTAAAATGGTCTGCAAAATGGCGTCGTGTTAATTACGATTGGCACAATACTTCTGGCTTTTACATTTCTACTATTGCCTTAATTTTAGCCATAACTGGGCTTACCTTTACATACGAATGGGTTGGCGACGGAATTTATAAATCCTTTAATTTTGGAGGTGACAAAGCTTTGGAAACTAAAATTCCTGTTGTTGACACCACAAAATTCAAAACAAATGCTACAAATGCAATTGATCTTGCTTTTATTCAAACTCAAAAACTACAACCAAATGCAGAAATGATGTTTGTTTTAATTCCGCAGCAGAAAGGTGATATTATAAGTACAGGCGCATATCCGCATACGTTACGTTATGATCATCAAAGCAATTATTATTTTCACCCAAATGATGGAAAACTAATTCAGAAACAACCTTTTGAAAATAAAAGTCTCGGTTTGCAAGTTGTAGAAATGAATTATGGAATTCATACTGGCCAAGTATTAGATTTACCCGGAAAAATTATTGCTTTTATCGTGAGTTTATTTGCTGCCGCACTTCCAGTGACAGGATTTATCATTTGGTATGGAAGAAATTTCAAAAACAAAAAAGTTAAAGCATAAAAAAAACCGTTCTGAAGAAGAACGGTTTTAACTTATCTAAGAAATTCTCTTAATTAGTTTCTGTTGGCAACAGCGTTTTTTTGTATATTCTTAACGGAACTCACTTTACTGTCAGCGAAAGCTACCTCAGTAAGATTTTTATCATTGAAAAACATCCATTTTCCAGTTTTTAATCCTTCAGTATATTCACCTTCTACAGTTTTATTTCCTCTTTCATCATAAGATACCCAAACACCGTCCAATTTTCCATCTTTAAAAAAGCCTTCCTGCTGTATTTTACCATTGTCATAATAATAAGTAGCTTTTACTTTATTTCCAACAGTTTCTAACTCAGGAGTACCTTCTTGTGCTGTTAAAATTCCAGAGAATAACACAGCCGCTAAAATCACACACTTTTTCATATCTTTAGGTATTAAATGTTATTGAATGTTACCAAATTGTTATCAAATATAGTTAATAGTTTACATTAAAAAAACTTTTGCTTAACAATTTGATAACATTGAGTAAAAACTTAACATTGGAAAAAGATATAAAAAGAAAAAACCAGCGCTGAAGCACTGGTTTTACTGGTATTTTAGAAAAAATTAAATTTTACGATAACGTTATAAATTTCGTAAATATTTTAGTTCAATAATGCACTAAGTTCTTTATCAAGCTCAGGATCAGATGGTCTAGGCGCTTCAGACTTTACAATATTTCCTTTAGGATCAATTAAAATAAATCTCGGAATTCCAGTTACACCGTAATTCATAACAAACTCAGATTCCCAATCTTTATCAGCAAAAAGCTGTGTTCCGCCAAGATTTTTATCGGTTACAAATTTTTTCCATTTTTCGTTGTCTTTCAGTTTATCAATAGAAATGCTCACGAATTCGATGTTTTTTCCATGATACTTTTCTTCAATCTTTTGCAAATACGGAATCTCAGCTCTACAAGGCGCACACCAAGTTGCCCAAAGATCAATGTAAACATATTTTCCTTTTAAATCAGAAAGCTTTGTTTTTCCTCCTTTAAAGTTTTCGTAGTCAAAACCAGGAGATGGTTTTCCAATCATTTCATTAGCTTTCGCTACTCTTTCATAATTTTCTGCCGCATATTGGTGGAAACTTTCAAAGCTGCGTTTTAAAGCTGCTTTAAATTCTGGATCTAAATCGCCTTTTTCAACACTTTCTGTATCCTTTTTTAACTTACCATCAAGTAACGCAGTAAATTCTGCTGCTTCTTTTTTGAAAGCGTCATTTTGAAAAGTTTCATCTTTTAAAGCTTGCTGTGCCAAAAAATTACTTTCGTTTACACCTTTACCTTTATATACAATCGTTTCATCAAATTCTTTTGCATTCATTGTCAAATTAACTTCAGAATTTGGTTTTAAATAAAGATTAGAAGATTCTTTTCCGTCAGAAAACATATAAAATCCTTTTGGAGCATCAAAGGTTGCAGCAAAAACTCCTTTTTTGTCAATTGGAATTACTTGCTTAAAATTATCTTTCCCTCTTATTATTAAGGTATCACTATTTCTATTTTCGATTTTAGCAGTGAATTTTATCGAATTATTGCTTTGCCCTATAACATTCAAAGCATTAAAAATTACCAAACCAGCAACAAAAAGTTTCTTCATGGATATTATTATTTGTTTTTTAGAGTATCAAAACTAAAAAATTAAAGCTTCGGAATTTCACAATTAACAATTTATTTGAAATTATTATGCATCAACTTATCACTTTACTATATTAATTTGAATTTTGTGTTTACTTTTGCAGTCTAAAATTTAGATCATGTATAGAAGTCATAATTGCGGCGAACTAAATGCCTCAAATATTAATACGGAAGTTACGCTAGCGGGATGGGTACAAAAATCGCGCGATAAAGGATTTATGAACTGGGTTGACTTACGTGACCGTTACGGAATTACACAACTTATTTTTGACGAAAGCCGTACCGACAAAACTGTTTTTGAATTGGCAAAAACTCTAGGAAGAGAATTTGTAATTCAGGTAAAAGGAACTGTTATTGAGCGTGAAGCTAAAAACAAAAATATTCCAACGGGTGAAATCGAAATTTTAGTTTCTGAATTAACGATTTTAAACACGGCTTTAACACCACCTTTTACAATTGAAGATGAAACTGACGGCGGTGAAGATATCAGAATGAAATATCGCTATTTAGATATTAGAAGAAATCCTGTAAAAAATAGTTTATTATTCCGTCACAAAGTGGCAATGGAAGTTCGTAAATATTTATCAGATTTAGATTTCTGCGAAGTTGAAACTCCTTATTTAATCAAATCTACTCCAGAAGGAGCGAGAGATTTCGTTGTACCAAGCCGTATGAACGAAGGTCAGTTTTATGCTTTGCCACAATCTCCGCAAACTTTCAAACAACTTTTGATGGTTGGAGGAATGGATAAATATTTCCAAATCGTGAAATGTTTCCGTGACGAAGATTTACGTGCAGACCGTCAGCCAGAGTTTACACAAATTGACTGCGAAATGGCATTTGTAGAACAAGAAGACATTTTGAATGTTTTTGAAGGTTTGACAAGACATTTATTAAAAGAAATTAAAGGTATCGAAGTAGATAAATTTCCAAGAATTACTTACGACTATGCCATGAAAACATACGGAAACGACAAACCGGATATTCGTTTCGGAATGAAGTTTGGTGAATTAAATGAATTTGCACAACATAAAGAATTCCCTGTATTCAATGCAGCTGAATTAGTTGTCGGAATTGCAGTTCCAGGAGCAGGAAATTACACTCGTAAAGAAATCGACGGATTAATTGAATGGGTAAAACGTCCGCAAGTTGGTGCGTCTGGAATGGTTTACGTAAAATGTAACGAAGACGGAACATTTAAATCTTCTGTAGATAAATTCTACGATAATGATGATTTAGCAAATTGGGCAAAAGCAACAGAGGCAAATCCTGGAGATATGATTTTTGTACTTTCTGGACCAGCAAACAAAACAAGAGCTCAATTATCTGCGCTTCGTATGGAATTAGCAACTCGTTTAGGATTACGCAATCCTGAAGAATTTGCTCCATTATGGGTTGTTGATTTCCCATTATTGGAATTAGACGAAGAAAGCGGTCGTTACCACGCAATGCATCATCCTTTTACTTCTCCAAAACCAGAAGACATGGCTTTGTTAGAAACAGAACCAGGAAAAGTTCGTGCAAACGCTTACGATATGGTGTTGAATGGAAACGAAATTGGAGGTGGATCAATTCGTATTCATGACAAAGCAACACAACAATTAATGTTCAAATATTTAGGATTTACTGAAGAAGAAGCAAAAGCCCAATTCGGATTCTTAATGGACGCTTTCCAATTTGGCGCGCCGCCACACGGAGGTTTAGCATTTGGATTGGACAGATTAGTTGCTATTTTAGGAGGTCAAGAAACAATTAGAGATTTCATCGCTTTCCCTAAAAACAATTCTGGACGTGATGTAATGATTGATGCACCAGCTGCAATTGATGATGCTCAATTAAAAGAATTACACATTAAAATTGATTCTATTTAAGATAAAATCTTAAAAAAGCATATAAAAAAGCGGCTGAAAATTCTCAGTCGCTTTTTTTCTACCAAAAAATGAAGAAATAATCTTAAAATTTTCGTTTTTCGCAATATGAAATTCCTACAAATTAATTTTTTTAATATTCTTACAATTAATGATTCTCAAATTATCGTATTTCATATAAAATTTGATGCAATAAACCACGTAAAAACACTGGAAATCAATAATTTTTACAAAAAATTAACACGTACATGTCTTTTGTATGATTTTATATGTTACATTTGTTTTATTATAAATTATTATTACAATTACAATGCGTACAGGTACAGTAAAATTTTTCAATGAGTCTAAAGGTTATGGATTCATTACAGACGAAGAAACAGGAAAGGACATCTTCGTTCACGCTTCAGGAATTAACGCGGAAGAATTACGCGAAGGTGACCGTGTAAGCTATGAAGAAGAAGAAGGAAGAAAAGGGAAAGTTGCTGCTAAAGTAGCAGTAATCTAAGAAAAATATAGCAATTTATTTTTTTTGCCTCTGAATGGTCTCAAAAGACGTCCCGAAGTATCGGGGCGTTTTTTTTTGGACAATTCTTAAAAAAATACTAAAATAACATCATGTTATTTATAATCAATAAAAATTAGGCATAAACGCAGTTTCGCACCCTACTTAAAACCCTTTTTAGCTTGTGTTTTACAGAGTTCCAAGCTATCTTTGTGGCTCATTTTTTAAGTATAAAATCGAAGTTTATGCAATCTGATCAATACAGTTACATTCCTATTTTAATGCAGTTTATTCTAGCTGTAGGTTTTGTGGTAGGAACAATCATTATTTCTGGAAAACTAGGCCCGAAAAGAAACTCTGAAGTTAAAGATAAAAATTTCGAATGCGGTATCGAATCTATTGGTAATGCCCGTATTCCATTTTCTGTAAAATATTTCCTTGTTGCCATTTTGTTTGTATTGTTCGACGTAGAGGTAATTTTCCTTTACCCTTGGGCAGTAAACTTCAAAGATTTAGGAATTGAAGGAATGTTAAAAATGATTGTTTTCATGTCTTTGCTTTTAGTTGGTTTTTTCTATATCATCAAAAAGAAAGCATTAGAGTGGGAATAAAAACGATTTTAGATTTTAGATTTCTGATTTTAGATTCATCTAAAATTAAAGTTTAAAATTTAATCTCATCAAAACAAAACTGATTTAAAAAATTGATTTTACCTTTTTAAGATTTGAAAAAATCTAAAATCTAAAATCAGAAATCTAAAATAAAATGAGCGATTCAAAAGTAAATATGGTTGCACCGCCAGAAGGAGTTACTGGTGAAGGTTTCTTCGCCACAAAACTTAGTGATGTTGTTGGTTTAGCAAGAGCCAACTCATTATGGCCACTTCCTTTCGCTACTTCATGCTGTGGTATCGAATTCATGGCAACAATGGCATCTCATTACGATTTAGCTCGATTTGGTTCTGAGCGTGTGAGTTTCTCTCCAAGACAAGCAGACATGTTATTAGTAATGGGAACTATTTCTAAAAAAATGGCTCCTATTTTAAGACAGGTATACGAACAAATGTCTGAACCTCGTTGGGTTATTGCAGTTGGAGCTTGTGCTTCTTCAGGAGGTATTTTTGATACTTACTCTGTTCTTCAAGGAATTGACAAAGTAATTCCTGTTGACGTATATGTGCCAGGATGCCCGCCTAGACCAGAACAAATCGTAGATGGCGTTATGAGACTTCAGGATTTAGTGAAAAGCGAATCTGTGAGACGCAGAAGCTCACCAGAATACCAAGAATTATTAGCATCATATAATATCTCATAAGATGGCTTTAGAAAATACCCTGATCCAAGATAAACTTACTGAAACATTTAATAATGATGTTTTCAATTTTCAGCAAGAAAGTGATATTTTTTCTTTAGAAGCTTCTGCTGATAAAATTACAGCATTGATTCTATTTCTTAAAAATGATTCAGAATTAAAATTTCATTTCTTAACTGACTTATGCGGTATTCATTATCCAGATAATGAAAGTGAACGTCAGTTTGCAGTAGTTTACCACTTGCATAACTGGTACGAAAACAAAAGATTAAAAATCAAAGTTTTCTTAAATGGTGAAAAACCAGAAATTAAATCGGTTTCAAATATTTTCTTGTCTTCTAACTGGATGGAAAGAGAAACATACGATTTTTTTGGGATTAACTTTATTGGACATCCTCAATTGAAACGTATTTTGAATATGGATGAAATGCAGTCACACCCAATGAGAAAAGAATTCCCAATGGAAGACAGCGGAAGAACGGACAAAGACGACAGATTCTTTGGAAGAACAACAACAAATTGCTAAAAAATAATTCAACATTATAAAATGTCAGAACTATTATTACCACCAGAGCATCGTTATGCTAAAATAATTAAGGAAAGATTAAATGAAGACGGAAGCGAGCTTTCTGTACTGAATTTAGGTCCGACACACCCTGCTACACACGGTATTTTTCAAAATATCTTGTTGATGGATGGTGAAAAAATTCTAGAAGCTGAGCCAACTATTGGTTACATTCATAGAGCTTTTGAAAAAATTGCCGAAAATCGTCCTTTTTATCAAATTACACCACTTACAGACCGTATGAATTATTGCTCCTCTCCTATTAATAATATGGGATGGTGGATGACAGTAGAAAAACTATTAGGTGTTGAAGTTCCGAAAAGAGCTCAGTATTTAAGAGTTATCGTGATGGAATTGGCTCGTATTACCGATCATATTATCTGTAACGGGATTTTAGGTGTTGATACTGGTGCGTATACTGGTTTCTTATACGTTTTTCAATTTAGGGAAAAAATCTACGAAATCTACGAAGAAATTTGTGGAGCTCGTTTGACTACAAATATGGGAAGAATTGGTGGTTTTGAAAGAGACTGGTCTCCAGAAGTTTTCAAAAAACTAGATAAATTCCTAGAAGAATTCCCGCCAGTTTGGGAAGAATTCCAAAACCTTTTCGAGAGAAATAGAATTTTCCTTGATAGAACTGTAAATGTAGGTGGAATCACTGCTGAAAAAGCTATGGCTTACGGATTTACAGGTCCAAACTTACGTGCCGCAGGAGTTGATTATGACGTACGTGTTGCACAACCTTACTCATCTTACGAAGATTTCGATTTTATTGTCCCTGTTGGAAAATCAGGAGATACTTATGATCGTTTCTGTGTTCGTAACGCTGAAGTTTGGGAAAGTTTAAGCATTATTCGTCAGGCTTTAGAAAAAATGCCTCCAGGAAACGAATACCATGCTGAAGTTCCAGATTACTACCTTCCTCCAAAAGAAGATGTTTACACTTCTATGGAATCTTTAATTTATCACTTTAAGATCGTAATGGGAGAAGTTCCTGTACCAGTTGCAGAAATCTACCACCCTGTAGAAGGAGGAAATGGAGAAATCGGTTTCTATTTAGTAACAGACGGAAGTAGAACTCCATATAGATTACATTTCAGAAGACCATGCTTTATTTATTATCAAGCATTCCCAGAAATGATCAAAGGCGCAATGCTTTCTGATGCAATTATCATCCTTTCAAGTTTGAACGTAATTGCTGGAGAATTAGATGCCTAAAAAATTGTAGATTTTAGATTGTAGATTTTAGATTGCTGATTGAGGATGCAGATTTTAGAATTTAGATTTAAAAATTATAATTAGGAATTGAAAAATTCAGATTGAAGAATCTAAAACTTAAAACAAAGATTGCAGAATAAGGATTGTAGATAAAGATTTGAAAAAATCTAAAATCTAAAATCAGAAATCTAAAATTAAAATGGAACGTAAACATTACAAACAAGAAATAAACATGACTGAACCATTGATCGCTCGAATCAATGAATTGATCAGTCATTATCCTGAAGGCAAACAAAAATCGGCTTTATTGCCTGTTTTGCACGAAGTTCAGGATGCACATAACAACTGGCTTAGTATTGAATTGCAAGATAAAGTTGCCGAGATTCTTCAAATAAAACCAATCGAGGTTTATGAAGTGGTTACTTTCTACACGATGTTCAACCAGAAGCCAATTGGAAAGTATATGTTTGAATTTTGCCAGACTTCTTGTTGTTGTTTAAACGGTGCCGAAAATTTAATGGATTATACTTCTGAAAAACTAGGCATTAAAATGGGAGAAACAACTCCAGACGGAATGTTTACCATTGCAGGAGTAGAATGTTTAGGTGCTTGTGGATACGCTCCGATGATGCAGTTGGGCGATTTCTACAAAGAGAAATTGACAGAAGAAAAGATCGATCAGTTAATCGCTGATTGTAAAGAGGATAAAATAATATTACACGATAAATAAGATGTCACAAAAAATATTATTAGATAAAATCAATATTCCTGGAATTAAAACCTACGAAGTTTATCGTCAAAATGGTGGTTATGCTTCTGTAGAAAAAGCTTTAAAAACACTTACTCCAGACGAAGTTACAGAAGAAGTAAAAAAATCAGGATTACGTGGTCGTGGTGGTGCAGGTTTCCCGGCCGGAATGAAATGGAGCTTTATTGATAAAAAATCAGGAAGACCAAGACACTTAGTTTGTAATGCCGACGAATCTGAGCCTGGAACATTCAAAGATAGATTCTTGATGGAATATATTCCTCACTTATTGATTGAAGGAATGATTACTTCAAGCTACGCTTTGGGCGCTAACCTATCTTATATCTACATCCGTGGAGAATATATGTGGGTTTTCAAAATCTTAGAAAGAGCAATCGCCGAAGCAAAAGCTGCCGGTTGGTTAGGAAAAAATATATTAGGAACAGGTTATGATCTTGAACTTCACGTTCACTGTGGAGCTGGTGCATATATCTGTGGAGAAGAAACAGCATTAATCGAATCATTGGAAGGTAAAAGAGGAAATCCTCGTATTAAACCACCTTTCCCAGCGGTTTCTGGTCTTTGGGCAAATCCAACTGTGGTAAATAATGTTGAAACAATTGCAACTGTGCCATGGATTGTAAACAATTCTGGAGACGATTATGCTAAAATTGGAATTGGACGTTCTACAGGAACTAAATTAATTTCTGCTTCTGGACACATCAAAAATCCTGGAGTTTACGAAATTGAATTAGGTTTAAGTGTAGACGAATTCATGAATTCTGATGAATATTTAGGAGGAATGTCTTCAAGCCGTCCATTAAAAGCATTTGTACCAGGAGGCTCTTCTGTGCCAATCTTACCAGCTGAATTGATTTTCAAAACAGCAAATGGCGAAGATCGTTTAATGACTTATGAATCTTTAAGTGATGGTGGTTTTGCTACTGGATCTATGTTAGGTTCTGGAGGATTTATTGTTTACAATGATACTGCTTGTGTTGTTAGAAACACTTGGAACTTTGCCCGTTTTTACCACCACGAATCTTGTGGACAATGTACACCATGTCGTGAAGGAACAGGTTGGTTAGAAAAAATCTTATGGAGAATCGAAATCGGTCAAGGCCGTGAAGAAGATATCGAATTATTGTGGAGCATTCAGAGTAAAATCGAAGGAAACACAATCTGTCCACTTGGCGACGCAGCTTCTTGGCCAGTAGCAGCTGCAATTCGTCATTTTAGAGATGAGTTCGAATATCACGTTCGCTTCCCTGAAAAAATCAAAAATAGAGATCACTTTGTTGCTGAACCTTTTTCGCAAGTAAAGCATTTAGTAGGCGGTAAAGTAATCGTATAAAAATAAAAAGCAGAAAGTTATAAAGTTCATAATGTTAAAAAGGACAGCAATTCTTTTCAATATTCCGACTTTCAACAAAAAAGTTTAAAATAGTTTCAAGTTTCAAGTTTTTTTAGTTTCAAGTTAAAACCTGAAACATGAAACCTGAAACTAAAAAAACAAAAATAAGAGATGAAAGTAACCATAGACGGTCAAAGTATAGACGTAGAGCCAGGAACCACGATCCTGCAAGCTGCACGTATGATTGGTGGAGATTTGGTACCGCCAGCCATGTGCTATTACTCAAAATTAAAAGGCAGTGGCGGTAAATGTCGTTGTTGTTTAGTTGAAGTTTCTAAAGGTAGTGAAGCTGATCCAAGACCAATGCCAAAATTAATGGCATCTTGTGTAACAGGATGTATGGACGGAATGGAAGTAAACAGTAAATCTTCTGCCAGAGTTACCGAAGCACGTAAATCTGTAACAGAATTTTTATTGATTAACCATCCATTAGACTGTCCAATTTGTGATCAGGCTGGAGAATGTGATTTACAAAATTTAAGTTTTGAGCACGGAAATCCTAAATCACGTTATATTGAAGAAAAAAGAACATTTGAGCCAGAAAATATTGGTCCAAATATTCAACTGCATATGAACCGTTGTATTTTATGCCAAAGATGTGTACAAGTTGCAGATCAATTAACAGACAACAGAGTTCACGGAGTATTAGATCGTGGAGACCACGCTAATATTTCAACTGGAATTTCTAAAGCAATCGACAATGAGTTCTCTGGAAACATGATTGATGTTTGTCCAGTTGGAGCTTTAACAGATAAAACTTTCCGTTTTAAATCAAGAGTTTGGTTTAACAAACCTTACAACGCACACAGAGAATGTACTACTCCAGGATGTTGCGGTAAAACTACCGTTTGGATGTTTGGTGGAGAAATTCAGCGTGTAACTGGTCGTAAAGATGAATATCATGAAGTAGAAGAATTCATCTGCAACAGCTGTCGTTTTGATCACAAAGATGTAAAAGATTGGGTTATTGAAGGACCAAGAGAATTTGAAAAAGATTCTGTTATCAACCAAAATAACTATACTCAAAAATTAGAGAAAGTTGAAATTGATACAGAAAAGAATATTCTTTTAGGTAGAGATATCGACCGTAAAAAAATTAGTATGGCATCAATTCCATTAAATACAAACGATAAAAAATAAGAAATGGAAAGTGCATTTATTATAGAAAAAAGTGTTGTTATTGTTGTCGTTTTTGCGGTAACTATGATTATGGCAATGTACTCTACATGGGCTGAACGTAAAGTTGCTGCTTTCTTACAAGATCGTGTTGGGCCAAACCGTGCTGGATGGGGAGGTTTATTACAGCCACTTGCAGACGGTATGAAATTATTCTCAAAAGAAGAATTTGAACCAAATACTCCTAATAGAATTTTATTCTTCGTAGGTCCTGCAATTGCAATGAGCACAGCATTAATGACTAGTGCTGTAATACCATGGGGAGATCGTTTGCATCTTTTCGGAAGAGACATAATACTTCAGGCAACAGATGTAAATATTGCTTTATTATACATTTTTGGTGTTCTTTCTGTAGGAGTTTATGGTATCATGATTGGTGGATGGGCTTCTAACAATAAATTCTCATTGATGGGAGCTATTCGTGCTGCATCTCAAATGGTTTCTTATGAAGTAGCCATGGGATTATCAATGATTGCTTTATTAATGATGACTGGAACAATGAGTTTGAAAGAAATTTCATTGCAACAACAAGGAATGAACTGGAATGTTTTCTATCAGCCGTTATCATTCTTAATTTTCTTAATCTGTTCTTTTGCAGAAACAAACAGAACGCCTTTCGATTTAGCAGAATGTGAAAACGAATTAATTGGAGGTTACCATACAGAATATTCATCTATGAAAATGGGATTCTATTTATTTGCTGAATATGCAAGTATGTTTATCTCTTCTACTATTATTTCTGTTTTATTCTTTGGTGGTTATAACTACCCAGGAATGCAATGGATGGTAGAAAATGTTGGCGTAAATACAGCTAACTTATTAGGTATCGCAGCTCTTTTTGCAAAAATATGTTTCTTCATATTTTTCTACATGTGGGTTCGTTGGACAATTCCTAGATTTAGATATGACCAATTAATGAACTTAGGTTGGAGAATTTTAATTCCACTTTCGATTGTTAATATCATGATTACTGGAATTGTAATATTAAGACACGATATTGCAGCTTTCTTAGGATTCTAAGAACCGTAATAAGCATCAAATAAAAACAAAATAGATTTGAATTTGAATAATTAAAATTTGAATCATAAACTATAATAGTAAAAATGTCAATAGAAACTATATCATTATCGGGTAGAAAAAAAGTGGTGTCAAATAAGGACATGACTTTTATTGAGCGATTGTATCTTGTGGCGATTGTGAAAGGTTTATTTATTACCGTAAAACACCTTTTCAGAAAAAAAGTTACCATTCACTATCCTGAACAGGTTCGTGAAATGAGTCCAGTTTATCGTGGTCAGCATATGTTGAAACGTGATGAACAAGGCCGTGAAAACTGTACTGCTTGCGGATTATGTGCTTTATCATGCCCTGCAGAAGCAATCACTATGAAAGCTGCTGAACGCAAGCCTGATGAAAAACATTTATACAGAGAAGAGAAATATGCAGAAATCTACGAAATCAATATGCTTCGTTGTATTTTCTGTGGTTTATGTGAAGAAGCTTGTCCAAAAGACGCTATTTACTTAACGACTTCTAAAGTATTAGTTCCTGCTAGTTACGAAAGAGAAGATTTTATTTTCGGGAAAGACAAATTAGTAATGCCTTTAGAAATGGCCATGAAAAATGCTCAACTTAAAAACGCTAACTAAATGATACATATTCCTGATTTTGCACACGCAACAACTGTACAAGTTATCTTTTGCTTTTTAGCGTTTATTACTGTTATTACAGCTTTCTTAACTATTTTCAGCAGAAACCCAATTCACTCAGCAATTTACTTAGTAATTTGTTTCTTCTCGATTGCTGGTCATTATTTACTATTAAATTCTCAGTTTTTAGCAGTCGTACATATAATAGTCTACTCTGGAGCTATTATGATTCTGTTCCTGTTTACGATCATGTTGATGAACTTAAACGAACAGAAAGAAGTCCACCGTCCGAGAATTACACGTTTAGGAGCTATTGTTTCTTTCTGTCTAATATTGATTGTTTTGATTACAATCTTTATCAACTCGAAACCAATCGTTGGTGAATACGATTCTACTGGAGAAGATTTCCAATCAATTAAAGTTTTAGGTAAAATTTTATTGGACGAATATATGGTTCCTTTCGAATTTGCTTCTGTCTTACTTTTGGTTGCTATGATTGGAACAGTTCTATTGTCTAAAAAAGAAAAATTAAATAAATAATGGGTAATATATTAAATCAAATAGGTATTGAAAATTACATCTTTTTAAGTGTTGTACTTTTCTGTATTGGTATTTTTGGTGTATTGTACAGACGAAATGCAATTATCGTTTTCATGTCTATCGAAATTATGTTGAATGCGGTGAACCTTTTATTTGTTGCTTTTTCAACTTATCATCAAGATGCGCAAGGACAAGTTTTTGTGTTCTTCTCGATGGCGGTTGCTGCAGCCGAAGTTGCGGTAGGATTGGCCATTTTAGTTTCTATCTTTAGAAATATCGGATCAATTAGTATCGATAATTTAAAAAATTTAAAAGGATAATCAGAAATGGATACCAATTTAGCTTTAATTTTAGTTTTAACTCCTTTACTAGGTTTTCTAGTAAATGTCTTTTTTGGAAAAAGCTTAGGCAAAACAGTTTCTGGTGCAATCGGAACTATTGCCGTAGCAATTTCTTTTGTAGTTTCTGTTTTACTTTTTAATCAAATAACTTCAACTGGAAAAGGAATCGAAGTTACTTTATTTGATTGGATTCAAATTAGCAACTTAAAAATCAACCTTGGATTTTTATTAGATCAATTATCTGTTCTTTGGTTACTTTTTGTAACTGGAATTGGATCTTTGATTCACTTATACTCTATCAGTTACATGCATGATGACGAAAACATGCACAAATTCTTTTCTTACCTGAATTTGTTCGTTTTCTTTATGATTACACTTGTAATTGGAAGCAACTTATTAGTTCTTTTCATCGGATGGGAAGGTGTTGGACTTTGCTCTTACCTATTAATTGGATTCTGGCATAAAAACCAAGATTACAATGATGCTGCAAAAAAAGCTTTCATCATGAACAGAATTGGAGATTTAGGTCTTTTAATCGGAATGTTCATCATCGGTTCGATGTTCTCTACATTAGATTACGCAACTTTAAAAACGGCAATTGCTGGAGCTTCTAATTTAGATTCATCTTTACTTTCTTTAGCTGCTTTATGTTTATTTATTGGAGCATGTGGTAAATCTGCACAGATTCCATTATACACTTGGTTACCTGATGCGATGGCTGGACCAACTCCAGTTTCTGCTTTGATCCACGCGGCTACGATGGTAACTGCTGGTATCTTTATGGTAACTAGATTAAACTTTGTTTTTGATCTTGCAACTGATGTTCAATCTGTAATTGCAATTATTGGAGCAATCACTTCATTAGTTGCGGCTACAATTGGTTTAGTTCAAAACGATATCAAAAAAGTATTGGCTTACTCTACAGTTTCTCAATTAGGTTTAATGTTTTTAGCATTAGGATTTGGAGCTTATGAAGTAGCGGTTTTTCACGTAATCACTCACGCTTTCTTTAAAGCTTGTTTGTTCTTAGGATCTGGATCTGTAATTCATGGATTACATGGAGAACAAGATATGCGTAACATGGGAGGTTTGCGTAAAGCAATGCCAATCACATTCTGGACAATGTTGATTTCTTCATTAGCAATTTCTGGAGTTCCATTCTTCTCAGGATTCTTTTCTAAAGATGAAATTTTATTGACAGCTTTCCACCACAGTATTCCATTATACGTTGTTGGTTCGATTGCTTCAATTATGACCGCTTTCTATATGTTCCGTTTAATGTTCTTAACTTTCTTCAAAGAATTCAGAGGAACTGAAGAGCAAAAACATCATTTACACGAAAGTGATTCATTAATTACTATTCCACTTATCATCTTGGCTATTTTAGCAACTTTCGGCGGATTAATTAGTTTACCTGGAAACAGCTGGTTAAATGAATACCTTGCTCCTCTTTTCACAAAAGTGGCTGGTGAAGAACACCATTTAGGCACAACCGAATACACTTTAATGGGTGTTGCAGTATTAGGCGGATTACTTGGAATTTTAATTGCTTACGTAAAATACTTTAAACAAGATAATGTTCCAGAATCTGATGAAAACATTACTGGTTTAAGCAAAGTGTTATACAACAAATATTATGTAGACGAAATTTACGATGCTGTATTTGTAGCTCCTGTTAATAGTCTATCTAAATTCTTTAGAGATTACATCGAGACAGGATTATCTGCTGCTGTTTTTGGATTAGGCAAAATAGCAAACGAAATTGCTTTTCAAGGAAAAAAATTACAAACCGGAAGTATAGGATTATATCTATTTGTTTTTGTTTTAGGACTTTGTGCAATTGTTTCCTATATATTTTTAGCTCAATAATATTATTACTATGAACGTTTCTACTATATTAATTATACTTTTAATTGGTGCATTTGCCACTTATTTTTCTGGTGACAAACTAGCTTCGAAAGTTGCTTTACTTTTTAGTTTAGCCGCTTTAGGATGTTCAATTGTATTATTGAATAATTATAACGCAGGCGAAAATATCAGTGTGATCAACAGTTGGATTACACAGCCAAAAATTTCATTCGCTTTAAATGCTGACGGACTTGGACTTGCAATGGTTTTATTAACTGCTGCATTAACTCCAATTATTATATTTTCTTCTTTTGGAAATGAATATAAAAATGCAAAAGGTTTTTACGGACTAATCTTATTTATGGCTTTTGCTATGACTGGAACTTTCCTTGCTGCTGATGGTCTTTTATATTATATTTTCTGGGAGCTAGCTCTTATTCCTATTTATTTTATTGCTTTGATTTGGGGTAATGGCGATGCTGAAGAACGCAGAAAAGCAGTGGTTAAATTCTTTATTTATACACTTGCTGGTTCATTGTTCATGCTAACTGCTTTCATTTATTTGTATCAAAAAGCAGGTTCTTTCTTAATTGAAGATTTATACAAAGTAGAATTATCTGCTTGCGAGCAATTCTGGATTTTCTTAGCTTTCTTTTTAGCTTATGCTATTAAAATTCCAATTATTCCTTTTCATACTTGGCAAGCAAATGTATACCAAAAAGCACCAACTGTTGGAACAATGCTTTTATCTGGTATCATGTTAAAAATGGGATTATACAGCGTACTTCGTTGGCAATTGCCACTTGCACCAATTGCTGCAAAAGAATATCTATATATCTTTGTTGCTTTAGGAATTGCTGGTGTTATCTACGGATCAATCGTTGCATTGAGACAAAAAGATTTAAAGAAATTATTAGCTTATTCTTCTCTTGCTCACGTTGGATTAATCGCTGCAGGTTCTTATACTTTAACTCTTGATGGTTTAAGAGGTGCTGTTATGCAAATGATTGCTCACGGTTTTGTTGTAGTGGGATTATTTTTTGCTGCTGAAGTAATTTTCAGAAGATTTGAAACTAGAGAAATTGAGCATTTAGGCGGAATTCGTACGCAAGCTCCAAAATTTACTTCAATGTTTTTAATCTTAGTTTTGGCTTCTGTTGCTTTACCAAGTACATTTAACTTTGTTGGAGAATTTACAGTATTATACAGTTTATCTCAAATCAATATCTGGTTTGCCATTCTTGGCGGAACAACCATTATTTTAGGGGCTTACTATATGTTAAGAATGTTTCAGCATGTAATGTTGGGTGAGACAAATTCGAAAGCTTTTGCTGATGTTACCCTTAGCGAAGGAATTTCATTTGCTGTAATAATTGCTGTTTTATTGTTCTTCGGATTTTATCCAAAACCAATTACAGATTTGATTACACCGAGCTTGGAAAACATTTTACAAGTTATCAATAAGAACTAATATTTTAAACAAAATAAATTAGGCTTTCTGCTAAAATTTGAAATCCTAAATCAAAAAGACAAAAATGAATACATTAATAGCTATAACAGGATTGGGTATTTTCTGCCTATTGTTTGAAATTCTTAATTTAAGAAAGGCCATCATTCCTATTACCATTTTGGGTTTAGTAGGCGTATTGGCGCTTAATTACTGTGAATTTGGAACGGAACAAAGTTATTACAACAATATGGTTGCGGTATCAAAGTTTTCTACAGCTTTTTCATCATTGTTTATCGTTTTGACAATCTTTCTTGTAGCATTGAGTCATAATTTTTATCAAAATCATCAAACAAAAATTTCAGATTTCGTTGCCATAAAAGTATTCTTATTGGCTGGAGCTGTAGCGATGGTTTCTTTTGGAAATTTAGCTATGTTCTTTTTAGGAATTGAAATCCTATCTATTGCTTTATATGTACTTGCTGCAAGTGATCGTTTGAACATTAAAAGTAATGAAGCTGGTATGAAATATTTCTTAATGGGATCTTTTGCATCAGGAATTATATTATTCGGAATCTGTTTGATTTACGGAGCAATGGGAAGTTTTGATATTAGCGAAATTCATGAGAGTGCGTTATCTGCAGAATTACCAATTTGGTTTCCGATTGGATTGATTTTAATGATTATCGGAATGTTATTTAAAGTTGCCGCAGTTCCTTTTCACTTTTGGGCTCCAGACGTTTACGAAGGTTCTCCAGCTTTAACAACTGCTTTAATGAGTACCTTAGCAAAGGTAGTAGCAATTGCAACTTTATTCAAGTTAATTGCTGGTATGAACGTAATTTCTTCTTTAGAAAACCAAGATCTTTTACATACTTTCGAAGTAATTGTTGTTATCATTTCAATAGCCTCAATGTCTGTTGGTAATATCATGGCTTTGAGACAAGTAAATGTAAAACGTATGTTAGCATTTTCTGGAATTTCTCACGCAGGTTTCATGTTAATGACTTTATTAACTGTATCTGCATCAGCAGGAGTTTTGTTATACTATACAGCAGCATATGCATTGTCTGGAATTGCTGCATTCAGTGTTATTCTATACGTATGTAGAGATCGTGAAAACGAAGACATTACAAACTTCCATGGTTTAGGAAAAACGAATCCATTATTGGCTGCAATATTAACAGCTTCATTATTGTCTATGGCCGGAATTCCAATTTTCTCTGGATTCTTTGCTAAATTATTTTTGTTCAATCAAACAATTCAAGCAGGATATATTGGTTTAGTAATTGTAGCAGTAATTAATTCTATTATTAGTGTTGGTTATTATTTCAAATTAATCATTGCAATGTACTCTAAGGAACCAAATGAGGAACGAACAGGAAAACCATTCCTTATTTATGCTACAGCAATAATCTCAATCGTATTAAATATTGCTTTAGGTTTATTCCCTTCTTTGGTTTTAGATTTATTACAATAACATAAAATATAACATTATAAGGAAATCCATCAAATTAAATTTTGGTGGATTTTTTTTATGATAAATAAAGAAGAGAAATTCATGTTAAAAAATTCCATCTCAGAATTGCACTTCAAAAAATCTCCATATATTTGAGTTCAATTAAATGTATTACATTATGAACTTTAATTCAAAAAACCCATTCTTAAACAGTAAGCGTTTTTCATCTAATGCTGAACCTAGAACTGAAGTACACCAAGCTCAGATTATTGATTACAATCAAGAAATGACGGTGTCTGGAACCATCAACAAAACTGCTATTTTATTCCTAATTTTATGTGGTGCTGCTATGGTAACATGGTGGATGGCATTCAACGAAATAAATCCAATGCTACCAACTATTGGAGGTGCAATTGTTGCTTTCATTCTTGTTATTGTTTCTGCTTTTAAACCTCAGGCTTCACCTTATTTAGCACCAGGATATGCTTTATTTGAAGGTTTATTTATCGGAGGAATTTCTGCCATCTTTGAATTAAAATTTCCTGGAATTGTTATCAATGCAGTTGGAGCGACGTTGGTTACTTTTTTAGTTTGCCTTGGATTATATAAATTCAAAGTTGTTAAAGTTACTGAACAATTTAAATCTGTCGTTGTTGCTGCAACATTGGCAATTGCTACTTATTATTTATTCTCTTGGCTTGCTTCATTGATCTTCAATTTTCAGCCTATTCATTATGGAAATTCTACTGTGAGTATTGGTATTAGCGTTTTTGTAATTGTTATTGCTGCTCTTAATTTGTTTTTAGATTTTGATTTAATTGAAAAAGGAGCAAGAGAAAGAATGCCAAAATTTATGGAATGGTATGGAGCAATGGGATTAATGATTACATTAGTTTGGTTGTATATCGAATTCTTAAGACTTTTATTAAAACTTTCAAGCAAAGACTAATTCTCTCTTTATAATAAAAATTTAAAGCCTTTTTGAGTAAATCAAAAAGGCTTTTTCTGTTAATTTTTTAATTTTCAATACGAATTATCTAAAAAATTTTCAGAATATTCTTTTATTCAAAAACAAAATAAAATATTTTTCCTACAAAAATTAAAATGTAATTTATGTAATTAAAATTTATTATCATTTTAATACATTATTGATTCTAATTCGATAAGATTCTTAAAAGCTAATGACCGTAAGGTTTTTTATAATAAAATGATCATGTAATAAATTACAATTTATGCAATTTATTACATTTTTAACAACCAAACAGCTTTATAAATAAATTATTCTTTAAATATTCAACAAAAATTATATTAATAAAAATTATTATATAATTTTGTGTAATCGATTACAATTAAACCACTTGTAGTTGAAAGTAAAGCCACTTACTTATTATTAACTATCTTAAACAAACACTTATGAAAAAAAACCTACTTTTCGTAGCGGTCTTTCTCATGACCGTACAGCTATGGGCACAAACTATTCAAATTAATGAAGCATCGGGCTGGTTAGAAACCGCATTTGTAAAATGGCAACCTGTCAGTGGAGCACAAACTTACAATGTGTATTACACCGGTAACGGATTTACAGACAAGAAAATAGACGACCAACTAATCAGAAGTTACGGTTCGTATTTCCGAGCAGACATTCCAGGCCTTAAAGCTGGATCCTACACTGTGAAAGTAAAACCAGTTGTAAATGGCATAGAAGGAACTGGTGCTACGACAGGAACTTTAACTGTATCTGCCCACGACAGAAATGGCTTTGCATTTGAAGGCGGCCGTATTCCTGGAGGTTATAAAGTTGATGGAACCCCAAAGGATAATGCGGTAATACTTTACATTACCCAAAATACAAAAAACACGATCTCGATGAATATTACTGGGGCAAGTTCAAATCCTTGCATTGGTTTACAAAATATTCTATATGCAATCAAAAAGGGGAAAGATACGCGACCATTTATTATTCGCTTAATTGGAAATATAACCGATATGACTGTTATGGAAGGTGGCGACGTAGTTATAGAAAATAATAACAACGCTTCTAGTTATGTAACATTTGAAGGTATTGGTAATGATGCCGTTGCAAATGGCTGGGGCGTACGTCTTAAATCTGCTTCGAACATTGAAGTAAACAACATCGGATTCATGAATTGTGACAGTACAGCGGGAGACAATGTTGGAATGCAACAAGATAATGATCATATCTGGGTTCATAACTGTGATTTATTCTACGGAAATGCAGGAAGTGATGCCGACCAGATAAAAGGTGATGGCGCTTTAGATAACAAAACTTCAACTTACATTACACTTTCTTATAATCACTTTTGGGATAATGGCAAAGCGAGTTTATTGGGTTTAAGCGAAGGAACAACTTCGGGACTATATATCACTTACCACCACAACTGGTTTGATCATTCTGATTCTCGTCATCCGCGCGTTCGCTATTATTCAGCACATATTTATAACAATTATTATGATGGTGTTGCTAAATACGGTGCAGGATCTACAATGGGTTCTTCTCTTTTTGTTGAAGGAAATTATTTTAGAAATAGTAAACATCCGATGCTAACATCGCTTCAGGGTTCTGATATTTGGGATGAAACCAATCAAGTGAATAATGCCGGAACAATGGGAACTTTTTCTGGTGAAGCAGGCGGAAGTATAAAGGCTTTCAACAATACTTTCGATGCTTCAAATGGAACAAACAATATGCGTTTTGTGGCTTATAATGATCCAAATCCATTATATAATATATCTGGAAAAATTAGCTCCACAACTGATTTCGATGCTTATGTTGCCACTACAAGAGGAGAAGTAGTAAGCAATACTGTAAAATCTAAATCTGGAGCAAATACTTATAACAACTTCGATACTGACGCCACTTTATATGTAAAAAATTTGACAATCGATCAGCCTGCTGCAGCTAAAACCAAAACAATGCAATACGCTGGACGCGTTTCTGGAGGAGATTTACAATGGACTTTCAACAACGCAACTGAAGATACTTCTTCACTAGTTATTACAGCACTAAAATCAGCTCTTACCAATTATACAGGAACTTTAGTTTCAGTACAAGGAGAAGGAAATCCGCCAGCTGGAACCCAAACTCTAACTTTAACTTCTTCTTCAAACAATAATCAAACAATTGTAAGTGGCACATCAATTACTTCAATTGTGTTTACTTGGGGCGGAGATGCGACAGATGCAACAGTAACAGGATTACCCGCTTCTGGATTGACTTTTGTAAAAAATTCAACAGCTAAAACCATAACTATTTCGGGTACTCCAACAGTAACAGTTTCGTACTCGATTGCAACTTCTGGAACTAGTGGTTCCCCTGCCACTGGTTCAGGAACTGTAACAGTGACGGCTTCGGGAAATCAAACTTTAACTTCCACAGGAAACAACAATCAAACTGTTTCTTCTGGAACTGCAATTTCTTCTATTGTATTTACTTGGGGCGGAAATGCAACCGATGCAACTGTAACAGGACTACCAGCTTATGGATTAACTTTTGTGAAAAATTCAACATCAAAAACGGTTACAATTTCAGGTACACCAACGGCAAATGTTCCATATTCGGTAACAACTTCAGGAAGTGCAGGTTCGCCGGCAACAGCATCAGGAAACATAACAGTTACCACAGGATCTGGTGGAGGAAATGAAATTCATAATTTTACTACTTCAGGTAAAACGAGCAGCTTCTACTCTATCACTGGAAATATGAATTCTACGACTGGATCTGTAACTTATAACGGATTAACATTAACAGAACGCTTAAAAATTGAATCAAATACAACAATAACATATACAACAACAAGTTCATCAACTTTAACTTTAGTTTTTGACTCTAATTTTACAGGAACTATCAAAGTAGATAATGTGTCATACACAGCTTCTGCCGGTATTGTCACTGCATCTATTGCTGCTGGTTCGCACACTATAACAAAAGGTTCTGTCGCTAATCTGTTTTATATCAGCACAGCTTACAGTGGAGGAACCACTTTAAAAGTTGCTCCAGTAACAGATTCTGTAGTAATTGAAAATACTAAAATCGTATTGTATCCAAATCCTTTTTCAAGCACTTTATATGTATCTGATGCCAATCAAAAAGTAGAAAAAATACTTATTTACAATATTTCTGGAAATTTAGTAATTACTTCAGGAAAATCTGAAAGCATTGATACCAGCAGTCTAATTCCTGGTACTTATCTAGCCAAAATTTACACAGAAGACGGATCATTTAACCAAACACTAATTAAAAAATAAAAACTAACTTAACTAAAAAGGCTTCCTACATTAGAGGAAGCCTTTTTTTCTTTTGAATAATTCTAATTTACAGATCAAATTTAATTCCTTGAGCTAAAGGAAGATTTGTTGTATAATTGATCGTATTTGTTTGGCGTCTCATATAAATTTTCCAAGCATCAGAACCAGATTCACGTCCTCCGCCAGTTTCTTTTTCTCCGCCAAAAGCACCTCCAATTTCCGCTCCAGAAGTTCCAATATTTACGTTTGCAATTCCACAGTCAGAACCCGTAACAGACAAAAATCTTTCTGCTTCGCGTAAATTATTCGTCATAATTGCAGAAGATAGACCTTGCGCAACACCATTCTGAACTTCGATTGCATTTTCAACTTCACCAGAATATTTAATCAAATATAAAACTGGAGCAAAGGTTTCATGCTGTACAATTTCAAATGAATTTTCGGCTTCTGCAATGGCTGGTTTTACATAACAACCACTTTCGTAACCTTCTCCCGAAAGCACTCCGCCTTCAACTAAAATTTTTCCGCCTTCAGCCACAACTTTATTCAAAGCTGCTGCATACATTTCAACAGCATGAGTATCAATCAGAGGTCCAACGTGATTATTTTCGTCAAGCGGATTTCCGATTCGTAATTGTTTATATGCCGCTACTAAAGCGTCTTTTACTTTGTCATAAATACTTTCGTGAATAATTAATCTTCGTGTTGAAGTACATCTTTGTCCAGCCGTTCCTACAGCTCCAAAAACAGCACCAATAACAGTCATTTTTATATCGGCATCTGGAGTCACAATAATAGCATTGTTTCCACCAAGTTCTAAAAGCGATTTTCCCAATCTTCCTGCGACTGCTTGCGCTACAATTTTTCCCATACGAGTTGAACCTGTTGCCGAAATAAGCGGAATACGAGTATCGGCAGTCATCAATTCTCCGATTTTATAATCTCCATTTATTAAACAAGAAATTCCCTCTGGAAGATTATTTTCTTTAATAACTTGAGCAATTATATTTTGGCATGCAATACCGCAAAGAGGCGTTTTTTCAGAAGGTTTCCAAACACAAACGTCACCAGAAATCCAAGCCAGCGCCGTGTTCCAAGACCAAACGGCAACTGGGAAATTAAATGCCGAAATAATTCCGACAATTCCTAAAGAGTGGTATTGCTCATACATACGATGCCCTGGTCTTTCAGAATGCATAGTTAATCCGTGCAATTGACGAGATAAACCAACAGCAAAATCGCAGATATCAATCATTTCCTGAACTTCGCCATATCCTTCTTGTAATGATTTCCCCATTTCATAAGAAACCAATTTACCTAGAGCTTCTTTGTTTTGTCTCAATTTTTCTCCAAACTGACGTACAATTTCACCACGCTGTGGCGCTGGAATCAATCTAAAAATCTTGAAAGCTTCAGCAGCCGTTTGGATTACTTTTTCATAATCTTCTTTTGTTGACATTTTTACAGAAGCAATTAATTTGCCGTCAACTGGCGAATAACTTTCTAAGATTTCTCCAGAAGAAAAATTATTAATTCCTGTTGATGTCCCTTCATTTATCGTTTTGATGCCCAATTTTTCAAGAGCTTCCGTCATTCCAAATTGTGATGCTATTGTTGTCATTGTAACTTTTTTGGTTAAAATTGTTATATTTTTATTGTAAAGATATTGTTTTAAAATTAATTTTAATTGAAACTTAATTCATAAATGAGAGTAAATTTAAGGTTATTTAATACTAATAAGAGAAGTAAAGTTTCTATTTATTCAGTTTATTTAGTGAAATTTGCATTCTCAAATAAAAAAATATGAAATTTTTTGGTTCACTTCTACTTTGCATTCTTTTAATTTCTACAAATGTTTTTTCTCAAAAAGACAAATCTTCTTTTCAAGTAGTTCCGTTAGGAGTAAAAGGCGGAATTGACGAAAAAAATCTCTCTGCTTATTTACTTGCCCCTTCAAACACAAATGATTTTATTTCTTTAGATGCGGGAACAATAAATGCCGGAATTGAAAAAGCAATCGAAAAGAAAACTTTTAAAGTTTCTGTTAGCGAAGTTTTAAAAAAATACATAAAAGGCTATTTGATTTCTCATGCGCATTTAGATCATGTTTCGGGTTTGATTATTAATTCTCCCGCCGACTCTTCAAAAACGGTTTATGCGACTAATAAATGTATGGAAATGATGGAAAATCATTATTTCAACGATCAGACCTGGGCAAATTTTGGAGATGCAGGTCCAGGTTTTCCTTTAAAAAAATATCATTTTCAGACTTTAAATTTAAACGAAGAAATTCCTCTCACCAACACAACTATGACGGTTAAAGCTTTTCCTCTAAGTCATGTCAATCCGTTTGAGAGTACCGCTTTTTTAGTTAAAAGTGAAAATAATTATGCGTTGTATTTAGGTGATACAGGACCAGACGAAGTAGAAAAAAGCAATAATCTTCAAGATTTATGGACAGCAATTGCGCCGTTAGTTAAAGCAAAACAATTAAAAGGAATTTTTATTGAAGTTTCATTTCCAAATGAACAGCCAGATAAATTTCTGTTTGGACATTTAACACCAAATTATTTAATGAAAGAACTTCATGTTTTAGAAGATTTGGCAGGAAAAGGTTCTTTAGAAAACTTCAAAATCATTATTACACATTTGAAGCCTCCAGCAAAAAATATTGTCAAAATTAAAGAGCAATTAAAAAATCAAAATGATTTAGGATTAAAGATTATTTATCCTGAACAAGGGAAAAAGTTCGAGTTATAGAAATTATTTTGTAAGTTATTTTTTATATTTTTACCAGATAATCTAAACTTTATAATGAGAATTGTTTGGTCAAAAAAAGCGAATTATACATTTTATAACATTCAATATTATTTAGAACAATATTGGACTTTAGCGATATTACAAAAATTCATAAAGGACTCTTTGCATATTATCAATTTACTCGAAAATAATCCTGAATTGGGCAAATACAATGCAAAACTGGAATGCCGAGAAATTGTTCTTTCAAAACAGGTTAAATTATATTATGAAATAAACGAAGATGACATAATATTAATAGCTTTCTCAAATAATCGTCAAAAGCCTTTGAGTTTTTTAAATCTGCAAAATTTTTAGATAAGATTTTTTCTTTTTAATTCTGCAAGCATTTCTTCATGAGTTATATAATCTCCATTTATATAATCAAGTTTCCCCTGTGCAATGTCGGCTTTTAGTTGTATTTTAAAATTTTCCTCTGGAGAAAGAATTTTTGCAATTGAAAGCATTTCATCAGGAGTAAATGAATGTGATTTCAATTTTCTATAAAACGTTGGACTCGAAATACCAACTTTTTCAATAATATAGTTTCTCTTATAAGTTGATTTATCAATTAGACTCTCAATATTTTCAACTATATTTTTGTATGCGATAATTTCTTGTATCATTTATATTACTTTTTAATAACGTTTATGATACAAATATATATCAAAAATGATACAAAATTCTCTCTTTTAACAAAAACCCGACAGGTTTTAAAAACTTGTCGGGTTCGATACTGTTATTATATATTACTTTTTAGCCACAAACCTCGGATCACTTTCCATAACAGTTCCGCAATTATCGCAAGTTCGTAATTCTTCTGAATTGTAAAAATGTTCGAAGTGAGGAAGAAAATCCTTTTCTATATTATGAAGTTCAAAATACACTTCGTAAAGTTTATGATTACAATTGTCACAATGCCAAAGCAAACCGTCTGTAAAACCTTGTCCTGCACGTTTTCTTTCTATGACTAAACCAATAGAACCCTCAGAACGAACTGGAGAATGTGGCACTTTTGCTGGATGCAAATACATATCGCCTGCATTTAATTCCATTTCTTTTCGCTCTCCGTCTTCCTGAATCACCACTTTTATACTTCCTTCTAACTGATAAAAAAGTTCTTCTGTTTCGTTATAATGATAGTCTTTTCGAGCGTTTGGACCAGCCACAATCATTATAATATAATCTCCAGAATCAACATATAAGTTTTTATTTCTAACTGGCGGTTTCAATAAATGACGGTTTTCGTCGATCCATTTTGTGAGGTTGAAAGGTTTTGCTATAGCCATTTTTCTAATTCTAAATTTTGAAAAGCTAAGTTAGTGAAATTGTAGAGATGCACCGCAGTGCATCTTATAGTTTCATTTGTTATTTCTTTTAGAAGTGTAGACGCACTGCAGTGCGCCTCTACAATTTCTCTCGTATCAAATAAATATAAACTGGAAAATGATCGCTAAAACCAGCTTCTGCAAGCGTATTTCGTAGAGGATAACCTTTATATTTTCCAGAAGTTTGAATGAGATAAGGTTTGTTGAAAATACCCGCTTTCCAAAATTGATACGTTGAAAAATCAGATTTAATAAACGATTCCGTCATTATAATTTGATCAAATAGACTCCAAGAATCACGATAAGCAAGTGTTCCCAATCCTTTATTTTCCAAATCTTCAAACGGATTGAAAGTGCCAAATTCTCTTACTTCTGATTTTTTGCCTTTTGCTTCTAATCCCAATTTTATACTATTGTTTGAAGGCCCGTCATTAAAATCTCCCATAGTTAAAACTTTAGCTTGCGGATTAATTTGTTGCAGAGAATCGATAATTTTTCTGTTTAATTTTCCGGCAGGTTCGCGAAACAAACTTGTTGCTTTTTCGCCACCAGATCTTGACGGCCAGTGATTGACAATTATATGAATTTCTTCATCTTCTAAAAATCCCGAAACCAAAAGCTGATCTCTCGTAAAAACACGATTCTTGATTTCTTTCTTAACTTCAATTTCTTCATCCTCTGTATCTAAAATTTCTTCTTTCTTTAGAATATTATTTTTGTAGATAATGAGCGGAATATTAGAAAATGAAATCGGTCTAAAATATTTTTTCTGATACAGCAATGCGACATCAATTCCGCGTTTATCTGGAGAATCAAAATGAATAATTCCGAAATCTAATTCTTGTAGTTTTGGCTCGTTTATTAAATCTTCTAAAACTCCACGATTTTCTATTTCAGCTCCACCGATTAATACTGGTGCATTTGAATTTTCAGGTGTTCCAATTTCAGAAATAACTCTTGCCAGATTTTTTAATTTCTGCTGATATTTTTCGGTTGTCCAATTTTGTGCTCCATTTGGAGTCCATTCATCATCATTTGTAAATTCGTCATTTATAGTATCGTACAAATTTTCAAAATTGTAAAAAGCAACGGTATGTATTTTATATTTTTTGGATTGAGAATAACCCTGAAATATTCCGATAATAATTATGTAAAAACAAATTTTATTAAACTTCATAAATTTACATTTTAAAAAGTTTCAATATTAATCATTTTATTTAAATGTAGGAAAAATCTAATATTTTTAAGTTCTAAATTTTCTATATTTGTTTTTCATTCAAAATGAAAAAGCAAAAAAACTATCACAATGAAAAACAGTTTATTCTTTAAAAAACACTTTATTTTTTATAAAGTCGCATTTCTTATTTTTGCTTTACAATCATTCACTTGTCAATCCCAACAAATCATGATAACACCACCTTATTTACAAAAAGGAGATACTGTTGCGCTTTTAGCAACTGCTCGAAAAAACATTGACGACAACTTAAAACCAACAATAGATTTATTGCACAGCTGGGGATTAGAAGCCGTAGTCGGATCTACAATTGGATTAGATTATCATCAATTGGCAGGAACAGACGAGCAAAGAGCAGCCGATTTTCAAAAACAATTAGACAATCCGAATATTAAAGCAATTTGGTGCGTTCGCGGCGGTTATGGAACTGTTAGAATGTTAGATTTATTAGATTTTAGCAAATTTAAACAACATCCAAAATGGGTTATCGGATTTAGCGATGTAACGGTTTTGCATAATCATTTGAATACGATGGGTTACAAATCGCTTCACGGAATCATGCCCGTAACCGTTCCGAGAGCTACTCCAGATGCTGTAAGTTCGCTAAAAGCGAGTTTATTTGGAGAGCCGGTTTCGTATTCTATCAGTCCAACTCCAATGAATCGTTTAGGAAGTGCGACTGGAGAATTAGTTGGAGGAAATTTATCTATTTTGTATAGTTTATTGGGATCTCCGTCTGCAATTGACTGCAAAGACAAAATATTATTTATTGAAGATTTAGATGAATATCTGTATCATATTGATCGTATGATGATGAATTTGAAACGAAATGGATGCATCGAAAACCTAAAAGGAATTATTATTGGCGGAATGACAAGCATGAAAGATAATGAAGTTCCGTGGGGCAAAAATGCTTTGGAGATTATCGATGACGTTACCAAAAAATACAATATTCCAGTAATTTTTAATTTCCCAGCTGGTCATATTAGAGACAACAGAGCTTTGATTATGGGAAATACCGTTACAATGGAAGTTACTGCTTCTGGAGGTACGCTTACTTTTAAAAGATAAAACTACAATCCTTTTTTAAGGAAACTTAAAATACCACATATTAAAATCTCGAAAAGACGCGAAGTCGCAAAGTTTTAAGTCACTTTGCGACTTCGCGTCTTTGCGTGCAAAAAACATAAACCGCACAACTTGAAACCTGAAACCTGAAACTTGAAACAAAAAACATCATGGCAGAACATAACGATTTAGGAAAACTTGGTGAAGATCTTGCAGTTTCACATCTTGAAGAAAATGGATATAGAATTCGAGAACGAAATTATGTTTTTCAAAAAGCCGAAATAGATATAATTGCACAAAAAGGTTCGATTCTCGCAATTGTTGAAGTTAAAACACGCTCGAGCTTAGATTTTGGTTCTCCGCAAGATTTTGTGAAACCAAAAAAAATTCAATTACTTATTAAAGCAGTAAATGCCTACATAAACGATAGGGAAAAGGATTTTGGAGAAGATTTAGAAATCCGTTTTGACATCATTGGCATCCATAAAAACGGCGAATCATTTGCAATTGAACATCTTACCGACGCTTTTTATCACTTTTAACATAATTTTTTATTGTTATAATTGTAACAATTTGTTTTTTTATTTATATTTGCAAAGAATTATAACATCGCAATGTTAAATTAACAACCAACCGAATTACAAAAAAAAAAAAGAATTATGAAAACTGTGTCTTCTATTGTAGAAAACTACATTAAAACAAAACCATTTTTATTGAATGCCCTCTCGCTCGGAATTATTAACCTAACTTCACTTTCGCGAAACATTATGACCGAATTAGAAAGTGAGTTTGGAAAAGAAGTAAAACAGGGCGCTGTTGTAATGTCTTTAAAACGACTAACGGAAGAACTAGATTTTAAACTTAACCACAAAATCAATAAAGTAATTAAAAATATCGGAGAAATCACGGTTCGTTCTGAGCTTACAGATTACACTTTTGCTGCTTCTGAAACTGTTCTGAACAAACAAGCCGATTTAATTTCTGATATTAACGCTTTATCTGATATTTTCTATACCTCATCTCGTGGTGTAAACGAAACTAATATCGTTGTCAGCAGCAGTGTAAATCACTTAGTTGAGAAACACTTTATGAGAGAGAAATTAATTCAGAAACTGGATAATTTAGCTTCAATTACAGTAAAATTACCAAAAGAAAACATTGTTGTTCCTGGTATTTACTACTTCATTTTCCAACGTTTGGCTTGGGAAGGAATTATTATTAATGAAGTTATTTCGACTTCAAATGAATTTACCATTTTAGTTGGAGAAGATCAAGTTGATGTTGCTTTTAAAGTAATAAAAGATTTGAAAAACTAATTCGAAAATCAGAGTTATATATATTGAAATCCTTTTGTTCTTTTCAGGAAGACGAAAGGATTTTTTTTTGAATATACTCAGCCTAAACCTCAATTTCATATTTCGCACATAAGAATATTCTCAAAAGTCAAATTCGAAATAAATTTTTATTTGGCTAAAGCGTCAAAATAACACTTACTTGTATAAAAGCCACTTGACGTTGTTTTTGACTGTTTTATTTAAAAAACTAACAAAAAATCCGAATTAAGTTTTTTTATATATGATTTGTTGCGAATAATATTTTTATATATTTGCCAAGAAGTCAGACACCAGACCTCTATTTTGATAGTTTAATACCATTAGAATTAAATAAAGCGAATTAAATTGTTAGAAGCAGCAAACCATAGTGAAAAATTATTGGTGAGTGAACTCAAAAATGGTAACGAAAAAGCTTTTCGGCAACTTTTTGATTTATACTACCAAGATATTTATGGTTACAGCATTAGTCTTTTAAAATCAAAAGAGGCGGCAGAAGAGAATGTGCAGGATGTTTTTATGAAGGTTTGGCTCAACCGCGAAAATTTAAATATAGAACAATCATTTAAAGCCTATATTTTTACAATTGCAAGAAATCAGGCTTTTAATGTTTTGAACAAAGCAGCAAATGAAATTCTTTTAAAAGAAGCTGTTTTTTATGAAAGTCAGAAATCACATGAATACGGAGATTATTCCATTCGGGAAGCCGATTGCAAGAAACTCCAAAAACAAGCTATAAAACAGCTTCCTCCTAAACGACGGCAGATTTTTAAAATGTCTCGAAAAAAAGGAATGAGCTATGAAGAAATAAGTCAGGAACTAGGTATTTCGATAAATACCGTCCGGAACCAGATGAGTAAAGCGCTCGAATCGATGCGCGGTTTTTTTCAACTTCACGATGAAATTATCTAACCAAAACCACAATAATGCCATTAAAATCACTCTTCGGAGTGATTTTTTTTTGATTATAATTCATACCCTTTTTTAAGCCACAGATTAGAGGATTTTCACAGATTGAAATCCTTTTTAATCTTTTTAATCTGTGGCTAAAAACAACATTTAATTGCCTCCAGCTTTAGCTGGAGGTTTAAGAAGTGAGTAAAATTGGGCTTTAGCCAAATTAGGATAGTTTGGCTAAAGCCTTTTGTGATGACATTTTCGACCTCCAGTTAAAACTGGAGGCAATTGATAAAATTTCTTTAGCATTGTTTTTCTAAAAAAAACCAAGAACACAAATCATTAAAAATCAACACCTTAAACCAATTAAAATGTTAAAATTTAAAAATTTACAACGTTTGAGTAGTACTAAAATTATTCTCAGCTGTATTATATAAAGAACCCAGAAATAAAATCAATTCGTAATGAATTCAAATCCTGAAATAAAAAGTCTTTTACAAAAGTTTGTTTTAAACCAATGCACGCCCGAAGAAATAGACGAGGTAATTGCTTATTATAAAAAAAATCAGATTACAGATGATTTTCCGACTGTGGAAAATGTTCAGAATCTTTTGGACGAAATGCCAAAAATGGACAAGCAAAAAGCAGATTCTATTTTCAATAATATTTTAACAGCGTCAAAAGAAGAAGAATCTGTTATCGAAATGCCTGCAAGAAAATCTAATTACAGAAAATACATTTCTATTGCCGCTTCGATTGTTGTTTTATTAGGAATTGGCTTTTTCTACAAACAAAATATGACAGACAAACCTGTTGAGCAAAAATTTGATTTTAAAAGCTCTGACATTGTCTTGCAATTAGAAAATGGAGAAACTCAAATCATATCTGAACAGAATTCTTCTCAAGTAAAAGATTCAAAAGGAAATATTATCGGAAATCAAAATGGAGATAAATTGGTTTACGACAATAATTCAGATCCTGAAAAATTGGTTTACAACACGATCAAAATTCCATATGGCAAAAAATTCCGTTTGCAATTATCTGATGGAACGTTTGTTCACTTAAATTCTGGAACGACTTTAAAATATCCTGTAAAATTTATTGCAGGAGAAAACAGACAAGTTTTTCTTGACGGTGAAGCTTTTTTTGATGTGGCAAAAGACAAAAAACATCCTTTTATAGTAAATGCTGACGAATTGAACGTTCGTGTTTTAGGAACACATTTCAACGTTTCAAATTATCCCGAAGATCCTTTAACCGATGTTGTTTTGGTTGAAGGTTCTGTTGGAATGTATCAATCTAACCAAGAATTTGATGCTAATAAAAATACCATTTTAAAGCCTGGATTTAAAGGAAGTTTCAACAAAGAAAATGCTAAAATTTCGACAAAAGCGGTTATTACAGATATCTACACTTCTTGGATAAATGGCGGATTGACTTTTAGAAATATGACTTTCAAAAATATCATTACAAAACTTGAAAGACGCTACAACGTTACGATTATCAATAAAAATGAAAAATTGGCTAACGAAAAATTCAACGCAAGTTTTAAAGAAGAATCTATAGAAAATGTCATGAGTTATTTTAACGATATCCACGGCATTAATTACACGATAAAAAACAATCAAATACTAATTAAATAACCACTAAAACCAACCAAAATCTATGAAGAAAAAAGCGTATTAAATAAAAAAATCGGAAAGAGCTGCGAACAATTTCCGATTAACTAAGTGATTGAATATAACGAATTAACTACAATCAATTAACAAAATTATGAAAAAAAAATCTAAGAATAATGGGTTTCTATACTCATTGTTCCAAAAAGACCTAAAATTGAAACTAACTACACTACTTATTTTGGTCGCCATGTTTAATATTAGAGGGAATACTTATGCCCAAAAGACAAAAGTTACTCTGGAATTAAACAATTCAACAATCGAAAAGGTTATTGAGACCATTGAGCAAAAAACGGATTTCAGATTTATTTACAAATTGAGCGATATCGACTTAGATCGAACGGTTTCAATTTCTGTAAAAGATCAGTCTATATATGTGGTTTTAGATCGAATTTTTAAAGGAACCCCAACCGAATTTAAAATTCGTGACACACAGATTATTCTAAAAAAGCCAGAACTCAAATCACAGATTATCGAATTTCAAAAACAAACCGTAACAGGTGTCATAACCGATGAAAACGGAATGCCTTTACCTGGCGCTTCTGTTATTGAAGAAGGAACTAGAAACGGAATGGTTACTGATTTTGATGGAAAATACAAACTTACTGTTGAAAGCGCACAATCTGTAATTGTGGTTTCTTTTGTTGGATATAAAGAGAAAAAAGTTACGGCTAATCAGAGCGTAATCAATATTCAGCTTCTTCCAGATGCAACTGATTTACAAGAAATTGTTGTGGTTGGTTACGGCACAGCTACAAAAAGAGATGTTACGGGTGCGGTTTCTTCTATTGCTTCAAAAGACATGAATCAAGGTGCGATCGTGAATCCGTTGCAATTAATTGCTGGAAAAGCAGCCGGAGTAAATATTACGCAATTAGGAAGTGAGCCAGGTAATGGACCAAGCGTTCGTATTCGTGGAATTTCGTCTCTAATTGGAGGAAGTGATCCTTTGGTAGTTGTAGATGGAATTCAAGGAAATATGGATTTATTAAACCAAGTTCCGCCAAGCGAAATTGAAAGTTTTGATATTTTGAAAGATGCTTCTGCAACTGCAATTTACGGTTCGCGCGGTGCGCCTGGTGTGCTTATCATTACAACAAAAAAGAATAAAGCGGGTAAAACTACAATTGAATATATCGGTTCTACTTCTTTAGATTTTATTCCAAAGAAATTACACATGTTAAATGCTGATGAATGGTGGGCGGCGGCGCAAAGTGTTGGTGTTCCTGCATCTGCCAATCATGGTTCAAATACAGATTGGTATGGACTTTTAACACAAACTGGAATTTCGCAAACCCATACTTTATCTTTTGGCGGAGGAACAGATAAATTCAATTATCGAGCTTCTTTAAGTGCAATTTTGCAAGATGGAGTTGTAATCAATTCAAACAATAAAAAATATATCGGACGTATTCAGGCAACTCAATTGGCTTTGGATGATAAATTAAAATTGACGTTTAATTTAAATACAGGGATTAATAACACGACGAGTATTATTCAAAGTATTGGAACGGCTGCTTATACTTCAAATTTAATAACAAATGCTTATTTGGTTAGACCGACAGATCCAGTTTTTAATACAGACGGAACTTATTTTACAGATCCAAACGTATTTCAATATTTAAATCCATATGCAACTGCACAAACAGTTTCCAATGAACGTGAAAATGACAACTTATTTGCAAGTTTAAAAGCAGATTTAGATTTAGCAAAAGGGTTAACGGCAAGCTGGTTTGGAAGCTGGAGAAAAACAAATACAACCGAAGGATACTATCTTCCTGTAGTTTCTACTAGTGCTTATGCAATTGATCAAAATGGTTATGGAAATGTTAGAAACAATAGACAAAATGAAAAACTAACCAACTTTAGTTTAAATTACAAAAGGACATTTGGCGTACACAACGTAAATGTTTTAGGGTTGTACGAATGGCAAAATCAGGCTTATCAAGGAAATTTTGCACAGGTTAGAGGTTTTATGAATGATCAGGCAACATTTAATGCACTTCAGTTAGGTGATTTAACTAAAATTCGACCTGGAGATATTGAATCATATAAAAACGACAGAACTTTAGTTTCATTTTTAGCAAGAGTAAATTACTCTTTATTAGATCGTTATTTAGTTACAGCAAGTATTCGTCGTGATGGTTCGTCTGTATTTGGCGCAAACAACAAATGGGGAAATTTCCCTTCTGCATCTGTTGCATGGCAAATTGACAAAGAGCCTTTTATGCAAAAACAAAATTTATTTAATGAGTTGAAAGTTCGCGTTGGTTATGGAGCAACTGGAAATCAGCAAGGTCTTCTTCCGCAACAATCACTTTCATTGGTTGGAAGTTCAGGAATTACTTATTTTGGAGGTCAGCCGATTACCAATTACAGCATTTACCAAAACTCAAATGCTGATTTAAAATGGGAAACAAAAAAGCAAACCAATTTAGGTCTTGATTTTGCTCTTTTAGATAACAGATTAAGAGGAACTGTTGACGTTTATACTTCAAAAACAGAAGATTTATTATTTGATTATACAGTACCTCAGCCTCCATATCCTTACAACACAATTAAGGCAAATGTTGGAAGTATTTCAAACAAAGGCATCGAAGTTTCGCTTGCTTATGATGTAATTAAATCGCAAAACAGCACACTTACTTTAGGCGGAAATGTTTCTTTTATGAAAAACGAAGTGCTTAATCTAAACGGAAGTATTAACGGAGTTCCTTTAAATACAGATTATGTTCCGTGGGGAGCTGCAAACTCTTTTTTAGTTAAAGGAAAACCAATTGGAGCGTTTTATATTTTAGAACATACAGGTAAAAACGAAAACAATGTTGAGACCGTTTTGGATCGTGACGGAAACGGCATAATCGATCAAGGAGTTAAAAGTCCAGACCGTTATTATGCAGGTTCAGCTTTACCAACTTACACTTTCTCATTTAATCCATCTTATCGATATAAAAATTTCGATGCTTCTATGTTAGTGAGAGGTTCTGGAGGAAATAAAATTTATAATGGATTACGTTCTAACTTAAGCAGATTAGAAAATATTGGTAAATCGAATGTTTTGGCAAGTGCTGTAGAAACCGGAATTTATACTTCGCCATATGGTTCAGATTTATGGTTAGAAGACGGTTCTTTTGTTCGTTTAGAAAATCTTACAGCGGGATATACGTTCCGTTTTACAGATAAATATATTGATACTATAAGACTTTCACTTACAGGAAATAACTTATTCTTAATTACCGATTATTCAGGTATTGATCCAGAATTGAATGTAAGCGGTGGTGGAGATAACTTCGGTGGCGATAGAGGAATTTATCCTCGTACCAGAAGCGTGGCGTTTGGTTTGACTGTAAAATTTAAATAGTAAAAGAAATGAAAATCAAAAATATAATATTGACAGGAAGCATTTGTTTCTTGACACTTTTTAGTTGTACAGATATTGAAGAAAATGTGTACGATAAATATCCCGCAGAAGATTTTTACGGAACACCTGCTGGAGCTGATATTGCCCTTGCAAATGTATACGCGCAAGTTCCAGGAGAATTTGTTCGAGATGGAGCAAGTGGCGTTGGTTATGCCGGAGCCGATAATGGCTGGTACGATATGAACTGTATGTCTTCTGACGAACAGGTTATTCCGCACAGAAATACAGGCGACTGGCAAATGGATTTTGCACGTTTGCACAAACACGAATGGCTTCCAACAGATTTTATTATCAACAATACTTGGAACTGGCTTTACAAATCTATTTTCAATGCCAATCTTGCGGTAGATTTATTGCAAAAAGCAAATGCCGATGCTTCAAAAATTGCTGAAGCTAAAACCTTGAGAGCTTTCTTTTATTATTTATTAATTGATGATTATGGAGATGTTCCTTTCTTCACAGACAATAATATTACCGTTGATAAAATTCCGCAATCAAGCCGTAAAGAAGTTTATGATTTTATCGTAAAAGAATTGACAGAAAACGTTGATTTATTATCAGGAACAAGAGGCGGAAATTATTACGGAAGATTCAATAAATGGGCAGGTTATACTTTGTTAGCAAAAGTGTATTTGAATGCACAAGTTTATACCGGAACTCCAAAATGGAACGAAGCTTTAGCGGCTTGTAACAAAGTTGCCGAAGGCGGATTTACGCTTCATTCTGGCGCTACAGATGCCGCAAATCCGTTAGGAAGCAAGTATTTTGAGTTATTTGGAGATGTTCTTCCAGAAGACGAAACTATTCTTCCAATTTACGCAACACTAGATATAGTTTCTCGTAATGTTTATGCAGTTCGTAGTTTATACGGCGCGCACGCTCAAGCTTTATTTGGTTTTAGCGGTTGGAATGGTACTATTGTTCCGAAAGCGTTTTTCTTAAAATATGATGCGAATGATATTCGTAGAAAACAATATTTGTTTGGAGAACAGCCAGGAGGGTTCAATTATACGCTTGATGTTGCTTCATTAGATAATCCAGGAGCAGATCCACAGGCGGGAGTTCGTAATGTGAAATTTTATCCTGTCGCGCCAAGAACAGGTGGAGGAGCTTCTAACGACTTCCCTATTTTTAGATATGCAGATGTAATTTTAATGATGGCAGAATGTAACGCTCGTTTAGGAAATGCCGCAGCTGCAAAACCTTTTATAGATCAAATCAGACAGCGTGCAGGATTAAGTGCTTTAGATCATAATCCTTCTCTTGATGAGATTTATAACGAAAGAGGTTTTGAACTAAGCTGGGAAGGCCACAGAAGACAAGATATGATTCGTTTTGATAAATTTTTATTGGCAAACGAATTCAGACCTGCGTCTCCTGCATTCAGAAAATTGTTCCCAATTCCAACTTCAGCTTTAGATGCTAATCGCGGATTAAAACAAAACCCTGGTTACTAAAAACAAAACTATCATGAAAAAATATATCAATAAATTATTCATATTAGGCAGTTTGCTGTTCTTGGGTTCATCCTGCGACAGCGATGCCGAATTAACAACTCTAGAAGCTGTTAATTTCCCTTCAGAAATTACTGTTTCATCTAGCAAAATTGTTCTAACAGAAGATACAGCAGACGATCAGGTTTTACTGGTTTCATGGCCTGAAGTTACTTTTCCTATCGAAGCTCCTGTAACGTATGCGCTTCAATTTGATTTGGTTGGGGATACAAGCGGTGCAAATGCTTGGCAAAAAGCTAAACGAATTGAAGTTGGAACAGATGTTTTAAGCAAAACTTTAATTGGTCAGGAATTAAATAAAATTGCTGTCGATTTAGGACTTCCTATTGATGTTGAAGGAAAATTGGTCGTTCGCGTAGAAGCTGCAATGGATCGTAAAGTGTTTTCTAACCCAATTACTTTGACAATTACGCCTTATGAAAAAAGCGTTGTTTTTGGCGAAATTTATATGCCGGGAAGTTATCAAAACTGGGCTATAGAAACTGCGGCGGCTTTAACTGCGATTCAAAAAGGTGTTTACCAAGGTTATATGACGGCTGCTCCTGGAGCTGGACTTGGATTCAAATTGAATACAGAGAGAAACTGGGCACAGTTTTATGGCGCTGGAGCAACCAACAGCGATTTGCAAAACATGAGTGATACAGATTTTCAACTTCCTGCTGCTGGTTCCTATCAAATTAAAGTGAATTTAAATACTTTAAAATGGACTGCAACTCCTTATTCTTGGGGAATTGTGGGTGATGCAACTTCTGGAAGCTGGGATAATAGTACGCCAATGAGTTACGATCATCAGACAAAAACTTGGAAAGTGACTGCTGTTTTAGTTCCTGGAAATGTGAAATTCAGATTGAACAATAGCTGGACAATCAATTACGGACCTAAAAACACTACAGACGGAATTGTATATCTAGATGATCAAGGTTCTCATTATGTTGGCGAAGGCGGTACTTACGAAATCACATTACAAATAAACGATGTTGATCCTGCAACTACCGGATATCCTCCAACTGCTACTTATACCATCACAAAGAAATAGATAAAAATTAAGTTTAGTTTGGTTTGAGTTTACCTGCCTTTTTACTTCGAAAGGCAGGTTACTTTCCAGCCATTTAAAAACATAAAAAAGTAAAAATCATGAAATTCAATATAAAAATCGTTTACGGATTATTGCTTGCATTAGCTTTTGTTTCGTGCAGTTCTTCTGATGACGAAAACAAAACGCCGCCATCTCCATATACACAATACGGTGCTCCTTTTGATAAAATGCCTAAGAAAGAAGATGCCATAATTTATCAAGTAAACATTCGTGCTTTTAGTCAAGCAGGAAATTTGAAAGGAGTTCAAGACAGATTAACTCAAATTCAGGAATTGGGGGCAAATGTTATTTATTTGATGCCTGTTTTTCCTGTTGGAAAAGAAAGAGCAACTGGCGAATTAGGTTCTCCTTACGCAGTAAAAGATTATAAAGCCGTAAATCCAGATTTCGGAACTTTACAAGATCTTCAAACTTTGGTTGAAGAAGCGCACAAAAAAAATATGGCTGTTATTCTTGATTGGGTTGCCAATCATACTGCTTGGGATAATGCTTGGATTACACAACACAAAAATTGGTATCAGCAAGATGCAAACGGAAATATTATTATTCCGCCAGGAACAAATTATAATGACGTTGCACAATTAAATTTCAATAATACTGAAATGAAAGACGCCATGATCGATGCCATGTCTTATTGGGTTTACAATGCCAATATTGATGGTTTTAGATGCGATTATGCTGATTTTGTCCCAAACAATTTCTGGTCAGATGCTATTACCAAATTAAGAAAAATCAAAAAGAATCAAGAAATTTTAATGCTGGCTGAAGGTTCAAAATACAATCATTTTGCTTCAGGTTTTGATTTTACTTTTGGTTTCAATTTCTTTTATACAATCGAACAGCTTTTTAAAGAAAATAAACCTGCAACAACGATTCAGGATTCGAACGCAACAGAATATGCCAACGTTTACGATCCATCAAACAAAGTGGTTCGTTATACAAGCAATCACGACGTAAATCTTTCTGACGGAACGCCTTTAGAACTTTTTGGAGGAAAAAAAGGATCTGTAGCAATGTTTGTTGTAGCGGCATATTTAAAATCAATTCCTATGATTTACAACGGACAGGAAATTGGTTACGACAAAAGATTAAATTATTTCGCTAAAACTCCAATCGATTGGTCAACTGCTGATGCTTCAATGCTGGCAGAATACAAAAAAATCATTGCTTTCAGAAATACAAGCAACGCAATTAAAACAGGAGAATTTACAGGTTACAGCAGTAATGCCGTAAGTGCTTTCACGATGATAAAAGATGTCGAAAAAGTTTTTGTTCTTTCTAATTTAACAAGTTCTACCGTAAAACATCTTATTCCAAATACATTAAAAGGAAATTGGAAAGATGCATTTACTGGAGCTACTGTTTCAGTTGGCGCAGATGTAACACTTCAACCTTTTCAATATTTAGTGTTGAAAAATTAACTTCAAAAGCAACTTTAAAGACTAAATTTGCAACAAAACAAAATAACATGAATTTTCAATTCCAAAAATCATTGTCTCAAATGCGTTTGAGCAAAAAAACAGCGCTTTTATTTTTTGTACTTCTAAGTGTATTTTCGCTTAAAGCGCAAGAAATAAATTCGCCAGACAAAAATCTTTCTTTAAAATTTGAATTAAAAGAAGGCGGAATTCCGTCTTACCAATTATCATATAAACAAAAAGCGGTTATTAAAACTAGTTCTTTAGGTTTAGAACTTCAGAACAAAGCTTCGTTTATGGATGGTTTTACCATTACAAACACAGCGCAATCTTCTGTTGATGAAAATTGGAATCCTGTTTTAGGGGAAGAAAAAACAATTCGTAATCATTATAACGAATTGGTTGTCACTTTAGCGCAAGCGAAAAACAACAATAGATTTATTCGTATTCGTTTCCGTTTATTCAACGACGGATTGGGATTTAGATATGAATTTCCGAAACAAGATGAACTGAGTTATTTTGTTATTAAAGAAGAACGTACCGAATTTCAATTAGCTGGAAATCATAAAATTTTCTGGATTCCAGGAGATTATGATACCAACGAATATGCTTATACAACATCAAAGATTTCGGAAATTCCTTCTTTGATGAAAAAAGCGACAATTGAAATTAATGCACAGCAACCAATCGCGGCACTTTCTGTACAAACGCCTTCAATGATGAAATCAGATGATGGTTTATACATCAACATTCACGAAGCGGGGTTAATCAATTATCCAGCAATGTATCTTGAAGTTGATGCTAAAACTAACAAAATGATCAGCCATTTAGCGCCAGATGCAGTTGGCGCAAAAGGTTATATGCAGACCGATGCGCAAACACCTTGGAGAACTATTGTAGTAAGTGATAAAGCAACTGATATTTTGGCTTCAAAATTAATTCTGAACCTTAACGAACCAACAAGTTATAAAGATGTTTCTTGGATTAAACCTGTAAAATACATCGGAATTTGGTGGGAATATTTTGTAGCTGGAAGAAGCACTTGGGCTTTTGGAAAAGAAAACAACGTAAAAATGACGGATGATTTCACCAAACTTACTCCAAACGGAAAACACGGAGCCACTACAGAACGTGCAAAAGAATACATTGATTTTGCTTCTAAAAATGGTTTTGATGCGATTCTTATCGAAGGATGGAACATTGGCTGGGAAGACTGGATTGGCAACTGGAAAGAAGATGTTTTTGATTACGTAACAGCTTACCCAGATTTTGATGTTAAAGCGGTTCATGCTTATGCGGCTTCAAAAGGAGTGAAAATTATTATGCACCACGAAACATCAGGATCTGCAACCAATTACGAACGTCGTTTAGATCGTGCTTTTCAGTTTATGAATGATAATGGTTACGATGCTGTAAAAACAGGATATGTAGGACAGATTATTCCACGTGGTGAACATCATGACGGACAATGGATGGTGAATCATTATATCAATGTTGCCAAACGTGCTGCTGATTATAAAATTATGGTGAATAGTCACGAAGCGGTTCGCCCAACGGGATTAAATCGAACTTTTCCAAACTGGATCGCACAGGAATCTGCTCGTGGAACGGAATTCGAATCTATGGGAGGATTAGCGCCGGATCATACGACAATTTTGCCATTTACAAGATTAATGGGTGGTCCGATGGATTACACACCTGGAATTTTCCAAACTGATCTTTCGTATTATGGAACAGGAAGCACGCAACGCGTAAATACTACTTTGGTAAAACAATTGGCGTATTATGTTACGATGTACAGTCCGTTGCAAATGGCGGCTGATATTCCTGGGAATTACGAGCGTTTTCCAGATGCTTTTCAGTTCATTAAAGATGTTGCTGTAGATTGGGATAATAGTTATATTCTAGAAGCAGAACCTGGAGATTACATCACAATTGCGCGTAAAGCAAAAAGCAAAAACGAATGGTTCATTGGCGGAATTACAGACGAAAATGCAAGAACTGCCAACATTTCTTTTGATTATTTACCTGCCGGAAAAAATTTCGTTGCCACAATTTATGCCGATGCAAAAGATGCAAATTGGAATCAAAATCCACAAAAGTATACGGTTTCTAAAGTTATTGTAAATTCAAAAAGCAAATTGAAACAGTATTTAGCTTCTGGCGGTGGAGTTGCCATTAGCATTAAAGAAGGAAATAATGCAGAGTTAAAAGGATTGAAAAAACTATAAATTGGTTAATATAGTTGTAATTAAAAAGCCGTATGAAAATTTCATACGGCTTTTTTTATTTTTCTTTTGCCACGAATTGCACAAATTTGCACGAATTTATTTTAAACAATTATTGCCACAGATTAAAAGGATTTAAATGATTTTTTTTAATCTTCCTAATCCTTTTAATCTGTGGCAAAAAAAGAATTCGTGTAAATTTGTGCAATTCGTGGCAACATTTTTTTAGAAAGAATAATTGAGCGCAACCCCAAAATCATTCTTTAATGTAATATCGTTTTTAATGACAGTAGGCTTAAATGCCAATTTTTCATCTACATTAAATTGTGAAAGTGCCGCATCAATATTGGCATCTATGATATTTAAGACATAAAATCCAACGATAAATAAAGCTGATAAATCTCTATTTCTCTGATATATTTTTTGAGCAGAAATTAATTGGCTTTCGCTTAAGTTTGCTAAAAATTGTGAATCACTTTTAATTCCTTCCAATCTATTTTTGTATTCATCTCTGTAAACATTATAATTTTTCTGATTATCCATGTACAAATACGTACTTGTTCCTATTGTCCCATAAACTAAAGGAAGTTTCCAGTACTTTTTATTGTAAATCTGTCCTAAACCTGGGAAAATTGCCGAATAAAATGCTGCTTTTTCAGGACGAAGCGGATCAATTTCTTCCGATTTAAAAGTGTCTTTTAAAATTATTTGTGTTTTTTCTTGAGCAAATACTGAATTTAATCCCAAAAAGAATAATAGAAGTATGAATTGATTCTGCATAAAGTTTTCTTTTAAAATATTTGTTTCAAAGAAAACTTTTTAGTTCTAAGAATTTTCTTAAATTATAGACAAATAAAAGCCAATTTTTAATTTGCCTAATACTCAATCATATATGCATTAAAAATAAAAATAATACTACAATTTTTGCAATATTCAACTTAAATCTGTTACTTTGCATTATGAAATCTACAACAATAAATAAAGAAGCCATTAAAGCTGCAATTATCAAAATGAGAGAAGATAAAATTGCTGTGCGTTCTTTTTTACAAGGAACAGCATCGATCGAAACCTTAACTTCAAAAGGTATCAAGCTTGTTAAAACGATATAATTATACTTTTAACGCTGACTCTGGTTATTATAGTTTTTTTACAACAAGTGAGATTGAATACAGAGTTGCCTTTTATGAAGATTTCACTTTAGAATCATGTATTAGTGATGACAAAAAACTCGGAAATATCTATCAAATTACGATTGATAAAATTGGCACTAAACCTGCTTTTTATGATAGAAAGGTTTCAGAAACAATCAAAAATATTATAATTTCTTTTTTTGAAAATATTGAAGATGCATTGATTTATATTTGTGATGATAATGACAAAAAAGCCTTTCAGAGATTTTCTGCTTTTGATAGATGGTACAATAATAGCTCAATGACAGGTCATATAACAAAGCTTAATAATATTATAGAATTTGATTCTGATAATGAAAAGATTAAGCTTTATACTTCTTTGATGTTTCATAAAGATAATCGCAATATTGAAAACATAAAAATAGCATTTAATAATATTAGGAATGCATTAGATGGAGAAAAGCCATAGTTCCAATTAATGATAAAACCGATATACTTCTATATATCGGTTTCATTATTTTAAAAAACTAAATAAATTTTACTCCTCAAACAACTCCATCAATTCCAGCGCCCGTTTTATCGACTTCACATTTTCAAAAGTCAATAACAATCGTAATCCGTTTACGGTTTGTTTTTCTTTCATTTTGCAGAGCGTGCTGTGCTTTTGAACGAAGTTTAAAACATTTCTGAATTTCACTGACTGGTAATAATCAGACTGTTGATCGGATACAAAATAACCAATCATTTTGCCTTGTTTCAGAACCAATTTCTCGATTCCAACTTTGGTCGCAATCCATTTTATTCGGATGCTGTTTAATAAAGAAACCGCTTGTTTTGGTAATGGCCCGAAACGGTCAATTAATTTTTTCTCAAATTCCTGTAAACCGGCTTCGTCTTTTATCGCTCCCAATTCGTTGTATAAAACCAACCGTTCCGAAACATTATTGATATATTCATCTGGGAATAATAATTCAAAATCAGCGTCGATCTGAATGTCTTTTACATATTCTTTCGTGTCGATATTATTTTCTTCAGGATACAAATCTTTGAATTCGTTTTCCTTTAATTCTTCGATCGCTTCATTCATGATTTTTTGGTACGTATCAAAACCAATTTCGTTAATGAAACCACTTTGCTCACCACCTAATAAATCTCCCGCTCCACGAATCTCCAAATCTTTCATCGCAATGTTAAAACCGCTTCCCAATTCGCTAAATTGTTCTAAAGCCTGAATACGTTTTCTTGCATCTTCGGTCATCGATGAATACGGCGGACAGATAAAATAACAGAATGCTTTTTTATTGCTACGTCCTACTCGACCTCGCATTTGGTGCAAATCTGAAAGTCCGAAATTGTTGGCATTATTAATGAAAATTGTGTTGGCATTTGGAACATCCAAACCACTTTCGATGATTGTTGTTGCGACCAAAACATCAAAATCTCCATTCATGAAACCTAACATCAATTCTTCTAGTTTGGCACCGTCCATTTGTCCGTGACCAATTCCGACTCTTGCATTTGGAACCAAACGCTGAATCATTCCTGCCACTTCTTTTATATTTTCGATTCGGTTATTGATGAAGAAAACCTGTCCGTTTCTCTGAATTTCATACGAAATCGCATCACGAATAATCTCTTCATTAAAACCAACTACATTCGTTTCAATAGGATAACGATTTGGCGGAGGCGTTGTAATTACCGATAAATCTCGCGCTGCCATTAAAGAAAACTGAAGCGTTCTCGGAATTGGCGTTGCAGTCAAAGTCAATGTATCAACATTTGCTGCAATCGTTTTGAGTTTATCTTTTACGTTAACACCAAACTTTTGTTCCTCATCAACAATCAACAAACCTAAGTCTTTAAAAACGACATTTTTGTTTACTAATTGGTGTGTTCCGATAACAATATCTAGTTTTCCTTCGGCTAAATCTTTTAAAGTCTGTGTTTTTTGTTTTGCAGTTCTAAATCGGTTTAAATAACCAATTGTAACCGGCATATCTTTTAAACGTTCCGAAAAAGTTCTGTAATGCTGATAAGCCAAAATCGTTGTCGGAACTAAAACCGCAACTTGTTTACTATTATCTACGGCTTTAAAAGCAGCTCTGATTGCAACTTCTGTTTTTCCGAAACCAACGTCACCGCAAACCAAACGATCCATTGGGCGATCGCTTTCCATGTCGGCTTTTACTTCTGCTGTCGATTTGGTTTGATCGGGAGTATCTTCGTAAATAAACGAACTTTCTAATTCGTTTTGCAAATAACTATCTGGCGCAAACTGAAACCCTTTTTCTAAACGACGTTTTGCATACAACTGAATCAAATTGAATGCAATATGTTTAACTCGCGCTTTGGTTTTCTGTTTTAAAACTTTCCAAGCGTTCGATCCTAATTTGTATATTTTTGGAGGCGTTCCGTCTTTTCCGTTGTATTTTGAAATTTTATGCAATGAGTGAATACTCACATACACAATATCATTATCTGCATAAACCAATTTTATGGCTTCCTGCATTTTTCCTTCTACCTGAATTTTCTGCAAACCGCCAAACTTACCAATTCCGTGATCAATGTGTGTTACATAATCGCCAACCGAAAGTGCTGTTAATTCTTTAAGCGTAATATTTTGCTTTTTCGAATAGCCATTTTTAATATTGAATTTATGATAACGTTCAAAAATCTGATGATCTGTATAAGCCGTAATTTGATTTTCTTCATCAATAAAACCTTGATACAAAGGCAATACAATCGTATTATATTGTTTTCTGATATTTTCAGAATTGGCTTCATCCAAAGATTCAAAAATATCGTGAAAACGTTTTGCTTGCGTTTCATTCGAACAAAATAGATAATTAACATATCCATTAAAATGATTTTCACTTAGATTATTCAACAGCAAATCAAATTGTTTATTGAAAGAAGGCTGAGGCTGAATATGGAATTCGAATTTTTTAGTGGTTTTAAAAATAGGTCTTGAAGCCAATTCTACAACCGAAAAATCCAAAGCGCGTTTGATAAACGAAGCTTGATTTAAAAATAATTGTTCTGGTATGGCGTGTTTTATTTCCTTAGAAAGTTTCTCAAAAGCTTCTTCTGCTCTCGCAAACTGTTTGTCTAACTGACTAAATAAACCTTCGGTATTTTGGATGAAAATAACTGTTTTCTCCGCAATATAATCTAAGAAGCTTTCACGATTTTCCTGAAAAAGTTTGTTCTCCACATTCGGAATAATCGTGATTTTTTTATGTGTTTCGACAGACAATTGTGTTTCAACATCAAAAGTTCTAATACTGTCTACTTCGTTTCCAAAAAACTCAATTCGGTACGGATGATCGTTTGAGAAAGAGAAAACATCGACAATTCCTCCACGAACAGAAAATTCGCCAGGTTCTGTAATAAAATCGACTCTTTTAAATTCGTATTCAAACAAAACTTCGTTGATAAAATCAATTGAAATTTTATCATTCAAAGCCACTTTTAAAGTGTTTTTATCGAGTTCTCTTCTGGTAACTACTTTTTCAAAAAGCGCTTCAGGATAAGTAACAATTACAGCTGGTTTTTTTCTGGAATTGATTCTATTTAAAACCTCAGCACGAAGCAAAACATTCGCATTATCAGTTTCGTCAATTTGATACGGACGTCGAAAAGAAGCTGGATAAAACAAAACATCTTGTTCTCCAATCATCTGCTCCAAGTCGTTCAGGTAATAAGCGGCTTCTTCTTTATTGTCTAAAACAATTAAAAAAGGTAATTCTGTTTTCTTAAAAACGGAACGAATTATAAATGAAACTGCAGATCCTAACAATCCGCTGATGTTCATTTTTATCTGATTCCCTTCCAGTAAATTTGTGGCAATCTGCTGCGCTTTTGGCAGATTATCATAAGTTGTATATAGGGCGTTTTTACTCAAGTTTTGGTACTTTTTGATCTATTTGAGGCGGTGCAACAGCATTCGGAATTGCACGCGCTGTATCTAACATTCTAAGGAAATCTTCTTCTCCTTCTTCTTTCGGAACTTTGGCTCTTTCGACAATTTTATCCATTTGTCTTTCTAAAGAAATCAGTTCTTTGTTGATTTCTTGAACTAAAAAAACAACTTTATCATCTGGAATTTTATTTAAATGAATAAACAAATCCAACATTCTAATTTTAGTAATTAAAATAGAAATACGGCTTTTAAAGGCGGGCTGATCAAATATTGTTGGAATGGTATTGTTTAAAGCCATTGCTTTTTTGGAAATCGCAACCGATTTTTTCTGAAAAGCTCCAATTGTTTTTCTTGGCTTATCTCCAATTTCCTTCATAAAATCACGCCATTCTGTCCACGAATTTAATTGCGATTCAGAAATCTCGTTGATCGGCTCATCTATAAACGTCCAGCCTTTATTTATATTATTAAAAATAGCTTCTTTCTTTTTAGCTTCTTTTGCATTTTCTGCGCGGCGTTTTTCATCTTGATCTTGGCAAGAAAACAATACAGCTGTCAAAAGCAGAAAAAGAGATATTTTATATTTCATTTGATAAAAACATTAAGCTACAAAGTTACAAAGTAAATTTACAATTACGAATTCTGATTTTTGCTAAAGATTCGGTAAATGATTGTTATTTTTTTGTTTGTTCTGATGCTTTACAGAATACTAATTTAAAGTGATTTTTTCTCTTTCAATCTTAATTTTAGCTTGTATTTGTTCCGTTTTCAAAAAGGCACAAAGACACACCTTCAGAGAGAATTATCCAAAAAACAAACTTTTTCATTATTGAATTAATAATTTATGATTCTAAAAAGCATAAGTAATTGCGAAAACGTTATATTTGTTTTTCTAAAAATCATCAAAAAAATGAATCCAAAAATATTGATCATTGGCGCTTGCGGTCAAATTGGAACGGAGCTGACACAAAAGCTGCGCAAAATATACGGAACAGAAAATGTTATCGCTTCTGATATTCGTAAATTAAATACTGATGTTGTAAACTCAGGACCTTTTGAAGTGGTCAATGCTTTAGATTTTAATCAAATAGAACATTTGGTAGAAGTACATCAAATTACTGATGTTTATTTAATGGCGGCACTTTTGTCTGCTACCGCTGAAAAAAACCCAGCATTTGCTTGGGATTTGAATATGAATTCGCTTTTTCATGTTTTGAATTTAGCGAAAGCAAAAAAAATCAAGAAAATCTTCTGGCCATCAAGTATTGCCGTTTTCGGACCAACGACTCCAAAAGAAAATACGCCTCAATATACTGTAATGGAACCTTCAACTGTTTACGGAATTAGTAAACAAGCGGGAGAAAGATGGTGCGAGTACTATCATAATATTTATGGCGTTGATGTGCGCAGTATTCGTTATCCTGGTTTAATTAGCTGGTCTACACCTCCAGGCGGCGGAACTACAGATTATGCTGTTGATATTTTTTATAAAGCTATTGCTGATAAAAAATACGAATGCTTTTTATCATCAGAAACTAAAATGCCGATGATGTATATGGATGATGCGATTGATGCTACAATAAACATTATGAAAGCACCTGTCGAAGAAATCAAAATTCATTCTTCTTATAATTTAGCTGCGATGAGTTTTACTCCGACTGAAATTGCTGCAGAAATTAAAAAACATATTCCTGAATTCGAGATTACTTATAATCCAGATTTCCGTCAGAAAATTGCGGATAGCTGGCCTGCAAGTATTGATGACAGTTCTGCAAGAGAAGACTGGGGATGGAATCATAAATTTGACTTGGAATCTATGACAAAAGATATGATTGAGCATTTGAGTTAGATCTCTATCGATATTATTTATCATTATAAAATGAAAAATCTCAATTGCCTCCAGCTTTAGCTGGAGGTTTTTTTATGGGAAGTTTTTTAATTGGTTTGTCATTTCGACGAAGGAGAAATCTCCGCAAGTAACTCCGCAACAATTGTTCAATCTTTGTCGAGCTTCTCGCGGAGATTTCTCCTTCGTCGAAATGACAAAAATGCGAACGTTTTGGGCAGAGATAAATATAAATCTTTAAAAGAAGCCAATTGTTTGTATCTAGCCCCGATGGAGGCGGTATCCTTGCTGGCCCGACGTCGGGCAACAGCGAGATATAGCCGAGAGCGGGAAACCATGTTTATTAAAATGCATTTTGTGGTGCTCCTGATCATTAAAATAAAAAGTCCCGTCAAATTTCTTAAACGGGACTTTTTTAAATTGTCATTTTTAAAGATTATTTCACTTCAAAAACATTATTTGCTTGTTTTACATCAGCCATTAATCCGCTTGGATCGATAGTGATTTTTTTGATTGACGTTTTGTTTTTGTCGATTGTAAAACTATAGTTTTGCTGCGCCCAAGCCCAATCTTCTAGAACTGTTCTTTTTTCGTTCGGGTTTGGATTCGGTTTAATGAAATTCATCATTCTTAACGGAATGTAGAATGTTTCAGAAGTTCCGTCTGTATAATCTACTTTTAAATCGATTGGCATTGGCATTCTTCCGATTCTTTCCAAAGTAACCGTTGTTTTTCCTGCATTATCAGCAACGTCTTTAATTCCGTAATCGATTGTGTTTAGCGTTTGTGTCCAATCTGTTAAATACCAATCTAACTCAGCTCCAGAAACTCTTTCTGCTGTTCTTTTGATATCGTTTGGCGTTGGGTGTTTGAATTTGAAATCGTTGAAATATCTTTTTAAAGTTGCATCAACATTTTCTTTTCCAATTACATAATCTAATTGCGAAAGGAAAAGACTTCCTTTTATATAAGAAGAAATGCTATACGGACGATTTTCGTCATAACGATCTCCGTGAGTTGTTTGAGGCTGTTCTTTTCCAGAATTTACTAAACTATAATAAGCCGCATAATTTCCTTTAAATGGATTCACTTCTTTTTTGTCTCCTTTTAATTCATTCAAAGCGCTGTCTTCAATATAAGTCGTAAAACCTTCGTCCATCCAAGGATGTTTTGATTCGTTTGAAGCCAAAATATGCTGGAACCAAGAGTGTCCTAATTCGTGCGTTGCAGTTCCAAGAATTCCTTCAAGAGTTCCGTTTCCTAACATTAAAGTACACATTGCATACTCCATTCCGCCGTCTCCACCTTGAATAAATGAATATTGTTTGTACGGATATGCTCCAACTCTTTGGTTGTAATATTCCATAACTTTTACCATTAATGGCTCTAATTGTTTCCAATTTTCTGCCACTTTTGGCGTGTTTTTGTAGAAGAAATGCAAATCGACATCGTTTGGTCCTTTTACAATATCATGTGCATAATCTTTATCTGCAGCCCAAGTAAAATCGTGAACATTTGGCGCGATAAAATGCCAAGTCAATGTTTTTGCTTTTTTAGGATATGTAACCGTTATACCTTCATCTTCATAACCGTGTCCGATTGCATTTTTATCTTGTAAATATCCTGAACCACCAATTGTATATTCTTTGTCGATTGTAATTTTTACATCAAAATTACCCCAAACTCCGTGAAATTCTCTTGCAATGTATGGATCTGCGTGCCATCCTTCGAAATCAAATTCGGCTAATTTTGGATACCATTGCGACATTGAAAGCTCGATTCCTTCAGAATTATTTCTTCCAGAACGACGAATCTGCACTGGAACTTGTCCGTCAAAATCTAAGGTAAAAGTAGATTTAGAATTTGGTAAAATTGGTTTAGCCAAAGTTACTTCTAAAACAGTATTTGAAACTCTTGTCTGAGCTGTAACTCCGTCTTGTTTGAAGTTTGTAATTTTTAAAAATCCAATTTCATTTGGTTTTAAAGTTTCAATACGGCTTTGTTTTACCTCTTTTCCATCAGCACCTTTTACTTTATTTACCATTCTCGCGTCTGGATCTTTGATAAAATGAAGACGTGCATCCATTTCGCTTCCTGGCTGGAAAGCGTTTGGATATAAATGATAGAATACCTTTTTTAAAGTATCAGGAGAATTATTGGTGTAAACCAATTCTTGTTTTCCTTTGTACTGATAGTTTTTTACATCCATTGAAACCTCCATTTTATAATCGGCATGTTGTTGCCAATATGGAGCGCTTTGTGCAAAAGCAGAAGTAAAACCTAAGCTTAGGAAAGAAAGTAAAATAATTTTTCGCATGTAGATATGTAATAGAAAATGGAAGAGCGTTCGCCCTTCCATTCGGTTAATAGTATATTATTCTTTATTTTTTAGACATCTTTTCAGCCATTAATAAAGCGTTATAAGCATTTACCATTTTTGCTGTTTTTGAAGATTCTGCTGAAGAAACTGCAACTGGTTTCTCTTGCGGATTTTCACTTTTTCCAAGAACAACCTTTGAAGGAAGCGCTACTCCAGATTCCATTAAAATCTTTTTAACCTGAGCTGCTTTTAATTTTGGATAGTATGAACGAATCAATGCTGCTACACCTGCCGCGTTTGGAGATGCCATTGAAGTTCCTTGCAAATATTTGTATTTATTATTCGGAACTGTTGCGTAAATTTCTTCACCTGGAGCAAAAACGTCTACGTTGATTTTTCCAAAGTTTGAAAATGGAGCCACAACATTTTCTCCGTATTCTTTATTAATTGCTCCAATTGTAATTAAATTATCTGCAAATTCTTTTACATTGTCTTCAGAATCGTTTGGATAATTGATGTTTTTTGTTTCATCAATATTGTATCCGTCATTTCCTGCTGCGTGAACAATTAAAACGTCTTTTTTAGCCGCATATTTAATAGCGTCGTAAACCCATTGTTTGTGTGGAGAAAAGCTTTTTCCGAAACTTCCGTTGATTACTTTTGCACCATTATCTACGGCATAACGAATTGCCAATGCAATATCTTTATCATATTCGTCTCCGTCTGGCACCGCTCTAACCGTTAAAATCTCAACATTTGGCGAAGCTACTCCGTCTCCTCCTAAATTATTTCCTCTAATTTGAGCAATAATTCCAGCAACGTGAGTTCCGTGAAGTGCCTTTTCTTTATCTGGACCAAAAACAACGTTATTTCCGTATTTCGTGTTTTTAATATCTTCTGGATTATCGCCTACGATTTTTCTTCCGTCAAAATCTTTGTTTAAATTGTAATTCAACTGATCGTAAACTTGATCTTTGTATTCTCCAAAATCAGCTTCAGGGTTAAAAGTTGGTCCTGCATTTGTAAAAACCTGAGTCATTACTGCTTTGCTTCTTAAAACTTTTGAATCTGTTGAAGTAATCTTACTTAAATCTTCCAGTTTGTAATCTGCTTTATTTAGCTCTTTTTTGATTGTATTGTGAACCTCAAGTAAAAAATCTACTTGTTCTTTATCTTTTAAAGCTTCCTCATACTTTTCATTATATTGAGCTAAAGCTTCTTTGTATTGAGCAGATCCGTCGTCTCCTTTTTTAACAACGCGAGTCAATTCCAGATTTTCGTGTACAGCATCTCCAAGGAAATTCCATCCGTGCACGTCATCGATAAATCCGTTTTTATCATCGTCGATTCCGTTTCCTGGAATTTCTTTAGTATTTGTCCAGATCATTCCTTTTAGATCTTCGTGCTCGATATCTACTCCTGAATCTACAATACCTACAATAACTTTTTTACCTGTTTTACCTTGCAGTAATTCAGCCCAAGCTCTGTCTACACTCATTCCCGGAATAGAATCTTTTACTAAATCTAAATGACTCCATCTTTTTAATTCATTTTCACTAACTGGTGCTTTTTTTACAACTGCCAAAGGAGCTACAATTGGCTGTTTTGGCGCTGAATTTTGTGCTTGCAAACTTGCACTGCAGCCTGCTAAAACAAGTAATGCAAAAGCAGATAATTTAAGAGGTTTTATATGACTCATCTATCTATAAATATAAGTAAAGTTAAAAGATGGGCCTAAATTATGATTTTTTGTTACAAAAAACTAACTGTTAACAATGTGTTATGAAATTTTGACCAAAATTATCACATCTCAAGGACTATACAATTCTTTAGAAATCAATTTTTTAGAACTAATCTGATTAAAAAACCGACCAACTGGTTACGTATTTATTTTTCTTCCACAAAATATTTTTTATGCGCTTACGGAATCACGTAAGGAATCTCCGAATATTAGTATTAAACTTGCGCGACCTAATTCTAAACCATTTCTATGAAAACAAAACTACTCTTGTTGCTATTATTAGCAAATTTTTCTATTTATGCGCAAACAAACTTAGTCTCTAACGGAGATTTTGAAACTTGGACTGCACATTCGCAACCAACCGATTGGTTCCGTTACTCAAATGGACTTTTATATCAAGATTCTGATGCACAAAAAGGTTCCTCAAGTACAAAAATGGAGATTACAAGCGGAACTTTCCACTACATGAATAGCAGTCCTTTTGCTACTCAATCAGGAAAAACGTATCGTGTTACGATGTATCATAAGCTTTTTTCGGGAACGATAACTTCTGTGGAATTAAGCTTAACAAAAGCTGATGTTTTTAAAACACCTATAACAAAAAAAGAAGTAACAACTTCTTTAAATTCTGCCTGGCAAAAAATTGAATTTGATTATGTTGCCACCACTACTCAAAACGCAGAAATTAGCATTTGGATAAAGGGAACAACTGGCGCTCAAATTTTGGTTGATAATGTTTCGATTGTTGACGTGGCAGAAATTGGACCAAAATATACACTAATACCAGATGTTAATTTTGAAAATAAGTTAATTTCATTAGGTTATGACTCCGGAGCTCCAGATGGAAAGGTGCAGACGGCCAATATTTCAGGAGTAAAAGATTTGTACCTTTCTTTCGATTCTATTACAGACCTGACTGGTATTGAAGATTTTACGTCATTGACTTCCTTAAAATCTTATTATAATAATATAACTACTGTAGATCTTTCTAAAAATTTGGCTTTAAAAGAAATCCGTTTTGACGGATTAAAACAAAGCACGTTAAATGTATCTTCAAATATAAATTTGGAAAAACTATCTTTGGTTAGAACTTCATTAAGCAGTATAGATGTTACCGCAAATGTTAATTTACAAGAATTAGTTATTTCTTCTGGCGGTTATAACACTGGACAAGAAGGATCAGGATTATTTACAAGTTTAGATCTTTCTCATAACCCAAATTTAAAAATTTTCGAATGTGATGGTCAAAAACTCCCTAATTTTGATTTTAGCAGCCATCCGCAACTTGAATCGATTAGTTTTGATGCGTCCAGAGCTACTAGTTTTGATTTTTCTGCTAATATAGCATTGAAAAGTTTAAGTATAAACAATTCTTTTTTACTTGAAAACATTGATCTTTCAAATAATATTAATTTAAGAGAACTATATATTTCTAATACTAAAATAATAAATCTTGATCTTTCGCATAATCCTGCAATGAGATTGTTAAGATGTACAGATGCCAAATCTTTAGAAACTATAAATCTAAAAAACGGAAATAATGCTATTATAAATCCTTCTACTTTATATCTCACACAAACACCAAGTTTACACTGTATTTTAGTTGATGATCCTGTATATTCAGAATCTAATTGGTCTGTTAGTAAGGAAAAATGGGTTCATTATTCTTCTGTATGTCAAACACCTCAATACACAACAATTCCGGACGTTGAATTTGAAAAAGTACTGATGTTAAAAGGTTATGACGGCGTACTTGACGGTAAAGTACTAACATCACTAATCGCTAGTGTTAAAGAGCTTGATTTGAAATATTCAACATACGATAAAATTAGTGACTTAACCGGTATTGAAGGTTTTACTGCTTTAGAAAAATTAACTGTTCCACCACATGATTTGCTAAATTTAGATCTTAGTAAAAATATTGCATTAAAAACATTGAACTGTTCCGGTGTAAATCTAAATGCCCTGGATATTACAAACAACATAAACTTAGTTACTTTAGATTGCGGAAATAACAATTTATCAACACTAAACTTAACTAAAAATATAGCTTTGAATGAGTTAAATATTTCTAGTAATGAATTTAAGAATATTGATCTTTCTGAGAATAAAGCATTAGTAAAATTGATTTTAATGAACAACAATTTTACTACTATAGATCTTTCTAAAAATACTAACCTAAATTACCTGGATAGTAGACTAAATTACCAATTAAAATGTGTTCAGGTTGCGGAAGTTGATTATGCTCTTGCAAATTGGTCAATTTATAAAGAAGCTATTACAAGTTTTAATTTAGATTGTAATGAATACACGTTAATTCCTGATGATAATTTTGAACAAAAATTAATTGATCTTGGAATTGATAAAGATGGTAAAAATGGAAAAGTACAAACTGCAAGTATTGCTAATGTAACTTCATTAGATGTCCAATCAAGTAATATTAAAGATCTTACTGGAATTCAGGATTTTATATCGTTAACATATTTAGATGCTAATTATAACAGTATTAGTAATATCGACATTAGTAACAATAAGTTACTAACTAAACTAGCATTACACGAAAATAAATTAACTAGTTTGAATGTTACTAAAAACGTTAATTTATATAATTTAATGTTCTCTAAAAATCAAATTTCAACAATAGATTTATCACAAAACAAGGCTCTTGTTCTTTTAACTGCGGATAGAAATTTACTAAGCAGTCTTGACATATCTGCAAATACAAAGCTAGAATCTCTATATTGTGGTAATAATAATTTGACAGCCCTAGATGTGTCACACCAACCAAATCTTTTACAATTAAATTGTACTTTTACTTCAATTTCACAAATTGATGTTTCAACAAACAAAAAATTAGAAAATTTATATTTCGACAATGCCCAGTTGACAACTTTGGATGTGAGCAATAATACTCTTTTAAAAAGAATTAACGTTAGTAATAACTTATTAAAATCTTTAGACTTATCTCATAATCCAATTCTAGAGCTTGTTTTAATACGATTCAATCCAATAACTACATTAAATCTTCAAAATGGAAATAATGAAAACTTTATATTGCCTCCAACAAACGGCACAAATAAAACCGCAGCCGTAATTGATGCTTGTAATTTCTTAAACAATAAGAATCTTTCATGTATTCAAGTTGACAATGTAGAATTTTCTAACGCTAATTGGTCTGCTATTAAAGATGCAACAGCAAATTACAATCTAGATTGTGCAGTTTATACTTTAATTCCAGATGCTGCTTTTGAAGATAAATTAATTGCATTGCAAATTGATAAAGATGGTAAAAACGGAAAAGTAGCAACTTCAAGTATTGCTTCTGTTACTACACTGGACGTTTCATCAAGTTCTATTAAAGATCTTACTGGAATTCAAGATTTTGTTTCTTTGAAAGTATTAAACTGTAGTACAAACCAATTAACTTCTTTAACTCCTGCAAACAATCCTACATTAACAGAATTAAATGTTTCTTACAACGCTTTAACAACTCTTGATGTTAGTAAAAACAAAGCATTGACTGCATTAAATGTTTCAAACAATAATTTAAATTCTTTGAACGTAAAAAATGGTTTCAATACCAATATGGATTGGTTTAGTGTGAATTTTACTAAAAACCCTTCTCTATCTTGTATTCAAGTTGATAATGCTAAATATTCTAATGACAACTGGAATGGAAAATTAGACAAAACTTCTTTCTTTACAGAAAATTGCGGAAGTTATACTTTAATTCCTGATTCAAATTTTGAAGATAAGTTAATCGCTTTAAAAATTGATATTGATGGTAAAAACGGAAAAGTTTTAACTTCAACTATTTCAACTGTTAAAGACTTAAATGTCCAATTAAGCGATATTAAAGACTTAACTGGAATTGAAGATTTTACTTCTTTAGAGTTTTTAAACTGCCAATTCAATCTTTTAACTTCTTTGAATGTATCTAAAAATTCAAAATTAATTGAATTGTACACGCACGGAAATGATTTGACAACATTGGATGTATCTGCAAATACTGCTCTTACGACTTTGTATGCCAACAAAAACAAACTGACTGCTTTAGATTTATCTAAAAACAGCAAATTGGTTTATGTGAATGTGGCGGAGAACTCATTGAAAACGTTAAACCTTAAAAATGGCAATAACAGCAATTTTACAGGTGCATTGCTAAACAAAAATGCATCTTTAACTTGTATCACAGTTGACAATCCATCTTTTGCTGCTTCAAGCGGTGTGTTCTTTAAAGATGCTACGGCTTCTTATTCTGCAACTTGTACATTAGGACTTGAAGATTCTATTTTCAGCAAAGCAACAGTTTTCCCGAATCCAACAAAAGGAGAGGTTAACATTAATAATGTTTCTTTAGAAAAAGCAACTGTTTACAATTCGTTAGGACAACTTGTTAAAACATTTGTTTTCAATAATGGCGAAACTAGTAATACTATAAATTTATCTGGTTTACCAAGAGGAGTTTATTTTGTGTATTTAATTAGCGGAGACGCTGCTTCTGCGAAAAAAATAATTGTTGAATAATCACTATTATTTAAAATAAAAAAATCCCGTTTTCAACTTTTAGAAAACGGGATTTTTCATACAATTTATAGAATAAATACTGTATTATTGTACTGCCTAAAATTCTGAAATTATAGCCTATGAAAACAAAACTACTCTTGTTATTCTTATTATCAAACTTTTTTCTTCACGCTCAATATACCTTAATTCCTGATGCTAATTTTGAAAAAAAATTAATAGCTCTTGGGATTGATTCGGGTACTGCAGACGGGCAAGTTCTAACTGCTGATGTTGCTAATGTTACCTCTCTAAGTGTTTCAACAAGCGGTATATCAGATTTAACTGGAATTCAAGATTTTACTTCTTTACAATATCTTAATTGTTATGGAAACGCAATAAAAATTCTTGATCTTTCTAAAAACACAAATTTAAACAGATTAGACTGTTCTGATAATAAATTAATCAGCCTTAATTTAAAAACAGGAAAAAGAGCCACCTCATTTGAACTTAATACAACTTACAATTATTCTTTAGAGTGTATTTTGGTTGATGATGTTGCGTTGACTTCAAATTGGAGAAAAAAAACAGATGCTCTTACTAAATTCAATAGTGTTGCTTGCTACATTTATACGAGCATTCGAGATGAAAATTTTGAAAAAAAATTAATAGCCTTAGGCATCGATAAAGATGGAAAAAATGGAAAAGTTATAACCACAGACATTTATTCCGTTACTAGTTTAGATTTATCTTTTAGCGGTATTAGCGATTTAACGGGGCTTCAAGATTTCGCTTCGCTAAAAAATTTAAACTTTACTGGTAATGATATCCCTTATTTCGATTCTTCCATTTATCCCAATTTGGAATCATTGAATTGTTCTTCAAATTTACTCAAGTCTTTAAACATTACTAAAAATTTAAAACTGACCTCTCTTGATTGTTCAAAAAACGACCTTTCTAGTTTAAATCTCCAAAACGGAAAAAATACTTCTTTGGTTTCTGTCAATATTAAATCGAATCCCAAGTTGTCTTGCGTATTAGTTGATAATGCAGAATATTCGACATCAAACTGGACAAACAAAGATGTTAACACAAGCTTTAATCAAACGGTTTGTACACCAGAATATACTCTTATTCCTGATCCTTATTTTGAAAACAGACTTATTTTTCTAGGATATGATACTGATGGAAAAAACGGAAAAGTACAAACTCAGAACATCGTGTACATTAAATCTTTAGATCTTTCTGGAAGTTCAATTACAAATTTAACAGGAATTCAGGATTTTAAATCTTTAAAAGTTTTAGACTGTAGCAATAATAAATTAAAATCATTAGATATTACTAAGAATATCAATTTAGAAAAACTAGAAGCCTATTCTAATCTAATAGCTGGCACAATTGACATTTCTCAAAATCTAAAGCTTACTAGTTTTAATGCTTCTCAAAATTATTTAACGAATTTAGATTTCTCCAAAAACCTTGCTTTAAAGCAAATGCGCTGTTATGGAAACCTTTTAAGCGATATTAATCTTACACAAAACTTAGCCTTAACTGGATTGTTCATTGATGGAAATAAATTAACAACAATCGATATCTCTAAAAATGGCGCTTTAGTAGATCTTTATTGCTCCGAAAATGAACTTACATCTCTTGATCTTTCTAATAATTCTCTATTAGAAAGAATATATTGTAAAAAAAATAAGTTAACCAATATTAATATTTCTAAAAATTTACTGGCATACGAACTCGATGTTTCTCAAAATCAATTAACAGATATTGATGTTTCTAACAATAAAAATGTTGGATGGTTTTTTTGTGACCAAAACAAATTAACACAATTAGATCTTTCTCACAATATAAATTTGACCTGGTTAGAATGTGGTTCCAATCTGCTTACAAGTCTAGATTTTAGCAAGAATATTACTCTAGATTATTTGTATTTTGGCGGTAATCGTAGTTTGTTAAACGTGAATTTAAAAAATGGAAACAACAAGAACATAACAAGATTTTCCTCTAATTACAATGACAAATTAACTTGCATATTAGTTGATGATGCTGCTTATGCAACTTCAAAATGGTCTCAGGATAAAGACACGCATATTGTTTTTAGCGACACTCCTTGTACACTATACACAACAATTCCTGACATTAATTTCGAAAATAAATTAATTGCTCTGGGTATAGATTCTGATGCGCCAGATGGAAAAATACTTACTTCAAAAATTTCAGAAATTATTTCTTTAGATGTATCATCAAGTAATATCACGGATTTATCTGGAATACAAGATTTTACTGCGCTACAAGATTTAAAGTGTAATTCTAATCAGCTAAAAAGTTTAAACATTTCAAAAAATATTGCCTTAATTAATCTAGACTGCAGCTCTAATCAATTAATAAATTTGAATGTTTCAAAAAATAAAGCGTTAAAAAATTTAAATTGTAATTCTAATAAACTTGCAGTTTTAAACATTTCTGAAAATGCATTCCTATCCAATTTAGATTGTCATTCTAATCTAATAACTTCTCTTGACATTTCTCCAAATATTGATTTAAAAAGCCTTGATTGTCACGATAATAATTTGGCTACTTTGAATTTAAAAAATGGAAATAACAAGCAGTTGATTAAACCAAATTTTAAAAACAATTCTAATTTGACTTGCATTACAGTTGATGATGCCAATTATTCAAACAGCAATTGGATGGATTCTAAAGATGCCTCGGTTAATTACAACGTAGATTGTTTCTCTAATTATACTTTAATTCCAGATTCAAATTTTGAAAATAAACTAATTGATTTAGGAATTGACAAAGATGGTAAGAATGGAAAAGTGCTAACTTCTAGCATTAAAGAAGTAACTTCATTAAATGTTTCTTACAGCTCAATAAATAGTTTGACAGGAATTGAGGCTTTTGAAAATTTAGAAATTTTAAATTGTCAAAATAATAATTTAGCAACCTTAAACATTTCAGATAATTTAGAACTTAAGGAACTGAATTCTTCTCATAATCCTATACTTGTTTTAGATGTTTCTGGAAATCCTAATCTTATCAATTTAAATTGCGGATTCAATTTATTATCAAAATTGGATTTATCTTCAAATCCGTCTTTAAAGAATTTAGATTGCTCTTCAAATAATTTAGAATATCTGGATGTATCTAAAAACAAAATGCTGGTTACTGTAGATTGTAATTCAAATCAAATTAAAAAACTGGATTTTTCAAAAAACCCAAATTTAACCACATTAAACTGCAGCAGCAACAATTTGGCTAACCTGAATATTCAAAATGCTAATAACATTAAATTATCTTCTTATAATTTTAAACTTAATACAAAACTAAGCTGTATTCAGGTAGATGATCTTTTGTATTCAAATACAAACTGGTTTAACGCAAAAGATAATTATGTTGTATACAGTGTAACAGCTTGTACACAATACACGCTTATTCCAGATCAAAATTTCGAGAATTTTCTACTTAGAGCTGGATATGATACAATCTATAATGGACTTCATGATGGAAAAGTTGAAACTGCAAATATAAAATCCATTAAAAGATTAGACATGGATCTTAAAAGTATTGAAGATTTAACCGGAATTCAAGATTTTGAAGCTTTAAACTATTTAGATTGCAGTGACAATAATTTGACAACCATTGATTTGTCAAAAAACCTTTCACTAACTTATTTAGACTGTAGCTCGAATCGTCTAACTAATATAGATATTTCTAAAAATTTAGCTTTACAAACATTAAAATGCGACAATATCGACAATCATCATAATAGAGGATTGACAACTATTGATGTCTCTAATAATTTAGCTTTAACTTATTTGAGTTGCTGGGATAGTAGGCTTAGAACTCTTGATGTTTCTAACAACAAAGCTTTAAAAGAATTGCATTGCTATTATAATATGCTGACTAGTCTAGATGTTTCTAACAACAAAGCTTTAACTAATTTACAATGCACTAGGAATCTATTAACTACTCTAGATTTAACGAATCAATCAGCATTAATAATCTTTAGATGTCATGAAAATAGATTAACAGAACTTAATTTAAAAAACGGGAAAAATAATCTGCTGGATAGTAAAGAAATAAATTTTGCAACAAATCCATATTTAACCTGTATACAAGTTGACGATATTCTGTATTCGAATACAAATTGGGCAGGTAAAAAAGATGCCATTGCAACATTTAGCACAAATTGCGGTATTGCAAATAGTTACACAATGATTCCAGATCATAATTTTGAGCAAAAATTAATTGACTTAGGAATTGATGATGTGCTAGATAGTAAAGTGGCAAATCAAAATATAAATACTGTTATTGATTTGGATCTTTCAAACAGTAACATTACAAATTTAAAAGGTATTGAGAATTTTCCAGCATTAAAATCTTTAAACAGCAGTACTAATAATTTAGCGACTTTAGATCTTAGTAAAAATGCTAATCTGGAGATATTAAATGCATCTTCTAATCAAATTACAACATTAGATTTGTCTAGAAATACTAAACTTAATGTTGTTTATGTAATAACAAATCCGCTAACAAATCTAAATATTAAAAACGGAAACAATAGCAACTTCATTCTTGCTTCTGAAACGGCAAAACAGTTCAATACTAATGTTGCAACAACCTTTTTAGGACTTACAACTTTAAGTTGCATTAATGTTGACAATACAGCTTATTCTAACGCCAATTGGTCTAAAATTAAAGAAAGTAAAACAACATATTCTGAAAATTGTCAAGCACTTGGAATAGAAGATTCTGTTTTTGACAAAGCCTTAGTTTATCCGAATCCAACAAAAGGCGAAGTTCATATTAACAACATTGTTTTAGAAAAAGCAAACGTTTACAATTCGTTAGGACAATTAGTAAAATCCTTTATTTTCAACAATGGCGAAAATAGTAATACCATAAATTTATCTGGTTTGCCAAGAGGTGTGTATTATGTTTATTTAATAAATGAAGATGCCGCTTCAGCGAAAAAAATAATCCTAGAATAAACCATACAATTTAGTTCAACTAAAAAATCCCATTTTCAATATTTGAAATGGGATTTTTTTATGTTTACTTTTTTCGTTTAAAAAATATCTTCGCAAGTAAAAACATCTTTTAAACGAACGCCTTTTTCTGTATGTTCAACAGTTATAATTTGATTGTGCGCATCATGTTCTAAAAATAAATAATGATTCTGATCTGCCGCCAAATTCAAAAATTTTGACTTTTCTGGCATTGTCAGCAAAGGTCGCGTATCATAACCCATAACATAAGGCAACGGAATATGTCCAGCTGTAGCCAATAAATCAGCACAAAAAACAATGGTTTTATCTTGATATTTTATGTACGGAATCATTTGTTTTTCGGTGTGGCCGTCAACGTAGTAAATGTCAAAATTCAATTCTTTTGAGAAACCAAAATCAGTTTCTGGTCTTTCAATAAAATTAAGTTGTCCGCTTTCCTGCATTGGGACAATATTCTCAGACAAAAAAGAAGCTTTTTCACGTGCGTTTGGTTTTGTGGCCCATTTCCAATGATTTTCATTTGTCCAAAATTTGGCATTTTTAAAAGCAGGCTCGTAACCTGTTTTATCTGAATTCCATTTCACGCTTCCTCCGCAATGATCAAAATGAAGATGCGTCATAAAAACATCCGTAATATCATCACGGCTAAAACCATATTTTGCTAGCGATTTATCGATAGAATGAGAACCCCAAAGCGAATAATATCCAAAGAACTTTTCAGATTGTTTATCACCCATTCCGGTGTCAATTAAAATTAAACGTTTTCCGTCTTCAATTAATAAACAACGTGCCGCAATATCAATTAAGTTATTAGCATCTGCTGGATTTGTTTTATTCCAAATCGTTTTAGGAACAACGCCAAACATAGCGCCGCCATCTAATTTGAAATTTCCAGATTCTATAGGATACAGTTTCATGAGAGTAGTTTTGTAAAAGAACAAAGCTAGGAAATCCCGACTCCTTTTACTAAAATTTCTACTTAAAAAACTTTTGCTTTATTCTAATGTGATAGAAGTGCTTCCCATTATTTCTTGCTTGTCGAAGTAATTTACAAAATAAGTACCTTTCTTAAAATGATCTTCATTCGCATTTAAGATTCCGTAAACATTGACAGACTTGCCTTGAAAATCTGCTGCCACAATAAAACTATAAACCAAAGCTTTATTATTTCCGAATTCGATTAGTTTATCATCTCCTAAAACGGTATTTTTTTGATCTAATACCTGAACATAATATACTCGTTTTCCAGTTTTTGCAACCGCATTTCCATTAATTGTAAAACTGATTTTAAGTTTATCCGTACTCTTCGATTTTGTAGTTTCCAGTTCTTTTCCAGAGCTTTTTTCACGAAGTGCAATAACTTTAAAATTGCTCAAAGAAAGTTTTGAAGCATCTTTTAAAGTGGATTCCAGCTTTTTTTGTTTAGAAACTAAAGTATCATTTTCCGCTTTCTGTTGGTACATCACAACATTCTGACTTTCAATTTCTGTTAAAAGGTTTTTATTTTGAAATTTCAGTTTTTTAATTTCCTGCACTCTCGTATCCAAAGAATTCTTTAGATCTAAAAGCTGATTTCTGTATATTTTAATTTGAGCCGCCGTCGGATTTTGAGAAACTTTAATCAGCTGCATTAAATTTTCAACATTTTTGCGTTCCAGTTCTAATTCTCTAGACATCGTATTTTTCTCAAGAATAGCTACATCGTACGCTTCCTTTAAAGTATTTAAAGAATCTAGAATATTCATTTGTTCGCTCAACTCTCGCTTAACAACGGGATTTGCTTTGGTAACAACTTCTTCTTTTATCTCACTTTCCTCATTTTCAGGCTCGCTGCTAAAAACCAATACCGTAGCGCCTATTCCTAAAACAAAAATTAAAGCAAATAATGGTTTAAACCACTTTATTGTATTTTGTTTTTTCATAATTAGTCACAATTTTTCGCAAAAATACCAAATAATCACAGAGTTACATCAGTAGAAATACTCGTTTTTAACATTTAAAACGTGAAATTGCAAAAAATCGAAAAAAAAGTAACATTTTCAGCATTTATAGGCTCATTTTGGAGTCAAATTTTATCAAAATAACTAATATCTATTTTAACATTTGTTATAATAATGTGAACCGTTATGGAAAAAGGTTTTTAAGTCGTATCTTTGCAGACAATTTCTATTTAACATTGAAAATAAGCGTTTTAAATCTGTACTAATTTCATTACAGAAGATAAATGCTCATTAAATTAAACATCTAAGAACAATGATAAAAGTTTCAGATACTGCCAAAAAGAAAATCATCGACCTGATGACTGATGATGGTTTTGACGCTGCTAGCGACTACGTAAGAGTAGGTGTAAAAAGCGGTGGATGCTCTGGTTTGTCTTATGATTTAAAATTTGACAAAACCAAAGGAGAAGACGATAAAATATTCGTAGATAACGATATACAAATTGCCGTTGAAAAAAAATCATTCCTTTATTTAGCCGGAACAATTTTAGAATTTTCTGGAGGATTAAACGGAAAAGGATTTGTTTTCAATAATCCGAATGCAAGTAGAACTTGCGGATGTGGAGAATCATTCTCTCTTTAGTCAAAAACCGAAAGTCATAAAGTCTTAAAGACTGCAGATTGACTTTCGAACTTTAGACTTTAAAACTTTAGACAATAAAAAAATAATGAGCAAATACACAGAAGACGATTTAAAAATCGAACTCGAAACTAAAGAATACGAATACGGATTTTATACCAATATAGAATCTGAAACATTTCCTGTGGGTTTAAACGAAGAGATCGTTCGCGCAATTTCTCTTAAAAAAGAAGAACCTGAGTGGATGACTGAGTGGCGTATCGAAGCTTTCCGCGCATGGAAAGAAATGATCGAACCAGAATGGGCAAATGTAAATTACGAAAAACCAGATTTTCAGGCTATTTCATATTATTCGGCTCCAAAACAAGTAGATCCTAACAAAACTTTAGACGATGTAGATCCTGAATTATTAGAGATGTACAAAAAGTTAGGAATCTCTGTAGACGAACAGAAAAAAATGAACAATATCGCAATGGATATTGTTGTCGATTCTGTTTCTGTAGCAACAACTTTTAAGAAAACATTGGCCGAAAAAGGAATTATTTTCTGTCCAATTTCTGAAGCTATTAAAGAACATCCTGAATTAGTAAAAAAATATTTAGGTACTGTTGTTCCTCAAAAAGACAACTTCTACGCAGCATTAAACTCAGCAGTTTTCTCTGACGGAAGTTTCTGTTACATTCCAAAAGGCGTTAAATGCCCAATGGAACTTTCAACTTATTTCAGAATCAATCAAGCAGGAACTGGACAATTCGAAAGAACTCTTGTTATTGCTGACGAAGGAAGTTACGTTTCTTACCTTGAAGGATGTACTGCTCCAAGCCGTGACGAAAATCAATTGCACGCTGCCGTGGTTGAATTAATCGCTTTGGATGATGCAGAAATTAAATATTCTACAGTTCAAAACTGGTTTCCTGGAAATAAAGAAGGTAAAGGTGGAGTTTACAACTTTGTAACGAAAAGAGGTTTATGCGAAACAAACGCTAAAATTTCTTGGACACAAGTTGAAACAGGTTCTGCTGTTACTTGGAAATATCCTTCTTGCGTACTAAAAGGTGATAATTCAGTAGGAGAATTTTATTCGATCGCTGTAACCAATAATTACCAACAAGCTGATACAGGAACTAAAATGATCCATTTAGGAAAAAACACTAAATCGACTATTATTTCTAAAGGTATTTCGGCTGGAAAATCACAAAACAGTTACCGTGGTTTGGTGCAGATTTCGCCAAGAGCGGAGAATGCCAGAAACTTTTCGCAATGTGATTCATTATTAATGGGTAACAATTGTGGTGCGCATACTTTCCCATATATCGAAAGTAAAAATCCATCTGCTAAAATCGAGCACGAAGCAACGACAAGTAAAATTGGAGAAGATCAGGTTTTCTACTGTAATCAAAGAGGTATTCCAACTGAAAAAGCGATTGCCTTAATTGTAAACGGTTTCAGTAAAGATGTCTTGAACAAATTGCCAATGGAATTTGCTGTTGAAGCTCAAAAATTATTAGAGATTTCTTTAGAAGGTTCTGTAGGATAAGAAAAAGCAAACAATTATGGATATCATCTTAAAAAATGTAAAGAAAAAAGATTTTCCAGTTTTAAAATCACTGGCAAAATCTCTTGGTTTTGAAATTGTTGAAGATAATGAAAAGCCATATAATCCAGAATTTGTAAAAGAGATTCTTGACGCTGAAAAAAGTATTGAAGAAGGAAAAGGAATTAAAATAAAAGTTGAGGATTTGTGGAAATAATTTATTCTGAAAAGGCACAAAAAGACATTCTTTTTTGGAAGAAGTCCGGAAACAAATCAATAATGAAAAAGATCACAAATTTAATTGAAGATATTTTACTTCATCCTTATGAAGGGCTTGGAAAACCAGAACAATTAAAATATGAATTATCTGGAAGATGGTCAAGAAGAATTGATAAAGAGCATAGAATTATTTACAGAATAACCGAAGAAAACAATATAGAAATACTAAATATTCTTTCACTGAAAGGACATTACGAATAAGTATTAATGGAAAATAAAAAAGTCATCATTTTAGGTTCTTCTAGAAAAAATGGAAACACAACTAGAATTGTGGATGAAATTGCGAAAGAACATAATATTGATGTAGTAAATCTAAGCGATTATAATATTTCGTATTATGATTACGAAAGCAAAAATATAGACGATGATTTTTTGCCTTTAATTAGAGGAATTATCGAAAAGTACGACACCTTAATTTTTGCAACGCCCATTTATTGGTATAATATGAGCGGAATTATGAAGGTTTTTTTCGATAGGATTTCAGATTTGATCCGAATTGAAAAAGAAACCGGAAGAAAGCTAAGAGGAAAGAAAATCGGAGTGATCACAAATTCACATGACAATGTAATTGAAGATAGTTTTTACATTCCATTTCAAAAAACTGCCGATTATTTAGGCATGGAATATTTAGGACACGCACATTTTAATGCCAACATCCTAAACCAACAAACAAAAATAGAATTGACATTTATATAAAATAAAAAAAACAATGTTATCAATAAAAAACCTTCACGCCTCAATTGGTGATAAAGAAATCCTGAAAGGAATTAATATAGAAGTTAAAGCTGGCGAAGTACACGCTATCATGGGACCAAACGGTTCTGGAAAAAGTACACTTTCTGCAGTTATCGCAGGAAACGAAAACTATGAAGTTACAGACGGAGAAGTTATTCTTGACGGAGAAGATCTTGCTGATTTAGCTCCAGAAGAAAGAGCGCATAAAGGTGTTTTTCTTTCGTTTCAATATCCTGTAGAAATTCCTGGAGTTAGCGTTACTAACTTCATGAAAACTGCCATCAACGAAACTCGCAAAGCAAACGGACAGGAAGAAATGCCGGCAAACGAAATGTTGAAAGTAATTCGTGAGAAATCTGAATTATTAGAAATTGACCGTAAATTTTTATCTCGTTCTTTAAATGAAGGTTTTTCTGGAGGAGAGAAAAAAAGAAACGAGATTTTTCAAATGGCAATGTTAGAGCCAAAATTAGCAATCCTTGACGAAACAGATTCTGGTCTTGATATCGACGCTTTAAGAATTGTTGCTAATGGAGTTAACAAATTAAAAAGCGACAAAAACGCTATTATTGTAATTACTCACTACCAACGTTTGCTAGATTATATCGTTCCTGATTTCGTTCACGTTCTTTACAACGGAAGAATCGTAAAATCTGGCGGAAAAGAACTAGCTTACGAATTAGAAGAAAAAGGATACGACTGGATCAAGGCGGAGAACTAATTCTAAGTCGTAAAGTCGAAAGTCAAAAGTCATAAAGTCGAAAATACAATATGAGTAAGTTCAAATCTTTTGAGGAAATAAATTCTTGGCAAAAATCTCGAATCTTCAATAAGAAAATATATTTGATTACTGAAAATTCTAATTTCAAAAAAGACTTTGATTTTGTTAGACAAATTAGACGCGCATCACTTTCGATATCATCAAATGTAGCAGAAGGTTTTGAAAGAAATACAGATAAAGAGTTTATTTACTTTTTATATGTAGCCAAAGCATCGGCAGGAGAAGTTAGATCTCAATTATATTTAGCTTTTGATTTAGAATATATTATAAAAGAAGAATTTGAAATGCTTTTAGAATCGATTACAGAAATATCGAAATTATTAAGCGGTTTCATTAAATATTTGAGCCCAAAGTCATAAAGTCGAAAGTCATAAAGTCAAAAACTTTATGCTTTAATTCTTGACCTTTAGGCAAAAACAGTCGACAATCCTGAGTCTTTTGACTTTCGACTTTCGACTTTAAGACTAAAAAGAACAATGGATTTAAAAGAAAAATTAGTATCGTCTTTTATGGCTTTTGAAGAGCGTGTCGATGTACATTCAGATTTACATGACATACGCACAAATGCTTTAAAAAACTTCGAAAATAAAGGTTTCCCAACCAAAAAAGAAGAAGCTTGGAAATACACATCGCTAAATGCCATCTTAAAAAATGACTTTACGGTTTTTCCAAAGCAGGAAAATGCAATCGAATTCAATCAGGTAAAAAAATACTTTTTACACGAAATTGACACTTATAAATTAGTATTTATCGATGGTGTTTTCAGTTCGCATTTGTCTTCTACAACGCACGACGGAATCGATGTTTGCTTAATGTCATCGGCATTGACCAAACCAAAATATAAAATGGTTATTGATAACTATTTCAATCAAATTGCAAGTAAAGATGATAGTTTAACTTCATTAAATACTGCTTTTGCAATGGAAGGTGCATTTATCAATATCCCAAAGAAAAAAGTAGCAGACAAACCAATTGAGATTATGTATTTCTCAACAGGAAATGAAGCAGCTTTAATGGTTCAGCCAAGAAATTTGGTTATTGTGGGTGAAAATTCACATGTTCAAATTATCGAGCGTCACCAAAGTTTGAATGAAAATCCTGTTTTAACAAACTCTGTTACGGAGATTTTTGCTCAAAAACGTGCGATTGTTGATTATTATAAAATTCAAAATGATAACAGCGAAGCGAATTTAATTGACAACACTTACGTTTCTCAACAACAAGAAAGTCACGCTTCTGTTCATACTTTTTCATTTGGAGGAAACTTGACTCGTAACAACTTAAACTTTTACCATTTTGGTGAAAGATTAACAAGTACCTTAAACGGAATTTCTATTTTAAATGACAAACAACACGTTGATCATTATACTTTGGTAAACCACGCACAACCAAACTGCGAAAGTTTCCAAGATTATAAAGGAATTTTCTCTGATCGTTCGACAGGAGTTTTCAACGGAAAAGTTTTGGTAGAAAAAGAAGCTCAAAAAACAAATGCTTTCCAAAAAAGCAACAATATTTTATTGAGTGACAAAGCAACTATCAACGCAAAACCACAATTAGAGATTTTTGCAGATGATGTAAAATGTTCTCACGGTTGTACTGTTGGACAGCTTGATGAAACAGCAATGTTCTACATGCAGTCTCGTGGAATCCCGAAAAAAGAAGCAAAAGCTTTATTGATGTACGCATTCTCAAATGCCGTTATCGAAAGCATTAAAATACCAGAATTAAAACAAAGAATTACTAAAATCATTGCCATGAAATTGGGCGTGAATTTAGGATTTGATTTGTAGTCAGGTTTAACCGCAATCCCGATAGCTATCGGGAGCAAAGATTTACGCAAAGTTCGCAAGGTTTAGTTTTAAACTTTGCGAACTTTGCGCTTTTTACTTGGCGCCTTTGCGGTAAAATTTTATTTTTTTACTGAAGCAATAACTTCTTTCAAAAACCCATTAAAGTCAAAACTTTTATCACCTTCTCTAACTCCCATTCTTACAATTACCATATCCAAAGATGGAATAATCGCTACCATTTGCCCTTGATATCCGCTGCAATAAAACATATCTCTAGGAACATCTGGAAATTTTCCTCCCGCATTTAACCAAAATTGCGCTCCATATTTTCCTTCAGAAGTATTCGTTGGTGTTGCGGTGTATTTTACCCAGCTTTCGTCTAGAATTTGTTCGCCATTCCAGTTTCCTTTATGGAGATAAAGTAATCCGAATTTAGACCAATCTCTTGTTGTTGCCCATCCGTAAGAAGAACCAACAAAAGTTCCTGACATGTCTTGTTCAACAATCATCGAGCTCATTCCGATTTTGTCGATTACGGCGCTGTACCAAAAATCAAGATATTCTTGTTGTGTTTTGAATTGTCTTCTTAAAATCAGGGATAATAAATTGGTTGTTCCAGACGAATAATTCCAATGTGTGTTGGGTTTAAACTGAGCTGGTTTATCCAATTGCACTTTTCCCATATCTTCGGCCTGAAAAAGCATTTTTGTAGCGTCGCAGATTGTGCTGTAATTCTCTTCCCATTCTAAACCAGAATTCATATGAAGCAAATCGTTAATCGTAATAATTTTACGATCGTCATTTTGCCATTCTTTAACGGGAGCAGGTTTATAAATATCAATTTTTCCTTGTTTGGCTAAAACTCCAAAAGCAGAACTTGTTATACTTTTTGTCATTGACCAGCCTAAAATTTTACTGTTTTTATTAAAACCTGTATCATATTTTTCGGCGATCAGTTTGTCTTTATACAAAACCACAACCGCACGAGTTCTTTTTGCTTTTCCACCCGATTTGTCAAAAGCATTTTCAACCGCTTTTTTTAATTTTGAATAATCCACATTCGAAAACGAAGTATCTTTTGGTTCATTATTCCCATATGGAAACGGAAGATTATTTATCAATTTTGTTCTTTTCGGAAGTAAATATGGTTTTGAAATATCAAAATTATCATTAATCAAAGTTGCTCCTAAACCTTCACGATAAATTGCTTTTCTTTCTTTCAATCCGTAAACAGAAGAAATGGCAAATTTCCCTGCTTCATCAATTGAATTTTTCGCCAAATCAATCATGTCGATATCATTGTCAGTTTTTTGGATTAAATCCAACGGACGATTATCTATAAAATGTCCAGATGCGACACTTTTGGCCGAGAAGCCTGAAATCAAATCAAGCTTTGGATAAGTTGTAAATCCGAAATACAAAAAAGCAAGAACCACAACAAGCAAAAGTACTTTGAGAAATTTTTTCATGATGATTTAAGTTATTTTTATTGCAATATAAATAATTTATGTTCACGATTTTAAGACTCAAATTATAAATCTGTTTCAGATTATTCAGAAAAGTGAACTCATTTTTATAAAATCAGCATTTAAGCCTTTAATCAATGGCATCATAAAAGGAAATTATAGAATTGCTGTATAAACAAATTTAGTTTTAGTACTTTTGTAAATAGATTTTTTCTAAATAAGACATGCTAGATATTCAAAAAATAAGAGCTGATTTCCCGATACTTTCACAAACTGTAAACGGAAAGCCATTAGTATATTTCGACAACGGAGCTACTTCGCAAAAACCACAAGTTGTAATTGATGCTGAAGTTAAATATTACCAGGAAATTAATGCCAACATTCATCGTGGCGTTCACACATTAAGCCAGTTAGCTACTGATGCTTACGAAATTTCTCGTGGAAAAGTAAAAGATCACATTAATGCAAAACATGCTCACGAAGTACTTTTTACTTCTGGAACAACACACGGAATTAATTTGGTTGCAAACGGTTTTGGTTCAATTTTAAAACCTGGTGACGAAGTTGTTGTTTCTTCATTAGAACATCACAGTAATATTGTGCCTTGGCAGATGTTATGCGAAAAAACAGGTGCTGTTTTAAAAGTTATTCCAATCGATGACAATGGAGAATTAATCATTGCCGAATTTGACAAATTGCTTTCGGATAAAACGAAAATCGTTACTGTAAATCATATTTCAAACGCATTGGGTGTAATCAATCCAATCAAATATATTATTGACAAAGCGCATTCCGTTGGCGCTGCAGTTTTAATTGATGGCGCTCAAGCTGTTCCGCATTTAAAACCAGATGTTCAGGAATTAGATTGCGATTTTTATGCTTTTTCAGGGCATAAAATGTGTGGTCCAACGGGAACTGGAATTCTTTATGGAAAAGAAGCTTGGTTAAACAAACTTCCTCCTTATCAAGGCGGTGGCGAAATGATCAAAGAAGTGACTTTCGAAAAAACAACTTACGCAGATCTGCCTCATAAATTTGAAGCTGGAACTCCAAATATCGCTGGCGGAATTGTTTTAGGAACTGCCATTGATTATTTAAATGAGATCGGTTTTGATAAAATTCATGAATACGAAAATGAACTTTTAGAACATGCTACAAAACGTCTTAACGAAATTGAAGGTATCCGAATTTACGGAAACACCAAAAATAAAGCATCTGTAGTTTCGTTTAATATTGATGGAATTCATCCGTATGATGCTGGTTCTATTATAGATAAATTGGGAATTGCGGTTAGAACAGGACATCACTGTGCACAGCCAATTATGAATTTCTTCTGTATTCCGGGAACAATTCGCGCTTCTTTCTCTTTCTATAATACAAAAGAAGAAATTGATGCCATGGTTGATGCTGTTAAAAAGGCACAAACTATGTTAAGCTAAAAAACAAATTATATGCGAATAGTATCATTATTGCTCCTGACACTTTTTATTGCTACGGGATGCTGCAGTCAAAAAAAAACAGATATGAAATCTACGCAAATTGAATATTCTGCAATGTCTAGAGGCTATTACAAAACTATTGTAGTGCAAAATAAAGCTGTTTCTGTGGTTAAAGAACGTAACGCCGAAGCTGTAAAAAACAATATTGATGATGCAAAATGGAATGAAATTGTTGATGCCTATTCGAAAGTAAATTTAGAAAGTCTTTCTTCTCTAAAAGCACCAACCGACAAACGCACTTATGATGGGGCCGCGATGGGAAATTTAAAAATAACAAAAGATGGAAAAACATACGAAACTCCAGGTTTCGACAATGGTTTTCCGCCAAAAGAAATCGAAAAACTGGTAAATTTATTAGTTGATTTTTCTAAAGAATAATTATGACGATAAAAGAAATACAAGACGAGATAATAGACGAATTTTCAATGTTCGATGATTGGATGCAGCGTTATGAATACATTATTGAATTAGGAAAAAGTCTTCCGTTAATTAAAGAAGAATACAAAACCGATGATAATTTAATCAAAGGTTGCCAATCTAAAGTTTGGTTACAAGGCGAACAAAATGATGATAAAATTGTTTTTACAGCAGACAGCGACGCCATTTTGACAAAAGGAATAATTGCGATTTTAATTCGCGCTTTCTCCAATCAAAAAGCAAAAGATATTCTAGAAGCAGATACTGATTTTATAGACGAAATTGGCTTAAAAGAACATTTATCCGCAACACGCGCCAACGGTTTGGTTTCGATGATAAAAAACATCAAAATGTATGCTTTGGCTTTTGATGCTAAAAACAAAAATTAAATTTCTTTTGCCACGAATTTCACGAATTGACACTAATTTTTAAATTCGGGAAATTTGTGAAATTCGTGGCGAAAAAACAAATAACAAAATGGAACAAGAAATAGACACAAACGAATTAGGAGAATCTATCGTAAGAATTTTAAAAGGAATTTACGATCCTGAGATTCCTGTAGATATTTACGAATTAGGGTTAATTTACGACGTAATGGTAAACACAGATTACGAAGTAAAAATCCTTATGACACTTACTTCGCCAAACTGCCCAGTTGCAGAAAGTTTACCAAGAGAGGTAGAAGAAAAAGTAAAAACAATCGAACATATTAAAGATGTAGAGGTTGAAATTACTTTCGATCCGCCTTGGAGTAAAGATTTAATGAGCGAAGAAGCTAAGTTAGAATTAGGAATGCTTTAAAAAATAGTCAAAAGTCGAAAGTCATAAAGTCAAAAGCAAAAGACTTTATGACTTTCGACCTTCGACTTTAAGACTTAAAGAATGGAAGAAATCATCAATAAAGTTGCCAATAGTGCTTTAGAAGTCTTTGATTTAGAGGATTATTATCCAAAAGGAATGCGTGTGCAAATTGACATTTCGCAATGGCTTTTGGAAGGATTTCTTTTGAAAGAAAAAGACTTTAGAGAACATCTTAAAAATCACGATTGGTCGCAATATCAAGATCAATATGTGGCTGTACATTGCAGTACAGACGCTATTATTCCGGCTTGGGCGTTAATTTTAGTTAGCGTTCATTTAGCTCCTTTTGCAAAAAAAGTTGTTAACGGAACAATAGAAGATTTAGACGGAAGCTTATACGAAGAGATCTTAAGTAAAATAGATTATTCGGTTTATCAAAGCAAGCCTGTAATTGTTAAAGGTTGTTCTAGAAAACCTGTTCCAATGCGCGCCTATATATTAGCCACTACTTATTTGCAGCCCTTTGCAAGAAGCATTATGTATGGCGAAGCATGTTCTGCAGTGCCCTTATATAAAGAATCTAAGAAATAACCTGCAATAACACGCAATCAACCTTTATCTTTCGATTGGTTTTTAGTATATTTGATTACACACTTAAACTAGATACCATGAGAAAGATCTTTTTATTACTCTTCGTTTTAGCAAATCTTACTTTTGTTCAAGCCCAAAACACTGAAAAAGAATTAGCTCAAAATACCGAAAAAGCCGTAAAAAAACTCAATGACACCATTGAAAAAGAAGGCTGGAAGGCCAAAGGAATTGTATCACTTTTATTAAATCAGTCGAGTTTTAACAACTGGATTGCTGGTGGAGAAGACAGTTTCTCAGGAACACTCGGAATCAATTATGATTTTAATTATAAAAAAGACGACGTAACTTGGGATAATAAAGTCCTTGCCTCTTACGGTATACTTCAAACCAAAAATACCGATTTTAGCAAAAAAACCGATGATAGATTAGAATTCAACTCTATTCTTGGTAAGCGAGCTTTTGGCGATTGGTATTACTCTTTCTTTCTAAATTTTAGAACCCAATTTACAACGGGTTATATTTATGGTCAAGATGCCAATGGAAAAGAAATCAGAACAGAACAAACTAAGTTTATGTCGCCTGGATATCTTACTACTGGTCCTGGTATTTATTGGTCTAAAGATGAAAATTTAAAAATAAACTTTGCGCCTTTAACTTCAAAATTCACTTTTGTAGACAATGCTTATACAAGCGGAATTGATAGATTTACAGGTTTGCCATATGTTGATGGCGATTATTTTGGCGTTGACGAAGGCAAAACCATGCGTTACGAACTAGGTTTCTATGCATCTGTTTATTATAAACTCGCTATTATGACCAACGTAACGGCAGAAAACACACTAAATTTATATTCTAATTATTTAGAAGATCCGCAAAATGTAGATATCAATTATTCTTTGAATATCATTATGAAAATTAATAAATTCTTATCTGCGAATTTTGCTTTTCAAGCAATATATGATGATAATGCTTTTAGAGGACTTCAAACCAGACAAGTATTTGGTTTAGGAGTTAATTTTGGATTCTAATTCGAAACGACTTATATTTTTTAACGCAAAGAACGCTAAGATTTTTATTAGTCCGTTTTTATGTAAAAAAAGTTCGCAAAGCTATATATAAATTTAGCTTTGCGAACTTTTTACTTTAAGAAGATCTTCTTATAAAAATCTTAGCTTTCTTTGCGTTAAAATTAATTTATTCCTGCTCTTCTTCCTTTTCAACTGCATCTTTATAATCAGGATACAAGAATTTATTATAAGGAAAACGCGTAATATGAATTTGTCGAACAGCTTCATAAACTCTTTCTCTAAATTCTTCGAAGTTTTCTTTTTGTCTCGCCGAAATAAACAATGCTTTATCTTCTCCAACATTACTCATCCACGTTTGTTTCCATTCGTTAAGCGTATAATGTTTACGTGTTCTTTCTGTAATTAGATCGCCTTCATCAATTGTCAAGTGTTTGTAAGTATCGATTTTGTTAAAAACCATAATCGTTGGCTTATCATTACTTTTGATTTCTTGCAAAATCTTGTTAACCGATTCAATATGATCTTCAAAATCGGGATGAGAAATATCTACAACATGCAAAAGCAAATCTGCTTCGCGAACTTCATCCAAAGTGCTTTTAAAAGAATCTACCAATTGCGTTGGTAATTTTCTAATAAATCCAACTGTATCTGAAAGTAAAAATGGCAGGTTTTTGATAACCACTTTTCTAACTGTTGTATCTAAAGTTGCGAATAATTTATTCTCAACAAAAACATCACTTTTACCTATTGCATTCATCAAAGTCGATTTTCCAACATTGGTATATCCAACCAAAGCCACACGAACCATTGCGCCGCGATTACTTCTCTGAATACCCATTTGTTTATCGATAGTTTTGATTTTCTCTTTCAATAACGAAATTCTGTCACGCACGATACGTCTATCGGTTTCAATCTCAGTTTCTCCAGGTCCACGCATACCAATACCTCCTTTTTGACGCTCAAGGTGCGTCCATAAACCAGAAAGTCTTGGAAGCAAATATTGACATTGCGCCAATTCTACTTGAGTTCTCGCATAAGATGTTTCAGCTCGCTGTGCGAAAATGTCCAGAATCAAATTGGTTCTATCTAGGATTTTGCAATCAATAATTCTTGAAATATTTTTTTGTTGCGAAGGCGTTAATTCATCATCAAAAATTACAGTCGATATTTTGTTCTCTTTTACAAAAAGATTGATGTCGTCAATTTTTCCCGTACCCACAAAAGTCTTCGGATTCGGGCGTTCCATTTTTTGCGAAAAGCGTTTTATCACTTCACCTCCAGCGGTAAAAGTCAGAAACTCTAATTCGTCTAAATATTCATTTAGTTTCTCTTCACTTTGACTTTGAGTAACGATTCCAACAATTACCGTTCTCTCAAAATTTATAACTTCTTTTTCTAACATATTCTTGAATAAGGTGCAAATTTAATCATTTGTCGGCTACAATCAATTACACAATTTGGTTTTTAAATTTATATCCAAATCATTATCATAAAAAAATGGAACTCCGCCAAGTTTTACCTCAGCAAAATTCCACCTCTGAATGGTCTTTTTATAGAAACTTTTATTCGTAGATAAAGGTTTTCTCCGTTTTTACAATTCCGTTTTCTTCTATCTGAGAACAAGAAATCGGAAAGTTTAATTTATTGTATTTATACTTTCTGCTTACTGCAACTAATGCTGTAGAAGACGGGCTGAAATTCATTTCATTATTATAAGAAATTGATTCAAACGGAAATTCTTCTTCGTGATACGAAATCATCGGAACAATTACTTTGTAATTATCTCCAAAAAGACTTTGAACAATTAATTGATCTACCGATTTTTTATCATCATAAGTATATGTTTTAGAAATTTTATCTCCAACCAACCCTTTATGTTTTGATACATTATCGTTTACATAAACATATTCTAATTTTCCAATAATGGCCTTATTTCGATCTCTTGAAGTACGTCTTACGATTAAGCCGTTTTCGACAAGATATTCAATATCGTCAACCAAATTCTGGTGATTAGTGCTCTTTTTTGTAGTTACTTTTATTCGTGCACCTTCATAAAAAAAAGAAACGGTCTTTGTAATATAATTTGGTCCTTCTTGATATTTTTTTACAAACTTTGTAATGTTGTTATCAGCGTTGTATGTATAATTTACAACTTCTTTCCAGTCGCTTCCCACTTTATCTTTTACGGTCATGTCAAGCAAGCCGTTTTTATTGTAAAAGAAGTGTTGTACAACATCTGAAGTTGTTACTGTTTGAAGTTTACCATCTTTAAATACAAACGTTTTGTTTACAATTTCGCCGTCTTTAGAATTTTGGTAATTTGTCTTTACAACGTTGATTTGCTTAAGTCGAACTGGAGCGTCCTGACTATGTATTACGCATGGAAAAACCATCATTAAGATGGCAATAAAGTAGGTTTTCATGTGATATTTGTATTGATTTGGGATGACCAAAATACAAAATTCAATTAGATTTCAGGAATTTGAAATACAAAAACTACAAACTTTTCAATAAAACTCTAAAAACCAACTTATTATTTATTAAATCCCAAATCGCATTTTATTTTTCTCCAAAAATCTTAATATCGTCTACCATAAAAGCGCCGTTTAAAGTTTTGTCTTTTCCTGATCCGATGTATTTAAACGCAATGTTTATGTTTCCCGAATATGCCGAAAGATCAATTCCACCAGAACTTATAAATTCGCGTGCGGGAGTCGAAAGATTTGGAACTTTTGCTTCCAATTTTGTCCATTTTGCTTTGGCAACACTTGAGCCATCAAAATTGGTTGAAACATAAACTTCCAAAGTATTTAGCGGAGAATCTAATTTTAAATCGTGTTGCGCACTTCTAAAAGAAAGCACTGCATTTTTATAACCTGTTAGATTAATTTTCGGAGAAACGAGCCAAGCAACATTTTCGGCAGCAGTTGTGCTTGTAGTATTAAATTCAGCATAACCATTTCCAGCGTAAACCATACTTTTCCATAATTTGGCTGCTTTTTCTACAATATTGCTCCAACCTGGAAGTGCAAAATTGACATTGTTTTTAACCGATTGAAAATCCTCTGCAAAAAACGGAGTATTTCTTTTTCCATTCATTTCAATATCACTTTCAAAACGAACCATCAATTGATAATCTGTTCCAAATTTGGTTAAAATTCCTCGTACTTTCCCGCTTCCTTCAGGCACAAAATGATCTGCAAATTTTGCATAAGCACTCGTTCTGAAAATAATTTGATTTCCTGTCTTATCTCTCAGATTCCAATTTGTCGATCCGCCAACATTATTTGATTCTTCAAAATAATGACGTCCCAAAGCCGATTCTGTAAACTCGACATCATTCAATTCTATTAAAGTATTTAATTTATTATCATTTAGCGCTTCTTCGATAGAAACTGATTCAACTAATACTCCTTCATCAATTATTGTACATGAAGCATTTAATACATTTTTATATTCATTTTGAGAAATTCTGCCAATTGTCGGATCTCCTACATTACTCACATATAAACTGCCAATTCTTAAACCACCATAATATAAATCTGTAAATTGGTTTTTAAGTTTTACATACACTTTGTTTCCTAAACGATAATCGATGTAAGTATTTGAAGCATCAATAGGAACGCTGAAACCAATTGCTGGATTTTTTTCAGTCTTTTTTGTTTGCAATGAAATACTTTTAAAAAAATTTCCACCTTCGTCGCTTGAAACTACATAAGCTTCAATTATATCATCGTATGAATATTGTTTTGCCGTATTTCCTGAAAGTTCATAAACTTTTTCGACCGTTTTATTTACTTCAAAATCAGGTTGTGTACATTCTAATTTTGGGGTTTCAACTTCATTACTGCAACTGCAAATAATTAAAAATAATAATCCAAAAAGTGATTTTAAAAATATGTTTTTCATAACAACTAAATTTGATTTATAAACCAATTGTGAGATTTAAGAAATAAGTTCTTCCGTAACCGTAATAATATTTTGGTCCAAATGATGGCGTTCCGCCAGAAATATCTTGATTTAATGCTCTAAAGTTTGCGTTTCTTGCTTGTTCAAATCCGCCAGTTTTATATATAGAATTGAATACATTATTAACGCTGGCAAAAAGTCCGATATATTTTTTGCGAATGCGCCAAGACTTTCCACCACTTATATTTAATAATGAAACGGGATCAAATTTTTCTTGTTTTAATAATTCATTTCCTCTTTTGGAAGTTGCTTCTGGAAAAGGAAAATTATTTGCTGGATTAATGTAAAATTGAGGCGTTCTAGAAATCGGAGAAACATCAATATAACTTTCTGCCAAATAATTTATGTTACCACTGATCCACCAAAACTTGGGATCTCTATATTCTAAACCAATTGAATATGCTTGTTGTGGAGTTCCTGGCTGTTTGTAATTTTTAAGTAATGCACTTCCAAAATCAAAAGTTGTCTGCATTCCATCCTTCGCTAAATTAGCATCATTTGTAATTGAGACATTTGGATTACTGCTGTAAATATATTTTCCGTAAGCTGCACATAAAGTAGTTTTTAATGTTGATGAAATCTGATATTCCAAACTCAATTCTACACCTGTATTTTTCTTGTCTAAATGTGTTAAAGTTTGACTTACAAATGCATCTGTAGCATCGTAACCTGCTCCGTTATCAAAAATTCCTTCAGCATAAAAGAAAGAGGTTTTTGTGCTGTTTTTTATTAATGAATAATAAGCTGTTAAGCGCAATTTCAGTTTTGGAGAGCGATACATATAATTAGCGTCAATACTGCTAATATTTTCACTTTCTATTCCATTAACTACAGCATTATTTAATCTTGAATTTGAAAATATATTTCGAAGCGAAGGTGCTCTGGTTAAATGTGCTGCGTTAAAAAATAGTAATTGTTTACCTGAAATTTTATATGTAAGTCCACCTTTAAAGCCAAAATTCTCGAAATCTACTTTTTCACTTTTTCCTAAAGAAGTGGTTGGATAAAGTCCGTTTTGATACAATCCCTCTCTTTGATAATCAGACATTGAATACGATTGTGCCAGATAAAACTCGGTTTTGTTGTAAGTAAATTTAAACTGTGTAAAAACATCTAAAGTATTTGCCAGCAAATTGTAATTATAACCATAAAGATCTCCTTTTCTAACTTTACGATTTGGATTTTGCAAATCGGATTGGGCAAGATTTCCTTTATAAAATGCATCAATATCTTCAAAATATGAGCCTCCCAAAAGGTCTAATAAATATTGAAAATTATGCGACTTTAATTTCTTAAAAGTGAAACCTGCATCAAAAGAAATATTAGGTGTAAGCTGCGTATTTAAAGTTGAATTTATGGCTAAAGTTTTATCATCAGTTCTTTCTTCATAAAGAACATAATGACTTTGCGAAGCTTCGTAACCATTCAATCCTGGCTTCTGATTTGCCAAATACATTGCATTCCAATCTATCTGCGGATTTGCTAAAAATGCTATTTTATTTTTTTCTGCATTTTCATAATCTGGCGTAAATTCTCCTGAAAATTCGCCCTGATCTTTCGCGTAAAGCGAACTAAAATAACTTGGCATTTTTTTATAATAAACCGGATCTGGACTGTCGGCATTTTGGTAATCGATATTGCTGTTTCCCACTTTTCCAAATTGATACATAACTCCTGAATTCAGATTCGTTTTATCATCAATTTTAAAATAATGACTGAGCATAAAAAGTGGTTCTTCGACATTTTTTACTCTTGCATTTCGTTTTTTTCCGTTTTGAAATCCCCAATACGAATTGTATTTTTCATCTATTAAACCAACAACTTCATTTGTATTGGCAGCATTTTTTCCTCTTGAATTTGGCGTGTAAAATCCAGTAAAATTTAGCGAATGTTTATTGTTTAATTTCTTTTCAACACTAAGAAAAAAAGAATCGGCATTGAAATTTGTTCCTTCAAAATAACCTTCATCAGCCCAACGTTTTCCCGCAGAAATTACATACGCCCAGCCAGATGCATTCATACCCGATGCGTACGTCCCGATTCCGCGCCAAGTGTAAGTTGTATTACTTCCTGAAAAAGTGAGCGAAGTTCCTTTTCTATATAAAGAAGCACGAGTAAAAATTTGCTGTGTTCCTAAAATTCCTCCAAAAGTATAATTGGAAGCCGCAGTTCCGATTGAAAATTCCTGATTGCGAAGTACATTATTCAAACCTCCCCAATTATTCCATTGCGGTCTGCCGTCGTAGATTTTATTCATCGTCATTCCGTTTAGCATCATCGTTCCGTTTTCACTGTCTAAACCGCGAACTCGAAATCTTGCTTGTCCCCAATTAAATTCCGACGCTTGCATAAAAGCATCTTTGGAAGATTGCAAAAGTCCAGAAGTCATTTCTGACGAACTATTATCTTCGGAAAAATCGCTGTCTGATAATGTGATCAATGCTGCAGGAACTTCATCTGAATAAGTATCTTCTAATTGTAGTATTCCGAGATTGATATTTTCTCCAGAATTAGATAGAAATTTTAAAAGAAAGTCTTTGTATCCCTGACTTCGAAGTAAAAGTAATTGTTCTTTTTTGGGAAATATATGCAGTTCAAATTTTCCCGTTTTCGAAGTTAACTGCATCACAGCTGTGTTTTGTATCAACACCACTACATTTTCTAGTGGATTTTGCGTTCGCGCATCGATAACAATTCCTGTGACTGTTATTTCCTGCTGCGCCGAAGCAAAATTAAAAACCAATACAATAAAGAAGAATATGTATTTTTTTATCATTAAAAAATCCAATTTACTTTTAAAATTATTTATAGGAAATCAATCCTTAATTCAAAAGATAAAATTGGTTTTTGGAAAAAAGAGCAGTTTAATACCTAAGTGGTATCATTCAAATTCAAATATAGATAAAATATTTAAATTTAAATAAATTCTTACAAATTTATTGTGTTTTAATAAAATTTAATGAAAATGAAAATTATGCCGACGTTCTAATCTTAGAAACCATAAAAGCGATTAGAACACCAAAAATTCCGATAAAGGCGAAAGAAAATTGTAATCCGAAACTTTGTGCAATATGTCCTATAACTGGCGGTCCCATTAAAAAACCAAGAAAACTTACGCTCGAAACAATGGTTAAAGCTTCGCCCGCAGGAACCGTCGGGTTTTTCCCTGCAATACTATAAACGGTAGGAACAATTGTTGCAACGCCCAAACCAACAAACATAAATGCTATTGTACACGGAATAATATAAGGAAGAAAAACAGCCGTAAAAAGTCCAGCCGATATCATAACACCGCTAATTTGCATAACGCGTTCGCGACCAAATTTATTGATTAAGCCATCACCAAGAAATCTTCCGCTTGCCATCATAATCATAAAAGAAGTGTATCCTAAAACTACCAAAGGTCCTGGTGCTTTTACAATATCTTTAAAATAAACTCCGCTCCAATCAAACATTACACCTTCACTCGCCATACTGCAAAACCCAATAACACCAAGCCAAAGCAAAGCAGTATCTGGTTTTACAAATAGTTTTTTTCCTTCTTCTTTGGCTTTCTTTTTTTCTTTGGCTCTAACCAAAAATTTGAAATTAAATGCGACCATCAATAAAACAATTCCGGCTACAATTATAAAATGATGTAACGGACTTAAATTTAAAGCCAACATTCCTAAACCGACCAACGCGCCTGTAAATCCTGCAAAGCTCCACATTCCGTGAAATGCCGACATAATTGTTCTTTTAAATAAAACTTCGGTATAAACTCCCTGTGTATTTACAGCTATATTGGCTAAGTTTCCAAATAATCCAAACAAGAATAATCCGAGAGATAATTGTAATGCGGTTGTTGCTAAACCTAAATTAATAAGGCAGAAAACGTACATGATTAAAGAAAAAATTAAAATGCGATGACTTCCAAATTTGGTCACCATTTTTCCAGAAAAAGGCATAATAATCAATTGCCCAACTGGAAGTGCAAAAAGTATCGAACCTAAATCGCCTTCTGTTAAATGCAAAGCGGTTTTAATATCTGGAATTCTGCTGGCCCAAGTCGCAAAACTTAAACCCATTCCGAAATAAAACATTCCAACGGCAAATCGAATTCTATTTAAATAAGAAGCTTTTGCTTCTCTAAATACTTTCTTGATTTTTCCTTTGGTTTGAAAAAGCGATAATGGATTAATGTTTATCAGCATATTTATTTTTTATTTATGATATTTTCAAAAATACTAAAAACACGCTTCAAAGCCTATAAAGTCTAACGTTATGCACAATATACAACGTTATTGTTTATAAATTAAGAAGTTTTCAGTTAATTTCTTCTTATTAAAATTACGATTTTTTCGGATTTATTGAGAGTATAATTTGTCGCAAAATTTTTAAGTGCAAAAAAAAGGAGCAATCTCAACTTTTGAGAAAACTCCATTTATTTATATTTCTTGTTCCTTAGGAACATTTCGTCGGTAGAAAATTATATTCATTATTTACGTTCCGTAGGAACGTTTGATTTTGATATTATTTTTTAACAATCTGACATACCAAACGTTCCTACGGAACGTAAATATGATTTGGAAATTCTTTTTCTACCAACGAAACATTCCTATGGAATGTATTATTATATACTAATTACTTTTTGCTGTGCATTACTTGCAATCGCGGCTTCTATAACCTGCATTACTTTTACGCCGTCTTGTGCTGTAACTGGTTCTTCTTTATGATTTGCAATCGAATCGTAAACGCCATCGAAGAAACTAAAATAATTTCCTTGAAGTGTTGGAATTTTTTCTCTCACAATTTTACCGTCAATTTCTGTGTGCAGAATCCCTTGCAGATTTTCATCTTCTGTTCCCCAAGATTCTAGGTTTGGTTTCTTGCCTACTTTTAAATCGTCTTCTTGAACATCTCCGCGCGGTTTTAAAAATGAACCTTTTTTTCCGTGAAGCACGTAAGCCGGATTAGCTTCTCTAACAAAAAATCCTGCTTTTAGCCTAACTCTAAAATTAGAATAAAACAAAGTCAAATCAATCCAATCGTCTACCACAGAATTTTCTCTGGTTACGCGAATATCTCCAAAAACGGCTTTCGGACAACCAAATAAACTAACTGCTTGATCTATAATGTGCGGACCTAAATCTTTTAGAACTCCTGCACCATCATTCGCTGTTTCTTTATGTGCTTTAGGACTCAATAACGGATTGTATCTGTCGAAATGAAATTCTGCTTCAACTAAATCTCCTAAAACGCCTTCGTCAATTACTTTTTTAATGGTTTTAAAATCGCTGTCCCATCTTCTATTTTGAAAAACGGCTAATTTTAATCCTTTGTCTTTTGCAATTTTTGCCAATTCTTTTGCTTCATCAACAGTTGTTGTAAATGCTTTTTCTACAACGGCATGTTTTCCTGCCAAAAGTACTTTTTTCGCATATTCGTAATGCGTTCCAACTGGCGTGTTTACAATTACCAAATCGACATCATCGTTTAATAATTCGTCTATAGAAGCATAACTTTTTACGTACGGATAATCTTCTTGAATTAACTTTTTACTTCTCTCCCAAGAACCTAATAATTCAAATCCTTCGTGAATATCTAAAAACGGAGCGTGAAAAACTTTACCCGACATTCCGTATGATAATAATGCTGTTTTTATTTTTTGCATGTTGTTATGTTTTTTTTGCTACAGATTAAATGGATTTTAACAGATTTTTTTTTAGTTGCCACGACCCGAGCGATAGCGAACAGGCGAAGCAATTACACAAATTAACACAAATCAGTATCTATAAAATTTTAATTTGTGAAAATTCGGGCAATTCGTGGCAAAAAACATTTAAAAAAATCATTTTAATCCTTTTAATCTGTGGCTAATAAAAATATTTAAAGTTTAGCTCTTTCGTATTGTTTTGGCCATTCAATTTCGCTGTTTAATTCTTTTGCGAAATCTAAAGGCAAATTCGGATTTCTCAAAGATTCTCTGGCAAACAAAATCAAATCGGCTTGACCATTATTTAAAATTTCTTCTGCTTGTTTGGCTTCGGTAATTAATCCGACTGCTCCTGTTGAAATTCCTGCTTCTTTTTTTACTTTTTCTGCAAAAGGAACTTGATAACCAGGTCCAAGCGTAATTTTTTGATGCGAAACCAATCCGCCTGATGAAACGTCGATTAAATCTACTCCTTTTTCTTTCAATATTTTAGAAAGCTGTACAGATTCTTCTGGGTTCCAACCGTTTTCTGCCCAATCTGTTGCTGAGATTCTAACAAACAAAGGCAAATCTGAAGGCCATTCTGTTTGAACGGCTTCTAGAATTTCTAAAGTAAAACGAATTCTATTTTCGAAACTTCCTCCATATTCATCTGTTCTTACATTTGTTAATGGAGAAAGAAATTGATGCAATAAATAACCGTGTGCCGCATGGATTTCTAAAACCTGATATCCCGCTTCGACTACTCTTTTTGTTGCTGTTTTAAAATCTGAAATTACTTTTTGAATTCCGTTTTTATCTAAAGCCTCTGGAAGAAAAGGCTCATTATCGTGATACGGAATTGCATTTGGCGCAACCGTCTGCCATCCGCCTTGAGCGAAATCTAATTTTTTATTTCCCTCCCAAGGAGAAGATACACTGGCTTTTCTTCCGGCGTGTGCCAACTGAATTCCTGGAATTGAATTTTGAGAAACAATAAATTGGTTGATTTCTTTTAGTTTTTCGATATGTTCGTCTTTCCAAATTCCAAGATCGGAAGGAGAAATTCTAGCTTCTGGAGAAACTGCAGTCGCTTCCTGAATAATTAGTCCGGCGCCGCCCGTTGCGCGACTTCCTAAATGAACCAAATGCCAATTGTTTGCAAAACCGTCTTCGGCAGAATATTGACACATTGGAGAAATAGCAATTCTATTTTTTAGGGTAATGTTTTTTATAGTTAAAGGAGAAAATAATCTTGAAGCCATAATTGTAACTTTTAATGGTTTTATACTACCTATTAGTATAAATAATGTTGAAAAAGTAAAGTTACAGTATCTTGTTAAAATGAGATATTGAAATGTTTATTAATTAACAAACATTTAAACCAAATTCTGCTTATTCCATAAATTATAATACTCTGTTTTCTGTTCTAACAAATCAAAATGATTTCCAGACTCCACAATTGAACCATTTTTCATAACTAATATAGTATCTGCATTCGCTATTGTGCTCAAACGATGTGCAATAATAATTATAGTCTTTCCTGAAGATTTAAAATTATCGATAGCATCTTTCACAATTTTTTCTGATTGAGTATCTAATGATGCTGTTGCTTCATCCATTAATAAAATTTCTGGATTTTTATACAATGCTCTGGCAATTGCGATTCTCTGTTTTTGACCTCCAGAAAGCATTGCACCATTTTCTCCAATTTGTGTTTCAAATCCGTTTGGCAGTTTTTCAACAAACTCATGAATCCCAAGTTGTTTTGAAAGCTCTAAAATTCTCTGAATATTAGGAAAAGATTCCCCTAAAGCAATGTTTTCTATAATATTTCCAGAAAACAAATTAAGCTGTTGGGGAATAACACCAACAATTTCTCTTAAACTCTTATAATGAACATGTTGAAGATCAAAATCTCCAATATTAATTTTACCTTCTTTTATTGGATAAAGGTTTTGCAACAGCGAAATTAAAGTTGTTTTTCCGCTACCACTTTCACCTAAAATCGCTGTTGTTTGGTTTTTCTTGAATATGGCATTAAAATTTTTAAAAACTTCCACACGAGATCCATATCGAAAAGAGACACTTTCAAATTTTATATCTCCCAAATTTTCTTTTGATAATTCAATCTTGTTTTCTGTTTCTTCTCTTTCCAAGTCCATGATTTCAAAAAGCCTGTCAGCAGCAATTAATGCATTTTGAGCTGTTTTATTCATGTTTATTAAAGAAGCTACAGGAGAAGTAAAATATCCTATCAGAGCATAAAATGAAAACAATTCTCCAGGAGTAATTGCTCTATCGATTACATAACCTGAACCAATCCACATTAAAATTACAGTAAATACAGAGGCTAAAAATTGTGTCGAAGTTCCAGCAAAAATGCCATTTAGACCAGATTTATAAGTTATGAACAATAGTTTTACAAACCTGTTTTCCGTTTTTAAATTTGAAAATTCTTCTATCCCAAATTCTTTGATAGTTCTAGCATGCGTAATGCTTTCAACTAATTGCGTTTGTAATTCTGCAGCATTCTCCATTATGCTTCTTTCAACCTTTTTGTTGAATTTATTGAGTAGAAAATAAACAAAAGCATAAAACGGAATAACTAGAATAATAGCCAAAGCCAATTTCCAATAATAGGTAAACATTAATGCAAATGAAAAGACGACGATAAAAATATTTACAATCATTTCGATTGCGGTTTCATTTATAAAGGATCGTATTTTTACAGCATCATTTATTCTAGAGGTGATTTCTCCTATTTGCATGGTATCAAAAAACCGCTGTGGCAGATGAAGCAAATGTTTATAATACCCTAAGATTAATTTAGCATCGATTAACTGGCCTGTCTTCATCACAAAAATACTCTTCTTTGACCCAATATAAGCTTGAAGCAAAATAATAGCGATCATGGAGACACTTAATAAATTAAGAAGATTTCTATTGCCATCAACTAAAACATAATCTGTTATTTTTTGAATATAAATAGACATTGCCAATCCTAAAATCGTAAATACTATAGCACCAATTAATGCTTGAATTAAGATCGTTTTGTGTGGCTGAATTAGATTCCAAAACCGTTTTATAGGTGACGTTTTTTCATTTAATGTTTTAAAATCATCATTTGGTGCAAAAAGAATTAAAACGCCTGTCCAGATTTTTTGAAATTCATCAAAAGTATATGTTCCCATTTTACCAAAACCTGGATCCATAACTGTAATTGTAGATTTTTCAACTTTGTAAATAACTACATAATGTTGTAATTGTTCTTTTACAAGAATATGGGCAATAGCTGGAAGCGGAATTTTATCTAAAGAATCTAAACCTCCTTTTACTCCTTTTGCTGTAAAACCCATTTTCTCGGCAGCTTCAATTATCCCAAGAACATTAGTGCCTCGTTTATCAGTATTGGCATATTGACGAATTCTCGCTATGGGAAGATTAACTTTGAAATGGTTTCCAATAGATGCCAGACAAGCAGCACCACAATCTTTAATATCATGTTGTTTTATTTTTATTGAAGCCATTTATTTTTTAGCTGATAATTGTTTCGGGTTTAGCCAATTGTCTATTTTGTCAAATAGCAAATCGAATAAACTTCGGCGCGTAATTATATATCTTGTGGTTAAGGTCATTCCTTTTGAAACATCAGTCTTGTAACCCGATTTTAGGTGCAAAGTTTTAGAATCTAATACACAGCGAACTTTAAAAAAAACCTGCTCTCCCTGTGTTGTTATATTTTGGTCAATGTCAATTACTTTCCCTTCTAATAAACCCCATTGGTTATAATTGAAAGCATCTAATTGAATTTTTACTTTTTGATTTTTCATAATCAAACCAATATCGTTTGGAGAAACATTATTCTCAACAATAAGATGGTCTGGAGAAGAAATTGTTGCAATAGATTGCGATACGTTTACAAAAGAACCTTTTTGAATCCCTGAAAAGTTTTCTATAGTTCCCGAAATAGGAGCCAAAACAAAATAATTATTCGCCTCAACGTTTATTTTTGCAACAGTTCCATTAAGATTTTTTAATCGTTCTTCTAAATCTCTCTTCTGATTTTCCCATGTTGATTTTTGCTGACTTATAAAACTTTGCAATGCTTGTTTGGCTAAGCGCAACTCATATTCATATTTTTCAAAATCTGCTTTTGCTATAATATCTTTATCGAACAAAATCTTATTTCGGTCATAATTTAACTGAGCGTGAGAGATTTTGCTTTGCAGTTCATTTTTTGCAGATTGAAATTTAAATAAATCTTCACGCGCTGTGGATGTCTGCAATTTTGATGGCTTATTTTGTAAAAGATTTGAAACATCACTTAACAATAGCAAAACAGAACTTGACAACGTATCTTGAGTTCTTTTATCGCTTTCCAAATTTTCTGTAGAGATCTTTAAAAGTGTATCTCCTTTTTTTACAAAAGCATTATTTTTTAATGCTATCCAATTTATCCTGCCACTTACAATTGTTGCAACAGGAACATTATCTATCTTACTTCTAATAATACCTCGGCTCTGACTACTGATGTCAATTTTAATTAAAGGCAATAATCCCAAGAAAATCAGAACGGTTAAAATTAAAATCAAATAGATTGAAAAGCTTTTTGATTTGTTTTTTGCAATAAGATTTTCGAGAGTGTTTATAGGGTCTGAGCTAAACTGCATAATAAATTAATTTGAGGTGCTTGTCAATAAATTAAATATGGTATTCTCCAGAATTGTAGTTATCGATTATTGCCTTTGCTTTTTCATAATCTTCTTCGGCTACTTTTAGCTTTATAGCATTTATATCTCCAACTAAAACGCCCCATGGATTAAAAACAGACATTAGTGATGCATCTTCAAAAACTTGAATAGAAAAACTTTCCAATAACATTTTCAAAATAGTTGCCTCTTCTTTACTTCCTTGGTGAACAGATATTCTTCTTTTTTCCTGGATCACTTTATTTCATTTTAATCTATAATCATAAAACCGACTTTGCTCTTATGATCTAATAATTTATGATTTAAACCCGCTTTTAATATTAAATAAGCATAGATAAAATCCCCGATTGCACCTAAAGTCATCGAAAAGCCAATAAATAAGAAAGTCAAATTATGATAAAGAAATCCATAAATTGAAGGCAATAAGCCAAGAATAAAAAATGGTGCAAGTGCAACAACTAACATTTTCTTGGATTCTAACGGTTCTGTACAATTTGCAAAAGGCATTAAATATTTCTTAATGAAACCAAATTTTACCGATTGCCATCCTTTTTTTGAAAAAAGTGCCATGAAAATCCCATGTATAATTTCATGCACAAGTATACCTACGCAAATAATTAAATTGGGAACCAATAAAATTAAAAGCACATTTAGTTTTTTATTATCAAAAAGCTGTAATGTTTGCTTTACTGCTTTCAAATTCGCTGTAAAAATCTCATTCCATGTCAAATACAAAACAAATAGGAAAAGCAAAATAATTGGAACACTTATTAGCATTCCTAAAATTTGTACTTTTTTAGAATCAATAGAGATTTCTTTCATTTTCTATGATTTTATAATTTCTAATTTCTAACAACTCCCGTGGAATTTTAATTTTTTCGATTGATATTAATTCTGTTTCAACAGTTTGATTTATTTGATTAAAATTTATTTCAGTTTTGTTATATGCCAAAATTTCATTTTTATCAAATGAAACACTCATTAATTGATTTTTCATATTGAAATTAAAGTAATCACTATAGGATGTGTCAATAAAATCAATATCACAAATAGTTTTTATAATACAATTAAAGGTATTATCTTGATTGAAATAGTGGTATAAATAAGACTCAAATTCAAAAATATTTCCTGGATTTGATTCTTTTGTAAAGTTTAAAAAACCAATTCTTTTAGATATATTATCATTTTGCTTTTGAAAATTTGAAAAATCAATTGAAGATAAGTGTTGTGTTTCAGAATTTATTGAATATATCTTATCAACCTCTTTTATGTAAATACTTTTTTTATCTTCAAAAAATACGAGGACAATAGAGTCATCAACTAATATTTTTTGCAGAATATTTTTTCCGCCAAATCTTAAATTAAACACTAAACTATACATAAGGATAAAAATATTTCAAGGTGGCATCATATGACGCCACCTCATAAATTAAAGCAATAACGCGCAAGCCATACCTGCAGCAAAACATACTATAACCAGCCCAATCAGTATACCTCCATCAATATCAATCATCTCTTGAGTTGATAATGGAGAAACATTTAATTCAATTAAGTTCATCATGTTCTATTTTTTTAAATATTTTAAGAATAATAATATGCAATTGCACAACCCACAGCAAAACCTACGCACCATGCACCTCCATATACTAATAAGGGTGCAATGCCACCTTCTATTTCTTGTGACTCCTGAGTGCTTAATTCAACTAAACCATAATCTTTTAAACTCACTAATGTTAGTTCCATAACTTTAAAATTTAAAATGTTAATTAATAAATTCAACAAAAATCATTTTCTCGAGAAACAATTTGTTATAGCAAACTTATCAGAGTTCCGTCCAATAAACTTGGACGGAAGTTAGAACCGCCAAAAATTTCTCTTGATTCATCATCTTTTATTGTTTTTAGCGAAAAAATTAATATCAATTCAAAAGGAGTTTCATAATAAAATGTCTCCCTCTTTTTACAATATTTTACCGGCGCATCGAGTTCTTTTATAAGATCTAGCTCGTTATAAAACTGGCTTCGGCTCAAACATAACTTTCTAGCAAATGTTAAAGGAGAACCTGTTTTTTCTCCACAAATTAGCCTATGCATTTTTTTGATTCTTTCAATTTGTTTAATAAAATTCATATTCTCACTGTAAAAAATTAATAAAACAAAAAAGTCTTTAAGAAATTCAAAATAGTTTTGTTAACTATTTAAGAATAACCTTATAGGATTAAAAAATGAAATTAGAATTGAAATTTTAAAAAACCTTTCTCAATAAGTTTTAAAAATATCAGAATAGGGCATTTTGTAACATTTTCTTGCAATGAAGTACTAATACAATAAGTGAGATTTACTTTTTGTTTAATAAAAACTAATATAATTATTAACAAACATTTAAAATCTTAAACACTATATTGCACACTTATATTAAAATAGAAAACGCTACTTTTGTGCGTTAAATACGAATTAAAAACAAAAAATGGATATAGTTATCAAACTCTCTCAATTTCTATTGAGTTTATCTTTACTTATTATTCTGCATGAATTAGGGCATTTTATCCCTGCTAAATTATTTAAAACTAGAGTCGAAAAATTTTATTTATTTTTTGATGTTAAATATTCACTTTTCAAAAAGAAAATCGGAGAAACAGAATACGGTATCGGATGGCTTCCGTTGGGAGGTTATGTGAAAATTTCTGGAATGATTGACGAAAGTATGGACAAAGAGCAAATGGCTTTGCCTCCACAACCTTGGGAATTTCGTACTAAACCAGCTTGGCAGCGTTTAATTATTATGCTTGGCGGCGTTACCGTAAACTTTATATTAGCTTTTATCATCTATATAGGTATGGCTTTTGCTTACGGCGATACTTATATTGCAAATGCTGACTTAAAAGATGGTGTTTCTATTGAAAATCCTGCGATGATTAAAGCTGGTTTTAAAACTGGAGACAAAATTATTTCTATTGACGGAAAAACAGTAGAAAATTACGACAGCGATATGAACATGAATGTTATTATGGCAAAGCATGTTTTGATAGAAAGAGATGGAAAACAACAGACTATTACTATGCCAACTGATTTCGTTGATCAGCTTTCTAAAACAGAAAAAGGACTTCTTATCGGAATACGCAGACCTTTTGCAATTAGTCAAGTGGCTGAAGATTCTCCAAACCAAAATTTAAAACCAAAAGATTTAATTCTTTCTCTTAACGGACAAAAAATTAAATATTTTGATGAAGCAAAAGCGGTTTTAGAAACTAACAAAGGAAAACAAATTCCTGCTGTTGTTTTACGTGATTTAAAAGAAACTCCAATTACTTTAAAAGTTACTAATGACGGAAAATTGGGTGTTGTTTCTGGTGGTTTAGACATGAAATCTTTAGAGAAATTAGGATACTATAAAATCAGTACTAAAAAATATGGTTTCTTCGAATCTATTCCAGTTGGTCTTGAAAAAGGAAAAGATCAATTAGTAGGTTACGGAAAACAATTGAAAATGATTTTTAATCCAGAAACTAAAGCTTACAAACAAGTTGGTGGTTTTGCAGCAATTTTCAATATTTTTCCTACTTCTTGGAGCTGGGAAGTTTTCTGGTCAATCACTGCTTTGTTGTCAATTATGCTTGGAGTTATGAATTTATTGCCAATTCCAGCACTTGATGGTGGTCATGTGATGTTTTTATTGTACGAAATGATTAGCGGCAAAAAACCGAGCGATAAATTCCTAGAGAATGCGCAAATGGTTGGTTTTGTTTTACTTATTTCACTACTACTATTTGCTAACGGAAACGACATTTACAAAGCAATTGTAGGCAAGTAAAAAAAAGTCAAAAAAAGAGTGGAAATGTTTTTGAGAAACTAAAAATAGTTTTATATTTGCACTCGCTAAAAAGAGCAACAACTTCCTCCTTAGCTCAGTTGGTTAGAGCATCTGACTGTTAATCAGAGGGTCCTTGGTTCGAGCCCAAGAGGGGGAGCAACTTTTTTTAGCAAACATATTTACCTTTAAGGTGATTCCTCCTTAGCTCAGTTGGTTAGAGCATCTGACTGTTAATCAGAGGGTCCTTGGTTCGAGCCCAAGAGGGGGAGCTTATTAAATACCACTTACACATGTAAGTGGTATTTTTTTTATACCTATATCATGAATCATATTGTATATATCTTACATTCAAAAAAACTTAATCGATATTACATTGGTTACACAACTAATTTTGAATTAAGATTGGAGTTTTACAAAAATTCACCTTCTAACAAATTTACAGCAAATGCAAACGACTGGGTATTGTTTCTTAATTTTAACTGTAATGATAAAACTCAAGCGCTCTCGATAGAAAAGCACATTAAAAAAATGAAGAGCAAAACATACATTGAAAATTTAATACGATATCCAGAAATAATTGACAAACTTCTAATAAAATACAGAATCGAATGTTAATCAGAGCCCCGAAAGCTTTCGGGGTTGGTTCGAGCCCAAGAAGGGGAGCAAAAAAGACTATCAGAAATGATGGTCTTTTTTTTTTGAAAATTCCAAATTCCAGTATTAGGATTGCCTATTTAACCGCAAAGAACGCAAGGTTTTTAAGCAAAGGTCGCAAGATATACAATCTTGTCATTTCGACTGAAGAGAGAAATCACACAAGAAACTCTACAAAACATATCTAAAATCTGTGTCGATCAACATGTGTAATTTCTCCCTTCAGTCGAAATGACAAAACTATTTCTTTATATATAAAATAAAATCGTTTATTTAAATCATAATATTTAAACATAGCTTGTGGTTGAAACCACGAGGTTACATATTTTGATCGTGATTGTGTTCCCGTGGTTGAAACCACGGGCTATATTAAATGACGGTTATTTCTTCAGAAAAAAATGGCTAATAATCTTCATACGCAAAGGTCGCAAAGCTTAAAAATAAAACTTTGCGACCTTTGCGCTTTCTCTGTGTTCTTTGCGGTTAAAAGTTCAAGGGTAAGAATTACTTCGCTACCAAAGTCTCACTCTTAAACCTTTTCATTAAAATCTCTGCTTTATCGATTTGATTGATTGCTTTTAAAGACTGAGCATATCTGTAGTAATAAATAACGTCTGGATCTTTTACCAAAATAAATAATTGCTCATAATAACCAGCTGCTGTATTTAGGTTTCCTTCAAAATAAAGTCGGTCGGCTACTTTTTGAAGCATTTCTGGCGATTTATAGCCTTTCTCTAAGACTTTTTCGTAAGTTCCCGTTACATCTACGTTTGCGTATTGCATTTCTTTAGCAGGAGCTTTAATGTCGATTTTAACAGGTTGCAATGTGGCACTCAAATTTCCTGTTTGGGGTTTTGTCTCAGCAACCGCAGTTATTTTTTGTTTTCTTTTTACATATTTCGGAATTATTGTTCGAACATTATTCGGACCTAAATCGTAAGTATCGACCATATCAAGTTTAGAAACTTCGTAGGTTATGATTCTTCCGCCGAACAATTTATTAATTCGTTCTTCTACATAATAAGACTTTATATACCAATCATCGTCTGACTTACTATCTGTTAATAATATCGTTTGTCCTTTTACCGAAGAAGCCGCATTTGCTGCACGTTGAGCAAAACAATTAAGCGAAATGATCAATAAAAATATGCTCCAAAATGCTTTTTGCTTTCTCATAAACAATTCAATAAAATCAACAGTTTGTCTTAAAATTTTATCAAAAATATTGCATTGTTAGAGTTTTACTTAATATTTTCCGCAAACAACTCGAAAAAACGTTAAAATGCTTTTTTTCAGTTAAGCGTTCCTGATTAGGGAGAAAGAGTCCTTAAATTGTTTTTCTTTAGACACTTAAAACAAAAAAGCGCCACAATAAATTGCAGCGCTTTTCTATTTTCTTTAAAAACTTAAAGTAATTAAACCCCTAATTTCTTAGCAATCTCAGCAGGAATTCCTCCTTTGTTTACTAGTAATGCAGTAGTTTTATATTTCACGAAGTTCTTAGTTACAAACAAGAAACCTTTGTAGTCGTTTGTTTCTCCCCAAGAATTTTTTACGATATAGTATTCTTTTCCAGTTTGGTCTTTTGCTAAACCAATAATGTGCATTCCGTGGTCGTCTGTTGTTGTGTAGTTATCAAACGCAGCTTGACGCATTTCTGGAGTAATTTCTGGTTCTGCTTTTGGTCCGTTAAATAAGTCTGCTTTTTCTTCTGCAGTCATATCGTCGAATTTTTTAGTTGCAACATAAGCTACACCATTTTTCCAGCTGAATGTTTTCTCACTAACATCTGTTGCCCAAGCAACTGTATATCCTTTTTTCAATGCATTGTCGATAACATCTGTCATGTCGTTCAATTTTACATTGTAAACTTGATCCAACGACCAGTTGTCTGGCACCATCATAGTTGTTTTTTGGTAGTATGGCGTATTTGTAAAAGAAGACATTTCTATATACTCATCTGGATTAATACCTACTACTTCTTTAGCAAAAGATTGTGGCGTGTAGTTTTTTCCTTTATAATTGAAGTTTTCTGGCACTTTTCCTAAATAAGAATCAATAACAGCTGCATACGCTTTTTGCCAGTTTGGTGTTAATTCTCCATTCGGATTTTTAACAACCGCTGATAAAACGCCTTCGATAAGAGCTGCCATTTCGCCAAATTTATTTTTGTCTGTTCCGTAATTTAAACCTGTGTAAACTTCTCTCGGAACAGTTCCGTATTTTTTATACATATTAATTACGTCGTGCAAAGCTCCACCATCACCTAAAGTAATTGCTCCATGCATACGAACGTAGTTAATTCCTTTTTCAACATATACATTTCTTGCAGAATAAATTTGAGATAATTCTACTGGCTGTTTTCCTAAACGAATCATTTCTGACTCTAAGAATGAGTTTGTTGAGTAACTCCAGCAAGTTCCAGACGAACCTTGAGTTTTTACTGAGGTTGTTCCTAAGTTAATTACTTCTGTAAATTTAAAGTTCTCTTTACTTTTGTCGCTAGCGTTTAATTTTAGTGAATTTACTAAAATGTCTTGCGCAAAACAGCCTGCTGTTCCAGCCAAAAATACTGAAGCTGCAAACATTGATTTGAATGAAAATGTATTCATAAGTTATGTTTAAGATTTAACAAAATTAGTCTACAATGTTTCTAATTTGTTACAAAACAATTAAATATTATACAATTTGCGCGCTTCAAAATTGTTAATATTTTCTTAACGGTATTAATTATTAAGTTATTTAAGACAAAAAGCCTCAATATTGTTTTATTGAGGCTTTTAATCATTATTTTTTTATAAATCAACTTCTTACAAGTAATTTCTATCGCATCCAATTGCTTCCAAAAACGATATAGTAAGCCCAATCTTCATTTCCTTTTGCAACATCTACTCCCATTCTGAGTTTAAATTTTCGAGCAACTAGGTATCTAAAACCTGTTCCGTAGCTGTAAACAACGGGTTTTGCAAAAGCCTGATCCCAATCGTTAAAAGCACTTGCAAGTCCACCAAATCCCATAATGCTCCATCTTTTATAAAAGTCCCATCTTAGTTCGGCTTCGGTTACAATGCTTGTTTTTCCTTGATAACGTGCTGCGGGAATTCCTCTCAGGTTAATTCCTGGCCTTAAATAAAAAGGCGGACTCCCAAACGCCTGCTCTCCTTCTACCCTTAGTCCGCCAATTAATGTTTTTGCTAATGGATAATATCCTATTGCTGATAAATTAACGCGCCAGGCATCGTAGTCGCTTCCTATTGCGTTGTCTGACCAAAAGAAATCAGATTGAATCCTAATTCCTTTATCTGGTGTAAATATATTGTCACGTCCATCAAACTGAATTGCTCCTCCAAACTGACTCACCGTACTTTTGATATCGCCAGGTTTCACAAATGGCGGCGGCAGATTAAAATCGGGCAGATTGATTTTAGAGTTTAAAAATAAATACTGCGGACCTGCACTCCATTTTGCATTTTTAAATTGTTTGAGCCATTGTGTATAAAAAATCGTAGATCTAAAATTGAGTTTAAATTCTTCGTCTGGAAGATTTGGTCTGTTGTTTGCGTAAAACGAAAGATTTACATCTCCATATCCTGCCGCAACACGATATAATATTCTAGGTTTTACGAGTGTCGCAGAACGAAAAGCTCCTACCATCCAACTTTTGTTTCCAGTGTACATTCCGATTCCTCCCGTTATATCTGGACTTACAATACGTTTTTTTCCATCTTCCTCTATTACTGGCGCATGTTTTTTTAAAAAAATGGGAACCAATGCACCTCCAATATTTCCTAAAGCGGGCTCTGTAATAATTGTCGGGACAACAATAAAACCATGTGCGTAAATAATGTAGTCACTCAAATCGAAAGCTCCATCTAAAGAATCTTTTACACTGATATGATATTTCTGCGCACTTAAAGTATTAAATGACAAAAGAATCAAAAGGGAGAATAAGATATTTTTTCTTGATAGTTTTCTGTTTTTCATAAGACTGAATCTTTAAATTACAATTAAAAGTTACCTTATTCTAAAAAGTTATTTTTTCTTTAAACTGAAAACATGTGCTAGAGTGATGAAAAAAGTATTTCCCTGAAATCTATTGACCGCTCCAAGTTCTGAAACCCATCTAAAACCTGCTTGCGTCATACAGCCAATATGAAGATAATTAACCTCAGCTCCTAGCGCGCTTACATGATCTTTGTCTGGTTCAAGAACAAGGAAACTTCCAACTGGAATTTTATCGTCTGAAACTTTATACTGGAAATAGTAGATTAATCCTGCGTTTAAGATTCCTTTTGGAGCCGTTTTTTCTGCATTCATACAATAAAATGTCTTCCCTAAACCTCCTTCAATACTTAAAATATCGCCTGTTTTTATATCAGTATCTTTCTTTTTTCCATTGATTTCATACGCCGCTAATGCAGAAAAATGGAATGTTTTCTTTTCGTTAAAAAACAAAGTCGTTCCTGCCGAGAATTCGTTCATAAACATTCCCAATCCACTGTTATCGCTACCTCCAAGTTCATACTTCCCAGTCGGAATATACATTTGATAACTAAAAACAAAATCGGCTTTTTTGTTGTGCCAGCCTAATTGAATGGGTTGCACATACATATCTGTAAAGGCAAAGCTACTTTTAGAATCGATATAACTTCCTTGAATAGTATTTGAAGCTCCAGCCAGCAAAATAGTTGCTCCGTAATTGGCTCCTAGAATTTTAAAATTACTTACATAATTAGCTCCAACACCTGTTATAAACATTGTTAAGTCTGGATTTCCAATTTTATCTCCGTCTCCATTACGCAAGCAATTTGCGGTATAAATATATGCTGGCACATAGACACTAAAAGTGTTTTCTGGAGCTTGAGTTCCTGATTGTAGTCCCATTGCTCCTAAAATATGACCGCCTTTCAATTGCGCATTTCCAATAAAGGAAACGAATAGCGTGATTACTAATAAAGCAGATTGCAGCATTTTTTTCGAATAATTATTTTTTTCTTTCATGGCGAAATTTTTTAAAATGAATTAAGACTTTACAACCGCTACCAATAATCTCATTTTTGAAAGTATCAACATCTACTTAAAATAGTAAGCGCCTGTTCGATCTGGATTTATTCTAATTGTTTTAAAGTATTCAGAAGGAGATTTTCCGGTATGTTTTATAAATGCTCTAAAACAAGTTGTTCGAGATTTAAACCCAGAACCCCAAGCCATTCCTTCTAATGATAAATCTTTCCATTCTGGATCATTTATTTTATCTTTAAAATATTCTATCCTTTTAAGATTGATATAATCCTGAAAATGAAGTCCGAATTCAGAATTGATCAAATTAGATAAATGATGAACCGAAATTCCGGTTTCGTCTGATAAATCTCTGATTACACAATCTTTTTTCAGGAAGAGATTTTTAGAATTCAAGACATAATCTAATTTCAAAAGATAATCTTCTTTTTTTTCAGGAGTCAACTCGTTTGTTATCGGAATTACATTTTTTGTTTCCTTAGATTTAACAAGGATGGCATTATCAACTACAAATTCGAATGTTTCTTCTTCGTCATGAAAAATATTCGGTCTAAAATAAAGCCAACCGACTGTAAAAAACAAAACAGATGAAATTAACACATAACAGGAAATATCTACAGCCGCAACTTTTTTGAGAAGAAAATGATGCACGAAAAGCGCCGAAAACAAGAATAAAATCATCAGGTTATAAACCTTAATCCAATTGATTACTTTGCTTCTGTGAAATTGGTTTCCTTTGAATTTTTTCAGATCATAGTTTAAAATCAACATGGTTTGAAAAAAAACATAGCAAAGCCAAAGTGTAAGCGTAAGAATTGAAAATGGATTTTTAATGATGTTTGCAAGGTAACCAATCGCTTTTATATTTGTAAAACTTCCGATGTAGACAATTATAGTTAAACCAAAATATATAATGAACGGCATAAAATGCAGCCAATCATATTTTCTAAAGCTTTTTTTAAGAGACAAAATATTTCTAACATACAGAAAAGAGCAAGGAGCAGTTAGAAAAATAAACGCTTTTGTAATTGTAATCAAATCTGGAAAAGTCTTAAAGATATTAGCTGATAAATAAAAATTATAAATACTTACTACTGCAAGACTCAGTAAGAAAACACCCAAAAAGAAACTTTTTGAATAGTTCTTCCTCGATAAAAGAACCATTAAAGCTGTAGCAAAACCGGCAATTGTAGCTATAAAGAAGAATAGCGAAAGTAAAATATCGATCATTTTTTTTAGCTTAATTTGTTTATACTTCTTAAAAATTGTTTCGAAAGGGGGAACTTTCGTCTAGAAAACAAATGTGCTTATCGGCTGATTAGACCAAGCACATTTGTATGAATCTTATTTTCAGATTATTTTTTTTCTGCTCCGGGAGGAAAACCGGCTAAGATTTTATTAATCGCACCATTGATAAACTCTTCTGGATTATCTGGTTTACTGTCTATTTCGGAATTTCCAACTCCTTGCCAAATTAATTTACCTGTTTTTGTTGACACAACATCAATTACTAGCGAGCCGTCAACATAATCGTAAGTATTAAATGTTGTATTAGCACCGCCCATCATAGCTCCTCCACCCCAATATCCGTAAGGACGATACATTCCTCCATATCCATAAAAATTGGTATTAGAACTAACTGAAGTTTTGTTTTTTAAGATAGAAACTGCATTTACTTTAAAATCTGGATTGTCAGATTCTGTAAAACCTTTTGCCAACATTTCATTTCGAATTGCTTTTGTTACACGGTCAACATTCAATTGATTAACCTGCCCTTCTTGCGCCTTTAAATCATAAACCGCAAAGGTTTTGTATTCACTAAAATTTGCTGAATGGTCATAGTCATTTGTAACCTTTACAGTTGGAGAACAGCTGTAAATTAAACCCAAAAACAACATTGGGATGATACGAAGATTTGTTCTTTTAATATTCATCTTTTAAAATTTAAATTAATAATTAAATCAGTTTAACTCGAATGTATTAAAATCTAAAAAATCTTGGATGAAGGGCGGAGAAGTTTGTTAACAATTGTTTAATGATTATAATCAACTAGAAAACAACCAATTAACACACTATCAAAGATAAATGATTTTAATTAATTAACACAATTAAATAAATAAAATCTTACTTAGTTATTTTTCTGCTTTATCATTCCAAAGACTTGCTATTATTATTTCCCTTGTACAACTACATAGCTATCCTGTCCGTCTTTAGAAATCGGCTGATAGTATACATTATTGTAAACCATATATTTCTGTCCATCTATATTTTTTTCTTCAGCGCCTTCGGGCAGATACGTGACAACAGCACCAACAGGAGGAGTTACAACCTTATATTTTGTGGTGTCTTTTATGTAATAAGTTCCGCCATAGTAATAATAGTCAACTCCAGAAACGGTTATCGTAACATACCCTTTTGGCAATTCTGGAATGGTGGCTCCTAGTGGCGCAGGAACTACTTTGTAACCATCAGATTCTTTTACATAATAAACTCCATCATCATAATTGTAACTATTATTTTCAACAGAAATAACTATCGCTGCGGTTGTTAATGTTGTTAAAAAGAATCCAACAGGATACCAAGTTGGCCCCCAATAATAAGGAACAAAAGGATGATAAATGTATGGAAACGGCACTGGATAAGGATGAAACGGCGGCGGAGGTGGCAACGGTCTCGGATATGGATGCGGTGGAATTGGACGCGGTCCTGGCGGAATTGGTCTTGGTCCTGGTGGAATTGGTCGCGGCCCAGGATTTATTGGTGTTGGATGCGGCATGGGGCGTATTGGCATCGGACGAGGCATTACGGCATGTGGCGTAAAATGTCCGAATCGTTGTGCAGTTACAGATTCTGGCATAAGCATCATTACAAATACCGCTACGAGAATCCATGATTTTATATTTTTTAGTATCGCTAATTTCATGACAAAGAATTTACAATGATTATTTTTTTTCTTCTCTCGGCTGTAATTTTATTTTGGAAGCTTTTGGCGGAATCGAAAATTCGAACATATAATCTGAAAAATCAGGATTTACAATCCAATCTTTATAAACTGCTTCGTATTGCGGTTTATCTTTATCATTGGTGTAAACAATAGCCATTTTAATGGGCAGGAAATTATCATCGTTTCCGATCCAGAATTGAAAACTTTTGTTTTTGTCTTTTCCTGCAATATGAAAACATTCTTTGTCGTCAATGATCGTTTTTCCTAAATACATTAATGTTCCCTGTTCCGATTTTAAATCATCCAGAAATGTTTCATAAAAAAAATCTGCGGCGGGAAATTCAATACCGAACTTTTTGCTAGTTTCATCAATGGTTTGGATAACCGATTTTGGAGCATCGGTAACTGCATAAGTATTATTATCGAATGAATAATAATAAAGCGTCTTTCCGTTGTACCATAAACTTCTGTTTCCTTTATCGCCAGATGATGTAATTTTCATTTTATCTGGAAATTTCATTGAAACTTTTTCGTTTATAGAATGTTTTATTAAACCTAGAGATTCGTTATAAATATCATAAGTCATTACAGCTTTAAAGCTGCATGATTTTATATATTGTAATGATTCTGTCGTTCGTCCTAAAATATAAACAGCAGCAGAATCTATACGTTGCGTCTGACTTTGCGTTGTAATTGCCATTATCAGAAAACCAATTAGTAACATAAATTTTCTATTCATACTAACTCTTTTTAAATCTTTACTAAAATTATATTTCTGTCGAAATTGGCAGTCTTCCTTCTTTTACAGCTTCGACGAGTTTGTTGTAATCCAATTCATTTTGATGCGCATAAGAAATCGAGAATTTAGAAATCGCATTTGCAAATTCATTATTATTTCCAATATAACCTGACAACATCGACGGATCGCCTGATCTTGCGTGCGCTCGTGCAAGCGCCCAACCGCAAGCTTTGGCATAATCTCCCATGTTTTCTGCTTTCATAATTTCGATAACGGGTTTTATCTTAGCATCTCGAAGCTGACGGATATAAAAAAATCTTCCTCTGTCATCATTTGTCCATCCTAAAAACATATCCGAAGCAGATTGCATTAATTTTTGTCCCATTACAATTCGCTCACCTTGATGTTTGTATTTAGGTTTATTTTTTACATTGGATTCCAAAACACTATGTCTGGCTTCTTTAAACTGTAAAAAAATCGGTTCTCCAGTTGCCGACATTAATAAACTGATGCCACACAAAGTTCCAACACTTCCTACACCTACAACTTTAATGGCAAAGTCATGCATGGTATATCGGCTTAATAAAACCTGTTTGTCTTCTGGAAGCGATTCTACATAACGTTTATGAATAATTTTGGCTTCTCTTAATGTATAATTTTCATCGGTTCCTGATGGATGATAAATCAGCGGTGGATCATCTTTTATTTTGGCTCGAACTCCGTCATGATAGGTCATTTTTGCAAATTCTTTTTCATGAGCAGTAGATTCGGCTGCTTTTTTAATTCGTTTTTGCTGAAACTCTTTTAATTCCTCATCTTTTCCTAATTCAATAAGTTGCGTTAAATCTAGATCTGCATACCAAATTTGCAATGCCGATAATTTGCTGTATTCGAGCATATGTCTTTTATAGCTATCTGCGACATGCCAAGCAAATTCTTTACAATCTTTGTTAGAAAATTTTCTCCACTTCCCTGCAATTGCAAAACTTACGGCTAGTCTTTTAACATCCCATTCCCACGGCCCGTGAAAAGTTTCATCAAAATCATTAATATCAAAAACGAGTTTGCGTTCTGGAGTTGCAAATCCTCCAAAATTCATTAAATGACAATCTCCGCATAGCTGTAATTGCATTCCAGTGTTTGGAGTGTTTGCCAAATCGGCCGCCATAATTGCCGCAGCACCTCTATAAAAAGCAAAAGGCGATTCGATCATTCTTCTATATCGAATAGGCAACAAATCTTCTATTCTACCAACACTAGTTTTGATCAAAATAGCAATTGGATCTTCTCGGTCTTCTGATGGCTTCCATTCCTGATGAGAAGAACGAGGCACAGTTTTCCTAATCGCCGCACCTTTGTCATAACGCTCTGCTTTTGATGCTAATGGATCATAAAAGTTATCGGTACTATTTGTTGCTTTTTCGGTCATAAAAATGAATTTTATTTAATCAATTCAGGCTGTGGCGCTTTCCATGTTCCATTTAAAATAGATTCATTTGGTCCATAAATTCGAATTAAATAATAAAAAGCATTTTTAGGAGCAGGAAGCCAATTGGATTCTTTTCCTTTAGGCACTTCATTTTGAATGTAAATATTTAGGTCTCCATTCGGTTCATATTTCAACCCTGTAGTTCTGTCTCCAATCGAATATCTGTTTATTGGATTATTAACCAGATAACGGCTAGGCAATTCGTACAATGTTATACTCCAGAAATATTTTGCCGGTGGCGTTTGTCCTTTTGGAAATCGAATAACATATTTATTTTTTCCAGATAAAATAGCATTCTCTTTGTCTGTTCTTGTTCCAATATAAATGGCTTCTTGTTTTGTGTTTCCATATAATCCTGCTGCGGCACCTAGAGCTCTTTTGGTAAAGTCGCCATTTAGTTCCTCTCTTGTTCCAAATAAGTCGGTTGCATTGGTGAGCTTGTTAGCGCCATCTTCCAATTCTTTTCCTGCCTCTTGAACACCTTCATTGATTGCTTTTAGAACTTCTGGCGAATAATTTTTAGCATCAAATTCTTTTCCTGGAACAAGTCCGATTTTGGCTAATTTGATTCTCAAATCTGTTTCTGCATTATTTGGAGATGTATATTGAAGTAAATTACTTCCCAAACCTATAAATTCTGCAGAAGCTAAATCTGTTTGTTTAAATGCTGGAAATTGTTGAGCATATTTTTTTTGTGCTGGGGCTGTCGTTTTTGAAAATTCATGCCAAGTAGTAATCTTATATTGAGCCTGTATTTTTTTTACATTTTCAATATCTCCTGCCGCCATTTTTAATTCTGTTCTTCCTAATAAAGTAACTAGATTAGTTTCTGACTGAATTACTTTATCAATTCCGTTTGGTTTTTCGCCTTTCCAATCTGGCCCAGCAATTAAATATTTACCTGCTTTATCTCCTGTTGCCCGACTGCCTACATAAGCGAAATTGAAAGTGTTTAAGTCTATAAACTGAAAAGAATAATATCTGTTTAAAATCTCTGGTACTTCTAAAACAACAGGTTCGTCTGAAAGATTTAAAATTGCCCAAGAATATGGCGTATCATTATTTGGTGTAACTACCGCTGTATCTTTAGGTGTAAAAATCTTATCGTAATGTTTAAATTTATTAAATCCTCCTGCGTAATCTGGATAGTTTTTGTCCAAAGCATACAAACGCATTGTTCTGTAATTCATTGCCAGCGGAAAAATATAAGTCCACGCTTCTTTTGCGATTGCCTTTGCAGAATCTGCCGATTTTGTGATTGCTATGTTTGTTGTTATTTCGCTTACAGTTGTTATATTTTCTTTCTTTTTACAAGAAAAAACAGCAAGAAAAACGAATGTTAAAAACAAGATTTTTTTCATTTTGAATATTTTTAAATTGCTCTATTTTATTTCTTTTATATCATCCATTTTCCAGCTTTTATCAAAGTAAGCGGTTGTTGGTCCGTAAAAACGCATATAAGTAAACCAATGTTTTCCTGGTAAAGTCTGAACCCAATTTTTCTCTTTTCCTGCTGGGGCTTTTGGTCCGAAATATAAATCGACAGAACCATCCGTATTTTTTATCAAATCTTTACGCGAAGACAAATCAGCATTTTTTTGAGGATTATCAATCAAGCATCTTGTTGCAGAATCGTAAACCGTAATCGACCAAAAATTAACTGCTGGCGGATTTGCTGGAATATTTAAAGTATAGTTTTTTGAGCCATCTAACCAATTTCCGTTATTATCAAAATAAGCCCCTAAATAGGCTTGACCTACATTTGGTATTTTGGTCATCATAGCTTTTGAATAAGTAACTGCTTCGTAGAAATAAGATGATCTTTCGAAAAACTCATCATAATTGGCTGTACGTTGAGAAGGATCTGAAAGAATCATAACATAATCCCATTTTTTATCTGGCCAATGTTTAACATCTGCAAAACGTTTTTCAAAAGAGTTTGCCATTGCCATTTGCTGTCCTTTTTCGGCTGAAGCAATTAAAATTTTCTTCTGACGTTCGTCTGGTGCAAAAGGTTTTCCTTTTTCGATGCCTAGATTTTTAAGCCATGCCATAAAAAAGCGGTCGCGTTCTTCTACAGGTTCGTCTTGCAAAATAGCATGAAGACGTTCCCAATATTTAATCCCAGTTGGCTGAATTCCGTACCAATTTTTATCTGCTGGCGGGCTCACAATTTTTGTTGCTATTGGATTTGCTCTTTGTGAGTAAGGATATATTTTAACCTTTTTTACAAGTTCTTCAGTAACTTTTGGATCAGGATCTAATGTTCTAAAACCAAAAAACATATTTACAGTATAACATGGAATTATGTAATAACCGTCTGCTTTAAAATCTTTCATTGTTGGCGGAACCAAAACATATTTACCACCTTTTCCCTTGTCTGGTCCCATTTCACCAATGGTTGCTTGCTCTCTCTGCCAGAAATCAGCAAGTCCTCCAGCAGTTCGGCCGGCGGGCATTTCTATAACTGTTGGACCATTTGCTTTTAAATCTATAAAAGACATGACATAAGGAGTTGTAGCATTTGCTGTCAAAATTCCTAATCTGTCATGATAGGAGTTGTACAACACAAGATCATTGCTTGTGGCATTGAATGCTTTATAATGTTGGTGCTGCCATTCGGCGAAAGCCACAATTGGAAGTCCCCACAAATAACATTGCGTTGCCTGCTGAAAATCCATTTCGTCAAACAATAAAGGAATCGATTCTTTTGACGGCAAATCACCATCCATTTTTATTTCTGAACTGGATTGCGCAACTGTTTTTGAATCTGGATTTTTTATAGTTGATTCTTTGCATCCGAAATTTAATAGTAAAGAAATTAGAGCTAAAATTACAAGGCATTTACTTTTCATACTATATCTTTTTATGGTTTTAAATCATTTGAAATTAATCCCCAAAAAACCGTTTCATTTTTCTTTAGAGGCTTAAAACAATAAGACCAAGGTGAAATTATTTCGTAAAAAATATGAGAATTATTTTATTTAAAACTTCTTATAAAACTACTGCGGGAATATAAAAGCCACAACCGCTCTTAATCCCCAATCTGGTTTAATAGATTGGTGTCCAACAACAGGAATTAAAGGCATAACAGCAAATTGCATGGTCTGACCGCCTAATTTTGTAATTGCACCAACATTAGGACTAATTGTAACGAGAGTTGTATTTCCTTGCCAGTTTTGAGTAATTTCTGAAGTAACTCCTAAACTTGCACCACTTTTATAACTATGTGTTAGAAATATTTGCGTGTAAAACTGGTTGAAATCTGCTCGATCGGAAGCTCCAGCAACAGACCAAATTTGATTAGCCAAAAAACCTATAGAAAGACCTTTTCCTTGATGCATTACCAAAACACTTGGTCCTATTCCAAATTTTTCTGTTCCTAAAAATTTTTCTGTAGCAGTAGGCACCAAAAAAGCGGGGCCGGCTCCAAAGATGATTCCTTTTGTTTTAGGAGCAAAAAAAGCTGTTACTGTTGCATCGCTTAAACCAAATTCGTGTGTGTTTTCGCCTGTGACATCTTGCTGATCAACAACTGGAAGAATATAACGCGTAATTAAATTTAGATTTTCGCTTAATTTAAAAGGAACAACGGGCTGTATGTTAATCTGATATTTTATTCCATTGTATGGACCAATTCCATAAGTAAGATTATTTTGGAGCGGAACACTAATTAAACTTGCCACAGGATTTGCCATTTTATCGGCAAGTTCTTGCGCACTACTTCCTGCTTTTGACGCTTCTTCTTGAGCAGAAATTGTAAAAGTGAAAAGAGTTAATATTGCTAAAAAAATATGTTTCATGTGGCTTAAATTTATTTGTTAAAAAACTTCATTCTCAAACCATTATATTGTCACAACTCTCTTTCATTTAGTCTGCAAAAACCTTTTTCCAATCTTCTTTCATGTCGATAACATGGTATTTGTTTTTTGCTGCTGTATTGAGTGATAAATTATCTTTTTCTTGATAATTGTATTCTCGTATTGAATCATTATGATTTACAAGCATTTGAAACGAAGGATATTTACTTCCTTGGGAATATTTTAGCATGGCAAGATCTCCTGCTCCGCCTTCATTTCCGCAAGCGAAAACAGGTCGCTGTCCAATATGCAATTGAATGCTTACAGGTTTTCCTTCTTTATCATTAAATAAATCTAAAGCTGGTTCTCTCAATACTACATTTTTTTCTGGATCGTATTTGTATTTAAAAGAAGTTCCGACAACTTGTTCTTTTGGAATACCGTAAAAATCTTCAGAAATTCCTCTAACCACTTCTATTGTTCCGCCTGTTACAATAAATGTTTTAAATCCGTTGGCACGCAGATAATTAAGCAATTCCAATTGAGGTTGGTAACGTATGCTTTTCAGCGCAGTTTCTTTTCCCGGAATTTTTGCGACTTTAAAAAATTCGGCAACAGAAGTTTCAAATTCATCTTCAGACATTCCTGTATGTGTCGCTGCCACCAATTCGATAAGCGCTTTGTCTCCACCTTTTGCAAAATAGCTTTTATCTTTTTCGAGCACTGCTTTAAAGGGTTGTTTTTGAGCTAAAGCAGGATTAGCTTCTACCATTTTTTTTACTCTATAAAAAGCAAATAATTCCTGAACTAAAGGTTTTTCGGCCCAAAGCGTTCCATCATTATCAAAAGTCGCAATTCTGCTATTTACCGGAATAAAATCAGGACTTCCTTCTTTGGTTACTTTTTCAACATAAGCAATGATGTCTTTTTTTAGCGCAGTATCATTCCAACTTGGCAACGGATCGCCATTTACAACCGTTTCAGTTTGTTTGCTTTCTGTCGTTGTAGAGGTTGCAGGTTCAGATTTTTTACAAGAGAATAAAGATAAAACGACGAATGATAAGATAAATACTCTTTTCTTCATGATGTTTGTATTTTATTGAAAGAGATTCAGGATTTTACGCCTAAATCTCTTTTGTGATTATTTTCTATTTTTTCTTTTTTGAAGCTGTCTGTTCTTCCTCTTTTAATTTAGGCATTACATTTTTCTCTATGTATTGTTTTGCTTTTATATCCTTCATGGCTTCTTCCATAATAGTGTAAGCAGAGAAACTTGGAGGAATTGATCTTGGAGGATAATCTTTAAACGTTTCTGCAAATACAACTACATCTTGAATTGCACCGTACATCAACTGGACATGGTTCATCTGCCAATCCCAGAAGGTGTTTGAAGTTATATCTGCTCTTTCGAAAGGATCTTGATATAAATTGAATATTTTCTGCAAACGCAGTTTTGTAAAAGGTTCTGCCCAAACTCCCATTGTACCGCCTAAACGTTGTTCTGCAAAAACATATTTATAATCTCCTTCTCTTAAACCTACCAAAAGACCATCATCATCTGTATAAAAGAATTTGTCTCTGGCGCTTTTTTGAGTTTTGCCAAGTAAAAAATTACTTTGATCATAACCATCTAAATGCACTTTGTAAGTTTTTCCGTTTGCAGAATATCCTTTTAGAAGTTTATTTGTTAAATCTGGTTCACCTGCAATAGAAGCAAAAGTTGGGATCCAGTCATTATGGCTCATTAATTCAGTAGTTACAGCTCCTGCTTTAATATGTCCTGGCCAACGAACAATACAAGGTACACGGAAAGCTCCTTCCCAGTTGGTGTTTTTCTCAGAACGGTATGGTGTCATTGCTGCATCTGGCCATGTATTCATATGAGGGCCATTATCTGTAGAATAAACAACGATTGTATTATCTGCAATTCCTAATTCATCTAATGCTTTAAGAATGCTTCCGATAGTTTCATCATGCTCAATCATACCATCAATATATTCACTGTCTCCGTGAGTATATCTTCCTCGGTGTTCTGGTCTAACATGTGTACGCAAGTGCATACGTGTAGCATTAAACCAACAGAAAAATGGTTTTCCAGCTGCATTTTGTCTTTTAATAAAATCAATAGCAGCAGCAGATGTTTCATCATCAACTGTTTCCATTCTTTTTTTAGTAAGAGCTCCTGTATCTTCTATTTTTTGTTTTCCAACTCTTCCAAAACGAGGATCTGTAGTAGCATCATCAACATTTGTTGCTGTACATTTTAAAACTCCTCTCGGACCAAATTTTTTCAAATATTCTGGATCTTTAGGATAATCTGGCAATTCTGGTTCTTCTTCTGCATTTAAGTGATACAGATTTCCAAAGAATTCATCAAAACCATTTACAGTCGGTAAACTTTCATTACGATCACCTACGTGATTTTTACCAAACTGCCCCGTTGTATAACCTAAGCTTTTCATAATACCTCCAATAGAAGGATCTAACTGACTCATTCCCATTGGCGCTCCAGGGAAACCTACTTTTGTCAATCCTGTTCTAAGACCGTGCTGTCCTGTTAAAAACGCCGCACGCCCTGCGGTACAGCTTTGTTCTCCATAATAATGTAAGAAACGTAGCCCTTCATTGGCTAAACGATCGATGTTTGGGGTTGTATATCCCATAACGCCGTCGCTGTAAGCGCTAATATTAGTTGTCCCGATATCATCTCCCCAAAGCACCAAAATATTTGGTTTTTTTTGAGCTGTTAAAGAAACTCCTGCAAAAAATAGTAATGTAAATACTTGTAGAGTATTTTTTAATCCGCATTTTCGTTTGATTTGTTTCATGATAATAAAAATTCGTTAATGATTCTTTTTATATGTATGAGTTGTGAATCCAAAAAACAAATGGGAAATTATGGGTAAGCTTTCAAAAAATAATTCCTAATTAAAGTTTTCATTTTTTGATATGTTTCAAAATGTATTTTACATTAAAATCTGAAACATTTTTTTTAACTTTTTTTTAAGTGACTCAAAATTAACTAATAAAAAACCGAACTATCGCATTTATTCGGCATGAGCTTGTTTCATTTTATAATATGAAACAACAAAAATTTAGAATTTGCACCAAAATGTTTCATTTTACAAAATGAAACCTATTCTATCTTCAAAAAATAAATGAAAAAGTATAAAAACAAAAAAGCCGCTTATTAAATAAGCGGCTTTTTTGTTTTTATGAAGATCGGATTAATCTATTTGAGAAACTCTCATTGTATTAACCATTCCTTTTTCTTTAATTGGCATTGCTGCAAGGTTAATTAAATAATCTCCTTTTTGAGCATAACCTTTTTCAACTGCAATTTGATTTACATCTGTTACAGTATCATCTGTACTTTCTTCATTATCATAGTAGAAAGATTTTACTCCCCATAATAAATTCAATTGTGTTAGGATTCTTCTGTTTGAAGTAAATACTAATATATGCGCTGTTGATGGTCTCCAAGCTGAAACTTGGAAAGCTGTATAACCACTATTTGTTAAAGTACAAATTGCTTTAGCTTCTATTTCATTTGCTAATAAAGCTGCTTGGTGACAAACAGTTTTAGTTACAAAACGATTTGTTTTGATTTGTGGTGTATTTTGAGGAACTTGAATAAGCGGAGAGTTTTCTACAGCTTCGCAAATTTGAGTCATTCTCTGAATAACTTGCACTGGATAATTTCCTGTAGCAGTTTCTCCAGACAACATTACCGCATCTGCACCGTCCATTACTGAGTTCGCAACGTCGTTTACTTCTGCTCTTGTTGGAGTTAAACTCGTAATCATTGTTTCCATCATTTGTGTAGCAACGATAACTGGAATTCTAGCTGTTTTAGCTCTTCTGATCAAATCTTTTTGTACCAATGGCACTTCGTGAGCAGGAAGCTCAACACCAAGATCTCCACGAGCCACCATTAAACCATCGCAATATGCTACAATTTTGTCCATGTTCTCAAGAGCTTCTGGCATTTCAATTTTAGCAACAATTGGAATTTTAACATCTGAATGCTTCGCAATTAATTCTTGCAAATCTTGTAAATCGCGAGGAGTTTTCACGAATGAAAGTGCAATCCAGTCTACTTTTTGCTCAATTGCGAAAATCGCATCAGCAATATCTTTTTCTGTTAAAGCTGGTAAAGAAATTTTTGTGTTTGGAAGATTAACCCCTTTTTTAGATTTTAATTCTCCACCTTGAATAACTTTAGCAACAACTTCTGTTTTTTTATCTGTTGAAACAATTTCGAAAATAAGTTTACCATCGTCAAGCAAAATACGTTCTCCAACATTAACATCATTTGGGAAATTTTGATATTTCATGAATGCTTTTTTTGCATTTCCGACAATATCTTCTGCAGTTGTAAAAGTAATTTCATCACCGTCATTAACAACAGTACCTTCTTCCATTACACCAACTCTAAGTTTTGGTCCTTGCAAATCTCCTAAAATTGCTGTAGTGTAACCAAACTCCTCGTTTAGGCTTCTAATAATGTTAATCTTTTCTTTTACTCCTTCGTAATCTGCATGCGAAAAATTGATTCTAAACACATTAACACCTGCTTCGATCATGTCTTTAATGATCTCTCTTGTACTACAAGCGGGGCCAAGTGTAGCAACAATTTTGGTTTTCTTGTTTGTTAGCATTTTTTTTAAAAAATTAGATTGTTTTTTGATTTTATATTGTCCGTATCAACAGCATAAATTGCTGCAATACTTTCGATTGTTTTTAATTTTTGTTGAATTTCTGAAAAATTAAGCGCCTCTTCGCTATTATCAATTTTCAGGAAAAAATCGACTTTTTTAAATTCAGGAAGTAAATGAATTGTTGTCGAAACCTCACTTGTTTCATTAGAAAACAAATTCTGAAAATCATTTGTACTCACAGAAATGATTTCGTTTTTATTCTGAATTAAATTCCAGGAAACAGCTTTTTCTTCATCATAATAATAGAATCTAGAAAAATTTGCTTCACCTTCCTTAGTTTGAGCATGGATCTCGTTTTTGCTCTTACTTAAGTTTATCGGAAGGATTTTATTGATAAAATAGGCTAATCTATAATCTTCTAATGAAGTATGAATTGCCATTAAATAATAATCAATTTCGTCAAATTCGTCTAAATCCAATTTATGAATAGCCATGTCTTGAAAAATCAAGTTGTAAATATACTATTTCTAAACGGAGCATCAACAGTTATGACATGCTTGTTTTGTTAAATTATAAACGAAAACGATGTAGCCTTGTGATACTTACAACATTTTTGCAGCTATTTCTTGTCAATTTTTTCTTGAAACGCAAAATAAGCTCTTTGTGATGCTTTTTCTTCAGCTTTCTTTTTTGAAGTTGCTCGCGCTCTTGCTACAACTTTATCATCAATACTAAGCTTTACACCAAATAAGCGTTGTCCGTCAATACCGTTATCTTCAAAAATGTCATAATGAAAAACTCTTTTTTCTTTCTGACACCATTCGATAACAAGGCTTTTATAACTTATAACTTTCCCTTCTAATCGTGCAATATCTACATAAGGCGTAACGACTCTTTTTTCAATAAATTTCTCGCAGAAAGAATAGCCTTTGTCCAAATAAATTGCTCCAATTAAAGATTCAAAAATATTACCGTGAATGTTTTCTCCAAAATGTTGAATTGGCACTTTACTCTCTACAAATTGCACTAAATTCAAATCCTTCCCTAATTCGTTCAAATGCTCACGACTTACAATTTTTGAACGCATTTTGGTTAAATAACCTTCGTCGCCATTTGGAGCTTTATTAAATAAATGTGCTGCAATTACGGCACTTAACATCGCGTCTCCTAAAAATTCCAAGCGTTCGTAATTAATAGGCTGACCGCTTTGATCTAACTTATTAGATGAGCGATGTGTAAACGCTCTTCTATAAAAATCAATGTTAGTTGGCTGAAAACCAAGAATTTTCTGAATAGTGTCAAAAAAAATCCCGTCTTCTAGAGAACGGGATTTAGAAAATATTTTTTTGATAATATTCATATACAGAAATTAGTCAGCTAATTTTTTAAACAATACGCAAGCATTGTGTCCACCAAAACCAAATGTATTACTCATAGCAACATTTACCTCTCTTTTTTGAGGTTTGTTTAAAGTAAGGTTTAAAGATGGATCAATATTTTCGTCTACAACTGTATGATTAATCGTTGGAGGAACAATTCCATGCTTCATTGCCAAAATAGAAGCAATTGCTTCAATAGCTCCGGCAGCACCAAGTAAGTGTCCTGTCATTGATTTTGTTGAATTGATATTGATGTTTTTAGCATGTTCTCCAAAAACTGCACTGATCGCTTTTAACTCAGCAACGTCTCCTAGAGGAGTCGAAGTACCGTGGGTGTTAATGTGATCAACTTGATCTGGAGTCATTCCAGCATCTCTTAAAGTGTTTTCCATTACTGCAATCACTCCAATTCCTTCTGGATGTGGTGCTGTTAAGTGGTAAGCATCAGATGACATACCGCCTCCTCCAATTTCGCAATAAATTTTTGCACCTCTTGCTTTTGCATGCTCATAATCTTCAAGAACCAAAGCTCCTGCTCCTTCACCTAAAACAAAACCATCTCTGGTTGCATCAAAAGGTCTTGAAGCTGTTTCTGGGCTTTCATTTCTTGTAGACAAAGCGTGCATAGAACTAAAACCTCCCATACCTGCAATTGTTACAGCAGCTTCAGAACCGCCAGAAACAATAACATCGCACATTCCTAAACGAATGTAGTTGAAAGCATCAATTAATGCATTTGCAGAAGATGCACAAGCAGAAACCGTTGTATAATTTGGTCCCATATATCCATTTCGCATAGAGATATGTGCAGGCGCAATATCGGCAATCATTTTAGGAATAAAGAACGGATTGAACTTTGGAGTTCCATCGCCTTTTGCATAATACAAAACTTCTTCTTGAAAAGTTTCTAAACCTCCAATTCCTGCTCCCCAGATAACACCAACTCTTTGTTTGTTTACATTATCATTTGTAATTCCAGCATCTTTAATAGCTTCATCACTGGCAGCAATAGCGTATTGTGCAAATTTATCTAATCGACGAGATTCCTTGCGATCCATGTAATCTTCAATATTGAAGTTTTTCACTTCGCAGGCAAATTTCGTTTTATGCTTTTCTGTATCATAATATGTTATAGGAGCCGCTCCGCTAACCCCATTCACAAGTGCATCCCAATATTCTTGGATATTATTCCCGATAGGAGTAAGTGCACCTAATCCTGTTACAACAACTCGCCTTAATGCCATAAATATGTATTTTGTACTTTAAACAAATAAAACCCACGCTTTCTTAACTTATTGTTACTTAAGAGCCATGGGAATTACAATATAAATATATCTTTTTGATTGAAAATCAATCGAAATTTAAATTTTAAAAAAATAATAACACCCGACCTCGTGATACACAAAAATCGGGTGTGGTATTATTATTTTTTAGCTTCCTCGATATAAGAAATAGCTTGACCAACAGTAGCAATGTTTTCTGCTTGATCGTCTGGAATTTGAATATCAAATTCTTTTTCGAATTCCATAATAAGCTCAACAGTGTCTAATGAGTCAGCTCCCAAATCATTAGTGAAGCTTGCTTCTGTTACAACTTCGTTTTCGTCAACACCTAATTTGTCTACGATAATCGCTTTTACTCTTGATGCAATGTCTGACATAATCTTTAATTTTAGAATTTAATTTGTTGGCAAAAATAAAAAACTTTATTTTAAAACAACTATTTAGTTTATAAATGTAACACTAATTTATAAAATTAATTTCAAGAAAGGTCTTTTAAAGCTATTTATTTTCGATTTTTATTCCGTTTTTTGCAGTCTCAAAACACACAACTTTATGAAAAAAATTATCGTTTTTGCCTCAGGATCAGGAACTAACGCAGAAAACATTATAAAATATTTTTCGAACACCGAAATTGCGAAGGTAGTTTCTGTTTTTACAAATAATGCTTCGGCAAAAGTGATCGAAAGAGCAAAAAATCATCAAATTTCTGTCGAAATCTTCTCAAAAAACGAACTTTTAGAACGAAATGTATTACAAAAAATACAAAAAATCGATCCGGATTTGATAGTTCTTGCTGGTTTTCTTTTAAAATTTCCTGAGAACATAATTGAAGAATATCCAAACAAAATAATAAACATTCATCCAGCGCTTTTACCTAATTATGGAGGCAAAGGAATGTACGGAATGCACATACATAGAGCTATAGTTAATAATAAGGAAAAAGAAACCGGAATTTCTATTCATTATGTAAACGAACATTATGACGAAGGTGGCATTATTTTTCAGGCAAATGTGGCGTTAACAGATGAAGATACGCCTGAAACTGTTGCAGAAAAGATTCATGAACTGGAGCAAAAACATTTTCCTGAGATTATTCATAGATTATTAGGAGAATAAAATCAAATTCAATTACAATTACAAAAATCATCCCGATAGCTATCGGGACTGAAATCTAAAATTAAATGAATCACGAAGTACATATATATACAGATGGCGCGGCAAAGGGAAATCCCGGTAATGGAGGCTACGGAGTGGTAATGGAATTGGTTGGAACTCCATATAAAAAAGAGTTTTACGAGGGTTTTCGCTTGACGACTAATAACAGAATGGAACTTCTTGCCGTAATTGTTGGTTTAGAAAAACTTAAAAATCCAAACATGAAAGTTCTGGTAGTTTCAGATTCTAAATATGTGGTTGATTCTGTCGAAAAAAAATGGGTTTTTGGTTGGGAAAAAAAAGGTTACAAAGACAAAAAAAACCCTGATTTATGGAAACGCTTTCTTATTGCTTATCGAAAACATCAAGTAAATTTTAAATGGATTAAAGGCCACAATAATCATCCGCAAAACGAACGCTGCGATCAATTGGCCGTGATGGCTTCTATGCAGCCGAAACTTTCGGTTGATGAATATTACGAAAAAATAGGCTCTAAAGAATAAAAAAACGCATCAATTACTTGATGCGTTTGTCATTTCTAACTTAAAAAATCTATTCTTCTTTATCTAAATCTTTTGCTGTTTTAAATCCAACCAATAGTCCGATTCCTGCCATTATAAATATAATTGAAGGATAAACTGCACCATCATTAAGAGCGGTATATGTTGTGATAATCAAAGCAAGAAAGATTCCAACACCGCTTCCTATTAATAAAAATGCCAGATTTACAACAAAGATTTTCCATGCCGAATTTGCTTTGGCTCTGCCTTTTAAAAATATACTGGCGTCAACACCTTTTTCTATAAGCGCTAAACGCTCTCTATTTCTTGTTGAATAAATAAGGTAAACGATTCCGAAGATCATTGCAAAAAGACTAAACGGTACTAAAACTTGTGGTCCCATAATTTTTATGTTTTTATAATTGATTGATATTCCATAGGACGAGGCTTTTTAATTTGAGGTTACAAGTTTTGGTGAAAAATTTCAATATTTAAATTTAAAACTTCAAAAACCATTGATAATCAATTAATTTTGAATATCGAAACTTTGTCAAAGTTTAAAACTTTGACAAAGTTCTAACGAAGTCAACAATGGTCCCGAAGCTTCGGGATGGAATTTTAAAAAATTGGAATTTATTTTTAAAATTCTTGTAACCTAAAATAATAAACTGTCGTCCTATATAATATGAGTACAATACCCGATCAACATTATATCGATAGAATTCTGCATGGCGAGACTAATTTGTTTGCCGTGCTGGTTGATCGTTATAAGGATATGATTTTTACATTGTCGCTCAAAATGGTCAAAAACAGAGAAGAAGCCGAAGAAGCCGCTCAAGATACATTTATTAAAGTATATAATTCTTTGAGCAAATTTAAAGGCGATTCTAAATTCTCAACTTGGATTTATAAAATCTCATACAATAATTGTTTAGACCGTTTAAAGAAAAACAAAAAGGAAGACCTAAATATTTCTATAGATGAGTTTTCATCACATTTAGTCAAAACAATGGATAATGCCTTGAGTACTTTAGAAGAAAAAGAACGAAAGCAGGCAATTCAGAATTGTTTAAATTTGTTACCAAGAGAAGACAATTTCTTGCTGACATTATTTTATTTTGAAGATCAGAATTTGGAGGAAATTGGCAAAATCATGAATTTAAACGCTAATAATGTCAAGGTGAAATTATTTAGAAGCCGACAAAAATTAGCCACCATTTTAAAGAAGCAGTTAGAACCGGAAATAATTGAATGTTATGAAAGAGGAAGATAAAAATATAGAAAATCTTATCGAGAAAATGATGGCTGATGACACTTTGCAATCTCCATCTGCCGACTTTACCTCGAATTTAATGTCGCAAATTCTTGTTGCTGAAAAAGCAAAAATCAAGCCTTACAAACCTTTAATTTCTATTTCAACATGGATTTTTATTGGAGTCGCTTTGGCATTTTTAATTGCTTATAATGTGTTTTTTGCTGGAACACAAAGCAATCTAGAAATAGGAAAATCGTATACGGATAAAATTTCGGCAGTTGTTTCTGGAATTCATATTTCAAAAACTTTATTGTACGCTATTTTGATTGTTCCTTTTATGGTTTTGATTCAGATTGGGGTTTTGAAGAATTATTTTGATAAGAAGTATCAACTATAGATTTGAAATGAAAAATAAAAAGGTAATTTTTAATCCCATTCTAAAAACACAAAAAACATACAGAGCTTCTATCTTAATGGTGTTGCTATTTATCGCCAATAATGCATCAGCAATTTCTTCAAACTTTACAACAAAGGAAATAAAATTTTTTAGTGAAGGTGTTTCTCTCTCTGGAACTATTGTTACACCTAAAAATATAAAGGCTGCCGTTGTGATTGTTCATGGATCTGGACAAGAAAAAAGAATGCTAAACTTTGCCACAATGCTAGCCGATAGTGGAATTGCAGTTTTAACGTACGACAAACGTGGAATTGGGGAATCGGAAGGCATTTATGCTGGTCCAGAAGTAGGCACTAACAATGTTGATTTCGCAAATCTAAATCTATTGTCTTTAGATGCAAGTGCTGCCGTAAATACTTTATCTAAATCCTTATTAAACAACAAAATACCAATCGGTTTAATAGGAGGTAGTCAAGCTGGCTGGATAATTCCTTTGACTGCTGAAAAAAATAAGAAAGTCAAATTTATGACAATATTTAGCGGAGCTCTTATTACTGTTAAAGAACAATTGAGATTTCAATTTTACACAAATGGAGACAAAAAATTCTGGGATACACATTCAGAAGAAGAAGCTAGAAAACATATTTTTAATGATCCAGACAAATATGAGTTTGTAGACACAAATCCTAATGATGTTCTTTCTAAAGTATCAATTCCAGGGCTTTGGATTTTTGGTGGTAAAGATATTCAAGTTCCCGCAATGCTTTCAATGGAATATCTTGATAAATTAAAATCCAAAGGAAAACATTTCGAATATAAATTGTTTCCAGATTTGGGACATAACACAGCATTTTCAAACTCTGAAGAGCCTATGAAAGATGCTGCGAATTGGATTAAAAATGTAAAGACAAATTAAAGAATTCTTAGCGTTTTAATCCGAAAAAGAAAATCATCTTCCTTTAAAAAAATAAAACAGAAGCAAGACCTGTAAAATATTCGCAATTATTTTCAAAAAACTTGCATCTTAATTCTAGAAAACCTATTTTAATCTTTCTAAAAAATCAATTTTAACCATTTCATTTACAGTATTTTTACTTCGAAATCGTTCTCTTTTTTTTAAGAAAATTTTGAGAACCCAAACCGTTGCAAGATTGTAACTTATGAAGTATCTTTGCACCCTAATTCGAAATTCATAAAATGAATAAACTATTGATTGTTGGAACAGTTGCTTTCGACGCGATTGAAACTCCTTTCGGAAAAACAGATAAAATTTTAGGTGGTGCTGCAACCTACATCGGATTATCAGCGTCATTTTTTAACTTACAATCGGCTATTGTTTCTGTAGTTGGAGACGATTTTCCTCAAGAACATTTAGATTTATTGACTTCAAAAAATATTGATATCTCTGGTATCGAAATTGTAAAAGGGGGAAAGACTTTTTTCTGGAGCGGTTTGTATCACAACGATTTGAATTCTAGAGACACTTTAGTTACTGAATTGAACGTTTTAGCTGATTTTCAGCCAAAAGTTCCTCAAAACTACAAAGATGCTGATGTTGTCATGTTAGGAAACTTACATCCTTTAGTACAAAGCAGTGTTTTAGATCAAATGGAGAAAAAACCAAAATTAGTAGTTTTAGATACTATGAACTTTTGGATGGATTGCGCTCTTCCAGAATTATTAGACGTTATCAAACGTGTAGATGTTATTACAATCAATGACGAAGAAGCAAGACAACTTTCTGGTGAATATTCATTAGTAAGAGCTGCCGCTAAGATCCAAGATATGGGACCAAAATATGTGGTGATCAAAAAAGGAGAACACGGTGCACTTTTATTCCACAACAGAGAAGTATTCTTTGCACCAGCTTTACCATTAGAAGATGTTTTTGATCCAACTGGAGCAGGAGACACTTTTGCAGGTGGTTTCTCTGGGTTTATTGCGCAAAGCGAAAACATTTCTTTTGGAAACATGAAAAATGCAATTATTTACGGTTCAAATTTAGCTTCGTTCTGCGTAGAAAAATTTGGAACAGAAAGGATGGAATCATTAAGCAAAGCCGAAGTAGCGATTCGATTACAGCAATTTAAGTCGTTAACTCAGTTTGACATAGAAATATAATGCGCAAAAGCCTCGATAAAACGGGGCTTTTTTATTACGTTAATACACACAACTTACAACACACAAAAAAACAAAAAAAATGAGCGACGCTTTAAAACACGAATGTGGTATAGCCTTAGTTAGACTACTAAAACCGCTTGAATATTATAAAGAAAAATACGGAACTGCATTTTACGGAATTCAGAAGATGTATCTAATGATGGAAAAACAGCACAATCGCGGACAAGACGGAGCTGGTTTTGCAAGTATTAAATTGGATGTAGAACCAGGACAGCGTTACATCAGCAGAGTTCGTTCAAATCATTCGCAGCCAATACAAGATGTTTTTAAACAAATCAATGAGAGAATCAGCGAAGAGTTAAAAGCTAATCCAGAAATTGGTGATGATGTCAATAAAATAAAATCTGAAATTCCGTATGTAGGCGAATTGTTTTTAGGACACGTTCGTTATGGAACTTTCGGAAAAAATAGCATCGAAAGCGTTCACCCATTTTTACGTCAAAGTAACTGGATGCACCGTAACTTGATTTTGGCTGGAAACTTTAATATGACAAATGTTAAAGAACTTTTCGAAAACTTGGTTGAATTAGGACAGCATCCAAAAGAAATGGCTGATACTGTTACAGTAATGGAAAAAATTGGTCACTTCTTAGATAAAGAAGTTATGCAATTGTACCAAGACTGTAAAGCTGAGGGATATTCTAAAAGAGAAGCTTCGCCAGTAATTGCAGAGCGTTTGGATATTGCAAAAATCTTGGCTCGTTCGGCTAAAAACTTAGACGGAGGTTATGCAATGGCTGGTTTATTAGGTCATGGTGATGCTTTTGTTTTTAGAGATCCAGCAGGAATTCGTCCAGCTTATTTTTACCAAGATGATGAAGTTGTGGTTGTAGCTTCAGAAAGACCTGTTATTCAAACGGTATTTAATGTTCCTTTTGAAAGTGTTCAAGAAATTGATCCAGGAAATGCTTTGATTATCAAAAAGAACGGAAATGTTTCTATGAAACAAATCTTAGAACCAACAGTTAAAAAAGCTTGTTCATTCGAAAGAATTTATTTCTCAAGAGGAAGCGACGCTGAAATCTATCAAGAACGTAAAGATTTAGGTAAATTAATTTTACCAGCAGTCCTTAAAGCTATTGACAGCGATACAGACAACACTGTTTTCTCTTATATTCCGAATACAGCTGAAACTTCATTTTATGGTTTGGTAGAAGCTGCTCAGGATTTCTTAAACCAAAGAAAAAACAATTATATCTTAGAAAACAGAAATACATTAACTGCTGATACACTTCAGGAACTTTTAGCTGTAAAAATACGTACGGAGAAAGTGGCAATTAAAGATGCTAAACTTAGAACCTTTATTACTGAAGATAGTAGCCGTGATGATTTAGTTGCTCACGTTTACGATGTTACATATGGCGTAATTAAACCAGAAGACAATTTGGTTATTATTGACGATAGTATTGTTCGTGGAACTACCCTGAAAATGAGCATCATTAAAATGATGGATCGTTTGAAACCAAAACGTATTGTAATTGTTTCATCTGCACCGCAAATTCGTTACCCAGATTGTTACGGAATTGATATGGCAAAATTAGAAGGTTTAGTTGCTTTTAGAGCTGCACTTGCTTTATTAAAAGAAAGAAACCTTTACCATATTGTAGATGAAGTTTATGCAAAATGTAAAGCACAAGAAAATTTCTCAGATACTGACGTTGTAAATTATGTAACAGAAATTTACGATCAATTTACAAATGAGGAAATATCAGATAAAATAGCAGAAATGTTAAGCTCACCAGAAATCAATGCTGAAGTAAAAATCATTTTCCAAACTGTAGAAGATCTTCACATCGCATGTCCTAAAAATTTAGGTGATTGGTATTTCACTGGAGACTACCCTACTCCAGGTGGAAATCGTGTTGTAAATCGTGCTTTTATGAATTTCTACGAAGGAAAAGACGCTAGAGCTTATTAAAAAAGTATTAATAAAAGGTTAATTTGTGCATTTCATCGGTTTTTTTTGCCGTTCATCCTGTTTGTTTGGTAAAATTGAAAAGCAATGATACTTTTGAGATACCATAACATTAGTAGGTTAAGTTTATGGTAGATTTGGGGCAAAAAAGGTGGAAGAGATTCCACCTTTTTTATTTTATTACAATAAGCCTGAAACAACAATCTTTCCTATTGTTATTATCCTATTCTTTTATTTCACATTCTTTACTCAACTTCTAGAGGCTATTTTATTCTCATTTTTCCTTTAAAAGGACAAGACAATCAATTATAATCCATTTATCGGATATTAGTACATTTCATCTGAAAAGTTTTTTCTCCCAAACATCCATCATTACCTTTACTAAACCATAACATTAGTAGGTTAAGTTTATGGTAGATTTGGGGCAAAAAAGGTGGAAGAGATTCCACCTTTTTTATTTTATTACAATAAGCCTGAAACAACAATCTTTCCTATTGTTATTATCCTATTCTTTTATTTCACATTCCTTATTCTACTCTCTAAAAGGCTATTTTATTCCCATTTTTCCTTTAAAAGGACAAGACAATAAATTACAATCCATTTATCGGATATTAATACACTTCATCTGAAAAGTTTTTTCTCCCAAACATCCATCACTACCTTTACTAAACCATAACATTAGTAGGTTAAGTTTATGGTAGATTTGGGGCAAAAAAGGTGGAAGAGATTCCACCTTTTTTATTGGAATAAATTTTATAATATTGTTCAACTAAAATCCACCCTATGAAACAATTCTCTAAAATTTCTTTAATCGTTTTATTCAGTTTATTTCTTTTTAACTGTTCTGGCGCTAAACCTAAAAACACACTTGCAAGCACTTCTATTGCAAACCAAAATAGCTCAATCCCTGATAAAGAAGCTTCTTTTAATACAAACTCGAGAGAAGCAGGCAGTTCCGTAAAGAATGCCATTAAAGTAAAAAGTGTAGCCGAGGAATATCAAATCGTGAAAAAACTTTGTCCTAATTGCAAAATAAATGGACAGGCTTTAATAAGCGAAGGGAAGAAACATTATGATGTGCTAAATTTGACAAATGAAAAAGGCGAAGCAGTAAAATATTATTTTGACATCAACAGTTTCTTCGGAAAGTGGTAAAATAAAAAAGACGAGCACCTTTCGGAGCTCGTCTTTTCTCTTTATTCTTTACTCTATCTTCTTATTTGTCTAAAGCAAATCTTCTAGCAACTTCAGTCCAGTTAATTACGCTGAAGAAAGCTTCAATATAATCTGGTCTTCTGTTTTGGTAGTTTAAGTAGTAAGCGTGCTCCCAAACATCCATTCCTAAGATTGGAGTTCCACCGTTACCAGCAACTTCTGGCATTAATGGATTATCTTGATTTGGAGTACCTACAACTTCTAATTTTCCTCCTTTTTGAACTGTTAACCAAGCCCATCCAGAACCAAATTGAGTTGCTCCAGCTTTAGCAAATTTTGCTTTAAATTCTTCGAAAGTTCCGAAAGAAGCTTCGATAGCCGCTAATAAATCACCTGTTGGTAATCCTCCACCGTTTGGAGACATTACAGTCCAGAATAAATTGTGGTTGTAAAAACCTCCACCATTATTACGAACTGCTGCGTTAGATTTATCTAAGTTAATTAAGATATTTTCGATTGTTTTTCCTTCTAAATCTGTTCCTGCGATTGCTGCATTAAGATTTGTAGTATATGCATTGTGGTGCTTTGTATGATGGATTTCCATTGTACGCGCATCAATATGTGGTTCTAGTGCATCGTATGCATAAGGTAATTGTGGTAATTCAAAAGCCATGATATTTCTAATTTTTATGGTTTATAATAATTTATCCCAAATTTAGACATTTAACTTTGGAATTGAAAATACTATTTCGTTATAATTCAATTAAATTAACTGATAATTTACTTTTTCATTATATAAATAGCTGTAAATCTTTATTTTCCGTTAAAAGTTGTCATTGTGTTTTCTAGACCAGCAGTTCCAAAAGTCCTAATAATTTCTGCAGAAGTTTCTAAACGCTCTGCTAGTTTTGCTTCTTCTTCTGCATTCCATTCGCCTAAAACATAATCTACCTGTTGCCCTTTTTTAAATTGATCACTAATACCAAATCTATATCGAGTGTAGTTTTGCGTATTCAAAACCAAATTGATGTTTTTCAGTCCGTTATGACCGCCATCGCTTCCTTTTGGTTTTATTCTAATTGTTCCAAATGATAAGTTCAAATCGTCTGTAATGACCAAAATATTTTCTAATGGAATGTTTTCTTTGTCCATCCAATATTTTACAGCTTTACCGCTAAGATTCATATACGTGTTTGGTTTAAGCAGAAAGAACGTTCTTCCTTTAAACTTATATTCAGCCAGAGATCCTAGTTTTACGGTTTCGAATGAAAGACTTTCTTTTCTTGCTAAAAAATCAAGCACTTTAAATCCAATATTATGCCTTGTGTTTACGTATTCGGCTCCGATATTCCCCAAACCTACTATTAAGTATTTCTTCATATTATCTATGTTCTCTTCTTTTTGTGTTGATGAAAACAGTTTTGTTATCCATTTTATCATGTTTGCAAAAGTAAGATTAATTAGAGAATGTGCCAATTGGTTGATTAGATAATTTGTGAATGTGAAAATTAGATAATTGCTTATTGACCTTGATTTAACCGCAAAGGTCAATAATAAAATGTCTCTCCCATATTTAATTAAGCGGACTCATCATGATTTCTTATTGTCATCCTGAGCGAAGTCGAAGAACTGTAAAGAAGATCGACAATCTAAACTCCATACTTTGCGCGGGCTTCGACTTCGCTCAGCCTGACACCGATGCAAAAACTTAGTATCTCAGCAACTTAGAAACTTAGAACCTAAAAAAAAAGCCCCAATCGTAAGATTGAGGCTTTTTGTATAGTTTAAAAAAATTATTTTTTCTTTCCTTTTGCAGGAGCTTTTGCAGCTTTTGCAGCTTCTTGAGCAGCTTTCATAGCAGCACGAGAAATTCTTACTTGAGCAACAACTGTGTTGTCTGGGTGCATAATTTTGTACTCAGGTTTTCCAACTTTAGTAACGTATAATTTGTTACCCATTTCAAGTGGAGTGATGTCAGCTTCAACAAAATCAGGAAGATTTGCTGGTAAAGCTTTAACTTTTAATTTACGTTGGTTCAAACGTAAAACACCTCCAGCAAGAACACCTTTAGATGTACCAACGATTTTCACAGGAACTTCCATTGTGATTTCTTTATCATCAAATAATTGGAAGAAGTCAATGTGTAAAATTTTGTCTGATACTGGGTGAACTTGGATATCTTGCAAAATTGCATTGAATGATTTTCCTTTTCCAAGCTCAATCACAACTGTGTGTGCGTTTGGAGTGTAAACCAAGTTTTTGAACGCTGCAGCGTCTGCTGAGAAGTGTACTGCTTGATTTCCTCCGTATAACACGCAAGGAACCGCTCCAGCATTACGTAAGGCTTTAGTTGACACTTTGCCCACGCTTTCTCTTTCTGATCCTTTAATTGTAATCGATTTCATTGTAAAAAAAATATAGTTATTAATATAAATATTCTATTTTGCTGTAAGCTTTAAGCAATATGCTTTAGGCTTTTTATGCAAAGTAAATAAGCTTACGGCTTAATGCCTACAGCTTACTGCTTTTACATAATGAATTTTCCACTAATGGAATTGTTGTGGTGAACCATCTGCATAACCTCAGCAAATAGAGGCGCACAGCTTACCACTTTTATTTTCTTTGATTCTTTCTTTAACGGAATAGAATCTGTTACGATTAACTCTGTTAATTTTGAGTTTTCGATTTTTTCGTATGCTCCGCCAGATAAAATAGCGTGCGTACAAATTGCTCTTACACTTAGCGCTCCTTTTTCGATCATAAGGTCTGCCGCTTTCGCTAAAGTTCCTCCTGTATCGATCATGTCGTCTACTAAGATTACGTTACGTCCTTTTACTTCACCAATTAGCTCCATAGTATCGATAACGTTGGCTGCTTTTCTTTGTTTGTAACAGATTACTACATCTGATTCTAAAAACTTAGAGTAAGCATATGCTCTTTTTGAACCTCCCATATCTGGAGATGCAATTGTCAAATTTTCTAATTTTAAACTTTCTACGTATGGTAAAAAGATTGTAGAGGCAAATAAATGATCTACTGGTTTTTCAAAGAATCCTTGAATTTGGTCTGCGTGCAAATCCATTGTCATGATTCTTGTTGCTCCTGCAGCTGTTAGCAAATTTGCTACTAACTTTGCTCCAATCGGCACTCTTGGTTTGTCTTTTCTGTCTTGTCTTGCCCAACCAAAATAAGGCATAACAGCTGTAATATGTCTTGCTGATGCACGTTTTGCTGCATCAATCATTAACAACAATTCCATCAGATTATCTGCACTTGGAAAAGTTGAACATACGATAAATACTCGTAAACCTCTAATTGACTCTTCGTAAGATGGCTGAAATTCTCCATCGCTATACGTTGACATCGTTACTTTTCCTAACGGAATTCCGTACTCTTTTGCAATTTTTTCTGCAAGATAAACACTTTGTGAACAAGCAAAAATTTTAGCTTCTGGTTCTAGGTGCGACATTATATTGTTGTTTTTGCTTCGTTGCTTTTAATGTGATTTTAACTTTATTTTTTCGGATAAAGAAAAAACCTTATAAATGCCTCGAATGTAGTTAGTTGTGTGTGCTTCGTTTTAACGAGGTGCAAATTTATAAAATTTATTGGACACTGAAAGGAAAAATTTAAGTATTTTTAGTAGTTGATTTAATTTTATTTTTTACATTTGCACCGTGTTAAAGGAATGACGCCATTTATGACTTCATTCTATTGCGTTAAAATAATCTCTTTTGATTGTTTTTTTCGTCTGCTAAGCCCGGATGGCGGAATTGGTAGACGCGCTGGTCTCAAACACCTGTGGGAAACCGTGCCGGTTCGACTCCGGCTCCGGGTACATAAAAACCTCTTCTTAACGGAAGAGGTTTTTTTTATGTCTTTTTTAAACCATATAAGTGATTTAAGAAAATATAACAGTCGATCAATCACTCTATATTAGATGAACTTCTACAACTTATATGGTGAAAACCTCACAACTCGCCTCATGCAAAACCGAAAAATTGCACGAATTAGCAATAAAACACAATTGATTTGCTTTTTGATGTAATTCTAAAGCCAATTCTATTTTATCTGAATTTGAAATTTTTACTTTAGGATGTAATCTTACTTCAACAAAACGCCCGCTTCCGTCTGGATTTACTTCTAATGTTGCTTCAGCGTTGTCTAAATATTCTAGAACTTCTATTCCGTTTTGAGAACAAACGTATAAATAGGACATCATGTGGCAGGAAACCAAACTGCTTAACAATAAATCTTCGGGATTATATAATGAAGGATCGCCTTTGAAAGCTTTTGCTGCTGAAACGTCTAAAACTGGTTTTCCTTCAATTTTAATTTGATGGGTTTTGCTGTAAAATCTTTTGGATGATTCTTCCTGATTTTTGTTTATAGTCCAATTTAGTGTCGCTTTGAATAGATGTTTCATTTTTCTTGCTTTTACTGACGCTAAGTTAAGATTTTATAAACTGCTAACGAATTAATCTCGCAAAGTCGAAGATTAAGTACAATCTTGTCATTTCTCCTCCGTCGAAATGACAAAAATGTGCGAAGTCTTTGTTTTAACTGGTACTTCTACAAATAAAAAAACCTCGAAAGCACTACCTTCGAGGTTTTTTAAAGAACTAAACTAATTAACAAATTCTAAATTATTTCTTCACTGAGAACTTAAATGTAGTTTTCGTTTTATAATTTTCTCCAGGGTTTAAGACCGTCGTCGGGAAGTTTTTCTGATTTGGTGAATCTGGATAATGTTCTGTTTCTAGACATAATCCTGTTCTATGTGCAAAAGTTCCTCCGTTTGGCATTGGCAATGTTCCGTCAAGGAAATTTCCAGAATAGAACTGAATTCCAGGTTCGTCAGTCGTCATTTCTAAAACCCTTCCGCTTGCTGCGTGGTATACTTTTGCAATAATTGTTTTTCCTTTTTCAGGATTGTTCAATACCCAACAATGATCGTAACCTTTTCCTTTTTCTAACTGATCATTTTTAACATTGATGTCTTTTCCAATTAATTTTGGAGTTCTGAAATCGAAAGGCGTACCAGCAACGTCTTCTAATTTTCCTGTCGGAATTAAAGTCGCATCAACCGGAACTAATTTATCTGCATTTAAAGTCAATTCGTGATCTAAGATTGTTTTGGTGAAATCTCCCGATAAATTGAAATAAGAATGTTGAGTCAAATTAACAACCGTTTTTTTATCTGTTGTCGCTTCATACAAAACTTCTAATTGATTATCATTTGTCAATGTATAAGTCACAAAAACTTTCAGATTTCCTGGATAACCTTCTTCCATATCTTTACTTAAATAAGATAATTTTAAAGAAGCTGTATCACCAGATTTAACCTCATCGGCTTTCCAAACTACATTAAAATATCCTTGCGGTCCGCCGTGTAAAGCATTTGGAGCATTGTTAATTGCTAACTGATATTCTTTTTCGTCTAAAGTAAATTTTCCTTTAGCAATTCGGTTTCCGTATCTTCCAATTAAAGCTCCAAAAAATGGATTTTCTTTTTCGTATTGCGCTAGAGAACTGAATCCGATTACTACATTTTCAGAAACACCTGCTTTATTAGGCACTTTCAAATCTGTAATTCTTCCACCAAAAGTGATGATATCTACTTCCATCCCGTTTTGATTTTTCAGTTTATAACTTTCTACTTTTTCGCCTTTAGCAGTAGTTCCGTATTCCGATTTGTCAATTGTAACTAAAGCTTTTGCATCGGTTTCAGCTTTTTCTGTATCAGCTTTTTTATCGCCTTTACACTGAACTGAAACTATAGCAATACCAAGCATGCTTAATATAAAAAGAGAGCGTTTTAATACATTCATAAATGATAATTTTGGGTTTGTAAAAAAGTTAAATGTTAGATGTAAATTGTTAGATGTGAAATTTAATCATTTTAAAAATGTAAAAATTACCTTTTTAAGTTTTTTCACATTTTACATCTTACAAATTACATTTTACCACCTTACAGGCCGTGTTGAAACAAATGGAAATATGCTTCGTTAGCATTAATTTTATCTTTAAACTCTCTTACAGTCGTTTTTTCATCAATTACCAATAATTCGATTCCAGCAATATCTGCGAAATCTTCCATATATTCTGTTGTGATTGACTGGCTATAAACCGTGTGGTGCGCTCCTCCAGCTAAAATCCAAGCTGTTGCTGCAATTTCAAGATTTGGTTTACAATCCCATAAAACTCGAGCAACAGGAAGTTTTGGCAATTCTGCCATTGGTTTAATGGCTTCAACTTCGTTAACGATTAAACGGAAACGAGTTCCCATATCCACTAAAGAAACATTGATTGCATCTCCCGCAGGCGAATTAAATACCAAACGAGCCGGATCTTCTTTTCCGCCAATTCCTAAAGGATGTACTTCGCAAGAAGGTTTTCCATCAGCGATAGATGGACAAATTTCCAACATGTGAGATCCTAAGACGTATGATTTTTGTGGTGTGAAATGGTACGTGTAATCTTCCATGAAAGAAGTTCCACCTTCTAAACCAACACACATTACTTTTAAAGCTCTAACCATTGCAGCAGTTTTCCAGTCTCCTTCTCCACCAAAACCATAACCATCGGCCATTAATCTTTGTGTTGCAATTCCTGGTAATTGTTTCCAAACTCCAAGATTTTCGAATGTATCTGTGAAAGCACCGAATCCTCCTTCTTCAAGGAAAGCTCTTAGCCCTAGTTCGATTTTTGCCGCTTCTACTAATGAACTTCTTTGTGCTCCGCCTTCTTTTAAAGAATCTGTTAAGTTGTATGATTGCTCATAAACAGCTAATAAATCGTTTAATTCCTTGTCTGTTACTTTTTCAATATGTTTGGTAACATCTGAAGAATCGTATCCGTTTACAGACATTCCGAAACGAATTTGAGCTTCTACTTTATCACCTTCTGTAACGGCAACTTCACGCATATTGTCTCCAATACGAGCTACTTTTAAGTTTTGAAGCTCATCCCATCCAAGAACTACTCTTGACCAGATTCCTAATTGTTTTTGAACTCTTTGATCTTCCCAATGTCCAACTACAACTTTACGTTTTTTACGTAATCTAGACATAATGAAACCAAATTCACGATCTCCGTGAGCGGATTGGTTTAAGTTCATGAAATCCATATCGATGCTTCCCCACGGAATTTCAGCATTATATTGTGTATGTAAGTGGCATAATGGTTTTTTAAGAATATTTAATCCGCCAATCCACATTTTTGCTGGAGAGAAAGTGTGCATCCAAGCAATAATTCCGATGCAGTTTTTAGCAGAGTTTGCAGCCAAACATACATCTAAAATCTGCGATGGAGATTTTACGACATCTTTATAAACCACTTTTACTGGAATTGAAGACGAAGCGTCTAATCCTTTCGCAATAATTTGCGAATGTTCTGCTACTTTTCTTAGCGTTTCTTCACCATATAATTCTTGGCTTCCTACTACAAACCATACTTCTTTTTGAGAAATGTCAATCATTTTGTTATTTTTTGTTTCAAGTTTCAGGTTTCAAGTTGCTGGAATCTAAAAACTCGAATTGTTATTATTTTTGTTTTAAATTTTATTTGTTTCAAGTTTCAAGTTCAACGTTTCAAAAACTTGAAACAAAATAAACCTGAAACCTGAAACAACTATTGTCCGTAATACGAGTCTTTTCCGTGTTTACGATTGTAATGTTTCTTTATTAATGAATCTTTTAATCTTGGTGCATTTGGATTTATTTGCAAAGTCAAATACGCCATTTCTGCCACAACTTCTAAAACTTTACTGTTGTAAACCGCTTTTGCCGCGTTTTTTCCCCACGCAAACGGACCGTGATTTCCAATTAAAATCATTTCTACTTCTTCGTATGAAAGATTTTTTTCTTCGAAACAATCCAGAATCTGAATTCCAGTATTGTGTTCATAGTTTCCTTCAATTAAATGATCTGCCATTGGCGGCGCACACGGAATATCGGCTGTTAAATGGTCCGCATGTGTGGTTCCGAAAATCGGAATATCTTGTTGCGATTGCGCCCAAGCCACAGAATACGTTGCGTGTGTATGTGCAACTCCACCAATATTTGGCCAATTTTTGTATAAATAAGCATGCGTTTTCGTGTCAGATGACGGGCGCATTGTTCCTTCAATTACGTTATTATCAAAATCGACAATTACGATATCTTCAGGTTTTAAATCTTCGTAAGGAACTCCGCTTGGCTTAATGGCAAAAACACCATTTTTTCTGTCCACGGCGCTTACATTTCCAAATGTATACACCACCAAATTCAATGCATTTAACTGCATATTGGCTTCGTAACATTCTTGTTTTAAATCTTTATATTGAGAGCTCATGTTTCGATATTTTAAGGTTTGGATCTGCAAAAGCACTTAATTTTTCATATCCTAAAAGAAGCTTATGATACGCTTCAACTTTATCTGTCTGAGGGAAATATTCTCCATCAAAATCACTTCCGATTTTTTGGCTTGCTTCGATTACGTTTGGATAAATTCCGGCTGCAACGGCTGCATAAATTGCCGCACCTAAAGCTGGAGTCTGGTCTGAAGCTGCAATTTTAATTGGCTTGTTTAAAACATTCGCCAAAGTCTGCATGATGAAAGGAGATTTTCTCGCCACACCGCCAATTCCGATCACGCTGTCAATTTTCACGCCTTCTTCTTCAAAACGATCTACAATTTTCTTCGCTCCAAAACAAATTGCGTTTACCAAAGCTTTAAAAATATGAGGTGCTTTTGTTCCTAAAGAAAGGTTCGAAATTGCACTTTTTAATTCCTGATTGGCGTCTGGAGTTCGTCGCCCGTTAATCCAATCCAAAGCAATTGGAAGACTTTCTGAAACTGGAATTTTCTCTGCTTCTTTTGTCAATTCTACAATTAATTTATCGCTGAATTCTTCTCTCAATTGTTCTTTTTGAGCATCATTTAAAAGAGATGATTCACTTAATAAATGTTCTGTCGGCCACATTAATAATTCTTTATACCAAGCCAATAAATCTCCAAAAGCAGATTGCCCCGCTTCTAAACCAATAAAACCTGGAATAACCGAACCATCAACTTGTCCGCAGATTCCGCGAACGGTTTTTGTTCCCACTTCATCATAAGAACCAACTAGAATATCACAAGTTGAAGTTCCCATAACGCGAACCAAAGTATTCTCTTCGATTTTAGCTCCAACTGCTCCAGAATGTGCATCGAAAGTTCCAACAGCGACAACTGTTTCTGTAGAAAGTCCCAAACGGTCTGCCCATTCTTGGCTTAGTTTTCCAGCAACTAAATCTGATGTATAGGTTTCATCATATAAGTTTCCGCGAAGTTGAGCCAAATAAGGATGTAATTTTTCTAAGAATTCAACTGGCGGTAATCCGTTCCAGTCTGTATGCCACATTGCTTTGTGTCCAGCTGCGCAACGGCTTCTTTTGAACGTTTTTAAATCTTTATCTTCAATTAACAAATAGGTCATTAAATCGCAATGCTCCATCCAAGTGTGCGCTGCATTTTGAACTGCTTCATCTTGTCTTGCAATATGAAGGATTTTAGCCCAAAACCATTCCGAAGAATAAATTCCTCCAACGTATTTTGTAACGTCTTCTCCGCCCCAACTAACTGCTAATTCGTTGATTTCGTTTGCTTCATTTATAGAAGTATGGTCTTTCCATAAAACCATCATCGCATTTGGATTTTCTTCAAAACCTTTTGTCAATGCCAATGGCGTTCCGTCTTTTGTAACTGGAACTGGAGAAGATCCCGTTGTATCAATACAAATTCCTTTTACTAAAGAAGGATCAACTTTACTTTCTTTAACTACATTTTGAATTGTAATTTCCAATCCTTCGATGTGATCCAAAGGATGCTGACGAAATTGGTTTATCGATGCGTCACAATATTGTTTGTTTTTCCATCTTTTGTAATGAGAAACATTCGATGCCAACTCTTGTCCATTTTCAGCGTCAATCAGCACCGCGCGAACAGAATCTGTTCCGTAGTCCAATCCTATTACATAATTTTTCATTCTATTTTATTTTTAAAATATTGACAAATATAGATATAAATATTTTATAAGTGTACAAAAAACACTTAATTGAAATTGCATAATTAATTTTTGCTATAAATGCATTAAAACAGCATTTTAGCATCTTTTTAAAAAATAAATGTTAGCAATACATTTATAACATTGCGATTATTTCAGCTTAATCTTCAAATCGTTATTGAATCGTGCTTTAAAATCTTACTGAATTTTATTTTTTTGCCACAGATTAAAAGGATTTAAATGATTTTTTAATCCTTTTAATCTGTGAAATCTTGTCTCTTGCTTCTACAATCTATTTTCAGTTCTTATAATCCAACCAAACTTTCATTTTTCCAACTCCTCGATTCGACCAAGAATAATATGGAATTGCTTTCAACTTTGAGTTCTCAATTACATTTACTCCTTGCAATAAATTGGCTTCTTTTTTTACTTTGAAAGTATCAGAAGCGCTTACATCAATTTTATCAAAATTGTTTTTGTTATCAATTTCTTCAACCGCATAAACTATTGGTCCGTATTCTAAAGAAACTTTGTTTGCATTCGTTAAAACTTTAGAACTGGTTTGCACTTCTTGAACAACCATCGGAAGATTAAGGCTAATTTCATCTCCTTTTTTCCACTTTCTAGAAATGTTGAAATAACCATTTTCTGGCTGAATTGCTAAAGTTTCTCCGTTTAAACTAATTGTTGCTTTTTGAGTTGAAGCCTTTTTATAACTGTATAAATCTCCAGGCAAAACTTCATTTCTAGACCAACCCGGAACACGAAATTTAATGGTAAACTGACTTTCTTTTTTTGGATTGACCGAAATCGCAATTTTCCCATTCCAAGGATAAGAAGTCTGTTGTGAAATCTGTAAATCTGTTTTCCCTAATTGGAAAGAGGCATTGTTCGAAGCATATAAATTGACATACAAAACATCGTTTGTTTTCGAATAAATCAATCCCGGAATTGACGGAATAAAACGAATCAAATTGGTTGGACAGCAAGAACAGTCAAACCAACCTTGTCGTGTGCAAGAGCCGCGATTTGATTTGTAAACGCCATCTGCTTCCAACGCATTTGGGTAGAAAAATTGTTTTCCGTCAAGCGAAATTCCCGATATTAATCCGTTGTACATTGTTCTTTCGATAACATCAAAATACTTAGAAGCTCCGTATAAATTATGCAATCTGTGATTCCAATATACATCGCCAATTGCAGCACACGTTTCATTATAAGCGGTTAAATTTGGCAATTCGTAATTTGCTCCAAAAGCTTCGCCGTCGTGTCTGGAACCAATTCCGCCTGTGATATACATTTTTTTGTTTACCATGTTTTCCCACAGATTATTTACGGCATTTTCATAACCTTTATCTTTCATTAAAGCCGCAATATCTGTCATTCCAGCGTACATATAAACCGCCCGCACCGCGTGACCGACAGCTTCTTTTTGTTCTAAAATTGGCATATGATCTTGCGCATATTCTCCATACAATTTATGATTGTTCGGATTTCCTCGATTGTCCAAATAGTATTTTGCCAGATTTAGATACTCTTTCTTTCCTGTAATTTGATACAACTTCAACAATCCTGTTTCAACAATCTGATGTCCCGGAACGCCTTTTACTTGCCCAGGATTATCGCCAAAAGTTTGAACAAGCATATCAGCTGCTTTTATGGCAATTTCTAAAAAATTAGTTTTTCCAGTCGCTTCATAATGTACAATCGCCGCTTCTATTAAATGTCCCGGATTATACAATTCATGACTAATTTGTAATGATTCCCAACGTTTTCCTTCAATAACTGGAACCCAACTTGCGGGCGGTTTTGCCGGATTTATGGTTCTCCAAGTTGTGATATATCCGTCTGGTTCTTGTCCGATTTTAACAATGGCAATCATCGAATCTAAAACCCTTTCTAATTTCGGATTTGGCGCGCTGATTAATGTATTCGATGCTCCTTCGATAATCTTATAAACATCGGTATCATCAAAAGGCATTTCTCCTCTTGTTGTTCCTGTTTTTTGTTTTCCTGCAATTAAAAAGTTCTCAAAACGGCCTTCTTCATCACATTTTTTAATTGCATATGCAATTGTAACTTCTTGTACTCTTTTTATAATTGGAAGCCAAAAAGAATCAGTCAGTTTTACATTTTGAATGTTAACTGGTTCAATTTGATATCCAGCTTTTAAGGCGGAAGTTTTTTCATCAGATTGCACGACTTTATTTTTAGTTTCTTTACAGGAAACCAAAAATAAAATCAGCATACAAACTGTCAATAAATAAAAGTTATACTTTTTCATTTTATTGAATTATTTTCCTTCTAAAACCAATACAGAAAAAGGCGGAAGTGTTATTGTTAACTTTCCATTTTTGTTATCAAAACCTTTAAAAGCTACAGGAACAATTTTATTCGGGTTTTCGAAAGAATTATAATCCTGCAATTTTTGAGAGGTAATGATACTTCCCGTAAAGTTTTTAACGCCCAAATCCTTAATATCGATTTCGATTTTATTTTTATTCACCGCATCAACATTCACCAATGAAATATGAACAGATCCGCTTTTATCTTTTGAAATAGAAGCCGATACTGCCGGAATCGTTTGACCTTCATAAGTATAAGAAGGCGATTTGAAATCTACTGGAATTAATTTTGCGTCTTGATGCACGCTGTACATTTTCATTACGCTGTAAGTTGGCGTTGTAATCATTTTGGCTTTGTCAGTCAAAATAACGGCTTGAAGCACGTTTACGCATTGCGCCAAATTTGCCATACGAACTCGGTCTGCGTGATTATTGAAAATATTCAAAGTAGCTCCAGCCAAAACCGCATCTCTCATGGTATTTTGCTGATATAAAAATCCTGGATTTGTTCCTTTTTGAACTTCGTACCAACCGCCCCATTCGTCAACAATCATGGCAACTTTTTTCTCTGGATCGTATTTATCCATAATTGCAGCATGTTTGGTAACCAATTCTTCCATTTTTAAAGCAGACTGCATTGTCAAGAAATATTCTTTTTCTGTGAAGTTAACATCTGAACCTTTTTTGTCCCAATTGATTACTGCATAATGATGAACGCCTAAACCGCCTAACATATGCAACGGAATATTTTTCATTAAAACTTCTGTCCAATTATAATCTGAACTATTAGATCCAGAAGCAATTCTTGTAATGCCGCCCGTATTACTCCAATCTGACATAAAAGTGGCAAACTTGCGGTATTCATTTGCATAATAATCTGCTGTCATATTTCCGCCGCAGCCCCAAGCTTCATTTCCAATTCCCCAATATTTTACTTTCCAAGGTTCTGTTCTTCCGTTTTTTCTACGAAGATCACTCATCGGACTTTTGCCTCCAAAATTGGTGTATTGAACCCAGTCTGCTAATTCTTGAACGGTTCCGCTACCGACATTTCCAGACAAATACGGTTCAGCACCAAGCAATTCGCACATATTCAAAAAGTCGTGTGTACCAAAACTATTGTCTTCTGTAACTCCTCCCCACCATTGGTTTACGATTGTCGGACGCTGTTCTTTTGGTCCAATTCCATCTTTCCAATGATACGTGTCTGCGAAACATCCGCCGGGCCATCTTAAATTCGGAATTTTTAAATCTTTCAATGCTTTTACAATATCATTTCGAACTCCATTTGTATTTGGAATTTTAGAAGTATCTCCAACAAAAAATCCACCGTAAATACAATGTCCTAAATGTTCAGCAAAATGTCCATAAATATTTTTATTGACTGTTGGTGCAGACGCATCATTCTTCACGGCAATAACTACAGCGTCTTTTTGGGCGGTTATGGTTTGCATGCAAAGCGCCATAACCAATAATAAAAGTGGTTTTTTCATAAGTTTTTTGTGGTTTTTGGTTGTTAAAAAATACGGTGGTTTACATATTTTATAACGGTTTGTGATTTTTAGATTTTATAAGTGTTTGTTTAACATTTGTAAATTTAAAGAAAAAAAAGTCTCATAAAAAAATTAAAATCGCAGAACAACTGGTTGCAAAAAATAGATTTTGCAATAGAAATATTCGAAAAGCAGTACTAACAAAGGAATTTTATACGATTTTTGGAAAGTTATAAATCTCAAAAAATTGACAAAAAAATATAAAACAGTATCGCTTTGTAACAAAAAATGTAACTTTTATGCATTCAATTACAAAATATAGCTAACTGTTTAATGCTCTTTTGAAAATGTTTCTACCTTTGGCTCGTATTTTTGAGATATAATTGAAGAAATTTTGGACTTAAAAAAACCTGATTTTAGTAGATAAATCAATCAATGCAGCTTGTTATTTGTTTCAATTTTAACATAAGTGTAAAATCAACATTAATAAATTATGAAACGTTTTAAGAAGTTTATATATTTACCATCCAAATTAATTATATATGCTAAATAGTTATAGCTCTGCTGATAAAGTTTTATTAGCGGTTGACTGCATCATTTTCGGATTCGATCACGAAGGTCTGAAAATACTTTTGATTCAAAGAGATTTTGAACCTGAAAAGGGAAAATGGTCTTTGATTGGAGGTTTTCTAAAACGCGATGAAGTGCTAGATGCTGCAGCCACAAGAATCTTAAACACTTATACGGGTCTGAACGATATTTATATGGAGCAATTGTATGCTTACAGTGAAATCGATCGTGATCCTGTTGAAAGAACCATTTCGGTTTCTTACTTTGCTTTGATTAATATCGAAAACCATAATGAAGAATTGATTCAAAATTATCATGCTGAATGGTTCCCGATTAACGATGCGCCTAATCTAATTTTTGACCATAATGAAATGGTTCAAAATGCAATTAAACGTCTTCGTTACAAAACTTCGATCAAACCAATTGGTTTTGAATTGCTTCCAGAAAAATTCACAATGCGCCAGCTTTTAGAATTATATGAAGCCATTTTGAGCAAAGAATTGGATAAAAGAAATTTCATCAGCAAAATTAATTCTCTAGAAATCTTAAATAAACTAGACGAAAAAGATATGCAATCTTCTCGAAAAGGTTCTTATTTGTACACTTTTAACAAAGAGAAATACGAAGAAAAATTATTAAACAATTTTGTACTTAATTTATAACCTTATGGTTGAAATTGAACAAAATTTAATTTAACACATAGATACATAGCTTTTCTTTGTGCATACAAGGCGTTTCACTTTTTTAAATAAACATAGCTATGTGTGAAAACTAGTTTTTTCTTTTACCTCTTTTTATTTAAAACTAAAATCTATATTTCTATGTGTTAAAAAATAATTATCCCCAACGGGTTATAATTATTTCACAAAGAATTCCTCAATATAAGAGCAGATCTATTTTCGATCTGCTCTTTTTTTCCTGTCAAAACCATATCAGCTAGAATTTTTCCCATCAATTCAAAATTGGTTGAAATTGTGGTAATTCCGTTTGCGGCAATTTTTTTTAATGGCGTTTCATTATAAGAAATGATTCCGAAATCTTCTCCTAATTTCAAATTTCTTCCCATCGCATTTTCTATTACCGAAAGCAGATCGCGATCGTGCGGAATAATATACAAATCTCCTAGTGCAATAGATTGATTGCTGAAATCGGAAATAATTTCATAATCGTATTTATATTCTTTACAAAAATATTCGAAACCAATTTTCATTCCTGGCGGTTCTCTAAAACCAGGAAAAATGAGAATCAGTTTTTTGTATTTTGATAATCTGGATTTTCCTTTTATTAAACCTTCATAAATATCTCTCTGATGATTTTGGTAAATCGCTGGAAACATTTTTAAGTCCGAATTGGTCTGGTCTAAAATAATTACATCATTTACTGGTAGGGTTTTTATCGAATCAACTATATCGTTTAAGTTAGTAGGCATGATAATATATTTCGTGTAATTTCCATTGCTGTCATTAATCAGTTTTTTAAAAACTTGAACATTAAAATGATGAAAGAAAATATCAACCTGAACATTTTTTCCAATATTCTTCAAAAACGAATTATAAATATCTTCTTTAAAAATATTCAGCTCATCAAAAAGCAAGAAAACCTTCTGAGTTATAGTAATTTCAACGCTTTTAACATAATATCCTTTTCCAGGAATGGCATAAATAATTCCTCTTTTCTTGAGTTCGTCATACGCTAATAATACGGTATCTCGCGACAATGAAAACGCCAGACAGACTTTATTTACCGACGGAAGCCGATCACCTTTTATTAATTTTCCTACTTCTATCGCTTTTTCTATTGAAAGAATAATCTGCTTATATTTTGGAAGACCAATATTATTTTGAATTGAAATGATGTTCATAATAAAGTCATTTTGACTATTAATATTAAAAACTGGTAGGTACTGGTATGCAAATATAAAGAATGTTTCTATTTTTGGATTTCATTTTTGTTAAAAATTATATGGAAATAAAACACATATCGCATTTAAATGAGATTCATAATTGCAAATTATTCGGTTTAATGCCTAATAAAGAAGAAATTTATTCTTTTGAATTAGTTAATAAAAACGGAATGAAAGTTCAAATCATTAATTATGGTGCAACTGTAACCTCAATTCAGATTCCTGTAAATGGAAAATTAACCGATGTTGTATTAGGGTTTGACAATTTAGAAGCGTATTTAGAATCGTATAATTTGCCAAGCGCTCCTTATTTTGGAACAACGGTTGGACGTTACGCAGGCCGCATTCATAAAGCGTCTTTTACGTTAAATGATATCGAATTTAAGCTTGATGAAAATAATAACGGAAATGCGCTTCACGGCGGCGATATGGGATTTGGAAGAAAAATCTGGAATGTAGCAAACGTGATTTCTGGAGAAAATCCATCGGTTACTTTTAGCCTTTTGAGCGAACATTTAGACGAAGGTTTTCCTGGAGAAATGACCGTTTATTTGACTTACACTTTAACTGAAGAAAACGAATTAAAGTTAGAATATAAAGCAACGTCAACAGAAGATACGGTTATCAATTTGACGCATCACAGTTATTTTAACCTCGACGGACATGACACGAATGTTTTAGAACAGCAAATGTTTATCAAATCGGCAAAAATGCTGGAAACGAATTCTGATAATATTCCGACAGGAAATTATACCGATTTGACAAATCATGATTTTGATTTCAGAAATCCAAAAAACTGTCCATTTCCAATTGACAATTCATTCGTTGTAAATTCTAAAACTGAAATTGTGGCGCAACTGATTAGTTTGAAAAACAATTTAAGAATGAATGTTTACACCGATCAGCCAAGTGTACATATTTATGTAGGCGGAAATTGTTTCGGAAAACTAAAAGGAAAAGAAAATGTAGATTATAATGCGCAAAGCGGAATTTGTTTTGAAACACAAAATTTTCCAGACGCGCCAAATCACGCCCATTTTCCGAATGCAGTTTTGAAAAAAGGCGAAGAATACACGCAAAAAACGCTTTACAAATTTGAAAGTTTAAATTAATAAAATCCTAAAAACCACAATACAACTAACTATATAATGAATGATATTTTAATACAAAATACCGTTGCTTTTTTCGAAAAATCTTTCGGTTCTTCTCCAGAAAAAACGGTTCTTTCTCCAGGTAGAATTAATATTATTGGAGAACATATTGACTATAATGATGGTTACGTTTTACCTGCCGCAATTGACAAAGTAATTTGTTTTGCTTTTTCTAAAAACAACACTAAAACTTCTAAAATAATCGCGATTGATTTGAATGAAGAATTTGAAATCGATTTAACTCAAGAAGTAAAATTGAGCGATGTCGTTTGGACAAATTACATTCGTGGTGTAATCAAACAATTGCAAGATAACGGATTTTCGTTTGAAGGTTTCAACTGCGTTTTCAGCAGTAATATTCCGGTTGGTTCTGGATTATCTTCTTCTGCAGCTTTAGAATGCGGAACGATTTTCGGAATCAAATCTCTTTTTGATTTAAAAATTGAGAGAAAAGATATTTCATTATTAGGACAAAAAGCAGAACATTGGGTTGGAATCAATTGCGGAATTATGGACCAGTTTTCGAGCGTTCATGGTTTGGAAAATAAAGTAATAAAACTGGATTGCAATACTTTAGATTTTGAATATCACAACGCCGATTTCAAAGATTATTCTTTGATTCTGTTTGATTCTAATGTAAAACACTCGCTTTTTACATCAGAATATAATACAAGAAGAATTGAATGCGAAGAAGGTTTATCGATTATAAAAAATCATTTTCCAGAAGTAAAGAGTTTTAGAGATTCTTCTGTAGAACAAGTTTTAAGTTTGAAAGATAAAATGAGCGAGAAAGTTTTCGATAGAGTTCATTTTGTTGTAAAAGAAATTAATCGCGTAATAAAAGCGTGCGAGGCTTTAGACGCAGGAAATATTGAACTTTTAGGCGAATTGCTTTTTGAAACACATTACGGTTTATCTAAAGAATATGAGGTAAGCTGCGAAGAATTAGATATGCTGGTTGATACAGCAAAAGAAGATGACGCAATTATTGGTTCTAGGCTAATGGGCGGCGGTTTCGGAGGTTGCACAATCAATTTAGTTAAAAAAGGACATGAAAATGAGGTAAAGAGTAAGTTTTCGAAACTTTATTTAGATACATTTGGAATTGAATTAAAATTCTACGATGTAAAAATCTCAAACGGAACAACGCTACTTTAACACCACAACACACTACAATGAAAAATTTTGACATTAACGAAGATCCGCACAGACGCTTCAATCCATTAATTAACGAATGGGTATTAGTTTCGCCACATCGTGCAAAACGTCCTTGGCAAGGGCAAAATGAAACCATTTCAACAGAACAACTTCCAAAATACGATCCGACATGTTATTTATGTCCAGGAAATGTTCGCGCAAATGGCGTAAATAATCCAGCATACGAAAGCAGTTTTGTTTTTGAAAATGATTTTGCCGCAATGAAACAGGATGAAATTATTTTTGAAGACGATATTAAACATACTTTTTTTAAAGCAAAACCAGAACAAGGAATTTCTAGAGTAGTTTGTTTTTCTCCACGTCACGATTTGACTCTTCCAGAAATGGAAATTGCCGATATCGAAAACATCATCAAAACTTGGCAGAGAGAATACACGGATTTAGGAAATATCAAATACATTAATCACGTTCAAATTTTTGAAAATAAAGGAAGTGTAATGGGTTGCAGCAATCCGCATCCGCACGGACAAATTTGGGCGCAATCTTCTTTGCCAACTCAGGTTGAAAAAACACAAAATAGCTTAAAATCGTATTACGATAAAAATAAAAGAACGCTTTTGGAAGATTATGTTGAAGCTGAATTGAAAGCTGGAGAAAGAATCGTAATCGAAAACGATCATTTTGTGGCTTTAGTTCCTTTTTGGGCAATCTGGCCTTACGAAACCATGATTGTAAGCAAAAGAGCGGTAAACAAAATCACCAATTTTACTGGTGAAGAAAGTAAATCTTTCGCTAAAATATTAAAGCAATTAACTACGAAGTACGATAATTTATTCAATACTTCTTTTCCATATTCGTCAGGAATTCACCAATCTCCAACAGATGGTTTAGATCATCCAGAATGGCATTTCCACATGCATTTTTATCCGCCTTTGTTAAGATCGGCAACGGTAAAAAAATTCATGGTCGGATACGAAATGTTAGGCGAATCGCAGCGTGATATTACACCTGAAAAAAGTGCTGAAATTTTAAGACAATTGTCTGAAGTACATTATAAAAGTCTGGTTAAAGCTTAAGAATTATAGGATGAATGAAGTCAAAAAAGTAAAAATTTAACAGAATTACCATCAGATAAATGTAAAAAACACATTTGCTGATAGTTGATTTATAAATTTTTATTTTACATTTGGCTTCCACTTTTATTTTCATAAAAAAATAACGGAAATAAAACACATCTTGCATTTTTAACAAGATTATAAAGCATAAAACCAAATAAATAAATTTAACCCTATAATAATTATTTAAAATACTACTAACAATGAACCAAAACCTCGCTTTCGCAGATTATGCGGTTTTTATTATCTATTTTATCGTAGTCTCGGTCTACGGTTACACGGTTTACCGCAAACGTAAACAAGACGAACAAGATGCTAAAGCTTACTTTTTGGCTGAAGGAAATTTAACTTGGTGGGCAATTGGAGCTTCTCTTATTGCTTCTAACATCTCCGCAGAACAATTCATCGGTATGAGTGGTGAAGGTTTCTTCTTAGGAATCGCTGTTGCTGCTTACGAATGGCTTGCTGCTATTGCGCTTATTATTGTGGCTGTTTGGTTTATTCCTGTTTATCTTAAAAACAAGATTTACACGATGCCTCAATTCTTAAAAACACGTTACAACGAATCTACGGCTTTAATTATGGCGGTTTTCTGGTTGTTTTTGTATGTTTTTGTAAACTTAACTTCTATTCTTTATTTAGGAGCTGTTGCTATTAACGGTCTTGCGGGAGGTCAATATCTTCATGCAATTATGATTGGTTTAGCTGTTTTTGCTTTATTTATTTCTCTTGGAGGAATGAAAGTTGTGGCTTACACAGACGTTATTCAGGTTGCTGTATTAATTATTGGAGGTTTGGTAACTTCTTACATCGCTCTAACAACTGTTGGACAATATTTTGGTGTTGGTGAAAATGCAATTGCTGGTTTCAAAGTTTTAATGAAAGAAGCTCCTGAGCACTTCAAAATGATCATTCCAAAACCAACTGCGACATCTTCTCAACTTGAAATCGATAAATATTTAACTTTCCCAGGATTGTTATCTTACGCTGCTGGTATCTGGATCATCAACTTAAACTACTGGGGATGTAACCAATACATTACACAAAGAGCACTTGGTGCTGATTTACAAACTGCACGTACAGGAATTTTGTTTGCTGGTATGTTAAAATTATTAATGCCATTAATCGTAATGCTTCCTGGTATTGCTGCTTATGTTTTATACACAAACGGACATTTACCTCAATTAGTTGGAGGAAAAGATGGTGCTTATTCTGCTGTATTAACTTTCCTTCCAACTGGATTAAAAGGACTTTCTGTTGCTGCTCTTACTGCCGCAATTGTTGCGTCTTTAGCTGGAAAAGTAAACAGTATTTCTACAATTTACACATTAGATATTCATAAAAAATACATTCAAAAAGAAGCGGGTGAAAAACAACAAGTAAACATTGGTAGACTTGCCGTTTTTGCTGCAATGCTTTTAGCTGTTTTATTTACTTGGAATGACGTTTTAGGAATTGGTGGTGTTGGAGGATTCACTTACATCCAAAAATACACTGGATTTATTAGCCCTGGAGTTTTCGCAATGTTCTTTTTAGGTATGTTCTGGAAAAGAACTACTGGAGCTGCAGCAATTGTTGGGGTAATTTTAGGATTCTTATTATCTGTTTTATTCAACGAATACGCTCCTGCTTTATTTGGAAACGATACACTTTTATACACAGCTTACCCTAACGGAAAAGGAGCTTTCGAAATTCCATTCCACATTTGTATGGGATTATCATTCTTCTTCACAATGTTGGTGATGATCTTGATGAGTTTCGCTGGTCCAAAAGTAAACCCAAAAGCATTCGAGACAGAACCTGGAATGTTCAAAGTACAGCCGCAAACTACGGTTTTAATCGTAATTACATTACTGATTATTGTGGCTCTTTATGTTAAGTTCTGGTAATAAATTATCAGTTCAATTCTCTCTATTTTTACAGCTGTTGTTTGTCATGAACAACAGCTGTAAATTTTTAAAAAAAGTTCTAAAACATAAAAATAAAAACCACTAATTTAAAAGATTTATGAATTAGATTGTCACCCTGAGCGAAGTCGAAGGGCGTTCCAATTGGAATCGGGCTTCGACTTCGCTCAGCCTGACAAACAGCAAAGTAAAATCATTCTAATCCCTTTAATCTGTGGCAAAAAAAATATTAGCAATAAATTATAATAATTAAAATCATGCAGTTATCATTAACCCAAAAAATCATTATCGTTACGGGAGGCGCAAAAGGAATCGGTTTAGGAATCGTGAAGGTTTTAGCCGAAGAAAATGCCATTCCGTTTATCGTTGGACGTAACGAAAATGACAACATAAAAGCCGTAGAAGAATTAAAAGCCCTTGGAAAAGAAGCGCATCAAGTTGCCGCCGATTTGACAAAACCTGAAGACTGCAAAAAAGCCGTTGAAGCCGTAATCGCAAAATTCGGAAGAATCGACGGATTGGTAAACAATGCCGGAGTTAATGACGGCGTTGGATTAGAAAACGGAAATTATGAAGATTTCGCCGCTTCACTTCACAAAAATCTAGTGCATTATTATTTAATGGCACAGCACGCTCTTCCGTATCTAAAAGAATCAAAAGGAGCAATTGTAAACATTGGTTCTAAAACTGCCGAAACTGGACAAGGCGGAACCTCAGCTTACGCCGCTTCAAACGGAGGTAGAAATGCTTTAACCAGAGAATGGGCAGTTGAATTATTGAAGTACAGCATTCGTGTAAACGCAGTAATCGTAGCAGAATGTTACACGCCGCTTTACGAAACCTGGATCAATACTTTTGAAAATAAAGAAGAAAAACTGGCTGCAATTACCAAAAATATTCCGCTAGAAAACAGAATGACAACAGCTGAAGAAATCGCGAATATGGTAGTTTTCTTATTGTCTGAAAAATCAAGCCATACAACTGGACAGATTATTTATGTTGATGGAGGTTATACACATTTAGATCGTTCAATTTAAAAATATTTTTTTTGCCACGAATTACACGAATTAGCCCGAATTTTTCATTTAGAAAATTAATTCGTGGAAATTAGTGCAATTCGTGGCAACTTTTTAATTTTCAAACAGATTGATCAGATTCCTCTAAAAATCCTTTTAATCTTTAATCCCGATAGCTATCGGGAGTGGCAAAACTAACCTTCGCATTATTTTTAAAATCAGAAGGCGTTATTCCTTTAACTTTTTTGAAGAGTTTATTAAAATTTGAAGCCGTTTTATAACCGCATTCATACGCAATCTCAGACATGCTTTTATCGGTTTCTAGTAACAATTTGCAGGCATTCGAAATTCGGATTTCGTGCAGATAATCTACAAAATTCTTTTTCGTTTTTACCCTAAACATTCTGCAGAAAGAAGTCCGAGTCATATTTGCGACAGCGGCAATTTCTTCCAAAGAAATGTTCTTTTTATAATTTTTATTCACATATTGAAAAACTTCCGAAAGACGATCTACTTTCGAATCCTTCTGCATTAAAGAGTAAATCTCGTCATTGATGTAAATCGTATCCTGACTTTCGGAAAGAATAGATAAAATCTCAAAAAGTCCGACAATAACTTCGAAGTCTTTTTTAGAAACTAATTTCTCCAGTTTTTTAGCAATCTGTTTATTGGTTTTCCCGATAATCGAAATTCCTTTTCCAGCCTGAAAAAAGAGTTCGTTGATTTTTTGAGTTTCTTTTAATTCGTAAAAAGTCGGTCCAAAAATATCTTTATGAAAATATACGACAATCGAATTGGCTTTTAAATCTTCAATTCCTTGATAATATTTCTCGTCATTTAACCAAACATGCGGAATATCAGAACCTAAAAAAACCATATCGCCAGGCGCAAAAGGCATTACCGAATTTCCGATAATTCGCTTGCCATAACTCTCTTTTACATACACCAATTCCAATTCTGGATGCGAATGAAATGGCGCTTGAAAAAAAGGTTCAATACGATTCAGTACCGAAACCTTCGTGTTAAGATAAGACGCTATTTTGGTTTGTTCCAATTTCATATTGTAAAGATAATTAAAGATTAGATACGGATAATATTAGACTATTAACCAATGTGTAAAAAGGCTAATTTTATTTTTCGTTAACTGCCCGAATTCTATACAAAATCAAAGGATTAAATTGTTATAAGACGAAAGCAGTGACATCAAAAAAAGAAAAAAACAAACAACACAATGTCTGACAATAACACAAAAAAACTGGTTGTAAAACTACATCCAGATGATAATGTATTGGTTGCCTTAACCGATCTTCAAAAAGGCGAAACCATTCATTTTGAAAATGAAACTTACGTTTTACAAGACCTCATCAAAGCCAAACATAAATTCTACATGCAGGACATGAAGCAGGGAGAAGAAGTAAATATATACGGTGTTTTGGTGGGAAAAGTGCAAAATGATTTGGCCAAAGGAAGTCTAATGACAACCGAAAACCTAAAACATGCTGCAGATCCTTACGCATATAGAAATGCTTCTTACGAATGGAATGCACCTGATGTTTCAAAATTCGAAAACAGAACTTTTAAAGGTTACAAAAGAAAAGACGGACGCGTTGGAACAGCAAATTACTGGCTTTTTATCCCGACTGTATTTTGTGAAAACAGAAATCTTGATGTCATCAAAGAAGCTTTACACAAGCAATTGGGTTATGCTGTAACAGACAAATACAACCAATTTACGCACGAATTACTGGAAGGTTATTTGAACGGAAATGACATTAACGATATCAATATTGAATTAAATCCGACTCCAAAAAACAAACGTGTTTTTGAAAATGTAGACGGAATTAAATTCTTAAACCACCAAGGCGGTTGCGGCGGAACACGTCAGGACGCTTCTACTTTAAGTGCTTTATTGGCTTCGTACGCAAATCATCCAAACGTGGGCGGAATCACACTTTTAAGTTTAGGATGCCAGCATTTACAAGTTCAAGATTTTGTAAATGATGTAAAAAGACAAAACCCAGATTTCGACAAACCGTTGTTTATTTTTGAACAGCAACAAACAGAAAGCGAAGAAGTTTTGATTACCAATGCCATCAAAAAAACTTTTGAAGGTTTAATCGAAATCAACAAATACGAAAGAACAGATGCGCCTTTAAGCGATTTATGCATTGGTGTAAAATGTGGCGGAAGCGATGGTTTCAGCGGTGTTTCTGCAAATCCTGCTGTGGGTTATACTTCAGATTTAGTCGTAGCTTTAGGCGGAAAAATTCTTTTGGCTGAATTCCCAGAATTATGCGGCGCTGAACAGAATTTAATCGACAGATGTATTACTGAAGATAACGCTAAAAAATTCATCAATTTAATGGAATCTTATGATGAACTGGCGCATAAAGTGGGTTCTGGTTTTCATATGAATCCGTCTCCAGGAAATATTAAAGATGGATTAATTACAGATGCTATCAAAAGTGCTGGAGCAGCAAAAAAAGGTGGAACGTCTCCCGTAGTTGATGTTTTAGATTATACCGAATTGGTTACAAAACCAGGTTTAAGTTTGGTTTGTACTCCAGGAAATGACGTTGAAGCAACAACTGGAAAAGCGGCTTCTGGAGCAACTTTAATTTTGTTTACAACAGGATTGGGAACTCCAACAGGAAACCCTGTTTGTCCTGTAATTAAAGTGGCAACAAACTCGGTTTTGGCAACCAGAATGAAAGATATTATCGATATTGACTGCGGACCAATCATTAGTGGCGAAAAATCTATTGAGGAAATGGGCGAGGAAATTTTAGAATATTGCATCAAAGCGGCAAGCGGCGAAATTATTCCGAAAGCAGTTCAATTAAACCAAGACGATTTTATTCCGTGGAAACGCGGCGTATCTTTGTAAAAGACTATTAAAAAACAACTCATAAAAATTTATATCAAATGTTTTCATTACAAAATAAAAAAGCAATTATCACTGGCGGTGGTAGCGGAATTGGAAGAGCGATTTCAGTTTTATTTGCTAAACAAGGAGCTGAAGTTCACGTTTTAGAATTGACGGAAGAAAGCGCAAAAGAAACGGTTGAAGAAATAAAATCAGCTGGAGGAAGTGTTTTTGCTCACGCCTGCGACGTTTCAAACCACGAACAGGTAAAAGCAACTTTCGAGAAAATCGGAAATATTAATATTTTGGTAAATAATGCTGGGATTGCTCACGTTGGAAAAGTAGACACAACTTCAGAATCTGATTTTGACCGTATTATGAATGTAAACGTAAAAGGAGTTTACAATTGCCTTCATGCTTCGATTCCTGCACTAAGAAACTCTGGCAGAGGTGTGATTTTGAACTTAGCTTCAATTGCATGTTGGGTTGGAATTCCAGATCGTTTTGCATATTCTACTGCAAAAGGAGCAGTTATGGCAATGACTTTATCGGTTGCTAAAGATTATTTGAATGATAAAATCAGATGTAATTCTATTTCTCCTGCGCGCGTTCACACGCCTTTCGTAGACGGATTTATTGCTAAAAATTATCCTGGAAAAGAAGAAGAAATCTTCGAAAAACTATCTCAATCGCAACCAATCGGTCGTATGGGAAAACCCGAAGAAATCGCAACTTTAGCATTATTCTTATGCAGTGATGAATCTTCTTTCATCACAGGTTCAGATTATCCAATTGATGGAGGTTTTATTAAATTGAATAACTAAAAATTATTTAGCCACAGATTTAAAGGATTAAAAGGATTAAAAGGATTTAAAAAAAATCTGCTCGATCTGCAAAATCTGCGTGCAAAAAAATAAGCCACAGATTAAAAGGATTAAAAGATTTTTATTTCCTGCTTTTCTCAGGCTGAGCGAAGTCGAAGCCCACGTCCAATTGGAACGCCCTTCGACTTCGCTCAGGGTGACAAACTAAATAAATCATTCTAATCCTTTATCCCGATAGCTATCGGGAGTGGCTAAAAAAAATACACATTACTAAAAAAATTAAAATATGAAACTTATTAGATTCGGAGAAGAAGGAAAGGAAAAACCAGGTGTTTTACTAAATGAAAAAAGATACGATGTTTCGTCTATTGTAACAGATTACAACGAAGCTTTTTTTGAAAACGACGGTTTAGCAAAATTAGAAGAAGCTTTAAAAAACAACCCATCTTTACCAGAAGTAAACGATTCAGTTCGTTTAGGTTCGCCAGTTGCGCGTCCTTCAAAAATTATCTGCATCGGATTAAATTATGTGGATCACTGCGAAGAAACGGGCGCTGCAATTCCAGAAGAACCGATTATTTTCTTCAAATCAACCACTTCTTTATGTGGGCCAAATGATAACTTGATTATTCCAAAAAACAGCGAAAAAACAGACTGGGAAGTGGAATTAGCATTTGTCGTTGGTAAAAAAGCAAGCTACGTTTCTGAAGAAGATGCACCAAATTACATTGCTGGATATTGCCTTTTGAATGATTATAGTGAAAGAGCATTCCAAATCGAGCGCGGCGGACAATGGGCAAAAGGAAAAGGTTCTGACACCTTTGCTCCTCTTGGACCAATTATGGCAACTCCAGACGAAGTTGGTGATGTTAATAATCTAAAAATGTGGCTTACTGTAAACGGAAAAACATTCCAAAACAGTAATACTTCAAACTTGATTTTCAAAATTCCATTTTTAGTGCATTATTTAAGCCAGTTTATGACATTGCTTCCTGGCGATGTTATTAGTACAGGAACGCCTCCGGGAGTTGGATTAGGAATTAAACCAGATCCAATTTACATCAAAGCGGGTGACGTAATCGAATTAGGAATTGAAGGTTTAGGTACAAGTAAACAAACTGCCGTAGCGTATCAACAAAACTAAAATTATGGCAACACAAAAATTTTATCTGGCATTAGACTTAAAAGACGATGCAGATTTGATTGCAGAATATAAAGAACTGCATGAAAATGTTTGGCCAGAAATCAAGAAAAGCATTCAAGATTCTGGAATTGAAGTTCTGGATATTTATTGTACAGGAAACCGCTTGTTTATGATTATCGAAGCAGATGCTGATTTTACTTTCGAAAAGAAAGACCAAGCCGATACGGCAAACGAAAAAGTTCAGGAATGGGAAACTTTAATGTGGAAATTCCAACAAGCTTTACCATGGGCAAAACCAGGACAAAAATGGATTTTAATGGATAAGATATTTGGATTGTAAGATTCTAATATTATTTCAAATTATAAAAAAGCGGATTTCAAATTGGAATCCGCTTTTTGTTTTATTACGAAATGGTAATTTTATTTTAACACGTAATATGTTGTTTATTAATGTTTTTAATTAATTTTAAATTATTGAAAATTAACCTTAATTAATCAACAAATGAAAAAACTTATTATTGCATGCTTTTTTATATCTGGAGCTATTTTTGCTCAGGACATGAATGTTGTTCAGGGAAATTTTGACTTTTTAAAAGACCAAAAAGAAGTCAACGTATCATTTGATTACAGTGATTTTACTATGATGAAAGAAAAAATGCCTGAGGCACAATACGTTCAAGAACACAAAGCAGATTTAGATAAAAAAGCAAAAGGCAACGGAAATATCTGGGAGAAAAAATGGATTGCAGCAAGAGAACAAATCTGGACTCCTAAATTTTTAGAAATTGCCAATACCGTTTTAACCAAAGAGAAAAAAGATTTAAATTTTCAAGAAGGATTAAAAACGCCATACACGCTTATTGTAAAAACAGTTTGGCTTTTCCCTGGCTGGGATGCAGGAATTATGAAACAACCTGCAAAAGTTACCACAAACCTAAAATTTGTTGACTCGTCTAATAAATCAAATGTGTTATTAGAAATTACCAGCGACGAAGCGCCCGGCGATCAATGGGGAAGCAATTTTAGTAATGAATCTCGACTTGGAGAAGGTTATGCAAAAACGGCAAAATCTATGTCAAAACTTATAATAAAGAAAACGAAATAACAATATTTCATATTCCGTTAGGAATATCTCGTCGGTAGAAAAAATATTGTCGTTTTATATTATGTCCTTTAGGGACATTTGATTTACGGAAATAATATATCTAAATCTAATTAATCAAACGTTCCTACGGAACGTATTATCGCAATTCAAATTTCGTGTTCTACCAACGAAACATTCCTACGGAATGAGTTGTTTTTGCATCTGCAATGTTAAATATTCCGTAGGAATATCTCGTCGGTAGAAAAAAATATTGTCGTTTTGCATTATGTCCTGTAGGGACATTTGATATACAGAAATAATATTTTAAAATCAATTAATCAAACGTTCCTACGGAACGTAATATCGCAATTCAAATCTAATTCTACCGACGATACATTCCTGTGGAATGAATCCAGAAAATGAATTGTTTTTTATAAAAAAAAGCCCTGATTATTCAGGGCTTTGTTCTTTTTGCATATTTAACAAATACGCCATATTCGCAATTACGTGATCATGTTTCTTGACAAACGAATTTTCTTCATTCCAAACATAACCTGCCAAAACAGCACATATTTTTTCTTTTACTTCTGGGTTTTCAGGCTGATGGAAAAATAAAGTCTGAAGATTTCCTGTGTACCATTCTTGAACATAAGTGGTAAAAACGGCAATTCCGCGTTTCATGTATTGAGTAAACTCCACTTCCCAATCAACAGGAATTCCTTGTGATTCTTTCAAATATAATTTTGCTGCGAGCATTCCAGATTCGGTTGCAAAAGCTACACCTGACGAAAAAACCGGATCTAAAAATTCAGAGCTATTTCCTGTCAAAGCAAAACCATCGCCATACATTCTTTTTACAGCTCTAGAATAGTTTTCTAATTTAACTGGCTCAAATAAAAACTCTGTTCCAGCAAATCTTTTAATATAATAATCCGATTTCTGAATTGCATTTTTCAGAGCCTCAGCATTGTCTTTATTTTCAGAAAGTGAGTTAATAAAATCTGTCGGACCAACAACTCCCAAACTTGTATTTCCGTTAGAAAAAGGAATTACCCAAAGCCATACTTCTGTTTCTAGAATATCAAAAGAAATCTGAGTTCCTTCTTCTCCTTCAGGTCTATTAATATCTTTAACATGTGTAAAAATCGAAGAATGCGGATCTAATTTTGAAGGCGTATCCAAATCTAAAAGTCTTGGTAAAACGCGTCCGTATCCACTAGAATCAATGATAAAGTTAGCGTGAATTTCTTTTAGATTTCCATCTTTGTCTTTTACAATGGTTTTTGATTTTTTTCCTTCAAAAGAAACTTCCAGAACTTCGGTTTCAAATTCCAAATCGATTCCTTTTCTAATAATTTCCTGCGCCATTGTATTGTCAAAATCAGCACGTGGAACTTGCCAGGTCCAATCCCAGCCTTCTCCAAATTTCTTGCTGAAATCGAAATTGCAAATTTCTTCACCTCTGATAAAACGAGCTCCTAATTTTTTCTCGAAGTTCATTGCATCAAGCGCCTCAAACAATTCTGCCTCAGCAAAATGGTCCATTACACGCGGAATAAGGCTTTCTCCAACAACAAGTCTCGGAAACTTTTGTTTTTCTACAACTTTAACTTTAACATTGTTTTTAAACAGATATGATGCCGAAACACATCCAGATGGTCCTGCACCAATCACTAAAACATCAACAAACTCCTTTGTCATATTAGAATTATTATCATTAATTAACCTACATTTGCCATCATCAAAATAACTACAATTATTTTGATAAATAAAATTAAATTAGCGCAACCAAAATAGATTTGATGAATACAATAAATGAATATTTAAGTTTAGCAGAATTTGAAGCCATAATTTTTGGAAAAAATAAAGTTGCCATAAGCGATGTGGTTTTAAATCGAGTAAACGAAAGTTTTAATTTCTTGAAAGAATTCTCAGGAAACAAAGTAATCTACGGAGTAAATACTGGCTTTGGTCCGATGGCTCAATATAGAATTAAAGAGTCAGATCAAATTCAACTGCAATATAATTTAATTAGAAGCCACTCATCTGGAACAGGAAAACCTTTAAATGCCGAATGTGCAAAAGCTGCCATTTTAGCAAGATTAAATACACTTTCTTTAGGAAATTCTGGTGTTCATTCTTCTGTAGTTCATTTAATGGCAGAATTAATCAATAGAGATATTACGCCTTTAATTTTCGAACATGGCGGTGTTGGTGCCAGTGGAGATTTAGTGCAATTATCACATTTAGCTTTGGTTTTAATTGGCGAAGGCGAAGTTTTTTATAAAGGCGAAAGACGTCCAACTCCGGAAGTTTTTGAAATCGAAGGTTTAAAACCAATTCAGGTAGAAATTAGAGAAGGTTTGGCGTTAATCAACGGAACTTCTGTAATGACAGGAATTGGTGTTGTAAATGTTCATTATGCGAAAAAATTATTAGACTGGTCATTAAAAGCTTCTTGTGCAATTAATGAATTAGTTCAAGCTTACGACGATCATTTTTCTGAAGAATTAAATCAAACAAAACGTCATAAAGGACAACAAGAAGTGGCTGAAAGAATGCGAAACAGTCTTTCTGACAGTACTTTAATCCGTAAACGAGAAGACCATTTATATTCTGGCGAAAACACCGAAGAAATCTTCAAAGAAAAAGTTCAAGAATATTATTCTCTAAGATGTGTTCCTCAAATTTTAGGTCCAGTTTTAGAAACTATCAATAATGTTGCTTCTATTTTAGAAGACGAATTTAACTCGGCAAACGACAACCCAATTATCGACGTAAAAAACAAACACGTTTATCACGGAGGAAATTTCCACGGAGATTATATTTCGTTAGAAATGGATAAACTGAAAATCGTTATTACCAAATTAACGATGTTGGCAGAGCGTCAATTGAATTATTTATTGAATTCAAAAATCAACGAAATTTTACCTCCATTCGTAAACTTAGGAACGTTAGGATTTAATTTCGGAATGCAAGGTGTTCAATTCGTTGCCACTTCAACAACTGCCGAAAATCAAATGTTATCAAACCCAATGTACGTGCACAGTATTCCAAACAACAATGACAATCAAGACATTGTAAGTATGGGAACAAATGCAGCGGTTATTACATCAAAAGTGATTGAGAATTCTTTTGAAGTTTTAGCAATCGAATTAATTACAATTGTTCAGGCGATTGATTATTTAAAACAAAAAGATCAAATTTCGTCTACAACTAAAAAATGGTACGACGATATTCGAAATATAATTCCAGAATTTAAAGAAGATCAGGTAATGTATCCTTTTGTTCAAAAAGTTAAAGATTATTTGATCAACAGTTAAAAATTGATTTACAAATTTGCCCCAAAGAGTTTTAGTTTTTTAATCATTAAACATTGAATTTTTAAAATCATGAAAAAGACACTTATTTTTTTGTTGCTGGTAAGTATTCAATTTGTTAATAGTCAAGAATTGGCATTAGTTAAGAAAAATTCCAAAATTGGATATCTTTCTAAAGATGGATCTTTTAAAATCGAACCTCAATATAAATCGGCTAGAAGTTTTTCTGAAGGTTTGGCCGCTGTAGAAAATGGCGGAAAATGGGGTTTTATTGACACAAAAGGAACTTGGGTAATTCCAGCCGACTTTAAAGATGCCAAAGATTTTAACAACGGAATTGCTGTTGTGCAAAAAGATAAAGAATGGGTTTATATCAATACAAAAGGAGAAATTCAAAAAGCGCCTACATCTGACAAAGTATTTGATTTTAATGACGGCGTTGCCTTCATTAGACAAAACAATAAAGTGGGTTTAATCAACAATAAAATGAATGTTGTTTTAGAACCAAAATACGATCAGATTAAGCCTTTTGAAAATGGTTACGCGAGAGTAGAGCTAAACAAAAACTGGGGAATCATCAATACCGAAGGAAAAGAAGTAGTTGAACCAGTTTATGCTGAAGTTGGAAATTATTTCAAAAACACAACTTGGGCAAGAAAAGACAAAACATTCGGATTGGTAAGTGGCGGAAAATTTATTCCAGTTGATGGAGCCGAAAAAATCTGGGATTTTGAAACTCAAGATTTGACTTTTGCTAAAAAGAATGGAAAAATCGGTTATATCGATTTAAAAGGAAACTGGGCCATTCTTCCTATTTATGATAAAGGAAAAGCTTTCTCCAAAAACCTAGCGCCAGTTTTAGTTGGAAAAAAATGGGGATTCATTAATCCAGAAGGAAAATTTGTAATTGAACCAACTTACAGCGATGCAGAAGTTTTTAGTAAAAACGGTCTTGCTCCAGTAAAAGAAAGCAATTGGGGATTCATCAACGAATCTGGAAAATTAGTTATTCCAACACAATATGGAATTACCACAAATGGAATTATTGCCATGTTTACACAACAAGATAAAGGATTTATTGGTGGCGTTGCGAGAGTTAAGAACGAAGGAAAATGGGGATTTCTTAACCCAGACGGAACGGTTTTAGCAAATCAATGGTTTGAAAATGCTGAATTATTTTCAAAATCTGAAAAACCTCAACCTGTTGCTGCTCCTGCTGAAGCTCCAAAACAAGAAACAAAAACAACCAAACCAGCTGCCAAATCGACACCGAAACCAGCAGCTAAGAAAAAGAAATAAATTTCACTTATGAAGTGTGTATTAGTAACAGGCGGTTCTAGAGGGATTGGAAGTGCTATTTGTAAAAAACTAGCCGTAGAATCTGATTATCATATTCTGATTAATTATCATTCGAATCAAACAGCTGCCGAAGAAACATTACAAGAAATACAAAAATTAGGTGCAACAGGAGAAATCTTAGGTTTTGACGTTGCCAATTTTGAACAAGTACAAAACGTTCTTACACAATGGCAGGAAGCAAATCCTGAAAAATTGGTTGAAGCAATTGTAAACAATGCCGGAATTACAAAAGACGGTCTTTTTATGTGGATGACACCACAAGACTGGAATAACGTAATGAATACAAGTGCAAACGGTTTTTTTAATGTAACGCAGTTTTTTATTCAAAAAATGCTTCGCAATAAATATGGCCGAATTGTAAATATTGTTTCGGTTTCTGGTGTAAAAGGAACTGCGGGACAAACCAATTATTCGGCTGCAAAAGGTGCAATTGTTGCCGCAACTAAAGCCTTAGCACAAGAAGTGGCAAAACGAAACATTACGGTAAATGCTGTCGCTCCAGGTTTTATTAAAACTGATATGACAAGCGAATTAGACGAAAAAGAATTATTAAAGCTTATTCCCGTAAATCGTTTTGGCGAAGCCGAAGAAGTGGCAGATTTGGTAAGCTTTTTGATTTCTAAAAAAGCAAGTTATATTACAGGAGAAATTATCAATATTAACGGCGGAATATATTCTTAAAATATTTTAAACACATAGTCCCGATAGCTATCGGGATATGTGTCAATAAAGAATACTTAAGAGAAATACATTTCTTTCACATAGAGAGCTATGTTTATTTAAAATAAGTGAAACGCCTTTTTTAAGTTTACAAAACTATGTTTCTATGTGTTTAAAAAATACTTTAAGGATAAAAAATTACTTTGAAAGACGATGAATAGAAGAGTTGTAATTACTGGAATGGGAATTTATTCTTGTATCGGAACTTCTTTAGACGAAGTAAAAGATTCGTTATACGAAGGAAAATCTGGTATTCAGTTTGATTCTGAACGTAAAGAATTTGGTTTTCAATCAGCCTTAACAGGAATGGTTCCGAAAGCCGATCTTAAAAATTTATTGACGCGAAGACAACGTATGAGCATCGGTGAAGAAACCGAGTATGCTTATATGGCAACTATAGAAGCATTGAAAAATGCCAACATCGACGATGCCTTTTTTGATGAACACGAAGTCGGAATTATGTACGGAAACGACAGTGTTTCTAAAGCAATCATTGACGCAACAGATATTGTTCGCGAGAAAAAAGACACGGCTTTAATTGGTTCTGGCGCTATTTTCAAATCGATGAATTCTACGGTAACAATGAATCTTTCGACGATTTTTAAACTTCGAGGAATCAATCTTACTGTAAGTGCAGCTTGCGCGAGTGGTTCTCATTCTATCGGATTGGCTTATTTTTTAATCAAAAGCGGTTTTCAAGATATTATAATTACTGGTGGCGCTCAAGAGATCAATAAATATGCGATGAGCAGTTTTGACGGATTAGGCGTTTTTTCTAATAGAGAAAGTGATCCTGAAAAAGCATCAAGACCTTTTGATTCTGGCCGCGACGGATTAATTCCGAGTGGAGGCGGCGCAACTTTAATTCTAGAAAGTTACGACTCTGCCATTGCACGCGGCGCCAATATTATTGCCGAAGTTTCTGGTTATGGATTCTCTTCAAACGGAGGACATATTTCTACTCCAAACGTCGAAGGACCGGCAACAGCAATGAAACGTGCATTAGATGATGCAAAACTAAAAGCATCAGACATTGAGTACATAAATGCCCATGCAACTTCAACTCCAGTTGGCGATGCAAACGAAGCAAAAGCAATTTTTGAGGTTTTTGGTGAAAGAAATCCTTATATAAGTTCAACAAAATCGATGACAGGGCACGAATGCTGGATGGCTGGAGCAAGTGAAATAATTTATTCTATCTTAATGATGCAGAACGATTTCATTGCGCCAAACATCAATTTGGAAAATCCAGATGAAGATGCTTCAAAATTAAATTTAGTTAAAACTACGTTAAACAAAAAATTTGACATATTTTTGTCCAATTCTTTCGGGTTCGGAGGAACCAACTCTGCGTTGGTGGTTAAAAAGTTTAAATTGAACGATGAATAAAGAAGATATTATAGCAAAAATAAATGGTTTTTTAGTTGATGAATTTGAAGTAGACAATGACGACATTGAACCAAATGCTAATTTAAAAGATACACTTGGGTTAGACAGTCTCGATTATGTTGACTTAGTTGTTTCAATTGAAGCAAACTTTGGTGTAAAACTAGTTGAAGCAGATTTTGTTGGAATTTCTGATTTTCAAAGTTTCTACGACCTTATTGAAACCAAAATAAAAGCCAAATCAGCTTAAATGAGTCAATGGGATGGTAAATCCAAAGGAACTGTTTTAGGTTATAGAATATTCGTTTTTTTAATTCAAAAAGCGGGTGTAAAAGCCGCTTATACCTTACTTTACTTTGTTGCTTCTTATTATTTTTTATTTCTAAGAAAAAGCAACAAAGCTATTTTCTATTACTTTAAAGAAAGACTTCAATACTCTCATTTTAAATCCAAAAAAATGGTTTTCAAAAGTTACTACACTTTTGGACAAACTATTATTGATAAGATTTCGATTTCAGCAGGAATGCGAAATAAATTCACTTACGAATTTGACGGAATCGAAACACTAAAAAAACTGCTTGCCGAGAAAAAAGGCGGTGTTTTAATTAGTGCGCACGTCGGAAATTTTGAAATCGCCGAACATTTTTTGGGCGATATCGATCTTAACTTTCAAATAAATCTGGTTACTACAGATTTAGAACATTCTGCTATCAAAAATTATTTAGAAAGCGTTACACAAAAACCAACCGTAAAATTTATTATCATTAAAGAAGATTTGTCCCATATTTTTGAGATTAATTCGGCTTTAGCCAATAATGAATTGGTTTGTTTTACGGGCGACCGTTATTTTGAAGGAACCAAATCTCTTTCAGAAAATCTGTTGGGCAAAGAGGCTAATTTTCCTGCAGGACCATTCTTAATTGCTTCAAGACTTAAAGTTCCTGTTGTTTTTGTTTATGTAATGAAAGAGCCAAATCTTCATTATCATTTATACGCAAGAGAAGCCGAAGTAAAACATCGAGACGAAAAAGCACTTTTGAAAGAATATGTAAAAAGTGTAGAAAGTATTTTAGAACATTATCCTTTACAATGGTTTAACTATTTTGATTTTTGGAACGATTTAAAATCATAATTTTTTTGTACGAATTCTGATGCTTTTGCTAATTATATTGTCAAAAAAACACTTTTTTTAAATCATTTTTTAATTGCATCTGTAAAAATTTAAAAGAATGCAATTTCTTAAAGCAAAACCAAAATCTTAATCAATTAAACAAGAAAATTCGTTTAAATAAATTTACTTACTTTTGTCCGCAACCAAGCAAGTAAACCCAAATGAAAAATGTTCTCGTAATTTATTATACTCAATCTGGACAATTGGAATCTATTGCAAAAAACATTGCAAAACCATTTCTAAATTCAGATGAAATAAATCTTAGTTTTTACGAAATACAATTAGAAAAGCCTTTTCCTTTTCCATGGAATAAAGAATCTTTTTTTGATGCTTTCCCAGAATCTTTTTTACAGATTCCGACAGCATTAAAAACAGTTCCGGAAGCGATTTTAAACACAAAATTTGATTTGGTTTTATTTCATTATCAAGTTTGGTATTTATCACCTTCAATTCCGATTAATTCATTTTTGAAAAGTGATGAGGCCAAAAAAATCTTGAACAATACACCTGTTGTCACCATTAGTGGTTCTAGAAATATGTGGATTATGGCACAGGAAAAAATCAAAGTTTTGTTGAAAGAAGCCAATGCAAATTTGGTTGGAAATGTAGCTTTGGTAGATCGCGTTGGAAATTTAATTAGCGTTATTACAATTGTAGAATGGATGTTTTCTGGAGTTAAGAAAAAATATTTAGGTATTTTTCCGCTTCCAGGAGTTTCAGATAAAGACATACAAGAATCCGATCTATTTGGAGAAATCATGCTGGATTCTTTGCAAAAAAATAATTTTACCGAATTACAGCCAAAATTAGTCAACGCTGGAGCTGTAAAAATAAGTTCATATTTAGTGACTGTAGACAGAACGGCAAATAAAATTTTCAATAAATGGTCAAACATCATTTATAAAAATCAAAAAAACCGAAAACAGCTGCTTAAAGTATTTAATGTTTATTTATTCCTTGCGATATGGTTAATTTCACCAATAGTGTATATATTGCACCTTATTACCTATCCGCTTAAGTTAAAATCTATAAAAAAGGAAACTCAATATTATCAGGGAGTTTAGAAGACGAAATTTAAATTATGTTTGAAGTATATATTACAAAAGCTGCAAAATATTTGCCAAACGAAGCTGTTTCTAATGACGAAATGGAAGCCTATTTAGGTCTTATCAACGATACTGCTTCAAAAGCAAGACGTATTATTTTGCGCAATAATAAAATTACAAGCCGATATTATGCTGTTGATAAAGATGGAAAAAGCACACACAGCAATGCCGAATTAACAAAAAATGCAATTTTACCGTTATTCGATCAAGATTTTACACCTCAAGATTTAGAAGTGCTTTCATGCGGAACTTCAACTCCTGATATCTTTTTGCCTTCGCATGCTGCGATGGTTCATGGTTTGCTAAAAAATAAATCGGTTGAATTAAATTCTTCTACTGGAGTTTGCTGTGCTGGAATGAATTCCTTGAAATTCGGGTATCTTTCAATAAAATCTGGAAATTCAAAAAACGCAATCTGCACAGGATCAGAAAAAGTTTCAACTTGGCTGAATGCTCAAAAATACAATCACGAAGCTGATAATTTAAAAAGTCTAGAAGAACAGCCAATTATTGCTTTCAAAAAGGATTTCTTACGATGGATGCTTTCTGATGGTGCAGGTGCTTTCTTATTAGAAAATAAACCACGCGGACCACTTTCTCTAAAAATAGAATGGATGGAAGCTTTTTCGTATGCATACGAATTAGAAACCTGCATGTACGCTGGAGGAGATAAATTAGAAAACGGAGAAATCAAAAGTTGGAGCGATTATGCACCAGAACAATGGTTAAACGAATCTGTTTTCTCAATTAAACAAGATGTAAAATTATTAGATGAATTTATCCTGTCTAAAGGTGCGGAAAGCATGAAAGACGCAATGGATAAAAACAACATCAAATCTGAAGATATTACTTATTTTATTCCTCACGTTTCTTCTAACTTTTTTGTGGAAGGTTTAAAGAAAGGATTAACAGAAAAAGGAATCGGAATGAGCGATGATAAATGGTTCATGAATCTTTCTAGAGTTGGAAATGTTGGTTCTGCCTCTATCTATCTGGCTTTGGAAGAATTAATGAATGCTGGAAACCTGAAAAAAGGAGATAAAATTCTTTTATCAGTTCCAGAAAGCGGAAGGTTTTCTTTCGCGTATGCGTATTTAACAGTTTGCTAATGGAAACAATGGCGCTTTTAGAAAAAGAAACGGTCGAAAATTTATTGCCACAAAAGTTTCCTTTTGTAATGGTCGATGCTATGCATTCTTATACCGAAACTTCTTTGGTTTCTGGTTTAAAAATTCAAAGTGAAAATATTTTCGTAAAAAACGATATTTTTCTTGAAGCTGGTTTAATTGAACATATGGCACAATCTGTTGCTTTGCATACCGGATATCAATATTTTTTAAGAAACGAAATTGCCCCAACAGGTTACATCGGTTCTATTAAAGAAATTGAAATTAAAAAACTACCTCAATTAAACGACAACATTCAGTCTGAAGTAACTATTTTGCAAGAATTTGCAGGAATCACTTTGGTGAACATTGTTACGAAATTAAATAATGAAGAAATTGCAAACGGACAAATGAAAACCGTTTTAGCCAAATAATTATGATTTTGAATACCGGAGTTGACATACAAAATTATTTACCGCACCGAGCGCCAATGCTTATGGTTGATTTAATTTTGGATATCGATGCCAACTTCGTAGAAACCATATTTTTGATAAAAGAAGACAATATTTTTGTTCAGAATAATGTTTTTATTGAAGCTGGTTTAATTGAAAATACGGCGCAGACTTGTTCGTCTATTGTTGGAAAAAAATACTTTTTTGACGAAGACGGAACAGAAAATGAAAACGTAAATGTAATTGGATTTATCAGTGCCTTAAAAAATGTAAAAATTCATTCGCTGCCAAAAGTTGGCGAAACTATAATTACCAAAGCAAATTTAGTTTCAAAATTTGCAGGAGACGATTACACATTATGCACGATGAGCTGCAACAGTTCTGTCGAAGATCAGATACTCTTAGAATGCGAAATCAACTTGTTTATTCAAAAAACGGTTTCAATTGTTGAGTAATAAATTTCAAAATGTATATAAAAAAACCTCTATATCATTTACTAATTCGAATAGGAATATTTGTATTGCTATTTATTGGGGTTTTTGCATATAGTTCTTACACATACGATCCGAATCCATACAACAGACATTTAAATCCAAAAATTGGATTTTTCGGTTTAGCTTTCTTTTTAATTCAAGCTTATTCTTTATTTCTACTTTTAGAAATGATCTATTTCTTTATGAAAAGACACAAGAATTTAGCATTTATAAATCTCGCTTTTTTAATTATAATAGAAATAGCACCAGTTTTGGTATTATTGCAATTAGTCATTTAGTTTTTAATAAACTTGCTATGGAAAAAGAAAATGTACCTCAGGATAAAAGCAATTTAACGAAAAACAACGTTAAAGAACTTTTGTACGCAACAGATGAAAACGGCAATTATACCACAACATTAAGTACAGGTTGGGAACCTAAAACAATTGCACTTTCGAATTCTATTGATGAAATAAACGAACGTATTGCCGATGCCAAACAACAAGTTTTAAATGGCGAAGTGAGTCCGATTGTGTATTTTATGGAAGTCAATAAAATGGATCTTACCATTTTGTCGAGTTATGTAGGATTTTGGAAATGGCGCGTAAAAAGACATTTTAAACCAAATGTTTTTGCAACATTAAGCGATAAAATTTTGAAGAAATACGCCGATACATTTGAAGTATCAATTGAAGAATTAAAAAACAGCATTACCAAATAAATGGAATTAACTTTCACACATCATCAGTCTGCTCATTGTGAGAATGGAGTAGCGTCGAATCTGCTAAAAAACAGCGGACTAAACATCAGCGAACCGATGGTTTTTGGTATTGGCTCTGGATTATTTTTTGTATATCTACCTTTTATAAAAGTCAATTATGCTCCGGCAATTAGTTACAGAACTTTGCCTGGACAGATTTTTAATAAAGTTGCCACTCGTTTAAATTTAAAAATAAAAAGACAAAAATTTTCTTCTGTTTCAAATGCAACTAAAGCATTAGACGAAAATTTAAAAAATAATATTCCAACCGGATTACAAGTTGGCGTTTACAATTTAAGTTATTTTCCAGACGAATATCGTTTTCATTTCAACGCGCATAATTTAGTGGTTTACGGAAAAACTGAAACTGATTATTTAGTGAGCGATCCAGTTATGGAAACCGTTACGACTTTAACGCACGAAGAATTAGATAAAGTTCGTTTTGCTAAAGGAGCTTTTGCGCCACGCGGACAAATGTATTATCCGATTCAAGTTCCTGCGAATGTCGATTTAAAAAGCGCCATTATTAAAGGAATAAAAAATACGTGCAGAGATATGCTCGCGCCAATGCCAATTGTAGGTGTTCGCGGCATCAAATTTGTTTCTAAGCAAATTAGAAAATGGCCGATAAAACACGGAACCAAAAAAGCCAATCATTATTTGGCACAAATGGTTCGTATGCAAGAAGAAATTGGAACTGGAGGCGGTGGTTTCCGTTTTATTTATGCTGCCTTTTTACAGGAAGCTTCAGTTATTTTGAATAATGAAGAACTGAAAGAACTTTCTAAAGAAATGACAAAAATTGGCGATTCATGGCGAGATTTTGCTGTTGAAGCTTCTAGAATTTACAAAAACAGAAGTGCTAAAGAAGATGCGTACAATACTATTGCCGATGAACTTTTGGACATTGCCAATAGAGAAGAAATCTTTTTCAAAAAACTAAAAAAAGCGATTAGCTAAAACAATATTTTGCAGTCTATCATTCAAATAGAATCCCTTTCGAAAAAGTACAAAAATGCAGAAATGTATTCTTTGAACAACGTTTCGCTAAACATAAACGAAGGTCAGATTTTTGGTTTATTAGGTCCAAATGGCGCTGGAAAAACCACTTTAATTTCCATGCTTTGCGGATTGGTAAAACCTACTTCTGGACATTTTTCAATTGATGGTTTAGACTATCAGCATCAGGCCTCAAAAATTAAAAAAATCATTGGCGTTGTTCCTCAAGAATATGCTTTATATCCGACTTTGACGGCGAGAGAAAATCTGCATTATTTTGGAAGCATGTACGGTTTAAAAGGTTCTGATTTAAAAGAGAAAGTAATCGAAGCTTTGGATCTTTTGGGTTTATTGAAATTTGCCGATAAACAAGTTCAGACTTTTTCTGGCGGAATGAAACGCCGTGTTAATCTTATCGCTGGAATTCTCCATCAACCAAAAGTGTTGTTTTTAGATGAACCAACGGTTGGCGTCGATGTGCATTCTAAAGCTGCGATTATCGATTACTTGAAAGTTTTAAACCAAAACGGAACGACCATTATTTATACCTCACATCATTTGGCTGAAGCCGAAGATTTCTGTACACAAATCGCTATTTTAGATCAAGGTCAGATTTATGCACAAGATACTCCATCGGCATTAATTGAAGCTACGAAAGACGCTCGAAATCTCGAAGATGTTTTTATTTCATTAACCGGAAAAGCGTTGAGAGATGATATATAAAATTTGGATGTCGGTGGTAAAAGAATTCCTTTTACTAAAAAGAGATTTGGGCGGATTGATTATATTATTTATCATGCCTTTGGTTTTGGTAATTACTGTGACTTTAATTCAGGACAGCACATTTAAAGCTGTAACCGATTCTAAAATTCAGATTCTGATTGTGGATAACGACAAAGGTTCTGTTGCAAAAACGGTTTTTGAAAATTTAGAAAAAAGTAATCTGTTTACTGTTGTAACTAAAATTGACAATAAACCCGTTACAGAAGAAATTGCCAAAGAAAATGTTTACAAAGGAAAATTTCAATTGGCAATTGTAATTCCAGAAAACCTAAGTTCTGATTTACAGGCAAAAGTAGATCAGAATGTAGAAAAAATTGTGAGTAATTTAGGTTTGACAGATAGCACTGCAACAGCAGAACCTCAACGCATTATAAAAGAAAAAGAAGTAAAACTATATTTTGATCCAGCGATTCAAATGAGTTTTAAAAATGCGGTCATGAGTTCGATTGACAAAATGATTTCGCAAATTGAAACCAAATCGATTTATAGTACTTTTCAAAAGCAATTGGGAGAAGAAACAATCGATTTTGAACAGAAAAATTTCATCAGTTTTAAAGAAATAATTCCGAAGATTAATAACAAAGAAGTTCGTCCCAATTCGACACAACACAACGTTCCAGCGTGGACGCTTTTTGCAATCTTTTTTATTGTGATTCCGTTATCTATCAATATTGTAAAAGAAAAATCGCAAGGAACTTTCGTTCGATTGAGAACAAATCCAGTTTCTAATTTGGTTGTCATTATCGGAAAAACCATCACCTACTCGATCATTTGTATGATTCAGTTTTATATGATGGTTGCCGTTGCCGTTTTCTTATTTCCATCAATCGGATTACCTTCTTTAAATATTGAAGGACATTTATTGATGATGAGTGTTGTGGCTTTATTTTCAGGTTTTGCCGCTATTGGTTTCGGAATTTTATTAGGAACCGTAGCAAGTACACAAGAACAATCTGCTCCTTTTGGCGCAACAAGTGTTATCATTTTAGCTGCCGTTGGAGGTGTTTGGGTTCCTGTTTTTGCGATGCCGAAAATTATGCAGTTTATCGCAAAATCTTCTCCAATGAATTGGGGATTGGAAGCTTTTTACGATGTTTTATTGCGCAGCGTTTCTTTCCTCGAAATCATTCCAGAAATAAGTTTATTATTTTTGTTTTTCATTATTACAACTTCGATCGCATTATTTTATGATAAAAAGAAAAGAGCAGTTTAACGAGGCTACAGACTTGACCGTTTCACACGAAATCAGAATTCGTTTTAACGAAACAGATCCGCTTGGAATTGTTTGGCATGGAAACTATATCACTTATTTCGAAGATGGACGTGAAGCTTTTGGTCGCCAACACGGACTTACCTATTTGGATATTGCCGCGACTGGTTACACAACACCAATTGTAAAATCGACTTGCGAACATAAATTGTCTTTGCGTTACGGTGATGTGGTAACAATTGAAACAACGGTTGTAGACACACCAGCAGCAAAAATGATTTATCGTTTTAAAATTATTGACGATAAAGGTGAAGTTGCCTGCACGGGAGAAACAACTCAGGTTTTTTTAGATAAAGAAGGAAATTTAATGCTGACGAATCCACCTTTTTATGAAGAATGGAAAAGGAAAGTTGGATTGTTAAAGTAAAAATTATATGGACTTTTTTAAAACTCGATTCAATTACATAATTCTTGTTTCAAGATTTATCTTCTCTATATTTTTTGCAGGATTATCTTTCGCAATGATTTATATTTTAATTGAAAATTTAAAATCAAAAGGTTTTTCAACTGAAGTTGTATTTGCAATAATATTCAGTATGATAATGATATACCTTGCTTATCATTTTATCGTTCTTATTATTAAGCAATCAAATAATTTTATAATTGATGAAGGAAATATATACATAGTTTCTATCTTATCTGGAAAAAAGGAATTATTAAAAAAAACTGATATTAAAGGTTTTAGTACATCAGAATATCCATTAAAAATTTGGACATTTAAATCTATAATATTGTATTTACAAAATGGCAAAAAAATAGAATTCCCTCAATTTTTGTATTTCAATTTTAATGAAATTGAAAATCTGTTTATTGAAAATTCAATACGAAATTTTGGTCATGAAAAGCATAAATGGAAATCTATTACTTCTCGACATTATGAATTTGAATAGTGCTTCTAATAGAAAAATGATAAAATGTTAAAAGAAATATACATTACAGAAACAAATTGCATCACGCCTTTAGGTTTTGATGTCGAATCAAATGTTGAAGCGATTCTTCGTGGAGATTCTGGCATTCAGCTTCACAATGACATTTCTTTAATGCCAAATTCATTTTATGCTTCCATTATTTCAAATGAAAAAATAAACAGTGCTTTTGCAAAAATCAGCACTGAAACAAAATATTCCCGTTTAGAGAAAATGATGATTTTGGCTTTAGAGCCGATTATCAAAAATTCAGAAGTTGAATTAAATTCAAAAACCGCTTTTATACTTTCTACCACAAAAGGGAATGTTACGGCTTTAGCAAATGATTCTGAAGAAAGTTTTAACAACGCACATTTAGATGTTTTAGCCAAAAACGTTGCCGATTTCTTCAAATTTCAAACACAACCAATTGTGGTTTCAAATGCTTGTGTTTCTGGAATTTTAGCAGTTTCAATTGCCAAAAGAATGATTCAGTCTGAACTTTACGATCATGCTTTTGTTGTTGCTGGCGATGAAGTTTCAGAATTTGTTTTGTCTGGTTTTAATGCTTTTCAGGCAATGAGTGATCTGCCTTGTAAACCGTATTCTAAAAACAGAACTGGAGTAAGTTTGGGCGAAGCAACAGCCGCTGTTTTAGTTTCGGCGGAAGCCAAAAACGCCAAAATAAAAGTGATTGGCGATAGTTCAATCAACGATGCAAATCATATTTCTGGTCCGTCAAGAACAGGTGAAGGTTTGTTTAGAAGTATTCAAAATGCATTAAAAGAGGCACAAATTGAAGCGGATAAATTAGATTATATTTCAGCGCACGGAACTGCAACTCCTTATAACGATGAAATGGAAGCCATTGCTTTAAATCGTTTGGGTTTACAAAATGTTCCTATTAATAGTTTAAAAGGATTTTACGGTCATACATTGGGCGCTTCGGGATTATTAGAAACGGTAATTGTGATTGAATCTGCGAACAGAAACATGCTTTTTGAATCAAAAGGTTTTGATGAGAGTGGTGTTAGCGAATCAATAAATGTGATTGAAAAAAATGAAGAAAAGGATATTGATTATTTTTTAAAAACGGCTTCTGGATTTGGAGGTTGTAATACGGCGGTTGTTTTTGAGAAGATAAAATGAAATGGAAAATAACGAAACTAAATTTATAATTTATAATCATCCAAGCGGAAATGTTCGGGTTGATGTCTTTGTACAAGATGAAACAGTTTGGCTCACACAAAAAGGTATGAGTGAATTGTTTGATACGACAACACAAAATATTACAACGCATTTAAAAAACATTTTTGGATCAGGTGAATTAGAGGAAAATTCAACTTGTAAAGAAATTTTACAAGTTCAACTTGAAGGTAATCGTCAAGTTTCTAGGAACCAAAAATTCTATAATCTTGACGCAATTATATCTGTCGGTTACAGAGTAAATTCAACAAAAGCTACACAATTTAGAATCTGGGCGACTCAAACTTTAAAAGAATATATAATTAAAGGTTTTGTTTTAGATGATGAACGTCTAAAACAAGGACAGACCATTTTTGGCAAAGATTACTTTAAAGAATTATTGCGCAGAGTACGTTCTATTCGTACAAGTGAACGTCGAATTTACCAACAAGTAAGTGATATTTTTGCTGAATGTAGTATTGATTATGATAGAAATTCGGAGATAACTAAAAATTTCTATGCTATGGTTCAAAATAAATTCCATTTTGCTATAACCGGAAATACCGCTGCAGAAATTATCCATAAAAATGCAGATAAAACTAAAGATAATATGGGACTTACATCTTGGAAAAATGCTCCAGATGGAAGAATTATAAAGTCAGATGTGATTATTGCTAAAAACTATTTACAGGAGAAAGAAATTAGTCAATTAGAAAGAACTGTTACAGGTTATTTCGATTACATAGAAAGTTTAATTGAGAGAGAAAATACTTTTACTATGGAACAATTGGCTACAAGTGTAAATAAATTTCTTTCTTTCAATGAATACAAAATTCTAGAGGGAAAAGGAAATATATCGAAAATCCAAGCGGATAAAAAAGCGATTAAAGAATATGATGAGTTCAATAAAACTCAAAAAATAATTTCAGATTTTGACAAAGAAATTAAGCAAATCGGAAAGAAAAAATGAAATATTAAAATTGTCGCTACTTTGACTTCATAAAACAACTTATAAAAATACTAAATGAAAAATTTAATCATTTTATTTTTGGCAATATCTTCATTGAGTTGTGTCAAAAAAGTAGAAAAAATTAAAACTCCCACTTTCGTCTTTAATTATCAAGATGCAAAGAGCAGTTATACACTAAGATATTTAGGAAAAGACACGCTATATTTGAATGATCTGAAAACGAATAAAAATTATGGCACTCCGATAAATTCTGTTTTAGGAAATGAGGTTTCAAGAACCATAAACAAAATTGACAAACCAGAATATACAGAGTCTTATCAAAGTAAATCAGGAAGCGATATTACTTTTAAATTTTTAATTTTAAATGCTCGACTTTCGTCTGATGCAGTTCCTAAAAACAATAACGCGGAAAAGGACGTTTACGAAGCTGCAAAAAAATTAAATAAACTGAAAAACGATTTAAATTTTGTTCCGTCGAACAAATAACAGTAGTTCTGATGACTCAAAATAAAACTTACATACAAAATTATTGTACGATTGAAAACAACGAAATTGTTCTCAACGGAACTTCTGTATTCAAAATTGAACCAACAGATTTTGCAGATTTTGCCAAACAAGCGTATCGTAGTTTTGAAATGCAATATCCCAAGTTTTTCAAAATGGATGCTTTGAGCAAACTGGCTTTTTTAGGTTCAGAATTGCTTTTGAGTCCGATAACTTCAACAGAAGAAGAAAATAATATTGCTTTGGTTTTGGCCAATAAATCGTCAAGTTTAGATACCGATGTAAAATATCAGGAATCTATTTCAGACAAAGAAAACTATTTTCCGAGTCCAGCGGTCTTTGTTTACACGTTGCCAAATATTTGTTTGGGCGAAATAAGTATTCGTCATCAGCTAAAAAGTGAGAATTCTTTCTTTATATTTGACACCTTTAATACCGAATTTATGTCCAATTATTCTAATATTCTTCTGAATACGAATAAAGCAGATACGGTTTTGTGCGGTTGGGTAGAATTTTACAATGACAATTATAAAGCTTTTCTTTGTACGATTAGTACAACGGAAAACACAGAATTTAAAAACGAAACTATCAATACATTATATAATAAATAATCATGGAAGCATTAAAAGAAGAATTAAAAAATAAAATCATAACTACTTTAAACCTTGAAGATATCGCAGTTGAAGATATTGCTGATAACGATCCTTTGTTTGGAGACGGTTTAGGTTTAGACTCGATTGATGCACTTGAATTGATCGTGATTTTAGATAAAGATTACGGAATTAAATTAGTAGATCCGAAAGAAGGAAAAACAATTTTCCAATCTATCGAAACTATGGCGGCGTATATCAGCGCTAACAGAACGAAGTAATTGTAGATTGCAGATTTTAGATTTTAGATTTCTGAAAATCTGAAAGTCTACAACTTTGACAAAGTTCAAAATCTAAAATCTAAAATCAAAACTCTAAAATCTAAAATGGCAAAAGGTGTTGCAATAACGGGAATGGGAATTATTTCTGCGATTGGGAATTCGGTTGAGGAAAATTATCTTTCGTTGATCGAAAACAAAATCGGTATTTCTCGCATTCAAAATATTTCTACGGTTCATGCAGATTTAATCAAAGTTGGAGAAATTAAAAAAACCAACGAAGATCTTATCAATGAATTGAAGTTAAACGAGAATAATAATTTCTCCAGAACCGCTATGATTGGTACTTTAGCAGCAAAACAAGCTGTTGAAAACGCTGGCATTACCTCAATCAACGAATTTAGAACTGGACTTATTTCGGCTACTAGCGTGGGCGGAATGGACATGACAGAGAAACATTATTACGATTATTTCGAAAAACCAGAATTGGTTAAATATATCACTTGTCACGATGGCGGTGATGTTGCCGAAAAAATTGCCGAAGAATTAGGTTTAAAAGGAATGGTAACTACTATTTCTACAGCTTGCTCTTCTGCGGCAAATTCTATTATGCTGGGCGCAAGATTAATTAAAACAGGAAAATTGGATCGCGTAATTGTGGGCGGAGCTGATGCTTTGGCAAAATTTACCATCAACGGATTTAAGACTTTGATGATTCTATCTGACGATTACAACAAACCTTTCGACAATAACAGAAAAGGATTGAATCTGGGAGAAGCTGCGGCTTTTTTAGTTTTAGAATCGGATGAAATTGTGGCAAAACAAAACAAAAAAGTATTGGCAAGAGTTTCAGGTTATGGAAATGCAAATGACGCTTTTCACCAAACGGCTTCCTCAGAAAATGGAGACGGCGCTTATCTGGCCATGAAAAAAGCGTTTGAAGTTTCAGGTTTAAAACCTTCTCAAATTGACTACATCAACGTTCATGGAACCGCAACGCCAAATAACGATTTATCAGAAGGAAGAGCTTTAAGACGAATTTACGAAGAGGAAAAAGTTCCCGATTTTAGTTCAACAAAACCATTTACAGGTCACACTTTAGCGGCAGCGGCGGCAATTGAAGCTGTTTACAGTGTTTTGGCAATTCAGAATAATGTGGTTTATCCAAATCTGAATTTTGAAACCCAAATGGAAGAATTCGATTTGACTCCGCAGACTTCTATTAAAAATAAAAACATCGAACACGTTTTATCTAATTCTTTTGGGTTTGGAGGAAATTGTTCAACACTTATATTTTCAAAAAGCTAATGAAAAAAACATATATAAATGGAGTAGGCTGTATTTCGACTCAAAAAACATTTGATACTGTTTTTTTGGAAGAAGCTGTTGTAAATCATGACGAAAATGTACTCGCGATCGTTTCGCCTGCGTACAAAGAATATATTTCGCCAGCTGCAAGTCGCAGAATGGCAAAAGGCGTAAAAAACGGAATCGTAGCTTCGGCTTTGGCAATGAAAGATGCTAATATCGAAAAGGTAGATGCAATTATTACCGGAACTGGTTTAGGCTGTATTGAAGATTCTGAAAAATTCTTAAAAAGCATTTTAGATAATAAAGAAGAATTTTTAACGCCGACTTCTTTTATCCAATCTACTCATAATACGGTTGGTGCGCAAATTGCACTTTTACAGCAATGTAAAGGTTATAATTTTACTTACGTGAATGGTGCAGTTTCTTTTGAATCGGCACTTTTGGATGCTAAAATGCAAATTGAAGAAGACGAAGCTAATTCTATTTTAGTTGGTGGAGTCGATGAAAATGGCGATTATACTACTGCCCTTTTCAAATTAAACGGACGAATCAAAAAAGACAATTCTGCTCCCTATGATGTTTTAACTTCTACAACAAGCGGAGCTGTTTATGGAGAAGGCGCTAGTTTTTTTGTTTTAGAAAACGAAAGAAAAGACCATACTTACGCAGAACTTTTGGATGTTTCTATTGTAAACACTTTGGAAGTAAATGAAGTAGAATCTGAAATTAAATCATTTTTGAAATCTAATAATTTAGAAATTTCAGATATTGATGCTTTGGTTTTAGGTTTTGACGGAAATGCTTCTTTCGAAAATTATTATAGAAATCTGGCTGAAAATGCTTTTGCAAAAACACCTGTTTTGTATTACAAACATTTAAGCGGCGAATACGATACGGCTTCGGCTTTTGCTTTTTGGATGGCTTCGAAGATTTTAAAAACACAGGAAATTCCAGAAATTGTAAAAGTAAATTCGGTTGCAAAACCGACTTTTAAAACCATTTTATTGTACAATCAATTAAGCGGAAAAAATCATAGTTTTACGTTACTGTCAAAATGATAACGCATAAAAACATTACGATATTTTTTATCATTTTATTGATTCTTTTAAACTTTCTGAATCTTTATATAACGATAAATTTTCTTTGGTTTTTAGGAATCATCTTAATTTGGATTGGAATAAATGCTGTTGGTTCTTCGAGAATTTCTTCCAATTATCATGTAAAAGCTTATTGCAATAATCCTTTAGAAAAAGAAAAAAAAATCGCACTTACTTTTGATGACGGTCCAAGCGAATTTACTTTAGAAGTTTTAGCACTTCTTAAAAAATACAATGCTAAAGCCACTTTTTTCTGTATTGGGAAAAACATCGAAAAACATCCCAAAATTTTAAAACAAATTATTACCGAAGGTCATTTGGTTGGAAATCATTCTTATTCTCACTCTAAATTATTCGATTTTTACAATGAAGATAAAATAACGGATGAACTTCGTAAAACAGATGAATTGCTGGAAAAATTTACTTCCAAAAAAATAAACTTTTTTCGTCCGCCTTATGGAGTTACTACACCTTCGATTCGAAGAGCTTTAAAAATTACCGGACATAAAACAATTGGCTGGAATATTCGTTCTCTTGATGGAGGAACTAAAAATCAGGAATTAATTTTCAATCGAATTATTAAACGTGTTTCTCCCGGCGGAATTGTACTTTTGCATGATACGGGAAAACATTCTGTTTTGGTCTTGGAACAGTTTTTGCAATTTTTAAAGCAAAATAATTATCAAGTCGTTTCGACCGAAGAACTTTTGAATCTTAATGCTTATGAAATTGAACACTGATTAAGCAGTAACACGTCAAGTTAGACCTAACAGGTTTTAAAAACCTGTTAGGTCTCGCTAGAAAACTTTTAACAATCTATGAAAACTAAAATAGCTATACTAATTCTATTTATTTCAGGCAGTTTGTTCGCTCAGGAACAAAAAATGACCGATGCCGAAATTGCATCTTTCAAACAAGACGTAAATGTGGTGGCGAAAAAAATTAAAACTTTAAGTACCGATTTTGTTCAATACAAACATTTAGATTTCCTTTCGAAAGACATTGAAACTTCTGGAAAAATGGTTTTTAAAGAACCTGCTTTACTTCAATGGCAATATAAAAAACCATATAATTACAGCATCACGTTCAAAAATGGAAAAATCCTGATTAACGACGAAGGAAAGAAAAGCGCCGTTGATATTGGAAACAGCAAAATATTTGCAAGAATTAATAAATTAATAGTTGGAAGCGTAAGCGGAAATATGTTTGACGATAAAGAATTTACAATTTCATATTTTAAATTGAAAGGTCAGAATCTGGCGAAATTTATTCCGAAAGATGCGACGCTGAAAAAATACATCAAACAAATTGAACTGACTTTTGATAAAGAAGAAGCAACTGTGGTTCAAGTAAAATTATTAGAATCTTCTGAAGATTATACTAGAATTGTACTTAAAAATAAAGTGATCAATGCAAAAATCGACGATTCAGTTTTTACTAATTAATTGCTTTCTGGCAATTGTACTGGTTTCTTGCGGCTCGGTCACAAAAAACTACACGCCAAAAAAATTAGACAAAACGTCTTATACGGTTCCGTATTTCTCAGACTCAAAAACTGATTATGTTTATAAAACTAATATTTCAGTTTACGGAAATGAATTGTCTGGAATTTTCATTGCCAAAAAAATAAACGATACCACGCACAGAATTGTTTTTACAACTGAATTTGGAAATAAATTAATGGATTTTGAAATTTCTGAAACCGATTTTAAAGTCAATTCGATTGTTTCAGAATTAGATCGAAAAATCTTGATTAATACTTTAAAAGAAGATTTTAGATTGCTTTTAAAAAAGGAATATTTGATTCAGGAACAATTTGAAAATGAATCTTCTGATATTTATAAATCGGAAGACGGCAAACGTGACAATTATATTTTTATCTCCAAAGAAGATCAAAAACTAGAAAAGATCGTTCATTCTTCTAAAACAAAAGAAAAATTTACACTGCTTTTCAATTCAGAAAACAATATTTTTGCTGAAAATATTCAGATTATTCATCAAAATATTAAGCTTAAAATCGAGCTGAATTATTTTAAATCAGAATAGAAAATTAAACTAACCATAAAACTAAACTAATCCCAAGATGAAAAAAATAACTTTAATTGCATTCGTTTTATTTATCGGAATTCAGTCTTCTCAATCACAAGTAAGAGTTAGTCCAGGACTTAGAGGCGGATTGAATATTTCAACATTAACGAATATAGACGACAATAATTCAAAAACAGATTTTTATGTTGGTGGATTAGTGAACATTAAATTTAATAAATTCTTTTCGTTACAGCCAGAGATTACATACTCCAGACAAGGTGATGAAGGAAGAGAGTATTTTGGAAACGGCAACAATTATCGTTATGTAAAATATGAACTAAATTATATAACACTTGGAGCGGTTGCTAAATTTAACTTTAATGGCGGTGGTTTTCATCTATTGGCAGGACCTTCTTTAGATTTAAAAGTTGGTGATAATTATATCAATTCAAATCCTGAAGATTTTGACTTGGCAATAGTTGGAGGTATTGGTTATACATTGCCAAATGGTTTGACATTTGAAGCGAGAATTAAACAAGGGTTGGTAGATATTTATGGTTACGATTATTACGATAACAATGGATATTATACAAATGATGCGATATTAAATCAGGTTTTTCAAATTGGAATTAGCTATACTTTTAAAACAAAATAACGCATGAAAAAAAGAGTATTTTTCTTTATTGCTGTTTTTACAGTTTTAAATCTACAAGCTCAAATAAGTGTTAAACCAGGTTTAAGAGGAGGATTTAGTTTTTCGACCATTTCTGAAATGCATGCCGATTATAAAACTGATTTTTATGTTGGTGGTTTTTCTGAAATTAAGATTACAAAAATTTATGCGCTTCAGCCAGAACTTAATTACACAAGACAAGGTTCTAATAATGTTGCCCGTAATTATTATGATGAAAACACGCAAAGCGATCGAATTGAACATCTAGATCTTGAAATAAATTATTTGTCTCTTTCGGTAATGAATAAATTTACTTTACCGCAAGGAATTCAATTTCAAGCTGGACCAACATTAGATATTTTATTAAATGATAATCTGGTAGTTAGAAAAGCGCAGAATGATCTTGGTTTAGTTTTAGGAGTTGCTTATGCTCTGCCTTCAGGTTTAACTTTTGAAGCACGATTTAAGAAAGGTTTGCTTGATATTTTGAGCAGCGATTATTATCAAAACGACTCGAATAATTATTATTTATTTGGAGATTACAATACCAATATTAATTTTCAGCTGGGAGTTTCCTATTCATTCGGAAAATAAAAAATATGATTTTAAACGATTTTTACAAAGTCCTATCGGAGGAAAAAGTATCCGATTCAAAATATAATGTTACCATTTTGGTTAATGAAAAGCATGAAGTTTTTAAAGGTCATTTTCCAGGAAATCCGATTATGCCTGGAGTTTGCATGATTCAGATTATCAAAGAATTGACAGAGAAATTTACAAACGAATCTTTATTGATTCAAACATTGACCAATGTAAAATTTATGGCGCTCATTAATCCTGAGGCAACGCCAGAATTACGCTTAGAATTAGACATATTAATTACCGAAGATAATTTGGTAAAAGTGAAAAACACGACTTACTTTAACGATACTACTGCTCTTAAATTGAGCACAGTATTCAAAAAAATATAATTATGAAAGTATTAATGACATTAGTTTTATGGATTAGTTTTGTCGGAACGCCAGATTTGGCTTCTATTCGTAAAATGTATTCTGATGTTGCAAAATCAGAAGCAAATGCCAAAGATTTCGCAGCAAAACTTGCCACCGTTTCTCATAATGATGATAAAATTTTAGTGGCTTACAAAGCAGCTTCGATTTTAGTAGATTCTAAATTTGAAAAAAAGTTAGGCGAAAAAATTGAACGTTTTAAAGAAGGCGCAAAACTTCTTGAAGCAACTATTAAAAGCGATCCAAGTAATATTGAAATGCGAATGATCCGTTTAAGCGTTCAAGAAGATGTTCCTGCCATTACGGGATACAAAAAAAACATAAAAGAAGACAAAAAGTTCATCACAACGTACTATGCAGGACAAGGTGCGCCTTTGAAAGAATATCTTAAAGACTTTGTTTTACAATCAAAAAGTTTCTCTGAAAAAGAGAAACAATTCGTGAAGTAAGCCCAAAAAACACCTCATGAAATCACATCAGGAATTACTTAATTCGATCAGCTTTTGCGTTATTGTACCCACTTACAATAACCCGAAAACACTGAAAAAAGTATTGGATTCTATTTTAGATTTCACTTCCGATATTATTATTATTAATGACGGTTCAACCGATTCTACTCCGGAAATTTTAAAACAATATTCGCAGCTCACACAAATTCATCATCCTAAAAATTTAGGAAAAGGGCGTGCACTTCGAAATGGTTTTAGAAAAGCTTTAGAATTGAATTTTGAATACGCCATAACCATCGATTCTGATGGACAGCATTTTGCTTCTGATATTCCGGTTTTTTTGGAAGAAATTCAAAGTAATCCAAATTCGCTTTTAATCGGAAGCCGAAATATGACGCAGGAAAATGTGCCGAAAAAAAGCAGTTTCGGAAACAAATTCTCTAATTTTTGGTTTAAGTTTGAAACTGGAATCAAACTCGACGACACGCAATCTGGATTTAGATTGTATCCGCTTCGATTATTGCCAAAACGATTTTACACCAATAAATTTGAATTTGAAATCGAAGTAATTGTTCGTGCAGCATGGAAAGGAATTACAGTAAAAAACATTCCGATTCAGGTTTTATATGATCCAGCTGAAAGAGTTTCGCATTTTCGTCCATTTCAAGATTTTACCCGAATTAGTATTTTAAATACCGTTTTGGTAACTAACGCTTTGTTGTACATTAAACCTAGAGATTTCTTTAGGAACGCAAAAAAAAAAGGATTTAAAAAATTCTTTCTCGAAGATATTTTAGAAAGTTCCGATTCTAACTTTAAAAAATCGGCGGCAATTTCATTAGGTATTTTTATTGGACTTTCCCCTTTTTGGGGGTTTCAAACCATATTGCTTTTTTCTCTAGCTGCGTTGTTCAGACTTAACAAAGTCATTGCTTTCTTGACTTCTAACGTAAGTTTTCCGCCTTTTATTCCGTTTATAATTTTCGGTTCTTTAAAAATAGGAAGTTATTTTGTCACTTCAGACGCGCCGCTAATTTTAGACAGTTCGATGACGTTTGAGGATATTCAAAAAAATGCTGCTCAATATATTGTCGGAAGTCTTATTTTAGCAACCGTTTCAGCGCTATCAGTTGGCCTTATAAGTTATTTGCTTTTAACAGCTTTTAGTTCTAAAAACAAAATAAATATTTAAGTTATGTTTGCCACAGATTAAAGTGATTAAAATGATTTTTACATCCAATTTGTCAGGCTGAGCGAAGTCAAAGCCCACGTCCAATTGGAACGCCCTTCGACTTCGCTCAGGGTGACAAACTAAAGCTAATCTTTTAATCTGTGGCAAAAAAATTTTAAACCTAAACCATGCATCAATACTTCTACGCCATTCATTTATTTGTAAATCGAAGAAAATCTTTATCGGTTTTTTTGGCTGTTTTGATGCTTCTTGTTTTCGGATTTTTTGCTTCGAGATTAAAGTTTGAAGAAGACATTACCAAACTTATTCCAACAAACGACAAAACCGATGTTACGGCAAAAGTTTTAAAACAGTTAAATTTTGCCGATAAAACAACCGTCATTTTTAAACTCGAAAAAAACGGATCTGCTGAAGATTTAAAAGAAATGGCAACCGTTTTTTCAGACAGCGTTTCTAAGTCTTGTAAACCTTATATAACAGGAATTCAAGGAAAAATTGACGAAGAAAACATTCAGGAAACGATTGATTTTGTTTACAATAATCTTCCCTTTTTTCTAGATGATCAAGATTATAAAAACATCGAACAGAAATTGCAGAAAGACAGTATTGTGGCGACTGTTCAGGGAAATTACAAATCCATTATTTCTCCTTCAGGATTTATTACAAAAGATTTTATTCTGCAAGATCCGTTTGGGATTTCGTTTATCGCTTTAAAAAAATTACAGCAATTAAACATTGGTGACGATTTTACGCTAGAAAACGGTTTTGTAATGACGAAGGATAAAAAGAAATTACTCCTTTTTATAACTTCAAATATTCCGTCGAGCGAAACAGAAAAGAACACCATTTTTGCCGAAAAACTGAAATCGATTCAAGAAAATCTAAATCAGAAATTTAAAGGAAAAACTTCTATCAGTTATTTTGGTTCTGCTTTAATTGCGGTTGCAAATGCCAATCAAATTAAGAGCGATATTATTTTGACAACATCAATCGCGATGTTCACTTTAATGCTAATTCTGATTTTATTTTATCGTAAAATTTTAATTCCGCTGATTATTTTTCTTCCAACAGTTTTCGGAGGATTATTTGCCGTTGCATTCTTATATTTTGTTAGAGAACAGATTTCGGCAATTTCATTAGGAATTGGTTCAATTTTATTGGGAATTACTATTGATTATTCGATTCATATTCTCACGCATTACAAACATAATAGCGATGTAAAAACTTTGTACAAAGACATTACAATGCCTGTAATTATGAGCAGTTCTACAACTGCCGTTGCCTTTTTATGTCTGCTTTTTGTAAAATCGGATGCGCTTAATGACTTAGGAATTTTCGCTGCCGTTATTGTTATGGCGACTGGAGTTTTCTCACTTTTAATCGTTCCACATTTATATAAACCAAAAGAAAATCCAACAGAACACAAGAAAAATGTGATTGATAAAATGGCGCATTTTTCTTTTCACAACAATAAAATCTTAATCGGGCTTTGTATTATCATCACGATTATCTGTTGTTTTACTTATAATGATGTTGGTTTTAATAATGATTTATCGCAACTGAATTTTATTCCGAAAGAAATTAAAGCTGCCGAAAAACAATTGGAAGAAAGTACAAGTTTAACTTCCAAAACGATTTATGTCGCTTCTTACGGAAAAACTATGGAAGAAGCTTTGCAACATAATAGCAACCTTTTTTCTGATTTATCAAAAGAAAAAAATCAGGATAAAATTCTGAATTTCAGTTCGGTTGGCGGAATTGTTCTTTCTCAGGCAGCACAACAACAAAAAATTGAAAAGTGGAATTCATTTTGGACTTCGCAGAAAAAACAATTCATAAAATCTGAATTGATTTCTGAAGGTTCACAACTTGGTTTTAAACCGACAACTTACAATTTGTTTTTTGATCATTTAGATTTTGACTTCAAACCTATTTCTGCCGATGATTATTTAAAAATAAAAGCATTACAATTACAAGAATTCATTACCGAAAAAAATGGTTTTTATACCGTTTCGACTTTGGTCAAAGTGGCTCCGGAACAACGTGATGCTTTTGTAAAATCGGCTTCAGCAAAAGAAAATGTAATTGCAATTGATCGTCAGCAAATGAACGAAACGTTTTTCAGCACTTTAAAAACCGATTTTAATTCGCTGGTTAATTATTCTTTTGTTGCCGTAATTCTGATTCTATTTTTTTTCTTCAGAAGAATCGAATTGGTCATCATCAGTTGTATTCCAATCGCCTTGACAGGAATTGTAACGGCAGGAATTATGGGCATTTTTGGCATTCAAATGAATATTTTCAGTATGATTGTCTGCACTTTAATTTTTGGTCACGGAGTCGATTTTAGTATTTTCATGACAAGCGCATTGCAAAAAGAATATTCGACTGGAGTTAATGAAATTGCAGTTTACAGAACTTCCATTATTCTAGCCGTTATCACCACTATTTTAGGAATTGGCGCCATGATATTTGCCAAACATCCAGCGTTGACATCTATATCAGCCGTTTCGTTGATCGGAGTTTTTGCCGCGTTGATTATTACGTTTATTTTCTATCCGATTTTGTTCAAATTATTTTTGTCCAATCGCTCTAAAAAAGGAAATCCGCCGTTTCAACTGCGTACTTTTATTCATGGTGTTCTTTCGTTTGCTTATTATGGTTTGAGCGGTATTGTAATGTCAGTTTTCAGCTTTACATTAATGCCAATTATTCCGCTTAGCGCGAAAACTAAAATGAAAGGGTTTCGATATGTAGTTTCAAAATTGATGAAATCTGTCTTGTATTCAAATCCTTTTATAAGTAAAAAAATCATCAATATTTACAATGAAACTTTCGAAAAACCAGCCGTAATTATTGCCAATCATTCTTCGTTTATAGATATTTTGGCAATCGGAAGCCTGAGTCCAAAAATTATTTTTCTGGTAAGTAACTGGGTTTACAATTCTCCTATTTTTGGTGGAATTGTTAGAAAAGCAGGTTTTTATCCTGTTTCAGAAGGAATTGAAGGCGGCGTTGAACATTTGCGTAAAAAAGTAAACGAAGGATATTCACTAATGGTTTTTCCAGAAGGAACTCGCTCAGAAAATAATGTGATTAAAAGATTTCATAAAGGAGCTTTCTTTTTGGCAGAAGAATTTAAATTGGATATTCTTCCTGTTGTCATTCACGGTGCGTCTGAAGCAATTCCGAAAGGCGATTTTGTCATTCATAAAAGTGCGCTTACCGTTACTATATTAGAAAGAATTAAACCTGAAAATCTTTCGTACGGAAATAATTATGCCGAAAGAACCAAACAGATTAGTGTATTTTTTAAAGCAGAATATCGTAAAATTCGTGAACAGCTCGAAGGTCCAGATTATTTCAAATCAATGTTGATCAACAGTTACGATTATAAAGAAATTGAAATCGGAAATAGCGTCAAAAAAGATTTGAAACAAAATCTAGAAACATATTATCATTTAAACGAACACATTCTGCCAAAAGCAAAAATCTTGCATTTAGGAAATGATTACGGGCAATTGGATGTTTTGTTAGCGTTGCAAGAACCACAACGAAAAATAGTTTCTTTTATAAATGATGAAGAAAAATTATTGATTGCCAAAACGAATTATTTCCTTAAAAAGAGAAAAATAGTTTATGCTGAAAAATTAGAATCGGCTTTTGAAAACGAGTTTGATGTTTTACTAATTTCTGATGAAAATTATAAAGATGATTTAGAAAAAAACAGTTCAAACTCTTCTTTTGTAATTTTAGTGAATTGTTCGAATTTGAAAAATCAGTTTGAGAATTTTGAAATTATTTCTGAAGAAAAAGCTTTACTTGTTTTAAAGAAAAAATAATGAAAAAAGAGTACGATGTAGTCATTTTTGGCAGCGGTTTAGGCGGATTGGTTTCTGCCGTTATTCTGGCAAAAGAAGGCTACAGCGTTTGTGTGCTGGAAAAAAACAATCAATACGGAGGAAACCTTCAAACTTTCGTTAGAGATAAAACCATTTTTGATACCGGAATTCATTATATCGGAGGTTTAGGCGAAGGCCAGAATCTCCATCAATATTTCAAATACATTGGAATAATGGATCAATTGAATCTGAAACAATTAGACGAAAATGGTTTTGATATTATTTCTTTTGATGATGATAAAATCGAATATCCGCATGCGCAAGGTTTTGAAAATTTCATTGAAAAACTGACTCCTTTTTTTCCTGAAGAAAAAGAAAATCTAGACAAATATTGTCAAAAAATAAAAGAAGTCTGCAAAGCTTTTCCACTTTATAATCTCGAATCGCAAGGCAGATATAACGATGAAGTTTTAACGCTTAACGCAAAAGAAACGATCGATTCTTTCACACAAAATGAAAAATTAAAAGCGGTTTTGGCGGGTTCTAATTTTCTTTACGCCGGAATTGCCGATAAATCGCCTTTTTATGTTCATGCCTTAATTGTAAATTCTTATATCGAAAGTTCATGGCGTTGCATAAACGGCGGAAGCCAGATTACCAAACAGCTTTTAAAACAACTTAAAAAATTTGGTGGCGAATTCTTTAAACACAAAGAAGTTACCAAAATTGACGTTGAAAATCATAAAGTGAATTCGGTAAAAATGAAAGACGGAACCGAAGTTTCTGGAACGTATTTCATTTCTAATATCGAGCCCAAAACGACTCTGAAATTGGCCGGTCAGGAAAATTTCAGAAAACCATTTTTCAGTAGAATTCAAAATCTCGAAAGTGTACTTTCTGCATTCAGTTTGTATATTGTTTTTAAAGCCAAAACTTTCAAATACATCAATCATAATTATTATCATTTTAAAAGTAGTAACGATGTTTGGAGTTCTTATGAATACGACGAAAATTCGTGGCCAAAAACTTTTATGGCTTCTATGAGTCCGTCAAAAAAAGACGAAGAATGGGCGGACGGAATGACCTTTTTAACTTACATGAAATATGAAGAAGTCAAAGATTGGGAAGATACTTTTAATACCACTTTTGACGAAAATTATCGAGGCGAAAGTTATGAGGATTTCAAAGTCAGAAAAGCAGCGAAATTTTTAAAGGAAGTAGAAAAGAAATTTCCAGGAATAAAAGACTGCATACAATCTGTTCACACTTCTACGCCACTTTCTTACCGCGATTATATTGGCGGCGACGGCGGAAATATGTACGGATATGTTAAAGATTCTAATAATCCGATGAAAACTTTAATTCCTTCAAAAACTAAGATAGAAAATCTTTATCTTACAGGCCAAAGTATTAACATGCACGGAGTCTTGGGTGTAACGGTTGGAGCAGTTGTAACTTGTTCTGAAATTGTAGGAAGAGAATATCTGCTAGAAAAAATTAAAAAAGCATCTGAATAGTTTTATTATGAAAAACCGAATTCTATATTTCTTTTTTATCGGTTTTTTAAGTTTGCTGACTTCCTGCGGTACATCAAAATCAAAACATCATAAACCAGATCTTACTGCTTTTAATAATTCTAAACCTATCGTTACAAAAGTTTCTGATAGTATTTTTATCTCTGGAAAAAATTCACTTTTAAAAAATAAACAAGGCATTTGGGAATTGTATGTAGAAGGCGATCCGTTGGAAATTGGTTTAACAACTGGCGCTCTAACAGACTCACTTTTACAAAAACAGCAACGCATTTTTTTCTCCAAAATAACCGATTTTGTTCCGTCAAAATTTCAACAGAAAATACTTCGTCAGTTTTTAAAATGGTTCAATCGTAAATTGTATTTGAATGTTCCAAATGAATATCAGACTGAAATTTACGGTGTTTCTCAATACACTTCTAACGAATTTGATAATATCGCACCGCGATATCAGCGCAGTTTATATCTGCACGCGGCGCACGATATTGGACACGCTTTACAAGATTTGGCTTTAGTTGGCTGTTCTTCTTTTGCGGCTTGGAACGAAAAATCCGAAGATGGAAATTTAATTCTCGCCCGCAATTTTGATTTTTATGTGAATGACGCTTTCGCGGAAAATAAAATAGTAGCTTTTATCAAACCAAAAACTGGAAATCCGTTTATGATGGTCACTTGGCCTGGAATGATTGGCGCTGTTTCTGGAATGAATTACGAAGGTTTGACGGTAACCATAAATGCATCAAAATCTAAAATTCCGCTTAGCGCGAAAACGCCGATTTCAATTTTAACTCGCGAAATTTTACAGCATGCCAAAAATCTGGATGAAGCAATTGCCATTGCAAAAAACAGAAAAGTATTTGTTTCTGAATCGATTATGGTTGGAAGCGCCATTGATAACAAAGCCATTTTAATTGAAGTTTCACCAAATAAAATGGATGTTTACGATGTTCCAAATACCGATCAATTGATTTGTTCGAATCATTTTCAAGGAGACTCTTTTAAAGATGATAAACGAAATCTAGAACAAATTGCAAACAGCCATTCGGAATATCGTTTCGAAAGAATGCAAGAATTGCTGAATGAAAATCCGAAAGTAAATCCTGAAATTGCCTCAGAAATTCTTCGAAATAAAGAAGGTTTAAAAAACATTGAATTGGGTTTTGGTTCCGAAAAAGCTTTAAATCAATTAATGGCGCATCACGGAATTATCTTTAAACCGAAAGAAAAATTAGTTTGGGTTTCGGCAAATCCGTATCAATTAGGCGAATTTGTTTGTTATGATTTGAATACGGTTTTTGGTGAAAGAAAAAATAATCTCGCTTCTTTTCAAAAAGAAAATTTGAATATTGCCAAAGATCCATTTCTGGAAAGTACTGCTTTTCAGAATTATAAAAAATTTAAAATTGAAGATTCTAAATTAGATTCGATAATCGAAAAGAAAGAAAATGTTTCTTCAGAATTTCTGGAACATTATCAAACATTAAACCCTGATTATTGGGTTGTGTATTATAAAGCAGGATTGTACTTTTACCAAAAAAAGGAATTTCTTCAGGCAAAACTTAATTTTGAAAAAGCGCTACAGCATGAAATTACTACGGTTCCTGAAAAAGAAAAGATTGAAAAATATTTAAAAAAAGTCAAAAGAAAATTACAATGATTCCAGCAATAGAAAAAGATTCTTTAGAAGAAATTAAAATTTTTCAAGAACAAAAATTAGTTGAACTTTTAGCATACATAAGCGAGAATTCTCCTTTTTATAAAAGACTTTTTGCAGGACAAAATATTGATATTTCTAAAATTAAAACTTTAGAAGATTTACAACATTTACCTGTTACAACAAAGGAAGATTTACAACAATATAACGATGATTTTTTGTGCGTTCCGCAACATAAAATTATCGATTATGCCTCAACATCTGGAACTTTAGGAGATCCTGTAACTTTTGGTTTAACCGATTCTGATTTAGACAGATTGGCTTATAATGAAGCAATTTCTTTTGCTTGTGCCGGAATTGCAGAGGGCGATGTTGTACAATTAATGATGACAATTGACCGAAAATTTATGGCTGGTTTGGCTTATTTTTTAGGACTTCGAAAATTGAAAGTTGGTGTTATTCGCGTTGGTGCGGGAATTCCAGAAATGCAATGGGATTCTATTTTAAAATACAATCCGAGTTATTTAATTACGGTTCCATCTTTCCTTTTAAAATTAATTGAATACGCCGAAATTCACGGAATTGATTATAATAATTCGAGCATAAAAGGTGCAATTTGTATTGGAGAATCTTTGAGAGAACAGGATTTTTCTATGAATATTCTATCGAAAAAAATCACCGATAAATGGAATATTAAGTTGTTTTCGACTTATGCTTCAACAGAAATGAGCACCGCTTTTACAGAATGCGAACACGGAAAAGGCGGACATCATCATCCAGAATTAATAATAGTTGAAGTTTTGGACGAAAATAATCAGCCTGTTAAAAATGGCGAAACAGGCGAACTTACATTTAGCACTTTAGGAATCGAAGCAATGCCTTTATTACGTTTTAAAACTGGCGATATTGTACAGCTTCACAACGAACCTTGTGCGTGTGGCAGAAATACTTTGCGAGTTGGACCAGTTGTCGGCCGTAAAAAACAGATGATAAAGTATAAAGGAACAACGCTTTATCCGCCTGCGATGAACGATGTTTTGAGCAGTTTTGATACTATTGAAAATCATTTGATTGAAATCTCAACCAACGATTTAGGAACAGACGAAATCTTAATAAAAATTGCTTCCAAAAATCAAACTCCTGAATTTCTACAAGAAATAAAAGATCACTTTAGAGCCAAACTTAGAGTAACTCCAAAAATAGAATTTGCTTCAAAAGAAGTTTTAAATCCCTTGGTTTTTAATCCGATGAGTCGAAAACCAATTCGATTTTTCGATTACAGATCTTAATATTAGGTACAAAGTAACAAAGGGACAAAGGTTCAAAGGCTGTTAATCAGCACTATAAAAAACCTTTGTCCTTTTATTGCTTTGAGCCTTTGTCCCTCGAATTGCACAAATTCGATTAAAAAGTTGTAATTTTGCAAAAAATTATGAAGATGGTCAAGATTGGCAACATAGAATTACCCGAATTTCCTTTACTATTAGCTCCGATGGAAGATGTTAGTGATCCGCCGTTTCGCAGATTATGCAAAACGCACGGCGCTGATATGATGTATTCTGAATTTATTTCATCGGAAGGATTAATTCGTGACGCTATAAAAAGCCGCATGAAGCTGGATATTTTTGATTACGAACGTCCTGTCGGAATTCAGATTTTTGGTGGTGATGAAGAAGCAATGGAGATGTCGTCTAAAATTGTTTCTACTGTAAAACCTGATTTAGTAGATATTAATTTTGGATGTCCGGTAAAAAAAGTGGTTTGCCGTGGTGCTGGAGCTGGAGTTTTGAAAGATGTAGATTTGATGGTTCGTTTAACGAAAGCGGTTATCAAAGGAACTGATTTGCCTGTTACGGTAAAAACGCGTTTAGGCTGGGACGAAAACTCAATCAATATTGATGAAGTTGCAGAAAGGCTTCAAGATATTGGCGTTCAAGCTTTGACAATTCACGCTAGAACCCGTGCTCAAATGTATAAAGGTCATTCTGATTGGTCGCACATTGCACGTGTAAAAAACAACCCAAGAATTACAATGCCTATTTTCGGAAACGGTGATATCGACAGTCCAGAAAAAGCATTACACTATAAAAACGAATACGGAATTGACGGAATTATGATTGGCCGTGCGGCGATTGGTTATCCGTGGATTTTTAACGAAATCAAACATTTCTTTAAAACTGGCGAGCACTTGCCTGCTCCAACGGTTATTGATCGTGTTGAAGCTGCGAGAAATCATTTGCAATGGTCAATGGATTGGAAAGGCGAACGTTTGGGAATTGTAGAAATGCGTCGTCATTATACGAACTATTTTAAAGGAATTCATTCGTTTAAAGAATTCAAACAAAAACTGGTTACCACAGATGCTCCTGAAGATTTATTCGCAATCATGAAAGAGATTGAACAGGTTTATGCTGGATATGAGTTTGTTTAGAATTTTAAAAAACTTTAGTTCTAAACGAAATTAAACATAATCATTGTCATTTTGACGAAGGAGAAATCTCCGCAAGTAACTCCGTAACGAAAATCCAATCTTTGTCGAGCTTCTCGCGGAGATTTCTCCTTCGTCGAAATGACAAAAATGCTCATAAAAAAAAAGACCTTCAAAATTTGAAGGTCTTTTTTGTTTATTAAACTTGAACTCTTTTCCACTTTCCTCTTTTATAGAAAAAGATTCCAGCTAAAGTAATCGCAGTTTCAGCAACAGGAATAGCAATAAAAACTCCAGTTGGTCCCATATTAAAATGCTTGGCTAAAACAAAAGCAAGCGGAATTTGGAAAAGCCAAAATCCGAAAAAGTTAATTCCAGTTGGTGTCCAGGTATCTCCCGCTCCGTTAAAAGTATTTATCAAAACCATTCCGATTCCGTAGAAAATAAATCCGACGCTCATAATCTGTAAAGCTTCGATTGCTATAGTTTTAACCTGTTCGTCATTCGTGAAAAACGAAATAATATATTTTCCAAAGATCAAAGTAATCATCATGATTGAAGCCATGAAAATTACATTATATCTTGCTGTTGTCATTACGGATTTTTCTGCCCGTTCAATTTGTTTAGCCCCTAAGTTTTGTCCGACCAAAGTCGCGGCAGCATTACTTAATCCCCACGCTGGAAGTATAAAAAACATCATAATTCTCAAAGCCGTTTGATAACCCGCAGAACCATGATCACCGCCAGTTGTTGCCACTAATTGTGCTAAGAAAATCCAACTGCAAGAAGCAATTACGAATTGCAAAATTCCTGGAGCCGCTATTTTTACTAAAGCTCTTATTTGAGTAAAATCTGGAGCGAAATAGGGAATTTTGATTTTTAAAATTCCGTTTCCAAAAAACAAATGATAAACTTGATACAAAACTCCAATACTTCTTCCAACAGTTGTTGCTAATGCTGCGCCAACTAATCCAAAAGCAGGAATGGGTCCAAAACCATTAATTAAAATCGGACATAAAATGATATTGCAAATGTTAGCAATCCAAAGACTTTTCATTGCAATTGCTGCATTTCCGGCTCCACGAAAAATTCCGTTAATTAGAAACAAAAGCATGATACATAAACTCGAACCAATCATGATTTGAGTAAATCTGTAACCATGCTCGGCTGATTCTACAGAAGAACCCATCAAAATCAAAATATCTTTTGCATAGATAATTCCGAAAATGCTCAATACACTATTAACGGCAAATGCTACAATAATCGCCTGCATTCCAGCTTTTGCGGCTGCAATTGGATCTTTTTCTCCAATACGTCGTGCTACAACAGCCGTTGCCGCCATGCTCATCCCGATTGCAAGAGAATATATAACGGTCAATACAGATTCTGTTAAGCCAACGGTTTGAATGGCAAAACTACTGTGTTCTAGATGTCCAACAAAATACAAATCGACTAATGCAAAAACCGATTCCATCATCATTTCTAAAACCATCGGAATGGCTAATAGAATTACAGCTTTTTTTATACTTCCAGAAGTATAATCAAAAGATTCGTCGCCTTTTAGGGCTTGTTTTAGAGTGGTGAAAATTTTAGAGAATAAACTTTTCTTTATAGTTGTTTCTGTCATGATATTTTAGGATAAAAATAATATTGGTTCAGATGTATAAATCTGAACTAAAAAGTAAACGTAAGTATCCTAATTATTCTAAAAAATAAAATAGGATTAGGCAGAAACAATCATATGCTGTAGTTATTTAAGGCGGTAAATATAAGTAATATTTTTTAGCAAAAATTAATCAAGCAATTTTTTGCTCACACGGCTGCTTGCTATTAAAGACGCAACAAAACCTAGAGAAATAATAGTTGCCATTACAATTAGCACATTTTCCATTGTAAAAACAACTGGATATGCAAGTGTTGGCGTAATCATAATCAACTCAAATTGTTGCTGTAAGACTACCAATATTATGCCCAGCGCCAATCCGATTAATCCGCCAAAAACACTTAACAAAGTTCCTTGAAGTAAAAATATTTTGCGAAGATGGCTAATGTCTGTTCCTAGATTAAAAAGCGTTTTTAGATTTCCTTTCTTTTCTAAAATCATCATAATCAAGGCTCCAATCAAATTGAAAAGTGCTACAATAATCACTAAAGTAAAAATTAGATAAACGGCAATATTTTCTGTGTTGAGCATTTTATACAAAGACTCATTTAACTGCGCTCTGTTTTTTAAAGTAATTTTATTTTTAAAGATCTTATTTAATTGAGACTTTATAGCATTTTCATCTGCATTTGGCTTTAGTTTAAATTCAATTCCAGAAATCTGATTAGGTTTATACATCAGTAATTCCTGCGTTAAACCTAAATCGGCAAATACATATTTAGAATCTAAATCTTCGCTTATGGAATAAATTCCAACTGGTAAGACATCTGTTTTATTAAATGCTTCTTCAGGATTTTCAATTGCTCCTTTTCCAGGTTTTGGTGCAAAAATCTGAAGCGGGTTTTCGAAATCCATAATTCCCAAAGAAAAATTCTGAGCCAAACCATACCCTATAACAACCTGAAAAGTTTCTGGTTTCAGCCATTGACCATTAAAAAGTTTCTTTCTAATATCGTTAACAACAGCGTAAGAACTATCAACACCTTTAAGATATGTGACTTGCTGCTTGTCTTTAAATAAAAACAAAACACGTTCTTCAATAATTTTGGTGTAAGAAGCGACTCCTTCTATTTTCTTGATTTCATTTTCCTGATTGGGTGCAATAAAAAATGACTTTCCGTAAGTGCTTGTCAATTTTAAATCAGGATCTATTTCATTTGTAAATGAAAGACTAAAAACTTTTAATCCGCTGAAGACAGATAAAACCACAAACAAAGCCATTGTACCAACAATGATTCCCATGCTGGCAATACGATTAATGATATTGATAGCATTGTTTTTACTACTGCTAAAAATATATCGTTTGGCTATGTATAAGGGGAAATTCAATTTATGATTTTCTTCTTTTTTCTAAAAGATCACGATTTTCTATTGGGTTTTCTTTTCCTGCAAGTGCATTGTCAATTTTCTCAATATAATCTAGAGAATCATCTATAAAGAAAACTAAATTCGGAACGCGACGTAATTGCAAACGCACACGCTGTGATAAATCATGTTTTATTAAAGTTGTATTTGTTTTGATTGCTTCTAAAGTTTCTTTCGCTTTTTCTTGCGGAAAAATACTCAAATATACTGTTGCTACAGATAAATCTGTAGTTACGCTTACTTTGGATACTGAAATTACCAAATTTGTAATTCCGTTTTTTCTCACTTCACCCTGCAAAATCTCAACCAGATCTTTCTGAATGACACCGCCTATTTTTTTCTGTCTATTTGTTTCCATAGTGCAAAAATACTAAATTTTACTGGTTTTCTAAGCACTTTTATTTGTTTCGAAACTGATAAAAATCATACTAATTGAGAGAATTATTCTACATATTTGATGTAAATATAAAACTAATCTATCATGAAAAAAAGGGAACCAATTAGTCATATAATGACCAAAACAGTAGTAACTGCAAACGAAAAAGATGATTTAAAAACTGTAGTAGAAAAATTAAAAACTAATACAATTCGACATATTCCAATTGTTAAAGGCAAAGAAGTAATTGGAATAATAAGCAGAACAGATATTAACCGACTTACTTTTGGAGCTTTGTTTGAAGGTCAGGAAAATGCTGATGAAGCTATTCTAGAAATGCTTACTATTTCTCAGGTAATGACTTCTAAACCAAAAACAGTTTCGTCAGATACCATAATTAGAGATTTAGCCGAAATTTTTGTGAAAGAAGATTTTCATGCTCTCCCTGTTGTTGATAAAGGTGAACTTAAAGGGATTGTTACCACCACAGATGTTGTTAAATATTTTTTAGAACAATATGATTAATAAAAAAGGGAGCAAAATTGCTCCCTTTTTATTATCTGCTTTGCAACCATCCTTCAGGATTATTATTTGAAGTATTTTGCATAATCAGGAACTTTATAATTGTCTTTCCTGTATCGCCACTTGTTCTAACTCTTCCGATGTTTTGTTTGATTGTCACTTTATCACCTTGACTAACCGAAACAGAACTTAGGTTTTGGTATACAGTAAAATAATCTCCGTGCTGAATTACGACTGCCTTATTTACTGGAGATAAAACGATAACTTTAGAAACTTCTCCCGCAAATACAGCTCTTGCACTCGCGCCATCTTCAGTTGTAATCTCAACTCCAGAATTATGAACCGTAATTGAAGGGTGCAACGGGTGTGGCTGATCTCCGTAACCTAGAGAAATAAATCCTTTTTCTACAGGCCAAGGTAATCTTCCTCTATTCGCTTTAAAATCAGCTGCTAAAACTTTATCTTCTGGTGTCAATGCAATTTTAGAAGAAGAAACTGGAGCCTTAGCTTCGCTCGAACCTGGATTTGCTTTTGCTCTTTCTGCCGCGGCTTTTCTATTGGCTTCGGCAATTGCTTCACGAATTAAACGATCAATTTGTCTATCAATACGTTTTGATTCACTTTGTTTTGATCGAATATCGGCTGCAATTTTGTTTTTATCTTTTTTAAGTGAATTAACTAACTTTTGCTGTTCTTTCTTCTCAGCTTCAAGAGTAACTTTTTCTTTTTGATTTTCTGAAATAATCTTCTTCTTTACTTGTCTCTGCCCATCTAATTTTGCATTAAAATCAACTAATTGTGCAGTTTTGGATTGAATTTCAAGACCTTGATTTTTTCTGAAGGCAGTATATTGCTTTAAGTATTGTGCTCTTTTATAAGCTTGCAGAAAACTTTCTGAAGATAAAATAAACATTGCACGACTTTGTTCAGAACGGCTTTTGTATGATTTCAAAATCATTTCGGCATAATCTTCTTTTAGAACTTTTAATTCTTTTTTAAGCTTATTAACCTGAACTTGATTAATATACATGTCATTACTAATCAGCTTTTCTTGCTTTGCTGTTGTATTGATTAATTTCTCTTTAAGTTTAATTTTATTCGCTTGAATTAAATATTCATTTACAGCAGATTTCTCTTTTTTTCGAACAGACTGAAGCATTTTTTCATTGTCTCTAATTTCCTGTTGAATTTGAGCTTTACGCTGTTCCAGTTTTTCTTGCTGTGAATCCTGCGCCCACACAAATGTTGTGGCACATATTAAAACTAGACTTAGGAGAAATTTTGGCATGTTTCTATTTTTATTTTGCAAATTTACTGAATTGTAACTTTTTTATAGCCACTTGGAACGCTATATGGAAAAGAAAGTTCTTCATTAAATGAAATATTGTTATAATTTAAATTAATATTCGTTTTGCCTTTTGGCTGAACGGCATTTATTTCGATACTAGTTGGAATTGTTCCTTGATTGAAAACTTTACTATCTGAGTAATTAATCTGTAAATTTCTATTTTCTGATGGCTGAGAAATCTCTTCCTTTTGAATCAAATATTTTTCGCCATCTAAGAAAAATGTCTTTTTCAAATTTGCATCTTTTTCTTCATCCAATCTAAAAAGATTATCTACAATGGTTTGCGTGTATTTCCCTTTTCTTAAATCGTCAAATGCTTCTCCTACAAGTAAGTTCTGCACTTTAGTATAGTCTAAATCTGTTCCTAACCATTTGCTTAGACTTGTAAAATCTCCTTCGTAATACGTACTGTTTATTTTTTCGTAATAACTTACTGTAGAAGGTGTTATTAAAGCTTTTGCCATTGTAATCCCTAAAAAGCGTACACTTATCAAAATCTGTTTGTCTTTTTCGATTCTAATTTCAGCACTAACATTTTGGCTTTGTTTTTCATCAACATATTTTGCGCTGGCTTTTATGTATAAGGTAGAAAAATCTAATTTATTCTCATAATGCTTTTCTACAACTTTTTTATCCTCTTTTGGAGCAACTGTTTGGCTTGTATTGTTTCCTTGTACCGCAACTGCTTTAGATTTACATGAAATTACGGCAACAGATAGCAATAGAACTGATATATATTTTTTCATTTGAATTTTCTTTTTATTTTTTCTTTTTTAATAATTCATTAGCCTTCAAAAAGTATTCCTCTTTTTTCTTGGCATCTCCCAATCCATTATACGCTTCTCCTAATTGAATATTAAAATTTGCTTCCAATTTTGCATCATCCACTACATAATCAAGCCCCATTTCTAAAACAGTTTTTGCATTTTTAAACTGCTTCGTCTGATTGCTTCCCAAACCTGCATAATAATAAAACTGTGCCTGACTTGGATAGACTTCAATCAGCATCATGGCTCTTTTGGTCATTAAATCGTATTGCTTAACCTGAGAATACGCTTCTAACAATAACATATTGGTTTCAAGATCTGTATCTGAATGTGCTTTTAAATCTTTTTCATAATATTTAATTGCATTTTCAAACTGGCCTTTGCTGTGATAAAATTTTCCAATTTCTTTAGCGACATCAACATCTTTATCGTTATCAAAATACGAAATGGCTTTTTCTAAATCTGTTGAATATTGCGGATTTTTGTTTACAAAAATCAAAAATTCATTCAAAGTTCTATGTTTAATTTTTGAATCAATTTTTGAGCTTGCTAAAATTACATTCATCGATTTTATAGCTTTATCTGCCTGATTAGCATCCAAATAAGTTTTAAACAAACTTATTTGAGCCCATTCTGAATTCGGAATTTCTTTTGCCAATTGTTTGGCCACTTCTAAAGACTTCTCATTTTCATTATTTTTTGAATACAAAAGAATTAGATTCAAATAATTTGATTCTTCTTTCGGATCTTTTTTAATCTGCTGAATCAGATTGTCAATTTCTGCATTTTGATATTTTCCTTGCGAGAGAATCTGCGCTTTATAAATTTCACGATCTGAAGATTTTCCGAATTTATCATTCATTTCGTTTATAGCAATCAATGCCTTGTCATACTGATTTGTAATCATATACAACGAAATCAAATCGTCTTTGTATTCTTCATCAAAAACAATAATTTTTTGAATGATTTCAATTGCCAAAGCATAGTTTTTTGTCTCATAACTTACATCGTAAATTCCGAGCCAAAACCATTTATTTTTAGGATCAAGCTGTGTTGCTTTTTCAAAAGCATCTTGCGCATTTTGATATTGTTTAAGCGCTAGATAATTCTTCCCTAATTCAAAATAAGCTACTGCGTCATTGGGTTTTAGTTTGATACATTTTTCCAATGACACAATTGCTTTATCATAATTTTCGATTCCTTTTTGTTTTAATGATTCATAAAATGAGTCTTGATATTCGTCTGTTGCCATAGCAATGTCCTCGGGCTCTGTCTGTGCAAAAGCCGAAAACGATGTGCTAAATAAAGCAACAAGCAAAACTGTAAAAACTCCTTTTTTAATCATTTCTAAAATTTACATCTTAAACAAAAAAACGAAACTTTCTTCTTTTTTATTTTATTCTAAAACAGCGTAATCACCAATACTAATACTAGTAAATTTACCATCATAACTTACATGATTTCCGATCATTGCGTTATCTAAATCAGCATTTTTAATTTGAGAATACGTCTGAATTAAACTGTTTTTGATCGTGCTATCTGTAACATGACATCCGTTTCCTAAAGAAACATTTGGACCAATAGTTGTGTTTTTTAAAACAACATTTTCTCCGATATAACAAGGCGGAATAATTGTTGAATTTTCTAATTTTACACCATAGTCTACTAAATGTTCTCCGTCATTGTGAAGAAAACCTAACATTCTTGTATTTGTTTCAACAGTAACATCTTTGTTTCCGCAATCCATCCATTCGTCAACGCTTCCGGTTTTGAAAACTTTTCCGTTAGCCATCATCGCTTTGATACCGTCATTAATCTGGTATTCTCCACCATTTTGAATATTATTATCCAAAACATTTTGAAGTTCATTTCTTAAAACTCCAACTTCTTTAAAATAATAAATTCCGATAACCGCTAAGTCACTAACAAATTCTTTTGGTTTTTCAACCAACTCAATAATTTCATTATTTTGGTTTAGTTTTACAACACCAAATGCTTCTGGCTGTTCAACTTGCTTTACCCAAATTACAGCATCTGCTTCTGGATCTAATTCAAAATCTGCTCTAATTAAAGTATCTGCATAAGCAATTACCGCTGGTCCAGAAAGAGAATCTTTTGCACACATAATTGCGTGACCAGTTCCCAAAGGTTGATCCTGACGGTATATAGCAGCTTTTGCTCCTAATCCTTTAGCCAAATCTTCTAAGCTTTTTACAACATCATCTCCAAAAAAAGCTTCGTCTCCTAAAATAAAAGCCACTTCTTCAATTGGTTCTTTTAATATTTTGGCAATATCTTCAACTAAACGATGTACAATAGATTTACCTGCAACAGGAATTAATGGTTTTGGAACAGTTAATGTATGAGGCCTCAATCTCGATCCGCGGCCTGCCATTGGCACAATTATTTTCATTCTTTATTTGATTTTATAAGAAGATTTGAAAAAATCTTCGTGGGGTTTGGTCTTTCTTTTTTTTGTTCTGTTTATTACAGAAATTTATTTTACTCCAGTGCTTCCGAATCCTCCTTCACCTCTTGATGTTTCAGAAAGTGTTTCAACTTCGATCCATTCAGCTCTTTCGTGTTTTGCAATAATCAATTGTGCAATTCTTTCTCCATTTTCAATTACAAAATCGTCATTAGATAAATTTACTAAAATTACACCAATTTCTCCTCTGTAATCTGCATCAATAGTTCCAGGCGAATTTAAAACTGTTACGCCTTTTTTTGCCGCCAGACCACTTCTTGGTCTTACTTGCGCTTCGTAACTAATTGGCAATTCGATAAAAAGTCCTGTTTTTACAATCGCTCTTTCTAAAGGTTTTAACGTAATTGCGTCAGAAATATTGGCACGTAAATCCATTCCTGCAGAAGCAATTGTTTCGTAGTTTGGTAAATCGTGCTGAGATTTATTGATTATTTGTATTTTCATTTTTAAATAAATATTTTTTATAAGTGTCTTATTTTCTTTTCATTATTCCTTTTATAGTATCTTTTTCAAAATGATAAACCAAATACATAAAGGCTAAAAGAAGCGGAATTCCAACATAATATTTTTCTCTAAATCCGTAAAACGAGATAATCGAAAATAATATAGAAACTCCTAAATAAGCGCCAATTTTATTCATGTCATAAGGAATTGGATAATATTTATTTCCTAAAACATAAGAAATAAGCATCATGCTTCCGTAAGCCGAAATGGTTGCAATTGCAGAACCATAATAACTGTATTTTGGAATTAAAAGATAATTTAAAACCAAAGTTACTATAGCGCCTACTATAGAAATATAGGCTCCAATTTTTGTTTTATCTGTAAGTTTATACCACACCGATAAGTTGTTATAAATTCCTAGAAAGAAATTTGCCAAGATAATTAATGGCACCACTTTCATTGCTTCCCAATATGATTTATTGTCTAATAAAAGGTATTTTAGAACATCAGCAAAAACAATTACGCCTAATAAAATTAGAGATCCCAATATCACAAAATATTTGGTAATTACTGCATAAGTTTGTGGCGCATTTTCATTTTTAGCATGGCTGAAAAAGAAAGGCTCAATTCCTAATCTGAAAGCTGTAGCAAAAAGAACCATAAACAATCCTAACTTATAACAGGCTGAATATGCTCCAACCTCAGATTTTGCCAAGTTTTCTGGAAGCAAATAACCTAATAAGATTTTATCGAAATGTTCATTTACGGCAAAAGCTAATCCGGCAACCAAAATTGGCAGACCGTATTTCATCATTCTTCTCCAAAGTTCTGGATCGAATTTTCGTCCAAGCGAAAGATAATTTGGAGAAAGAACTATAAATGTGGCCAAACTTGCCAAAAGATTTGCAATGAAAATGTACGCGATTTGAAAGTTTTCGACATATAAATTATCCCAAACAGAACCCGGATTTTCTGCCGCCAAAGTAGGCAGATACATTAAGAAAAAGATATTAAGCAAAAGATTTATAACTACATTTCCAATCTTAATAGCAGCATAAACCATTGGTCTTTGATTGGCTCTTAATTTAGAAAACGGAATTAAAACCAATGCATCTAATACCAAAATCCAAACAGTATAAGTAATGTATTGAACGTCTACTTCTGCAAGATTGGCGAGGGTATTTCTAAAAATTAAAGCAACAAAAAGAAAGATAATTGAAGTCCAAAATATTGAAATAGTAGAAGTTGCAATTACATTTTTCTTGTCATCTTCGGCACTGTAAAATCTAAAAAAGGCAGTTTCCATTCCGTAAGAAAGAACTACGTTAAAGAAAACCATCCAAGACAATACGATTGAAACTTCGCCATACTCTGCCGTTGGTAAAATTCCTGTATATAATCTCACTAATAAAAAACTTAGCATTCTTGGTAAAACTGTTGCCAGACCGTAAATTGCTGTTTGCTTAAATAGATTTTTATATAATCCCAAAATATAATTATAATAGTGTTTGTAAGACAAAAATAACCATTTCTTTTGTTTAATGGTGTTTTTGTTGATGCAATAAAATAAAGTTCTGTTTGTTTTTAGACAGTCATTTTCTTTTCGTCTAAAATTTTTACAAAATGAAACCCTCTTGGAGCGTAACCTTGATTGTAGTAAAATCTATGAGCTCCAAAATTTCCCGTAAAAGCATCCAGAACAATACTGCTGCAATTTAATTCCACTGCTTTTTCCTCTATATAATCGGTAAGCAATTTTCCAATTCCTTTAGAACGGTGATTTGGATTTACAACAAAATTATCTATTTCTAAATATTTTCCCGTCCATAATTTAGTTGCAGACCAGCAACCTGTAAGTCCTACACAAATATCATTTTCAAAAACAGCGATTTGAGTATAATTATGAGGAAGCATTTCAGAAAGAAAAGATTCATATTTTTCTAAAGTTATGTTTGGATATAAAAACTTGATTGTTTCTATTTGAGCTAACATTTCTGGAATGGTAGTAAGTTCTTTTATAAGTAGCTGTTTCATAGAATTTTACTGTAATATAATCAAAAATAATTAATTTGTTAGTTAATAGTTATATAATTAAAAATCAAAGACATGTGAAATATATAAATTAGACATGAAAATTATGTAACTTTTTTTAGACAGTCTTTTCCTAAATTTGTTTCACAGGGATTGAGAAAGCTAAATACAACCCTTATAAAAAAGGAAGCACTGGGACTGATAAAGCTTGTTTGTTCCCATAAAAGACAAAGCATAAGGGATTGATTCAGCTGTATTGTAACCCTAATAAAAACAGAGCACTGGGACTAATAAAGCTTGTTTGTTCCCATAAAAGACAAAGCAAAAGGGATTGATTCTGCTGAAATGTAACCCTCAAAAAAACAGAGCATTGGGATTAATAAAGCTAGTTTGTTCCCATGAAAGACAAAGCACACAGAGTTATCTGTCTATTTTTATAAAATGGTAGTGATTCTCAACTTTTGAATAATTTGAGAATCACCATTTTATAAAATTATTTTTAAAAAAGAAAACTTCCAATAAATAAAAAGCCAGCAAATGCTGGCTTTTTATTTTATATATAATGGAATTTATTACCCATTTAAAGCTTCTGCTCCACCAACAATTTCCAAAATCTCACTTGTAATCGCAGCTTGACGAGCTTTGTTGTAAGTTAATTTCAATTGGTTTCTTAATTCAGTAGCATTATCTGTTGCTTTGTGCATAGCAGTCATACGCGCTCCGTGCTCAGAAGCAAATGAATCGCGGATACCTTTATATAATTGTGTTTTTAAAGACTTAGGAATTAAAGTCAAAACAATTTCTTCTTTAGAAGGTTCAAAAATATAATCTCCAGCAGAAACATTTTTGTCAGAATTGATAGGAGCCAATGGTAAAAATTGCTCTACTTGAACAATCTGTGTTGCTGCATTTTTAAATTGATTATAAACCAACTCAATTCTGTCATAATCTCCAGATAAAAATTTCTCCGTCAAATTATCTGCAATTCCAGCAACATTTTCAAAAGTTAAATGATCAAAAATTGCATTATGATGACCGTGAACTTTATGAGTTTTGCTTAAAGCGTCATTTCCTTTTTTACCAATAGCAAAAACATCAACTTGCTTTCCAGCGTAAAACTGTGTACGGTTTTTAATCTCTTTAATAATATTTGAATTGAAAGCGCCGCATAAACCTCTGTTTGAAGTTATAGCTACTAACAATACTTTTTTTACTTCACGTTGTGTAGTGTAATCTCCTCCAACTTCACCTTCAAGTGTAGAAGAAAGATCTTGCAATAACTCCGTTAATTTCTCGGCATAAGGACGCATTGCAGTGATTGCATCTTGTGCTTTCTTCAGCTTTGCAGCAGAAACCATTTTCATAGCCGATGTAATCTGCATCGTCGATGAAACGGAAGTAATTCTATTACGGATTTCCTTTAAATTTGCCATCTATTAATTAGAAAATGTGACAATTTGAAAATTAGATAATCAGAAGAATGTTAAACCATTTTCTAATTATCTAATTAACGAATTATCTAATTAGTTATATTTTGCTGAGATTTCTTTTGCTGCTTTTTCGATAACATCTGTAATGCTGTCATCTAATTTACCAGCTTTCAACGCGTTAAGCGTATCTTTATGTTTACTGTTTAAGTAAGCTAAGAAATCAGCTTCAAATTCTTTTACTTTTTCTACAGGAACGTTTCTTAATAAGTTTTTAGAACCAGCGTAGATAATCGCTACTTGGTTTTCAACTGTATAAGGATCATTTAAACCTTGTTTCAAGATTTCAACGTTTCTTTTACCTTTTTCAATTACGTTTAAAGTAACAGAATCTAAGTCAGAACCAAATTTAGCAAAAGCTTCTAATTCACGGAATTGAGCTTGATCTAATTTTAAAGTTCCAGAAACTTTCTTCATAGATTTAATTTGAGCATTACCTCCAACACGAGATACAGAGATACCTACGTTAATAGCAGGACGAACTCCAGAGTTGAACAAATCTCCATCAAGGAAAATCTGACCATCTGTAATCGAGATTACGTTTGTTGGAATATATGCAGAAACGTCTCCAGCTTGAGTTTCGATAATTGGTAAAGCAGTTAATGAACCACCACCTTTTACGATAGATTTGATAGAATCTGGTAAATCGTTCATGTTTTTAGCGATACCATCATCAGCAATTACTTTACAAGCACGCTCTAATAAACGAGAGTGTAAGTAGAAAACGTCTCCAGGGTAAGCCTCACGTCCCGGTGGTCTTCTTAATAAAAGAGAAACCTCACGGTAAGCAACAGCTTGTTTAGATAAATCATCATAAACGATAAGAGCTGGACGACCAGAATCTCTGAAATACTCTCCAATTGCAGCACCAGCGAATGGAGCATAAACTTGCATTGGAGCAGGATCAGAAGCATTAGCAGCAACGATAACTGTATAAGCCATTGCTCCTTTTTCTTCTAACATTTTAGCGATTCCTGCTACAGTTGAAGCTTTTTGTCCAATTGCAACATATATACAGAATACAGGTTTTCCTGCATCATAAAATTCTTTTTGATTTAAGATTGTATCGATACAAACAGTTGATTTACCTGTTTGACGGTCACCGATTACAAGCTCACGCTGTCCACGACCAACTGGGATCATAGCATCAACTGCTTTTACTCCTGTTTGTAATGGTTCAGTTACTGGCTGACGGAAGATAACACCAGGTGCTTTTCTTTCCAAAGGCATTTCGTATAAGTCTCCACCGATTGGTCCTTTTCCATCAATTGGAAAACCAAGTGTGTTAACAACACGTCCTACCATTTGCTCACCTACTTTAAGAGAAGCAATACGTTGAGTTCTTTTTGCAGTAGATCCTTCTTTAAGTCCAGTTGATGGTCCTAAAAGTACAACCCCAACATTATCCTCTTCAAGATTCAATACGATACCTTCCATACCGTTATCAAATTCTACTAACTCTCCATATTGTACATTAGATAGCCCGTAAACACGAGCAATACCGTCTCCAACTTGAAGTACTGTTCCTACTTCCTCTAGCGTAGCACCAGATTCAAAACCTTCTACTTGCTTTCTTAATATTGCTGAAATTTCAGCAGGTTTGATTTCCGCCATCTTAATTTATAATTTAGACACTTTTTGTGTTATAAAAACTAATTACTTAACTCTCTTTTTAATACTTGTAATCTGTTTGCAACAGAAGCATTGTATTGCTTGTCACCTATTCTCAAAATAAATCCACCGATAATAGCTGGATCTACTATATTTTCAATTGTAATTTTTTTATCAGATAAAGTCGCGATTTTTGCTAAAACTTTAGCTTCTAATTCTGCATCCATAGGAATTGCAGTTGTCACTTTTGCAACTTCAATACCATTGCTCTCATCATATACTTTACTATATTCAACAGCAATTGCATTTAAAATTTCAAATCTTTTGTTTTCGAATAATAATTGAAATAACCCTTTAGTTACACCATTTACATTTGCGAAAACTTCTAAAAGAGCACTTTGTTTAACTTCAACAGTTGTTGTTGGGTTTTCAATAAACGTACTCAATTCTACATTAGTTTCAATTGCATTTGCAATTGATTTCATATCGTTATTTACAGCTTCGGCAACACCTTTAGAGTTTGCTAAGTCCAAAATTGCTTTTGCATAACGAATTGCTGCTCTTGTACTTGCCATAGTCTTAGTTTAACTTTACGTCACCTAACATTTTCTCAACTAATTTAGTTTGAGATTCTTTGTTAGATAATTCTTCTTTCAATAATTTTTCAGCAATGCTTAACGATAAAGTTGAAACTTGAGATTTCAATTCTGCCATAGCAGCATTTTTTTCGCTTTCGATAGCAGCTTTAGCTTGCTCGATCATTTTTTGACCTTGAGCTTGAGCTTCATTTTTAGAATCAGCAATCATTTTCTCTTTCATTTCGCGAGCTTCTTTTAACATAGCATCACGTTCTGCACGAGCTTCATTCAAAATTCTTTGGTTATCAGCTTGTAAATTTTGCATTTCTTGTCTTGCATTTTCTGCAGAAAGTAACGCATCTTTAATTCCTTGCTCTCTATCATTTACTGCATCAAGAATTGGTTTCCATGCAAATTTTTTCAACAAGAAAATTAATCCAACAAATATTAATACTTGCCAAAAGAACAAACCGAACTCGAACTGATTTATTAACTTTTCCATTATATAGAATTATAAATTTTAAATTATATCTTTTAAATTGTCTTGAAGAGCAATTTTATTTTTAATGTTTTATTTTTAAAACAATAGTTACAACCAACCGTTGCAACTATTGTTTTTTGTGTTTTAATTAAGCAGCGAATAATGCAGCGAAACCAATACCTTCAATAAGTGCAGCAGCGATAAGCATAGCTGTTTGGATTTTTCCTGAAGCTTCTGGCTGACGAGCGATAGCGTCCATTGCTGAACCACCAATTCTACCAATACCTAATGCAGCTCCGATTACGATTAATCCAGCTCCTACGAAATTTAAACCGTTCATATTTGTATATATTAAAAATTAAACATTCAATTTTGATTTTAGATCTTAGATTATAGACTTTAGATTTTTGCAAATCTGAAATCTAGATTCTGAAATCTAAATTTTAGTGATGCCCCTCCTCTTCGTGGTGGTGCTCTTCTACTGCTGAACCAAAATAAAGTGCAGACAGCATTGTAAAAATATAGGCTTGTAAAAATGCTACTAAAATTTCTAGAATAGAAAGTGCAAATGATAATCCGAAAGAAAGACTGCTTCCAATCCAGCTTTTAAAGATAAACATTAAACCGATAATACTCATTAATACGATGTGACCTGCAAAAATGTTAGCGTACAAACGAATCATTAATGAAAATGGTTTGATGAAAACTCCTAACAATTCAATTGGAGCCAAAATAATTCTCATTGGTTTTGGCACTCCTGGCATCCAGAAAATGTGACCCCAGTAATTTTTATTTGCAGTAAGATTTGTAATTAAGAAAGTAAGGATTGCTAAAGAGAATGTAATTGTTAAATTACCAGTAGCATTAATTCCTAGTGGAGTTAATCCGAAAATATTTAAGAACAATACAAAGAAAAAGATTGTCAATAAATAACTCATGTATTTTTTATAGTGCTTTTCTCCAATGTTTGGAATCGCAACGTCATCACGAATAAAAAGTACTAAAGGTTCGAAAATTCTACCAACTCCAGAAGCAATTCCTCCGTTTTTAGCATACGATTTTGCTAAACTTGTAAATAACCAGAACATTAATAAAGCAGATACTATAATAGAAAGTACTGTTTTAGTAATTGAGAAGTCTAATGGACGAACATTTGTTGGGTGACCTGTTTTTTCGTCTTCAGTAATTGTGCCTTTAGCATCAGTTTTGTAAATTTTACCATCGTGGTGGTTAATTACATAAAAGTTACCGTTTGACTCAGCTACTTCGTGTCCGTGGTGAAATTTAGAAGAAGAAAAAATATGTAAACCATTATCCCAAAGAATTACTGGCAATGGAAAACCATAATATGTACCTGTCTCATCATCTTGTGTTAAAGTAAAATCATGAGAGTCTAATACGTGGTGACCAATAAATGCTTTAATCTTAGATTTAACATCTGTTGGCTCTGCATGATGGCCTTCTGCAGCACCTTCATGGGCTACTTCAGTTTGAACATGCTTTGAGTCTTTTTCAGTATTTGAAAAACTCATTAGTGGAAGACAAGCTACTAAAGCTGCAAGAATAAATCTGAGTGGTTTGTTTGAAATCACCATATCTGTGGAAAATCTTATTTTTTACGTTTCTAAAATTTGGTGCAAAGGTACATTTTTTATTAATATTCAAAAGGATATGAAAAATTATTTTTAAACCTTGTTTTAAAGAATTGTTATTTTAACGCTTTTCATTTAATAATCGGGCAGTTAAAAGCGTCTGAAATAACAAAAACAGAAGAAATGTTATAAAAAAATTAGTTTTTTCAACAGAGCCTTGAGAAATGTTGCTTGATAAAATCGGTCGTAAAAATCCGTAGTAAATAAACATTTGCACAAAAGTTCCCAACATAAAGAACATTCCAATGCTATCAAATTTATCCGTTAGGAATTTTAATGTTAGTATTAATAATAAGGTAGAAAAAAATAAAAAGATAAGATACAGCACTTCTAAACTGTAAAAAAAGTTCTGATCGTTAATTTTAAAAATGAAGAAAACTCCTTTATGTATTATATAGGAAGCAAAAGCGAGAATAATTAAATGAAAAACAAGTTTATATTTCTTTAAAAACATCTTGAATATTTTTTTGCAAAGATGCGATATTATTTAAAGCCGTTTTTAAACTTTATTTACTTTGTTTTATTAATCTCATTGACCTGACGAATAACGTTATATAGCGCCAATGCAACGCCAACCATAACCAGTATCTTATTATAGTAAACTTTTTCGCTTGGATGATTTTCGTCTAACCAGGTACCGAGATAAGAAAACAAAAATATAATAACACCCATTTGAATGGGAATATTAATGAGTGCTATCCATTTATTTCCTCTATTTTTATTCGGTTCCTTTTCCATCTTCTAGCATTATTACTTCATTTGAATGGGCAAGCATTGTGCAGGTTGCCGTGAAGTCAGCTCCTGGTTCTATTGAAAGTTTTCCTACTGCTACTTCTCCATGAATTTGAGCCGTCGATTTGATATTAAGGATTTCAAGAACTTTTATTTTTCCGTGAAATTCTCCTTCTATATCGGCATTGTTACAGATTATTTCTCCTTTTACAGATCCCTTAGCGCCAATTACGATTTTGCCTTGTGAAGTAAAATTTCCAATCAATTCGCCGTCTAGTCTAAAATCGGCTTTAGAAACTATGTCTCCTATTATTGATGTTCCTTCTACAATTCTATTCGTTTTTCCTAATTGTTCAGTTCCGTTTTTTTTTACTTTTTCAAACATGGCGGTTAAGATTTAAGGGGCTTTTGGGGTCAAGTATGCGTCTAGATTTTTTTTAATCTGTACAATTTTATAATTATCCGTTGATATAATTATTGCTGGATCTGCAATTTTATATTTTTTATCATCTCTAAAAACGCCTGCAACATCTTTAGCGTAAGCTTCTGACTTTAAACCATGAATAACTACAAAACTTTCCGTTTTATTGTATTTGTCTAAAGACGTTGTTAATCTCTCGTAATTTTCTACCAACAAAAAGACTCTAATTGCTTCTTCGATTTTTTTAACCGTTTTTGTATCCGTATTAGCAACTTTATATAAGATCTTCCAATTTTTGTTGTCAACATCTGTAAAAGCTAGTTTTTCTAAAATTGGAACTTGTTTCTCCAAATTTTCTCTAGCACTTTTACCTTCTTCACTATTCGGATAATTATCGGCAACATTTTCCAAACCTTTTTTATAGGCTTCCAAACCATTTACTTTTCCTAAAGTATTGGCTTTTAATAATTCGTATTTAGAAACAATATCATCTCCTGAATATTGATTGATTAAATTATCAATATTTGCTAAGACTTCATCAAATTTTTCTTCTTCAAAAAGCTTATACCATTTATAATACTCTTTATCAGGACTCGAACTTGAATCGTCTGATTTGTTATTTAAAATCTGAGCATATCTGGAATCTGGGTATTTAGACGAGATTTCAGTTTTCATTGCTTCTGCTTTTGCCGGATCTGTAATTTGATAGATTTTATACAAATTATACATCGATGGCAATACTAACTTTTCTTCTGGATTGTTTTTTAATAACTGCTCCAATTTATCACTGGCCAATTTATATTCTTTAAACTTCTCCTTATATATAAGTCCTAATTGATAGTATGAAAAATTACGTTCTTTGCCTATGCTATCCATAGCTGCTTGCGTTGTTGGAAGCTGTTTTACATAATAAGCAACTGTATATTTTTCTACAACAACCGTATCTGCTATTGCATTTGCAATTTCTTGATTTTTAATTGTATCGTTTAGTGCTGCATCATTTGCAGATTTTACTCCTGCCAATCTCCAATTACCGCCTAAAGTTCGGCTTCCCCACATTTTTTTAAATTGCAGTTTTCCGTAAGCAACTGTTGTTGGGTTATAAAAATAAAATGTGCTCACATTATCATTAGAACCAGGCGGCACACCAACTAATTCAGGAACAGAAGATTTACCTAAAGATTGCGGATTAACTGCTCCGTTTCCAGAAACTTCTGCCTGAGAGTTTAAATCAATATTTACTAATCTCTCTCTTTCTTTTTCTTCTAAAAGTTTTTTAGCTTCGTCTTTCTTTTTTAGCTCTGCAATATAGTTTTCAAAATAAATTTTCTTTTCTGTTGCCGGCAAGTTGTAAACCTTAATAATACTGTCATTACGTTTTGCGATTGCTTCGTATTTTATTACTTCGTCAAGGTTTTTTCTGTTTTTTTCAATAAAGGCGTATTCTCTAGTTTTAGGATCTAGCTTAACCAAAGTACTGTCATAATACTTTGCTGCCATTATATATTCTGTATTTTTAAAATACATGTTTCCGATATTTCTATAAGCAGAAGCCATTAAATATGGATCTTTCGATTTTCTTGCTAATGATTTGTTATAGAAAACCAGAGCGTTTTTATTGTCTTTTCTTTTATCATAAAAATTACCCATCTCATAAAAAAGCACATCATAATAAGGACGGTTTTCACGATCTGCAACTAACTTATTGTACATTTTTAAGAAAATTGTATCGTTTCCGTTTTCATAATCATACATCTGAGCTTTCTTTGCATAAGCATGCATCATGTATTTACGATCTGCTTTTCTGTTTAAATCAATTACACCATCATAAAAATAATTAGCGCTGTCTTTTTTTCCTTCTTCTTGGTACATTTGTCCCAAAATAAAACGATATCTAGCGCGTTCCTCATTTTTTTTGGTAAATTGTTCTGCAATTCTTAGTTTGGCAACGGCACTATCTTTTTGTTCTAAATTCAGAAATGCTTCAGCCAAAAGCGCATTTGCATCGGCAAAAGTCTGTTTGTCTAAATCTGTTTTTTTAAGTAAGATTTTAATGTTTTTAAGAGCAATTGCATCGTTTCCTAAACGCATATTGGTCTTTTCTCTCCAGATTTTTGCGATGTAAATATTATTGCTTTCTGGGTATTTGTACAGAATATAATTGAATGCCTCAATTGCAGGAATAAAGCGTTGATCGTAATATCTCGCTTTTCCTAACATCAGATATGCTTCGTCAATCTGCCAGTTTCTCTCTCTTCCTCCAATATTCATGGAGTGTTTCTGAATCGCTTTTGTAGCTTTTGTTTCTGCTTTTTCGAAATCAGGATTTTTGGCTTTTTCTCCTTCAGAAAAATTTTCGTCGAACTGCATTTTTTCTATTGGCAGAATTTTCCAAAAATTATCTTCATTATTGGCTTGAATAGACTGAAGACCTTTATCTAAGCCAATTCCTCCATTATACAGAATATTATATTTGGTTCCGATAGAATGCGAACTTCTAGCCAAAAAAGTGTTTTTTTTGGTAGAACAAGCTATCAAAAGCAATAAAAAAACGAGAGTAAAACTATATTTAAGAGTATTCTTTTTCAATAGAAAAGAGTTTAAAACAGATAACTACTAAAAATCAGTTTTAGTATATTCATTTGTAAAAATACGCTTCTTTTTGAAATATAGAAATGCTATACCGCAAAAAACAATTCTAGTTCCTGTAAGGTTTCTCTTGAGGTCTGAATATCTTTTACAATTTCACCTTTATTAAGCGCAACTATTCGATCGCAAACTTCAACAGTATGTTGTAAGTCGTGGCTTGAAACTAAAACTGTTACATTTGGGTTTTCTGCCAGTTCTTTAATAATTTTTTTCAATCGGCTAACCGTTGTTGGGTCTAAATTTGCAAAAGGTTCGTCTAAAATTACAACTTCTGGATTTCCAATTAGCGTTGCAATAATTCCAACTTTTTTCTGGTTTCCTTTTGACAAATCTCGAAGGTATTTTTTGTTTTTTAAAATCTCTCCGTTAAAAAACTCTTCATGTTTTGCCAATAAAGCATCTACATCTGCTTTGTTCTGATTGCGCAAATCTCCAATAAAATAGAAATATTCTTCTGGTGTTAAATATCCGATAAGAAAATTTTCATCTAAAAATGAACCTGTAAAAGATTTCCAATTTTCGCTTGTATTTACTTGAATATCATTGCTTTTTATATATCCTGTTGAAGGCTGAATAAGATCTAAAAGTAAGCTGAAAAAAGTTGTTTTTCCTGCTCCATTATTTCCCACTAATCCGAAACTTTGTCCTTTTGGAATTTCAAGATTGCTAATATTTAAAACTGTTGTTCCGTTATATGTTTTTGAAAGTTGATTTACTTGTATCATGATAATTGTTGATTTTAGATTGTTGATTTTAGATTTCCAAAGAATGAAATTATCTCATTCTCAAATTGACACATTTTCTAATTAATTCTTTTGTTTGTAAGCACTTATCATACTGTATTTTTCAATTTTGTATCTTTTTTCAATTAAAGAAAATACCTTTTCCTTAAATACAAATCCAAGAATACCCGCAACGGCGACTAAAGCCAAACCAATCATTTTGTCTCCAAAATAAATTCCTAAAGCATATAAACCTACTGGCAATAAAATTTTTGGCAATGACAAAAGCATGGCATTTACATTAAAAGCTTTTTTATCTCCAAAAGCGCCACCTGCATTACTCAAATCAATTGGTGTTTTAGTGAAAGCACCACCTAAAAGAACCAAATGAGAATTTACACCTATATTATAAATTGCTCCAACAACAATAGTAAGATAAACTTCCCATCCATAAAAAAGATAAAAAGATGCCAATATCGTAGAAATAAATGTTGCAATAACAATAAGCCACCATTTTGAAGTGATATAATTTCTATACGGAATATTTTGTGTCATCATTAATTGGTAATATGAACTATCCCAACTCGGAACAAATTGACCGAAGACAAATAGAAATCCTCCAGAAACAAATATTCCGGCAAAAATATGCATCATCGCTGGCTGATGTGAGTTTCCGAAAAAAATCAATCCGTAAAATAAAAAGACAACGCTCATGATAATTGTCGTTTTCGATCTTTTATTTCTTTTAATAAGCTTAATGTCGTTTTTAAGAAATGTTCCCAAAGTTCCGAACTGATTCAACCAAGTAAGATTTTCTGTTGATGCCTCATCTTGTTTTACAGAAAGCCCTGCATCTAGATATAAATTGTTTTTAAAATATTTAAAAGTATAAATATGCAATCCGATTAATACCAATATTGGTATTAAAAACACACCTTCTATATCGTAAAAGTTTTGGAAAAACGGAGTCGTAAACAGCGTGATATCAAACAATTTATAATATTGTGCTCCAGCAAAAGTCATAATCAAAACAACAAATACAGCGAATAATTTGTCAATATTGCTTAAAATAATATTCAAAAAATTATTGATGTAAATGAATGCCATTATTCCTAAATGCCAGAAAACAATTCCGACAACATCATATCCGTTTAAAATTAACACAATCGAAAACGGAATAAAAAATAAAGCATGAACCCAATTAAAAAATGACAGCATCGTTTTTCCTAATGAGAAATGAACAATTGTCGGTTTTTTAAAAGGCAATATCAATAACGGTTTAATATTTAAAACAGGAATTGATTGCAACAATAATCGGATTATGAGATCGAACAAAAAATAATAAACTAAAAATTTGTTGACTGTTACCAAAGGTTCTAATTTCATATCCTTTAGAACATAAAATGCTCCAACTCCCATTCCGATAAAAATTACTGAAAAATAGATCATGAAAAAACCTATTAGAATTTTCATTGCCAGGTTTTTACCAAATGATGCCGATCGAATGAAAGCTTTCCATTCAAGGTAAATAAACTTCTTAATCATGGTTTATGGTTTTAGTATTTTTGTAGTAAGAGATCAAATGTAGGAAAACGTTACAAAAAAAGTTAAAAAAAATAATTTCGTGCTAATCTTTTAATAGTGGTTTGCTACTTTTGCATAAAAATTCTATCATGCCTTCATTCTTAAAACTTATAATTAAAGAGGTTAAACGTGAAACTGCAGAAGCTGTTTCTGTACTTTTTAATGTTCCCGAAGAACTAAAACCTGACTATAAATTTATAGCTGGTCAATATATAAATTTAAAATTAACACTTGATAACCAAGAAATTAGACGTGCTTATTCTATTTGCTCAGCTCCAGACAGCGGCGAATTAAGAATTGCTGTTAAAGCAGTAAAAAATGGTCTTTTTTCTCAGTTTGCCAATACAATACTTAAAGCTGGTGATGTTCTTGAAGTAGGTCAACCAGAAGGTAAATTTACTTTTGAACCAGATGCAGAAAGACAAAAAAACTATGCAGCGTTTGTTGCAGGAAGCGGAATCACGCCTGTTCTTTCTATCATAAAATCGGTTTTAAAACATGAGCCAAAGAGTTCATTTGTATTAGTTTACGGAAATAAAACTCCTGAAAACACTATTTTTCATCAAGAACTTCACGATCTGCAATTGCAATACGTAGGAAGATTTTTTGTTCATTACGTATTCAGCCAGGCAAAAGCTGAAAATGCTTTGTTTGGAAGAATCGAAAAATCGACTGTTAATTTTGTTTTGAATAACAAACACAAAGAACTTCAGTTTGATAAATTCTTCTTGTGCGGACCAGAAGACATGATTAACACGGTTTCTAATGTTTTAAAAGAGAAAAATGTAAAAGAATCAGCCATTAAGTTTGAACTTTTTACTTCTTCTTCTGAAGAACACGCAATTCAAGGCTCTCAAGAAGGACACACAAAAATTACGGTTTTGGTAGACGATGAAGAGACTACTTTTGAAATGTCTAAAAAACAAACTATTCTTGATGCTGCTTTAAAACAAGGTGTTGACGCTCCTTATTCTTGTCAAGGCGGAATCTGTAGCAGCTGTTTAGGACGTGTAACTGCAGGAAGCGCAGAAATGACTAAAAACTCAATTTTAACAGACAGCGAAATTGCAGAAGGTTTAATTTTAACTTGTCAGGCACATCCAACATCTGAAACTATTTATGTTGATTACGACGACGTATAATCGTTAAATTTTAAAATATAAAATTCCAAATTCCAACTATACAATTGGGATTTGGAATTTTTTTTTTGTTTAATTGCGTTATTTCTAATCTTTGTCAAAGTTTAAAACTTTGACAAAGATCTGGCTTGGTCCCGAGGTCTCGGGATGGCATTTAAAAATTGAAATTTAATTGAATATGAAATCTGTACGAGAAATTTTTAGAAACAAAGAATATCTTCTGGATGAACCTGAAGTTATGAAACTGGTTGATTACTGTGAAGAACTTCAGGATGAAATTGTTGAACTTAAATTTCAAAAAACCGACAATAAAGAACTTGCTTTGCTCGACATGATTAAAGAAGTTATAAAAGGATGTGACGCCATTGAAAGAGAACAAATGGAGCATGAACGCTACGGTTATGACGCACCAAATTACCAAGAAACCATTTCAAATCTAAAAAGTTATATATACCGTCGCTGCCGTGATGAAAAGATTTGGCTCTAATTGAAATAAAAGCAAAATTTTGTCGAAATATTGCTGATTTTTCATTAAATTAGAGGTGTAATTATGGTAATCTCAATCTCGTAATCTGAGAATTTGTAGAGCTAAATCAAATTTGTCAAACATTTAAACATTAAATATCATGACAGCTCACGTACAACACTTTCACCTATATCTATTTATTATGCTGGCTGTAACTGCTTCGCTATGCGTTCTGGCAGTTATCATAAAAATGAAAAACAGAAAAGGCCCTAAGTTGCTTGAAAGGGAAAAATACAACTCGACTCTAACCGATAAAATGGTAGAAGTAAAAGATACCGATTCGAATATCTTTAATATTTGGCCTTATGTAAGTAAACTTAAATCGGCTAAAGTTCTATCTAAAAAAGTTAAAGACAATGACTTAGTTTACAAGATTTACAGAGATTCAACAGAAAAGTTTGAACATATTCTATTATCAACCGAAGACAAAAACAACTTTGTTACGATTATAGTTAACAAAAAAAGAAAAAAAACAATAGGATATTCTATTCTCGATTCTGATGAAAAATATGAATTAAGAAGCAATATTGCTTAAAGATTATTATCGGGAATAACCTCAGTAAAATATTTATAGAATACAATAAAACAAAAGAAAAAAGCTCCAGCGGACGGCAAAAATATATCGCTCCGCTGGAGCTTTAATATTGTAGATGTTATTCTTTGCTATAAATATTTCGCTTCTCCGAAGCTTAGAAAAACTATTGTTTTTAGCTTTTTAATCTTTTATTAAAGCTGTTCAACAACTTTGTCAAAAACCTGTTGTGGCAAAATAGTTCTCATCGCATCTTCATAACCTTCCACAACTTTATTTCCATAAACCGAAGTTGGTAATTTTGGATATTGATTTCTATCTGAAGTCAATGCGTTTTCTAACGTTTGATTGAAAGGTAAAAATCCTGCGTATGGATGCGTTGCGCCCCAAAGCGTAACTACTTTTACTCCAAGCATTGCTGCAATATGTGCATTTCCAGAATCCATAGAAAGCATTACGTCTAGATTGCTAATTAATTGCAATTCTTGCTGAAACTTAATTTTTCCAGCCATATTAATGACATTTTCAAATGGTTCTGAAACTGAATCTAAAATTTCTATTTCTTTTTTTCCTCCGCCAAAAAGTAAAATTTTATATGAAGAATTCTCAGCCAATTTTGCGATTACTCCTTTCATTAAATCTAAAGGATAAACCTTCGAATCGTATTGAGCAAAAGGCGCAATTCCGATCAATTTTTGATTTTCATTTCCTATAATTTCAAGAATTTCAGAACTTAAAACTGCTTTTTCTGGAAAAATCGGATTCGACAAATTTAAAGGAAAACCAAGTTGTTTAAATACTTTTGCGTGTCTTTCGAACATTGTTGGCAATTGCGCAAAAATCTTATTTTCTGCTCTTGTCAGTTCTTTTTTTCCTTCTCTTCCTTTATCAACAGTTGCTCTTTTTTTTCCGCTTAAAGCGAAAAGCAAACTCACAACCTTAGATCTTAAAACATTATGAAGATCTGCAAAAGCATCGATTTTCAATTTTTTTACATCTTTATATAAACGTAAAAGTCCTGGAAATCCTTTATGTCTTTCTTTTTCATCAAAAGCAAAAAACTCTAGATTCGAAATTCCATCAAAAAAAGGTTTGAAAAATGGGCGTGAAATAACGGTCAGTTTTACCGTCGGATATTGTTTTACAAAAGCTCGTAAAACAGGAACCGTCATGGCGACATCTCCCATTGCGGATAGTCTCATGACGGCTATATGTTTGATTTTGTTGTTGGACAACTCTGCCAAATTATTTTTTATTTTGATATAAAACTGGGTTCAATTCGTCGTCATTGTACATTTTCATTTGTTTGTACACTTTCATGAATTTATCTCCATTTTCAATATCTGTCAATAATTCTTCAATTGCTGTAGATAAATCTGTTCTTTGTTCTAAAAGTACATTTAATTTTTCTTGACATTTATCTCTGTGCTCTTGAGAAGCTTCTGGACGAGTTGCTTCTTCGTGCATATGATAAATTTTTAATGCCAAAATAGACAATCTGTCAAATGCCCAAGCTGGACTTTCAGAATTGATTTTTGCTCCATCTTTAGCTTTTATGTTGCTATATTTTTGCAAAAAGTAGCTGTCGATATATTCTACCATATCTGTACGCTCTTGATTTGATGCATCAATTCTTCTTTTTAAAGTTAAGGCAGCAACTGGATCAATTTGCGGATCACGGATAATATCCTCAAAATGCCATTGAACGGTATCAATCCAATTTTTTAGATATAACAAATGCTCGAACTTATCTTTTGGATAAGGATTATTAATCGGCTGGTCAACATTATCAAATTGATGATAATCTTTGATACTTTGCTCGAAAACAGAATATGCTAATTTTGAAAACATGTATTTATTTTTTTAGAGTTACAAAGATACTTTTTATACTTTTATGCTGCGAAAAAAAGCAATTATTTTTCCTTTTCTTAGCTTTAATCATTAATAAATTAATATTTCATCATGAAAATTCATTATATATCTGAAAAAAATAGCGTTTTAAATCATTTCCTAGGGCAAATTAGAAATGTCGATGTTCAAAATGATAGCATGCGTTTTAGAAGAAATATTGAACGCATTGGAGAAATTATGGCTTATGAACTGAGCAAAATTTTACCTTACAAAGAGGTTGAAATTCAAACTCCGCTTGGCATCAAAAAAACAACACAAATTGAAACAGATTTGGTTTTATGTCCGATCTTAAGAGCTGGTTTACCGCTACATAATGGTTTTCTAAATTACTTTGATCATGCCGAAAATAGCTTTGTTTCTGCTTGCAGATTTCACCCTAATAATGATGATGAATTTGAAATTTTAGTAGAATATCAAGCGATTTCAAATTTAAATAACAAAACAGTTTTACTTCTAGATCCAATGTTGGCAACTGGACAATCTATTGTCGCTGTTCATAAAAAGTTAATGGAAAACGCTACTCCAACAGAATTTCATATTGTTGTGGTTATTGCTGCTCCAGAAGGTGTAGCGCATTTAGAAGAACATCTTCCAGAAAATTGCCATTTGTGGGTTGCTTCTTTGGATGAAAAACTAAACGAGAAAAATTACATTGTTCCTGGACTTGGCGACGCTGGTGACTTGGCTTACGGAAGTAAATTATAATTGCGAGAAAAAAGTAAACAAACTGCACACTATCAGTACATAATATACAATTTCGTTATTCAATTTTTGCTGCATATATTCAACATGGCTAGCCGCCATAATAGTTAAAGGCGCAATGCTAAATAACAATAAATCATTGCTTTTGTTTGGCGAAATAATGAAAACCAAGACAGCGATAAAAAAATATGCTACCACTTTTTTGTATGATGAATGAACAATCTGCGGTCTATTTGATAAAGTCATCAACATAGAAGTTACAAAAAACAAAGCAACTGCCGTGTATATGGAAAGTGCTGCGTTTTCGTAATTATTTTTGAAATAATCAATCTTAAAATCGATTACGGCTCTTTCGTTAAAAAAAGCTACGACATCAATATTGAAAATTAATGAAGTCATATAAAATAAAATTGCCACAGCCAAAAATGCAATAAATGGCAAAACCCAGTTTCTATAATCGCGTGAAACGTGAAAAATAATGGATATATAAACCAATATTAAGAATAAAATACTCCAAAATTGAAATAAAGAAGCTACAAAAACCCAAAATGCAGCATCAAATATTTTTTCTTTTGACGCTTTTAAAGATTGCAATGAAACTAATCTTCGAAGTGCCAGTAAAATAAAGAAATTGGCATAAATAACATTTGGATTGTTAAATATTGTCGGGAAAAATAAAAGAAATAATAAATAGAAAAGTATCGCGTAACCATTGTCTTTACTGAGTCCGTTCTTTTTTACGATAAAATTAATCATAAAAAAAGAAGCCAAAATAAAGCATAATAAACTCACTTTTTGAAATGCCAAAAAATAAGAACTTACCCAAGAAGGATCTTTAATTTGGAACATAAAAAAGAAAACCAGTATCAAAATTACAACCAACGAATAATTTAATGGCGTAGATTTTTTAAAAACACTTGTTATCATAAGGATATTTTATACTTTTGTGGTTGTAAAGATAATACTTGTTTAAAAGGAAAAACCTAACAAGTTGAAAAAAGATTTGGTTAGCCGAATTTTATCTTCAAAGCATTACACAACAATAAATAACATATAATTTTTTAAATTATGAAAGCTTTTTTCGAAGGAATTCAATACTTATTCGTTAACATTTTGTTTGCTCCTCTTGACTTTTTACGTCGTTTGGAATTAATTACATGGTTTGGTGCAAACACTATTAACTGGATTTTCATAATCATCTGCTCTGCTGCAATCGTTTATTGGATCAAACAATTACGTATTTTTGATGATGCTGGAACAGAAAACCAAGATACAACAGCTCATTCATTTTTAAAATAAAAACCAAACCCTTAATTAAAAGGGTTGGTCATTTTTATTTTTAAATTAAATCGAAACCGATATCTTTTCTAAAATACATCTTATCAAAGCTTAGTTTATCTATGTTTTGGTAAGATTTTTTTATGGCCTCTTGGAAATTATCTCCATAAGATGTTACCGCAATTACACGCCCTCCATTTGTAACGACATTTCCGTTATCTAATTTTGTTCCTGCATGAAAAACAATTGAATCTGTAATATTTTCTAATCCAGAAATTACTTTTCCTTTTTCAAAATCTTCAGGATATCCGCCAGAAACAACCATTACAGTCGTTGCGCTTCTTGGATCAACTTCTAAATTAAATTCTCCTAATTTTTGATCTGCAACAGACAAAAACAATTCAACTAAATCTGATTTTAATCTCGGAACCACAACTTCAGTTTCAGGATCTCCCATTCTTACGTTGTATTCAATTACGATTGGTTCGTTTTTCACGTTGATTAAACCAATAAATACAAAACCTTTATATTCGATTCCGTCTTTTTGGAAACCTTCGATTGTTGGTTTTACGATACGTGTTTCAATTTTTTCCATTAAAACAGAATCAACATAAGGAACTGGAGAAACTGCTCCCATTCCGCCTGTATTTAAACCTGTATCACCTTCTCCAATTCGTTTGTAATCTTTTGCCGTTGGAAGAATTTTATAGTTTTTTCCGTCCGTTAAAACAAAACAGCTTAATTCGATTCCGTCCAAAAATTCTTCGATAACAACTTTAGAACTTGCTGCTCCAAATTTCTCGTGAACCAACATGTTTCTTAATTCTGTTTTTGCTTCTTCAAGATCTTGAATAATCAAAACTCCTTTTCCTGCAGCTAAACCGTCTGCTTTTAAAACGTAAGGCGGTTGTAAAGTTTCTAAGAAATCACATCCTTTCTCCACTGTTTCGGCAGTAAAACTATCGTAAGCTGCTGTTGGAATATTATGTTTCATCAAGAATTCTTTCGCAAATTCTTTACTTCCTTCTAATTGAGCACCTAATTTAGATGGTCCGATAACTGGAATATGTTTTAAACTTTCGTCGTTTTTAAAAAAATCGTAAATACCTTTTACCAATGGATCTTCTGGTCCTACGACTACTAAACTTATATTTTCTTTAAGTACTAAAGCTTTTACGGCTTCAAAATCTGTCGCAGATATTGCCACATTTTCAGCAATTGCAGCAGTTCCTGCATTTCCAGGTACTACAAAAAGTTTTTCGCAAAGCGGACTTTGAGTCATTTTCCATGCAAATGCATGCTCTCTTCCGCCTGATCCCAATAATAAAATTGTCATGGTGTTGTTGTATTTTAGTTGTGGTGCAAAAATAGTCGCTTTTGAGCTTAAATAATAATTTTTTTTACTTACTTTTGACGTTAGTAACGCGAAAGGTATGATAATATCATTTGGGTCGAAAGAAACTGAAAAAATTTGGAATGGTATCGCTGTCAAAAAAACATCAATTGAAATACAGCAAATTGGCAGGAGAAAACTCAGAATGCTTCATAATTCTCAAAATTTAACCGATTTAAAAATTCCGCCTTCTAATCGCTTGGAAAAATTAAGCGGAAATTTAAAAGACTTTTATAGCATTAGAATTAATAATCAATGGCGTATCATTTTTGTTTGGGAAAATGGAAATGCTTCAAATGTTGAAATTGTTGATTATCATTAAAATGAATGAAAAAATGGAAAAATTAAAAAATATACATCCCGGCGAAATTTTATCTGAAGAATTTTTAATTCCGCTTAATATTACACCGTACCGTTTATCAAAAGATCTGAAAATTCCACAGACCAGAATTTCTGAAATTATTAAAGGAAATAGAAGAATTACTGCCGATACAGCTTTACGATTGAGTCATTATTTTGGAAATTCAGCAAAATTTTGGCTTGGGCTTCAAGACGATTTTGATATTGAAGAAGAAGAGTCAAATAAAGGTCAAGAATTAAAATCAATAAAACGTTACGATTTAAAAGAAGCTGTTTAATGATTTCCCTTTTTGATCTTTCCCTTCAATTAAATGGTTTTCCGTTAAAGAAAGCCAAATCTGAATTGGAGAAAATTATCCATTTATCTGAAGAAGAATTTATCACTTTTCTTGAAAACAAAAAGAAAGAAATCGTCGATTTTCATCTTAATCATAATTCCTTTTACAAAGATTTAGTTGGAGATAAAACTGATGGAAACTGGGAAAATCTTCCAATACTAAACAAACAAAATTTACAAAAACCTCTTGAAGAAAGACTTTCAAAAGGTTATTCCAAGAAAAACATTTACCTCAACAAAACTTCCGGATCAAGCGGAACTCCTTTTGTTTTTGCAAAAGATAAATATTCTCATGCCTTAACTTGGTCTTCGATTATAATGCGTTTTGGGTGGTTTGGAATTGATTTTAATAATTCATACCAAGCGCGTTTTTACGGAATTCCATTAGATTTTATCGGATATCAAAAAGAACGTTTCAAAGATTTTCTGACACATCGTTTTCGTTTTCCTGTTTTTGATTTATCTGATGCCGTTTTAGAAAAATTTCTACAGAAATTCAAAACCAAAAAGTTCGATTACATCAATGGTTATACAAGTTCTATCGTTTTGTTTGCTAAATATTTAGAACAAAAAAATATAATCTTAAATGACGTTTGCCCGACTTTAAAAGCTTGTTTTGTTACTTCTGAAATGCTTTTTGAAACGGATAAAATATTACTAGAAAAACAAATTGGAATTCCAATTATAAGAGAATATGGCGCGTCTGAATTGGATTTGATTGCTTTTGAAAATCCTGAAGGTGAATGGCAAATAAACTCAGAAACACTATTTGTTGAAATTTTAGACGAGAATAATAATCCTGTTCCACATGGAACAGAAGGTAAAATTGTGATTACTTCTTTATTCAATAAGGTAAATCCTTTTATACGATATGAAATTGGCGACATCGGAATTTTAGACGAAAAAAGTACGCTTCAAAAACCAATTCTCAAAAAACTAATTGGAAGAACCAATGATGTTGCAATTCTTCCAAGTGGAAAAAAATCGCCTGGATTGACTTTTTATTATGTAACCAAAAGTATTATTGAAGACGATGGAAACATAAAAGAATTCATCATTAAACAAACAAAATTAGATTCTTTTGAAATCGAGTATGTTTCTGATGCAGCATTAGTTTCTGAACAAATTCAAAAAATAAAAGAAGCGATAGATTTGTATTTAGAACCCAATTTAAACTTCACTTTTACACGAAAAATTTTTTTAGAAAGATCCAATCGTGGAAAATTAAAACAGTTTCAATCTTATCTATAAATATAAATAAAATCTTACATTTGTTTTTTCTAATAAAAACTTATGGCCGATATATCTCTACTTTCTGAAGAAACAATTTCTAATAAAATATATTTTATACGTGGTCAAAAAGTGATGCTTGATGGCGATTTGGCATTACTTTATGGGATAGAGACCAAAGTATTAAAGCAAGCTGTTAAAAGAAATTTATCAAGATTTCCCGATGATTTTATGTTTGAACTTACTAAGATTGAATCCGATTCTCTAAGGTCACAAATTGTGACCTTAGAGAAAGGAAGAGGTAAATATCAAAAATATTTACCCTTTGCTTTTACAGAATATGGAGTTCTAATGTTATCAAGCGTTCTAAAAAGCGACAAAGCAATACAAACCAATATTCAAATCATGAGGATTTTCACGAAAGTGAGACAAATGCTTTTGGACACAACAGAAATTAAAGTGGATATACTGCAGATTCAAAAGAAGTTAGAAAATCATGATAAAAACATTGAATTGGTTTTTTCTTATTTAGATGAATTGACGGAGAAAAAAGAAAACGAATCTGAAAGAGTGAAAATTGGTTATAAAAAATAACTTTCGAAATTTCCAAGGTCACAAATTGTGACCTTGGAAACTTATTGAAAATGATGCAAATCTTTAAGGTCGCAAATTGCGACCTTAAAGATTGGAGGTCACAAGTTGTGACCTCCAATAAGATTTCTTTCATAATCCTCTTCAAAACTTAAATTTTTAAACATAACTAAATCTTCCAATTTATCGAGATTCCAATTTAAACTTTACTTTTGCTGAAGAAAGTTTTTAGAAAGAATTTATGAAAATTACCATAATTGCAGGTGCAAGACCAAACTTTATAAAAATAGCGCCTATTATTAATGCTATAAAAAGCAAGCAAAATGAAGGTTTTGATATTTCATTTCGTTTGGTGCACACAGGTCAGCATTATGATAAAAACTTAAGCGATACTTTTTTTGAAGAATTAAATATTCCGCAACCAGATGTAAATTTGGAAGTAAAAAGTGGTTCTCAGGCAGAACAAACTGCTGCAATTATGATTGCCTTTGAAAAAGAATTACTTCAAAATCCGTGCGATTTGGTTTTGGTTGTCGGCGATGTTAATTCAACAATGGCATGCTCTATTGTCGCCAAAAAGTGCCATACAAAAGTGGCACATGTTGAAGCCGGAATTCGCTCTGGAGACTTGACAATGCCCGAAGAAATCAACAGAATGTTAACGGACAGCATCACAGATTACTTTTTTACAACATCTACATCGGCTTCAGAAAATTTACTGAAATTGGGTTCTGATCCGGAAAATGTTCATTTTGTGGGCAATGTTATGATTGATACTTTATATCAGAATATCGATAGAAGTTCGGCACCGGGTTTTTGGAATGAACACCAATTAAAAGAAAAAAATTACATCATTCTGACTTTACATCGTCCAGCAAATGTTGATGAAGTTTCATCTCTAATCGATTTGCTTCATGGAATTGATTCTTTAGTCAATGACAAAAAAATAATTTTTCCTATTCATCCAAGAACGCAGGCAATTTTGAGCGAAAGCAAAATCGAATTTAAAAACATCCTTTTTGTTTCGCCTCAAGGTTATTTAAATTTCATGTATTTAATCAAAAATAGTTTTGCGGTTATTACAGACAGCGGCGGAATTTCTGAAGAAACAACTGTTCTTGAAATTCCATGTTTTACGATGCGTGATAACACAGAAAGACCTGAAACAGAAACTATTGGAACGAACACAATTGTAGGAACTTCTTTTGAAAATCTGAAAAAAGTTTTTGGTTCATTTTTACAAAATGGCGCTAGAAAAAGCGGTATTCCAGAATTGTGGGACGGAAAAGCATCGGAAAGAATTGTTTCAATTTTATTGGATAAATAATGAACGACATTTTAATTATATCTAATTATTATCCGCCAGAAAAAGGTGCCGCTGCAAACAGAATTGAGCAATTGGCGCTGAAATTAAACCAAAACGGATATGAAGTTTCGGTAATTTCTCCGCTTCCAAATTATCCAAAAGGAGCGATTTTTCCAGAATACAAGGGCAAATTCTCCGTTACAGAAAAAATTCAAAATATTACTTTAAAACGGCTTTGGATTTATGCGAGCAATAGTTCTAATATTTTTAAAAGAATTATTTCAACGTTTTCTTTCTCAACTTTTTTATTTCTCTACTTATTATTTGCCAAAACACCTAAAAAAGTAATTGTGCAATCTCCGCCTTTATTGTTGTCTTTTACAGCTGTTTTTGCGCTTTGGATTAAAAGAAAAAAAATAATCGTGAACGTCTCTGATCTTTGGCCAACCGCAGCAATTGAACTTGACGTTTTAAAGAAAAACAGTATTTCGCATAAACTCCTACTATTTATAGAACGTTTCATTTACAAAAAAGCAACGCATATTTTCGGTCAATCCAATGAAATTATAGATCATATTCATTCTATATTTCCAAAAAAAAAATGCTTTTTATATCGTAATTATCCTGATCATTTTGTGGAAAATAATGTCCATGAAAATAAAAATTCTAACGAACCAATAAAATTGTTTTACGCTGGATTATTAGGCGTTGCACAAGGAGTTTTCGAACTTATTCAAAAGTTAGATTTAGAACATTTAAATGTCGAATTGCATATTTTTGGAGACGGCGCAGAGAAAGCTCAAATTGTGGATTATATGAATCAAAATCCGATGCAGAAAATTATTTTTCATGGAATGTTAGAACGTAATATTCTGCATGAAAAATTAATGACTTTGGATATCGCTCTTGTTCCTTTAAAAACAAGAATTTACGGTTCTGTTCCTTCAAAAATATTTGAATACAGCGCTTTAGGTTTTCCTGTTTTGTATTTTGGCGGTGGCGAAGGCGAAAATATTGTAGAAGAAAATAATCTGGGTTGGGTTGTTCCTGTTGAAGATTTTAATGGTTTAAATGTTGCTTTAAAACAGATTTCAGAAATAGATAAAAATGAAATTCAAGCCATGAAAAACAGAATTTTTGTTCATGCCAAACAGAATTTTAATCTCGATAAACAAATGAAAGATTTAATTGAAAATGATGCCTTTTGAAGCAATTTCAATTAAATGAAAAAGGGGAAATGTTTTTTAAGCATTTCCCTTTTTTTTATTTTATATAACTCGAAAAATCTTTGTGTTCTTCTTTAGCAAGTTCTTCTGCAGACAATGATTTAAAATACTCATACGTAATTTTCATTCCTTCTGCTCGATTTACTTTGGCTTCCCAACCTAACAATTTTTTTGCTTTTCTCGTGTCTGGTTGGCGCTGTAAAGGATCATTTACTGGTAAAGGATGATATACTACCTTTTGGTTTGTTCCTGTCAGTTTAATGATTTCTTCTGCAAAATCTTTAATCGTGATTTCGTCTGGATTTCCAATATTTACCGGATAAACATAATCTGAATGCAATAATCTGAAAATACCTTCAACTTGATCGTCTACATAACAAAAAGAACGTGTCTGCATTCCGTCTCCGAAAATCGTTAAATCTTCTCCACGCAAAGCCTGTCCGATAAAAGCAGGAATTACGCGTCCGTCGTTTAATCGCATTCTTGGTCCGTAGGTATTAAAAATACGAACGATTCTAGTTTCTACACCATGAAAAGTATGATATGCCATTGTTATGGATTCCTGAAAACGCTTAGCTTCATCATAAACACCACGCGGACCAATTGTATTTACGTTTCCGTAATATTCTTCGGTTTGCGGATGCACTAACGGATCTCCATAAACTTCTGATGTTGATGCAATTAAAATTCTTGCTTTTTTAACTCTAGCTAATCCTAATAAATTGTGCGTTCCTAAAGATCCAACTTTTAAGGTTTGAATCGGAATTTTTAAATAATCTATCGGACTTGCCGGTGAAGCAAAATGCAAGATATAATCTAAATCGCCTGGAACATGAACAAACTTGGTAATATCATGATGATAAAATTCGAAGTTTTCTAGTTTGAATAAATGTTCAATATTTTTAAGATCTCCAGTAATAAGATTGTCCATTCCGATTACAAAGTAACCTTCTTTGATGAATCTGTCACATAAATGTGATCCTAAAAATCCTGCTGCTCCGGTAATAAGTATTCTTTTCATGATAATTGTTTAGTCAACGCAAATTTAGCTGATTTGAAAACTATTTTTCTGATATATTCTAACTTTGTCTTTATATCAAAGTGCGTTTATGCGCTTTAAACTTAGTTTCAACAAATTCCTTAATTTCTTTTTCAAATCGATCTTTTGAAAATTTAACCGCGTGTTCGCGAATCACTTTTGGATCGAAAGTTTTGGTTTGAAAATGAAGTACGGCGTCTTTTATTTTTTCAACCGATTGTTCTGCAAAGAAAATTCCTGTTTCATTTTCAATAACAGTTTCAAGAGTTCCTCCTTTTGATAAAGCAATAACAGGAGTTCCGCAGGCTTGTGCTTCGACTGGAATAATTCCAAAATCTTCTTCGGCGGCAAAAACAAATCCTTTTGCTTTTTGCATTAAAGCTCTCAATTTTTTATTCTCTACAAAACCAACAAATTCAATATTTTTTTTGGCAATTTTTTGAAGTTTTTCCAGCTCTGGTCCTTCACCTGCAACAATTAGTTTTAGATCTGGCAATTCATTAAAAACCTCAACAATTAATTGCGTTTTTTTGTATGGAACCAACCTAGAAGCTGTTAAAAAATATTCTTCTTTTGTTTCTTCTAAAGTAAAAAAATCAACATCAACCGGAGGGTAAATTACAACCGATTCTTTATTGTAGGTTTTTTTTATTCTTTGTGCAATATGCTTAGAATTGGCTATAAAATAATCTACATTTTCTGAATTGGAAAGATCCCATTTCTGAATTTTATCTAAAACAGATTTTGCATACAAGCCTTTTAAACCTTTGGTTAATCCGGCGTCTTTTAAATATTGCTCTCTCAAATCCCAGGCGTAACGCATTGGCGAATGGCAATAACAAATATGAAGCTGATTTTTGCCAACCTTAATTCCTTTTGCAACAGCAGAAGAAGAACTAATTATTAAATCAAAATCGCTTAAATCAAATTGTTCTATTGCAATTGGAAATAACTGCAAAAATTTTCGATGATTTTTCTTTACTGTAGGTAGTTTTTGAATAAAGCTTGTTTTTGCTTTTTTTCCGTTTAAAATAAATTTGCGATCTTCATCATTCAAAAAATCAATAAGGGCAAAATGATCAAAATCATTCCAAATTGAATTTATTGAATGAATCACTTTTTCAGCACCTCCATTTACATAATACCAATCGCTAATTAGGGCTTTTTTCATTTTTATTGCATTATTTTTCTTGTAAGATAATAAACGTAATAAGCGTTTTTACCAAAAGTGATATTTAAAAAATATAAAGTTTTTGGAATCCAATGATCGAACAAATCTAATTTTTTTAATTCAGATTTTAGTTCTTTTAAAGTTTCTTTAGAAACTCCTACATTCATTTCAAAAACATGAAACGATTGCCTGATCATTAATTCTTTTCGCAAATCTTCTCGAATTTCAATATTATATTCATTACCAACATCTTTCCCAATATCTAGAACTCCTTTCCACATTGAGGCTCTTCCTTTTGCTGAATAAGATCCAGGAATGTGAAGGTTTCCATCCTTTTCAGAATTTCCAAATAAAGGCGGGTTTCCTGCTCTTCCTCCTACTGGCGGATTTGCTAAATAACCAATTCCGGTAGTACAGAAAGCATTTGCTGCCAAGTAAATTTGATAAAACAAAGTTCCGTCATATCTATCTGTAGCTAGTTTTTTTGCCCATTCTTTATTAATAACCAATCCTCCAACAAAACCACAAATTCTGAAAATCATTTTTGGTGAATCGTTTTTTCCGACAATAGCTTCATTTGGTAAAAACCTAGAAATTCCGAGTGGTTTATTTATGTCTTTTTCAAACCGAATAAAAGGTCTTGAAATCATTGCAATGGATTCATTTCTTTTACAAAAATCGTCAATTTCATTTAAGCCTCTTTTCAAAAACAAATCGTCATTTCCAATTAATATTACCCATTTATAAAGAGCTAAATCAATCAATTTACGGATATTAGCATCGTAACCTAAGTTTTTTTCGTTTTCTATGTATGAAACGATTACATTTTGGGTGTTAAAAATGATTTGATATTTTTCTGCTACCGCACGTATTTCGTTTCTTTCTTTAGAAAAATCTTCGCAAATTATAACTTCGTTTGGCAACATATCCATTTCATTAATAGATTTTAATAAATCTTCAAATTCATTTGGTCTGCCGTAAGCGGGAATTGCGATACTATATCCTTGTGTCATTTTTATATTAAAAAAACTTACATTTTCTGATTTTATCAAAAATATAATTTTAATTTGTATTTGCTTGAAATAAACAATCAAGTTTCTGTTTTAAATTTAACAACAAACTGTATAGTGCTTAAAAACATCTCATTGAGCTTTGGAATAAATTTTATTAATTTATTGTTTCCATTGTTATTAATTCCGTTTTACATCAAAACATTTGGAATTGATATTTACGGTTTAATTGCGGTATCAATGGCATTTATCAATATCGTCTCCGTTTTATATGATTATTCCTGGTATGCATTTGCGCCAATAGAAATTCAAAAAGTTAAAAATGAGCCGAATTTAATCAATCAATATATTTCAAAAATCATTAATTGCAAGATTGCAGTATTTGTGCCTTCTATTCTTTTATTGCTGGTTTTTATTTTATGTTCTGAAATAAAATACAATCTGATTTTTTCCTTTTCACTACTAGTATTTCTGTTTTCGAGATCTCAAAATAACCTCTGTTTTTTTATCGGATTGGATAAAGTTTTTCCTTATTTTATTATCAACTCGATTGTAAAAGTTGGCTGTATCGTACTGATTTTTATCACTCTTGTTGAAAAAACAGATTATCAGTTTGTTTTTTACTATCTAGGAATATCTGACATTCTAATTTTCATTTTTTCGACTTTATATTTAATCCAAAAAAATGATTTTAAGTATAGCATTTCTTCCTTTTCAGAAATTTGGGAGGAACTTGTTTTTGGTTATAAATTGTTTTTAACCAACCTTACGATATGTGCGCTGATGAATTCAAGCACGATAATTCTAAGTGTCTTTTTTGACAATACTATCGTTGGAATTTATAATGTTGCTGAGAAAATCATCATGCTTTGCAAACAATCGATTAGTGTTTTATTTCAAGGTGTTTATTTTAAAGCTTGTGAAATTGGAGCCACAAAAATTAAACAGCTCAACCATTTTCTGAAATCCGTTTTTTGGGCTTATTTTTTAATGTATGGTTTTGGAGGTCTTTTATTAGTCTTTTTTCCAAATTTGATTATTAGTCTTTTAAGTTCTGAATTTACTTTAAATTCTTCTATTTACCTGATTTATCTTGCTCCAATTCCGCTTATTAGTGCTTTAAATCAATCGGCTTATATGTCGTTATTGCTTCATCATAAAAAAGATATTTATTTTAATGCGCATCTTTACGGATTGATTATCAATATCATTCTTTCTTTTACGCTATGTTATTTTATGAAAGTAAATGGAATCATAATATCTTTAATTTTAACCGAGATATTTATAACTGTTTATCTCAATTTTGCGATTGTTAAAAACGATGAATTAAATTTTTTCAAGAATAAAATTGGCTAAAATGAATTTTTCAAAAAAACTTATTAAGAACGTATTTTATTTGTTTGTCGCTTCAACTTTAATCTATTTTGTTGAAGCTTTTCAATCTATTATGATGATTGCTACAGCTTTACTATTATTAAGTTTTGCTAAATTAAAAGATTTTAAAATTTCAAAAAAAAATGCTCCATTTCTATTTTCTTTTGTCATTTTAGCTTTTTATTACACGCTGTTTTTTAGTTCAAAAAGTATAAAACTAATTGCTGAAAGTTTACTTTTATTTATTATTCCGCTTTTAAGCGTTTATTTATATCAATTCGAAGAATTTTCTAAAGACCTAAAAAAAATACAATTTGCCTACAGTATTTCTTTGAGTTTATTGTGTTTGTATTTTGTGGGATTCTATATTTATGATATTCCAAATCATCATTTCGATTGGTATTTAGCACGCTATGATTTAGAATTTTACAATAAAATACATGGCACGTATATCTGTTTATGGATTGCAATTGCTATTTTATTTCTTGCAGATCTTACCTCTGGATTTAAACAGTTTTCTTTGCCGAAAAAGATTTTATTTGGTGTAATGTTCGCCCTTTTATTTTCAGGCTTAATTATTTACAATTCTAGAAATATTATTGTTGGACTTATTATAATTTCTGGAATTAGATTTTTCTTATTGAAAAAACAAAACAAAACGATTTCAAAAAAGGTACTTTTTCTAGTTTTATTTGCCGTTATAGCCGTTATTTTGTTATCGAGACGTTATGTAGACGATATTCGTTTTTTATTCGAAAATTCGTTTAAAAACTCAACCCGGTATGCGGCTTGGTCTTGCAGCGCACAATTAATTTACGATTCTAATTTTTTAGGAATGGATTTTAATCTAATTCAGGAAAAATTAAACGAATGTTATGTTCCTTTTCATAGTTTGGAATTAACAAAATTCAAAATAAACTCGCACAATCAATATCTTGATTTTTTATTAAAAGGTGGAATTTTGATGTTTTTAGCTTTTATTTCGACCTTATTTGTAAAAATTAAATATGCTCTTAAAAGTCAAAATTACTTGTATTTATCACTAACAATCTTGTTTGTTATTTCTTTTATAACAGAAAACATTCTAGTGAGACAATACGGAATGTACAGTTATTTTTTATGTGATGTTTTGTTTCTCGGTTCTATTCTGGAAATAAAAATCATGGTAGAAACAAAGTAGAAAAATACTAAAGTCGGTATATACAACATACAGCCATCGCTGCAGCAAACAAATAAATAAGTCATGCAGCCAACTAAATATAGAAAATTATTGTTCTTGGTTGTAATGGCAATATAAACCGGCATAAAAAAGGAAAGGCAAAATAATAGTATCCCGACAAAGCCAAGTTGTTTAAAAATAGATATATACACAATTTCTTCAATAAATTTAAAAGTTTGGCTTCCAAAAAAACTTAATCCGCTCAATTGTCTGATTTGCTCAATTCTTCCTCCCAGTTTTGAATCTAAAATAAATCCAGATAATGAACCGTATTGAAAATAACGATTCATGAAAAATGTCCCAATAACAATCAAAATTAATCCCAGCAAAGCGTAAATTCTAATTAGTCTGAAAATGCTGTCTTTGTAAATCAGTATAAAATAAAACAGCAAACCAAGCCAAACAGTTCTTGACAATGTGAGTATTAACGCCAAAATTACAATCATCAATTTTATCTTAGAAGTGTTTTTTTGATGAAAGATTGGAAACAACATTAAAATACAGACTCCAAAAATATTTCCGTTATTATAGGTAGAAATCAGCTTATAAAGCGAACCTCTCATATTGTATTTTCCTTCCAATGTCCCTAAATCGTCTGCGTTTACAGTAACATACGGAATTTCAATATAATGACCTGTAACTTGTTTGAAAATAAAAAGTAAAACGCCGTATAAAGAAACCAGAAATACTGCTTGAACTATCTTTTTTTCGATAAATCCATACTCTATTTTCTTTAAAAAAGGACTTAGAAACAAGTAAAAAAATAGTGGCAAAAATGCAAAACTGACATAGAAAGCCACAAGATTTCCAAGTGAACCAGAATATCCTCTAAAAATCAGATTTAGAGAGAAATACAAAACAAACGGCAGCGTTGCTAAATAACAAATAAGATGTTTGGACTGTACAAAAAAGGTCTTTTTTTCGAGTAATATGGTAATTAAAAGCAGAAAAAGAAATCCTAAATAAAGATAACCCCAAGTAAAAGGTATTCCTGCTATTTTGAATCCTCCCTTTGGAAGATAAACCAAAAATAGCAGTCCAATAAAAAAAAGATACTCTCTAATTTTTTCGTTATTCAAAATAAGTTTAAAATTAAAACGCATCTTTTTTATTCTTTTTTCTTGGTATTTATTTAATATTTAAGTCTTTGAAGTTCATCCTTTAGTTCATTACTGCCCATTAAAAAAGGATCGTACTGATTGTTGATAACACTTAATTTATAACCGTAATAATTCGGATCCCAAGTCACAAATTCGTTAGTATAAAAGTACTTTTTGTAAGCATCAAAATCGCCGTTTATAACTTTTGAATTATGTTGAATAGAGATATTTTTAATCGTAACATTCTGTTGTGTAGTATTATAACCTAAATCTACTCTAATATTTTCAGGAAAAACTTTTTCTGGAAAATTGATTACAATTTTTTGCATTTCGTCTGATGCATAAACAGGTCTAAAAACAGAGTTTTCATCTTTCCATTCTCCGCCTTCAACTAAATAAAAAACCTGCAGTTTATCATTTTTAGCAAAAATACCTTCAATCGTAACTGTAAAAATATCCTTTTTCTTGGCTTGATTTTCTTCCTTTTTTTCGCAAGATGATACTAATAAAGCAATTAGAATGCAGGCTGAAATGACTTTTAATTTCATTTTAAAAAATTATATTAGTTGTTCTTTTCTTTTTCTTCAAGTAAAAGCTGCTTTTTGTAAAATGCTTTAAATGAATTTAATAACACAAAAAACAAAATAAACAAAAGCGGCAGATAGAATTTGAGTTTACTATTAATAGATTTTTTACTTTCTACATTGATTGTACTGCTAATTTCTTTGATTGTTTTATCGAAACTGATTAATTTAAGCCTGTTTCTTCCTTGATCTTCAATCAAATACTGTTTGGTTTTTATAAGGTCATTTAACTGCGTATTTTCATTATAATAAACCAGTTTATCATTCTTTTGAGCCCCTTTTGTTACACTAGAAAAATTACTTAAAACTGTATTGATCTGTTTTATGATGGAGTCGTTTTGAACAATCTTTGACTGTAAATTTTTTAATTCGATTTTCTGAACAGTATCAAAATATTCCGAGTTATTTAAAAAACTTAAAATCGGCGCAGCAAATTCTTTGTCAATTGCTACTTCACTTGTTGTGAATGAAATCGTATGATATCTGTAATTTTTGCTTGTTATAGTATCTACCAAAATTTTGTTGATATCGCCGTTTTCAGCCATAAGCTCCAACAATTGAAAATTACGCTCTTTGTTTTCGACAAACTTATACGCTTCAACAATTGGTCTGATTTGAATTCTCTTTATCAGTTTTGGTTTTTTAATTCCCACAACATTTTTTAGAAAAACAGTATCATTTGAAATTACTTTAGACTGCAGCAAATCAATTTTTGAATACAAATAATCTACACTTTCAAAATTTGGCTCTACAATAATCTGATTACTGTATGATTTTCTAACAGTGTCTAAATACCAGCCTATTGCAAAACCAGTCACAATCAATACTAAAACTATAATCCAGTTTCTCAGAAAGAATTGAATGCTGCCAAAAATAGAACGATTCAATCTCTCAAAAAAATTACTTATCTTTTTAGAAATCTGAACCAAATCAATTTCCTGATCTTCTTGGTTTTGTGGTACTTTTGTACTCATTTATACTGCTGCTTTTATATTAAAAATTTGTTCTAAAATTTTAATTGTAATCAAATAAGTTGGTTTAACGCCTGTTGTTCCTAATCCGCCTGAAGCCAAAGTGCTTCCTGTTTCCAACGGATTATCTGAAGCATAATAAGCGTAACGAACTTTAATATCGTGTGGCACACTTTTTCTAATTTTTGATGCCGATTGAATCGCTTTCTGATAATAAGATCCTTCCATTTCCAAACCAATTACACCCCAAGTCGATTCGTGGAAAAATTTCAACAAATCTCTGTTTTGTAATGAAGTTCCTAAAACGGTAACCATTGCTCCTTCATAAATATCAATATCATTTCCTTCAAACATGGCACCTGTCAATTCATTTTCGAAGAAATAATTATCCGCCGTTCCTTCGTTAATATGCGCTGTCGGAATCATAATATCACCTTTTCCGCCTTCCAAAATTCCAGCTTTACCCATAATTGAAACCGATTTTACGTTTAGTAAAGTTTCTTTTTTGAATGGTTTCAAAAGCTCATCAATTGTTTCGTAAGCCTGTTCACCAAAAGCGTAATCCATTACAATAATTACTGGTTTATCTTCGCCCACATTTGCATGGGAAAAAGCTGTTTTTGACCAGTCAATTTGAGCGGTATCAAAAATTTGAACATCGATATTTGTTCCAGAACAATCTGGTAACGAAATCATTCCGCTTTTCAACGCCAGCTCTTCAACTTGACCTCTAATTTCTTTTGAACCCGAACTGCTTAATTCTTCATAAATAAAGAAATCTGTTTTTCCTTTAAATTTAGTTTTTAGCAAAGGCGTTGCAAAAATCGAATTCATTACGCTATGCATGTTTGCACTGATAACGTGAATCGGTCTTTTTAGCAAATCATTTGCTTTTAAAACTTCTTTAATGTTTGTAGCCCAAATTTCTCCGTGAATGTGATGTCCTAAACGCTCACGTAAAACTGGACTAAAAGTAATGGTTCTTTTATTGTTTTCAACAATCTCTTCGATCGCTAATTTTCCTAACCAATAAATTACGTGCAAGAAACGATCTGGTGCATTTTCTGAACCAAAAGCGTCATAAATATCTAAAACTTCTTCAAAAGTTCTTGCTAAAATATTGGCAACATGCGAAATTGCTTTTTCTTTTTCAATCTGCGTTAACTTTTTGGTTTGCATTACTGCTTGTTCCAATTTCTGCCAATCGCGAGAAACTTCTCCTCCATCATCAATTAAAACTCTATTTTTAATTTTGTGAGATTCGATGAAAATGAAAGTCAAATGCGTTAGAATATCATAAATATCAGAACGTCCACGCGTAATTTCGACATTCATTTGCTCTTCGTCAATTCTGTAGCAATTTCTTCTTCTTTTTGGAGGAACAATTGCTTGAAAATGTGATTTAGAATAACCTTCGTCTGAAGTTAAATTGATAAAACGACATTGTTCAATTCCGATTGGAAGACGTTCAATAACGTATAAAAGTCCGTTAAGTTCTACTTTTTCCTCGGCAATATTTCCGTAGATTTCAGGACGTAAAGCCAATAATGATTCGCGTAAGCTGTCACCAGAAACTCCCATTGGTTTATAAAAACCACGGTTGAATAAATGGCGCATTGTAATGTACATTTTTTCTATAGCCGCAGAAGATTCTTGCGCTCTAGATCTTGATATATGTTTGGTTTCTTTCATGCTTTTTTATTTTATAAATCAAATTTAGGGAAATACAAGGCATGCCTTGTATCTATAATATCATTTTTTTTTAATCATTTTGATTTATTTTCTGTTTTAAATTTATCCTTTGCCCAATTTTCGGGATTTGAAACAATGTAATCAGATATTCTTTGATAATCATTATTGCTTCTAATTATATTATCATAAAATAATTTTTGCCATTGATGTGGATATCCCAATCTATTGGCGTGTTTTGTTACGGCAGATTTATATGATCCAACAATTGACGAAATGGTATTTTTTCCAATGTTTTGAAACCGTTGTGAACCTGGTGATGATGATGATGATGATGGTAGATACAGGGCATGCCCTGTATCTACACGCCCTGTATCTGTATCAACGTTATCCAATGGTTTATTAATAATCAAAATTCCATGAATATGATTTGGCATCACCACAAAATCGCCCAATTCAACATTTTTGTGGTGCGTTGGAATTTGATGCCACAATAAATCGGCAATAATTCCGACATGCGATAAAATCATTTTACTATTTTGAATTTCCCCAAAATAATGTTCTCTGTTTTGTGTACAAATTGTTATAAAATAGGCTCCATTCCAACCATAATCCCACCATTGCGATCTTATGGAAGAAATGCGATATTTATTTTGAAACTTTCCTTGACTCATTAATTTTCATTTACTTATCCATCTAAATTCATTGGATAAATAACTTCTTAATGTTGGAAATATTATATAAATTTTGTAAGATTATCCGCAATATTTCTATCATTCGATAATCTCGGAATCTTATTCTGTCCGCCTAATTTGCCTTGCGATTTCATATAATCTTGAAATCCGTTTTTAGAAACTTTAGTTACCACAACTTTCTGCAGCACATTTCCGGTAATCAAATCGTCATAATAAATGTTTTGTTTTCTCATCGAATTGTCGATTGTTTCGGCAAAAAAATCCATATTTTCAGGTTCGTTTTCAAATTCTACAAACCATTCGTGATACGGTAATCCGCTTGACGGATTAATCTGTGGCGCAACTGTAAATTCGTTTATCACAATATTGGTTGATGCAACAGCTTCTTTCATCGCATTTTCAACTTCGTTGGCAATTACGTGTTCACCAAAAGCCGAAATATAATGTTTGATACGCCCAGAAACTATCACACGATGCGGAAATAAAGACGTAAACTGAACTGTATCGCCAATATTATATCGCCAAAGTCCAGCATTTGTAGAAATGATTAAAACGTAGTTTACCCCAATTTCAACTTCGCCAATTGTCAGCGCTTTTGGGTTTTCATTAAAGAATTCATCTGCTTTTATAAACTCGTAAAAAATTCCCGAATTCAACAATAAAAGCATTCCTTTTTCTTTCTGAGAATCCTGATATGCAAAAAAGCCTTCTGAGGCAGGAAACAACTCGATACTATCTACTTTTCTGCCAATCATGTTTTCGAACTTGGCACGATACGGTTCGTAATTAACACCTCCGTAAATAAACAAATTGAAGTTTTTAAATATCTCGCCAATCTTTTTTTCGCCGCTTTTTTGCTGTAAACGTTCAAAATACATCTGAACCCAAGATGGAATTCCAGAGATAACAGCCATATCTTCTTTTATAGTTTCGTCTACAATTGCGTCTACTTTAGTTTCCCAATCTTCAATACAATTGGTTTCCCAAGATGGCATTCTGTTTTTCTGCAAATATTTAGGAACAAAATGGGCTACAATTCCAGAAAGTCTTCCGAATTTGATTCCGTATTTTTCAGTTAGAATCGGGCTTCCTTGCAAAAAAATCATTTTTCCGTCAACAAACTCCGCATTTCCTGTTTCGTGAACATAATGCAAAATCGCATTTCTAGCAGCTTCAATATGAAACGGCATTGATTCTTTGGTCAATGGAATAAATTTTGCCCCAGAAGTTGTTCCAGAAGTCTTCGCAAAATAAAGTGGTTTTCCTTTCCAAAGAATATTTTCTTCGCCTTTAACCACCTTTTCAATATAAGGTTTCAAATCTTCGTAATCTCTTACAGGAACGTTTTTTTGAAAATCTTCAACCGTTTTTATTTGATTAAAATAATGATCTTTTCCAAAACTGGTTTGCGTTGCGCTATTAATTAATTTCTGAAAGACCTTTTCTTGCGTTTCGATTGGTTTTTGAACCCAAGCCTGTGTTTTATTATATATTTTTCTGGCAAATATTTTTGCTGCTAAAGCTTTAATTGACATTTTTTATGGTATTATTTTTTGTCCCTTTTCTTTTTGTCCTGGGGTTTTGTCTGCAATTCTTTTTCAGTTTTTGCGACTTCTTCTCTTAATTTTATTTCAGCGTCAGAAGCTTTCATATTTAAATCTGAAGGATTTTCGGCTGTTTCTGATAAAATAGAATCTTTATTAAATTTTGAATATTCTAATTCTCCTTTTAAAACTTTTTGAATTCCTTTTATATACACTTCATTTTGACGTAAAGCTGTTTCTAAAGAATCTGATTTTATAGCCAATCGCGTTGCATTTTTCTTCAATTCTGTTGAAGAATAACCTGGAATAAATTCGCGAAGCGGCGTAAAGGCAATAATGAAAGTAGTGACCAAAATTAAAAAAATACCTCCTAATGTAAACGTTACAAAGACATTCATTAAAGTAAGCCTAAAAGAAAAAATTTCTTCAAAAGTGTCTTCATTTAAGATTACCAATCTGTTTTTAATGAATAATTTTTTTCTTAAATTCTTTTTCTTTTTTTTAGCCATTGTACTTCATTATGCTAGCAAATATAGTAATTAATCATCATGATAACGATCTGGAAAATACTATGAAATGCTATAATTTACGATTTTATAAAATATTTAACGTGGTCGGAGACAAATATTTTAAACTAAAAATACTTCTATTTCGTATATTTCTATATACCTTTGCGGGATAATTTAGAAAACAATTTGCTTCGGCATTAAATATAATAGTCATGGGAAGATTAGGTCTTACAGAAATCCTTGTTATCGTAGGTATTGTGATATTACTTTTTGGAGGTAAAAAAATTCCAGAATTAATGAAAGGTTTAGGAAGTGGAATTAAGGAATTTAAAAACGCTGCTAAAGACGATCAACCTGCTGCTTCTAAAAAACAAGAAGAAGAAACGAAATAATAAATTCGAAAATCTTATTAAAAAATCCCAAACTGCAAATTGTAGTTTGGGATTTTTTTTGGCTTATAATGAAACTCTACTCATAGTATTGTCATTTGGAAGAACGAGAAATCTCCACAAGAAACTCCATTATCTAAATCGATAATCTTTGTAGAGCTACTCGCGGAGATTTCTCGTTCCTCGAAATGACAAGATTGTATAAGTTTGGAATTTAAAAATTAGAATTTTCTAAAGTATCATCGTCAACTGAATTCTCTTTCTATCTTCATCAACCTCAGTAACTTTCACTTCAACATGCTGATGTAATTTTACCACTTCGTTTACATCACTCACAAAACCAGCTTTCAATTGCGAAATATGGACCAATCCACTTTCTTTGATTCCGATGTCAACAAAACAGCCAAAGTTGGTAATGTTATTAACAATTCCTGGTAAAATCATTCCCGTTTTCAAATCTTTGATTGATTTTACATTGGCATCAAATTCAAAAACCTTAGCCGACTTTCTTGGATCTAATCCAGGCTTTTCAAGCTCTTTTATGATGTCTTTTAATGTTAGTAAACCAATTTCAGGTGTTACATACTTTTCGGGCTTAATAAGCGCTGTTTTTTCTTTGTTCGCAATCAATTCATTCAAAGAAATATTCAAATCCTTCGCCATCTTTTCAACAACCGGATAAGCCTCTGGATGCACCGCCGAATTATCCAGCGGGTTTTTAGCATTTGTAATTCTGATAAACGCTGCTCCTTGCTGATAAGCTTTATCTCCTAAACGAGGCACTTTTTTTAGCTGTTTTCTGTCTTCAAAAGGTCCGTTTTCAGAACGGTATTGTACGATGTTTTCTGCCAGCTTCTCTCCTATTCCACTCACATAACTTAGTAAATGTTTACTTGCTGTGTTTATGTTAATTCCAACCGAGTTTACGCAGCGAATTACCGTGCTGTCCAATTCTTCTTTTAATTTGGTTTGATCAACATCATGTTGATATTGCCCTACTCCAATCGCTTTTGGATCAATTTTTACCAATTCGGCCAACGGATCTGAAAGTCGTCTCCCAATAGAAACCGAACCACGAACCGTTACATCATAATTTGGAAATTCTTCTCTCGCAATTTTTGAAGCCGAATAAACCGAAGCTCCAGCCTCAGAAACAATAAAAACTTGAACCGGTTTGTCGAATGCGATTTTTTTGATGAAAAATTCCGTTTCTCTTGAAGCCGTTCCATTCCCAATAGAAATGGCATCAATTTGATACGCATTAACCATAGAACGGATTTTTTTAATCGCCATTGTTTCCTCTTTTTGCGGCGCGTGCGGATAAATTGTTTCGTTGTATAATAAATCTCCTTTTTCGTCCAGACAAACTACTTTACATCCACTTCTAAATCCAGGATCGATTGCCAGAATTCGTTTCTCTCCCAAAGGTGGAGCCAATAAAAGTTGTCCTAAATTATTAGCAAAAACCTGAATCGAATTCGCATCAGCTTTTGCTTTTGCTTCCTGTAACGTTTCGTTTCCAATCGCCGGATTCAATAAACGTTTATAACTGTCTTCAATTGCTAATTGCAAATGAGCTGTCGTATTATTTTGTTTTTTAATGATAATTTCGTCAATAACATCGTAAGCGTCATCGATATCAACATCAATTTTCATTTTTATAAAACCTTCATTTTCTGCACGAAGCATCGCCAATAAACGGTGTGCCGGTGCTTTTGTCAAAGGTTCTTCCCAATCAAAATATTGACTGAATTTTTGTGCGCCTTCCTCTTCCGCTTTCTTTTTAACAACTTTTGTTCCGATCGTGGCTTTTCGCTGATACAGTCTACGAAGCTGTTTACGAACATAAATGTTTTCGTTAATCCATTCTGCAACAATATCTCTTGCTCCTTGCATTGCCGCCTCTTCATTCACAACATTTTCATTTAGATATTGTGTAGAAATGAAATCAACATCAACATCACTTTCAGACATTATGATTTTTGCCAGAGGTTCTAAACCAAATTCGCGTGCAACATCAGCTTTTGTTTTTTTCTTCTTTTTATATGGAAGGTAAAAATCTTCAATTTCTTGCAGATCAAAACTTTCTTCAATTTTTTTCTTCAATTCTGGCGTAAGCGCTTTTTGTTCTTCAATCGATTTTAAAATGGCTTCTTTACGTTTTACAAGCGTATCATAATCTTTTTGAAATTTTGCAATTTGTTCAATAACAGTTTCATCCAAGTTCCCCGTCGCATCTTTTCGATAACGAGAAATAAACGGAATCGTACAATCTTCTTCTAATAATTTTACTGTGTTTTGAATGCTTACAGCAGGCGCCTGTACTGACTTGGCAATGAATTGAATATTAGTCATATTTTTAATGAAAATAAATTCTTAATGTTAAAATGATATATTTTACTTGTTAAAAACAAGATCTATACACCTATTAGTTTGCTAAAATAATATCTTTGTTTTTAATTTTTAGCCTATGAAAGTTTTATTACTATATTTTTTATTTATAAACTTCACTACTTTTCTGCTTACTGGCTACGATAAATTTCAAGCTAGAAGACACAGAAGGCGAATTCCTGAATTTATACTTTTTTTATTGGCTTTTATCGGCGGAACAATTGGATTATTAACAGGAATGTTTTTCTTCAGACATAAAACGGGAAAAATCACTTTTATTATGAAATTCTCCTATATTATTATCGTTCAGATTGTGGTTATCTATTTAAAAATGACGAATAATATTTAGATATTAACAATGTTAATAACCTAAATTTTATGTTTCAAAATATTGATTTATATATATTTATAAAATAAAAACCGGATGAATTATTAAAATCCGCCCGGTGTTTTTATTTTTTATGGTGCGAAGCACCCAATTTTTTTACGTTTTACGCGCAAGCAATTTTATTTACTCTATTTTGATGTCTTCCGCCTTCAAAAGCTGTATCTAAGAAAGTTTCAACGATTTCAACCGCTTGATGAATAGAAGTAAATCTTGCTGGAATACTCACAATATTTGCATCATTGTGTAAACGAGTTAAATAAGCAATTTCTTTTGTCCAGCACAGACCAGCTCTTACTTTCGGGTGTTTATTAACAGTCATTGCAATTCCGTTACCGCTTCCGCAGATTACGATTCCAAAATCAGCTTTTCCTTCAGATACATCATTCGCAACTGGATGTCCAAAATCTGGATAATCTACAGACGCATCTGTATCTGTTCCATAATTTGTTACTTCATATCCTCTTGCCTGCAGCATTTCAACAATTGCTTTTTTATATTCAGGGCCTGCGTGGTCGTTTCCTATCGAAATTTTCATTTTTTCTACTATTAAGTTGTGTAGTACAAATTTACTCAATTAATAAATGTTTGGCACGAATTACACCAATTTTCACAAATTTTTTTCTTTTTAATTACATTCTCAACAAAGCAATTATAATTAGTTTACTTTCGTGAAATTCATGGCCAAAAACCCTTAATTTATAACTACTTTACTGTCAAAACATTATCAGTTATTAACAATTTTAATAAGTATATAAGTATCTCATAATCAATAAATAATAATCAGAATATTTGTTAAAATTTTGAAGTGTTAATAGGAATTCGTAATTCGTTGATATTCAGTTAACTTTAAATTAACAGAAAATGTTAATAAGTTCGGATAGAAAATTAGAAGTTTTTTTTGGTTGTGTCGAAAAAAAACCTAATCCAAAACTGGAATTAAAAATCCTAATAAAGTTTCAGGAATTTTTGGAAAAGTTATCAATATCAAAAACATCATTTTCAACAGAAATCAACATATGAACTTATCTACAAAATGAATTCAATTTTGGTTGTCAACCGTTGTTAATTAAAATACAAAAAGTCTTATAAATTAATCTTTTAGCTAAAAATAAGTATGTTGATAACTCGCAATAACTAATAGAAACTTCATTTCAATACTTTTAAAAATAAATTTATTCGACATATTAACACACTATAATAACCAACAAATTTTTTTAAATTTTTAAAAATCTTTTTTGTTGTATTTAATATATGTTGAAAACTAAAAAAGTTTAAAAAGAAAAAAATTGAATTTAGTTTGAAAAAAAGAATCTGTTTAAACGATTTTGAGAGGATTGTTGAGATTGTCTAAAATTTGCTGTACTTCTTCGAAATCGTTTGGATGAACTTTAAGTTTGATTCCGCCGAGTGCTGCAGAGTACATTGGTGCAACCGAAAGTGTCATTTCGTTCTCGAAAAAATAAGGGATTTCTTCTTGCTCCAGTAAGTGTTTGAGAACCACTGTTTCGTGCTGATAATTGAATACTGCGATCGTCTTAAAGCTTTCCATATGAGGTGTTTTTGTAAATGTACGAAAAGTTATATTTTTAATAATTCTATTTGTTAAAAAGTATTATCTGATTTCTTATTTGTAATTTTAAACCTTATAAGAAAAGATATATGAGTAAGAAAATTAGAAAGCCGATAAAAAAAGAGAAAGATTTCTCTGGGAAGATCCTGAAGATTTTATCGCAAAACGCAAATAAGCCATTTAATTACAAACAGATAGGAGCAAAGTTAGAACTTGACGATACACAAAGCAGAAATCAGATTATTAAAGATTTGAAAATTCTAGCGGCTCAAAAGAAAATTATAGAAACAGAACCTGGAAAATATTTAGTTAAAGCAATCAGCCAGGATTATTACGAAGGAACGATAGATATGACCAGCAGAAAAACGGCATATTTTATTTGTGATGAGTTTGAAGAAGATGTTTTTATTCCGACCAATAATTTGAATCGTGCTTTAGATAAAGATAAAGTAAAGGTTTATGTTTATAACAGAAGAAAAGGAAAAAGACCTGAAGGTGAAGTAATTGAAGTTATCGAAAGAGATAAAACAGAATTTGTTGGTGTAATTGATATGCAGCCAAATTTTGCTTTTGTTTCTACTGCAAATCCTAAAATGTATACCGATATTTTTATTCCAAAAGATAAAATTGGAGAAGCAGAAAACGGTGATGTTGTTTTAGTTAAGATTGAAGATTGGCCAAAAAGAGCCGATAGTCCGTTTGGATCTGTAATTCGAGTTCTTGGAAAACCTGGAGAACACAATACTGAGATTCACGCTATTTTAGCTGAATATGGTTTGCCAGCAGATTTTCCGGTAGAAGTAGAGGTCTTTGCACAAAAACTAGATACTTCGATTCAGGAATCTGAGATTGCAAAACGTCGTGATATGCGTGATACACTTACGTTTACGATAGATCCAAAAGATGCAAAAGATTTTGATGATGCTTTGTCTTTCAAAAAATTAGAAAATGGAAACTTCGAAATTGGAATTCATATTGCCGATGTTTCGTATTATTTGGAAGAAGGAACAATTCTGGATGATGAAGCTTACCAAAGAGCAACTTCAGTTTATTTGGTAGATAGAGTAGTGCCAATGCTTCCTGAAGTGTTGTCAAATTTTGCTTGTTCACTTCGTCCAAATGAAGAAAAATATACATTCTCTGCGGTATTTGAAGTTTCTCCGACAGCTCAAGTTATTAACCAATGGTTTGGAAGAACTGTAATTTATTCAGATCAGCGTTTTGCTTACGAAGAGGCTCAGCATATTATTGAAACAAAAGGGAATAATACAATTCCTGTTGATATTTCTATTACAGGAGAATCTTATGTTGTTTCAGATGAAATTGTTGAAGCGACTTTAAAATTGGATGAATTAGCGAAGATTTTAAGAAAGAAAAGAATGCAACAAGGCGCTATTTCTTTTGATAAGGTAGAGGTAAAATTCAATTTAGATGCAGAAGGAGAACCAGAAGGCGTTTACTTCAAAGTTTCAAAAGATGCCAATCATTTGATTGAAGAATTTATGCTTTTGGCTAATAGAAAAGTAGCAGAATACATTGGAAAACAAAAGAAAACCTTTGTTTACCGTATTCACGACGAACCAAATGAAGATAAACTAATTGCAATGCAGACAGTTATCGCTAAATTTGGTTATAAAATTGATTTCCGTAACAAAGGCGATATTTCTAAGTCTTTGAATGCTTTAATGGAAGAAGTAAATGGTAAAAAAGAGCAAAACTTAATTGATACTCTTGCGATTAGAAGTATGAGTAAAGCCAAATATTCGACAGATAATATTGGACATTACGGTTTAGCTTTTGATTATTACAGCCATTTTACATCGCCAATTCGTCGTTATCCAGACGTTATGGTACATCGTTTGTTACAATATTATCTGGATGGAGGAGCTTCTGTAGACGAAGAAACGTACGAAACAAAATGTCTGCATTGTTCAAATATGGAAAATTTAGCAACAAATGCGGAGCGTGACAGTATCAAATACATGCAGGTTAAATACATGCAGGATCATCAGGATGAAGAATTCTTGGGAGTTATTTCTGGAGTTACAGAATGGGGAATTTATGTTGAAATTGTTTCTAATAAATGCGAAGGAATGGTGAGAATCAGAGAAATAAAAGAGGATTACTATACTTTCGATGAAAGACAATATGCATTGGTTGGAGCAACTTCAAACCGTTTATTGCAATTAGGAGACGAGATTTATGTTAAAGTAAAAAATGCAGATTTAGTGAAGAAACAACTTGATTTTCATTTTTTAAGAAGAGCAGAATAAAGTATTAATTAAAAAAAATAAAAGTATGAGAAAGCTAATAATTGGAGCAGCAATTTTATTTGTACAAATGTCTTTTGGTCAGGTTACCAAAGAATTAGGAGATTTTGATACCGTAAAAGTTTACGATAAATTAAGTGTAAAATTAGTTCAATCTTCAGAAAATAAGGTTGTTGTAAAAGGAACAAGAGAAGCAGAGTTGGAAGCTGTTAATAAAAATGGAGTTTTAAAATTGAGAATGCCTTTTCCTAAACTTTTGTCTGGAAACGATCTTGAAGTAACTCTGTATTACAAACATTTAGAACTGATAGATGTTAATGAAGGTGCAGAAGTTACGAGCAAAGAAACTCTAAAAGCGACTTCATTTAAAGTAAGTGCACAAGAAGGTGGAAAAATTAATGTAGATTTGAATGTTGATAAACTAAAAGTAAGTTCAGTTTCTGGTGGAGAAATCACTGTAACTGGTAAAGCAGATAACCTTGATGCTGGTTTAGGAGCAGGCGGATATTTCCTTGGAAGTAAATTAGCCACTTCTCAGACCAAAGTAAGCGTTTCTGCGGGCGGAAAAGCCGATGTTAATGCTTCGACACTAGTCGATGCAAAAGTAAGCGCAGGAGGCTCTATTTACATTTATGGAAAACCAAAACAAATAAACCAGAAAACCGTTTTTGGAGGTAAAATCGAAGAAGTAAAATAACAAGTCGTATTTTGATGATAAATGATATTTTGGCTGGACTGCCATGGGGACTTTTTTTGAGTTTTATGGTAGGTCCGGTATTTTTTATACTATTAGAAACCAGTATTACAAAAGGATTTAGAGCTGCAATAGTTTTTGACTGTGGTGTAGTTTTAGGTGATATATTTTTTATAGCGATCGCTTATTTAGGAAGTTATAGATTGATTTCCAGTTTAAAAGATAAACCTGCATTGTTTATTTTCGGCGGAATAATAATGTTGGCTTATGGTATAATTTCTTTTGTGAGATTAAAAAAAGGAGAAAAAATAAATGATGAAGAAATCGACCGTGATATTATAAAAAGAAACTACGGGAGTTTATTCGTAAAAGGCTTTCTACTGAACGTTATCAACATTGGAGTTCTTGGTTTTTGGCTTGCTGTAATTATTTCTGTCGGACCAAAATTAGAAATGCAAAACTCCAGAATGATTACTTTTTTTACTGCAGTAATCATAACTTATTTACTAGTTGATTGCCTTAAAATATTATTAGCCAAACAATTAAAGTCTAAAATGACACCGACCAATATCCTTAAAATCAAAAAAGGAATTAGTATTGTTTTAATGGTTTTTGGAGTTGCTTTAATGGTTCAAGGTTGGTTTCCAAAAGAAAAAGAAATGGTTAAAAATGCTTTTGAGAAGATAGAAAATAAGTAATTGTTAATAACTCAAAAATATAAAATTAAACCTCTGAATTTCAGAGGTTTTTTTGTGTTTATAAATGTTTGTTTAAAGTTTTTTGAGTATAGTTTGTCATTCTGAGGAACGAAGAATCTTCGCAAGTAACTCCGCAACTATTGTCCAATCTTTGTAGAGCTTCTCGCGAAGATTCTTCGTTCCTCAGAATGACAAAATTGTAGAAAAATTAAACAAAAATACCTCCGAATTACTTTGAAGGTTTTTAAGAATCGTGCGGATTCAAACGTATAATTTAATTAATTTTTTCTAAAAATTAAACATAAAAAAAACCTTCAAATTGCTTTGAAGGTTTTAGAGGCATCGTCCGGATTCGAACGTAAATCTTTATCTAATTTTTTCTAAAAATTAAACATAAAAAAAAGAGACACATTTCTGTATCTCTTTTTAGAGGCATCGTCCGGATTCGAACCGGAGTAGGAGCTTTTGCAGAGCCCAGCCTAGCCGCTCGGCCACGACGCCATTGCTTGAACGGATGGCAAAAGTAACTAAAATCTTTAAATTTCAAAAGTTTCGAATGAACTATTTTAAAATTTTAAAGTTTTAATTCTAAAAATTACTTTCTAATTTCCGTCATTTTTATAGTAACTGACTCAACATCACCACCAATAGGCGGATTTATTTTAGAAACCCAAACTGTTGTTTTTTCTACAGTTTCTATCTCTGCCAAGACACGAATATTGATTCTTTTAGCCACATGTTCTAATAAATGCGAACGAATTGCCATTTCTTCAGTAACAATTTTGTTCAAATGAACATAGTCAACAGTGTCTAAAAGATGATCTGTTTCTGCTGATTTTTGTAAATTGGTTTTAATTTTTAGATCGACAGTATAATCAGATCCAATTTTTCCTTCTTCAATTAAACATCCGTGGTAAGAAAAAGTACGAATGTTTTTCAATTTTATAACTCCCATTTTTATAATTTTATTCTTGTAGTGTTTGGATTTTGATAATTGGATGTTACAGCGTATACTGTAACTATTTTGTTAATTTCATCAACTGTAAAATGAATAGTGTATGGGAATTTTTTCAAAGGTAAGGTTCTAACTATATTATACTTTTCTTCAAAAAATGGAAATGTATTTAAAGTATCTACATACTTTTGATATTCATTAAAAAATTTTGTTCCTAAACCATTAGAAATAGATTCATAATATTCAGCAATTTCATCTACTTCTAATTCAGCTCTTAAGAGAATATTTATTTCGAACATTACTTCTTATTCCATTTAGCATTAAGTCTTTTTTTAGACTTTTCCCAACTAATAAAATCCTCTGGTTTAGCATTTTTTATACGATCCAAAACCATTTCTTGTTGCCATAGAGGAATTTCATTCTCAACATTTTCATCTATAGAAACGTCTGGAACATGTTTGAAAAAACTAATAAAAGTTTCGTAAAAATCGTCTGGAATTGTAACAGTTAATTGTCTCATAATTCTGAATATTTATACAAAAATACTAAATAAATTAATTAAAGATTTTGAGTTTAACGTTTCATGTTTTCAGTAAGTTTCCAAAGAAAACCATAAACCATAAACTATAAACTATAAACTTTTTTATCTTTGCTAAAATTACTATAAAATAATGGCATCAGAAGAGAAATCACTCAATTTTATTGAACAAATCATAGAGGAAGACGTAAAATCAGGTCTTTCAAATACTAAACTTCGCTTTCGTTTTCCACCAGAACCTAATGGTTATTTACACATTGGACACGCGAGTTCTATTGCGTTAAATTTTGGTTTAGGAATTGATTATCAATCTCCTGTGAATTTACGTTTTGATGATACAAACCCTGAAAAAGAAGAACAGGAATTTGTTGATGCTATTAAAAAAGATGTAGAATGGCTGGGTTATACTTGGGCAGAAGAATGTTATGCATCAGATTATTTCCAACAATTATACGATTGGGCAGTTTTCTTAATTAAGAAAGATAAAGCGTATGTTGATAGTCAATCTTCTGAAGATATGGCGATCCAGAAGGGAACTCCAACAACTCCAGGAACTGACAGTCCATACAGAAATCGTTCTGTTGAAGAAAACTTAGATTTATTCGAAAGAATGAAAAACGGTGAATTTGAGGCTGGTACTCATATTCTTCGTGCAAAAATTGACATGAAATCAACAAACATGTTAATGCGTGATCCAATTATGTACAGAATTTTACACAAACATCACCATAGAACTGGAGATGCTTGGAAAATCTATCCAATGTACGATTGGGCACACGGACAAAGTGATTATTTAGAGCAAATTTCTCACTCATTTTGTACACTAGAATTCTTGCCTCACCGTGAATTATACGATTGGTTTTTAGATCAGATTTTTGATGATAACAAACTGCGTCCAAAGCAAAGAGAATTTGCTAGACGTAACTTATCACACACCGTTGTTAGTAAAAGAAAATTACAGCAACTAGTTAAAGAAAAGCATGTTAACGGTTGGGATGATCCAAGAATGTCAACCATTTCTGGATTAAGAAGACGTGGTTATACAGCTGCATCTTTACGTAATTTTGCTAACACAATTGGTATTGCAAAACGTGATAATTTGATCAACGTTTCGGTTTTAGAATTCTGTATTCGTGAAGATTTGAACAAAATTGCACCTCGTGTAATGGCTGTTTTAGATCCAGTAAAACTGGTAATTACCAATTATCCAGAAGGAAAAGAAGAGTGGTTAGAAGCTGAAAATAATCAGGAAGATGAAAATGCAGGATTTAGAAAAGTTCCTTTTTCTCGTGAATTATACATTGAAAGAGAAGACTTTTTAGAAGAAGCTCCAGCTAAATTTTTCCGTTTAACTTTAGGAAAAGAAGTTCGTCTTAAAAATGCTTATATCATTAAAGGTGAATCTGTTATAAAAGATGAAAACGGAAATATTACAGAAATTCATGTAACGTATGATACTGATTCTTTAAGCGGAAGCGGAACTGAAGCAAGCCAAAGAAAAGTATCTGGAACCTTACATTGGGTTTCTATTCAACATGCATTAGAAGCAGAAGTTCGTTTGTACGATCGTTTGTTTACAGATGAAGCACCAGACAGTTATAAAGATAAAAATTTCTTAGATTTTGTGAATCCAAATTCATTAGAAATTGTAACTGGATATGTTGAACCAAGTTTATCAACATCTCAAAATGAAGACAAATTTCAATTTCAACGTTTAGGTTATTTTACTGTTGATAAAGACTCAACTCCTTCAAAATTAGTATTTAACAAAACAGTTGGATTAAAAGATGCTTGGGAAGAAAAGGGTAAAAAAGAAGAAAATAGCATTAATAATTCTTTAAAAGATATCAACAAATATTTTAAAGTTGAGTCTAAACCAGAAAGAATTGCAATTGAAAGTGCAATAGGAGAGAACATCAAAAATATTTCTAGTTTTTCACTTTTGCAGAATTCATTAAAGAAAAATATCAACAATAACAAGGCTTCGCTGTTGTTTTCTCAGTTTATTTTAAAATATTCAAACTGGAAATCAACAGATTTTGAAGAAGAAGATATTAAGAAATTATATTCAATGTCTTTAAAAAGTGAATCGACTTATGTAAGATCAAAAGCACTTTTGAATTTAAGAGATATTGAAAGTGAAAGTTTCAAAAATCAGTTTGATGACGAAATTTTAAAATTATATTCAAATCCTCCAAAAAATGCATCGGAGAGAGAAATTGAAATTTTATCTGAAATGGTAAAAAAGTAATATATAATTATAATCTATGAAAAAGCGCTTATAAAAGCGCTTTTTTTATTATATAGATTTACTATTGAAATTTTAATTATTATAATTTTTATAGATTAAAATTGACTTTCATAAATTAATTTTAAAGGAAAATAAAAATTAGTTGGATAAGGAATTCATTTTTTTGATTTTCGTTTCATAAAACTTCTTATTTCGTTTTTTTGATTTTTGGATTCCAATTTTGTTTTCAAAATTTTTAAATTTAGGTTTTTTCTTATTTTCTACGGTTTTGACTTCAATTTTATACTTATAAATTTTAATTATTTTCTTTTTATATAATTTAGTTTTTAATTATTATTCATAAAAATGATAATAAAATCAAAATTGATAGTTTCTATAAATTAATTTTAACCCTCATAAATTGATTTTAAGACGTTTTTAAAACTTGTTTGATAGATAACTCATTTTTTAAATAATTGTTTATTTAAAGCTTTTATTTAACTTTTTACTGTTATTTTAGTCAGTTTAACGGCTTGTTAACACACAATTGTTTATAAAGTTGCTATTTTTAACTCAATACCAAAAATCAGAGATGATTTTGCAAAATTAAAATTTGCCGTGACGGAAACTAAACTGAATTTTACTTTTTTTAAAAACTCGTAATTTTTATTGCTGTAGATTTTCAAAATTGATTTTCCTGAAAAGACAATTTTATGTTCTCATTTTTATTGTGATGTAATTTTGATAATATTTCGCGTAAAAGGTATTTTTCAATTTGTATCATAATGTAAAAAATTCCATAATATTGAATTTGTGTGAAGCTTTAGTTTAAAATTTCAAATCTGATCATTTTTAATTTAAATCTAATAATCATGAAAATTTTATATTTTACGCTAGCAATGTTATTTGCAAATGTTGCAATTTCTCAAACACATCAAATTACAAAACACAATGGTGAACAACTTGATGTTAATTTCATAAAAAATGAAAATGGTTTAATTTACTATTCGTTGAACGGAAGTTCTGAAGAAGTAAAAATTAGTAAACATGCTGTTTCGTCTATAACGAACAAACAGACAAAAACAACTCAAAAAGTTTCTGATAAAATAGTAGTAGATTCAAAAGACGATTACAAAATGGTAACTGTTCTGCCACAGGAAAAAACAATAGGACTGAAGCAAGTTACAAGTTTTACTGGTGTCTCGACAAGGACAAAAGGAGAACCGCCAATTGCAAATCAAAAGCAGACTGCGATGAGAATCAAATCCAAATCTGCTTCAAATGGATATCCGTTTGTTAGTATTGTAGACAAAGGTGATGGTAAATATGAAGCTACAACTTATGTGTATTAATTATATTGTTAATTTTTAGTAAATAACAATTAATCAAAGTTTTATCATTTTAAAAATGAGTATCTTTAAGTAATAATTTAAAAATTGTAATATCATGTCTAAAAATTTAAATACAGCAGCGGCAATCTTAGCGGCTGCAGCGGCAGGAGCAGCGATCGGAATTTTATTTGCTCCAGATAAAGGATCAAAAACGAGAGCAAAAATTAAAGAAGGTATCGATGATGCAAAAGGTAATATCAAAGATTCTTTTGATGCCAGCTCAGAAGTTTTACGTGAAAAATTTACAAGTGCTACTCAAAACCTTGATGGAACTTTGACTGAATTACTTTCAAATGTTAGCCATAAAACGGAAGAAGTAATCACTTTTTTAGAATCTAAATTAGCTGATTTAAAAGCGCAAAACGCTAAACTTCAGAAATAATAATTTTTTAAAAGCACATAACTTGCTTATTTTTATAGGAAAGTTTTGTGCTTTTTTTTTATTTTAAATTTATAATTATGGCTTTTGAAGAGTTAAAAGAAAATACTGAAAAAATTCAGGACCAAACTAAAGTTTACATAGACAGCCATTTGGCTTATTATAAACTTTGGGGTTTTAAAGTGGCAATGAAATCTACAACGCTAATTTTTAAGTTTACTTTGATTTTGGTTTGTTTCACAATGGTTTTAATTTTCGGATCTTTTGCAGCAGCTTATGGTTTTGGTTCTTTGTTCGGAAGCAATGCATTAGGATTTTTAACAGTAGGAGGAATCTATCTTTTCTTTACAATTTTACTTTTCTTTATAAAAGACAAAATGGTTGAAGGCCCAATTTTGGAGAAATTCTCAGAAATATTTTTTAATGATTAAGACTTATGGAAAAGAAAAAATACTCATCATACGCTGAAATTGACAGAGATTTAGAAATCTTAAAATTGGAAAAAGATATCAATTATCAGAAATTGGTTTTGAGTTTTCAGAAAACTAAAGAAAGCATAACACCGCAAAATATTGTAAACGGATTTGTTTCTTCTTATACAGATTACTTTAGAAATTCTTATCCACAAATTTTACAATCGATTATTCCATTTGTAATCAATTGGTTTATGAATAAAAAAAGAGGCAATTAAGCCTCTTTTTTATTTTGTAATTATTGTTGAACATCTGGTTGAACGTCATCTTCATAACCAGATTGTCTTGGTGCCTGTTTTGGTTTTTCAACCTTTTTAGTGTTCTTTTTCATCATTTCTCCAACTTGATTAGAAGCTGAGAATGAAGCAACCATATTGTTTAACATGTCACTTCCAGCTTGTGGAGAGTTTGGTAAAAGAATTAGGTTTGAATTTGTATCAGAACCAATTGCTTGTAAAGTATCATAATGTTGTGTAACCACAATAAGGGCAGAAGCTTCTTGAGAATTAATTCCAACATTGTTTAAAACTTCAACACTTTCTACAAGACCTCTTGCAATTTCACGACGCTGATCTGCAATACCTTGTCCTTGTAAACGTTTACTTTCTGCTTCGGCTTTTGCTTTTGCAACAATTCTAATTCTTGAACTTTCTGCTTCAAATTCAGCAGCCGTTTTTTCTCTGTCAGCAGCGTTGATTCTATTCATCGCATTTTTTACTTGGATATCTGGATCAATATCAGTAACCAAAGTATTGATAATATCATATCCGTAAGTAGACATTGCTTCGTTCAATTCGCGTTTTACTGCAACTGCAATATCATCTTTTCTTTCAAAAACATCATCCAATTTTAGTTTTGGAACTTCGGCACGAACAACGTCAAAAACATAAGAAGTAATTTGATCGTGTGGATATTCTAGTTTATAAAATGCTTCGTATACTTTTTCTTGAATAACTTTAAACTGAACAGAAACTTTCATTTTGATAAAAACGTTGTCTCTTGTTTTGGTTTCGATGATAACATCAAGCTGTTGAATTTTAAGATTTACACGTCCGGCCAATCTATCAACCAACGGAATTTTAAGTTGCAATCCTGAATTTCTAACACTCTGAAATTTTCCAAATCGTTCGATAATTACAGATGATTGTTGTTTTACAGTAAAGAAAGACGACATGAAAATGAAGAATGCCAATACTAAAAAGATAATAAATGCTGTACTCATGGTTATATAGTTTATATTTATGATTCTGGTAAATTACGAAAATTCTTCTAAAATAAAATTATTAAACATTAAAAAAACGCTAAGAACATTTTGTAGATGTTTCTTAGCGTTTATATATTTAATTTAAATTTTAATTATAAACTTGAAATTGCTTTTTGAATTCTAGCGATAGTTTCTTCTTTTCCAATGATTTCAACAATGTCAAATAGGTGAGGACCTTTAAGCGCTCCAACCAAACTTAAACGGAAAGGTTGCATTACTTTACCCATTCCGATTTCGTTTTTCATTAACCAATCTTTTACAATTGCTTCAATATTTGCAGAAGTAAAATCTTCGATATTTTCTAAAACAGAAATTAGTTCTTGCATTAAAGTTGGAGTTTCTTCTTTCCAGTTTTTGCTTGCTTTTTCATCATAAGATTTTGGCGCTTGGAAAAAGAAATCAGTCAAATCCCAAAATTCAGAAACGAAATTTGCTCTTTCTTTGATAAGTGACACAATGCGAGTTGTCACTTCGAGCGGAGTCGAGAAGCCTTTTTCTTCTAAAATAGGAGAGAAGCTTTTCGCTAAATCTACATCATTTTGTTTTACTAAATATTGGTGATTGAACCATTTGTTTTTCTCTGGATCAAATTTAGCTCCGGCTTTATGAACTCGGTTTAAGTCAAAAGATGCTGCTAATTCTTCTAAAGAAAATATTTCTTTTTCAGTTCCGTCATTCCATCCAAGTAAAGCTAAAAAGTTTACGACTGCTTCGGGAAAAAATCCGTTCTCTCTATATCCTGATGAAACACCTTCTTCAGTTTTCCATTCTAATGGAAATACTGGGAATCCCATTTTGTCTCCATCTCTTTTAGATAATTTTCCATTTCCAATTGGTTTTAAAATCAAAGGTAAATGAGCAAATTCTGGAGCTTCCCAACCAAATGCTTTGTATAATAAAACGTGAAGTGGCATAGATGGCAACCATTCTTCCCCACGAATTACATGTGAAGTTTCCATCAAATGATCATCTACAATATTTGCTAAATGGTAAGTCGGCATTCCGTCACTTTTGAATAAAACTTTATCATCCAAAAGATTAGTTTCAAACTTCACATCTCCACGAATGATATCTTTCAAATGTAAAGTTTCATCAACCGGAGTTTTAAAACGAATCACATAATGTTTTCCATTTGCAATTCTTTTAGCAACTTCTTCCGCAGAAATTACTAAAGATGTATCTAATTTTTCACGGTTTGTATGATTGTAAATAAATGTTTTTCCTTCGGCTTCTTGTTCTTTTCTCAAAGCATCCAAAGATTCTGGAGTATCAAAAGCATAATAAGCCCAACCCGAATTGATCAGTTGATTTGCATATTGTTGGTATAAATCTTTACGTTCGCTTTGTCTGTACGGACCAAACTTTTCATTTTTTCCAACCGTTTCTTCAGGAGCAATTCCTAACCATTCCAGCGCTTCCATAATGTAAGCTTCTGCACCTGGAACAAAACGAGTCTGATCTGTATCTTCAATTCTAAGATAAAAAACACCGTTATGTTTCTTTGCAAATAAATAATTAAATAGGGCAGTACGAACTCCGCCAATATGTAATGGTCCAGTCGGACTTGGTGCAAAACGCACACGAACTTGCTTTGACATTTGTTTAAAATTTTGTTGCAAAGATACGATATTAGTCAAAAGCCAAAAGTCGAAAGTTTGAAAGTTTTTTAGCTGTGTGCTAAACTTTTGACTTTCGACTTTTGACTTTCAGACTTATTGTTATAATTACTACTTTTATGGGTTATAATCATAAGAGATTTTATTTTGAAAACAACATCTGCGATATATCAAAAGCTAGAGGCTTTCATTAAGAAATATTATACCAACGAATTGATAAAAGGAATACTTCTTTTTACCGGTTTTGGTTTATTGTATTTTTTATTTACGCTTTTTGTAGAGTACTTTCTTTGGTTGAAACCTCTGGGAAGAACTTTTCTATTTTGGTTGTTTATTGGAGTTGAAGTTTTCCTTTTAGTTCGTTTAATTATCTTTCCGTTGTTTAAATTATTTAAACTTCAAAAGGGAATTGATTATACTCAGGCTTCAAAAATTATTGGAAACCATTTCACAGAAGTGAGTGATAAGCTGACTAACTTTTTACAATTGTCTTCAGAGAATAATGCTGAAAGTTCAGAATTGGTTTTGGCATCGATTGAGCAAAAAGCAAATTCACTGCAGCCAATTCCTTTTGGAAATGCCATCAATTTTAAAGCTAATAAAAAGTATTTGCCATTAGCTTTAGTTCCAATTTTGCTTTTTGCTGTGTTTTATATTTCTGGAAATAGCAATGTAATTTCTCAAAGTTTGAATAGAGTAGTGCATTTCAATTCTGCATTTTTACCACCGGCTCCATTCAAATTTGTGGTTTTGAATTCTAATTTACAAGCAGAACAAAACAAAGATTTCGTTATCAAAATGGAATCTATTGGAAATGTTGTTCCAGAAAATGTAATGATTCACATTGGTGATGAAAGCTATTTTATGGAATCCTCTCAACCTGGAAAGTTCGAATTTAAAGTGGAGAAACCAGCAGAAGACATTCATTTTTCATTTGAAGGAAATTCAGTTGTTTCAGAAGAATATGAATTGAAAGTTGTGACAGTTCCATCGATCGCAAACTTCGAGATGGTTTTGAATTTTCCTTCTTATCTAAAGAAAAAATCAGAGACAATTCAAGGAACTGGAAATGCAATTGTACCTGAAGGAACGACTGTAACTTGGAGAATGAATACGAAATCTACACAAGAAGTAGTGTGGAAAAGAGATAATGAAGTATTTAAGTTCAATAAGGTTGAGAATGACTTTAAATTGAGTAAAAATATTAGTCAAAATACAGAATATCAAATTCTTACGTCAAATGATAAGGTTAAAAACTACGAAAAACTAGATTATCAGTTATCTGTTATTAAAGATCAGTTTCCAACGATCAATGTTGGTCCTGCACCTGATAGTTTGAAGCTAGACAAGAACTATATTTTAGGAAGATTGGGTGACGATTACGGACTTTCGAAATTACAAATTGTGTATTACGAACGAAACAAACCACAGTCTGCCAAGCGTGGAAACATTCCTGTGAAGTCTGGAGTATTTGATCAGTTTGTTTTTAATTTCCCAAGTAACCTTCCAGTAGAAGAAGGAGTTTCATACGAATACTATTTTGAAGTTTTTGATAACGATGCACCACACGGATTTAAGTCTACAAAGTCTTCTACATTTTCAGATCGTGTAGCTACAACAGACGAAATTCAGGATCAAGAATTACAACAGCAAAATCAAAATATTAATAGTTTATCTAAGTCTTTGAAGAACCAAACAAAGCAGATTTCAGAAATGGATAAGCTTCAAAATACAGGAAAAGAAAAAGATAATTTAGAGTTTAAAGATCAACAGAAGATTAATGATTTTATCAAACGTCAGAAACAACAAGACGAAATGATGAAACAGTTTTCTGAGAAAATGAATCAAAACTTAGACAAGTTCAAGTCTGAGAAGAAAGATCAAACAGCCGATGATTTACAAAAGCGTTTAGATAATGCTCAGAAAGATTTAGAAAAGAATCAGAAATTATTAGATGAATTGAAGAACTTGAATGATAAATTAAACAGCGAAGAACTGTTTGATAAGATGGAAAAGTTCAAGCAAATCAGTAAAAATCAATCTCGTAATTTAGAACAATTGGTTGAGTTGACCAAGCGTTTTTATGTTTCTAAGAAAGCAGAACAGGTTGCAGAGAAACTAAACAAACTGTCAGAACAAGAGGAACAGTTATCTAATAAAGAGAAAGAAAATACTAAAGAGAAGCAGGATGAAATCAATAAATCTTTTGATAAGATTCAGGAAGATTTAAAAGATTTGAAAGAGGAAAATAAGACTTTAAAGAAACCTCTGGATATTCCATCTGATGCTTCAAAAGAGAAAGATGTAGATAATGATCTTAAAAAAGCTTCTGAAGAATTAAGTAAAAAGAATACTTCTTCGGCTAAACCAAAACAGAAAAGTGCTGCAAAGAAAATGAAATCTATGGCTCAAGAAATGCAGAGTGAAATGGAAGGTGGAGAACAAGAACAATTAGAAGAAGATGTAGCAATGCTTCGTCAGATACTGGATAATCTTTTAGCTTATTCTTTGTCACAAGAAGATGTAATGAAACAGTTTAAAGCAATGAAATTGGGTTCTTCTACATTTACAAAAAACATCAAGATTCAGCAGAATTTGAAACAGCAGTTTAGACATGTTGACGATAGTTTGTTTGCACTTTCATTGCGTAACCCAAAGGTTGCTGAAGACGTAACTAAAGAAATTGGAAACGTACAATACAATATGGACAAAGCAATAGAAACTTTAACCGACGTACAGATTCCAAGAGGAGTTTCGCATCAGCAATATGCCATTTCTTCTGCCAATAAGTTAGCCGATTTCTTAAGTGATTTATTGAACAACATGCAGATGTCTATGTCTAAACCGGGTGCTGGAAAACCGAAACCAGGTGACGGACAAGGAATGCAATTGCCAGATATTATTCAGAAACAAAAAGGTCTTGCTGATAAAATGAAAGAAGGAATGAATTCAGGACAGCAACAGGGAGATAAACCTGGAGAAGGTAAAGATGGAAAGTCTGGACAAGGAAAAGATGGTCAAGGTAAAGATGGTCAGGGTAAAGAAGGACAAGGTAACAAAAGTGGAGATAAAGGTTCTTCAGGTAAAGATGGAAAGAATGGAAAAGGAGAGAAGAACGGTAATGAAAGTGAAGATGGAGAAGGAGATGCTGAAGCTATAATGGAGATTTACAAAGAGCAAGTTAAGCTTAGAGAAGCGCTTCAAAAAGAGTTAGCGAAGAAAGGTTTAGATGCTCAAGGCAGATCTGTAATTGATCAGATGAAACAATCTGAAAAGCAGATATTGAACAAAGGATTTAAGAATGAGAACCTACAACGTATATTAAATATCCAGCAAGAATTATGGAAATTAAACAATGCAGTTCAGCAAAAGGGGCAAGATACACAAAGACAATCTGAAACTAATAAGGCTGAATTTAGTAATCGTTCCAATGCTTTGCCAAGTTCGCTATTGGAATATTTAAACAGTGTAGAGATATTAAACAGACAATCACTACCTTTGCGCTCGAATTTTAATCAAAAAGTTCAAGAATACTTTAATACAAAATGATAAATTTTAATTACGAAACAGATTTTACTTTAGGAGACGAGCAGGCTTTTAGTGACTGGCTTAGTGCTGTAATTGTTTCTGAGAATAAAAATGAAGGAGAGATCAACTATATATTTTGTGACGATGAATATCTTCACAAGATTAATGTTGAGTACTTAGATCACGATACTCTTACAGATATCATCAGTTTTGATTATACTGTTGGCAACGAGTTAAATGGCGATATTTTTGTTTCTATAGAACGTGTTGCAGATAATGCAAAAGACTTTAATGTTTCATTTGCTGAAGAATTAAAAAGAGTACTTTCTCACGGTATACTTCATTACTGTGGATACAAGGATAAAACAGATGAAGATGCTAAATTAATGAGAGCAAAAGAAGAAGAAAAGATGAAGATGTTCCACGTGGAACAGTAATTAAATTTCTTAGTCTTTTAAAAGTATATGTTCCACGTGAAACGCTATTAGGTTTTATATTTTAAGATGTGTTCTACGTGAAAGAAGTATAAAAGATAAAAAGGTCATTGCGTTCCATGCGGAACATTGAAGCAAAAGAAGTGAAGAGTAAAATTAATCGTTCCACGTGGAACGTTTTTTAAATAATTCTTTTAAAAGAAACGGAGTGTGTTTCATATGGAAAATAATTTGAAAGTTCTGATTTGAAAAGAATAAAAATGTTCCACGTGAAACGTTTTTAGTTTAATTTGGAATTTAAAGGTTCTAGTTTAAAGGTGGTAGTAGAAACTTGAAACCTGAAACTTGAAACAAAATAAAAAGTTCCACGTGGAACAAGAAAAAAATAAATGTAATTCTGAAAACCGCATTAGCGGTTTTTGGAGAATAATAAAACAAAATGTTTTTAGAAGAATACGATGTTATTGTGGTTGGTGCAGGCCATGCTGGTTCTGAAGCTGCGGCTGCTGCTGCAAATTTGGGATCAAAAACTTTGTTGGTTACAATGAGTTTGCAAAACATAGCACAGATGTCATGTAATCCCGCAATGGGCGGAATTGCAAAAGGACAGATCGTTCGAGAAATTGATGCACTTGGTGGATATTCAGGAATTGTTTCAGATAAGACAGCAATCCAGTTCAAGATGCTGAATAAATCAAAAGGACCTGCAATGTGGTCGCCGAGAGTTCAAAGTGATAGAATGCGTTTTGCAGAAGAATGGAGAATGATGTTGGAGGCAACTCCAAATCTTGATTTTTATCAAGAGATGGTAAAAGGGTTGATAATCGAAGACGGAAAGATAAAAGGAATTAGAACTTCGCTTGGTGTGGAGATTCGTTCCAAATCTGTGGTTTTGACGAATGGTACTTTTTTGAATGGTTTAATTCATATCGGAGAAAAACAATTCGGTGGAGGAAGAGCAGGAGAAAGTGCTGCAACCGGAATTACCGAAGATTTGATCAAAGCAGGATTTGAAGCTGGAAGAATGAAAACAGGAACGCCACCTCGTGTAGATGGTCGTTCTTTAGATTATTCTAAAATGAATGAAGAAAAAGGAGATGCTAAGCCAGATAAGTTTTCTTATTCAGATGTAACTGTTCCGTTAACGCATCAGCGTTCTTGTCACATGACATATACTTCGTTGGATGTTCATGATATTTTGAGAGAAGGTTTTGATCGTTCTCCAATGTTCAACGGAAGAATCAAAAGTTTGGGACCAAGATATTGTCCGTCTATTGAAGATAAGATTAATCGTTTTGCAGACAAAGAACGCCATCAACTTTTTGTTGAACCAGAAGGATGGAATACTTGCGAAGTTTACGTAAACGGATTTTCAACTTCACTTCCAGAAGATATTCAATTTAAAGCGCTTCGTTCTGTAGCAGGTTTTGAAAATGTAAAATTCTTTAGACCTGGTTATGCAATCGAATATGATTTCTTTCCACCGACGCAATTAAAACACACTTTGGAAACAAAGTTAGTTGAAGGTTTATATTTTGCCGGACAGATTAATGGAACAACCGGATATGAAGAAGCAGCATCACAAGGATTGATGGCAGGAATTAATGCGCATTTAAAAGTGCATGAAAAAGATCCTTTGATTTTAAAACGTGATGAAGCATATATTGGAGTTCTAATTGATGATTTGATTACGAAAGGAACAGAAGAACCATATCGTATGTTTACATCGAGAGCAGAATATAGAACATTGTTGCGTCAAGATAATGCCGATTTCAGATTGACGCCAATGTCATACGAAATTGGTTTAGCTTCTGAAGCTCGTTTGAGAAGAATGGAAAAGAAATTGAACGAATCTGAAAAGATGGTTCAGTTCTTCAAAGAAACAAGTGTTACGATTGCAGAAACGAATCCGATTTTGGAAGCTAAAGAATCAGCGCCAATTTCTCAAGGAGATAAAATGTTCAAGATTTTTTCACGTCCCCAAATTGAATTAGAAGATATGTTGAAATTTGAAAAAGTTTCAGCATATATTGAAGAAAATGATTTGGATGAAGAAATTGTTGAGCAAGCAGTAATTCAAGTAAAATATTCTGGTTATATCGAAAAGGAAAGAAATAACGCGGATAAACTGAATCGTTTGGAAGAAGTAAAAATTCCAGACAATTTTGATTATAACAAAATCAAGTCGATGTCGATTGAAGCAAAACAAAAATTAAGCAAGATTCGTCCTGTAACAATTTCACAAGCTTCAAGAATAAGCGGGGTATCACCAAGTGATATTTCCGTGCTTTTGATTTATATGGGAAGATAAAAATATTTTAGGTTTTAGATTGTTGATTTCTGATTTTAAAGAATATGAAATCTTAAGTCTGAAATCTAAAATTAATTGTTCCACGTGAAACATTGAATTAAATTTTGATGAAAGTCGTTAGAAAAGAAAATTTATCATTAGAAGAGAAAAAGGCATTAATGCAACTTCGAAATAATGAATATCCAGTTCAATTTGGTCATGAAACATTTCATGAATTTGAAGCGTATGTGGATGCAATTTCAGAAATGAAAAATTATCTTTTAATTGATGCTAAAAAAGAGATTCAAGGTTGGGTATATACCTTTTTTCGCGATAACGAAATTTGGTTTGCAATAATGTTGAATTATCAAATTCAAGGAAAAGGCTACGGAAAGATTTTATTAGAAGAAATAAAAAAGAATAATCAGAATTTGAACGGTTGGGTAATTGATCATGAAAATGATATCAAATCAAATAAAGAAAAATATAAATCGCCATTGAAATTTTATATTTCAAATGGCTTTTCTGTTTTGGAAGATGTCAGGTTAGAAAATGAAAAGATTTCAGCGGTGAAAATTAACTGGAAAAATAATAAATAAAAAAACTAAAAATCCTAAGAATGAAATTTTCATTTTTAGGATTTGCTATAAATTAAACCAATATTTACAATTAAAAAAATGAACGTTTTAAATAAAAAACATTTTCTTACGGTAAAAGATCATTCTGTTTCAAAAGAAATTTTCGATTTGTATTATGATGAAGAATTAGACATGCTAATTACTTCGCCACAACCAGAACTTCAAAATCTGGGAAAATATTACGAAAGTGAAGATTATATTTCGCACACAGATAACAAACGTTCATTGTTCGAAAAAGCATATCATTTTGTAAAAAATATTGCGCTTCAAAATAAATTGAATTTGATTAATTCAGAACAACTTCAAAAAGGCAAACTTTTGGATATTGGAGCTGGAACAGGAGATTTTCTATTAACAGCAAAAAATAATGGTTGGGAAACGATTGGAGTAGAACCAAGCGACAGAGCTAAAAATATTGCAAAACAAAAAGGAATTTCATTTGTAGAAGAAATTGGCACTTTAGAGAATCATTCTTTCGATGCAATTACAATGTGGCATGTTTTAGAACACGTTCCAAACTTAGAAGAACAGATTCAGGAATTAAAGCGTTTATTAAAACCAACTGGAACATTAATTATTGCGGTTCCAAACTATAAATCGTTTGATGCAAATCATTATCAAACTTTTTGGGCGGCTTATGATGTGCCAATTCATTTTTGGCATTTTTCTAAAAAATCGATTCAAGTGCTTTTTGAAAGAGTCGATATGAAATTAGAAAAAGTGCTTCCAATGAAATTTGATTCGTTTTATGTGAGTCTTTTGTCTGAAAAGTATAAAACGGGAAAAATGAATTATATCAAAGCTTTTTTCATTGGTTTGAAATCAAATTGGAAAGCTAAAAGTTCAAAGGAGTATTCATCGCATATTTACGTTTTGAAAAATAAATAATCAAAAAAATGCATTCAAAAACCATTTTGTCAAAATCTGATAAAATGGCTTTTTTTCGGTTAAAAAAATAGAAAAAAAGCCATTTTTAAAGTAATAGTGACCGGTTATTGTTATTATTTTTTCTATAAATAAAAACAATATCATAAAATTTACGCATTTTTTAAAGTTTATGTTAATCCTATTGAATTTTTTATATTTTTGTCTTTCATACTTAAAAAAATAGAATTTAAAAAAATGAAAAAAGCATTAGTTATTATCGCACTTTCAGTTTTCGCAGTTTCTTGTAACAAAACAGCAGAGGTAAAGGAAGTAAAAACAGCTTACGTGGATACTTCGGTTTTGATGAAAGAATACACTGAGGCAAAAGATTTAGAGGCAAAGTACAAAGCTCAAGCGGAAGAAAAAGGAAGACAATTACAAGCTGAAATTTCACGTTTTAAACAAGACGCTGCTAATTTTCAAAGCCAGGCGCAAGCAAACGGTCAGGCTTGGGCACAGCAAAGAGGTGCTGAATTGCAAAAAAGAGAGCAGCAATTAGGTTATGCACAACAAGCATTAGCACAACAATTACAACAAGAAAGTGGAGTAGAAATGGATTCTCTTGTAAGTGGTGTGAAAAAATTCATCAAAGATTACGGAAAGAAAAACGGTTACGCTTATATCTACGGAACTGGAGATGCAGCATCTATTTTGTATGCTGAAGATAAATTCGACATCACAAAAGAAATCATTAAAGAATTAAATGATAAATACAAAGCTTCTCCAAAAGCAGATGCAAAACCAGCAGCTGAAACTAAAGAAGGTGAAGCAAAAAAATAAAAACTACCCAAACTAACTAAATTACTGAAAACCTAAATCCACTACGATTTAGGTTTTTTCTTTTTATAAAAATGCGGTAATTTTATTCTTTAATACAACCCCAATGCAAAACGTTTCAGAAGCGGCAGCTTATACTTTACAATTCATTAATCAAACTCAAAAATCTATTTTCCTTACCGGAAAAGCGGGTACAGGAAAAACAACGCTTTTGCGGGAAATTATTGCAACGACACATAAAAATACAGTTGTTGTTGCGCCAACTGGAATTGCTGCTTTGAATGCCGGAGGAGTAACCATACATTCGATGTTTCAATTGCCATTTTCTGCTTTTATTCCGTCTTATGATGCGAATGCACAGTTTACAGAAACGGTAAAGTTTGAAAATAAAGAAACTTTGCGACGTCATTTCAAAATGAACAATGTAAAGCGAAATGTGATTAAGAACATGGAACTTTTGGTTATTGACGAAGTGAGTATGATGCGTGCCGATTTGCTGGATGCGGTCGATTTTATGATGCAAACTGTTCGCAGAAACACACTGCCTTTTGGTGGAGTTCAAGTTTTGTTTATTGGAGATTTATTGCAATTGCCGCCGGTAATTCGTGATGAAGAATGGCGAACGCTGAAAAATTATTATCGTGGAAAGTTCTTTTTCCATTCTCACGTGCTTCAAACTTATCCGCCGATTTATATCGAATTATCGAAAATCTATCGCCAGACAGACGACGCTTTTATTTCGGTTTTAAATAATTTGAGAAATAATCAGATCACGCCTGAGGACATTTCTGTTCTAAATCAATATGTTAAGCCCGATTTTGACTTTAAAGAAAACAAAGGTTACATTACACTAACTACGCATAATGCGAAAGCAGATTCTATTAACTTACAGTCAATCAATGATTTAACTGGAAAAGAATTTGTTTATACACCATTTGTGGTCGGAGATTTTCCAGAAAAGATATTTCCTGTAGAAGAAGAACTGAAATTGAAAGTCGGAGCGCAAATCATGTTCGTCAAAAATGATTTATCTTTTGAAAAGAGATATTTCAACGGAAAAATGGGCGTAATCAAATCACTTTCTGATGAAGAAATTTTTGTTCACTTTCCAGAAGAAAATATGACGCTGGAAGTCGAAAAGTACGAGTGGAAAAATATCCGATACAAAGTCAACGAACAAACCAAAGACATCGAAGAAGAAGTTTTAGGAACTTTTGCGCATTACCCGATCAAGCTTGCGTGGGCAATTACGGTTCATAAAAGCCAAGGTTTAACTTTTGACAAAGCTGCGCTCGATGTATCGCAAGTTTTTCTGCCTGGACAAGCTTATGTTGCACTTTCGCGTTTGCGTTCGTTAAACGGGCTTATTTTGCTTTCTCCGATGCAGATGAATGGTATTTCGAACGATCAAGATGTGATGGATTATGCTTTGAACAGAGCGACAGAAGAAGATCTCAAAAATTCTTTGCACTTTGAAACCAAAAATTTTATTCATAACTATTTGACTAACAGTTTTAATTGGACAGAATTAGCGCAAGAATGGAGAAATCACAGATTTAGTTATAACGAAAATGCAACAGGTTCAGAAAAATCTAAGCATTCTGTTTGGGCGCACAAACGCTTAGAAACGATTGAACAACTTTTAGATCCTTCGCAAAAATTCATAATTCAGCTCAATAAAATTTTCAGTAAAGAAACTGTCGATCTGTGTTTTGTAAAAGAAAGAGTAGAAGCGGCCTTTGATTATTTTTTCAAGCCAATCGATAAATTGGTTGATGATTTAATTTATAAAATGGCTGAAATTCAAAAATTTAAAAAAGTTAAAGAGTTTTACGAAGAACTTACTTTTTTAGAAGATTTACAGACAAAAGCCGTTTTGAAATTACTAAAAGCCAAATTGCTTTTAGAAATTGTGGTTTCTGGCGAAGAAATTTCTAAAGAAAAATTATCAACGCCATTTATTAAAAATTATAAAATTGAGAAAGCAGATCGTATTCGAACGGAGCTTAAAATGGTCAATACAGACATTTTTAAGACCGAAGAACCTGTTGTTCGATACAAATCAGCTAAGACGGAGAAAAACGAGCTTAAAACGGCTAAAAAAACAACAGTCGAAGAAACGTACGATTTATGGATTGAGAAAAATTCTGTGGAAGATATTGCAAGAATGCGTAAATTGAATGTTCAAACTATCGAAGGACATTTGATAAGACTAATTCAAGCGAAGAAAATCGAAATTACGGATGTCTTGCCGTATGATAAAATTTTGGCTTTGCGAGAAGCGTTTCAGTTTTATCAGGAAGAATCGTTAAGTGGTTTGAAAGAAAAACATGGAGATGAATTTACTTGGGATGAATTGAAAATGTTCAAAGCGAGCATCAATTAAGATTTTAACGTCCCACGTGAAACATGTTTTTAGTTTTTCAAAAATCTAATTTCTAACGCATTAAATCTTTTTTGATATGAAAACATTGAAATTTTTTCTAACGTTTCTGATTTTTTACACGTCATTTGCAAACGCTCAAGATCTGAAACCAGAATACCAAAAAATTATTTCAAAATTTATTTTAGAAGTAAAAAGTGGCAACAAAACAGCGGTTTCAAGTCGTGTACAATTTCCGTTAAAAAGAGATTCTCCCATTCCGCCAGTAAAGAACAAAGCGGATTTTATAAAAAGATACAATCAAATTTTTGATGTTGTTTTAATTGAGAAAATAGCAAAATCGAATCCAGCAAAAGATTGGTCAGAAATGGGTTGGCGCGGAATTATGCTAAATCAAGGCGATTTGTGGATTGATACTGATGGAAAAATTACGGCAATAAATTATCAGTCAAAAGCTGAAGAAAAATTGAAAAATTCACTGATCGCAAATCAGAAGAAAAATGTAAACGCTTCAATTTCAAAATTTAAAGAACCAGTTGCAATTCTCGAAACCTCAAAATTCAGAATCAGAATTGATGATTTAGGAAATAATAAATTTCGTTATGCTTCGTGGTCAATCAAAAATAAAATGACCGACAAACCTGATTTGATAATCGAAAACGGCGTTTTCGTTGCTGATGGAACTGGCGGAAATCATTATTATGAATTTAAAAAAGGTGATTTCAAATACGAATGTTACATCATCGTTTTGGGCGAAAAAAATTCGCCGCCTGCAACTTTAACTGTTTACCAATCGGGGAAAGAGATTCTTTCACAAAATGCAAAAATTGTTTCACGATAAACATTAAAAAAGCCTAATTCAAAACGAATTGGACTTTTTGTTAGATTTATTATTTATAATAAAAATATCTGCTAAAACCCCAACGGGGTGAAATATTTATAGAATTTCAAAATGACAAATGAAAAAAGCTCCAGCGGAGCGACATGTATTTATGCCGCTCCGCTGGAGCTTTTTATCGTAATAGATTTTTCTTTTCTATAAATATTTTGCTTCTCCGAAGCTCGGAAAATTGGAGATTTCCCTTTGAAAAACGATTTCTTTAAATGTTCGACATTACTTTTTCAAGTTCTTTTTCTTGAGTAATCTGAGTCAGTTTTAACTTCTGAATGTTTACCTCATTTTCTTTGGTTTTAATTCTTTGTTTTTGAATTTCTTCATCAGAAATAGAAGTTGTAGTTATCTTGTTTTCAATTTTCCTATTCGCGATTTCTAGCTTTTCGATTTTCTCTTTTGTAGATTTTAAATTGTTTTCAGATTTAGAAAGAGTTTTCTTTTTGCTTTCCAGTTCTTTCTGCTCTTTTTTCAGCTGATCAATTCTATCATCCAGTTTTTTATGATTTTCTTTTAACGTTTTTTGAGTTTCAGCTTCATTTTTCTTCAACTCTAATTCCTGTGCATTTGGTTGAATTTGTTGTGCAAAAAAAGATTGAGAACTCAGTAATAACAAGAAGACTAATGTTGTGAAAATTTTGTTCATGATTGTTTTAAATTTTTGAAACGAATTTATTTGAAGAAATTTTCAAATAATGCCCGACAAATTTTTTAAAACAACAGAATAAGACAAAAAAAATCCCATTCAAGAAGAACGGGATTTTCAGAGATTTATAAGTTTTCGACCAGAATCCAAGCTTGCGGATTTTCGCCTTTTTGTATTTCTTTTTGAGCTTGTTCTGCTTCTCTCATTGTAGCATAACTTCCGTACAAAACAGGAAATAAACCGTGTTTGTTTTCTTTTAGCATTTTAGCTTTAAATCCATCTTTAATCAATTGATTATAAGCTTTCTTTGCATTTTGTTCGCTTCTAAAAGCACCAGCCATAATGTGATAAGGCATTGTCGGTTCTGCTGTTTCAACACTTGCAGAATCTACGGTAAGTGTAACTGCTGGAAGCGGATTTTTTATTAAAAATGTTGCCTCCTGAATTTTATTCTGAACTTTTTTCTGAACGGCTTGTTCTACTAAAAGTGTCTGATTTTCAATTTGGTTTTGATATAACGGATAACCGATACTTCCAGAAATTCCAAGTCCTAAAACTAAAATTGCGGCATATCTCAAGAATGAGTTAGAAGATTTAGTTTGCTCTTCTGTTTCATGCAACGCAATTGGTTCTTTTTCTTTTGAAGTGATCTTTTCGATTTTTTTCTCGAAAAGCTCTTTTTTCACCATTGGCGAAACAAACGGGCTTAATCCAAAAGAAGTAGATAAATAATTAGTTTGATCGTTTGGTGTGAAAATAATATTGTTTTCAGAATTTAAACGTAATTCACCAATGTTTTTCAAAGAGATTACGCCGTCTTCTTCCAAAGATTTTTTCCAATTCGTAATTTCAAATGCAATGGCGCTAACTGCAAATCCGTAAGATGTTTTTTCAGCTTGAGCAATATGATTTGCCAACAAACCATCGTTATTTTTGATGCGACTGTTGAAAGAAATGGTTTTTTTTGGAGGAAAAAACGAATTAGTGCTTTCATTAAGCTGAGCCGAATGAGTTTCGGTTAAAAATGCACCAAATCCTGGAACCGTTACACACTGATAACGATACAATAACTGCGAGATATATACTTCGATTTTCATATTGACAAAGTTATGCAACGCTTATAGTTATCAAAATTTTATTCACAATTTTTATTAACAATTGATATATATTTTTAGACAATTCAGAATCAGTATTTTAAATGTTAAATCTCTCTGTAGTGGCAAGGCTTCTTATTTTTAAATTTAAAATTTATTAAGAAATTACTTTGATTTTATTCATATTTGCAATTTAGAAAAAGGAATTTTTATTTTCTATTTTACATAATGTTTAAAAAATATGAACGATCAAGATTTATTTAATTTATTAGCGTTGCTAAGAGTTGATGGAGTAGGAGATATAATGGGTAAAAAATTACTTCAATCTTTTGGAAATGCATCGGATATTTTTAAAGCAAAAAATGCACAATTAGCAGCAGTTGACGGAATTGGATCGGTGTTGTTAAAAAATTTGAGAGATAAAACCATTTTTCAAAAAGCTGAAAGCGAGTTGGAATTTATTAAAAAAAACAAAATCAATGTTTCGTATTTTCAGGATCAAAAATATCCCGAAAAATTAAAGCATTGTTTTGATGCGCCGATTCTTATTTTCACTGCAGGAAATATTGATTTTGAGAAAAAGAAAATGATCAGTATTGTCGGAACACGCCAAATAACTTCTTATGGAACAGATTTTTGCCGAAAACTCATTGAAGATTTGGCTCCTTTAGATCCAATAATTGTGAGCGGATTTGCGTATGGAGTTGATATCGTTGCACATCAAGCAGCAATGGATTATAATCTGCAAACGATTGGTGTTTTGGCGCATGGATTGAATCGTATTTATCCGAGTTCGCATAAAAAGTACATGGCAAGATTGGAAGAAAATGGTGGTTTTATCACAGAATTCTGGAGTGATTCTAATCCAGATAAAGAAAAGTTTGTTCGCCGAAATCGGATTGTAGCTGGAATGACGGAGGCAACCATAGTAATTGAATCTGCTGATAAAGGCGGTTCTTTAATTACAGCAAATATGGCAAATGACTACAATCGGGACGTGTTTGCAGTTCCCGGAAGAGTAACAGATAAGTATAGTCAGGGTTGCAATAATCTGATTAAAACTCAGAAAGCGAATGTATTAACTAATGCTGCCGATTTAATTTATATGCTCAATTGGGATATCAAAGAAAATCCTAAAAACATCCAGAAACAACTTTTTGTTGAGCTTGAACCTGAGGAGCAAAAGATCTACGATTTTCTTCAAAAAAATGGTAAAGAATTATTAGATGTTATTGCTGTTCAGTGTGATTTTCCAATTTATAAAATGTCAGCCATTTTGTTAAATATGGAATTAAAAGGCTTAATAAGACCTTTACCTGGAAAACTTTTTGAGTCAATTTAACGCAGAAAATCTTATTTTTTGTTTTTGAAATGCTTATATATTTTATAAAGAATAAAAATCAAGAGTAAGCCAAAAAATATATTTATAATTTGAAATAAGTATGGCGGAATGTCGTAATCTTCTATGTATTTGTTCATATTTTTCTTTTTTAAAAGATTAATATATATGAAGTTACGAAAAATAATTAAAAAAAACGTTGACCAATTTTAACTTGATCAACGTTATATTTTCTAAAAATGTAGATTTTATTTCTACTTCTGAAATCCTAAAACCTCTCTTACTTTTGCTAAAACACCATCTGCAACTACAGAAGCCTTTTCAGCACCTTTTTTTAGCAAAGCATCAACTTCTTCTAGATTATTGATGTAGTAATTATATTTTTCTCTTTCTGTTTTGAATTTCTCAGTGATCAATTCAAACAAAGCTTGTTTTGCATGGCCGTAACCATAATTTCCGCCTAAATAATTTGCTCTCATTTGTGCAATTTGCTCTTCATTTGCTAACAAAGAATAGATAGCAAAAGCATTACAAGTATCAGGATTTTTTGGATCCTCAAGTGGAGTTGAGTCCGTTTCTATGCTCATTACTTGTTTACGTAATGTTTTGTCGTCCAAGAAAATATTGATGATGTTGTTGGCAGATTTACTCATTTTACCACCATTTGTTCCTGGAATCAACATAATGTTTTCCTGAATTTTTGCTTCTGGAAGTACAAATGTTTCACCCATTTGGTGATTAAAACGTGCAGCAACATCACGTGTAATTTCTAAATGCTGCAATTGATCTTTTCCAACAGGAACAAATTCAGCATCATATAATAAAATATCTGCTGCCATTAACATCGGATAAGTAAAAAGACCAGCATTTACATCGTCTAATCGATCTGCTTTATCTTTAAATGAATGCGCTAAAGTCAATCTTTGAAACGGAAAAAAACAGCTCAAATACCAAGTCAATTCTGTAGTTTGAACTACATCAGATTGTCTGTAAAAAGTAACTTTTTCAGGATTTAAACCGCACGCAAGCCAAGCTGCAGCAGTACTATAGGTGTTTTCTCTTAAAGTTTTTCCATCTTTAATTTGAGTGATTGAATGCAAATCAGCAATAAACAAATAGGACTCGTTTGCCGGATTGTTTGATAATTCGATTGCTGGAATAATTGCTCCTAATAAATTTCCTAAATGCGGCGTCCCTGTACTTTGAACACCAGTAAGTATTTTTGCCATTCTAGTTTTTTCTGAATTGCAAATGTCGTGATGTTTTTTTTAACTACAAAAGGCTGTGGTTTTTTAACGCTAAGTGCGCTAAGGTTTTTCGCAAAGCAAAGAAGTTTTCTTTTTTAGAGGATTGCTTTGCAATAAGTTCTCAAAGCTATGTCTTCTAATTGCATTAAAAAAATAAGAAAATATTTATAAATTTGATGTTTTTTTTAAATTATGACGGAAAACGAAATATCAAACATTGTAATTGGACTCGCTATTGAAATTCATAAAAAACTTGGACCAGGTTTATTAGAAAACGTATATAAAGAATGTCTGTTTTATAAAATTAAACAACGTGGACTTCTTGTTGAAAAAGAGAAAGTTTTGCCATTAGTTTTTGAAGAAGTTAAACTTGATTGCGGATATCGCGTCGATTTAATTGTAGAAAATAAATTTCTAATCGAAATAAAAAGTGTAGAATCATTAACATCCAACCATTTGGCACAAACACTAACATACTTAAAACTTGGAAATTACAAACTTGGTTTACTTATAAATTTTAGCGAAATCCTTTTAAAAAATGGTATAAGAAGAGTTGCAAATAACTTATAAGCAAAGCTTTGCGAACTTATAGCAATGCTATTCTTAAAAAGAAGCACTTTAAAAAACTTTGCGAAAACCCTTTGCGCTCTTTGCGTTAAAAAAAAAGACGCTAAAAAATCTTTATCAAAATTCATTTCGGTTTTACTACATTTGAAACTATGAAAATATTAAAAATTTCTTTTTGGATTCTCTGGCGAGTTTGGTTCTACGTTGTAATGGCGGTTCCCATCATAATTATGCTGCCATTTTTACTGATTTCTATTATTTCAGAGAAGGGTTATCCTTATTTTTTCAAAATGGCTCGCGTTTGGGCTAAATTTATTCTTTTCGGAATGGGTTTCTATTATATCGTAAAACGCGAACAGAAGCTAATTAAAGGCAAAAGTTATATGATTGTGGCAAATCATACATCGATGACCGATATTATGCTTATGTTGGCTTTAATTAAAAATCCGTTTGTTTTTGTTGGAAAGAAAGAATTAGTGAAGATTCCGCTTTTTGGATTCTTCTACAAAAGAACTTGTATTTTGGTTGACAGAAATTCATCTCGAAGTAAAAATGAGGTTTTTAAAAGAGCTCAAAGTCGTTTAAATCAAGGCTTAAGTATTTGTATTTTTCCAGAAGGCGGTGTTCCAGATGATGAAAGTGTCTTGCTTGACGAATTTAAAGACGGCGCTTTCAGATTAGCTATTGATCACCAGATTCCGATTGTGCCAATTGTTTTTCCAGATAATAAAGAACGTTTTTCGTATACTTTTTTAAGTGGAAGTCCAGGGAAAATGCGCGCTAGAATTTTGCCATTTATTGAAACAGAAGGTTTAACAATTGATCATAGAAAGGAACTGAAAGACAGAGTTAGAAATATTATATACGATGCTTTAATTGCTTTTGATAAAAAGTAATTTGAAAGTAAAAACAGAAAAGCCGGTAGATCTACTTAAATCTACCGGCTTTTATTTTGAATTAAAAACCCCCATTTTTATTCAAAATTTATCTATGAATTATTTTTTCCGAAATAAAACGTAATACTTTTTTAAATTTCAATCTGGTTTTTCTTCGGTTTTTATTGTACAACAATTCTATTTTTTCTTTCATGGTTAAAAATATTAATGGTTGATAATAAAGAGTTTAGTTATAACTCAAGTTAACGTCACATTATTATAGATGAAGAAAAATAAAAAAGGTTGCGTGTAAAATAAAAAAAAATAAAGTGTTGATTAAAAATCCGTTAGCACCAAACAACTAACGGATTTTAATTCAAATAACCAACCAATGTAAATTCTAAAAAAAATCTGCAAATTGATATATGGCAGTATCGAATAAGCAGACCACTTTTTTTAAAAGATGGTGAAGTAATGAAATGGTTGCGTCTAAATTTGTTTTTTTTTTAATAAAAAACCTCGACAATTGCCGAGGTTTATGAAATAAGTCTTTTTTGACTTTATAATATTAAGCGTTTGCTAATTCTTTGATATGTTCTTTAATTTTAACTTCCAGTTCGTCAGCAAGTTCTGGATTATCTTTAATTAAAGTTTTAACTGCATCACGACCTTGGCCTAATTTAGTATCGCCATAACTGAACCAAGATCCTGCTTTTTTAACGATGTCAAATTCTACAGCTAAATCTAAAATTTCACCCGTTTTAGAAACTCCTTCACCGTACATAATGTCGAATTCGGCAGTTTTAAAAGGTGGAGCGACTTTATTTTTAACGATTTTTACTTTTGTTCTGTTACCGATTACGTTTTCACCGTCTTTAATTTGAGCAGAACGACGAATATCTAAACGTACAGAAGCGTAAAATTTAAGTGCGTTACCTCCAGTTGTAGTTTCTGGATTTCCGAACATTACACCAATTTTTTCACGAAGCTGATTGATAAAGAATACTGTACAATTTGTTTTACTGATAGTTCCAGTAAGTTTTCTTAAAGCTTGAGACATTAAACGAGCATGAAGTCCCATTTTAGAATCTCCCATTTCTCCTTCAATTTCACTTTTTGGAGTCAAAGCGGCAACAGAGTCAATTACCACGATATCAATTGCGCCAGAACGAATTAAGTTTTCTGCAATTTCTAAAGCCTGTTCTCCATTATCTGGTTGAGAAATAATTAAATTCTCAATATCTACATTTAATTTTTCTGCATAATTTCTATCAAATGCGTGTTCCGCATCGATAAAGGCAGCAATACCGCCCGCTTTTTGAGCTTCAGCAATTGCATGAAGCGTCAAAGTAGTTTTTCCAGAAGATTCTGGACCATATATTTCTATAATTCTTCCTTTTGGATATCCGTTTACACCAAGTGCTAAATCAACGCCAAGTGAGCCAGAAGAAATCGTTTCTACTTCTACAATGGCTCTGTCGCCCATTTTCATTACGGTTCCTTTTCCGTAGGTTTTGTCAAGTTTATCAAGCGTTAATTGTAACGCTTTTAATTTGGCTTCTTTTTCTGAACTCATCTTTTATATTAATTATCTTAATTGTTATTTTTTAGCCGTTTAAACAAATGTAGGAAAAAACTTTATTATTTATTTAAGACAGCTTTAGAGATTGTAAAATTAGTTCTTTTTTTTCGAGTTTGATTGCGACAAATTGTTCCAAATTGTCACAAATTTTCTATAAAAACAAAGCTTTTAATTCTGTTGCGTCAGACGGTTTTATTTTTCCTGCAAGCAGTAAACTCAGCTGTTTACGACGAAGAGCAGCATCAAAACGCTGAATTTCAAGTTCTGTTTCTGGTACAATCGCTGGAACTTCAACTGGCCTTCCGGTGTCATCAACGGCAACGAAAGTATAGATTGCTTCGTTTGCTTTTGTTCTGTTTCCAGATTCGCGGTCTTCTACCCAAACATCAATAAAAACTTCCATAGAACTTTTGAATGATCTTGAGACTTTTGCTTCTACTGTTACTACGCTTCCAAGCGAAATAGCTCTATTAAAAGCAACGTGATTTACAGAAGCAGTCACTACAATTCGGCGCGAATGTCTGCGAGCCGCAATACTTGCAGCGCGATCCATTCTGGCTAATAATTCGCCACCAAATAGATTGTTTAAAGGATTTGTTTCGCTCGGTAAAACTAAATCAGTTAAAATAGTTAAAGATTCTGAAGGATGTTTTGGATTCATTTTTTTGATAATAAAAATTTGTTTTAACGCCTCTAAAAGGCTTTTTTGCCACTCCCGATAGCTATCGGGATCAAAGATTAAAATGATTAAAAAAAATCTGTGAGAATCTGTGAAATCTGTGGCTAACTTTATTTAAAATTACGGTTGAATTAATTCAACCAATAAACAGCAATTACAGCTGGAATAAAATAAATTACAATAGTTCTCGCACCATCGTAATCTTTAGCAAGTCTTTGTCCGAAAAGCATCATTAACAAACAAATGCAAGAAAAAATTGCTCCGTAAAAACCAAATTCTCTTCCGTTATTTGTTAAAAGCTGAATGCCTCCGACAACACATAAAATTCCTGAAATTAATTCTAAAATCAACAAATGCAATAGAGCAAGCGGAACTTGATTTTTTAGTGGTGTTTTAGCAAAATGTTCTTTTAGCCAAGCGACATTATCTTTCCAATAAAAAATTTTTTCGTAACCCGATTGTAAGAAAGTTAAAGCTAAAAAAGCCAAAAGCAAAATTGAGGCAACATTGTTCATTATGAATTATTTTTTATGAATTAAACGAGTTAATTTGATGGATAAATCGGTCAAAATTATTTTTGCATTTCCGTTTCTTTCAATGTGATACATAGCATCTGAAAGTTCTTTGAAAATTTCATGAATGTTATTTCCGTTTACGAAAGGAGCAAAATTTTCCAGTTTAAACTTATCTACTTTTGGTTCGATGTAAACCAAACTTGGCGCTTGGTAATTTAACATCAAAGCTTGTCGGAACATTTCGATACAATATTGAATAAATTTTTTCTGGCTTTCGCGTCCCAGAGCAGCAATTTGTTCGCTCCACGAAATTAAATCCTGAATGGCTGCCGCGTTTCCTTTTGCTCTAAAAGCGGCGCGAACCCAATTTACGAACCATTGTTCAAACGGAAATTCGTCGTCATCTTCTTTTAGCAAATGCAAAGCTTTATTAAAATTTCCTTGTGCTTGATGTGCAATTTTTTTAGCTAAATTTAGATCTATATTTTCTTGTGCAACCAAAGCTTCGGCAATAACTTTTTCAGGAAGAGCATTAAAGTGAATAACCTGACAGCGAGAGCGTATGGTCTGAATAATATCTTCTTCATTTTCAGAAATCAGAATAAACATCGTTTTGTCTGACGGTTCTTCTAAAAGTTTCAGGAGTTTGTTTGATGCCGCGATATTCATTTTATCGGCCATCCAAATAATCATGATTTTGTAACCGCCTTCGTAAGATTTTAGCGCAAGCGATTTTAGAACTTCCTGCGCATCTTCTACACGAATTTCTCCCTGTTTGTTTTGCACACCAAGGATTTTGTACCAATCGAATAAACCTCCGTAAGGCATTTCTTGAATAAAGCTTCGCCAATCCTGAATAAAATCTAAACTTTTGGGTTTTGTTTTTACGTCTTCGGTGGTAACGGTCGGGTAAATAAAATGCAGATCTGGATGAGAAATGTTGTCGAACTTTAGATTGCAGGAATCGTTTCCGTTCGAATTTTCGTTGCCAGTATTGCTGCACAAAATGTACTGAGCATAAGCAATTGCGGTAATTAATGTTCCGCTTCCTTCTGGACCAACAAATAATTGTGCATGTGGAATTCTACCAGATGCAGCACTTTTTGTCAAGTGGCTTTTGATGTAATCTTGACCTAAAATTTGAGAAAATTGCATGGAGCAAAGATAGCAGAAAATGATGTAGTCAAAAATTTTCGAGATAAAGTTTCTTGCTTAGCTATAATTTTCAAATTACAAACTTAAAACGCCCAATTTTTTCTTTTGATTTGAATACAATTTTGTTAATAAACATCTCAACCTGAGCATTTATCAAGATGTTTTTGTTAATATTTTTTTTCAAAAAACGCTAAACGTAAGGTTTTTTTGATTATTTAAAGTTGAGAAATTTTATTTTTTATGGCGAATACCTTACTTTTTAAGCCTTAACAGTTTTAACAAAAAGAGCGTTAAAACGCACATTTTCTCGACATAACGCTGGTTTTTAAGCTTTTTTTAAGAAAATATTTTGAAAAAAAAATCCATTAGAGTTGTTAATTAAGTTAATTTCTATATTTTTGTTTTTATCAACAACCAATTATAAAATAAGAATCTATGAAAGGGAAAATTACTCTATTAAGTGCTTTTTTTATCTTAACTACGGCTGCTGTTTCGGCACAGGCAAAGAATGCTCCTAGAAGTATTATCAGTACAACGGCTCTTATCCGTAAATACCATGATCAAAAAGAATTGAGTGGTATGCAAAAAGGTGAGCTTCTGGAATTATACATTGAGCGTATTAAAGTTTTAGTAAAAACTCTCCCTTACATTGCTTTGGTTACTAAGCCAGGAGTTACAATGGCGGACTTAGGTATTCCAGACGATGGTGATCACAAAAAAATCTTAGATGCTCAGGCAGTTGGTACTTCAACATTTTTGGATACTACTGTAGAGTTTCAAAGAAAAATGATGCCTTATTCTGATAAAGGAAATCTTATCGCTGCAATTTTATTTTACGAAAGTACATTGAAATCATTACACGAGTTCAACGATTTGAACGAAATGTAATAAATGCTTAATTTTTTTTAAAACCTTTTTCGAAGTGTTTACGTAGATTCAAAAAATCTAACGTGGAATGCTTTCGAAAAACAAAATAAAAAAAGACTCATTCTCGAAGGTTCTAAAATTTTTGGAAAATTCGAGAGGAGTTTTTTCGTTTACGCATACCCAAATTTATTATTAACCGTAATACCCCCTTATCATGAAAAAAATTACTCAATTAATCTGCGTTCTTTTGACAGTTACGAGTATGAATGCTCAACAAGAGAAAGGAATTATGGGCTACACTAATTGGTTAAACAACTGGACCGAATTTAAGCCTAACAAAGTAGACTATGGAGAAGCAAACCAAATTTTAGCAGGAAACATTTCTGTTAATACTAAATTGCTGAAAAGAAACATCTACGTTTTGCAAGGAAACGTATACGTTACAAACAATGCTGTTTTGACTATTGAGCCAGGTACAGTAATTATTGGTGACTTTGAAACTAAAGGAACATTAGTAATTACAAAAGGTGCACAATTAGTTGCTGACGGTTTAGAAACAGATCCAATTGTATTTACTTCAAACAGAAGCATGAAAAAAGCTGGTGATTGGGGTGGAATTGTAGTTCTTGGAGATGCTCCAATTAACAAATTTGGAAATGTAGGTTCTTATAACCTTGACCTTGATCCAACTCTTACTACCTACGGTGGAGATAACGTGGCTTCAAATTCTGGAATTTTAAGATTCGTAAGAATTGAATTCGCTGGTAAAAAAGTTAAAGGTTTAGACACTTTCAACGGTTTAACTCTTGCTGGTGTTGGAAACAAAACAGTTTTAGAAAATATCATGGTTAGCTACGCTGGTGGAGATTCTTTCGGAGTTTTAGGCGGTGACTTAAATGCTACAAAATTTGTTTCTTTTAAATCAGTTAATGATGACTTTAAATTTTCTCAAGGAGTACAATGTCGTTTCTTTAACTCTTTAGCAGTAAGATCTTCTTATTTCTCTAGTACTAAAGACGGATCTCGTTGTATGGAAGTTAGATCTTTTGAAAAGAAAAGTGAAACAGACTTTACTAAAAAACAAACTTTAGTTGTTGCAAGTAATATTACAATGGTAAATGACAGTGAAAATATTAAAGCTGATATTCAAGCAGGTTTAGTAAAAGAAGCTGTTTATGTTGCAGAAGGTGCTTCTCTTGAAATGAAAAGAAGTGTAATCTCTGGATTTAACCCTGCGGTATTATTAGACAGCAAAACAGAAATCAATGACGCCAACCTTAAAAAAATCAAATTTGAGGAAATGTATTTCAATTTATGTAATGGAAACATCTTTACGGAATATAATTCTAACAATGAAGATTTAGAAAGCTGGTACGGAAATAGTATTTTCTTTAACGTTTACTCTCAAAGTGACAACAAAGAAACTTTCATTGATATCTTCAATCCTAAAAAACCAGATTTCAGATTACAATTAGGAAAAATCACGGCTTCAAGCGGTAAATAGATAATAGTTTCGATTTTTATTCCCTCGCGTAAATTTTATTAATAAAGTCCCCAGACACAATTTATGTATCGTTAAAGGACCCCAAATAAAGATCAAGACATAATGGTATCTACGAAAAAATATTTTTTATATATAATATTTTTGGTTTCGCCTATATCGTTAACTCTATATGCACAGAATACAGCAGGAAAACCTACACAGGCTGCTGATTCTGAGTGTGGATTAACTTTAGGTAATGTGAACCAAAAAAGTACTAAAGCTGTTATTGAAAACAGCAATTCAGACAAATTTAATCAGTTTATAGTAGGGATGTCCACCCCCAAGGACAGCCTTACTATAGTAGCTGAAACCAATACGGTATCTAACGATTGTAATGAGGATTCATCATTTGCAGCAACTTCAATTTTAGCAAAAGATATTATTGAAAACTACAAATATGATTTTTCAGAAACATTCATTGATATTTTGTTTTTTGAGCGTATCGACCTAGCAAGAACACGCACTATATGATTCAAAAAACTACTTTATCTTTATTTAGAGTTTTATTTATATTTAGTATATTTTTATGTACTGAATCAAGCTCCTATGCACAGGCCGTAATTGTTCCTCAACCTTTTGATGGAATAGAAAGACTTTGCGCAGGAGCTTCTTTTAATGAATTCAACGTTACTTTTAGTTACGTTAATTTTCCAGCAGGAACAACATTCGAAGTTGAAATTACTGATGCTACCGGAAACTTTACTACTCCTCCTACGTATGCCCCAAAAGTGCAGCCGCCTACAGACATCAATGCTACCCAACAATCTATAAAATTTGCACTTCCAACAAATTTAGTAGGATCTGAAATTTATGGTTTTAGAATTAGAAGTTCTGTTTCTACTGCTGCTCCAAGCGCTAGAATCAGAAGTTCAATTAATAACTCAACAGATTTTCCAGCTTATTATAAAGCCTTTGAAACCGCTTTTTTTATAAACAACAAGAGCACAAGCGCGGCGATTTGTTCTGGTGGAAGTTTAACCCTTTCAGTAGATAATGATACCCCAAATGTGACAAATTCGTCACCAGCAAATTATCCAAATCTTAAATACAAATGGTATAAAGATGATGTTCTAATTGCAGGACAAAGCGGTAAGACGTTATTGGTAAATGCTGAAGGTGAATATTATGCCGTAGTAGATTATGGTGCATGTACAGAAGTAAATATCAGTTCTAATCGTGTTAAGGTTATAAGCGCAAGTTCAGGATCTAGTGCGACAATAAATTCAAGTCTAGGAAACCCATTTTGCGCAAGTGGTACAGGAACTGTATTGACAGCAACTTCTGGAAACAGCTATGTATGGAAAAAAGACGGAGTACTTATAACTGGAGCAACAGGAAGAACTTATTCAACAAATGAATCTGGTGTTTATACTGTAGAAGTCGATTTTGGAGGATGTAAAGCTACTGGAACAATCAACCTTCAAAGCAATGGCTTTGATGCAAGTATTGATGTTCAAGATGGATATAAGTTAAATGAAGGTGAAACCTTAAGCGTAAACGTTACAACAGATGCTACAAGTCCAACTTTTGAGTGGTATTTAAACGATAATTTAATTTCTGGAGCAACAGGAAGTTCATACACCGTTTCTGTAAAAGGTAATTATAAAGTAAAAATTTCTCAAGCATCGGGTTGTATTGCTAACAAAGAGTTTTCATTTAGAATTAATGGTGATTCTGGTCCAGCAAGCGTTATTCCAAACATTATAAAATTAAGCGGAATGAATCCGTATTGGAATATTCCAGACGAATACAAAAATGCAACAACTAAAGTTATGATCATCAGTTCAAATGGTGATATTGTATTAGATGTTGTAAATTATCAAGGAGATTGGCCCCAAAACAATATAGATTTTAAAAATGTAAATCCTGTTTATTACTATGTCATTCAATCAGACACCGGTGAAAAAAAAGGATCAATAACTGTTATAAAATAATATGAAGAAAATCCTACTATTCATCACTTTATTTTACGGCTTTTCAAATGTACTCTATTCTCAAAATGCAAATGAGGATGGAGTTGTTTCGTTTTCATTACCTATTAGAAATTCTTTAAAATTTAATAGATATTTAATCAACCCAACATTCAGTTTTGTTCGTGAAGCAAATCCGTATATAAGTTTTTATAACAAAAGACAATGGGTTCAATTTGATAATGCTCCGCAAACTTATCTAGCCAATTATTCTGGACGTATTAGAGAAAACGATGCTTTTGCAATTGGCTTATTTCAGCAAAATTATGGGTTAATGACCGTTTTTGGCGGAATTGCCAACTTTGCTCACAATATTTCCCTCGATCAAGATAGTAACTTGACTTTTGGTTTAAATGTAGGTGCTTATCAAAGTGGTCTAAACAAAGGAAAAATTATATCTGATGATTCTGATATCTTGATGGGAGAATTTCCTTCGAGCACTTTGCTAACGGTTAATCCAGGAATTAATTACGGAACTGAATTTTTAGATTTCGGATTAGCGATTAATAATTTAATACTGTACAATTTTGGTGCTGGAATGGTAAAAGAAGATCCAGAAAGAGCTATCCAATTGCACGCCATGTATACAGGATATATTGACAGTTACGGATTCTTTGACAGAAGTAAATTTTCTGGAATTGTTAGAACAGAAATTAAAAAAGACAAAACCGTTATTTCTGGTCTTGCTATGCTGACCTTGCAACAAGGAATTTGGGCACAAGCAGGGTATAACACTTTATACGGAGTTTCAGCAGGACTTGGGGTAAATATTTCTCCAAGCATTGCAATTGAATATAATTACGAAAGAGGAATGGGCAATTTCTCTAACCTAGGCGGTTCTCATGAATTTGCCATTGCCTACAGATTCAAAAACAGAAATTACTATTACGCAGATGAAGATGAAGGATCATTGATAGATCCTGCAAAACCGAAAGCAGTAATGGCCAAACCATCTACAACTGCAAAAGTAGCAAGAGAAGATGTTGCTGAAAAAACAAGATTGGCCGCTGAAGCGAAAGCAAAAGCAGATGCAGAAGCAAGACAAGCAAGACTTGCTGCATCAGAAAAAGTTAAGGCCGATGCCGAAGCTGCAGCGAAAGCAAAATTAGAAGCAGATAATAAAGCTAAAGCAGATGCTGAAGCTGTTAAAATAAAACTAGCTGCCGAAGCTAAAGCCAAAGCAGATGCCGCGGCAGCAGCCAGAGCACAAACAGCAACAGCAAATAGAGCGGTTGCTACAACTCAAAAAACACAAGCTCAATTAGCAGCAGACAAAGCTAGAGCTGATGCAGAAGAGCGTAGAATTAAATTGGCTGCAGACAATAAAGCAAGAGTAGATGCTGCCGCTGCTGCAAGAGCACAAGCAGCAGCCAATAAACCAGCTGCAGCTGCACCAAAAACACAAGCACAATTGGCTGCTGATAAAGCGAAAGCAGATGCAGAAGCTATGAAATTGAAATTAGCAGCAGATGCAAAAGCTAAAGCCGATGCGGAAGCTGCCGCAAAAGCGAAAGCTGAAACTGTAAAACCAGCTCAAGCGCCAGCACCGCAAAAAACCGCAGCACAATTAGCTGCAGATAAAGCCAAAGCTGATGCTGAAGCTGCAAGACAAGCAAGATTGGCAGCCGCTGAAAAAGCAAAAGCGGATGCGGAAGCTGCAAGAATTAAACTTATTGCAGATAATAAAGCAAAAGCAGACGCTGCTGAAGCAAAACGTAAAGCAGATGCAAAAGCAAAAGCAGCAGAAGCAGATATGCAGTCTATTTTAGCTGCCGATGCAAAAGCAAAAGCAGATTCAGATGCATTGCAAGCAAGATTAGCAGCAGAAGCAAAAGCGAAAGCGGCTTCAGAGGCAAAAACTAAAGCATCTATTGACGCAGCAAACAAAGCAAAATTAGCGGCAGACGCGAAAGCAAAAGCCGCTGAAGAAGCAGCACAAAAAGAAAGATTAGCAGCAGAAGCAAAAGCTAAAGCCGACGAAGAAGCAAGACAAGCTCTTATTGCTGCTGAAGCAAAAGCAAAAGCGGATGCAGAAGCATTAAAAATAAAACAAGCTGAAGAAGCACGTCAAGCGAAATTAGCAGCTGATGCAAAAGCGAAGGCAGATGCAGAAGCGCTTCAGGCAAAATTGGTTGCAGATGCAAAAGCGAAAGCAGATGCAGAAGCTGCTGCAAAAGCAAAATTAGCAGCTGATGCCAAAGCAAAAGCAGATGCGGAAGCAGAAAAAGCAAGATTAGCTGCTGAAACAAAAGCAAAAGCGGATGCCGAAGCAGAGAAAGCTAGATTAGCAGCAGATGCAAAAGCGAAAGCAGATATGGAAGCTTTACAAGCTAAACTAATAGCAGACGCAAGAGTTAAAGCAGACGCCGAAGCAACTGCAAAAGCAAAAGCAGATGCCGAAGCTAAAAAATTACAAGAAGCCGAAGATGCTCGTCAAGCGAAATTAGCAGCAGATGCCAAAGCAAAAGCAGATGCGGAAGCAGAAAAAGCAAGATTGGCCGCTGAAGCGAAAACAAAAGCGGATGCAGAAGCATTGAAGGTAAAACAAGCAGCTGAAGAAAAAGCAAGATTAGCAGAAGAAGCTCGTCAGGCGAAATTAGCAGCAGATGCCAAAGCAAAAGCAGATGCAGAAGCATTGAAAGCAAAACAAGAAGAAGAAGCACGTCAAGCTAAATTGGCAGCAGATGCAAAAGCGAAGGCAGATGCAGAAGCATTAGAAGCAAAATTAGCAGCAGATGCAAAAGCGAGAGCAGACATGGCAGCTTTACAAGCAAAATTATTAGCGGATGCTAAAGTAAAAGCGGATGCCGAAGCGACTGCAAAAGCAAAAGCAGATGCTGAAACTAAGAGATTACAAGATGAGGAAAATGCTCGTCAAGCGAAATTAGCTGCTGACGCAAAAGCGAAAGCGGATGCTGAAGCATTGAAAGCGAAACAAGCAGCGGATGAAAAAGCAAGATTAGCAGAAGAGGCACGTCAAGCTAAATTGGCAGCTGACGCTAAAGTAAAAGCAGACGCCGAAGCAGAGAAAGCTAGATTGGCAGCAGAAGCTAAAGCAAAAGCCGATGCAGATGCATTGAAAGTAAAACAAGCTGCTGAAGAAAAAATAAGATTGGCTGAAGAAGCTCGTTTAGCGAAATTGGCTGCAGATGCGAAATTAAAAGCTGACGCTGAAGCTGAGAAAACAAGATTAGCTGCAGAAGCAAAAGCCAAAGCAGATGCTGAAGCATTGAAATTACAACAAGCTGCGGAGGAAAAAGCAAGATTAGAGGAGCAAGCTCGTCAAGAAAGATTAGCAGCTGAAGCAAAAGCAAAAGCAGATGCTGAGGCAGAAAAAGCTAGGTTGGCAGCTGAAGCGGCAAACAAAGACGCAACAGCAAAAGCGATCGAAGAATTGACAGCATCAATTGCTAATACAAGTAAAATGCAGAATGAGTTATTAGCACAGTTTACTGCAACAGTTGCTAATAAGCAAAAAGACTTAAATGACTTAAAAGAGGAGAATGATTTAAGTGAAAAAGGAATTTATAGAGAGCCAAAACCATTCAAAAGTGTAGCGGCTGAAAATAGTCAAATTGAAGCATTGAAATTACAGATTGCTGATGCCAATACCAGCATGAAAAATGAGATTGCGAAAATGACTAATCTATACAATGATAGGCTTAAAAAATTCCCTAAAAATGATCCTTTAAACAAGGCTTATTTAGAGAAGATAAACGAGTTGAAAGCGGCTCAGTTGAGAATGGAACAGCAAGGTGCTGCCTTAATAGCAGATTTGGAGCGTATCAAAACTGAAACTGAAATTGAGCGTAAACGTAGAATTAAACGTGCAGCTTACGAAAATGATCAAGGAAGATATGCGCAAGACGTTGCGGCTCTTAAACGTATAAAAGAGACAACGAAAATTAGCAATACACCATTGACAGCAAATGATTTTGATTTCGGAGAAGAGCAGTCAAATATGCAGATTATTAAGAATATTAAAAATTCTGATAGTGGTTATTATTTAATTCTTGCAGTTCACAACAGTGTTCAAAAACGTGATGAGTTCTTAACAAAAGCGGTGGCTGCTGGTCGTACAGATATTAATTTCTTCTACAATGTAACAACAAGTAAATATTACATCTACTACGAGAAGTTTGATGGTTTACAAGAAGCTACAAAAGCATTGGAAGCAAAAGGCAATAAAGCTTATAACGGAAGAATGGCCATTGTAAAAGTGGAGAATTAATAAAGAAAAATAAATAGTCTCTCTTCGATGTGGAGAGGGACGTCTAAATAAATGTTATCAAAAATAAATGGTCTTGTAGACTAATGCCCCTTAGCTATAAAGATAGAAGTAACAAAAAAATGATTATGAAAAAACCTACTACTTTAAGAACGTTGTTTTTTGCTTTAGTTCTGTTATTCAATTTTGTCTCCCAAGCACAAAATGGAATTGCATTTAATTCAAAATTAGGTTCAAGTTCAAATGGGAATTTATTTGTAAAAACCGATCAGTCTGCTAATCCTTTTAGTCTTGATCTCAATGACGTTGGTGGCAGCCTTAAAACGGAAGCAGTACCAGAGATTCCAAATCCAGTTATTAAATACGCTCAAGGTAATTATGCCGGAGTTGTTTCAGAATGTCCGAATGATGGTAAACTACTTCCTAAATTATTTTTATGCGGACTTAATGATTCAAGATTAATAGAAACTGGAATCACTAATGCAACTCTTATCACATGGCAAAGAAGAACTGGTGGTTGTGCTCCAATGGCCAATTCTGATTGTGCTAATACAGGAAACACCTGTACTTGGGCAGATGTAGCAAATGGTCCAAACTATAACGCAAATGCCGCAGGTGAATTTCGTGTAAAAATAAGATATGCGGACGCTACTGAATTTGTATTTTATTTTAATGTTTATAAAAATGAAGTAGATCCAAGTGGAATTGTTAAAAGTGATATCGTTAAAGACGCCAACAATTGTACTATTCCAGGAAGAATAGTTGCAAGTAATTTTGGCAGTAGATACGAATATAGCTTTACACCAAATCCTGCTGCAAATGTTTGGCAAGACAGTAACACTTTTGATGTGAATACTGCGGGAACTTACAATGTTTTCATTAGATTAAAAGATGTACCAGAAAGTTGTGTTTTTAATGTAAAAGGTATCGTCGTTACTACTATTAATTTTTCTTCTACAGTAACAGCGACACAACCATCATGCTCGGGCCAAAATGGTAGCATTAAAGTGGTTGCTAATACACTTAATAATCAATATAATTACAAACTTTACGCTGGTACTGATACATCAAAGGCTCCAGTAGCTTCTTTTGGACCTTCAACAATTTCAGAATATACATTCTCAAATGTTGCGGCAGGTGCTTATACAATTGTTACAAGTATAGAAGGCGGGTGTGCTACAGATTCACAAACAGCAACTCTTACGGCAGCTAGTGCAGTTGTAAATAATTCTTCACAGACTACAACATTAACAAGCTGTAGAAATGGAGTTATTACCGGAAGCGCAAGTGGCGGAACTAGACCTTATGTTTATTCTATAAGCTATGCAGGCGGTGCTTTTGAACTTGTTCCTAATGGTAAATATACAGTATTACAATCGGGATCTTATGTGATGCGTGTTACAGATCTTAATGGATGTCCAGTTGATAAAACCATTACAGTAAGAGCTGTAGACAAACCAGAATATAATATTGGTGTAACAAATGGAAAATGTGGGGAATCTGGAAAGATTGATGTAAATATTATAGATGCTAAAAGCTATACACTTCAGTATAGTATCGATGGTGGAAACTTCTCTAGTGTTAAATCTTGGACTCGAGCTCCTGGACAATATACGATTGTTGTTAGATATGCAAAGTCTGGTGTTAATAGTGGGGATTGGTGTAACGATGCTGGCCAAACTGTAAATATTGGTGCAACAACTGCATTAACAGCCTCAGCTGGTGTTGCAGGTTTATCTGGTTGTGGACCGACAGGAAATGAACTTCAAGGGATTGTTAGAATTACAAATCCACAAGGAGGAACTCCTCCATATCAATATTATATTAATCCTACAGTGGGATGGTCAAGTTCAAATGAAGGATATCTTGATCCAGGAACTCATACTGTAAAAATTAGAGATTCGGCTCCAGGCGGTAGTTGTGAATATGTAATGACAAATATTACTATTGACCCTAAACCGGCGAAACCAAACATTCAGCTTGGAACTACAGTTTATAATTGTGATGGAACGGCAACAAGTACTGTTACTATAAATGGAGGAAGTGGAGATCCTAAATTTAGCTACCAATATTATTTAGATGGTATGCCAAATCCGAATACAGCTCAGCCTAATGTATTTTTAAATGTACCTCAAGGAGATCATATTATTACAGTAGATTATCAAGTATTATCTGCTACTACAAATAGTATATTATTAGATGAAAGTTTTGGTAGTGGAGCAAATACTCAGTCTCCTGGTATTAACACTTTCTATTACTGTTTTGAGAGACAAATTAAAGATGCAGCAATATGGTGTAATGGATCTGAAGCAATTAATGATGGAGATTACTCTGTAACTAGTTCTATTGACCAAAATTCAACTTCAACTTGGAGTTGGAGATATCCTATTGATCATACTAAAAATGGTGCAGATCCAAAAGGAAGGTTCTTGGCAGTTAATATTGGAGATCAGATTCCAGAAACCACTATTTTGTATGAAAAGCAGATTAATGATGTTATTCCGGGCCAACCTATCATGTTTGAGTTTTATGCAATGAACTTGATGATGCCTGGAGCTGGTAAAACAGATCCTAATTTAAGAATTGCCTTAGTAGATGCATCTGGTACTGAAATCTCTTGGTTTGCTACTGGAAATATTCCAAGATCGAATACAAATAGTGATTGGAAGAAGTTCCCTCAAACTGCAATTACACTGAATCCAGGAAACAATACTACATTACGATTAATTGTTCGTTCTAATATTAAACAAACCAATGGTAATGACGTTGCTATTGATGATATTAAGGTTTTCCAAACGCCAAGAGCTTGTGGAACATCTGAAAACTTCCCATTCAAAATTAATACAGATAAAATCTTTACAGCAAAGGTTGATGATATTAATAATGTAAAATGTAATGGTGAAACTAATGGTTCTTTCAAAATTTATGCTGAAAACTTTAATGGTGATTTTGAATATTCAACAGAAGGCGGTGCAGCGGGAACATGGAAAAAATCTACAACTTCACCAGTTACAATTAGTGGATTATCGCCAAAAACTTACGATGTAAGAATTCGTTACAACTCAACAGCTACAGGATGTAATTTTACAATTCCAACTGTAGTGGGTTCTCCAGCTAAATTCTCTGTAACAGCTACTACACAAGCGGCTACTTGTGCGAATGACGGTAAAGTTATTTTAACTGCAACAGGAGGTGTTGGACCGTATAATTTTACATTAACAAAAAAATCAGATGGAACAACATCTAATTTTGTTTATAATAGTACTACAGATAAATATGAAGTAACTGCACCAATTGGTGTTTATACTGTTGCTGGAACAGATACAAATGGCTGTCCAGCTTCAATAAGTACAGATGTTACTATTTCAGGAACAGCTGGACCTTCAGCAAGTATTGATTCATCATCAAATTTATGTTTTAATAATACTACTGGAGCATCTATAAAAGTAAATGTTTCTGGTGGTAGAGCTAATTATACATACGAGGTTAGCCGTGATGGCGGACTTAATTTTGGTCCTAAAAGTGCTGAATTTGCGGCTCCAGGCTTTACTTATCCAGTAACAACAATTGGAGATTATGTTTTTAGAATTGTTGACAAAAATAATTGTGAAGTAAAAACCCTTAGTACCACAATTAATCCTCAATTGGGTGCTAAACCTGCTATCAAAGCAGCATTAAGCTGTAAAGCTGGTGCAACAGCAGCAATTATTGAAGTTACAGTTGAAGGTGGAACAATTCCTTACAACTATGTGATTAAAAATAGCTTAGGTAATCAAGTTGCTAGCGGATCGACTTCAACAACAACAATTGATTACAGCACTACAATTGCAGATACTTATACTTTCGAAATTTCAGATTTCAATAAATGTCCGATTACAATTAAACAAAAAGTAGACGATTTAGTACAGGTAACTGCAAAATCAGATCCGCATAATGCAACTTGCTTTGGCGGGATGGGTTCAGTAGATCTTGAAGGTCTTACAGGAGTAGCACCATATACATTTGAATTTAATGGTACTGGTGGTTTTGTTAATCAAACTCATTTTGGAAATTTAACAGGTTCTGTTGCAGGAACTTCTTATAGTTTTAGAGTTAAAGATGCAAATGATTGTATCAGAAGTTATTCTTTCACAATCTATCAGCCGGCAGATATTTCTGGACAAGCAAGCATAACAACTCCTTACACTTGTGATACACAGGCTACAATTACAGTTTCAAATGTAGGAGGAGGAACACCACAATATTCATACACTTTAATAAGAGACGGTGTAGCAATTGTTGGTCCACAAGCGGGACTTACTTTTGCAAACTTAAGTACACCTGGTGTTTATGAAGTTAGAATTACAGACAAAAATTCTTGTTCTAAAACAGTACCAGCAGGAACAATCAATGCGTTAAATCGCCCTGCTGCAATGACAATTTCGACTACTACGGCAGCGACTTGTCCTACAAACAAAGGAAGTGTTACAATCACTAATGTTAGAAATTCTTCTGGTGTTGTTATTACAGGAGCATTAGAATATAGAATTATTGCTCCAATAACAGCTGGCCCTAATACTACAGGTATATTTAATGGTCTAGATGCTAATGTTGAATATACATTTGAAGTAAGAGATGCCAATCAATGTAAATTTACTGATAAACATACAATAGCTCCTCCAGCAAGTTTTACTGTTGGAAGTAAATCAACTCCTGTAAAATGTTTTGGAGATAGCAATGGTACAGCTACATTTACTGTAACTGGTATTGCAGCAGGTACAAATTATTCTTATAAAGTTGATGCGTTACCAGTAGTTAATGGAACATCAACAGCTAGTCCTTTTGATATTACAATTTCTGGATTAAGTGTAGGAAACCATAGTATTGTCGTAACAAATCTAACTACAAACTGTCCTATTACTGAAAATGTAACTGTGGGAGGACCAACGGCTGCATTAAAATTAAATGCACCGAGTTTAACTCACGTTACTTGTTTAGTTAAAGGAACAGCAACAATTAATGCTGTTGATGGTTCAGGATCTTATACTTACACAGTAACACCAACTTCTCCAGCAGGAACGCCAAAAGTTCAGGCAAATGATAATAAATTTATTAATCTTGATGCAGGAACATACAGCGTTTCTGTAACAGATTTAACAGGTTGTACAGTTGCAGGACAATCATTTACAATTAATGGTTCAGTAAATCCATCAGCAACTATAAGTGTTACATCTTCTTATTGTGCTGGAGGCACTGGAGCAACATTAATTGCAACTCCATCTGTAGCACCACAGCCAAATCCTAACTATCAGTATAGCTTAGATGGTGTAAATTATCAAGCTTCAGGATCATTCCCAGGATTAACTCCAGGAAAATATACTATAACAGTTAAAGATATTGTAACAGGTTGTACAGCAGATTTAGCGGAGCAAACAATTGCAGCACCATTATCAGCAAGTGCAAAAATTGATACAGATTTAACTTGTGATCCAACTAGTCCAGAAGCTATCATTAGAGTTACAATTCAAGATGGATATCCAGATTACAGATATAGAGTAAATACTAGTAATTCTTTTACAGGACCTTACACTAATGTAGCTGCAGGTTCAAATACATTTACTGTACCTCGTTTAGCAGGAACTTACTATTTTGAAATTACTGATAGTAGAGGCTGTACAACTGTGATTTCTCAAACTGTTAACCCAACTGTAAAACCAGATTTTACAACAAGTAAAGTTGACGTTTTATGTAAAGGAAATTCAACAGGAAGCATTACAGTAAGCGCTACTCCTGTAGGTACATATACTTATGAGTTAACACCAATTTCTCCAGCAGGAGCTAAAATTACGCAGACAACAAACTTATTTGAAAACTTAGGAGCAGGAAGCTATAGTGTTGTTGTTATTGATGCTAAAAAATGTGCTTCAGATCCTAAAACAGTTACTATTATAGAGCCAGTAAATGGATTAAATGCAACAGCAGATGTAGATGTAAAATTGTCTTGTGATACTTCAAACGGTCCTCAAGCAGCAACAATTGAAGTTACGGCTTCTGGAGGTACTCCGTTCCCAGCTCCAAATCTTTACAGGTATAGCTATAACGGTCAAACACCAGTTACTTCAAATACATACAGTACAACTGCTTCAGGTAATGTAACGGTAGAAGTATTTGACGCAAGCGGATGTTCATATGTAGTTCCAACTGGAGTTACAATAGATGCTTTAGATCCTCCACAATTACTTACAATAACACCATCAAATGTTATTACTTGTGCTGCAGGAAATGCAAATTTAACTTTAGCATTTACACACGGTGTTGGACCATTTAAATATGAAATTACTAGTCCAACAGCAAGTATAGTTTCAGTAAATGATACGAATAGAAATCATACATTTAATAACTTAACTCCAGGTCATTATTACTTTAAAGTAACCGATGCAAACAATTGTACAATTACAGGAGATTATGAAATTTTAGACGTTGTAGCTATTCAGTCAGTTGGTAAAATTATCAACAATGTAACTTGTAATGGAGCAAATAATGGTTCTATTGAATTTACAGTTTCTGGAAACAGAACAGGAGGCTACACTTACACTTTAGTTGGAGATGTTACTGGAACAATTTCTTCAACTCCTGCCGTATCTGGTGATGTTATTACTTACTCAGGATTACAAGGTGGTCAAAAATATACCTTTACAGTTACAAATACAGCAACTCAATGTTTTGCTATAAGCGAAGTGACTCTTGCAGAGCCAGTTGCTATTACTGCATTCGGGGCTACAGCTACACACGTTTATTGTTCAAATGCAAAAACTGATATTAAACTTAGTGCTACAGCAACAGGAATAACATTATATTATGCACTTGTAAAAACTGGTGATCCAGCTCCTACATTCCCTGCAGATTATAATACTACTGGTGTATTTAATAAAGATACAAGTGTTGATGGTCTTTCTTACACAGGTTATGTTATTAATAAAGATGGAAATTGTCGTCAAAATATCCCTGTAAATATTATTACAGATACTCCTCCTACAATTAATCCAATAACGGCTGCACAATGTTATTCAGGAACAAACTTTGATGTAACAATTACGGGTTCTACATACAATAACTTAAATATTACTTATGGACTTGACGGTACTTATAGTACAAATCCTGTAAAAACAATTACAGGTCCAGGAACCTATACTTTAGGAATAAAAGATGACCATGGTTGCGAGAGAACCACATCAATAACGGTTAATAATATATTGACAATTAAGGCAGATTTAATTAAAGATCTTACTTGTACTACTGTACCACCAACAGCTACAGCGGCACAAATTGATTTGTCTGCGACTGGAGGAAACAACATTTATACTTATGAATATAAGTTAGGAACAGCAGGAACTTATGCTTCTACTGGTACAACATTTAATCCAACTGCTGATGGAGATTATTACTTTAGAGTAACTTCAGGTGGTTGTTCAATTGAAACTACTGTTGCAGTTAATGTAACTATTCCTGAACCACCTGTAATTACGGGAGTTACAGAAACACAATCTATCAAATGTAACGGTGATGAAACAGCTGCAATTGATATTACAGTTGACAACAGTAAAGGAGTTGGTCCATACGTATTTAATGTTTTAAGAACTGGCCCAACAACTTTTGATTATGGAGCACAAACCACAGGTTTAGCTGCGGGTACTTATAGAATTACAGTTACCGATTCTAAAGGTTGTACGGGCACTCGTAATATTATAATTAACCAACCAAATGCGATAACTTTCACATTAGATAAAGTAAACATTCAATGTACAGGAGGAACATATACATTAGGTTCCGTAATTGTACAAAATGTTATGGGAGGTACGGCACCGTTTACATATTATATTACTAATAATTTTGGTGATACAATTCCATTTAATCCTTACGCTGCCACAGCTAGAGAAAATCATACATTTAATAATCTAATTAACTTTGGTATCTATACTGTAACAGCTGTAGATGCGAACGGATGTAAACATTCTGAAAGTATTTCAATTACATCTCCACCTAGTGATTTATTGGTTGTTATTGATACCTCTGCTCCTAACTGTTCAAGCGGTACGGCAGTAGTTACGGTAAAAGCTTCTCCTCTAGGAACTAACTATACATTTGGTATTCTTACCACTAATGTGCCACCATTCTCAACTAGCTTCGTTGCGCCAGATGTTACGGGAGGTGATACTAAAACTTTTACAGGTTTAACGCCAGGCGTAACATATACATTTGTGGTTCATGATGGTGATACAGGTTGTGATTTTGTTAATACTGCTGATATTCCAATTCCAGGAAACTCAACATTAGTACCAGTTGTTACAGCTAAAAATGTTAGTTGTAAAGGAGCAAATGATGGAAGTGTGTCAATTAATATTTCAGGTTATGATGCAGCTGCTACTTCTATTAGTTATCAAATATTCACGAATCAGTCTAATCTTCCTGTTACTGGAGTATTAACTTATAATGTTGGAGATTCTCAACCAATAACTTATCCAGCACTTCCAGCGGTAGGAAATATGGTTCCAGGATACTATTACATTACATTTACTGAAAATGGAGGACCAAATAACGGGTGTAAAAAAGCATCTGATCCTTTCTATATTAAAGAATCTTCTGTAGAATTATCAGTAAAAGCTACTGTATTTAAAAATGAAAATTGTAGCACCTTAGGGACTATCATTGCTGAAGCAAAAGATGGTACAGGGCCTTATTCTTATTTTGTGAATACGACAGGTACTTTACCAACAGTAAGTTCAGCTTGGCAAACAAGTGGAACATTCAATTTAGCAGCGGGAACATATTATATTTTTGCTAAAGATTCTTATGATTGTATCAAACAAGCTACAGCTACAGTTGTGTTGCCTAAAGATCCAGATCCAGACTTTAGTTTAGCTGTTGCTAATAGATGTGTTGCTCAAGGTAATTTTGTTGTAAATGTTACTATTACAGACCCAACTCCTTCAATGGCACCATATACGGTAAGTGTAAATGGTAGAGGTTTTGTACCTGTTACTGGTACAAGTTATGCAGCAACAGGTCTAAATTCAGGTACTCAAACAATCATTGTTAAAGACAAAAATGGTTGTCCAATCACACATACGATTGACATAAACGAAAGACCTGCCGCAAAAGCAGACGTAACGCAAGTAATTGCTTGTGCTGCTAATGGTACAACAGTCAATGATGCGACAATTCACGTTACGATTACAAAAGGAACGGGAGATTTCGAATATTCATACAAAAAAGATTCTAATCCATATACAGCATTTGTACCAGTAGGAACAGGACAAACAGCATTTGATTTTTCTGTAACTTCTGCAAATGCAGGTACGTATACATTCCAAATTAGAGATGTAAATAACTGTATTGTAGAAACAAACTCTGTAGTAGTTGAGCCTAATGTGCCTATTGATCCAACTGTAACACCGGTACAGCCATTATGTAATGGTGGTAATGGGTCAATCGAATTATCTGCAACGGGAGGAAAAGGAGCTTATACTTACACGCTTACACGTACATTACCAGCACCAGCTGCTCCGATAGTACAAACTAATAATGGAGTGTTTACTGGTTTAGCTGCTGGAAGTTTCACCTATTCAATCAAAGATGTTTTAGGTTGTGAAGTTACAGGACCTGCAGTTCTTGGTGAACCAACTGACCTAGTTTTAGGTACACCAGCAATTGACCAGCCAAAATGTGGTCCAAATAATGCACCACAACAAGCCAAAGTTGTTTTATCTGCAACAGGAGGTACGGGTACTTATGAATACAGTTTCAATAATAGTGCTTTCAGTACTGAAACAACATATTATGTAACTGAAAATGGAGCAAGTCAAAATATTACTTATGCGATTAGAGATGCAAACAATTGTACTAAAACAGGATCAGTAAATATTCTATGGTTAAACCCTCCAACTAATTTTGATTTTAATCAGCCAGATCCAATTACATGTTCTAGAACAAGAACTAGCGTAGAAATTCAAAATGTTACAAACGGTATCGGACCATTGTCATATCAAATTGTTTCTCCTCTTTCAGCTGCTATAGATAATTTGGCAAATCCAGTATTTACAAATCTATTGCCAGGAGATTATGTTTTTCAAGTTACCGATGCAAATGGCTGTATTAAACAATTGTCACATAAAGTTGAAGATGTCATTAAAATTGATATCACAGGTCAATCTATAACTGATATAACTTGTTTAGGCGCAAATGATGGAAAAGCTAGTTTCTTAGTAACTGGTTTTGAAACAGGTCTAGTTACAGGTTATAATTATGTAGTGGATACAAATCCGCTTGTAGCGATGACTTCTGGAACAATCGATTTAACAGGATTGGCTCCAGGACCACATAGAATTACAGTAACAGATACTGAAACGGATTGTTCAGATTTTATTGATTTCAATATTGCTACAATTACAGTTGCATTAGATTTCAATATGGTTGTTACACCACTTGGTTGTAAAACTACAGGTGCAGTAAATGTTACAGCAACTGGAGGATGGGGAACGTATACCTATACAGTTACAGAACCTGCTCCAGCAAGTACAGTTTTACCTTCAAACACTGATGGAATCTTTACTGGGCTTACAAAAGCGGGTACTTACTCAGTTTCTGTTAAAGATGCTAATGGTTGCGTTGTAACAAAACCATTCGATTTGACTACGCCAATAGAACCAGTTGCTTCAATTGATGCGGCATCAGTTTATTGTTATACAGGTTCAGGTGCTGGGCAAGGTGCGACAATTATTGTAAATGCAACTACACCGGGAACACCTGCATATACACCAGCTTACCAATATAGCATTGATAACGGTGTAAATTGGATTGGAACTAACACATTTGTAGATTTAGGACCAGGTACATACCAAATTACGGTTAAAGATCAGTTTGGATGTGAGGCAGTAACATCTATTCCAGTTGAAATTAAAGGTCAGATTTTTGCTTCCGCGAAAAAACAAACTGAAATTTTCTGTGGACCAGTAGACGGATCAATTAAATTAGAAGTAATTGGTGGTTATGCACCATTTAACTATACAGTTACTAAAGATGGAATTTTAGATCCAACGCCTATCCCATTCCCAAGTGCTACTGCAACTACAGCAGATTACACTGTAAATGGAGCAACAGGTGCTGGTAATTACACATTTACTATTACAGATGCACATTCATGTCCTGTAACAACTAATCCTGTTATTATGACTAATCCAACTCTTATTACTTATAATGCAACACCAACTTCGCCAAGTTGTGATGCTACACAAGGTAATGGAGCAAACGGACAAATTTTAGTAGAACTTACAGGAGCTGCACTTGCAGATAACCAACAATATACTTTCACGTTAACTCCAACGGTTGGATTACCAGTTACACAAAATATTGGTTTATTCACTGGATTAGCGGCAGGAACTTATAGTGTTACAGTATCATCAGCAAGATCATGTCCAGTAACTCAAAATAATATTATTATTGCTGCTCCAGCATTAGCTGTGGCAGATGCAACAGCAACAGCATTCACTTGTACTCCAGCAAATGTTATTAGAGAAACAGTTGTTACGGTTACAGGTAATCATGGTGGAGCTACTGAACCAATTGCAAATTTTACTTATAGTGATAATGGAACAGATTGGTACACTACAAACACTTTCAAAGTCTTTGATAATGGCGCTGTTCAACATTTAACGTACTATGTTAAAGATTTAAAAGGTTGCGTTGACTCTTTTGATTTAGATGTTAATCCATTCCCTCAATTAGTTTCAGCTACACCTCAGTTGGTAACTTTAGCTGATTGTCCAAATGGAGGATTAGAAACAATTAGAGTTGATATCGTTGGTGGAGCGACTCCATATAACTTCGAATATCAAGTTTCTGTAGATGGAGCATCATATAGTACTCCTGCAACTGCAGTAAATCCAGGTAATAACACATTTAATTATGTAGCACCGCAAGCAGGTCATACGTACCAATTTAAAATTACAGATGTAACTACTGGTTGTACTGTTATTTCTAGCTCGTACGAAGTTAAATTATACAACTTAATGACGGTTACAGCGACTCCTTCAACAATGGTTAGCTGTGATGGATTCAATGATGGTGCAATTACAATTAATATTGACAATTACACTGGATTATATAATTATAGAGTTCTTTTAGCTGGAGCTCCAGTTGCTGGTGCAACAGGAACTAATATTGATGCAGCAGCGAACAATCCTTATGTAATTACAGGATTATCAGCTGGAGTAAATTATACAGTTGAGGTTACTCAAAATGCTTACCCTCAATGTGTAGTTGCTTCTAACCCTGTTACAATTACGCAACCAACACCAGTTGATATTAGTGGAATTGTTATTACAGTTAAAAATCAAAACTGTCAGACGAGTACAACTGGAGCAGTAATTACGGTTGATCCAGCTAGTATTTCTGGCGGAACCCCAGGATATATGTATGCATTTGTACCAGCAGGAACAACTCCAGTTGATGCAGATTATCAAGCTTCTAATATTAAATCAATTATTACAGCTCAAGTATCACCATTGTTTGATTCTTACGATGTATATGTAAAAGATCTAAATGGATGTAACAGATTCCAAAATGTACACATTTCACTAGATCCAATGCCAGTGATTAATAATGTAACTGTAGCAAGCCAATGTGCTAGTGCAGCAGGATACAGAATTGATATTGCTGCAACAGGATTAGCAAAATTACAATACAGCTTAGATGGAGTACAATATCAAGATGATAATTTCTTTATCGTAACAGATCCAGGAGATTATACAGTTTGGGTTTGGGATAAAAACCAATGTGCAGTAAAAGCGACAACTCCAGTTACGGTTTTCGAACCATTAACTTTAAGAGCTGAGATAACGCTTCCTATCTGTAAAGATCCAAACGGAACAATTACACTGTTCGCAACTGGCGGATCTTTGACACCAGCAAATAACTATGTGTATACAAAAGACAACTGGGCGACTTCTCAAGTAAATTCAGACTTTACAGGATTGTCTTCAGGAGTTTATACATTTAAAGTTAGAGATTTAGGTACAAACTGTGAGAAAGAAATTACAGAAGAAATTACAGTTCCTACTGATATTTTAGGAATGGTATTAACACCGAGAAAAGTTTCTTGTAAAGGATTCTCTGACGGAGCAATCTCAGTAAGTATTTCAGATACTAATGATAATCCAGTTTACACATACAGTATTTCTGGTCCTGGTGTTAACATTGTTGATCAGGTTTCATCAGAATTTAAAGATTTAGCTTACGGTACTTATACAGTGACAGTAAAATCTGGAAGAGGTTGTGAATTAGCACAATCAATTCTAGTTGATGAACCTGCAGAAGTTGTAGCTACAACAAGCTATACAGAATTTGCATGTACAACAGGAAACACTAGAAACAATGCTACAATTTCGATTGACAATGTTACAGGAGGTTCTGGTAAATATATCTTATACCAATTCATTAAAGGTACAGATATCCTTCAAAGTGGTACTTCAACAACATATACTGTAAACGATCGTACAGGAGGTACTTATACAGTGAAAGTATTTGATGAAAATGGTTGTGTGGGAACATCTGCAACACCAATTCAAATTGCACCGTTTACTTCTTTAGATGATATTACTTTCACTGTTATAACACCTATTACTTGTGTTAACAATGAAACAATTCAGGTAAATGTTCCAGTAACAGGAACGTTAACAGCTCCTCTAGAGTACACTATTAGCGGTACAAACGGAACTGTTATTACACCTGTAATGAACAACACCGGATTATTCTCAGGATTAGGAATTGGAGATTATTTAATTTCTGTTTTAAATCCTGCGACTGGATGTGTAATTTATGATTACCACCACGTATTTAATCCAAACACATTTGTTCTTGATGTGAAAGCTATTAAGACTGAAATTTGTTATGGAACATCAGATGGAAATGTAGAAATCACAATGGTAGATACACAACCACTTCCTTCAGACGAAGCAGGAATATTTGATTATACTATCACTGGTCCAACCGGTAATGTGACAGGAAGAACAACTGGTGTTACGCTTCCATTAACAGGTTTAATTGCTGGTAAATACACAATTGTAGCGAGATTAGTTAATAGCCCTGAATGTGAGGTTAATGGAGCTTTTGAAATTACACAGCCAGTTACTCCATTGACTATTACTGTATCTCATACAAGAATTACTTGTGCTGCAGGTGGAAATGATGGTACAATCTCAGTTGCTGTAGATGGCGGATGGCCAGGTGGTCACTTCTTTGAATTAGTTGGTCCTGTTAGCCATGACTATTCTGAAGAGTACTTCTTTGAGAATTTAACTCCTGGACACTACATTGTAAATGTAAAAGACAGTGAAGGATGTATTGCTACAGATGTTGTAGATTTAGTTATACCAGATCCAATTCAATTTACTGCAGTAGCGACTACTCCGGTATTGACTTGTTACGGAGATGATAATGGAATTATCACAGTTTCAATTCCAACAGGAGGAGAAGGTGCGAATTACACTTATACATTAAACCATACAACAGCTGATGGTGAAGTAATAACTTCAATTCCTCAGGATTCAAATGTATTTACAGGATTAATTGCTGGAAATTATACAGTTACCGTAGTAGATTCATTTGGTTGTCAAGCTACATCAGCAAATGTGACAATCAATAATCCTGTAAAAGTAGAAGCAAGTTTAGCTCAAGAAACTCGTGTTACTTGTTTAACGGATGCTACTCTAACGCTTACTGCAACAGGTGGTACAGGTCCTTATACTTATAGCGAAGATGGGGTTACTCCATTAGGAAGTTTCAATAGTTCAGTGACATTCCCAGTTTCGGTTGGAGCACACCGTTATTTTGTAACAGATAATTTAGGTTGTGTGAGCGATGCATCTGGTGAAGTAAAAGTTTCGCCAATTGAACCATTAACTGTCGAATTAGACTTGAATTATGCACATGTAAATTGTACAGGAGAAAACAGTGCAATTGTTAATGCTGTTGCAAAAGGAGGTTTAGGAAATTATCAATATTCTCTATTGGATAGTGCTAAAAACGAAATTAGACCTGCTCAAGCAGATGGTCTTTTCACGCAACTTTATGCAGGAACTTATTTCGTTCATGTTATGAGTGAAGATTGCCAGAGAGACGAACAATTTGTAGTTACTGAAACGCTAACGGCATTAACTTCTAATTATACTGTTGAGCCAGTTAAATGTAACGGAGATAAGACTGGTAAGATTACCATTACGGCTTCTGGTGGAACGGGAGTTATTAAGTATGCAATAGAACCTCATTTAGACCAATTCATGGACAGTGGAGTTTTTGATGGATTAGTTGCGGGTACTTACACTGTTCTTATCCAAGACATTTTGGGTTGTATTAATACACATGAGATTACGGTAGATCAGCCTGGAATTTTAATTGCTTACGAAGTGCCAAATTCTATGGTTCCTGAGATTTGTAAAGGAGATAAAGATGGAGCATTTAGTATTGAAATTTCTGGAGGTACAGGACCATATTTTGCAAGTCTTGATAACGAAAAAGGTCCGTTCGTTCCTGTAAATGGAACAACAGTAGATTACACTGGACTTTCAGGAGGAGTTCATACTGTTTATGTTAGAGATACAAACTTGTGTAGTATTCCTGTTCAAGTTAATATGCCAGAGCCAGTTGTTCTGGATCCGAAAGCTGAGGTGAAATATGACTGTGTGAACAATTTACAATCAAACATGGTAATTGTAACTATTGATGCATCTAACACAAACCCTGCAGATGTTGATTACTCATTAGATAATAATGGTACATATCAACCAAGCAATATCTTTACAAATGTTGCACCAGGACCTCACTTTATAGTGGCAAGACATACAAATGGATGTGAAGTACCAACTGAAACGTTTACAATTGATGCAGTTGCAGAATTAGACTTAGTAGATGTAACAAATTCAAGTAAAGACATCAACATTCTTGAAGTGAAAGCTTCTGGCGGTGTTGCTCCTTATGAATATAGTTTCAACGGAGAACCATTCTCATCATCTAACACTTATAGAATCTATAAAACTGGTGATTATCCGGTAACTGTTAGAGATAAAAACGGTTGTGAGAAAACAATCATTGTTCATGGTATTTTCTATGATTTCTGTATGCCAAACTATTTCACACCAAACGGAACGGGTTCAAATACATCAATTGGTCCTGATTGTGGTGCACTAGCATACAAAGAATTAACATTCGATATTTTCGACAGATACGGTAGAGTAGTAGCGAAATACCGCGTTGGTCAGAAATGGGATGGTAAATACAATGGAAATGAATTGCCAACCGGAGATTACTGGTACGTTCTTAAGTTAAATGACCCGAAAGATCCAAGAGAGTTTGTTGGACACTTCACTTTATACAGATAACAAAATTATAGCCCCAAATGATGTTATCTAAAAAAATTAATACAATGAAAAAGTTTATTCTATCCTTAGTACTCATGGCTGTAACAACAAGTTACAGCCAAGAGTTAAACCTACCAGTGTTTACTCAGTATTTGGCTGATAACCCTTTTATTCTTTCCCCTGCTTATGCCGGAATTGGAGATAATCTTCGTATTAGAGCCAACGGTCTTACGCAATGGGTTGGAATTAAAGATGCGCCAGATAACCAATCATTGTATGCCGATTTTCGTGTTTTAGACCGTTCGGGTGTTGGTTTGTCATTGTATAATGATAGCAACGGAAATACAAGACAAACAGGAGCAAAGGTTTCGTTTGCGCATCACCTTATTTTAGATTATTATTCTGAGCAATATTTATCTTTTGGTATTTCGTATAACTTCAATAGTTTTCGTTTAGAAACAGGAAATTTCATTGGAGATGTAAATGCTCCAGGAGGCCCTATAGATCCAACCGTTACAGACAATCGCCAAACATCAAACAATAACTTTGATATTAGTGCTTTGTATCGTTTTAAAGGCTTTTATTTAAGTTTTAATGCCAATAACGTTTTGAAGAAAAACTTGACTAAAGAAAGAACAAACGAACCAGATTTGCTTTCTAACTTTCAGGTTTACTCTGGATTTACTTTCAAAGACGGCGAAAATAGACGTATCGAATACGAACCATCGGTTTTCTTGCAGTATTTTGCAAGTGATGGACGTTCTACAACCGATTTTAACTTCAAATACAGACGTTACAATCGTTACGAAGATTACTATTGGATTGGAGTTTCATACCGTTTCTTAAACGACCAATTTCCAAAACCTTTAGCAGCAGGTCCAATGGCAGGTTTTATGAAATCTAAGTTCTATTTTGCTTATTCGTACCAAATGATGTTTAACGGACTTGGAAGCTATAATTCAGGAACACATTCGATCACAATCGGATTCGATTTCTTACAATCTATCAGTAACTGTCCTTGTACGCAGAGTCCAGTTCACGATTAATCGCCAAAAGACGATCATGTTAAATAGCTGAAAAGCCACAATATTTTAAAGCGAGCCGCAACATTAGGTGTTTTTACCGCAATAATTTGAAATAGACTTTTAATAATATTAAATTTGAAATGATATCGTTTTGTTTTTCAAAAAGGTATAAATCAAATTTGATTCATGAAAGCAAAATTTTCACTCTATGCGAAACACGTAGTTTTGTGCCTCGCTTTTTTATTTTTGCCGTATGCATTTACGTCAACAAATAACGTTTTTTCGTTACCGCATTTGTATACAAACGCACATGATCGAATTTACTTATTCATTTATTTCACACTCCTTTGTTTCTTTTATTTCAACTATTATTATTTAATTCCAAAACTTTATTTCTCAGATAAAAAGCTTTTGTATTATTTAATAATTTTGGTTTTCCTTTTATTTTTTCTTTGGATTTCGACTGTTTTAGATCATCCAAGCCGCAATTTTTTAGATTTTGAATACCATTCCGGAAAATTTCCAGTTCATCCAAAACCATTCGATCCAAGATTTCCGCCTCCTCCACATGGTAGCAATCCAATGTCTTTTGAATTTAACGGCGGACCACCAACACAATACGGACATACAACTTTAGTATACTTAATAGGCGTAATATCTAGTTTACTATTTGCCATTTCTGGAAGACTTCAAGGCGTAGAGAAAGAAAAGGTAAAATCTGAATTGGCTTTTCTAAAAGCACAAATCAATCCGCATTTTTTGTTTAATACGCTAAATAGCATTTATGCATTAGCGCTAAAAAAAGATGACAGAACTCCAGACGCGGTTGTTCAGTTATCAGAATTAATGCGTTACATCATGACCAATTCAAACGATGAGGTAATCGAATTAAGCAAAGAAATTAATTATATTAATAATTACATTTCATTGCAGAAAACACGTTTAGGAAACACGGTAAACATTAATTATTCCGTAATCGGAATTACTTCTGGTAAAGTCATAACGCCCCTAATTTTGATTTCTTTTATCGAAAATGCATTTAAACACGGAGTCAATCCCGACCAGACTTCAGAAATTTACATTAAGATTGATATTGAAGAAGAAATACTAACTTTATACGTTTCTAATAGAAAAACATTTTCTGTTCAATCAGATTCTGGAATCGGACTTCAAAATACTATCGAAAGATTAAAACTAGTTTATCCTAATAAACATGCTTTAATGATTGAAGATTCAGCAGAAAAATATATTGTCAATTTGAGCGTTAAAATACGATGATAAAAGCAATTGCATTAGATGACGAGCCTTTGGCTTTAGAAATCCTCCAAAGTTTATGCGATACAATCGAGTACATTGAACTTGAGAAAACTTTCACAAAGTCAGATGAAGCATTCAAATATTTGAAGAAATATCCAGTAGATTTATTGTTTCTGGATATCAATATGCCGTCAATTTCTGGATTAGATTTTTATAAAAAACTGCCACACAAAACGATGGTGATTTTTACAACCGCTTATTCTGAATTTGCTGTAGAAGGTTTTACTTTAAGCGCTACAGATTATCTGCTCAAACCAATTTCACTTTCAAGATTCCAACAAGCGACTGAAAAAGCATATTCGCAATGGAAACTTCAAAATCAAAACATAGAACAGCAATATCTTTTTATTCGTGCCGATTATAGCCTAATTAAAATCCTATTTTCTGATATTTTGTTTATCGAAGGATTAGACGATTATCTAAAAATTCACATCCAAAACCAAAAAACGGTTGTGGCAAGAATGACATTAAAAGCAATTCTTCAAAAACTGCCAGAAACAGAATTTGTGCGTGTGCACCGTTCGTTTATAATTCCAGTTTCAAAAGTTTCGAAAATTAGAAACAAAATCATTTTTATAGATCAGACAGAAATTCCAATAAGCGCCAGTTACGAAGAAGGTTTCTTTGCTCTTTTGGATGGAAAGTGATATAATATCGATTATTCAATTAAGCTCCAGCGGAGCGACATCTTTTTTACAATGCCTTTGTAGATGTCGCTCCGCTGGAGCTTTATTATAAATGACTAATAAAATTTCTATAAATATTTCGCTTCTCCAAAGCGTTTTACAAATTAGGCAATGAAAAAAACGAGAATGTTTTTCAACTGAATTTTATTACAAAAAAATATATTTTATCAATTTACCGCATAAATAATCTCGTTTACCTCAAACTTTTTACAACGCCTCAAATTCCAATAATTTTACTTCAAAATAACTGTTAATCATTTAATTGAATAACATTTAAAAAAGCAAAAAAATGGAAAGAAAAGAGTTTTTAAGAGGTTTGGGTTTAGTAGGTATTGGTACTTTGGCAATTCCAATCATAAACTCATGCAGTAAAGATGACGATTCATCAGATTCTTCAGCAGGAACTGATTCTGGTTCAAGTTCTGGTTCAGGATCATCTTCAGGAAGCTGTTCAGTTACGCCATCAGAAACAGCGGGACCGTTTCCAACTATCACGCCGTCATCTTTGGTAAAATCAAATATCGTGATGGATAGAACTGGTGTCGCTTTTACGATTAAAATTACAATTAAAAACACCAAAGCAAGTTGTGCCGCACTAAAAGATGCAATCGTTGATATTTGGCATTGCGATAAAGATGGTTATTATTCAGAATACGGCGGAACTGGTATGCAATCTGTAAATTATACTTCTTATCACTTTTTAAGAGGAAGACAAACGACAGATGAAAACGGATTGGTTACTTTCACGTCTATTTTTCCAGGTTGGTATTCTGGACGCGCAACTCATATACATGTTCATATTTACAACTCTAGCGGAACTTCATTATTGGTAACACAAATTGCTTTTCCAGAAGGAACAGGCAGTGCAGTTGCAACAGTAAACGCATCTACAGCAAATGGTTATACAAAAGGGATGTCTGGTTATACTTATAATGCTTCAGATAATGTGTTTTCAGATTCTGTAGCAAACGAATTGGGAGCTGTTACAGGAAGTTTAAGCGAAGGTTACGTTTTAACGCATACCATTAACGTAGCGAGTTAGTTATCTTAAAAATAGTTTACCATGATAGCGCAGATTCCAGCACAGATTTATAAGTCAGATTCAAGAGGCTTTTTCAATTCAGATAAGCACAATTGTTTTGCAACTTTTAATTTTGAACAATATCAAGATTTATCGAGAAACGCATTTGGATCTTTAAAGATTTTAAACGAAGTAATACTTGCTCCGCAACAGCGCATTATTAGAGAAATAAAATCAAGGACAAATGTTATTATTCTGCCTTTATTTGGCGGAATTGAATACAAAGATAATTTGGGAAATACGGAGTTTCTGCGCGTAGATCAAATTCGGGTTCTCGCAGCAGATGATGAATTGACGGTTGAAATTTTTAATCCATATAAGGATGAAAATGTGAGTTATTTGGAAATTGAATTTGATATGGGAAAACAATATTTCAAAAACTATTTTCAACAATATAAGTTCGATTTTAGCATGCATAATAAACTTCATTCTTTATTTGAGGTCGAAAGAGCACTAGGATTTATTGGACTTTATGATGGAAGAAAGCAAGGATCTTTTACTTTACGAAATGCCAAAAACGGAATTTTCGTATTTGTGGTCAATGGAGCTTTTGAAGTTGAAGACCGACTTTTAGAAGCCAAAGACGGATTAGCTTTAAAAGAAACAGAAAAAATTGAATGGGAAGCGCTTTCAGAAAATGCAATTCTATTGGTTATCGAAGTTCCAATAAAAACACTTAATTCATGAAGATTACTAAAATAAAGTTAGCGTATCGCATTGTAATCGATAATTCATCTTCATTTCTTTGGGATAAATATGTTTTTGAAGATACTTTCAAAGAATATCAAATGCAGAGTCAGCAGTTTAATTCGGTGGAAAATCCAAAGAATACTTTTAGAGAATTGCTGAGCGAGAATAAAAAAGCCAATCAGTTGCATTTCTTAACTGGAATTGCTGCAAGTGGATACGTAGAACAATTAAAAGGAAACTTTCACCGCGTTGCAGACGTTTTAGGGAACAACTATTTTCCTTTTATAAACTATCAATTAGACATTATAAATACAGATATTTCAGATTCATCAAAACATAAAATCGGAATCACTTTTTATTCGCCTTTATTACATTATTTCGGAATTATCGAAGGAAACTATCTTGTGTCTAAAGACATTGAAAACAAAAACGAATTCGGAACCATAATGTTTCCTGTTCAGAATAATTTATCTATTTGTTACATTCAGACAGAAAATTAAACCTCCAAAAACAAAAAATTGTCTATTTTCATTTTTTGCCTTTCCTGTTTTTCTGTTGACAGGAAAGGTTTTTTTATTTTTAGTAGTAATGAATTACAGTCTAAAATTGTTTTTATTCTTAAATAAATCAATTTTTTTGTAAATTTATAACGTTTTCGTTCTTTTTATTGCTTCTTTTTTAGTTTATTCGAATTTATTAGAAGTCTAAAAGTCCTATATTTGTTTTTCTTTCTAAAAAAAACTAAAAATTATCAAGATGAAAACTTTAAACGATTTCGATTTTAAAAATAAAAAAGCAATTATCCGTGTTGACTTCAACGTGCCTTTGGATGAGAATTTTAATGTAACTGATACAACACGTATTGAAGCTGCTAAACCTACAATTGATGCTATTTTAGCGCAAGGCGGAAGTGTGATTTTAATGTCGCATTTAGGAAGACCAAAAGGAGCAGAAGAGAAATATTCTCTAAAACATATTTTAAGTACAGCTTCTGATATTTTAGGGGTTCCAGTAAAATTTGCTGAGAATTGCGTTGGAGAAGCAGCTCAAGCAGCAGCAAAAGATTTAAAACCAGGTGAAGTTTTATTATTAGAAAATTTACGTTTTCATGCTGAAGAAGAAGCTGGAGATGTAGCTTTCGCTAAAGAATTGGCTTCTCTTGGAGATGTTTATGTAAATGATGCATTTGGTACAGCTCACAGAGCACACGCATCGACTACAATTATTGCACAATTCTTCCCGAACGATAAAACTTTCGGAACATTATTAGCAAAAGAAATTGAAAGTTTAAATAAAGTATTAAAAAACAGCGAAAAACCTGTAACTGCCGTTCTTGGTGGTTCTAAAGTTTCTTCTAAAATCACGGTTATCGAAAATATCTTAGATAAAGTAGATCACATGATTATTGGTGGAGGAATGACTTTTACTTTCATTAAAGCACAAGGCGGAAAAATCGGTGAGTCTATCTGCGAAGATGACAAATTAGATTTAGCTTTAGAAATTTTAAGATTAGCAAAAGAGAAAAATGTACAAGTTCACATTCCTGTTGATGTTGTTGCTGCTGACGATTTTTCGAATACAGCCAATACTCAAATTGTAGATGTAACTGCAATTCCTGATGGATGGCAAGGTTTAGACGCAGGTCCAAAATCTTTAGAGAACTTCAAAAAAGTAATTTTAGAGTCAAAAACAATTCTTTGGAACGGTCCATTAGGTGTTTTTGAAATGGAAACTTTCTCTAAAGGAACAATTGCATTAGGAGATTATATCGCAGAAGCTACCGCAAATGGAGCATTTTCATTAGTTGGAGGTGGAGATTCTGTTGCGGCTGTAAAACAGTTCGGATTCGAAGATAAAATGAGCTATGTTTCTACTGGTGGTGGGGCAATGCTTGAGATGTTAGAAGGAAGAATTTTACCTGGAATCGCTGCTATTTTAGACTAAAATATCACAATTAACATTTTTTTAATTAGTTTTCTTCGATAAAGAACTTATTTTTGCAAAAGTACACTTCTCGTAATTATTTGAATTACAGAATTTTAAAAAAATGTTATATGATTGTAAGGAAAATATCATTAGTGGTTTCTGCTTTCTTTACGATGGCTGCCTTTTCACAAGAAACAGCATCGAATTTTGAAAGTAAGCCCGAAGTTAAGGTAACATATTTAGACTCTATAAAAAGTACATTCAAAAAAAATGAACTAGCTTCAAAAGTAGATAGTTTATGGATGAACGAATTAGTAAGTCTAGATATATATGAAGACCTGACCAAAGACATTCAAACCATCAACAAAGACGTTACGGTTGATGAAGAATTGCCAACAGAATTGCTAAAACAACGTTTGGCAGCAATGAATGAGAAATCACCTTTTGAGATTGAATACAATCAAGGTTTAGAAAATATAATAAAGTCATTTCTTAAGAACCGTAAAAAATCGTTTTCTCGATTAATGGCTTTATCAGAATATTATTTCCCAATCTTTGAGGAAGCTTTTGCCAAACAAAATGTTCCTTTGGAAATAAAATATTTAGCTGTTGTAGAATCTGCTTTAAATCCTAAAGCAGTTTCTAGAATGGGCGCTACGGGACTTTGGCAATTTATGTACGGAACCGGAAAACAATACGCTTTAAAAATCGATTCTTATATCGATGAAAGAAGCGATCCTCTTAAAGCTACAGCTGCATGTTCAGAATACATGACCAAAATGTACAATATTTTTGGCGACTGGGAACTGGTTTTAGCTTCTTACAATTCAGGTCCAGGAAATGTTACCAAAGCAATTCGTCGTTCTGGCGGAAAAACAAAATACTGGGACATTCGCAATTATCTTCCAAGAGAAACTCAAGGTTACGTTCCAGCTTTCTTAGCAACAATGTACCTTTTCGAATATCACAAAGAACACGGAATTAATCCAGAAAGAGCAGTAGTTAAAAACTTCGAAACGGATACTGTAGCAATCAAAAATCAAATGTCTTTCAAACAGATTGCCGATTTATTAGATATGCCACAATCTCAAATTCAGCTTTTAAATCCATCGTATAAAATGGGTGTTGTTCCGTTTTATCAAGGAGAACAACATTTTATTCGTCTTCCAAAAGATAAAATTGCAACTTTTGTGTCTAACGAACCGCAGATTTATGCTTACGTAAAGTATGACTCTGAAATGAAATCGACTTCATCTAGATTGGCTGTAAAATATGCTCCAAAAGCAAAACCTGCAACGGTTAAACCAGCGGCAATTGAAAAGAATAACAGCGATTTCGAGTTTTATAAAGTTAGAAAAGGAGATAATCTGGGAGCAATTGCCTCTAAATACGATGTAAGTATTTCTGATATCAAGAAATGGAATAACTTAAAAACAAATTCAGTTGCAATTGGAAGAAGTTTAAAAATTAAATCTGAAGAAGAAACACCTGTTAAAGCTAATCCAATTAACGATAAAAGAGAAGAAGCTATCGCAGCTACTGACGAAAAATCAAAGTCTGGAGGTGTTGATATGGACTATGTTGTAGTAGCGGGTGATAATTTAGGTAGTATTGCAAAGAAATTCGGTACGACTATTGCGGAGTTAAAAGAACTTAATAATTTGACTTCAAATAATATTGGTTTAGGAAAAACAATTATTATTTCGAAAGCAGCAATAGTTATTGAAGAACCTGCAACAACAACGGCAATTGCATCAAACTCGGTTGATTCATTTAAGAAAAAAGCAGTTTCTAAAAACGTTGGTGAAGATTATTACGTTAAAAAAGGAGACTCTTTATACAGTATTTCTAAAAAATATCCTGGAGTAACAATTTCAGATATTAAAAAATGGAATGGTATTAAAGATGAAGATATTAAACCGGGAATGAAACTTAAAATAAACGGATAAATACAAAATCTTATTTAAATTTGGGTTTTATTTCATAAATTAAGAAAATGAATAAAACCCATTTTTTATTGCTATTACTTCCATTTTTTCTGATTTCATGTTTCAAAGGTGAAAAACAAAATGAAACTGCTTCAGGAAAAACCAATACCATTTCGGTCATAATTGATGACCAACTTTGGTACGGTGAAGTTGGTGATAGTATTCGAAATAAATTTGCTTCGCCAGTTCTTGGACTTACGCAAGAAGAACCGCTTTTTACCATCAATCAATATCCTGCCAGATTATTAGAAGGCTTTGTTACCGATAGCCGAAGCATTATTGTGGTAAAAAAAGCGCCAGTCGATAAATTCGAAATCATTCGAAATAAAGCGTTGCCTCACAACACTTTTCGCATTTACGGAAAATCTGTAGATGATCTTATCTGTAGTATCGAATTAAATTCTGCTCAAATTATAAAAGAAATTCACGACGCAGAAATCAAAAAAATTCAAGAAGATAACAGCACTTCGTTATTGAATAAAGCTATCATAAAGAATAAATTCCACATAAATATTCAGATTCCAACAGGTTATGAATATATGTCGCACAAGAAGAAATTTATTTGGCTGAAGAAAGAAATCATTAGTGGAAACACAAGTTTATTGCTGTATCAGATTCCTCTTAACAACTTTAAAAAGAAAAAAGATGTTATAAACGCTATTGTAAAAATGCGTGATTCTGTTGGAAAATACATTCAAGGACGTGAACAAAATACACAAATGATCACCAGCGAAGCGTACGCACCATATTTTTCAAAAGTAAAACTTGACAACAAAGACGCTTACGAAACAAAAGGAACTTGGGAGTTGAAAAATGATTTCATGACGGGACCTTTTATTAATTATGCCATTTTAGACGAAACCTTCAATAGAGTTTTAGTGATTGAAGGATTCTGCTATTCTCCTTCTCATCAAGAACGTGATTTAATGTTAGAACTAGAAGCTATAATCAAAACAGTCAAAATCGACAAACGGTAAGAGGTTTTGTTTCAAGTTTCAGGTTTGAAGTTTCAAGTTCATGCAAAAGAAAAAAATTACGCTCTTCGCGCAATCCTTAGCAAACTTTTCGGTTAAAAAGACAAAGTATATAAAACCTGAAACTTGAAACTTCAAACTTGAAACAAAAAATTCCGTAACTTTATTCGTAACAAACATAAAAACAAATAGTTATGAAAAAAGTAACCACCGCATTAGCAATTATAACAATGTGTTTTGTTTCTTGCAAAAAAGAAGTAAAAACAGAAGTTGCAACAGCATCAGATTCTGTTGCTGTTAAAACCGAAGAACCACTTATTGAAGAACCAGTAGATTCTGCAGCACAAATGAAAGCCTGGCAAGAATATGCAACACCAGGAAACCCTCATAAAATGATGGCAGACGAAGTTGGAACTTGGAATTGCGATATGACTTTCTGGTATGAACCAAATGGAAAACCAGAAAAAGCAAATTCAGTAGCCGTTATTAGAATGATTTTGGGCGGACGTTATCAAGAATCAGATTATAAAGGAACCATGATGGGACAGCCTTTTGAAGGAAAAAGTACTTTAGCCTACAATAATGCTAGTCAAGAATATACGACAACTTTTATTGATAATATGGGAACTGGAATGATGGTTGCCATGGGAAAATACGATGAAAGCAAAAAAAGTATGGAACTAAAAGGCGAGATGGTCAATCCTGTTAATGGTAAAAAAACACCGTACAGAGAAGTGTATACGATTGTGGATCCAAAAACTAGAAAAATGGAAATGTACGATGTCAAAAACGGCTCAGAATATAAAAGCATGGAAATTGTAATGACTAAAAAGTAGTTTTTTTTTAGGTACAAAGGAACAAAGTTGCAAAGGCACAAAGGTTTATTCTATGAGATATGACTTTGTGTCTTTTCGATTTTTATAAAAAACTTTATCACAGCTAAAAAATAATTTAACTTAGCGCCTTCGTGCCTTTGTGGCAAAAAAAGAAAGAATGGAATTAAAATGGAAAATAAAGCCTTTTGAGGCATTAAATGTAAATGAGCTATATGATTTGCTCAAACTTAGAAGTGAAATCTTTGTAGTGGAGCAAAATTGCGTTTATTTGGATCTTGATGGCAAAGACAAAAAAGCTTTACACCTAATGGGAGAATATGAAGGCAAAATTGTGGCGTACTCTCGTTTATTCGATGCCGGAATTTCATTCGATAATGCTTCAATCGGAAGAGTAACTGTTGATGCCAATTATAGAGACAGAAAATGGGGGCATGAATTAATGCAAGTCGCAATTGCTGAAATTAAATCTAATTTCGGAAAAGATAAAATAACAATTGGAGCGCAATTGTATTTAAAGAAATTCTACGAAAGCCACGGTTTTGTGCAGACGAGCGAAATGTATTTAGAAGATGATATTGAGCATATTGAGATGATTCGAGATATATAATTTTTCAAATTTATTATTAAAAAGAAGCCCGCTAGTTATTTTCTAGCGGGCTTCTTTTTACATTTTTAAAATCGTCTTATATTCAGTTTGATTGTTCAATACACTCACAGCTCTTTTGATTTCAGAATTGTTTTTAATATAAAACTGATACAAACCTTCTTGATATTGATATCTTTTAATCAATTCTTCTTGAATCATATTTTTGATTTCCTTTTGGTTTTTATCCAATAAAGTAGTTTCGCTTTTCTCCAAAGCGGCTAATAATTGCTGATATTCAGGAGCAATGGTTTCGTCTATTTTTTCATTTTTAGCTGCAGCTAAAGTATTTCTCAAAGCAACTTCGGTTTCTGTATCAAAAGAGATTTTGTTGGTTTTCAAATATTGTTTGAAAGCCGTATAATCTGCATCTGAAATAGTTGGAATCTTATCTCCCAAATTCGGATTTTTGTAATAATAAGTCGTTGCATAATCAAAAACACCATCGTTTTTAATCAAAGCCGTAGCAATCGGACTAATTTTAGTTTCTTCTAATTCAATATCTGGTAAAACACCTCCGCCATCATAAACCGTTCTTCCTTTTCTGGTTTTGAAAGCATTAAAATTCTTCGCATCCGTTTTTTGAGCGATTCCATTTTTGTCTTTATGCGCATAATCCAACGCTTGAATACATCTTCCTGAAGGTGTATAATATCTTGAAATCGTTACTTTTAGCTGAGTTCCATATGTTAAATCAACAGAACGTTGCACCAAACCTTTTCCGAAACTTCTGCTTCCTAAAACAACCGCACGATCTAAATCTTGTAATGCGCCCGAAACAATTTCAGATGCCGAAGCACTTCTTCCGTTTACTAAAATGGCCAGTGGAATTTGAGTGTCAACCGGTTCTTTTTGTGTTTTATACGTATTGTTGTGTTTTTCGATTCTCGATTTAGTCGTTACAATTACTTCATTCTTCGGAACAAATAAATTACAAATGTCAATCGCTTCATTTAATAAACCTCCAGGATTTCCTCTTAAATCTAAAACAATTTGCGTTGCGCCGTCGGCTTTTAATTTTTCAAGTGCTTCTTTTACCTCGTTTGAAGCTTTTCTGCTAAAATGTGCCAAAACAATATATCCCGTTTTTTCATCAATTTTTCCGTAGAAAGGAACTGACTTAATATCTACTTCATCTAAAACCAAAACCGTCGTAAAAGGTTTTCCCTGACGCAGATATTTGATATTAATTTTAGTGTTTTTTGTTCCCTTTAATAATTGAGAAGCATCGTCTTTAAAATCGGCAATTAAGACATCGCCAATTTGAATAATTTCGTCGCCTGCTTTTAGACCAGCTTTATCGGCTGGATAATTTTTATAAGGTTCGCGAACAATTAAGCGATCTTTTTTTCTAGAAATCAATGCGCCGATTCCTGTATATTCGCCAGTATTATTGATTTTGAAATTTACCACATCTTGTTCGTTAAAATAAACCGTATACGGATCTAAACTTCCCAACATGCTTTTGATCGCTTTATCCATCAAATCGCCAGGATTCGTTTCGTCTACATAATTGGTGTTTACGGCTTTAAACAACGTTGTGAAAATTTCGATCTGCTTGGCAATTTCGAAAAAATCTTCTTTAAAACTGGTTCCAACAAACAACATTCCCGCCGCAGCGACTGGTATAATAAATTTCTTTTTGAAATACGGATACATGATTATTCTTTTTTTCTTCTTTTTAATCTTTTTCTAATAAAATAGGCAAATACAACAAACAAAATTACAAAAGGCCAAGCACTTAATAATGAAATCAATAAATCGGATAAAGTATAGAATCCAGATTCAATTGCACTCCAAAGTTTGGAACCGTAAGATATTTTAACACCTTCTTTTTCAGGTATTGTTTTGTAAAATTCAATTGTAACTGTGCTTTCAGAAACACGACTTTCTAAATATTTCAGCTGACCTTCTTTGGCTTCAATTTCTTCGCGAATAGCAGAAATTTGTTCTTCAATTTCTAAAATCTCACTGACTTTGTTCGCTTTCTTTAAAATTTCAAGATAACGTTCTTCTAGTTTTTTCTTGGTTTTTAATCTCGAAGTAAGATCAATATATTGTTCTGTAACATCTTGAGCAGAAATAGTTTTTACTTCAAAATACGAAACACCTTTAGAAATATCATTTATAAAACGGTCAAAATTCTGGCCTGGTACTTTTATAGTAAGATTTCTGAAAACAGTTGCAAAATCTTTTCCCTCAGAATCGTTTATTATTCTGGCTCTACTATTAGCAACAGCTTTTTGAATTTGCCCAAAAGAATTTTCTAAATTATCAGTTTCAAATTTTAAAGTCGCTTCTTTAATGATTTTTTGCTCAATTTTTTCTTTATCCTTTGGAGCTGGTGGTGGAGAAGCCGGATCCGGACTTCTGTCGTAAGAGTTGCTTTCTGCTTTTGCAGGCATTTTTACAGCAGAAATAACGATGTTTTCATCAGCTGAAGCATCAGCTTTATTGCAGCCAGAAAGAATTAAAACTAAAGATAATAAAAAGAAAATGTGACGCATAAAGTTTCAATTTAAATCTAAAACTACGATTTTTTTGTCTAAGTTGCTTATTAATCTTACGTTTTGAAATTTACGATTCGGTTTTCTGCTCAGAATCTGGAGTTTTGTTGATTTGCAGTGAAAATTTCTCAAACAATTGAATCATTTTGGTATTGATTTCTTCATAAGATAATCTGTCTTTTGTCTGATAAAAAAGCATAATAGAATACTTTTCATTTAGATTATCCAAAAGCAAATGTTTGTTCAATCGATACGTTTCTCTCAAAACTCTTTTGAAGTAATTTCGATCAACAGCTTTTTTGAAATATTTCTTAGAAACCGAAACTCCAACCTTGGTTTGTTCTTCTGAATTTTCTTCCGCTTGACGGTAAACCAAACGAAGCGGATATTTAGAAACCGATTTTCCTTCAGAAAACAGTAATCCGATTATGGTCTTGCTTTTTAAACGCTCGTTTTTAGGATAAGTAAAGTTCATTTAATTCAGAAAAAATTTGCAAATTTTGGTACAAAGGTACAATTAAACCAGAAAAACGGTTATTGTTTTTAATTTTAATAAGTCTAAAAATATATTTATTACTTTTGCGCATTAATTTTTGAAGCATGGAAAAAATTATATCTTATCCAATATCGGTAATTTACTATTTATTATTTGGTTTGTGTTTGGCTGTTTTTCATCCAATACAATGGATTTGTTTAAATGTTTTTGGTTACCAAGCTCACAAAAAAAGTGTTGATTATTTAAATTTCTGCCTTTTAAGATGCACTAATCTTGTTGGAACGAGATATACAATTGAAAATAGAGAGACAATTCCGACGGGAGTTCCAATCATTTTCGTGGCAAATCATCAAAGTATGTACGATATCGTGGCAATGATTTGGTACTTTAGACGTTTTCATTGTAAATTTGTAAGTAAGAAGGAATTAGGCAGCGGAATTCCGAGTGTTTCTTTTAATTTGAAATACGGAGGATCTGTCTTAATTGACCGAAAAGACCCTAAACAAGCGATACCAGTTATCAAAGGCTTGTCTGAATATATCGAAAAAAACACAAGATCTGCCGTTATCTTTCCAGAAGGAACAAGAAGCAAGACAGGAAAACCAAAAGAATTCGCTCAAAGCGGTTTAAAAATTTTATGCAAATATGCGCCTTCTGCATATGTTGTACCGGTGAGTATTAATAATTCTTGGAAAATGGTAAAATTTGGTTTTTTTCCTGTTGGTTTAGGAAATCACCTGAAGTTTACGGCTCATCCAGCTTTGGCTGTGAAAGATTACAAGTTTGAAGAGCTTATGGAGATTACTGAAAAAGCGGTTAAAGAAGGAATAAATGAGTATAAACAGGTTTAAGTTTTAGTCCGAGCTAAAACGTAAAACCCAAATTTAATATAAGTAATGTCTATAAAAAACATTAGATTAGAAGTAATGCAGTTTTTGGAAAAAAACGTGGATAGCTTCGTTGAACAGTATTTAATTCCAGTGGAAAAAATTTGGCAGCCGTCTGATTTTTTACCAAATTCTGAAGGAGAAAATTTCTTTGAAGAGGTAAAAGAATTACGCGAAATTGCTAAAGAACTTCCATACGATTTCTGGGTTACGCTTGTTGGTGACACCATCACCGAAGAAGCTTTGCCTACATATGAGTCTTGGTTAATGGATGTTGAAGGTGTAAACCAGGTAGAAGATGGTGGTAACGGTTGGTCTAAATGGATCCGTCAATGGACCGGAGAAGAAAACCGTCACGGAGATCTTTTAAATAAATACTTGTATTTGTCTGGTCGTGTCAATATGCGTGAAATCGAAATGACAACGCAACATTTGATCAACGACGGTTTTGATATTGGGACTGGTTCTGATCCGTACAAAAACTTTGTATATACTAGTTTCCAGGAATTAGCAACTTACGTTTCTCATAATAGAGTTTCGCAAATCGCAAAGAAATTTGGCGATAACAAGTTGTCTAAAATGTGTAAAATGATTGCGGGTGACGAGATGCGTCATCACCACGCATATAGCGAATTTGTAACTAGAATTTTCCAAGTTGATCCTAGCGAAATGATGTTGGCGTTTCAATACATGATGAAACAAAAAATCGTTATGCCTGCGCATTTCTTGAGAGAATCTGGACAAAAAATCAGTACAGCTTTTGAGCAATTTTCAGATTCTGCACAACGTATTGGTGTTTATACAGCAAATGATTACGTTGAAATTATGCAGAAATTAATGAACAAATGGGAAATTGATAAAATCTCTAATTTGACTGACGAAGCAGAAAAAGCCCGTGATTACTTAATGAAGTTACCAGCTCGTATGGCGAGAATTTCAGAAAGAATTGTAATTCCGCAAGAATCGCATATCTTTAAATGGGTTGAACCTGCGAGATTGTAAAATTTTAGATTTTAGATTTTCTGTATAGTGATTACAAAGCTTGTCCTCCTGAGCGAAGTCGAAGGATCGCATGCTAAATCAATACTATATGTCCTTCGACTTCGCTCAGGAAGACATAAAATGTGAATTTAGAATTTGGAGTTTTATTAAAAGCAACTTTGTTGCTTTAGTTTAAATTAAAATATACTTGTTGATTGTTGAAGGCTTTAAATCTTTGACAATCAACATTTTTTTATAAAATATAATTAAAGGGCATTTTTATGAGCACTTCAGAATTAATTAATAAGACCATCTCTTTTGTAAAAGAAAAACTAAACGATGCCGAAGGTGGACACGATTGGTTTCATATTGAACGCGTTTATAAAAACGCACTTTTAATTGCAAAAGACACTGAATGCGATATTACAGTTGTGCAATTGGGCGCATTATTGCACGACATTGCAGATAGTAAATTTCATAATGGAGATGAAACAATCGGTCCAAAAACAGCACGAGCGTTTTTAGAGGCTCAAAATGTTTCTGAAGAGATAATTGTTCATGTTGTCAATATCATTGAAAATATCTCTTATAAAGGCGGAAATTTCGAAAAGAAGTTCTCTTCTGTCGAATTGGATATTGTACAAGATGCTGATCGTCTAGATGCAATTGGAGCGATTGGAGTTGCAAGAGCTTTTAATTACGGCGGATTTAAGAACAGAGCTTTGTATAATCCTGAAATCGCGCCTGTGACGAATATGACAAAAGAGGAGTATAAAAAGAACAATGCGCCAACGATAAATCATTTTTACGAAAAGCTTTTACTTCTAAAAGATAAAATGAATACAGAAAAAGGAAAAGAAATCGCAGCAGAAAGACACCGTTTCATGGAATCTTTCCTTGCTCAGTTTTATGCAGAATGGGAAGGAGTGAAGTAATATTAATGTTTTTTCATTATAAAATAAACTATCAAAGTTGCACAGGTGAAACCTAATGTAAACCATAATAATCTTGCAACTCTATTGTCTCGAATTATTTCTGTTTTATTTGTATTTGCCATTTCAATTAGTTTTATGCAACAAAAGTAGCTTTCGTAAAATATACAAATAATCCATTTAGGTCTAAAAAACAACATTAAAAGACATTTTGAAAAAATAAAAAAAGCTTCACACGAATTCAAAATTCATGTGAAGCTTTTTTATTGGTATTTTTAAACCTTAGTACCTCAGAATCTCTGCACCTTAGCACCTTATAATTAAGAACATCCACAATCAGTTCCATTACCGCAATCTTTTTTCTTTTTCGATTTAAAGAAAAACTTTTTAATCAAAAAAGCAACGGCTAATCCTAATATTGTAAAGGCTATAATTTCTTGAAACATAACTTTTTATTTTAAAAGTTGATACGCAATTAATGCAGCAAAATAAGCCAATCCGCTCATGAAAACTAACTGCATTGCTGGCCATTTCCATGAATTGGTTTCTTTTTTGGTAATTGCTAATGTACTTGCACATTGCATCGCAAAAGCATAAAATAACAAAAGAGAAATTCCAGTTGGAAAATCAAAGACTTTCTTACCTGTTTCTGGGTGAACTTCTGCCTGCATTTTACTTTTTATGGTTGATTCATTATCAGAGTCTCCGACACTATAAATAGTTGCTAAAGTTCCAACAAAAACTTCACGTGCTGCAAACGAACTGATTAGTGCAATACCAATTTTCCAATCGTAACCGAGAGGCTTAATAACTGGTTCGATCGCTCTTCCCATTAAACCGATGTATGAATTTTCTAATTTTTGAGAATTGACTTCATTTTCAAACTGAGTTTCATCTAAAGTTGTATTTACAAATCTTTCTTTTACAATGTTTTCTGCATCATTAAATTCTTTTCCAGGCCCGTAAGAAGCTAAAAACCAAAGAATAATCGAAATTGCAAGAATGATCTTTCCAGCTCCAGCAATAAATGCTTTCGTTTTTTCCACCACATTGATTCCGACGTTTTTGAAAAGCGGCATTTTATAACTTGGCATTTCGACTACGAAATACGTTTTAGATTCCAATTTTAAAACTTTATTTAAAATATAAGCAGATAAAATTGCTGCAAAAAAGCCTAAAACATACAATGCCATTAAGGTCAAACCTTGAACATTTAGAAATCCAAAAATGCGTTTACTAGGAACAACAAGAGAAATAATAATCGCATACACGGGCAATCTCGCCGAACAAGTCGTGAATGGTGTTACTAAGATCGTAATAAGGCGTTCTTTCCAGTTTTCGATATTTCTTGTCGCCATAATCGCCGGAATTGCACATGCAGTTCCTGAAATCAAAGGCACGACGCTTTTTCCAGAAAGTCCGAATCGGCGCATGATTTTATCCATTAAAAATACGACACGACTCATATAACCACTTTCTTCCAAAATCGAAATAAACAAGAATAACACGGCAATTTGTGGAATAAAAATAACGACTCCGCCAATACCTGGAATAATTCCCTGCGAAAGTAAATCGGTTAAAATTCCGCTTGGCAATTCTTCGGCAACCCAACTGCTTAATGAAGCAAAAGTACTGTCGATGAAATCCATTGGAATAGTTGACCAACTAAAAATCGATTGGAAAATCAAAAATAAAATGGCGAAGAAAATAACGTAACCAAAAACCTTATGCGTTAAAACGCGATCTAATTTAGCACGCATGTCTTTTGCCATTGAGGCATCAACTTTTAAACCTTCTTTTAAAACATCATTTATAAATTGATATCTTTTGATTGTTTCTTTTTGCTGTAAACGCTTTAGTTCTGAATGTGATTTGGTAAAAGTGTTTCGAACTTCATTTCGATCCAAATTTGAAAAATTGACATCTTGCGTAATAACAAGCCACAATTTATACATCAATTGATTTGGAAAAGCATGCTGTAACTTTTCAAAATATTCAGGATCAATTACAGAAGCATTTAAGCATGGTTCGTGCGGAATAGTTTTATAAGAAACAATAAGTTCCTTCAATTCATCAATTCCTAAGCCTTTTCTTGAACTTACTAAAGCAATTTTGGTTTTTAGTTTTTCTTCTAAATACGGAATATCCAAAGTTATTCCTTTTCTTTCCATACGATCTGACATATTGATAACCAAAATCGTCGGAATTTCAAGGTCTTTTATTTGAGTGTAGATCAGTAAGTTTCTTTTCAGATTTTCAACATCAGTAACAACAACGGCAACATCTGGATAAAGTTTGTCGTTTTTATTTAATAAAAGTTCGATAACCACACTTTCGTCCATCGAACTGGCATTCAAACTATACGTTCCGGGTAAATCTAGAATGTTAGCTTTGACATTATTAGGTAATTTGCAAAAACCCATTTTCTTCTCAACCGTAATTCCAGGATAATTTCCAACTTGCTGATTAAGACCCGTTAATTGATTAAAAACAGAAGTTTTTCCGGTATTTGGATTTCCGATAAGGGCAACATTGATATTTTGAACGCTCATTATAAATTGTTTTGGATAAGTTCAACTTCAATTTCACGAGCTGTTTCAATACGAATTGCAACATGCGAACCATTTATATCTAAATACAAAGGATCGCCAAAAGGAGCAACTTGCAATAATTCAACTAAGCTGCCCGGCAGACAACCCATTTCTAATAATTTAAGTGGAATAAGATCGATATCAAAATCTTTGATAATGGCTTTTTCGCCTTTTTTCAGAGTGTGTATTGTATTTTGCAAGCTTATTTAGATTGAATTTAGATTGCAAAAGTAGGCAATTATTCTTTATTTCAAGGCATTTAACACTTCCACAAATGCTAAAACTTTCTAAAAATAAGGGATTTTACTCTTGAGAAAGGAAATCGATGTCTTCTAAAAGGCGTTTTATATCTTCTTTATTTGTTCCGTCATAAAAACCTCGAACGCGGCGTTTTTGATCGACTAAAACAAAATTCTCCGTATGAACCATATCGTAAAGCTGATCTGGTCGTCCCATTTTTACTGCCAAATATGATTTTCTGGCCATTTTGTAGATTTCTTTTTTATCTCCCGTAACCAAATTCCATTTGCTATCTACAACGCCATATTTAATGGCATATGCTTTTAAAACAGAAACGCTGTCTACTTCAGGAAAAACGGTATGGGAAAGCAACATTACTTTCGGATTATTTAAAACCGCTTTTTGAACATCAACTAAATTGGTTGACATTTTTGGGCATATTGATCCGCAGGTTGTAAAGAAAAAATCGGCAACATAGATTTTTCCTTCGTAATTTTTTTGTGTAATCGTATCGCCATTTTGATTTACAAAAGAAAAATCGGCAATCGTGTGGTATTTGCTTTTATATTGAATAGTACTATCAACTAATTCAGGATTTACATCTGCTGGATTGTAAATAGGAAGTGTCTTTTTTGGTTTTAATGCAGAATAAAACAGAGATATCGTAACAACCGAAAATACTATTAAAACAATAAAGAATTTACGGTACTTGTATAAAAGCGATTTCATAAAAATAATTTGGCGCAAAAATACAAAAAGCAGATTTTAAAAACTTTACTGTCTTATTTTTTTAACAGCCTTTTGTAACATTTACAACATTTAGCTGTCTAATAAAATAGTTTTAAAACTCTAATTGTGAAATTTGAACGCCATTTGGGCTTTTCAGTTAGAATTTTAACATAATTTTCAAGATAATAACAATATGTTTGTATTTTCCCTTAAACACTAAATTTTTATGAAAAAACAATTTGCTAAACCTGTGTTTGGTGTTTTATCTGCAATGTTTTCGTTGACAGCAGTTCAGGCACAAAACGCTCCAAAAGAGCCAGGTATCAATGTATCTTATATGGATACGAAAGTAAAACCAAGTGAGGACTTTTTTAAATATGTAAACGGAACTTGGTTGGATAAAACTGAAATTCCTAGCGACAGAACAACTTGGGGAAGTTTTAATGAACTGATCAAAAGAACAGATAAAGATGTAATGGCAGTTTTAAAAGAAGCTTCCAAAAATCCAAAATACAAATCGAATACAGATCAGGGAAAAGCGGTTAATTTATTCAATACTTATTTAGATTCTGTTGGAAGAAATAAAAGAGGAATTGAGCCTCTAAAACCGTATTTGAAAAAAATCGATGCTATCAAAAATGTTGCTGATGTTCAGAAATATTTAGTAGAAATGGAAAAAGAAGGCGGTTCTGGATTTTTCGGAATTTACATTGGTGCTGATGATAAAAACAGTTCTAAAAATTCTGTAAACCTTGCGCCAAGCAGTCTTGGACTTTCAGATAAAGATTATTACATCTCTGATGATAAGGATTCTAAAGAAAAACGTGCTAAATATGAATTACACGTAGCAAGAATGCTTCAGTTTATTGGAGAATCTCCTGAAAAAGCAAAACAAAGTGCTGCTTCAATTTTAGCTTTAGAAACAGAATTATCTAAACCAAGATTAAACAGAGTAGAAAGGAGAGACAGCCGTTTGCAATACAATCCGATGACAGTTGCTGATATTCAGAAATTGACTCCGGCAATTAAATGGAATGAATATTTTGCAGGTTTAGGAATTACGAAATTAGATACTGTAATTGTTTCTGAGCCTAAATACATGACTGCGCTTGAAACTGTTTTTAAAGAAAACAAAGTTGAGCAATGGAAAGAATATCTAAAATGGGATCTTTTAAACGGCGCTGCGAGCAAATTGACAACACAAATTGATCAAGCTAATTTTGATTTTTACAGCAAAACATTAAGAGGTGCAATTAAACAGCTTCCTGCTGAAGAAAGAGCATTAAATGTGGTTAACGGAACAGTTGGTGAAGCTTTAGGAAAACTTTATGTTGAGAAAGTTTTTCCTGCTGAAGCAAAAACTAAGGCTGTTGACATGATTCATAATGTAATTACGGCATACCAAAACCGTATTAACAATTTAAGCTGGATGTCTAAAGACACAAAAGCAAAAGCTATTGAAAAGCTAAATAAAATTACGATCAAAGTGGGATATCCTGATAAATGGAAAGACTATTCGGCTCTTGAGATTAAAAGTGTTGCAGAAGGTGGAAGCTATTTTGAAAATACTAAAAACTTAGCAAAATGGAACTTTAAGAAAAGCGTGGATAAATTGCCTAAACCAGTTGATAAAACAGAATGGCATATGTCTCCTCAAACGGTAAACGCTTATTACAATCCGTCTTACAACGAAATTGTATTTCCAGCTGCAATCTTACAACCGCCTTTCTACAATTACCAAGCTGACGAAGCGGTTAATTATGGTGGAATCGGAGCCGTAATCGGGCACGAAATCTCTCACGGTTTTGACGATTCTGGAGCGCGTTACAATGCAGACGGAAATTTAGTTGACTGGTGGACAGAAGAAGACTTAAAACAATTTACAGCTTTAGGAACTGCTTTAGCAAATCAATACAGTGCACTTGAGCCATTGCCAGGAGTACACGTTGACGGTAATTTTACTTTAGGTGAAAACATCGGAGATTTAGGTGGAATTAATGCTGCTTACGACGGTCTGCAATTATACTTGAAAGAAAAAGGAAATCCAGGTTTAATCGACGGATTTACGCCAGAACAGCGTTTCTTTATTTCTTGGGCAACGGTTTGGAGAACCAAAACTAGAGATGAAGCAATCAAAAATCAAGTAAAAACAGATCCTCACTCTCCAGGAATGTACAGAGCTTATGTGCCAATTCAAAATGTTGATGCTTTTTACAATGCTTTCAATATTAAAAAAGGTGATAAAATGTATGTTGAACCAGACAAACGAGTTAAAATCTGGTAATCAAAATATAAAATATAAAAACGACGCTAAATAAGCGTCGTTTTTTGATTCATCTAAAAACAGAAAAATACGTTAGATATATTTTTAGATTAATTATTCGAAAATTTTAACATAGAGTTAGAAATAATAACAATATGTTTGTAAATATACTAAAACACTAAATAAAAATGATTAAAAAGCTTTCTAAACCTATGTTTTGTGTGGTTTCTGCAATGTTATCGTTAACAGCAGTACAGGCGCAAAATGCAAAGCCAAAGGAACCAGGAATTAATGTTTCTAACATGGATCCTAAAGTTAGTGCTAGCCAAGATTTTTTCCGTTATGTAAACGGTGCCTGGTTAGATAAAACAGAAATTCCAAGTGATCGTAATTCTTGGGGAAGTTTCAATGAACTTCGTCAAAAAACAGATAACGACGCACTTGCTATTTTAAAAGCCGCTTCTAAAGATCCGAAGTATAAATCTAACACAGATCAGGGTAAAGCAATTGCTTTATTCAATACTATTTTAGATACTGTTGGAAGAAACAAAAGAGGAGTTACACCGCTTCAGCCTTATTTGAAGAAAATCGACGCTATTAAAAATGTTGCAGATCTTCAGAATTATATCACTGAAATGCAACTTGCAGGCGGCTCTGGTTTTTTTGGAGTTTACGTTGGAGCTGATGCTAAAAACAGTAATAAAAATTCGGTAACATTAAGTCCAGGTGGTTTAGGATTATCTGATAAAGATTACTACAATTCAGACGACAAAGATTCTAAAGAAAAACGTGAGAAATATGAAGTACACGTTGCTAGAATGTTACAATACATTGGAGAATCTCCAGCAAAAGCAAAAGAAAGTGCAAAACAAATTTTAGCTTTAGAAGTTGAAATGTCTTCACCACGATTAGATCGTGTAGAAAGAAGAGACAGAAGAAAACAATACAATCCAACAGCTGTTGCAGATTTGAAAAAGAATACGCCTTCTATTCAATGGGAGAAATATTTCGCAGGAATCGGAATGGCAAAATTAGATACTGTAAACGTTGCACAGCCTCGCTACATGATCGCTTTAGAAAAAACGTTTACAGAAAAGAAAGTAGAAGCTTGGAAAGAATATTTGAAATGGTCGTTGCTTAACAAAACGGCTTCAACTTTAACGACAGATATTGAAAATGCAAACTTCGATTTTTACGGAAAAACCTTAACAGGAGCTTTAAAACAGCGTCCGCGTGAAGAAGTTGCATTACAAGTAATCAACGGAGCAACAGGAGAAGCTTTAGGGAAATTATATGTAGAAAAACTATTTCCAGCTGAAGCGAAAGAAAAAGCGAAAGATATGATTGCTAATGTAATGTTAGCTTATGAAAACAGAATCAACGCTTTGCCTTGGATGTCAAAAGAGACTAAAGTAAAAGCAATTGAGAAGCTAAAAAAATTGACCGTTAAGATTGGTTATCCGGATAAATGGAAAGATTATTCTAAACTAGAACTTAAAAATGTAAATGAAGGCGGAACTTATTTTGATAACATGAAAAATTTATCAAAATGGGCTTATTCTGAAAACTTAGCAAAACTAGGAAAACCAGTTGATAAAACAGAGTGGGGAATGTCTCCGCAAACGGTTAACGCTTATTTTAATCCTTCATACAACGAAATTGTATTCCCAGCAGCAATTTTACAACCGCCTTTCTATAATTATCAAGCTGACGAAGCGGTAAATTATGGTGGTATTGGAGCTGTAATCGGACACGAAATCTCTCACGGTTTTGATGATTCTGGAGCTCGTTACAATGCTGACGGAAATTTAGTTGATTGGTGGACACCAGAAGACTTAAAACAATTTACAGCTCTTGGAGGACAGTTGGCTGCGCAATACAGCGCTTTAGAACCGCTTCCTGGAATCTTTGTAGATGGTAAATTTACATTAGGAGAAAACATTGGAGATTTAGGCGGAACTAATGCTGCTTATGACGGTTTACAGTTGTATTTGAAAAAACACGGAAATCCAGGTTTAATCGACGGATTTACTCCAGAGCAGCGTTTCTTTATTTCTTGGGCAACGGTTTGGAGAACAAAATCTCGTGATGAAGCTATTAAAAGTCAAGTTAAAACAGATCCGCACTCTCCAGGAATGTACAGAGCGGTTGTGCCAATTAAAAACTTAGACTCTTTTTACGAAGCTTTCGGAATCAAAAAAGGAGATCCTATGTATTTAGAACCTGAAAAAAGGGTTAAAATCTGGTAATTTTTTTATTGTATAATATAAAAAGGGCAGTTTCAATTTTGAGACAGCCCTTTTTTTCTGCAATATTAATCTGTTCCGTAGGAACATCTGGTCGGTAGAAAAATTTATAATATTTGATGTTTTACGTTCCGTAGGAACGTTTGATTGTGGTTTTGTATTTTAACGATATGATTATCAAACGTTCCTACGGAACGTAAATACGGCTTGTCAACATTTTTTCTACCGACGAAACATTCCTACGGAATGATATTTAGATATGAAAAATGAAAAACGAGAATATATTAATTACAACAAAAAGTGCTATCTCAATTTTGAGATAGCACTTTTAATATTTATAAAAAAACAATAATTATTTTAAATGACTATAAATGTAAGTTTCAATAGCTTTCAGTTCTCCATCAGACATTGCCTGAGTGATTGCAAAATTGGTTTTCATAACCTCAAACTGACTCGGATCGACAATTGGTTCAGCATTTCCTTTTAAGAAATTAACCATATTACCATTTTTATCTTTATAGATTTGGGCAATTTCTTTAATGCTTGGTCCAATCACTTTTTGATCTGGCTGATGGCATGCAAAGCAATTTCCTGTTCCTTCAAAAAGTTGTTTTCCTAATTCTTCTGGTGTTTTGGCTTTCGCCGATTCTCCTTCAGAATATGTTTCGTTTGTCTGATCTGTTTTTTCAGAACCCTCTTTTTTACAAGAGGCAAAAGCTAAAACAGCAGCTAAAAATACTGCTTTATTCATATTTTAATTATTATTTCATTGCTTCAAATTTGTAGCCATTGTAAAGTAATTTTGCTACAATTTGTTTTTCAAGTAAATCTTTATCTCCTTTAGAAAAAGAAAGATTAATTTTTTCTGTATCAGTAAGAGTTCCTTTTAAAGGGAAATATTTATTGTCGGCAGTAATTATTTCGTCTTTAATGTTTTTACCCGTTTTCGGATTAGCATAACCTGTTTTAGTAGCATACCAACCACCAATTTCTCTAACTCTTGTTTGTTCTCTGTTGTTATTATCAACTTCAGTGTAGATTGAGTTTACCTTGTAAACTAAACTAGGAGGCCAATTTGCCATGAAAGTAATATTTTGTTTTACCACATCACCGATTTTTACATAATCTTGAACCATTCCGTTTTCCTTTAAAACTTCTTGTTTTTGGTAAATGATTCCGTCTGTAACTTTTATACGTAAAGCAGCCATAGCATCCATTTCAGTTTTTATCTGATCATTCGTTTTTTGATTGGCATCTGCAATTACTTTTTGAATATCAGTTGGCGTTCCATTTATGAATTCCAAAACACCTTTTTCATCAATTCCTGCCGAACTGATAAATTTGTATTTGTCATTGCAAACGCTGGCAACAATCGTTTTCTGAAAACTTAAACCTTGATCTTTACCATAATCAGCTACTTCATTTGTTTTACCGTTACTTAAATCAGTAAGAACTGACCAATAGAATGTTGATCCGTCTGCCATTAAAGCACTTTTTCTTTCTATAGAAAAGATCGGTCTGTTGTCTAAAGACAAGATTTTGTAATTTACTTTTACTTTGTCCAGAATGGCAACCTCAGTTCCATCAATGCTAATTTTGTCTTTTTTAAATTTAATTTCTTGTGCTACAGAGCTTAAGCCAGCAGCCATCATAACAGTAAGTAATAGATTTTTCATATATTATAGTTTAGATTTGTTGCGCTAAAATATATGTTTTTTTTGTAATTAATTACTTATTTAAAAATATTGCCGCTTCTTTCGCAAAATAAGTTGTTATGATACTTGCACCTGCACGTTTAATGCAATATAATTGCTCTATCATGATTTTGTCGTGATCCAGCCATCCGCGTTCTGCGGCCGCTTTTACCATGGCATATTCGCCAGAAACTTGGTAAACAGAAACAGGAACATGCACTTTGTCTTTAATTTCGCGAACAATATCCAAATATGCAATTCCTGGTTTTACCATTACAATATCTGCACCTTCTTCAACATCTAATAAAGCTTCGCGAATTCCTTCAATTCGATTAGCATAATCCATTTGATATGTCTTTTTGTCTTTTGGAATATCTTGAGAATCAACTGGTGCAGAATCCAAAGCATCGCGGAAAGGACCGTAAAAAGCAGAAGCATATTTAGCGCTGTAACTCATAATTCCAACATTATGATGTCCGTTTTCTTCCAATGCTTGTCTGATTTTCAGAACTCTTCCGTCCATCATATCGCTTGGAGCAACGAAATCAGCACCAGCTTCAGCATGGCTTAAACTCATTCTTGTTAGAGCATCAACAGTTGCATCGTTCAATAATTGACCATTTTCGATGATTCCGTCGTGGCCGTAAATTGAATATGGATCTAAAGCAACGTCTGGCATTACAATCATTTCCGGAACAGCGTCTTTTATAGCGCGGATAGTTTGTTGCATTAAACCATCTTTATTCCAAGCTTCAGTTCCTTTGTTGTCTTTTAAATTTTCCGATACTTTTACATAAATATTCACCGCTCTGATTCCTAAATCCCAAGCTTCTTTTACTTCTTTGATTGTGTTGTCTAAAGAATGACGGTAGATTCCAGGCATCGAAGGAATAGCCGATTTTACATCTTTTCCTTCTGCAACAAACATTGGAAGCATAAAATCTTGTGGACTCAAACTGGTTTCGCGAACTAAAGAACGAATAGATTCATTGGTTCTCAAACGGCGATTTCTTTGTAATGGAAACATATAGATTTAAATTTAGATTTTAGATTTTAGAATGATTAATTCTTGTCTCTAAAATGAAGTTTTGTTTTTTCTTTTTTGAAGTTTTATTACTTTTTTATAAGTGGTGCAAAGTTATAGAAAAAGGAACAAAATAAGGCGTTTAGGGTATTGTAGAATGAGTTAATATTATCTAAAATTTTTTTATTTGAAGTAGATTTTTAAAGATTGTGAAAATCTTATTTTTAAATAAGCTTGAATATTACAAATGGAAAGATAAAAAGCCCAAAAAAATTATTTGTGGGCTTTTTAATTTTATCAAAAAACAAGTTTTTACGAAATCGAAGCGTCATAAATTTCTTGAATAGATTTCCCAATTTGATTATTAAAATCAGCATCTGACTGGTCTGCAGTTAATCCTTCAGATAATGCTCTTGAAAAGCTAGCAATTAATCCGTGGTTTTCTGCGAGTTTTTCATTGGCTTCTTCTCTAGAATATCCTCCAGAAAGCGCCACTACGCGTACCACATGAGAATCGGACATCAAATCGCTATAAAAATTTGGCAACGTTGGAATAGAAAGTTTCAGCATCACTTTTACATCTTTATCCAATAAATCAAGCTGTTTTTTGATTTCTTCCTTTAAAATTTCTTCTGATTTTTCTTTATCAGAACTGTAAATATCAATTTCAGGCTCAATAATCGGAATTAGTCCTTTGTCGAAAATTTGTTTGCCAACTTCAAACTGCTGTTTTACTATTTCTCGAATTCCTTCTGGATTGGCTTCTTTTATTACAGAACGCATTTTGGTTCCAAAGATATTTCGTTCTACAGCTCGATCTAATAATTCATTTAGATTTGAAATGGGTTTCATTAATTGAACTCCGTTTGCAAGTTCAGCAAGACCTTTGTCTACTTTTAGAAACGGAATAATATGCTTTTTCTCCCATAAATAATCAGCAGTCCATTGTCCGTCAATTTTACGATCCATTGTGTTTTCAAACAAAATGGCACCTAAAATATGTGTGCTGTCAAAAGAAGGACTTTTAATAATTCGAGTTCTCATTTCATGCACAATCGTATACATTTCTTCTTCGTTCGAATATTGATTTTCTTGTACACCATATTGTAGTAATGCTTTTGGTGTACTTCCGCCGCTTTGGTCTAGTGCCGCAATAAAACCTTTTCCAGAATGCATGAGATTTAACTGCTCTTTGTTCACATTTGCCATAATAATGAATTTTAGTTTTGTAAATCCATGTAATTTAAGCAATTTTTACAACTTATTGATTATGAGATTGTAGATTTATTAAAGTCCGATTTTCTCATTTACTTTGTCATAAACTTCTTTTACCTTTTTGGGAGGATCAAATCGATAACCCGCAGAAAGTTTTAAGGTTGCGATATGATCATTTAATCTTGGATCAACTTTATCGTCTTGAGCAAAACTAATGGTATTTAAAGTCGCAAAAACGAAAAAACGGTCTTTGTTGTAAGCTAATTTTAAATTGAAATCGGCTTGATAGAGTGCCGAAGTTTCTTTGTCAATAACATTTAAGCCAGCACCTAAAGCCAGTCCTGCTCCAATTAAAACACGGTCACTAATTACAAAATTATAGAAATAAGAAGGAGCGAGCGTAAACACATAAATATCTCCAGGCGACGAATCTTTTGTATTTACATCCAAATTCGTGTAATAAAATGAGAAGGTCGGAATAAAACTTCCAGAACTTTTTGTCTGCCATTCGTTTTGACTTACCAGCGTTTTAAAAGAAAATTTATCATTAAAAACGTAAGCTGTTGATCCGCCGATTTTCATAGTCCGCATATCGGGTAGCTGTGCCGTAAAACTATCTTCGCTGATATAAAAGCCTTTTTGATTGATGAAGGTGAACGACTGCATCCATTTTTTGAAATAAAAACGGGTGTTGAAATTAAAATGTTTAGAATGCGAATCACCTTTATTCTGACTCAGAAATTTGGGAGCAAAACCAATACCGACATCAATGATTTTATAATTTAAGTTGAAACCAATCTGCTCTCTTCGATTTGGAATCAAATTGAAATACATTTTTGGATCTGTATTATCCGAAGCAATCTGAAAACTATTGGAAGTGTCTAAATAATAAATACTTGCCGTAATTTTATCATTATAAGATTTAAAATACGGATTTCGTAGAGAATCGTTTTGGGCGAAACATCCAAAAATGCTGGTGAAGAATGTGATATAAATTTTTTTTAAACACATAGAAACATAGGTTTTAGATAATTTGAAAAAGACATTTCACTCAAAATAAATCACATAGAAGTATGTGAAAAAATCATGATTTTCTAAAATCAGCTCTAAGATAGGTCATTAAATCTATGTTTCTATGTGTTAAATAAAATTTTAATCATTTATAATTAAACCCAATCAATCGGATTTTGCAATACATTTATCAATTTTTCCTCTTCACTTCCCGTTTCTGGATGATGATCATAAACCCATTGCACATGTGGAGGCAAACTCATTAAAATGCTTTCAATTCTTCCGTTGGTTTTTAAGCCGAATAAAGTTCCTTTATCATGAACCAAATTAAATTCAACATAGCGACCACGACGGATTTCCTGCCAATTTCTGTTTTCTGGAGTATATTCTAGATTTTTTCTTCTTTCCACAATCGGAACATAAGCTTCAAGGAAACTATTTCCGACTTCAGTTACAAAATTATACCAGTTTTCCATTGACATTTGCTCATTTGCTTTGCAATAATCAAAGAATAAACCGCCAAGTCCACGAGCTTCATTTCTGTGTGCATTCCAGAAATACGAATCACATTGTTTTTTATATTTCGGATAAAACTCTGGATTGTGTTTGTCGCAAGCCGTTTTACAAGTTTGATGAAAGTGTTTTGCATCTTCTTCAAACAAATAATAAGGCGTTAAATCCTGTCCGCCGCCAAACCATTGTTCGATTACTTTTCCAGATTCGTCATACATTTCAAAATAACGCCAATTAGCATGAACAGTCGGAACCATTGGATTTTTCGGATGAATAACCAAGCTTAATCCGCAGGCAAAGAAATCGGCTTCACCAACATTAAACATTTTTTGCATCGTTTCAGGCAATTTTCCGTGAACAGCAGAAATGTTTACGCCGCCTTTTTCAAAAACTGCTCCGTTTTCAATAACGCGAGTTCTACCGCCACCGCCTTCCGGACGTTTCCAAAGATCTTCACGGAATTTTGCCGTTCCGTCAACAGCTTCTAATCCTGCACAGATCTGGTCTTGTAAATTTTGTATGTAGGCGTAAAATTGGTCTTTCATTGTAATTATTTTTTGGCTTTCGCCGAAGCAATTTTCGAATTTATTCCGAAAGAAAAAACCTTGCTTTCTTGCTGAATATATTGATAAATAGCCAAAGCTTTATCTTCAAAATTGTAGTTTTCTTCTTTTGAGAATTCGATTAAAATATCTCCAAATTGCTCTAAATGTTCCCAATCAAAATGAAGTCGCATTAATAATGTGATTAAATCTTGATTTGAATAATTGACTAAAGTTTCAACATTTAATCCAAATTCTTTTAATTGACTTTCAATATCTGATTTTTGTAAATGACTCAACGGATAAGGAACGAAAATAAGGGTTCGTAACGTTTTGAGAACGTTATCAATTCTAATTTTTTCTTCGTCTCTTAAACCTTTGTTGAGCATGTTTTTTTTAAGTTGGTAGTTGATGGTTTTTGGTTGATGGTTCTTGGCGTTTAACTATCAACCAAAAACCATCAACCATCAACTATTATTGCCCGTATTCCTTCACCGCGTCAATAAACGCTTTTGCGTGATCTACAGGGATATTTGGTAAAATTCCGTGACCTAAATTTACGATATATTTATCTTTTCCGAATTCGTCGATCATTTCGTGAACCATTTTCTTGATAGTCGGAATTGGAGAAAGCAATCTTGACGGATCAAAGTTTCCTTGTAAAGTAATGTTTCCGCCAGATAAATAACGAGCATTTCTTGCCGAACAAGTCCAATCTACTCCTAATGCAGAAGCACGGCTTTTACCCATATCACCAAGAGCAAACCAACATCCTTTTCCGAAAACAATAACAGGCGTAATATCTGCTAAAGCGTCAACGATCTGATTGATGTATTTCCATGAAAATTCCTGATAATCAACTGGAGAAAGCATTCCTCCCCAAGAATCAAAAATCTGAACGGCATTTACACCCGATTTTACTTTTTCTTTTAAGTATAAAATAGTCGTATCGGTGATTTTTTGTAATAAAGTATGCGCTGCAGCTGGGTTTGAAAAACAGAATCCTTTTGCAGTATCAAAACTTTTTGAACCTTTTCCTTCAACAGCATAACAGAAAATTGTCCAAGGCGAACCAGCGAAACCAATTAATGGCACTTCGTCGTTCAACATTTCTTTAGTCAATTTCACAGCGTCAAAAACGTAACCTAAAGTTTCATTTACATCTGGAACATACACTTTGTGAACATCTGCCAAAGAACGAATCGGATTTGGAATAATCGGACCTAAATTGTCTTTTAATTCTACGTGAATTCCCATAGCACGAGGCACTACCAAAATATCTGAGAATAAAATTGCAGCATCTGGAGCGATTCTTCTGATCGGCTGAACTGTAATTTCAGCAGCTAATTCTGGAGTTTCGCAACGCGTAAAGAAATCATATTTATCACGAAGTTCTCTAAATTCTGGTAAATATCTTCCTGCTTGACGCATCATCCATACCGGCGGACGCTGAACGGTTTCTCCTTTTAATGCTCTTAAAAATAGGTCGTTTTTTAACATTTTTTTCTTTGCTTTAGGCTTTAAGCTTTAGGCTTTAAGCGGTTTTTATTTTTTTGCTTTAGGCTTTAGGCCATCACATTGATTTTCTTTGCTTTTTTGCTTACGGCTTATAGCCTAAAGCGTATTGCTTACTTATATTCGTGAATTACATCTTCGATTACATCTTCAATTGTTGGCTGATCTGCGACGATGATGTTTTTTGTGATTTTTGATAGCGCTTCTGCAGTAGTGTCGCCAATACAGAAACAGATTTGTTTATTGATGATATTATGTTTCAAATAACTTTTAACTCCAGAAGGACTAAAAAACAAAATCGCTTCAGGATTTGCTTTTATTTTCTGCGGTTGAAGCGTCGTTTCGTAAACTTGAATTTCATTGAATTTAATTCCGTTTTCTTTTAAAGCTTCTGGCAAAGTGTCTCTTCTTAAATTTCCGCTGAAAAAAGTATAACTTTCATTTCCGTAAATCAAAGTGATAATTTCAGCTAAATCGGCGGCGTAACCTGTATAAGCAATAACATTAAAACCGTTTTCTTCTAAAAGATTTTTTGTTTTAAGTCCAACGCAGTAAACATTTTTGTTTTTTAATTCTTCTGATTTTGAATTAGATAAAACGCTGTGAACGGCATTTTGACTTGTAAAAATTAAACTTTCGTTGAGGTCTTTAAGTTCGAAAGGTTTGTTTTCTGTTTTAATAAAATCGGCTTCGATTACCTCGACGCCATATTTCATTAGCTCTTGTTTGTGAAGAGGAGATAATATTTTAGTAGATAGTATTTGAACTGGTTTTGCCATTATTTTTTTAGGGATTCTTTAATTTGCTGCATTAATTCCGTTCCGCCATTATTCAAAATCTCCTGAGCAGAGTTGAAACCTAATTTTTTCCATTCTGAAATATCAACTGTTTTGTTGATTTCCAGTTTTTGTTTTCCGTCGATAGAAAGCAGAACTCCTTGAAAATGTAAAGTGTCTTCATCTTCATTATAAGTAACCAAAGATCCAATTGGCGCAGTACATCCGCCTTCAAGTGTTCTCAAAAACTGACGTTCGATATAGGTACAAATTTCAGTTTCGATATCATTTAACTGAGAAAGCGCATCTAAAGTATAATTGTCATTTTCCATTGCTACAACAAGCATCGCTCCTTGCGCCGGTGCGGGAATCATCCAATCTAAATTGATGTAATTTTCAGGTTTTAAGTTAATACGCTCCAAACCTGCGGCAGCAAAAACAGCTCCGTCCCAATTATTGTCCTGCAGTTTCTGCATGCGCGTATTCACGTTTCCACGTAAATCAACCACAGTATGATTTGGGTATTTATTGAACCATTGCGCCTGACGACGTAAACTTCCTGTTGCAATAGTACTTGGATTTGTAAAATCAGGATTTCCTTTATGAACTAAAATATCCAAAACATTGGCTCTTGGTAAAACTGCCGCCTGAACAATTCCTTTTGGCAATGCAGTTGGAACATCTTTCATAGAATGCACGGCGATATCGCAATCGTCATTAATCATGGCAATATCTAAGGTTTTAGTAAAAATTCCAGTTATTCCAAGTTCATAAAGTGGCTTATCCAGAATAATATCGCCTTGAGATTTAACCGCAACAATTGAGGTTTTATAACCCAAATCGTTTAGTTTTTTCTCGACAGTGTGTGCTTGCCAAAGTGCTAATTCGCTATCGCGCGTTCCTATTCTGATTGTTTTTTCAGCCATGTTTTATTTTTTGAACCATATAAGTTATATAAGTAAATTTAAGTAGTTTGGGTAAAACATAGTTTAAATAATCTGATATAACTTTGTTTTTGAACCATGTAAGTCATATAAGTAAATTTAAGCAGTTTGTTATAAAACAGCATTTTATTAAATGAACTTATATGACTTATATGGTTTAAAATTTTATTTAAGATGCTTTTATTTTGAAGACTTTTTCGATCCATTCGATGCTTTCATCAACCATGGTATCGTCGTCTTTTAAATGATTAGCAAAATGAGTAGTGATTTTCTGGATAATTCGGTTACTGATAATTTCAGCTTGCTCTTCATTAAAATCGGCGATTTTTTTGCTTTGAAAATCCAATTCAGAAGCTTTAATCGCATTTAATTTGTCTTTTAAGGCATTGATTGTAGGTGCAAATTTTCTGCCTTTCATCCAAATAACAAATTCTTCTTTGATTTCTTCAATGATTGCTTCTGCAGCTGGAATATGTAATTTTCTGTTTTCCAAAGTTTCATCTGTCAATTGAGACAAATAATCCATGTGAATTAAAGTTACACCTTCTAATTCCTCAACGTTTTCATTCACGTTTTTTGGAATCGATAAATCCAGAATCAATAAAGGTTTTTTAAGATTTAAAATGGCTTTGTCAACCGTTGGGTTTTGTGCGCCAGTTGCAACAACTACAACATCGGCTTTTTGAAGTTCTAAATGTAATTCAGAATAATCTTTAACAATTAGATTTAGTTTTCCAGCCAATTTCTCCGCTTTATCTTTAGTTCTATTTATTAAAGTGATGTGCTCGTTTTTAGTATGTTTTACTAAATTTTCGCAAGTATTTCTTCCGATTTTACCAGTTCCAAAAAGTAAAATGTTTTTGTTGCTGATATCTTCAACATTCTTTAAAATATATTGTACAGAAGCAAAAGAAACCGAAGTTGCGCCAGAACTAATTTCTGTTTCTGTTTTAATTCTTTTACTTGCCTGAATCACTGCATTTACCAATCTTTCCATAAAAGCATTGGCTAAATTCATTGATTTTGAATGAATAAAAGAAGTTTTAATTTGAGATATAATTTCGAAATCACCTAAAATCTGACTGTCTAAACCAGTTCCTACGCGAAATAAGTGATTGATTGCTTCTTGATTTTTGTAAACGAAACCCACTTTCTGAAAAGCATCTACAGATCCGTTACTATTATCACAAATAAGTTTTATTAATTGAAATGGATGTTCAGCAAAACCGTAGATTTCGGTTCTGTTGCAAGTTGAAGTAACTATTAAACTTTCTATTCCATCGTTTTTAGCTTGCTCCAGCAATCGCGTTTTCGCAACGGCGTCCAAACTAAATTGACCTCTGACCTCAGCATCAGCTTTTTTGTAACTCAGACCAACTGAGTAAAAATAAAGGTGTTTCGGTACGTTATTGTTTTCCATAAATTCACTTTCATAAAAGTGCAACAAAATTATTACTATAGTGTTTATAAAAGTAACGCTAAAAGTACTTTTTATGTCGCTGTATGTTTTTTTGAACCTAAATAGGTGTTTTTGAGTAAAAAAGGCTACTTTTGTAGCAAAATCAACTCCTTTGAAGTGATTAGTTTAGAGTGATTCTAAATAACATTTTGAGTTTGTTTTGATTTTTGTTTCAAAAAAATATCGCTATGAGTTCTCAAGAAGTTATAAAAATTGAAGACGACTTTACGCTGATCCGTTTTCAAAATGATGGTTCTGAACCTTTCTACGCACAGTACGAAATAATCGGTACTGGCCTGATACAGTTTCACTTCGGGATAAAAGGAAACGCAAAATTTTTATTTAATCAAGGCAATTACGCTTTAGAATTGAAAGAAGAAAAATCGTTGCTTTTATACAATCCGCAGAAAGAATTACCGCTTAATTTAGAATTGGCTCCAAACTCGTGGGCGATTTCAGTAATTGTTTCCATCAAGAAATTTCACGCGTTGTTTTCTGCCGAAGCCGATTATATTACTTTTTTAAGCCCTGATAACAAGGATAAAAAGTATTATAACGAAGGAAACATCAGTCCGTCAATGGCAATTGTGCTGAGTCAGTTGTTTCATTATAACCTTCATCCGTCTATAAAAAACCTTTATTATAAGGGAAAAGGATACGAATTATTGAGTTTGTACTTTAATAGAACCGAAGATCCAAATGCAGAACAATGTCCGTTTTTGATTGACGAAGACAATGTTCTAAAAATCAGAAAAGCCAAAGAAATTGTAATTGCAAATATGGCCGAACCGCCAGGACTGCAAGAATTGGCAGATGAAATTGGTTTGAATGTGAAGAAACTCAAAATGGGTTTCAAACAGATTTATGGCGATACCGTTTATGGTTTTCTTTTCGATTACAAAATGGATTTTGCTAGAAAACTTTTAGACAGCGGTTCTTATAATGTAAACGAAGTTGGTTTGAAAATTGGCTATAGCACGGGAAGTCATTTTATTGCGGCATTCAAGAAAAAGTTTGCCACAACTCCAAAGAAGTATTTGATGTCGATTAATGCGAATGTTTAATCTGTTTGCCACGAATTTCACTAATTAGCACGAATTAAAAAATCTGCAAGATCTGCGTGAGAATTTTTTACAATATTGATTTTCGATATTCAACAATAATTAAAAAGTAATAATTATCATATTTCTAAAAAGCAGCAAGTTCTACTTTTGACGAAATTTTTAAAAACAAATAAAAGCTTAAAGCCTAATGCTTAAAGCCTAATGCAAAAAAACAATAATGAAAGGCGTATTATTAGTAAATCTTGGATCTCCAGAAAGTCCAACTCCAAAAGACGTAAAACCTTATTTAGATGAATTTTTAATGGATAAATACGTGATCGATGTTCCGTATTTATTGAGAGCATTATTAGTTCGCGGAATTATTTTAAGAAAAAGACCAGAAGAATCAGCACACGCTTACGCAAAAATCTGGTGGGAAGAAGGTTCACCGTTAGTTGTACTGTCAGAAAGAATGCAGAAAAAAGTACAGCCACTTGTAAACGTTCCAGTTTCTTTGGCAATGCGTTACGGAAGCATGACAATTGAAAAAGGACTTCAAGAATTGAGCGATAAAGGAGTTACAGATGTAATGCTTTTTCCTTTATATCCGCAATATGCAATGGCTTCGACTTTGACTATTTTAGTGAAAGCAGAAGAAATTCGCAAGAAGAAATTCCCGCACATGAAATTTACAGATGTTCCGGCATTTTACAATAAACCGGATTATATCAAGAATTTAGCAGATTCAATTCAAAAGCATTTAGTTGGATTTGATTATGATCATTTGTTGTTCTCTTATCACGGAATTCCAGAGCGTCATATTCGTAAAACCGATGTAACAAAATCGCATTGTAAAATTGACGGTTCATGTTGTAATACGCCTTCACCAGCGCACGAATTTTGTTATCGCCACCAATGTTACGAAACGACAAAACAAGTCATAAAATTATTAGGACTTCCAGAAGACAAATACAGTTTGACATTTCAATCGCGTTTGGCGGGAGATAAATGGTTAGAGCCTTATACCGATGTTGAAATTGACAACATGCCAGCAAAAGGAATCAAGAAATTAGCAGTTGTTACACCAGCTTTCGTTTCAGATTGTTTAGAAACTTTGGAAGAAATCGCGATGCGTGCCAAAGAAGATTTTGAAGCAAATGGAGGAGAAGAATTCTTGGCAATTCCATGTTTAAACGATGATGATGAATGGTGCCAAACGGTGAGTAACTGGATTAATGATTGGGCGAAATAATATTTGTTTCAGGTTTAAAGTTTCAAGTTTTTCTCAAAGTTGATTAACCTGAAACCTGAGACCTGAAACCTGAAACAAAATAATAATGGAATATTATAACTATTTAAAATCACTACACCTTATTTTTGTTATTACTTGGTTCGCAGGTTTGTTTTATATTGTGCGTTTGTTTGTGTATCAAATTGAGGCCAATGAAAAACCTTCGCCAGAAAAAGAAATTTTGCAGGCGCAATACAAAATAATGGCCTACCGTTTGTGGTATATTATTACATGGCCATCGGCGGTTTTGGCAAGTATTTTTGCTTTTTGGATGCTGTTTTTTACAGATGCTGGAAGCGTTTGGATTAAAATGCCGTGGATGCACGTAAAATTGTGTTTCGTTTTCCTTTTGTATTTATATCACGGAAAATGTCATCAAATATTCAAACAATTGCAAAATGATGAGGTAAAATATTCCAATAATTTTATGCGTTTATGGAATGAAGGCGCAACAATTATTTTATTTGCCGTTGTCTTTTTAGTAGTTTTAAAAAGTGCCATCAACTGGATTTTCGGCGTAATCGGAATCATTTTATTCTCGGTTTTAATTATGCTGGGATTTCGTTTTTACAAGCGTATACGAGAAAAAAAATAAAAAGAGTTTGCCGCTATTGCACTAATTAGCACGAATTTATTTTAAGCAATTATTGCCACAGATTAAAGGATTATGAGGATTAAAAAAAATCATTTAAATCCTTTTAATCTATGGCAAAAAAAGAATTAGTGTAAATTAGTGAAATTCGTGGAGAAAAAACAAAAACTATGTTTAACAACTTCAAAATGACAATGCTTTCACTTCGAACTAGGATTTTCCTATCGATGATTGTATTGATTGTTGTGGCATCTTTTTTATTGGCTTCGATTTCGATTATTCAGTTTAAGACTGAGGCCAAAGAATATCATCAGGAACGTTTAGAACGAAAAGAAAATGCGGTAAAAGAACACATTAACTACGTTCTTTCTACTACAACTTATCCGCTGAAAACGACAAATTTGGATTTAATTTTTAAAGATAAAATCCACGAATTAGCGCAGATTCATAAAATTGAAATTAATATTTACAGTCTAGATGGAAAGCTTCTAAAGTCATCTAAAGAATCTTTTGCAGTTGATAAAGCGCCGCCGCCAATTCCAGAATATATTTTGAAATTGGTTCGTTCTTCTATCGAAAAGCGTTTTGTGGATATTAAAACGATTGATGGAGTTAAAAACCGATCTTCCTACAGTTTAATAAAAGACGAAAAATTTAAACCACTTGGAATCCTGAATCTTCCTTATTTAGAAGACGACGGTTATTACGACAATGAGCTAAATACTTTCCTAATTCGGTTAAGTCAGGTTTATTCTTTTATGCTGATTGTGGCTTTTGCTTTAGCGTATTTCCTTTCGACTTATATCACAAAATCCTTAAAAACAATTTCAGACCGTTTGGAAGAAACCAATTTGGATCAGAAAAATGAGAAAATTGTTTTAGAGGCAAATAGTAAAGAAGTCAATTTCCTTATAAAAGCTTATAACGGAATGGTGGATAAACTCGAAACGAGCGCGATTAAATTAGCGCAAAGTGAACGAGAAGAGGCTTGGCGCGAAATGGCAAAACAAGTTGCTCACGAGATTAAAAATCCGCTTACGCCGATGCGTTTGACGGTTCAGAGTTTTCAACGAAAGTTTGATCCTTCAGCTCCAGACGTTAAACAGAAAATGAATGATTACTCCGAAACTTTGATTCAGCAAATTGATACGATGACGGCTGTTGCTTCGGCATTTTCGAACTTTGCTTCGATGCCGGCACAGCAAAATGAAACACTAAATGTGGTTGAGGTTGTCGAATTGGCTTTGGATATTTTCAACGAAGATTATATTGTTTTCGAAAAAGAAGAAGAAGAAATCATTTCCAAAATGGATCGTACGCAATTAATACGCGTTATTACCAATTTGGTTAAAAACGCTACTCAGGCAATTCCAGAAAGTCAGTTTCAGAAATCAATTATGGTTTCTGTAAAAAGACGAAATAACAATGTTGAAATTGCCGTAAAAGACAACGGAATCGGAATCCAGAAACAAGATATCGGCAGAATTTTCGAACCTAAATTTACAACTAAGACTAGCGGAATGGGACTTGGTTTAGGAATTATTAAAAACATTATCGAAAATTACAAAGGAACAATTACCTTTGAGTCAACTTACGGAAAAGGAACCACTTTTAGAGTTTCTTTACCTATCACCAACTCCTAAAAAAAGTGTCATGAACTACGAGAATCTTTTAATTGCAATTGAAGAAAATATCGCGACCATTACTATAAACAGACCGACAAAATTGAATGCTTTGAACAAAGCAACAATTAGCGATTTGAGTAAAGCGATCAAATTATTGGGTAAAAATGATGATGTCCGCGTTATTATTTTGACCGGAAGCGGCGAAAAAGCATTTGTTGCAGGAGCTGATATTTCTGAATTTGCCAATTATACTATTGTGGAAGGCGCTCAATTGGCTGCAGAAGGTCAAGAATCGCTTTTTGATTTTATTGAAGGACTTAAAAAACCAGTTATTGCCGCAATTAACGGTTTTGCTCTTGGCGGCGGATTAGAATTGGCAATGGCTTGTCATTTCAGAATTGCTTCTGATAATGCAAAAATGGGACTTCCAGAAGTAACTTTAGGATTGATTCCAGGTTATGGAGGAACACAACGTTTGCCACAATTAATTGGTAAAGGCCGTGCAATGGAATTGATTATGACCGCAGCAATGATTACCGCAGAACAAGCAAAAGATTACGGTTTGGTAAATCATGTTGTGCCTCAAGAAGAATTGCTTTCATTTACCAATGTAATTGCACAGAAAATCATTAAAAATGCTCCTTTCGCTATAGGAAAAGCAATAAAAGCAATCAATGCTAATTTTACAGACGGTAAAAATGGTTTTGATGTCGAAATAAAATCTTTCGGAAAATGTTTCGGAACCCAAGATTTTAAAGAAGGAACGACAGCATTTTTAGAAAAACGTAAAGCTGAATTTACAGGAAAATAAATTTTTTGATTAACCGCAAAGTTCGCTAAGAACTACGCTAGGTTCGCCAAGTTTTTTAAAATTCTTTGTGTTCTTTGCGTAAATCTTTGCGAACTTTGCGGTTAAATAAACATAACAATATGTCATACGAACCAATATTTGCCCTTTTTTGTGAACGAGTTAAAGAAAGTATTCAAAGCGGAACTTTCGCTAAATTAACTTTGGCCAAAACAATGGGCGATACAGAACTTAAAAATGTTTATTTTAGACTAGTTCTGAATGAAGATAATACATTCTCGATTTCATTAACTTTTCGATACAAAACAGAAGAAATTGAAAGCATTCACACTTTAGATGAAGCTTTATTGATTTTGGGTTCTCATATTAAAAAACCTTTTTTAACGGCACTTTTGTTTACAACAAACGATGATATTACTTTCAAAGTAAATAAAAAGAACGCAGGAAGTATTATCGAACAGCCGCCGACGTTTAAAAATGCTTCACCAGTTATGTTGGAAATGATTGAAAAAGGGATTGTTTAAAAAAAGCAAATTTAAATAACTAAAAATCGTAAAATGAAACAAATAATTACACTTCTTGCAGTTGCATTAATTTCTATAGCAACATCGGCTCAAACCAAAATGAAAGAATATAAAGCAGGACATACTTTTGATATAAGTATTCCCGATTATATGAATAAAACGGTTGGTTTAAACGAAGATTCTGCAATAGAATATCAAAGCGAAGTAAAAGAACTTTATGGTTTTGTTATTTATGATTTAAAAGAAGATTTGAAATTGGTTGAATTAAATTTCAATTCGGCAAAAGAGTTTTACGATGGTTTTATGAAAGACTTTTTAAAAGAGACGGAGAAAAAAACTATTTCAAATCCAATTTCGAAAACAGTTAATGGCATTAATTTTATAGAAGCAGATGTTGATGCTTTTGATAAAGAGGCCAACATGGAAATCTATTATTTAATCGGCGTAGTAGAAACTAAAAAAGCATTTTATAAAATTCTTTCTTGGTCAGGAAAAGAGAATAAAGATAAATTTAAAGGAGATTTTCAAAAAATTCTCTACAGTATAAAAGACTAAATAAAAAATCCCAAAACTCAAGTTTTGGGATTTTTTATTTAAACCAGCTTCACAAACAAGTTAGAAGCGATTTTATTCGAAATAGATAATTCTCTTTCGTTAACCTTAATTTTTACCGATAAATCGAAAGATTCTTTAGAAATAAACTCGATTTTAGAACCCAAAGCAATTCCTTGTTTATCTAGATATTTCAAAAATTCTGATGAAGTGTCTTTTACTCCAACGCAAACTCCAATTTGATTTTCTTCTAATTCAGATAAAAGCTGTTTTTCTATTTTAATAATTCGACCATTAGCATCCGGAATTGGATCGCCGTGCGGGTCTTCGGTCGGGTTTCCAAGAAAATCATCCAAACGGTTTATTAATTGTTCCGATTTAATGTGTTCCAATTGTTCTGCAATATCATGAACTTCATCCCAGCTGAAATTTAGTTTTTCAACCAAAAACACTTCCCATAAACGGTGTTTTCTAACAATCATTTTAGCAGCCAATTTCCCGTTTTCGGTCAACGATACACCTTGGTATTTTTTGTAATTAACCAAATCTTTTTCCGCCAGTTTTTTAAGCATATCCGTTACCGACGAAGCTTTCGTTTCCATTATTTCCGCAATAGCATTTGTGCTTACTTCCGTTTCTAAAGCAGCAGTTAAATGATATATCGATTTTAGATAGTTTTCTTCTGAAAAAGTCATTTCTTTTAAGGTTCAAAGTTACAAAGTTACAAAGGTTCATAGGGAAAACCTTTGTCCCTTTGTTCCTCTGAGCCTTTGTACCTTTTATTTAACAATCAACAAAGGTATCGAAATTTTATGTCTCAATTTGTCTACGGTTGTGCCGAAAAGAATATCTTTCAATCCAGTGTGGCCGTGGGTTCCCATAACTAAAATATCAAAATTTCCTTCGTTTATAATTTTCGGAATTACTTTGTTTGGTTTTCCAAATCCGAGTTCTGTTTTGATCTTGAATCCTTTATCGGAAAGCATTTCTTTATACTTCAATAATAATTTCTCATCAATAGTAGTTTCATGATCGTGTACATGAACCCCGTACATTAAAGCGCCAACAGTTTCTACAATATGAATAAGTGTATATTCAGTGTCAATACCACCCAATTCGAAAGCTTTATTCAAAGCTGCTTCGTCGGCATTTGAAAAATCTACAGAAACAGCAATGTTTTGAATGCTCTGACTTTCTTTTGGCGAAAACTTCAATTTAAGATTGTGAGGCGAATGATTGATGTTTTTGTTTTTTGCTTTTGCAATAAAAGGATTGAAAATAATGTAAAGCAATAAACCTAAAAAACCAAACGCCAAAGGAACTACAGTAAGCCAGAGAATCATCGGATGATCTGAATTTGCTAACCAAGAAGTGATTTCGTCATAAACCAATTTCGCATTTAGAGAAACAATGATAGCCGCAATAATCCAGGAAACAATCTGAGTGGTTTTGGAAATATGAAAACCTTTCATTTTCGATTTATCACTCACAAAATGAATCAAAGGAATAATAGCAAAGCCTAATTGTAAACTCAAAATTACCTGACTTAATATCAGAAGTTTTCCTGTTACGCTTTCTCCATAAATTAAAATCACGATTACGGCAGGAATAATAGCAATCAGACGCGTAATAATTCTACGAACCCAAGGTTGAATTCTAAAATGTAGATAACCTTCCATTACGATTTGCCCGGCAAGTGTTCCAGTTACGGTAGAACTTTGTCCAGCAGCAATTAGCGCAATTGCAAATAAAGCTGGCGCCCATTTTGTTCCCAGAAGCGGTTCTAAAAATTTGTGCGCATCCTGAATTTCAGCAACTTCAAACATTCCGTTTTTATGAAATGTGGCGGCAGCAAGAATTAAGATCGCGGCATTTACAAAAAATGCAAGATTTAACGCAATGGTAGAATCTATAAAGTTATATTTTAAAGCTTGTTTGATTCCGGCTGGAGTTCTATCAAATTTTCTCGTTTGCACTAAAGAAGAATGCAGATATAAATTATGAGGCATTACCGTTGCTCCAATAATCCCAATCGCAATATACAATGCCGCTGAGTTTGGAATAGAAGGAATAAGTCCAGCTAATACTTTATGCATTTCAGGTTCAGCAAAAATCATTTCAAAAATGAAAGAAAAGCCTATAATTGCCACCAAAGCAATAATAAAGGCTTCCATCTTGCGAATTCCTTTATTGATCAAGAAAAGCAGTAAAAAGGTGTCTAAAACGGTAATCAAAACCGCTTCGAGTAGAGGAATTCCAAAAAGAAGATTAATTCCAATTGCCATTCCGAGTACTTCTGCCAAATCGCAGGCGGCAATTGCAATTTCGGCTAAGAAATATAAAATATAGTTGATATATTTTGAGTACGTTTCTCTTGAAGCTTGTGCGAGATCTCGTTGCGTTACAATTCCGAGGCGGGCACTTAAGCTTTGTAAAAGCAAAGCCATCAAGTTACTCATTAATAAAACCCAAACCAAAGTGTATCCGAATTGGCTTCCGCCGGCAATATCTGTTGCCCAGTTTCCTGGATCCATGTAGCCAACACTTACTAAATATGCAGGGCCTAAGAAGGCTAAAATTTTTCTAAAACCTTTTTTTTTGTTGTCGGTAGAAACCGATTCATGGACTTCTTCTAAAGATTTAGTCATTGTAAAAGTATTGTTTTCACAAATATAGATAAAAATTATATTCGCGAAACAATATTTTTAGGCTAGTCTAAAAGTTAAATGTTAGAATTTAAACAATTCGGACACAAACCAGACAAAGTAAAATTGATTTCGTTTACTTTGTAATTATGAGGCATAATGTAACTTGGCTTTACATTTTCTAGACATGTAATTTCATGACAATTTTCACAGCTAAAATGAGCATGATTATGTATATGCACACGCTGATGCGAATGATGGCATTTGGCATATTTTACTGTTCCGTCAAGATTTGATATTTTATGTATAATATCTTCATTTATCAAACGATCCAAAATTCTGTAAATAGTAACGCGATCGCACAGATCATTTAATTGTTTCTGAATTTCTGTGTGAGATAAAGCGGTCTTAGATTTTTCTAGAACTTCTAAAACAGCTGTTTTTGCTGCGGTATTACGTGTAGTTTTCATTATTTACAGCGTTAAAAAATTAATGCAACAATGTTGCAATTGATAAAATTGTTTATATTTGCAACTTAATTGCAATAAGCAAATGTACACGAAATGAAGAAAATAACCACGTCCTTTTACGATATTTTAGGAATTTCAAGTGCGACCGTTTGTCTGGTTCACTGTTTGATTTTTCCGCTCTTAACGATCCTTCCTTTAGGATTAAGCCATAATCCGATTATAGATTTGCTGTTTGCTTCAGTAGGTTTATTTGCAATTCTCAAAATTATAAAAAAATCATCTCTTTTGGTCTCTTCCATTTTGATTGTTTCAATGGCTTTAATCTGGATGAGTATTTTGAGTGAATTGATATTCGAAATTCATCTCGATTTAATTTATTTTGGAGGTATCGGAATGATTATCGGACATTTAATTAATTATAAATTACATAAAAAACTAAATCATTAAGATATGGAACAGAAGAATTTTGATGTGATTATTGTTGGAGGAAGTTACAGCGGTCTTTCTGCCGCAATGAGTTTAGGAAGATCACTGCGTAAGGTTTTGGTTATTGATAGCGGTTTGCCTTGTAATAAGCAAACGCCACATTCTCATAATTTTATTACACAGGACGGAGAGAAACCAGCAGCAATTGCGGCAAAAGCCAAACTCCAAGTTGCAATTTATAAAACGGTTCAATTTTATAGCGGACTTGCCATTAAAGCCATAAAAAACGGAAGCAAATTTGAAGTTTCAACTCAATCTGGCGATGTTTTTACTTCTCGAAAAATTTTATTCGCGACAGGCGTTAAAGATTTGCTTCCAGAAATTAAAGGTTTTTCAGATTGTTGGGGAATTTCGGTTTTGCATTGTCCGTATTGTCATGGTTATGAAGTTAAAAGCGAAAAAACGGCGATTATAGCAAATGGGGAAATGGGATTTGAATATGCAAAACTAATTTCGAATTGGACAAAAGATTTGAGATTATGCACCAACGGAAAATCAGAATTGACTTTGGAACAAACCCAAATTTTAAAAAATCACGGAGTTTTAATTTTTGAAGAAGAAATTGATTCTTTTGAACATCAAGACGGATATATTCAAAATATTATCTTCAAGAACCAGGATAAAATTGCAGTAAAAGCCATTTATTCTAGACCGCCATTTGAACAGCATTGTTTAATTCCTGAAAATTTGGGTTGCGAAATCAACGAACAAGGTTTATTGAAAGTTGATGCAATGCAAAAAACAAATATTGTTGGCGTTTACGCTAGTGGAGATGCAACAACTCAAATGCGTTCTGTAGCAATTGCGGTTTCTAGCGGTTCTTTCGCTGGAGCGGTAATAAACAAAGAACTTATTGAAGAAGATTTTCTTTAATATTAATTTAAACACATAGAAACATAGTTTTAAAAGTTGTCAAAAAGGCATTTCACTTTGCATTAACAGACATAGTGCTATGTGTGAAAGCTTGCTTTTTTAGTAATCTGAATTTAAGTTCAATAAAAATCTATGATTCTATGTGTTTAAATAAAAATCTAACATCTTGAATTAAATGAGTTTAAAAATTTTAAACCAGGAATAATTATTTGTCAAATTTAATTTTTAGTTTTGTCTAAATTTAATTTTATAATAATGAAATATTTATTTTTGACAATATTAATACTTTCAACTAAAAACTTCTATTCACAAAATATCTCTGGAAAAGTGGAAACAGATATTCCATCTATTCAAGAAATTAATGTTCGTTTATTAAACACAAACTTTAAAACGCAAATCGATTCGCTTGGTTTTTATAAACTAGAAAATGTTCCAAGCGGTTCTTATAAAATCTCGGTAAATTCGAACGGATTCAAAACCATAACTCAAAAAATTACAGTTTTAGAAAATGAAAATTTAATTCTTGATTTTGAATTAAAGGAAGATCAAAATGAATTGAATGAAGTGGTAGTTTCAGGAACTTTAAAACCAGTTAAACGTTTAGAAAGCGCTGTTCCTGTTGAGGTTTATTCGCCAACTTTCTTCAAGAAAAATCCAACACCTAGTATTTACGATGCGCTTCAAAACATCAATGGCGTTCGTCCGCAGTTAAATTGCGGGGTTTGCAACACGGGAGATATTCATATCAATGGTCTTGAAGGCCCTTATACTTTAGTAATGATTGATGGAATGCCTATTGTAAGCAGTCTTTCGACGGTTTATGGTTTGTCTGGAATTCCTAATTCTCTTGTAGAAAGAATTGAGATTGTAAAAGGCCCAGCTTCGTCTCTTTACGGAAGTGAAGCAGTTGGCGGTCTGATTAATATTATTACTAAAAACCCAACAAACGCGCCGACTTTTTCTGCCGATTATTTTACGACTTCTTATTTTGAAAGCAATTTCGATTTGGGAACGAAGTTTAATGTTGGTAAAAAAGCAACGTCTATTATCGGAATTAATTATTTCAATTATGATCAAGTTATTGATAAAGACAACGATAATTTTACCGATGTAACACTTTCTGAACGCATTTCGGTTTTTAATAAATGGAGTTTTAAAAGAAATCAGAATCGACTTTTTACAATCGCAGCGCGCGGAATGTACGAAGATCGCTGGGGCGGAGACATTCGTTGGGAGAAAAAATATAGAGGAGGCGATGAAATTTATGGTGAAAGCATTTATACGAAAAGAGCCGAATTAATCGGAAGTTATCAATTGCCTTTTGAAGAAAAATTGATGCTTTCTTTCTCTGGAAATGTTCATTATCAAGACAGCCGTTACGGAACAACATCTTATATCGCCAATCAGAAAATTGGATTTTTGCAGTTAACTTGGGATAAAAAAATCGGAAGAAATGATTTATTAGCAGGAATTGCAAGTCGTTACACTTATTACGACGACAATACGCCCGCAACCAAAGAAGCTGAAAATACTTGGCTTCCAGGAATTTTTGTTCAGGACGAAATTACATTTTCTCCTAAAAGTCAGGTTTTGTTAGGAATGCGTTACGATTATAATTCTATTCACGGTTCTATTTTTACGCCGAGATTTGCCTATCGTTTTAAAGCAAACGAAAACACGATTTTCAGATTAAATGCCGGTACTGGGTTTCGTGTTGTGAATTTGTTTACCGAAGATCACGCTGCTTTAACAGGTTCGCGAGATGTTGTAATTGCGAATAATTTGAATCCTGAACAATCTGTAAATGTCAATTTGAATTACATTCAGAAAATCAATTTCGGAAATGGAACTTTTATGGGAATTGAAACTACAGCTTTCTACACAAGATTTAGCAATAAAATTATTTCAGATTACGAAACCGATCCAAATAAAATCATTTATGATAATATCGATGGTTATGCAATCAGCCAAGGAATTAGCACCAATGTTGATCTTAATTTTCCGTCTGGATTGAAGTTTATTCTCGGAGCAACGGTTTTGGATAATAAAAATGTAGAAAACGGAATTTCGCAGAGACCTTTTCTAACAGAGAATTTTACAGGAACTTGGAGTATTTCATATAAAATTCAACCTTGGAATTTGTCATTGGATTATACAGGAAATGTTTACAGTCCGATGAATTTGCCTTTGCTGAGCGAAACTGATCCAAGAAGTCCAAAATCGCCTTGGTATAGTATTCAGAACATTCAATTTACGTATTCGGGCTGGAAAGATTTTGAGTTGTATGGAGGAATCAAAAACCTCTTGAACTTTACTCCCAAACAAAATAATCCGTTTTTGATTTCGAGAACCAATGATCCGTTTGATAAAAATGTGCAATACGATCCGGCTGGAAAAGTGATGGTTACACCAGATAACCCGTACGGTTTGACTTTTGATACAACTTATGTTTATGGACAAAACCAGACGATTCGTGGGTTTTTAGGATTGCGATATACGTTTAGATAAATTTATGAGCCACAGATTAAAAGGATTAGAAAGGATTAGAAAGGATTAGAAAGGATTAGAAAGGATTTTTTACTTCGTTTGTCACCCTGAGCGAAGTCGAAGGGCACTCCAATTGGAATGGGCTTCGACTTCGCTCAGCCTGATAAACAAAAAATCCTTTTAATCCTTTATCCCGATAGCTATCGGGAGTGGCAAAAATCAACAAACAATGAAAAAGCTATTTCTAACAATTTTCTTCTTCGGAATTTCAGCAACAGCTTTCTGTCAGCTGAAGACTAACTCTTTTCAAGAAATAGATAGTTTACAGCAAATTCGAAAGCGAAAAATCATTGTTTTTATTCATACCGACTGGTGTCAGTTTTGCCAAAGAATGAAAGCTACAACTTTTAAAAATCAGGAAATTATTGAAAAACTAAATTCAGATTTTTATTTCGTTGATTTTAATGCAGAAGAAAAACAAGATATTACATTCAATAACCACGTTTTTAAATATTTGCCTTCTGGAAATAATGTTGGTGTTCATGAACTTGCTTTGCAATTAGGAACTCAAAACAATCAAATTACTTATCCCGTTTTGTGTGTTTTGAATGAGAAAAATGAAATTATATTTCAATATTCTAATTATTTAGCTCCAAAAGATTTCAAACTTCTTTTAAATAAACTCGAAGATTAGAACTAATTATTTTTACTGCTAAACTCACTCAAATCAAATTTTTTTAAGATAATTAGTTATTAATCAGCTCTTTCAGAATTAATTTGTAAATTAGTTAAAAACTGTTCAAAGCTTGAAGTTGTTGAAAATCAAATAGATGTGATTTTTTGGATTTAGATTTTATATTTTTTAATGTTTTTGAGATAATAAAGAAAAAACAAATGGATTTTTAGTTTAAAAGAAAGAGCTTTTTTTTAAAGAAACGCAACCAAATCCATTTTTGGTTATCTATAATTTATAGTCAGTGTTGTAAAAAAACAGCTAAGTAACAGAAAATGTATGGGGATATTTAAGAATCTAGAACTCTATTGCAAGAGAAAAAAAATAATTAAAAGCCAGTCCGATCAATCAATACCAAACTACAATACTTATAATCCGTCAAATAAAACTATTGTTTTTTTTAATATTAATATGCCGTCTCCCGACCAAGATTCTGGTTCTAATAGACTTAAAGAGATTATTTTGTTTTTTAAAAGTAAAAACTACAACTGTATTATTTGCTCAAAAGATACTTTTCGTGACAATGGTTATGTAAGTTATTTTAGCAAAATGGGAGTAATTGTGTTCGTTGAAACGAATCAATACAAAACTTACTTTGATTTTGTAAAATCAATTCCCAAAGTCGATTTTGTCTGGTATTATGGTGCACGAACATTACTTTATAATTTGAAAAAAGTAAAAGAGATTGTACCAAATGCAAAATCAATTTTTGATATGGTCGATATTCATTTTCTGCGTTACAAAAGAGCGATGGAAATTGATCCGAAACGAATTTCTATCAAGAAAAATTACAACAAGTTTTTTTTCGTTGAAACCAGATTAGCTCAAACGGTAGATTTTGTTATAACCATTTCTGATATTGAAAAGGAAATTATGTTGAAATATATCGATCCAGATAAATTGATTACGATTTCCAATATTCATTATCAAAAAATTAAAAAAGAAGAAACGCTGGCTTTTGAAGACCGCGAAGACATTCTTTTTATTGGTTCCGGACACGAACCCAACATTGATGCGGTGACTTATTTGTATCACGAAATAATGCCTATTGTTTGGCAGAAAAATGCCAATATTAAAGTTAATATAATTGGAAATGTAAAGGATAAGATCAAAAAGATTACAGATTCTAGATTTATATTTCGAGGATATGTTTCAAATATTGATTCTCTTTTTACCAAAAACAAAATAATGGTCGTGCCTTTGCGATATGGCGCTGGCGTAAAAGGAAAAATTGGACAAGCTTTTGAGTATTTTCTTCCAGTTATAACTTCTTCTGTTGGAGCAGAAGGAATGCAACTTGTTCATCAAAAAAATGCTTTGGTTTATGATAAGAAAGAAGAATTTGCATCGGCAATAATTGATTTGTACAATAACAAAACGCTGTGGACAGAATTGCAGCAAAATTCTGAGAAAAGTTTGGAGCCATTCTCTATCCATGTTTTAGAACCTATTTTTTTAAGAATCGATGCTTTATAATCCAAATACTGTATCCAACAATTTGTAATTTTGACTTTAAAGAGAATATTATTAATCTAAAAAAATATACCACTATAAGAAATTCTTATAGTGGTATATTTTTAGAAAAGGTTTAAAAATAATTTCTAAATATAAGTTATTTTATATCAGTAGTTTTTATTTTATAATGGTGCATAAAACGCTATACCTTCTTTTGTCCAATAACTAGAGCCAGCACTTGGAGAAATTGCAAAATAATGATCGCTACTAGCTTTATATGAGTATACTGGAGTTCTTCCTGGACCAGGTTCTGAATATGCATAAAAGCAAACCCCCATGTATTGATTCCAATATGACGTGGGTTGTAATGTGCTAACTTTTGCATAGTAATGCTCCCAACCTACTGTGCTTTTATATCCATAAATAGGAATAGTATTTTCTGCTTTATATTTAAATGCCTTAAAATTAGGACCTTCATTGATCCAATAATTTGTTGGTTGTAAATTAGTACTAAAATCTAAGTAATGCATACTTGCTCCATCATTTTTATAACTGTACAAATATTCTGGAATATCAATACCAACTACAGTATTGTCAGCGAGATACTGAGTATTGTAGTTTATTAATTCTGTTTTTTTAGTAGGGTTATCTATTAAATCGGAAATATTTACCAAACCAGATTGCGCTATATCAACTAAAACGGAATTAGATGGGGTAGAGCTGTTTTGCCAGCCTGAAATGTTTAACTTTGTTGTAGATTCATTTACATTAATATCACCAACTAAAGACTTCGATGGATCTCCGCCTCTTGTGGTATAATGAAGCTTTCCATTTATATTTTTTGATGCAGATGAAGTATTTACATCAGTATTGGTATTTACATCAAAATATTTCGATACATTTACTTTAACTCCAACTTTAGAGGCTTCGACTCTATTGTCATTTGTTGTTTCGGATTGATACATTATATCCAGTTTAGCCCCAGTATATATATCCACAAGGACATGTGTCCCATAGTCTCTCACAATTTGCTGAGCAGTTTTTGATTGTAAGTCAGCGACAAATTCTGGGGTTAAATATTGCTTTAATAAATCAATAGAGGTGTTCATTCTAGATCTGCGTTGCTTAATTAGTACGCTACAACTACCATAAATGTACTTTGAATCAAAATGAGTTGAATCACGCTTACTATATTTAAATGAAGCAGAAATGTCTACCCCATATACTTTAAATTTTGCAGTAGCATCAGTTTTCGAAGAGATTCCTCTAGAGTATGATTCAGCATTTTCTGCGTAGTCTTCTTTTAATTCTGACGAGTATAATGATTCTAGTACTAATCTTCCAGCTTGTTCTGTTTTGAATCTTTCAATGTCAATGACTTGAAATCCTGCAGATTCTGGGTTTGCGAATTTTTTAGTTACATCATAACCTGCTCCCAATAAATCGTACATACCATCACCACTTTTGGATGTTAATGACTTATCTGTAACTACAATATTTGTTTGGTCTTCAATTACAGGATTCTCAGAGCAAGAGACAATTAATATCAACATTAAAATCAATGAAGATAGAAAAGTATTTTTTTTCATTTTTCTTTGGGGTTTTAATTTTCTTACAAATGAAACTTTTTTCGTTTCCAATTTTGTATAAATTTATTTTTTTTAACTTTAATTTAACGTTTTTTTTCTTTCAATAGATACATCAAATCATATTGAAAATACTTACATCAAGATAAATATTGCTATATACTCCTATGTTATTTTTAAAAAAAGGTAAAATAAAATTCCTTATTTTTGAGAATGAACTCTTCGCAAATTAAACACTTTGACTATATTTTTACTGGAAGCGGACTGGCATCTTTAATGACAGTTTACAAAATGATTCTGTCTGGAAAATTCTCAGATAAGACTATTTTGCTGCTAGATCAGAATGCTAAGAAAACAAATGACAGAACTTGGTGTTTTTGGGAAAAAGAAGAATCGATTTGGAATTCTATAATTTCGAAAAATTGGGATTCTGCTTTATTTGCCAATGAAAGTTTTAAACGCTATATGGCGTTGAAACCTTATAAATACAATCAAATTCGGGGAATTGACTTTTATAATTTTGTTTTTGAAGCAATTGCAAAACATCCAAACATTACTTTTTTGAACGAAAAAGTAACCGATATTAATGAACTTGAAACTCACGTTTTTGTCGGAACAGAAGAAAATAGATACACAGCAAATTATCTTTTCAATAGTATTTATACGAAGGCTTTCGCCGAAAGCCAAACCAAATTTCCCGTTTTGCAACAGCATTTTATAGGTTGGTTTGTAAAAACAGAAACAGAAGTTTTTGATTCTGAAATGGCTACTTTCATGGATTTTTCGGTAGAACAAAAAAGAAACACACGATTTATGTATGTTCTGCCAACTTCTAAAACCGAAGCTTTAGTGGAATACACCTTGTTTTCGGAGAAACTGCTTCCAAAAGAAGAATATGAAAAGGCAATCGAAATTTATTTGAAGAATCTGAAAATTGAAAATTTTAAAATAATAGAAAAAGAACAAGGAAGTATTCCAATGACATGTTATCCTTTTTGGAAAAAAAATACAAAACGAGTTTTAAATATCGGAACCGCCGGCGGATGGACAAAAGCCAGCACAGGTTATACTTTTAAAAATTCAGATAAGAAATCATCTCAATTGGTTGAATTTCTTCAAAATGTTGCGCCAAATTCCTTAAGCATGAAAACATTTCATAAAAAAAGCCGATTTTGGGTTTATGATTTGTTGCTTCTGGATATTTTATATCGTCATAACGAATTAGGAAACAGTATTTTTTCTTCGTTATTTAAAAAAGGAAATCCTACTCTGATTTTTAAATTTTTAGATGAAGAAACAACTGTTGTTGAAGATTTAAAAGTGATTTCGAAATGTCCAAAAATACCATTTTTAAAGGCTTTATTTCGTGTAATTTTCAAATAAAATCATACGGGATTAAGACTTTCGATTTTACGACTTTCCAACTTTCGACTAAATCAATCGAACTATAACAAAACTTTATACTTCAAATTAACTAGTTGCGAGTAAACTTTGTAACTTTGCAGTTCAAAAGTAAAATTTAAAAGACAAGAATATGTATCCACTAGACATGGTAAAACCAATGGAAGCTGAATTAACAGCTGCAGGTTTTCAAGATTTACATAGTGCTGAAGCTGTTGAGAATGCTATCAAAGCTGAAGGTACCACTTTAGTTGTTGTGAACTCTGTTTGCGGTTGTGCTGCTAGAAATGCGCGTCCAGGAGCAAAAATGAGTTTACAAGGAGCTAAAAAACCAGATCACCTTATTACGGTTTTTGCTGGTGTTGACAAAGAAGCTGTTGATGCTGCAAGACAACATATGTTTCCTTTTCCTCCATCTTCGCCATCTATGGCTTTGTTCAAAAACGGAGAATTGGTTCACATGTTAGAGCGTCACCACATCGAAGGTCGTCCAGCTGAATTAATCGCTGAGAATTTGCAAGATGCGTTTAACGAGTTTTGCTAATTTTTTTTAAGGAGCTAAGGTTCTGAGTTGCTGAGGTTCTAAGGTTTTAGATACAAAGTGACAAAGGTACAGAGTTACAAAGATTAAAAAAGAGGGTGTTTCAATTTCTGAAACACCCTCTTTTCATTTTTATATGTTCCGCAGGAACATCTCGTCGGTAGAAAATTTGTATTGTTATGAATATTTTACGTTCCGTAGGAACGTTTGACACCATTATATAATTAAAAAATGACACACAAACGTTCCTACGGAACGTAAAATTAGGTTGTTTGCTATTTTTTTGCTACTGACGAAACATTCCTACGGAATGTGATGAAAAAGTGCAAAAGGGATGCTTTTATTAAGAATTGAGAGAAACCTTTATCCCTTTGCCTCTCTGTCCCTTTGAACCTCAAGATTAAAAACTCCATCCTCCGCCCAAAGCTTTATACAACTGAACCATAGAACTTAATTGTTTTTGAGTTAATTGTGAAAGACTTAATTGCGCTTCAAATAAAGATCTTTGAGCATCTAGGACTTCCAAGTACGAAACATAACCGTTATAATATCTTGCATTAGATAAATCGTAATTTTTCTGTGCAGCAACGACTTGTCTATTTCGCGCGGTCCATTCTTCTTTGAACATGGCTGTATTTTGAAGTGAGTTTTCAACTTCTGCAATGGCAGTTAGATATGTTTTCTGAAAGTTGAACTTCATTTCTTCGGCTAATTTTCTGTTGTAATCCACTCGACGTTTGTTTTTTCCGAAATTGAAAATTGGTCCAGTAATTCCGCCGCCAACATTTTGAATATAAGAGCCATCATTAAATAAATCACTAATCATAATGTTGGTAAAACCAACAATTGCCGAAATATTAAAGGATGGATATCGCATAGCTTGCGCAACGCCAATTCTTTCAAACGAAGCTTTATATAAATATTCCTGACGTTTCACATCAGGCCTATTTTCTAATAAAGCGGATGGAACCGAAGTTGGAAATTCAGCTAGAATTAATAATTCGCTATTAGTTTTTCCTCTCGGAATAGCTTGCGGAACTTGTCCAATTAAAACAGAAATTGCATTTTCTAGAGCCGTAATCTGTCTTTTGATTAGTGGAATATTCGCTTCGGCAATGGCAACTTGCTGTTCGATTTGTACTTTGTCCAATTCCGCAACATAACCGCTCATAAAACGTTCGTTGATGATGTCGTAAGCTTTTTGTCTAGTTTCTAAAGTATGAATTGTAATTTCCAATTGATTGTCAAAATCACGTAATTCAAAGTATGAAATGGCAATATTGCTTACTATAGTGGATAAAATTACTTTTCTTGCCTCATCGGTGGCTAAAAGTTCATTTTGCAAAGCCTTTTTCTGATGGCGGTATTTTCCCCAGAAATCCAATTCCCAAGACATATTTGCCAATGCCGTTGAAGGCCATTGGAATGTTTGGGCGCTATTAACCTGACCAGAATATTGAAAAGAAGGAAATAAGTCAGCTTTTGCCATTCCGAGATTGGCCTGTACTTGTTCTAAACGCGCAATAGCAATTTTAAGATCATAATTATTCTGGATTCCTTTTTCGATTAAACCAATTAAAACATCATCGTTAAATATCGATGACCATTTTATAGTAGTAACCGATTTTGTAGTGTCAGCAGGCTGATTGCTATATCGAAAAGAATGCGCCTGAGGCTGTTCTGGTTTAACATATTTTGGTCCGACCATACATCCGTAAGGAAAAACAGCTATCAAAAAGAGCGCTAAAAGTATCTTTAGGGTTTTCATTGTTCTTCTGTTTTAGGTTGATCAGTTTCTTTAGATTTTTTCTTTCCGAATGTTTCAATAAAAACAAATAACACCGGAATTAAACAAACTCCCAAAATGGTCGCCACGAGCATTCCGCTAAAAACAGTCATTCCCATAACTTTTCTTGCTTGTGCTCCAGCTCCAGTTGCAGTTAACAGCGGAACAACTCCTAAAATAAAAGCAAAAGCCGTCATCAAAATAGGGCGGAAGCGAAGTTTTGCAGCGTACAAAGCAGCATCTTTTGCAGGCATTCCTTTTTCATATTCTTCTTTGGCAAATTCTACAATCAGAATGGCATTTTTAGCTGCTAATCCGATTAACATTACCAATCCGATTTGAGCAAAAACATTATTTACATAATCAGGACTTAGCAATCTACAAATGTATAAACCAAGAAAAGCTCCAAAAACGGCAAATGGCGTTCCGAGTAAAACACTGAAAGGGAGTTTCCAGCTTTCGTATTGCGCGGCGAGAATTAAAAACACGAAAAGTAGCGCCATAAGAAAAACGGTATTTCCTTTTCCTTCGGCTTGTTTTTCCTGATAACTCATATTTGCCCATTCGTAACCCATTCCTGCGGGAAGAACTTTTGTTGCCGTTTCCTGCAAAGCATTCATGGCTTGCGCCGAAGTAAATCCGGGAGCGGGCGTTCCTCCAATTTCGGCTGCACGATACAAATTGAAACGTGTTGTAAATTCGGGACCGCTTACTTTTCGGATTGTGGCAATACTCGAAATCGGAATCATTTTGTTGTCTTTGCTCCGAACAAATATCTTATTAATGTCCTCGGGATTTACGGTATAACTCGGATCTGCCTGAAGCAATACGATATATTGTCGACCAAATTTGTTGAATTCATTAATGTATTGTCCTCCTAAACTGGCACCAATGGCGATATTAACATCAGATAAAGAAAGATTCAATTCAGTGACTTTTTCTCGATCGATGTCTAAACTAATCTGTGGCACATTTGGATTAAAAGTCGTTCGAATTGTTCCAATTTCTGGTCTCTTTTTGGCTTCGGCCATGAATTGTTGTGCATTTTCAAAAAGATATTGCGGTGTATTTCCTTCCCGATCCTGAAGCATCATCGAGAATCCTGCCGCATTTCCGATTCCGGTAATTGGCGGAGGACCAAAGGCAAAAACCGTTGCTTCGGGAATTCCGAAAACTACTTTTCCATTGACTTCTTTTAGAATTTGAAAAACGTCTTGTTCCCGTTCTTTCCATTCTTTTAAAGCAACAAAGAAAAATCCGTTGTTGGTTGCCACCGAGTTTTTGATTAAACTAAATCCAGCAACCGAAGTATAATATTCAACACCTTGATTTTGTGAAAGAATATGCTCTACTTTTTGAATTACTTTTCCTGTTCTTTCTAAAGAAGATGCGCCAGGAAGTTCAATATTCACAAACATGTATCCTTGATCTTCTTCGGGTACAAAACCGCCTGGAATTTTTCCTCCCAAGAGAATAATTGCTCCAACAACTATTCCGATAAAGATTAAGCTTCGTGCCGTTTTTTTAATTAGAAAACCAGAAAAGCCAGTGTATTTATTAGTGAATTTTCCAAATTTATCATTAAACCAACCGAAGAATTTTCCGAGCCAGCCTTTTGCTTCTTGATTGGGTTTTAATAAAAGGGAACATAAGGCTGGACTTAAAGTTAAAGCGCTTAATGCAGAAAAAATTACAGATATAGCAATAGTTATGGCAAATTGTTGATACAATCTTCCTGTAATTCCCGGTGTTAAAGCAACTGGAATAAACACGGCGGTCAATACAATCGCAATGGCAATTACAGGTCCCGAAACTTCTTTCATGGCTTGATTGGTAGCTTCTCGCGGAGACATTCCGTGTTCGATATGATGCATCACGGCTTCAACAACGACAATGGCATCATCGACGACAATTCCAATCGCCAAAACTAGTCCTAAAAGCGAAAGTACATTTATGGAAAATCCGAGTAAAGGAAAAAGCATAAAAACCCCAATGAGCGAAACAGGAACCGTTAAAAGCGGAATTAAAGTCGCACGCCAGTTTTGTAGAAAGATAAAAACCACGATGATTACTAGAATAATGGCTTCGATCAAAGTGTGCATAATTTCGTTAATTCCTTCGGAAATGGCGAGAGTGGTGTCTAATGAAACACGGTATTTTAAATCCTGCGGAAATCTTTTGCTGAGTCTTTCGATCGTGTTTTTCACGTTTTCGGCCACTTCTAATGCATTAGAACCAGGCATTTGTTTGATTCCGATAGTTCCAGCTGGATTTCCATTCAATTTCGCAATCGAAGCATAACTTTCTGTTCCTAAAGTTACCCTTCCAATATCTTTCAAACGAACCTGCTGATTGCTTATATTCGATTTTAAAATGATATTTTCAAAATCTTCTGGATTTACCAGACGATCTTTTAGCATTACATTGTAAGTAAACTCATTGTTTTCGGTTGCAGGCGGAGCACCAAATTTTCCACCAGGCGCAATGGCATTTTGATCTTGGATTGATCGTATAATATCAGGAACAGTCAAGTTGTATTTGGCCATGATATCGGGTTTAACCCAAATTCGCATCGCGTAATTACTTCCTCCGTAAAGGGTAACTTCTCCAACTCCTTTAATACGCGCGAGAGCATCTACAATGTTGATATTGGCATAATTGGTTAGAAAATTTCCGTCGAAGGTTTTGTTGGGAGAATACAAGGACAAAATCAGCATCGGCATTGAGAGTGATTTTTTTGTGGTCACTCCCGTCGTTTTAACGTCGTTTGGAAGTTTGTTGGTTGCTTCATTAACACGGTTCTGAGTCAGCATGGTAGCGTTATCCAGATCGGTTCCCATATCAAATGTAATATTTAATGTCATACTTCCATCGCCTGTATTGGTGGATTGCATGTAAAGCATGTTTTCAACTCCATTTACTTTTTGCTCGATCGGCGTAGCAACGGCCTGCTCAACGTTTAAGGCATTTGCACCACGATAACTCGTTGAAACTTGTACCAAAGGCGGTGCAATTTCAGGATATTGAGCAATTGGTGTTGAAAGGACAGAAAGACCTCCAATTAAAACAATGAAAATGGAGAGAACAATAGCAACGATTGGTCTGCGTACAAAGAAATTATCCATAATCTAGTTGTTTAGAGATGATGCAATCTGCTTTTTATCTTTGTCGGCAACATAAGGAACTGGAACAACGGTTGATCCAGGCTGAATAAACTGATTGCCAATTATGGCGACTTTCTCGTCGGGTTTTAAGCCTTTTGTGATAATCCAGTCGACACCAATTTTTTGTCCGACTTCGACCATTCGGGTTTGAATGGTATTTTTATCGTCAATTATAGAAACCTGAAAAAGTCCCTGAATTTCAGTTACCGCTTTCTGCGGAACTACGATAGCATCTTTTTGTGTTCTTAATAAAACACGGACTTTTGCGAATTGACCAGATCGTAACGTACCGTCTGGGTTAGGAAACTGCGCTTCAATAGTAACTGTTCCTGTTGTGGGATCAATTTTAGTGTCAGAAAAATTGAGACTTCCTTTTTCCGAATGGGTACTTCCGTCAGAAAGAATTAAGGCAAGATCGGTAATACGTTCTCCAGCTTTTACTTGTTTTTGATAACGAAGATAATCAGCTTCACTTACGGTAAACTGAACTCTAACTTTTTCTAGTTTGGAAACCGTATTTAGTTTAGAATCATTTCCAATTCGGGTAATATAATCGCCCAATCTGGCATTCGAGAGTCCGATAACGCCATCAATCGGAGATTTAATATCGCAATAGCTTCGTTCAATCTGCTGATTTCTTAAACTGGCCTGAACGCTGTTTAAGTTGGAGCGTGCCGCTTTGTCTTTCGCGACAGCGGCATCTAATTCACGTTTACTAACGGCGTTCATATCTGCAAGCGGGCGGATTCTTTTTAGTTCTTCTTCGGCATTTACCAAATTACTTTGAGCGCCTGCAACTTGACCGCGAACTTGTTCTACTTTGGTATCATATTCTAACGGATCGATGGTATATAAAAGCTGGCCTTTTTTCACCCTTTGACCTTCTTTAAAATGAATTCCGGTCAAGATGCCATCAACTCTTGCGATTAATTCAATGTCTAAATCTCCAAAAGTCTGTCCCGCAAAATCTTTATAAATGGGGACGTCTTCACTTTTGACCGTGACAAATGGAGCCTGCATAGGAGGCGGAGCCTTGGGTTGCTCTTTTTTGCATGAAGTAGTTAAGGTTAAAAGGAAGAAGAGGGGAAGGATTGGTTTTGGTAGTTTTAAAGCATTCATAATCACAAATGTTAAAATTGTACCATATAAATTTAATCAAATTTTATAATGTATTGATAAACAGTAGATGTTTTTTATTAATGCAACTCATTTTATATAAAAACTATCTGCGACTATAGATTTAAATAATCGTCCATTTTCTTGATTATGATTCCAAATATCAAGCGTTTTTATTGTTTTTAAAATTGAAAAGAAAGGCTTACCTTTGCGCCCGAATTTATTCCATTTATAGATTCTTAATTAATTTATTTCTTAACTTAAAATTGTTTATAGCATGCAACTGTATAACACTTTAAGCGCAGAAGAAAGAGCCATCATAATCGATGATGCCGGTAAACAACGACTAACGTTGTCTTTCTATGCGTATGCCAAAATTCAAGATCCACAAAAATTTCGTAACGATTTATTCATTGCCTGGAATGCACTCGATGCTTTAGGAAGAATTTATGTTGCCCATGAAGGAATTAATGCTCAGATGAGTGTTCCTGCAGAAAATTTTGAAGCTTTTAGAGAAACGCTGGAAGCTTATGATTTTATGAAAGACATACGATTGAATGTTGCCGTAGAACAAGACGATCATTCCTTTTTAAAATTGACTATCAAAGTGCGACACAAAATCGTTGCAGACGGTTTAAACGATGATACTTTTGATGTAACTAATATTGGCGTTCACTTAAAAGCCAAAGAATTCAACGAAATCCTTGATGATCCAAACACAATTGTAGTAGATTTTAGAAATCACTACGAAAGTGAAGTTGGACATTTTAAAGGTGCAATTACTCCAGATGTTGAGACTTTCAGAGAGAGTTTGCCCATTATCAACGAACAGCTTAAAGATCACAAAGACGATAAAAATCTGGTAATGTATTGTACTGGAGGTATTCGTTGCGAAAAAGCGAGCGCATATTTCAAACACCAAGGTTTCAAAAACGTTTATCAGTTAGAAGGTGGAATTATCAATTACGCTAAACAATTGAAAGAAGAAGGTTTAGAAAGCAAATTCATTGGTAAAAACTTCGTATTTGATAATCGCTTAGGCGAAAGAATTACGGATGATATTATTTCACAATGCCATCAATGCGGAAAACCTTGCGACAATCACACCAACTGCGAAAATGATGGATGTCATTTATTGTTTATTCAGTGCGATGATTGTAAAGCAGCAATGGAAAACTGCTGTTCTACAGAATGTCTTGAAATAATTCACATGCCTTTAGTAGATCAGGTTCGTTTAAGAACAGGTAAACAAGTTGGAAACAAAGTATTCAGAAAAGGAAAATCTGAAAATCTAAAATTCAAACACTCAGGAGAATTGCCAGAAACTGCTTTGGCAACAGCTCAAAAGCCAGCGGATATTCGTCAGAAAATAAAAGTAAAAAAAGTACTTCTTGGAAAAGCAGAACATTATTATGTAAAAGCTCAGGTTGGACAATTTACTATAGAAAACCAAGAGTTAAACAGCGGTGATAAAATCTTAATTTCTGGTCCAACTACAGGCGATCAGGAAATGGTTTTGAATAGAATCATTGTTAACGGAGCAGAAACTCAAACTGCTAAAATTGGGGATAAGGTTACTTTTGAAGTTCCTTTTCGTATTCGTTTGTCAGATAAATTGTATAAAATTGTAAATTAACAGTTTTTTAAACTCTAATTTACAATGTCACATTCTTTTACCAAATTATGGATTCACGCAATTTGGGCAACAAAAAATCGTAAGGAATTAATTGATTTTTCAATTGAGAAAAATGTGTATGATTATATTCACAATAAATTAATTGATTTAGATTGCCCTGTTAGAATCATTAACGGAATGCCCGACCATGTACATGTTTTATTTTTATTAAATCCTAAAAAATCTCTATCAGATGTAATTCGTCAAGCGAAAGGAGGATCTTCTCATTGTATAAATGGAGTAAATCTAATTCCTGAAAAATTCGCGTGGCAAACGGGTTACGCAGCTTTTGCAGTAAGCGAATCTCAATTAGATGTTGTTTACAATTACATCAAAAATCAAAAACAACATCATCTCAAAAAGAACGGACAGCAAGAGTTTGATGAATTTGTAAAATTACATGGATTAAATACACCATAAAGATACACCCAAAAAATACCACAATATATATAAGCATAGCCCACGGTTTCAACCGTGGGAAACGTATTGTTGCGTAACGTTAAAGATTTGCATTGTGTACCCACGGTTGAAACCGTGGGCTATGTTTAACAAAGACCGTGTAACGCTTTACAAATAATTTTTAAAAATATAGACTATGATATAAATCATAGGAATCTAATCTATACCCACATTATTTTTGTCATTTGAATAATAAATCAAAAATGACTATTACAAACAAAATTGAACTCATGTCTCCAGCTGGAGATTTTGAATCGCTTCAAGCTGCTTTAGATAATGGCTGTGATTCTATATATTTTGGTGTGGAACAGCTTAACATGCGCGCAAGATCAACAGTTAATTTCACGATTGAGGATTTGAAAGAAATCGCCAATCGATGCGAGAAAAAAAATGTTCGAAGTTATTTGACGTTAAACACCATTATTTACGATCACGATTTATCAGTTGTAAAAACATTATTAACCAAAGCCAAAGAAGCGAATATTACAGCGGTAATTGCTTCAGATCAAGCCGTAATTGCGATGGCAAAATCAATTGGAATGGAAGTTCATATTTCAACGCAATTGAATGTAACGAATATTGAAACTATAAAATTCTACAGCTTATTTGCCGATACAATGGTTTTAAGCCGCGAATTAAGCTTACGCCAAGTAAAAAATATTACCGATCAAATTGAGAAAGAACAGATCAAAGGTCCAAACGGAAATTTGGTAGAAATCGAAATTTTTGGTCATGGAGCTTTGTGTATGGCGGTTTCTGGGAAATGTTACTTGAGTTTACACTCCAATAATTCATCTGCGAATCGCGGCGCATGCAAACAAAACTGCCGAAAAAAATATACCGTTATCGATCAGGAAACTGGTTTTGAAATTGAATTAGACAACGAATACATGATGTCGCCAAAAGATTTGTGTACTTTGGATTTCTTAGATCAGGTTATTGATTCTGGAATTAAAGTTTTAAAAATCGAAGGAAGAGGACGTGCGCCAGAATATGTGGCAACGGTAACTAAAACGTATCGTGAAGCTATCGACTCATACTATGACGGAACTTTCTCAAAAGAAAAAACAACAGTTTGGATGAAAGCATTAGAAACGGTTTACAATCGCGGATTTTGGTCAGGATATTATCTTGGGCAAGAATTAGGCGAGTGGAGCGATATTCCAGGTTCAGCAGCTACGCAGAAAAAAGTGTATGTTGGAAAAGGAACACATTATTTCCCTAAAGCGGAGGTTGGACAGTTTAAAATAGAAGCTTACGATATTAAAATTGGAGATAAAATTTTAGTTACCGGGCCAAGTACAGGCGCTCAGGAAATGATAATTGGTGAAATGTTTGTAAATGATGCCGCGGGAGAAAAAGCAACAAAAGGCGATGATTGCAGTTTCAAATTACCATTTAGAATCAGAATGTCTGATAAACTGTATAAAATTGTTGATGCATAATGGTTATTGTTACTTTACAAAGGGATAAATGTATCGGCTGTAATTACTGTGTCGAAATGGATCCTGTACATTTTCAAATGTCAAAAAAAGATGGAAAATCGGTTCTGATTCATTCGCAGAATGCAAAAGGCTTTTTTACATTGAAATCTACAAATCATACGATTGTTGAGAGTTGTGAATTAGCTGCAAAAGCTTGTCCGGTGAAGATTATTACGGTTAAGGAAATATAAAAAAACCTATTTTGTATTGCTACAGAATAGGTTTTTTTAATTTCATTCTTCCGAAAACTCAAGCTCATCAAAATCTTTAATTTCAGACAATTTAATTAGTTTGTTTTTACTGATTTTGCTTTCTGTTTTTTGAAAAACTTCATCATCGTCATACGTGTTTTCGTTGATGTTTTGGTTTACAATCTTTTTTCCAGTCAGGAAATTGATGCTGGTTTCTGTTAATACAATTGGTCCGCGATTACTGCTCGCATCGTAACCAATTAGCTCAAAATTTGAATTTTGATATCTGAAAGTATAATTCCAATATCCGTATCTTCCGTGAGCATAGTTCACGTATAAATTTCCACTTTTTATTTCAAAATCAAGTTCTGGTGCATAATAAACTCCGCCTTCTTCATTTTCAGAAGAAAAGCAATCGTAATTTTTAAGGGCTAATTCATAACCGCCATTTTTGTTTAATAATGCTATAATTCCTCTTCGATTTCGGTCTAATTCGCCGCGATATTCATGCTGAATTATTTTGCTTTTGTCTGTTCCTTTAATAATCAGAATTATATCTTCTTTTCCATCTTTGTTTAAATCACCTTTAATGGTATCAAAAGGAACATAGTTTTTAGGTATAAAGTCAGCGAGATCTTTTTTGATTACAACATTTGATTCCTCAACTTCGGGAATATCTTTTAGTTCTGTAACTTCTGCATTTGATTCTTTGTCAATAGTTTTAGAGTCTTTACAGCCTAAAATGATAGAGAGCAGTAAAATTGTTCCAATTATTGAAAAGTATTTCTTTACCATTATTTAGTTTTTTAGAAGGTTGCATTGTGAAATTTCTCAATTGAACCAATTTAAGGTTAAAAAATCAGACAAGAGCTGCCTGATTTTTTGATAAGATTTAATTCATTTCTAAATACCGAATTTAGCGTCGATATTATGTTTTTCAGCATACGCTTTTCCAGCAGCCATCAATTTGTTAAACTTCGCATCAACCTCGGTTTGAGTTGAAGCGTCAAAATCAACTATTGCTTTTTGTATTTGTTCTGAAGAAGCATTTTCATCTTTCATTTTAGCGATTGGTAAATAGCCTTCTTTTTGTTTTGTAATTACATAAGAGAATAAATCTTTTGAGGCCTGAAGAATTTCTTTATTATCATCATCTTCGGGTATTTCTGTAATAGATTTCAATCTAATTTCTAAATTTGATATGTCATATTTAATAGCATCCTGATAAGAAGAAGGAATCATCTTTTTTTGATTTTCATCATAAACCTGAGCTTCACCTTGCAGTTTGTCACTGATTTCTTTTCCGCCAAATCGAGATAGTAAATTCGAATTTAAAACAGCTACATCAAAAGTCTTTTCTGGCGAAAGGTCGTTGCAAGAAGTAGAAATTACACTTGTTGCGATTAATAATAGTAGTAATAGGGATTTGTTTAAGATTTTTTTCATTTTGTTAATTATTTATCCTTTTAAAATTTTAGTTTTTTCAGTTTCAAATTCTTCAGAAGTTAGAATGCCAGCATCCAAAAGTTCTTTTAAGTCTAATAAAGCTTTCTTTTTGGCTTCCATCGAATTTCCAGAGTCAGATTTTACTGCTTCTTCAATTTTTGAAGTTTGAATTGGTGTTACAACCGTTCCAGAAGGCGCATACTTCAAGATAAGTTCCGTAATTTCATTAAACCCTTTTACGTTCGAGTAATCAATTGCTTTTTGTTCTTTCACATTTACAATTGAGGCATCGGCTTTGTTGTCAAGAAGGTATTTTACTACATCTTTTTTTCCGTTAGCGGCACTGTAATGAAGTGGAGTATTTCCTGATTCATCTTGAATATTAATATTTGCTCCAGCTTCAATCAACAATTTTACCATACTTAAATTGCCTTTTTTGGTTGCAACATGCAAAAGACTTTCTCCGCCGTAAGCGTAAGTGTTATTTAGTGTAAAACTAGAATCGTTTGCAATATTTGTAGCGCTCACAATCCAATCCAGATAATCGTTCATAGAGGAAGTTTCTCCAGCGACTGGTTTGCTGTAATTTACATCAACACCATTTTCCAGAAACAAAGACACAATTTCCTTTTGATTATTCGCGCAAGCGTACCAAATAGGAGAATAACCGTTGTTGTTTGAAGTGAAAACATCAGCGCCTCTTTCGACTAATAATTTAGCAAGCATTCTGTTGGTTTCATAACAAGCAATCAAAAGAGCATTTTCGCCAGAATGATTAGCGTGATTTACATCCGCGCCGTTATCCAAAAGTAAAGTTACCATTGGCAGAGATTTGGTGTAACAAGCATAAATTAAGGGAGTATTTCCTTGTTTATCGGTCGTATTAATCTCGGCACCTTTGTCTAAAAGCAATTGGATAATTTCTCTGTTTAATTTTGCTGAAGCCAGTAAAATCGGTGTTTCGCCATTGTTGTTCAGTAGATTAACATCAATCCCTGCTTCAAGCAACTTTGTTGCAATTTCGACTTGTGCGTTCTGTACTGTCAAGTGTAAGAGGCTGTTACCACTTTTATCGTTGATTTCAATTTTCGCTCCGTTTTCCAAAAGATAAAGCGCAGTCTGTTTTTGTTTTTGAAGACAAGCAAAGAATAAAGGAGTTTCTCCCGCATGATCTTCATAATTGATATCGGCGCCATCTTCGGCTAATAGTTTTACAATATCGAGATATCCTCTGTGCGCGGCATAATGTAGAGCGGTTCTTCCTTTTTCGTCGGTATATTTTACATCGACTTCTTTATTTTGAAGCAGTAATTCAGCTATTTTTCGGTTGCCGTTTTCACAGGCAATTATAAATGACATTGACATAGAATCTTGATTTTTATACATTATTGTAAACACATAGAAACATAGTTTTTTGAATATTAAAAAGGCGTTTCACTTATTTAAATGCACATAGTTTAGCTATGTGTGGAAACTTGTTTCTTTTGTTCCTATAAGATTAGAAACTATGTTGCTATGTGTTTAGATTTTTTTTATTTAACGATGAAAATTTAAGCTTTCATCAAAAGTTCAACAGTTTTAACTTTCAAATTGTCTTTAGAAGCTAGTGTAAGAGCTGTTTCGTCTTTATCGTTAGTAATCTCTTTATCTGCGCCATTCTCCAGAAGAAGTTTGACTTTTCTGTAAATTTCTTTTGCAGCTTCGGCATCATAATTCACATTATAAGCGCAGACTTTATGCAAAATGGTATTTCCCTGGTTATCTTGTTCATTAACATCAATTGCTCCACTTTCTAGAGCCGATTTTAAAATTCCTGATTTTTTCTCAGAAATATAATCGATACCCGATTTTGGATTTCCATAATATAAAGCAGCGTGATTTAAGTCGGCACCATCAGATAATAATCTTTGCAAAGAATTTAGATCATTTTCAGAATCAGACATCATTCGGATAAATTCGGTAAGTAAAGTTCTCCCGTCTTTATTGATGCTGTTGAAATCAGCCGAAGACGATTCGGCCAAAAGTTCGTACATCGGAATAGAAAATTGCTCACCAACTGCATAATAAAAAGAACTATTTTCTTGATTGTCTTTTTCATTAGGATCTGCTCCGTTTTCTAACAAAGTTGGAATATATTCTTTTTTGTTTCTTTTTACAGCATACATCAGCGGCGTTGTACCAACTACATTTTTCTCGTTGATATCGACTCCGTTTTCAAGAAGTGTTTTAATATATTCTTTGCCTTTTTCGGCATTTAAAGAATAATTGTTTACGATTTTATGAATTAAATTTTCTTGAGCGTTGTTTTTGTATTGCGCATTGCAACCGAAATCTTCTATTAAAATTTTAATTACTTCTGGAACGGCTTCTTTTTCTATAAAATATCCCAACAATGTCTGATCACTGATTTCATCATTTATATTGTCGACTTTAGACATTATTTCTTTGAAAAAAGAAAGAGATGCTTCGTCGTTTTTTATATTTCGAGAAAGAGAACTGAAGATTGATTTGTCAAAACTGTCCAATTCGTAGATATCGGTTTCAATAAAGCCTGCCTTTATTAAAATATCGATAAGATCAATCGCCTTTTCATCTATAATTTTGGCAGTTATTTGCGAAAAGTTGTTTTTAAGATATTGCTCAGAAAAAGGTTCACCATTTTTGATTGCTTCTCTGGCAGCGTCAAGATTTCCTTGAAAAATGTACTGTTCGATAATGTTTTGTGTGTGCATATAAAAAAGTTAAAGTGATGTATAAAAAATATTTTTTTCTGTAATCCAACGTTCAAAATTTTGAAAAACAAAAACGGGATTGTAAGATAAAACATAAAAACGAGAAATATATTTCAGAATTGAAATTAAAAATGCCAATTTGTGTTATGAAATTGGACGATTAAGATTTTTGGTAAAAAATTTGCACTGTTTTTTTTAGATGAAAAAATAAAATAAAAATATTTTTTGATAGGATTAATTACCAGAACAAACAGCATTTTTTTATTTAACAACCCTTTACAATTAATCTATAAATAGCCAAATAAAAAAAATACTATCTTTACCGATCAAACGTTTATGAACTTAAGCTGTATTTTGGCAGCACTACATATATAATTATGGCATGTACAAGTTGTTCAACCTCAGATGGTGGCGCACCAAAAGGTTGTAAAAATAATGGGACTTGCGGCACCGATAGCTGCAATAAATTGACGGTTTTTGACTGGCTTTCTAACATGAGCCCGTCTACTGGAGAGGCGATTTTTGATTGTGTTGAGGTTCGTTTTAAAAACGGACGTAAGGAATTTTTTAGAAATTCAGAGAAATTAACTTTAAGTATTGGCGATATTGTAGCAACTGTTGCTTCGCCAGGTCATGATATTGGTATTGTTACTCTTACAGGAGAATTGGTAAAAATTCAAATGAAGAAAAAAGGAGTGAATTACGAAAGTAATGATGTACCTAAAATCTATAGAAAAGCATCACAAAAAGATATTGATATTTGGTCTGTTGCCCGCGATCGCGAAGAACCTATGAAAGTTCGCGCACGTGAATTGGCAATTCAGCACAAATTGGAAATGAAAATTTCTGATATCGAATTTCAAGGTGACGGCTCTAAAGCAACATTTTATTACACAGCAAACGATCGTGTCGATTTTAGAATGCTGATTAAAGATTTTGCTAAAGAATTTAGCACTAGGGTAGAAATGAAACAAGTTGGTTTCCGTCAGGAAGCGGCACGTTTGGGTGGAGTTGGTTCTTGCGGGCGTGAACTTTGTTGTTCTACTTGGCTTACCGATTTTAGAAGTGTCAATACTTCTGCAGCACGTTACCAGCAGTTATCATTGAATCCGCAGAAATTAGCGGGACAATGCGGAAAATTGAAATGCTGTCTAAACTACGAGTTAGATACGTACATGGACGCATTAAAAGATTTTCCAGATTACGATACCAAACTGATTACGGAAAAAGGTGATGCTGTTTGCCAGAAACAAGATATTTTTAAAGGATTGATGTGGTTTGCCTATACAAACAACTTTGCAAACTGGCACGTTTTGAAAATTGATCAGGTAAAAGAAATTATTGCCGAAAACAAACAGAAAAATAAAGTTTCTTCTTTAGAAGATTTTGCTGTTGAGGTAGTTGCAGAACCAGAAAAAGACTTCAACAACGCCATGGGACAAGAGAGTTTAACTCGTTTTGACCAGCCAAAAAGAAAGAAAAAACCAAATCGCAAGCGTAAAAATGCTGAACCTGCTGGTGTTGCAACCCCGCAGAAACCACAACAGGAAAAAAACAATAATAATCCGAAACCAGCAGGAAATAATAAACCTTCTGGAGTAGGAAATCCGAATCAGCAGAACAAACAGAATAATCCAAATAAGCAAAATCATAAGAACAAGCAGAATCCGAATAAACAAAACAATAATTCGAACAAGCCAAATTCTAATGAGAAAAAACCTGCTGAGCCTAGAAAACCAATAATTATTACTAAAAATGAGAATAAAAAATAGCGGAATTCTTCTTTTGGTAGCAATACTACTTTTTTCTTGCGATAAAAAAAGGGTATTCGATGAGTATAAATCTGTTGGAAGTGCGTGGCACAAAGACAGCATTGTAAGCTTTGATCTGCCAGTTTTAGATTCTACAAAAAAATACAATTTGTTTGTAAACATTAGAGACAACAACAATTATCCGTTTAATAATTTGTTTTTAATTGTTGCTATCGAAGCACCAAGCGGATTTACAAAAGTAGATACCCTGCAATATCAAATGGCGGCTCCAGACGGAACTTTGTTAGGAAACGGATTTACGGATATTAAAGAAAGTAAATTGTATTACAAAGAAGATGTGAAGTTTAGAGGAAAATATAAAGTTCACATTAAGCAAGCCGTTAGGCAATCAGGAAAAATTCCTGGAGTTGAAGCTTTAGAAGGAATTACAGACGTTGGTTTTAGAATAGAACAAAAAGATTAGATAAATAGTTATGGCTGCTACTAAAAAAAACAATCAATCAAACAAGGATATTAATTATTATAAAAAGAAATTCTGGCGTGTTTTTGCCTACACATTACTAGGAATTTTAGCCTTCTTTTTATTTGCTTCATGGGGATTATTTGGCTCAATGCCTTCGTTTGAAGATTTAGAAAATCCAGATTCTAACCTTGCTACAGAAATTATTTCTTCTGATGGAGTTGTAATTGGTAAATATTTCAAAACCAATCGTTCTCAGTTAAAATATTCAGATCTTCCTAAAAACTTAGTTGAAGCGCTTGTCGCAACCGAAGACGCACGTTTTTACGAGCATTCAGGTATTGACGGACGCGGAACACTGAGAGCTGTTTTCAGTTTAGGAACAAATGGTGGTGCGAGTACGTTAACACAACAGCTTGCAAAGCAATTATTTCATGGTGAAGGATCTAAATTCTTGCCTTTTAGAATTGTACAAAAAATAAAAGAATGGATTATTGCCATTCGTCTAGAAAGACAATACACAAAAAATGAAATCTTGGCGATGTATTGCAACGTTTACGATTTCGGAAATTATTCTGTCGGAGTAAGTTCTGCTGCTCAAACCTATTTTTCTAAAGATCCTAAAGATTTAACGGTAGACGAATCGGCTATTTTGGTTGGAATGTTCAAAAACTCAGGATTATATAATCCAGTAAGAAATCCAGAAGGTGTTAAAAACCGTCGTAATGTGGTTTTGTCACAAATGGCAAAAGCAAAAATGATTTCAGAATCTGAAAAAGAAAGATTGCAAGCGCTTCCTATTACATTGAAGTTTAAATTAGAAAGCCACCGTGAAGGTATAGCAACTTATTTTAGAGAGTATCTTCGTGATTACATGAAAAAATGGGTTACAGAAAACAAAAAACCAGACGGTTCTGAATATGATATTTACAAAGACGGACTTAAAATCTACACTACGATAGATTCTAGAATGCAATCTTACGCAGAAGAGGCAGTTTCTGAACACATGAAAAACTTGCAGCAACAGTTTTTTAGTGAACAGAAAACCAACAAAAATGCTCCTTTCGTAAATATTACACAAGCAGAAACTGATCGAATCATGATGCAAGCAATGAAAAATTCTGTTCGTTGGGCGCAAATGAAAGAAATGGATAAAAGCGAAGATGATATTATTGCATCATTCAAAGTAAAAACAAAAATGCGCGTCTTTACTTGGAAAGGAGAGCGCGATACAACAATGACACCGCTAGATTCTATTCGTTATTACAAGCACTTTTTGCAATCTGGTTTAATGTCTATGGAGCCACAAACTGGAGCAATTAAAGCGTGGGTTGGTGGAATCAATTATAAATACTTCCAATACGATCACGTAGGGCAAGGAGCGAGACAAGTAGGTTCGACTTTCAAACCTTTTGTTTATGCAACAGCTATTGAAGAATTAAATATGTCGCCTTGCGATTCTATTTTAGATGGTCCGTTTATGATTCATAAAGGGCGTCATCACGTAACAGAAGATTGGGAGCCAAGAAACTCTGATTACAGATACAGAGGAATGGTAACTCTTAAGCAAGCTTTAGCAGCGTCGATTAATACCGTTTCGGCTAAATTAATTGACAGAACAAGCCCTGAAGCTGTTGTAGAATTGACTAAAAAATTAGGTGTAAAAACAGAAATTCCAGTTCAGCCTTCAATTGCTTTAGGAGCTGTAGATATTACGGTTGAGGATATGGTTGCAGCATATAGTACATTTGCAAATCAAGGAGTTTATGTGAAACCACAGTTTTTAAGCAGAATCGAAAACAAAAGCGGCGAGGTAATTTATGAACCAATTCCAGAGTCTCACGACGTTTTAAATAAAGATATTGCTTTTGCTGTAATCAAATTGCTTCAAGGAGTTACTGAAAGCGGTTCTGGTGTTCGTTTGCGTACACAAGGAGGAGGAAGCGGAGATAATCGTTGGACAGGATATCCGTACATGTTTACAAATCCAATTGCAGGTAAAACGGGTACAACGCAAAATCAATCTGATGGTTGGTTTATGGGAATGGTTCCAAACTTAGTAACTGGTGTTTGGGTTGGATGTGAAGATCGTTCAGCTCGTTTCAAAAGTTTGACTTACGGTCAAGGAGCAACTGCTGCTTTACCAGTTTGGGGTTATTTCATGAAAAAATGTTATGCCGATAAAAATCTTCAAATTTCTAAAGGTGAATTTGAGCGTCCTGCAAATCTTTCGATTAAAGTTGATTGTTATGTCAGACCAACAATCGTAAAAGATACTACTCAAACAGAACAAAATACAGACGAATTCGAATTGTAGTTTTGTTTCTTTAAAATAAAAAAATATCCTTTTGTGACTTCAGAAATAATGAAGAAAACAAAAGGATATTTTTTTTGATGGTAATGATTTTATTTTTTACGAAATCGTTATAATTTAATCTAAAAATCTTATTTTTATCAAAATTATACAGTAATAAAGACAGTTTGTTATGATAACAAAAAAAGTTAATAATGTTAAGGAAGCCATTCAAGGAATTGAAAGCGGAATGACAATCATGTTTGGGGGCTTTGGATTATGCGGAATTCCTGAAAATACAATTGCAGCTTTAGTAAATACATCAATCTCCGATTTGACTTGTATTTCAAACAATGCGGGAGTCGATGATTTTGGTTTGGGATTGCTTTTGCAGAAGAAACAAATCAAAAAAATGATTTCTTCTTACGTGGGAGAAAATGCCGAGTTCGAGCGTCAAATGCTTTCGGGTGAATTAGAAGTCGAATTAACTCCGCAAGGAACTTTGGCAGAACGCTGTCGTGCAGCTCAGGCTGGAATTCCGGCTTTCTTTACGCCAGCAGGTTACGGAACTGAAGTGGCTGCTGGAAAAGAGGCAAGAGAATTTAACGGAAAAATGCACATTATGGAAGAAGCTTTCAAAGCTGATTTTGCAATCGTAAAAGCTTGGAAAGGAGACGAAGCCGGAAATCTGATTTTTAAAGGAACGGCAAGAAACTTTAATGCGTGTATGGCGGGTGCTGGAAAAATTACAATTGCAGAAGTTGAAGAACTGGTTCCCGTTGGGACTTTAGACCCAAATCAGATTCATATTCCAGGAATTATGGTGCAACGCATTTTTCAAGGAGAAAAGTTTGAAAAGAGAATTGAACAGCGAACTGTAAGAGCTAAGAATTAGATAATGAGATAATTTGTCAATTAGATAATTTTACAAGACGCTTTGTAATTATCTAATTATCAAATTGACTAATTGACACATTAAAAAGACACATTAAAAAATTATGGCACTTAGTAAAGAAGATATAGCAAAACGAATTGCAAAAGAAGTAAAAGACCGATATTTCGTAAATCTTGGAATCGGAATTCCTACTTTGGTTGCGAATTACGTGAGAGAAGATATTGCGGTTGAATTTCAGAGTGAAAACGGAGTTCTCGGAATGGGACCTTTTCCTTTCGCTGGTGAAGAGGATGCCGACATTATTAACGCAGGAAAACAAACTATTACGACACTTCCTGGTGCAAGTTTCTTTGACTCGGCTTTTAGTTTCGGAATGATCCGCAGTCAAAAAGTCGATTTGACGATTCTCGGAGCAATGGAAGTTTCAGAAAATGGAGATATCGCAAACTGGAAAATTCCAGGTAAAATGGTAAAAGGAATGGGCGGCGCAATGGATTTGGTGGCTTCCGCCGAAAATATCATCGTGGCAATGATGCATGTAAATAAAGCAGGAGAATCTAAAATCTTAAAAAGATGTACTTTGCCATTAACAGGCGTAGGATGCGTTAAAAAGGTTGTAACCGAGCTTGCAGTGCTCGAAGTGACAGAAAAAGGTTTTAAGCTCTTAGAACGCGCGCCAGGTGTCTCAGTTGACCACATCATCGCTTCGACTGAAGCGGATTTGATTATTGAAGGAGAAATTCCAGAAATGTCGATTTAATTTTTAATTGCAGAGGGGCAAAGGTTCAAAGCTTTACAGTGATTTAGATAGAGAGAACTTCATTAATGGAGTTCTCTTTTTTGTTTTCTGTTAGAGCGTATAATCAAAATGTAATCTTTTTCTTTATATTTGTTGTGATTTAAAAAAATACGCGCCTTTGGAAAAGTTTGAAATCTATATTAAATGGGGAAGTTATTTGTTTATAACAAATGTGGCAGCTTCAATCGTAATATCACTTTTAATATTGTTAGTTGACTATAATAGTTTAAGATATTTGTCAAATATTCTTATACTAGTTTTTATCGTTCAATTAATATATTTTACTACTAAAGCTTTAAAAGAGAACAAAAAATACGGTTTAAGTAAAGGATTTCGAAAATTCTTTGTTTTTACTAGAATAATTGGTGTCTACTTTCTCTTTTTTGGGGTAATAGAAGAATCTAGATTACATAGCTCTAACTCTTTTATTTCGCATCCTTTTATTAAAGAAGATCTGCCAGAATTATTTATAAAAGATGAATCAAACGAATATAGGGGAATTACACTCAATGAGTTTATTGCCACATTAAAAAGAAAGTTTAGCAGACCATAAACTTCAAATCAAGTATAAAAAGAAAAAACCGTTCTATAGCGGTTTTTTCTTTTTATACTTTGCAACTTTGCACCTCAAAAACTATTGTAAATTAAATGAAGCTCCTAAACTAAAAGTTGCTTGATTATTTAAATGATAAAAAGGATCGTTGTTTGAACCGTATTTTGCAATTGGAAAACCGATTTCTGTAAAAACACCAAATCCGTCAGTAAAGAAATAACGACCACCAACGTGAGCACCAAAATTATGTAAACCTAAACTAAGTCCAGGATAAACGTCTAATTGTTCAACTCCAATTACACTAGATAAATTGGCATTAATTCTGGCTTTAGCATCAAAACGATCTCCGAAATCTGGCTTCGCATCATTATATGCATTTGTGTTTCCATGGTAAAAACCAGTAAAATTGTCAACTCCTAATAAATAATTTGCAACAAAACCAAAAGAGAAATTTTCTCCCAAACCAAAATCGATAGAACCTTGTATTCCAGAACCACCATCTTGTAAGTTAGCACCAACATTTACTCTTGTATCACCTTTACCTGTAAAGGCTTTTTGTGCATTAACAAATCCAAATGATACTAAAAACAAGAGTGTAATAACTTTTTTCATAAACTTTAAATATTAATTATTTTGCAGGGCAAATGTAATTTTTTTATAAATTAATTCCTACCCTTTTCATTAAAATACAATTCGTTTAAAGGCTCGCTTTGCCAGTATTCTTTGGTGTCGATGTTCAAAATCGTAAGCGGACCTCTAAATGCAGCGCCAGTATCTACATTCCATACACAAGCTTTATTTACGGGAATGGTTTTTCCGATTCTGGTAACTGGCGTATGACCAATGTAAACTTCTTTATAAACGGTAAATCTTTTCGGATAGTGTAAATCGTCTTCCTTTAAATTTGGGTTTAAAGCAAGTGCCGATTCCCAAAGCGTTCTATCCCAATAAAATAGTTTAGAAAAATATTCCCATTTTACACCATTTAAATTGGTAAATCCAGCATGAACAAATAAGCGATTTTGATCGTCAAGATAATAATCCTGAAGACTTTCTAAAAATTCTATATGACTTTTCTTCTTTTCTTCGGAGATTTTTGCGTAACCTTCAACAGTAGCTTTTCCGCCATGTTTATACCACATTTCTTCGTCAAAATCGTCATTTCTTTCTTCTAGCCAGTCCAACGCAAGCTGATCGTGATTTCCTCTTATGCAGATGCAGTTTTGTTTACTTTTTAAATCGATCAAAAAGTCAATTACTTCAACAGACTGACTCCAGCCGTCTACGTAATCGCCCAAAAAGATTAGAGTATCTTCGGTAGTAACTTCGGCTCTTTCTAACACTTGTTGCAGTGCAAGTAATCCGCCATGAATGTCACCTATAACAAATGTTCGCATTATTTAATTTTTCGAGTAGAAGAACAAAAATAAAAAGAATTATTGGTTTGCGCTCACCTAATTTATATTCTTTAAAAATTGATACTATTTATAACTATTCGAAGCGCTTTTTTATTGCTTTCCGATGTAAATTTGCAAAATGTCTGAAACACCAACATATCGCAAAATTATTCATATTGATATGGATGCTTTTTATGCGTCGGTAGAGCAGATGGATAATCCTGAATTGAAAGGAAAACCTGTTGCTGTTGGTGGTTCAGAAAATAGAGGAGTCGTTTCTGCGGCAAGTTACGAGGCAAGGAAATTTGGAGTTCGAAGTGCCATCAGCGGTGTTTTGGCTAAAAAATATTGTCCTGAAATTATTTTTGTCAGACCTCGATTTGACCGTTATAAAGAGATTTCATCCAAAATTCATAAAATCTTCAATGATTATACCGATTTAGTTGAGCCTCTTTCGCTTGACGAAGCTTATTTGGATGTTACTCAAAACAAAAGAGGAAATCCAAGTGCAAGTTTATTGGCGGAGGAAATTAGATTAAGAATTTTTAATGAAGTTGGTTTGACTGCTTCTGCTGGAATTTCAATCAATAAATTTGTTGCTAAAATAGCTAGCGATTACAATAAACCAAATGGACAAAAAACCGTTAACCCAGATGAGGTTGAGGCATTTTTAGAAGAATTGCCAATTCGTAAATTCTATGGCGTTGGAAAAGTGACAACAGAAAAAATGTATCAGCTCGGAATTTTTACAGGAACCGATTTGAAAAGTAAATCCCTTGAGTTTCTTGAAAAACATTTCGGAAAATCGGGCGCTTTTTATTACAATGTGGTTCGCGGTATTCATAATAGCGAAGTAAAATCGTCTAGAATTACTAAATCTGTTGCGGCAGAGCATACTTTTGATGTGAATTTATCATCTGAAATTTTTATGATAGAGCAATTAGAAAGAATTGCAGCTTCTTTAGAAAAACGTTTAGAACGCCACAAACTTTCTGGTAAAACAATTACTTTAAAAATAAAATATAGTGATTTCTCTCAACAAACTAGAAGTAAAACACTTCCGTATTTTATATCAGATAAAAGTTTGATTATGGAGAATATTCAAGAATTATTATATCAAGAAAAAATGAAAGATTCTGTTAGATTACTCGGTATTTCATTAAGTAATTTGAATAATGAGATTAAAAAAGCAGTAGCAGTTCAATTAAAATTTACATTTTGATAACCTATTTGAGATTTAAAATGATGGCTTCTATGTGTAATAACAAGATTTTTCCTCTATCTTTGAGTAAAGATTTGTTGATTATCTAAAAAGTTTACTATGAAAAATACTAACTCTGACGATTTTTTACAACGAAATTCAGTTCCAATTATGTCTTGGGATTTTCATTATGTTTATATTAATGAATTGAAAGCACTAAGTGTTGATTTGGAAAAACTCAATGAAATTTCGAATCGATTTACTTGGGACGAAAAAAAACTTAATATCAAAGAAAGGATTAAGGAAGAAGTTATTGTAATTACTGATTTGGAGCTGAAAATAGTTTTCGCGTCAAGCGGAATAAAAAAAATGACGGGTTTCAAAGAAGATGAAATTTTGGGTAAAACACCAAAAATGTTTCAAGGACCGGCAACTTCTAAAACAGATTTAAAAGAAATTAGAGAAGCTTTAAAAAAGAGAGTTCCTTTTGTAAAAACACTCGAAAATTATAGAAAAAACGGAAAGACTTACAAATGTAAAATAGATGCTTCTCCAGTTTATAACCTAAAAGGAGAGTTATCGCATTTTATGGCTTTTGAAAAAGAAGATTTAAGTGCTTAGTTTATTTAACCGCAAAGAGCGCTAAGATTTACCTAAGTTCGCAAAGGATATATAAAAGTAAAACCGCCTATTTGGGCGGTTTTTTGTTTTTAATATATGGCGAGCCTTGCGTAAATCTTAGCGCTCTTTGCGGTTAAGAAAAATTACAAATTAGCAAAGAAATCATTTCCTTTATCATCCGTAATAATGAATGCAGGGAAATCTTTAACCGTGATTTTACGAACAGCTTCCATTCCTAATTCTTCAAAGTCAACCACTTCTACTTTTAAGATATTGTCTTGTGCCAAGATAGCAGCAGGACCTCCGATAGAACCTAAGTAGAATCCGCCGTATTTGTTGCAGGCGTCCGTAACTTGTTTGGTACGATTTCCTTTTGCAAGCATAATCATGCTTCCGCCATTCTTTTGGAATTCATCTACATAAACGTCCATACGTCCAGCAGTTGTTGGTCCGAAACTTCCTGAAGCCATTCCGTCTGGAGTTTTTGCAGGACCTGCATAATAAACGGGGTGATTTTTGAAATAGTCAGGCATTGGTTTTCCAGCGTCTAATAATTCTTTGATTTTTGCGTGAGCAATATCACGGGCAACAATTACAGTTCCGTTTAGTTTTAAACGTGTTTTTACTGGATATTGAGATAATTTTGCTAAAATATCTGCCATTGGCTGATCTAAATCAATTTCTACAGGCGCTTCTAAATGTGGAGCCGTTTCTGGTAAAAATTGTTTTGGATTTACTTCTAATTGCTCAACGAAAATTCCGTCTTTGGTAATTTTTCCTTTAATATTTCTATCCGCAGAACAAGAAACCCCAAGTCCAACTGGGCAAGAAGCGGCATGACGAGGCAAACGTATTACGCGAACATCGTGCGTAAAATATTTTCCTCCAAATTGCGCTCCAATTGCACTTTCCTGACAGATTTTCTGAACACGTTCTTCCCATTCAAAATCACGAAAAGCTTGACCAGCCATGTTTCCTGAAGTTGGAAGATGATCATAATATCCTGCCGATGCTTTTTTAACAGCACTTAAGTTTGCTTCCGCAGAAGTTCCGCCAATAACCAAAGCTAAGTGATATGGAGGACAGGCAGAAGTTCCTAAATCTTTAATTTTTGTACGAATGAACTCATCGAGAGATTTCTCATTCAACAAAGATTTTGTTTGTTGGTATAAGTAAGTTTTGTTTGCAGATCCTCCGCCTTTTGCCATAAACAAAAAGTCATAAGAAGTTCCTTTTTTAGCATAAATATCAATTTGCGCTGGAAGATTTGATCCTGAATTCTTTTCTTCAAACATCGAAATCGGAACAATCTGCGAATAACGTAAGTTTCTTTTTTGGTAAGTATTAAAAATTCCTCGGCTTAACCATTCAGCATCATCAACACCTGTAAAAATGCTTTCTCCTTTTTTAGCCATTACAATCGCCGTTCCTGTATCTTGGCAGCTAGGCAACTGACCTTCAGCAGCAACTGAAGCATTTTGAAGTAAATTATAAGCCACAAAACGATCATTGTCTGTCGCTTCTGGATCGTCAAGAATTTTTCTTAGTTTTTGCAAATGTGTCGTTCTCAACATAAACGAAACATCTGTTAAAGCTTCTTCAGCTAATAATTCCAAACCTTTTGGATCAACGGTTAAAACTTCGCGTTCTCCAAATTGTTCTACTTTCACAAAATCTGAGGTGATTTTGCGATACTGCGTGTCATCCTTTAAGATCGGATAAGGATCTTGGTATATAAAATCAATCATTGCTTTGTTTTTTTTACAAATTTAGAAATTATTTACCTAAGAAAGAATTTGAATAAGGATTCTGAAACTGTTAATTTATTGACTGTTAAATTGATCAAAAGTCATCTTTTTTTCGAAGTATGCTTTGTCTTTTATAGAAAGAAGATTCTTTTTCCACTGTTTGCCCTTTAATTCAAAAGCAATTGAATCTGAATAAGTCAAAACTCCCATATCTAGATTGTTATCGTCATCTGCGGGTACAAATGCAACAGTTTTGCAATAAAAAGATTTTGGTTCTGAATTTTTTTCTGGATTAATGATTTCCAGCCAATTACCCCAGCCACTGTCTGACATTGTACTCCATTGATGCACTAATTGAAGTTCTTTATTTTTAAGATAATATAAATAATTTTCGTGTGAATAACCACAAGCAGGATATCCGACCGAAATTTGTAAAAAAGGGGATTCTTTAGCATTCTCTCCATTTAATCCGTAAGAAGCAACCCATTCTGAACCTTTTTCAAAACCTTTAATTAGAATTCCTGAAGAAGCAGTTTTAGTTTTATTTTGATAAAAATCTAATCGATATTTAACTGTTACTATGCTGTCCTGATCTGCTTCTTGGTTCACAAGATGAGCTAAAATATAATCTGTTTTGGATTCTGTTCCGTCTGTGTAAATTCCTATTGTATCGGTTTTGATGATTTTTTCATCATCTGCAATAATTAAAGTTTCTTGTGGTTCAATGATTTCTGCAATTGGAGGAGCATCTGTAGGTTTAGATTTTTGGCATCCGATTAAAAGTAGTAGGGAAAATAGAATTGGGGTTTTCATGGTATTATTTTAGATTTTCAAAAATAAATTTTTCATCTTACTGAACGTTAAATTTATTTAGAAAATTTAAATATTCATCATTAAAGCTTTGTTTTTTATGATGTTCCTTTTGATTTTGGATGTATTTGTAAACCGAATCTATTTGAGATTGACTATAAGAAAAAACTCCATAGCCTTCTTGCCAAGAAAACTTTTGATTAGTTAATCTGTTGTCATTGATGTATTTAGATGATTTTTCTTTTACAGTTTTCATTAATTTTGAAATTGTAATTGTCGGTTTTAATGCTAGTAGACAATGAACATGATCTTCGACACCGTTCACAATTATTGTTTTGCACCCGTTTTCATTAATGAGATTTCCAATTACACCCAATATTTTGATTTCCATTGTTCTTCGATTACAGCATTTCTATATTTAACCGCAAAAACTACTTGAACATAAATTTGATGATATGTGTTTGCCATTTATTTTTCTGGCAAAATAATGAATATTGATAAACATTAGTTTGTTTTTTGTAATATTTAACTTTCTTTTCGATGATTGAATATGTTTCGTTCCTACGGAACTTATGAAATGATGACGATTATAATCAACGGATTAAAAATCCGTTGCTACAAAATGAATCATTCCTTCGGAATTTTTACGAAAAGAGAAACCAATTTAAATGTTATACGGTTGATTTCCAATTCGATTTTAAAAGAGCCATTGGCTCGAACAATATTGTAGGGCCGGATTTCAATCCGGTTATAATAAAATTGTTCTTAGAAAAAAAAGATCCATAGGATCGGACCATTTTCTCTTCAAATTAAAAAAACCAAGTCGCCACAAAAATTGCTGTAATTACACAAATCAAATCGACCAAAAGCATCGTGCCCAAAGCATAACGCGTATTCTTGATGTTTACAGAGCCAAAATAAACCGCAATTACATAAAATGTACTTTCTGCGCTACATTGAAAAATACTGCTTAATCTTGCTGTTAAAGAATCGGCTCCAAAGGTGTTCATAGAATCAATTAAAAAACCTCTTGATCCAGCAGAACTAAACGGACGAAGCATCGCAACTGGAAGTGCGTTTGTAATTTCTTTGCTTACGCCTAAATTCGAAAAGATAAATCCGATTCCGTCACTAATTATTTCAAATAAGCCACTATTTCTGAATAAAGAAATGGCAACTAACATTCCTAAAACATAAGGAAAAATCGTTACTCCAGTTTTAACACCATTGTTTGCGCCGACCACAAAAGTGTCAAAAACAGTTGTGTTGGCATCTTTAAATTTTTGTTCGTGTCTGAAAGAAAATATCAAAGTGAAAACGATAATTGTCAATAATATTAATCCTGAAAGATTAGAAGTAAAATAGTTTTTACCAATTAAATCCAAATGATTTACATACATCAATAAACCAACAATTGCAGCAATTAACCCCATAAGCCCAATTAAAAGTGAAGCGCTTTTAAAATTTATTTTTTGTTTAATTCCAACAATTAAAAAAGCTGCGATTGTACCAATAAACGAAGTTATAATACACGGAAGCATTACGTCGGCTGGATTGCTTGCGTTTGCAGCAGCTCGGTAGCCAATAATTGAAGTTGCAATCAAAGTTAATCCAGAAGCATGAAGACACATAAACATGATTTGTGCGTCACTGGCTTTATCTTTATCTGGATTTATTTCCTGCAAACTTTCCATTGCTTTCAATCCAAATGGTGTTGCAGCCGAATCTAATCCCAAGAAATTGGCAGCAAAATTTAAAGTCATGTAGGAAATCGAAGGATGGTTTTTTGGAATACTCGGAAACACTTTCACAAAAACTGGACTCAAAGCTTTCGCTAAATTTCCAGACGCGCCAGAAACGATTAAAAGTTCCATTAATCCGCAGAAAAAGGCTAAATAGGCAATTAAAGGCAGAATTAAATCAACCAGAGTACTTTTACAAGTTGGCAGTAAACCATCAGATTTTTGAAGACCGCTAAAAACTTTTACGGTTTTGTTTTTGTAAACGTAAGTTGTGTCAGCATTAAGCGTATCGCGATTGATAATCATGGTTTGATCTGGCGCTTTTTTTATGCTGTCTTCGATGAAAGCGGGAAGTTCTTCGATGTATTTTTCTGAAACTAAAACAGGATCGTCTTTCTTTCCATTCAAAACAGAATCAATTGTGTAAGTATTGGCAGTAAACAAGCTGAATACAATAAAAACAATCGAAGAAATAAAAATCGTTAGCCAAAATCTGCTCAATACCATAATTCTAATTTTTTGTAAATGTAATTATTTAGCAATAATACGCATAAAGATTTAAGTAGCGAAAAAGGAATTTGTAGTTAAAAATCATAAAAATTATTGCACATTTATATTTTAAGCTGTTTCAAAATGTTCATATGTCGCTCCGCTGGAGCTTTTGGATGTTGGGGAAATTAAATTTGCTATAAATATCTCGCTCTTCCAGAGCTATTTTAAACTTTAGAAAACAAAATTATATGTAAATGAAAAAGCTCTGGAAGAGCGAAATATCTATAGAAATCAATTAGACTATAATTAAAAGTCCCAGAGGGGCGAAATCTAATTCTCTGTTTTTGGAAAATTGATTATCCAATCACAACTTTGGTTTGCAAGTAAGTTTCGAAAGCTTTAATTCCTTCAAACAAAACTTCTTTTTTATGTTTTTCAGTTTCATTAAAAAACTCTGTTTCTATTTTGACATGATCTTTTTTGAAAGTTCTTTTCCAGATTCCGATTACTTTTCCATTTTCTAAAATTATGGGTTTGAAAATGCCATTATTAGTAAAAACTTTTGATTGATTTGCTGCTAAGAATGAAGCTTCACGAGTTTTATATGAAATTAAAATCTCATCAAAAGCGGGAAGAAAATGTACGCTTTCGCGGAGATCCTCTTCATTAAGAAGATGTTTTTTAAACCAATATTGCTGATTATCAACAGTTATATTGCTTAATTGCAACTCAATTGCGTTAATTGTTTTCTTGCAGATTGTAATAGGAAAACCTGACCACCATGAAAAATCTTGTAAAGTTGCCGGACCATGACTTTCAAAATATCGTAGTGCAAGTTTTGCCAATGCTTCTTCTTTGGTCAAACTGATATTCGGTTTTTTAACTCTTTCTTCAAGTAAAGCATAAGTAATTTGTTTGCCTTTCATTCTTCCATTGCAGACCAAGCCGTCCAATTCGGCATTCATCATTACAATAACTGGAGATAAATCGCCTGCACTTTTTTGAATATTGAGCTCTTTCATGATTTCCTCTCGAGTTAAATGATTGTTTCCCGCTAGAAGTTTTTCAATTTTAGAATTAGCCTGATCAAATTTTTTTTCATCAAAGCCATGTTGTGTAGCCATCGTTGCAAAGAGACGTTTTACTTGCGGCGCCGAAAGTTCCAACATCCAATAAATATCATCAGGAGAAACAAAATGCCAGGTTGGTCGTAGAATATGAGTTCTAATAATTTTACCAGAATTAATAGCTTCTTCAATTTCTTTTTCGGTCGAGTCGCAACGTGAGCCAATTGCCCATTTTGCCATTGCATAATCCTGCGCCTGCATCGCTGCAAAATGCTTTACAACTTCTTGCGGAGAACCTGAAGTTTCCTTAAACAATTTTTGAGCAACCATTCGATGATGTGAAATTTCAGAATGAATCATATTGAGAATTATTTTAAACCATATAAGTTATATAAGTTCATTTAATAAACCTTTGTACCTCTGCAACTCTGAGCCTTTGCCCCTAGAGAACTAAACATGAATGATCTCATCATCAATCAATAAATCTTCTCTTCTTAAGCGAAGGAAAATCTGAGCAACGGCAATCGTATCTTTTTCGCAATACGTTACAATCCTATCAATATCTTTTTCGACATAAAAAACATGCGAGACCTGACTTCCATCAATATCGCCTTTTGGAGATGGAACTCCCAGAATTTTAGTCAATAATTTTAAAGATGTAAAATGCTTATAATCGCCAAATTTCCATAATTCTAAAGTATCTAAATGTGGAATTTCCCACGGTTTTTTACCAAATAAATTCAGTTTTTCTGGAATTGGCATTTGATTGATAATCATTCGGCGGGCAATAAACGGAATGTCAAATTCTTTTGAATTATGTCCACACAATAAATGCTGCGGCTGATTAAAATGATTATTTACAAGATTAGAAAAGTCTTTTAGGATTTTCTTTTCTTCACCAAAAAAAGAAGTAACTCTAAAATTTCGGACATCGCCTTTAATCGTAAAAAAGCCAACTGAAATACAGATTATTTTTCCAAACTCAGCCCAAATTCCGGCACGTTCGTAAAATTCTTCAGGACTAAATTCGTCTTTTCGCTGATATTGCGTTTTTAAATCCCAAAGAGATTGCATTTCCGCGTCAAGCGAATTGAAATTTTCTTCTTCAGGAACGGTTTCTATATCGAGAAATAAAATGTTATTGAGGTTTATTTTTTCAATCATATGTTTTTTGCCACGAATTACACAAATTTACTCTAATTTTTTATTTAGAATAAATGTACATCATTTGATTTTAAAGTAAGAATTTTAATACAAAAATTACATTTGGATTTTTATAAATGAAAATTTAATTTGTGCAAATTAGTGAAATTGGTGGCAAAAACTAGAACAAACTTTGTTGTGTAGAAGGATTTTCATGTTCCAAAAGCCATTTTTTGCGAGATAAACCGCCAGCGTAGCCCGTCAACGAACCATTTGTGCCAATAACTCGGTGACATGGCACGACAATCCATAATGGATTTTTGCCATTTGCAGAAGCGACGGCACGAATTGCTTTTACATCGCCTAATTTCTTAGTTTGATCCATATAACTAACCGTTTTTCCGTATGGAATTTCCAATAAAGCTTTCCAAACTTTTTGCTGAAATTCGGTTCCTTTTGGATTTAGTTTTAAATCGAAATCTTTTCTTTTGCCCTCAAAATATTCATTTAACTGTAAAACGGCATCTTGTAAAATTTCTGGAATTTCTTTAGAAACTTCATTTGAGCCAACATCAGAAACGGAAATTACAGAAATACCGTTTTCATCTCCAATTATTTTGGTGATTCCTAAAGGCGAATTGATGTAAACTGTTTCCATGATTTTTGAGTTATCACAAAGATAGGAAGGTTTCGCAATCCCGATAGTGATCGGGAGCAAAGTTTTTTTAAACGATATAAGTAATTTGAGTTTTGTTGTTTTTTAAAGTCCGAAAAGTTTAGTAAACTTTATTAAATGAACTTATGACTTATATGGTTTAATAATTCTCCAATTTAAAATGATAGTTTAAAATGTTTTCAATTTTTTTACTAGAAATCACCTTTTTGATATTCGATTTTTCAGAACTGAATTTCGGTAAAATCAAGCTTTTTTCAATTGCTTTTTGGGTATAATATTCCGCTCTTGTCGGATGAAAAGGCGCTACGGCATTAAAAACTTGATTCCATTTCGATAGATTTATGATTTCTTCAATAACAGAAATACAATCATTTAAATGAATTAAATTTATAGGAGCATCTGGATTTTCTAGATTTTCTTTTCCTGCTAGAAACTTTACAGGATGACGATCTTCGCCAATAAGTCCGCCGAATCTAAGAATTGTGGTTTCGAAATTTTTGTTTTTTTGAAGAAGATTTTCAGCTAAAATTAATTGTTTACCACTTTCAGTTTCTGGATTTGGAATGCTTTCTTCAGTAATAAAATCGTTATCGTCGCCGTAAACAGAAGTTGAACTTACAAAAAGCACCTTTTTGACGGTTGATTTTTCTATAAAAGGAATTAAATTTTTGATTTTTTCGACAAAAACCTTTTTTTCTGAATTAGGATTTTCTGAACGTAATTTTGGCGGAATGTCGATAATTAAAATTTCGCTTTCTGCTAAAAAAGAACTTACACTTTCAGAAATACTTTCGCTGTCAAGCGTTACCAAAAACGGATTTATTCCGGCATTTTCTAAAATTGAAAGCTTGTTTTCTGAGGTTGTCGAGCCTTTTATTGAATTTCCTTTTTCGATTAGTTTTTTAGCCAACGGAAATCCTAACCAGCCGCAGCCAAGTATGCTTATTTGTGTCATTTTTTTAAGGTTCAGAGGGACAAAGTTACAAAGGTTCTGCGTTTTTTGTTTCACGCAGATTTTAAAAAGATTGAAGCTGATTGCCGCAGATAATTATTTACAGATTAAAGTTGCAAAAAACTGTCAAACCTGCGTAAAACAAATTATGCGGTTGTTTGAGCTTAAGTTTTTACAAGGTCAAAGTAAATCGAACTTTGTCTTTTCCTTTCGCGCCCAATCTGTTATAGAATTTGATGGCTCTTTCATTAAATTGAGGCGTTTGCCACTGGATATTGACACAGTTTTTTTGTGTGCCGATTTCTTTTAGTTTTTCAATTAAAATTTCGCCAATTCCCAGACCTCTGGTTTCTTCTTCGAGAAACAAACAATCCATATACAAAAATGTTGAAGCATTCCAGGTTGAAAAATCGAACGTGTAAGACGCATAACCAACAATAGTTTCTTTTGTGGCAACAACCAAGCAGAATAATTGCGGATTTTCGCCAAAAAGAGCTTTTTTCAAACTTTCTTCTTTTCCTTCGGGAGCATATTCAGCTTTTTCAAATTCGGCGTGTTTTTGGCATAAGACAACGAGTTTTGGTAAATCGGTAATTTCGCAGTTTCTTATTGAATATTCCATTGCAGGTTGATTTCGTGTTGTAAAAAATTAATAAAATGTTGAAAGTAATCTGGATAGGTTTCATTGGCTCTTGTTGCGACATAGTGTTTTCTCTTCAAACCATTTTTTCCAATTTTCACTGCTTTAAGAGGGGTGTTTTTTAAGTGCGGTTGCAATGCCCATTTTGCCATTGACATTACTCCCATATCGGCTTTTACCATTTCTAGAGAAGCTTCTGTTAAAGGCATTGGCGTTATTTTCTTCGGAGAAACTTTGGCTGGAGCCAAAAGAAACTGATGAATCGTAACGGTTTCCATTGGCAGAGAATGAATAATCAGATGTTCATTAATGAAATCTTCGGCTACAATATACTTTTTATCGGCCCAAGAATGGTTTTCAGAAACTACCATAACCATTTCGTCCTGAAAAAGTTCGGTATATTTTATATGATTGTCTTTAACAGTGTCGCTAACAATGGCGATATCTATAGTGTTTTCTAACAGTTTCTGCAACGGAATATGGGTCGCTTCGGTTACAATCTTAAGTTCAACATTGGGATACAAAAGATGAAACTGTTTTAAAACTGATGGAAGCCAATGATAACTCGAAAAGCACTCGGTACTAATTCTGATTTCGCCAAATTCGCCAAAAACCATTTGTTTGATCTGGCTTTGCGTTTCGTTCAATTTGTTTAGAATTTCATTGGCGAGTTCATAGATTTTTTCGCCCGCTTTTGTGAGAACCAGCTTTTTATTCACTCTTAAAAAAATAGCAGTACCCAATTGATATTCTGCTTCTTTAAGCTGATGACTTAAAGCCGATTGTGTCAAATGAAGTTTGTCAATCGCTTTTGTGATGCTTCCTTCTTCGACAATTGCTTTTATCAATTTTAAGTGGCGTATTTCCATTTTTCTCAAATTTACACACAAAGGAACAAAATTTTCATTGGGTTTTTCATGAAATAAACTAATGTAATTCATGAATTCTTTTCGTTTTTATGAATGTTTAAACCATTATACTTTTGAAAAACAAAATCTTAAAAAATTATTATGGAAGCACAAATTAAACATTACGAAAACAAACTAGCATTTGAAATGGATCCGTCTGACTTATTTGATGCCTTAAACGAAGGGCAAAAAATAATAGTTGTAGATGCGCGCAAAGCATTTGGTTACAATGAAGAACATATTCCAAATTCGATAAATCTCCCGCATCGTGAAATGAATCTAGAAACAACAAAACATTTAGATAAAGATGTTTTATATGTTACCTATTGTACTGGAATTGGCTGTAATGCTTCGACAAAAGGAGCTTTGAATATGACCAAACTCGGATTCAAAGCAAAAGAGTTAATCGGAGGTTTAGAATGGTGGAAGATTGACGGTTTTGCAACTGAAGGCACAAAAGGAGTAAAAGAAGGACTTAACATTGAATGCGCATGTTAAAATAGAAAAAGGCAGACTTAGGAAAGTCTGCCTTTTTTATAATAGAAATATTTTCTGTTGTTTTAATCTATCTGAATATTGTTTTTCTCCGCAATTTTCTTAAAAAGATCTTCTTTGTTCTCCGATTTCATTTTGTGATAAATAGCTCCAATAAATTGTTCAGAATCTTTTGCATAATCTGATTTTGAATTAGTGTAAATTCTGTGAGCCATAAACATATTATCCAACGCTTTTTCGTCGTCTTTTAGCATAAAATAGTTTTTTCCAGCTCCAAAATAACCTTCGGCGTTATCAGGATGGAATTCAATTAGTTTTTGATAATAACTGATAGCAGTTTTATAATCAGATTTAAAAGTATAGGCAACTCCAATGTTCATTAAAGCAAAATGGCCTTCGGGATAAATTTCCAGCGATTTTTTATAATATTTTATCGCATTATCATAATCGTCTAATTGTCTGTAGGAAACTCCCATGTCATCGAGCGCAAGAACAAAATTTGGATCTTCTTTTATAGCTAACTGAAAACTTTCAATTGCCAATTTAAAGTTCTTTTGATCCATAAAATCTTGTCCGATTTTATAAAAGTTTTGAGCGCTTTTATTTTTTGATTTACCGTAGTAAATGTCTTCTTTATTCTCAATTATAGCGGGAACTAAGTCTGGACATTTTTTAGAAACTAATTCTTTTGCTCTAAGAATCATAGTTTGAATTCCTTCTACAGTATTTATCGATTCTCGAACTTTTGGGTCTTTATCGGTCAAAACCAATTCACCCATTGGTTTTGTCAAACAATCTCTAAAAATATCATTGGTAATATTTGAACTTTTTTGCAAACATTCGCATGTTTTTGCAGCAATTTTTTCTTCAATAGTCTGAGCTTGAAGTATTGAAAAGCTAGCAAAAGTAAAAAAAAGAATGAATTTTTTTTCCATTGTACTTTAAGAGATTAAGATTAAAATGCTGGACTTCTATTCTGGTTTTATAACAGGTTTTATGGTGTCATTTAATACATTCAAACTGTCTTTAATAACTACTGGCTCAATCGGTTTTGGAGGAGCTGTATATCTTTTTATTTTTTGATGTATTAACATCGCATCATTTAAGACAAAAGGTGTCGGCATCATCCAGTTTTCTCTTGGTTTTACGTTCAATAACGAATTACTCATCAAATCAAATGAACTTTCAATTAAATCCATATCAAAAAGAGATGATTTTTGAATGTAGAAATCCATTACAAGCGGTTCGTTGCCCACAACATAATAGCACAAAATTTTGCTGTCTTCTCTTTGTAGACGATTTCCCTTTTCTCCAGAAGTGGCAACTCCATTTGCTTTGAAGTTATAAAACGTCATTTTTGGATTTGCGTAAATATCGTATCGATTAACTTTTCTGTTTGGAGTAATTTTGATTTTTAAATACCTATTATTTCCAATAACACTGTCTCTTAAAAACTGAACTGTCGGTTTTGGAACATCAACAACAGGTGCAATTGCGCTATAGGTAAAAGTTGTATTGTATTTGCTTGCAAGCGGAAGCGTATTTAAACCAACCGCTTTTTGATTTTTTTCTCCTAAATAAGATTTAGTCCATTCGTCTAAATTGGTGTCGTAAGTTGCCCAAGAGGCAGAATTATTATCACCATTTAAAATGTATAATAAACTATTAGATTTTGCTTTTCCGTATTCATAACCAGAATGATAACCTGCATAAATAAAAAATGAAATAGAAGCTAGAAAGAAAACTACTATCCAAGCGCCTTTTCTGGCAAATGCTCCAAAGATTGGCAATAATAATCCGAAAAGTAAAACGGTTAGAACAGCGCTTCCAAACAAAATTTTAAGACCTAAACCAATTGGAAACATCACGATAAAAGGCGCAATAATTGCCAAAGCAGGAATGCTGAAAATTAAATTCATTCCTAAACTGTAATGCTGTGTGAAGACAAATATTCCGAATAATAGAATTCCGAAATAAACAGGAATAATTAAGAAACCTGCGCCCGTTAAACTATTCGCTAAATAAGCATTAATTATAATCCAAAGTAGCAAAGGCGCTACGAAATGGTTCATTGTGATTTTTGCCTCAGAAAAATGGTGATAGAAAGCAAAACAAATCGCAATACTCAAAGTCACAAAAGCACCAATGTAAGCATGACCATTATAAGTAAATCCGTTTAAAAGATCAGAATATTGCGGATAAATTTCTAAAACCAGTTTCCATCCTAAAAAGGTAACTAAACCGGCAATAATAATAGAACCTAAAAGCGGAACAAAACCTTTAAAAACTTCTCTGAAAGAGATAATTCTTTTTACTTTTCCAACAAAAAGGAATAAAACCAAAAGTCCAAAAGCGATTAAAGTCATTGGCATTACCCAAGAAAAAGGATAACTGATGAATGAAAATGGAGCACTGAAATAAACATTATCTTCTGTAGATTCTGTTTTAGTTAAATCAATGTTTGTCAGGTATTTTAGCAAAGGCATCATGTAAGTGCCTTGATGCGCCAAAGTGGTTTTGTTTAAATGCTGTACGTCATCTTGCTGTGTGTGATAATTGAAATGACCATCAATAAAAGCGAAATTAAAACCCTGGATATTTCCTTGTTCTCTAAAAACAGTCAAATCGGTATCATTTGGAAGCATTTTATAAATGCTGTACATCAAGGAGTTTGAAACTGGATAAGAAGTTTTAGCATCTGAGAATGCTTTAACCAAAGCTTCATTTCCTTTATTGGTTTCCATTAACATATAACTTGGACCAGAAGTTCCGCGAGCTTCAAAGTTTAAAACTAAACCAACGTCTTTTGCCCAAGGATGCTGATTTACAAACAAAGCAGCACCATTTAAACCTAATTCTTCAGCATCAGAAAATAAAATAATGATGTCATTTTTTTGTGGATGTTTTGAGTATAAAAAAGCACGAACTCCTTCTAAAATTGTGGCAACTCCAGAAGCATCGTCACTTGCACCTTTTGAGAAAGAATGCGGAGCGCTGTCATAATGAGAAAGAAGTAAAAGCGCTTTTGTATTATTTGTTCCTTTAATTCGCGCCAAAATGTTTTTTGACTTTACTAAAAGACCTCTGTCGTTTAGAGTAAAACCTTCCTGAACACTCGTTTCTAGACCAATTCTGTTCAATTCTAGTTTTAGATAATTAGCAACCAGCTCGTGATTTGTTGATCCGACGTAATGAGGCTTCTGCGCCATAATCTCAACCTGATTTAAGGCTCTTTCGGTAGAGAATTCGGCAAGAGCTTCATCGTCTTTTGAAATTCCTTGCGGCATCATCGTGGCGTATATAATGCCAAGTAAAGCTAAAACACAGGCAATGGCTAGAATTGAGGTTTGGTTTTTTCTCATGGTGAATAAATACTATCTATATTTCTTTTTTAACAAGCATAAAATAATCATTGTCCAAGGAACGATAGCCTTGATCGTACAAAAAATAATAAGTATTTCCTGTCTTGGTTTGTAATACATTTGTAAAGAATTCAAAATCAAAGCCTTTGTTGAGCATTTTGTCTCGAGTAGCCTTTGATTTTCCATCTACATTTAGCTCTGCCAAAATACGGTAATTTTTGCGTAACTTGTTGTTTATATTTCGCATGAAATTCGTACTATCTTTATTCATTTTGTTATTAAAGGCATTGCGGCAACTGTCTGAACAGAATTTTTTGTCTTCACGGCCTACAATTTTTGCGGAACATTCGGGACATGTTTTCATGAAATTATTTTTAATTTATTGAAAATCAGATTTTTTAATAATTATTTGATTAATCTCGGAGATCAAAAGTTCAACTTTGCTGATATCACAGTCGGTTAGCAAAATATTTTTGAAACCGTTTTCCATATTTATTCTCAATTCGTTAGATTTTGCTGGAAAATTCAGACCAAACATCACTTCGATAATTTTATTAATGAATGATAAATTGCTTATAAGCTCTAAAATTTGAATATTTTCGATGTCAATTACGCTGTTATCTTTCCTGTAATCAGCATTATTTATTATTAAATGACCATCTTCAAAATAAATTTCGAATAAAGGATTTTTTCTGATGATGGCCATTTTTGCTAGTATGAATTTTTTATGAATTCAATTTTTTAATTTCATACAAATCAGATCTACGATCTTTTAACGTTTTAACGCTACCATGTTCATGAAGTTCTTTCAATAAGTTCAAATCGACATCAACAATTAAGGTCATTTCGGTGTTCGGAGTTGCTTCTGCTTTTATTCCGTTACTAGGAAAAGCAAAATCAGACGGAGTAAACACAGAAGATTGTGCGTATTGAATATCCATATTATTTACTTTTGGAAGATTTCCGACGCAACCTGCTATGGCTACATAACACTCATTTTCGATGGCACGCGCCTGCGAACAGTGTTTTACTCGTGTATATCCATTTTGTGTATCGGTCAAAAACGGAACAAATAAAATATTCATTCCTTCATCTGCCAAAAGTCTCGAAAGTTCTGGAAACTCGACATCATAACAAATTAAAATACCAATTTTACCACAATCGGTATCAAAGGTTTTAAATTGAGATCCGCCTTTCATTCCCCAATGAATTACTTCGTTTGGCGTAATATGAATTTTGGTATACATTTCTGAAGTTCCATCTCTTTTGCATAAAAAACCAACATTGTACAAATTTCCACCTTCCAGATAAGGCATACTTCCGGTAATAATATTGATATTGTAAGAAATGGCAAATTCCTGAAAACGCTTTCTAATTGGATCTGAGTGTCGAGCCAATTCGCGAATCGCTTCCGCTTCAGATAAATGATTGTAATCTGCCATTAATGGCGCAATGAACAATTCTGGAAATAAAGCAAAGTCGGATCCATAACCAGAAACGGCATCGATAAAGAATTCTGCCTGTTCGAAAAGTGCTTCAACATTATTCAGCGGACGCATTTGCCATTGTATTAATCCTAAACGAATGATATTTTTTTTAAGATTAATAAGTTTCGGACTATCCTCATAATAGATATTATTCCATTCTAGTAAAACCGCAAATTCTTTTGATTCTTCATCACCTTCCAAATAATTTTTGATGACTCTCAAAACGTGAAAATCATTACTCAACTGAAAAGAAAGAACCGGATCGTATAATTCTTTGGTTCGTACTTTTTCAATATAATTTTTTGGAGTCATTTTTTTGGCATGCTCTCTATAACTCGGAATTCGACCTGCAAAAACAATAGCTTTTAAATTCAATTGTTCGCAAAGCTCTTTTCTAGCATCGTATAAACGACGTCCTAAACGCAAACCGCGATAGTTTGGATGAATAAAAACATCTATTCCGTATAAGATTTCAGCATTTGGATTATGCGTAGAGAAAGTATAATCGCCACTAATCTGTTGGTAATTATGTCTTTTTTCTACAAGTTTTTCATCAACAATGAGAGATAATGCAGAACCGACCACTTTTCCATCCACTAAAATAACCAATTGTCCTTCTGGGAAAATAGAAAGAAGTCTTTCAATATCATCAGATCCCCAATACGAATCGGCCATTTCAGGATACGATTCAATCATTGATTTTTTCAGCTGTTTATAGTCTTCAATTTCTAAATTTCGTAATTCGACTTTATTAATTTTTGCCTGCATATAGTAAGATTTATCTCAAATATACAAAAAACAAATTCCAATTACAAACGCTTACAAATAGTTACAGTCGGTAGTAAATAGTTAGCAACCGACTATAAATGTTGAGTTGTTTCATCTTTGCCCTGTTGAATTTGAAGAACATGTTCAACTTATAATAACCTAAAAATAATATACGCCATGAAAAACAGAGTGCAATTAATTGGAAATGTAGGTAACAACCCAGAAATTAAGACTTTAGAAAGCGGGAAAAAATTGGCTCATTTAACGATTGCCACAAATGAGCATTACAAAAATGACAGAGGAGAAAGGGTAGAAAAAACAGAATGGCATCGTGTAACGGCATGGGACAAGACGGCCGAGATTATTGAAAAATATGTAGTAAAAGGAAAAGAAGTTGCTATTGATGGAAAGTTAACTCACAGAAGTTACGATGATAAAAATGGAGAAAAACGTTATGTAACTGAAGTTGTGGTAAATGAAATATTACTTCTAAGTAAATAATATTAAATATTCCGTTAAGAATATCTCGTAAGTAGCCCGACAGTCCCGAAGCCTCGGGATAAAAACTGTCGGGTTTTTATATTTTAAGAAAATGAGTTTTATAAAATAGAAACTCCATTACTGTCAGTCGTCAGAACTTCGCTCATATAATCAAAAAAAGGTCGCATGTTTACAAATGCATCCAAAGCTCGATCAAGAAACTGTGGACTTAGAACTTCTTCATCTGTAAAACGTTTTATGACCAAAAATTGTTTGAATCGAAGCAAATCAATCGCTGGATGATTTGCATCGAAATCCTTCGGCTTTGTTTTGAGTTGTTCGCCTTGTAGAGTTCCGAAATTCTTGACGAAAGATTTCGAATTTAAAATTTTCTGGAAAGTTTCAGGATCTTGAGCAAATTCTGTTCTTATCCGTTTTAAGTCGGCAGTATTTGGTCCCCAGAAACCTCCGGCAAAAAAGCTATTTCCTTTTTCTAAGTGAAAATAATAACCTCCACGTCTTGCAGCGGTTGCACGAGTATAACTTCCGCCCCAATAATGTTTAAAAGGAGTTTTGTCTTTAGAAAAACGAATATCACGATATATTCTGTAAACGCTTTTTTTACCCGAAGTATTTTCTAAAACGTCCGTTTTAGAAAGTTCTTTTAACAAAGCTCCAGCAAAATTCTCAATATGATTTAATTCGATTAAATATTGCGGTTTGTTGGCTTCGAACCAAGGTTTATTATTGTTTTCTTTTAGTTGAACCAAAAAATCAAGACTTGATTTAGGTATTATATTTTCGTTTTTCATAATTAAATTTAAAATCTGAAGTAGACTGCAATTTAAAACTAAAAAACCCACCAGAGAAATCTGATGGGTTTTTATATATTTTGTTAAGCAGTTTTTTTGAATAAATCAAACATAGGACAACGTGAGCAACGCTTCTTTTCGCTTTTTTTGTATTTCTCACAGCAAGAAGATTTACAGTTTTCAATCTTCTTGATCTTATCAAGGATTTCAGAATTTTTCTTTTTCTTTTTATCCTTTTTTTTCTCCTTGTCTTTTTCTTTCTTGCCCAATTTTCCTCTGTATTATAAAAACAGAGACAAATATAAAGGAAAAAAGTAATTTTTAAATATTCTAAATAAACTTTAACTTTTTTTATTTTGGATTAATTGCAATAGAACTAGTAACCGTTAATTGCTGAATATCACGGTCAAACAAGTAAAGTCCGCCTTTATCTTCACCAATCAGGTTAATTTTATCCAAAATTGATTTAGCTGTAGCTTCTTCTTCGATTTGCTCAGAAACATACCATTGTAAGAAATTATGTGTTGCATAATCTTTTTCTTCAAAGGTAATGTGTACCAATTCGTTAATAGATTTAGAAACAAAAAGTTCATGATTATAAAGCTCTTCAAACATTTCTTTAAAGGTAGAATAACTTATTCTAGGCGCTTTTAAATCTGTAATTTGAGCGTGACCTCCACGTTCGTTTACGAATTTTACCAATTTAAGCATGTGTGCACGCTCTTCGTCTGACTGTGTATACATAAATTGAGCGATTCCCTCCAATCCGTGTACTTCAGCCCAACAAGCCATAGAAAGGTAAGTTTGTGAAGATTCTGCTTCTATTCTAATTTGCTTATTTAAAGCCGATTCAATATTTTTTGATAGCATAATATGTGTCTTTTTTGTAAAATTAAGAAAAATAATCCATTCCGTTTTTTCGAAAGCCCGAAAACATTAGGCATTTTGAATCGATTAGTAAGATCTTATATTTCCAAAAGAGGCAGGTCTGGAAAATTGTGCTTTGTTCATAATTGGATTTCCGCTGTCTTGTATAAAACCATCAGTAAATTTTCGCATAACAAACTGTTTAGAAACGTTGTCGTAATAGCTCAAAATAGTATAATCTTTTAATTTTAATGCGTCATATAAGGAAATTTCTTTATTTGTGCCTAAAAAATAAAATAGATTGTCCATCGCCATTGGTACATTTAGAGCTGTTGCAGGATCCCAATTTTCATTTAGAAGACCATCAAAATAAACTATTTTACTTATAGAATATGGTGATGATTCTACGAAACCTTCATAATTAATAGGCACATAGTAACTGTAATCAATGTATTCTCCAAAACCGCTAAATGTGATAAAACTGTTTTTCTCTTTTTTTATGACCGAAATACCAGCAGAAAGTCCCTCTAGATGTTTTAGAAATTTTGCAGTCGTTTTTAATTCTTGCGGTCTATTATTGTCAATTTGCATAAAAAATGGAGATCTTTTAAAAACAATAGTATCATTTTTTAAAAAAGAATAATTCTTTATGGTCTTTTCAGTCTCAAAATCTTTTATCTCAAATAAAAATTCGTCTTTGTTTGAGGTTATTTGAAAAAGTTTTTTCTCGCTATAAAATGAATTTGAGTTTTTGGCTGCTTTTTTTGAAATTGGCTGATTAAATTCTTTTTCATTAATTTCTCCAGTAATCGTGTTAAGATCAAAAACTTGAGTTTTTGTAGTGCTATAATCAAATGTCAAAATAATATGATCTTCAAGCACATATAATTTATTTATTTTAGAAGCTAAATCTATCGGATTAAGAATGTCTGATTCCATTTTTCTCAGAGGAAAACGTTTAATAAGCGCATTAAAAGACAAGGATATATTTTTTTCATTCTTAAAAATGAAATTAGAAAAATCGAACATCATTATTACGCATTTCCCATCTTTAAATTTATAAAGAAGTAAGTGTTCAGTTTCTTTTTCTTTTGCTAGAAGATAAAAAGTATCTTTTTGCTGAAAAGAAGTGATAATATAATTGTGATTTTCTGGAAAAGTAAAACTTAAAGACTCTGAAGTATTCTTTTCCAGGTCATAAGTTTTAAGCAACAGATTCCTATAATTTGGAGAAATCCAATACAAGGTTGGCTTTTTTTCATCATTAATTGTTGCGCCCATTAGATTCTTGTTCATTTCCTGTCTTATAGAATCTGTAAAGCGACTTTTTAGAAATAAAAACTTGTCATATTTTAAAATATTGATGTTTTTATTGTCCCACGCAAAAGCGTAAATATCATGGTTTGCCTCATCTTCAATATTTAGAATTTGGGTTTTATCTAAACTATTTAGATTTAAAGGCAAATAATTTAGCACTGTTTGACTAAACAGAACTGTTTTTGAAAACAAAACGAAGAAGAGTAGTAGTTTTTTCATAAATTGAAAATCATCAAATTTTATTCCAAAATTTTGTAAGCTATTACGGAATTAAATTTAAGCAATAAAAAAAGTCCTTAAGATATTTTCTTAAGGACTTGTGGTTTATAATTCTAAAAAGAAATTACTTTACAATAAAAGTAACTCTTCTAGCTAATCTTCTAGCTTCATCAGAATCTTTCTTAATTGATGTATCTGCACCATTTGCAATAACATTCAAACGAGAAGAAGCGATTCCAGCTTGTTCAAAAATAGTTTTTACATTATTTGCTCTAGTGTTAGAAAGTCTTTCATTATAATCTGCTTTTCCAACTTGATCAGCGTAACCTACTAAATCAAGAGAAGCAGAAGGATTTTTTCTTAGATAATTTAAAACAACATCGATTGCCGCAGTTGAGTTTTCAATAGGAGTTGTTTTATTGAAATCAAAATAAACACTGTAATATTTGTCATTGATCATTCTTTTAATCAAATCATTATCAGTTGGCTGTGGATTACTAACTTGTTTTTCAATTACTACTTCTTTTTGAGCAGGAATTTTTTTGATTTGTGCTTCAAGATCTGCTATTTTGTTTTCTAGAGCTGAAGTATCAATAATATCATTTGAAGTTACTGTCCAATCAGCATGTTTTGTGTTTTTGCCTAAGTAAACATTTAACCCGATTGTACCATTAAAAAGCAATCCAGAAAAACCTCTATTTCCTTCAACACTTGCTCCATCGAAAGTACGATCTTGCGATGCATTTAAAATAGTTGAGAAATCACCAGTCAATGCCACTCTGTTTGATAAACGAATTTGTCCAGTTACACCCGCAATGAAATTACCCATTTCATCTGCGCCTTTAAAATTATCACTTCTTAATTGAGCATACCCAAAACCTGCGTGACCTAATAAACCAAATGTATTAGTCCACGTTTCAAAGTTCATAATACGGCCTAAGTTTGCAACAGCTTGTAAATCTACTCTATAGTATTTTGAATCAAAATCTAAAGAATTGTTTTTTGCTGTAAAACTGTTGTATCCAAAATCAGCTTTTAAACCAAATTTGTTGTTAAACATATAACGTACTCCTAAATCACCAACCCAAGGACTTGGAGTGGCTGTAGAATATCCTGCAGTAAAAGGACGTTGAGGTTTTGTCAAACCACCAGCAAATTCTATCGACCATTTGTTAAATCCGCCATTGCTTTCTGTTTGCGCATTCACTCCTGTTAACGCAAGGGCAAATGCAAGAGTCATTACAATTTTTTTCATTGTTATTTGAGATTTTAAATTTTGGTCAAAACAACAATTTATTGTAAGTAAATACTTCCTCTATAAGTCAAAAAGGTATTAAAATAAGGTAACAAGAGTGTTAAATAAACCCTGTGTCTTTGTAACTGTTTGGTGTTTAGGTTTTTAGTTAAATCCGTCTGTAAATTTACGCAAGACGTATTCTTTAGAATTAGGATCATAATATCCTAAAATGCTGTAATTGCTTAATTTTAGAATATTCGAAGGAAAAATTCCTTTATTGCTATCTATAAAAGCAAAAATTTTATCACCAGCAAGAGGTTCTTGACTTTGATTGGTTGTTTCGAGTTTTTTAGTCCAAACACTTTCGAAAAAGACAGAATAATAAGTGTCTACATTATAATAACTTGGAGGTATGAAATCGCTATAAAAATCGGGCATCATATCTATGGCAGAAATTGATTTTGATTGCATTCCAGTTCCGCCCAAAGTCAAAAATAGATTTTGTTTGTTTTTGAAAACAGAAATACCAACATCTGTTGTTGCTAATTCTTGTAGAAATTTGCCTGTGTTTTTTAATTCTCGCGGCTTTCGGTCATTGATTTGCAGCAATAAAGGAGAATTTTTAAATTGAATAGTGTCTTTTTTTGAAACAGAAAATGTTTTCAAAGACGATTCTGATTCATAATCCTTAATATCTAGTAAAAGCTGTTCAGGATTAACATTTATTTGATATAATTTGTTCTCGTGATAATAAGAATTTGATTTTTTTGGATTTTTTTGACCAATAGGCTGTAAAAAAGTTTTCTCTTTTATTTCTAAGTTATTCAAATTAATATCAAACAATTGCGTTTTTCTAAGACTTTGGTCTAAAGTCAGAATTAAACGATTGGGAAGCGTATATAATTTGCTTTTCGAAGTTACTTTAAAAAGCGGATTGTATTCTCCAGAATCCATCTTTTCGATAGGATTTTCTTTTAGAATCTGATTGAATGATTTTTGCTGTGTTTTTCGGTCGCGAAATACAAAAGGAGAAAAGTCGAGATATTTTTCTTCAGCAATTCCGTTCTTAAAAATAAAAGCGGTTAAACCTTGTTTGGTGTTATCCTTCATCAGCAAATAAAAATTATTATCTTTCTGATAATAAGTCAAAAGCGATTTGTCTTCTAGCGGAATTTGAAATTTTAAAGCACGATTTGTATTGTTTTCTAGATAATATTTAATCAAAATAATATTTTTTTCTGTTGCAGAAAACCAATATAATGTAGGATTGCCATCTTCGCTAAAACTATAGCCAATTAAAGACCTGTTTTCAACAAATTTTCGTGACGTTACTACTTTTTGTTTTAAAAATAAAGCACTATTGTATTTTAGTATAGAAAGACTATCTGAAGCTAAAAATACAAACACATCGTGCGTGCTGGTATTTTCTGCATTTACAAAATCAATTCGTTGTTTCCTATTTTTTAAATCTAAAGGATATGAAGTCAGGACCGTTTGACTTAACAAAACGGTGCTACAAAATAAAGATAAAAAAAGTAAGATTTGTTTCATGTTTTTACAGCCACAAGAATCATTCCGTTTTTAAATCATTGATTCATAAGTTCTTGAAAATAATCTACAAATTGACCAACATGCATTCCGTTCATTAAACCGTGATGTACATAAACCGCCATAGACATGGTTTTTTTTCCTGTTTCGGAAGTTATCATTTTTCCAAATGAAATTTTCGGACAGCTGTCTGGATATGTAAAACTGCGAGCATGAGTAATGGAACTAAAATTTAACCACGGAATTGCCGAAAAATGAATAAGATTATGATCATCAAAAGATCTTGTAAAAAGTCCCGTTGTGTTTTGAATGCGTTCGATTTCTGTTTTTGCAATTTCTTCGAATGTTTTAAAATCTGGATGATATTCGATTAATGAAAATCCGAAAGTTCCATCTTCACGCCCGATTGTAGCCGAAGCATCAACACGATCGTTAATGTAAATTTGGTTTTCAGAAATTCTATACTTAAAGTTTTCAATTGTGTTTACAGCAACTAAAGTTTTATGCAAATAGAAAATAAAAAAAGAGGCATTTATACTTTTGGCGGTTTGATACGCTTGAGTGCAATCAATTTCTACAGTTACGCCAAAAAAAGGCTCTTCCATTTGTTTGAAATGGGCGAAATGCTCTTTTCTATTCCAATTTTCTAAATCTAAAAGTGTTTTCATTATAATAAATTCGGAACCACTTCTGCAATAGTTTCAAATGAACTAAAATGCTCGTGTTCTATGGTATGATTAATTTTTTCGTGTTCCCAAGTGGTGTGAAACGGAATATGAACGGCATAACCGCCAATTCCTAAAACAGGCAGAACATCAGATTTTAATGAGTTTCCAATCATCAGAAACTCGTGTGCTTGAATATCTAAACGACCAATAAGTTTTTCGTAATCAATTTCCTGTTTGTCTGACATCACTTCGATATGATGAAAATAATGCCCTAAACCAGAACGATGCAATTTGCTTTGCTGATCTTTTAAATCGCCTTTTGTTGCGACAACCAATTTGTATTTTCCGTGCAAAGACTGAAGAGTTTCTTCAACTCCGTCTAATAATTCGATTGGTTTTTCAAGTAATTCTTTTCCGTATTGAATGATTTTTTCGATAACTTCAACTGGAATTGTTTTGTTCGAAATGTTCATTGCCGCCTCAATCATAGAAAGAATATAACCTTTGATTCCGTACCCGTACAAAGACAGATTGGCAATTTCAATTTTGAATAATTCTTGCGAAATGCCTTGATGCGAAAGATAATCTTCCATCAAAGCACAAAATTTATGTTCTGTTTCCTGAAAATAAGGTTCGTTTACAAATAAAGTATCATCGGCATCAAATGCGATTACTTTTAGATTTGGTATTTTAGTTTTATGTAACATAGTTTTTTTGTTTAAAGTTTCAGGTTTTCTTTTGTTTCAGTTTTTTTGCCACTAATTTCACGAATTAGCACTAATTTTTTTGCCACAGATTATTAAGATTAAAATGATTTTTTAGAATCTGCTCAAATCTGCTGAATCTGCGTGAAACTTTAATTTAGTTCTTATAAAAAAGCCCTTTCAAAGAAATCGTTTTGTCGTAAAACGTAATTCGGATTCCGAAAAGTAAAACGATTCCGCCGAAAACCATCTGTAAAGTTATTTGTTCTTCCAAAAACAACCAAGCTAAAATTGAGGTAATTACAGCTTGACTCAATAAACTCAATGAAACTCTAGTTGCACGCATGTGTTGTGTGGCATAACTAATCGAAAGCCAAGCACACAATTGACAAATAACTGCTTGAAGGATGAGAACAAACCAGCCAGCATTTGAAAATCCTGTAAAAGGTTGGTTTAATGAATAACACAGAATTCCTAAGTAAATGCTAGAAGCGGTTAAACTTATCGTCATAAACGAAAGAACATCAACTTCTGAAAGCACATTTTTACTGACTAAAAGATAAATTGAATATAAGATTCCAGATAAAACCGCAAATAGAAATGCTTGATTGAAATTTAAATCAATAAAAAATTCAAAACCAACCAAAGTTACCATTCCGAATAATGAAACGATTGTACCAATCCAGAAATTAGTTGCAGGTTTTGATTTTAAGAATAAAAAAGAACCAATTCCAACCCAAACCGGAGATAAATTCGTTAGCAGAGATGCCTGCGTTGCGCTTGAATCTTGAATTGCAATATTCCAAACAGCAACATCAGAAGAAAATAAAACGCCACAAAGCGTCGCCAAAAGTGTAAATTTTAAACTCGGAAGCTTAAAGTTGCCACTAAAAATGACATATGGTAATAACAGAATTACCGCAAAAAACATTCGGTAAAAAGCCGAAATTAATCCTGGTGTTAAACGTAATTTTACCAATATCGGGAAAATCGAGATGCAAAGGATACCGCAGATTAAAGCTAATCTTGGTTTGGTGAGTTTCATTTAATGAATTTTAATCTTGTATAATTTTTCAAAGATACTTTAGAAAGTGAATACTTTGAAAGTAAAAAGCGTGAATCAGTTAAAAGATTAACCAATTCACGCCATTTATATAATGTTTAAACTTAGTTTACTGTCGCTCCATTTGGCGCATCAGCATCTGGGTTTACAAAAACCAATTTACCTTCTGCATTTGTTGTCATTAAGATCATTCCTTGGCTTTCAACACCACGTAAAGCTCTTGGAGCAAGGTTTGCTAATACAGAAACGCGTTTTCCGATAATTTCTTCTGGAGAAAAACTCTCAGCAATTCCCGAAACAATTGTACGAATATCAATTCCTGTATCAACTTTAAGAACTAAAAGCTTGTTTGCTTTTGGCATTTTTTCAGCTTCTAAAATAGTTCCGATACGAATATCCATTTTCGCAAAATCTTCAAACTGAATTAAATCTTTTTGTGGTTCAGCTTGTTTGTTTTCGGCAAGATTTGCTGTTTTTGTTGCTTCCAATTTATCTATTTGTTTTTGTATTTCTTCGTCTTCAATTTTAGCGAAAAGCAATTCTGCTTCACCAATTTTGTGTCCAGCAGGCAATAAATCTGAGTTTTCAGAAATATCATTCCAACCTAAAGTTTTATCTATAAAGATGTCTTTTGCTTCGCGATCTTTCTCTTTCAAGAATTTGCTGAATCCTGCAAAATGCTCTTTAAGATCAGCTAAATTCAATATTTTAGAAAGTTTAGCTGCAGTAAAAGGTAAAAATGGTTCAGCCAAAACGCTCAACGCCGCAGCAATTTGCAACGCCACATACATTTGAGTTTTTACACGCTCTGGATTGTCTTTCATAACTTTCCAAGGTTCTTCGTCTGCTAGATATTTATTTCCTAAACGAGCTACATTCATCAATTCGCCCAAAGCTTCGCGGAATCTGTAACGTTCTACCGAACTTGAAATTACTGCCGGATATGCTTTTAATTCTGCTAAAGTCTGTTCGTCAACTTCTGTAAATTCGTTTGGCGTCGGAATAATTCCGTCGTAATATTTATTCGTTAAAACTACCACACGATTAATAAAGTTTCCGAAAACAGCAACCAACTCGTTGTTATTTCTAGCTTGGAAATCTTTCCATGTAAAATCGTTATCTTTTGTTTCCGGAGCGTTTGATGTTAAAGCATAACGCAAAACATCTTGCTTATCTGGAAATTCTTCTAAATATTCATGCAACCAAACTGCCCAGTTTTTAGAAGTAGAAAGTTTGTTTCCTTCTAGATTCAAAAACTCATTTGCTGGAACGTTGTCTGGTAAAATATAACTTCCTTCAGCTTTTAACATCGCTGGGAAAATGATACAGTGAAAAACGATATTGTCTTTCCCGATAAAATGAACCAGTTTTGTGTCTTGATCTTTCCAATACGGTTCCCAATCTTTTCCTTCTCTCGCTGCCCATTCTTTTGTAGAAGAAATATATCCAATTGGCGCATCAAACCAAACGTATAATTTTTTGCCTTCAGCACCTTCAACAGGAACATCAATTCCCCAATCTAAGTCACGCGTTACGGCACGAGGTTCTAATCCTGCATCAATCCAAGATTTTACTTGTCCGTAAACGTTAGTCTTCCAGTCATTTTTATGACCTTCTAAAATCCATTCGCGTAAAAATGCATCGTAACGATCAAGAGGTAAAAACCAGTGTTTGGTTGATTTTAAAATTGGAGTTTCTCCAGTAATTGTCGATTTTGGATTGATCAAATCGGTTGCGTTCAAAGTAGATCCACAATTTTCACACTGATCTCCGTAAGCGCCTTCATTGCCACATTTTGGGCAAGTTCCAACAACAAAACGATCTGCTAAAAACTGATTTGCCTTTGCATCGTACAATTGTTCTGTAACTTCTTCAATAAAATCGCCTTTATCATATAAAGTCCTAAAGAATTCCGAAGCCGTATCATGATGAATTTTTGCCGAAGTTCTAGAATAATTGTTGAATGAAATTCCGAAATCTGCAAACGATTTACGGATAATTCCATCATATTTATCAATAACTTCTTGTGGTGTAATTCCTTCTTTTTTGGCTTTCATAGAAATTGCAACGCCGTGTTCATCGCTTCCGCAGATAAATGCAACATCTTTTCCTTGCAATCTTAAATATCTAGAATATATATCTGCAGGTACGTAAACCCCCGCCAAATGCCCAATATGTATTGGTCCATTGGTGTAAGGCAATGCCGCCGTGATCGTATATCTCTTTGGATCTTGTATCATAATTCAATTTTATTGAGTGCAAAAATAAGCAATAGAATTGAGATTTTAATATTACGCGGAGATTCGCTAGAGTTTTCATTGCGTTTTTAATCTCGCAAAGACGCGAAGGCGCAAAGTTTTTTTAATTTTAGCCTCAAATTAGAAGGATTTAAGTGAAATATTTTAGGCTAGGATTCCTTTATTTAAAATAATTTTCAAACTCAGTGGGAATTTTGCTTATCGGTTTTATTTTGATGTCTTTATAGTAAACTTCGGCAGCTTCGCTTTGCAATTGTATTTTCCCTTCAATCAAAGGCATAAATTTTTCACCATCAAAATAGCGGGAATTTTGCAAAACCATGACTACTTTGCCATTAATAATATGAAGACTTTTTCCTTCGATACAAACAAGTTCTATTTCTGTCCAACCGTTATTAGGTGTTTCAGCTCTCATTTTTCGCATGCAAAATCCAGTGTTTTCGGTATGTGTTCCAAACGGAATAAATTGCTGATCCTCATCGGCTACGGCATTCATTCCTCCTTCAGGAAGATAAGCTTTGATGTCAATTGCTGCATTTGCAATGTTCCAATAGTCGCCAAAATGGCCTTCCATTATTTGAAATTCTTGCGATAACATCCAGGCACGCCAGTAATCTACTCCCGCTTTTCCCTGCGAATGATAAAGCACACCTGCATCCATAAGTTTGTCGGTTCTGGGTTCCCACTTTTTATTTCCAAATTTAACTTTTAGCTTCAGACGATAGTTTTTAAAGGTTTCTTTGGTAAAGACACAACCATAATATTCCCCAGAAACTTTAAGGACATTTTCATTGTTTTCCTGAATTACGGTAAACATATTGTTTACATTTTTGTTGTAGCCAATTGGTGCTATTTCGTTTCCATTAACATCCGTAGGTATTTTGCCAGAATATCCGTTCTGATGTTTGTAACTTAAATACATATCCCATTTGCTGAGGTTTTTATCCAGTAAATTTATCCAGCCATCTTCTAAAGCGTTTTTGTCATTAGTTGCTGAAGTCAAAGTAAACAGAAAAGCAAATGCTATAAGAATGGAATATTTTTTCATAAGTGGTTTTGATAATTTTGATAAAAACGATTTCTCAAATCTACAAAATAATGTCTCAATACTATTGTGTAATTAATTCAAAATCAGATACCATTTCTGCATTTTGTTTTCCTGTAAAATATGTTTTCAATTTAGCCAATCAAGGAACTAGACCTAAAAAACTTTATATCTCTGCTAAAAACTTAACAAAATTTCGCTCAATTAAAACCTTATGGTCTTTTTGACTATATTTGAAAAAAAATATCAAAACATACATCATGAATAAAATATATCTAACCATTTTAGTTTTGTTTTCGTATTGCGGGTTTTCTCAATCACAACCAGAAAATAGTTTAAAACAAGGACAATATTCAAATCCCATTTTTGCGGGAGATTATCCTGATCCGAGTTTGCTTCGCGATGGAAAAGATTATTATGTCGTTCATTCTTCATTCGATTATTATCCTGGACTTTTAATTTGGCATTCGACTGATTTAATGAATTGGCAGCCTGTTACAAATGCACTTTCTAAATATGTTGGAGCAGTTTGGGCGCCTGATCTAATTAAGTACAACAATAAATATTACATTTATTTTCCTGCGAATAATACCAATTTCGTAGTTTCAGCCGATTCCATTAACGGACCTTGGAGCGAACCGATAGATTTAAAAATAGGAAACATAGATCCTGGACATATTACAGACGATAAAGGAAACCGATTTTTGTATTTCAGCAACGGCGGTTATGTAGCATTATCAAAAGACGGACTTTCGATAACAAGCGAATTGAAACACGTTTACGATGGATGGAAAATTCCGCGAGAATGGAGTATTGAATGTTTTTGCATGGAAGGTCCGAAATTGTTTAAGCGAGGAGAATATTATTATTTAACCGTTGCAGAAGGCGGAACTGCGGGGCCAGCCACAAGTCATATGGTGATTTCCGCAAGATCAAAATCACCGCTTGGACCTTGGGAAAACTCTCCTCACAATCCGATTGTGCGCACAAACAGTAATTCTGAAACTTGGTGGTCAAAAGGACACAGCACCGTTTTTGAAGATGCAAACGGAAAATGGTGGATGATTTTTCACGGTTATGAAAAAGAGTATTACAATTTAGGACGCCAAACTTTACTTCAGCCAATTGAATGGACAAAAGACGGCTGGTATAAAATTCCAGATAATATTCAAACAGACAAACCAATTGCGAAACCAGAAGGCAAAACGCTTCCTGAATTTTCTTTGAGCGATAATTTTGAAGGAACAGCTTTAAAACCGCAATGGAAGTTTTATAATGGAGTAGAAAAAACAAGATTTAAAATAGCGAATAATACATTGATAATTGAAGGAAAAGGGGATGGCGTAGGAAACAGTTCGCCTCTTGTAATTGTTCCTGGCGGACATTCGTATTCAGCTGAAGTTGAAGTTGAAATGGAAGGCGATGCAGTAGGCGGTTTGGTACTTTTTTACGATAACAAATATTACTCAGGAATATTAGCAGATCAAAATAACATTTTGGCGAATTTAAGAGGATGGCAATTTCCTACGGAGAAAAATACGCATACGCGAAAAGTCTTTCTTCGACTTAAAAACATCAAAAATACAGTCGATATGTTTTACAGCGTTGACGGAAAAGATTGGAAGAAAATTGAAAACTCTGTAGAAGTTTCAGGATACAATCATAATGTTTTAAGCGGTTTTTTGGGATTAAGAATTGGTCTTTGTTCGATTGGAAAAGGAAGTGTGAAGTTTAAGAATTTTGTTTATAAAACTTTAGAGTAAGTTAAGCTAATCTTTGCGGGACTTCGACTTCGCTCAGTCTGACAAAAGAATAAAAAACTTTGCGACTTAGCGTCTTTGCGAGATTATTTCAAAATAGCATTAACCTTTGTGAATCTCTGCGTGAAACCTTCGCGATTCTCTGCGGAACTCTCCATAAAATAGAACCAGTTTAAACTACGTTCATTGCTCCTAAATAAAGATATATTTCGCAATCTTTGCATCCGAAAAAAAACAAAATTTATAAGCAAGACTAAATTAATCATCAATAAAAATGGATCAATCAAAATTGAAGGCGATTTTGAAATCATGGATCCAGAAGGAGCGCTTTACGGTTTACAAGGAAGATCTGCATTAGGACTTTGCCGTTGCGGATTATCTAATAACAAACCTTTTTGCGACGGAGGACACCGAAACAACTTCGAACACGATTCTGTTGCGTTTGATTTACCGCCAATGAAAACGAACTAAGATTTTTCTAGTTTTTCAAATAAACGAAACCGCATTTTTAAGATGCGGTTTTTTTATATCATTATTTTGAAAAAATAAAATACAAGTGTTTCATTTTGAATTAATTCCTTTAATTTTATCTGCATCAAATAATGTTTTCGGTTTATGATATTTAAAAGACTTTTAATAGGATTCTTTTTTTTGGTTTTGATGAATGAAGGAATCGCTCAAAATAAAATAAATCTATTTTCAGAAATCAATTATAATTCGATTCCTGCGATAAATTTAAACGAATATAAATCAGTTCAGGATCGCGATTCTCGTTTGCAAAACCCTAATATTGCGTTGGGAGTTGGAATTTCTGGCGGCGGATCGAGAGCACAGTTTTTCAGTCTGGGCGTACTTTTAGGTTTAGAAGAAATTCAGGAAGAAAATTCAAACCATAATTTTCTCAATGAAATCGATTATTTCTCGACTGTTTCTGGAGGCTGTTATTCGGCTGGATATTATCTGACTATTCTAAAAAATAAATTGCAATATGACAATTGCACTTTCAACGAATTTTATTTTTCTAAAGCAGATGCCTTTAAATCTGATGTCAATAAATCGGCTACACTTTTTTCTCTTTTAAATAATAGCCGAAACGAAAAAGGAGAAAAAGTCTCTATGGCTCAAAGATTAGATTTGGAAGTTTTGCAATACGACAGCGCCAATCCAGAAAATCAGAATAAGTTTAAAACACAAATGCTTTTGTCTGATTTTTTTATTCCGAAAGAAAGTAAACAAAATCCACAACTGCCAATGATGGTGGCCAACGGAACTGCTTATAACAATGGAGAACGTTTTCCGTTTATGCCGCACATTATTCGGGCTTTAAAAATAAATTCTTCTTTAGCGCCAAATAAAGCGTCACTTCCGCTTGACAAAAATCAAATTAATAATGGTTACGATTTTCCGCTTACGTATGCCATAACGGCGAGTTCTGCTTTTCCTGGCGTTCTGCCAAAAACCAAATTCGGAATCAAAAATCAAGATAAAATTTTATGTGTAATAGACGGTGGCGCTTCTGACAATATGGGTTACGAAACCTTGATTGAATTGCTCCACAACGACAATAAAGTGAAAGACAAAAACAAAAAATCGCTTTTTATTGATTGTTTGGGACAAGGAAAAAAATCGCCTTTTATAAACGATGGCAAAATTAGACTTCTTTCGTTATTAGAAACTGCGTCTTTATATACGGTTCAAACTCGATATATGACTTTTGAAAGAGATGTTGAAAATGCTTTGGAACGCTATAAAATTCCAACTTCAAATTATCAGATTATTGGTTTTACAACTTTAAGAAATCATTTGTCAACTTTGAAGAAAGATGAAAAATATGAAGATTTAGTTACGCAGCTAAAAAATACCGATGACGAAGCGGCAAGTTGGCTTCAGCTTCACAATGATTTTAAAGCAAAACTGATTGAGAAATTTGGTTTGGATAGTTTTAAAAAAGATAAAAATGGCGAAATACTGCTTTCTAGTTTAGATAGAGAAAAGTTTAAAGATTTTGGCGCAAGCGAACTTTTAATGCTTTATGAATATGCTTCGCACGTAGAAACCAAACTCAAAATTACACCCGAAGAAAAAGAAATGTTACTACTTTCTGGACGTTTTGCGGCGTATTTGAAGACCAATGAATTGAAAGAATTATTGGTAGAGAATAAAGGTTTTTAGGTGTTTACTGCTCAAAAACAACCCTTTTGTCTGTCTTTGCTATTTTTACAATTTCATAAGGTCTAGATAATCTAGATGTTAGATCTCCAGTTTTTAATTTTTCAACTTTTACAATTATGGTTTTACGGTTTTGACTGATTTTTACAATATCAATAGAATGCCCGCCATTGTATTGAGTTTTATCTATAATCGCAATAATTTGATATTTATTGAAATCAATATTTGTCTCACTGAAATTTTTTACTAAATCATTTGAAGTACTCATTTCTGTCATTAAATTGTTCCATGCTTTGGTATTTTTAATGACTAAAAATGTTGAAGCAGTACTTTCGTCATAAGGAAAAGAATCACCTTTTGCTATTCCAGAATATTGTACCTCTGAAATTGGTAAATCTTCACTCTCACAGCTTGTAAAAACAAATAGAAGAATAAAAAATAAGAAAATCTGTTTCATAATTTTTTGGTTTTAGTTAGAAAATACTTTCTATTTAACAGATGCTGTTTTTTTTAAATGGTTGCGTAAGAGCTGTTTATTTTTTTTGTTTTTAAAATTACGAGAATATTTGTTGCTTTAAAACAATTGATTAAAAACGCTGTTATTTCTCAAGAGGCTAATTACTATTTTTTGTTTTAATTCAAATTGTAAAAAGGGTATATTTCAATTTTTTCCCTCAACTTTGCAAAACAATCTTTTAAATAAAATTCAAAATGGAATTCGGTAAAATCATTATTTCAGAAACAGCAGCAAATAGCGAAAATCCTCAAGACGTTGTAAATTCGAATATTTCGGTAATCAATTTAATGCGTGAAGAAAAAATAGACGATGATTTAATTCACGAAGATGCTTTAATGAGTTATTATTTAGATTTTTACGCTTCGAAATATGCAGAAGGAAATTTTTCGCAATTTGTACACGATTCTGGCTGGAACAAAGAATTGAACGAATTAATAGAAGAAGGTTTAGCTTTAATTGGTGCCGAAAAACATTTGGAATTATTTAAAGAACAATCTCGAAAACTGCGTTTGCAGAGCAATATCAAATTAGCAAAATTTCTAAAAGAAAAAGCAGACACACCAAATGCTTTTCGCGATGTTTTGAATAACAATACGTATTTCGAATTGGATGAAAATATAGTCGAACTAAATGCGGCGTTCTTAAAATCGCATCCTGATACAGAAGTGCTTTCGGTCGAGGAAATGTTTGCTGCTTTAGAAGAATTTGTTGGTCACGAAATCAAAAGAGATTAAATTATTTTGGCAGCAAAAAAGGTGCTTTGAGCTTAAATAAGTTATATTTTTAAGAAAGTAGTTTTGAAATTTTAATTTTTCTGGCAGATTTTGTAAGAAAAGTATATATTTGGAGAACCCAAAAAAATGCTACCATTAAATTGATGCCTATGAAAAAAACTATACTAATTAGTGGAGTTTTGCTTTTTTTATTCGCTTGCGGTAAAAATGAAAAAACTAAAAACGAAGCAGAAATTCAGAATCAGGAATTACTTTCTCTGATAAAAACAGATTCTAATATAAATAGGAAAGAGTTTAAAAAGCTAATTTTTAAAAATCTGGATAATATAGAAAATTCAGATGAATTGGATCTTCCGTTACTTTCAAAAGTGGCATCAAATCTTAAAATCAAATATTCGAAAATTAAAATTGACGAGACAAGTTCTATCAATTTCGATCAAAAAACGGCATTTTTTGTTGTCACAATTGTAGAGCAAAACAAAAAAAAGCCAAAATCGGATGATTTTGATGATTTAGGAAATTATTTTCAGCGTAAATATTTGTTTGTAGATCGTGAAAGCGGAAATATAATTGCCGAAGAATTTGATGCCAATTTAGGATATTATCATAACGAAGGAGTTCGATTTTCTAAATCGCATATTTTGAAAAATCTGGTATATCTCAACGAAACAACTCCAGCAATTGCTTTTTATACAGAAGCCATCGCAAGTAGCAGAATAGTTTTGTATTCGGAACAAAAATTTACTTTACTGACTCTTGAAAATAATGAAATCAGGAAATTTTTATACGAATATCCAATTCGTCTTACCAATGGAGATTCTAACGGAAACGGTACTTACCAGATCGAAACTTTAGAAACGGGTATGAGTTTGGGAGACAATAAAACAAATGGCTATTTTGATTTAATTGTGACCAAAAATTTCTCTTATGAAGAAGCTATCGAAGATAGTTTAGAAAACGATATGGAAAAAAATAAGGAATTGAAAATCAAAAAGGAATCTGAGAAGCTGAAGTTTAATGGTAGAGAATACGCTTTTCATCGTGATGACAGACATCGTTTTCTTGAATAAGCTATAAATTTAAAACAATCTCAAAAGCACTTTTTTAGTGCTTTTGCTGTTTATAAGAGATTTCAGTTTTCCTTTTAAACTTTGTCCTTTTGTTAACAAACATTTCATTAAATTTGCTTCCGTTATAAAAAATACAATAGTTATAAAAAACAAGCTATGTTACAAATTGCATTTATTAGAGAAAATCAAGAGAAAGTAATCAAAGCTTTAGCAAAACGAAATATCGATGCTAAAAGCGTTGTTGAAGAAGTGGTTCAATTAGACGAAAATCGTCGTGCTGCACAAGTGGAATTAGACAATACTTTATCAGAATCTAATAAATTGTCCAAAGATATTGGTGAATTGATGAAATCTGGAGAGAAAGCTAAAGCGGCAATCTTAAAAGAAAAAACAGTTTCGCTAAAAGAAAAAAGCAAAGAACTTAGCGAAAAAGCAGAAGCTTTGGCTGTTGAGTTAACCAATAAATTATACACTTTACCAAACCTTCCGGCTGATATTGTTCCTGAGGGAAAAACGCCAGACGATAATTTAAATGTTTTCCAAGAAGGAGATATTCCTACTTTACACGAAGGCGCACAACCGCATTGGGAATTGGTAAAGAAATACGATATTATCGATTTTGAATTGGGTGTAAAAATTACTGGAGCAGGATTTCCTGTTTATAAAGGAAAAGGCGCTCGTTTACAGCGTGCTTTAATCAATTACTTTTTAGACAAAAATACAGCCGCAGGATACAATGAAGTTCAGGTACCGCATTTGGTAAACGAAGCTTCAGGTTTTGGAACGGGACAATTGCCGGATAAAGAAGGACAAATGTATCATTCTACAATTGATGATTTATATTTGATTCCAACTGCTGAGGTTCCAGTTACGAATTTATTTCGTGATGTAATTTTAAACGAAAGCGAATTGCCTGTTTTGCATACAGCGTATACGCCATGTTTCCGTCGTGAAGCAGGTTCTTACGGAGCACACGTTCGCGGATTAAACCGTTTACACCAATTTGATAAAGTAGAAATTGTACGTGTGGAGCATCCAGATAATTCTTATGCTGCGCTTGACGGAATGGTGGAGCATGTAAAAGAGATTCTAAAAGAATTAAAATTACCGTACAGAGTTTTACGTCTTTGCGGTGGCGATATGGGATTCACATCTGCTTTAACTTACGATTTTGAAGTGTTTTCTACAGCACAAGATCGTTGGTTGGAGATTAGTTCTGTTTCTAATTTTGAAACTTTCCAAGCAAATCGTTTGAAGTTGCGTTTCAAAGATAAAGATGGAAAAAATCAATTGGCTCACACACTTAACGGAAGTTCATTAGCGCTTCCGCGTGTTTTAGCTGGAATTATTGAAAATTACCAAACTCCAGAAGGAATCGTAATACCAGAAGTTTTACGTCCTTACTGTGGATTTGATATTATAAACTAAAAAAAATAGTTTTTAAGATACAAACCTAACAGGTTTTTAAAACCTGTTAGGTTTTCTTAATTTATAGAAATTAAAAAACGGAGCATGAAAAACGGAATATTAAATTGGAACGTAGATCCTGTCATTTTCTGGATCACGGATAGTTTTCCGTTAAAATATTACGGAGCTCTTTTTGCCTGCGGACTTCTTCTAGGCTTTTATATTGTTAGAAATATTTATAAAAAAGAAAACCTTTCTTTAGACAATCTCGACAGCTTACTAATTTATGTTATTGTTGGAACCGTTTTAGGAGCCAGACTTGGACATTGTTTTTTTTATGAAGCAGATTATTTTCTAAAACATCCAATAGAAATTCTTTTGCCAATTCAGAAAATTAAAGGCTCTTACGAATTTGTCGGGTATCAAGGTCTTGCAAGTCACGGAGGTTCAATTGGAGTAATTACGGCAATGATTTTATATTGCCGCAAATACAAAGTGCAATTCTTGGGACTTTTGGATAAAATGTCGGTTGCAGTTCCTGTAACGGGTGCTTTTATCAGAATGGGAAATTTTATGAATTCTGAAATTTACGGAAAACCAACCAACGGAAATTGGGGTGTAGTTTTTCAAAGAGATGATTTAATTCCGAGACATCCAACACAATTATACGAAGCTTTTGCTTATTTATTGATTTTTGGAATTCTGTTTTACATGTACAAATCAGAAAAAATTAGAAATGCACAAGGTTTAATCTTTGGAACTTTCTTAACTTTATTATTCGCAGCTCGTTTTATAATTGAATTTTTCAAAGAAAATCAAGAAGCTTTCGAGAATGATATGCTGATAAATATGGGACAGATTTTAAGTATTCCGTTTATTTTAATTGGTTTGGGATTGATTTTTTGGAAAAGTAAAAAAGTTACAGTTTACAGTGACAGTTTATAGTTGAACTTAGCCTGAAAACTGCGACTGCGACTGAAAACTTAAAAAATATGAAAAACATATTAATATATATCGTTTTATTATTTTCTGGTTTTGCATTTGGGCAAAACGAGCAGTTGGCGCAATATTATTATGACAAAGGAGATTTTGAAAAGGCAAAAATCAGTTATGAAGAACTTTTAAAAAATGCGCCTTCCAATACGCAGTATTTTTTAAGAACGATTGATTGTTATCAGCAGTTACAGCAGTTTGCCAATGCAGAAAAAGCAATTCAAGATCGTTACAATCGCTACAAACAAGGTGTCTTTTTAGTAGAATTAGGATATAATTTTCAGTTACAGAAGAACGATTCGAAAGCCAAAAATTACTACGAACAGGCAATCGAAAAAATAAAAATAAGTCCAAACGATGTTTACGGAATTGCCAATTCTTTTGAGAAAAAAGTATTGTTGGAATATGCTTTAAAAGCCTATCAAACAGCAATGCAGATTCAGCCGACTTTTAATTTCAATTTTCAAATCGGGATGTTGTACGGACAATTGGGTAAGACCGATTTAATGATTGATTTACTGCTGACAGAATCTTTTACAAATCCGCAGAACACCAGTTTGATTCAGACGCAATTATCTCGCTTTATGAATGGCGAAACCGATAATACGGCTTTTAAAGATGCGATGCGAAAAGCATTAATTTTAAAAACACAAAAAGATCAAGACGTTTTCTGGAATCATTATTTAAGCTGGTTTTATGTACAGCAAAAAGAATTTGGAAAAGCATTCATTCAAGAAAAAGCCATTTACAAACGTGAACCAGAATCGTTGTTAAGTATTGTCAATCTGAGTCAGTTTGCGATGAATGAAGAGGATGATGAAACGGCTACAGAAATTCTGAATTTCATTCTTCAAAACACAAAAGATTTAGATTTATTGATTCAATCGAATGCGAATTTAATACAGATTAAAATCAAAAAAGCAGAAGAAAAAGAATATCCTGCGATTGATCAAGAATTAAAGCAATTGCTGACAACTTACGAAATCAATCCTTTTACTTTATCTTTGCAACTTATTCAAGCTCATTTTCTGGCTTTTAATTTGAAAAAAACAGAAGAAGGAAAGGAAGTTGTCAAAAAGGCTTTGCAATTAAATTTAAACGAATACCAAAAAGCCGATGCTAAAATGGAATTGGCAGATATTTTGCTTTTGGAAGAAAAATACAATCAAGCGTTGATTTATTATTCTCAGATTCAATTGGATTTAAAGAATGATGTCATGGCGCACGAAGCCAGTTTGAAAGCCGCAAAAACAAGTTATTACAAAGGCGATTTTGAATGGGCAAATAAACAGTTTAAAGAATTAAAAGCGGCCAATACGCAGTTAATTGCAAATGATGCTTTAGAATATTTTCTTTTAATTAATGATAACACTGCTGCAGATTCAACTCAAATGGCGCTGAAGCAATTCGCAAAAGGGGATTTTTTAATTTATCAGAATAAAAAACAAGAAGCAATTGCACAGTTTCAGAATATTTTAAAAACCTTTAAAGGTCAAGAAATAGAAGCAGTAACGTTATTGCGTTTGGGAAAAGTGTACGAAAGTCAGAAAGATTTTGCTTCGGCTTTAAGCCAATATCAGCAAATCATTGACAATCACAGTGACGGAATTTATGTTGATGAAGCGCTGTTTTTCTCAGCCGAAATTTACAACGACGAATTAAAAGATACAGAAAAGGCAAAATCTTTATATGAAAAGGTAATTTTTAACCATCAAGACAGTATTTACTTTGTCGATGCTAGAAAAAAATACCGAGAATTAAGAGGAGATAAGAACTTATAATTCAGATTTCAGACTTTAAATTTTAGATTTCAACAAGAGTCTAAAATCTAAAATCTACAATCTAAAATCAAAAAAAAATGATTATTTACAACGTTACCACAAACATACACGAAAGCGTTCACGACCAATGGTTAAAGTGGATGCAGGAAAAACACATACCAGAAATTCTGGCTACTAATAAATTTTCTTCAGCACGAATTGTAAAAGTTCTAGTTGAAGAAGAAATGGGCGGAATTACGTATTCAACACAATATGTGACAGACAGCAAAGAAACGCTGGAGAAGTTTTATATCGAAGATGAACCGGAATTTCACAGAGAAGCATTAGGTTTATTTGCTGATAAAATGCTTTCGTTTAGAACAGAATTAGAAGTTATTTCTGAGCATTAATAATTTTTGGTTTTCAGTTTTCTTTAAAAGAAATATTATGGAGATTCGATTTCAAACAAAAGAGGAAAGTAATAAACAACAGCAAGAAGATTTTTTAAACTTAACTAAAGTTGAAAGATTTTATAGTTTTTTACGTTTAAGCGAACGCATAAGTGCATTTCCTGTAAAAAATAAAATTGACAAAAATAAAGACAATTTTCTTATTGTTATTAAATCAAAGTAATATGTCAAAACTTTGGGATCAAAATATTGATGAATTTATTGCATTGTCAGCAAAGCATAATGTAAGAATGCTTATGGTTGGCGGTGGAGCTGTTAATTTTCATGGTTATCAAAGACATTCGGCTGATGTTGATTTTTGGATCGAAACAACGGAAGAAAATTTTAAAAAATTAGTATTGGTCTTTAATGAAATGGGGTATGAAATTGATGATTTTCCTAACAATGTAAAGCAGCAACAGCAAAATATATCAATAAAGTTTTCTCATGCTGATTTAGATTTAGAGCTTATAACAAAGTTTTCTGTGAATAAAAGTTTTGAAGAAGCTTATAATGATAGTGAAGAAGTTACTGTAAACGGAAAAACATTTTTGAAATGGAATGTTTTATCGCTTGAAGATTTGATCACAAGCAAAATTAAGGCAAATCGAGCAAAAGATTTATTCGATGTTCAGCAACTACGTGAAATAAATAAAAAATAAAACTTTGTGTCTTCGAGTCTTAGCTGCAAAATAAATCCAATAAGCTTTGAGTCTTTAATGCAAAAAGAATACTTTTGCGCCCTCGTGGCAAACAAGAAATGAAATGGAAAAAGTAAAAGCAAAAAAACATTTAGGACAGCACTTTCTTAAAGACGAAAGCATTGCAAAAGCTATTGCAGATACTTTAAGTCTAAAAGGGTACGATGAGGTTTTAGAAATAGGACCAGGAATGGGTGTGCTTACTAAATATTTACTTGACAAACCCATTATTACTCGAGTAATCGAGATTGATACCGAGTCTGTTGCGTATCTGGATGCTAATTATCCAAAATTAAAAGACAAAATTATTTCAGAAGACTTCCTGAAATACAATATAAATCAAGTTTACGAAAATAAGCAGTTCGCAATTATTGGTAACTTTCCTTATAATATCTCTTCTCAAATTGTTTTTAGAACATTAGAATTTAGAGATCAGATTCCGGAATTTTCTGGAATGTTTCAGAAGGAAGTTGCAGAACGAATCTGCGAGAAAAAAGGATCAAAAACATACGGAATTTTGTCTGTCCTAGCACAGGCTTTCTATGATACTGAGTATTTGTTTACTGTAGACGAAAATGTTTTTATTCCTCCGCCCAAGGTGAAATCGGGTGTGATGAAAATGACCCGAAAGGAAGATTATAGTCTTCCTTGTGGTGAAAAGTTATTTTTTACGGTTGTAAAAACGGCTTTTCAGCAGAGACGAAAAACATTACGTAACAGTTTGAAAACATTAAATTTATCAGACAATTTGCGAGAAGACACTATCTTTGATAAACGTCCCGAGCAGTTAAGTGTCGATGAATTTATTGAACTAACTCAAAAAATAGAAGCCGATGGAGTTCAAAGTTAGTAAAGAATTTATACATCAGTTAGAAGAACTTATCAATAAGAAAAACGACAACGAACTTGAAGTTTTACTTAATGATCTGCACCATGCCGATATTGCCGAAATCTTAGATGAATTAGATTTTGACGAGGCAACTTATATCTTTAAGGTTTTAGATAGTGATAAAACAGCCGAAATTCTTCTAGAATTAGAAGAAGATTTGCGTGAGAACATCTTAAGCCGACTTTCGCCAAAAGAAATTGCAGAAGAGCTTGATGAGCTTGAAACTAATGATGCTGCCGACATTATTGCCGAACTTTCGCAAGAAATAAAAGCAGAAGTAATCTCAGAAATATTAGACGTTGAACACGCTAAAGATATTGTTGATCTTTTGCGTTACGACGAAAATACGGCTGGTGGTTTGATGGGAAAAGAGCTTGTAAAAGTGAATGAAAACTGGAACGTTTTAACCTGCGTGAAAGAAATGCGCATTCAGGCCGAAAACGTTTCTAGAGTACATTCTATTTATGTTGTTGATGATGAAAACCGACTAAAAGGAAGACTTTCTCTGAAAGATTTATTGACTTCTTCAACCAAAACTCAAATTGGCGAAGTTTATATCCGAAAATTAAATTTTGTAAATGTTGATACGGAAGACGTTGAAGTTGCCCGTATTATGCAGAAATACGACTTAGAGGCAATTCCGGTTGTGGACGAATTAGGTCGTTTGGTAGGAAGAATTACCATTGACGATATCGTAGACGTAATCAAAGAAGAAGCTGATAAGGATTACCAATTAGCTGCCGGTATTACGCAAGACGTTGAATCAAACGATAGCGTTTACGAACTTACAAAAGCACGCTTGCCTTGGCTTTTAATTGGAATGGTAATCGAAATTGTGGCATCTTTTGTTTTAAAAGGTAACGAAGCGACTTTTCAAAAATATTCTACTTTAATCATTTTTGTGCCTTTACTTTCTGCTACAGCAGGAAATATTGGTGTGCAGGCTTCTGCAATTGTGGTTCAAGGTCTAGCAAACGGAACGCTAAAAGATTTTAGCCGTGGATATTTTACAAAAGAAATTACCGTTTCTATGATTTCGGGAAGTATCATTTCATTGCTTTTATTGTGCTATCATTCGATTATGTACCAACAATATTTAGTAGGATTTGCTATTTCAATTTCGATGATTGTCGTGATTCTTTTTGCTGCAACTTTAGGAACTTTGGTCCCGCTTTTCCTTAACAAAAATAAAATTGATCCCGCAATTGCAACAGGTCCGTTTATTACAACGACCAATGACGTATTCGGAATCATGTTATACTTCGGAGTAGCAAATTTGATTCTCGGATTCTAGATTTTTGCCACAAATTAGCCGTTTGCAGTGATTTAAAATCTCTAAAATCTGCGTAATTTGCAGGCGGAAAATGCTGTTTGCCAACCAGAAATAAATTAAAGCTAAACCAAAATGAAAGTACACATTATTGGAGGAGGAAACCTTGGGGTTTCTATTGCCTTGGGAATTGCCAAATTCTCGAAAAACAACCAAGTTACTGTCACAAGAAGAAATACAGGAAGTATTCAATATTTAACGGAATACGGAATCACTGTTTCTAACGATAATAAACATAACATTCAAGAAGCGGATGTTGTAATTTTAACCATAAAACCATATCAGGTCGATACTGTTTTGGCTGAAATTCTGCCAGTTATTCAAAACAAAACAATTGCTTCTGCAGTAAGCGGATTGTCTTTGGAGGTGCTTCAAACCAAAACAAATTTTGAATATCCAGTTGTTCGCATTATGCCAAATATTGCGGCGCAGTTTGGAGAATCGGCAACTTGTATTTCTTTCCCTGAAAAATACAAAGAAAATGCTTCTCCAATTGTTGATTTATTCCAAGATTTAGGAACAGCTCCAGTAATCGATGAAAAATTAATGGATGCAGCAACCGTTTTAGGCGCTTGCGGAACTGCGTATGCGTTGCGTTATATTCGCGCGTCTATGCAAGCGGGAATTGAAATTGGTTTTGATTCTAATACTGCACTTGCAATTGCGGCTCAAACTGTTAAAGGAGCGGCTAAAATGCTTTTAGAAGAGCGTGTGCATCCAGAACAATTAATCGACCGTGTAACAACGCCACAAGGTTGTACAATTGTCGGTTTAAATGAAATGGAGCACAATGGTTTCAGTTCGTCTTTAATTAAAGGAATTAAGACTTCTTTGAAGCAAATCAAAGGTTAATTGATTAAAATTTCAATATAGAAAATCCAAATTCCAATTTTGTTGGGGTTTGGATTTTTTTTATAAAGTTAGCGTACATTTTTGTCATTCCGAGGAAGGAGGAATCACACTAGTAACTCGACAAAGGTTGACGATTTTGATTTCGGAATTACGAGTGCGATTCCTCGTTCCTCGGAATGACAATATTGTAGATAATCAGGGATTTTTAAGGATTTTGAGATTTAACAATTGTCAGTCTGAGCGAAGTCGAAGACCTTTTTAGCTTACAAGTTCTTAGACTAGGCTTAGGAGGATAAATATTTTACTTTTTAATTAACTGAATATACTTTAACCCACATTCTGAAATCTTAGTATAAGAATTCATCGAATTTCCATAATTCTGAATCGTCAAAGTATCTTTTGCATATAAAGCGTCAATTCCTACTGGGACCGAATCACTTTCGTCGCTGATATCACCTTCATATTCATCCCATTGAATTCCTTCTAAAGTAATATATTGTTCGCCAGAATTGTTTTTAGAATATGTCGCTTTTCCTTTTAAAGTGCGAAGATTTGACTTAAAAATATATTGATAATCATCTTTAATTTTTGAAATAATTACAGACAGATCGCAGCCTTCAGCTTTATAAGTTCCTTCAATTTCATCTTTTGAATGTTTTTCAGAAGTAATAATTTCATTTTTTGAACTTTCAGCGATAGGAATTGTTTTTGTTTTTTGATTGCAAGCCGTCAAAATCAGATAAAAGAAAGATAGAAAGATTAGTGTTTTTTTCATATTTCAAATAAGTCATTATGCTTTTTGTTCAAAACATATTTTAGAAACACAAAACCTAAAAGTCCGGCCAAGAAAGATGCAATAAGAATAGCAATCTTCGAAAAAACAATGATTTCTGGATTTTTGAAAGCCAAAACGGTTATGAAAATCGACATTGTAAAACCGATTCCACCCAACATTCCTGCGCCTAAAATATGAGCCCATTTTAAATTTTTTGGTAAAATGCATAAGCCAGAAGTTACACCGACAGAAGAGAAAAGTAGTATTCCAAGCGGTTTTCCAACGACAAGTCCGAGGATAATTCCGTATGTATTTGAATGATTTAAGCCTTCGTGCCAGTTAGATTCGATTGTAAGAGCTGTGTTTGCAACTGCAAACAAGGGCAATATAAAAAATGCAACAGGTTGATGTAAAAAATGCTGTAATTTGTATGAGGAAGTTTTTTCACCTCCATCTCCAAACGGAATAACAAAAGCCAGAATTACACCGGTTATTGTGGCGTGAACGCCAGAATTAAGCATGAAATACCACATAATCGTGCCGCCAACGAGATACGGAATGAGATTGTGAATTTTCATTCGATTTAAAACAAATAGAATAATCCAGATTCCAAGCGCAATTCCTAGATTTAAAAACGAAATAGAAGTTGTATAAAAAACGGCAATTACAATGATGGCGCCTAAATCGTCAATAACGGCCAAAGCGGTTAAAAATACTTTTAGTGAGGCGGGAACTCGATTTCCTAAAAGCGATAAAATACCAATTGCAAAAGCAATATCGGTGGCCATAGGAATTCCAGCACCGTTTTGGGTTGTGGTTCCGTAGTTTAAAACCAGAAAGATTGCGGCAGGAACCAGCATTCCGCCAAAAGCTGCCATTATAGGCAATGATGCATTTTTGAAGTTAGATAATTCTCCATGATAAATTTCGCGTTCCAATTCTAATCCAATCAAAAGGAAAAAAATCGTCATTAATCCATCGTTAATCCAATCTGTTATAGTATGTCCTGCAATTTCTTTTTCCCAAAATGCCACATATGGAACCTGAAAGGAAGAATTGGCAAGGAAAAGTGATAGAAGCGTTACAGCAAGCAAGATAATTCCTCCTGATTTTTCGTTTTCAAAAAAGGCTTTAAAAGTCTTGGTTAATTTCATTGCGGAAGATTTTCTGAAGATTTAGAGAATGGATGTGATAAATCCGAATACTTTCAAAGTTAGAAAAAATCTGCCCAATAAAAAAAGATTTGCCACAAAGGCAGAAGACACGAAATTTTGTTTTGGTTGTTCAACTTAATTATTAAATAAGCAATCCGCTTAAATTTGAGACTGCTGCATCAAAAAAGTTTGCGACTTTGCGTCTTTGCGAGATTAAATTAAACGTATTTTTGTTTTTGTAAAAAATCAAAAAAATAATGAGCATAAAAATTCTTCATATCGACAGCAATAATCCAATTTTATGGAATCAATTGGAAGAAGCTGGTTTCGAAAATCACGCTGATTTTAAATCTTCTAAAGAAGAAATTGAGGCTAAAATTAAAGGTTATAACGGAATCGTAATTCGCAGCCGTTTCAAGATTGATAAGACATTTTTAGATAAAGCAACAAAGTTGCAATTTATTGCAAGAGTTGGCGCAGGTTTGGAAAGTATTGATTGTGAGTATGCTACTTCGAAAGGAATTCATCTAATTGCTGCTCCAGAAGGTAATCGCAACGCTGTTGCAGAACATTCGCTTGGCGTAATTCTGTCTTTGTTTAATAATTTAAATCAAGCCGATGCTGAAGTAAAATCAGGTCAATGGAATCGAGAAAGCAATCGTGGCCATGAATTAGATTTAAAAACAGTAGGAATTATTGGTTATGGAAATATGGGAAAAGCTTTTGCTAAAAAACTGAAAGGTTTTGATACAGAAGTTCTTTGCTATGATATTTTGGATAATGTTGGAGACGAAAATGCCAAACAAGTTTCGTTAGAAGAATTACAAGAAAAAACAGATGTTTTAAGTCTTCACCTTCCTTGGACACCAGAAACAGATAAAATGGTCAATAAAAGCTTTATAAGTGCATTTAAAAAGCCATTCTGGATCATTAATACTTCTCGCGGTAAAAATATAGTTACGGCAGATTTAGTTGAAGCGATGAAAGCAAAAAAAGTTTTAGGTGCAGGTTTGGATGTTTTGGAGTACGAAGAACTTTCTTTTGAAACGCTTTTTCAGGATAAAAATACGCCAGAGGCATTTCAATATCTTTTAGAATCTAAAAATGTTTTGTTAACGCCACATATTGCTGGATGGACTTTCGAAAGCCATGAAAGATTGGCGCAAGTGATTGTAGATAAAATAAAAGCGGTTTACAACGTTTAGATTCTGGAAAAGTTTAAAAAAGAATTCTTTTCGTTTTAATTATATAGAGAGTTAGTTTTGTATGGTAATTTTTAATAATATTGTTTTGCTTTTTTTAACAAAATATTTTGATTGTTGAAATAAGCTCCCCCAAACGAAGAAATATAACCTATAAAATTAAAAATCGTATGATTATTTACGGAAGAAAAACAGTTCAAAGTACAATTAAATCTGGAAAATTCGATTGCCCAAATTGCAGAAGACAAGAAAGCTATCATTTAAAAAACTATCAGCTTTATTTTCATGTTTTCTTTATTCCATTATTAAAAATTAGAGAATTGGGTGATGAACTAAACTGTTTCTTTTGTAATACAACTTATGTTCCAGGATCTGTATTGTCATCACATGAATATGATACAAGAAACAGATTAGGAAATACATCGCAAGAAGAAAATCATGCCATTGGTCTTGTTCCTTGTGATTTTGGAAAAAGAATAGGTGCATTTATTTTGGATATTGTTATTATCTATGTTGTAAATCTTGCGTTAGCATTTATTTCGCCAGAAGCAACTTTGTTTATTATTTTGTTTGCTTTTATTTATTTTATTGCTTGTGATCTTTTATTGAAAGGCTCTTCATTAGGGAAATTAGTTTTGTCAATCAAAACTGTTGACTATGAGCAAAATGGAGATATTCTTGCGTTTAATGTTATTTTGAGAAATTTGATTAAAGGTATGTGTGCTGTTTTTCCGTTAATCTATTTGACATCATTGTTGAATGACGATAAGAGAGCTCTTCATGATTTGGCTGCCAAAACAATGGTTGTTGACAAGTAAAAAACATATTTGTCTGTAGCGGGATTTAATCTGAAGATTAACTTTTGTAAAACTATATTATTAACTATAAAGGGAATAAAAATGGAGAATACAAGAAGAGAAGACTGGAATAATCCTCGATACGACCAGCAGGAAAATAAAAAAGTAATAGCCGGAATTTTGGCCATTGTACTAGGTTCTTTAGGAATTCATAAATTCTATCTGGGATATACCAAAGAAGGTTTAATTCAGCTAGTTTTAGGATTCTGCGGAATTGGCGGTTTAATAGGAATTATTGAAGGAATTCTATATCTATTAAAATCCGACGAAGAATTTTATCAAACTTATCAAGTTGGTTATAAAGGCTGGTTTTAATAAAAACACAAAATATGCAAAAATCCCATTCAGAAATGAGTGGGTTTTTTTTATGCTTAAAAATGTCTTTTTCTGATATAATAAAAACTTTTAGTTCCTGTAGACGGGTTTTGAAGTAAGTAATCTTGCACTCTGTTAAAAAGTATAAATGGAGTAACTGAAAATCCTTAAGAGTAGGGAATTAAAAAAGATTTTATTGTTTAAAATATGGAAAACACAGGATTGAATTCGGGAAAAACGGAGAATAAAAAAACAACTGCTGGAATTTTAGGAATTGTATTAGGTTCATTTGGTGTGCATAAATTTTACTTAGGTTATCAAAAAGAAGGGATTATTCAGCTTGTAGTCACTTTGGTAACTTGTGGTTTAGGAGGAGTCGTTGGTTTTGTAGAAGGAATTATCTACTTAACAAAATCGGATGATGAATTTTATCAAACATATCAGGTTGGTAAAAAACCATGGTTCTAAAGAAAAAGAATCGAATAAAAAAATCGGATTTACTTAAGTAGTAAATCCGATTTTTTTTATTCAACAATACGCAAATTAATCTTCTTTCTCCGATAATTTTTTCTCTAATTCAATTTGAAACTCTTCAATAACAGGTTTCATTGTGCTTTCTGGGATATCTGCAATTCTAATGTACATTAAACCGTCGATAGCATTATTGAATAATGGATCAACATTAAAAGCTACTACACGTGCATTTTGTTTAATGTATTTTTTAATTAAAACAGGCAGACGTAAATTTCCTGGTTCTAACTCATCAATGATTTTGTCAAACTTATTCAAGTCAGATTCGGCTTCGTCGAAGATAAAATCTTTGTCAGCATCTTTCAGTTTTACTTTGTAAGCCTTTTTCGGGTGAATGTATTGCGCGATATACGGATCGTAATAGTTTGATTTCATAAACTCAATCATCAGAGATTTAGAGAAATCAGAAAATTGATTACTGATACTTACACCGCCAACCAAATATTTATGTTCAGGATGACGTAGAGTAGTATGAATAATTCCTTTCCATAATAAGAACAAAGGCATTGGTTTTTGCTGATATTCTTTCACGATAAAAGCACGTCCCATTTCGATAGATTTATGCATCATATCATGAAGTTCTGGCTCAAATCTGAAAAGATCTGTTAGATAGAATCCTTCAATTCCGTATTTTGGGTAAATTTCAGAACCTAATCCCATGCGATAAGCTCCAGCAATTTTTTTGGTTTCATCATCCCATAAAAACATATGGTGATAATATTGATCGTATTCGTCTAAGTCAATAGATTCGTTTGTCCCTTCACCTACTTCTCGAAAAGTGATTTCGCGTAGACGACCAATTTCGTGTAAAATGTTCGGAATCTGTTTCGCGCTTGCAAAGAAAACTTCGTAGTTTTTACTTTGTAAAAATCTAGAATCGCTGTCTCTTAAAGCCTGAACTTCATCAATCAATTTTGATTCGCTTGCAGGCGTCACGATTTTTTTTGGTGCTTTTGTAATTTTAAGACTTGCAGTTGCCGTATCAATCAGCTTCGTATCCTTTTCAAAAGGATTTGCCAACATATAGGTTTTCTTTCTCAAGAATTCTGAATATTCTTCGAAAGATTCTATTTCGTTTTGCTCGTTTACAGAAATAGGTTTTCCAATACGAACTTTAATTACACGATCTTTCTGTGTTAATAACTCAGAAGGTAGTTTTGCAGTTCTTAAAGTATCGTCGATTTTAGAAAGCCAGTAAAATAATTTACTGTTTTTAGCGTGAAAATAAATTGGAACTACCGGAACTTTTGCTTTTCTGATTAATTTCAGTGCACCTTCCTCCCAAGGTTTATCTACTACTAATTTGCCATCTTTATACGTAGAAACTTCCCCTGCAGGGAAGATTCCCAAAGGTTTTCCGTCGCTTAAATGACGTAATGTTTCTTTAATTCCGATTACGCTCGATTTTGCATCTTTATGATTTTCAAAAGGATTAACCGGCATAATGTATTTTTTCATCGGAACAATTCTGTGTAACAGGAAGTTCGCAATGATTTTGAAATTTGGCTCTCTTTCAAGCATTAATTTCAATAATAAAATTCCATCAATTCCTCCAAGAGGATGATTAGAAATAGTAATATAGGCGCCATCTTTTGGCAAACGTTTCAAGTCCTCTTCAGGGATTTCGAATTTGATTTCCATCTCGTCCAAAATTCCGTTCAAAAACGCAAGGTCTTCCAAATGTTTATTACGATCGTAAATTTTATTAAGGGTTGAGATCTTAAGAACCTTCATAAGAATCCAGCCAGAAAAGGTACCGAAAACTCCGTACTTTTCAACATTTATTGCCTTTGCAACTTCTTTCGCGGTAACTAAACCCATGTAGTACTTTTAATTTATTAGAACAGCGAACAAAGATAACAAAAAAGTCTACTTTTCATTGTTTCCAAGATAAACTTTGCACTTTTTTATTACATTTGAAATCCTAAAAAAATCACTGATGAAAATTATTTCTTATAATGTAAACGGAATTAGAGCCGCAATAAACAAAGGTTTTATCGAATGGCTGAAACAAGCAAGTCCTGATGTAATCTGTCTTCAGGAAATAAAAGCGACACAAGACCAAATTCCGGTAGATGATATTACAGCCGCAGGTTATCCGTTTCAGTATTACTATCCTGCGACTAAAAAAGGGTATAGTGGAGTAGCTATTCTTTCTAAAACAAAACCAAATAATATCGTTTTTGGAACAGGAATTCATCATATGGATTTTGAAGGAAGAAACCTTCGTGCAGATTTTGATGATGTTTCTGTGATGAGTTTATATCTTCCGTCTGGTACAAATATTGAAAGATTGGATCATAAATTTATGTTTATGGATGATTTTCAAAAATATGTAGATGAACTAAAAGTCACGATTCCGAATCTGATTATTTGTGGCGATTATAATATTTGTCACGAAGCAATCGATATTCACGATCCAGTTCGTAATAAAACCGTTTCTGGGTTTCTTCCTGCAGAACGCGCTTGGTTAGATGGATTAATGAAATCTGGTTTTATAGATAGTTTCCGTCATTTTAATAAAGATCCACATCATTATTCTTGGTGGAGTTACCGCGCTGGAGCAAGAGGAAATAATAAAGGCTGGCGTATCGATTACAATCTAGTAAGCGAATCATTAGAAAACAGATTAAAAAGAGCTGTTATACTTCCAGACGCAATGCATTCGGATCATTGTCCGGTTTTAGTCGAAATTGATTAAAGTTTGGTATTGTTCTTGCTGAGAGAATTTAAGTTTTAAAATTTATATTGAATTTTAATATTTGAAAATTATTAAACGCCCAGAAATAAACCAATTAAAGAAGATGATTAAAAAAGCCTCCATCGGATTGCTAGTATTAGCTTTTTCCGCAACGTCATGTGTTTCTAAGAAAATTTATAATGATTTAGAAACAAAATACTCTGATTTGAAAAAAGAAAATCGTTCTATTACAGATGAAAACGATAATTTGAAGAAAGCAAAAAATCAGTTAGAACTTGATCGTGATAAATTGACTAAAGATCTTGCAAGCACAAAAGATGACTTAGCAAAGCAAAAAGCAGATCTTGCTGCCGAACAGAAAAAGTTTAAAGTATTGCAGGATTCTTACAATGCATTGGAGAAAAACAGCAACGATGCATTAGAAAAAAATATGGCTAAAAACCGTGAATTATTGGCACAGTTAGAAGCGAAAGGTAAAGCTCTTGCCGACGAACAAGCTCGTTTAGATAAAACAGCAAATCGTTTGAAAGAACTAGAAGATATGATTGCAGCTAAAGAAGAAGCAATGCGTAAACTAAAAGAAACTTTATCGAAAGCCTTAACTGGTTTTGAAGGTAAAGGTTTAACGGTTGAGCACAAAAATGGAAAAGTATATGTTTCTATGGAGAACAAATTGCTTTTCAATTCAGGAAGCTGGGCTGTTGGAACTGAAGGTAAAAGAGCAGTCGTAGAACTTGGAAAAGTTTTAGGAGATAATCCAGATCTTTCGGTCCTTATTGAAGGTCACACAGATGATGATCCGTATGCTGGTTCTGGACCAATCGCAAACAACTGGGATTTATCAACTAAAAGAGCAACAGCAATCGTAGCTATTTTAAGTGAAAACCCAAAAATCAATAAACAAAAACTAACAGCAGCAGGAAGAAGTGAATTTTCTCCTCTGGCAAGCAACGCAACTCCAGAAGGAAAAGCTAAAAACCGTAGAATCGAAATTATCTTGACTCCAAGATTGGACGAGATTGCGGAAATGTTGAATAGCATAAACTAAGGGACAAAGGTTCTGAGGTGCAAAGGCTCAAAGGTTTTTACTTTTGAGCTTTTTTTCGTACCAGATTTTGAAAACTTCAATCTTATTATTTTCGTAACTTTGAATTTCTAAAACAAAAATTATGGGACTTCCAGAATTAAAAGAGAAAATAAAAAATCAATTGGATTTGGCAGATGAAAGAGTTCTGCGAATTGTTTCTTCCGTTTTTGATAATTATTTGAATGAAGTGGTTTCGTATGATGCGAAAGGAAATCCTGTAACATTAACTGATTACCATAATAAAGTAGAAGAGGGTTTAGAAGATATTAAATACAATCGTATAATTTCAAGTGAGGATTTGTCTAAAGAAATGAAGGATTGGGACAATGAATAAACCAATAGTTTTTTGGTCGGAAAATGCAAAATTAGATTTGAAGGAAGTTTATTTTGAGTTTAAAAGCAAATATTCAAAAGAGACAGCACTAAAAATTAGAAACGAGTTATTTGATAATGCAAATAATATCATTTTTGCTGAGCAATTTCAACTCGATGAATATAGAATCGACTGTCATCGAATTGTGGTCAGAAATTTTAAAATTTTATATCAAATTAAAGAAAACTCTATTTTCATTGTTAGGATTTTCAATACATTTCAAAATCCATTAAAAAGTTTAAAATAAATCTAGAAATAGAGGTTCTAAGGTACAAAGGCTCAAAGGTTTTTTCTCTGAGCTTTTTTTATTTCTGCAAGGTTTTAAAACTTAGTACGACGGCTTATCAATTAAAAATCTTGTACTTTTTTTAACCTTTATCAAATTTCAATTTGAAAAATCCCTTTGTACCTTTGTGACTTTGCAACTTTGAACCTTTAAAGAAAAAATGAAATACACTACATTACCCAATACCGATATAAAAGTTAGTAAAATATGCCTTGGAACAATGACTTTCGGGCGACAAAATACAGAAGCCGAAGGACACGAACAAATGGATTATGCGCTGGAAAGAGGCGTAAATTTCTTTGATACAGCCGAAATGTATTCGGTTCCTGCAAGTGAGGAAACTTACGGAAATACTGAAAAAATTATTGGAACCTGGTTTAAGAAATCAGGAAATAGAGATAAAGTTGTTTTAGCGTCTAAAATTGCAGGTCCAAACCCGAATTTTGGATACATGCGTGAGAAACTAGATTTTTCTCCAGCAAGTATTAAATATGCTGTTGAAAACAGTTTAAAAAGACTTCAAACCGATTATATCGATTTGTATCAAATGCATTGGCCGGAAAGAAAAACCAACAATTTTGGACAGCGTGCTTTTCACGGGCACGATGATGCTTGGGAAGATAACTTTAGAGAAATCTTAGAAACTTTCGACGGATTAATTAAAGAAGGTAAAATCAAACACATTGGAGTTTCTAATGAAAATGCTTGGGGAATGATGCGCCTTTTGGAAGAAAGTAAATACAACAATCTTCCACGAATCAAAACGGTTCAGAATCCGTATTCTTTATTGAATCGTTTGTTTGAAGTCAATTCTGCGGAAGTTTCAAAGTATGAAAATGTTGGATTGCTTGGATATTCTCCTTTAGCATTTGGTGTTTTGACTGGTAAATTTTTAACTGGAGAAAGTCATCCAAATGCAAGAGTTAATCTTTTTCCTCAATACAAACGTTACAATAGTGAGCAATGTACTCAAGCGACAAAATTGTATCTAGAAATTGCTAAAAAACACGGTTTAACGTTAACCGAATTAGCAATGGGATTTGTATTGCAACAACCATTTTTGACAAGTTCGATTATTGGCGCGACAACTCTAGAACAATTAAAAGAAAACATCGACACAATTCATGTGGTTCTTTCTAAACAAATCTTAGCTGAAATTGATGCTGTTCAGGCTATAATTCCTGATCCTGCACCTTAAAGTGTATTTAACCGCGAAGAGCGCAAAGATTTACGCAAAGTTCGCAATGTTTTAATTAATAAAATAATAGAAAAGCACGCAAAGATTTTCCTTTTAAAAGTTAAAAAATCTTTGCGTGCTTTGCGTAAATCTTAGCGAACCTTGCGGTTAAACGTCTCTCAATTACAAATCAAACTCATCATCAACAGCCAAAGAATCTTTTTTGATTGCTGTAGAATCTGGAACTTTAATTCTTATTAGAGAACGAGCATTTCCAGAAATATAAACTGGCAATATTCCAATTGTATCTTCAGGTACCAAAAGACCTCTTCTAAACATTAAATTCTTTAAGAATTTCTGGTTTTTAAGAGCATAATCTTTCAAATTACCTTGATCATTAAACTGATACATGAATTTTCTTGGCTTCGGAATAATAGTTGCCAAATACAAACATTCGTCTACATTTAAATCGGCTGGGCTTTTTTGGAAATAAAAATGACTCGCTTCTCCAATTCCGTAGACATTTGGTCCCCATTCAATAATGTTGAAATAAACTTCCAGCATTCTTTCTTTGCTTACAATTCGATTGTTTTCTAAAATATAAACCAATAGAATTTCTTCAAGCTTTCGCGAAAGCGTTTTTTCACGTGTTAAAAAGACATTCTTAATCAACTGCATGCTAATTGTACTTGCGCCGCGAGAGAATTTCTTGGTTCGAATGTTTTTCAGAATCGATTGTTTGAAAGCTTCATTTATAAATCCGCGATGTGAAAAGAATGAAGGATCTTCTGTCGTTAAAACACATTTTCTTAAATAAGGAGAAATCTGGTCTAAAGGCGTATAATTTGGATTCGCATTTCCAACTAAAACTGGACGTTGCAAAATATTTTGAATAATGGCGCGATAAACAAATTCGCCGTTTAATTTATTTAAATCGGCTTCGCCATATTTGGTGATTTTTAAATCTTCTTTGTTTAATTTACTATCAAAAACAAGCGTGTTGGGTTTGTTTTTATTGAATTTGAAATTCAATTTATAATCAAAATTTCCAGTTGCCTGCATGCCTTGAAAATGCGTAAATAATCCATTAGGAAGCGAAACGATAAAATCCTGCGCTTTCATTTTAGGAATATCAACTTTTAAAGTATAGACAGTATCTTTTTCGGTATCGTAAGAAACGTAAGGGCGCACTTTAATTTTGTTCAATTGCATTGTTGAAGTGCTGTCGATCGAAATAAAATTGTCTCCCAGTAAAAAACGGTAATCAAAACGGGCATTTTTTATAACAACATCTTTGCTGGCAATTTTTGGATGATTGATTGTAAGATTAGCAATAGAAGTAAAACCATCGATATGCAATTCGCTGCCGCTTTTATCAATGTTTTGAACATTTAAACGAATAGAATCAAAACTTGCTTTTAAGTTATAACGCTGATCCAGATAAGGAACGCGAATAGCACCAGTATCTAAATTGAAAAAGCGAATATCTGCTTTTTGATTTCTCGGATCTGCAAAACCTTTAATGTTCCAGCGCTGATCAAAATCTTTTGCCTGAACATGAAGATTGGTTTCTAATTGTTTGTTGTTTAAAACTAGTTTGTTTACGTCGATAGAAGTTAGTTTCCCGTTGTCATCGATTTTGAATTTAAAGTTTTTCAAATCCATATCGGTTGGAACCAGATTCAGTACTTTAGAAATAATTCGGTAAGCAAATGAAGCATATTTGCGCTTTTCATTCGAATCTGTTTCTTCACGATTTCTTTTTAGAAAGGCATCAAAATTTCGTTTTTTGCCTTTTTTGACTAATTGAATATAACCGTTATCAATTTTTAAAGTCCCAATCTGAACATCTCCAATTAATAAATTGCTTAAACTTATACTGGTTTCTACGTTTTTGATTTTACAAAGTGTGTCAGCGTTTATTGGCGCCAAAACAACATCGGTCAAATGTATGGTGGATAAACCGTCAAATGAAGCCGATTTGACAGAAAAATTACTGTTGTATTCGACTGCCATTTTGTGAGTTACTTTTGCAATTGCCTGTTTTAAAAGCGAATCACGAAAGTAGTAAAGCGCAATGCAAAGCAAAAACAATATTATTCCTAATATCTTTAGTGCTTTGTATATTTTTTGTTTTGGAAAATTCATAGTGGTATTTTTATCAGAAAATCAACCAAAAAGAATGCTGGCAACATCTTCAATTTTAGCAACCAATTCGATTTTGATTCCTGTATTTTTTAAAGCAATTTTGTTGTATTTGGAAACAAAGATAGTATCAAAACCTAATTTTTCGGCTTCTTGAATACGCTGATCTACACGATTAACAGGACGAATTTCTCCAGAAAGTCCGACTTCGCCAGCAAAACAGAAACCTTTTCCAACAGGAATATCTTCGTTTGATGATAAAATGGCTGCAACAACGGCCAAGTCAATTGCTGGATCATCAACAGAAATTCCGCCAGTAACATTCAGAAAAACATCTTTTGCGCCTAAACGGAAACCAGCTCTTTTTTCTAAAACAGCCAAAATCATGTTTAGTCTTTTTGCGTTGTAACCTGTTGTGCTTCTTTGTGGAGTTCCGTAAACTGCGGTGCTTACCAAAGATTGGATTTCAATCATCAGCGGACGCATCCCTTCAAGTGTTGTGGCAATTGCTGTTCCAGAAAGTTCTTCGTCTTTGTGTGAAATTAGAATTTCAGAAGGATTATTTACTTCACGCAAACCGCTTCCGAGCATTTCGTAAATTCCCAATTCAGCAGTCGAACCGAAACGGTTTTTTAAGGAACGCAAAATGCGATAAACATGGTTTCGATCGCCTTCAAATTGCAAAACGGTATCAACCATGTGTTCCAAAATTTTTGGACCTGCGATATTTCCATCTTTCGTAATATGCCCGATTAAAATAACTGGGATATTACTTTCTTTGGCAAATTTGATCAATTCTGCTGTGGTTTCTCGAATTTGAGAAATACTTCCCGCTGTCGATTCAATATAATCGGTATGCAAAGTCTGAATCGAGTCAATAATAACAACTTCAGGCTGAATGGTCTCAATTTGTTTAAAGATATTTTGCGTTTTGGTTTCGGTTAGAATATAACAGTTTTCGCTGTTTGGCGTAATTCTTTCCGCACGCATTTTAATTTGTTTCTGACTTTCTTCTCCAGAAACATACAAGGTTTTGTATGGTAATTTTAAAGAAACTTGCAGCAAAAGTGTACTTTTTCCGATACCGGGTTCTCCACCCAAAAGCGTTAAAGATCCAGGAACAAGTCCGCCTCCTAAAACACGATTCAATTCGCTGTCGGTTGTGTCCATTCGAACTTCCTGAGCAGAATCAATTTCGTTAATTTTTAAAGGTCTTGGCGCTTTTCCACTTGGAGCAGATTCGCTTTTCCAAGCTACTTTATCCTGTTTTTGAATGATTTCTTCGGCAATCGTATTCCATTCTTTGCAGGCATTGCATTGCCCTTGCCATTTGGCATATTGGGTTCCGCAGTTCTGACAAAAAAAGGAAGTTTTAACTTTTGACATTATTTATTTTTTTTTCGCAAGCGTATTCATTTCGTCAATCTTCTCATACATCATATCTTTGTTCAAATCGCCAATCGGTTCCATTTGCGAAGCGTTTTGATATTTCTTTGAAGCATGTTTCGGATCGCCTTGCTTTTCGTACATTAAACCTAATTCATATTCTCCCAACATGGCTTTTGGATAATTTACATTTCCTATTTCAGCCATTTTTCCTAATTCGCTATAAGCGTTGTTTCTTAAAATAATATTTTCAATTACTTTAAAATCACTCATTCTAACAGGAATTTGAACTCCTAGAACTTGTGACATTGCATTGTATTTATTCTCCAAATATTCTGCATATCCAGATTGAAGAACGGCAATTTTATCATTATATTCTGCAGAATTTATTGGTCTGTAAACTTCAAAAATCTGATAAAGCGCACTCGGAATAGAATGCAATACTTCTGTATAATGTGTTGTTCCTTTAAAAACTTCGTATTTATAATTTACTAACGGATTATTCGCGATTTTAATATTGCTGTTCAATTTATCTATCGGTTCTTTAATTTTTTTGATATCTCCATCAGCAGCCGATAAGTAAAAGAAAATAGGCTCTTTTACTTTTGCAAACTTTTCTGGAATTCGAACTTCCATTTTGTTTGCTAATTCTGGGCTTAAACAGATATAAGCATTAAAAATTGAAGTTTCTTTATACAAGTAAAAATTAGCAAAACCTGCTGTTAAATCATGTCCTGCAATAATTCTGAACGGAGAAGTTCTGTATTTTTTTTCGATGTATGGAATTAATTCTGCTCCGATAAATTCGAAAAATTTAGCGCCTTTCTCAAAAGGAAGTCCAGTATTTTGATCGATTGTTGTGTCGTCAAAACGTTCTCCATCTTTATTTTGGTGAATTCCGATAATGATCATCTCTGGAATATCATCCCAATAATTACCATAACTTACAGCTCCAGAAAATGGATCAAATAAATAATCTCCATCTAATAAATATAGAACAGGATATTTTTTGTCTTTGTTAGCTTCATAAGAAGCAGGAAGTCCGATTGTTATTCTTCGTTCTTCTCCTAGTTTTTCCGATTTAATGTTGTCGAACGTTTTTTGCGCAATCGACGAAAATGAAATAAAAAGAATTAGTAGGTAAACTTTTTTCATGATTTGAGGGATTTCAGTGAATTAAAAAGTATTGAAAATAGTGTAGCAATATACTATTTTATTTGCTTCTTTATGAAGTTGATTTTTTAAAATTGAAGCAAAGTTTTGGGGCCTAAAATCTTTTCAAATTAGGCAAAAGAAGATTTTTTTGTTCAAAATTGACTTTTGACAAAATAAGGGAATTCGATAAGGAAAAGAAAATCTTAGGTTAAAGAATTGTCATTTTCATTAGGGAAAATAATCCATGGCTTGAAGGTTTTAGCTTCTTCAAAATCCAAAGTAGCGTAAGAAATGATAATGATAATATCATCTTTCTGTACTTTTCTAGCTGCAGGACCATTCAAAGTAATTTCGCCCGAATTTTTTTCACCTTTAATAGCGTAAGTTTCAAAACGCTCGCCATTATTAATGTTAACAATAGATACCTTTTCGCCTTCAATAATATTTGAAGCTTCTAGTAGAGTTTCATCAATAGTAATGCTGCCAATATAATTTAAATCGGCACCCGTTACTTTAACGCGATGAATTTTTGATTTTATAACTTGAATTTGCATGCTGCAAAGTTAGATTAATTTAATGAAATGGTGTCTATCAGTCTTATAGAATTAACAAATACTGCTATAAATGCACGATAGTTTTTGTCGTTCTCTTTCTGATTGATAGGTAAAAGTGTCGATTCGTCAGCAATAACAAAATATTCGAGTTCGAATTCTTTGTTATCTTTGAAAGAATTTTCCACAAATTCGATTGTTTCTTGCGGAGAACCTTTCTGAAAAATCTCTTTTGCTTCTATCAGGGTTTTATAAATTATAGAAGCGTCTTTTCTTTCTTCTGGCGTTAATCGTTCGTTGCGCGAACTCATTGCCAGCTGATTTTCTTCTCTAAAAATCGGACATCCAACAATATTTACTGGTAAATCGGTTTTTTCGACTAGTTTTTTAACAATTTGAAGTTGCTGAAAATCTTTTTCTCCAAAATAAGCATTAGTTGGAGTTGCAATTTCGAATAGACGTTTCACGATCGTTCCAACTCCGTTAAAATGTCCCGGCCTGAATTTTCCTTCCATCTGATTTTCTAATCCGTCAAAATCAAAATCCTGAGAAATGGTATTTCCTTCATAAATATCTTCAACCGAAGGTGCGTATAAAATAATTTTATCACTTAATGTACGCATTTTCTTAACATCTTCTTCAAGAGTTCTTGGGTATTTTGCTAAATCTTCGGGATTATTAAATTGAGTTGGATTGACAAAAATGCTTACAACAGTATCATCGTTTTCTTTTAACGATCGTTGCATTAAAGCCAAATGTCCTTGGTGTAAAGCGCCCATTGTAGGCACAAATCCGATAGTTGAATTTGCGGTTTTGATAGTTTTAAGATAGGCTATCAACGCTGCTTTACTGTAGAAAATATGCATTGAGGTATTATTAAAATTTAGTGCAAACATAATATATTAGTTATAAACTGCATAAAATTTTGTAATTTTGCGACGTTTTTATTACCAAAATTAAGTAAAATACTATTATGAAAGATAAGAGGATATTGTATGTATCATCTGAAGTCGTGCCTTATTTGGCTGAAAATGAGGTTTCTTTAATGTCTTATGACGTTCCGAAAATGATTAATGATCAAGGCGGTCAGATAAGAATTTTCATGCCAAGATATGGAAATATCAATGAAAGAAGACATCAATTGCATGAAGTGATTAGACTTTCTGGAATGAATTTGGTAGTGAACGACTTAGATATGCCTTTGATTATTAAAGTAGCATCGATTCCGAAGGAAAGAATTCAGGTTTACTTTATTGATAATGATGAATACTTTAAACGCAAAGCAACTTTTGCAGATGAAGAAGGTGTTTTGTATCCTGATAATGATGAAAGAGCAATTTTCTTTGCTAAAGGTGTCGTAGAAACAGTAAAAAAACTCAACTGGGTTCCGGATATTATTCATGTTCATGGATGGTTGGCGGCTATGCTTCCAATTTATATGAAACATTATTATAAACATGAAGCATTGTTTTCTGAAACTAAAATTATCACTTCTGTTTACGGACAGTCTTTTGATGAAAATTTAGATTTAGAAATGATTAATAAAGTTAAATTTGACGGTGTTCCTCATGAAGCTGTTTCAGATTTAGAAGTTCCAAATTACGAGAATGTTTTAAAAGCTAGTATTTTACATTCTGATGGAGTAATCATTGCATCTGAAAATGTTTCTCCAAGTTTAACAAAATTTATAGAATCTTCAGGAAAACCTTTTTTACCTTTCGCCACGAAAGATGCATTTGCTGACGCTTATACAAATTTCTATAGAACATTTGGACTTTAAAATTTTAACTTATTATAAAACAATGATTAATACTTCTTTTATTAAGAAATTTCTTTTAGCTTTAACTGTGGTTTTTTTATATTCTTGCGATAAAGATTTTAATGCAATTGGTGATGGTTTAATTGGAGATGATCATTTTGGACTTGAGCCAGAAACATATGAGGTTTTAGCTTTTAATCAGGAAGTAACGCCTGTTCAGTCAAATTTTTTGCCTACAAATGCGTTGGGTATTTATGATAACCCTGTTTTTGGAACTACAACAGCAAATTTTGTTACGCAATTAGTAATGCAATCTTATGCGCCAACAATTGGTGAATCACCAGTTATTGAAAATGCAGTTCTTACAATTCCTTATTTTGTTAAAAGTAAAACAACCGATCCGAATGGTGCTAGTACTTATGTATTAGATTCTATTTACGGTGATAAAAATGGAAAACTAGATTTAAAGATTTATGAATCTGGTATTCAGATGAGAAACAGTTATTTTAATGGAGGTTCTCAATTGACTCAATTTTATTATACAGATCAAAATAATGAATTTGAAACTAAAAAACTAGGTGGTATTTTAAATGATACTATTACCGAAAAGTCAGAAGAAAATACAGCATTCTTTTTTGATCCTAAAGAAATTGTAACAAAGACTGTAGATGCTACAGATCCAAAAAAAGAGACTGTTACAAGAACTGCACCTCAGATGGTTTTGCATCTTAATAAAGAATTTTTTCAACAGAAAATCTTAAATGCACCCGCTTCAAAATTAGCTTCTGATGATGTTTTTCAAGAATATTTTAGAGGATTGTACTTTAATGTGGCAAAATCAGGAGGAAATGCTAGTAATATGGCACTTTTAAATTTTGCCGAGGGGAAAATCACAATTAATTATAGAGCAAAAACAGCTTCTACAACAGATGATCCTAATTTAACGGAAAAAAAACAGATTGTTTTAAATCTTACTACTGGTAGTACTTCTAGTCCTGCTAGTACGGCTAATTTTCTACAAAATGTTTGGAAGTCAGATTATCAAACAGCTTTGACTACAGTAAATAAAACAGAAGGAGACGAAAGACTTTATCTAAAAGGAGGTCAAGGTTCGATGGCGGTAATTCGTCTTACTGGATTTGAAGCACAATTGGAAACAATTAGAAAAACCAATTGGAAAGTGAATGAAGCAAATCTTGTCTTTTATATTGATGCCGAAAAAATGACCGGTGCAGATGAGCCATTAAGATTGTATTTGTACGATTTAGACAATAATACAGTTTTAGCAGATTATTCAACAGAAGCTGGTGCTGCTTATGGAGGTGTGATTACTAAAGGAACAGATAAAAGAGGAACTACTTATAAGTTTAGAATTACAAGCCATATCCGTAATCTTATTAAAAATGCTACGGCTACAAATGTTAATTTAGGACTTGTTGTTTCACAGTCAAATGGAGCCGCTGCAGTTACGTCAAATGTGCTGAAGGATAAGGTTCAGATTCAAGATAATCCGGTAAAATATTTTTCTCAATTACCGAGAGGATCTATTATGAGTACTTTAGGGACAATTTTATACGGCGGAAAATCTTCTGCAGGCGATAAAAAATTGAAACTTGAAGTCTACTACACGAAACCAAATTAATAAATATATATGTGTGGAATTGTTGGATACATCGGTCATAGAGACGCTTATCCTATCGTAATTAAGGGACTAAAGCGTCTTGAGTACAGAGGATATGATAGTGCCGGCGTTATGTTATATGACGAAGAGTCTGGCGTAAAAGTTTGTAAAACAAAAGGTAAAGTTTCGGATCTTGAAGCTAAAGCCAATGAAGGTTTTACAGTAAATGGAAAAATTGGAATTGGACATACGCGTTGGGCAACGCATGGTGTGCCTAATGATGTCAATTCTCATCCTCATGTTTCAAATTCTGGAGATTTAGTAATTATTCACAACGGAATTATAGAAAATTACGCTCCGCTAAAAGAAGAACTTGTAAAAAGAGGCTATACCTTTAAATCTGATACAGATACAGAAGTTTTAGTTAATTTAATAGAAGAAGTTCAAAAGAAAGAAAATATTAAATTAGGAAAAGCTGTTCAGATTGCACTTAACCAAGTGGTTGGAGCTTATGCAATTGCTGTTTTCGATAAAAAAAATCCAAACGAACTTGTTGCTGCAAGATTAGGTAGTCCATTAGCAATTGGAGTTGGAGAGGGAGAGTATTTTGTTGCTTCTGATGCATCACCATTTATTGAATATACTTCTAATGCAGTTTATTTAGAAGATGGTGAAATGGCTAATATTAGACTGCATAAAGCAATCAAAATTAGAAAAATTAAAGATGACTCTTTGGTAGATCCTTATATTCAAGAACTTCAAATGAATTTGGAGCAGATTGAAAAAGGTGGTTATGATCATTTCATGCTAAAAGAAATCTACGAACAGCCAAGTGTTATTAAAGATACATACAGAGGAAGACTTCATGCTAATGAAGGAATTGTTCAAATGGCTGGTGTTGAAGATAATTTAGAGAAATTCTTAAACGCAAAACGTATTCTAATTGTAGCTTGCGGTACTTCTTGGCACGCAGGTTTGGTAGCAGAATACATTTTTGAAGAATTTACACGTATTCCAGTTGAAGTAGAATATGCTTCAGAATTCAGATACAGAAACCCAATTATCAATAAAGATGACGTTGTAATTGCTATTTCTCAATCTGGAGAAACTGCTGATACAATGGCAGCTATTAAATTAGCAAAAGAAAACGGTGCCTTTGTATTTGGTGTTTGTAATGTGGTTGGTTCGTCTATTTCAAGAGAAAGTCATGCAGGTGCTTACACGCACGCTGGACCAGAAATTGGAGTGGCTTCTACAAAAGCTTTTACAACTCAGATTACAGTTTTAACAATGATTGCGTTAAAATTAGGAAAAGCTAAAGGAACGTTATCAAATACAGATTTCCATACTTATCTTCAAGAATTAGAAATTATTCCTGAGAAAGTAGCAGAAGCATTGGAAACGAATGATAAAGCAAAAGAAATTGCTGCGGCTTTTAAAGATTCAGCAAACTGTCTTTATTTAGGTAGAGGATATAATTTTCCTGTTGCTTTAGAAGGAGCTTTGAAATTAAAAGAAATCTCATACATTCACGCAGAAGGTTATCCAGCGGCTGAGATGAAACACGGTCCTATTGCTTTAATTGATGAGCATATGCCAGTTATTGTTATTGCTCCAAAACAAGGTCATTACGATAAAATTGTAAGTAATATTCAGGAAATTAAATCAAGAAGCGGTAAAATTATTGCTGTAGTTACAAAAGGAGATATTCAAGTTCGCGAATTGGCGGATTATGTAATTGAAATCCCTGAAACTTCAGATGCGTTGTCTCCGTTGGTTACAACAATTCCTTTACAATTACTTTCTTACTATATTGCAGTTATGAGAGGTTGTAATGTGGACCAGCCTCGTAACTTGGCAAAATCAGTTACAGTAGAATAGATTCTATTTTAAAATATAGATATGTTAAAAAAGCGAGATTTAAGTCTCGCTTTTTTTTATTGTCAAAAATTTTTTTCAGCATATGTATTTTTGTGAAATTTTCAATTTTTTAGTGAAAATTTATATGTATGCATAGTATATTGGTTTTTCTTCTTGTTTTCTTTGATTTTAGTTTAATAAATTGAATTAAGAAATAGTTAAAATATTGTAAAAAATGATGCTAAATATGAATTTTATTTAACGTTTTTTTATGCATATTAAAATATTTATGTATTTTGGCTATATACTAACGAAAAAACTAAACCCAAATGAGAGTCTACTTGCTAATTATGTTGTTGTTCTTCAGCGGAATATCTTTTGCGCAGAATACAATAACAGGTTCGGTTACAGATGGTAACAAACAATCTATTCCAGGTGCTAATGTTGTTATTGTTGGCGAAAATACCGGTGCGTCTACAGATTTTGACGGATCGTTTAAGCTGACAACCAATACCAAACTGCCTTTTTCTGTAAAGGTTTCTGCTATTGGTTTTGAATCGAAAACAATTAATGTTACTACCGCAAATCAAAAGTTGAATGTAGTTTTAAAAGATGAAGAAACTAAATTGGATGAAATTGTAGTTTCTGCTTCGAGAACACCTGAAAGAGTTATTGAGTCGCCAGTAACTATTGAGCGTATGGGACTTCAGGAAATTAAAAATACTACAGCGGCTACTTTTTATGATGGTTTAGAAAATTTGAAAGAAGTAGATTTTAATACAAGCAGTATTTCTTTCAAATCTATAAATACAAGAGGTTTTGCTACTGTTGCCAACACTCGTTTCATGCAATTAGTAGACGGAATGGATAATTCATCCCCAGCTTTGAACTTTGTTTTAGGAAATCTTATTGGTGTTTCAGATATTGATGTTGCTAGTGTAGAGTTGCTTCCAGGAGCATCTTCAGCTCTTTACGGAGCAAATGCTTTCAACGGAATCATGTTTATGACTAGTAAAAGTCCATTTACAAATGAGGGAATTAGTGTTTACTACAAATACGGACAAACTAGTCAAAATGCTGCAGGAACAAATGATTATAATGATTTTGGGATTAGAGCAGCAAAAGCTTTTACTAAACATTTTGCAATGAAAGCCAATTTCACTTATATGGAAGCTAGCGAATGGATTGCAAATGACAAAAGAAGTATGACAGCTGGAGGAGATAGTCATGCAGTGAATCAAAATTATGACGGATTAAATATTTACGGTGACGAGGTTACTACTTTTATTCCGAACGTAGGGCAGGTTAGTAGAACGGGTTATCGTGAACAAGATTTGACAGATAATAAGGTTCAGAGTATGAAAGCGGATTTCAGCGCGCATATTAAACCTTGGGCAGACGATACAGAATTTATTTTACAATATAAAATTGGTACGGGAAGCACTATTTATCAAGGAGCAAATAGATATGCTTTAAAAGATTTCTTAATGCAACAAGGTAAATTTGAAGTAAAAGGGAAAAACTTTTTCGGAAGAGTTTATTTTACAAGTGAAGATGCAGGAAACTCTTACGATATGAGATTTGCAGCATGGAACGTAAACAGAGCGGCAAAATCTGATGTAGAGTGGTTTACAAACTACGCAACAGCTTATCAGTATGCAGGTGCGGTTATGGGAACAAATGCTAATGAGTCTGCTGCAATTGCAAGAAACTTTGCAGATTATAATGTGTTGCCAGCTCAGATATCATTTATTCCTCAGCCAACGGGATCTCCAAGATTTGAGCCAGGAAGTCCGCAGTTTAATCAAGCGTTAGCAAACGTTACTGCAAATCCAGATTTGACTCAAGGTGCTAAATTTATTGATCATTCTAAATTATACCATTCAGATGTGAACTATAATTTTAGAGATATTATAAAATGGGCAGAAGTTCAAGTTGGAGGTTCTTGGAGAAAATATGTAATGGATTCTCAAGGAACAATCTTTACAGATTATGATGGTCCTATCGAATATAAAGAATATGGTGCTTATGCGCAGCTTCAGAAAAAATTCTTAGATGACAGATTGAAGTTTACGGGATCTTTACGTTACGATAAAAGCCAGAATTTTGATGGAAACGTTTCGCCTAGAGTTTCTTTTGTGTACTCTGCAGGTGCTGCTAAAAACCACAATTTCAGATTATCTTATCAAACAGGTTTCCGTAATCCAACTACACAGGATCAATATATTGGTTTAGATTTAGGGCCTTTTGCATTAATCGGATCAGCTCCTGAGAATTTAGATCGTTTTCAAGAAACGGTAAATGTTAGTGCGGCTGGACAGGCTTTAGGGCAGCCTGCAACAGTTAATATGTCAGGACAAAATGCTTATCGTAATGCTTACACGGTAGCTTCTGTTCAAGCTTTCGCAGCTTCTGCAAATCCAGCTGATCTTCAAGTAGCTAATATCGGATTGGTAAAACCAGAGCAAGTTCAGGCTTTTGAGGCAGGATATCGTACTGTAGTTCAAAATGACTTATCTGTTGATTTGAATGCTTATTATAATATTTATAATGATTTCATGAATACAGCGAGAGTTATTTCTCCTTATTATGGAACAGTTGGTACGCCAGAATCTTATCAAGCTCTTGCATTTGGAGACCGAAGAGTGTATCAAGTGTATACTAATACTACCGCTCAAATTTCTTCTTTTGGTTTTGGAGCTGGACTTTCTAAAAAAGTATATAAAGATTTTGAAGTAGGTGTGAACTATAACTACGCACAATTTAATTTTGATCAATCAGACGATCCAGATTTTGTGGCTGGTTTCAATACTCCAAAACATAGAATCAAAGCTTCTTTAGGAAATGCAAAAGTGATTAAAAACTTAGGTTTTAATGTAAATGTTAGATGGAATTCAGAATATTTATGGGAATCTTCTTTTGGAGATGGTATGATTCCAGAAAACACTGTTCTTGATGCTCAGATAAATTATGCGCTTCCAAAATGGAAATCGGTTATTAAAGTAGGAGCTACTAACCTTTTTGGTTCAGATTATCTTCAAGTTATCGGAGCAGGTATGATTGGTCAAATGTGGTTTGCTTCTTGGACAATTAATCCATAATGATAATTGATTGACAGATGAAAGTGGTAATAATTTTAAAAAAGTAGTAAGATGAAAAAAAATATAAAATGGTTGTTTTTGGCTTCTTTAGCTATTATGGCCTCATGTAATAGTGATGATAATGATACGCCAGTTGAAGTTCCAGTAGTTCCTGGTACGGCGGATTTTACAAAATATATTGCACTTGGAGATTCTTTTGCGGCAGGTTACAGTGATAACGCTTTGTTTAAAAAAGGACAAGAAAACTCGTATCCAAATATATTATCTCAGCAATTTGCTGCTGCTGGTGGTGGAGCTTTTACACAACCGCTTATGAATGATAATATTGGCGGATTGCTTTTAGGTGGAAATGTAATTGCCGGCACGCGTTTATATTTTGTTGGGCAAACTCAGACGCCAACTAATGTTGTTGGAAATCCAACTACCGAAGTTACGGCACATCTTTCGGGAACATTTAATAATTTAGGAGTTCCTGGAGCAAAAAGTTATCATTTATTAGCTGCAAATTACGGAAATGTAGCAGGTGTGGCAACTGGAGCAGCTAATCCTTACTTTGCAAGATTTTCAAGTACGCCTTCTGCAACTGTTATTGCTGATGCCGTTGTTCAGAACCCAACTTTTTTCTCTTTATTTATAGGAGGAAATGATGTTTTGGCGTACGCAACTTCTGGAGGAACAGGAAAAGATCAAACAGGAAATGCAAACCCAGCAACTTATGGAGGAAATGATATTACAGATCCGACCGTTTTTGCTAGTGTATACACTAATTTAGTTACAGCTTTAACAGCTAAAGGGGCTAAAGGAGTTGTGGCAAATTTGCCTTACATTACAGCTTTGCCTCATTTTACAACTGTTCCTTATAATCCGCTAAGTGCTAAAGTAATCGGAAAAAATAATGAAGCGGTTGGTGTAGCTACAATAAAAGCGCTAAATGCACAATTGTATGGTCCGTTAAAACAAGCATTAACAGCATTTAATGCAGGAGATAGAATTAATTTGCTTTCTGAAACTGGTGCAAGTCCGTTGTTAATAAAAGATGAAAGTTTAACTAACTTATCTGCTCAATTAACTGCTGCATTTACGCCTACATTAGGTGCGCAGACTGCAGCTTTCTACGGTGCTGTTTTCGGACAGGCAAGACAAAGTAAAGCAACAGATTTAGTGGTGTTAACGGCGAGAGCAGATATCGGTGCTGCGCCAACAGCAGCAAATTCTGGAATTGGAATTGCGCCGCCAGCTCCGTTAAACGCATTCGGAATTTCTTATCCTTTACAAGATAAACACGTGTTGATTCCTACTGAAATAGCAGAAATTAAAAAAGCTACGGATGCTTATAACGCAACAATTCAAGCTGTAGCTACAGAAAAAGGATTGGCTTTTGTTGATACAAAAGCAACTTTAACGCAATTAGCAAGTGGCGGAATCCGATTTGGGAACTTTACAATGAGTTCTTCTTTTGCAACAGGAGGAGCATTTTCTTTAGATGGAGTTCATCCAAGTGCAAGAGGGTATGGCTTAATTGCTAATATTTTTATTGATGCCATAAATGCGAAATACAGCTCAACTTTACGACATGTTGATTTGGCTCTTTATCCAATTCAGTATCCGCAGACACTTCCATAATGTTTTGAAAAACACTATAAAGAAAGCCGCTCATTTTTAGAATGGAGCGGCTTTTTCTTTTAACTAAAAAATGAATGTTTTGGTTGTTTTTTTGCCAAGTTTTATGAATCAAACAAAATCGTGCTATTTTTTATGAAAAAAAAATTGATTTTATATTTTAAAAAATTATCTTTGCGCTCTGAAAAAAGAGGTATTTTCGATAAACCTAAATAGCTATTTAATAAATACATAAGTAATGTCAAAAGTAATAGGAAAAGTTGCTCAAATCATTGGACCAGTAGTAGACGTAGTTTTCAACGGTAAAGATGTTGAACTTCCAAAAATTTATGATTCACTAGAAATCACAAAAAAAGATGGAACAATCTTAGTTCTAGAAGTACAATCTCATATTGGTGAAAACACTGTTCGTACCATTTCTATGGATTCAACAGATGGTTTAAGCAGAGGATATGAAGTAGTTGGAACTGGAAATCCAATCCAAATGCCAATCGGTCCAGACGTATATGGACGTTTATTTAATGTTGTTGGAGATGCCATTGACGGTTTAGGTGATTTGCCAAAAACTGGAGAAAACGGTTTGCCAATTCACAGACAAGCTCCAAAATTCGAAGATTTATCAACTTCATCTGAAGTTTTATTTACAGGTATTAAAGTAATCGATTTGATCGAGCCTTACGCAAAAGGAGGTAAAATTGGATTGTTTGGTGGTGCTGGAGTAGGTAAAACAGTATTGATTCAGGAGTTGATCAACAATATCGCAAAAGGTCACGGTGGACTTTCAGTATTCGCAGGAGTAGGAGAAAGAACACGTGAAGGAAATGACTTACTTCGTGAGATGTTAGAGTCAGGAATTATTAAATACGGTGATGATTTCATGCACTCTATGGAAAATGGAGGATGGGATTTATCTAAAGTAGATATGCCAGGAATGAGAGAGTCTAAAGCTACTTTCGTTTTCGGACAAATGAATGAGCCACCTGGAGCTCGTGCACGTGTGGCACTTTCAGGATTATCTATCGCTGAGTATTTCCGTGATGGAGCTGGATCAGATCAAGGAAAAGACGTATTATTCTTCGTTGATAATATCTTCCGTTTTACACAAGCAGGTTCTGAGGTATCAGCACTTTTAGGACGTATGCCATCTGCGGTAGGTTACCAACCAACATTGGCAACTGAGATGGGTGCGATGCAAGAGCGTATTACATCTACAAATAAAGGATCTATTACATCTGTACAAGCGGTTTACGTTCCTGCGGATGACTTAACTGACCCGGCGCCAGCTACAACTTTCGCGCACTTAGATGCAACAACTGTATTGTCTCGTAAAATTGCTGAGTTAGGTATCTATCCTGCGGTTGATCCATTAGATTCTACTTCAAGAATTTTAACTCCACATATCTTAGGAGATGAGCACTACAACTGTGCACAAAGAGTAAAAGAAATTCTTCAAAAATACAAACAACTTCAAGATATCATCGCGATTCTTGGTATGGAAGAGTTATCTGAAGAAGATAAACTTTCTGTATCTAGAGCACGTCGTGTACAACGTTTCTTGTCTCAGCCATTCCACGTAGCAGAGCAATTTACAGGTATCCCAGGAGTATTGGTTGATATTAAAGATACTATCAAAGGATTTAACATGATTATCGATGGTGAGCTAGATCACCTTCCAGAAGCAGCTTTCAACTTGAAAGGTTCTATTCAAGATGCAATCGAAGCTGGAGAAAAAATGTTAGCTGAAGCATAATAATATTGGTTGTTAGTTGTTAGTTGTCAGTTGTTAGAAAGCAACCATCAACCATCAACCATCAACTATTAACTAAAAAAAATATGATTTTAGAAATAGTATCACCAGAAGCTAAATTATTTTCAGGAGAAGTAACTTCAGTTACTTTGCCAGGAGTTGATGGAAGCTTTCAGATTTTAAATCATCACGCGCCAATTGTTTCTATTTTAGAAAAAGGAACAATTAAAATTGCAGCTCCTAGCTTCAATTTTTCTAAAGAGGCTGCAGATAAATTCACGAAAGTAAATGACCAAACTTATACTTTAGAGATTAAGTCAGGAACAATCGAGATGAAAGACAATAAGATAATTGTATTAGTTGACTAAGACAATTTCAGAATAAGTAAAAAGCCAGACATATTTGTCTGGCTTTTTTTATTTTTTTACTTTTGAAGTATTAAAATCTCTTTATAAAATATCGATACAATGATAAAAGCTCAGTAAGCTTTTGTCTTTTTCGCTTTATTGGTTTGATAAAGTGCAACTTATTTATGTCAAATTTTATGAAGAATACTTATGAAAAATATATCAAAAATCGCCGTAATTGGCGGAGGCGGTAAAACAGGAAATTATCTTGTAAAGCACTTATTAAAAGAAGGATTTCATTTAAAACTACTGCTTCGAAATCCTAAAAAATTCAATATTCAAAGTGATAATATTGAAATTGTCGAAGGCGACGCACTTAATTTTAAATCTATAAAAACATTACTAAAAGATTGTCAGGCTGTTTTGAGTACAATTGGCCAAAGAAAAGGGGAGCCTTTAGTTGCAAGTCAGGTGACGAATCATGTTTTAAAGGCAATGAATGAATACGGAATTGACCGTTATGTTCTATTGGCGGGACTTAATATTGATACTCCATTCGACAAGAAAAGCTCAAAAACACTCATGGCGACAGATTGGATGAAAAGTAATTTTCCGTTAATTCAGGAAGATCGCCAAAAGGCCTATAAACTTTTAGAAGAAAGTGATGTAAATTGGACACAGGTTCGCGTTCCTCTTATTGAGTTTACAGATAATAGTTCTGAAATAATAGTAAATGTCGAAGATTGTTTGGGAGATAAAATTACGGCTCTGGATATTTCAAAGTTTATGGCTAGAGAAATGATTGAATCAAAATATAATAGACAGTCACCTTTTATTAGTAATTTATAAAAAATTAAATGAAGAAGAGCAGATCAATGCGATCTGCTCTTTTGCTAAGTATGTTTTTTATTCTTCTTCCTTTACAAACTCCATAATATCGCCTGGCTGACATTCGAGTATTTCACAAATGAGTTCTAAGGTCGAAAATCGAATAGCTTTTGCCTTTCCAGTTTTCAGTATCGAAAGATTTGCTGTTGTAATGCCAATTCGTTCTGCTAATTCATTTGAACGCATCTTTCTTTTGGCAAGCATTACATCGAGATTTACAATGATTGGCATAATTATATTGTTAAGTCGTTTTCGTTCTGAAGATTGTATCCGTGATTTAATAATTTGCTTAAAACTACTAAACATAATCCAAGAAAAATAATTTGCAAATTGTATTCCAGAACAGGTTTTAAATTCATAAAATGAAATCTTCCGTTACTAATTGAATCTGTATAATGAAAATAATCAATGTTGGAAAAATATTGCATTATAATATAGCTTATAATCAGATTTGCAACTTGAAACAATATAAAAGAATATCCAATTTTTTTGATTCTTTCATTAAGTAATAAGTCAAATGCAAAATTAGCTCTTAATTGCTTAAATAAACGCATGCATTGATAACTTACAAATAATGCTAGAATTAAATACAAATAGCTTTTTATAATTAAAACAACTTTTAGAAAATAATCTTTAGGGTTGATTATTAAATCGACGGTCGAGTTTGTGTTCTGAATTTTAATATTTTTAAATTCATTTTTAACATCAAGGTATTTTTGATCTCGCACTTCAAAAGTGTTTATCTGATACTTCTTTTTAAGTGTTGAATCATTTTTTACTCTATTGAAATAATTATCATTTTCTTTACTATAGAAGTTAGAAACCGAGCCGCTGATTTTCGATTGTTCGTTTTTGTATATAATTAAAGTATCAGGAACATTTAGCTGGAGTTGAGTAGTTATACTATATCCTTTTGAATGGTGCATAGTGGAATTCCAAGAGCCCAAAGTACCGTTTGGAATGCATTCAAAGATAATAGCAAACAATAGTATAAGTTGCGAAAATCTAAAACTAAGTCGAGAAAAAACATAAAGTACAGTAATCAATCTATTATTGGTTTTCATAATATTTGTTTTTAGTTGGTGTAAATATATAAAAATTATCGATAAACGATAATAAAAATATTTTAAACGATAAAAATTTATCGAAAAGCTTTCCTGTTTTTTTTAAATTAAATGAAGTCAGCTTTATGAATGAAAATTTGAAGTAACAAACTTTTGTTGTTTAACTTTGTTTTTATGGAATTACCAGAACATTTAAATAGAAAGATTGAAAATTCTAAAGAAAAAGAGTTGTTTAGAAAACTGCCCATTTTTAATAATTTGGTAGATTTTTCTTCAAACGATTATATCGGATTTTCGAAATCAGAATACATTTTTAAACATGTTCATGCTTATTTAGTGGAAAATGAAATCTTTCAAAACGGATCAACTGGATCAAGATTAATTTCTGGTAATCATTCTCTTTATCAAATTACAGAAAATTATATAGCTGAATTTCATGACTCAGAAGCGGCTTTAATTTTTAATTCGGGTTACGATGCCAATATTGGTTTTTTTAGCGCTGTGCCGCAAGAAAATGATGTTGTTTTGTATGATGAATTGTGCCATGCTTCTATAAAAGATGGGATTTCTCTATCTGCTGCCCAATCGCATCTTTTTATCCACAATGATTTTGAAGATTTGGAGCGTCTTATTCTTAAATTTCACCATAAAACAATTTATATTGTAACTGAAACTGTCTTTTCAATGGATGGCGATAGTCCGAATTTGGAAGAATTGGTTGCACTTTCAGAAAAATACAATTGCTATTTGATTGTTGATGAAGCACACAGCTTTGGTATTTTCGGAAATAAAGGTGAAGGACTTACGCAGTATTTTGAATTGCATAATAGAATTTTTGCAAGAATTGTAACTTTTGGAAAAGCTTTAGGTTGTCAAGGAGCCGCAATTTTAGGCAGTAATGAACTTAGAAATTACTTGATCAATTTTGCAAATAGCTTTTTGTATACAACCGCTTTGTCGCCTTATGCGGTTGCAACTATTTTGATAGCGTATCAACAATTGGAAACAGAAAATATTGCAATAGAAAAACTTCGTCAAAATATTGTTTTTTTTAATCAGCAAAAGAATTTGTTGGGTTTGAAACCAATGTTTGTGCATAGTAAATCGGCAATACATTCGCCTATTGTTCCTGGAAATCAAAATATAAAACAGTTGGCTCAATTGCTTCAAGATAAAGGATTTGATGTGCAGGCTATTCTTTCGCCAAGAGTTCCAGAAGGTCAGGAACGTTTGCGCTTTTGTATTCACAGTTATAATTCGCAAGAAGAAATAAATCTTGTTTTAGAATTGGTTCGGGATTTTGTTTTTTAGGATTCTTCTGGATTACTTTTTTCCACTTTTTGCTTCTAACTTTTCATGAATTGGAAATTTTTTTTCTTCTGTGAATGCCCGTATTTCCTTATATTTTGAAAAAAGTTGAATTTTTTTTGTAACGTTTTGAATCTTTGGTCACTTACGAGTCGTAATCAAATAAACCGAAACAATTATGAAAACACAGTCAATATCAAAAAGCGAAAAAATTTTCAATTTTATATTTATCTTTTTAAGTTCAGCAGGTTTAGGATATGCATTTGCAAATCAGTTTATGCTAGAAAAACCTAATAAAGAATTCCTTTTAATAACGATTTGCTTTTTCTTGGCTTCAATTGCTTCATGGCAACGAAAAAAATATAGCAAATAAAATAAGTAAGGAGTTTCAATCATCAAATTTTCAATCAAAATCAATCAAATAATCAATTTAAAACAATCAACAAAATGAAAAATTTAATCAAATCAGTAATCGCGGTAATTGCAATTATATTTAGTTCTTATGTTCAGGCGCAGACAAAATCTTCAAAACTTGAAAACACACTTTTATGGGAAGTTTCAGGAAACGGATTAACAAAACCTTCTTATTTATACGGAACGGTTCATATGATTTGTTCGCCTGATTACTTTCTTTCAGAAAAAACAAAAAAAGCATTTGACGCTTCTAACAAGCTAGTTTTAGAAATCAATTTTGCAGATCCAACAGAAATGACAGATATGCAGAAAAGAGCAATGGGAAAAGAACCATTAAGTAAATTATTAAGTGGGGAACAATTGTCAAAATTGGACGAAATCTTAAAAACTACAACCGGAATGAATGTACAACAAGTAGATAGTTTTAGTTTAATGACGGTAATGAGTTTAATTTCGATGAAAACTTTTGGTTGCACAGATATGAAGCTTTATGAAATGGAATTTATAGAAATGGCTAAAAAAAGAAATATTCAGATTGGAGGTTTAGAAACTGTAAATTCACAACTTGATATTCTTGAAAAAGCATATACAAATGATGAAATGATTAAAATGTTAAGCGAATCAAATCAGAATGAAACGTCTAAATTAGTGGCGGCATATAAAAGTGAAAACATCGATGATTTGTATAATAACGTAACCGATAAAAAGTTTACAACTGAAAAAACAAAAAAGATGATTCTGGATCAAAGAAATTTGAATTGGGTAAAAGATATGCCACAGATGATGAAGACAGAAAGTGTGTTTTTTGCAGTAGGAGCAGGACATTTAGGAGGTGAGTTTGGAGTGATTAATTTATTAAGAAAGGCAGGATATATTGTAAAACCAGTAATGAACTAAAACTATTTTGAAAGAAAAAGAACAAGAGTTTTTAAATCGGATAGAAAGTCATAAAGGAATTCTGTACAAGGTTTCGAAAATGTATATGGATAATTATGACGATCAGCAAGATTTGTTTCAGGAAATTGTTTGTCAGCTTTGGAAATCGTATGAAACATTTCGAAACGAAAGCCAGTTTTCGACTTGGATGTATCGAGTAGCGGTAAATACGGCGATTGTTTTTCTTAGAAAAGAAAAGCGAAAGGTTGATAAGTATGAAATTGCATCGGAGAATATTAAAGAGGAAGAAGGAGATTCGCACATCAAAGAAAGCCAACTAGATCATTTTTATAAAGCGGTACAAAAACTCGAAAAAATTGATAAAGCGATTATCTTTTATCAGTTAGAAGGTTTTTCTCATAAAGAAATCGGAGAAAATCTAGGGATTTCAGAAGGAAATGCGAGAGTCAAATTAAACCGAGCAAAAGAAAAATTAAAAGAAATAATTAAAAATCAGGGATATGGATTTTAACGATATACAAAATGCATGGAATAACGAAAAGAATGAAAATGTTGTTCTTCCAGATAACTTAGAAAAGATTAATTCGGCCAATACGCCTCTAGATAAAATAAGAAAAAATCTAAAGAATGAGCTTATAATGCAGTCAGTAGCTGTTTTTTTAATGGGTTTAACACCTTATGCATATGCTTTTCCAACAAAATGGATTGTTCCGTTTTACTTAATGTTCAGCATATTTGTTGCAGTTTGTGTATACTATTTAATAAAACTGTATATTTTTTATAAGAGACTGAACAACATTACATTAAAAACAAAAGACAGTTTATACGAAACTTATTTTGACGTAAAGCTTAATATGGAATTGTATAAAACATTCGGATTTGCTCTGACGCCTTTTATAGTTTTGTTTTTACTTGGGTTTTTATACCATGAGTTTTCAAAAGCGCCTAATTTTCAACTTGCAGAATTTACTAACGGACAATTAATAAGTGTTTTTGCAGTAGTTACTTTTAGTATTTTATTTATGGGATTGGCATTAGAATGGTGGGTGCAATATTTTTACGGAAAGTACGCCAAGGAAATAAGAAAAGTAATTGACGAATTGAAAGAAGAATAAAAACAAGAAACCCATCGATTAAGATGGGTTTCTTGTTTTAAATATTAATTAAAGATAATTTTCTTAGAAACTTCTGAGCCGTTTTCCAAAACAACTTTAACTAATAAAACTTGATTACCAGATGGTAAATTTGAAATTTGTACTTCGTTTGAATCAACTTTGTTATTGTTGTAAACTAACTGACCGCCAATATTGTAAATCTGTACATCTTTGATGTTTTCTTTAGTTGCAGTAACTTTTACAATTTTTGATTTTACTGAAACCAGAACAGCGTTTTCTACATTTTCAAAATCTCCTGTTCCTAAAGTTTTAGAAGTATAACGAAGATTGAAACGATTCGTAAAAGTACCAGCTTCTGTTGTAAATTTATAATTTTCAGCACGTAAGCTTACTATTTTGCCAGTTTTCAAATCTTCTAAATAAACTTCTTGGGTATCGAAAAATCCGTCAGCATGGTCAATTGCAATGGTATATTCTCCTGCAGTTGCTACCTTGTAGCCTAGAGGTACAATATCTTTGTTGTCAAAAGGAAGTTCACGCCCTTGAATAGTCAGGTTGTCTGATTCATTGATACTGTAAAAATCAGCGCTGCTATTAGATCCTAAAGTATTGGCATCAAAGTTAATGTCAAAACTATTTGTTGCTCCTTCAATATAACCAACTAAAACCTGTTTGAATGCTCCATAGTCGTTAGAAAAATTAAGCCACAAGCGATTTCTTTCTAATTCTCCTGAGTTACTAGAGTCATTAGTTTTGTAGAATTGTTTGTTTTTGGCACTAACACGCATCGTATTATTGAAGATCAATGTTGCTGTTTTTGGGTTAGCCATGAATCCCTGTCCTGCTGCTATATACCCTTGAAAAGACTGACCGTTTAGTAGCGCTCCCGAACTTGTTTCTGTAGATCCTGAAAGGTTAAACGCCGCAAAATCGGCATTGTTATAATAAGATTTGCCATCAGCTGGGTTGTATACAGGAGATGAATTGTGAGTCCAAAAATAAAGCGTACCTAAGTTTGTATTTGCATTGATCAAAGCAGTGGCACTAATTGCAGATGGATAAGGATTCCCCACTAAGTTATATCTATTTGGCACTACAGCAGGAGCAATATTACCATTATTTGGAATTCCTTTAAATATTCCAGTAAATGGAGCTGGCGTTGTAGGATCAAAAGGCTGTGGAGCTCTAATGCTGTAACCTTTTCCTACTTCCATTGGCATTGTTCCATTAAGACTGGCAGCCCAACCTGTATTTGCATCATAATAAAGATACTTATCAAGTAAAGTATTTGGAGATAAACTAGCCATTGTGAAACTTGCATTTGTAACTGGCATTGACCAGTATGTTGCATCATAACGTCTTACATTTGTTGTTCTCTGAACCTCAAATGATGTTGTTGCGTTTCCAGTAAACATTGTTTTACTTGTTGAAGTCTGAAGAAGAGATCCTCCGCTTAATATTGCTAGTTTTCCTGTACCAAGTACATTAATATCTTCATCAACAGTTAAAGTTCTGTCGCTTGGAACATTAAAAGTAGATCCTGAATTTACTGTACATGAACAAACCTGAATGTCTGAACCCAAAGTTACAGTTGGTGAACTAATTACGATTGAAGTATTTGGTCCAATAGTTTCGCTCCCTGTATAAGGTGTTAGCACTCTTACAAAGTTAACTGCTACGTTAGCATTTCCTCCGTCTTCTCTTAAACGAACTTCAATTTTAGAAGTGCTGTTTAAAACATATGTCGCTCCACCGTTTATGTATGCAGCAGTGTTTGTATATCCAGATTGAGTAAATAGTGGAGTTGTGCTTTCATTCATGTAAATTTGAGTGGCATCATCAGAATTTGCAAGCTCAATTCTATAAGTTCCGCAAGGAAAACCTTGACGTCTATAAGAAACCGTGAAATTATCATTAGGTAACGGGGCTCCTTGCCAATTTGTTGCAGAAGAAGGAGATTTGTCTGTATCCCAGTATGTTCTTGAATTTACATTCACATTAGAATCTACATAGTATCCTGCATATACTGTATTGCTTAGGTTTAAATCGTTTTTGGTTAAACCATAAACATTCCAAGAATTAATCCCGTAAGGAAGCGTTTGGTCTCCTTTTATAGCCCCAAATGAAATCGCAGCACGAGATGAACCATCTAGTTCAAAATATTCTAAAATAAATTGATGCGATCCAGCTGATAAGGTTTGTAGTAAAGCATCAACTGTGTAGCTGTGCTGATTCCAACGCTCAAAAACTTTAACGCCATCAATATAAAGTCTAATTCCGTCGTCGCTTCCAAGCATAAAATTATATTGTCCTGCTTCGGCAAGATTAGCTGTCATTTTATAACGAACGAAGAATCGGTCTGTTGGCGCAGCGTCGCAAAAATTTCTTGTAACACCATTTACAGCACCATCTGCAACATTTCTATCAAAATTTCTTGTACTTTCCGTAACAGTTCCTAAATAGGTTGTTCCTGTTGGTAAAGTATTGTATGCTGGGTTTGGAGCAGTGTTTCCTGTAAAACTGTAAACATATCCAATCCAAGATTCAGAACCGAAAGAAGTTTGATCTCCGGCAGGTACACATTTCACAACTTCATCAGCACCCATATAAGGTTTTACTCTTGCATCTCCATCAATATCTGTTGTGTAAGGTGTTGATAAAGCTACACCAGTTAAATCGTTGTTAATGGTAACATCCTGCAAATGGAAGTCTGTTCCTGGTGTAACAAATGTTGGTAAGAAGGTTTTAGAACCTGAATCTCCTGCAGGTGTATTCCAGTTAGGTACTGTTCCTGCTACTGTCGCTGAGTATTCATTACCATCTATTCTATTTAGAAAGTTATTCGAAACATTTGTAACATAATAATCATTATTACTTATTATACCGAAATTTCCGCCATTTTTAAATATGGCATATTGTTTATTATCAGGTGAAGCAGCAACAGGTTGAGAATTGACAAAGATATTGTTTCTGACATTAATGGTATTACCTCCAGTTGTATATAAACATGCTGAGTAAGAGCCTCCATTGGCATAATCCATAATAACAGTGTTATAATAAATGTTTACTGTAGAGCCGGAAGCGATAAAAATACCCATTCCTTTTTTGTAATAATCCCAGTTGGAATTGTCTCTTGTTGTATTGTAAATATTATTGATAATGTTATTGTAAATATTAGTAGCGCCGCTAGACCTAACTAAAATAGCGGCTGTCCAGTAACCGTTATTGTATACTGTATTAACAATATCATTGATTTTATTTCCTGAAATTGTTCCACTACTCGTTCCCTCCAAAATAATTGCAGCTGTATGATTGCTCTGGTTTAAAGTATTGTTAACTCCAGATATTGTATTTCCTGAGATTTCGTAATTTAAAGCGTTGTTAATATACATTCCTCTTACAGGTTTTTCTGAAGCGGTTGTAGTACCAATTTTGTTTCCTTGAATTTTCCAACCTGATGGAGATTGAGTGGCATTAGCGTTTCCATTAATATTAACAACATCTTTAACATTGAACGTTTCGTTGTTAATAATCGAAATGTTGGAATTAGCACCATTATTTGAGTTTTCTGCAATACTATTATTATTTCCAAGACCATTTCCTCCTGAATAAACTCCAGTTAAAAGTGTAAGTAATTGATTTCGATTTGTAAAACGTAAGTTGGTGTTTTTAACAGTGACATTTGTTGAACCGGTTGAACCATTACTCGCAACCCAAATGACTGATCTTGCTGTGCCGTTTAAATTGTCTGTATTTATCAGTGTTAAATTTTTTGTATTTAAAGTCGAATTACTTCCGTCAATAATTACGTTGCTAGTACCATTAAATCTAATAACTGCAGGAATACCAGTTGATGAACTAGGCATTGTAGTGGTTATAGTAATGTTCTTTCCAGTATTTGGTTTAATGGTAAGCGTGTTAGTTGCACTTGAATATGGTATGGTATTGATTGAAAGCAAAGATGTTAAATTCTGATCTTCATCAAGCAAAAATCTCACTGGACCACTAACTCCACGTGCATGTATTTGGTCAAGTGCAAGTGCAAGAGTCCTAAAATTTGTAAGTGGATTTGCAGAGCTAATGACAATATCACCACTCAATTCAGCTTGAGCAAATCCAAAAAAAGGTAACAATAAAAATAAAAGTAGAGTTTTTTTTCATGCTTAAATGTTTTCTATCAGTTTGTTATGCTGGCATAGGACTTTTTAGCCAAAGCAAAGATATATACATCTACGAGCTAGAAATAAGTAGGGTTTTCAATACCCCTATATATTCGATGAATTGTTAAAATACTCGACGAAATGCATGAAAAAAAATAGCATTTTGCGGATATTCTTATAAAACGCGAAAAAATATTATAAGAATAATCGCAAAAAATCACGTTTTTTTAGAGTTGGTTTTGATTTTTTAGACTAAAAAACGCGAGTTTAGCAATAAAATCATCAAAATGGGAATAAATTACAACCAGATGTTGTAAGATGGTTTTGTGCGGAATTTAGTATAATCTTAGAATCGAAATGATGATTATGAAAGGATTGTAATTTTTATATTTTTAAGAATTAGTTTACTTCTAGTTCTTTTACCTTTTCATAAACTAAATTACTTTCATAACCTCTTCGAAGCATGTAATCGCAAAATTTCTTACGTTTTTTTAAAGCGTTGCTTTCTGATAAATTATTCCAGCATCTATCAGCTAGATTTTCGAAAGCTTCAAAATATTCTTCTGTAGAAATTTCCTTTAAAGCCAAATTGATATTTGCCGAAGAAATTTGTCTGGCTTTAAGTTCGTTTGTAATTCTAATTTTCCCCCAATGTTTAATGCGATGCTTACCGCGTGCAAAACTGCAGGCAAAACGAGTTTCATTCAAAAAATTATCTTCAATAAGTTTTACAATGATAGTGTCAATCTCATCTGAAGTCATTTTTAAGCTGTATAATTTAGACACAACTTCTTCATGACATCGTTCTTGATAAGCACAAAAGTGTTCTAATTTTTGTAAAGCTTCTTTTATAGTGAAAGTGCATTTCGTCGGGTTTTTCATGCTTTTTAACGATTAAATTCAAAAACGGGCATTTACTTACAAAAAACTTCTAAAATTTGTTAATATTAACAGAAAAGAAACATTGTAAAATGTTGTGTATGTGCCGAATTTCAATATTTTTGTACGATAATTTAACGGATTTGTAATCTTGCTGTAAAACAAGATTTTAACATTCAAATTGAACTGAAAATTCACAAAAGAATGTCTTTTTTCAGATTAGGAATGCCCTTTTTGCTTTTTTAGCAACCAAAAACAAATTTAAAATAAATACCACATTGATATGATGAGAAAATTACTTTACTCGTTTTTATTTTTCATTTTTTTGCAGTTCAACAGTTTTGGACAAACAACTTGGACAGGAAATACAAGCTCAACTTGGAACGTTGCGGGGAATTGGACTAGTGGTGTTCCTGGTCCTACAACTGCTGTAATTATACCAGCGGTAAGTACGAATCCGATCGTAACGGCAACAACCAGTTGTGGATCAATTACTTTTACTGGCAATACAGGGACGCTAACTGTTAATTCAGCAGTAACACTTACAGCGGGAGCATTGACAGTAAATTCATCGAATAGTAGCTCGAGAAGTATAAATATTTTCGGAGCAGGAACATTGACTACTACATCTATTGTAATTGGTCAGACGTCCTCAAGCCCCAATATTGCTTTAAGTACAGTTTTAACTTCAAATGTAGCAAATTTTAACTCTGGTAATTTAACTTTAAATAGTACAAGAAATAGTGGACAAAATAATAATGCAAGCTTTATATTAGAAAGTGGTAATTTGGATTTAACTGGGCAAATCTCCTCTTCAAATGCTAATAATACTTCATGTACTTCTACATTTAGTATGGCTTCTGGAGCACAAACCGGAACTTTATTTTTAGGTTATAATGGAGGGGCAAATCCTTTCGCTTTATCTGGAAACGGGACAAATAATATTATATTCAACGGTACTGGAGCTACAGTAAATTACGAAAGAGGGGGAAATCAGACAATTTATAATACTGCATATACTAATTTAACAACTTCAGGCAGTGGAACAAAATCTTTATCTGGAGCTTTAGTCGCAGGAGGGAATGTGAGTATTGGAACTGGGACTACGCTAGATGTTACAAATGCTAATAATTATGCAGTTTCTATAGGAGGTGATTTTACAAGTGCAGGAACATTTAATCCAAGATCAGGAACTGTTACATTAAACGGAGATACACAATCTTTAAATGTGTTAACTTTCAATAACTTAACTTTAGCTGGAACTGGAACAAAAAGTTTTACAGCTGCAACAACAATTAGCGGAGCCTTAACCATAAATACAAGCGTAAATGCAAATTTAGGCACAGGATTAACTCATACAGCAGCTACACTGACTTTAGGGGCAAATCAAGTTGTTCCTAGTTCTTGGGGGAATACCATTTCTTCATCTTTGCGTAAAGATGATACTTTTTTTACAGCAACGACCGGAATTGTTAATGTTGCATCAAGCACTTGTACTAATTTTAATGCCGGTGTACCAATTGTAAGTGTTTCCTATAATAACCAAGCGCGAACAAGTTCAGGAACTGGAAGTTATGAAGATCTTACTACGCCAGTTTTAACATCAGTTGTAAAAGGGCAAAGTTATGCTTTGGTTGTAAGAGGTAATACAGGCGGCGATCAAAATGTGTATTATGACGCTTATTTTGATTGGAATAATAATGGAACATTTGAAACTTCGGAATATGTTCGAATAGGAACAATCAGAAATTCAGTAGGAACTACCGCAGATGGTAAATCAGCATCAGTATATGTGACAGTGCCTGCGGGTGCTTCTACAGGTACGATAAAGGTGAGAGTTATGAGCCGTACAGGTAATTATAACAATTCACCATGTGCATCTTTAGGAAATACAGGGCAAATAGAAGATCATAGTATTACCTTGCAAGATCCTTGTACAGGTAATCTTACTCCAGGGAATACTTTTAGTACAGCAACTACTGTTTGTCCTTACAGTCCATTTACATTGTCATTACAAAATACATTGCAAGATGGAGTAACCTATACTTGGCAAACTTCACCAGATGGAACACCAGGATCTTGGACTAGTGCTTCAACTCCAACTAGTAACTTTTTTGGACTTGAAACTTTCGATGCTGCAAATGCGCAGGCAAATCTATATGGAGATGCTGTTTTGGTTGGTGGACAACTACAGTTAACAAGAGCGGTTAGTAGTTTGTATGGTGCGTATGTGATTCAGAAGACGCCAGGTGTAAATTATGACGCCTTTAATGTAAACTTTGATTATCAGATTCCAACCACAGGAGGTGCAGATGGTTTTAGTTTAAGTTACGCTAGTGATGTTGCAAATGATGCTGCTGGAGGAGAAGATGGTTCAGGGACTGGAATAATTGTGCAATTTGATACTTATGATAACGAAGGAGTTCAAGCAGGTAGCCGTATTAGAATAAAATATGCAGGTAATACTATTTACAATACTGCAATTAATGCTCCATCTTTAAGACCAACTACTGGAAATACTCCTGTAATTCTAAATGTAGATGCTAGAGGAAGGCTTAGTTTGTCAGTTAATGGTTCGGTTATAGTCGCAGATTTACAGTTGCCAGCAGGATATCTTGCAGCAACTAAATCAAACTGGAGATTTAAGTTTTCAGCGAGAACAGGAGCTTCATATGACAGACATTTAATAGATAATCTATTAATTAGATATGTTGATCCAGTTGGGGCAGGTCCGACATTTACAACTACACAAACAGTTAAAACATTTTATCGCGTAATGGTAAGTTGTGGTTCAACAACTAATTATTCAGCACCAGTAATGGTTGATGTAACATCGGCAACAATTAGTCCGATTACGAGAACAACTTGTAGTGGAGCTGCATCACTTACTATAAATCCTGCAACTATCACAGGAAATTCAGTTCCATCAGGCACAACCTATACTTGGCCAGTTCCAGTTAGGACAGCTGGATTGTCTGGAGGAGCGGCAAGTTCAGGAAATCCGAACAGTATCACAACGGGAGTACTAACTTTAAATGCAGGAATAACAACACCTCAAACAGCTACTTATACAGTTACCCCAGTTTCGGGAGGTTGTACAGGTATTCCATTTACTGTAACGGTTACCGTTAACCCAATAGAGGCTACTCCATCAACAAGCGGTAAAATTAATGTTACTTGTGCAGAGTTAGGAAAAGTAACTATCGGAAGTCTTCCTTCTGGGAACTGGCAAATTAATCAGTCTGGGCAAGCAACTGCAACTATAAATGGCACAGGAACTTCATATCAAGTAACCGGTTTAGTCGCTGGATCTTATACTTTTACCGTCGAAACTGCAACATCTTGTGTTTCGGCTTCTTCTGCGACGGTTGTTATTGATCCTTCGCCTTCTGCAACTTGGAATGGTTCAATGTGGGTAGGCGGTGCTCCAGATAGTACGAAAAGAATCATAATTAATTCAAGTTTAGGTACACCTTTCCCAACGGGAACTCCGATTGTGTATGGTTGCTCACTTACAGTAAATACAGGCGCAAGCGCAATTGTTCAAAGTGGGGTTACATTAGTAATCACAAATGGAGTAAGCACTCCAGACGGACAGTTAACATTTAGAAGTGGTTCAAGTTTGATGCAAACAACAGATGCTACAAACACTGGGCAGATTAATTATGAAAGAACAGCAAGTGTAAGACGTTATGATGCTACATATTGGTCAATGCCAGTTACAAATGCAAGTTTTACCATGGCTAGTTTATCTCCAAATACATTACTTGATAAGTACCTTTATTATGATGCAAATACAGGTTGGGCTGCCAGTCTAAATGGAATAATGCCAATGGAAGTTGGAAAAGGTTACAGCATTAGAGCTCCACAGCCTTTTGATCCTACAACGCCAGCTCCATTTAATGGAGTATTTGTGGGTGTTCCTAATAATGGTAATATCAGTCCTGTTGTAGTGCCAAATAGATACAATTTAGTGGGGAATCCTTATCCTTCTGCAATTAGTGCCACTGCTTTGATCAATGGAAATACAAACTTAGGTACGCTTTATTTTTGGACTCACAATTCATCTCCGGTATACAATCCGGTTGATGGCAAATCTTATTATAATAATGCCGACTTTGCAGCATTTAACCTTTCAGGATCTACAGAAACAAGTTCGGGAGCGCTACTAAATGGTCAGCCTTTTCAGGGGTATATAGCAGCAGGACAGGGATTCATGGCTAACCCAAAAACAGCAACGCTTAATTTTACCAATGGAATGCGTAGAAGTAATAATAATTCTCAATTCTACAAAACTGGAGAATCAGAAGAATCAGGTGAATTGGAAAGAAACCGTTTGTGGCTTAATCTTTCTAACGATTATGGAGCGTTCAAACAGGTTTTAGTTGGCTATATTGAAGGAGCTACCAATAGTTTTGACATTAACTTTGATGCCGGCACTTTAGGATCTAATAGCAGCGCTGATTTTTACAGTATAAATGAATCTGAATATCTGACTATTCAAGGGCGTGCACTTCCTTTTGATAATAAAGAAGTCGTTCCTTTAGGCTACAAAGTTGCAACTGCAGGAGAATACACCATTGCAATTGACCATGCAGACGGATTCTTTGATACTCAGGAAGTTTATTTAGAAGATTTAGTGACGGAAAAAACAGTAAACCTTCGTACTGAAAATTATAAATTTACTTCAGCAATCGGAACATTTGCAAATCGTTTCAATCTTCGTTACACTTCTAAAACCTTAGGTACAGGAGATTTTGAAGATCTGGAGAATAGTGTCGTGATTTCTTTGAGAAATAAAGTTGTAAAAATCGCTTCTTCAAAAGAAACGATAAAAACTGTAAATATTTATAATATCGGAGCTCAGTTGTTATACAATAAAGACAATGTCAATTCGTCAGAATTACAGATTTCGAATCTAAATTCAGCTGATCAAGTTTTATTAGTTAAAGTAACTTTAGAAAACGGACATACTGTAACAAAAAAAGTTGTCTATTCTAACTTATAATCGACAAGAAATATATTTTAAGCCCATCTTGAAAAAGATGGGCTTTTTTATTTTAAAAATCCCTAAATCTAGGTATTGTGCTATTGATTTTGCCTTTATAACTTAGGTTAATTCTTTCATGACTTAACTTAAATTATATTGTTTTGATTAAAAAAGTACTGTATTTGCTAATCTTGTTCTTTCTTCCTGTAGAAACATTGCTTCTTGCTCAGCAAGGGAAGGTTGACAATTCGTTTAACACTATTGATAATGGAGAGTTTGGCGACGGATTTAATGCCACGGTTCAAACGCTTCAAATTCAAAGAGATGGAAATTTAATTGTTGGAGGAGAATATGTAACACTAAACGGAATTCCTGTTTCTTATCTTACTCGTTTAAATCAAGATGGATCTATAGATGAAAGTTTCGATACTGGAACTGGATTTAATGGAAAAATTTACTCGTCCTATTTACAGGAAGATGGTAAAATAATTCTTGGAGGAAATTTCACAACTTACAACGGAATTAATGCAGGAAGAATTATTCGCCTTAATCCAGACGGCTCTTACGATAGTAGTTTCAATACTTCTACAGGAGCAACAACAGGAATTGTCCACGATATTGCGTTGCAATCAGATGGAAAAATTATTATTGTCGGCAGTTTTACCAAATACAACTCGACTACGGTAAATCGCGTGGCACGCTTACTTCCAAATGGCGCACTGGATACTTCTTTTATTACCAATTCCGGATCTTCTGTAAATATTACGCAAGTAAAAATTTTACCAAACGAAAAAATAATACTTGCTGGAAATTTCACTCTTTTTAATAGTACTGAAGCAAATAAAATTATCCGATTAAATAGAGATGGAAGTTATGACGCAAGTTTCAATACAGGTACTGGTTTTGACAGCAATGTAAATGCGATTGCTTTGCAAGCAGACGGGAAAATCGTTTTGGGAGGTGATTTTACAACATACAATTCTAATACAGCCAACCGAATTATCCGTTTAAATGAAGATGGAACTCGAGATGAAAGTTTTTTAATTGGATCAGGTTTTAGTAAAGGAGCAGTAGAGGTAATCAAAATTAACAAATCTGGCGAGATTATGGTAGGAGGATCATTTACGGGTTTTTATAATAATAATCCAGCAAATCGATTAATTTATCTTAATTCAGACGGTACTGTAAAGACAGATTTTGATATCGGTTCTGGGCCTGCTGCTTCTGTACTGGCTATAGAATTTGATGAAGAAACTTCTTGGTATGTTGCTGGTTCTTTCGCGGTTTTTAATGGACAGAATCAAGGAAGATTAGCAAAAATTAATAATGATGGAGAACTTGATGCGGCTTATTTGTCTTCTGGTATTGGTTTTGACAATGCTGTTTTGACAATTTTGCCTCTTCCAAACAAGAAGACTATTGTTGGAGGTAATTTTAAAAAGTTTAATGGAAATTTAGTTTCTAAGATTAACTGTCTTTTAGAAAATGGCGCTAATGACATTTCTTTTAATACTGGAAAATCTGGAGCAAATAATTTGGTAAAAACATCCGCATTGCAAGAAGATCAAAAGATAATTATTGGCGGAAGCTTTACTAAATACAACGATATTGCCAATAATAGAATAGTAAGGATTTTTCAAGACGGAGAAATAGATTATTCTTTTTCTAGCGGAGAAGGTTTTAATGGTCAGGTTTACGCATTAGCCATTCAATCAGATCAAAAAATAATAGCTGTTGGAGCATTTTCAAAATACAATGGATCTACAATTAATACAAATAGAGTTATAAGATTATTGCCAGACGGTTCAAAAGATTTTAGTTTTAATATTGGCTCTGGTGCCGATGGTATTGTTGAAGCAGTAGTATTGCAATCTGATGGAAAGATTCTTATTGGAGGTCATTTTAAAACATTTAACGGATTGCCATTTGCGGGATTAGTTCGTTTAAATTCTGATGGAACAATTGATTTAGGTTTTAATATAAAACAGGGTTTTGATAAATATGTTTATTCAATTGCACTACAAAGCGATCAAAAGATTATAGTTGGAGGATCGTTTTTAACTTTTGACGGAGTCTCACAAAAAAGAATTGTTCGTTTAAATGCAGACGGAAGTTTAGATACTGCATTCAATTCTGGGGCAGGTTTTAGTAAAGGAGATGTTCGTACGATTTTAATTCAGCCAGATGATAGAATTTTAGTTGGAGGAGCATTTTCGGGAACTTATAAAAATGTTTCGGCGTTAAGATTAATCAGATTATTGCCGTCTGGAGCTTTTGATGATTCCTTTTCTGCATCGTTAAATAATACACTTAACGCAATGAATTTTACAGAAAACTACAGATTGTTGATAGGCGGAATTTTTAACTCTGTATCTAGAATTTCAAAACATAGAATTGCGCGTTTAAAACTTTGCGTAAACACTACAATTTGGAATGGAAATTCGTGGTCAGCCGGTTTTCCTTCTGCTGGTAAAGATGTTTATTTTAACGAAAGCTTCCCAAATCTCACTTCTGCTAATGTTTGCGGATGCTATATCGCTAAAGATAAAATTGTAACTCTTCTCGAGAAAAACACGCTAAATATTGAGTTTACTTACACTGGTTTTGGAACTTTGGTTTTGGAAGATTCGGCTAGCTTTTACCAATCAGATGATGATATGATTAATACTGGAATCGTTCATTTGAAAAGAAAAACAAATCAGGTTATAAGATATGATGCTACCTATTGGTCTTCACCAGTTAAAGGTCAGAAAATGTTTGATTTTTCGCCAGAAACACTCTTAGATAAATATTATTGGTACGATCCGATTTCGAGTTGGAATGCAGATTTGCATGGAACAATGACTATGAATCCTGGCCAAGGCTACAGTATCAGGGCACCACAGAATTATTCTATTACCGAAAGATCTGTATTTGAAGGGATTTTTAAGGGTGTTCCAAATAATGGAAAAATAAATGTTGATCTTCCATTTGCAAATAAGTCATATTTAATCGGTAATCCGTATCCAAGCGCTATTGATGCCGATATTTTTATAGAGACTAATATGCCTACGATTAATAGCGTTTTGTGTTTTTGGACACACAATACACCGCCTTTAAATGGCTATTATTCTAAAAATGATTTTGCGGTTTATAATCTTTTAGGCGGAGTAGGAACAAGTTCGGCTTTAAGTTCGGGAGTAAGCACCTCGACGCCAGACGGTACTATTGCTTCAGGACAAGCTTTCTTTTTAAGAACGAACTTAGCAGGCACTCTCGAATTTAATAACAGTATGCGAATTTTGGGCAGTAACAGTTCTTTTTTTAAACCTTACAAGGATGAACAAGTAACCAAGAGCAAACCTGAAAAACATCGTTTTTGGTTAAATCTTAAAAGCCAAGGAGAAGAAGTATTTAAGCAAATTTTGCTTGGTTATGTCGATGGAGCCTCCAATAATCTGGATGCTGCCTACGATGCAGAATCTCTTGATTCCAATCCAAAGATGGATTTTTATAGTCTTGTTGAAGAGAATATAAAGCTTGTAATCCAAGGTCGAGAATTGCCTTTTACCGAAAGCGATTCGATTGCTTTAGGATATAAATTAGCAGACAAAAGTTTTTTAATTCTAGAAATAGATCATCAAGATAATTTTTTTAATGGAAAAAGCATTTTCTTAAAAGATCGGCTCTTAAATAAACTTCATAATCTAAGCGAAGAATCCTATCAATTTGAATCTGAAAGCGGAATAGCTAATGAACGTTTTACTATTGTTTATACTAATGAAATGCTTAAAAATGAGGAATGGTCAATAAACCGAGAAAAAGTTTTTGTTTCTGTAAAAGAGCGTATTATTTCAATAGAATCATCAAATGAAAATCTTAAAGAAGTTCGCATCTATGATGTTTTAGGAAATCAACTGTATAAAAAAGATGGAATTGATAACAAGAGAATATCTATTGAAAATTTAGGCATTTCAAATCAAGTATTATTTGTGAAAACAATTTTAGAAAATGGAAGTGATAGTTCTAAAAAGATACTCTTCTAAATGTATGTATTAACAACTTATTCAAGCCTTTTGCTAAATTATGCAAAAGGCTTTTTTTTGTTAGTTAAGTATCAGTATAACAAGTTATTATGTTTTGTGAATTTACATTTTAACAGTTTTTTCTTATTTTTTATAAAAAAGCCATTTTTGGTGTTAAATATTAAAGTTTAATACTACAAGCAATATTTGTATGTAAATAAAATCGTACCTTGTTGTTGTTTTTTGTCGATTAAATGCGTGTTATAATCGATAAAAGTATTTTTTATAAAATAATAATTTTTAAAAGAACAAAATGTCATTATTTCTTATCTGCCTCAAAATTGATTGTAAAAAGTAAAATTTATATAGACTCCCCCAATCTAAATTTTGCAATTAATCTTGTTAGAGTTCGAATTTATTTTTCAATTACTAAAATACCACAAGATGAAAAGAACTTTACATATTCACTCGAGCTTTTTCGGCTCTTCAACTTTAAATTTTTTTAAAGAACGACTACAATTTAGATCCATTTCTAAATCAAAATTTTTTCTGATTTTAATTCTATCATTATTCTATAGTTCTTCAAAAGCGCAAACGATAACACATCCCTTTACGACTGGAGGAACTTTAAATCTTCCTGCGGGAATGGATCAAGTAACTTTAGAAGGCTGGGGAGCCGGAGGAGCTGGAGGAGCCGCAATTTCTGGTTTTTTGATAGGTAGAAGTGGCGGCGGCGGCGGCGGTGGAGCCTATGCAAAAGGAACGATTAATACATCTGCAGTGCAAAGTTTAACTCTTGTAGTAGGTGGAGTTACAGCTGGAGGATCTGGAAATGGAGCTAATGGAGGAGCATCTTATGCAACTGGTTTCACAGGTTCTTTTAATGCAGGTGGTGGCACAGGAGGTAATGCCAATCTTACTGATACTGCTGTTCCTAGCGGTGGAAATGGAGGAATCGCTACTGGAAATATCACAGCAACTAACGGACAAAACGGAACAGTTGGAGGAAGTTCAGCTGCGGGATTACTTCTCGTTTCGGGAGGAGGAGGTAATGCAGCTAATCTTGGAACAGGTGCGGGAGGTACAGGTGGACTACCACTTAGTTCGTTAGCTATAGCGATCTCTCCTGGAAATAATGGGAACCCTTACGGCGGCGGCGGCGGCGGTGCAATAAGCTCAGGAGCTGTGCAAAATGGTGGAAGCGGAGCACAAGGTTATCTTACGGCAACTTATACGTGTAAAACCTATGGTCTTAGTATAACAAATGCGGCAAATGTTTGTACTGCTATTGGAAATTCATCAGTAGTTACTATAACAGGTACTGCTGCAAGTTTACCAAGAGGAAATTATACGGTTACTTACAATAGAAGCAGTCCTTCAGCAACAGGACAAACAACTAATTTTACAGTAACAACTGCTGGTACAGGAAGTTTTACAGCAACTGGATTTACTTCTGTTGGAAGTAGCACAATCACAATTACAAGTCTAAAATCAGTAGATTGTACTTCCGCAATTACTACTAATAATACGGTTACTATTTCAATTACTGATCGTCCCACAATAACACTTGGCTCTATTGCTTCAGTATGTAATAGTGCGAGTGCTCAAAATGTCAATTTACCTTACACAGCAACTACAAATGCGCCAACAAATTACAGTATTACATGGAATACCACTCCTGCAAATAGTTTTGTGGCAGTTACCAATGTGGCTTTACCAGCAAATCAAATAAGTATTGCAGTGCCAGCAGGAACAGCGGCAGGAAATTATACAGGTACACTGACGGTAACTAATGCAGGTTGTATATCGATAAATTATCCGTTTACAGTACCAGTTATTGCTTCACCTGTTGCACCAACGGCTTCTGCCACTCAACAACCAACTTGTGCTAATAATACAGGAATTATAACAGTTACATCTCCTGCTTCGGGAACGGGTTTTTCTTATACTATTGATGGAACGAATTTTAATACGACGGGAGTATTTACAGGTTTGGCCACAGGTTCTTATAACGTAAGGGTTAGAAATAACAGCACACTTTGTCAGTCACCATCAACCACGGTAATTATAAATCCGGTAGTCGTTAAAACATGGAATGGTAGTATTAATGCAAGTTGGGCTGTATCGGCAAATTGGACCCCAGCAGGAGTTCCTTTAGCATCTGACTGTGTAGATATTCCTGCAATAGCAACAAGTCCAATTATTTCAGGAACAGATGGAGTTTTTTTTGCAAACCGTATAACTATAGAAAATAATGGTTCTTTAATTGTGCAAAGCAGCAACACTCTAACGATTACCAATGAAGTAAATGTGTTAGGAACTGGTTCTCTTGTTTTTGAGAATAATTCTAGTTTAGTCCAAATTTCAGAAGCTGTTAATACTGGAAATATTACTTACAAAAGAGACTCAAAACCAATAAGAAGATATGATGCGACATATTGGTCTTCGCCGGTAACTCGTGTGCCAGCTTTTACGCTGCACGATCTTTCTCCTAATACTCTTTTAGATAAATATTATAAATATGATCCAATTACGAGTTGGGCTGCTATATTAAATGGAACCGAAGAAATGGTTAAAGGAAACGGTTATAATATTAGAGCTCCTCAACCTTACGATATAAATAATACTGCAATTTTTGGTGGGGTATTTATAGGAGTGCCCAATAACGGAACTATTTTAGGTCCAGTTGCAGTAGCTGAAAGATCTAATTTGCTTGGAAATCCGTATCCTTCTGCTATTTATGCTGATAGATTTATTGTTGATAATCAGGCGAATTATTATGGAACACTTTACTTTTGGACTCATAATTCATCTCCAGTATACAATCCAGTCGATGGAAAATCGTATTATAATAATAACGATTTTGCAATTTATAACCTTTCTGGAAGCACAACAGTTGGCTCAATGACAGGAACTGGAGCAACTACTCCAGGAAATACACAAGCCCCATCAAGATATATTGCAGCAGGACAAGGTTTTTTTGCAACATCAAAAACAGGACAAAAAGCTGTTTTTACAAATTCAATGCGAGTATCAAGCAATAATAGTCAGTTTTATAAATCTCAAGGTGAACTAGAAAGACATCGTGTTTGGCTTAATTTGACCAACGCTCAAGCCGCTTTTAAACAATTATTGGTTGGTTATATAGAAGGTGCTACAGATTTATGGGATGACAATTATGATGCAGAAACGTTAGACGCAAATCCATTGCTTGATTTTTATAGTATCAATGGAATTAATAAGTTGACAATTCAAGGACGCTCATTACCTTTTGAAGAATCTGATACAGTTCCGTTAGGATATAAATCTTCAATTGCGGGAGATTTTAGTATTGCAATAGAACGTACAGATGGCAATCTGAGTACACAATCGATATATTTAGAAGATAAGACGACAAATAAGATTCATGATCTTAAAGCGGGGGCTTATACCTTTACTACCGCTATAGGTGTTTTTAATGAACGTTTCGTATTGCGCTACACCAATAAAAATTTAGGAACGAATGATTTTGCTGGTCTTGATGAAAATGTATTTGTTTCAGTAAAAGATAAAAATATCAAACTGCAAGCAATATCTGATAACGAAAATCTTAAAGAAACGACGATTTATGATATTGGAGGGAAATTGCTATATCAAAAAGAGAATATTAATAATAAAGAATTACTAATTACAAATTTACCGCCAACGCATCAAGTTTTACTCGTGAAAGTAACATTAAGCAATGGATATACGGTTACTAAAAAAATAATCTTCTAGATTAGATTTTGAATAGAATAAAAAAGCGGTTGAGTTTTAATTCAACCGCTTTTTTTTATTTAGAATGTACGTTGTAGATTTTCATTCGTTTTAGTTATTGCTTTTTCGTTTTTATAATCAATCCATTTTTGACCTTGTATTTTTCGCATCATAATATCGAAATGGCGCATTATAAAAACATTATAGGCAGCCTTTGATAAATTAACAATGTTTTTTGGGAAGGATCTCAAACTCATTGAAAATCCAGGAGTTAAATATTTCATATAATGCCAATAGCCTTCTGGCATGTAAAGCATTTCGCCATGTTTCAAGTTAGTAATATAACCTTCCGCATTTTTGAGCGCTGGAAATTTTTCGTAATCGGGATTATCAAAATCAATATCTTCTCTTGAAATCAATGCATGAGGCACTTTGTACATATATTTTGACTGGTCTGGAGCAAAAAGCATACATTGTTTTTCTCCATGAAAATGAAAATGAAGAATATTAGAATAATCAATGTCGTAATGCATAAATACTCTAGAATTTTCGCCTCCAAAAAACAGCATTGGCATTTGTTTGACTAATTTTAAACCTATATCAGGCCATAAAAAGTCGTCTTTTAACGAAGGAACTTCTTTCATCAAATTATAAAGAAAAATACGATAGTTGGTAGGTTTTTCTTCTAATAAATCAATATAGTCGCTCATTTTCATTTTGGTATGAGCTTCGTTAAAGCCATCTTCGTGATTGACAGGTCTGTCATCGTATAAAGGTACAATAGCATCACCTGCTATTTCTTTCATATAAGATAATTTCCACTTATTGTAAGCTGGCCAATCTTCGGTCAGTTCTTCTATAACAACAGGAATTTGTTTTTTTACATATTGGGAAATAAAATCAGCCTTGGAGATTTTTTTTACCCTTTCGATTTGTTTTAATTTCATTTTGCTGAATAAAAAAATTGCTTATAGCTCTGAGCTATAAGCAATTTAAAAATATTTATCGAGATTAATGATCTCTTTTAACTAAATTTTTGATTTAATCGAATTTAAAATGATGTAATCTGCGAAACTCATAAAAAATTAATCTGCAGCATATTTGTTATTCCAGTACAGCATCATCATTAAAGTAACAATTACCGAAGAAGCAAGCCCTTCAAATAATAAGCAAATGCAATAAGTTGGCACTGATGGATTTCCTCCAAACATAAATGTTTCAGAAAGTGTTTTTACGTAAGCATCTCCGCCTCGGGCATAACTATAGACCAACAAACCAAAAACGCTCATCGATACGCCGACCACAGAAGTTGTCATGGCAGAAACGGCATTTGTAACAAAATTGGTTTCTCCTTCATGAAGATTCATCTGCATTGTTCTGTTAACTCCGTAGAAAATAAAGAAAACATTAAGCGTCCTTAGATAAAACAAATCTGCCAAACCTAATACATTCATCAATAAAAAATAAATGCCAATTCCGAGAAAAATCAAAAAACCATTGGTAATTTCCTTAGGTACTTTCATAGTGGTTATTTTTTAGAAGTTAATAGTAAATATTTGAAAAACAGTGTTCTATCAAATTTACTAAAAAAATAACTACGATGATTTAAAAACGAGCAAAAACTGTATTGCGATTTTCTACAGCAGATTTATATAATTCACAGCAACTTTCTTATCGTTATTAAGTTGCTCTTTTAGCGAGTCAACAGAACCAAATTTTTGCTCTTCGCGAATATAATGCAAAAGCGAAACTTCAATATTTTGATCGTAAATGTCTTTATCAAAATTAAAAAGATGCACTTCGATGGTTTGTTTGTCGCCATTTACGGTCGGATTAAAACCAATATTCATCATTCCAAAAACAGTTTCTTCGTTTACGACAGCTTTTACAATATAAACGCCAATTTTTGGAATCAGTTTATAATCTTCTTCAATGTGAATGTTTGCCGTCGGGAATCCAATGGTTCTTCCTAATTGTTTTCCTTTAACAACAGTTCCATTTAAGAAATAATCATAACCTAAATATTCATTTGCCAAAGCCATATTGCCTTCATTCAAGGCTTTTCTGATTTTTGTAGAACTAACCGAAACATCTTGAATTTCTTGTGCTGAAATTTGTTCAACTTCAAAACCATATTCAATTCCAAAAGCGATTAAATCATCAATATTGGCAGTTCGATTGCGTCCGAAACGGTGATCGTGACCGATAATTATTTTTTGAATCTGAAATTTGTCGACCAAAATAGTATGAACAAATTCTTCTGCGGTTAGTCTTGAGAAACTTTCGTTGAACGGATGAACAACTAAATTTTGAATTCCGGTTGCTTCCAGCAGTTTTGTTTTTTCGTTGATGGTGTTTAATAATTTAATTTCTGATTTTTCCTGAAGCACCATTCGCGGATGCGGGAAAAAGGTAAGAACCAGACTTTCATATTTTCCATTTTCAGTATTTTGGGTAATTCTTTCCAGAATTTTTTTGTGACCAATATGCACGCCGTCAAAAGTACCAAGAGTTAAAATAGTTTTCTTGGTTGACTGAAAATCGTTTATAGAATGAAAGAGCTTCAAAACAAATTATTTAAGATGCTGCAAATTTATACTATTCTGTCTTAAATTTAATACTGGCTAAATCGAATTTTAACTATTTCTGACAATTTCTTTTTGTAAAAACATGCCAACTCGTCGATTAAAATGCGTTAATTGTCTTATATCTTGTATGATTTCAAATTAATTGGATTAATTTTGATATTATATCCCGATCGAATATGAAAAAAGAATTACTCTTTATATTTTTTATTTTTTGCTGTGCTAATGTTAACGCCCAAAGCGATGTTTTGTGGCAAAAAGTAAATTCGTCTTCTTCGCTTACGCGAAAGGTAAGCGCTTCAGATTCAAATGTGTTATATTTTAAATTAAATGCAGAACTCTTAAGTGCAAAATTAGTTTCTGCAACGAGTAAAACTGCAAAAAGTAGTTCCACAGAGATAACAATTCCAAATGCAGAAGGAAATTTAGAACGTTTTTCGGTTTGGGAATCTTCTAATTTTGATCCAGAATTGCAGGCCAAATATCCAGAAATCAGAGCTTATCAAGGAACAGGAATAGATGATAAAAATGCTAAAATCTATTTTAGTGTTGCTCCAATCGGAATGCAGACGATGGTTTTTCGTTTAGAGAAACAAACTGAATTTATTGAGCAAAATCCTGATAACAATTTCGAATATGTATTATTTAAATCGGCAGATAAATCAGATTCTAAAATGCGCCTGGATTGTAAAACAACCGACTTAATTACCGAAAATAAATCTTCAATTACAGGAAAAACAGCTTCAAGTACCAAACAATATAAAACATTCCGTCTAGCATTATCTTGTACAGGAGAATATACAACCTTTTTTGGAGGTACTAAAGCGGGCGCATTGGCAGGAATGAATGCTACAATGACAAGAGTAAACGGAGTTTTTGACAAAGATCTTTCTGTAAAATTAATTTTAATTGCCAATAATGATGCTGTAATTTATACAGATGCATCTACAGATCCGTATTCTAACGCCGCTCAAGGAACCGCAGATCCTGGAGGAACTTGGGGGCAAGAAGTGCAAACGACATTGACAACCGTAATTGGAAATGCAAATTATGATATTGGACATTTGTTTGGAGCATCTGGCGGAGGTGGAAATGCAGGCTGTATTGGTTGTGTTTGTGTAAATCCAACGACTAGTGTTCCGTTAGGAAAAGGAAGCGCTTATACTTCTCCAGCAGATAGAAGGCCGCTTGGAGATACTTTTGATATTGATTTTGTGGCTCACGAAATGGGACATCAGCTTGGAGGAACTCATACTTTTTCTTATAAAGCAGAAGGAACTGGAACACAGTATGAGCCGGGAAGTGGTTCTACGATTATGGCTTATGCGGGTGTGACAGACGATTATGATATTCAGAATAATTCAGATGATTATTTTTCGTACGGAAGTATTAATCAGATACAAAATAATTTAGCAGGTAAAACTTGTGCTGTCACGACAGCTATAACAAATAATCCTCCTGTAATTAATGCTGGATTAGATTATACAATTCCAATTAGCACGCCATTTGTCTTAACTGGAACAGGTTCAGATCCTGAAGGAAATGCCATAACATATACTTGGGAACAATTTGACAGTGCAGTTACTACAACCGGAGCAAATAGTATTGCTTATGCAACAAAGCCAGATGGGCCAATGTTTAGATCTTTTAAACCAACTTCTTCTCCAGTTCGTTATATGCCAGCTTTAAATTCTGTTTTAAATAATCAGCTAACAACGACTTGGGAATCTGTTTCGTCTATTGCTAAAACTATGAATTTTACCTTGACGGGAAGAGATATTGCAGCCGAAGGAACCGCGCAAACAAGTACAGATGCTATGGTAGTTACCGTGAGCGCTGCGGCTGGAACATTTGCTGTAACATCGCAAAATACAGAAAATGTCTCATGGGAAAGAGGTTCGGCTCAAACCATTACATGGAGTGTAAATAATACGAATAGCCTTCCAGGATCGTCAAATGTTAATATCAGATTATCTTCAGATGGAGGTTTGACGTTTCCTACCATTCTAGCTTCAAATACATTAAATGATGGATCAGAAACAATTCTAATTCCGTCTGGAATTACCCCAGCTACAAATTGCAGAATTCTGATTGAACCAGTAAATAATATTTATTATGCTGTAAATAGAACTCCATTTTCAATTGGCTATTCGGCTTCAACAAGCTGTGCGACATATAATTTTGAAGGAGGTTATTCAACAGGAAATAGTTCAACTTTTATCAATAAAACAGTTTCAGTACCGTCATCAACAGGAACGGTTTCGGATGTAAATGTTACTGTGAATGTGACTCACGCAAGATTTTCTGATCTCGAAATGCAAATTGTTAGTCCAAGCGGTACGGTGGTAAGTTTATTTAATAAAAGCTGTGCAAGTACCAATTCTACACTTACGCTTCAGTTTGATGATAGTGGCGCAGCTTTAAATTGTAATGCAACAACGAGTCAAATTGTAATTCCTGCCAGTGCGTTAAGCGCTTTTAATGGCGAAAATCCGCAAGGAAACTGGACTTTTGGAGTTCGTGATGCGGTTACGGGAATGTTAGGAACTATTAATTCGGCTTCAATAAATATTTGCAATAAGACTTTTACATTAGATACAGGAGATTTTCAAAATGTAGATTTTGCCTTATATCCAAATCCGAATAAAGGAAACTTTACAATTCAGTTTCAACGTGATTCGGTTAAAGATATTAAAGTTTATGTTCATGATATCTTAGGAAAATACGTGTACGATAAAACATTTACAGGTTCTGGATATTTTATTCAAGATATTCAATTGCCAGGAATTCCATCTGGAGTCTATTTTGTGACCATAACTGATGGCGAGAAAAGAACAGTAAGAAAAATAATAGTTAATTAACTTATGGCTTTAGTTATTTTCAACACATAGAAACATAGTTTCTAGATGATTTAAAAAGGCGTTTCACTAATTTAAAAGCTCATAGTTTTGCTATCTGTGGAAACTGGTTTCTTTTGATTTCTTTTTAAATAACAAAATCTATGTTTCTATGTGTTAAAACTTTTTTTTAAAAATCTCATCCATCAGGTTAAACTAAATTTCTAGTGCGCCATTGCAATACAGATTGTGCTTATTTTGGCGCCTGGAATTTTCAACAAAGCGCGCGAACAAGCTTCGATTGTTGCGCCTGTGGTAAGAACATCATCAACAATTAAAAAATGTTTGTTGTGATCTGTTTCGGTAAATTCTACATCAAAGATATTTTCAATATTTTCGGATCTTCCTAAAAGATTTTTTTTAGATTGAGTTTTAGAATATACTTTTCGAAATAAAAGATTTTCATTAAATGGAATATTAAAACCTTCTGCAATTGCTTTTCCGAAAGTCGTTATTTGATTATAACCTCGTTCTTTAAATTTTCTTTTGTGAAGCGGAACGGGAATAACAACATCAAACGGAATTTCAAAAGAAACTTCTTTTAAATCTTCGGCATACCAATTTCCCAAAGCGGTTCCAATTTCTTCGTGACCTTTATATTTTAAGTTGTGAATTAATTCCTGAACCATTCCTTTTTTATTAAAATATAAAAATGCCGATGCAAATTGAATATCAATCTTGCCATAAAACTTTTTTACAGCTTCATTTTTTGCATCTAAATGATATTGAGTAAGAGGCATTTCATGTCGACAGACGGTGCAAAAGACATTTTCATTTTGAAGTAAAATTCCGCGGCATCCGTCGCAGACTTTAGGGAAAAACAGATTTATTAGATAATTAATCATAAAAAGAAAGATTTTATTTACAAATAAAACAAAATCATTGCTTCAAACTTTATAATTTTTCTTTTTTTTAAAGGTACTTTTTATATTTTTGCATCACTATGGCAAAACAAGAAGATATATTTAAGAATGTGGTTTCGCACGCAAAAGAGTACGGATTTATTTTTCCGTCAAGCGAAGTTTACGACGGATTAAGTGCAGTCTACGATTATGCACAAAATGGAGTCGAGTTAAAAAAGAATATCCGTGAATATTGGTGGAAATCAATGGTTCAGATGAATGAAAATATTGTCGGCCTTGATGCTGCAATATTAATGCATCCAACAACTTGGAAAGCTTCAGGCCACGTTGATGCGTTCAATGATCCATTAATTGATAATAAAGATTCTAAAAAAAGATATAGAGCTGACGTTTTAGTTGAAGAATTCGCTGAAAAGATTAATCAAAAAGCTCAAAAAGAAATCGAAAAAGCAAAAGCTCGTTTTGGTGATGCTTTTAATGAAGAAGAATTTATTACAACAAATGCACGCGTTGTAGAATATCTTTCAAAGAGAAAAGAAATTCTTGAAAGGCTGGCAAAAGGTATGACTGATGATCTTCAAGACGTGAAAGCGTTAATTGAAGAATTAGGAATTGCTGATCCTGAAACAGGTTCTAAAAACTGGACTGATGTAAAACAGTTCAACTTAATGTTCGGAACTAAACTTGGAGCTTCTGCAGAATCTGCAATGGATTTATATTTACGTCCGGAAACGGCGCAAGGTATTTTCGTAAACTTCTTAAATGTTCAGAAATCTGGTCGTATGAAAGTTCCTTTTGGAATTGCTCAGACGGGTAAAGCTTTTAGAAATGAAATTGTTGCAAGACAGTTTATTTTCCGTATGCGTGAATTCGAACAAATGGAAATGCAATTTTTTGTTCGTCCAGGCGAAGAAATGAAATGGTACCACCATTGGAAAGAAACGCGTCTTAAATGGCATTTGTCTTTAGGATTAGGAAAAGAAAATTATCGTTTTCACGATCACGAAAAATTAGCGCATTATGCAAACGCGGCGGCAGATATCGAATTCAATTTCCCATTCGGATTTAAAGAATTGGAAGGAATTCACTCTCGTACCGATTTCGATTTGAAAGCACACGAAGAATATTCTGGAAGAAAATTACAATATTTTGATCCTGAATTAAATGAAAACTATGTTCCTTACGTAGTAGAAACTTCTGTAGGTTTAGATCGTATGTTCTTAGCAGTTTTTGCTACTTCTTTACAAGAAGAAACATTAGAAGACGGTTCTACAAGAACAGTTTTAAAATTACCAGCAGTTTTAGCGCCAACTAAAGCAGCGGTTTTACCATTAGTTAAAAAAGATGGTTTACCTGAAATTTCAAGAAAAATCATTGAAGATTTGAAATGGGATTTCAATGTAGCTTATGATGAAAAAGATGCTGTAGGACGTCGTTACAGAAGACAAGATGCTTTAGGAACGCCTTTCTGTATTACAGTAGATCATCAAACTCTAGAAGACGAAACGGTAACAATTCGTCATAGAGATACCATGAAACAAAATCGCGTAAAAATTGCTGAATTAAGAGGGATTATCGAAAATGAAGTTTCGATGAAAAACTGGTTAATGAAAATGTAATATTTACAAATTATAGTATTGATCCCAAATTCCGTTAAGGAGTTTGGGATTTTTGATTTTAAAAAACACGCATTTTATCGATGTTTTTTGCATTTCATCATTTTGTATTAACATTTGGATGTAATGTGTTAACAATGAACGGCTTAAAATGTTTAAATCCGTATTTTTAAATTCGGGTAAAATGTCAAAACCAATTTTTTCGCCAGTACATTAAATTAAGAAGTTTAATTTTTGATTGTGATCGGAGTATGGAGGAAATCAACGAAACCAAAAATTGAAGAAATATTCGTATATTATTGTTGATGATGATGCTGAAAGTATTTTGAAAACCAAAACAACCGCGGCGGGATTTTCAGAATTATCTTTTATTGCATCGGCATCAAATTTTCAAGATGGTTTGAATTTGGTTTTAGAATATAAACCCGAATTGGTTTTTCTCGAAATCGATCCAAAAAATACTTCAAGTCAGTTGTCTTTGACTTTTATAAGCGAATTGCACCGATTTTTTCAAGAAATTCCTAAAATTATTGTTACCACAAAACTTAAAGACAAAGCCTTTGATGCCATTCAGTATGGTGTCTACGATTATCTATTAAAACCCGTTTTGCCAATAGATCTTCGAAAGACAATTTTAAAGCTGAATAAGGCCAATTTAGAGTTAAAAAATACTTCGTTGCAACAAGAACCAGTTTCTATCGTTATTGATAATGATAGAGCAGAAATTCCTCAGAATGTAGAAAGACCACTTACAATCTGTATAAAATCTTATGGAGATTATCGGTATTTAAATGCTGAAGATATCTGTTATTTTCAAGCAGATAACAATTCTACCGATATTTATTTGAATACTGGTGAAATGATTACGGCATTTAAAACGTTAAAGCATTTTGAGAGTGTTTTAACTTATCCATTTATCCGTATTCATAATAGTTATGTAATCAATCGAAATTACATTTCTAGAATTCATAGCGGAAATTCTATCTGTTATCTTAAAAACTCTTCAAAGAAAATCCCGTTTTCTAAGACTTATAAAGCAAATGTAGATCAGATAATTGCTGATTTCGCAGCAGGTAATTATCTAGAAATCTAAAAAGTAGACGTTTACTCGGATTTGCTACCCATTGACTATCAATTGGGTATGATCTACCACAAACTCAATTTTTCGTATAAATTTTTTTCGGCCTTCGTGTTAGTTTTACACCATGATTCGCGGTAAACAGCGGTCAATTTCCAAAAACGTAAACAAACATTTTAAAACCTCAGGTCATGAAAAAAACAGCTTTAACATTCGGATTATTTTCTTTAGTAGTATTAGCAACTTCTTTTAGCGCTCCAATTGATGGTGGTGCTGCAGGTGGAATTATCAGAAAAAAAGATGTTGCATTTATGCCAATTGATGGTGGTGCTGCTGGTGGAATTATTAGAAAAAAAGATGTTGCAATGTTGCCAATTGATGGTGGCGCTGCTGGTGGAATTATCAGAAAAAAAGATGTTAATGCATCTGAAATGAACTCTAGAAATTTAAACTTCGCTAGTGTTAATCAATCTATCGGAAATGATAAAAAAGTAGACTAATCTACAATCGAAATATATATTTAAGCTGTCAGAAATGACAGCTTTTTTTTTGTGTCTCAAGTTTTTTAGTATTTTTGGTAAAATTCCAAAAATATAATTGAAAGACGCAAGCAAAATAGTATTCCTTATACTCTTGGTTTTGTTGGGTTGTACCAAGAAAACAGGGCTAGATACTAATACAATTTCTTCAGTAGATAGTCTTCCTGTCTATCTTTCTCTTGCAAACGAGGATAGTATTCCTCTCAAATTCAGACAGAATTACAATCTTAAGGCTTTAAACATCATTTTAAACCAAAAAGACGACTCTATAAATAAAGTAAATCTTTTTAAAGTTGCCAATCGTTACTATAACATGAGCAACTGGAAATCTTATTTGAACACTACAAAGTTAATTTTAGAGCGCTCAGAGAAGTCTAGAGATTCTGTTAATATGGCCAAGGCTTATACTTATTTAGGAGATTATTATGTTTCTCAATCTGTTTCTGATAGTGCCTTTATGAATTATTTTAAAGCAGAAAAGACCTATTTGAAAATAAAAGATCAAATAAATTTGGCGAAAACATTTTTGAGTAAAGCCAATTTACAGTACAATGAAGGAGATTTTTTTGAAAGCGAAATAAATGTTTTTAAGACTTTGAGTATCTTAAAAAAAGAAAAAAATGTCAATGAAATTCTGTATGAAAGCTACAATTTACTCGGTGTTTTATACAATGAAAGAGAGGAATATAAAAAAGCTTTGGAGTTTCAGAACAAGGCTTTGCAAATTCTCCAAGATAAAGATATAGCTTCGGAATTTCAATATAAGGCGGCTTCTTTAAATAATATCGGTTTCATATATATGAATATGAATGAGTATAAAGAGGCAGAAAAATATTTTGAAGAAGGGCTTAAACAAAAAAATCTTTTCGAACAGAGAGCAACTTTATATGCGATTTTATTAGATAATTTGGGATATTCTAGATTCAAAATGAATGACTCATACCAATTGCCAGATTTGTTTTATCAATCTTTAGAGATTAGGGAGAAGCTTGATTTGGTTTCTGGAATTGTATCTAGTAAAATTCATTTATCTCAATATTACGCTTTTAATAGAGATACGGCCAAAGCATTAGAATTATCCAAACAAGCACTGGCTCTTTCGCGAACTACGGCAAAATCTATAAATACTTTAGAAGCTTTAAAACAGACGGCAGCTGTTGACCCGAGAAATGCTTCTATTTATTCTAGAGAATATATCAAGCTTAACGATAAAATGTTGAAAGACGAGCGAAAAATGGGAGAAAAATTCTCTAGAATCGCCTACGAAACCAACGAAATAAAAGATCAAAACTCTAATCTTCAGGAAAAAAACAAAACTTTGGTTTATGTTTTTAGTATTTGTACATTGCTCGGATTGTTTTTTTATGTTTATAAAACACAGCAGGCTAAAAATCGCGAGCTTTTATTTAAACAGCAACAGCAGATTGCAAACGAAGATATTTATAATTTGATGATTTCTCAGCAAAATGAAATTGAACTAACGAGAATTAAGGAAAAGAAAAATGTTGCCCAAGAATTGCACGATGGGGTTTTAGGCCGAATGTTCGGAATTAGAATTAGTTTGGATAGTTTAGATAAACTTGATGAAGCAGAGGCAGCTTCTAAAAGAAAAAAATATCTTGCAGAGCTAAAAAATATAGAACAAGATATTCGAGAAATTTCTCATGATTTAAATAGAGAAAAATCAGAATTAATTAATAATTTTATTGCGATTTTAAACAAACTATTTGAAAATCAAATAAATACGTATAATTCTAAATTGATTACCAATTTTGATTCCGAAATAAAATGGGAGCAAATAAGTAATATGGTCAAAATCAATTTATATCGAATTATTCAGGAAGGTCTTCAGAATTGTAATAAATATGCTAACGCAGATATTATTAAAGTGGAGCTTAAAAATGTAAATAATGTTTTGGTCTTAATTGTTGAAGATGACGGAATAGGATTTAATACCAAAAAGACCAAAAACGGAATCGGTTTGCATAATATAGAATATAGAGCTAAAGAATGTAAAGGAACAGTCAGTATCAAATCTGTTAAAGGAGAAGGAACAAAGCTCACCGTAAAAATCCCCATAATTCCTAATACTTACCAGCATAATAATGACATTTGATTTAACAGCCTCAGCCTCACAACTAGTTAAAAAGAACATTTTAATAGTAGATGATCATCCATTTATTATTGAAGGATACAAGAATGCTATTACGCGGTACAATCCCCAGCAATATGAATTTTCAATTTTTCAGGCACAAGATTGTAGATCGGGTTACGAAATAATTGAAAATCATAATTCACCTCAATTTGATATTGCTTTTTTAGATATAAGCATGCCTCCTTATGAAGAAAAAGAAATTTTTTCTGGTGAAGATTTGGCTACACTTTTGCTTAAGAGAATGCCCTCGTGCAAGATTATTCTTTTAACCATGTATACCGAATTGCTGAAAATCAAGACAATTATCAGAACTATCCAACCAAACGGATTAATTATAAAAAACGATCTTACTTTTGATGAGCTTCTTCTAGCATTTGATAAAGTGATAAAAAACGAAAAATATTACAGTCAGTCTGTCGTTAAAATGCTGAATCAGTCTACTCATAATGCCATTGAAATTGATCAGTACGATAAGCAGATATTAATTCATTTATCTAAGGGAATTTCAAATCAAGATATGTTGCAGTACATTCCCATTTCTTTAAATGCAATTGAAAAAAGGAAAAAACATTTAAAAGAATTGCTGAAGATCAAAAACAATTCTGATGACGATTTGCTTAAAGAGGCAAAAAGTAAGGGGCTATTTTAAAATGAAAATTCCAATAAAAAATAAATTCCAAATTCCAATCACTAAAGTAACAGTTGGAATTTGGAATTTTTTAAAATTTACTCGCTCAATGCATCCCAACCACGCGCTTTTAAAGCGATTTTTGTATTTGCACGCGTTACTAGATGAATTCCTTCATTTTCTTCGGCCATATGTCCAATAACAGAGAAATTCGGATTTCCTTTTATTTTATCAAAATCATTAATATCAATTGTAAATAAAAGTTCATAATCTTCGCCGCCGTTTATAGCAACCGTTGTGCTGTCTATATTAAATTCTTCACAAGTCGAAATAAATTGAGGATCTAAAGGCAGTTTGTCTTCATATAAATTACAACCAACTTTAGATTGTTTACAGATATGAATAATCTCAGAAGATAATCCGTCTGAAATATCAATCATAGCCGTTGGTTTTATGTCTAATGCATGAAGTAAAGTACGAACATCTTTTCGTGCTTCTGGTTTTAGCTGACGTTCTACCAAATAAGTATAAGGATCTAAATCTGGTTGATTGTTTGGATTAACCTGAAAAACTTGCTTTTCTCTTTCTAAAACCTGCAAGCCCATGTAAGCCGCACCAATATCTCCTGTAACTACTAATAAATCAGTTTGTTTAGCACCATTTCTGTATACTAATTCATTTTCATCAGCTTCTCCAATTGCAGTTATGCTGATAATCAGACCTTTTTGAGATGATGTTGTGTCACCGCCAATAACATCTACTTTATATTCTTTTGCTGCATGTGTAATTCCTGCAAATAATTCTTCTAAAGCCTCAAGCGGAAAACGATTAGAAACCGCTACAGAAACCGTAATTTGAGTAGGTTTTGCATTCATGGCGCAAATGTCAGAAACATTTACCACAACTGCTTTGTATCCTAAATGTTTTAAAGGCATATAAGCCAAATCAAAGTGAACTCCTTCAATCAATAAATCAGTAGAAACGACTACTTTTTTTGCTGCAAAATCAAGAACAGCTGCGTCATCGCCAATGCTTTTTAAAGTCGATTCTTGCGTAACGTCAAAATTTTTGGTTAAATGCTCAATTAAACCAAATTCTCCCAACTGTGCTATACTAGTTCTCTGCTGATTTTTATCTTCTATCATTTTTGTAAAGTTCCAAAGTTATTAAGTTGCAAAGGTACAAAGGTTTTTTTTCTTTTTGATGCTTATCGTTTCATACTGAAATGAGCTTTGAATTCTTGAATTACGCCATTTTGGGTATAAGTTACCAGAAACCAGTAATCTGTTGAAGGAAGTGGATTGCCATTGAAATTACCATCCCAACCAGCACCAGAAGGTTTTATCATTTTTATGAATTTTCCGTAACGGTCAAAAATAGTAATGACAGCATCAGGCTGATCAGCGAGATCTGGAATATTCCAAGTGTCGTGGTAACCATCGTTGTTTGGAGTGAAAAATTTAGGGTATTTGAGCACTTTGGCAAATAGAATAAGGTTGTCGCAATTGGCTTTTGTATCTTTTATTGTAATAGCATGTTCTCCCGAATCAACATTCTGAAATACATTGTTGGTTTGAAAATCTCCATCGTCGAGTTGGTATTCATAATTTCCGAAACCATTAATTAGATTTACAGTAATATCTACAATGTCTTCAAATTCACCAGAAACGGTTACAGTTGCAATTGCTGGACTAGATTTTCCGACAGTGACATTGGCTGGATTATAACCGCAGTCGTTACCAACATCTGGTACATTTTTGACGGGTACAACAGTATAAATTCCGTCTTGTGTAGCAGTATAAGTTGATCCTGTACCCATTTTTGTATTGTTTAAATACCATTCTATAGTATAATCTGGAGAATTAATTCCTGAATTTAGTACGACCGAATGTTGCAAAATTCCCGTTTGATAATCTACACAGATGGCTCCGTCTTGAACTGTGAAATTTTTTAACGGATAAATGGTAATGTAAAAATCATCTTGAGTAAAACAAGCTGAATTTGTAGCCGCCGTCGCATAAATATACATTTGTTGACTGCTATTTATTTTCTGCCCTGCTGTATATTGAACTCCAGTTGCGTTAGGGCCGCTATAATAATTTCCAATAGCCAAAGGAGGCAAAGTATAACTTCCGCAAATAGCAACATCTGGAGTGTTTGTTAGCACAGGAGTTTGAGAAATGGTGACTGAAAAACTTTTTTCGCTTACACAAGTCAGACGTGTACCTGAAACGGCATAAACATAGACGATTTGTGATGTTTTTAAAATCGTTCCTGCAGAAATAACAGCACCTTTTCCGCCTGGCTGTGTATAATAATTGCCTAGTTTTAATGGAGGTAAAGTATAACTGTCGCAAACATTTATGTTATTAAACTCGCCAACATCAATTCCGTTGTAATTTACCTTGAAAAATGTTTCATTACTGCAAGACTTAAAATCTGCCCATTCGTTATAAATATAAATTGTCTGTGTTGTATTGATGGCCGTTCCCTCGGCAATTTGAGTTCCTAAACCGTTTGGTCCTCCTGTTGCGGTATAATATTTTCCGTTTTTTAGTTTTGGAAGTTGAAAAGCCGTGCAAGTTACCACATCTGTAAAACTGTCAACAGGCGGAAGAGGTCTTATTTCAACAACAAAACTATGTTCGTTTGTACATTCAGGACCAACAGAATAGACATAAAGAGTTTGTGTTGAGGTAATAATGTCGCCTGCTTTTAATGGTGTTCCTCCACCATTGGTTTTTGTAAAATAATTACCGTTTGTCAATGGCGGTAACACATAACGAGCACATTCCAATCTATTAACAGGCTTATCTACCAAAGGCAACGGTTTTATAGTTATGACATATTTTAGATTTGCGGTGCAATTTGGAGAAGTTGTAGTTGCTGCGAAATAATACACAGTTTGCGAGCTAGTAATAACAGTTCCAGCTGGAATATTTTTACCCTGACCACCCGGATTTTCATAATAACCTCCAATGGAAATGGGTGGTAAAGTAAAACTTCCGCATTGCGAAATCGGAACGAAAATGGGAGAATTAACAATGTCGATTTTGAAAGAATGTTCATTGGTACATCTTCCATCATTTGCAAAAATATATAATGTCTGGCTCGAAGTTATTTTATCTCCCGCATTAAGAGTATTTCCTAAACCTCCAGGAGAAGTAAAATATTTTCCATTTGCTAAAGTAGGTAATGTATAAGAATCACAAGTCACGACATTTTCGGGTTTGTCTATTTCTGGCAAAGGATAAACGGTAAAAGATACTGGAATATCACGACAAACAGATCCGTCGATAACGGCGTAATAATAAATAGTTTGACTGGTTGTAAATGCTGTTCCTTCTGGAATTGAATCTCCTCGTCCTCCAGGCTGGGTGAAAAAACCACCCGCAGCAACACGCGGAACAATATATTGACCGCAAGCTTCTTTTTTAAAATCAATTTCGTAAATCAGTGTTATATTAAAGCTGCTCTCATTTGTACAATTGTTTTCGGTTGAAGCTTTGTAAATATATATGGTGCCGCTTTTGGTGATGACATCTCCGGGATTTAGTTTGGCTCCTGTTCCATTTACTGACGTATTGTATTCTCCATTTGTAAGTGGAGGCAGAGTGTAACTATTGCAAGCGATAACACTTGGAATCTTATCTACTGTGGGAAGCGAATTAATATTAATATTGAAATTGACTGTTGTATAACAAACCGAGTTGGGATTATTTTCAATGCGAACCCAAATCGTTTTCGGTGATTGTGCTAAAGATGTAATGAATTTTTTTGGATCAGCAATGTTGTTTCTTCCATTATTAGCATCCGTTTCGCTGTTATAATAAGTGATTTTATATTCTGAAGAATTTAATCCATTTAAGATAATAGCTTCATTAACAGTTAAATCGACGAGTACGTTTTTAGAAACAGTATCACAAGTATTTAAATCTGGTGGCTTTGCAGCATTGATTGGCTGAGTTGTCAATAAATTAAACGAAACTAAATTATTGCAAAAAAAGCTTTTATCGTCAACAGGAACCGCTTTTATATAAATGGTCTGATTGCCAGAACTTGCATAAGATTTTAATTGATCCTCGGGTATCGTCGGACCATTTGCATTGGCTGAGGTTAAGGAATCAAAATAATAAATGGCAAATTTGGTGGGATCAATTCCTAATTCAGTTACATTATTTTGAGTTAAGTCATATTGATAAGTCCCGCTTGCGTTATAGCAAGCTGTTAAGTTTTTTGGGTTTTTAATAATCAAATCTTGGATTACAACTTCATCTTTAACCACACAGCCAGAAAGTGTTGCCGTTACGCCATAAGTTCCCGCTTTTTCAACTGTCAAAGAATTACTGGTTTCATTTGGAATTGTAGATCCATTTAGCGTCCAAACATAACTGTAATTACCGACTAGATCAGATTTAAGCGTAATTTTTTCGCCTTGGCAAATGGTTCTGTCAGGACCTAAATCCATAGTGGTCATAAAACTGCCGCCTTTTATAAAAACTGCCGAATCGTAGTTACTGTCATTATAATCTCCAATTGCCAATTTAATGCGATAAGTTCGGTTTGGAATTACTGTTGATGAAGCCGTTAAAACTTTGGTTTCACCTCTCATATTGATTGCCGATTGAGAAGGATTCGAAACATTATAATGGTCAAATAAATTAGCATTGGCAGACAAACAAGACGAATTATATTGCTGATCTCTAATATTCTTAACAGAAACGGGTGTAGTAGTTCCAGGCACAACGGCGAGATTTATAGAAATTCCAGTTGTTAAATCAGTTAAAATAAAGGCAAAAACATCGCTAAATCCGCATTGAAACTCGCCATATTCATTCGAAGCAAAAAGAAAATCAAAACTGAAATTACTAGACAAAGGCGTAAAATCAAATTGTAGATAACTAACATCTGTAACAGGTACAATTTGTCCGTTGCTATCACTAATAACCTGCAGATCGCTATCTGTAGCATTGTTCAGTCTGCTGCTTTCGTTGTTGCCAGTATAAGAACCTTCGGTATATTTAGCAATTCCGTTTCTTATAATAATTCCGCTTGAAATAGGAAAGTTTGGATTTGTGTTTGTGAATTTGCCGATTCCTTGATGTGAAGAGAATTTGAAATTAGTTTCGTTCGAACAGCCGTTTTGCATTAATTCTTGTCGGATCAGTTCAGGTATGCCCAAAGTTGTAGTGTCGACTATAATTCCTTGTGATGAAGATATGGCCGAATAAAATAATAAAAGTAGAAGTAGAGCAGATCTCATATTTCATATTTTATTAGTTGGGTTACTTAAAATTACGAAATTGTTTCTTATTAAAATTATGATTGTCAGTATTTTATGATTTTTTTGAAGTTGTTTGAATAAAAAGGAATAAAACGTTGCATTGTGTTAAATTCTAAAAAGATTTAATCAGTGCTTAAATTAGAAATTGAGGATGAAGAAAGAAAAATAAATTTTCTTAAAAATTATTTTTTCCTGCTGACAAACTGTTGTCACCAGCCCATTTTACCTTTGATGTATAGAAATTTAAAACCTTAAAAATCATGAAAACATTAGAAGCACAAGTAATCAGTTCAGAAGATTTATTGAAACATTGGCAAGGTCACCGCGCTTTAACGCGTCGTGTAATTGAAATTTTTCCTGAGAAAGATTTCTTCGAATTTTCTATTGGAGGAATGCGACCTTTTGCAAAACTAGTTGACGAACTTTTAGCGATTGGAGCTCCAGCAATGAAAGGAATTGTAAATAGAGACGCTCAGCCTTATCAAGAAGGAACAGAAAAATTAATCTTCAAAGCGCAATATTTAGAAAAATGGGATCAAGCTACAGAAGAAATTAATAAATATTGGGAACAATTATCGATTGAAGATTTCAACGAAACTTTCAATTTATTTGGACAATATGAATTTCCAATTATTCATAATATTCTTTATTTTATTGATAATGAAGTGCATCACCGCGGGCAAGGTTATGTATATTTAAGAGCATTAAATATTGAACCTCCATTTTTCTGGGAAAGATAATTCTCTAAAAATGGAACAAAAAAACTCCCAAAGATCGAATCGAAATTCTCTTTGGGAGTTTTTTTTATGAAAGTCTTTTTTTATTGATTTCGATTAAATCTAAAACTTTTGTTTTCAGAATTTCTGGCTCTAAAATAGTGGCATAATCTCCAAACATAAGAAACCATCTCGGAAAACCGCTTTCGATATCACGGCACATAAAAGTCATTTCTAAATGATCTCCAATTTCTTTTTCGGAAACAAAACCATGATATTTTCTTTCGAAAGCCAAATATCGAGCAATTTTCTTTTCTACCAAAAGACGAACTTTTGTTGTCGGACAGGTTTCTGTTTTATTCAAATAGGTTTCTAAAGCATCGTGTTCGATTGTAAAATCGAAATCGGTTTTTTTTAGGTTTTGAATTCTATCGGTTCTAAACTGTCTGTAATCTTTTCGCAAATGGCAAAAACCAAGAAAATACCAATTGTTATTATCGTGAAAAACGCCTACAGGTTCTAAATTTCGTTCTGTTAATTCGTCTTTTCCGAAAGTTTTATACGAAAGTAAAATTTGTTTTTTTTCGGCAATACTTTCAAATAAAACCGTCAATGTATTTGGAGAATTATCATGAAACATCGGTTCAGCAGTTTGCATAATCACTCTCGATTCTATGTTCGAAAGCCAATCTTTGTCGCTGTTTTTCAAAACCGATTTTAATTTGAACATCGCGCTTGCATAATGATTTCCTAAAACAGGATCGGTAAATTTCTGAATCAATTTTTCTGCCGCAATAAAACTGCTGACTTCTTCGCGCGTAAACATAACAGGCGGAAGTCTATAGCCTTCCATTAAAGCATAACCAACTCCAGCTTCACTGTAAATAGGAACTCCAGATGCTTCTAAAGTTCTAATATCTCTGTAAATAGTTCGCAAACTGCAATCAAAACGATCGGCTAATTCTTGTGCTTTTACAATCTTTTTAGATTGCAATTGAATAAGGATTGCAACAATTCGGTCAAATCGTTTAGGTGTTTCGTCGAGCATTTTTTTTTAAGATTCTAAGGTTCTAAGTTGCTGAGGTTCTAAGTTTTTTTCTTGATTTAAAAAGCCAAAGTTACAAAGGTTAAATGTTTTTCGAAATAAAAAAGCTGTTCCAAATTGAAACAGCTTTTACTTTATTAAGTGGAATGAATTTAAACATTTTTTTGCATCTTTACAGAATTATAGTATTAAATTCTAATGTAAAGAATGAAGATTCCCTTTGAGCCAGTTGTTTATGGTTATGAAATAAATATCCATTTAATTTTAGAATATCTGGCATTTTTTTTAGGATATCGATATTATGTTTTTTTAAGAAAAAGAACGAATGATATTATTGTTTCTTCTAACAGATTATCAATCATATTGGGAGCTGCAATTGGAGCTTTTTTGGGTTCTAGAATTATGGGTTTTCTCGAAAATCCTGTTTTTCATCTTGATGTAAAATCAATTTTAGAACTCTTTAATGCAAAAACAATTATGGGAGGATTGTTTGGCGGACTGTTAGGGGTTGAAATTTCGAAGAAGATTATTGGAGAAAAAGAATCATCTGGCGATTTATTTACCTTTCCGATTATTCTAGGAATTTTTATAGGGAGAATTGGCTGTTTTTTATCAGGCACAAATGAGTTTACTTATGGAAAACAAACGACCTTTTTTTTAGGTATGAATCTTGGCGATAACATTATAAGACATCCAATTGCTTTATACGAATTACTATTTCTGATTTTTTTGTTTTTTGTTTTGAAGAAATTAAAAAAGAGAAATCTTAAAAATGGATTGTTATTTCAGTATTTTATGATTGCCTATTTTGGTTTTCGTTTTTTTGTTGAGTTTTTAAAACCAAATTATTTCCTGATTTTAGGAATTAGTTCAATTCAGATTTTATGCTTGATTTGTCTGATCTATTATAAAAAAACAATTTTAAATTTATTTGTAAAAAATGCCGGTTAGAAAATATACATATTATGACTTTACATTAAGCCTTTGTCCAGAATGCTTAAAGAGAATTGACGCCAAAATTGTTTTTGAAGATGAGAATGTCTACATGCTCAAAAGATGTCCGGAACACGGAAATTCTAAGGTTTTAATAGCCGATGATATTCAGTATTACAAGAATATCCGAAACTATAATAAACCATCTGAGATGCCGTATACTTTTAATACAAAAACGCATTATGGTTGTCCTTACGATTGTGGTTTATGTCCAGACCATGAACAGCATTCCTGTTTGACAGTTATTGAGGTTACAGATCGCTGTAATCTGACATGTCCGACTTGTTATGCAGGTTCGTCGCCTAATTATGGCCGACACAGAACTCTTGAAGAAATAAAAGCAATGCTCGATACGGTTGTTAAAAACGAAAAAGAACCTGATGTGGTGCAGATTAGCGGAGGCGAACCAACTATACACCCGCAATTTTTTGAAATTTTAGATTACGCAAAATCAACTCCAATAAAGCACTTAATGCTGAATACAAACGGAATTAAAATTGCAAAAGACAAAGAATTTGTTCAGAGACTAAAAAGCTATTCTCCAGATTTTGAAATTTATCTTCAGTTTGATTCTTTTGAAGATAGTGTATTACAGGAATTGCGTGGAGCCGATTTAAGCGAAATACGAAGACAAGCTTTAGAAAATCTGAATGAAGTTAATTTATCGACCACTTTGGTTGTTACACTTCAGAAAGGATTAAACGATCATGAAATAGGTAAAATTGTTGAGTTTGCACTAAAGCAAAAATGCGTTCGAGGCGTTACATTTCAACCGACTCAAATTGCAGGCCGACTGGAGAATTTTAACTTAGAAACCGATCGGATGACATTAACAGAAGTAAGAAGAAAAATTCTGGAGCAAACTACAGTTTTCAATTCAGATGATTTACTTCCAGTTCCCTGTAATCCTGACGCTTTGGTAATGGGTTATGCATTGAAATTAGGTGACGAAGTTTTTCCGTTGACTCGATATATAAATCCAAATGATCTATTGGACAATAGCAAAAACACTATTATTTATGAGCAGGACGAAGTACTTCGAGGTAAAATGATAGATTTGTTTAGTACAGGAAATTCTGTAGAAGTAGCACAAGAAAACTTGAAATCGATATTATGCTGTCTTCCTAATATTGATGCGCCAGAATTAGGATATGATAATCTGTTCAGAATTATTATAATGCAGTTTATTGATGCTTATAATTTTGATGTGAGAGCAATAAAAAAATCATGTGTGCATATTGTCAATAAGGATAATAAAATAATTCCTTTTGAAACTATGAATTTGTTTTATAGAGATGATAAAGTAAAAAGATTAGAAGAATTAAGAACCAACATATAAAGAATATGACAGCGCTAGAAGTAGGTAATTTAGGTGGTTTAGTCGCTTTTTTTGTAGCGATTATGATCGTACCTCCAATTTTAATGACAATCATTGGTTTTGCAGTGAAGAAAAACCATCCTAATGGAGCAAAAGTTTGTTTTATTATAGGCGCACTATATTTACTTATCGGATTGGGAATATGCGGAACATTATTGTCTTAAGAAAAACCCCAAATAAATATTTGGGGTTTTTTAAGCACAATTATTAGTTGGTTAAAATCTATATAATAATCCGAATTGTGGCTGATCGAAGATATTTTCAAATAAATTGATATTTAACTGAAAAGTATCTGATGATGGACCGTTTTCTGGAGCGACACTGTTATAAGAAAGCATATTGGCTAGAACAAAAGTCACAGCAACATTTTTGGTAATAAAATAGTTTAATCCGACATTTACGTCTGCCGTTATGCTATTTGTAGTATCGTCTATAAGGTCGCTTTCGTATTTATTTCTTCCAAATCCTAAACCTACTTCAGCATAAGTTTTAAAACGTTTTTTATCTAATTCTAAGAAATAGTAACGTGCAAATGCCCCAGCTCCAAATACATTTGTTTTCTCATACGGAGTTTCTTGTTTAATACTCGCATAGTTTAGTTTTGCTCCAACAGCAAATTTATCATTCAGGAAGTAGCCAAACTTTGGACTAAAACCGTAATAATCCTCTTCGCCGCCAGTGCTAATTTTTATAGAACCTTCAAGAAACATATCGCCTTGTGAAAAAGTTACACCTTTAGCAGAATTCATTTCTGCATCAGCTTGATCTTGCTGAGCATTTGCAAAACAAAATGCAAAAAGGGCTAAAATAACTGAAAATTTGGTTTTCATAATCTTACATATTTAATTGTTTGTAAGATTAAAAATACATTTCCTTGTTTTAAAAGGCATTGTTTTTAGTCAAAAGGGTTAAAATTCAATTTATTACGTTAATATTTGTATAATTTTGTAGGTTTTATCTTTTTAATTATTTGATTTAAAACAATAAAAAACCCAACAACTTTTATGTCATTGGGTTGGTCTTTATTCTTCTATCTTGTATCTTTTTTCTAAAAAGAATTAATCATTCAATTTCAAAACAGCCATAAACGCCTCTTGCGGAATCTCAACGTTTCCTACCTGACGCATACGTTTTTTACCTTTTTTCTGTTTTTCAAGAAGTTTACGCTTACGCGAAATATCTCCACCGTAACATTTTGCGGTAACGTCTTTACGAAGTGCTTTAATCGTTTCACGAGCGATAATTTTTGCTCCAATTGCAGCTTGAATCGGAATGTCAAATTGTTGTCTCGGAATCAATTCGCGTAATTTTTCGGTCATTTTTTTACCGATATTATATGCGTTGTCTTCGTGAATTAATGCAGAAAGTGCATCAACTGTTTGTGCATTTAAAAGAACGTCAAGTTTAACTAATTTCGAAGTTCTCATTCCGATTGGAGAATAATCAAAAGAAGCATAACCTTTAGAAACTGTTTTTAAACGATCATAAAAATCGAATACAATTTCCGCCAAAGGCATATCAAAATTTAATTCAACACGTTCAGTTGTTAAATATGTTTGGTTGGTAATTAAACCACGTTTTTCGATACATAAACTCATTACGTTTCCAACGAAATCAGCTTTTGTAATGATAGTAGCTTTAATAAACGGCTCTTCAACTCTGTCTAGTTTTGAAGGTTCCGGTAAATCTGAAGGATTGTTTACAATTAAGGCTTTTTCAGGTTCTTTTTTAGTGTAAGCTAAATACGAAACGTTAGGAACAGTTGTAATTACAGTCATGTCGAACTCGCGCTCTAAACGTTCTTGGATAATTTCCATGTGAAGCATTCCTAAGAATCCGCAACGGAAACCAAATCCTAATGCCGCAGAGCTTTCAGGAGTAAAAACTAATGACGCATCATTTAATTGTAGTTTCTCCATCGAAGAACGTAAATCTTCGTAATCTTCTGTATCAACAGGATAAATTCCGGCAAATACCATTGGTTTTACATCCTCAAAACCAGTAATCATATTTGTTGTCGGAACTTTTGCATCCGTAATTGTATCACCAACTTTTACTTCGCGAGCTTCTTTAATTCCAGAAATCAAATATCCAACATCTCCAGCCGAAACTACAGTTTTAGGAACTTGATTTAATTTTAAAGTTCCAATTTCGTCAGCAAAATATTCGTTGTCTGTAGCCATGAATTTAATTTTCTGGCCTTTTTTGATTTCTCCATTTACAACTCTAAAGATTACCTCAATTCCACGAAACGGATTATATACCGAGTCAAAAATTAAAGCTTGTAATGGTTCTTCTGGATTTCCTTTTGGAGCAGGAATTTTTTCGATAATGGCTGCTAAGATATTTTCAACACCAAAACCAGTTTTTCCAGAAGCATGAATAATATCTTCTAGTTTACATCCTAATAAATCGATAATATCGTCGCTAACTTCTTCTGGATTTGCACTTGGCAAATCGACTTTGTTCAAAACTGGAATAATTTCCAAGTCGTTTTCAAGTGCTAAATATAAGTTTGAAATTGTTTGTGCCTGAATACTTTGGGCGGCGTCAACAATTAATAAAGCACCTTCGCAGGCAGCAATAGATCTTGAAACTTCGTATGAAAAGTCAACGTGTCCTGGAGTATCAATTAGGTTTAAAATATATTCTTCTCCCTTGTATTTGTATTCCATCTGAATGGCATGACTCTTAATGGTAATTCCACGCTCGCGCTCCAGATCCATGTTGTCAAGCAATTGCGCTTTTTCTTCACGTGCTGTAACGGTTTGTGTTGCGGCAAGTAACCTGTCCGCTAATGTACTTTTACCGTGGTCAATGTGTGCAATAATGCAAAAATTACGTATCTTCTTCATTTTAATATATCGGTTCTCTAATCGATTTAATCTTTTTTTGGGAATAATTTCACGCCAAAACAATTGCCTTAAAGCGTGTTATTAAGGCGCAAAGATAGCGCAAAGTTTTGGATTCTGGAATCCTGATCTCAGATAGTTGAGAGATGTGAATTAAAAATGCGATTAATATTCAAAATTAAACCCTTTTTCAGTTAATTTTTTGTACATCTCGTCATCAAATTTATAAAGTTTGGCTGCTCTGTGTGAAACGTCTTGTTGTTTCTCATCCAATGCTGTCAAAAGTTTCATGTGCAGAATTTTTCGTCTAAAGTTGGATTTATCCAATTCGATTCCTAGAATTTCTTCATACAAATGCATTAATTGCAATAAAGTAAATTTTTCGGGAAGAAGGTTAAAACCAATTGGAGCCTGACGTACACGATTTCGAAGTTGCAATAAACTGAAATTTAAAATCTCGTTGTGGTCAAAAATCAAATCCGGAATTTCATTAATCTTATACCATTTTGCTTCTATAACTTTTAAACTCGCTTTTATATTATAATCTTCGCGATTCACTAAAGTATAATAACCAATAGTTACAACGCGTCTTTCTAGAACACGTTTAGGATTTGTAAATGCTTTTAACTGCTCCAAATAAATATCTTCAAGACCAGTAAGTTCCTGTAAAATACGTTGTGCGGCATCATCTGCACTTTCATCAAGCTGAAGCCATCCACCTAAAAGTCCCCATTTTCCAATGCTTTCACCTTGGGCGTGCTGAACTAAGAGAACTTCGAGACTCTCTTTGTTAAAACCGAAGAAAACACAGTCAATCGTGATTCCGTCTACGGCTGGTTTTTGTTGCTGAGTAGTTATTTCTGTCAATGTATTATGTTGTTTCGAAGTGCAAAAAGTATTTTTCTAATTCATTTTAGATGAAAATCAAAATTCAAAATTGAATCCTTTTTCAGTTAATTTGGTATAAATTTCTGGATCAAATTTGTACAATTGAGCCGCTCTGTGCGATACATCTTGCTGTTTTTCGTCTAAAGCAACCAATAATTTCATATGAAGAATTTTTCGTCTAAAGTTTGGTTTGTCCATTTCAATTCCTAAAATTTCTCCATACAAATGCATCAATTGCAATAAAGTGAATTTTTCTGGTAATAAATTAAAACCAATTGGCGTCTGGCGAACTTTATTTCTAAGATGTTTTATGCTGTAATCTAAAATTTCATTATGATCATAAATCAAATCTGGAATTTCGTTGATTTTATACCATTTTGCATCAGAAGCTGTAAAACCAGCCTTAATGTTGTAATCTTCTCTTTTTACCAGAGCATAATATCCAATGGTAATAACACGACGTAGCGGAAAACGATCTGGATCTCCAAATGCTTTCAACTGTTCTAGATAAATATCTTCAAGACCTGTAAGTTCGTGCAATAAACGATGGGCAGCGGCATCTGTGCTTTCTTTTTTGTAAATCCATCCTCCAGGCAACCCCCATTTTCCTTTACTGATTCCCTCGCCATGCTGTACCAAAAGCACTTCTAAACTTCCTTTATCAAAACCAAATATAACGCAGTCAATTGTGATTGCATTCATGGCACTGTGTTCGTTTTTTGATGCAGGTTTGTCATCTACATTTTCAATCATACTCGAGATAAATTTTGACAAATTAAATAAATAAAATGATTAAGAAGCTTCTTAAAAGCTTTATATTTTTTTTAACGAAACAAGAAATTGATAATCAACGGGTTAAAATCTGATAAAAAAACGCTCTTAATTAGACTGATTCTTAAGTGGTTGATTGTCAATTTTATAAAACACTAAATTTTCTTTATTTTTTATTTCAAATCTAATTCAAATTTTATGGCATTCATAAAAATGAAATAGAAATTATTAGAATAGAAAAAAATTAACCCTAATATTTTGTTAATATAGAAAATTTGTTTTACACTTGTAGTCAAATTTACCATAAGATAAATTCAAATTGACCATAAGTAAAAAAGGCAAAGCTACAACTTAACTTAAACTTACCACAATTGTTTTTTTACAAATTGATTTTAGGATTGATTTTGATGTTCGAAAGAACTGCTTATAGTCTGCAAGTACTAAATGTTGGAAATGAGATTCAGGCCCTCATTTTTGGCATGACCTGCTTGGGAAGTTTTCCAGATTTCTCTTAGGGTAAAAATTACTAACTATAACTTAAACTTAATCATTTCTTATTATGAAAAGCAAAAATTGTATTAAAACAACAAAGCTGTCATGCTTTATGACGGTGCTGCTTAGCGTATTTATGATGCAGTTTGGATTGGCACAAGAATCTAAAACTGTAAGTGGAACAATCACTTCGTCTGAAGACGGATTGGGAGTTCCGGGAGCAACTGTACTTGTACAGGGAACAAAATCGAGTACTGTTACCGATTTTGATGGAAAATATAAAGTGGAAGCCAAAACAGGCGATGTTTTAGTAATCACTTTCGTGGGATTTAAAACACAAAATATTAAAGTTGGCACCGAAAAAGTTGTCAATGTAGTTTTACAACCAGAAACTTCAGAACTTAAGGAAATTGTTGTAATTGGTTACGGTACTCAGAAGAAGAAAGTAAATACCGCTGCAACTTCTTTGGTATCAGGAAAAGACATTCAGCAAGTTGCGAGTCTTGATGTTACAAATGCTTTACAAGGTCAAGCTTCTGGAGTTTCTGTAACCTCATCTTCTGGTCAGCCGGGTGCGAATATGGTGGTAAATATTCGTGGTGCAGGTACAGCAGGAAACAGTGATCCGCTTTATGTTGTAGACGGTGTTGTGGTAGATAACGGAATTGGATATCTTGATCCTTCTATTATTGAAAGGGTTGACGTTTTAAAAGATGCTTCGGCAGCTTCTATCTACGGAGCAAGAGCAGCAAACGGAGTTATCTTGGTTACAACAAAAAAAGGAAAAGATGGTAAAATGAATGTGTCTTTCAGTTCGTATACAGGTTTTCAGCAGATTGCTAAAAAACTGGATTTGATGAATACACAAGAGTATACAACTATTATCAATGAAGCTCGTGTAAATTCTGGATATTCTCCATTATATACAAAAGCTCAAATTGCCACATTTCCAAATCATGATTGGCAAAATGATTTATTCAACGAAGGAGCAATGAAACAGAATCATTCTTTATTGATTACTGGCGGTGACCAAAAATCGACTATTGCAACTGGTTTGTCTTACTACGGACAAGAAGGTATGATTGGAGGTTCTACAAGTCAGTCTCAATATGATCGTGTGACTTTTACAGTAAATTCTACGTCAGAAGTGATTAAAGACTATTTGAAAATTGGAGAAAACTTTACATTTTCAAATGTAAAATCAAGCGGTATTGCCGACGACGGTATTTATAATAATGCTATTAGAGCTTTCTTAAATGCTGCTCCAATTGATGCTGCTTATGATGAAAATGGAGATTTTGCTCGTTCAATTATTTCTAATGACGTAACAAATCCTGTTGGATCTTTATACTACAACAACTTCAATCAGACAAAAACAAACCGTTATGTAGGTAACATTTTTGCCGAATTAAAAATTATAAAAGATCTGACTTTCAGAACTAGTTTTGGTGTTGATATGACAGACAGTAACTATCGTTCTTTTAGACCAGTTTATTCTCTTTCTTCAAATGATAATAATACGGTTTCGAGCGTTACACAAAGTGGTACAAAATCTTTAGGATGGATTTTTGAGAATACACTTCAATACAAATTCAATTTAGCCTCTTCTCATAATTTCGATGTTTTAGTAGGTACTTCTGCTAAAAAGAATACTTCTGATTATATGGAAGGACAAGGAAGAAACTTGATTTTTGATGATTTTGCACACGCTTATTTAGATAATGCAAAAGATCCAACATCAAATGTGGTAAAAGGAAATCGTAGAGATTATGCGATTCAGTCTTACTTCGGACGTTTGTTGTATGATTATAATAACAAATATTTATTCTCTGCAACAGTTCGTCGTGATGGTTCATCAGAATTTGGTCCAGACAACAAATATGCTATTTTCCCTTCGTTTTCTGCTGGTTGGAATTTAGATAAAGAAGCTTTCTTTAAAGAAAATAAAGTTTTAAATACTTTTAAAATAAGAGCGAGCTGGGGACAAAACGGTAACGACCAATTTGGCAGAAGGTTTGCGTATTTGTCAACTGTAAATTCAACAGACAAAACTTATCATTTCGGAACTGGAGATGAAACTCTTTTAGTAGGTTCAAGCCCAGATCAGTTAGCAAACCGCAACTTAAAATGGGAAACTTCTGAGCAGTTAGATTTAGGTTTTGATGCTACTTTGTTTACCAACTTTACTTTGACTTTTGATTACTACGATAAGAAAACTAAAGACTGGTTAGTATTAGCTTCAATCCCAACTTATGCGGGAGCAACTGCACCTTACATTAATGGTGGTGACGTAAGCAATAAAGGTTTTGAAATTGGTTTAGCATACAGAACTCATTTTGGAAAAGACTGGAATTTTGGTATTAATGCCAACCTTTCTAAAAACAAAAATGAAGTCTTGAGAATTGCTAACAACGAAGGAATTATTCACGGAGAATCTAACGTTTTATTCCAAGGTTTAGACGAGATGAACCGTGTTGAGGTTGGAAAACCAATGGGTTATTTCTACGGATTAAAAACTGCTGGAATTTTCCAAAATGCAGCTGAAGTTGCTGCAGGAGTTCAGCCAAATGCACAACCTGGAGATGTTCGTTTCGTAGACTTGAATGGTGACGGACAAATTGATGCAAATGATAAAACGCAAATAGGAGATCCGAATCCAGATTTTAACTATGGTATCAATTTGGATATTTCATACAAAGCTTTTGATTTGACAATTAACACTTACGGTACTGCTGGCGGACAAAACGTTTTCGGGATTCACGATTACACTCGTGCGTACACAAACAATACAACAGATGTATTAAACAGATGGACAAGTGAAGGAACTTCAAACAGAGTTCCAAGAGTAACTTACGGAACAGATGATAATGGTAACTACACTAAATTCTCTGATTTGTACATTCAAGATTCAGATTTCTTCAGAATTAAAAATGCTACAATCGGATGTGATTTAACGAAGTTAACAGACAAATTAAAATTCTTCTCTAAATTCAGAGTTTACGTTGCAGGAAATAACATTTACACATTCACTAAATACAAAGGAATGGATCCGGAAATTGGTTTCGGAAACGTAAATCAATCTTGGGCTAAAGGAATTGATGTTGGATATTACCCACAGCCAAGAACCTACATGATGGGTTTAAATGTTAACTTTTAAATTTTGAAAACGATGAAAACATATATAAAATTATTTGCCCTTTCAAGCTTACTTGTTTTAGGTTCTTGTTCGGAAGATTTTTTAGAAAACGAACCCTACACAGATAAAGTAACAGAGAATTTTTATAAAACTCCTTCTGATGCTTTTGAAGGTTTGGTAGCCGTTTACGACGTATTGCAAAGAGAAGCTTACGGAACACAATTGATTGTGAGTGAACAAGCTTCTGATAACTGTTTTGGCGGATTTGGTATTGCAGATCCAACGGTAGATTTACAATGGGATCGCTTTCAGTATACTACAGATAAAGATATGAATGCCTTAACTTGGACAAACTCTTATCTTGGAATTTACAGAGCTAACATTTTACTAGAAAACTTAAACAAAGTAAACTGGGGTTCAGATACTGCTTTAAAAACGAGATACGAAGCAGAGGCACGTTTCTTAAGAGCACACTTTCATTTTCAGGCAGCAAAAATGTTTGGAGATATTATTCCGTTAGATCACACTGTGACTACAAGCGAATTTGAATTGCCAAGACAAGCACCAGAAGTTACGTATGCATTAATTGCAAACGATTTAAAATTTGCTGCAGACAATTTAGGGCCAGAAAACTATTCGCAAGCAGGAAATGCCAACTACGGACGTATTACAAAATGGGCTGCAGAAGCTTATTTGGCTAGAACATTTTTGTTCTACACTGGAACTTATGGTAAAACAGATTTAGCCGGAGTAGTTACAAAAGCTCAGGCAGTAAATTACATCAATGATGCTGTTAACAATAGTGGACACGGATTAGTTGCTGATTTTGCTAATCTTTGGCTAGCAGCTTCTTTTGCGAATTTTGCAGGAGAAGATAATACAGAAATGGTTTGGGCAGTTCGTTTCAACGGTTCAGGAAAAGGAAACTGGGATCTTCACGAAGGAAACCGTTTTCAGGTTAACATTGCACCACGTGGAGGTTCTATCGGAAGATATGCAACAGGATGGGGAGGAGCAACTGTAAACCCTAAATTGGTTGCAGCTTATGATAATGCCGATACTAGAAAAGCTGCATCATTTATTGATTATGTTGGCGAAGGTTTAAATTTTGATGCTCAAGCGAGAGAGCAGCGTCAATACACAGGTTATTCTTGGAAAAAATATTGTCCGATTACAAATGAGGCAGGAACAGCAGTTGTAGAAGCTAACGGAGGAAATTTCCAAATTGATAACTATCAGGATTACGCTATTATTCGTTTTTCAGATGTATTATTAATGGCTGCCGAACTAAACTTAACAACAAATGCAGCGTTGGCGCAAACAGATTATGATAGAGTTCGTGATCGCGCTTTCAAAAATACGTTGCACAGACTTCCTATAACTCAAGCTCGTATTATGGAAGAACGTCGTTTAGAATTTGCGTTGGAAGGATTACGTTATTTTGATTTAATCAGACAAGGAATGCCTGCAATGAAAGCAGCTATAGATAACACGGGAGATTCTCAGTTTGCTGTAACTTTTAGAACAGAAACTCAAGGATGGTTTGCTTTGCCACAATCGCAAATAATACTTTCAAACGGAACTATTACTCAAAATCCAGGCTGGAATTAACTCTAAAACAAATTGATTATGAAACGTATATTATATATAGTATTAGCGGCTGTAACAATCAGTTCGTTTTTATTCTCTTGCGAGCCTGTTGAAGACCGTGAAAGTTTACCGGCAGTAACACTTACGCCAGAAACACTTGAGTTTTCGATAACTCAAAATGCAGCAAAAAAGAATGAAGTAATTTTAAAAAATGAAGATCCTGCCGTAATTCCATATTGGAGATATGTTGACAGTAACGGAAACGAACTTGGACATTCTAATAAAAGTGATGACAAAATAACTTTTCCTTTTGCTGGAAAATATACAGTCTTTTATACGGCCTTCGTTAGAGGAGGTTCAGTAGAAGCTGCCCCAGTAACAGTAGATGTTCCTCAAAATGATAATACTTTTTTCAGTGATCCGAGATGGAATAAACTAACCAACGGACAAGCAGGAAAAACTTGGGTTTTGTACATGACTGCTCCATTAGAGTTTATTGGAAACACGCCAAGCTATGTGAACAGAGCTGTAAGCGGTCCAGGATGGTGGCCAAATCTTTCAGACATTTCTTGGGCAGGTTTAGAGAACAAAGATTGGGGAGAAATTACATTTAATCTTAATGGAGGTTATAATGTTTCGGTAACACAAACCAACCCAACTTTAGGAAGTACGCAAAAAACAACCAAAGTAGGAACATTCAATTTCAACCTTACAACAGGCGAAACAAATGATAGAATTTCTTTTAATGGAGGAACAGAAATGCTGCATCCAAACGAGCCAAGTTATTTTAGTCCTTCTTTCAGTTTTACAAATGTAAAAATTGTAGAACTTACAGAGACAAGTTTATGCTTTATCGCTATTAGAGCAGATGGCGATTATTTAATTTATCATTTAGTTCCAAAATCATAAGTTAGTTAGTTTGAAGTCTCAGTCCTAAAAGCATTTTGTAATGTTCTTTAAGACTGAGACTTAAATTATTTTATTCAGAAATAAACGATATCGATTTTTATTTCTATCTTCAAATTCCAAAAACAAAAAAAGTACCTATGCAAATTAAAAAAAACATAAAAAACATAAGTTTATGGGCAGTTGTAGCTGGAGTTTTTTTCTTGAATTCTTGTTCAAAAAAGGAGGATGCATTTATAAACCGAAAAGTTTCTTTTAATACAGATTGGAGTTTTCATCTTAATGATAGTATTATCGATAAAGATACTATTGGAGCTTCAACAAAATGGAGAACTTTAGATGTTCCGCACGATTGGAGTATCGAAGGAAAATTTGATGAAAAAAGTCCAGCAGGTTATGGCGGAGGATCGCTTAACGGAGGTCTGGGCTGGTACAAAAAAACATTTAAAGTTGAGTATGAAGACAGTACAAAAATAACTTCAATCACTTTTGACGGCGTTTACAGAAACAGTGAAGTTTGGATAAACGGACATCATTTAGGAAAACGTCCAAATGGCTATATTGGTTTTCAATATGACATGTCGCCTTATTTAAATTACGGAGATAAAACCAACGAAATCATTGTTAAGGTTGACAATTCAAAACAACCTAATTCACGTTGGTATTCGGGTTCAGGAATTTTTAGAAATGTTTGGATCGAAACTACAGATAAACTCCACGTAGGACAATGGGGGACGTATATTACAACTCCAAAAGTTACGGCCGAAAAAGCTTCTGTTAATTTTGAAACAACTATTCAAAACCAATATGCTGAAGAAAAGAAAGCAACGGTAACCACTACTATTTTTAAAGAAGATACTAAAGTAACATCAGTTACTCAAAATATAACAATTGATGCCAATGCCAATCAAACTCTAAAACAATCGGCAGAAGTTGAAACGCCGATTTTATGGTCGGTTGAAAAACCAGAATTGTACACAGCAGTTACGGAAATTTCGCTTGACGATAAAATCATCGATCAATACAAAACCAATTTCGGAATCAGAGATTTTAAATTCGATTTGAATAAAGGTTTTATTTTGAATGGAAAACAAGTTAAAATAAAAGGAGTTTGTATGCATCATGATTTAGGTCCGTTAGGTTCGGCGATTAATACTCGTGCAATCGAACGTCAATTGGAAATCATGAAAGAAATGGGCGTAAACGGAATCAGAACTTCTCATAATCCTCCAGCTCCAGAACTTTTAGATCTTTGTGATAAAATGGGTTTCATTGTCATGGATGAAGCTTTCGACATGTGGAAACAAAACAAAACGAAATACGATTATGCTAATGATTGGGACAAATGGCACAAAAAAGACCTAATTGATCAATTGCTTCGCGACCGAAATCATCCAAGTATTTTTGTTTGGAGTATCGGAAATGAAATCCCAGAACAATGGAATGAAAAAGGTGTTGAAATTGCCAAAGAATTGGCGACGATTACACGTGAGTACGATAAAACACGTCCGTTAACCGCAGCGATGAATCCGCCGGTAAATATGAATATTGATGAAGTGACTTTACAATTCGAGAAAAAAAATGTTCAGTTTAATGCCATTGCAAAATCTGGAGTTTTAGATTTAATCGGATACAATTATGCACATCAAACGTATGAACATCATTTAAAAAACTTTCCGAATACGCCATTTATTGCAACCGAAACGACTTCAGGTTTACAAACAAGAGGATATTACGATGCCATTTCAGACACCATTAAAAAATGGCCAGTTAGCTGGGATAAAAAATTTGATGGAGGCAATCCTGGAAATACCGTTTCAGCTTACGATCAAGTGCAAACGCCTTGGGGTTCAACTCACGAAGCGACTTGGAAAGTCATTAAAAAACATGATTTCCTTTCAGGAATGTACATTTGGACAGGTTTCGATTATATCGGAGAACCAACTCCGTACGAATGGCCATCTGTAAGTTCTTATTTCGGAATTGTAGATTTAGCCGGTTTCCCGAAAGACGTTTATTATATGTACCAAAGTGAATGGACAGATAAAACCGTTCTTCACATTTTTCCGCATTGGAATTGGAAAGCTGAACAAACAGTTGATGTTTGGGCATACTACAATAAAGCCGATGAGGTGGAACTTTTCGTAAACGGAAAATCTGTTGGAAAAAGAAGTAAAAAAGGCGAAGATTTACACGTAATGTGGAGAATTCCTTTTGAAGCAGGAACTTTAAAAGCCATTTCTCGTAAAGGTGGAAAAGTGGTTTTAGAAAAAGAAATTAAAACAGCTGGAAATCCTTCGCAACTAAAATTAACTGCTGACAGAAGTACCATCAAAGCTGATAAAAATGATTTGTCTTTTGTAACCGTAGATATTTTAGATGATAAAGGAACTTTGGCTCCAAATGCAAATAACGAAATTAATTTCTCTTTAAAAGGAAACGGAAAAATCGTAGGCGTTTGCAGTGGAGATCCAGTTAGTCATGAATCGTATAAAGGAAATAAACATACCGCTTTGGCTGGAAAATGTTTGGTTATTGTACAATCAGGAGATAAATCGGGAAGATTGGAATTAACCGCAAGTGCAAACGGATTGAAACAATCCACAATTGTAATTACAACAGAATAATAAGTTACGATCTATCCTAACAGGTTTCCAAAACCTGTTAGGTATCAATAGATTTTTGAGGTATTAAAATATTTTTATTAAAGTATTAAAATAAAATACCTAACAGGTTTTGGAAACCTGTTAGGATAAACTAACATCTAGATTATTAACCAATGAAAAACTCAAAACTAACCGCATTATTTTCTGCTCTTATGTTTGGATTTTTGGCAGTTCCAAATGCGAATGCGCAAATCCAAAATGCAGATGTATTAAATGCACCAATAGATATCAGCAAAGATTTTCAGAACTATCTGAATACTTTTTATTTCGCAGACGAACTGGCTTCTTTTGATCCTGCAACGGGAAAAGGAACCATTAAATATTTGAGATACAATTATAAAACGCGTCAGGCTTTCAACAACATGATGATGAAACCTGATGTAGAAAAAGCAAACGAATTTCCAACAACAGAATACGCAGAATCTCCTGTTTTGCCATTCGAAATTCAGTTTGTATCAGATAGAACAGTTCGTATCAAAACGACTTCTGGTCCGCAGTTTCATCCGCAGAAAGAATCTTTAATGTTAGTCGATGGCGTTGCGCCAAATCATCCTGAATTATGGAAATACTCTAAAATCGAAGGCGGTCATAGTTACACAAGCAAACACGGAAGAGTTGAAATTTTGACAAAGCCTTGGCACGTAAAAATCTACGATGAAAAAGGAAAATTACTGACAAGTACACTTCACGATACCGACTTTAAAAATACATACACACCGACACTTCCGTTTTCTTACGTTCGCAGAAACAGCGATTATTCAAGAAGTATGGGCGCGGCTTTCAGTTTAGAACCAGATGAAAAAATATTTGGCTGTGGAGAATCATTCACACAATTCAACAAACGTGGACAAAAAGTAGTTCTATGGACGGATGACGCCAACGGAATTCAAAATGAAACGATGTACAAACCGATTCCGTTTTACATGAGTAGTCGTGGTTACGGAGTTTTCATGCACCATTCAACACCAATTACAGTGGACTTTGGAAAATACTTTTCAAGTGCCAACGAAATGTACATTGGAGATGACGAAGCCGATTTGTTTTTCTTTATCGGAGAACCAAAAGATATCTTAGATCAATACACGAATTTGACTGGAAAAGCGGCAATGCCACCACTTTGGTCTTTCGGTTTTTGGATGAGCAGAATTACTTATTTCTCTGAAAAAGAAGGAAGAGAAGTAGCAAGGGATTTGCGTAAATACAAAATCCCAACAGATGTTATTCACTTTGATACAGGTTGGTTTGATGTAGATTGGAGAAACAATTATGAGTTTGCAAAATCTCGTTTCCCAGACGCGACAAAAATGATGTCTGATTTAAAGAAAGACGGTTTCCAAGTTTGTCTTTGGCAATTGCCTTATTTCACGCCAAAGAATACATTGTTCCCTGAAATCATGGACAAAAATTTAGCGGTAAGAGATAGGAAAGGAAATCTTCCATACGAAGATGCTGTTTTAGATTTCTCAAACCCAGAAACGGTAACTTGGTACCAAGGAAAATTGAAAAAATTATTTGATGAAGGCGTTGCGGTTTTCAAAGTAGATTTTGGAGAAGCTGCTCCGCCAGACGGAATTTACCATTCGGGAAGAACAGGTTTCTACGAGCATAATTTATATCCATTACGATACAACAAAGCAGTTGCAGAAATCACTCAAAAAGAAAAAGGATATACTTTAATCTGGGCAAGAAGTACTTGGGCAGGATCTCAGCGTTATCCTTTACATTGGGGAGGAGATTCTGAAACTACAAATGGAGCAATGTCTGCAGAATTACGCGGCGGACTTTCATTAGGTTTAAGCGGATTCAGTTTCTGGAGTCATGATGTTGGAGGTTTCGCAACTAAATCTCCTGAGAATATTTACAGAAGGTGGACACCATTCGGAATGTTGACTTCACACGTAAGAAGCCACGGAGAACCGCCTCGCGAACCTTGGTTGTACAGCAAAGATTTCTTGGAAGGATTTAGAAAAGCAGATAATATGCGTTACGAATTAATGCCATACATCTACGCTCAAGCAAAAGAAAGTTCTCAAAAAGGTTTACCAATGATGCGTGCTTTATTTGTAGAATATCCAAACGATCCGGGAGCTTGGTTAGTTGATAATCAATATTTATTTGGTTCAAGTATGTTGGTTGCACCACTTTTTGAAGAGGTTGAAGAAAGAGATATTTATCTTCCAGAAGGAACTTGGATTGATTACCAAACTAAAAAAGTGTACCAAGCAGGTTGGCATAAAATTAAAGCGGGCGAAGTGCCGATTATCGTTTTAATCAAAGACGGAACTGCAATTCCACATATCGGTTTGGCGCAGTCTACAAAAGATATGGATTGGAGCAAATTAACATTAAAAGTGTATGCAAGCGACAAAACTACTTCGGCAACAGCCAAAGTATTTTTACCAAACGGTGATGCAGTACAAGAAATAAAAGTGAACAAAACTGGAAACAATTTTGAAGTAGCTGCAAACCCATTAAACGGAAAAACCACTTTTAAAACAGAGTGGATTAAATAAAAAAAGTTAGCCAAGAATTGCATGAATTAGCACAAATTTAATTCGTGGAAATTCGTGGAATTCGTGGCAAAAAAATAAAAAATATTTAAACACATAGAAACATAGGTTTTTGTTTGTGAATAAAAGGAAAATGGAAAGAAACTAGTTTCTCACACATAGCTATGTGAATTTAAACAAGTGAAACGCCTTTTTTGAAGCTTCCAAAGAACTATGATTCTATGTGTTTAAAAAATATAGCCAGCATTTAGGCAAAAAATATAATTCCAAAAAACATGAAAAACTATCTAATTCTCCCAGCCATATTGTTTTCGATGACAATAGGCTACAGTCAAAAAACGAAAAACGCTTACGAATTGGCATCGCCCAACGGAAAAAACAAAATCAAATTTGAGCTGGTAAAAAATGCTCCAAAATATGCCGTTTCTCACGGAAAAACAGAAGTGATTTCGCCATCAGAAATGGGATTTGTATTGAAAGGAAATGAAGACTTAAGTTCAAACTTTGAAATAAAAGGAGCAAAAACTTCAACTTTTGACGAAACTTGGGAACAAGTTTGGGGAGAAAAGAAAAATATTAGAAATCACTACAATCAATTAGTAGTTGATTTACAGCAAAAGACTGGAAATAAAAGAAAATTACAAATTCAGTTTCGTGCTTTCGATGACGGAGTTGCTTTTAGATACGTTTATCCAAAACAAAATGTAAAAGACAGTATTTTCATTACAGACGAAAAAACGACTTTCAATTTAAAAGAAGACGGGAAAGCGTGGTGGATTCCAGCCAACAGAGAAAACCGTGACGAATATCTTTTCAAAGATGCGCCGGTAAGCACTTTGGATACCGTTTTGACTCCATTAACAATCGAAAGCAAAAGCGGATTAGCCTTAAGTTTCCACGAAGCAAACTTGATCGATTTTGCAAGTATGACTTTGGTGAACAATAAAGGAACAGAATTAAAATCAGATTTAGTGCCTTGGCCTGATGGAGTAAAAGTTCGTGTAAAAGACTCGTTTACTTCTTCTTGGAGAACACTTCAAATTGGAGAAAATCCAGGTGAATTGATTACTTCTTACTTGGTTTTAAACTTAAACGAACCAAACAAATTAAAAAATACAAACAGCTATTTCAAACCGTATAAATATTTAGGAATTTGGTGGGGAATGCACATTGGAAAATATACTTTTTGGGAAAGCGACAAACAAGGTGCAACAACCAAAAATGCTGAAACCTATATCGACTTTACAGCAAAAGAAGGTTTCAACCATTTATTGATCGAAGGATGGAATAAAGGATGGACACCGGGTTGGTATGAAAACCGTATGCACATGTTCAGTTTTACAAAAAGCGCAGACAATTTCGATTTAGAAAAAGTAGTGGAATACGGAAAGAAAAAGAACATCGAATTAATCGGTTACCACGAAACAGGTTCAAACTTAATCAACTATTTAAAAGAAGTTGACGAAGGTTTTGCTTTATATAAAAAACTTGGAATTCATACCGTGAAAATCGGTCACGTAGGTTCTAAATTGAATATGAAACAAATGCACTTCGGGCAATTTGGAGTAAATTATTTCAGATACATTTTAGAAAAAGCAGCGCAATATGATTTAGCGGTTTTATACCACGAATCAATAAAAGATACGGGAGAAAGAAGAACTTTCCCAAACATGGTTTCGAGAGAAGCAGCTCGCGGACAAGAGTATAACGCTTGGAGCGAAGGAAATCCACCAAATCACTTAACGATTATTCCGTTTACAAGATTGCTTTCTGGACCAATGGATTTCACGCCTGGAATTTTTGATGTTGAAGTAAAACAAGGTTATCCAGGAAAAAGAATTCAAGGAACAGTTGGACAGCAATTGGCATTGTATGTTACGATTTATTCTCCAATCCAGATGTTGGCCGATCTCCCAGAAAATTACGAAGGAAAACCAGCTTTACAATTCTTAAAAGATGTTCCAACAGATTGGGAAGACACTAAAATCTTAGAAGGAAAAATTGGCGAATATATCACAACAGCAAGAAAAGACAGAAATAACGCAGACTGGTATTTAGGAACTTTGACAAATGAAAAACCAAGAAACGTAGAAGTTTCATTATCATTCTTAGATCCAAGTGCAACTTACGAAGCTCAGATTTATGTAGATGCTGAAGGAACAGATCAAACGCACAATCCAGAAGCAGTGGCAATTTCGAAGAAAATCGTAAAAGCTTCAGATAAATTAAAACTGAAATTAGGCGGAGCTGGCGGTGGAGCAGTGAGATTCAAAAAAATATAATTATTGGTTTTAATATCCTAACAGGTTTCCAAAACCTGTTAGGTATCAAATATCAAGTCACAATAATCAAATTATTAGATTGAGTAAAATAAATACCTAACAGGTTTTGGAAACCTGTTAGGATAACAAAAAACACATTTTCAGATGAAAAGAATTTTTATACTCCTAGTTTTAATTCATTCAATCCAAATCATTGGACAAACCGCTGAAAACAGAATAATCAAAGTAGATTTCAAAAAAGAAGCAGGAAAATTAAACACCATGTTTAAAGAATGCATCGGCGCAGGAAGAGCAAACGAAGGTTTGAGAGCCGACTGGCAGCAACAATTGGCATTGGTGAAAAAAGAATGCGATTTTAAATACATCCGTTTTCACGGTTTATTGTCTGATGATATGGCCGTTTATCGCGAAGACGAAAAAGGAAATCCAGAATACAATTATCAATATGTAGATGTTTTGTTCGATTATATTGTTAGTCTGAAAATGAAGCCGTTTGTGGAATTAGGTTTTATGCCGAATGCATTGGCAAGCGGAAAAGAAACTATTTTTTGGTGGAAAGGAAACGTAACGCCTCCAAAAGATTATAAAAAATGGGAAGATTTAATTCGAAATTTGACTCAGCATTTTAAGGAACGTTACGGAGACGAAGAAGTAAAAACGTGGTATTTTGAAGTTTGGAACGAACCGAATTTATCACCAGGTTTTTGGACAGGAACGCAAGCAGATTATTTTAAATTATACGATTACGCAGCTCGTGGCGTAAAAGCCGTAAATCCTACATACAAAGTCGGCGGTCCAGCAACGGCAGGAGCAGCATGGGTTCCTGAAACAATTGATTTTTGTGTGAAAAACAATGTTCCAATGGATTTTGTTTCGACACATACTTACGGAGTGAAACACGGATATCTGGACGAATTTGGAACTTCGGGAACTATCTTAAGTCGGGATGAATTCGGCGTAAGCGGCGATATTTTAAATTCAAGAAAACAAATTGCAGCTTCAGCAAAACCGAATTTAGAATTGCATTATACGGAATGGAGTACATCTTATACGCCAGCAGATCCAATTCACGACAGTTATCATTCGGCAGCGTATATTCTGCAAAAAATAAAACAAGTTGGCAATGCTGCAAACTCTATGTCATATTGGGTTTTCACGGATATTTTTGAAGAAGCAGGACCAAGATTTACGCCTTTTCACGGTGGTTTCGGATTATTGAATACACAGGGAATTAAAAAGCCAGCTTATTTCTCTTATTATTTAATGAATAAATTAGGAGAAACAGAACTTCAAAACAGCGATAAAGCTTCTTGGACTTGCAAAAATGCAAAAGGTGATGTACAAGTTTTATTGTGGGATTTTACCAATACACATCCAGGCGATAAAGAATTGAATCAAACGTATTACATAAAAGATCTTCCATCAAAAGAAAAAGGAAAAGTAAAAGTGGAGATTGACGGAATTCAAAAAGGAAAATACCTTTTAGAAATTTACAAAGTAGGTTATAGAGTGAACGACGCTTACGCGGATTATCTTGCGATGAAAAAGCCGAGTCAGTTAACACGTGAACAAGTCAATTCTATAAAAGAGAAAAATAACGGCGCGCCAATTTCGACAGAAAAAATTACAATTGACGCAAAAGGAACTTTCAGCAGAGAATTCAAAATCAACGAAAATGACGTTGTTATGCTGAATTTAATCAAACAATAATTGAGAGAAAACCACAAACATAAAAATAGTATTAACGGTATTTAAAGAGAATTTGTGAGGCTCAGAATCTTTAAATCAAAAAACACCTAACTATCTATGAAAAACAAAATGATATTCCTTTCGGCAGCCCTTGTTTTTGCATTGTTTACTTCTTGTAAAAACGATGCACAGACATTAGCTTCAAATTCGGCGGAAACTGAAGAATACGTTGGAAAAGAAATAAGCACAGATCATGACGCCGAAATCGACAAATTGATTTCGCAGATGACATTAGAAGAAAAAATCGGAATGCTCCACGGAAACAGCATGTTTGCCAATGCAGGCGTTAAACGTTTAGGAATTCCAGAATTAAAAATGGCCGATGGTCCGTTGGGAGTTCGTGAAGAAATTTCAAGAGACAATTGGGCTCCAGCAGGATGGACAAACGATTTTGCTACTTATTATCCAGCAGGCGGCGCTTTGGCAGCAACTTGGAACGCAGAAATGGCACATACTTTCGGAACCAGTTTAGGAGAAGAGTTACGTGCAAGAGACAAAGACATGTTGCTTTCGCCAGCCATCAATATGGTAAGAACACCGCTTGGAGGAAGAACGTACGAATACATGTCGGAAGATCCGTTTTTGAACAAAAAAATCGCAGTGCCTTTGGTTGTTGGTTTACAAGAAAAAGATGTAATGGCATGCGTAAAACATTACGCAGCAAACAATCAGGAAACGAATCGTGATTTTGTAGATGTACAAATTGACGAACGTACACTTCGCGAAATTTATCTTCCAGCTTTTGAAGCTACTGTAAAAGAAGCAAAAGCATACAGTATCATGGGAGCTTACAATAAATTTAGAGGTGAATATTTATGTGAAAACGATTATATGCTGAATAAAATCCTTCGTGACGAATGGGGATTTAAAGGAATCGTAGTTTCTGACTGGGCTGCGGTTCATTCTACAGCAAAATCTTTGAAAAATGGTTTGGATATTGAAATGGGAACACCAAAACCGTTCAATGAATTTTTCTTAGCCGATAAATTAATCGCTGCCGTTAAATCTGGAGAAGTTTCAGAAAAAGAAATTGATCTGCATGTAAAACGCATTTTAAGAACATTATTTCAGGTAAAAGCAATGGGCGGCGGAACACGTACAAAAGGAAGCATCGCAACCGAAGCACATTACCAAGACGCTTACAAAATTGCGGCAGAAGCAATTGTATTGTTGAAAAACGAAAATAGTGCATTGCCATTAAAACTAGACGGAGTTAAATCTATCGCTGTTATTGGAAACAACGCAACAAAGAAAAACGCTCTTGGCGGATTTGGAGCCGGAGTAAAAACAAAAAGAGAAGTTACGCCTCTTGAAGGTCTTAAAAACAGACTTCCTTCAACAGTTAAAATCAATTATGCTGAAGGATATTTGGAACGTTACGATAAAAAGAACAGAGGAAACTTAGGAAATATTACGGCTAATGGTCCAGTTACAATTGATGAATTAGATCCGGCAAAAGTACAAGAAGCTGTTGATGCAGCTAAAAACTCAGATGTTGCCATCATTTTTGCAGGTTCAAACCGTGATTATGAAACAGAAGCTTCAGACCGCAGAGATTTACATTTGCCTTTTGGACAAGAAGAATTAATTAGAAAAGTAACCGCTGCAAATCCTAAAACAATTGTAGTTATGATTGCGGGCGCTCCGTTTGATATTAACGAAGTAAGCCAAAAATCTTCTGCTTTAGTTTGGAGCTGGTTCAACGGTTCTGAAGGTGGAAATGCTTTGGCTGATGTTATTTTAGGAAAAGTAAATCCGTCAGGAAAATTACCTTGGACAATGCCTAAACAGTTGAAAGATTCTCCTGCACACGCAACAAATAGTTTTCCTGGAGACAAAGCGGTAAATTATGCTGAAGGAATCTTAATTGGATACCGTTGGTTTGACACGAAAAACGTAGCGCCATTATATCCTTTCGGTTACGGATTATCATACACAACATTTGCGCTTGATAATGCCAAAGCAAATAAAGATTCATACGCTCAAAACGATGTAATCGAAGTTACAGTTGACGTTAAAAACACAGGAAAAGTAGACGGAAAAGAAGTAATTCAATTATACACTTCAAAATCAGATTCTAAGATTACACGTGCAGCACAAGAATTAAAAGGTTTCAAAAAAGTTGCTGTTAAAGCTGGAAGTTCAGAAAAAATAACGATTAAAGTTCCTGTAAAAGAATTGGCATATTATGATGTTGCTTCTAAAAAATGGGCAGTTGAACCAGGAAAATATACTTTAAAAGTAGGAACTTCTTCTAGAGACATCAAAAAAGAAATTCAGATAACAGTTAAATAAATTGTTATTGCTATAAAATAACCAAACTCTCAACGCCAGCCCATAAAAAGCTGGCGTTGATTTTAAAAAACTTACACTTAACTTAAACCAAACCAAATGAAAAAACCAATCAAAGATTATTTTTTATCTTTTATTCTCTGCTTTGCTTTTTTAGGAGTTTCAGCTTGCAGTTCAGATAAAGAAGAGACTCCTCCAACTATAAAAACGCTCTCTTCTACTACGGACAAAATTGATTTTGAAAGCAAAGAAAATACAATTGAAATAACGATTAATTCTAATGGTGTCACTTGGACTTTGAGTAATTCTGACAATTGGATAAAATTAAGTCAGACTACTGGAACATCGGGAAGAACGGTGGTAAAAATTACTGCGTTAGAAAACACGACTACAGCGTTGCGAAATGCCGTGATTAATTTAACTGGCGGTGAAGTTGCTTCTGAGGCAATTTCAGTTTCTCAGGCAGCAGGAAGTTTATATCCAAGTTATAACACAAATCCAATTGCAGCCGATGCTTCCGGAATGGGAAGTTCTGCTGTTGAATTGGCAGCAAAAATTAAATTAGGATGGAATATCGGAAATACATTAGAAGCAACTGGAGGCGAAACCGCTTGGGGAAATCCGGAAGTAACAAAAGCTTTAATTGATGCCGTAAAAGCAAATGGTTTTAATGCGATCAGAATTCCGTGTTCTTGGAATCAGAATTTAGAAAATACAGCAACAGCAAAAATCAAAACCGATTGGTTGAACCGAGTGAAAGAAGTGGTACAATATTGCGTTGATAATGATATGTACGTTGTAGTAAACATTCACTGGGACGGCGGCTGGCTGGAAAACAATATTACCGAAGCCAAAAAAGTAGAAAACAACGCCAAACAAAAAGCTTTTTGGGAACAAATCGCTACACATTTAAGAGGTTTCGACGAGCATTTACTTTTTGCAAGCGCCAACGAACCAGCAGTTGAAGATGCAACGCAAATGGTAGTTTTAACTTCATATCATCAAACTTTTATCGATGCGGTTCGTTCTACAGGAGGAAAAAATGCGTCTCGTGTTTTGGTCGTCCAAGGTCCAACGACAGATATTGAAAAAACAAACAAATTAATGACTACATTGCCAACAGATAAATTTGCAGGCAGAATGATGGTCGAAGTACATTATTATTCTCCGTGGAATTTTGCTGGTTTAACCAAAGACGAAACTTGGGGTAAAATGTTTTATTATTGGGGAGCAGGATTTCATTCGACAACCGATACAGAACGTAATGCAACTTGGGGCGAAGAAGCAGATTTAGAGAAGAATTTCAAATTGATGAAAACCCAATTTGTAGATAAAGGAATTCCAGTTTTATTGGGCGAATTTGGAGCAATTCGAAGAACGACTTTAACAGGGGATGCTTTAACTTTACATTTAAATTCAAGAGCCTATTATTTAAAAACGGTGGTGAAAACAGCAAAAGCAAACGGATTATTACCTTTTTATTGGGACGAAGGAAGTCTAGGAAAAAACGGTTTCGGAATCATAAATAGAAGCAATAATACCGTCTTCGATACACAAGCTTTAAACGCTTTAATAGATGGATTAAAGTAAAAAAATGAAGTTAAACCATATAAGTGATATAAGATAATTTAAGTTTGATCTATTTAAGAATTTATATTTACTTATATCATTTATATGGTTTTAAAATATTTAAATTAGAAAAAATGAAAAAAAGTTTAGTATTTATTTTTTTGATAATTAGTATTTTATCTAATGCTAATGTGAGAATGCCTTTAATATTCTCTGACGGAATGGTACTCCAAAGAGACAAACAAATTCCGATTTGGGGTTTTGCAGATGCGAATGAAAGTGTAGAAATTCATTTCAACAAACAAATTAAGAAAACGCAAGCCGATAAAAATGGAAAATGGACGATAAATTTAAGTCCAGAAAAAGCCGGCGGACCTTTCGAATTGACAATTATCGGAAAAAATAAAATCACCATCAAAAATGTTTTGGTTGGTGAAGTTTGGATTTGCAGCGGACAATCGAATATGGAATTTCAGGTTATCAAAACCATGAATGCCGAAAAAGAAATTGCCAATTCTGATTATCCAATGATTCGTCATTTTGGTGTCGCACAAGATTTAAGCGGAAAACCAAAAGACGATTTAAAACAAGGAAAATGGGAAGTAGCCAATAAAGAAAATGTAGGCAACTTTACAGCAGTCGGATATTATTTCGCCAGAAAATTATATACAGAATTAAAAATCCCAATCGGAATTATCAATACTTCTTGGGGAGGAACCAATGTAGAAACTTGGACAAGCCGTGAAGCATTTCAAAATAGTCCAGAATTTAAAGCCATGATTGCTGATGTTCCAGTTATGAATGTCGATTCTATTTCAAAATTGTATGCCACAAGAATGAAAGAAAGAGTAGAAAAAATTCAGGGAACTCCGGTAAGTATAGATAATGAAAATAGCTTTAAAGATTTATCATTTGAAGATACTTCTTGGGGCGATTTAAACACGCCAAGTTTATGGGAAAATCAACCTCTCGGAGATTTAGACGGTATAGTTTGGATGCGAAAAACAATTACACTTTCGGCAGAAGACATTAAAAATAAAGCAACATTAAGTCTGGCAAAAATCGACGACGAAGACATTACTTACGTCAACGGAATTGAAGTTGGAAGAAATACGCAATGGGATTTTAAAAGAGTTTATTCAGTCCCAGCGAATGTTTTAAAAATAGGTAAAAATGTAATCGCAGTAAGAATTGTCGATAACAGCGGTGGCGGTGGAATTTACGGAGAATCAGAAGATTTGAAACTTACTATTGGCAGCAAAATTATTCCGCTTGACGGAAAATGGAAATTCAAAGTTATCGTTGTAAAAACAGCATTGTCACCAAACAGTTATCCATCATTATTGTACAATGCCATGGTCAATCCGTTGGTTCCGTATGCGATGCAAGGCGTATTGTGGTATCAAGGTGAAGCAAATGTTTGGAGAGCCAATCAATACAAAAAATCATTTCCATTAATGATCAACGATTGGAGAACCAAATTTAAACAAGGAGACTTTCCTTTTTATTTCGTTCAATTATCGACTTTCGACGAATTTGGAGGCAACAGCCAAAAAGGAAGCCGTTGGGCAGAACTTCGAGAAGCACAATCTGAAACGCTTAAATTAAAGAATACTGGAATGGCCGTAACCACAGATATTGGAAACGCAAAAGACATTCACCCAACCAACAAACAAGATATTGGTTTGCGTTTGGCAGCAACAGCGTTAAACAATATTTATGGTAAAAAACAAGTTCACAGCGGACCAACGTATAAATCTCAGCAAATAAAAGGAAACCAAATTATCCTCACTTTCGATAACATCGGCAGCGGATTATCAACGCCAAATAACGATGAATTAAAAGGTTTTGAAATTGCAGGTGCAGACAAAGTTTTTCATTCCACGAAAGCGATAATTAAAGACAATAAAATAATCGTTTCCAGCGATAAAGTTCAAAATCCCGTTGCAGTGCATTACGGCTGGGCAGATGATGATACGGCAATTAATCTTTTCAATAAAGAAAAATTCCCTGCATCGCCATTTAGAACGGACAATTGGGAGATGATTACAGCGAATGAGAAGTATAAAGTGAGTAAATAGTTATTAGTAATTAGTCCCTAGTAAAGAGCTAGATAATACACAACGATAGATGTTCCGCTAGGAACATTTCGTCGGTAGCAACAGAAATGCGTTGAATAAAATGTATATAACAAAAAAATGTTCCGTAGGAACATCTGATTTGGTACCGTTTTTTATCCTAACAGGATTTTAAAACCTGTTAGGTATAGCATAGATTTTTATTAGTTTTAGATATTCAATAAATACCTAACAGGTTTTAAAAACCTGTTAGGATAAGATAACACAATATGATAAAAAAAACATTTCTCATTTTACTTCTCACATCTTATTATACAAACATTTCGGCGCAATCCAAGAATGTTTTATGGTACAAACAACCCGCAGAATTCTTTGAAGAAAGCTTGGTTTTAGGAAACGGAAAAATGGGAGCAACTGTTTTTGGAGGAGCCAATTCAGACAAAATTTATTTGAATGACATTACGCTTTGGTCGGGCGAACCTGTAAATGCCAATATGAGTCCGGAAGCCTACAAAAACATTCCCGCAATTCGCGAAGCTTTACAGAACGAAAACTACAAACTGGCAGAAGAACTCAACAAAAAAGTTCAGGGAAAAAACTCCGAATCTTATGCGCCTTTAGGAACATTAGAAATCAATAATTCCGAAAAAGGAAAAGCGGTTAATTATCATAGAGAATTGGATCTTTCGAATGCCATTTCAAAAGTAAGTTACGAAATGGCGGGTATCAAATATACACGAGAATATTTCGTTTCGGCTCCAGATAAGGTTATGATTATCAAATTGACAGCCGATCAAAAAGGAGCTTTAAATTTTGATATAAATCTAAAAAGCCTTTTACAATCAAATGTTGAAGTGCGAAACAATATTTTGGTTTTAAAAGGTTCTGCACCAATTCATGAAAATGCAGGATATAATGTTGTGCCAAAATATCTAAATTTAAAAGATAGAGGAACACGATTTACAGGTTTAGTTCAAATTAAAAAAACGGACGGAAAAATTACCAGTTCGAGAGAAACGCTAACTTTAAAAGATGCGACCGAGGCGATTATTTTTGTTTCTGTTGCAACAAGTTTTAATGGTTTTGATAAGAATCCAGCATCAGAAGGTTTAGACGATGTTTCAATTGCTTTGCAAAATCTGAACAATGCATATGCAAAACCATTTGATAAACTTAAAGAATCTCATATTTCAGATTATCAAAAATTCTTCAATCGTGTCGATTTGGATTTAGGAAAAACAGTCGCTCCAGATTTACCAACCGACGAACGATTACTACGCTACGCTGACGGAAAAGAAGACAAAAACCTCGAAATTCTTTATTTCAATTTTGGACGTTATTTGTTAATCAGTTCGTCAAGAACTTTGGGCGTTCCTGCCAATTTGCAAGGATTGTGGAATCCGCATTTAAGTCCGCCTTGGAGCAGTAATTATACGATGAATATCAATCTGGAAGAAAATTACTGGCTTGCAGAAAACACGAATCTTTCAGAAATGCATTCATCACTTTTGAGCTTTATTAAAAATCTTTCGGTAACCGGAAAAGTTACAGCGAAGACTTTTTACGGAGTTGATAAAGGCTGGGCGGCAGCGCACAATTCGGATATTTGGGCAATGACCAATCCGGTTGGACAGTTTGGAAAAGAAGATCCAATGTGGGCATGTTGGCCGTTGGCAGGCGCTTGGCTGAGCACGCATATTTGGGAACATTATATTTTTAGCCAAGACAAAGATTATTTAAAAAAAGAAGGTTATCCGTTAATGAAAGGCGCGGCTGAATTTTGTTTAGGCTGGCTTGTTCCAGATAAAAATGGTAATTTAATTACATCGCCTTCGACTTCACCAGAAAATCAATATAAACTTTCAGATGGTTTTGTTGGCGCAACACTTTACGGCGGAACTGCTGATTTGGCTATGATCCGCGAATGTTTTGATAAAACTATAAAGGCATCAAAAGTGCTGAATACTGATGCTGATTTTAGAAAAAAAATAGAAACGGCGCTTTCAAAGTTATATCCATATCAAATTGGTAAAAAAGGAAATCTGCAGGAATGGTATTTTGATTGGGATGATAATGATCCAAAACACCGTCATCAATCACAGTTATTCGGACTTTTCCCTGGCGATCATATTACGCCATTAAAAACTCCAGATTTAGCAGAAGCTTCAAAGAAAACATTAGAAATAAAAGGAGATGAAACTACAGGCTGGTCAAAAGGCTGGAGAATCAATCTTTGGGCAAGACTTTGGGACGGAAATCGCGCTTATAAAATGTTCCGAGAATTACTTCGCTATGTTGATCCCGACGGAAAGAAAACAGAAAAACCAAGAAGAGGAGGAGGAACGTATCCGAATTTATTCGACGCGCATCCGCCATTTCAAATTGATGGTAATTTTGGAGGCGCAGCAGCTGTTGCTGAAATGTTAGCTCAGTCAAATGAAAATGAAATTCGATTACTTCCAGCTTTACCAGACGCTTGGTCAGAAGGTTCGGTAAAAGGAATCTGTGCAAGAGGTGGATTTGAAATTGAAATGACGTGGAATAATAAAAAACCTGAAAAAGTAATTGTTTCTTCTAAAAATGGAGGAAAAACAATGTTGATTTTCGGCGATAAAAAACAAGAAATTGTTTTGAAAAAAGGAGAAAGTATAGAAATCAAGTTTTAGAAAAGCTTCGGAGAAGCGAAATATTTATAGAAAAATAGACATTTACAATATAAAGCTCCAGCGGAGCGACATTATTTGATTGAGAAAATTATATGTCGCTCCGCTGGAGCTCTTTTACATTCGTGCGATTTAATTTCTATAAAGATATTGCTCCTCTGGAGCTTTCTTATTATCAATCCAATTTATAATTATATCCAAATTGCACATAAAACGGAATTAGTGGCGTACTTTTAAAATCTTCATTCATGGCTTTTCCAATTCTTAAAGTCAAATCACTTTTATTAAAAGAATAACCGCCTTGAATTCCGAAGTTGAAATTTCCTCCTGTTGTAGGTTCAAACCAACCATTTTTTACATCAGGATAAACTTCTCTGTAAATATCAGAATGTTTAAAATGGGTAACGATTGCTTTATCAAAACCAAATTCTCCTGCAACAAACCATTTTGATTTATAATACCCAATAACAATTCCAGCATCGACACCAAAATTCTGAAGTGTTACTAACGGATTTCCGTAACGCCTGTAAATTCCGTGAAGAGAAGCATTAAAACGGAAATTTTCAATTTGATATAGATTTAGCTGTCCTCCAATTTTGGTTTTAAAATCATCAAAAATAACTTCGCCTGATGCTAGAGAAATAGAACTTTCCAGAATAATTGGCATTTTGGTTTTTAAATGATAACCATAACTCAATCCGTAAACAAAACTATAATCCCAGCCGGCATTTACATTTAAAATATGTTTTTGATTTTCTTGAAGACTTTCCCAGTTAATGGTTTGTGCTTGTGAAATGTGAGAAGTAAGAAGCGAAATGAGAAATGCGATTAGTGCTATTATTGCTTTCATGACCGAATTATTTTAGATTATTTTAAATAATTCAACACCAAAGGCTCGACATTTTCCCATTTGAAATAAATCATTTCGTGTCCCGTTCCTTTTACTTCTGCAATTTCAGAAAGGGGAAAATAAGAAGCTTCTTTTTGCGCAAAACTCAATCCGTAAGATTTATTCAATTCTCCGTATAAAAACAAAACTTTGATTTTATATTGATCGAGATTTGTGGTGAAATCAAAACCATCATTTTCAGAAATATCTATAAAACTTTCTAAAACCGTTGTGCCAATTCTCCAAAAAGGAGAAGGTCCAGGAATGCCTTCATCATTTCCTTTCGCATAAGTAAAACTCGAAGAGATTCCGTATTTATAATCTAAAATGGCGTGCTGATTTTCTTTTCCCGTCAAAAACTGATCGACGTATAATAAGTTACTCGTGACTTCAGAAAAGATGTTGATTTTTCGGCTCATTTCGCCATATTCATCAAGCAATTTTTTATTCAGTCCGCCGGGTTCTGCGAGAATTACTCCGTTTATAGAATTCGGATATTGATTGACGTAAGCAGATGCCAGCATGGCGCCCCAAGAATGCCCGAATAGAAATACTTTTTGATTGGAGGAAGTTTTGTAGTATTTAATGACTTCGCTTAAATCATCTAAAACTAACTGAATTGAATAACTTTTTTTGTCATGTCTTTTTGATAATCCCGAACCGCGTTGATCGTAAAAAATGACATAATAACCTTCTTTTGCTAATTGTTGCACGTTTAATCCGTTTCGATAATCGGAGCCTGGACCGCCATGCAAAAAGATTAACATTGGATCGGTAGGATTTCCAAAAGTTTCAGAATGTAATTGTGTTCCGTTTACAAAAATCGAAGGAATTGTTGGATCTTCATCCACCGTTTTTGGAACTAAATATCCAGATTCATTAATGTCATTTTCGTTTTCGCATCCCATAAAAAAGAAAATGGAAACAGCGATTACGGCTGAGTAAAGTGTTTTGGTTTTCATTGCAAGAATTGATTAAAATTTCTGCAAAGATGTGTTCCAGTATTATGCTGGTCGCCCCAACTTGTAAGGTGGTTCTTTTTTTAAGAGGCTAAGTTACTAAGACTCTAAGTGGCTAAGCTTTTTTTATTTGGAAATTTGCTCGCAAAGACGCGAAGTCGCAAAGTTTTTTTAAAATAAGACTTTGCGACTCTGCGTCTTTGCGAGATTAAAAAAAATCCACGACTTTATTTTAAAAATTCAGAAGGAGAAAGTCCTGTCGCTTTTTTGAAATTTCGGTTGAAAGCGGTTTTCGAATTAAATCCGCATTCAAATGCAATGGAAAGCAAAGTGAATTTTTGATTTTCGGGTAATGAAATCAGGTTTTTAAATTCTTCTACGCGTTGTAAATTGATGTAATCGTAAAAGTTTTTTCCTTCCGCTGAATTAATAACTTGAGACAAAACATTCGGATGAATATTTAGTTTTTGAGATAATTCTGCCAAAGTCAAATCAGGATTTTTATAGAGTTTTTCAGTTTCCATAATTTCAGTTAATTTTTGATGAATGGATTGAAGTTCCTCTGAACTTAAACTGGATTTTTCATATTTGACTTTTTCTGATGAGTTTTCGATATTTTGATTGGAAGGAATATTTAAAACTACATTCTCAGCAATTGTTTGATTGGTAAAAATACCAACCTGTTTGATGCCGAAATAGCCGATAAACATCAGATAAAAAACAACGACTGAAAAAATGTATTCGTCTTCATAAAAAATGACAACGATCCAAATAATGCTCGAACCCAAAATTAAATACTGAAGCCAGCGTAAATTAATTTTTTCGGTAGAAGAAAAAGCTTCTGAAATGTTTTTTTGGTGTTTTGAAAGCTTTGTCAGCGAAAGCAAAGCATACACAATTCCAGAAACTAAAATAGCGCTGTACAATATTAGAATTAGGTTTTCGTATCCTTTTCCTTCATTCTGGAAGACTTTTAATTTTTCTTCAAAAGAAAGCGAGAAAAATGGAATTAAAGATAAAACCGCAATTGCAAAAGGTAAAAAATGTAAAAACGAATATTTTTTATTCTGATTTTGATTGGTTAAAGCTGAAGTGTACAAATACAAAAACGGACCTTGTACTAAAGGCATTGGAAGTTCTAAACCTAATAAAAGAGGAAATGAGGCAAAATCGTTTTTATAATGCAGATAATACAAAAACAAATGAAATCCGGTGCAAAACAACCAAAATGCCAAAATTGTATCGGCTTCACTTTTGTTTTTTTTGCTTGCGAGAATAACAACCAAGAAAAAGGTGATTATAATGCCCGTTAAATACAACATATTGGTTTTGATTTTTGGTTAAATCGGTTTGTTGAAAATACGAGGCAAGATAATTTATTTCCTGCAAATATTTGAAAATGAAATGTTTTCTAAAGATTATTAAAAAATGAGTTTCGGAGAGCGATGTATTTATAGAATAATACAGACATTTACAATATAAAGCTCCATCGGAGCGAAATATATGTCGCTCCGCTGGAGCTTTTTTACATTCGTATAATTTAATTTCTATAAATGTATTGCTTCTCCGAAGCTTTTTAATAACAAACCCGACAGGTTTTTAAAACCTGTCGGGTTTAATTATTTGAAAACGAATGTCAGGCTGAGCGAAGTCGAAGCCTCTCGTTTATAAAAAGACTTCGACTTCCCTCAGCCTGACAAAATGAATTATTCTTTGTTTGTAGTTTCTTCTTTTTCTTGTGGCTTTTGAGAATGTTCTTTTTTAAAAGTCTCATACCATTTTTCAATCGACGGGTATACAAATGCAGCAACTTTCTTTACTGGATTATAAAAAATGTAACTATCTAAAGTTTCCTTTTTAGCGAAAGTATTATTGAAATTGATTTTCTCAAACAAAGCGATAAAAATACTCAGAATAAGAATGGTTTTTAAAACTCTGAAAAATCCGCCTCCAAGTTTATTCATCCAGCCTAACATAGCAAAATCTGCAATTCCTGTCAATATTTTAGCTAAAAAATAAACACCAATTACAACTAAAATAAAAGTCAATATAAAAGCCGTAATCTGAATATTAGTTGGGTTCCAAGAAACATGTTTAGAAATCATCCCTGTCATTAATGAAGAAAATTTAATAGCAAGATAAATTCCTAATAACAACGAAACAAAAGAAGCGACTTCTACAAAAAGTCCATTTTTAATGCCTTTGTATAAACTAAAAGCCAAAAGCGCGGCAACAATAATATCAAAAAAACTCATGTTTAGTTTGGTGTTTTATGAGGCGCAAATATATATCTTTTTTTAGGTTCAAAGGCTCATAGTGGCAAAGGTTCTGAGGTTTTATAGCAGATGTAATTTTATGTGTTTAAATTTTTTAGGGACATTGAATCTGAACTCTGTATCTTTGCAAATCAAAATTTAGAGTTCAGATTGCGATTCTGCCCCTTCAGAATTGTATTTTCGGCAATCTAAAATCTAAAAACAACAATCTAAAATCATATAATGTCTAGAGATACACAATTAAAAGAGCGATGGGAAAAGCTCGTTGATATACTTTCCAATCAATTTTCGCAAGGCGAAGATCTAGATTTGGATGCCATAATTTACCTAATCGGAGTGCAGGAACTTGGAAAAGTACACCGCGAATTCAAAAAGGATGAAAAGTTAAACCTAATGCATATTGCAATCTGCCGATTATTAGAGCCTTACGGGTTTTACGAATTCGACTTTTTTGACGCAGAAGGTTGGCCACATTACAAAGTAAAAGAACAATTACCAGCTTTAAAAGCGGGCGAACAATCGGTTTTAATGAAAGAAGCGATTGTAAATTATTTTTTAGAAAGAAAACTGATAGAATAGCAATTTTAGATTTTAGAGTGCAGATTTTAGATTATGGATCGAAGATAATCGTATTCTTTTAAAATACTTCTGACTTCTCACTCCTAACATCTCACTTTTTTATTTAAATTTGTATTCTCAAGAACTGAATGAAAATGATAGATAAGATTAAAGATTATATTGGGGAAGCCCAATCTTTTTCAACTGAAAACAAAGAAGAACTAGAAGCATTCCGTATAAAATTCTTAGGAAAAAAAGGTGTTTTAAATGATTTTTTCGCAGAATTTAAAAACGTTCCAAACGATCAGAAAAAAGAATTTGGACAAGTTATAAATGCATTGAAAAATGCAGCTGAAGAAAAAGTTAAGTCGATTGTTGAAACTTTAGAAAGCAAAGAAGAGTCAAAAGGAATTTTTGGAGACTTAACTCGTGCGGCAGAACCTGTAATTATTGGTTCTCGTCATCCAATTTCTATCGTTAAAAATCAGATTATAGATATTTTTGCCAATATCGGATTCAACGTTTCTGAAGGACCAGAAATCGAAGACGATTGGCATAATTTTACAGCATTGAATTTGCCAGAATATCATCCGGCAAGAGACATGCAGGATACGTTTTTCATTCAGACCAATCCTGATGTTTTGTTGCGTACGCATACATCATCAGTTCAGGTGCGTTATATGGAAAATCATAAACCGCCAATTCGTACGATTTCTCCAGGACGTGTTTTTCGTAATGAAGCGATTTCATCTCGTTCGCACTGTATTTTCCATCAAGTGGAAGGATTGTACATTGATAAAGATGTTTCTTTCGCCGATTTGAAGCAGACTTTGCTTTATTTCACAAAAGAAATGTTCGGAAAATCTAAGATTCGTCTCCGCCCGTCTTATTTCCCATTTACAGAACCAAGTGCTGAAATTGATATTTATTGGGGTTTAAAAACTGAAACCGATTATCGTATCACTAAAGGAACAGGCTGGTTAGAAATTGGAGGTTGCGGAATGGTAGATCCAAATGTTCTTAAAAACTGTGACATCAATCCAGATGAATACAACGGATTTGCTTTCGGAATGGGAGTAGAGCGTATTGCAATGCTTTTATACCAAATTGGCGATATCCGTATGTTTTATGAAAATGATGTTCGTTTCTTAGAGCAGTTTAAAGCAAATATTTAATTTAAGTCATAAAGTTGTAAAGTCGAAAGTCAAAAGTCTCAGAGTGATGGTTTTTGACTTTCGACTTTCGACTTTAAAACTTTTGACTCATATGAAAAAAGATATAGTAATTCCAGAAGTCGAAAATGTATTTCTAGCCGCAGTGCAGGAATGGAGCGACGATTTTATGGAAAAAGTGTGGTACGCTTATTTAGTAAACGATAGTGATTTTAATTTAGACAGCGTAATGGTAGTTTCTAAAGCTTTTGGAACTATTGATGGTGAAATGAAAAAGACTTCAATTCTGCGTCATGCATTTGTTGAGGTTCCTTCGGTTTCTGTTGTAAAAATAGAATTGGTCGAGAAAAGCCTTTTAGTACTTAACAACGAATTCATGGTAACGTTTTTCATCGGAAATACTTTGTACGATAAGAAGTTCATTTTTAAAGCCAATTCGCTTGACGAAAATAAAATGGAAGAAGTGCCGATTTTGTTTGTGGATGGGGTTATGGTGAAGTAGGGAAAAGAGGCAAGAAGAAAGAGAAAAGACTAGACTAGACTTAAATAGAATAAAGAAGAAAGAGCCAAGGCTGAAATTCAGTTTGGCTCTTTTTTTTATTTTTAAGATAAGTCTTAGTTCTTGATTCTTTTCACTAAAAAAAATCAATCCAAAGATTCAGTCAATTTTCTGAAAACAGATTTTGCATCTTTTCCTTCATATAAAACGGCATAAACTGCGTCGATAATTGGCGTTTTAGCTCCGTAACCTTGATTTAATTTATAAGCACTTTTGGTAGCATAATAACCTTCTGCAACCATACTCATTTCCATCATGGCACTTTTTACGGTATAACCTTTTCCGATCATATTTCCGAACATTCTATTTCTAGAGAAAACAGAATATCCTGTCACTAATAAATCGCCCAAATAAGCCGAATCATTAATGTTACGCTTCATTTTATGTACTTTTCTAATGAATTTCTTCATTTCGCGAATCGCATTACTCATCAAAACGGATTGAAAGTTATCGCCATAACCTAAACCATGAGCAATTCCGGCAGCGATAGAGTAAATATTCTTTAGCATTGCCGCATATTCAGTTCCGATAATATCGTCTGAAATTTTTGCTTTAATGTAATTTCCAGAAAGTGTTTTAGCAACCGTTTTTGCTTTGTCGGGATCTCCACAGGCAATTGTTAGATAAGAAAGTCTTTCTAATGCCACTTCCTCAGCGTGACACGGACCTGTAATTACTCCGATATTGTAATATGGAATATCATATTGAATATGAAAATGTTCACCAACAATTAAACTAGTTTCAGGAACAATTCCTTTAATAGCAGAAAAAATAATTTTATCTGCTAAAGAAACCGTCATATTCTTTAATTCGGCATCTAAGAAAGCAGACGGAATTGCAAAAATGATATAATCTGCATATTCTATCGCTTCGTTTATATTATTGGTTAATTTGAGTTTTTTGGTGTCAAATTCAACAGAACTTAAATAGTTCGGATTGTGTTTGTACTTCTGTATATGCTCGATTGCCGAATCATTACGCATATACCATGCAATTTCTGAAAGATTAACGCATAACATTTTCGCAATTGCCGTTGCCCAGCTTCCACCACCAATCACTGCAAATTTTAATTTTTCGCTCATTATTTTAATAATTTAAAACAAAAGTACTTAATAATGTGCTAATAAAGCAAAACCTCATTTAAGAAATTTGAAAAAAGCCTTTAATAACAATGACTTTCAAGATATTTTACTTTTTAAATATTTTTTTTCAATACCATGCAATAAATTTATGCAGCATACGTTGTAATACTTTATAAATTAGAATTTTAATGAATTTAGAAGGAATTGAGTTAGTTAGTTTTGTTTTAGTATTTTAAAAAGGCGTTCCTAAATTTATTAAGAACGCCTTTTTTTATGAAATTCCAATATACTGAGATTGGAATTTGGAATTTTAAAAATTTGGAATTTATCCTTTAATAACTAAGTTCAACAATAGATTTCACTTTATCTAAAGTTACTAATTGCTTTTCTCCTAAACCTTTCCAACCTCTTTCTTCAAAACGATTTACAATAAAATCTGCTGTGTTAGAATAGTCGTTTGTATATTGTGAAAGTTTCGTGTCCATTCCCATTGTATGGAAAAATGCTACGGTTTTGTTGATTGCTTCTTTTGCAACTTCTTCATCAGAACCTGTTAAGTTGAAAATTCGTCTTCCGTATTGTGCTAATTTTCCTTTTTTACTTTCAAACATTACCGTGTACAAACTCGGACCGATAATCGCCAAAGTTCTAGCGTGATCAATTTCGTAAAGAGCCGTCAATTCATGCCCAATCATGTGAGTTGCCCAATCGCTTGGAACACCTTTCTGAATTAATCCGTTTAACGCCATTGTACAGCTCCACATAAAATTAGATGCCAAAGTATAATCTGTCGGATTTTGTACAACGCCTGGACCAACTTCAATTAAAGTCTGCAATATTCCCTCTGCAATTCTGTCTTGTAGAAAAGCATCTGTTGGATATGTTAAATATTGTTCCATAACGTGAGTAAATGCATCTACAACACCATTTTCAAGTTGTCTTTTCGGTAAAGAAGCAATTACAGTTGGATCGCAAATGGAGAATTGCGGAAACAAAGCGCTTCCGCCAGAAGATAATTTTTCTTGAGTCGCTTCAATTGTTACCACATATCCAGAATTCATTTCGCTTCCTGTTGCTGGAAGTGTCAAAATAGTTCCAAACGGCAATGCATTTTCTTTAATTAAAATTCTTTTTTGTAGAATGTCAATCGGATTTCCTTCAAAATTAACGGCTCCAGAAATAAATTTCACACCGTCAATTACTGATCCGCCACCGACTGCCAGAATAAAATCAATTTTTTCTGTTTTGATAACTTCAACAGCTTTCATCAAAGTTTCGAATCTCGGATTTGGTTCAATTCCGCCAAATTCTACAATTTCAAAACCTTTAAGATTTTGGATTACTTGATCGTAAATTCCGTTTTTAAAAATACTTCCACCACCATAAGCCAATAATATTTTAGCATTTTTTGGAACTAAAGTCGAAAGTTTTTCAATTTGTCCTTTTCCGAAGATTAAATTTGTCGGATTATATAATTCAAAGTTTAGCATTTTTTTTTAGAGTTTCTAAGATGCTAAGAAACTGAGTTAGTAAGTTTTTTAGCATCGGGTGATTTTATTATTTTAATTTTTTGATAAAATCTAAATTACCAAAAGAAAAACTTAGTTTCTTAGCAACTTAGAATCTTAGCATCTTTTTTAATTCAATTTGTGAAGCAATTTTCCAGCCACTAATTTCGATGAAGCTGGATTTTGTCCTGTAATTAAAAGTCCGTCTTCAACAGCGTGCGGTTGCCAGTTTGGACCTTTAGAAAAAATTCCTCCGTTTGATGCTAAAGCATCTTCCAATAAAAACGGAACTACTTTTGTCAAACCTACAGCTTCTTCTTCTTCGTTAGTAAAACCAGTTATTTTTTTACCTTTTACTAGATATTGTCCATCAACTTTTACGTTTTTCAGAACGGCAGGAGCGTGACAAACAAAAGCAACTGGTTTTTTGTGCGTGTAGAAAGATTCAATTAAAGCAATCGAACTTCTGTCTTCAACCAAATCCCAAAGCGGACCGTGACCTCCTGGATAAAATACTGCGTCGTAATCTTTTTGATCAACTGTATAAAGCTTTAAAGTATTTTTTAATTTTTCTTGCAAAACTTTGTCAGTATCAAAACGTTTGGTGTCTTCGGTTGCCGAAGCCGGATCGGCACTTTTTGGATCAATTGGCGGTTGTCCTCCAAGCGGAGAAGCAATTGTTATTTCAACGCCTTGATCCAGTAATTCATAATATGGTGCAGCAAATTCTTCTGACCAAAATCCTGTTTTTTCTCCTGTATTGCCCAGTTTATCATTACTGGTAACAACAAATAAGACTTTTTTCATACTTTTTTTATTAGACTTTTGAGCCTCAGCAGAAATGCTTACGGCTGTAAATGCAATTATTGCGAGTAATGCTATTTTCTTCATAAGATTAAATTTTCAACAAATTTACGTCTTATGTGATATCAGTAAAAATAAAATAAACTATGTTTGTTATAAATATATTTATATCATGGTAAATCTAGAATGGTACAGAACTTTTAAGGCAGTTTACAAAAACGGTAATTTTTCAGTGGCTGCGAAGGAATTATTTATGAGTCAGCCAGCGGTTAGTCAGCAGATTTCAATGCTTGAGGCGCACGTCGGAAATAAATTATTTAACCGGAAATCGAAAGGAGTTGAGCCAACCGAATATGCTAAGTTACTGAATAATTTGATAATAGACGCGTTGGAAAGGCTTGAAAATGTAGAAACTAGCTTTCGAACCAAAGCTGAAGATGCCAATCGATTAATTTCGGTGGGTATTTCAAAACATCTTTTTGATTGTGTTGGCGATCTCCTTATTTCGAAATTTGATTTAATCGATTTCACTTTCGCAGAAAATGAAGAACTTTTTTCATTAGTAGACGCTAAAAAACTCGATTTTGCCATTACGACAAAAAGGTTCGATACTTTTGATACTACTTACGAAATTGTTGGAAAAATCAAATTGATATTGGTCGCGCCAACAACTTTGGATATAACAGAATTTCGCCAAAGGCTAAAAGCTGATAATTATACAGAAATAGAGCAATGGCTTAACGGGCAAAAATGGTATAGTCATGACGCTCGTATTCCGCACATAAAAGTATTTTGGCTTCACGCTTTTAATAAAAAAAGACCTTCTATGGTTCCCAATTATATTATTCCTTCAGAATCTGAAATGTTGCGACTTTTGGCTAAAAATGAAGGAGTTGCGGCAACATGGAATTGTAACGCCAGAAAATTAATTAAAGAAAATAAATTGCAATTGGTTTGGAATAGTTTTCACGTTCCAGAGGAATTTGTGTATTTATTAACGGCAAAGAATACCAATTCAAATTCTTTTTTCGAAACCATTGCTAAAGAGTTAAAACTGTTTTTCGGTAATAGATTGTAATAACTTATTGTAATTCAGTAGTTTGTTTTTTTTTTATTGAAAAAAGAATAACTTTGATAAGTAAATTCCTAAACAAACAAATTATGAAAAAGATCGCGACAGTTTTGATGATTACCATCGTGTTTTTTATGAGCAATTCTTGCAGTAAAAGCGATGATGAAGCAATAGTAGATTGTTTTGGTGATTCAATATTAACCGAACTAAAGCACACTGCTGACGGAACAAATTCAAAAATAATTAATTACTCCATTCAATATAGCGGAGAGAATACCGTAACCTCTGTAAAATGGACTTTTGGCGACGGAACTCCAGCTCAAACAATAAATAGTGCGACCGGTGCGGTTTCTCATACTTACAGTGCCGCAGGAACTTTTGAAGTTAAAGCAGATGTAACGCTTAAAAAAGGAGGCGGAAGCTGTACTGTTAGTCCAAAGAAAAGTGTAACAGTGAACTAAAACACTACAAGTAAAAAATAATAATGAGGATCAACTTTGTAATTTATTGCGTATGCATAGATTACAAAGTTGATCCTCATTCGTTATATTTGTTCGATATGATTTTTAAATATGGAAAAATTGCAAAATATTAGAATTGCTGTCGATGCAATTGTTTTTGGATATAAAAGCGGCGGTTTGTATGCGTTATTGATTGAACAGCAATTCGGTTCTTCTGATAAATATTGGGCTTTACCAGGAGGTTTGGTGAAAGATGACGAATCTTTAAACGATGCCGTTATTCGCGAATTGCATGAAGAAACAAGCGTACAGCTTACTTTTATGGAACAATTGTACACTTTTGGCGATGACATTCATAGAGATTCCAGAAACCGCGTTATTTCGGTTGCTTATTACGCTTTAGTTGATGCTTCTAATCTAGAAATTAAAGCTAATACAGATGCTGAAAGAGTGCAATGGTTTAAAATTAACGAAATTCCGTCTTTGGCTTTCGATCATAATTTGATTCTAAAAAAAGGAATAGAAAGACTAAAAGCAAAATTAACTTACGAACCAATTGGTTTTGATTTACTTCCAGAAGATTTCTTGTTTTCAGATCTTGAAAACCTTTATTGTACTATTTTAGAAAAAGAAATCGACCGCCGTAACTTCCGCAAAAAAATACTAAGCTTTGATATTTTAGAACAAACCGAGAAAATTTCTCCTGTAAAAACTGGGCGTCCAGCTAAAATTTTTAGATTTAATAAGTCAAAATACAAAGAGTTAGTTGAAAAAGGTTTTCACTTCGAAATAAAGTTTGCGTAAATTTTACACAAAATAAAATTGTTTATTCAAAATTAAATTCTACATTTGCGTATAATTAACGCAAACTAAAAAATTATGATACTAAATCTTGACACAAAATTCGCTCCTTTTCAAAATCAGGAAGAAATCAAATTTCAAAGTTTTACATTTTCTGGTGGAGAGCCACATATTAAAATCAATCCAGATTTTGATCCAAACAGAAAAATCACGATCACACATCGATTAAATTCATTCAACGATTTAGGTTTATTGTGTGTTACAGTTGATGCTTTACGAAGAATGGACGTTAAAATTATCGATCTTTTTATTCCGTATTTTCCAGCGGCAAGACAAGATCGCGTTATGATTCCAGGCGAACCACTTTCTGTAAAAGTATATGCTGATATTATTAATGCCTTGCAATTGAGCAAAGTTTATGTTTTTGATGCACACTCAGAAGTTACTCCAGCTTTATTGAACAATAGTACCGTTATTCCAAATTATACTTTTATCAAAGAAGTTTTAAATAGAATTGGTGAAAACGTAAAATTGATTTCTCCAGATGGAGGAGCTCTTAAAAAAATCTACAAAGTTTCTGAATTTTTAGGCGGAGTAGAAGTGGTAGAATGCAGTAAAAGTCGTGATGTGAAAACAGGAAAATTATCTGGTTTTAAAGTTTATGAAGACGATTTAAACGGAATGGATTGTTTAATTGTAGATGATATTTGTGACGGAGGAGGAACTTTTGTTGGTTTGGCTGAGGAATTGAAAAAGAAAAACGCCGGAAAATTGTACTTAGCCGTAAGTCACGGAATTTTCAATAAAGGTTTTGAGGTTTTAAACTGCTTTGACGGAATTTTCACAACGGATTCTGTAAAAGATTTTGAGGATCAAGATGTTATTCAAATAAAATTAGAAAAATTAATATAAAAATATATGAACCCACTACTATTAACCGACGGTTACAAAGTTGACCACAGAAGACAATACCCAGACGGAACAACAATTGTTTATTCTAACTGGACGCCAAGAAAATCTAGAATCGAAGAACTAGACGAAGTTGTGTTTTTCGGATTGCAATATTTCATTAAAAAATATATCATTCATGATTTTGAAGAATATTTCTTCAAAAAACCAAAAGAAGAAGTCGTTAACAAATACGCGAAAAGAATCAATAACTATCTAGGTGAAAATTTAGTCGGAACAAAACACATCGAAGATTTACATGATTTAGGTTATATTCCGATGGTTTTCAAAGCGTTGCCAGAAGGAGCAAGTGTTCCGTTACGTGTGCCGATGTTTACGATGTACAACACCATTCCTGAATTTTTCTGGTTGACAAATTATTTCGAGACTTTACTTTCTGCTGTGGTTTGGCTTCCGTGTAATTCTGCGACTTTGGCAAAACAATACAGAAAAGTACTAGATAAATATGCAGCAGAAACGTCTTCTGTACCAGAATTCGTAGATTGGCAAGCGCACGATTTCTCAATGCGAGGAATGGGCGGAATTGAAGCAGCTTTGACTTCTGCAGCGGGACATTTATTAAGTTTTACAGGATCTGATACTATTCCGGCTATCGATTTCTTAGAAGAATATTACAATGCCAATTCAGATTTGGAACTTGTAGCGGGTTCAGTAGCGGCGACAGAACATTCTGTAATGTGTATGGGAACCACAGAAGGCGAATACGAAACGTTCAAAAGATTGATTACGCAAGTTTATCCAAAAGGAATTGTTTCTATCGTTTCTGATACTTGGGATCTGTGGAAAGTACTAACCGATTATCTTCCAAGATTAAAAGAAGAAATTGTTTCTAGAGAAGGAAAAGTGGTAATTCGTCCTGATAGCGGTGATCCAGTTGATATCATCTGCGGAAATCCGAACGGAAAAACAGAACAAGAAAAGAAAGGTGTTATTGAATTGCTTTGGGATGTTTTTGGAGGTTCTACAAATACAAAAGGGTTTAAAGAATTAGTGCCTCAAATTGGTGCCATTTATGGAGATAGTATTACCGTGGCACGTGCAACTCAAATCTGCGAACGATTAAAAGCTAAAGGATTTGCTTCTACGAATGTCGTATTAGGAATTGGATCTTTTACTTATCAATACAATACCAGAGATACTTTCGGATTTGCGATGAAAGCAACTTACGGAGAAGTAAACGGAGAGGGAAGAGCTATCTTCAAAGATCCAATCACTGACGACGGAACTAAAAAATCTGCCAAGGGATTAATGAAAATTGATTTGATTGACGGAAAGTATCATTTGACTGACAATGTTTCTTGGGAAGAAGAAAAACAAGGTGAATTGAAAGAGGTTTTTAGAGATGGAAAACTTTTAGTAGATCAATCACTTAGTGAGATTAGAACAAGAGTAAAAAGTGAAGTAAGTATCGAAGCATAATTATAAAAGAAAAGCCTGAATTTTAAATTCAGGCTTTTTTTATGATTGTTTTTTCCATTCAGTTTGTCATTCTGAGGAACGAGGAATCTTCGTAAGTAACTCCGCAACAAATGTCCAATCTTTGTAGAGTTTCTAACGAAGATTTCTCCTTCGTCGAAATGACAATATTGGGTATAATTTGTTTGTTTACTTCTTATAAAAATTATTATGATCAATATATTCCCAAACTTTCGGTGGCAATAAAGGCTGAATATTTTTTCCTTCTTTAATGCTCTTTCGAATAAAAGTCGAAGAAATTTCTACGATCGGGGCATCAATAACATGAATTTTTGGATGCGATTTTAGCTGAACATTTTCAGGTTCATCAGAAATACGCGGATAGACATAAATATCATGGTTTTCTAAAATCACCTCATAATTTTTCCATTTATGAAGCGTTTTCAGGTTGTCCTCGCCCATGATTAATGAAAATTCATGAGTAGGATATTTTTCTTGTAAATGTGCCAATGTAATTACTGTATAACTCGGCTGAGGCAGTTTAAATTCAATATCAGAAGGTTTAATTTTTGGATAATCTTCTGTAGCCAGAAAAACCATTTGCAAACGCTGCTGATCGTCTAATAAAGTCGCTTTCTTTTTTAATGGATTATGAGGCGTAACAACCATCCAAATTTGATCTAAATCTGCAAATTCTGCCATATGATTGGCAATGATTAAATGACCAACATGAATAGGATTATATGTTCCGAAATAAAGACCTACTTTCATTTTTTTTAGTTTCACAGAGATTCGCTAAGATAGCACAAAGATTCGCAAAGATTAAAAAAAGCTTTTGCGAATCTTTGTGTATTTTTCTTTGTGATTCTCTGCGGAATAGAATTTATTTATTTACGAAATCCTTAACCAATTGATGTGCTTCTTCAAGAGCAACTTCCAAATCATAATTTTTAATAATCACATCAAATTGTGGAGCAGTAGCTAATTCAACAGAAGCTTTAGCAATACGCATATTGATTTTATCTTCGCTTTCGGTAGAACGTTCTTTTAATCTACGTTTAAGTTCGTCTACGCTTGGAGGTTTTACAAAAACGGCTAAAGTTTGTTCAGGAAATTTATGTTTAATACGAAGTCCACCCGCAACATCAATGTCAAAAATGACGTTTTTTCCTAAAGCCCAGATTCTCTCAATTTCCGATTTTAAAGTTCCGTAGAAATTATCACGGTAAACTTCTTCCCATTCAAGAAAATCTTCCGCTTTAATGTGTTTTTTGAATTCTTCCAGCGAAATAAAATAATAATCTTTTCCGTGAACTTCTTCTCCACGCGGATCACGTGAAGCCGCTGAGATTGAAAATTCTAAATTTAAATCTTCTTGACCTAACAAATGTTTTACGATAGTTGTTTTTCCTGAGCCAGAAGGTGCCGAAAAAACAATTAATTTTCCTTTGTTCATTAATTTATGCTTTAGGCTTCAAGCAATATGCTTTAAGCTTTTATTTATGCTTTAAGCTTTAGGCAATAAGCCTTAGGCTCTATTTTGATGTAGTTATTTTGCTTACAGCTTATTGCGTAAAGCCTATAGCTTTTACAAAACATTCAATACTTGTTCCTTAATCTTCTCCAATTCATCTTTCATCATCACAACCAATTTCTGCATTTGAGCATGGTTAGATTTTGAACCCATTGTATTGATTTCACGGCCCATTTCTTGAGTGATAAAACCAAGCTTTCTACCATTAGCTTCAGAACCGTTTAAAGTTTCTAAAAAGTAATCTAAATGGTTTCCTAAACGTACTTTTTCTTCCGTGATATCTAATTTTTCTAAATAATAGATTAATTCCTGTTCAAAACGGTTTTCGTCTACATTTACTTGTAATTCTGAGATTGCCGTTTGCAAACGATCTTTAATAGCTTGAACACGTTCTGGATCAAGCGCTAAAGTATCATTCATAAATTGGCGAATATTTCCGATTCTTAGATTGAATTCTTTTTCTAAAGATTCACCTTCGTCTCTACGGAAATTTAAGATATTTTGAAGTGCTTCGTCAATGATAACCTGAATTTGATCCCAATCATCTTCGTCAATTTCTTCACGTTCTGTTTTTAATGTATCTGGCATACGAACCGCCATTTTCATTAATTCAGTTTCATCAGCATCAGGATTAACTTCTTTTAACTGCGCGATATAGTATTTTACAACAGGCACATTTACTTTAGTTGTAGTTTGTTCTGCGGTATTTTCGACGTAAATCGCAAAATCAATTTTTCCTCTCTCTAATTTAGTCGAGATCTGGGTGCGTAATCCTAATTCCATTTCGCGGTAAAGCGATGGCATTCTTACATTTAGATCTAAACCTTTGCTGTTTAAGGACTTTACTTCAACAGTAATTTTTTTTGTAGGCAATTGCAAAGAAGCTTTGCCAAACCCTGTCATAGATTGTATCATAGAATTGAGTATAAAGGCGCAAAGATAATTAAAAGTTTGCTGCTTTGCGTTGTAAATTGTAAATCAGTTTCGTACAAATATTTCAATACGATTCTTATGATAACGCTTTTATAACTTCTGCGACATTTTTTTGGCTGTTGCCGATGTAAATCTTACCGTCAATAATAAAAACTGGACGGCTTAAGAAAGTGTAATGTTCTAAAATGTATTTTCTAAAATCAGCTTCGGTCAAAGATTTGTTTTTTAAATCCATTGATTTGTATAGCTGTGCTTTTTTGCTGAATAAAGCTTCGTAACTTCCTGAAAGTTTGTACATTTCTTCAAGCTGATCTTCAGTAATTGGATCTTGTCTGATGTCTTGAAAAACTAAATTGTTTTCTGGTAAGCTTTTGATAATTTTTCTGCACGTATCGCAAGAAGCTAGATAATATATTTTGTCCATGATTTTTGAATTGTATTAGACTACAAAGAAAAATCATTTGGAACTTAAAAATGATTAATTTTAGAAAAAAAATAATAATATGAGCTCGGTTTTTGAAACGCAAAAAACAATCAGAGAAATTCTCTTAAAAATCTTAGATGGACATTCTTTAGAACAATTAAACGAAATTCCGCAAGGTTTTAATAATAATATTATCTGGAATGTAGGGCATTGTGTCGCAGCACAGCAGACATTGATTTACAAATTATCGGGACTTCCAACAATGGTTTCAGAAGAATTTATTTTGAAATACAGAAAAGGAACAAAACCAGAAGGAGATGTTTCGCAAGAAGAAGTGAATGAAATTAAAACTTTGCTTTTAAACACATTTGAAAAAACAAAAAATGATTTTGAAAGCGGTCTTTTTGTAGATTATAATGAATATACCACGAGTATGGGATTTACATTAAGCAACGTTCAAGACGCATTAGATTTTAATAATTACCACGAAGGAATTCATACTGGAATCGTGATGACGTTAAGAAAATTGGTTTAAAATAAAAATCCCGCTTTTTAAAGCGGGATTTTTTTATTCTACTATAGTTTCGATTGTAACTTTCATTGCTCCAGCACCTTTATTTTTGGTGATATCCATAAAAGCTCTTTTGGATAAATCGATCTCGCGGGTTTTTACAAATGGGCCGCGGTCGGTAATTTTTACAATAACAAACTTTCCGTTTGCTTCATTGGTTACTTTTACTCTAGTTCCAAAAGGAAGTTTTTTGTGAGCTGCGGTATAACTGTTGTTGTTAAATCTGCTTCCGTTAGCGGTTCTTTTTCCATTAAAACGATCTGCGTAGTAGGAGGCATGAGCGTTTTTTTTGTATGGTCTAAGTTTTAATCCTTTGTCAGTAAATACCGAATCTATAGGTAATGCAATAATATTTGGTCTTGCATTTTTTACAGTGTCTTGAGTGATTTTTGGGTCTGTTGCAGGTTTTGTTTGACTTATAACATAGGTGAAACCACTAATTAAAGTGAAAGCGATTGTGGCGAATAAAATAATTTTTTTATTTCTCATGGGTTATTTTTTTTCAGACTTGGGGGGAGTTTGTACAAATAATATGCCGAGATAAAAAAAGCCCTGTTGAAAGGGCTCTTAATTGGTTTTTTCTAGAACCAAAGGTTCCATGGAATTCTACTTAAAATAAGTAATAATCCTAATCCGTAAAATATAGCAAAGGTTTTAAATTTAGCTTCGCTGTTGATTAATTTTTTATGTTTAGACCATCCAATTGTAATTAGGACGATTGCAATAAGATTAATAAGAGGGTGCTCTAATGATGTTAATCTAAGTTCTGCATTTGACATTTGACCAAAAGCAGCTTTTCCTAGTGGAGAAACAAAATATAGTATTAAACCAATTAATAACTGAGTATGAGTTCCAATTAAAGCAAATAAAGCAATTTTTCGATCTTTAGCTGTAAACTCTTTTTTTGATGTTACTCCGATGATTGCGTTAACAACCGCAACGAGCAAAAGCAGTAGTGCTAAATACGCCCATCCAGAGTGAAATTTTTGTAGAAAATTATACATAAACGGTGTTTTTTGTTTGAAACAAATATAACAAAAAAGGCTATAAAAAAACGGCATTAAACTTTAAAAAGTCAATGCCGTTTTTGTTATTTAGGATGTTTCTTTATTAGTTGAAAGAGTATCTAGCTCCAACTTGCATTTGCCATCTTGCTGATTGTAAACCTACGTCATCAATTTGGTTAATACTGTTAGCAACATTCGGGTTGAAGTTGAATGTTGGAGTAGTTCCGTTTGCTAAGAAACCAACTTGTTGAAGTAATAATGCTTGGTCGTTTGAAGCAAAGTATCTTCTTCCCCAGTTTTTGTTTAGCATGTTTGTAAAGTTGAAAACATCAGCTGTAAACTCTAATTTATGGCTTTTGTTACCTACATTAATTTTAAATTCTTGAGCTAATTTTAAGTCAATAACATGGCTCCAATCTAAACGATCACCGTTACGTTCTGCATATTTACCTCTTCTACTGTTTAAGTATTTGTTTCCTGAGATAAATTTGTCAAGAGCTTCCCATTGTTGATCTGGAGTTAAAGTGTTACCAGTTACAGTTACTAAGTTAATTTCACTTCTGTTAGCTGGGATATAAGCTAAAGCAGAGTTTTGGAATGTATCACCTAAGATTCTACCGTTGTCATTGTATACATAGCTAAATGGAGTTCCTTGAGCACCTTCGTAGTATAAACCAAGAGTAGTTTTCATGTTTTTGTTCCATTTGAATTTGATAGAAGAGTTAGCCATAACTCTAGAACCTTGTTCAAAATCTGATCTAGTTACACCAGGAATTACGTTAGAACCGTTAACTGTTTCCATGTAAGCCCATTGTGAACTGTTTTGAGAACTTGTAGCATCCATCCAAACATTAGATTCTCCGTAAGAGTAAGTTGCAGAAATGTTTGCATCAATAAAGTCAGATGTGAAGTATTTAGTCAAAGTTAAATTCGTGTTCCAAGCGCTACCAGCTTTCTTGTTAGAAGCTAAGTAGATACCTTGGTATTTGCTGTCTACAAGTACACCATTGTATCTTGGTCTAACATCAGCACCTGTAGTGTAAGATTGAGGACCAGCTACGTTTAAGTTTTGGTATTGAATTGCATTAAGGTTATCATTATAGATTGCCTCAGCAGTTAATACTAATCCACCTGGTAATTTACGGTCAAAAGCAAGACTTGCTTTTAATACTTGTGGTAATTTGAAATCTTTAGCAAATAAATCGATGTTTCCACCTGTCTGTCCGCTTCCTGGAAGTGGTCCTAAAGCAACACCATTACTGTAAAGTTGGCTATCAACATTAGTATTTGGGTTGAAGAATGGAGCAGCAGCAGTAGTTCTGATGTCGATAGCATTTTGAGAAACACCATTGTTGTTGTAAGCTCCACCTGGCCATACTAAAGGTACTCTTGATGTAAATACACCAATACCTCCACGTACTTGAGTTTCTTTATCTCCATTTACATCATAGTTGAATCCAACTCTTGGAGAGAAATGAACAGTATTATCGATAGCTTGTCCAACTTTAGCTCCTTTTAAATCTTTTCCAGCAGCTTGTAATAATGGAATAGTTCTGTTGTTGAAATCAGCATTCACGTTTCCGTCTTCCCAAACTGGCATATCAGCACGTACACCTACAGAAACTCTAAAGTTGTCAGTAACTCTAATGTTATCTTGAACATATAAACCATATTGGTTCATGTTGAATTCTGCAGCTCCTTGAGAATCATCTCCTGAACCACCAAACAATGAGTATCCTAAACGGAATCTGATTGGTTTAGCATTGTTCATGAAGTCATTTAAGTTGTTGTATTGGTAGTAACCGAAGTTTCTTGAAATAAATACGTTTTTAGCGTAAGAAAATTCGTTGTGAGTACCAATAAGAATATTGTGTCTACCAGTATTGATCTCAAAGTTATCTGTAACTGTAAGAACTCTTTGGTTCAATAAGTTTGCAGTTGAGTTCGTTTCTGCTCCAAAGTAAATTGTACCAGAACCATCTCTAATTTCTACAGTAGGGAACGGGTTTCCAGAAGGATCTCTATCGTCATTTACTGAAGTATAACCAACTACTAAGTTGTTTGAGAATTTATTGCTAATTCTAGCATTCCATTCAAGTGAAGAAGAGTTTGTAACAGAAGTAAATTCTTGAGCTCCATTAGTAAAGTTAATTGCCGTTGCAGTTGAACGGTATGGAGAGAAGTTTACTGCTTTAACATAACTGTTTTTAACCGAAATCTTGTGATTGTCGTTAATGTTCCAGTCAACTTTTGCAATTAATTTGTCAGATACTAAACTACTTGTGTTGTTAGTAAAACCACCTGGGTTATAGTTGTAAGTAGTTCCTAAGTAGTTAGTTAATGCATCAATTCTTTGTTGAGCAAGTGCCCCACTGTAAGGAGTTGAACCATTTACACCAATGTTTCCAGTATAGTTGTTGATATCAAATGGAGCTGGTGTCTGGTTGTCTTGTCTTTCGTAATTGATGAAGTAAAATAATTTATCTTTTACAATTGCTCCTCCAGCTCTTACACCGTAAGTTTGAGCTGTAAAGTCAGCTAATTTTTTTCTTTCAGCAGTACTGCTTGATCTTTGTGGAGTTTTTCCAGCTAAAGATTGATCTCTGTATAAGAAATAAGCAGAACCATCAAAGTTATTTGTTCCAGAACGTGTAATAGCACTAATTGCTCCTCCAGCGAATCCTGATAATTTTACGTCGTAAGGAGAAACACTCACTTGAAATTGCTCAATCGCATCTAATGAAATTGGAGAAACTCCTGTTTGTCCACCGTTTGTTCCGTTTGCAGCTAATCCGAAAACGTCATTGTTTACAGCTCCATCAATGTAAATTGCGTTGAATCTGTTATTTTGTCCGCCGATTGAGATTACATCATCTCCACGTAATTGTGCTTGTGGTGTAAGTCTTGCAAAGTCAGCAATATTTCTTGATAAAGATGGCAATTCGTTGATCTTGTCGTGATCAATAATTGTTTGAGCTCCAGTCTTTTTAGAGTTAAAAGTTGGATCTTTTTTAGCAACAACTACAACTTCGCTAAGTTGGCTTGTTTCGTCTTTTAAAACAACTTTTAAATTTTTTGAATCACCAAGTTGTAAATAAACTCCTGATTCTGTGTAGGTTGTGAAACCAATGAAGGTTACTTCAATTTTGTAAGGACCACCAACACGCATGTTAGAGATTCTAAAGTGACCATCAAAATCCGTTGTGGTTGAGTAACGGCTACCTGAAGCCTCATGAACTGCAAGAATCGTTGCTCCTGGAAGGGACTTGTTTTGCGAATCATTTACAACTCCATTGATAGAAGAAGTTGTATTACCTTGCGCATAAATATCTCCTGCATAAATAAACGCTAAAAGCAGTAAGAGAAACTTTGACAATTTTTTCATCTGTTTTGTTATTTGTTTTTGGCAAAATTATAACAATTAACTCAGATAATGTTATCGAAATGTTAAGAAAAATAAGTTTTGTCTTTTGTGTTGCGCATTAAAATGAATTTTTCTTTTTTAGATAAAAAAAACGTTGTTTTTTTGAATTTATGCAAAGCTTTTTTGTTAATTATGTAATTATTTGAATTATGTTGTAAGCTTAAACGTGCAAATTGCCGATATTTTTCACGCTTTTGTCGGTATTTTATGAAAAAAACGTCTTAATTTAGGTTAAATTAAGACGTTCCAAAGTGTTATGAAATTTTTAAATTTTACTTTTTACTTATTTTTCAAAAAGTGATTTAGCAAAAATGAAGTCGAACTGTCATGTGATTTAACAGTTTTAGAATTAATCTCATCTAAGATAGAATTAGCCAATTGTTTTCCTAATTCAACTCCCCATTGATCAAAACTGAAGATATTCCAGATAATTCCTTGAGTGAAAATTTTGTGTTCGTATAAAGCAATTAACGAACCCAAACTTTTTGGAGTCAGTTTTTGAATTAATATTGTATTCGTTGGTTTGTTTCCTGTAAAAACTTTAAAAGGCAATAAATAAGAGGCTTTTTCTGCAGAAAGTCCTTGTTTATCAAATTCTGCTTGAACTTGCGCTGGAGTTTTTCCGTTCATTAAAGCTTCTGTTTGAGCAAAAAAGTTCGACATCAATTTGTCATGATGATCTTCGTTTCCGTAAAGTGGTTTTACAAATCCAATAAAATCTGTTGGAATTCTTTTTGTTCCTTGGTGAATTAATTGGAAGAAAGCATGTTGCGAATTTGTTCCTGGTTCTCCCCAAATAATAGTTCCAGTTTGGTAATTAACAGGTTTTCCATCGCGTCCAACACTTTTTCCGTTACTTTCCATAGTTGCTTGCTGCAAATACGGAGCTAATTTTGATAAATATTGTGTGTACGGAATCAAAGCTTCACTTTCTGCACCATAAAAATTATTGTACCAAACGCTTAATAAAGCTAAAATTACTGGAATGTTTTGATCTAGTTCTGTTGATTTAAAATGCTCATCCATTTCGTTTGCTCCAACTAATAATTGGTTGTAGTTTTCAAAACCAATTGCCAAAGCTATACTTAAACCAACGGCGCTCCAAAGAGAAAATCTTCCTCCAACCCAATCCCACATCGGAAAAACGTTGTCTGGATTAATTCCGAATTCTGTTACATTTTTAATGTTTGTAGAAACCGCTGCAAAGTGTTTTGCAATATCTTCTTGAGTAGCCGATTTCAAGAACCATTCTTTAATAGTTTCAGAATTTGAAAGCGTTTCTTGAGTTGTAAAAGTTTTAGAAACAATTACAAATAAAGTAGTTTCAGGATTTAATTTTTTAATGATTTCGTTTACGTGATCGCCATCAACATTTGAAACGAAATGAAGATTTAAATGATTTTTGTAAAACTGTAAAGCTTCAACCGCCATAACTGGACCAAGGTCAGAACCACCAATTCCGATATTTACAACATCGGTAAAAGCTTTTCCTGTGTAACCTTTTCTTTGTCCAGAAATGATTTCTTCGGTAAATTGTTTGATTTTATTTTTTACTTCGTAAACTTCTGGAATTACATTTTCTCCATCCACTTTAATAACTGCCGATTCTGGAGCACGTAAAGCCGTGTGAAGAACTGCACGATTCTCTGTTTTATTTATTAATTCCCCTCCAAAATAATCAGCAATTGCATCTTTTAATCCGATTGAATTTGCCAATTCTAATAAAAGCGAAATAGTTTCCTGACTAATATTATTTTTAGAATAATCTACAAGGAAATCGTTCCATTGCAAATTAAATTTTTCGGCGCGGGCACTATCTTGTTGAAACAATTCTTGTATGGTGGTTTCGTGAATTGCGTTATAGTGGTTTTGGAGATTTTTCCACGCTTCAGTCCCGGTTGGGTTTGTTGTGTTTAAAGCCATTTTTATCTATAATTGAGTTTGTTCTTTGAAACACAAAAATACTGAAATAACTTTTAAAAGGAGAACGGTTCACGATTATATAACAATTAGTTACGAAAACGTTTTATGAATTTTATTTTATGAAACTAAAAACGATATCAGCAATAAAAAGTGCTAGAATTATAAATATTAGGTATAATAAACATAAGCTGGCAATTAGAAAAGCAATGATATAGCCAAATTTACTAAGTGGTGAAGATTCTGAATATATTTCCTGATAGAAATCGGTTTGTTTTACTCTTTTTATGGAATAGAAAAAAAGAATAATGCAAATTGCCCCTGAACAGAGCATACCAATTAGAGGTTGTAGTATTGGTCCGCAAGATAATAAGATCATATTTTTTTGCTATTTTTGAAATTGATCATTAGAGTGAATTAGGGAATTTATTCCAGCCTCATTAAATCAAAATACATAAATCTATGTTTTTCTTCTTTATCTGAATCTAATAAAAAGATAAAATCATTTTTTTGATAAGTAGAAAGTTGTACAGGTTTGTTGTACGCATCTAGTATAAGTAATCGACATGCAGGTTTGTGTTCAATAAATGTCCATCCTTTTATAAAATCAAGAAGTTGATGAGATAATCCTTTGCCTTTATAATTTTTATCAATTCCTAATCTTGCAATTTTTACAGCAGGATATTGTCTAATTCTTTTTTCGTTTGGCAATTTTATTTTTCGATGAAGTTTGTTCCAAATAGAATTTTCGTAACCTAGATCATTTAAGCAATCATTTGAAATAGAGAAGAAAGCTGCAACACTACTATTTTGCTTAAATAAGTAAGTATTTGTGATTTTTTCGTTTTGAAAATTTTTAGAATCTTCAAGTAAAAATTCATTTATTTCGTCGTCTTCACAATCAAAATTTTCTAAAACGTCATCATTATTTAAAGCTGAAAAAACAAAATCAGATAAATCCATTCATCATGCCTTTTTCGACATTACTTTGCTTACTAAAGAAAATATTCTAGCTTTTTTTTCTTCAGAAATCTTATTTGTTTTACTTGTGGAAATGGCAGCATTGAATCTTTCAGATTCCTTACCTTTTACTACTGGAGTAATTTTAATTGTTGTTGCCATTTTTTAGATTTTAATAAAGTAATAATTATGTTGCAAATGTAAGTATTTTTTGACTGAATTTCAAATTTTAACTTTTTTATAAAAAGATGAAATTTTCTTTACCAAATTTTCCACCAAGGCTTTTTGTTGATTTCAATAACTTTCTTTGTAATATCGACATCAATTCTTTTTGAGGATTCTGTTTTGATTTTCGAATCATCAAAAAATAATTCGCCAGTATCACTCATTCCAAGCGGAGATTTTGTTCTCTCTTTCCAGTTTTCGGTTTGTAATTCTGAAATTAAAGGTGAATCGATTTTTTCGCGAAAGCGTTTTTGTGCTTTTTCTATAATTTCTTCCTCTAAATTTGAAGTTGAATTTTTGAAAAGTGAAATCGAATTGTCTGGAATATTTAAAAGAAAAACCTGTGTTTTATCACCAATTTTCTGAATGTCCAAGACCTTAAAATATGAAATAGAATCTAATAGAAAATGCCCAATTTTTGCTGAATCAGGATTAAACTTTGACAAATCTTTGGCGTGAGCACTTGCAATTAAATACCTGAAATTTCCAGAAAGTCCGCCGCCAATCGAACTCATATCGGTAAAACCCTTTTCCTGAATGATCTGTCCAATTTTATAATTTGAAATTAAATTCTCTGAAAGATTGGTGTCTCTGTAAAACAATTTTAAACCAGAAAAAGTTTCATTATACATGGTTTTAAGACGCGTATTCTTCATGGTTTTCGATTTAAAATCTAAAATTTTAAAAGTGAATTATTTACAAATTCCCAATGCTATCCAATTCTCTTTTCAACGGTTCAATCTGTTTCATAAAACGAGTTCTGTCATTTCCAGTCAAAGACTCTCCCGTTGGAAGATTCAATCGAAGGGCATCAACTTGTACGCCATTTTTCCAGAAACGGTAACAAACGTGAGGTCCAGAAGCTAAACCGGTACTTCCAACCAAACCAATTGTCTGTCCTTGCGTTACGCGCTGTCCGCGGCGAACCAGTATTTTGGACATATGTAAATATTGAGTAGAGTAGGTTCCGTTGTGTTTTACTTTTACAAAGTTTCCGTTTCCAGCGGTGTATCCTGTCGTTTCTACAACTCCTGAAGCTGTAGTAGAAATTGGAGTTCCAGTTGGAGCCGCATAATCGGTTCCTTTGTGTGCTTTCCAAGTGTGTTGAACTGGGTGAAATCTATTCATTGTGAATCTAGAAGTGATTCTGCTGAATTTGATTGGGGTTTTCAGAAAGAAATTTTTAAGTGTTTTTCCTTCATCATCATAATATTCGATTTTTCCTGAAGTCGTATCTCTTTCGAAAGGAAAAGCATAAATGATTTTACCTTTATATTCAAAAAATGCTGCTTCAAGATCTTCAACGCCATCATACGTTTTTCCGTTGATGAAACGTTCTGTGAAAATTAATCCGTAACGATCTCCTTTTTTAAGTTTGAAGAAGTCAATAGACCAAGAAAATACTTTTGTAATTCTGCTTGCCAAAGCCGTTTCAACATCTTCGCCTCCTAAAGTTTCAGATAATGAAGTTTTTAAAACGCCTCCAATAATTTTTCTTTTTAAAGTAACGGGTTTTACTTTTTTGTAAGCTTTTGCAATGCTGTCTCTTAAATCAATAACATAATAACTTAAAGCGTCGGGCTGGTAAATGAAAACCTGTAAATTATTGGTTTTGTTTTTTGAACGAAGTAAGGTGAAAGGTTTGCCGTAACGAATACTTCTTACATTAAAAGAATCTTTTACTTGCTCTACAATGTCAAAAACTTTTTTGTCTCCAATATTTTGACTTTGAACGATTGAGCCAAAAGAATCTCCTTTTGAAATTGTATCGTTAACAACATTGAAATCTGCGTAATTAAAACCGAATTCTATTTTTTTGGTTGCTGGTTTAGTAATTTTTGTTTCTACTTTTTCTTCAGCTTTTTTACATGAAAAAATAGAAAACAAGACAATTAAAATTACGACTGCTTTTTTCAAACTTTTTGTTTTTTTGTGGTGAAATTATTCTGCGGTTTCATTTCCCCAATTGGACAATTCTTCTTCGGTCCACAATTTAGGAAAAAAGATGCGTCTTTGGTATTTTGGATGCATATATTTTTGCCAGTCGCTTCCGCCAGTTGCTTCGCCGTTACCTTTTCCGCTTTCTAAAATATACTTTCTTGCAGTATTAAGATGCTGCATAACCCAAGTGATATTCACCGTTTTATCGTAATGACGCATTGCCGCAATTAATTCTGGATTTTGCTGATCTTTTTCTGGAAGTTGAGAAAATTTCTGCCAGATGTTTTTTGTCTTAAAAGTAGACATTTGTCTCAGAAATTGAACTTTGTATTTGTTCTCAAATTCTTGAAGCAAATATGATTTTTCGCCTGTGTGATAATCTTTTCCAGCAGCTTGCCAATACAAATGTTCAAAACTGGTTTCCAAATCGGTATTTTCATCAAAGTTTGCTTTGTATCTTCTGTCTGTTAAATTAATTACATCTGTAGAAGCAAATTCAATCATTCTATATTGTGCACTTTGAAAACCGCTTGCCGGAGTAAGTGTATTTCTAAATTTCATATATTGATCTACTTCCATGCCATTTTCCATAATGCTGAACGAATTGGTAAGCATGTCAAAATATCGAGTAATTCTTGATAATCTTTCACTAAAAAAATCTACCTGAATGTTTTCTTTCTCTGCGATTTGATCAATTTCCCACAAAATCATTTTGAAAATTAATTCGTTTACCTGATGATACATGATAAAAACCATTTCGTCAGGAAGTGTGGTACGTTGAATTTGTAAATTTAAAAGTGCATCAGTCTGAATATAATCCCAATATGTGATTGGTTTAGCCCAAAGCAATCCTTCTAATTGAACATCAGTTTTTTGATTTATGGCTTGAAATTTTAGATCAATTTCTTTTAAGATTGCTTCAGAATTATCTGTAGGGTTCATTATTTTTTTGCTTTTAGTGGACTTTTTAATCCTTTATATTCATCGAGATCGGCTTTAAGAGATCCTACAGCCAAATCTGCTTTTATTCTTATCGGAACTTTGTTTACATCGTCTGTTATCCAGAGTGTTAAACTTTCTTTTTCTTTAAATACTCTTCCTGTTTGCACCAATGGTTTGAAGACCATTGTAGAAACGGTTCCAAATTTAGTTGTAATATCTTGACGACCTACATATTTTAACTTAAATTTTGTGATTTCATCATCAAAAAACATGTCAATTGTGATGGCTTCGCCAGATTTTAATTTGTCAATATTTGGATGATTTCTTAAATAGTAAAATGCCGAAACAATATCTTGCACTTCTTCTGTGACAACAATTGTTTTTTCTGATTTTCTTTTATAATCTTTTACTAAAACTCTATTTTCTCCTTGATTGAAAAACCCCTCTTGGTTTTTAGTGTAACCACCTTCGTCAATTTTTCGGACATAACGATATGGTTTTCCTGTTTCTTTGTCAAAATAACTTTCGTACAAATCTTCTACTTTGAAGAAAAATTTTGACATTCCGGTGGTGTAACCTTTTCCAACAGAGTGATATACCTTTTTATTGTTAATTGTAGCATCTTTTACTTCGAGAGTGGCGTAACCTGCATTTACAATTCCGTAATGAATTCTAAATTTGAAATATTCTCCAGTATCAAAAGCGTCCTCTTTTTGAGTGTCGAACGCTAGTGTTGTTAGTGCTAATATGATGAGGAAATACTTTTTCATAGTACAATTTTTACATTTCATTATAAAGGTAAATAAATGCAAATTCTATTCCAAATGTACCAAAACAAAAAAACTCAGTCAAAAGATGACTGAGTTTTTATGCTATTAACTAACCAAAAAACTATAAATTATGAAATTTATATCAATTCGGAAGGAAACCACCCCTTCCTTATTTGCGAGTGCAAAGATAGATAGAAAGTTCAAAAAACAAATAGCCAAAGTCAAGTTTAACATATCATTTGCAAAAAAAGCATCGTTTTTTAGAGAATTATGCTGTTTTGTGCATGGAAATTAACATTTTATAGTGTTCCTCTCAATTCTTGCTCTCTTTCAATTGACTCAAAAAGAGCTTTAAAGTTACCTGCACCGAATCCTTTTGCACCCATTCTTTGGATAATTTCGAAGAAAAGCGTCGGCCTGTCTTGAACTGGCTTAGTAAAAATCTGTAAAAGGTAACCGTCTTCGTCGGCATCTACCATGATGGCTAGTTTTTCAATTTCATTAATGTCTTCTTTCATCATATCCATATGAACACCCAATCTTTCTGGAATTGCTTCATAATAAGTATGAGGAGGAGCAGATAAAAATTCAACACCGCGAGCTCTTAATTGTGATACAGTTTTAATAATATCATCAGTTGCAATAGCGATATGCTGAATTCCAGGTCCGCCATAAAAATCTAAATATTCTTCAATTTGCGATTTTTTCTTTCCTTCGGCTGGTTCGTTAATTGGGAATTTAATTCTTCCATTTCCGTTAGACATTACTTTACTCATTAAAGCAGAATATTCTGTAGTAATTTGCTTGTCATCAAAAGAAAGGAAATTTACAAATCCCATAACTTCTTCATAGAATTTTACCCAAGTATTCATTTCGTTCCAACCCACATTTCCAACCATGTGATCGATATATTTTAATCCCGTTGGTTCTGGGTTGTAATCTGATTTCCATTCTTTATATCCAGGCAAGAAAACTCCGTTATAGTTTTTTCTTTCTACAAAAATATGAACGGTTTCTCCGTAAGTATAAATTCCAGAACGAACAACTTGTCCAAATTCATCTTCTTCAACAGTTGGTTCCATAAAAGAACGCGCGCCACGTTTCATAGTTTCTTCGTAAGATTTTGTAGCATCTTCAACCCAAAGCGCTGCCACTTTTACTCCGTCACCGTGTTTTTTCAAGTGTTCGTTTATTGGAGAATCTGCTGTTAAAGGCGTTGTCAAAACAATTCTGATTTTATCTTGCTTTAAAACATAAGACGCTTTGTCTTTTACTCCAGTTTCCAATCCAGCATAAGCCAATGACTGATACCCGAAAGCAGTTTTGTAATAATGTGCAGATTGTTTTGCATTCCCTACATAAAATTCTACATAATCTGTTCCTAATAGTGGAAGGAAATCTTGTGCTCCTTCAAATATTTTCTCTAATCCGTATTCTACTGATTTTACTTCTTTTGACATGATGTTTATTTGTTTTGTCGGTTATTTAGAAAAACCGAATGTTGTGTTTAATTTTGTTTTAACGCAAAGGGCGCAAAGAGTTTTTTGAGAATGATTTTGTAAAATCGCTAAGGACGCAAAGCTTTGCGAACTCATTGAAGTAAAACTTCATTAAAATCTTTGCAAACTTTGCGAAAAATCCTTTGCGAACTTTGCGTTTAAATAAGTTTAGTTATTCCGTCCAAGATTTGTAATATTTTCCATCATCCAATCCCATAGCCTCTTCCGTAACCATAAGCGGACGGAAAGTATCAACCATTACGGCTAATTCCTGAGTTTCTTTGTGACCAATGCTACGTTCCATTGCGCCTGGCGCTGGTCCATGCGGAATTCCTTTTGGATGTAAAGTAATATGACCTTGCTCGATATTATTACGACTCATAAAATCGCCATCTACATAATATAGAACTTCGTCAGAATCTATATTACTGTGATTGTATGGCGCCGGAATTGCTTTCGGATGATAATCGTAAAGTCTTGGGCAGAAAGAACAAACGACAAAAGTAGCCGTTTCAAAAGTTTGGTGTACCGGAGGCGGTTGGTGAACACGCCCCGTTATAGGTTCAAAATTGTGAATCGAAAATCCGTATGGGAAATTATATCCGTCCCAACCCACAACATCAAATGGATGTGTTGCATAAACCACTTCGTGAATCATGCCTTCTTTTTTGATTTTAATTAAAAAATCACCTTTTTCGTCGTGAGTTTCCAATTCGCTTGGCAAAATAAAATCACGCTCGCAAAATGGAGAATGTTCTAAATGCTGACCTGATTGGTTTTTATATCGTTTTGGAGTGTAAAATGGAGAATAAGATTCTACATAAAATAGTCGGTTTTCTTCCGTTTCAAATTCTATTTGGTAAATAATACCGCGCGGAATAATCAAATAATCGCCATACTCAAATGGAATATTCCCAAGCATGGTTCTCAATTTTCCTTTTCCTTTATGGATGAAAAGCATTTCATCGGCATCGGCATTTTTGTAGAAATAATTTCGAAGGGATTCTTTTGGCGCAGCCAAACCAATAATACAGTCTTTATTGACCAACATTGCTTTTCTACTATCCAAAAAGTCGTTTTCTGGTTTTAATTCAAAACCTTTAAAAAGTAATGATTTTATGTTTTTTCCGATTGCAATTTTTGGTTCAACCGAATAAGAGTTTAAAATTTCTTTAACCTGCGTTGGTCTGTGAACATGATATGAAAGTGAAGAATGTCCGTGAAAACCTTCTGTTCCAAACAATTGTTCGTAGTAAAAACCTCCGTTTGGTTTTTCAAATTGGGTGTGTCGCTTTTGCGGAAAATCTCCGAGTTTGTGATATAATGGCATGGCTTTTCAATTAGATAATTTGTAAATTAGATAATTCGAAAATTGAATTGTTTGAACAGACAATCTGATCATTCTTTTTTTGAATGACCTAATTATCTCAATTCGAAAGCTTACTCAGGATTTCTCTTGATGAGGAATTGAAGATACTCTAATAAACCTGTCCATTTTGTTTTCATTATAACAAATGTCGTAATTTTTTCGAAGTAAAAATAAAAATTATATTAATTATAACTAAAATAATTTAATGTTTTTTGATATAATTTTCACGAAGCAAAAAAATAATACGATTTTATTGAACTATTCACTAATATAATACTAAAACAAGAAGCCAATGCTAAACCAAGTAAAGCTTCTAGACATTTCTGGAGACCAAGATTGCTTAATTTCGATTGGACCAATAATGGTTTCTAATCCATAACCTACAGCATAACCGGTATATTTTGGCATTGAAATCCAGTCAACATCAGAAAAAATATTGTTTCCAAGATTGGCAAAATTGGCAGAAAGATTAATGTGGTTTTTTCTTAAAATTTCGTAATCCAACGTAATTCCTGTTTTGATGTAGCTATTTCCTGCAATGCTCAAGAAATCATAGCCATAAAAATAATTGAAGTTATTTATTTTGCTGTAACCGTAACCGCCCAAAATAAAATCAAAGAAAGGAACACTTGAGTTTCCGAAAGTAAATCCTGCATCGGCATCAATCTTAAAAGTTGCTCTATTAAATAAAGTATTCACAAAAGACACTTCGGCTTTTGCAATAGAAAAAGGTTTAAAAGTTTTAGTGTAATCTGAAGATGCTAGATAGGTTTGCAAATCTGTAGAAAAATACAAACCTGAACTTGGATAATATTTATCATCAAACGAATCGTATTTTAGATAGGCAAAAGCGCTAAAATAATTGCTTTTGTCTATTATATTATCTTCATTGGCAAGTGTTGGCGAATTTATTTTTAAATATTTATATTCTAAACCGCCGCCCATTAAAAATTTCTGAACAAAAATAGTCTGAAAATAAGCTTGATTATTCACATCCATAAAATCAACATTAATTAAGTTGACATTTGGATTTTGCGTTACCAAATTACTTAAACTCGTGGTTACATTTCTATTAAATTGATTCAACCTCGAACGAAAACCAAAACTGATATTAAAACCATTTTCGACATAATAATTGAAATCATATCTGAAATTATCTCCTAAAATTATATCCAGCGAAGTGACATCGTTTTTTAAGAATGTTTTTTTATGAGTCAAATTCAATAAAATACCACTTTTATAAAGTCCGTCGTAATGAAGTCCGAGCTTTAAAAAAGTCTGTGTTGGATTTTCTTTTAAAACCAAATCCAAATCATCTTTTTCGCCATCTGGCTGCAGACAATACGAAATAGTGCTAAAGTTTTGTGTGGCATTCAAATTGTTAATTCCAGTTTTAAGACCATTATATGTAATAGTGCTTCCGGGTTTAAAACGAAGTTTACCGCGAATATATTCTTTGGTATAATTATCTAGTTTATCGGTATTGATTTTTTGAATTTGAATCGTGTCTGACGCAACTTTTAATTTTGGTTTTTTATAAAAAGTAGTTTCGTCGGCTAATGCTTTAATTTTTTCATAAACAGCAAAAGCAGCTTCTTCACCTTTTCGAATAATTTCTTCACCTCGATCAAATGAAATTACACCAAAGTCACGAATGTCTGGTTTAATGTAGACATCGGTGTTTTTTATTTTGTTTTTCATTTTATCAATCGACTGAAGATTGGTAATCTGAACCAAAATTCGAGTAGCATTTTTCAGGTTTTTTCTCTTCATTAAATCGTCCTGAACGTCAACTCCAATAATAATATCGGCTCCAAGTTTTCGTACTTCTTCAATAGGATAATTGTTTACAACTCCGCCGTCGACCAATAAATTCCCGTCAATTTCTACTGGAGTAAATAAGGAAGGAAAAGCCGCACTTGCCATCATAGCCTGAACGAGATTTCCTTTATTCAATAAAACTTCTTCTCCAGTTTCAATATTAGTTCCGATACATAAAAAAGGAGTTGGCAGTTTGTTGAAATCACGAATGTGACGAACATTTCTGGTTAAACTGCTCAATAAATTATAATTGTACATTCCTTTTGAAAGCGCTTCAGGGATACCGACTCTAAAATTGCTAAAAGGCAAAACTATCGCATACAATTCGTCATTCTTTTTACCGTAAAAATTCTTAGAAGATCTTGGTATATAATCGTTTATTAATTCGTCGAAATTGGTTTTCTTAAAAATAGAATCAATTTGAGAGGCATTGTAACCAGATGCGTAAAGTCCGCCAATGACAGATCCCATGCTTGTTCCTCCAATATAATCAATTTTGATTCCAGCTTCTTCCAAAACTTTCAGAACACCAATATGTGCAAAACCCTTCGCGCCGCCGCCACTCAAAACCAAACCAATTTTTGGCCTTTTAATGCTGTCTTTTTTTGTTTCTTGCGAAAAAGAGTTTTGCGAAAAAAGCATCAGCAATACAAATATCATAGAAATTTCTTTCCAAAGTGTATTTGGAGAGAACCCTTTTGATTTGATATTTAAAATTGAAAATAGATTTTGGCGCATAAAAATCTGCAAGTTAGTTTTGTAAAAGTCGGCAATTTTTTCGGGTTTATTCCTAATATGATGTTGTTTTTAAAAGTATTAATTTTTTATTTTGATCGTACTTCCAAATGTCGTTATGAGTCTTAGCGCCGCCGCGACAGCTTGAGGTAAGTGTCTTTTTTATTTTATCGATTTTCACGTCGCAAAACATATCACATTTTGGATTAAAATTCGATGGAAATTCTAAACTTTCAAAATTTTTAGTTTTCGGATTAAAGATAAAAATCTGATAAATCGTGTAAACTCCCATTCCGTCATCGGTATGAAAACTGGAAAAATCGGTGTAACCATCAAAATTATAATCGTTTATTTCTAAATGGGATGGTTTTCCAGTTATCGAAACTTCTATGTTGTTTATAATTTGAGTTTTTCCTGTTTGAATATTTTTTATTTTGACCGCTTGTTCGTACTCTTCTTCGCTCGTTCCAATTTTATTTTTATAACTAATCTCGATTTTGCTTTTGTCTTTTTGTACAAAAGAAATATCGTTTTGACTATATGAAATAGAAAAAAATAAACAGATAATAATATGTAAAAGGCTTTTTTTCAAAACGAATTAGTTTTCTTTTGGATGATAAAATGCAACAATTTTCTTGGCTCTCGAAACACCTACAACGTCTGAAATTTCTTTTTCTGTAGCCAGTTTTAATCTTTTAACACTTTTAAAATGTTGGATTAAAGCCAACATTGTTTTTTCGCCAATTCCAGGAATGCTTTCTACCGAAGAATTAAGAGCCGATTTGCTTCTTTTATCTCTATGAAAAGTGATTCCGAATCTATGCGCTTCGTTTCGCAATTGCTGAATTACTTTTAAAGTCTCAGATTTTTTATCTAAATATAACGGAATCGAATCTCCAGGATAAAAAAGTTCTTCGAGACGTTTTGCAATTCCGATAATGGCCACTTTTCCGCGTAAGCCTAATTCGTCAATACTTTTTAATGCGGCAGAAAGCTGTCCTTTTCCACCGTCAATGATAATTAATTGAGGTAAAGGTTCGTTTTCTTCCAACAATCTTTTATAGCGTCGGCCTACAATTTCAGTCATCGAAGCAAAATCATCTGGGCCTTCAACGGTTTTCACATTAAAATGGCGATAATCTTTTTTGCTTGGTTTCCCGTCTTTAAAAACAACACAAGCCGCAACCGGATTTGTTCCCTGAATATTCGAGTTATCAAAACATTCTATATGTCGAGGCTCAACAGGAAGACGTAAATCTTTTTGCATTTGCGCCATAATTCGATTTACATGACGATCTGGATCTACGATTTGCAATTGTTTCAATTGTTCAATGCGATAGAATTTGGCATTTCGAATCGATAAGTCCAGAATCTGCTTTTTGTCTCCAAGCTGCGGAACAGTTACTTTAATATTTTCGCCTAAATCCAATTCAAACGGAACAATGATTTCTTTTGATAACAATTGAAAACGCTCACGCAATTCTACAATCGCTAATTCTAATAATTCTTCGTCGCTTTCATCGAGTTTTTTCTTTATTTCTAAAGTATGCGAACGAATAATCGAACCATGAGAAATCTGCAAAAAGTTGACATAAGCGGCACTTTCGTCAGAAACAATTGAGAAAACGTCAATGTTGGTGATTTTTGGATTGATGATGGTTGATCTGGATTGGTAATTTTCTAAAACTTCAATCTTTTCTTTGATTTTTTGCGCTTCTTCAAATTGTAAATTTTGCGCGTAAGTATTCATCAATTTCTTGAAATCTTTTAAACTTTCTTTAAAATTTCCTTTCAAGATTTCACGAATCGCATTGACTTGTCTTTGATATTCTTCCAAAGGTTCTAAACCTTCGCACGGACCTTTACAATTTCCAATGTGATATTCTAAACACACTTTAAATTTTCCAGAATTGATATTCGATTCGCTTAAATCATAATTGCAAGTTCGAAGCGGATACAATTCTTTAATTAAATCCAAAATAGTGTGCACCATTTTGAAATTGGTATAAGGTCCAAAATATTCAGAACCATCTTTAACCATTCTTCTAGTTAAAAATATTCTCGAAAAAGGTTCTTTTTTAATGCAGATCCACGGATAACTTTTGTCATCGCGCAACAGCACATTATATCTTGGCTGAAGCGTTTTAATTAAATTATTTTCTAATAAAAGCGCATCGGTTTCTGTGGGAACAACGATATGTTTTATAGTCACGATTTTTTTGACCAAAACGTTTGTTTTAGCGGTATCGTGAATTTTATTAAAATAAGATGAAACCCTTTTTTTTAGATTTTTTGCTTTTCCAACGTACAAGATTTTTCCATCTTTATCGTAATATTGATAAACACCTGGATTGTCTGGCAAGGTTAAAATTTGAAGATCTAAAGCCGGTTTTTGCATTCTTTTTGTTTCTGAAGATGTTTGTAAAGCTTTTCAAAAACCATTCCGATTTCTAAATGAAGCTTAACATTGAATTAGTTTCAAATTTACGAAATCAAAAGAATAATTTCTATATTTAGATTTTATAATTCTACATGAAAAATAGTACTCCATTGGTTATTTTTGGCGAATCGATTTTGCCGGGAGAACACAGAACCATAAACGTCGAAATTGCTCGACTGCATACTACAACCAAGTTGAATATTCCTGTAATCGTGCGCCGTTCCAAGCATGACGGTCCGACAATTTTATTTTCTGCCGGAATTCATGGCGACGAAATAAACGGTGTTGAAATTGTTCGTCAGATTATCAGCAAGAAAATAAATAGGCCTTCTCGCGGAACCATAATCTGCATTCCTGTCATCAATATGTATGGTTTTGTCAATAAATCTCGTGAGTTTCCGGACGGACGCGATTTAAATCGCGTTTTTCCAGGAAGTAAAAAAGGTTCGCTTGCCAGCCGATTTGCGTATCATATTGTTGAAGAAATTCTGCCAATTTTAGATTATGCTGTCGATTTTCATGCAGGTGGAGCGAGTCGTTTTAATGCGCCTCAAATTAGAATTACCGAAAATAACCCTGAATTAAAAGTTTTGGCAGATATTTTTAATGCGCCTTTTACACTTTATTCTAAAAATATAAATGGTTCATTCAGAAAAACTTCTGAAAATGCGAATGTAAAAATGCTTCTTTTTGAAGGCGGAAAATCTTTAGACATTAATAACGAAATAGCAAATCAAGGTGTTTTAGGAACTAAACGTCTGCTTCGTTATTTAGATATGCTCGATCCAAAACAGATTGCTGAGCCAGCTTTGACGTCTTCTATTTATATAAAACAATCGGTTTGGCTTCGTGCAAAGTGTTCGGGTTTGCTGCATGATTTTAATTTGGTTGGAAAATATGTAACCAAAGGCACTATCTTAGCGATTATTACAGATCCGTTTGGGAAATTTGAACAGAAAGTCAAAGCGCCTCATGATGGCTATGTAATTAATGCCAACCATTCGCCAATTGTTTATGAAGGCGACGCTATTTATCATTTATCTAAAACGCCCGACAATGCCGACGAATAAAAAAGAACTTCGAATAGAATATAAAAAATTCCGTAAAGCACTTTCTTTTGATGAAATAGAAGAAAAAAGTCTGGCGATCGCCAATCAATTAATCCAAATGCCAATTTGGGATAAAATTTATTATCATGTTTTTCTTCCAATAGAAGAACAAAAAGAAGTTAATACCGAATTTATTTTGCATTTGCTTTCAGGAAAAGACAAAGAAATCTTAATTTCTAAAAGTGATTTTGACACCAGAAAAATGACTCATTTTCTTCTTACAGATAATACTAAAATCAAAAAAAATGAATATAATATTCCAGAACCTGTTGACGGAATTGAAGTTCCTTCTTCTAAAGTTGAAGTAGTTTTTGTACCGCTTTTGGGTTTTGATGTTTTCGGAAACCGAATTGGATATGGAAAAGGTTTTTACGATAAATTCCTTGCCGAATGTAAACCTGAAACCATCAAAATCGGACTTTCATTTTTTGAAGCTGTAAATCAGATTGATGATGTTTTTGAATCGGATATTAAATTAGATTTTTGCGTTACGCCGGAGAAAATTTATCAGTTTGAATAAAATTAATGCCACAGATTAAAAGGATTATAATGATTTCAAAAAAATAATCCATTTAATTCTTTTAATCTGTGGCAAAAAACACATTTAATTTTTACATTCCAATATTCTGTAGAGACGCACTGCAGTGCGTCTAACACAATCTTTGTCGATATGCTGTACGTAGACGCACTGCAGTGCGTCTCTACAATTTAAATGCATAAAAAATTAATGCCACAGATTAAAGGATTCAAAAAGATTAATCCATTTAATCATTTTATCCCGATAGCTATCGGGAGAGGCAAAAAAATCTTAACATTTAAAAAAAAATCTTCCGCATCAAATGCCTTTAAAATCAAGGGTTCTAATTTTATTTTCTCGTAAGAAAAATATTTGTAAAGTTTTTGGCACGATTTTGCATACTCGAAAATTGCAAATAATCGCTTCTAGTACATCCGGAATGCTAGTCCTTATTTGAAGCTAATAACCTATTTATTAATATTTAAAAATTTACTTTATGAGAAATCTGAATTTCTTTATGATGGCATTCCTCGTACTTACTATTTTCAGCTGTAAGAAAGCGTATGCACCAGACGAAGCTGCTGATTCGACAGAAATCGCAGTAACAACAACCGATTTGGTTGAAGAAGAAAATTACATTCCTGATACTAATTCAGAAAGCTACGCAGGATTAGAAGAAAACCCATTTGAATCTCCGCTTAAAGCGCCACTTTCTACTTTTTCTATTGATGTCGATAATGCATCGTATACCAATATTCGCCGATTTATAAACGAAGGGCAAAAAGTTCCTAAAGATGCCGTTCGTGTTGAAGAAATGATCAACTTTTTTAAATACAAATATCCGCAGCCAGATGGTCCGCATCCATTTTCTATAAATACAGAATATAGCGATTGTCCGTGGAATAAAAACAGCCGATTGTTAAAAATTGGTTTGCAGGGAAAGGACGTTCCAATGGAAAATTTGCCGGCTACTAATTTGGTTTTTTTGGTGGATGTTTCGGGTTCAATGGATGAACCAAATAAATTACCATTATTAAAAGAATCAATGAAAATTTTGGTAAAAGAACTTCGCAGTACAGACCGAGTTTCGATTGTGGTTTATGCAGGTTCGGCTGGTGTAGTTTTAGAGCCAACTTCTGGAGAAAATAAAGATGAAATTATGGATGCTTTTGATGATTTGCATGCAGGCGGAAGTACGGCAGGAGGAGAAGGAATCGAATTAGCGTACAAATTAGCACAGCAGAATTTTATCAAAGGAGGAAATAATAGAGTAGTGATAGCTACTGATGGTGATTTTAATGTTGGTGCTTCAAGCGACGATGATATGTTGAAATTAATTGAACAAAAAAGAGAGTCTGGTGTTTTCTTAACCGTTTTAGGATTTGGAATGGGAAATTACAAAGACAGTAAAATGGAAATTCTAGCTGATAAAGGAAACGGAAATTACGCTTATATTGATAATATTCAAGAAGCAAATCGTTTTCTTGGAAAAGAATTTAAAGGCTCAATGTTTGCTATCGCGAAAGATGTAAAAATTCAAATCGAATTTAATCCGAAACATGTTAAGGCGTATCGATTGATTGGATATGAAAACCGAAAATTAAATGCAGAAGATTTTAAAAATGATAAAATTGATGCAGGAGAATTGGGCAGCGGACATTCGGTTACAGCTTTGTATGAAGTTATTCCGACAGGTGTAGAAAGTGATTATATTCCATCTGATTTGAAATATACCAAAACGAAGAAAAGCGAAGGAAATTACAGTGATGAATTGGCAACAGTGAAATTTAGATATAAAAAACCTGATGGCAATAAAAGCAATGAAATAATAAATGTTATTGCAGATAAGAAAACAGAGCTGAAAAACAGCTCGCCAGATTTCAAATTTACAACTGCTGTTTCGTGGTTCGGACTGAAATTGCGTGATTCAAAATATATTGCAAACAGCTCAAGTTCTGATATTAAAAATTTGGCAAAATCAGGATTATCTAATGATGAAGAAGGTTATCGATCTGAATTTATAAGATTAGTTGATGCAGTGAATTAATCTTAAATTCCAAAAAATGAAAATCCCAAATTCCAATTTAAGTTTTGGAGTTTGGGATTTCTTTATTTAAATATTTTGAACTTTTACTTCACTTCTTTAATTGTCAAAGAATCAATCCAGCCTTGAGTTCCGTCTGTTAATTCTACTTTTCTCCAACCGGCAACACTTTCTAAAACATATACTTTTGCCCCTTCATGCAATAAAATAATGCCATTTGCAGATTTTTCTGGTTTTGCCCGAACTTGACTCATTTCAGAAAAAACAATGGCTACACGATCGTTATCAAAATGACGTTTTTCAGAAACAGCAGCAGATATGCTTAAAGCAAAAGCAACTAAAAAAATAAACATTGCGACAAAGTAAATTCTTTTGGCAAGTGTAGCTTTTGAAAAATAATAGCCAATAAAACTCAGTAAAAAGATAAAACCGATAGCAACTGCAATTTTTGCCCATTCGTTATAGTCAAAAATAGAAGTAAAGTTCTGAATCAGTTTTGCAAAACCAACTTTTGGAACTTCTTTAATTTCATCAATAGTCAATTTTTTGGCAAACTTTAAATTGTTTAAAGTCTCAGGATCGTTTGGTTTTAGCACTAAAGCTTTTTCATAATTATAAATCGAAGGCGCTACTTGATTTAATTTATAATAGCAATTACCAAGATTAAAATACAGTTCGGCAGAATGTAATTTATCTTCTTTCACTATGTTTTCGTAAACCTGAACGGCTTCTTTATATTGCCCTTTTTGGTAAAGCGCATTTGCCGATGCAAAGCGTCCTTGCGCAAAGAAAACCTGCGAGATTAATAAAAAGAGATAGAGTATATTTTTCATTTTTATGATGTATAAATTTTCACTTTGTGAACTTAAAATTCAGCGAAAGCTAGATCATTATTTCTTAGCTCCAGATAGCTATCGGGATTGCGTTAAAAAAATTAAACAATTTGTTTTTCTAATGCAGAAATAATCAAAACGGCTTTGTCATAATCTTGCTGAATCGAAGCGCTTGATGCTGGTGCATAACGTGCAAATTCGCAGTTTTCAGTCAAAGTTATAAAGTCTTGAACCGTCTCTGCATTTGCATTTCTTGACAATAATAATTCTCTGATATTGTCTTTACTCATTTCTGAAGTTTCAATATGCAGTTTGGCTTTTAAGAAATTATGCATCGCTTTTTCTAATGCAATATAGAAAGGCTCTTTGTTGTTAAGATGTTTCTTCGCTTGCGATAAATATTTCTTCGCCAGTTTATTGTTCATTCTAATTCTATTTCCAGTAACATCACTGTCAATGGCTTCTTTTCTTTTCTTAGCTAAAATAATAAGCGGAATAATGATGAACGGAGCAAATAATAATCCTAAATACAAATTAGAACCGTAAAACTCTTTTTTAGTAATTGGAATTAAAACTGTTTTAGATTTAATGTTTTTGAAATGATCTGTTTGAGCAACTGCATTTTTAGATGCCGATCCTGTATTTGCTTCTGCAGGCGTTGGTCCATCTAAAACGTCAATCATAATTTCTTTTGAAGTAATGGTTTTGTATGAACCTGTACTTAAATCGAAATAAGAAAACTGCATTGGTTTAATCGCATATTTTCCCCTGTATTGCGGAACAATTGTGTATTTATCTGTAATTCTTCCAGACATTCCAGCCAAAGAAGTGGTTACACTTTCATCATGGACAGGATCATACATTTCTAATGCATTTGGAACAACTGGTTTTGGAAGCGTAAATAACTTCATGTTTCCAGTTCCTTGCGCGCTCACAATTAAGTCAAGTCCTTCACCGTTTTTAAGTGTAGTTTTTGATGGAGTAACTGTAAAATTCAATTTTCCAACAGCTCCAGTAAAACCTTCTGGTTTTCCAGTTTCAGGAAGCGGTTTTACATTGATTGTTTTTGCTCCAGCAGAAACCACTTTGTTACCTTGTGTCGTAATCATTTGACCAAACATATCACGACGATTGGAAGCCATTTCTATTTCAATATCTAACGAAAGAGGATCAATTGTCAATCTTCCGGACTTTTGCGGATATAAAACGGTTTTTTTCAAGATTACAGAATAACATCTCTGACCTTGATAACTTCCTTCTTCAATCTGTAATTGTTTAATTTCGATATTCTGATTCCAGAAATCATTGTATTTAGGTTTCGCAAGCTCTTTAAAACGGTTTACCCCAATATTATTAAAGTATAGTTTGTAAACTACTGTAATCGGTTCGTTTAGATACGGATTTGTTTTAGAAATTTCTGCAACTAAAGTCAATAATTCATTAGGAGATCCTGGAGGTCTGTCGTTTGGATCTCTTTCTTGTGCAACGGCATTGGTAACCGTAACTTTTATCGGATTTGTTTTGTAAACTTGACCATTATATTCTATAGCGGCCTGTTTAATCATTACAACTCCTTTCCTTTCAGGTTGTAAGATATAAGAATATATTTTTTGAAAAGAGCTTCGTCCGTTTACCCAAGACTGACTGATTTGTTGGCTTGGCCCAGCGACCATTCTAAATCCGTCAAAAGAAGGCTGTTCGAAGTTATCTCCGTCAACATTCATAATGAAATCTATACGAAGTCTTTCGTTTACTCCAAGTGTATTTTTGCTGACTCTGGCTTCAAATTGTACTTGAGCTATAAGTCCTTGAAATGTGATTAGAAATAGAATTAAATATCTTTTCATTTAAGTTTTTAATCGTTTTTTAATGTTTAATCGTTTAATCGTCATTTTGTTTAATCGTTTTGTTTGGATCAAATAAACAAATTAACGGTTAAACGATTAACCAAAATTTTACCAGTCTTTTTCAGATTTTTTAGGACTTCCTTTTACTTTTTGTGCGTTAACTTTATCCTGAATTTTCTTCTCTTCATTATTAACAGCATCTAACAAGTTCTGAACGCGCTCTTTCGATATTCCGCCAGGCTGTGGTTTTGGCTCTCCTTTATTATCAGACTTATCATCTTTCTTCGGATCGTTTTTACCATCTTTTTTGTCCTTATCTTTATCGCCTTTGTCGTCTTTTTTATCCTTGTCTTTATCTTTGTCTTTATTGTTGTCCTTGTTTTTATCTTTATTTTTATCCTTGTCTTTGTCTTTATCCTTATTCTTGTCTTTGTTATCGTTTTTCGGAGGATTTTCTTTTAATTTTTGTTTTGCGTAAGCGTAATTATAGCGCGTTTCCTCATCTGTCGGATCGTTACGTAAAGCTTGTTTGTATGCTTCAACCGCCTGCGTATAATCTTTCTCTTTCATGAAAACGTTTCCAAGATTGTGAAAAGCTTTATGTTTTTCGGGTCTTGTTTTGGCATTTTTTATTGCTTTCGCGTAAGCGAATTTAGCTTCAGAAATTTGATTTTGTCTATAAATGGTGTTTCCTAAATTGTATGGCGCCGCAGATCGTTTTGGAAATTTAGATTCCGAAATTCTATAGTTTGCCTCAGCATCAACAAATTTATTCTGTTTATATTCTTCATTCGCAGCAGGCAATGTTTTGTCTTTCTCTTGTGCAGAAACTGCAAAAGAAACCGTTAGTAAAATATAAAGAAGTAAATTTTTCATTCTAATTTTGTTTTCTGTTCTGAATTTCATCTGAGCATTTATTTCTTTTCGTTAAATAAATCCAACTCTTTGATCCAGTTTGTTTTTCTTTCTAATAAGAAAATATCAATAAACAACAGTAAAAAAGCAAACCCGATAAACCATTGAAATTGCGATTGAAATTCTGCCATTTGCGTAGCTTCAAATTCTGTTTTTTGAATGTTGTTCAAAGCATTTTTTACATATTCTAAAACTTCTTTGGTGCTTCCGCCGTAAACGTAACCGCCTTTAGTCGCTTTTGCAATCGTTTTTAAACCTTCTTGATTTAATTTTGTGATTACCGTTTCTCCGTTTTGATCTTTTTGATATCCTCTGACAACGCCATTTTCTTTCAACGGAATTGTTCCTCCTTTTTCAGTTCCAACACCAATTGTGATGATTTTCATTCCTAATTTATTGGCTTCTTCTGCCGCAGCAGCCGCGCCTTCAGAATGGTCTTCTCCGTCGGAAATAAGGATTAATAATTTGCTGGTTTTGCTTTTTTCATCAAAATAAGTTGAAGACAATTTAATCGCTTCATCCAAAGATGTTCCTTGAGAAGAAACCATTCCAGGACTCATACTTTGCAAAAACATTTTAGCAACGCTATAATCTGATGTAATAGGTAAAACAGGAAAAGCGCTTCCAGCATAAGCTACAATACCAATTCTGTCGCTTCCTAAGTTATTGATGATTTGAGAAACCAATTGTTTACTTTTATCCAAACGGCTTGGTACAACATCTTCAGCAAGCATACTTTTCGAAACGTCGACAGCAAAAACAATATCTATACCTTCTCGTTTTACGGTTTCCATTTTGGTTCCGATTTTCGGATTTACCAAACCGATAATCAAGCAAGTAAGCGCCAAGAGAATCACCACAATTTTTAAAACAGGTTTAAAAACCGATTTCTCAGGACTCAATCTTTTCACCATTTCCAAATCACCAAATTCACGTTGTGTTCTTCTTTTCCAATACATATTGAAAAGAAAAATACACACCACAATCGGGATTAGTAATAAGAGATATAAATATTTTTTTTCGTCTAATTCCATTTTTAATTTTAGATTTCTGAATTTAGATTTTAGATTTTTGTTATCTAAAATTAAATAAAGCTTCTGTAAACTGTATTTCTTAATCCAACTTCAAGCAATAACAAAAAGGCTGCAAACAAAACAAAAATTCTGTACTTTTCATCATAATCATAGAATTTTAATTCTTGAATTTCTGTTGTTTCTAATTTATTGATTGAATTGTAAATCTGCGCTAACTTGTCATTGCTTGTTGCTCTAAAATACGTTCCATCTGTTTTTTGAGCAATGCTTCTCATTAGTTTTTCGTCGATTTCAACTTTTTGCATTTTGAATAACAAATTACCATTTGGCCCGTATGCGTATGGAGATTCTGCCATTCCATTCGATCCAAGTCCGATTGTGTAAACTTTAATTCCGTATTGTTTTGCAATGTCAGAAGCAGTTTCTGGTTCAATAAAACCAGCATTGTTTACACCATCGGTAAGTAAAATAATAACGCGACTTTTTGCTTTACTATCTTTTAATCGATTTACAGCAGTTGCCAATCCCATTCCGATTCCAGTTCCGTCTTGTAGCGTTGTGTCGTATTTAATACCTTTTATTGCTTCAAGAATAATCGCTTTATCGCTCGTAACTGGAGTTTTTGTGTACGCTTCAGATGCATACAAAACCAATCCAATTCTGTCATTTGGTCTTTCTTCAACGAAATCGGCGGCAACTCTTTTCAAAGCTTCCATACGATTTGGTTTTAAATCTTTTGCCAACATAGAACCAGAAACGTCAATTGCCATTACAATATCTATTCCTTTTGTTGTTTTAGTCTGATTGCTAATATCTACCGTTCTTGGTCGAGCCAATGCAATAATCAAAGAACATAAAGCAAGTATTCTAAAAACGTATAAAGCAGGTTTGAACTTTGTCCAAAACGATTCACTATTTTGGAAACCTGCCGTCGAACTCATTTTTAAAGTAGCCGACTGCTGATTGCGTTTCCAGAAATACCAACCTATCGCAACTGGAATCAATAGAAACAACCAAAGAAATTCTGGATTTAAAAAACTCATCTTACTCATTAGTTGCTTGCTCTTTGAAGTTCAACAGAATTTAATACTCGGGCTGTAATGTCGTTGGCATAAGTGTCGCCTTCTTCATGTAAAATCAAAATTTGCTGTAGACCTTGATCTTGTTTGAAAAGCAACAATTCATAATATGCTTTTGTACTCGTTTTAGTTGCAGGATTTAGAATAGTCATTGTTCCGTAACCTTTAACTCCCTGAATGCCTTCGTTTGTTTGAAAATCTTCTTGTTTTACAATAATATTTTGCGCTCCTTGAGCTTCCATTACTTTTAAAGATCCTTCCAGCGCTTTTGCTAAATCGATATCAGTTGGCTGTTTAAACTTGGCAGTAGAAACGGTGATATAGAAATTATCAATCATACTTCCGTATGTGAAAAGCTGCATTTCTTTAATTAAAGCCATTGTTTCTTTTGGAAGGACTTTTTCAGTGTCCATTCTTTTTAAAACTTTAGGTGTTTCAATTAAAACAGCTGGACTTCCGTACGCACTTTTTACCCATTCTCCTTCTAATAATTCTTTAGAAGGATGTCCGATTAAATTGTCTTTGACGTAAGTGAAACCTTTGGTAACCACAAAATAAGTTGTAGTTACAAACAACAATAAGATTACAGCTGCAATAGAATAACCAATTCTGGCATTACGTTTTTTGCGAAGTTGTTCCTTAATTTGCTTTTGTCTTTGAGCCTCATTCAATAACTGATCTTCGATATCTTCAGGAGCTTCCGTCGGAATTGCGTTATCAAGCGTTAAAATGACTTTCTGGATTTTATTTCTATCTTCAGTAATTTCAAATTCAAGCGGTTTCGATTTCGCAAATTTTACCAAATCGGCTTGGCGTAAAACGCGCTCTAGGTTTTCTACAGTTTCTGGAGTCAGCGTCATTTTCTTTTTGGTTGATGCTTCTCTAATAGCTGTAATTAACTCAGAAGTTGTGCTTTCCATTGCAGGAATATGAATGGCTTCTTCAATATAATTTCTCGCAATATCGGTTAATTCGCTATAATATTCTTTGATTTCTCCTTTTTGAACCAGTTCTTTTTGTTCCAGATTATTCAATAAACTTGTTGCTTTTTCGATTGGAGTTTTATAAACTTCTTCTTCGATTTTTTTCAGCTGGCGTTTTTTTACATACCAATAAACGAAAGCGCCAATTCCTAGAATAGCTAAAACAATTAAAAGGTAAATCCACCAATTTCCCATTCCTTCATCAACAGAAGAAATGTCTTTGATGTCATACATTTTCTGCTGTAAAGTATCGACTTTTACGTTAGCAACTTCAACTTTAATAGAATCAGAAAAGAAAGGTTTTTTGTCGATTAAAATTTTGACACTCGGAATAGTATAACGACCAGAATCAAACTGTGTTAAACCATATTTTTTTATAAGTTCGTAAGTTCCGTCTTTCTTAACAGTATCAATTGGATAAGATTGAATAACCTCTAACGGACCAATATTTTTAAGTTTCGGAAATTCAACTTTCGATGTTGAAGTTACAACCGTTTTAAGCGTCAGTTTGAACTCAGCACCAATCTTATTTTTGGTGGTGTCAATACTTGTTTCTACCTGTTTCTGCTGTGCAAAAATCATAGTAGAAAAAAGCAATAAAAATATATAAAGTTTAAATTTCATTTGAGTAACGATTGTTGATTTTAGATTAACGATTTTTGATTTGTTAATCAAAATTGCCAAATTTTTATCGTGATTTGAAATAGCCTAATAGTTTAGTAACGTAATTTTCGTCAACTCTGGTGTTGACAATTCCTGCTCCAGATTTACGGAATGTATCTTTAAAATAATTCAATTTTTCTTGATAATGTTTCTCATAATTCAATCGAACTGTTTTAGAACTTGTATCAACCAACTGTATTTTTCCTGTTTCAGAATCCAGCATAGAAACCATTCCTAAATTTGGAATTTTTTCTTCGCGCATGTCATAAACGCGAACTCCAGTAATATCATGTTTTTTAGAAGCAATTTTTAAAGTATGCTCGTAAGAATCAGACATAAAATCTGAAATCATGAAAATGATGGCTTTCTTTTTTTGAGTTCCAGACAAAAACCTCAAAGCTTGAGCAATATCTGTTTTATGACTCTTTGGTTCAAATTCGATTAATTCACGAATGATACGAAGTACGTGCGAACGTCCTTTTTTAGGCGGAATATATAATTCTACAGTATCAGAAAATAAGATTAAACCAATTTTGTCATTATTTTGTGTAGCCGAAAAAGCCATCGTTGCCGCAATTTCGGTTACGATGTCTTTTTTGAATTGATTTTTAGAACCAAAAGATTCCGAACCCGAAATATCAACCATTAAAACCATAGTCAATTCGCGTTCTTCTTCAAATACTTTAACGTGAGCTTCGTTGTAGCGTGCGGTTACATTCCAATCGATGTTACGAATATCATCTCCGTATTGGTATTGACGTACCTCGCTAAACGTCATTCCTCGTCCTTTAAATGAAGAGTGGTATTCTCCCGAAAAGATATGATTACTCAGCCTTTTCGTTTTGATTTCTATTTTCCGTACTTTTTTTAAAAGCTCTTTTGTATCCATTTTTTGTTTGGTTTATGGTTTATGGTTGTTGGTTGATGGCGTATAAACCATCAACAAAAAACTATCAACCATCAACTTTTTAAGGTACTTCAATCTCGTTAACGATTTTGTTGATAATGTCTACAGAAGTAATGTTTTCTGCTTCTGCTTCGTAAGTGATTCCAACTCTGTGACGTAAAACATCGTGAACAACGGCACGAACGTCTTCTGGAATTACATAACCACGACGTTTGATGAAAGCATAACATTTTGCAGCATTAGCCAAGTTGATACTTCCACGAGGAGAAGCTCCAAAACTGATAAGCGGTTTTAAATCGGCTAATTTGTATTTTTCTGGGTAACGCGTAGCGAAAATAATATCTAAGATGTATTTTTCAATTTTTTCGTCCATATAAACTTCACGAACAGCTTCTTGAGCACGTAAAATCTGTTCAACAGAAACAACTGGATTTACTTTTTCGTAAGATCCTTTTAAGTTTTGACGAATTACAAAACGTTCTTCATCAATTTTTGGATAGTCGATTACGGTTTTCAACATAAAACGGTCAACTTGCGCTTCAGGAAGTTGGTATGTTCCTTCTTGTTCAACTGGGTTTTGTGTTGCTAATACTAAAAACGGACGATCTAGTTTGAAAGTAGTATCGCCAATAGTAACTTGTTTTTCCTGCATCGCCTCCAAAAGTGCTGACTGAACTTTTGCTGGAGCACGGTTAATCTCATCGGCAAGTACGAAATTGGCGAAAATTGGTCCTTTTTTAATAGAGAACTCGTTTGCTTTAATGTTGTAAATCATGGTTCCGATAACATCGGCAGGTAATAAATCGGGCGTAAACTGAATACGGCTGAACGAACCTTGAACCGCTTGAGAAAGCGTATTAATAGCCAAAGTTTTTGCAAGACCTGGAACTCCTTCCAGTAAAATATGTCCTTGTCCAAGCAATCCGATTAATAAACGCTCGACCATATGTTTCTGGCCCACAATAACTTTGTTCATTTCCATTGTAAGAAGGTCTATAAAAGCACTTTCTCTTTCAATTTTTTCATTTATCGCTCTAATGTCTAAAGTCGTTGTATTTTCTTCCATATAAATATTTTTAAAACCTTGATTTTTACGCCTTATTTTTGAGAGTGCAAATTGAATATTTTTTAAGAAGTAAGATGTTAAAGAATGGTTAAAACTTCGACCAATGACCTAATTTTAAGGACTAATTGTGAATCTATTTTTATATTTTTAAGAACTTTGATGATTATGTTTTTTTAAAGCATAATTATTACCAAAAATAACGCATAACAATTATGAGCAAAACAGTCTTATCGCCTATAATTTCGGGCACTATGAATTGGGGAGTTTGGGATAAAAACCTTACAACCAAAGAAATGGAAAACATGATACAAGTGAGTATCGAAAACAAAATTACGACTTTTGATCACGCGGATATTTACGGTTCGTATACGACCGAAGCCGATTTTGGAAAAGCCTTTCACGCAAGTAAAATTGACCGTGAAAAATTACAATTAATTACTAAGTGCGGAATTCAGATGATTGCTGATAAACGCCCAGAAAACAAAATCAAACATTACGATTATTCTAAAGACTATATTATTAAGTCGGTTGAAGGTTCGTTGAAGAATTTGAAAACAGATTATGTAGATGTTTTTTTACTGCACAGACCAAGCCCGTTAATGCAGGCAGACGAAATTGCAGAAGCGGTGGAGAAATTAAAAGCAGAAGGAAAAATCATTGATTTTGGACTTTCAAATTTTACAAGCTCACAAACAGAATTAATTCGTCAGAAAACGGAAGTTAGTTACAATCAAGTACAATTTTCGGCAACGCATTATGAAGCAATGACTGACGGAAGTTTAGATTATATGCAGACTAACGGAATTCGTCCGTTGTCTTGGAATCCGCTTGGAACTGTTTTTAGAGAAGATACAAAACAAACGCGTCGTTTGAAAAAACTGTTTTCTACTTTATTAGAGAAATACCATTTAGGTGCAGATACACTTTTATTGTCATGGATTTTAAAACATCCGGCAAAAATAATTCCAATTGCAGGAACTGTAAATATTGCTAGAATTCAATCTCTGTCAAAAGCAATTGAATTAGAAATGGATACAGAAGATTGGTTCGCGATCTGGACAGAAAGTATGGGCGATGATGTGCCTTAAATTTTAGTGTTCAGTTTGCAGTTTTTAGTATTCAGTTAAATGCAAAATCAAAAAATATTTGCCACAGATTATAATGATTAAAAGGATTTTTTAAATCTGTGAAAATCCTTTTAATCTGTGGCAAAGAAATAAACACATAGAAACATAGATTCTTTTATGCTTTTTAAAGAAGATTTTAGCGTTTCACTTACACATAGCTATGTGTGTTGATGTAAATGAAATGCCTTTTAAAGCAAAGTTGAACTATATATCTATGTGTTAAAACAAAATAGTTAACAATGAAAAAAACAGTTTTAATTACTGGTGCTACAAGCGGAATTGGAAAAGCAACCGCTCAGATTTTGGCAAAAAACAATTATAAAGTTGTACTTTGCGGAAGACGTAAAGACCGTTTGGAAGAACTTGAAAAAGAACTTTCAGCTTTTACAGAAGTGCATTCTTTGGCTTTTGATGTTCGTGATAAACAAGATGTCTTAGAAAAAATAAGTTCTTTGCCCAATGATTTTGCTGCAATCGACGTTTTAATTAATAATGCTGGAAATGCGCATGGTTTAGATCCAATTCAAAATGGAGATTTGGACGATTGGGACGCCATGATCGATATTAATGTAAAAGGACTTTTATATGTTTCAAAAGCAATAATTCCACAAATGGTCGAAAGACAAGCGGGACATATTATTAATATTGGTTCGACGGCTGCAAAAGAAGTGTATCCAAACGGAAATGTGTATTGCGGTTCTAAACATGCAGTTGATGCGATTACAGCAGGAATGCGAATTGACTTAAATCCGTTCGGAATTAGAGTGGGCGGAATTCATCCAGGAATGGTTGCAACAGAATTCAGCGAAGTTCGTTTTAAGGGAGATGTTGAAAGAGCTTCAAATGTCTACAAAGGATTTGATCCGCTTCAGGCAGAAGATATTGCCGATATTATTCATTTTGTGGTTTCAAGGCCTTATCATGTAAACATTGCAGATTTGGTTGTCATGAGTACTGCGCAAGCTTCTTCGACAATTGTAAAGAAAAATATTTAAATAAAATTGATTGTAGAGACGCACAGTAGTGCGTCTTTTTTTTAATTTTAAGTTTTAATAAATTAAATTAGTGCGAATTAGTGCAATTCGTGGCAAAATAAAATCGACATGATTAATAAACGCCTTTTAATTAAAAATCTTCTAGCTCATAATGATGAAAGCAGTTTTTATGATAAAAAAAGGCAGTTGAATCTTCATTCCCGAGAAGGAAAAGGAAAATTCTTGAAACACATTTGTGCGTTATCCAATTCCAATCCAAACAATAATTCTTATATCGTAGTTGGAGTAGAAGACCAAGATAATGAAATTGTCGGCGATGATTTCTTCGATGATAGCCGAATTCAGAATCTCGTAAATGCTTTTTTAGAAAATCCACCTAAAATTCAATACGAAAACGTCCCATTTCCAAACCTTCCAAAAGATAAAGTAATCGGTCTGGTTACCATTAAACCTAAAAGTAAAATCTCTTATTTTAAAAAAGGAATTCACACCATTCTTTCCAATAGTGTTTTTATAAGACGCGGCAGTAATTCGATTCCACTTGAAGAACACGAAGAAATCGAAAAAAGCAATCAAAATACAGAAACCGTTATTGGTATAGAAAATAGTTCTCGAAACAGTATTCAATACACTTTAGACGGCGTTATCGATTTTATGAATTTCAGGCATAAAGATATGTCTCCGAAATACTATGTTTTTAAAGAATTGTTTGTGATTTGCTGGGCGGGAGTTCCTAAAACAATGCGCGATAAAACTTTTCTTTCGCGTGTTGATATCGAATTAATCAACGAACAAATTAAACTTTTTTATTCTGCTCAAGATGTTGTGACTATCGAATTTAACGATGATACTTTTACCATTACAGAATATGTTCCTTTGGGGTTGAATGATAAAACGAGTTATTATCCGTTAGAAGAGCAAACGATTCATTTTTTTGATAATGGGTATTATAAAATAGATCGCCAAATGCTTTTTCAGCCGCCAGAGTTTAACCGAAAAATGCTGTATCATATTTATAATTCGAATACGGCATTACTGAGCAAGCTTCAAAAAGAAATTGCATTATCAGAACGTGAAATGAAAGATTTAGAAAATCTGCCTTCTACTTTTATGATTTGTTATTTGAATGGTTTTGAAGATGCACGACAAAAATTAATTGATGCCAAACTGCTTTTAAAACCTTATAAACATATTTATTCTTCTTTTAAAGAGGCTTTAAGGATTTTGCGTAAGATGAAATATGATGTTCAGTGAAAAGAGTTGCAAAGGTTCAGAGGTTCAAAGCAACAAAGGTTTTTCTGTAGAGACGCAACCGCAGTGCGTCTACATCCAGCATATTAACAAAGATTGTGTTTAAAATTATTGAAAATTTAAATACTTCTTTACTTCTTCGTACGGAAATATAATTTCTTTTGGACCGTCTGCGTAAGAAGCGGCTTCGTATGAATTGTAATACAAAAGTAAACCTTCGGAGGTGTAAAAGATGTTTTGTGGTAACTGGAATTTATCATTTTCAAACATCAAACCTGTTGCATTGATATTGGCTTTTTCAGGAATTTTGTATTTGTTTCGAAATGTTTTTTCGGCGAAAGCCTTAAATTTTTTTTCGTTTTTAAATAATTGATTATTGTTTATAGCTTTTCCAGTTTTTGCATTAAATAATAAGGAGCGATAACCTTGATAACCGTGAGCGCCTCCAGTAAAAGTATAATGATCAATTTTTAGATTTAAAATATCTTCAGATTGAAACTCAACGTCTCCGATTATTTTTGCTTCCCAGCCAAAAGTGTCTTCTGGAAATTTTTGACGCATTTCTTCGTAAGAAGCAATAAAAGATTTTGCCAATGATTTATAATCATCAACTTTTACTGAATCTTCTTCAAAAAAGACAATTTCTTTTATAACGGCAAAAACTCTCTTATTAATGCTGTCTGATATTACTCGGCCATTTTTGGCAATTGGAACTTCTATTGTGATTTGCGGACAATCATTTTTGCACGTAATAGTAGACTTTTCTTCAAACCTTTCATTCTCAAATGAAAGCTCTTTTTTGCAACTTGTAAAAATCAAACACAAAAAGATTATAAATATGTAATTTTTCATATCAAAAAGTGTTAATTATCTACAAAGATAAGTAGTTGTATCACGATAAAATAAATTAAGCGGTAAATTTGTAAAACAATTATAGAATTAAAATTTATAACTATATGAAATTCAATACAAAAGTAATTCACGGTGGACAGCATCATGATCCAAGTACAGGCGCCGTTATGCCGCCAGTGTATCAAACGTCAACTTTTATTCAGACAAGTCCAGGAAAACCGTTGGCAGATTACGAATATAGTAGAGCTTCGAATCCAACTCGTACAGCTTTAGAAGAAGCTTTGGCTAGTATTGAAAACGGAACTCGTGGATTGGCATTTTCATCTGGTCTTGCGGCGACAGATTGCGTTTTAAGATCTTTTAAAGCGGGAGATGAAATTATTGCAATGGACGATTTATATGGCGGAACTTACAGAATGTTTTCTCGCGTTTATAAAGATTCTGGAATTAAATTCCATTTTGTTGATATGACGAATATCGAAAAATTGAAAAGTTTGATCAATGAAAACACGAAATTAATTTGGGTAGAAACGCCAACAAATCCGTTGATGAAATTGGCTGATATTGAAGAAATCGCGAAAATCACAAAAGAGAAAAATATTCTTTTGGCTGTGGACAATACTTTTGCGACGCCTTATTTGCAAAAACCTTTAGATTTAGGCGCAGATATCGTAATGCACTCTGCAACAAAATATTTAGGAGGGCACTCTGATGTTATTGCTGGTGCATTAATTGTAAAAGACAAAGAACTTGGCGATCAATTGCACTTTCAGCAATTTGCAACAGGAGCAACTCTTGGACCAATGGATAGTTTCTTGGTTTTAAGAGGAATCAAAACTTTGGCTTTAAGAGTTCAGAGACATTGTGAAAACGGAGAAAAAGTGGTTGAATATTTAAGCAAACATCCAAAGATTAAGACAGTTTATTATCCAGGTTTAAAGAATCATCCATTTCATGAAATTGCCAAAAAGCAAATGAAAGCTTTTGGCGGAATGGTTTCTTTCGATTTTAAATCAGGAAAAAAAGAAGATTCTATCGCTTTTTTAGAAAAGCTGAAAGTATTTACTTTGGCAGAATCTTTAGGTGGAGTAGAATCATTGGCAAATCATCCAGCTTTGATGACACATGCATCAATTCCTGCAGATAAAAGAGCGGAAGTTGGAATTACTGATGATTTAGTTCGACTAAGTGTTGGTATTGAAGATGCAGAAGATTTAATTGCCGATTTAGAACAGGCTTTAGCTTAAAATTAAAATTTACAATATAAAAAATCCCAAATTCCAAAATAAGTAAAATTGGAATTTGGGATTTTTTATATTGTAAATTTTAATTTTAGAACTCTAAGTAATAGATATAACCAAAGTTAAACCAAACTTGCCAGTCATTATATTTATTTTCTGTATAAAGATTTTTGTTTGGGTTTAAACCGTCAATCCAATCCGAATTATACATTTGAAAACGAGTTTCAAACATTAAATCGCTCATTTTTGTCAGTTTATATTGAACACCGATAGCAGCGGTTGCAGACAAAACTACGCCAGTTTCTGTAGAAAAGCCATGTGCTCGTCCATCAGAAGGAGTTAAATATTTTCCTGGAGTAACATTCGGAAGCGTAATATCTCCTAAATGTGATCCAACTTTTGCGGAATAATAACTTACTTGAAAACCTACACTTCCGTACGGGCTAAAACTACCAATAGTATTTTCAAAATCGTGAATTTTAATAGGATGAAATAATAACTGTGAACCTATACCTACTATGGTAGAACTTCCATGCATATTTCTTAACTGTTGAGCGAATACCCCATCAGGTTTCCTTTCAACCCATTCTCCAAAATGTTTTAAGTTTGTTCTGCTAAAAGTTAAGTCAGATCTCACTTTAAAGTGTTCTGAAAAAAAAGTTTCTCTATTACTAGCAGAAGAAAAGTTGATGAAATGCATTACTCCGATACCAAAACCTGTGTTTCCTGCATTTGTATCAAAGTTATTTCTTTGGCCAAAATCTGACTGTAAAGTAACTGGTCCTGCGTAGATTCCGATCTCTTGAGCAAGGTTTGACTGGGAAGATGCCGCAGTTGATATACCAAAGATGGCAAATAGTGTGATAAAGAGGTGCTTAGACATTTTGTTGGGCTTACAAATCTTGGCAAATATATAAAAAACATATTCGATTCAAAATATTAAATCGTTCTATTAAAAAATAAGTAACAAAATACTTAATTTGCTAACATTTACGGAGTTATTTGCGTGTAAACCCCTACATGTAAAATGTAATTTTTTGGATTGTTTGAAAAATGTATAAATCGATTCAAAAAAGTGAAAAATATAACAACGAATAAGAATTTGATATATCTTTGCTTGTTGAAACGAAAACGTTTTCTTAAACGTGATTTCTTAATTTTAAAACAGAAAATAAATCAACTTATCTGAATAATTTATTTCAAATATGGAACAAAAAATAAATGAATTTATGGCTCTTATTGAGTCAAAAAATCCAAACGAGCCAGAATTTCTTCAAGCTGTTAGAGAATTTGCAGAAACAGTAATTCCGTTTATATCTGAGCGTAAAAAATATGATGGAAAGAATATTCTTTTAAGAATTGCTGAGCCAGAAAGATCTATAATCTTTAGAGTTCCGTGGGTAGATGATAAAGGAGAAATTATTGTAAACAGAGGTTTTAGAATCCAGATGAACTCTGCAATCGGACCTTACAAAGGAGGAATTAGATTTCACCATTCTGTAAACTTATCTGTTTTGAAATTTTTGGCATTTGAACAAGTTTTCAAAAACAGTTTGACAACACTTCCAATGGGTGGTGGAAAAGGAGGTTCTGATTTTGATCCAGAAGGAAAATCAGACGGAGAAATTATGCGTTTCTGCCAGTCATTCATGACAGAATTGTGTCGTCATATCGGTCCAGATCTTGACGTTCCTGCTGGAGACATCGGTGTTGGAGCAAGAGAAATTGGTTATTTATTTGGTCAATATAAAAGAATCAGAAATGAATTTACTGGAGTTTTAACTGGAAAAGGTTTGGCTTACGGTGGTTCATTAATTAGACCAGAAGCTACAGGATACGGAGTTGTGTATTTTACAGATCAAATGCTTCGTACTATTGGTCATGAAATTAAAGGAAAAAGAGTTGCTATTTCTGGATTCGGAAATGTGGCTTGGGGTGTGGCTTTAAAAGTAAACGAATTAGGCGGAAAAGTAGTTACCATTTCTGGTCCTGATGGTTATATTTATGATGAAGATGGAATTTCTGGAGAGAAAATCGACCACATGTTAGAAATGAGAGCTACAGGTGATAATAGAGCAGAAAGATATTTAGAGAAATATCCAAATGCAATTTTCCACAAAGGAAAAAGTCCGTGGGAAGTAAAAGTTGATATTGCAATTCCATGTGCTACGCAAAATGAATTGAATGGAGAAGATGCGCAAAAACTTATTGATAATGGAGTTTTATGTGTAACTGAAGCTGCTAATATGCCTTCTACATTAGACGCTATTAAACTTTTCTTAGACAATAAAGTATTGTTCGCTCCAGGAAAAGCTGCAAACGCTGGTGGTGTTGCCGCTTCTGGATTAGAAATGACACAAAACTCTATTCGTTTAAACTGGACTAGCGAAGAAGTAGATTTAAGATTGAAAGAAATCATGATCGGAATTCATAATCAATGTAAAAAATACGGTGCCGAAGAAGACGGGTATGTAAACTACGTAAAAGGAGCAAACATTGCCGGATTTGTTAAGGTAGCAGATGCTATGCTTGCACAAGGTGTGGTATAAAGTTTATTGATTTTAAAAATAGAATAGCCTCTATTTATCTTTATAAGATAATTTGGAGGCTTTTTTATTGGTATCAAAAAGTAAATAATCCCGTTTGTAGTATATTTGTCTATTCGAATACTTTAAAGGATGAAAAATACATTTTTCTACGTTTTATTTTTAATACTATTTCAATTTAGTCAAGCGCAGAATAAATTGTCATGGCAAGGATATTTTTCGTTTAACGAAATTAAAGATATTTCAGAATCATCGACTAGTGTTTTTGCCGCTTCAGAAAATGCTTTGTTTTCTAAAAATGTAGCGACAAACGTTCTTAAAACAACAACAACTGTTGATGGTTTATCAGGTCAGACTATTTCGGCGGTTTATTATAGTGAAGCTTTTAAGAAAACAATAATTGGTTACGAAAACGGATTGATGATTTTGGTAAATGAAACGGATGGAAGTATTTTGAAGGTCGTTGATATTATCAATAAACAGCTTCCTGCAAATCTTAAAAAAATCAATCATTTAATGGAATATAATGGTTTGGTTTATGTTTCGTGCGATTTTGGAATTGTGCAGTTTAATTTGAATACTTCAAAATTTGGTGATACGTATTTTATTGGAGACAACGGTGCTGAAATTAGTGTAAAACAAACAGTGCTTTTTAACGGATTTATTTTTGCTGCAACTTCAAGCGGAATAAGAAGAGCGGATATTACAAATGGCAACTTAATAGATTATAACCAATGGATAGTTGTAAATTCTGGAAGTTGGTCTAGCGTAGAAACTTTAGATACAGAACTGATAGCAATAAATGATACTGGTTATATTCACCGATTCAATGCTAATACATTTGTTGGTTTTTCTCAATTGCCGCAAGCTGCTGTAGATATGAGAGCTAAGAATCATAATTTGTTTGTTACAACTGCAAATACGGTTTATGTTTATAATAATCAGCTGGTTTTAAACAGACAAATTGCAAACACTCAGGTTTTAGATAATACGCTAAATTTTAGTTGTGCAACGGCTGTTGGTGATCAGTTTTTTATTGGAACAAAAGAAAAAGGATTATTTGTTTCGTCACTTAGCAATGCATCAACTTTTGAAAATATTACACCAGCTGGACCATCTCGAAATAATATTTTTTCTCTTGATGCAACACAAAATGCTTTATGGGCTGTTTATGGAGATTACGATGCATCTTACAATCCGTATGATTTAGATAGTTATGGAATTAGTAAATTTAGTACTTCTGGTTGGTTGAATATTCCATATTCTGAAGTTTTTGATGCAAAATCAATTACGCGAATTACTGTTAATCCAAGTAATGAAAAACAAGTTTATGCTAGTTCTTTCTTTTCAGGATTATTAAAGATTGAAAACGATGTTCCGACTTTATTATATAATGAAAAAAATAGCGGATTAGAATCTATTACAACAGAAGGTCCAAATTACATTGACGTTCGTATTAATGCAACCGCTTTTGATAAAACAGGAAATCTCTGGGTTACTAATAGTCGTGTTAAAAACGGTTTGAAAGTTCTAAAAACTAATGGACAATGGGGAAGTTATGCTATGACTTCGATTCTTGATAATGCAGAAGCAGGAAGTTTTTCGAGTATAGTTGTAGACCGTAATAATGTAAAATGGATGGGAACTTATAGAGACGGCGTTGTAGGTTTTAATGAAGCGACTAATACTTTCAAAAAAATGACTTTCGGTACTGATGCAGGAAATCTTCCTGTTGCAGATGTTAGAAGTATCGCTTTAGATACGAAAAACCAGCTTTGGATCGGAACTATCAAAGGTTTAAGGGTTTTGTCTAATATTGGAAATTTTCAATCAGAAAACCAATTAAAGGCAAATCCGATTATTATAATGGAAGATAATTTGGCTCAGGAATTAATGTACGAGCAATTTATTACTTCTATTGTCGTTGACGGCGCCAATAATAAATGGATCGGAACGGCAGATTCTGGTGTGTTTATGGTTTCTCCAAACGGTCAGGAAACCAAATATCATTTTACCATAAATAATTCGCCGCTGCCAAGTAATGTGATTAACGATATTAAAATAAATAGCAAAACTGGCGAAGTATTTATCGCAACCAATAAAGGAATGATTTCGTTTAATGGAGTTGCAACAGCAGCAAACGATGATTTAAGTAATGCTTATGTGTATCCAAATCCTGTTCGTCCTAATTATTCTGGAACGGTAAAAGTTGCCGGATTAATCGATAAAGCAAATGTAAAAATAACAGATATCGAAGGAAATTTAGTTTACGAAATAACTTCTTCTGGAGGAACTGTAGAATGGGATACAACCGCTTTTGGCAAATATAAAGTCGCTTCTGGCGTATACATGGTTTTTATTTCTGCTCAAGATGGAGGCGAAACCAAAGTCAAAAAAGTAATGATTATTCGATAGGGAAAATATATAAATAACAATCCAAATTATAATATCATAAATATAACTAATGCTCTTTAATTCCCTAAATTTTGCAGTTTTTTTACCACTAGTTTTTATTATTTATTGGTTTGTAGTAAATAAATCACTTAGAGCTCAAAACATATTACTGCTTTTATCAAGTTATTTTTTTTATGCCTGTTGGGATTGGAGGTTTTTGTTTCTATTAGTGTTTTCTACAGCTTTAGATTATTTTTCTGGAATTAAAATATTTGAATCTAGCAATCAAAATATGCGAAAGTTTTGGTTTTGGCTTAGTACATCTATAAATCTTGGTTTTCTAGGTGTTTTTAAGTATTATAATTTCTTTGTTAAATCTTTTGTAGAAGGTGTTGCTAATTTTGGTTTAAATGTAAATCCTTTAACATTAGATGTGTTATTACCTGTAGGGATTTCATTTTATACTTTTCACGGCCTGTCTTATGTAATTGATATTTATAAAGGGAGGATATCGGCCGAAAAGAATATCGTTGATTATTCTTTGTTTGTTAGTTTTTTTCCTTTGCTTGTCGCTGGACCAATAGAACGTGCTACACATTTATTGCCTCAAATTAAGAAAAAGAGAGTTTTTGATTATGAAAAAGCAGTAGACGGTTTAAGGCAAATTTTGTGGGGATTATTTAAAAAGATTGTAATAGCTGATCAATGTGCTCAATACGCTGATACAATTTTTAATAATTCTTCAGAACAATCAGGAAGCACACTTTTATTAGGAGCACTATTTTTTTCATTTCAAATCTATGGCGATTTTTCAGGATATTCAGACATTGCAATAGGAACTGCACGTCTCTTAGGTATAGATTTGCTGAAAAATTTTGCTTTTCCTTACTTTTCAAGAGATATTGCAGAATTTTGGAGAAGATGGCATATTTCTCTTTCAACATGGTTTAGGGATTATTTATACATTCCATTAGGAGGGAGCAAAGGAAGTGTATGGATAAAAATTAGAAATACCTTTATTATTTTTTTGGTAAGTGGATTTTGGCATGGAGCAAATTGGACCTTTATTGTTTGGGGATTATTGAATGCACTCTACATAATGCCTTCTATTGTTTTGAATACAAATCGAAAAAATTTAGATGTCGTAGCTCAAGGCAAATATTTGCCAAGTATTAAGGAAGTTTTTCAAATAGTTTCGACATTTAGTTTAACGGTTTTTGCATGGATATTTTTTAGGGCAAATAATTTAGAACATGCAATGGGTTATATTTCACAAATATTTTCTAGTTCACTGTTTTCAATGCCAACAATTACACCTGTAGTTTTGTTGGTTATAATTTTATTATTTATTTTAATTGAATGGCTTGGAAGAGAGGAAGAATTTGCTTTGGCGAAACTTAGTGTAAAATGGAAATCACCACTTAGATATCTATTTTATTATATTATTATAGTTGCAATTTTTGTATTTAGTGGAGAGAAACAGCAATTTATTTATTTTCAGTTTTAATTTATGAAAAAATTTATCTTTAAAGCATCCTTTTTCATAGCTCCATTCCTATTTCTTTATGCGATTACGGTTCTATTTTATAGTGATGCTGAATCGCCAGATTTAATTCGTTTAGGCTGTTTTCCGAATGTTTTTAAAGAATATAGAGGTGTATTTCATGATGAATTTAATCGTAAAATTTATTTTAATAAATATTCAGAAAGAAAAAATAGAAATGAAAAAATTCTCACTATTGGAGATTCATTTTCTGAGCAGGATAATTATGGGTATAAAAATTATCTTGCAGAGCAAAGTAGTATTTTACACATTGATAGATTTCTTTCTGGAAATCAAATTCAAACCTTATACGAATTGTCAAATGGAGATTTTTTCGAAAAACACAATATTGAATATGTGATACTGGAAAATGTAGAGAGATATTTTATTGTAAATGCAAAAAAGATAGATACTTCAAAAGTAATGATGACATCTCAATTAGATGATTTAGTTCGTAATCATAAGCCTTCAGAAATAGATAATGTAGATCCTTTTTTTTCAAAAAAAACGATCCAATTTCCTTTATCAATGCTTCGGTATTATGTAAGTCAAAACTATTTGTCTAATAAATATGCTTATAATGTTGTTCTGAAAAAGGATAATTTGTTTAGTGTTAATGAAAATAATTTGTTGTTTTTGTTTAAAGATTTATCTAATCTTGAAGGAAACAATGATTTTTCAAGCGTTCAAAAACTAAATAATATTTTAAATGATTTGTCCAATAAGTTGAAAAGTAAAAAAGTAAAGCTTATTGTTTTACCAGCACCCGATAAATATGGTCTTTACTATGATTATATTGCTGATAAAACAAAGTTTCCTAGACCATTATTTTTTAATCATCTAAGTGTTCTTAAAAAAGATTACATTTATATAGATTCAAAGAAAATTTTATCTGCTCATTTAGAAGTTGAAAAAGATATTTATTTTTATGATGACAGCCATTGGTCTCCAGTTGCTTCTAAAATTATTTCTAATGAAATAAAAAAAGCAATAAATTAAGTCAAAAAAGTAATGATTATTCGATAGTCTGAAAGTCGAAAGTCAAAAGTCAAAAGTCAAAAAAATCTAAGATCTAAGATCTAAAATCTTCAATCTAAAATTATTCCGTGCTCGTTAAAACAAAGGCCATAGTAATTTCATCTTTAAAATTTCAAGAAAAAAGCTTGATAGTAAAATGCTTTACGCTTTCTAGCGGGCTGAAATCTTACTTCGTTCGTGATGCTTTTTCGAGCCGAAAAGCGAGTCAAAAAATAGCCTATTTTCAGCCATTTTCTATTTTAGAAATAGAAGCGGTTCATAAAAACAAAGGCACTTTAGAAAATTTTAAAGAAATTAAAAGCGCAGTTCCTTTTCAAAGTATTCATACCGATATTGTAAAAAGTACAATGGTGATGTTTTTATCTGAAATGCTTCATCATTCGATTCAAGAAGAAGAAAAAAACGAACAGCTTTTTCTGTTTTTAGAAACAGCGCTGACTTGGCTGGATCATCACAATGAAATTTCAAATTTTCATTTAATTTTACTTTTAGAAATTACAAAATATCTGGGTTTCTATCCAGATCTTACTGATATTGATCTTCCTTTTTTTGAAATGAACGAAGGAATTTTTACGGTTTTCCACACTTCTACAGCACTATCCGAACACGAAACAGCCTTGTTTAAAAAACTTATCGATTTGAAGTTCGATAATAGTCAAAAAATCTTCCATGTAATCGAAAGGCAAATACTGCTAAAAATTCTAATTGATTTTTATTATGCTCATTTAGAGGGTTTTAAAAGACCAAAATCTTTAGATATTTTGAAAGAAATTTTTTCATAATCACATTTCTATTTTTATATATTTGCTCAGTATTTTTTTACTAAAAAGTCCCCCGTATTTTTGGTTAGGAATGCAAATTCTCATTAATATCTAATACCAATTATTAAAAAAAATCTACCATGAAGAAAATTACGTTTTCGATTATTTTGCTTCTGTCGGTAACGGTTTCATCAATTGCCCAAAGAAAATATGATGAAATAGTTACAACAGAAAATGCTGTTCAGGACTTGGTTCAGAATGAAATTACAGGAGTTATTGTCTTTAAAGAAGGCGGAACAGTAAAGGGTTTAGATCCCGAAACAAAAAAAGTTATTTGGACTTTAACAAAAGATGATTTTGGAACTCTTACTTCAAAAGATGTCTTAAGTGATCCTGATTTTGGAAATCTTTTTAAAGAAAAAAGAGATTTGTCTACAGTTCCAGGAAGCCCTTATGTTGAGGCATACATCAATTCAAAATATTTGATTATCAATACCGATTCAGGTAAAATTGTTTACAATTCTTCAAAAGAATCTTTTTGGGTTTTTCAATCAGATTTTATTCCTGAAACAAACGAATATCTTCTTACTCTTAAAAAAGACGGAGAAATGGCAGTTGCATTGCTAGACTTGGCAACTGGTGAGCTTAAATGGAATACAACGGTTGATAAAGCAAAATCGTTAATAAGTTTTTCAACTAAAGCTTCAAGTTTAACAAACAAAGCAAAGATTCATGGTAACACAGTTTATTATTTGCTTTATGGAAAACTATACTCTTTTAATAAAGAAAATGGAAAATTAAACTGGAAAGCAGACGAAGATTACACAAGATTTTACGAAACACAAAATGATAAGAATATTGTGGTAGTTAATTCTGCTGGACTTCTTTCAACAAAAGAATATATTAATGTTTTGAGTACAGAAGATGGAAAAAGCATCTGGAAAGAATCTATTAAAACTAAATATGTTGTTTATTTAGAAGATTGGGGAACAAAATTATTAATTGCTCATGATAGCGGTTTCAACTTTTTTGACTTAAAAACAGGAGAAAAAATCTGGAAAAAAGATGCTCGTGGAGGCGGTTTGAAAAGAGTAATTCCAATTGATCAAGATTTCTTATATGTTGCAGAAAATGAAATGATGTTGATCAACAAAGATGGAGAAAAGCTTTGGAAAAAATTTATCGAAATTTCTGATGATAAAGAAGATCCAATTTACTACTTAGGAAAAGTTGGTGAAAAGGTAATGTATCTTACAGGAACTTACGGAAATATGGTAGATTACAAAACTGGAGTTAAACTTTGGAAACGTAATATTAAGTTTGAAAAAAGCCGTCCAGTTTTACCAACTTATGACGAAGCTACAAATTCTTACTTAGTGTATAACGATGAGAAATTATACAAATTCGATCCAAGCATCAACGATAAACCAGAACCTTTTGCTAAAGTAAATATCAAAAGAGAAAAGGAATTAAACAGTATCGAGCAGTTTCCTTGGGGAGTTGTGCTTTCAGGTCCACTTGAAGTAATGGGAGTTAATATGGATGGAACTGTAAAATACCATTTGACTTACAATCAACCAGGTGAAACAGGAAGACGTTTAATTAAAAGTGCTGCAATTGTAGGAAGTATCGGTTTAGGTGTTGGTTCTGTAGCAAGTTCAGTTAAAGGTGCTGATTTAACTATGACATATCGTGATTCTGAAGGTAACATGAGAACTGCAGTTGCAAAAGGAGATCAAACAAATAAGGATCAGGCGCAAGCTTATGCAGCAGGATCTGCAGCTTTAGGAATTGTGGCGGCTAAATTTAATTCTCGTTTTAATGCGATGAAACAAAACAGAGATTTCTCCTATATTTTTGCAAAAGCAGATACAGGAGAAAAAGTTTTAGTTAAAGTTAGTAAAGCTGAAGGAAAAGAGATTGATAAAATCATCTTCACCAACAATAAACCTCTTTATGAGATTGATCCGGCTACTCAGAATATTTTTTATGTTTCTGATAAGTCAATTCAGATCTTCAACAAGAAATAAGAATATAACAAAATCCAAAGCCATCAGGATCTGATTCTGATGGCTTTTTTTTGCCTATGAAAAAAATACTACTCTTAATTGCTTTGCTTATAATTGGTTCAATCCAAGCACAAGAAAAAATAAGCTCGAAAAAAAAGAAGTTTTATATACCGGTAATCAAATATTCAGAATTCCCTGCTCTTGATAATGTGCTGACGCAAACAGCTTTTTATCAAATGGATAAATCGTTGCAAGAAGAAGAATCTAATCTCAAGAAGCGTTTTTTTAATATTGACGGGTATATAACTGATCCTGAAAATGGTAAATTAAAACTTTATTTGACATTTGCACTGCCAAGATATACTGAAACACAGATTGATAGTGTTTATGATAAAAAAGAAAACAAGTGGAGTTATGGTGCACATTCTAATTACATTACAAATGTAAAACTAGATGTTAAAGTTGGAGATAAAATTATATTATCGAAAGATTTTGGAGGTTCAGAATCCTATTCAATGACTGTTGGAAGCAGTCTTGGTGCTGTGAAAGTTGCTGCTTCAGAACATGACAAAAAAATTAGAACAGCCGTTAAGGATTCAGATTACAGCGATGTTGGACTTGGATTTGACAATGCTATTTATAAAACAGCGTTAAGAATTCAGGAGTTTTTAAATTATAAATTGGGGTATACCACCAGTGAAGCAAAGATTAGATTCGAATTTGTAACCTCAAAAGGACATTCTGAATACAATCAAATGTTGGCATTTGAGAACGAAATTACAGCTCAGATGCAGAAGATAACACTTGAAAAAGGTCTAGACGAAAAATTACTGACACCACATTTGCAATATCTTGAAAGTTTATTAGTAAAATATCCGGCTTCGCCAACAAATGTTAACATTAGATTTATTGTTACAAATAATTTGGCTGAAACGTATCTTTTGCTAGAAAATAAAGAAAAAGCATTACTGTACGCAAATTTACTTGTAGAAAACGACAAACAGGATTCGCGCGGAACTGCCATTATTGATCGAATAAATAAAACCAATTTTGCAGATAAAAGATTAAGAGCTCATACGCCACGTTTTGCTGAACTTAAAAAGTTAGGGCTTAAAATTGCAGAAGAAAAAGAAGAAAAAAGGTTAGCGTTTTTTGAAAAGATTCAGCAGCAAGAAGCAGAATGGGAAACCGAAAAAACGAATCGTGAAGCATATTTAGAAAAAATTAAAACGCAAAGATTTAATTTGCTCGATTCCATACCTTATCAGTTAAATGCTAATCTTTTGGCAAAAGTTGTCGAAAATCTCGGAGGAAGTCAAGCTTTGAAAAAAGTAGAAAAAGTACATTTGTTTTCTAAAATTTCTATAGAAGGAACTAATATTCCTCAAACGGAAGAAAAATGGGCGACAACATCGCATTATCTTCTTAAGAAAAAAATGCCAGAAACTTATTATGAAATCGTAAACGGAGCAGAAGCTTGGAGTCATGACGATCGTGAAACGGGCATAAATGCAAAATGGGCAAAGCTAACGGCTTACGATTACAGTAATTTGTCTAAGAATGTAGATTTGGTAAACTTTCTAACTGATTTAAGGCTTGATTTGTGGAATAATTTTGAGGTTTTGGCTGATGAAATGTATGAAGGAAAAATGTGTTATCATTTAAATTATTTTGAAAAAACACTAAGTTCTGGAAACAGAACAATTCCGAAAACAGATTATCACGTCTTTATCGATAAGGAAAATTTCAATATCGTTTCTACAGAAAAAACAGAATTTGATAACGGTAACAAAAGCTTTTTCGAAAGAAAACTGTTTGGCGATTATCGTCCTGTTACGAGTTTGAATTCTGGAAAAATTCCGCATAAGATTAATTACGAAATTGAAGATTTTAACGGAGAAACTTTTTATCAGGAAACTCGTGAAAAAGTAGAAATAAATCCTGTTTTTGGAAATCGAATTTTTATGAAAGAAGTCTATTTCGGAGGATTTAAATAAGATTTTAAGCTTATCAAAAGCTGTTTTTAGAATTGGTTATTTTTTGATTTATTAGCTCAAAAAAATGAGAATAATGTCAGAAAGTAACCAATTCTTCTGTTTTTGTATCTATTATCTCAACAAAAGTTTGTGAAATTTAAAGAAATTGGTGGTCAATAGTTCAAAATTTCTTACTTTCGCACCTCGTTTAAGAAAAGGATAAAATGAGTACAAAATTTACTGAATACAAAGGACTTGACTTGCCTACAGTAGCGTCAGAAGTTCTTGATTTTTGGAAGAAAGAAAATATATTTGAAAAGAGTGTTGCAACTCGCGAAGGTGCAGAGCCTTTCGTATTTTTTGAAGGTCCGCCTTCAGCAAACGGATTACCAGGAATTCACCACGTAATGGCGCGTGCGATTAAAGATATTTTTTGCAGATATAAAACTCAAAAAGGTTTTCAGGTTAAAAGAAAAGCCGGATGGGATACTCACGGTTTGCCTGTTGAATTAGGTACCGAAAAAGAATTAGGAATTACAAAAGAAGATATTGGTAAAACAATTTCTATCGAAGAATATAACGAAGCGTGTAAAAGAACCGTTATGCGTTATACGGACGTATGGAATGATTTGACCGAAAAAATGGGATATTGGGTAGATATGGAAGATCCATATGTGACTTATAAACCAAAATATATGGAATCTGTTTGGTGGCTTTTGAAACAAATCTACGATAAAGGTTTGTTGTACAAAGGATACACGATTCAGCCATATTCTCCAAAAGCAGGAACAGGATTATCTTCTCACGAAGTAAATCAGCCTGGAGCTTATCGTGATGTTACAGATACTACAATTGTAGCGCAATTCAAAACTTTGCCAGAAACGCTTCCAAGCTTTTTACAAGGTTTTGGAGATATCCACATTTTAGCTTGGACTACAACTCCTTGGACATTGCCATCGAATACAGCGTTGACAGTTGGACCAAAAATCGATTATGTTTTAGTAAAAACATTCAATCAGTATACTTTTGAGCCAATCAATGTTGTTTTGGCTAAAAACTTAGTTGGAAAACAATTCGGTAAAGGATTTTTCTTAAGCGAAGATGATGCTGATTTTAACAATGTGAAAAATGGCGACAAAAAATTACCATACAAAATCTTAACCGAAGCAAAAGGAGCAGATTTAGTAGAAATTCGTTACGAGCAATTATTGCCTTACGTATTGCCATATCAAAATGCTGAAAATGCATTTAGAGTAATTTCTGGAGATTTCGTTACTACAGAAGACGGAACCGGAATCGTACATACGGCTCCAACTTTTGGTGCAGATGATGCTAAAGTGGCAAAAGAAGCAAAACCAGAAGTGCCGCCAATGTTGGTTTTAGATGAAGAAGGAAATGCAGTTCCATTGGTTGATTTACAAGGAAAATTCACTTCTCATTTAGGAGATTTAGCTGGTAAATATGTTAAAAACGAATATTACGATGCAGGACAAGCTCCAGAGAAATCTGTAGATGTTGAAATCGCTATTCGCCTTAAAGAAGAAAATAAAGCATTTAAAGTTGAAAAATACGTGCACAGTTATCCACACAGCTGGAGAACAGACGAGCCGTTATTATATTATCCTCTAGATTCATGGTTCATCAAAGTAACCGATGTAAAAGATAGAATGTTCGACCTGAACGAAACTATCAATTGGAAACCTAAATCTACTGGTGAAGGACGTTTTGGAAACTGGCTTAAAAATGCCAACGACTGGAACTTATCTCGTTCTAGATATTGGGGAATTCCGTTGCCAATTTGGAGAACTGAAGATAAAAAAGAAGAAGTTCTTATTGGTTCTGTTGAAGAATTATACAATGCGATCGAGAAATCTATCGAAGCTGGTTTTCAAAAAGAAAATCCGTTTAAAGGTTTTGAAATCGGAAACATGTCTGAATCAAATTATGATTTAATTGATTTGCACAAAAATGTTGTTGATCAAATTACTTTAGTTTCGGCTTCAGGCCAGCCAATGAAACGCGAAAGTGATTTAATTGACGTTTGGTTCGATTCTGGAGCGATGCCTTATGCACAATGGCATTATCCTTTTGAAAATCAAGACAAAATTGATGAGAATAAAGATTTCCCTGCAAATTTCATTGCAGAAGGAGTAGATCAAACTCGCGGATGGTTTTATACTTTGCATGCAATCGGAACTTTGGTTTTTGATAAAGTAGCGTATAAAAACGTGGTTTCTAACGGTTTGGTTTTAGATAAAAATGGAATTAAAATGTCTAAGAGTAAAGGAAATACTATAGACCCGTTTAAAACCATCGAAGAATTTGGTCCTGATGCCACACGTTGGTATATGATTATGAATGCAAATCCTTGGGATAACTTGAAGTTTGACCTTGAAGGAATTGCTGAGGTTCGCCGTAAATTCTTTGGAACATTATACAATACGTATTCTTTCTTTTCGTTATACGCAAACATTGACGGATTTAAATACGAAGAAGCTGAAATTCCGTTAAACGAAAGACCAGAAATCGATCAATGGATTATTTCTGAATTACATACATTAATCAAATTTGTTGATGAATGTTATGAAGATTACGAACCAACAAAAGCGACAAGAGCCATTTCTGACTTCGTTCAGGAAAACTTAAGTAACTGGTACGTTCGTTTATGCCGTCGTCGTTTCTGGAAAGGAGAATATGCAAAAGATAAAATTGCAGCTTACCAAACACTTTATACTTGTTTGCTAACAATCAGTAAATTGAGTGCTCCAGTAGCTCCGTTTTTTATGGATAAATTGTACAGAGATTTAACAGCTTCTACGGGAACTGAGGATTTTGCTAGTGTTCACTTGGCTGAATTCCCAAAATTTGTCGAAAACTTTGTTAATAAAACGTTGGAAAGCAAAATGCAGAAGGCGCAAACGATCTCTTCTCTAGTTTTATCACTACGTAAAAAAGAGATGATTAAAGTTCGCCAGCCTCTGCAAAAGGTAATGATTCCAGTACTTGACGAGAATCAGCGTGCCGAAATCGAAGCGATTTCTGACCTTGTGAAAGCCGAAGTAAACGTGAAAGAAATCGAACTTTTAGATGATGCTTCTGGTATTTTAGTAAAACAAATTAAACCTAATTTTAAAGCATTAGGACCACGTTTTGGAAAAGATATGGGGTTGATTTCTAAGGAGATACAAGGTTTTTCTCCAGATCAAATTAATCAGTTGGACAAGCAAGGAACGCTAGATATTGTTATTTCTGGAAATAATGTAACTTTATCCTTAGAAGACGTCGAAATAACATCGCAAGATATCGAAGGATGGCTAGTTGCAAATTCAAACGGAATTACAGTTGCGCTTGACATCACAATATCTGAAGAATTAAAAAATGAAGGTATCGCGAGAGAATTAGTAAACAGAATTCAGAATATCCGTAAAGATTCAGGATTCGAAGTTACTGATAAGATTAAGGTACAAATAAAAAGAGACGGTGTTTTAGAAAATGCTGTTTCGAAAAATGAGGACTATATTAAGTCTGAAACATTAACAGATGAACTGGTTTTTGTAGACGTTTTAGAAAACGGCACAGAAATTGAGTTTGATGATATTAAAACCATTATATTAATTTCAAAATAGTTAGAAAATGATAGATGAAATTACAAGATACTCTGATGCTGACTTAGCGGAGTTCAAAGAAATAATACAAGCAAAAATTAAAAAAGCACAAGAAGATCTTGATTTGATCAAAAGTGCCTATATGAATGATTTAAATAACGGAACAGACGATACATCTCCAACATTCAAAGCTTTTGAAGAAGGAAGTGAAACAATGTCTAAAGAAGCAAACTCTCAATTGGCTATCAGACAAGAGAAGTTTATTCGTGACTTAAAAAACGCTTTATTCCGTGTTGAAAACAAAACATATGGTATTTGCAAAGTAACAGGTAAATTAATTAGCAAAGAAAGGCTTAAAATCGTTCCTCATGCAACAATGAGTATCGAAGCTAAAAACTTGCAGAGATAAATTCACAAAAAAATATCTAAATAAAAAATGCGCTCTTTTAAGGGCGCATTTTTTGTTTAAGGTTTAACTGCTTGAATTCGTATTGTTATATTTTTACTTTGAGAGAAATTATTTATAATTATTAAAAATAATTTTTATTTCTGGATAGTTTATTTTGTAAGAAACAAAAGCAACTGATTAACTGTACTTTTGATCGATAATTGCATAAAAAAACCGCTTTTTAAAGCGGTTTTTATTTTGTGAAATTTGCGAATGATTATGATTACGCTAGGTTTTTTTCAACGTCAGCTTTGTGCTTTCTTAAAATAGCTCTAGTCATACCTAAATTAGCTTTTGTTGCATCAGCAGCTAAGTAGATCATAAATTTTTTGTTTGGTGAAATATCGATAATGTGAATTTGATTAGAAAGTGTGATCAAAATATCTTCAATATCTTGATTCAAGCCTAAAGCTTTTACGGCATTTAGTTTGGCTTTTACAACTTCTAAATTGTAAGCAGCAGCAAGTTCTGGATCAAAAGAAGGATCGATAGTTAAGTTTCCAAAGCTTAGTCCAGATTCAATTTCTGTTACAGCGACAGCGATAAAGCCGTTTACGTTTGTTTTCATTTCAGTTAAAAACACGTTTAAAAAATCATTGCTCATAGTTCATTTGGGTTTGATTGTTAATAGAATTTATTTTCTTATTTCAGTAGGGAATTTTTGCTTAACTCAGCAGATACTTCTTCTGTCGAACGCATCAATAGCGCTAAATTGCTTCCTTCTTTAGAAAAAGCAACAATAAAATTGGAACCGCTAATTTTGTTTCCAACTATAACGCCTTCGGCACTTTTAAGGTATAATTGTTTAAGAGAGCCTTTTTCTAAGTCAATTAAGAATTTTTCGCTCATAGATAAAATAGCTGCGCTCATGGCAGCAATGCTGTCTCCGTAGTCTAAATTTAAAGAAGTGATTAGCTTTCCTTTACCATTTAAAATTAAAGCAGCAGTTGATTTTGTGCTGACTAGAAAGTCATTGAGTGTAGTAGTAATTTCATTCATGATTTTGTAGGATTTTGGGAGAATTGTTAAATTCAGTTTGTTTTGGATTTATTTTTGAAAACTAAATATTGAATCAACCTAAACAAGTGTTAATTTTCGTAAACAAATATAAATTAAATTATGTATCATTGTAATACCAAATCATTAATAATTTAAATTATTTACTGTAAAAAACTTACATTATGGCTAAAGTACTGAAATTCAAAGAAGTAAACTCTGACGTAGAGCGTAGAATGAAAGATTTTGAAAAACTGCGCGTTAAGTTTAAAGCCGACGTTAAAAAGGGAGAAGCTAAAAAATTGGCTGCCGGAAAAGAAAGCAAAGGAATCTTCAAATCAATTTCTGATTTTTTCTCCGACAGTCCAGCGAAAACTGCTGCGAAAGCTCCTGTGAAAAAATAAACTTATCTGGTTTGGATTAGCACTTAAACTTAAGTTTAGTTTATTAGAAAACAATTAACGCTCCCTTAGGAGCGTTTTTTTTGTTTAAATTGTTATTTTTGCCCATCAAAAAATTATAAAATGTCATTACGAAAAGCGTATTTCCTTATATTCTTAGTTTTAATTGTGGATCAACTTTCTAAAATCTATGTCAAAACAAATTTTGTTCTTGGAGGTGAGTATCCCGTTTTTAGTTGGTTTAAGATTCATTTCATAGAAAATGAAGGAATGGCTTGGGGAACAAAAATCCCTGGAGAATATGGAAAATTGATTTTGACTGTTTTTAGGATTTTTGCCGTATTCGGAATTGGATGGTGGCTTGCTGACTCTGTTAAAAAACGCCATTCAAATTATTTAATAGTAGCGATTGCTTTAATTTTTGCAGGTGCTGCAGGAAATATCATCGATTCTGTTTTCTACGGAGTTATTTTTGATGACAGCACTAATAATCTAGCAACAATTTTTTCTCCCGAACCTTACGGAACTTGGTTTCATGGTTTGGTTGTCGATATGTTCTATTTTCCTCTATGGGAAGGAGATCTTCCGACTTGGTTGCCAATTTTTGGAGGAAATCATTTTGCTTTTTTCAATGCTATTTTTAATGTTGCCGATGTAGCAATTTCTACTGGAGTTGGTATACTTTTGGTTTTCAATAAGAGAGCTTTTCCAAAACACGAATAAATTTAAAAGTTTCAAAATTTTCAAAATTCCAAATTCCAATATTTGAGGCATTCGCAACAAAAAGATATTGGAATTTGGAATTTTTCATTTTTAGGGTTTAATATTTTATGTTATTTTTACGATATAAAAAATCAAAACCATGCAAAGTCCGTCTTTTTCTATTTATGATGCTTCTGCAGGATCAGGAAAGACGTATACATTGGTAAAAGAATATTTGAAAATTATTCTTTCTTCTCCAAAAAATGATGCATACCGAAATATTTTAGCGATAACTTTTACCAACAAAGCGGTTCATGAAATGAAAAGCCGTATTGTTGGAAATTTGTCTGAATTTGCTAAAGACGAACCCTCTTCAAAAGCATATGATTTAATGGAAGATATTTCTCGTGATACGGGACTTTCGGTCATTAAAATCAAAACAAAATCGCAACAGATTATAAAGCACTTAATTCATAATTATGCTGCTTTTGATATTTCTACTATTGATAAATTTACCCATAAAGTTATTCGTGCATTTGCACATGACTTGAATCTTCCGATGACTTTTGAGGTTACTTTAGATACCGAAAATTTATTAGTCGAAGCCGTCGATGCCATAATTGCGCAAGCGGGAGAAGATGAAACATTGACTAAACTGCTCATCGATTTTACAATGGAAAAAACCGATGACGATAAAAGCTGGGATGTTTCAAGAGAAATTTTGGATACTGGAAGATTGATTTTGAATGAAAATAATCGAAATGAAATTCTTCATTTTCAAGATAAAACAATCGGAGAATTTGTTGAGATTAAGGCGAAAATGCAAGCGCTTTGTAAAGAATTAGAAAAGACAAATGAAGAACTTGCCGTTAAAGCAATTGAATTAATTGATAAAAACGGAATTGATTCTAAATCATTTTCTAGAGGAACTTTTCCGAATCATTTAGAAAGTATTCGTGGCGGAAAATTCAATCCAAAAAATAAAACTTTCCATGAGTTCGATGATATTGCGATTAACAAAACGGCAAAAGACCGCGCTTTAATTGAAAATATTATTCCAGAATTACTTCAAATCTTAAAAGAGGTTTATCAGAATTTTGAAAAAAGAGATTTTTATAAAGCCTTTCTGAAAAACATAACGCCGCTTTCTTTGTTGAATACGGTAAGCAATGAATTGGCTAAAATTCAATCTGAACAGAATGTATTGTCAATTTCAGAATTTAATGCCATAATTCATCGCGAAATTCAGAATCAGCCGGCGCCATTCATTTATGAGCGTTTGGGAGAGCGTTATCGTAATTTTTTTATAGACGAATTTCAGGATACTTCAGAAATGCAATGGCAGAATTTGATTCCGCTAATCGACAATTCGCTTTCTGGTTTAGATGATTTTGGAAATAAAGGAACTTTGATGATTGTTGGCGATCCAAAACAATCTATTTATCGCTGGCGCGGAGGAAAAGCAGAGCAATTTATCGAATTAAGTAAAGATGTAAATCCATTTAATAATCCAGATAAACAGCTTAAACATCTAAATACCAATTACCGAAGTTATAGTGGAGTTATTGAATTTAATAACGCTTTCTTTAAGCTTATTTCGGCAGAATTTTCAAATGAAGATTATAAAGATTTGTATGAAAATCATAGTTTTCAAAATACCAATTCAAAAAAAGGCGGTTATGTAAATATTTCTTTTCTTCCTGTGGTCGATAAAAATGAATTTGGAGATGAAGATGAAGTTGTTGAGAAATCTGATTTATATGTTTTGGCAACTTTGAATACAATTCTTGAGGTTGTAAAACAAGGTTTCGAATATAAAGACATTGTAATTCTAACGCGAAAAAGAGATCAGGGAATTGCGATTGCTAATTATTTGACAGAACAAGGAATTCCGCTTTTATCGTCAGAAACCTTAATGATTCAAAATGCGGCAGAAGTCCGTTTTATTGTTCATCTACTTCGTTATTTAAATAATAGTGCCAATTTAGAATCGAAAGCTAATTTTTTGCATTATTTGGCTTCAAATAAAGATTTGTCAATGCCGGTTCATGATTTTATAGCTTTAGGGATGAGTTATAAATTGGAAAAAGAATTTGAAAATTGGCTTTTAACTTTTGATGTTGCTTTTTCGTTTGAAGATGTTCGTAAAAAATCACTTTACGAAGCTGTTGAAATTATTATTTCTAAATTTATTCTTCCTTCTGAGGGAAATGCCTATGTGCAATTCTTTTTGGATATAGTTTTAGAAAGAGATATTCGGAATCAGGCAGGAGTTTCAGATTTCTTGTCTTTTTGGGATAAAAACGCAGAAAAATTTAGTATTCCGTCTCCCGAAGGAAATAATGCTGTTCGAATTATGACCATTCATAAATCAAAAGGATTAGAATTTCCTGTTGTAATTATGCCTTTTGCAGATGAAGATTATAATAGAAAACCAAAAGATAAGCTATGGCTCGATACAGAAGAAATTGATTTAGGGGTTCCGAAAGCATTGGTTGATAATAGTAGTGCGGTTGAGAGTTTTGGAGAAAGTGCATCGGCTGTTTTCAATTTGAAAAAACAAGAAGAGCTTTTAGATAATATTAATGTTTTGTATGTGGCGTTAACCCGTGCGGAAGAACAATTATATGTTATTTCTCAGTCTTTAAAAGCAAAAAATGACGGAGAATATCCAAATAATATGGCTTCTTTTTTTATTAAATTTTTAATTAATGAAGGAGTTTATGATGAAGAAAAATTGAATTATGAATTTGGAAGTAAAACAAGGCTTTCTAAAGCTTCAAAGACTGTTGATCTTGTAAAATCAATTCCTGTTGTAAGGGAAGTTTTGAATCCTAAAAATATAAAAATAGCGCAGCGAGAGGCCTTAATGTGGGGAACGCATCAGCAAGAAGCGATTTCTTACGGAAATATTGTTCACGAGATTTTGGCTTTTGTAAAAGATAAATCAGATATTGATTTGGCGGTTACAAAGTCGCTAGAAAATGGTTTGATAACTTATGATCAAATTGATCAAGTATCGCAGACTTTAAGAGAAATTGTAAATCATCCAGAGCTGGCAATTTGTTTTAATGGAGATGATACTGTTTTGAATGAGCAGACAATTGTTCAAAAAGAAGGAAGAATTTTAAAGCCAGATCGAGTTGTTTTCTTGGAAAATAAGGAAGCTTTTTTGCTGGATTATAAAACGGGAGCTGTAAATGCTAAATATCAGCAGCAAATTCAAGCATATCAAGATGCAATTGAAGATTTAGGGTACAAAGTGTTAAAAAAGGCTTTGGTGTATATAGGAGCGGAAATTGAAGTAGTAAATTTGTGAAAAAATTAATCAGATGTTAAAGAAATAACGAAGCTTAAGTATTGTTAACTTGTTAATTTTTAATGTTTTAAATAAATAAAAAATGTACGGTAAAATAAAAGAACATCTGCAAAGTGAGCTGCAGACAATCGAAGAAAATGGAATTTTTAAAAAGGAGAGAATTATTACTTCTCCTCAAGGAGCAGAAATCACTATTTCGACTGGAGAAAAGGTTTTAAATTTTTGTGCTAATAATTATTTAGGGCTTTCTTCTCATCCAGAAGTGGTTCAAGCGGCTAAAGATGCATTAGATACACATGGTTTTGGAATGTCGTCGGTGCGTTTTATTTGCGGAACTCAAGATATTCATAAAACTTTAGAAAAAAAGATTGCTGATTTTTATGGTACAGAAGATACTATATTGTACGCGGCAGCCTTTGATGCAAACGGAGGAGTATTTGAGCCTTTGTTAGGTGAAAATGATGCTATTATTTCAGACAGTTTAAACCACGCTTCTATTATTGATGGAGTTCGTCTTTGTAAGGCAGCAAGATATCGTTATGAAAATAATAATATGGAAGATTTGGAACAGCAATTAATTAAGGCAAATGAGTCTGGTGCTCGTTTTAAATTGATTGTTACAGACGGTGTTTTTTCTATGGATGGTCTTGTGGCGCCACTAGATAAAATCTGTGATCTAGCTGATAAATACGACGCACTTGTTATGGTTGATGAATGCCATGCAGCAGGTTTTATTGGTGCGACAGGAAAAGGTACTCTTGAGGCAAAAGGAGTAATGGGAAGAGTTGATATTATTACAGGAACTCTTGGTAAAGCTTTAGGTGGAGCTATGGGTGGATATACAACTGCAAAAAAAGAAATAATAGAATTATTACGTCAAAGATCGAGACCTTATTTGTTTTCGAATTCTTTAGCGCCTGCTATTGTGGGTGCATCAATAAAAGTGTTTGAATTGCTTGAAAAAGATACAGCGCTTCGTGATAAATTGGAATGGAATACCAATTATTTTAAAGAAGGTATGAAAAAAGCAGGATTTGATATTATTGATGGAGATTCTGCAATCGTTCCTGTTATGTTATATGATGCAAAATTGTCACAAACTATGGCAAATGAATTGTTAAAACAAGGAATTTATGTTATTGGGTTTTTCTTTCCAGTAGTGCCAAAAGATAAGGCCAGAATACGTGTACAGCTATCTGCAGCGCATGAAAAAGAACATTTAGACAAAGCGATAAATGCTTTCACAGTTGTCGGTAAAATGTTAAAAGTTATATAATTACCACTTTGGTCAAATTTTTGTAGGTTTTTTTTAACATTTCATTTTGTATTTAAAAAATTTGGTGTTACTTTTGCTTGTAATTAACTAAATTGTAATTAAAAAAATTAAGTATGAAACATCTTAACAAACTTTTAGTTGCTGTATTGATGGCGATGGGTTTAAATGCTCACGCGCAAGATAGTAACAATCCATGGGCGATCTCTTTCGGGGTTAATGCTGTGGATACTAGAACAAGTTCTGGAGCGGGTAGTGGATTTTTTGATCAGCACTTCTCTCAGCCATTCGCAGTAAAAGACAACTGGAATATTCTTCCTTCTCTATCTTACATTGGTGTAAATAGATATGTAGGTAGCGGTTTCTCTGTTGGTTTACAAGGATCTGTAAACAAAATAGATAAATTCGTTTCTTTTTCTCCAACAGCTCCAGGGCACGATTCAAGAGGTAATGTTGTAACAAATCCTGGAGACTTAATGTACTATGGGATTGATGCTACTATCAAATACAGCTTCCAAGAATTAATCAAATCTAAAGTGATTGATCCTTCGTTATCTGTTGGTGGAGGTTACACTTTCTTTGGAGATAGCAGCTACGGAACTGTTAACCCAGGTGCTGGTTTAACTTTCTGGTTTACTGATGCTATTGGTCTTGAGTTAGCTACAAGATACAAATGGGCTGTTAGCGGAGATAGAGTTGATGCTTCTGGAACTCCAGATGCTCCATCTCACTTCCAACACACTGCAGGTTTAGTTTTCAAATTCGGAGGTAAAGATACTGACGGAGACGGAATCTATGACAAAGACGATGCTTGTCCAGATGTTGCTGGTTTAAAACAATTCAACGGATGTCCTGATACTGACGGTGACGGAATCGTTGACGCTTCTGACGCTTGTCCAGATGTATTTGGTTTAGCTGCATTAAACGGATGTCCTGATACTGACGGAGACGGAATTGCTGATAAAGATGATGCTTGTCCAGATGTTGCTGGTTTAGCTGCTTTAAAAGGTTGTCCTGATACTGACGGTGACGGAATCGCTGATAAAGATGACAAATGTCCTACAGTTGCTGGTCCTAAAGAAAACGGTGGTTGCCCATTCTTAGACGCTGATAAAGACGGTGTTGCTGATAAAGATGATGACTGTCCTACAGTTCCAGGTCCTGCAAGCAACAGAGGATGTCCAGAAGTTACTTCTGCTGCATTAGAAGATCTTAAAGTTCAAGCTAGAGCAATCTACTTCAACTCAGGAAAAGCTACTTTCAAAACTGGTGACAAAGAAACTCCAGCTAGATTAGATGCTATTAAAGAAATCCTTAAAAACTATCCAAACGCGAAATTCTCTATCGAAGGACACACAGATAGTACAGGTTCTGCTAAAATCAACCAAAAACTTTCTGAAGATAGAGCGAAAGCTGTATTAGATGCTTTAGTTCAAAGAGGTGTTAACCCAGAGAACTTAGAAGCTAAAGGATTTGGAGCTAGCCAACCAGTTGCAAGTAACAAAACTGCTGCAGGTAAAGCACAAAACAGAAGAACTGAAATTAGACACATTGGTTCTAAATACCAAGGAAAACTATAATTTAGTTTCTAAATAAATATGAAAAGCCATTCTTAATTGAATGGCTTTTTTTATTTTTATACTATGATAAATGATTCTTTTCTTCAAAAACTAGCTGGTGTTGTAATTCAGGATTATGCAGATAAGCTTTCTGAAATAACCATAATTCTTCCGAATAAAAGAGCGAAAGTTTTTTTGATTGAAGCGCTTAAAAAAGAGATTAATAAAACTATTATTGCTCCAGAAATTACAAGTATTGAAGATTTCGTACAAGATGTTGCGTCAATTCGATCTATTGATTCGATTGAATTGCTGTTTGAATTTTATGAAGTTTATTTATCAATTACAGAAAAAAAGAATCAGCAATCTTTTGAGTTATTTGCAAATTGGGCAAAAACACTTTTGCAGGATTTTAACGAAATTGATCGCTATCTTTTAGATCCTTCTCACGTATTGTCTTATCTTAAAGATATTGAGGATATAAAAAAATGGGGCTTAGAAGTAGATCAGAAAACCAAACTTCTAGAAAATTATATTGATTTTTGGAAATTACTTCCTCTTTATTACGATTCGTTTTACAATCATTTATTGTTTAAATCGATAGGTTACCAAGGATTAATTTACAGAGAAGCGGTTAATAATTTAAATCATTTTTCGAATACAATTGGTAATCGAATTTTTGTTTTTGCAGGATTTAATGCCTTAAATGCCGCAGAGGAAAAAATAGTGCAGCATTTATTGGCTTTAGATCAAGCAAAAATTTATTGGGATGCAGATCGCGCATTTTTAAACGATCCTTATCATGATGCAGGACTTTTTTTAAGACGTTTTAAGGAAAGTTGGAAATACTATAAAACAAATGTTTTTGATTGGATTGTAGATGATTTTTCGCAGTCAAAAAACATTCAGATTATCGGAACTCCAAAAACAATCGGACAGGCAAAACTGGCGGGAAGTATTATTGAAAATTTAATTGATCAAAACCCCAATGCATCTTTAGATAAAGTCGCGGTTGTGCTTGGTGAAGAGAATTTATTGGTTCCGGTTTTATATTCATTACCTTCTTCTGTTGGAGCTTTAAATATTACAATGGGATATTCAGGAAAGAATAATCCATCGCAGATTTTTGTTGCTAAATTGTTTAAAATGCATACTAATGCGCTTTCGCGAAAGGGTACGAATTATGTTTTTTATTACAAAGATGTGCTTGATATTTTAACGCATCCATTGGTTGAGCCGTATGCTCATGCTGAAAAATTAGTGAAAATTATTAAAGAGAATAATTACACTTTTATTACTCACCAGAAAATTCTAGAACTTCATCCGGATTATTCTTCATTTTTTAATTTATTGTTTGAAAAATGGGAGAGTGGCTCTGTTGCTGTTTTGAAGAATATTTCTTCTCTATTAATTCTGATTAAGCAACATTTCAATAATGATAACGAAGAAGAAAAAATAGCAAAAGCATTTGTTTATGGCGTTTTTAAAGTGATTAATAAGCTTATAAATTATTATTCGAAACATAATCATATTGATAATATTGATACGCTTCATGCTATTTACAAGCAGATTATTGATTTGGCGGAAGTTTCTTTCGAAGGAGAGCCATTGCGAGGTTTGCAGATTATGGGAGTTTTAGAAAGTCGAGTTCTTGATTTTGAAACGGTTATTATAACTTCTATGAATGAAGGTAAGTTTCCTGCTGGTAAATCGCAAAATTCTTTTATTCCGTATGATGTGAAGAAAGAATTAGGGCTTCCGACTTTTAAAGAAAAAGATGCAATTTATACCTATCATTTTTATCATTTACTGCAAAGGGCAAAAAATATTTATTTGATTTATAACACAGAAAATGATGGATTAGATGCTGGTGAGAGGAGCCGTTTTGTAACACAATTGGAAGTAGAGAAAAAATCGAATCATAATATTAGTTTTGATATTTACAATCCAATGCTGCCAAATACAGCTAATGAACCTATTTCTGTAGAGAAATCTGAAGCGGTAATGGAACGTTTAAAGGAAATTGCCGAAGTTGGTTTTTCTCCTTCTGCTTTGACTTCTTACATTAGAAATCCGATTGAGTTTTATTTTCAAAAAATATTAAGAATTCGCGAAGTTGAGGAAGTGGAAGAAAATATCGCTTTAAATACTTTAGGAACTATTATTCATGAAACTTTAAAGGCTTTGTACGAACCGTTCATCGGTAAATTTATTTCCGAAAATGATATTCTGAATTGTTTTAAACTCTTAGATGATGAAGTGTTGAAGCAATTTAAATTGGTTTACAAAGAAGGTGAAATCAAGAAAGGAAGAAATCTTTTGGCTTTTGAAGTTGCAAAACGGAATATCTCGAATTTTTTAAGAATGGAGCTCGAGTCGATAAAAAATGATGAAGCGATTAAAATTATTGCTTTAGAGCAAACGTTTCAGAGAGAATTTGTTCATCCTAAATTGCCTTTTCCAATTTTAATTAAAGGAAATGTCGACCGTATAGAGCAGCGCGACGGTAAAATAAGAATTATCGATTATAAGACAGGAAAAGTGGAGAAATCGAATGTTGTATTGAAAACATGGAATGGTTTGACACAAGAGCTTAAAAATGATAAAATTATTCAGGTTTTAGCGTATGCTTTTATGTTTGAAAAAGAAGCTGGCAATTATCCGATCGAAGTTGGAATTATTTCTTTTAAAAATTTAAAATCAGGTTTTTTACCTTTTGGTTTTAAGCCAGAAAAAGATTTAGATAGTATTGTAACATCAGAAATATTGGCTTCTTATTTGGAGGAAATTGCTAATTTGTTAAGCGAAATCTTTGATGTTAATATGCCTTTTGAGGAAAAAATGTAAAAGACCTATTAGAAAACTTTTAAACATATTTGAATTTTATAAAACAACTCTGCTTGTAAATTTTCCTATTTCTACAATTGCATTTTTTTTTGCAGGAATAGGTCACTTTTTATTTACGATGGCTACAATTGGTTTCATGGCTAGTATTTTATTTAAAGAAATGTACCGTAAAAATGAATATTTGTTTTATAATAACAACGGAATTTCAAAAAGAAGACTTTTGTTTTGGAGTTTTTTGATGAACTCTATTTTGGTGCTTTTTCTAATGTTTATATTCTTTTTGACACGAAAATATTTTGAATAAACATATTTTAGAAATAGGTGGTATTCAGAAAAGCTTCAGTAATAAATTGTTGCTTTCAGATATTTATCTGAAAATTCAAACTGGGGAAATAATTGGTTTGCTTGGACGAAATGGTTCTGGGAAATCTACATTGCTGAAAATTATCTTTGGAATTATTCCCGCTTCAGGTAAAAGTATTTTTATTGATAGAATTTCGAAGAATAATTCATCTGTATTAAATCAAATTAGTTATCTGTGTCAAAATCAATTTATTCCAAATCATTTTTCGATTTTTAAAACAATATCATTATCAATCGATAAACAAAATGTGGCTCTTTTTTGTGAAGATGATTTTTTGAAACCGCTTTTAAATCAAAAAATTAGAGACTTATCTTTTGGAGAATTACGTTATTTGGAGGTCAAATTAATACTCTTTAGTAATTCAAAATTTGCGCTTCTCGATGAACCTTTTAGTGGTTTATCTCCAAAAATGATAGAAATAGTGGTTGAATTAATTAAAGAAAATGCACTACAGAAAGGAATTTTTATTACCGATCATAACTATAGAAATGTAATGGATATTGCAACAGATTTGTTATTGTTAAAAGATGGAAAGTTGCATAAAATCAATGAAAAAGCCGAACTTTTTCAAAAAGAATATTTGATAAGTCCGGCAATTTTTTGAGTGCTTTTAGCTAAATATTTTTTTGAAGAAACCTTTTTTAGAACTTCCTTCAGAACTCGTATTGTTTATTGGGCCGTTTTCAATACGAAATCTTCTAAACTTCAGCAGTTTTACATTTAAGTCAAAGCGTAATTCGTCAACAGTTTTCATTTGTACAATTTTTTGCAAAGCTATATAAAAACTTTATGTAAATGCAACATTCTGTAAATGTTAATTTTAGAAATGAACTTTATGAAAAGAAAAGTTATGTTTTTAATATAATATGTTTTTTATGTTAATTTTTATTGCAGAATTTTTGCAAAAAAATAGGTTTAATTGTGTGATAAATAAAAGTGACACAGGAGGTTATATCTGTTATTTTTTTAACAAGTGTTTAGCTTATAAATCTTGAGATTAAAAATATCTTTGGCGCTTCCAAAAACATGACAAAATAATAGAATATGATTGATTTACAAACACTAGTAGAAGAAACTGGGGCAGAATCTGGCTTGAGTTTTAATATTGATGGAATCTTAAATGAGTCTGTTAATTTAGAATACGACGGAAATGTTGCAGCAATGATCGGAATGATCTTGAAAATGTGCTTAGAAATGTCTGAAGACGTAAACAATGGCGATCTTAAACAAGTTATGATTAAGAATAACGACGGGATTGTGGTAGCAACAAAAAATCAAGATGATAACTGCATTGCGCTGCTTTCTAAAGATCTAAGTAAAATGGGACTATTACTTCGTAGAATGGATTCTGTTTTCAATAATTAAATTTAACCAATATTAAAATACACATGTCAGACTTTTTACAAAATTTTCAAAACGATTTAAGAGATAATGTAAACGGATTTATTGCTGTTTCGGTAACTGAAGTTGAAACAGGAATGTCTTATTGCTCCTTAACTGTTAAACCTGATTTTGATCCAGAATTGGCTTCGGCTTACAATTTAGAAGTTGTAAAAGCTAAATTGAACGCGATTAGAGCTTTGGGATTAGATCAAAAAATTAATGATATCTTGATCACATTAACAGATCAGATTCATATTATTGATTTATCTGAAGATGGAAGATATTTTATTTATTTAGCTGTAGATTCTACAAAAGCAAATCTTGGTTTAACAAGAGCGACTTTGTCTAAATACAAAAAAGATATTACATCTAAATTATAATAACATTTGCCCCCAAAAATGAGAAAAAGGCTATTTCAACCTAGGTTAGAAATGGCCTTTTTTGATTTTATAAATCATTTATTCGAAGAAATCCAGTAAAATGTTTTTCAGTTCTTCTTTATTTTCGATGTGGCTCATGTGTCCATCTTCAAACGAAACAAGTTCGGCAGTTGTGTCTTCAATTTGTGCAAGACTTTCTTCATAATTTAAAACAGGATCTTTTTTGCCTAAAATCAATAAGACCGGAAATCTGTTTTCTTGCAAAAGCCATTCTCTGTCTTTTCGTATTTTCATTCCTTCCAAAGAAGCTACAATTCCTTGTAACGGTGTTTTTAAGGCTTCTGTTTTTACCTTTTCAATTTCTTCTGCTAATCTAGTTCTGTTATTTTCGCTAAATAAATTTGCAATGGCTAAACTCACAAAACTGATATAATTTTGTTTTACGGCTTTAATGGCGCGTGTTCTGTTTGTCTTTTTTTCCTCGCTGTCTTCTTTAGAAGTTGAATTCTGTAAAACTAATTTTTCGATTTTTTTTGGATATAATTCGGCGAAAGCCAAACCGACATAACCGCCCATTGAATGTCCTAAAATTATTGCTTTTTCGATTTTTAGAAATTCCAAAACTTCATTAACGGCATTGGCATTTTCTTCCATTTCATGAACGTAACCTAAAGAATCGGATTCGCCATGACCTAATAAATCAATGGTAATAACGCGATATTTTTTCGAAAAAAGTTCTACATACTCCGTCCACATTTTTTTGTTTTCTAAAAAGCCGTGAAGTAAAACTATCGTATTTCCTTTTCCGTTATCAGAATAGGATATTTTTGTGTTTTTGTATAATATTTGACTCAAAATGGAAATTTTAAATAGCAAAAATACGCTATTTTATTAGCCATATGAAATACAGAATGAATTTTAACTGAGAGATATTTTGGGATTCTCTTAAAGAGGCATAAGCTCTTTTCATTTGTGTTTTTACAGTATTTATTGAGATATTATTGTCTTCTGCAATTTCTTGATAACTGAGACCTTCAACAACATGAAGCATGAAAATTTCTCTTCTAGCTTGAGGAATTTTTTCTATTAAGGTTTGAATTTTCGGTTTCTTATTTTCTTCTGTACCCTCAAAAGTAATTTGTTCTTCTGATTTAGGAACCGCTATTTTGTTATGCTGCAGGCTTATTGTTTTGTTTTTTTCTAAATATTGCAGACTTAAGTTTTTTATTGCTTTTGTGCCATAAGCTTTAAATGTGCTGGTTACGTTTAAGGCTTCCTCTTTTTCCCATAAATAAGTAAAAAAATCTTGCACAATGTCTTTTGCTACATCTTTGTCTTTAACGATATTAAAAGACACTAGAGAGAAAAAGACAAAATGCTCTTTGTATAAAGCTTCAAATATTTTAAAATCTTTATGATTTAACATTTAAAATAGCATTTATTGTTTTGTAATGGATTACACAGTGCCAAATGTAAAATAAAAAGTTAGTTTTTTTTCACTATGTGTAAAAAAAATCAAAATTTTTTGATTTGTTGTCACCCTAAAAAACTTTTTTTCTAACATATAGAAAACCACTATATAAAAAACAATGACTCCAAATTTTAAATTGATTAACGTTCTGAGGAAAATAACCTCTGATGGACACTTAGATGCTTCGAAAATGGCATCGCTTTCTCCTGAAGAGAAGGAATTAATAGAAAACCTTCAAAGTAATGGTATGCTAGAAGAAGCATTATTGTATGCAGAATCTATAGATGTAGATGAAAGCTGGGAGGAATTAAAAGAAGAATTAAATATTAACAAAAAGACAGTTGTCATTAATTGGAAAAAAATGCTTCAATATGCGGCAATCGTCGTTTGTTTGTTGGGCTTGGTTTATGTTTTTCAATATAAGAATGTAAAACAAGATAAAACTGAAATTCCATCAGATGCAATTCAGTTGGTTTTAGAAAATGGAGATATTCAGGTTTTAAATCCAAATGGAGAACAGCAGATTATCAAAAAAAATGGAGAAGTGGTTGCTTCTCAAAAAGAGAATGAAATTAATTATCGTTCGGTGAATTCCGCGAATAAATTGGTTTATAATGAAATTCAAATTCCTTACGGTAAAACTTTTAAAGTGATGTTGTCTGATGGTACTTCAGTAAATCTAAATGCGGGTTCATCTTTAAAATATCCGGTTCAATTTATTAAAGGACATAATAGAGAAGTTGTTTTAGAAGGAGAGGCTTTTTTTGATGTGGCAAAAGACAAAATACATCCTTTTATTGTAAAAACCAGAGGTGTCAATGTTCAAGTTTTAGGAACCAAATTTAATGTTAGTTCTTATAAAGAAGATTTAGATATCAATACGGTTTTGGTTGAAGGTTCGGTTAGTTTGTCTGGTCTTGAAAATGCCGATAAAAAAGCAATGCTGACTCCAGGCGAAAAAGGATCTTGGAATAGTAAAAATACTGAAATAAAGATTGATAAAGTTGATACTCGTTTTTACACAGAATGGATTAACGGAGAAATTGTTTTTAGAAAAACAGCTTTTAGAGATATCATAATAAAACTGGAACGTACTTACGATGTCACTATAGAAAATAACAGAACCGACATTTTAGATAAAAAATTTAATGCCAGTTTCAACAAGAATATCGAAAGTATAGAAAAGGTATTAGAAACAATGAGTAAAATTCAAAGCTTTACTTATACAAAACAAGGAAAGCTTATAAAAATAAACTAACTATTTATTAACCAAACCAACAAAACCAAATTTATGAAGTGAGAGTCTTATTTTTTTGAAAAACACAAGAAGAAAAAAATCGGAAAATACTACCAATATTTCCCGATTCAGTAATGTGTTTTTAAACGACGTATCGAATTAAATCATTTAAAATCAATCCAAAATTATGAAAAAAATAATTAAGAGGAATTGGCTTAGTCCTTATTTGCCTAAAATTAGTCTAAGAATGAAACTAACCACATTATTACTGATGCTTTCTTTGATCAAAATTCAAGCAAGTGTCTATTCGCAAAATACAAAATTGACCTTAAACATAAAGAATGCACCGGTAGAGAAACTGTTTAACAAAGTGGAGTCTGTTTCAGAATACAGATTTCTTTTCGAAAGCAGTATAATCGACCTAAACAGAAAGGTGACAATTAATGTAAAGAAAAAAGGAATAACTGAAATACTGGAAGAAGTATTTAAAGGAACTGATATTTCTTATACTGTAAATGATCGTCAGATTATTTTGGTAAAGAAAAAACTGCAAGTAAATATTCAGGAAAAAAACACAGTTCAGAAAATAATTGTTGAGCAAGGTATTGAAATTACAGGAGTGCTGACCGACTCTAGAAATATGCCAATACCAGGAGCAAATGTTATAGAAAAAGGAACTAAAAATGGCGTGCAAACCGATTTAGACGGAAAGTTTACAATTCGGGTAAACGGAACAAATAGTGTTTTAGTTTTTTCTTTTATTGGATTTGAGAATTCTGAAGTAAAAGTAGGTCAAAGCAAATCTTTGAGCGTCATTCTGCAAGAGCAAAATTCAGCTTTAAATGAAGTTGTAATTGTAGGTTATGGCGCAGTAAAGAAAAAAGATTTGACAGGTGCTGTAGCAACAGTAAAATCAACTGATATTGTTTTGAGTCCCGTTTTAAGTCCGATGGAAGCACTTCAAGGAAGAGTTTCTGGTTTAGATATTCAACGCGGATCAGGAAAAGCAGGAACGTCTCCAAAAGTTTTATTAAGAGGAAACAGATCTTTGACTGCAAGTCAGAATCCTTTGTATATCGTGGATGGAATTCCTTCGAGTATTGATAATTTGAATCCGAATGACATTGAAAGTATCGATGTTTTAAAAGATGCTTCGTCAACTGCAATATATGGTTCTTCAGGAGCCAACGGAGTTATTATTGTGACCACTAAAAAAGCAAAAGCAGGAAAAACACAAATTGACTTTAACACTTATTTCGGCTTGAATGGTTTTTCTTCTTTTCCTGCTCCGCTTACAGGAGAAAAATGGCTGAATTATAAACGCGACCGATTTTTTCTAGACAATGGATACGAAGCTACAAACTTAACCGATTTAGGACTGAATGCTTCGGCAGTTGCTGCCATCGAAAAAGGACAATATGTAAATTGGATCGATGAAACCTTACAAGTAGGAACGCAGCAGAATCATAATCTTTTTATGAGAGGCGGATCTGAGAAAGTGCAAGGTTATTTTTCTTTAGGATATGTAGGCGAAGAAGGAATTTATCAAAATGATAAAGTAAATAGCTTTAATTCTAGAGGCGGAGTTGATATTAAATTTAGCGATAAATTTAAAACAGGTTTTCAATTGATTTTAAACTATCGTAAAAACAGCACAACAAATAGTAGAATTAATAAAGCGTACAGCGTTTATCCTCTTGGAGTTCCTTTTGATGAAAATGGTATTGTAAATCTTTATCCAATTGAAGGAGATCCAAACAACATTAGTATTTTGGCAAACAATTATCCAGGCGCTTTTGCTAATGAATCTTTAAGTTATAATGTACAATTCAATCCTTATCTGGAGTTTGAATTTGCTAAAAATTTGAAGCTAAGATCTAATTTAGGAACTCGATTTTCAGGAAGTAGAGCAGGAACTTTTCAAAACAAAAATTCATACAATTTACTAACAGAAGGTAGAACGGCAAGCGAAGCTACTTATAATAATGAGTTGGCTTATAGTTATATCTGGGAAAATATTTTGAACTATAATTTTAAACTGGGCAAAGATCATGATTTTGGTTTAACAGGTATTACTTCATGGGCAGACAGCAGATCTGAAGGAGCTTATTTAGGCGGTAACGGTATCGATTACGACGACTTTCAGTTTTATAATATGGGAGCGGTAAAAAATCTAACTACTAGAATGAATGCTTACAGCCAGTTTAACAGAATGTCATTTGCAGGGCGTTTTAATTATAGTTTTAAAGGAAAGTATTTATTTCAATTAACCAATCGTTGGGATGGAGTTTCTCCTTTAGCTGAAGGAAATAAGTGGTCATCTTTCCCATCGGCATCTTTGGCTTGGCGTATAAGCGATGAAAGTTTTATGCAAGGAACGAGTTCATGGTTGAATAACTTGAAACTTAGATTAGGTTATGGTGTTTCTGGATCTGCAAATATCGATCCGTATTCTAGTTTGACTCGTACATCAACCAAAACGAGCAGTCTTTCTCTTGGCGGCGGTACGGCTTTGCCAATGTACGTGCCAACGGAGCATATTTCAAATCCAGATTTAACTTGGGAGCGTTCTACAAATACGAACTTAGGTTTAGATGTTTCTGTTTTGAAAAATAGAATCGATCTTGTGGCCGAATATTATTGGACAAATACTGATGGTATTTTATGGGATCGCCGTCTGCCTACTAGTTCAGGAGGTTATGATGCTAAAACCCCTTATAAAAAGACTTCTAATATTGCCACTTCTCAAAATAGAGGTTTTGAACTTTCTATAAACACTAAAAATATTGATACTGAAAATTTCAAATGGAATACTTCTTTCACCTACACTCACGCTACAGAAAAGCTGACCAATATTGATTTAGGAAACTTAACAGTAAATGAATTAATTTCAGAAGGACTATTTATAGGGCAAACTCCAGCTTCTGGCGGTGTTTTTTATGATTATAAAAAAATAGGAATTTGGCAATTAGGTCAAGAAACCGAAGCAGCTTTGTATGGAGCAAAACCTGGAGATATAAAACTACAAACGGTTCCGCAGTTTGATGCCAACGGTGTATCTGATAATGGAGTGCATGTTTATTCTACAAAAGACAGAATGATTGTAGGAAACAATGTTCCTGATTTTTTCTTTGGTTTCCAGAATACCTTCAAATACAAAAATTTTGATTGTACTGTTTTTGTAAACGGAAGATACGGCGGTATGATGCGTGCTCAGGTTCTTGGTTATTGGAACAAAGAAGCACAGCCAGAAACTTACAGCTATTGGACACAAGATAATCCAACGAACGATTTTCCTAGACCTGGAGGTAGTTTTAATACACAATTTCAGTCGGGATTGGAGCTTGTAGATGCATCTTACATCAAAATCAAGAATATTACTTTGGGGTATACTATGCCAGAAGATTTTCTTAAAAAAACAGGTTTGAATACAATGAGGCTTTACGTTACATCTTATAATCCTTTTGTTTTTAGCCGCAGTCATTTATTGAAAAATGTAGATCCAGAAAGTGGAGGATCGGATTCATTCCCATTATTTAAACAAGTTGTTTTCGGTCTTAATTTATCATTATAATATCATGAAAAAGTATATAAATTTAAAATCAGCAATTGTCTTAATGTCTTTTATGGTTGGATTACAATCATGCAGCTTAGACGAAAAAAACCTGACCACTGTTTCTTTAGATAAGTCTTATAGTGAAAGGCCAGGATTTGAAGGATTAATTAATAGTTGTTACGAGAATCTTTATTTCCTTCACGGAAAAGTAGATTATATAGCGCCAACAGAAGCAGGAACAGACTCTTGGGAAAATGTAAGCACTAGCGGAATTGGTTATGCACAATACGCCAGTCAGTTAAATCCAGATGATGGAAATATAAAAGTGATCTGGGGAACGGCATATACTACAATAAATCTATGCAATACGGCAATTTATTATTCAAAAGACGTTAACGGTTATGCTTCTCCAGAAGAATTGAATGCTAAATTGGCTGAAGCGTATTTTCTAAGAGCTTTCAGTAATTTTATTTTAGTGGAGCAATTTGGAGGAGTTGTTTTAAGAACAAAATCGTCTATTATTGAAGGAGCAGATAACGCGCCAGTTCGCAGTTCTGAGAAAGAATTTTACGATCTAATTATAGAAGATTTAAAATTTGCTTGTGCACATCTGCCAGTTCAGCAGACTTTACAGGGACGAGTTGCAAAAAAAGCGGCTTATGGATTATTAGCGAAAGTTTATTTGCAAAGAACAAGATTAGGAGAGGTTTCTGAATACGCCCGACTAGCGTTAGAAACTGCTGAAGAATTAATTAACAATGCTGGAAAATACAATACGGCTTTGTATTTAAGTGATAACACAAGTTCAGGATTCAAGAAACTTTGGGATGGCAACAACAACAAGAAAAACACAGAATTTTTGTTTACGCAAGGAATTGATCCCGGGGGACTTAATCCGGAAGGTTTCAACCGAGGAAGAACAAGACAATATTATTTGCCAGATTTAGCAACCAGAGGAGCAGAATGGGGAGCCGGAGCAACGAGTATTCTCTATGGAAGAGCGAACAGCCGAATGCTGAAACCAAGTAAATATTTGTTGACAGAGGTCTTTTCGCCAGTGCCATCACCTGCAGATACTCGTTTTGCAGAAACCTTTACTTTTAAGTTTTATGCCGCAGCCAATAAAACAATTACACAAACAATGGCGACGGCTTACAAGAAAGATGCTTCTGTAGTGGGGTATACGATTAAAAATACTTTGGCTCAGGCACTTCCAACGGTTAATTTTTATTCTCAAAGAATCGAAGAGCAAATTAATATGAATAATGATGAAGGTTTGGCTGTATTTACTCCAAACTGGAATATTGATCCAGTTGTGAAAAGTAAAATGCCAGCACTTGTGGCAGATCCAAGTGATATCTTCGAACCCGGAACAAATAAATATAAAGATCCAGCGATGTATCCAAACGATCCAAATCTTATCAATATGTTTCCTGCCATGCGAAAATTTTCTGCCGCATTATATTGTCAAAGTAACCAATATTGGCTGGGAGATATTCCGATTATTCGTTTGGGTGAAGTTTATTTAATTGCAGCAGAAGCAGCTATTTTAAACGATAATAATCAAACGAAAGCTTTGGGTTATGTAAATACTTTAAGAAAAAGAGCAGCGATAACGTCTAGAGAAAGCGAAATGTTAGTATCAAGTGGACAGATGAATATCGATTTTATTTTAAAAGAAAGAGCAAGAGAATTATCTGGCGAACATACAAGATGGATTGACTTAAAACGTACTGGAAAATTAACGAAGACATATTTAGATCAGACAAATCCAATTGCGGGAACAAATTTTGTTGATGGTAAACATATAGTAAGACCAATTCCGAGATCATTTTTGGATGCCATTTCAAATTCTAAAGAATTTGGTAATAACGGATATTAGAACACTTTTGGTTAGGTGTTTTAGGGCAGGTCGAAAGATCTGCCCTTGTTTTTTTATAAATTAAAAGCGATTATCTCCATCTAATAGATTTCCTAATCCGCCGAGAAGACTTCCCTCGTCACGGCTGTTTCCGCCAGATCTTGGTGCAGAAGCAATAATACGGTCAGCCAATCTAGAGAAAGGAAGTGACTGAATGTAAACCGTTCCTGGACCTTTTAAAGTAGCATAAAATAATCCTTCGCCACCAAAAATAGAATTCTTGATGCCACCAATAAATTCAATATCATAATCTACATCTTTGGTAAAACCAATAATACATCCTGTATCTACTTTTAAGACTTCGCCATGACCTAATACTTTTTTAGCCATTGTGCCTCCAGAATGTACAAATGCCATTCCGTCTCCTTCAATTTTTTGCATAATGAAACCTTCACCGCCAAATAAACCGCGTCCGAGTTTTTGAGAAAATTCAATTCCAACAGAAACACCTTTCGCAGCACATAAAAAGGAACTTTTTTGACAGATAAATTTACCCTGAAATTCCGTTAAATCAATTGGAAGGATTTTTCCAGGATAGGGTGATGCAAATGAAACTTTGCTTTTGCTGTTGCCTTGGTTTAAAAATGCGGTCATAAACAAACTTTCTCCGGTAAGAACTCTTTTACCCGCATTTAAAAGTTTTCCAAACAAACCTGATCCTTGTTGCTGAGAACCGTCTCCAAATATCGTTTCCATTTGGATATTGTTTTCCATCATCATAAAACTGCCTGCTTCGGCAATTACAATTTCTTGTGGATCTAATTCTATTTCAACATACTGCATTTCTTCTCCAAAAATCTGATAATCTATTTCGTGCGCTTGCATAATTTATAAATTTTGTTTTTAAAATTAGACTAATAATTCTGTCAAATGTTACAGAGTTTAGTGTGTTTCAGCTGTTTTTAAAAACATTAAGTAATTTTGTTATTTTAAATTAGTCTTAATTACGTGTTTAATTGCATTAAATTATATACTTTTGCACCGTTATCATATTTTATCAGAATGTTAGTTAGTGATTTGACCACCAAAGTATTATTTGAAACCGAAAAAGGATACAGTTATCAATGTGATTTGACCAATAGTATAATCATCAATTTTGTTGATACAGTGTCAAGTTATAAGATTCAAGATTTTTTGATTTTTCAAAGAAAGGTTAATAGCGTTGACATTCTTAATATGCTTTATGACTTATCCGACTACTCAGACGCACAGCTGATTGAAACTACAAAAAGAAATTTTTCCAGAAATCTTACCATTTGCGAAATAGTGCAGTTAAGAGATTTATTAAACGGAACTAAATTTACACTCAACTTACATTCAATGCTTTGCAATATTGTAAACGTAGAGCTTATTTAGATTCTTACTTAGATTAAATCCAAATTTTCAGGCAGTTAGAGCTGTCTCCTTTAATTTTAGTAATTTTACACGTATAAAAATTAAAGGTTATGAAAGATTTACTTAGAACACGTACTTCATTAGTTGAAGGTGTAGAAAATATATTGAACTTACAAGCAAAATTAGAAAGCGATGCTTCTAACAAATATTTAGCTATGGCTGCATGGTTAGATAGAAACGGTTATGCTAATACAGCATCTTATTTGTACAAACAAGCCGAAGAAGAAAGAGAGCATTTTCTAAAAGTTTTTAAATATATTACAGATATGGGAGGGATTGCCATTACGCCATCTATTCCAGAAGTGCAGCAAGAATTTGCTTCTTTAAGAGAAGTATTTGAAATCGCTTTACAAAACGAAATTGCAGTTACTCAAGCTATCAATAAAGTAATCGCAAAATGTAGAGCTGAAAATGATTATGCTACAGAAGATTTTATGATGTGGTATGTAGCTGAGCAAAGAGAAGAAGAGAAAAATGCAAGAAGAGCTTTAGAACTTTTTGAATTGATCAACGAAAACGCACCTGACGGAAAATTCCAATTAGATGTGCAAATAGCAAAAATCGGATAATTAACCGATTTATAAATTTAAAAAAGCCCTTAATAATTTATTAAGGGCTTTTTTATTGTTTTAGAAGATCAGCTTCGGAGAAGCTAAATATTTATAGAAATTTTTATTTATTATAAAGGATAAAGCTCCAGCGGAGCGACATATTTTTATGCTATTATATTTCGCTCCGCTGGAGCTCTTCTGTGGCCATGTATGTGATTTAAGCTATAAATATTTGCCCTGCTAGGGCAATAAAGAAAAGTTGATAAAACAAAGGCTGTCTAAAAATTAGTAGACAGCCTTTTGTTTTTTATTCATTCATCAAAGTTTCAATTTCATCAACTTCAACTGGAATATTTCTCATTAAGTTGAAAGGTTCTCCTTTTTCCTGAACCACAACATTATCTTCTAAACGGATTCCGAACTTTTCTGCCGGAATATAAATTCCAGGTTCAACCGTGAAAACCATATTTGGTTTCATTGGTTCGTGAAGCAAACCGTAATCGTGCGTGTCCAATCCCATGTGGTGAGAAGTTCCGTGCATGAAATACTTTTTGTAAGCAGGCCATTCTGGATTTTCGTTCTGAACATCTGCTTTGTCTAATAAACCTAAACCAAGCAATTCAGAAGTCATGATTTTACCCACTTCAATATGATATTGTTTCCAAAGTGTTCCAGGAGTAAGCATTTTAGTTGCTTCGTTTTTAACTCTCAAAACAGCATTGTAAACCGCTTTCTGACGATCTGAAAAACGTCCAGAAACTGGAATTGTTCTTGTCATGTCGCTAGAATAATTAGCATATTCTGCCGCAACATCCAATAAAATCAAATCTCCAGCTTTACATTGCTGATTGTTTTCGATATAATGTAAAACATTAGCATTATTTCCAGAAGCAATAATTGGTGTGTAAGCAAAACCTTTAGAACGGTTTCTGATGAATTCGTGAGCCAATTCGGCTTCGATTTCATATTCTGTAACATTTGGTTTTACAAAACCTAATAATCTGCGGAAACCTTTTTCTGTAATATCACAAGCATGCTGAATCAAATCGATTTCTTCACTTTCTTTTACAGAACGAATTCTTTGAAGAATTGGGTTGCTTTTCGCAACATTATGAGCTGGATAACGTTCTTTCCACCATTTTACAAAACGAGCTTCACGTGTTTCAGTTTCAACAGTTGCACGATAATGTTCGTTAGTATTGATGTACATCGTTTCAGCATACGTCATCATTTCGTTCAAAACTTTATGAAAATCTTGCAACCAATAAACCGTTCTAATTCCCGAAACCTGAAAAGCACGTTCTTTAGTCAGTTTTTCACCTTCCCAAACTGCAATATGATCATTAGTTTCTCTCAAAAAAAGAATTTCTCTTTGACTTTCATAAGGCGCATCTGGAAACAAAAGCAAAACGCTTTCTTCTTGATCTACACCGCTTAGATAAAAGATATCTCTGTGTTGAGCAAATGGCAAAGTACTGTCGGCACTAATTGGGTAAATGTCGTTTGAGTTGAATACTGCAACAGAATTAGGTTTCATTTCAGCCATAAACTTTCTGCGGTTTTTTACAAAAAGAGAGCTGTTTATTTGATGATATTTCATAATTATTTCGTTTTTGAACTTCGAATTTCAAAATTAGTGAATTTGAAGTAATGACGTATAATTGATTTTATTAAAGTTTTCTTATTTGTTTTGGTTCTATTTTTTCAGTGTTTATTTAACCGCAAAGAGCGCTAAGGTTTTACGCAAGGTTCGCAAAGCTTCTACATAATCTTGTCATTTCGAGTAACGAGAAATCTTCAGAAGTAACTCGACAAAGATTGGAAAATCTTAGCAACTTAGAATCTCAGAATCTTAATTTGGGCGTGTTCGCCGTGGCGAATCGGGCTTTCGGCTATATCTTTTATTCCGCTCCGCTGCATAAAAGGATACCGCCTCTATCCGTCACGCTTACGGTTTCAAAAGAAATTTAATGGTTGAAATAAGGTTTAATTATCCAATTTTGTATCTTGTGATGAATTACTTGGATAAAAATGAAAGAATTGTTAATTGAAAGTAATGGAATAAGAACGGATAAGTATTTTATACCGCCCTTTGAGTTAAGAGAAGGAGAGTTGGTTATTTTGTATTTATATGGAGGATCTCATTTTCAAGATATCAAAACGGAATTGGTTAACGTTTTTACTGGAAAAATAAAAAATGAAAATGTGATTGTTACTAAGTCCTTGACTTATGTAGATTATTTTAAAGAATCAAAATTTAGAAGGTTGTTTTTTCCAATTAGAGTTGGTGAATATTTAAAGAAAAGAGCAAATCTAGAAAGTGAATTTATCCAGAAAATTTATGAAATTCCATGGATTAAAAAAAAGACTAAAATAAAAGAACTTTACTGGAATTCTAAAAGATTACTTTCATTATACGCAACATTCTCTAAAACAAAATATATAGTTTTTGAGTTAGCTGGATTAGGACCTGTTGATGCAAAAGAAAACTACAATATAGTTAGAAATGAAATTAGAAAAGGTGGCGCTGCTATACTTATTGATTGGGCTTCTGATATGAAAGATGATTGTGATAAATTTATAACTTTAGAATGGCTGTAAGCTTAAATTGATGTAAAATTCATGAACTCAAAAGTCAAAATCAGAAAAATACAAAACCAAGATTTAGACTTGGTTTATAAAGCAATCTGCGAACTAGAAAATGAAATTTTAGATTTCGAAGTTTTCAAAGGAATCTTCAATGAAAATATTTCAAACCCAAAAAATCTGTATCTCATCGCAGAAAACGAAACAGAAGGTTTAGGATTTATTAGCTTTCATACACAAAATTTGTTGCATCATTGCGGATTGGTAGGAGAAATTCAGGAGTTTTTCATTCGTCAAAAATATCGAGGTCAAGGCGTTGGAAGAGTATTAATAAATGAAATTTTAAATTTTTCACATCAGAATAATCTAAAAAGTATCGAAGTAACGACAAATAAAAAAAGAATTGAAAATGTGGCGATTTATGAAAATCTTGGTTTTACTTTGAGTCATAATAAGTTTACGATTTATAAATAATCATTGAGCTTTCAGTGTAGTTTGTCATTTCGATCGAAGGGAGAAATCACAATAGTAATTCGACAAAGATTGGCGTTTTAGCTTGCGGAGTTTCTAGTGTGATTTCTCCCTTCGGTCGAAATGACAAGATTATAGCTGAAACTTTAAAATCCATACTAAAAAGTGAAACAGCTTAATATTTCCATAAAACATAATCTTGTAGTAGGTTTGCTGATTGCTTTATGGCTTTTTGTTTTTGCTTTCATCATTAAACCTTTTGACGACGGAACAATAAATTTAAGAGCCTGGTTTTTTCTAAGTTTTAGCTTTAGTTTTATGGCGTTTTTATGCTATGGTCTTTTGGCAATTATTCAAAAAAGCTTTTATCAAAAAATAAGAAAATGGAATATCAGTTTAGAAATAACAGCCATTTTGCTCTTTCATTTGCTATATCTAATTGGAGTTTTTGCCTTTTATAAAAGTCCAATTTTAAATGGTGGTTATGCTTTCTCTGAATTCTTTTCGGTAATATTTATAAAAGTCGTTTTAATTGTTACTCCGGTAATTATTCTAGCAAGAAGATATTTAATCAAACTAATTCCATTAAAAGACGATGTTTTAGTATTTAAAGGAGAAAACAGATTAGATATTCTAAAAATCAATAAAACGGATTTGGTTTGTATTTCGAATGCACAGAATTATGTTGAGATTTTTTATCTCGAAAATAATAAACTTCAGGCAAAACTCATTCGGTCATCACTCAAAAAAGTACAAGATGATTTCAATTTTTTAATACAAATTCATCGTTCACATTTAATCAATCCGATGCATTTTAAATCTTGGAGAAATGCAAATACAATTATTTTGACTCAAATAGAACTTCCAGTTTCGAGAAATTATAAAGATGTTTTATTGGCATTGTAATTTCGTACCTAAAACAATGCATTTCGTACCAAAGCCAATAAAATTGGTCTTTTAGGAAAATTTTCATTTTAGTTTTGCTTCATCAATTTTTAAAACAAACTATGAAAACGAAACATTTTTGCCTCATCGGATTGCTGTTTTTTTTAACCAGTTATTTATTTTTTTCTAACCTTTTACCAAGTCTTAGCGAATCAATAGATTTTGCGCATTGGTTTAATTTAATTGGAGCTTGTTTTTTACTTTCGTTTAATGATGCATTTCCTAAAAACAGAATAAATGCTGTCGCTTCTGCGCTGACAACTTTAGGCGTCATTGCTCACATCGGACTTTGCACAATCGATTTTATTATGTCAAGTTACGGAAATAACGAAATTGCAAAAGAGGCATTAAGCCATCAAATTACAATTTCACCATTAATTTTTTATCCATTTGTGGCTGTCGGTCCGTCTCTACTTTTTGTTGGTTTAGCAATTCATGCTTTTTCTTTTATAAAGAAAGAAATGGTAAAATCTTTAATGGTGATTATTGGTTCGATCGCTGTGGGAATTTCTTTTTTTGTTTTGAAGGATGGAATTTGGATGTTTTTAAGTTGTTTTATTTTTGTTTTTGGATTGGGATTGTTGCTTTATGTGCCACGATCTTTGTCAAAGTTTTAAACACAATCTTGTCATCCTGAGCGAAGTCGAAGGACTCACGAGCAACTCCGCATGTAAAATTGACAATCTTTGCAGAGCTACTAATGTATCCTTCGACTTTGCTCAGGATGACAAACTATATGTATATAAAACAAAAAACCGAAGCATCAAGCTTCGGTTTTCTTATTGGAATTTGGAATTTCTTTATTGGAATTTAATCAACCCATTTATAATAACGAGCCCCAATCAAAACCGGAATCTCTTTTTCAATTCGATCTAAAACCCATTCGTTTTTCGGAGTTCTTACGCTTTGTTTTTGTTCTTTTTTGTGAAGACTTTCGTAAGTATTGAAATTAATTTCTACGCTTTCTTCTAAATTTTCAAAAAGCTTCACGTTTTCTAAAGCCGATTTCCATTCGGGCTGAATCGTTCCTTCAAAAACTTTCGATTTAGATCCGCTTCCATAAGCTAAGAAACCAAATTTAGTTCCAGAAACTTCTTTTTCCGTATCATAAAAATGAGCCAGAGTCGATAATAATCCCATGAAAATGGAACCTGTATATAGGTTTCCAATTAAAGAAGAAGCCAATTCTGCAGGTTGCAATTTCTTAGTTACAAAACTTCTATAATCGTCAGATTTTGCCACTTCTTTAATTTTTGTCTGATAATCTGCAGGTGCAATATCATCAGCAATGATTTTTTCAGCACTATCTAAAGCATAAATTTCAGATAACATTCTTCTTCCTTGAAAAGAATATGGCAAGTGCATAACGATACTATGCCAAGTGTTGTATAAAGTTTCGGTAGTGTTTTTTAATTTTTTAAATGAAAAGTAAGCATTTCGCGTACGATCCATATAACATTGGTTCGAATATTGTCCGTCAAAAACTGGCTGATCTTTGTGGATTTCAATTTCGGCTTCTAAATTGTCAAGCCAAGAATCGTTGTTTGTGTTTTTTGTGATTTCTTCTTTAGAAATTGTTCTGTAAGGTTTGAAGAAATCGAAAACACCTTTTGTACTTGTTGCCCAATTGTCATCAAAAGCAATAATTTTTGGGTTTGCAGCAATTAACATGGCGACAGCTCCGGCGCCCTGTGTATATTCTCCACCTGAGTTTAAATCATATTTTGCAAAATCAGAAGTAACTACAATTGCTTTTTTAGTTGGATTTAATTTTACGAAATCAAGACAGTTTTGCATCGCGTCAACTCCGCCAATACAAGCAAAAGTAAAATCTACAACATCACATTCTGCTAAAGAATCTTCGCCAAATTTCTGTTCTATTAGACTTATTAAATAAGAAGCAATTGGTTTAGAACTGTCAATTCCACTTTCAGTACCAACATAGATTCTGCTGATTTCTTTTAAGTCAATTTTATTGTCAATGATAAGTTTTGTCAAAGCGTTTGCTCCAAAAACAACTGCATCCTGATGAACGTCTGGAAAAGTCATTTTTAGTAAGCCAAGACCTTTTTCTAATTTTTCTGGTTCTATATTTCTGGCAATAGCCAAAGTTTTTATGGGTAAATGTATGTTTGCTACGTCAAAAGAAATAGCATCAATTCCTGTTTTCATTCTTATTTTTTTGAGCGGCTAAAGGTAAAACTATGTTGTGGAATGACAATTTTTTACTCAGACAAAATTTATGTGCGATGAAACTTTTAAAGAAAACAAATCAAAACTTTGAATAAAATAACAATATGATAAAAATTTCCTAATCTACTTAGAGTGCCATTTTGATTTTAAGGCTTAAGAAGCAGGTTCTTAAAAATTTTATACTAAATTATTTTTAATGAATTTAATTTTTGTACGTAAAAATACTTAGTAATGCGCTATTTTAAAATCATTATAAATAACAGCGAAATGGTTGTAGTTCTTTTGTAATTGAGTTATTTTTGTCTAATTTTTTAAAACAAACTACTTAACACTTATGGCACAATCTGCACAGTTGAATGCTTCCATCTTAAAGAAAGTGGCTATGGCTCTTTCGGGAATATTCTTAATCACGTTTTTAGCGCTGCATGTTTCCTTAAATTTTATTTCTATTCTTAGTGAAGACGTTTTCAATGAAGCTTCTCACTTTATGGGATACAATCCGCTGATTCAGTATGTAATGCAGCCAGTTTTGGCATTTGGAGTAATTTTCCATTTCGTAATGGGATTTGTACTTACGGCACAAAACAGCGCGGCAAGACCAATTGCTTACGCTAAATACAACGGAGCTGCAAACGCTTCTTGGAGTTCTAGAAATATGATTATTTCTGGATTGGTTATTTTAGCTTTCTTAGGATTGCATTTTTATGATTTCTGGTTTCCTGAAGTTAGCTACAAATACATAGCAGGTACAGCGCCAGATGCTACAAGGTATTATGGTGAGTTAGTTCACAAATTTCATGACCCAATTCGTACAGCATTGTACTGCGTGTCCTTTATCCTTTTAGGATTTCACTTATGGCATGGGTTCGCATCTTCTCTTCAATCTGTAGGGATGCACAACAAATACTCAAGATTTTTAGCAAAAGTAGGTTACTGGTTCGCAGTTGTTGTGCCGGCTCTTTTTGTAATTATCGCATTATTTCATCATTTCAATAATTAATATAAATTATAATGGCATTAGATTCAAAAATTCCAAATGGTCCTATAGCGGACAAATGGACAAATTATAAAGATCATATTAATTTAGTAAACCCTGCTAACAAGCGTAATCTTGATATTATCGTAGTTGGTACAGGTTTGGCTGGAGGTTCGGCTGCGGCTACTTTGGCTGAGTTAGGATATAACGTAAAAGCATTCTGCTTCCAAGATTCTCCACGTCGTGCGCACTCTATCGCGGCACAAGGAGGTATCAACGCAGCAAAAAACTATAAAGGTGACGGTGACTCAGTTTACAGATTGTTCTACGATACTGTAAAAGGTGGTGACTACCGTGCACGTGAAGCAAACGTTCACCGTTTGGCTGAGGTTTCTGCAAATATTATTGACCAATGTGTGGCTCAAGGTGTACCGTTGGCTCGTGAATATGGCGGACTTTTAGATAATCGTTCTTTTGGAGGAACTTTAGTTTCTCGTACATTTTACGCACAAGGACAAACTGGACAGCAATTATTGTTAGGAGCTTATTCTGCAATGAACCGTCAGATTGGTCGTGGAAAAATTAAAATGTACAACCGTCACGAAATGCTTGACATTGTAATCGTGAACGGAAAAGCGAGAGGTATTATCGCTCGTGACTTAATTACAGGAAAAATAGAAAGACATTCTGCTCACGCGGTAGTAATTGGTTCTGGAGGATACGGAAACGTATTTTTCCTTTCTACAAATGCTATGGGAAGTAACGCAACAGCAGCTTGGAAAATTCATAAAAAAGGAGCGTTTTTCGCGAATCCTTGTTACACACAAATTCACCCAACATGTATTCCAGTTTCAGGAGATCACCAGTCAAAATTGACTTTGATGTCTGAATCTTTGCGTAATGACGGTCGTATTTGGGTGCCAAAAAACCTTGAGGATGCAAAAGCTATCCGTGAAGGAAAGAAAAAAGCAACAGATTTATCTGAAGACGAAAGAGATTATTTCTTAGAAAGAAGATACCCTGCGTTTGGTAACTTAGTTCCTCGTGACGTTGCGTCTCGTGCAGCTAAAGAAAGATGTGACGCTGGTTTTGGTGTTAACAAAACTGGAGAAGCGGTTTATTTAGATTTCGCGGCAGCTATCAAGCGTTACGGAACTGAAGATGCTTATGTAAAAGGTTTAGATGATAAAGATACTGCTCTTGTAACTAAATTAGGAGCTGCTATCGTGAAAAGTAAATACGGAAACTTATTCCAAATGTATTACAAAATCGTTGACGAAGATCCTTATACTACACCAATGATGATTTACCCAGCGGTTCACTACACAATGGGAGGAACTTGGGTTGATTATAACTTAATGACTACAATTCCTGGATGTTTCTCAATTGGAGAATCTAACTTCTCTGACCACGGAGCAAACAGACTTGGAGCTTCTGCTTTAATGCAAGGTTTAGCTGATGGATATTTTGTATTGCCATATACTATCGGAGATTATTTAGCTCCAGATATTAAAATGGGAGAAATTTCGACAGACTTACCAGAATTCGTTGAAGCTGAAAAAGCGGTTGTAGATCAAATCAATAAATTCATCAACAACAACGGTAAACATTCTGTAGATTATTTCCACAAAAAATTAGGGAAAATCATGTGGGATAAAGTAGGTATGGCTCGTAATGCTAAAGGTTTAACTGAAGCTATCGAAGAAATTGCTGCTTTACGTGAAGAGTTTTATAAAGATGTAAAAGTTCCTGGAAGCGCTTTCGAATTTAATCAGGAATTGGAAAAAGCGACTCGTGTTGCCGATTTCTTAGAATTAGGAGAATTGTTCGCGAAAGATGCTTTACACCGCAACGAATCTTGTGGAGGTCACTTCCGTGAGGAATACCAAACAGAAGAAGGAGAAGCACTTCGTGACGATGATAACTTTGCATATGTTGCAGCTTGGGAATACAAAGGAAAACCAAGTGATGCAGTATTACACAAAGAACCTCTTAATTACGAAAACATTAAATTAGTTCAAAGAAGCTATAAATAGTATTTAGAAAAGTCTTAATACTTTTTTCTTAATACTTAATACTTATACAAAATGAAACTTACATTAAAAATATGGCGTCAAAAAAACGCTCAAGATAAAGGAGGGATTGTAGAATATCCTATTGATGGAATCGAACCAGATATGTCTTTCCTTGAAATGTTAGACGTTCTTAACGAAGGTTTAATTAACAAAGGTGAAGAGCCTGTAGCATTTGACCACGATTGTCGTGAGGGAATCTGCGGAATGTGTTCTTTATTTATCAACGGTGAAGCGCACGGACCAGACAGAGGTGTTACAACTTGCCAGTTGCACATGCGTATGTTTAAAGATGGTGATACGATTTTTATCGAGCCATTTAGAGCAAAAGCTTTCCCAGTAATTAAAGATTTAGTTGTTGACAGAAGTTCTTTTGACAGAATTCAACACGCTGGAGGGTTTATCTCTGTAAACACTTCAGGAAATACAATCGACGCAAATACGATTCCTGTACCAAAAGACGATGCAGACAAATCATTTGATGCTGCAGCTTGTATTGGTTGTGGAGCTTGTGTTGCAACTTGTAAAAACTCTTCAGCAATGTTATTCGTTTCTGCAAAAGTTTCTCAATATGCATTATTACCGCAAGGTAAAGTGGAAGCAACGGATCGTGTATTGAACATGGTTCACCAAATGGATTTAGAAGGTTTTGGTAACTGTACAAATACAGGAGCTTGTGAAATCGAATGTCCAAAAGGAATTTCACTTGAAAATATCGCACGTATGAACCGTGAATATTTAGCGGCAAGTTTAAAAGGTTAATAGCTTTTTATATAAAATTAAAAGAAGTTGTCTCAAAAGGACAACTCCTTTTTGTTATAAGCTTCGGAGAAGCTCAATATTTGTAGCAAAGAATAAACGTTTACAACATAAAGCTCCAGCGGAGCGACATATATTATGTTACAAAAACATGTCGCTCCGCTGGAGCTTTTTTTATATTTCTTAATTAATATTCTATAAATATTTTACCCCGCTGGGGTCTTGAGAATAAAGCGGTTTTTATAAATTCTATCCAATAAAAAGAGTTATTATTTTTGTTTTCTATTCATAATACAATTGTGATGCACTAATTTCCTGTTTTTCTTTTCCTTCTTTCTGAATAAAACAATTTAAAATTGTACCGCCAGTTAAGTCAAAATAACTGATGTTTATTTTATGAAATCCTTTTTCCAGTTTTACAGCTCCAAAAGCTTCATTCATCCAATGAATGCCATCGTTGTCTACAATTAATTCTTCATCAATAAAAAGCTTTGATCCGTCGTCTGAAAGTGTCGAAAAAGTATAATTTCCCGTTTCTGGAATAAATATATATCCGTTGAATTTTAAGCCGATATAACGCTCTAATTTAGTTTTCCATTTTTCAGCGCTGATTTTGCCTTCTAAAATACCAGAATTAACAGGCTTTGAAAGTTCTAAATCCTGAAGTTGCTTAAATGTGCCCGTAAAATATTCGTATTTCAAACCATTTTTCTTTGGTTGAATGGCTAAAGCTGATTTTAAATCTGGATTTCGAACAATAATTTTATTAATGGAACTTCTTTTTCCGCTTTCGCTGATTTGAATGGTTTTAATAATTCGATATTCTCCTTTCGGAATATTTATCCTTATAGGATTTTTATACAAATTTGCTGTTTCATCGGGATTATATCCGTCAATTGTATAAAATATTTTTCCGTTTTTTATGGTTGGCTTTAGATCTAAAATATATTTTGATGCAATTAAAGCTGTTTCTTCTGAACCAAAAGGAGTTGGAACTTTATACAATCTTTTTTCTGCTTCTAATTTTTCTAAATGATAGGGTAATTGATTTTGAATAAAATGATTGTAATTTTTATTCGGAGTTTCTGTCCAGGCAATTTCTGCTAAAGCGAAAATTCTCGGATAAAGCATATAATTTAATTTTGCAGGAGTCGTTAAATATTCCGACCAAAGATTTGCTTGAACACCAATAATATATTTGTGTTCTTCTATATTTAAACTATCAACTGGAGTTGGATTATAATTGTAAACTTTTTCTAATGTGCTTAATCTTCCCACAGTAAGTGGTTCGTTTGGCGAATAACCTTGATTGTAATCAAAATAAACTGTTTGTTCTGGAGTCATTACAACCGGATGTTTGAGTTTAGCAGCGTGAATTCCGCCCGATTCTCCGCGCCAAGACATAACAGCTGCATTTGGCGCGAGTCCGCCTTCTAGAATTTCATCCCAGCCAAAAATCTGTCTTCCATTTGCATTTAGGAATTTTTCAATTCGTTTAATGAAATAACTTTGCAGTTCATGCTCGTCTTTTAAACCTAAAGCTGCGATTCGTTTTTGGCAATTCGGGCAAACTTTCCATCTGGTTTTTGGACATTCGTCTCCGCCAACATGAATGTTTTTACTTGGAAATAGCGCCATAACTTCGGTCAAAACATCTTCTAAAAAAGAAAAAGTTTCTTCTTTTCCAGCACAAAAAACATCTTCAAAAACACCCCAAGATTCTACAACTTTATAATTTCGATCTGGAAAACAAGCTAGATTTGGATAAGCCGTAACTGCTGCAGAAGCATGACCTGGCATTTCGATTTCTGGAATTACATTCACATAATTATCTTCGGCAAATTTTACAACTTCTTTAATATCTTCTTGAGTATAAAATCCACCGTATGGATTTCCGTCGAAAAAAAATGGTGATCTTTCGAATTTATTTCCGACTAAAGTTTGCGCTCTTTTTGAACCAACTTCAGTAAGTTTTGGATATTTTTTGATTTCAATTCGCCAGCCTTGATCGTCGGTTAAATGCCAATGAAAATTATTTAATTTATAGCTAGACATTTGTGCAATAAAATCTTTTATAACAGCAACAGAGAAAAAATGGCGGCAGACGTCTAAATGTAAGCCTCGGTAAGAATATCTCGGTTGATCTTCGATAATTAGGCATGGTAATTTTATTTCACCTGAAATTTTGTTTGGAAGCAATTGTAATAAAGTTTGCACGGCATAAAAAAGTCCTTCTTCTTTTCCTGAAACTGAAATTTTGTTCGAATAAATTTCGATTTTATATCCTTCTTTCGATTTGAAATTTATATCTGTATTAAACTCAATTTTAATATTTGATTTCTTTGAATTGTTTTGAGAATTAAAAGCCGATTCTAAAATTTTTGCCGTTTTTGATTCTTTTTCGCTGTGATTTTTATTCGCAAAACTCACTTGAACTTTTCCATTTATGCGAATACTGTCTCCAGTCAATTTATATAAATTAGGAGATGGAATTATAGAATTGTTCTGTTGGGAATTTTGAGCATTTACAATTAAAAAAGAAAGGACGAAAATTAGAAAAAGGATTTTTTTCATAATTGAAAAACTTTAGATTTTATTAAAATGGAGTTTTAAAGATAAATAAATGCTTTTAAAACTGGATTTTGAAAATATTTATTGTCAATACGACTTTTAGTTTCGATGAATTATTTGCTGAAATGTTTATTTTTGTAATTAGAAAAAAACAATCGGCATGAGCACTGAAAATGAAGTTTTAAATTACAGTAAAGAAGAACGTAAAAATCATATTCTAAAAGAAATCAATTTGCACACGCGTGTGAGTTTCGAAACTCTTTCGGCTAAACTTGGTGTTTCTGAAGATACTGTTCGCCGTGATATTAATGAACTTGATGCAGACGCACTTTTAATTAAAGTAAAAGGCGGCGCTATGACCAAAGGATATCACTATTCTTCATCTAACCAGACTTATGCTGTCGAAGCAAAACAGGTTATTGCTCAAAAAGCAGTCGGTCTTCTTCATGACGGAATGGTTTTAATTGTTGACGGTGGAACAACGATTCGTGAGTTCATCCGATTAATTCCAAACGATCTTAATTTGACTGTTTTTACTATTACGGCTTTAACTGCGGTTCAGCTTTTAGATAAACCAAATATCAAAACGATCATGATTGGCGGCAGCATTTCTTCTTACAGTCAGATGTGTGTGAGCGGCGAAGCTTTTCATCAATTGGCTAATATAAAAGCAGATCTTTTGGTTTTAGGAACAAATGCTTTAGATATAGATGGCGGTTATTCTGATTCTGATTGGGAAACTGTTCAGGTAAAAAAAGCAATGATTCAGGCTTCTAAAAAAACAGCGGTTTTAACCATTACGGAGAAATTAAACACCGTTCTTAAAATGAAAATAGCTAGTTTATCTGAAGTGAATTATGTAATTACTGAAGAAGAACCGAATCACGAAAAATTGCAACCTTACAAAAATGCAGTTCCAAGTCTAATTGTGATTTAATCCCAATGTTTCACTAAAAAATCAATCCAATTTTGATGAAAAATTTTCTTTAAATCTTCTTCAGAATAACCATGATTTTTAAGTATCAGAACTAATTTCTGCAAATCAGCAATTGTATCTAAATCGTAAGGACATTGTTCTGTTCCAAAAGCGCCATCCAAGTCAGAACCAATTCCGATATGATTTGCATTTCCTGCAAGCTGGCAAATATGATCCATGTGCTGAAAAGCGGTTTCCAAACTGCAATTCATTTTTTTTGGATCAGAAATTCCTCTTTCCCAATTTGGTACCATCATCCATGCGTCTAAAGCGCCACCAATAACAGCTCCTCTTGAAACTAAAGCTTTAATCATCTCGTCGCTATATTGACGATTATGATCTACTAAAGCTCTACAATTGTTATGACTTGCCCAAACTGCACCGTTAAAATGATCCAAAGCCTGCCAAAAAGCATCGTCGCACAAATGTGTGGCATCGAGAATAATATTCAAACGCTCCATTTCTTTCAATAAATCAATTCCGTTCTGATTCATTTTTCCAGTTGCATCGGTTCCGTTGGCATATCTTCCTGGTCCGTAATGTGCAGGTCCAATTGCGCGTAATCCGTAATTAAAAGCTCTTTCTAAATAAGAAATATCGATTATTGAATCTGCTCCTTCCAAACTTAAAATATATCCAATTGGTTTTTTGTCGTTTGGAGTTCCGTCATTCCATAAATCAAAATGATTTAAAAGCGATTTTTTATCTGTAATCTGCGTCATTTCTCCGGCTTCTTCCATGCTTTTGTACCACGAAAGTTGTCCTTGTGTTTGTGCCCAAGCTTGTTCTGGCGAATTCCAACCCGGAATGATACTGTCGGGTTTTACAAATCTTGCAATTTGAGTCGCCACAACAATTCCGATATTGCCACGTCTGAGATCAGGAAAAGAAACCGTGGCACGTTCGCGATCAGGTTTATCGGTCATCCCTTTTTCTAAATGGCGTAAAGTCGGGACATCATTTCTTAAGTCTCGATTCCATTCCATCGCATTCATGCTGAGATCTAAGTGGGCATCTAGTATAAACATAATTCAGATTAAAATTTAAATAGTATTTTTTCGTCCTCGTGCGCCAACTGGCCATTGCGTATAAATTTGATGCTTTTTATTTACTACTTGAAGATTATCATATAATGCGACAGTCGGACAAACATGATAAGGTTCTGCATAAATAATATCTCCAATTTCATATTCATTTTTACCTCGATTTTCTAAAATCAAATGTTCTTCTGAATGTGCAGTTGGAATCAAATTATCATCATTTAAAATAACCAATCTTTTATCAATCGGATTTTCAGATGAAACGGCTTTATAACCAATATCGACACAAAAAGTATTTCTTGTTGGTTTAGAAATTATAGTTCCAACAATTATTAATGCAGCTTTAAAATCTTGTTCAGGCAAATTATTTTGATAATTAGAATCCCAAAAAACAAAAGTTCCCGGACTGCATTCTACATTTTCTTGTGATGCGTAAAATGGAAAAGTATTAGAACCGCCAGCGACAATTTTAAGGTTTTCTGATTTATTGCTAATTTGCTCAAAAGACTTAGAAGCTTCTAAATTTCGTTCTTCAACAGTTCCTTTTATATGACCGTCATAAATGTGGATTCCTCTAAAATTGAGATTTTTTAATTTTAAAATTTCTTCAATTAATGCTGTCCAATCTTCAGAAATCGAAAATCCTGTTCGATTCATTCCGGTGTTTAAATCCAAATAAACAGACAAAACAAGATTGTTTCTTTTGGCAATTTCATTTAAATGTGAAGCCGTTTTGAGATTATCTACAATCGTTGAAAATTGGATTTCAGGAAATTTTTTAATTAATGAAACCCATCTTTCTGCTTTTAATCCAACTGGTTGATAGGCTAAAAGAATGTCTTCAATATTTTGATTGGCAGCTAATTCAGCTTCAGCAATTGTTGCGCATTTTATTTTTTTGATATTATAAATTTTAAAAAGCTCTAAAATTTCAGCATTTTTATGTGTTTTAATATGCGGACGCAATCTTTGCGTGTCGCCTTTCACATAAGAAATCAACTTTTCGATATTTTGTCGTACTCGATCTTCGTAAACGGCTAAAAACGGAGTATCGATAAGAGTTTCAGAATTTATTTCCCACCAGTTCTTTTGCATAATTCTTGGTTTTTAGCTAATTGTAATTATTTTGAACATAATTTTTAAACACATAGAGACATAGTTTTTAGATGCTGGTGAAAGGCGTTTCACTTGTTTAAATAATCATAGCTATGTAAATGATTTGTCATTTATTTTAAGCTCATTAAAAGTGATATAAATCTATGTTTATATGTGTTTAAAAAATATTTAATACAATTCAAAAAGCGCTTCAACTTCAACGGGAATATTATCGGGAAGCGATCCAAAACCTACGGCGCTTCTTACACCGATTCCGTTTTCTTGTCCCCAAACTTCTGCAAATAATTCGCTGCAGCCATTAATCACATAAGGATGTTTTAAGAAATCAGATGTGCAATTTACCATTCCGAGAACTTTGATCACTCTTTTTACTTTGCTTAAGCTTCCAAAATTGGTCACGATTGTAGAAAGCATAGTTAAGCCAACTTGTCTTGCGGCTAATTTTCCTGCTTCAATATCCATATCTTCTCCAATGCGTCCGATGATTAAAGATTTATCGTCTTGCACGGGTCCGTGACCAGATAAGTATAGATATTTTCCGTCTATTAAATACGGTTTGTAAATTCCCAATGGCTGTGGAGCAGGAGGAAGCGATAAACCTAGACTTTCGAATTTTTCTTGCGGATTTAAACTCATGATTTTTAATGTATTAAAGCGTTTAAAATAAATATAAATACAATTCCTAAAACAGAAACCATTGATTCCATTACTGTCCAGGATTTAAAAGTGTCTTTTAGACTAATGTTGAAATATTCTTTGAACATCCAAAAGCTCGGATCGTTAACATGCGAACACATTAAACTTCCAGCGCCAACAGAAAGTACAAAGAGATTGGGATCGAGATTGTTAGATTGTAGTAAAGGTAATAAAACGCTGGCTGTCATTAATCCTGCCGCAGTTGCAGAACCAACACAAATACGAATTATCGCCGCCATAATCCAAGCCAATAAAAACGGATGAATATTAACTTGATTTAAAGTTGCAACAATAGTTTCGTTTACACCACTTACAATCATAACTTCTTTTAAACAACCCGCGCCGCCAACAATTAAAACAATTAAAGCGACATCTTTTATTGCTTGTGTATAATCGTCCATTACAGAAGACATACTTCTGTTCATTTTAATTCCTAAGGTATAAGTACAAAGCAGCAACGATAAAAGCATAATGATACTTGGATCGCCGATAATTTTGCAAATAGCAATCAGTTTTTCATTATCTGAAATTAATGGAAGTAGAGAAGTAATCGTCAATCCGAAAACGGGAAATAAGGCGGAGAATAAACTCAATCCAAAACTTGGCAGTTTACCTTCATTTGTAATTTCTTCCACATTTAAAATTTCCTGATCCGATTCGGTTTTGATGTTTTTAAAGCGAGTTGAAAACCAAAGTCCTGCAATTAAAATGGTCGGAATGGCGATTATGATTCCGTAAATTAAAACCAAACCAATATCTGCTTTTAATATACTGCTCAAAGCCATTGGCGAAGGATGCGGCGGCAGAAAACCATGTGCAACAGAAAGTGAAGCCAGCATCGGAATTCCCAAATAAACTTTCGACAATTTAAATTGATGCGCGACTGAAAATATCAGCGGAACCAAAAGCACAAAACCAACGCTGTAAAAAAGCGGAATTCCGATAATGAATCCAGTTATCATTAAACCCAAGCGAACATATTTTCTGCCCGTCCAATTCATGACCGTTTTGGCAATAACTTTTGCAGCGCCAGAAGAAACGGCGAGTTTACCAATGCAAGTTCCGAAAACGATAATCAAAGTTATTGATCCGAGCATTTCGCCAAGTCCTTTTTGCAAAACTGGAGAAATCGTTTCTACTGGCAATCCTAAAAAAAGTGCGGCCAAAAGCGACGTAATAATAAACGCGATAAACGGATTAATTTTAAACCAAGCAATCTGTAAAATCAAGAAAATAATGCAAGCTGTGAGTATCAAAATGCTCATGATTTATGGTTGGTTTTTAGTTAGTTATAATTATGGTAAGAATTTCAAATATATAAAATAATTTTACACATCGCATTTTTTTTGCAAAAATTGCGGTTTTTTTGCAATACTAATGTTAAAAATATTGGTTTATAAATAAAGATTAAGCCGATGTTTTCTACCTTTATATAAAAATATACTGAAATGAAAATTGCTTTGATTCAAACAGACCTTTTTTGGGAAGATGCTTTAAAAAATAGAGAAAATTTCGATTCAAAAATTAATGAAATTGATTCGGAAATAAATTTAATTGTACTTCCTGAAATGTTTTCAACGGGTTTTACAATGAATGCTTCGGATGTTGCAGAAACCATGAAAGGTGAAACTGTTGAATGGATGAAATTAAAGGCAAAACAAAAAAATGCTGCCATAACAGGAAGTGTCGTTATTACCGAAAATGGAAATTTTTATAATCGAATGTTTTTTGTTTTTCCTTCTGGGGATTTTAAATATTATGACAAAAGACATTTGTTTTCGCTTGCGGGAGAAAATGAGTTTTACACTCCAGGAACTGAGAAAGTAATTGTTGATTATTTAGACTGGAAAATTTGCTTACAGATTTGTTACGATTTGCGATTTCCAGTTTTTGCGAGAAATGTAGAAAATTACGATCTGCTTTTATATGTTGCTAACTGGCCAAAAGTGAGAACTAGTGCTTGGGATACTTTGCTAAATGCGCGCGCGATAGAAAATCTATCTTATGTTGTGGGAGTAAACAGAATAGGTTTTGATGATAATAATTTTGAGCATAACGGACATACGCAACTTATTGATTTCTGGGGAAATTATATAATAAAGCCACAAGAAACAGAAGGTGTTTTTGTGGCTGAATTGGATAAAAATATAATGTTGGAAACTCGCAGAAAACTGAATTTTCTAGGAGATCGTGATCATTTCGAAATTAAAATCTAGAAAGCCTTCCGTTTCTTTTCGGCTTCTTTTTTCTTTTTGTCGTCTGTCTTTTTCTCGACTTCTGGACTAAATGGTATGCTAAGGTCAATACTTTCGTCTACATCCCAATTCGATCGGACATCGACGCCCTTTTGATGATAAAACACTTCCTCAGAATAGGTTTTCTTTAAGAAATTTCCGGTGTCGTAAATTTTATTTTTATTGTCGTCATAAATGACACGAATCGTAAATTCTGTAGGAACAACTAAATTGAATGTAATTTTGGTTTCGCCTTCAGAATATGCACTCGCAAGTACTTCGTCTCCTTTTTTGTTTGTTATATCTACAATAATCGGAAAACGTTTTACATTTTTGAGATTCAATACCAAATTACCATAATCTTCTAATTCTTTTGTAGTTAATTTAAAAGATAAAGTGTCATTTGTCTTTTCGTAAAAGTCAGTCAAAGCGCCTGGCAAGAATGTAAAATTATACTTCTCAACAGGATCTTTCTTGAAATCGATATATAATTTTTGGTCAAATTCGTCGTATTCTGTAGTAAAATCAACTGCTGTAGAATCTTTATTGACCAATGAAATTTTAGATTTGTCAAATTTTACCAAAGGAGTCTCGGTTTCCAGCGTAAAACGTTCTCTAAAATTGATAACCCCATTTTGTACCGCCGTAATATTTAAGGTGTCCTTTTTCATGTTTTTAATCTTCAAAGAAAACTTTTTATCAAAGTTATCTTTTGATACTTGCAATGATAATGAATCTGCTTTTAGAGGCTTAAACCAAAGCTGAAGTGAGTCTTTTTTAGGGAATTGCGTAACTATGGTTTCCAAAACTTCATTTCCGTTTTTAAGAACGATTTTTGGTTTAGCATTTTTAAGATCTTGTTTTCCTTCGTATGGAAGCAATAATCTGTTTCCAGAAGCCTGAATTGGTTTAAAAGCTTTGAAAGGCAATACTTCTTTAAATAATTCTATTTCGTAAACCGTATCAGTCGGAATCGTGATATAATGTTTTAAAAATCCGATTTTATCGTCTTTCGGATTAAATTTATTATTCCCTCCTTTATCCTTCAAAGCAACCAAAAGATACTTCCCTTCTTTTAAATTCTCAAACTGAAAAGTTCTCAAACTATCTAAAGTGTTGGTAATATATCGCGGAAAATCTTTGTAAATAGTAGAATCTTTAAATTTGTCATTTACTTCATACAGCATTACAGAAACAAAATTATCTACATATTTATCTTTTGCATCTTTAATTCGGCCGCTTAATTTTAAAGAGTCAATATACGGACCAGTGGAGAAAACATACTTAAACTGATTTATAGCATTTCCTTCATTGTTATCTGTAATTGCCTGTCCAAAGTTAAAACTGTAAGTAGTATTAGGCTGTAAAGTATCTTTAATGTCGATTTTAATAAATTTACTAACCGATGTTGGCGAGAAAAGTGGCTCGTGCTTCATCGGCGGAGAAATAATAAGCTGTTTGTTCAGGTTTTTAAGCTTGATATATTCATCAAAATTTAAAGTAATCGTATTTCCTTTGAAGTTTGTACTGTAATTTTCAGGATAACTGGATATCAAAACTGGAGCTAAAGTATCTTTTAAACCGCCGGTAATACTGCCTCTTTTAGCGCAGCTTATCATTGATATTAGAATAATGAATGAAATATATTTTAAGGTGTTTTTCAACATAAGGGTTTTTCAATTTGATTGCACAAAATAACAATTATATTTGCTTTAATTGAAATTTTTTGGCTATTTATTAGGGTTTTGGTTTTTTAGATTTCTTGACGATTTTTTACTGTTTCGAACATTTTAAACAGCCATAATTTCTTACTTTTGGTTTCAAATGTAATTTTCTGAGTTTTGTCAAAACGTTTTTTTTCCATTTTATGCCTCTTTTTGCTGTTTGCTTGCAGTAAAAATGATACGCCTACAATCTCTTTTTATTATTGGAAAACGATTTTTAAATTTTCAGAAAAAGAAAAAGAAGTTTTAGAAGAAAATAAAGTTAAGAAGCTTTATTTGAGATATTTTGACATCGGATTGCATCCAGAATCTAAACTTCCCATTCCGATTAGTCCCATTCGATTTGAGGAAAATCCAAAACAATATCAAATTGTTCCCGTTGTTTTTATTCAGAACAAAGTTATGTTGCAGCCGAAACTTGATGTGAAAGATTTGGCACAAAAAACTTTTGATTTTATCGAACAAATCAATTCTAAAAATAAAATTACTTGTCAGGAAATTCAAATTGATTGCGATTGGAGTTTAGAAAGCAAAAACAATTACCTTAAATTTATTGAAGTTTTTAAACAGCTTTCGAAGAAAAAACTTTCGGCAACAATTCGACTTCACCAAGTAAAATATTTCAAAAAGACTAAAATTCCGAATGTAGATTCTGGCGTTTTGATGTATTATAATATGGGAACTATTGCGCCCGATTCCTTAAATTCTATTTACGATCACAAAGTGGCAGCAAGATATCTTAAAAGTTTAAAGAAATATCCGCTTTATCTTGATTTTGCATTTCCAATTTATTCTTGGGCAGTTCACATTCGAAACAATAAAGTGGTCGGACTTCGTTCTAAAATAAATAGTTCGGCTTTAGAAAAAGATTCAAATTTTGAAAAGACAAGTCCGATTTTTTTCAGAGTAAAACAATCCAATTATAAAAATGGAGTTTTTTATGAAGAGAATGATTTGCTGAAAATAGAAGAAATTAAAACAAAAGATTTAAAAGAAATGGCAAAAGATTTGGAAGAGAATCTGATGGAAAAGCCAAACGAAATTATATTTTACGATTTAGACGAATTCAATTTAAATAATTATGAAAAAAATACTTTTAAGCAAGTTATTTCTTGTTTCTAGTGCCGTTTTGCTTTCTGCATACGGAATTATATACGCCTGCGCTGGAGGAGACGATTGGGATTTCTTTGGTTACAATTCTAATTTTACGCCAGAAACTTTTGCCGACAAATCGTATTCGCCTTTGTTTTTATCGGGCGGCATTTTCTACGGTATTGGATTTGATACGCAACACAATTCTCGCTTCAATAAAAATATAAAATCGGATTGGGCTGATTATTTAAAAGGAAAAGTTGATACTACAACGGTAAATTATTTTTTAATTGGAGATGAAAAGCCAAGATATTACTCTGATGAAAAAGACAAAATCAAAAACAAGGAAGAAGTAACAGATTTGCATGTTTTTTATAAAACAAAAAAGGAAAATAAAGGTTCTCAGAAATGGGGCAAAAAGCTCAATTTGAAAGATGAGAAAGTAAAAAACTTTATCGAATTTTTGTATTTGGCTCAAAAGATAGAAACAGTTTCTATTGGCGAAGATTATTGGAGTTACGATCCGGTTGTGGCAAAAACGTTTAATGATGCCAAAATGATACAGTCGATCGAAAATGTTTACAACACTTTGTCTGATCCGTTTTTGAAAAACAGATATTGGTTTTTGACTATGAAAGCGCGTTTTTATAGTAATGACAAACAAAAAGCCATTGACTTTTTTAATAAAACAGAAAGTTCTGTAGCTAAAAACACTTTGTATTATCGTGCTTTGGCGTACGTGGCGGGAATCAATCATAAACAAAAAAAATATGCGGTTTCGAATTATTTGTACGCTCAAGTTTTTGATAAATGTCCAGAATTAAGAGTTGTAACGGCGTATAGTTTTCGTCCAAAAAACGAGTCAGATTGGAGTAAAGCTTTGGCGATGGCAAAAAATAATAAAGAAAAAGCGGCGCTTTGGGCGATTCACGGATATTATAAAGATGAAAAACAAGCCATTGAAAAAATCTACGAGTTAGATCCAAAAAGTGAACATTTGAATTATTTGGCAACTCGTTTGGTAAATTCGTTAGAACAAAAAATCAATAATTCTTTTCAGCAGAGTGGAGGCGAAAATCAAAAGCCAAAACCACAAACCGTTGCAGAAAATAAAATCGAAAATAAAGCCAAAATTAATAATGGCGAATTCGATTTAATGGTTAAAATTTCTGCTGCTGGAAATACCGAAAAACCGTATTTGTGGGATATGGCAATTGGATATCTTCAAACACTAAAAGGCGATTATGCCAATGCAGATAAGAATTTTAGCAAAGCAGAAAAAACGTTGCCCAAAACAGAATTGGCTGGAATGCAACTTCGATTATTGCGTTTTGTAAACAATTTGAGCAAGATTGATAAACTGACTGATAAAAATGAGAAAACAATTCTTGCCGATTTGAATTGGTTGTATTACGAACTTCCTAAAAATTATAAAGGACAAGAATTTCGTTATCAAAATGCTTCTTCATGGAGCAGAAGTTATTTGTCTAACCTTTATAAAGAAAAAGGAAATCTAGTTTTGGCTGAGATTTTTGGCGAATCGCGTTACAGTTATTGGAACGACGGAAATTCATTTTATGATAATGAAAAAGATTTATTGGCAATAAAAAGCTTTTTGGAGAAAACGAATAAATCTGAAATTGAGAAAATTGGAGCCGGAATTTATAGTTTGAAATTGAAAGATATTAATAATTTTCAAGCAGTTCAGGCGACTTTTAAAAACAAAATTCCAGAAGCAATTGAGTTTTTGAAACAAGCAGATTCTGTTCAATATTATAAGTTTTTAGGAAATCCGTTTAACGGAAGCATAAAAGATTGCCACGATTGCGATCATGCTGCGTATCAAAAAAGAAAATATACCTACATGGATTTCTTGACAACAATAAAAGAAATGCAAGATAAATTGGTTAAGAACGAAGATGTTTATACCAATAGTCTTTTGTTAGGAAATGCATTTTACAATATTTCTCATTTTGGAAACGGAAGAACTTTCTACGAAATTAATATTGTAGGTTACGGTTCAAGTCCGTATTCGTTTAGAGATGCCATGAAAGAAATGATTACCAATAATTCGGTTTCGAAAATGTATTATCAAAAAGCATTTGAAGCGGCTTCTAATAAAGAACAAAAAGCAAAATGCCTCTATCTGATTTCGAAATGCGAGCGAAATGATTATTACAATAAAAAGTACAGCGCGATAAATAGTTATTGGGAAATTCAAGATGATAAAATTAATTTTATTGCATGGAATTCGTTTAAAACTCTAAGAAAAGACTATTCTGACACGAAATATTATCAGGATGTAATTGCAGAATGCGGTTATTTTAATACATATGTAAACCAATAATTTTGAAAGAATGGTAAACAAAATAGAACATATCGGAATTGCGGTAAAAAATATGGACGATGCCAATGTTTTGTTCGAAAAAATGCTTGGCGTTCCCTCGTATAAAATGGAAGCGGTAGAAAGCGAAGGCGTTTTGACTTCTTTTTTTCAGACTGGAAATAATAAAATTGAACTTTTGGTGGCGACAAATCCAGAAAGTCCGATTGCGAAATTTTTAGAAAAAAAAGGAGAAGGAATTCATCATATCGCTTTTGATGTTGATGATATCGAATCTGAAATTTCAAGATTAAAAAGTGAAGGTTTTGTATTGATAAATGAAGTTCCGAAGAAAGGCGCCGACAATAAATTGGTGGTTTTTCTGCATCCGAAGAACACAAATGGCGTTTTGGTGGAGCTTTGCCAAGAAATTAAATAGAAAAATGTCATTTTAGTTTTTGAATAAGACATTGAAAATCAATTTCGTTTTTGAAATTCGAAGAAAGATTTAAAATTAAATACAAATGATGTCTTAAAATATTTGGAGTGAATGAAAAATAGTAGTAATATTGCATCCTCTAAACCGGTCCTATAGCTCAGCTGGTTAGAGCACCTGACTCATAATCAGGTGGTCCCTGGTTCGAGCCCAGGTGGGACCACATAAACAAACACTTTAACAAGTTGTAAAACAACAAGTTAAAGTGTTTTTTCTTTTTAAGGTGTAAAACAAAGTGTAAAACAATCTTTGTTTTATCTTTTCAGAAAAATGCATAATTGTATATACTGATATATACAATTAGACACAAAACCTCACTCTTCTCTTTAAAAAATCCAGTCTTTCTAAACATTCACTATAATTTCAAATATATAATATATGATTTGAAACGATTTGTTTTACGTCAAGAAAAAAAGAAATTACGTAATGAAGAAAGACACACACTTACATACCAGTTTTGTGAAATTTATTGTTGAGAAATATGGTGAAAAAAATAAAAAGATATCTGACATTGAGAAGGAAGATAAAAGGAAAGTAAAGAATAAAGAAGTTGAGGATATTGATAATATTTTAAATGATGTTGATGAAAATGAAAAACTAGATAAAGAAGAACAAAATGATGATGAAAACGTTGATGATCTTTTAAAAGAATATCTAGAATTAGAAAAAAAATATTGGAGAGTGAGAAATGATAAAGTTTATAAAAGACAATAAAACTTTGTATGATATTGAAACCATTACACAAATTTTAAAAGTTTCACGGTCAAAAGTTCAAAGAGAAATTAAAAAACAACAAACAGAGATTATTAAGTATAAGAATTTGTACTTGTATCCAGAAGAAACATTATTCGAATTGATGGAAATTATTCTTATAGAAAAATTAAATAAAACTATATGATTGATAATGATAAAATAAAGAAGTTTCAAATGAGTATTGATATTTGTAACTTTAAGTTGAAGTTTGAAAAAGACCCTAAAAAGAGGGAGAGACTTAGAATTAAAATTCAAGTCGATGAATTAAGAATAAAACTCGAGAGATTAAATTAAATATAATGAGTTCTCACACTCTGGAATAAAAGTGAATAGACAGCAATAAAAAGCAACTAGATTTAACAAATTCAAGTGTATAGATATTTTATTTATCTGTATTGGTTGAATTATATAAAATATTAAGTAATGAATGAAATTGATAAAAAAGAAAAACTCTTTTAAAACGTCTCAAATGATTGTAGATGATATTAGATTTAGTTTTAATAAAATAATCTCTCAAAACAATCCTATTTATTCTATAACAATAACAAATACTGGTTGTAAAACTAATGAAGAACTAAGGTTTTTTTTAACTAATAAACTTTTCAATCAAATAAATAAAGATTATAAAGGTTCATTTGAAAAAATAAATTATCTCTTTGTTATAGAGTATCCGACTAAAGTGTCAATGGGAAATCAAATACCTGAAAGTTGTGACGTTCATACACACATTGTTTTAGGTACTAGTATCACACCTCAACATTTAGAGTATTATATTTATACATTATTTAAAAATCCAGATGTATATATTGAAGATATAACAAATCGAAATGATAAAAGGGAATACGTTAATTATTTGATTAAACAAAAGAACTTATTCACCAATGATAATTATAATTATAAAATAACAATATAAATAAAAAGGGTTTAACTCAAATGTTAAACCCTTTTATTCTTGTAGATACATAATAAAACAATTTAATAATTTTATTGATGCTGTTTTTCTATTTGACATACTATAAAATTTTCTATAAGTCAAGCTTCCAGTATGTACCATGATTTTTGTGAATACTGACTCTAAATTGTACTGATAATTTTCCACTTTGAATTAAGTTCCCGACAAACTGATCTGTAATAAAATCACATTTTGCATTTTTAATATTTAATGCTTTTGTTATAGAGTGTAATTCCCAACAATTAATAATTAAAAATTTATCTTCTTTAGATACTCTTAAAGAAACGATATTATCTTCTAATTTTAAATTTAGATTATATCCATTATAGAATGAATTACCCCCTTTAGAAATATAAGGTGTTTTAAAAGTTGGAATTCCACTTATTTCTATACCCAAATTATGCTTTAAAGAATTAATAGTCCCTTTATTAAATTTTTTATCGGGTCCTAAACAAAAAATTTTAATTATAAGTAAGGATGTGTTTAAACTTGTTTTTTCTTTTCTTTTAAAAATTTTAGGATAAGTAGTGTATCCTCCATCGAAAATAGATAATGTTCTCATAGTTTTATATTTAATATTAATAATTTTTAGGCAATAAAATTCACTCTCGCAAAAGCAAGTTTTTTGAATTTTTGAATTTATAATGTTTTGTTTACTAGTCTCTGATGAGATAATTTAGAGACTTTTCTTTTGATTTCTTTGACAAAATTAAAAGGAAAAAAAAGTAATAAAAAATGATAAAAATTTGGAAAATTATGACCCTTGATGAATACTGAAAAAAATAATAAAAAATTTTAATTATTTAGATTAGTTTTAAATAGGTAAAATCGTTTTGTTGGGATTGAAGAACATTTTTTATTTTATCATCTCTAATGAATGATTTTAGTAAGTGAAGTATTGTATCATACTCATCAATAGAAAATGTCAGGACAAAGTCGTAAACAATAAAATAAAATATGACTTCCCAGTCATTCAATAAGTAGTTTTTAATTTTATTCGTTTCGAATTCATCTACTATTTTGGTTACATTACAACCAATTAAAAATGTGTTTAACTGGTTAGTATATATTGTCTTACCTCTTCCAATTATGGTAATATCATTCTCTTGCAATAGGTATCGTTTTAATTTCACAGTCTTATATATAAAAAAACAGAGAGACTAATTAAAGATTAGTTTCTCTGTTCAGTATTCAAAATTTGATTGTAAATTATTTTTTATTAGAAGTTTTTTTGGGAATTACTTTATAGAAAATTTCATTTCCAATACGACAACCATTTCCACAACCCCATAACATATCAATATTTCCCAGTACTTTAACACTTAAAATATTATTGGGTTTGGTGTTAAATTGTAGTATATAGTTATATCCTCCTTGTGGGTCTTCTTCGGTTAAGAAATACTCTCCATTTTTTGGTTCGTCAATATCTTCTCTTGCAATTCCCTGACCTCCGCAACTACAAACGTCGTCTGAATTTGTTCCTTCCCAGATAAAATTAAATGATTGTGTCTGTTTTGAATAATTTGAAATCTTAAGTTTGTATAGACCATCCTTACTTTTGTAGACCCCATTTAATTGTGAAAAACCGAAATTAAAGATTAGTATTAATATTGATGTAAATATTTTTTTCATTTTTTTGATTGTTATTTGTTTTAAATCTTCTATTTAATTCCAATAATTAAAATGAGGAACTTCTTTTTTTAATTCATTCATTGTTTTTGAGAATTGTTCAAAAGAAAGTTTTTTCATTTCCCAAGGACTATGACCAGGATTGGGACTGTAAGAGTCAGCAGTCGACATACAGTTAGGTTTCCAGTTTTTGTCTTGTCCATTTTGAATTTCAGGAGAAAATACAATATTGTAAACTCCATATTTAATTTCACCACTTGGGTTATAACTTAAGTCCCGATTTTCTAAAGAGATACTCCAACGGTTATAGATGTTTTTGTTTTTGATTTCTTCGAAACTGTAGACATATTAAGAACTAATACTTTCGTCTTTTTCTCTCAATTCATTAATGTCGATTTTCCAACCATTAGTTTTTGTTGCATCTTCAAACGTAAAATCACTAATTGTAATGTAAGATTTATTTTTTTCTATTTTTTTTCTAATAATTTCCCTATTTACCCACCCATTTTTAATTTCTACTTTTCTAATTATAGAATCGTTTTGATCTTTTTCAATGCAAGTTCCGGTGTATGGTTTATTAGAATCTTTTTTTTGAATGTCTTTTAATTTGCGAGGAATTCCATTGAGTAAATTCTTTTCTAAATTTAATTCAGAACATTGACAATCAGTATTAACTACTATTTGAGTTTTTTGAATTTCTTCGTTTTTTTCTTTTAACTCGTTGTTGTCATTTTTACTTCCACAAGAGATTAGTATTATACTAATCATCATTAAAATCAAGTTGTTTTTTCTCATTTTCAATTGTTAATTAATTTATTAGGGTAAATATATCAAAAAGTTTCAATCTAATCATCTATGATTAGATTAATCATAGATGATTATAAGAATTTTACGGAAAAACATTCTGTAAAATTGATTTACACAATAGACAAAAAGTATTTATCAAAGTTTGGGAAGCATCTTAAAAAAATGCGAGAGGGAAAAAATATGTCCCAAGAGGAACTAGCAAATCTTGCTGATGTTTCTTTACCACAAATAACAAGAATAGAAAGGGGTGCAGTAAACCCGACAATTTGTACTGTGAAATCTTTATCTGTAGGGTTGGGTGTTGAAATGTCTTTTATGTTTAACTTTGATAGTGAATAATTTTTCATTATTTTTTTGTTGATAACGACACAAATAGACTATGGCAGGAAATTTAGTAAAAAGACAGCATTACGTTCCACGTACTTATCTACAACGTTTTTCGAGACAAGAGGGACAAGAATATTTTATATCTGTCTTGCCAAATTCATCAGTTGATAAGAGTAAAATATTTGAAGTTAATATTAAAAATATTGCTTTAGAAAAAGATTTTTACACAATGCCAGGAGAAACGGATTCTCAGAAAATGGCAATTGAAAAATTCTATGCAGAGGAATTTGAACAACATTACTCTTCTATTTATGAAATTCTTGTTGATCCACAAAAAACTGAAATTACAAATGAAGAAAGAGAGTTAATTATTTCTACTGTTATTACTATGTATTATCGAACAACAAAATGGGTTAATGCTAGTAAAAGTTTAATGAGTCGGGTTTTTTATCAAATGTTTCACTTATGTAAACAAACAGGAAAAGATTATTTTACATTTGAAGGGGAAAGAGTTTCTATAGCAGGTAAAACATTAGAACAGTTTACAAAAGAATTTAATGACGAACGACAACCTCATATGATATTGACACAATTAGAAGTTGCATTTAAATTAATAAGTGTTCGATTGCAGTCAGATTCATTAACTGTTGTTAAGTTAGATGAGGAGAGTTTAGAGTTTGTTGTGAGTGATAATCCTGTGATTGCTGGAGGTTTAAATGAATCACGATTTTCTCCTTTTGATCCAAGTAATTTATTTTATCTACCATTAGATCCAAAACATATGTTGATTTTAATACCTGAAAAAACAGAAGGTCTTGAGAATAGAATTTTTAGAAGAACTTCAAGTGGATTTATGGGAGGGATAGAGAAATTAACGTCTAATTATCAACAAATGAAAAACTCTGAAAGATTTATGTTGGGGACAAAAAAAGAATTAGAATCGTATATCTCAACTAAAGAGATTACTGAGAAACCAACTGATGAAATGAATGAAGAGGATAGAGAAGAGTTTAGAAGATTTATTCAAAAATTAGATAACAAAGAGTAATAAATTTTGTTTACAACAAATAAATATATCAATAACAAATAAAGCTGGAAAAATTGAAGGATATAATTGACTTAGTGGTAGCATTAACTGCTGTGTTTAGTTTAATAGTAGTTTGGTTTACATTAAGGGAAATGAGAATTCAAAGACATAAAACATTTGAACCATATTTGTTACCATTAAATAATGAATTCGTTTTTCTGTGTCAATATCCGGAAGTATTATTACCTATTAATTCTTATTTAAATAGAGAACAAGTAATAAATAAATTAAAATGTAATATATCTCTTCAAGTAAAGAATATTGGACAAGGGATTGCAAAAGATATTTCGATAGTTGTAAAATGGGAAATAAGATATAGTGATTATTTAGAATTTATAATCGTTGAACTTAAACGACAGAATATTGATATTGATATTCAATTAAGTCAGACGAGTTGTTGGATAAGTTATGATGAATCGATAGGACTATTGGGTGGAGGGAATTATCCGTTCCAATATGAGACTAAGATAAATTACGATTATCTGTTACCAGTCAAAGACAATAATGAAGATATTAAAATTGAAATACCTAATTCAGTAAAATTAATATTAGAATTATCGATACTTTTAATTGAAATTTTACCCAATAGTGAAAAGGAAGCGATTTTTGAAAAGTTAAAGAATGATTTTCAAGTAAAAATAGATATTCTTTATAAAGATAATTTGGAAAAAAAATTTTTGAATTATTGTGATTTTAAAATTAATAATTTAGGAATTCTAATGGAGGGTAGTTTTAAGGGAAAAATGTATAAATTAAAATTAGAAAGAGATTAGGTATACGTGAAAAAGATTAAAAAATTATAGTAATTTTTTAATCTTTTGAACAGTTCCGCTACTTTTGTCGGTTAATTTCATTATTTTTCTAATGGAATATCCTTGTTTTAATAATTTTACAACTTCTTTATGTTCTGTTAAAAGTGTTTCGTTGTCTTTTTTGAATCCGTCTTTTCTTCCAACTTTTCCGCCGTTTTTTCTATAACTATCGTAACCTGATTTTATTCTTTGTCTAATCTGTGTTTTTTCCATTTCACTAACAGAAGTAAGAATTTGGATTAAGAATTGAGACATTGGGTTTATCTCAAATTTGTCATTAAGTGTTTCAATATTGTGGTTTTTTATATAAAGAGAGATACAATTCTCATTTAACAATTGGATTGTTTTTAAAACTTCTATAGTGTTTCTTCCTAATCGACTTAATTCCCAACAAAGAACTTTGTCAATTTTATTGGTTTTGATAAAGTTTATCATTTTCATAAGTTCTGGTCTTTCCTCATTTGTTTTTCCCCCAGAAATCTTTTCTTCAAAAATACTCGAAACCTCATAATTCATATTTTTTGAAAACTCTAATAATTCCTCTGTTTGTCTCTTGTAATCTTGATTGTTAGTTGAAACCCTTGAATATATAACTATTTTCATTTTGTATCTTTTTAATATTTTATATTATAAAGATACGGAAAGTGTATCATATAACCTTGTTTTTAAAGATTAAAATGATACACTTTTAATTTGGTACAATTATCTAATTTAAGATATGGTCAAAAATGTGTTATTCATATCATTATTACTTTCCTCAATTCTCTCCCATAAAAACTCACTTACATAATGTTCGGTCATTGATAGACTACTGTGACCTAATGTTTTTGAAATCGTGTAAATGTCTTTGTTTGTAGTTTCAATCATTAAACCAGTATAGGAATGTCTTGCTAGATGACTAGTGAATACAACATCTGACCCACATTTCTCTTGTAGTTTTTTTAACTGTTTGTTGTAATAAGCAGTTTTTGAAGACATTTGATTATATTGGTATTTTGTTAAATTGTTTTTTTCAGAATTGAATTTAACATCTTCAAACATCTTATTGTCAAGAATTGGAAAAATAAATTTGTTAGAATTTGCTTTTGCAAAACTTACAATTTCAAGAATGAGAGCAGTTTTTAAGGAATGTTTGATTTTATTTATTTCTTCCAACCACTGATTTAGACAGTATTCTAATTCTATTAGTTTTTGTTTGTCCTCGGGTTTTGTTGAGTTACTTAAAAGTAAAAAATCAAAAATACTCTCTTTTTGTAATTTTTGATAGTGTTTTTCTACTTCTCTATAGTTCAAGTTATATTCAATATTGTTTATAGTAAAATCAAATTTCTTGTTTAAAATTTTCTCATCTTTTAAAAAGTAGTCACTCAATCTCAATAGAATTATGAAATTTAATGGGATTTTATGTGGTTTCTTAGTTTTAAATTGGTAAAATAAAATTTCTCCTGTTATTAGATTTTCCCATCTTAAAGTCATTAAATCACTTACTCTAATTCCTTGAGCAAAAATTTGAAAGATGAAATAATTTTTACAGTTATAGAGGGGGTCTTTCTTTTCAATTTCGACTCTTAAAATTGTTTCAATATCTTTTTTTCCAAGGGTTATTTTGTTAACGGGAGCAGATTTTGTTTTAAAAGAAAGAAAAGGATTTTTGATTGGAACAAATTTGTCAAATTCAACTCCTTTGTTGTAAACATTTTTTATTTTTTTAATATACTTAATACGTGTGTTTACAGCTATTTTTTCATCTATTAAATAGGTGTCAAAGTCTCTAATGAAAGAAGTTGTTAAGTCAATAAAGAGAAAATCTCTTCGATTTGTTTTGTCTAAAAAAGATTTAAGGTGATTAAAACTTGTAAGGTGAACTTTGTATGTTCCAATTTCTTTTCTTTTATCATAATCGTCTAATTGACTTTTGAAAAATTGAATAAAAGAAACTTTGTCGTTATTTACATCGTCAATTATTATCTCGTCTGGGGAATCTCTTTTTCTTAATTCAAGAATCTTTTCCTCAATTTTTTTATTAAGTTCTTTGTGACTTGAATGAGTACTAGTGACTAAACCACTTTTTAGTAAATCTTTTACTTTTATTGATACTCCCAAAGAGAAATAAGTAGATTTTCTGTTTTCTGTTCTTCTTACTTGAAGAATCCCAAAATTATCAGTTGAATATTTTTTTTTAACACAAGGATTGTAAGTGATTTTCATATAAAAAGATTAAAAACCAAATGTAGTGTAAAACAAGTGTAAAACAAAATATGGATATATGTGTTTTTCTAATTTATTAAAACACTAGCTATCAGAATGTTGTATTTTTGTGATTGTGATTTTGTATTACAGGTGGGACCACTCTTTTAGAAATAGAAAGTCTTTACAGAACATGTAGAGGCTTTTTTGTTTTTTATCCTTTCGAAAATGTAAAAAATGAAATTTCTAATAGTCAATATTTAAACTTTCATTCTATAAAATCCCTTAACTTTATCCATCCGAAACAAATTTAATCTTCAGATGGATAGATTGACTCCCGAGCAGAGGAGCAAAACTATGCAGGCGATAAAAAGCACTGCTACAAAAGGCGAAGTAAGGCTTGCTAAAGCGTTATGGAAATTGGGTTACAGATATCGAAAAAATAATAAAAAGATATTTGGAAGACCGGATCTAACTTTTGCCAAATATAAAATCGCGATTTTTGTGGACAGCGAATTCTTTCACGGAAAAGATTGGGAAACAGAACAATTAAGAATCAAATCGAATCGGGAATATTGGATTCCGAAAATTCAGAGAAATATAGAAAGAGATCAGGAAGTTAATGCGTTTCTTATTTCGAAAAACTGGATAATTTTACGATTTTGGAGTAAAGAAATTGAGAAAAATCTTGAAGTATGTGTCGCCAAAATTGAAGGAGCAATTATGATTCGGAGTATTTAAACTCTTTGAACTTTTGTTTTCTTGGTTTCTATTTTCTCAATGCATTTGAAAATCTCAGAAGCTAATCTTTGAATAACAGGCATACTGACTGAATTTCCAGCTTGTTTATAAAGGTTAGAATTGGAAATTTTGGGTAATTTGTAACTGTCTGGAAATCCTTGAAAACGAAAACATTCTCTTGGAGTTAATTTTCTAAACCCAAAATCGGTTGTAATAATAGGAACATTATGGCCGCCAGTTCCCATATTTGCTGTTAAAGTAGGGCAGACTTTTCTTTTGTTCTCCCGAACATATTGCCGTCTAAACTGATAAATTCTGTCTTCGCGCACAACTGCTTCTTTTAGCATCTTGTACATGTATTTGTCCTCGGTGTAATAAAATTTTTTTTCTACTTGTTCTTTTGTAATCAGATCGGTAACCTTTTTTGTTAATTGTTCTTTTTCTGGAAAATCAAATTTAAATCCTTTTTTGACGAAATCTTTGTCAAAAGCAATCATGAAAATTCGCTCACGATTGTGCGGAATGTTTCCGAAATCTTTAGTGTTCAAAATGGCACTGTCAAAAGTATAATTGCGTTTTTTAATTTCGCGTTCTATTACTTTCATGGTGTTTCCATTATCATGACTTTTCAGGTTTTTGACATTTTCTAGAAATATTACTTTAGGTCGCATTTCATCAACAAAATCTAATATTTTGAAAAAATGATTGCCTCGAACATCCTCAAAACCTTTTCTATGACCCGCGAGCGAAAAAGGCTGACAAGGAAATCCTGCCGTCAGAATATCTACTTTTTGAAGCTTTTTGACATCAAGTTCCATCACATCTCCTTCAATCAATGTATGTTCGAAGTTGTTTTTATAAGTAATACAGGCTTTTTTATCAAATTCATTCGCCCATTCTAGTTTAAAACCTGCATTTTCAAAACCCAGACAAATACCGCCAACACCAGCGTATAAACTTCCTACGGTATATTTGTTTGCCATTTTTGTTAGTTGAGTGGTTTTGAGTCTGAAAATTTCCTGATAGTAAAAATAGAAAGACTGTTTTCTAATTACAATCTTTTGTAAAGAAAATTGTTTTAGAAGGAACAAATAAATGATAATTAAAAAGTCAAAAAACCGGTTGGAGTAATTTTACGTAAATGGAATGAAATAGAAATTTTTAATTAAAATTGTATTTTCATTTTTGTTAAAATCAGGAAATTCTTATAAGGCTTAAAGTTAAGCGAATATTATGAAAATGAGCTTTTTATGGGCTATAACGTTTTCAGAAAGGTATTCGGTGTTTTGGATTAAAAAGTGTTAAAATTTCTTTTATGTTTTTTGTTTTAAAAGTTGCTTTTATGTAAAAAACTTATACTTTTGTCCAAGATTTTGTAGGGAAAAATATATTTGTGAGAAATTTCTATAAAAGAAAAATATGTTTATTTAATACTAGCTCGTTGAATCAAACAGCTTGAATTTATGAGAAAACTAAAAGCCCCCTTTTTAGCAGTTGCAATAATATTATTCAATGCCTCAGTAGCATTTGCTACTCCTAATCCGCCAGCGCCAACGGCAAAAGGTGCGAATACAAATTCAACGGCATGTACTTTTTGTCAGGATGACGGAACACCATACATTCCAATCGATCAAAATATTGTCTTTCTGGCAATTAGTGGTTTAATTTTAGGAATGACAGTTATATATAAAAATAAAACAAAAAAAGCTTCAATTTAAATTGAGGCTTTTTTTGTTTAAAAATCTGATTAAAATTATTTGTTTATAGAATAAAGTCTGGAAATATATTTTCCAACAACATCAAACTCTAAATTGATTTTTGTTCCAACTTTGAAATCCTTAAAATTAGTGTGCTCAAAAGTATAAGGAATGATTGATACGCTAAATTCATTCGTTCTAGAATTTACAACTGTTAAACTTACTCCGTTTACAGTAATCGAACCTTTTTCGATAGTAATATTGTTTAAGTTTTTGTCGTACTCAAAAGTATAATTCCAGCTTCCGTTAGCTTCTTCGATGTTAATACAAGTTCCGGTTTGGTCAACGTGTCCTTGTACAATATGTCCATCCAGACGATCGCCAAGCTTCATTCCTCTTTCTAAATTAACAATATCGCCAACCTGCCAATCGCCAATATTTGTCTTCAAAATAGTTTCGTCTATTGCGGTTACGGTATAAAACGAGTCTCTAATTGCGACAACTGTAAGGCAGATTCCGTTATGCGAAACGCTCTGATCTATTTTTAATTCCTGTGTTATGGAAGAGTCAACTGTTATATGAAGATTGTTTTGGTCTTTTTTGATTTCGTGAACCTTACCGAGTGTTTCTATAATTCCTGTGAACATTGTGGTTTTATTTTACTAAATTTGCACATCAAAATTAGTAATAAATAAACTGAGCTCATGAATAAAAAAGCAGAAAATATAATTGTTGGAATTTCAATAGGAGATTTAAACGGTATTGGAAGCGAAGTTATACTGAAAACATTCGAAGATTCTCGTATGTTGGAATTGTGTACGCCGGTTATTTTTGCAAATGCGAAGATTCTTTCATTCGTAAAAAAAAGTTTTACATCGACAGTTCAGTTTCATGGAGTTGATAAGTTAGATCAGGTCATTCCGGGAAAAGTAAACGTTTATAATCTTTGGAGAGAAGGCGTTGATATTAATTTAGGAACAAATGATTCAAAAATTGGAGAATATGCCATTAAATCATTTGTTGCAGCAACTAAAGCTCTTAAAGATGGAGAAATTGATGTTTTGGTAACAGCGCCAATCAATAAATATAATATTCAATCGGATGATTTTAAATTTCCAGGCCATACCGATTATCTAGATCAGGAATTAGAAGGCAATGCGCTTATGATGATGGTTCAAGATAATTTACGAGTAGGATTAATTACAGATCATGTGCCATTAAACCAAGTTGCTTCACATTTAACGGAAGAATTAATTACTACAAAAATTGAAACCATTAGAAAATCTTTGGTTCAGGATTTTAGTATTGTGAAGCCTAAAATTGCAGTTTTAGGATTGAATCCGCATGCTGGTGATGGTGGTGTTATCGGAAAAGAAGATGATTTGGTTTTAAAACCGACATTAAAGAAAATATTCGATTCAGGAACAATGGTTTTTGGTCCGTTTCCAGCGGATGGTTTTTTTGGAAGCGGTCATTATGAAAAATATGATGCAATTGTAGCCATGTATCACGATCAAGGATTAATTCCGTTCAAAACACTATCTTTTGGAAAAGGAGTCAATTATACAGCGGGTTTAAATAAGGTGAGAACTTCTCCAGATCATGGCACAGCTTATGATATTGCAGGAAAAGATATGGCAGATTACAATTCATTTAAAGAAGCAGTCTATCTTGCAATAGATATTTTTCGCTCGCGTAATCAGTATGAGGAGATTAGCCAAAAACCTCTTAAAATAAAAGAAAAACAGTTATAAACAAAAAAAGGTGAATAAGATTATTAGATTTATAATAATTTTATATCTTTGCACCCCAATTCAGATATCTAGTTTTAGAAACGAATTGATCAAATTGATGTTGAAATGAGCAAAACAAAAGAATTTTTAATTCCTTTCGTAGGATTAAAACTAGGAAAACACCATTTTGAGTATCAGATAAATAATGAGTTTTTTAAGAATTTTGAATACGATGAGTTTCAAAGTTCGGATATAAAAGTCAAATTGCTTTTCGAAAAGAAAAGCACAATGTTAGAATTAGAATTCAAACACAAAGGGACTGTAAATGTGCCTTGTGATCTAACAGGCGAAGATTTTGATTTACCTATAAAAGGGAGAATGAAGCTTATTGTTCGCTTTGGAGAGGAATTCAATAATGATAATGAAGAATTGTTGATTTTACCACATGGTGAGTTTGAAATAGATGTTGCGCAGTATATTTATGAAATGATTGCGCTTTCTGTACCTCAAAAAAGAATTCATCCAGGAGTTAAAGATGGAAGTCTGCAGACAGAAGCTTTAACAAAATTGAATGAATTAAGTGTAAAAGAACAAAAGGAAGAGAGTAACAAAGAAGAAGATATTGACCCGCGTTGGGAAAAATTAAAGAAACTATTAACGGATAAATAATATAGTAAAATGGCACATCCTAAGAGAAAGACCTCGAAAACAAGAAGAGATAAGAGAAGAACACATTATAAAGCTACTGTAGCTCAAATCGCTACATGTCCAATTACTGGAGAAGCACATTTGTACCACAGAGCTTACTGGCATGAAGGTAAAATGTACTACAGAGGGCAAGTTGTTATCGATAAATCTGAAGCGGTTGCTTAATACGTTTTTGTAAATTATACTAGAACTCTCACATAGTGAGAGTTTTTTTTGTTGGTTATAATTTTCGTTTTTTAGGAAAATATAGACAAAATCGTTTCGTTTTTTTTTGTAATTTTCAAGCCTTTTAAAAATTTTTCAAATTAATGATAATTTGAAAGGAAAATAGTAGAATATAATGAATACAATCACAGCCGCAATTACCGCTGTTGGAGGATACGTTCCTGACTTTGTGCTTACAAACAAAGTTCTAGAAACAATGGTTGAAACCAATGATGAGTGGATAACCACTCGAACAGGAATTAAAGAAAGAAGAATTCTTAAAGATGCTGATAAAGGTACATCATACCTTGCAATAAAAGCAGCACAGGACTTAATTGCAAAAGCAAATATTGATCCGTTAGAGATTGATATGATTATCATGGCAACAGCAACACCAGATATGATGGTGGCTTCTACAGGAGTATATGTTGCAACAGAAATTGGAGCAACAAATGCATTTGCATACGATTTGCAAGCAGCATGCTCAAGTTTCTTATACGGAATGTCTACTGCTGCGGCTTACGTGCAGTCTGGACGTTACAAAAAAGTACTTTTAATTGGTGCCGATAAAATGTCATCAATTGTAGATTATACAGACAGAGCAACTTGTATTATTTTTGGTGATGGAGCTGGTGCAGTTCTTTTCGAACCAAATTATGAAGGTTTAGGTTTGCAGGATGAATATCTAAGAAGTGATGGTGTAGGACGCGATTTTCTTAAAATCCCTGCAGGGGGTTCTTTGATTCCGCCTAGCGAAGAAACAGTAAAAAATAGACAGCACAATATTATGCAAGACGGTAAAACTGTTTTCAAATATGCTGTAACGAACATGGCAGATGCCAGCGAATTGATTTTGCAAAGAAATAATTTGACAAATCAGGATGTTGACTGGTTGGTACCACACCAGGCAAACAAACGTATTATTGATGCTACTGCTGGAAGATTAGAATTGGATGATTCTAAAGTTTTGGTAAACATCGAAAGATACGGAAATACTACTTCTGGAACTCTTCCATTAGTATTAGCTGATTTTGAAGATAAATTGAAAAAAGGAGATAATGTTATCTTTGCTGCCTTTGGTGGTGGATTCACTTGGGGATCTATCTATTTAAAATGGGCTTACGATAAGAAATAAATTAAAACTAAAAACGAATCATTATGGATTTAAAAGAAATTCAAAACCTAATCAAATTTGTTGCAAATTCGGGCGTTGCAGAAGTGAAGTTAGAAATGGATGATGTGAAAATCACGATCAGAACAACTTTAGAAACAAATGTAACTGAAGCAACTTATGTACAGCAATTACCTGCTCAAGCAGCTTTACCGCAAGCTCAAGTTCCACAAGTTACAGCTCCAACAGTTGTAAATGTAACTCCAGAAGCTCCGGCTGCTAAAGACGATTCTAAATACATTACTATAAAATCTCCAATCATTGGAACATTCTATAGAAAACCATCTCCAGACAAACCAGTATTTACTGAAGTAGGAAGTACTGTATCTAAAGGCGATGTTCTTTGTGTAATTGAAGCAATGAAATTATTCAACGAAATCGAATCTGAAGTTTCTGGTAAAATTGTGAAAATTCTAGTTGACGATATGTCTCCAGTAGAATTTGACCAACCTTTATTCTTAGTAGATCCATCATAAATTTAGATTTTAGATTTTAGATTTTAGATTGATTTATAAGCGATTTTTATTGATCATCTAAAATTATCTAATTCTCAAATTGTCTAATTATCTAATTAAAATAAGATGTTTAAAAAAATATTAATTGCGAATAGAGGAGAAATTGCACTACGTGTAATTCGTACATGTAAGGAAATGGGAATCAAAACTGTTGCAGTTTACTCTACAGCCGACGCAGAAAGTTTACACGTTAAATTTGCTGACGAAGCGGTTTGTATAGGCCCTCCTCCGAGTAACTTATCGTATTTGAAAATGTCAAATATCATTGCAGCTGCAGAAATTACAAATGCAGACGCAATTCATCCAGGTTATGGATTTCTTTCTGAGAATGCTAAATTCTCAAAAATTTGTCAAGAGCACGGAATCAAATTTATTGGTGCGGCTCCTGAAATGATCGACCGAATGGGAGATAAAGCTTCTGCAAAAGCTACAATGAAAGCGGCAGGGGTACCTTGTGTACCAGGTTCAGACGGATTATTAGAATCTTACGAACATGCACAAAAAACAGCTAAAGAAATTGGTTATCCAGTTATGATGAAAGCTACAGCTGGTGGTGGTGGAAAAGGAATGCGCGCTATCTGGAAAGAAGAAGAGCTTTTAAAAGCTTGGGAAAGTGCACGTCAAGAGGCTGCTGCAGCATTTGGAAATGACGGAATGTACATGGAGAAACTTATTGAAGAACCACGTCATATCGAAATTCAAGTTGTTGGTGATGCTTATGGTAAAGCTTGCCACCTTTCTGAAAGAGATTGTTCTGTACAGCGTCGTCACCAAAAATTAACGGAAGAAACTCCTTCTCCGTTTATGACAGATGAACTTCGTGCTAGAATGGGTGAGGCTGCTGTTAAAGCTGCTGAGTTCATTAAATATGAAGGAGCTGGAACTGTAGAGTTTTTGGTTGACAAACACAGAAACTTTTATTTCATGGAAATGAATACTCGTATCCAAGTAGAGCACCCAATCACAGAACAAGTTATCGATTATGATTTGATTCGTGAGCAAATTATGGTTGCCGCTGGAATTCCAATTTCTGGTAAAAATTATCTTCCTGAATTACATGCTATCGAATGTCGTATTAATGCTGAAGATCCTTATAATGATTTCAGACCGTCACCAGGAAAAATTACTACGCTTCATATGCCAGGAGGACACGGAGTTCGTTTAGATACTCACGTGTATTCAGGATATAGCATTCCGCCAAACTACGATTCTATGATTGCTAAGTTAATTACAACTGCACAATCTCGTGAAGAAGCTATCAGCAAAATGCGAAGAGCTCTTGATGAATTCGTAATTGAAGGCGTGAAAACTACAATCCCTTTCCACAGACAATTAATGGATGATCCAAAATATATTGCAGGAGATTACACAACTGCATTTATGGATACATTTAAAATGAATAATCCAGAATAATTATAAAGGCTGTCAATTTTTTGACAGCCTTTTTCTTTTTATAAGCTTTTACAAAAAAATCCAATAAAAGGAAATCCCAAATTCCAATATTGGAACCTTAACCTAAATTTAAAAACTTAAAACCTCATTCTAGACTTTAGAATTTGGAATTTGATTTATTGAAATTTCTATCAAGGTTACACTCTAAGTGTTTACTTATTACACACCTTTTTCTTCATTTACACACTTTTTAATATTGGTCAATTTTTGGCACATTGATGAAAACCCTTGTAAAAACAAGGCTTTAACGCGTTTGGCACAGTTCTTTTCTTTTACGGCATAATAATTTCATTACCTAAAGCGTAAACAACTATTAATTTAAATATATACGTTATGAAAAATTTATTTTTATCAGCCGCAATTGTCTTAGGAAGTTTAACTTCATTCGCTTCAACTACACAAGTAAATAATACAATCGTAAAAACGATTTCTGTTGAAGACGAGTACACTGAAATCAAATTAGAAGAATTACCAGCAGCAATTACTGAATCTTTGAAAAAAGCATACCCAGAAGCTATAATTACAAAAGCATATAAAAACGAAAAATCTGAGTATAAACTTGACGTTACTGTAGGTGACAAAGTTGGGAATCTTTTCGCTAATGCAGACGGAACTTGGATTAAAAAATAATCTAAATCGTATAGATTTTGAAAATCCAGATCAAGAATACTAAGATCAAATTAACAATATTAAAACAGAATTATCATGAAAAATTTATTTTTATCAGCCGCAATCGTTTTGGGAGGTTTAACATCATTTGCTTCAACTTCGCCAATTTCAAATACTATCGTAAAAACAATCTCTATCCAAGATGATTATACAGAGATTAAATTGGAAGAACTTCCAGCAGCCGTAACAGACGCGCTTAAAAAAGCGTATCCAGATGCAGTTTTAACAAAAGCATTTAAAAATACAAAGTCTGAATACAAGCTTGAAGTGACTGTTGGAGACAAAACAGGAAATCTATTTGCTAACGCAGATGGAACTTGGATTAAAAAATAATTAATTACTAACCCTTAAAACTATTACTATGAAAAAGTTGATTCTATCGGCAGCAATTGTTTTAGGCAGTTTGTCGATGCACGCAGAAACCACTGCTGTAACCAACACAATGGTGCAGACAGTAAATGATCAGGATGGATATAAAGAAGTAGACGGAGTTCCAGCAGCTGTTAAAAAAGGCTTAGACGACGCTTATCCTGGTGTAGTGCTTGAAAAAGCATGGGTGAATGACAAAAAGGAGTATAAAATTGAGATAACAGTTCGAGGTGAAAAATCGATCGTTTATACCGATGCTTCTGGTAACATTCTTAAAAAATAATTTTAAACCACAATATTATGAAAAAGTTAGTTTTATCAGCGGCGATTGTGTTAGGAAGTTTATCGGTTAATGCCGCAGTTCTTCCAGCGATTTCGATCACTCAATCAGTACTTATTCAAGATGGATTTACCGAAGTAACTGCAGATGCTGTTCCGGCAGCAGTGAAGTCTACAATTGAAAAATCTTTCCCGAACACTAAGCTTGAAAAGGCTTATAAAAACGAGAAAAACGAGTATAAACTTGAGATTTCAAGTGGAGAAAAGAAGTATACTATTTTTACAGATGCTTCTGGTAACATCATCAAAAAATAATTAAAAATCAGCATCATGAAAAAGTTAATCTTATCAGCAGTGGTTGTTTTGGGAACAATGTCAATTCATGCAAATGTATTGCCTGTTTCTAAAGACACAAAAGCAACTGTAATTGTTCAAACTGAATATACAGAAGTTACTGCAGATGCTGTGCCTGCAGCTGTTAAAACGGCTTTGCAGACGGCTTATCCGGGAGCAAAACTGGAAAAGGCATTTGTAAACGAAAAGAAAGAATACAAACTAGAAATATCAGTTGGAGACCAGAAGGCTACTGTGTACTCAGATGTCAATGGTAACTGGTTGAAAATATAATTAGGTGAATTTAGATTTATGTTTTTGGTGAAAAAGAGATTGCGACGTGCAATCTCTTTTTTTTTGCATAATTTTGTGAAAATCCAATTTTAATAGTCTTATTTTAGCAAAAAACTCCCTAAAAGCAAATGCCGAAGATATTATTGATAGAAGACGACATCGCGTTTTGTAAACTATTAGAAAAATTTCTAATCAAGAAATCGTATGATGTTACCATTGCTTTCTCAGCCGCAGAAGCACGCGAAGCAATCAAAAAAGAATCGTTTGATTTGATTTTGACAGATCTTCGTTTGCCTGATTTTGACGGCATCGGGCTAATGTCTGAATTTAAGAACTCTCATCCGCATATTCCAATTATTTTAATGACAGGTTACTCTGATGTAAATACTGCTGTTAAAGCAATTAAAAATGGTGCAGCCGATTATATTTCTAAACCTTTCAATCCTGATGAGGTTTTACTTGTAATTAATAATGCGTTGCAAGCTCCAAAAGAAGAAGAAGAGGAACAAGCTCCTGCTAAAGAAAAAAAAGCACCCAAAAAACAAACTTCTACAGAAAATGAATTTGTAAAAGGAATCTCTGTTGCTTCAAAAAAACTTTTAGATCATATTCAATTGGTAAGTCCGACTGATATGTCAGTTTTGATTATTGGTGAAAGCGGAACTGGAAAGGAAATTATAGCCAAAAGCATTCACCAGCAAAGTCAAAGAAAAAACAATAATTTTATTGCGGTTGATTGCGGAGCCATTCCAAAAGAACTAGCGGCAAGCGAATTCTTCGGACATTTGAAAGGATCTTTTACTGGAGCAATCAGTGATAAAATGGGTTATTTTGAAGCTGCAAATGGCGGAACTATATTTTTGGATGAAATCGGAAACCTTTCGTACGAAAATCAAATTCAGTTATTGAGAGCACTTCAAGAAAGAAAAATTAAACCCGTTGGAAGCAATAAGGAAATAAACGTTGATATACGCATTATTACGGCTACAAACGAAGATTTGCGCGAAGCGGTAAAAAACGGCGATTTTAGAGAAGATTTATACCATAGAATCAACGAATTCTCTATAGAATCACCATCTTTAAAAGATCGTGACGAAGATTTAATGCTTTTTGCTGATTATTTTCTTGAAAAAGCCAATCAGCAATTAAATAAAGGTGTAATAGGATTTTCTCCAGAAGTGGTTTCTATTTTTCAAAATTACAATTGGCCAGGAAATTTGCGTGAATTGCAAAACTGTGTAAAACGTGCCACACTTTTAACTCGCGGTGATTTTATAGAAAGTGAAGTTCTTCCGGCAGAATTTTTTCAAATTCAAAAAAAGGATTCAAGTGCAGACGAAAGTTTTGCTTTGTCTGATAACGAAAAAGAAGCTATTATTCATGCCTTATCAAAAGCGAAAAATAATAAATCTGAAGCGGCTAAACTCTTAAAAATTACAAGAAAAACACTTTACAACAAATTGAAACATTACAATATTGAGTAAAGTAGTTTTGATAAAGGTTGTATTTTAAATTTCCTGTTTTAAATTTTCAAATAGCATTTCTACTTTACTTTTTAAATCAGCATAAGTGCTTTTTATATCAATTGTGTTTAGATCTTCTTTTTCCAAATCTTTAAGAAGTTCGCCAATTTCATTGGCTTGAATTTGTCTGAACATCGGTGCAATTCTATGCGCAATAGATTTTATCTCTTCGTGATTTTCATCGTTAACTGCAGTTTCTAAAAATCTTAAATTCTCGATACTTGTTTCTATGAAAGAATTCAAAACTTCTTTCAAAGCCGATTCATCTTTCCCTAGAAAATCATTTAGAGTCTCCAGAGAATACATTTGCGAAGAATTTTGATTTTCTGTTTCTGCAATTTCAGTTTCTGGAATTTCTTCGTGATCTAAAATATGCTGAATTGTTTCCAATAAAATCTTTGGCGAATAAGGTTTTTTTACAACAGTAGTAAAACCAGCATTTTTGTAAACAGACATATCCAAATCTGTTCGGCCAGTTAAAGCAATTACAGGCTGATTTTTATAAATAGGAAATTCACGAAATTTCTCCAATAGCTCAAATCCGTCAATTCCTGGCATTTGAATATCAGTAATGACAAAATCAAAAGGTGTATTCTGAATAGCTTCTAAAGCCTTTGCCGGATTGCTGAAAGATAGAACTTGATGTTGTTCTTGTCTTAAAACACCACAAGTCAGATTTAGAAGGTTAATATCATCATCAACCACAATAAAAGTTTGTTTTTTAGTATTCTTGGCAGTTTTAGGTTTTAATGGAGCAACAGGATTATTTTGACTATTGTCAAATAATAATGGCAATTGGATTTTAAAAGTGCTTCCTTTTCCAAAAACACTTTCAAGGTTTAATTTACCTCCCAAAATAGAAATTATTTTCTGGCAAATTGATAATCCTAAACCAGTTCCGCCATATTTTTTTTCGATGTTTTCATTCGCTTGAGCAAATTCTTCAAAAACTAATTTCTGGTTTTCTTTCTCAATTCCGATTCCTGTGTCTTGAATTGTAATTGTAAAAGATTGCTCATCATTCGCGAAAGCGGCAATTCTAATATGGCCTTCTTCTGTAAATTTATAGGCATTTCCGATAATATTGGTCAGAATCTGTTTCAATCTAAACGGATCGCCAACAATACGTTTTTGAAATTTCTCATCAATATTGATAATCAAATCGATGTTTTTATGCTTATAAACGGTTTGAATATTTCTAGCAATATCTTCAATAATTTCTGGCAACAAAAATGGAACTTTTTCTATAGTAATTTTTCCAGCTTCTATTTTCGAAAAATCCAGCAAATCTTGAACTAACTGAGAAATATACTCAGAAGAATTTTTAATGTTTTTAACGAAATAAGATTGTTTGGTATTAATGTCCGAATTTCCAAGAAGTTCAGAATAACCGACAATGGTACTTAAAGGCGTCTTTAAATCGTGACTAACAGTCGAAATTAATTGTTCGCGACTTTTAAGTAGGTTTTTAGTTTTGAAATTGGCGATCTCCAATTGCTTTTTATAGACTTGCGATTTCGAATAATCGCTCACAATTAAAATGGAGAAAAATAAAGTCAATAATAAGCCAATTACTGCCGAAGCCGTAACGATTTCGTTGACTCTTTTTAATGATTTTTCTTTTAATGTATTGCTCTTTATGGAGTTGATGATGATTTCTCGTTCAATAATTCGAAGTATTTTTCGAAGCTGATCTGAAATCGCGATTTCGTTCTGAAGCAATTTGTTTTCTTCAAAATTTAAAGATTCTTTTTTCTTCTCAGCCTTTAATTTTACCGAACTCAAAAGCTTTTTAGAATTAGCTAAAATAGAATCTGAAGCTTTTTTGCTTAAAGTATTGGTGCTGTCATCTGGAATATTAGAATTCATATAATCAACATAACGCTGTAAAACGTTTCGCTGGTAACTCCCCAATTGATTTGGGTTTTTGGTGAAATCTTGAAGCTCCAATTTTCTCAGATTGAACTCCATTTTGGTAATTTCATCAATGGCATTATTTACAGAAGTTTCGTCGTCTGCCTTGTTTTTAATTTCTCTTAATTGCTTAATGTTTTCGGTTTTTTCAGCCAAAAAATAAGTTACACTATCTAAAAGTGTTTTTTGATATTCGGTTGTAACAATTTGTTTTAGAGTATCGATACGTTTGCGAAGCGAATCTGTTTCGATCAAATAGTTTTTGAAATCTTTTTGAGAGTTATTTTGAATGGTTTGTCTTGCCAGACTTTCCGTTTTATAAACATTTGAGTAAAGTCTGCTTACGCGAAGTATTTTGTTTTTTTCTAAAGCAATTTTGTCTTCCAGTTTGTTATAAACAACATTTTCAGAATACAGAAACCATCCAACGGTGACAACCAAAGCTAATAATGCAACATAGCTGAATAAAACTTTTATTGCGGTGTAACTTTTTTTAGTCTCCATATTTTATTGAAGGATTTGGGAAATTCGGGATTATTAAAACATTGCAATTTATCTAAAAAAATCTGTTTTTGGAAACCTAAACCTTTCTAATCTGTTATATAATTGTCATGTTTGAAAACAAAAACAGCCGTAGATTATGTAAAATCTACGGCTGTTTTTTTAAATTTTTTATTGACTATAAAGTTTCTTCTAACCATTTAAAGAATTCACCTTGCCAAATCTGAGCATTTTGTGGTTTTAAAACCCAGTGATTTTCTTCTGGAAAATACACAAATCTACTTTTAATTCCTCTTAATTGAGCCGCTTGAAAAGCTTCTTGTCCTTGTCCGATCGGCACACGGAAATCTTTTCCTCCTTGGAAAATTAAAATTGGTTTGTTCCAATTCTGAACCAAAGTTGCAGGATTAAAAGTCGTGTAAGCTTTTTGTGCTACAGCATTATCTTTTTCCCAATAAGCTCCGCCAAAATCCCATTTGTTAAAGAAAACTTCCTCTGTCGTTCCTAACATAGAAACGGTATTGAAAACACCATCGTGAGCAATAAAAGTTTTGAAACGGTTTTTGTGAATTCCAGCTAAATAAAATACAGAATATCCACCGTAACTAGCTCCAACACAACCTAAACGGCTTTTGTCAACGTAGCTTTCTTTTGCAACATCATCAATTGCAGAAAGATAATCGTCCATAACTTGTCCGCCCCAATCTTTACTAATTTGCTCATTCCATTCAACACCGTGACCTGGCATTCCGCGACGGTTTGGCGCTACAACCACATAACCTTTTGCAGCCATTAAAGAGAAATTCCATCGGTAAGAATACGATTGTGTCAACGCACTTTGTGGTCCGCCTTGGCAATACAATAATGTTGGATATTTTTTTGAGGCATCAAAATTTGGAGGAAGAATAACCCAAACCAACATCTTTTTTCCGTCAGTTGTTGTAACATAACGTCTTTCTGTTTTGCTTAACGCCAAAGATTTGTACGTTTCTGTGTTAACATTTGAAAGTTGTTTCCAAGTGTTTTTCTTCAAATTAAAAGAGTAAATTTCAGCAGCGTGATTCATATCGTTTCTTGTTACGATAAGATCATCTCCAGAAAATCCAACTAAATCATTTACATCAAAATCTCCTTTTGTTATCTGATGAACGTTGATTGCAATTTTAGTTAAACCTGGAAAATTAACAGAGAAAATTTGTTTTGTACCGTCAATTGGCGCTACAAAAAATACAGTTTTTCCGTCTTTACTCCAGATAAAATTATCTACAGTTCCGTCCCAATTCGCAGTCAGATTTGTTTTGATTCCTTTAAATTCAACAATAATATCGTTTTTATCAGACTCATAACCGTCGCGTTTCATTTGCAACCAAGTTAAATTTCCTGTTGGAGAAAATTGCGGAGCCGTATCGTAACCTAAATTACCATCCGTTTTATTGATTGTTTTTTGAGTTTCTAAATTGTACTCGTAAATATCTGTATTTGTAGAAATTGCGTAAGCCGTTCCTGCTTTTTTCTTGCAAACATAAAAAATACTTTTGCTGTCTGGCGACCAGATATAATCTTCGTCACCGCCAAATGGTTTTTGTGGAGAATCAAAAGTTTCACCTTTCAAGATGTCAATTCCTTTTGCACCATCTTTGTTTTCTTTATAAAAAACGTGATTAAATTTTCCTTCGTTCCAAGTATCCCAATGACGATAATCTAATCCGTCATAGATTTGAGCATCAGATTTGTCTAATTTTGGATAAAAATCTTTACCTAAAACTTTATCGATTTTTACTTCCTCATTATAAACAACATATTTTCCATCAGGAGAAATATTTTTGTCTGCCAAAATATCTTTTGTGTCTTTAATTTCAACTGCATTTCCTCCAGTTACAGGAATTGTATACAATTTTGAAGACGATTTGTTTTCTTCTACAGAAGGCGTAGAAACTTTAAAAACAACATTTTTTGCATCTTTAGAAATGCCAAGAGGTGTTACTCTTCCTAATTTCCATAACAATTCCGGCGACATTACATTCTGTCCGATAGCGTTTAAACTCATCATTATTAAGGTTGTTAATACTACTTTTTTCATAATCGATTATTCTATTTTTTGTGGCGCTAAAAATACAACATTTAAATTCCAATAAGTTAAATTTCAAATTCCAATTATTGTTAAAGTTTACTATTGTCACCCTGAGCGAAGTCGAAGTGCACATAGTTGAGAGGCTTCGACTTCGCTCAGCCAGACAAAGATTTTTAAATGAACTTAAATTACTTATATGGTTCAAAAAAAATCTTATTTTTATAAAAAACTCTGAAAATGGAACTAAGCTATTGGGAATTAAAAAACTGGTTCACAGCTATTGACTACACAATTGTTGGAAGCGGAATCGTCGGCTTACATACAGCTTTGCGCTTACGCGAAAGATTTCCAGCTGCCAAAATTCTGGTTCTAGAAAAAGGAATGTTGCCTCAAGGTGCCAGTACCAAAAATGCAGGTTTTGCCTGTTTCGGAAGTCTTTCTGAAATTCTAGAAGATTTGAAAACACATTCGGAAGATGACGTGGTGCATTTGATTGAAAAACGCTGGAAAGGTTTGCAATTACTTCGAAAAAGATTGGGAGATGCTGCAATCGATTTTAAACCTCATGGTGGTTATGAATTATTTTTGAAAGAAGACGAATCAGGATTTAATGAATGTATTTCTAAAATTCCGTTTATAAACGAAGTTTTAAAACCGCTTTTTAAAGCCGAAGTTTTTGCAAAAGAAACAGATCGTTTCGGATTTGGAAATGTTCAAGATTATTTGATTTTTAATCCGTTTGAAGCGCAGATTGATACGGGAAATATGATGCAGGAATTGTTAAAGCAAGCTATTTCTTCAGATATTTTAGTTCTAAATCAGCAAACCGTAACTTCTTACGCCGATGTAGGAAATCACGTTGAAGTGGTTTTGAATGATTTTAGTTTTAAAACCCAAAAACTGCTTTTTGCTACAAACGGTTTTGCTAATTCTTTAACAAATGGAGCGGTAAAACCGGCAAGAGCGCAAGTTTTAATTACAGAACCCATTCACAATTTAGACATAAAAGGAACGTTTCATTTAGATCGTGGTTATTATTATTTTAGAAATATAAACAATCGGATTTTATTGGGTGGTGGAAGAAATCTAGATTTTGAGGGAGAAACCACAACCGAATTTGGACAGACGAAAATTATTCAAAATAAATTGGAAGATTTACTGAAAAATGTAATTTTACCAAATCAGGATTTCCAGATTGCGCACCGTTGGAGCGGTATCATGGGAATCGGAAATAGTAAAAATCCTGTTGTAGCTCAACTATCTGAAAACGTGTTTTGTGGAGTGCGTTTAGGCGGAATGGGAGTGGCAATAGGCAGTTTAATAGGAACCGAATTAGCAGATTTAATATAATGGCAGCACCCAAAAAACCAGCACCAAAAAAAACAACCGCAAGTAAACCCAAGCCTAAATCAACTTCTAAGAAAGGAAATCGTTCTTTAGGAGAAAAAATAAAATGGTTCTTTATTAAAGCTGCTTTGTGGTTTTTTGGATTATCTATTGGTTCAGTTATTTTCTTCAAATATGTGCCAGTTCCTTTTACTCCGTTAATGCTTATTCGTGCCATCGAAAATAAACTTGGAGGTAAAGAAGTGTATTTTGATCATGATTGGGAACCACTCGAAAAAATTTCAATGAATTTGCAAAAAGCAGTAATCGCCAGTGAAGATGCGACTTTTTTAACGCATAATGGTTTTGATTTTAAAGCACTTCAAAAAGCATATAAAAGCAACGAACGCGGACGCAGAATTCGTGGCGGAAGTACCATTTCGCAACAAACCGCTAAAAATGTCTTTTTATGGCAAGGGAAAAGTTATTTGCGTAAAGGTCTTGAAGCTTATTTTACTGTTTTGATAGAAATTATCTGGGGCAAAGAACGTATCATGGAAGTTTACCTAAACAGTATTGAAATGGGCGATGGCGTTTACGGCGCTTATGCGGCAACAGAACATTGGTATCGTCGCGATGCGTCGAGTCTAACAGCAATGCAAGCGGCTGGAATTGCGGCAATTCTGCCAAATCCGAGAAAATTTAAGGCCACAGGTTCTTCAAGTTATATCAATAGAAGAAAAGAAAGAATTGTTCGCGAAATGCGTTACGTTGGAAAAATCAATTATGATGGAAAAGAGAAAGAGAAGTAAAAAAAAGCTTTTTGCTTTTCTGATATTGACAGTAACACTCACTTTTGGACAAGGAAAAAAAACAGAAATAGGTTTTGTATCGGATAATGATTTGTATACATCGTCTAAAAATGACATGTATTATACAAATGGTTTAGAGCTTTTTTACCGATTTTTGAGTAAAAACAACAACCAGAAAATCAATAAAGAAATTACCGAGTTTAGAATTGGACAATATCTTTACAATCCGAGATTTATAAATGAAGAAGCAGTTGATATAAATGATCGTCCTTTTGCGGGTTATCTTTTTGCTGAAGCCGGAAAAAGTTTCTTTTATCAAAGTGAATCGGTTTTGAAGACCGATTTTCAAATTGGTTTTCTTGGTCCAAATGCTTTGGGAGAAGAATTGCAAGAAGGATTTCACAAAATTATTGGCTACAAAAAAGTATTTGGATGGGAAAATCAAATTCACAATGCCTTGGGCTTGCAAGCGCATGTGATGTATTCTAAAAAGCTATTTCCATCTCAACATAATGATTTTGTAGATCTTCATTGGCAGTCTGAAGCCAATGTAGGAACTATTTTTACAGGAGTTTCTACAGGATTTATGGCTAGATTTGGGTTTAAAAATTTGCTTCCGCTATACGATTCTAATATGCACGATGCCTCAGTAAGTGCTGAAATACAAACGAATATTAGAGAATTTTATTTTTATGCGATGCCAAGCGTTAATTATCAATTCTATGATGCAACGATTGAAGGAAGTATGTTTAACGACACAAGTCCGATTACTTTCGAATTAGAGCCACTTCGTTTTAATGCCGAAGCTGGTTTAAAATATCGCTATAACAATTTCAATATTTCATACTCTTTTATTTATCGCGGACGAGAATTAAACGATCCAGGAATTGATACGAATAAAGGATACTTTTTTGGGTCGATACGAATGGGGTTTTTGTTGAGGTAGTTTTTGCTATTAAGATATATGGCAAAACTTCTTGAATAAAATTTGCTGCAAAATAAAAAAAACCGTATTCCAATTTAAGAATACGGTTTTTTGTTTAGTTATTGTTTTGTATAAGTTCCATCTAAAAATCCAGTGGATTCCATTACAGTGTCAGAAGTCTTAGTAAAACTAAATGTAACTGTTGATTCTGAAAATTTGTAATCTGCACTGTATGATGAATTATTTTTGGTTTCTTTTACAGATACCTCTATGCCAGCTTTTTTAAGTGTGGCAACTTGTTCTTTTGTTGATGTTTTAGTGCCTCCAGCTCCGTAGATGATATCATCTTTCGTAAAAGTATATGTTCCTCCAAAATTCGATTTCCAAGTTCCTATTATCCATTCAGGCGGGGCAAAACTATTTGATCCATTGTTAGTTTTTCCAGAATCGTCATTATCTGATGAAGAACAAGATGTTGTAATGATAAATAAGCTAAGTAGTAAAAGTAATTTTCTCATGGTTTTTATAATTAAGGTGAAGTAATATCCAGTTTACTTGAAATCAAAGGATTTAAAGTCAGTAATTTTACAAAGATGTAGCTATAAAACTTTTAGAATGTCCGCCAAAAGGCATAATTGTATTACAATAAGCCTGATTGCTCTATATATTTGGTCTAATCAAAAAACTTCTTATGAAAATTAGAATTTCTTGTCTAGCCCCGATGGCAGCGGTATCCTTTTTACTGCTTCTTTAGCAGGAAAAAGATATAGCGAACAGCGGGACAAGTGGTCTTTTGAAAATAATACTTCTGCTGCTAAATTTTTAAACTCAATTTCTAAATAACACTTAACCTTTTGATAATACGCTAAATACTTTAAATCTTTATATTTAAGTTAAAATTAAAAACTATGGATATTAATTGGAATATAATTGGAGTTGTAGCAATCTTGGTTGTGATTTTGGTTGTGTTAACGATCAGAAAAAATCTAAAGGAAAAAAAGAAATTGGAAAATTTGCTAAATAACGATTTCAAAAAAACAGAGAAAAAAGATGTCGATGCTGATGATTCAGCTAATGAGAAATAATTTAACACTGAAGTTGTCATTTCGAGGAACGAGAAATCACACTCGGAATTCCACAATCTTTGTCGATAAACTAGTGCGATTTCTCGTTCCTCGAAATGACAAGATTGCGTATAAAATAAAAACCCTTGTAAAAACTAAATTTACAAGGGTTTCTATTTTGTGGAGAATATCGGGCTCGAACCGATCACCTCTACGCTGCCAGCGTAACGCTCTAGCCAGATGAGCTAATCCCCCAAAAGTGTAAACAAATAAAGTCAAATAATTCTCAAAAAACAAATTTCGAGGAGTTTCAGGAATATAATTTTTCAAAAGCGTAACTTTACCTTTAAATCTATTTTTATGAGTTCAGAAAATCTAAATGGAAGTTTAGAAACTTCTTTTCAAAATACAATTGCAACAGTTCAGTTTGGTCATCCTGCAAGTAATTCTTTTCCGCGTCAATTGTTAGACGCGCTTACGGCAGAAATTAATTCGTTAAGCAGAAATGAAGACATTTCGGTTATTATTTTAAAAAGTGAGGGGAATAAAACTTTTTGTTCTGGCGCTTCTTTTGATGAACTTTTGAAAGTTGAAAATGAAGAGGAGGGATTAGAATTCTTTTCAGGTTTTGCACACTTATTAAATGCGATGCGAAACTGTAATAAACTAATTATTGGTCGTGTGCAAGGAAAAGCTGTTGGAGGCGGTGTCGGAATTATTTCGGCTTGCGATTATGTTTTTGCAACTCGGCAAAGCGAAATTAAATTATCTGAATTAGCAATCGGAATCGGACCATTTGTAATTGAACCAGCCGTTTCTCGTAAAATTGGCAAAACGGCAATGACGCAAATGACTTTGGCTCCTCACGAATGGAAATCGGCAGATTGGGCTTTCCAAAAAGGACTTTATTCTGTTTTAACTTCTATTGAAAAACTAGATGAAGAAGTCGAAAGTTTTGCTCAAAAATTAAGTTCATACAATCCAGAAGCTTTATACGAAATGAAAAAAGTGATCTGGGAAGGTACAGAAACTTGGGAATCGCTTCTTTTTGAGCGCGCCGCAATTACTGGTAAATTGGTTTTGTCTGATTTTACAAAAAAGGCATTGCTTCAGTTTAAAAAATGATTTTATGCCACAGATTAAAAGGATTAAAAAGGATTATTTTAAAATCATTCTAATCCTTTTAATCTGTGGCTAAAAAAAATAAAACTAAATATAATTTAAAATGAAACTCATTTCATTGTTCCAAAAAGTTGACATTGCAGAGAAAATAAAAGACGCTCCAGACAGCGGTTATCAAATTGGCGTTGTCATCGGATCTTTTATTCCGTTTCTGATTTTAGGCGGAATTGCTTTGTGGATGTATAACCGCGCTAAAAAAAGAGATAAAAACGGTTATTAATTTGTAAATTTGCAAGCTTAAAATTAAACATCGATGAGTAATATCAGAATTACAAAACAATTTAGCTTCGAAACTGGACATGCATTGTACGGTTACGACGGAAAATGCAAGAACGTTCACGGACACAGTTATAAATTATCGGTAACGGTTATTGGTTCGCCAATTACAGACCGATCGAATGTGAAATTCGGAATGGTGATTGATTTTTCGGATCTAAAGAAAATTGTAAAAGAAGAAATCGTCGATCAGTTTGATCATGCAACTGTTTTCAATCAGACTACTCCGCATGTTGAATTAGCAGCTGAATTAAAAAACCGAGGTCATCATGTGATTTTGGTTGATTATCAGCCAACAAGCGAAAATATGGTGGTTGATTTTGCTGAAAGAATTATAGCAAGACTTCCTGCTGGAATTTCTCTTTTCTCACTAAAACTTCAAGAAACAGAATCGTCTTTTGCAGAATGGTACGCTTCAGATAATTTGTAATTAGTAAAAAGTAAATTGTAAGAAGTAAGACGCAAAACTTTTGCATCTCACATTTCACAAATCACATCTCACAAAAAATTAAATGAAAAAAATATATTTTGCTTCAGATCAGCATTTTGGTGCTCCAACTCCTGAATTGAGTTTGCCGCGCGAGAAAAAATTTGTTGCTTGGCTAGATGAGGTTAAAGAAGATGCTGAAGCTATTTTTTTATTGGGTGATTTATTTGATTTTTGGTTTGAATACAAAACGGTCGTTCCAAAAGGATTTGTTCGAATTCTAGGCAAACTGGCTGAAATTCGCGACAGCGGAATTCCGATTTATTTTTTTGTTGGAAACCATGATTTATGGATGAATGATTATTTTGAAACCGAATTGAATATTCCGGTTTATCATGATAACAAAGAATTTACTTTTAACGGAAAGACTTTTTTAATTGGTCACGGCGACGGAAAAGGTCCTGGCGATAAAGGTTATAAAAGAATGAAAAAGGTGTTTACAAATCCGTTTTCAAAATGGCTTTTTCGTTGGCTTCATCCAGATGTTGGCGTTAGTTTAGCACAATATTTATCGGTCAAAAATAAATTGATTTCTGGCGATGAAGATATTAAGTTTTTAGGCGAAGAAAAAGAATGGCTGATTTTGTACGCCAAGCGAAAATTAGAAACTAAACATTATAATTATTTTGTTTTCGGACATCGCCATTTGCCAATGATTCGTTCAGTTGGCGAAAACTCAGAATATGTTAATCTTGGCGATTGGATTGGCTATTTTACGTACGGTGTTTTTGACGGCGAAAAATTCGAATTGAAAGAATTCCAAAAATAAGTTAGTCAAAAGTCAAAAGTCAAAAGTTGAAAAGGCAAATAATACTCATTTGTCAAAAAAATTAAACAAACTTTTATTTCGCATTCGGATAAATTCCGATTCGGTGCGTTCTCAAAATATAATTCGACAATTGTTTGCTGTTTGAAAGCTGAAAACTAATCGCGTTTGAAGCTTTTTTAGGCATATGACATTCTACACAATTATCGGCTAATAATTTCTCAGGCATTGTTTTAAGCGTGGTTTCATTGTGTTTTAAACCTTGATGACAACTCATGCAGATTTTAGAATACGATGCCATATTTTTAGACGCATTTTCATGCGGGTTATGACACGTAATGCAATCCATTTTATCGCTTTTCATAAAACATTTACTTTGCGCCATTAAGCGGAATTGGTTTCCGTGAACATCAAATTTTGCGCTATCAGTAATATTTCTGTTTTCACGAAAAAACTCCGTTAAATTATCTCCAGGTTTAAATTCAAAACGAGATCTTAATTTCATCCCGTCATTTCCCGAATGACACAATGCGCAAGCATCCAATTTTTGCTGACGATTTAATGTTTTATAACTTGTAATGCTATTAGCAACCTTTACATTTGGGTTTTTTAAATGAAATTCTACATGTTTTTTAGCTGGTCCGTGGCAGCGTTCGCAGTCAATTCCGTAAACGATTGTTTTTTTGTTAATGATATCTTCCACATCCATAGACATAAAGTTCTTTTGTTCAGAACTTTGTTCAACCATTCTGGAACTTACATTAGAACTGTGGCACGCGTAACAATCCTTAACAACCATTCGGTCAAAATAAGGTTTATCAGCAGGAAATCCAGGACTTGTTGCCCAATTATTTATAGAATGATAAAAGGAAAGCGGTAATTCGTAAGTATTATTATTCTTCCAATAAACAGAAGTTTGTGCATGTTTGGTACCAAAGACAATTTCAAATTTATATCTCGCACTTTCTTTTCCGTTTTTATATAAAACCTGATACAAACTGTCGCCATGTTTTTCCATGACCAATTTGGTGTCTTTGTCATAAATAAAAGTATGGTTTTTAGAATCGAAATCTCCAGAAACATTTTCTAATAATGCCGGAGCGGTAGCTTTAAAGTGAGAACTTTTAAATACCATTTCAGATTGTGCTTTGTGGCATTGTACACAGCTTTCTGAACCCGCAAAATCAGTTCCGCGCGGATCAATGTATTCTTCTGATTTGTTGTTGCAGCTGACAAAGAAAATTGTCAAAAGAATGTTGGTTAGTAGAAATACAGTTTTTTTCATTGCTGTAAATATACTTTTTTTTGATTTGAATCAAAATATATTTCAATAATGAAAAAATGTTGTTAAAATATTTAGAATGCTTCTTAATTCATTCCAACTCCATAAATATATTCGTCAAGTTCAATTTTGAACAAAGAACCTTCAACCAAATCTTTAATCGATTTTAATTCGGTCATATTTACTGCCAAATCTATAGAATTGCATGGCGTTTTTAATAGAAATTTATGGCAAGAATATTTCATTTCGCAAGCTTCGCAACAAGCGTTTTCAATCATACTGTCTTCAATTAAATCGCAGAAAAGATTTAATTCTTGAACTGTAAAATAAAAGCCAGTTTCTTTAAAAACCAATTGTATTTTGTCTGAAATTGTTGTGTTATGATCTTTCCAGTAAAAAGCTATTCCAAAATTATTATGATATATCTGTTCAATTTCTCTCATCGTAAAACCTTTTAATTCAACAAATATAAATATTATTTAAATTAATTCTAAATAAAAAATTCATAAAAAATGTTATTTTTTTCCAAAGAGTAAGAGATTGAATAAAAGAATTAAATCTCATTTTATGTCTTCCTGAGCGAAGTCGAAGGATTTACGCAAAACCAAGAACACGATAATTAATTATTGACACAAAGTGTTGAGGTAAAAAGTCAAACTTTGCCCTGTTTTGCTCCAATTTGACATGTTTTTTTCTCTATAAAAACTGTTTTCTGTGGCTGACATTGCTGTAGAAATAGAAAAGTATTTACTTTTTTCATCGCTTTTTGCACTTTCAATCCATTGAATCGTAACCGCAATATCGCCCATTTCTTTATCGAGATAAATATCATACGGTTTTAAATCGACTGTAAATAATCCAAGTTTGTTGTCTTTTACTTCAAAAATAATATCTTTTTCAATTAAGATTTTAGAGGGCAAACCATTTTCAACTTTGTAAAAATTCAATCTAAATTTAACCGATTTAAATTCGTTAGAAGTTATGTTGAAATTGAAGTAGGTTACTTTGCAGTCTTTTTTTATTCGGAATTCCATTCCTCTTTCACGACTTAAATAATCATCAACGGTTTTGTCGAGAGTAGTAAAAAAATTGAAATGCATAAGTCCAAGTCCTTTCGAACTTCTTCCGAATTGTTTATCTTTTGGTTTTTTGAATGTGACAATAACTTCTTTTAAAGTATTTTCGGAAGGCGTCATTTCGATTAAATTTTTCTCTAATTTTAGTTGATTTACCATTATTTTTTTGCTTTCAAAACCAATATGGGAAAATACAATTGTATCATTTTGATTTACTTTTTCGTTCAATTTTAATTTGAAAATTCCTTTTTCGTTTGAAATTGTTCCCGCATTTTTATTGACGATTCCGATATTGACATATTCTAAAGAAGAATTAGTTTTTGAATCTTTTATTGCGCCAGAAATTATATTTTCCTGAGCATAAAATCCGAAAGATAAAAAGATGAAAACTAGAGTAGAAGTATATTTCATTCAATTATTTTTTAAATAAAGAAATGAAATAAGATTAAATCAGAAATCTATTTTAGCCAATTTTTAACATTTGAAAGAAATGCATTTTGCTGATTTACAAATTTATAAATAGAAACTAAGAAAATCTATTAAAATTTTTATTTCAATAAAACATAGATAGTTGAGTCCTTAGCTATATAATTATCTTCATTTGGATTAAATTCTTTCAAGAGAAGATGTATTTGCAAAGAATTATCATGAATTTTAATGTCATTTTTTTTGAAATACAAATCTTCTTCAAACTGAAAAGTGGCTACTTTTTTTTGAAATAGGAAATATTTTTTCTCTATAACTTCATATTTACAGCATCCGCTTAAGAACCCTGTAAACGGTTTGTTTATTTGAATTTGATCATTTTCAAATCTACAGTCTGTTGGACTAAAAAATAGAAATAAAAGAGAAGAAAGAATAGCTCCAAAAATTCCGTCGATTAACCAGCCCAAAAAAGCAAATATTGGATAGAAGAAATAAAATCCGAAATAGATTGCTTTCTTTTTAAAAGGTTTTATATAAAAAAAGAAAAGTACAGCGGCTGAAACGTAAAATAAAACTCTAAAAATTAAGAGAAGATTGGAGATTAAACTAACTCCAAAAGCGCCAATAATCAAGACATTACATACAAGCATAATTAATGTCGCTAAATGAACTCTTAAGAGTGTTTTTTTCAATTTCGGCATTTACTCCAATTTATGATGATCGTCCATATCTTTTTGAAGATCTAAATTTCTAAAAGTTGGAGATATAAAACTAAAACCTAACACAGTAAGAAGTGTAATGCTTCCTCCAAAAATTACAGAAGTTACAGTTCCCATCAATTTTGCAGTTGCACCGCTTTCAAAAGCTCCTAATTCATTAGAAGATCCAACAAAAATCGAATTTACTGCGCCAACACGCCCACGCATATGATCTGGAGTTTTAAGCTGTAAGATTGTCTGACGAATTACAACTGAGATTCCGTCTGCCAATCCGCTCAAAAATAAAGCAAAAACCGAAAGCCAAAATGAGGTCGAGAATCCGAATAAAATAATCGATAAACCAAAAACGAAAATCGCTGCTAAAAGTTTCTTTCCTGCGTTTTTATATAAAGGAATATAGGCCGAAACAATCATGGTAATAAAGGCTCCAACGGCAGGCGCGGCTCTCAAAATACCAAATCCTTCAGAACCCACTTTTAAAATGTCTTGTGCAAAAACAGGTAATAATGCTACAGCGCCTCCAAATAATACAGCAATCATGTCTAGTGACAAAGCTCCTAAAACAATTTGGTTTCTAAATACAAATGTCAAACCTTCTGTAAGACTGTCTTTTATCGATTCTCCAATTTTCGGATTAATAATTGGTTTTGCGCTGATTTGTGATAAGGCAATTAAGGAAAGAATAGAAAATCCGAAAACCAGACACATTGACCAATGAACGCCAATCCAGTTAATTGAAAATCCTGCCAACGCTGGTCCCATAACGGCTCCAATTTGCCAAACTGTACTGCTCCAAGTGGCAGCATTTGGATATGCTTTTTTAGGAATAATAAGTGATAAAAGAGAGAAAATAGTTGGACCGAGAAAGGCACGTACCAAACCTCCAAAAAATACTAAAGCGTAAATCGAATACAAAATTACATGAGAAGACCAACCGCCAACCACTTTTGGCCAAGTCAATAAAAACAGCCCAAAACTGATTACTGAAAAACCGAAAATGCATTTCACCAATAAACTTTTCTTTTCTTTTTGATCAACAATATGACCAGCAAACAATGCCATTGAAACGGCTGGAATAACTTCCATTAAACCAATAATTCCTAAAGAAAGCGGATTTTTAGTTAAACTGTAAACTTCCCATTCAATTACAATAAACTGCATCGACCAAGCGAAAACCATGGCAAAACGCAATAATAAAAACACATTGAATTCTCTGTAACGCAATGCCTGATATGGATCTGGCTTATTCGATTTAATTTCTTCCATTTGTTCTAATGTCTTTCAGCATAAGCTGTGTTGAAACAGTTCCGTTCCATTCATTTTCGGCAATGCAATACGCCAGTTGAAACGGATTTTGATTTTGTGCTATGTTTAATTTTTTCCCAAGTCCAAAGCCAATTGCAGCAATTCCGTCGGAGTTGTTTTGTTTAACGAAAAGCCTAAGGTGTTCTTCTTCAGTGCCAAGAGTTTTGGCATAGCCAGTATCTTTTAAATCTTTAGTCATAAAAACCGGTGTCATATTTTGTGGGCCAAAAGGTTCAAATTGTTTTAAAATTCGAATGAGTTTAGGTGTGATATCTGAGAAATTAATTTCGGCGTCAATTTCGATTTCTGGAGTTAACATCTCGGGAAGAATAGTGGCAGAAACTTGTTTTTCGAAAGCTTCTTTAAAAACAGAATAATTTTCTGCTTTCAAAGTCATTCCCGCCGCATACATATGTCCTCCAAATTGTTCCAAATGTTCTGAACAGGCATCTAAAGCATTGTAAACATCAAAGCCTTTTACAGATCGGGCAGAAGCGGCATATTTATCTCCGCTTTTAGTGAAAACTAAAGTCGGACGATAATAGGTTTCAATTAATCTTGAAGCCACAATTCCGATAACGCCTTTGTGCCAATCTTCCTGAAAAACTACGGTAGAAAAACGTTCTTCTTCGTTATTTTCTAAAATCTGCTGAAAAGCTTCTTTTGTTATTTTTTTGTCTAAATCTTTTCGATCTGCGTTGTATTGTTCAATTTCTGAAGCGAATTGCTGTGCTTGTTCAAAATTAAATTCAGTTAACAATTCAACAGCATGATTGCCATGTTTTATTCTTCCAGCGGCATTAATTCTTGGCGAAATAATAAAAACAACGTCGGTAATATCGAGAACTTTCTTTTTTACTTGATGAACCAAAGCTTTAATTCCTGGCCGAGGTTCGGTGTTAATGACTTTTAATCCGAAGTAAGCCAAAACACGGTTTTCTCCTGTAATCGGAACAATATCGGCTGCAATTGCTGTAGCAACCAAATCCAAATACGGAACTAAATCTTCAATAGTTTCATTTCGATTTTGACCTAAAGCTTGAATCAATTTAAAACCAACTCCGCAACCGCACAATTCGTCATAAGGGTAGGAGCAGTCTTCCCTTTTCGGATCTAAAACCGCAACCGCATCAGGAAGAAATTCTCCAGGTCTATGGTGATCACAGATTATAAAATCGATGTTTTTCGCTTTCGCGTATGCGATATGATCTATTGATTTGATTCCGCAGTCAAGAGCGATAATTAGAGAAATTCCGTTATCGTCTGCGTAGTCAATTCCTTTATATGAAATGCCATAACCTTCGTCATAACGATCTGGAATATAAGTGGCAATATTTGGATAATATGATTTTAAATAGGAAGAAACCAAAGAAACTGCAGTTGTTCCGTCTACATCATAATCGCCGAAAACCAAAATATTTTCTTGATTTTCAATCGCCTTTTCGATTCGAGCAACGGCTTTGTCCATATCTTTCATTAAATACGGATCATGAAGATGTTCTAGTGAAGGGCGAAAAAAGTTTTTTGCATCTTCAAAAGTTTCAATGCCACGCTGAATCAAAAGTGTTGCTACAAAATCTTCTACATTTAAGGCTTGTGCCAAATGTTTTATTTTATCTTCAGAAGGTTTTGGTTTTATAGTCCAACGCATGGGTTGATTTTAGATTTTAGATTATTGATTTTAGATTATTGATTTTAGATTGTGGATTTCTGAAATCGTTTAATCTGATTGGTAATTTTTTTTGCCACTCCCGATAGCTATCGGGATAAAAGATTTAAAACGATTTTTAATCTGTAGTAGAGATATTCAGTTTTTAACTTTGCCAAAGTTTTTTTAGAATGTAGATTTCAGCAATCTAAAATCTACATTCTAAAATCTAAAATATTACTTCGCTTCTAAAGCATTTCCTTCAAATTGAATTCCGTCCCAACCTAAGTTGATGAAATTTCTAATATTTTGATGATTTGTTCCGTTTGGATCGCCTAAAACTTCTTCAAAATAAAAAGCGCCAAAACATGCTAAAGTTTCTTCTTTATTTAAATTCTGAAGTTTCGCGAAAGAAAACAATTTACAAGAACCAGAATTTTCGCCAGCAGCATTGTGTTGCGTTCCGTTTTGAAAAGCAGTTGGAGTAAAGTTGTAGTTTTCTTCGATTACTGCAATTGTTTCAGGAAATGTGATTTGTGTTGGAGTTTGTTTTACTTTTTCTAAAAAGGCTTGTACGCTCATGATTTTGATTTATTTTTTTACATTTAATGATATTGAAGTCTGCAAAGTAGTAATTTTTCCTCCAGATGGGATTTTTACTAATAGGTGTATTTTATTATCGCCTATTGATTTTGGGATAAACTCGTAATTAAATTTTGTTTGATTGTTTTGACCGATTTTAATTTCTCTTTTATTTTCAACCTTGTAAATTTCGTATTGAGGTAGTTTTTTATCTAATGTGTGAAACAAGAAGGAAATATTATTTTTTTTTCCAACTGTAAAAGATTCTACATCCGGAATTCCAATTAACATCTGAGAATTTATAAAATCGCGTTCATTTTTTGATAATGAATCTTTTAATTTTTGATTTTCATTTTCAAGTTGCGAAATTTTATCCAATAACGCTTTTTCTGCATTCAAACTATGATTTGAATTATTACAGCTTAATAATGCACAACAGATAATTATAAAAATTGTTTTTTTCATTAATTAAGAGAACTTTCTTGATTGTAAATAGCTTTTATTCTTCTTCGTCCTTAGAATATTTACTTTTCTTGGCTTCCTTTTCTATTGTTTTTCCAGCAACGACAACGACGATTTCGCCGCGTGGAGCTGTTTTTTCAAAATGCGCTAGAACTTCTTTCGCTGTTCCGCGTACATTTTCTTCGTGTAATTTTGATAATTCTCTGGAAACACAAACCTGCCTGTCTTCTCCAAAATACTGGATAAACTCACCTAAAGTTTTAACAAGTTTATGCGGAGAAACATATAAAATCATCGTTCGTGTTTCTTCGGCCAAAGCCAAAAAACGAGTTTGACGTCCTTTTTTATCGGGTAAGAAACCTTCAAAAATAAATTTGTCATTTGGTAGTCCGCTGTTTACAAGAGCGGGTACAAAGGCCGTTGCGCCTGGAAGACATTCCACTTCAATTTTATTTTCGACACAAGCGCGGGTTAACAAAAATCCTGGATCTGAAATTGCTGGAGTTCCTGCATCTGAAATCAATGCGATGGTTTCACCAGCCTTCAAACGAGCAATTAAATTTTCTGTGGTTTTGTGTTCGTTGTGCATATGATGGCTGTGCATGTGCGTGCCGATTTCAAAATGCTTCAAGAGCTTTCCGCTTGTTCGGGTGTCTTCCGCCAAAATCAAATCGACTTCTTTCAAAACCCGAATGGCTCTAAAAGTCATGTCTTCAAGATTGCCAATTGGCGTTGGAACGATATATAATTTTGACATAATTAATTTTGATAATTTAAACACAGATTGCACGAATTATCACGAATGATTAAAGTGCATAAAATTTCACATAAATGAATTAGTGAAAATCTGTGAAATTCGTGTTTATGAGAATTTCTTTTCAATAATTCCAAGAAAACGTTCTGCGTAATCGTCTTTTCCTTCCCAATTATTATAATCTGGTTTGACCATATTTTCGATAAATTCTTGCGCTTCTGCATAAGAATCAAAAGTTAAAAGCTGGTTTAAAACTCGACTGTAATCTTCAGTGCTATTTCCGAAAAGGTTTTTTGTAAAAGCAATTCTGTCATTCAAATCAATATGAAAACCTCTTGCCAATTTTTCGTTTAAACTAACTGCTTTTGGCTGTGCGGGAGTTTCTAGAATAGCAGTTTCGACTTTTTTCTCGTCCTTTTTTTCTTCCTTAAAATCATTTATCGAAGGAGTTTTAGCAGGAACAGCTTCAAAACTATCGACTTTTACAAACTGGGCATCAGCATAATTTATTCCAAAATCTTCAAACAAAATTGTCGGAATTGGAGAGCTTTTAGCTTTTGGTTCTTCTTTTTCCTCTTCTTTAATTTCTTCAGTTTCTAATTCAAAAGCTGGTTTGAAATCTGGAATTGGTTTCAATTCATTTACAGTTGTAAAAGAAAGTTCGTCAATCGCAGTTTTAGATTCTTCAATTTGTTCGATTTCTTTTTCTGCTGCAGGTTCAATGATTTCAGCAACAATTGGTTCCTCTGTTTTTTCTTCAACTGATTCAATAACCTCGGCAGCAATTGGTTCGGTTTCTTCTTCAATAATTGGTTCAGCAACTTCAGCAGCGATAGGTTCTTCTATTTCTTCTTCAATTGTTTCAGGAATTTCAGCAACGATTTCTTCTGCAATTTCTGGTTCGTAAGATTCCTCAAGTTCAATTATTGCTGATGGCTCAGGAATTTCTATTTGAGCATGAATTGTTTCTTCTTTATCGAAAATTGTTTCTAACTCTGAAGTAATATCATTTTGTCCAATTGTTGGTTTTGCAGCGTCGAAATTCTCTTCTACAAATTTTAATACCGCTAATTTCTCGTATAATCTCTGAGTTTCAAGGTACAATTGATTGATATCGGATTTGTTCTTAAGCTTCAAAATTCGATGAGCAATGCTGATTAAATCGGCTTCCAATTTTTTTTTCATAACTGTTGAAATTATAGTGAATAAGGTATTTTAGTGTATTTAATGTCTGAATGTCTCTATTCTCAAGGAAAAATCAAAAGATAATTTTTTATTTCTGTTAATAAGCTTTCGCTAATATTCGATTTGATAAAAATTTTCTACTTTTGAAAAAATGTAAAACAACACATTTTTACGTCGATTTATTACCAGTACAAAGTAATAAAAACTATTCATTTTTAAAGGCAGAAAAATACAAAATGTTTCTCGAAAATACAGTAAATCACAAAGAACAATTTGGTTGGATTGAAGTTATTTGTGGATCAATGTTTTCGGGTAAAACCGAAGAGCTGATTCGCAGATTAAAACGCGCTCAATTTGCCAAACAAAGAGTCGAAATCTTTAAACCTGCTATTGATACACGCTATCATGACGAAATGGTTGTATCTCACGACGCCAATCAAATTCGCTCTACACCAGTTCCTGCTGCGGCTAATATTTTAATTTTAGCGCAAGGCTGCGATGTGATTGGTATTGATGAAGCACAATTTTTTGATGACGAAATTATTACAGTTTGTAATGATTTGGCAAATCAAGGAATTCGAGTTATTGTTGCCGGATTAGATATGGATTTTAAAGGAAATCCGTTTGGTCCAATGCCAGGACTTATGGCAACTGCGGAATATGTGACGAAAGTTCATGCCGTTTGTACCAGAACTGGAAATTTAGCTAATTACAGCTTTAGAAAAACCGCAAATGATAAATTAGTAATGCTCGGTGAAACAGAAGAATACGAGCCACTTAGCCGTGCAGCGTATTTTAATGCCATGAAAAAAAATCAGGAAAAATAAAAATATATTATAAGCCGTAATTAATCTGAGATATGAGAAAACAAAACATTTTATTATTAATATTGATTGGAATTGCGGTTGCTTTAGTTGCGTATTTTCAACTTTTTCTTTCTGAAAATGCTAATGAAGTAAATACCGAAGTAGTTGAATTGGTTGCAAAATACAATAAAAATTGCCCGTTAAACATTCAAGAAGGAATTCGTTTAGACAGCGTAAGTCTTCCAGAAGAAAGATTTGTTCAGTATAATTTGACTTTGTTGAATGTTGCTAAAGAAACGGCTGAGATAAATGTTATTAAAGAAGAAATTGAAAAAAGTTTGATTAGCACAGCAAAAGCAAATCCAGGACTTCAGGTTTTTAGAGATAATGATTATACTTTGATTTATCATTATAGCGATAAAAAGAAAGAATTTTTATTTGATGTGAAGATATTGCCAGATCAATATAAATAATCAAGATTAATTTATAAAGCAAACCCGATAGATCTTAAAAATCTATCGGGTTTGCTTTTTTGAAAACGATTGTCAGGCTGAGCGAAGTCGAAGCCCTATACGCAATGCTTCGACTTCGCTCAGCCTGACAATAAATTGAGAACATAAAAAACCCGACAAGATTTTAAAACCTGTCGGGTTACTATTTAAATGAACTTATATTTCTTATATGGTTATAAAAAAAATCTAAATTTTCTTTCTCATTCTCGCTACAGGAATATCCAGCTGTTCGCGATATTTTGCGATAGTTCTTCTTGCAATTGGATAACCTTTTTCTTTTAAAATTTCAGCCAATTGATCGTCTGGAAGCGGTTTTCTCTTATCTTCTTCTTCAATTGTGTTTTGAAGAATTTTTTTAATTTCTAAAGTAGAAACATCTTCTCCCTGATCATTTTTCATTGCCTCAGAAAAGAATTCTTTAATTAGTTTTGTTCCGTATGGAGTTTCAACATATTTACTGTTTGCAACACGAGAAATGGTCGAAATATCCAAACCAACCATATCTGCAATGTCTTTTAAGATCATTGGTTTTAGTTTGGTTTCGTCGCCATCCAAGAAATATTCTTCCTGATAATGCATTATCGCGTTCATCGTTACAAAAAGCGTCTCTTGGCGCTGTCTAATCGCATCGATAAACCATTTAGCAGAATCTAGCTTTTGTTTGATAAACTGAACGGCATCTTTCTGAGCAGTCGATTTATCACGAGATTCTTTATAGGTTTGCATCATTTCCTGATAATCTTTAGAAACGTGCAGGGAAGGAGCATTACGTCCGTTTAGGGTTAATTCCAATTCGCCGTCCACAATTCTGATTGCAAAATCTGGAACAACATTTTCCGTAACTTTATTATTTCCTGTAAAAGATCCGCCCGGTTTTGGGTTTAGTCTTTCGATTTCGTGAATCGCTTTTTTAAGCTGTTCGTTCGAAACGCTGTATTTCTGTAAAAGTTTATCGTAATGTTTCTTCGTAAAAGCATCAAACTGATTTTCGATAATATCGATTGCTAAATCAACATATTCAGTTGGAGTTTTGTGCTTTAATTGCAATAACAAACATTCTTGAAGGTCACGTGCGCCAACTCCCGAAGGTTCTAATTCGTGAATAACGGTCATCATTTTCTCGACCATTGCTTCATCAGTATAAATTCCCTGAGTAAAAGCCATATCGTCTACAATATCCGGAATGCTTCTGCGGATATAACCCATATCATCAATACTTCCAACAAGGAATTCAGCGATTTCGCGTTCTTCATCATTCAAAATAAAAGTATTCAGCTGATTGATTAAATCCTGATGAAAACTTATCGGAGCAGCAAAAGGTGTCTCGCGCTCTTCGTCGTCGCTGTAATTGTTTACCTGAGTTTTGTAATCAGGCGTATCGTCGTCGCTTAGATATTCGTCAATGTTAATGTCGTCTGCTTCGATTCTGTCTGATTCTGCATCATCATAATCGTCGTAGTCTTCATTTGCATATTCATCAGCTTCGTAATCGTCTTCTTTACCAGCTTCCAAAGCTGGATTTTCGTTCATTTCTTCTAATAAACGCTGTTCAAAAGCTTGCGTAGGCAATTGAATTAACTTCATCAGCTGAATTTGCTGTGGAGATAATTTTTGGGATAATTTTAAATTTAAAAATTGCTTTAGCATTTGTTTTTGTTAAAAGTTTCAAGTTTCAAGTTTCAGGTTGTAGAACGTGCCACAACTTGAAACTTGAAACCTGAAACAAATATTATTATATTTTAAAACCTTAGAATCTTAGTACCTCAGTATCTTAGAACCTCAGATTAAAATTCCGCACTTCCAGGAGTTCTTGGGAAAGGAATTACGTCTCTAATGTTTGTCATTCCAGTTACAAACAATACTAAACGTTCAAATCCTAAACCGAAACCTGCGTGTGTTGCAGAACCAAATCTTCTCGTATCTAAATACCAGTATAATTCTTCTTGGTCAATTTCTAACGCTTTCATTTTTTCAACCAAAACATCGTAACGTTCTTCTCTTTCAGAACCACCAACGATTTCTCCAATTCCAGGGAAAAGGATATCCATTGCACGAACCGTTTCTCTTCCTGGTTCTGTGTTGTCGTTCAAACGCATGTAAAACGCTTTAATGTTTGCTGGGTAATCAAACAAAATTACCGGACATTTAAAGTGTTTTTCAACTAAATAACGTTCGTGTTCCGATTGTAAATCAGCTCCCCATTCGTTAATGATATATTGGAATTTCTTCTTTTTATTTGGAGTTGAATCTCTTAAAATGTCAATCGCTTCAGTATAAGAAACACGTTTGAAGTTGTTTTCTAAAACGAAGTTCAACTTCTCTAACAAAGCCATTTCACTTCTTTCTGCCTGAGGTTTTGATTTTTCTTCTTCTAAAAGTCTTCCTTCCAAGAATTTCAAATCGTCTTTACAGTTGTCTAAAGCATATTTAATTACGTACTGAATAAAATCTTCAGCCAAATCCATGTTGTCATCAAGGTTGTTGAAAGCAACTTCTGGCTCGATCATCCAGAATTCTGCCAAGTGACGAGAAGTGTTTGAGTTTTCAGCTCTAAACGTTGGCCCAAAAGTATAAATCTGACCTAAAGCCATTGCGAAAGTTTCTCCTTCTAATTGTCCAGAAACCGTTAAGTTAGTGTGTTTTCCAAAGAAATCTTTTTTGAAGTCGATGTTTCCTTCTTCATTTTTTGGAAGATTATCCAAAGGCAAAGAAGTAACTTGGAACATTTCTCCAGCACCTTCAGCATCAGCTCCAGTGATAATTGGCGTGTTTACGTAAACAAAACCTTTATCCTGAAAATATTTGTGAACTGCATAAGACAATACCGAACGCACACGCATAATCGCACCAAAAGCATTTGTACGTACGCGCAAGTGAGCGTTTTCACGTAAAAATTCTAAAGAGTGTTTTTTAGGCTGCATTGGGAATTTCTCTGCATCAGAATCTCCAAGGATTTCCAATTTTGTAACCTGAATTTCGTATTTCTGACCAGCACCTTTACTTTCTACCAAAGTTCCAATTACAGAAACCGCTGCTCCAGTTGTGATTCTTTTTAAAGTCTCTTCTGGTGTATTTTCAAAATCAACAACACATTGAATATTATTAATTGTAGAACCGTCATTTAAAGCGATGAACTGATTATTTCTAAAAGTTCTCACCCAACCTTTTGCATTCACTTCCTGTAACGTAGTCGTACTGTTTAATAAGTCTCTAACTTTTGTGTGTTTCATTTTTATATATAATTGATATTAAATAATATTCGTTTTGAACAACTGCAAATATAATCGATAATAATTAATTTTTGAAGCTGTTTCCCGCTCTTCGCTATATCTTTCTATTTTTAAAGGAAAAATAGAAAGGATGCCGCCACGATCGGGGCTAGGGCATTTGGTTTCAAAAGAAGCAATTTCTCTTGTTTTGTCATTTCGACGAAGGAGAAATCTTCGTAAGAAACTCTACAAAGTTATGAGTTACTAAGCGGAGCTATTTGCGGAGATTTGCTTCGCCTATTCGCTATCGCTCGAGTCTCCTTCGTCGAAATGACAATATTGTGGCAAATCTTTGTCGATCTTCGTGTGAGATTCCTCGTTCCTCGGAATGACAAACTGTACGTTAATCTTTGTCAAAGTTCGAAACTTTGACAAAGATTTTTTTATTTTTAATTCGTGCCAATTCGTGAAATTCGTGGCAAAAAAAAATTATTTCTCCAAACTCTCCAATTCTTCTTTCTTAGTTTTCTTCTTTTCGAAAGTTAAAACCAATGAAGGCAATACAACCAAGTTAGCAAACATCGCAAAAACCAAAGTACAAGAAATTAATCCTCCTAAAGCAATTGTACCGCTGAAACTTGATAATGTGAAAGTTGCAAAACCTAAAATCAAAACCACAGAAGTATAGAAAGTACTTACTCCAGTTTCTCTCAAAGCGCTGAAAACAGATTTCTTCACTTTTCCTTTATTTTGCATCAGATCATGTTTGTATTTCGCCATAAACTGAATCGCATTATCTACCGAGATTCCGAAAGCGATACTGAATACCAGAATCGTCGAAGGTTTTAGAGGAATTCCAAAATAACCCATTAATCCCGAAGTAATACAAAGCGGTAAAATATTCGTAATCAAAGAAGCTGCTACCATTTTGAACGAACGGAATAAATACAACATTAAAATTGCAATAGTCAAAATCGCGAACAATAACGACTCGATTAAGTTGTGTGCTAAATAAGTTGTTCCTTTTTGGAAAACTAAAGCTTTTCCTGTAATCGTAACTTTATAACGCTCTTTCGGGAAAATTTCGTCAATTTTTTTGCGAAGTTTTCCTTCTACTTTTGCCATTTCATCGGTTCCGATATCTTTCATGAAAGTCGTGATTCGCGCGTATTGTCCAGTTGAATCAACGTAGGCTTTCATTAAATTTTCTTTGCTGTTTTTGGTTGCATTTTTAGCATAACCCAAAATGAAAGTTTGTTCTTGAGAAGTTGGCAATTGGTAATATTCAGGATTTCCGTTGTAGAAAGCCTGTTTTGCATATTTAACCAAGTTTACAACAGAAACCGGTTTTGCCAATTCAGGAATTTCAGAAATAGTATTTTGCAATTCATCCATTTTACGAATTGTTGCTGGTTTCATAACACCTTTTTTCTTTTTGGTGTCAATCATAATTTCAAGCGGCATTACACCGTTGAATTCTTTTTCGTAAAATAAAATATCTTTAAAGAAAGAAGCGCTTTTTGGCATTTCGCCAATTAAACTTCCCGACACTTTCATTTGTCTAACTCCATTTAAACTTACTGCAAAAAGTACCGCATAAATAATATAAACGATTGTTTTTTTGCCTTTTACTACCGTTGCAACAGTATTTAAAAGTGTCGAAATATACGTTTTGTCTAAGTGGTATAAGTGTTTTGCTTTTGGCAATGGCATAAAACTGTAAATAATTGGCACGATAAAAAGTGTCAAAGTATAAACAGAAAGCACGTTGATTGAAGTTACCAAACCAAATTCAAAAAGCAATTCGTTTCCTGTAATCATCAAAGTGGCAAAACCAATTGCAGCCGTTAAATTAGTCATCAAAGTCGAAGATCCAATTTTTGAAATAACACGCTGTAACGCTTTTGCCTGATTATTGTGAAGTTTAATTTCCTGTTGATATTTATTAATCAAGAAAATACAGTTTGTAATTCCGATAACAATAATCAGTGGCGGAATAATTGCCGTTAAAATCGTGATTTTGTAACCAAATAATCCCAGTGTTCCAAACGACCAAGTTACACCGACAATTAAAATACAAATCGAAATAAAAGTAGCTCTAAACGAACGGAAAAAGAAAAAGAAAATCAAAGAAACCGTCAATAAAGACGCTCCAATAAAAAGTCCGATTTCGCCTTTCATATTGTCTGCGTTGATTGTACGGATGTATGGCATTCCAGAAACTTTAAGATCGATTCCAGTAGTTTTTTCGAATTTATCGATTTTCGGAACTAAATCCTTTAGAATAAAAGTCTTTCTTTCAGCTGTATTTACCAGCGCTTTGTTCATGTAAATGGCAGAACGAACGCTTCCGCTTTCTTTATTAAACAAAAGACCTTCGTAAAAAGGAAGATTGTGAAACAAATCATATTGAACCGTTTTTAAATAAGCTGGATTAAGGGCTTTGCTTTCTTCAATAAAAGGCGCTAGAACAAATTTTTGGTTTACAGTATCTTTTTCCAATTTCTTCAAATCGTTCAAAGAAATTACCAAATCTACTTCTTTTGCTTTTTTCAGACCATTCATCAATTCGGTCCAAGCAGCGTAATTCTTAGGCGTAAAAAACTTAGGATCTTTAAAACCAATAACAATTAGATTTCCTTCTTCACCAAACTTATCAAGAAATTTTTGGTATTCTTTATTGGCAATATGATCTTTTGGAAGCAGATTCGCTTCGGTATAAGTCATAGACAAGTTTTTCCATTGATAACCAAAGAAAATGGTTAGCAAGGAAAGAATAACTAAAATAGTTATTCTGTTTTTAAGTATAATTCGGGCTAGTTTCTCCCAAAATCCGACTTGGACAGCGTTTTTCATATATTCTTTAAAAATGGATGCAAATGTAGTGAAAAGTGCTCGAAATCATAAATTAACCCATATATTTTACTTAACGTTAACACATATTTAGAAGATTTTCTGTTGTGATAATTTTCTTCTTTTTTACTGTATTACGATTAGCTTTTCTCATATTTGTAGTGAATTTGTAATGAAAACGAAACATTTTGTTTTTTATGTCGTTTAAAAGGGATTGATGATAAAAGAATTCAGGCAATCTTTGATACTACAATTGCTATTATAAAATAATTCAAGAACAGCTTTATGCAGCAAAACAATACAACAACTTTTATTTTTTTAGCAATTCTGCTATTGCTCATCATCATCATTTGTTTTATGATTTATCAATTAATGCAAATCAAAAAAGCAAAAGACGATGCTGAAAAAAGTTTTTATGCTTTAGAATCTAAAGTAAACGATTTGCAGTTGGAGAATTTAGAATCAAAATTAAATCCGCATTTGTTTAAGAATATTTTAAATTCGATTCAGTCGCACGCTTATCAAACCTATTTTGCTTTAGACAAACTGGCAAATGTTCTGGATTATATTTTATACGAAAGCAAAAAGAAATTCGTAACGGCAAAAGAAGAAATCAATTTTGCATTGAATTTAATCGAAATCAATAAAATAAAAATAAGTCCGCTTTTCGAGTTGAAAATCAAAACCAATATTAACGAAGACGATAAATTATACGATCAGCCTTTGTTGGCGCCTTTGATTTCTATTGATTTAATAGAAAACGCTTTTAAACATGCCGATCTTCAAAGTGCCGACGCTTTTATTTCGGTTGTTTTTGAGTTTAAAGACAACGCTTTTTTTATGACGGTTTCTAATAAAATCTCCGATAAAAAAGTATTAAAAAAGGAGCGAAGCGGTTTCGGACACGCGACTTTAGAACATAGACTTCGAATTATCTACAAGAATAATTTTAAACTCGATAAGTTTGTAGAAAACGACATTTATATTGCACATTTAAAAATAGATTTACTTGAATACAAAACTGAAATGCTTGCTTCTGGACGATGAGCTTCCGGGGTTGACTTATTTAAAAATGCTTTGCGAACAAATTCCAGAATTGGAAATTGTAAAGACATTTAACAATCCGCAGAAACTTTTGTCCGATATTCCCGAACTGGATTTTGATCTCTTAATTTCTGATATCGAAATGCCAGGAATGGATGGTTTGCATTTGGCTGAAATGCTGGACAATAAACTGGTGATTTTCTGCACGGCGTATAAAGATTATGCTGCCGATGCTTTTAATATTGATGCAGTTGATTACATCACAAAACCTGTAAAACTGGAGCGTCTTCAAAAAGCGATTACGAAAGCTTTTGAGCGTTTTGATAAATCGGATAATTCAAAAAAATTTATTCAATTGAATACCGATAAAGGAAAAACACTTTTGTATTTCAATAAAATTCAATACATCACAACAGCGGCAAGCGATAGTCGTGATAAAACGGTTTTATTGGCAGACGGAAGTTTTCTGAATTTGAAAAATGTGAAATTCGATACGCTTTTAAAAGAATTGCCCGATGCCGATTTCTGCAGAATCAACAAAAAAGAAATTGTAGCTGTAAAGGCAATAAAATTCTTTAACCATAACGAAATTGTGCTTCATCATTTAGAAGAAAATAATAAAAATACGGCTCTAATTCTGAGCGAAACTTATCGTTCTGATTTTTTGAAAAAGGTAAAATTATAACTTATTACAAAGTTTTTCCGACTTGTTACATACATTGAAAATTAGCTGGAAATTTGCTTTTTCACGTAAGACTCAGTTCTGATATTTGCGGCAATAAATCAAAAGAACGAGTTATGAATAACATTAAAAACTCTGTATTTTACATTACAATTATTGGCGGTTTTACAGCGCTGATTTATTGGGTAATTTCAAAAGGTGTCGCATTAGAAGCGGGACGAAACATCGTTAAAAAACAAATCGAAAGCAACCATTGGAATGATTTTCTAGATTCTATGGTTCATAATTTACAGCATCCTTTAGCCATTTTATTGGCACAGATCGTAACCATCATTTTAGTTGCCCGTTTATTTGGATGGTTTTTTAGAAAAATTGGTCAACCGTCTGTAATTGGTGAAATGATTGCAGGGATTGTTTTAGGACCATCTTTGGTCGGAATGTATTTTCCAGAATTTTCAGCCGCTTTATTTCCAAAAGAATCTTTAGGGAACTTGCAATTTTTAAGCCAGATTGGTTTGATTCTTTTCATGTTTGTTATCGGAATGGAATTGGATCTTAAAGTGCTAAAAAATAAAGCGCATGATGCTGTTGTTATTAGTCACGCCAGTATTGTAATTCCTTTCGCATTAGGATTAAGTTTAGCCTATTTTATATACCACACTTTTGCCCCAATTGGTGTTGAATTTTCTTCTTTCGGATTATTTATGGGAATTGCCATGAGTATAACTGCTTTTCCGGTTTTAGCCAGAATTGTTCAGGAAAGAGGAATGCAGAAAACAAAACTCGGTACTATTGCCATTACTTGTGCCGCTGCCGATGATATTACGGCTTGGTGTATTCTAGCAGTTGTAATTGCTATTGTAAAAGCGGGTTCGTTTACCAGTTCATTATACGTTATTGGTTTGGCGATTCTGTATGTAATTGTAATGCTGAAAATCGTTCGTCCGTTCTTGAAACGTGTTGGAGATTTAAATGCAACTCGTGAAAGTTTGAATAAACCAGTTGTTGCGATTTTCTTTATTACACTTTTAATTTCGGCTTATGCTTCAGAATTAATCGGAATTCACGCTTTATTCGGAGCTTTCTTGGCGGGAGCAATTATGCCAGAAAACAGTAAATTCAGAAATATATTTATCGAAAAAGTAGAAGATGTTGCTATTATCGTTTTATTACCATTATTTTTCGTATTTACAGGTTTGCGAACACAAATTGGCTTGCTGAATGATCCTGAATTATGGAAAATAACAGGATTAATTATTGCTGTTGCTGTTGCAGGTAAATTCTTTGGAAGTGCTCTAGCTGCAAAATTTGTTGGGCAAAACTGGAAAGATAGTTTGTCTATCGGAGCCCTTATGAATACTCGCGGATTAATGGAACTTGTAGTTTTGAATATTGGTTATGATCTTGGCGTTTTGTCTACGGAGATTTTTACCATGATGGTTATTATGGCTTTGATTACCACTTTTATGACAGGTCCAGCTTTAGATTTTATCGGATTTATTTTTAAAGATAAAGAAACTGCCGTGCCTCAGGAAATTGGAAATAAGAGCAAATACAAAATTCTGCTTTCGTTTGCGACTCCAGAAAGAGGAAAAAAACTGCTTCAGATTGCGAACAGTTTGGTTAAAAAACAGCCAGACAATTCGATTGTAACTGCAATGCATTTATCATTAAGTACAGAAATTCACTCTTTTGATGTAAAAGATCATGAACGAAAAATGTTAGTTCCAGTTATAGAAGAATCTAATCGTTTGAATCAGAATGTTGTGAGTCTGTTTAAAGTTTCTAATGATATTGATACTGATATTATTGATTCGGCAAATAATGGAGAATATGACTTGTTATTGATTGGTTTAGGACAATCTATTTTTGACGGAACTCTTCTTGGAAAAATTCTTGGATTTACAACCCGAATTGTAAATCCAGATCGTCTAATTGATAAGTTTACAGGAAAAGAAGGTTTGTTTGAAAATAATCCTTTTGATGAAAGAACCCGTCATATTATTGCAAAAACTAAAATGCCGGTCGGTATTCTTATCGATAAAGATTTAGAAGAAATAAATCAGGTTTTTATTCCTATGTTCAGTAAAGAAGATGCGTTTTTAATAGATTATGCTAAAAAATTAATCAATAATAATGGTTCGCAAATTACAGTTTTAGATGCTAGCGGTGAAGTTAAAAATACCAGAGATATTCAGGAAACGATTCGATCTATAGAACAGATTGCTCCTAATCATATTATGATTATGAATGACAGAACAATTAAAAAAGAGTTTTTAGACGGTCAAGATTTAATGATTATCAGTTTAGACAGTTGGAAAAAACTAATCGAATCTCAAAGTACATGGTTGAACAATACGCCTTCGGTTTTGATCTTGAAACCGTAAAGTTTTAGAAATTTCATATAAAAAATCCCAAATTCTTGTTTGAATTTGGGATTTTATTTTTTCTATAATTCGTCTAGTTTGTCATTTCGACCGAAGGGAGAAATCACACTAGAAATTTCGTAAAGTATATTGTTTTCAATCTTTGTCAATATGCGAGTGTGATTTCTCGTTCCTCGAAATGACAAACTTTGACTAAAAGTAAAAATTGTAGATTTTCTTTGTAGAATTATTGAAAGATCCTTATCCCGAAGCCTCGGGATCGCTCAGAAGGACAAAAGATGTAATAGCTTTGCGCTCTCATCAAAATTTATTTCCTAAAATTAGCTTTAGAGACCTTTGCGAATCCCGATAGCTATCGGGATTGTACGCTTTGCGTTAAAATCTCAATAAAAATTAAAGCCCTAAATCAAGAACATAAGAAATCTTAACCGCAATATTATCTTCAAATTTCAAAAGCTGATTTGGTCCATAACGATAGAATCCGCCCAAACCAAAACCTTTGAAAATCTTATTTAATTCAATTCCCGACTCAAAGAAACCTTTATCCAGCGTTTTATAATCTGGTCCAACATGCTGTTCTGGATTTTCCATATGCCCCCAAGCCATTCTTGTTACCAAAACCAAAGAAGGACGGACTTTTTTCATGACTTTAATTCGATCAAAGCCATGTTTAATTTGGAAAAACACATATTGACTAGAGAAAAATTCATTAAAAAACATGGTTTCAAAACTGTTTCTTCCTGCAAAAGTAATACGCTGAATAACAGTTTCTTTTGTCAAGTTATTCGGCATCGTATTGTACAAATGCGTAATCGGAACATCTCCAGTCGCATAACCAGCTTGCAAAAGCAAACTTGTTTTTTGACCGTTTAGATATTTTTTCTCGTATTCTGTTTTAAAATCGATTTTGCTGAATTTAAAGTCATTATCTAAAACATCTGGCAATGATTGCGTAAACTGAAAAGTAAATCTCGGAAATCTTTTGTCAGATTCTGTTCTTCCTGTCGGAGTCTGCATAAAATCGCTAAATGGCGCCCAAACAATAGAAGCCATCGCTGTTGTCATTATATAATCAGAATACAATTGTCCGTTATAATTAAAAAGATAATCAAATTTTGGTTCAATGTATGTTCTTGCAAATTCAAAAATAGCTTCCGTTTTCGGAATAATTTTCGTCTGAACATTGGCTTTCCAACCTGTATAATGGTAGAAAGTACTAATGTTAATCGGTCGCGGATCGTAAATTTTGAAAACACGTTTATCAACGGCAAAAACGGTACTTGCAATTTCTCGAACATCATCGGTATAATATCCGTTAAGCCACGTATTGGTATATTTATCCAATAAAACTCCAGAACCAACGCTGTATTTAAAAACACCATCTTTTGTTCCGTAAGCGCCGTAACCTTCAATTCTGAAATTTTTAGACAGACGATCGTTTGTAATTCCGCCCAATCCAAGTCGGAATCCTTCATAATTGTTATAACTGATGATTTTCTTTAAATCCAAATCAATCGGACCAATCGGATAAAAGCCATTAATGATTTTACGGCCAATTCCTAAACGTTTCTCAATTCGATTGCTAACAGAAAGACTGTCTAGCAATAAATACGTTTTCTGGCTTTTTAAGTCAAGATTTTCTTTACGATAGGCTTCCCAGAAGTTTTCTGGTTTTTTTGCTGCATCGTCTTTAATTTCGATATAAAGCGATGGATTTTTTATCGGATTGTTGGTGTTGACACGAATATCAAAGCTATTACTCTCAGAAATTAAATAAGTAAAATCAGAAGCAACTTTTTTTCTAGGTTCGAAATTCTCTTCAACGTCACCATCAAACTGAATCGTTCCGCCCAAAATTCTAATGTCGTCATCATTTTTTCCTTTTACAATTTTGAAAGTTGTATTGCTTTGAAACCATATTTTCTCTTTCGGATTATATTCAAATTCATGAATTCCGCTAATATCCAAAACGCCTTTAACACGCATTACAGCTTTTGCAACAGCAAAATTTTCTTTATCAATATATAAAACACCTTCTAAACCAGATGATTTTCGTTTCGATTTGTTTTTGAAATAAATCATGTAAGTATCGCGTCCGCGAATGCTTACTGTATCCAATAATTTGTAATTGTAACTTGAAGGAGCGCTAGCTGCAATTGGGTTTTCGTATTTGGTTTCAAACAATTCATATTTCGGATCGTAAATAGAAATAGATTGTAAGTTGAATGCGAGAACTTCATAAATGGGCTGTTTAAAACCAGCTATTTTAGTTCCAAGAACGGTTTCCTTTAATTTATTGTTTGCGAATTGATATTGCGAAACTTTCTCTGTCTGAAACAAATGCTGTTTGCTTACAATTTCTTTGAATTTATAATCGGAAGAATCAATATTGATGATTTTTTTATCCAGATTTTTATATGATGCACTAGAATCTATTCGACCGTCTATCGAATCTGGATTGGCAGTTACAATAAGTTTGTTATACGTTTTGTATTCAAAATTATTGAGTTTCTTCTGCGGATCATTGAGCGATTTGTTTGCAATAACTTTTTTGATTATCGTTAATGCCGGATTTTCATTAGAAACAACAACTTCTTTTAAATCATCTGTTTGCTGTGCAAGAGAAACTGCATAAAAAGTTTTGCCGTTTAATAAAGCAATAGTTTTAGTCTTAAAACCAATATAAGATATAGTAAGTGTATTTGCAGATGAACTGATTTTAAAAATAAACTTTCCATCAACATCTGTAATAGTGTTGTTGTTTTCAGAAGTCGTAATCGTGGCAAACGGAAGAGGTTTATTGTTCGAATCGGTTATGATTCCGTTTATTTGAATTTGCGCTTGAAGTGTAAGCGTAAAAAACAAAGTCAAAAAACAAAATAGCTTCATACAGAATGATATAGTTTCAAAAACGAAAAGATTTTAATTTTCGTATGCAAAAGTAGGAATAAAAAAATCCGTCTGGCAAATAAACCAAACGGATTTTTATTTTATCACAAATCTTACTTAAACTTTCATGATTTCGGCTTCTTTCGCAACCAATAATTCATCGATTTTTTTAATGTAAGCGTTTGTTAAGTTTTGAACTTCTTCTTCTGCAGATTTGCAAACATCTTCTGAAGTTCCTTCTTTTTCTAGTTTTTTAATATCAGTATTAGCATCTTTACGAGAGTTACGAATACCAATTTTAGCATCTTCAGCTTCAGATTTTGCTTGTTTTGCTAAATCACGACGACGCTCTTCTGTTAATGGCGGAACACTGATAATTACCATGTCTCCATTATTCATTGGGTTAAAACCAATGTTTGCGATTAAGATTGCTTTTTCAATTGCTTGCAGCATATTTTTTTCAAATGGCTGTAATGTAATTGTTCTAGCATCTGGAACACTAATTTTAGATACTTGAGAAAGTGGTGTTTGAGACCCGTAATAATCTACAAATACACCTCCAAGCATAGCTGGAGAAGCTTTTCCTGCACGAATATTAAGAAATTCTTTCTCTAAGTGTGCAATAGTACCGTTCATAGATTCTTCAGTACTTTCTAAAATAAAGTCTATTTCTTCAGTCATTTTTTTAGATTTTTAGATTTTTAGAAGATTAGATTTTTAGACTTAAAAATTGACTCTTCTAATTTACTATCTAGTGTTATTTTGGTTTTCTATTCTTTTTTGAAAATTATAAAGATTGATATTTGTCCAATCTTCTAATAATCTAAGGTAGTCTATATATGTACTACAGTTCCGATGTTTTCACCGTCACAAATTTTCAAAAGATTTCCGATTTTATTCATATCAAAAACAACGATTGGCAATTTGTTTTCTTGGCTTAAAGTAAATGCAGTTGTATCCATAACATTTAATCCTTTTTTCAGAACATCATCAAAAGTAATAAGATCAAATTTTACTGCCGAAGCGTTTTTCTCTGGATCAGAATCGTAAACACCGTCAACACGAGTTCCTTTAAGGATAACATCAGCATTAATTTCAATTCCTCTTAAAACTGCTGCTGTGTCCGTTGTAAAATAAGGGTTTCCAGTTCCTGCACCAAAAATTACAATTCTCCCTTTTTCAAGGTGACGGTCAGCTCTTCTTTTGATGTATGGTTCTGCAATAGATTCCATTTTTAGCGCCGTTTGAAGACGAGTTTTCATTCCTTTATCTTCAAGAGCGCCTTGTAATGCCATTCCGTTGATGACAGTAGCAAGCATTCCCATGTAATCTCCTTGCACTCTGTCCATACCAGCACTTGCCCCAGCAACGCCTCTAAATATATTTCCTCCTCCAATAACGATGGCAATTTCTACGCCTTTATCGTGGATCTGCTTGATTTCATCTGCATATTCGGCTAGTCTTTTCGGGTCTATACCGTATTGTAAATCACCCATCAGCGCTTCGCCGCTAAGTTTTAGAAGAATTCTTTTATATTTCATGTGTGTGTCGCGTTAATTTGTGCAAATATAGACATATTCTGATTTTTAAAAATAATGTTTGCAAAAAATTAATCGTGGTTATGAATTTAGATTAATAAAGATCTCAAATGTTATTTTTTTCTAATGTGATAATTGTCATTTCTACATCTTTCTAAATTTCGTATTTTTATATATCCTAAAAATTAAAAATATGAAAAGCATCGTAGCCAAAGGACTATTCAATAGTCATTCGTATGTTGAATATAGAAAAATTGTAACCGATTTATTATTCGAAGGAAAATCAACTGGAAATGAACAATCGGAAAGTTTGACCAATTATTCTAAATTGAATGAAGCTAGAATGAACCGTTTGGAAAAAACAATCACGATTTCTGATGATGTTGCGGCTAAACTTCAAAACTTAGACAATCATTACATTTGGCTCGTTCTTTCTGAAGGCTGGTGCGGAGATGCTGCGCAGATTCTTCCGATTTTGAATAAAATGGCTTTGGCTTCAAATAAAAAAATAGACTTAAGAATTGCATTTCGAGATGAAAATGAGGATTTAATGAGTCATTATTTAACGAATGGCGGAAGAGCAATTCCAAAAGTAATTGTTATTTGTAAAGAAGCAGGAATTGTTCGTACAGATTGGGGACCAAGACCAAAAGGAGCTTCAGAATTAATGGCAAAACACAAAAGAGAAGTCGGTCCGATTGACGAAAAAATAAAAACAGATTTGCAATTATGGTATTTGGCAGACAAAGGAATTTCTGTTCAGGAAGAATTGCTGGAAATTATGGAAAATATTAAGTATAATCGACTTTAAATTTGCTTAATATGTTGATAAACAAATAATTTGGTTGATAAAATTATCTTAAAGACTTTTTATTTTGGGTTTAATTGTGTAATTTAGTATTGCTAACCCACTTCTATTATAACTTTCTGATTTACTCTTTTTATTGGTGTTTATTTAATGTTTAACACTTAAAAAGTACACTATTATGAAAAAGTTATTCGAAAGGTTTTATGATTTCTTCTCTCAATTTTTATTTGGAGGAAAAAATGTGCCTCACTATTAACTCAAGGAAATAAGTATGAAATAATTTTACTTATCGACTTTAGGAAACACGGCACATTACTCCATAAAAAAAGTAATGTGCTTTTTTATTTTTTAAAAAGAAAATTAGTCTTCTTGAGAATTGAAGCTAAAGAAATCCGTTAAGGTTACTCCAAAAGAAATACTTCCTATGCTTTTTTGGTCGTAAAGGCGAAAACCATAATCACTGATTTCTGCAAAAAGGATAAAATCATCATTACCAATTCCGAGTTTTATCTTTTTGTATTCTCCATTTAAGTTGCCGCGGCCTAAGGCAAAACCTTTTCCGTATCCAGCTTGTAGCATTATTCTGGTTTCTGGGCCAACTTTTGGACTTAATCCGAAATTTAGATATACAGGAACTGCGACAAGTTTGTCGTCCCATTTATAGTCAATTCCACTATGAATTCCGAAAGTAAGCCATTTTCGATAATGAACTCCACACCCAATTTTTGATCCTAAACCATTCGGAACCAAAAAGGCATTTGAAGAAGTTGTTTCGGGATAATAATAAGAGTCATCTCGATCTTGATTTCCTGTTATAGAAACTGCAAAATCAAATTGTGTGTATGTGAATTTGGTTACTTGACCGTGAACAAATGAATTAAAGAATGAAATAAATGCAATAGTCAGTAAAATTCTTTTCATACAAGATTTTATTTTTTTAGGAGTTCTTCTTCAAATAAAGTAATATCGATTGCATTTTTAACATCGTATTCGCCAATTTTCGTTCGGCGTAAAACAGTTAAATGTGAACCAGAATTCATTGCTTTTCCAAAATCGTAAGCAAGAGAACGAATGTAAGTGCCTTTAGAGCAAACCACTCTAAAATCTACTTCTGGCAATGCAATTCGAGTAATTTCAAATTCATGAATAGTGGTTTTTCTACTTGCAATTTCTACAGTTTCTCCAGCGCGCGCGTGTTCGTACAAACGAACACCGTCTTTTTTGATTGCAGAAAAAATAGGCGGTTTTTGATCAATTTCGCCTAAAAATTGTTTTACTGTTTCGTGAATCAAAGCTTCGTCAATATGATCAGTTGGGAAAGTTTGATCGATTTCAGTTTCCAAATCATAAGATGGAGTAGTGGCTCCGATGTAAAAAGTCCCAGTATATTCTTTTGCCTGACCTTGAAGTTCAGAAATTCTTTTGGTGAATTTTCCAGTACAAATTAATAAAAGTCCAGTTGCTAAAGGATCTAAAGTTCCTGCGTGACCAATTTTGAACTTTTTTGGAAGTCCAACTTTATTAATTAAAAGGTATTTTAATTTATTGACAGCTTGAAACGAACTCCATTTTAATGGTTTGTCAATCAATAAAACTTGTCCGTTTAAATATTCTTCAGGTGTCATTAGATAATGGTAAGCGGATGAATGAAAAAGTGAATCAATAATAAAATGATTCCAGCAAGGATTCGGTAATAACCAAAAACTTTGAAACCGTTTTTAGTTAAAAATCCGATGAAAGTTTTAATGGCCAAAAGGGCTACAATAAAAGCAACGATATTTCCAATTACAAGCATGTTTATTTGATCGTGAGACAATTCAAATCCTGCTTTATAATAATCGTAGCATTTTTTTGCAGTTGCTCCTAACATAGTTGGAACGGCCAAGAAAAATGAAAATTCTGCTGCAGAAGTTCTAGTCAATTTTTGAGACATTCCGCCAACAATACTAGCGCCGCTTCGAGAAACTCCAGGAATCATCGCAAGACATTGAAATAGTCCAATTTTGAATGCTTTTGCATACGTAATTTCAGTAGAAACTTCTGGATCGTTTGGTTTGTTGAACCATTCGTCAACTTTCAATAAAATGATTCCTCCAATTAAAAGCGAAACAGCAACTGTAACTGGATTTTCTAATAAACCGTCAATAAAATCACTTAATAATAATCCTAAAACTACGGCAGGAATAAAAGCAACTAAAAGTTTAAAGTAAAAATCAAAAGTTTGAAAGAAACGTTTGAAGTATAAAATTACAACCGAAAGTATCGCGCCAAGCTGAATTACGATGGTAAAAAGTTTAGTGAAATCGTCGTGTGCGATTCCAAAAAAAGAAGAGGCAATAATCATGTGTCCAGTTGAAGAAACAGGTAAAAATTCTGTAATTCCTTCAATAATGGCAAGAACAATAGCTTGTAATGTGTTCATTTAGAATTTTAGATTTTAGATTTTAGATTTCAGATTGTTCCTTTCGCTGCGCTCAAGTCTTTCCAATTGAAAACCTTTAAATCTATTTATTTAGATTTTTTGAAAATAGAATAAATCGTGATTCCGAAACCGATTAAAACAGTTGTTGGCGCTAAACGAATACGTCTAAAATTGAAAATTTCTTCGTTAAAAACATTTGGATCTTTACTTCCTCCTCCAGACATTAAAATAAATCCTAAAGCAATTACGGCAATACCAATTAAAAGGATTTTATAATTGATGCTGTCAAAAAGGAATTCCTGTTTTGGCTGTTGTTCTATGTTATTGTTGTTGTTTTTCATTTTGTCATTGCGAGGAACGAAGCAATCTAATCCTCTGTTTTATATGAGTTTTTTAAAAAAGTCTAAAATCTACAATCTGAAATCTAGAATATTAATAAAGATCGTCAGTTCTTAAATTCAAGAAACGTTGTGTTGCAAAATGCGTGCTTACCCAAGTAATTAAAACTCCCAATCCGAAAACGGCTAATAAAACCAATCCGATTAAGGCTTTATCTTCTAAAATTCCTAAACCTGGGAAATTACTTTCTACATAAAGTAAAAGTGCAATCAAAGCAATAATGGCCAATCCAGCGCCCAACATTCCTAATTTTACGCTTCTAGTTACGAATGGTTTACGGATAAACGCTTTTGTAGCTCCAACCATTTGCATCGTTTTGATAATAAATCGATTAGAATGTATTGATAAACGTAATGAACTATTAATTAATAAAACAGCAATTACAGTTAAAAATCCGCTGATAATCAAAATCCACATACTTACTTTTCTGATGTTGTCGTTTACAAGATTTACCAATTGTTTGTCGTAAACAATATCAGAAACCATTGCGTTTTTACGGAAACGGTTTTCGATTTTCACGATACTGTCTCTTTCAACATAATCTGCTTTTAAGTGAATATCGTACGAATTCAACAATGGATTTTCTCCCAAAAAGGTTAAAAAATCTTCTCCGATAATATCTGTGTGTTCTTTAGCAGCTTTTTCTTTAGACACATACACATAAGAAAGTGCAAATGGCGCTCTTTTTAGTTCTGTATTAAAGGCTTTAACAACGCTGTCATTTGCTTCATTTTTGAAGAAAACAGTCATCGCGATTTTTTCTTTAAAATCGTCTGCCAGTTTTTTAGAATTAATAATGAATAATCCTAGTACTCCTAAAAGGAATAAAACCAAGAAAACACTTAATACTACCGAAAAATAAGAGGAAATTAACCTGCGCTTTTGAAATTTATCAAAGTTAGAACTCATAGTTTGCTAAAATTATGTGGTAAAAATAATAAAGAATTTCTTTATTTAAAGTTATTAACGAACTTTTATACTATAAATGTACAATTAGATAAGAAATAAAAAGTTGATTTAACCGCAAAGTACGCAAAGATTTTTTAATGCTTTATGTTATTAACGCAAAGTTCGCAAAGCTAAGTATGGATAAAGCTTTGCGAACTTTGCGTTTTGTTCTCGCATTGTTAAATAAAAACCTTGCGAACTTTGCGGTTAAATTTAAATGTTAAAACTTCAGATTCTGAGTTTCTTTTTCGGCAAATTCTTTAATTCGATTTTCAACTTCATAAAAAACAGAAATTGCTTTTTCTCCCGCTTCGGTCAATCGAGCGCCACCGCCGCCTTTTCCGCCGAGAAGTTTTTCGACCAAAGGAGATTCAGCACGCTGATTCATTTCTTCAACCAATTGCCAAGCCTGACGATACGCCATTTTCATTTCTTTTGCAGCGTTGGTAATAGATCCCGTTTTTCGGATATTTTCGAGCAGCCAGATTTTTCCAATTCCCAAAAAAGCGCCTTCAGTTTCTTCAATCCAAACACGAACTTCAACCTTATATTTCTTATTTTCAATCATCAAAATAAGTATTTTTTAATTACAATAATACGTATTTTTACTTAATCAATAATACGTAAAAAGTAAATTTATTTGTTTGTCAACGAAATAGCTTTGGAACAAGCAACAATAAATGTAAATTTGCGCGATAATTCATTAAAGTGAGAAAATCTTTGGACCTTTGTCACTTTGCAACTTTGAACCTTTAAGATGAAATACAATCCAAACGAAATTGAAGCCAAATGGCAAAAATATTGGGCAGAAAATCAAACTTTTGCAGCAAAGAATAACTCTGAAAAACCGAAACATTATGTTCTCGATATGTTTCCTTATCCATCTGGAGCAGGACTGCACGTAGGACATCCGCTGGGTTATATAGCTTCAGATGTGTATTCTCGTTTCAAAAGACATCAAGGTTTCAATGTTTTGCATCCAATGGGATACGATAGTTTCGGATTACCGGCAGAACAATATGCAATTCAAACAGGTCAGCGTCCAGAAGATACAACGCGTGTAAATATTGACGGTGGAGTAGATAAGGAAGGAAAACAAATTGCTGGTTACAGAAAACAATTAGATAAAATCGGATTCTCATTTGATTGGTCGCGTGAAGTGCGAACTTCAAATCCTGATTATTACAAACATACACAATGGATATTTATTCAATTGTTCAATTCTTGGTATTGCAAAAAACAAGGAAAAGCATTTGATATTAAAGATCTTGTAGTTGTTTTTGAAGAAAGTGGAAATGCATTGGTTGAAGCAGTTTGTGATGATAATGTTGCGATTTTTACTGCTGACGAATGGAAATCATATTCTGAAGATCAAAAAGAGAAAATCTTGTTGCAATACAGAATGACGTATTTGGCAGAAACCGAAGTAAACTGGTGTCCAGGCTTAGGAACTGTTTTGGCAAACGACGAAATTGTAAACGGAGTTTCAGAACGTGGAGGCTTTCCTGTTATAAGAAAAAAAATGACACAATGGAGTATGCGAATTTCTGCTTATGCCGAACGCTTGCTTCAAGGTTTAAATGATATCGATTGGAGTGAGTCTATCAAAGAATCTCAAAGAAACTGGATCGGGAAATCGGTTGGTGCTTTGGTTAAATTCAAAGTCAAAAGTCAAAAGTCAAAAGTCGAAAGTCAAGCTGAACTTTCAGACTTTGGACATTCGACTTTAGACTTTATAGAAGTTTTTACAACAAGACCTGATACAATTTTTGGAGTTACTTTTATGACTTTGGCACCAGAACATGATTTGGTAGCTAAAATTACAACACCAGAACAAAAAGAAGCAGTTGAAGCGTATATCGAAAAAACGTCAAAACGCTCTGAGCGTGAACGTATGGCCGATGTAAAAACGATTTCAGGAGTTTTCACAGGAGCTTATGCTGAACATCCATTTACAAAAGAAGCAATTCCAGTTTGGATTGGTGATTATGTTTTGGCAGGTTACGGAACAGGTGCTGTAATGGCGGTTCCTTGCGGAGACGAAAGAGATTACGCTTTTGCTAATTTCTTTAAAGGTCAGAACGGAATGCAGGAAATCAAAAATATCTTCGCAAATGTTGATATTTCCGAAGCTGCTTACGGATCTAAAGATAACGTTGAAATTACAGCTTCTGATTTCTTAAACGGATTAAATTACAAAGATGCGACAGCAAAAGCAATTTATAAATTAGAAGAAATCGGTCAAGGAAAAGGTAAAACAAATTACCGTTTGCGTGATGCTGTTTTTTCTCGTCAGCGTTATTGGGGTGAGCCGTTCCCAGTTTATTATGTGAATGGGTTGCCAAAAATGATTGACACACAGCATCTGCCAATTATTTTACCTGAAGTAGAGAAATATTTACCAACAGAAGACGGATTGCCGCCATTAGGAAATGCAGCAGTTTGGGCTTGGGATACAAAACAAAATAAAGTTGTTGCAACTGATTTAGTTGATAAAGTTTCTATTTTTCCTTTAGAATTGAACACAATGCCAGGTTGGGCGGGAAGTTCATGGTATTGGATGCGTTATATGGATGCGCATAACGAAAATGAATTTGCAAGTAAAGAAGCGTTAGCTTACTGGGAAAATGTAGATTTATACATTGGAGGAAGTGAACACGCAACAGGACACTTGTTGTATTCTCGTTTCTGGAATAAATTCTTAAAAGACAAAGGTTTTGCTCCAACTGAAGAACCATTCAAAAAACTGATTAATCAGGGAATGATTTTGGGGAATAGTGCTTTTATTTATGTATTAAGAGAAAACAACAAATTGTTTATTATTCCTAAAAGCGTATATAAAGAGATTTGCGAAAATTCGAAAGTTAAGACTTCAGATGAAAATTATGTAGATCCTGTTGACTTCGATTGGAACAAAGTGCTTGAGATGTTATCAAATGGTGAAATGAGTTCGCAATTTGTTCAGCCTATTCATGTTAGTTTATCTGTTATTAATGATGTAACTAATGAATTAGATATAGAAGCTTTTAAAAAACATCCATTATATTCTGAATACCAAAACGCAGAGGTTATTTTGAATGAAAACGGGAAATACATTGTAGGTCGTGAAGTCGAAAAAATGTCGAAATCATACTATAATGTAGTAACACCAGATGATATTTGTGCTGAATATGGAGCAGATACATTACGTTTATACGAAATGTTTTTAGGTCCGTTAGAGCAGGCAAAACCTTGGAATACTGCCGGAATTTCTGGAGTTTTTGGTTTCTTGAAAAAATTATGGAGATTGTATTTTGATGACAACGGTTTAATCGTAAACAACGACGAACCAATAAAAGACAACTTAAAATCATTGCATAAAACAATTAAAAAAGTTGCTGAAGATATCGAGAATTTCTCTTTCAATACTTCGGTTTCTCAGTTTATGATTTGTGTAAATGAATTGTCTTCTCAAAACTGTCATTCAAGAGCGATCTTAGAACCATTAGCAATTTTAGTTTCGCCATACGCGCCACACATTGCTGAAGAATTATGGTCACAGTTAGGGCATACAACTTCAATTTCAGAAGTTGCTTTCCCAATTTTCGAAGAAAAACACTTAGTTGAAACTAATAAAGAATATCCAGTTTCTTTTAACGGAAAAATGCGTTTCACAATCGAATTGCCTTTAGATTTAACTAAAGAACAAATCGAAGAAATTGTAATGAAAGACGAAAGAACTCAAAAACAATTAGACGGTAGAACACCAAATAAAGTGATTATCGTTCCTGGTAAAATTATCAATTTGGTTGGTTAACCAAATTAATTTTCAATATAAAAATTCCAAATTCCAATTTTACGATTGGGCTTTGGGATTTTTTTTTACGTATAGTTCTGTCAGTCTGAGCGAAGTCGAAGACCAAGTAAGAAGCTCCGCAAAGAAAATCGCCAATCTTTGTAGAGTTACGTGCGTGGTCTTCGACTTCGCTCAGACTGACAATAAGTATGGTTTGTTATTTCGAGAAAGAGACTTTGCGACTTAGCGCCTTTGCGAGCAAATAACCTTGTGCTCTTTGTAATTAAAGAACAAATCATATATTTTAATAAGTCTCAAAAAAGAATTCAAATGAAATATAAAAAAAGAAGCTTCGTAACGATTACGAAGCTTTCCTTTACCAAAAACAAAAAAATTAAATCCTAATTCCTAATTTTTATAGTGGAAAAACATATGTTGGACAAACGGCAACAATAATTCCATCTTGAGTAGTAGTCGCTGTAAGTTGTTTTTCAACTTTTCCGCCAATATAAGTTTTTACAGTAAGAGTTTGTCCTACAGTTCCTCCATAACCACTTACGCTTAAAGAAGCTCCTGGAGCATCAGTAGCAGTAAATTCTTTTGTCCAAGGAAGTTTAGTGATATCTTCAATTAAAACACCGCCAGCAGCTTCCATGTAGGTAACGCTAAGTGTTCCAGTGTAATTTCCAGTCACTTCATATTTTACATCTTTTGATTTATTTACTGAGCCATTATCGTCATTATCGCTGCTGCAAGAAGCAAATGTAAATACAAGAGTTAATGCTAGCATTATTTGTTTTAAATGTGTTTTCATGTGTAAATTCTTTAATTATTTATATTCAAAATCTGATTTAAACAAAGTTAGAAGCTAATAATTCGGGTAACAATACCTGATAAAATGTATTTTTTCTTACCTGATTTCAGGTAAAAGTGTTTGATTTTGTTTCGAAAGTCGTTAAGCTTTAATAACTTTGAGTAAATGCCCCAATCATGCATAAAATCCACATCTTACTATTATTTTTGTTTTTTTCTTCAATTTGCAATTCTCAGGTAATTCTTTCATTAGATGATGATACTGCTTACATTGACAGTATAGTTAAAATCACAAAAAACACAAAATCCGACAGCGTTAAGAGTTTGAATAGTTTTAGATTGTCTAAACTGTTTTTAATGGCGCAGAATGCAAAAAGTTCTAAAGAATATCTCGAACAAGCCAATCGGTTAAAAGTGAAATTTCCTTTCTTAAAAGATGCATCCATTTTTTATAATGCTTCGAGTTTTCTCGAAAAAGGAGATATGGAAGGTTTTGAAAAAGCTTTGCTTGACGCCAATTCAAAACTCAAAAAATATCGTAATAAAGAAGCGTATAAACTTCGTGCTATTATTCTTCAGAACTATGGAATTATGCAACAACGTAAGAATAACGAAAATGCATATATGAAATTGCTGGTCAATGAAGCGATTCCGATTGCTAAAAAAAGTGGCGATTATGAATTGATCAGTGCTTTGAATAAGGCGGTTGCAATTATTTTTATGAATAATAGTGAACGCGAAAAAGCTTCTGAATATTTAGGTCAAGCGCAGAAATATATTGAAAATACATCTAAAAAATCGCCAACTTTGGTAGAATCTAAGATGGAAACGTATATTATAAACGCAGAAAATTTAATTGAACTCAAACATTTTTATGATGCTAAAGAAATTCTAGATAAAGCATATTCGATTTTAGAAAAATATCCAGAATCCAACTTAAACGATTCTTATTTTTATTCGGAAGGGCTTTATTTCGCTAAACAAAACAAACATAAAGAAGCATTAGTGAGTTTTGAAAAAGGAATTAAATCGGCAGAAAATCATCAAAATGCTATTGCCATAAACCGTTTAAAATTTGCCGAATATGTAGTGCTTTTTAAACTGAAAAACTACGATAAAGCAAAAGGCAATTTGGAATATTTAATTGAAAAAACGCCTTTTATTGTTGATAAAAAGAACTATTATAAAGAATTGTCTAAAGTTTATAATGCGACAAAAGAATTTCCAAAGGCTTATTTTTATTCGAATAAATACAATGTTGTAAACGATAGTCTCAACGATGCAAAATTGAGAAGCGAAATTGTAGAACTCGAAGCGAAATATAAAAAAGCTGAAAGCGAAAGAAAAATCAATTTGCTTCAATCTGAAAATGAAAAAGCAGTTTTGCAAGGCAACAACAACCGTTTGAATTCGATGCTTTTTGCGGTGCTTTCTTTTCTTTTGTTTTTAACGGTTTTGTTTTTATGGATTTATAGCAATTATCAAAAGAAACTGAGTTTTCAAAAAGAACTCAATCATAAACAAGAATTATCTGCGCTCGAAAATCAGCAGAAATTATCGATTTCTAATGCTTTGATTGAGGGGGAAGAAATTGAGAGAAAAAGAATTGCGAGAGAATTGCACGACGGACTCGGCAGTATGCTTTCGGGTTTAAAAATGCATTTGAATCTTGCTGATCGAGAAAATAAAGAAATTAATTCAAATATTAACGGAATGCTTAATGATTCGATTAAAGAGCTTCGAAATATTTCTCAAAATTTAATGCCAGAAAGTTTAATGAAATTAGGTCTGGAACACGCTTTAAAAGATCTTTGTGCTTCGCATTCTACTTCAGAAACAACAATTGATTTTCAGTATTTAATTAAAAAATCAACTTTTCCGCAGCATTTTAAAATCATGATTTATAGAATTATTCAAGAACTTCTAAATAATGCGCTGAAATATGCTAAAGCTTCGCAAATTTTAATTTCCTGTTCGCAAAACAAAGATGTTTTTTATATCACGGTTGAAGATAACGGAATCGGATTTAATGTTAAACATGCAGAAAAAAGAGACGGAATGGGGCTGAGAAATATTAAAAATCGCGTGGCATTTTTGAATGGAAAACTAGAAATCGATTCTATTCCAAACAAAGGAACTTCAACTTATATAGAATTGAAAATATAACCTCAAATTATTATTATGAGATACAGAACAGTAATTGTAGACGATCATCCGATAGTTATTTCAGGTATAGCGGGCTTATTGGCGGATTTAGAAAATATAGAAATTGTACAAAAATTCGGTTCCGGAATATCACTTTTGGAATATATAGAAGACCATAAAATCGATTTGATTTTGATGGATATTTTTCTTCCTATAATAAATGGAGTTGATTTGTGTAAAACAATCAAGCAAAAGCATCCGAAAATAGTTATTATCGGAATGAGCAGCCAGTCTGAAAGAAGTTTGGTAATGCAATTTATTCAAAACGGAGGAAATGGCTATATTTTAAAAAACGCTTCTTTTGATGAATTCAAAAATTGTATTTATAAAGCTATTGACGGTGAAATTGTTTTTAGTGAAGAAGTAAAAACGATTATCAGCCAGCCGTTATCTGAAGATTTAGAACGTATTCCAGGTTTGAGCAGAAGAGAACGCGATATAGCTTTATTGCTTTCTCAAGGAAAATCGACTCAGGAAATTGCTGATGATTTGTTTTTGAGCTTTCTAACAGTCCAAACACATCGCCGAAATATTCTTCAAAAATATAAAATGAAAAATGTGGCAGAATTAATTGCGTTCCTTTTAAAAAACAATATGCTGAATTAAGCCAAAATGAGTATAAAAATGTCAAAATGACATTTTGTTAAAATGGTTCGTAATTTGCAGTTTGTTTTGTAAATTTAAAATCAATCTAAAAATCAAAAAACTATGGGATCTGGATATCTAATTATTGCTGGAGCAATTATGTTGTTCAGCTGGCTGGTAAGTTCTCAGCTAAAGAGTAAATTTGAATTATACTCGAAATTACAATTAAGAAACGGAATGAGCGGCGCCGAAATTGCCGAAAAAATGCTTGCCGACAACGGAATTACAGATGTTCGTGTTATCTCGACACCAGGTCAGTTAACCGATCATTATAATCCTTCAGATAAAACAGTAAATTTAAGTGAAGCCGTTTATAGTCACAGAAATGCTGCGGCAGCTGCGGTTGCGGCACACGAATGCGGTCACGCGGTACAACATGCAATTGGTTACGAATGGTTAACAATGCGTTCTAAATTAGTGCCGATTGTAAGTGTAGCTTCAAACTACGTACAATGGATTTTAATTGCAGGAATCTTGATGATTAAAGTTTTTCCACAATTATTATTGGTTGGAATTATCATTTTTGCGGCTACAACTTTGTTTTCTATTATTACGCTTCCTGTAGAATATGATGCTAGTAATCGTGCTTTGGCTTGGTTAGAAAATAAACATATGTTAACGCAAGAGGAACAAGCAGGAGCAAAAGATGCGCTAAAATGGGCAGCGAGAACTTATGTAGTAGCGGCAATTGGTTCAATCGCAACGTTGCTGTACTATATCTCGATTTATTCTGGAAGTAGAAGGAATTAATTTGATAATTGAGATAATTAGTCAATTAGGTAATTTATAGCAACCCCGACAGATTTAAAAATCTGTCGGGGTTGTGTTTTATTAAGTTTGTCTGGCTGAGCGAAGTCGAAGCCTTATAGGTAATTAAGCTCTTCGACTTCGCTCAGGGTGACAGCTAGCGTAACATTATCTAATTATCAAAATTGACACATTTTCTAATTAAAGCTGAATCTGTCTATCAATCTGCTGATCTAAAGAAATAAAAGTTTCTGTTCTCGAAACTCCTTCAATAGCTTGAATTTTAGTATTTAAAAGTTGCATCAAATGTTCGTTGTCGCGACAGATTATTTTAATTAAAACCGACCAGTTTCCCGTTGTATAATGGCATTCTAACACTTCTGGAATCTTTTTTAAATCTTTTACGGCTTCAGAATTTCGTGAGGCTTTGTCTAAATATACTCCAACAAAAGCCATTGTATTATAACCCAACACTTTTGGATTTACAGTGAATTTCGATCCAGAAATAACGCCAGATTGTTCCAGCTTTTTTAATCTCTGGTGAATAGCGGCTCCTGAAATTCCGATTTTATTGGCTATTTGCAAAATTGGTTTTCGGGCATCATCCATTAAGTAACGAAGAATTTCTTTGTCGATACCATCAATTTCAATTAAGAGGGAGTTGATTTTCATAACTTATAATTTGAAACTATTACTTGTGATTTAGGTTTAGAATAGAAATCAAATGTAGTTAAAATGAAGGAAGAATAAAATTCCAATATTAGAAATTCCAAATTCCAAAAACATAGCCCGTGGTTTCAACCACGGGAAACGAAAGAAAATCAGCAATTGGTTTAAAAAGAAAAATTCCAAATCTCAGGTGATTAATCTGGGATTTGGAATTTAAATATTTTTACTGGTCAGGTTTATTTTCCTTTGTTTGCTTCTGCAACGTATTTTTCAAGAGCCATTGTCATAGAAGGAGTTTCAGGAGTTGGAGCAAGAATATCAATTCTTAAACCATGATCTAAAGCTTCTTTCTGAGTTGTGCTTCCGAAAACAGCAATTCTGGTATCATTTTGTTTGAAATCTGGGAAATTCTTAAACAAAGATTTGATTCCGGTTGGACTGAAGAACGCTAAAACGTCATAATAAACGTCTGCTAAGTCAGATAAATCACTCATTACAGTTCTGTAAAAAATAGCTTGTGCCCAATCTACTTTTAGACTGTTTAATGTTACAGGCGCATCAGCATTTAATTGGTCAGATGCAGGAAGCAAAAACTTTTCGTCTTTGTACTTCTTAATTAGCGGCGATAAATCTGCAAAATCTTTTGCCCCAACGTAAATTTTACGTTTTCTGTACACAACATACTTTTGAAGGTAAAACGCAACAGCCTCAGATTGACAAAAATACTTCAATCCTTCAGGAACTTTGTAACGCATTTCATCAGCAACTCTAAAAAAATGATCTACAGCATTTCTACTTGTTAAAATGATCGCAGTGTAATGATTAAGATCGATTTTTTGTAATCGAATCTCTTTTGCGCTAACCCCTTCCACATGAATAAATGGTCTGAAATCAATTTTTATTTTGTGTTTTTGTTGGAGCTCAAAGTAAGGAGAATTCTCCACTTTAGGTTCAGGCTGTGACACCAAAATTGTTTTCACTTTCATATTATAAACATTTTCTAAGCACTCCCTTTTGTTATCCAATAATAAAGAAAATAATAAGGGGCTATTTCAAGAGCGCAAAGATATAAAATAAAATAAAATAACTTACCGATAATTGCGTTTTGATATGTTTTAATTGAAATAAAGTAAGAGTATACACTAATACACAGCGAAATACCAATGATTGCTAGAGGTACAATTTTTGGAATATTGCTGTAATAGAACAAAATAGCGTTAATTGGAAGGATTAAAACACCAATATATGTTCTATAAGTAACTTTTTGTAAGTTAAATAATTCTACAAACTCATCAATATTGAAGGAAGTCGCTACAATTTTTTCGATTAAATATTTTCCTAGAATGAAATAAAGAAGGAAAGTTGCAATCTGAATAAACAAAATCCAGTCCGTTTTTAAAACAGAATAAACACCCGTTTTTGGATTCTCTGAAAAAATATGCATGGTAAGCAAAATGAAAAATGCATACGAGATTATCTGCACAAAAAACAAACCAACTGTAAAGCTGCTTTTTAAATGATTATTGTCCCGGTAAATTTTAGCATATTTATCAGAAAAAATAAGTTTGCTAAACTCACTAAATCTACTTTCATAAGCAGATTTTGTCATGGCAACAACAGCAAATGTAAGCACAAACAAAAGCGTTGCCCAGTCTTTGTTTTCTAGAATTCGAGGATGAAGTTGTTCAATCATAGCGTTACAAAATTAGTAATTTTTTGATGCAATACTTTTATTATATATTTATTATGATTCAAATGCTATAAAAAGTTTACTTTTGCGGTGAAATTACCTTGAAAAAATGAATGATAGTATTGTCATAATTCCCACTTATAACGAAATTGAAAATATAGAAAGTATTGTAAGAGCCGTACTTTCGCAACACAAATCTTTTCATCTGCTTATTATTGATGATAATTCTCCTGATCATACTGCAAATAAAGTAATTGCATTACAGGAAGAATTTCCAGGAAAACTTTTTTTAGAACAACGAGCTAAAAAATCAGGATTAGGAACAGCTTACGTTCACGGCTTTAAATGGGCTTTAGAACGCGATTATCAATTCATTTTTGAAATGGATGCCGACTTTTCACACAATCCAAATGATTTAGAAAAATTATACGACGCTTGTCATTTTGGCGGAGCAGATTTAGCGATTGGTTCTCGTTATGTTACCGGAGTAAATGTTGTAAATTGGCCGTTAAGCCGTGTTTTGATGTCTTATTTTGCATCAGTTTACGTGAAATTTATCACCGGAATGAAAATTCATGACGCCACTGCGGGTTTTGTATGTTACAAAAGAGAAGTTCTGGAGAAAATCAATTTGAATAAAATAAAATTTGTTGGCTACGCGTTTCAAATTGAAATGAAATACAGAACGTATTGCGGTAAATTTCAAATTACAGAAGTGCCAATTATTTTTACAGATAGAACAAAAGGAGTTTCTAAAATGAGTAATGCTATTATTAAAGAAGCTATACTTGGCGTAATTTCACTTAGATTAAGAAAATTAGTCAATTCATTATAAACCAACCACGATGAACAGGATTTTAATAAAAAATGCCAAAATTGTAAACGAAGGGGCAATTTTTGAAGGTGATGTATTAATTGAAAATGATTTGATTGTTGAAATAGCAGACAGCATTTCATTAAAAACATCAGATTGTATTGTAGTTGATGCAGAAGGAAGTTATTTAATGCCGGGCGCGATTGACGATCAAGTGCATTTTAGAGAACCAGGATTAACACATAAAGGAGATATCGAATCTGAATCTCGTGCAGCAGTTGCGGGCGGAATCACGTCTTTTATCGAACAGCCAAATACAGTTCCGAATGCAGTTACTCAGGAAATTTTAGAAGATAAATATCAAATTGCAGCTCAGAAATCATTTGCGAATTATTCGTTTATGATGGGAGCAACAAACGATAATTTGGAAGAAGTTTTAAAAACAAATCCAAAAAATGTTGCGGGAATCAAAATTTTCTTGGGTTCTTCAACAGGAAATATGCTGGTTGACAATGAAGCAGTTTTAGAAAAGATTTTTTCTAGCACGCCAATGTTAATTGCAGTGCATTGCGAAGATGAAACTACGATTAAAAATAATCTTGCCGCTTTTAAAGAACAATATGGAGAAGATGTTCCAGTAACAGCACATAATTTAATTAGAAGTGCTGAAGCTTGTTATATTTCTTCTTCAAAAGCAGTCGCTTTAGCTAAAAAAACGGGAGCAAGATTGCATATTTTTCATCTTTCAACAGCGAAAGAAATGGAATTATTTACTAATAAAATTCCATTAGAAGAGAAAAAAATCACGGCTGAAGTTTGCGTTCATCACCTTTGGTTTACAGATGAAGATTATAAAACAAAAGGAAATTTCATTAAATGGAATCCAGCTGTTAAAACTGCCGATGATCGTGCAGAACTTTGGAAGGCTTTAAATGACGGAAGAATTGATGTAATTGCAACCGATCACGCTCCTCATACAAAAGAAGAAAAGCAGCAATCTTATTTGAATGCGCCTTCTGGAGGACCACTTGTGCAACATGCAGTTGTGGCAATGTTTGAAGCGCATCATCAAGGGAAAATTAGCGTGGAGAAAATCGTGGAGAAAATGTGCCACAATCCGGCTAAACTTTTCAAAATTGAAAAGAGAGGATTTATTAGAGAAGGTTATCACGCCGATTTGGTTATCGTTAATCCAAGTTTGCCTTGGAGCGTAAAACCAGATAATATTTTATACAAATGCGGATGGTCGCCTTTTGAGGGTTATACTTTTAAATCTAGAATTACGCATACCTTTGTAAACGGAGAATTGGTTTATAACAATTTCAAAGTAAAAGACACCAGAGCTGGAAAAAGATTATTGTTTGACAGATAAAAAGCAATTATGAAGAATTTTATAGTAATACTATTGGTTTTATTTCTTTCTGTAAGTTGTAAAAAAGAGCTTGTAAAACAGCCAGCAAAACTTATTGAGAAAGAAAAAATGGTAGATATTATGTATGATTTGGCGATTTTGGAAGCAATAAGATATCAGAAACCAATGTCTTTAGATTCGTTAGAAAGCGATCCGACGAAATTTATCTTAAGAAAGTATAAAGTAGACAGCCTTCAATTTGCTCAAAACAACATGTATTATGCTTCTGATTATGAAAGTTATAAAGAAATGTTTGATGATGTCAACAAGAGAATTGCTGTAAATCAAAGAGCGGCAGATTCTCTGGCTAAAATAGATGAGAAAAAAGCAGCTAAGGCTAAGAAAAACAAAATAAAAGAAGTCTCTAAAGATTCGTTTAGAAAAATAGCACCAAAAGTCAATATTGATTCTTTAGAATTGGCGCATAGAAATCGAAGAAGATAATTAAGCTTTCGAACTTTCTTTGATGTAATAATGAATATCTGTAAAAACCGTTCCTAGAGCGGTTTTTATTTTTTCGTTACTATATAAATTGGTAGAATAAGAAGCTTTGGCTGTTGCTTTTGTAATGCTTCTTTTTCTAAAAAATAAGCTTGAAAATAAGAAATCAGAAACCCATAGCAAATTCATGAAAAATGGTTTGGCATGAATGTGCGGTCTTTTGACTTTTAAAGCATCTGCAACGGTATTCAGAATATCTTTAAAAACAATATTGTCTGAAATAAGCGTAAAACGTTCGTTTTTAATATCACTTTTCATTAATTGGAAAGTTGTTTTTACAACATCATCAATAGAAATAAAACCTGTGTTTCCCAGCGTGTAAAATGAAAGTCCGTTTGCTACTTTTTTATAAATTTCACTGCTTCCTTGTTCAAAAACAGACATCATTTTTATCGGTCCTAAAATAACTCCAGGATTTACAATAATAACATTTAATCCTTCTTGTTGTCCGCGCCAAACTTCCATTTCTGCTCCATATTTAGAAATGGCATAATCGCTGTGCGGTTTTTCTGGATTCCAATCTGTTTCTTCTGTAATGTGCGTTTCGTGAGAAGCAATGTCGCCTAAAGCGGCAATGGAACTTATAAAACAGAATTTTTTAACTTCTTTGGCAATCGAAAAATTAACCATGTTTGCTGTGCCTTCGATATTAGTTTTTCTAAGCTTTTCTTCGTCTTTTGGATTAAACGAAATTAAAGCGGCACAATGATAAACTTCTGTTATTTCGATAAAAGCATTTTCTAATGAAGGAACGTCTAGAATATCGGCTTCAAGCCAATTAATTTTTTCGAATAGATCAGCTTTTTTATAAAAATCAAAAACCGATTTTGTTTTCTGAATATTCTTTTGGGTTCTGTAAATAGCCCGAACATTTTCTCCATTTTCTATTAAATGAAGTAATAAATGTGAGCCTACTAAACCTGTTCCGCCAGTTACTAATACCATTTTGTAAAGATAACTTTTTGCTTTTAAGGTGCAAAGTTGCAGAGAGACAAAGTTGCAAAGGTTTTTTATAAAGGTTCAAAGTTGCAGAGAGACAAAGTTGCAAAGTTTTTTGGTTTTTGCCACAAAGGCACTAAGTCGGAAAGTTTTTGTTTTTTAAAATAATATTTGTGCCTTAGTGCCTTAGTGGCAGACTTTTTTGTCATTGCGATTGACATTGATTACATTTGCGCAAATTATTTTATAAAAAATGAAGAATCTAGTTGAAGAATTAAAATGGCGCGGGTTATATCATGATAGTATGCCTGGAACGGAAGAACAATTACTAAAAGAAGCTACCACTGCGTATATCGGTTTTGATCCAACGGCAGATTCACTGCATATCGGAAGTATGGTTCAGATTATTTTATTGGTTCATTTAAAGAATTTTGGTCACAGACCAATTGCTTTAGTTGGTGGAGCAACAGGAATGATCGGAGATCCTTCTGGTAAATCTGATGAAAGAAACTTGCTTGATGAAGAAGCTTTGGCTAAAAACGTTGCAGGAATAAAAAGTGTTCTGTCTCGTTTCTTAGATTTTAATTCAAACGAAGCAAACGCACCTGTAATGGTGAATAACTACGATTGGATGAAAGAATTCTCTTTTATAGATTTTGCACGTGAAGTTGGAAAAAGAATCACCGTAAATTATATGATGGCTAAAGATTCTGTAAAAAAGAGATTTAGCGGAGAAGGTGAAGGAATGTCTTTTACAGAGTTTACCTACCAATTAATTCAAGGTTACGATTTTTATCACTTATATAAAAACAACAATTGCATTTTGCAAATGGGAGGTTCTGACCAATGGGGTAATATTACCACAGGAACAGAATTAGTACGCAGAATGGGTGGAGAAAATGCAAAAGCATACGCTTTAACAACGCCTTTAATTACAAAAGCAGACGGATCTAAATTTGGAAAATCTGAAGGAGGAAACGTTTGGTTAGATGCTGATAAAACTTCAGTTTACAAATTCTACCAATTTTGGGTAAATACAACAGATGTTGACGCTGAGAAATACATTAAAATCTTTACTTTCTTAGATAAAGATACAATTGATGCTTTAATCGAAGAGCACAAAACGGCTCCGCATTTAAGAGTTTTACAAAAGAAATTAGCCGAAGAAATTACGGTTTTTGTTCACAATCGTGAAGAATTAGAAAAAGCAATTCAGGCTTCTAATATTTTGTTTGGAAACTCAACGGCAGAAGATTTGAAAAAATTGGATGAAACAACTTTCTTAGAAGTTTTTGACGGAGTTCCGCAAGCTGAAATCGAGAAAGCAGATTTAGAAAACGGATTGGAAATTATTACTGTTTTAAACGAAAAAACGGGTTTCTTTAAATCTAATGGAGAGGCGAGAAGAGCTTTAACTGCAAATTCAATTTCTGTAAATAGAGAAAAAATAAAAGAAGATTTTGTTTTAACAGCAAATGATTTAATTAACAATCAGTTTGTTTTATTACAAAGTGGTAAGAAGAATTACTTTGTAATTAGAGTGGTGTAAATGGTTTAACTGTTTAATCGGTTAATTGTTTAACCGATTGTTCAACTTCAATCTTAAAAATATAAATTCCAATATCTCGAAAGATGTATTGGAATTTTTTATTTCAAGAAATCATTCCGTAGGAATGTCTCGTTGGTAGAACTATAATTTGGTTTGCAGTTCTACGTTCCGTAGGAACGTTTGATCAATGAAAAAGATTTGTAATGTAAAATCAAGTGTCCCTACAGGACACACACACAAGGAATAATGCTATTTTTTTACCGACGAGATATTCCTACGGAATATACCTAACATTGTTATTGATGAACTTTTTAATCGTTTAATTATATAATCGATGCAAAACCGATTAAACGATTAACCAAATCAACGATTAAACCATATTAAAGAACCATAAGGTTACAACCACGAATATCAGAATTATCAAAACGTCCCAATACCTCGAAAGAGTTGTTTGGATATTTTTTGCCTAAATCTTGAGTGGCGATAAAAGAACATGAATTGATATTGGCTAAATCAATAACGTTGATTCCGCCAGTTTTTCCACTTTCAACGTAGGTCAGGGCATCTTCTGGATCGCGAATCAAGATATTCATCCAAGAAGGACATTCAAAAATGCCTTCTCCTAAAGAATAAGCTTGTGCTAAAAGTTCGGTCATTCCGTATTCTGAATGAATAGAAGAGACACCAAAACCTTTGCAAAGCTGTTCATGCAATTCTTCGCGAATCATTTCTTTGCGTTTTCCTTTCATTCCTCCAGTTTCCATAATAATGGTGTTTTGAAGGTCGAATTGATGTTTTTCGATTAAATCTAATAGAGCATAAGTAACTCCAATTAAAATTACGTTTTGGCCAGCTTCATCTAATTCAAGAAGCTTTTTGATTAAATCATCGTGATTGTGCAAATAAAAACCGCTTTCCGGTTGATTAGAGAGCTTTATTAAATCTTCGACCATGTAAATTAACGAAGAGCCTTCGCGTTCTAAATATGACGGCAATAGGGCTAAAACAACGTAATCTTCAATGTTTCCATAAAATTGCGAAAATCCTTTTCTATAGCTTTCTTCGTAAAGCGTAACATCTGTTACCAAATGTCGACTTGTAATCATTCCAGTAGTTCCGCTACTCGTAAAAGTTACTTGTGCGGGATCCGAATTAGAAACGACATCATGGCTTTTAAAAAACTGAATAGGTAAAAAAGGAATTTGCTGCAAAGATTTTACCTGTTGTGGATTCACTTTTAAAAAATCACAAAAATCACGATATACTTTGTTATTCTCGAGCTGAAAACGAAACACTTTTAGTGCTATTTTTTCAAATTGCTTCTGACTAGAAATGGTAAAGATATCGCTGGCTGTGATCAAAACTTTTTTTTGCAAAGATATTATTTTTTAGTGTTCAGTGTTCAGTTTTTGTCTCGCGATTCAGTGTTCAGTTTGGAAAAGAAATAAAAAAGATAAAACAATCTGAACACTAAAAGCTGGATACTGAATACTAAAAAAGCTCCTTATGGGAGGAGCTTTTTTTTATATTTTATCTTATAATGAGTTTTCGGGTTGCCGATGCATTCAATTCGCTAATTTTAATGATGTACACTCCAGGCGGAAGTTCAGAAACACTTAACTCTCTAGAAGCTAAATGTGCTTGGAGTACTTTTTTTCCTAAAATATCAAACACAATAATTTCTTTCTCTAAATCGTTTTTAGTTGAGATGTAGACTTTTCCATTAGTAACTGGATTAGGATACAAGCTAAGTCCCTCAATAGAAGTTGTTTCTTGAGGTTTTGGTAATTGCTTGCTGTCCTGCGCTGAAGCGCTAACAGTAAAGAAAAAAGCCAATAAGAAAGTAATATAAAAGTAGTTTTTTGCCATCGCAATATTTTAGTTATTGTAAATATACAAAAAAAATTACAAAAATTACGCCAAAACAAAATAGGGGTAAGATTTAGGATGTTTTTAACATTTTGGATTTGAAGTTATTGCAATCGAGAATATTATTAAACAAAAAAACACCCTAATGAAATTAGGGTGTTTTAAAAATATTTTATTTTTTAGATTATAGACCTTTTGTCCATCCAGCAGTCCATGTTGGAACTCCTGATCCGTTTCCTGCTCCAGTTGCAGTTGTAGATTCTGTGTAAACTTTAACGAAATCATTGTTAACTACAGATGCAGTAGTTGTTGATTTAGATTTAAGAGTTACATCTTCGAATTTTACGTTTGTAGCTAACAAGTCAGTTCCAGCGTATCCGATGCTTTCGTCATGTTGAACATCAAATCCAGTTTTCCAACCTTTTAATACAACATTATTGAATTTACCTTTAGTACCAACTCTTAATTTGAAAGCTTGAGATTCTGCACTTGTGTCATTAACTCCAGCTCCAATTAAAGTAAGGTTGTTGATTGTTGGGAAAGAAATTGGAGTAGCTAAGTGGTTGTTAGCATTGTTATCAGCTTCGATACCTCTGTTACCAGCGTTAGTTCTGATTCCGTAGAAGTTATCACCAGTTCCATTCCATCCTTCAGTCCAGTCAAATAAATCATCACCTACTAATGCAGTATCTTTGTTAGAAACTACTAAGTGAGAAGCGTTTACAGTTCCACCGAACCACTCGAATCCGTCATCAGAGCTTTCGTAAACTTGTACGTAATCAACAACAGTTCCTTTTCCAACTCCGAAGAAAGAAACTCCGTTAAATTCTTTATCACTGCTGTAAGAGAAACCTGGGTACTCAATTCTTAAATATTTGATTGATCCAGAGTTGTCATTTACGTCAGTTCCACCGTAAGTCAATTCAGAAACTTCAGCAGAAGCAGTAACTCCTTTGTTGATTGGAGCTTTTCCGCAAATTACTAATCCACCCCAAGCAGCTGGTTTTTTAGTTTCTGAAGTCATAATTACTGGGCTAGTAGCAGTTCCTTGAACGTCGATTTGTCCTCCTTGCGCTACAGCAATATATCTTACAGCTTGTAATTGGTCTGCAGCTACAGCAGTTGCTTCAATGATAACTCCAGGTTTAATTGTAAGTTTAGCAGTATTTTTAACTACTAATTTTCCTGTTAGTTTATAAGTTCCTGACTCTAATACTACCTCACCGCTGTTGATTTCCCCTTGCAGATTATCTCTAACAACTACGAAATCAGATTTTGGTCCGCTGTTGTTGTTGTCGTCACTAGAACAAGATGTTGTAAGTGTTACAAGTGATAAAGCTGCTAAGCCTAAAATTGTTGAAATTGTCTTTTTCATTACTTTTTTTAATTAGTTTGTGTTTATGCAAAGATTAGAACTTAACTCTTAATCAACGTTAAGCCGTTGTCATCTATTTGTTATGTGTTTTTTACTGAAATGTTAATTAATTGATAACTCAGTATTTGTTTTATGTTATTAGAATTGGTAGTTCATTCCTAATCCAAATGTTAACCCTTTTTTGTAGTTGAATACTAGTACATCTCCACCTGCATTTTCTTGAACTCTTTTAAATTCTGGATTCAATAAGTTTCTTGCTCCAAAATCAATTCCAAAGCTTTTAGTCAATTTTGTTTTCAAAATAAGATCTAAAGATCCCATTGCTTTATCAACTAAATTTCCTTTTCCTTCGTTTCCAATTGCGTAAAGCTTATCCGAATAATGGTTGTAAGCAAGTGTTGCAGTAATTCCAGAATCGGTTGTGAAGTTTTTAGCATAAGATAAATCAGCATTTAAAATCAAATCTGAAGCTCCTGTAAATCCTGAACTGCTATCTGTAGTGTTGATGTTCAATCTTCCGTCTGTTTCATTTCTAACTTTATCAGCATCAATATCTTGATGTGTTTTCATTAAAGAAGCATTAAATCCAAAAGAAAGTTTATTAGTATATTCTCCTTCAATTTCAAAGATGTTTTTTCTTGCCTCTAACTCAATTCCATAAGCATAACCTGTATCTCCGATATTAACAAAAGAAATATCATTTGTAGAAGAAGCAATAATGATTTGGTTGATTGGATCCATGATATATTTTCCAAAAGCAGTAACAGAGAATAACTCATCGCTTTTCGGGAACATTTCCCATTTTAAATCCAAATTGTAGTTTTGTGAAGGATATAAACTTGGGTTACCAATTACAGATTCCATTACATCTTCATAAATAAACAAAGCACGTTCTTTAAACTGTGGTAATGTGTAAGTTTTACTAAGTGCAAAACGAAGATTTTGTTTTTCGTTTAATTCATACTTTAAGATAGCACTTGGTAAAAATTCATTTCTTTCAAAAGTATTTGTTCCTCCACCAGCATCAAGCTGTGTTCTCCAGTTAACTGTTTGAGAGATTCTTTCGTATCTCAAACCAATAACAGTGCTTAATTTATCTGTGAATTTGTATTCGAAATTACCAAAACCTGCATGTATATCTTGTTTTCCATCATAAGTTTGAGGAGCCATTCCTGCAAAAGCAGCAGTTGAGAATAAACCATTTTGATAATTTTCTTGGTTAAAAAAGGCGTCTAAATTATTTGGATTAACGCTTGTGTTCTGACCAGCTTGGCTAATGTTGAAGTTGAATTGAATAGCTTCAAAATCACGTTTTTTAAATCTACCGTTATAACCTACAGTAATTTTTCCTTTTGGCTCACCGTCTTTATCTCCTAATTTGTAAGATAATGCAAGATTAGCCGCTGCTTCATTCTCTGTAAGATCTTGAAAATATCTCTGATTATCAGTAGTGGTTCTTTGAGCAAGTGTGTATCTGTCAGTTGTTGGATTGTAGAACATTTTGTTTTGAGTTCTGTCTGGCATATCACCTTTTACAGTATTGTATGAAACTCCCCAATCCAAGTTGATTTTATCTGTTATTTTATCATTTCCTAAAAGCTGATTGATTATAACAGTATTTTGTGTAAACGTACCTCTTTGAACCTGAAGGCTTGCATCAGAGTTGTCAAAATCACGATCACTTCCAAAATATGTGTCTCTAGTTTGCTCAGAAGAGTTAACAAACAAGAAGTTATACCCAATTTTGTGGTTTTTGTTCAAACGGTAGTTTGCGTTGAACATTCCAGTAGTATTGGTGTTGTAAGTGAATTTTTCTTGTTGGAAAGATTTTAATGAAGCACCTTGAGCATTTACACTTTGAGTAAGTCCTTCTCTATATTCGTAACCGTTTCCAAATCCTGCAGTAGCAAAAAGGCTTAATTTTCCTTCTTCACCAATATTGAAAGTTTTACCAGCTTTTAAGTTAAAGTTTCCGCCAAATGGAGATTCTTTTTTAGGATTTAAGCTGTTTTCAAAACTAAAACTGTTTAGAGGATTGTTTGGAACTCCATAAGAAACAAAACCAGATTTGTTTGGTCCTTGCTGTAATAAAAAGTCGCTAGAGTTTGATACTGCATTAGTGTTAACTTTTGATCCTAATGAGATTTCAAACATTCCTTTTCCGCGGTAATCTTTAGATACGATATCCACATTTCCTCCAGCAAAATCTCCGTACATTTTTGCACCGTAAGATTTGTCAATTGAAATATATTCAACAATATCAGTTGAAAAAAGATCAAGTGCAATATTCTTTCTCTGAGGATCATTTGATGGAATTGGCAATCCGTTCATCGAAGTAGAGTTGTAACGGTCACCCAAACCTCTTACATAGACACTGTTGCTTCCTTCTTGTTTAGAAACACCAGATGTTTTTGCTACAGCTGCAGCTACATCACTAACTCCTTTTCTAGAAAGTTCTTGTGCGCCGATAGTTTGCTTAATATCTACCGCGTTTTTTTGTTCTAAAAGTAAAGCAGTTTCTTTTTGTTTGCTAACGGCAGTTGCTTGTACAACTACATCTTTTAGCGTATAACTTCCAGAAGAAAGTGCTTGATTGATCACTACAGTTTCGTTTGCTTTTACGGCAACTGGAGCTTCTACAGATTCGTATCCAAGGAAACTAAAAACTAAAGTATAATTCCCGGGATTTACATTCATGGAATATTTTCCATCAACGTCGGTATTTACATTAATATTCGTACCTTTAATAAGTACATTAGCAAAAGGTAACGGATCGTTGTTCATGTCTTTGTCAGTTAGAACTCCAGAAATTGTACCTTTGTTTTGCGCGATCGAAATCGTACAGATAAATAATGCAATAAATAGAAATCTTAAATTGAATTTCATTTGTTCAGTGTTGTGTTAATTTATTTTTGTGCAAAGAAAGAACCACGCTGTAAAGTCCATGTTACGGACTTGTTATGTTTTTGTGTTGTTAAGATTATCAAATTGTTATGAGATTAAATTACGGTTAACACCATTTTTTAACGGTTCTTTTGTTAGTATATTTACCCTGTGAAATAAGAAATGTCGAATGTTAAAGAATAAAAATTCGATATAAAAATCTCAATTTTTGCTATTTATGAAAAAAACACAAACTAAGATTTTATTAGTTGACGACGAACCAGATATCTTAGAAATCGTTGGCTATAACCTTGCTCAGGAAGGCTACCAGATTGTTACGGCATCTAATGGAAAAGATGCAATAGCAAAAGCGCAGAAAGAGTTGCCAGAATTGATCATTATGGACGTGATGATGGCAGAAATGGACGGAATGGAGGCTTGCGAGCATATTAGAAAAATTCCTGAATTAAATAATGTTATCATAACTTTCCTTACAGCAAGAAGTGAAGATTATTCGCAAGTTGCTGGTTTTGATGCCGGTGCTGACGACTATATTACTAAGCCAATTAAACCAAAATTATTGGTGTCTAAAGTAAAGGCGCTGTTAAGAAGGTTAAAAGAACAAGAAGTAGTTAGTGATACTTTGAATGTTGGCGGAATAGAGATTAACCGCGAAGAATACAAAATCATAAAAGGTAATGTAGAAATTGCTTTACCGAGAAAAGAATTCGAATTGTTTTATCTATTGGCTTCTAAACCAGGAAAAGTTTTCAAAAGAGACGAAATCTTGGATAAAGTTTGGGGTAATGAAGTTGTAGTTGGAGGAAGAACAATCGACGTTCACATCAGAAAACTGCGCGAAAAAATCGGAGAAGATCTTTTTAAAACTATAAAAGGTGTAGGCTATAAATTTGAAGTTTAGTATTTCTATAAAAAGTGAACCATATAAGTAATATAAGTTCATTAAAATTATAGTTTACTTTAAAATAAAAAAGCTCATTTTTGTCAAAGTCTTGACTTTGATAAAGATGGGCTTTTCAAAATTATTATTTATTCCAAAAAAAAGTTATTTTTAAATCAACTTATATTACTTATATGGTGAAAAATAATCTTTAATTGGTTTTAATATTTAACTATTTCAATGAAAATTAATTTTAAGAAAACATACAAATTTGCCATAAAATCGGCATTATATATAAGTCTATTTGCAACGGCATTTGTACTGATGCTGATGTCTTTATTTTATAAAAATCAATTAAAACATCAAGTAGCATTCGGAATAATCTTCATTATTGTTATCTATATATTTTCATTTTTAGTTTTACAATATCGCGTAGAGCGCTTTATTTATAGACGAGTAAAGAAAATTTACGATGAGGTTTCATTATTAGAATCGACAACCCTAATCAATCAGCCGATTAATACCGATATGGAAACGCTTTCGCGTGAAGTGAAAAAGTTTGCAACCGATAAAAAACTCGAAATCGAAATGCTCGAAATTCGTGAACAATATAGAAGGGAGTTTTTAGGAAACGTTTCGCACGAATTAAAAACACCATTATTTACTGTTCAAGGTTACGTTTCAACTTTGCTAGATGGTGCGATGGATGATAAAAATATCAGAAAAAAATATCTAAAACGTGCCGAAAAAGGAGTAGAACGTCTTATATATATTGTTGAAGATTTGGATATGATTACCAAATTAGAATCTGGTGATTTAGATTTGAATATGACCGATTTTGATGTGGTAGAATTGATTCAGAATGTTTTTGAATTGCTGGAAATGAAAGCTGATAAAAAGAAAATTAAATTGGCTTTTGAAAGTAAAAATGTCCAGTCGGTTATGATTAGAGGGGATCAGGACAGAATTCAGCAAGTTCTAGAAAACCTTATTGTAAACTCTATTAAATACGGAAAAGAAGGTGGTTTAACTGAAGTTGGCGTTGTAAATCTAACCAAGAAAAAAGTCTTAATCCGCATTAGTGATAATGGAGAAGGAGTTGAAAAACAAAATATTCCAAGACTTTTTGAACGTTTTTACCGAGTTGATAAAAGCGGAACTAGATCTGAAGGTGGTTCTGGTTTAGGATTGGCAATTGTAAAACACATTATTGAAGCTCATAAAGAGAAAGTTTATGTAGAAAGTGAATTCGGAATTGGCTCTGAATTCTCTTTTACACTCGAAAAAGCAAATAAAATAGTAAAAACGGACGTTAAAAAATTGTAACACTGCTTTTGCTGAAAGCCTTAAAAAAAAGGTGTTTAACAATAAATAAACATTCTGTTTTGAGGCGTAACATTAAATTTTTATTATAGTAACATCTGGTTAATGATTTCTTAACATAGGTGCTCCATCTTTGCATCCTGAAATTAAGGGAATTACAGAACTAATGATAAAAAGAAAACTATTAGCTGTTTTATTACTGCTAACATGTGCAACTTATGCACAAGAAACAAATAAACAAGAACTGAATAAGCAGGATGTAAAAAACGAAGTAATGCGTATTTTAGATTCTATAAACAAAGCAAAGCTTCCAGAAACTAAATCTGGAGGTGGAGTTGAAGAACATTGGTATGACAGAATCTCATTAAGAGGTTATGCACAGGTTCGATACAACGGCTTGCTGTCTACAAATGATAAAGTTTCTTGCGAACAGTGCGATAAATCTTGGGGAACAACTTCGACAGCTCCAGATGCAAAAGCAAACAATGGACTTTTTATTCGTCGTGCACGTTTAGTGTTTTCTGGACAAGTTCATCCAAATGTATTTTTCTATTTTCAACCAGATTTTGCAAGTTCGCCAAGTACAGGAGTTCAGAATTTTGTGCAGATACGAGACTTGTATTTTGACCTTTCTTTCGATAAAAAAAGAGAATATCGTGTTCGTATCGGACAAAGTAAAATTCCTTACGGATTCGAAAATATGCAGTCGAGTTCACAACGTTTAACTTTAGATCGTGCCGATGCAATTAACAGTTCGATCTTAAACGAGCGTGATTTAGGAGCAATTTTTTATTGGGCTCCAGCCGAAATAAGAGAGCGTTTTGCAATGTTGGTAAAAGATGGTTACAAAGGTTCTGGAGATTTTGGAGTTTTTGCTTTTGGAGTTTACAACGGGCAAATTGCAAATAAACTTGACGGAAATAGAGATTTAAATGTAGTTACAAGAGTGAGTTATCCATTTGTAATTGGAAACCAGATTATAGAGCCTGGAATTCAGGCTTATACGGGGAAATGGGCTTTTACTGGAGAAATTTCGTCAGGAGTTATTGTAAATGATCCGCAATATGTAAAAGACCAAAGAGTAGGCGCAACTTTTGTTTTGTATCCAAAACCATTCGGGATTCAGACAGAGTATAATATAGGAAAAGGACCTCGTTACAATACACTTACCAATACAGTTGACGAAACAGATTTAAATGGAGGTTACGTTTTATTAAACTATAAATGGGATCTTAAAAAACAAATTATTTATCCATTCGCTAAATTTCAATATTACGACGGAGGGAAAAAATATGAGAAAGATGCTAGAAGTTATGTAGTAAGAGATTACGAAATTGGTGTAGAATGGCAGCCAATAAAAGCTTTTGAGTTAACAGCAGAATATGTAATTGCAGACAGAACATTTGAAGACAGTGCACTTCCGATAAACAGACAGCAAGGAAATGTATTGAGATTACAAGCTCAGTTTAATTTCTAAAAAAAAAATAAAAAGCTGCGGCAATCCGCGTTTTCACGATAGTGAATCCGTTTAATCTGCGTCGAAAATTAGACACAGATTAAACGGATTTTTTTATGAATGAGAATTATCTTCAAAAACTTTAAACAAAGAATCCCAGTCAATATCATTTTTAAATTGGGATAATCCTTTAAAAGATTTTACTTTAGATAAATCTTCAATCGTAAAATCGTCTTGCATTGCGTACGGAACTAAATTTTCTTCTTGAAGTTTTATAGCTAAATATTCTTGTTCGTATTGTCCAGGAGTCGGAATAAAAAATGCTTTTTTACCCAATTTTGCCAAATCCATTACGGTTGTATAGCCAGAACGACACAAAACAAATTCACTTTCGTTAAAAGTTTGTTCGAGCTGTTTTGAATTCATGAAATTGTAATAAGTCACATTTCCAGATTCCCATTTTTCTTGTGTTTTCTCTACAACTCCTTTTACAAAAACTACTTTTCCAGGAAATTTTGTAGCTTGTTTTTGCAATTTTTCATCTAAGAAAGTACGTTGAGGTTCAGGACCAGAAAGTATAATCATTAGATCATATACTTTTGGCGTTTCCTTTTTCTTCATGCGACTTAAAGGACCAATATATTTTAAGTTTAATGAATTGTTTTTTAGATGTCCAAGATCTCCAGTAAGATTTACTTCTCCGTTGGTATCAGGAACCCAGCATTCATTATATTTTTTTATAAAATACTGATGGCATTTACTTGTAAACCAAGTCGTGTTTCCAGTCATCACATTTAATTGATGCGTCATAAAAACGGAAGGCACTTTTTTACTGAAAACACCTAATCTATTATCAGAAATTATTCCGTCAATGCCATGTTTTTTAATCCAGCCATTTACCATTTTTTTCTCATCTAAAATAGCTGTAATCATTTTTGGAAGGTTTTTAATCAGCTTCCATTTAAAATTTTTACCATTCTTTGCATATTCAATATGATAAGAAGGCAATTCTAAAGTTTGTATATAAGGAAATTCTTTTCGTAATAAAGCCAAAGCAACTCCATCAGACGCAATAATCGGAATATAATTATTTTCTTGAAGCGCTTTTATAATAGGAATACATCGAGTTGCATGTCCTAAACCCCAATTTAATGGAGCTATCAAAATAGTTTTATTAGCAGAATAATCAATGCTCATTTTTAAAATGTTTTAAAAACGAAGATAAAGAAATATGTTTGGGATGCTATTTAGAGGGTATTACTAAATTATTAACTATAGATTTTATAAAACACTTGAATTTTCGAGGGATGATTCAGAATTAATTGCATTTTTTTAAATAAGATTACCTCTATGTTAAGCGATTCTGATTTCTTGAAATGACCTTAATAAGGAAATTGGCAAGTTTAGCTGCAATATAAAAAAAGCCGAACATAAGTTCGGCTTAAAAGTATCGTATTTTAAAACCTTAGCACCTCAGTGCCTTAGTCCCTCAGAATCTTAATCTTGAATATACGTTTTATTACCATTTTTGTTAATGTAGTATTTACCGCCTCTTGGTCCTGTATATACTTTTTTACCATTGTATTCGCCAGTAACTTTATCTGGTACAGATGGCGCTTTTTCGTTTGTTTCTTTTAAAGTTTTTGATGCTGATTTTTTTGCACTTGCAGCATCTTTCTTGGCAGCGTCAGCTTTTGCAGTTGATTTTTTAGCATCAGCTTTAGCTTTGTCTGCTGCACTTTTTGCTTTATCAGATTCTACAGTTGCTTTTTTAGCATCAGCTTTTGCTTTTGTTGCTTCTTTGTCAGCGGTCTTTTTTGCAGCGTCAGCTGATTCTTTTTTGGCTTTTGTTGAAGCAGCTTTTGCATCATCTGCTGCTTTTTTAGATTTTGCAGCTTCCTTTTTTGCATCAGCCGAAGCTTTGTCTGCGGTTGATTTTGCTTTTTTAGCTGAGGCTTCTGTTTTGCTCTTCGCAGCTTTTGTAGTTGTTTCTTGTGCGTAGAAGTTAGATGAGAAAACAACTATAAAACAGAACAATAATAATTTTTTCATAAGGTTATACGTTTAAATTTCAATTAAAATTACACAATTTATTGTCATCTTTTTCGCAACGCATTAAAAATATGCGCGAAGCTGAATATTTCCGGTATGAATCGTATTTCCTGTTTCGCTTTTACGTCCTAGATAATTTAAATTTATATCTAAAAATGACGTAATGTTCTTTTGCAGAAGCAGTTTCCAAACTAGATTTGAACCCGCTTGAAGTCCTTCTAACATTTGAAAACCGACAGATGAAAACTCATTTCCGTTGAATTTATTTTCATAAAAAGAAAATTCACCATTTAGAGTTACTTTTCTTTCGCCAGCATAAGAAAATGAAGTTCCAATTCTGTTTTGGTCTAAAGTTTCAAGATTCCCTATTTGATTTTTCTTGTTTTGAAGTTCGTAAAAGAAATCTAATTTGGTGTTTTTAGAAAATAAATAACTCACTTTTGGAGCAATTTGCCAGCCATTTATGTCGTAATTTTTCTCAGCAAAATCTTTTGAAACTAAATCTGTTTTGATGGTTTTAGTAAAGAAATTAAATAGCCAGCTTTTTTGATACAAATGCGTATATTGAATTTGATGCGAATAATTTCCAACATTTTGCGATCCGATCGAAAGCAGACTTTTTCCTTTATTAATAAGATAAGAATAAGTAACAGAATGCTTTTGTCGGCCCCGATTATAGAATAAACTGTTTCTAAAACTTGAGTTGAGTCCTAAAATATTGTCTTCCGAAGAACCGAACGGATTAAGATCGAGTTCTCCTTCATTTCTAACTTTTCGATCTAGTATAAAAGAGGTTTGATTGTAAAAGTAAGACAGCACTTTTTTATATCCTTTTTCATTCTGCCATTGCAGCGGATTTAAAGTTAAAGACTGCGAAAACTTATTCTGATTGGTTTTAATATAAACTTGATTAGGCAAAAAGATTCGAACATAACGCGCCTGATCTTGATAAACAGCCACTTCAAATTCTTCCAATTCCTGAATTCCGTTTCCGTTGTAATCATTCCAAGTATAAACTCCTTGTCCAGTCGGAACTTCAACATAGGTAAATTCTTGTTGCGCAATGGTTCCCGAGCTGGTTTCGTAAGCCGTTCCAATCTGCATTAACTGATTAAAAAAACGATCGTTGTATAAAATTCTAGAATTTAAAGAAGGTTCATTCTTTCGGGTTTCGTCTGTAAAATCTAGATTTCTATAACTGGCATAAACCGCTAAATCGGTAGTTTTATTTTGAATTAATTTCGACTTTAAATAATAGGTTTGCGAATTATTTACATGTTGCAATAATCCGTTTTGCAAACTATCGTTTCGCCTTTGCAAATAACCAATTTCGACAAAAACTTTGGTGCTATCTCCACGTCCAACAAAAGCACCATATTCTGAAAAGCGCTGACTTAAAGCCGAAAACTGATTGGTAACCTTATCTTTTTCCTGATTGTCTTCCAATTGCAAACTGCCGCCAATCCAGTTTTTGCCAAAATGATATTTGGTTCTGGTTTGATTCCTAATAAATTTTGAAGCTGAAGCCGTAGCATCAGAATTCAAAAAACTTCCATTGTTTTCGATTGTCCAATTTTTAAGTTTGAATAAAGCGGTTGTTGTATGTCTTGAACCAGCATAACTTTCACTAAAATCTAATTTCTCAAATTGATAAGTCAGCAAACCGATGTTTGAAGTTTTTTCTTTAGAAAATAAATCAAAATTAAATCCTGTAACCAAAAGACTTTGATTGCCCAAAAGTGTTCCGGTTAAATTCCAATCGCGGTTAAATTCTATATTGTACAAACGTTCGACAGATTTAAAATCCTGCTGTACATATTGATAATTGGCAAAAGCATCTAAACTCCAACTTCTAGAGAAAAGCCGTTTTTTAAGATTGGTTTTAAAAGCGATTCCTTCATTATCAGCATCATCAATTCCAGAAAATAAATTTTGATCGTTATTGCTCACCGCTAATTCAAAATCGACCAAAGTTTTTTCATTCGGATTGTATTTTCCTAAAAAAGTTGCAACCTGAAGTTTTATCGGCGCAACAAGCTGTACAATTGGTTCATAGTTTCCTTGTAAAATTCCGTTTACAGGTTCAACATATTGATAAATTCTTTCGACAGAATTATTGTTTTGAATGATGTAATTTCCGGCATTTGCACCGACCAAACTAAATCTTACATTATATAAAACATCAGCAGAATTGTTGGAATACTCATAAACTTCAACCGAATTGATGATCGTCTTTTTATATAAAATTTTGTTGTCGGCATATTTATCTTCGTAAGCAGAAGGCGCTTTCATCAAATTAACGTCATCTCCCGCTTCGCTTAAAATCTGAACTTGTTCTGGAGAAAGATTTTGCTGTAAAGGCTGATTCTTCATATCATTTTCAGAATAAATATAACCTCCAAAGCTCCAATTTTTGTTTTCGTGCGTTGCGCCCGCATAAGTTACCAATCGATTGTAGTTTCGCTCAGAATATTGGTATTCGATATTAATACGCATTTCGGAATTGATTGGAAAAAGTGATGTGAAAACTATTTCTCCCGCATTATAATCAATAACATAATCGTTGTTTTCGCCACGTTTCAGCAAAACACCATTTACATAAACGCGTTCTGAACCAGAAATAACCAAAACATATAATTCGCCATTTTGACCTTTTAATTTATATGGACCTTGATTTCCTTCCTGACCTGTAAAAGTGCTTTTGGCGTATTGACCTTTCACAAAAGCGACTGAGGCAAAAACATTGGTTTTACTTTTTTCGGTATCAAAATCAAAACTGGCAGAAATTCCCTGAACTTTTTTATTGAAGCTCAAAAATTGTGTTTTCCTGTTTTCTAAAAAGACATCGCCTGCGCGAATATTCCAATCATCGCTAAACAGTTCCATGAAAATATTATCAAACTGATCTAATTTCTGTGAATAACCGCCATCTTGCAACGGAATATTACTGTCTTGAAGCGAAGCTCTTAAACTTACTTTTTCTGAAATTTTTCCCGTAATCTGTAAATCTAAATTGGAGTTTAAAACCGTACTCTGATTATTTCCGATTGTAATGCCTCGAGTAATGCTACCGGAAGTATTTAATCCGTCAAAAGGAGCGACTTTTTTAGCATTTGCGTTGTTGTCAATTCGATACAATTTTTCAGTTCCGACATCATTTGTTACAATTTGATCGGATTTATAAAGGCTATATTCTTTAGTTAAGAAATCAGGATATTGAAGGTAATTGACAATTAAAGTGTCTGATGCCGCTTGGAATTTTTCATTTAAAAGTAAAAAACCTTTTTGAAAATCAATTTTGTAGAACGACGAATCTATAGGTTCGTTTTGAGTATTTAAAAGCTGAAAAAAACTAGAATTGATACTAGCTTTTTCTAGCCGAATAGTATCTTTTGAAGCCATTGCTTTTTTGGTTTTGTACAGCGTTCCCTTGTCCTGCGCCTGAACCGCAGAAAACCAGAAGAAAACCGTCAAAAACAGTAATTTTTTCAACATAAATACTTTAACTCTAAAAAGTCAAAAGTAGTATTTATAATTGGGAAAATCAGGGCTTGATTTTTTGAGTTTTAAACTTGTGAATTAATCTTGTTTTTGGAGTTTTTTTCTTTTTTAATTGCTGATCCATAACTTAAAAATACTCCTGTTCCTGATAATGCAACACCAATCGAATTTCTAAAATCTGAAAATGAAATGTCTTTTAAGCTTTCTTTTTGAAGAAGTGGGCCTAAATCGAAAGTGATATATAATAGAACAATTATTAAAAAAATCTGTGTAAATCTTTTTTGTGCTTTCATATGATTTTAGAAAATAGATTAATTTATTTTTTTATGCCCTCAGATAAAATCATTAAAAGCAGAATTATGATAATGCAAATAAAAATGGAGTTAGGATTAGCAAAGTTAATTGTCCATCCCATCTCTTTTATCTTTTTAGGAGGAAACATTCTTTTGTCATTTGGATTATAATAGAAAAGTCCCCAAATCCAGTTGTTTGGATCGTTGTGCCAATTGTTTTTTTCTTCTTCGGATGGATTTGGATTATGTTGCATTTATATTGATTGTTTTGTTTTCAAATGAGGTAATTATAAGAAGGAATTTTTGTAGATGTATTAATTGCTTTTTTTAGATTCATTTAGCTTTAACTTCTTTTCCGTTTGATACAAAACAATTGCAACACAAAATATTAAACCTATAAATACTGAAAAGTTAGTAAATGAAGTACTGCCAAAAATTGCATACAGTATAATTTGAACTAATAATAAAAGAGATAGAATTTTTAAGAAAAGATTGGTGCTGTATTTTTGTGCAAAATCCCAGTTCAATTTATTTTTCATTGAATTTGATGTTCTATAACCATACAAAGAATTTATGTTTTTTGGAGGAAACACTTTAGTTATTAGCATTATAAATAATACTATTATAATAATCGGATTATTAGATAAAAGAGTTAGTATTTCCATGATAGTTTTTTAATTTTTTTTTGGTAGCTTAATTATCCAATTTATAAAAAAAGAAGAAAGCACTGCTAGCAATAGAGCAAAGTACATCATGGGATTACTTCTGTTAAATACTATTTTTTCCACGAAAGAGTCACCGTCCTCAAAAAACATAATTCTAAACATTATTAATATGTAGAGAATACTAAGCAAATAAGTAATAAAAATACGTGTTTTATTATGTTTCAACTTCATAGTTTGATTTGTTTCAATCTAATATAAATGTAAAAAAATAGTAAGGTAAAAATCTGAAACCGAATAATTGTAAATTATTTCTCTCGTTTATATTTGTAAAAATAACAAAATGGGAATAAAATCGTATGAAATAATTATTTAAATAACGGAAAAACTAAAAAAGGCTTCACTAAAAATTAGTAAAGCCTTTTTATATAATTTGAATTGAAATAATTACCTTGTATAAAGCAATATTAGTTTAATTCTTTAGTCACAATTTGCATCGTTTCGCGGCTAACTTGTTTTAATAAAACTTCTTTGTTAGTTTCAACCGTTTGAGCAGCTTCTTCTGTAAAGTGACGAATCGTGTATAAAGTGACATTTTCGCTGTATTCTACTTTGAATTTTTTAGAAAGAATAGCATTCAATTCTGGGAAATTTCCAAATTTATCTTCCACGCAAACAGAAAAACTAATCGCAGAATTCTGAATTAAGTTTACTTTGATTTTAAATTCATGAAACAATCCAAAAATCTCACTGATGTTTTCTTCCATAATGAAAGAGAAATCAATAGATGAAAGAGAGATTAAAAGCTGTTCTCTTTTTACAATAAAACACGGATATTGTGGTTCCAGATCTACACCTTTAGAAACGCAAGTTCCTTTTAATAAAGGATTCACGAATGATTTTACATACAAAGGAATTTCTTTTTTCTGTAAAGGCTGTAATGTTTTTGGGTGAATAACCGTCGCTCCGTAAAACGCTAATTCGATAGCTTCACGATACGAAATCTGATTCAATAAACTTGCATTTTCAAAATAACGCGGATCCGCATTCATAACTCCAGGAACGTCTTTCCAGATTGTAACGCTTTCTGCATTTAAGCAATAAGCAAAAATTCCAGCAGTATAATCAGAACCTTCACGACCTAAAGTTGTAGTGAAATTATTTTCGTCAGCACCTAAAAATCCTTGAGTAATGTTTAATTGTTTTCTTGGAACATTTTTGCTGATATTTTGTTGTGTCGTTTCCCAATCTACCTCTGCATCTCTATAATTTGCATTGGTTTTAATGAAATTACGAACATCAAGCCATTGCGTTTGAATTCCCATGAAATTCATAAAATGACTTAAAATATTAGTAGAAATTAATTCTCCAAAACTAACAACCTGATCGTAAACAAAGTTATAGTTTGGCGATTTATTGTGCGCTAAGAAATATTCTAATTCAGCAAATTGAGCATTCACTGCTGCAAAAACTTCATGTTTTTCGTCTTCAAACAAATCTAATAAGATTTGATTGTGGTATTTTTTTATTTCTTGAACAGAAGAATTTAATTCTGTCGATTTTTCAAAATAATTCTTGATTACAACTTCAAGAGCATTTGTTGTTTTTCCCATAGCCGAAACTACAAGAATTACGTCTTCGTAACCTACTTTTTGTAAAACGTCATATACGTTTTTAATTCCATCTGCATCTTTTACAGATGCTCCTCCAAATTTAAATACTCTCATTATTAATTTATAGATTTTAGATTATAGATTTCAGATTTGAGGCGAAATCCTAATGTTTTATTTTTTTTTGCCACTAATTCCGCGAATTTTCACGAATTAATTTGTGTGAATTAGTGTAATTCGTGGCAGGCTAATTTTTTTATAATTTTTCTAAGAACGAATTAACTCCAGCTTCATCCATTTGCACAACTTGCCAATCTTCAAGAATTTTTGCGCCAGAATTTTTGTAAAAGTTAACTGCTGGAGTGTTCCATGCCAAAACATTCCATTCTATTCTTCTTACGCCGTATTTTTTTCCTTGTTTCATAATTTCAGCATAAAGAGCAGAACCTAAACCCGTACCGCGCATTTTCTCTTTTACAATTAAGTCTTCAAGGTGAATTGTTTTTCCTTTCCAGGTAGAATAGCGGTAATAATACAATGCAATTCCAACAATCTCTTTTTGTTTTTCTTCGTTTTCAATCTCTGCCACAAAAACGTGAAATAATGGTTTTTCGCCAAAACCGTCACGTACTAAATCTTCCTCCGTAATGACAACTGCTTCAGGTTCTTTTTCGAATATCGCCAGCTCCTGAATAAGTCCCAACACCGATTTCATGTCTTCAGGATTCCCTTTTCTAATATTCATAATCAATTCATTTTACTTTTTGTCCTTTATAGTATCGCTTTTTCCTTTATCAGATTTACTCTTGCGAATATATATAAGAAACAATTTTTTGTATTCGTATTTTTAAGTATTTATTATCTAAAAAAGCATTTTTTTAGTTGTTGCTTTTCGCAGATTATTAGCAAATATACAATAGTAGCAAACTAACAAAATAATTTTTGAATCATTCTCACAAAATAAGCGATATTTGTGACTTAAAAACAAAACTATAACGATTTAGAAATGGAAGAACGCAATAAAACACTGGGAGAGTTTATTATTGAGAACCAAAAAGCATTTCAGTATTCTTCGGGAGAGCTTTCCCGAATTATCAACTCTATTAGATTGGCAGCCAAGGTTGTGAATCATAAAGTAAACCAAGCTGGGCTTGTGGATATTATTGGCGCCGCGGGCGAACAAAATATTCAGGGAGAAGATCAGCAAAAATTAGATGTCTATGCAAACGAAGTATTTATCCAGACGTTAATAAACCGTGAGATTGTCTGTGGTATTGCTTCTGAAGAAAACGACGATTTTATTACAGTTCAGGGGAGCGACAACTGTCATAATAATAAGTACGTGATCTTAATGGATCCGCTTGACGGATCTTCAAACATTGATGTAAATGTTTCGGTTGGAACTATTTTTTCTGTTTTTAGAAGAATTACTCCAATTGGAACTCCGGTAACAAGCGAGGATTTTTTACAACCGGGAATCAATCAAGTTGCAGCAGGCTATGTAATTTATGGAACTTCAACTATGTTGGTTTACACTACAGGTTTTGGAGTAAACGGATTTACGTTAAATCCAGCGATTGGAACTTTTTACCTTTCGCATCCAAACATGAAATTTCCAAAAGACGGAAACATTTATTCGGTAAACGAAGGGAATTATGTTCATTTTCCGCAAGGCGTAAAAAATTACATTAAGTACTGTCAGGAAGAAAAAGAAAACAGACCTTACACTTCAAGATATATCGGAAGTTTGGTTGCCGACTTTCATAGAAATATGATTAAAGGCGGCGTTTATATTTATCCAACAAGTTCAAAAGCGCCAAAAGGGAAATTACGTTTGTTATATGAATGTAATCCGATGGCGTTTCTAGCAGAACAAGCAGGAGGAAAAGCAACAGACGGTTTTGGTAGAATTATGGAAATCCAACCGACAGAATTGCATCAAAGAGTTCCGTTTTTCTGCGGAAGCTATAATATGGTAGAAAAAGCAGAGGAGTTTATGGCTGATGCGCAATAGCTAATATAATTTACAAAAACGAAAAATAAATACTTTATGAAAAAAACATTGTTATATGGTTTCTTGATGCTTTTTATATCCTGTAACGATTTGCCAAAGGAAGATGCAATTCGGAATATAATTAAATCTAAAATAGCAGAAGAATCTTTTGATAATGCAGAATTAGTAGATTTCAATATAGTTAGGACTTTAGAAAATACATCTTTTGGACATACTTTAGATGTTGAGTTTACTGGTAAGGTAAAATATTTAAATTCAGGTTATGTCAGAAATGCATCCTTATTGGGAACAAATACAAATGAAATGAATTTTTTAATTATTGTTGAAAAAGTCAGTGAATCCAATAATATGCTTTATGATTATTTAAAAGTAAAAAAAGGCATGATTAAAGAGATTACTGGTTCAGTACAATTTGTTAAAGGTGCAGATTTATTTGATAAAAGCACTTACTCTAAACCTGACGTTTGGGATCTAAATGTGGGCAAAAATTATGGTATGAGTTTAAAAGAAATTAAAAACATAAACGGTTATAAGCGTTAAAGCGCTCTAAGATTTTTTGTTTCAAGTTTCAAATTTACTTTTTACTATAAAATAGCAAACCCGACAGATTTTTTAACCTGTCGGGTTTGTATTTAATAGAAGTTTAAAAATCCAATATAATCTGAAAACTGTGACTGAAAACTGAAAACTTCTTATTTATTCATATTCTCCATTTCGAAAAGGAAAGTATCCAAATCTACTTTTTTGTCTACTAAAGAAAGTGCTTTAGAAACAATAAAATCTACGTTTCCTGGAGTAAATCCTAAAGCTAATCCCATACGTCTTAACATTACTTCTTGTAAGTCTCCTAAATGGTGATCAACGTGAACCATTCTTGCTAAGTCATACAAACGCTCTAAACGCTGTGTGTATAAATATGGAGGGTTTATTGGATGTTTCCAAGGATCTGAAAGTATCTCTTTATATTCTTCTTCTGAAATTTGTAATGTTGAAGCAATTTTATCCAAAAACTCTTGTTCTTGTTGGTTGATTTTTCCGTCAGCAAAAGCTACACGCACAATTGCAGAGAAATGACCTCTGTTTCTTTGTTTGAATTCGTTATCAAATAATTCTGAAAATGGCATAATTAATTAGTTTTTAAAGAACAAATATAGTCCTATTTTTAAATTATTAATTTTAAATTTCTCATAAAATTTAACTTTTTTTAATGCAGGATTTGACCGCTTTAAATCTTTAAGTTTGAAAATTAATTGTAAGTTTACAGCCCCTAATTATTTAATTACATTATACCTATGTCACAATTTTGGATTTATTTTCAAATAGGATTAAAACACGTTTTAGATATCAATGCTTACGATCACGTTCTTTTTTTAATCGCCCTAACTGTTCCGTATTTATTTAAAGACTGGAAAAGAATTTTTCTGCTCGTTTCTTTATTTACAATCGGACACACTTTGGCTTTAATTCTTTCTGTTTACGGTATTATAACCATAAAAGTAAATCTTGTAGAATTTCTTATTCCAATTACAATTTTGGTAACAGCGCTCTATCATTTATTTACAGCAGGAAAGACTTCTAAAAACGATGGTGTTAATCTGGTGTTTTTTATAACTTTATTCTTTGGAATTATTCATGGTTTAGGATTTTCTAATTATTTCAAAACAATTTTAGGAGGCTCTGCAACGTCAAAATTGTTACCTTTGGGAGAGTTTGCGTTAGGAATTGAAGCAGCGCAACTTGTAGTGGTTTTTGTTGTCTTAGTAATTTCATATATAGTGCAGACAGTTTTCCGTTTTTCAAAACGTGATTGGGCACTTGTAATGTCGGCTTTCATCATTGGAGTGGTTATCCCGATGATTATAGAAAGTCCAATTTGGAACAGATAAATTAATGGAAGAAAAAAAATTGAATAAATACGATAAAGCTTATCTGCGAATTGCAAAAGAGTGGGGGCAGCTTTCTTATTGTAAACGTAAAAAAGTTGGAGCTATTATCGTAAAAGACAGAATGATCATTTCTGATGGATACAATGGAACTCCATCTGGATTCGAAAACTGCTGCGAAGACGAAGAAGGATTAACGCGTTGGGATGTATTGCATGCTGAAGCAAATGCCATTCTTAAAGTAGCCAGATCAACACAATCTTGCGAAGGAGCAACGCTATATATTACGCTTTCGCCTTGTAAGGAATGCAGTAAATTAATCCACCAATCTGGGATTAAAAGAGTAGTTTATAAAGATGGGTATCGTGATGATTCAGGAATTCAATTTTTAATAAAAGCAGGTGTTGAAGTAGAACATGTTCCTGTTTTAGAAGAGGATGAAATTTAATTCGAAATATTTACCAATAGTTATAGGAGCAACTTTCGCTCTTGGAACAATTGCAGGAAGCTTTATGAGTGCTCCCGCAAGCGATCAGCTTTTGGCTAAAAATTACTCTAAAACCAAGCTTAATAAACTTATTGATTTTATCAATACAGAATATGTTGATAGCGTCAATACCGATTCGATTGTAAATCTTACAGTCGATAATATTCTATCTAAATTAGATCCGCATTCGGTTTATATTCCACCAAGCGAACAAGCGGAAGTTGCCGAAAGTATGAAAGGAGATTTCGTCGGAATCGGAATTAATTTTTATATGTATAAAGATTCTGTAGCGATTATAAAACCAGTTGAAAATGGTCCTTCAGCGAAAGCAGGATTAAAATCTGGCGATCGAATTCTATATGCGGGAAAAACCAAATTGTACGGCAGAAGATTGCCTTCGGATAGTTTGTTTTCGAAATTAAAAGGGCTTCAGGGTTCTGAAATCGAATTGACGGTTTTTAGAAAATCAGAAAAAAAGAAACTTAAGTTTAAAGTAAAACGAGATGTTATTCCGATTAAGAGTGTCGATGCTTCGATAATGATTGGAAATAAAATCGGTTATATCAAAATTAATCGTTTTGCTGAAACTACTTTTAACGAATTTAAAACGGGTTTAACGAGATTAAAACAAAAAGGAATTGAGTCTCTAGTAATCGATCTTCGTGATAACGGTGGCGGCTATATGGAAGAAGCGATTGCAATTGCAGATGAATTTTTAAAAGATAAGCAGTTAATCGTTTTCACGAAAAGTAAAAACGGTTCAACTGAAAAAACATATGCCACAAAAGCAGGAAGTTTTGAAACTGGAAAAGTGTACGTCTTAATAAATGAAAATAGTGCTTCTGCGAGCGAAATTTTAGCTGGCGCCATTCAAGATAATGATCGTGGAACCATTGTTGGACGACGCTCATTTGGAAAAGGTTTGGTTCAAAGAGAAATGGATTTCAATGACGGATCGGCTGTAAGGTTAACCGTTGCGCGTTATTATACACCGACAGGAAGATCGATTCAGAAACCTTATAAAAAAGGAAATGAAGAATATTTTAAAGAATCTGAAGCGAGATTGAGAACTGGCGAATTATATGCTAAAGACAGTATAAAAGTAGCAGATTCATTAAAATTTAAAACGCCAAAAGGCAAAATCGTTTACGGCGGTGGCGGAATCGTTCCAGATGTTTTTGTTCCGATGGAAGCTGAACACGGAAATGAAAATGTTGCGTACTTATTACAGACAGGAATTGTTGGACATTTTGTTTTTGAAGAATTAGATAAAAATCGAAATGCGTTTGCGGGACTAAGTTTTAGTGAGTTTTTAGCTAAAATGAAAACTTCAGATGTTTACTTTAAAAAGTTCAAAAACTATATTTTAATGACTGGTTTGGATTTAAAACTCGATAAAACCAAAGCACTCGTTGATCGATATATCACAGCCGAATTTGCTCGTCAGCTTTATGGAGAATTGTATTATTATGATGTCATTTTAAAAGATGATGCCATGATTAAGACTGTTCTGAATCCGAAAAAATAACTTCAAATTTTTATATCATGAAAATAGAAACCGTTATTGATGCAGAAATTGAACTTCTAACTGCCGTTAAAAAATCGGATGTTTTGGCTTTGGAAACAATTCTTCATGATGATTTGCTTTTTAATATGCCCGACGGACAAACGATAACCAAAGAATTTGATTTACAATCGTATCGTTCAGGTAAAATGAAAATAGATTTTTTAGAAGCTTCAGATCAAATCGTCAATATAATTGATAGCGCAGCTGTGGTTGCTGTTACAGTTTCATTAAAAGGATCTTATGATAATAATCCGATTAATGGTGTTTTCAAATATATAAGAGTTTGGAAAAAAGTTGGTAAAAATCTAAAAGTGATTGCGGGAAGTTGCGTTCAGCTGGCATAAATTTTGAAGAAAATTTATAGCCACAGATTAACGAGATTAAAAGGATTTTTTTGTAATCTGTGTTAATCTTTTTAATCTGTGGCTAAAAAAAATGTAATCTTGAAGATTACTGCAAATAAATATCTATATCATGAAAAATCTAAAAAGAATAAGTTTACTAGCGTTTTTAATGGCTTTTGTAATCTCTTGTACAACTATGAAAAACGATGCAAATACTCTAGTTTCAGGAAGAGTAGAATCAATAGAAGGAGGAAAGGACGGTTACACAGCAAAAATTACAACAGACACAAAAGAAGTATATTTTGCGACAATCAGCATTGTAAATGTTGGCGGACCTCAAAACTACAAACAATTAAAAATCGGTAATATAGTTTCTGTAAAAGGAGAAAAATGGAAAACCGAAGATGAAAACCATATTAAAGTAACAGAAATCGTTTCAGTTAAATAAAGACAAAAAATAAAATAAACCATATAAGTGATATAAGTTCATTTAGTTTATACGGAAAGTATAATATGAACTTATATCACTTATATGGTTTAATAATTTTATCGAATGCTGTCGTGCGCGTGAGTTTGTACACCGTTATTCCATAAAGTTAGAATATCTGTAGCAACAGCAGCGCCACTTCCGGCAGCAATTGCCAATTGGCTTCTCCAGCCTGCTAAAGTTCCAATGACATAAATGCCGTCTGCAACTTTGTGATCTTCGTTTTTAAGCTGAATACGTTGTTTTTCTGGAAGTGCTTTTTTGTGAGGTTCAACAAATTGCATTAAACCTTCTATGTCAAAAGTATTGGCAGAGCCAATTCCCACAACGATGTTTTTTGTTTTATAAGAGTTTTTGTTGGTAACTACAGTAAATTCAGGATAAGTTCCTTCAACTTTCATTACTTTTTCATTTGCAATCTGAGTAATGTGTGGATAAGTTGTCGCTAAATCCTGTGTGCTTTCTGTAAGCAGTTCAGAACCTAATTTTCCTGGTGTAATTCCGTAAGCGTTATAAAATATTGCCTCTTGTAAAGTAGAATTTTTTTGATGTGTAAAAATTCCGATTTTTTTGTCAGTAACAAATGCTTTGTTTTTTGCGGATCCTAAGACAAGAGCGCAGGACATGCCCGAAACTCCTCCGCCTATAATTAAAACATCAAACATATTATCTGTTGTCATTCATTTTTTCCTCGATTCTCTTTGAAATTCTAAAAATCAAAAGAATCAGAACAGCGCAAAATGAAGCGGCGATTCCAATAAAAGCTACAATACTGTCTCCCTGAAAAGGATTTTTAAAGTCTAATAGCGTAATATTAAAAACAATTAAAGCTAATGCTAAAAGCACTAAGATTGAAGTAAAAATTTTCATAAGATTGTTTCTGTTTGGTCTAAAATAATAAAGTAGAACTCCTTAAAAATGACTAAGAGTTATATTTTAGAATATTTTATGGGGTAAATTTATAAAAATAAATTTTAGACAAACAAACCTTTAACATTAGCAGCGAATAATTTAACAGCAATTGCTAAAAGTATCACACCAAATGTCTTACGAACGACTCCAAGTCCGTTTTCTCCTAACAAATTTTCGATTTTTTTAGAAGATTTCAAAACGATATAAACCAAAATGATATTCAGTAAAATCGCAATGATAATATTAATTGTATGAAATTGAGATCGAAGCGATAATAAAGTCGTCATGGTTCCTGCTCCAGCGATCAAAGGAAACGCTAGTGGTACGATAGAGGCAGATCCAGGTTCTTCGTCACGGTAAATTCTAATTCCTAAAATCATTTCTAACGCCAGAAAAAATAAAACGAAAGATCCGGCGACGGCAAATGAATGTACGTCGATACCAATTAAGTTTAGTAAACCTTCTCCAACAAATAGAAAAACAATCATAATGGAGCCGGCAACTATAGAAGCTTTTTCAGATTCGATATGTCCAACCTTCGCTCTTAAATTGACAATAATCGGAATTGAACCTACAATATCAATTACTGCAAAAAGCACCATACTAACGGTAATGATTTCTTTAAAATCGATTTCTAACATATCGCTTTGATTTTAAGGTTTAAAAAACTGCTGCAAAAGTAGTTAATAAAGTTAGGTGATTTTTCGTTAGAATGTATTTTTGTTATAAAAACACGTTTTATTGTTTAAAAAAGTGATATTTGTAACAATTGTGATTTTTGCCACAGAGTATCGCAAAGATTTTCCGCAAAGATTCACGAAGTAATATTTCAAATAGTATATAAAGAAAGAAAATCTTTGTGAATCTTTGCGAGAAACCTCTGCGAATCTTTGCGGTACATTTTTTATGTGCTTTCTTTGACTATCTTTGCACTTTATAAATAACAGTATTTTATATCATGTTTCAGTTAGGGAAAACTATTATTTCAGAAGATATTCTGGAAAAAGAATTTGTGTGCAACTTGTCTGCTTGTAAAGGAGCTTGTTGTGTGGATGGAGATGCGGGTGCGCCTTTGAATGAGGCTGAAACGAAAATCTTAGAAGAAATTTATCCGAAAGTAAAACCCTTTTTACGAAAAGAGGGAATTGCGGCAATCGAAGCGCAAGGAACTTGGGTAAAAGGAACAGACGGAGATCTTGAAACTACATTAATAGATAATAAAGATTGCGCTTATGTAATCTTTGACGGAAAAACTGCGCTTTGCGGAATCGAGCAAGCTTACAATCAAGGAATCGTAGATTGGAAAAAACCAGTTTCTTGTCATTTATATCCGATTCGCGTAAAAGACTTCACAGAATTTGCGGCGGTCAATTATGATAAATGGGATATTTGCGACGATGCTTGTTCTTTAGGAAAAGAATTGGAAGTACCGGTTTATAAATTTGTCAAAGAAGCGCTAATTCGTCGTTTTGGAGAAGATTGGTATTTGGAACTTGAAAAAGTAGCAGAAGAACATAAAAATTCCTAAAAATCATCTCATAAATTATAGTCATTTTGACTACATATTTTGACTCTAAAAAATAAAGTTTTGACTCAAAAAAACTTTTTTAAAACTCTTTAAAATTTCTTGCTTTTTATATTAAAAAGTCTATATTTTACGGGGCTTCAAGGTGTATTTGTCTGTTTTAATTGATTCATTTACAGTAAATTAATTATTGTATGAAAAATGTTTCAAAAATTTAACGTTGTTAAAAACTACATCAAATTGTGAATAAGTTTGACTTTCATTTTTGACGTTAATTGACAATCTTTGTAGTCTACTGAATCAGTAAAAATTCAATAAAAAAAATAACAGAATCTGTCATGTCACAAATCGAACCAATATTACAAGAAAATAAAAATCGCTTCGTTATTTTTCCGATTAAACATCATGATATTTGGGAATGGTACAAGAAGATGGAAGCTAGTTTTTGGACTGCTGAAGAAATTGACCTACACCAAGATTTGACAGATTGGAATAATAAATTGAATGACGACGAAAGATACTTCATTAAACATATTTTGGCATTTTTCGCCGCTTCTGACGGAATCGTAAATGAAAACTTAGCTGAGAACTTTGTAAACGAAGTGCAATATGCTGAAGCGAAATTTTTCTACGGATTTCAAATCATGATGGAGAATATTCACAGTGAGACGTATTCTTTATTAATTGATACTTACGTGAAAGACGAAGCAGAAAAAACAGAATTGTTTAATGCTTTAGAAGTTTTCCCTGCTATTGCTAAAAAAGCAGAATGGGCTTTAAAATGGATCGAGTCTGATTCATTTGCTGAAAGGCTTATTGCTTTTGCTGCTGTTGAAGGAATCTTTTTCTCAGGTGCTTTCTGTTCAATTTATTGGTTGAAAAAACGTGGTTTAATGCCAGGTTTAACTTTCTCTAATGAGTTGATTTCTCGTGACGAAGGCGTACATTGTGATTTTGCAGTTCACTTGCACAATCACCATTTGGTAAACAAAGTGCCAAAAGAGAGAATTAAAGAAATCATTGTTGATGCTTTAGATATCGAAAGACAGTTTGTTACAGAATCTCTTCCGGTAAGTTTAATTGGTATGAACGCAACTTTAATGACACAATATTTAGAGTTCGTTGCTGATAGACTTTTGGTTGAATTAGGTTGTGAGCGTGTGTATGGATCAGCGAATCCGTTTGATTTCATGGACATGATCTCTCTTCAAGGAAAAACTAATTTCTTTGAAAAACGTGTTGCAGAGTATCAAAAATCTGGTGTTATGAACACAGATAGCGATGCTCAAAAAATTTCTTTTGATGCAGATTTTTAGGTAACAAAATACTTTTAGCGCCTGATCTTCCAGCAACGCTAAAAAAAGATTACAGATTTATTTTTTTAAGGTTGAATCTCTTTCCCCAAGTCGCAGGTTCAATAGCAATTTATGACGCATTTAAATTCGATTTTCGAATTTGAAACAAGTAACTATTGAGAATTTGGTAATTCTCTAAAATTAATTTAAAAACACGCAATGTTTAAGTGCCAGAGTTCGTTCTCTAAGTACTTTCATTTTTTCAATAACTATAAAAGGTAAGCTTATGTATGTAGTAAAAAGAGATGGCCACAGAGAGCCCGTAATGTTTGATAAGATTACAGAAAGAATCAAAAAGTTGTGTTACGGCTTAAATGAACTTGTAGATCCTGTTAAGGTAGCCATGAGAGTTATCGAAGGATTGTATGATGGGGTTTCTACTTCTGAATTGGATAATCTTGCGGCAGAAACAGCGGCTTCAATGACTATTGCGCATCCAGATTATGCACAATTGGCAGCGCGTGTGGCAATTTCAAATCTACATTCTAACACTAAAAAATCTTTCTCAGAGACGATGAAAGATATGTACAACTACGTAAATCCAAGAAACGGTCAAGATGCACCGTTAATTGCTGATGACGTATTTAAAGTGATTCAGGAAAATGCTGCTTTTTTAGATTCTCATATCATTTATACAAGAGATTTTAATTACGATTACTTTGGTTTCAAAACCTTAGAGCGTTCTTATCTTCTTAAAATAAACGGAAAAATCGTAGAAAGACCACAACATATGTTGATGCGTGTTTCGGTTGGTATTCACTTAGACGATTTAAAATCAGTAATTGAAACGTACGATTTAATGTCTAAAAAGTTCTTTACGCACGCAACGCCAACGTTGTTTAATGCTGGAACTCCAAAACCTCAAATGTCTTCTTGTTTCCTTTTGGCAATGCAAGATGATAGTATTGACGGAATTTACGATACATTAAAACAAACAGCAAAAATCTCTCAATCAGCGGGAGGAATCGGACTTTCTATTCATAACGTTCGTGCAACTGGATCTTACATTCGTGGTACAAACGGAACTTCAAACGGAATTGTTCCGATGTTAAGAGTATTCAACGATACCGCTCGTTATGTAGATCAAGGTGGTGGAAAACGTAAAGGAAGTTTTGCGATTTACATTGAAACATGGCATGCTGATATTTTCGATTTCTTGGATTTGAAGAAAAATACAGGAAAAGAAGAAATGCGTGCGAGAGATTTATTCTTCGCTATGTGGACTTCAGATTTATTCATGAAACGTGTTCAAGAAGATTCAACTTGGACTTTAATGTGTCCAAACGAATGTCCAGGTTTATATGATGTCTACGGAGATGAATTCGAAGCATTATATACAGATTATGAATTTAGAGGAAAAGGAAGAAAAACAATCCGCGCTCGTGAATTATGGGAAAAAATCCTAGAATCTCAAATCGAGACTGGAACACCATATATGTTGTATAAAGATGCAGCAAACCGTAAATCGAATCACAAGAATTTAGGAACTATTCGTTCGTCTAACTTGTGTACAGAGATTATGGAGTTTACATCTAAAGATGAAATTGCAGTTTGTAACTTGGCTTCTATCTCTTTACCAATGTTTATTGATAATGGAAAATTTGATCATGAAGCGCTTTACAACGTTACAAAACGCGTAACTCGTAACTTGAATAAAGTAATCGACAGAAATTACTATCCAGTAAAAGAAGCAGAAAACTCAAATATGCGCCACCGTCCAGTTGGTTTAGGTGTGCAAGGTTTAGCAGATGCTTTCATCATGTTGCGTATGCCGTTTACAAGCGATGAAGCTAAAAAATTGAACCAAGAGATTTTCGAAACATTATACTTCGCTGCTGTAACTGCTTCTATGGAAATGGCAAAAGAAGAAGGACCATATTCGACTTTCGAAGGTTCGCCAATGTCACAAGGAGAATTCCAACACAATATGTGGGGAATGAAAGATGAAGAATTATCAGGCCGTTGGGACTGGGCTTCATTAAGAAAAGAAGTTGTAGAGCATGGAGTTCGTAACTCATTGTTAGTTGCGCCAATGCCAACAGCATCAACTTCTCAGATCTTAGGAAACAACGAAGCTTTCGAACCTTATACTTCAAACATTTATACACGTCGTGTATTGTCTGGAGAGTTCATCGTAGTAAACAAACATTTACTAGAAGACTTAGTAAAACTAGGTTTATGGAACGAAGATTTGAAACAAGAAATTATGCGTCATAACGGATCTGTTCAAAATATTGATAAGATTCCACAAGACTTAAAAGATCTTTATAAAACAGTTTGGGAAATGTCGATGAAAGATATTATCGATATGTCTCGTCAAAGAGGATATTTCATTGACCAGTCTCAATCGCTAAACTTGTTCATGCAGGATGCCAACTATTCTAAACTAACGTCAATGCATTTCTACGCTTGGCAGTCTGGTTTGAAGACAGGAATGTATTACCTAAGAACAAAAGCGGCTGTAGATGCGATTAAATTCACATTAAACAACGATAAAAAAGAAGAAACAGCTCCAACATTAGTTGCAGAAACTGAAGCAATCAGCGTTGAGGATTATAAAGCTATGCTTTTAAAAGCACAAGCGGCAGATCCTGAAGATTGTGAGATGTGTGGGTCTTAATGATTTTAGATTGTAGATCTTAGATTATAGATTTTTAAAATATGAAAAGCAGTTATTGTAATGATAGCTGCTTTTTTTGTTTTAATTTTTCAAAATATATTATTTAAACATAGCCCGTGGTTTCAACCACGGGAACACAATGGATTTCCTCAACCCGTTTCCCGTGGTTGAAACCACGGGCTATATTTGATCATGATGGTTCAATGTTGTTTAAACAATATCCCTAAAAATTCCCCGTTCTAATTATTACCAAAGACTTTAAAATCTCAGCACCTCAGAATCTTAGTCCCGATAGCTATCGGGATAGCATCTTTTAAAAAATTAAACCTTTAAGAGAAACTCAAGTCTTATTGTAACAATTTCTGAACGATGAAAAAAAGCAGTCTTTGGTCCTTACGATTAGGTTTTTCAGGAAAACAAACTTCAAAAATTGAAAAACTCGGCTTAGAAAAATTTCTAAAGCAATCTTATGATTCGAAATTTGATAAAGAAATTCCAAGCTTTCTGCAAGATCAGCCTAAAACTACTTTAGAGTTGAAACAAGTTAGGGAAATAATAAAAACTTCAGATCCCGAAACTAAAAAGGAAATTCAGAAAAAAGAAAATCAAGCGACTGCCGAATTTAAAAAATGGTGGATTGGTAAAATGCGTAACGATGAATTTCCGTTGCGCGAAAACATGGTTTGTTTCTGGCAAAATCATTTTGTTTCGACTTCTCAAAAAGTAAAAATAAATTACTGGATTTACCAGCATAATATGATTTTACGCGAAAATGCTTTTGGCAATTTTAAAGAATTAACCAAGCAGATTCTAAAATCGAATGCAATGGTTCGGTATCTCGATAACGGTGACAATAAAAAAGGAAAAGTAAACGAAAACCTAAGCCGTGAATTACTCGAATTATTCACAATCGGAATTGGAAATTACACCGAAGAAGATATAAAAAACGGTGCAAAAGCTTTGGCTGGTTTAAATATTGGCGATGAAGGTGCCGTTTATAGAAAAAAAATTGAAGATAACAGCGATAAAATTTACTTCGGAAAAACCGGAAACTGGAAAGCAGACGATTTAGTCGATATTATTTTCGAACAGAAAAATATTCCGTATCTCATTACCCGAAAAATTTTGAAATGGTTTGTGTATGATAATCCGCCAGAAGATTTGGTTATTTATTATGGAGATTATTTTCGAAAGCAAAAGTTTGAAATCGAACCTTTATTAACTAAAATCTTTACAGAAGAATTCAAAAAAGAGAATTCTGGAAATAAAATCAAAAATCCGCTGGTTTATATTTTACAGCTTTGTGAGGAATTGCAGATAAAGAATGTGAATGATGCCGCAATTATGGCATTTGTAAAACAGCAAGGAATGGATTTGTACAATCAAGTAAATGTAAAAGGCTGGGACGGCGGGAATTCATGGCTCACTTCGCAGATTTATCTTCAAAGAAACAATACAGCCGATTTATTATGCAGTGGAAAAAGTCTGAATAGAAAGGTTTTGAAAACAATGGTAAACGGAGTTGAAAAAGAAAAATCAGAATATGAAAAAACTGCTGTAAAAGTCGTTTTTGATTCGAATGGAAATAATAAAACGATTATTTCTGAATTGTCAGATCGATTGTTGTTTACCGTTAGCGATTCGGCTCAGAAAGACATGGAAAATCTTTTGAAATACGATTTTGATCCCAAAGATCCACATGCTGATTTTGCTGTGGTTCGACTTTTCAATTACATCACAAAACTTCCCGAATATCAATTAATCTAAAAAGGAGTAATCATGAACAGAAGAAATTTTCTAACACTGACAGGAACTTTTACTGGCGGATTGCTTGTACTTCCTGATTTTTTACACGCTTTTGGTTCTCAGAACAATTTGGTTGTGGGAGAACAATGCATTGTTTTTGTCCAGTTAAATGGAGGAAACGATGGTTTAAATACTTTTATTCCATACGATGATCCTTTATATTATGATTTGCGAACGAAGATTGCTTTAAATAAAGATGCAGTTGTCGGGAAGAATAAAGGAATGGCATTTCATCCTTCGTTAAAAGATTTTGCTCAAATGCAGCAAAATGGCGATTTAACGGTAATTCAGAATGTCGGTTATCCAGAACCGATTCGTTCGCATTTTAGAAGTCAGGAAATTTGGCAAACAGCAACGGATTCTAATAAATATGTAAATGAAGGCTGGCTCGGAAGATTTTTGGATCTGCAATGCAACGGTCATCAGGCAACGGCGGGAATCAATTTAGATTCGATTGATAATTTGGCTTTAAAAGGTGTTGAACCGAATTTTATAACCGTAAAAGATCCAGATCGATTTAAGGTAAAACCAAAAGATGAAGATGTAACTTTATCTAAAAATCCGCATTTGGATTTTGTTCGAAAAATTGCCAATTCGGTAACCGAAGGTTCGGGTGAAATCCAGAAAGCTTTGACAAAATCTAAAACAGAAATCAGTTATCCAAAAACAGAATTGTCGAAAAATTTAGAATGGATTGCGAGATTGATAAAAGGAAATTTAAACTCAAAAGTATATTACACATCCTTAAACGGATTTGATACACACGATAATCAACTTTCTATTCACGAACGAAAACTAACTGATTTAAATGATTCTTTATTTAGTTTTTATTCTGATTTAAAAGAAGCGAAGTTATTGCAAAATGTCACAGTTGTCGTTTTCTCGGAATTCGGAAGACGCGCAAAAGACAACGGAAACGGAACCGATCACGGAACCGCGGCGCCAATGTTTATTATTGGAGGAAATAACAAAGGAACCATTTTAGGGAAAAATCCAAATCTAGCAGACTTAGATAACGGCGATTTAAAATACGAAATTGATTTTAGAAGTGTATACGCCTCTTTATTAAAAGAAAAAATGAATTTTGATTATGCTAAAATCGGGATTATGAATAAACCTGTTTCGGGGTTGTTTGCATAATCGCAATCTTGTCATTTCGAGGAACGAGAAATCTTCGCGAGTAACTCCGCAATCTAAATCGCCAATCTTTGTCGAGCCACTCGTGGAGATTTCTCGTTCCTCGAAATGACAAAAATGGTGGTTTAATATTGTCAATGAAATTAATTAGGACTAACAATTTGCGCTAATTCGTGAATTGCTTCGCCTATTCGCTATCGCTCGGGTAGTGGCGAAAAAAACTTAGCGCCTTAGCATCTCAGTACCTAAGAACCTCTCGAAACCACATTGTATATATCTCATTTTAAGCCGATTTTTTTATATTATCATACAAAACCTGCTAAATTTGTTAAGAAATCCTTTTTTGTTTCATAAAATGCAATCTTTTTTTTGGTGCACTAAAAATAATTTATACATTCGCAGAGAATTTAAAAAATAACACAAACAAATGGCAACTAACCGTTTTTATTTTAGCAACAACTTTTATTTCTTCTTTAGTAGAAGTGAGGATTGTGCTATGGTTATTTGAAAAATATAAAAGACAAATAAAACTAATATACAATCCTGATGCAAATCAGGATTTTTTTTTGAATATATGACAACGAAAATTGCAATACAAGGTATTAAAGGATCATTTCATCATCAGGTTGTAAAAGAGTATTTCTCTGAAAATGTGGATATTGATGAATGTTTGTCTTTTGAAGAATTGATCGACAGCCTTATTGCCGGAAAATCTGATCAAGCTGTTATGGCGATCGAAAATTCAATTGCAGGTCCAATTATTCCGAATTATGCTTTGATCGACAAGAATAATTTACACATAATCGGAGAGCATTATTTAAACATTCAGCAGAATTTAATGGCTTTAAAAGGTCAGAAAATTGAAGATATAAAAGAAGTTCATTCACACCCAATGGCACTTTTGCAGTGTATGGATTTCCTTAAACAATATCCGAATATCAAATTGATTGAGGATAAAGATACAGCTGAAACTGCAAGAAGAATTCAGGAAAAACAATTAACCGGAATTGCAGCAATTGCAAGTGTAACCGCTTCTGAAATGTACGATCTGGATATTATCGCGTCATCGATTCAAACAATTAAAAACAATATGACGCGTTTCGTAATCATTAAAAAGCAAAATTCATTTTTGCCAGAAAGCGAAATCAACAGAGCGTCAATCAAATTTGAATTAGATCACAAAAGAGGAAGTTTAGCAGCAGTTTTGAATGTAATGAGCGATTGCAAATTGAATTTAACAAAAATCCAGTCTCTTCCAAAAATTGAAACACCTTGGAAATATTCTTTCTTCGTAGATGTGACATTTGAGAAATACGAAGATTTTGCAAAAGCCAAAGCCCTATTAAATATAATGGCAGAATATTTTAAAGTGTTGGGAGAATATAAGAATACAAAACCACTTAGTGAGTCATAAAGTTGAAAAGCCGAAAGTCTTAAAGTCAAAAAAATAAAGAGTTTAAAAAGCCTAAAGCCTAAAGCTTACGGCCTAAAGCAAATAAAAACAATGATTACAACAGCAAAACGATTAGACACAGTTGAAGAATACTACTTCTCATCAAAACTAAGAGAAGTTCGTCAGTTGATGTCTGAAGGAAAATCGATCATCAATATGGGAATTGGAAGCCCTGATTTGAGTCCGTCAAAAGCAGTAATTGAAGCAGTCGCTGCAGCAATTCAAGACGAAAGCGGGCATGGTTATCAAAGCTATCAGGGATTACCAGAAATGAGGCAAGCGATGGCAGATTTTTATCGTGATCAGTTTGGTGTTGAAGTGAATCCGAATAATGAGATTTTACCATTAATGGGTTCGAAAGAAGGAATTATGCACATTTCGTTAGCTTTTTTAAATGAAGGCGATCACGTTTTAATTCCTAATCCGGGGTATCCAACTTATACTTCGGTAACCAATTTGGTTCAGGCAGTTCCGGTTTATTATGACTTGAAAGAAGAAAATGGCTGGGAACCGGATTTTGAAGCTTTAGAAAAATTAGATCTTTCGAAAGTAAAAATTATGTGGCTTGGATATCCTCACATGCCGACAGGAGCGAGAGGAAGTTTAGCGTTATTTGAAAAATTGGTTGCTTTTGCTAAAAAACACAATATATTATTGATCAACGACAATCCGTATAGTTTTGTTTTGAATGATAATCCGATGAGTTTATTGCAAGTTGAAGGTGCGAAAGACGTGGCTTTAGAATTGAATTCGTTAAGTAAAACATTCAACATGGCAGGCTGGAGAGTCGGAATGGTTTTAGGAAATCCTGAAATTATCGATGCAGTCCTAAAAGTAAAAAGCAACATGGACAGCGGAATGTTCTACGGAATTCAAAAAGGCGCAATCGCAGCATTAAAATGCGACAAGTCTTGGTTTGAAGACCAAAACAAAATTTACAGATGCCGTAGAGAATTAACGGAGAAATTAGCAGAAAAGCTAAACTGTAAAGTGTATAAAGAAGGAGTTGGGCTTTTTGTTTGGGCAAAATTGCCAGAAGGAATCGAATCAGCAGAGAAGTTCATTGACGAAATATTATATGAGAAGCATATTTTCATTACACCGGGAACCATTTTTGGCAGCAACGGCGAAGGTTATATCAGATTCTCATTGTGTGTGAAAGAAGAAAAAGTACAAGAAGCGATAGATCGATTTTGAAAATTTTAGATATCAGATTTTAGATTTTAGATTGTCAGGCTGAGCGAAGTCGAAGCCCGCGTTCCAATTGGAAAGCCCTTCGACTTCGCTCAGGGTGACAAATAAAAAAACAAGATTTGAAAATTAAAGAAATATGAAAGTATACGTAATAGGAATAGGGTTAATAGGTGGTTCGATGGTGTTAGACATCAAAGGACGTTATCCTGATGCGACTATTTTAGGAATCGACAGTAACGAACAACATTTGCAACAGGCAATTGATCTTGGAGTTATTGACGAAGCAGGAAGCTTTGAAGATTTACAAAAAGCAGATTTTGTAATCGTTTCAGTTCCTGTAGATGTAGCGCTAACAGTTTTGCCAAAAGTTTTGGATGCAGTTGGAGATAAAACAATTGTTTTTGAGGTTGGATCGACTAAAAAACCTATTTGTGATGCGGTTGCCAATCATCCTAAGAGAAGAAACTTTATTGCTACACATCCAATAGCAGGAACAGAGTTTTCTGGACCATCGGCGGCAATAAGAGGTTTGTTTCAAGGGAAAACAAATATTATATGTGAGGTCGAAAAGACGGCTTTTAAATTACAAGAGAAAGCATTAAATCTTTTTACCTCAATCGGAATGAGAATTCGATATATGGATCCCGTTTCACACGATAAACACATTGCTTACGTTTCGCATTTATCGCACATTAGTTCGTTTATGCTCGGAAAAACAGTAATGAATAAAGAAAAAGACGAACAAGATATTTTTGATATGGCGGGAAGTGGATTTGAAAGTACGGTTCGTTTGGCAAAAAGTTCTCCGGCCATGTGGACACCAATTTTTAAGCAAAATAAAGAACATGTTCTCGAAACTTTAGAAGCTTATATTTCAAATCTCAGTCGATTTAGAGATTTGTTAAAAGAAGAAGATTACAATGCCATTTTTGAAGAAATGGAAAGCACAAATAAAATAAAAGAAATACTAAACGGATTAACAACAACTAAAAAGTAAATTAGAATTAAGATGGAAAATAAGAAAGAAATGAGAAAGTGGTTAGAAGATTTCAATTTAAATCACCCACTTGTGATAGCTGGACCTTGTAGTGCAGAAACTGAAGATCAAGTTTTGAAAATCGCTCACGAATTAAAAGATTCAAAAGTAAGTGTTTTCAGAGCTGGAATCTGGAAACCAAGAACTCGTCCAGGAGGATTTGAAGGTATTGGAGAAATCGGATTGAAATGGTTGCAAAAAGCAAAAGCTGAAACTGGTTTATTAATGGGAACTGAAGTTGCAACTGCAGCTCACTGTAAACTAGCTTTAGAATATGATATCGACGTTTTATGGGTTGGTGCACGTACAACTGCAAACCCTTTCGCAGTTCAAGAAATTGCAGATACTTTAAAAGGAACTGATAAAATCGTTTTGGTTAAAAATCCAGTAAACCCAGATTTAGCTTTATGGTTAGGTGGTGTTGAGCGTCTTCATATGGCTGGAATCGAGAAATTAGGAGTTATCCACAGAGGTTTCTCTACTTACGAAAAAACAAAATACAGAAACATTCCAGAATGGCAGATTGCTATCGAATTGCAAAATAAATTCCCTGATTTACCATTAATCATCGATCCATCTCACATTACTGGAGATCGTAAAATGATTTTCGAAGTAACTCAAGAAGCTTTAGATTTGAACTACGACGGTATGATCATCGAGACTCACATCGATCCAGATAATGCTTGGTCTGATGCGGCTCAGCAAGTTACTCCAGATAATTTGAAACAAATCATCAAAGATTTAACAATCAGAAAAACGGATGATACTACAGATGAGTACAGCCAAAAAATGACTAAACTAAGAGCTAACATTGACGTTTTGGATGCGAACTTATTAGAGTTGTTAGGAAAACGTATGAAAGTGGCTGACGAAATTGGTCAAGTGAAAAAAGATGCAAACGTTGCGATTCTTCAAAACAACCGTTGGAACGAAATCTTAGGAAAAATGATTTTGGAAGGTGAGAAAAAAGGTCTTACTGAAGAATTCGTTTTAAGAATGTTCAAAGCAATTCACCAAGAAAGTATTGGTCACCAAGAGAAAATTTTCAACGCATAATTTTTTCGAAACCATATAAGTGATATAAGATAATTTAAGTTTTTTTAAAGCTTTGTTGTTGAGTTTAATTATATCACGCATTTAAAATTAGATTGTTTTTTAAAAATCCCTGTTGCTTTGAAAAAAGTGATGGGGATTTTTTTTGTTTTAAGAAGTGGCTATTTATATTCACTTATATAACTTATATGGTTTAAATTATTCATTTATCTTTGCAAAAGATTTAGGTTTTAATCTAAAATCTAAAATCAGAAATCTAAAGTAAAAGAATGACAGGAACCGTATATAAATCTACAGGAAGCTGGTACACCGTAAAATCTGAAAAAGGAGATTTTGTGGAATGCCGTATGAAAGGGAAATTTAGAATTAAAGGCATAAAAAGTACCAACCCAATTGCTGTAGGCGATATTGTCGATTATGAGTTGGATGAAACTTCAGATGCAGTTACGGGTACGATTCATAATATTCATGAAAGGAAAAACTATATCGTTCGTAAATCGGTTAACTTATCTAAGCAGATTCATATTATTGCTTCAAATATTGATCAAGTTTTTTTACTGATTACAATAGATAATCCGCCAACAACTACAAGTTTTATAGACCGTTTTTTGGTTACTGCCGAAGCATACGGAATCGAAGCCGTTTTGATTTTTAATAAAATTGATACTTTAAACGATCAAACTTTAGACGATCAGCTTTATTTACAACATATTTATTCTGAAATTGGATACAAATGTCTTAGAATTTCATCAACAGAAAATAAAGGGGTTGATAAATTAAAAGAAATGATGGTTGGAAAAGTGAGTATGTTTTCTGGACATTCCGGAGTTGGAAAATCAACTTTGGTAAATGCCATGGAACCAAGTCTTCACTTAAAAACTTCGGTAATTTCAGAACAAAGCAAACAAGGTCAGCATACAACCACTTTTGCCGAAATGTACGATTTGTCTTTTGATGCCAGAATTATTGATACTCCAGGAATTAAAGGTTTCGGAATCGTTGATATGGAACCTTCAGAAATCAGCGGATATTTTCCGGAATTCTTTAAATTAAAAGATCAATGCAAGTTTAACAATTGCCTGCATAAAGAGGAACCGCATTGTGCCATAAAAGCAGCTTTAGAAAAAGATGAAATCGCTTGGTCACGTTACAATAGTTATCTAAAAATCCTCGAAGGCGATGACGAGCATTATCGTACGGATACGTATGGCGAAGATCGTGCGGCGAGTGATGAAACGAGAAAGTAATTGTTAATTGTAAATGATAAATTTTTATTTATGATTGAGTGACGGCAATTTCTAATTATTACTTCTAAAGAAAAAAATCAATAATTTATAACTAACAATTAATAATTAATGAAGATTGTTATTCAAAGAGTTTCCCATGCATCAGTAACCGTTGATGGTCAAAAAACAGCAGATATTCAAAAAGGATTATTGGTTCTAGTCGGAATTGAAGATGCCGACACTCAGGAAGATATCGATTGGCTTGCTGGGAAAATCATAAAAATGAGAATTTTTGGCGACGAAAATGACGTCATGAACTGCTCAATTCAAGATATTGACGGCGATATTATTGTAGTAAGCCAATTTACACTTCACGCTTCTACAAAAAAAGGAAATCGTCCTTCTTATATAAAAGCTTCAAAACCTGAATTTGCAATTCCGATGTATGAAAAATTTGTACAAACTTTAGAAAAGGAATTTCAAAAGAAAATTCAAACCGGAATTTTTGGCGCAGATATGAAAGTTAGCCTAATAAACGATGGACCTGTTACCATTTTAATTGACAGCAAAAATAGAGAGTAAAAATTTACTAAACATTTGTTAAGATTTTCTAAAAATAATATATATTTGGAGAAAAAACTTACTAATGAAAAAACTTTTTTGCGCATTATTTTTTATCATTTTTACGGTTAATTCTTTTTCTCAAAAGATTGATTATTCGGTATTTACAATTTCCGATAGTTTGAAAGATAATGCCAATGCAGTTGTTCGTTTAGATCAGACAGATATTACGATTACTTCTCAAAGAAGTATGAACATAAAAACTCAAAGAGTTGTATCTGTTTTAAATGCCAAAGGACAGAATGATATTGACGGATATCAATATTACGACAAGTCAACTTCAATCAAAACTATAGAAGCTATTGTTTATGATGCTTTTGGTAAAGAAATCAAAAAAATTAAAAGAAAAGATTTCAGAGACCAAAGTGCTGTAAGCGGAAGCACACTTTTTTCAGATAATCGCGTTGTTTATCTGGATTATACTCCCATTTCATATCCATTTACCGTTGTCTATAATTGCGAAATAGAGACTTCAAATACCGCTTTTATTCCTCAAAAGTATTTTTTGAATGGCTATTATTTAAGTATAGAAAAATGTGCCTTGAATGTTACTTTTCCTAAAGAACTCGGATTCAAAAAGAAAGAATTTCGTTTCTCAGATTTCAATATCAAAAAAACGGTTGAAACCGATACGCAATTAAGTTATTTAGCCACAAATATTCCAGCTCAGAAACCAGAAGATTTGAGTCCTAATTATGCAGATCTATTTCCTAAAGTGATGATGGGATTGGAGAATTTTCATTTGGAAGGAGTAGACGGTAAAGCAACCACTTGGGAAGCATTTGGAAAATGGTACGGTGATAAAATTTTGACAGGAACGACAAATCTGCCGGAAGAAACCAAAGCAAAAATAAAAGCGCTTGTTGGCGATGAAAAAGATCCAATTAAAAAAGCAAAAATCATTTACGATTACGTACAGAAAAAATCTAGATATGTAAATATCGCTGTTGGAATTGGAGGTTGGAAACCCATGATGGCAAATGACGTAGATCGTTTAGGTTATGGAGATTGTAAAGCACTATCCAATTATACTAAAGCACTACTTCAGGTTGTAGATGTTCCTTCTTACAATACTATTTTATACGGAAATCCATATAAGAAAGATATTCAATCCGATTTTGTTTCGATGCAAGGAGATCATATGATTCTTGCCGTTCCAAATGGTGATAATTACGTTTGGCTAGAATGTACCAGCCAAGATGATCCTTTTGGATATCAAGGAACATTTACAGACGACCGCGATGTTTTAGTCGTGAAACCAGAAGGAGGCGAAATTGTTAGAACTAAAATCTACGATGATAGAGGAAATAAACAAGTAGCAAAAGGAAATTATTCAATTGATAAAGATGGAAATTTTTCAGGAGCTTTAGCTATAGTTTCAGAAGGAAGTCAATATGCCCAAAAATCGAGAGTTGAAACTTTTCAGCCCAACGAAAAAGAAGAGCATTATAAAGAATATTGGGATAATATCAACAATTTGAAATTGGGTAAAATAACTTTTACAAATGACAAAGAAAATATCCGTTTTACAGAAGATGTGCGTTTAAGCGCATCCAATTATGGAGCTATCTCGGGCAATAAAATGATTTTTGTAGTTGATGCATTTAATCAATCAAGTGCCAATATTAAGCGAATAAGAAACCGAAAAAATCCATTTCAAATTCAACGTGGCTATTTAGATAATGATGAAATCGAAATCAATCTTCCGGAAGGTTTTAGCATCGAATTTCTTCCTTCAAACTATGAACTAAAAGGAAAGTTTGGAGAGTATAAAACCGAAATAATTAAAAAAGAAAATAACAAACTGACTTATAAAAGGTCTATGTTTTTAAATAAAGGCAAATACTCCAATAAAGATTACGATGAGTATCGCTTATTTATGGAACAAATTTCTAGAAATGACAATGCCAAAATAATATTAACCAAGAATTAAACCGAATCCTAACCCAAAACAAACCAAAAATTACCAATGAAAATTATTAAACTACTTAGCTTGTCTTGGATTCTGTTGGTCGCGCCCAAAGCGATTTCACAGGAATTCAAATTAGGAAAAGTTTCTATTGCAGAATTAGAACAGAAAGTTCATCCTAAAGACTCTTCAGCGGCAGCTGCTATCTTGTACAAAAAAGGAATTTCCAGAATGGAATTTGACCAAAATGAAGGTTTCTGCATTGTTACCGATGTAGAAGCTCGTATTAAGATTTATAAAAAAGAAGGTTACGAGTGGGCAAATCAAAGTGTTTGGTATTACAATCAGACCAATTTAAAAGAAAGAGTATTTTTTTCTGATGCCGTTACGTATAATCTTGTAAATGGAAAAATAGAAAAAACGAAACTGAAAAGCGATGGATCTTTTGATGAAGTTCTTTCTAAATTTAGAGGACTGAAGAAGATTACCATGCCAAATGTAAAAGAAGGTTCTGTAATAGAATATCATTATTCAATAAGATGTCCTAGCGACAATATCATTCGTGATTGGGATTTTCAAACTTCTATCCCCGTTAATTATTCTGAATTTAAGATCGCTTATCCAGAATATTACGTTTTTAAACCAAGACAAAAAGGGTATATTTTTCCTAAAGTTTCAACTACTAAAAATTCTAAAAGTTTAACAATTAACAGTAAAGAAAGAGGAACGGGGCTCGTTTCGAGAACAGAATTTTATAACGATAAAATAGATTATATAGAAACAGAGGTTACTTATGTTGCACAAGATTTCCCTGCTTTAAAAGACGAAGATTTTGTAAACAATATTGATAATTATACTTCAAGTATTGAACATGAATTATCATTAGTTCATTTTCCTAATAGACCAATTAAGGAGCTTTCTACCGACTGGAATTCGGTAGTGAAAACAATTTACGAATATGAAGATTTTGGTCCAGAATTAAATAAAACAGGTTATTTCGAAGAAGATTTAAAAAAGTTTCTTGGTGGAATTACCAACCAGAACGAAAAAATTTGGGCGATTTTAAATTTTGTAAAAGGAAATGTAAAATGGAATGGTTACACAGGTTTTAGCTGCGATAATGGTGTAAGAAAAGCGTATAAAGATAAAACAGGAAATATTGCAGATATTAATTTAATGCTTACTGCCATGTTGCGTTCTGAAGGTTTAACTGCAAATCCGGTTTTGGTAAGTACACGTTCTAACGGAATTGCCTTGTTTCCTAACAGAAATGCATTTAATTATGTTGTTACTGCTGTTGAAACTCCAGAGGGATACATTTTATTAGATGCAAGTTATAAATATTCTGTGCCAAACGTTCTTCCATTTAGAACCTTAAACTGGTTCGGAAGATTGATTAGAAAAAATGGTTCTTCTGAAGAAATAGATTTAATGCCTCATAAAACATCAAACGATATTGTTTTTATGAATTATGATATTGATGCGGATGGAAAAGTAAGCGGAAAAGCCAGAAGACAGTGCACTGATTATAGAGCGATGCTTAGTAGAGAAAATTTCGAAAAATCGAAAGAAGATGAATATTTAGAAAAACTTGAAAATAGTAGCAGAAAAATTGAAGTGAGTGAATATTCTAGAACTAATGAAAAAGAATTATTATCTCCAACAATTGAGTCTTATTCATTTAAAGGAGGCGATTTATCTGAGATGATTGGAGGAAAAATATATGTAAATCCACTGCTGTTTTTTGCTCAGGAAAAAAATCCTTTCAAGCAAGAAGTACGCGAATATCCAGTAGATTTTGGTTATCCTTTTCAAGATAAATTCAATATTACAATCAAAATTCCAGAAGGTTTTACGGTAGAAACATTACCGCAGTCAGTTGCGTACAACATGGAAAATAACTTGGGAAGCTTCAAGTTTAATATTCTGGCAACTGATAATGTTTTGCAATTAATGGTTGTTAACCAAATTAATTCGGCTATTATTCGTACTGAACAATACGAAATGTTAAAAGAATATTACAAAGGAGTAATTGCTAAACAAACAGAAAAAATAGTTCTAAAACGCATATAATGATGCTAAGATCCCTGCTTCTTTGTATTGCTTTATGCTGTAGTACAATAAATATCCAAGCTCAGAAATATGAGCTTGGAAAAGTTACCGTTGCTGAATTAGAGGAAAAATTACATCCTATAGATTCTTCGGCGCCTGCCGCAATTTTATTCAAAAAAGGAAAAACTGTTTTTACATATAATGAAAAAGTAGGTTTTTCGGCTGTTCATACTTATGAATTTAAAATCAAAATTTATAAAAAAGAAGGGCTGAAATGGGCAGATCAAAAAGTACATTACTACATTGGCTATCAGAATCTGAAAGAAGATATGTTAGAGTTTTCGAATGCGGTAACGTACAACTTGGAAAATGGCAAAGTGGAGAAAACCAAATTAGAAAGCCAGGGATTATTCAAGAAAAAAATTAATGAATATTGGAATGAAAAAACAATAACGCTTCCAAATGTCAAAGTTGGATCTATTATAGAATATAAATATGTTTTAAAATCTGAAAACATTGGAGAATTTCCTGATTTTGATTTTCAGTTTGATATTCCGGTAGATTATTTTGAATACAAAACAGAATTTCCTGAGTTTTATATTTACAAAACAATTCTGACAGGAAAAAATAAAATAGAAAACGATGCGAAACTTGGGAGTGGAAATCAAAGTTTTGACAATGAATATGGGCAGACGCGAACATTAAGCTACAAACAGATAAATGCTTTTTATTCTGGAAAAAATATTCCCTCTTTAATAGAAGAGCCATATATCGATAATTTGGAGAATTATAGAGGTTCTATTAAACACGAGTTAGAACGTATTCGAATGCCAGAACAACCTGTTAAAGATTTTACAATGACTTGGGAAGGCGTTGCAACAACAATTTTTAAAGATGAAAATTTTGGGAAAGAACTTAGCAAAAGAGATTTTCTTCTAGAAGATATAAAAAAGCTGCTTGGAAATGTCGAGTCATTAGAAGAAAGAACAAACATCATTTTTAAGTTTGTTCAAAACAAAATGAATTGGAACGAAATCAATAGCTGTTTCGCCAAAAAAGGAGTAGAAAAAGCATACAAAGAGCAAACAGGAAATGTTGCCGAAATAAATTTCATATTAATAAATATGCTGAAATTGGCAGGTGTAGATGCCAATCCGGTTTTAGTAAGTACAATTGAGAATGGAATTCCAGTTTATCCTACCAGAACAGGTTTTAATTATTTAATTGCGTCTGCAGAAATTGACGGGAAACAAATTTTGCTCGATGCTTCTAGAAAATATACATCACCAAATATTCTGCCTTTGAATGTCTTAAATTGGAAAGGAAGATTAATTAAAAGCGATGGCACTTCAAAAGAAATTGATTTAGTTCCTAGCAAAGCCTCGAAAGAAGTTTCTAATATAGTAGCTGTGATAAATGCAAATGGAAAAATAGATGGAAAAATCAGAATTCAGCGTACCGATTACGATGCTTATAGATTTAGAGTTCAGAATGCGGCTAAAAATCAGGAAAATTACATCGAAAAACTAGAACAGCAATTAGGCGATTTGAAGATTTCGGATTATTCTGTAAGCAATAAAAACACGAATCTTTCTGATCCGATTTTAGAAACTTTCGCTTTTGAAACTAATAATTTTGTTGAAAGCATTGGAGGAAAATTATTTATAAATCCGATGTTGTTTTATGCAAAAACAAAAAATCCTTTTGTTCAAGAAAAAAGACAAATGAGAATTTATTTTGGTTATCCAAACCAAGAAAAAATTCTAATCAATTTAGAAATTCCCGAAGGTTATGATGTTGAATCGATTCCAAAACCAGCAAAATATGTGTTTTTGGATAATTCGATTATTGTAACGATGAATATTTTAAAAGATGGAAACAAAATTCAGTTTATTTTTTCTAAAGACATAAACAGCAGTATTTTTGCAGCAGAGGACTATGATTCATTAAAAATGCTTTTTCAAAAAATGATTGTAAGTCTAGATCAAAAAATTATTCTCAAAAAAATATAACCAATGAATTCTCGTTTCCTTTTAGTTTTCTTTTTTTTAGTTTTCTCACTTACCAGAATTAATGCTCAAAAGTTTGAATTAGGAAAAGTAACAGTTCAGGAATTACAGGAAAAAGAAAATCCTAAAGACACTTCTGCGCCAGCCGCGATTTTATTTAAAAAAGGAAGAACTTTTTTTACTTACAATGAACAAAGCGGTTTTCTTGCCAATCATGTTTATGAGTTTCGAGTAAAAATTTATAAAAAAGAAGGTTTAAGTTGGGCCACTCAAAAAGTTTCTTATTATGTTGGTTACGAAAATCTAAGAGACGATAAAGTAACTTTTTCTGATGCTGCGACCTATAATCTTGAAAATGGAGCAATTGTAAAAACAAAATTAAACAGTGAAGGCAGCTTTAAAGAAAAAGTAAATAAGAACTGGAATGTTGCCTCAATTGCTTTGCCGAATGTAAAAGTTGGATCTGTAATAGAATTCAAGTATACTTTAAAGTCAGAAGATTTGGTTCGTCTTCCTGATTTTGATTTTCAGTATGAAATTCCAGTAAATTATTTCGAATACAAATCTGAAATTCCAGAATTTTTTATTTATAAAACACTTCTTGTTGGAACCTACAAACCAGAAATGAGTGCCGATGTTCAACCCATTAAGCAGGTTTATGGCAGCGATTATAAACAGATAAATAGTTTTTATTCTGGAGTTGATGTTCCAGCGCTTCAAGAAGAAATTTTTGTTAACAATATAAACAATTTTAAAGGCTCAATTCAAAACGAATTAGAGTTAAAAAGATTTCCGGACAAACCAGTTGTAAACTATACCAAAACTTGGGAAGGACTTGCGGAGTCAACTTACAAAGATGCTGATTTTGCAAAAGAATTGGGCAATAGAAGTTTTTACGAAGAGGATTTAAAGAAAATTTTATCGAATATAAATTCTCCCAAACAACGATTAGACACCATTTTTAAGTTCGTTCAAAACAGAATGAACTGGAATAAAAAGAAAGGTTATTATGTTGATAAAGGAGTTAAAAAAGCGTACGAAGAAAGAACAGGAAATACAGCAGAAATCAATCTTTTGCTAATTTCTATGCTTAAGGCCGCAAAAATACAAGTGCATCCTGTTTTGGTTAGTACGGTAGAAAATGGAGTTCCGGTTTTTCCTAACAGAACGGTTTTCAATTATCTAATCGCAGCCGCAGAAATAGATGGAGAACAAATTCTGCTAGATGCAAGCAACAAGTTTACAGTTCCAAATATTCTTCCATTAAATGTTTTAAATTGGAAAGGAAGACTAATAAAAGAAAACGGAACTAGTGAAGAAGTCGAATTAATTCCGAGTAAATTTTCATTAATCAATAATACTGTAAGTGCATTTATAGATCCACAAAAAGCAAAATTAGAAGGAAGTTTGTCTTTGCAAAAAACAGATTATAATGCTTTAATTTTTAGAGAGAAGTTCGGCACAAAAACGAATGAAAACAATATTGAAAAATTAGAACAGCAATTTAATGGTATTGAACTTGAAGATTATAGAGCTGAAAATCAGGATTTATCAAAACCTGTAACAGAAAAAGCATCTTTCAGTATTGATAAAGCTTATGATGTAATTGGAGGCAAACTATTTGTAAATCCGCTATTGTTTTTTGCCTACAAAAGCAATCCGTTTAAATTAGAAAAAAGACAAATGCCAATTTATTTTGGCTTTCCAGAACAGCGAAAATTCAATTTGTTTTTGCAAATTCCAGAAGGCTATAAAGTTGAGGCATTACCTTCTCCGATAAGAATTGTAATGGAAGACAAAGCAGCTTCTTATACAATGAATATCATATCTGATGAAAATCAAATACAAATTAAAGTGACGCAAGAAATAAGTAAAGCTATCTTTGCAGCAGAAGATTATAGCATGATAAAAGACTTTTTTCAGAAAATAATCGAAATTCAAAATGACAAAATAATTCTTAAAAAGACCTAGAAGATGGATTTGAAAAATGCACAATTAGATGTAGATACTTGGATAAAAGAACATGGCGTTCGCTACTTTAACGAATTGACAAATATGGCACAGCTTACAGAAGAAGTTGGTGAAGTTGCCAGAATCATTGCTCGTCGTTACGGAGAACAATCTGAAAAAGAAAGTGATAAAAATAAAGATTTAGGCGAAGAATTAGCAGATGTTGTTTTCGTAGTTTTATGTTTAGCCAATCAAACAGGAATCGATTTGCAAGCGGCTTTTGATAAAAAAATGGACTTAAAATCGGTTAGAGATAAAGATCGTCACAAAAACAACGATAAATTGAAATAATTGTGAAATATCACTCATAATTTTTGAATTATGGGTTTTCAATTTTGAATTATGAATGGGGAGTGGTAAATTGCAGGGCTGAATAATGTTTCTAATCATTCATAATTCAAAATTCACAACTTACAATTAAAAAAATGAATTTAAAATTAAGCACGAATTCAATTTTCACCATTGATGATTCGCAACTAAATATCACAGGTTCAAAAAGCGAAACGAACCGTTTATTGTTACTAAAAGCATTATTTCCAAATATTACTTTAGCCAATACTTCAAATTCAGATGACAGCGAAGTAATGCAAAAAGCTTTGGCAGGAAATGACGAAATTGTAGATATTCATCACGCAGGAACTGCAATGCGTTTTCTTACGGCGTATTTTTCTGTTAACGAAGGAAGAGAAGTTGTATTAACAGGTAGTAGCAGAATGCAGGAACGTCCAATCAAAATTTTGGTTGAAGCTTTGGCACAATTAGGCGTTGAAATCACTTATGAAAAAGAAGTTGGTTATCCGCCAATTCGAATTAAAGGAAAAAAAGTTACGGCTTCAAAAGTAACTTTGGCAGCAAATGTAAGCAGCCAATATATTTCGGCACTTTTATTAGTGGCTTCAAAATTAGACAATGGTTTAGAATTGACTTTAGAAGGAGAAATTACTTCAATTCCGTATATCAAAATGACGTTAGCTTTATTGGCAGATTTAGATATTAAAACCAGTTTTGAAGGAAACGTAATTAAAGTTTTCCCTAAAGAAGCAGTTGAAACAAAAGAAATGGTAGTAGAATCTGATTGGAGTTCGGCTTCTTATTTCTTCAGTTTAGTAGCATTGTCTGATGCTGCAAAAATTACGTTAAGCAGTTATAAAGAAAACAGCCTTCAAGGAGATTCAGAATTAGTTTCTCTTTACGCAAAAATGGGCGTAAAAACGACTTTCCAAAATAATAAAATGACTTTGGAGAAAATTGCTGGATTTAATTATCAAGATGTAAATTTTGAGTTGAATAATACTCCGGACATTGCGCAAACAATCGTAGTAACTTGTTTAGGTTTAGGAATTGGTTGTCATTTGACAGGACTTCATACTTTAAAAATTAAAGAAACGGACAGACTTGAAGCTTTAAAAACAGAATTGACAAAATTAGGCGCCAATATTTCGGTAACAAATGACAGCTTAACTTTAGTAAAGTCTGATAATATTAAACACGATATTCATATTGCGACTTATAACGACCACAGAATGGCAATGGCATTTGCACCTTTGGCAATAAAAGTTCCAATCATTATTGACGATGCTGAAGTTGTTTCTAAATCATATCCAGATTTCTGGAATGATTTAAGAGCATTGAATTTCCAAATTTCAGAATTGTAAAAATTTTTGAACCATATAAGAAATGTAAGTTCATTTAAATAGAGTTCGATAAAAAAACCTCTGGTTTTAACCAGAGGTTTTTTTATGCGTGTTCAAAAGTAACACGACATATTTTTATTACGAGGTATCGGGACTATCGGATTTAATATATAAAATCCAGTGTTTAAAACTCCAGTTAATATGAACTTATATAACTTATATGGTTCAAAAACACATTTTAATGGTTCTCAAAACCTCACAAAATCAAGGACTTTTGAAAATAAACGTCAAAACACTTGACAACGCCTATCTCACAATCGTATATTTGCATTCGATTTAAAATTTTAGGTATATAAATCTAAAATCTACACTTTAAAATCCATAATTCAAATATGAAATTATCACACTTCAATTTCAATTTACCGAAAGAACTTTTGGCTGAATTTCCAGCAGAAAACAGAGATGAATCTCGTTTAATGGTAATTGACCGTCAAAAAAATACTATCGAACACAAAATGTTTAAAGACGTTATCAACTATTTTGACGACGGAGACGTTTTAATTTTAAATAATACAAAAGTTTTCCCTGCGCGTTTGTACGGAAACAAAGAAAAAACTGGAGCAAGAATTGAAGTTTTCTTATTAAGAGAATTGAATTCTGAGCAACGTCTTTGGGATGTTTTAGTTGATCCAGCTAGAAAAATCCGTATCGGAAACAAACTTTATTTTGGTGATGACGATTCGTTAGTTGCTGAGGTAATTGATAATACAACTTCTCGTGGTAGAACTTTACGTTTCTTGTACGATGGTTCTTATGAAGAATTCAGAAACAAATTGACTGAACTTGGAGAAACTCCAATTCCAAAATACATCAACAGAGAAGTTACTGCTGAAGATGCTGAAAGATACCAAACTATCTACGCAAAAGAAGAAGGAGCTGTAGCGGCACCAACTGCTGGTTTACACTTTTCTAAACACCTTTTGAAAAAATTAGAAATCAAAGGAGTAAATTTTGCTGAGGTAACTTTACACGTAGGTTTAGGAACTTTTAACCCAGTTGAGGTTGAAGATTTATCTAAGCACAAAATGGATTCTGAAGAATTAATTATCACTCAAGCAGCTTGTGATATTGTAAACGAAGGAAAAGCAAAGAAAAAACGTATTTGTGCTGTAGGAACAACTTCTATGCGTGCAATCGAAAGTTCTGTTTCTTCTGCTAATACTCTAAATCCTTATGAAGGATGGACAAATAAATTTATTTTCCCTCCACACGATTTCAGTATTGCAAACTGTATGATTACTAATTTCCACACACCAAAATCAACATTATTAATGATGATTTCTGCTTTCTGTGGTCACGATTTAATGAAAAAAGCATACGACGAAGCGATCAAAGAAGGATATAAATTCTATTCTTATGGAGACGCGATGTTAATATTATAATCTGATATTATTCAGATTCAAACCCGACAGGTTTTTAAAACCTGTCGGGTTTTTTAGTTTTTAATGGTTTCAGGTTTCAGGTTTGACGTTCGTTGAGAAATTTAACGCAAAGTTCGCAAAGCTTTGCGTTCTTTTACGGCTGGCAAACACAAACTGAGAAAAAACCTTGCGAACTTTGCGTTTAAAAACAAACAAAGCATCCCAACATGAAACATTAAACTTGAAACCAGAAACAAACAAAACAAACAATTTTTGTTATTTTAGCAGACAAAACAAAAACACAATGACTTTTCAAAATACACGCGAATTCGCGAAACAACTTGATGCACAAGATGCATTAAACCATTATCAGCAAGAATTTATTTTTCCAAAAGTTAACGATAAAAAAGTAATTTACTTTACAGGAAATTCATTAGGATTACAGCCAAAACGTACCAAAGCTTATATTGATGAAGTAATGAACGACTGGGCAGAACTTGCTGTCGAAGGTCATTTTTACGCAGAAAAACCGTGGTGGGATTATCAAGAAAGATTTGCAGAACCTTTGAGTAAAATTGTGGGAGCGCTTCCATCTGAAGTTACGGTAATGAATACCTTGACGGTAAACCTTCATTTACTGATGGTTTCTTTTTATCAGCCAAAAGGAAAACGTTACAAAATTATCTGCGAAGAGAAAGCTTTTCCTTCAGATCAATATATGTTTCAAAGTCAAGTAAATTTTCACGGATATAAACCAGAAGATGCAATTGTAGAAATCAAACGTAGAGAAGGCGAGCACAATATTCGTCTAGAAGATGTTTTAGCAAAAATTGAAGAAGTTGGAGATGAATTGGCTTTAGTTTTAATTGGCGGAGTAAATTATTATACCGGACAAGTTTTCGACATAAAAACCATTACAGCAGCTGGACAAAAAGCTGGAGCAAAAGTAGGTTGGGATTTAGCTCACGCTGCTGGAAATATCAAATTAGAACTTCACGATTGGAATGTAGATTTTGCTGCTTGGTGCAGTTATAAATATATGAATTCAGGTCCAGGAAATGCTTCTGGAGTTTTTATTCACGAAAAACACCACAATTCAGATTTGCCAAGATTTGCCGGTTGGTGGGGACATAACAAAGAACGCCGTTTTAAAATGGAACCAAACTTTGATCCCGTTCATGGAGCAGACGGATGGCAGATTAGTAATCTTCCGGTTTTGTCTTTAGCGCCATATTTGGCTTCTGTTGAAATGTTTGCTGAGGTTGGAATGGAAGCTTTAATTAAAAAACGTGATCATATTACTTCTTATTTAGAATTCATTCTTCATGAAATTGATAAAGAAGTTGCAGGTAATTTTGAAATTATTACACCATCAAATCCAGAAGAAAGAGCTTCGCAATTATCTGTTTTTCTTCATGGAGAAGGAAGAAGTTTATTCGATTATTTAATGAAAAATGGAGTAATCACAGACTGGCGTGAACCAAATGTAATTCGTCTGGCGCCAGTTCCATTATATTGTTCTTATGAAGATATGTACGACTTCGGGCAAATTTTGAAAAAAGGAATTTTAGGGAAATAAAAAAATAATCTCGCAAAGTCGCAGAGGCGCAAAGTTTTTTTGCCACAGATTAAGGGGGTTAAAAAGATTTTTTTTCAATTGCCTCCAGCTTTAGCTGGAGGTATTAAAGATAAAATTTGAAAAGGCTTTAGCCAAACTATACGTTTGGCTAAAGCCTTTTTGTTTTGATCAATTTTTCATCCAGCTGAAGCTGGACGCTATTGAACTTAGAAAGATTAATCCGCTTAATCTGCAAAATATGCGGTAAAAATTTCCAACGTATTTTGAAATCTTTTTTAATCCTCTTAATCTGTGGCAAAAAAACTTTGCGTCTCGGCGACTTTGCGAGATTAAACCATTCAGCTTTAAATAAAAACTCTGCGAGAAAAAATACAACATCTTCTAATCTTATAACCTTTCTAAAAAATTCTGTAACAACCCTTATAACAGATATTCCGTATTTTGTAGTGTATAATTTAAAAACTACAATCATGAAAGGCTTATATATTTTATTAGCAGCAATAATTTTTACTTCTTGCCAACATCAGAGCAAAGAAGATATAAATAAAGCCAAACAAGCCAGTATTGATTCTATGAGAGTTGAGATTAACAAACAACGAGTTATCGATTCAATGAAGACTGAAATGGCTAAGATAAAAGAGGAACAAAAAGTTGAATCTGAAAAAGTGGTTGTTGTACATCAGCCAGCAAATGGAAATGCAACAACAACGACAACTACGACGAAAAAGAAAGGTTGGAGTGCAACTGCTAAAGGTGCTGTAATTGGTGCTGGAGTTGGTGCCGCAACTGGAGCAATCGTCAGTAAGAAAAAAGGTGAAGGTGCCATTATTGGCGGATTAGCCGGCGCAGCTTTAGGTACTGGAACAGGAGCTGTTATTGACAGTAAAAATAAAAAGAAAGAATAGTTATTCTATAAATAAAAATAAACCCCAAATTAGATTCTAATTTGGGGTTTTCAATTTTAAACCAACTCTGAAACGGGAATTTTAATACCAACTAATTCTGATTTACAAGAATCGAGTTGATTAAGGTCGCCTTTAAAGGCTATCGTCGATTCGAATAAATTTTTATAATACTCAATTCCATCTAACACATTAGATTTAAAAGTATTCCATTTCTTAAGTTGAGCATTAGTTAGCTCTCCAGAAACAGATTGAATTTCATTTCTAAAATAATCAATATACATTTTTAATTCCTTTACAAATAAATTAGGGCGATCTGTTCTTAAAACCGATTTTCCCTGATAAATATGCTGAACCATTTCTTTCAAAGAAACTTCTTGATCAAAATAAGCTAAATTCGGACCTGGGCAAATTACAACGCCTTGCGCTTGACCTTTTATTTTAATATCATTTTCTAGATAAGAAGCATTCGCCAAACCAACACACAAACATGATTTTTCGGTAATCTTGATTTTGCTTTTTTCAAATTCATCAACAGATAAAGTGTCTTTTCTGCTTTCTAATTCTTCCAATTTAATGTCTTGATATTTTTTAGAAGCTGTGCAAATTCCATGTGGATCGTATTCTTTGCTTAAAGCCAAGAATTTTTTCGGACAAGAACTTCCTGCTTTATTTTCATGAATACGTTTTTGTTTTAGAAATTCGTTTGTTGTTCCTTTCAAAGTATTAAACGGAACTCCCAGAGGCGAAATATTGCTTAAATAAAAATCATCTTCTTTAGCATTCATCAATAAATTACGAGTTTCCTGATCAACAGAAGTGGCTTCAGGAACTAGCAGAAATGGCGATCCCCAGCCGACAGAATCTACTTTATATTCGTCTAATAAAAATTCATGTTCTTCTGCAGTTCCAACGCCACCTTGAACTGTGATTTTTAATTCTAGAGGTTTTTCTGGAAAGTATTGATTTTTTAGCTGTAACGCTTTAATCATTAATTCGTGGGCCGATTGTATCAGTTGTTCTTTTTTTTGCTTGAATTCTTCTAAAATTGTGCCCAATAAGAGTCCGTCGGTAGCAAAGGCGTGTCCACCGCAGTTTAAACCAGATTCAATTCTGTATTCTGAAACCCAAAGTCCTTTTTTTGCTAGAAAATTTCCCTGAATCATAGCTGATCTAAAATCGCTTACTTTAAGAATGATTTTCTTTTTAAGTTCGTTCTTTTCATTCGGAAAAAAATCTTTGAAGTTTTCAAAGTAACCAAACAATCTCGGATTCATTCCAGCAGAAAGTACAACAGAAGATTCTAGATTGCTTTTGGCAAAACCTCGTAAAGCGGCATGCGCGTCATTAAATTCAATTGGAAGCTGTTCGTTTTTGATGAAATTATCTTTATCTAATTTCGTCATAATGTTCACGTCGATTTCTCCAGGAAAAAGATGAGATTCAATGTAGTTTTGAATGTTTTCTTTAAAGGCAATTCCATCGTCCAATAAATTCTGAAATCCTTTTTTGATATCAGAAGTATTTGGGAGCATTGACATGAAATTTTCAAGAGCGGTTTTGCTTTCGGCTAATTCAGTTTTAAAATTTTCGAATTTTTCTTTTACAATTTTGTCGACTAGATTTAAGTAAGAAGTAATTCTTTCTGCACGATAATCGTGAAATTTTTGAGTAATTTCTTCGTACGGAATATTGAATTTAGTGCTATAAAAATTACGCATCTTCTCAATTAAATCATCATCAGCGAGAGCAACAACAGACGAAATCCCATATTGTGCCACTCGTATCGGGCTGTCTATCGTATAGGCAAGTCCCATTACTGGAATATGAAAAGTGTGTAAGGGTGTTTTGGTCATTTGTTTTTAGATTAAAATAGAGACAAATGAAAAACAATAATTTTTTTTAAAAGCTGATAATTATCAGGTTTGTGGGTTGGTTGAGAAAAGTTTTTCCGCCACGAACTACCCTCAATCTTGTCATTCCGAGGAACGAGGAATCGCAATAGAGAATCGACAAAGATTGGCGATATGTATATGGAGTTACTCGTGCGATTCCTCGTTCCTCGGAATGACAAAACTACGTGTAACTATTACGAATTAAAACATAGCCAGTGGTTTCAACCACGGGAAATGTATTTTGAGAATACGTATGGAATTTCTTTGTGGAAATGCATTGCGTTCCTGCGGTTTCAACCGCAGGCTATGTTGACAAACAATATCCGCATATATTTTTTTTGCAGATTAAAAAAAATGCAAAGGTTAAATCATTTTAAATCCTTTAATCTGTGGCAAAAAAGAGTCTTAATTCGTGTAATTCGTGTAATTCGTGGCTAAAAAATATTATATCAAAATCTTCTTCAAAGACTCTGCAATACTTCGCCATAAAAAGTTGTAGAAAGATTTTTCTTGAATTCTTTCTATTTCAACTTCGGCGGTTTTTGCTTTGTCTTTAGAATCGTCTTTTACAAATAAATTTACGACCGCGCTTTTCAGTTTGGCTTCTTTTTCGGGATGTTTCTTTTTGTACAATTTCACTTTTAAATCGTCATAATCTAGAGAAGCGTTTCCTTTCGAAATATTATCATTTCCGTAGAAATTAAAACGGTATTTATTGAAAGTTCCTGTAAATGAAGCGTTCATATACGGTTTGCTGAATTGCCCCATCGCTCGAACATCAAAGTTTGAAATCACGCCTTGAATATGAAAACCGTCATTTTTGTCTAAAACATTAAAACTCCAATCGACATTAAGCGGAGAATTTTTCATGAAAATGGTTTTTATTTTGATTTTTACATCAGCAGTTTTTTTCAAACCAAAACCACTTCGCAGATTTGTTGCCTGCAAATTAAATTTATCAAAATTTAAAATTCCTGGACCTTTAGAAAAATCAATTTCTTCTTCGTAAACCAATTTAGATTTTAAAACCTGAAGCGTATCAATTTGAAGCGGGAATTTTAAATTTCGCAATAAATGATTGTAAAGATATTTTTTGCTCAAATCATCTTTTGGCATTTTTCCGCGATAAATATTCGCATCAAAATGATTGATTACTAATGAATTTGCTTTGAAGAAAAAACGATCATTTTTAAAACCCCAATCCATTTTTGAAACTTGTGCTGAATCGAATTTTAAGGTATAAATGTCTTTTTCTTTTTCTAAACGTTTTGTAAATTCTCGTCGGTTAAACTGTGGAATATTAGAAAAATTATTGATTTTTAGAAAGTTCTTTTCCGTGCTTATTTTTCCGATATTAATGTGATAAAAAATACTCGGTCTGTAAAATAAGCTATCAATTACCAAAGCATAACTTTTATACTGAATCGGAATTTTTTCTTTTAGAGTGGCATCAGTTATTAAAATTCCTTCTAGTTTTAAGAGGATTTTTTTAACGCTAAAAATTGGTTTTTGAGTGTCTAACGAAACAACATCAACCGTTCCGTCATTCAAATAAATATTCGAAACGGCAACAATTTTACGAAACGGATCGACAATTTCTTTTTGAATACTTTTACTGTTATTGATTAATTTTTCTCCTTTTTTGTATAAAATGATTCTTGGTTTATTGATGATAATACTTTCTGCCTGAATAATATCGCGAAAAGCCAAATCCCAGATGTTGAAATGTTTTATGGTAATGGATTCAATTTTAGAAAAAAGTCCATTTTTGCTGTCTTTTGGTTCGTTTTTCGGATTTACCAATAAAGTCTGAGCGTAGATATTTCGAGAAAAAAGCGAAACCTCAATCTTTTCATAATTAATATTATAAGCTGTTTTGTTTTTCTCGTGAATGATAATCGGAAGTTGTTTTTTGATCCAATAATTCAGTCCGATATTCGCCAGAAGTAGAATTACAAGTAAAGAAATTACTCCAATCGCTATTTTTTTATAGATTGACATTTATAGTATTAATTTTAAATACATAAATTTAGACTTTTAAAGAGCGTTTTCTTTTATAAGATTTTAGAGAAAAGTTATATCATTTTGAATTTTTACCCTTTTTACGTTTTTAGAATATGAGAATACTTAAAAAAATTCTGCTGACTTTATTGGTTATTATTGTATTGATTGCAATTGGTTTGTTTGCTTATATTTTTCATTTGAAACCAAAATACGAAGGTGAAGTGCAACTTAAAAATATAGAAAAAGAAACCACGGTTTATTTTGATGATTTTGGAATTCCTCACATTTACGCTGATTCTGAAGAAGATGCTATGACGGCTTTAGGCTATGTACACGCGCAAGAAAGATTATGGCAAATGGAATTATTGCGTCGAATTGCGCCAGGACGATTGTCAGAAATCTTCGGAGGTGTCGCACTTAAAAATGATAAATTTTTTGCGGGAATTGGTATCGAAGAAGCTTCAGCGAAAGCCATTGCAAAATTAGATAAAAACAGCGAAAGTAATAAATTAACGCAAGCATATTTAGATGGAATTAACCAATATTTGGATGAAGGAACAACGCCAATTGAGTTTACTTTGGTTGGAGTAAAAAAGCAAAAATTTACCATAAAAGACGTTTACAATATTTTCGGATATATGTCTTTTAGTTTTGCAATGGCTCAAAAAACAGATCCGTTATTGACAGATATTAAAAACAAATTTGGCGCTGCGTACTTGAAAGATTTAGGTATTGAAGGCGAATTTAATAACACCAAAATCAAAGTCTCAAAAGAGAAAACAGAAGAATATACCGAGATTTCAAAAACAATAACGGCAATGTTAGATCAATCTCCAATTCCGCCTTTTGTTGGAAGTAATAGTTGGGTTGTTGGACCTCATAAATCGAAAACAGGGAAAGTTATTTTTGCGAATGATCCGCATATTGGGTTTTCTCAGCCTGCCACTTGGTACGAAGCTCATATCGTCACGCCAAAACAGGAATTGTATGGCTGTTATTTGGCTGGAACTCCCTTTCCGCTTTTGGCGCACAACAGAGATTATGCGTACGGTTTGACGATGTTTGAAAATGATGACATCGATTTTTACCAAGAAAAAAATAAAACGGGAGATGTAACTCAATATCAAACTCCAACAGGTTTTAGCAAATATAAAATCAGAAAGAAAACGATAAAAGTAAAAGATTCTTCAGATGTTGTGATGACATTTAAAATAACGCGTCACGGTCCAATTATGAATGATTTGATGGAACGTCTAGAAAAGAAAAATCCGATTGCAATGTCGTGGACTTACACTAGAGAACCGATTCAGATTTTAGATGCAGCTTACGGACTTTCGCATGCTAAAAATATTATGGATTTTAAAAAAGCAGTTAGTTTAATTGCTGCGCCAGGATTAAATGTAATGTACGGGGATGCCAAAGGAAATGTTGGTTGGTGGGCAAGCGGAAAATTGTATCGACACAATGAAGGCGTAAATACACATTTAATTTTAGACGGTTCGAGCGGTAAAGATGATATTACAAAGTTTTTAGATTTCGAACAGAATCCGTCGGCTGAAAATCCGAAATGGGGTTATGTTTATTCTGCAAATAATCAGCCAGAAGCAATTGATAATGGTTATTTATATCCAGGATATTATTTGCCAGAAGATCGCGCGAAAAGAATTTCAGGAATTTTAGATGCAAAATCAGATTGGGATAAAGAAGCGATCAGCAAAATGATTTACGATAATACTTCTGATGTTGCAGTTGGTGTAGTAAAAGATTTAATTTCTAGTTTGGATGCAAAACCGCTTTCAAATAAAGAAAAAGAAGTAATTGCAGTTTTAAAATCTTGGAAAGGAACAACAAATCTAGAAGACGTTGCGCCAACGATTTACAACAAATGGATTTATCTGTATCTGAAAAATACGTTTGAAGACGAAATGGGCAAGGAAAATTTCGACTTGTTTACCGGAATTTCACTTGGAAAACAAGTTATCGCCAATCAAATTAAAAATGAAAATTCGGTTTGGTGGGATAATATTAAAACCAAAAATGTAAAAGAAACGAGAAAAGACGTGGTTTCAAAATCATTTCATGATGCTGTTGCTTCATTACAAAATCAATTGGGAGAAAACATTTCAGAATGGAATTGGGGAAAAGTGCACACTGTAGAACACGAACATCCTTTAGGAAAAGTAAAAGCGCTTAGAGGATTATTTAATGTCGGGCCTTTCAATTCGCCAGGATCAAATGAAGTAATCAATAATTTATTCTTCGGATTTAACGACGAAGGAAAATATTACACAAAAGGCGGACCTTCAACAAGAAGAATTGTTGATTTCTCTGATGTAGAAAACAGTTGGAGTATTTTACCAACAGGACAATCTGGAAATCCTTTCAGCAAACATTACGACGATCAAGCTGAGATGTACAACGCTGGAAAGTTTAGAAAAATGAAATTAAACAAAGACGAAATTGTAAAAACTTCGACTAAACTGGTTTTCAAACCGAGAAATTAGTTTCAGGTTTCATGTTTAAAGTTTCAAGTTCATCCTAAACTTAATAGCAAAGGTTCAAAGGTTTCAATAAAAACCTCTGAACCTTTGTCTCTTTGAGCCTTTGTCCCTTTCAAAAAAAAAATCTACTTCGAAATCTCAGCTAAAACTTTTTTTCCGTTTTCATTTGTCGGATCCAATTCTACTGATTTTTTATAATTCGCGATAGCCAGTTTTTTATCGCCGTCGGCTAAATAAGCTTCTCCTAAACTATCGTATGCATTTCCAGATTTTGGAAAAGTTTCGGTATTGATTTTGAAAACTTCGATAGCTTCTTTCTTTTTTCCATCTTGTAATAACTGGTAACCAACACGATTCATGTCGTTTTCTTTAATTGCATAAGACGGATCATTTTTTAATTTTTTATACGCTTCGGTTCCAATTGAAGCGCCTTTTTCATTATAAATATCTAATAAATCTAGAGCAAGAGATTTCTTCGGCTGATTAAAAGGCAGATTGTATAAAATAGCTTGAATGGCATTGTTCATTTCGCCTAAAACAGTTCCGCCAGTATTATTCAATAAAACAATTAGATTTTTATCTGAAGGATATCTTGAAATGATGGTGTTGAAACCATTAATTCCACCTCCATGTCCTATGGTTTTTAGTTTGCCTTTGTCGCCATTTTCAACTTCATCAATAAACCATCCGTAACCATAAAAAGCTCTTCCTGCAGAAATATACGGTTTGAATAAAGATTCCATGCTTTTTTCATTAAGCAACTTATTGGTATAAAGTGCTTGATCCCATAAATACAAATCTTCAACAGTAGAATACAAAGATCCAGCTGCATACGGAATACTCATATCAAGATACGCCGCATTTACAATTTGTTTTCCGTGTTTTTCGTAACCAGCAGCTCTGTTTTTTAAAATTAGATCGCTGTGATCGTAACCAGAATTAACCATTTTTAAAGGCGTAAAAATAACTTCCTGTAAATATTGTTCGTATGTTTTGCCAGAAACTTTTTCTATAATATAACCCAGTAAAAAATAACCAGAATTGCTGTAATTGAATTTTTCGCCAGGCGTAAATTCGAGCGGAAGATTTGAAAACGTTTTTACAAACTCTTCGGGTGTGTAAGGATTTCTAGATTTTTCTTTAAAGAAATTTGGCGCATTAGTATAATTTGGAATTCCAGAAGTATGCGTTAATAAATGATGCGTAGTAATTTTATCGCCATTTTCTTTTGGATAATCTGGCAAATAAGTCGTAATCGGAACATCTAGTTTTAATTTTCCTTCTTCGGCAAGTTTAACTATCAAAAGCGCCGTAAACTGTTTGCTGATTGAACCCAATCTAAATTTAGTGTCAGGCTGATTCGGAATATTCCATTCCATATTTGCCGAACCAAAACCTTTTTTAAAAATAACTTTTCCGTTTTCGGCAACCAGAGCCGAACCGTTAAATTGTCCGTATTCGTTGTATTTGTTTAAAATCTGTTCGATTTGTTTTGCTTTTTCTTGAGCAAAACTGCTAAAAGCTGAGAGTTGAAAAACAACAAAAAGTGCAATAAGTTTGATTGATTTTTTCATGATGATTGTTTATTATGATTTTTGGATTAATAAATGATTCGTTTTTTTGATTGATGATTGAAACTTGGTAACAAAAAGATATTCAGTATTTTAAATCTAAATTATGATTTTTTTTACTAGAATTTAATTATGTCTTCCAAAGTTTAGACGATTGTTTTTTGGTTTGGTTTCAAGATTTGCTGTTTTTTTTATGAAAAAATAAAGCACAGACCAAAACTGTTTTTCACAGAAGGTCTATGCTCATAACTAACAAATGTTTTTACGTCTAAATTAAGCAAGCAGTTTGCTTAAGAACACTAATGCGAGAATGAAAAACTTTACCATTTTATCCAGAATTAGAACATTGTAAATCTTTGATTATTTGGTTTCGATATCGACTATTTTTCTGCCGTTTTTTCCTAAATAATGCACAACGATATTTTCATAAATTTTATAGCCGTCATCAACATTGGTAAAAATAATTAAGCCTTCTTTTGTCTTTGGCAGTAAAATAAAAATGGTCTGAACGCCTTTATCTGCTCCGCCGTGCGAAAGAGCATAATTTTCGTTTCCTAAATCATAAATTTCGAAACCAAGACCAAAATATTTGTCCTTTTTTGTAGCAACTTGATGCGAAATCATGTCGTCAAAAACCTTTTTGTTTAAACCTTCACTATTCATAACGCTGCACAAAAACTTTCCGTAATCTTGAATCGTAGTTAGTAAATCGTCGGCGGCGCTTGCGGTTTTGTTTTTTGTAGGTTCGTAGGCATTTCCGCTTTTATCGTAATTGACGGCATATCTCGAAAGATCAATTTTGTCATTCCAAACCAATTGAGAATCATTCATTTTCAAAGGTTCGAAAATTAATTCTGATGCCAATTGATCTAAAGTTTTATGGAATTTCTTTTCCAAAGCTTTTCTCAAATATTCAAAACCTTCACCCGAATATTGATATTTTGTTCCTGGTTTAAATTTAAAATCCAGTTTTTTAGAGTCATTAAAATACCTCCAATTCGGAAAACCAGTTTGATGGCTCAAAACAATTCTAGTCGTCAATAATTTCAAATAAGGATCTTTTGCAATATCTGGATCAGTCCAATATTTATAAAGCGGTTCATCTAAATCCCATTTTCCTTGCGAAACCAATTTTAAAGTTACAATTGCTGTAACAGGTTTTGTTAACGAAGCGACGTTCCAAATGGTATTATATGGTGCAGAAACGCCTCTTTTAAGATTGCCGAAAGTTTTTACCTGTTTTAGTTTTCCGTCAGAAATAATTCCAAGTCCTAAAGTCGGAACATTATTTTCTTTTAGCCATTTTTCGGTTTCTTCGTCATTATCAAAAAGACCAGATTTATTGGCTACAGAACTTATCATTTGATGATTATAACTTAGAGATCGAGCTAATTTCCATTCTTTATTTTTTAAAAGCCAAAGATGTGTAAATTTTGCAAAACTGCCTGCTTCTTCTGGTTTTCCTTCAGAATATTCATAAAAGCGATGCGTTCCCATTTGTATGGCGCCGTATAGAATACCATTTTTAGATAAGGGATAAATTTCGGTACTTCCGTTAATTAATTCTCTACGGTAATTTGATTTTCTTGATGGAGAACAAATTCCGCTTTTGAGAGTTTTTAAAAATCGAGCTTTGTCCGAAATGCTGTCTTTATCGTGATAGAATTCAAAATCTTCTGTATACAAATTTTCAAATTGTTTAATATCGCAAGTATTAAAACCAATATTAAAAAGAAGACTATCTTTTGACATAATGGTTTTGTACAATTCTGAGTTTTTTTCTTCCTGAGAAAATCCAGTTTGAATTTGAAAAAGTAATATTCCAATTAAATAGACTTTTAATGGAAAAAAAGAATGATTGATTTTCATTTTGATGATTGATTGATGATTAATGATTTTGCAAAAATAATTCAATCAAAACTCCTAAAATTGTACAAAAGCGAAATCTTATCTTTTTTTCGAAAGAAAATATAAATCTGGATCGAATGTTTTTGGAGTTGTTTTAGTCACATCTTTAAACTTTTTTATAAAATGAGACTGATCAAAATACTTATTATAAAGTGCAATATCCGTTAGTTTTAGTTTTTCTAAATCAGCATTCACCATTTGATCTACCGATTTTCTAAACTTTAAAATCTGAATGTATTTTTTAATCGTTAATCCAGTTGCGGTTTTAAATTTAATCTGCAATAATCGTTGCGAAAAATTAAGCTCTGAACTAATTTCTGAAACCGAAATTTCTTCTTCTCGAATTTTAATGATTTCGCAAATCTTTTCAATTACATTTTTTTCAGAATGTAAATACGATAATTCTTCAAAATAAACATTAATAGTATTTAATAAGATTTCAATTTGAGCATCGATTTCGACTTGAAAAGGAAGTTCTTCAGGATTAATTTTGAAAATAGAATCTGTAAAATTGCTCAAATCATATTTTGGAAAAAATGAAAGTGTCCAAGCATGAAACTGAATTATAGTAACTTTAGTTTTAGGTTGAATATTCACCAAAACTTTGTTAGTCATTTGCGAACAAAAGTAGATTCCTTCGTTCATCATATATTTGTTTTTACTGGTATGAACTTCGATTGCATTTCCAGAAACAATAGCGAGATTAAAACAGCCGTTTGGCAAAACAAGTTTATTTTCGATCAGGCTTTCGCCGAAGCTATTATCCAGACACCAAATTTTATTGACGAACCTTTCTGCCTTTTGAGTTACGTAATGTTCTGAATAGAGGTTCATTTATTTTTAATTCTCTTGAAGTTATTGTTCGAAATCTTAAATTGTAGTCTAAAATAGGTAATTGAAGTTTTTTTACAAATCATTATAGGCAAATATTTCCTTTATTTTAAAGCTTATGTGTTTTTATTACTTATTTTTACGTCCCAATATATTAGATTTTCCTCGATGCAAACTTCATTAAAAATTGCAGTTGTTGGTTCTGGACTTGTAGGATCACTGCTGGCAATTTATCTTAAAAAAGCCGGTCACACCGTTCACGTTTATGATCGCAGCCCAGATATCAGAAAAATAAATTTCTCTGGACGTTCCATTAATTTGGCAATGTCCAATCGTGGCTGGAAAGCGCTCGATGCAGTTGGCGTTGGCGATTCGGTTCGTGAAATTGCAATTCCGATGGACAAACGCGCCATACATTTGGTAGACAAATTGAATTTTCAGAATTACGGTCAGGAAGGCGAATCTATTTACTCTATTTCAAGAGGAAAATTGAATCGAAAAATGATTGATCTTGCTGAAGAAGCTGGAGCTGAGTTTCATTTTGAACAAAAAGTTTGGGATGTTACGCTAAGTGATGCAACCTTACATATAGGTGAAAGCGAAAGAGGCGAGTGGGAAGAACGAAAATTTGATATGGTTTTTGGAGCTGACGGTGCTTTTTCTAGAATCCGCCATAGAATGCAGCGTCAGAGTATGTTTAATTATTCTCAGGAATTTTTAAATATGGGATATAAAGAATTGAATATTCCAGCAAATCCAGACGGAACACATAAATTAGATAAAAACTCCTTTCATATTTGGCCAAGAGGCGAGTATATGTTAATTGCGCTTCCTAATCTTGACGGAAGTTTTACTTGTACTTTATTTATGCCTTTTGAAGGATCAAATTCTTTTGAATCTTTAACAGATCGAAAAATGGTAGAAGATTTCTTCGAGAAAAATTTCCCAGATTCGATAGAAGTAATTCCAGAATTGGCAAACGATTTCTTCAAAAATCCAACGAGTACTTTGGTTACAATGAAATGTTTTCCTTGGACTTTTGAAAATAAAATCGCTTTAATTGGAGATGCTTGTCACGCGATTGTTCCGTTTTACGGGCAAGGAATGAATGCAGGTTTTGAAGATATTACGGTTTTAAATGAAATGATTGAAAAATACGGAGACGATTGGAAAAAGATTTTCGCAGAATATCAGATTTCAAGAAAACCAAATACAGATGCAATTGCAGAACTTTCGTATCGAAATTTTCTTGAAATGAGTACCAAAACTGCGGACGAAAAATTTTTATTGCAAAAGAAAATAGAGAAAATATTCTCAGATAAACATCCAGATAAATGGATTCCGCTTTACAGCCGCGTCACTTTTAGCGATCGTCCGTATGCAGAAGCATTAGCAATTGGCGATTTTCAAAACGGAATTATGGAAGAAGTTTTAAAACTAGACAACATAGAAAATATCTGGAACTCACCAGAAGTTGAAAATAAAATTTTGGAGTTGCTGCAAAACGCATAATTTTTTAAACAATATAAGTTAAATAAGCTAAAATAATGCTTTGCGAATAAAATGATAAACCCGACAGGTTTTAAAACCTGTCGGGTTTGGTATTTATTGACTTAATATAATTCAACATATAAATTAAATGAACTTATATAACTTATATGGTTTAATATTTTTTACTTCTTAAAGATTTTGGTTAAAACGCCAAAAACACCTCTAATAAAGGTAGCGCTTGTTACTACTTTCAAAACTGATTTTCCAACAACGCTTGCCGTACTCGGTTCTGCTTTTGAAGATTTTGTTGGTGCTTTTTCTTCTTGTTCAATTGCGGTTTGATTTGCTTCTTCTATTTTTTTTGTTAGAATTTCATAAGCGCTTTCGCGATCTATTTCTTCAACATATTTCTTAACTAATTTAGATTTGGCATTTATTTCGTCAATTTCTTCATTTGTTAAAATATCCATTCTGCTCATTGGCGCGCGCATCATAGTTGCAACCAAAGGAGTCGGAATACCTTTTTCGTTTAGCGCAGTAACCAAAGCTTCACCGATTCCTAAACTAGTTAGCAATTCGTCTGTTTTATAAAATTCCGAAGTTGGGTAATTGTCTGCCGTTTTTTTAATAGCCTGACGATCATTTGCTGTAAAAGCTCTAAGCGCGTGCTGAATTTTTAAACCCAATTGCGCTAAAACCCCACTCGGAACATCCATTGGGTTTTGCGTTACAAAATAAACACCAACACCTTTAGAACGAATTAATTTTACAATAGTTTCAATTTGTTCTAATAAAGCTTTGCTTGCTTCGTTAAAAATTAAATGCGCTTCATCAATAAAAATCACCAACTCTGGTTGATCTGCATCTCCTTTTTCAGGCATTTTTTGATAAATTTCAGCAAGAAGACTTAACATAAAAGTCGAGAACAATTTAGGTTTGTCCTGAATATCCGTCAAGCGAATGATATTTACGTAACCTTTTCCGTTTTCATCGATTCGCATTAAATCATCGGTTTCAAAAGATAATTCGCCAAAAAATAAATCACCGCCTTGTTGTTCTAATTCTATAATTTTTCTCAGAATTGTTCCAGTAGTTGCCGTGGAGATTTTTCCATAATTCGCAGCAATTTCATCTTTTCCTTCTTCAGTAATATAATTGATAACTTTTTTAATGTCTTTTAAATCCAATAAAGGCATTTGGTTATCATCGCAATATTTAAAGATTACAGCAACAACGCCAGCTTGCGTATCATTAAGGTCTAATATTCTAGAAAATAATACAGGTCCGAACTCGGAAACGGTCGCTCTTAAACGTACACCATTTTGTTTTGATAAAGACATTAATTCTACAGGAAACGAAGCTACATTATAAGGTATATTCATTTTAGCATGACGTTCTGTAATAAAGCTTTGTTCTTTTCCTTCTTTGGCTATACCGCTAAAATCACCTTTAATATCCATCATCAAAACAGGAATTCCCGCATTAGAAAGCTGTTCTGAAAAAACCTGAATTGTTTTAGTTTTTCCGGTTCCTGTTGCACCAGCAATTAATCCGTGGCGATTTAAAGTTTTAAGCGGAATTTTAACATGTGCTTCTGCAAGTGGCTCTCCATCAAGTATTGCCCCTCCTAAGATGATACTATCACCCTTTGAAGAATACCCTATATTTATAGCTTCAATAAAATTGTCTTTTTTATTCATGTTTTTATTTGTAATTTAGGTGATTATATAAGTGTAGCTTTGTTTTAGAGCGGTTTTATTATGTTTTTTTTTAGTAAGAAAAAGGCTTTTTTGATTGAAATATTAATAAAAAAAAAATTCGCAGCTTTTTAAGAAGATATCAAAGGAATCTTTGAATATTTACTAAAACGTTGTAATTTTTCTAATTATCGTCGTATTTTTTGTTTTATCTAAAAAATGACGCGACCAATTTAATGAGATATTTTTTAAATTGAAGTTAAATTTCGGTCAATTAAATTAAAAAAAGTTTTTTTATTTAAACTAAACGTATAAATTTGCTCCTCTACAAGTTAAATATAACTAAAAAATAAAAATTATTTAAAACTATTAAAATTAAAAAAAATGGCAAACGTTAAAGTTAAAAAAGAGAGCACTTCAAATGGGGGAGGAATGATTACAGGAATCATTATTGTAGCGTGTATCTTAGTTGGGTTTTTAATTTGGAAATTCGTTATGGGTTCTCCTGCTAACTTTGAGGGAGGGAATCCAGAAACTGGTCACCCAATCAATACTTTAGGAATGGTATACAAAGGAGGTTTTATTGTACCAGCATTATTAGGTATGTTCTTAATGGTTGTTGTTTTTTCTATTGAAAGATTTATTGTTATCTCTAAAGCTGCTGGAAAAGCTAATTTAGATACATTCATGAAAAATGTTCAAGGTAGTATTAAGGAAGGAAACATCGAGGCTGCTATCGCTTCATGTGACAAACAACAAGGTTCTGTTGCAAACGCAATTAAATCTGCTTTGATTAAATATCAAGACGTTAAAAAAGAAGGATTCAACAGTGAAGAAGCTTCTGAAGTAATCCACAAAGAAATCGAAGAGGCAACTTCATTAGAAATGCCAATGTTAGAGAAAAACATGACTATCGTTTCTACTTTAGTATCTTTAGGAACATTAGGAGGTTTATTAGGAACTGTATCAGGTATGATTAAAGCGTTTGGTGCGTTAGCTTCTGCTGGAACTCCAGATCAAGCTGCTCTTGCAACAGGTATCTCTGAGGCACTTATCAACACTGCAACAGGTATCTCTACTTCTGTATTAGCGATCATCTCTTACAACTTCTTTACTGCTAAAATTGACGATTTAACTTACTCTATCGATGAGGCTGGTACTACAATCGTTAATACTTACAGAAAATTCAGAGGAAGTTTAAGACAATAATTAATTTTTGATATTTCAATTTCAATATCAAAAAAATAAAATAAAAAGATAATGGCTAAAATAAAAATGAAAAAAAAGTCGACATCGACAGATATGACTGCGATGTGTGATGTTGCATTCCTTTTGCTAACGTTCTTTATTTTGACCGCTACTGCTAAAGTGCCAGAAGCACTTCCTGTAGACATGCCTTCTTCTGTTGCTCAAACTAAATTGCCAGATTCAGATTTGGCTATTATTACAATAGGAAAAGGAAAAGTGTTTTTTGACATCAAAGGTAGAGAGATTCGTAAAAGAACTCTTGAAGGAATGGGAGCAAAATACGGTATCAACTTCTCAGAAGAAGATAAAACCAAATTTTCTCTTATGGACGATTTTGGTGTGCCAATCGCAGGTTTAAAGCAAATCATTGATATGAAAGCGGCGGACAGAACCAAAGCAGAACAACCTGGAATTCCTTTGGATTCATTAGATAATCAATTAAAAGAATGGCTTCTTATTTCTAGAAGAGCGACAATTGATTTAGATGACAAAGAATTACAGATTGCTATAAAAGGAGATGCTAAAGAAGAATATCCAAAAATTAAAAAAATTATGGATATCTTACAAGATCAGAAAATCAACTCTTTTAACTTGGTTACAGGTAAGAGAGGGAGAGACTTTTAATTAAAAAATATACACTAAAATGGCTGAATTAAATACTGGCGACGGCGGTGGTGGTAAAGGCGGTAAAGTAAGAAGCAAAAAACAAAGCTCGAAAGTCGATTTAACGGCGATGGTAGATTTGGCATTCTTATTGATTACATTCTTTATGTTAACTACTTCGTTGTCAAAACCTCAATCCATGGATTTGTCTCTGCCAGATAAAGATCCGAATGAGAAAGATAATAAAGACACTAAAGTAGACGAGAATCGTACCATGACAGTAATGTTAGGTGGTGATAACAAAATGGTTTACTATATGGGTTTATTAGCTACTCCTAAAGTAGGTCCTAAAGACATTACTTATGGTAAAGATGGAATCCGTAGAGAATTGTTGAAACAAAAGAAAAATGTTTTAGCATATTCTGCAAGTTTAGGGAAACCTAAAAATGGTATCATTGTGATCATTAAACCAACTAAGAAATCAAATTACCGTAATTTGGTTGATATTTTGGATGAAATGGCAATTACAGGAGTAGATACTTATGCTATCGTTCCTGAGTTTACACCAGAAGAGACAAAAGTGATTGATAAAAAATAAGAGCAATCTTAAATTTTATCAACTTAAAAATCAAGAGATATGAAATTAGATATTATAAAAAATCAATGGCTTGATATCGTATTCGAAGGGCGTAATAAGATATATGGGGCATACGAGCTAAGAAAATCGAACGGTAAGACAACTGTGAAAGCACTTATTATCGGTTCTATTATTTTTAGTTTTGCTGTAGCTGCACCTCTTATTGCTAGTTTACTACCAGATTCGCAAGAAGTGGAAGAAAACAACGATATTAAGATCGCAACGGTAAAATTACCTCCTAAGAAAAAAGAGGAAATTAAACCAAATCAACCGCCACCACCACCACCACCACCAAAAGTGGATCAGGTGAAATTCGTAAAACCGGTGGTTGCGAAAGCAGAAGAAGTAACTGAAGATCCACCAAAAATTGTGGATTTGAAGGATAAAAAAGTTGGTGCTGAAACTATCAAAGGAGATCCAGATGCAGTTTTAACTGTAGATGAGCCAGTTGGAAAAGGTCCAGTATCAGAGGTTGTACAAGAAGATAACACTGTATATAACACAGCTGGTATCGAAGTAAAACCAGATTTTCCAGGAGGAATTGATAAATTCTACAAATTCGTAGGTAACAATTATAAAACTCCAGAGGAAGAAGGATTAAAAGGTAAAGTTTACGTTACGTTTGTAGTTGAAAAAGACGGGTCGTTAACAGATATCAAAGTTTTAAGAGATATCGGTTACGGAACAGGAGCAGAAGCAATTCGTGTTCTTAAAAAATGTCCAAAATGGACTCCCGGCGAGCAAAATGGTAAAAAAGTTAGGGTATTATACTCTCTTCCTATTACTATTCAATCTGCAGAATAATGTTAAAAGATATGCTTAATAATATTCAGAAGAAATCGCTCAAAGAGCGATTTCTTCTTGTTTTAGGAATACTGTTTTTTTTAATTTATCTTGTACTCGGTTTAATGATTATGTTCTGGAAAAAACTTCCGCTTAATATGGAACCAAAATACAGATATGCTTTCGGAGGATTGCTAATTGTATATTCTGCAATTAGATTTTTAAGGTTAATTAATTCAAAAGATTAAAAAGATATGTTGAAATATAGTAAGGCTTTGGGGTTAATAGTTTTTGTCTTTTTGTTTGTTACTTGCAACCAAAAAAATAAGAATGAGGCTGAAAAAGAAACCATTTTAAAAGGATCACTTGATATTGCAGTTGATGAAACAGTAAAGCAAATTGTAGATGATCAGGTTGCTGTTTTTGAAGGAACTTACTATGATGCAAAAATTACGGTTAAACCAGAATCGGAAGCTGAAGTAATCAATGATTTGTTGAATCAAAAAACAAAAGTTGCAATAACGACTAGAGATTTAACGGCAGAGGAAAAAGCTAGATTTGAAAAAAGTAAAATCAATCCGCGTGTAACACCTTTTGCTCATGATGCTATTGCATTTATTTCAAGTAAAAACAATAATGATACACTTATTGCGTTGAAAAGTGTAATCGATTTTCTTCAAGGTAAACCTGATCCCAAAATTAAAGGGTTGGTTTTTGATAATCCTAACTCAAGTACAGTTCGTTATATAAAAGATTTAGCGAAAGTAAAAGAGGTTCCGAAATCTGGAGTTTTCTCGTTTAAAACAAATAATGAAGTGATCAAATTTGTTTCTGAAAATGAAGGTATGATTGGAGTTATTGGTATTAACTGGTTTTATCAACCTACTCCCGAGATGACGGAAACTATAAATAAAATAAACGTTCTTTATGTAAAAGGCTTAAATAGTAATGAATACTCTAGCCCTACTCAAAATGACTTAGAAATTGGGAAATACCCTTTGGCACGTGATTTGTTTATAATTAACTGTCAAGGTTATTCAGGACTAGGAATGGGATTTGCTTCATTTATAGCTGGAGACATTGGACAAAGAATCGTTTTGAAATCAGGTTTACTTCCATACAAAACTCCTGGAAGAAAACTTAAAATAAGAAATGAAATTATAAAAGATAAAGAATAAATTAATTACGATAGAAAGATGAATAAATTTAAAATTTTTAGTCTTGCATTAGTAGCTTCGGCGACTGCGGCAACAGCGCAAGACATCAATGAAGCAAAAAAGGCTATTGATGCAGAACAGTTTGATAAAGCAAAAACAATACTTAAATCAATCATTAAATCTAAACCTTCTGACGGTGAAGCGAATTTTGTTTTAGGAAATGTTTATTTAAATCAATCTGTTGTTGACTCTGCAAAAATCTATTACAATAATGGATTACAAGCTTCAGATAAGAAAAACTTAAGCTATATTGGTTTAGGACAGTTAGATTTAGATGCTAAGAATACAGCAGCTGCTCAAGCAAATTTTGCTTTAGCAACAAAAGATATGAGAAAAAAAGATGTAAATGAATTTATTTACATTGCTAGAGCTTATATGAATTCGGAAAATCCAGACTACAAAAGTGCTGTTGATGTTTTAAAACGTGCTTTATTGGTTGATCCTCAAAATGCTCAAGCTCTTTTAGCTATTGGAGATGCATATTATGGATCTAACAATCAAAATGATGCATACAAATCTTACCGCGATGCATTTACTGCTGATAACACTTTGTTAAGAGCGAAAATGCAATTAGGAGTTTTGTTGAAAGGAGCTAAATCTTACGACGAAGCTATTAAATCATTTAATGAAGTTATTGCTTTAAATGCTAATTACGGACCAGTTTACAGAGAGCTTGCTGAAACGTATTACAAATGGGCGAGAAACAAGCCTTCTACAGCTAAAGTTAATTTGCAAAATGCAATTACAAACTATGAGAAATATTTGAGTTTAACAGATTACTCTTTAGATTCAAAAATGCGTCACGCAGATTTCTTGATCTTGGTTAAAGATTACAAACAATTAGAAACTGTAGCAAACAAAATGATTGCTCAGGATAAAGTAAATCCTAGAATCTTTAGATATTTAGGTTATGCTGCTTATGAAAACGGAAATGTTGACGTGGCTATTAAATCTATTGAAGATTTTATTAAAGCTCCAGGAAATAAAGTAATTGGAAGAGATTACTACTATTTAGGTTTAGCTAAAATTAAAAAAGGAACTGCTGCTGATGGAACAATTGATCAAGCTGCTTTTGACGCTGGTCTAGCTGACATCAAAAAAGCAATCGAATTAGAGCCATTAGTAGTTGAAGAATTTGCTGATTTTGGAAAAGAATTATTTAGTAAAAAACAATATACACAAGCTGCATCAATCTTTGAGCTTGGTGCAAACAATAAAGAGTCTAAAAATTATTTAGATGATGCTGTATATTATGGAATTTCTGTTTACTACGGTAATGCTGGTAAACCTGCTGAAAGCCGTGATAAAGCTGCTTTAGAAAATGCAAACGCTACTTTTGATAAAGTTCTTGAAGCATCTCCATCATATGATGAAGCTTACTTGTACAAAGGAAGAATCAACAGTGCATTGGATAAAGATGATATGATTATTAAAAACTACGAAGAGTATGTTACTAAAATAACTGCTAAAGGTCCAGAAGAGTTAGCAAAACCTGCAACAACTAAAAAAGTTATTGAGGCTTACAATGCAATTGGTGCTGCTTATGCAAATACAGACAAAGCTAAAGCTGTTGAATATTTCAATAAAACTTTAGTATTAGATCCAGCAAACTCTTATGCTACACAGTCTATAAAATCTTTAAAATAATCTAGATTTTTATAATAAATCAAAAACCGATAGTTCAAAAAACTATCGGTTTTTTTGTTATGTATATTATTGACTATCTTTGCACTCTTAAAATAATATAATGTTACCAAAAGAAATACAGTTAGAAGTAAATAAAGGAGCAATGCTTCCTTTGATGGAGGAGTTTTATACCATTCAAGGAGAAGGTGCGCATACAGGGCGGGCTGCTTATTTTATTAGGATAGGAGGATGCGATGTTGGGTGTCATTGGTGTGATGTTAAAGAAAGCTGGAATGCAGAAATTCATCCGCCAACAAGCATTGACTTAATTGTAGATAACGCGGCAAAATATGCTGATACTGTTGTTGTAACAGGTGGAGAACCTCTATCTTGGGATATGACGCTTCTGACAAAAAGTTTAAAAGAAAAAAACTTAAAGGTTCATATAGAAACCTCAGGTGCTTTTCCGTTATCAGGAGTATGGGATTGGATTTGTCTTTCTCCGAAAAAAAATAAATTACCTACTCAAACTGTTTACGATAATGCACATGAGTTGAAAGTGATCATTTATAATAAACACGATTTTATTTTTGCTGAGGAACAAGCAGAATTAGTTAATGATAATGCTATCTTGTTTCTGCAACCAGAGTGGAGCAAAAAAGAAGAAATGACGCCGCTAATTGTTGATTATGTTATGAATAATCCGAAATGGAGAGTTTCATTACAAACGCATAAGTATTTAAATATTCCATAAAAAAATCCCTTCAGACGAAGGGATTTTTTGTTTAGCTGAAGTATACAAATGTGTAAAGAATAAACAATTTATCTTTATTCCCAATTTTTATACTTTTTTAAAGTTGTAATGTGTGCAAGATGATGGTTTCCATGCCATGCATATGTGCCAATGATTTTCTTTATTTTATTTTCTGAATTATCAGATGGATGAATAAATGTCTTTTCTAAATCAGATTCAGATAAACTTTTCAGGATGTAGCCTAATCTAAAGTGTAATCCATTTAATAAATCAAGTGTTGGTTTAATTGGCATTGTCAAATTATCATGAATTTCAGACCAAAGAACTTCGTCATAAGCCTTAATTACGGGATTGTTTTCTGTCAATGCCCATTTAATTCGAATATAACAATTCATGTGACTTTCAGCGCAATGATGAATAACTTGTCTAACTGTCCATCCGTCTGGACGATAAGGTGTATCTAATTGTTCATCGGTTAAATGAATAACTTCTTTCTCTAATCGACTTGGGAATGTTTCGATTTCTTCAATTTTGGCTGAAAGATATTCAACAGAATAATCATCAGGAACAATAAATTTTCCGATCGGATATTTTAATTTTTCTAAATCTAATTCTTTCATAAGTCTGAATTCAGTTTTGTTTTTTAAATTGAAAGTTTTGCTAAATAGTCATAATGCTCTCCTTCTAAAATAAGTTCGCATTTTAGTCCATTTGCATTTGCAGCATTTTGCAAAGTATTATAATCTAAATAAAGCCAATCAAAAGGTTCTTCTTTCTGTCCTTTATAGGATATATTAAAAACGAGTTCTCCGTAATAATCATTTTCAGAAGGTATCCATTTTCCGCCGTCTTCATCTTCATCAAACATATAAATGATGTCTGAACTATCAATTAAAATTTGTCCTCCAGGATTTAGTAAAGATTTTAACTTCAAAAGATATTGGTTACAGTTTTTTAGTTTTCCGAAAATTCCCGTTCCATTCATTAAAACTAAAATAGTATCAAATTTTTCGCCTTCAAAATCTAAAATGTTTTTCACTTGAGCATTTTGTATTCCTCTTAAAAGTGCGGTTTCAATTGCCTTTTCTGAAATATCAATAGCAGTTACATCTAAATTTCTTTCGTTTTGTAGCGATAAAGCATGACTTCCAGCTCCGCATCCCACGTCTAATATCTTTCCGTGAGCCAATTGAAGTGCTTTTTGCTCGATTTTTGGCATTTCGTTATAAGCTCGAAAAAGATATTCGACGCTCATTTCATCTTCTTCAGAAATTGAAGTTTCAGTAATAATATCTTCAGGCGAATTATTGGTATAGAAATCAAATATCGCTTTTCCAAAAAGATCTTTCATTGTTTTATTTTAAAGTTTAAGGTTTCGAGTTTAAAGTTGCTTAATTTTGCAGATCAACTTTAAATTTTAAACTTGAAACAGATTTTAAATAACTTAAGTAAGTTAGCCAAAGATAAGCATAACGAAAATAAAAAGTATTTCGATAAGCTTAAAAAGAAACAGCCAAAGAATTTAGATTACGTTATGCAGGATTTGCATAATGCCGAATTTAAAAGAACGGACTGTTTGAAGTGCGCTAATTGCTGTAAAACAACTGGACCGTTGTTTACCTTGGCTGATATTGAGCGAATCTCAAAGCACTTTAGGCAAAAGCCGCAGCAATTTATTGAGCAATATCTTCGCATTGATGAAGATAAAGATTATGTTTTAAAAAATGTTCCTTGTACTTTTTTAGATCATGAGAATTACTGTATGATTTATGATGTTCGTCCGAAAGCATGTCGAGAATTTCCTCACACTGATAGAAACAAATTTTATCAGATTTCAAATCTAACATTAAAAAATGTTGAAATTTGTCCAGCAGCATACAATATAGTAGAAGAAATGAAGAAGGAACTTCCTCTTTAAAGAAAAGAATATTAATTAATTTAAAGAATTTCTCGTTTTATTCTTTTAAGGTGTACTTTTGAGAAAGGAATAATTAAAAAAAACTAAAATTTGAATTTAGAATATTTTATAGCCAAGAGACTTATTACTGCAAAAGATTATAAAAGCAGTATCTCGGCGCCTATTATTAAGATTGCTATTTCGGCAATTGCAATTGGAATAATTATGATGATGGTTTCTGTTGCGACAGGAATTGGTCTTCAGAAAAAGATTCGCGATAAAGTATCTGCTTTCAACGGACAGATTATTATTTCTAATTATGATAATAACAATTCAGATGTTACTTTGGTGCCGATTTCAAAAAAACAAGAGTTCTATCCTAATTTCAAAAGTGTTCCAGAAGTTAGTCATATACAAGCAATCGCAAGTAAAGCCGGAATTATAAGAACAGAGAATGCATTTGAAGGAATTGTTTTTAAAGGAGTAGGAGCAGATTATGATTGGAATAATATTAAAGAATATATTGTAGAAGGCAAATTGCCGGATTTTAGCAAACAAATAAATGAAGATGTTATTATTTCAAGATTTCTGGCAAACAGACTTAATTTGAAACTTGGCGACGAATTCAATACTTTTTTTATAAAAGAAGAACAAGGAAAGTTGCCTAATAGTCGTCGATTTAAAATTGTTGGAATATTTAATTCAGGATTTCAAGATTTTGACGCTACTTATATAATAGGTGACATTCGACATATTCAAAGAATTAATAAGTGGAATTCAGATCAAATTGGAGCATTTGAAGTTTTTGTAAATGACTTTGATGAAATTAAAACAATCGGAAATCTGGTTTACGAAAAAACATCTTCTACTCTCGACACTGAAACTATTGTGGAAAAGTATAGTTATATATTTGATTGGCTTCAATTATTCGATTTTAATATCGTAGTGATTTTGGCAGTAATGATTTTAGTTGCTACAATTAATATGGTTGTAGCATTATTGGTTCTTATTTTAGAAAGAACACAAATGATTGGAATTTTAAAATCGATGGGAGCTAATAACTGGTCGGTTCGAAAAATATTTTTGTATAACGCCTTTTATCTTATTCTACGCGGATTGTTCTGGGGAAATCTAATAGGGATTTCAATTTTGTTGGTTCAACAACAATTTGGCATAATTCAGCTAAATCCAGAAAACTATTATGTAAATCAAGCGCCTGTTTACTTAAATTGGATTTATATTCTGTTGTTAAATCTGCTTACAGTTACCGTTTGTTTCTTGGTACTATTGATTCCGTCTTATATAATAACAAAAATATCTCCAGTAAAAGCCATACGTTTTGATTAATAAAGGAGTTTAATGTTACGATTTCAACCCGACAGATTTTAAAGACCTGTCGGGTTTCTTTTTTTATAAGGATACATATATAATATAGTATAGATTCCGATTTTCCGCAGATGCTCACCGCATTGCGTCTTATGCGCAAAGCATTTATGAGCAGAATAGAATCGGGAGCATTTATGATTGGTCTTGGCATTTATAAGGAGCTTTTTCCCGCTATGCGCTGCAATCTTTTTGCGGCGAACCCCTCCTCAAAAAGGATTTCCTCCCGAAGCTTCGGGACTGTCGGGGCTGGAAATCCCGTATTCTGGAGAAACATCAGCGGAAAAAGAGGCTTGAAGATCGATTTCGGGAGCAGATTGGGAGCAAAAGCGCATTTCAGGATTTAGATTTTCCCAATAAAAGTGCCTTAAAGGTTGGAAAATCCCCAAAATCGCTGTTGGTAAAACCCGCAAAACAATCAAAAACGCATGTGAATTCAGAAAAAGGCTACAGGCGGGCAAAAAAAAGCGCATCCGTAAAGAATGCGTTATCAGCGCGTTAAGAAAAAGTTTTAAAAAACATTGAAATTATATAAACAAAAGGCTTGCGAATGTAAATAAAGGTTGTACTTTTGCACCCGCAACAGCGAAAAACGCTCATCGAAATACTGCAGAAGAATAGGAATCGGAAGGGAAGAAATTTTCTGAAAAAAAGATTCGGAAAAGCTTGCAGGAAAAGAAAAAGGTTTTTACATTTGCACCCCGCAAAACAGGGAAAGTTCATTGAAATATCGGAAGGGAAATCGGGAAAAGGAGACGAAAAAAAAGTTTCAAAATTTTTCAATTTTTTCTTGCGAGAAACAAAAAGAAGTTTTAGTTTTGCACCCGCTTTGAGAGATAAGCGAAAGACAAAAAAATTACGTTCGTAGACATATTGAATTGACAGCCGTTCCGATGCAAATCGGAACAGAAAAAATAAGAGTAATGGAATCGTAAGATTCGAATAAGACCGACTGGAAAAGCATCGCATAATAATATTAAAATATACGATGAAGAGTTTGATCCTGGCTCAGGATGAACGCTAGCGGCAGGCTTAACACATGCAAGTCGAGGGGTAGGATTCTTCGGAATCTGAGACCGGCGCACGGGTGCGTAACGCGTATGCAATCTGCCTTTCACAGAGGGATAGCCCAGAGAAATTTGGATTAATACCTCATAGCATAATGAGTTGGCATCAGCACATTATTAAAGTCACAACGGTGAAAGATGAGCATGCGTCCCATTAGCTAGTTGGTAAGGTAACGGCTTACCAAGGCAACGATGGGTAGGGGTCCTGAGAGGGAGATCCCCCACACTGGTACTGAGACACGGACCAGACTCCTACGGGAGGCAGCAGTGAGGAATATTGGTCAATGGGCGCAAGCCTGAACCAGCCATGCCGCGTGCAGGATGACGGTCCTATGGATTGTAAACTGCTTTTGTACGGGAAGAAACACTCCTTCGTGAAGGAGCTTGACGGTACCGTAAGAATAAGGATCGGCTAACTCCGTGCCAGCAGCCGCGGTAATACGGAGGATCCAAGCGTTATCCGGAATCATTGGGTTTAAAGGGTCCGTAGGCGGTCTTGTAAGTCAGTGGTGAAAGCCCATCGCTCAACGGTGGAACGGCCATTGATACTGCAGGACTTGAATTATTGGGAAGTAACTAGAATATGTAGTGTAGCGGTGAAATGCTTAGAGATTACATGGAATACCAATTGCGAAGGCAGGTTACTACCAATTGATTGACGCTGATGGACGAAAGCGTGGGTAGCGAACAGGATTAGATACCCTGGTAGTCCACGCCGTAAACGATGGATACTAGCTGTTGGGGGCAACTTCAGTGGCTAAGCGAAAGTGATAAGTATCCCACCTGGGGAGTACGAACGCAAGTTTGAAACTCAAAGGAATTGACGGGGGCCCGCACAAGCGGTGGAGCATGTGGTTTAATTCGATGATACGCGAGGAACCTTACCAAGGCTTAAATGCAGACTGACCGATTTGGAAACAGATCTTTCGCAAGACAGTTTACAAGGTGCTGCATGGTTGTCGTCAGCTCGTGCCGTGAGGTGTCAGGTTAAGTCCTATAACGAGCGCAACCCCTGTTGTTAGTTGCCAGCGAGTAGTGTCGGGAACTCTAACAAGACTGCCAGTGCAAACTGTGAGGAAGGTGGGGATGACGTCAAATCATCACGGCCCTTACGCCTTGGGCTACACACGTGCTACAATGGCCGGTACAGAGAGCAGCCACTGGGTGACCAGGAGCGAATCTATAAAGCCGGTCACAGTTCGGATCGGAGTCTGCAACTCGACTCCGTGAAGCTGGAATCGCTAGTAATCGGATATCAGCCATGATCCGGTGAATACGTTCCCGGGCCTTGTACACACCGCCCGTCAAGCCATGGAAGCTGGGGGTGCCTGAAGTCGGTGACCGCAAGGAGCTGCCTAGGGTAAAACTGGTAACTAGGGCTAAGTCGTAACAAGGTAGCCGTACCGGAAGGTGCGGCTGGAACACCTCCTTTCTAGAGCCCGATCAGTTAGCCGCAAGGCACGATTGGGAAATAAGATGCCGGACCATTGGTTTGGAATCGTGATTGCATTACTCTTGCTGTTAATTTAAAAAAATGATAAAAATTAAGTAAAACAGAGTCTCGTAGCTCAGCTGGTTAGAGTACTACACTGATAATGTAGGGGTCGGCAGTTCGAGTCTGCCCGGGACTACTATTTGACTTGATTTGAAGGAAATTCTGGAAGCTGTGATTCACCAAAGGAAATTAGAGAAGAATGGGAAATCTAAAATCTGAATTCTAAAATCTAAGATTTAAAAATGGGGGATTAGCTCAGCTGGCTAGAGCGCCTGCCTTGCACGCAGGAGGTCAACGGTTCGACTCCGTTATTCTCCACAGTTCCGAAAGGAAAAAAGTTCATTGACATATTGAGATAAGAAAATAATAAGAAAGTAGAAAGAACACGTTTTGCGATTTATTGCAAGACGGCAGAGACAAGGCATGCCTTGTCTAGTACAATAAGCAAAATAAGGGCGCATGGGGAATGCCTAGGCTCTCAGAGGCGAAGAAGGACGTGATAAGCTGCGAAAAGCTGCGGGGACTGGCACACACAGATCGATCCGCAGATATCCGAATGGGGCAACCCGCTATGCTGAAGGCATAGCACACCGATAGGTGGGCAAACCCGCTGAACTGAAACATCTAAGTAGGCGGAGGAGAAGAAAACAAAAGTGATTCCGTAAGTAGTGGCGAGCGAACGCGGATTAGCCCAAACCGGCATTGTTACGGCATTGCCGGGGTTGTAGGACCGCGATATTTCATGCATGAGGAACCGGAAGCTTCTGGAAAGGAGCGCCATAGAGGGTGACAGCCCCGTATGGGCAACAAATGTAATGGATAGCGGTATCCTGAGTAGGGCGGGGCACGTGAAACCCTGTCTGAATTTGGCGGGACCATCCGCTAAGGCTAAATACTCCTGAGAGACCGATAGTGAACCAGTACCGTGAGGGAAAGGTGAAAAGAACCGTGAATAACGGAGTGAAATAGATCCTGAAACCATGCGCTTACAAGCGGTCGGAGCCCTTTCGTGGGGTGACGGCGTGCCTTTTGCATAATGAGCCTACGAGTTAACGTTGCCGGCAAGGATAAGTGGTTAAGCCATGGATCCGCAGCGAAAGCGAGTCTGAATAGGGCGCTTTAGTCGGCAGTGTTAGACGCGAAACCGTGTGATCTACCCATGGGCAGGTTGAAGCTGTGGTAACACACAGTGGAGGACCGAACCGGTTGACGTTGAAAAGTCTTCGGATGACCTGTGGGTAGGGGTGAAAGGCCAATCAAACTCGGAAATAGCTCGTACTCCCCGAAATGCATTTAGGTGCAGCGTTATTTTAGTTATATAGAGGTAGAGCTACTGATTGGATGCGGGGGCTTCACCGCCTACCAATTCCTGACAAACTCCGAATGCTATATAATGGTTGATAACAGTGAGGGCTTGGGTGCTAAGGTCCAAGTCCGAGAGGGAAAGAACCCAGACCATCAGCTAAGGTCCCCAAATATATGTTAAGTTGAAAGAACGAGGTTTGTCTGCCCAGACAGCTAGGATGTTGGCTTGGAAGCAGCCATTCATTTAAAGAGTGCGTAACAGCTCACTAGTCGAGCGGACGAGCATGGATAATAATCGGGCATAAACATATTACCGAAGCTATGGATTTGCAGCTTGCTGCAAGTGGTAGGGGAGCATTCTGACAGGGCAGAAGGTGTATCGTAAGGTATGCTGGACCGGTCAGAAAAGAAAATGTAGGCATAAGTAACGATAATGCGGGCGAGAAACCCGCACACCGAAAAACTAAGGTTTCCACAGCTATGCTAATCAGCTGTGGGTTAGTCTGGTCCTAAGGCGAACCCGAAAGGGACAGTCGATGGCCAACGGGTTAATATTCCCGTACTTCTTATTGCTGTGATGGGGTGACGGAGTGATGAAAGCGCCGCGAACTGACGGAATAGTTCGTTAAAGCACCTAGCTATAGGGTCTCTAGGCAAATCCGGAGATCTTGGTGAAATGCGATAGTACTCGGAGTCTTCGGACAAAGAGATAGTGCGCCTAAGGGCTTCCAAGAAAAACCTCTAAACTTCAGGCAATAAGAACCAGTACCGTAAACCGACACAGGTAGTTGAGGAGAGAATCCTAAGGTGCTCGAGAGATTCATGGCTAAGGAATTAGGCAAAATAGACCTGTAACTTCGGGAGAAAGGTCGCCCCGAGCAATCGGGGCCGCAGTGAAGAGGTCCAGGCGACTGTTTATCAAAAACACAGGGCTCTGCAAAATCGTAAGATGAAGTATAGGGCCTGACACCTGCCCGGTGCTGGAAGGTTAAGAGGAGATGTTATCTTCGGAGAAGCATTGAATTGAAGCCCCAGTAAACGGCGGCCGTAACTATAACGGTCCTAAGGTAGCGAAATTCCTTGTCGGGTAAGTTCCGACCTGCACGAATGGTGTAACGATCTGGACACTGTCTCAGCCATGAGCTCGGTGAAATTGTAGTAACGGTGAAGATGCCGTTTACCCGCAGTGGGACGAAAAGACCCTGTGCACCTTTACTATAGCTTAGTATTGACCTTGGATAAATGATGTGTAGGATAGGTTGGAGACTATGAAGCGGCGTCGCCAGGCGTTGTGGAGTCATTGTTGAAATACAACCCTTTGTTTATCTGAGGCCTAACCCCGCGATGTGGGGGACAGTGCTTGGTGGGTAGTTTGACTGGGGTGGTCGCCTCCAAAAGAGTAACGGAGGCTTCTAAAGGTTCCCTCAGTACGCTTGGTAACCGTGCGTAGAGTGCAATGGCATAAGGGAGCTTGACTGAGAGACATACAGGTCGATCAGGTACGAAAGTAGAGCATAGTGATCCGGTGGTTCCGCATGGAAGGGCCATCGCTCAAAGGATAAAAGGTACGCCGGGGATAACAGGCTGATCTCCCCCAAGAGCTCATATCGACGGGGGGGTTTGGCACCTCGATGTCGGCTCGTCACATCCTGGGGCTGGAGAAGGTCCCAAGGGTTGGGCTGTTCGCCCATTAAAGTGGCACGCGAGCTGGGTTCAGAACGTCGTGAGACAGTTCGGTCTCTATCTACTGCGGGCGTTAGAAATTTGAGTGGATCTGATTCTAGTACGAGAGGACCGAATTGGACAAACCTCTAGTGTATCTGTTGTCCCGCCAGGGGCACCGCAGAGTAGCTACGTTTGGAAGGGATAAGCGCTGAAAGCATATAAGCGCGAAACCCACCACAAGATGAGATTTCTTTTAAGGATCGTGGAAGATGACCACGTTGATAGGCTACAGATGTAAAGGCAGTAATGTCACAGTCGAGTAGTACTAATAATCCGTAAGCTTATGTACGCCCTTTTCCCGATCCGCCCAGGCGGATCGGGAGGAAACTTTCTAAACTATTCTTCTTTTCTTTATCTCAGTATGTTAAAATATTTGCTCGACGCAGAGCAGTTGATGGTTAATAGTTGATAGTTGATGGAAAATCCAACAACCGACAACCGCAAACCAACAACTAAAAACCTTAAGGTGGTTATTGCGGCGGGGCTCACCTCTTCCCATCCCGAACAGAGAAGTTAAGCCCGCCTGCGCAGATGGTACTGCAGTTATGTGGGAGAGTATGTCGTCGCCTTTCTTTTGTGAAACCCTATCCAAACCGGATGGGGTTTTCTGTTTTTATAAATTTTGGGTATCAACTCTGTCTCTTTAATATTTGTCTTAAAATAATGGAATCTTTAAGTTGTTTAAGTGTTCTGCTATTCTTTGGATAAAATTTGTATTAGGGTGTTTTTAAAATGTTTTAATATTGAAAAAAGACTTTCGGATAATTTTTAAATTTTATTAATTTTAATGGATTATTTTAATTTTAAAATTTATGGCACAATATGCTACAAATCCTAAAGTTGATTTTTATTTCGAAAAAAGTGAAAAATGGAAAGCTGAAATTGAACAGATGCGAGAAATTGTTTTAGACTGTCATTTATCAGAAGAATTAAAATGGGGATGTCCATGTTATATTTTTGATAATGCAAACATTGTTTTGATTCATTCATTTAAGGAATATTGCGCTTTTTTGTTTTTCAAAGGAGCTTTAATGAAAGATCCAGATAATATATTAATTCAGCAGTCAGAGAATGTACAAGCGGCTCGTCAAGTTAGATTTGCAAATGTTCAAGATATTTTATCTAAAAGAGAAATTCTAAAAAAGTATATTTTTGAAGCGGCTGAAATTGAAAAGTCAGGACAAAAAGTAGAATTGAAGAAAGTTTCTGAGTTTGAAATTGCCGAAGAACTTCAGAGTAAATTTGATGTCGATTCTGATTTTAAAAAAGCTTTTTACGCTTTAACTCCTGGAAGGCAACGAGCGTATTTACTTCATTTCTCTCAGCCTAAACAGTCTAAAACTAGAGAGAGTAGAGTAGAAAAAAATATTTCAAGAATTCTAGAGGGAAAAGGATTGAATGATTAAAAAATATCGATAAAAAGAAAAACTCCTTTTGTACAAAGGAGTTTTTTGTTTTATGCTTTTAAGAGATTTGAGGCTTTATTGTGTTTTTCTTTCGAATAGAAATAATAGATTGCAGTATAACGGAAGTCATTACCAAGCTTATTCCGATATAAAATGAGAAATTGACTGATTGGCCTTCGTTAAAAAATAAAAAGGCTAGTATTATCGAATAAATTGGTTCTAAATTGAATGTTAGATTTATGGTAAATGCTTGAATCTTTTTAAGCGATTCTGCAAACATTACATAAAGCGCAACCGTGCAGCATGAAGCTAAAATGAATAAATAGAAAATGTCTTTCAAGTTTGGAATAAAAGCCTGTTTTGGAAAATTGTAAAAGTAAAATGGAAGAGCAAATCCTAATGCTAAAGTTCCTCCAAGCATCTGGTAAAAATTAATGAGTTTACTGTCGTAGAATTGTACTAGCCTTTCGTTGTAAATAGTGTATAAAGCAGCAAATGCTGACGAAATTATTCCAAGTAATATTCCGAGTTGATATGAAGAATCAAAATGAAAAATTAAGCTTATTCCTAGTAATGTGAGCATGCTTAATAAAATTTGAACCAAATTAAATCTTTTTTTATTGAGGATCGGTTCAAAAAAAGCAGTAAAAAAACTTGTCAGACAATAACATACAACACCAATTGATATGTTAGAATATTTTATGCTGGCATAGAAGAAAATCCAATGAATGGTAATCAATACTCCAGCTTTGGAAATTTTTGCTACTTCAGAAAATGACTTGAGTAATTTTATATTGTATATTTTTAAAATAAAAAAAAGAATAATTGAAGTAAATAGAACTCTGTACCAAACTAGAGTGATTTCGTTAAGAGAAATGAGTTTTCCGAAAATACCGGTAAAACCAGCAAGTAAAACTGCAGTATGCAGTATCAAATAAGATTTTTTCATAAGAAGTTGTCCTATCCTTTCTGAGGATAATTTTGAATATTAATAATGTTGATTGAGGTAAAGACACAAGAAATCGTACTGAAGATTCAGTAAAGTGTCAATACTAAATGAAATAGTATTAATTTTCTGGAGGTGAAAGACAACCTGCTACGTGCATACTTAAATTTGGATTTTAGCAAACTTATAAAAATAAGGCCGAATGAAAAAGTGGAAAAAGTTATTTAAATGTGAAACTTTAAAGACTTTAACAGTTTAATTGAATAGATCTGATTTTGATTTGAATATTTATTTGTAGAACTTGCAACGTCACCAAATCACCTTATTCATACAATATAAACTAATGGATACAAGCCAATCAGATAAAGCAGTTCTTGAAACAAAACAGCATTTTGAAATTTTAGATGGATTAAGAGGTATTGCAGCTTTTGCTGTTGTCATTTTTCATTTTATGGAATGGATTTTTACTGATCCGAGTCAGAATTTTATTGGACATGGATTTCTAGCTGTCGATTTTTTCTTTTGTCTTTCGGGATTTGTAATTGGATATGCTTACGATGACCGTATCGCAAAAATGGGACTTCGTAACTTCTTTGTTTCAAGAATTATAAGATTACATCCTTTAGTCGTAGCAGGATCGATATTAGGATTACTGGCTTTTTTATTTGATCCGTTTGGCGGGCATTTAGAATTATATAGCACAGGAAAAATTATTTTGACATTTATCTGTTCGCTTTTTCTTATTCCATTACCGGTTATTGCTGATCGCGGATTTAATCTGTTTAGTTTTAATGCACCAGCATGGTCACTGTTTTGGGAGTATATTGCTAATATTGTTTATGCATTTTTTCTTTATAGAATTGGAAGAAGCTTTTTATTGTTACTAACGATATTGTCTGCAATCGCGATTTGTTATGTAGGATATAATTCGGGTAATTTATTAGGAGGATGGAGTGGTCCAACTTTTTGGGACGGATGTGCTAGAATTTCGTATTCTTTTTTGGCAGGATTACTTATTTACCGTTCTAATTGGATTATAAAAAATAAGCTAGGTTTTGGTGGATTAACCTTTTTACTGCTATTGGCTTTTATTATGCCATTTTCAGAATGGAATTGGATTTCAGAACCGTTAGTTGTGTTGTTTTATTTTCCATTATTAATTTCTTTGGGAGCTGGGGCTATCTTAAAACCTGGATTGAAAAAAGCTTGTGTTTTTTCAGGAAAAATATCCTATCCATTATACATGACACATTATGCGGTTTTATGGATGTTTGGAAATTATTACACCAACTATAAACCAACTATAATGCAATTGACATTTATTGTAATAATATCTGTGGTTTTGCTTGTTGTATTTGCATATTTAGTAATGGTTCTTTATGATGTGCCGTTTAGAAATTATCTGAATATTAGAAGATTGAAAAAAAATAACACTAAGTCTTAAATCACAATTGCTTCTAGATTTAATATAAAATTTATCCCTTAAATCATGAAAAGAATTTTACTTATTGCTATTTTATCTTCTTCCATTTCTTTTTCTCAACAAAAGAAATGTCAAAATAAAATATAAAAATTAAGATTTAAATCAAGAAACAAAATGGCTTTAAAGGAATTTGAAGCTTTTTTTATAGGCGATTCTTTGTAAATGCTGGAGGTGTTTTTTTTTGTTTAAATTATCCCAATCTGTTCTTTTCTTGTGTTTTAAAACAAAACATTTCCTATATTTGCAACAATAAAGTATAGACTATGCTCTATACTTTGTTGTTTGTTTTAATAAAAATGAGGTTATGCTTGTAAACGAATTATCAAAAAAGACGGGATTATCGATTCATACTATTAGATATTATGAAAATTTAGGAATGATTAAGGGATTGACTGATGAAAAGGTAAAATCTAATAATTATAAACACTACGATGGTAATGCTGTTGAGCGTTTAGAGATCATTATAGAAGCAAGAGAAGTGGGATTTTCTTTAGCAGAAATAAAAAAAATATTGACGACTTGGTTTGAAAACTCTGATTCGAAACCGGAAACACTTGAGCTTTTTCAGGCAAAAATAAAAGAGATTGATGATAAAATGAGGTATTTCAAACAGACTAAGCAACTTCTCGAAAAAGTATGTGAGAAATTGAAAAATGTAGAGCGTTAGTGAATTACAAATCTGCTAAGTTGAAAGTTGTAATAAAAATTCCGCAAAGTATATCGCCAATCTTTATTGATACTCGAGTGTGATTTCTCCTTTCAGTCGAAATGACAATGTTTTGGCTTTATAACAAAAATAAGGATAAAAAAAAACTCCTTAATTTCTTAAGGAGTTTCTTGGTGGGCGATGAGGGGTTCGAACCCCCGACCCCCTCGGTGTAAACGAGGTGCTCTGAACCAGCTGAGCTAATCGCCCTATTTTACTAGGTTGCTATCGTTTGTGATTGCGAGTGCAAATATACGCTAGTTTTCGAGTTCTGCAAAGAAATTCGAATAAAAAATAAAACTTTTTTTAAAATAGTTTATATGTGCTTGTTTATGAATTTGTTATTAAAATTATTTTTTCAAAGTTTTTTCTAAATCAAAAGTATATTTTAGTTCAAAGGCAATTCCGCAACAACAAAAGTGCTTCCGCCAACGTAAATAAAATCATTTTCTGAGGCATTTTTCTTGGCTTTTGCGAAAGCGATTTCTACAGAATCGTATTTTTCTCCTATTAAATTGAATTTTTCTCCTGCATTTTTTAAAGTTTCGGCAGGTAAAGCTCGCGACGAATTTGGATGACAGAAATAATATTGTGCTTCTTTTGGGAAAAGTGGCAAAATAGAATCTAAATCTTTGTCATTTACAACGCCCAAAACAATATGCAGTTTTTCGTATTTCTCATTTTTTAGCTGATTCATTACAACGGTTAATCCGTGTTTGTTATGCGCCGTGTCGCAGATTATTTTTGGGTTTTCTCCCAATTGCTGCCATCTGCCTTGCAAGCCAGTATTTTTTATAACATGCAACAAACCATCTTTTAATTGTTCGTTAGAGATTTTAAAATCGGTTTCGTTATTTAAAATAGAAACCGTCTGCTGCACTGTTTTTTTATTGTGAAACTGATAATCTCCAATTAAATCCGATAAATAAATTTGATCAATTAAATCTGAAGCCAAATAAATCGGCGCCTTATTTTCTTCGGCTTTAGCCAAAAATACAGGTTTTGTTTCATCGGTATATTCTCCAATTACAACAGAAATATTCGGTTTAATAATCCCAGCTTTTTCTCCGGCAATCGCTTCCAAAGTATTTCCTAAAAACTGTGTATGATCTAAACCAATATTAGTAATTACAGAAACCAAAGGCGTGATAATATTTGTCGCATCGAGTCTTCCGCCAAGACCAACTTCAATAATCGCAATATCAGTTTTTTCAGTTGCGAAATAATCAAAAGCTAAACCGACAGTCATTTCGAAGAAACTCATATCATTATCTTCAAAAAAAGATTTATGTTTTCCAATAAATTCAATAACAAAATCTTCTGAAATCTCTTTACCGTTTATTTTAATTCTTTCTCTAAAATCTTTTAAATGCGGAGAAGTATACAAACCGACTTTGTAGCCTGCTTCTTGAAGAATAGAAGATAACATATGCGAAGTAGAGCCTTTTCCGTTTGTGCCAGCCACATGAATGCATCTCAATTTATTTTGAGGATTGCCAAGATGCTCTGCTAATATTTTGATGTTTGTTAAATCTTCTTTATAAGCTGAAGCTCCCTGCAATTGGTACATTGGAAGTTGATTAAACATCCATTCCGTTGTCTCTTGATAGTTCATTTATTTGGATAAAATAGTTGTTGATTGAAATAAATTTCGATTTTTGTAGTTTAATATTACAGCGAAAATTATCTTTATTGCAAATTTCAAATATTTTTTAGAATTAATTATTAAAAACCAGAATTAATATATGTTTAGTTTTATTCAATTACAAACAGATACAATCGCAAATGCTTCAAATGTAGTGATCGAAAAGATTGCACCAGAAAACGAAATTTCAATGTTTGGGTTTATAATGAAAGGAGGAGTTTTCCTAATTCCGATCGCGATTTTATTGTTTTACACTATTTATGTGATTTTTGAACGTTATATGTACATCAGCCGAGCATCAAAAATTGATGGCAGATTAATGCAGGATGTTGGCGATAAATTGCATTCTGGAAATATTGAATTAGCAAGAACAATTGTAGAAAGAAATAATACGGCCGCTGGAAATATCTTGAAAGAAGGCGTTTTGGTTATCGGAAGACCAATTGCTGAAATAGAATCTAATATGGACCGCGCAGCAGACATCGAAATTGGCGAAATGGAAAGACGTTTAGGTCATCTTGGACTTATCGCAGGTATTGCGCCAACGCTTGGTTTCATTGGAACAATTTCTGGAGTAATTAAAATTTTCTACAGCATTTCGGTTACAGAAAACATTAGTATCGGAAATATCTCTGGAGGTTTGTATGAAAAAATGATCAGTTCTGGTTCTGGATTAATTGTCGGTATTATTGCGTATTCTGCTTACCACTTATTAAACGGAAAAATTGATGATTTCGCCTTAAAAATTCAGAAACAGATTTTAGAGTTTGTCAACATAATTCAAAGAGCATAAGGTATGTCTATTAAAAGAAAAAGAAGATTTCACGCCGAAGTAGCGACTTCATCTTTGAGCGACATTATGTTCTTCCTGCTGTTGTTTTTCTTAATTATTTCAACACTGGCAAACCCAAACGTAATCAAGATGACGCTTCCAAAAGCAAAATCTAATGAAAAGACCAATAAACAATTAATTAGTTTATCGGTTACAGAAGATAAAAAATTCTACATTGACAAAGAACAAGTCGATTTTGAAAATCTAGAAACGAGTTTAATGTCTAAAATAGGTACAGATAAAGAACAAACTGTTGTCGTTCGAATTCCGTTTAATTTGCAAGTACAAGATTTAGTAGATGTTTTGCAGATAGGAGTGAGGAATAATCTGAAGTTTGTAATTGCAACAAGTCCGAAGTAATAATAATTATTAGGGCGTGATCCCGTTAAGATAAGTGGGCAAACATTCTTTATCAATATTCGCCCACTTATCTTAACGGGACCGGGCTATCCGCGCTACTTCGGTAGCCAGCTCCTATCCCTCACGCAAAAAAAAAATTACGCAACGATTTGTCATCCTGAGCGAAGTCGAAGGACGCGCCAGAAGCTCGACAAAGAATGATGATATCCCTTTGAGGAATTACTTGTGTGTCCTTCGACTTCGCTCAGGATGACAAATTAATCGTTAATTAGAATAAAGACATAAAAAAGGCTTTCAGTAATCTGAAAGCCTTTTTTTATAGAGAGCAGATTTAGTATAAATCTGTGTAATTCGTGTTTTAATCCAAACTAAAATTATAAATAATTTTCCCAACTTGTTTTGCAGGAGCATCACTATCAGATTCCCATTTGGTATTCATTGCTGCTATTCTTGCTTGATCTAATAAGCATTTTGCAGTATTTGTAGTTCCTTTAATTCCTGGAGTTGCGCTTATTGTTTTTCCATTTTGGTCGACGCTTACTTCAACAACTACTTTGCCTTCTTCATTACAAGTATATTTTGGTGCAGGTTTAGATAATGCTTTTCTGTTTCCTAAAGAATATCCAGATCCGCCACCAGAACCTCCACCGCTTCCTGCGCCGTAACCACTTCCGGTTCCAATGCCATTTCCAGTTCCGTTACCGCCTCCGGTTCCTCCGCCAGAGCCACCAGAACCATAATAGCCATTTGAGTTTAAACTTCCGTTTGCTTTTCCTTTATTTCCAGAAGCTTTATCATCTCCGTCTCCGCCTTTGTTTGAACCTTTCATAATGCTTGATAAAGCATCGTTTGTTGAATTTGAAACTTTAGGTTTTTCAGGAACGGGTTTTGTCTCTGGTTTTGTAACAGGAACAGGTTTTTTAGGTTTTTCTTTTGACGGAATTACAACATCTGTTTTATCAGCAACTGAGCTTTCCTGAGTAACAATTGCTTCTTCTGGAGCAGCTTTTGCCTGAACTTGTTTTACATTGTTTTTTACATTCAGAACTTCGCTTTTATAATTAGCGCCAGAACCTAAATCACTGTCGCCAAAATTTACGGTTACGCCGCCACCGCCACCGCCTCCGTCAGCAAGAGCGACATTGTTTTCTGGGTTATAAGGTGGCCAAAAACGTATAAAAAACAGCAATAGAATTATTGCTGCATAAATAGCAGTTGTGAATAACAATGATTTCTTTTGATCTGAAGAAATTGAGGAACTCATTTAAATTCTGAATTTTGAAATGTATTATTTTAAAAACGTTTAAAAGTAGTAAAAATTGTTTAGAATGGAAGTGAAGGACGAGATTTTACTGCAAAGTTCGCTAAGTGTTTTTCAAATTAATTATAACGCAAAGCACACTAAGATTTACGCAAAGAAACGCAAAGTTTTATTTGTTTCAAATTTGAGTAAATCTTTAGATTAAAAGTTCTCAAAGCTAGATGTAAACAAAGCTTTGCGAACTTAATATTTAGATATTGCTTGCACTTTGAATTAAAATATCTTAGCGTGCTTTGCGTTAAAAAAATTTGTGGCAAAAAAAAGCGAGCCGAATATAATCCAGCTCGCTCGCTTTTAATAAAGTATATAAAAATTAAACTAACTGTTTCAATGCAATTTCAAAAGCAGTTGCGCTAATATTTGTTTTAGACGAATTTAGAGCATGAGCTTTTACAATCGCATTTTTTATAATTTCTGAAGTATCATTAAAAATAGCTTCGTCAGTCATTTGCACTTTTTTCTCCATGAAATAAGCAAAAACTCTTGCCATTCCGCAGTTTGAAATAAAATCAGGAATCAAACTTACTTTTTGATCCACTTGCTCCATAATAGAACCAAAGAAAATTTCTTTGTCTGCAAAAGGAACATTCGCACCGCAAGAAATCACTTCCAATCCGTTTGCAATTAAGCTGTCGATTTGAGCTTGAGTAACCAATCTTGAAGCGGCACAAGGCGTGAAAATTTCAGCGCCAATTGTCCAGATTTTAGAGTTGATTTCTTCAAACGGAATCATATTGTCCGCAACTAATTTATTTCCGTCTTTATTTAAAAACAAAGTTCTGATTTCTTCAAAAGAAAAACCTTCTTCTTTAATTAATCCGCCATCGCGATCAATAATTCCGATCACTTTTGCTCCCATTTCAGCTAAATAAAAAGCGGCTGCAGAACCAACATTTCCAAAACCTTGAACGATTGCTTTTTTACCTTTAATGTCTCCGCCGTAAGTTGCGTAAAAATGACGAACTGCTTCAGCAACACCAAAACCAGTGATCATATCGGCAACAGTATATTTTCTTGTAACGTCTGGCGAGAATTTCGGGTTTTCAATAACTTTAATTACACCTTGACGTAATTGTCCAATTCTATTAATTTTATCCGCTTCCGTAGGTTTAAAATGTCCGTTGAAAACACCTTCCTGAGGATGCCAAACGCCACATTCTTCTGTCATTGGAATTACTTCGTGAATCTCATCAACATTTAAATCTCCTCCAGTTCCGTAGTAACTTTTTAATAAAGGAGAAACCGCTTTGTACCAACGTTGTAAAACACCTTTTTTGCGAGGATCGTTCGGATCAAAATTTATTCCAGATTTAGCGCCACCAATTGCAGGACCAGAAACAGAGAATTTAACTTCCATAGTTTTTGCTAAAGACAAAACTTCGTTCATGTCTAAGCCTTTTCTCATTCTTGTTCCTCCACCAGCAGCTCCTCCGCGAAGTGAATTAATTACAGTCCACCCTTCGGCTTCTGTTTCTGAATCTTTCCAATTGAAAACAATTTCAGGCGCCTTGTTTTCAAATTGTTGTAATAAATCTTTCATTTTGTTGTGATATGTTTATTTTGCGTAAATGTATAAAATAGAATAATGCGAATAATGTATTTTGCATCAAATATATAAAACAAAAAAGAAAAGCCGTCCAGAAATTTTTCGGGACGGCTTTTCGTATATTTAAAAAATTAAGACTATTGCCCTAATAAATGTTTTTTCAAAGTTTCGTCAACTGGTTTGTCAGAAAGCCAGATTCCGAATAATGCTTTTTTGAAATCGAATCCAGGAATTTTTCCTTTTAGAACTTCATTTTTGCTAACATAAACATTTTGATCCAAAGGATTGTAAGCTAAAATGAAAACATCTTTTTCTGTAATGGCATCACTCAAATAGCTTTTTAACTGCTCGATTCTTGGGCGTAATTGTTCTAATTGTGCTCCCGCAGATTTTTCAAAACCAGTGTTCATTGCTTTAGTCAATTTATTAGAAGAAACCATTGAAGAAGTGATTTCAATTCGAATCGCCATTTCAGTATCGCTGTCTATGATAAATTGAGGATCTTGTGTTAATTGAGATAAATACAGTGCTTGCACGTAAACTTCCATCCACATTTTAGATCTTCCGCCTGCACCATTTAACTGTAAAGTTTTACCCAGAAATTCTATTTTTCTAGGTACAGTTACACCATTAACATCGATTTGAGTTTGTGCCGAAACGGTCGAAAATTGTAAGCTTAAGAGGAGTGTGAGGAATAGTAAAATCTTTTTCATGTTCTGTCAATTATTTATTTTTTGGTCAAAAATAATGTTAATTTATTAATATTTGCGTCATTTTTAGGATGTTTTTTTTCTGTAAAATTCACATTTAATTTTTCTATTACGTTAATAATCAAATTAGTAAGACTTGTTTTACGTAGTGTTACGTATTTTAAGAATTGTTTAACTCATAACTGGCAAAACTTAGTCAAATTTTGTGTGATTGAAGATGGTAAATATGATTCTTGAATTTTAGAAAATTTGTTGCATAATTAATGCTGATTTACTCGAAAACCTAAATAATTACGAAAACGTTATCGTAATCATTGCTGATCTATTAATTTTGTATGCATGCATTGTAAATTACACTTTTAAAAAGTATCTTTGGATGCCTTTGCTTTAGAAAATTGGCACCGAAAAAACACAAAAAACATAAAACCATCAGCTTAATCGAATCTTCTCGAATTTAGGTTGCAAAACAATTAAAGTATATTATTATGGATTTTAATCTTACCGAAGAACATTTAATGATTCAGCAGGCAGCAAGAGATTTTGCTCAAAATGAATTATTGCCTGGAGTTATTGAACGTGACGAAAAACAAATATTTCCTACGGAGCAAGTCAAAAAAATGGGAGAACTTGGATTTATGGGAATGATGGTTGATCCTAAATATGGAGGAAGCGGTCTGGATGCTATTTCTTACGTTATTGCTATGGAAGAAATTTCTAAAGTAGATGCATCTGCTTCTGTAGTAATGTCTGTAAATAATTCATTAGTTTGCTGGGGATTACAAGAATATGGTACTGAAGAACAAAAACAAAAATATTTACCAGGTTTGGCTTCTGGAGAAATTCACGGAGCTTTTTGCTTAAGTGAGCCTGAAGCAGGAAGTGATGCAACTTCGCAAAAAACAACAGCAATTGATATGGGTGATCATTATTTAGTTAATGGAACCAAAAACTGGATTACAAACGGAAATACTGCATCTGTATATTTAGTAATTGCTCAAACTCATCCAGAATTGAAGCATAAAGGAATTAATGCTTTGATTATGACGAAAGATATGCCAGGCTTCTCTGTTGGACCAAAAGAACAAAAAATGGGAATTCGTGGCTCTGACACACATTCTCTAATGTTTTCTGATGTAAAAGTTCCTAAAGAAAACAGAATCGGTGAAGATGGTTTCGGATTTAAATTTGCTATGAAAACTCTTGCGGGAGGAAGAATCGGAATTGCTTCTCAAGCATTAGGAATTGCTTCTGGAGCTTATGAAATGGCTTTGAAATATTCTAAAGAGCGTAAAGCTTTTGGAACTGAAATTTGCAATCATCAGGCAATTGCTTTTAAATTGGCAGATATGGCAGTTAATATCGAAGCCGCTCGTCATTTATGCATGAAAGCCGCTTGGGATAAAGACAATCATAAAAATTACGATGTGAGTGGTGCGATGGCAAAATTATTTGCTTCGCAAGTGGCAATGGATACTGCAGTTGAAGCTGTTCAGATTCACGGAGGAAATGGTTATGTAAAAGAATATCATGTAGAGCGCTTAATGCGTGATGCAAAAATTACTCAGATTTACGAAGGAACTTCTGAAATTCAGAAAATCGTAATTTCTAGAGCTGTAATCGCTGGATAAAATTAGGTTACAATAGATTTGAAAACCCTTTCGACTTTTAGTTTGAAAGGGTTTTTTTATGAATATTCTTTTAGTTTTCATAAGTTTATACATTCAAATTAATTTTATCCTAAAATCAATCCTAATTCATATAAAACCATGAAAAAATTATACTTTTTGCTTCCTTTCATTTTCATTGCTTGTAAATCTAGCACCACAAGTGTGGCTGAAAAAGATTCTAAATCAGATTCAAAAATAATAGAAGTTAATTACAAAGTAGGCGAAACTGAAATCTCAGATTTCTTAAAATATCTTTCTTCAGATGAATTAGAAGGACGTGAAACAGGAACAAAAGGAATCGAAAAAGCTGCTGTATTTTTGGAAGATTTTCTAAAAAAGAATAATGTTAAACCGTATTTTAAAACCTATCGAGATACGTTGACAAACTTTAAAACTCCCGCTTTTAATATTGTCGGAGTTATAGAAGGTACAGATCCAGAACTTAAAAAAGAATTTGTTGTTTTAAGCGCGCACTACGATCATATCGGAATCGAGAAAAAAGAACAAGCAGATAAAATTAATAATGGTGCCAATGATGATGCTTCGGGCGTAACGTCTGTAGCGGCGATGGCGAAATATTTTGCCAAAACTAAAGCGAATAAACGCAGCATATTAATTGCCTTTTTTGCTGGAGAAGAGAAAGGATTATTAGGCTCAAAAAGTTTAGTTCAGAAATTGAAAAAAGAAAACTTTAATCTTTACACACAATTAAATATCGAAATGATTGGAGTGCCAATGAAAAGAGATTTTCTAGCTTACATAACAGGTTTTGACAAATCAAATATGGCATCAAAAATCAATGAATATACAGGAAAAAATACTATCGGATTTTTGCCAAAAGAGGCTGAATACGAATTATTCTACAGATCAGATAACTATTCATTTTACGATGTTTTCAAAAAACCTTGTCAATCGATAAGTACTTTTGATTTTGAAAATTTTGATTTCTATCATCATGTTTCAGATGAATTTAAACTAATGGATATTCCGCATATCACAGCATTTACCCAAGAATTGTTGCCTGCTGTTACCCATATTGCAGTTTCGCCAACTCAGGAAATAACGATGAATAAATAAGAAGCATTTTGATTATTTTTGTTGCATGAAAAATATTATCGTTACAGGAACAAGCAGAGGAATTGGTTATGAATTAGCTTTGAAATTTGCTGAAGCCGGCCATCAAGTGTTGGCTATTTCCAGAAAAATTCCACAATCTTTATTAGAACATCAAAATGTTACTTGCCTTTCTATCGACTTGGCAGATGAAAATGCTTTGCAAGAAGTGAATCAGTTTATTTCTTCCACTTGGAAAAAAGTAGATGCAGTTGTTCATAACGCAGGAGCTTTACTTTTAAAACCTTTTGCAGAAACTACTCAAGCAGATTTTGAAAGCATTTATAAAGTAAACGTTTTTGCAGTAGCCAATTTAACTAGAATTTGTATTCCGTATTTAGAAAAAGGCAGTCATGTTGTTACTATCAGTTCTATCGGTGGCGTTCGCGGAAGTTTGAAATTTGCAGGATTAGCAGCTTACAGTTCGAGTAAAGGAGCTGTGATTACTTTGACTGAATTACTAGCGGAAGAATATAAAGAGAAAGGCATTTCATTTAATGTATTAGCATTAGGTTCTGTTCAGACTGAAATGCTTAATGAAGCTTTTCCTGGATATCAAGCGCCAATTTCTGCTGAAGGAATGGCAACTTATATTTATGATTTTACACTCAACGGCAATAAATATTTCAACGGAAAAGTCTTAGAAGTTTCATCAACTAATCCTTAAAATAAACAACTATTTTCAAACCCAAATCTAACCAGCCAATTTATGAAAAGAAAAATTACTCTTTTTACTGCTCTATTTTTTGTTGCCTTTAATTTGAAAACTTCTGCTCAGTCCTACAAATCTGAGGTTCTGAGTTTTTACAATTTTGTTTATCCAGAAAGTTATATTCCAGAAGGATATCACAGTTATGGAGTGAAACTGCATCTTTCACCAGATTTGATAGTTGTTTTTGTCGATGGAGAAAAAAAAGGAACCCGTCCGCCATTGTCTTACAATGAATTTTTTAGAGAGAAAGATTTAAAAAGAGCCATTATTGGTACGGATACTGAACCTGATATGAAAGGATATCATATTCCAACTATAATGGAACTGGGATATACGCTAAATGACAAAGAAGCTAAAGACCATTTTATTTTAGATATTTCTATAAAAAACATAGCTTATACATCGAATATTAAAGAAACAAAAAATGTTGATCCTGCTTTTTCTAGTGAAATATATTATAGATACGATGCTGTTTATAAAATTATAAATAGTCTGACTAAGGAAGTTGTGATGGAAAAAACATATAATGTTAAAGAGTTGACCAATGCTTCACCGTTAGGCAAAACCAAAGCAGAATTGGTAAGCTACCTAACAGCAAATATCGATAAAGATTTGCTTTTTAATCAATTGGTAAAAAATATTCAGGAAAACATGCGAGGAAGACTGGTTTCTTGGATAGATGTCGAATATTATCAGGATAGTTTTTATTTTTCTAGAATTTCTAAAGAAGATAAAAATCCGATTTTTGCTAAATTAAATCAAGACGTTGATGTTTTGGAGAAATGGTCGAAGAACAAAGCAGAGCCAACAATCGATGAAGCTCTTTTAGCGGCAAATACCGAATTCATTCAAAAAAATAATTTGGTTCTTAAAGACGAATCTGGCCGTTTTCAAGACGAAACTCGTTTAAAAAATTACAAGAACTACCTAAATAAGAAAAAAGTTTTTAGTGATTTTATTCTAAAAATGGAGCAATATTCAAAAGAATTAGATCAGAACGACAAAGGACAAAAAGCAGCTTTATGGGCTTGTTACATCAATATTGCTTCTAGTTTTCAGGTTTTAAATAATTCGAAAAGCAGTTTAGAATATCTTCAAAAAGCATATGCTCTTAAATATCAAGAAGGAAAAGTGAGAAATGTGGAAGAAGAAGTAAAGGCAAAAGAAACAAAAATGAATGTATTTTTTGCCAACGGCGAAATTAAAAAAGATGTAAACAGCCAATATTTTAAATATTTAACTTTATAAAAATATATTTAGAAGTATTTTTGGCGCTAATAAAAAATTATACACTTGAGCGACACTTTAGCTAAATACATTCCCGAACACGCAGTAAAACCTGTTTTCGATTTGATTGTGGCCAATCAGGTTCACTTAAAAATTGTAAACGAGCGTCAGACACGCCACGGCGATTACAGACGTGGACCGAGCGGAAAGCATGAAATTACTGTGAACGCAAGTTTAAATAAGTATCGTTTTTTAATTACGCTCATTCATGAAATTGCACATTTGGTTGCTTTCGAAAAATTCGGACGAAATATCAAACCGCACGGAAATGAATGGAAATATACTTTTCAGCGTTTAATGGTTCCTTTTATAAGGCCGGAAATATTTCCGGGACAGATTTTGCCTTTGTTGGCAAGACATTTCAAAAATCCGTCGGCGAGCAGTGATACAGATACAACTTTGTCTTTGGCTTTAAAGCAATATGATAAAGAAAATGATAAAAACTATGTGTTTGAAATTCCGTATGGAAGTGTTTTCAGAATCAAGAACGGAAAAATTTTCAAGAAACTGGCAGTTCGTACCAAACGTTTTGAATGCATCGAAATAAGTTCTGGAAAGACGTATCTTTTTAATCCAAATGCTGAAGTTGAGCTGATAAATTAAATCGAAAAACTCCTAGATCATAAATCCCAAATTCCAATGATTTTTAAAATTGGAGTTTGGGATTTTTTTAATTGAATTTTTAAATTTCGCAAAATTTTCCTTTTGATTTTATGTAATAATAATATACGATTTGTCTTATATTTATCAAATTATTAGATCTTTACAAAAAACATCTTTATGAAAAACATTCTAATCTTATTTGTTTTGTCGCTTTCATTTGTCTCTTGTTGTAAGGATCCAGTATTAATTAAATCTGGAATAGAAACTAGAGTTTTTGGAAAACTTACAGATTATCGGGATACACCGATTTCCGATTTAAAAATTAAAATAGCTGAATTTAAAGTAACAAATAATGGCTTTTTCATGTCTAGTGCGGATTATGAATTTATGGGATGGATTGATTCGACTTATACAAATACTAGAGGAAATTATGATTTTGTTTTTAAAACAACAGGAAAAGGCAATTTTTATAGATTGTTTATAGGTGAAGAGGCAAAACGAACTGAACCAAGAATTTTATCAGATCCATTTTTTCTGGATATTACCGAGATTTCTAATGATATGAAATATATTGGAAAAGAATTTGAATTTAATTCAACTAATCTACTTTGGCGATATCCATGTATTGTCACTTTTAAGGTCGATAATGTGGAAACTTTTCCCTTGTTGGCTTATAGAGATCCGACAGATTATTCTGTTACGTACAACTTTACAGCTAACGGAACTTTTGAAGGTAGGTTTTATATTCAACTTTATTATAAAGAAATAATAAGCGTAAACAGACGTAAGAATGGAGTTTTGCAGAGTGCAAAATATGAATTTCCACCAAGTAATGTTGAAACAACTACATTTCAAACTATTACAGTTAAAGAGGCTGATTTTAAAGATGTACAGTAAATTAAATTTCAAATAAAAAATCCCAAATTCCAATTTGATGTTGGAATTTGGGATTTTTTATTTGAAATTTCCGAAGAATTTGAATTTCTTAATTATTTTATATCTTTCAAATAAGCTTCTCTAACTTTCTTAAATAGATTAGATGAGTAAACGAATTTGACAATATCTTTGTTGTCGGTTACGAAAATCTCTTCTTTTGTTCCCTGCCAAGCTTTTATTCCTTTCTTTAAAAAGACAATATTTTCACCGATTTCCATCACAGAGTTCATATCGTGTGTGTTGATTACCGTTGTAATATTATATTCTTTTGTAATTTCCTGAATCAAATTATCAATCAAAGTTGAAGTATTTGGATCAAGACCAGAGTTTGGTTCATCACAAAATAAATACTTCGGATTATTTACAATCGCGCGGGCAATTGCCACACGTTTTTGCATACCTCCAGAAATTTCAGAAGGCAATTTTTTATGTGCTTCAACAAGATTTACTCTTTCTAAAACAAAATCAACACGCTCTTTGATTTGTGCCTTAGTATTATTGGTGAACATTCTCAACGGGAAAGCTACATTTTCTGCAACTGTCATCGAATCAAATAATGCAGAACCCTGAAATACCATTCCGATTTCAGTTCTCAATTCACGTTTTTCATCTTTGTCTAAATCAGAATAAACTCTTCCGTCAAATTCGATTGTTCCAGAATCTGGTGTGTGAATTCCTAAAAGTGTTTTTAATAAAACTGTTTTTCCAGATCCACTTTGTCCGATAATCAAATTGGTTTTTCCAGTTTCAAAAACCGTCGAAACGCCTTTTAAAACTTTACTATCGCCAAATGATTTTTCTATATTTTTTACTTCTATCATTATCCTAATAATAATTGAGTTAATATATAATTAAAAAGAATGATACAAACTGATGTCCATACAAACGAAACGGTACTTGCTTTACCAACTTCAAGTGCTCCACCTTTCATATAATATCCATGAAAAGACGGAATTGTAGCTAATAACATTGCAAAAATCAAAGTTTTAATGAATGCATACGTAATATGAAACGGAATAAATTCCATTTGAGCTCCAGCAATAAAATCCTGACTTGTTGAAAATCCGCCATAAGCAGAAGCAAGCCATCCTCCAAAAATTCCCAAAAACATACTGATGCAGATTACAAAAGGGTACATCAATAAAGCTACAATTTTTGGAAAAACAAGATAGTTTAATGAATTAACTCCCATAACTTCTAAAGCATCAATTTGCTCTGTAACACGCATTGTTCCGATACTTGATGTTATGTAAGATCCCATTTTTCCGGCCATAATTACCGAAATGAAAGTAGGAGCAAACTCTAGAATTACAGATTGACGTGTAGCAAAACCAATTAAATATTTTGGAATTAATGGGTTAGTTAAGTTAAGTGCTGTCTGAATAGCAACAACTCCTCCGATAAAGAAAGAGATAAAGCAAACAATTCCAAGTGAGTCAATAATAAGATCATCGATTTCTTTAAGAATTAGACTTTTCATAACAGGCCATTTAGTCTGTTTATTGAAAATTTCTTTCAGCATTAAAAAATATCTCCCAATTTGGGATAAATAACGAATTAGCATCATAATTTTTAAATATTGGCTAAATTAAGGATTAGTTTACAGTTTACCGTTTCAGTTTGCAGTTTTTTAATTTTTTTTAAGATTAAAAAAGCTTTTGTATCATTTTCTGTAAACGATAATTTCTAATGAATTTAGCTTGTTCGGATGTAACTAATAAAGGAGTTTTGGCGCTTTTTGCTTTCAAAAATCCTTTGATATAGTCTAAAAATAGAAATGGCTTTTTCTTCATCATTGCTAATTTTGCCGAAGCAATTGCCGTGATCCAAAAACCATAACCTAAAGTATAGAAAGCTTCGCCTTGTTTATAACGAGCTGTTTTATTGTAATTAGCGCCAGTTGGCTTTAAGTGTTTTACATGTAAAGATTCGTCGGTAACAATTTTCCAATCATAATATTTACACAATAATTCATCTACAGTGTCCCAACCCATTGCAGGTTTTAAACCGCCAATTTGCTGAAAAGTTTCTTTTCTGTAAGCTTTCAATGCACCGCGAATATGATCTTTATCGGTTAGATTTTCTAAAACCCATTCTCCGTTTTTATCAATATAACAGAATCCGCCAACCATTCCGATTCTTGGATCTGATTCGAAATGTTTGATTATAGTTTCAAAATAGTTTGAAGGAAAAATTAAATCGCCGTCAATTTTTACAATAATATCATAATCAGAATCTAAAGTTTCAAAACCTTTCTGAAAAGCCTGAATTACTTTACTTCCCGGTAAATGAATCGCATCTGAAGTTTTATTGACAACTGAAATATATGGATTTTCTTTTGCAAAACTTAGTACAACTTCTTCGGTTTTATCTGTAGAATTATCATTTACAACCACAACTTTTGAAGGCAAAACAGTTTGAGAAACTAAAGATTGTAAAGTTAAGCCAATTAAATCTTGTTCGTTGTGCGCGGGAATGACGATGTAGTATTTCATTTTAAGAATTTTAGATTTTAGATTTTAGATTTTAGAATGTTTGAAAGCATCTATAAATCAAAAATCAAAAATCGTTAATCTGCAATCTTAGTTCTTAACTTTTTCTGCAACAACAATATAATATCTAGGAGTAAAATATCTTAATAATGGTCTGAAACCGAATTTCTTTACTGGATGTGTAAATTGCAGACGATCTGTTATTTTCCAGCCTGTTTTTTCTAAAAGCCAGTCTAATTGCCAGTCTTCAAATTCATGGTAATGTCTGTCCCACATATCAGTTTTAGAACGATATGCTGGTGAAAACCATAAACGCAACGGAATTGAAATTAACAATTTATCACATTTCACGTTTTGTAAAATGGTGTATGGATTTAATAAATGTTCGAAAATTTCAAATGCTGTAAAAACAGTATAATCTTCTGTTTGTAAAGCCGTGTGATCGTTATCTAAGTCTTCGCCTTTTGTGTTTTTTACGGTATAACCATTTTCTTCCATTATTTTAGAAAACGGATTTGGTACGCCAAAATCAAAAATGGTTTCGGATGTTTTAACGTGTTTTTGTAAAAACTCTAAAGTAAGTTTGAATCTTTTATTCGGAAATGTTTTTTCGTACATTTTTTATTTTTTATCAGCAAAGGCGCAAAGATACTAAAAAAGTATTCAGTGTTCAGTTTTTAGTATTCAGTTGCGGAGCTAAGTTTGAAAAATAAATTTCTCTCAAAGAGGTAAAGTTTTGATCAAAAAATAAACCATATAAGTAATGTAAGTTCAATTAAGTAAAAACTTAAAATATCTTATATTACTTATATGGTTTAGAAAACTTTGTGACTTCGCTCCCGATAGCTATCGGGATTGCGAGATTATTTTACTGCTTTTAAAAGAAAACTTAATTTATTTTAATAACGATAAACAAAGGCATTAATATTCATTCCCGCTCCAACTGAAGCAAAAATTACAACATCGCCCTTGTTGATTTCGTGGTTTTCAATTTTTCCTTGAAGAATCAAATCGTATAAAGTAGGAACTGTTGCCACACTGCTGTTTCCTAAATCGTGAATACTCATTGGCATAATGTCTTTAGGTGCAGTTTTGTCGTATAATTTGTAGAAACGTTCGATAATCGCTTCGTCCATTTTTTCGTTTGCCTGATGAATCAGAATTTTTTTCACATCGTCGATGGCAATTCCACTTTTGTCTAAACAGCTTTTCATAGCTAGTGGAACATTACTTAAAGCAAATTCGTAAATTTTGCGGCCATACATTTTAATGTATTTAATATCTGGATCTAAATCTGGATTATAAGATTTTCCGAAGAAAAGATAATTCGCTTCATCATTAGCGTAAGTAGCGCTTTCGTAAGCTAGTAATCCAGCTTCGTCTGTTGAAGCTTCTAAAATAGAAACTCCTGCTCCGTCTGAATAAATCATCGAATCGCGATCATGATCGTCAACAACTCTTGAAAGTGTTTCTGCTCCAATCACCATTACTCTTTTTGCCATTCCAGATTTTATGAAAGCATTGGCTTGAAGAACACCTTCAATCCAGCCTGGACATCCAAAAAGAATATCATATGCCACACATTTAGGATTTTTAATGCCTAATTTGTTTTTAACACGAGTAGCTAAACTTGGAAGAATATCTGTTTGATGTGTTCCTGTTTTTACATCACCAAAGTTGTGTGCAAAAATAATATAGTCTAAGGTTTCTGCATCGATATTGGCATTTGCGATTGCTTTTTCGGCTGCAAAAAAAGCTAAATCAGATGCTGTATATTGAGGTTCAGCATAACGGCGATTTTCGATTCCAGTAATGCCTTTGAATTTTTTTATAACGACTTCGTTCGGATAACCAAAAGGAGTTCCATCCTCATTTAAAAAAACATGCTTATCAAAATCTGTGTTTTTTACTTCTAAATTAGGAATATAACTCCCAATACCAATAATCTTTATTTTCATTTCCTTTTAATTATCCGATAAATTTAGTGCTAATGTATAAATAATATTATGATAACTATCATAAAAAATAGTATGCATGCATATAATTATGAAATAACAATTTTTTGGAAGATATATTGTGTTTCTTCTAATGATTTTTTAATATTTCCTATATTTCAAACGATTGAAGGCGATTTCGAAAATGAAATTTTTTTGCTTTTATTTTAATTTCATGATGATAATTTCACAAAAGATTAGCGGAAAGTTATGTTTCTTTAAATAAGATTTATTCTTTGTTGTTTGGTTTAAAAAAGTTTCAGATTTCAGGTTTTAAGTTATGCTAGAACCTGAAACTTGTAACAAAAAATAAACCCGACAGGTTTTGAAATCTGTCGGGTTTGGATATTTATAAGAAAACTAATTTTTAGCTTTCCATGTAAGCTTCGATTGGAGCACAGCTGCAAACTAAATTTCTGTCACCATAAGCATCGTCTACACGACGAACAGATGGCCAGAATTTATTGTCAGCGATGTAATCTAATGGATAAGCCGCTGTCTCTCTAGAATAAGGGAAATCCCAAGAATCAGAAGTTAACATTGCTAATGTGTGCGGTGCATTTTTCAATACGTTGTTTTTATCATCGGCAGTTGCTGCTTCGATTTCTTTTCTGATTGAAATAAGCGCATCACAAAAACGGTCTAATTCTGCTAAATCTTCAGATTCAGTTGGTTCAATCATTAAAGTTCCAGCTACAGGGAAAGAAACCGTTGGAGCGTGGAAACCGTAATCCATTAAACGTTTTGCAATATCACCCACTTCGACCCCGTTTTCTTTAAATGCACGACAATCTAAAATCATTTCGTGAGCCGCTCTTCCGCATTCTCCAGTATAAAGAATTGGGTAGTGTCCTTCGAAACGAGATTTCATGTAGTTTGCATTCAAAATCGCATGTTCTGTAGCGCTTTTTAATCCTTCAGCTCCCATCATTGTGATGTAACCGTAAGAGATTAAACATACTAAAGCTGATCCGTAAGGTGCAGATGAAATAGCAGTAATTGCCTGTTCACCACCAACTTTTAAGATTGGGTTTGTTGGCAAGAATGGAACCAGTTTTTCGTTCACACAGATTGGGCCAACTCCAGGTCCACCACCACCGTGAGGAATAGCGAATGTTTTGTGTAAGTTTAAGTGACAAACGTCAGCGCCAATTGTAGCAGGATTTGTTAATCCAACTTGCGCGTTCATGTTTGCACCATCCATATATACTAATCCGCCATTATCGTGGATTAATTTTGTGATTTCAATAATTGAAGATTCGAAAACTCCGTGAGTTGAAGGATACGTAACCATTAAACAAGATAAATCATCTTTGTGTTCAATCGCTTTTTCTCTTAAATCTTCTACGTCTATATTTCCTTCTGGAGTTGTTTTAGTAACAATGATTTTCATTCCGGCCATCGCTGCAGAAGCAGGATTTGTTCCGTGAGCCGATGAAGGAATCAAACATACATTACGGTGACCTTCGTTTCTTGATAAATGGTAAGCACGAATCGCCATTAAACCTGCGTATTCTCCTTGTGCTCCAGAATTTGGTTGTAAAGTTGTTCCGGCAAATCCAGTAATTACATTTAATTGCTGCTCTAATTTTTTAAGCATTGTAATGTAACCTTCAGCTTGCTCAATTGGTGCAAACGGGTGAATGCTGTTCCAGTTTGGCATAGAAAGAGGTAACATTTCAGAAGCTGCGTTTAATTTCATCGTACAAGAACCTAATGAAATCATCGAGTGATTCAACGATAAATCTTTACGCTCTAATTTTTTGATATAACGCATCAACTGGCTTTCTGAATGATGATTGTTGAATACATCATGAGTCAAGAAAGATGAAGTTCTTTCCAATGAAGCTGGTAATTGGCTTGCAGAAGTTAATTCAGAAACCGTAATAGTTTCTTTTCCTAAAGCCTCAGCAAAAATCGCGACGATTTGGTTGATGTCTGCAACAGAAGTTGTTTCGTTTAATGAAATTGAAACTGATTCAGCATCAGGGTAGAAGAAGTTCACTTTGTTTTTCTCAGCAACTGCTTTTACTTTTTGAGCATCAGCTTTTACTAAAATTGTGTCAAAGTAAGCTGTGTTTGTTTGGAAAACTCCTAATTTGTTTAAAGCTTCAGCAGTTGTAACTGCAGATGCGTGAACTTTATTTGCAATATATTTTAATCCTTCTGGTCCGTGGTAAACCGCGTACATTCCAGCCATAACTGCCAATAAAACCTGAGCAGTACAAATGTTAGAAGTCGCTTTTTCACGTTTAATGTGCTGTTCACGAGTTCCTAAAGCCATACGTAAAGCACGGTTTCCATTAACATCAACAGAAACTCCGATGATACGACCTGGCATCGAACGTTTGTACTCATCTTTAGTTGCAAAAAATGCAGCGTGAGGACCACCATAACCCATTGGTACACCAAAACGTTGTGAAGTTCCAACTACAACAGCAGCTCCCATTTCTCCCGGAGAAGTTAAAGTCGCCAATGATAAAATATCAGCAGCAAAGGCAACTTTGATTTCGTTTTCTTTTGCTTTAGCAACAAAAGTACTATAATCGTTTACCTGACCGTATTTTCCTGGATATTGTAAAATCGCTCCGAAGAATTCATTTGAAAAATCAAATGTTTCGTGGTTTCCAACAACTAATTCAATTCCAATTGGAGTTGAACGAGTTTGAAGTACAGATAAAGTTTGAGGTAAAATTTCTTCAGAAACGAAGAATTTATGTGTATTGTTTTTCTTTTGATCTCTAGTTCGAACGTCAAATAATAACGCCATAGCTTCTGCAGCAGCAGTTCCTTCATCCAATAAAGAAGCGTTTGCAATTTCCATTCCTGTTAATTCGATAACAGTAGTCTGGAAATTTAAAATCGCTTCTAAACGACCTTGCGCAATTTCTGCTTGGTAAGGCGTATAAGCTGTATACCATCCTGGGTTTTCGAAGATATTTCTCTGAATTGGAGCCGGAACAATAGTTGGGTGATAACCTAAACCAATGTATGATTTAAATGTTTTGTTTTTCTTCCCTAAGTCGCGAATATGATTTGCAAATTCGAATTCTGTCATTGCAGGATCTAAATTCAAAGGCGCTTTTAAACGAATATCGTCCGGAAGGGTTTCATAAACAAGTTGTTCAATCGAGTCAACACCAATGGTTTGTAACATGTGTTGAAGATCAGTTTCTCTTGGACCAATGTGTCTTAAAGCAAAAGCATCTGTTTTCATTTGTAGCAGTCTATTTTTTAAAGATCAAAAGTAATTTGCCGAGCGTTTTATTTGACGTAATCTAATGCTACACAAGGTTTATTACATTTTAAAGTAAATGTGTTGTTTTTTTGTGGCGCAAAATTAAGTATTATTAATAATTTAATGGGTATTTTTAACTTCAATTTTTGTCAATTTTCTAACTAAAGAGTTGATTTGTTACCAATTGATTAGATTTCGGAATATGAAACTTCTAAAACAAATATTGAATTTTTATTTAAACAGTAGTATTCACGTGGCTTTGTCGTGTTATGCTTTGGTGCGAATTACGTTTCATGTATTTCATATTCAGTACGATGAGCCAATGGCGTTGTTTGTTTTTTTTGGAACAATTGTAGGATATAATTTCGTAAAATATGATGCACTTGTTCGAGTAAAGAAAAACCCAATCGGAACGCAACTTAAAATTATCGCTGTTTTGAGTTTTATTTCGCTCATTTTAGTTGGCTATTATTTTTTTCATTTAAAGCGAATTACTCAAATTGTTTCGGTTGTAATATTTCTGATAACAGCACTTTATACTTTGCCATTTTTTCCAAACCGAAGAAATGCCCGAAATTGGGCTGGCGTAAAAATCTATATTGTAGCAATCTGTTGGGTTGGAGCAACTTTAGTTTTGCCTTTAATAAATGCTGAAATTCCGTTTACAACAGATTTCTTTATCAAATGCATTCAGCGATTTGTTCTGGTTTTTGTTTTGATATTGGTTTTCGAAATAATCGATTTGGCCAATGACGATCCGCATTTGCAAACCGTTCCGCAGACGATCGGTATAAAACGTACTAAGCTTTTAGGATTTTTGCTTTTAGTTCCGTTTTGGTTTCTCGAAGTTTTTATATCAACTTTCAATTATCATGATGCCATAATTAATTTGGTCATGGTCATTATGTTAACCCTATTTATTCTGTTTGCCAATACAAATCGTTCCAAATATTATACTTCTTTTTGGGTAGAAAGTGTGCCGATTTTTTGGTGGTTAATGATTGCGTTTTTTTAAAATCAATTTTTGTGCGTGTCCCTCCGGGCCGGGCTATCCGCTCCAAGTCCTCGCACTTCCTTCGTCAGGCTGTGGGCTATCCGCTTCTATCCCTCACGCAAAACGTAAAACGAGAAAATTCATTTTTAAAAGAAGATTGTGTTTAAATATTGGGCTTTGCCAAATTAATTTGTTAAAATCTGCGAGAGCAAAAAATAATAATCTATTTCGTCTTTTGTTCAGCAAGCGCTTTATTCAAATCAGCTTTAGCTTCATTTAGTTTTTTTCTTTTTTTATCGATTTTCTCTTTGCTTTCGTTGTCTTTAATAGCTTTGTTCAAATCGGCTGTTCTTTCGTTTACTTTTTGTTGTTTTTCTTTTACCTTTTTGTCAAGATCTTTGTTTACAGTTTTGGTGCTGCAATTTTTCTTAGTTTGAGCAATTGCGTCTTCAATTCCTTTTATCTGACTTTGATTTCCAGCTTTTTTTGCTGCAGCTAATTTTGTGTTTAATTCACATAATTTTCTTTCGCATCCTTTTAAAGTTGTACAATTACTTTGAGCAAATCCAATAAAAGAAATTGTAAAAAGAAGTGTCGTTAATATCGTTTTTAATTTCATACGCATGTTTTTTTGATTTGATATTCACTCATTGATAAAAATGAATTACTTATAAAAGTAAGGAATTTATCTTAATAGAGTTTTTCCGAAACATCTTTCAAAACCTTATTTCTTTCCAAAAGAAAATTAGTAAGATGCTTTTCTAAAAATAAAATATCAAAAAGTTCTCCAAGTATCCCAAACGGAGTTTCATATTGCAATTTATCTTTCATTATTGTAAAACCATTTTCTTCTTCAAAAAAATGTTCATGTTTAAAAGATTTGAATTTGCCTTTTTCCATTTCATCCACAAAATAATCATACAAATTCATTGCCGTAATTCGGCTTTTGTGAGTGAGATAAAATCCGAAATGTTTGCCACGCCAAGTTACCGTTTCGTTTAAATTTATTAAACCAGAAGTTACGCCATCAATTGCTTTTTCTTTTGTTGGACTTGCAGATCGCTGGTGAATATCGATATTTCTTGAGGCGTCAAAAACGATTTGTTTTGAGGCATTTATTTTGGTTGTGAGGTTTATGGTTGGCATTGAATTTAAGTTTAGTTTTCTACAATCTTGTCATTTCGACGGAGGAGAAATCTTCGTAAGTAGCTCCGTACAGAATGTCGTCAATCTTTGTAGAGTTACTTACGAAGATTTGCTTCGCCTGTTCGCTATCGCTCGAGTCTCCTTCGTCGAAATGACAAATAAGACGTTAAATCAAATCTTTAAAAGTTTTTTCAATATCTCCAAACTTAAATCGAAACCCATTTTCTAAAAGTCGTTTCGGAACTACGTTTCTGCTTTTCAAAACCAATTCCGTTTCAGTTCGAATAAAAAAAGAACCAATTTCCAAAAAGAATTTATTCATCGGAATTCCAAAAGGAAAACCAACTGCTTTTCTAAGTTTCTGCATAAAATCAGCATTTCGAATTGGTTCTGGAGAAACAATATTGATAACGCCAGATATTTCTTTTTCAATAATAAGATCAATTGCATTTGCAAAATCGTCTTCATGAATCCAACTTATAAACTGATTTCCTTTTCCTTGTTTTCCACCAAAACCAATCTTTGCTAAAGTCTTCAACGGAACAAAAGCGCCTCCATCTTTTCCTAAAACAATCGAAGTTCGTAATGCTGTTTTCAATGTATTTGGAGTTTCAGTTTTAAAGAATGCTTTTTCCCAAGAAAGCGCCACATTTATAGAAAAGTCATTTCCGATTTCACCGTCAACTTCATCCATTTGTTTGTCTAAAGAAAAACGATAAATAGTTGCCGTTGATGAATTCAGCCAATGTTTTGGCGGATTTTCACAATTTACAACTGCTTTATTTAGAATTTTGGTGCTTTCAATTCGAGATAAAAGAATCTCTTTTTTGTTTTCTTTCGTATAACGGCAATCAACAGATTTTCCTGCTAGATTAATGAGTACTGTTGCGTTTTCTAATTCCTTTTCCCAACCCGAAAAAGTTCTGGCATTCCAGTTTACATATTTAATTCCGTCAATTGTTTGAGATTTTCCTCGTGTTAGAATTACAATTTCTTCATATTTATTTTTGAAATGATTGATTAAAACTTGTCCAAGAAAACCTGTTCCTGCTGCGATTATGAGTTTTTTCATTGGTTGTATGTTTGGTTGCCACGAATTACACGAATTTACACGAATTATTTTTTGCCACAGATTAAAAGGATTTTAATGATTTTTACGCAATTGATAATCCGAATAATCACTTTAATCTGTGGTAAAAATTATAAAAAGAAATTTGTGAAAATTCGTGTAATTGCTTCGCCTGTTCGCTATCGCTCGAGTCGTGGCACACCACTTTTATATATCTAAAATTAAAAGCAAAGCAAGAATTCGATAAAGAATCCAAGTAAAAGATAAATAAAAAGGAAGTTTTAAAAGTTTTACCCTTCTAAAATGTTCCAAAAACATAATCAAAACCGTCATTCCAAACCAACCTAAAATAATTGTTTGTGGAAGCTGGAAAAACTGATTCACAATTAAAATAGGTGTTAAAATCAAACTTCCAAATAAAGAAACGGTCATTAAATTTCCTGCGTAATTTAGAATCGTTTTTTTATCAAATCTAAAAAGGAATAAACTTTGAAAAACAATTTGTCCAAAAGCCAAAATAATTTCTCTGGTAATATTAGACTTTGGTAGATTCAGAATCAAATTAGAATATCCAAATAAAATAAAACTTGTTACAGTCAAAGCAAAACTAATAAACAGAAATCTATATTTATAATTGAAATCTGGCGTGCATTGCAATTTGTTTTCTTCTTTTACATTTCCTGGAATAATTACTTTTCTGTTATAAGAAACAAAAGAATACATTTTTTTTAGGATAAAATGAATTGGTTTTATTGTCGCAATTTTTTCAATTAAAGGGAAAGAAAATCCAACCACTTTTATGAGACTGTCAATTCCGTAAGTAACAGTTTTGGTTTTATTATCTACCAAAGCGATTTCGTTTGGAGCACGTTTCAAGTCCACAAAATTTTGTTCTTCAGCAGATAATTGACAATACGATTTTCTTCCGTTTTCATCAAGCATTCCACTTTTTACAAATCCAGTTGTGTATAAACTGCAAAGCGGACAATCTTCATCATAAAGTAAGGTTTGGTTTTCTAACGTTTTCATGATTTTTGGTTTTAAAGATGAATAGTTTTAAGCGTATAATTTTTCTTCTGTAGAAATCAACTCAATTTTTCTTTTGTTTTTAACCGTGATTTTTGAGCCTTCTGCTAAGAAAACTGAAGTTGGTTTTTGAGTTTGAAGAAATCCAAAATCGCTTCCATAATTTTTTTCGAAATCAATATCAATTCGATGATTTAAAACTTCAAATTGTTTCCATCTTGGATGCGTAACTTCATATTCAAAAGTTTTTTCTTCGTCAATTTTAGTATATCCGAAATAATGTTCGGTAATAAATTCGGCTTCAGAATCAATTTCGATTTTGCTTAAATTTCTTTTAGTTTCAATTTCAATGGTATTCCATTCTTTACAATTTTTCCATTGATAAATAAAAGTATTTGTATTTATATTTTCAATGATTTCATGTCTCATTTTCTGAGTTTCATAATGTTCCTGATACAAAGTATTAGCAATAAAAGTGATTGCTTTTTTAGGAACAATTTCTTTAATAAAAACCACACCGCGTTTCCATTCTCCATTTTCGAAACGTTTTACATAAAATCTCAAATTCACTTCTTCAAAATTGACATGAAAAGGAACTTTCAATCCTAAAACTTTGGTGTTTTTAAACATAAATCCGACCAAACTGACGTAACATTTGTTGTTCCAAATATCAATCTCAGTTCCTGCTGGGAGATATTTTTCTAAAATTTTAGCATCAACTTCATAATTGAAAAGTGCTAAATTTTTCCATTCTGCTTTTAAGAAGTTCATTGGTGAGCTTTTTTATAGATTAATATTGATAGATAAAAGGCTAGTATAGGAGGTACTCCGAATAGTATATAGTTTAAAAAATTATATAACTCCAATTTAGAAATCACTACAAGGGAAATGAAGAAAAGAAAAACACTCACTACATATATTTTAAGATTTTTATCTTGAGGTTCATTAACTAACATTTTTATTCCAATAATTACTTGAAATATTCCAATAGGTATTAGTGCAAGCATTGCAATTGATATAAAGCCAATGTTAAATGTTGCGAGCAAACAGAAGAATAATGGGAATCCAACAAAAAAATAATTGAAGTAATTAATGTTTTTTATAGTTATTGATTATTTTAAACTTTCAGAAATAATTGAAAGTTTGAATTAAATTTTTTTAGTTTGAAGATTTACTTCATCATTTTTATAACTAATTTTCCCAACCAGTTATCATTAAATTCAGTCATTTTATCCAGCATATTATCTGCTTTTAAAACGAAATCATACAATTTAGTAGTTTGATCTACAAAATGTTTTTCTTCTGCCGAATCTTTTGCTTCAATAGTCGAAACTTCTTTTAAGATTTTCAGCGTTGGTTTGATTTCTCTTTTACTTCTTTCTCTGGAAATTTTTACTGCCAGTTCGTCTAAATCTTTTTCTGCTGTGAAAAATTCTTTTCTTTCGCCAGCTTTATATTCTTTATAGACAATTCCCCAATCCATTAAACCTCTAAGGTTCATACTTGCATTTCCACGAGAAATTTGCAATTCTTCCATAATGTCTTCCATAGAAACAGGTTCGTTCGAAACCATCAATAAAGCGTGGATTTGCGCCATCGTTTTATTAATTCCCCACTGAGAACCTAATGCTCCCCAAGTTTGTACGAACTTATTTTTTGCTTCTTTGAATTCCATAATTCAAATGTAAGTAAAAGTTTTTAAACTTTCAAAAATAATTGAAACTTATTTAACAAATTATAAAGTTATGTTAATTCAAACCTTGAAATTTTTGATTAACTGATGATACAGCTATTTTTGTAAAAATCACATTTATGGAATTATACTACACCTTTTCAATACTTATTGTATTGGCTTCTTTCTTCGCCTATTTAAATTTAAGATTTTTAAAACTTCCAGGAACCATCGGAATCATGATTATTGCGATGTTAGTTTCTGTCGGAATTCGTCTTTTAGGAGATTCTTATTTTCCTGCAACCACCAAACATTTTTTTGATTTAATAAAACAGTTTGATTTCAACGAAATCCTGATGGGAGCGATGTTGAATTTTCTTTTATTCGCAGGAGCGTTACACGTAAATATTTCTGATCTTAAGGAACAAAAAGTTCCAATTATGATTTATTCGACGGTAAGTGTCGTCTTATCGGCTTTAATCATTTCTATGCTGCTTTATTATATCGCACCACTTTTAGGAATAAAAATCCCTTATGTATTTTGTTTGGTTTTTGGAACCTTAATTTCACCAACCGATCCAATCGTAGTTTTAGGAGTTCTAAAAGAAGCTAAAGTTCCTAAAAGAATCGAAACCAAAATTGTTGGAGAATCTTTATTTAATGATGGAGTAGCAGTAGTAATGTTTGCTGTTGTTTTAAAATTAGCAACCGATCCAACATTTGATATGAGTTTTGGTTCTATCGCTTGGCTTTTTGCTAAAGAAGGTATTGGCGGACTTTTATTAGGAGCAGTTTTCGGATTTACTGCATCAAATGTCATGAAGAAAATTGACGATTATAAGGTTTCGGTTTTAATAACACTTTCTATCGTAACGGGAGGATTTTTAATTGCTCAAAGTCTGCACGTTTCGAGTCCGCTTGCAATGGTTGTTGCCGGATTGATTATTGGAAATTATGGTAAAAAAGTTGCCATGAGTGAAGTCACCAAAGATTATCTAGGTAAGTTTTGGGAACTGATCGATGAGATTTTAAATGCGGTTTTATTCCTTTTTATTGGTTTTGAATTATTGCTACTTCCAGATTTGAACAAACAATTACTGACAGGTTTTGTAGCTATTTTTATTGTGCTTTTTTCAAGATTAACCTCTATAGTTTTACCGTGGAAATTCTTCGATATCTTTAAATTCTTCGGAATCAGATCTGCTTATAATAAAGGATCTTTAATGGTTTTGGTTTGGGGAGGAATTCGCGGTGGAGTTTCTATTGCTTTGGTACTTTCTATGCCGGAAGGAGAATATAAAAACCTGCTTTTGGAGGTAACTTACATTGTGGTGTTGTTTTCAATTGTTATACAGGGACTTACCGTTGGGAAATTAGCTAAAAGAGTTTTGGAGAAGGAATAGAGAAATAGAATCAAGAATCGAGAGAAAAGAAAATAGATGCTAGAATAAAGAATTTATTTTAAAACTTAAAAATGGACTGACTCAATTTTGAAGCAGTCCATTTTTTTAATGCTCCAGCGGAGCAAAATATTTATAGGAAATATGGTTTTCAATATAAAAAAGCTCCAGAGGAGCGATATTTTTATTTGATATTTTTATCGCTTATCTTCTTTAGAATAATTAGATTCTCCGTTAATATTAATTTCTCCGCCTAAAAAATGAGGCTCACGATTTCTCAAAACATCAAAAAAAGATTTAAAAACCGAACCGTATTCTCTAAACTTAACATAATTGTAACCCAAGTATTCTCCTTGATTTGCAGAATAACCAGCAGATTTAATTCCGAGTTGTTGTCCGATGTAAATCGCACGATTCAAATGATATTCTTGCGAAATTAAAGTCGCTTTTCTAATCTTGAAAATATGTTTCGCACGATACATTGTCGAATATGTATCGAAACCAGCATAATCAATAAAGATTTTTGTGGTATCAACTCCATGATTAAAGCAGTAGTTTTTCATCACCGTTAATTCGTCATATTCTTCACGGCCGTTATCTCCAGAAAGTAAAATTTTATTGATGCGTTTGGCTTTCCAAAGCATAATTCCGGCATCCAAACGATCTTTTAAATATTTACTTGGCTGATCTCCGTTAATTCCAGCTCCAAAAATAATTCCGACATCATTTTTAGGGAATTTTTTAATTGAATAATGAATGTATTTCTTAGTAGAAGATTTTACATAGTAATTTACTGAAACGGCAGCAATTAATCCAATAATTGCAAGATAAAGGGCTATTTTGAAATATTTTTTCACGGCTTGTATTTGTAAGATTATGATTTAAAAATACGAAGATAACTAAAGTAAAATCAAATAAAAAACCGAAGCATTTCGGCTTCGGTTATAATCTGAAATCTAATTTTTAAAATCTAAAATTAAAGTAATCCTGCTCTTTTCAACAAAGCTTCAGGTTTTGGTTCTTGACCTCTAAAACGTTTGTATAAAGTCATAGGATGTTCTGTTCCTCCTTTTGAAAGAACATTGTCTTTGAATTTCTTAGCAATTTCTTCGTTGAAAATTCCATTTTCATGGAAATATTCAAAAGCATCCGCATCCAGAACTTCAGCCCATTTGTAGCTGTAATATCCAGAAGAATAACCACCTTGGAAAATATGAGAAAATGCTGTACTCATTGCATTTTCTTTTACATCAGGATATAATTGCGTGTTAGCAAATTGTTCCGTTTCGAAAGCTTTTAAATCTGTAATAGAAGTTGGATCTTGTCCGTGCCATGCCATATCTAACAATCCAAAACTTAATTGACGCAACGTTGCTAAACCTTCTTGGAAACTCGCACTTTCTTTAATTTTTTGAACATATTCAATCGGAATAATTTCTCCCGTTTCATAATGATTCGCAAACAAAGCCAAAGCTTCTGGTTCGTAACACCAATTCTCCATAATCTGACTTGGTAATTCTACGAAATCCCAGTAAACAGAAGTTCCAGATAAACTTGGATAAACCGTATTTGCTAACATTCCGTGTAAACCGTGTCCAAATTCGTGAAATAAAGTGGTTACTTCATTAAAAGTCAATAAAGATGGTTTTGTTTCAGTTGGTTTTGTAAAATTACAAACGTTCGAAATATGCGGTCTTTCGTTTACGCCGTCTTTTACATATTGCGATTTGAATGAAGTCATCCATGCGCCGTTTCTTTTTCCTTTTCTTGGGAAGAAATCTGCGTAGAAAATAGAAACTAAATTGTTATTAGCATCTTTTACTTCGTAAGTGGTAACTTCTTCATGGTATTTATCGATATCAAAAACCTCGGTAAAAGTTAAACCGTATAATTTTTTGGCAACGGTAAATGCACCGTCTAAAACTTTTTCTAATTGAAAATAAGGTTTCAGTTTTTCATCATCTAAATTAAAAAGCTGTTGTTTTAATTTTTCAGAATAATAAGCGCCGTCCCATTTTTCTAACTGTTCGATTCCGTCTAATTCTTTCGCGAAAGCAGTTAATTCTGCAAATTCTTTTTGAGCCGCTGGTTTGGCTTTTGCCAATAAATCATTCAAAAAAGAAAAAACTTTCTCTGGACTTTCGGCCATTCTTTCTTCCAGAACAAAATGTGCATGTGTTTTGTAACCTAATAAATTGGCTCTTTCATGACGAAGTTTGGCAATTTTTAAAACATTTTCTTGATTGTCGAATTCATTATTCTGAAATGCTTTTGCTCCAAACGCAATTGCCATTTTCTTACGCAATTCGCGATTATCAGCATAAGTCAAAAACGGAACATAACTTGGATGATCTAAAGTGAAAATCCAGCCTTCTTTTTCTTGGTTTTTAGCTAATAATCTTGCCGCTTCGATTGTACCTTCTGGCAATCCAGAAAGATCTTTTTCATCAGTCAAATGTAATTCGAAATTATTGGTTTCTGCCAAAACATTTTCGCCGAACTGCAAACTCAATTTCGATAATTCTTTGTCGATTTCCCGTAATTGATTTTTCTTGTCTTCCGGCAAATTAGCTCCGTTTCTGGAGAAGCTTTTGTATTTTTTATCTAATAAAGTCGTTTGTTCAGGATTTAAACCTAAACTTTCTTTTTGCTCGTAAACCGCTTTTACTTTTGCAAATAAATCAGCATTCAAACGAATGTCATTTCCAAATTCTGAAAGTAAAGGCGAAACTTCCTGAGCAATTTTCTGCATTTCGTCATTCGTTTCAGCCGAATTCAAATTGAAGAAAATACTCGAAAGACGATCTAAAATATCACCCGAAAAATCCATTGCGACAATGGTGTTTTCAAAAGTCGGTGCATCTGGATTATTTACGATTGCATCAATTTCGGCTTTAGCCAAAGCAATTCCTTCGTTGAAAGCAGGAACATAATCTTCGATTTTAATTTGCGAAAAAGGTGCGGTGTTATGTTTGGTATTGAAGTATTGTGTTAAAACGCTCATGTTGTTTATGCTGTTTAAAAATATAAAATTAGAAAATCATAATTTGAATTTCTTCGTATCCTGAAAAGTATTCCAAAAGCGAAGTAATTCTAAATTAGTGTTTTCGATACGATAATAAAGTGAAATATGTTTGGTAATGACAATTTTATAAACGCTTTTGAAGTTTGTTTTTATAAATAAAACATTGTCATTTTTTAAAAGTTCTATTGTGGTATTTACTTTTTCGATGAATCCAAGAGCAACTTTTTCAGACCATTCTGCTTCTAAATAATCAATGTTGTTCCAAAAGTCTTTTTTAGCTTGTGGAGCCCAAATTACATTCATTATTTAAAATATTTTGAATAACGATTTTTGGTTTCTTCCATAACAACATCATGTTGAATACCTTCATTATGATCTAAAGAATAAATAGCCTCATTTATATTGCTTTTTAGCTCTTCGGAAAGGCTTTCTTTAGATTGGATAAAGTCAACAATTTCCTGAATTAAATCAGGGTTATCAATGTCTAAAACAATTTTAGCGAGTTCTATTTTAGAAGTTTGAATGTTCATTTTGCTTTTTTCTCAAAGTTAAGTTTTTCTTTTAGAAATTTTTATAATGAATCGTTAATAATTCTAAAGGCATATTTCACAAAGAAGCTCAAAGAAAAAACACAGAGATTCACAAAAATTTTGTGCAGCTCTGTGTCTTCTTCGTGTATCTCTGCGAAATTACTTTTTCAAACCTTCAGCCGCTTTATTAACAGCCGCTTTCAATTCTTCTTTATAAGAAATGATAGTGTCTAAAACTTTTTTATCGTGGCTTCCGATGATTTGTGCCGCTAAAATTCCGGCGTTTTTTGCACCGTTTAAAGCAACCGTTGCAACTGGAACACCGCCCGGCATTTGCAGAATTGATAATACGGAATCCCAGCCATCAATAGAATTACTTGATTTTACAGGAACTCCAATTACAGGAAGTGGAGACATAGAAGCCACCATTCCAGGTAAATGCGCTGCACCCCCCGCACCAGCAATAATTACCGAAATACCGCGAGTATGTGCATTTTTACTGAAATCGAATAATTTCTCTGGCGTTCTATGTGCCGAAACGATATCTACTTCAACTTCTACATTAAATTGTTTTAATATGTCGATTGCATCCTGCATAACTGGCATGTCTGAGATGCTTCCCATTATAATGGCTACTTTGCTCATTTGTTTTTTATTTGTTTTGTTTCAGGTTTAAAGTTTCAAGTTGTTGGAAACTGTAAACACTCTTTGTTTAGTTTTAACTGAATACTGTCACTGCGACTGAAAACTATTGAGAAATCACTTTAATAGTATTCTTAACTTCCTGTGCAATTCGTCTCGCTTCCTGCATGTTTTCATTTACGATTGTCACGTGTCCCATTTTTCTAAACGGACGCGTTTGTTTTTTTCCGTAAATATGAGGTGTAACGCCATCCCATCCTAAAATTGTTTCGATGTTTTCGTAAACTACGTCTCCAGAAAATCCTTCAGCACCCACTAAATTTACCATAATTCCGGCAACTTTACTGTCTGTGTTTCCTAACGGAAGATCTAAAATAGCGCGTAAATGATTTTCGAATTGTGAAGTATAACTTGCTTCAATAGAATAATGTCCAGAATTGTGTGGGCGAGGAGCAACTTCGTTTACCAAAATTTCATCTTCATTGGTTTGAAACATTTCAACAGCCAAAAGTCCAACGTGATTGAACTTTTCTGAAACGTTTAAAGCAATTGCTCTGGCTTTTTCTGCTACTTTTTCATCAATTCTGGCTGGGCAGATTACGTATTCAACTTGGTTTGCTTCTGGGTGAAATTCCATTTCTACAACGGGATAGGTTTTAATTTCTCCCGATGGATTTCTAACTACAATTACCGCCAATTCGTTTTTGAACGGAACCATTGTTTCTGCAATACATTCTACATTTGGTAAATCATCCATGTCTGAAATCTGACGAATAACTTTTACGCCATTTCCGTCGTAACCAAATTCAGTGCATTTCCATACAAATGGAATTGTGATTTCGTTATTTCCAACTGATTTTTGCAAATGTAGCGGACTTTCAAATCGTAAATATGCTGCGGTCGGAATATTGCTTTCTGCATAAAAATCTTTTTGAGTTCCTTTATTCTGAATTCCTTTTAAGGTTTTTGGAGACGGATATACTTTTACGCCTTCGTTTTCTAATTGCGTTAAAGCTTCAAGATTTACCAATTCGATTTCAAAAGTCAAAACATCGACTTGTTTTCCGAAGTTGTAAACCGTTTCATAATCCATTAAATCGCCTTGAAAGAATTTGTTGCAGGCAATTTTACTTGGTGCTTCGTCACTTGGATCTAAAACATAAGTTTGGATGTCAAATTTTCTGGTGTCAGACAAAAGCATTTTGCCTAATTGTCCGCCGCCTAATATTCCTAATTTAAAATCAGAAGAAAAATAATTCATTTTGTGTTGTGTTTTTGCAAAGATACCTTTTAATCTTTTTTTAGCCAAAATTTCGTTGTGTTCAAGTTTTTTCTGCCACGAATTACACTAATTTCCACGAATTGTTTTTTTTAGTTTTGCCACAGATTAAAAGGATTAAAAAGGATTTTTTGTTTGTTACTAATTAGTTTAAATCGAATTAAAGAAAAAATTCGTGGAAATTAGTGTAATTCGTGGCAACTAAAACCTATTTTATTTTCTTCAAAACTTCTTTGGCAACAGCTTTGTAAGCGGCAGAATGATTTGCGAAATCTTTATCAATAATCACTTTTAGTTCGGGATGAATCCAGTCGTAATAATTTCCTAAAACATATAAAGTTCGAATAGAGTACGCTTTTGTAGCGACTTTTGTATCGTTAATTAACCAATCAAAAGAAGCTTCGATACAATCTTGAAGATTTTCTTCTGAAAGATGAATGCCGTTTTCGTTTTTCTTATAATGTGATTTTACCAAAAGCTGAGTTACTTTTGCAATTGGCCGAAGCGAACTTTCATCTTTTAATATTTTCAAATTAGAACAGAAAAAATCAAGATGAGGTTGAAGCCAATGTAATTCTTCGTAAGAAACAAATTCTAAAATCCAGCAAGCTTTATGATTGTTTTTGTCTTCGGGCGAAAAGCAAATTGAAACCAATTCACCAAAAAGAGATTGATTCTCTAAAATTTCTTGTGCAGCTTTGAGACGGTTTTCTCTATAAGCATTCACATAATCCAGTTTTTTTTGTAATTCAGACAGCATCTTCTTCCAAGTATTTAAATACTTAGCTAAAATACGTAATTTAATGAGATAATTCCGTAATAATTTACTGGCAATCCAGGATAGTAAAATCTTGGTGCTGCATTTCCAACTCCAGTTGCATTGGTTAAAATCATCGAAGCGTATTTTTCGTTCATAACATTATTAATTCCGGCATCTAGATGTGTTGTTAAACCTGATAAAATTTCAAATTGATATCCGGTTTTTAAGTTTAATAAAGAATAAGAATCTGAAAAATTAGCATTTGAATCATTCATTGGAATTTTATCTGTGAACTGAAAATCAGCTGAAAAGTAAAACCCTGAATTCGTATTTAAATTGAAACCTGCGCTTGCTGTATTGGCAGGAACTCCAGTTAATTTGTTTCCAGAAAAATCATTTCCGTTATCGACAAATTCTTTAAATTCATATTTTCCGATTGATGTTCCGATGTAAGAGTTTAAATTGAAAATTCGATTTATTGACCAATGGTGATTTAATGAAATTTCGATTCCTTCATGAAACGTTTTCCCAGCATTTACACCTTCGTATTGATCGTCGCCAATTCTTTTAGCAACCAATAAATCTTTAATTTCCATTCTGTAAACGGCAATTTGAGTGTATAATTTTTTATTGAAAAAATGAAGTTTTCCACCCAATTCAAAATTATAACCCGTTTCTGGTTTAATGTTTTGATTAATATTTCCTGTTGAAGTTAAAGTTTCTTCGGTTGCGGGAAGAGAAAATCCTCGGCTTACAGAAAAGTAAAACGTTCGAATTTCATTTGGTTTAAATAAAAACGAAAGTTGAGGCGAAAAAATGCCGTCATAACTATATTTTTCCTTCGGATTATTCGCGGAAGCGGGAAAATCATTTTGAAGGTCAAATTTGGTTTTGTTGTAATTTAATCCTGCCTGAATTTCAAATTGGTCGGAAAGTAAAGTTCTAATTTGCGAAAAAACATTATAAAAATGCCTTTTTTGATCAGTTGCCGTAAGTTGATCTCCTTGTAAACTTCCGTTTCCATTATTTTGCTGATAAAGATTTTGAAAAGTATTTCCGCTATAATTATCTCTGAAATATTCCAATCCAGCAATAAATTGATTTTTGATTTTTCCGATATTAAAATCTCCCGAAAACTGAGTTCGCACGCCCGCTGCAAAAGTATATTGACGCAAAATATCAAACGGACGCGGTTCGTTGCTGTCCTTATAGTTGATAAAAATCGAAGTCGAGTTTTTTAAATTCTCATTAATTGAAAAATCATAAGCCAATCCGCCTAAAGTTGATTTGTATTCTTTGAATCCTTTTGAAGCAACCCAAGTCGGTGCGCCCGCTTGCGGATTATTTTCGAAAGTCGTTTTATTAATCGAACTTGGAATGTAGGCTTTTAAATAAGTATAATTAGAAAAGTAAGTCAATTTGCTGTTTTTCTTTCGAAATAATTCTCCTCCGAGTGTAATTCCTTCGCGATTGTACGCACTGTTTTGGCGCCAACCATCGGTTTTTAAATTGTGATAGCTCAGATTTAAAGAAGATTCTTTTTCATTCAAATCAAAAGAAATTCTATTTTTCAATAATCCGTAAGAACCAAAAACAGAACTTACTTCGGCTTTATAATTTCCTTTTTTTAAAGTTTGAGGCGAAATTAAAATTGCACCGCCCAAACCTGCGCCGTAAACACTCGAAAGCGGTCCTTTTATAATTTCAATCTGATTGATGTTTTGAAGATCAATATCGTCAATAACCGTTTCGCTATTTCCAGAAGTCAAAGGGATACTTCCATAGAATGCTCTAATTTTATTGGTTCCGTATGGAGTTCTCGCGCCAATTCCGCGAATCGAAATTCGGGTTGTCGTAATATTTGAAGATTGCATAAAAACACCCGGAATCGTATTAATGACATTGCTAATATCTGTCGTGTTATTTCGAAGCAATTCTTTCTCGGATAAAACACCAATAGAGGCGGGGCTTTTTTGCAAATCTCGATTAATATGAAGCGGACTAATTAAAACTTCGTTTAGTTTTTGAGTTTTGGTAGAATCAATATTTTGGACTTCTTTTTCCTGTGCTAAACTATTTCTAGAAATAAAAAGAACAGAAAGAAGAAGAAAATATTTTTTAGAAATCATACAGATGAAATTATGATGTAAATAATTTTAACACATAGAAACATAGCATTGATTGAGGCAAAAAAGGCGTTTCACTTAATCTAAATACACATAGCAACTATGTGTGAAAACGAGTTTTCTTAAAATCAACTTTTAAATGCAAAAAATCTATGTTCCTATGTGTTTAAAATCTTTTTAAATTTTGGAATTTGGAATTTCTATTTTGGAATTTTAAAATTTTATTTCTTCGCAGTTACTTTCCAAATCGTATTTCCGCTATCATCATTTACCAAAAGCGATCCATCATTCATAACAGTAACCGCAACTGGACGTCCGTAAACTTCGGCTTTATCATTATCAGAAATAAAGCCAGTTAAAAAATCTTCTGGTTTTCCCGAAGGCTTTCCATCTTTAAAAGGAACAAATAAGACTTTATAACCTGAAATTACAGATCGATTCCAAGAACCATGCTGACCTACAAAAGCCCCATTTTTATATTTTGCTGGAAAAGCATCTTTTGTGTAAAAAGCCAATCCCAAAGAAGCTGTGTGAGCACCAACTGGAACATCTGGAACAATAGCTTTTTCTATCAAATCTTTTCGTTCGCCTTTCCCTTTCCATCTTGGATCAGGAATGCTTCCAAAATACGAATAAGGCCATCCATAAAAACCGCCTCTTTTTACACTCGTAATATAATCTGGAACTAAGTCGTCGCCAAGTTCATCTCTTTCATTTACCGCTGTCCAAAGTTCTTTTTTATTGGCAGGATTCCAATCCATTCCCATTGGATTTCTAAGACCTTCGGCATAAATTTTTTCGCCAGTTCCATCAGGATTGATTTCTAAAATTGCAGCACGGCGAATTTCTTTATCCATTCCGTTTTCACCAACATTACTTCCTGAACCAACACCAATATAAATTTTTGTTCCTTCAGGATTAGCGAGCAAACTTCTTGTCCAGTGATTGTTGTATCCGCCAGCTGGCAGTTCAACAATTTTAGTTCCTTTAGTTTCTAATTTTAAAGGTGCATTTTTATAAGGGTAACGGTAAAGTCCATCGGTATTTGCAATATAAAAGAAGTCTTTTAAAATTAACATTCCTAAAGGTCTGTTTAAACCAGAAATAAAAACTTCGCGAGTTTCATATTTTCCGTCTTTATCATTGTCACGCAAAACTATAATTTGATTTTTGCTTGTTCTAGTTCCGCTTTCAACAACAAAAATATCATTGTTTGGACCTATATAACTCCAACGCGGATTCTCAAATCCGTCTGCAAATTTTGTAACTGTAAAACCTTCTGGCGCTTTTGGTGTTTTGCCTTCTGGCCAGCCTATAACTTTGCTATTCTTTGTTTTTGATTCGGTTGCGTAGGGCGGAGGAAGCGTAATATTTCCAATTGCTGTTTTTACAACATTCCCAGGTTGTTTGGCCAGCGCTTCTTTTTCTTCCTTTTTTACTTGCCCATTGCAGGAAGTAATCAATGCTAATAATGCTACTGAAAATAGCGGTAAGGATTTTTTCATTGGTTTTTTGGAGTTAAATAATTATTTAACAACAATTTACTGAAATTAAAAACAGCATCAAAAAGTAATTTGTAATTATTAACTGATATTTAACATTCTTAAAAAATATCGCGATACAGTCCATTTTGATAGAAGCAGTTAAGTTGTAATTCTGTATCTTTGTCCATTATTTTAAATTTAAAAATAATGATACAACTTCACGATAAACAATTTGTTCCGTTTATTTCGGCTAAAGAAATTGATTTTGCTTTAACTAAAATGGTGGCTCAGGTAGAGGATGATTTTGGAGATGATACACCAATTTTTATTGGAGTTTTGAATGGCGCTTTTATGGTGGTGTCAGATTTTCTTAAAAAATATAAAAAACAATGTGAGGTTTCATTTATAAAAATGGCTTCGTATGAAGGAACTGAAACGACAAATTCGGTTAAAGAATTAATCGGAATTAACCAAGATTTGTCTGGCAGAACGGTAATTGTTATTGAAGATATTATCGATACAGGAAACACAATTGAAGAATTGAAACACTTGTTTAAAGCACAAAATGTAAAGCATTTTAAAATTGCAACATTATTTTTTAAGCCAGAAGCTTATAAAAAAGACATAAAAATAGATTATATCGGAATCAGAATTCCAAACAAATTTATTGTTGGTTATGGTTTGGACTACGATGGTTTAGGACGAAACTTAACTGAGATTTACAAATTAGCAGAATAACAAAACACAACTAAATATTCATTTTAAAACTTCTGAAAGACAGAAGTAACAACACTCATTTCAATTATGATTAACATCGTTTTATTTGGAAAGCCTGGTGCAGGAAAAGGAACTCAGGCAGAATTTTTAAAAGAAAAATACAATTTAACACACCTTTCAACTGGAGATATTTTTCGTTTCAATTTAAAAAATGATACTGAACTAGGAAAAAAAGCAAGAGTTTTTATGGACAATGGAGAATTAGTTCCGTGCGAAGTAACAACTGCAATGTTAATTGATGAGGTAAAAAAACACCCAAACACAGCAGGATTTTTATTCGACGGTTACCCAAGAACAATCAACCAAGCTGAGGCTTTAGATAAATTTTTACCAACAATCGGGTCTAGTGTAACAGCAACAATCGCTTTAGAAGCAGACGATGAGATTTTGGTAGCACGTTTATTAGAAAGAGGAAAAACAAGCGGAAGAGCTGACGATCAAGACGAAGAAAAAATTCGTGTAAGATATCAAGAATACAATGAGAAAACAGCTCCTCTTATTGGATATTATAAAGAACAAAACAAGTTTCACGCCGTAGACGGTATCGGAACTATTGAACAAATTACAGAGCGCTTAACGTCAGTTATAGATAATTTGTAGAAGCTTTTTCCAGCTGTACGTGAAATCCCGATAGCTATCGGGACGCTAAAAAAACTATTTTTCCAAACCATAAAACGAGCTTATCCCGATGCATCGGGAGTCGACTGTTTTCTGGCAGGAAAATTTAGTTTTTTTAGCTGTGGGCTTTTCACTTCCATCTGGGCTATAATGAATTGAGTACAAATTGCATTTAACTAGACCATTTTATAACGAATCCCCTATCAATTGGAAATACTAATTATATTTTTTCTAATTCTCTTAAACGGAGTTTTCTCCATGTCTGAAATCGCATTGATTTCGGCGCGTAAAAACAGACTTGAAACGGCGGCGAAAAAAGGCAATAAAAGTGCAAAAACAGCACTTGATTTAGCTAATTCCCCAAACAAGTTTTTATCAACAGTTCAAATCGGAATTACCTTAATCGGAATTTTAACCGGTATTTATTCTGGTGACAAAATCACTGCTGATGTAGAACTTTTTGTGGCAGGTTTTGCTGCTCTTAAACCTTATGCGCACTCAATTGCTGTTGGAATTGTAGTTGTAGTTTTAACTTTTTTCTCATTGGTTTTGGGAGAATTGCTTCCAAAACGAATCGGATTAAATTATCCAGAAGCTATTGCTAAAATGGTGGCGATGCCAATGAAAGTAATTTCAATTATTACGGCGCCATTTATTTGGTTATTAACTTCATCCACAGATTTTTTATTGAATGTTTTTCAGATAAAACCAACTGCTGATGGAAAAGTCACTGAGGAAGAAATTAAAGCCATCATTAAAGAAGGAACAGAAGTAGGAGAAGTTCAAGAAATTGAACAAGATATCGTGGAACGTGTTTTTCATATTGGAGATCGAAAAGTAAATTCTTTAATGACGCACCGCAAGTCGGTAGACATGCTGCCATTAAAAGCAGATAAAGAGAAGATCAAAGAATTAGTAGTTCAAGATCTTCATGCAGTTTATCCAGTTTACAATGATAATTACGATGATATTGTTGGAGTGGTAACACTTAAAAATATTTTCGCGAATGTCGAAAAAGATAATTTTGATTTATCTGCAATCATGTCTGATGCGCCTTATTTAATGGAACAAACTACAGCTTATAAAGCTTTAGAAAATTTCAAAAAAACAGGAGTTCATTATGCATTAGTTTCTGATGAATATGGCGTTTTTCAAGGTTTGATTACTTTGAATGACATTTTGGAAGCTTTAGTTGGAGATGCAGCAGAATTCTATAAAGACGAATTTCAGCTTATAGAAAGAGAAGACGGCTCATGGCTGGTTGATGGACATTATTCGTTACATGATTTCTTAACTTATTTTGAGTTAGACGAATTGACAAACGATTACGAAGTAAACACCGTAAGCGGAATGATTATGACGGAGCTTTCACATATTCCAAAAGAAGGAGAGAAACTAGTTTGGCAGAAATTCGTTTTAGAAGTTGTCGACATGGACGGTGTAAAAATTGATAAAGTGCTTGTTAAAGCGCTTAAAGAGTAAAGAGAATTTGTTTCAAGTTTAAAGTTTCAGGTTTCAGGTTTGCGTAGCGCAATAACCTGAAACTTGAAACCTGAAACCTGAAACTTTACATAAACAAAGAAAATGACAGAAGGGAATTTTGTAGATTACGTTAAGATATATGTTTCTTCCGGAAAAGGAGGAAAAGGATCTACGCATTTACATAGAGAGAAATTTATTGAAAAAGGTGGTCCAGACGGAGGAGATGGAGGTCGTGGAGGACATGTATATTTAGTTGGAAATAAAGGACTTTGGACATTATTTCACTTAAAGTTTGCTCGTCACATTAAAGCTGGACACGGTGGAGATGGCGGTGGAGATCGTAGTACAGGAGCAGACGGAGAAGATAAAATTATTGAAGTGCCATTAGGAACTGTTGTAAAAGACAAAGAAACGGGAGAAACACTTTTTGAAATTACGGAACACGGAGAAAAACAAATTCTTGCAAGAGGAGGAAAAGGAGGTTTAGGGAACTGGCATTTTAGAAGTTCGACAAATCAAACGCCTCGTTATGCGCAGCCAGGTTTGCTTGGAATAGAAATGGACGTTATTCTAGAACTTAAAGTTCTGGCAGATGTTGGTTTAGTTGGTTTCCCAAATGCAGGAAAATCTACTTTATTATCTGTTTTAACTTCAGCAAAACCAAAAATTGCAGATTATCCTTTTACGACTTTAAAACCAAATTTAGGAATTGTGGCTTATAGAGATTTTCAATCTTTTGTAATTGCCGATATTCCTGGAATTATTGAAGGCGCTGCAGAAGGAAAAGGTCTTGGGCATTATTTCTTGCGTCATATTGAGCGTAACTCAACTTTATTATTTTTAATTCCAGTTGATACCGCTGATATCAAAGCAGAATATGATATTTTGGTGAATGAATTGACGAAATACAATCCGGAAATGTTAGATAAAGAACGTCTTGTTGTTATTTCAAAATGCGATATGTTAGACGATGAACTAAAAGCAGAATTGAAATCAGAATTAGATGTTTCGTTTAATGGCATTCCTTATATGTTTATTTCATCTGTTGCACAGCAGGGTTTGACAGATTTGAAAGACAGACTTTGGAAAATGCTTAACGAATAAAGTTCTAAGTTTCTAATCTACTAAGTTCAAAGAAAAAACTTAGACTCTTAGAAACTTAGTAGCTTAGTAACTTTTAAAAAAGAAAGGCGTTCTATTTTAGAACGCCTTTCTTTTTTAAAAACAATGTTAAATTCTTAATAAAAGGCTAAAAAAGCGAAAACATGTGCAATTTTGGATTTGTTTTGAGCGGAATAATTATAAATATGAGTTATATTCGCATCACTTAAACAAAATAACATGAAAAAAGTAATTTTATTCTTGACCATGTGCCTTATGGCTTTCCCAATGAGAGCCGATGAAGGAATGTGGTTTTTGATGTTTATCGAAAGATTGAACCATAGAGATATGGAAAAAATGGGCTTGCAATTGACAGCCGAAGAAATTTACAGTATCAATAATCATAGTTTAAAAGATGCGATTGTACAATTCAATGGTGGATGTACAGCAGAAATCGTTTCAAACAGCGGATTGGTATTGACTAATCATCACTGCGGATACAGTGCGATTGCAGAACTTTCAACTGCAGAACAAAATCATTTGAAAAATGGTTTTTGGGCAAAAAATCGTTCAGAAGAACTGAAACCTAAATCTTTATTTGTTCGTTTCTTCGTTCGTATGGATGACGTTTCTAAAAGAATTTTGTCTAAAGTAAATGATACAATGACAGAAACTGAAAGAAACAAAATCATTCAGCAAGAAATCGCTTTGATCGAAAAAGAAAATAGCGAAAACGGAAAATATACAGTTTCTGTTCGCCCTTTCTTTCAAGGAAATGAATATTACTATTTTGTTTACCAAGATTACACAGACGTTCGTTTAGTTGGAACTCCTCCTGAAAGCGTTGGTAAATTTGGTGGAGATACAGACAACTGGGAATGGCCTCGCCAAACAGGGGATTTCTCTATGTTTAGAGTTTATGCTGATAAAGACGGAAATCCTGCTGCATATTCGAAAGACAATGTGCCTTTAAAACCAAAACATCATTTACCAGTTAGTTTAAAAGGTGTAAAAGAAAATGATTTTGCAATGATTTTAGGATATCCAGGAAGAACAAACCGTTGGATGCCAGCTGGTGGAATCGAGCAAAATATTAAATATGCTTACCCTGCGTGGGTTGAAGGTGCGAAAACAGGAATGGATGTAATGAAAAAGTATATGGATAAAGATGCAACTGTTCGTTTACAGTACGCTTCTAAATATGCTTCTACGGCAAATTACTGGAAAAACCGTCAAGGTATGATCGATGCTTTAACAAAAGCAGGAACGGTTGATACTAAAGCGGCGCAAGAAGATAAATTTTATGAGTGGGCAAGCAAACCTGCAAATAAAGAAAAATACGAAAATGTAATTCCGACAATCAACGATTATTACAGAGAAACAAACTTAAAAGCGCGTCACGATAATTATTTGACACAACTTTTACGTACTTCTAGTTATGCAAGCGGACCTGCTAGTTTAGGAAATGCTTTAATTGCATACTACAAAGAAAATGATGCAAAGAAAGCAGAAATGCTTCCTAAAATCAATGCAATGGTTGAGGCAATCTATGGTGAATTTTACGCTCCATTAGAAAAAGATGTTTTAACGGCTCAATTGAATTTATACGCTTCAAAAGCTGCTGAGTACGGACTTGCTCCAGAAATTGCAAAAATGAAAACAGCTAATAATGGTGACTTTACGGCTGATATAGCAAAAGCAACTGAGCAAAGTTACTTTACATCAAAAGAAAAAATAGTAGCATTTTTAGCAGATCCGAAACCTGTAGCAATTACACATGATCCTTTGTATATTATTTCTAATGATTTGATGACTAAATATCGTTCAAAAACAGATGATCAAGCAAAAGCTGATGACGGTTTTGCAACGGCTTTCCGTAAATTGGTTGAAGGTTTGAGAGAATCAAAATTAAACGCGATTCAATATCCAGATGCAAACTCTACTTTGAGATTGACTTACGGAAAAGTTCGTGCTTTACCTGCAGATCCTCGTAATGATGCTAAAATCAATAACTATACAACAATGGAAAGTATGGTTAAAAAATACAAAGCAGGAGATCAGGAATTTGACTTGCCAGCTCGTTTATTAGAATTGAACAAGAAAAAAGATTTCGGGCAGTATGCTGATAAAGCAGGATATATGCCAGTAAACTTTTTAACGGATAATGACATTACAGGAGGAAATTCTGGTTCTCCAGTTATTAACGGAAAAGGAGAGTTAATCGGAATTGCTTTTGACGGAAACATCGAAGCGATGGCCGGTGACGTTATTTTTGATTCTAATTTACAAAGAACGATCAACGTTGATATTCGTTACGTACTTTGGATTATCGACAAATACGCTGGTGCTAAAAACATTATCGACGAATTGACGATTGCTAAATAATCGAAGTTCTCATTATAAATATCAAACCCCACAGGTTTTAAAAACCTGTCGGGTTTTTTGTTGTTTTTAATTTTGAAAAGAATGTCATCCTGAGCGAAGTCGAAGGCTTTCCAATCGGAACGGGTCTTCGACTTCGCTCAGACTGACAAAAGAATAGATTATATGCTTTTGTTGGAATTTGGAATTTAAAAATTGAGATTTTTTTATTGAACTTTCACTCGAATTCCTTTTGTATGACTTGAAAATTCTGGGGCGTACATACTTTGAATTGTTGTAATTCCGTTTGAGAATTCTCCGCTATTATTTACTCGAATGTCGTATTCTAAAACATAAGTTCCTTTATTGATTTGATCAAAGAAGAAATGTGTTGCGGCATCTTTTGTGCTCATATAATAACCTAAACCATCCTTGTACTTATATTCAGAAAGTACATTTGCTGGTTCAAAACAAGAAGCTCGCATATCTTTTAGATGAACATATTCAGAATCTTCTTTAGCAGTAATAATCAATCGAACTGTAACTAAATCTCCAGTTTTTAAAGGATTTGAAACTGTTATTTTTTCAAGTTCGTTGCCTTTCAAAGTGTTTTTCTTCAAATACAATTCTTTCGAAACCGATAAAACTGATCCTGAGTTGTTTTTAATTTTATCCAAATCTTCAAAATACTGCCAATAAATACCGCCAAAAGCAGGGACTTTAGATTTATTTTGAATTTTAATTGTAGCCATTTCTTTCTTCACTTCTTCCGCTTTCCAATTTAGTTTGATGTAACCTGTTTCGGCTTCTTTTTGGTTTTCGGCTAATTTTTTGGTTACCATTTTTTCATCTCCCAATTTAATAACGGTATTGTCTTTTACAGAAAGCCAATCGGTTCCTTGCATTAGTAAAGCATAAATAGCTTCGGTTGTAGATTTTGTAGTCGGCCAGTTTTTGGTTTGTTTATTTTTTAATAGCCAGACTTTCATCGCATCAACCGATTTAGTGTCTTGCGTAACTTCGGCGAAAGCCTCTATTAATAAAGCCTGAGTTTCTATCGGAGCTTGATACCAATACCAACCCGCTTTATTGGCAATCCAATACATTCCCCAATCTTCATTGTTTGATGCCGTTTCTTTCAAACTTTCGATGATTTTTTTAGCGCTTTCTTTCTCTCCAAAACGATTCAAAGTCAATGCGGCTAATCCTTTTTCGTAAAGAGAATAATTTAGCCAATCTTTTTTAGCGGTTTCTAAATATAATTTAGTTGCACTTTTTAAAGAATCTGACAACGGATATTTTTCTAAATAAAAACTTCTCGCATACAAATAATGCAAATCAGAATACGGATTTATCCAGATTAGTTTGTCGGATTTTTTAAAATTTTTGATTCTGCTTTTATGATATTCTAAAAACTTATTGTCCAAAAATGGAATACTAGTTTTAGTAATTTGATCAATTTTATAATCATCGTTTTTGCTGAGTTTTTCTAAATGTCCTAAACCAGCGATGATATGTCTTGTAATATATTCGCTTTCGTAACCGCCATCAAACCAAGAAAATCCGCCAGATGGTTTTTGCTTTTGTTTCAGTTTTTCGAAAGTTGCTTCCTGAGAAGTTTTCATTTTCTCTAAATCAAATAAAATAGATAGATTTTTTTTCTTTTCATCTTCAGATTGAGCATCATTCAGCCACGGAGTTTCAGCCAAAATAAGTGATTTTAATTCTTCATTTTCTTCTAATTTAGAAGTTGGTTTGCCGCTTTTTTTCCAATTTTCGAAAACTGCTTCAATCTTCGGATTACTCGAAATAATTTCTGTGGCTAAAGAATTTGCATAATAACGAGCAAAAGTCTGTTCGGCACATTCGTGTTCGTATTCCATTAAATATGGCAAGGACTGAATCGCAATCCAAGTTGGGTTTGAAGTGTATTCTAACGTAAACTGATGATTTTTTAAAGTCGTAGAATTGTTATTTTTTAAATTCTCAAACGTATATTCTTTTGTAGAATTCTCGCGAACCCAAACAGGAATACTTTCTGTAACCAACATATTATTCGTCAGGACTGGAAGAATATTTTCTTCTCCATCCGAAAAATTTCCGGCTTTAGCTACAATTCTATATTGTACACCTTGTAAGCCCTCAGGAATTGTAATTGTCCAATTTGCAGTTGTATTTCCGTAAGCCGAAATGGTAAAGTTTTTAATGTTTTTTGCGTTTAGCATTTTTACATCAATTTGTTGCATGGTTACGGCATCAAAAAACTGCAAACTTGCGATTCCTGTTTTCGCATCAGCGGTAACATTCGAAATTTTAGCGCTGATTACAATGGTATCTTTTTCTCTAAAAAATCTAGGGAAATTCGGCATCACCATTAATTCTTTTTGAGTAATAACACTTTTTTCGAAATAACCAGAAACAGCATCTTTATTATGTGCAAATAAGCGAAGTTTCCAAGCCGTTAAAGCTTCTGGAGAAGTAAAATTGAAACTTACTTTTCCTTTAGAATCGGTTTTTAAATTCGGGAAAAAGAAAGTGGTTTCAGAAAGATTTTTTCTAGCTTTTACTTGAGTTAAAGCTTCCATCGCACTTTTGGTTGTGATCATAATAACTCCATTTTCGGCTCTGCTGCCATAAATTGCAATTGTTTTAGCATCTTTTAAAACATTCATAGAAAGCACATCATTCGGATTTATAGAATTTATATCCGTAACAATTTTCCCATCAACTACATATAAAGGATTTTTCCCAGATAGAGATGCGGCTCCTCTAATTTGTACACCTTGTAATTTTCCAGGTAAGGCATTAGCAGTACTAGAAATTGAGTTGTCTTGCGGAGCAAATTCGGAATTCATCACTTTAGTCACAGCTCCTGTTACGGCCATCTTTTTTTGCGTACCATAACCAACCACAACAACTTCTTCGAGGCTGTTTTGTTCTTCTTTTAAAATAAAATCAATCGTTTTGCTTTTAGAAACTATTACAGACTGGCTTTTAAATCCGATGAGAGAGAAAACAAGTTGTTCATTTTCTTTCGCTTCAATTTCATAATGTCCATCAAAATCGGTTGTTGTAGTTCGTTGCGTATCTTTTATAGTAACACTCACGCCAGGAATTGGCATATCTGTAAGATCTGTCACAATGCCAGAGATCAATTTAGCTTTTGAAGATTTTTTTACTTTTTTAGTTAATTGTCTTTGATATTCTCGTTGTAAATAAAGTACATTACTGCTATTGTTTGCAAAATCAATTGTTAATCCGTTTTGGAATTCTTTTTTTACCGGAATTTTAATCAATGCTTCGTGATTCTGAACCGAATAAATTTCTTCAGAATATATTTCGTTTTCATAATTAGCTGTTGCAATTATATATAATTCTGGAATTACAGAAGTAATTTTTATAGAAACAAAACCGTCTTTTGCAGCATCTAAATTGGTTTGAGTTATAGAAAACAAACGACTTTCGTCAAATTTATCTTTGCTTTGTTTGAGTTTAAAATCGGAAGTTTTTTCAATTAAATTTCCGAAACTGTCTTTTGCAGAAAATACAATTTTATAGTTACCAGATTTATAATTCGTAATAAAATCTAAAGCAAGCGTTTTGTCTTTTTCAGTATCGATACTTTTAGAAAAAAGTAACGTTTCGGCTGTTTTTTTATTTACGTTTTGATTGTTTTCATACGGAAATAATTTTTCAAAATCAGCATCTGAAATAGTTGCGAAATCAGGTTTAGGAAAAACTCTTGATTTGAATTTCGGAGAAAAAGGATCTACATAATAAATTTTTATTTCGCCTTTTATTGGTAAAAATTCGCCATTTAAATTTGTACTTACAAACTGAACTTCGTTTTTGTTTTTCGTCGAAATTTCATTCGCAATTAAAGCATTTAGTTCTAAATCATGATAACCAACTTTTACAGAAGTGCTGGCATCGTGCGTTTCTCCGTTAATATCCGTAACAGTTGCATTTATCTGGTAATTGTAAATTGGAAGCTGTTCTTTGTTTGAATTCTTAGAAGGAACGGCAGTAAAATCTATTGTAAATTTTCCAGAAGCGTCAGTTTTGGTTTCTCCAGTCGCTAAAACTTCATTGTCTTGAAATTGATTGAAAAAAGTTCTTGCAAAAGAAGTATGGCGCGTAACGGTGTACGTAACTTTTGCATCAGAAATACTGCTTCCGGCAAAAGCTTTTGCAATTCCTTTCACTTTAACCAATTGATTAACTTGAAAACTTTCTTTTTTTGGTTCAAAAGTCACTTCAAATTTTGGACGTTTGTATTCTTCAACAGAAAAATAATTTTGTGAGTTTTCAAAATCAACGCATCCCAAAACGGATGTTTGCCTTTTTCTTTATCGTAAACTTTATCATTTTCGTAATCAGCAGGTTCTTCTGCTTTAATGCGAAATTCGCCAGTTAAATCAGTTTTAGGCAAAATAAATTCGCCAGAAAAAGAACCAAATTCATTTGTTGTAACATCAAATTCTTTGATATTGATACCATTAGAATTTTCGACAGAGATTGTAAAAGATGTAAAAGGCACTACAGAAGATTTTTGATTGATTTTCTGCATTGCAATTCCTTTATAATAAACAGTTTGTCCCGGACGATAAATGGCACGATCTAAGTAAAACTGAACTTTTCCTGTGAAATCAACTTCTTTTCCATCTTCTTCATCTTCGTCATCATAATGCGTATTGTACGACAAGTAATTTTTATCAATATAAATCGTGTCTTTTGGCGTTGTTAAAGTAATTGGCTGATAACCATAATATTTGTCATTAATTTCAAAAACGGCTATTCCATTTTTGTTGGTTTTAATGTTTGAAGATTGAGAATGAACGGTTACATTTTCTAGGGGTTTTCCTGTTTTTCGGTCTAAAACCTGATAGGTTTCGGCTTTATCAGTTTTAGTTCCAAGAACAATAAAATTAGAAACTGTAATAGTTTCAAATGCTTTTGCCTTTTGATCTTTTGAGTCAGATTCACTTTCAAAATAAACCAAATAAGAACCTGTTTCAAGTTGAGGCAAAACGACTTCTGTCGAATAATCCAGATAATCTTTTTTATTGGTGAATGTATACGATTGAGAAACAACTGGTTTTGCAGTTTGAACAATCGAATCTTTAATTTCGCTTTTTGCAATATAAGGTTTGCTTAATGCTATAACTTGAGTATTTGAAATTTTGAAAAAGGAAATTTTTAATTTCTCAACATTTTTGTATTGAATAAAAGCGCGCGTATTTTCGTTGCTATAAATGTATTTTTCGAGTTGGACATTTAAAGTTTTGTATAAAATATTCTCTTTTTTCTTAAGTGCGAGTTTGTACGCGTTAGATTTATTATTGATTTGCAAAATGCTGTCTAAAATTGCAATCGCTTTTATATTATTTTCTGGATTAATTTGTTTTGAAGCATTTCGAGAAAGGAAATCAGCTTTTTCTAATTGTATGTTTTGTATTAAAAGTACATTGTCTGTCTTTTTTTGAAGTGCGTTTAAAGCTTGTATATAATCTTTATCAACATCAATTACATTTTTTTTGAGAAATTGAATTCTGTCCCAAACGTTTTCGGCTGTTGTACTGTTTATTTCTTGTTTTTGATAAAGTTTTAAAACGGTCTTAAGATTTTCGTTTGAAACAGAATCAAAATTTAATTTTATAAAATCATTTGAATTTCCTAGAAGCTCTTTTTTTGACGATAGAAATTCTTTTTTCTGAATTTCCCACGAACGTACTTTTAGAGATTGAATCGAAATATTTTCAGCAACTACATAATTTAATACGTTCAGCGTTTTGAATTTCTCAGTTGTCTCATAATCAAAAATGGCATCATATTTAGTTAAAGATGTATTTTTTAGAACGGCTTCATTTTCCATTGAACTTTTTAATGCAAGATCAATTTGTGTGTTGAAATTTTTTTCGGACCACGTTAGGAAATCGTTGTCAAGCTCTGTTGTATTTGTTCTTCTTTGAATTAGATATCTGTTTCGAACATAATAATCGTTTAGACATTTGGCATAAACCAAATTCAAGATTGCTTTTGATGGAACAGTAACGCGATTAATATCAGTTTTAAGATTGTTTAAAATTTTAGTCTGCGCATTTTCATCAACAACCTGTAAATATTTAGATTGATAGAAAAAGCATTTTATCATTAGAACTTCGTCTTTTTGACTTATTGCTTTTTTGTAGATTTTGTCGACTATTTCGCTTGCAGATTTTACTTTTCCTTCATTTTCTAAAGCAATAACTTTATCCCATTTTTTATCATTTTGTTGTCCAAAAATTATCGTCGAAATCAATAAGAATACAAATACTATATTTTTCATAAGAGAGTTTTAATCTATAAGAGGATTAAATTTTAAAAAAGGTTGGGAAGATTTCAAATTATTTTTAAAAATAGTTTTCGTACAAATTAATAATTTATTTTTAAAACCAAATAGAGCATTCTATATTTCCTTATTTTTGAAAAATAATTACAGCGTTTTATTAGTTATTTGCTATTTCGATTAACCGATGAAACAGTTTAACGATTAAACATTTTAAATGAAAACACATTTCATCGCCATTGGCGGAAGCGCAATGCATAATCTGGCATTAGCATTACATAATAAAGGATATCAAGTTACAGGAAGTGACGATGCAATTTTTGAACCTTCAAAATCAAGATTGGAGAAAAAAGGAATTCTTCCGGCAGAAATGGGTTGGTTTCCAGAAAAAATCACTTCGGATATTGACGCTATTATTTTAGGAATGCACGCCAAAGCTGATAATCCTGAATTATTAAAAGCACAGGAATTAGGTTTGAAAATTTATTCATATCCTGAATTTTTATACGAACAATCTAAAAATAAAACGCGTGTTGTGATTGGTGGTTCGCACGGAAAAACAACCATTACTTCGATGATTTTGCATGTAATGCATTACCATAATATTGCAGTTGATTATATGGTTGGCGCGCAATTAGAAGGTTTTGATACAATGGTTCATCTTACCGAAGAAAATGATTTTATGGTTTTAGAGGGTGATGAGTATTTATCTTCACCAATTGATAGACGCCCGAAATTTCATTTATACCAACCCAATATTGCGTTGATTTCTGGAATTGCTTGGGATCATATTAATGTTTTTCCAACGTATGAAAATTATGTAGAACAGTTTGAGATTTTTATTCAAAAAATTACAAATGGTGGAATTTTGGTTTATAACGAAAATGATCCTGAAGTAAAACGCGTTTCTGAAGCGGCAACAAATCCAATTAGAAAAATTGCTTATTCAACTCCAGAATATTCTGTGAGTGACGGTGTAACACTTTTAAAAACTCCAGAAGGAGATATGCCAATCGAAGTTTTTGGAGCACATAACTTAAATAATCTTGCTGGAGCAAAATGGATTTGCCAAAATATGGGCGTTGATGAAGCGGATTTTTACGAAGCAATTGCAAGTTTTAAAGGTGCATCTAAACGTTTAGAAAAAATTGCTGAAGGAAAAGGAAAAGTCGCTTATAAAGATTTTGCGCATTCGCCAAGTAAAGTTGCTGCAACTACAAAAGCGGTAAAAGAACAATATCCGAACAGAACTTTAGTTGCTTGTTTAGAATTGCATACTTACAGCAGTTTAAATGCTGAATTTTTGAAAGAATATGAAGGCACTTTAGAATATGCAGATGTTGCAGTTGTTTTTTATTCGCCAGATGCTGTAAAAATCAAACAATTAGAAGAAGTAACTTACGAGCAAATCGCAAATGCTTTCAATAGAAAAGATTTGATTATTTATACAAATCCTGCTGAATTTAAAGAATATTTATTCAACTTAAATTTAGATAATTCTGCTCTTTTATTAATGAGTTCTGGAAATTATGGAGGATTGAATTTTGATGAAGTAAAAGGTTTGATTAATTAGAGAATTTGATAATTAGTCAATTAGATAATTTGCCGATTGTTTTGTACAATCGGCATTTTTTTTATTGAAATTTTCTAACTGACACATTCACTAATTTTCTAATTCTCTTTTCTTTATTTGAAAGATTTTTCTTCTTTTTTGTATATATTCGCTCTTTAAATACTATAATATGGAACAATCTCATTTTCCAATTACCAATTGGTCTGAAGATGATAGACCTCGGGAAAAGTTAATGCTAAAGGGGAAAAGTGCTTTAAGTGATGCCGAGCTAATTGCCATCTTAATAGGTTCTGGAAGTCGAAATGAATCTGCAGTAGATTTAAGTAAAAGAATTTTAAAGAATAGTGAAAATTTAAATGCTTTAGGGAAAATGAGCATTGCACAGCTTACTAATTTTAAGGGAATTGGTGAAGCAAAAGCAATTACAATTATCGCCGCTTTAGAGCTAGGAAGACGGAGAAGGGCAGAAGAAGTAGTTGAGTTAAAGAAAATAACTTCGAGTAAAATTGCTTTTGAAATTATGCAGCCCATAATTGGTGAGTTATTGCATGAAGAATTTTGGGTGCTTTTTCTTAATAATTCAAATAAAGTAATCTCTAAGTCGCAACTAAGTAAAGGAGGAATTGCTGGAACTATTGTAGATCCAAGATTGGTTTTTAAATTAGCATTAGAAAATGGTGCTACTGCGTTGATTTTGTGTCATAATCATCCGTCAGGAAGTTTGATTCCAAGTGATGCAGACAAACAAATTACAAAGAAGATGAAAACCGCTGGAGAAATCTTAGATGTTAAAGTTTTAGACCATTTGATTATTACTGAATCAAAATATTATAGTTTTGTAGATGAAGGAATTTTTTAACTCATGAATACCAATATTACAGACATTTTTTTTGATTTAGATCACACGCTTTGGGATTTTGATAAAAATTCAGAAATGGCTTTTGATCGTATTTTTAAAGAGAAATACCAAGAAATTGTTACGCAGGATTTTATCAAAGCTTATATTCCAATAAATCAGGAATGCTGGAGATTATACCAAAATGATCAAATCACACATCAGGAATTGCGCTATAATCGTTTAAAGCTTTCTTTTGACGCTTTAAAGTATGTTGTTTCTGAAGAAAGCATTTTTGAGATTGCCAATGATTATATCGAGTTTCTTACCGACAACAATTATCTTTTTGATGGAGCTATTGAAGTTTTAGAATATTTGAAACCAAAATATAGACTTCATATCATTACAAACGGATTCGCAAATGTTCAGGATAAGAAAATCAATAATGCTGCGTTAGGAAGTTATTTCAGCACCATTACAAATTCTGAATTGGCAGGTGTTAAAAAGCCAAATAGTATTATATTTGATTATGCAATCAATTTAGCAAAAACTTCTAAAGAAAATAGCATTATGATTGGTGATGATTTTGAAGCCGATGTCACAGGAGCTTTAAATGCTGGTCTGGATGCAATATTCTTTAATGAGAAAAAATTGGATGTTTCCGGAGATTATAAACAAATTAACCATTTATTAGAACTAAAAAAATATTTATAATGATGAAAATTAAATTTTTACTTACTGCAATTTTATGTTCAGTTGTTGGATTCGCGCAGTCTGTTAATGATTACAAAGCTGTAATTGTTCCTTTGAAATATGATTTTTTAAAAACAGATAATCAATATCGTTTGGCTACTTTAAGTAAACAAAATTTGAACAAAGCTGGTTTTGAAGCATTTTATTCTAATCAACAACTTCCAGAAGGTTACACAGATCGTTGTCAGGTTTTATATATTGATGTTGTAAAGGACAACGCTTTTTTAGTGACTAAACTTTTTATTCAATTTAAAGATTGTTTTGGTCAAGTAGTTTTTACTTCTGAAGTAGGAAGAAGCAAGGAAAAGGATTATGAATTGGCTTACAAAGAATCACTTGAGAATGCTTTTAAATCTGTTTATGCTTTGCATTACAAATACAGCGGTAATGCACCTGTTGTAACTTCTAATGTTCCAGTTACTGCAAAAGTTTCTCCTGCTGCGGCCGCAGTTACTACCGCTGCGGTAGCAACCAAAGTTGTTGCGACAACTCCTTCTCCAGATTTAAAAGATCCAAATTTATTATATGCGCAGCCAATGGAGTCAGGATATCAATTAATTGATAAAACTCCAAAAGTGGTAATGAAACTTCTTAAGACTTCGCAAGCAAATGTTTATATTGCAATAAAAGACAATGTTCAAGGTTCGTTAATCTTAAAAGAAGACGGACAATGGTATTTTGAATCTTATCAGAACGACAAATTAGTTTCAGAGAAAATTGCAGTTAAATTCTAAAATATAAAATAATACGGCTTAATAGCCGTATTTATCTTTCCAGCGGTTCTTTAAAAATTCGCGGTTGCTGTTCTCTCGAGAATTGCTTCCAGGATTGTAAAGAACCGTTTCTTTTATGGCGTCTGGCAAGAATTCTTGTTCTGCAAAATTATTAGCATAGTCGTGAGAATATTTATATTCATCTCCATAGCCTAACTCTTTCATCAATTTTGTCGGTGCATTTCTTAAATGAATAGGAACAGGCAAATCTCCCGTTTGTTTAACCAATTGCTGCGCATTTCCAATAGCCATATAAGATGCATTGCTTTTTGGAGAAGTAGCCAAATAGATTGCGCATTGGCTTAAAATAATACGACTTTCGGGATAACCAATTGTGGTTACAGCTTGAAAGGTGTTATTTGCCATAATAAAAGCCGTTGGATTGGCATTTCCTATATCTTCGCTAGAAAGAATTAGCATTCTTCGTGCAATAAATTTTACGTCTTCACCACCTTCAATCATTCTGGCGAGCCAATAAACAGCCCCGTTTGGATCACTTCCTCGAATTGATTTTATAAAAGCTGAAACAATATCATAATGCTGTTCTCCTGTTTTATCATACAAAACAGTATTTTGTTGTACTAATTCTAAAACGCGATCATTTGTGATGGTAATTTCGTCGCCTGGAGAAGCGTTAACGACAAGCTCAAATACATTTAGGAGTTTTCGTCCATCACCTCCAGAAATACGCAATAAAGCTTCTGTTTCTTTTAGATTTATCTTTTTTGTCAATAAATAAGAGTCGGTTCTCATGGCACGTTCTAGAAGAGCTTCTAAATCAGCTTTAGTAAATGCATTTAAAATATAAACTTGACAACGTGACAATAATGCAGGAATTACTTCGAAACTCGGATTTTCTGTCGTAGCGCCAACTAATGTAATCCATCCTTTTTCGACAGCAGCTAATAATGAATCTTGTTGAGATTTACTAAATCTATGAATTTCATCAATAAAAAGAATTGGGTTTTTGGCGGTAAAAAGACCTCCGCTTTGCTTTGCTTTTTCGATAACATCGCGAATATCTTTTACTCCAGAATTAATTGCACTTAGAATATAAAAAGGTCTTTTAGATTCTTGCGCAATAATTTGGGCAAGTGTAGTTTTTCCAGTTCCAGGCGGTCCCCAAAAGATTAGAGACGGAATTATTCCTTTCGAAATTTGCTGTGTTAAAGAACCAGTTGGACCAACCAAATGTAACTGGCTTATATAATCTTCTAATTTTTGCGGACGAATACGCTCTGCTAAAGGTGCTTCCATTCTACAAAATTACAGTTTTAAGATGTAAATTTCATTCACTAAAAAGTTAAAACGATTGTTATCAAGAACGATTGTTATTATCTGAGACAATTTTCTTTTCTCTGACAAATTATCAGTAAAATGTTTTTGGATAGTTTTTTGAGTTCTTTCTAATATTATTTATAAAAGTATGAACGATAATAATTTTAAATTCTCAAATGCTGTTATTGGACTGCCTTTGTTTTTTGTGCTTTTTTTGTGGTTCGTTTATTGGCTTCAGATTCGATTTGATTTTGATTTTTACCGATACGGAATTTATCCAAGAGATTTTCTGGGATTGCGAGGCATTTTATTTAGTCCGTTTATACATGAAAATTTAGATCATTTATACAACAATAGTATTCCGCTTTTAATATTATTGGCAGCGATGCAGTTTTTTTACCCGAAACAAACTTTTGGAGTTATTGGTTTTGGAATATTCTTTTCAGGATTGATTACTTGGATCGTAGGAAGAGAAAATTTTCATATTGGCGCCAGCGGGTTAATATATGTTTTGGTGAGTTTTATTTTTTTTAAAGGAATTCAAACTCGATATTACAGATTAGTTGCTTTGTCACTTACGGTAATTTTGCTTTATGGCGGAATGATTTGGTATGTTTTTCCTGATGTAGATCAGTCAATTTCTTGGGAAGGACATTTGGCCGGACTTTTAACGGGTTTTTCTTTGACGTTGTTTTATAAAGCACCAGAATATGTAAAGCCAATTGTCTATGATTGGCAGCGTCCAGATTTTGATCCAAACGACGATCCTTTCATGAAACATTTTGATGAAAACGGAAATTTTATAAATATTCCTAAAGAGGAAGAAGATGAAGAAAATCTAGAAGATTATTTTTCTTCAAGTCATCTTGTAAATTATATTGTGAAAAAGAAATCGGAAACCGAAGACGAAATTTAGTTTAATGATTTTTTGAGATTAAATCAGTAAATTTGTTAATGTAACAATTTAATTTCTAGGGTTATGAATAGAATAAAGATGTTGGTTTTGTTCTTGTGTTTTGTTTTTAACAATATAATGAATGCTCAATGTGAAATTAAAAATAGAGTACAAGCAGACGGAAGTATGTTGTATTATTTTGAGCCAGCTGTATTTTATACAACTAAATCAAAATCATTAAAAATTAATATTGTTACAGATAAAGAGCATTATTTTGTTGCCTTGCAGCCAACACCATTTCCTGATAAGAAAACAGGTAAAAAGATAAAAGATGATTTAATTATTCATCTCGCAGATAATAATACTTACAAGTTGGCACATTATGATACGCAATATAGAAGAAACGATTCTATTATGCAGGTTCTTTATTTAATCGATGATAAAGATCTTAATGCTTTTTCAAATTTTGAAGCTGTAACTGCTGAGATTAATATGCAAGGAACGGAGTTTGTTCGAAGTTATAATTTTAAACTTCATAAAAATGCAATTAAAGAGCAACTGCAATGCTTTTTGAAAGAAGACGAAAAGTGAATTATTCTTCATCGTCTTTTATTTCATGATTGTGTTTATTTGCAATTTTCTTCTTTATATTTCTTAATAAATTGTTGAAGCTAAGAGTTAAAGAGGCTGCATTTGTTGTTTGGTTTCCATTGTTTCGAGGTAAAAATTCATTGCAATAAGTGAGTTCTATCTGAACATCATCTGAAAACAAATATCCAACACCTATATTAAATCTGTTTCTGTCGAAGAAACTTTCTCCTGTAACTTTCGCGCCAGATTTAAGGTATATTTCATCTGAAGCGATAGCATATATTACACCACTTCGCAAGATTTTACTATTTATTGGCTGTATGTATTTTACTTGCTGCCGATATCGAAATACATTTTCATATTCATCATCTTGATTTCTCATATGACGAAATTCAGTGCGCATTCTTGTACTTAAAGTATAACCTGTTTTATGAAAGTAGTAAATTCCTTGAAGAGCAAAACGCCATTCTGGAGATTCAAATTGTCCTATTTCGGGAACATCTTTATTGCTAAAGTAAGCTGCGAAAGTTGAAAATTTCCATCTTGGAGAATAATAGTAATGTGCCCAACCTCGTAGAGATCTTTGTATGGTGTTGTCGAATAAATTAGAAGAAGATTCTGTGCTGCTGTAAGATGTAGCAACATCTATTTCAGTTGACCATTTTTCGCTTATAGTCTGATTAAATTGAATCTCATTCCAAAATTGACTATAAGTAGTATTTTGTCCATAGCTGTTTGTAACTAATAAAATTACAAACAGACATTGGACGATGATAAGTATTTGTTTCGGATTAGATTTTGAAAGCATTAATTAAGGGTTTTAATTATTCATTCTAATCTTAATTCTCAATATATCTTAACTTCTTTGGCGAACAGTTTCGTATAGAAATGCTCCGCAGGCAACAGAAACATTTAGAGATCCTATCGAACCAAACATTGGCAATTTTGCTTTTTCATCTACTATTTTCAAGACAGAAGGGTTGATTCCTCGATCTTCCGATCCCATAATTATAGCAACAGGATCTGTTAGTGAAACATCGTAAATATTTTGGTCTGTTTTTTCAGTGGCAGCTACGGTTTTAATTCCAGAACCTTGTAAATAGAAAATGGCATCTTTAATATGTTCTACCTTACAGATTGGTACATTGAATACCGCTCCGGCAGAAGTTTTCACAGTATCACCATTTACAGGTGCCGAACCTGCTTTTTGAATAATAATTCCGTTTACGCCAGTACATTCAGCTGTTCTAATAATGGCACCAAAATTTCTGGCATCTGAAATTTGATCCAGAATTAAAAATAAAGGTTTTTTTCCTGATTCAATTGTTGACTCTACTAAATGTTCTAAATCAATAAATCCGATAGGGGAGATAGTTGCTACCGCACCTTGGTGATTATTTGGAGTAAGACGGTTTAGTTTTTCTACAGGAACATAAGAGAAATTAATGTTGGCACGTTTCATGACCTTCATTAGGTCTTTCATTAATTCACTAGAAATTTCTTTTTGTATGAAGACTTTATCGACTTCTTTTCCTGCCTGAATTGCTTCTATAATGGCTCTAATGCCAAATATTTGATGTTCTTTTTCCATGGAACAAATATAGTTAATATGTTTCTATAAAAAAACCGCTCTGAATGAACAGAGCGGTTTATATATAAGTGTAACTAAATCTTAATTAGATTATAGTGGACTTTGTACAATTAATGGGTTAGCATCAATTTCTGCTTGAGGAACTTGGAATGTGAATCTGTTATCTCCAGCAGGAATGTTTAATCTTCCAAAAGTTGGGTGATTTGTTCCAGTGTAATCTCTAGTAAGAGCAACTCCTAAACGTTTCATGTCAAACCAAGCGTAACCTTCTCCCCATAACTCAATTCTTTTTTGAAGAATGATTTCATTGATCAAAGCTGAACCTGAATTAGTAGATAATGTATAAGCTGGGTTTCTTGTAATTGTAATATCATACAGAACTTGTTTTGCAGCCGCTTCATTTCCTGATTTTGCTAAAGCTTCAGCTTCAATATAGTATAATGAAGCAGATCTCAAATAGATATAATCTCCAGAATCGATTGTAGGATCTCTAAATTTAGTATTAGCATACACAGGTAATGTAGGGTAAAGAGGATTTCCTCCTACTGGTACGAATGCTTTTTTTCTGTAATCTGTTGCAGGAATACTAGCGTAAAGACGTGAATCTATGTTTTTGTAAACTTGTAGACCTCCAGCATATCCTGAATCATTTGTGTTGTCAAAATGACCAAAGAAACTTGCTACGAATGTACTTTGAGCAGATGTAATTGTTGCTCCCCACATTGTTTCACCACCTGTAGTGATGTCGTAGAATCCACTATTCCAATCTGTTTCACTAAGTAAAGTGTATCCTTGTCTTGCAGCATTTGCGGTAGTAGCTGCTAGTGCATATTTACCTTCTTCTAAGTAAACATCAGCTAAGAATGCTCTTGCAACAGATTGATCCAATCCATCTTTGTTTGCACGTGTAAAACCTTGAAGTGATTCAATAGCTTTTGTTAAATCACTTTCGATAACAGTATAAACCTCTGCAACTGTAGCTCTAGCTTTACCCTCTAATGATACCTCTGTATACAAAGGAACACATAGTTTTGCTTCATTTCCTACATAAGTAGGTCCGTACATACGCGCTAGCATGAAGTAGAAATAACCTCTTAAAGCTAAAGCTTGTCCTCTTAATGCTTTTAAACTTGCATCATCAGTATCAGCAGGAATAGCATTGATAACTGTATTAGCAGTTTTAATTTGAGGATAGTACATACTCCAAGCTAATTTTGATCTAGAGTTAGTTTGAGTTCTTCCTAAATAGTTGTAGAAAGATCCATACCAGCTAGATATTGTCATTAATTCATCATTAGACATTAAGTCTGTCGCTGAAAGAATAGATTTGTGACCATAATCTTCGTGGCTTCCAGGAACAGATAGACCATAAGATCTTAAAGCTGAATAGATACCTGCAATAATCGCTTTATTTGCTTCTGCAGATGTTGCAAGCTGTTCGTCATTTATTGTTGATTCAGGCTGTGTGTCAAGAAAATCTTTTTCACAGCTTGTAAGTACCAACAAGGACATTGTTATAATTAATAATTTTTTCATGTTCTTAGAAATTTACTGTTAAACCAAAAGAGATCGTTCTCATTACTCCATACACATTTAAAGACTGACCATTGTTTGATCTAGTACCTAAATTGTTCAATCTAGGATCCATACCTTTTCTTTCTGACCATAGCGCTAAATTAGTTCCCATTACACTAAATTTTGTAGATGAAATACCAAGATCTGTAAGTGTGCTATTTTTGAAATCGTAAGATAACGAAACATCTTGAATACTGATGTAATCAGATTTTGTTAAGAAGAAATCAGAAGTTGCCATCTGTAAATCAGAAATGTGATCAATTCTAGGAATATTAGAAGTTGGGTTGTCAACTGTCCAAGCTTTTTGTACATCTCTATGGTAGTTTTGTCCAATATTGTCTGGTCCAGAGTACATTGCGCTTGCATAAACTCCATCATACATGTATCCTCCAAATTGATAAGCAAAACTAGCTTGTAATGTTAAGTTTTTGTAACGAACAACAGTTCCAAAACCTCCATATACATCTGGGTTTGCATCTTTGTCACTTAAGTACTGAGTAGCATTTCCGTAAACGTTAGTTGTAGTTTTACCAGTTACAGCTCCTGAAGCATCTTTTACATCCATATACCATAAAGCATCTCCATTTGTTTGGTCAACACCTGCAAACTGTCTTAAGAAATAAGCATAAGCTGGAGCTCCAACTTGGAAACGGAAGATTCCAGATGTAAATGGACTTGGTAATGATGTTACTTCATTTTTGTAATGTGTACCATTTGCCCAAATGTTAAAGTCAAAGTCTTGAGTTTTAACGATATCAATTCCTAAGTTAACCTCAATACCTTTATTAGCCATATCTCCAATGTTCTCACTAACAAAGTTTGTTCCTGTAGAAGGAGAAAGTGGTTTGTTGTAAATTAAATCACTTACTTTTCTTTCGAAATACTCAGCTTCAATGTTCACTCTGTTGAATAATTCAATTTCGAATCCAACGTTCATGTTTTTAGAAACCTCCCATTTGATGTCTTTGTTTCCAGTAAATACTTGAAGTACTGTTGCGTTTCCGTCAGCATCTGGAACAATTTCGTATTGATTTTGGTAAGCATAGTAGTTTCTTGCAAAACCAAAATAGCTACGGTGGTTGATTTGTGTACTTGCAGGATAGAAAATGTTGTCATTTCCTTGTTCTCCATAACTTCCTTTAATTCTTAAGTCTGTAACAACTTTAGATTGTGGGAAGAAAGATTCTTTAGCAACAGACCATGCAGCTCCAAATCCGTAGAAGTTACCCCATCTGTTATCTGGGTGGAATACTGAAGATCCATCTCTTCTGAAACTTGCATTAACAAAGTATTTATCTTTGTAGCTGTAATTTGCTCTTGAGAAGTATCCTTCAACTTTGTAAAGGTCATTATAACCATCTACATAGTTGTATTTCGTTGCATTACTTAATACAGGTAAACCAGGGATAACAACTCCACTTTTTTGACCTGCTAACATTTTTGATGTAAAGTCAGAAGACTCGTGACCTACAAGAATATCAAGGTTATGATTACCTAAAGATTTTTTCCAAGATAATAATTGTTGGTTTGTTATAGTATAATCATTTTGAGTAGCAGTACCAATTCTACCATTTACTCCAAAGTCATCACCACCTTCTCCAGTTGTACTGTTTAAGTAGTATCCAGACATTAAATCATAACCAAGGTTATATCTGAAGTTGAAATCTTTTAAGAAATCAATAGATACATATCCTCTAGCTCCAAATTTGTTTTCTTGATTTAAATTTGTGTTTAATAATGTAGTCGCATATGGATTTAAGTTTCCTCCATAAGGACGATTTTCTGGACGATTTGGGTCATTATTGAATTCGTAAACTCTAGCTCCGTTTTGATCTAGGATAAAGTTTCCAGCTGCATCTCTTTGCCATATTTTGTAAATAGGTGCAATGTTTCTTGACCATCCAAATAAGTTACTGTATGTTGAAGAACCTACTTGAGAAATTGGTGCATTTTGATCTGAATTAGCATAGTTTAAGTTAGCTCCAACTTTAATTTTGCTATTTACATTATAATCAACGTTTGCTCTAACGGTTGCACGTTTAAAGTCTGAATTGATTGTATAACCATTGTCTTTTAAGTATCCAACAGATAAGTAAGAGCTTAGGTTGTCTGTGCTGCTTGATAAACTCAAGAAGTGCTCTGTTCTTGTAGCATCTCTAAAAAGTTCTTTTGCCCAATCATCATGGTACAATAAGCTTGCATTTGGATTGATTTTTCCAGTTGCTGTATTGATTACTTGATTAGCAGGTACATTGTAGTTGTTGTATCCTAATGAATAAGATTCTCCGTTAATTAAAGTATTAGCAGCAATAGTAGATGCATTAGCAGCTGTTTCTCCATCATAGATTAAACCGCTTTTGATTCTTCCATAAACAGTTTCGTAATATTCTCCTGGATCTTTAATCATGTTGTATTCAGGAACTGCTCTAGAGTTAACCCCGATTTTTGTTTCGTAAGTTACTCTTAATTGTCCTTTTTTACCTTTTTTAGTTGTAACAATGATAACACCGTTTGCTCCACGGCTACCATATAATGCATTAGAAGATGCATCTTTCAAGAAACTGATCGATTCGATATCTTGTGTTGCAATTGCATTAATATCTCCATTGTAAGGAATACCATCAACAACATATAAAGGTGCGTTAGAAGATGATAATGATCCTAGACCTCTAAATCTTACTTGAGGTGGATCTCCTGGCTGTCCTGAGTTTGCAGTAATTTGCACACCCGCAACTTTACCAGTTAAAGATTGGATAGCATTTGATGCTTGAGCAGTTTCTAACGCTTTTGCGTCAATTTTTGTAACGGCTCCAGTAATCTCAGATTTTTTCTGAGTACCAAATGCAACTACCACAACTCCTTCAAGTTCTAATGCATCTCCAACAAGTTTTGTGTTAACTGTTGTAGAGGCAGCAGACTCTTCTTTTGCTTTCATTCCAATGTAAGTGAAAACTAGAGTTTGAGTTGGAGTAGCCTTAATAGAATACTTTCCGTCAAAATCTGTTTGAGTTCCTGTTTTAGTTCCTTTAACTAATACACTCACGCCCGGTATTGGCATTCCTGTATTGTCCGAAACAATTCCCGAAACAATTCTTTCTTGCGCAAAAGATAATTGCGCTACTAGTACTAAAAGTAGTACTAACAGTCCATTGAACTTTAGTTTCATTTTTAATTATTTTGAATTAGTATGGCAAAAATCTTAATTAATTGTTAATCTACCTAACATAAAAGTATTTTTTTTACTTTCTCAATATGTTAATTTAACATTTACAGCGTATTTTGCTATATAAATCACAATTCTGTAATTCTATTTTGGTTATTTTATTATTAATACTAATTGGGTATAAAAAACAAAAAACCGCTGGTTTTGCCAGCGGTTTTGAATTTAGTTATAGAAATAACCTAAAAATATTAAAGTTTCGTATCCCAAAATACAGGAACTGTTAATTTATCTCCTCCAATTGCTTGAGAAGCATTTGTCCAGTTAGTTCCGTTAACTGTTTGTTCTGCTGTTGGATAAGTCCATCTTACTGGAACTTTTCCTTCTGCAATTTGAACAGAACTTGGGTGAGAAGTTAATTTAGGGAAATCTAATCTTCTGAAAGCTGTCCAAGATTGGAAACTTCTGTTGTATAAAGCGATCCATTCTTGATAACCAATTTTTTCTTGCCAAGTACCAGTACCAGTTCCAGCAGTTCCTGAAATTGGAGTAGTGGCAGCTGTTGCGTAAGCAACTTTTGGATTTGCTAAGTATGTAGCGATATCTGCTGCTGAAACTCCCCAGAATTCGCATGATTTTGTGATTGCCTGATTGTAATAATACTCGGCTGTGTTTCCTACATTAAATTGTCTAGCTGCAGCTTCTGCTAAATAGAAGTTTACTTCAAATGCTTCTAATAATACTCCAGCTGCATCTGGTTTTTTGATAACATCTCCAACGTGAGAGTAAGTTGTTTCGTAAGGAAGTGAGTTACGTCCTCCAGGTACTCCTCCTACATATGATCCGTCTGCCATTGGCGTGAAGAAGATTGGTCTTCTTGGATCTGATAAGCTGTTCATTTGGTTTACCAATGTAGTTGCAGGAACGTTATCGTTTCTTTGGCTAGCTACAAGGTTGTCAAAAACTGGATTGTAGTTTGGAGCGAAAGAAGCGTATTTCAATAATGCATTATTAGAATTGTTCAAAAGAACTCCGCCAGCGTAAGCTGACTCAATTGTTGTTTTTGCTAATCCGCTTAATTCGAGAACATCTGCAATATTTGTTCCTAATTTCAATTTTACAGAGTTTGCAAATATTTTCCAACTAGCAACATCACCTTTATATATAAGGTCTCCAGTATCAAAACTTTTGCCAGTTGCATCAAGTTGAGCAATAGCGGCATCTATACGAGCAATTAATAAAGGATAGATTGCTGCATCATTATCATACTTAGGTAAAATGATTTTTGGATTTTGTAATGATTCTGAGTAAGGAACATCTCCAAAAGTATCCACCAAAATTTGATAAGTATAAACTCTTAAAATTTCAAGAATAGCAACTTTGTTTTTTTGTTGCTTTTGCCAATCAGCATCAGCTACATCCGCAGGTTTTGTTTGAGCTTCTAATACTTGTTGTGAAGTCTGTAAGTTACCCAAAACATCTTGATATAATTTTGTCCAGTGTGTGTCAGGAATAGTTCTTGTTGTCAAATTATATCTTGATTCAGCTGTGTATAATGTAGCTGCCCAATATTGAACATAATAACGTAAAGGATTATTGTTGACACTTGGAGTAGTTAACTGATCAGTTAATTCTTTCTGTGCATTTGATAATAATGATTCTGCAGAAACGTCATATGACTTCTTGATATCATCATTAAAGTTTTCGTTGTCACTAACACAACTCGATAGAGCTAAAAATGCTAGTGTTGCTATTGATAAAAATATCTTTTTCATTTTGTTTAGAAGTTAAGTTTTACATTAAACGAGTATACTTTTGTAGCTGGCATAACTCCTGATTGGAATCCTTGAATGTTTCCTGCTGATGATCCTGCTTCAGGATCTGCATAAGGAAGATTTTTACTGATAATCCAAAGGTTGTTTCCAATCACACTAAATGACATACCTTTAATGTTCATTTTGTCTAAGATTTTAGATGGTACATTGTACGTTAATCCAAGTTCTCTTAGTTTTACAAAAGATCCGTCATAAACAGAAGCTTTTGTTGGGTTAGTGTCAGAACTAAATGCAGTACCTCCAGAAGTAGATGCATCAATTCTAGTTGTATTTGGCGTACCGTCTTCGTGTACTCCAGGAAGGATAACTCCACCGCTATCTGCTCCATTTGTAAGTGGGCTTCTAACAGAGTTTCCTAAATCGTTTAATCCTAAATCGTAGATACCTGTTTCTCTACCGTAAGCTTGGTCAAGAGAGAAGATATCTCCGCCTTTTTTTACGTCAATTAAGAAATTGAAAGAAACATTTTTGTAAGTCAATCTGTTTGATACACCACCAATCCATTTTGCTTGTGTGTTACCAATCACTTTGTTTGAAGCTAAAACGTAGTAACCGTCTTCGTCAACAACTCTGTTTCCGTTAGCATCATAAGTGTAATCTTTACCTCTTAATGTTCCATAAGATTCTCCAACTGTTGCGTTAAGAGAAGCACCACCTTGGAAGGTAGCTAATAATAAATTATCTCTTCCTTGGTTTAATGCAACTACAGTATTTTTGTTTGTAGACCAGTTTACCCCAAGATCCCAAGAAAAGTTTTCAGTTTTGATAACTTTTCCAGATAAAGCAAGCTCGATACCTTTGTTTTCAATTTCTCCAGCGTTAACTGTTGCATAGTTTACACCAGTTGAAGTTGATTGTGGTACATTGAAAATTTGGTTTTCAGTATTTGTTTTGTATAAAGATAAATCAAAGTTCAATCTGTTTCTGAACATTGCCATCTCTAAACCTGCTTCCCAAGCTTTTTGAACCTCAGGTTTTAGGTTTGCGAAATCTAAGTAAGTGTTGCTGTTTCCAAATAATGGATTTCCGTCTAAACCGTAGTTATTAACTTTTGCTCCTAATCTACCAGCTGCAGGGTCATTACCTACTTGCGCGTAGTTGATTCTCACTTTTCCTAAGTTTAACCAATCTGCTTTTACTAATTCTGAGAAAATTAAACTTGACCCGATAGAGTAGTAGCTATAGTTGTTTTCTTCTTCTGGTAAAGCAGTACTTTTGTCTAATCTGTAAGATCCTTCAACAAATACAGTTTTGTTGTAATCTAAAGATAATTGTCCGTATAAACCTGATTTTTCGTAAGTAACTTGAGATTCTTTTGCAGGTAAGAATACGTTAGAGTTATCTAAGCTGTATAAACCTTCTTTTGCTAAACCTCCCGTTGTAGAAGCTTGGATAGAATAAGCATCAGATCTTAAGAAAGTGTATCCTGCTAATGCTTTTGCTCCAATTTTATCAGATAATTTGAAGTTATAAGTAGCAATTACATCGTAAGTCTGTTGCATGAAGTCTCTTTTGTATAAAGAGTATCCTGATCCGTCATTAGCGCCACTAATACCGAAAGTTTCAGCGTGGCTACCTACAGCTTTTCTTAATTCTTGTTGATCATTAGAATAATCAATTGTTGCACGACCTAAAACTGTGAAGTCTTTAGTGATATCGTATGATAAACTTGTACCAGCTAAGAATCTAGTTCTTGAATCTTGTTCGAAGTTTTGGTATCTGTCGAAGTAAGGATTGTTCCAGAATGCAGGGGCAAGGTTTCCGTTTGTTGGATCAGTCATGTTCCAAGTAACGTTTTGGTGCGTTCTGTTGTATTCTTGTTCAAGTTCTTTGATGTCTACGTTTGTAGCCCACCATTGTCTGAAACCTCCAATAAAGTTATCTCCATATCCAGTATTATTTCTACCAGTAGTATTTTGGTTAGTAAATGTAAAGAATGCTGTTGAAGTTAATTTATCAGATAAGTCTCTTGAGAAGTTACCGTTTAAACTGTTTTTGTTTAATAAACTGTTTGGTAAAACTCCTGTGTTGTTAATGTTTGTGAAGCCTAAATTATAAGCTCCTTTTTCGTCACCACCACTAAAGTTAATATTGTTAGTGTAAGCAGTTGATTTTTGGAAGAAGTCTACCGGAGTGTGTTTTGCAGCTACCCATGGAGTTGCTTTTCCGTAGTTTGGATTTCCTAATACGAATGCATTCCAGTTGTAAACCATGATGCTAGGATCAAAAGCATTACCGTAAGAAGCGTCATCACCAGTTGAAGCAACTAGTCCGTCAGGATTTCCGAAAACTGGAGCATTGTAGCTACTGTCTTCTCCTCCGTAACCTTCACCGTATTGGTTTTGGTAAGTTGGCATAGTAGATTTGTCAATTGCACCAATAGAAACAGTAGAACTGAAACTAACTCCTAAAGCAGTATTCTTTTTACCTTTTTTAGTAGTAATCATAATCGCTCCATTTGAAGCCTGGCTACCATATAAAGCTGTAGCAGCAGCTCCCTTAAGAACGTTGATAGATTCAATGTTGTTTGGGTCAATATCTGATGCAGCATTACCAAAGTCAAATCCTTGTCTTCCGTTTTGCGAATCGCTATCGTTTAAGTTGGCGTTACTTACAGCTACACCATCAATTACGATAAGAGCTTGGTTGTTTCCAGTGATACTTTTTACACCTCTTAATACGATGTTAGTAGAACCTCCAAAGTTAGAGTTAGTTTTAATTTCCAAACCAGCAACTTTTCCAGATAAGTTGTTTAGGAAATTGTTTGTTGGACTGCTGTTTACTTGGTCAGCTGTCACTAATTGAGAAGAATATCCTAATGATTTTTTCTCTCTTTTTACCCCTAAGGCCGTAGTTACAACAACTCCTTCAAGTTCTTGTGCGTCTCCTGCTAATTTAATGTTAATAACAGATGAACTTGCAGCTACTTCTTGAGTTTTCATCCCGATGTAGCTAAATACCAAAACTTGGCTTGTTGTTGCTTTAATGGAGAACTTTCCATCAAAATCTGTTTGCGTTCCCGTTTTTGTTCCTTTGATTAATACACTTACGCCAGGTAGAGGCATTCCTGCATTATCAGAAACTGTTCCCGAGACAGCTCTTTCTTGCGCAAATGTTAATTGCGCCACTAGTACTAATAAAAGCACTAGGAATCCATTGAACTTTAGTTTCATTTTTAAATATTTTGAATTAGTGCGGTAAAACTCTTAATTATTTGTTAACTATCCTAATGTTCTTTTAATCTTTTTTTAATATATGCTAAAATTTAACATTATAACATATGTTTACTATAGTGTTATAAAATTGTAAATCCGATGCTCTTTCCGCGCCATTACTGAGGTTTATACGTAAAATTCCACTAGATGTTTGAATTGTTGTGCCAATGCCCAATCCTAATAATTTTTTAATCTTGTTTTTATCAGAAATACTAGTTTGGTCTTGATAGAGGGAATAGTCTAAAATAGAGTTGATATATAGGTTTGGGGACACTAAGTAGCGATATTCTGTCAAAATCATCGTGGCAAAGTTGGCCTGTAGGCTATTTTCCAGGAAACCTCTAATCGAATTCATTCCTCCAAATCGAAATAATTCGTTTGAAATGTAGTTTTTACTTTTTAAGAAAAAATTCTGTGAATTTATGTTAATGAAATTCTTAGAATTTAACTCAAAATTATACTTCAAATTTAGGTTAGTAAAAAATTGGTTGCTTTTGCCTACTGTTTCAACTGAGTTGTTTGTAGTTCGATTTCCAAAACCAAAAGAAGCGGCGATAAATGCTTTATTGAAAAAGATTGTGTTTTCAAAATCACTTTTCTGAAAATCATACGTGGTCGTAATGTATGAATTGTTGAAGTCGCTTATTGTTGAATTGTTTGTGTTTTGGATATCGCTCGATTCTGTTGATTGGTATCCGAGATAAAGTTTAGAATTGTAGTTTAAATAATATCCTAAATTGATATCTGTTTTTGTATTTTGAAAAGTACTATCTTGTTTAAATATGTTTAATTGTGCCTTTATTCCGATTGGAGATTGAAATAAATACGGAATTTCGATTTTGGTATTGAATGTTTTTTGTTGATTGCCATCACTTTTCCAATAAAGAGAAAATTTTTCGCCAGCACGTAATGTGTTTACAAGCGAAATGTCTACATATCCATTTAGATTAAGTTTTTTATTTTCATCATTTGAAAATCCGATATAGCCATCAAAAGTATTTGCCTTTCTTTTTTCTATATAGGTGTATGCTTTAGTCGAGTCTGTTGTGAATAATATTTCAGGATATTTTGTCTGCGAAATAAAATCGAAGCTATTGATGTCATTATACAAATTTTTAATGGCTTCTTGGTTGAATGTTTTATTTGTATATTTTTTGTTTAATTGTTTTAATGCGCCCTTTGGGAAAAAATCTTTCGAATCTGTGTAATTTAGAATAATTGAATTTAAGGTTCTTCTTTTTTCGGAATCTAAAATTAAATCAGCATAAATTATTGAGTTTCTTCTTTTGATGTTTGCTAGTTTTATTTTGGAAAAAGCAAAACCATCTTTTTCTCTGTTTTGAATTTCTCGATTTAATAAATTTTCTAACTCAGTATAAGGAATAATAATGCTGTCTTTTGATGTTTTTTTGGAGTCAAAAAATATATTATTTGTACCTATATATATATGTATAGTTTTTATTCTGTTTTTTAGGTCGAAAATAGCGGTAAAAGAACTGTCGTTAATTTTGCGATTCTCTATTGTAATGATGTCTAGATAGCCTTGCTTTGTGAGTTTTTCTGAAACTGAAGCAATTTCGTTGGTAAGCGATTTTAAGTTCGGATGAGTTTTGTTGTAATTTATAGAATCTATAGTTTGATTTTGTTTTTCATTTATTCCTTTAATGTTTAAATAGAAAGATTGTCCAAAACATTTCGAGCCTAGGAGAAAAAAAAGTATATATAGTAATTGTTTCGGTTGCAATTGATTTGTTTATTAAATGTTAAGCAAATATCATATGTTTCTTTGTTAAATCATACATATAAATAATGTTATTGAAAATTAATGATTTAACGTTTGTATAGTGAAAAATATTTTATACATTTGCAACCCCGTAAAAAGCGGAAATTTAATAAACATAATAATTTTTAGTATTAATTATGCCAACAATTCAACAATTAGTAAGAACAGGAAGAACTCAGATCACTAAGAAGAGTAAATCGGTTGCTTTAGATTCTTGTCCTCAAAGAAGAGGGGTTTGTACGCGTGTTTACACTACTACACCAAAAAAACCAAACTCTGCAATGCGTAAAGTTGCGCGTGTACGTTTGACAAATGGTAATGAGGTGAATGCTTACATCCCTGGAGAAGGACACAATCTACAAGAGCACTCGATAGTATTAGTGCGAGGTGGAAGGGTAAAAGATTTACCAGGTGTTAGATATCATATCGTTCGTGGAGCGCTTGATACGTCAGGTGTTGCAGGAAGAACGCAAAGAAGATCTAAGTACGGTGCTAAACGCCCAAAAGAAGCAAAAAAGTAATTTAAAAACTTTTAAGAAAAAGACATGAGAAAAAGAGCGGCAAAGAAAAGACCACTTTTACCGGATCCAAGGTTTAATGACCAATTAGTAACACGTTTTGTGAACAACTTAATGTGGGATGGTAAGAAATCTACAGCTTTTAAAGTATTTTATGATGCAATTGATATCATCGAAACTAAAAAGCAAAATGATGAGAAAACTTCATTAGAGATCTGGAAAGATGCTTTAACAAACGTTATGCCTCACGTAGAAGTACGTAGCCGTAGAGTTGGTGGAGCTACATTCCAAATTCCAATGCAAATTCGTCCAGACAGAAAAATTTCTATGGCAATGAAGTGGTTAATACTTTATTCAAGAAGAAGAAATGAAAAATCTATGGCACAGCGTTTAGCTTCAGAATGTTTAGCTGCGGCTAAAGAAGAAGGTGCTGCAGTTAAGAAAAGAATGGATACTCACAAAATGGCAGAAGCTAATAAAGCATTCTCTCACTTTAGATTTTAATTCGTAAAGAAATGGCTAGAGATTTAAAATATACAAGAAATATCGGGATCGCTGCTCACATTGATGCTGGTAAAACAACAACAACTGAGCGTATTCTTTTTTATACTGGAAAATCACACAAAATTGGTGAGGTACACGATGGTGCTGCAACAATGGACTGGATGGCGCAAGAGCAAGAAAGAGGTATTACAATTACTTCTGCTGCTACAACTTGTACTTGGAATTTTCCAACAGAGCAAGGTAAAGTTCTTCCAGAATCATTGCCTTACCACTTTAATATTATTGATACTCCTGGACACGTTGACTTTACTGTAGAGGTAAATCGTTCTTTGCGTGTACTTGATGGTTTGGTTTTCTTGTTTAGTGCTGTTGATGGTGTTGAACCACAGTCAGAAACTAACTGGAGACTTGCTGATCAATATAGAGTTCCTCGTATGGGATTCGTAAACAAAATGGACCGTCAAGGTGCTAACTTTTTAGCTGTATGCGGACAGGTTAAAGATATGTTGAAATCGAATGCGGTTGCAATTACTTTGCCTATTGGTGATGAGGCTGATTTTAAAGGTATTGTTGACTTAGTGAAAAATCAAGCTATTGTATGGCATGATGAAACTCAAGGAGCTACTTTTGATATCGTTGATATCCCTGCTGATATGGTTGATGATGTAAAACACTACCGTTCTATCCTTATCGAAGAGATTGCAACTTATGATGAGAATCTTTTAGATAAATACATGGAAGATGAAAACTCTATTACAGAGGACGAAATCAACAATGCATTAAGAGCTGCAACTATCGATATGGCAATCATTCCTATGCTTGCTGGTTCTTCTTTCAAAAACAAAGGAGTTCAATTTATGTTAGATGCTGTTTGTAAGTATTTGCCATCTCCATTAGATAAAGAAGGTATTGAAGGAATTCACCCTGATGATGCTGAATTATTAGAAGAAGATCAAACTAAAATCTTACGTCGACCAGATGTAAAAGAGCCGTTTGCTGCTTTAGCATTTAAAATTGCTACTGACCCATTCGTAGGTCGTTTAGCTTTCTTCCGTGCTTATTCTGGACGTTTAGATGCTGGTTCTTATGTTTTAAATACTCGTTCTGGTAACAAAGAGAGAATTTCTCGTATCTACCAAATGCACGCTAACAAACAAAATCCAATTGAATTTATTGAGGCTGGAGATATTGGAGCTGCTGTAGGATTTAAAGATATTAAAACTGGAGATACTTTGTGTGATGAAAAGAATCCAATTATTTTGGAGTCTATGAAATTCCCTGAGCCGGTAATTGGTATCGCAATCGAGCCTAAAACTAAAGCTGACGTTGATAAAATGGGTATGGCTTTAGCTAAATTAGCTGAGGAGGATCCAACATTTACTGTTAGAACTGATGAGGCTTCTGGTCAAACTATTATTTCTGGTATGGGTGAGCTTCACTTGGATATCTTAGTTGATCGTATGAAACGTGAGTTTAAAGTAGAGGTTAATCAAGGTGAGCCTCAAGTTGAATATAAAGAAGCGTTTACAAGATCTGCTCAACATAGAGAAACTTACAAAAAACAATCTGGAGGTCGTGGTAAATTCGGTGATATCGTATTTAGAATCGAGCCTGCTGATGAAGTTGATGGTAAAGTTCCTGTGGGATTACAGTTTGTGAATGAAGTAAAAGGTGGTAACGTTCCTAAAGAATATATCCCTGCTGTTGAAAAAGGTTTCCGTGAGGCTATGAAAACAGGTCCATTAGCTGGATATGCTGTTGATAGTTTAAAGGTAACTTTGTTAGACGGATCTTTCCACCCTGTGGATTCTGATGCTCTTTCTTTTGAATTAGCTGCTAGAATGGGTTATAAAGAGTCTGGACGTGCTGCTGGAGCTGTTATTCTTGAACCAATCATGAAAATCGAAGTTATTACTCCTGAAGAAAACATGGGTGATATCGTAGGTGACTTGAACCGTCGTAGAGGTCAGGTTAATGATATGGGTGACAGAAATGGTGCTAAAACAATCAAAGCTGATGTGCCTTTATCAGAAATGTTTGGTTATGTTACTACATTAAGAACATTGTCTTCTGGTAGAGCAACTTCAACAATGGAGTTTTCTCACTATGCAGAAACACCTTCTAATATTTCAGAAGAGGTAATCAAAAAAGCAAAAGGTAACGCTTAATTTTAAGAAAATGAGTCAAAAAATCAGAATAAAACTAAAATCTTACGATCACATGTTGGTGGATAAATCTGCTGAAAAGATCGTAAAAACAGTAAAAACTACTGGAGCAGTTGTGACAGGTCCAATTCCTTTACCAACTCACAAAAAACTTTTCACTGTATTGCGTTCTCCGCACGTTAACAAAAAAGCGAGAGAGCAATTTGAAGTAATGTCATACAAGAGATTGATTGATATTTATTCATCTTCATCTAAAACTATTGACGCTTTAATGAAACTTGAATTGCCAAGTGGAGTTGAAGTTGAGATTAAAGTATAATTTTATTATATTTTTTATATAAAAAGCGAGTCAGAAATGTCTCGCTTTTTTTTGTTTTTGACAAGGTTGTTTTGGTGGTGATAATGTTGAGATTTTTAGAGTTTAAGTTAGCTATGGATTTATGTAAATTCCTTTGTTTTAAGGCGGTGACGATGTTTTTTGTTGTGTTTTTATTAATTAAATGTTAAGTGTAAATAGTTTAAAACTTTTAAAAATGGCTTTAAAAATTAAGGTGAATTAATTTGTTTTTGATAGCTGTTTGGAGCTTGGATTTTGATAATGAGCGATTTAATTTTTATAACTGTTTGGTTTATTCAATTTTAATATCTACTTTTGCACTCCCTGTTTGGAAATTTCTGTTATTTTCAAATTGAAGGGAATTTTAGTAATTAATAATTAATATTTATGTCTGGGTTAATTGGTAAAAAAATCGGCATGACTAGCATTTTCGACGAAAACGGGAAAAATATTCCTTGTACAGTAATCGAAGCTGGGCCGTGTGTTGTTACCCAAGTCAGAACCAACGAGGTTGACGGGTATGAAGCGTTGCAACTTGGTTTCGATGACAAAAACGAGAAACATTCTACTAAAGCGGCTTTAGGTCACTTTAAAAAAGCTGGAACTGTTGCTAAGAAAAAAGTCGTTGAATTTCAAGATTTTGCAACTGAACAAAAATTAGGAGATCTTATTGATGTTTCTATTTTTGAAGAAGGAGAATTTGTGGATGTACAAGGTGTATCTAAAGGTAAAGGTTTCCAAGGTGTTGTTAAGCGTCACGGTTTTGGTGGTGTCGGACAAGCTACTCATGGTCAGCACAACCGTTTAAGAGCGCCAGGTTCTGTAGGAGCTTCTTCTTATCCATCTAGAGTATTCAAAGGAATGCGTATGGCTGGAAGAATGGGAGGAGAAAATGTAAAAGTTCAAAACCTTAGAGTTTTAAAAGTAGTTGCTGAAAAGAATCTACTTGTTGTTAAAGGATGTGTTCCTGGTCACAAAAACTCTTACGTAATCATTCAGAAGTAATGGAAGTAAAAGTATTAGATTTCAACGGAAAAGATACTGGTAGAAAAGTTCAACTTTCTGATTCAGTATTCGCAATTGAGCCAAACAATCACGCTGTATATCTTGATGTTAAGCAATATCTTGCTAATCAAAGACAAGGTACTCACAAAGCTAAAGAAAGAGCTGAAGTGACTGGAAGTACACGTAAGATTAAAAAACAAAAAGGAACTGGTACTGCTCGTGCAGGAAGTGTTAAGAATCCTTTGTTTAAAGGTGGAGGAACAGTTTTCGGACCAAGACCAAGAAGTTATTCATTTAAATTGAATAAAAACTTGAAGAGATTGGCTAGAAAATCAGCTTTCTCAATTAAAGCAAAAGAGTCAAACATTGTGGTTCTTGAAGACTTTAATTTTGAAGTGCCAAACACTAAAAATTTCATTAACGTTTTGAAAGCTTTAGGGTTAGAAAATAAAAAATCTCTATTCGTGTTGGGTGAGTCAAATAAAAATGTATATTTGTCGTCACGCAATTTAAAGGCTTCTAATGTCGTAACTAGCTCAGAATTAAGCACTTACGCAATATTAAACGCTAATAATTTAGTGCTTTTGGAAGGTTCTTTAGAGTTAATTGAAGAAAATTTAAGTAAATAATAGGAATATGAGTATCATTATCAGACCTATAGTAACGGAAAAAGTAACCAAAGAAAGTGAAGTTCTAAACCGCTTCGGATTCGTTGTTGACAAAAAAGCAAACAAAGTTGAAATTAAGAAAGCTGTTGAGGCTGCTTATGGAGTAACTATTGTTTCTGTTAACACAATGAATGTGAGACCAGATAGATCTACTAAATACACTAAAAGTGGTTTAATAAGTGGAAAGACAAATGCTTACAAAAAAGCAATTGTACAAGTACAAGAAGGAGAAACAATTGATTTTTACAACAATATCTAAGATAGAAAAATGTCAGTAAGAAAATTAAAACCTATTACCCCGGGTCAGCGATTTAGAGTTGTGAATGGTTATGACGCTATTACAACTGATAAGCCGGAACGCTCTTTGATAGCGCCGATAAAAAACTCTGGAGGTAGAAATAGTCAAGGAAAGATGACCATGCGTTATACGGGTGGTGGTCACAAGCAGAGATATCGTATTATTGATTTCAAAAGAACTAAAGATGGAATTCCAGCTACAGTGAAATCAATCGAATACGATCCAAATCGTACTGCGTTTATCGCTTTATTGGCTTATGCTGATGGAGAGAAAACTTATATTATCGCACAAAATGGATTGAAAGTTGGTCAGAAATTAGTTTCTGGACCAGAGTCTCAACCAGAAATCGGTAATACATTACCTTTAAGCAGAATTCCTCTTGGAACTGTTATATCTTGTATTGAGTTACGTCCAGGACAAGGAGCAGTTATTGCTCGTTCAGCTGGAACTTTTGCTCAGTTAATGGCAAGAGACGGGAAATATGCTACAATTAAAATGCCATCTGGAGAAACAAGATTAATCTTGTTGACTTGTTCGGCTACAATTGGAGCTGTTTCAAACTCTGACCACCAATTAGTTGTATCTGGAAAAGCAGGTAGAACAAGATGGTTAGGAAGAAGACCTAGAACTAGACCAGTAGCGATGAACCCAGTTGATCACCCTATGGGAGGTGGTGAAGGACGTTCTTCTGGAGGGCACCCACGTTCAAGAAACGGATTGCCAGCTAAAGGTTACAGAACTCGTTCTAAGAAAAACCCGAGTAACAAGTATATCGTAGAACGTAGAAAGAAATAATAAGATATGGCACGTTCATTAAAAAAAGGACCTTTCGTTCATTATAAATTAGACAAGAAAGTTCAAGAAAACGTAGAAAGTGGTAAAAATGCAGTTGTAAAGACTTGGTCTAGAGCTTCAATGATTACTCCAGATTTCGTTGGACAAACTATCGCAGTTCATAACGGACGTCAATTTGTACCAGTTTACGTAACAGAAAACATGGTAGGTCACAAATTAGGAGAATTTTCGCCAACTAGATCTTTTAGAGGTCATGCTGGAGCAAAAAATAAAGGTAAAAAATAAAAGAAGCAATGGGAGTTCGTAAAAGAGAAACAGCAGATGCGAGAAAAGAGGCTAATAAGTCTATCGCTTTCGCAAAATTGAATAACTGCCCTACTTCACCTAGAAAAATGCGCTTAGTAGCGGACTTGGTAAGAGGTCAGAAGGTAGAAAGAGCACTTAACATTTTAAGATTCAGTTCTAAAGAAGCTTCAAGAAAATTAGAAAAACTATTATTATCTGCAATCAACAACTGGGAGCAAAAAAATAGTGAAGGTAATTTAGAAGAAGCTGGATTATTTGTTAAAGAGATCAGAGTAGATGGTGGAATGATGTTAAAAAGACTTCGTCCAGCTCCACAAGGTCGTGCACACAGAATAAGAAAACGTTCTAACCACGTAACAATCGTGCTTGGAGCTATCAATAACACACAAAGCAATTCTTAAGCAGCATGGGACAAAAGACAAATCCAATTGGAAATAGACTTGGTATCATCAGAGGATGGGACTCAAACTGGTATGGTGGAAATGATTACGGTGATAAATTAGCCGAAGATCACAAAATCAGAAAGTATATCCACGCTCGTTTATCAAAAGCTAGTGTATCTAAAGTAATCATCGAGAGAACTTTGAAACTTGTAACCGTTACTATCACTACTGCTAGACCTGGTATCATTATCGGAAAAGGTGGGCAAGAGGTAGACAAGTTAAAAGAAGAACTTAAGAAAGTTACTGACAAAGAGGTTCAAATCAACATCTTTGAAATTAAAAGACCTGAGTTAGATGCTTATCTTGTGGCGACAAGCATCGCTCGTCAAATCGAAAGCCGTATTTCTTACAGACGTGCAATCAAAATGGCTATTGCTGCTTCTATGCGTATGAACGCTGAAGGTATCAAAGTTTTGATTTCTGGTCGTTTGAATGGTGCTGAGATGGCGCGTTCGGAAGGTTTCAAAGAAGGTAGAATTCCTCTATCAACTTTCAGAGCTGATATTGATTATGCTTTGGCTGAAGCTCACACTACTTACGGTAGAATGGGTATCAAAGTATGGATCATGAAAGGTGAAGTTTACGGTAAGAGAGAGCTTTCTCCACTTGCTGGGATGGACAAAAAACAATCTGGTACAGGTGGTGGTAAAGGTGGAGATGCTCCTAGAGGCAAATCTAACTTTAACAAAGGCGGTAAACCAGATGCTCGTAAAAGAAAGTAAATTTTTAAACTAAAGAAAAATGTTACAGCCTAAAAGAACAAAATACCGTAAGGTACAAAAAGGTAAAATGAAAGGTAACTCTCAAAGAGGGCATGAACTTTCAAATGGAATGTTTGGAATTAAATCTGTACATGAAGATGGAATGTTCTTGACTTCTCGTCAAATCGAAGCTGCGCGTATCGCTGCAACTCGTTATATGAAGAGAGAGGGACAATTATGGATTAAAATTTTCCCAGACAAACCTATCACTAAGAAGCCTCTTGAAGTACGTATGGGTAAAGGTAAAGGAGCAGTTGAGTATTGGGCTGCTGTTGTTAAACCAGGAAGAATTATGTTTGAAGTTGGAGGGGTTCCATTGTCAGTTGCAAAAGAGGCTTTACGTCTTGCAGCTCAAAAACTTCCAGTAAAAACTAAGTTCGTCGTTGCTAGAGATTTCGAAGCATAATTTATATTTATTATGAAACAATCAGAAATAAAAGATCTTTCTGCAGCGGAGTTGCAAGAAAAGCTTAGTCAAACTAAGAAAGTATATGCTGACCTAAAAATGGCTCACGCAATCTCTCCAATTGCTAACCCACTTCAAATTAGAAGCGTTAGAAGAACAGTTGCAAGATTAGCTACAGAGTTAACTAAAAGAGAGTTACAATAATTGTATTCTGCTGAAAGATGGAAGAAAAAAGAAATTTAAGAAAAGAAAGAATAGGTGTTGTTACTTCAAATAAAATGGATAAGTCTATTGTTATTGCTGAAGTAAGAAAAGTAAAACACCCATTATACGGTAAGTTCGTGTTGAAAACAAAGAAATATGTTGCACACGACGAAACAAACGACTGTAACATTGGAGATACTGTAAGAATTAGCGAAACGCGTCCTTTAAGTAAAACAAAATGTTGGAGATTAGTTGAAATCTTAGAAAGAGCTAAATAATTATGGTACAACAAGAATCAAGACTAAAAGTAGCAGATAACACGGGAGCTAAAGAAGTTTTAACTATTCGTGTTTTAGGAGGTACTAAAAGAAGATATGCCTCTGTTGGTGACAAAATTGTAGTTTCTATCAAAGATGCAACTCCAAACGGAAACGTAAAAAAAGGAGCTGTTTCAACTGCAGTTGTTGTACGTACTAAAAAAGAAGTGAGAAGAGCTGATGGTTCTTATATCCGTTTCGATGATAATGCATGTGTTCTTTTGAACGCTGCAGGGGAAATGAGAGGAACTCGTGTTTTTGGTCCGGTAGCAAGAGAACTTCGTGAAAAACAATTCATGAAAATTGTATCATTAGCACCAGAAGTGCTTTAATTCGTTTTTAAGATGATAAAGCTAAAAATAAAATCAGGAGATATCGTAAGAGTTATTGCTGGAGACCATAAAGGTGCTGAAGGTAAAGTTTTACGTGTTTACCGTGAGAAAAATAAAGCGATAGTTGAAGGTGTAAACATGGTTTCAAAACATACAAAACCAAGTGCTAAGAACCCTCAAGGTGGTATCGTTAAGAAAGAGGCTTCTATTCAAATTTCTAACATTTCTCTAATTGATCCTAAAACTAAGGAAACAACTAGAGTAGGTATTAGAGTAGAAGGAGATAAGAAAGTAAGATTTTCAAAAAAATCTAATCAAGTACTATAGTAATGGCATATACACCTAGACTAAAAGAAGAATATAAGAGTAGAGTAATCTCTGCTCTTAAAGAAGAGTTCGGATATACAAACGTAATGCAAGTTCCTAAACTTGAAAAAATCGTTTTGAGCCGTGGAGTTGGTGCAGCTGTATCTGATAAAAAACTTATTGACTATGCTGTTGATGAGTTAACAAAGATCACTGGACAAAAAGCAGTTTCTACAATCTCTAAGAAAGACGTTGCGTCTTTCAAATTGAGAAAAGGAATGCCTATTGGAGCAAAAGTTACTTTACGTGGAGAAAGAATGTATGAGTTTTTAGATAGACTTATTACTTCTGCTTTACCACGTGTTAGAGATTTTGGTGGTATTAAAGCTACTGGATTCGACGGAAGAGGTAACTACAATCTTGGAGTTTTAGAGCAAATCATTTTTCCAGAAATTGATATTGACAAAGTAAATAAAATTTCAGGAATGGATATTACTTTTGTTACTACTGCAAAAACAGACAAGGAAGCGAAGTCATTATTGGCTGAATTAGGATTACCTTTTAAAAAGAATTAAGACATGGCTAAAGAATCAATGAAAGCCCGTGAGGTGAAAAGAGAGAAAACGGTAGCTAAGTATGCTGAAAAAAGAAAAGCTTTGTTAGAAGCTGGAGATTATGAAGGCTTACAAAGATTACCTAAAAATGCTTCACCAGTTCGTTTGCACAATCGTTGTAAATTAACAGGTAGACCTAGAGGTTATATCCGTCAGTTTGGTATTTCACGTGTAACTTTCCGTGAGATGGCTAATAATGGATTAATTCCAGGAGTTAAAAAGGCTTCTTGGTAATCTCGCAATAAGTTATTACTTTTGCAAACCAAAAAATAATTTTTAATTGATTAAAGGTTCGGGAAACGAGTGTTTCCCGAAAACCATAATCGCAATCAAATACATATGTATACAGATCCTATTGCAGATTATTTGACTAGAGTTCGTAACGCTGTGGCTGCAAACCACAAAGTTGTTGAAATTCCAGCATCTAATCTAAAGAAAGAGATAACTAAGATCTTATTTGATCAAGGTTACATCTTAAGTTACAAATTTGAGCAGAATACTGTACAAGGTTCTATCAAAATTGCTTTGAAGTATGATAAAGATACTAAAGAGCCTGTAATTAAAGATATCCAAAGAATTAGTAAACCTGGTTTACGTAAGTACGCAGGTGCTGCCAAATTACCTAGAATCCTTAACGGATTAGGAATTGCTATTGTTTCTACATCAAAAGGTTTGATGACTGGAAAGCAAGCTAAGCAATTAAATGTAGGTGGTGAAGTAATTTGTTACGTATACTAATTTTAAACACTAGATAAGATGTCAAGAATAGGTAAAAGCCCAATTGTAATCCCTGCTGGTGTAACTGTTGAAGTTAAAGACGGTATTATTACAGTAAAAGGAAAAAAAGGTCAACTAGTTCAGGAGTTTTCGGACGTAAATGTAACTGTTGAAGGCGATCAAGTTTTAGTAGAAAGATCGTCTGATCATAAAGACCATAGAGCAAAACACGGATTATACAGATCATTAGTTAATAACATGATTGTTGGTGTATCTGAAGGTTTTACTAAAGAACTAGAATTAGTTGGAGTTGGTTATAGAGCTTCAAACCAAGGTCAAAAATTAGATTTAGCTCTTGGATATTCTCACAATATTGTTTTAGAAATTGCTCCAGAAGTATCTTTAGAAACAATATCTGAAAAAGGTAAGAACCCTATCGTAAAATTAACATCATTTGATAAACAACTTTTAGGTCAAGTTGCTGCGAAAATCAGAGGTTTCCGTAAGCCAGAGCCTTACAAAGGAAAAGGTGTTAAATTTGTGGGTGAAGTATTAAGAAGAAAAGCAGGTAAATCAGCTTAAAAGATAAGATTATGTCATTAACAAAATCTGAAAGAAGACAGAGAATTAAATTCAGAATTAGAAAATCGGTTAGTGGTTCAGCTGCAAGACCTAGACTTTCTGTTTTTAGAAGTAATAAAGAAATTTACGCTCAAATTATTGATGATGTAAATGGAGTTACTATATTAGCTGCATCTTCAAGAGAAAAAGAAATAGGAAAAGGTACTAACGTTGAAATCGCTGCTGCTGTTGGAAAATTAGTTGCAGAGAAAGCGTTAAAAGCTGGGATTGATACCATCACTTTCGACAGAGGTGGATATTTATATCACGGTCGTATTAAATCATTAGCAGAAGGCGCAAGAGCCGCTGGACTTAAATTCTAATATATTATGTCTAAATACAAAAATGTAGAATTGGTAAAACCTAGTGGTCTTGAACTTAAAGATCGTCTAGTTAGTGTGAATCGTGTTACTAAAGTTACAAAAGGAGGTAGAGCTTTCGGTTTTTCTGCTATTGTAGTTGTAGGTGATGAAAATGGAGTAGTAGGTCATGGATTAGGAAAATCTAAAGACGTTTCTGAAGCAATTGCGAAAGCAGTAGAAGATGCTAAGAAAAACTTAGTTAGAATTCCTTTGAATGGACAATCTGTTCCTCACGAACAAAAAGGTAAATTTGGTGGTGCACGTGTATTCTTAATTCCAGCATCTCATGGTACTGGAGTTATTGCTGGTGGAGCTGTTCGTTCAGTTCTTGAGTCGGTAGGTATTCACGATGTATTGTCTAAATCTCAAGGATCATCAAATCCACATAACGTAGTAAAAGCGACTTTTGATGCTTTATTACAAATGAGAAGCGCTCATACTGTTGCAAAACAAAGAGGTGTTTCTTTAGAGAAAGTTTTTAAAGGTTAATTAGGAAATTATGGCTAAATTATTAGTAAAACAAGTAAGAAGCAAAATCAACTGCCCTCTTTCTCAAAAGAGAGGTTTGGAAGCTTTAGGTCTACGTAAAATTGGACAAGTTGTGGAGCATGAGTCAAATCCTGCTATCCTTGGGATGATAAACAAAGTTAAACACTTAGTTTCTGTTGAAGAAGCTAAATAACAAATACTGTTATGAATTTAAGTAACTTACAACCTGCTGAGGGATCTACACACAATCAAAATAAAAGATTAGGTAGAGGAGAAGGTTCTGGAAAAGGTGGTACCGCTGCACGTGGACACAAAGGAGCAAAATCTCGTTCTGGTTATTCTAAAAAGATTGGTTTTGAAGGAGGGCAAATGCCGCTTCAAAGACGTGTACCTAAGTTTGGTTTCAAAAACATCAATCGTAAAGAATACGAAGGTGTTAATTTAGATACTCTTCAATTATTAGTTGATAACGGTGTAATTACTGATTCTGTTTCTATGACAGATTTCGTAGCAAATCGTCTAGCTTCTAAAAATGAAATCGTTAAGATTTTAGGTAGAGGAGAATTGAAAGCAAAATTAAAAGTAACTGCCCACAAATTTACTGCTACTGCAAAAGCTGCTATTGAAGCTGCTGGTGGAGAAGCTGTAACTATATAACTTATCTATTAAGATGAAGAAATTTATTGAATCAATAAGTAATGTTTGGAAAATCGAAGAACTAAAAAATCGTATCTTAATTACATTAGGATTGCTTTTAGTATATCGTTTTGGAGCACACGTTACGCTTCCTGGAATTGACGCAACGCAATTGACTGGTTTAGCGGGACAAACTAAAAATGGTCTAGGATCTATTCTAGACATGTTCACCGGGGGTGCTTTCTCTAAGGCTTCAGTTTTTGCCTTAGGTATCATGCCTTATATTTCTGCGTCTATTGTTGTTCAGTTGATGGGAATTGCGATTCCATATTTACAAAAACTTCAAAATGATGGAGAAAGTGGTAGAAAAAAGATTAATCAAATCACTCGTTGGTTGACAATCGCTATCACATTGGTTCAAGGTCCAACTTATATCTATAATTTATACAGAACATTGCCTAGTAATGCATTTTTGCTAGGCTTTAATTCACCTGAATTTTTGTTCTCATCTGTTATAATCTTAGTTACAGGTACAATTTTTGCTATGTGGCTTGGAGAAAAAATTACAGATAAAGGGATTGGAAATGGTATTTCATTGTTAATTATGGTTGGTATTTTAGCTCGTTTACCGCAAGCTTTTATTCAAGAGTTTACAACTCGTGTTACCAATAACAATGGAGGTCCAATGTTATTAGTTATTGAAATTATTGTGTGGCTATTAGTGATTATTTCTTGTGTATTGCTTACAATGGCAGTACGTAGAATTCCAGTTCAGTACGCTCGTCGTACAACTACTGGAGATTATGAGCAAGATTTAGCAGGTGGTAATAGACAATGGATTCCTCTTAAGCTTAATGCTTCTGGAGTTATGCCAATCATTTTTGCTCAGGCAATTATGTTTATCCCTGCGGCTGTAGCTGGGCTGTCTAAATCAGATACATCACAATCAATTGTTGGTGCATTTAGTAATATGTTTGGTTTCTGGTATAATTTTGTTTTTGCAACTTTAATTATTGTATTTACATTCTTTTATACTGCAATCACTGTACCTACTAACAAAATGGCTGATGATTTAAAGAGAAGCGGTGGTTTTATTCCTGGGGTTCGTCCTGGTGCTGAAACTTCTGATTTCCTTGATAAAGTGATGTCTTTAATAACTTTCCCAGGATCTTTATTCCTTGCTTTGATTGCTGTGTTCCCAGCTATTGTTGTAAGTATTATGGATGTACAACAATCTTGGGCAATGTTTTTTGGAGGTACCTCATTAATAATTATGGTTGGAGTTGCAATAGATACTATTCAACAAATCAATTCATACTTGTTAAACAAACATTATGATGGTTTAATGAAGACTGGTAAAAATAGAAAAGCGGTAGCTTAATATATTTATGGCAAAACAATCAGCAATAGAACAAGACGGATCAATTATTGAAGCATTGTCAAATGCAATGTTCCGTGTAGAGTTAGAAAATGGACATATCGTAATTGCTCATATTTCTGGAAAGATGCGTATGCATTACATCAAATTATTACCTGGTGATAAGGTGAAACTAGAAATGAGTCCTTATGATTTGTCAAAAGCAAGAATTACTTATCGATATTAAAGGATATTCAATATGAAAGTTAGAGCATCAGTAAAAAAGAGAAGTGCCGAGTGCATTATCGTGCGTAGAAAAGGGAGACTGTACGTAATAAACAAAAAGAATCCTAGATTTAAACAAAGACAAGGATAATTATGGCAAGAATAGCAGGGGTAGATATCCCAAAAAACAAAAGAGGTGTTATCGCACTTACTTATATCTTCGGATTAGGTAGAAGTAGAGCTATTGAGATTTTAGAGAAAGCTCAAGTTAGCCAAGATAAAAAAGTTCAAGATTGGAATGATGACGAGATCGGAGCAATTCGTGAGGCAGTTTCATTTTACAAAATTGAAGGAGAATTACGTTCTGAAATTTCTTTAAACATTAAACGTTTAATGGATATTGGATGTTACAGAGGTATTCGTCATAGATCTGGTCTTCCATTAAGAGGACAAAGAACTAAAAACAACTCAAGAACAAGAAAAGGTAAAAGAAAAACTGTTGCTAACAAGAAAAAAGCAACTAAATAATAAGTAATATGGCTAAAGCAACTGCAAAAAAACGTAAAGTTATCGTTGAATCAACGGGTGAGGCTCATATTTCTGCCACTTTTAATAACATTATTATTTCTTTGACTAATAAGAAAGGTGAAGTTATCTCTTGGTCTTCAGCTGGTAAAATGGGTTTCAGAGGTTCTAAAAAGAACACTCCTTATGCAGCTCAAATGGCAGCAGAAGATTGCGCTAAAGTAGCACTTGAGGCAGGACTTAAAAAAGTGAAAGTTTATGTAAAAGGACCAGGTAACGGACGTGAGTCTGCTATCCGTTCTATTCATAACGGTGGAATTGAAGTTACTGAGATTATCGACGTTACTCCAATGCCGCACAACGGATGTCGTCCTCCAAAAAGACGTAGAGTTTAATTTTTTATTTTTATAGTATAAACAAGGTAGAACATAGATTATCGAAGGATTAGACCTGAATTCATAATTTCTACCTTAAAATTTTTTTTAAAATGGCAAGATATACTGGTCCTAAAACCAAAATCGCTCGTAAATTTGGCGAGGCAATCTTCGGAGATGATAAATCTTTCGAAAAAAGAAATTACCCACCTGGACAACACGGGATGGCTAAAAAAAGAGGAAAAAAATCTGAGTATGCTGTTCAGTTAATGGAAAAGCAAAAAGCTAAATATTCTTACGGAATTTTAGAAAAACAATTCAGAAATTTATTCGAAAAAGCATCAGCGACTAAAGGAGTAACTGGTGAAGTTTTATTACAATTATGCGAAGCAAGATTAGATAATGTTGTTTTTAGAATGGGAATTGCTCCATCTAGAAGAGGTGCGCGTCAAATCGTTTCTCACAGACACATTACTGTAAATGGAGAGGTTGTTAATATTCCTTCTTACCACCTTAAGCCTGGTGATAAAGTTGCAGTTCGTGAAAAATCTAAATCTTTAGAAGCTATCGAACGTTCTTTATCAAATTCAAGTCATGTTTATGAATGGATTACTTGGAACAATGATCTTAAAGAAGGAACTTTTGTTTCTGTTCCTGCAAGACTTCAAATTCCAGAAAACATTAAAGAACAATTAATCGTAGAGTTGTACAACAAATAATAATTGACTTAGTCGAAATTTATGGCAATATTTAATTTTCAAAAGCCCGATAAAGTTATCATGATCGATTCAACCGATTTTGAAGGTAAATTCGAATTTAGACCTTTAGAACCTGGTTATGGATTGACAGTTGGTAATGCACTTAGAAGAGTTTTGCTTTCAGCATTAGAAGGTTATGCAATTACATCTGTTCGTATCGAAGGTGTAGATCATGAGTTTTCTACTATTTCAGGTGTTGTTGAAGATGTTACCGAAATTATCCTTAATCTAAAACAAGTACGTTTCAAACGTCAAATTGAAGATATCGATAATGAATCAGTTACTATTTCTGTTTCAGGTAAAGATCAATTAACAGCAGGTGATTTTCAGAAATTTATTTCAGGTTTCCAAGTTCTGAACCCAGACCTTGTTATCTGTAACTTAGATTCTAAAATCAAATTGAATTTCGATTTAACTATCGAAAAAGGTAGAGGATACGTGCCTGCTGAAGAGAACAAAAAACAGAATGCTGCAATTGGAACGATTTTTACAGATTCTATTTTTACTCCGGTAAAAAATGTAAAATATGCAATCGAAAACTTCCGTGTAGAGCAGAAAACAGATTACGAAAAATTAGTTTTTGAAATTAAAACTGATGGATCGATTAATCCAAAAGATGCTCTTACTGAGGCTGCTAAAGTTTTAATTCACCATTTCATGTTGTTTTCTGATGAAAGAATTACACTTGAGGCTGACGAAATTGCACAAACAGAATCGTATGATGAAGAGTCATTGCATATGAGACAATTGCTTAAAACTAAGCTTGTTGATATGGATCTATCTGTAAGAGCATTAAATTGCTTGAAAGCGGCTGAAGTTGATACACTTGGTGATTTAGTATCGTTCAATAAAAATGACTTAATGAAGTTCCGTAACTTCGGTAAAAAATCTTTAACTGAGCTTGATGAGCTTGTTGCAGTTAAGAATTTAACTTTCGGAATGGATTTAGCTAAATACAAATTAGATAAAGAATAATTTACTTCATATTTTGCTCTCCATAGTGGATTGTAGCAAGATGAAGATAAAAAAAACACGTCATGAGACACGGAAAAAAATTCAACCACTTAAGCAGACAGACTGGACATAGAAAAGCTATGTTGGCTAATATGGCTTGTTCTCTTATTGAGCACAAACGTATTAATACTACTGTTGCTAAAGCTAAAGCGCTTAAACAATTTGTTGAGCCTTTAATCACAAAATCAAAAGAGGATACGACTCACAATCGTCGTATTGTTTTTGCTTACTTGCGCAGTAAATATGCAGTAACTGATTTGTTCAGAGATGTAGCTGCTAAAGTTGGAGACCGTCCAGGAGGATACACTCGTATCATTAAAGTTGGAAATCGTTTGGGAGATAATGCTGATATGGCAATGATCGAACTTGTTGACTTCAATGAACTTTACAACGGAGGTAAAAAAGAAGTTAAAAAAGCTAAAAGCCGTCGTGGTGGTAAAGCTAAAAAAGCTGAAACTGCTGCTCCAGAAGCTCCTGCTGCTGAAACAGAAACGACTACTGAAGCTTCTGAATAATTATGAGAGTAATCATTCTATAATATTAAAGGATAAACTAATTTTTAGTTTATCCTTTTTTTTTGATTTTTTTAAACCTAGAGAAATGTAACTTATTTAAAATGATAGGTTTTATTTTTACGAATGAAAGTTTTAAAAAATCTTGGAAGAGCTTCTATAAAGAAGTAAATTTGCAAAATATCTAATTACATTTAAAAACCACTGTTTTGGTTTTTACACTTGATAAAAAAAACAATACAAATTAAATAATGAAATACACAACAAGAAAAAGCGCCATTTTATTACTTAGTGATGGAACAATTTTTCACGGAAAATCTATCGGAATTAGCGGTAAAACTTTTGGTGAAGTTTGTTTTAATACCGGAATGACAGGTTATCAGGAAATTTTTACTGATCCTTCTTACTTCGGCCAAATTATGGTGGCTACAAATACACATATCGGAAATTATGGTGTTAATGAGTTAGAAGTAGAATCTGATAGTATTAAAATAGCTGGTTTGGTTTGTAAAAACTTCAGTTTTAATTATTCTAGGGTAAATGCTTCTGAAAGTTTGGAGGATTATTTTGCTAAACAAAATTTAATCTGTATTTCTGATGTAGATACTCGTGCGCTTGTAAGTTACATTCGTGATAATGGTGCAATGAATGCTGTGATTTGTACAGATGGTACTTCAATAGAAGATTTGAAAAAAGAATTGGCAAATGTTCCAAATATGGAAGGTCTGGAGTTAGCTTCTAAAGTTTCAACTGCTGAGCCATATTTTTTCGGTGATGAAAATGCTACTTATAAAATTTCTGCTTTAGATCTTGGGATTAAAAAGAATATCTTAAGAAATCTGGCTAAAAGAGATTGCTACATTAAAGTTTATCCTTATAACTCAACATACAAAGATATGTCTGAGTTTAATCCTGATGGTTATTTCTTGTCAAATGGACCTGGAGATCCAGATCCTTTGTTTGGAGCTATCCAAGTTGCTAAAGAAATATTAGCAGACAATAAGCCACTTTTCGGAATTTGTTTAGGGCATCAAGTTATTGGTTTGGCAAATGGTGTTGAGACTTATAAAATGTTTAATGGGCATCGAGGAATTAATCATCCTGTAAAAAACATTATTACTGGTAAAGGAGAGATAACTTCTCAAAACCATGGGTTTGCTGTTAAGAAAGAACAGTTGGATAATCATCCAGAATTGGAAATTACTCATGTGCATTTAAATGACGGTACTGTAGCCGGAATGAGAATGAAGAATAAAAATTGTTTCTCAGTTCAATATCACCCAGAAGCAAGTCCAGGACCACACGATTCTTCATATTTGTTTGATCAATTTGTTGAGAACATTAAAACTGCTAAAGTCTAAAACGATGTAGTTAATAAATAAAGGTGTTTAATATCTAAAATGCGTTTATAGTATTGAATATTTTTATAATTTCGAAAAAAAAATATAATTTATTAATAAAAAACAAAAATAATGAGTATTATAATTAAAGTTCACGCAAGACAAATTCTTGATTCTAGAGGTAATCCTACTATTGAGGTAGATGTAGTAACTGAAAATGGAGTTTTAGGTAGAGCTGCGGTTCCATCTGGAGCTTCAACTGGAGAGCACGAAGCTGTTGAATTACGTGATGGAGGTAAAGCTTATCTAGGTAAAGGTGTTTTGAATGCAGTGAACAATGTAAATACTGTTATTGCTGAAGAATTAGTTGGAACTTCTGTTTTCGAACAAAATACAATTGACCAATTAATGATTGATTTAGATGGAACTCCAAACAAATCTAAATTAGGAGCTAATGCTATTTTAGGTGTTTCTTTAGCTGCTGCAAAAGCTGCTGCTAATGAACTTGGTTTGCCATTGTACAGATACGTTGGTGGTGTTTCTGCTAATACATTGCCAGTTCCAATGATGAATATCATCAACGGTGGATCTCACTCTGATGCGCCTATCGCATTCCAGGAGTTTATGATTTTCCCAGTAAAAGCAACTTCTTTTACACATGCTATGCAAATGGGAACTGAAATTTTCCACAGTTTGAAAAAAGTATTACATGATAGAGGTTTAAGTACTGCTGTGGGTGATGAAGGAGGTTTTGCTCCAAACTTAGCTGGTGGTACTGAAGATGCTTTAGATACTATCAAACTTGCAGTTGAAAAAGCAGGATATACTTTCGGTGACGAAATTATGATTGCTCTTGACTGTGCTGCTTCTGAGTTTTATGTAAACGGGAAATACGATTATACTAAATTTGAAGGAGAAACTGGAAAAATCAGAACTTCTGAAGAGCAAGCTGATTATTTAGCTGAACTTGCTGCTAAATATCCAATTATTTCTATCGAAGACGGTATGTACGAAGATGATTGGGATGGATGGAAAGCTTTAACTGAAAAAATTGGAGATAAAGTACAATTAGTAGGAGATGATTTATTTGTTACTAACGTTGCTCGTTTATCAACAGGAATTGAAAAAGGAATTGCTAATTCAATCTTAGTAAAAGTTAACCAAATCGGAACTTTAACTGAAACAATTGCAGCTGTAAACATGGCAAAAAATGCTGGTTATACTTCTGTAATGTCTCACCGTTCTGGAGAAACTGAAGATAATACAATTGCAGATTTAGCTGTTGCTTTAAACTGTGGTCAAATTAAAACTGGTTCCGCTTCTCGTTCTGATCGTATGGCTAAATACAATCAATTATTGAGAATTGAAGAAGAATTAGGAAGTACTGCTTACTTCCCTGGTTTAAAAGCTTTCAAGATTAAATAATCATAAGAGTTATATTAAGACAAACCATTCATTTTTTAATGAATGGTTTTTTTTTGGAGTTTTAACAAATTCATAGCAGTATTCTTTTTTTAATTAGTCTTAAATTCATTAGATTTGGTAAATTATTATTTAAAGAATTATTTCCAAGATATTATGTCAAAAATAGCTACATTAGAAATAGATGGTAAAAAGATTGAACTTCCGGTAATCACAGGAAGCGAAAACGAATCAGCTATCGATATTAACAAATTACGTGATTTAACTGGTGTTATTACAATTGATCCAGGTTACAAAAACTCAGGATCTTGTACAAGTGAAATCACTTTCCTAGATGGAGAAGAAGGAATTTTACGTTACAGAGGATATTCAATCGAAGATTTAGCTGAAAAAGCTAGTTTTTTAGAGGTTTCATATCTTTTGATTTTTGGAGAATTGCCAACTGCTGCACAATTAGAAGATTTTGAGAATAATATTAGAAAACATTCTTTGGTAAACGAAGAAATGAAAAATATTATCGACGGTTTTCCAAAAACAGCTCATCCAATGGGAGTTTTATCTGCTTTAACAAGTGCTTTAACGGCATTTAATCCAAAAGCTGTAAATGTTGATAACGAAAAAGAAATGTACGAAGCTATTTGTAAAACAATGGCTAAATTTCTTGTAATCGCTACATGGACTTACAGAAAGTCTATGGGTTATCCTTTAAATTATTATGATAATACAAAAGGATATGTAGAAAGCTTCATGCAATTAATGTTTAAATTGCCTACAGGACCTTACTCTGCAAATCCAGTAATTGTAAACGCTTTAGATAAATTATTTATTCTTCATGCAGATCACGAACAAAACTGTTCTACTTCTACAGTGAGAATGGTTGGTTCTTCTCATGCAGGTTTATTTGCTTCTGTTTCTGCAGGTGTTTCTGCATTATGGGGACCACTTCACGGTGGAGCTAACCAAGCGGTACTTGAAATGCTTGAAGAAATTAATAAAGACGGTGGAGATACAGATAAATTCTTAGCGAAAGCGAAAGATAAAAATGATCCATTCCGTTTAATGGGATTTGGTCACAGAGTTTACAAAAACTTTGATCCAAGAGCTAAAATCATTAAAAAAGCAGCTACAGAAGTATTAGAAACTTTAGGTGTTGAAGATCCGATTTTAGATATCGCAAGAAAATTAGAAAAAGCAGCTCTTGAGGATGAATATTTCAAATCAAGAAACTTGTATCCAAACGTTGATTTCTATTCTGGAATTATCTATAGAGCTTTAGGAATTCCAACTGATATGTTTACAGTAATGTTTGCTATCGGAAGATTACCAGGTTGGATTGCGCAATGGAAAGAAATGCGTGAAAACAAAGAACCAATCGGAAGACCAAGACAAATTTACACTGGACATCCTTTAAGAGAGTTCAAGTCTAATAAATAAAAAACGAAAGCTTCACTTAACTGTGAAGCTTTTTTTATATTTGCTCAAAATATAATAGAGTTATGTTGCAATTAAATGTAAAGAACGAAACATCGAGACTTCGTGCGGTTGTTTTGGGTTCTGCTGTTCATAATGGGCCTACTCCGACTTTAGAGGAAGCTTATGATCCTAAATCATTGGAACATATTAAGGCAGGAACTTATCCTGTAGAAAAAGATATGGTTGTTGAAATGGATGCTTTTAATGCTGTTTTTCAAAAATATAATGTAACAGTTTATCGTCCGGAAATGATCGAAAACTACAATCAGATTTTTGCTAGAGATATAGGTTTTGTAATTGATGATGTTTTTGTAAAATCCAATATTCTTCCAGATAGAGAACGTGAATTAGATGCTATTCAATACGTAATTGATAAAATTGATCCCAAAAAAGTAGTTCGCCCTCCCGAAGAAGTTCATATTGAAGGAGGAGATGTGATGCTTTGGAATGATCATATTTTTATTGGGACTTACAAAGGAAGCGACTATAAAGATTATATTACTGCAAGAACAAATATGCATGGTGTAAATTATATCAAGTCATTGTTTCCAAATAAAATTGTAAAAGAGTTTGATTTGGTAAAATCAAAACTTGAAGCCAGAGATAATGCTTTGCATTTAGATTGCTGTTTTCAACCAGTTGGAAAAGATAAAGGAATTATTTATAAAAGAGGTTTTCGAGAAGAAGCAGATTATCTTTATTTGGTAAAACTTTTTGGAAAAGAAAATTTATTTCATATCGAAAGAAATGAAATGTATAATATGTTTTCAAACGTGTTTTCAATTGATGAAAATGTTGTTGTTTCTGAGAAGAATTTTACGAGATTAAATAACTGGCTTCGTGAAAAAGGTTTCGTTGTTGAAGAAATTCCATATGCAGAAATTGCAAAACAAGAGGGTTTGTTAAGATGTTCTACCTTGCCATTAATTAGAGACTAAAATAGTTATTGAGTTTTAAGTTTTTTAAAAACCTGAAACTTGAATCAAAAAACATATAAAATGAAACAAACAACTAATGCTATCGTAATGATTCGTCCAGTTGCATTCAGAATGAATGAACAGACAGCGGTAAATAATTATTATCAAAAAGTATTAGACGGGCTTTTGCCAAGTACGGTTAATGCTAAGGCACAACAGGAATTTGACACTTTTGTAGAAAAATTAAGAGCAGTTGGTGTAGATGTTACAGTTGTGGATGATAATTTGGAAACTGATACTCCAGATAGTATTTTTCCAAACAATTGGGTTTCTTTTCATGAAAATGGGGATGTAGCTCTTTATCCCATGTTTGCAGAAAATCGTCGCCAAGAACGTCGCGAAGATATTTTGGATACTTTGGAAGAAAAAGGATTTGAAATTACCAATATAATGGATTATACTTCTGCAGAAGAAGATGGTATTTTCTTGGAAGGAACAGGAAGTTTATTACTGGATCGTGCAAATGGAAAAGCGTATTGCGCATTATCACCAAGAGCAGATGAAGAATTGTTTATAGAATTCTGCGAAGATTTTGATTATGCGCCAGTTATTTTTGAAGCATTTCAAACTGTTGATGGAGAAAGAAAACTGATTTATCATACGAATGTGATGATGTGTCTGGGTGAAACTTTTGCTGTTATTTGTGCAGATTCTATTGATGATAAGAAAGAGCGCAAAATGGTTTTGGATAATCTCAAACAAGACGGAAAAGAAATTATCTTAATTACCGAAGATCAAGTGAACAATTTTGCTGGAAATATGTTAGAAGTTCGTGGAACAAATGATAAAAGATATATTGTAATGAGTGCTTCTGCTCATCAAAGTTTAACTCCAAAACAAATTACGCAGTTAGAAAATCATGCTGAAATTTTAAGTTCTAGTTTAGATACGATTGAAGCTTGCGGCGGTGGAAGTGCGAGATGCATGATGGCCGAAGTATTCTTGCCGAGAAGTTAAAAGAAAAGATTTAATAAAATAAAAGGGATAAAATCATATTAAGATTTTATCCCTTTTATTTTTTAATATTCGTCTAGTTAAAAATTTCCTTTGATAATATTTACAAGAGCACTTACGATATATTGAATTCCGATAGAAATAACTATAAAACCAACAATTCTAGAAATAGCAACAATACCAGAGGCACCTAAAATTCTAGCCAAATAATGAGCGCTTTTTAAAATAGCAAAAATCGCAACTGCAATAGCAAGAATTGCTAATGAAGAAATTATGATTTCGTTCAATTCATGATGTTCCTGATAAAAAGCAATCAAAAGAGACATTGATCCAGGGCCAGCCAACATCGGAATTGCTAAAGGTGTAAGGGCAATATCATTTCGTTGCTGTGCCTCATTTTCAATTTTCTTATTGATTCCTCGTTTTTTATTGAATTTTCCAGAAAGTAAAGAAAACCCAGAATTTACAATTACAATTCCGCCGGCAATTCTCAAAGCGTCAATGCTAATTCCAAAAAAAGTCAATACATATTGTCCAATAAAATAAGACACCAATAAAATAATAAAAACATTAATAGCTGTCCAAAGAGAAATTCTAGATCTTTCTTTTTGTGAATCGTGTTGTGTTAATCCAACGAAAATAGGGACGGTTCCAATTGGGTTTAGTACAGAAAATAAAGCAGCAAATAAGTAAATAAATAATTCCATAGAGTTTGGGTTAGTAAAGTAAAAGTAGTTAATTTTTGATGTTTTTAAACGAAATAATGTTAGGATAATGTTTTTGAATGTTATGGATTATGAATCAAACAGATAGCATAAAATGGTACTTTTTGATTACTTTTGCAGTCTAAATAAAAAAAATGAAAAGTAAAAAAACATTAGTTATTGGAGCATCTACAAATCCAGAGCGTTATTCTTATAGAGCTGTAAATATGTTGGTTGGGAAAGGGCATTCTGTTTTGGCTATAGGTCAAAAAGCGGGAGAGGTTGCTGGAGTAAAAATTCAGACTAAAGCAATTCCAGTTAAAAATATTGATACAATTACTTTATATCTTAATCCTGTTCGTCAGAGAGATTATTATAATTACATCATTGAAGCACAGCCTAAAAGAGTAATTTTTAATCCAGGTACAGAAAATCCAGAATTATATCAGTTGCTAGAATTAAACGATATTCAGGTTGAAGTTGCTTGTACTTTGGTTTTACTGGCTACAAGTCAATATTAAGAAGCAGAAAAACATAGTGAAATTTATATAATTGACAGTTTGTAATTCTGTTTTTAAGAATAAATCGGGAATAGTAATAAGCATTGAAATTAATTGCCATCATGCGGGCTAAACCATTAAAAGTATTACTTTTGTCGTCATGGAATTTTCATCAAAATTAATTGAAAAAGCAGTTAACGAAATGTCTCAATTGCCTGGTATAGGCAAACGTACAGCACTTCGTTTGGTTCTCCATTTGTTAAAACAGCCAAAAGAACAAACTTCTTTTCTGTCTCAGGCGTTAATTAATATGCGTGAGGATATTAAGTTTTGCGAAAACTGCCATAATATTTCAGACACTAAAATTTGTGAAATATGTGCCAATACGGGACGAAACCATGAAACGATCTGTATAGTTGAGGATATTCGAGATGTAATGGCAATTGAAAATACAGGTCAATATAAAGGTATTTATCATGTTCTAGGCGGTAAAATTTCGCCTATCGAAGGTGTAGGACCAAATCAATTAAATATTTCAAGTTTAGTAGATAAAGTTAAATCTGGAAAAGTGGTTGAAATTATTTTTGCGCTAAGCTCTACGATGGAGGGCGATACAACCAATTTTTATATCTATAAACAAATTACAGATTATGAAGTTATTATCTCAACAATTGCAAGAGGAATATCTGTTGGTGACGAACTTGAATATGCAGATGAAATTACTCTAGGGAGAAGTATTCTTCATCGGGTTCCTTTTGAAAAAACGTTTAAAAATAATTAACTAAACCCCAAATAAAATTTAGGTTTTTCTAAGCAATTCGAGAAAAACTATATTTGCTATAAAATTTGACTGATGACAAAAAACAGCTTTTATTTATTGTTATTAATTTCGGTATTGTTTACTTCATGTATACCGATGAAAGATCTGGTTTATCTTCAAGACAAAAATACTTCGAGTGAGCAAAACAAAATTGCTTCGGTAGAAAATAAACCCTACAGAGTACAAGTTAGTGATGTTATAAGTATTGATATAAAAGCAATAGATCCCAAGCTGGTTTCTATTTTTAATAAAACAAATGTAGAAGTTGAAACAGGAAAATCAGACTCGTCTTTGTATTTTGACGGATTTACAGTTGATGATCATGGAAATATTAGAGTGCCAATTTTAGGAGAGATAAATGTTATCGGTTATACACTCGAAGAAATTAGGGTAATAATTGAAAAAAAATTACTTGAGGAATATTTTAAAACAGATGCAAATATTTTTGTAACCGTAAAATTAGCTGGTTTTAGTTATACAATCAATGGAGAGGTTGGAAGTACAGGAACAAAAACGTTATATAAAGATAAAGTGACAATTTTAGAAGCTATTGCAAATTCGGGAGATATTACAATTGTTGGTAATAGAAAAGAAGTAACTATAATCCGTCAGACTCCAACTGGGGTTCAAATGCATGATATTGATCTAACCGATCGCAATGTGATGAAATCTCCCTATTATTATCTACAGCCGAACGATTATATTTATGTAAAGCCATTGAAACAGAAAACTTGGGGAACAGGTCAAACGGGAATCCAGTCAATAGGAACAATCATAACATTGTTGTCTTTAGCAACAACTGTTTACCTTATTATTAGAAATTAAAAAGATTTGAAAAATGTTAGATATTAAAGATTTTTCCATTTTTGAAAATCATGCCAATTTTGATTTCAAAGGTCTTTTATTGAAGATTGTTAGTTATTGGAAATGGTTTCTAATAAGTTTGATTATTGCATTTACAATTGCTTATCAAATAAACATTCGTAAAGAAAAAATTTACGCAATGGAAACTATGGTTTCTATTAAAGAAGAAAGTAATCCTTTCTTTACCTCTAATACAAGTCTGGTTTTTAATTGGGGAGGCGTATCGGATCAAGTTAATGGAATTTCGACAATTCTTAAATCTAGATCTCATAATGAATTGGTTGTAAGTAAACTGCAGTTTTATATTGATTACTTAGAACAAGGAAAATACAATTTTATTGACTCTTACGGGGCGGTTCCTTTTTATGTTGATATTGATAAATCGAAAGGACAAATTGCTGGTACATTAATAAAGATTACATTTTTAAGTGAAAATCAGTATAAAATTAGCATTCCTTTTGAAGGTGATTCAGTGTCACTGATAACATACAGTACTAATACATATAGCAATACTTCTGTTCAGGCTGGAGATTTTTCTAAAACCTATAAAGTCGGAGATCAAGTTAATTTGCCTTTTTTAAATTGGAAGCTGCAAATAACAGATAATCCTGGTTTTTATAAAGGAAAAGAATATTACGTTAGATTTAATAATTTTGACGGAACCGTTGCAAGCTACAGAGGAATCGGTGTAGATGGAGATAAAAATGGAGGATCAATTTTAACTCTGTCAATGCAAGGAGGTAATAAAGCAAGGATGGTTGATTATTTAAATTCTACCGTAAAAATGCTTATTAAAAAGCAACTTGATGGCAAAAACCAATTTGCAACAAATACTATTAGGTTTATAGATAGTACTTTGGTTGCAATGGAATCCCAATTAAAGCAAACAGGAAATGAGCTGAAAACATTTCAAAAAGATAAGAATATTTATCAAATCGAAGATGGAGGAGCTAGAGTTTCTGATAAAATAATGACTTTTGATGTTGAAAAAGATCAAATTACTCGAAAAATAGCATACTACAATTCATTAAAATCCTATTTAAACAGTAGTACCGATTATTCAAGACTTCCAGCGCCTTCTGTGGCAGGAATTGAAGATCCAAATATCATATCAAATGTTTCAAAATTAATAGCACTTTCTACACAAAGATCTGAAATGGCCTATGCTGTAAAAAGTGAAAAAATATTTAAGGATTTTGACAATCAAATGGTAGCCATAAAAAATGTGCTTCAAGAAAATATTGCTTCAGCGAAAGTTTCCTTGATCTCTGATTTGTCAATGGTTAATGCCAAGATTGGTCAGGCTGAAAGTACAGTAAAGAAACTTCCTGAAGAACAGCAGGAGTTGTTAAAAATCAAGCGTAAATATGATTTAAATGATAATATTTACACCGAATTTCTTCAAAAAAGAAATGAAGCAGAGATTGTAAAAGCCTCTAATTTGTCTGATATTCATTTTATAGATCCGGCAAAAGATATTGGTGGAGGATTAATTGGTCCTAAAACTTCAGCAAATTATATTCTGGCTTTATTTTTAGGAATATTAATTCCTTTATTGTTCGTTTTTGGAATTTTCTTTATAAATAATTCCATTCAAAATACTGAGGATATTAGCAAATTAACTCAAATACCACTACTTGGTGTAATTGGTGTTAATAAAAGCGATATTAGTTTAGCTGTATTTGATAAGCCAAAGTCCGCATTATCAGAGGCTTTTCGTGGAATTCGTTCTTCATTGCAGTTTTTGTATAAAAAACAACAAGTTAACGGTTCAAAAACTTTAATGATTACTTCATCAATAAGTGGAGAAGGAAAAACATTTTGTTCTATAAATATTGCAACTGTTTTTGCTTTAAGCGAAAAGAAAACAGTAATTGTTGGTTTAGATTTAAGAAAACCAAGATTGGCAGATGAATTTCAGTTAACTTCTTCTTTGGGCGTTGTTAATTATCTTATAAGACAAAACAGCTTGGAAGAAATTACAAATTCGACTATAGTTCCAAATTTAGATGTCATTCTTTCTGGACCAATTCCGCCAAATCCTTCAGAGCTTATTTTAGGAGAATCAATGAAAGAGTTAATTGATGAATTGAAGAAAAAATATGATTATATAATTTTGGATACGCCTCCTGTTGGTTTGGTTGCAGATTCTCTAGAATTAGTTCAGTTTGCAGATGTTACACTATACATTGTTAGACAAAATTATACTAAGAAAGAAATGATTACGTTGTTAAACACCAGAATGAAACGTGGAGAGTTAAGCAATGTTAGTATTGTTTTAAACGGCTATGAAAACAAGGCGAAATATGGCGGAGGTTATGGCTATGGCTACGGATATGGGGCTTATGCAAATGGTTATCATGATGAAGAAAGCAAACGTGGCTTTTGGAAAACACTCTTAAATAGATTTAAAAAACACTAATCTTTGATAAATGGAAAACGTGACGAAAAGAACAATTTTAATAACCGGAGGTGCTGGTTTTATCGGTTCAAATTTAACGGAGTATTTTTTAGGATTAGGTTATAAAGTGGTTTGTTTAGACAATTTTTCTACTGGACACCGCCGTAATTTGAAAGATTTCCTAGATAATCCAAATTTTAAATTAATTGAGGGTGATATTCGAAATCTTAACGATTGTTTTTTAGCAGTTGAAGGAGCAGATTTTGTTTTACATCAGGCGGCTTTGGGTTCGGTTCCTAGATCAATAAAAGATCCCATTACAACAAATGATGTTAATGTTTCCGGATTTTTAAATATGCTAACGGCAGCTCGCGATGCTAAAGTTAAGCGTTTTGTTTATGCGGCAAGTTCATCAACTTATGGAGATTCGCAAGGATTGCCTAAAGTGGAAGAAGTTATCGGAAAACCATTATCTCCCTATGCAATTACTAAATATGTAAACGAATTGTATGCTGAAATTTTTAGTAAAACGTACGGATTAGAAACTATTGGACTTCGTTATTTTAATGTTTTCGGAAGAAAGCAAGATCCTAATGGAGCATACGCAGCGGTTATTCCGAAATTTGTGAAGCAGTTTATGAGTTATGAAAGTCCAGTGATTAATGGAGATGGAAATTATTCTCGTGATTTTACTTATATCGATAATGTAATTCAGATGAATGAATTGGCAATCACTTCTCAAAATCCAGAAGCAATTAATACAGTTTATAATACTGCATTTGGTGATAGAAATACATTAAATGACTTAGTGAAATATTTAAAACAATACTTATCTGAATTTGATTCGAAAATAAATGATGTGCAAGTTGTTTATGGAGAGAATAGAGCAGGCGATATTCCTCATTCGTTAGCAAGTATAGAAAAAGCAAAGAAAATGCTGGGTTATAATCCGAAATACTCTTTGCAAGAAGGCTTGAAAGAAGCAGTTGGATGGTATTGGAATAATTTAAAATAAATTAAAGATCAAGATAATAATAGATCAAATGAAAATTACAAAAATTTGCTGCATAGGCGCAGGATATGTTGGTGGTCCTACAATGGCAGTTATTGCTCAAAAATGTCCAGATATTCAAGTTACAGTTGTTGATTTAAATGAACAAAGAATTGCAGATTGGAATGATCCAAATCCAGAAAATATTCCAATTTACGAGCCAGGTCTTTCAGAAATAGTTTCGCAAGCGAGAGGACGCAATTTGTTTTTTTCTACAGATGTTGACAAAGCGATAGATGAAGCACAAATGATATTTATTTCGGTAAATACGCCAACTAAGACTTACGGAAAAGGAAAAGGAATGGCAGCCGATTTAAAATATATTGAATTATGCGCGAGACAAATTGCACGAGTTGCAAAACAAAATAAAATTGTAGTAGAAAAATCGACTTTGCCAGTTCGAACAGCAGAAGCGATTAAGAGCATATTAGATAACACTGGAAATGGAGTTCAATTTCAGATTTTATCAAACCCAGAATTTTTGGCAGAAGGTACAGCTGTAACAGATCTGTTAAACCCAGATAGAATTTTGATTGGTGGCGATACAACTCCAGAAGGTGAAGAAGCTATAAATGCATTGGTTGATGTTTATTCTAATTGGGTAAGCAAAAATCGAATTTTAACAACAAATGTTTGGTCTTCAGAATTATCAAAACTTACCGCAAATGCTTTTCTGGCACAACGTATTTCATCAATAAATGCAATGTCAGAATTATGTGAAAAAACAGGAGCAAATGTTTCTGAAGTAGCAAAAGCAATTGGTATGGACAGCAGAATTGGATCTAAATTTCTAAAAGCATCAGTTGGTTTTGGTGGATCTTGCTTTCAAAAAGATATTTTGAATTTAGTTTACATCGCAAAATCATACGGATTAAATGAAGTAGCAGATTATTGGGAACAAGTTATTATTATGAATGATCATCAGAAAAGAAGATTTTCTAATAAAATTGTTCAAACATTATATAATACAGTTGCAGATAAAAAAATCGCATTTCTTGGTTGGGCTTTCAAAAAAGATACCAACGATACAAGAGAATCTGCGGCTATTTATGTTGCAGACGATTTAATAAACGAGCAAGCTAAAATTTCGGTTTACGATCCAAAAGTGGCAAGAAATAAAATGATTAGTGATTTGGATTATTTGGAAACAAGAACTAGCCAAGAAAATTCATCTTACTTAGAAGCGTTAGATAATGCTTATGATGCTTGTAAAGACGCACATGCTGTTGCTGTTTTAACAGAATGGGATGAATTTACAACTTACGATTGGCAAAAAATTTACGATTCGATGCATAAACCGGCTTTTGTTTTTGATGGAAGAAATATTCTGGATGCAAAACAATTAGAATCAATTGGTTTTATTTACCAAGGAATAGGCTCTTAATTTAAGTTTGTAGTGAAGTAAAGTTGGTGTGAAAATGTGAAGTAGTAAGTTAATTTTACTTCGTTATAAATATAAAAATGAATTGGTACGTAGTTTATACAAAACCGAAATGGGAAAAAAAAGTTGCTGATAAACTCCAACAATTAGGAATAAAGTGTTATTGTCCTTTAGTTACTCAGGTTAAACAATGGTCAGACAGGAAGAAGAAAATAGAAGTGCCACTTTTTAATTCTTATGTTTTTGTTCAAATAGCAGATACAGAAAGAAGTTCGGTTTTTCAAGTTGCGGGAGTAATTCGATATTTGTTTTGGTTGGGCAAACCAGCTATTGTAAAAGATGAAGAGATTAACATTATAAAAACGAATCTTGAATCTCCGAATATTAGTGATGTTTCAGTTTCAACTTTACAAGTCGGGGACAAAATCAAATTAGAATCGGGAGCATTTAGTAATCAAAGTGCAATCGTGCAAGAAGTATCTAATAATTATTATACTCTTGTATTAGAAACTTTAGGCTGTGTTTTGAAAATAAAATATAAATAACCTCGTTATTTAATAGGAAAATGGCAGAAGAGAGAGTCTTTTTAGATTTTTTTCTTCTGTTTTTTTTATAAAGTAATTATTTACAGCCTGATTAATAAGGTGTTGTGCATGAGTGTGTTTTTATTAACAATTTGTTTTTGATGATTACGGGAAACCGTATTGAATAAGTTGACTTATTGTACTATATTTGCCGAAAATGATTAATTTAGGTAGCTGAGACCAAACAATGGGACTCGGAACGGCGAAGCCGTGAGTTTTAATGACCTAAATAAATTAGAAAAATGGAATTAGAAAAAAATGTAAAAATTGCGGTTATTGGTTTAGGCTATGTTGGTTTGCCTTTAGCCCGATTATTTGCTACAAAATATTCAGTAGTTGGCTTTGATATAAATGAATCAAGAGTCAATTCTTTAAAATCTGGAACAGATACTACTTTAGAGGTTGAAGACGAAGTTTTACAGCAAGTTTTGGTTACAGATCTTAATAAAAAAACAGGACTTTACTGTACTACTTCATTAAACGATATTGAGAATTGTAATTACTATATAGTGACAGTTCCTACTCCAGTTGATAGAAATAATAGACCAGATTTAACTCCTTTATATAAATCGAGTGAGACAGTTGGGAAGGTATTAAAAAAAGGAGATATTGTCATTTATGAGTCAACTGTATATCCTGGAGTTACAGAGGAGCAATGTGTTCCTGTTTTAGAAAGAGTTTCTGGCTTAAAGTTCAACGAAGATTTCTTTGCGGGATATTCTCCAGAAAGAATAAATCCGGGAGACAAAGAACATACGGTTGAAAAAATATTAAAAGTTACATCTGGTTCAACTCCTGAAATTGGAGTAAAAGTGGATGCGTTGTATAAAGCAGTTATTACGGCTGGAACACATTTAGCGCCAACAATAAAAGTTGCAGAAGCGGCAAAAGTTATTGAGAATTCGCAACGAGATATTAATATTGCATTTGTTAATGAATTAGCCAAAATATTCAACTTAATGAATATTGATACGCAAGAAGTTTTAGAAGCGGCATCTACAAAGTGGAATTTCTTACCTTTTAAACCAGGTCTTGTAGGTGGACACTGTATAGGAGTAGATCCTTATTATCTGGCACAAAGAGCACAAGAGTTTGGATATCATCCTGAAATAATTTTAGCAGGAAGACGTTTAAATGATAGCATGGGAGAATATGTAGCTTCACAGATTGTGAAACTAATGATCAAAAAAGGAATTTCTGTTAACGGAGCAAATTTGTTAATGCTTGGGATTACTTTTAAAGAAAACTGTCCAGATGTTAGAAACACTAAGATTGTTGATGTAATAAAAGCATTGAAAGATTACGGAATCGCCGTTACTATTTTTGATCCTCTCGCCAATGTTGAAGAAGTAAAAAGAGAGTACAAATTAGAAACAATAAATAATTTGCCTGCTGAAAAATTTGATGCTTTAGTATTAGGAGTTGCCCATTCGGAATTTCTTGATATTAATTTTTCAAGTTTGCAAAAAGATAAAAGTTTAATTTATGATGTAAAAGGAGTTTTAGGGTCTTTGGCTGATAATAGGCTTTAGATTAAAATTTCTTTTTTTTATATAAGATATATGATTTCAGATACAACTATTACGCATGTAATTCTTACGGGAGGAGTTGGGAGCCGATTATGGCCACTCTCCAGAAAAAGTCGACCAAAACAATATCTAGAAATATTTGAGGGAAAATCATTATTTGAAATGACAGTTGAAAGAAATAGTCATTTAGCAAGTAAAGTAATGGTTGTGGGGAATGTCGATAATCATCAATTAAGTGGGAAAGTAATGGATAAAACGGGTACTTCTTATATCAATATTATTGAAGCTACACCTAGAAATACAGCTGCAGCTATTGCTTTTGCAGCATTTGCATCGGAACCAGATGATGTATTAATTATTACTCCATCAGACCATATTATTGATCAAATGGAAAATTATAATCAAGCTATTTCTGAAGCTATTTCGAAAGCAAATGATGGTTTTATTGTGACTTTTGGTGTAATACCTACAAAACCTGAAACGGGTTATGGATATATAGAAGCAGAAGGAGATAATGTTATTTCATTTCGCGAAAAACCAAATGAAACAACTGCAAAAGAGTTTATCTCAAAAGGAAATTTTCTTTGGAATAGTGGAATGTTTTGCTTTAAAGCAAGCGTACTTTTAGAAGAATTGAAGAAATTCCAACCAGATGTTTATGAAAAATCAAAAACGGTTTGGGAAGAAAGTAAAAATGGGTTTTTAGATTTAGATTTATCAATGGAAATTCCATCAATCAGTATAGATTATGCTGTAATGGAAAGAAGTAAAAAAATCAAGGTTGTGCCAGCTTCTTTTTCATGGTCTGATTTAGGATCTTTCGAATCTGTTTATGATTATCTAAATTCAAAAGGACATTCTACAGATGCAAATGGTAATATGGTTATCGGTTGTGATAAACATACTACTTTCTTAGGATTAAAAAATACAATTTTTGTTTATACTGAAACTGCTAATTTAATTTTGCAAAAAGAAAATTCGCAAGATGTTAAAGATATTTATAGTGAATTAGAAAAGCAAAATTCTGAATTACTTAATTAGGAAAAATTAAAAATGAAAAAAATACTTATAACTGGTGGCGCGGGATTTATCGGTTCGCATGTAGTTAGACTATTTGTAAATAAATATCCTGAATATCAGATTTTTAATTTAGATGCTTTGACTTATGCTGGGAATTTAGAAAATATAAAAGATATTGAAAACAATACAAATTATAGTTTCGTAAAAGGAGATATTGTAGATGAAAAGTTTATTAATGAACTTTTTGCCCTACATAATTTTGATGGAGTTTTGCATCTAGCTGCAGAATCACATGTTGACCGTTCTATTGAAGATCCTTTGGCATTTGTAAAAACAAATGTTATTGGTACAATAAATTTATTAAATGCTGCCAAGAATCAATGGAAAGGTAATTTTGAAGGTAAAAGATTCTATCACATTAGTACAGATGAAGTTTATGGCTCATTAGGCTCTGAAGGACTTTTTACCGAAAAAACTTCTTACGATCCGAATTCTCCTTATTCTGCTTCAAAAGCTAGTTCAGATCACTTTGTTAGAGCTTACGGAGAAACTTATGGTCTGCCTTATGTTTTGACCAACTGTTCGAATAATTATGGATCCTACCATTTTCCTGAAAAATTAATTCCACTTTTCATTAATAATATAATAAATAATAAGCCATTGCCAGTTTATGGAGATGGAAATTATACTCGTGATTGGTTATTTGTTGAAGATCATGCAATTGCTATTGATTTAGTTTTTCATGAAGGGAAAAATCAAGAAACTTATAATATTGGAGGATTTAATGAGTGGAAAAATATTGATTTGGTAAGATTACTTTGTAAGGTAATGGATCAAAAATTAGGAAGGGATAATGGAGCTTCTGAAAAATTAATTACTTACGTTAAAGATAGACCAGGTCATGATTTGCGCTATGCAATTGATGCATCCAAGATTAATAAAGAGTTAGGTTGGAAACCATCAGTTACTTTTGAAGAAGGATTGGAGAAGACTATAAATTGGTATTTGAATAGTCAAGAATGGCTTCAAAATGTAACATCAGGGGCTTATAAAGATTATTATCAGAAACAATATTCATAATTTATAACAGCAGTTTTTTTAAAGAAAATTTAAATATAAGATGAAGAAAATCACTTACGTTCTTACTTTGTTTTTTATACTTGTAATGACAATAAACGTTCATTCTCAAGATATTCTTAAGTCAAAAGATTTGAGTTCTATTAATGTTGACTATCTATCCGATGACGACCTAGCAAAAATAAGCGCTCAGCTTAAAAGTAATAATACAACTATTGATCAAGTAGAGCCTATTGCTCTTTCAAGAGGGATGAGTTCAACAGAGTTTAATAAGCTCAAAACTAAACTTACTGAATACCAGAAAAAGAATTTAAAAGAATCTAAAAAAGACATTTCTTTAAAAAAAGATGATAATGATTCTAAGTCTGGAAGAAAACAAGAAAAAATAATAAATGAAAAAGTTAAAGATTCTGTGAATTCTTTGATTTTCGGCTCAGAACTATTTGATAATCCAACTTTAAATTTTGAACCAGATTTAAAATTAGCAACCCCAATGAATTATGTTTTGGGACCAGGTGATGAGCTACAAGTTAGTGTATTTGGTGTTCAGGAATATAATGCTAGTATACCCGTAAGTGTTGAGGGGAAAATAAGTATTGACTATGTTGGGCAGATAGCAGTATCTGGAATGTCTATAGAAGCAGCATCACAAAAAATAAAAGCAGCTATTGCAAGAGTTTATAGCACAGTTCGTTCAGGACAATCGCAAGTAAGTGTAAGTTTAAGCCAAATTAGAACAATCAAAGTTACAATTGTTGGTGGTAAGCAACCTGGAAACTATTCAATTTCATCATTAGCGACAGTTTATAATGCTTTGCATTTAGCAGGAGGACCCGGGAAAAACGGCAGTTATAGAAATATAGAATTAATAAGAAACAATAAAGTTTACAGAAATATAGATATTTATCGATTTTTAGTAAAGGGCGATCAATCTGATAACGTTAGTTTAAAGGAGAATGATGTGATTCGAATTCCAGCATATACTCAGCGAGTTACTGTTGAAGGAGAAGTAAAAAGACCAGGAATCTTTGAAATGAAAAAAGGGGAAAAATTCTCAGATTTGTTGAATTTTGCATCTGGATTTAATGAGTTTGCATACACTGCCTCAGTAAATGTTTTACAAAAAACAGGGAAAGAATTTAAAGTTCACGATATAAACGAAAGTGACTATAATTCTTATCAACCTCAATCTGGTGATGTGTTCCGAATAACCAAAATATTAAATCGTTTTGAGAATAGAATAAAAATTGAAGGAGCAGTTTTTAGACCAGATTACTATTCATTTACAGAAGGAATGAGAATTTCTGATCTTATTACTAGAGCGGAAGGTTTGAAAGAAGACGCTTATAGCAAAAGAGCAAGAATCATACGCTTAAAAACCGATTTAACCACAGAAATTGTTAATGTAGATTTAGGTGCAGCTCTTTCAGGAGATTTAAATGCTGATATTGAATTAAAAAGAGAAGATATTGTTACTGTTTATTCAATTTTAGATTTTAGAGAAGAGTACAAAATAACCATTGATGGAGAAATTAAAAATCCTGGAGAGTATGAATATTTTGAAAATTTGACACTAAATGATTTGGTGGTTCAGGTTGGAGGACTAACTGGTTCTGCATCAAAAAGGGTTGAAATTGCAAGAATGGTCAAATCAGATGCAATAGATGATACTGATCCTAAACGTATAGAATTAATTGAGCTAGAAATTACGGCTGATAATAATGAACAGATTAAAAATTTTGTTTTGAAGCCTTTCGATGTAATTAATATTCGTCGAATGGCAGTTTATGAAAAACCACAAATGGTTACTGTAAGTGGAGCTGTAGGATACCCTGGGAAATATGTTTTGGCTAATAAGAAAGAGACTGTCTATAATATTGTAATGAGAGCAGGTGGTTTAACTTCAATTGCAAATCTTGATGGAATGAAAATCAAAAGACCAATTAAAGAGGAACAAATTGAAACATTAGAAAGAGTTGACTTAAATATTTCTAAAAATGATACTTTAAAAGGTAAACTGGCTAAAAAACTCAAAGAAGACCTGAAATTTGCGACAATACCTGTAAATTGGGAAAAAATTGTAAAAGATAAGAATCACTTTTCCAATGTTACTTTATTTCCAGGTGATGAAATTGAGGTAGCAGTTTATAATGAGGGAGTTAAGGTGACAGGAAATGTTCTGTTAACTTCAGAAATTCCATATAGAAGTGGTAAAGGTTTTAAATATTATATAAATGCTGTTGGAGGTGTAGACAGTAAAGGATGGAAGAAAAAAGCCTATATAATTTATCCAAATGGAAAAGCAGATGTTACTACCTCATTTTTATTTTTCAAATCCTATCCTAAAGTAATGCCAGATTCTCAAATTGTTGTCCCGGAGAAACCTGAAAGGAAAAAAATGACTGCAGGAGAATGGGTTGGTATCGGAAGTGTTGTTTCTAGTTTAGCACTGTTAATTATTACTGCTTTCAATAAATAATTTATGGATAATAAGTCAATAAACAATGATGAGATATCATTAAAAGAATTATTACAAAAAGGGAAAGAATGGTGGAATTATATGATTTTGCAATGGAAAATCATTGTATTGGCAGGATTGATAGGAGCTACTTTAGGAGTAACCTATTCGATTCTTAAAAAACCAATTTATGTAGCTACTTTATCTTTTGCTTTAGAAGATGAAAAAAGTGGAGGAGGTTTAGGGGGAGCATTAGGATTGGCAAGCTCATTTGGTATAGATTTAGGAGGAGGTGGGGGAAGTGTTTTTACTGGTTCTAACCTAACTGAATTGTTCAAATCAAGATCAATGGTTGAAAAAACACTATTATCACCTGTTGTAGTTGAGGGAAAAACAATTTCGTTAGCAGAGATGTTCATTCAAAATAATGGATGGAGAGAAAAATGGAATAAAAAAGCAGAATTTTCAAATCTAAATTTTTTACCAAATTCTAATAGAAAATTATTTACAAGAGTTCAGGATAGTATCATGGGTAAACTATATGAGTCTATTTCAAAAGGAGGCTTGTCCGTTGCTCAAAAAGATAAAAAAATATCAATTATTACTATTGATGTTGCTTCAAAAAGTGAACTTTTTGCTAAATATTTTTGTGAAGCTTTAGCGAAAGAAGTTTCTGATTTTTATGTTGATACTAAAAGTAAAAAGGCAAGAATGAATATGTCTATTTTGCAACGTCAGACAGATTCTATCCGTGGAGAATTAAATGGAGCCATTACTGGGGTTGCACTTGCCAATGATAATACATTTAATTTAAATCCAGCTCTAAATGTTCGGCGCGCTCCTTCTGCTAGAAGACAGGTTGATGTTCAGGCCAATACAGCAATATTAACAGAATTAGTAAAACAATCAGAACTAGCTAAAGTTACTTTGCGTAAAGAAACACCATTAATTCAAGTTATTGACAGACCTATTTTACCATTGCATAAAGAACAGTTGGGTAAAATAAAAGGTTTAGTCATAGGTGGATTTTTAGCAGTTTTTTTTACTGCTTTTTGGTTGGTAGTAAGAAGAATATTAAAGAAAGTAGGCTATTAAGAAACTAATTAAAAGACAATATATATGTTTAAAGATAAAATTTTATTAATAACAGGAGGTACCGGTTCTTTTGGAAACGCTATGTTAAAAGGTTTTTTGAATTCAGATTTGAAAGAAATTAGGATTTTTTCGCGTGATGAAAAAAAACAAGAAGATATGCGGATTCATTACAAGAATGACAAGCTAAATTTTGTCATTGGTGATATTAGAGACTTTAATAGTATCAATGCAGCTATGAATGGAGTAAATTTTGTTTTCCATGCTGCAGCATTAAAACAAGTACCTTCTTGTGAATTTTATCCAATGCAGGCAGTTCAAACTAATATAATTGGAGCTGAAAATGTGTTAGAAGCAGCAGCTCGAAATAATGTTGAGAGAGTAGTGGTACTAAGTACGGACAAGGCAGTTTATCCTATTAACGCTATGGGAATTTCCAAGGCTTTTATGGAAAAATTGGCGGTTTCTAAAGCAAGAGATTTAAGAGTTAAAAATATAGATGCAATATATACAGCAACCCGTTATGGTAATGTAATGTGTTCTCGAGGCTCAATAATACCTTTATTTGTGAAACAAATAAAAGAAGGCAAACCGTTAACGATTACAAATCCAAAAATGACAAGATTTATGATGTCGTTGAACGATTCTGTAGATTTAGTTATGTTTGCTTTTTTGAAGGGAAATCCAGGAGATATTTTTGTACAAAAATCACCAGCTTCAACAATTGAAGATTTAGCTCAGGCTTTGAAAGAATTATTTAATGCAAACAATGAGATTAAAATTATAGGAGAACGCCATTCCGAAAAAATGTATGAGACTTTATGTGCCAAAGAAGAAATGGCAAAAGCTGAGGATTTAGGGAATTTTTATAGGATTCCTGCAGATTTCAGAGATTTGAATTATACAAAGTATGTGCAAGAAGATGGACCAAAGTTAGTCAGTACAGAATATAACTCAGATAATACAACAAGACTAAGTGTAGAAGAACTGAAGAAATTGCTTCTTACACTAGATTATGTTCAAGATGAATTAGCCTCTCACAATCAATAATTTTATATTTATGCTACCATTAGTAAAGACAAGTATACCAGATCGTGAAATTTTAATGCCGAGACTTGAAGAAGTTTTATATAGCGGTTATGTAGCTCAGGGGGATGTAGTAGAGGAATTTGAAAGAAAGTTTGAAGAATATATTGGAGGAGGTAACACACTTTCATTAAATTCAGGAACAGCAGCATTGCATATAGCTTTGATTTTAGCAGGAGTACAAGAGGGAGACGAAGTAATAAGTACTGCTTTAACAGCTGAACCAACCAATGTGGCGATAAAAATGGTAGGAGCCAAAGTAAGATGGGCAGACGTAGATTATAGTACTGGAAATATTTCTGCAGATTCAATTGAAAAAGTAATCAGCTCAAAAACAAAGGCAATTATTGTAGTCGACTACGCGGGAATTCCTGTTGATGTAAAACGAATTCAAGAGTTGTCTGAAAAATATAAAATTCCTGTAATAGAAGATGCAGCTCATGCTCTTGGGGCAAAATACAATAACAAAAAAACAGGAAATCATTTTCCGTTTACAGTATATTCGTTTCAGGCAATAAAGCATTTGACCACAATTGATGGTGGAGCACTTCAAATTTTGGATAATGATTTATATGAGCAAGGAAAAATAATAAGATGGTTTGGGCTTGATAAAAAACTAACCCGTATGGATAATAATATCACTTTTCAGGGATATAAATACCATATGAATAATGTAAATGCGACTATCGGAATTATTCAATTGGAGAATATAGAGAAGTTAGTTCAAAAATACATTGATAATGGAAAATTTTTTGACGAGCATTTAAAAGATGTAAAGGGAGTTGAGTTAGTTAAATATTACCCAAACTCTGAGCCGTCTTATTGGTTATACACCTTAAAAGTTGAAAATCGAAATGGATTTATAAAAATGTTGGCAGAAAACGGTATCATGGCGTCTGAACTTCATAAACGAAATGATTTACATACTTACTTAAATGATTACCCAACAGAATTACCAAATCTAGATTTGTTCTACAGTAAAATGGTACACATTCCTTGTGGTTGGTGGGTTACAGAAGAAGATAGAAACAAAATAATTAAATTGGTAAAGGGTGGCTGGTAATGTAAAAGGTTTGAAATTTTATGGCCCAATTGATGGTTTAAGATTTTTGTTTTTTGATAGTTTTTTTATTTCATGCTAAAGTTCCAGGTTTTTTGATAATCGTTTTTTAAAACATTTAGGTTCTTTGTCTTATGGGTTATATATTTATCATTGGCCAATTATTATTGTGCTAGGTAAGTTATTTAATAATTTTATAACAATAAGTTTAATAGGACTATTTTTAACCTATATCGTGTCTTTTGTATCATTTAACAACCTTGAAAAATACTTTATTAATTTAAAACATAAATTCAATTATTAAAATGATTCCGATTTACAAACCTTACATGCCTGAGAATATTACAGCAGAAATAAATGAAATACTTTATTCTGGACAATTAGGTTATGGAAAGCATGGGAAAATTTTTGAACACAAACTGCAAAATTTTATAGGCTGTGATTATATACTTTCAGTAAGTTCTTACAATATTGCAATGTTAATTGTATTGTCAACTTTAGGATTAAAAGAAAATGATGAAGTAATAGCAAGTCCTGTAAGTTGTTTAGCATCTAATCAACCTTTTGCAGTTAAAGGATTAAAGGTTATATGGGCTGATATAAATCCTGAAACAGGTAGTTTGTGTCCTGATGATGTTAGGTCAAAAATAACAAAAAAAACAAAAGCTATTTTTCATAATCATTTTTGTGGTTATTTGGGAGATATAGATGCAATTAATTCAATTGGTAAGGAGTTTGGTATACCTGTGGTTGATGATGGTATTGAAGCTTTTGCTTCTCAGTACAAAAGCAATAAATTGGGAAATGTGGGAACAGATGTTACTGTTTTCTCTTTTCAAACGGTTAGATTACCTAATACAATTGACGGAGGTGCAATTATTTTTAAAGACAAAGAACTTTATGAAAAAGCTTTATTAATACGAGATTATGGTATTGATAGAAAAAAATTTAGAACAGTTGATGGAGAAATAAATCCTGCTTGCGATATTAAATTAGAAGGTTATGCAGGTTTGATGAGTGAATTAAATTCTTTCATTGGTACAAAACAGATGGAAGATATTGAAAGATTATTGACTTTGCAGAAAAATAATGCTGAAACTTGGAATAAAAAAATAGCACACTTTGAAACAATTCATTCATTGAAATTAACAGGAGATACAATACCGAATTATTGGGTTTATGGTACTTTATGTAAAAATAGACCTGAGGCTATTGAAAATTTCAAAAAAAATGGTTTTTATGCAACAGGTGTTCATATAAACAATAATCTTTACTCTATTTTTCAAGATAAAAACTCTTTAAAAGGAGTTAACCAATTTATGGATCAATTTGTTGCAATTCCAAGCGGATGGTGGTTAAATAATAGTGATATATGAAATTTAATTTTTGTACACAATCTCAATTAACTGAGCAAAATTTAAAAAGTATCGTTAATTTAAAGAAAAAGCATTGGGATTATTCTGAGGAAGAGCATAGAAGATGGATTGACAACAATATTAACATCGAAGATTTCCATGTCTTGATGTTTCAAAATGAGACTCTTGTTGGTTATCTAAATTTAATTAATACAGAGGTAATTTTGAATAATGAGACACATTTTTTTTTAGGAATTGGAAATGTATGCTCTTTAGAAAAAGGATTAGGTTATGGCAAAGAACTACTAGTTGGGATGCAAAAGCACTTAGTTCAAAATAATTTAAAGGGAATTTTGTTCTGCAAAGACAATTTGGTTGATTTTTATAACAAATTTGGATGGAAATTAGTTTCTAAAAATAAAATCGTTTCTGAAAATTTGAAAAATGTGAATGTAATGTTGTACAATATTGATGACGATATTGAATGTGTTGATTACAAAGGAAGAAATTTTTAATAGACTTTTTTAAGATTGCTATTATACTTTGATTTAAGTAGTTTTTTAAAAAAAACTCTCTCGCCAATGATCAAATTTTAGATTAAAAAAATATTTTCAAATCTATTTGTATGTTAAACTTTTATATGTTTTATGACTCACTTTTTTTATCAAATTATTTTGTTTCTCGATTTATAAATGTCGTGACTTTTAATTACATACAGATTAATTTTTTAACATGAGTACAGTTAATAAAAACATAGCAGCGAATTATATAGGTAAATTATGGAGCTTTGCCTCCATTTTTATTTTTATTAGAGTTTATATAGAAATTCTTGGAATCCAATCGTATGCGATTATAAATTTTTATGCTGTTATTTTAGGTCTTTTGGCTTTTGCTGATTCTGGTTTGACAGTAACACTTAATAGAGAACTAGCTAAAGAAAACACAGTTGAAAATAAAGCAAATTTATTATTTACTTTTCAGAGAATTTATTTAGGAATATGTACCTCAGTAGTGCTATTGATTTTGCTGTTTTCGGATTATATTGGACACAATTTTTTAAAATCAAACCTTTACACGCCAATTGAAGTTTCTAACTTGGTTAAATTAATTGGTATAGGTATTGGATTGCAGTTATTTTCGACCCTATATGAGGGTGGTCTGATGGGATTACAAAAGCAAGTTTTAGTTAATAAAATAAATATAATTTGGAGTCTGTTTAGATCTGGGATTGTTATTTTTCCACTATTGTTGCTTCCTTCTCTGAAGGTTTATTTTATATGGCAAATTGTTTGTAATTTGGTTTTGCTAATTGTTTTTAGAGCAAATCTCTGGAATGAATTAAAAACAGATTCTAAAACTGTTTTTTCTAAAGAGTTGCTTAATAATATTTGGAAATTTGCATTAGGAATGATGGGAATTGCTTTTATATCAGCAATTAATATTCAAATTGATAAATTGGTAACTAGTAAAATTTTGGATTTAAAGTCTTTTGGTTATTATTCGTTAGCGACTACTATATCACAAATACCATTATTAGTAGCAACTCCTATTATTGTTGCAATATTTCCTGTTTTTTCTAAGTTAGTTTCTACTAAAAACATTACTGAGAAAACGGCTTATTTTCATAAGTTTGCCTCTATAATTACTATGATTTCTGCTCCAATTGTAGCATGTGTCTTTTTGTATTCTATCCCCTTAGTTACTTTATGGACTGGTGATGTGATAATTGCAAATGCAGTTGATACTACAGTTAAAATTTTGGTTATTGGAGGTTTTTTTTTATGTCTACAATTAATTCCCTATTATATATCACTAGCAAATGGGCATACAAGGACAAATATTATACTTGGTTTTTTGGGATTGTTTGTTATTATTCCTTTAATAATTTTTAGTGTTGATAAATACGGAATGGTTGGAGCAAGTTTTCCTTGGATTCTTGTAAATTTCATTTCTCTGGCAATCATGAGTACTGTTATAATTCATAAGTTTTTACCAAATCAATTTTTAAAATGGTTATTCTATGATGTGCTTATTCCAACCTTTATTACAATAGTTACCGTAACAGTAATTTATTTTTTAACTAATCATTTAGTTGGTAGATACTGGTTTGTTATTGAGATGTGTTTAATTGTAAGCATATCACTAATTTTAAATGTTGTAGTTTATAATAAAATTAACCATAAGGAAAAATTAATAAGTTTTAGTTCTCAAATAAAATAATAATGGCTAATCCATCAGCAGCTTTGCTATCTATAGTAATAGCTACAAAAAACAGAGAGTTTTATTGTATAGAAACTATCAAATCAATTTTATCGTTTAAATCTGATTTGATTCAAATAGCTATTTCTGATAATAGTGATACAAGACAAGTAGAAGTTTTTGTAGATTCTTTAAATGATAAAAATATAGTATATTCTTATAATAATTCAGCTATAAGTTCAATAGATAACTTTAATTATGCTATGGATTTAGCTACTGGTGAATATGTTATTTTACTAGGAGATGATGATTCTGTACATCCAAAAATTATTGAATTGGTTCAATGGGCGAAAGAGAATGATATTGAATCTATTTGCAGTAAAGATACATTTACTTTCTTGTGGCCTGGAGCACATCCGGAATTTCCAGAAGGGTTACTTAAAATTCCTAAAATTCAAAATTCCTATAGCTTAGCTGAACCCAAAAAAGAATTGATTAAACTATTAAAGAACGGTTTAGTTAATTATTTTTTTTATAACGTACCTAAATCATATCATGGCGTTATAAAAAAAAGCGCAATGGATGAGATAAAAAAAATAACGGGTAATTATTATGGAGCCTTAAGTCCAGATATATTTTCTGTAGTGAGTTTATCATTAATTGTGAAAAACCATTGTGTCTTAAATTATCCAATTACTATTGCCGGGGTATGTCCTGCAAGTACTACTTCCGCTCAAATTGTAGGTAGTCATTGTGGCTCATTAGATGAAATGCCTCATCTTAAAAATCGAAAAGATAACTATATATGGGACAGTTTAGTTCCAAAAATTTATAGCGTTTCTACAACATGGGGTGATAGCGGATTAAACGCTTTGACATCAAATAAAAGAGTTGATTTAAAAAAATATTTCAATTATTATCCTCTTATTGCTCAGACGATTATGATGAATAGGAAATATATTCTTAAATTTTCAATTACAAAAACTGAAGAATTCAGAATTGAAAGAAAAGCTAACTTTTTTGTATTTTGGTTTTTAGTTATCTATTATTCCTTTTTATTAATCGTTGAAAAATTAATAAAAACTCTTGGAAGTAAATTTAAAAAAGAAAATTCTCAGTATACCAATATAAATGGATTTGGAGATGTTTATGAAAAAATTGATTTAATACCTTTTTACAATAAATAAGTTTTAAAATCTGTTAATGATGTTTTTTTTTTATTTTTTATACCTAAATTAAGTTTATTAATATTTTTTTTAGATCTGGATGTAATAGTAAATACCAAAAATAATTGATTTTTATACTTATTCTAATAATTAATTTATAGTATTTCTTTAGAACTTCAACATTCAAATATGATTCCAAACGAACTGTATACTCCTGTCTACTATTCTTTACTATTAGTATTTTCATTATTATTTACTTTGCCATTGTTGGAGATAGTAAACTTCAATAACTATCCTAAAATTATTGGAAAATATGGTGTAGTTGTGTTTTTAATGATAACTATTTTGTTTATTGGATTTAGAGATCCTTATGATCAAGAGATATATTTTGGAGATACTATCAGGTATACAGAGTATTATAATGATTTTACATTTCTTGATCAATTTAAAGATATAGGTTATTATTATTATATGTTTTTGTGTAATAAAATTATGGGATTAAATGTTGTTCAATTTTATCTCATGACAGCTTTTTTATATGTATTCTTACAATATTTAGCAGTTAGAAATGTTTTAGAGTCTAATGTTTTTTTTCAGTTTGTTGTTCTATTAAGTAGTATGTCATTTTGGAATTACGGTGTAAACGGAATAAGAACAGGTCTTGCAAGCTCTTTTTTTTTATATGCATTTACAGCAAAAAATAAGTTTTTAAAGTTTACCTTTTTTGCTTTGAGTATAATTATGCATAAATCTTTTTTATTACCATTGCTTGCTTACTTCGTAGCATATTTATTTGGAAGTGTTAAGGGGTACATAAAATGGTGGATAGCCAGTGTTTTTATATCATTACTTATAGGACAAAAGATATTAGATTTTATAAATTCAAATTTGTCTTTTATGTCAAGTGACAATTCTGATGATAGGATTTCTCAATATATGTCAGAAACAAGTAATGATGGAGGAGTCTTTAGGATTGACTTTATAATTTATAGTGCTATTCCTATAGTGTTAGGTTATTATTATATTTTTAAAAAAGAATTTAATAGTAAATTTTATGAAATCTTGTTTAAAACTTATCTAATAACAAACAGTATCTGGGTATTATTAATTTATGCCAATTTCACTAACAGATTTGCATATTTATCTTGGATATTAATGCCTTTTTTGTTAATATATCCAGTTATTAAAGACAGCAATTTAATTAAAAAACAAAATATATTTATATTTTTTTTAATCTTTTGCAATTTGTTATTTACCATTTTAATGTTTATTAAAACTTTCTTTTTATAATGTTAATATCTGTCTTCACTCCAACTTATAATAGGTCTAATTTACTTCCTGATTTATACCAAAGTCTTTTGAGACAAACTTCTAGAAATTTTGAATGGTTGATAGTTGACGATGGTTCAACAGACGATACCTCAATAATTGTTCAAAATTTTATTAAAGAAAATATTCTTAAAATAAATTATATAAAAGTAAATAATGGAGGGAAGCATAGGGCTATAAATATTGGAGCAGATAACTCTATAGGAGAATATATTTTTATTGTTGATAGTGATGACATTTTAGAGTACAATGCAATTGAAATTGGAGAGAAATATTTAACTGCAATTGATTCTAATTTAGCTGGTGTGGTTTTTAGATTGAAGTATAAAGATGGCAGTTTAGTTGGAGAAAAACTACCATTTGAAGAAAAAATTACTTCTTATTTTGATGTTAGATATAATTTAGGATATAATGTAGATTTTAAAGAGTTTACAAGAACTGAAATTTTGCGAAATTATAAATACCCTGATTATGAAAATGAAAAATTCTGTTCTGAAGCATTAGTTTGGAATAGAATATCAGAAGATTATGATTTTTTATTTGTAGATAAAGCCATATATATATGTGAATATCTACAAGAGGGCTTGTCAGCAAATATAATTTTGAACAGACGCAAGAGTAGTAGCTATGCTATGGATGTATATGCTGAGCTATACAACAATAAAAAAGTCCCTTTAAAAACGAAATTGAAATCGCTAATTAATTTCTGGAGATTTGGATGGTACAATAATAAAAGCTTTAAAAGTAAATGGAAGCTTTTACAATATAATATTTTACCGCTGATGCTTTATCCAGTAGGTTGTTTAATGATTTTAAAGGATGAATTAGAAATGAAAAATAAATAATGAAAATTACTATTTTATTCTTAGGAAAAGTAGGCGCAGGACCTAGATACACACTTGAAATGGCTAAAGCTTTAAGTGAAAAACCTAATATTGAATTACAAATTATATTATCAAGTCTAATAGATAATCATGATGATTGGCTTAAAATAGAGAAAAAAGGAAATGTCAAAATCACATATTTTAATACTTACAAAAATAAAGTTGAATTTTTGTTTGCATTTATAAATTTATTTAAATCGTATAAAATATCTAGATGTATAAAAAAATTCAATCCAATCGTTCTCTATATTCCTATGATTAGCCTTTTAAATCCAGGAGTGCTACTTTTTTTAAGAAAAATTAATATTTATTACACTTTACATGATCCTATTGAGCATGTTGGCGAAGCTAATTTTTTTGTAGAATTAATAAGAAAATTTGAAATTAAAAAAGCGAAGAAAATAATATTATTAAATGTTTTCTTTAAAAGATATGTTTGTGATTTTTACAAGAAGCAAGAGGAAGATATAATGTATGTTCCACATGCTGCTTTTTTTTCAAATGAAGAAGTTACTTCAAATAATTGTTTCTTAGATAAAATTCTATTCGTTGGTAGAATCGAAGAGTATAAGGGAATTGGCCTTCTTTTAGACGCCTTCTCTGAAGCTATAAAATTACGTCCGAATTTGAAGCTTACGATTGCAGGTAGAGGTGAGCTTAGTCCTTATTTAGATAAAATTTCTAAGTTATCGGATAATATTGAAATTATTAATAGATGGTTAAAAGATGAAGAAGTAGAACAGTTGATAAAAAATCATGACTTTGTTATTTTACCATATATTGATGCTAGTCAATCTGGTGTTGTGCCTGTGGTATTTGCAAATAAGAGAACTGTTATTGCTACCAATAAGGGCGCATTAGCTGAGCAAATTCCTAATGGACTGGGATTTGTTGTAGAACCTAACCATTTAGATATTTCAAAGAAAATCTGTGAAATTTATGATGATGGTTTTTCTAACTTAGCTTTTATGAATGAAAAAGCTTATCAATACGCCATTAAAAATTTGACATGGCAATCATCTGCTGAAACATTGATAAGCCATTTTAATAATGAATATTACAGATAATGAATAAAATTCTTATTGTTATAACAGATTATGGTAGTTTCAATAATTTTCTTGCAGAAATTGCTGTCCAGCTAAGTTTAAATAATGAAATCCATATTGTTTGTTCACCTTCGAACGTAATCAATATTGTAGATAAATTTAATTATAATGATTATAATTTAACATTTCACTTTATTGATATTCCTAGGTCTACGTCAATTGCAAAGTTAATTAAGGCCGGACTTAAGATAAATGAGTTAATAAGAAAAAATAAAATTAATTTTGTCTATGCACATTTTACTACAGGAATATTTCCAGTAGTGCTACTGAAGAGCAAACACGTAGAGTACTGGGGAACTTTTCATGGATTAGGAATGAATGCAAGCGCTGGATTAAGAAAAGTTATGTTTGGTATTGTTGAAATGTTTTGTTTTTTAAGGCTTGATAGAATATTTCTTATAAACAATAAAGATTACAATTTGGTATCTAATATTTTTAAAAATAAAACTTATAAATATCAATCGTATGGAGTAGGATGTGATATAGATAAATTTGATAGTAATAAATTTCAATTAATAGATAAGAAAAACATAATAGAGGAACTAAAAATAGAAAATAAGTTTGTAATTACTTTTACAGGTAGATTTGTAGAATTCAAAGGTTTTGATTTAGTGTATCGCAGTTTCGTGAAATTAAATGATAGATATCCAGGTAAATTTTCATTATTATTAATTGGTGGAAAAGATCCAATACATTCATCAGGTCTTACAGCAGAAGAAGAGACATTTGTAAAAAATAACAAAAATATTATTAATGTTGGGTATACTTCAGAAGTAGAGAAATATTTAAAAGTTTCTGATGTTTTTTTATTTCCAAGTAAAAAAGAAGGACTACCAGTTTGTATTGTTGAAGCCCTTTCTATGGGTGTTCCAGTTGTAACATTGGACGAAAGGGGAAATGCTGATGTAGTAAAAGATAACTATAATGGATACTTAATCAAATCAATTTCAAAAGACAATGATATTAATGAAATTGTAGCAAAAATTGAATATTTATACAAGGATAATAATACTCTTAAACTTTTGTCTTCAAATTGCTTGATTGATAGAGAGAAATATTCGAGATCATTTTTTGTTCATGAGCAGATAAGCCTTATCAATGATTACAGAAGAAAAAAAATAGTTTAATTTTAATGAATAAAATATTAATTACAGGTAAATCCGGGTTTGTTGCTACAAATCTTTCTAGGTACTTAAACGAAAATGGTCATAATGTTGATTCTATTTCTTTAAGAGACTCAGATTGGAAATTGAATTCTGAAGCTAAAGCTATTATTCATTTAGCGGGTAAAGCTCATGATACAAAAAACACAAGTGATGCTTCTGAATATTTTAGAATAAATTCAGATCTTACTAAAGATTTGTTTGAATCCTTTTTAGATAGTCCTATCCAAAATTTTATATACTTTAGTAGCGTTAAAGCTGTTGCAGATACCGTTACAGATGTTTTAAATGAAGAAATAAGCCCAAATCCTAGTACACCTTACGGGCAATCTAAGTTAAAGGCTGAAGAATACATTTTGTCACGAGAAATTCCAAACGGAAAAAGAGTCTTTATAATAAGACCATGTATGATTCACGGCCCAGGAAACAAAGGAAATTTAAATTTACTATTTAATGTAGTAAAGAAGGGAATACCCTACCCTTTAGCATCTTTTCATAATGAAAGATCATTTTTGGGTATTGATAATCTTAATTTTTTAATTAAAGCAATTCTTGATAATAAAGAAATACCTTCTGGAGTCTATAATTTTTCTGATGATGAATTTTTATCTACAAATGATGTTGTAAAGACAATATCTTCAGTCTTAAACAAAAAAAATAAATTGGTTCGTGTTCCTAAAGTTATTATTAATAATATAGCTAAAGTTGGCGACGTTGTTAAACTGCCTTTGAATTCAGAAACAATTCAAAAGCTAACTGAAAATTATCGAGTTTCAAACGAAAAAATAAAATTAGCGATCGGCATAGAAAAACTTCCCAATACAGCATTTCAAGGATTAGAAAAAACTATAAAAAGCTTTATCGAAAAATAAATGGAATATACAATTTTAGGAATTATTTTAATGATTATCATGTTACTTTATTTTAAAGTAGCTGATCATTTTAATATAATTGACAAACCCAATCAAAGGAGTTCGCACACAGACATAACGTTAAGAGGAGGGGGAATTATTTTCTGGTTTTCAGCTTTGCTTTATTTTGTACAGCATATCCAAACAAATTATTTTTTCTTTACAGGAATAACATTAGTGAGTTTGGTTAGTTTTTGGGACGATATTCAAAGTCTATCTAATAAAATTAGAATTTCAATTCATTTTCTTTCAATTACCCTGGTTTTTTTCGATTTGGGATTATTCACTTTATTTCCAATTTGGGGTATCACACTGGCTTATATTTTAGCAATTGGTCTAATAAATGCCTATAATTTCATGGATGGAATTAATGGTATTACAGGAGTTTATACTTTAGTAGTTATGGGATCTCTATTGTATGTAAATACAAAAGTTCAGCTTTTTGCGGATAGTGGTTTTATAAAGTATGCGATGATGGCTAGCCTAATATTTTTGTTTTTTAATTATAGAAAAAAGGCAAAATGTTTTGCGGGAGATGTTGGGAGTATTGCCATAGCATTTTGGGTGATTTATCTAATTTTAAAACTAATTCTTGTAACAGAATCGCTGATTTGGCTTTTGTTTTTAGCCATATATGGTGTTGATGCAATATGTACTATTATGCATCGATTATATTTAAAACAAAATATATTTGAGGCACATCGTCTGCATTTTTATCAAATTTTAAGTAATGAATATAAAATACAACACAGATTAGTATCATTACTTTATGGATTGGTTCAAATTATAATTTCATTTCTAGTGGTAAATCTTTATCAGAAAGTTGATGATGCAATTATCTTTTTAATTATAATTCTTCCTTTGCTTGTTGTTTATTCATTAAAATTTTATTTGTTAAATAAAAATAATTTAAGATTAAACGTATGAAACCACGAGTAATTCAAGGAGGAAATTTTTCTGATCATAGGGGAAGCATCTCGTTTGTAAATGATTTTAATTTTTCTGATGTCGAAAGATTTTATATTATAAGCAACTCCAAAGAAAATCCTTTGCGCGCATGGCAAGGACATAAATTAGATGCTAAAAATTTTTATTGTCTTACAGGATCTTTTAAAGTCCATTTTATAAAAATTGATAATTGGGAAAATCCTTCAAAAGATTTAATCATTGAGACGATTTTAGTTTCAGAATTTGATAGTAAAATTGTTCACATTCCTGCAGGTTATGCTAATGCTATAGAATCTTTAGAAGAGAACGCAAAATTAATATCATTTTCTACATTACCATTAACAAATGTAAGCGAGGATGATGTGCGTTATCCAGCAGATTATTGGTCAATTCCTAATGAGTAATAAGAGAATTTATTTGTCGTTATCTCAAGAAAGCGGTTTTGAACAAAAATATATTCAAAAGGCTTTTAAATCAAACTGGATTACTTCTGGAGGACCAAATGTAGATGAATTTGAAAATGAGCTTCAAGATTATTTTGGAAAAAAAGCATTTGTTACGGCATTAAATTCTGGAACATCAGCGATACACTTAGCGTTAATTTTGTTAGGAGTGGAGAGTGGAGATGAAGTAATCTGTCAGAGCATGACATTTTCGGCATCAGCAAATCCTATTTTGTATCAAAATGCTATTCCAGTATTTGTTGATAGTGAGTCTGAAACATGGAATATTTGTCCAGAAAATTTAGAAATTGCCATAAAAGATCGAATAAAAAAAGGAAAAAAACCGAAAGCTATTATCGCAGTTCATTTGTATGGTACACCTTATAAAGTAGATGAAGTTCATTCTATTGCTGAGCAGTATGGTATTCCAGTAATTGAAGATAGTGCAGAAGCATTTGGCAGCACTTACAAAGGAAAGAAATGTGGTAAATTTGGTGATTTTGGAATCCTTTCTTTTAATGGAAATAAAATTATTACAACTTCAAGCGGAGGAGCATTAATAGTTAATTCAAAAGAGGAAAAAAATAAAGCAATTTTTTACGCTACTCAATCGAAAGATAAGGCGGTACATTATCAGCATAGTGAATTGGGATACAATTATAGAATGAGCAATATTTGCGCAGGAATAGGTCTCGGACAGCTGAAAATATTAGAACACAATATTCTGTCTAGAAGAAATAATCACTTGTTTTATAAAGAAGTTTTTAAAGGCATCATTGACGTAGAACTTTTTGACAATCTTAATGAGGATTTTTTTTCAAATTATTGGCTTAATACAATATTGTTAAAAACAAAAGAACAAAGAGAAAATTTCAGAATTGCTTTTGAAGAAGCAAATATAGAAAGTCGTCCTTTATGGAAACCAATGCATTTACAGCCACTTTTTGAAAAATACCCTTACTACGGTAATAATATAGCAGAAAAGTTATTTGAAAGAGGATTGTGCTTGCCATCAGGATCAAATTTAACACAGCAAGATAAAATTAGAATAGAAGAGGTTATATTTAATTTCTTTAACTGAACAACATTAAAAAATGAAAATTGAAAAAACATTTATAAAAGATTTAGTGATTGTAGAACCTACAGTTTTTGGAGATGAAAGAGGCTATTTTTTTGAATGTTACAGTAAAACAAAATTTGAAAATTTAGAAATTAATATTGATTTTGTTCAGGATAATCAATCCTTTTCTAAAAAAGGAACTTTAAGGGGGTTACATTATCAAAACCCTCCTTTTGCTCAAACAAAATTAGTTCGAGTTTTAGAAGGTGAAATTATTGATGTTGCAGTAGATCTACGAAAAGATTCTCCTACGTATGGGAAAGCATTTAGCATTTTGCTATCAGCAGAAAATAAAAAACAATTATTAGTTCCTCAAGGTTTCGCTCATGGTTTTTCAGTAATAAGTGAAACGGCTTCAGTAATGTATAAATGTGATCAATTTTATAATAAAGCTTCAGAAGGTGGAATTAAATATGATGATCCATCTTTAAATATTGATTGGGGAATGAATTTAGAAGAAGCAATAGTTTCTGAGAAAGATCAGATTCTTCCTTTTATAGATAATTGTAACAGTTTATTTTAATGAAAAAAATTTTAGTAACCGGCGCAACAGGACAAGTAGGAACCGAACTTTCTGTTTTAGCACCTAAGTATCCTCAATACGAATGGATATTTGCCGATCGTACGAAAGCAACATTAGATAATTTAGAATTACTTCAAACTCAAATAGAAGCAATTAATCCAGATATTGTATTTAATTGTGGAGCTTACACTGCAGTTGACAAAGCTGAATCGGAAAAAGAATTGGCATTTACTATAAATCAAGCTGCGGTAGCATTAATTGCAAAATATACAGTAGAAAAGAATGCAAGATTAATTCATATTTCGACAGATTACGTTTTCGATGGCTCTTCTTCGATTGCTTTAAGCGAAGAGTCAAAAACTAACCCCATAAATGTTTACGGAGAAAGTAAGTTAGCTGGCGAAATTGCTTGTTTAAAAGAAAATCCAGAATCAATTATTATTAGAACTTCTTGGGTTTACAGTAAGTTCGGAAATAATTTCGTGAAAACAATGCAAAGGTTAATGCAAGAAAGAGACAAAATTAATGTGGTAAATGATCAAATAGGATCACCTACCTACGCTGCCGATTTAGCACAAGCAATGATTGATATAATAGAATCGCCAAAATGGATTTCAGGAATTTATAATTATTCAAACGAAGGAGAAATTAGCTGGTACGAATTTGCGTTAAGTGTAAAAGAATTTGGTGGTTACAATTGTAAAGTAGGAGGAATTCCAACATTATCTTATCCAACACCTGCAAAACGCCCAAATTTTTCATTGTTGGATAAAACTAAAATAAAATCAGTTTATAATCTAGAAATCCCAAATTACAAAAAGAGTTTAAGGAAAATATTTGTTTAAAAAATTTTATGAAAGGAATTATATTAGCTGGAGGTTCTGGTACAAGATTGCATCCGCTAACGTTAGCGGTAAGTAAACAATTAATGCCAGTTTATGATAAGCCAATGATCTATTATCCTTTGTCGACTTTGATGATGGCGGGAATTAATGAGATTTTAATCATTTCAACTCCTCATGATTTACCCCATTTCAAAAAACTTTTAGGAGATGGAAATACAATTGGTTGTAAATTTAGTTATGCTGAGCAACCAGATCCTAATGGATTAGCGCAAGCTTTTGTAATTGGTGAAGAATTTATTGGAAAAGATGATGTTGCATTAATATTAGGAGATAATATCTTTTTTGGATCAAATATGCAGGAGCTCCTTAAGTCGAATACAAAACCAAATGGAGGAGTTGTCTTTGCTTATCATGTTTCAGATCCTGAAAGATACGGAGTGGTTGAATTTGATGAAAATTTAAAAGCAATTTCAATAGAAGAAAAACCAAAAGAACCAAAGTCAAATTATGCAGTTCCGGGATTGTATTTCTATGATAATTCAGTTGTTGAAATTGCAAAAAATATTAAGCCAAGTGCTAGAGGCGAATATGAAATTACTGATGTAAATAAGGTTTATCTTGAAAAAGGGAAATTAAAAGTTGGTATATTAAGTAGAGGTACCGCTTGGTTAGATACTGGAACTTTTAATAGTTTGATGCAAGCAGGACAATTTGTTCAGGTTTTAGAAGAAAGACAAGGATTAAAAGTGGGTTGTATTGAAGAAATTGCATGGAGACAAGGCTTCATTGATGATGCCCGACTTGAAGAGTTGGCACAACCTTTACTCAAATCTGGCTATGGCACATACTTGATAGAATTTTTAAAACAAAAGAAAAAAGGTGTTAAAATTTAATTTCAACCTATAAGTAATGGTTTAAAACCTTTAATTTGTATTTTTGTATAAAGTTCAAATTTTACTGACTTAAATATAGCTCAATTGAATACAGACAAACCAAATAATATAACGTCATTGTTATATAAAACTTTTTCGCCACGAAATCTTAGGGCAAACATCAATAATTTGAGTTATTTGCCTAGGTGGATTATCATTGCTATTGATGTAATGGTTTTGTTTTTTTCGTTTTCTTTTACTTATTTGCTTTTTGAAGGTACTGCAATAGGTTATATTATAACTTCCCATGACTTTTATTTTGTTGGAAGTTTAATTCTGGTCAACATATTTTTCTTTTGGCTTTTTAGAACTTATTCTGGAATTATTAGGCATTCTTCTTATATAGATGCCATAAAACTGTTGTTTTCTCAAATGTCAGTTTTGGTTTTTTTCTTGTTTATCAATTTAGTTTTTGAATTATATACTGGTCATAAAGCCTTTTTGAACACAGCACTTTTCATTAATTTAGTTTTATCTTTTTGCGGGTTATTTTTATACCGTGTGATCGTAAAACAGACATTTGAAATGTACTTTTCAGAAAAAGCTACCACTAAATTGGTTAGAACTGTAATTTATGGTACAGATGCAAATGCAATCTCGGTTGCAAATGCATTAAAATTTGAAACTCCTTCTCGATTTAAAATTGTAGGTTTTGTAGATAAAAACAATCAGAATGCATCTAAGCGTATGCTGGATCTTCCAATTTTAATCTTAAGAAAAAAACTTCCTGCTCTTATGCGATCTGTTGCGGCAGAAGGAGTTATCATAGCAGATAAAAGTTTAACTAAAGACGAGCAATTAATAATCGTTGATCAATGTCTTGAATTCAACTATAGAGTTTACACAGTACCATTGATTTCGGATTGGGAAAACCAAAAAGAAATTTCTCAAAAAGTAAAAAATATCCAAATTGAAGATTTACTAGAGAGAAAACCTATAGTTTTAGATAGTAAATCAATTTCTAAACAATTAAAGGACAAAACAATTTTAATTACTGGAGCTGCGGGTTCAATTGGTAGCGAAATTGTGAGACAGGTTTTGAACTTTAGTCCTAAAAAAGTTATTGTTGTGGATCATGCTGAAACCCCTTTGCATAATTTATGCTTAGAGACACAAGGCATGAACGTAAACACCAAAATTGTAGCTGTTATTGCTGATGTTAGAAGCAAAAAAGCATTAGAAAAAGTCTTTAAAAGTTACACGCCACACGTTGTTTTCCACGCGGCTGCTTACAAACATGTACCTCTTATGGAAGAGAATCCTTCTCAGGCAATTCAAACCAACATAAAAGGAACTAAAAATCTAGCTGATTTAGCCTGCAAGTATAACGTGAAGAAATTCGTAATGGTTTCTACAGATAAAGCAGTGAATCCTAGTAATGTAATGGGAGCCAGTAAAAGAATCGCTGAAAAATATGTTCAGTCATTATTCTTAAAGAATCAAAAAGAAAATGTGGAAGGCGGTACAAAATTTATCACAACTCGTTTTGGAAACGTTTTAGGTTCTAACGGATCTGTTGTTCCATTGTTCACAAAACAAATTGCAGAGGGAGGTCCAGTGACTATTACACATCAAGATATTATTCGTTATTTCATGACAATTCCAGAAGCTTGTCAATTAGTATTAGAAGCTGGAGCGATGGGTAATGGTGGTGAAATCTATATCTTCGATATGGGTAAACCAGTTCGAATTATTGATTTAGCTAAGAAAATGATTAAACTAGCAGGTTTTATTCCTGATAAAGAAATAAAAATTAAGATTGTTGGTTTAAGACCTGGAGAGAAACTTTATGAAGAATTATTAAATGATACTTCTAAAACACTTCCAACATATCATAACAAAATCATGATTGCACAAGAAATTCAAGATGAGTATGAAAATCTGCATATTGATGTTGATGAACTTATCGGAATTGCAGATTTTTATGAAAATGATGATATTGTAGCTAAAATGAAAAAGATCGTTCCTGAATTTAAAAGTATGAATTCTACGTTTGAGGTTTTAGATAAATAATCTCATTTAATAATATATTTACAATACAATCAAAAGGTGTTTTTTATAAAAACACCTTTTGGCATTTTTAAACAAATTCTAAAATGTTAAAAATCCTGTTAATTTTTGATTTTTTAAAATAACATTTTTCCCTATCTCAAATGAACAATTACGCTGATAAGACAAATGAATGGCTGTTTGAAATAACCCCTAAGAATCGGTTTTTCTCACTAAATTTTAAAGAGATTTGGCAATACAGAGATTTGTTACTTCTTTTTGTAAAAAGAGATATTATAACTGTTTATAAGCAAACGGTACTTGGACCTCTTTGGTACTTAATTCAGCCTTTATTTACTTCCATAACCTTTACTATTATTTTTAATAATGTTGCAGGAATTAAAACGGGATCCATTCCTCCATTCTTATTTAATCTAGGAAGTATAATGGTATGGAATTACTTTACTTCTTGCTTGACTGGAACGTCGGATACTTTTAAATCTAATGCGGCAATTTTTGGGAAAGTCTATTTTCCTAGAATTATTACTCCTTTGTCCATTGTAATTTCGAACTTAATCAAATTTGGAATCCAATTTGGCATATTTGTTATCTTTTACATTTTTTATTTTTTTAATGGCGCAAAATTAACTTTGAATGGTTCATTATTTTTCTTTCCAGTATTAATTGTTGTAATGGGAATTTTAGGTCTTGGTTTAGGAATGTTGATTTCATCAATGGTAACTAAATATAGAGATTTAAATAATTTAGTTGGTTTCGGAATACAGTTGCTTATGTATGTATCTGCTGTAATGTACCCAATGGAATTGATTAAACAAAAGTTGCCAAAATTTGGTTGGATAGTGCAATATAATCCGTTGGCTTATGTGATAGAAACTTCTCGTTATATGCTTTTAGATATTGGAAGCATATCATCTTTAGGTTTAGTATACACGACCGTTGTTACATTAGGCATTTTTTTTGTAGGATTACTGGTTTTTAATAGAACAGAAAAAAGCTTTATTGATACTGTGTAAATGAAAGATATTATATTAAAAGCCGAGAATATTTCTAAGCAATATCGTTTAGGCCAGGTTGGTACAGGAACTTTAAAACACGATTTAAATCGTTGGTGGCATAAAATTCTTAGAAAAGAGGATCCATATTTAAGATTAGGAGAAGTTAACAATCGTTCTACAAAAGGGACTTCAGATTATGTTTGGGCTTTGCAGGATATTAATTTTGAAGTAGAAAGAGGAGAAGTTTTAGGTATTATTGGAAAAAATGGCGCAGGAAAATCTACGTTGTTAAAAATTCTTTCGAAAGTTACAGCTCCGACAACTGGAAGTATTAAATCTCGTGGCCGGATTGCTTCTTTACTGGAGGTTGGTACAGGATTTAATGGTGAAATGACTGGAAGAGAAAACATATTCCTGAACGGTGCTATTTTAGGAATGACAAAAAAAGAGATTACTTCGAAACTGGACGAAATAATTGAATTTTCTGGTTGTGAACGCTATATTGATACTCCTGTAAAAAGATATAGTTCTGGAATGACAGTTCGTTTAGCTTTTGCAGTTGCAGCTTTTTTAGAGCCTGAAATTTTAGTTATTGATGAGGTTTTGGCAGTTGGAGATGCAGAATTTCAAAAGAAGGCTATTGGTAAAATGCGGGATATTTCTAAAGGAGAAGGGAGAACAGTTCTTTTTGTAAGCCATAATATGGTAGCTGTAAAAAATCTTTGTACAAGAGGTATTGTTATGGAATATGGAAAAGTTGCGTACGAAGGTGAAATAGATGAAGCAGTTGATTATTATCTATATTCAGAAGATATTGAAAGAGAGTCACATTTTATTGAAAATGGGCATTTTAACTTTTCTAAACATTTAGCTAAAAAAAATGGAAATATAGGAATTATTTCAGTGGAGATTTTTTGTAATGGAAAATTGACTAATACGGTTTTAACGGGATCAAAAGTTGAATTTAAATTTAAATACAAACTAAAGGAAAAATTTATAGAACCAGTTCTTGGCGTGGTGATTAAAGATTTAGATGATGTTGAGATTATTGGTTTAAATAATAGAAATACAGGCGATAAAATTGGAAATGATAAAAATGAAGGAGAAATTATTTTGTCATTTCCTGTTTTTAGGTTAATTAAATCAAAAAAGTATAAAGTTGATCTTTATTTTGGAGATCAAGAGGATAATAGAGATACTATTATTGATGCCTTTTATTTTAATGTTTTGCAAAGTTTGAATGAAACTAAGCTAATACAGGAAAGGTTAAATTATTTTTATGATTCAGAAATTAAATTTTATTAAAGATGAGTGATATAAAATATGTACATGAAGAAGTAGTACATAACTACAAGGCTGCCAGTGAAATTATTCCTTTTTTGATAAAATTATTGGAGCCTAAAAGTGTAATTGATGTAGGTTGTGGGATAGGAACTTGGTTAAAGGTATTTAAAGATAATGGCGTTGAAAATATTCTTGGTGTAGATGGTGATTACGTAGACAGAAAATTATTGAAAATTGAAAAGGAAAATTTTGTTGATTTTAATCTTGAGACGCTGTTTGTAAGTAAAGAAAAATATGACTTGGCTATTTCCTTAGAAGTCGCAGAACATTTATCTTATTTCTCCGCAGATGTCTTTGTTGAGACACTAATCGGGTTAAGTGATATAATAGTATTTTCTGCAGCGATACCAAACCAGGGAGGACAAAACCATGTAAATGAGCAGGAACCTAAATACTGGATTGAAAAATTCGAAAAAAAAGGTTTTAAATTGTATGATATTTTGAGACCTATTTTTTGGGAAAATGAAAATGTTGATCCATGGTACAAACAAAATGTTTTCATATTTTCAAACAAAAGTTCTTTAGATGAAAAATTAAGCTCCTTTCAAAGTTTTAGAGGGACTTATCTGGTTCATCCCTATATATTTAATAGTTACTCTGAGAATTTTATATATTATAAAAATCAGTTTGATAAAATTAACTTAGGGAAAAAAAATGTTAAATATTATTTTCAGATACTTTATAAATCATTAAAAAATAAATTTGCGAAAATTATTTATGATAGTTAATAAAACTCCAAAAATAACTGTTATAATGCCTGTCTACAATTGTGAACTTTATATTGCGGATGCAGTAGACAGTATTTTAAATCAAACCTACAATGATTTTGAGCTTTTAATAATTGATGATGCCTCGACAGATTCTACAGTATCTATAATTAAAAATTTTAATGATGAAAGAATCCAATTAATAGAAAAGCCAAAAAATTCTGGTTATACAAATAGTTTAAATTTTGGTTTACAGCTTGCAAAAGGGGAATATATTGCCAGAATGGATGGTGATGATATTAGTTTACCAGAGAGATTCGAAAAACAAATCAATTTTTTAAATTCTAATAAAAATATTATTGTTTGTGGTTCTTTATTAAATATAATTGGTACTAATCATATACAGCCTTTACCAGAAAATCATGAAGACATAAAAATAGCATTTTTGAAAGGTAATGCGATGGTACATCCTTCTGTTATGTTTCGAAATGTTAATGACAATAATTTTTCAATTCTGTATGATACAGCAAAAGAACCCGCTGAAGATTTTGATTTATGGGTTAGATTATTATCAATAGGGGAATTGCATAATTTACAAGAAGTTTTACTTAATTATAGAGTTCATGACGCACAGGTTTCTCACAAAAGAGAAATACAGCAAATGGAATCTGCAATGGAATCAAGGATAAATATGTTAGCATATTTAAATTGTAATATTGATTTAAGGGAACGAAATTTATTGAAAAAAATATTGCACCATAAAAGTTGGTTTACATTTTTAGAGTTAAAAGAATTTTTAGTGCTAAAGAATAAATTGATATTAGCCAATGATAATGCGTTTTTTAAAAAAGAAGAATTTTTAAAATATTTATTAGAAATTGAAAATAAAATGTTGAAAAAATATTTTTTGAAAAGAGCCAACTACTCGCCTATAATTTATTTCCAATATATTAGTTGTAAATTAGGTAAACAATTTCAAAAATTACCAGATTTAAACCAATTGAAATTATTTGTCAAATCAATGACCTTTTATAAAGTAAAATGATTATATCATTAGTTTCAATAATAGTCCCTTGTTATAATCAAGCTCAGTATCTTGAAGAAGCTTTACAATCAATATTTGACCAAACTTATGAAAATTGGGAATGTATTATCGTTAATGATGGTAGTTTAGATAATACTGAAGAAATAGTAAAGAAATGGATTATAAAAGATTCTCGTTTTAAATACTTTTATAAAGAAAATGGAGGATTGAGCAGTGCTCGAAATCTAGGTTTGGAAAATGCAAAAGGAGAATATATTCAATTTTTGGATTCAGATGATTATATAGCCAAAACGAAATTACAATTATCGATCGCAGAATTGCAACATGAAGACAAAAACATTGTAATTTCAAATTTTAAAATGTTCTCTCAAAGTATTAGTGATTTGGGAGAGTCATCCTGTGATTTGAAATTAGAGTATTTTAATTTTAAAAATATATTGTTTGGATGGGATTATGATTTTAATATTCCCATACATTGCGGTTTTTTTCAAAAAAGCTTTTTTGATGATTTTAGATTTCCAGAAGCATTAAAAGCTAAAGAGGATTGGGTAATGTGGTTGAGCTTTTTTAAAAAGCAGCACAACGTCTATTTTTTAAACTCTTCTTTAGCATACTATAGACTTCATGAAAATAATATGACAAAAGATGTAAAGCATATGGAAACGAATTCGTTGAAGGTCTTGTCATATTTAAAAGAGATTGTTCCAAAAGGTGATTTTATAGATTATTTATTTTTTATTTTGGAAAAAAGACAAGAAAAAATAAACGCACTCGATTTAAAAATTTATAAAATGCAAAACTCAAATGGTTATAAATTTTTAGAAAAACTTAAAAAGATGAGTATTGTAAGTTTCCTTTATAATAAAATTAAAAGTCATAATTGACGAAAAATCTGGATCTACTTAAATAGTATCTGAATCTAATTTTATTTAAATTTCTTATAATTTAAATTTAAAGATACAGGATAGAATGAGATTCTATAATAATTTATTTTAAATGATTGCAATAGTAATTCCATACTATAGAATAAGTTTTTTTGAAGAAACACTTGAATCATTAGCCAATCAGGTAGACAAACGATTCAAAGTATATATTGGTAATGATGCGAGTCCAGATGATCCTTCTAATTTATTATTAAAATATAATGACCATTTTAATTTTGAGTATTATAAATTTGATGAAAATCTGGGTAGAATTTCACTAACAAAACAATGGGAACGTTGCATTGGACTAATAGAAGATGAAGAATGGATTATGGTTTTGGGAGATGATGATGTTTTAGCAGACAATGTCGTTAAAGACTTTTATGCTAATTTAGAAAAGATTAATGAAAATGGAATTAATGTAGTACGTTTTGCAACAAAAGAAATAAACGAAAAAGAAAATTCTATTTCTCAGCTTTATAAACATCCAGAATTCGAGAATCCCTTGGATTTTTTAATTAGAAAATTAAAATGGCAGACAAGAAGTTCACTTTCTGAATATATCTTTAGAAAAGAAGCATTTTTAAAATATAAATTCCACTCTTATCCTTCTGCATTCTATAGTGACGATAAAGCATGGATAGATTTTTCTGAGGATAAACCCATTTTTACAATTAATACATCAGCAATTAGTATTCGTATTTCAGATCAAAGCATTTCTGGGAAAGCTAAGATTTCAGACCAGTTAAAAGCTGAGTACTTATATGTTAAAGGTTTTTACGAAAATAAATTAGCATATTTTTCATTAAAAGATAAGCTTTATATTTTAAAAAGAATGGAATATTTTATCTATTCTAAATATGAAACAGGCAGGATGTCAAAATTAATTTTATACATTAATTATTGGAAAAGTTTTAATGTGTTTGAACTGCTGAAATACCACAAAAGACTTATCAATAGATTTTTTAATAAGTGATTATTTGTTTATGAAAAAGATACTTTTTATTATTCACGAAGCTTCAGAAACAGGAGCTCCTTTAGTGATTTTAAATTTATTGGAGTCATCTTATTCAAACCAATATGAGTGTTTTGTTTTGAGTTTATATGGAGGAAAAATCGAAAATGAACTAAGAAAAAAAGCAAAAGTTTCAATATTAAATAAAAAGATAAAAAAGAGTGTTTTCAATAAAATTAGCAATAAGATGTTTAATTTTGAAAATGAGTTTTTAAAAAAAGCGAAGGATGGTTTTTTTGATTTAGTATATGTTAATAGCTTGGCTTGTTTTAGTAGATTGCCCAATTTAGATTTTCTGAGCAACAATAAAACTATACTTAATGTACATGAAGGGCCGGTTTTGACTGAAAACCTTAACATTCACGATGCCATAGTTGAAAATATTCTTAAATTTTCTAGTTTGATTTTTGTGTCCGAATTTGCCAAAGAATCTTTTAATTCCAAATACAATATAGAAAAAAGTTCTCAGTATGTTATACCACCAGTAATTCGTAATTTAGAAGAAAAACAAACAGATTTTAAACATTTAGATGTAAGTGACAATTCCTTTATTGTGAGTTCTTCGGGATCATTAAATTACACCAAAGGTGTTGATTTATTCATACAAGTTGCTAAACTTGTTATTGAAAAAGCGAAAGAAAATAATCCTATTTATTTTGTGTGGATTGGAACAAATGGTAACAACGAAATAAGAAATCATTTTTTTAATGATATAAAAAAAATAGGTTTAGAAAATAAAGTAATAGTGATGTCTAATACTACTAATATAATTAGTTGTTTTAGAGAAACAGATGTTTTTTTCTTACCTTCGAGAGAGGAGTCATTTTCTATGGTTGCTATGGAAAATGCTTTTTTAGGAAACCCAGTAGTATGTTTTGATAATGGAAATGGTGCGATTGAATTTATAAATAATGAAAATGGGTATGTTGTTCCCTATTTAGATACTCAAGCTGCTGCCAATGCCATTTTAGAAATGTATAATGAAAGGAGTTATTTACACGAAAAGTCTCAAGCAGCAAAGAAAATGTCGGCTAACTTCTCTGGTGATAATTCTGCAAAAAAGATTTTTGAAGTAATTGATAGGACTATAAATGCAAATTAAAAAATCAAATGTCTTGATCATTATAGTAACCTATAATGGTGAGAAATGGATAAGAAACTGTTTGGATTCGATTATGAATTCTAATTATTTGGCAGATATTTTTATAGTCGATAATGCAAGCATAGATAATACAGTTGCTATATTAGATCTATACGAAGAGATAAAAATATATAAAAGCAATGTAAATTTAGGTTTTGGTAAAGCCAATAATTTGGGTTTGACTTACGCATTACAAAATGATTATGACTATGCTTTTTTGCTTAATCAGGATACTTGGATAGAAAAAGATACAATTGAAGATTTAGTAGCAGTAGCCCAAAAGCAACAAGACTTTGGCATTATTTCACCAATGCATTATTTTTCGGATAAGATATCTTTAGAATATAATTTTAGTGTTCAACTATCTCCTTGGTTCTGTAAAAATATTCTTTCTGATTTTGTTTTCAGAGATCAAAAATCTATGAAAGAAATTTATCCATTAAATTTTGTAAATGCTGCGGCATGGTTGTTACCAAGAAGAACATTAGAAATAGTTGGAGGCTTTGATCCGCTGTTTTTTCACTATGGAGAAGATAATGATTATTGCAATAGACTAAAATATCATAAGCTAAAGATCGGAATTGCACCTCATGCAAAAATTTATCATGATTGCCTAGATTCAAATAACAAAAATCTTGATACTGAAAAACAGTTAAGGAAATTTGAAATAGAACAAAAAGTTGCACTTTCAAACATTAATTTGAGAATAAAAAAAAGCAATATAATAGGATTGAGTCTTAAATTGCTTTTAATTGCAGTTATTAACTTTTTTACATTCAATTTTAAAAAATCAAAAATGTCTTTTAAAAAATGTAGGATTGTAGTGAATTCTTATAACGGTATTATAACTAGCAGAAAAAACAATGTTTTATCTAAGTCTAATTACTTATAGCTGATAAATTAAGTATTGTGATAACTATAATATATTCTTTTCGAAATCGTGAAATAGATCGAGTTAGAAAATCTCTAAATTCTCTTTGCCTTCAAACCAATAAGAATTTTAATGTGATTTTTATAGATTACGGTTCTCAAATAAAAACTGCGCAAGAAGTAAAAAATACTGTTGAGAGTTTTTCTTTTTGTACGCATTATTATGTTTATGCTGAATTTCAAATTTGGAATAAATCTAAAGCACTAAATTTTGCAATTAAAAAAGTCACTTCAGATTATTGTTTTATAGCTGATGTTGATATGATTTTTCATCCTAACTTTATAGAAATATTAAATGAAAAGAAAGTTGTTAATATAGCAACGTATTTTCAGGTTGGTTTTTTGAGCAAAGAAGAAAGTCTTAAAGAAGTTCCTTTCGAAGAATACAAAATAAATTTCTTGACAGATGAAAACGCAACTGGGATGACATTATTTCCTGTTGAAAAGCTACATTTAATAAATGGATTTGATGAGTTTTTTCATTTTTGGGGAGCAGAAGATACTGATATTCATAATAGATTGAAAAATGTGGGATGTGATATTGTTTATAATGATAGTAAACTATTATTGCTTCACCAATGGCATAAAAATTTTAGATCAAGAGAGACTAAAAAGATAAGTCAAGAACTGCAATTAAGAGGAATTGTAGAGCTAAATAATAATCATATGTGGTTTAATTTTAGAAATAAGGTTTCTCAAATTAATAAAGAAGGTTGGGGTGAAGTAATAAAACCTTCAGATTTTGAAGAGTTAAAAGGTATAGATCCGCAAATATTGTCTAGAGAAAAATCAAAGATTAATCATTTTTTATACAATGAACTGCCAAATTCAAAAGAAAAGGTACTAGCTGTAAAAATTAAGAAAGGAAAAATAGATAGATTAGAAATTAAGTATCTGCTCAAAAAAATATTACGAAGAAAAGTGGCAGAAAGATATACTTTGAGAGAAATAAATGATTTATTCCTTATTCACATTATTTCGTTCTATAATTATTTCCCATACTCATATCAAATTAGCGATGATCTTGAAAATATAACTTTCAAAATTAAAAAATAGTAATATGCCAAAAGTAATTCTCATTTCACAAGTTCCTCTTCCTCATAATAAAATAGGAAGCTGGACTACATTATATAAGAATTATTTAGAGAATAATCATCTAATTGATTATGTAGTATGCGAGCAACCAGAAAACAAATTTGAAAGAGTAGAGTATCGTTTTGTAACAAATAGTTTTTTAGAGAAAATACAAAAGAGATTAAGAAAAAAAACATATTTAACTTATCTAAAAACAATTGAAAAATTATTAGAAACGCAAGAAAGATACATTATACAGATTGTTGATAATTTCGGAATTGTAAAACCATTAGTTGATTTTTTAGAAAAAAAAGGAAAAAGAAAACACTGCTATCTTCAGTTCTTTTATCATGGATTTCCTCCTTTTTATGAGAATTTTAGAAGTAGGTGGTTTTTTGAAAATATAGATGAAATGGTTTTATTAACCAATGATAGTTATAAGGCCCATAAAGAATATTATACAGTATTGCCAACACGATTTTCAGTATTACATAACGGAATTGATACTGCTAAATTCTATCCAGTTTCTCCAATAGAGAAAGAAGTTCTGAAGAAAGAGAGAAATTTTTTAAATAAAAAAATCTTTCTTTGGTGTTCACAAGACCGTCCTAAGAAAGGATTACATATTTTATTAGACGTATGGAAAAGAATTTATGAAAAAAGGCAAGATATTATTTTATTGGTTATAGGATGCGAACCTAGAGAACCTATTAATGGAGTTGAATATCTAGGTTTAATTCCAAATGATCAATTGCCCGAATATTATCAAATGGCAGACTGCTATTTATTTCCAACATTATGCCATGAAGGCTTTGGTTTGAGTTTAATTGAAGCCTTACATTGTGGATGCTATTGTATTGCTTCTGCAAATGGTGGAGTTCCTGAAGTCTTGCAATATGGTAAACTAGGAAGATTGATTGAAAGGCCGAATTTTCAAGAAGAATGGGAAAATGCCATTTTAGAATTTTTAGAACAAAAAGAAATGTCTTCATACACAATACCAAATGATTTGTACTCAATGCAAAATTGGTATGCAGGAATGAATAAAATTATTAATAATGCTAAAAAGTCTTTTTAGTATAGTTTACTTAATCAAATTGAATGAAAATGAAACTCAAAAAAAAGATAAAAAATGCAATCAAAGACCAGATTTTAAAAAAGGGATTTAGGTTTAGTAATGTATTTTACTTTAATTTTTTGGAAAGTGCATTATATCAATTTCTGCTTAAAAATAAGAATATAAATTTTATTCAAATAGGAGCAAATGATGGAAAACGTTTTGATCCTATTTACGAGTTCATAAAATACAATAAAGCAAATGTAAGAGGATTTGTTGTCGAACCAGTTAGTGATTATTTTAGAGATCTGTGTAACAACTATAAAGAGTATCCAAATATAGTGCCGTTGAATTATGCTATTCATAATGATTTGACTGAGGCAACTATTTATAAAATTGCTAAAGAATATGAAAGTAGTGTTCCTGAATTTGCTCTAGGAATTGCTTCTTTTGATCCTAATCACCATCTTAAAACAAATATTCCTAAAGAATTCTTGACAGAAGAAAAAGTGAAATGTTTGTCAATGCTGGCTCTGATTGAAAAATATGATATAAAAGATGTTGATCTTTTGATTTTGGATACAGAAGGATATGATTATTATATTTTGAAAAGTATTGACTTTGATAAAATATCGCCATCAATTATTCATTTTGAACATGGTTTAAATTCTAATACAATGGCGATAGAACAGTTTGAGGATTTGAAAGAATTATTCTACAAAAAAGGATATCAGTTATTTGTAGAAAAAGGGGATGTGATTGCAATTAAAACTTTATTGTTTTTATAATGAAACAAAAAACAATAGTAATAATTCCAGCAAGAGGTGGATCTAAAAGGTTGCCAAAGAAAAATATAAAATTATTTGGAGGGATCCCTTTATTGGCACATAGTATTTTATACGCAAAAGCCCACAAGCATATTATTGATGAGATTTATGTTTCGACAGATAATGAAACTATAAAAAAAGTTGCTTTGCATTATGGCGCTAAAGTGATTGATAGACCAGAATCTATATCAGGAGATTTAGAGCCAACTATTTCTACATTGAAACATGTTTTAGAATCTTTAAATAATAGTGATGTTGAAAATGTAATTTTGTTGCAGCCAACGAATCCTCTAAGGCCAGAAAAATTATTAGAAGAAGCATTTGCAATTTATCTTAGAAATAACTGTAACAGTTTATTTACGGTATCAAGAAATCAACAAAAATTGGGGAAAATAAGTTATAATAAATTTATTCCATTTAATTATAAAATTGGACAAAGAAGCCAAGATTTAGAACCTCTTTTCTTTGAAAATGGATTACTTTATATTACAAAAAGAAAATTAGTTCAAGACAATATAATTATTTCTGAAGATGCTTTTCCATTCGAAGTAAATCATATTTTTGCCAATGTTGATATCGATACACAAGAAGATTTTGAGTATGCAGAATATTTATTCAAAAAAGATGATAAATAATGAACATTAAAAAGTTAGCCGTAGAGAATTATAAAAAGTTTTGTTCTTTCGATGGGAGTGATTACATAGCCAGTGAATTTGCTTTAGAAACATTGTTAAGATTGGTTACTTTTTTTAATGTTAAAAGTATACTTGAAATAGGTCTAGGAATCGGTTCTGTTTCAGACACCATTTTAGTATTGGATCAGAAAGAAAGTTTAGGGTTGGATTATTTCGGGACAGAGAAAAATGAGTTTTGTTTAAATGCATTAAGTAAAAATGTAATTCATTTTAATAAAATCAAACTGTTTTCTGAAATTAAAGAAGTGCCAGCCCGAAAGTTTGAGCTAATTATTATTGATGGTTCTGATGATAGTTTAGAGTTTATTAAGAAGTTTACAGAGACTAGCACTATTTTTTTTGTAGAAGGAGACAGAAAAGAACAAACCCAAAAAATTTTTGATATTTTTCCAAATCACTTATATGTAAATGTGATTACATTAAAAAAGAATCCAACATATGCACATGAAGGAAGAGATTTGAATTCATATATAGGAGGAGGACAGCTTATTTTTGTAAACCCAACTTTGATGATGAAAATATATTGGTTTAAAGAAAAAGCTTCTACTTTCATGAAAAGAAAAATTAGAAAGTGGAATAATTAATTTTTATTATAAATTCTTGATGTCACTACCTTTAAAGATATTTTAAATTCTTAGGAATAGCCATTTATTTTAAAGAAAAAAGATTATACATTTAGAGGTTAAATACGTTATATATTTTTTAAAATGAAATATCCATATATAGAAATTGCAGGTCGAAAAATTGGACCAGATTACCCACCTTTGGTTATTGCTGAAATCGGAATTAATCATGAAGGTTCTCTTCAAGTTGCTAAAGAGATGGTAGACGCTGCTCAAAGAGCGGGAGTTGAGGTTGTAAAGCACCAAACACATATTGTTGAAGATGAAATGACTGGAGCTGCAAAAAAAGTAATTCCTGGCAATGCAGATGTTTCTATTTATGAGATAATGGAACGTTGTTCACTGAATGAAGCTGAAGAATTAGAACTTAAAAATTATGTAGAAAGCAAAGGAATGATTTTTATTTCGACACCTTTTTCTCGTGCTGCAGCCGAAAGATTAAAGAAGTTTGATATTCCAGCTTACAAAATTGGATCGGGAGAATGTAATAATTACCCGCTTCTAGAACATATTGCCTCTTTTGGAAAACCTGTAATTTTAAGTACAGGAATGAATACGATTGAAAGTATTCAAAAAGCGGTGGCTGTTTTTGATAAATATAATGTTCCTGTAGCTTTATTGCACACAACAAACTTATATCCAACTCCAATTCATTTGGTTCGTTTTGGAGCTATGGTCGAATTGCATCAAGCTTTTCCAAATAAAGTTTTTGGTTTAAGCGATCACACGTTAAATAATAATGCTTGTTTAGGAGCTGTTGCTTTGGGTGCAAGCATTTTAGAAAGACATTTTACAGATCATATGCAGCGTACAGGTCCAGATATTGTGTGCAGTATGGATGAAAATGCTTGTCGCGAATTAATTATTTCGAGTGTTGAAATTGCGCAAATGCGTGGCGGATCAAAAAAACCAGCAGATGAAGAACAGGTAACAATCGACTTTGCTTTTGCAACAGTTTGTTCGATTGCTCCAATTAAAAAAGGCGAAACTTTTACAAAGAAAAATATTTGGGTAAAAAGACCTGGAACAGGAAAAATCTTGGCGGAAAGTTTTAATGACATAATTGGTAAATCAGCAACAAGAGATATTGAAAATGATGAACAATTAATTTGGGAAGATATTCAGTAAGCTATCAATGAAAAAAATCCTTTTCTTAACAGGAACCCGAGCCGACTTCGGAAAAATAAAATCATTAATCTCAATTCTTGAAAAACAAAAAGAATTTGAGGTTTTTGTTTTTGTTACCGGTATGCATTTGCAAGAAGAATACGGTTATACCTTAATAGAAATCGAGCGATGTAATTTTAAGAACATTCATACTTTCGTTAATCATACCCACGAAACGACAATGGATTTGACTCTGGCTAAAACTATTGAAGGATTTTCTGCTTATTGCAATACTGTAAAACCTGATATGATAGTGGTGCATGGGGATCGGGTAGAAACTCTTGCAGGTGCTATTGTAGGATCACTAAATAATATTTTGGTTACTCATATAGAAGGAGGCGAAGTATCTGGAACGGTAGATGAATTAATTAGACATAGTGTTAGTAAATTGAGTCATATTCATTTTGTCTCAAACCAAGAAGCTGCAAAAAGATTAATTCAAATGGGGGAAGTAAAAGAATCTGTATTTACCATTGGTTCGCCAGATATAGATATAATGTTTTCCGATAAGTTGCCAGATTTAAATACTGTTAAAGAATATTATAAAATTCCTTTCGAAAACTTTTCTATAGTTATGTTTCATCCCGTTACTACAGAGATCGAAAACATGAAACAGTATGCAGAAAACTTTGTCCATGCTTTACTAAAAGACAACCACAATTATATTGTTATTTATCCTAACAATGATTTAGGAAGTCGATTTGTTTTAGATAGTTATGATAAACTAAAATCAAATGAACGATTTAGAGTTTTTCCTTCTCTTCGATTTGAATATTTTCTAACACTTTTAAAAAATAGCCAATTCATTATAGGAAATAGTAGTGCCGGAATTCGAGAAGCTCCCTATTATGGAATTCCAATTATTAATATTGGTACCAGGCAGCAAAACAGAGCAATTCATGCCGATATCATAAATGTCGATTATTCTGAAAAACAAATCGCAGAAGCACTTTCCATAATCGATTCTCATAAAGTACAAAAATCAGATGATGATTTTGGGCAGGGAAATAGTGCAGAATTATTTCTTAGTTGTCTACAGAAATCGGATATCTGGCAGCTCAATCATCAGAAACAATTTAGAGACAGTTAATGCCTAATAAAAAAATTTTTATTCTTCTACCAGACGGAGTTGGACTCCGAAATTTTGCATTTTCTAATTTTTATAAAATAGGAATAGAAAAGAAATTTGATATTACCTACTGGAATAATACTCCATTTGATTTGACTAACTTAGGTTTTAATGAAGTTAAAATAAATGAAGCTAAATCGGATACTTTAACGGATAGTTATAAAAATGCAAGGAAGCACATAGAATTAAATCTAAACAAAAAAAGAGAAAATGATAATGTTTATGATACTTACCGTTTTCCTTTTTTATACAAAAGTATAAAGACTTCTCTTAAAAGTTATATTACAAGATTTTTGATTTTAGCTTACAATTCTGAAAAGGGATTAAAAAAAGTTAGAGATGTAATAAAAAATAGAGAGAAGAAAACAAATTTCTATAAGCAATGTATAGAAACCTTAAGAATTGAAAAACCAAATTTTGTATTTTGTACAAATCAAAGACCGGTATTAGCTATAGCACCAATACTTGCAGCAAAAGAACTTCAAATTCCGACAGGAACTTTTATATTCTCGTGGGATAATCTACCAAAGGCAACAATGGTAATTGAAACAGATTATTATTTTGTTTGGAGTGATCATATGAAATCTGAACTTCTTAAGTATTATTCTTATATAGAAGAAAAAAAAATATTTGTTGTCGGCACACCGCAATTTGAAAGTCATTTTGATAAAAGTATTCTTTCTGATAGAATTCAGTTTTTTAATGACTATAAATTAGATTTAGACAGGAAATATATCTGTTATTCAGGGGATGATATAACAACTTGTCCAGACGACTCTCAATATTTATCTGATGTCGCAGATGCAGTTAGAGAAATAAATAAAAGAGATAATAATACATCATTAGGAATTATTTTCAGACGCTGTCCAGTAGATTTTTCTGGTCGTTATGATGCTGTTTTGCAGAAAAACAGAGATTTGATTACTGCCGTTGATCCAATATGGAAAAAGATTGGCGAAGATTGGAATACTATTTTACCGACTAAAGAGGATGTGAAATTATTATCAAACACAATTTTTTACTCCGAAATGGTTATAAATCTTGGCTCATCAATGGTTTTTGATTCTGCTTGTTTTAAAAAGCCTTGTGCTTATTTAAACTACGATGTAAAAAATAAAATTGATGAATATTGGTCTGTTTCAAAAATTTATAAATATGTACATTTTCGTTCAATGCCTAATAAAAATGTAGTCGTTTGGTTGAACTCCTCAGATGAAATTGCAGATAAAATAAAGCAAACATTGAAACAATCTGATCAAACAGTAGAAAATGCACAAGAATGGTTCAAAATTATTAATGACCATCCAGCTGAAGAATCTTCAGACAGAATATGGGAAGCAATAACAGAAATTTTAAACTAATTTGTTAAAATTAAAATATTAATGTTTTTTAATTCTACAGCTTTTGCCATTTTTTTGCCAATCGTTTTTTTTCTGTATTGGTTTGTTTTCAATAAAAGCAAAAGTACCCAAAATGCTTTGTTAATTGTTGCGAGTTACTATTTCTATTCTTGTTGGGATTGGAGATTTTTATTCTTGCTAGTCTTTTCCACATTTTTAGATTATTTCACCGGAATACAAATCGAAAAAAGTGACTCTGATAAAAAACGAAAATTTTGGTTTTGGCTTAGTATCTTAGTCAATTTAGGTTTTCTGGGAATCTTTAAATATTATAATTTCTTTGCAAGTTCATTTGCAGAGATGTTCAATTCTTTCGGGTTTAAAGTAAGTCCGTTTTTGCTCAATGTTATTTTGCCGGTCGGAATTTCATTCTACACTTTTCATGGTTTATCATATGTAATTGATATTTATTATAAAAGAATAAAAGCAGAATATAATTTTATAGATTACTCTTTGTTTGTCAGTTACTTTCCTTTATTAGTTGCTGGGCCAATTGAGAGAGCAACACATTTATTGCCACAAGTAAAAATAAAACGTGAATTCAATTTAGAGAAAGCAAAAGAAGGTTTTCTACAGATTATTTGGGGACTATTTAAAAAAATAGTTATAGCAGATAACTGTGCTGTTTATGCTAATAATATCTTCGATCATTACACATCAATGGATTCGGTTTCTCTTATTATGGGGACTGTATATTTTGCTTTTCAAATTTATGGCGACTTTTCAGGATATTCAGATATAGCTTTAGGAGTATCTAAATTATTCGGTATTGATTTATTAAAAAACTTCAACTATCCCTACTTTTCAAGAGACATTGCTGAATTTTGGCGTCGTTGGCATATTTCGCTATCTTCTTGGTTTCGAGATTATGTTTATATTCCATTAGGTGGAAGCAAAGGCTCTAAAGCAATTCAAATAAGAAATGTTTTCATTATTTTTCTATTGAGTGGATTTTGGCATGGAGCCAATTGGACTTATATAGCTTGGGGAGCAATAAATGCATTTTATTTTTTACCCTTACTTTTAATAAAAACAAACCGAAATAATATGGAAGAAAAAGCTATTTCGTTTAATTTTTCTTCTTTAAAAATGATTTGCAATATTCTATTTACCTTCGGTCTTACCTGTATTGCTTGGATTTTTTTTAGATCTGAAAATATACATATGGCATTTGAATACATTAAAAGAATTACGCTCTTTTCTTTTGATCTAGATGGTTTAAAAGAACAGATAAGTTATATAATTATAATTATTTTGCCTTATTTAATTTTACTTGAGTGGAATAACAGAAAAAAAGAATGCCCTTTGTTTGATAGATATTCAGGAATTAAAACCATTACAACACTAATATTTATTTTGTTATTTGGACAATTTGATATTCAAAGTAAATTCATTTATTTTCAGTTCTAAATAGTGCTAATAAAATGAAATTTTTTCTCAAATATATTATCGGAATTGTTGCCATGACTTATATTGTTTCCTTCGGAATTCAATATTTGGCAGATTATGGTTTCCGAAATCTTAAAAATACGCAGTATAATGATTGGGATAATATAGTCAATGGGAGAATAAATAGTGATATTATTATTAATGGATCTTCTCGTGGATTTGTGGGTTACAATTCTCACATTATTGGAGACAATTTAAAAAGAGATTGTTTCAATATAAGTTTTAATGCAGGATGCTATAAATTACAGCAATACAAATTTGACACCTATATTAAAAGAAATAAGAAACCTAAGATTGTTATTCAAAATATTGATCTAGCACATTTTGGAGAAAATAAAGAACTTCCAGAAGTATCACAATTTTATCCTTTCGTTTACAATGAAGATATTAATTCTCTAGTGGGGAAATATGAAAATAAATTTAATTTATTTAAGATTATTCCATTGTTGAAATACAATCAGAGTTTTAAAATGCTTGAAGAAGGAATAGTAGCTAATTTTTCAAATTCAACAAAGAAAAATGCAACCACTTTTAAGGGCTATTGTCCGCAAGACCGAATTTTTAAAATAGATTATCATAATTTAAAAAAGATACCAGAAACTAAACTAAAGTTAGAAAATAAAAGAGAAATAGACATTTTGCACAAAATGATTTATTTTTATTTTTCGAGGTTAGATAAAGATTCAAAACTTATATTTGTCTGGATGCCTGAAAACAAAATGAGATTAAATAAAAGCTATGATCTGAAAAGAGAAACAATAGTTGAGGAGCTGTATTTGATGCAAAAAAAGTATAAAAATTTTATTTTCATTGATATGGCTTACGACGATATTTCAAATCATGATCAATATTATTATGATACATTTCACTTAAATGAAACTGGTGCAAATTTGTTTTCTAAAAAAGTTTCAGCAAAAATTAATGAACAATTAAATTAATTCATGTTTTTCAACTCTCTGGCTTTTGCCATTTTTTTGCCAATCGTTTTTTTTCTGTATTGGTTTGTTTTCAATAAAAATAAAAGCACACAAAATGCTTTGTTAATTGTTGCGAGTTACTATTTCTATTCTTGCTGGGATTGGAGATTTCTTTTTTTATTGGTTTTTTCCACATTTTTGGATTATTTCACCGGAATACAAATTGAAAAAAGTGATTCTGATAAAAAACGAAAATTTTGGTTTTGGCTTAGTATCTTGGTCAATTTAGGTTTTCTGGGAATCTTTAAATATTATAATTTCTTTGCAAGTTCATTTGCAGAGATGTTCAATTCTTTCGGGTTTAAAGTAAGTCCGTTTTTGCTCAATGTTATTTTGCCAGTCGGAATTTCATTCTACACTTTTCATGGTTTGTCTTATGTAATTGATATTTATTATAAAAGAATAAAAGCCGAATACAATTTTGTAGACTACTCTCTCTTCGTGAGTTATTTTCCTCTTTTAGTTGCAGGACCAATTGAAAGAGCAACGCATTTATTGCCAGAATTAAAAGTAAAACGCGAATTTAATTTAGAAAAGGCTAAAGAAGGTGTTTATCAAATTGTTTGGGGTTTAGTAAAAAAAGTGGTTATTGCAGACACTTGTGCGGTTTATGCAAATGCCATTTTTGATCATTATCCTTCAATGAATTCCTTTTCTTTGATTTTGGGAGCCATTTATTTTGCTTTCCAGATTTATGGAGACTTTTCAGGATATTCAGATATTGCACTTGGGGTTTCTAAATTATTTGGTTTAGATTTATTGAGAAATTTTAATTATCCCTATTTTTCAAGAGATATCGCAGAATTTTGGCGCCGTTGGCATATTTCACTTTCTTCTTGGTTTAGAGATTATTTATATATTCCGTTAGGAGGCAGTAAAGGCGGACTTTGGATGAAAATCAGAAATACTTTTATCATCTTTATCGTCAGCGGGTTTTGGCATGGAGCCAATTGGACTTACATCGTTTGGGGATTTATAAATGCCGTTTATTTTCTGCCATTATTATTATCCAACAGCAATAGAAACAATATAGATTCTGTTGTTTTAAAGTGGAATTTAGATTCTATAAAAGTATTATTTAGTATTCTAACGACTTTTGTATTAACTTGTATTGCTTGGGTATTTTTTAGAGCCAGAACAATTACAGATGCTATTTTATATTTGAAACGAATAATAACAGATAGAAACTTTGGGTTTCAATATTTAGAAAACGAAAGATATAATTATGAACTACTAGTGATGATTGGTTTATTTGTTTTAGTGGAATGGAATAATAGAACTAAAGTGGAACCAATTTCGGGGAAAAGAAGTATGCTGAAAATGGCATTAGCTATTATGGCTATAATTGCTTTCGGAACTTATTCAGATTACAAAGAGTTTATTTATTTCCAATTTTAATGAAAAAGTTTTTATTCTACATAATCAGTATTTTTCTGGTAACAATTTTAATTGCAGTTTTACTAGACGGCTTATACACTTATATTTTTATGCAATCAAAAAATCGCGGAAAAATCGAAGCGGTAGTAAATTCTGAAGCAAAAAAATATGATGTCGTTATTTTAGGATCTTCTAGAGCCAATAATCATTTTGTTTCTCAAATGTTTGAAGACAAAGGACTAAAAACATTTAATTACGGAATGAGCGGCGGACATTTATTTGAAGCTTCCTTAATGTTGAAATTGATGATAGAAAGAAAATACGAGATCAAAAATGTAATTCTGGAGGCAGATTTGAATTTATCAAACGAAAAAATGGCAGAAGGAATAGGATCTCTGTTTATTCCCTTTATTCATAATTCTACAATTATAAAAGATCATTTTAAGAATGAAAGTGATTTTAACGAGCTCTATTATATTCCATTTTATAGATATATAAAATACGATGGGAAAATAGGTATAAGAGAAGTTTTTTTTAGTGCTATTCATAAGAAAACAAATTCACAGGACAATTTGGGTTATTATCCATTAGAAAAGCACAAAAATGGCAATATGAAAAATAATATTGTTAATTTAAATCCGTTGCCTCACAATAAATATTATGAGGAAATTAAAAATATCTGTAAAAAAAACAATATCAATTTTATTGCTGTTATGACGCCAATGTGCGAAAATGTTGTGGGAATGAATTACTTTGATAAAGTAAAAAAAGCCTATCCAGAAATTTATAATTATGAAAACGTAGTAATCGAAGATAAATATTTTTCTTCTTGTGGACACATGACAGATGCTGGAGCAAGAATTTTTACAGCAAAAATTATAAAAGATTTTTTTAATAAATAAGATGAATATAGCATTTCTAACCTCAGAATACTCTCATTCTAAAGTTGCGCACGCAGCAGGAATAGGCACGAGTATAAAAAATTTAGCAATTGCACTGCAAAAGGAAGGAAATGTCATCACCATTTTTGTTTACGGACAATCTGTTCAAGAAATAATAGATGATAATGGAGTTAAAATTCATCTTATTAAAAATAAAAAATATCCCCTTTTAGGATGGTATTTGCATAGAAAACATATTCAGGAATACTGCAATGCTGTTATAAAAAAAGAAAAAATTGAAATTCTGGAAGCTCCAGACTGGACGGGCATTACGGCTTTCATGAAATTCGAAATTCCTCTAATAATTCGCTTCCATGGAAGTGATACTTATTTTTGTCATTTAGAAAATAGAAAACAAAAACTTAAAAATTTCTGGTTTGAGAAATTAGCGGTAAATAAAGCAAAAACGTTTATCGCACCAACAAAATTTGCAGGCGAAGTTTCAAAGAAACTTTTTAAAATAAATAACAAAGAGATTAAAACAATTCATTATGGATTAAATCTCGAAAATTTTGAAAATGATAAACCTTTAAAATTTGATAAAGATTTGATCTTGTACATAGGTACTTTAATCAGAAAAAAAGGAGTTCTGGAATTACCCGAAATTTTTAATAAAGTCAAAAATGATTTTCCAAATGCTAGACTTGTTTTAATAGGAGGCGATTCGTCTGATATAAAAACAGGTTCGAAATCAACATGGGAGCTTATGAAAACCTTGTTTAAGGAAGATTTAAATTCTGTAGATTATTTGGGTAAAATTCCATACAATGAAATTCAAGATTATATAAGAAAAGCAAATGTATGTGTGTTTCCTACCTTTGCAGAAACTTTAGGGATGGTTACAATCGAATCTATGGCTCTGCAAAAAGCAGTTGTAAATAGTAATATTGGTTGGGCACAAGAACTTATTATAGATGAAGAAAGCGGTTTTTTGGTTCATCCCTCAAATCATGAGCTGTATTCGGAAAGAATTAAACAATTGTTGTCTAATGAAACACTCGTTCTGGAGACAGGAAAAAATGCCAGAACAAGAGTCGAAGCAAAATTTGATATTAGTAGCCTTGTACTTGAAAATATTCATTTTTACCAAAAGACTTTAAACTTAAAATAGGAGTAAAGTGATCGTTGTTTTTCATCAAAATAATAAAGTTGTTGAAGTCGCATTTAAGGGACAGACTATCGAGTTTTCTCAAAAAAACATTGGAGAGAATTTGTTTCAAGTTGCCGAAAAATTCCCGAATGAACTTATAATTTGGTGTCGTTTAGATTTAAAATCAAATTTAAACCTCTCGAAATTTGAAGAAATTTTTCATCACAATAACATATTAGCTTCCTATGATGTATCGGCAAATTCTTTTTTATCAGATGCAATTGGCTATGTTGATGAATCAATTTTCCTAAATGTAAAAAAAGAGGTTAAGTATCCTACATGGATGATGAGCGGTGATGTAGGTGGAATTCATACTTCGGTATTAGAACTACTAAAAGGTAAAATCAAATTAGATTCAGATTTTGATTATTTTTTACATTCATTTGCTAAACTTGCAATATTGAATGGTCTTCTATGTTATTCAGAGCCATTATTGATAAAAGATTTTTCTACAATTTCACAAAGACATAAAAAAAATAATTTTTTAATGTTTCGGTTTGTAAAACAGCATTACAGAACAAGGTGGGTTTTTTTGTTGTTTTTAAATTTATTTTTATACGAAAAAAAACTACCTGTTTTTTCTCTATTGATTAGTCTGTTTTTTAAAAGAAGAAATTTAGAGCTCAATGCATTGGATAGATTAATTGCAAAGTCAAATAAGACAGTTAACGTTGCAAAAACTACTGATGTTATTATTCCGACAATTGGTCGAAAAAAATATCTTTATGATGTTTTAAAAGATTTGTCAAAGCAGACATATCTGCCAAAAAATGTAATTGTCATCGAACAAAATCCAGATTCAAATAGTGCTTCAGAGCTTGATTATTTGAATAATGAAGAATGGCCATTTTCTATAAAACATATTTTTACACATCAGGCAGGAGCTTGCAATGCAAGAAATTTAGGATTGAAAAACATTGAAAGTGAATGGATCTTTATGGCCGATGATGATATTAGAATTGAGCCTGTTTTTTTGGAGAAAGCTTTTCAAGTAATAGAAAAAGAAGGTTTTGAGCAAATAACTTTTGGCTGTTATGAACCTAATTATCTCGAAAGCAAAAAAGAAAAACACATGATTCAGTGGGATGGTTTTGGATCAGGATGTAGTATTGTTAGAGCTAAAAATTTGAAAAATATTTTCTATAATACTGGTTTTGAATTTGGTTATGGCGAAGACAGCGATTTTGGTGCTCAGTTAAGAAATTCCGGATTTGATATCTTATATTCGCCAAAGCCAGAAATAATTCATCTTAAAGCTCCAATAGGTGGTTTTAGAACTAAGCCAGTTTTAGCTTGGACAAAAGATATAATTCAGCCAAAACCATCACCTACCGTAATGTTGTACAAAAAAATGAATTTAAAAGAACAACAATTAAACGGTTATAAAACAGTTCTTTTTTTAAAGTTTTACAAACTTCAGAAAATTAAAAACCCAATAAAATATTTTTCAAATTTTAGTGAACAGTGGAAGTCTAGTGTATACTGGGCAGAAAAATTAAAATAATAATTTTTATTTAAAGAAAAATTGATAAAAACGATTTCAATAATTAGCTCTTTGAAAAAAGAAACTTGTGGTTTTGATTTTAATCATAAGCATAAGTTGATTATTGATATCATGAACAGAAATTTTACCGATATAAATTCTTTTGATATTGAAATCGTATTTGACGCACCAATTGTAGAATTTAGAAACAGCGATTATGCTTGGGTAAAATGCAATGAAAATAGAATTGGCAACGAATTTTGTCCTAAAATAATAAAATTACGAAGTGGACAATTGGTTCAGGCTAATATACATTCTGGAATTTGGGAGATAAATAAAAAAAAGCCTCATGTTTTGCTTTGGCGTTTCAATCCTAATTTTTCTGAACCAATTACTAATTATACAGGAAGCAATAATCGAAAGAGTATTGAGTCGTCAAGAAAGAATTTTCATTTCTCTGAAAATCCAGCACTTTTATTTCCTGAGAATTATGCTTTAGAATTTAGCCGATCTAAATATCCGTTTTCTGCTATAGCTTGTTTTACAGATCATTGCGATTTTGATACTGCCGAAAACTTAGCCCTTCAAAGAAAATTCTTCAAAGAAAATCATGTTAAGGTTACAAAAGGTTTTTTTCTTAATCATTTTTCAAAACGAGCTGATAATGCATCGTTTGAAAATGATAAAAAAGAACTTCTAAAATGGAAAAATGACGGACATGAACTATGTTACCATTCTCTTTCACAATCTATTAAAAGTGAAATGGAAAGCTTTAACGATTTTGAGCAATTTGTTCCGCCTTTAACGGATCTTAAAGTCTGGATTGATCATGGATATCAGCCTTATAATTTTTCTCTTCTGAAGAAAAATAATTTGACAAATGAAAAGTTTGGGAAAATTTTAGAAGATAAAAATATTAATGTTCTTTGGAATTATGTAGATTCTGGAACTTCTGCAAAAGGAGTTATAAATCAATTAAATAATATGCATTTTACTTTGGCAAGTTTTAAAAAAGGAAATAAAGATTTAGGTCTTGTCAAGAAAATGCAGCTTATGATTAAGAATATTATTTTTCATTATTATAATGATGAAAATATGATTCTGAAATATCAGAGTACGGCAGGAAATTTTAAGAAAATTGTTTTTCAGAAGAAAGTAAAGTTTCTTTTCCCCTTTGTAAAAAATATCCTTGCACTAGGAACATCTATTTTTAAGGTAATTTTGTTTTGGAAAAAGGTTAAAAATAAACCTTATAAATTAGCAAAATATTCGCCGATAGTTTTTAAAAATAGGATAGGAGATAAAGAGTTTTATATTTTTCAAACCTTAGAAATGCTTGATTTTAAAAGATCTTTATCAAAACAAAATATCAATGCATTAATAGCTGAAAAAGGTGTCTTTATAGCTCACACTTATTTTTCGGTTCCGATGGAATATCATCAAGGAAAATTGTTTGCTGATTCAAAAACGATAGATTTAGAAGTCTCGGAAAACTTTGGTTATCTAGGAAATAAAATCAAAAATAGAGAAATCTGGAATCCGACACTTACTGAACTAATACAATACTGGAAAGGTTTTGACAAAATAATTTTTGATATAGATTTGGATGGTAATATATTTGAAAAGAACAATATTCCATTGGAAATTAGAAAAGCAATTTAACCATAATGAATCATAAAATTAAAACCCTTTTATTTAAAACAATTGCTTTATTACCAAGTAAAGTAGACGATTTTTGCTACCATAAAATTCAAAGTTTTTTTGATAAGTCTACATTGGAAGATCGTTTGAATAGTGTAGAGTCTACATATTTTAGGCTTTCAAAAGTGTTGAAAGAGTTAAATATCGACTTGAAAGACAAAACTATTTTTGAGTTCGGATCCGGATGGTTTCCAAGCATGCCTTACTTTTTTAAATATAAGTTTAATGCAAAAGAAGTTCTCACTTTTGATATTAATAAACATTTTAAAAAAGAAACGGTTGTAGAACTGAACGATATTTTTTCTAAGAGGTACAATTGTAGTATAGAAATTAATTTGGGTAATAATTATAATCTTCCGTATGGAATTGAATATTTTCCTAATTATAATATTGTAGAGAATAATCTTCCAGTTGCTGATGTTGTCTTTTCGCGTTATGTTCTTTCTCATATGAAGGGAAAGGATGTTGAAACTTTACACAAGAAGATTAAAGAGGAGTATAAAAAAGGTACTTACGTCATTCATTTTATTTCACCGAGCGATTTAAGACAACATAGTGATCATAGTATTTCTGCTCAGGATTTTTTGAAATATAGTGAAGACCAGTGGAGTAATATTAGAACCAAATACGATTATCATAATCGATTAAGATTGCCGCAATTTTTGGAGATATTCAGAGAATATAACTATGAAATTGTTCATTTAGAATATGAAGCTTTAGATAAGAAATCAAAAAAATATGAGCTGTTTAAAAAAATTAAACTTCACGAAGATTATATCAAATATTCGGATGAAGAATTAATGGCTGGAAATATTTTCGTGATTTTAAAAGTTTAAATTGATGAATTTGTCACCTTCTTTCTCGTTAATTATCTGTACCTATATGCGACCTGAACCATTGCTAGATTTATTAAAATCGGTTCAGGAACAAACTTTATATCCTGATGAGATTTTAATTGTTGATGGTTCTCTAGACAATAAAACCGAAGTTATTTTAAAAGAAAATAATATAAAAAAATTAAAATATTTTTACGTAGAGGAGAAAGATCGAGGTTTAACAAGACAGCGAAACTATGGAATTTCAAAAGTAGATGCTAATTCGCAAATTGTATGTTTTCTGGATGATGATGTAGTATTGAAAAATAAATATTTTGAGTGTTTATTAAATACATATCAAGTTTTTCCCGATGCTCTGGGAGTTGGTGGTTATATAGACAATGAAACAAAATGGGAAAAAGTAGATCAAAATTACATTCCATCAATTAGAGAATTTTGCTTCGACGGTTGGAAACGAAAAGACGGAAGCCGATTTGTACTTCGAAAAAAAATAAATTTGGATAGTGACTGTCCACCAGGGTTTTCTCCAGGATTTTCTCATGGACGAAGCGTAGGTTTTTTGCCTCCAAGTGATAAAACATATCAAGTTGAGCAATTAATGGGAGGAGTATCATCTTTTAAAAAATCTATTTTCAAGACATTTTCATTTTCGACTTATTTTGAAGGTTACGGATTGTATGAAGATGCCGATTTTTCATTACGAGTTGCAAAACAAGGAAATTTGTACTTAAATACAGCGGCAAGATTGTCTCATTATCACGCTTCGTCTGGCAGACCAAATCAATATAAATACGGTAAAATGGTAGTGCGAAACGGTTGGTACGTATGGAGAGTAAAAAATCCAAATCCAAAATTTAATGATCGTTTTAAATGGAATGCGATTACTCTTTTACTTACAGCAATTCGATTTAGCAACATTCTAACAGAAAAAAATAAAAAAGTTCCATTAACTGAAGCATTTGGCAGAACTGTAGGCTGGTGGAGTTTGCTTTTTAATAAACCTAAAAAGAAGTAATGAAAAGTAAAGTATATATATATGGTTTATGTGATGTACATTACGATGCTTATTACATTGAAGGTATTAAAAAAGTTTACGGGAATTATAGATTTAATACATCAAAATTTCCGAAATTAAGGCAAGGTGCATTCGCATTTATAATAGAAAGTGAACAACATTCTAAGAAAGTAATTATTGATTCGACTGACAAACCGAATATTGAGGCAGAATTACTGCAATGGTGTGATGTTTATGGGAAAATAAATTACAATCAGAATTACATACCTTTAGGAAGTGCTAAGAAGATTATACCAATTGGACCAAGTTTCGGAATTAAAATTTGGAATCTTTTTAATGCATCTTATTTCCTGTTATTTAATTTTTTAAGATTTAGAAAGACAATTTTTAATAAGAGAGAATTTATTGCTAATTATTGGAGGCAGTATAAGAGATTTTATTTGAAAGATTATAAACCTTCACAATCTTCAAATAACCAAGTATTCTTTATGAATAGCATTTGGAAAAACGAAAAAGAAACTAATCTTAATAGAGCATTGTTTATAAAGACTTGTAAAGAGTTTGAAGAAATTAATTTTGAAGGAGGTTTTGCTGCAAGAGTAAATGGAGATAATTTAGGATACGATAGTTTAGTGTACTCACAAACAATACCTTTAAGAATTTATTTAAAGAAAATTAAAAACTCTATGGTAGTATTTAATACTCCCGCAGTTTTATCTTGTCATGGATGGAAACTTGGAGAATTTTTAGCTTTAGGAAAGGCAATTATCACAACAAATCATTATAATTTGTTGCCAGCAGAATTAAAAAATAATGAACATTTAGTCTATGCTAATGATGCTGATGAGATAAGAGACGCTCTTCACAAAATCAAGTCTAATATGCAATTTAAGAATAAATTAGAATCGCAAGCCAGAGCATATTTTGATGAATATTTAGCGCCACATTCGGTAATTGAAAAATTGACTAGTAAATAAATGAATTTTACGATAATTACACATGTTAATCATACTCAGCAAGCTAATAATTATTTTGGCTATGCTCCTTATGTTCATGAAATGAATATTTGGTTTAAATACGTTGATGAGGTAATTATTGTCGCTCCAATAAAAAAAGGTTTACCAACCGCTATTGAAAGTTCTTATAAACATGAGAAAATAGATTTTAGAAAAGTGCCTGATTTTAGCTTTACTACTTTTAGCAGAATATTCAGTTCGGTTTTGAAGTTGCCAATTATTTTTTGGAAAGTCTTTTTTGCAATGAAAGACGCAGATCACATCCATCTACGTTGCCCAGGAAATATGGGATTAATTGGCTGTTTTGTCCAGATTTTATTTCCGAATAAAATTAAAACAGCCAAATACGCTGGTAATTGGGATACTAAAAGTAAACAGCCTCTCACTTACAATATTCAAAAATGGATTTTAAGCAACACTTTTTTGACTCGAAATATGCAAGTGCTTGTTTATGGAAATTGGGAAAATCAATCTAAAAATATAAAACCATTTTTTACAGCAACTTATTCAGATTCAGAAAAAGAGGTTGTTGCTAAAACAAGTTTAAATTCAGTAATTAATTTTGTCTTTGTAGGAAGTTTGGTTTCTGGTAAGAATCCGTTGTATGCAATAAAGTTAGTTGAAAAATTAGCAAATAAAGGCAAATCGGTAATTTTAAATTTATATGGCGAGGGCGCAGAAAAAGAAAGTTTACAAAACTATATTCGAAAAAATAATTTGCAAGATTTTATCTTCCTTCATGGAAATAGAAATAAAGAAACAGTTAAGATTGCCTATCAGAAAAGTCATTTTATAATATTGCCATCAAAAAGTGAAGGCTGGCCAAAAGCTATTGCTGAAGGAATGTTTTGGGGATGCGTTCCATTGGCAACAAAAATTTCATGTGTTCCTTTTATGCTTGATTTCGGAAATAGAGGTGTTTTATTAGAAATGGATTTAAATCAAGACATTAATCAAATTGAAAACATAATTTCTGATGAGAATAATTTTAGAAACAAAAGTTTTCTCGCGCAAATTTGGTCTCAGCATTATACATTGGAACTTTTTGAAACAGAAATAAAAAAACTTTTGTTCAAATGAGAATTGTTCAAATTATAGATTCTTTAGAGACTGGAGGTGCAGAAAGAATGGCGGTTAATTACGCAAATTCGTTATCGAATGAGATTGCATTTTCGGGTTTAATTGCTACTCGAAAAGAGGGTTTGCTTCGAAATTATATCAATGAAAATGTTTCTTATTTATTTCTAGAAAAAAAATCAAGTTTCGATTTAAAAGCTGTTTTTCGATTAAAAAACTATTTAAAAAGTAATAAAGTTGACATAATTCAGGCGCATAGTTCTTCGTTTTTTATTGCTGTTTTGATTAAGTTTATAATGCCTAAAATTAAAATTATATGGCATGATCATTACGGAATTTCGCAAAATTTAGAATTAAGAAAAAATCTAATTCTCAAATGGAGTTCCTATTTTTTTTCAGGAATTATTTCTGTGAATTTATCACTTAAAAAATGGGCTGAAAATTATTTGAAATGCTCAGAAATAATTTATCTTCCTAATTTTATCCAGAAGTCAAATACAGTTGTAAAACCAGTAGAATTGAAAGGATTCGATGGGAAAAGAATTATTTGTGTTGCTAATTTACGTCCTCAAAAAAATCACGAATTATTAATTGAAGGCGCTTTTCAAATCCAGAAAAAATTTCCAGACTGGACTTTTCATTTAGTCGGAAAAGATTTTAATGACGCTTACAGCAAAGAATTAAGAAGTAAAGTAAATCAGCTGAAACTCAATGATACCATTTTCTTTTATGGAGCTTTAGATAATACTCAAAAGTTGCTTGAAAAATCTGAAATAGGAGTTTTAACATCACTTTCTGAGGGACTTCCGTTGGCTCTTCTCGAATATGGTTTGTCAGGATTGGCAGTCGTTGCAACAAGTGTAGGCGAGATTCCAAAAATAATTTATTCAGAAAATGAAGGTTTTATAATTGAACCAAATAATGTAAATCAATTAGTAAATTCAATCGAAAAACTAATCGAAGAGGAAGATTTGCGAAAAGAAAAAGGAAGCCGCCTAAAATCTTTTGTAGAACAAAATTTCAGCGAAAAATCAATTTTGAATGAGTATTTACAGTGGTTAAAATCTTTGACTACTTTTGCAAAGTAAATAAACGGATCAATGAAAAATACAAAATTCAGCTACTTAGCCTTAATCATTATTCATGCTTTAATAGCGATGGCTGTTTTTGTTGTTCCTTTTTTATCAAAAATTTATAGTGCATTAATTCTTATTATTGGTTTTGGCATCGTCTATCAGACAAGAAACAGAAATAACGAAGTTTTATTGGTGGCTGCATATTTAGTTGGAGCTGAGGTTTTTTTAAGAATGACAGGAGGTAATTTTAACAATGAATATGTGAAATTCGCAGTGACTTTCTTTATGTTAATGGGAATGTTCTACAGTAATTTCTTTAGTAACGGATTAATTTATTGTTTTTTCCTAGTTTTATTAGTTCCAGGTATCTTAATAACTACTGCTGTTTCAGATCCTTCTATAGACATAAAAAAAGCTTTGTTTTTCAATTTATCTGGACCTGTGTGTTTAGCCGTAACTTCCCTATATACAATTAAAAGAAACATTTTATTTTCTGATTTTCAAAATATCATAATCGCAATAGGTATGCCTATCATAACAACTACGGTATATTTGTTCTTATACAATCCTAGTGTAAAAGATGTGATAACGGGTACACAGTCAAATTTTGAGACTTCAGGAGGTTTTGGACCAAATCAAGTTTCAACTATTTTAGGTCTTGGAATGTTCGTTTTTTTTAGTCAGTTGATGTTATTTTCAAAATCAAAGAAACTAATTATTTTAAATGCATCTCTATTAATTTTTATAAGCTACAGAGCATTGGTGACTTTTTCAAGAGGTGGAGTTATTACAGGTGTAGCAATGATTTGCTGTCTGCTGTTTTTTTTGTATCACAGTTCAAACGGTAAAGGAAGAAGCAAGTTTGTTGTTATATTCGCAATGACCGCTTTAATAGGAGTTGGAGTTTGGACCTATTCTTATTTTCAAACTTCGGGATTAATTGAGAAAAGATATGCTAATAAAGACGCAATAGGAAGAGAAAAAAAAGATCGTTTAGGAGGAAGAGAGGTAATTATGGATGCCGAAATAAAACTATTTCTTAATGATCCAGTTTTGGGTGTTGGAGTTGGATTAAGCAAATACAAACGGTTAGAGTTAATGAAAGAAGAAGCAGCCTCGCATAATGAAATTACCAGAATGCTTTGCGAACATGGAATATTTGGGATTTTTGGCCTGTTAATATTGTTTGTCACTCCTTTTATACTTTATCTCAATAATAGGCAGCACTTATATTTTCTATCCTGTTTTATCTTTTGGTTATTAACCATAAATCACGCGGCAATGAGAACTGCTGCTCCAGCTTTCGTGTATGCGCTATGTTTGCTTTCTGTTAAAATTAAGATTCCTGAAAAAAAGCAAAATGCTGATAGCTAATCTCTTTTTTTACAATACATTTGTCTCAACCCAATCGATTTAAAAAATCCATATTACATGCCTACAGTAAGCAAAATGCATTTCGAAATTTCAGAAAGAAAAGTTCTTCTTTATCTTTTTGATGCGATATTTGTTTTTGCAGCTCTTTATTTTCTAAGCATTCTATTTGACTATCATTATTATGTTTTAGATGACGGAAGATATTTAAAATCTTTTTTGTTGGTTGCTTATATTTATATTTTTGGAAACATCTTCGAAATTTATAATTTGCAAACAGCAAGTAATCAATTTCAGATTTTACGAAACGTTGTTTTAACTTCAATAACTTCAGTAACAGTATATTTGCTTACTCCGGTTTTATCGCCAGAACTTCCTAAACAACGATTAATTATCATAATTTTTTATTTCGCTATCTTAAGTTCATTGTTAATATGGCGATTTTTTTATGTGTATTTTCTAGCCTCTTATCGTTTTGTTCAAAATGTAGTTTTAATTTGCGATCAGAGCGAGGTTGAAGAATTAGTTTTAGGACTCGAAAATGTTGATCCGCATTATAAAATTATAGGTTTTGTAAACTCAGATTCTTTAGCAGATCAAAATTTAGATTTTCATTATGTAAAAGAAATAAAAAAAGAAGATTTAGAACTTTTTGTTATTACACATAATGTTTCGGAGATTGTTATTGCATCACAAAAAACAGACGGAATTACCACAGACCTGTATCAGCAATTGCTTCATTTGTTAGAAAACGGAAATATAATTCGAGAATATACACAAGTTTACGAAAGCAAAACGCAACGAATTCCAGTACAATATATCGGACGAGATTTTTATCGTTTTTTCCCATTTAGCAGAAGCAACAACAACAGGTTATATTTGTTATTGATTCGCATAATGGAGCTTTTCTTTTCTCTTTTCGGATTGATGATTTGCTTAGTTTTTATTCCAATAATTTTAATCGCCAACTACTTCGCAAATAAAGGAAGCCTCTTTTATACACAAGAGCGAATTGGCAAAAACGGCGTAGTTTTTAAAATTTATAAATTTAGAACCATGACAGCTAATTCAGAATCTGATGGAGCTGTTTTTGCAATGCATAATGATAAAAGAGTTACTCCTTTTGGTAAATTTATGCGAAAGTCAAGAATCGATGAACTACCTCAATTTATTAATGTTTTAAAGGGCGATATGGCAGTAATTGGGCCAAGACCTGAAAGACCTTTTTTTGTTGAAGAAATAGCAAGTGTAATGCCTCTTTATGAAACACGCCACGTAATCAAACCAGGACTTACAGGCTGGGCACAGGTAAATTATTCTTACGGAGAATCAATAGAAGAAAGCTTAATAAAACTTCAATACGATCTATATTACATCAAACATAGAAGTGTGTTTCTAGATTTGAGCATTACTTTAAAAACGATTACTACAGTTTTGTTTTATCGCGGTCAATAATTAAATTATAATAGGAATTGGTTTTTTATTTCTAATGGCTGTTCTAACTAATGCCACACCGCTTGTAATAATTAAGGGCAACGTAATAAAGAAGTGTGCTTTGTTAATTAAAAACAAAAAGTAAACCACTAAAAGAACAAAATTGATTAACGAAAATCGATATGTCCATAATTTGTTTTTGAAAGCAGAGAAAAGAAGTAAAACCAATAAAAGTGGACTGAAAAGTAAAACATTATAATTCATAGCCAGTTCTTGGTGAAAAGAATAAAATCCCATAATAACAAAGAATATTCCAATCAAAGATAAAATCAAAAAGTAGATTTTGTCAACACCTTTGCTTCTTGCGAAGATAACAAAGAGCAAAATAAATAGGTAAGTATAAATGTTATTCCACCAAGATGTTGGAGTTTCTTTAGTAAATTCTAGTAAGGTTTTGCTTTTTCCAGCCAATAGCTTATTTTGAAAAGCTGTTTTTTCTAAGCTGTTTTTCAATTCAAATGGAAGAAAAATTCTAGTTCCCATTTGATCTACTTTTGTTCCAAAAATAATACTTGTTCCTAATTGATCGTAAAAATGACCATTAAAATAAGGAAATAAAATAGAACGATACGTTTTATCGGTATCTTCTTTTTTAGTAATTACATTCTTTCCCAAAGATTTATTGATAACATCAACAACCATTGAAGTACAGTTTTTATCAATAAATTTATAAGTGTAATAACGTTCTTCAGAAGCTAAAACAGCATTTAATTCATCAAAAAGTTTTTGTTTTAAATCTTGCGGAATCAATAATTCTTGTTCAAAAATGCTTCTTTTCTCATATGTGTATTCATTGTAAAAATCTGTGTATGAGTGAACTGTAGCGAAATATTGTAAATCTCCTTTTGCAAATTTTAAAACGAAATTGGGTGTTCTGAAATCGAAAGTTCCGTAATTGTACACAACATCAAAATTGTTGCCTGGATCAGAAACTCTAAGGCCAGTATGTCCAAAGTAAGAATAGGTTTCGTTGCCAAGTCCACACGTAAGAACACTTATTTTAGCATCTTTAGATAAAGGTAAACTTTGGCTAAAACCAATGAAACTTAGCAAGAAGAATAAAATAAAAAGTGTTTTTTTGAAAATGACAGTTTTCATGATTTAATTTTTTTTTGAATTTTATGATTTAGAAAATTATCTAAAGATTCCTAAATCTACTTTTAGTGAAAAAATATTAGAATATAAGGCGGTGCTTTGGTTTCCTAAATCGGTCAAAGCGTAATCAATTTGTATGCCTTTATATCTAAAACCTAATCCGATATTGGGTTGGAAATTTAATTTTTCTGTATTATCTAATTGCGTTACATTCTGAAAATTTCCTACGCCAGCTCTCACAAAAACTAAATCAGTATAACCAAATTCAAACCCTAGAGCTGGATCTATACTTGCTACTTTTGATGAAATGATATCGTTGGTTTGTTCAAATCTCATATTTAAGTTTGCAGAGGTAACAAGACTGTAATCATTATGAAAATCAAATCGTTTAGAAACTCCTAATTGTGCTTTTGGCAACGTAATTTCTGTACTTTCTGGTAAAGTATTATTTTCTCCCGGAATTGCATTGGCGATTTTAGCATATTCCTCTTCATCAATATTCCACACATTATAAGTGGTTGTAATATCACGAAGCATTAATCCAAATTTCCAATCGTTTCTCTCAAACTGAAGTCCGATATCAAATCCAAATCCCCAAGAATTTGCAAATTTTCCAATTACTCTTCTAATAACTTTCGCATTAACGCCATATTGAAAACCATCAACAGGAAGTTTTCTGGCATACGAAAAAGTAAAACCGTAATCTGCTGTTGAAAAGAGACGAATTCTATTGTAGTCTATATTTCCTTGACTGTCGATTAATTGAGTGGTATCCATAATGTCGTCTACCCCAAAGCGAATCATCGAAATTCCCCAAGCGCTTCGGTCATCAATCGGACTAGCATAACCAATGTAGTCGTATTGTGCAATATTAGCAAAATAACTGGCATGCATTAAAGCAATTTGATGATCTTCTAGATTGGTTAAACCCGCAGGATTCCAGTAAACTGCATTTACATCATTTGTAGAAGCCGTAACTGCGCTCGACATTCCAAGTGCCGCGGCATCAACACCAATATTCATAAATTCATTCGAATATTTTCGAACAGTTTGTGCATATTGAGAAGTAAAACTCCAAAATAATATAAATGCTAAAAGTTTTTTCAAAAGCTCTTTTTTTACAGTCCTGAACAGTTTTTAAATTTTTATCAAAAATATAATATTTTACTCAGCTATTAAGTTCGTTTGTTCAAATATTCTGAAAGTCGGAATCAGAAATAAAAAACTATTAGAAAAACTCGTTTTGCATCGAGTTATTATGCTAAATTTGTTCTCTGCCATTATCAAAATTTCAAACTATGAATATTAAAAAGCACATCCCAAATCTAATCACATTAATTAATCTTTTCTGTGGTTGTGTAGCAATTGTTTTTGTCTCTAAAGGAGATTTTTTAATGGCTTTTTACATGGTTTGTTTAGGAATCTTTTTTGATTTCTTTGATGGATTTTTTGCAAGATTATTTAAAGTTTCTAGTCCGCTTGGATTACAATTAGACTCATTGGCAGATATGGTAACGAGCGGAGTTGTTCCAGGTTATGTTATGTACAGTATGTTTGCAAGAGGCGGCGATCAATTAGGAAATCAAGCAATTGTCCCTTTTTTAGGATTTATTATAACTTTAGGCGCTTGCTACAGATTAGCCAACTTTAATATTGATACTCGTCAGACCGATTCGTTTATAGGTTTGCCAACTCCTGCAAATGCTATTTTTATAATTAGCTTGCAAATAGTTCTAGATATGTATGCAGATTCTTCACTTTTAATTCTTGAATTATTGACGAATCAATGGGTTTTATTGATTATTACTTTGGGTAGTGCTTATATTATGAATGCTGAAATTCCGTTGTTTTCTTTAAAAGTTAAAAAGTTCAGCTTTAAAGAAAATGCACTTCAAATCGTGTTTTTAATTATTTCAGTATTAATGGTCGTATTGCTGCATTACATTGCAATTCCGTTGATTATTGTTTTTTATGTATTGCTTTCAATTATCAATAATCTCTTTTTGAAAAAGTAATTCAGTTTAATGGCAAGAAAAACAACTTACCGTAAAACGTATTCTAGAAAACCAGCTGGAAGATCACTTTTAAGCAGGGTTTTTCGAGGACTTTTGTTGCTATTCTTTTCGTGTTTATTTATCGGAATAATTTACCATTATCGTAAAGGACTTGCTTATTATTTAGGTTTTAAATCGGAAAAAGTTCTGGATGAAGATGAGGTAGATAAACATCTTTCGGATGTGCGAAATATTCGTGTTTTAGAAAATCATAAAGGAAAAGTGGTCGGAATTGACGTTTCTGAATTTCAAGGAAAAGTCGATTGGGAAGAAGTTGAAATTCTAGACGAAAAATATCCTGTACAATTTGTGTTTATTCGCGCAACAGCGGGAAATGATCGTGTTGATAGGCAATTTAAAAGAAATTGGGAAGGAGCAAAAGAAAATAAAATAATGCGTGGGGCTTATCATTATTATCGTCCCAACGAAAATTCTATAGAACAAGCAGATCTTTTTATTAAAACTGTAAAATTGCAAAAAGGAGATCTTCCGCCAGTTTTAGATATCGAAAAATTACCCAAAAATCAGCCTTTAGACAGTTTAAAAAAAGGTTTGAAACGTTGGTTGAATAAAGTTGAAAAACATTATCAGGTACGCCCAATAATTTATTCGGGAGAAAGATATTATTCTGATTTCTTAAAAGAAGAATTCGGAGATTATTTATTCTGGATTGCCAATTATAATTTTTACAGAGAAAAAATAGAAGATGACTGGCTGTTCTGGCAGTTTACAGAAAAAGCTTCTTTGCCGGGAATCAAACATCGTGTTGATGTTAACATTTATAACGGAGATATAGAACAGCTGCAGTTTATTGCCGTAGAATAGTGTTCAGAGCTAAAAAAAAAGTGTTCAGTGTTCGCTCTTTTAGATTTAAAAAAAATCAGTTTTTTAGGTTTCAGCCGAAAACTGAATACTAAAAAACTGACCACTATTTACTTTTCAAGAACTAATCACTAAAAAACTGACCACTTTTTTCTAAAATTCCAGTTTCTTTTTACGCAACTCGAAGTTTTGTCCAAGATAAACACGGCGAACCATTTCATCTTCAACCAATTCTTCTGGAACTCCAGCTTTCAGAATTCCTCCTTCAAACATTAGATATGTTTTATCGGTAATGGCCAAAGTTTCCTGAACGTTGTGATCGGTAATTAAGATTCCGATATTTTTATTTTTTAATTGCGCTACAATTCTCTGAATATCCTCAACCGCAACGGGATCAACTCCCGCAAAAGGTTCATCCAATAAAATGAATTTTGGATCAGTAGCCAAAGCGCGTGCAATTTCTGTACGACGACGCTCACCTCCAGAAAGTAAATCTCCTCGGTTCGTACGAATATGTTCTAAACTGAATTCTTCAATTAAACTTTCCATTTTAGCAATCTGTGCTTCTTTAGAGAGTTTCGTCAATTGCAAAACGCTTAAAATATTGTCTTCGATACTTAATTTTCTAAAAACAGAAGCTTCTTGCGCCAAATAGCCAATTCCTTGTTGGGCACGTTTGTACATCGGATAATCAGTAATATTCAAATCATCAAGGTAAATATTCCCTTGATTTGGTTTTACTAATCCAACAATCATATAAAAAGACGTTGTTTTTCCAGCTCCATTAGGTCCCAAAAGTCCCACAATTTCTCCTTGATTTACTTCGACAGAAATTCCTTTTACAACACTACGTCCTTTATATGTTTTGATTAAATTATCGGCTCTTAGCTTCATTTTTTTTAATTAGATAATGGTCAATTTGATAATGAGATAATTATATCTCGCTTTGGCAAAATAAATGAAAATAAATCAACGAGATAAATGAATTAACATATTGTCAAGAAATTATCTAATTGACTAATTATCAAATTTTCTAATTATTTGCCTTGCTCTTCCAAAGCTTCCCAAAACTCGTAAGCTCTTCTTAAATGCGGAATTACGATTGTTCCTCCAACAAGAGTGGCAATTCCCATTGCTTCCATCATTTCTTCTTTAGAAACACCTTCTTTATAACTGGTTTCTAAGTGGTATTTTACACAGTCATCGCAACGTAAAACCGTTGAAGCAACTAAACCTAAAAGTTCTTTGGTTTTTACATCAAGAGCACCTTCTGCGTAAGCATTGGTGTCAAGATTAAAAATTCGCTTTACAATTTTGTTATTGTCAGCTAATAATTTTTCGTTCATTTTAGAACGATAATCGTTAAATTCTTGAATGATATCAGACATTTTCTTTTAATTTATTTCTATAAACAACCTTCGAAATCAATATACTTACCTCGTAAATAATCAACATCGGAATTGCTACAATGGTTTGACTTACAACATCTGGCGGCGTAACAATTGCGGCAATAACTAAAATAATTACAACAGCATATTTCCAATACTTTCTTAAAAATTCTGGAGTTACTAATCCTAATTTGGTTAAGAAGTAGATAGCGATTGGCAATTCAAAAAATATGGCACTTCCTAGAATACTCGTTTTAACCATTCCCATATAAGATTCTAGCGTAAATTGGTTTTTCACCACATCACTTACAGAGAAAGTTGCCACGAAGTTTACCGACATCGGAATTACTACAAAATAGCCGAATAGCACTCCTAAAAAGAAAAGTAAAGAAGAAACGAAAATAAAAAGTTTCGCATTTTTTCTTTCTTTCTCGTACAGAGCCGGACTAATAAATTTCCAGATTTCCCACAAAATATAAGGAAAACTTAAAATGAAACCAGCCAGAAGACACATCCATACAAAGATGTTGACCTGACCTTCCATTTCGGTATTCTGAATAATGAAATTCAATTCCGTAATACAGATACTGTCTGCAAAACCTAATTGATGCGATAAGTCGCAAAACCAAACATATGTAAAAAATGTTGGTCTAATTGGACCTAAAATAATTTGATCAAATAAATAATCACTAATAAAATAAGTAACAAATGCCATAATGCATGTTGCTAATGTACTTCTAACTAATAACCATCTTAGTTCTTCAAGATGATCTAAAAATGACATCTCGCCAAGGTTTTTCTTTGCCATTATACTATTCCTTCTTTTAAAATGTCATGTAAGTGTAAAACTCCTTTATATTCTCCATTGTCAGCCACAATCAATTGCGTGATGGAGAAATCTTCTAAAATATTTAAAGCGTCAACTGCCATAGTTTCCGAAGATACTACTTTAGGATTTTTAGACATAATATCCCTTGCAGTTAAGTCCGCAATAGTATCTACGTCATTTAGCATTCGTCGGATGTCTCCATCTGTAATAATTCCAATAATTTTTTCATCTTCAATAACTGCTGTAACCCCAAGTCTTTTTTCAGAAATTTCAAAAATGACTTTTTTAACAGAAGTTTCTGGCGCAACTGCAGGTTTTAATGAATTTTCGATCATGTCTTTTACACGAAGTAATAGCTTCTTTCCTAAAGCGCCGCCAGGATGATAAACGGCAAAATCTTCAGGTTTAAAATCACGCATTTCCATTAAGCAAACTGCCAATGCGTCTCCAATAACTAGTTGTGCAGTCGTGCTATTTGTTGGTGCCAAATTAATTGGGCAAGCTTCTGTATCTACAGTTGCATTTAGAACATAATCTGAGCCTTTTGCTAAAAAAGAAGTGATGTTTCCTGTAATTGCAATTAGAGTATTACCGAATCTTTTTAATAACGGAACTAAAACCTTTATTTCTGGGCTATTTCCACTTTTAGAAATACAAATTATAACATCTTCATTCTGGATCATGCCTAAATCACCATGAATAGCTTCGGCAGCATGCAAAAACATAGAAGGCGTTCCAGTAGAGTTAAAGGTGGCAACCATTTTTTGAGCAATAATGGCGCTTTTTCCAATTCCAGTTACAATAAGTCGCCCTTTGCTTTCATAGATACGTTGGACAGCTTCGTAAAAATTTTCGTCCAAAAAATCAATTAGTTTTGTAATTGCTTCACTTTCAGAGAGTATTGTTTTTTTGGCGATTGCCAATATATTTTCTTTTGTGATCAAATCAGAATATTTAAAATTTGTATGTATAAAAGAAAGTTGTATCTTTATGTGTTGCAAATTTATACAAAATACCATTAATATAAAGAATGAATTCAAACGAAATTGAAATACATAAAGAATTAAAGAAGTATTTCGGCTTTAGCCAATTTAAAGGCTTGCAAGAGCAAGTCATTACGAGTATTTTAAATGATAAGAATACTTTCGTAATTATGCCAACAGGCGGTGGAAAGTCTCTTTGTTATCAATTACCCGCTTTAATTCAGGATGGAACAGCAATTGTTGTTTCACCATTGATTGCTTTGATGAAAAATCAAGTTGATGCGATTCGAAGTCTCTCGTCAGAAAATGGAATTGCACATGTATTGAATTCCTCTCTTACCAAAACGGAGATTGCTCAGGTTAAAAAAGATATCACTTCTGGTTTAACCAAACTTTTGTACGTAGCCCCAGAATCGTTAACAAAAGAAGAATATGTTACTTTCTTACAAAGTGTCAAAATTTCTTTTGTTGCTATTGATGAAGCTCACTGTATTTCAGAATGGGGACACGATTTTAGACCTGAATACAGAAATCTGCGACATATTATCAAGCAATTAGGTAAAGTACCAATTATCGGACTTACCGCTACTGCAACGCCAAAAGTTCAGGAAGATATTCTGAAAAATTTGGATATGTCTGATGCGAACACTTTTAAAGCATCATTCAATAGACCGAACTTATATTACGAAGTTCGAACAAAAACAAAAAATATCGAATCGGATATTATTCGATTTATAAAACAGCATAAAGGCAAATCTGGAATTATTTACTGCTTAAGCCGAAAAAAAGTAGAATCTATTGCCGAAGTTTTACAAGTAAACGGAATCAGTGCGGTTCCTTATCACGCAGGTTTAGATGCAAAAACACGCGCCAAACATCAAGATATGTTTTTGATGGAAGATGTAGATGTCGTTGTAGCAACAATTGCCTTCGGAATGGGAATCGATAAACCAGACGTTCGTTTTGTAATTCACCATGATATTCCAAAATCTCTTGAAAGTTATTATCAGGAAACTGGTCGTGCAGGACGCGACGGTGGAGAAGGACACTGTTTAGCTTATTACTCTTATAAAGATGTAGAAAAGCTAGAGAAATTTATGTCTGGAAAACCAGTTGCCGAGCAAGAAATTGGTTTTGCCCTTTTGCAGGAAGTTGTGGCTTACGCCGAAACTTCGATGTCGCGTAGAAAATTCCTTCTTCATTATTTCGGTGAAGAATTCGACAGCGAAACTGGTGAAGGTGCCGATATGGACGACAACGTTCGTAATCCGAAACATAAGGTCGAAGCAAAAGATCAAGTGGTGAAATTGCTTGAAGTTGTTCGTGATACCAAACACATTTATAAATCAAAAGAAATTGTGTTCACTTTAATTGGGCGTATTAATGCCGTAATTAAAGCGCACAAAACAGATACACAACCTTATTTTGGTTCGGGTTCAGATCACGACGAAAAATATTGGATGGCGTTATTAAGACAAGTTTTAGTTTCTGCTTATCTGTCTAAAGATATCGAAACTTATGGTGTAATTAAAATCACCGAAAAAGGATTAGATTATATTAAAAATCCAGTTTCATTTATGATGTCTGAAGATCATGAATATACAGAAGCTGATGACGAAACGATTGTATCAGGAGGCAAATCTTCTGGAACTGCCGATGAAGTCTTGACAGGAATGCTTCGCGAACTTCGTAAAAAAGTAGCTAAAAAACTTGGAGTTCCGCCATTTGTTGTTTTTCAAGATCCTTCTTTAGAAGATATGGCGCTTAAATATCCAGTTTCTATTACAGAACTATACAATATTCATGGAGTAGGAGAAGGAAAAGCTAAAAAATATGGAAGTGAATTTGTCGCTCTAATCAGCCGATATGTTGAAGATAACGATATTATTCGCCCAGACGATCTTGTTGTAAAATCTACTGGAGTAAATTCAGCAAATAAATTATATATCATTCAGAATATCGACCGAAAACTGTCGTTGAACGACATTGCTTCTGCAAAAGGTTTAACAATGGATGCTTTGATTAAAGAAATGGAGCAAATTGTTTATTCTGGAACCAAGCTAAATATCAAATATTGGTTAGATGATATCTTGGATGACGATCAGCAGGAAGAAATCCACGATTACTTCATGGAATCAGAATCAGATAAAATTGAAGACGCACTTAAAGAATTTGATGGCGATTACGATATTGACGAATTGCGTTTAATGCGTATTAAGTTTATTAGTGAAGTAGCGAATTAAAGTATTCTGTGTTCAGTTTTTAGTGTTCAGTGAATTCTAAAATAGATAGTTGGAATAAGTTATTATAAAAGTATTAAGTAATCAGTTTTTAGGACTCTCTGAACACTAAAAACTGATTACTGATCACTGTAAATCTCTCCTCGATGCGGTTTCAAAGCATCTCTTACCTGAATCATATTTTCGTCAGTAACTACCATAAAAGCGGTAGCGTGCATATCGTTTACAATTGAAAAACCTGTAATATTTAAAGGTAATTTTTCAATTGCTATATATTCTTTTAAATGAATTTCGTGGTGCTCGGCAGTTTTTGCAGAAGCTGGTCCGCGAAAATCCCAAATCAATTTTATTTTTCTAGACATTTTTTTAAAGGTGCAAAGGTTTTGAGGTGCAAAGGTACAAAGTCTTTCTTAAAGGTTCTAAGATTCTGAGATTCTAAGTTTTTTTCTGTAGAGACGCACCGCAGTGCGTCTACGCAACGTGTGCCCATAATATGTTAGACGCACTGCAGTGCGTCTCTACGATATGCTTTGTGCTGAAAAACCCCATAATCAGTTTAGATCTGTGTAAATCTGCGTGAAAATTTAGAGCAAATATAAAATCTCATTTCAAAATAGTACTTTTGCATCTTCTTTTCATAGAAAGAAAAGCTAATAGAATAAAAACAAAAAAATGCCAAAAGAACTTTTACTTCAAGTTACACCAGAAATTGCTGCAAACGAATCATTGCTAAAAGACTATTTGTCTAAGCAGATTAAAGTTTCTGCTCAAGAAATTCAGCACGTTTCAATTTTAAAACGCTCTATTGATGCACGACAAAAAGCGATTAAAATCAATTTGAAAGTTCTTATTTATTTGAAAGGCGAACCATTTCACGAAACTAAAATTGAGCTTCCTATTTATAAAGACGTTTCTTCGGCACAAGAAGTTATTGTTGTTGGAGCAGGTCCAGCTGGACTTTTTGCTGCTTTGCAATTAATAGAGGTAGGCTTAAAACCAATTGTATTAGAGCGCGGAAAAGACGTTCGCGGACGAAGACGTGATCTGAAAGCAATAAATCGCGAACATATTGTAAACGAAGATTCTAATTATTGCTTTGGCGAAGGTGGAGCAGGAACGTATTCTGATGGTAAATTATATACACGTTCTAAAAAACGTGGAGATGTAACTAGAATTTTAGAACTTTTAGTTGCTTTTGGTGCTTCAGAAGATATTTTGGTAGAAGCTCATCCACATATCGGAACCAATAAATTGCCTAAGATTATTGAGGATATTCGTGAGAAAATCATCGAATTTGGCGGTCAGGTTTTATTTGAAACTCGTGTTAGTGATATTTTGGTAAAGAATAATGAGGTTGAAGGAATCGTAACGCAAAACGGAGATAAAATTCACGCCAATAAATTAATCTTGGCAACAGGACATTCTGCACGTGATATTTTTGAATTATTAGATAAAAAGAAAATCTTAATAGAAGCAAAACCTTTTGCTTTAGGCGTTCGAGCAGAACATTCTCAGGAGTTAATAGACAGCATTCAATACAGTTGTGATTATCGCGGAGAACATTTGCCACCGGCTCCTTATTCAATTGTAAAACAAGTAAACGGGCGCGGAATGTATTCGTTCTGTATGTGTCCGGGTGGTGTCATTGCACCATGTGCTACAAGTCCGGGTGAAGTGGTTACAAACGGATGGTCGCCATCTAAACGTGATCAATCTACAGCAAATTCTGGAATTGTGGTCGAATTAAAATTAGAGGATTTCAAACCTTTTGCAAAATTTGGTGCTTTGGCAGGAATGGAATTTCAAAAAAGTATCGAACAAAAAGCATGGTATTTGGCTGGACAAACTCAAAAAGTTCCAGCGCAAAGAATGATAGATTTTACGCAAAGTAAAGTTTCGGCAGATATTCCGAAAACTTCTTATGTTCCAGGAACAACTTCAGTTGAATTAGGGCAGGTTTTTCCAGGATTTTTAACGCAGATTATGCGTCAAGGATTTCAGGATTTTGGAAAATCAATGCGTGGTTATTTGACTAACGAAGCTATTTTACATGCGCCAGAAAGCAGAACTTCTTCGCCAGTTAGAATTCCGAGAAATCCTATGACTTTAGAGCATCTTCAAATAAAAGGTTTATATCCATGTGGAGAAGGTGCAGGTTACGCTGGTGGAATTATTTCTGCAGCAATTGATGGCGAAAAATGCGCCTTGATGATTGCGGAATCTTTGAAATAATTTTTTGCAGAAAAAAACTTTACTATCTTAGTTTATATTAGTTGCTTTCTAATTTGAGAACGCAAATATTTTAAACTAAATAACTAATGGTGAACTTCTTTTCTAATTTATTCGGACGTAATAATGATCCAAAATCGATTATTTCTTTTGATATAATTGAACCTATTTATAATTACTTGTATAGCCAGAAGTCTGATCTTGAATTTAAAGTAAAAGGAATTCAGGAAAATGTATCTGTAAATTTATTTTATTTTCCAGGTTCATTTGATCATGAAGAAGGCATAGCCGAAATTAAAAAAGCCGGTTTTAAAAATGCTTATGAAGTTTTAAATGAACTTTATAAGAAAATGAATGTTGGTGTTCTTTCTGATGAAGCAATTCAAGAAGGTTTAGAATACGATTTTATTCATATTCAGTTTAACTCACAGCCAACTTCAGAAGAGAAGAAAGTATTTAAACGTTCCATAAAAAATTTCACTATCTTTTTTTGCTGTACAAATAGCTTAGAAATAAACGATTTTAGAATATTATATTCAGGAAAACATTTCTTTGATTACACAAAAGGATTATTGGAAAGTGAAGTTTTAGATATAAATAATCCAAAGAATGAAAGTGAAGAAATCGGAATTCGAGATTTTAAATTGGTGCTGCAAGGAATTTGCCAGTATTTAGACATTGAAGTTCCAAAAACTGTAGAACTTTCTTCAAATGATAATTTATTAGCAAATGAAGAGGCGACAGAAAAAGATTTTGAAGAGTTTATTCAATTGGTTTCAAGAGGAAATATTGAAGAAAAGGAACTAAAAAAACAATCAAAAAAACTTTTTAAGAATTATAAAAAAGAAGCAAAAGAATATCATGATATTGTCGAAGATCATTTTGCTTTTTTTGAAAGTATCGACGCTTGGAACAGCGATTGGAAATTTGATCCAGAAGATGCAGTATATTTTATTTCTAATTTAATCGGCGAAGATTTTACTTTCGATTATCCCGAAGAAACTTATAGTCATGAACTCTTTCCTTACATTCAATCTGAATTAGAAAAATCGAATCTTGAGCTATTAACCTATGAAACTTTTGGCGATAACTATTTGTTTTTTGTTGCTAATAAAGACGAAGTTGAAAGAATTTTAGAATTGTCTGAATTGATAAAGATTGAAATTAATCAGTTATAAAAATAAAAGCCCATTAAGTAATTTCTTAATGGGCGTAAGCTTTTTAGTTTTCAGCTTTTATTTCGGTAGCAGCATTTTCTGTGTCGCATTTTGTGTTGTAAAATTTGACAACCTGAAAAATATCATCTTTTTTAAATTCTTTGTTGTTGATTTTTTCTACGAGAACTGGACAGTCTTTGAAAAATTCTGAAGCTGCTTTTTTAAAATTTTTACTGATGTTTCCCAGAGAAGTAATTATAGAAACTTCAAAATCTTCTCCGTGAGCAACATAATAATACGTTACAGGACTTGAAGCCATTCCCATTCCCATATTCATTCCTGAAAATCCAGAATTTGGGATTGTTGCAAAATTAAAGCCAGACATATCATATTTGTATAAGCTGACTTTGCCTTCAATCAAGACTTTTAGCCATTTATGAAAACCGTCGACTTCTTTTTTGTATTTATAAACTTGCGAAATTCCATCTCTTTCAAGTTCAATTCGATCAATAATCAAAGGGTCATAATCGGTTCCTTTATCGTCATCATTCAATTTTAACTTGATGGTGTTATCGGTTCTAATTTTTCCAATTCCGCTTAAAACGGTACCGTCATCGAAATAGATTCTACAGATTTGTTTTTGTGAATTTGCTGTTAGGGCAAAAAAGAAAAATAATAGAAAAGCAAATAATGTTTTATGGTTAAAAAGATGGTTTTGGGAATTCATTTTTGGTTTTATTTTAAGGGATTAAGATAATCTTTCCAGTACTTTTTCTGCTTTCCAGAAAATCATGCGCCAGCTTTCCTTCCGATAATTTAAAAGAAGTAGGTTCTGAAAGCTTAATTTTTCCATCAACAATCCAATCGAATAATTGTGTAGATCTTTTGATTCTTTCGTCTTTAGAATTTAAATAACTCCATAAATCGCCTCCGGTTAGAGTTTTAGAAGTATCCATTAACATTCTAGGATCTATTGGCGATGGATCGCCGCCAGCCATTCCGAAGAAAACGACTTGCCCGCATTCTTTGGTAACTTCAAAGCTCTCCATTAAAGTGCTTCCAATACTGTCATAAACAGCATCAACACCTTTTGGAATCACTTTTAAAATTTCCGACTTCCAATCTTCATTATAAAGAAAAACATGATCTGCGCCTTGTTCAAAACCAATCTTTGCTTTTTCAGAAGAGGAAGTTAAACCAATAACATTCGCTCCCAAAAGTTTGCTTATTTGAGTCAGAATTTGTCCAACTCCACCGGCAACAGCATGAATTAAAACTGTTTCGCCATTTGCTGTTTTATGACTGTCGGTGGCTAAATAATGTGCTGTTAAGCCTTGAAGTAATACTGAAGCCGCAGTTTCAAACGAAATATTTTCAGGTAATGGTAAAACATGATTGGTATTGACTGCAACCAATTCTGCATTCGCAAAAGGAACATCGGCAAAAGCCACGCGATCGCCAACTTTATATTCGGGATGATTATTGGCATCGACAACAATTCCAGCACCTTCGTAACCTGCAATAAAAGGCGGGTTTCCTTTTAAATGATAATTTCCTTTTCGTCTGTAAACATCGGCAAAATTTAATCCGATGGCCTTCATTTCGACTAAAATTTCGTCGCTTTTTAATTGAGGATTAGGAATTTCTATATATTCTAAAACATCTGAATCTCCAAAAGTAGAGAAGGTAAGTGCTTTCATTTTAAACTAATTTAGGAATACAAAGTACGTGAAAATTAGTTTGAAAAGTTTTTTTTAGCCACAGATTAAAAAGATTAAAAGGATTTTCTAAAAAAAAATAATCTGTGAAAATCCATTTAATCTGTGGCTAAAAAATAAAATTAAATCTTAGGAAATTTCATTTCATTAAAATTGCTTTTTTGTTTCGCCAAAGCTTCGATATCTTGCCATTTTCTGGGAGCGTCTATAGAAAGATTTTCATAAGAATCTTTAAGCATTAAAATGTCATCTTCAATACGAACGCCTATATTCCACCATTTTTTGTCACATTTACTGTTTGCAGGAATATAAATTCCAGGTTCAACAGTTAAAATCATGTTTTCTTTTATAACGGTTTGTGGGCCTTTAAAAGTTCCTTTATCATGGACATCTAAACCAAGAAAATGCGAGCAAGAGTGAGGATAGTATAATTTTACATCTTTGGGATCTGTAATAATTCCTAGTTTTACTAAACCTTTTGCTAAAACATTTTTTGCCGTTTCATTTAAAGCAATTAGTGGAGTTCCTTCTTTACAGATTTTAAAAACTTCTTCTTGAGCTTCATAAACCAATTCATAAATGGCTTTTTGTTCTGGACTGAATTTTCCGTTTGCCGGAATAGTTCTTGTTACATCGGCAGAGTAACCGTGATATTCAGATCCTACATCCATTAATAACAATTGATTATCCATTTTAGTAGCGTTGTTTTCTCCGTAATGTAAAATACAGCCATTTGCTCCAGCGCCTACGATTGGCGGATAGCCTTCATCTTCAGCGCCATAATGTCTATGAATGTATCTATGAATTCCATCTGCCTCATTTTCGCTCATATCTGGCCCAACGGCTTTCATTACTTCATTGTGCGCAATGCAAGAAAGTTTGACTGATTTGCGCATTAAAACCAATTCTTCTGGAGTTTTGATTTCACGGAGTGAAGAAGTAATGTCGTTGAATAACAATGTAGAATCTGAATTTTCTACTGTAATTTCCGCTTTTTTCTTAAATGTTTGTGTTAAAGAATAAAGGCTTTCTGGTTGATTGCTAAACGCAATATCGGTTTGAAATTCATCGTAAATGATTTTGTCGAATTTTTTATAATCAATTTCAAAATTCTGAAAATCGACTCCGTTATAAACTTTTGCGAAGCCTAGTTTAGATTTTGCGCCTTCAACTCCCAAGCGTCTTCCTGTCCAGGTTTCTCTAAGCGCATTTCTTTCTCGTACAAAAAGAACTTCGGTGTATTTTTCTGTTCCCTGCGGTTCTTTAAAAAGCAGTAAAACGGACTCAGGTTCTTTATAGCCTGTTAAATAATAAAGGTCTGGATTTTGATGAAAATTATAATTAATGTCTCTAGAAAATACTCTTTCAGGATATGAAAAAATAACTGCTACAGAATTAGCTGGCATTAAAGCTCTAAAAGCTTCGCGACGGCCTTTGTGAAATTCTTTAGAAAGATAATCTGTCGGAAGATTTTCTTGCGAATGAACTTGAAATCCGAAAACTAATAAAGTGATGAATAATAAAATTTGTTTCATTTTTTGGTTTTTGATGATGATTGGTAGCTTTTTGATTGATGCAAATTACAAAAAAAATGCAGTTGCAAAATTGATTTTAAAGATTTGACTTATAAAACTTTAAATAAAATAGAGTAACTTAGATACAGAAAAAACTCCCAATTCTAAAATGTAAACCTGCAACTGGGCATGAATATTGAGAAAAGAATGTTTACAGATCAATTCTAATCTTCAAAAAACAAATTATATTAATCTTTAAAATTACATTTTTATGAAAAAATACACACTTGCAGTCGTTTCAGTTTTAACCTTATTATTAACTTCTTGTATGGCATCCAAAGACACAAAAAGCGCAGGAAATCTATTTGATACAACTTGGGAGTTGGAGTATATTTCTGGACCAAGAATTGCTTTTGAAGGTTTGTATCCGAATAAAAAACCTCAATTAACTTTCGATCAAAAAGAAACAAGAGTTTACGGAAATAACGGATGTAATGGTTACAGCGCGCCATATACTCTAAACGGAAAATCTTTAAGTTTTGGAGAAGCTGGACCAACAACAATGATGTTTTGTGAAGGTGGCGGAGAACAAGTATTCTTAAAACAAATTAAACAAATTACAAGTTATTCTGTCGATAAAGATGGAAAACTGAATTTAATTCAAGGCGATATTCCGGTAATGCGATTTAAAAAAGTAGCTAAACAATAGTTTCTTCTTAAGTAAGCCCCAGAGGGGCAAAATATTTATAGAAATAAAAATATCGCAATAGAAAAAGCTCCAGCGGAGCGATATGTTTTACCATTACAAAAAAATATATCGCTCCGCTGGAGCTTTGTTGTCTATGAATATTATATGTTCTATAAATATTTTGCTTCTCCGAAGCAATCTTTCAGAAATCAAATAAACTCTTAAGGACGTTTAGAAGAATCCTTTTTAATGCTTTTTAAGTTTATCTTTAAAAACCTTTTCAAATTTCTCTAGTTTCGGCTGAATTACCATTCTGCAATACGGCTGATTTTTGTTATTCGCATAATAATTCTGATGATAATCTTCGGCTTTATAGAAAGCTTTAAAAGGCTCCACTTTTGTTACAATTGGACTTTTGTAAACTTTTGCCTTATTCAATTCAGAAATAATGCTTTCTGCAGCTTTCTTTTGTTCGGCATTTTTATAAAAAATAACAGAACGATATTGTGTTCCAACATCTGCGCCCTGACGGTTTAAAGTTGTCGGATCATGAACGGTAAAAAACACCTTAAAAATTTCGTTAATGTCCGTCACAGTTTTGTCGTACGTAATCTGAACAACTTCGGCGTGACCAGTTTCTCCAGTACAAACTTCCTCATAAGTTGGATTAGCAACATTTCCTCCAGAAAATCCAGAAACAACAGATTTTACGCCGTCCAGATTTTCATAAACTGCTTCTACGCACCAATAACATCCTCCGCCAAGCGTAATAGTTTCTATATTTGATGCTTTTTTATTTTGCGAAAAGCCATTCAGCGAAAGCGCAAATAAACATATTAAGAGTATATTTTTCATAAGTGAGATTATTTGTTGTCTGGAATAAAATCAAGAGCAATTGAATTCATGCAATAACGCTTTCCGGTTGGTTCTGGGCCATCGTCGAAAATGTGTCCTAAATGTCCACCGCAGCGTCCGCAAAGAGTTTCAGTTCGTTCCATTCCAAGTGAATTGTCTTCTTTAAAAACAATGCTTTTTTTGTTGTCTTGTTCGAAGAAACTTGGCCAACCACAAGTGCTAGAGAATTTGGCAGTAGATCTGAAGAGTTTGTTTCCGCAAGAAGCGCAATAATAGGTTCCTTTTTCATCGCTGTTCCAATATTTTCCTGTAAAAGGTCTTTCGGTATCTGCTTCGCGCATAACAGCGTAAACGTCTTCAGGTAAAACTTTTTTCCATTCGGCGTTACTAACATTCAATTTTGTGGTATCTGTATTTGAATAATATGGATTTCCCGGTTTAGTAATTACATTTTTTTCCATCGAAATTGGTTTTGCATCCTTTTTGTTGTTTTGTCCGCAAGCCTGTAAAATAAAAAGCGGTAACAAAAAGCAAAGGCTAATAAGTTGAGTTTTAGATTTCATAAAACAAATAATAAAAGTTTAATGTGTTAGATCTGTATAAATTTGTAGGCTTCTTTAGTTTTGTAATTCAAAGATACAACTAGATTAAGCCTCGAAATACTGAGTTTCAAAGAATTCAGTTTTTTTTAAGTGTGTTTTAACTTTTTATTAGTTACGTAAAATAGGTCAATGTAGTTTTTATGTCTTAATTTTAACAGCTTTTAATTTTGAACTGGATTTATTTAATTGTAAATCAGAAAGATATAAAAAGAGCTGAGGTTTAGATTTTTTGCAATTGCAATTAGGATTTTTAAGCCATTTCTTTTTTCGTATTTTTGTTAGCTTAAGAAGACTTATGACAGAAGAAAAAGTAATATTGGTTAACGAAAATGATGAGCAGATTGGTTTAATGCCAAAATTAGAAGCACATGAAAAAGCGCTTTTGCACCGTGCATTTTCAGTTTTTGTTTTAAACGAACAAAATGAAATCATGCTGCAACAGCGAGCACATCAAAAATATCATTCGCCTTTACTTTGGACGAATACTTGCTGCAGCCACCAGCGCGAAGGTGAAACGAACATCGAAGCGGGGAGCAGAAGATTGTTTGAAGAAATGGGTTTTAAAACGGAATTGAAAGAGCTGTTTCATTTTATTTATAAAGCTCCTTTTGATAACGGATTGACAGAGCATGAATTAGATCATGTTATGATTGGATATTATAATGAAAATCCAAACATCAATACAGAAGAAGTTGAAGCTTGGAAATGGATGAAAATTGAAGATGTAAAAACTGATATTCAGAAACAGCCCGAAATATATACCGTTTGGTTTAAAATAATTTTTGATGAATTTTATCATTATTTAGAAGATCATAAACTTTAATCCAGACCAACCAAAAGCCTAAATGAGAGTAACCATATCAAGAAAAGCACATTTTAATGCTGCGCATCGACTACATCGAAAGGATTGGTCATTTGAAAAAAACGATGCTGTTTTTGGAAAATGCAATAATCCTAACTTTCATGGTCATAATTATGGTTTAACAGTAAGTGTTACAGGAAAGATTGACCCCGAAACTGGTTTTGTTTTAGATGTGAAAGTATTGGCGGATATAATACGAGAAGAGGTAGAAATTCCGTTTGATCACAAAAATCTGAATCTGGATGTTCCAGAATTTGCAGATTTGAATCCGACTGCAGAAAATATTGCCGTTGTGATATGGAATAAAATTAGACAACGAATTCATACCGACTTTGATTTGGAAGTCGTTTTGAACGAAACGGAACGCAATTTTGTAACTTATAAAGGAGAATAAAAAATGTCATTAAAAATAGGAGATATAGTTCCGAATTTTACTGCGAAAGACAACAATGGAGAACTTTTTGAAAGTCAGAGCGTCTTAGGTAGAAAGCCTTTGGTAATTTATTTTTATCCAAAAGATAATACGCCAGGCTGTACAACAGAAGCTTGCAGTTTTCGGGATCAATATGAAGATTTCAAAGATTTAGGAGCTGAGGTAATCGGTATTAGCAGTGACAGCGTAAAATCGCATCATAAATTTGCTGCTAAACATCAATTGCCTTTTATTTTGCTTTCGGATCAAGATAAAAGACTAAGAAAGCTTTTTGGAGTCCGTAATAATTTATTCGGATTACTTCCAGGACGCGTAACCTATATTATAGATAAAAATGGTTTAGTAATTTCGATTTTTGACAGTGTAAATGCTGCCAAACATATTCCGAAAGCACTAGAAACCGTAAAAGAATTAGTATTATAAAAATAAACAGTAGTACAAAACACAATTAATTAAACCAAATATTAGCCTAAAACATGAGCCAAAATTTATACCCTTTGCAATTTGAACCGATTTTGAAAGAAAGAATCTGGGGAGGAGAAAAACTAAAAACAATTCTAAACAAACCAATTGTTTCGAAAATTACAGGCGAAAGCTGGGAATTATCTACCGTAGAAGGAGATGTAAGTGTGGTTGCAAATGGCGATTTAAAAGGAAAATCTTTAATGGATTTGATTAATGAAACGCCAGAGGCTATTTTAGGAACTAAAGTTTACGAGCGTTTCGGAAAACAATTTCCATTACTTTTCAAATACTTGGATGCAAGAGAAGATCTTTCGATTCAAGTTCACCCAAACGATAAATTAGCAAAAGAACGCCACAATTCATTCGGAAAAACAGAAATGTGGTACGTAACTCAGGCAGATGCAGATGCGAGAATTATTGTTGGTTTTAAAGAAGATTCTAATAAAGAAGAATATTTAAAACATTTGCACGACAATACTTTGGTTTCAATCTTAGATGATGTAAAAGCGAAACCAGGCGATGTTTTCTTCTTAGAAACAGGAACTGTTCACGCAATTGGCGCTGGATTAGTTGTTGCCGAAATTCAACAAACTTCTGATATTACCTATAGATTATACGATTTTGATCGTGTAGATGCAAACGGAAACAAAAGAGAACTTCACGTAGATCTTGCATTAGATGCAATTAACTATAATAAAGTAGATACACAGAAAAAGTACGACTCAAAAGTAAATACTTCAAACACAATTGTAGATTGTCCGTATTTTACAACTAACTTTCTTCCTTTAGAAAATAAGTTAGAAGTTTCTAAAACTGGGGAAACATTTACAGTATATATGTGTATTGAAGGTGACTTTGAAATCGAATATGATGGATTTAAACAAGCGTACAAAAAAGGCGATACCGTTTTGGTTCCTGCTGCGATAAATGCATTTAATTTGAACGGAAAAGCTTCAATTTTAGAAATTTACATTTCTTAACACATAATCTAAAGATAATATGTACTTTTGCAGACGCAAATTAAAATTATAATAAAATGGCAAACGTTAAGAATTTAAAGAAAGACATCAACTTCGTATTAGGAGATATTATTGAGGCAGTTTACTTGTTTGAGATGTCAACAACAGGAAATCCAACTCCAGAAACGAATGCTTTGATCGATGAAGCTATTGCTGCATTCGATACTTTGATTACAAAAGTGAACGCAAAGAACGTTGAAAATAAAAAAGCACACTTCAAACAAATCAATGTTGAATTAGAACAAACTGCTAATCAATTGATTGAAAAAATCAACGCTTTATAAGCAAAAAAAAGTGTAAAAAAGTGCAAATTTATTTTGGGAAATTGAAAAACCGCTTTATATTTGCACCCGTATTGAGGCCGATGTAGCTCAGCTGGCTAGAGCAGCTGATTTGTAATCAGCAGGTCGTGGGTTCGAGTCCCTCTATCGGCTCAACGGAAACCATCACAGAAATGTGATGGTTTTTTACTTAAAAATGAGAGGCAGATTTATTTTGTAATATCAAAAAACAATTTTATATTTGCACCCGAAATAACGCCGATGTAGCTCAGCTGGCTAGAGCAGCTGATTTGTAATCAGCAGGTCGTGGGTTCGAGTCCCTCTATCGGCTCAAAAAACCATTCACTTTGTGAGTGGTTTTTTTTTGCCTAAAATTGAAATTTTAGATTTCAGGTTTCATGTTTGAAGTTTCATTTTTTCTTAGGAATCCAAATTTAGAATTTCTTTTTTGTTAATTTAATTTAATGTTTTTTAGAAATGTTTTTCCTATGTTTGTTAGATAACCTAAAAACATTATAATCGATGGAAGAAACTTCAGCATTTGAAAAATTTGAATTGCAGTTAGACAGCGCTGCAAAAGACTTTTTAAAAGAAACAGCTAAATGGGCTTATTTCTTGTCTATACTAGGGTTTATTGGACTAGGATTTTTAGTTTTAATTGCCATTTTTGCAGGCGCAATTTTTTCTACAATCGGAAGTACTGTGCCAGGAATGGGAGTTTATGGTAGTTCATTTGGAGCAATGATGACTTTCATTTACTTATTAATGGCGGCTCTTTATTTCTTTCCAATTTACTATTTGTACAAATTTAGTTCAAATACAAAAAAAGCGTTTAGAGATAATGATTCTGGTGCCCTTACAGATTCATTAGGATATCTAAAATCGCACTATAAATTTATTGGGGTTTTAATGGTCGTTTTACTTGCATTTTATGCACTTTTCTTTGTGTTTGCAATTATTGCAGGTATAATGGGGAGATAAAACTTTACATTTGCATATAAAAAAAGGCTCTGAATTTTCAGAGCCTTTTTGTTGATATATATATGCGAAATACTATTCTGCAGTTTGTGCTGGCGTTTGCTGTTGTTTTTTCAAATCCTCAACATATTTAGTCAGTTTCTTTCCGTAAAGCGATTTTGCTACTTTGGGCGTCATAGATTTCTGAATAGTATCAAGAAATTTAATGTTGATGTCATAAATTTCAGCTAGAGCAATATAAGGAGCTACTTCGTGATCTTTGTTGTTTAATGCAAAGTTTGTAGCGTATAGATATTTTCTTTTAATATTAGATTCTCCTTCTTTAGTTAGGCTATCTAATGCTTTTTGGTCTTGTCTTTTTATTGCTTTGAAACGAGGCTCAACCAAAGAAAGGTTTTCTTCTACAAAGCGTGAGTTTATTTTCTGATATTGCTCGTATAATTCTTGGTTTTTTGATCCAGTGATTTTTGCACTTGCAATGAAATTATCTAAATTGGTGTCAATATTCATGTTTCCTGGTTCAGCAAAAAATAAAATATTGTTATCTAAAGAATTTGTTACACCACGATCTAAAAATAAATACAATACCTCTGGCGATTCTAATTTAATATCTCTTTCAAAAGAAGCATTTCCGTCTATTTTAATGCTGTCTATTGCAACAAGCGATGTGTCAACAATTCTTTGAATATATAAAGTTCCGTTCTTTAATCCTTTTATATTTCCTGTCAGATGTAAACCGTCAGTAGTTTCTTTTTTGCTGCAAGATGCAAGTAAGGCAAGAGTAGCAAAAGCAATTAATGTTTTTTTCATTGGTTTCTTAGATTTTGGTGCAAAATAAAGAAAATAGTTTAAATGTAATGAGCCTGAAGTTTTATTTTTATAAAAAAAAATAAATCCCAATCTATTTCTAAATTGGGATTTAAAATAATGTTATAAAAGGTTTTACATTGATAAACTGAATACCAAACCGTTTTCGTGAGTATAGGTGTAGATGGCATCACAGTCGTTATTTCCATAATCTATTATACCATTTATAATTCCGCCTTGAATTTTTAATTTTCCTTTAGAAATAAAAGTGCAAGAGTATTTTTTGGTTAATGTTTCTGTTACCGATAAAGTAAGTGTGGTTCCTGATGGAGAAGTAATCGTTTGTGTTCCTTCTGGAATTTCGTAAACATTGTCAGATAAAACCAAAGGAGTGTCAACACCAGCAGTTTGTTTTGTTGTGTAAATTCCAGAATTAGTATAAACTCCGCCTTGTAAATCTGTTAATTTTCCGTTGGTTACTTTTCTTGTCCATTGCGGTACAGAAGGTGTGCTTGTTGTATTTGTGTATTCAATCGTTCCTTCCAGTTTTAGGTTATTGATGTAATAATCTATTCTTTCAATAGTCATTTTGCTGCCAGTTGTAGTAACTGGTGCCGTAAGAGTGATTTTAAGCTTTCCTTTTCTGGTTAGAGTTTCGTCTTTACAGCCTGTTGTTCCAAAATCTAATAGAAAAACTTTTGGATAAGCTGTTCCTGCTGGAGTTGTAACCGTAATTGCGGCGCAAATTCCTGGCTGTGTTTCGGCGGTTTTTGCAGTAGTTGTCGAGTTGGCAGTAACCAAAAGGCCTGTGTTAACATCCATAGCTGTCGATGCATCTACGGCAAGTGATGCCGCAACGTTTGTTAAATCTGTTGAAGAGTTGTTGTTGTCACTATCATCACTACTTGAGCAAGAAACATACAGGAATGCTGTAGCACAAATAGTTGAAAGTAAAATAGCAGTTTTTTTCATAGTGGTATTTTTTAGTTAGATAAATAAGGCAATCAAATGTAATAAAAAAATGAATTACAATAGAAAATCCTGTAATGGTTAGTTACAGGATGTTATAACGAATTTTTGAAGAAAAAATTATAATCAAACAGATTTGTAATAATCGCTTTTGGCTTTTCTTATTTTTTTGTATTCTTCCCAATTAAAACGGTTTAGAAAGTCGGAAGCATTTTGTGCTCCTCGAATAAAAAGATCGATTTTGGCGTCGTCGGTAAGATTGAAATTCAGCCAATTATGGCTTCCGGTATCAATATATCCTATTAAATTTTTAAAATCGGGATTTTTTCTTAGAAATTCAGAATCGTAACCATACCTCGCGGTGTCAAACATAGAACTTATTAAATTCGAGAATTTTTCATTTTTATTGATTTCATTTTTATCGTAGCCCAATTTAATTCCGAAAGTAGGAGAAGCGGGAACATTTAAGTTTTCGTGAAAAATATCTATCGGGAAATTAGAAATAATTCCGCCATCCATAAACATTACTTCCGAAGGAACTGAAGTTCTTAAGCAAGTTGCTTCGTTCCATTTATTCCAAGATTCAACGCCACTCGGAATGTTTTTGATTTTAAACGGACTAAAAAATAATGGAATAGACATTGATGCTCGAACAAAATCAGCTGGATTTTGAACATTCGGATTGGCGTAAAACAAATCCATCATTTTCGGGAATACAATTTTGCTTTCGGTAGTAATATCTGCAGCAATTATGGCTAAATTACTCCAGTGATCAATTCTGTTGTATTTTTCTTTGTCTCCAAAATTAACTTTGTTTATTCGAAATAATTGGTTGTCGTCAGCAATTCCTTTTTCTCTTAAAGCTTTTAGATCAGCATAATTTTTTATTCCTTTTTGAGAAAGTAAATTAGTCATCCATTGGTGGAAATTATTTCCGGGATTCAATCCTAAATCGTCTTTAAAATTGTCAATAACCTGAGTTCCTTTAATTATTAATTTTAAATTTCCTGCATCGCTCAATAATGCATCAATAAATTCTCTCGCATCACGATCACCGTCAACAAAATCGTATAAGTTTTTGTTGCATAAACAATCCAAAATCCATTCTGATTTTTCGATATCACAAGTTCCTGCTGCTGCCATCAACATTGTATTGATGCTCCCTGCAGATGTGCCTGCTAAACTCAAAAATCGTATTCCCATTTTTTCTAAAACATATACATATCCTATTAAAGCAATTCCGAGTACGCCTCCGCCTTCTTGCACGAGATCAACATATTGATAATTGTTTTTATCTGTAATATCTGAGAATTTTTTGTCTTTAATCTGCTCCTTTAACTCTTTTATAATTGCTAGAACTGTTCCGTTTTCTGTAAACTTTCTTTTATCCATGACTTCTAGGTTTTTATTGTAATTGGTTGGTTTTCAAAATTATGCAAAGACTGTTTCTGAGAAAAGGGGAGAATTGCCCTTTTTTGAAGGGTATTTTTAGTCAAAAAAAAATCCTGCAAAACTTAATTTGCAGGATTTTCTCAAGTATTCTTTACGAATGATTATTTGATCATTTCAAAACTTCTTTTTACAAAAGCAGTAAGCGCTTCACCTTTTAATAGGTTTTGAGATAATTTAGCTAAATCTAAAGCTTGTTTTACCAAATGCTCTTGATGTGTTTTGTCTTCGGTATTCAAGATATTTGAAGCCAAATCAGAATTTGTATTTACTACCAAATTGTACATTTCTGGCATATTTCCCATTCCGAACATTCCGCCACCGCCAGTTTGGCTCATTTCCTTCATTCTTCGCATAAATTCTGGTTGAGTAATAATAAATGGAGCTGCTTGAGAATCCATAGCTTCTAACTGAACGCTGTAAGCTTTTGGAATATAAGCTTCTAACGAAGTTTTTAAAGTTGCTTTTTCTTCTTCAGATAATTTAGAAATTGTGTTTTCATCTTTCTTAATCAGATTATCAATGTGATCAGAATCTACACGTACAAAAGTTAATCCTGTATTATCATTTTCAATTTTCTGAATTAAATGCGAAATAATCGGAGAATCTAAAAGCAATACTTCGTAACCTTTATCTTTTGCGGCTTCAATATAAGAGTGCTGTGCATCTTTATTTCCTGCATAAAGAACAACCAATTTTCCGTCTTTGTCAGTTTGGTTTTCTTTTAGTTTTTCTTTTAATTCTTCTAAAGTGAAATAAGTATTATCTACCGTTGGGTACAAAACAAACGCACCTGCTTTTTCATAGAATTTATCTTCAGAAAGCATTCCGTACTCTAAAACGATTTTAATATCATTCCATTTTTCTTCAAAATCTGCGCGATTTTCGTTAAATAACGCTTTTAGTTTATCTGCAACTTTACGAGTAATGTAGTTAGAGATTTTCTTAACCGCACCATCCGCTTGCAATCCAGAACGAGAAACGTTTAATGGAATATCTGGAGAATCGATAACACCTTTTAACATTGTCAAGAATTCAGGTACGATTCCTTCTACGTTGTCTGTAACGTAAACTTGGTTTTGGTACAATTGAATTTTATCTTTCTGAATCTGCATATCACTACCCAATTTTGGGAAATACAAAATTCCAGTTAAGTTGAATGGGTAATCTACATTTAAGTGAATGTGAAACAAAGGATCTTCGAACTGCATTGGATACAATTCTCTATAGAAATTTTTGTAATCTTCATCAGATAATTCAGAAGGTTGTTTTGTCCAAGCTGGATTTGGATTGTTGATGAAATTGTCAACTTCAACAGTTTCATTCACGTAATCTTCTTGAGCATCTTCCGGTTTTGGAAGTGTTTCTGTTCTTGTTCCGAATTTAATTGGAATAGGCATAAATTTATTATACTTATTCAATAAACCACTAATTTTAGAATCGTCTAAAAATTCTAAAGAATCTTCAGCAATATGAAGAATGATTTCAGTTCCGCGTGAAGTTTTGTCAGCAGGTTCTAAAGTAAATTCAGGACTTCCGTCGCATGTCCAATGTGCAGCTGGTTCGTCTTTATATGATTTTGTAATGATTTCTACTTTTTCAGCTACCATAAAAGCAGAATAGAAACCAAGACCAAAGTGACCGATAATTCCAGAATCTTTAGCAGAATCTTTGTATTTATCTAAAAATTCTTCAGCTCCAGAAAAAGCAACCTGATTGATGTATTTTTCAACTTCATCAGCCGTCATACCTAAACCTTGATCGATAATGTGGATTTTTTTACTTTCTTTATCCACTTTAACTTCAATAATTGGGTTTCCGTATTCTACTTTAGCTTCGCCAATACTGATAAGATGTTTTAATTTTAAAGTAGCATCAGTACCGTTAGAAACAAGCTCGCGCAAGAAAATTTCGTGGTCGCTGTATAAGAACTTTTTAATTAAGGGAAAAATGTTTTCTACCGAAACATTAATTTTACCTGTTGCCATATTTTTTAATTTTTTATTTAATGTGATGATTTTCATTTATTCAAATAGAATACCAATTGTTTTTAGGGTGACAAAATGTCTTAAATGTTAATTTTGAAAGAAAATAATCATATTCTAAAACCGAACTTATTCTTTCGAATCGTATATTTGTGGTATAATAATTGTTAAATGCGTAAGTATTAACTTAAAAAAATAAGCAAAATGAAGAAAATATTTTTTATTTGTCTGATTGCCACGATGTTTTTTGCGTGTAAATCAGCTTCGTCAACAGCAGCTTCTTCAGAAGCCACTACACTTTCTACTAAACTTGACAAGAAAACTCAAGTAGCTTTAAAAGGAAATTGGGTACTTACTAACGTAACTTATCCTGGATCTGATTATATTAAAGTAAATTCATTTGATTTGGCAGATTCAAAATGTTTTATTGGAAGTAACTGGAGTTTTATTTCAAATAACAACAAAGGGAATATGGCTTTAACATCGCCAAGCTGTACTGCATTTTCTTCGCCAATTGTTTGGAGCATCAACAATCAAGGTATGTTTGTGCTTAAAATTCTTGACGCAGGAGAAAAGGCTAAAAAAGTAAGAGATGGTTACTTGCTTAAAGTTGGAAGTGTGACTGAAAGTTCGTTTCAGTTAATTGATAACATAAATGTTGGAGGTCAGGTTAAAGATGTGACGTACCAATTTCAAAGAGCCAATTAATATTTAAAGATATAAGAATATGAAAAAGATAACAGTTTTAGGATTAAGTAGTTTAATGGTTATTGCTAGTTTTTTTACTAGTTGTGATTCAGTAAAAAATGCAAATAACACACAAAAAGGTGCCGGAATTGGCGCAGTTGCTGGAGGTGTTATCGGAGCTGTATTAGGAAATAATTTAGGAAAAGGCGGAAACGCTGCTTTAGGAGCTGCAATTGGAGCTGCTGTAGGTGGTGGAACTGGAGCTTTAATTGGAAACAAAATGGATAAACAGGCTCGTGAAATCGATCAAGCTTTACCAGGTGCTTCTGTAGAAAGAGTTGGAGAAGGTATTCACTTAACTTTGAATGAAAACTCAGTTCGTTTTGATACAAACAAATCTACTTTGACTTCTACAGCAAAAGCTAATTTAGATAAATTGGTTCCAGTATTTAATGAGTACGGAGATACTGATATTCAGATTTTTGGATATACTGATAATACAGGAAAACCAGAGTACAACTTAACACTTTCTGGACAAAGAGCTGCTTCTGTGCAAGCTTATTTAGTTGCTAAAGGATTAAAATCTAGCCGTTTCAAAACTTCAGGTTTAGGAATTGCAGATCCGATTGCTACAAATGATACTCCAGAAGGAAGAGCGCAAAACCGTCGTGTGGAATTCTCAATTACTGCAAACGACAAAATGGTAAATGACGCTAAAGCAGAAGCTGGAAAATAATTTCAAAACAAAATAAAATATAAAAAAAGCTGTTTCATAATTGAAGCAGCTTTTTTTTGACATTAGAAATTAAACATTGTAAATTTGACCTCTCATATTACAACTCATGCTTGACATTCAAAATATATCTTTTTCATATACCGATACGCCAGTTATCAAAAACGTCTCTTTTACCATTAACAAAGGTGATAATATTGCTATTATAGGAGAAAGCGGTTGCGGTAAAAGTACACTGCTAAAACTTATTTATGGTTTGTATGATCTTGACGAAGGGAAAATATTTTATAATGATAAACCTATTCTGGGACCAAAGTTTAATTTGATTCCCGGAATGCCGTATATGAAATATTTGGCTCAGGATTTTGATTTGTCTCCATATGAAACTGTGGCAGAAAACGTTGGAAAATTCCTTTCCAATGGTTTTGCCAATATGAAAAAACTTCGTGTTCAGGAATTATTGGAAATGGTTGAAATGGAGCAATTTTCTAATGTAAAAACTAAATTCTTAAGTGGAGGACAACAGCAAAGAGTTGCCTTGGTAAGAGTTTTGGCTTTAGAACCAGAAGTTATTTTGCTAGACGAGCCGTTTAGTCAAATTGATGCTTTTAGAAAAAATGCTTTACGCCGTAACTTATTCCGTTATTTAAAACAAAAAGGAATTACTTGTATTATTGCAACACACGATAGCACAGACGCTTTGTCTTTTGCCGACGAAGCAATTGTAATGCGACATGGAGAAGTGATCAAAAAAGATAATCCGACTAAGATATACGAAGATCCGCAGATAAAATATGTGGCTTCTCTGTTTGGTGAAGTCAATGAAGTGGCAACGCATTTGTTGCTTCCTTATGAAGATGAAACGCATAAAACATTAGTTTATCCGCATCAGTTTAAAATGGTTTCAGAATCTAGATTGAAGGTGAAAATTAGAAGAACTTATTTTAGAGGAAGTCATTTTTTAATTGAAACCGTTCATAAAAGGCAATTGATTTTCTTTGAAAGTGAAATCGATTTGCCGCTGGAACAAGAAGTGTTTTTAGTTTTAAATTATTTATAATTAGATAATTGATAATTTTTTGATATTAAATAAAAACCCGACAAACTTTAAAATTTGTCGGGTTTTTATTTTACGATTTTTTAAGAAATTAATTTTTCAAATACTTCTCTAAAAACTGATCTTGTTCCCAAAGTAAGTGAAGAATATTTTCTTTGGCCGCATAACCATGAGATTCTTTTGGAAGAATAACCATTCTTGCTGGCGCTCCTAATCCTTTTAAAGCTTGGAAATATCTTTCTGTCTGTAAAGTAAAAGTTCCAGGATTGTTATCTGCTTCGCCATGAACTAATAAAATAGGAGTTTTCATTTTATCGGCGTTCATAAAAGGAGACATGGTGTTGTATACTTCCGGAACTTCCCAGTAATTTCTTTGCTCAGTTTGAAATCCGAATGGAGTTAAAGTTCTATTATAAGCACCACTTCTTGCAATTCCGCATGCAAAAAGATTAGAGTGAGTTAATAAATTGGCAGTCATAAAAGCTCCATAAGAATGACCTCCAACGGCTACTTTTTTACGGTTAATATATCCTAAAGCATCAACAGCATCAATTGCAGCAGCGGCATTGTCAACCAATTGAGAAATAAAGTTGTCATTTGGCTCCGTTGTTCCTTCTCCAATAATTGGGAAAGCGGCATCATCTAAAACCACATATCCTTTTGTTACCCAATACACGAAAGATCCATAATAAGGAAACGTAAATTCGTTTGAATTTTGAGTCGATTGTGAAGCACTATTTCTGTCTTTATATTCTGCTGGATAAGCCCAAATCAATAAAGGAAGTTTTTCTTTTTTAGTTTTGTCGTAACCAGCAGGAAGATATAACGTTCCTGAAAGTTCTAAACCATCTTTACGTTTGTACTTTATGACTTCTTTACTAACATCTTTGATGCTTTCAAACGGATTTTTAAAATCTGTAATTGGCGTTAAGCTGTTTTGTTTTTTTATATTTCTAAAATAGTAGTTTGGATATTCGGTTTTAGATTGAATCTGAACTAAGATTTTGCCAGATTTAAAATCTTCAATTTCATAAATATCTTCTTTTTTGTCTTTGTAAGGAGAAGTATAAATTCGTTTTGATTTTAAAGTTTCTAGATTAAATTCATCAATAAAAGGAAACTGACCGTTTTTTGTATAACCTTCTCCAATTCTATAGAGATTATTTTTTTCTACGGCCAAAACATACTTATTGTAAGCATTTTTCTTTGTTTCAAAAGTTCCAGGATCCGAGTAAACATCTTGTGAATTTCGATCTGTAATTAGTTTTGATTGCTGACTCGGATTTGATGGATTTATCAAATAAGATTTTGTGTTTCTAGTATCATACCATTCGTCTGATACTACCGCCAGATTATCATTCCCCCAAATAATGTCGCTAAAACGTTGTGGAAGTTTTACCATTGATGAAGCATTTTTGTCAAAAGGAGCGTCCCAAAGATAAACTTCGTCTCTAAAATCTACTTTTTTAGCTGGATCTCCTTCATCCAAAGCTACAACATAAGATAACGTTGCCGGTTTGTCGTTTCTCCAAGCCATTTCTCTTTTTCCTTTACGAACAGCCATAAACCCTTTTGGCATAATTTCGTTTAACGGAACTTCATTTACAGTTTTAATTTCTTTACCGTTTGTAGAATACACAACTGTTTTAGATGGAAATCTATTTAAAGGAACTACATAAGAAAATGGTTTCTGAATTGTAGTTAGCATGATGTAATTTCCATCAGGAGAAATTCTTTCACCAGCAAACATGGCTGCTTCTTTAAACAAAACGGCATCGCCATTTAATTTCACTTTATATAATTCAGAAGTTATGCTGTTTTCAAAATTAGCTTCATCATTTTTGTTTTTCAACATATCCGGATACGTTCTGTTTTGCGATTTTTCTCCAGAAGTGTTCGAAATAATTGGACCAGTTGGCAAATCTTTTTTTGAATCTAAAAGTGCTGGTCTGTTTTTTGGAAGCATTTTGACTAAAATAGTTTCATTGTCTAAAAACCAGCTAAACGGATTTCCAAGATTCGCATTTACATTCGCCTCTGTAAGTTTTGTAGCTTGTGCCGATGCTACATCTAAAACCCATAGTTCTACTCCAGAAGCGGCAGTGTGAGAAAAAAGGATTTTTTTATCATTTGGCGACCAAAGAATGTTGGCGATTTTAGGATTTTCAGGAAGACCTTTTACCTGAACTTCTTCTTTACCGCTAATTTTTCTAAGTTTAAGATTGGTTACATATGTTACTGTACTCGAAATATTAGTTACAGGGTTGATTCTCAAACCTGCTAAACGAACTTCATCCTGATTTAAATCGTCAAGCGTTTTATATGTATTTCGATAAGTTAAAAGCATGTTTTCCTTTTTTGTATCCATAGATACAGAAGGAGGTCTTTGGTAATCTGCTAAATCTAAAATAGATTTTGAAGGTTTTTGATAAGTTAAATTCTCTTGAGCATAAGAGAAGAAGCTTATGTTTAAAAATAACAACAGCGTAACCTTTAATTTCATAGTTTGAATTTTAGTGGTTTATAAATGGGATTCAAAATGTTTGACTAAGATACTTTCATCTTGTTACATTTTAAGTCTGATTTTTAATTTTTTTCAGTTTTTGTAACAGAAAATTGTCTTTTCAAGAAGTAAATGATTGTATCTGGCTATATTATTAAACTATATTAAATTGTCAATTACGAAAAAAATAGTATTTTGTATACGTATATTTTAAAGTATGCGTAAATTTGCATTCCAATTTTTAATAAATAATAATAGAATATGTATCATTCAAAAATAGCTGGTTTAGGATATTATGTTCCTTCAAATGTGGTGACTAACGATGATTTGTCTAAGATAATGGATACTAATGACGAATGGATTCAGGAAAGAACTGGAATTCAGGAGAGAAGACACATTATTCGTGGAGAAGACACCACAACTTCAATGGGAGTGAAAGCAGCTAAAATTGCAATCGAGCGTTCTGGCGTTGCCAAAGAAGATATTGATTTTGTAGTTTTTGCTACATTAAGTCCAGATTATTATTTTCCAGGGCCTGGAGTTTTGGTTCAGAGAGATTTAGGTCTTAGAACGGTCGGAGCTTTAGATGTTAGAAATCAATGTTCAGGATTTGTTTACGCAATTTCTGTAGCAGATCAATATATAAAAACCGGAATGTATAAAAATATTTTGGTAATTGGTTCAGAAGTTCATTCTACAGGATTAGACATGACAACTCGCGGACGCGGAGTTTCAGTAATTTTTGGAGATGGAGCAGGAGCGGCTGTTTTAAGTCGTGAAGAAGATGTAACAAAAGGAATTCTTTCAACACATTTGCATTCTGAAGGAGAACACGCTGAAGAATTAGCTCTGCAAGCGCCTGGAATGGGAGCTCGTTGGGTAACAGATATTATTGCAGATAATGATCCGAATGATGAAAGTTATTATCCTTATATGAATGGGCAATTTGTATTCAAAAATGCTGTTGTTCGTTTTGCAGAAGTAATCAACGAAGGATTAGAGGCAAATGGTCTTCAAGTTTCAGATATTGATATGCTGATTCCGCATCAAGCGAATTTGAGAATTTCACAATTCATTCAAAACAAATTCAAATTGACAGATGATCAGGTTCATAATAATATTCAGAAATACGGAAATACTACAGCAGCATCTATTCCGATTGCTTTAACAGAAGCTTGGGAACAAGGAAAAATCAAATCTGGCGATACTGTAGTTTTAGCAGCTTTCGGAAGTGGATTTACTTGGGCAAGTGCTATTATCAAATGGTAAAATAATTCATCTTACATTATATTTTTTAAAACCTGCTTCATTTTGGAGCAGGTTTTTTTTATTAATATGTCAGGCTGAGCGAAGTCGAAGCCCAAGTTCCAATTGGCGCGCCCTTCGACTTCGCTCAGGGAGACAAAACTTTGGCGATTATATTTGAGTGATTTCTGTTTGTCAGGCTGAGCGAAGTCGAAGCCCATTCCAATTGGCACACTCTTTTTATTTAGTTTTTGAATTAAAATTCTTACTTTTATTTTTTTGCTAAAAATTATGAAAACATATTATGTCTATATTTTGAAATGCTCTGATGGAAGTTATTACACAGGAATGACAAATGATATAAATAGAAGAATAAATGAACACAATTATGGTTTAAATAAAGAAAGCTATACATTTAATAAAAGACCTTTAGAGTTAGTATTTTGTTCAGATTTTAATGATGTTGTCCAAGCCATAGCATTTGAAAAGCAAGTAAAAGGTTGGAGTAGAAAAAAGAAAGAAGCTATAATAAAAGATAAATGGGAAGATTTGAAGAAACTCTCAGAATGCTTAAATGAAACAAGTCATAAAAATTTTTATAAAAAGAACGTTTAGTAGTAAATTAGCCTTCAATTTTGTTCAGTAGAACACATACGAAGTGTCAAGCTGTGCGGAGTGGAAGCTCAGATTCCAGTAGGAGCGCCCTTCGACTTCGCTCAGGGTGACATAAATTGAGCAAAATTTCTTTGGTTTGTTAAGCCGGATGAAGTAGAAGCACTATTTAATAAAAATACTAATGAAAAAAAATCAACTAGAAATAGCTTGTTTTAATTATGAATCGGCATTAATTGCTCAAGCAAATGGCGCGGACAGAATTGAGCTATGCGAAAATATGAAACTGGGAGGAACTACTCCAAACTCAATTTTGGTATTGAAAGTCCGTGAAAGTTTAAATATAAAAATGCATGTCATTATAAGACCTCGAGGAGGTGATTTTGTTTATTCTGATGAAGAACTTACAGAAATGAAACAAGACATTAAACAATTTAAAAAATTGGGGGTTGATGGTTTTGTTTTCGGAATCTTAAAAGAAAATGGAAAAGTAAATAAAAAGCAAAACAAAGAGTTGGTGCATTTAGCGCACCCTTTGTCTTGTACTTTCCACCGCGCTTTTGATGTTGTTAAAAATCCGGAGAAATCACTTGAAACTATTATAGATTGTGGTTTCAAAACGATTTTGACTTCTGGTCAAGGTGTAAATGTTGAAGAAGGAATTTTAGCTTTGGAAAGACTCCAGGAATTAGCTGGAGATCGCATTGAAATTATGCCAGGCGGCGGTTTGAGATCTTCAAATGTAAAATTGCTTCAAGAAAAATTAGACTTGACTTTTTATCATTCATCAGCTATAACAAACGATACAGAAATTGCAAATCCTGAAGAAATAAAAGAAATACGTAATTTTCTATAAGTTTTATAAATAAAAAAAGTCTGGAGTTGGCATCTCCAGACTTTTTTTCTACAAAAAATTATTCTAAAATTATTTAAAAAAATCTTGCAATAAGACGATTAGAACATTCCGCCTCCGTCTTTATTCGTATTATCATCTCTTTGTTTACGCTGTAAGTTTTTGATTTTTCCACCGCCAAAGTTATACGTTAAACCTACATAAACTGTTTGGCTTTCCCAAGTAAACTGACCTGCTTGAGGATAAGGATATTGTGTGTCAAAAGCATATTTCATAGTTTTGAAAACGTCATTAAAACGTACGCTGATGTTCATTTTATTGTCTAACAAAGTGTAGCGCGAACCAATATCCATTTTATACATTTCGTGACTATTGTTTTGAAGTCCATCAACTGCGCCTCTGTAAAATCCGAATAATAAGAAGCTTAAACGTTTGTTGGCTTTGAAGTTAGAGTTCATACGTCCGTTGAAAGCAGCGACAGTAATTTTTCTTTCAATAGGATTACTGCTATTATCAGCAGCATTATACTGAAAAACAATACCTTGCTGATTAATGCTTGAAAAATCAATAGATGGCTGAATATCCCACCATTTTGTAATTTTATAGTTAAATGAAGCTTCAAATCCGTAAGCAGTATTATGATCGTAGTTTGTAAAAGACATGATCTGTTTTTCTTTGCTTGGATCTGCTGGATCTGGGTATAGAATTCTGCTAATCTGGTCGTTAATACTTCTCACAAAAACACCAGCTGTAAAGCTTCCTTTTTCTAATGTTTTAGTATAATTCACTTCTACAGAATTGGTAAACTGCGGTCTTAATTCTGGATTTCCTAAAGATGTAACTAAAGGAGTTGCAAACTCACGAATAGGTTTTGTCTGCTCTAAACTCGGACGGTCGACACGACGGCTGTAGCTAAACTGTAAAGTGTTTTTCTCTGTTATGTTGTACGTTAAATAAGCTGATGGATACAAAGTGATATAATCGTCATCAAACATCGTTTGGCCATAATTTAAATTAGCTTGAACTTTATAGCTTTCAAAACGAGCTCCCACTTGGTAGCTTAGTTTTTTGAATTTCTGTCCAAATGTTACATAAGCAGAATAAATGTCAGTATCATACGTGTAATGTGAAGTTCTGTCTGCAACTGGAAGTAACGGGTTTCCTGTTGTGTAATCATTTCCGGTTCTTGTAATTCTAGCTTCAGCACCAGCTTCAAGAGTTGTTTTTTCGTTTAATGGATTAACATAATCAACATTTAATGTTGTTAGTTTTCGAGTGCCTTTCAAGAAATCATTATACAAAATATCAGAACTTGTGTTGTCTGTCTTTGTTGTTTCGGTATCAAAAGAAGCATGTTGAGATTCTTTATTATCACTATAATTTCCTTCAAAATCTAAAGTATGTCCTTCTTTTTTGAAAATGTGTTTGTAAGCCAAATTATAAGTTCCAACTTGATCTGGCCCCCAATATCTTGATTTCTGAAAGATATTTGAAATATCAGAATTAGTTACGTTATTATAATCGATATCTGTATCTACAAAACCTTTTCCGTTAGATTTATTCTGATTTGTGTAAATCGATAATGTATTGTGATCGTCGATTAAAAAATCCATTCCAATCTTATATAAATAAGAATCATTATCGTTCATTACATCAATTTTCTGAACAATATCTTGATCAAATCTTCTAATGAAACCGTCGTTATAATACGTTCCAAAGTTCTGTCCTACATTTCCAAAGAAATTTACTTTTCCAGTTTTATAATTTAAATCTAAAGACTGATTGTATTTTGCAGTTTCACCAAAAGTGATTCCGCCGCTGTAAGTTCCGTTAAAACCAGTGTTAGCGTTTTTATGCAAAATAATATTGATAATTCCAGACATTCCTTCTGGGTTATATTTTGCACTTGGATTTGTAATCAACTCAATTTTTTTGATAGAAGTTGACGGAATTTGTTTTAACAATTGTGCAGGATCAATGTTCGATGGACGTCCGTCAATTAATACACGAACATTATCATTCCCGCGAAGCGAAAGTTTTCCGTCCTGATCTACATTCACAGAAGGAATATTGTTCATAATATCCGATGCCGAAGCTCCAGCAGTTGTCAAGTCTTTACCAACCGTAACTACTTTTCTGTCAATTTTTTGTTCGATAGTAGAACGTTCAGCAATAATATTTACACCTTTTAATTGTGTAGCTTCTTCTTCTAAAGAAACATTAACAGTAGCAGACTTTTTGTTTTCGCTCAAAAGAACAGAACCAACATATTTTCTAAAACCAATATATTGAATTTCGATAGTATAACTTTTTAAAGCTATATTTTTAAATGAAAAATCTCCATTATCGTCTGTATTAACTCCAGAGACTACTTTTCCATTTTCTTTAAGAGAAACTGTTGCATAAGAAACAGGCATTCCGTTTGATTTCTCTGTAATTTTCCCAGATACATTTCCTGTATTCTGGGCTTGTGCTGTTGCGATTACCCCCAATAACGCAAACAGAAAGATTTTTAATTTCATGATTTTTACTGATTATTTTTGATTTGATTGATGATGATTGTGTTAGTTACTTATTTTTGTTTTTTCTTTTTTTTTTAACTCCAGAAATAAATTTGAAGTCTCTATTAAGACTCTTTTGTGTTTAATATGTTACAACAAATTGCAAAAAAATATTTCGAAATTTTTCACATCCCTTGTTTTGTAGGAGATTAAGCTTTTAGTTTTTTGATAATTTTAACAATTCAAAAAACTGCTTTTTTATTAAATTCTAATCCTTTTCCTGAATTTAATATGTTTTTGATTTTCTCTAATTGATGAATAAGCAGTATCTTTGCTCACTTTAAAATAAGTTTACATGTCATTACCACAAATTCTTACACCTTCTATACAAAAAGCAATACAAGCATTATTTGATGTTACTGTTGATAAAATCGAATTTCAAACTACCAGAAAAGAGTTTGAAGGAGATATTACAATGGTTATTTTTCCATTGTTGAAAGTAATTAAAAGTAATCCAGCTGAATTAGGAAACAAAATTGGAAATTATCTAGTTGAAAATGTTTCTGAAGTTGCTCGCTTTAATGTAGTTTCAGGCTTTTTGAATATTGTAATTTCAGATAGTTATTATGTAAATTTCTTTAACGGAATTAGAGATAACAAGAAATTTGGATATGTAACTCCAAACCCAGATGAAAAAGCGGTAATGGTAGAATATTCTTCTCCAAACACCAATAAACCTTTACACTTAGGTCACGTCCGTAACAATTTGTTAGGATATTCTGTTGCGGAAATTCTAAAAGCTTCAGGCAAAAAAGTATACAAAACTCAAATTATCAACGATCGTGGAATTCATATCTGTAAATCGATGTTGGCTTGGGAAAAATTTGGAAACGGAGAAACTCCAGAAACTTCTGGTTTAAAAGGAGATAAATTGGTTGGTAAATATTATGTGGAGTTTGATAAAGCTTACAAAAATGAAATCAACGCTTTAATCGAAACAGGTAAAACAGAAGAAGAAGCTAAAAAACAAGCGCCAATTATAATTGAAGCGCAAGACATGCTGAAGAAATGGGAAGCTGGTGATGAAAAAGTAATTGAGCTTTGGAAAAAAATGAACGAATGGGTTTATGAAGGTTTCGCAACCACTTACACAAATCTTGGTGTAAATTTTGATAAATATTACTACGAAAGCAACACCTATTTATTAGGAAAAGATGTTGTTCAAGTTGGATTAGATAAAGGTGTTTTCGAAAAAGATCCAGACGGTTCTGTTTGGATTGATTTGACTGATGAAGGTTTAGATCGTAAAATCGTTTTACGTTCTGATGGAACCGCAGTTTACATGACGCAAGATATTGGAACCGCAATTCAGCGTGTAAAAGATATGCCAGATGTTGGCGGAATGGTTTACACAGTTGGAAACGAGCAAGATTATCACTTCAAAGTATTATTCTTGATCTTAAAAAAATTAGGTTTTGATTGGGCTTCAAGCTTATATCATTTGTCATATGGGATGGTAGATTTGCCTTCTGGAAAAATGAAAAGCCGTGAAGGAACCGTTGTAGATGCAGATGATTTGATGCAAGATATGACAGATACAGCAAAGCAAATCTCAGAAGATTTAGGAAAGCTTGATTACTATTCTGATGAAGAAAAAGCAAAACTGTATAAAACAATTGGTCTTGGAGCTTTAAAATATTACATTTTAAAAGTAGATCCTAAAAAACGTATTTTGTTTAATCCAGCGGAATCTGTTGATTTTGCAGGAAATACAGGTCCGTTTATTCAATATACTTATGCCAGAATTCAATCGATAATCCGTAAAGCCGATTTTGATTTTGCGGCTGAGATTCAAATTGAAGAATTGCACGAAAAAGAAAAAGAATTGGTAAAACAAATCGAACTTTTTCCAGAAATAATTCAGAACGCGGCACAAAATCATAGCCCAGCTTTGATTGCCAATTATACTTACGATCTGGTAAAAGAATACAATTCATTCTATCAATCTGTTCATATTTTAGGAGAAGCCGATTTAACTAAAAAAATATTTAGAGTACAGCTTTCTCAAAAAGTAGCAGAGATAATAAAATCAGCATTCGAATTGTTAGGAATTGAAGTTCCTGAAAGAATGTAATTTTTTGTAAGAAATATTTTAAAAGCCAATAGTTCTACTATTGGCTTTTTTTATTGCTTTTTAGACCTATTGGGGAGTGTTTAAAATTATTTCTTAAATACTTTTACTTCTGAAAATATTTACAGATTTAATAAGCTGTTGATAGAAAATTCTTCCTTATATCAATTTTTTATTATTTTGAATTAGTAAGCTTTTAATAAAAAACATATGAGGTAAAAAACAAAACCGTCTATTGAGACGGTTTTTTTATTTGTAAGATAAAGGCTTCTTTTAATTGTGTTAAAAATAAATAAAATCTTGTTAAAAGTAATTTAATTTTCTAAGTTGCGCCCCTTAATTAAAAAAGCTATAAATGAAAAAGAAAATTAAAGGGTTTGTAATTCTTGCATTTTTGTTTACTGTTCAAATATTTTTTGCACAGGAAAAAACAATTTCAGGAATTGTGTCAGATACGAACGGGCCAATTCCGGGTGCGAATGTCGTGGTAAAAGGAACTAGTAATGGAGTGCAAACCGATTTTGATGGAAAATATAAGATTAAAGCAAAAACAGGAGATGTTTTGGTGTTTTCTTATGTAGGAATGAAAGATCAAGCCATTACAGTTGTGAATTCATCTGCGGTAAATGTTAAAATGCATGAAGCTGGCGAAGAATTGCAAGAAGTTGTAGTTGTTACGGCATTAGGAGTTAAGAAAAGTGCTCGTGCTATTGGATATGCTACCCAGGAAGTAAAAGCGGCCGATATTACAAGAGGAAATAATAATAGTCTTTCTGGCGCTTTGCAAGGTAAGTTGGCAGGAGTTCAAATCACGCCTTCAAGTGGTGCTCCAGGAGCTTCTTCTCAAATAGTAATTCGCGGTGCTCGATCTTTCACAGGAAATAATAGTCCTTTGTATGTTATTGATGGTATGCCTGTAGCATCACAACCAGACTTTAGCACTGGAAATGGAGTTACAGGATCTGATATTGCTAACAGAGCTGTAGATATTGATCCAAACGAAATTGAATCAATAAATGTTTTAAAGGGACAAGCAGCATCTGCATTATATGGTTTGAGAGCATCAAACGGAGTAATTGTGATTACTACAAAAAGCGGAAAGAATTCTGGTCAAAACGGCAAACCTATTATTACTTTTAATACTTCTACAAGTTTTGAAACAATTTCGAAGAAACCAAGTACACAAAATGAATATGCTCAAGGTTCAAATGGCGTATTTAATCCAAATGCTTCAACAAACTGGGGACCAAAAATTTCAGAATTGCCAAACGATCCCATTTATGGTGGAAATGTTGCCAATGCGCTTAATGGCGGGGTATTAAAACCAGGGAAATATTATGTGCCTCAAAGAGCAAAAGCTGGTTTAGATCCGTGGGTTAATCCTAGAGCTTATAATAATATTAATGATTTTTTTAATACGGGAATTACGATCAATAACTCGCTAAATATTTCTCAAGCGACAGAAAAAACTAACTATTCATTTGGTATAGGTACATCAAAACAAGATGGTATTATTCCTGAAACTGGTATGAGTAGATATACTGCAAAGGCTGTAGTAGATACAAAACTAAATAATGAATGGAAGACAGGTTTTTCTTTTAATTATATTCAAACCAAAATAAACAAAAGTACATCAGCAAATGACGGTGCTATAGTTGGTGTTTTTGCTGCTCCAAGAAGTTACGATTTAAAAGGAATTGGTTACGCTAACCCATCAAATCCGTACGATCAAATTTATTATAGACCAAGTGTTTTTAATAATCCTTACTGGGCTGCTAACAACAACGAATTTAGTGAAAAAACTAATCGTGCTTTTGGAAATACATATATTCAATATGCTCCAATTATAAGTTCAAATGGAAATCAAAAATTAACAGTTAAGTATCAGGTAGGTGTAGATTCATGGACTACCAATTACAGAAATATTTTTGAATTTGGAAATAAACTTGATTTATCAGGACAAAGTAGTAGTGCACATCTTTTTGGTACAACAAATGATGTAATTAACTCTTTATTTACTTTAAATTACAATTTAAATATAACAAAGGATCTTAACTTAAATGTTTTAGTTGGAAATGAATATAACCATCAAAATACTAAAGAATATGATGAAATAGGAACGGCTTTTAACTTTGGTGGGTGGCCAACAATTGCTAATGCCAGAACAATAACCGCTGAAGAATACCGTAGACAAATACGTACAGTTGGTTTTTTTAGTAATATTGAATTGTCTTTCAGAAATATGCTTTTCTTGAGTGGTACTATTCGTAAAGATATTGCATCAAATATGCCAAGAGGAAATAGAGATTTTATTTATCCATCTGCTTCTTTAGGTTTTGTGGTAACAGAATTAGAAGGCTTAAAAGAGAATTCATTTCTTTCGTATGCAAAACTTAGAGGATCAATTGCTCAGGTAGGACAAGCAGGAAATTACATAGGAAATTATTATACTACTCCATCTTATGGTGGCGGATTTTGGTCAGGACAACCAATACAATATCCTTTGGGAGGTATTAGTTCATATATTCCTAACAATGTACAATATGATCCAAATTTAAAACCACAAAACACAAAATCCTATGAGATTGGTGTAGACTTGAAATTTTTCAATAACAGAGTTGGAGTTGATTATACTTTTTCTAAACAAAATTCAACAGATCAAATTTTTAGCGTTCCATTAGCTGGTTCAACAGGAGCCAGTTCACTTGTGACAAATGGAGGAAAAATGCGTAATGATGTACACGAATTAACTTTAATGTTAAATCCAGTGCGTACAAAAGATTTTAATTGGACATTAAATGCAAACTTCTCGAAAATTGACTCTTACGTTGAAGCATTAGCAAATGGTGTTGATAATATTTTTTTAGGCGGATTTGTAACTCCGCAACTTAGAGCTAGTGTGGGAGATCGTTTTCCTGTTATTTACGGTACAGGTTATGCTAGAGATGCTCAAAATAATATTATAGTAAATGCTCAAGGACTTCCTGTAGCTGATGGTGAACTAAAAGTATTGGGAGAAGTTGCTCCAAAATTTACTTTAGGAGGTTCTACTCAATTTATATATAAAAGAATTTCAGTGGGAGCTGTTGTTGACTGGAAAAATGGCGGAAATATTTATAGCGGATCAAACAACTTAATGAGTTACTATGGAGTAGATGCAAGAACAGCTGATAGAACTTCTGAATTTGTATTTCCAGGTTTTAAAGAAGACGGAACTCCAAATGATATTGTTAGAGGAGGTGTTTCAGATCCTAATGCACAACAACAATTGCAAGCAGCATTAAATGGTATTGCAGAATCTGCCGTTTTTGACGCAAGTTTTGTAAAATTAAGAGAAGTCACTTTGGGATACCAATTTCCTAAATTGTTAAATAATTCTGTTGATCTTAGAACTTCAGTTTTTGCAAGAAACATTTTATTGTGGTCAAAAATGCCTAATCTTGATCCAGAAGCTACACAAGGAAATAATAATTTCTCGGGTGGATTCGAACAATGGTCAATGCCACAAACAAAGAGCATCGGTTTTGGAATGAACTTTACATTTTAATTAAAATCAAATGAAAAATATAAAAATAGCAATAACAGCTTTAGTAACTTTATTTTTATTTCAGTCTTGTTCTGAAGATAAGATGGATGAGATAAATAAGAATGTGAATAATCCAACAGATATGGCAAGCCGTTTAATAATTACTGATGTAATGGTTAATTCTGCTTTTACTGTTACGGGCTCCGATGCCTCTTTCTATGCAGGAATATATTCTGAATTAAATGCGGGAAATCATAACCAAATGTATAATGCACAAGTTAGACGCTCCGAACCTCAATTATCTTCTACTTATAATAATGGATGGAATAATAGTTATGAACAACTAAAAACATTACGCATTATTATTGATAAATGTACAGCAGGAGAAGAAAAAGGAAACTATCAGACATTAGGAATAGCTCAAATACTATTAGCTTATAATTTAGCTGTTCTGACAGATTTATTCGGCGATGTTCCTTATGAAGAAGCTGGAAAATCGGGAATAATTTTTCAGCCTAAGGTTGATAAACAAGAAGCAATTTATCAAGATATATTTGCTAAATTAAACGAGGGTATAGCTAACCTAAAAAAAGCAACGACTTATTCAAGTTTAGGAAATCAGGACTTGATTTATGGCGGAAATTCGGCAAAATGGATAAAAGCGGCGAATGGCTTATTGGCGAGATACACTATGAGGTTGTCTTTTAGAAAAGCAGATTATCAAGGTGTAATTAATTATGTTAATGCTTCTTTTAATAGTGCTGATGATGAATTGAAATTTGTAAACGCTGGTGTGCCAAATCCTTATGCCAGATTTCAGTTAGACAGAGGCGCGATATGTGTGGCTAAAAGTTTCTATAATACCATGATTGCAAATGGGCCAACCGATGTTCGTACGGATGTATTCTTTTCTAAAATCGCAGGAGTAGTTGTTCCTTTTGACAACTCAAAAGAAGATATAGAGGGACAAGGTATTTATTCTATCTCTGCACTTATGAGTGAGAAAAATCCAATTTATTTATTAAGCTACCATGAATTATTATTCTTGAAAGCAGAAGCAGAAGCTAGGTTAGGTTTGTCTCAAGCACAAATTACCATGAATGCAGCTATAAAAGCATCTTATACAAAAAAACAAGCAGTAACATTTACTGAAGTTCAAGCAGATGCTTACATAGCTTCTATTGGTGCACTAACTGGTGATGCATTATTAAAAAAGATTATGATTGAAAAACATATCTCTTTTTACGAAAATGAAGGTATTGAATCTTATAATGATATTAGACGCTTGCAAGCAATGGGAAATGGAAATCTTATTCCGATGGTAAATCCAAAGCCTAATTTATTTCCTTTAAGATTTGCTTACGGTCAATCAGATGTTGCGTCGAATTCCAATATAAAAGATTTATATGGAGACGGATCTTATGTGTATAAGGAAAATGTTTGGTGGGCAGGAGGTTCTAGGTAATAGAATAGTACTCGTCATTAAAAAAGATAAAAAAAGCCGGAAGTCTAAAAAACTTCCGGCCTTTTTATAACAACTAATTCTAATTACTTAACAAATTTGTCAATGATTTTATCTGTTTCTGCTTTTGCAGTATCTGGTTTCAAATCAAATAATAGAGAGTAAAGCGCTTTTCTATCAACTTTAGCTTCTAAGTTTAAGTCTTTATGTCTGTCAAAAAGAGTTTGCCATTTGTCACGAACATTTTTCCAGATTGCATTGTTCGCTACCCACCATTTTTGTGCTGCGATACATTTAACATCTGGAACTTTAGTGTAAACGTCAAATCCTTTTTCTTGTGCTAACAAAACATCTTTTCCAGCATCGTCACGAACTAATTTGTCGTTGTCTTGCTCATGATTCCATCCTGTAGCTGTGATTTCGTGAATGTTTCTTCTTTTTAAAACATTGTAATCGTTACGTTTTGTTTGCTCTCTTCTTGGAAGCGGTGCATCAGCAACGTTTGCCCAGTAATCTTTTCCGTCAATGTGAACCCAAGTCGAAGATCCTTCATATCTCGGACTATCATCTACTTGATATACTTTTTGAGTCCATTGACCTTTAACCGCTTTTTTGTCTAATTTTTTGTATTTCCAAGAATTCCCTTTGTCAAAAGAATATAAGTCTGTGTTTTCGTATAACCAATCTTGTCTCCAGTGTTTGATAATCATATCATCACTTACAATAAGTAAATGCTGCATTACAATTTTGTTTGGAGTGTCTTCTAATAATTCAACCCATTCTAAAGCAGATTCGTGTTTTGTTTCAGATGGTTTATAAGTAAGAGAATCTTTTGGGTATGAGAATGTTTCAGTGAAATTAAATTTCACTTCATAACAACCACACATTGATTTTATAGACTTAATATCTTGTTGTTTCTTGTCCTGACTAAAACCAAGACTGCATGTTAAAGCCACAGCGGCTGACATTAAAAGGCTTTTTGAAATCATAACTTATTGTTTTGTTTTTAAATTTTTTGCAAATATATAAATTTAATTTAGAACAATTAAAAATAGTTATATATTTGCATCGATTATTAAGACTGAATTAAAATAATGAAAATAAAATTTACCCTTTTTGCTGGACTACTTTTTTGTTCGTATTCTTTTGCTCAGCAAAAAGATAGTATTGTTTCTCAAGAAAAACTTTCTGAGGTTGTTGTGACAGGACAGTTAGAACCGCAGTCAATTAAGAAATCTGTCTTTAATGTTAGAGTAATTTCTAAAGAAGATATTAAGCAGTTGGCAGCAAACAACTTATCAGATGTGCTGAATCAATATTTAAATATAAGTATTAGAACTAGTGGAAGCGACGGGCGTTCTACTGTTTCTATGTTTGGATTAGATTCACAATATTTTAAAATATTAATTGATAATATTCCTTTAGTAAGTGATACAGGAATGGGAACAAATGTCGATTTAACTCAGGTAAATCTAGATGATGTTGAGCGTATCGAAATCATAGAAGGTTCAATGGGAGTTACTCACGGAGCAAATGCAGTGAGCGGTATTTTGAATATTATTACAAAAAAAGGGGGTGGTTACAGATGGCAGATAAGTGCAACTGTTCAAGAAGAAACAGTAGGTAATGAGTATGCACTTTTTGATAAGGGTCGTCATATTCAATCGGCAAAAATTGCACATAATTTTAATGAACATTGGTTTATAAATGTTGGTGGAAATCGTAATGATTTTGCTGGTTTTTACGATAATAAAAAAGGAAAAGATTACGGGCTAAACGATGGACTTCGTGGTTATGAATGGCTTCCTAAAGATCAATTAGTTGGAAATGCCATGTTAGGATATCAGAAGAATAATTTTAGGATTTTTTACAAATTTGATTATTATGGAGAAGATGTGCATTATTACAGTCCAATCTTAATTCCTCAAGATAATTATCCTTTTCCTGAAACCTATTTTGCAAATGATAAACGGTTTTTAACAAATCGTTTTTACCACCATTTAAATTCTAACGGAAAGCTTTTCTCAAAACTGAATTATAATGTTTCGTTGTCTCACCAAAAGCAGGAACGCGATGTTGAAAAATTCAATTATCAAATTGAAACAAAAGAAGAATTTGCTAATGACAGACAAACCTACCAGTCTAAAGAAGTATTTTATTCTACAGGAACATTAAGTAATTTCTTTAATAATCCAAAAGTAGATTTTCAGATGGGTTATGAAATAACAAATGAAAACGGATTTTATGATGCATCGGCTGGTACCTTTAAAAACGATCAGCAGCAATCTGTAGATGTCAGAAAGCGATTAGAAAACTACGATATTTTTTCAGTTGCTGAAATTAGTTTAAGTGATAAATTTTCGATCAGACCAGGACTTCGTTATTCAATTCAATCTAATTTTGATAACCAGTATGCTAGTTCACTAGGCTTGCGATATTTATTTCAAAAAGGTTTAGAGGCTAGAGCTTCATTAGGAAAATCATATCGTACACCAAACTTTGATGAACTATATACCTATTTTGTTGACTCTAATCATAATCTTCAAGGTAATCCTAATTTGGTGCCAGAAAATAGTACTTCGTATGAGGTGAGTTTTAAAAGATCTTGTGCTTTAGGATCAGGAGCTCAGATCGCTAATAATTTAGCTGTAACTTATATGGATGTTGATGATCGAATTGATATGGTTTTGACACAAGTAACTCCAAGTCAAGTTTACGAATATGTCAATATCAACAAGTATAAAATGTGGAATATCTCTACCACAGAGCAGTTTACTTATAAAAATTTGACAGCTAAAGTTGGTGCTGCAGTAGTTGGAATTTCTAGAAAATTAGATTTGGCAGCTTTAAACCTAACTTCTGATGATAAATTTTTGTATTCACTTCAGTTAAACTCTAGTATTTCATACAACATACCAAAATGGAATACACTATTTGCAGTTTATTACAAATTTAATGGAGAACAGCAAAGGTTTGTTGCAGGAACAGGCACAGATGGAAGTGCTCAATTCTTCTTGGAAGAAATAAAGCCATACAGCTGGATGGATGCTTCGGTACGTAAAACTTTCTTTAAGAATCAGTTTGAAGTTACGGTTGGAGCTCGAAATTTATTTGATATAACAAATGTTCAATCTGTCCGAAATGGAGGAGGAGATTCTACAGGTGGAGCACACGCCGCAGGTAGTACAGATCTTTTATTAGGATATGGACGTTCTTACTTTTTAAAATTAACGTATAATCTAAATTTAAATTAATAATAACATGAAAAAGAACTTTATTTTAATACTATCTTTTGTATTACTAGCTCTTGGAGCTTGTAGTAGCGATGATGAGGTGGCTCAAGCAAATGCTGTAGCTTTTGCTGCTACTTCAGTAAATTTATCTGCGGAAACTACGCCGATTGAAATTAAATTTGCATCTCCAACTGCTTCAGCTGGGTCATTAACTTTGACTGTTACTGAAACTGCAGTAGCAAGTGGCACAGATTTTAGCACTACTCCAGCAGTAGCAGCTAACACTGTTGTTGTTCCTTTTGATAAAGGAGTTTCTTCTGTTAGTTTTTCTTTTAAAAAATTAAAAGAAGCTATCGAAGGACAAGTTAAAAATGTGGTTTTCACAATCCAGAGCATTACTATTAATTCTGTAATTTCTGAGAACAAATCAATTCAGGTAAACTTTAATGAAACAGCTTCATTAGGAAGTGCTTTAGCAGCTGAAGTTGGTGGATCATTCGAGCAAAATCAAGTTTATGTTGATTTAAGCAGTGGAAAAATGACTAATGTTCTAAGAACATCTTGGGATCTTGGATTTTATTCAGGTTTAGATTTTAAAGTTGTAATCAACAATTCTGTGAAAATGTCTGTTAAACAAACAACAAGCACAAATATTGATGAAGTTCAAGTAGAAGATGAAGCAATGGTTATTAATCAAGGTAATGGAAGTGTTACACAAATTGATGATCCATCAGGAGATCTTGCTAAAACAGCTATCGCAACAATTTCTGCTACGGAGTCTGATAATAAAGTTTATGTAGTTAATTTAGGAAGTAATCCTGGTACAACTGAACCAGCTGTAGGAGCTGAAGGTTCTGCAAGTGGAACTTCTAGAGGATGGAAAAAAATCAGAATTTTAAGAAGTGGAAATGACTATAAAATCCAATATGCAGATTTAGCAGCTACAACTCACCAAGAAGTAGTAGTTACAAAAAATGCAGCTTACAATTTTACATTCTTTAGCTTGTTAGACAAGAAAACAGTAAGTGTTGAACCACAAAAAGCACAGTGGGATATCAACTTTACAACTTTTACAAACACTACTCAAGGTCCAACAGGATTAGCTCCATATCATTTTGCTGATTTCGTTTTGAGCAATCTTAAAGGTGGTGCAAAAGCGTATCAAGTTTTAAACACTGAATTTACATATGATGCATTTACATTAGCAAATGTAGCAACTGCTAAATTTACAGAAGATCAAAGAAATATTGGATCTAACTGGAGAGGTACTAGTGCTAATGGTCCAGGTGGTATTCCGGTTTCTCAGTTTGTTCTAAGAACAGATCGTTTCTTTATTGTTAAAGATCCAGCAGGAAATGTTTATAAATTGAAATTTACAGGTGGAGCAAATGCAGATGGAAAAAGAGGTTATCCTACTTTCCAATATGCTATCTTGAAATAATTTTAAAATGAAAATCTAAAAAATATAAAGATTGTTCATTCTAATATATAATGCAACGCATTAAAATTTAGTTAATCATTAGCTTTGTTTTTTTTATTTTTTTTTGATTTAGAGGTTAGATTTATCTAACCTCTTTTTTTTGTTCTACTTTCTTACTAAATTGAATTAGAAACAAAATGTTATTCTATCTTTGCACAAATTTTTTCTGCAATAAGTTAACAATTATTTAATTGGTTTAATTTTTGAATGTAGACCTTTATACTTTATAATAATTAAGTGAATACAAAATCTTATTTTTTTCAGTCTTTTGCAATTGTTGCGTTAGCGCTTGTTGCTTTTATTGGGTTCAAACAAATCCTTCCAGATAAAATATTTTCAGACAGTAAATTAGATTCTAAAAATATATTAATAGATAGTCTGCTTTTAGAGTCTGTGGCTAAAGATTCACTTGCTTTAGACGATGATAGTATTGCCGAAAGCGAAAGAGAATTAAACAATCAGAAAATTGTTTTTGATCAGACAGAGGGAATCGAATTTCCGGCTGAAACTTTTGAAAATTATAAAGGTTACCAATATCTGATTTCTTTCTATGAGAAATTGTATCAGCTAGAAAAAAATCCTCAGAATAAAGTTCGAATCGCTTATTACGGAGATTCAATGACCGATGGAGATTTAATCGTTCAAGACGTTCGAACCAATTATCAAGGACGTTTTGGAGGAAATGGAGTTGGTTTTGTCCCGATTACTTCAGAATCTGCCGCTTCTAGGGGTTCTGTAAAATCAACTTATTCTAAAAACTGGAAAACACAATCATACTTAAATGTAAAAAGACCAACTAGTCCGTTTGGTGTAAATGGTCATGTATTTTTTGCAAATGATAAATCGAATCCGACTTGGGTTCAGTATGAAGCAGGTCTTAGCAAATATTCTACTTCTTTAGATAATGCCACTTTATTTTACGGTCGCGCATCTAAAACAGGAAAAGTGAATTTTATTATCGGAAAAGATACCATCAAAAAAAGTCTTTCACCAAATAATTTAGTGAATACATTAAAAGTTTCTTCTGGAAATTTAAAAGCATTTAAGGCCAATTTCGTTCAAGCAGATTCTATTCCGATTTACGGATTTAATTTTGATAATGGAGCGGGAGTTCACGTTGACAATTTCTCTCAAAGAGGAAATTCTGGACTTCCTATTTCAATGTTCAATGCCGATGTTATGAGAGCTTTTAATAACAATCTGAAATACGATTTGATTATTCTTCATTACGGAACAAACGTTTTAAATTACGGAACAAAAAATTATTCTTGGTATGAAAAAGGAATGACAAAAACCGTAAATAAAATTAAAGAATCTTTTCCCGGAGTTTCAATCTTAATTGTTTCAACAGCAGACAAATCGACTAAATATGACATGGAAATGAAAACCGATTCTGCCGTGGTTCCTTTAATGAAAGCACAAAAACATTACGCTCTTGAAACTCAAGCAGGATTTGTAAATTTATATACTTTAATGGGAGGCGATGGTTCGATGATAAAATGGGTTGATGAAGCGCCAGCAAAAGCCAATAAAGATTACACGCACTTTAACCAGCGTGGAGCAAAAGCAATCGGGAATTTATTGTACGGACAATTGAATAAAGGATACGAAGAATATAAAGTTCTCAGACAAAAAAGAGATGCTGAAGGGACTAAGCCAAAACCAGTAAAAAGAGCCAAATCCGATTCCGTATCCATAATAAAAGACAGCTTATGATAAATAAAATAATGATTTTCTTTTGTTGTCTTTTTTTTGCAACAAATGAGAAACCTCCAAAAAAAGATGTACATCCAATACCAAAAAGTATGATTCAAAAAGTGGATACAGCAGCGATTGAAGCTCCTTCTGATGGTCAGATTTATAATGCGAAAGTATTAGAAGATTTCTTTAAAAAATTAGAAGAAAATGAAAATCAGAAGAATCAAAAAATAAATATTGTACATATTGGCGATTCTCATATTCAAGGCGACTTGATGACTAATGAAATCAGAAAGAATCTACAGCAAAAATTTGGAAATGCTGGGCGCGGTTTGGTTTTTCCTTATCAATTAGCAAGAACAAATGGATCTTACAACGAGCGTTTCAAATCAAACAGAACTTGGGAAAGTTATAGAAACATTCTTCCTTTTAAAAGCAATCCAGTTGGTTTAAGTGGAATCGGACTTTGGAGAGATTCTGGCGGATTTGTTATAGAAATGAATGTGAAAGATTTAGCGTATAAATTCAATACCATAAAAATTATTACGCCACAGAATCAGAATATGTTTGATTTAGCAGTTTCGTCTAAAATTAATTCGATCCAAACGACGGAACGAAAAGTTATTACACATAAGATTAAAAAAGGCGAAGTTCTTGGAAGCATTGCAGATAAATACAATGTTTCTATTGCGGAGATTAAAAGAGATAATCACTTAAAAGGGAATAATATTCGTGCAGGAAGAACTTTAAAAATTGCGACAAACGAAACAAGAGCAAAAACAGTTTCAATGTCAGAGTTTGTACCTTTAACAATAGAATCAGATTCTTATACTCATTATTACAATTCTAATGATGCTTTAAGCCGAATTTTTCTAATTCCAAATAAAGAAGCTTCTGATTATGAGTTGAACGGAATTGTTTTAGAAAAAGACGCTTCAGGAATTCTATACAGCGGAATTGGAGTAAATGGAGCCAAGTTTTCAGATTATAATAAATATCCGTTATTCTTTGAACAATTAAAAGCATTGCATCCTGATTTGTTGGTTTTTTCGTTGGGAACAAATGAAAGTTACGATCATTTAGATTCAGGAAATTATATTAAGGAGCTTCGAGAGTTTATCAGTAATATAAAAGCACAAAAAATTGATGCGCCCATAATTGTAATGACTCCGCCGCCTTCATTATTGAGAAGAAAACCGAATACTTATATTGATGATTATACGAGACAAATTATCGATACGGCTCAAAAAGACGGTTTTGCCGTTTGGGATTTGTACAATGAATTTGGTGGTATGAGTGGTATCAAACAATTAAAAGTTCAAGGATTAATAGGTCCAGATTGGGTTCATTATTCCAAAAAAGGATATGAGAAACAAGGTAATCTGTTTACTCAGGCGTTTTTAAAAGCATACGATAATTTTAAATTAAAGAATTAAGTTGACAACAATAGATAGCATTAATAATTGGTTCATTCAAAACTTTGGTGCAATTACAATAGAACAAGTTAAAAGTTGGTTCGTTTACAATGAAGACGAAAAACTTTTATTCAATACCGGTTTATTCTTAGGCCTATTTTTGGTTTTCTATTTTGTGTATGGTTTTTTACGCAAAACATTTTATTTGAGATTAACATATGTTATTCTCTTTTCGCTATTCTTTTACTATAAATCAAGCGGAATTTATTTTCTGTTATTACTGCTTTCGTCAGTTGTAGATTATGGTTTGAGCCAGATTATTTATAGAGAAAGCCGTGATAATGTCAAGAAATTATATTTGGTAATCAGTGTTATTTTGAATTTAGCACTTTTGGGTTATTTCAAATACATGAACTTTCTGATTGTGACTTACAATGATATGTTTCATGGTAATTTTGCACTTCATAATGTTTTTCTTCCCGTTGGAATTTCGTTCTATACTTTTCAATCAATGAGTTATATTATTGAGATTTATAGAGAAGAAATCAAACCAACTAAAAATTATATCGAATATTTATTTTTCGTGTCGTTTTTCCCGCAATTAGTTGCTGGACCAATTGTGCGTGCAAAAGATTTTCTACCACAGATTTATCAAAAATTAAACCTTACTAGACAAGATGTAAACAATGCTTTATTCTTAATTATTGGAGGTTTAATAAAGAAAACAGTAATCTCAAATTACATTTCGGTAAACTTTGTAGACCGTGTTTTTGATACGCCTTTGAGTTATACTTCATTCGAAAATTTAATGGCATCTTACGGATATGCAATTCAGATTTATTGCGATTTCTCTGGATATTCAGATATGGCAATCGGTATTGCACTATTACTTGGATTTAAATTGCCAGAAAACTTTAGAACGCCATATAAATCTACTTCGATTACCGATTTCTGGAGAAGATGGCACATTTCACTTTCAACTTGGTTGAAAGACTTTTTATACATTTCTATTGGAGGAAACCGTAGCGGATCTTTCGCAGGATATTTATTCCCAAGTTTATTCTTCTTCGGATTATTGCTTTGGGGAATTTCCAATTTTAATGAAAGTATAATTCCGCTTATTATTGCCGGAAGCAGTATTTTGGTTTTCTGTTTGTCATTCTTACTTTCAAGCAAAATAAAACAAACCTTAGTAACCAACTTCAATTTGTTTACTACAATGCTTTTGGGAGGTTTGTGGCACGGAGCAGGAGCACAGTTTATCGTTTGGGGAGCGCTTCACGGATTAGCTTTGGCTGTTCACAAAATCTTTATGGAATTCTTTCCTTCTAAAAAAGATAAAAGTCCGAATTTCTTGTGGAGATTTTTCTCGATCGTAATTACATTTCATTTTGTAGTTTTTTGTTGGATCTTTTTCCGCGCAAGAGATTTCGAAACAGCTTTGCAGGTAATTAATAATATCGGACAATTAACATTCGAACCAGAACTTTGGAAAACAATTATTCTAGGTTACAAAAATGTATTCGGATTAATGTTATTCGGTTATGTTTGGCATTTTTTACCAGAATCATTCACAAGCGGTATGAAATCTATTTTTGATAAAACTCCTATTTTAGTAAAAGCAATAATTTTAGGATTTGTTTACTGGATAGTTTATGCAACAGCGGTAGCTGGTTCGCAGCCATTTATTTATTTCCAGTTTTAATTCTTGAGGTTCAAAGGAACAAAGTTTCAAAGGCGCAGAGGTTTTTCTTCCTGCGCCTTTTTTGTTTTGCCACAGATTAAAAGGATTAAAAATGATTTTTTCACACAGATTTTGCAGATTATAGCAGGTTTTATTTAAATAATAATCTGTGTAAATCTGCTTAAATCTTTTTAAATCTGCGTGAAAAAAAAACTTTGCGACTCGCGACTTTGCGAGCAAAATTAAATAGCTTGCATTGCGTAAAACTTCGCGTACTTTGCGGTTAAAACCATTCAAATAAAAATTGCCTGAAATATCTAATTAGATTATCTTTGCACTTCAAATAAAGAAAATAGTATGTTTGATAATTTAAGTGATAAGTTAGATAAAGCGTTCCATATATTAAAAGGACACGGTAAAATTACAGAAGTAAACGTTGCCGATACCTTAAAAGAAGTTCGTCGTGCCTTACTTGATGCCGACGTTAACTTTAAAATTGCTAAAGATTTTACCGCTAGAGTAAAAGACAAAGCAATTGGTCAGGACGTATTGACAACCTTACAGCCAGGACAATTATTAGTTAAACTGGTAAAAGATGAGTTGACAGAATTAATGGGTGGGGATGTTGCTGGTGTAAACTTATCAGGAAATCCAACTGTTATTTTGATGTCGGGGCTTCAAGGTTCTGGTAAAACGACTTTCTCAGGAAAATTAGCTAATTTCTTAAAAACAAAGAAAAATAAAAAACCACTTCTTGTAGCGTGTGATATCTACCGTCCTGCGGCGATCAATCAGTTGCATGTTGTGGGAGATCAAATAGGCGTTGAGGTTTACTCAGAACCAGAAAATAAAAATCCTGTAGAAATTGCTCAAAACGCAATCAAACACGCCAAAGCAAATGGATTCAATGTTGTTATCGTCGATACAGCAGGACGTTTGGCAGTAGATCAGGAAATGATGGACGAAATTGCTCGTGTACACAAAGCAATTCAACCACAAGAAACATTGTTCGTTGTCGACTCTATGACAGGACAAGACGCTGTAAATACTGCAAAAGCATTCAACGATATCTTAAACTTTGATGGAGTTATCTTAACGAAATTAGATGGTGATACTCGTGGTGGAGCGGCACTTTCAATCAAATCGATTGTAAACAAACCAATCAAATTTGTTGGTACTGGAGAAAAAATGGAAGCAATTGACGTTTTCTATCCAGAACGTATGGCTGAGCGTATCTTAGGGATGGGAGACGTTGTGTCTCTTGTTGAAAGAGCTCAAGAACAATTTGATGAAGAAGAAGCAAGAAAACTTCAAAAGAAAATTGCTAAAAACGAATTTGGTTTTGACGATTTCTTGACGCAAATTCAGCAAGTAAAGAAAATGGGTAATATGAAAGACTTGGTTGGAATGATACCAGGAGCTTCAAAAGCCATGAAAGATGTTGAAATCGAAGACGACGCTTTCAAACATATCGAAGCAATCATTTATTCGATGACTCCAGCCGAAAGAAGCAAACCAGCTTTAATCGACGTAAAAAGAAAAGCCAGAATTGCAAAAGGTTCGGGAACTAAAGTCGAGCAAGTAAATCAGCTGATGAAACAGTTTGACCAAATGAGCAAGATGATGAAGATGATGCAAGGCCCAGGCGGAAAAAATCTAATGAAAATGATGGGAGGCATGAAAGGGATGCCGGGTGGTATGCCAGGAGGAATGCCAAAATAATAAAATTAAAAGTTTCAAGTTTAAGGTTTCAAGTTAAGAAGCCAAAACTTGAAACTTTTTTAATATAACTAAGATGAGTTTCGTTTTAACTTGAAACTTTAAACCTGAAACAAAAAACAACGAAAAACAAATGCAACTACTAGACGGTAAAAAAACATCTAACGACATTAAAAACGAAATTGCAGTCGAAGTTCAATCTATAAAAGCAGCAGGAGGAAAAGTACCTCATTTAGCAGCGGTTTTAGTAGGTAACAATGGAGCAAGTTTAACTTACGTAGGAAGTAAAGTAAAATCATGTCAGGAAATCGGATTTGATTCAACTTTAGTAAGTCTGCCGGAAACGATTACCGAAGACGAACTGCTTGCTAAAATAAAAGAATTAAACGAAGATGATAATCTTGATGGATATATTGTACAGTTGCCTTTGCCAAAACATATCGATGAACAAAAAATCTTATTAGCAATCGATCCAGACAAAGATGTTGACGGATTTCACCCAACAAACTTTGGAAGAATGGCTTTGGAGATGGAAAGTTTTATTCCAGCAACACCATTCGGAATTATGGAATTGTTAGAGCGTTATAAAGTAGAAACTGCAGGAAAACATACAGTTGTAATTGGAAGAAGTCATATCGTAGGGCGTCCAATGAGTATCTTAATGAGCCGTAAAGGAAATCCAGGAGATTCGACTGTTACATTAACTCATAGTAGAACTAAAGATTTAGCAGAATTCACTAAAAATGCAGATATCATTATTACAGCTTTAGGAGTTCCAGAATTCTTAAAAGCCGATATGGTAAAAGAAGGAGTAACCGTTATCGATGTTGGAATTACGCGTGTAGAAGATGCTTCAAACGCAAAAGGATACGTAATCAAAGGTGATGTTGATTTTGACGGCGTAAGCAAAAAAGCAGCATTCATTACGCCAGTTCCAGGTGGAGTAGGGCCAATGACAATTGCAATGTTATTAAAAAATACACTTTTAGCAAGAAAAATGAGAAGCGCAAGAAATAAATAAAATTGCATCAAAATATATTTATAAAGCCTGTTCGATTGAGCAGGCTTTTTTATTTTTTAACGCATAGAAGCATAGAATTTAATTCTTAAAAAAGAATACAAAAAGAGAAACAAATTTCTTCCACATGGTAATTTTGCTTCTAGCTATGTTTGTTTCAATAAGTGAAACGCCTTTTCTACACATAGAATATCTATGTTTCTATGTGTTTAAAAACCATTTTAATATATTATTAATAGTTTAAACTTTCGGTTCTTAAAAATAAAGGATACTTTTGCACCACTTAAAAAACACTTCTCCAAATGGACGATTATTATTATTCGTTAGTATTAAATTAAGCAGCTTTTGAAATTTCAAAATGCTGCGTTAAAAACCTGTATTTTGAAATGAAAGCCTTTTACACAAACAACAACGGATTGGTAGAAATCCAAAAATGGACTTCAAATTGCTGGATTCATATCGAATCTCCAACAGAATCAGATAAAAATTACTTACTAGAAGAACTTCAACTTCCCGAAGCCTTTTATAATGATATCGAAGATATCGACGAAAGACCTCGTATCGAAATAGAAGATGGCTGGACACTTATCATTATGCGTATTCCAGTTAAAAGTGGCGATATCAAAATTCCTTTTCATACCGTTCCTCTCGGAATCATTTTTAAAGATGATATCTGTGTTACAATTAGTTTTTATAAAACAGAAATAATCAAAGATTTTGTGTCTTATTCACAACGTAAAAACATCGAAATCGAAGATAATTTCAATTTAGTTCTACGATTGCTTTTGTCTTCAAGCGTTTGGTATTTAAAATACCTGAAACAAATCAATCACAAAATAAAACTTGCCGAAGATAACTTAGAGAAATCTATCAAAAATGAAGAATTACAAGCCTTGCTTCAAATCGAAAAATGCTTCGTATTCTTCATTACTTCATTAAAAGCAAATGACGTTTTATTTCAAAGAATTAAAAATCTAAAAGCGCACAAAGCCAATTACGATCCAGAACTATTAGAAGATGTCGAAATCGAATTAAATCAGGCGCAAGACACAGCCAATATTTACAACAACATCTTAACCGGAATGATGGATGCCTACGCTTCTGTAATTTCAAACAATATGAATACAATCATGAAACAGATGACTTCCATTTCAATCATCTTAATGATTCCAACCTTAATCGCAAGTTTGTACGGAATGAACGTGCCGAACGGACTAGAAGAAAGCAAATACGGAATCTGGATTCTGCTTTTAGTTTCCATTATTCTCTCTTCGTTTGGAGTTTTTCTATTCAAAAGAAGAAGATGGTTCTAATTTAAAATTTTACAATTATAAAAGCCTGTTCGTTAAGAATAGGCTTTTTATTTTTTATATACTTTGGGCGTGACCATTTTTACGAAAAGGCGCACCAATTGTTGTGCGTATGTGCGCCTTTTCGTAAAAATGGTCGGGCTATCCGCTCCGCCGCGGCGGATTGCTCCTATCCCTCACGCAACTTTACAGAGAGACCTAATAGGTTTTTAAAACCTGTTAGGTCTTATTTAAATAAAAAAGTGATTTTTTTATTTGCCAATTCAAAATAAATAATAACTTTGTATTGCAAAGTACTTTAATTATGAATCAAAAGCACCAAGAAGATTTAGCACATATTCGTTCCATGATGGAGCGTTCTTCAAGATTTATATCATTAAGCGGACTTTCGGGAGTCTTCGCTGGACTTTCAGCTTTAATTGGTGGAATCTATGTTTATCAATTATTCAAAGCAAATGGAATGGATTATTTGAGCGATGAGCATAAGCTTTACTCAACAAATCTTGTTTCAGAATTAATTTGGATTGGTGTTATAATTCTAATTTGTGCATTTGTATTTGGAACTTTTTTTACGGTTAGAAAAAGCCGAAAATACAATCTCCCAATTTGGACTTCTGCTACGAAGAAAATGTTGTTCAATTTGGCTGTGCCACTTGTAGTTGGAGGAATATTTTGTTTAGCTTTAATGTATCATGGATATTTTGGTTTAGTTGCTCCAGCAACTTTAATATTTTACGGATTAGCAGTTATAAATGCTGAAAAATATACTTTTTCTGATATAAAATATTTAGGCTTTTCTGAACTAATTTTAGGATGTATTTCACTTTTTTATATTGGATATGGATTATTATTTTGGATCTTAGGATTTGGAATTCTGCATATCGTATACGGATTAGTGATGTTCAAAAAATACAAATAACCCAATGGGAATTATTGACAAACTAAATAAAGATTTTGAAAGCCGTGTCAGATTGGGTATTATGTCCGTTCTGATGGTTAACGACTGGGTAGATTTTACCGAGATGAAAACACTTTTAAATATCACCGACGGTAATTTAGCGAGTCATTCCTCTGCTCTTGAGAAATCGGAGTATATCGAGATTAAGAAAGAATTTGTTGGCAAAAAGCCAAAAACATCTTATCAGGTAACACCGCTTGGCCGCGCGGCGTTCAAAGAGCACCTTTCTTATCTTGAAAAATTAATGAAATCGTAAGAACTAAATTTTTTTATCTAAACACTTTGAAACACAAAGTACTTTAAAGTTAAAAACAATGAAAAAACACCAAATTATCTTAGCATGTACAGCAGTTTTTGCACTGCTTTTTTACAATCAGGCTCCTGGAATCAATATTTCTATATTTGGAGTAACGTTAACACTATTAATTAGTTATTTCTTTCAAGAGAAATTTGTAGACCGATCACATTTAGTTCTCGTAATGACTTCTATATTATCTTGTTTTGCTTTTGCTTGGTACGGAGATGCAGCTTCCTTTTTTTCTTTGGCTTTGTCAATTTTACTTTTACAATTCAAAACACAAGATGGAGAACTCAAAACCATACAGGTTTTTCCGTTAATAATTTTAAACGGAATTACATCTCTAGGAAGAGTTTTTATTTTTAGCCAATGGCTTCCAGAAAGAAAAATTCATAATGATTTTGCCAAGAAATTGGTTGCTTTTGTAGTAATTCCGATAATATTTTTAGGATTGTTTTTTATCGTTTATTCTTTCGGAAGCGACCATTTCTCTTCATTATTTACTGATTATACTTTAGATATCGATATTTTTCAATTAATCTTAATCACCATACTTGGGTTTTATATTTCATTTAGCTTTTGGAATTACTGGGTTCCAGACGTTTGTTATCAATACAATTCTAATTTGAATAATAATTTTACAAATGTTTCTGAAGTAAAAAATCAAAACACTTTTACGTTTTTAGATTTGGATTTCGAAAGAAAAAGTGGAGAAATTACGTTGTTTCTGCTAAACATTATGCTTTTGGTTTTTATCGGAACATACAACTACGAACAGTTTTTTGAAGTTGTAGAAAAAGCCAATTTAAGCTCAGATACGCATGAACGTGTAAACGCAGTAATTTTTTCAATTCTGATGGCAGTTGGAGTAATACTCTTTTATTTCAAGGGCGGATTTAATTTTGACGAGAAAGCAAAAACTTTAAAGAATTTGGCTAAAATCTGGCTTGGATTGAATGTTGTTTTAATTATAAGCGCCATTATTAAGAATTCAGAATATGTTTCTTTCTTTGGTTTAACATATAAAAGGCTTGGAGTTTACGCTTTTCTAATTTTGGCAATCATCGGGTTGATCGTTTCATTTCAAAAAATAAGCAAACAAAAAACCAATGCATATTTGTTTAATCAAATGATTTGGTATTTCTACGGAACAATTCTTTTGTGCAGTTATGTCAATTGGGGAAATTTGATCACTAATTACAATATTTCGGTAAACAAAGGAGTGGAGCCAACTTTTTTAAGCGGATTAAATTTTAATGATGAAGCTCGAAGAGAATATTTTCTAAAAAATAATTTAGATGGAAAAGAATCAGAACGTATAAGAGAACAATTAATCTCGTATTATCAAAACGAAAAGTTTTTAGGCAAAGCACTTTACTATGAATTTTTAAGTAAAAAAGACAAATAAAGAAAAATCCCATTCACTAAAACGAATGGGATTTGTTTTATTTATTATCGCCTCTTTTTCTAAATCGAGGATCGTTTTTAGAAATATAAGGAGTTCTTCTACTCGGATTTACGTTTGAATTTCTGTTAGGACTTTCAACTTTGGGAAGACTCGCTTCTTCCGTTTTACTCGAAGGTTCAATTAACTGATTCAATTCTTTTATTTCGACATCAGTTAAATCTCGGTATCTTCCAACTGGAACATCCAAAGAAATATTAATAATTCGGATACGTTTAAGCGCCGTAACTTCGTAACCTAAATATTCCGCCATTCTTCGAATCTGACGGTTTAAACCTTGTGTCAATATGATCTTAAAAGTGTATTTGCTGATTTGCTCAACTTTACATTTTTTAGTAACAGTATCCAAAATCGGAACACCATTTCCCATTCTCTGAATAAAACGATCTGTAATTGGTCTGTCTACAGTAACCGTATATTCTTTTTCGTGATTGTTTCTAGCGCGTAAAATCTTATTTACAATATCGCCATCATTTGTCATGAAAATTAATCCTTCACTGGCTTTATCCAATCTACCAATTGGGAAAATACGTTTTGGATAATTGATGTAGTCTACAATGTTATTTTGAACTTCTAGATTGGTTGTACACTCAATTCCAACTGGTTTATTAAATGCCAGATAAATTGGTTTTTCGTTTTTCTCAACGATTAATTTTCCGTCTATTCGCACTTCATCATTCGGCGAAACTTTGGTCCCCATTTCTGGTACAGCACCGTTTATAGTTACGCGCCCTTCTTCGATAAGTTTATCGGCTTCACGACGAGAACAATAACCAGTTTCTCCTATAAATTTATTAAGACGTTTTAAATTTTCTTCCATACTGCAAAAGTAGGCAAAAAAATGATTTTAGATTTCAGAATTCAGATTTTAGATTTTTGTGAATAAAACTTAGAACCTTAGCAACTTAGAATCTCAGAGGCTTTTCTAAGAATCATGAAAAATCGAACTATCTTCAGGAGTTTCATTTCTTTCAAACATTCCATAATCGCGAACAACCGTTGCAATTCTTAAATGATAATCTTTAAAAACTTCATTTCTGCCTTTTGACTGCGCAGCGCGATGCATTTCTAGATTTCGCCATTGCTGAATACTTTCTTCATCTCTCCAAAAAGATAAAGACAGGATTTTTCCAGGATCAGCTAAACTTTGAAATCTTTCTATCGAAATAAAACCATCAATATGGCTTAATTCGGGTTTCAGGTTTGCAGCGATATCAAGATATTCTTCTTTTTTTCCTTCGTTCGGAATGACTTCAAAAATTACGGCTATCATTTTAATTTTAGATTTTAGTAAAAGCTTAGAACCTTAGCAACTCAGAATCTTAGTATCTTAAAAAGTTACTTTGTGCCTTCAAAAAGAAACTCAATTACTTTATTATACAAGTCGTCATCGTGCATTCCGTGACCTAAACCGCTTGTTTCAATAAATTGGCTATTTTTCCAGTTGCTGGCTATTTTTTTTCCTTCGGCGAAAGCCACAATATTATCTGCCGTATCGTGAGCAATAAAACCAGGAATCGTAAATTGAGATGCAAATTTTTGTCCTGAAAAATCTTCTAATTTAAAGTTGAAACGATTTATAAATTTAGTTTCTAAAAGCGGAAGCATTTTCCTATTCAAACTCAACATTGCGATATAGTTGTCAATCAAAGTTTTTAAATCAGACGGCGCTCCCAAGATAACCATTTTATTAATGCTCGTATTTGGAAATAAGTATTGATGATAAACGCAGGCGGCACCACCAATAGAATGTCCGATAATAATTTCTGGTTGATATTTCTCTACAGCTTTATTGATGAACTCTGCATAAAGCGGAACATTAAATTCTTTCCCGCTGCTTTGTCCATGAGCTGGAGCATCGATAGCAATAATAGTACTTCCTGATTTTTGAAGATGTGGTAAGGTTTTTTTCCAGCGTGCTGCATTGCTTTCCCAGCCGTGAACAAGAAGAATTTTGGTTTCGTTTCCTTTCCAGATATAAGTTTGGAAATGATGTTCGTTATGATGAAATGTTTCCGTTTCTGTATTTCTTAGAATCTTTGGAAGTTCTTCTTTCTTTAATCGGCCAACTCGTGGCTGGCTAAAAAGAGCATAAGAAAGTTCCATGGCTCTTTGCGGACGAACGTAACTTAAAAAGTTTATGTATGATCCAACTGATTTTAAGGTGATGAAACGAATTCCTTTTTTAATTTTCAAAACTTAATTTTTTTTCTAAAGGTAAAAAAAGGTCTGCCACGAATTGCACAAATTTTCACGAATTTTTTATTCACATTATTATAGGCAAAAAATAATTAGTGAAAATTTGTGCAATTCGTGGCGAAAATAAAAGCAAAAAAAAAGTCCCGATTAAATCGGGACTTGTTATTTAGAATTTTGAGAACAATTGTTCCATTTTTTCTTTTTCTTCATCTGCAAGAGCAGTATCAACTAAAATTCTTCCAGAGTGCTCATCAGTAATGATTTTCTTTCTTGAAGCAATTTCAACCTGAGTTTGAGGCGGAATTGTAAAGAAAGATCCAGCAGAAGCTCCTCTTTCGATAGAAACTACAGCTAATCCGTTACGAACACTGCTTCTGATTCTGTTGTAAGCAGCTAATAATCTGTCTTCGATTTGTGCAGCAAACTCAGCAGATTTCTCTGTTAAGAAAGTTTCTTCTTTCTGAGTTTCAGCCATAATAGCATCTAATTCAGATTTTTTATGTTTTAAATGAGAGCTTTTAGCATCAAGTTTTTCTTTCAAGTTAGAAATAACTTCTTTTTTGTGCTCGATTGAAGCTTTCATTTCTTTGATTTGCTTTTCAGCCAATTGAATTTCTAATTCTTGAAATTCAACTTCTTTTGTCAAAGAATTAAATTCTCTGTTGTTACGTACTGATTCTTGTTGTTTTGTGTACTTTTTGATAACCTCTTTATGCTCCTCAATAGCAATTTTCTTTGCTTTGATTTGCTCCTCAATCACTTCAAGTTCACCTTTCAGTTTCTCTGAACGAGTGCTCAAACCTGCAACTTCATCTTCTAAATCTTCAACCTCTAAAGGAAGTTCTCCTCTAACGTTTCTGATTTCGTCAATTCTAGAGTCAATAAGCTGTAAATCATATATTGCTCTTAACTTGTCCTCAACACTTAATTCTTTCGTATTCGTCATATTCTATAAGTACTTAACTGGATTTGTATTTTCTTCCGATAAAATGATTGCAAAATTAAGAATTTTTTTTCGAAGATAATCAACAATATAATTTTTTGTATAACGTTCGCTCTCAAAATGACCAATATCTGCCAAAACTAGCTTGTTTTCAGCTTCATAAAACTGATGATACTTCAAATCGGCAGTCAAAAAAGCATCGGCTCCAGCGTGAATTGCATTTTTTATAGCAAAACTTCCTGAGCCTCCAAGTACAGCTACTTTTTTTATTTTTTTTCCTAAAAAAGCAGAATGACGAATTCCGTCAGCAATCATTTTTTGTTTTACAGAAAGAAGAAAGTCTTTTTCATCCATTTCGTTTTCTAATTCTCCAATCATTCCTAAACCAATATTCTGATGGGAATTTTCGAGATTGTAAATTTCATAAGCGACTTCTTCGTAAATATGATTTGCAAAAAGCGCTTTTAAAATTCGCGATTGCAGGTGTTTTTCAAAAACAACTTCAATTTTAATTTCCTCTCCAGTATGCAATTTTCCTTTTTCTCCAATTACAGGATTACTGTCTTCATTTCCTTGAAAAGTAAAAAAACCTTGTGTGTTGAAACTGCAATTGTCGTAATTACCGATCTTTCCTGCACCAGCTTCAAATAATGCATTTCTAACTTTGTCTGCATTGTCTGGAACAGTAAAAGTGACTAGTTTTTGAATGAAATTATTTTTAGGAACTAATATTTTAGTATTAACTAAACCTAACGTATCGCAGAAAATTTTATTTACGCCTTGCGAATGATTGTCAAGTGCTGTATGAACTGCAAAAATCGCAATGTCGTTTTTAATTGCTTTTAAAATTGCTCGTTCTACGTAATTTTTGCCCGTGATTTTTTTAATTCCAGAAAATAATATAGGATGAAAACAAACTACGAGATTACAATTTTTAGCAATTGCTTCATCAATTACATTTTCTAAAGCATCATGGCAGACTAAAACACCAGTGCTTTCGGTTTCAGAATCTCCAACTAAAAGTCCTACATTGTCAAAATCTTCGGCGTAAGCCAAAGGAGCCATTTCTTCAAGAACTGATATTATATTTTTGATTTTCATTTTTGAGTTTTGTTTCAAGTTTTATTTGTTTCAAGTTTCAGATTTTTGTTCAACGAAAACAATTAGAAGCTTGAAAGCTTAAACAAATTAACGAAAAAAATTTTACTTTCGTAAAATGAACTTACTTCGAAAAATACTTTTTCCCTTCGCTATTTTATACGGATTCATTACTTCAATTCGTAATATTCTTTTTGATAAAGGAATTTTAAAATCAACTTCATTTGATGTTCCTGTAATTGCAGTTGGAAACTTGAGCGTTGGCGGAACTGGAAAAACCCCTCAAATAGAATATTTAATTCGTTTATTGTCGGATAAATTTCAAATTGCCACTTTGAGTCGTGGATATAAAAGAAAATCTGAAGGTTTTGTTTTGGCTGACAAAAATTCTAATGCCGAAATTTTAGGCGATGAACCTTTTCAGTTTTATCAAAAATTTCCATTTGTAATGGTTGCGGTAGATGCCAATCGAACAAACGGAATTAAAAAATTACTTTCGCAACAAATTACGCCAGAAGTTATTCTGCTGGACGATGCTTATCAACATAGAAAAGTAAAAGCTGGATTCTATATTTTATTGACTTCTTACGACGATTTATATGCAGATGATTTTATGCTTCCGACGGGAAACCTGCGCGAAAGCAGGAGTGGAGCAGAACGAGCTAATATTGTTGTAGTTACTAAATGTCCTAAAAATGTATCTGAAGATAAGCAAGCCGAAATTAAATTGAAGCTAAAGCTGAATTATTCTCAACAGGTATTTTTTAGTTTTATAGATTACGATAATGTAATTTATGGAAAAGATGAAAATATTGAAGTTGCCGAAATCAAATCAGAATCGAAACTTCTTTTGGCTGGAATTGCAAAACCAAAACCATTTTTTGATTATTTAAAAAATGAAAATGACGAATGTTTAACTTTTCCAGATCATCATCATTTTTCTGATTCAGATTTAGATGCTATTTTGAATAAAGCAAATGGAAAAAAAATAATTACAACCGAAAAAGATTATGTTCGCTTAAAAGATTCAAAATTGGTTTCTCAGTTGTATTACTTACCGATAAAAAGCACTTTTATAAATGATTCTCAAGTTTTTGACACTACAATTTTAGAGTATGTCAAGAAAAACTTAGAATCTTAGTAACTCAGAATCTCAGAACTTTAAAAAAAAAATTAATCAAAAAACTTAGCAATCGTGCAGTAGAATTCGTCTGGCACGAAAGGTTTGGTTATAACATCATTCATTCCAAAAGAAAGAAGCATATCTCTATTTTCGTCAAGCGAAATTGCGGTTAATGCAATAACAGGAGTTGTTTTGTCAAATTCACGAATCAATTTCGTAGCCGTAGTTCCGTTAATTCCAGGAAGGTGAACGTCCATTAAAATCATATCAAAACGCTTGATTTTTAAAAGCTCAACAGCATCTTCTCCATTATCTACAATTTCGCAGGTAATGTTTTTGTTTTCGAGCATTTTTCGAGTTATCATTTGATTGATTTTGTTGTCTTCAATCAATAAAATAGACTTGTCCATCAATTGTTTGTCATTGTATGGTTTTACTTCCTCAATTACTTCCAAAGGTTCGTTATTAATTTTGAAATTTAACTTGAAGGTAAAAGTAGATCCTTTACCAACTTCACTTTTTAATTTTATTTCGCCTCCTAATAGTTCAATTAGTTTTTTTACAATGGTAAGTCCTAAACCTGTTCCGCCGTATTTTCTATTCACTTCTATAGATCCTTGTGAGAAACTTTCAAAAACAGTTTGAAGTTTATCTTCAGGAATTCCGATTCCGGTATCTACAATTTCAAAATAAACTGTAGCATTTTCCTCTTCCTGCGAATACAATTTTGCAATAACATTTACGTGTCCGTTTTGCGTAAACTTTAAAGCGTTGTTAATTAGGTTTAATATAATTTGAGATAATTTGGTCGGATCTCCCATTAAATTATCTGGAATCGAATTGTCTATTTCTAAATTGAAATAATTTCTATTGGCAGTAGCTAACTCTTTTAAGGAACTTTGAATATTAAAAAGCAATTCTTTCAAATTAAAGCTGATATTTTCTACTTCAACTTTAGTCGAATCGATTTTATTAACTTCAAGAATTTCGTTGATAAAAGTTGTCAGATAATTTCCTGAAAACTTTAAAGATTCTAAATATTTTAACTGCTTTTTCTTCGGATTATCTTCTAATAAAATATGTGTAATTCCGTTAATCGCATTTAACGGCGTACGCAATTCGTGACTTACCGTAGACAAAAACTCAGATCGGGCTTTTGATGCTTTTTCGGCTTTGTTTTTAGCTAAAATTAATTCTTTATTTTTTTCGCGAAGCAGTAAATTATTCTGATTTCTAATGATATTATTTTTGTATAAAGCTAAACTCAGAAGCGATAAAATAGAAATTAAGGCAATAGCCAAAATACTTACCAGTTTAGAATAACGATAAGTTTTTAATTGAAATTTCTCTTCACTTTCTTTTTTTATAGAATTGTTTAAAGATTGGTTTTTCTTGAATTTTTCGAATTCATTCAAATCAACTTTAGCATTTTTTAATTTTAAAAGATAATTTTCCAGCTGATAATGTTCGTCTAGATAAGAGTACGCCAAATCATAATTTTTGCTTTGCTTATAATACTGGCTTATTGCTAAAACAATTTTAGATTTTTTTACAAAGTCATTGTTTTTTGCATTGTATTCTAGAGCATTATCCAAATAAATAATAGCAGAATCATTTCTTTTGAGCTGCGTTTCTATTAAACCTAATTGATAATAAGAATCTGCTTTGGTTTTTATTAGAGCACTATTGTCTGGTTTTTTTACAATTTTTTGAAATGTTTTTGCCGCTAAAGGGAGATTGTTGTTGGTTTTTAAAGCCATTGCAATCTGATAATTCAAAACATCGGCGTGATCTTCAATATTTAAGTCTTTTAATAACTGTTGCGCCTTTTCGTAATAAATAGCAGCTGTTTTATAATCGCCTTTCGCGGTATTGCTTAAACCAATATAATGAAGCGCTAAAACTTTTGTACAGCTAGGTTTTAAAGTGTCAAATAGAGAAACTGTTTTATGAAAATTCTTTAAAGCGTCTTCAAACTTTCTTTGGTTGTAGTAGATTTTGCCAAGTTTTAAAGTCTGTACAGCTAAATTTTCTTTTTTGCCATTTATCTCACAGAAATTGATTGATTTTTGAGTGTAAAAAACGGCCTGACTAAACTTTTTATTATTGAGATTGTAGTTGGCTAACTTGTTATAATAGGTAACACTATCCGTATTCTTTTTGGTTTGAGAATACAAAAACGAGTTAAATAAACAAACAACAATAAAAAGATAGTATTTCATGTATGGCAATGCTTTTACAATGAACCTTATTTTTTTCTTATTAGTAAAATTAAATCAATCAATCTGGATGAATAGCCAATTTCGTTATCGTACCAACCCACAACTTTTACCATTTTATCGATAACCGAAGTTAGCTGAGCATCAAATAAACAAGAATGTCTGTTGCCAATTACATCAACCGAAACAATAGGATCTTCTGTGTAATCTAATATTCCTTTTAAATTTGTTTTGGAGGCTTCTTTAAATGCTTTATTTATTTCCTCAATAGTAACCGCTCGTTTTACATTGAAGGTAATATCTGTTAATGAACCATCTGGAACTGGAACACGAATACCGCATCCGCCCATTTTGTTGTGCAATTTAGGAAAAATTTTTGTTAAAGCCTTAGCCGCACCTGTAGTTGTTGGAACAATTGACTGACTGGCACCTCTTGCACGTCTTAAGTCCTTATGGGGCTGGTCGTGAAGACTTTGGTCTGTTGTGTAAGAATGGATGGTTGTAATGTAAGCTTGCTCGATTCCGCACAATTCCTCGATTATTTTTATCATCGGAGCAGCATTGTTTGTCGTGCAGCTTGCATTAGAAACTATATCTTCATTTCCGTCCAAAATATTTTCATTAACTCCAAGAACGACGGTTTTTATGGTGTCGACTTCTGAAGGTGCCGAAAGTATAACTTTTTTTGCTCCAGCTTCAAGATGTGCGTTTAATTCTTCGTGAGTTTTGTATTTTCCTGTTGATTCAATCACAATATCAATCGAATGCGATTTCCAGTCTAAGTTGGAAATACTCTTTTCGTGAAAAAAGAAAAAATGCCTTCCGTCTACAATAATGCTATTTTCGTCATGACTGACTTCAAATGGCAAAACACCGTGAATGCTGTCATATTTAATTAAATGCGACATGGTTTTATTGTCTGCGATGTCGTTAATAGCAACAACTTCGATTTCAGGATGATTCAGAAGTAGACGGAATAGATTTCTTCCAATTCTTCCAAATCCATTAATGGCAATTCTTGTTTTCAATTATTTGGTTTGTTCGTTTAACCGTTGAAACCGTTTAATTGATTAATCGTCAAATGCATCAGGGATTAAACGATTAATCAATTAAACGATTGAACTTAAATTTATAAAATGTGTTTTTGTGCTTTGTATGAAGAACGAACAAGAGGTCCGCTTTCAACATGTCTGAAACCTAATTCAAGACCAAATTGTTCGTATCGAGCAAATTGTTCAGGCGTAATAAATTCTTTTACAGGAAGATGTTTTTTACTTGGCTGTAAGTATTGTCCAATAGTAACAACATCTACGTTTGCATTTCTTAAATCGGTCATGGTCTGAAAAACTTCTTCTTCAGTTTCTCCAAGACCAAGCATAATTCCAGATTTAGTTCTGTTGATGCCTTTTTCTTTTAAATAACGCAACACTTCTAAACTTCTGTCATATTTTGCTTGAATACGAACTTCACGAGTTAAGCGACGGACTGTTTCCATGTTATGAGAAACCACTTCTGGATTAGCTTCAATAATACGATCTAGATTTCTTTCCATTCCTTGAAAATCAGGAATAAGAGTTTCAAGAGTAGTTTGAGGATTCATTCTGCGAATAGCTCTAACGGTTTCCATCCAAATAATAGAACCTCCATCTTTCAAATCATCTCTGTCTACACTTGTAATTACAGCATGTTTGATGTTCATTATTTTGATAGAACGCGCCACTTTTTCAGGTTCGTCCCAATCTACCGTTTCAGGTCTGCCTGTTTTTACACCGCAGAACCCGCAAGAACGAGTACAAACATTTCCTAAAATCATGAAAGTAGCTGTTCCTTCACCCCAGCATTCTCCCATATTTGGGCAGCTTCCTGAAGTACAAATGGTATTTAAACTATATTTATCAACTAAACCTCTAAGTTCAGTATATTTTTGTCCGATTGGTAATTTTACTTTTAACCACTTTGGTTTTCCAGTAGGTATATTTTCAGTGACTGTTTCCATATATCAATAATCAAAGCACAAAGATACGGAATGTAGTTTATTTAGAGATGTTTATTTACTTTTCGTTTGCTTTTATTGCTTGTAGAGATTATTGGTTTTTTTTAAGCTTAAATGTTAATAGTTGATTTTAAAAACAGGAATTGTTGTTTTTTTATTAAAGAATATTTAGATTTTTAATGTATGATTTGTGTTTTTTTAAATTTCAAATTCCAGTCTTAATCTGTTACAAATTTGACTTATGAAGGATGAAGAGAAAATCATGTGATATTAATTTTGTTTTTAATTTAACATTTTTTGAAACATGAAAAACAGAATTTTCGCTTTAGGGATTTTATTTGCAGTTTTAAGCTTTACTAAGATGAATGCCCAAATACTTTCAGATAAGGCGATGGGAGCTTTAGGGAAAGGGGTTTCGGGATTTACTTTTAGCGATGCAGATGCAGCAGCATTAGCAAAACAATCTATTGATGAAATGGATGCAAATAATCCTGTTGCCATGACTACAGATGGCTACGCTATCCGATTAAATCGCTTATTTGGCAAGCATACTTCTAGCGAGGGAGTGACTTTGAATTATAAGGTTTATTTGGTGAAAGATATAAATGCTTTTGCTTGTGCAGATGGGAGTGTTCGTGTTTTTGCAGGTTTAATGGATGTTATGGATGATAATGAATTGCTTGCTGTAATTGGTCATGAAATCGGGCATGTTGTAAATCACGATACTAGAGATGCAATTAAGGCAGCTTATAAAAAAGAAGCTCTGTTAGATGCAGCTTCTTCTCAATCAGGAAAATTTGAAACTATTTCAAAATCGCAATTAGGAGTTTTAGGAAGTGCAATGATTGATAGCAAACATAGCAGAAAACAGGAATCTGAGGCAGATTTATTTTCGTATAATTTTATGAAAAAGAATGGTTATGATGTTAACGCAGTTGAATCGGCTTTTAGAATTCTGCAAAAATTAAGCGAAGGAGCAGATTCTTCTTTTATTACTAAAATGATGAGTTCGCATCCTGATTCGGGCAAAAGAGCCGATGATGCTAAAAAAAGAGCTGTAAAAGATGGTTTATACAAGGCTTATGTGCAACAGAAAATTGTAAATACTGCACCAGTAAAAACTGTAACTAAAACTCCAACTAAAACAACAGCAAAAAAGAAGTAATTAGTTACTGATAAAAATAGAAACCGGTAAACATTAAAGTTTATCGGTTTTTTTATGAACTAATATTGGAATAATAGTTGTAAGTTGTTAGTATATAGTTTGTTGAAAATTCATATCTTTAATTGTTGAAAAAACAAATTCATTATGAAATGAAATAGCATTTTGTTGTGCTAGATTTGTTGTTAAATTGTAATTATAAAAATATGAAAAAGAAATTTATAATAGCTAGTGTTTTATTCGCTGCATTCGGTATAACAAAAATGAATGCACAGATTAATTTTGGAGAGAAAGCCATTGGCGCTGTTCAAAAAGGAGTTACTGGTTTTACTTTTAGTAATGCAGATGCTGCTAAATTATCTAAAGAAGCTGTCGATAAATTAGACGCAGAACATGAAATTGCAGGTCCAACAGATGGTTATACTTTAAGATTAAATCGAGTTTTTGGAAAACATGCTTCTGGTGACGGATTTACTTTAAATTATAAAGTCTATAAATTGAAAGAAGTAAATGCTTTTGCAACTGCAGACGGAAGTGTTCGTGTCTATTCCGGTTTGATGGACATTATGGATGACAATGAACTAATTGCTGTAATCGGACACGAAATTGGTCACGTTGCCAATAACGATTCCAGAGACGCTATTCGTGCAGCTTACCAAAAAGAAGCTTTAATGGATGGAGTTGCTTCTCAATCGGCAACGGTGGCAACAGTTACAGATAGTCAGCTTGGTAAAATTGGAAGTGCTATTATTGACAGCAAATACAGCCGTAAACAAGAATCTGAAGCAGATTTGTTTGCTTACAATTTTATGAAGAAAAACGGTTACGATGTAAATGCTGAGGAATCTGCTTTTAGAATTTTAGCAAAAATGAGCCAAGGATCTCAAGCTTCATTTATTGATCAAATGATGAGCTCGCATCCTGATTCTCAAAAAAGAGCAGACGATGCTAAAAAGAGAGCAGAAAAAGATGGTGTGTATAAACCTTATGTGCAGCAAAAAATTGTAAATACTGTTCCAGCAGCTACTACAACTAAAAAAACAACGACTACAAAGAAAACAACAACGACAAAAAAGAAATAATAAGTTGTTTTTAGAAATATAAAACCCGACAAATTAAAAATTTGTCGGGTTTTGTTTTTTATCCTAATACGTGAAAAGCTAGAATTTTTTGTACTTCGTAAACGTTAACCGATTTGTTGAATTGTTTTACAATACTTGGCTGTTGTTCGCTAGAAATCCAAATTTTTAACTCAGCATCAAGATCGAAAGTTCCTGCAGTTTCTACGCTAAATCTTGTAATGTTTTTGTAAGCAATAGATTTATACTCTGTTTTGCTTCCCGTTAATCCTTGTACATCAACCAAGATTAATCTTTTGTTGGTAAATATAAAAGTATCTCGAATAAGTTTAAAACCCATTTCGATTTCTTCATTTGTAGTTAAAAGCTGTCCGTACTTTTTAATTAAATCTTCTTGACTTACAGAACCTGCATTGCCAAGTATTGCTGAAAATATTCCCATTATTTTGTTCTTAATTAGTTAAAATGAATTTCGTTTTGAAGGAGTAAAAGTAATTGATTTTAAAATAAAAGTAAACAAAAAAGCAGAACCGAAGTCCTGCTTTTTGAGCGTTTAAAAATATTTAATTTATTCCAATTCTGTTTTTACTGTAATTGGAAGGCTATATGCTGTTCTCACAGGTTTTCCGTCTAGGATTCCTGGACTCCATTTTGTTTTTAATGATTTTAAAACTCTAATTGCTTCTTTACCCATTCCATAACCTGGATCGTTTTTTACTGTAATATCAGTAAGTGAGCCATCTTTTTCAACGATGAAGAAAACATATACTTTTAATGTTTTTTCCATATCAAGATCAGGTCTGCGGAAATTATTTCCTACATATTTGTAGAATTGTGCAATTCCGCCTGGAAACTCAGGAACTTTGTCCAAAATTGCAGAAGAAACTGGCTCATTAGTAGATGGGGCAGCTGATGCTACATCTCCATTTCCTCCACCTCCTGTTGTTGGCATTGCGTTTACAGCAGTTCCATTTCCAGTAGTATTTACAACAGCTGGAGCGTTTTCAGTGTTAGGTGCAATATTTTCAACTGAGTTTTCGGTGGTTGCAACCACAGGATTAGTCAGCTGAATTGCTTCTGTCGTGCTCGCTACACTTTGTTCCATTATTGGAGCTGGTGGAGCTGGCGGTGGCGGTGCAATATTCGGGTCAACGTTGACCACTGTCATAGGATCCTCGTAAATAGGTGGTGTTTCTGTAGTAGGATCAGAAACTGGAGGTCTAAGTTTGTTAATGAGTACCGATGCACTTCCTATTACCGTTATTAACAATAAACCCATAAACAGAGCTGTAACAGAATTTTTGGAACTCTCTTGGCGTAATTGATACGCGCCGTACTCTTTGTTCTTATTCTCGAAAACAAGGTCAGTCCACTTGCTTTCATAAATACTTAATTTAGACATAATTTTTGGGTTTTAAGGTTAAGTAACTTTAAATCATACGCAGAAAGGGTTTGGGTTTGAGCTAACAACGTAAAAGTTGTAGTTTTAGTATTGTAGAAATATATTTTTTTAAGAATAAAAATACGAATAGTTTATTCTTTACCTAAAGATAATAAATTATCTATTACGTTCAATAATTTCTGCTAATAATTTTTTAGCACGTAAAAGTTTAACTTTTACACTGCTTAAAGGTTCATTTATCTTAACGGCAATTTCCTGATAAGACATTTCTTGAAAGTAACGAAGCTGAATTACTTCTTGATAATGAGGTTTGAGTTCTTTGATGCACAAGAGCAGACGCGAAAGATTCTGTTCTTTAATTAATGCATCTTCTGCTGATGGAGTAGGATCGGCAATGTTGTAAGCCTGCTGGTCTTCATTGTCTGTGATTTCTATAAAAAGACTGGTTTTCTTTTTTCGTAATAAATCAATATAGACGTTTTTTGCTATTGCAATAAGCCAGGTGTTGAATTGAAATTCAGCATTGTAAGAACCTATTTTGTCAAAAGCTTTTGAGAAAGTTTCTATAGTAATATCCTCTGCGATCGTTTCATTTTCGGTTCGCTTGAGCATAAAAGAGTACACTTCATTCCAGTAATGATCTAATAAAAAAGTAAAGGCGATTTGATCGCCTTTTTTTGCTTTTTCTATTTTAGAATTTATTTCCAATATACTGGTTTTGAAAAGATATTAGTTATAAAGATATTAATTTGTGTTAATATAAGCGCTATCTCGACAACTGGAAACCAAATTTTAAGGTCGTTTTCTTTCAGTTTTCCCGCAGAACATCCAATTACTGTCCAGACAACGGTGTATCGAGTTGCTAAAATTGCTAACACGGCAATCCATTGAAATTGAAAAGCCAGTAAAACTATAACTAATAAAAAGAAAAATAATTGTGAAAGGAAAAATAATCCTAACTGCATTTTGTCAAAAAACTTATAATGTTCTGCCGTAGAAATATGTCTTCTTTTCTGCGTAAACCATTCTTTATATGTTTTTTTTGGTTTCGAATACGTAAAACTTTCTGGAGTATAAGAAATTGTAGTATTCGTTTTATTTGCCGCCTGATTGATGAATAAATCGTCATCGCCAGAACGAATTTGAATGTGGTCAATAAATCCGTTTACATTAAAAAACTCTTCTTTTTTATAAGCCAAATTACGTCCGACACCCATGTATGGAGAACCTATTTTTGCCCAAGAAAAATATTGGATAGCGGTTAAAACTGTCTCAAAACGAATGATTTTATTTAAGAAAGAACGTTCTACTTTTTCGTAACCGCCATAACCTAAAACAATGGTTTTATTCATTGTAAATTGAGAAGTCATAGAAGTAATCCAATCTTTAGAAGACGGAAAACAATCAGCATCTGTAAATAATAAATACTCTTTTTTTGCCGCTTTAATTCCAAGAGTCAAAGCGTATTTTTTATTTCCCCAGAAAGCTTCGTTATTTTCTACTTTTACCAAACGAATGTTGGAGAATTCTTTTTCAAATTCTTCAAAAACTTCAAGAGTTTCATCGCTAGATGCATCGTCAATTAAGACGATTTCAAAATCTGAATAATCTTGCTGTGCTAAAAGCGGAATATATTTTTTTACATTCTCTTCTTCGTTTTTAGCGCAAACAATTACAGAAACAGGAAGATTTTTAGGTTTTACATGTTGAGGTTTTGCAAAAGCAAATTTTCCAAAAACACCTAAATAATAAAATAATTGAACTACGACAATAGCAATAAAAAAGTAAAATATGTATATAAGCATCTGATTTATTTGGTTCTATTAATTTTTTACGTTCTGCGACTGCAAATGTACTTATGAATTCCCTAAATTCAATAGCTAAACCGATTTTACTTTCGGCATTTTGACATTTCTTTTGCAACAGCTATAGACTGAGGGTTTTCGGTCTTTTCTAATTCTGTAATAATGTTTTTATAATTGTGATCGTCTCGGTTTTGAGAGAGTTTTTTTGTGGCTTGAATTTCGTCAATTTCTATTTCAAAACCAAATATTCCTCTGGCTTCGCGCATTGTTTTTGCTGATAAATCTTCAACTCGAACAGGATTTTCAGAATTTGCTTCGTATTTGTCTACTAGCTTTTTTAATTGTTCAACCGAAGTTTCGTAATCGACAATTTTGATTTTTCCGTAAACATGTACGGCTATGTAATTCCATGTAGGAACATTCTCGTGATCGTACCAGGAAGAAGAAATGTAACTATGCGGACCGGTAAAAACCGCCAAAACCTGATCATTTGCTGCAAAACCTTCTGCCTGCGGATTCAGTTTTGAAATATGTCCTTGTAAAATTTCTTTTCCGTCTGAATTAATTTCAAGCTCGATCGGAATATGAGTTGCGCACAATTTTCCGTTTGTCTGATTAATCAAGATTCCAAAACTATTCTCTTTTAAAAAAGCTTTGATTTCTTCTTGATTTTCGTTTTTGTATAAATCTGGTGTATACATTGTTGTTGATATTTGCCACGAATTTCACAAATTTCCCCGAATTAAATTTGTGCTAATTAGTGAAATTTGTGTTTTAAATCACATTCACTTCCGCTTCAATCTGAATTCCGAATTTTTCGAGAACGGTTTTCTGAACTTCTTTGGAAACTGCTAAAATTTCTTGTCCCGTTGCGTTTCCGTAATTTACTAAAACCAAAGCCTGATTTTTATGAACTCCAGCATCGCCAAAACGTTTTCCTTTAAAACCAGCTTGTTCAATCAGCCAACCTGCAGGAACTTTTACTTCGGTTTCTGAAACTTCATAAAACTTCATTTCTGGGAATTTTTGATGAATTTTCTCGAAATCAGATTTCAATAAAATCGGATTTTTAAAGAAACTTCCGCTGTTTCCTAATTCTTTCGGATCTGGCAATTTGCTTTGTCGAATGGCAATTACAGCATTGCTGACATCTTTTAAAGTTGGTTCGGAAATATTATTTTTTGCCAATTCAGCCAAAATATCTCCGTAAGAGGTATTGATTTTATGATTGCGTTTGGTCAATTTAAAAATAACCGAAGTTATAATATATTGGTCTTTTGCTTCGTGCTTGAAAATACTTTCGCGGTAGCCAAAATTACATTCAGCATTGTCGAAAGTTTTCATTTCCTGAGTTTCTATATTCATAGCTTCACAAGAAACAAACGTGTCTTTAATTTCGGTTCCGTAAGCGCCAATATTCTGAACTGGAGTTGTACCGACATTTCCAGGAATTAGAGACATATTTTCTAATCCGCCAAAATTATTGTCGATGGTATAAAGTACGAAATCGTGCCAAGTTTCGCCCGCCTGACTTTCTACCCAAACAAAATCGTCGTCTTCCTTTGTTATTTTTTTGCCTTTTAAATCGATATGAATTACCAAAGCGTCGATATCTTTCGTTAAAAGCATATTGCTTCCGCCGCCCAAAATAAACTTTTTCTCGTTTTTGTTTTCTGCTAAAACTGTTTTCAATTCAGCAATAGAATGAACGGCAACAAATTGTTTTGCACTGGCTTCAATGCCGAAAGTATTATATTTTTTTAAAGAAAAATTGGATTGGATTTCCATAAATAAAAGGCTTTTTAATATAGTTCAAAAGTATGAATTATAATTTATTTGTGGCTGTATTTTACCGCAAAGGCACAAAGTTTACGCAAAGTTCGCTAAGCTTTGCGTTCTTGGCGTAAATCTTAGCGGACTTTGCGTTTAAGTATCACGTAGATTAATCAATTCATGATATTTCTCCGAAATAATTTTCATGTTACTATCATAATTTGCGTTTTCTTCCACAAATTTTCTATTGCGAATAATCGTTTGATTTCTAGCTTCAGCATTTTCAAAAGACCAAATTAATTCATTGGCAAGCATTTCAATATCGTCGATTGTAATTAATTGCCCATTTTCTCGATGCGTAATCCAGCTTTGATTTCCCGGAATATCAGAAACCACGGGATAGCAATTGCAAGCCATTGCTTCAAATAAAGATGCCGAAACGCCCTCCGTAATAGGCATACTGATATAAATATTCGATTGCTGTAACAATTTAGGAAGTTCTGTATTCGGAATTCTTCCTGTAAATATCACTTTATTTTCGATTTGTAAATCTTTCGCTAAATTTTTCAAATAGTGCAATCTTGTTCCGTCGCCAACAATCGTCAAAGAAAAATCAATTCCTTTTTGATGTAAAATTCCGAAAGCTTTTAAAATAGAATCGTGTCGGTATTCTGGCATTAAAGAACGTGTTACAATCGCTTCAATTTTGTTTGAATTATTTATAGAAGGAGTAAAAATCGATAAGTCAATTCCTTTCGGAAGAACCAAAACTTTGTTCATGTCAACTCCAGATGCTTTCATGTGAATTGCCATGACAGGTCCCCAAGCGTGAATTAAATGCGCTTTCTCAAAAGCATATTTCTGAATGAATTTTTTAAAAGGATACAATGTAGATTCTTCAAGCCATAAATCGGTTCGGCCTTGCTGTGCGATTGCAATGGTTTTAGAACCAGATATTGCTGCAAGAAAACCATAACTTGTAGTTCTTTCTGCAATAACCATGTCTGGTTTTTCTTTTTTAATGATTTTTCGAATGGAAATAGGAGCGAAGAAATACTCTAAAATACGTTTGAATCTATTTGTTTTCGAATTGTTTGGAGTTTGAAGTTCCCAAGTAATAATTTCGAAATCCCCAAATTCCTTTAAGCCTTTCATCCAAGTTATGGCGTCGGCGCGATAGGATTCTCCAAGAAAAAGTATTTTTCTTTTCATTTGGTTATTATTTTTTGCCACAGATTAAAAAGATTAAATGGATTTTTGCTGTTGAGAAAAATAATCTGTGACAATCTTTTTAATCTGTGGCAAATAAAATTAAAATTCCTCAGTTTCTAAAGCGCGATTGATAAAATGATTTAGAGGTTTTAAAGCAATAAGTTTTTTGCTCATTTTCTCTACGAAATCTTTCTTTGTCACTTCAGAAATGTCATAAACTTGGGTTGCGGTGAAGCTTTTCAATTTTAAAAACTCGATTGCTGGATGATCTTTTTCGTAACCACGAGGCGGATTTTTAAGCGAATTATTTTCGTTTACATCTAAACTTCCGAACTCTTTTTTAAAGTTTTTATCATTTAGGATTTCCTGTAAATCATCGTAGAAGAATGCAATTTCTTTTCGGACTTTCTTTAATTCGTCAGCATCTGGCGAATAAAATCCTCCGGCAATAAAACTTGCACCTTTTTCGATATGAACATAATATCCTGAACGATTTGCGCCTTTTGCGCCAGCAGAAAGCCAAACGCCCAAATGTGCTTTGTACGGAGATTTGTCTTTAGAAAAACGAATATCACGATTAATTCTAAAGGTGCAATCTTTGATTTCAAGTAATTCTAATGAAGGATCGAGTGGTTTCATTGCATCCAAAAAACCACTTACCAATTGGTGGTAATCTTTTTTGAAAATTTCATATCGTTTTTTATTTTCCTGAAACCATTCTCTATTGTTGTTTCTTTTTAAATCGTCTAAAAATTGCAATGATTCTTTAGTCAGCATAATCAGTTTTTTTATTGCAGTTAATGTTTGGGCTAATTTAATGATTTAGTTCGCCACGAATTTCACGAATTTACACTAATTTTAATTGGTTATCGCTCAACTTTGACAAAGTTTAGAACTTTGTCAAAGTTTTTAATTCGTGTAAATTCGTGTAATTCGTGGCAAAAAAACTTTATAAATTAAATATTTTATAACTCTGATGTGTCGATTTTACAATTGCCTCAGTTCTTTCTGGATGTGTGTCAGAAATAAAAAGCTGGCCGAATGTTTCGCTGTTTACCATTTCTACAATTTTGGCAACACGAGTTTCATCCAATTTATCAAAAATGTCATCAAATAAGAGAATTGGTTTTACACCGCTTTGTTTTTTCAGAAACTCAAATTGAGCCAATTTTAAAGCAATTAGAAAAGATTTCTGCTGTCCTTGCGATCCGAATTTTTTTATCGGATGCGAATCAATTTCAAAAGACAGATCATCTTTATGAATTCCGACCGTTGTATATTGAAGTGCACGATCTTTATTGATGTTCTCCTGTAAAAGCACTAATAAATCCTTTTGAAACAAATGACTTTCGTAGACCAATTGCACGCTTTCTTCAGATCCTGTTATGGCTTGGTGGTGTCTATTAAATATAGGTATAAATTGTTCTAGAAATTCTTTTCGTTTTTCAAAAATCGATTTTCCATAACCTTGCAATTGCTCATTATATATAGACAAGGTATCATTGTCGAAAACATGATTCAAAGCAAAATATTTTAAAAGTGCATTTCGCTGCGTAATTACTTTTTGATACGCTATTAATTCGTGCAGATAATTAGCGTCCAATTGCGAAATAACGCTGTCCATAAATTTTCGGCGGGTTTCGCTGCCTTCTACAATTAAATCTCTATCGGCTGGCGAAATAATAACTAATGGAATAAAACCAATATGATCTGAGAATTTATCGTACGCTTTTCCATTTCGCTTCAAGACCTTTTTTTGTCCTTTTTTTAAACTGCAAACAATTTGCTCTGCTCTTTCATTTTTCTCCAATTCGGCATCAATTACAAAAAACTCTTCGCCATGTTTGATGTTTTGAACAGCCAATGGATTAAAATAACTTTTTCCGTATGCCAAATGATAAATAGCATCGAGCACATTGGTTTTTCCAATACCATTTTTTCCCACAAAACAGTTGATTTTGATGTCGAAATCAAAACTTGCTTCAGAAAAGTTTTTATAATTGAATAAAGATATTTTGTTTAAATGCATTTTAGAAAGACCTTATAAAAAAGATAAAGTTTGAAATTTTGCGTCAATTCTTTGTTTATTCTTCTGCCACAGATTATAATGATTGAAAAGGATTTTTTTTAAAAGCTTTTAATCTGTGAAAATCTGTGAAATCTGAGACTAAAAATAAATTTTTTAGTTTTGAGAAAGTTGATTTGAATTGAGGGTGCAAATTACCGAAAAATATCGATATAATTGGCTTTAGAGCAATTCTCGGCTGATTTATTTTAGCGCTTTCGCGAAAGGAAAAACGAATAACAAAAATAATTCCTTTAAATAAGTGATAAAATTGAAATTTTTTACCTCAGTTTCAAGAAAAATTTTATTTTTGCCGTTCACTAAATAAATTTTAAATGGCAACTTACAATAAAAGAGGATATAAGACACCAAAAGAAAAGGAAGTAAAAGAGGTTACTGAAGAACAACAAGTGGTTATTGACGAAAAAGACAGCACAACAGCTAGTGTTTTCTCAAAACTAGATGAGACAGCTTCAAAAACTGAGGATTGGGTGGCTAAAAATCAAAAAATCATTATTGGTTTAGTGGCTGGTTTTGCTGTTGTTACAATTGGATATTTGGCTTACCAAAGATTTATTGCAAATCCAAAACAAGAAGAAGCTGCAAGTGAAATGTTTGTTGCGCAACAAAACTTTGAAAAAGCTGTAAATGGTGTTTCTAGCGATTCATTGTTCAAATTATCATTAAACGGTTCAGAAGGAAAATTCGGATTTATCAAAATCGCTGACGAATATTCTGGAACAGATGCTGGAAATTTAGCAAACTATTACGCTGGTATCGCTTATTTAAATACAGGTAAATTTGATGAGGCAATTAAATATTTAGGTGAATTTAAATCTGAAGACGTAATCTTAAGCGCTTTAGCTAAAGGTGCAACTGGTGATGCTTATTCTCAAAAAAATCAGCAAAAAGAAGCTTTAGATTTTTATGTAAAAGCTGCTGAATCTAATAAAAATGATTTTACAACGCCTCGTTTCTTATTAAAAGCGGCTAAAACTGCTTTAGCTTTAGGGCAGAAAGAAGATGCTTTGAAATATTTAAATGATATCAAAGACAATTACGATACTGCGCCAGAAGCAGCATCAGTTGATGCTTTGATTGGATTAGCGCAATAATTATTATTATAGAGTTCAGATTTTAGATTTTAGATTTGTATTTTTACAATCTGAAATCAAAATTCTAAAATCTTAAATATAAAAGATGGCTACTGAAAATAAAAATCTATCAGAATACGATAAAAACACAATCCCAAATGCGAAAGACTTTCGATTTGGGATTGTTGTTTCTGAATGGAATGATACTATAACAGAAGGACTTTATAATGGCGCATTTGATGCATTAATTGATTGCGAAGTTCCTGCTCAGCAAATTATTCGCTGGAATGTTCCAGGAAGTTTTGAATTAATTTATGGAGCAAAAAAAATGCTTCAAACCCAAAATGTTGATGCGGTTATCGTAATTGGATGCGTAATTCAAGGACAAACAAAACATTTTGATTTTGTTTGCGAAGGTGTAACGCAAGGAATTAAAGATCTTAATGTTCAAACGGATATTCCTGTTATTTTCTGTGTTTTAACAGACAACAACATGCAGCAGTCAATTGATAGAAGTGGCGGTGTTCACGGAAACAAAGGAACTGAAGCAGCAATTGCCGCAATTAAAATGGCTTATATTCGTCAGCAAGCTTCTATAGCACATGCTTACAATCAGCCGTTGCTAACTTCAGGAGCGCTTCAAATTGAAGATTCTCCTAGGAAAATTGAGAACGAGTAAAACACATTTGTTTTAAAAATATTAAAACCTATACTGTGTCATAACGGTATAGGTTTTTTTATTTTTTTTATGATTATTCTTATTCTGAAAGCCAATCAAAATTTACTAAATTTGTACTTCTTGGTTTCTAAAACCTAAACTAATCTTTAAAACTTTTTTTGCTTAATGTCGAGTATTATTCAATTGCTTCCTGATCACGTTGCTAACCAAATTGCTGCTGGAGAAGTGGTTCAAAGACCAGCTTCTGTGGTAAAAGAATTGTTAGAAAACGCTGTTGATGCAAAAGCAACTGATATTAAATTGATCATCAAAGATGCTGGTAAATCTTTGGTGCAAGTTATAGATAATGGTATCGGAATGACTGTTACAGATGCACGTTTGTGTTTTGCGCGTCATGCTACTTCAAAAATTCGTCAGGCAGAAGATTTGTTTTCGCTTGGAACAAAAGGTTTTCGTGGAGAAGCTCTAGCTTCTATTGCGGCGATTGCGCACATGGAAATGAAAACCAAACAAGACCAAGATGAACTCGGAACGCACATTGTTATTGAAGGAAGTAAATTTGTTTCGCAAGAAGTAGCAGTTTTGCCAAAAGGAACTTCATTTGCGGTTAAGAACTTATTTTTTAATATTCCCGCTCGTCGTAATTTCTTAAAATCCGATACGGTTGAGTTTCGCCATGTAATGGATGAATTTCAGCGTGTGGCATTGGCGCATCCGAATATTCATTTTAGTTTTTATCATAACGGAAGTGAATTATATAATCTTCCTGCGGCTGGCTATCGCCAGAGAATTGTGGGAATCATGTCTGGGAAAACCAATGAGAAATTAGTTCCTGTAAGCGAAGAAACAGATATTATAAGTATTCAAGGTTTTGTTTGTAAACCAGAATTTGCAAAGAAAAATAGAGGAGAGCAGTTCTTTTTTGTAAACGATCGTTTTATAAAAAGCGGTTACTTGCATCATGCGGTAATGGCTGCTTATGACGGATTATTGAAAGATGGTTCTCAACCAAGTTATTTCTTGTATTTGCAAGTTCCGCCAAACACAATTGATATCAATATACATCCGACGAAAACAGAAATTAAGTTTGATGACGAATCGGCTCTGTATGCAATTTTAAGAGCTTCAATCAAACATAGTTTAGGGCAATTTAATGTTGCTCCAGTTTTAGATTTTGATCGAGATGCTAATTTAGATACGCCATATCATTACAAAGATATGGAAGCAGAAACGCCAACTATTCAAGTAGATGGAACTTTTAATCCGTTTACAGATGATAAGACTAATCAGCATTATGCGAAATCTAGCTCTGGAAATAGTTATAGTTCAGGTTCTTCTTCCTCTCCGTCAGGTTCGTCTTATTCGGGATCTTCATATTCTGGATATTCCAAACGTGTAGAACCAACTGCAAGTTGGGAGAGTTTATACGTTGGTTTGGATACAGAAAATCCTGAAGCTATAGAAAGTTCGCCATTTACATTCGAAAATGAAGAAGTAACCTCTTCATTATTTAATGATGATGAAATTGAACAATCAACTCAAAAAACGTATCAAATTCATAAAAAATACATTGTTTCGCCAATAAAATCGGGAATGGTTATTGTTGATCAACAACGTGCGCATCAACGAATTTTGTACGAACAATTTTTGTTGAATATGACGGTTAATCAAGCGTCGAGCCAGCAATTGCTTTTTCCGTTAGATTTATTTTATTCGGCAACCGAAATGAAATTGATTGAAGAATTAAAACCTTCATTAGAAACAACAGGTTTTGTCTTTGATGAAAGTAAAACTGATCATATTGTGGTTTCTGGAATTCCTGTAAATATTACAGAAAGCGAAGTTTCTCTAGTAATAGAACAATTGTTGAGTGACTTGCAAGACGGAATTCCTGCAAGCAGTTACAGTCAAAACGATACCATTGCCAAATCGATGGCGAAAAGTTTAGCGGTTAAAACGGGATCTTATTTAACCGAAAAAGAACAAGATAATTTAGTAAACGGTTTGTTTGCTTGCAAAGATCCAAATATTTCACCTTTTCAAAAACCAACTTTCATCACTATGCGTGTGGAAGATATAGATAAAAAGTTTGCCTTATGATGAACATGACTCCGGTTGTTAAACAACTGCTTATTATTAATATTATATTTTTTATTGGATCTCAATTAGTTCCAGTTTCGTATGAATATCTGGCGATGTTTTTTCCTGAAAATCCAAATTTTAAAGCATGGCAGCCTATAACGCATATGTTCATGCATGGCGGAATAATGCATATTGCTTTTAATATGTTTGCGATGGTTTCTTTTGGATCTGCGCTAGAACATTTTTGGGGTGGTAAAAAGTTTCTCTTTTTTTATATTTCTTGCGGATTAGGATCGGCGTTGCTCCACACCGCTGTTAATTATTACTTTTTTCAAGATACTTTAAATACCTTAATGGCAAATGGATTTCAAAAGGCTGAGATTTTAAAACTTTTGTCTGAGGGAAAAATTGATACAAGATGGCAGAATTTGGTTTCGGTTTCTCAATTTAATGGCTTTACTAGTGCTTATATTGGTACTGTAGTTGGAGCTTCAGGAGCTATTTATGGTTTGCTTACTGCTTTTGCTTTTATGTTTCCAAATGCTGAATTAGCTTTAATGTTTATTCCGGTTCCTATAAAAGCAAAATATTTTGTTCCTGGAATTTTAGCAATAGATTTGTTTTTTGGTTTTAAAGGAACTTCTTTATTTGGAGGCGGAGGAACAGGAATTGCCCATTTTGCTCATATTGGAGGAGCAATTGCTGGATTTTTAATGATGTTGTACTGGAAAAAAAATCAGTTTAATAACAATCGATGGAATTAATTTTTAACTTTAATAATTAATTTTTAAAAAGTAAAAGAAGACTTTATGAATATTCTTGATGATTTAAAACTTCAATATAGATTGGGTGGTATAGCAATGCGCATGATTTATTGGAATGTAGCTTGTTTTATAATTTCTTTGCTTTTTTTCTGGCCAAATTTTGTTGGAGCATTCGATTATCCAAATTGGCTGGCTTTGTCGTCAGATCCTCAAGTATTTATGTTCAAGCCGTGGACATTTTTGACATATGCTTTTTTTCATTTTGATTTTTGGCATTTGTTATTCAATATGATGGTTTTGAATTTTGCAAGTAATTTATTTTTGACTTTTTTTACCCAAAAACAATATTTGGGTTTATATATTTTAAGTGCGCTTTTTGCAGGAGTGGTTTTTGCGTTAAGTTTTTATTTTTCTAATATCTACGGCTCCATAGTTGGTGCTTCTGCTGCAATAATGGCAATTTTAGTAGCTTCTACGACATATTCTCCATTGATGGATGTTCGTTTGTTCTTGTTCGGAAATGTAAAACTGTGGCATATAACAGCTGTAATTCTTGTTCTAGATTTGGTACAACTGCGTTCTGGAAATATGGGAGGTCATATTTCACATCTTGCAGGCGCTTTTTTCGGATTTGCTTATATTAAGTTGCTTCAGAGCGGAACAGATTTAAGTAAAATTGTTTCTAAAACTCTAGATTTCTTTGCCAATCTCTTTAGAAAATCTCCTACAACCCCATTTACAAAAGTTCATAAGAATTACAAGAAACCTACAGAAAAAACAACATCAAGAATTGTTACTAAAGACAAAACGCAACAGCAAATTGATGAGATTCTAGATAAAATCAGCCAATCGGGATATGATTGCCTGACGAAAGAAGAAAAAGAGTTTTTATTTAAAGCTGGAAAATAACTTGTAGGAAATTAGTATGAAGAACCTTTCTTGGTTTAATAAAATAATGTTCTTTTTGAATATAGTGCTAACTGTGCTTACATTTAGTGTTTATATTCTGCCTTTTTTAGCACCTAAAAGTTTTCCGCTTTTATCGGTGCTTACGCTGTTTATGCCTGCCTTTTTTGTGGCAAATGGACTCTTCTTTGTTTACTGGGCAATTCAGTTCAAAAAACGTCTTATTTTATCTGGACTGGTTTTGTTAATCGGAATTACTTTTATCAATAAGTTTTATAAGTTTTCTGCGAAACAATATGTTCATGACGAGAAAGATTTCTCTGTAATGAGTTATAATGTTCGTCTTTTTAATGTTTTTAAATGGTTAGATCGCGACGATATTCCAGAAAACATCAAAGTTTTTATCGATGAAAAAGATCCAGATATCCTGTGTATCCAAGAATATTCAAATTCGGCACATCTTGATTTAAAAGTGTATCCGCATCGCTATATTTTTATTGATGGAAAAAAAGTAAAAACGGGACAAGCTATTTTTTCAAAATTCCCAATTATTGATCAAGGAAATATTGTTTTTCCAAAATCAGATAACAATGTGGTTTATGCTGATATTAAACGCGGAAAAGATATTATTCGCGTTTATAATATGCACTTGCAATCTATTAAAATTTCTCCTGATGTCAGTGAAATTTCTGATGATATTGAAAATGTGAACCAAAAGAAGTCACAGCGTATTTATGCTCGAATTAGCAAAAGTTTTAAGCAACAGCAAGAACAGGCTGAGATTTTCAAAGAGCATATAAAAAAAAGCAAATACCCAATTATTATTTGTGGAGATATGAATAATAGTGCGTTTTCTTATATATATAGAAATATCAAAGGAAAGCTAAAAGATGCCTTTGAAGAAGCGGGCGGAGGTTTTGGAGCTACTTATAAATTTAAATATTATCCTGCCAGAATTGACTATATTTTTACAGACAGTAAAATGAAAGTAAAGGAGTTTGAAAGTTTTTCAGATTTTGAAAATTCAGATCATTATCCGATTATGACAAGGCTTTCGATGGAATAATTTTTTTTTTAGTCAAAAGTCAAAAGTTGAAAGTTGTAATTTATAATTCACAATTTACAACTCACAATTTAAATTATTTTCTGGGTTTTTAAATAATCTACTGCAAATTTACCTTCATTGAAAAGTAAATCTAAAACACTTAAATTGTTGATGAAACCATGTTTGTCATCAAAAACCTGAGTGTATTTTTCGAAAGAATTACCATCTTTTTTTCCATTTGCTAAATATCTGAAATCAGTAAAATTGGGTGTTTCGTGGAAATATTCTGTGGTTTTTCCAAACTCAAATTTCATTCGCAAGCATTTAGTTATGATGTCTAAAACTTCGAAATTTAAATCCATTAAAAAAGTGTGTTTTTTCTCGAAAATAGGCAATAAGTCATCTTCAAAATATTCAAAGAAAGGAGAGCTTCTATATGCTGCTTCAAGCGATTTAAAATGCTGTTTCTGCCAATCAAATTCATTTTCGATTAAAATGTCTTTTGTCTTTTGATGTGCTTCTTTTGAATGCTTTACAGGGATATTTAATAGCTGAATTCCGTTTGGACTATAGATATAAGTTCTATTTCTATTGGTCTGTTTCTGAAAATTATCCTCCATTTCAAAAGTAATGCTGTCAGATTGCGCTATCACAGCAAAATGACTAATTGACGGAAAATAAGTTGGAAGTATTAAGGAGTTCATGTTTTTATTTTTGTTTAAAAGTTTCAGGTTTCAAGTTTCAAGTTTTGCGCGCACATAAAACTTGAAACTTGAAACCTGAAACAAAAATAACTCTTTTTTAATTATGCTTTATTTTCTCTTCTTTTTTTCCAAATAAAATCTCCCACAAAATATAAGGCAAGAACTATTAGGAAATATTTAAAGTATGATTGCGGTTGACCTTCGCCGTCTACAGTTGTAAATACTCTGTTCCAACGTATTTTGTTGATACCTTTTCCGTTAGTATCCCAGCTCATCCAGATAAAAACTGGTTTCCCCACAATATGATTTTCCGGAACGTAACCCCAATAACGGCTGTCTTCAGAGTTATGGCGGTTATCTCCCATCATCCAGTAATAGTTTTGTTTGAAGGTGTATGTAGTTGCAGGTTTTCCGTTAATTAAGAATTTTGAACCTTCAATCGTTAATTTATTTCCTTCGTAATTTGTAATAATTTCTTTGTAGAAAGGAAGTGATACGTTGTTTAATGCAACTGTTTTTCCAGCTTCAGGGATATAAATTGGTCCCATATTATCCTGGCTCCATTTGTCTATATGAGGGAAAATCGCATTGTCATTTCCTTTATCAATTTTTCTAATTACAGCAGTAACGCCAGGGGTGTTTTTGAATCTCTCCGCTCCAGCTTCTGTTAATGAACCGAAATAAAGAGTGTCTCTTTTTTGAACTCTATTGCCTAGTGAATCAGCTTCAATTCTGAAACCATAACCGTCAGTAATATCCAATTCTTTAATTATTGTTTCAAGATCGATTGGCGTTTTTTGGTCTAAAGCTACAGCGTAAGAATACTGAGGTTTGGCTCTTTCTGGTAAAATTAATTTTTTACCATTAATGAAAACATAACCATCCTTTATTGATAAACTGTCTCCCGGAATACCAACACATCTTTTTACATAATTTGATTTCTTGTCTATAGGTTTAATGACGCCTGGTCTTCCTTTTGGTTCAAAGAAATAATGAACAGTATCTACAGGCCAGTTAAAAACGACTATATCGCATCGTTTTATCTTCTCAATTGCAGGTAGTCTGAAATAAGGTAATTGTGGCCAGCTTAAATAAGATTTTTTCTTTGTTAGAGGAATAGAGTCATGAACCATTGGTAACGCAACAGTTGTCATTGGAACTCTTGGGCCATAATTAATTTTGCTCACAAATAAGAAGTCACCAATCAATAAAGATTTTTCTAAAGATGATGTCGGAATTGTATAAGGTTGTACCACATAAGTATGCACTAAAGTAGCGACAATTATAGCAAAAAGCAATGAGCTGATCGTATCTGCCGTTTTGTTTTCTGGCGTTAATTGACGCTCTGCACGATACTCTAATTTTTGTGTATAATTTACATAATAGATATAAAAACCTAATGTAAAAAGCCCAAGAATTGTATCTAAGGTCGATCTTTTATTGAATGTTCTTAAAGTTTCTACCCATACAACTGGAAACATAATCAGGTTGATAATTGGGATAAAAAGCAATAAAGTCCACCAAGTTGGACGTCCGATCATTTTCATTAAAATGATAGAATTATATACAGGAATTGCTGCTTCCCAGCTTTTTCTTCCTGCAGCCTGATACAATTTCCAAGTACCAAGAAAATGAATTATTTGGACTGCTAAGAAAAATACGAACCAAGAGTAAAGTGTCATAATATTGTATTTTAAATTTTAAATTCAGATTGAATCAATTCTGAATTTTATTCAATTATTGTAAATTTAATACATCTTTCATAGTGAAAATTCCTTGTTTTCCAGCAAGCCATTCTGCAGCGATAACGGCTCCAAGAGCAAAACCTTCGCGATTGTGAGCAGTATGTTTAATTTCGATGCTGTCAATAACTGAATCGTAGTTTACAGTGTGAGTGCCAGGAACTTCTCCAATTCTTTTTGCTTCAATATGAATTTGATTGTTTTTTGCCTCTTCCATAGTCCATTCAGCATAATTACTGTTCTGAATAACTCCTTGGGCTAAAGAAATTGCAGTTCCGCTTGGCGCATCCAATTTATGGATGTGATGAATTTCTTCCATTGAAACTTTATAAGAATCAAATTGATTCATGATTTTAGCCAGATATTCATTTAATCCGAAGAAGATATTTACACCTAAACTAAAGTTTGAACTCGAAATAAAACCTCCCTTTTTCTCATTGCAAAGAGCAATCATTTCGTCATAATGTTCTAGCCATCCTGTTGTTCCAGAAACTACCGGAACATTAGAATTGAAACAAGCAGAAATATTGCTTACTGCTGCTGAAGGAACGCTAAAATCAATGGCAACATCTGCTGTTGAAAGCCCGTCATAAGTATTGAATTCATCTTTCTTTAAAACTATTTCATGACCTCTTTCTAAAGCAATTCTTTCGATTACTTTACCCATTTTTCCGTATCCTAAAAGCGCAATTTTCATTATGATTATTTTTTGTGAATTTTTTTAATAGAATTGAATCTATTAAAACTTGTAATTAAAAGTTAGTCCGACATTTGGTTTAAATGTTACATCGGCGGGATAAATTTCTGGACGCATTGAAAGTCTTTCGTTTACGTTAAACTGAATTAATGCGGCATCAACATTGGCATCAATAATGTTTAATACATAAAAGCCAACGACAAATAAAGCTGATAAATCTCTATTTCTCTGATAGAATTTTTGTCCAGCAATTAATCTGCTCTCATCCAAAAATTGATAGTTATCATCATTATAGCCTTCTAATCGACGTTTGTAAGCGTCACGATAATCGTGGTATTTTTTATTATTATCGATGTAAAAATATAAGCTGGTTCCGATAGCTCCGTAAACCAATGGGATTTTCCAGTATTTTTTGTTGTATGCTTGACCTAAACCTGGCAGAATAGCAGAGTAAAAAGCTGCTTTTGCTGGTGTAAGCGGGTCTATTTCTTTGTATGCAGTAGTGTCTTTTACGACCAAAACCGTGTCTTTTTTTGCCTGAGCAAAAAGAGAAACGGTTCCTATTAGAAAGAACAATAGACTGATGGGGACAATTTTATTCACTATCCGTTTATTAATTTTATAATTCTATTAAAGTCGGCCTCAGAATTAAATGGAATTGTAATTTTTCCTTTTCCGTTACCAGCGACTTTTATATCAACTTTCGAACCAAAGTAGTCGTTGAAAGTGTTTTTTTGTGTTTCTCTCACTTGAAATGCAGAGTCAGCTTTCGGTTTTCCCTCAGCTTTTGGCTGCTGGCCTTCATGATAGTTTTTAACTAAGGCTTCTGTTTCGCGAACTGATAAGTTCTGACTTACAATTTTTTGGTAAATATCAGTTTGAACGTCCAGGTCTTCAATGTTGATGATTGCTCTACCGTGTCCCATGCTGATAAAGCCGTCACGAATACCCGTTTGAATAATCGGATCAAGTTTTAAAAGACGTAAGTAATTGGCAATTGTCGAACGTTTTTTTCCAACTCTTTCACTCATTTGTTCCTGTGTTAACTGAATTTCGTCAATTAAACGCTGGTATGATAAAGCAATCTCAATTGGATCTAAGTCATGACGTTGAATATTTTCAACCAAAGCCATAACCAAAGATTCGTTGTCATTGGCTATACGAATATAAGCAGGAACATGTGTAAGTCCCACCAATTTCGAAGCACGAAGACGACGCTCTCCAGAGATTAACTGGTATTTATTGAAATCTAATTTTCGAACAGTAATAGGTTGAATTACACCCAATTCTTTAATAGAAGTGGCTAATTCACGTAATGATTCTTCATTAAAATTACTTCTAGGCTGAAATGGATTTATTTCGATAGCACTTATTTCAAGCTCAATGATGTTTCCAACAACTTTGTCAGCATTTTTATCGTCTACTGATTTAATGTCGTTTTCCGGATCTTTTAATAATGCTGATAATCCTCTTCCTAAGGCTTGTTTTTTAATTGCTTTTGTCATAAAAACTATTTGCTGTTTTTCTTTATAATTTCTTGAGCTAAATGAATATAGTTTACCGCTCCTTTGCTAGTTGCATCATAATTAATGATACTTTCACCAAAACTTGGGGCTTCACTTAATTTTACATTTCGCTGAATTACAGTATCAAAAACCATGTCGTTAAAGTGTTTTTGAACCTCTTCTACAACCTGATTTGATAAACGTAATCTTGAATCGTACATGGTTAATAATAAACCTTCGATGTCTAGATCTGGGTTGTGTATTTTCTGTATACTTTTAATAGTATTCAATAATTTTCCTAATCCTTCAAGAGCAAAATACTCACATTGGATTGGAATAACTACAGAATCTGCGGCTGTTAAAGCATTCAAGGTTAACAAACCTAGAGAAGGGGCACAATCGATAATGATATAATCGTATTGTTCTTTTGCTTCTTCTAATGCTTTTTTAAGCATATATTCACGGTTTTCTTTGTCAACCAATTCAATTTCGATAGCAACAAGGTCAATATGAGCAGGGATCACGTCAACGTTTGGAGCTGTACATTTTAAAACGGCTTCTGTCGGTGTTGCAGTATGCTCAAGAATTTGATAAGTCCCAATTTCAACTGTTTCTACATCAATTCCAAGACCAGATGTAGCATTGGCTTGAGGATCAGCATCGATTAACAATACTTTTTTTTCTAAAACACCTAATGAGGCTGCAAGATTTACTGATGTAGTAGTCTTTCCAACGCCTCCTTTTTGATTAGCAATAGCAATGATTTTGCCCATTTATTTTCTGAATTTTGAACCGTAAAAATACAATTATTTATGGTTTTTGAAAATCTATTTTGTTAACATTTGTGAAAGTTTGGCTATTCGTTGTTTTATAGGTGTTCGGCTGAAAATTATTTTAGTTATGAATAAAATTGTTAGCAAAGTTTTGAAAGGTGTTTCTCCTTTAAAAGGACAGAAAACTAAATTTCGTGTAGAAAGATGGTTATTTTAAAATTTCAATAGTGACATAAACCAAACCGCTTTTTTTATTAGATGCAATTTCCATGAAAGCTCTTTTGCTGAGATCGATTTCTCTTCCTTTAACAAAAGGTCCACGATCTGTAATTTCTACAATTACAAATTTCTTATTTAATTCGTTTGTTACTTTTAATGTTGTGCCAAAAGGAATTTTTTTATGCGCTGCAGTAAAATCATTGTTGTTGAATCTTTTTCCGCTTGCTGTTTTTCTTCCATTAAATTTATCATGATAATAAGATGCATGTGCGTTTTTCTTGTACAATATGCTTTCTTTAGTTACTTCGCAAGAATCAATCGAAGTGATGTTCTTTTGTTGCGCGAATGTAATGACAGAAAAAATTAAAGCCATAAACAGTATAATCTCTTTCATTTGTTTTCTCATTCTATTTGCGGGCAAAAAAAAGGTATTAAAGAAAAATGGATATGTTCTATAAGCTTTATTTGTGTTAGAAAAAGACATTTTTTAGATTTTGTAGTGTTTTTGATAAGAAAATTGGGAGTAAAAACGGACTCGAAGGTTGAGGATTATTGCTATTTTGGACTTTCTTTAAATTACAATTATTACTATCTATCAAACCACAAAAACGAACATTATTATGAGTAAAAAACTAATCTCATTATTTGCATTTATGTTGCTTTTATGCAGTTTTATTTCGCCTTATCCGATTAACGAAAAAACAGAGGAAAATAAAAAAATAGAACGCAAAATTGTTTACAATAAAAAGAAACATAATATTACATTGTCATGGTCGCCTTTTGGCTCTTCGGGCAATTATGTAATTACAAGAGGAGGAAGCCGCCTTGCGTCAGATTTTATTTCGGTTGGATCGACTTCTAAATTGGTATTCATCGATACTAAACCAAATGCAGATAAATATGAGAATTACTATAAAGTTTCGCGCAATGATGTAAGCATAATAATTTCGCTCGAAAATCAGATTTTTGGTGACAACATGTATTTCTATGATAGAAAATATGAAAAAGCAGAAAGTGCCAAAAATGATATTAATGCTCAATTTAGCGCTATTGGTTTAGGTGGCGCAAATGGCGAATGGACTACAAAACGCCAGGCTTATTATTTCAAACCAAATGTGAATGGTCAGACTTATGATGTTGGTGGATCGGGTTCTGCATCATCAAAAGAAGCGAATTCAATAGAATTAGGTTTTTATTCTCATATAGGAGGTTTGGGGAAAGTGCCTTCAGATGTTAAGTTGGGTTCGATATTTACAAGACCTCATCTATCGGGAGGAGCAAATGCTACTTGTACTTTTTGGCGTTCTGTAGAAAATGTAGAAGTCATGCGTGATTTTGCTTGGACGGTTTCTCAGTCAACAAGTGCAAGAAGATTACTGATTGACGGCACTTCAAAATATATTTCAGATATTGGAGATACTAATTTTTGGGGAAGCGGAGGTTTTATTGCAGATACTCATTACGAATCAGACAGACCAAATTGGAAAGGACAACAGCAATGGTATACAAGAAATGCTGTATTTCCGTCAGGTTCAGGAGCTATGGGCGGTTCTTATAATATGGTTTGGCAAGGTTGTGTAAATCCTCCGCAGGCGGACGATTCCAATTCTCCAATTTCAACTACACCTATTATCAGAGAAAAGCCTTTTCTTTTTTTAGATCAAGATGGAGAATATAAAGTATTTGTTCCAGCTTGGCAGAAAGATAGAGTAGGAGTTTCTTGGAGTTCAAAAAATATGGGTGAAGGAAAAGTTCAAGATTTAATTACAAATTGGTATGTTGCAAAAGAAGGTGATACAGATGTTGAAATAAATGCTGCGCTAAAAGCGGGTAAAAATATATTTTTTACTCCAGGACATTATTCATTGAATGCTCCGATTCAAGCCAACAGAAAAGATGCAATTCTTCTTGGAGCAGGAATCGCTTCTGTAACATTAGAACCAACTGAGAAAAATACTTGGGGATGTATTTATGCTGATGATAAAGATGGAATTATCATTGCAGGATTGCTTATGGATTCTTTTAATAGTACAACTTATCAGATTAGAATTGGTAATGAAAGTGCTAAGGCTAATCATGCCATTAATCCTATTCTTCTTGCGGATATTACTTGTAGAGTAGGTGGGGTACAGTCTAACAATATTCAAATACAAGCTGCTATGCAGATTAATAGCAGTAATGTAGTTGGTGATCATTTTTGGCTTTGGCGTGCCGATCATGGTTCGCAAAAAGGCGGAGATTTGCGCTGGACAAGAGACAGATGCAAAAACGGACTTATTGTTGTTGGTAATGATGTTACGCTTTACGGTTTATTTGTAGAACATTTTCAGGAATATGAGGTTTTGTGGCTTGGTGAAAGAGGAAGAACTTTTTTCTTTCAAAATGAACCTCCATACGATGCTCCAAATCAAAAAAGCTGGAGTAGTCAAAACGGTCAAGTTGATGGTTATGCAGCATTTAAGGTTGCAAATTCTGTAAAAGAACATCATACAATAGGACTCGGATCTTACGCTGTTTTTACAGGGACAGATGGAAATGTAAATAAGAAAAATGGTTTTGAAATACCAAATAGTCCAAATGTAAAATTGGAGAAAATGTGCATTACTCGTTTTGCGGGTCCAGGAAACATTCAAAATGTAATAAATAGTACTGGAGGAAGTACTGCAACTGGTGCAAAACGCGTGGCATCATATAATAATGATAAAGGAACACAGCCTTTTGATGAGGATTTTACTTTACCTAATCGCGAATCTTATCCTGTATATATTGAAATGGATAAATAATATTTAGATTTTTAATTAAAACATAGCCCTTGGTTTCAACTACGAGAAACGTTTCGTGATATTACATTGCGTTCCCGTGGTTGAAACCACGGGCTACATTTTAAAATGCAATTGTATAAAAACAAAAAAACGAACAGAAATGTTCAGCTTTTGTCGGGACGCGATAATCGTTCACCAATATTTTTCAGTTTATTGCAAAAAAAAAGTCTTTCCAAATAAATGAAAAGACTTTTGTCGGGGTGGCAGGATTCGAACCTGCGGCCTCCTGCTCCCAAAGCAGGCGCGATAACCGGGCTACGCTACACCCCGAAAGCGGATGCAAATATAGTAATAAATTCTGTTTTCAAAAGAAAAATATCAAAATAAATAAAACTTATTTTTTAAGTAGTTTGTTATGATTGTTTTAAAGATATTTATTAATAAAGTTTGCATCTAATGCTATTGCTACAATTATTTAAAATAACTGTTTATTCTTTGTATTTCTTATCAACATCTGCGGTTAAGGTTTTTAAAAATGCAACCATATCATCGGCATCTTTATCAGAGATGTCTTTGTTAAGTTGTAGTTTGCCCATTATTTTTATAGATTCTTTCAACGAATTAACAGATCCGTCATGAAAATATGGTGCTGTTTTTTCGACATTTCGTAAACTCGGAACTTTAAATAGAAATAGATCTCCATCTTTTTTTGTAAGATCATATAGACCTTTGTCTATTTTTTTGCTTCCAGTCATTTTAGAATAATCTCCGTAAACTCCAAATTTTTGAAACATTTGACCTCCAAGTGCTACTCCTCCGTGACAGGTAATACATCCGTTATCTATAAATGAATTCAAACCTTTTTTTTCCTGATTGTTAAGTGCAGATTCGTTTCCGTCTAAGTAATCATCAAATTTACTTTTAGGAATCAATTTGCGTTCAAAAGCACCTATTGCGTTGGCTAGATTATCAAAAGTTATAGGTTCCTTATCTTTAGGATATACTTTTTTAAAAAGCATTTGATATTCGGGAATTGATCTTAGTTTTTTTTCTAAAAAAGCTTGGTTCGGAATGGAGTGTTCTACTGGATTAAGTAAAGGCCCTTTAGCTTGTTGTTCTACATCTTTTGCACGACCATCCCAAAACTGCATAGAATGAAGAGAAGCATAAATTACTGTAGGTGAATTACGAACTCCAAGTTGTTTGGTGTCACCCTCAGAAACAGATTTATTATCAACACCAAAAGTCGAAAGATTATGGCAGGAATTACAACTTATTGTTCCATTTTTAGACAAGGCTTTGTCATAAAATAACTTTTTTCCGAGTTCAATTTTTTCTAGTGGAATATTTTCTTCATCAACCGTCGAGACAGATTTGAAGAAATTAGAGGCTTTTGTTAATAGTTCAGATTTCTCTATTACTGGAGCCTTGGAGAAATCATACTCTGTAGATTCTTTTTTACAGGATATTAAGGATAATCCTGCAGCAATTAAGATCATTTTTTTCATTGGTTGTAGATTTTTTTAGCAACACAATGTGAGAAAAGTATTAACTTTTAAAGCTGATTATTATCATGTAATAGGATTTATTTTGAATTTTAAATAAATCCTATTATTATTGAGCTTTGAAACAAATAGTTTGAGTAATGTATAAAGCAGATTTTGTTCATTATTCTTTATTTGAGAATAACAAAAACTGATTAATCGAGTTCTTTTTTCAAACAATAAAAACTTACTTTTGCACCATCAATATTATAATAGAACTATACTATGTCAAATACAATCGAAAAAATTAAATGCCTTATTATAGGTTCTGGCCCTGCAGGTTACACTGCTGCTATTTATGCGGCTAGAGCTAATATGAATCCCGTATTATATCAAGGAATGCAGCCTGGTGGTCAATTGACTACAACAAATGAAGTTGAGAACTTTCCAGGTTATGTTGATGGAGTTACAGGACCAGAAATGATGATTCAGTTACAAGAACAAGCAAAACGTTTTGGTGCTGATATTCGTGATGGTTGGGCTACAAAAGTTGATTTTTCTGGAGATATTCATAAAGTTTGGATTAACGATTCAATCGAATTATACTGTGAAACTGTAATTATTTCTACAGGTGCTTCGGCTAAATATTTAGGATTACCATCAGAACAACACTATTTAAATATGGGTGGAGGAGTTTCTGCTTGTGCTGTTTGCGACGGATTTTTCTACAGAAACCAAGAAGTTGTAATTGTTGGTGCTGGAGATTCTGCTTGTGAAGAAGCTCATTACTTATCTAAACTTTGCAAAAAAGTAACAATGTTAGTAAGAAGTGAGAAATTCAGAGCTTCTAAAATTATGGAAGAACGTGTCCGCAAAACAGAAAATATTGAAATTTTAATGAATCATGATACAGTTGAAGTTTTAGGAGATTCAAATGTTGTTCATGCCATTAAAGCATTAAATAAAACAACAGGTGAAACTATTGAAATTCCCGCAACTGGTTTCTTCGTAGCAATTGGTCATAAACCAAATACAGATATTTTTAAAGATTATATTACGCTTGACGAAACTGGTTATATCGTAAACACTCCAGGAACATCTAAAACAAATGTTGATGGTGTTTTTGTAGCAGGAGATGCTGCAGACCACGTTTATCGTCAGGCAATTACTGCTGCAGGAACAGGTTGTATGGCAGCTTTAGATGCTGAAAGATATTTGGCTTCTAAGGAATAAGTTTAAAAGTTTCAGGTTTAACGTTTCAAGTTATTGGAGCGCGCAAAACTTTTGCAATAAAAAATCCCATTCTAATTTTTAGAATGGGATTTTTCTTTTTTATAATTAAGTTCTTGGTTCAACCTGAAACCTGAAACAAGAAAAACCTGAAACAAATTATTTAATTTTCTTAATCAGCTTAGCTTCTTCAGAAAAACGAGTTAAGGTAATAGCTGGACTTCCTAAAAGAGAAATTTCTGCTTTATCTCCAATTGCTAAAGAAACAGTTGTTTCAGCAAAAATGCTTCCTACAGCAAAATTCTCGGCAGTAACATTTGCGTCTTTCAACGTGAATTTTGTTCCTGTGAAAACAGTATTATTATCTAATCGAATAGTTGCTTTTTCTGCAATACCTTCAATTGCAGCATTTCCTCTTTGATACAAATCACATTTAAATTTAATAGCAGAAACTAAAGTCTTAAGAACTGCATTTTTACTTAATTGTATATTTGCGTCGTCGGCTTTTAAGTTTAATTCTGTTCTTGTTTTGTCATCGGCAATTAAAGTGAATTTTTTTGCATTTACGTTCAAAAACAACTTAGAAAAATCAAGACAATTCATCGTAATATCATCCAATTGCAATTCTTGAATCGCGTAAACAACAGCCTCATTTTTAGTGATTACCTTATTTAAGGATTTTGTGTAAGTAACCTTAACGGCTAATTTCTTGAAAATAGTTGATTCTTTATTGGTATATAATCGAAGCGTTTTTTCTCTTAAATCCATTCCAATGATGTCATGTAAATTATCATCGGCTTCAATTTTAATCTCATTTTTTTCTCCTTGTTCCAAATAAACTTCCAAATTATCATCGACTTCAATGGCGTCAAAACTTCCAACTTCTTTTATCGAAGTCGTTACAACTTTAGAACCTTTAATTTTTTCTCTTTTTTGAGCAAAAGTCAATGTTGTAACAAATAATAATAGGAGTAGCGCAGTACTTTTTTTCATTAATTCTAGATTTGATTTTGACAAATATAAAAAAATCATCCACTTTTGATGAATGATTTCTTTTATATTTAACAGTTAACTGTTTTTAGTTTTTGCTAATAGTTCCTCCAGAACTTGCTTCTTTTTCGATTGTTTTTGGAGAACCGCTATAGTTTACACTTCCTCCGCTTGAAGCCTTTGCTCTTAAGGTTACAATTGGGTTTACAGAAATGGTTGCTCCGCTAGCTGCTTTTGCTTCTACTTCGTTTGCCATTAGTTTTTCGGCATCGATACTTCCTCCGCTTGACGCAGAAGAATTAAAACTCAAAGCTTTACCTTCTATGTTAATAGAACCTGCACTTCCTGCGTCTACAGAGATTTTATCAGACTCAATATTAACATTCATAGATCCAGCGCTAGAAGTTTCCAAAGTGATATCTTCTCCTTCAAGAACTCCTTTTGTTTGAACTGATGATGCACTAGAAGCTTCAATCTTATCAACAATTGGCATTTTTACGGTTACCTTTTTAGCAGTAATATTACGGAAAGAACTGAATTTACATTTAATTATAAGAGTTCCGTTTTCAACTTTTGTAACAATTTCGTTTTGAAGATTATCATCGGCCTCAACTGTGATTTCAGTTACGTCAGATTGTTCGATAACGAGATCAATGGCATTGCTTACAGAAACATTTTTAAAGTCTCCTTGAACAATTCTTTTTTCTTTTGTAACGTGTCCGCTTCCTTCTATGGCATTTACATTAAAATTACAAGAAGCAAATAATAAAGCGGTAACAGTTGCAATTATAAATTTCGTAATATGAATAATTATTTTGATCATGGCTTTTGGTTTATTAGTTAATTTTGATTATAACTCCGTTTTTGTCAGTGGTTAGCTTGCCTTTGTTTTTTTTTCCGTTTATGATTTCTTTTCCATTAATTTTAACAGAAACTTCATTTACAGTGTCGTTAACAATCGTGTCTACTTCTTCTGTGTCGTAATCGCTGTCGTGGTCTGCAGGGCAGTTTAGACATTTTACTTTAGAATTTTCAACTTTATAATTGTAATCTCCATCGTAATTTAGATTAAAGAAACCTTCATCAGAATTGTAATAATCTCTAACAGAAGAATCTGGTTTAACTAATTGTCCTTCTGGTAAGTAAATGTAGATGTCAACTTCTTGACCTCTAAACTTATTTTTTACATCTGTCAGAAAATAATTATCCAAAATTAAATGATTTCCAACAATTTGAAACTTGTAATTAATTTTTTCTGCTCTTTTTTTCGCATTTGTAAAAGAATTTCCTCTTGCGCTTTTTTCGATTTGAACAAAAGGTGCAGCCTCATCTGTGTGTAAAATATGTAAACCTACATCATTAGAATAAATCAATTCATTGTTTGCAGAATCTTGTACAAATTCAAATTCTCTTCTTTGATTTAAGCTTTTTGCATAATAATCGCTATGCTTAAACTTGATAAACAAAGTGTCTTGCGGACGAATTGCGATTTCTTTCTTTTCTACAACTTTATTATCGTAAGAAACTTCAGTTGCTTGTTTAATCCCGATGCTTGCCAAAATTGCAATAGAAATAATCCAAATAGCTAAAAGCGTGTATTTTGTAATGTTTCCGATTGATTTTAAGTTTGGAGATAACAATTTAAATCCTAAAAGTGTTAAGAAGAAAAACGGAATTCCAACAACAAAAAACATTAATAATCCAAATGACCAAAGCGGATATTCTGTAAAGTTTCCTGCTTCGACAAAGTTCTGCCAAGGAAAATCAATAAAGATATTTGTTCCTAAAGTAAAAACGCCAATCAATAACATGATCAAAGTTGAGATTCCGCTTATGATTAGAATTACACCTAAAAACTTAGCGAAAATTTTAAAAACCGTCATGATAAAGTCTCCAAATGAACTACTTATTCTCTCAGCTCCCGACTTTACCTGGTTTCCCATTTTGTCATAATCTGCATTTTTAAATTTATCAGAAAGGGTGTCAATTTCTTCGCGAACTTTTTTTTCGATGTTTGAAATTGTTACTGGTTCTCCAGTCATTTCTAATTTTTCAGAAGTTGTAATCGCTTCTGGAGTTACAATCCAAAGAACGAAATAAGCTAAAATTCCTGTTCCAAAACCTGCAAAAACGAATACTAAGAATAAGATTTTAATCCATACCGCGTCAATTCCAAAATAATGTCCTAAACCTGTAGCCACACCGCCAATTAATCCTTTTTCTTTATCGCGGTATAATTTTTTGTGTTTTCTCGCACCGTAATTATGGAATGATTGGTTCGAATTTTCTTCGTCTTCAATTCTGTAATCTTCTGGTTGTCCCATTACTGCAATCACTTCGTCAACGTCTTTCAGTCCAACAACATGTTTCTCGCTTTTTTGTTTTTCTGTCAATAATTCAGAAACACGCATTTCGATATCTTTAATAATTTCATCTTGTCCAGACGAGTTGTTAAGTGATCGTTTTATAGCGTCAAAATAGCGTGTTAATTTTAAGTATGCGTCTTCATCTATGTGAAAAAACATCCCGCCTAAGTTAATATTTACTGTTTTGTTCATGACTTATTGATTTTGATTGGTGATTAAGTTTACAGCGTCAGACAATTCTGTCCAAGTACCGCTAAGTTCGTTTAAAAAAGTTTGTCCTATCTCGGTTAATCCATAATATTTTCGCGGCGGACCTGAGGTCGATTCTTCCCAGCGATAATTAAGTAAACCGTCATTTTTTAATCTAGTTAACAACGGGTAAACAGTTCCTTCTACAACTAGTAATTTTGCGTTTTTTAAAGTGTCTAATATTTCAGATGTATATGCGTCTTTTTCTTTTAGAACAGATAAGATGCAAAACTCAAGAACACCTTTGCGCATCTGTGCTTTTGTGTTTTCAATGTTCATAATTTCATTTTGTTTTTTTTTGATTGAACAATTCGTTTTTTGATTGATGATGATTGATTGATGATGATTGATGATGATTGATGATTGATTCGAAAATAACTTTTAACCTTGATTTGTGTTACTTTATAAAAGGAATCGTAAGCGGGTATTTATATAATTCTCCGTTTGAAGCTTTTATTGTAGCATAAATCACTAAAAAGAATTCAACAAATTTTAATAATCCAAAAAGTACTACAGCAGTAATTCCTACACTTAGCATTCCGATATGCGATTGAAAATCAAAGTTTCTAATCACAAAATTATGATCGTTAAAAAAGGCTTCAATTGGAATGTTCTGTAAAACTACTGATACAAAAATTGGTATTGCAATAAGTGCTAAAATCAAAGTATAAAGCAATAAGCTTAACTGAAAGTTCAAAGCCTGTTTTCCGTGATGATCTGCAAATTCAGATTTGTCTTTGTAGTTTGTCCAAATGATTAACGGAAAAATATAGTTCCCAAATGGAATTATATATTGACTTAATGTACTCAAATGAGTAAATGCTGCTGTATTCTTTTCTGATGTTTTTTCCATGATGAGTGGTGTTGTTGTTTCCATGATTAAAAGTATATAGTAATTTCTTATGCAAATATATGTCTAAAAAACAGTATCTTGTTTTACATAGTACCAAATATTAACAAAAATTTAACAAATTTAAAACTAAGAATTTTAATTTAAATCGCTGAAAACCATCTGAAAGTATTGATTTTGTTGATGTTGTTTTGATAGTTTAATAATTTATTGTGCACGCATAGTTTTTTTGTATTTTTACATAAAAAAATAAATGACATGGCACTTTCGGTATCAAAACTTAATAAGTTCGTTCTATTTAAACTTCCTTCTGCATATTTCTGTGGTGTTCGTGTAAAGGATATAAACGACAGCAGCTGTACAGTAACAGTTAAACACAGATGGATCAATCAGAATCCGTTTAATTCGATGTATTTTGCAGTTCAGGCAATGGCAGCAGAATTAACAACTGGAGCTTTGGTCATTTCTCAAATTCAGCAAAGCGGAAAAAAGATTTCGATGTTAGTTGCAAATAATAAAGGAAACTTTACTAAAAAAGCAACTGGAAGAATAACATTTGTTTGTAGAGATGGACATCTAATTGCAGACGCAATCAAAAAAACAATTGAAACTGGAGAAGGGCAGACTTTCTGGATGAAATCTATTGGAACAAATGAAGAAGGTGTTCAGGTTTCTGAAATGGATTTTGAATGGAGTGTTCGCTTAAAATAAAATAAAAACAGCCTCAGAAATGAGGCTGTTTTACAGAAAACGGCTGTGGTTATTTTTTGATTATTTTAAAACTTTCACTGCTTCCGTTTTCAAAACTAACTTTAACAAAATAAAAACCACTCATTAAATTTGAGGGTAATACTGTTACTTGTGAATCAGAATTATTAATATTCTGATGCCACACTTGTTTTCCACTTGCTTCATAAATTGTAATATGCGCAATATTTACAGGATTGTTAAAATCTATTGTAAACACTTCATTAAAAGGATTAGGATAAACATTAAATGAATTTTTTGATGCAAGTTCAAAATCATCATTTCCTAAGTTCGGATCATAAGTTCCAGCTTCGTTATTATTTTTATCTAAAGATGTTACCACAATAAATTTAGTATCAACTTGATCCTGAGTCAATGTAAACTGGTTTTTAGCTGTAATTTCGATAATTTTAGAACCGTCATCTTTGTTGGTAACGGCTTCGGCAGCGTTGTTAAAAGCATAAATTACATATTTTACTGGTAAATCACCATCAGAAGCAGGAGCAGGGGTATCCCAAGTTAAGCTGGTTCCTGTAATAGTAATATTTGCCGGTTTATTTGGGCAAATGTCATCTTTTCCTGCAATAGGCGGAGCGAAAGATTTGTATTTATATTCTGCTCCACTCAAATTTGTATTTATTGATTTTGAATTCGTTTTTATAGAAGCGTAACTATAGGCAATTTGACCAAATGTAGCATTCATAGATGCTGTTCTGTTGTGAATCGTCTGATTTTGTAATTCTGACGATGCCCAGTTGTTGGTATCATCCATTTTGTAAAACGCTTGACTTACATATAATTGCTTGTTTCTAGCTTTTATTTCATCATTCCACCATTGCGAAAGTTTTACATAATCTTGTGCTCCAGTGATTTTCCAATATAATTGCGGAGCAAGATAATCTACTTTTCCAGCGTCTAACCATGCAATCGGATCGTAAAATAAGTCATTGTAAGATGATCCACCAGTAATTCCAGCAGGCACACCGCTTTTCCATATCCCAGAAGGACTCACTCCAAAAACAATATTTTTATTCAAATTAGTATTAATAGTCTGAAGAGCATCATAAACCATTGTAATCAAGATGTTTCCGTTTTCTCTTCTCCAGTTTGCTAATGTTAAACCATTTGGATTATGGTCAATAAATGTTTGACTATCTTGATTTGCAGGAGCTGCAGCCATGGCACCGCTTGGGTAAAAATAGTCGTCAAAATGAATTCCATCAACATCATATCGTGTGGCAATATCCTGAATGATAGAAACAATGTAGTCCCGAACTTCGGGTAATCCGGGATTTAATATTTTCAAGTTGGCATTATTGGCGGCAGTAATTACCCATGACGGATTTTTACTTATCGGATGATTTGACGCATTTGTATAAGTACCATTCTTTGCTCTATAAGGATTTATCCAAGCATGAAGATCCAATCCTCTCTTATGCGATTCAGTTATGGCAAATGTTAAAGGATCCCATAGAGGGTTAGGAGCTAGTCCTTCCGTTCCTGTTAAGTAGTTTGACCAGGGTTCTATTGCAGATACATATAGTGCATCACTTGCTGGACGAACTTGCAGAAATACCGTATTATAACCATTGTTTTGAAGATTATCTAGAATTGTAATTAATTCGGCCTGTTGTACAGCGGGAGAAGCTGTTTTGTTTGTAGGCCATGTTAGATTGAAAACAGAGGGTAAAAAAACACCTCTCAAATCTCTTTTAGGTGTTGTTTTATTAAATTCTGGTCCCTGTATGCATTGTGCTTCGAGTAGTGAGAAACTCAAAAACAGACATGTTGCAATTGCAGTTTTAAAAGCAGTAAAAGTAGTTTTTTTCATAGTAAATTGGTTTTTTGGTATAATTATCGAAGTATAAATATATTAAAAAACGCAATTGTATTCATTTATTTTGCATTTTATTTCGTTTTTAATTTGATTTAAAATGCAAATAACGCAACAAGACGCAAAAATAGAAAGGATATTTTTGAAATTTAAGAACAAGACATAAAAAAAGACCTCAATTGCTTTAGAGGTCTTTTTGTTTTATTGTACGAACATTTTTATTTTAATGCTTTTGTAAAAAAGAAAAATAAAGCAAGTTTTTATGTATTACGATTGTAAGATCTTTTAATTAAATATTGAATTAGTATTACAGCTAATAAAACGACAGCAATAAGCAGTTCCAGAAAAATTAACCCCACGAAGGGCATTCCGCATTTTAATGGTCCATTAGCAGTTAATCTATTTGCAATAATATTAAACACTAAGCATGAAAATACGATTTGCAAAAGAAAATTAATAATACTCACTTTGGCAAAGTTCAATTTTATACTTTCTGCATTATCTTTTCTTCCAAATATAAATTGGAAAATTAATGGTAAAAAGAGTAATAAAAAGGGATTGATTCCGAACATAGTTTAAATTGGCTTTTGATGATTTTGATCTTTTCAAAATTAATGCCAATTCATTTTTGTAAGCCTTTTAATAATTTAAATTAACCCCAAAACCAATTCCCATATCGCTGTCATAATGAGTTGTAATCCCGAAGTTTCGGCCAACGATGTATTTCAATCCTGCCATGTATTCTTTATCGGTGTTCCACATTAAATTCATTCGAAGTCTTTGCGAAAGCGGAATATCTTTTCTTTCAAACTGTAAACGTACATTTCCATCGGTATAAACCTCAACTTGCGCTTTTATGAGCATTGGTAAAGTGTATTCAGCTCCTAAACTAAAAACCGAGCGATTATCTTTGGTGTTTTTTTGACCAAAGAGATTTTGTTCTTGTTCGTCCATTCCCATTTTTCGGTAACGCCAGTCAAAACCTATAAAAGGCATTAACCATTGATTTTTTCCAATATATCTTCCAATATGCGTTTCGGTTTCATAACCGTGTTTGTCGTTGTAGCCCAATCTCCATTCTGTTCCGATGCTCCAGCGCGTATTACTGAACATCGCTTCACCATCATTTCCATTCGTAGCAAAATCATTTTCAGCCATAAAATGAAACATTCTGTCATCCATTTTTAGCATTTTAAAAGCCATTTCTGGATGATGAATCAACGGATTTGGTGCCGAATTTTCATAAGTAAAAATTCTTCCCATTCCCGCCATCATATGATATAAAATATGACAATGAAAAAACCAGTCGCCATCGGCATTTGCCTGAAATTCGATTGTATCAGTTTCCATTGGCATAATATCAATGACATTTTTAAGTGGAGCATAATCGCCGTGTTCATTCAGAATTCTAAAATCGTGTCCGTGTAAATGCATTGGGTGTCGCATCATTGAACCATTATATAAAATAATACGAACGTTTTCTCCTTTTTTAATTAGAATTTTATCCGTTTCAGAAACTACTTTATTGTCTAAACTCCAAACGTAGCGGTTCATGTTTCCAGATAAAGTGAAACGCAATTCTTTTACAGGCGCGTCTTTTGGAAGATTGGTTTTAAACGGGGATTTCAGCATTCCGTAATTCAAAGTCACAATTTCAGAAGTTTCAGTGCTGTCACTTTCCATTTTCATGTCTTCCATATTATGATTGGAATGATCCATTTTTGGTTTTGAATTTTCATCTTCACCAGAAATTTCGGGATACATTACGGCATTCATATCCATTTTATTCAAAGACATATTCATGCCCATATCGTTCATTTCTCCATTCATTTTCATCATATCATTCATCATTTTCATGCCTTCAAAATATTTTAGTTTTGAAAGATGATGAATTGGTTGTTTTTCTCCACTTCCTAAAAACAAAGAGGCTGATCCCGTTCTGTCTTCGGCTGTAGCCAAAAAAGCAAAAGATTTATGGTCTTCTGGAATAGTAACCACAACATCGTAAGTTTCAGAAACCGCAATAATCAAACGATCAACTTCTACTGGTTCGACGTCGTTTCCATCACTTGCCACAACGGTAATTTTTCCGCCACCGTAAGTCAGCCAGAAATAACTGGAAGCACCTCCGTTTGCAATTCGTAATCGAACTTTTGAACCTGGTTTCAAATCTGAAAACTGTTGTTCATTTCTTCCGTTAATTAGAAATTTTTCATAATAAACATCACTCACATCCATGGCATTCATTCGTTTCCATTCGTTGGTCACTTTGGTCGAAAAATGGCCTTGTTTTACCGCTTCGGCATAACTTTGTGTTGTTCCTTTTTTAATTGCAAACCAGTCATTGGCATTGTGAAGCATTCGCTGAATATTTTCTGGTTTAAGATCTGACCATTCACTTAAAATAACTGGAATCGTTGGCAAATCGTCAATGCCTTTTCTAATTGTTGAATCGTCTTTTTTCTTATTGATGATAAAAAGTCCGTACAAACCAATTTGTTCCTGCAAACCAGAATGACTGTGATACCAATAGGTTCCGTTTTGAATTATAGGAAAAGAATATTTATGAGTTGTTGCCGGTTCAATCGGCATTTGAGTTAAATAGGGAACTCCGTCTTCTTTATTGGGAAGAAATAATCCGTGCCAATGCATAGAAGTTGTTTCTTTTTTTAATTCGTTATGAACATAAATTTCAGCAATATCACCTTCAGTAAAAGTCAGAGTCGGCATCGGAATTTGTCCGTTAACAGAAATTGCTCGTTTTTCTTTGCCCGAAAAATTGACAATTGTATCACGGACATGCAAATCGTAACGCACTACTTTTTGAGCCTTCAGCTGAAAAGCAATTAAAAAAAGTAGAAGTATATATTTGATTTTTATCATTATTATAATTTTAATTCGTTGGGTTAAATTGAACACAGTTTAATTTTAACACATAGAAACATAGAGTTTTATGTGTAAAAAAGAAAGTACAAGAAACTAGTTTCCACACATAGCTATGTGTATTGATGCAAGTGAAACGCCTTTACCTACAATGTAAAGCTATGTTTCTATGTGTTGAAATAATTATGCCTAACTTATAATTTTAAATTTCTCAATCGCAAAGCGTTTACGATTACAGATACAGAACTCAAACTCATGGCAACAGCAGCTAACATCGGCGAAAGCAGAATTCCTAAAAATGGATATAAAATTCCTGCTGCAATTGGTACGCCTAAAGTATTATAAATAAAAGCAAAAAATAGATTTTGTTTGATGTTTGACATAACGGCATGGCTCAGGTTTTTGGCTTTTACAATTCCGTTTAAATCGCCTTTTACCAATGTAATTTTTGCGCTTTCGATTGCAACATCAGTTCCTGTTCCCATTGCAATTCCAATGTTTGATTGTGCTAAAGCAGGCGCATCATTGATTCCGTCGCCAGCCATGGCAACAATTTTTCCTTGTACTTGAAGACGTTCAATTTCTTTTAATTTATCTTCAGGAAGACAATCTGCTTTGAAAGAACTCAAATGTAAATGTTCAGCAACGGCTTTTGCCGTATTATGATTATCACCTGTCATCATGATAACCTCAACGCCTTGAGCTATTAATTCTTTAATGGCTTTTGCGCTGTTTTCTTTGATGGCATCGGTAATAGCTACGAAACCTAAAACGCTTTTTTCAATGGCGATGTACGAAATAGTTTTTCCTAAATTCTGTTCAAAAATTACTTTTTGTTCTAAATCGGTAGAAACAGAAGCGCCAATCTCATCCATTAATTTTCTATTTCCTAAAGCTACTTTTTTGTTTTCTATAATTCCTAAAACACCTTTTCCGGTAATGGTTTCAAAACTTTGAACTTCTTTAAATGAACTTTTTTTTGCTTTCGCGAAATTGACCACGGCCTGCGCCAAAGGATGTTCACTATGCTGATTTAAAGAAGCAATATTTTGAAGCAGAAAATCTTCCTCATTATTAACGGCATATATTTTTTCTACAGATGGTTTTCCTTCCGTAATTGTTCCTGTTTTATCGGTAATTAAAACATCAATTTTATTCATGTTTTCCAAGGCTTCGGCATTTTTGATCAAGATTCCGTTTTGTGCTCCTTTACCAACTCCCACCATGACAGACATCGGAGTTGCGAGTCCAAGTGCGCAAGGACAAGCGATAATTAAAACAGCAATGGCATTGATTAATCCGTAAACATAAGCGGGTTCTGGACCAAATTTTGCCCAAGCAAAAAAGGTTACAATCGAAATAATAACTACAGTCGGAACAAAATATTTAGAAACTCGATCGGCTAATTTCTGAATTGGAGCGCGAGATCTGCTGGCATCATTTACCATTTGAATAATCTGCGACAACATGGTTTCAGATCCTACTTTTTCGGCAATCATAACAAATGATTTTGTGCCGTTTATTGTTCCCGAAATTACAGCATCGCCTGTTTTTTTGTCAACAGGAATTGGTTCTCCTGTAATCATCGATTCATCGATACTGCTTTCGCCAGAAGTTATTTTTCCATCAACCGGAATTTTTTCTCCTGGTTTTACACGAAGTAAATCGCCCTTTTTAATGTTATGAATAGAAATTACTTTGTCAATTCCGTTTTCTACCAACGTAGCTTCTGTTGGAGCTAATTTTAATAATTCTTTTATTGCTCCGTTAGTTTGTCCGTGCGCTTTTGCTTCTAATAATTGTCCTAATAAAACTAAAGTGATAATTACAGTTGCGGCTTCAAAATACAAATGAATAGTTCCGTGATGTGATTTGAATTCAGCTGGAAAAATATCTGGAAAAAACATTCCGACAATACTAAAAAGGAAAGCAACACTTGTTCCGATTCCAATTAAAGTGAACATGTTAAACTTCCAAGTCACAATGGATTTGTAGGCACGAACAAAAAACATCCATCCTGCATAAAACAATACTGGAAGCGAAAATAGAAATTGAACCCAATTCCATTTTTCGATAGACATTATATTGTAAAGCGGATTATTCGGAATCATTTCTGACATTGAAATAATGAAAATAGGAAGCGTAAACAAAATTGCTATTTTCATTTTTTTCAATAAATCACTGTAAGTTTTGTTTTCTTCGCTTTCAGAAGCCTGCATCGGAACCAAACCCATTCCGCAAATCGGGCAATCGCCTGGTTCGTTTGAAACGATTTCAGGATGCATCGGACACGTAAATTGTGTTGCAGTTATGGCAATTTGTGGAACTAAATCCATTCCGCACACTGGGCAGTCTCCGGGTTTGTTATATGTTTTGTCGCCTTCGCAATGCATTGGGCAATAATAAACGCCGTTTGCACTATGCTGATGCACTTTTTTTGTTTCTGTTTTATGATGATCATGGTTCTCTTTTTTATGACCCGAACAGCAAGATTTTACAGATGTTTCAGAATGGTTTTTAGGAGAATCCATTTCGATAGTATAATTTCCTGCTGTAGACAAAACTTCTTGAAATTTTTCTGTCGACACATGTTTGTCCATTATTATGGTTGCAGTTGGCGGATTCAGAGTTACTTCTGCCTGAACGCCATCTATTTCATTTAAAGTTTTTTCGACTTTAGTTCGACAGCCGTTGCAAGACATTCCTGAAATTATATATTGATGAGTCATTGTATTGGTTTTTAAGTATTACAATGCAAATTTCCGAAGTACAAGTTACAATGGTTTGTAGAATTTTGGGAATGATTTGTAAGATTTACGATTTTTTTTTAACCGCAAAAGGTGCAAGGATTTTTGATATGCTGGGCTTTATAAAAAACGCAAAGTTCGCAAAGCTTTATCTTAAAAATAACTTTGCGAACCTTGCGTAAATCTTTGCGCCTTTTGCGGTTAAAAAAAAATTACAAATTCTCTATCTGAATACGCATTTTATCTTTCGATTGTTTGAAAGAAGTAGGAGTGTAGCCCGTAATTTTTTTGAATTGATTACTCAAATGCGCCACATTGCTATAGTTCAAAATATCAGCAATTTCGCTTAACGAAAGCTCATTATAAATCAACAATTCTTTTACTTTTTCTATTTTCTGGCTAATGAAATACTTTTCGATTGTCGTGTTTTCAATTTCCGAGAATAAATTGCTCAGCGAATTATAATCTTGATTTAAATTTTCTGCCAAGTAATCAGACAAGTTGATTTTAAGATCATTGTTTTTATGATGAACCAAATCGACAATCAGGTTTTTTATTTTTTCTACCGTTTTTGTTTTTTTATCATCAATTAAATCAAAACCTAAAATTTGAAGATTTTCTAATAAAACCTCTTTCTGTTTATCGCTAATTTCTTCCTCAAGTTCAACTTCACCCAATTCAACAGCAATAGTTTGAAGTCCGAGCTTTTCGAACTCAGACTTCACAACCATTTTGCATCGGCTACACACCATATTTTTGATGTAAAGCTTCATATTATTTAATCGTTTCTACCACGTTTCCGCAAGTCAGCATCGAAGAACCGTAATACGGATTCTTAACTGCTTTTTCTTTGCTTAACCAATCAGCATCGGCCATTGGGCAATATTGTTTGTAGATTGGTTCAGTTGGATTTGAAACTTTTATTAAATCGTACGTGCTTTTAGACAACGATTTAAAAGTCTCACGTTGTTTTTTAAGATCTGTTGTTGATGAAATACTTTTAGCATCGGCAGTTAGTTTTTTCACTACTTTCATCCAAACTGTATGTTCGTTGCTTTTCAATTTGTCCATTTTTACTGCTGTAATCGCTGTCAGTAAATCTTTGGCTTTAGCCGAAGTCAATTTGCTGTCACTTTTTATAAGTGCATCTTTTACAGTAAAATAAGCATCATAAACGCTTTGCAATTGAGCATCTGCAATTTCGATTGTTATTGCTTCAGAATTTAGCGTGTTTGCCTGAATGTTATTTGCAGAAAATAATATTGCGATTGTTGCTGTTAAAGCTATAATTGATTTTTTCATTGTGATTTGTATTTGATAAAGGATTTTCAAATTTCCTTTAGATTATTTAAAGTTTTCGATTCAAAAAATACCCAATATGGGCTAATAAAAATACAAAAATTATATTTTCGGCTTCAGCCAAATTGAAGTAAAACCCGAAGAAATAGTAACTTCAGGATAATAATTGAAAGTGTTTTTTAAAGAAAAATTGAAAATATTATTTTGTAAATCAAATTCATTTGAAGTTAAAATAATATTTGAAAAGTTTGAGGTATTACAGCCCGAATGACGGCATTTTCCGTCACAATTATGTTTGTCTTGTTTTGAAGTTTTGTTTTCGCAGCATTTTTTAGAACAGCTGTTTTCTTTTTTAGTGGCAATTTCTTTAGTATGTTCCATATTGCATGCATAAGTATAACCTGGATTCAAAAAGAAACTAAGCGTTATAAAAAGCATTATTATGTGGATTTTCTTGTTCAAAGAAATTGATTTTAGTAGCACAAATTTAGTTAAAAATGTTTGAGCAAATTGCATTTTATGATTTTGCTAACTACAGTTTCTTAAAATCGGTTGGTTTCATGTTTTTTCGTTTTTTGAAATAATTCGTCAAATGACTTTCGTCTGTAAAACCAAATTCATAGGCAATCTGTTTAATAGGCAATTGATTGTTGTGAAATCTTTTTTCGATTAAAGTTGTTCTCAAATTATGAATATACTCTCGATAACTTATGCTAAATGTTCTTTTAAAATAAGCACTAAAATAAGTTTGGGCAATATTAAAATGCTCTGCAATAACTTTTATCTGAACCAATTTGGGTTGATAAATATTCTGATGAATATAATTTGCAATTTGTTCGTTGTCCAAGTGAGTCGATTTCATCTGTAAATTCATGCCTCGAATCGTTTCTTTAATTAAACCGAAAATCGAAAGAATCTGATAAAAAACAATTGGTGAAGAAGTTACATCAATATATTTTCCGTACGTGACAATGTTTTCAACCGTGTTTTTCAGAATCGTTTTACAAGGTTCATCAAACTTCAAAACGGTTTCTTTTAGGATTTTATCGCGCATGAAACTTTCTGGAGTATTTACTAAAAATTCATCACAAGTAAGATTCTGTTTAGAGTTGAAATAATTGTCGGTAAATTTGATAAACGTAAAACGCGTACTTTTCTTTATGTCAAAATAATGTTCATCATCTGGAGAAATAACAAATAAATCGCCAGCTTTATATGGTAAAAGATTATTGTTTAAATGATGAATTCCGCTTCCTTTATTAATGTAGATGATTTCGTAATATGTATGGGTATGCGGCGGAAGATGAAATTTTTCTTCTTCAAACTCATCAAGTACTAGCGTTTTAAACTGATTTAATTTCGGCATAACTTAATTGTACAATTTTATGTCGCAAATTTACAATTTTTTTTAAGGTTAACGGTGTTAATTTTGCCTCGTAGAAATCTATTCCTTTCTACTTTTATTAAAATGAAAAAAAGTCTTATTGCACTCTCTTTAGGAGGGTTAACTATCGGAATTACAGAATTTGTAATGATGGGATTACTCCCGGATATTGCTTCAGATATGAAAGTTTCGATTCCTGTTGCTGGATATTTAATTTCATCTTATGCTTTAGGAGTTGTTATTGGTGCACCTTTATTGGTGATTGCTGGTAGAAATTATGCGCCTAAAAAAATGCTTTTAATCTTAGCTTTAATGCTGGCAGTTTTTAATGCATTGTCTATTATTGCTCCAGATTATAATGTTTTATTTGCATCTCGATTTCTTTCAGGTTTGCCGCATGGCGCATTCTTCGGAGTAGGAGCGGTAGTTGCAAGCCGTTTGGCTGACAAAGGAAAAGAAGCACAGGCTATATCAACAATGTTTGCAGGTTTAACAATTGCTAACTTAATCGGCGTGCCAATTGGAACTTATATTGGGCATCATTTTATTTGGCGTTATACTTTTGTGCTAATTGCCATTGTTGGATTATTAACGTTTTTGGCCATTTATTTATGGATGCCAAATCTTGAAAAAGGAGAAAGCGTCAATATGAAAACACAGCTTCAGTTTTTTAAGCGAAGAGAAGCTTGGTTAATTATAGGGATAACAGCAATTGGTTTCGGAGGTTTGTTTGCTTGGATCAGTTATATTGCTCCTTTACTTATTAATGTATCCAAATTTGCGCCAGAAGATGTTTCGTCTATTTTGATTTTAGCGGGATTAGGAATGGTCGTTGGTAATTTTGTTGGAGGAAAATTGGCAGATCGGTTTTCACCGGCACCAACTACATTAGCGTTATTAATGGTAATGTCGTTAGATTTGGTTTTGGTATATTTCTTCTCTTTTAATCAATATGTTTCTCTTTTCTTGACATTTTTAACTGGAGCTATTTCATTCTCAGTAATTGCGCCAATTCAAATGCTTATGATTCGTACTGCGAAAGGAGCAGAGATGATTGCTTCTGCGTCACTCCAAGGAAGTTTTAATATCGGTAATGCATTAGGAGCTTTTCTAGGAGGATTGCCATTGGCTGCTGGATTTAGTTATTCGTCGCCAAACTTAATTGGAGTTGCAATGTCGATGATCGGAATGGTTATTACATTCATACTGATGAGGTTGCATCAAAAACAGGTTCAAGTTCAGCCTGTATAAACTCAAAATAATTAAATTCTTAAAGCCCTTAACTTTTGTTTAAGGGCTTTTTTGTGCTTCCAAATACCTAAACTTATAGTCAAAATTACTTTTTCTATGGCTTTTTTGATCTTATTTATAGGTAAAATCAGTATAATTTTTAAAATCTAAATAAAATATTTTCATTTTTTTTAGGATTATTTTAACTTTTTAAGTGTAAAAATAACACCTAAAAATTTCGCAACTAATATTCATGTAATCGATTGTTTTTTTTGCAAAAATCGAATCAAATGAACGAATAACAATAATATATTTAATATTTTATATTCGCTAAAATTATATATCTCATATAAAAAACCAATATTTTTTTTGATATATAATTTTTTTTATGACTTTTTTATGAAAAATTATTTTTCGTTTAAAAAAAATATCTATGTTTGTGTAATCGATTACAACTTTATTTTTAATCTTCGAAATCGATTAAGTAATCAGAAATTAAACAGTAGTAAAAATTACTCTGGTTTGTTAAGAAATATAAAATCTCAAAATAAACTTAATACCTGTAATAATTAAATAAATGAATTGAAAGTAACCACAAAAAACCACTTAAACCACGACTAAAAACAATTAATAACTTAAACAATCAACCATGAACTTTAAAGAACTATTAAACAAAGGAGCAAATTTTTGCTTTAAACTTGTTTTCTTACTGTGCTTATTGATCGGCAGTCAATTACATGCGCAGGGTACAACTATAGAGGGAACCGTGACAGATGCTGCGGGACTTTCTCTTCCGGGCGTAAATGTCTTAGAGAAAGGAACTAAGAACGGAACTTCTACCGATTTTGACGGTCATTACAAACTTAAACTAACCAACCCGAAAGCGGTATTAAGCTTTTCTTTCATTGGATTTAAAACCATTGATGTTCCTGCGGCTGGTAAAACAAAAGTAAATGCAACTTTAACAGAAGACTCAAATAACTTAAATGAAGTTGTGGTTATTGGGTACGGAACATCAAAAAAATCTGATTTGACTGGTGCAGTTTCTACGATTTCTGGAAATGACTTGAAAAAAGTTCCAGTGGCAAATGTCGCTGAAGCTTTGACAGGACGTATTGCGGGTGTTCAAGTGACCTCTGCAGAAGGTTCTCCAGATGCCGATATTAGAATTAGAGTTCGTGGTGGTGGATCGCTTACTCAAGATGCTTCACCTTTGATCATTGTGGATGGATTTCCAATTAATAGCATGAATGATATTTCTTCATCTGATATCGATTCGATGACTGTTTTGAAAGATGCCGCTTCAACTGCAATCTACGGATCACGTGGTGCAAATGGAGTAATTTTGATTACAACTAAAAAAGGGAAAGATGGTAAAATAGCCGTGAATTTTAATATGTTTTACGGTATGAAAACGATGGCGAAGCAAATTGATGTTTTATCGCCAGACGATTATACTAAATGGCAATACGAATATGCTTTGCTTTCTCAAACAGGTACAAAAGTAGCTTCTGATCCTAGTTCATATACTAAGTATTTTGGAAATTGGCAAGATCAAGATATGTACAAAGGTTTGAAAGGAGATAATTGGCAAAAACAAATTTTCGGGCGTACTGGAGAAGTGCAAAGCCGTGATTTGGGAATTAGAGGTGGAACGGATAAGCTTAATTATAACTTTAATTATGCGCACTACGATGAAAAGGCAATTATGATCGGTTCTAATTATAAAAGAAACAACTTGTCTTTGGCTTTAAAAAGTAAATTAAATGAAAAGATTGATGTTGCTTTTACGGTACGTTATTCAGATACAGAGATTGATGGTGGTGGTGTAAATGAGCAAAATGAGAAATCTTCAGCAGATTCGCGTATGCGTACTATCGTTGGTTATGCGCCACTTCCTGTAGCAGGTTTAAGTTCAGATGATGTATCTGGTGATGGTTCTGATGTATTGGTTAACCCTTTAAGATCGGTTTATGATAATGAACGTCAGCAGTTTCGTAAAAACTTTAATATGTTAGGAAGTTTTGGATGGGAACTTGCAGAAAATTTAAAATTAAATGTTGACTTGGGGCTTGATAATTTTAACAATTTAGATTATCGCTATTATGGACTAACTACTTACTATATTGCAAATGCTCCGCTAGGGCCTTTACAAGGAATGCCTGCAATGATTATGGGAGATAGCAAAGAAAGACGTTTTAGAAATGCTAATACATTGAATTATGATTTTAAAAAGATAATGGGAGAAAATCATCATTTGACAGCACTTCTTGGACAAGAAAGTATTAATTACAATTCAAATACGGTAACAACTACTATTCATGGATATCCTAAGTTTTTTGATTTTGATAAAGCAAAAACATTAACAACACAAGGAACACCTCAATCAGTAGATAACTATTACAGCCCTGATGATAAATTATTGTCATTTTTCGGTCGTGCAAATTATGACTACAAAAATCGTTATATCTTATCGGCTACATTTCGTGCAGACGGATCTAGTAAATTTTTAGAGCAAAACCGTTGGGGATATTTCCCAGCTTTTGCAGCAGGATGGAAAATTTCAGAAGAAAGCTTCCTTAAAAATACAAGTTGGATCAATCTTCTAAAAGTAAGAGCTAGTTACGGTGAGGCTGGAAATAATAATATTCCTGTTGGGCAGCAAGTCCAGATTTTTCAATCTACAGCAACAACATGGATTAATGGTGTGACTAGTATTTGGGCACCTTCTAAAACAATGCCTAATCCTGATTTAAAATGGGAAACAACTGTAACTCAAAACTTCGGTTTAGATTTTGGATTTTTCAAGAATCGTTTAAGCGGTAATTTTGATGTCTACAAAAATATTACAAGTGACTTATTAATTAATTTCCCAGTTCCGGGTTCTGGATATGATTTCCAATATCGTAACATGGGAGAAACGCAAAACACAGGTTTCGAGGCTACTATTAACGTAGTTGCAATTGAAAAAGCAAAATACGGATTGAACTTCTCATTCAATATGGGTATAAACAAAAACCGTATCAACTCTTTAGGAGTTATGAATAATTTTGGAGCTGCAACAGGTTGGGCTTCTTCACAAATTGGAGATGATTACCTAATTCAAGTTGGTTCTTCACTAGGTACAATGTACGGTTATAAAAATGATGGAAGATATGAGGTTTCTGACTTCGATTATGTTGGAGGAAAATATGTTTTAAAAACAGGAGTTGTTGCTACGGCTACTACTTTGGTTGGAGACGGTAGCGGACTTAAACCTGGAGATATGAAATTGAAAGATGTTAACGGTGACGGTAAAGTAGATTTAAGCGATAAAACTGTTATTGGTAATGTTAATCCAAAAAGTTCAGGAGGTTTTGTTATTAATGGAAATGCTTACGGATTTGATTTAATGGCTGCTTTTAACTGGAGTATTGGTAATGATGTATATAATGCTGATAAAATTGAATTTTCTACAGCTAATGCTTCAGCACAGTATAAAAATTTAAATTCTACAATGGCAGATGGAAAGAGATGGACAAATTTAGATCCTGCTACAGGTCAATTAGTAACAGATCCAGCTGCATTAACTGAACTTAACGCTAATACAACAATGTGGTCACCATATATGAGAACGGCTATATTTACAGATTGGGCAGTTGAAGACGCATCATTTTTAAGATTAAATACTTTGACATTAGGGTATACAGCACCTGAGATGTTTACATCTAAACTTGGAGTTTCTAAATTGAGATTCTATCTGACGGCAAGCAATGTTTTTGTTTGGACTAACTATTCGGGTTCTGATCCGGAAGTTTCAACTAGAAGAAAAAACCCACTTACACCAGGGGTTGATTCAAGTCCTTATCCAAGAAGCAGACAAATGGTTTTTGGGATGAATCTTAATTTCTAATTTTAATTACTACAAAAAATGAAACATAAAATAATAATAGCGGGATTAATTATTTCGAGCTTATTTAGTTCTTGCCAGCAATTTGAAGATGACTATTTAGATTCGCCTGCTCAATCAACATTAGATGCTGCTTTGATTTTTTCTACACCTGGGCTTGCAAAAGGAGCTATCGATGGAATAAAAGTGCCATTTGCAGAAACTAACTCTTATAGAGGAAGATTTTTACCATATTACGGATTAAATACAGATACAGAGTGGTATAATACTTCGCAAACTGCTGGAGATAAAGCCGATTTATGTGTTTACGATGCAAAGCCAGGTAATACGGAAATGAACACAACTAATAATGCGTATTCAATGATGTTTTCAGGTATTGAACGTGCTAATGTTTGTATAAAAGGTATACGTCAATACGGAAATCCTACTCCAGGATCAGAAATGGGACAATTATTAGGAGAGGCTTTAACACTGAGAGCAATTTATTATGCTGATTTAATTAAAGCTTGGGGTGATGTTCCAGCTCGTTTTGAGCCTATTACTAGTGAAACTTTATACTTGCCTAAAACAAGCAGAGATATTCTTTATAAACAATTAATTGCAGACTTAGGAGAAGCTTCAACATTGGTTGCATGGCCAAACGCAACTGCTTACACCAATACTGTTGAACACGTAAATAAAGCCTTTGTTAAAGGATTTAGAGCTCGTTTGGCTATGGTGGCTAGTGGTTACCAACAATATCCTGATGGAGTTAGAAGAAGTAATGATCCAGAACTTTCAGTTGCTAATATGTATGCATTAGCTTTAAGAGAATCTCGTGAAGTAATTCAAAGCGGTTCAGCTCGTTTAGAGTCTACTTTTGAAGGATTATGGAGAAAATACAATGAAGAAAATACTACTGCTGGAGGAGAATCTCTTTGGGAACTTCCTTTCGCAGATGGACGTGGTAGAATGTTATTTACTTTCGCTGTAAAACATACAGCTGCTAGTGATCAATTCCAAGCTAACGGAGCTAACCGTGGCGGTGTAGCAGGACCATTACCAACTGTTTTTTATGATTATGATCAAGTTGATACTCGTAGAGATGTTACTTGTGTACCTTATAAATATGGTGCAGCGACTAATAATATAGCAAAACAAGAACTTGGTACTTTAGATACTTGGTATTTTGGTAAATATCGTTACGAATGGATGAAACGTTATGTGACTTCAACTAATGATGATGGGGTTAATAAAATGTACATGAGATATGCTGAAGTACTTCTTATTGCTGCTGAAGCTGCAAACGAATTGGAAGGTCCAGGATCGGCAATGCCTTATTTGAAAGAAATTCGTAGAAGATCATTCCCTTCAGCGTCTCAAGCAGTAAAAGTTGATACATATGTAAATGCTTTAACTAGTAAAGAAGCAATGTTTAATGCTCTTGTAACTGAAAACAAATTTGAGTTTACAGGTGAAATGGAACGTAAACAAAATTTAATTCGTTGGAATTTATTAAAAGCAAAATTAGACGAAGCTAAAACCAAAATGGCTGCTTTATCAGCTCGTACTGGTGAATATGCTGATGTACCAACAACATTATATTATAAATTTAAAGCAGATAACGTATCTATCGACATCTACGGATTAAATAGAGGAGAGAATGTAAATCCAGGAGCAACTTATACAGCTGTTACTTGGACATGGACAGGAACTACTGCAGATGCAAAAGTAAATTCATTATATAAAACTGGAGTTAACCCTGATAACAGACAATTCTGGCCAATATGGCAAGTGTTTATTGACGGAAGTAATGGTCAGTTAAAAAATGATTACGGTTATTAATAAATTTATAAATTATTATGAAAACAAAATATATATTTAAAGGATTAATAGTCGCATTTTTACTTGCCATTGCTGTTTCAAGCTGTGAAAGTTATAATGAAGGATTATTAGACAGTATAGGAAATACGAGAGAATTTTCGCCAATTGGTCTTAAAGCTACCATTAGAAATCAAACCATAGTTGAGTTAACTTGGACACCTAAAAGTGGTGATAATGCAGATCATTATGTAATAGAATTTAGTGCAGATGATCCAGAGTTCAAAACTATTTACAAAACAGTAAATGTTACAGCGTCACAACTTCCTGTGCAAGTTGCACTAGAGGGAGAAACGGTTTATTCTATTAGAGTAAAATCAGTTACTACAGGTTTAGAAGATTCTAAATGGTCAGTAACTACTGCAACAACATTATCAGAACAGCTTTTCTATGCGGTTCAGCCAGCTGATATTGATGCAAAACAAGTTACTTTAAGATGGGTTCCTAATAGTACAGTTACTCAAATTACAGTAATGCCAGGAAATATTTCTCATACAATTACCCCAGCAGAAAAAACGTCTGGTGTAGCTGTAATAACAGGACTTACTGGAGAAACGGCTTATACAGCAACATTATTAAATGGAGCTAAGAAAAGAGGCGTGGTAACTTTTACAACAGGAATAGATATTGGAACTGGTATTTTAGTAAAACCAGAAGATGATATCTTCCAGAAAATTAACGCAGCACCTGCTGGATCTGTTTTAGTGTTCATGCCTGGCGATTATACAGCGCAAACGGGAACAATAGCTGTAAATAAAACGCTAACATTAAGAGGTTTGAGACCAGCTGATAAATCAAAACTAAAAGTTAATTTCACGCTTGGAAATAATCCTGCTAACGCAAGCGAGGTAGTTAATTTCTCATTAATCGATTTAGATTTGAACGGAACAGGAACAACTGGAGGAGCAATCACAATTGGTACGGCATCGCCAACACAATTAGGAGATGTTTTAGTCAGCGGTTGTAACGTTCATGATTATCCTTCTCAATTAATGTACGGAAATGCATTAGCTAGATTAAAATCGTTTACTGTTGATAATAGTATCATTAAAAATGTAAACACTGCTGCTGGTGCTGATTTTATAGATTTCAGAACTACTTATGTGGCAAATGTAACTTTAACAAAAAGTACTTTCGATAATTGTTCATCTCGCGACTTTATTCGTTTAGATGTCGCTGCTACATTATCTGGAACAGGTTTGACTAGTACTGTTTTAGTTGACGGGTGTACAATATATGCACCTACTTTGCCAGCAGCAAGTAGAATTTTATATGTGCGTTTTGTCTCAAATACATTAACAGTGCGTAATTCATTATTGGCAGTTGGATCGGCAGTATATACAAACACGACTGCAACAGCAGTTCCGACGTTCTCAAATAATAACAATTTCAATTCGACTGGTTTGCAAGCTACAGCAAGCAATAACAGACCTGATGCTACAGCAACTGTACTTGATCCTCAATTTACAAGTGCAGCAACAGGAAACTTTACAATTAAAAATCAAGCTTTAATTGATAGAAAAGTTGGAGATCCACGTTGGACTACTGGTAACTAGAATTCATGGTTAATAAATAGGAAAAGCGGGATACAATTAAGTTTGGATTCCGCTTTTTTTTTAGTCGCAGTATACTGAAAACCGTGATTGAAAACTGCGACTAAAATTATTCGATTGATAAATCGAATTTTTCTAATAAACCTGCAAGTGCTGTGTGCGAAACTTTAGTTCCTTTAATTTTATTTTCAGACGGATCAAAAGCATAATTTCTAGAAGTTCTAAAATCTGTTTTTTCTAAAATACTTTCCACGAAAGTGGCACTAGAAAGATCACAATTTTTAAAAATAGCTAAAGATAAATCTGTGTTCGAAAAATCTGTTTCTTTTAAAGAACAATCTATAAAATTGGTTTTCTTTAATTTTTTATAAATGAAAGTGGAATAGTCCAAAAGGCAATCTTCAAAGTTCATTGAAAATAAAAAACTATTGCAAGCGCTAAAATCAAGGCCCATAAGTTTACATCCAATAAATTTGATGTTTTTTAAACCTGTATTTCGCAAAACAGCCAAAGAAAGATTGCAATTTTTAAAAGTTGAATCCAGAAAGTCGTTGTTACTCAAATCGCTTTTAGAAAAATTACAGTTTATGAATTCGCAGTTTACAAATTCAGTATTATCTAAACTTTGTTCCGAGTAATCGATGGTTTCAAAAGTTCGGTTTTGGTATAATTTGGATTCCATAAATGTTTAAAAGGCGTATAAGTTTATTCTAATTCGATGCAATCGAAAATGGTATTGTTTTGAAGCAATTCAGCCACGTTTAATTCGCTGTCTACTCTTAAAATATTGTCGCAATCTTCAAGATCAAAATTCCACTGAGATTTTGGTAACAATTGATCTAGATATGCAGAAGCAGACTCAAATTTGGCCTGGCTATCAACGGAAGTTTTAAAAACATAAATCATAATTTGCATTTTTGAGGACACAAATTTCTGAAAAAAGCCAACTTGTTTGTTAGGATTCTGTAATCAATAATTAGGATTTATCAATCAATTTTCGATATCGAATAGGTGAAATTCCTTCTGCTTTTTTGAAAAAACGGCTAAAGTAAGATTGATCTTCAAAGCCTACTTGTGTGGCTATTTCGCCAACAGAAAGCGTGGTTTGATACAGTAAATATTTGGCTTCTAATAATATGCTGTCATCAATCCATTTTACGGCAGTTTTTCCTGTAACAGTCTTTACACATTTGTTTAAATGGTTGGGAGTGATGTTTAATAAAGAAGAATAATAATTAACCTGATGCTGTGTTTTGATTTGATCGTGAATCAGTTCTTTAAATTTTCCAGTAATTGCTTCTGCCGCCGAAATACTTTTAGAAGTTTTTACAGCATTTTTATTCATTTCGTAAAACAGCGTAATCAGGTACGATTGTACAATATTCAAATCCGTAAAGGCGGTTTCAGAATATTCCTTTTTCAATCGTTCTAAAATATTTGTAATGGCACCAATATCTTCTGGACCTAGTTCGATTTTAGGATTTCCAGAGATTTTTAGAAAATCAAAATCATTCAACAATTCACGGCTGCCGTATTTTCTAATTAAAACATCAGGATGGAACTGGCAGATATAACCATTATGAATATTATTAACGTTATCAAGCGAGAAAATCTGACCAGCAGGAACCATAATCATTTGATTATCGGTCGTAGTATATTCCTGATCGCCCATTTTCATAACGTGCTGTCCCGAAGAAATAAAAATTAAAGTATGACAAGAATGTTTAGAAGGTGGAACAGGATGTTGCATGTGCATAACCGCTTCGATTTCAAGACAGAAAAAATGATCAGAATTGGATTTGAAAAGTAGATGAATAGGATTGTCTTCTCCAAGAAATTTTTCTCTGAAACCTTTCGCTTCATACGTTTTTATTTTTTCGACCTGCTTTTTCTTCATATTTAATAATATAATCTAAAATCAAGCAATTTGCATAGATTATAGTGTTTGGCGTATAAATCTTCGACAACTTCGATTACATTGTCATTTTCCTGATAAAGGCTAAAAAAGGCTTTGTCAATTGTACTGCAGCTGGCAATTTTATTATAAGTAGAACCGTAACCAGAAATGGCTCTTGCTCCAGTTATATCTAAGAAATATTGTGCTTCTTCTTCATTCAAATCTAAAACTTTAAGATTTGCAAAATGAATGATTTTACCTTTCATTTTTCCTTCAAAAAGCTCTGCAATTTCTTCGATACTGTAATAATAATCATGAAGGCAAATATTATTTTGCTGTCCAGGCATGGCTAAATAAATGATTTCATAATCTTTAAAATTATGATCTTCATAAAGCAAAATATTTAAACTTTCTTCTAAACCTTCAATAGTATCGCAAGTTTTGTGAATGCTCGAAATGCCTTGGTCAATTGCCAATTCTTCCAGACATTTAACCACATGAGTTTGGGTATCATCGTCTACATCTCGAACGCCTTCAAGGCAGAAAATAAATTTTTCATTATCCATTCAGTTTTTCTTTCTGGTTTTAAGGATTGAAATTCTTCTTTTTTGATTTTAACAAAAGTATTTTTTCTGAAACAAAATTCAGCATAGAAAACAGACTTTAACGTGTTTTTTAGATTTTAAATTTAGGTTAGAGTCACGTAAATTTTAAAGCGTATTTTTGTAAACCGAAAATACATTACGCATGATACAAATTAACCAAACGGCATCTTTTGCTATTGAAGATATATTATTCTGTTTTGCTCTCGAATCTGAAGCAGCAGAAGTTTTTAAAGGAAATAATGTTTTATTTACCGGAATCGGAAAAGTAAATGCAGCTTATGAATTGTCAAAAGCGATTCAAAAGAAAAAACCTGCCGTAATTGTAAATTTAGGATCGGCGGGAAGCAGTTGTTTTCAAAAAGGCGACGTAATCTGTTGTACTAAATTTGTACAAAGAGATATGGATGTTCGCGGTTTAGGTTTTGCACAATTCGAAACGCCTCTTTCTGGATTGCCGCCAATTTTAGAATACGGTTTATTGATGGATAATCTTCAAGAAGGAATTTGCGGAACAGGTGATAATTTCGAAATGGGACATTGTTCAGACGCGTACAATGTTGTCGATATGGAAGCCTACGCTTTAGCCATGATTGCTATGAAAGAAAATATTCCGTTTTTGAGTTTAAAATATATTTCAGACGGTGCCGATGATAATGCCGCCGAAGATTGGACAGTTCAGGTTCATAAAGCGGCGATTGCTTATGGTAAAATTTTAGGTTTGATTGAGGAAACCGAAGCTATTTCTTAACGAAATGTTTTTTAAAAGAATAAATTTAAAGTTTCAAATTGTAAAATTAGGAATTGGTAACAATTCGGCTGTCAAGAAATAATGCCGATCGCGCTGATCTACTCTCAATCGTTAGCGCAGATTTGTAATCTGTGCCCTCAAAGATTGGACACAATGCAAATCAAAAATCTTCAATAGTTGTTGATATTTTCTAAAAAACTATTGATTTTTTTTCAAAACAAATCTAACAAAACAATATCTAAATCATTTTCTAAACCGGAATAATTCCTAGCGGAACTAAAATAATAATCTTCAGGTGAACTAACAGTTTTATCTTTTACAGGATTATTATGAATGTAATCTATCTTTTGCTTAATAAATTTATTGCTGTAAATATGTTCTGCATGATAGCCATTTTGCCAAACTTTATAAGTCTGATTCTTTTTTAAATGTTCACATGCTTTCTGGAAATATTCCAGCATCCATTCTCTTCTGCTTTCGGGTTCATCTATTATAGTCTGTATTATTTTTTTGGATGTAAATTTTTTAAAATCTCTAATAATATCAGATAATACAAAACCATTTGTTCCTTTACAGAGCAAATGAATATGACTGCTCATAATACAATAGGCATAAATCTCCAAACCTTTGTTTTCCTGACAATATTTTAGTGCATTTATTAGAACACTTTTCTGATTTATTCTTGTAAATATATCGATCCATCCTACAGCAGTTATAGTTATAAAATATGCTTCATCAGTTGTTGTTGCTTTGTATTTTGTTGACACGCTCTTTTTTTTGCAAAAATAAAATAACATAAGAAAAGTTTTATTTTTTTTTATATATTTTAATGGAATTGCTTTGAGGGCACAGATTGCAAATCTGCGTTATCGTTGCGGGAAATTTTTATTTTTTATTTATAAGTTTTGAAGAAATCACTTTGCGGGCACGGATTACAAATCCGCGCTATCGTTACGGAGAGATATTTACTTGATCGAGTAAAAATAGTTGTAATAAAGTACATCTACACCCCTTAAAAAGAAAAAACTTCCTCTTCTTTTTTAAGAATAAAGCCTATTTTGCACCGAAATCGATTGATTTTTTTCATAGGTTTATCACAAATAATTATTCGGGCTTTATTCCATTTCCTTTATGCAGTACGTTAGAAGCTACTTTTTAAGTTTTATCTTATTTCTTTTTCTTCCCTTTAATTCCAAAGCGCAGGAATCTGATTTGTATTTTGATCATATCAATTACGATACGAGTTTTTCGCAAAGTATGATTTCAAGTATTCATCAGACTCAAAAAGGTTTTATCTGGATTGGGACTGCAAATGGTTTGATTAGTTATGACGGCTACAATTTTTTGAGATATGTTTACAATAAAGACATTCTCAACAGCATCAGCAATAATCATGTTAATGTGATTTTGGAAGATCGCGAAAGACAAATCTGGATCGGAACCAATAACGGACTGAATCTTTTTAATAAAAACGAAAGAACGTTTGTGAGAGTTGATGTTCAGAAAATAAAAGGCGGACGAAACTATATTTCATCCATTATTCAAGACGATCAAAACAGAATCTGGATTGGAACTTTTGGCGGAATTAAAAAACTAAACAAACAGAAATTTTTATTAGAAGAAATATCCAACGATCATAATTCTCCTTTTAGAAAAAGCAGGGTTTTGTCTTTGTTTCATGATAAAAATTACGGCGTTTTGGTCGGAACTTCTAAAGGTTTAGAATGTTTTGATCCTAAAAATGGTTCGAAAAAAGCATTGCCAAAAGCGCTTGCCGAAAATGAAGCTTTACTTAAATCGAAAGTCTGGAAAGTCATTAAAGAAAAAAATGGCGATTTATGGTTTGCAACCGAAGCAAATGGTGTTTTTCGTTTTGATGTCGACAAAAATGTGGTAATTAATTTTTTGCTAAATGCTAACAACCGAAACAGTTTATCTTCAAATTGGGTAAATGATATTGTTACGGTCGATGCCAATACAATTTGGTTTGCCACAAAAAATGGTTTGTGTGTCTATAAAAAAGACAGAAATGAATTTAGTAAATACGGACATAATCCTTTGCAGAATTATAGCCTTTCTGACGATGATGTAAAATGCTTTTTGAAAGATCGCCACAACGATATTTGGATCGGAACAAACGGAGGCGGAGTCAACTTTTTTCAAAAAACAAATACCAATTTTGTTAACGTAAGAGAAGTTGTTCGACCAAATTTCGGATTAAATAACGCGACTGTAAACGCCGTTTCAAGAGAAAATGACGGTTCAGTTTGGGTTGGAACAAACGGCGGCGGTTTGAATTATCTTGATTTTAAAAATAATAAAAGCGATTCGTATTTTGTTCAAGGTTACGATTCTGATAAAAGCGTAAATATGATTACGGCTTTAGTAAATCAGAATGAGCAGAATTTATTTTGCGGAACTTTCAACGGATTATTCAAATTCAATAAAAGCAATAAATCGTTTCAATTTATCTCGCTTTCGCGAAAGGATTCCAAAGAAAGAGAACGCCCAATTACGTCTTTATTAATGGATAATGAAGATTTATGGGTTGGAACAAACGGAAACGGATTAAAAAAAGTAATGCCAGACGGAACTGTAGAAATTTACATGGCAGATGGTTCTTCCAATTCGCTAAGTGATAATTTTATTACCGATATCGTAAATCGAAAAGACGGACTTTGGATTGCTACTCAATACGGTCTGAACTATTTTGATAAAAAGCTAAAACAAGTTACGCGAGTTTTTAAAGCGGGACCAAAAAGTGGTTTGTCAAACAATAGTTTAACTGTCATGTTTACCGATTCTAAAAATAGATTTTGGGTTGGAGCTGAAAGCGGCGGCGTGAATCTTTTTGATGAAAAGAAAGGACGTTTTTTCGAAATCAACCGATCAATGGGGTTTACGGATGAAACCATCAAAAGTATTTCAGAAGATGCGCAAGGAAATATATGGATTTCAGATAATAATTTGCTTTATAAAATTAAAACCAAAAATGTAAAATCAGTTTTTAATATTAAGGATTTTGAGATTACTTCTTTTTCTTCTAAAGATGGTTTAAAAGTCAAACAATTCTCAAATAATTGCAGTTCAAATCTAAATGCAAAAGAACTTGTTTTTGGATGTTCAAATGGTTTAATTGTTTTCAATCCTTCAAAATTGATTAAAACGGAAGACAAATCGCCAATTGTTTTAACGAAACTGATTGTTAATAATGAAGAAATTAGACCAGGAAATAAAGAGGTTTCTTTAGAAAAACGTATCAGTGAAACGACTGAAATCACTTTAAAGCACGATCAAGGATATATTGGTTTAGAATTTAGTGCGATGAATTTCATTTCGCCGGAAAAAAATGAATATGCGTATAAACTAGAAAGTTCGTTCAATAAAGACGAATGGCATGTGATTGGTTCACAGCATTATATCAATTTAACCAATTTGAATTCTGGAACGTATCTTCTAAAAATAAAAACTTCAAATGGAGGAGGAGAATGGAATCCAACCATTAAAACCTTAAAAATTATCATGCTGCCGCCGTGGTGGAAAACTTGGTGGGCGTATTTATTTTATATCGCTTTATTGGCGGGCGCTTCAGTTTTATTGTTCCGATTCTTTAGAAACCGTGAATTATTAAAACAAGCGTATTATTTGGAGCAAGTAGAAAAAGAAAGACAGGAAGAATTGTATAAAATGAAACTGGATTTTTTTACCAATGTTTCGCACGAAATCAGAACGCCATTGACCTTAATTAGTGGACCGGTTGAAGAACTTTTAAACAGTGCAGAAAAGAATTCAAATCTCGAACATAAATTAAAAACCATTAAAAGCAATTCTGATCGATTGTTGAAATTGGTTAATGAATTAATGGATTTTAGAAAAGCAGAAAAAGGAAGCATGAAAATCTATTGCGAACAGCAGGATATTGTTTCTTTCTGTTTTGATATTTATGAATCGTTTCGCGGAATTGCTGTCGAGAAGAAAATCGATTACAAATTTGTGCTGAATATCAATACGGCTTTGATTTATTTCGATAAAAATCAGATGGAAAAAGTGATTTATAATCTGCTTTCAAATGCTTTTAAATTTACAAGTAAAGGCGGTAAAATTACTTTGGCGGTGGAACAAAAAGACAATTCAGATTGTATCGAAATTAAAGTAAAAGACAACGGAATCGGAATTCCAGATAATCGTAAAAAGAAGATTTTCAAAAACTTTTTCCAGTTGGACGATCGCGGAAGTGCCAATTTGGGAAGCGGAATTGGTTTGGCTTTGAGCAAAAGTATTGTCGAACTGCATCACGGAGAAATAAAAGTACAGACCGAAGAAGATCCTAATTTCAATACCATTTTTACCATCAAATTGAAGAAAGGGAAAGAGCATTTTAAAAAATCTCAAATTGTCGAAAATGCGATTTCTATTAATGAAAATGCCAATCCAATTTCTGATGTAAAAACTGAAGTTCAGGTTTACGAACCAGAATATTTTGAAGACACCAACGATAAAAAGACGATTTTAGTAATTGATGATAATGAAGAAGTTTTGTCGTTTATTTTTGATGTGCTTCATGCCGATTATCGTGTTTTGAAATTTACTAATGGCTTAAATGCTTTAGAATATATGGATTCTGAAATTCCAGATTTGATTGTCAGTGATGTGATGATGCCCGAAATGGATGGTTTTGAATTGTGTAAAATTTTGAAAACAAGTTTGAACACGAATCATATTCCAGTTATTTTATTGACGGCAAAATCTTCAACTTTAAATAGAATTGAAGGACTTTCTACAGGAGCAGATTCTTATATTTCTAAACCATTCAGCATTGAAGAATTAAAATTGACGATTGCCAATTTATTATCTGCCAAAGAAATCATGCGTCAGAAATACGGCGAAGGTTTCATCGCAGCGGTTGAAGAAGAAAACATAAACACACCCGAAGGAATCTTTTTAAAAAAACTCACTCAGATTATTGAAAACAATCTCGACAATACCGATTTTGATGTAAACGATTTGGTTAACGAAATCGGAATGAGCCGAACCGTACTTTATAAAAAAGTCCAAACGTTGACTAATCATTCAGTTGCAGGTTTCATCAAAAATATGCGATTAAAGAAAGCAGCCAGTCTTTTGGCCAATACCAGTTTTTCTGTTTCTGAAGTAACTTATATGGTCGGATTTAATGATCGAAAACATTTCAGCAAAGAGTTTAAAAAATTCTACAATCTTTCTCCAAGCGATTATAAAAGTTCTCAAGTGAATTAACTTTTAGATTATTTAACCGCAAAGCACGCTAAGGTTTGCGCAAAGTCCGCAAAGTGATTTTATAAACTTTGCGGACTTTGCGTTTCTTCCTTTGCGAACATTGCGGTTAAATTCGTCTACTAATATAAAAATTAACCGTCTTGCTAAAAATTAAGTTTTTTATTACGAATACTATTTTTTAATGCTTTAAATAATATAAAATCCTCAAAGAAAGACATTCGCACCCCTAAATACGAATAACACCCTCCCTTGCAGACGCCTTTAATTAAGCACTTTTGCAATGTAATCACACGATTTATTAATTAACTAACCAAACCAATTTACAATGAAAAACAACAAACCCGAAAAGATGCTTTTTCTTGGTGGAAATTATCTAAAACTAGTTTTGATGCTTTTGATGTGCATATTGTCCACGAATATGCAAGCACAGGAAAATGCCGTTAGCGGAAAAGTAGTAGATACTAAAGGACTGCCTTTGCCAGGTGTAAACGTCCATGTAAAAGGAAGCACAAAAGGAACCCAAACTGATTTTGACGGTAACTTCAGTATTAATATCGCTCCAAAAAGCATATTAGTTTTTTCTTTTATCGGAATGGACGAAGTGTCTGTTGATACCGAAAATAAGAAAAACCTAAAAGTAGTTCTTAAAGAAAGTTCTCAAGCACTTGATGAGATAGTAGTAGTAGGTTACGGCACGAAAAAGAAAAGTGACGTGATCAGTTCTGTGGCTTCGGTAAAACCAGGCGATTTAACAAAAGTAGCCACTTCTGATGTTGGAGAAATGCTTAGAGGTAAAGCAGCCGGAGTTCAGGTGAGCTTAAACGATGGTGGACCAGGGAGTTCTTCTTCAATTCAAATTAGAGGAAAAAAATCCATTAATGGAAGTAACGAACCAATCGTAATTGCGGACGGAATCGTAATCGGAAGTATTAATGATATTAATGCGAACGATATTGCTTCTTTAGAAATTCTAAAAGATGCCGCTGCACAATCTGTTTATGGAGCAAGAGCATCAAATGGAGTTATTTTAATTACTACAAAAAGAGGAAAAACAGGAAAAGCAAAAATCTCTTATAATGGTTTTTCAGGAGTGCAAACTGTAAATAGAAACTTTGATGTTTATAGCGGAGAAGAATTTGCGCAGCTAAAAAGAGAAGCGTACAGAACAAGTAATAATGGCGTTTATAGGCCAGACGATCAGGTTTTTACTCCACTAGAATTACAATCTATTCAATCTGGAAAATATATTGATTGGGAAAAATTGGTTTTAAGAACCGGAGTTACCAATAACCACAGTTTAAGTGTTTCTTCTGGAACTGATAAAACGAGTATATTTTCTAGTATCAACTACATCAATACTTCGGGAGTTGTTCCAAACTCAGATTATGATAAAGTTGCGATGAGAGTAAACGTAGACCAAAGAGTTACAGATTGGCTAAAAATCGGAATGAATGTTTCGCTTCAGTATTCAGAATCAAATCGTCCGAATGTGGGGAATATTTTAAATAATGCCATTAACACGTCGCCATTAGGTCAAGTTTATAATCCAGACGGTTCTTTCCGTTATTTGCCTGGAGGAATTCAGGAAACACCAAATCCGCTTATTGATGTTTATGAAACGACTACAAACGAGTTGAATCGTAACGATATCATGAACATATTTCTAGATATAAATCTTGCAAAAGGTTTTACTTATAAATTAAATGCCAGCCGCAGATCTTGGAATTTCAAAGCGATGTCTTTTAATTCTTCAAAATCTCTTTCTGGAATTGCTAATTCTGGACAAGGAAGTGGTTTTATCCGTTTTCAGGATAATGTAGAATATCAATTGAGTAATATTTTGCATTATAATTTGAATTTAGCCGAAAAAAATCATTTTAACGTAACGGGAGTTTATGAGATTACTTCGTCAGAATATAATGACTTCAGAAATTCGGCAAGCAGAATTCCGAGTGATATTCTTGGAATTTATGGTTTAGAAAGTGCTTTCTTAAATACGCCTGAAATTGGAGGAAATGAAAGATCCTTAATTTCTTTCGCAGGAAAATTAGAATATGATTTTGACAGCAAATATTATTTCACAGTTTCAGGAAGAGCAGATGGATCTTCAGTATTTGGTGCCAACAACAAATGGGGATTCTTTCCAGCGGTTAATGCGGCATGGAATGTTTCTAACGAAGAATTCATGAAAGAACACGTTCCTGTTTTGAGTAATTTAAAATTAAGAGCGAGTTATGGAAAGGTTGGAAACCAGCCTAAAGATCCATATCAAAGTATGGCAACTGCTACACAAAGAGATTACATTATAAATGGTGTAAAAGTTTCTGGATATGTGCCAGGCACGCAATTGTCAAATCCAGATTTAAAATGGGAAACTTCAACGCAATTAAACCTTGCAGCAGATTTCGGTTTGTTTAAAAACAGATTAACAGGAACTGTTGAGGTTTACAATACAGATACTTCAGATTTATTGATTTATGAAACTTTAAATGCGAATACAGGTTATACTTTAAAACTTTCAAATATTGGAAAAGTAAACAACAAAGGTTTGGAGGTTACTTTGAATGGTGATTTAATTAAAAAGAAAGATTTTAGATTGAATCTTGGCGCAACTTTCACTAAAAACAAAAATAGCATTGTAAGTATTTATGGAAAAGATGCAGATGGAGACGGTAGAGAAGATGATGCAGTTGGAAACTTATGGTTCATCGGAAAACCAATTGATGTTTACTACCGCTATAAAGCAGTTGGAATTTATCAGGAAGGAGAAAATATTCCGCTTGTAACGGGAACAACTTTGTATCCTGGAGATATCAAATTATATGATGCAGATCCATCAAATGGTGCGAATCCAAATCCAGATCAAGACAGAGTTATCACTTCAAAAATGCCAGATTGGTTCGGAACTTTTTCTTTGGCTTTAGAATACAAACAATTCGATTTCTCAGCAGATATTTATACAGTTCAAGGCATTACAAGAGATAATCCATTTTTATATGATTATGTAAGAGGAGGATCTTTAAGAGGTGTTAAAAACGGTATCAAACAAAATTATTGGACACCAGAAAATCCAGGAGGAAATTGGCCAAGACCAAGAGATGGAAATGATCCGCCGTACATCAATACTTTAGGACTTCAAGATGCATCATACATTCGTTTACAAAACGTTTCAGTTGGATTTAAATTTCCAGAAAACACTCTTAAATCTTTAGGATTGACCAATATGAGACTTTATGTTACAGGAAGTAATTTGGTTACACTTACAGATTATCAATCGTATAGTCCAGAAAAAGAAGTTTACGATTATCCAGAACCTGTTACTTGTGTTATTGGCTTACAAGTAGGTTTTTAATAACACAGTTTGAGACATTCAATAAAATAAAAAAATAACAAGATCATGAAAAATATACATTTTCTATTTCTTTTGGTTTTCGGACTTTCTTTGGGACTTACTTCTTGCGAAGAATTTCTAGAAGAAACAGTAAAAGATCAAGTATCTGTAGATTATATCTACAATTCTCCAGCGGGTTTAGAAGTTGGAGTTAATGCACTTTACAATCAGATGCGTTTTTATAATTTACCGTCTGGAGATAATAACGATTTGTGGGCCAATGTTTTCTTTATGGTAGCAACCGATTTAGGCTTACATAGAACTTGGAATACACCTTACGGAACAGGTCATAATCCGCAATCTTTTACAGGTTCAAAATGGATTCAAGGCTATAAAATTATCGACAGATGTTCGGCAATTATTACAGCTGCAAGATCGATACAAATGGACGAAGCTGCGAAAAAAAGATTAGTGGCGCAGGCACGTGTTATTCGCGGTGAATTGTATTTGGATTTAAAACAAATGTATGGTGGAATTTTAATCGATACGATTCCAACAACTCCGCAAAACATCAACGATCCTGTAGAATATAAAGTAGCAAGCGATGCCGATGTTTACAAATTAATTGATGGAGATTTGGATTACGCAATTGCAAATCTTCCTTTCAAAGTAGATCCAGGACGTTACGGTCAAGGAGTTGCAAGACACATTCGTGGGAAAAGCGCTTTATGGCAGCAAGACTGGGCAGGTGCTGCAGCTCAATTTGATGCTATTATTAATGACGGAACTCATGGTTTAGTAAATCTTATTGATGTTTGGGGACAAAACGGAAATCATAAAGAATCACTTTTTACGTATCAGAAAGATTTCTTATTAGGTCCAAGCGATGACTTAGCTGGTGGCGGCGGTTCTTGGTTGAGCAGTGTTTTTACACATAGAACTTACGAATTGAATACAAGCGAGTTGATTCAGGATGTCGCTTACGGAGGTCAAGCTTTAGGATGGTTTTATCCAAATAATTACTTGAAATCACTTTATGATCAGACTAACGATTTAAGATTCAAAACGTATTATTATTCAGATAATTATCAAGATTATAAAATCAATGTTCCAGGAAATCCAAAATTTGGGCAACCGATAACTAATCCTGCAATTGCAGCTCCAAATGGAAATTACAGAGCTTGGCACTGGAGTTTGAAGAAATATCATGATTCAGAAAAACTGCCAATGACTTCAAACAGTTATAAAGATTATATGTATTACAGATTGGCAGAAACGTATTTGTTAGCATCTGAAGCGTATCATAATTTAGGAAATGACGGAAAAGCATTGGCTTATTTGAACAAAGTAAGAAGAAGAGGTTACACAGGAAATCCTGAAAGCGCGGTAACTACTTATGATTTGACAGCTTGGACTTTAAATAATTATTTAGACGAATCAGCAAGAGAATTGGCTTTCGAAAATAACAGATGGTTTTTATTGAAAAGATTAGGACTTCTGGTAGAAAGACAGAATTTGTATTTCCGTTCAAGTCCTTCTGGAACTATTTCTGGTGAAGTACAATTAAAAATGACTCCTGTAATGGTAAACATGCCAATTCCGCAATCGCAAATCGATTTGATGGGAAAACCTGCAGGATTTAACGTTGGTTATTAATTGATTTTAACACATAGAAACATAGATTTAAAATTACGAAAAGAGTTTAAAAAAAGAAACCAGTTTCTCACACATAGAGAACTATGTGAATTTAAATAAGTGAAACGCCTTTGCTAAGTTTGAAAAAATCTATGATTCTATGTGTTTAAAAAATTAAATGCAATGAATTATGGTTAAAATTAGTAATAACCCAATCTGGAAACCAATTTTGGTTTTGGTTTCCAGATCTATTAAAAATTAACACGATGATAAAACAATATATTTTAGGAGCATTAACCGCTTTGATGTTTGCCTCTTGCAGCAACGACGAAAAAGTGGTTTTTATTAATGCTGAAGAAGGCGATTCAGGAAATCCAAATCCGATTACACAGACTTTAAAGGAAAAGGCAAAATTTAAAATTGGAGCCGCAGTCAAAATGAGAGATTTGCAAAATGAAGCCAATTTTAAAAATGCAGTTTTAAAACATTACAGTCAGATTACAGCCGAATTTGAAATGAAAATGGCGAGTATCTGGACTTCTTCAACGGCTTACAATTATACCCCAGCCGATTATCTAGTTGGTTTTGCTCAGGATAATAAATTAGAAGTTCACGGGCATACTTTAGTTTGGTACGATTCTTTTCCAGAATGGTTTAAAAATGCCAAATACGATTCAATTGCTTTCGAATCGAAAGTCAAAGTTTACATTACCGATGTTGTAGGACGTTACAAAGGCAAAGTAAAAAGCTGGGATGTTGTAAACGAAGTTTTTGCCGATGGCGGAGCAATGAGAAATGAAACTGTTATTAATTCTTTGTTTAAAGATCCAATCGGATTTTACGGCAGATGTTTCCGTTACGCAAAAGCGGCAGATCCAGATGCAAAATTATTTTACAATGATTACAGCGTAGTTTTAGACGCAGGGAAAAGAGCTTCCATCAAAAAAATGGTGACCAGATTCAAAGCAAACGGAGTTCCAATAGATGGTTTAGGAGATCAGTTTCATTACGCAACAGATACCAACAGACAAACCATGAAAACGGGTTTTACCGATATGGCTTCGACAGGATTGCTAATTCACATTTCAGAATTAGATATCAAGGTAAATACAGCAAAATCAGATTCGTACGTTTTTAATGATGCCGAAGCGCAAAAACAATCTGAAACCTACAAATACATTACATCGATGTACGAAGAATTGCCTCAAACTCAAAAATTTGCCATTTCAACTTGGGGAGTAACGGATAAATATACTTGGCTTACAAGCTTCTGGCATTCAAAAGAATATCCTTTGCTATTAGATGCTGATTACAATAAAAAGCCAGCTTACCAAGGATTTTTAGATGGATTGAAATAGGATTTTAGAATATAGAACATAGAGAATGGAATATAGAAAAGAGATATGAATAAATAAGATTTTAAGAAAGTCTTTTCTCTATATTCTTTCTTCTATTTTCTCAAAAAAATAACCAAAAACATTGAAATCATGACCATAAAACTAAATCATATAGAAAAATTTAAATATTTATTTTTTGTGCTTTTCGCAGTTTTGTTTTCCTGCGAAGATGATGTACGCGAAGTGTATCTTTATAAAAAAGGAACAATAGAAGCAACTTCAACCGATACTGCTATTAAAGGCGGAGAAACGGTTACTTATACTGATTCGTCAACAAAAATTAGAGCTATCAAATGGACATTTCAAGGCGGTTCTCCTGGAGCTTCTATCGAACCAGTTGTTGAAGTAAAATATACCAAAGCGGGAACTTTTACCACAACTCTAGAAATAACGCATGTCGATAATACAGTTCAAAAGAAAACTTTTACAGTTGTGGTTGAAGCGCCGCCAACTCCGCCAATTGTTATTCCAGCCGATGCTTTAAAAATTTACTCTGAAAATCCTGATTTCACAAAGACGGCACCTGTTTTAAATTGGGTTTCAAGTAATCAGTTTGTAATCAAAGAAGTGGCAACTGAAGGTTATGAAAATGCTTACAGAAACTTCACTCTTCCAGCGACACCACCGGCAGCAGAAGCAAAATGGGCAATGGCAATTTTACAGTTTGTGAATTTTACAGATATTTCATCTTACACATACCTGAATTTAGCGGTAAGAACTACAAGTACTGGAAAAATCAGATTTAGAATGAAAGATGCAACCAATACAGGTTATGTAGAATTTGATGCAACAAGTAATCTTTATGGTCTAAAAAGAGACGGAAGCTGGAACATGGTTAAAATTCCAATTGCCGATTACAAAAAACAAAATGCGGCTTTAGATTTAACTAAAATTAAAGATATTTTGGTTTTAAGAAGTGTTGATCCAGAAGACGTAAGAGCTTTAAATAATTACTCTTTCGATATCGATCATATTTATTTATCTAAATAATTTTTCTAAACACATAGGAACATAGATTTTTTAAACTTTAAAAGAATATAAAAAGAAACTAGTTTCTCAAACATAGATGCGCTATGTGAATTTAAACTAGTGAAACGCCTTTATCCTCAAAGTAAAGCTATGTTTCTATGTGTTAAAATTAGAGGCAATATTTCCTCTCAAAAACAATTAAAAATGAATTTAAAGAAACATTCCATTTGCATATTGATCTGTTTTACAAGCCTAATATCGTTGAATGCACAGAATAAAATTACGTATCAAAAAGTAGAAGCAAGACAAAACGCTTTAGACCCGAAATGGGTGGCTTATGATGCAAAAACCATTGATAAATTGCCTGGATTTAAAATAAAAAAGGAGTCGCCGAGTTCGATTTTCGGGGGTTCCAAAATTTGGCAAAAAGAAGCAACGGGGTTTTTCAGAACACAAAAAATAGACAATAGATGGTGGATAATTGATCCAGAAGGTTATCCGTTTATTTACAAAGGAATTGCTGTTTTTAATGCCGGACGTTCTGTAAATCAGCAGAAAGCATTTGACAAAAAATACGGAAGCAAAGAAAACTGGGTAAAACAAGAATCTAAATTACTTCGTGATAACGGATTTAATGGCGTAGGAGCGTGGTCGAATATTGATTTGGTTCGAAATGCAGAAAATCCGCTGGTTTATACCGTAATTATTTCGCCAATGGGAATGTATCATTCTGATCATATTAAAAAATATGGCGGAAAATATAAAGAAGCCAGCTGGCAAAATTACCGTTTTGATTTGGTTATGGTTTTCGATAAAGAATTTGATTCTTATGTCCAAAAAGCAGTTGAAGAGGTTTCTCAGTATAAAAATGATAAGTATTTGATGGGTTATTTTACTGATAATGAGCTTCCTTGGTATAATGACGCATTAGATAAACATTTAACTTTATTGGCCAAAGATGAGCAGGGATATATCGCCGCAAAAGCTTGGTTAGATCAAAGAAAAGGATTTAATGCATCATTATCGGATGTTAATCAGGAAGATAGAATGGCTTTTACAGCATTTTATTTTGAAACTTATATGAAAAAAGTGACCGAAGCACTTCGAAAAGCAGATCCAAATCATATGTATTTAGGATGCCGTTTCAATCAAGACAAAGAACAAGAATTGACCAATCCTGAAATTTTTAAAGTGGCAGGAAAGTATATGGATATCGTTTCAATAAATCATTACAGAAAATGGGAACCAAGTCAGGATTTAATGAACAATTGGGGAGAATGGTCAGGAAAACCTTTTTTGATTACAGAATGGTATACAAAAGGAGAAGATTCTGGTTTGCCAAATAATACGGGTGCAGGATGGCTAGTTCGAACGCAAAAGGAAAGAGGACTTTTCTATCAGAATTTCACTTTGGATTTGCTTAAAAACAAAAATAGTGTCGGATGGCATTGGTTCAAATATATGGACAATGATCCGCAGGATTTAAGCACCGATTATTCGAACAGAGATTCAAACAAAGGAATTGTGAACAGTAATTTTGAACCGTATTTGCCTTTATTAAAAGAAATGAAAGTCATTAATGATAATGCTTATGAGCTGACTCGTTATTTTGATAAAAAATAAATTTTTAAACACATAGAAACATAGATTTTTTAGACTTGAAAAAGTATACTAAAAGAAACTAGTTTCTAACACATAGCGAAGTTTTGTAAATCTAAACAATTAAAAATGCAGCTATGTGTGTTCAAACTAGTGAAACGCCTCTATACACAAAGAAAAACTATGATTCTATGTGTTTAAATTAATTAGACCATTAATTATAAATAAAAACTATGAAAAAAATTGTAATGCTGTGTTGTACTTTTCTATTAATGGGAAAAGCCGTAGCACAGGAAGTTCCATTAGTTTCTAATATTGCTGCCAGAAACAATATTACTTTAAACGGAAAATGGAGTTACATCGTAGATCCGCTTGAAAATGGATATTACGATTACCGTTTAATGCCTTTTAAAAACAATGGATTTTTCGAAAATAAAAAATGGAATGCAACAGATTTAACGGAGTATAATTTCGCGACTTCTGCTACAATGGATATTCCGTCTGATTGGAATTCGAAAGACGAAAGGTTGTTTTTTTATGAAGGAACAGTTTGGTTTCAAAAAGACTTCAATTATAAAAAAGATGCTAAAACAAAAGGGATTTTGCATTTTGGAGCCGTTAATTATGATGCGAAAGTATACGTAAACGGAAAATTGGCAGGAACTCACGTTGGTGGTTACACACCTTTCAATTTTGATGTAACCGATTTATTAGTCGACGGAAATAATTTCGTAGTTGTAAAAGCAGACAACAAACGCCATAAAGATAATGTGCCAACGGTAAACATGGATTGGTGGAATTACGGTGGTATCACAAGAGATGTGACTTTGGCGCAAGTTCCGAATACTTATATTGAAGATTATTTGGTTCAATTGGATAAAAAAGAAAAAGGGAAAATTTCTGGCTGGATAAAATTGAATAATGAAAGTGCGAATCAATCTGTTTCGGTTTCTATTCCAGAACTGAAAATCAAAAAAAGCGTAACAACAGACGCAAAAGGAATCGCGTATTTTGAAATTAAAGCCAATCCAATTTTATGGACGCCTGAAAAGCCAAAATTATATGAGGTAACTATTTCTAAAGCTGATGAAAATATCGCAGATCAAATTGGTTTTAGAACTATTGAAGCTAAAGGAAAAGAAATCCTTTTAAACGGAAAAAAAGTCTTTTTACGCGGAATCAGTATTCACGAAGAAGCGCCTTTTAGATCAGGAAGAGGTTGGTCGCAAGATGATGCGATTACTTTGTTGAATTGGGCAAAAGAATTAGGCTGTAATTATGTTCGTCTGGCGCATTATCCGCACAACGAAAATATGGTAAGAGAAGCCGAAAAAATGGGAATTATGATATGGTCTGAGGTTCCAGTTTATTGGACCATTTCTTGGACAAATCCTGATACTTATGCAAACGCAGAACGTCAATTGCACGACATGATTTACAGAGATAAAAACCGTTGCGGAATCGTAATTTGGTCAATTGCTAATGAAACGCCGCACAGTGATGAAAGAGATATTTTCTTAAGCAAATTGGCAAAATACGCTCGCACACAAGATAATACTCGTTTAATAAGTATGGCGATGGAAGTGACTAAAAGTCCGAACAATGTCAATACACTTCACGACAATATGAATGAATATGTAGACATTGTAAGTTTCAACCAGTATTTAGGTTGGTATAGAGGAACGAACGAATCTTGCAAAGATATGCAATGGGTAATTCCGTACAACAAACCTGTAATTATCAGTGAGTTTGGAGGTGAAGCGTTACAAGGTCTTCACGGAGACAAAAAAGAACGTTGGAATGAAGAATATCAGGAAGAATTATACATTCAAAATACGCAAATGTTCAACAGAATTGAAGGTTTAGCAGGAGTTTCGCCTTGGATTTTAGTTGATTTTAGATCTCCAAGAAGACAATTGCCAAACATTCAGGATTTCTTTAACCGCAAAGGATTAATTTCAGATCAAGGAATTAAGAAGAAAGCTTTTTATGTGATGAAAGATTGGTACGCCCAGAAAGAGAAAGAATATGGAAATTAATTGTCAATTGTAAATTATAAATTGTTAATTTAAAAAAGAAAACCCTTAAACGGTATTGTTGTTTAAGGGTTTTCTTTTTTACTTCACCAAATAATCAACTTGATCGGCTTCGCAAAGCCTGAAGTAACCAAATGCAGTATTATTAGCATCATTAGTATTTATAATATTTCCTCTTATATTTCCAGGCGGAACCTGAAAAGGATTTGAGCTTGAAGCTTCCAGAATTAATTTCCAGTAATTAAAGAAATTTTTTGAAACACCTCTGTGCGTAATTTTTACCGTATTTCCAGCTTTCATGTCTTCGTGAGAAAATCTCGTGCTTATTTCATTTCCGTTATAAAAATCATCATTTGTGATTTCGTATTCTGGATAAATCAAAAATTCGCTTTGATAATCGGTTACATAAAAATTGATTTGGTCAGCCGGATCGTTGTAATAAAAAGTCAATTCGATTACATCTTCACCTCCAAAGTCTGGAACAATTTTCTGTTCTATCTTATTAATTGGAGTAGAAGCGGTCAGCTTTTCTGTTGCCGTATAACTTTGTCCTTCGGCATTAATAAATAATTTATAATCCATGTTGATAACGGGAACAAAATTATTGCATTTGTAAACTCCAGCCTCAGTTTCGTTAAAAGTAAAAACATCTCCATTACTGTTTTCTACTCTAACTTGTGCGCCAGAAACTTTTGGAGTTGAGCCGCTATAATAAGGAGCCGTTTTACTTATTTTGATTGTTTGTTCGTTTCCTGATGTACCTTTTTTCCATAAAATTTCAGCATCAACTACAAGTTTCGTTTCTCCTGTTTCCAGATCTAGGTTTACAACATCTTCACAAGAAGCAAAAGAAAAAACAAAAAGAAGACTTATTAATGCCAGCGCTTTATTCATTACCATATATTTTTTCAATTTATTCATAGCATTAAAATTTAAAATTATAAGAAACTCCAGGTACAATTCCGAAAATAGAAAGTCTTCTGGTTTCGTTTGCTCCTGTATCTTCATTGGTTGTAAAACTCACAGAAGCAGCATTTTTTCTGTTGTAAACATTGTAAAGGCTGAATACCCAATAGCTTTGCCAGCCTTTCTTTTTGTCTGGTTTTGGAGTATAAGTCGCCGCAAGATCTAAGTGATGGAAAAGCGGTAAACGGTTTTCATTTCTCAATGAATAATTCGGAACATGAATGCCTCCCATTTCATAATACCCATTTGCGTAAGTCACAGGCTGACCAGATTGCAAAGTGAAATTTCCATTAAAAGACCATTTCGGATTCAGTTCATAACTTCCTACAATGCTTAAATTATGTAATTTATCATATCCCGATAAATACCAATCGCCGTTTGCAATTCCTGGTTCTTCTGGAGTTCTTCCTGGTGTTTTTTGCTCAGCGCGAGATAGAGTATAAGAAATCCATCCGGTGAAAACACCGACATTTTTTCTAAATAATAATTCCATTCCGTATGATCTGGCTTTTCCGTTCAGAATTACCTGTTCAATATTATTGTTAGCCAAAACATCAGCTCCGTCAATATAATCAATACGATTTTGGACATTTTTATAAAATAATTCGGTTTCTAAAGAATAATCTCCGTCTTTGAAATTTCTGAAATAACCCATTGCATACTGATCTAAAAGTTGAGGTTTTGTAAAAGGTCCGCTTGGAGTCCAGATGCTCATTGGTAAAGGAGATTGCGTATTGGCTAAAATATGAATGTACTGCGCCATTCTGTTGTAACTTGCTTTTATAGAAGTTTCCTCATTAAAAGCATAAGACAATGCGGCTCTAGGTTCTAAATTATTGAAAGTACTAATTGCTTGTCCTTTTTTATAATTGATGGTTCCGGTCGGCGTTCCTTCTTCGTAAATTTTATATAACGGATTGTATACAACTGCCTGACCATTTTCGTAAGTGCTAATTGGTTCTGGCCCAAAACGATAAAAAGAACTGTAACGAAGTCCGTAACGGAAATTCAGTTTTTCTGTAATCTGATTTTCAAAATCAATAAAAGCAGAAGCTTCCAGAGCATATTTTTTATCTAGCTGTTTGTAATTAAACTGCGAATCTGAAGCAGTAGGCGCAACAACTCCCGGATTAAAATTATAATACAAACCGTCTATACCGTAATTGATTTTAAATTTTTCAGTTTTCTGATAATTCCAATTGTATTTCAATCCGTAACTCTGAATGTTGCTATCCCATTTAAAGCTTTCAATCGGAATCTCAAGATTAAATCTATAATCGCTGTAAAAAGCAGATAAATTGCTGTTTAAACTATTAGAAAATTTATGTTTCCAGCTTAAAATTCCCATTGTGCTTCCGTAAGTGCTTGCAAAACGGTCGTTTATATCAAATAAATCATTTCCGAAATAACCCGAAAAAGACAACGTATTATTGGCATCAAAACGGAAATTTAACTTGGCATTCAAATCATAAAACATGGCGGAGTTGTTATTGTCCGCCAGTTTCATGAACAAATGCGCATACGAAGTACGTCCGGAAAGGATGAACGAACTTTTCTCTTTCTGTATTGGTCCTTGAACCAAAAGGCGGCTCGAAATAATTCCGATTCCACCATTTACTTTGTAATCTTGAAAATCTCCAGTTTGCTGCGCTACATCTAAAACAGAAGAAACGCGTCCTCCAAATTTAGACGGAATTCCGCCCTTATATAAATCTAAACCATTTACGATATCAGCATTGAAAATCGAGAAAAAACCAAACATGTGCGAATCTGCATAAACTGGCGCGCCATCCAAAAGAATCAAATTTTGGTCGGCAGCACCGCCTCGAACGTTAAAACCAGAAGAAGCTTCTCCGGCGTTGGTAACTCCAGGCAGAGTTAGAATCGATTTCAACGGATCTGGTTCGCCCATTGCAACCGGAATTTTTTTGATTTCCTGCATCGAAAGCTTGTTAACACTCATTTGAGTTGTTTTGATATCAGTAGCTTTATTATTCATTACAATCACTTCTCCCAATTGCTGGCTATCCGATTCTATGCTGAAATTCATCGTTACATCATCAGAAACTGTAATTTGTTTCTCCTGATTTTTAGAGCCAACATAACTTATCATAAGAGTGTAAGTTCCGTTTGGAATTTCAAAGCTATATTTTCCGTTAAGATCTGTTATTGTGCCAGCTTCCAATTCCTTAATAAAAACATTGGCACCAATAACAGGTTGTCTTTCATTGTCAAAAATCTGTCCCTTTAGCTTGCTTTTTTTTTTAGTTGCTTTTTGAGATTGAGATTTCTGTTTTACAAAAATATTGTTACCTACTATAGAAAATTGTACAGATGCAGTTTTGTTTAATTCCGCAATAAGCTTTTCGACTTCGATTTGCTTAAAAGTGCTTTTTTTGGTGAAATATTTTTTGCTGGTATCGAATTGCTCCGTAAAGGCAAATTTATAATCAGACTGATTTTCGATCTGCTTAAAAAATTCTTTTAAAGTTACATTTTGATCTACAGTTACCGTGACCTTTTGTGCAGTCATAGATAAACTGAGTAAAAAAAAGCATGCTGAAATTATATGCTTCATGAAATTTTGTATTTTTGAATTATTATTAAATGGAATAACCTCGTGTTATCCTGAATATGAGGAGGATGTGGAGTTTCGCGGCTTACATCCTTTTTTCTTCTCTATTGAAAGGTAATCTGTTTTAAATCTTCATTGATCTCAAAATTTAGGTTATACATTTCTGATATTAATTGTACAATTATCTTTAAATCCTCTTTTTTATTGATTCGGATTGTAATTTTCTGATTCAGATTTTCATTTGGAAGAATCACTTTATAGCCATAATTCTCTTCAATATATTTACTTACGTCAGAAAGTTTCTGATTATCAAAATCTACAAAACGGCTAAATTCGGTTACAGCTGCGGTTTGATTTCCGTATGTAAATTTCTCGCCAGGTTTTAAAATCCATTTTTGGTCTTGACCTTTTATATTCATCTGAACGCTTCCTTCAAAAAGTTCAACAGTTATTTGCTCATTTTCAGATTCTTTTACAATAAATGAAGTCCCTAAAACTGTTGTTGTAGTTTCGTCGCAGAAAACTTGAAAAGGATGTTGTTTGTCTTTTTTAACTTTAAAATAAGCTTCACCATCGATTTCGATTTTTCTGTTTAAAGCAAAATTAGCTCCGTAAGAAATTTTAGAATTCGGACTCAATTCTACTTTTGAACTATCTGGTAAAGTCACATATTTTATTGCCGAAGAAGTATTTTCGATAATCGTTTCGGCAATAACATTACTTTCGGTAAGAGAATTTTTATTTAAGAAAATTCCAGTTCCAATAAGCACAAAAAGTAAAACCGAGGCTGCAGCATAATAACGCCAAGGTTTAGATTTGGTTTTCTTTTTGGCAAAAGTTGCGGCATGAAATTGTTCCCAAGAAACTTCTTTTTCATCTTCTGAATGTGAAGCATGAGTTTCATTCCATGCTTTTTCAAATTCATCGTCAAGTTTTTTCTTATCCATTTTTTGATATTAAATAATTTGACAATGAAATCCTTGTTTTGTAAAAACACCGTAAACCATTTCCTTGATTTCACGATTGGTTTCGATTTTCAGGATATTTTCGCGGCCTTTTTTATCAAAATTGATAATACAATCTGAAATGATGAACTGTAAATGAGCCACAAGTAAACTTGCTTCTTTTTTAGTTCTTACATTAGTTTTATATGCTTCAATATGCATTTCTGTCCTTGTTTTTTATAGATAACAAACGAGAACAGAAAAGTTCCTAATGGTTTTCGATTTTTTTTCGAATAAATTTGCTGGCAAGATAAATATGATTGGCAATGGTCTTTTCAGAAAGATCCGTTATTTCTGCAATCTCCTTATAGCTAAGGTTTTCCAGTTTGTGTAAAGTGAATATTTTTTGCTGTTGTTCAGGAAGCTGATTAATGAAGTTGTGAAGTTTTTCTTTTCTCTCATCAAAAATTGTAGAATCGGTTTCTTCCTGTAAGATATCAACTTGAGGATCGAGCTGAATTATTTTGTTTTCTCTATTAATGTGGTTGATGATGATATTTTTGCAAATGGTAAACAATTGTTTGTCTAGCAAAACATCTTCGAGCAGTAATTCTTTTTTATTATATAATCTGATGAAAGTTTCCTGAACAAAATCTTCAGGAGTAAGAACAGAAGAATTAAATCGTCTGGCAATATTTATAAGTTTATCGTAATAGTTGAAGTAAACTTCTTTGAAAGCTGCTTCATTACCTTTTTTTAAACTTAAAATAAACTTTTTATTGTCCATAACGAAAATATCGCGACCAGTTTTTAACTAATCTAAACTCATTGGTTTCAATATTATTGCATTGAAAATTTAGAGAATTTTAAATATTGAATGTAATAAGTTACAAAGAACCGCATTTTTATTCAAGATTAGACGTAAGTGTTGCAGAAATGTTACAATTTATTTCAATTAAAAACCCTTAAACATTTTGCTTAAGGGTTTAGTATTTTTATTAAAATAATAAATTTCAGTTTTTGTAAGCAAAGATTAGTTTATCTAAAAATTGAAATAGTTTTTCATTCATTTCATTATAATTATGAGATAAAATAGTTTCAGGATTTTGAACAAATAGATGTTTTTTGCTTTTGTCCAATAAATCTGTTTCACTTTCGATTAAAAGAGAAACGACTTCCGTTGTTAATTCCATATGGCATTGGAAACCATAAACAAGATCTGAATAAGAAACAATTTGAATTGGACAGCCTTCGCTAAAAGCCAAAACTTTACTTTCTTTTGTTAAACCGGGCATATCGTTGTGCCAATGTCCGACATTTAAGATATTTCCGAAATGATTTATTTTCTTGTCATTTTTCCCCTCTTCGGTTAAGGTTATCGGAAATACACCAATTTCTTTCTCGGGGCTATGATTAAATCTTGCTCCTAAAGCTTCTCCAATTAATTGAGAACCCAAACAAACACCAACAACTGCTTTTCCTGCAGAAATGCATTTTTGTATTAATCTGATTTCAGCATCAGCGTCGAAGTGAGGACATTCTTCAATTGTAGTATTTGGACTTTGAGGTCCTCCCATTATAATGAGCATGTCTATAAACTCTATTGAATAGGGCAAAACGTCTTTTTGAAAAACTTTAGAAAAAGAAATTTTGCAGTTTCTGCTTTCTGCCCATGTAAGATAGGCACCAGGGGCTTCGTATGTTTCGTGTTGTATGAAGTGTATGTTCATTTTATCTCATTAAAATAATGTCAAATTTATTTTGATAAAGAACATTTATACTAGTCCAGCTTTAATTATAAAAAAGTGGTCCAGTTAGCGACAAGTGATTTTTTATTTATTATCTACTAAATTATCAGCATCAGAAATCTGATCTAGAATATTAGTTTGATTTGGTGAAATGTAATTTTTGTTTTCGACTGCATTTTCTTTCTTAAATAGAAGGTCTAGTGCATTGTATAGTTTTAATAAAACATCTTTATCTGCTTTTTCAATTTCTAAAGCAGTATTAAAATTAAAAACATAATTGTTGGAATTTCTCACTTCCACTTTTATAGTTTTCGATGTGATTTTAAATTTCACTATATCCATACGTTGGTAAATTACTGAGTTGCAAAGATGCTAATTTAATAAAGTTCTTCACAAAATAAAGCGTTAATTTAAATAAAAAACCCTTAAACATTTCTGTTTAAGGGTTTTGCCTTTTCGTAGCGAGGACGGGAGTTGAACCCGTGACCTCAGGGTTATGAATCCTGCGCTCTAACCAACTGAGCTACCTCGCCTGGACTGCTAGTAGGATTGTTTCCTGCATTGCGGGTGCAAAGATAGAAATAATATTAAAGCACACAAGAATATTTTAAAGAAAAAAAAATATTTTTAAAAACGCATTGTTTTTGGACATATATTCTTATATTTCCAAAAAAATTAAAAGTAGCACATGGATTCAAAAATACGTTACGAAATCGAGTTTCCGATCAATTCTTCGCCGCAATTATTGTATCAATATATATCAACACCGTCAGGTTTATCAGAATGGTTTGCTGACAATGTTAATTCAAGAGGTGAATTTTTCACGTTTATCTGGAATGATTCACAAGAAAAAGCACGTCTTGCTTCAAAAAAATCTGGAGAGAAAGTAAAATTCAAATGGGTTGATGACAGCAGTAAAGACACAGAGTATTTTTTCGAATTGCATATTTTAGTTGATGAATTAACCAAAGATGTTTCGCTTATGGTAGTTGATTTTGCTGAGAAAGAAGAAATTGGCGAGGCTAAACAATTGTGGGAGAATCAGATTTCTGATCTAAAACATCTTATCGGTTCTGTTTAGTAAAAGTCTATTTTATACCTTATATTTGCCCTGAACAAAATTCAGGGTTTTTTTATGATTAATTTTAACGGAAACATAGCGCAAGAAGATAATATACTAACTCTAAACCGCGCTTTTTTGTATGGTGACGGAGTATTTGAAACAGTAAAAATTGTCAACGGAAAAATCTTGTTTCTTGAAGATCATTATTTTAGATTAATGGCTTCAATGCGTGTGGTTAGAATGATGATTCCGATGAATTTTACAATGGAATATTTTGAAGAACAAATTCTCAATTTAGTTAATCAATTGAATATTGCATCTTCGGCAAGAGCTAGAATTACTGTTTTTAGAAATGATGGTGGTTTGTATCTTCCTAAAAGCAATGAAATTTCGTTTTTAATAAATGCTATTTCTCTTCCAAATAAGGCTTACAGTATAAATGCAAACGAATACGAAGTAGATTTATATAAAGATTTCTATGTAACAAAACAACTGTTATCATCTCTTAAAACAACAAATAAGATGATTAATATAACAGGAAGTATTTTCGCAGACGAAAACGGCTTAGCAAATTGTATTTTACTGAATGACAGTAAAAATGTGGTAGAGTTGCTTCAAGGAAATATCTTTATGGTTTCTGGAAAAAAACTAATTACACCTCCAATTTCAGAAGGAGCTTTAAATGGTGTAATGCGTAAACAAATTTTAGCATTAGCGAAAAAAGTAGAAGGTATAGAGGTTTTAGAAGAGATAATTTCACCGTTTGATCTTCAAAAAGCAGACGAATTATTTCTAACAAATGTAATCACAGGAATACAGCCGATAACTAAATATCGAAAAAAAGATTTTACAACGAATCTGGCTCATTTATTAGTGCAGAAGCTTAATGAATCCATTTCTGAAAATTAATTCAGATATGGATTTTCAGGTGCGTTAGACCAAATAAGATAATCGCCTCCAAGTTCTATAATCTGCTCTTTCCAAAAATGGGTGGTAGATTTTCCGATAATTTTATTTTTGTAATTATTATCAGCGATAATCCAGGAGTTTCCTTGCATTTCGTTTTCAAGCTGATTCTCGTCCCAACCTGTATAGCCTAAGAAAAAACGAATATTATTTTTACTAATAGCTCCGCTGTTAATTAGGTCTTTTGTAGACTCAAAATCACCTCCCCAATAAATTCCATTGGAAATCTCCACACTATTTGGAATTAAGTCTGGAATATTGTGAATAAAATAAAGGTTGTCTTGTTCTACAGGGCCTCCGTTGTATATCTTAAAGTTGGCTTCAATTTCAGGTATTAAGTCATTAATAGTATATTTTAATGGCTTGTTGATGATAAAACCAATTGATCCTTCTTTGTTATGGTCTGCTAATAAAATTACCGATCTGTTAAAAGATAAATCTCCAATTATTGAAGGCTCGGCAATAAGCAGGTGTCCTTTTTTTAATTTTTCTGAAATCATACGGTTACAATTTTTATTAAATTTAGTCATAAAAAAATTAAAATCACAAAAAAAATCGTTAAACCGCAAAAAAAAAACCTTCCATAAGGAAGGTTTTAATTATATTATAAGTTTAGAGAACTTTCTTACTTAGTTCACTGCACCTTCTAATTCAGCTCCAGCTTTGAATTTTACAACGTTTTTAGCTGCGATCTTAATAGTTTTTCCTGTTTGTGGGTTTCTACCATCTCTTGCCGCTCTTGAAGAAACTGACCAAGATCCAAATCCTACTAATGAAACTCTTCCACCTTTTTTCAAAGTAGTTCCTACATTACCTAAAAATGACTCTAAAGCTAATTTCGCCGCAGCTTTTGTGATTCCTGCATCAGCAGCGATAGCATCGATTAATTCTGATTTGTTCATAATAATTAGTTATTAATTGTTGGTTAAAAAAAATTGTTAATACACAAATTTAGTAGGAAATCCGTTGCGTGCAAGTGTTTTCTTTAATTTTAGCAAAAATTGTTAATAACTTGCTTTTTTTGTTCATAAACGATGTTATTCATCGATGAAAAGCAAGTACAAACCCCTGTTTTACTGAGCTTAATAGACTTTTGCAGCATCCGAAAAGCTTACTCCATTTAATAATTCAGAAGCAAGCATTCTCTTTTTTCCTGGAAATTGTAGACTTAATAACTGAATAAAGCCATCTTTTATTGCAATTTTGATTTCTTTTTTACTGCTAATTAACTTTCCAATTTCGTAAGAGTGTGATTCTGAGACTAGTTTTGCTTCGTAAATTTTGATGTTTAATTCCTCATTTTGGTCTTTCAAGAAACACCACGATGCAGGATATGGACTTAAACCGCGAATCAGATTATTGATTTCTGATCCAGATTTTGTCCAGTCTATTTTGCAATTTTCTTTGTTTAATTTGTAAGCTGTTTTAATATCGTCATTATCTTCTTGAATGGTTGTTGTTACATTTCCATTTTCAATAACTTTTAAAGTATCAATTACTGTTGTGCTTCCTAAATGCATCAAACGGTCGTGTAATTGTCCTGCCGTTTCTTCTGGTTCAATTGCGATTTCAGAATTTAAAATCATGGCACCAGTATCAATTTTATCATCGATAAAGAAAGTGGTAACGCCAGTTTTACTTTCTCCATTTATAATTGCCCAGTTAATAGGTGCTGCGCCGCGATAATTTGGCAATAATGAAGCATGAAGATTAAAAGTTCCTAAACTTGGCATTTCCCAAACTACTTTTGGCAACATTCTAAATGCCACTACAATTTGTAAATTTGCATTTAAAGCTTTTAATTCTGCTAAGAAACTTTCGTCTTTTAAATTAGTTGGCTGTAATAAAGTAAGATTGTTAGCAATTGCATATTCTTTTACAGCCGAATATTTTATTTTTTGTCCGCGTCCTGCAGGTTTGTCTGCAGCGGTAATCACGCCGACAACTTCGTAGTTGTTTTTAAGAATGGTATCCAAAATGCCGACAGCAAATTCTGGAGTTCCCATAAAAATAATTCTCAATTTCTCCATTATGATTTTAAAGTGTATTTATTATTCGCTTGTATAATGATATGATTGTTTTCGAGCAATTCCTGAAGAACCGAGATAATGTCTTTTGCGTCCATTTTTATTTGGTTTTCAATTTCTCTCGAAGTTAGCGAAGCCGTTTTTAGCAGAGATAAAATCTTGTCTGCAATCGAATCGGCTTCTGTAATTTTTCCTTTTTGTGTAATGCAGTACGAGCAAATACCGCAATTTTCTTTGGTTTCTTCTCCAAAATAATTCAAAACCAATCTGTTTTTGCAAGACTTAGTGTCTTTTATGTAGTGTAAAACAGACAGAAGCTGTTCTTTTTTCACCAGATTTTGTTTTTCTAAATATTTCGAAACTCTATTTATTGTAAGATCGTCTTCGCGAATTTCATTAAATAATATAGTCGCGTCGTTGTTTTTAGATTTGTATTCTATAATTTCTTTTTCTTTTAGTTTTTCTAAAACAGCAATAACCTGTTCTTCTGTACGATTTGATTTTTTTGCAATTAACCCTAGATTCAGATTAGCTTTTACTTCATAAATGCCAGGGTAGGTTCTTAAAATTGCCAATATAATTTCTTCATCATTCTGATTAAGACTTATGTATCGAATCACTTCTTTAGATTCAATCAAAAACTGAATGTTGATTTTTTCTGAGAATTCTTGAGACATCGTAATAATTCCCTGCTGGCTTAAAAACTGTAAAGCATTATATGTTTTTAAAGTCGGAAAGTCATATTTATTGCAAAAATGATTCATCTTAAAAGAAAAAGATTCATCTAAACCTTCTCCATAAGCAATCTGAAAATAATTGCAGAGCTTGATATACATCGTTTTTAGAAACTTTTTATCTGGAAGAATATTAATAAACTGCTGTTCGGTCTGAATAGCGTCTGAATTATTATAAAGCAAAACCGAAAAAGCTTTTGCGCCATTTCGTCCCGCTCTTCCAGACTCTTGATAATAATTTTCTAAGTTTTCAGGAAGTTGGGTATGAATAACAGTTTTAACATTGTCTTTGTCAATCCCCATTCCAAAAGCATTTGTAGCTACAATAACTTGTGCTTGCTCTGACATCCACAATCCCATGTTTTTATCTTTTTCTTTTGAAGAAAGACCACCATGGTAATACGTTGCTGTGAAGCCTAAAGACTCTAATTGCGAAGAAATATTCAAGCACGCCTTTCTATTTCGAACATATATAATAGAAGGATGCGGATTTTTTTTGAGAATTTGTTCGGTTCTGTAAAGTTTGTCTTCCACTTCAAAAACCATATAAGCAATATTCTTACGTTCAAAAGATTGCTGAAAATGTCTGGGATTTTTTAATTCTAATTGCGTTCTGATATCTTCAATAACTCTCGGAGTTGCTGTCGCTGTTAAAGCTAAAAACGGAATTTTAGGAAAGAATTTTTTGAGTTCCGAAATTTTAAGATAAGCAGGTCTAAAATCATGTCCCCATTGCGAAACACAATGCGCTTCATCTATAGCAATTAAATTTATCGGGAGATTTTTAATGCGTTCCAAAATCCAATCCGATTGTAAACGCTCTGGCGAAAGATATAAGAATTTGTAATTTCCGTATTGGCAATTGTCTAAAAGATCAATCAGTTCTTCGGTATGAATTCCACCAGTAAGCGCAATTGCTTTTATGTCTCTTTTCTGCAAATTCATTACCTGATCTTTCATCAAGGCAATCAAAGGCGAAATTACGAGGCAAATTCCTTCCTGCATCATAGCTGGGACCTGAAAACAAACCGATTTTCCGCCACCAGTAGGAAGTACGGCAAAAGTATCCTGTCCTTCAAGAACAGAATCAATAATTTCTTTTTGCAAAGGTCTAAAACTGTCGTGTTTCCAGTATTTTAGAAGGATATCCTGCGCTCCAAGCATTGCGTTAGTTTTAAAGTTAAAAATTTAGAAAACAGTTCTAGTTTTGCAACTTTAAAACCTTTCGCTAAATTTTGTCTAAGATATAAAGAATTCTGTTTTCAACCGTATCTTTTGGAACCTCAATCAGTTCGTACCCATATTTTCTATAGGTTTCAATAAGATGTTCCTGAATTTTAACTGCTTGCTCAAAATTTTCATAGCGTTCTGCATCACTCTGGTAAATTTCTTCCCAAGGTGGCAAAATAAAAGTTTTGGTGTATTTATAGTTTTCACAAGCCTTCGTGAAATTTTCCGGATATTCATCGCCAATATAATCCATATACGCCACAACGTCAGGAATTCCTCGGTCAATAAAAACCACATTATCAGATTCGTTAATAGCGTTTTTATACTGTTCAATACGCCCTTCCAATAGCATTTGGCTAAACAAAAGAGGCTGTTCCAGAAACAGTTGCTCAATGCCTTCCTGCTGGGCTTTCATGGTAACCTGTCTAGAGATTTCAGGATAGCAACAAAAGCCACGAGCTACCAATTCGTTAATAAGTGTTGATTTTCCAGTACCAGGTCCCCCAAGCAGGACTATAATTTCTTTTTGCACTATTCTAAAAATAAAGGGCAAATTTACCTAAACTTATTCGTAATTAAAAAGAATTTTTACTTGAAGCGAAAGATTTGGCATTTTTTGTTGGCATTGGTTCCTGCTGTCCGCTACAATCTTTTGCTTTTTAAAGGAAAAAACAAAAGGATTTCCGCTTCCATCAGGGCTAGAGAAGAGGCATGGTTTTGTTTTTAGAATTATTTGGAAAATTAGTTTTTTAGAAATAAGAAAGTCCCAGCGGGACGAAATATTTATAGAAAAATCAACATTATAAAAAAGAAGCTCCAGCGGAGCGACATATTTTAAATGATTTATATGCCGCTCCGCTGGAGCTTTGATTACTGTAAAATGGAATTTGCTATAAATATTTTGCTCCTTTGGAGCATTTTAAAAAATTACTCACAAAAAGAATATTTCCCAGAACCTTTTCCTTTTTTAGAAGGAACAATCAAATGGGATTCAAATTTCTTTTCTTTCAAAACATCATTCACAAAATCTAAAACATATTGCTGTCCTTCGTGAAAAAGATAACCTGAGAATTCATGTCCGCCGCCACAGAAAGTAATCAACTCAATATCTTTATATAAATCTTTCATCTGATTGTAAACGGCATAAGATCCAAAAAGAATCAACCAGCCCGAAGCATTTGTCGGGCAAGAACGATGCGAACCTGCAGCGTACGGAACCGTATCATCATTGCTTCCGTGCGCCAATAACATCGGAATTGCTTTTTCTTTCGTAATCAAATTAATATCCTGAATTGCTCCAGAACCTCCGATGAAACCTTTGTATTTGAAATTTTCTGGAAGGTTGCTTTTGTATAGATTCATCAATTTATAATCCCAGAAAGAAGCATGAAAACCAATTTCTGCACCAGCGCTAATTCCAGAAATAAAGATTTTTGAAGTGTCTAGATTATATTTATCTGCGTTTTCGATTAAATAACCAGTCGCCTGCCACATATCGCTCACGCCAATTTGAATCGCTTTTATTTTTTCGGTTAAAGTTCCTTTGCATCCAAAATCTTTTCCTTTCATATATAAACTGTACGAAATGCTTGCAACAGCATAACCATTTTGCGCCATAAATTTTCCGAAATCTTTTTCACTTGTACGTTCTCCGCCAGAAAAACCTCCGCCAAACGCGAACATAATCAACGGAATTTTTTCGCCTGCTTTTTTCTTTGGCAGATACAAATCTAAATCTAGTTTTAAAGTGTCGTTTTGGAAATAAGTTAGCGTTTTAACTTCTTGCGCTTGAATGTTGTTGAATATAAGAACGATAAAAAGTAAAAAGAGTTTTTTCATTAGAGTATTTTTTTAATCTCGCAAAGTCGCTAAGACGCAAAGTTTTTTCGCAATATTGTCATTTCGACGAAGGAGAAATCTTCACGAGAAGCTCGACAAAGATTGGCTTTCAAGCTTTGCCGAATCCCGCGTGTGATTTCTCCTTCGTCGAAATGACAAAAATTATGTTTTATAATTTCAATAAAATAAAACTTTGCGTCTTGGCGACTTTGCGAGAGATTTCAGCAGATTATTTTCTCAAATATAAGCGTAAAATTTACAATGAAATAATCTTCTAAAGCTTTTTTGTCTGCACCTTTGTAACTTTGTAACTTTGAACCTTTTTTCGAAAGAAAAAATATAAAAAGTCTAAAATCAAAACCGTATATTTGCGTTTATTTTTAATTACGAATGGAGAACGATAAAGAAAAAAATACCGCCGAATTTTACGAAAGATTAAAAGTAGAGCTTGACAACGCAAACACTTGGCCAGCAGAATATTTATATAAATTCATTGTGCCTTCTGTAGCCGATAATGTGGAACGTGTCGAAAAAGCTTTTGATCGAATGGGAGCGGTTATTAAAACAACAAAATCTAAAACAGGTAAATTTACCAGTGTTTCTGTAGACGTTACGATGCACAGCTCAGACGATGTGATTAGTAAATACAAAGAAGTTTCTACAATAGAAGGTATAGTTTCATTATAAACTTATGATCGAAAAATATAAAAGAGAAGCCGCAAGCGATGTTGTGTATAATTTAGAATACAATTCTGAAAGACAACGCTTAATTATTCCAGAGTATGGTCGTCATTTACAAAAATTGATTGATCAGGCTACTGCAATTGAAGATGATGAAACGCGAAATAAAGCGGCGAAATATATCATTCAGGTTATGGGAAGCTTGAATCCGCATTTGCGTGATGTGCCAGATTTTCAACATAAACTTTGGGATCAGCTTTTTATTATGTCTGATTTTAAACTGAATGTAGAATCTCCATATCCGATTCCTTCAAGAGAAGTTTTGGAGTTAAAGCCCGATGCATTGCAGTATCCGCAGAACTTTCCAAAATACAGATTTTATGGCAATAACATCAAATATATGATTGATGTTGCGAATAAATGGGAAGAGGGCGAAATGAAGAACGCGTTGGTGATGGTTATTGCAAATCACATGAAAAAATCTTTCTTAAGCTGGAACAAAGACACCGTAAAAGACGATGTGATTTTTGAACATTTATATGAATTGTCTGGAGGAAAGATTAATTTATTGCGAAGCACTGAAGAACTTTTAAATACGACAGATTTGATGCGTACCAATAAACGCATGTCTAACAAAACAGCTTCTGGAGTGCCACCAAAAAACCAGAATAACAACAAAAACAATAAAGGAGGTCAACAAAAAAAGACATTTCAAAAAAACAATAATCAAAAATAAAAAAGGGGCTAAGATGCTAGGTTACTAAGACGCTAAGATTTTAGCTCAGAACCTTAGAATCTCAGAACCTTAGAACCTAAACAAGATCTATGGGAATTTTTAAAATCGAAGGAGGAACTCCTTTAAAAGGAGAAATCACTCCGCAAGGAGCAAAAAACGAGGCATTACAAATTTTATGTGCCGTGCTTCTAACGGGGGATAAAGTAAAAATTAATAATATTCCCGATATTATTGACATCAATAAATTAATTACTTTGTTGGGTAATTTAGGTGTTAAAATTCAACGTAACGAACCAGGTTCAATTACTTTTCAAGCTGATGAAGTTAATGTTGGATATTTAGAAACAGAAGCTTTCAAAAAAGAAGGTGGAGCGCTTCGTGGTTCTATTATGATTGTTGGACCGCTTTTAGCTCGTTTCGGAAAAGGATATATTCCAAAACCAGGAGGAGATAAAATTGGTCGCCGCAGATTAGATACTCACTTTGAAGGTTTTATTAACCTTGGGGCAAAATTTAGATATAACAGAGAAGATCACTTTTATGGAGTAGAATCTCCAGAAGAAGGATTACAAGGAACAGATATGCTTCTTGACGAAGCTTCTGTAACTGGAACTGCAAACATTGTAATGGCAGCAGTTTTAGCAAAAGGAAAAACTACAGTTTACAATGCTGCTTGTGAGCCTTACTTACAGCAATTGTGTAAAATGTTGAACTCTATGGGAGCAAAAATCACTGGAGTTGGTTCTAACTTATTGACTATCGAAGGTGTTGAAAGCCTTGGAGGTTGTGAGCACAGAATTCTTCCTGATATGATCGAAATCGGTTCTTGGATTGGTCTTGCAGCTATGACAAAAAGTGAAATTACAATTAAAAATGTTAGCTGGGAAAACTTAGGTTTGATTCCAAATACTTTTAGAAAACTTGGAATTACAATCGAAAAACGTAACGATGATATTTATATTCCTGCTCACAAAGACGGATATGAAGTAAAAACAGATATCGACGGTTCTATTTTAACAATTGCTGATGCGCCTTGGCCAGGATTTACACCTGACTTGTTAAGTATTGTTTTAGTTGTGGCAACTCAGGCAAAAGGGGATGTTTTAATTCACCAAAAAATGTTCGAAAGCCGTTTATTCTTCGTGGATAAATTAATCGATATGGGGGCAAAAATTATGTTATGTGATCCGCACAGAGCTGTGGTTATGGGACATAATTTTGAATCTCAATTAAAAGCTACAACAATGTCTTCTCCTGATATTCGTGCGGGAATTTCATTGTTGATTGCGGCGCTTTCTGCAAAAGGAACAAGTACAATCCAAAATATCGAGCAAATCGATCGTGGATATGAGCGTATCGACGAGCGTTTAAGAGCAATCGGTGCAAAAATCGTGAGAGCTTAAATTAAGAGTTAGCCACGAATTTCACAAATTACACTAATTTTTAATTTTTGAAATTCAATTACACAAATTAACTTTTTAATTAGTGTAATAAAAGACAATGTTAGTCTTCGTGTAATTTGTGTAATTCGGGGCGAAAAACAATAGTCTAAATGACAAACGAACAAAAAGCTGTAAAAGCTACTATTTTTAGTATAATAGGAAATACCTGCCTGGCCCTTGTAAAAGGTCTCGCAGGTTTTTTTGGCAATTCATATGCCTTGATTGCAGATGCGATTGAATCGACCACGGATATATTTTCGTCTTGTCTGGTTTTATTCGGAATCAAATATTCTAATAAACCTGCAGATGAAAATCATCCTTACGGCCACGGACGTGCAGAACCTTTAATTACTTTTTTAGTTGTCGGATTTTTAATTACTTCGGCAACCATTATTGGATACGAAAGCATTGCTAATATTGGAACTTCGCATGATTTGCCAAAATCTTGGACCTTGTATGTTTTAGGAGCAATTATTATTTGGAAAGAGTATTCTTTCCGTCTAGTAATGAAAAGAAGCAAACAAACTAACAGTTCGTCTTTAGCTGCTGATGCTTGGCATCATAGAAGTGATGCTATAACTTCTGTGGCTGCTTTTATCGGAATTTCGATAGCTTTGATTATGGGAAAAGGCTACGAATCTGCAGATGATTGGGCAGCACTTTTTGCAGCGTTTTTTATTTTATATAATAGTTATAAAATTTTCAGACCAGCGCTTGGCGAAATCATGGATGAAAATCTAAATGATGATTTGGTAGAAGAAATTCGTGTAGTGGCTCTGACAGTCCCAGGAATCTTAGGAACTGAAAAATGTTTTATCCGTAAAGCAGGAATGCGCTATCACGTAGATTTACACGCTATTGTTTCGGCAGCAATTTCTGTAAAGGAAGGACACGATTTGTCACACAAACTTCAAGACAAATTAAAAGAAGAAATTCCTCAATTAGGAAATGTTTTAATTCATATTGAGCCAGATGATTATCATTGTTAGAGCTTCAAAGTTGCAAAGGTTTTTCTCTTTGTCAAAGATCAAATAAAAAAATCCGTTTATTTTTAATAATAAACGGATTTTTTTATTTGATAAATTTATCTGTTTAGGAATCTCGAAGCTTCGGGCGAGAATTCGCAAAGTATCTAAACTTTGAACCTTTGTCCCTCTGAGCCTTTGCACCTTAATCCAACACATTCAAAATCTTCAATCCAAATACAACGCCGTTTTGCTGTATTCCGCTTTGGTAAGAATGCACATAATCAACACGGAAAAGTTTAAATTTCCCGAAACCTAAATTGTCCAAACCAACGGTAAATTCAGAATACGGTTTTCTGTCTGGAATTGCTAAAGCATGAAAGCCAACATTTAAAGTTGATTTTAAAAGATTTAAAAGCGGAATTTTATTCATAATAAAACCCGTATCGTTGTATTCAGAATGCAATTCGAAATAACTGTCATTGGTGCTGTTCGCGTAATAAGGCATTAAATTAAAAACATTTAAATAACGTTCGCTTGTGCCTATGTGAGTTTGGTTTCCGTTAAAATGTCTGTAATCGATAAACGAAATATTTTCTGCATTAAAGAATTTTCCAGCTCTGAAATTAGTTCCTAAAACACCTTTGTTATTTAGTGACAAATCATATTGTACTGAAGCGCCGATTCTTTCATATTCATATTTCTTTTCGCTTGCCGCGAAAGCTTTTTCGAACGCTAAATAAATCGTCGGATATTTATCATCTTTGAAATTATATCTTCCGTCTGGTCTAGAAATATATTTATTTCCAAAATTAATTCTTGTCGTGATCAGCGCTTTAAATAAATGATGCTGATTAAAAGCAGGCGTCGTAAAATCACTTGGGGCTAAAGGATTGTTAGAACTGTAGAAATCATCTTTTTTAAAAAACGAATAATCAGTCGTATTGAAAAGCGGTTTTCGCTGTTCATAACCAATTCTGCCAGTAAGATTTATTCCGTTTGCAATATCTTGACCGTAATTTATCTGAGCAAACTCCAAATTATACAGTTTCATATAATTGTCTTTAAAAAATAAAGAACTAATTGAGTTTACAAATTTGGTAATGGGTTCTGCATTGTTAAATTGTGCTGTTTTCGTTCCTCCAGAAGCCCAAATTGTTGCGTAATTGATGTTATTAAAACGATGACTGAATTCTCCAATCACTCGGAAACGTTCATCTGAAAAGCCATAATTGAAAGTTGTGCTAATTGAAGTGCTTTTTCCTTTTTCGTCATCCCATTTTCTAAAAGAGAAACCAGAATCTAAGTTGAATCCCTGAACGGTATTGAAACTTAAAGAAGAAATATTCAATAAGCCTTTATATTCGAAAGAATATTTCTCAAAAGTATTTTTGTAATCATAACCCATTAAAATGTCCCAAACTTTAAATTTATTGTTTTTGGCATCAATCGAATCAGTATATTTTCTTGATTTTCGAATAGTTTGAAGACTGTCTTTTTTAGCATAATCATTGCTTTCCTCAATAGTTAAAGGAATAGGACGTATCTCATTCCAAAAAGCATCATCTTTTTTATTGGCATTTGCTTCAAAAGCGACAATTTCGTTTCCAAAAGTTTTCTTTTCAAAAGAATCAGGAAATTCATAATTAGAATAAACATAATTGAAATTTCCAGAAAACTTTATTCCAAAAAGACCTGCATTAAAAGAAAGTGTTTGCGCGTTTTTAGACCAAATTTTATTTTTGGAATTGTAACTGAAACTTTGTTTTAAGCTCATTGTTTCCGTAAATTCATTTTTCATTCTGTAGCCTTTAATATCTAAATCTATAGCATAAATGGCAAAACTATCGTCTACAATATAAATGTAGCCTTCAAAAACGGGTTCTTTATCACGTTTCGGAATTACTTTAATTTTATTAATCTGTTGCTTATTTTCGTCATAAAAAGTGCTTTCTAGCTTATATTTATAATAATTGAAAGCATTATCGGCAATGGGAGAAATCATTTTAACATCAAAATCTAAGTTATTATCATAGAAATCGTAAGTAGATAAAGCTGCCGTATTATAGCTATAGCCCCGATTATTTCCAGAAATTTTTGAGGCGATGATTTTCTCTTTTAATTTGGAAGGTTTTTCAAAAGTAACTTTCGAAATGGTTTCTGATAAATATAAAATTCCTGTTCCAGTTGAATCCAAATTAGAAGCCATATCTGGACCGAGATCTACTTTTTGACCAAGAATTTTTTTAGGAAGATCTTTTACCTTAAACATTCCTTTCGAATAAAAATCTGCCGTATATCGCGCTGTTTTATCTGAGTTTTCTTTTTTGTTTGCAATTGCACTTCTAATAATAGCATTCGCAGGATTGTTTTTCGGATCAATAACGACTTCATTTAAAGCAAAACTTTCTTCTTGAAGTTTAATATCTAAAGTGATTGTTTTTGAACCAGATGCAACAGTTAGTTTCTGTGTTTTAAAACCAAGATATTGAAAAATAATTTTGTTCTGACCAATTTCTTTTACATTCAGCTGATATTTTCCTTGTTCGTTTGAAGTTGTGCCGGCATATGTGTTTTCTTCAAAAACAGATACAAAAGGAAGCGGATTTCCTTTTTCATCGGTGATAGTCCCTTTAATTTGGGCAAAATTGGAAATGGAAAAAATTAAAAAGGCAAATAACGTAAAGTTTTTCATAGAAGTGGTTTTCTCCTACAAAAATAAAATAACTTAAAAGCGAGCCTATTAATAATATGTTAAATTCGATAAGAAGCTATTGACTTGTTTGTCAGGCTGAGCGAAGTCGAAGCCCATATCTTGTTTCCATTAGCCTTCGACTTCGCTCAGGATGACATTCTTTAAAAAGAGAGTAATTTACAAAAAAGATTGAATGGCCAGTTCGTAGCTTTTAAGTCCGAAGCCTAAAATAACACCTTTTGCATTTCCAGACAAATAAGACTGATGTCTAAAGCTTTCACGTGCGTAAGTATTCGAAATATGAACTTCGATTACTGGAGTTGTAACGGCTTTCATAGCGTCGCCTAAACCGATAGAAGTATGTGTATAAGCGCCTGCATTTAGAATAATTCCATCAAATGAAAAACCCACTTCCTGAATTTTACCAATCAATTCGCCTTCAATATTACTTTGATAATAAGAAAGTTCAACGTTTGGAAATTTCGTTTTCAACGTTTCAAAATAATCTTCAAAAGTTTGGCTTCCATATACTTCTGGTTCACGTTTTCCTAAAAGATTCAAATTTGGTCCGTTGATAATGCAGATTTTCATATTTATATTTTATTTTGAAAGATTGACATTGCAATTGATTTTTGCAATTGTCATTGAATGTTGTAAAAATAAAAAAACCGCGCTAATAATTAGAGCGGTTTTTATAAAAGTATGTGATATTCTTTTAGAACATGTACCCAGCTGAAAGTTGGAATACAGAGTTTTTAAAGTCAGCTTCTTTTGAAATTTCAGTTAAACCAATTCCGTAACGAGCTTGAACAAAAAGACCTCCAACAATTTTTAAACCTAAACCACCATTAACAGAAAAGTCGAATGTGTTTGGATCTGCTGCATCAAATTCTTTTTTATTGCTAACAAGAAATGAAGCTTGAGGACCAAGTTCTAAACTAAGAGATTTAGTCAAATAAATTTTTGCCATTACAGGAATAGCAATGTAGCCCATTTCATTTTTAAATTCAGAAAAAGCATTTTTATAAGTTGCTCCTTGAGTAGTATACAAAAGCTCTGGCTGAATTGAGAATTTTTCTAATAATTTAAGTTCTGCTACAAGACCTGCGTGGTAACTTGTGATACCTTCTTTGTCAACAGAAATTCCATCAAAGTCAGAACCTCCCGTTTGGTTAGCAAAGTTAGCCCCTGCTTTTACACCGATTTGTACAAATTGTGCGTTGATTGTTGCTGATGTTGCAATGAACAATACAGCTGCTAAAATTATTTTTTTCATAAATAGGTTTTTAAAATTTGGTATTTTAAATGTTATTCTAAAGTTCAAAACTACAGATTTAGCATTTTATTGCATTATATTTTCGATTAAATAATTAATAAAATTCCCACTCAAATGTGAAATTTAGGTTTTTTTGTTGTCAAAATTGCTTTTATCCTTCTGAATATCAGTCTTCTGTTTAGTAACTTTTTTCTGTCTTATTTTAATACTTTTTAAACTTATGCTGGACTATTTTTTGTAAGTCTAATCTTAGTTTTGGTGTTTGTAATTAAAAAAAAGAAACATGAAAAAAATTATTTTAGCTGCTATTGCAGTTATGACATTTGGATTTGCTAGTGCGCAAGAACAAACTGCAAAAGGAAAATGGTTAATTGAAGCTAATACTGCTTTTGGTGCTACTCAGGTTGGTAACACGGGTTTTCAATTGTCTTCTTCTGATGGTGAAACTCAATGGAGTTTAGGGGCTGAAGGAGGATATTTTGTTGCTGATAATTTAGCAGTTAAAGCTGGATTAGGATATAATGACCTTGGACACAGTATAAATGCTTTTTCTTATAAAGTTGGAGCAAAGTATTATTTATTAAATAAATTTCCTCTTGAAGCATCATATACAGGGACAAGTATAAAAGATGCTGACGAAAATCCGTCATATTTAGGATTACAAGGAGGATACGCTTGGTTTGTTGGAAAAAATGTTTCAATTGAGCCGGGAGTTCGTTACAACATATCACTAAATGAAGATTACTCAAAAAGTGTTTTTCAATTTAATGTTGGTTTCGCTTTACACTTCTAATAAATTTGGTTAATAAAGTGTTTTTTTCGAGAGCCTTTCCTTTTTGGGAAAGGCTCTTTTGTTTTGTAATAAGTTCTAATTGTATATTTTACTACTTTTTTTGTTAAATTGCAAATGTATTTTTAATAAGTATAGTTTTATATTTGATATCGAAAATTAATTTTAACCCAAAACAAATTAGAATGAAAAAAATAATTTTATCTGCCATTGCAATTATGGCTTTTGCATTTTCTAATGCTCAGGAAACTAGATTTGGAGTAAAAGGAGGACTTAATCTTTCAACTGTAGTTGGGGGAGATGTAGAAAACACTAAATCCTTAGTTGGATTTCATGTTGGAGGCTTAGCTGAAATACATATAGTAGAAAAGTTCTATATTCAACCAGAGCTTTTATTCTCTGCTCAAGGAACCAAAGTTGATGGTCCTTTTGGAGGTGACGCTGATATTAAATTGAATTATTTGAATATTCCAGTTGTAGCTAAATATTATATTGTTGATAAGAAATTTAATGTTGAAGCTGGTCCGCAACTAGGTGTTTTATTGTCTGCAAAAGCTGATGGTGAGGATATTAAAGATTTTACAAGATCTGTTGATTTCGGATTTAATATTGGAGCAGGATATAGTTTTACAGATAACCTTTCAATTGGTCTTCGTTATACTATTGGTTTGTCTCCGCTTTCAGATGAAGATATTGACAATTCTGATGATTACTATGATAGTGCAAAAAATAGTAACCTACAGCTTTCATTAGCTTATAAATTTTAAGTTTTTTATAAAAAATATAACAAAAAAGCCTTTCTTTTAGAAAGGCTTTTTTGTTATAATAGTATTTTTATTATTAAAATAAAAGGCAATATATTTTAAGTATGTTTTTATATTTGCCCAACAAATTTGATTTTATACAAGAAATGAGAAGAATTATTTTATTTGCCATTGCAATCATGACAGTTGGTTTTGCAAATGCTCAAGGAACTGGCAGTAGATTTGGAATTAAAGGAGGTATAAATTTTCCAAATAACTCAACTGATTTCCATGAAAATGAAACTTTAATGGGATATCAGGTGGGTATTTTTTCGGAAATTAAAACAGATGAAAATTTTGGTATTCAACCTGAACTTCTATACTCAACTCACGGAGTTAAAAATAAATTTGTAAGCGATGGTATATCGTACAATAATGAGGTTAAATTGAGCTATTTAAATTTGCCTATTTTGGCTAAATATTTTGTCACTCAGGGATTAACTGTTCAAGCAGGTCCGCAAATTGGTTTTTTAATGAAAGCTGAAGAAAATGGTGTAAATATTACAGATCATACTAAAACTATCGATTTTGGTTTGAATTTTGGTGTCGGCTTTAATTTTCTGGAAGATTGTTCGGTAGATCTTCGTTATAACTTAGGGTTGTCAAATGCCTTAGACTTTCATGTTGATGATGTCAATTATAAGATTAAAAGCAGTATGTTTTCTTTGGCTTTTGGATATAAATTGTAAATTCAATATTTAAATATTCTGAAAATCTTTCTCTTTTGAGAAAGGTTTTTTTTTACCTCGTTATGTGAGATACTTTTATGCCAAAAAATCACTTACTTTGTAAACATGAATTGGACTCGATATATAAAAGATTATCAGTCGTATTTAAGGATAGAAAGAGGTTTGTCTAAAAATACGATTGAAAATTACGGCTTCGATATCGAGCGTTTGTGTCTTTTTTTAGAAAGCAATCAAATAGATGTTTCTCCAATAAAAATTACCGACGAAACTTTACAGCAATTTATTTACGCTGTTGCCAAAGAAGTAAATCCAAGATCGCAGGCAAGAATTATCTCTGGATTAAAAAGTTTTTTTAACTATCTGGTTTTTGAAGATTATAGGAATGATAATCCGCTTGAATTAATAGAAGCGCCAAAAACAGGACGAAAATTGCCGGATACGTTGTCTCTTCAAGAAATTGATGCACTGATTGAAAGCATAGATTTAAGTACAAATGAAGGCGAACGCAATCGCGCAATGTTAGAAACTTTATATGGTTGCGGACTTCGTGTGTCTGAATTAATTACACTTAAGATTTCCGATTTATTTTTTGACGAAGGATTTATTAAAATTACCGGAAAAGGAAATAAAGAACGGTTTGTTCCGATTGGTCCTTTAACGCAAAAATATATCGATCTTTACAGAAATGAAATTCGTGTTCATCTAAATATTAAAAAAGGTGCTGAAGATACTTTATTCTTAAATAGACGAGGAAATCAGCTGACTCGCGCCATGATATTTACTATAATTAAAGATCTTGCACAGAAAATTTCACTAAAAAAAAGTATAAGTCCCCATACTTTGCGTCATTCTTTTGCTACACATTTACTAGAAAATGGAGCAGACTTACGATCTATTCAACTAATGCTTGGACATGAATCAATCACAACCACAGAGATTTATGTTCATTTGGATCGAAGTTTTTTAAAAGAAGTAATGCATACTTTTCATCCGAGAAAATAATTTTTAGCAATTTTATATGTAATATTGCAAAAATTAATATATTGTGTTAAAATTTTGTTGTAATAAAAACAAAAGAATAAAAAGTTGTGATTTTTCTCTTTGTTTTAAAAGAAAAATTCTAAATATTTTATTTACATAAAAAAGTATTATATGGTTTTTGATTTATATGGGAATGACGACTGCTTGGAGGTAAATAATTTTTATAAAAAATTGTTGGCCGAAATGCCTGACTTACTTTTTCAATTTGTTATTGATGCTGATAATAATTATTCATTTCCCCTTGTGAGTAAATCGGCAGATGAAATATTTGAACTTACTGCTGCAGACTTTACCAATGATATAAAATTTGTGATTTATGATCGAATTTTACCGCAAGATCGCGAATTGTTTTTTCAATCATTAGTAACTGCAAGAAAAGAGATCATGCCTTGGGATATTGAGTTTAGAGCAGTTCTTCCTAAAAAAGGAGTTCGTTGGTTTAAAATTTCATCCAAAACAGAGTCGGCGTTAGATGGAAATGTGATTTTTTATGGTCATGTTTCAGATATTACAGAATTAAAAGATAAGGAAGAGAAGTTGCGTATATCAGAAGAACGCTTTCAATTTGCGCTTGATGCATCTACAGCTGGCGTTTGGGATTGGGATATGGTTACAAACAGTGTTTTTTATTCCTCTTTGTCTCTTAAAATTTTAGAATTAGAATCGAGTGATATCTTTGATGATCCAGAACGTTGGGATAAAATTGTGCATCCAGATGATTTGCCGAAATATTATTCTGATATTCAAGAGCATTTTGATAATAAGATTCCGTATTATGAAAATTACCATCGTGTAATGACTTCGAGTGGCAATTATAAATGGATTTTAGATCGAGGAAAAGTAATAAAACGCGATGAAAACGGAAAGCCTTTAAGAGTAATTGGAACGCACACAGATGTTTCTGCTCAAAAAGAAAAAGAGCTTGAACTGATAAAAACAATGAAATTATACAGCGATCAAAATAGTCGTTTGTTAAATTTCTCGCATATAGTTTCGCATAATTTAAATACTCAGGCGGGTAACATAAAATCGATTTTAGATTTTATTGATGCCGATGTAGACAAGCAGACCGTTGCGGAAATGTTGGAGCATTTAAGAACCGTTTCTAATGATTTGAATGAAACAATTTCTAATTTAACCCAAATTGTAAAAACGCAGAGTAATATTAATATTGCTGTTGTTCCGTTGATGCTTTGCGAATATATCGAAAAGACTATTTCGACCATTAAAGGTTATGATAAACAGCGTAAAGTCACTATTGTAAACAATGTGCCGAAGTATTTGACGGTTAATTTTAATCCAGCTTATATGGAAAGTGTTTTGTTGAATTTTACGACAAATGCAATAAAATATGCACATCCAGATAGAGATCCGATTATTATTTTCGATTTTGCCATCGAGCCAGAAGGATTTAAATCGCTTAAGATTACAGATAATGGTCTAGGGATTGATTTAAAGACGTATGGTGAGTTGTTATTCGGAATGTATAAAACATTTCATAAACATGAAGAAGCTCGCGGAATTGGGCTTTATATTACCAGAAATCAAATTGAAGCGATGAAAGGGACTGTTTTAGTAGAAAGTGAAGTAGGAGTAGGGACAAGCTTTAAAATCGTTTTTAATGATATGTAAAAACTTAAAATAGTATATAAAAAGAAAAGGCTGTCAATTGACAGCCTTTTCTTTTTATATAATTCCTGATTATTTAGCAATATTAACAGCTCTAGTTTCTCTAATAACTGTAACTTTTACTTGACCAGGGTAAGTCATTTCTGTTTGAATTTTTTGTGAAATCTCGAAAGATAAATTTGCTGCATTATCATCAGAAACTTTTTCGCTTTCTACAATTACACGAAGTTCTCTACCAGCTTGAATTGCGTACGCATTTTTAACACCGCTGAATCCATAAGCAACATCTTCAAGATCTTTAAGACGCTGAATGTAAGAATCTAAAACCTGACGTCTAGCTCCAGGTCTAGCTCCAGAAATAGCATCACAAACTTGAATAATCGGAGAAAGTAATGATTTCATTTCGATCTCGTCATGGTGCGCTCCAATAGCGTTGCAAACTTCTTCTTTTTCACCATATTTTTCAGCCCATTGCATACCTAAAAGTGCGTGTGGTAAATCACTTTCTGTATCTGGCACTTTTCCGATATCGTGTAATAAACCAGCTCTTTTAGCTAATTTAACATTCAATCCTAATTCTGCAGCCATAATACCGCAAAGTTTAGAAACTTCTCTTGAGTGCTGTAATAAGTTTTGTCCGTAAGAAGAACGGTATTTCATTCTACCAACAACTTTAATCAATTCTGGGTGTAAACCGTGAATTCCTAAGTCGATAACAGTACGTTTTCCTACCTCGATAATTTCGTCGTCAATTTGTTTTGCAGTTTTAGCAACAACCTCTTCAATTCTTGCAGGGTGAATACGTCCGTCTGTTACTAATTTGTGTAAAGACAAACGAGCAATTTCTCTACGAACAGGATCAAAACAAGAAAGAATAATGGCCTCTGGTGTATCATCTACAATGATTTCAACTCCAGTTGCAGCTTCCAAAGCTCTAATGTTACGACCTTCACGACCAATAATTCTACCTTTTACATCGTCAGATTCGATGTTGAATACAGATACGCAATTTTCAACTGCTTCTTCTGTTCCAACTCTTTGAATCGTGTTGATGATGATTTTTTTAGCTTCTTGCTGAGCAGTCAATTTAGCCTCTTCAATAGTTTCTTGAATGTGAGACATTGCTTTGGTTTTAGCTTCCGCTTTTAAACCTTCAACCAATTGCTCTTTTGCTTCTTCAGCAGAAAGTCCAGAAATTACTTCTAATTGTTGTAATTGACTTTTATGAAGTTTGTCAACTTCAGCTTGCTTTTTGTCTAAAACTTCAATTTTATTATTGTATTCAGCAGTTTTAGCCTCAAAGTCGTCATTAACTTTTTTAGCTTTAGAAAGTTCGTTAGAAACTTGAGATTCTTTATCGCGTACACGTTTTTCTACTTCGGCAACTTTTTTGTCTCTTGCTAAAATAACTTGTTCGTGCTCTGATTTAAGTTCGATAAAACGCTCTTTTGCTTGAAGAATTTTATCTTTTTTAATATTTTCTGCTTCTAAATTAGCATCTTTTAAGATTGAAGCTGCTTCTTTTTTAGCGTTTTTGATTAGGTTTGAAATATTACTTTTCTCGATAATTTTAGCTATTGCAAATCCTGCTGCAATACCTACAATACCAATGATGATCGTTATGATGTCCATGTTTGTTAGGGTTTATATATAAAAAAAGCCTACATTAATTGCTTGTATAAACTCGTAAAGACAAGTTTTGAGCTAACTCACTGTTCAAGTTTCCCAGCCAAAAGGAGGGCATACTATAGTAGCGACGATTTGCTCATTCTAAATTGTTAGTGTTGAGTTTACCAATTGTGAACTAATGTAGGCAGTATCTTAGTTTCTGTAAAGAACGTTTAATTTTCGAGATATTGATCTAAAAGCAGGTTTAATTTTTTAATTCGCTCAATGGTTTCCTCTCCATCGATTGCGTTATCAATTTGTTTTTGTTCCACTTGCGATGCGAATTGCAATGCGCACATGGCTAATACATCTTGTTTGTCGCGAACGGCATAATTTTCTTCGAATTGCTTTATCATGGCATCAATCTTTTTAGAAGCACTTCTAAGTCCTTCTTCTTGAGCGGGTTCAACCGTTAGTGGATAAACACGATCTGCAATTGATATTTTTATTTTAAGCTTTCCGTCCATAATTATTAATCTGATAATTGTGCTATGCAGTAATCAATTTCGCGAATTAATGAATTTATTTTAAGCTTTGTCTCTCTCTTGTTATTGTCGCTGCCAAGCAACGAATTGGCGATCTTAAGTGTCTCATTTTGCTTTTTCAAAGCTTCTATTTCCTCAGATTGTTTCTGGATAATTTGCGCAGCTTTGGCTAATTCTAATCGTAATACTTGATTGTTTTTCTCCAAACCTTTTGATTTTTCAAAAAGCTTTTCGACTTTATATTCAAGAGTATCAATTATTTCGGCAATTACACTCATTATACATCCTATTCATTACTTAATCCTACAAAGTTAATATTCCTTTTTATTAATGCAATTTTTTATCGATTTTTTTACATTAAAATAGATAAATAGATGTATTTCAATTAATTGTGTTTTTGTAGCTTTTTACTTGCTTTTATTGGCTTATTTTTGCTTATCTTAGCAAAAATGTTGTTTATGAGATTCTATTTACTTGCCCTTTTAATTTGTAATTCTGTATTTGCCCAAACGCAATATCCTAAAGATTATTTCCGAACTCCACTTGATATTCCAATGCAACTTTCTGGTAATTTCGGAGAGTTGAGGCCCAACCATTTTCATGCGGGTTTTGATTTGAAAACCAACCAAAGAGAAGGTTTAAGTGTACATGCAATTGCAGATGGTTATGTTTCTAGAATTAAAATTTCGACGTTTGGAAACGGAAAATGTATTTACATTACACATCCAAATGGATATACTTCTGTTTACGGACATTTGCAAACGCCAGTTGGAGCTATTCTTGATTATGTAAAAGCAACGCATTACAAAGAAAAAGCCTATGAAATCGAAATGTTTCCAAAACCTGGAGAACTTCCTGTTGCAAAAGGGGATATAATTGGACTTTCTGGAAATACGGGTTCTTCTGAAGGACCGCATCTTCATTTTGAAATTCGTGATAGTAAAACAGAATTTGTAATAAATCCGATTTTCTTTGGCTTTGACCAAAATATAAAAGATACTAAAAAACCAACTTTGTCAAGTTTGTATGTTTATCCGTTAGATAATGCGACGGTAAATCAATCAAAACAGCCATTGCTTGTTAATATGACGTTGCAAAAAGACGGAACTTATCTTGCGAGTAAAGTTAAAGCGAATGGAAAAATTGGTTTCGGAATTAATGCTACTGATACTGATAATGTTTCTTTTAATAAAAACGGCGTTTTTAATGTGTCTACTTTTTTAAACGGAAATCAAAATTATAATTATCAATTTAATACGTATTCTTTTGATGAAATGCGTTATATCAATGCTTTTATAGATTATTCGAGGTACAAAAAAACGAGTCAGCGTGTGCAGAAACTTTTTATGAAAACGCCTTTTGCTTTAAGCATTATTAAAACAGATTCTTTACGCGGAATTGTAAAAGCGGAACCAAATTTGACGTCTAATTATAAAATTGAAGTTTCAGATTATTTCGGAAATTTAAATTCAATTACAGTTCCAATTGAATATGATAGCGCCACAACGCTTGTTCAGCCAGAACCTGTTACGTCTAAATATTTTGTGAGATATAACAAAGATGCCAATTTTGAGAAAGGCAATATGTCGGTCTTCTTTCCTGCTGGAACTTTTTATGAAGATTTCAATATGAATTTTGATGTTAAAAACAATAAAATTTATATTCATGACGATACCGTTCCTGCTCATTCTAATTTTACAATTACAATAAAAGATACGATTTACCCAGAATCTTTGAGAGATAAACTTTATATCGGAAAAGGAACTAGTTATAACGGAACAATTCGAAAAGGGGATGTTTTTACTGCAAAAGCAAAAATCTTAGGAACATACGGTTTGGTTTTAGATACTATTCCTCCTGTAATAAAAATTGCAAAACCTATTGAAGGAAAATGGATTAGCGACCAGAAGAAAATTGATTTTACAATTGTCGATTCTTTATCGGGCATAAAATCGTATAACGGATATTTGAACGGAAGCTGGGTTTTGTTTGAATATGAAAATAAAGCGAGAAGAATTACGCATACTTTTGATCCGCAATATTTGGTGGAAGGTGAAAACTTTTTAAAAATTGAAGTAGTAGATAATGTAGGAAATACTACTATCTTTGAAACTCATTTTTTTAGAAGTCAAAAATAAAATCCAAATCTTTGAATAACAATAGGTTTATATTCGCTTTTCTTTTTTTATTTTTTAGCTGTGTTGCTTTGGCTCAAAACGCTCGTGTAAAAGGAGTGATTTTAGATGCAGATAAACATGTGGTTCCAAGTGTAAATATTGCTTCGCAAGGAAATCTTGTGCAATCAGATTCAAATGGATTTTTTGAAATCGTCGTTCCAGCAAATAAAAAAGTTTCGCTGATTTTTACCCATGTTTCTTTGAAAATGATCAGTTTAACGGTTAATTTGAAAACTAACGAAGTTTTTGTTTTTAATCCGATTATGAATAATTCTCAAGAACAAATGGGAGAAGTTTTTGTTTCTTCTAAAAACAGAAAACGAGTTCAAGGAATTGCGACAATTGATACCGAAACGATAAAAAAGATTCCAGGCGCAAATGCGGGAATTGAAAATATCTTGAAAACACTTCCGGGCGTAAATTCAAACAACGAATTGAGTACGCAATACATGGTTCGCGGCGGAAATTTTGATGAAAATCTGGTTTATGTAAATGAAGTTGAAGTCTATCGTCCGTTTTTGATTCGTTCGGGACAGCAAGAAGGTTTGAGTTTTACAAATACCGATTTGGTTCAGAATGTAGATTTTTCGGCAGGCGGATTTCAAGCTAAATTCGGAGATAAATTATCGTCTGTTTTAGATATAACTTATAGAAAACCTACACAATTTGGTGCTTCTTTTGAAGCTAGTTTTTTAGGAGGAAGTGCTTCTGTCGATTTGGTTTCTAAAAATAAAAAATGGTCTGCCGTAACTGGAGTTCGTTACCGAAATAATAGTTTGCTTGTAAATAGTCAGGATACTGAGACGAATTATACTCCGACTTTTGCCGATATTCAAACGAATATTAATTATGATATTTCTTCGAAATGGCAAATGAGTTTTTTAGGAAATATTTCGCAGAATAAATATTTATACGAGCCTTTGGTTCGCCAGACAAAATTCGGAACTGTTGATCAGCCGATGGCGCTCGCGGTTTATTATGATGGTCAGGAAAAAGACCAATATGATACTTATTTCGGCGCTTTCAAAACAACTTTTAAAGCTTCTCCAACATTAACTTTAAAATTAATTGGCTCTTTATTTCATACTACAGAAAAAGAACATTTTGATATTTTGGCACAATATCGATTAGGAAATGTTGATATTGAAAATCCTACAGATGGCTCGGCGATTGATTTCACTCGTGGAATTGGCTCTCAATTAAATCACGCGAGAAATGATTTAGATGCTTTAATTGCTAATATCGAATTGAAAGGAACGAAAGAATGGAAAGAAAGCCAATTGGAATTTGGCTTAAAATATACTAGAGAATCCATAAGGGATAGAATTGTAGAATGGGAAATGATTGATTCTGCAGGTTTTTCTATAAATCCGCCGATAATAAGTTTACCTCAAAATAACCAGCCATATACGCCTTATACAGGACCGCTTTTGCCATATAATGATATTCGTGCGACAAATTTCAATACTATAAATCGTTTCTCGGGTTATGCGCAATGGAACAAGCAATCTGAAATTGGTTCAAGTCAGATTTGGTATCATTTAGGAGCGCGTTTTCAAGGTTGGAATGTTGAGGGAGCTTTAGAAGAAGGAAAAACACAATTTGTGGTAAGTCCGCGAGGGCAATTTGCTATAAAACCAGATTGGGATCGCGATATGGTTTTCAGGATTTCGGGAGGATTGTATCATCAGCCGCCATTTTATAGAGAACTTCGAGATTTAGAAGGTATTGTGAATCCGAATGTGAAGGCGCAGGAAGCAATTCATGTTGTTTTAGGAAATGATTATAATTTTAAAATGTGGAATCGCCCATTTAAATGGGTTACCGAAATTTATTATAAATCACTTTCAGACGTAAATGTGTATTCGATTGATAATGTTCGAATTCGCTACGTTGCCAATAATAACGCAAAAGCCTATGCTCAAGGTCTTGATTTTAGATTGAATGGAGAATTTGTGCCAGGAACAGAATCTTGGATAAGTTTTGGCTATTTAAAAACCGAAGAAAATTACGAAAACAAAGGGTATATTGCGCGTCCAACAGATCAGCGTTTGAAATTTGCTATGCTGTTTCAGGATTATATGCCGAATATTCCGAGTGTAAAAGTCTATTTGAATTTAGTTTATAATACTGGTTTGCCTGGAGGCGCGCCATCGTACACAGATCCTTATTTGTATCAAAATAGATTAAATGATTACAGGCGAGCCGACATCGGGTTTGCCAAAGTTTTTGTAGATAGTAATACGCAGAATACAAAAAAAGGTTGGCTGAAAAATTTTAAAGAATTGGCAGTTGGTTTGGAGATTTTTAATCTTTTTAATAATCAAAACGCGATTACAAATACTTGGGTTCGCGATGTGTATTCTAAAAATCAATACGCGATTCCAAATTATATGACTTCGAGAGTTTTTAACGTTAAGATTAATGCGAGGTTATAATTTATTTTGTAGCCTTCATAAAATTCAATAAAAACAAAAAATACAATCAAAAATAGTATATTTGATAATCGTATATAATCTTGTAGATGAAAAAGTATTTTAAATATATCGCCCTAGTCATTGTCGGAACTGTAATTAGCTGCCGAGAAGAAGTTAAAAAGCCAAAAGTAAGTTATGATGTTTCGAATAAAGTAAGCATTACAAAAGCAGATTCATCGCAAATTGAAATCGCAGATTTGCCAATTCAAATGGAAGGAACGAATTATCTGATTCATCCAGTCGGAGATTTAAGGGTTTATGAAAGAGGTACGAAAGCACGTTACGGATCATCTAGTGTAAACGATGTAAGTTTTACAATTTCTAATTTGGGTGAATACGAAATAACAGGCTATTTGCAGAATCTAAAGTTTCAAGCTGTCGATTCAGATTCTATTCGTGCTTTGTCTGATAAACCAATTTTGATTTTAACGGCAACTTATTTAAAACCTGTAGCAGATAAAACACAGAATAAAGTTATGGTTTATACTTTAACGGATTCTGATACTAATAAAGATGGAAAAATCGATACTAGCGATATCAAGACTTTATATCTAAGTGATATCAGCGGAGAAAACTTCACCAAAGTTTCAGCCGATTTAGAAGAATTGGTAGATTGGAGTTTAGTCGAATCTAAAAATCGTTTGTATTTTAGAACTATTGAAGATACCAATCAAAACGGTCAATTTGATAAAAACGACGTGCTTCACTACAATTATATTGACTTAGCTTCTAAAAAATGGGAGGTTAAAGCTTATAAACCTATTTAAAGGTGCTAAGGTTCTGAGATGCTAAGTTTCTAAGTTTTAAAATCTTTACAATAATAAAAGCCGTTTAAAAATATTTTTAAACGGCTTTGTTTTTTTTATCAAGAATATAAAAATCCTTTTTAATCTGTGGCTAAAAAAAACTTAGAATCTTAGCATCTTAGCAACTCAGAAGCTTTAAATCAATATGTCACTTTCTAAATCTGATTTTTCGATTTCAAAACCAAAATCTAAGCGTTCAACCAACTCAATAACGAGTTTTTTATACCAGTTTTCAGATTTGGGATGAATGTATATTTTTTCAATTAATTGATTGATGTCTACATTAATTTTTAGTCCGTCGTTTAATTTGATATCACTTTTAGAAGTGTCGGTAAGAATGCGCACTTCACGCTCGTATTGAAAGCTTTTCCTTTTGAATAGAAAGGGAAAGAATAAGTCATCAAACGGAATGTATTCTTTTCTGTAATCAATGTAATTTACTTCGCCAATATACTGATCGAAATTATTTTCAGGTTTTAAAGCTTTCTGCAATCTTCCAATTGTAGACTGAATGGCAAGACCTTCGCTGTTTTGAGTAAAAATCTGCCACATGGCAAACGATTCGTATTCGTTAATGTGCCAGCTGCTGATGGCTACTTGCTCGCGTTGTGTTTTATAGTGTCTTAAGAAATCTGGATTGTCAATAGCTAACTTTTTGATTTCTTCGTAAGTAGGTTCGCTAAATGTGCCTTCGTATTGATCTTCAAATTTATCTGAACGGGACATAAATAGTTTCTTAGAAAGCAACAAATCCAGAAATTTAGATAAGTCAAGGTATTTCCAAACTATGGTGTTAGGATCTTCAGGTAATGTAATGTTAGGGTTGTTAAGATACATTTGGAGAGAATTAAATGATTATCCTTTAACTCACCTAAAGTTATAAAAATAAACACAGATTAAAGAAATTAAACTGAGTTTTAATATTTCCTTAATCTGTGTAAAGTAAAATTTAAATTGATTTTTTACGATTCTAAAGACTGCATCGTTACCAATTTATTGTAAGTTCCGTTTTTTACAATTAATTCTTCATGAGTTCCTTGCTCAACAATTTTTCCTTTTTGCATTACCACAATCAAATCTGCTTTTTGGATAGTCGAAAGTCGGTGAGCAATTACAATTGAAGTTCTATTTTGCATCATGTTTTCAAGTGCAACCTGAACAAATTTTTCGCTTTCTGTGTCCAATGCCGAAGTTGCTTCGTCTAAAATCATAATCGGTGGGTTTTTCAGTACTGCACGAGCAATTGATAAACGTTGTTTTTGTCCACCAGAAATTTTGCTTCCGCTGTCTCCGATATTAGTGTAAATTCCTTTTGGCAGATCTTTTACAAAATCGTAAGCGTTGGCAATTTTAAGCGCTTCGATAATTTCGTCATCGGTTGCGTCAAGTTTTCCTAATGCAACATTTGCCTTAATGGTATCGTTAAACAAAATAATATCCTGTGTAACCAACGCCATTAAATCTCTAAGCGAGTGCAAAGTCAAGTCTTTAATGTTAATTCCATCAATAGAAATTATTCCTTCATTTACATCGTAAAAACGAGTTAATAAATTTGCAATTGTACTTTTTCCGCTTCCAGATTGTCCAACCAAAGCAACAGTTTGTCCTTTTTTAATTTGAAGAGAAAAATCTTTTAGAACGCTAGTTTCTTCATATTTAAAGGTGATATTTTGAATATTGATTTCGCTGTCAAAAGAAGTTTTTTCAATCGCATTTTCTTTATTTGTGATTGTGTTTTCTTGTTCTAAAACTTCTAAAACACGTTCTGCCGCAGCGTTACCTCTTTTTACTCCGTAAGAAGCTTTAGAAATTGCTTTTGCAGGAGTTAAGATATTGTAAGCTAAAGACATATATCCGATGAAAGATGCTGGGTCCAGTGATTTATCAATTAAAACCATTTGTCCTCCAAACCACAATAAAACAGTAATAACCAAAATCCCCATAAACTCGCTTGCTGGAGATGCGAGGTTCTGTCTGTTTCCGATATTGTTAGATAATTTGAAGAATCGTTCTGTAGAGTTTTGAAAAACACTATTAAAATAGTTTTCAGAATTATATCCTTTAACCACTTTTAATCCGCCAATTGTTTCTTCAATTGTAGATAAAAAAGTTCCTTGTTCTTGTTGCGCTTTAGTGGATTGTTTTTTTAACTGTTTTCCAATTAAAGAAATTAAATAACCTGAAATAGGAATAAAAATAAAAACAAAAATAGTCAGTTTAACACTGATGTAAAGCATTGCACAAACCGTAAAAATTATGGTTAATGGCTCTTTTACGATAAGTTCCAGAATAGCTAGAAAAGAAGTTTGAACTTCGTTAATGTCTCCAGATATTCTTGAAATAACGTCACCTTTTCTTTTTTCAGAATAAAATGCCAAAGGAAGTTCAAGCGTTTTCTTGTACATCGCATTTCGCATATCTCTTAAGATTCCATTTCGTAAGAAATTGATAAAAAACATTGCAAGATAATCGCATAAATTTTTCAATAAAAAGATGGTAATAATACCAGCGACCATTATGCCAAGAGTATGTCCTGATCCGTATGTGTCGGTTGTAGTTGTGATAAAATAGCTTAAAGAATTTTGTGCATATGTTTGGATTTCGCTAATTCCAGTATATACGGGCTTTATAGTATTTCTTTTAGCTTGATCAAATAAAACTTGAATCATTGGAATTAATGATACAAAAGAAAGTGTGCTAAAAAGTGCATACAGAACATTAAAGAAAATGTTTAAGAATGCGTATTTTTTATATGGATATATAAAAGGAACTATTTTTTTAAAATTACTCATTTATTTTTTTGATGTTGTTTTCTTTTTGTTTTGATGGCTTTTCTAATATTTAACTATTTGATAAAGCAATTTTCAATGCACAAAATTAATCCAATTGAGGACTTTTCAATTTCTTTTTGCTTTTTTTTATAAAAAAAAACTCTGACTTGCATTTCAAGAATGTAAATCAGAGTTTATTATAAATTAATTTTTCAGTCCTCACAAACAATATTGTGATTGAAAATATGTTGAAGATTTAATTCAATTGCATGTCTGCAATAATATTCTTGATTTTATCATCTAAGAATTTTTCTGCTTCGTCAAACTCTGAAACAGATTCTATCGCTGCATTTACGCTGATATAGAATTTGATTTTTGGTTCAGTTCCGCTAGGTCTTGCACAAATTTTAGATCCGTCTTCAGTGTAATAAATCAAAACGTTGGATTTTGGAATATCCATTGAAGTTTCTTCATTCGTTAATAAGTTCAAAGCTTTAGATGATTGATAATCTTCAACCATAATAACTCTTTGCCCATTAATTTCTTTCAAAGGATTTTCGCGTAAATTAATCATCATCTGATTGATTTCTTCTAAACCTTCCATTCCTTTTTTAGTTAAAGAAACTAAGAATTCTTTATAGAAACCATTTTCAACATAAAGTTGCAAAAGTTCTTTGTAAACTGAGCTTCCGGCAGCTTTTGCCTGTGCAGCAACTTCGCATATTAATAGAGTAGCGGCAACAGCATCTTTATCTCTAACGGCATCACCAACCATAAAACCGAAACTTTCTTCACCGCCACCGATAAATTCAAGTTCAGGGAAATCTACGATCATTTTAGCAATCCATTTAAAACCTGTCAATCCAACTTTACATTCAACGCCATAATTTGATGCTAATTCCATCATCATTGGAGTAGAAACAATTGTTGAACCTACGAATTGTTTTCCGTTAATTTTACCCGCTTTTTTCCATTGTTTCAATAAGAAAGAGGTCATTAAAACCATAGTTTGGTTTCCGTTTAGCAAAATCATTTTGCCGTCGTTGTTACGAACAGCAACTCCTAAACGGTCGCAATCAGGATCTGTACCTACTACGATATCAGAATCTGTTTTGTCAGCCAAAGCCAAAGCCATTGTTAAAGCTTCTGGTTCTTCTGGATTTGGAGATTTTACAGTCGGGAAATTTCCGTCTGGAACAGCTTGTTCAGGAACAATGTGAACATTTTTGTAACCAGCTTGCGATAGTACGTCTGGAATTGATTTTATCGAAGTTCCGTGCAATGAAGTAAAAACAATTTGAAGATTGTCTTTAGCTTCAGCAGGAGTATTAAAACTTGCGTTTTCGATTGAAGATTTTACAAATTCTTTGTCAATTTCGGTATCAATATATTGAATTAAACTTTCGTTAGCATTGAATTTGATTTTGTCGTAGCCTAAACTTTCGATTACATTAACAATTTCTTTGTCTTGAGGAGGAACAATTTGGCCTCCGTCTTGCCAATATACTTTGTATCCGTTGTATTCTGGCGGATTGTGAGATGCGGTTAAAACAATTCCGCATTGGCATTTTAGATATTTAAGCGCAAAAGATAATTCTGGAGTTGGTCTTAAGTCTGAAAACAAATAAACCTGAATTCCGTTTGCAGAGAAAACATCAGCAACAGTTTTTGCTAATGTGTTGCTGTTATGACGGCAATCGTAAGCGATAACTACTTTTAAAGGTTCATTTGGAAAAACTTTATGCAAGTAATCTGATAACCCTTGAGTGTTTTTTCCAAGTGTGTATTTGTTGATTCTATTGTTTCCTACGCCCATAACGCCACGCATACCGCCAGTACCAAACTCTAGGTTTTTGTAAAAACTTTCTTCAAGTTCTTTCGGTGAAGTGGTCATTAATTCTTTTACTGCTGCCTGCGTTTCTTGATCAAACGTAGGAGTCAGCCATTCATTTACTGCGTTTAAAATATTAGGTGCAATGTTCATGTAAATTTTCTTTTATATTTTAAATAAAGATAGTTTTTCTTCAAAAGTTAATCTGATCCAAAAAGATTTTTTTTTCCTGATTTGTATCAAAAATTCACTTCACGTGCTACTTTATATCTTTCTTCGTTGTTCTTCGTTCTTAAAATAATCTCGCCTAAAAATCCAGCTAAGAAAAGCTGAGTTCCTAAAATCATTGTTGTTAAAGCGATATAAAACCACGGATTATTTGTAACCAAAGTATATTTCATTCCATTATACATATGGTATAATTTTGAAACTCCAATGTATCCGGCAGATAGAAATCCGATAATAAACATGATAGAACCCATTGCTCCAAATAAGTGCATAGGTCTTTTTCCGAATCGTGATAAAAACCAAATGGTAATTAAATCCAGAAAACCGTTTATAAAACGTTCCATTCCGAATTTAGTTTCGCCGTATTTTCTAGCTTGGTGAATAACTACTTTTTCGCCAATTTTTCCGAATCCCGCATTTTTAGCCAAAACAGGAATGTATCGGTGCATTTCGCCAGAAACTTCAATGTTTTTTACCACAACATTTTTGTAAGCTTTTAATCCGCAATTAAAATCATTTAATTCAACACCAGAAGTTTTTCTAGCTGCCCAATTAAACAATTTTGAAGGAAGATTTTTTGCTACAACAGAATCATAACGTTTCTTTTTCCATCCAGAAACCAAATCGTATTTCTGTGCGGTAATCATTTCGTATAATTCTGGAATTTCATCTGGACTGTCTTGCAAATCGGCATCCATTGTGATAATGACATCACCTTTTGCTTTTGCAAAACCAGCATGCAGGGCTTGAGATTTTCCGAAGTTTTTCATGAAACGAATGCCTTTTACATTCGGATTTTCGTTAGAAAAACCTTCAATAATCTGCCAAGAATTATCTGTACTACCATCATCTACAAAAATGATTTCATAAGAGTAATTGTTAGATTGCATCACTTTAATAATCCATGTATAGAGTTCTTTAAGTGATTCCTCCTCGTTTAGAAGCGGTATAAGTATAGATAAATTCATTTATATTTTGTTGTAGACTTTTTTTATTAAGGTTTCTCGTTTTTAACGATTGCTCCTATTATTAAGGAGTATATTAAACCGATTAATGCATACATAACAATGGTTACAGGAAATACGATAAAAGGATTCATGAATTTCTTAACCATGCCAAGCCCCATTTCTAATTCCTTTGCAGTCATCTGTGGGTTTTTTGCAATCATTTCGCTTTTTGTTATATCAAGCATTTCATTTACGAAATCAGGAAATATCAAATTAAAAATAACATTGAAAGCTGCGTAAATTAAAGCAGCCAATACTGTTATGGAAACCCCTGTTTTTAGACATTCTGAAAGAGAAATAAAGCCATTGTTAATCTTCTTTTTATATTGATTACAACCTAAAAAGATAAATATAATAGGCAGAATTAGATAATTTGCCAAATTGACAATTATTCCAAAACTTGAATTAACTAGAGATTTCATGCCAATTACATACATAACGACAAATTCTAGAATCATTATAACACCGAATAAAACACCGTAAGGGGTACCTGACTTTGCAGGAGATAATTTTACATCCATAAAGTTATATTTAATTAGTTCACAAATATAGTAATTCCCTGTATAATCGGATATAAAAAAAGCTTTTCGAAATAAACTAAAAAAAAGTAGGCTAACTGTTTGTTTATTAAAAAAGAATTGTAAATTTGCACACTCAAAAATAATTAAATTTTAAACAAAAAAGAGCATTATTTGTTTATACCTTTTTCTAACCATGAAAAAGCTTCAAAATGAAAATGCTTCAAACAATAAATAAAAAGAAAAGATGAAAAAAGGAGTTCACCCAGAAAATTACAGATTAGTTGCATTTAAAGACATGTCTAATGATGACGTTTTTATCACTAAATCTACTGCAGATACAAAAGAAACAATTGAAGTTGACGGAGTTGAGTATCCAGTTGTAAAAATGGAGATTTCTAGAACATCTCACCCTTTTTATACTGGTAAATCTAAACTTATCGATACTGCAGGACGTATTGATAAATTCAAAACTAAATACGCTAAACACGCTAAAAAATAATAGCTGTTTTTCTTTAAATACAAAAGCCTTCCAATTTGGAGGGCTTTTTTTATGCGTCAATTTTATTGAAAAAAGGAAAGAGCCTGATTTTAAATATAGCTTGTGGTTTCAACTACGGTGAACGTATGGCAAATATATCGCGTCCCCGGCAGTTAAAACAGTTGGCTATGTTTTCTTCTTGGAAGAGAAAATTGCGTTAATTTATGGTTATAAGAAAAAACATATTTTAATGTAACGCATAAATATTTGTAACTTTGGGGCAGGTAACCAAATCAATTTTTAATAAACACTCAAATATTTATGAACTACATTCTTTTCGACGGTCCCGTTCGGAATGCTTTATTACCCTTTACTTTTACAAGGCCTGTGGCTGATATTTTGGTAGGAATTATGACTATTCGTCAAAAATGGGAAAGACGTTTAGGCTCTACGATTACGACTATCACCGAAGAATATTTGTCTGAAAAATTTCCGATGGTTGAAATGGAAGAAAATGTAATGATCAATGCAGCGTATTTGCCAAATGATACTCTTGCAGAGATGGTTTCTAATCTGACAGAAAATCAAGCCATTTTTAAAGGTGAAGATGTAATCGCATTTTTTGCAAGCGAAAATCAGGAAGAAGTCGATTTTGATTCTTACGAAATTATTCATTACAACGACGACTGTATTACGATTGAACATACTTGGGATATTTTCTCAAAAAATGATGCGGCAATCCGTCAGGATTTTGCTTATTTGACTGAAGATAGAAAATCGCAGCCAATTCCTAAAAGTGTAAATGTAATTGCTCCTGAAAATATTTTTATCGAAGAAGGCGCAAAATTAGAGTTTGTAACTCTAAATGCATCAAACGGTCCTATATATATAGGTAAGAATACTGAAATTATGGAAGGAACTGTGATTCGCGGACCTTTTGCCTTGTGCGAAAATGCTATGGTAAAAATGTCGGCTAAGGTTTATGGCGCAACAACTGTCGGTCCTGGATCTCGAATTGGCGGTGAGGTAAAAAACTCAGTTCTTTTTGCTAATTCAAATAAAGGGCATGAAGGGTTTTTAGGTGATTCTGTTTTAGGTGAATGGTGTAATATTGGAGCAGATTCTAATAATTCGAACCTAAAAAACAATTACGAAGAAGTTAAATTATGGAGCTATGAAACAGAAGGTTTTGCAAAAACAGGACTTCAGTTTTGTGGTTTAATGATGGGAGATCATAGTAAATGCGGAATCAATACAATGTTTAACACTGGAACCGTTGTTGGTGTAAGCGCTAATATTTTCGGTTCTGGATTTCCTAGAAATTTTGTTCCAAGTTTTTCTTGGGGCGGCGCTGCAGGTTTTACAACTTATGTAACCAAAAAAGCTTTTGAAACAGCAAGATTAGTTATGAGTCGAAGAAATATTGAATTCGATGCAACTGAGCAAGCTATTATGGAGCAAATTTTTGAAGAAACTAAAAAATGGAGAAAAGATTAATTAGATAATTAGTCAATTTGAAAATTAGATAATTTTTCAAACCCGACAGGTTTTAAAACCTGTCGGGTTTATTTTTTTTGCCACAGATTAAAAGGATTTTCGCAGATTGTTATTTTTAAGCCTTGAAAAAAATCTTTTTAATCCTTTAATCTGTGGCTAATATTATTTATCAATCTTAATAAAATCTTCTTTTAAGTTGAATTTCAATTCTAAACCGTTACTAAGTTTTGTCTCGTAACCTGAACTTTCAATTTCTATTTTGGTTACTTTTTCTTTTGGAAAATTTGTTTTTATGTAAGAAGCTATTTTCTTAGGAACAATAGATTTCGGAATTTTAGAATTTTTGCCGTCAACTTCCTTCCAGTTTCCTTTTTTGTCGAATTCAATTTCAAGCTGTTTGTCAAATTGCACTTTGTATTCTGTAGAAAGGATTTCTTTGTCTTGCAATATATAACTTGGTTTTTTCGATCCAAAATGTGTTTTCAAAAAAGTTTGAGCATTTGCAGGTAAAGCTTCTTTTTTAATTACAGTTTTTTGAGCATTTGCCGAAAGTCCAAAGGCTAATCCTGCAAGTAAGCAAACGGTCAGTTTTAATTTCGTTCTCATATTTTGCTGATTTTAAAATTATAGTACAAGTTAAGGTTAAAATTTTGAAATATTAAAAAACCATTTGAGTTTCGTTCCTTGCGACTAGGGCACTTTTAGTCAGTAGATTATCTAATTAGCACATTTCCAAAATTATCTAATTATCAAATTGGCACATTATCTAATTAAATCTATCTTTGCAGCACGAAAAAAATGGGTAGTCGGATAAACGATTAACCGATTAAACAAAATTCACAAAAACAAATGATTACAGTTAACGATATTTCGGTTCAGTTTGGTGGAACTACACTTTTTAGCGATGTTTCTTTTGCTATCAATGAAAATGATAAAATTGCCTTAATGGGTAAAAATGGTGCGGGAAAATCGACACTTTTAAAAATAATTGCTGGTGTAAACAAGCCTTCAACTGGAAGTATTTCTGCTCCAAGAGAAGCTGTAATTGCTTACTTGCCGCAGCATTTACTTACCGAAGATGGCGCAACTGTTATGGAAGAAGCGTCTAAAGCTTTTAGTGAGATTTTTAAAATGAAATCTGAAATAGACGAAATCAATGAACAATTGACGGTTCGTACTGATTATGAAAGTGATGAATACATGAAATTGATCGAAAGAGTTTCTGACTTAAGCGAGAAATTTTATGCTATTGAAGAAGTAAATTACGAAGCTGAAGTTGAAAAAATATTAGTTGGTTTAGGTTTTGAGCGTGAAGATTTTACACGTCAGACTTCTGAATTTTCTGGAGGATGGAGAATGCGTATCGAATTAGCTAAAATTCTTTTAAGAAAACCAGATTTGATTTTGCTGGATGAGCCAACAAACCACATGGATATTGAAAGTATTCAGTGGTTGGAGGAGTTTTTATTAAATCAAGCAAAAGCTGTTGTGGTTATTTCGCACGATAGAGCGTTTGTCGATAATATTACAAACCGTACTATCGAAGTTACAATGGGTAGAATTTACGATTATAAAGCAAAATATACGCATTATTTAGAACTAAGAAAAGACCGTCGTATTCACCAACAGAAAGCTTACGATGAGCAGCAAAAAATGATTGCTGAAAACCGTGCTTTTATTGAGCGTTTTAAAGGAACTTTTTCAAAAACAGATGCGGTTCAATCTCGTGTAAAAATGCTTGAAAAATTAGAAATTGTTCAAGTTGATGAAGTAGATACATCTGCATTGCGTTTAAAATTTCCGCCAGCGGCGCGTTCTGGGCAATATCCTGTTATTGTAAAAGAAATGGCTAAATCGTACGGTGATCATGTGGTTTTTAAAGATGCAAATATTGTAATTGAACGCGGTCAGAAAGTCGCTTTCGTTGGGAAAAATGGTGAAGGTAAATCGACTATGATTAAAGCAATCATGAAAGAAATCGGTGTTGATTCTGGAAGTGTTGAAATCGGACACAATGCGCAAATTGGATATTTCGCTCAAAATCAAGCAGCTTTGTTAGATGAAAATGCCACTATTTTTGAAACTATTGATAGTATTGCGGTTGGAGACATTAGAACGCAGATAAAAAACATTTTAGGAGCTTTCATGTTTCAAGGAGACGATATTACTAAAAAAGTAAAAGTGCTTTCTGGAGGAGAAAAAACTCGTTTGGCAATGATAAAATTATTGTTAGAGCCAGTTAATTTGTTGATTCTGGATGAGCCTTCGAACCACTTGGATATGAAAACTAAAGATATTATTAAAGATGCGCTTCGTGATTTTGACGGAACTTTAATTCTGGTTTCTCACGACCGTGATTTCCTTGACGGACTTGCAACTAAAGTTTTTGAATTTGGAAACAAAAGAGTTAAAGAACATTTTGAAGATGTTGCTGGATTCCTTGCACATAAAAAAATGGACTCTATGAGAGAAATCGAAAAATAAGTTAAAACATAATATATTTTAAAAAGCATAAGTTAATTCTTATGCTTTTTTTTTTGTTCTAATATTAAAATAATCAAAGGTTTATAATAATTCAAAATATGACTTTCATCAGGTTTTAGAATAGTGACTAAAATTACATTTAAGTAAGAATAAACTTATTTTTAAAATGTTTGTTCAACAAAGAATTTAATTTTTTAGTTATGAATCAAATAAATAATTTTTTAGGTTTTAGAGCCTTTTTTCTGCTTTTAATACTTCCTTTTTTTGCGACTGGACAAACTGCAGAATCTAATTCGCAGACAGAAGTAAAGTATCCGCAATTTAAATTTCAAGGGCTTTTTCAAGCTCGTTATTTGAGTGGTTTTACTGACGGCATTGATGCGGTAACTGGTCTTCATCATGCAGATGATAAAGCAGTTGAAAATACATTTGACATTAAAAGAATGCGTTTGGGTGTAACAGCAAAACTAGGCGAACGTTTTGATGTTGTTATGTTGGCAAATTTGGCAGATTTTAAATCTGATCCAAAAGGGAAAGTTCTTGAAAATGCTTTTGCAAGATATACTTTCAATAAAAATATCGGATTTTTAGTTGGTCAGTTTAGGCCGGCTTTTGGAATTGAAGAACTAAATCCAGCCGATATTCTTAAATCATTTGATTACTCAAATCAATATACCGAATTCGGAAACAATGGCTGGACTAGTTTTCAAATTGGAGCATCGATGTTTGGTAGTTTTAATTTAGGCAAACTTCCAGTTACCTATGCCGTTTCTGCAGTAAATGGAAATGGTAAAGATCAAGTTTCTGATAAAGACAATGGAAAACAATATTCTTCGCGCTTTGGTTTTGAGTTGGATAAAAAACACAACATCAATTTCGGAATAAATAGCGGAATTGGTGAGGTTTACAATAGAAAAGTATTTGCAGTTGGTATAGATCTTACAGCTGATTTCAAATTAGCAGATAAATTAATGTTGCAAACACAACTTGAAGCAAAACAAGGAACAAATCACTTCTTATATTATAACCTAGATCCAAAAGCAAGAACTTCAAATCTTAGCGAATATCAAATGAGAGGTGCATACTTTCTGCCTAATTTGAGATACGAAATTAAATATCAAAAATTAACTGCAATAGAGTTTTCATGTCGATATGAATATTTTGATAGGAATTTCAAAATGGATTCCAATGCAAAACAAACTTACACGCCAATGACTGGATTAGAGTTTGGAAAAGGCTATACAGGCCGTATCGAAATGGGAATGCAGTTTGACAATTATAAGCGTAATATTCCAAACAGTACTGCATACGATAACAATCTGTTTATTATACAATTTCAAGGTAGATTTTTCTAAAATCTCAAACATATAATCATACTAATATCATGAAAGAAATAAATATAAAAAATTTACTTATTACACTTGTAATAGGTTTAGCAATTTGGTTTGTTCCTGTTCCGAATGGACTCACGCCAGAAGCATGGCATTTATTTGCGATTTTCATCACAACAATTATCGGAATTATTTTAAAAGCGGCACCAATGGGTACTATGTGCATGGTTGCAGTTGGAATTACCGCTTTTACAGAGGTTTTAGCTCCAGAAAGTGCTGGAGATTCTATAACATTGGCTTTAGGAGGTTTTGGCAATAAAGTAATTTGGCTTATCGGAATTTCATTTTTTATTGCTCGAGGTTTTATAAAAACAGGATTAGGAAACCGAATTGCTTTTTTATTCATTAAAATATTCGGAAAAAGTTCTCTTGGTTTAGCTTACGGTTTAGGATTGGCAGATTTGGTATTAGCTCCAGTTGTACCAAGTAATACCGCTAGAGGAGGTGGGATAATTTATCCAATTATGAAATCGATGGCTATGAATTTTGATTCAGATCCGGATAAACCAGAAACAAGAAGAAGGTTAGGAGCCTTTCTTACTTTGAGTAGTTACAATGTCAATTTAATTGCTTCATCTATGTTTCTTACAGGGACAGCAAGTAATCCGATGTGTCAAAAATTTGCAGAAAATTTGGGTATTCATATTTCTTGGACATCGTGGGCATTAGCGGCGTTAGTTCCTGGTTTGACGGCTTTTTTTGTAATTCCGTTTCTATTGTATAAAATCTATCCGCCAGAATTGAAAAAAACAGCAGGAGCTCCGCAAGTTGCCTCACAAAAATTAAAAGAAATGGGGCCAATTTCACGAAACGAATGGTTAATGCTTTTAACGTTTGTTATTTTATTATTTCTTTGGATGACTGGAGATTTGTTTTCAATAGACGCAACAACAACAGCATTTATAGGTTTAGTCGTTTTATTGCTAACTTCTGTATTAACATGGGAAGATGTAAAAGGCGAAAAAGGAGCATGGGATACCATTGTTTGGTTTGCTGTCTTAGTAATGATGGCAAGTTCTTTGGATAAATTAGGATTTATTGGTTGGTTTAGTGAGATTGTAAAAGGACAAATGCTAGGTATGAGCTGGCAGATTGCTTTTATAATTATTATTGCCGTTTATTTCTTTAGTCATTACATTTTTGCAAGTGCAACTGCTCACGTAGCAGCTATGTATGCTGCATTGCTAGCTGTCGGAATTTCTTTGGGAGTTCCTGGGTTATTTTTAGCTTTCATGCTTGGATTTGTAGGTTCATTATACGGTACATTAACGCATTATGGCCACGGACCAGCACCAGTTTATTTCGGGAGCGGATATGTTGATTTGAAAAGCTGGTGGGTAAAAGGACTTATTACGGGACTTGCAATGCTAATAATTTATCTGATTGTTGGTGGTGTTTGGCTAAATATTTTAGGTTTTATTAATTAATAAAAAAAGCAATTTTTTTTGAAAAGCACAAGTTAATACTTGTGCTTTTTTTTATTTAGGTCTTTTGATAACAGAATTTTAATGCAATTTTTTTTACAGTACATGCATTTTTTTTCTATTTTAGTAATCCCATTTCGCATTGAATATAAGTAGTTGCTTTTTGGTTTTCAAAAAGTGGAATACCGATTTTGAATTCAGTTATATAAAAATAACCTTTTATCTATTTGAAGTCTATGAGTAAAATTCTACTAATTCCGATTGCTTTTTTCTTTCTTTTAACTCCAGTTTTTCTCCATGCTCAAGGTGACGTAAATGCGGGAGAAAAAACGGAAGAAGCTGAAGTTAAATATCCTCAATATCAAATAAAAGGTTTGCTGCAAGCAAGATATCTAGAAAGCTTTGGCGATAATGTTGATGTTTTGGGTGTTCATCATTCAACTGGAGATGTTACGCAACAATCTTTCGATATTAAAAGAATGCGTGTTGGATTGAATACAAAATTAAGCGAAGCCACAGAAGTTGTAATCTTAGTCAACTTAGCCGATTTTAAATCGGACACCAAAGGCAAAGTTCTTGAAAATGCCTACGGGAAATATACTTTTAGTAAATATATTGCTTTAACAGGAGGGCAGTTTCGTCCAGCCTTCGGTATAGAAGAACTTGTTCCTGTAGATATCATTAAATCTTTCGATTTCTCGAATCAATATTATGAATTCGGAAAAAATGGTTGGACGAGTTTTCAAATTGGAGCTTCGGCAACTGGGGCTTTTGATATTGGTAAAATTCCTGTCAGTTACGCGGTTTCTGTTTTAAATGGAAACGGAAAAAATGTAGAAATGGATAAAGATAACGGTAAGCAATATTCAACACGCTGGGTTTTCGAATTGTCTAAAGTGCATAAAATAAATCTAGGTTTAAACGGTGGTTTCGGAAAAGTTTTTAAAGAAGACGTATTTGCGGTTGGGGCCGATATAACAAGTGATTTTAAGTTGACAGATCGAATGAGTTTTGATCTTCAAATCGAATATAAACAAGGAACCAATCATAATTTGTATTTTTCTCTTCCGGCTGCAAACAGAGTCGGAGATGTTTCTAACTATCAAATGCGAGGAATTTATTTTTTGCCTAATCTAAGATATATGGTGAATTACAAGAAATTAACGGCGTTTGAATTGTCATGTCGTTATGAAACCTTCGATCCAAGTTATAAAGTAAATTCAAATGTAAGACAGACTTATACACCAATGATCAGTTTAGAATTTGGTAAAGCTTATACAGGTCGAATCGAGATGGGATTTGAAATTGATCGATTTGATAGAAATGTGCCTGATTCGTCAACCTACAATGACGAATTATTTTTAATTCAATTACAGCTCCGACTTTAATTTAATATAAAACCATTTATTATGAAAGAAGTACAGATTCCTCAAACCTTGATTACACTTGCTGTTGGAATTGCAATTTGGCTTATTCCAGCTCCAAATGGTGTTGTTGCAGAGGCTTGGCACTTGTTTGCCATTTTTGTTGCTACAATTCTAGGAATTATTTTAAAAGCAGCTCCGATGGGAACCATGTGTATGATTGCAATTGCTTTAACGGCTTTTACGCAAGTTTTAGCGCCAGGAGATCCAGGTAAATCAATAACATTGGCATTAAAAGGATTTGGAGATAAAGTAATCTGGCTTATCGGAATTTCGTTTTTTATTGCCAGAGGTTTTATAAAGACGGGTTTAGGAAACAGAATCGCATTTCTATTTATTAGAATATTCGGAAAAAGCTCTTTAGGGTTAGCTTACGGTTTAGGATTGGCAGATTTGGTTCTAGCGCCAGCTGTTCCGAGTAATACAGCAAGAGGAGGAGGAATAATTTATCCAATTATGAAATCCATGTCGATGAGTTTTGGTTCTATGCCAGATCAGCCCGAAACACATAGGAAATTAGGTTCTTATTTAACTCTAAATAGTTATAATATGAATTTGATTGCATCCTCAATGTTTTTAACAGGAACAGCAAGTAATCCGATGTGTCAAAAATTTGCTTTGAATTTAGGCATTAAAATCACTTGGATGTCTTGGGCGGCAGCGGCAATTGTGCCAGGGTTATGTGCATTTTTTGTAATTCCGTTCGTATTGTATAAAATTTATCCGCCAGAATTAAAAAAGACTGGTGATGCTCCGCAGATTGCGGCTCAAAAACTAAAAGAAATGGGAGCAATAACAAGAAACGAATGGATGATGCTCTTGACATTTTTCATTTTGCTTTTTCTTTGGATGACTGGCGATTTATTCTCTATTGATGCCACAACAACAGCGTTTATTGGATTGGTGATTTTACTTTTAACTTCAGTTTTAACTTGGGATGATGTAAAAGCTGAAAAAGGAGCTTGGGACACAATAGTTTGGTTTTCAGTTTTAGTGATGATGGCAAGTTCGCTCAACGAATTAGGTTTTATTGCATGGTTTAGCGATTTGGTAAAAGCAAAAATTGGCGGATTAAGCTGGCAAATGGCTTTTCCGATAATAGTTTTGGTTTATTTCTTTAGTCATTACCTTTTTGCGAGTGCGACTGCGCACGTAGCTGCAATGTACGCGGCGCTTCTTGGTGTTGGAATTTCGCTTGGAATTCCAGGTTTATTGTTGGCTTTTATGCTAGGATTTATAGGTTCTTTGTACGGAACTTTAACGCATTATGGTCACGGTCCGGCACCCGTGTTTTTTGGGAGCGGTTACGTAGATTTAAAGAGCTGGTGGGTAAAAGGACTTATAACAGGATTGGTTATGCTCTTTATTTATATGGTAATAGGAGGATTGTGGCTCCGTGTTATTGGAGATTTTTAGATTCTAATTCCCGGAGGAAGAAGTTCTTTGTATCTAGGATTTTTTTTGAAAAACGAAACAATTTTTGGATGAATAGGAACAACTCTATAGTTTTTCTCTGCACTTAAATCCAAAACATTTTTAAGTAAAGTATTTATTATTTCTTCATTTTCGTATGATTCGGGTTTATTGATTTTTGTCAAAAAGATTTTCTTTTCTTGAAATGAATATTCAACTGCTAGCATTCCTTCAGGAATTACAGTTTCAAATTGGCGCGCAAAAGTATTGTCTTTGATTTCCATAGTTGCAGAAGCTTCCATAATTTGTTTCTTAAGATTATTGGTAAATAGTGAATTTGGGAAACGAAATATTCTGAGAGAAAATTCTTTATAACATTTTAAAACAGAAAAATTCCGAAATACAAAGGTAATCATTTGATTTTCAATATCGAATTATTTTTTTAAGATGTGTGCTTTAAACAATTGTTTCTAATTTGATTTTTTTGGTTTGATACTACAATTCGGTCTGAAATTTGATTATCATGAGATTAAAAAAAGTAACTTTATTTTTTTAATAAATATCGCAATGGTAATTTCATTTGAATGTTATGAGTAAAATTCCAGTTTATTTTATGCCAGGTTTGGCAGCAAGTTCATCTATTTTTGAAAGAATAAAATTGGATGAAACTATTTTTGAAACACATCTTTTAGAATGGGAAATTCCAAAACAAAAAGAATCTCTATCAGATTACGCACTTCGAATTAGTGAAAAAATAAAAGATGAAAATCCAGTTTTGATTGGTGTTTCTTTTGGAGGAATTCTGGTGCAGGAAATTTCCAAACATATAAAAACACGAAAAGTCATTATTATATCGAGCGTTCGAAGCAATTTAGAATTTCCGAGAAGAATGAAAATAGGGAAGAGAACAAAAGCTTACAAACTCATTCCGATGCAACTGATTTTGAATGTAGAGAAATTAGCTAAATTTTCTTTTGGAGAAAAAGTCAATAAAAGAATAAAATTGTACGAGAAATTTTTATCTGTTCGCGATTTAGGTTATTTGCAATGGGCTGTAGAAAGCGTAATTCTATGGGAAAGAGATAAAATCGACGAAAATGTAATTCATATTCACGGTGATAAAGATGATGTTTTTCCGATTAAATATATTGATAAATGCATTTTGGTAAAAGGAGGAACCCATATTATGATCCTTAATAAGTACAAATGGCTGAATGAGAATTTGCCTTCTATTATAATGGAAGATTAAAATTCCAATTTTTAAATTGCTTCGCCAGTTCGCTATCGCTCGAGTCCAAATTCCAATACTCTGAGGATTTGTAATCTTTGTCAAAGTTTAAAACTTTGACAAAGGTGTATCTGAAAGCACGCAATCTTGTCATTTCGACCGTAGGGAGAAATCTTCGCAGGTAGTTCGACAAAGATTGGTAATTTACTTTGCGGAGTTTCATACCCTCGTTCCTCGGTATGACAAACTATATGGAAATCTTCAGTTAAAAAAAATCTAAAAGCTAAAGTCAACAATCTAAAATGAAAAATCCCAAACTCTTTTTTTAGAATTTGGGATTTTCAATATTATAATTTAAAGAAAATTTAGATTTTCTTCATTTGTTCTTTCATCATCGTGATTTGCTCTTTCAGCATACCTTGTTTATCTAACTTTTTAGCTTCGTTTAATAAATTCGTCGCTTCTAGTTTTCTTCTGCGTGACATTGCAACACCAGCAAGGTTTAATTTAGCTACAGCCAAATCCATATCCATTGATAGTCCAAGTTCGATTGCTTTTTTGAAATGTTTCTCCGCTTGGTTAATATTAGTTTGAGATAACATAATACCTTGAAGGTAATTTAAGTATCCTTGTTGTTTTCTAACTAAAGCACCTTCTGGATTTTTGATATATGATAACCATTTATTAGCGCCTTCAAAGTCTTGTTTTCTTAATTTAAGGAAAGCTAAAAGGATAAATTCGTTTTTAAAATAAAGAAAAATTGGAATTGCAGTCAATAAGATAAGGAATATGCCATTCCCGATATTACTTTCTGTAAATTGCCAAATGCCCGCTACCACTAGAAGTCCGGCCAAAATAAGTTTAATATTTTTGTGAAACATAATTAATGTAAATTTGTGATTGCAAAGATAGTAAAAGGAATTAAAAATATTTTTATAAAAGTGCTTGCCAGAAAAAAAAGTCTTTGTATATTTGCACTCGGTTTTTGAATAACGATATCCAAAGCCAAAATAAAGAGTTAATAGATACCATTTTTAAAGATACAAAGCAATGAGCAAAAGAACATTTCAACCATCGAAAAGAAAAAGAAGAAATAAGCACGGATTTATGGACAGAATGGCTTCTGCGAATGGAAGAAAAGTTCTAGCGCGTAGAAGAGCAAAAGGAAGACATAAATTAACTGTTTCTAGCGAGCCTAGACACAAAAAATAATGTTTGTATAAACATACATAAGGCGATTACTTTTTTAGTATCGCCTTTTTTTATACCTTGTCGGTAAAAATTTTCTCAACTTTCTAGTTTTTAGTACACTAGAAAAGTTTTTTAAAATCTTAAATAACTACACAATACATACAAAATGCCTAAAGACACATCAATAAAATCAGTTTTAATTATAGGTTCAGGACCTATTGTTATTGGTCAAGCTTGCGAATTCGATTATGCAGGGTCTCAATCTGCTCGTTCGATTCGTGAAGAAGGAATTGAGGTTATCTTGATTAACTCAAATCCAGCGACAATTATGACAGACCCATCGATGGCGGATCATATTTATTTGAAACCTTTAACTACAAAATCGATTATTGAAATTCTTAAGGAACATCCACAAATTGATGCAGTTTTACCAACAATGGGAGGACAGACTGCTTTGAACTTGTGTTTGGAAGCTGAAGAAAAAGGAATCTGGCAAGATTTCGGGGTAAGATTAATCGGTGTTGATGTTAATGCAATTAATATTACTGAAGATAGAGAGCAATTTAAACAGCTTTTAGAAAGAATAAATGTTCCAACTGCACCTGCAAAAACGGCTACTTCTTACTTAGAAGGAAAAGAAATTGCACAAGAATTTGGTTTCCCGCTTGTAATTCGTCCTTCGTTTACACTAGGAGGAACTGGAGCAGCGGTTGTTTATAAAAAAGAAGATTTTGATGAGCTTTTAACGCGCGGACTTGAAGCTTCTCCAATTCACGAAGTTTTGATTGACAAAGCTTTGATGGGATGGAAAGAATACGAGTTAGAGCTTTTAAGAGATAAAAATGACAACGTTGTAATTATCTGTTCTATCGAAAATATGGATCCAATGGGAATCCACACTGGAGATTCGATTACAGTTGCGCCAGCGATGACATTATCTGATACAACTTTCCAAAAATTACGTGACTATGCTATCTTAATGATGAGAAGTATCGGAAATTTTGCTGGAGGATGTAACGTGCAATTCGCAGTTTCGCCAGACGAAAAAGAAGATATCGTAGCTATCGAGATTAACCCTCGTGTATCTCGTTCTTCTGCTTTAGCATCAAAAGCAACGGGTTATCCAATTGCTAAAATCGCTTCGAAATTAGCATTAGGATACAACTTAGATGAATTACAAAATCAAATTACAAAATCTACTTCGGCTCTTTTCGAACCGACTTTAGATTACGTAATCGTAAAAATACCACGTTGGAACTTCGATAAATTTGAAGGTTCAGACAGAACTTTAGGTCTTCAGATGAAATCTGTAGGTGAGGTTATGGGAATCGGACGTTCTTTCCAAGAAGCGCTTCACAAAGCAACTCAATCTTTAGAGATTAAGAGAAACGGTTTAGGTGCTGATGGAAAAGGATATAAAGATTACGAGCAAATCATTGAGAAATTAACTTATGCAAGCTGGGATCGTGTTTTTGTAATCTACGATGCAATTGCAATGGGAATTCCGTTGAGTACAATTCACGAAATTACAAGAATCGATATGTGGTTCTTAAAACAATACGAAGAGCTTTATACTTTAGAAAAAGAAATCTCAAATTACAAAGTTTCTGATCTTCCTAAAGAATTATTGCTTGAGGCAAAACAAAAAGGTTTTGCAGATAGACAATTAGCGCACATGATGAGTTGTTTAGAAAGTGAAGTTCACGCTTTACGTATGGACATGAACATCAACCGTGTATTCAAATTAGTAGATACTTGTGCGGCTGAGTTTAAAGCTAAAACACCTTATTACTACTCAACTTTTGAGGCAGAAATCGAAAAAACAAACGGAGAGCGTTATGTAGATAACGAAAGTATCCTTACTGATAGAAAGAAAGTGATCGTTTTAGGTTCTGGACCAAACAGAATCGGACAAGGAATCGAATTTGATTATTCTTGTGTACACGGAGTTTTAGCTGCTAAAGAATGCGGTTACGAAACAATCATGATTAACTGTAATCCTGAAACGGTTTCTACAGACTTTGATACGGCTGATAAATTATACTTTGAGCCAGTTTTCTGGGAGCATATTTATGACATCATTCAACATGAAAAACCAGAAGGTGTAATCGTTCAGTTAGGAGGACAAACAGCTCTTAAATTAGCGGATAAGCTTTCTAAATATGGAGTAAAAATTATCGGAACTAGTTTTGATGCACTTGACTTAGCAGAAGACAGAGGAAGATTCTCAGACTTATTGACGGAATTAAACATTCCTTTCCCAAGATTCGGAATCGCTGAAACGGCTGATGAAGCTTCAAAATTAGCTGATACTTTAGATTTTCCACTTTTAATTCGTCCTTCTTATGTATTAGGAGGTCAGGGAATGAAAATTGTAATCAACAAAAAAGAGCTTGAAGAGCACGTTATCGATTTATTGAAAGCAATTCCAGGAAACAAATTATTACTAGATCACTATTTAGCCGGAGCAATCGAAGCTGAAGCTGATGCAATCTGTGATGCTGATGGAAATGTTTACATCATCGGAATTATGGAGCACATCGAGCCTTGTGGAGTTCACTCTGGAGATAGTAATGCAACATTGCCTCCTTTCAACTTAGGAGAATTTGTAATGCAGCAAATTAAAGATCATACGCTTAAAATTGCAAGAGCTTTAAAAACGGTTGGTTTAATCAACATTCAGTTTGCAATTAAAGATGATACGGTTTACATCATTGAGGCAAACCCAAGAGCGTCAAGAACGGTTCCGTTTATTGCAAAAGCTTATGGGGAGCCTTATGTAAACTACGCTACAAAAGTAATGTTAGGCCACAATAAAGTAACTGATTTTGATTTCAACCCACAATTAAACGGTTATGCAATCAAACAACCAGTTTTCTCTTTCAGCAAATTCCCGAACGTAAACAAAGCGTTAGGACCAGAAATGAAATCAACAGGAGAAAGTATCTTGTTTATTGATGATTTAAAAGATGATCAATTCTACGAATTGTACTCTAGAAGAAAAATGTATTTGAGTAAATAATCTCAGATTCTATTATAAAAGAAAGGCTCCAATGTAAATTGGAGCTTTTTTGTTTTTATGTGTTAATTGAAATTCATCCCAATTATCTGTAGAGGTGCACCGCAGTGCGTCTACGTCCAATATTCATTTCTGTTGCACATAAGACGCACTGCAGTGCGTCTCTACAAATATGCTGTGCGTGATTTTTTTGATCGAAATGGTATAAATAAATTGTTTTTTTTGTTTATGTTGATTTTAAAATTCATTCCAATTTTCTGTAGAGGCGCACTGCAGTGCGTCTACGTCCAATATTCATTTCTGTTGCGCATAAGACGCACTGCGGTGCGTCTCTACAGATATGCTGTGTGTAATGATATTTTAAAAAAAAGTGAATTAATTTTTTGAACTTTTTTTTTTTTATAAACTTTATAAAGCAAATAAATTACGAAAATCCAAAAGGCAATGTTTATAATCTGCCATATTAAGAAGTTTATATTGAAGTCGTAAAATGTTTTTTCCATAGCTCTTGCATTTTAATAATTTACGGTTTTAAAAATACAAAAAATCTTACAAATTATATTGGGGTAAAAAAAAACTCCAAAATTATTGGAGCTTTTAAATTATAAAAAGTAAGATATTATTTTTTAAGCAATTCTTGTAAAGGTTTCAATTGCTCCATATCAATTTTTGATTTTTGTAAAACTGACATTAAAGTCATAATATTATTCGGATTCATATCTTCGCCTAAAACTCTAACTACAGCAAAACCGTTTTCTTTTCTGTTTGCAAAAATGACAAACTCTTTTATATTATCGTCACTTCCAACATAGCTTACAGAAGCACCATCTTTGCCAGAACCAAACTTCATTAATTCCTGATATTTCGGATCTTTTAAAATGGCTTTTACTTTGGTTCTTTCTGTTTCAAACTGCGCTTGATTACTTTTATCTGCTTTAAAAGCGATAATATTCATTTTATCAAACGAATTTAATGCTTCGTTTTGTTCCGCAGATAATTTTGCTTTGTCAACATTCAGGATGTTTGGAGAAACATCCAAAGCAATAAAGTCTTTTTTCTCCGAATTCTCAACAAAATATTTTTGCAGTGTTGGTTCAGAATTACAGCTTCCTAAAGTTAGTAAAGCTATAAGTGCTAAGGTGAAAATTTTTGCTTTCATTTATTTTTTGCCTTTAGAAGCTTTCTTTAGGTCTGGACCTCCAGGAAGATTCATTTTATCTGTTAAAACTGAAATTTCATTCAAATCAAAATTACCAGTTAAAGATAGTAAAACCGTCTCGTCGTTTTTAGCGCCATCTACAAACATTAATAACTCTTTAATTTGTGTGTCGCTTGCGCCAGATTTAACCATTATTTTGACATTTTTACCGCTGTCATTTACTCTCATTAATTCTTCAAGACCAGCTGTTTTAATGTATTTGTCTGCAGAAGCTTTCATGTCGGCTTCGATCTTAGGATTTTTTGTGGTAAAGACTTTTAAGTAATCTAATTTTTTAATCAGATTGATATATTGCTGTGTTTCTTTGTCCTGATTATCAGCTTTTACTTTGCTCATTAAATCGAACATTTTTTTATTTACAATTACAGACGTTACATCGTCTAGACCGTCAAATTTGTCAAAAGCACCTTGTGCATAAAAAACATTTGTAACGAATGCGAATACTAAAGTTATGATGAAATTTTTCATGATTGTTTTATTTTTTAATTACTGTTTAAAGACTTTGTTTTTTGATTGTTCATATTCTTTAATGTACTGTACACTTTCAATACCTACATTAACATTGTTTGATAATAATGCTAAAGCTTTTTGAGTTGCTTTTAGCGCTTCTTCGGGATCTTGGTAGGTTCCTAATTCTGTTTGCGAAGCTACTGCAGTAGTATCTTTTTGTTCGCTCACAAAAAAGTAAGTTCCAATTCCGAGCAAAACAACAGCTGAAGCTGCAATCGATAACCACGCTACGTTGCGTTTTTTAGATTGTAGTGGAATCTCATACGTCGACTTCTGTTCTTTTGCCTGAGAGAAATAGCCAAACATTGGTTTGTATTGCTCCAAATGCTGCGCAACATTTGGCGAAGAAAAGTATTCTTTTAATTGATTTTCTTCAGCAATAGAAGTTTCTCCCTGAAAGTATTTTTCTAATATATCTTCTATTTTATTTGGTTCCATAAAGGTGTGTATTTGTCATTGATTCTCTAATTTTTTTTCTCGCTCTCGAAAGTGCAACTCGTATTGCCGTTTCATTCATATTGACAATTTTTGCAATTTCCTCAAATTCATATTGTTCTACATCTCGAAGCTGAATTAATAACTGCATTTGTTCAGGCAGTTCGTTTATTATTTTTTCAACCCATTCTAAACTATTTTCATCTTCAAGCTTTTTGTCTAATTGAGGCTCACGGTCTGTAAAATTGTTATGAACGATTTGAAGATTACTGGCTCTTTTAGATTTTAACTGATCTAAACAATAGTTTTTGGTCATCGTCATGGCGAGTGCTTCAACACTATTGTAACTTTCCAGATTATCCTTTTTATTCCATAATTTGACCATTACTTCCTGAGTGGCATCTTCGGCCTCTTCAGTACTTGTAAGCAATCTTTTTGCCAGACGAAAAACTTTGTCTTTAAAAGGATTTATTAATTCTATAAATACAACTTGGTTCATTAATCTGATGGTTAATCGTTAGCTTATATATTCAAGACGAGGCACAATTAGATTTGTTACAACAAAAAAATATTTTTTTTATATGTAAAAAAAATACTGCTTTTGTGACCAAGCTAATACTAAAGATGCTACTTTTACAGTATACTACTAAGATACTTAAATGATATGAAAACAATTTTAAAGAGTGCTCTTTTTCTTTTTTTAGTCGCTTTTTCTTTGCAGTCATGTGAGGATAATGACGATGTAGCCGCTCCAGCAGATGTACAGATTAATAGTTTTATCTGGAAAGGACTAAACGAAGTTTATTTATGGCAGGCAGATGTTCCAAATTTAGCAGACAATCGTTTTGCAACTGAAAATGACTTTAATAATTTCTTAAAAGGTTATGCAAAACCAGAAGATTTATTTGAAGATTTATTGAATAAACCAGAAAGTAAATATCCAAACGGAGATGCAATTGACCGTTTTAGCTGGATTGTTGACGATTATACTGTTTTGGAACAAGAATTAAGCGGAATCTCAAAAAACAATGGAGTAGATTTCAGATTAAGCCGAGTGGCTTCAGGATCAAATGATTTGGTTGGTTATGTTCGATATATTATTCCAAATTCAGATGCTTCAACTAAAGCAATCAAACGTGGTGATTTGTTTACGAGCATTAACGGAACCAAACTTACTGTTTCTAATTATCAAGAGTTAATAGGTAAAGATACTTACACATTAAATTTAGCTGATTACAACGGAAGCGCTTTTGTTTTGAATGGAAAATCAGTTGCTTTAACAAAAACTGTTTTAGAAGAAAACCCAATTTTCATTAATAAAGTAATTACTTCTGGAAGTCATAAAATTGGTTATTTAATGTATAATGGTTTCTATTCTGAATATGACGATAGATTGAATCAAGCTTTTGGTACATTGAAAGGGCAAGGAGTTACAGATTTTATTTTAGATCTTCGTTATAATGGAGGAGGATCTATTGCAACATCTGCGAAATTGGCTAGTATGATTACGGGACAATTCGATACGCAGATTTTTTCTAAAATGACATTCAACAGCAAACAAATGCAAGGTCTTAGTACAGCTGATTTGGAAGATTTAAACGTTAGATTCGTTAAAAATTTAAACAGCTTGAATATGACAACTGTTTACGTTATTACAACGGCAAGTACAGCTTCTGCAAGTGAATTAATCATCAACGGATTAAAACCGTACATTAATGTTGTTCAAATCGGAGAGACTACAGTTGGAAAAAATGTTGGATCTTTTACTGTTTATGATTCAGAAACTTTGACAACTAAAAAAGGAATCAATCCAAATCATAAATATGCGATGCAGCCTTTGGTTCTTAAAATTACAAACTCTGTTAATTTTGGAGATTACACGCAAGGTTTAGTTCCGACTTACCAACAATATGAATCGGTTCTTAATTATGGTGTTTTAGGAGAAACTACAGAGCCGTTGCTTAGTAATGCAATTTCTAAAATTACTGGAAATGCAGCTAAGAAAATCCAAACAGATTCAGAGCCTTTACGTCCTTATGTAACAGATTCTAAAATCTTAAACGGATTAAGACACGGTATGTATCTTAAAACTGCTCCAAAAGTATTCTAAGAAAATTTAGATATAAAAAAAGGCTTTCAGAAATGAAAGCCTTTTTTATTCCAAAAAAATAAATTAATTCTAATTATTGTTAGAATAAAAACCGTTTGGTCCTACGCCAACAGTTAATGTTTTTAATACTGTTCCAGTTGAAGAATATACAGTAACCGTTCCGTCTGAAGTAAATGCGTTTGCATCACCAGAATAAATTCTGCCATCGATTACGCCAAAACCATAAAAAGTAGACCAGCTGCTATCTTTTACAGAAAATAAAGCTTTGTCTGAAAATGCTGTTGCAGATAAGTTAATTGCATAAACGCCAGTTCCTTGAGTATAATAGATTTTATCTCCATCAATATCCATGTTGATTGCATTTTTTACTGTAGTCGATTCGAAAGATGTTGCAGTATCTGTAGAAGTATTAATTTTAAATAATTTACTTTTAGCGCTAGTTCCTGCTAATACGTATACAGATCCATTGTTCTCTTCAATAGAATTAATACCATTTTCTAATGTGATGGTTTTAGTCACAGCATTTGCTGAAGGGCTAATAACAGTAACTTCACTTCCGTTTCCGTAAGCTGCATTTGTTACATAAATTTTTCCGTTTGCAGCAATAATTTTTTCAGCAGTTTTTCCTAATGCAATTGAAGTTATGTAAGCATAAGTTTTTGCATCATAAACGGTAACAGCTTGAGAAATTGAATTTGTTACATATAATTTGTCATTTACAACAACACTGTAACGTGGGTTTTGAAGTTTTTCGGTAATTGTACCCAAACTTTTAAAAGTATAACGGTTTACCACTTCTACTTCATTAGAATTGTTTACTACAATAAAAGCTTTTTCATTGCTAAAAGACATTGATTGAGCAACATCTCCTAAAACCATTGGCGTATTTACTAATTTGAAAATATCATTTTGAAAAGTAGCCAAATCATTCGAAACGTAAGAAACTGATGCATTAGGAGTTCCAAAATTTCCTTCATTTAAAATAAGCACACCATTGTCATAAACACCTAACGCAACGTCGTTGTCATCATTATCGCTGCTACAAGAAGCAAATAAAAATGCAGAGGCAATAATTCCTAAATAAAGATTTTTTAATTTCATGTTTTTAATAATTAAGGTTTAAATAAATAGTTAAATTTCGCCCAGGCATAAATCGGCTAGGGAGAGCTTCATATTTTTCATTCCAAAGATTAGCCGCCTTAACGCCTAATTTGAAAATGTTTTTCTTGCTAAAATTATAGTCAACACCAATGTTAGAAACATTATAAGCGTCAAGTATGTATTTCGGATTATTATCTGATGTTGTAAAAATTTCGCCCGTATACATAATCTGATAATAGGCAGAAAGTTTCTTGTAATAATAGGATAAAGAGCCAGTTAATTTATGATAAGGCACGTAAAAAAGCTGTTTGTCAGTTCTGTCGTCTAATGAAACGGTGTAAGCATAAGTACCGCTAAAATCGAAGGTGTTTTTGCCAAAACTTTTTTTCCATCCTAAAAGTGCTTCAGCACCATAAATTGTAACTCTGTCTGTGTTTTCTGGAGACCAATTTCCGGTATTGTTTGGCAGCCAACGAATCATGTCTTTAATCTTCATTCCGTATGCCGTAACGGTCATTCGAAAATCTTTATAGGTAAATTCATTTCCAATTTCTGCCTGAAACGAACTTTCTGGTTTTAAATCCGGATTTCCGCTTCCTTCCCAATATAAATCATTAAAGGTTGGAATTCTGAAATTTCTCGAAAAGTTAAATTTAAGCTTATAGAAATCTGAAAAATTATAACGTGAACCAACAGAGAAAAGAATCGGACTTTTATAAACATCTGAAACTTCTTTTCTAGCACTCATTTCATAATTCCATTTTTCTGTAAGCGAATGTTTCCATAATAAACTTGCGCCACCAATTTGACGTGTACTTTTTCCAATACCAGAACCAAGTCCGTCGTTTTTGGTATAATCTAAAATGGTGCTTATCTTCATAGTAGAAGAGATCGTGTAATCTAGATCATATTTTCCGATGAAACTTTTTACTCCACCAGAAGTATATCCGTCTAGATTGATGTCTTCAAAATAATTGTAATGTTCTGTTATATAAGCAAGTCTCACATTTGAATTTAAATTGCTAAAAGAACTGCTCCATGTTAATAAATTACGAGTATTGTAATCTTGGTATTTTGTTTTGGTTGCATTTGGCGATGTTAGAGAAAAGTGACGTTCTCCATCATATATTTCACTATAAAATTTGATGCTATTTTTGTCATTTATCTTATAACCAATGGCTGCATCAAGAGTGTTATTGTAGTATTGTCCGTTTTTGTTCCAAACTTCTTGGCCAACAAATTTGAAATCGTTGTCAGAGCTATTTCTGGTAAAACTTGCATCAAAACTCCATTTTTTGGTCGCTGCGGTGATTCCATAAATTGCACTTAAAGTATTGAATTCTCCGTAATAAATTTGAAAGTCATTTTTGAATGTATCTGTAAATTTCAAATCATTATTTAAATGGATCGTTCCTCCAATTGCACCGCTTCCGTAAACAACACTTCCTCCGCCTGCTTTTACATCTATAGAATTGAATCCTCGTGTCGAAATAGTATTAAAATCCGCTTGTCCTAATAACTGAGAGTTGATATTTATTCCATTCCAGACTACTACAGTCTGTTGAGAAGTAGTTCCTCTAAACGAAGGTGAAGAAGTCATTCCTAATCCATTTTCTTTAAAATAGATTACAGTATTATAATTTAAAAGGGAAGTTAATGAAGATTGGTTTTTGCTTATAATGGAATCGCTTAACCTTTGTATAGATTGCGTATTAGAGAAATTCTTAAGATTATTGTCAGAAACAACAACTTCTTTCAGTTTATTAATAGAATCATTCTGCGCCAAAATACTTTGGCACAATAACAGTAAACAAAAAGCAAACCTTAGTTTTATAGTCATAATTTCTACACTCTTTTTCCCGAGAGCTCGATATTAGTTACAAAGGCAGGTCTCCTGGCTTGCGTCTTGTTGTTTACCTTCCCATACCGCATGGCGGGACAGTGGTTTTGTAGTTTACAACAAGCATTCGTTTTAGAACTAAGCTTACAGTTGCGGGTACAGCTCAAGAATTTACTTGATTCCCTTTTAATGTGTTTAATAAAAACACAACCTTAATTTTCTGCAAAGATAAAGTTAAAATTATTGAATATTCAAATTTGTTTCACTTTTAAGGCTTAATAATAAAACAAACTGAAATTTTATAATTCAATTCTGATGACTTCTCCAAAATCAACTTTATTATTAAAGGCATCTTTTAAAGGAAGTGAGGTTTGATGACACAATATGCTTCTGATAACTCCTGCGTGCGAAACGATAATAATAGGATGATTTGTTTTTTGAATTTTAGCTAATAAAAAATCACCAACTCTTTCATGAAGCTCTGTAAAAGATTCCCCATTTAAAGCTCTAATATTTACAAAATCTTCCATCCACGGATTGAGTTCTTCAGGCGGAATTTCATTCCAAGTTTTCAATTCCCAATCGCCAAAATTCATTTCTTTTAAACGATTATCTTCTTGATAAGAAATAACTTTTATATTTTGCTGAATGTGTTTTGCTAGAATGGCACAACGTTTTAAAGGACTCGAGAAAATCGCAGCTTCTTCTGGTAATTCGGAAACAATTCTATTAAAAATTTCATCAAAAGGTTCCGCAATATTTACGTCCGATTGTCCGTAACAGATTCCTTTTTTGCAAATGGTTTCGGTATGACGGACTAGATAAATTTCCATAAAAATAAAATACTTAGGTAGAAAATAATTTCACAGACTTGTTGTGTTGCGCCAAGACAATCTCCAGTATAACCATCAATCCATTTTTGGAAATATCGAGCTAAAAAATATCTTGTTATAAAAACAGGAATTACGGCTAGAATTAATCTAAAATCAAAAAGTGAAAATACAATTAAAGGAACTAGACCAACAAAGAAAGAACCAAAAACTTCTTTCCAAGTAAATTGTTTGGCAATTGGCTTGCTTTTGCTTGAAGCATCTTCGCGAGAATATTTATGCGTGAAAATAATACTGATTGCTGCCAATCGACTTAAGGAATGCGCAGAAATAAATAGGAGAAATGTTTTAAAGACTGCCATTTCATCATAAACTTGAAATAACAAAATAGATTCTGAAAGCAATTTAAATTTCAATAAAAAAAGTAAAACCAATCCAATTGCTCCGTAAGCACCAATGGCACTGTCTTTCATTATGATCAAGATTTTTTCTTTGGTCCAGCCTCCACCGAAACCGTCGCAGACATCGGCAAAGCCGTCTTCATGAAAAGCGCCAGTTGTTAAAACTGAAATGACAATTGAGAAAATAACAGCAATTTCTGTAGAAAGAAAAAGTGAGAAAATATAAAATGCCAAAAAAGAAATACTTCCAACAATCCATCCAATGAAAGGAAAATATCTTGTGGCTTTATTTAAATAATCTGGATGATGTGTAATGGTTTTTGGACAGGGAATTCTTGTGTAGAACATTAAACAAGTGAGGAAAATATGTAGTTCTTTTTTCATTTATATAAATTTTTAATTCAGTTTTGTCATTTCGACTGAAAGGAGAAATCACACTAGAAACTCCGCAAAGAACGTCGCCAATCTTTGTCGAATCCCGCGTGTGATTTCTCCTTTCAGTCGAAATGACAAATAGAGAGCTTACTTTCGACTTATTCCCGCACTCTCAAAACTAGCCATTTCATTCAAAAAAGCCTCCGCTGATTTTAAAATCGGAAAAGCAACCGCGCAACCCGTTCCTTCGCCCAAGCGCAAATCTAAATTTAAAATTGGTTTGACATCTAAATATTCTAATAATTTCTGATGTGCTTTTTCGGCAGAACAATGACAGAAAATAGCATTTTGTTTAATGTTCGGATTTATTTTATAAGCAATTAAAAAAGCTGTAGTACAAATAAAACCATCGACTAAAATCAGCATTTTATTTTCAAAAGCAGAAAGCATTCCGCCCGCCATTTGTAGAATTTCAAAACCTCCGAAATAGGAAAGCTGCGAAATTAAATCGGTTTGACCAGAATAATTTTCAATTGCTTTTTTGAGGATGTTTTGTTTTTGAATTAATTTTTCATCAGAAACTCCCGTTCCTTTTCCAACACATTCTTCAATCGAAAAACCAGTTAAAAAGCTCATTAAAACAGAAGCTGTAGAAGTATTTCCAATTCCCATTTCGCCAAAACCAATACAGTTTGAACCTGATTTTGCAATAGTTTCAACAATAGATTTTCCTTTTTCAAAACATAATTGAACTTCGGTTTCGCTCATTGCTGGAACATGAAGAAACGACTGCGTTCCTTTAGCAATTTTCGAATTAATCAATTTTGCATTGGTTGGAAAATCATAATTTACGCCTGCATCTACAATAGATAATTCAATATTGTTTTGTTTGCAGAAAACATTTATTGCGGCTCCGCCATCCAGAAAATTAGTAACCATTTGGCGTGTAACATCTTGCGGGTAATCGCTTACGCCATGATTTGCAATTCCGTGATCTGCCGCAAAAACCACAATATTCGTTTTTGTAATTTTAGGATTTAAAGTTTCGAAAACAGTTGCCATTTGAAAAGCTAAAGTTTCAAGAGTTCCCAAAGAGCCGACGGGTTTTGTTTTAGAATCTATTTTTTCTTGCAGCAATTTGCAAAAATCAGATTTATCTTCAATTTCATTTTTTGATTGTAATAGAGAATCGGGAATGTTTATTTTATAAATTTCTGTAATTTCAGTACAAATTGGCGCTTCCGATTTTTGTTTCCAATGCAATTGCTGCAACATTGGCTGATTGTTATAATTTGTTGCTGGTTTTCCGATACAGAAATAACCCAACGGTTCAATATTTTCGGGTAAATCTAGGATTTTTTTAAACTGATAATAATTTAAAATCGAAACCCAGCCCATTCCGTAACCTTGTTCTGTCAGCGAAAGCCAGATGTTTTGTGCCGCACAAACCGAACTGAATTTCACTGCTTCATTGCTGCCAATTGTTCCAATTGTAAACTGATTTAAAACAGAACGGTCGTAAGCAATAATAAGTCCGATTGGAGCTTCTTCGATTGCTTCTAATTTTAGTGAATTGTACAATTCTTTTTGTTCTTCATTATCGGTGAGTTCTGCCGCTTTTTTGTTGTAATCTAAAAACAGCTTTTTTATGGAAGTTTTGACTTCATCCGATTTAATGAGGAAATATCTAGTCGCGTCAGTTAAACCAACTGAAGGCGCCCAATGTCCAGCCTGCAAAGCTTTCTGAATTACTTCGTCAGGAACTTCATCGGTTGTAAAATGTCGGGTGTCGCGGCGGGATTTTAATATATCGTCTAGATTGCTCATGCTATAAAATTACAATTTTTAAATCCCAAATTCCAAGGTCAAACTCTAAAAAAGAAAATTCCAAATGCCAAAACTATATTGAGCTTTGGAATTTGGAATTTCTAATTTGGGTATTTTTATTTAATTTTTACCGGAATTCCCGAAACCATCAAAACAACTTCGTCAGCATTTTCGGCAAGAAATTGATTCATCCAGCCTTGCAGTTCAACAAATTTTCTCCCGATGTGAGTTTCTGCATGAACGCCCATTCCGATTTCGTTTGTTACAATAATTATGTTAGAATTTTGATTTTTCGCAATAGCAAGAAATTCTTTTTTAGCTTCTTCCAGACTTAATTGAACATCATTTTTGTTGTCTACAAAAAAGTTGGTAAGCCAAAGTGTTACACAATCAATTAAAGCAGTTTTTTCGGTGAAATCAATTTTACTTAAATATTTCTCTTCTTCGATATTGGTCCAGCGTTCGTCACGTTCGTTTTGATGACGATCAATTCTACTCTGAAAATCAGAATCCCATTTTCGAGCTGTTGCTATATATAAAGGTGAATTAGAAAGTTCTAAAGCAAGTTTTTGAGCATAACTACTTTTTCCAGAGCGTTCGCCGCCAGTTATCAAATAAAGCATAGTTAATTATTAATTGTTAGATTATGTCGGCCAAGTTAATAATTAACAACTAACAATTTATAATTAACAATTAATAGGGGCAATGTCGGCAATTATTTCCGCAACAAGTTCCTCTTTTTAAATGGTACCAAGTTTTAAAAACCATATTTCCATTTTCAAGATAATAATCGATTCCTTCAATTAAGATTTCGGTTTTGGGTAAATCTTTGGCTTTATTTTGAAGCGCTTTTTCTGGAGAAAGAGTTTCGACATAAGCATCAATTTTATCTTCGCAGGCTTCTTTGAAACAAATTGGACAAAGACAATCTCCGCCTTCAGAGAGATTGAAGATCGGCGGAAAATCATTACACCAACATTTATTTACTATAGATATATCTCCACAGCTGAATTCAGAATCACAGCTTGAGCAAATTTTCTTTTTTGTGGTATTCATATCGCAAAGATACAATTGTTTAAATTTGTAAGAATAAAGGTAAACAAAAAAAATATAAAAATACTTTACCTTTGTGCCATCCAAAACCGCAACCATGAGATATTTTTTTCCTAAAATGATTTTTATAGCAGCTTTTTTTATCCTTGTCGGATGTAAGAAGAATGAAAAAGTTGAAACCGTAAAAATAGAAAATACTAAAAATAGTATTGAATATGCATCTGGACTTTCAATCCTAAAATATGATGATTATTCTGTTGTAACAGTCTCAAATCCATGGCCTAATTCAGATAAAGATTTCAAGTATATTTTAAAAGAAAAAGACGCAAAAGTTCCAGATAGTCTTCTGTCTTACACTTCTATTCAAGTTCCATTAGAATCTGTTGTAGTAACTTCTACGACAAATATTCCATTTTTAGAAATGCTAGAAGTAGAAAACAAATTAGTTGGTTTTCCGCACACAGACTATATTTCTTCAGAAAAAACAAGAGCTTTAATTGACAAAGGTTCTGTGAAAAATGTTGGACAAAATGAAAAACTTAATATTGAGCAATTAATAGAATTAGCACCAAATTTGATTGTAACTTTTGGAGTTGATAATAATAATCCGATGTTGGATAATCTGAAAAAAAGCGGGTTAAATGTTTTAATTCAAGGCGATTGGATGGAACAATCTCCACTCGGAAAAGCAGAATGGATCAAACTTTACGGCGCTTTATTTGGTAAAGAAGACAAAGCAAAAGAGCTTTTTGATAAAATTGTGCAAAGCTACAATCAGGCAAAAAAATTAGTTGCCGATAAACCTGCAACTTCAAAAGTGTTATACGGTTCTATGTACGAAGATGTTTGGTACGTTGCAAAAGGAAATAGTTGGGTTGCACAATTTATGAAAGATGCTCAAGCAAATTATTTATGGGCAGATTTAAAAGGAAGTGGGAGCGAAGGTTTGTCTTTTGAAAAAGTATTGGATAAAGCTAAAACTGCCAATGTTTGGATTGCTTCTGGTTCTTTTAAAAGTTTAGATGAATTGCAAAAAGCGAATCCTCATTATGGAGAATTTGATGCTTTCAAAAATAAAAGCGTTTACAATTTTGAAGGCAAATTGGGCGCAACTGGCGGAACGGTCTATTACGAATTAGCGCCAAGCCGACCAGATTTGGTCTTGAAAGATTATATCAAGATTTTCCATCCTGATTTATTGTCAAGCTACGAATTTACTTTTGCATCAAAACTGAACTAATTTGGCAAATAAAAAACGAAATACGATTTTATTTGCTGTTTTGACTTTAGGTCTTTTGCTGATGTTTTTTGCGAGCATTAGTTTAGGATCTGTTACTATTCCGCTAAAAGATGTTTTTGCGAGTTTAACTGGTGGTCATGCCACAAAATCAACTTGGGAATATATCATTATTAATTACCGTTTGCCAAAAGCGATAACGGCAGTTTTAGTCGGAAGCGGACTTTCAATTAGCGGACTTTTAATGCAGACTTTGTTTCGAAATCCGCTTGCTGGACCTTATGTTTTAGGACTAAGTTCGGGCGCGAGTTTGGGAGTCGCTTTTGTTATTTTAGGCGCAGGATTTCTGCCTTCGTTTTTAAGTGTAATTGCATTGTCGTCATACGGAATTGTTTTGGCTTCAACTTTCGGAAGTACTTTAGTTTTACTTTTGGTTCTTGTTGTTTCCCAAAGATTACGAGATACAATGGCAATTTTGATTGTCGGATTAATGTTTGGAAGTTTTACAACAGCAATTGTTAGTGTTTTAACTTATTTTAGCACGGCAGAACAACTTCAGAAATTTACTTTTTGGTCAATGGGAAGTTTAGGAAATCTCTCTTGGTCGACAATCGGAATTCTGACATCTTGTGTTATAATCGGATTGCTTTTGAGTGCCAAAAGTATTAAACCATTAAATGCTTTACTTTTAGGAGAAAACTATGCCAAAAGCATGGGTTTAAATTTTAAAAAAGCAAGATTAATAATCATATTCGCAACAAGTATTTTATCTGGAGCCATAACGGCATTTGCAGGCCCAATTGCTTTTATCGGATTAGCAGTTCCGCATATAGCAAAACTGACTTTTCAGACCAGTAATCACACCATTTTATTTTGGAGTACTTTATTTTTTGGTTCTATTATTATGCTGTTTTGCGATATTGTTTCACAAATGCCTGGCTTTGATGTTACACTTCCAATAAATGCCATTACGTCTATTATTGGTGCGCCAGTGGTTATTTGGCTTTTAGTTAGAAAAAGAAATTTTAAGTAAAAACTTACAAATATTTAATGTCTTAGTTTTTTAAACACATAGATACATAGTTTTAAAAGCCGATTAAAGGCGTTTCACTTTTTTTAAACAATCATAGTTTTAGTGAATTAAAACTGGTTTTCTATTTTATAAAACTAATTTAAATGGTAACTCAAAAATATCTAGATGAATTAACTTTTAATGTTATTGGCGCTTGTATTGAAGTTCACAAAGCAGTTGGAAAAGGTTTGCTTGAAAATGTTTATCATCAATGTTTAAAAGAAGAATTAAGATTTCGAAACATAAATTTTTTTACTGAAATGAAAGTTCCTTTGATTTATAAGGGAAAAGAATTACATGCAGATCTAAAATGTGATTTATTTGTAGAGAATTGTTTAGTTGTAGAATTAAAAGCAACATCGGAAATAAGTCCTATTTATGAAGCACAGTTAATGACGTATATGAAACTTTTAAAAGCACCAAAAGGCATTCTAATTAATTTTAATTGTTTTAATATTTTCAAAGAAGGCCAAAAGACATTTGTAAATGAATATTTCAAATTATTGCCAAAGTTTTAAGTTCAAAGCTATGTGTTAATTTACTAGTAAATTTTAAAATAAACTCTTAGTGGAAAAAGAAAAATCTATGTTTCTATGTGTTTAAAAATCAATTCAAAATGAAATCAATTCTAACTACGTCGCATCTGAATATCGGATACAAATCCAAGAAAGGTGTTACGACTATTGCTGAGAATCTGAATCTAAATTTAGCTTCAGGAAAACTAATAACATTAATCGGAGCAAATGGAATTGGAAAATCAACTTTGTTGCGAACAATTACTGGAATTCAGAAACCTTTATCTGGAAATGTTTATTTAAATGAAAAAAGTATTTCAGATTATAAACCTTTAGAATTAGCGCAGAATCTAAGTTTGGTTTTAACCGAAAAACTGCCTCCAAGTAATCTTTCTGTTTTTGAATTAGTCGCTCTCGGTCGTCAGCCATACACAAATTGGGTTGACAAATTATCTAATGAAGATGTTGCAAAAGTTCAAGAAGCGATGCAATTGACTCAAATCGAACATTTAGCCTCTAAAAAGCATTTTCAAATTAGTGACGGACAATTACAAAAAGTATTAATTGCAAGAGCTTTGGCGCAAGATACGCCGGTAATTATTTTAGATGAACCAACAACGCATTTAGATTTATTGCACAAAGTTTCGCTGTTCAAATTATTGAAAAAGCTAACGCAAGAAACTCAGAAATGCATTTTGTTTTCAACACACGATATTGATTTGGCAATCCAATTAAGTGATGAAATGATTATCATGACGCCAGATAATATCACACAAGACCAGCCTTGTAATTTAATTTCGAACGGAAGTTTCAGCAATTTATTCAAAGATGAAAATATTGTTTTTGATGCTGAAAAAGGGAAGTTTATTGTGAATTAATATTTCGGCTGTCCTGTAAGGTTTTGGAAACCTTACAGGAAATGAAAATCGCTATTTCTTTAATCCAATTTGTCTTTTAGCTTCGCCAACTACAAAAGCTACAGAATTGGCAATATTAAAAGAGCGAATTAGCGGTGACATCGGAATGGTTAAATGATTTTCGAATCTTTCCATGAACTCCTTACTCAAACCAACACTTTCTTTTCCAAAAACTAACCAATCACCATCTTGAAATTCATTTTCTAAATAGGATTTATCAGAATGCGAACTCATTAAAAATACTCGAGAATGATCAGGGATCTGTGCCATCCATTCTTCCACATTTTGATATTCGGTTACATCAAGATGAACCCAATAATCCAATCCAGAACGTTTTAGATTTTTGTCATTAATAACAAATCCGAACGGATGAATTAAATGAAGTCGGCTTTCTGTACCTACGCACAATCTTCCGATATTTCCAGTATTATTTGGTATTTCAGGTTCTACAAGAACTACGTTTAGCATTTTTTTGAGTTTTAATTTTTAGGTTTCAAGTTTCAAGTTTCAGGTTTCAAAAATTATCTAATTACCACATTCTCTAATTTTCTAATTCAAAATCAGAAACTTCTAAAACTTCTCCAGCTTTTAGGTTTTGCAAATATACATTTCCAATTCGTACACGAACTAAACGAAGCGTCGGAAAACCAACCGCAGCAGTCATTTTTCTAACTTGGCGAAATTTTCCTTCTCTAACTGTGATTGAAGCCCAAGAAGTTGGACCATGGCGTTCGTCTCTAATTTTTTTGGCTCTTGCTCCAAAATCGGGAATTTGCGTTACAATAAAGGCTTTGCAGGGTTTTGTTTTGTATTTGCCTCCGTCAAGTCCAATTTGTACACCTTTTTGCAATTGTTCAATTGCTTCGGGAGTAATAATGCCGTCAACTTGGACATAATATTCTTTGTCAACTTTTTTGCTTCGAACGAGTTCACTCATATTTCCGTCAGTCGTCAGTAAAAGCAAACCTTCAGAATCTTCGTCTAATCTTCCAATTGCCATAGTTCCTTGTGGGAAATCATGTAATTCGCCTAAAAGCTTTTTCTTTCTTTTTAATTCATAAATAAATTGGCTTAAATAGCCGTAAGGTTTAAAAAGAATGAAGTGTCTGTGCATTTTTAATTTTTTGCAAAGATAGTTGGTTTCTCAAATTAAAACGAATTACTGCTTTTGAGATTTCATTTTCTTTATCCATTGATATAAAAACCAAATTGCAGTAAAAGCAAAGATTTCGATTAAAGCCCAATAATAGTTTTGGAAGAATTCATGAAAATAACTTCCAACAAAAATGTAGATAGAAGCCATACAAATTTTGATTACAATGAATTCGGCATTTGACCAGCTGGTTTTGATTTTGAAGAAATTCATAAGTTAAGATTTAGGTTAAATCGTAAAATGTTGTAAATAAAGATAGTGAATTATGAAAAACGAGCTATTATAAACTAAAAGCAATGTTAAACCCTTTATTTATAAGAAATTTAATTCGTAATATTATATAAGAAACTCAAAAGAATAATGCCATGGAAACGAATAAATTAGGAACGAAAAAGATAAACGGAACGCAAAAAAATATAGATGAATCTAAAGGAAAAAACGTTTCGCACGATGAAAATTTAAAAGATGCAAAACTGAATAAAGAATTGGTTAGCGATAAAGATGGAGATAAAAAAATTGTAGAAAGGGCAAGAAACGAAAACGAAGATATTAAATCAAAAATATCAAAAACTGATTCTAAAAATCCAAATGCAAATCGTGGTGTTTCTACCGAAGAAGAAGCCAATAAAACAGTAGAAAACAAAGATCGAAATTCTGACATAACACCAAATCGATATCCGAATTCAAATCCAGAAAGTCATAAAGACAGGGGTAATATGAAATTGGATGAAGAGGATTAATTTACAATACGAAATTTTCATCAGAATCTTGTGATTTTAATATCAAATAACATAAGATTAGCGCTTCGCGTTAATCTTATTGTAAACTCTTCTTAAGACTTCAGTATCCCTTTAAATCTTCGTAAATTAGAGGAGCAAATTTAAATTTTAAGAATATGTCACTTTTAGAAAACAAAGTAGCATTTGTATCTGGCGGCGGTTCAGGAATCGGACGCGCAGTTGCAGAAGCATACGCTCGAGAAGGAGCAAAAGTAGTAATATCTGATATCAATGTAGAGCACGGTGAAGAAACCGTAAAAAATATAAAGGACAAAGGCGGAGAAGCTTTTTTTGTAAAAGGAGATTCGTCGAGTGCAGCAGATAATAAGCATATGGTTGAGGTTACGGTTTCAAAATATGGTCGACTTGACATTGCGTGCAATAACGCTGGAATGGGCGGACCAGCAAAACCAACTGGAGAATATGAGCCAGAAGCTTGGGATAAAGTAATAGCGCTTAATTTGAGCGGTGTTTTTTATGCTTGTCGCTATCAGTTAGAACAAATGGAAAAAAATGGAGGAGGAAGCATTGTGAACATTGCATCTATTCACGGACAAGTTGCAGCTCCAAACAGTGTTGCTTATACTGCAAGTAAACACGGTGTTGTAGGTTTGACTAAAAATATTGCGGTTGAATATGCTCAAAAAAATATTCGCTGTAATGCTGTTGGGCCAGGTTATATTGAAACAGCTCTTTTAAAAGATAATTTAAATAAAGACATGATGAATGCCGTGGCGGCCAAATCGGCAATGAACCGTTTAGGAACTGCCGAAGAAATTGCCGAATTGGTAGTTTTCTTAAACTCTGATAAATCATCATTTACAACAGGAAGTTATATTATAGCCGATGGAGGTTATACTGCGGTATAATTTTTAGACTACATAACAAAGTGAGAAGGCAGTAAGCAAAAGTTTACTGCTTTTTTTGTTTAAAATTCCTTTGTTTGTAAGAAATGTGGAGTTTTTTTAATCATTGTAAAGGTTGTGGCGTTTTGAATAATGTTTGGTGTTTAAGCTTTTTGGTTGATTTTATTTTAGTATCTTTAATATTGTGTTAAGCTTTTTTGAATAATATTGATAAATCTATAACCGTTAAGTTTATGGTTTTATAATATTCGCTTAACTTTAAAGGCGATAAATTTGACTTCTAAAAACTCTATTCCTTAACAGTATGAAAAAACTTTACTTTTCGCGCCAACTCTTGGCTTTTTTATGTTTGATAGGTTGCTTTTCTGGAAATATTTTTGCCCAGGGAACCATGCCAGAAGTTCAAACATTACCTTATTCTCAAAACTTTACTGGATTGCAAGCGACGGCTACAGCTTTTCCGGTGGGATTGAGAGGATGGACAGCTTCTACAAGTCCTAGCGCTAGCTTCAATACAAATGCTACGCCTGGAGCAGACAGACAACTTAATGCGAGCAGTACCGCTGCAACTACAAGTGGAAATTTTCATAATTATGATGGTAAAATTGGATTCTTAAATAGCAGCTCTTTAGATTTAACTATTGCTTTAGCATTTTCTACTACAGGACAAACTGCTGTTCAGGTTCAGTATGATGCGATGACTATTCGTAATCCTTATGGATTGCCTGGAAGCCCTGTTTCTAGCCGTATTAACGAATTGGTATTACAATACCGTGTAGGAACAACAGCTGCTTTTACTTCTATAGCAGAAACGGTTTACAGTAATACTGTCGATCAGCAGATTACTGCGATTACTACACCTCAAAATTTAAAAACTATTAAAATTACATTGCCTGCGGATTGTGATAATCAGCAAGTGGTTCAAATCAGATGGATTTCAAGGCAAGATTCTGGTGCAGGTTCTAGACCATCTTTTGCAATTGATAATATTAAAGTTGGAGGAGATACAACTTCTCCTGTTAACGAATCTGGTTATCCAAAAGCTGTTGAGGTTTTATCTGATGGCTTTGACTTTATCAATAAATTAAATGAAACAGGTAAAACCTATTTCGTTTTAACTGCTTCTGGAAGCACATTGCCAACTGCAGCGCAAGTAAAGGCAGGTTTAGATGCTACAGGAGTTGCAGCTCTACAGTCAGGTTCATTGACGATTGCAGACAAATCTTTAGAATATTCTAAAATCTTTACAGGCTTAACTTTAAATACAGCTTACACAGTTTATTCTGTTTCTGAAGATGCTTCTGAAAATCTTCAAACAACGGTTAATAAACTAGATGTTACAACGGCAAATGCTTTAGTGCCTTCAATAAGAACTACAATTGCAGATCTTAATTTTGGAAGTGTAGAACAAAATTCAGATTCGTCTAGTTTAAATTATCAAATTAAAGGAACAAATATTAATGCTCCAGTAATTGTAACAGCAACGGCTAATTATACAGTTTCAAAAGATAATACTACTTTTCAGTCTTCTGTTTCTTATGATGCAGTAGATTTTGCTTCAAATGCAACGCCAACAGTTTATGTACGTTTTAAACCAAGCGCTGCTGGTATTTTATCGGGAACAATTACAAACGAAACTACTGGTGCTCTAAGCAAAACGGTTTCAGTTTCAGGAATTGGAACGAATCCTTACATTCAAAATTTTGATGATCCGAATGTGCTTTCAAACAGCGGATGGACACAATACAATGTTTCTGGACCTTTAAACAAGTGGACCTATACAAATGTAACACGAAATGTAAATTCTGGAACGGGTGCCGTTCTTATGAATGGTTTCTCAGATACTAATGTGCCAAGTAAAGATTGGTTGATTTCTCCAAAAATGCGTTTAGACAGTTTCGGTCAATTTCCATTATTGTCTTTCTATTCTCGTAAATTTTATGCTGGACCATCTTTAAAATTAATGGTTTCTACAAATTACGATGGTGTGAGTGATCCTACTTTATCAACTTGGACAGAAATAGAGGGAAATTTTCCAACCGTTACAGGAAGTTATGTAAAATCTGAGTTCATCAATTTAGGAGCATATAAAACAGATCATACTTATTTGGCATGGGTTTACGAAACTACTGCTGGCGGAACAAATAATGCTTCAGAATGGTCTATTGACGATTTTGCTATTACAAACGAATCTGGTTATGTAGCCTCAAATCCAGTTTTAGATTTTGGAGATGTAGCTCAGAATACAGTTTCTGCAAGCCAGTCTTTTGCTTTTAAAGCTGATGGTTATGGAGATTTAACTCTTACTGCTCCAGCTTCGTATCAATTATCATTAGATAATATTTCTTTTGCTTCAAGCGTAGTGATTTCGTCTGCAAATGCTGCGGCAGGAACAACGCTTTATGCAAGATTTATTCCAACTACAAAAGAATTGAAAATTTCTGGATCGCTTACCGTGACAGGAACTTCTTTAAGTAAACAAATTGGTTCACTAACAGGTTCTTCATTACCAAAAGCAGATACTTTTGATGTTGTTACTTATAATTTAGAATTCTTTGGTGCTCCAACTTCAGCTTATGGTCCAGCCGACAAAACATTACAGTTAGAAAACGTAGCCAAAGTGATGAATAAATTAGACGCAGACGTTTACGTAGTTCAAGAGGTTTCTAGCGACGCTCAGATTGATGCTTTAATTCAGAAGATAAACGTAAATGGTAAGACATTCGAAAAAACGGTTTCAACTTCTTGGTCTTATTCTTGGGATCCAACTTCAGATCCAACTTTTCCACCTCAAAAATTAGTTGTTATTTACAATACTAAAACAACAACATTGAAGAAAACACGTGTAATGTTTAAAGGTTTTTATGATGAGTTGCGCGCTGGTACAAAAACACTGGCTAATTATCCGGGCGGATCTAGCAGCAGTTTTTTCTCATCTGGACGTTTGCCTTACATGGTAACTTTAGAAACGAATCTTAACGGAGTTAAAAATGAAATTCAGTTAATCGACCTTCACGCACGTGCAAACAGCGGAACTGATATTTCTCGTTACAATATGCGTAAATATGATACTCAAGTTCTTAAAGATAGTTTAGATACACATTATGCAAACTCAAATATTATTCTTTTAGGAGATTATAATGATGATGTAAAAGCGTCTGTAATTGCTGGACAGCCTTCTTCTTATGAAGCTTTTGTAAATGATGCTAATAATTATAAAGCGCTAACTTTAGAAATCAGCCAAGCTGGTGCTTACAGTTTCTTAAGCTCAGGTGGATTCTTAGATCATATTACAATTTCTAATGAATTATTAGATGATTATATTGCAAATTCAACTGCGGTTTATGATCCTAGAAATGATATTGCAAGTTATACGACTACAACGTCTGATCACGGACCTGTAATTGCTCGTTTTGAATTGAAACAAGATGTTCTTGCTGTTCCTGATTTTGGAGGTAAAAATAAATATGTTGTACGTGCTTATCCAAATCCTGCAACAGATGTAATCAATTTTGATGTGCCAACAACACAAGGAAGAGATTTAAAAATCAAACTTTACGATATTAACGGACATGTAATTGGAAATCCGATTAGCGTACAAAGCGAATCTGAAATTAGTACAGCGGTTATGTCTGTTCATAATCTAGTTTCTGGATTTTATATTTACACAGTTACCGAGAATAACAAAGTAATTTTTAAAGATAAGATTATCAAAAAATAATAAATCTTCAGGATAAAAAGAAAGGCAGTCATTTTAAGACTGCCTTTTTTTATGCGAATATTTTTTTTAGTTGATCAAAATCAATTTTATTTCTAAAATCAAAAAAGTGATCTAACTGCCATTTTTGTGTTTTTTGAGCCTGTTTGCTTGTCGTTTCATCCCAAGGCGGATAAACGCGTGTAGCTCTAATTCCTTCTTTCTTTTCAGTAGAAAAAATACCTTTTTCGAGTAAAATTTTTTTAGGAAAAATAAATTGTCCCCAATTCTCTTCTTTTCGAACACTTACAATGACAAAATCTATATTATCAGAAAAATCAAAAGGTTCGATAATTCCTTTTTTATTTCGTTTCCATAAAGTAACAAATTGCCCCGTTTTAGTTGGCGTTATTTTAGCTTCTCTATAACAGATTTTTTTATTGTTTAAAGAAAAACGAAAAGCACTGTATTCGTCACTTTCATCTTCTTTTTGAAGATAAGCCAATTCTAAGTCAGCTTTATCAAAAACAAGTTTAGCATTAAATAAGTCCGTTGGAATTGATTTTGAGTCAATTTCAGAAATGGTAAAATCCATAAGAAATACTTTTCTGAAAATTACTGCAAATTAAATTTAGAAAGAAACATTTAAACCAAAATTTAATCCCCACTGAAACTGATTGAAAGACTGATTGTTTAATGGATTAATGTAATAATTCATTGCAGGTTCCACAAAAACATTCGTTTTTTTATACACACGATATTGAACTGTACTGCTCAAAGTAGAACCATAAACATAATCATTTGCAGTTGTATTTTGTCCAATATTATGACCGTCTAAAGCAACATTATTTGAAATTAACTTTCCAACAAAACCTCCAGTATTTAAATTGATGCTCGCTTTATTTCTATTAAAAATAGAGTAAGAAACCTCAAGAGGCATTTCTATATATCTTAAATTCTGATCTAATTTTCCGCTTTGTACATTATCACTTTTTAAAGCTTCTTTAGTAGTGTTTGAGATTAAAATATATTCTGAATTTCCGACTGGTGCAGCGCTATTATAATCTGCGGCGCTGGCTCCAGGTATAAAAAGAGTATTGCCTTTGGCACTTACGTACGAAACATTTGCAACACTTTGTCCTAACTCATTAAATTTAAGTCCCGAGCTAACAGCCCATTTGTTATTAATGTTATATTTCGTTTTAACTCCGTACGAATTCGATTGTTTAGAGTCGTTTACGTTGCCTAAAGTTTTATCGTTTTTAGTATTTTCCGAATTTGCAACGCCGGCAAAAACAGCTACAGCCCATCTTTCATTCAAATCTATTTTTTTATCTTTTTTCTCCTTTTTGTCTTTTTTCTCATCCAAAGGCAAAATACCTTTTTCTAAGTTTTGAAGTTCTGCAAGCTGTACAGAATCTTGTTTGGTTAAAGGCATTCCAAATTTTGAATTTTCTTTTGCAAAACCGTTTGATGTTTTTTCAACAGTATTGCTTTTAGTATTATTCAAGTTTTGTTTAGAAGAATTGTTGTTTGCAAAAGTATTGTTGCTATTAAGAGCAAAATTTTTGTTGTTTTTTGGAACTAATTGTTCTTCAAAAATCGAATTTGGAAGCTGTTTCGGTGTTGTCGAATTAAATTTATTAGGTTTTCCAAAAGCAATTCTTTCTTCAGAAATTCCTTTAGTTGCAGTTTTTCTGTCTTTTTCTAAAGGGGATTTTGCAGAAGATTTTGTGCTAGATTTTTCTTCAGAAGCAATTAAACTTTGATTTCCAATATTTTGATTTGGAGCATTTTTATTGATTTGCTCTTCGTATTTAGAATTATTGTTGTTTTTATTTGATTTATTTTTCGAATCAGAATTTGCAACAGCAGTTTCTTGATTTTGATTTGGTTGTTGATTCGGTAATGAATTCTTCGGAGAGAGAACATTATTTGTTGTGTCTAAAGTTTTCTCTTCATTTTCTTTAACTGAATTGTTTTTATTTTGATTATTATTCTCAAGAACTACACTATTGTTTTCAGAACCGCCATTGTTTAAGTTATTATTTTGAGGTGAACCAGTAAAATGTAAAATTGAAGGCAGAAGCAGCCCCAATAATAAGCATGCAGCAGCCGACCACCAAAGAATAGCTCTCTTCTTCTTTTTAGGTTTGTTTAATTTTTCTTCAATCTGCCCCCATAATTCTGGTGGCGGAACACTCGAAAAGTCTTCCATTGATGAAAAAATATCTTCTATTTTGTGCTTCTTCATGCTGTCTTAAAATTTTTGATACTCAAAATTCGCTTTTGTAAAATATGTTTGGCTCGGTTTAGATTTGATTTTGATGTTCCTTCGGAGATTTTCAGTAATTCGGCTATTTCTTTGTGTTTCATTTTTTCAAAAACATACAAGTTAAAAACCGTTCTATATTGATCTGGCAAATCCCGTATATATTCCAGTAACTTTTCTTGTTCCATCGGAATGACTTCTAATTCTTCCTCTTCGACAAAATCGGTGTCGGGATCAAAAACATCTAGAAAAAAACTTTCTTTTTTCTTTTTATTTAAAGTTTCGATGAGTTTGTTAATGAAAATCCGTTTCATCCAACCTTCAAAACTTCCTTCAAATTTATATTGGCTTATTTTCTGAAAAACAATCACAAAAGCTTCTTGAAAAACGTCTTTGGCATCGTCTTCATTTTTCATGTATTTCAAACATATTCCATACAAAACAGGAGAGAACAACTGATATATTTTCAGTTGTCCCTCTCTGTCATTTTTCATGCACAGTTTGATATATTTTTCTACGTCGTCTTTCAAGAAATGGTTCAAATTTGATTTTGCAAAAATAGTTTATAATAGTTTACAAAACTATCTTTTAAAAATAGTTCGAGCACCATCTTGATCGTTGGCTACAATTGTTAGGTTTTGATTGTCAAGGTTTTCTATGATGTAAGTTTTACCCTCGAACGAAATTAAATCATGTTCTGACTGATCTAAAATACCAATTCCTTTTTCTACTTGATAAGCACTATTTCTAATCTCAACATTATTTTTATAAGTAATTACTCTTCCTTCAGAAGTAAAGATGATTTTCTTATTAAATCCAATCGTTTTTGGAGTTGCCAAATACGGATTTTCATTACCACCGATAGATTTCTCCCAAGTCCAAGTATTTACTATTGATCCTGAAGCCACTTTAGAAGCATCTAAAGAATATACTGTTGTAAAAAGAAAACAGACGATAAATGATATAAAAAGTTTTTTCATTATTGGATTATTTTAAGCTAGTAATTTTATCTTGGATTATTTTTTTGAAAGCTTTAATAGCAGCACTTTGATCTGCAGTATCAGCGTTGTCAATATAAACTCTCGTAATAACTGCGTTTTGGTTCAATTCAAAATAAACACCGCCTTGAGCAGATTCATTTGGAGTTCCATATGTCTTAGTTTGTCCTTTAAGAGCTAAAATCTCTGCTGGAACATCTTTTAACAATAAAGTATATTCTCCTTTTTTAATAGTTGGAACATATTTGTATTGGTTAAAATCGTATTGTCCAGCGGCAACATTTAAGAATTTTAGAGTATTGTAATCATTGATTTGGAAGAATTTTTGACAATCTGCACCAGTACATTGATTTGAGTAACTTCCCACAATTATATTATTTGGACTTTCATCTGTTTTAAAGAAAATAAATGGTTTTGATGTTTTTGGAATTAAAACAACATCAAACGGACTAGTTGGTGTTTGTGAAACATTTTCATTAGCTCCAGGCGCTTTCTCGTAATAATTCACAATGACTTGGCAACTATTTTCTACTATTGATGTAATTTTTAAAGAATAACCTGTAGTAGGTTTTGGTCCTGCAAAAACTCCAACTAAATATTCTTTTGTAAAATCAATATTTGGATCGCTTGAAACATTACAGCTATTTGCGTGTTTTGAAAATAAATCATCCATTTTTGTCTGAGAACCAACTACAGTTACCGCGGCTGTAGGCGGAGGTGTTTTTACACTATAGTTACACAATAAAGGAAATCCAGTAAATTCTACAAGTGTATTAGCACCGCAATCTGCATATTTAGTATCATCTCCTAGAGAACAAGCACTAATTCCGAAGGCTACAAATAAGCCAAGCATTAATTTTTTCATGAATATTTTGTAATAGGTTATATCTTGTAGATAAGCGTTTTGAAAAAAGGTTGCGTTGGAGAATAATTTTTTTTCGAAAAAATAAAATGTTGATTTAGTTTGGATTAATTCTTAATTCGTGAAATTTCTATTTTAAAAACTAAGTACTACGTATTATTGCGTACTTTTACGTAAAATAAACTTAGTTATGTTAGATTATCTACCGTTTTTAGTGGGTTTTATAATTGCATTATTCATCGGAATGTACGTAGGAAAGTTGCTTTCTGCGTCTAAAAACCAATCAGAAAAGGCAATTTCTGAAGAAAGATTACAGGCATTAAACAATCATTTGCAAATGCTAAAAGAGCAATTTGAGAATGAAAAAAATAATTTTCAGAAACAATTGCAATTTAATAATACTGAGAAAGAAAACATTAGAACAGAAAAAGATAGTTTGGCGATTCAGCTTTCTAAAAAAGAAGTTGATTTTGAAAATTTATGGGAAAGACATAAAGAACAAAAAAACGAAATCAACGAACTTCAAGAAAAATTTACCAAAGAATTTGAAAATTTAGCCAACAAAATTCTCGAAGAAAAATCGGCAAAATTTACCGAACAAAACAGCGAGAATATGAAGAATATTCTGTTGCCACTTCAAGATAAAATTCACATTTTTGAACAAAAAGTCGATCAAACTCATAAAGAAAGTATCGATTATCACGCGGCGCTTCGCCAACAGATTATCGGTTTAAGCGAAATGAACGCTCAAATGAGTAAAGAAACTTTAAACCTTACCAAAGCATTAAAAGGCGATACCAAAATGCAAGGAAATTGGGGCGAATTGGTTCTGGAGCGTGTTCTAGAAAAATCGGGTTTAGAAAAAGGAAGAGAATACGAAGTACAGCAAAGTTTTACCAATGCCGAAGGAAATCGCGTTTTTCCAGATGTTGTCATCAATCTTCCAGATGGCAAGAAAATGATTGTAGATTCGAAAGTTTCTCTTGTTGCGTATGAAAAATGGGTAAATGAGGAATCTGAATTATTAAAAATAGAATTACTCAAAGAACACGTAATTTCTATAAAAAGACATTTAGAACAGCTTGGAAATAAAAATTATCACGATTTATATCAAATAGAAAGTCCCGATTTTGTTCTGCTTTTTATTCCGATGGAACCTGCGTTTGCCATTGCTTTAAATGAAGATCCCACTTTATACACAAAAGCTTTCGATAGAAATATTGTAATCGTTACGCCAAGTACACTTTTAGCAACTTTAAGAACGATTGACAGTATGTGGACGAATCAAAAACAACAGGAAAATGCTTTTGAGATTGCCAGACAAGCGGGCGCATTATACGATAAATTTGAAGGTTTTGTGTCTGATTTAGTTCGTATTGGAAATAAAATTAAAGACACCAAAACAGAGTACGAAAGCGCCATGAATAAATTGGTTGATGGAAAAGGAAATCTGATATCGAGCGTAGAAAGATTAAAAAAAATGGGGGCAAAGGCTAAGAAATCGCTTCCTGAAAATATTATAGCAAGAGCTTTAAATTCAGATGAAAATGAATTATTGAATTAAAATTTAAACACATAGAATCATAGATGTTTTTTTCTGTTAAAGAATTAAAAAAGAAACTAGTTTCTAACACATAGCTATGTTTGTTAATACAAGTGAAACGCCTTTAATGGTATAGAAAAGCTATGATTCTATGTTTTTAAAAATAACTACACACCAAAAAAACAAAAACATGAGTACAGATTTTAAACCCGTTTCTTCATCAAAAGTTAGCATATCAGAATTAATGCTTCCGTCGCATACCAATTTTAGCGGTAAGATTCACGGAGGATATATTTTGCAATTATTAGATCAGATTGCTTTTGCTTCGGCATCTAAGTTTAGTGGCAATTATTGTGTGACGGCATCAGTAGATACGGTAAATTTTCTAAAACCAATTGAAGTTGGTGAATTAGTAACTATGAAAGCTTCTGTAAATTACGTTGGAAGAAGTTCTATGGTTGTCGGAATTCGTGTTGAAGCAGAAAACATTCAAACAGGTGTAATTAAGCATTGTAATTCGTCTTATTTTACAATGGTTGCCAAAGATAAAGAAGGGAAAAGTGTGCAAGTTCCCGGACTGATTTTGTCGAATTTGCAAGAAGTTCGCCGTTTTAGAAAAGCAATTAAACATATCGAAGTTCGAAAAGAAGTTGAAGAACACGAAAAATTGGCAAGTATTAATTCTATCGAAGATTTGGCAAGTTTAGAAAAGTATAATGTGCTATTAGAAATCAGTTAAATTTCTTATATTTATGTAAAACACATTAAATACTAGAAATTATGATAAAGTTTGGATATACAATTTTATACGTTGAAGATGTTGAAGAATCAATTTCATTTTATGAAAATGCTTTTGGTTTTTCAAGAAAATTTGTCTCGCCCGACAATGATTATGGTGAATTGATAACAGGCGAAACAACACTTTCATTTGCTTCTAAAAAATTAGCAGAAAGTAATTTAAAAGATGGTTTTATAGAAAGCAGTTTAGAAGACAAGCCTTTTGCGATAGAAATTGGATTTATAGTAGAAAATGTTCCAGAAGTTTTACAGAAAGCAACTTCTTTTGGAGCAGTAATTGTTTCAGAACCTGTAGAAAAACCTTGGGGGCAAGTTGTGGCTTATGTGAGAGATTTAAATGGTTTTTTAATTGAGATTTGTACAGAAGTAAAAGGTTAGTTGGAGAAATATTTCACTCAAAAAACATTCACAAATATTTAGCATTAGTTCCAAAACTTTGCAAGCAAAAATTCCGTAACTTTAAGTATAACAATTGGGTTACGGAATTTTTTCACTGAGTACTGCCGTTCTATTTTTTTTAATTCATTTTATGAAAATAAAATAGAGTGACATAATTGTTTAACTGTAGACGATTATGAAAACAACTACCTTTTTACTTTTATTTTTTACCGCTTTTTCTGTCCTTGCCCAAGACAAATTTTTTACCAATTCTGGAACTGTAAATTTTGAAGCTTCTGTTCCGTTATTTGAAGAGATAAAAGCTGTAAACAGACAGGTTGCCATACTTTTGGAACCTAAATCCAGTACTTTTATTTGTACTGTTGCCATCAAAGATTTTCGTTTTAAGTTAGATTTAATGCAAGAGCATTTTAATGAAAATTATATGGAAAGTAATCGCTATCCTAAAGCGGTTTTTAAAGGCAAAATAGAAAAATTTGATTTGAAAGATATCAATGAAACGGAAAGGCCTTATCAAATTAAAGGGAAATTAAACTTAAAAGGAAAATCAAAAGAGATTATAGTAAATGCTTTAATTAAACGTGTTCCGGAAGGAATTCAGGTAATTTCAGATTTTCCAATTTCTTTTTCCGATTTTAATATTCGGATTCCAGCTTCTATAGCGGCTAAAATCTCTAAAACGGCCAATACCGCATTAACGGGAATTGTACATAGCGATGAGGTGCGTTTTGCGGTTTTAAAATAACTATTTCAAACAATTTATTAAAGTCTTTTCTAAATCGGTGTCTTGAAATTCAAATCCAGTTTGCTGAATTTTTTCTGAAGAAACTCTTTGTCCAGTCAGAATTACAATGCTCATTTCTCCCAAAAGAATTTTTAAAACAAAAGGAGGAACTTTAGGAAGCCAAATGGAATATCCATAAAGTCTGGCAATGATTTTAGAAAGTCTAGAATTTGTCGTATTGTCTGTAATACAAGCATTATAAGGGCCTTCAAGCTTTGTGTCTTGGAGGCTTTTTAAATAAATATGACACAAATCTTCAACATGAATCCAAGGCAGATATTGTTTTCCTGAACCTAAAATGGCACCAAAACCAGATTTAAAAGATGGAGTCATTTTTTTTAAGAAACCTTCATCTTTACCTAAAACAATTCCTGTTCTTATTTTAACTGTTCGAATATTCAAAGAGCCAATTTTATCGGCTGCGCTTTCCCATTTCTGGCAAACGGTTCCTAAAAAATCATTTGCTGGAGGCGTTTCTTCTTTGCAGATTTTATGGCTGGTAAAAGCGCCGTAAATTCCAACCGCCGATGCAGAAACAAAAGCTTCGAGTTTTTTATTGTTTTTTTCTAAAACAGAAAAGATTAAATCGACAGGTTTTGTGCGGCTTTCTAAAATTGCTTTCTTCCTTTTATTCGTCCATCGTTTATCTACAATTCCTTCGCCAGCAAGATGAATAATATAATCGGCATTTAAAACTGCATTTTCATCAATATAATTCTTTTTTAAATCCCATTTATAATAAGTTATTCTTGGAGTGTTTTCTTTGTCAGAACGACTCAAAACCGATACAGAAAATCCAGCTTCAATTAAAACATCTGTTAAATGTTTTCCAATGAAGCCGCTTCCTCCAGTTAATAGAACGTTTTGAGACATAATAGTTTATAATATATTTAACAGTGTATCTGGTTTGGTTATTAGTAAAGGTACTCAAACAATGTTTACCTTTATACCAAATTCTAAATTTTAATAAAATGACGACTAAAAAAAAGGTAATTACCAAAGATGATATCGTTTCAAAATATATGGAAGAGGTTTTAGAAAAAGGTCAAAAACCAAAATCGGTTTATCATTTTGCTAAAGAAAATGATTTTACGGAAGCTGAGTTTTATTCTTTTTTTGGAACATTAGAAGGTTTAGAAAAAGAAATATTCCGACTGTTTTTTGAAAACACAGTTAATCTTCTTCACAAAAATGAAGAATATCAGGGATATGATATGAAAAATAAAATGCTGAGTTTTTATTTTACTTTCTTCGAAATTCTTACTGCCAATAGAAGTTATGTTTTACAAACACTTAAAATTGATAAAAATCCGCTTAAAAACTTGGTGCAGTTAACTACGCTTAGAAACAGTTTTAAAGAATATGTTGCTGAAATTTTAACTGACGATTACAGATTAGAACAAGAAAGATTTCAGAAATTTCAGGAAAAAGCTATTCAAGAATCTTCTTGGTTGCAGTTAATGCTTACGATTAAATTCTGGATGGAAGACGAATCTGCAGCTTTTGAGAAAACAGACATTTTCATCGAAAAATCGGTTAACGCTTCATTTGAATTGATGAATGTAGCGCCAATGAATCATTTAATAGATTTTGGAAAATTTCTATTTAAAGAAAAAATACACAGCAGATAATGAAAACAATCGATTATATTCCGACCTCAAAAATAGAAAGAGCTGGGAAATTGGTTCAAACAGGTGCTAAAATTGGAGTAAACTATGTAAAGCATTACGCTGAAAAAATGGTTAATCCAGATTTGAGCCGTGATAAACTGAACGAAAATAACGCAGAAGATATTTACGACGGTCTAAAAAGCTTAAAAGGAAGCGCATTAAAAGTAGCGCAAATGCTGAGTATGGACAAGAATTTTCTTCCGCAGGCTTATGTGGAGAAATTTTCGCTTTCGCAGTTTTCTGTCCCGCCGCTTTCTGCACCTTTGGTTTTAAAAACTTTCAAAACTAATTTTGGTAAAACGCCTTATGAAATTTTTGATGAGTTTAATCCGAATTCGGTAAATGCGGCAAGTATTGGTCAGGTTCATTTGGCTAAGAAAAATGACAGAAAACTGGCTGTTAAAATTCAATATCCTGGTGTTGCCAACAGTATTTCTTCAGATTTGGCTTTGGTAAAACCAATTGCGATCAGAATGTTTAATCTACAAGGAAAAGATTCTGATAAATATTTTAAAGAAGTTGAAGATAAACTGATTGAAGAAACTAACTATTTGTTAGAATTAAAACAAAGTCAAGAAGTTGTTGACGCTTGCAATAAAATTGAAAATATAACTTTTCCGAATTACTATCCTGAATTTTCATCAGAGAAAATCATTACAATGGATTGGATGACGGGAATTCATCTCTCTGAATTTACTGCAAAAAATACAGATCAAGAAGTTGGCGACAAGTTAGGTCAGGCGCTTTGGGATTTTTATATGTATCAAATTCATGTTTTGCGAAAAGTACACGCTGATCCGCATCCTGGAAATTTTTTGGTTGATGATCAAAATCAATTAATTGCTTTAGATTTTGGTTGTATGAAACAAATTCCTGAAGAATTTTATACGCCTTATTTTGAATTAATTAATAAAAATGTAATTACCGACGCAAAACTTTTTAATGATAAATTATTCGAATTAGAAATTCTTCATCCAGACGATACGCCAGCAGAAATTGAATATTTTACCGAAATGTTTCATGAATTATTGTCGCTTTTTACGAGACCTTTCCAAAATAAAACTTTTGATTTTGCCGACGAAGAATTCTTTAACGCAATTGCAGAATTAGGAAAACGTTTCTCAGCAGATACAAACTTGAAAAAAATGAACGGAAACCGTGGTTCTAAGCATTTTATTTACATGAACCGTACTTTCTTCGGTTTGTACAATTTAATGTTCGATTTGAAGGCTAAAATTGTGGTTGATGCTTATTTGAAGTATTAAGTTTTTTTGTTTCAGGTTTCAGGTTTCAAGTTGATGAACTTTATGTATAGAACTTTGTCAAAGTTTAAAACTTTGACAAAGTTTTTTTTCGCTTAGTTTGTTATCTTAAGAGAAGTTGAATATTGGATATCCATAGAATATGTCATTTCGACGAAGGAGGGATCTCCGCAAGTAGCTCGACACAGATTAGGAAATGCTTTATGGAGTTACTTGGGGAGATCCCTCGTTCCTCGCAATAACTTTGTATGGTAAAACTTTGACAATGTTTTTTTTCGTACAGTTTGCTTCCTGAGCGAAGTCGAAGGACCGCAAAGAGAAGACACACAGTATGGACAAAGCATGAGATCCTTCGACTTCGCTCAGGAAGACAAGAATTGTGTTCAACCTGAAACTTGAAACCTGAAACAAAAAAATTATTTCAAAATCCCCTTTTTATAAGTCGCAATTGCACGATCTCTTGCATAAGGATGATCTACCATTGGTTCATTATAACCAAAATCAAATTCAGGAATCCATTTTCGGATGTATTCTCCTTTTTCGTCAAATTTCTTTTGCTGAATTTCTGGATTAAAAACTCTAAAATAAGGCGCAGCATCGCAACCAGTTCCTGCCGCCCATTGCCAGTTTCCGACATTAGAAGCTAATTCAAAATCTAACAATTTTTCGGCAAAATACGCTTCGCCCCATTGCCAGTTAATTAGTAAATGTTTGCATAAAAAACTTGCAACGACCATACGAACGCGATTGTGCATATAACCCGTTTCATTTAGTTGACGCATTCCAGCATCAACCATTGGATATCCAGTTGTTCCTGAACACCAGCGTTTAAAATCTTCCTCGTTATTTCGCCATTGAATTCCGTCATAATTTGATTTGAAATTATGATTAACACAATTCGGAAAACTGAATAATATTTGAATAAAGAATTCCCTCCAAATCAATTCGCTTAAAAAAGTCTGATTTTTTCTGTTTGCCCAATTCACTAATTTTCGAATGCTGACTGTTCCAAAACGCAAATGTGGCGAAAGATAAGACGTGCTGTCTAAAGCAGGAAAATCTCTTGTTTCTTTATAATTGGCAATTTGCGTTAAATTATGTGGCTGAACTTTAATCAAACTTCTATCAAAACCGATTTCAGATAAATCAGGAAATTTGAAATTATTTTTTGCAAAATTTGTTTGAAATGAGGTCGAATCATTTTCTGGAATCGAACCTAAAAAACGATATTTTTCTAACCATTTATTTTTATAAGGCGTATAAACCGTGTATGGAAGTCCGTCTGCTTTTGTAATTTCTTTTTCTTCGAAGATTACATGATCTTTAAATGAAAAAGATTCGATGTTGTTTTCTTTTAATAAAGCTGAAATTGTCTCATCGCGTTTTATGGCAAAAGGTTCGTAATCTTTATTAAAGAATACGTTTTGAATTTCAAATTCGTCAATTAGAGATTTCCAAACGTCTTTTGTTTTTCCTTTTTTAATTAAGATAGAAGAATCAAATTTCTTTAATTCTGAACTTATTTTTTCTAACGAATCATAAATAAAAGTTACTCTTGCATCATTTTTAGGAAGATGTTCCAAAATATCTTCATCAAAAATAAATAATGGAATTACTGGAAAATCTGATTGTAGCGCATGAAATAATCCTGTATTGTCTTCTAAACGCAAATCGCGTCTAAACCAGAAAAAGGAAACTTTTTGTTTTGTCATTTTTTTATTTTTTGCCACAGATTAAAAGGATTTAAAAGGATTTTTTTAATCTGTGTTAATCTGTGAAATCTGTGGCTTATTTTTTTGAATTAAACAACTCTTCGATTTTGTTGTATCGATAATCGAAAATGCTTTTGAGTTTGTTTTTAACAACTAATCTATTCATAATTCTTCCAAGAAATCCGAATGGAAGTGCGTAATGAACAATATCTGTCATTTTGGTTCCGCCATCTTCAGTGCGTTCAAAAAAGTGTTTGTGATGCCATAATTTATAAGGTCCAAATTGCTGAATGTCTACAAAATACTCGTTTTCTTGACAAGCTGTAATTTCGGTAACCCAAGAAATTTTTATGCCGAAAAGGGGTTTTAAAGTATACGTAATAATCTGCCCTTGATACATGCGTTTATCGTCGTAATCCTGAATTTCGAAATTCATATTATCAAGTGTGATGGTTTGCAGATTTTTTGGACTAGAGAAAAAGTCCCAACAGTCTTCTACACTTGCATTAATATGTTGTATGGTTACTATTTTATATAATTCCATCTTTGTAAAGTCAATTGTATTTAGACGATAAACATAAATAGTTTTACATCTTATAATATTTAAAAGGCACGAACAACATTCCAAAACATTCTCCTTTTTCTTTCTGTAAATGTTTATGGTGGATTTTATGCGCTTTTCTAAGTCCGATGAGGTATTTATTTTTGGTGTTTTTAAACCATTTAAAACGCTGATGAATCAATACGTCGTGAATTAAGAAATAACAAATGCCGTAAAGTGTAATTCCGCAGGCTATAAAAAACAAATAATTAAATCCGCCTTGAACGCCAAAATAAAATAAGATAATACTCGGAGTGGCAAAAATGACAAAGAAAATATCGTTTCGTTCAAAAGTATTTTCGTATTTCGGCTGATGATGATCGGCGTGAAAATACCACATAAATCCGTGCATGACATATTTGTGCGTCAGCCAAGTAACACATTCCATAAAAAGAAAAACGCCTAAAAAGATTAAAAAAGAAATCATTTTATATATGTTGAATTATTAAAAGTATTATTTAATTGTTTTTGAGTTTAGCTTTGTTTTATAAAATGTTGACTTAAATGAGTTTGTTTTGTCATTTCGACCGAAGGGAGAAATCGCACACGTAACTTCACAATGTGAATAACCAATCTTTGGCGATTTGCTAGTGTGATTTCTCCCTTCGGTCGAAATGACAAACTATACGTCGATTTTACACCAACTTCAATTTATAAGTCACAAAAGACTGCGCCAAAAGTCCCGCTTTTGTATAATTAGAAACCCTAATTCTCGAATTTCCGATTTCATAATATGGTGTGTTTTTTAATTTTTTGAGCAATTTTCTATAATAAACATAAGCCGTATAAACGCCAAATTTTGCTTCCATTGGTAATTTTACAATTCCTTGATAAGCAACTCTAAAATCTTCTTCGATTTCTTTTATGATTTGAGTTTTAGAATCTTCGTTGAAATTATTCAAATTAATTCCAGGAAAATAAGTTCGGTTTAAGATTGTGTTGTCATCTTTTAAATCTCTAAGAAAATTTACTTTCTGAAAAGCAGAACCCAAACGCATGGCTTCGTTTTTCAATTGTTCGTATTTATGTTCTTTTCCAGAAACAAAAACTTTCAAACACATTAATCCGACAACATCAGCAGAACCGTAGATATAATCAATGTATTCTGTTTGCGTTTGATAATTTGATTTTATGAGATCCATTTTCATGCTTTTTAAAAATGCCTGAATAAGATCATCTGTTATATTGTATTCTTTTACAGTATGCTGAAAAGAATTTAAAATTGGATTTAAACTAATGCTCAATTCCATCGCTTTATAATATTCTTTTTCGAAATCATCGATTAGATATTCTTTTTCATAATCATGAAATGAATCTACGATTTCGTCTGCGAAACGAACAAATCCGTAAATGCTGTAAATCGCATCTCGAATACTCGGCGAAAGCATTTTTACTGCAAGTGAAAAAGAAGTACTGTAGCTTTTAGTTACTAATTTGCTGCAATTGAAAGAAACGGCGTCGAATAGTGATTTCATTTTTTAAGATCTTAAAGATTTTTGAATTAATTCAGCTGCTAGTTTTCCTGAAATTAAAGCAGGCGGAACACCTGGTCCAGGAACCGTTAATTGTCCTGTAAAAAACAGATTCTTGACTTTTTTGCTTTTTAATTTTGGTCTTAAAAAAGCCGTTTGCAATAATGTATTCGCCATTCCGTAAGCATTTCCTTTGTAGGCATTATAGTCTGTCACAAAATCATTTTTGCAGAATGTTCTCTTAAAGATAATGTTATTTTTTATTTTTTGTTGTGTAAGTTGCTCAAAACGAGTAATTATCTTTTCGAAATACTCTTCTCGTATTGTTTCGTTATCTTCAATTCCAGGCGCAAGCGGAATTAAGAAAAATCCAGATTCCATTCCGTCTGGAGCTGCCGTTTTATCTGTTTTCGACGGAAAATTGGCATAGAATAAAGGAGCTTCAGGCCATTTCGGATTATCATAAATATCAACAGCATGCTGATTAAAATCGACATCAAAAAATAAGGCATGATGCGAAACGTTTTCTACTTTTTTATCAAAACCGACAAAAAATAGGAGAGAGGAAGGAGCAAAAGTTCTGCTTTCCCAATATTTTTCAGCATACATTCGATGCTCTTTTTCAAGCAAAGTTTCAGAATGCTGATAATCGGCACCACTTAAAACAATGTCTGCTTTTATGGTTTCACCGTTAATAACAATTCCTTTTGCGGTTTTGTTCTCAACAATTATTTTTTCAATTAACGAATTGGTTTTAATTGTTACGCCAAGTTCTAAAGCTAATTTTTCGATTCCTCGAACAACATCAAACATTCCAGTTTTCGGATGCCAAGTTCCTAAACCAAAATCGGCATAATTCATAAAATTATAAAAAGAAGGAGTTTTGTTTGGTTTTGCGCCAAGAAATAAAACGGGAAATTCTAAAATCTGAATCAAGCGTTCGTTTTTGAAATTCTTACGTATATCTGAACTAACATTGCTAAAAAACTGATTGAGTTTTAAGGCTGTTTCTTTTGTAACTAATTCGAGAGGAGAAACTCCAGGACGATATACCAAATCTTTAATCGCAATATCATAATTGCTTTTGGCTTGATCGATAAAGTCTTGCAGTTTTTGACCGCTTCCTTTTTCGATGGTTTCAAATGTAAATTTTATTTCTTCCAGATTATCGTAGATGCTAATAAAATCATTAATTCCAAAATATACTCTGTAAGCTGGATTTAATTTTATAAGCTCGTAATAATCAGAAGTTTTTTTGTTGAAGTCCTGAAAAAAACGTTCGAAAACATCTGGCATCCAGTACCAGCTTGGTCCCATGTCAAAAGTAAAACCATCTTTTTTGAATTGTCTTGCACGGCCACCGATTGTTGGATTTTTTTCGTAGATAGTAACATCGTTTCCTTGTTTAGCAAGGTAACACGCGGCTGCTAAAGAAGAGAAGCCAGAACCTATTATTTGGATAGTTTTTCTCATTTGTTTAACAAATATAAGAAAAACTTAAACAAAATAAAATTAGATCATGTTAATAGTTTCTTCCATCGAATCGAAAATTCGAATTCTTTCGTTTAGAGCTTTTTGGTCAATATGCTCAACCATTTGTCCCATAAGCCAGATTTCATTATTTTTTTGCAATAATTTCTGTCCCATCGATTTTACATATTGGTTGATTACGCTTCTGTCTGGCTGAATTGTCATGAAAGAAACAAACGTGATGTTTTCAAAATGTCTTGTTAAATCCTGTAAATTCTCAATTGGCATGCTTTCTCCCAAGTAAATGGTTTTGTATCCTTTGTCAAGAATTTCATATTGTAAGTACAATAATCCAATTTGGTGAATTTCGTTTAGGGGAAGTGATAATACAAAAATGCGATCTGTTTTGGTTGGCTTTCTAATCTGAAGAGCTTCTGTATAAATTAGGATTTTTTGTTTAATCAAATGACTCATAAAATGTTCATTTGCCGGCGTAATTGTCTCCGATTGCCAAAGTAATCCAAGTTCTTTTAAAAGAGGCAAAAAATGTTCTTTAAAAACTTCTTTAAAAGTCTTTTCAGAAATAAGCCAGTCAAAAGTGTTGAAGAATAATTCTTGGTCAAAATTCATCATCGCCATTTTAAAAGAGGTGATGGCGTAGTTTTGCGAATTCTTTTTAGAAATTATTTCACGTACTAATTGCGGTATTTTTTCTTCTGGATAAGTCGCTATTTTGGAAATCTTATATCCATATTCATGCAACAATGTAATATTTAAAAGTTTCTGTAGATTCTGAAGATTATAGAATCGGATATTAGTATCAGTACGCATCGGCTCAAGAACATTATATCTCTTTTCCCAGATGCGAATGGTATGTGCTTTAATTCCAGATAAGTTCTCCAGATCTTTAATACTGAAAACAGTTTTAATATTGTTTATCATTTTTTGCAATTAAGGTCAACAAATGTAAAACAAAATCTGAGATGTAACCTTAAAACTACATTAAAAAGATAGAGATTTGGTGGTTTTGGTATTTAAAATATATTTTTAAGATAAAAAAAGTATATATTTTTTTAGGAAAATTATTACTTTGATAAAAAAGCAAAACAGCCTGTAAGAATTAAATTTATACAGACTGTTTTTTATTTGTAATTAATTGCAATTATTTGCAAAAAGTAGCTTTGTTTTTAATAGCACTTTGACTGCCTAATTCTATTGCTTTTGTAAAATCTTTGCAAGCATTTTTTTGTCACCGTTGTCGTTATATGCTAAACCTCTTAAATTGTAAGCGATATAATCTTTCGGATTTAAACCTAAAGATGCTGTGCAATCTTCAATCGCTCCTTGATAGTTTTTCAGTTTGTAATAAACATTGGCTCTGCCCGTAAAAGCATCAGAATTCATGTTATCCAATTCGATGGTTTTGCTAAAATCGGCTTGAGCTCCTTTTAAATCATTTAGCTTGTATTTGGCAACGCCACGATTTTGGTAGGCTTCGACAAATTTAGAATTCATACTGATAGCTTTGGTATAATCGGCTATAGCGCCTTTAGTATTTCCAGCTTCAGCTTTTTTCATGGCCCTATCAAAATAGCCAGTTGCAGATTGTGCCCAGATAGAACACGTAAGCATCATTAGAGATGCCAGTAGGTTTTTCATAAACTAATTTGGGATTAGTGATTAATTATTTCCAAACGAATTTAAGAAAGTTTTGTTTTGTAAGAGAATTTCTTTTTTAAATAATGGTTAGAAAATTGGCAATATTACGAGTAAAAAGAATTGGATTTTAATGTTTGATGTTCGTTAATTCTCATAACTTCTAAATTTAGAATAAAATTATTAGCATATTGTTGTCAAGTATATTATATTTGCGACAACAATATAATTTTAAATAAAATGAGAGAATTAACATTTGCATCACTACAAGTGAATGATTTGGAAGCATCGAAAGACTTCTATGAAAAAAAGTTAGGATTTGAAATTGGAAATACTAATCCGCAAGCCTGTGTTTTTAAATACAATGAAGGACAAGCAAGTTTTGCTATTCGTACACCTTTAGAATCAATTGAAGGAAGGGAATTAGGTGTTGGCGTAGCAATTTGGTTTGCTGTTAACGATAATGTAGACGATTTGAAGGAAAAATTTATTGCTAATGGCGTAACTACAGCTGGTCAGATTATTGAAACACCCTTTGGAAGGGCATTTCATGTGCTGGATATTGATGGTTATAAGCTTACTTTTTTAGAGGCAAAATAGAGCTAAATTATTTAGTAGTTTTATAGATAAAACAATTTTTTATTCAGTTTCTTAAAGATTTAGATGATTATCTTTGAGACTTAAAATCTCAATTTTGATTCAACATCAAAACAAATGTTTTTATATTATGTCTAAAGAAATTAATTTCCATTTTAAAAGTCCAGAAGAGAGCCCAGGATATTTACTTGGGCAACTAACAATGTTTTGGCAGCGTAAGCAAAAAAGAGTTTTAGATCCATTAGATTTAACTCAAACGCAATTCGTTTTGTTGGCTGCTTTGGGTTGGCTTTCTAAAAAAAGCAATTCTGTAACGCAGATTGATATTGCTAATCAAAGTAATTCTGATAGGATGATGGTGTCAAAAGTATTGCGAACATTGGAGCAAAAAGGTTTTGTAACAAGGCAAGAACATAAAACAGATACTAGAGCGAAAACTATTCGATTGACCGATGCAGGAGAAATGGTTTTGCAAAAAGCAATTGTTGAAGTCGAAAATGCCGATTTGGATTTCTTTTCTGCGTTAGAAGAGAATCTTTCTTCGTTCAATTGTAATATGGTAAAACTTATTGATAGAAATAGGATTGAATAAAAAGCATAAAAAAAGCCTGCAACTTGCAGGCTTTTTTTTTTAAGTGGTAATAATTATTTGTGACCCGACTGGGGCTCGAACCCAGGACCCCATCATTAAAAGTGATGTGCTCTACCGACTGAGCTATCGAGTCTTCATTTCTTCAATGAGGGTGCAAATATAAGGACTTTATTTAGCTTGTAGCCTCTTTTTTCAAATGATTTTTGCAATAAATTGAAAGAAAAATGATAAAGGTCTATATCACAACGTAATAAGTGTTTTTGTTTTTGTGCGAAAAATCCAAAGTAAGTACTGGAAGATTTAGAATTTAAAGAATACTATCCAATAAATACCTCTATTTTTGATCAATTGTGAAAGAAAATGCTTGAAGTTCGAGAGGTAAAAATTTTTAAAACATTAAAAAAAAGCCTGCAAAATATACACTTTGCAGGCTTTTAAATTTTATAGTGACCATGGAGGGATTTGAACCCTCACGCCCTTGCGAGCACCACCCCCTCAAGATGGCGAGTCTACCGTTTCTCCACATGGCCGAAAATAAAAAAAGGTCAAGTAATTAAATTACTCGACCTTTTTGTGACCCGACTGGGGCTCGAACCCAGGACCCCATCATTAAAAGTGATGTGCTCTACCGACTGAGCTATCGAGTCATTGCTTTCAAGAAATTTAATTTGTTAATCACAAAATTTGTGACCCGACTGGGGCTCGAACCCAGGACCCCATCATTAAAAGTGATGTGCTCTACCGACTGAGCTATCGAGTCATTTAATTTCTTGAATGCGGGTGCAAATATAAGGAGTTTTTTTTGAAGTTTCCAAGCAATTTTATCATAAATTTGTCTTTTTTTTGGAAAAATCTCCAATTGCTTAGTTTATAAGGTTTTATTAATATGAGAAAAATTGTCTTGTTAGGTTATATGGGTTGCGGAAAGTCTACAATCGCCCAAAATTTGTCAAAAATTACCAAAATTCCGTTTTTAGATTTGGATCATTGCATCGAAAAAAGAGCAAATTTATCTATAAATGAGATTTTTTCTCAACATGGTGAGGTGTATTTTAGAAAATTAGAGCACGAAATGTTTGTAGAATTACTAAACTCTCCAGAAAATATAATTATCGGATTGGGCGGAGGAACTCCATGTTATGCTAATAATCACGAATTGTTAAAGGGTGAGAATGTTGCTTCTATATATTTAAAAGCATCTATTGATACTTTATATAATAGATTGGTCTACAATAAAAGTAAACGTCCTTTAATTGCAAATATGAATGAAGAGGAAATGAGAGAGTTTATCGCGAAGCATTTATTCGACAGAAGTTTTTACTACAATCAAGCACAATACAAGGTTGTGGTAGATGATAAATCTGTCGAAGAAACGGTTCAGGATATTTTAGAAATTTTAGCTTAAAGAAGCGTAATCGCCATTTTCAGAATTAAAAATAACTTGTACATGTTCTAATAATGATGTTGAAAGAGAAATTCCTTTAAAATCTGCTTTTACAGGGTATTTTTTATGATTTCTGTCAACAAGTACCGCTGTTTTGAATTTCTTAAGCGGAACATCTAAGAAATGACGAACAGCATAGATTAATGTCGTGCCTGAGTTTAAAACATCATCAACTAAGACTAATCCTTTGTTTTTGTATTCTTCTGGGCTTAATGATGTCTGTATTGCTTCTTGTGGATTTTGTTTGTTTACAGTGACTTCGCAAATAGAAACTTTTAAAGTTGATATACTGCTTAGTGCCGAAGCAATTTTTTCGGCAAAAACAAATCCGTTAGAAGCAATTCCAGCAATAACAACTTCTTCTTCGTCAACAAAAGTCTCGTAGATTTGATAAGCAATTCGCTTTATTTTATGTTCGATTTCTTGATGGGTAAGGATGATATTGCTGCTCATAATGTATTTTTTTTTGCTAATGTACAAATTTAGATATTTAGACTTTTTAGAATAATAGATTTTTAAAATTTAGATTTCGTTTTCTTCGTCTTCATCAAAAATTTCATTTCCATATTCATCAATATCTCTTCTGTCTTTTTTCGTTGGGCGACCAGTTCCACTTTTGCGGTAATGTTCTTTAGATAGTTTTAATAATTCTAAATGCGCGTATGCTTCTGGCGGAGTTTCGTTTTTGCGGTAAATGTCTACCAGTTTGGCACCAACACGACTTTCTGGAATATCTAAAACTGTAATTATCTGCGTAATTTGATCTTTTCTAAAAGTAATTCTGTCTGTAGGAAAAACTTCTTTTGACGGTTTTGCAATCTGCCCATTTACAGTGATGTGATTCTTTTTACAAGCTTCTGTAACCATGTTTCTGGTCTTGTAATATCGAACGCACCATAAGTATTTATCGATTCTCATAATTTTTCTAAAATAGAAGTTAAATTCTTTACAAAAATAAATCAATATTGTATCTTGCGCACCTAAAAAAAAGATAATAATGAATAAATTTAAATATTATTTTGTTTTATTACTTGCTGGTATTGCCATCGTTTCTTGTAATAAAAAGGATGATGATGAAGCAGAAGTTGTTCCTTTGAGGGATTACCAAGAACAATTTAATACGGATAATGCTGATATTGAAGAATTTTTAAATACTAATTATATAACAGTAACGCAGAATCCTGGAGGACAAACTGATCAGGATGTTACTTTTACTAAAATTACAGATCCTGCGGCACAAACTCCTATCATGTCTTATTTGAACAATGCTTCGTTTCCTAAATTATTGGTTAGAAATGTTGATTATCATGGTATCTTATATAAAATGTATTATTTGGTTTTAAGAGAAGGTGTAGGCACTTCGCCAATGAATACAGATGGAGTAGTAACATCATATTATGGGCAATATTTGAAGCGTGTTGAAAAAACAGATACAGAACCATCTCATTTAACTACTACCTTTTTTGAACAAGTTATATATCCAAAGGGAAGTTTAGATTTATATGGTACCATTATGGGATGGAGCGAAGCTTTTCCTCAATTCAAAACCGGAACAACAACGTATAATGCTGATGGAACTGCAAGCTACAAAGATTTCGGTGCTGGAGTTTTATTTATTCCTTCTGGTTTAGGATATTATGCTTCACCGCCATCTGCTAGTGTAATTCCTGCGTATTCGCCATTAATTTTCAGTATTAAATTGTACGATTTCAAAAGAATGGATCATGAAAATAATGGTTATTCAAATGGTCAATTTTTAGAAGATCCAGATGGTATTTATGATTACCAGGAGGATCTTGATGGAGATGGTTATGTTCGTGATTTTAGAAATACTACTTTGTATCCTAATGCTCCAAAAAACCCAGATGATACTGATGGAGATGGAATTCCAGACTTCTTGGATAAAGATGATGATGGTGACGGTTTCTTTACACGTTATGAAGTTACTAAGCCAACAGATGCAATTTTTTCAGGTTTAAGCAAATATTATCCATACGATCCGATTGGGGATAATCCTGCAACACCGAATTATGATGAAACTGAAATTTGGGGTGTTCCACGAAGACCGACAGGTAAACTTAAAGATGAAAGTCAACCAGAATCAATTACGAATCCTCGTGCATTTATTCCTGAAGATTACACAGCGCCAGGAAGAAAGAGAATTTATTTAGATAATACTTATCCTTATCAAAAGAAATAATTTCAAATATTTTATAAAGAAAACCTCGAATTTAAATTTCGAGGTTTTTTTATGTCTTAAATGTTGTTCGGGTGATTTTAATTCAAATAAAAAACCTCGAAAATTGCTTTTCGAGGTTTTTCTATAAGTAGGAAGATGTAAAAATTATTTTCTTTTGATAACTCTTTCTACAGCTTCAACAATTGCTTGATTGTTCAATTTGTATTTCTCCATTAATTGCTCAGGAGTTCCAGATTCACCAAAACTATCTTTTACAGCAACAAATTCTTGAGGAGCTGGATTGTTTAAAGCTAATACTCCAGAAATGCTTTCTCCAAGACCGCCAAGGTAGTTGTGCTCTTCGGCAGTAACTACACATTTTGTTTTAGCAATTGATTTAAGAATAGCTTCTTCATCAAGAGGTTTAATTGTGTGAATGTTGATTACTTCTGCAGAAATCCCTTTCGCTTCTAAGGCTTCAGCAGCGATAAGAGCTTCCCAAACTAAATGACCTGTAGCAACGATAGTAACATCTGTTCCTTCGTTTAATAAAATCGCTTTTCCGATTACGAATGGCTCGTCTGCAGGAGTAAAGTTAGGTACAACTGGACGTCCGAAACGCAAATAAGCAGGTCCGTGATGATCTGCTAATGCAATAGTCGCTGCTTTAGTCTGATTATAATCACAAGTATTGATTACAGTCATTCCTGGAAGCATTTTCATTAAACCGATATCTTCTAAAATCTGGTGAGTTGCTCCGTCTTCTCCTAGAGTTAAACCAGCGTGAGAAGCACAGATTTTTACGTTTTTATCTGAATAAGCAACAGATTGACGAATTTGGTCATAAACTCTTCCTGTAGAGAAGTTCGCGAAAGTTCCTGTAAAAGGAATTTTTCCTCCAATTGTTAAACCTGCAGCAATTCCGATCATGTTAGCTTCTGCGATTCCGATTTGGAAAAAACGCTCTGGGTGATTTTTTTTGAATTCATCAAATTTTAATGAACCAATTAAATCAGCACATAATGCTACAACATTTTCATTTTTTTGACCTAGTTCAGTCATTCCCGCTCCAAAACCTGAACGAGTGTCTTTACTTCCTGTATTTTCGTATTTTTTCATTTTCGTTTTTTGCTATATGCAATAGGCTGTAGGCAATAGGCTTAAAGCTTAATGCTTACTGCTTAAAGCTTTTTTTAATAATCGGCTAAAGTTGAAACGTTTTGAGCTAAAGCAGCTGCCAACTGATCATTGTTTGGCGCTTTACCGTGCCAAGCATGAGTGTGCATCATAAAATCTACACCGTTACCCATTTCTGTATGTAATAAAATACAAACTGGTTTTCCTTTTCCTGTTCTTGATTTAGCATCATTTAAACCAGCAAGGATAGCGTCGATACTGTTTCCTTCTTTAATTTCTAAAACATCCCAATCAAAAGCTTCAAATTTAGCGCGTAGGCTTCCCATTGGTAAAACTTCGTCGGTTGTTCCGTCAATTTGTTTTCCGTTAAGGTCGATAGTTGCAATAATATTGTCTACTTTTTTAGCAGATGCGTACATAATTGCTTCCCAGTTCTGACCTTCTTGCAATTCTCCGTCACCGTGCAAAGTGTAGATTAAGTGATTGTCTCCGTTTAATTTTTTAGCTTGCGCTGCTCCAAGAGCTACAGATAAACCTTGTCCTAATGAACCAGAGGCAATACGAACTCCAGGTAAACCTTCGTGAGTTGTTGGGTGTCCTTGTAAACGAGAATCTAATAATCTGAAGGTAGCCAATTCTGAAACTGGAAAATATCCGCTTCTTGCTAAAACGCTATAAAATACAGGTGAAATATGTCCGTTTGAAAGGAAGAATAAATCTTCTCCAATTCCGTCCATATCAAAACCTTCTTTGCGGTCCATAATATTTTGATATAGTGTTACCAAAAATTCAGTACAACCTAATGAACCACCTGGGTGTCCAGAGTTTACAGCATGTACCATTCTAAGAATATCTCTTCTTACTTGGATCGTTAAATCGCTTAATTGTTGTGTGTTAGGCTTCATTTTATATGTAAAAGTTTAAACTGAAGCAAAAGTAAAGGTTATTTTGCGGGAAGACAAATCATTTTTTGCTTTAGTTTGCTTCAATTGTTAAATTTTTTACTCTTTTTTTTGGAGAAATGAGAAAAATAAATCAGGTTGAGGCTTTTTTAGATAAAAATGATTTTGTTTTAAAATAAAATAAGCCCTTATAAAAAGGGCTTATTCTTTAATTTGTAAAAGTGACTGTGTTTTAATTCGTATCACTTTCGCTATAAAAATTGTTTTCTTCGTCTTCTGAGCCAATATCTTCTTGTTCATCATCTAATTCAGAACCTGGAACATCGAGGTCGTTTCCGATCTTATCGCTGTTTTGTTTCCATTCATGATTGTTCTGGTTGATGATACGTTCGCCTGAAATTTCTTCAGGATTGATATCTTCTAGTTTATTGTCTTGGTTGTAAATATCTTCGTTTGCTGGATAATCCATGTTTTCAAGATTTCTTTCAATTTGGTCATCCTTGATTTGATCTAATTTTTCTTCTGCATTTATCATGATTTCTATAATTTTAATTGTAAAAATGTTTTCATTTTGATTTATTAAAATTACGAAACATCATATTGTGTTACGTTACACTTTGTTGGTCTGATCTTGTAGTTTTTACATTTGATTTTAAACAAGAAATTGATTTTCGAAATATAACATCAGAAATCGAAAATTAAATATTAAGAAAACATTAGCTAATTTTCAATTGACAAATTTTCTAATTACTAAAATTTCCCTGAAATTAAACTATCTTTGCCGACTGAAAAAAGAAACAAATGAAGTTCGATTTATTACAAAAAGATCCGCAATCTAAAGCAAGAGCGGGAAGTATAACTACTGATCACGGCGTAATTGAAACGCCAATTTTTATGCCGGTTGGAACGGTTGCTTCTGTAAAAGGAGTGCATCAGCGTGAGCTTAAAGAAGAGATTAATCCAGATATTATTCTTGGAAATACTTACCATTTATATTTACGTCCGCAGACAGAAATTCTTGAAAAAGCTGGAGGATTGCATAAATTCATGAATTGGGATCGTAATATTTTGACTGATTCAGGAGGATACCAAGTTTACTCTCTTTCTTCAAACAGAAAAATTAAAGAAGAAGGTGTAAAGTTTAAATCTCATATCGATGGTTCTTACCACTTTTTCACGCCAGAAAATGTAATGGAAATTCAGCGTACCATTGGAGCTGATATTATTATGGCTTTTGATGAATGTACGCCTTATCCTTGTGATTATAGATATGCACAGCGTTCTATGCATATGACACATCGTTGGTTGGATCGTTGTATTAATCATTTAGAAAAAGTTCCTTATAAATATGGTTATGAACAAACGTTTTTTCCGATTGTTCAAGGAAGTACTTATAAAGATTTACGTCGTCAGTCGGCTGAGTATATAGCAAATGCTGGACAGCAAGGAAATGCAATTGGTGGACTTTCTGTTGGAGAACCAGCTGAAGAAATGTACGCAATGACAGAAGTTGTTTGCGAAATTCTTCCAGAAGATAAACCTCGTTATTTAATGGGTGTTGGAACTCCAATTAATATTTTAGAAAATATTGCGTTAGGAATTGATATGTTCGACTGCGTTATGCCAACTCGTAATGCAAGAAACGGAATGTTGTTTACCGCAAACGGAACTATCAATATAAAGAATAAAAAGTGGGAAGCTGATTTTTCTCCTATAGATGAAATGGCACATACTTTTGTCGATACCGAATATTCTAAAGCATATTTGCGTCATTTATTTGCGGCTAATGAATATTTAGGAAAACAAATCGCGACAATTCATAATCTTGGATTTTATATGTGGTTGGTTCGTGAAGCAAGAAAACATATCTTAGCCGGAGATTTTAGACCATGGAAAGAAATGATGGTTAAAAATATGAGTCAAAGACTATAAAAGGGTTTCAAGTTTTTTTAGTTTCAAGTTTCAAGTTGCTCGGCGTAACCTGAAACTTGAAACTTGAAACGTGAAACTTTTAAATCTTGAAACAAAAAAACTTTATGCTTTCAATAATAGATAAATACATCTTAAAAAGATATCTCGGAACTTTTTCTGTGATGTTGCTTTTGTTTGCGCCGATCGGAATCGTTATTGATGTTTCTGAAAAAGTAAATAAAATGTTGGAAAACAAGATTCCGTTTGGAGATATTGCGTTCTATTATTACAATTTTACTATTTACTTTATCAATTCGCTTTTTCCGATCTTTTTGTTTTTATCAGTAATTTGGTTTACTTCGAAACTGGCTAACAATACAGAGATTATTGCAATTTTGAGTTCAGGAATTTCATATACTAGATTCCTGCGTCCTTATATTATTGGAGCAACAATTGTTTCGCTTTTTGTATTGTTAATGGGATTTTTTATTGTTCCTGCGGCAAGTGAAGGGTATAATAATTTTCGATATACCTATTTAAAAGGAAACGGAAAGGAACTCATGCGAGGCGAGAATACCAATGTTTACAGGCAAATTAATGATAATGATTTTATCTTCGTAAATAGTTTTAACGAAGAATCCAAGACCGCTTTCAATTTTTCATTAGAGCATTTTGAGAAGGAGAAAATGACCTATAAAATCACTGCAAGCCGCATTAAATGGGATCCTAAGAAAAAAGTTTATGTTTTATATGATTACACAAAGAGAACTCTTGGCGAATTAAATGATGTAATAGAAAAAGTTCCAGAAAAAAATGTAGCTTTTAAATTTGAATTGGCCGATTTGACGCCAGTAGTTTATATCGCCGAAACTTTGACTTTAGGAAAATTAATTGATTTTATTGAAAAAGAAAGAAAAAGAGGTTCAGGAAATATCAACACTTACTTAGTTGTTCTTTACAAAAAATATAGTGTGCCAGTTTCAGCATTTATTTTAACTATAATTGCCGTTGCAGTTTCTTCTATGAAACGACGCGGAGGAATGGGAATGAACTTGGCAATTGGTATTGCAATTGCTTTCTCATTTGTATTTTTTGATAAAATATTTGGTACCCTTGCCGAAAAATCTACCTTTTCACCTTTATTAGCTGTTTGGTTTCCGAACATTGTTTTCGGAATTTTAGCAGTTTACCTACTACGTAATGCGAAACGATAATTTAAAAAGTTATTTAAATCTTCATTTAATTGTTTTTATCTGGGGTTTTACAGCCATTTTGGGCGCTCTGATCACTATTGATGCCGATAATTTGGTTTGGTATAGAATGTTGATAGCCATGGTTTTTCTTGGTGGATTTATTGCTTTTAAAAAACAATCTTTCAAGGTTCCGGTAAAAGAATTTTTCAAGCTAATTTTTGTCGGATTATTGATTGCGCTCCACTGGATTTTCTTTTTTAAAGCTATCCATGTTTCCAACGTTTCAATAACACTTTCCATTTTTTCTCTCGGAGCTTTTTTTGCTTCATTATTAGAGCCGTTATTTTACGGAAGAAAAGTGCTTTGGTACGAAGTTTTCTTCGGACTTATAATTATAGCTGGTTTAGGATTAATTCTACAGGTTGAAATAAAATACTTAACAGGAGTTTATTACGCCTTGGCGGCCATTATTTTAGGAGTTTTATTTACTTTAATGAATGGGAAATTAATTTCAGATCATGAACCTTCTGTTATTACATTTTATGAATTTGGAGCAGGAGTTTTTTTTATAACCATTTATTTTTTGTTTCAAGGAAAATTTACGGCAGATTTCTTCCAGATGTCATTAAATAATTGGATTTTGTTATTGATTTTAGCCTCAATTTGTACGGCGTATGCGTTTACTGCTTCGGTAAAAGTTATGCAGCGATTAACGCCATATACAGTAATGTTAACCACTAATTTAGAGCCTGTTTACGGAATCGTTCTGGCGTATTTTATCTTAGGCGGAAAAGAGAAAATGAGCGTCGAATTTTATATAGGAGCAGTCATAATTATTATCACAGTTATTCTAAATGGTGTTTTTAAACATTATCAGAATAAGAAAGAGAACTTGTAATAGTTTCCTTATTTTTATTTTACATTATTCTATTTTAAGAACAAATAATTTATACCAATGATATAATATTTTTATATTTGCGGTTCGATTTACAAACAAAATTCAAAAATCCATGGAATATTTAGATTTTGAGCTTCCCATTAAAGAACTTGAAGAACAGTTAGAAAAGTGTGTTGTTATTGGGAAAGAATCTGATGTTGATGTAACCCCAACCTGCAAGGAAATCAACAAAAAATTAGTTGAAACAAAAAAAGAAATATACAAAAATCTTACAGCTTGGCAGAGAGTACAATTGTCAAGACATCCAAATAGACCTTATACTTTAGATTATATCAAAGCAATTTGCGGTGATACTTTTTTAGAACTTCATGGAGACAGAGGTTTTAAAGATGATAAAGCGATGGTGGGTGGTCTTGGTAAAATAAACGGTCAATCGTTTATGATTATTGGTCAGCAAAAAGGTTTCAATACAAAAACACGTCAGTACCGTAATTTTGGTATGGCTAATCCAGAAGGATACCGTAAAGCTTTGCGTTTGATGAAAATGGCAGAGAAATTCGGAATTCCAGTTTTAACCTTAGTAGACACTCCAGGTGCATATCCAGGACTTGAAGCAGAAGAAAGAGGACAAGGAGAAGCAATTGCTAGAAATATTTTCGAAATGGTTCGTCTGCAAGTGCCAATTATCACTATCATTGTAGGTGAAGGTGCTTCGGGAGGAGCTTTAGGAATTGGTGTTGGAGACAAAGTTTATATGTTAGAAAATACTTGGTATTCTGTAATTTCTCCAGAATCTTGTTCTTCTATTTTATGGAAAAGCTGGGAATATAAAGAGCGTGCAGCAGAAGCTTTAAAATTGACTTCTTCTGATATGAAAAAACAAAAATTAGTTGATGATGTTATTCCAGAACCACTAGGTGGAGCGCACTATGACAGAGAAACTACTTTTAAAACAGTAGCAGAATACATCACTAAAGGATATAATGAATTGAAAGACTTATCAACAGCCGACTTAATTGCCCAGAGAATGGACAAATACAGTAATATGGGTGAGTATAAGGAGTAAATTCATAAAAAACAACTTACAATCCGAAGCCTTACCGTTTCGGATTTTTTTTTGGTTATGAACAAAAAAATATATTTATAAACAATTATTAGTTATAACTCGATAGCATATTTTTTTTAAATTTTGCTACTTTCGCTTTATGGAAAATTTCAAAAACTTTAGCCCTGTAAAGGTCGACAAAACCACAATTATCAATTTAGAAAAAGGAAAATTGCCACCACAAGCTCTTGATTTGGAGGAAGCTGTGCTTGGTGCAATGATGATTGATAAAAAAGGGGTAGATGATGTAATTGATATTTTGCAACCCGATGCTTTTTACAAAGACGCACACAAACATATTTTTGAAGCGATTTTGCAACTTTTCACCGAAACTCAGCCAATTGATATCTTAACAGTTTCGACTCAGTTAAAGAAAAACGGAAAGTTAGATTTAGCAGGAGGTGATTTTTACTTAATTCAGCTTACGCAGAAAATTGCTTCTTCGGCGCATATCGAATTTCACTCGAGAATCATTCTTCAAAAATTTATTCAAAGAAGTTTGATCCGCATTTCTTCAGAAATTATTGAAGCATCATATGATGAAAGTGCAGACGTTTTTGATTTATTAGATCAAGCCGAATCTAAATTATACGAAGTAACACAAGGAAATATCAAGCGTAGCTCTGAAACCGCTCAAAGTTTAGTTTTACAAGCAAAAAAGAAAATTGAAGAGATTTCTAAAAAAGAGGGATTAAGTGGTGTAGAAACTGGTTTTCATAATCTGGATAAGCTGACTTCTGGATGGCAGCCAAGTGATTTGATTATTATTGCGGCAAGACCAGCGATGGGAAAGACAGCATTTGTACTTTCTATGGCAAGAAATATTGCAATCCAATATGGTCATGGAGTAGCCTTATTCTCTCTAGAGATGGCATCAGTTCAGTTAATTACAAGGCTTATTTCTTCTGAAACGGGATTGTCATCAGAAAAATTACGTACAGGTAAATTAGAGGCTCATGAATGGACAATGTTGAGTACTAAAGTAAAAGATTTAGAGAAAGCACCTTTATTTATTGATGATACACCTTCACTTTCTATATTCGATTTAAGAGCAAAATGCCGTCGTTTAGCGTCGCAGCACGGTATTAAAATTATTATTATCGATTATTTGCAGTTAATGACTGCGGGAGGAAACGGAAAAGGTGGAGGAAATCGTGAGCAGGAAATCTCAACCATTTCCCGAAACTTAAAAGCTTTGGCAAAAGAGCTTAACGTACCAGTTATTGCACTTTCTCAGTTATCGCGTGCTGTAGAAACGCGTGGTTCTAGTAAACGTCCTTTACTATCGGATCTTCGTGAATCTGGAGCAATTGAGCAGGATGCCGATATCGTTTCGTTTTTATACCGACCAGAATATTACAAAATTGAGGAATGGGATGATGAAGAAGCTTCGCCAACTGCTGGTCAGGCCGAAATTATGATCGCAAAACACCGTAATGGTGGTATTGAAAACATTCGTTTGAAATTTTTGGGACACTTAGGAAAATTTGATAACCTTGACGAATTTTCGGGGAGCTATGATGATTTGCCTTCAAAAATGAATCATGATGATAATCCGTTTATAACTAATAATCTGCCATCAGCAAATGAAGCTTTTGGAAGCAATCTTAATGATGACGATGACGACAGCGATGTTCCATTTTAATAAATTATAAAAGCCTTATTTTTAAGGCTTTTTTTTTGTTTGAAAGTTAATTCTTTAATAAAAATGACTAGTTTAGCGTAACCAAATTTTGAACCGACGAATTTTTAAATTATTAACCAATAACAAATTAAATTATGAGTGAAAAATTAGATTTAGGAAGTGTTGAAATCCCGTTGTCAGAAGGTATTGTGTGGGCAGACAAATACCGCAAATCCATTCAAACTGAAGAAGGAAGAAAAAAACAAGTTGATGGTTATTTAATTCCTTTAGAATCTTTAAAATTAGTTATGGATCAGGATATTCAAGCTGTTCGTGCTTACAAAGGAATTAATAAAGCTGGAGAACAAACTTTAATACTTGTTGGAGCAAAATGGGACGCTGAAAAACAAATCTATGTTGACGTGTTCAAAGAAGAAAAAGGAGATGGTGTTGAAGGTGGCGTGCCATTGGTTTATGACGGTACTCGTCCAGTTCCACCTTATGGAGATCCAGAAAGTCCTTTAAATCCATAAGAATGTCTGATTTTTTGATATATTCAGGTTATTTAATTTTATTAATTAACCTGATTTTCTATTCATTTAGCTTTTTTAAAAAGAAAAATGTTAATGGTTTTTTTGTATGTTATCTTGCATTTTCTGCATTAATGCAATATTCAATGGAGATAATGTATCACTTGCATACGAGTAATTTATTTTTGTCGAATGTATTTATTATTGGTCAGCTCATCTTATTAGGGTTGTTTTATAATTCGCTATTTACATTAAAAAGCCAAAAAAGATTTGTCGCAATTAGTCTTAGTGCCGCATTGCTTGTATTGGCGATGCAATTTATGATGGATTGGAGCCAATTTTTACGTTTTAATCTGTTTGCGATTGCATTGACATCATTGCTGATTGTGGTTTATGCGCTAATTCATTTCTACAATATGCTAACCGAAAGTAAAAGCTATTATTACGCAAGTATCGGGGTGGTATTTTACTTGTTGGCAAGTACAGTGCTTTATTTTATTGGTAATTTAACTCATAATTTGAGTAATGAATTTAAATTTTTGAGTTGGGAACTTAATGCTTTTTTAATTATCATTTATTATTTTTTCATTTTGTATGAATGGAAAAAGAGTTTCTCAAAATAAACCGAATACTTAGAATTATTTCACAAACATATGGATGTACATTCATTACCAGAAAAAGAAATTGTTGCAATTATTTTGTACACTTCACTTTTTTTAATGATTTTGTCGGTAGTCTTAATTGTGTTCTTTTATTTTTCTAGAAAGAAAATTATTCAGAAAGAATTAGAAAAGAAAGATTTAATATTACAATATCAAAAAGAACAATTGCATGCCATTATTTTTACGCAAGAAGAAGAACGTAAAAGAATTGCACAAGATCTGCATGACGATATTAGTTCGAAATTAAATATCGTTTCTCTAAACAGTCATTTGCTTACTGCTCCAAATCTTACTGAAGCAGAAACGGCAGAAATAACAGAGAACATAATCAGTTTAACAACAAAAGCATTAGATAATTCTAGAAAAATAGCGCATAATTTGTTGCCTCCAGTTTTTGAGAAATTTGGATTAAACGCGGGAATAGAAGAGCTTTGCGAAGAATTTGAAACCAGTAAATCGGTTAAAACGCATTATAAAAATGATATCGATTTTGATGAGAAAGATATCGACAGACATTTGCATGTTTTTAGAATTTTGCAAGAGCTGATGAATAACTCTCTTAGACACGGAAAAGCAACAGAAGTTTGGATTTCTTTTACTGAAAAAGATGGCGTAAATACATGTAATTATGAAGACAATGGAATTGGTTTTGATAGCGCGAATGCAGAGAACCAGAAAGGTCTTGGAATGAAAAATATTGACAGCCGTATATCGTTTTTGGAGGGAACTATCAAAATTACTTCAGAAATTGATAATGGAATTGCGGTTAATTTTACCTTTTAATTGAGGTCAAGTGATTTTTAACAAGTGTTTAGTCAATAAAATAAGCTGATCCGGTATTTTGTAATCCATAATTTCGTAAATTCGGCAGACCAAAACAAACGACCAAAATCAAATAAGATGAATCCCGCTATTAAAATTGCTCTAGTCGATGATGAAATTTTGTTTCGAAAAGGAATCTCTTTTTTACTGCAAAGAGAAGAAAATATAGATGTTCTCTTCGAATCTTCAAATGGTGAAGAACTTATTACTCAGCTTAGTAATAATGAAATAAAACCCGATATAATAATTATGGATTTGAAGATGCCTGTTTTAAATGGTGTCGAGGCCACAAAAATTATTAGAAAATCATTTCCAGAGATAAAGATTATTGCATTGACAAGTTATGATACGAAGTCATTTGTAGCCAATATGATTCAGGTTGGCGCTGTAGCGTATCTTATAAAAAATACTACTCCAAAAGATTTGGTGCTTACTATCAATGAAGTTGCTGCTAAAGGTTTTTATTATAACGATAATGTTCTAAAAACAATTCAGGAAACCATAGTTTCTCCAAAAAACTCAAGAGGCGGATTAGAAACTAACTTTCTTTCGCCTAGAGAAATTGAAATTCTTCAATTAATCTGCCAGCAGAAAACAACTGCTGAAATTGCAGAACAGCTTTTTTTAAGTCCTAGAACTATTGAAGGGCACAGAAATAATCTTCTGCTTAAAACAGAATCACGCAATATTGCTGGTTTAGTTGTCTATGCCATTCAAAATGAACTAGCCGATTTAACAATCTAATTTTTTTATGCTGTCAAAAATTGAATTGACAATACATAATAAACTATAATTGTTAATACTAAAACGCATAAACCTATTTTCTGAATTAAATTCATACCCTTATCTTGATTGTTACTATCATTAAACTTCATGGTGGTTGTTTTTTTACATTGATTAGTTTGATGACCTGGGATAGCAAATTTATATAGAATATTTAATGGCACTATAGGTGTTTTTACCTGTTTTTTCAAGTATTGTAAATCAGGTATTTACCCCTGTTTTTATATTTAACATTCTATTATGCCAGAAAAGATTCCTGCAATTCTTTTTTTAGATTCTTCCTTTATATCTTTACTAAAATATTTTTTCGGATGAATAAGAGTTTATTCTACATTTTTATACTTTTAATTACATTTAATGTTCGTGCATCGTTTATTTTACTTCCGATGGACGAAACAACACAACAGAACCACCTAAAAGCATATGGTATAACTTATTGGTGTTTAAGTCGTGATTATAAAGCGAGCTGGCTTTTAAATTATAGAGGAGGTTCTTTCTTGCTTCCTGATGCTGAAGAAATTAGAAAAGAATGTAAGATACGAGGTGTTAGTTTTGAGGTTATTTCTGATAGCGAACAAGCCGAAATTCTAAATGAAATTTCAAGCCCTTCGCAGAATATGGAATCGGTAATTTTAGAAAAAGCTCCTAAAATTGCTGTTTATACACCAAAAGGAAAACAGCCTTGGGACGATGCTGTAACTTTGGTTTTAACTTATGCTGAAATTCCATTTACCCCAATTTACGATGAAGAAGTTTTAAGCGACCAGTTACTTATGTACGATTGGCTGCATTTGCATCATGAAGATTTTACAGGACAATACGGAAAATTCTATGCAGCGTATAAAAATACACCTTGGTACATTGATCAAAAAAGAGATTCAGAAGCATTGGCTTCAAAATTGGGATATGCTAAAGTTTCTCAAGAAAAAGGAGCTGTAGCAAAAAAAATTAGAGATTTTGTAGTTGGCGGCGGTTTTATGTTTGCAATGTGTTCTGCGACAGATAGCTTTGATATAGCGCTTTCTGCTGATGGTGTTGACATCTGCGAAACAATGTTTGATGGAGATCCTAGTGAATCTAATTATCAGTCAAAATTGAATTTTAATAACTCTTTTGCATTTAAAAACTTTACATTAGAAAGAAGGCCAGAAGTCTATGAATTTTCTGATATCGATATGACGACTAAAAGACGTGTCGCGATGGAAAAAGATTATTTTACATTAATGGAATTTTCTGCAAAATGGGATCCAATTCCAAGTATGCTTTGCCAAAATCATACGCAATTGGTAAAAGGTTTTATGGGACAAACTACGTCATTTGATACGGCACTGATAAAATCTAATGTTCTGATTATGGGATCTTGCGAATTAAATGGTGAATCACGATATATTCATGGAGAAAAAGGAAAAGGAATGTTTACTTTTTTTGGAGGACATGATCCTGAAGATTTTCAGCACCAAGTTGGAGATCCGCCAACTGTTTTAGATTTACATCCAAATTCACCAGGTTATCGATTGATTTTGAATAATGTTTTATTTCCAGCAGCTAGAAAAAAGAAGCTTAAAACTTAGATTAATTTAAAGAGAATTCGAACCAGATTGGAATATGGTCTGAGATTTTTCGAGCTTCCTGAAGTGAATCAAAATCTTCGTAAAATTTAAGTACGCCAGAATTATGAACTTTTAGATTAGAAATTTTGTAAAATATATTGTCAAATTCAGATGCAAGACAAATATTGTTTTTGCATTTTTGTTTTAAAGTAGTTTTTTGATTTTTCAAAACAGGTGCAAAACCCATTTTTTTAAGCGGATTAAAAACAGTATGTTTTTCAGGACAATTAAAATCTCCTAAAAAAATTAAGTTTAAATCTGGATATTCAGCAGGGAAAAACTTAAAATATTTGATTTCAGTTTCAGGTTGTTTGCTTTTCGTAATAGCATGAAAATTGACCAGTGTAATACTCTTTTTATTGATCTCAAAGGTTGCCAAATAAGGCTCTCGATCAATTTCTAAATTGTATTTTTTTTCCAGCCAAGGTTTGTTTTTTAATTTGACTTTACTTGTTTTCCAAATAAAGGCGTAGCGTTCAGTCTTGTAACTGCTGCTTGTAGTAGGATCGCTAATTTTGTAATCCCAGTTAAAACCTTTTTCATTTAATATTTGCGCAAGTTTAGCAACAGATTGAGCTCCGCCGTCACCAGCGACAACTTCTTGTATTGCAATTATATCATAATCCGAGGATTTTTTAGCAATATAATCTAAAGTAGCGGCAGATTTCGATTTACCAAAATTTTGCAAATTCCAAGATAAAACTTTGGTTTGTGCAAAAGATAAAAATGTAATTAATAGAAAAAGAATGCTTAGAACGTTTTTCATGCAATATTTTAAAAAAATCAAATATAGGCAATTTTCGTTCCAGCAATTTCAGTATAAATAGAATTAATTAATGCTTTTTATATCTGTTTTTTAAGGCAGTTCCGATAATTATAATTTGTAAAACTAATAGTGCTGGAATAAAAATTATTTTCCAATCTATCTCAAGCCAGCCCGTTTTTTCTGATACAAAAGCAAAACTGATAGATAAAAAAAGACAAAGAAGCATTGTTTTCATAATTATTTTATTTTGGGTTGTGTTAATTTTCGACAAAAACATTGCCGTTTTAGTTTTTGGTCTCATTAGTAGGTTAATAGATTTGATCAAAATTAAAATTATTGAATGGCAATTCCTTACGGAAACCCGTAAGGAATGTTATTATACTAGTCCAAAATCTTTCGCAATGGCAATTAAATGGACATTATTATTGGCCTTGAAATATATTTTTAACTTATTAATTCTTTTTTCGATACTGCTTGTTCCGTTTGGGGTAATTGATAAATTTTTGAATTCTTTTGAAATGCTTTCTAAAATATATCCTTGCGACAAAAGTTTCAAGATTGAAATGTCATAAGATTCTATTTCAATTAAAGTTTTATCATTAAATGAAAAAGATAAATCTGAAGAAAGTATTTTTTCTTCATTATTAAATGTTGATTCAATTGCATTCTTTAATTCTGTAATGCTATTTCTTCCTTTAGAAACATATGCATTAATACCCAAATCATTAAATAGAGATTTAATGCGGTAACTTTTATCTTCGATAGAAAAAACAATCTTTTTTAAATCAGGTTGCACTTTGTTTACAGCCTCAATAAGCTCATCTCCACATGTAAGATTAGCTTTTCTATGATCTTGTTTGAATGATAAATCTGTAATTAATAAATCGTAAGGCTCATTTTCGAGTGCTGCTTTCTTTATTTTGAGCAAACCTTCGTCGCAGTATTTTACATGGTGTATTACTGGAACTTTTAAGTCTTCTAGTACTTGTACCACTGCAATACTTATACTGTCTAAATCTTCTGCAACTAAAACTTTCTTAAACATATTATTGTCTTATAATGGGAATGTGAAACTTATTTTAAAACCACTCTCTTGATTTGATTCAAAATTAAGAGTTCCTTTAATTGTTTTAATACGGTTTTCCACATTTTGTAGTCTTTTTTTTAAATTGATAGATTCTTCCTTGATTTCTGTGCTGTTGCCAATGTAGATTATCTGAATATTTTTTTGATCTTTTTTAAAACTAATACTTACTAAAGAGGCATTATTGTTCTTTTTAACGTTTTCAAACAATTCTTGAATGATTCTAAAAACTGTAATTTTTTTAATTCTATCTATTTTTGACCACGAAATGCTGTTTATACCATTTATAATGATGTTTAAATTACTATTCGCATAATCAGAAATCATTTCTTTTAAGCCCGGTAAATAATTTTCATCGGTTAGGATAACACTATTTTCTTTAGAAATCTTTCGAGTTTTGACATAAATATGATCTAAACCATTTAATATTTCTTCTTTGTTTCCTGATGTTTCGATGTCGGAATTTTGAATTTTAGAAAACAATTTAAAAACCTCATTGGTTAATTCGGTATGGAGTTTTTGAGAAATTCGCAATTCACTCCTAAAAGCAACATGATTTTTTTCTCTTTTTCCTTTTGCAGTGATATGAAAAACTATAAAAACTAAACCAAAAACGCTTAGAAATATGATAAAGTATAATATGTAACTCCTGCTTTTTTGTCTTTCTAATTGTAATTCATTTTCAGCTTTTTGCTTTTTGAGTTCTAAATTTTCGTCTCTGTCTTTTTTGAAATTGTATCTTATATTAGCAAATTGATTCTTTTCTATTAATTTTGTTTTAGCAATACTATCTGTAAATTTGATGTAAAGATTACAGTATTTTTTTAGATCATTTCCGGTGCTTGTTTGTATTAAGCACAGCATGGCGTATCTTTTTTGGCTATAAGTATTTACATCACAGGCAAGTTTATATGCTGTTTCTGCGTATTTTTTAGCTAAGCGTGGATTTTTGTCATAATAATAGTCAGAGAGATTGGAATAACTGTCGGGTAATTTTTGTCGATCATTTGTTTCAAGTCTAATTTTTAACGCTTCGTTGAAATAATCTATAGTTTTTGGATCACGCAATTCAAAACTAGAAATACCGATATTGCTTATCATTATACCATAATCCATTAATTCAAAACTTTCTAAAGTTTTTGCTTTCTTTTTATCGCCATAATAGCCACTGGTTGTTATCTTTTTATAAATTTCAATCGCTTTTTTGTGTTTCCCCTGATGCATATAAACATTCGCTATATTAGCCAATGCATTTGCTTCTCTTCTTGGGCTTGCGTTTAGTGCGTATGCTTTTTTTGCATAAATTAAAGCGTTATCATAATCTTTTGTTGCTAAATAATTGTCTGCGAATATTTTATAAGTCTCCCAAGCAAATCTTGGTTTTTTTAAATATTTTAGGTGAGGTAATATTTTTGTAGCTGTGATTTCGCTTTTAAGATAATTACCTTCAAATTGTTGAATAAGTGCGATTGAAACTAATGCATCGACATAATCGATTCTGTTTTTTTCTGGATCAGAAAGCTGTATTATTTTTTGGTAGTTTTTATAAGCTTTTCCATATTCATTTTTATCAAAATCAGCATCTGCGATGGCTGTTAACCTTTTTATTTCGGCTGTATTATCAATTTTTATGGCACTTTTTTCCTTCTTCTTTTCACAAGATGTGATAAAAAGGAGTATAGAAAGAAGTGAAATTTTAATAATAAGTGAAATTTTCATTTGATTTTACATCGGTAGTTTAATAAAAACTTTGAAACTGTTGTCTAAAGAGTGAATATCTATTTGTCCGTTGACTGATTTAATTCGATTTTCTATATTTTGTAAGCCTTTTTTTAAAGGTGTATTGCTATTTTTTATCCCATTTCCATTATCAATATAAACAAGATCTAAATTTTTATGTTGAGATTTTAGAGTGATACTCACCAAATTTGCAGTATTATGAGTTTTCATATTCAGCAAAAGTTCCTGTAAAATTCTAAATAGAACTATTTTTTTATTCTTATTTATAGTATCCCAAGAAATATTATCAAAACCATTAAGTAAAATATTTACATCGCGTGTTTGGTATTCTGAAATCATCTCTTTTAAAGAAGAAAGATATTTTTCATCTGTCAAAATTTTGCTGTTTTCTTTAGAAATATTTCTTGTCTTTGTATAGATCTCATTAAGGTTTGAAATCAATTTTTCTTTATTATCTGCATTTTCCAAATCATTATTTTTTGCAAAAAGAAAAGTTTGATAAACATTTTTTGAAAGTTCCTCTTGTAGTTTATTTGAAATTCGAATTTCACTTTTAAAAATAATCTCGTTTTTCTCTCTTTTAACTTTTAAGCGGATATGAAAAATCAGAAAAAACAACGCAAATAAGCTGACAAAAATGACGATATACAAAATTTTACTTCTGTTTTTATGTCTTGCTAATTGTAATTCGTTTTCTGCTTTTTCTTTTTTTAGATGTAGATTTTCTTCTTTATCTTTTTGCGAATCATATATTTTAGTCGCAAATTGATTTTTTGCTTTTCTCTTACTTATAATTATGCTGTCGGTAAGTTTGATGTAAAGATTTATATATTTTTTTAAGTTTTTGTCTTCTTCCGCTTCTATTAATTCTGCTAGAGCATTTAATTCGTATGACTTTGCTTTGCTTGCCGCAAAATATCCTTTCTGTGCATAAAACTTTTTGAGTTTAGGATTGTTGTATTTTTTATAGTACAAATAAAGGGAATGATAATTACCGACAACAAAAGATTCATCATTCGCCTTCAGATTTATATTTAAGCTTTTAGTGAGATTATCTAAAGCTTCTTTGGGTTTGTCAGTTCTCAGGTAGCAAAGTCCTAGATCGTATAATACAAATGCGTGTTGATACTCAGTGTTTAAAGAATCGGTTTTGTCTTCTGTTTTTTTCTTCGCTAGCTCTTCTAGCAGATTTATTGCCTTTGAGTATTTTTTTTGTTGCAGATAAATAAACGCGATATCGCATTTTATTTGTGCTTTTCTAAATTGAGAGATAGCCGTTTCTAATGCCTTTTGATGATATATTAAAGCATTGTCATAATCGTACATGCCATAATAATTATCAGCTATTAACTTGTAAATCATCTGAGAAAATCGAGGTCTCGAAGTGTATTTTAAATACGGAAGTGCTTTCGAAACAATACTTTCACTTGTGTAATAATCTTCGATTCTATTATAAATATTTGCTTTCTGTCTTAAAATATAAACGTATTGATTGGCATAATCTTTTTTAGGAACACAAAGCGAAAGTGCCTTGTTAAAACAAAAAACAGCACTATCGTCCTGAAAAGAATTGCTTAATTTTTCGCCTTTTTTTACCCATTGATATATTTCAGCCGTGTTTTCTGTCTTTTTAGAATAGACCTGTTTTTTCTTTTCGCAAGAGGCGATAAGAAAAAGTAAAGTCATTAAAAGGAACAAAATTTTGGTTAAAGGGGAAATTTTCATTTGGGATTTTGAAAAGTAATTCTGTGATTATATAGGAAGTTTGATAAATACTTTAAATCCTTCATTTGGATTAGAAGTAATATCTATCGATCCTTTTATTTTATGAATTCGATGTTCTACATTATAAAGACCATTTTTAAATATAATTTTTTCGGTATTAATACCTTTTCCGTTATCAGTATAATTAACTAAAATGTTTTTTTCGGTTTGTTTAAAACTAATTCCAACCACTGAAGCTTCGCTGTATTTGCGCATGTTAACTAGCAGTTCTTGTAAAACTCTGTAAATAGTAATCTTTTTATGTTTATTTACTTTGTCCCACGAAATGCTGTCAAGTCCGTTTAAAATTAAATTAATGTTTAGTGTACTGAAACCAGAAATCATTTCTTTTAAAGAAGGAATATAATTTTGATCTGTTATAATTGTACAGCTTTCTTTCGAAATATCTCTAGTTCGAGAGTAAATTGCATCCAAATTATTTAATAATTGTTCTTTGTTTTCGGTAATTGACAAATTTCTGTTTTCAGCAAAAGCCATTGTGTGATAAATGTCGTTCGCTAATTCGTCGTGCAATTTTTTAGAAATTCTAGTTTCGCTATTATACTCAGCTTCTATTTTTTCTCGGTTTGCTTTAGAAGTCAAATAATAATATAAAATTAAAATCAAGCATAGACTAATAACAATAATAATGTAAGAAATGATATTTCTGTTTTTTTGTCTTTCAAGTTTTAATTCATTCTCGGCTTTATAAGTTTTTAATCTTAGATTTTCCTCTTTTTCTCGTTTAGAATCGTATTTTATTCTAGCGAATTGATTTTTAGCTTTTTGAGTAATTTCAAATGTACTATCAATCAAGTTGATGTAAATATCGGAGTTCGTTTTAAGTTCGGTGCCAGAACTATTTTTAATTATCATTTTTAAAGTAGATAATCGTCCTTCAGTATGATTTATTTTGTTGAATTCTTTATAACTCAAAATCATATATTTTTTTGCAAGAGAAGGATTTTTGAGTTCATGCAATTCTGCAAGATGAATATAACTTTCTCCCATTCCAAAAGGACTTTTTAGTTTTTTTCTAACCTCTAGACCTCTCGTCATATAATCCAAAGCGATTTCGTAGTTATCCATATGTTGATAACACCTTCCAATGTTATCCAATAAAGCACCATAAAATTCTTGATCCTTAATAACTTCTTCTTTATTTTCTAACGGAAGTAATAGATTTAGCGCTTCTGTAAATTTTTTACTTTGAATTAATGTAACAGCAATATTATTTTTTGAAGCTAATTTTTTCCATGGTTTTACATTTAATTTCAATGCTTTTTGATGGTATAAAAGAGCATTTTTATAATCAAATGTATTTGAGTAATTAAGTCCTAATGTAGTATATAGATTCCAACTATGCAGTTGGTTTTTGACCAATTTGGTGTAGGGAAGTGCTTTGGTAATCGTGGCTTCACTTCCGGCATAATCTCCATGCGTTTCTTGGATAATAGCCATTTGGTTTAGAGAACTTATATAATTTTCAGCATCTTTTGAAGGCGAACATATAGTTGTAGCTTCATTATAGTAGTAAAAAGCACTGTCAAATTTATTTTTATAGAATAAAGTATCTGCAATAGCTATGAGTCTAGTAATTTCAGTTTTGTTGGTAGTCTTTATTTCTGAAATATTTTTCTTCTTCTGACAAGAGAAAAGTACTAAAAATGTGACTAGTAGGTAAAAGGAAAATGGTATTCTTTTTGGTATCATGCGCCAAAAATAAATATTTCCAGAAATCTCAAAAGAGTATAAATACGGTATTTTCAATTATTTTTAAAACAAGATTTTTTTGGTTCTCATTTATAGATAAATACAAAAAGCCCTTTGTAAATAAGGGCTTTAGAGTATTATGAAGTTGTAAAATTTATCCTTATAAAATTATACGGCTCTCAATCCGGTTGTTATTGCAAGTCTATTCCAAGAGTTAATTGTAATAATAGCAAGAATGATTTCAGCAAGATATTTTTCGTCAAATAACTGTGCTGCATTTTGATAAACTTCATCAGAAACATGATTTCCAATTAAGGTAACTTGTTCGGTCAAAGCTAATATTGCTTTTTCTTCTTCAGTATATACATCAGCTTCTCGCCACGCGCTTATTAAGTAGATTCTTTGTTCAGAAATACCATGTTTTCTGGCATCTGCAGTATGCATATTGATGCAAAATGCACAACCATTAATTTGTGAAGCGCGGATTTTGATCAATTCTTTATGAACAGGAGTTAATGAAGTGGTAGAAATATATTTTTCTAAATTCATTAAAGCTTGATATGCTTCTGGGGCAACATTCGGGATAACAATTCTTGATTTCATTTTTATGTGTTTTAAAAGTTCATTACAAAGGTCAGTAATCAATACTTCTAAAAACTTGAACTACTTCAAGAAATACAAATTAGACTTTTCCGGCTCTTATTTTGCTCATAAATTCTGCAGAAAAATCCAAATAAGAGGCAAGCATATATTGCGGAACACGTTGTACAAAGTCGGGCTGTTGGTTTTTAAAATGGTTGTATCGTTCTTCAGCCGACATTGTAAACAAAAACTTAATTCTCATTTGAGCAGCGCCAAATGCTTTTTGAGCAACAATTCTAAAATATTTTTCTAGACTTGGAATTTGAATTAATATGGATTCTAAAACCGATTTTTCTATAGCAATTACCTCAGTTGTCTCGACGGCTTGAATATAGAAATGAGAAGGAGTATGGTTGTGATAACTTAAATAATCGGTTATCCACCAATTTTCTACACCAAATTGAAGAGTTTGTTCTGTTCCTCTCGAATTAATAATGTATTGCCGCATGCATCCTTTTATGATAAAATACATTGTATTGCAGACTTGACCTTCTTGTAAAACATGATCTTTCTTTTTTATTTGTGAAGTGCTTAAGCAAGATTCCAACAAATCAATTTCTGAAGGTTCAAGATGAATGAATTTTTGAATATGATTAAGAATTTCGTTATGCATAAGAAAGTTTTGTTTCTGTAAATTTACTTTAATTATTTAATTGAAACTATAAGAGGTTATGATATCATTCTTATAAAAAATAAAAAACCATCTCGTTTGAACGAGATGGTTTCTTTATAATAAGTAAGTAATATTAAATTGAGTTTATAAAACGTTTATTTTACTTTATTAAGAATAGCTTTGAAAGCTTCTGGGTGGTTCATAGCTAAATCTGCAAGAACTTTACGGTTCAATTCGATTCCGTTAGCTTTAACTTTCCCCATGAATTGAGAATAAGACATTCCTTCTAATCTAGCTCCAGCGTTAATACGTTGAATCCATAATGAACGGAAATTTCTTTTGTTTTGTTTTCTATCGCGGTAAGCGTAGCTCATCGCTTTCTCTACTGCATTCTTAGCAACTGTCCAAACGTTTTTACGTCTTCCAAAGAAACCTTTGGCTTGCTTCATTATTTTTTTTCTTCTTGCTCTTTTAGCAACTGAATTTACCGATCTTGGCATAATTTTAATGTGTTTTTGTAGCAGGCGTCCTGAATTGAATCAAAGGAACTTCAAAGCCATACTCCAAGGTTATATAAATAATTTTTTAACCTAAAGAAAATCCTTAGTCTAATGTCTTAAAGTCTAATGTCTAAAGCCAGATACTGACTTTTAAACTTTATGACTTTCTAACTTTTGACTTATAATTAGATAATTCTTAATTGTTGTTTGATGCTTTTCATATCTGTTTTGTGAACTAGCGCTGAGTGTGTCAAAGCTAATTTACGTTTTTTAGATTTTTTAGTCAAGATGTGACTTTTAAAAGCATGCTTTCTTTTAATCTTTCCAGAGCCAGTAACTTTAAAACGTTTCTTAGCGCTAGATTTTGTTTTCATTTTAGGCATTTTTCCTAGTGTTTTAATTTATTCTTACTTACTTATATCTTTAGTCTAAAAGTTAAAAAGTCAAAAGTCAAAAGTCAGTATTTGACTTTCGACTTTAAGACTTTAAGCTTTCGACTTATTTCTTTTTCTTCGGAGCAATGAACATAATCATTCTCTTTCCTTCCAAAACAGGCATAGCCTCAACTTTACCATGTTCTTCTAAATCTTGAGCAAGACGCAACAATAAAATCTGACCTTGATCTTTATAAATGATAGAACGACCTTTAAAGAATACGAAAGCTTTTAATTTAGCTCCCTCTTTTAAGAATTTTTCAGCATTCTTTCTTTTAAATTCGTAATCATGCTCGTCAGTCTGAGGACCAAATCTAATTTCTTTTACAACAACTTGAGAAGATTTAGCTTTTAATGCTTTATCTCTTTTCTTTTGTTCATAAACAAATTTCTTGTAATCCATAATTTTACAAACTGGCGGCTCAGCATTTGGCGAAATTTCAACCAAATCCAATTCAAATTGATCTGCCAATCGTAAAGCATCAGCAAGCTTAAAAACACCTGGTTCGATGTTTTCACCTACTAATCTTACTTCTTGTACGCCACGAATATTATTGTTTATTCTGTGTGCATCTTTTTTTTCTACTCGAGGTTGAAAACCTCTGTTGCTTCTTATTGCTATGACTTTCTAATTTAAGTTAAACTGTAAATACTTTTAATGTCTTTTTTATTTCTTCGTCTACAATCGAAGCAAATTCTTCGATAGAAACGGTAATGTTACCTTTTCCTTCTTGTCCGTGGCGACGAATAGAAATTGTGTTGTTTTTTTCTTCTTCTTCGCCTACAATCAGCATAAATGGGATTTTTTGCATTTCTGCATCTCTAATTTTCTTGCCGATTGTTTCGTTTCGATTGTCAATTAGGGCGCGAATTTCGTGATTTTCTAGCAAATCTAAAACTTTTTTAGCATAATTTTCGTATTTCTCGCTCAAAGACAAGATAATAGCCTGTTCAGGCATTAGCCAAAGTGGGAAATTTCCTGCTGTGTGCTCTAGTAAAATTGCTATAAAACGTTCCATAGATCCAAAAGGAGCTCTGTGAATCATTACAGGACGATGTAATTCATTATCAGCGCCTTTGTAAGTCAAATCAAAACGTTCTGGTAAGTTGTAATCTACCTGAATTGTTCCTAATTGCCATTGTCTTCCTAAAGCGTCTTTTACCATGAAATCTAGTTTCGGACCGTAGAACGCGGCTTCACCATATTCTACAACAGTATTAAGACCTTTGTCTTTTGCTGCGTTGATGATAGCATTTTCAGCTTTCTCCCAGTTTTCATCTGTTCCAATATATTTTTCTCTGTCTTCTTGATCCCTTAAAGAAATTTGAGCAGTAAAGTTTTCAAAACCTAATGAACCAAATACGTATAATACAAGATCAATTACTTTTTTGAATTCTTCGTCTAACTGTTCTGGAGTACAGAAAATGTGAGCATCATCCTGAGTAAATCCTCTAACACGAGTTAAACCGTGCAATTCACCAGATTGCTCATATCTATATACAGTACCAAATTCAGCATAACGTTTAGGTAAATCTTTATATGACCAAGGTCTTACATTGTAAATCTCACAGTGATGAGGGCAGTTCATTGGTTTCAATAAAAACTCTTCGCCTTCTGCTGGAGTATGAATTGGCTGAAAACTATCGGCACCGTATTTTGCATAATGACCAGAAGTAACATATAATTCTTTCTGACCAATATGTGGACTTACTACTTGCTCGTAACCTGCTTTCTTTTGAGCTCTCTTTAAGAATTGCTCTAAACGTTCTCTTAATGCTGCGCCTTTTGGTAACCATAAAGGTAAACCTTGACCAACCTTTTGAGAAAAAGCAAACAATTCAAGTTCTTTTCCTAATTTACGGTGATCACGACGTTTTGCCTCTTCAAGAAGTTCAAGATATTCAGTTAAATCTTTTTGTTTAGGGAAAGAAGTTCCGTAAACGCGAGTTAACTGTTTGTTTTTCTCATCACCTCTCCAATAAGCACCAGCAACGCTCATAATTTTTACAGCTTTGATAATTCCAGTATTCGGAATATGTCCTCCACGGCATAAATCAGTAAAAGTAGCGTGATCACAAAAAGTAATCGTTCCGTCCTCAAGGTTAGAAATCAATTCCGTTTTGTAAACATTGTCTTTGTACATTTCCAAAGCTTCTGCTTTAGTTACAGGACGCATTTTGAAATCATACTTTCCTCTTGAAATTTCAAGAATACGATCTTCGATCTTTTTAAAGTCCGCTTCAGATATTTTCTGATCTTCAAAATCCACATCATAATAGAATCCATTAGCAATTGCAGGTCCTAGAGTTAATTTAATTCCAGGGTACAATTCCTCAAGAGCTTGTGCCATTACGTGAGAAGTCGAATGCCAGAAAGCTTTTTTGCCTTCAGCATCATTCCAAGTATATAATATAAGATTACCGTCGGTCGTCAATGGAGTTTCGGTTTCAATAGTTGTACCATTAAAAGATGCTGAAATCACGTTTCTAGCAAAACCTTCGCTAATGTTTTTAGCGACCTCCATTGGAGTTACGCCTGAAGCGAACTCTCTAATTGACCCATCGGGTAAAGTAATCTTGATCATTGTTTATAATTTTGTGAATGCAAATATACATGATTACAAAAATACATACAATATATATATGTATAAGATTGCTTTATTATATGAGTGCTGAAAAGATGTTATATAAATAGGAGTAGTTTCTTATTTGTCCAACCCGACAGATTTTGAAAACCTGTCGGGTTTATTTTTGCACCTAATATATAAGGAAGAAATTAAACCCCAATTTTTCTGTAGAGACGCACCGCAGTGCGTCTCATGCGCAAAGCATTTATGAGCAGAATAGAATCGGGAGCATTTATGATTGGTCTTGGCATTTATAAGGAGCTTTTTCCCGCTATGCGCTCCAATCTTTTTGGGCTAACCCCGCCGCAAAATGGATTTCCTCCCGAAGCTTCGGGACTATCGGGGCTAGTTCGGCTGTTTTCGGAAGAGCCTTTTTGCAAAAAATGAATTTTTTGGGCATAAAGAAAGGACAGAAAAAGCCCCCAAAACCTGAAAAACCCCAAAAAACGGGAATGCGGAAGCGGCAGCAAATAGGGAAAACATAGCCAAACGGAGAAAAGCCTTACGAATGGTGAAAAAAAGCGCATCCGTAAAGAATGCGTTATCAGCGCGTTAAGAAAAAGTTTTAAAAAACATTGAAATTATATAAACAAAAGGCTTGCGAATGTAAATAAAGGTTGTACTTTTGCACCCGCAACAGCGAAAAACGCTCATCGAAATACTGCAGAAGAATAGGAATCGGAAGGGAAGAAATTTTCTGAAAAAAAGATTCGGAAAAGCTTGCAGGAAAAGAAAAAGGTTTTTACATTTGCACCCCGCAAAACAGGGAAAGTTCATTGAAATATCGGAAGGGAAATCGGGAAAAGGAGACGAAAAAAAAGTTTCAAAATTTTTCAATTTTTTCTTGCGAGAAACAAAAAGAAGTTTTAGTTTTGCACCCGCTTTGAGAGATAAGCGAAAGACAAAAAAATTACGTTCGTAGACATATTGAATTGACAGCCGTTCCGATGCAAATCGGAACAGAAAAAATAAGAGTAATGGAATCGTAAGATTCGAATAAGACCGACTGGAAAAGCATCGCATAATAATATTAAAATATACGATGAAGAGTTTGATCCTGGCTCAGGATGAACGCTAGCGGCAGGCTTAACACATGCAAGTCGAGGGGTAGGATTCTTCGGAATCTGAGACCGGCGCACGGGTGCGTAACGCGTATGCAATCTGCCTTTCACAGAGGGATAGCCCAGAGAAATTTGGATTAATACCTCATAGCATAATGAGTTGGCATCAGCACATTATTAAAGTCACAACGGTGAAAGATGAGCATGCGTCCCATTAGCTAGTTGGTAAGGTAACGGCTTACCAAGGCAACGATGGGTAGGGGTCCTGAGAGGGAGATCCCCCACACTGGTACTGAGACACGGACCAGACTCCTACGGGAGGCAGCAGTGAGGAATATTGGTCAATGGGCGCAAGCCTGAACCAGCCATGCCGCGTGCAGGATGACGGTCCTATGGATTGTAAACTGCTTTTGTACGGGAAGAAACACTCCTTCGTGAAGGAGCTTGACGGTACCGTAAGAATAAGGATCGGCTAACTCCGTGCCAGCAGCCGCGGTAATACGGAGGATCCAAGCGTTATCCGGAATCATTGGGTTTAAAGGGTCCGTAGGCGGTCTTGTAAGTCAGTGGTGAAAGCCCATCGCTCAACGGTGGAACGGCCATTGATACTGCAGGACTTGAATTATTGGGAAGTAACTAGAATATGTAGTGTAGCGGTGAAATGCTTAGAGATTACATGGAATACCAATTGCGAAGGCAGGTTACTACCAATTGATTGACGCTGATGGACGAAAGCGTGGGTAGCGAACAGGATTAGATACCCTGGTAGTCCACGCCGTAAACGATGGATACTAGCTGTTGGGGGCAACTTCAGTGGCTAAGCGAAAGTGATAAGTATCCCACCTGGGGAGTACGAACGCAAGTTTGAAACTCAAAGGAATTGACGGGGGCCCGCACAAGCGGTGGAGCATGTGGTTTAATTCGATGATACGCGAGGAACCTTACCAAGGCTTAAATGCAGACTGACCGATTTGGAAACAGATCTTTCGCAAGACAGTTTACAAGGTGCTGCATGGTTGTCGTCAGCTCGTGCCGTGAGGTGTCAGGTTAAGTCCTATAACGAGCGCAACCCCTGTTGTTAGTTGCCAGCGAGTAGTGTCGGGAACTCTAACAAGACTGCCAGTGCAAACTGTGAGGAAGGTGGGGATGACGTCAAATCATCACGGCCCTTACGCCTTGGGCTACACACGTGCTACAATGGCCGGTACAGAGAGCAGCCACTGGGTGACCAGGAGCGAATCTATAAAGCCGGTCACAGTTCGGATCGGAGTCTGCAACTCGACTCCGTGAAGCTGGAATCGCTAGTAATCGGATATCAGCCATGATCCGGTGAATACGTTCCCGGGCCTTGTACACACCGCCCGTCAAGCCATGGAAGCTGGGGGTGCCTGAAGTCGGTGACCGCAAGGAGCTGCCTAGGGTAAAACTGGTAACTAGGGCTAAGTCGTAACAAGGTAGCCGTACCGGAAGGTGCGGCTGGAACACCTCCTTTCTAGAGCCCGATCAGTTAGCCGCAAGGCACGATTGGGAAATAAGATGCCGGACCATTGGTTTGGAATCGTGATTGCATTACTCTTGCTGTTAATTTAAAAAAATGATAAAAATTAAGTAAAACAGAGTCTCGTAGCTCAGCTGGTTAGAGTACTACACTGATAATGTAGGGGTCGGCAGTTCGAGTCTGCCCGGGACTACTATTTGACTTGATTTGAAGGAAATTCTGGAAGCTGGGATTCACCAAAGGAAATTAGAGAAGAATGGGAAATCTAAAATCTGAATTCTAAAATCTAAGATTTAAAAATGGGGGATTAGCTCAGCTGGCTAGAGCGCCTGCCTTGCACGCAGGAGGTCAACGGTTCGACTCCGTTATTCTCCACAGTTCCGAAAGGAAAAAAGTTCATTGACATATTGAGATAAGAAAATAATAAGAAAGTAGAAAGAACACGTTTTGCGATTTATTGCAAGACGGCAGAGACAAGGCATGCCTTGTCTAGTACAATAAGCAAAATAAGGGCGCATGGGGAATGCCTAGGCTCTCAGAGGCGAAGAAGGACGTGATAAGCTGCGAAAAGCTGCGGGGACTGGCACACACAGATCGATCCGCAGATATCCGAATGGGGCAACCCGCTATGCTGAAGGCATAGCACACCGATAGGTGGGCAAACCCGCTGAACTGAAACATCTAAGTAGGCGGAGGAGAAGAAAACAAAAGTGATTCCGTAAGTAGTGGCGAGCGAACGCGGATTAGCCCAAACCGGCATTGTTACGGCATTGCCGGGGTTGTAGGACCGCGATATTTCATGCATGAGGAACCGGAAGCTTCTGGAAAGGAGCGCCATAGAGGGTGACAGCCCCGTATGGGCAACAAATGTAATGGATAGCGGTATCCTGAGTAGGGCGGGGCACGTGAAACCCTGTCTGAATTTGGCGGGACCATCCGCTAAGGCTAAATACTCCTGAGAGACCGATAGTGAACCAGTACCGTGAGGGAAAGGTGAAAAGAACCGTGAATAACGGAGTGAAATAGATCCTGAAACCATGCGCTTACAAGCGGTCGGAGCCCTTTCGTGGGGTGACGGCGTGCCTTTTGCATAATGAGCCTACGAGTTAACGTTGCCGGCAAGGATAAGTGGTTAAGCCATGGATCCGCAGCGAAAGCGAGTCTGAATAGGGCGCTTTAGTCGGCAGTGTTAGACGCGAAACCGTGTGATCTACCCATGGGCAGGTTGAAGCTGTGGTAACACACAGTGGAGGACCGAACCGGTTGACGTTGAAAAGTCTTCGGATGACCTGTGGGTAGGGGTGAAAGGCCAATCAAACTCGGAAATAGCTCGTACTCCCCGAAATGCATTTAGGTGCAGCGTTATTTTAGTTATATAGAGGTAGAGCTACTGATTGGATGCGGGGGCTTCACCGCCTACCAATTCCTGACAAACTCCGAATGCTATATAATGGTTGATAACAGTGAGGGCTTGGGTGCTAAGGTCCAAGTCCGAGAGGGAAAGAACCCAGACCATCAGCTAAGGTCCCCAAATATATGTTAAGTTGAAAGAACGAGGTTTGTCTGCCCAGACAGCTAGGATGTTGGCTTGGAAGCAGCCATTCATTTAAAGAGTGCGTAACAGCTCACTAGTCGAGCGGACGAGCATGGATAATAATCGGGCATAAACATATTACCGAAGCTATGGATTTGCAGCTTGCTGCAAGTGGTAGGGGAGCATTCTGACAGGGCAGAAGGTGTATCGTAAGGTATGCTGGACCGGTCAGAAAAGAAAATGTAGGCATAAGTAACGATAATGCGGGCGAGAAACCCGCACACCGAAAAACTAAGGTTTCCACAGCTATGCTAATCAGCTGTGGGTTAGTCTGGTCCTAAGGCGAACCCGAAAGGGACAGTCGATGGCCAACGGGTTAATATTCCCGTACTTCTTATTGCTGTGATGGGGTGACGGAGTGATGAAAGCGCCGCGAACTGACGGAATAGTTCGTTAAAGCACCTAGCTATAGGGTCTCTAGGCAAATCCGGAGATCTTGGTGAAATGCGATAGTACTCGGAGTCTTCGGACAAAGAGATAGTGCGCCTAAGGGCTTCCAAGAAAAACCTCTAAACTTCAGGCAATAAGAACCAGTACCGTAAACCGACACAGGTAGTTGAGGAGAGAATCCTAAGGTGCTCGAGAGATTCATGGCTAAGGAATTAGGCAAAATAGACCTGTAACTTCGGGAGAAAGGTCGCCCCGAGCAATCGGGGCCGCAGTGAAGAGGTCCAGGCGACTGTTTATCAAAAACACAGGGCTCTGCAAAATCGTAAGATGAAGTATAGGGCCTGACACCTGCCCGGTGCTGGAAGGTTAAGAGGAGATGTTATCTTCGGAGAAGCATTGAATTGAAGCCCCAGTAAACGGCGGCCGTAACTATAACGGTCCTAAGGTAGCGAAATTCCTTGTCGGGTAAGTTCCGACCTGCACGAATGGTGTAACGATCTGGACACTGTCTCAGCCATGAGCTCGGTGAAATTGTAGTAACGGTGAAGATGCCGTTTACCCGCAGTGGGACGAAAAGACCCTGTGCACCTTTACTATAGCTTAGTATTGACCTTGGATAAATGATGTGTAGGATAGGTTGGAGACTATGAAGCGGCGTCGCCAGGCGTTGTGGAGTCATTGTTGAAATACAACCCTTTGTTTATCTGAGGCCTAACCCCGCGATGTGGGGGACAGTGCTTGGTGGGTAGTTTGACTGGGGTGGTCGCCTCCAAAAGAGTAACGGAGGCTTCTAAAGGTTCCCTCAGTACGCTTGGTAACCGTGCGTAGAGTGCAATGGCATAAGGGAGCTTGACTGAGAGACATACAGGTCGATCAGGTACGAAAGTAGAGCATAGTGATCCGGTGGTTCCGCATGGAAGGGCCATCGCTCAAAGGATAAAAGGTACGCCGGGGATAACAGGCTGATCTCCCCCAAGAGCTCATATCGACGGGGGGGTTTGGCACCTCGATGTCGGCTCGTCACATCCTGGGGCTGGAGAAGGTCCCAAGGGTTGGGCTGTTCGCCCATTAAAGTGGCACGCGAGCTGGGTTCAGAACGTCGTGAGACAGTTCGGTCTCTATCTACTGCGGGCGTTAGAAATTTGAGTGGATCTGATTCTAGTACGAGAGGACCGAATTGGACAAACCTCTAGTGTATCTGTTGTCCCGCCAGGGGCACCGCAGAGTAGCTACGTTTGGAAGGGATAAGCGCTGAAAGCATATAAGCGCGAAACCCACCACAAGATGAGATTTCTTTTAAGGATCGTGGAAGATGACCACGTTGATAGGCTACAGATGTAAAGGCAGTAATGTCACAGTCGAGTAGTACTAATAATCCGTAAGCTTATGTACGCCCTTTTCCCGATCCGCCCAGGCGGATCGGGAGGAAACTTTCTAAACTATTCTTCTTTTCTTTATCTCAGTATGTTAAAATATTTGCTCGACGCAGAGCAGTTGATGGTTAATAGTTGATAGTTGATGGAAAATCCAACAACCGACAACCGCAAACCAACAACTAAAAACCTTAAGGTGGTTATTGCGGCGGGGCTCACCTCTTCCCATCCCGAACAGAGAAGTTAAGCCCGCCTGCGCAGATGGTACTGCAGTTATGTGGGAGAGTATGTCGTCGCCTTTCTTTTCAAAAACCCTATCCAAACCGGATGGGGTTTTTTGTTTTTAATGGGATTTTGAAATATTTACTTCCAAATTTCTAACATTCATTTTTTGTTAAATTATAATCAATTGTCGGTCTTATGAGTCAATACTTTAGAATTTTAGAATTTGAATGAGTATTTTTGTGTTTAAATTATTTATTAAACATGAAGAAAAATATTTTACTGTTTGCACTTTTTGTTATCACAAATTTAAGTGCACAACAACGTCCCAAATTAGTTGTAGGTATAGTTGTAGATCAAATGAAAATGGAATATTTATACCGTTTTTCTGATGATTTTTCTCCAAACGGCTTTAAAAGATTAATGAATGATGGTTTTACTTTCCAGAATATGCATTATAATTATATGCCTACTTACACTGCTCCTGGACATGCTTCAATTTATACGGGAACAACACCAGCTACACACGGAATTGTTGGGAACGAATGGTTCAGTAGAAGTCTTGGAAAAGAAATGTACTGCACAGACGATGCCGGTGTGAAAACAATTGGTGATGGTACAGCAGAAGAAGGTGCAATGTCTCCTAAAAATCTTCAAAGTACAACAATTACAGATGAAGTAAGAATGGCTACCAATTTTAATGGCAAAGTGATTGGAATGAGTCTTAAAGATCGTGGAGCCATACTTCCTGCAGGTCATTTTGCAAACTGGGCATTTTGGTATAGTAAAACGGGTTCGTTTATTTCTAGCACATTTTATGGTGAAAGACTACCAGAATGGGTGTCTGAATTCAATAATGAAAAAAACTATTTAAAATATATCAATAAAGGCTGGGATTTATATAAGCCAGCTTCTGTTTACAACGAAAGTCTTCCAGATAACAATCCTTACGAAGGTAAATTATACGGAAGTGCTGCTCCAGTTTTTCCATACGATTTAAAAACTATGTATGAAAAAAATGATGCTGGAATTATTCGTGCAACTCCCTTTGGAAATGACTTATTAGCAGAATTTGCTAAGAGAGCAATTGAGAAAGAGGAACTTGGAAAAGATAATATTACTGATTTCTTAACAGTTAGTTTTTCTTCTACGGATTATGTTGGTCACTTGCTTGGACCAAGATCAATGGAACTACAAGATACTTATTTAAGATTAGATCAAACTATTGCTGATTTCCTAGCTTATCTTGATAAAACAGTTGGAAAAGGAAATTATTTGCTTTTCTTAACAGCTGACCACGCTGGTGCAGAAAATGTAATTTACTTGAAAGATCGCAAGTATAATGTAGATAATTATCCCTCTAAAGAAGTTAAGAAAAGCTTACAGGACTTTTCAACTAAAACTTTTGGAGTTGATTTAGTTCAAAATTATTCGAATTTCAATATTTTCTTTAACAAACAGATTATTAAAGATAAAGGTTTAGAATTAAATAAAGTAAAACAAGCTTTTAAAGAGTTTCTGATTTCACAGCCTCAAGTTAAAAAAGTCTACACGGAAGAAGAAATTTTGGCTAATGCAGGAAATGACTATTCTTTAAATTTTGTGGCAAAAGGATATGACGTTACTCAAAATGGAGATCTTGTAATTGTAGATAAACCTGGAGATATTGAATATTCAACTACTGGTACTTCACATGGAACGATTTATAGCTATGATACTCATGTTCCAGCCATTTTTTATGGATGGAATATTAAAAAAGGTGAGTCATATGATAAAAAAGCTATTACCGAAATTGCACCGACAATAGCTCAAAAAATAAAAGTTACTTTTCCTAATGGAACTGAAGCAAAAGTATTGCAAGAGGTTTTAGATTCAAAAAAGTAAAACTATAATAAAAAACCTGTACTGAAAAGCACAGGTTTTTTTATGCATAAAAAAAAAGGCCTTTCGATAAAGAAAAGCCTTTTATAGTGACTTAAATATAGTAAGCACTTGTTTTGTATTAGCACTATGCGTTTGCTAATACTATTTCTTCGTTAAAAGGTAAATTCCAAGCTTCTGCAACTCCTTTGTAAAGGATTTTTCCATTAGCTACGTTCAATCCTTTTTTCAATTCTTCATTTTCTGCACAAGCTTTTTCCCATCCTTTGTTCGCTAATTGTACAGCATATGGTAAAGTTGCATTTGTTAAAGCCAAAGTTGAAGTGTAAGGCACAGCTCCTGGCATATTAGCTACACAGTAGTGAACGATATCGTCAATAATAAAAGTTGGGTTTTCGTGAGTTGTAGGAGTACAAGTTTCGATACATCCACCTTGATCTACAGCTACGTCAACAACAACAGTACCTGGACGCATTAATTTAAGCATATCACGCGTAATTAAGTGAGGTGCTTTTGCTCCTGGAATTAAAACTGCTCCAACAATTAAGTCAGCATCTTTAATTGCTCTTGTGATATTGTAGTGGTTAGACATTTCTGTGTTTACGTTTGCTGGCATGATGTCATCTAACTGACGTAAACGTGGTAAGCTTAAGTCCATTATAGTAACTTGAGCACCTAAACCAGCAGCCATTTTAGCAGCTTGAGTTCCTACGATTCCACCACCTAAAACTAATACTTTTGCTGGTGGTACACCTGGAACACCTCCTAAAAGAATTCCTCTTCCTTTTAATGGTTTTTCAAGATATTTTGCTCCTTGTTGAATTGCCATACGACCTGCAACTTCAGACATTGGAACCAAAAGTGGTAAACTACGATCGGTTTTTTCTACAGTTTCATAAGCTAAACATACAGCTCCTTTTTCAAGCATTGCATGAGTTAACTCTTCTGAAGAAGCAAAGTGGAAGTAAGTAAATAGTAATTGATCTTTTTTAATTAAAGGATATTCAGAAGCAATTGGTTCTTTAACTTTAATAATCATTTCTGCAATAGCATAAACTTCTTCAATAGTTGGTAAAATTACCGCACCAGCTTCAGCATATTCTGCATCAGCAAAACCACTTCCTAAACCTGCAGTAGCTTGAACATAAACTGTATGTCCATGTTTTTTCATTTCTGAAACCCCAGCAGGAGTTAATGCAACTCTATTTTCGTTGTTTTTTATTTCTTTTGGAACACCTATTATCATAATTGTTGTTATTTTTTTGTTTTTGTTGAAATTGTTTTACAAATCTACAGATAGAGAAGAAATTATGGTTTAAACTCTAATAAATAAGAAAATATTATTTTATTTTTTACTTTTACAGAAAAATATTCTTTTTGAAAGCTTTTTTTATTCTTTAAAAAGAAAAAAAGACTGAATTCTCTAGATTTTAATAAAACGTTTTCGTTATGGCTTTAGATGAAATTGACAAAAAAATCCTACGTCTTTTACAGGAAGATGCGCACTACACTTTAAAAGACATTGCAAACAAAATAAATTTGTCTTTGACTCCCGTTCACGATCGGGTGAAACGTCTTGAAAAAGATGGTATTATAGAAAAGTATGTTACTATTTTAGACAAGAAAAAACTCGGAAATAATCTTACGGTTTATTGTCAGGTAACCTTAACAAAACAGACTTATGATACTTCTGAAGGATTTAATCAGTCGATTTTAAATTTGCCTGAAGTTGTAGAGTGCAATTACGTTTCAGGAAATTTCGATTATATGCTTAAAATTATAATTCCAGACATGGAAAGTTATCATCATTTTCATCAAAAGAAATTGTCTGTTTTGCCTGAAGTTTCTTTAATTAATACTGTTTTTGTTATTTCTGAAGTAAAAAGCACTACCGTCTTACCTATTTAATTAAACAAAAAACCATCAAGATAAATCTCGATGGTTTAAAGAAAAAAAGTTAGTTTAGTTGAATTAATAATAAGTATAACGTCTTACTTTGGCAATATATTTTGCTAAGCGAATTACTTGATGACTGTAACCGTATTCGTTATCATACCAAATATACAGTACAATATTTTTCCCGTCTTTAGAAACAATTGTGGCATTACTGTCATAAATGGAAGGGGCAGATGTTCCAACAATATCAGAAGAAACTAATTCATTATTTAGAGAATATTTTATTTGTTCAACTAATTCGCCTTCCAAAGCATATTTCTTCATCGCTTTATTTATTCCAGCAATTGACGTTGCTTTTTTAACTTCTAAATTTAAAACAACTAAAGATCCATTTGGGACAGGAACTCTGATAGCATTTGAAGTCAATTTTCCTTCTAATGATGGTAAGGCTTTGGCAACTGCGCTTCCCGCACCAGTTTCTGTAATGACCATATTTAACGCTGCAGCTCTACCACGGCGGTACTTTTTGTGCATGTTATCAACCAGATTTTGGTCATTGGTGTAAGCATGAATGGTTTCTAAATGTCCTTTTGTTACTCCGAAAGTTTCTTCTACAACTTTTAAAACAGGCGTAATAGCATTTGTTGTACACGATGCGGCAGAAAAAATATCAGTTTCATCTGGATTAAAATCGTTTTGATTTACTCCATATACTATATTTGGAACTCCTTTCCCTGGGGCAGTTAATAAAACTTTGCTTGCTCCATTAGATTTTAGATGTCTTTTTAAAGCTTCTTCGGTCGTAAATGCTCCTGTATTATCAATAACTAATGCGTCGTTGATTTCAAATTGTGTATAATCGATTTCTTCTGGTGAATTTGCCGTAATAACATGAACCGTAGTTCCGTTAATAATCAATGCATTATTCTTAGAATCGGCAATTACAGAACCATGAAAATCTCCATGAATGGAATCATAGCGCAATAAAGAAGCACGTTTCTCTAAAGTTACAGCGTCATTTTTATCTCGGGTTACAATCGCTCTCAAGCGCAATTGACTTCCTTTTCCGGTTTTAGACATTAACTCTCGTGCCAATAATCTTCCGATTCTTCCAAAACCATATAGAACAACATCTCTTGGTTGAATTTCTTTTGATGATTTTGCTTTCTTAAGTTTTTCAATAACAAAATATCTGGCGTCTGGGTATTTTTCATCTTCTAAACGATATTCGTATGTCAATTTTCCGAGATCGATTTTTGCAGGTGGAAGATCTAAAGATAAAACTACTTTTGCGATTTCTACCGAATCAAATATTGTAATTGGTTTTCCAACGAATTCTCCAGCATATTGATGAAGATTAATAATATCACTGACATTTTTATCCAGTAATTGATTTTTAAATAAAACCATCTCGATCGATTTGTCATACCATAAATCGCTTATGATTTTAATTAATTCGACACCAGCTCTTCTTCGGTCGACTTGTAAGGATACCTCTTTTTGGTACAATGATTTGTTATTCATAATTGATTAAATTGAAATAATAAAACGCTCACTTATTTTATAATTTGGCGCAAAAGTATCTATTTCAATCGATTTCGTAAACTATTTTAGCATTTATTTTTTAAAATGAAAAAGCCACCTTAATTTCTTAAGATGGCTTCTTTTTTAAAGTTTTCAATCTCAGTCTCAGTATTCAGTCTTAAAAGAACTGAAAACTGCGACTTATATAATAATTCTGAAAATCTCTCCGTTTCTGTTGATCATTTCGATTCGAACGCTTTGACCTTCGTCTTTTTTGCTTAAAAGTTTAGAAACCGTTTCAACGTTTGTTGCTTTAACGTTATCAATACTTAGAATAATATTTCCTTGTAATTCATTTTGATACTGCATCAAATTCTCATTTGTAATGTTTTTGATTTTAACGCCATAATCAATTCTGAATTTCTTTTTGTCTGCGGCATCAATATTTTCTAATTCAATTCCTTTAAATTCGGCGCTGTAAAATTCATTTTTACTTAAAGTTACAGGAACGGTTTTAGTTTTTCCGTCTTTAATGTAAGTCACTTTTACAACATCATTTGGACGTTTCGTATTGATATAACCTGATAAATCTGCATAAGTCGAAATATTCTGATCATCCAATTTTACAATAATATCTCCTTTTGCCAAACCAGCTTTTTCTGCACCAGAATTTTTAGAAACTCTATTAATGTAGAATCCTTGAGTTTCCGTAACGCCCAATTCTTTAGAAGCTGTTGCATTTAATTCTCCACCTTCAACACCAAGAATACCTCTTTGAACATTTCCATATTCCATAATATCTTCGATGATTTTTCGCGCAATATTAGAAGGAACTGCAAAAGAATAACCTACGTAAGAACCTGTCATAGAAGAAATCATGGTGTTAATACCTATTAATTCTCCTCTTGCATTTACTAACGCTCCACCACTATTACCTGGATTTACGGCAGCATCAGTTTGGATGAAAGATTGAATCCCGCTCTGGTCTAGATTTCTAGCTTTTGCAGAAACAATTCCTGCAGTTACAGTAGAAGTTAAGTTATACGGATTTCCAACTGCTAAAACCCATTCTCCAACTTTTACGCTGTCAGAATTTGCAAATGCAGTATAAGGAAGTTTTTCGTCGGCATTGATTTTCAAAAGAGCAATATCCATTTTCGAATCTGTACCAATTAACTTCGCTTTGTATGATTTTTTATTGTTTAATGTAATCTCAATCTCTGTCGCGTCTTTAATTACGTGATTGTTAGTTACAATATATCCGTCTTCAGAAATAATTACACCAGAACCAGTTCCTACTTGTTCTTGTTGTTGTTGCCCGCCATAACCGTAGAAAAATTCCAGCATTGGGTTGCTTACTGTTCTTCGAGAAACATTTTTTACGTGAACTACAGTGTGAATTGTTTTATCAGCGGCTTCAGTAAAATCTACTGTTTCGGCTCCTAAACCAACATTTTTTCCATATGAGTTTGGGGCAAGCGTTACAACAGAATTTCCTTTTCCAAAAATAGAATTGTTGCTTTCAAATAATAACTTGTAAGCACCAAGAGTAATAGCACCACTTAAAAGTGAAACTAAAAATAAGGATGAAAATCTTTTCATATTAGAATTTGTAATTAAGTTATTAGAATTTATGTCATGTTTATTTAACGTAAATTTACTTCAAAAAATTATTTGTAAAAATGGTTTAACGCTCTTTAACAATGATTAACATTTCATTAATTAATAGTTCGTACTTTTGTACTTCTAACAACTAAAAAATGCAAATAGAATTTTATAAATATCAAGGTACCGGAAATGATTTTGTAATGATTGATAATCGCTCAAATTTCTTTCCAAAAGAGGATGTAAAACTTATTGAACGCCTGTGCGACAGACGTTTCGGAATTGGAGCTGACGGATTAATACTTTTAGAAAATGATTCTGAAACCGACTTTAGAATGGTATACTATAACTCAGATGGAAACCAAAGTTCAATGTGCGGAAACGGTGGTCGTTGTTTGGTTGCTTTTGCCAATCAATTAGGTGTAATTGATGGCAAAACGACTTTTATCGCAACTGACGGTTTGCATCATGCTTCTGTAAATAATGAATCGATTGTTTCGTTGCAAATGATTGACGTTAACGAAATACAAAAAAAAGATTCTTATACTTTTTTAAATACAGGTTCTCCGCATCATGTTGAAATCGTTGAAGATTTAGAACATTATAATGTAAAAGAAAACGGCGCAGCTATTCGTTACGGAGAATTATATGGAGAAAAAGGAAGCAATATCAATTTCGTAAAGAAAGTAGATAATGATACTTTTTCTTTAAGAACCTACGAAAGAGGTGTTGAAGACGAAACTCTTGCTTGTGGAACTGGCGCTACGGCAGTGGCAATTGCCATGAATGCGATTGGAGAAACCGATAAAACTTCGATAAACTTAAATGTTGAAGGCGGAAAACTTGTAGTTTCTTTCGATAAAGATAATGATGGTTATACAAATGTCTTTCTAACTGGTCCTGCCAAATTTGTATTTAAAGGCACAATTGAGATTTAAATCTAATATCTACAATCAAAAATCTAAAATTGTAAAATGATAACATTAAAAGGCGATTCTATTTATTTGCGCGCGCTTGAACCTCAAGATTTAGAGTTTATTTATTCGATAGAAAATGATGAGAATATTTGGCAAGTCAGCAATACACAGACTCCTTACAGCCGTTTTTTGATCAAACAATATTTAGAAAATGCCCATCAAGATATTTATGAGGCTAAACAGCTTCGTTTGGCCATTTGTCAAGATGAAGATTTTCCTGCTATCGGATTGATAGATTTATTTGATTTTGATCCGAGAAATAATAGAGCAGGAATTGGAATTGTTGTTCAAAAAGAAGAAAATCAAGGTAAAAACATTGGTTCTGAGGCTTTAGAGCTTCTAATAAAATATTCTTTTTACAATTTAAATCTCCATCAATTGTATGCAAATATTGGTATCCAAAATGTAGCCAGTGTCGCACTTTTTACTAAATTTGGTTTTAAGAAAATCGGAATAAAAAAAGACTGGATTTTGTATCATAACCACTATCAAGATGAAGCAATTTATCAGTTAATTAATAAACAAATTTAAATTTTAAGCTTTGAGTCTAAAAAAAATAATCACCATAAGTGCCGTAGCCATAATTTCAGTTTTATTGATTTATGGTTTTATATTAGTAAGTAAAATTTTTAGTTCTAATACTAAATTTGAAGAAAAAGAATTATATGTTTACGTGCCAACAGACGCAAGTTATGCCGATGTAAAGAAAATTTTAGCGCCTTACGTAAAGAATTTTGACAACTTTGAAATGGTTGCAGAAAAAAGGGATTATCCGCAAAATGTAAAATCGGGCCGTTTTCTTTTAAAGAAAGATATGAATAATATTGATCTAGTTCGTGCCATGCGTTCTAATATTCCAGTTAAATTAGTTTTTAACAATCAAGAACGTTTAGAAAATTTTGCAGGAAGAATTGGCGCCGAAATCGAGGCTGACAGTTTATCATTATTGAAAGCTATAAAAGATTCTACATTTTTAGCTGCAAACGGATTTAATGAAGAAAACGTTTTTGCAATGTTTATTCCAAATACATATGAAATTTACTGGAATACATCGGCAGAAAAATTTAGAGATAAAATGATAAAAGAATATCATAATTTCTGGACAGCTGAAAGAATCGAAAAAGCAAAAAAGCAAGGTTTAACTCCCGTTCAAGCAACAATTTTAGCTTCAATTGTTCATAAAGAATCTGTTAAAAAAGACGAAAGACCTCGTATTGCAGGAGTTTATTTAAACCGTTTGCGTTTAGAAATGCCTTTACAAGCAGATCCAACAGTTATTTATGCTTTAAAATTAAGAGACAACAATTTTGACCAAGTTATTAAAAGAGTTTTTTATAATGATTTGGTTATGAGATCTCCGTATAATACTTATGTAAATAAAGGACTTCCTCCTGGACCAATTGCAATGCCTGATATTACAGCTTTAGAGGCTGTTTTAAATCCAGAGAAAAACGATTATATCTATTTCTGTGCAAGCGTTGATCGTTTTGGATATCACGAATTTGCGGCAACTTTGGGGGAACATAATGTAAATGCAAAAAAATATTCTGACTGGATCGCAAGTCAGGGAGTGACAAGATAATTTAGTTTTCAAAATAATGAAAAACCGAAATCAATTGATTTCGGTTTTTTTACGCTTAATATTTACGCAAAAAATATTTTTGAGATTAAATTTATTGAATTGCTATTTTGAGCAATTTTTAAATAGAAAGTATCAAAAATGTAAACTTTTTTAGGTTGCAAATTTTATAAAATTCAAAAACTGATTTTCAAAATTAGCATAAAAACCATGAATTTATCGTAATATATTTCTTTCATTTTTAATGAATTTGCCTAAAATTTATATAAAATTGACTTTTTTTTGACCTTAAATTTTCAATTTCAAGGTTAAAAAAACGTTACCAAAATCTTTCGGAATCCATTAGTATAACTGGGATGAAAGCAGTTCTTACATTTTCTGTAAAAATGTTAAAATGCTGATTAATAGCATATTTTGAAAATGTCTTATCTTTGCACCGTAGAAATTTCAAGAGGGTGACAGCGTTTTGAAGAAAAACAATTTATGATAAAGAAATGGTATTTTTATGCGAGTTTAGTCGTTATTATTACATTTTTAAGTTTGGGATTTATTCCCAATAAAATAGAAACCAAACCTTGGTTTTTAGTTGAAAAAACAGATGGAGCAGAATACATTTTTCCATCGAAAGAAAAGGATGATTATCCAACCTCCAACGTCCCATACACAGGAAATCATCTTATAGGATTTAAAGAAGCTGTAGCTTTTAAAGAATCACAAGGGAAATACAGATTAGTTAATTCTCTTGGTTACATGGGTAAATATCAATTTGGTTCTAAAGCTTTAAGAGCAATCGGAATTAATGATAATAAAGCCTTTTTAAAAGATCCTGCTCTACAAGAAAAAGCTTTTATGGCTTTGTTAGCCAAAAACAAATGGATTTTACGTTACGAAATTCAAAAGTACAACGGTAAAATTATCAATGGTATTGAAATTACCGAATCTGGAATTTTAGCAGCTGCGCATTTAGGTGGTGCAGGTTCTGTAAAGAACTTTTTTAAAAACAATGGAAGTAGGCATTTTAGAGATGCTTTCGGAACTTCTTTAAAAAGCTATATGAAAGATTTTGGAGGTTATGATCTCTCTTTTATTGAAGCAGATGATAACGCAACAGTAAACGACTAAATTAAAAGAGGTTGTTTCACAATTGTGAAACAACCTCTTTTTCTATTTTTTATGTTCTTCATTTACTAAAACGCTATCCCAAGAATCTAATAACTGAAAACTGTAACTGTAAACTTAATCTATCAAAGCTTCTAAAATTTTTATAGCTGCTTCACTGATTTTAGTTCCTGGTCCAAAAACAGCCGCAGCACCAGCATCAAACAAAAATTGATAGTCCTGAGACGGAATTACACCGCCAACAATTACCATAATATCATCGCGTCCATGTTTTTTTAATTCTTCTATAACTTGCGGAACCAATGTTTTATGTCCCGCTGCAAGTGATGAAACACCTAAAATATGTACATCATTCTCTACAGCTTGTTTAGCCGCTTCTGCAGGAGTTTGAAATAACGGGCCTATATCAACATCAAAACCAACATCTGCATAACCGGTTGCTACAACTTTTGCGCCTCGATCGTGACCGTCTTGCCCCATTTTGGCAATCATAATTCTAGGGCGTCTTCCTTCTTGCTGAGCAAAAGTATCAGCTAACTGTTTGGCACGCTCAAAATTTTCGTCATTTTTAATTGCTGCACTATACACTCCGCTAAAAGATTTGATTTGTGCTTTAAAACGACCAAAAACGGTTTCTAAGGCATCACTGATTTCGCCAAGTGTTGCTCTGTTTCTAGCCGCTTCAATCGCAATTTCTAATAAATTGCCTTGTCCCGTTTTTGCACAAAGGATTAATTTTTCTAGTGAACTATTTACTTTTTCAGCATCTCTAGTTTGTTTTATTTCCTCCAAACGCTCGACCTGCTGTTTACGAACCAATTGATTGTCAACATCTAGAATATCTAAAGGATCTTCTTTTTCTAAACGAAATTGATTTACACCAACAATAATATCTTGCCCGCTGTCAATTCTTGCTTGTTTTCTCGCCGCTGCTTCTTCAATTCTGAGTTTCGGAATTCCAGCTTCAATCGCTTTTGTCATTCCGCCTAATTCTTCAACTTCTTCGATTAATTTCCAAGTTTTCTCAACAATTTCATTTGTTAGACTTTCAACATAATAACTTCCAGCCCAAGGATCAACAGTTTTAGTGATTTTAGTCTCTTCTTGAAGAAATATTTGAGTATTACGTGCAATTCTTGCTGAGAAATCTGTCGGAAGCGCAATTGCTTCGTCTAAAGCATTTGTATGAAGCGATTGTGTTCCGCCAAAAACAGCTGCAGCAGCTTCAATACAAGTTCTGGCAACATTATTAAACGGATCTTGTTCTGTTAAGCTCCATCCGCTCGTTTGACAATGCGTTCTTAAAGCCAGAGATTTATCACTTTTGGGATTGAATTGCTGTAATAATTTTGCCCAAATCATCCGACCGGCTCTCATTTTAGCAATTTCCATAAAATGATTCATCCCAATTGCCCAGAAGAAAGATAGACGAGGAGCAAATTCATCAATTGTCATTCCTGTAGATAGTCCGGTTCTGATGTATTCCAAACCGTCTGCTAAAGTATATGCCAATTCAATGTCGGCTGTTGCTCCAGCTTCTTGCATGTGATAACCAGAAATAGAAATAGAATTGAATTTTGGCATTTTCTTGCTCGTAAACTCAAAAATATCAGCAATTATTTTCATCGAAGGAGTTGGCGGATAGATGTACGTATTTCTAACCATAAACTCCTTTAAAATATCGTTCTGAATTGTTCCTGCTAATTTTTCTGGACTAACGCCTTGTTCTTCTGCAGCAACTATGTAAAAAGCCATAATCGGTAAAACAGCTCCGTTCATGGTCATGGAAACTGACATTTCATCTAACGGAATCTGATCGAAAAGCACTTTCATGTCTTCTACAGAATCTATTGCAACACCTGCTTTTCCGACATCGCCAACAACTCTTTCATGATCCGAATCGTAACCGCGGTGAGTTGGAAGATCAAAAGCAATTGAAAGTCCTTTTTGTCCCGCAGCTAAATTTTTTCTATAAAAAGCATTACTTTCTTCTGCTGTAGAAAATCCCGCATATTGACGAATCGTCCATGGACGTCTTACGTACATTGTAGCGTACGGTCCGCGTAAATTTGGTGCAAAACCAGCTCCGAAATCAAGAAATTCTAAATCTTCTATATCTTTCTCAGAATATCTTTTTTTGATTTCGATTCCTTCGGCTGTTGTGAAGTTTTGAGTTATAGGTTCTGAGTTAGGAGTCAAATCGCTTAACGTCTCACTTTTAACTTCTAACTTTATATGTTTAAGGTCTTTTCTCATTTTAAATCAAATGACTAATGAAGATTTTTAAGTGAATTAATCATATCGTTCATTATAAAATAGAAAGGTAAATAATAAAACAATATAGCTAAAAGCATGGCTGAAATCGCTATCAAAATCTTTTTATAGTTTTTATATGTAACTCCGATCGTTAGAAAAATTATGCATGTAACTGCCATAACCAGTGCAAGTATCCAAAAAATAATGAAATAAAATCCCATTTATTCTTGCTCCAATCTTTCTTGCTCCATCTTCTCAGCTAATCTTTTTTCGATTATGGGCGTAATTAATGTTTTTCTTGGTTTGATTTTGACAAAAGGAAACAATTCTAAATCATGTTTCATTCTGTCTTCTTTGTTTGGATATTTATTGGTTCCTAAAAGAATTTCTTTCTTCGAATCAAATAATTCTTGCTCTTTATTGGCGCTTTCTTGAATCTTCTTTTTAATTGTGCCATCGTTTAGAAGTTTCAAAAAACCTCCGTTTGCTTCAATATCTTTAAATAAAGTCAAACTTTTTTCTGCAAGCTGCATTGTTAAACTTTCGATGTAATAACTTCCGTCGGCTGGATTGTCTACTTTGTCAAAATAACTTTCGTGTTTTAAAATCAAAAGTTGATTTCGCGCAATTCGATCTCCAAATTCGTTGTCTTTGTGATACAATGCATCATAAGGTAAATTGGCAATGGCATCTGCGCCGCCCAAAATTGCCGACATACATTCGGTTGTCGTGCGTAGCATATTGACATTGTAATCGTAAATAGTTTTATTTCGTTTTGTTGGCGTTACCAAGAAATGGCATTTTATTTCTGGATTATATTCTTTAGCAATTAAATCGAAAAGCATTCGAAGTGCGCGAAGTTTAGCAATTTCGAAGAAATAATTGGTTCCAACTGAAATCTGAAAAGCAATTGATTTTGTTTCGGCAGAAAAACGATTCAAATATTCGTTTGCATGCGCTAAACTATAAGCAATTTGTTGGATAATATTTGCGCCAGAATTCTGATATAAACCTAAATCTACACTCAGAAGATTTAAATTGGTCGTATTTTTAAAAAGTAAATCGATAGTCTCAAAGTTGTTTTTCTCTGAAGTTGTAAACCAATTTCCATCTTTTGCTAATTGGCCAATCGGATCGAAATTACAATAAAATTGCGCTTTTTTCTGTATAGAAATAGCGTCCAATTTTTTAACGAAATCGATTGAGATGAAATTGAAATTAAAGTAAACGATTTTGTTTTCTAAAGGAAGGTTCTCTAGTAATTTTTGAACATCAGTTTTGTCATTCTGAATCGTAAAACGTAAACTTTCTGCACCTCTTTCTAAAGTGTTCAAAGCACGTTCGATAGATTTTTCTACATCGAAAACAAAGATATTTTGGCAGATTTTAAAATCTGAGGCTTGCGTATTTACATTTGCTGCTTTTGTAAATTCATCAATATGATAAAAAGGTTTTACCTGAATATCTTCGGGAGAATTCCAAATAACAGTCTGATTGTAATCGGCTCCATCTAATTCAAACTGAATTTTTTGTTTCCATTGTTTGGATGAAATCGGATTAAAATCGTCGAATAGGTTAGTGGCCATTTTATTTTGTTTGATTATTCTTTTTCTTGAATGGTGTCTCCTTCAAATTGTATAATGTAAATATCTTCGCTGTCTTTCTTCATGAAATACTTTTCTCGAGCGTATTTCTCAATTTGTTCTGGATTTTTGAGCTGTTTGATCTGCTCTTGATCTTTTTTTATTTCTTCTTGATAATATTTTTTATTATCCTCAAGTTCATGTATTTGTTCATCTAAAAAACGATGATCAAAATAGGAGTAATTGTCTAAAAATAACATCCAAACAATAAAAAACAGCAAAACCCAAACGTATTTGTTTCCCAGGTATTTAAACCATTTTTTGTCTTTGTATGGATTTTTAAATTTCATTTTTAAACGAATATTTTTTTGAATATGATTGGTCTTTTCTAGCCCCGATGGAGCCGGTATCCTTTTTGTGGTCTCGTTTCTTTAACGAGACCACAAAAAGATAAAGGCGAGAGCGGGAAATAGCTCCTAATTATTATGGTTTAAATTTACGATAAAAATTATGAAATACGCTGATTAATTACAGCACGAACCACATCAATTGCTACCGTATTGTATTTGTCATTGGGGATAATAATATCTGCAAAAGCTTTAGATGGTTCTATAAATTGCTCATGCATAGGCTTTAAAGTCGTTTGGTAACGGTTTAAAACTTCATCAATATCACGTCCGCGTTCTGAAATATCTCTTTTTAAACGACGAATTAATCTTTCGTCAGAATCTGCGTGAACAAAAACTTTAATGTCGAACATATCGCGTAATTCTGGATTAGTCAAAATTAAAATTCCTTCCACAATCATTACTTTTCTCGGATGTGTTGAAACAGTATCATCTGTTCTGTTATGCTGAATAAAAGAATAAACTGGCTGATCGATTGTTTCTCCAGCTTTTAGCGCTTTTAAATGTTTTACCAATAACTCAAAATCAATCGCTCTAGGGTGATCAAAATTGATTAATGCTCTTTCGTCAAAAGATAAATTATCGGTTTGTTTATAATAAGAATCTTGAGAAATTACCCCAACTTCTGTATGTGGTAATTCGTTCATGATTTGGTGTACTACCGTGGTTTTTCCGCTTCCTGTTCCTCCTGCAATTCCTATAATGAGCATAAAATTTTTGTTTGATATTTGTTTGGCAAAAATAATAATTTAACTGAATTGCTAAACATTTAAAATAATTTAACCATATAAGTAATGTAAGTAAATTTAAGCTAGAAAATATTTAAGCAAAATGCTACTTAACTGAAATTATTGCCGTTATATTGATAAAAGACCGAATTATTTGTTTTTAAATCATTTAAGCAATATAAGTAAATATAAATAGTTCTTTTTTTGGACTTAAAGGAGCTTTTAGATTTATAGACAAAAAAATACTAAACTTATAATCTCTTATATGAACTTATATGGTTAAAATAAAAAAAATCCCGAAAGTAAACCTTCGGGATTTCGTGCAATCAGTATAGTTTAAAAAAAATATTCTGAATTTAGTAAGCACTTGTAATTATTTATTCTTTTTTGCTTTTATCATCATTTCAAGCTGATCCCAAAGTTCTTCTGGAATTGCTTCTAATAAATTGAATTGTCCTGCGCCTTTTAACCATTCTCCTCCGTCAATCGTGATTACGTCTCCATTAATATATGAAGAGAAATCTGAAACTAAATAGGCAGCTAAATTGGCTAATTCTTGGTGATCTCCAACTCTTTTTAATGGCACTTTTTTAGCCATATCAAATTTTTCAGAAAGATCTCCGGGCAATAATCTGTCCCAAGCTCCTTTTGTAGGGAATGGTCCCGGTGCAATCGCGTTAGAACGAATTCCGTATTTAGCCCATTCTACAGCAAGACTTCTTGTCATTGCTAAAACTCCCGCTTTTGCCGTAGCGCTAGGAACAACATAAGCCGATCCTGTCCAAGCGTAAGTAGTTACTATATTTAGAATTGTTGCCGAAGTTTGTTTCGTATCAATCCAATGTTTTCCGAACGCAAGTGTACAGTTTTTAGAACCCTTAAGTACAATGTCTATCACAGTGTCAAATGCATTTGCGGATAATCTTTCTGTCGGCGAAATAAAATTTCCTGCCGCATTATTTAAAAGAACGTCTACTTTTCCGAAAACTTTTAAAACTTCCTGAAGCATATTTTCGACTTCCTCATAATGACGTACATCACATTGTAAAGGAAGACATTTACCTCCGGTTTGGCTTTCTAGTTCAGCAGCTGTAGTTTTTAACTTTTCTAAATCTCTAGAAGTTATGGCTACTTGAGCTCCTAATTCGAGAAAATATTTGGTCATAGCTTTACCTAAACCACTTCCGCCGCCTGTAACGACAATGACTTTGCCTTTTAAAGCATCATCACGTAACATTTTATCTGTGTAGCTCATACTTTTTCTTTTTTTGCAATATTAATTAAATAAAATAGGATGCATGCATAATAATGTTATAAAATTTTAAAAAATTTTATATTTGGCATAATTTTTTTGCTGCCGACTCTAAAGTTAAGTCATCTTTAGCAAAGCAAAAACGGATTAATTTTTGATCTTTATGATCGGAGTAAAAAGTAGAAATAGGAATTGCAGCAACGCCATGATCGATAATTAGATTTTTGCAGAAAGTAACATCGTCTTCGTTCGATATATTAGCATAAGAAGCAACTTGGAAGTAAGTTCCTTCGCATGGTTTTAATTCAAAGCGACTGTTTTGAAGCAATTTCTGGAAATAATCTCTTTTTTCTTGGTAGAATTTTCCAAGTAAATTTACATCTACAACATCTAAATATTCGCTGATTGCAAATTGTGAAATGCTGTTGACACTAAAAACCAAAAACTGATGCACTTTTTTTATTTCATTCATTAAATGTTCTGGTGCAATGGTATAACCAATTTTCCAGCCAGTTATATGAAATGATTTTCCAAAAGAGGATACCATTACACAGCGATCTAAAAGAAAATTTTTAGTGTGTGCCGATATATGTTTTTCTTCAAAAGTGATGTATTCGTAAACTTCGTCAGATAAAACTATAATGTCTGGATATTTTTCAAGAAGATTTTTTAGCTGAACAAAATCATTTTCAGTCAAAATTTTTCCCGTCGGATTATGCGGATTATTGATGATAATCATTCGGCTTTTTGCAGAACAAGCTTTTTCGATTGTTTCCCAATTTGGCGTGTAATCATCATTTAAAGCTACTCGAACAGGTTTTGCTTTGCAAAGTAAAACAGGAGATTCATAAGAATCATAACTTGGATCTAGGGTAATTACTTCGTCTTTTTCTTTTACTAACGCTAGAATTGTGGTAAAGATTCCTTGAGTAGCTCCAGCGGTTACCAAAAGTTCTGTGTCTGGATTTATTGTTCTGTTATAAGAATCCTGCGTTAATTTTGCAATTTTTTTCATCAATGGTGGATAACCTGCCATTGGAGTATATTGGTGAACATTCTCCTTTGATAATCTGGCAACAATATCTGTTAATCTCTCATCTACAGGAAAATTTGGAAATCCTTGAGAAAGATTGATCGCATTGTATTCGGTTGCCATTTTTGACATTACCGTAAAAATGCTTGTGGTTACGTTTGGGAGTTTACTCATGATGAAGTTTGATTTGGAGAAAGTGTGTTATATAAAATAAAACAATTAAAATCCTAATTAATTGTTATAGGAATAGCATATAAAACCCTAACATCTTGTCCCTCTAATTTGCCAGAAATCCATTTTGGAGATAATTTCAAAACCCTAATTGCTTCAGTGCCGGTATTAAAACCAACATCTTTTATGATTTTTATATCATTCAATGAGCCGTCTTTTTCAACTACAAAAGTTGCGACAACTTTGCCTTTTGCAGCAGCAGGTTTTTCTTTCGGAATCATATAATTCTGAGAAATGTACTTGTAAAATTCATTTAATCCACCTGGAAATTCGGGTTTAACATCTATTCCTGCAGTATTGTAAACATGGTTTTCATCATCAGACATAACACTTACAGTATTTTGAGTCTGACAAAAGGAACTTTGAGCAGCACAAATTAAAATCAGAATTAAAAGTTTTCTCATGAATTATGGTTTTAAAGTTAGTTTACATTTTATGAATAATAAAAATAGTCGGTCGCTTATCAATATCTATTTTTAATTTTTTCCAATCAGAAATTTTCATTGTTTTGATAAATTCTGTTGGTAAAGTAATGTCAGTTGCTATACAAAGATGTGTTGCAGGACTTAGAATCTGTAAAAGATCTTCAATCAGTTTATTATTTCTGTATGGAGTTTCAATAAAAAGTTGCGATTGATTTTTGTCATAAGATAATTTTTCAAAATGACGAATTGCCGATTTTTTTTCATCTTTATCAATTGGCAAGTAACCATTGAAAGTAAAACTCTGGCCATTCATTCCTGAAGCCATCATAGCCAATAGGATAGAAGAAGGCCCGACTAAAGGTACAACTTGAATTCCTTTTTCATGTGCCAATTTTACAATTACAGCACCTGGATCTGCAACTCCTGGGCAGCCAGCTTCGCTCATTAATCCCATATTTTTTCCTTCTAATAAAGGTTTAATGAAATCATTATGTTCGCTAGTTTCTGTTCTTTTGTTTAAAGTAAAAAGAACCAGTTCAGATTGTTTCTTTTCAGGATAAACTGCTTTTATTGATTTTCTCGCCGTTTTGTCATTTTCAACAATATAGTGGTCGATAACTTCTATCGTTCTTCTAACAGTTTGAGGTAAAACATCCATCGGATCGCTTTCGCCCATTGTAGTTGGAATTAAATATAGTTTTCCGAGAAGTTTCATGTGTAAGTATTTAAAATTAAAAAATTCAATCATTTCATTTGCTGAAATAATTGAATTAAATTATGAGTGTTTCTTGATAAGTTTTTCTGCAATCAAATCGGTCACTTCGTCAAGCATTTGATAGACATTTTTGAATCCGTTTGATGCTCCGAAATAAGGATCTGGAACGTCGACATTTTCGTCTGGAAATAATTCATTTAAAATCAAATGAATTTTTTGTTTGTGTTCGGGAGTTTGTGCGAGATGATTTACATCGTTAAAATTAGAATTGTCCATTACATAAATGTAATCAAACTCGTCAAAATCTGCTACTTTGATTTGTCTGCCCTTTTGAGTGCTAATGTCAATTCCGTTTTTTTTAGCAATTTCAATCGAACGTTTGTCGGGACAATGACCAACATGCCAAGAACCTGTTCCTGCAGAATCAACAAAGAATTTATCTTTAGGTAATTTCGATGCTAAAATTCCTTCTGCTAAAGGAGATCTACAGATATTCCCTAAACAAACCATTAAGATTTTTACAGGCATTGGGTTTATTAAAGCGTTAGTTTTTTATTAATGTCTTCAACAAACTTTTTAAATTGTTTGTCGGTAGAAACTAAGTTATCGACTGTTTTACAAGCGTGAAGAACAGTTGCGTGATCGCGATCTCCAATTTGTGAACCAATATTGGCTAAAGAAGCTTTTGTGAATTTCTTTGCAAAAAACATGGCTAATTGTCTAGCTTGCACAACATGCCTCTTTCGAGTTTTAGATTGAAGCGTTTCAATATCTAACTGGAAATAATCTGAAACAATTTTTTGGATATAATCGATTGAGATTTCTCTCTTTACGTTTTTAACAAATTTCTCTACAACGCTTTTTGCTAACTCGATTGTAACTTCTTTTTTGTTGAAAGAAGATTGAGCAATTAAAGAAATAATAGCGCCTTCAAGTTCTCTAACATTTGTTTTAATGTTACGAGCAACATATTCTAAGATATCTTCTGGCATTTCTACACCATCACGATATAAGATGTTTTTTAAGATCGAAATACGAGTTTCGTAATCTGGCTGATGCAATTCTGCTGATAATCCCCATTTAAAACGAGACAATAATCTTTGCTCAATATCCTGCATGTCAACAGGAGCTTTATCTGAAGTTAAGATTACTTGCTTTCCGTTTTGATGTAAGTAGTTAAAAATATGGAAAAACACGTCCTGTGTTCCTGATTTCCCAGATAAAAACTGAACATCGTCAATAATTAAAACATCAATTAATTGGTAAAAGTGAATAAAATCATTACGATTATTCTTTTTTACAGAATCAATATATTGTTGTGTAAAAATCTCCGCAGAAATATATAAAACGGTCTTTTCCGGATACTTATCTTTTACTTCTACGCCTATAGCATGTGCTAAGTGCGTTTTTCCTAAACCAACTCCTCCAAAAATCAATAACGGATTAAATGAAGTTCCTCCAGGCTTGTTGGCAACAGCCATACCCGCAGAACGAGCCAAACGGTTAGAATCTCCTTCTAAGAAATTATCAAAACTGTAGTTTGGATTTAACTGAGACTCAATTTTTAAATTTCTGATTCCAGGAATTACAAAAGGATTTTTTAATTCAGGATTTAAATTTTTAAATGGAGCATCAACTTCTTGCGGTTTCATCGGAACTCTATTAGAACTTGGCAGCTGCTCGGTAAACGGCTGTTTATTTCCATAAGTGTTCTCCATTTTAATTTTATAGAGTAACTTTGCGTTTTTTCCCAGTTCTTTGGTAAGCGCAACTTTCAACAATTTTACGTAATGCTCTTCGAGCCATTCGTAGAAAAATTTACTTGGAACTTGAATATATAACGCGTTATCGGTTAGCTCAACTGATTTGATTGGTTCAAACCAAGTTTTGTATGCTTGATCTTGAATATTATCCTTTATAAAGGACAAACAGTTTTCCCATACCGATTGAGCAGTTTTAGTCATAGATTCAGATAAATTTTTTATTATTGTTATAAAGATTCTCTTAATAAATTAAGAGCAATTTTATTCCGTATTTCGGGATAACAAATATGTGAACAAATTTCTGTAAAAAAAAATATTTTGGTATCTAATTTTATAAAAAAAAGTTGTAAAGAGGCTTTTTAAATTTGAATTTTTTTAATATTTTATCAATGAAAAATCATCAGACTCAAGTGCGAGTTCGTTACTCCGAAACTGACCAAATGGGAGTCGTTTATCACGGAAATTATGTGCCTTATTTTGAAATTGGACGCGTGGAATGGCTTAGAAATAAAGGGGTTTCATATAAAAGTATGGAGGAAAGCGGAATTGGGCTTCCAATTGTGAACATGAATATAAGTTACAAAAAATCGGCGAGATATGACGAACTTTTAACAATTCATACCACTTTCAAAAGTCACTCTTCTGTTAAGATTGAATTCGACTGTGCAATCTATAATGAGGCAAATGAGTTATTAACAACTGCGACGTTTATTTTAGTATTTGTTGCGTTAAAAACAGGTCGTCCAACAGCTCCTCCAGATTATATTTTGGAAATATTTAAATCGCTTGAATAATTGTTAAAATGAATGTGATTTTGATGTTAATTTATATTAATTTAATATCAATTTCGAACATTAAATCAAAAATGCTGAACACCGTTTCGGCATTTTTTTTTCGTGTTTTTGTCATGATTTTACCAATTGGCATGCCCGAAATTTCATCTATTTCCATTTCTTGCGAAGTGATTTCTAGCTTTTTCTCTTTAATAACCCGCATCACTTTATTCATGTTTTTGTAATCAAAAGAAATTAAAAATTCGACATCTATTGTTTTTTCAACAATTTCACAAACTTCCAAAGTCATTTGAGCCGTTGTTCGATATGCTGAAATTAAACCGCCAACGCCTAATTTTACTCCGCCAAAAATTCGAACCACTACTACAAGAACGTTCGTTATTCCAAAAGATTGTATTTGTCCGTAAATTGGAGCTCCGGCAGTATTGCTTGGTTCTCCATCGTCATTTGCGCGATATGAAATTTTATTTCCAACTCCCAATTGATATGCATAGCAATAATGCACCGCATGAGGATGTTGTTTTTTAAGTTCCTCGATATTAGGTTTTACTTCATCTTCATGATCTATCGGAAATGCATAACCAAAGAATTTACTGCCTTTTTCTTTAAACAGTATTTCTTCAGATGCAGATGCAATAGTTTGATAAGTATCGTTAATTTCCAATTGTAAAGGTTTATTTTTTAGCCACAGATTAAAAGAATTAAAAAGGATTTTTCTTTTGCTCGCATAAAAAATCTGTGAAAATCCTTTTAATCTGTGGCTGATTTTTTTTTAAAGAATTAAAATGCTTTACAGTAATCCTTTGCTAAACAAATCCACAACATCTTCTTTCCCAACTTGCAGATTCCAGACTTTAATTCCTAAAGTGGCGGCGCTGTCTGTATTTTCTGTTTTATCGTCAACAAATAAAGTGTTTTCGGCAATCAGATTATTTTCTTCAAGAACAAACTGGTAAATTTTTGGATCTGGTTTTCTCATTCCAATATCAAAAGAAAAATAAACTTTTTCGAAACATTGATAAAAATCTTTGTAAAAAGAAACGCCACTTTTTTCTTCAAATGTATTGATGTGAATAGAATCGGTATTGCTCAATAGAAACAAACGATATTTTGTTGACAATTCTTGAAGAAACTCTAAACGATAAAATGGAAAATCGGCTAAAATCGCATTCCAAGCTTTTAAGATTTCTTCTCTTGAAGCATTAGGCAATTGTTTTTGAAAACCGCCAATAAAATCTTCTGGAGAAATAGAGCCAGTTTCAAAAGAAAGATTTAATTGATTCAATTCATTATTCCATTCCTTCATTCCTAATTTTTGTAAACCAGAAATTGTGGCAGGTTTGTCTAGATTGATAAAAATATCTCCAAAGTCAAAAATTATTGCGTCAATCATAATTCTTAAATTGTATTAATTCGTCGCTTAGAATATTGGTTTTTATGCTGTTTTTTCTTGATATAATCGGAGCTTTGGTTCCTGTATGAAAACTGGTTTCTCCAATAAAAATCCGAGCTTCGTCCCAAAGATTTTCATCAATAAAAGATTGCAATGTTTGTCTTCCGCCTTCAATTATTATCGATTGAATTTGATTTTTATACAAAACATCTAAAATCTGCGGAATTATATTTTGGTTAAAATCAATTACTTCAAATGAAGTATTTTCTGTTGATGATTTTAAATTTTTATTTGAAAAAACAATCGTTTTAACAGAATCATCAAAAACGAAACTATTTTTATCAATTCTATTATTTTGATCAATAATTACTCGTACAGGATTATTTCCGTCCCAATCTCTAGCGTTCAATTTCGGATTATCATCTGCAACAGTTTGTGTTCCAGCTAAAATTGCCTGTTCTTCAGTTCTCCATTTATGAACTAATTGTCTAGAATATTGATTCGTAATCCAGATTGGCTTACGATCTTGATCAGAAACTTTTTCTGGAGCTAAAAATCCATCTCGACTTTCTGCCCATTTCAAAACAATATAAGGTCTCTTTTTTTGATGAAAAGTAAAAAAACGTTTATTCAATTCGTTGCATTCGTCTTCTAAAACACCAACTGTAACATTTGCACCAGCTTCAATTAGTTTTAAAATTCCTTTTCCAGCCACTTTTTCATTAGGATCAACCGTTCCAACAACTACATTCGGAATTTCATTCGCAATAATCAAATCACAACATGGCGGCGTTTTTCCGAAATGACTGCAAGGTTCTAAACTTACATATATTGTAGATTTTTTTAAAAGGGATTTGTCTTTTACAGAACGAACGGCATTGACTTCTGCATGTGGTTCTCCTGCTTTTTTATGCCATCCTTCGCCAATAATCTGACCTTCGTAAACAATTACGCTTCCAACCATTGGGTTTGGATACGTTGTTCCAAGTCCATTTTGTGCTAGTTCGATGCAGCGTTTTATGTATTTTTCATGTATATTCACGTTACAAAAGTAATTATTTTTGAAGTTTTTGTCTAATGTTTGAGGTTAAGTTGTGAAACAATCCAAATAGTTATGATAGTATCGAAAAAGTATTTTTATTTTTGTAAAGATAAAGACCGAAAAGGAAAAATGAAAAATTGGATTATCAGAAAAATTAAAAAAGAAGACAATAAGGCTATAGCGAGTTTAATAAGATCAGTTTTTGATGAAATGGAAATTCCTAAAGTTGGAACAGCTTATGAGGATCCTTATTTGGATTTGATGTTTGAAGAATATAGTAAACCAAATTCAGTGTATTTTGTTGTTGAGAATGATGGCGAAATTGTAGGATGCGCCGGAATTGCGCCTCTAGAAAATGGAGATCCGAAAATCTGCGAATTGCAAAAAATGTATTTTCTTCCTAAAACAAGAGGTTTGGGAATTGGAAGTAAATTAATGGAAAAATGCTTAGATCAAGCTAGAGAATTTGGTTTTGAAAAATGTTATATAGAAACGATGCCTTTTATGCATGCTGCTCAAAAGTTGTATAAAAAATCGGGTTTTGAATATTTAGACGCTCCGTTAGGATCAACTGGGCATAATTCATGTCCTGTATGGATGTTGAAGGTTTTATAGTTAAAGTTTGTAACAAATCTTAATGAGGAAGACTTATGGAAAGATTAAATCAGTTTTGTTGCTGATGAAATAATATTCAAAAAATTAAAATGAAAATCAAACAATACCGCACTCAATTTATTAAAGAATTATCGCCTTTTTACGATGCGTACGAAGCGGAAAGTTTTTTTTATTTGATTTTAGAAGACAGGCATAAACTTCGTCAGATTGATTTGGCGTTAAATCACGAATTAGTTTTTGAGGAAAATGATTTCGTCATGTGGGATGAACTTGTAAATCATCTCAAAAATGAAGTTCCAATTCAGTATTTATTAGGAAAAACAAATTTTTATGGTTTGGATTTCGAAGTAAATGAAAATGTTTTAATTCCAAGACCAGAAACGGAAGAATTGGTAGAATGGATTATTAACGAAAACGCGAGTCCAGAAAAATCTAAAAAGATAAAAATTTTAGATATCGGAACAGGAAGCGGCTGTATCGCAATTTCTTTAGCAAAAAACCTTCCAAATGCAGAAGTTGTAGCAATCGATGTTTCTAAAAAAGCGATCGAAACCGCAAAAAGAAATGCTGTGCGAAATAATGTTGATGTAACTTTCGTGTTACAGGATATTCTAAAAGAAGAAGAATTACGATGCCAGTTTGATATTATTGTTTCAAATCCGCCTTATGTTCGAAATTTAGAGAAAGTCGAAATCAAAAAAAATGTTTTGGATTACGAACCGCATTTAGCACTTTTTGTTGAAGATAATGATGCTTTAATTTTTTATAGAAAAATTGCTTCACTGGCAAAAAAATCACTTTTAGGAAAAGGAAAATTATATTTTGAAATCAATCAATATTTAGGGAAAGAAATGATTGAATTGCTTGAAAATATAGATTTTAAAAATATAGAATTACGAAAAGACATTTACGATAACGACCGAATGTTGAAAGGGAATATTTAAAGTTTTCAGTCGCAGTCTCAGTTTTCAGACACAGAAACAACTGAAAACTGAGACTGCGACTGAAAACTAAAAAATTATTCATATCGAAGTGCTTCAATCGGATCTAATTTAGAAGCTTTAATTGCTGGATATAAACCAGAAACCAAAGCAACACAAAAACTAGTTGCAAAAGCGGCAAAAATTGCCATCCACGGAATCACGAAAGAAAAACTCATAGCGGCAGCAATAGCAAAGCCAAGAAGTATTCCGAGAACTATCCCGACCAAACCACCAATTTGTCCAATCAACAAAGTTTCAATAAAAAACTGAAAAGCAACAGTTGTTCTTTTGGCTCCTAATGCTTTACGAACACCAATTTCGCGCGTACGTTCTGTAACCGAAACAATCATAATATTCATTAAAGCAATTGAAGATCCAAGAATCGTAATAATGCTTATAATCCATGCTGCCCATCCTAAATATTGCGTAATTCCAAGAATACGATTAATTAAATCATCACTTCGAACCACTCCAAAATTATTGTCACGAACAGGACTTAATTTACGAACTCTACGCATTGTACTTGTCGCGTTGTCAATGGCTTGGTCTAAAACTTCTTTTTTAGAAACCATGACACTTATTGTGTAATTAATATTTGGCGCAGTGAATAAAGATCTTGCTACCTGAATCGGAATTAAGACACGTAAATCCTGACTGTTTCCAAACGTTGATCCTTTTTCTTTTAAAACGCCAATTACTTTAAATCTTGCGCCTCGAATAGAAATTACTTTATCAATTGGATTAATGTCTTTCAGAAGTCCTTTTTCAAAGTCAGAACCAACGATGCAAGAATACGTATTGTTGTCAATATCAAACTGGTTAAAACTTCTTCCTAAACTAGTTTCTAAACCAGAATTGGTAATAAAATGTTCGTCAACGCCAACAATTGTAATTTCAGGATCTGTTTTTTCTCCTAAATATTTTACTTCTGCAGTTGAAGTTGCTGTAAATGATAGAGAAGTTTCGGTAAAAGGATATTTGTATTTGTTTTTGAAAGCAACAGCTTCAGGATAAGAAATAATCGGATTGATAACTTCTCTTTCGTTTCCTCCACGGTTACGTACTTTATTTTCGTATTGATTAATATTGAAAGTGTTGGCTCCCATCGATGCAAAATCACTAGAAATAGTATTTTCCAGAGCAGAAACCACAGTAAGAATTCCAACCAAAGCGGTAATACCTATTGCAATAATTAAAACGGTAAGAATAGTTCGCAAAATTTGCGTTTTGATAGAACCAAACGCTATTCGGATATTTTCTTTAAATAATTTTAGCATCATGACCAATTTGTCACGAAAATACGTTTTTTGTTACAAGTTTGTTTTCGAAGTGTTATTATTTATTTTAAAAAGTAAGATATTTGCAGACTTAAATTAAGTCGAAAGTTGAAAGTCATAAAGTCAAAAAGGCGAGTGGCTGAAGAAACAACAGTCTGAAAAATAAAGTAGAAATAAATAATATCATAAGATTTTTAGACAAAGATTGAGACAATCTGAAATCTAAAATCAACAATCTAAAATAAAGAAGATGGCTTCAAAACCAAGTATTCCAAAAGGAACAAGAGATTTTTCACCAGCTGAGGTGTCAAAACGTCAATATATTATTCAAACGATAAAAGCAAATTTCGAAAAGTTTGGTTTTCAGCCAATCGAAACGCCTTCGTTTGAAAATTCAGATACTTTGATGGGGAAATATGGAGAAGAAGGAGATCGTCTGATTTTTAAAATATTGAACTCTGGTAACTTTTTCTACAATAAAAGTAAAATCGAATTGCCAGAATCAATTGAAGAATTGCAACTCAACTCGGCAGAAAAAATAAGTTTAGAGCAAAGAATCGAACTGAATAAATTTACAGGAAAAATTTCTGAAAAAGCTTTGCGCTACGACTTGACAGTTCCGTTTGCGAGATACGTTGTACAGCACCAAAGCGAAATAGAATTTCCTTTTAAAAGATACCAAATTCAGCCAGTTTGGAGAGCAGATAATCCGCAAAAAGGTCGTTTTAGAGAGTTTTTTCAATGTGATGCCGATGTTGTTGGTTCAAAATCTCTTTGGCAGGAAGTAGAATTGGTTCAGCTTTACGATACTGTTTTTACATCTTTAGGTTTGGAAGGTGTTACAATTAAAATAAACAACAGAAAAATTTTATCTGGAATTGCTGAAGTAATTGGCGCTTCTGATAAATTAATCGATTTTACGGTTGCTCTTGATAAATTAGATAAAATTGGAGAAGACGGCGTTAAAAAAGAAATGATTGAAAAAGGAATTTCTGAAGAAGCTTTAGTAAAAGTACAGCCACTTTTTAGCTTTAGCGGAACTTTCGCAGATAAAATCAATCAGCTATCAGATTTGTTGGCTTCTTCTGAGGAAGGAATGAAAGGTGTTGAAGAACTTAAATTTATTTGTGACAATGTTGCAGATTTAGGATTGTCAACAGCAATTTTAGATTTAGATGTGACTTTGGCTCGTGGTTTAAATTATTACACAGGAGCAATTTTTGAAGTTGCGGCTCCAAAAACAGTTGCGATGGGTTCTATTGGCGGCGGAGGAAGATACGACGATTTGACGGGTATTTTTGGTTTGAAAAATATGAGTGGTGTCGGAATTTCTTTTGGCTTGGATAGAATTTATCTAGTTTTAGAAGAATTGCAATTATTTCCAGAAACAGTTGCGGCTACTTCTAAAGCCATTTTTATCAATTATGGAGATAAAGAAGCTTTGTATGCGTCAAAAGCAATTCAAAAATTAAGACAAGAAAATATAAAAGTGGAGTTGTATCCAGACAATGTAAAAGTAGGGAAACAATTGCAATATGCAGATAAACGTCTGATTCCGTTTGCAGTAATTGCAGGAGATAATGAAATTGCTTCAAATACTTATTCGCTTAAAAATTTAGTGACAGGCGATCAGGTTTCAGTAGATTTTGAAGGATTGAAAAAAGCTTTGTTAGCTTAACTGTTTGAAGCAAAGGTTTTTGCTTTGAATAGCTTATGATTAAAGGAATTTCTTTTAAAATCTCTGCATGAAATAGTTGCCAGTAAAGAAAAAAAACTTTTAATTTGCCCACCTTAAGTTACGGGCGTAGTTCAAGGGTAGAATAGCGGTCTCCAAAACCGTTGATGGGGGTTCGAATCCCTCCGCCCGTGCAATAAATGTTTTTTACCGCAAAGAACTCAAAGTTTTTTATCTAAGAATATTTTTAAAATATAAAGTTTGCAAAGCTAAATCTATACAAAGCTTTGCGAACTTTTTTCATTTTATAAAGCTTAAGAGAAAAAAACCTTTGCTTTCTTTGCAGTAAATTTTTCTCAAAAGGCATAAAAAAAAGCTTCGTCTCTATAGGCGAAGCTTTTTTTAATATAAGGTAAATTTGAATTAATAATTATTTTGAGGCCAAAGCCAACCCTTAAATTCAATTTTGGTGGTAATAGTTTATGTTTTTACGCTATCAAAGATAAAATAAACTATAACGTAATAGTCTTAAAATTATACTAAATTTTGAGCGCCTAATTTCCTTTTTTAAAACTCTCATAATTAATAAAGTGACAATTTGACATTTTATAAGATTTGGCAGTACTTTTGCAATCCAACAGAAAGAAATAAAAAATGAAGTTTAAAAATATTTTTAAAAATAAAAGTAATATGACTACGGAAAATACAGAATTCGATCAGGAATTAGATGATGCAACGATAGAGACTAACGCTAATGGAGAGCAGTTAATTGTTGAAGAATTAAGTGTTGAGGAGCAATTAGCTCAAGACTTGGCTAAGGAAAAAGATAAGTTTTTGAGATTATTCGCCGAATTTGAAAATTACAAAAAAAGAACTTCAAAAGAGCGTCTTGAATTATTTAAAACAGCAAACCAAGAAGTTTTATTGGCTATGCTTCCAGTTTTAGATGATTTTGACAGAGCGACAGTAGAAATCAATAAATCTGAGGATGAAAATCTTAAAAAAGGAGTTGAGTTGATTCATGAAAAATTGAAAAGCACTTTAGTTTCTAAAGGTTTAGAGCAAGTTGAAATCCAAGCAGGAGATGCTTTCAATGCTGATATTGCTGAGGCAATTACCCAAATTCCAGCTCCGTCTGACAAATTAAAAGGGAAAATTGTTGATGTTATTGAAAAAGGATACAAATTAGGAGACAAAATTATTCGTTTCCCTAAAGTTGTAGTTGGAAACTAAAAAGCAAATAAAAATTTCGATTCTATTTTTGAATCTGGAGTTTTAGAATTTGGAATTTAAACCTAATTATGAAAAAAGATTTTTACGAAATACTAGGCATTTCAAAAAATGCTGACGCTGCCGAAATTAAAAAAGCATACAGAAAAAGTGCGCTAAAATACCATCCTGATAAAAACCCAGGCGACAAAGAGGCAGAAGAAAACTTCAAATTAGCGGCAGAAGCTTACGAAGTTTTGAGTGATCCGCAGAAAAAAGCAAAATACGATCAGTACGGACATCAAGCATTTGATGGTTCTGGCGGATTTGGCGGTGGTCATGGCGGCATGAACATGGATGATATTTTTAGCCAATTTGGTGATATTTTTGGTGGCGGATTTGGCGGTTTCGGAGGCGGAGGCGGAGGCCCTCGTCGCGCTAAAGGAAGCAATCTTCGAATTAAAGTAAAATTGACTTTAGAAGAAATTGCAAATGGAGTTGAGAAAAAAGTAAAAGTAAAACGTAAAGTTCAGGCTAAAGGTGTAACGTATAAAACTTGTACTACTTGTAATGGTCAAGGTCAGGTTATGCGTGTTACTAATACCATTTTAGGAAGAATGCAATCTGCGTCAACTTGTCCTACTTGTGGTGGTTCTGGTCAGATTTTAGATAAAAAACCTTCTGAGGCAGATGCACAAGGAATGGTTCAGGAAGACGAAACAGTATCAATCAAAATTCCTGCGGGAGTTGTTGACGGAATGCAGTTGAAAGTTTCTAACAAAGGTAACGATGCGCCAGGAAACAGTATTCCAGGTGATTTAATTGTTGCAATTGAAGAAATTGAACACGAATTCTTGAAACGTGAAGGTGAAAACGTTCACTTCGATTTATATATCAGTTTCCCTGAAGCAGTTTTAGGAGCTTCAAAAGATATTGAAGCAATCAACGGAAAAGTTCGTATTAAGTTGGAAGAAGGAATTCAATCTGGAAAAATCTTAAGATTAAAAGGAAAAGGAATTCCAAGTTTAAATGGTTACGGAAGCGGAGATTTATTAGTTCACGTAAATGTTTGGACTCCAAAAACATTAAATAAAGAACAAAAACAATTCTTTGAAAATGCTTTAACAGACGAGCACTTTGCTCCAAGCCCAGAGAAATCAGAGAAATCATTTTTTGAAAAAGTAAAAGATATGTTTTCATAATCGAAACTTTTTCAATATTTAAATATACTAAAACCCATTCTATAGATTTTAGAATGGGTTTTTTGCGTATTATTACGCAATTTCACTTCGAATTATTTACTTTTACAGTCGCTGAGCCGTAATTGGCTAAGTGACGCAGTAAATCCTTAAAAATAACATGAGCAACTTACTTGAAGTACATAAGGTCGTAAAACGATACGGCGATTATGTAGCGCTTAACGAAGTTTCATTAAATGTCCCAAAAGGCAGTATATATGGACTTTTAGGTCCGAATGGAGCTGGAAAAACTTCTCTTATCAGAATCATAAACCAAATTACATTGCCAGACAGCGGTGAAATTATTTTGGATGGTGAAAGATTACAGCCAAAACACGTACAAACTATAGGATATCTTCCTGAAGAAAGAGGTTTGTACAGTTCGATGAAAGTTGGTGAGCAATGTTTGTATTTGGCTCAAATGAAAGGACTTTCAAAAACTGAAGCCAAAAAACAATTGGATTATTGGTTTGATCGTTTAGGAATTCAAGGGTGGTGGAACAAGAAAATTCAGGAACTTTCTAAAGGAATGGCGCAGAAAATTCAGTTTGTGGTTTGCGTTCTTCACAAACCGAAATTGTTGATTTTGGATGAACCATTTTCTGGATTTGATCCTGTAAATGCAAACATCATTAAAGATGAAATTTTAGCATTGAAAGAACAAGGTTCTACGATTATTTTTTCGACTCATAGAATGGAAAGCGTAGAGGAGCTTTGTGAAAATATCGCTTTAATTCATAAATCAAATAAGCTTATAGAAGGTAAGGTTGCCGATGTAAAGCGTCAATTTAGAACCAATAGTTTTGAAGTAGGAATTCTGACCAATAATGTAGAAGGTTTGATGTATGATATTACACAAAAATTTACGGTTTCTCCTGCCAATTTTAAATCATTAAACGATGATTTGAAATTGAATATTGAGATTGGAAATGCAACGCCAAACGAATTGTTAAATATCTTGACACAGCGCGGACAAGTCACACATTTCGTTGAAAAAATTCCAAGCATAAACGATATTTTTATTCAAACTGTAACAGAAAATAAAGTTTAGATTTCAGATTTAGAGCAAAAACTCGGAATCTAGAATCAACAATCTAAAATCTAAAATCAAGAAATGAGTATTATTTCATTAATTATAAAAAGAGAATTTATTGCCAAAGTCCGCAATAAATCTTTTGTTGTCATGACTTTTTTGAGTCCGCTTTTGTTTGTTGCAATTGCAGTATTTATTGGGTATTTGAGTTCGATGAAAGCAGACACCAAAAGCATCGTGATTCATGACTCAACCGGACTTTTTGTTTCGGATTTTTTAAAGGAAAATAAAAACAGTTCGGAGTTTAAGTTTTATAATTTATCAGAATTCGATCTTCAAGCTTTAAAAGATAGTATTGCAACAGAGCGTTTTAGTGGATTAATTGTAATTCCGAAAACGAATAATGTTAATGATTTAGAAAGTAAAATTGAGTTTATTTCAAATAGCAGTCCAAGCATTTCTTTTATTGAAAATACGCAAGATGTCATTGCTTCAAAAATTACTAAATTAAATCTAGAAGAAGCAAAACTAGATACTTTGGCTATTCAAAAAGCGCAATCAAAGGTTAATATTCATTTAGTAAAAGCTTCTGGAGAAGAAAGTCTAAAAGGATTAAACGAAATTAAAATCGGAATTGGAGGCGCGTTTGGTTATTTGATTATGATGTTTATTATCATTTACGGAAATATGGTAATGCGAAGCGTAATTGAAGAAAAAACGAACCGAATTATCGAAATCATTATTTCTTCGGTAAAACCATTTCAATTAATGATTGGAAAAATTGTAGGAACTTCTTTGGCTGGAATTTTACAATTTATGATTTGGGCCATTATTGGTTTGGGATTGATGTTTGCCGCTTCGGCATTTTTTGGAGTAAATGTTGGTCCAACAGCGAGAATTTCACCAGAGTTAATGCAATCAGCTCAGCATGAACTTTCAGGATCAGCACAAATGTATATTACTGAATTATGGAATCTGCCAATTGCTAGTATTATTATTGGATTTATAATTTATTTTATTGGAGGATATTTTCTGTATAGTTCATTTTATGCCGCAATTGGAGCTGCAGTTGACAATCAAACCGATTCACAGCAATTTTTATTGCCTATCATAATGCCGCTTATTTTAAGTGTTTACATCGGATTTTTTACTGTTGTAAATGATCCACACGGAAGTGTTGCAGTAATTTTTTCAATGATTCCCCTAACTTCGCCGATAGTGATGTTAATGCGTATTCCGTTTGGTGTGCCTTGGTGGCAAATCGTAATTTCGGTATCATTATTGTTTGCAACCTTTTTCCTTGTTGTATGGTTCGCAGCCAAAATTTACCGAGTAGGTATTTTAATGTATGGCAAAAAACCAACTTGGAAGGAATTGTATAAATGGCTGAAGTATTAGTTTTTTAAAGTTGCAAAGGTTCAGCGGGACAAAGGTTCAAAGGTTTTTTAAATTTGGAATTTTGTAACTTCGGATTAAACAACTTTACAACTTATACTAAAGCATAAAAAAGATATATCAAACAACAGGTTAAAAGGTAAAATAGCGACAAAGATTTTAAACTTTGTACCTCTGAACCTTTGCAACTTTGAACCTTAAAAGAAATGAGTAAAATACTAATTATCGAAGACGAAGCAGCGATTAGAAGAGTTTTGGTAAAAATACTGTCAGAAGAAAATGATTCTTATCAGGTAGATGAAGCTGAAGATGGTGTTGCTGGACTTGAAAAAATAAAAAACAACGATTACGATTTGGTTTTGTGCGATATCAAAATGCCAAAAATGGATGGTGTTGAGATTTTGGAAGAAGTAAAAAAGATAAAGCCAGAAATTCCGATGGTGATGATTTCGGGGCATGGCGACATGGAAACTGCAATTCAGACCATGCGTTTGGGTGCTTTCGATTATATCTCAAAACCGCCAGATTTGAATCGTTTATTGAATACTGTTCGTAATGCTTTAGACAGAAAACAATTGGTTGTTGAAAATAAAATTCTAAAGAAAAAAGTCAGTAAAAACTACGAAATGATTGGCGAAAGCGAATCAATCAATCATATAAAATTGATGATTGATAAAGTTGCTCCAACCGAAGCGAGAGTTTTAATCACAGGGCCAAATGGAACTGGAAAAGAGTTGGTCGCACATCAATTGCACGAAAAAAGTGAACGATCTGCTTTTCCTTTAATCGAAGTAAACTGTGCAGCGATTCCGAGTGAATTGATCGAAAGTGAATTGTTCGGTCACGTAAAAGGAGCTTTTACATCGGCAGTGAAAGATCGCGCAGGAAAATTTGAAGCAGCCGACAAAGGAACTATTTTCTTAGATGAAATTGGAGATATGAGTCTTTCGGCGCAAGCCAAAGTTTTACGTGCTCTTCAAGAAAGTATGATTACAAGAGTTGGTGCCGATAAAGATATTAAAGTTGATGTTCGCGTCGTTGCGGCAACCAATAAAGATCTGAAAACAGAAATTGCAGAAGGTCGTTTCCGGGAAGATTTATACCATCGTCTGGCAGTAATTTTAATTAAAGTTCCGCCTTTGAATGAAAGACGCGATGATATTCCGGCGTTAATAAAACATTTTGCAGAAAAAATTGCTTCGGAGCAAGGAAATGCGGTAAAAGGATTTTCGATTCAAGCCATACAATTACTGCAAGAATACGATTGGACAGGAAATATTCGTGAACTTCGAAATGTTGTAGAAAGATTAATCATTTTAGGAGGTAACGAAATCTCAGAAAGCGACGTAAAAATGTTCGCAAGCAAATAATGCTTCGCGCAATAGGCTTTAAGCTACAGGCTTTAGGCTTTTAAAATATGAATAATTTTTGCTTATAGCGTATAGCTTAAAGCTTAAAGCTAAAAAAAATGAAACTAAAAAAAATAAACGAGAAGTTACAAGATGCCTTAATTGAAAATGGTCTAACAGAAGCAAATGCTTTACAGTTAGAAACTTTTTCAACTATAAAAAGTGGTGCAGATTGTATTGTTATTTCTCCAAAAGAATCAGGAAAAACAACAACGATTGTTTTAAATGTAATTCAGCAATTGGCAGGACAGACTGAAGAATCTCCAAGAGCTTTGATTATCGTTGAGGATAAAGCTAAGGTTTTAGAAATGGTCGAACTTTTTGAGAAATATGGAAAATACACCAATTTAGAAGTGTACGGCGTTAATGAAAAAGGAGACATGGATTATGATAAAAACTACATTTCTACAGGAATTGATGTTTTAATTGGAACTCCAACAAAACTAAACGATATGTTTAGTACAGCGGGGTACAATGTTAATCGTCTAAAGATGTTTATTCTTGATGATGCAGATCCGATTTTGAAATTGCGTCATGAACCAAAAATTATGCGTATTTCAAATAGTATAACCAAAACACAACGTTTAATTTTTGCAGAAACACTGACAGAACGTGTTGAAATTTTGGCAGACAAAATGCTGGTTGAGCCTTATTTGTTTGATATGGACGAAGAAGGCGAAGAGCTTGACGAAGAGGAAGACGATATTGAAGAGGAATAAAAAATAATATACAGTCCCGGTTTTCAGTCTCAGTTATTGAAAAGCAGGATTTTTGATTTATAATATTAGAATAAATAAAGAAGATCATGGGATTAATGAAAGTGTTTTCAGGAAGTGAAGTCTTAGCAATTGCTTTGCAAGAAAGATTAGAAGAAGCTGGAGTAGAAACAGTAAAAAAAGATAATATTCAGTCGGCTCGTTTAGGAGGTTTTGGCGGAACAGATTTGGCAGTAGAGGTTTTTATTCAGGAAACAGATTTTGCAAAAGCAAATCCAGTTATTGAAGAATTTAGAATGAGCTTATAAAAAGTAATCAGTATTCAGTATTTAGTGTTCAATCATAGTTTAAAGATATAATTGCAAACTGTGACCGCATACTGGCTGCATACTAAATACTGAACACTGAACAATAAAAATTATGCAATACAAAATGTTAGTGCTCGACATGGACGATACCTTGTTGACAGATGATCATAAAATTTCAGATTTAAATAAAAAACTAATTCTAGAAGCTCAGGCAAAAGGCGTATATGTTGTTTTAGCTTCAGGAAGACCGACAACCGCAATGACCGCTTACGCGAAAGAACTTCAAATGGATCTAAACGATTCGTATATGATTTCGTTTAACGGAGCCATTATAAGTCGTGTAAAAGACGATTTAGTTTTGTTTGAACAGAAATTAACTGTAGAACAAATTCACGCTTTATACGATTATAGCGTTAAAATGAAAACGCATATCATTACCTATTTAGACAATCAAATCATTAGTGAAACCGACTCAGAATATATCGAAATCGAAAAGGATATCACAAAAATGGTGCATCATAAAGTTTCAAGTTTCAAAGAGTATGTAGATCGTCCAGCCGTAAAATGTATTTTATTGCAAGATCCAGCCTATTTAAAAACAGTAGAAAAAGATCTAATTGAAACAATGCCGCATTTAAGCGTTTCAACTTCTAAGCCTTTTTTCTTAGAAGTAGCACAATTAGGCATTGATAAAGCAGCAAGTTTGAAACTTTTGGCGGAAAAGCTGGGAATTCTTCAAAGCGAAATTATCGCTGTAGGAAATGCAGGAAATGATTTAACTATGATTGAATATGCAGGTTTGGGAGTTTGGGTAGATAATGTAACGCCTGAATTACGCGACAAAGCCGATGTAATTGTGGCTTCAAATAATAATGACGGAGTTGCTGAGGTGATTACCCGATACATTTTAAATTAAAGAAAAATGAAGAATCCAATTGAAACAGAACGTTTGATTTTAAGAGAGTTACAGCTTTCTGATGCAGAAGGTATGTTTGAGTTGGATTCTAACCCAAACGTTCATTTGTTTGTAGGCAACAGACCAGTAAAACAAATTGAAGAAAGTGTAGAGTATATTAAAATCGTTCAAAAACAATATGCGACTTTTGGCATTGGTCGTTGGGCCGTTGTTTTGAAAGAAACAAACGAATTTATTGGTTGGTCTGGCATAAAATATATTACCGACGAAATCAATAATCACAAAAACTTTTACGAGTTAGGATATCGTTTTATTGAAAAACATTGGGGAAAAGGCTATGCTTCTGAAGCAGGAAAAGCTTTTGTTGATTATGCTTTTAACGAAATGAAAGTAGAAGTTCTTTATGCTTATGCAGATGCAGGAAACGAAAATTCTAGAAAAGTGTTAGAAAAATTAGGTTTCCATTTTGTCAATTCTTTTGAATACAACGAAGAGCTAGAAGTTTGGTACGAACTTAAAAATCCGAACTTATTATAAAAAATGAATTCCAAATCTTTACATACTTAAAAGTCAGTAAAGATTTGGAATCAAACAAAAAGAAAATAATATTTTGGGATATTATTTTTTAGCTACAGAAACAAAATATTTATTTCCGTCACCCATTGTTAATTTCACACGCTCATCGCAAAGATCGATAGCAAAATTAGCACTTTCATAACAGCTGCAAGTTGTGTTTTTGTCTTTAGACATTTCTGTTTTACAATTGTTGTTTTTAAAAGTTGTTAATTGTGGAGTATACAAACTAACCAAGTCAGTAGAAGCTGTTACTAACGAAATAATACTTGCCGAATTATTATTAGTAATTCTGTATACAATTCTATCCGTATAATTTACTTCGTTTACAGTTACTTTACGAATATAAGTATAAGCTGTAGATCCTTCACCTGGTTCTTTAACTTCAAACTTAAACCCTACTGCACGAATAGCAACATCAAATTGCTGTTGTGAATTAAAGCTAGCCCAAGTCGTCAATGTACTAATAGTAGGAAATGGATTTGCAGCTGGAGTATTAGTTTGCGCTTGCGAACTAAAAAGGGTTAAGAACATCAAGCAGATCGTGGGTAAAAATGCTTTCATAAAGCGTGGTATTTGTAATTTAATTTTGCCTACTCTCTTTGGTTTTCGGCTTTCCCATTTCATTTTGTAACACAAAACAACAACATAACGGCTAAAATTCAAAATTGTTATGTCCGAATTATTATTAAATTAATTAAAGCTTATCAAAATTCTTAAATAAGAAATTATTTCGGGCACAATTCAAAACAAAAGTAAATGTAAGAAATTTTGAATTTATAAACGAAAAAAATGTATTTAATCGATAAAATTTGCACTTAATCGATTATTTTGTCATTTTATTCTTATTGAAATGTTAAAAATGCTAGTTTCAAAGGCATTTTCGACCATTAAATTTAAGGAATTTAATTTAATCTATTCCTGCATATTAATAACATTGGCGCAAATTATTGATTCGAAGTTAATTAATTGCTTTCTTTTGATGAATATTGTTTGTAAATTTGCAGCCTTAAATTTTTTGACAACGATTTCATTAATTTAAGACAGATTATGGAAAATAGAAAGAAAGTTGCCTTTTATACGCTGGGTTGTAAACTGAATTTTTCAGAGACTTCTACAATTGCCAGAAATTTTAACGACGAAGGTTTTGACCGCGTTGATTTTGAAGAAATAGCAGATATTTATGTCATCAATACTTGCTCTGTAACAGAAAATGCAGATAAGCAGTTTAAGCAAGTAGTAAAAAAAGCAATGAAGCTTAATGATAAGGCTTTTGTTGCCGCTGTTGGCTGTTATGCACAATTAAAACCAGAAGAATTAGCGGCTGTTGATGGTGTTGATTTGGTTTTAGGAGCAACAGAAAAATTCAAAATCACCGACTATATCCATGATTTGAGCAAAAATGATATGGGCGAAGTGCACTCATGTGAAATTGCCGAAGCCGATTTTTACGTTGGAAGTTATTCTATTGGAGATCGTACTAGAGCATTTTTGAAAGTTCAAGACGGTTGCGATTATAAATGTACGTATTGTACAATTCCTTTGGCAAGAGGAATTTCTAGAAGTGATGCGTTAGAAAATGTTTTGAAGAATGCAAAAGAAATTTCGGCTCAAAATATCCGTGAAATTGTTTTAACCGGTGTAAATATTGGTGATTACGGAAAAGGCGAATTCGGAAATAAAAAACACGAACATACTTTTCTGGATTTAGTTCAGGCTTTAGACAAAGTAGAAGGAATCGAACGTTTGAGAATTTCTTCAATCGAACCGAATTTATTGAAAAACGAAACAATTGAATTTGTGTCTAAAAGCCGCACTTTTGTACCGCACTTTCATATTCCGCTACAATCGGGAAGCAATGATATTTTGAAATTGATGAAACGTCGTTATTTACGTGAAGTTTATATTGACCGCGTTAATAAAATTCGCGAAGTAATGCCACACGCTTGCATTGGTGTAGACGTAATTGTTGGTTTTCCAGGAGAAACAGACGAACACTTTTTGGAAACCTATCATTTCTTAAATGATTTAGATATTTCGTATTTACACGTATTTACGTATTCTGAAAGAGACAATACAGAAGCGGCAGATATGGAAGGCGTTGTGCCTTCAAATGTAAGAGCAAAAAGAAGTAAAATGTTGCGCGGTTTGTCAGTTAAAAAACGTCGTGCTTTTTACGAAAGTCAATTAGGAACAAACAGAACGGTTCTTTTTGAAAGTGAAAATAAAGAAGGCTATATTCATGGATTTACTGAAAATTACGTAAAAGTAAAAACACCTTGGAATCCAGAATTGGTAAATACTTTGCAAGAAATCAACCTAACAAAAATCGACGAAGACGGAAGTGTTCGTTTGGAGTTTTTGAATAAATTGGCGGAAGCTTAATTAATGATTTTAGGAACTTTGTCACAGTTTCAAACTTTGACAAAGTTTACACATAAAGTTTGTCATTCCGAGGAACGAGGAATCTCACTCGAAACTCTACAAAGATTGACAATTATAGAATAAGGAATTACTAGTGTGATTTCTCCCTTCGGTCGAAATGACAAAAAACAGAAAAGCCCTTTATTAAAAAGGGCTTTTTTCATAATTATTTCTTCTGATTCTCAGAAACTAGCAATTTCAGAGAATTAATATAATCTGTATCAAATTCAATAACTCTAATTTTTTCTGGATTAAAACCTAATTCTCCTCCAAATTTACCTCTCGTTTCTAAGAAATCAATCAAAAGTTCTTCTTCAGTAAGAGAAATTAATTTTCCTAGATAAACTGCTTTGGAAGACTTTTTTGCAAGCTGAAAAATTCCGTATTTTCTATCAAGAAAATTTACAATCGAATTCAAATCTTGAATTGGAATAATATCTTCTGTGTTGATATTTATGCCTTTTAAGCGAATGACTTTTTCTGTAAAAATGTGTTCTTCGTCCCGGTGAATTGCTTCAATATTTTTATTTCTCAAAATAACAAAACCATCCAAAACAAAATCTACAGGATTATTTCGAAGTAAAATCCAATCATCAGAATAATCGATTAAAAAACCAGAGAAAATCTGTTTTTTATCTTGAAATTCTATTTCGACTAATTGTCTTAAATATTGTTCCATATTTTTAGTTTTTGAAATTCCAATAATCAAATTCCAAATTCCAATCTCGTAGCAATTGGAATTTGGAATTTAAAAAATTTGGAACTTATTTTTTTAAGGATTAGTAGACCAGATACTGCTATTTTTAATAAAGACTCTTCGGTTTAATTTTAACTGCGCAACAATCAAATCTGCCATATCTTCAGACTGCATTACTTTTTCTGGATTTCCGTCAGTCAAGTTTAAGTCTTTTGCCATATCTGTCGCAACCGTACTTGGCGTTAGAGCCGTAACACGAATATTATGTTTTCTCATTTCCTGCATCAAAGAATCGGTTAAGCCTAAAACAGCAAATTTCGAAGCGCTGTAAGCACTTGTCAAAGCGTTTCCGTTTAATCCAGCGGTCGAAGAAATATTGATAATATCTCCAGTTTGTCTTTCGATCATATTTGGAATAATGGCACGCGTTGTGTAATAGGTTCCCATTAAATTTACCTGAATAATTCTTTCCCAAGCTTCTGGCTCTAGTTCTAAGAATTTTCCGAAAGAAGCAATTCCGGCGCTATTTATTAAAATGTCGATATGTTTAAATTCGGCTAAAGCTTTTTCAACAGCATTATTTATAGAATTAATATCCGAAACATCGGCAGCTAAAGCTAACGTTTTTACGCCAAGTTGTGCAGTTTCTGAAGCTAATTGATCAATATCGTTTTGAGTTCTTGAAACTAAAATAAGGTTTACGCCTTCTTTTGCTAAAGCAATTGCTACAGCTTTTCCAATTCCTTTTCCAGCACCAGTAATTAGTGCATTTTTATTTTTTAAGTCGGTCATGATGGTAATTTTTAGAAATGCAGAAAGCATCATTTTAAGTCTTACAAAAATAAGCTTTTGCAAACTAAAATGATGCTTTAAAATATATTCTTAATCTAAGTTTAACAACTTTTTTTATTCTTTCAGAACCATGTCAATACACATTACAGCTCCCAAAATCAATTGTCTCAACGGACTTTCAGTTGCAACTGTAGCTTCAATTTGAAGAACATAATTGTCGGCACTCGTAAAAAACTCTTTTCCTAACCCAGCCCATTTTTTGCTTACCTGAGCCAATTGTTTGTTTTCATGAGAAAATTTGAAATCCCAGCCAGTCCATTTTCCTTGTAAAGTTGCAACTGGTCTTTCATTTTTATCCAGAATATCAAACTTTCCTCCAATAGAAAAGAATTTTTGTTTGAAAGTTCCAATCAAACGATCTTTTTCGTCTAAAACTTCAACAGTCGATCTGAATATCGCAACGCCTCTTCTTACCGTAATTAATTTCTCGCCAGAAGCAGTTGTGATTTCAATATTGAACGGAGTTGCTCTTTTGTAATCGGTAAAACGAAGTATTTTAGTGAAAAAACCAAGATTGTTTTCTCGGCAGTTCATAATGATTTGATTGGTTTCTGGATTGTAAATGTCGTAATTGTTTGCAGCTTTAAACATTCCGACATGTTCTTTTACTAAAAATAGATTTTGGCTTAAAATGGGATTCATACGAGTATAAAAAATTAATGTTTTAAAAAGCCCAAATGTAATATAATTTTTATTAATTGTACTGTTTTGAAGTTTCAACTAAACGAATAAACTCCGCTTTATAGCCTTCGCCGTCGTTTGAATTTCCTTGTTTCGCTAATTTTACAATTTCTTCAGAAGATTTGTCAGCAATTAATTTCGAATCTCTCAATTTCAATCCGAACCAAGCTACAGCAGAACTAAATTTCATGTCGTCACTTGCTTTGTTTAAAGCAACCGATTTGTTTTCAATAACCTGAACCATTTCGATGCTTTTTTCGCCGTCTGGTTTTTTGTAACGGAATTTAATTGTTGCCAATTCGTTGGTGTAATTGTTAGAATTGGTTTCTGTTTTAGTATATTTTAAATCATCTGGCTGTGCAGTCAAATAATCGCTTTTTACACCAGTTGGAATAATTTCATACAAAGCCGTAACGGTATGATTGCTTCCTAATTCTCCCGCATCAATGGCATCATTTTTAAAATCTTCTGGACGCAATTTTCTGTTTTCATACCCAATTAAACGATACGACTGAACTTGTTTTGGATTAAATTCGATTTGAATTTTTACATCTTTCGCGATAGCAAACATTGAACCTTTAAATTCTTTTCCTAAAAATCGATTTGCTTCCTGAATATTATCTATATAAGCGTAATTTCCGTTTCCTTTATCGGCTAAGATTTCCATTTTACTGTCTTTGTAATTTCCCATTCCGTAGCCTAAACAAGTTAAGAAAACGCCTGTTTTTCTTTTTTCTTCAATTAGTTTTTCCATATCAGAATTAGAAGAACTTCCCACATTAAAATCGCCATCTGTTGCTAGAATCACACGATTATTCCCATCTTTAATGAAATTTTCTGTAGCCGTTTTATACGCCAATTCAATTCCCGCGCCTCCAGCCGTACTTCCGCCAGATTGTAATTTATCTAAAGCATCGATAATTGTTTTTTTCTCATCGCCAGAAGTTGGAGGTAAAACCATTCCAGCAGCACCCGCATAAACCACAATTGCCACTTTGTCTTTCGATCTTAATTCGTTTACCAAAATTTTCAAAGATTGTTTTAATAAAGGCAGTTTGTTCATGTCGCTCATCGAACCCGAAACATCAATTAAGAAAACAAGATTAGAAGCTGGTAAATCTTCAGTCGGAATATTTTTTCCTTGTAAACCGATTTTCAGGATTTTGTTGTTTGGATTCCAAGGAGAATCGCTCACTTCTGTATTAATAGAAAACGGATGTTCATTTTTTGGCTGCGGATAAGTGTATTTGAAAAAGTTTACCATTTCTTCTACACGAACCGCATCTTTTGGAACTTGCTGTCCGTTGTTCAAAAAACGTCTGATGTTTGTATACGACGCATTATCAACATCTATAGAAAAAGTAGAAAGCGGCGCCGTTTTTGGACTTTCGAAAGCATTTTCTACAAAAGCATCATAATCTTCCTGAGTTGGTTCGGCAGGAATTGGCATGATATTTAATTTTTTGTCTAATTCTTTTTCAGAAAGATTTTTGTAAATTTCATTTTTAGTCGAAATAACAACAACTCCATTTGAAGCTTTACTTCCGTATACCGAAGTCGCCGCTTGATCTTTTAAAACCGAAACATTATCAATATCATTCGGATTAATTTTTGCCATTTGATTGGCTTTTGCAGGAACTCCATCAATAATATATAAAGGTTCATTTTTTGGAGAAACAGTAGCAATTCCACGGATGGCTACGTTCTGGCTTGGACTTGCAACATATGCAATATTATTGGAAACCTGAATTCCCGCTACTTTGCCTTGAAGTGCTTTTGTGGCTTCTTTTTTTTCTTTTCTTTTTTCGGCACGTGCATAACTTCTGTCTTCGTATTCCGAATTACTTCTTCCATAACCTACCACTACAACTTCGTTTAAAGTTTGTTGATCGGAATACATTTTTATATTAATGATATTAGAATCTTGTACATATTGTCTTTGCGAATTGTAACCGATAAAAGTAAAGACCAAAAGATCGCCTTTTTTAGCTTGAATGCTGTATTGTCCATCAAAATTAGTAGCAGCTGTAGTTTTTGCTGTCTGATTGAAAACATTTACACCTGGAAGTGGCTGTTTTGTTTCGTCTGAAACGATTCCAGTAATAGTTCTTTCTTGTGCCATACTTACGAAACATATAAGCATAGCAATAGCTGATGAAATAAGTTTTAGACTTTTCATGATAATAAGTTTTAAGATTAATTTTCGGATTTTGCTTTGTCAAAGCTGCAGACTTTGACAAAGCTTAGATTACTTTTTCGGAGCTGGTTTTCCGTTTTTTGTGGTAATAATTACAACTCCTTTTTTACCTTTTTCGCCATATTTTTCAGTGGCTTCAAGGTCTTGCAAAATAGTTATGGTTTTAATTTCCTGTTTGTCTAAAGGAGCATATGGGCTCGTTGGATTTTTTCCAAATAAATCATTTTCAGAATAATAAATGCCGTCGATAATGTATAAAGGTTCATCTAAAATTACCAGTGAATCTACATTTTCTGGAGTAAAATTTGGTATTTCTTCTCGAAGCATTTTATCTTTTTTGGCATCGTCACTATGTGCCATTGCATTTCCGTTAAGAACTACTAAAGGACTGCTTTTCTTTGCTTTTTGCGTTGCTGCCGAGGCATAAGCTACTTTTGCAGATTCTCTTTCTTTTGTTTCATAATAGCGGCTTTCAAGTATAGAATCTTTTCTTGTAGCAATCTTATCTTCGGCAGCATAACTTTTAAGAGGAGCATTTGCAGAAACAATCGCGTCTGAAGTCATTACTGGTTCAGATATTGATCGAACAACTTCCATATTTGGAGCTATAGTTTCCTGAACAGCTACTTTTTCTTTGTTTTTAGTTTGATTTTCTAAAATTTTAACTGCTTCTTCATTCGAAACAATTCCAGAATCTGATGACGGATTTGTATTTTTTTGATCTAAAATAGGTTTTTCAGATTGTTCTTTTTCCGTTTCCTGAATAACCAATTTTGGAGATTCGGTTACGGCATTTTTATCAGAGTGCAAAAATTGAAAACCTATAGAAATCAGTAAAAGAAGAGAAGCAGCAACAGCAATTTTTTTCCATAGCGCTATTGTTTTTTTGTCTTCTTTTTTGTCTAGTTTTTCTTCAACGCGCGACCAGACTTTTTCCATTCCGGGAAAGTCTTTAAACTCCGCATTTTGCGAAGCTTCTTTTATTTTATCGAATAATTTATCTTGATTGTCCATGACTATTTTGCTTTTTGATAATACAGTTTATTAACCAGTTCTTTCAATTTGGTCTTAGCGGCATTCAATTGTGATTTTGAGGTGCCTTCGGAGATCTTCAGCATTTCGGCTATTTCTTTATGTCCATAACCTTCAATAACAAAAAGGTTGAAAACAGTTTTACAGCCGTCTGGAATATGGTTTAATAAATTAAGTAAATCTTCTTCTTCTAACGTGTTTAATTCGTCGACAGAAGGCTGCGAAAGCAATTTCACATCGTCGAGATACATATTAAAGTTGGTTGCTTTTCTAATGGTCGCCAAACAATGATTAACCGTTATTCTTTTGGCCCAAGCTTCAAAAGCATAAGCTTCTTTTAACTGATCTAGTTTGGTGAAAATAGTGAAGAATGCATCGGCAAGAGCTTCTTCAATTTCTTCTTCCTTTTTTAAATATCTTTTGCAAAGGCGGTACAACTTAGGCGCCATGTATTCGTACACCTCGCGCTGGGCATCGCGGTGCATTTTTTTACAGTTTGCTATTTGAGTCTCGTTTATCACAATTGTTGTCTTTCTTATATAGAGAGATAAAAAGATAAAAAGGTTGGGAAGGTTGAAAAAAAAATATTTTTTTTTAAAGGTTCAGAGTTGCAAAGAAACAAAGTTACAAAGGTTTTTACTGTCGAGACGCACTGCAGTGCATCTTGCGTTATGTAATTATCCGGAAACTTGTCATTCCGAGGAACGAGGAATCTTCGCAAGTAGCTCGACAAAGATTGACGATTATGCATGAGGAGTTTCTTGTGGAGATTCCTCGTTCCTCGGAATGACAAAAATGAGGAATTATTTATTCTGAGAAAGTCTTTATTTAACAGGCAACGTCAATTTATAAATCTTAGTTTCTAAAACTTCCGTATCATTATCTTCACAAAGTAAAAACTCAATTTTATTGTTTTCTTTTTTGTAGAAAGTCAAACCTTCAAATTTATTGGTTGCAGTGATTTTTTGCGTAAAATCGATTTTCATGGTTTTAAGATCAATTCTACCGATAAAACTTCCTAAGATTTCGCCATCGTCATAAGTCGATTTGGTATCTTCTGCGGTAGAAAGAAAATAGATTTTATCGTCTACTAAAACGGCATCGGTAAAACTTGAACGAACGCCTTTTATTTTTGGCAATTTGTAATTAACAGAAATTAAAGCAAATTCTTCGTCTAGTTTTTTAGCATGAATGGTAAAAATGGTGTTTTTGTTAGAAACGCCATTTCCTCGATTAAATAAATACCAGTTTTCGCCGTCGAAAATCGCGCCTTCTAAATTGAAATCTTCTGGTTTTATTTCGCCAAAACTTTGCATTAAAGCATATAAATCGACTAAATTGTTTTTCTTTGAAACGGCTTTGTTTTTAAGATCAAATTCAATCATTTTATTTCGGTTTTCGGTAGAACCCGAACCAAAAACATAAAGCGTATCGTTATGGTGCGTCAAAGATTCAAAATCTGGTTTTAGGTTTTTTGGAATATTTTGCGTTGGATTATCAATTAAAGCGTGCTGGTTCAATTGCTGATTCTGCATATTGTATTCGTATAAGAATCCGCTGTTGTCGCCAATTACGTAAAGTGCATCGTTGTTATAAAATAATCCTGATGCCGAACCGATTCCGATGATTTGAAATAATATTTCTAAGGTGAATTTTTCCATGAATGTTGTTTTGAAAAGCTATGAATAGCAGTTTCTATAGTTATCCTAATTCGTAAAATTACTATATTTATAATATAAAATTTGAAAATATGAAGTCAATAGATCCAAAAGATTTTAAAGTTACAGATAAAGTAAAATTAAAGAACCTTCCAACTTTATTGAATATCGACGCTGACGATGATGAAAAGGAAGATAAACTAGACAAAGTAAAAGATAAACTGAGCGATTTGCAGGATATCATGTATGCGCACAATAAATATTCGGTTTTGATTTGCCTTCAAGGAATGGATACTTCTGGAAAAGACAGTTTGGTTCGTGAAGTTTTTAAAGAATTTAATCCGCGTGGAGTAGTGGTACATAGTTTTAAAACGCCAAATTCAACCGAATTGGAACATGATTATTTGTGGCGTCATTATATTGCGCTTCCAGAAAAAGGGAAATTTGCGATTTTTAATAGAACGCATTATGAAAATGTTTTGGTGACGCGCGTACATCCTGAATTTATTTTGGCTGAGAATTTACCAGGAATTAATTCGGTTGACGATATAAAACCTAAATTCTGGGAAAAGAGAATTGATCAAATCAATAATTTTGAAAAACACATTGCTGAAAACGGAACTATAGTTATGAAGTTCTTTTTGCATTTGAGTAAAGACGAACAAAAAAGCCGTTTATTACGCCGTCTAGAAGAAGGAAAGCATAATTGGAAGTTTTCGCCTGGAGATTTGAAAGAACGCGAACATTGGGATGAATATCAAAAATATTATGAAGAAGCCATCAATCAGACTTCTAAAGAACATGCGCCTTGGTACATTATTCCAGCCGACGATAAAGATATGGCGCGTTATATTGTAGCGAAGATAATTTGGGAAGAAATGAAGCAATATACCGATATTCAGGTTCCGCCTTTAGATAAAGAAATTCTAGATAATTTTGATGTTTATAAAAAGACTTTGGAGAAAAGTTAAATTAGATAATGTGTCAATTTGATAATTAGATAATTTTTCAAGCCCGACAAGTTTTTAAAACCTGTCGGGCTTGTTTTTAATTGGTTTGTGATTTCAATTTTATAAAATAAAAAAACCGACAGACTATGCGATCTGTCGGTTTTTATCCAAAAACAAAATAATAAATTAAACCTATTTTTTATAGTTTAAAACCATAAGCAACACGCAATGCTACTTGATTGGTTCTAAAATCGTGGTAATCTTCGTAACGTACACTCAAGTCGATATACTTGTTAGCATATCCAATTCCTGGCGCCCATAAAAAAGTAGTGTTATTGTACCCGTTTGTTACGGCAAAACCAGCACCAACTTCTCCTAATACATAAAATTGATCTTTTAACACAAAGGCTTTAAAACCTGCTTTAGCCGGAATAAATCCTAAATCTTTAATGTCATTTCCTGCGGCATCTTTGTCGCCATTAAATAAATTAGTAAATCCTGTTGTTAAGGTTAGGGATGTTTTTTTAGATAAATCGTATTGTAAACGAACGTCTCCACCAAGAGCCCAGTCGTAATCCCCATCGGTTGGTAATCCTCCATTTACACCAAAACCTAATCTAAATCCTTGATCGTAATTTGTTGCTTCTGTTTCTTGAGCGAAAGTTGTGTTAGAGAATAAAAAAGCAAAAGCAGCTAGGCAAATAATCTGTAATTTTTTCATGGCTTATAATTTTGAATTATTAATAATGTAAAAGTAAAACGGAGGTATTTGCAGATTGTTATACAATTTTTAAAAATCTTTATATAATATTGAGTTCGCCTTATTTTTGTCTTAAAATTGGTATATAATTTTATTAATAGGATAGAATTCGAAGCTTCTGATTATCTTTGCCGACTAAAATTGATTAGAAGTGAATTTAAAGCAGTACACCAAAGAGTTTTCGTATAATTTAAGATTGGCTTATCCTGTTATTTTGGGTATGGTTGGGCATACTTTAATTGGTATTGTCGACAATATTATGGTCGGAAAAATTGGAAGTACAGAATTGGCTGCGGTTTCCTTAGGAAACAGTATGATTTTTATCGCAATGTCGCTTGGAATTGGTTTCTCAACAGCAATAACGCCAATTGTTGCTGAAGGAGATGCAGAGAAAAATGATACTAAAATCCGTTCTGCGTTTCATCATGGATTATTTCTTTGTACCATTTTAGGTCTGGTACTTTTTAGCGTGATTATGTGCGCAAAACCAATAATGGAATTATTAAAACAGCCAGAAGACGTTATTGTTTTGGCAAAACCGTATTTGGGTTGGGTTGCTTTTTCGCTCATTCCTCTGGTTATGTATCAAGGTTATAAGCAATTTGCAGACGGAATGTCATTGACCAAATATTCTATGTATGCGATGGTTATGGCAAATGTGCTGCACGTTGGAATAAATTATGTTTTAATTTACGGAATTTGGATTTTTCCAAAAATGGGAATTATTGGCGCTGCTTTAGGAACGGTAATTTCTAGAATATTTTTGGTCATGTTTATGCATATCATGCTTTCGCGAAGAGACGATTTAAAACGTTTTTTTAAAGGTTTTAGTTTTAATGAAATCAAAAAAGCTACTATAAAGAAAATTATAAGCATAGGCTTTCCATCAGCAATGCAAATGTTGTTTGAAGTGGTTTTATTTACAGCTTCGATCTGGCTTTGCGGAAATATCGGAAAAACAAGTCAGGCTGCCAATCAAATTGCATTGAGCCTTGCATCGCTTACTTTTATGTTTGCGATGGGATTAAGTGTAACTTCGATGATTCGTGTAAGTAATCAGAGAGGTTTAACAGATTATAAAAAACTGCTTGTTGTAGCAAGATCTATTTTCCTGTTGGCTATTATTTTAGAAGTTTTCTTTGCTTTAATTTTTATAGCTTTTCATACTGTCTTGCCACATATTTTCTTAAATATGGAAAATACAATTCAGCTTACAGATAATACAGAAGTAATTGCTATTGCTTCCAAATTATTATTAATAGCAGCGGTTTTCCAAATTTCAGATGGAATTCAGGTTGTGGTTTTAGGCGCGCTGAGAGGATTGCAAGACGTTAAAATTCCGATGTATATTACCTTCGTAGCTTATTGGGTAATTGGTTTTCCGATTTCTTATTATTTAGGAGAACATACCGAACTGAAAGCGCAAGGAGTTTGGATCGGACTTTTAGCAGGTTTAACGGCGGCGGCGGTTATGCTGTATTTACGCTTTAATTATTTAACGAAGAAATTAATTACAAATAACAGTTTCGAATAACTAAATTTGAAAAAAATAACCATTAATAAAAATAAATAAATATGGAATTACCTAAATTTTTACTTGGAGATAATACTGATTTTCCAGATGATATTTTTATCATTCACCTTGATTATCCAAGATTTATAATCAATTTGAAAGATGATGAGGTAGAATTTTTAGAAGAGCCTGAAGATCTTGATGAAGCAGAATTAAATGCAGAAATGGAAACTTTGATCGAAAAAGCAAATGAGTTTTATGACAGAGAAATAAATCGTTACGAAGAGTAAAGAGGCATAACCATGCGTCTTTACTTTTAAATTGATTTTTTACGTTCTTATTCTATTTTTAATGAAAAAATTAAGTTTTTTAAAACCGATTTTCAATTTCATATTAATCGGTTTATTGATTACCACTTTAAGCCGTCTTTTTTTATTTTTTCTTTTTAAAGAAAGAGTAGAACAGACGCCAGATTTTTGGTATATTTTTCCGATTGGTCTTAGAATGGATTTGATATTACTTTGTTATTTATCATTTCTTCCGGCATTATTAATTACTTTTCTGCCGAATAAGTGGATGAAATTTACCAATAAGTTTTTGGTAATCTACAGCTTTATATTTCTGTTTTTAATTCTTTTTGTAGAATTAGCTTCGCCAGATTTTATAAAACAATACGATACACGTCCGAATAAGATTTTCTTAGATTATCTGATTTACCCAAAAGAAGTTGTCGGAATGCTTTTAAAAAGTTATCTGACTTCTATAATCGTAACATTTATGATTCTGGGAGTTGTACTTTATTTTGCTTTCAAAAAAGGGAAAAAGTTTTTTTATACGGTTAAGGCCGATTATAAATTCAAATTAATGGTATTTCCATTATTGGCTTTTTTATTGTTTTTCGGAGCACGTTCAAGTTTGACTTCAAAACGCCCGATTAATGCTAGTAATGCTGTTTTTTCTACAGATCAATTGACGAATACTTTGGGGTTGAATTCGTTTTATACAGTTGCCTTTGCGGCGTATTCAATTAAAAACGAAGGAAATACCAAAATGTATGGAAAAATGGATGAAGCCGAAGCCATTGCTCGTGTAAAAAAATACATGATTGCTGGACCAAATGATTTTACAGATGCTGAAATTCCGTTTTTGCATGTACAGCAGCCAGATTCTGTTTTGAAAAAGCCTTATAATTTGGTCATTTTTCTACAAGAAAGTTTAGGTGCCGAATATGTTGGAATTTTAGGAGGAAAACCATTAACTCCCGAATTTGATAAATTGTCTAAAGAAGGAACTTTATTTACCAATTTATACTGCACAGGAACTCGAAGCGTTCGGGGAATTGAAGCTGTCGTAACTGGATTTTTACCTTCTCCTTCTGAAAGTGTGGTTAGATTAGGAAATTCTCAACAAGGATTTTTTACCCTTGCGGATGCTTTAAAACAAAAAGGTTACAATACCAGTTTCATTTATGGCGGAATGGCAAATTTTGATAACATGGCTTCCTTTTTCAACGGAAATGGATTTCAGGATATCGTAGACCAAACCGATTTTGAATCTGATGGAAATAAATATGCTTTCAAAGGAACTTGGGGTTATTCTGATGAAGATTTGATAACTAAAGCCAACGAATATTTTAAATCGAAAGGAGATAAACCATTTTTCTCTCTAATGTTTTCGACTTCGAATCATGAACCTTTTGAATATCCAGCAGGAAGAATCAAACCTTATGACAAAAAGCCTGCAACAGTAAATAACGCCATGAAATATGCTGATTTTTCTATTGGAAAATTCTTCGAAATGGCGAAAAAAGAAGCGTATTTTAAAAACACAATTTTCATTGTAATCGCTGACCATAACACGAGAACATATGGAAAGAATTTAGTTCCGATTAATAAATTCCACATTCCTGCATTCATTATGGGGCCAGGTGTTGCAAAAGGAGCGGTTTATGATAGATTAGCAAGTCAGATAGACATTCCGCCGACATTATTAGCATATTTAGGAATTCCTTTTGAAACGCCAATGGTTGGAAGAAATTTAACCAAATTAGATGCAAAAGTACAGGGAAGAGCTATTATGCAGTTTAATGATATTAATGCTTTTAGAGTCGAAAATCAGGTTGTGATTATGCAACCAAATTTGAAACCACTTCAATTTGAAGTTAAAAATGATACGACTTTAATTCCAGTAAAATTAAATGAAGAATTAGCAAAAGATGCTTTAGCACATGTAATTACAGCTGGGAATTTGTATAAGGAAAGTAAGTATAAGCTTAGGGCTAAGAAATAGGTTCAAAGGCTCAGAGTTACAAAGGTTCAAAGGTTTTACTTTGGATCTTTGTTGTTTTTAATGAAATTGAAATGCTTTGCGGGTTCTCTCCCGAAACCTCGGGACGCTCGAACTGACAAACCACGAAAAAATAGGACAGTTTTGTCATTTCGACCGAAGGGAGAAATCACACTAGTAATTCGACAAAGGTTAGCTTTTGTTTGCGGAGTTTCTTGTGTGATTTCTCCCTTCGGTCGAAATGACAAGATCGAGAAAAAACCTTTGTCCCTTTGAACCTCTGCTACTTTGCACCTTTATTAAAATACAATTTTAATAACTCAGAAGCAGCTGCAAAAGGTGAAATTTCATTGTTTTGCACTGCTTTTTTATTTTGTTCTAAAAGCGAAATAATTTCGGGTTGATTATAAAAGTTTTGTTTCAACTGTTCATTGATGGTTTCCATCATCCAGAAATGATTTTGTTCATTTCTTTTTTCTTGGAAAAATCCTGTTTCTGTTGTTAGATTAAAATAATCAGAAATCGTATTCCAAACTTCAGGAATGCCTTCTTTTGTTACAGAACTACAAGTTGTAACTTTTGGTTGCCAGTTTGATTTTTTCGGAGGAAATAAATGCAAAGCGCGATTAAACTCAACTTTCGCTTGATTAGCTTTTTTAATATTATCACCATCCGCTTTATTGATTACAATTGAGTCTGCCATTTCCATAATTCCGCGTTTAATGCCTTGAAGTTCATCTCCAGCGCCAGAAATCTTTAAAAGCAAAAAGAAATCGACCATGCTGTGAACAGCGGTTTCACTTTGACCAACTCCAACGGTTTCAATAATAATAGTATCAAAACCTGCGGCTTCGCAAAGAATAATAGTTTCTCGGGTTTTTCGCGCCACACCGCCCAGAGTTTCTCCAGAAGCGCTTGGTCTAATAAAAGCATTTTCATCTTTAACCAATTCTTCCATTCGGGTTTTATCACCCAAAATACTTCCGTGCGAAAGAGAACTACTTGGATCAACTGCCAAAACAGCTACTTTTTTTCCTAATTGTGTCAGATGTTTTCCAAAAGCTTCAATAAAAGTACTTTTTCCGACACCAGGAACACCGGTAATTCCAATACGAATCGAATTATTCGCATGAGCTAAACAGCCTTGAACTACTTCATTTGCTTTTTCAAAATGATTAGGGTTTGTACTTTCGATTAAAGTAATCGCACGGCTTAAAGAAGTTCTATTTCCGTCTAAAATACCATTAATTAATTCTTGAGAAGTTGGTTGTTGTCTGCGTTTGTTTTTAATTTGATTAATAGCCGAAATATTGGTGATTTCGGGAGATGAAATCCCAGGTTTTTCAGAGATGTTTCCAACTTGTTTATTCAAATTTGACAAAATGCATTTTTTAGAAATGTAAAAGTACTGAAAACAAAAACAGTTTCAAAAAGTTAGTTTGCCACGAATTACACGAATTTCCACTAATTTGTTACAGCTTTTTTTGTCATCCTGAGCGAAGTCGAAGGACACGCAAGTAGCTCAACAAAGATTGTTTAATACAAAGAAACCCGACAGGTTTTTAAAACCTGTCGGGTCTGAATATTATTATGGAATTACTTTGTGAGTCCTTCGACTTCGCTCAGGATGACATCTAGAGCTTATAAAAATAATTTGTGAAAATTTGTGTAATTCGTGGCTAACAAAAAACTTAGATGTTTAGGATCTTAGCATCTAAAAAAATTAGTAACCCGCCGTAAAACGAACTTGGTGATGTTTTGGATTTTCTACTTCATCAGCTATAACAACCGCCAAATCTTCTACAGATAAAATACTTCTTTGCTCGTCGTTGAAAACTGGATTTTCTAATCCTAAACGGTATTTTCCAGTTCTTCCTGTTTTAGTTCCAGCGTGCATTTCGAATGCAGGGCTAAAAAATGCCCAATCTAAATCTTTTTCTTCTTTAATGATATTTAAATAATGTCTTGCAGCATTTGCACCAGGATAAATTTCTTTTGGAAAATCTGGCGTATCAACTGCTTGCAAATCTGGTGCAACGTATAAACTTCCAGCGCCTCCGATTGTAATGAAACGTTTTACGCCCGATTTTTTTGCAGCTTCCTGAATTGCTTTAGAACCTGCTAAAAAGTCATCGTAAATATTTGGATTTGTCCATCCCGGATTATAAGCGTTAATAATAGCATCGTGACCTTTTAAAATTTCAGCCAATGCGTCAATATTAAAAATATCAGCTGCAATCCATGTTGCATTTGAAGTGTCTTTTGGAGTTCTTGCGATAGCTGTAATTTCGTGTTTTCTATCTGCTAATTCGTTTAAAATTGCTGAGCCAACAAATCCTGTTGCTCCGATAAGTGCGATTTTCATAATATATAAATTTATTTAGTAATAAAAAATGTTACAGTTTTGGTTAAAAAAATAGTCTTAAAATTGATTCGAAAAATCTTCCAAAGATATATTCTGCAATTGTGCGCTTACTTTCTCGTTCATTTCGCTGTATAAAGCTTCCAGATTCTGATTGATTTTTTTTCCAACGGGACAATCAGGATTTGGCTGATTTTTAGCAAAACCTAAACCAATGGTTTCAAAAGTCATTTCGAATATTTCTTTTAATGTTAATTCAGAAGCGTTTACGGCCAATTTCGTTCCGCCATTTTTTCCTTCTTTACTTTCTACGATATGATGCGATTTTAAATTGGCAATTTCTTTTCTAATCAAAACTGGATTTACGTTCATGCTTCCCGCAATAAACTCCGACGATAAATAATCGTTTGGAAATTTATGCAACAAAGTAAGAATGTGAATCGTTATGGCAAATTTACCTGAAATCATACTGTAATAAAATATGTTACAAATTTACGTTTTTTTGTAACACAAAATACTAATTTAACTAAAAATTAATTCTTTACCTCAAATTTTAAATACTTATTTTTGTAATGAACTACAGATATGAACAATTTTCTTCTAATATTTTTATTCCTTGCACTCGGTTTAGTTTTACAGCGAGTGAAGCAATTTCCGATTCATATTTACAAGACATTAAATAAAATAGTCATCTATTTTTGTCTTCCCGCGATTACTTTATATCATATTCCGAAGATAAAATGGAGTAATGATTTATTATTTCCGATAGGAGCAGGCTGGATAACTTATATTTTGGCTTTTATCTTTTTTCATATTTTAGGAAGAAGAAATGGCTGGTCAAATAAATTGATTGGTTGTTTGATTTTAACTGCAGGATTAAGCAATAGTTCATTTTTAGGTTATCCGATAATTGAAGCTTTATTTGGGAAAAAAGGATTAGAAACGGCTGTTTTAGTAGATCAACCGGGAACTTTTGTCGTTGTTTCTACTCTTGGTGTTTTTACCGCAGCTTTTTATTCTAAAGGGAGTCCGAATTTTTTAGGGATATTTAAAAAGATTATTACGTTTCCGCCATTTTTAATGTTTGTTTTAGCTTGTGTTTTAAATGTTATGAATTATGATTTACATGAAAATATACAGAGCGCATTATTAAAAATTGGAAGTTTAGTAACACCTTTAGCATTACTTTCTGTTGGATTACAATTAACTTTTGATAGAAAAAGCCAGCATTGGAAATTCTTGCGATTGGGACTTTTCTTTAAATTAGTTTTAGTTCCTTTTATAATTTTTGTCTTGTATGTTTTTATTTTCAACCAACGTTCTGAAGTTATAAAAATCACATTGATGGAAACCGCAATGGCTCCAATGATTACTGGCGCAATCTTAGCTTCAACGTATGGCTTAAAACCAAAATTAAGCAGTATGATGATTGGTTTTGGAATCCCGATTTCTTTCTTAACCCTTGCTATTTGGTACTTTGTTTTGAGTTTTATTTAATTCAAAATACTAATTAGATAGAGAAAGTAGAATTTTAACTTTTTTTTACCTTTTGAATGTTTTCTAAATGCATTTTTTAGTTAATTTTAATGGAACTAAAAAAGATAAATTATGTCAACATTAAGATTAGGCGATATAGCACCAGATTTCAGCGCACAAACCACGCAGGGACCAATCAATTTTCATGAATGGTTAGGAGATTCTTGGGGTGTTTTATTTTCGCATCCAGCAGATTTTACTCCTGTTTGTACAACTGAATTAGGAACTGTAGCGAATTATGTTCCTGAGTTTACTAAAAGAAATACGAAAGTTATTGCACTAAGTGTAGATGGTCTAGATTCGCACAAAGAGTGGATTAAAGACATTAACGAAACTCAAAATACAGAAGTTAATTTCCCGATTATTGCAGACGAAGATAAAAAAGTAGCGAATTTATACGATATGCTTCATCCTAATGCAAGTGATAAATTTACAGTTCGTTCTGTTTTTGTTATTGGACCAGATAAAAAAATCAAATTGACTTTGACATATCCAGCTTCGACAGGAAGAAATTTTGACGAATTACTTCGTGTAATCGATAGTTTGCAATTAACAGCAAATTATAGCGTTGCAACTCCTGCAAACTGGAAAGACGGAGAAGATGTTGTAATTGCGCCAGCAATTCCCGACAGCGATATTCCAGCAAAATTCCCAAAAGGGCATACGCCAATAAAACCTTATTTACGTTTGACTCCGCAACCGAATAAATAGTTTTTGAGGTACTAAGATACTGAGATGCTAAGGTTCTAAGGTTTTTGATATAAAAAACGCTAAGATTTCACAAATTGAAATCTTAGCGTTTTATTTTTTTATAAAAATTCACAACGACTTGGTAGAAAACTTAGAACCTTAGCAACTTAGCCCCTCAGAACCTTACTTAACCGCCAACAAAGCATTCATTCTTTTTTTGTCTCCAACAACCCAAAGAATATCATTTTTTTCTAGAATTAAACTAGATTCTGGATTTAAGATACGATTTCCATTTCTTTCGATACCGACAACCATTCCGTCCGTTTTGGTTCTGAATTGACCAATGCTTTTTTGAACGAATTCATCTTGAGAAACCTCTAGCTGACGTAAAACAATATTAGTTTCTTCTACTTTTTCTGGCGCTTCTGTTTCGTTTTGATTTAAATATTTTGTGAATTCAACAATTTGTGCATCAGTTCCAATTACACAAATTTCATCTCCAGGAAATAAACGCTCGTTTTTAGTTGGAATCGGAATTGTAACTTCCCCGCGCTTTATATATGCAATGTTAATTCCTAATTGTTCGCGAATCTTTAATTCCTGTAATGTTTTACCAACCAAATTAGATTCTTTTTTAATATCAAAAAAAGACATGTGACCATCCCAAGGCATTAAATTAGCATATCTTCTGTCTATCTTTTTGTTCTCACGATCGTTCAGGTTTTTCAAAAAGTGATTTTCAATTTTATGATATTGTTCATTTAATTTTTTAGGGAAAATCTGGTAAGCTCCAATCGCAATAATAAGCGCAATAAAAGCAACTAAAGGCGAGAAGAATATATTCAATAAAAATCCGACAAAGAACAATCCAAGACTCATTCTGATTAAAATAAGCATTAATAAAGCTCCTCTGTATTTTCGTTCTTCCCAAAGTATTTCTACTTCTTCAACTTTTACGCGTCGAAGCGAAAGCGCCCATAAAAAAGGAGCAATAATAACTAATGTCAATAAAGCTGCTAAAGTGTTTCCAAATCGTGTATCGGCTACCAATGGAGCAACGAATTTAGCTGACAATAAAATAATTGCGGTAATAATTATGGTATGAAGTATAATCTGCGTTATAGATGAACGAAGTACAATCTGCCAAGTGCTGACAGATTTAATAGCTTGCGCATTTACACTATATCGGTTGATATTTTTAACCCATCGTTTCGGCATTTTTGATTCTAAAAACAAAGCAAATCTTTCGGAATACTTAATCAAAAAAGGAGTTGTAAAAGTAGTTATGGCAGATACTGCAACAATAATTGGATATAAGAAATCGCTGGTTACTTTTAGCGTCATTCCAAGAGTTGCAATAATAAAAGAGAATTCTCCAATTTGCGCCAAACTCATTCCAGTTTGTACAGATTGTTTTAATGGCTGACCAGAAATCAATGCTCCGATAGAAGAACTAAAAGCTTTTCCGAAAATAGTTAATAAAGTAATTAAAGCAACAGGAAGAGCATAAGAAACTAAAGTTCCAGGATTAATCAACATTCCTACCGATACAAAGAAAACGGCACCAAATAAATCTTTAACTGGCTGAATTAAATGCTCAATTTTTTCTGCCATCGTTGTTTCAGCAATAATAGAACCCATTATAAAAGCTCCTAAAGCAGGTGAAAATCCAACTTTTGCAGCAAAAATCACCATCATTAAACATAATGCCAATGATATTATAAGCAACATTTCGTCTGTCAAAAGGTGTTTTGCTTTTTTAAAAATTGTCGGAATAATAAAGATTCCGCCTAAGAACCAAATGATTAAAAAGAAAACTAATTTTAAGACAGATTGCAATAATTCTGTTCCAGAAACTTGATCGCTTACTGCAATCGTTGATAATAAAACGAGCATTAAAATCGCAACAATGTCTTCAACAATTAAAGCCCCAAATACAATTCCGACGAACTTTTTTCCTTTAACTCCTAATTCATCAAAAGCTCTAATGATAATGGTTGTTGAAGAAATAGAAAGCGTTGCTCCAAGAAAAATACTATCCATTTTTCCCCAGCCCATCCATTGTCCAACGCAAAACCCGACTAATGTCATGAATAAAATCTGGGTTATGGCGGTAACAGACGAGGTGCCTCCAACCTTCATTAGTTTCTTAAAGCTGAATTCGAGTCCTAAACTAAAAAGTAAAAATATAACCCCGATTTCTGCCCAAACTTCAACACTTTTCATGTCTGTAATAGAAGGAAAGAAATCGAAATGGTTTCCGGCTAAAAATCCTGCAATCAGGTAACCTAAAACCAAAGGTTGTTTCATTTTTTTAAACAATAGAACGGCAATTCCAGCTGTCATCAGGATTAATCCCAAATCACTAATTAGAGGTTGTAGATGGTGTGTACTTTCGGCAGCGGCATTTAATGCAATCATATAAAAACGTGGTATTTTTTTTTAAGGAGCTGATCCAGCTTTTCATTTCAAGCTTTTGTTCAAAAACGCCTATTTTTTGGCGCCGTTTCAGGAGCTTCCGTTGGTCGCTCTGTAACGGCAAAAAAATATGGCTTTTTTCACAAAAGGCTTTTCATTTCAATCTGGGCTAAACTCTGGATTTAAATAAAAAAAGCTATCTCGATAAAGATAGCTTTTTTTGGTAAAATATTTGGTGTTTTTCTTTAAATTCCTGTGTAATTACTAGGCGTTATTGATAATAATTCTGCTCGAACAGCATCAGAAACTTCCAAAGTTGCAATAAAATTATGAATTGCATTTTTGTCAATAGCTTCGTTTGTTCTTGTTAAACCTTTTAAAGCTTCATACGGATTTGGGTAAGCTTCACGACGCAAAATAGTCTGAATTGCCTCAGCCACAACTGCCCAGTTTCTTTCTAAATCTTCGGCAAATTTACTTTCGTTTAAAAGTAATTTATTCAAACCTTTTAAAGTTGCTTCAAAAGCGATAATTGTATGTCCAAAAGGAACTCCAACGTTACGTAAAACAGTGCTGTCAGTTAAATCGCGCTGTAATCTTGAGATTGGTAATTTTGCAGAAAGATGTTCAAAAATAGCATTTGCAATTCCTAAGTTTCCTTCAGAGTTTTCAAAATCAATTGGGTTAACTTTATGTGGCATTGCAGAAGAACCGATTTCTCCAGCTTTGATTTTTTGTTTAAAATAATCCATCGAAACATACGTCCAAATGTCACGGTCTAAATCGATGATAATCGTGTTGATTCTTTTTAAAGCATCAAAAAAAGCAGCAAAATGATCGTAATGCTCAATTTGAGTTGTTGGGAAAGAATGTTTTAAACCAAGATCTGTTTCAACAAATTTATTTCCGAATTGTTTCCAGTCAATTTGCGGATACGCTACATGGTGTGCATTGAAGTTTCCTGTTGCACCACCAAATTTAGCGGCAAACGGAATGTTGAATAACAAACGCATTTGCTCTTCTAAACGCTCTACGAATACCAAGATTTCTTTTCCTAAACGAGTAGGAGAGGCTGGTTGTCCGTGCGTGCGAGCCAACATCGGAATGTCTTTCCATTCAACACATAATTCTTTTAATTTTGCAATTACAGCAATTAAAGTCGGCATATAAACTTGCTCAAACGCTTCTTTTGTAGAAAGCGGAATTGCAGTATTATTAATATCTTGAGATGTTAATCCGAAGTGAATGAACTCTTTATATTGAGATAAACCCAATTTTTCAAAAGCATCTTTTATGAAATACTCAACCGCTTTTACGTCGTGGTTGGTTACTTTTTCTGTTTCTTTAATCCAAAGTGCATCTTCAGTTGAGAAGTTTTTGTAGATATTTCTCAAGCTTTCAAACAAACTAGAATCAATACCTTGCAATTGTGGTAATGGAATTTGGCATAAAGCAATGAAGTATTCCACTTCAACCAAAACACGGTATTTTATTAAAGCTTCTTCAGAGAAAAAAGGGGCTAAATTTTGAGTTTTATTTCTATATCTTCCATCAATTGGCGATATAGCATTCAATTCGTTTAGAGTAGTCATTGTTATGTTGTTTTTCGAAAGGTGCAAATATAAACAGAATTTGCGGATTTAAAGTAATCAGAAAGTCAATTGAATAAATTTAAAAAGAGAAAAATAGAACATAACACAAATTTCACGAATTGACACGGATTTTTTTGGCAACTTGATAGATAACGCAAAAGATTCGTGTCAATTCGTGAAATTTGTGTTCATTAAATTATGTGTTTAAATCGATTTTAATTTCTCTCTCAAATCCGCAACTCCTTCAGAGGCAAATTTTGCAATTGTTTCTACTTTATTTCTAATATTCGGAATCGCAATTGGTTTTGGATCAATATAAAAAACAGGCGTTGTACTTGGAGCATAAGCAATTAAGCCAGCCGCAGGATAAACTTGTAGCGAAGTTCCAATTACAGCAAAATAATCTGCAGTTTCAGTAATGTCAATTGCTTCTTCTAATGCAGGAACTTCTTCGCCAAACCAAACAATATGAGGTCTTAATTGGTGTCCGTTTTCATCAAAATCTCCAGTAAATAAATCTTCTGTCCAATCTAAAATTAGATTTTTATCTCGAACGCTTCTCACTTTTAATAATTCTCCATGTAAATGCAAAACTTTTGTACTTCCTGCACGCTCGTGCAAATCATCCACGTTTTGAGTAATAATATGGACATCAAAATCTTTTTCAAGTTCAGCTAAAATAATATGCCCCAAATTTGGATTAACTTCTTTTAGTTGTTGACGTCTTTTGTTGTAAAAGTCTAAAACCAATTCTTGATTTTTATGCCAGCCTTCAGGTGTGGCAACTTCCATAACATCATGACCTTCCCATAAACCATCGCTGTCGCGAAAAGTTTTGATGCCGCTTTCTGCACTAATTCCTGCTCCTGTTAAGACTACAAGTTTCTTTTTCATTTTTATATGAAGATTTTTTTGATTCTCATTCAAAGATAAGGAAATGAGAAATCTTTCAAATGAAATAGTTATTTTCGCAAACTAAATTTCCTTAATGTAGGCTGATGAACTTATAGTTAGAAATAAAAATATTAAAAATGATTGATTTAGATTACCTCGCATTCTTAGAAAACATATTAACTGATAATAGAAAAGCTAATTTTTTAAAAGTATTAGAAAACAGAACTAAACATTTTACAGTTGCTGTTGAAGATGTTTATCAAATGCATAATACAAGCGCTGTAATGAGAAGCTGTGAAGTTTTTGGAATTCAGGAATTGAATGTAATCGAACAGCGTTTTGGAAAACGTATCGATAAAGAAATTGCTCTTGGCGCTCAAAAATGGGTTGATATTAATAGATTTGATTCGGTTTCAGGTTGTCTTTCTGATTTAAAAGGAAAAGGTTATCAAATTATTGCTACGACACCGCATGAAAAAGATTGCATGTTAGAAGATTTCGATATTACAAAACCCAGCGCTTTATTCTTCGGTACAGAAAAAGAAGGTTTGTCAAAAGAAATTATGGACAATGCAGATGGTTTTTTAAAAATACCGATGGTTGGTTTTACAGAAAGTTTAAATATTTCTGTTTCCGCAGCAATCATAATTCAGAGTTTGACAAACAGGTTAAGAAGATCTGATATTAATTGGAAATTATCTGAAGAAGAAATTTTAGTAAAACGTTTGTTGTGGGCAAAGAATTCTATAAAAGATATTAAAAGAATAGAAGAAAGATATTATCAGGATAATCCGAGATAATTTTTGCCACGAATTTCACAAATTCATGCTGATTTTTTTTCAGAAAAATAAAAAAGCAATTCGTGAAAATTGCTGTAATTAGTGGCAAAAAAACAAAAAAATCCCCGACTACATTTGTAATCGGGGATTTTATATTTTAGATTAAATCTATTTATTCATTAACCAAAACCCAAGTTCCAGCAGCTAATAAACTTTCTGCTTTTTTGAATTTCATAGTTTCGGTTTTACCAGTAGCAACTTCCTGAACTGTAACAGTATCGTTTCTGTTGATTTTTGGCATATCTCTAACGATAGTTTCTGTAACCTGACGTTGTTGAGTTTCTCCAGCTTCACGGTTCAAACTTTCGCTGTTTGGAATTTCGTCTTTACTTAATTGTAAATTTTCTTTTGGACGAGCGATTTCTCTTGCTTCGTGAATTTCAGGAGTTTCTTGAGCAGGTAAATCACCTTTAAATAAGAATGAAATTACTTCTTTGTTCACATTGTCCAACATTCCTCTAAACAAGTTGAAAGCTTCTAATTTGTAGATAAGCAATGGATCTTTTTGTTCGTGAACAGCCAATTGAACAGATTGTTTCAATTCGTCCATTTTACGTAAGTGTTTTTTCCAAGCTTCATCAACAATAGAAAGCGTGATATTTTTCTCGAAATCAGCGATTAATTGAGCGCCTTCGCTTTCGTAAGCTTTTTTCAAGTCAGTTACCACATTCAAAGTTTTAATTCCGTCTGTAAATGGAACTACAATTCTTTCAAAGTGATTATTTGGCTCTTCATAAACTCCTTTTACAATTGGGAAGGCTTCTCTTGCGCTTCTTTCTGTTTTTTCAGTGTAGAAAGCCAATGCTTCTTTGTATACTTTTCCTGTAACTTCAATGTCAGATAATTTAGCAAAATCAGCTTCTGAAATTGGAGAAGTGATTCCGAAATAACGAATTAAATCAAATTCATATCCTTTGAAATCATTTGTTACTTTATTGTTGCTTACAATTAATTCGCAAGTATCGTAAAGCATATTCGCGATATCCAGTTTTAAACGCTCGCCAAACAATGCGTGACGACGACGTTTGTAAACTACTTCACGTTGAGAGTTCATTACGTCATCATATTCTAATAAACGTTTACGAACACCAAAGTTGTTTTCTTCTACTTTTTTCTGAGCACGTTCAATAGATTTAGTCATCATAGAATGCTGAATAACTTCGCCTTCTTTCAATCCCATTCTGTCCATTACTTTCGCAACTCTTTCAGAACCGAATAAACGCATTAAGTTATCTTCAAGAGAAACGTAGAATTGAGAACTTCCTGGATCTCCTTGACGACCAGAACGACCACGTAACTGTCTGTCTACACGACGAGAATCATGACGTTCTGTACCAACGATTGCTAAACCTCCCGCAGCTTTTACTTCTGGAGATAATTTAATATCGGTACCACGACCTGCCATGTTTGTTGCAATAGTTACAACTCCAGCTTTACCAGCTTCTTCAACGATTTGTGCCTCTTGCTTGTGCATTTTAGCATTCAATACGTTGTGTGTGATTCCTCTCATTTTAAGCATACGGCTTAATAATTCTGAAATCTCTACAGAAGTTGTTCCAATCAATACTGGTCTTCCAGCTTGTGATAATTCAGTAACGTCTTCAATTACAGCGTTGAATTTCTCACGTGTTGTTTTGTAGATATAATCTTCTTTATCAATTCTTGCGATTCCACGGTTAGTTGGAATTTCAACAACGTCTAATTTGTAAATCTGCCATAACTCGCCTGCTTCTGTAACAGCTGTACCTGTCATACCTGCTAATTTGCTGTACATTCTGAAATAATTCTGTAATGTAACTGTTGCAAATGTTTGTGTTGCAGCTTCGATTTTTACATTTTCTTTTGCTTCAATCGCTTGGTGAAGACCGTCAGAATAACGACGACCATCCATGATACGACCTGTTTGTTCATCGACAATCATAATTTTGTTGTCCATGATTACGTATTCCACATCTTTTTCAAATAAAGCATAAGCTTTTAAAAGCTGAGTTAAAGTATGGATACGCTCGCTTTTTACTCCAAAATCTTGGAATAATCTTTCTTTAGCTTCTGCTTCAGAATCTTTGTCAAGTTTTTGTTTTTCAATCGCAGCGATTTCTGTTCCGATATCTGGTAAAACGAAGAAATCGGCATCTGTATCTCCAGAAAGGTATTTAATACCATTATCTGTCAATTCAACTTGATTGTTTTTTTCTTCAATCACAAAATATAAAGCTTCATCCACTTTATGCATTTCGCGATTGTTATCTTGCATGTATTGATTTTCAGTTTTTTGAAGCAATTGTTTAATTCCTTCTTCACTTAAAAATTTAATTAATGCTTTATTTTTAGGTAAAGATCTGTAAGCTCTTAATAATAAGAATCCACCTTCTTTAGTATTTCCTTCTTTGATTAATTTTTTAGCTTCAGCTAAGAAACCATTTGCTAACTGACGTTGTTGTGCAACTAAGTTTTCGATTTTTGGTTTCAATTCATTGAATTCATGACGATCTCCTTGAGGAACTGGTCCAGAAATGATAAGCGGTGTTCTAGCATCATCAATTAATACAGAATCGACCTCGTCGACAATAGCAAAATTGTGTTTTCTTTGAACTAAATCGCTAGGAGAGTGCGCCATATTATCTCTTAAATAATCGAAACCAAACTCATTGTTAGTTCCGTAAGTGATATCGGCATCGTATGCTTTCTTTCTTTGTTCTGTACTTGGCTGGTGATTATCGATACAATCAACAGATAAACCGTGGAATTCGAATAAAGGAGCTTTCCATGTACTATCACGTTTTGCTAAGTAGTCATTCACAGTTACTAAGTGAACTCCGTTTCCAGTCAAAGCATTTAAGTAAAGAGGAAGAGTAGCAACCAAAGTTTTACCTTCTCCCGTTTGCATTTCGGCAACTTTACCTTCGTGCAAAACCATACCACCAATTAACTGAACATCATAGTGAATCATATCCCAAGTGATGTCTTTTCCGGCAGCATTCCATTTGTTAGCCCAAATAGATTTTTCACCATCAATTGTAATATATGGCTTTGTTGCAGAAAATTCACGGTCTTTTGCCGTTGCAGTAACTTCAACATGTGAGTTTTCTTTGAAACGACGAGCCGTTTCTTTAACAACAGAAAAAGCTTCTGGAAGAATTTCCAATAAAGTTTTTTCTGAAATCTCGTAAGCTTCTTTTTCAAGAGCATCAATAGCATCATAAAGATCTTCTCTTTTGTCGATGTCTTCGATGTTTTCTACTTCTGCTTTAAGCGCAGCAATTTTAGCATCTTTATCAGCTCTAGCTTCTTTGATTCTATCTTTAAAATAAACAGTTCTTCCTCTTAATTCGTCATTAGTTAGACTCATTAAGGGAGCTTCGAATGTTTTAATTTTATTTAAGTAAGGTTGTAAAGCTTTGACATCTTTCTGTGATTTATCACCTACAAAGACTTTAATAATACTGTTTATGAAACTCATGATTTATTTTATTTCTTTATTATTTAATATGTATTTGAACCAAAAAAAAAGCCTCTATGATGAGACTTTTTCCTTTGGTTTATTTTTTTAATATTCATCCTCATTCCAAAGATAATCTTCGTCTGTTGGATAATCAGGCCAAATTTCTTCCATTGATTCATATATCTCGCCTTCGTCTTCGATTGATTGAAGGTTTTCTACTACTTCTAATGGAGCGCCTGCTCTAATAGCGTAGTCAATAAGTTCATCTTTGTTAGCAGGCCATGGCGCATCACTTAAATAAGATGCTAATTCTAATGTCCAATACATCTGTTATCTGTTTAGTTTGTGCAAAAATAAATTTTTTACTGAAAAAGACAAGTAAATTTTGATTTATTTTAATAAAATTTAAGAACGTCTCATTAATTGCAGATTTTAGATTATTGATTTTAGATTTAGGAACTCTCAAAAATCTAAAATCAGAAGTTTAAAATCTAAAATTTTACTTCCTCGGTATCCATTTCACTTCCTCCGCTTTAAGGTCTGAGGACAACTTTCGTGCCAAGACAAAAAGGTAGTCAGAAAGTCGGTTTAAGTACATAATTGCGATTTCAGGAACATGTTCATTATGGCTTAAATGTACAGCTAAACGCTCGGCGCGACGGCAAATACAACGGGCTATATGACAATGTGACACGGTTGGATGGCCGCCTGGCAAAACAAAATGCGTCATTTGTGGAAGACTTTCTTCCATTTTATCTATTTCGTTTTCCAATAATTCAATATCAGAATCAATTATTCCAAGATTTTCAAGACGAAGTTTTCCATTTTTTAAAACTTCTTTTTCTTGTGGAGTTGCCAACATGGCACCAACTGTAAAAAGGCGATCCTGAATTTCTATTAAAATAGTTTTATAATGCGAGTCCATTTCCTGATCGCGAATTAATCCGATATATGAATTCAATTCATCAACAGTTCCATAACTGTCAATTCTTATGTGGTCTTTTGGTACACGGGTTCCGCCAAAAAGTGCGGTTGTGCCTTTATCGCCTGTTTTGGTATATACTTTCATTTTTTTTTAAGGTTCTAAGATGCTAAGATGCTAAGTTTTTTTGTAACTGAAATTTTTAAAGACCAATCCTCTCTAATCTTTTAATTTCCATTTCTTTACTAAAAAAGGTATCCATAGAAATTTGTTTTTCTAAAAGTTGCCATTTAGGGTTTTCTGGTAAATGTTCTAAAATAAAATCTTCAGGATTGTCTAGTAAGTAACGGACGCATAATTGTTTTTCGAAGATTAATTTTCCATTTTCATTTTCAAAAGCGCTGCCTGCACCCCAAGTCACATCTATGAATTCCCACTTGTCATACATTTTAACGATGTTCCATGCATGATTTACTTCTTTTAAATATTCTCCGTTATACCCATATCCTTTGGCGTAGCCATTTATTACTTCACATTTTATTTTTAAAATAGTACAGATTTCTTTGAATAAATTGGCATACCCAGCACAAACGGACTTTCTGTTTAAAAAAGTAGTTTCTGCTGAAACATCACTTATTGTATTGTTTTCGAATGATTCAATGTCATAATCAATGTTTAATGAAATCCAATAGTATATTAATTGTACAAGTTCTTTTTTACTTTTGGCTCCTTTTGTTAAATATCTGCTTAAGGTTTGTATGTCTTTAGTTTCTAATTCAGGTGCTTTTTCTACATATTCGATTAATCGATAAAAAGATTGATTTTGAGCATTAATTGAAATTGTAAAAAGAAAAATAAATAAGATCGTGATTTTTTTCATTTAGAGATTAATTAGTTTAAAAGGTTGAAAAAATCAGAAATCTAAAATTATTTCGTCGTGTCACTTTCGATTAATCCATCTCTTAAACGGATAACTCTGTGTGCGTACGCAGCGATGTCTTCTTCGTGGGTTACTAGAATTACGGTATTTCCTTGTGCGTGAATATCTCCAAAAAGCTTCATAATTTCTACAGAAGTTTTACTGTCTAAGTTTCCTGTTGGTTCATCGGCCAAAATAATCGAAGGTTTATTTACTAAAGCTCTTGCAACTGCAACACGCTGACGTTGACCTCCAGAAAGCTGATTCGGCTGGTGATCCATTCTGTCGGCGAGATTTACTTGCTTTAAAACTTCGGTTGCACGGGCTATTCTGTCAGATTTTCCATAGCCAGCATAAATCATAGGAAGCGCAACATTATCTAAAGCCGTAGTTCTTGGTAAAAGATTGAAAGTTTGAAAAACGAAACCAATTTCTTTATTTCTGATTTCGGCTAATTCATCATCTTTCATTTGGCTGACATCTTTTCCGTTCAAAACATAATGTCCAGAAGTTGGTGTATCTAAACAGCCTAATAAATTCATTAAAGTAGATTTTCCAGATCCAGAAGGTCCCATTAAAGCTACATATTCGCCTTTTTTTATTTCTAAATTAATTCCTTTTAAAACATATACGATTTCGTTTCCTAAAACAAAGTTTCGTTTGATGTCGGTTATTTTAATTAATGGTTCAGCCATTTTGGTTTACAATTTTGGATTTAAAAGTACGAAACACTTTTCAATAAAAGGATAAGTATCTGATATTTGGTTTTTGTTACAAAAACTCTCCTAGTTTATAATTATATAATAGTTAATCAACTATATAATTTAAAGATTGTTAAATTTTGTTTGGTTTATTTTGTATAATTATTATTATTTTTTACTTTTTATAATTTTAACGCATAAATAATATTTAAAAGATGGTAATAATGTAATTTAAGACGTTTTGTTTTAAGTAAATTTGATATTATTAATTAAACAATCAAAATTATGAAGAATATCAAAATAGTTACAGGAATTGCATTAATAGCATTAAGCTTTACATCATGTAAAGATGAAAAACAGGAAAAAGCGCAGCGAACAATTGATTCTTATGTAGCCTACGTTGATTCGGTTAAAAATGTAAAAGCCGATGATTTAAAAGAAAATTGGCAAGCTGTAGAAGCAGAATACGATAAAAGATCTGCAGAAGCTAGTTTAGCTTTAGCTGATATTAAAGATAATGCTGCTCAGACTGAGAAAATAAATACGAGTAAAGCAAAATACGAGGATTTTAAAAACGAAATGACCACCCTTTTAGCCCCACCGGCTCCAAGTCCTAAACAACAATTGAGAAATGCTTTGTTTGGTGAAGGAAAAATTGGAGACGATATGAGTTTTAACTGGGTAAATGCTCAAAATATTCATAGTGTTTACCAACAGTTTGTTCATACAGTTGAGAATAATAAAGATAAATATTCTAGAGAAGACTGGGATGAAATTAAAGTATTATACGAAGCATTAGACAGCAGAAAAAATACCGTTGAAAAAGAAGGTTTAACTGCTGAGGACAATAGAAAAATTGCAGGTTTGAAAATTAAATTTGCGCCTATGTATACTGTAAATAGAATGGGAGCAAAGGCAGAAGAGAATAAAGAAGCTAAAAAGTAAGCTTTAAATTTTGAATTAGTAAAAAAAAGACGATCAGGAATGATCGTCTTTTTTTATGCTCGTATTGTAAAATGTTCTTTTTCTTGCTCGCGTCTAAAGAAAACAAATCCCCATTGAAAAGTATCGATTGTGACTTTAACTTTTGGGTGATTTTTAATGGTTTCCCAAGCTTCTTCCATTTCTTTTGACCAATGAATATCATCAAAAATCCAAACCGAATCGTTGTTGATTGTTGGTAATAAAAGCTCAAAGTATTCTAAAGTTGCTTTTTTAGAATGATTTCCGTCGAAATAAATTAAATTGTAGATTTTAGAATTTAGTTTTTCCGAAACTAGAAATGATTCAAACTCTGAAATTATATTTTCTACATTATTACAATCAAATTCATCTAATTGATTTTTTGCAATTCCAGATGTATTTGGACAGCCTTCAAGCGTAATCACTTTTGCTTTCGGATTTCCTAAAGCTAAGGCAGAAGTTGCTAGACCTAAAGATGTTCCGATTTCTAAAATGGTTTCTGGCTGAAAATAATTCGTTACACGAAACAATAATTCTGCTCGTTTTGGTGAAATTCCTGCCGTTTGTGCAATTTTAGCAATCTGTCTTCGGTTTGATTTGAAAACTTTAGAACCAGCTCCAAAATCGGTTACTTCGATGAAATTTTTATTCTTTAAAAGTGATTTTCGGTAATTTTCTAATATGCGATATTGAGGTTTTCTTTTCTTATCATAAAAACATTTCGTTAATAAATTAAAAACAAAAGGCGAATGAACGGCGTGTTCATTTTTAGAATTCCAAAGGAACTTTAGATAAGATTTTATTTGAAAAAGCATTAGAAATTTGCAATAAGTGATTAATTTACTTTAATCAATTTTACATCAAAAATAAGTACAGAACCTGCAGGAATTCCTCCTCTGTCATAACTTCCGTATCCTAAATGAGCAGGAATCAAAAGTGTTCCGCTACCACCTTCTTTAAATAACGGAATTCCTTCTGTCCATCCTTGTATAACTTGATTTAAAGGAAAGGTGATTCCAGCGCTGCTGCTTTGATCAAATGTTTTTCCGCTTGTGAAAGAACCCGTGTAAGCAACTGTAACAGATGATGTAGCGGTTGGTTGTTTGCCAGTTCCAGGCTCATTAATAATGTAGTATAAACCAGAAGCTGTTCTTTCTGCTGTTAAATTGTTTTTAGCAATGTAATCCTTAATTTCTTGTTCGTTTTGTTCTTTGTAATCTTTTGCCGGTTCAGATGATGAATCTTTGTCAGAACTTACACATGAAACAAATAACGTTAAACTAAATAATGCGACTAATAATTTTTTCATTGTGGTATTTTATTTTTTAATGGCGGTAAATATAAGGAAATTGAAGAATAGTTCTTTTGTTTCAGGTTTCAAGTTTCACGTTCCTGCAATAACCTGAAACTTGAAACCTGAAACAAAAAAAAACTTACCCTTCAATCTTAGCAGAAAGTTCGAACCAACGTTCTTCTTTAGCGTCGATTTTTTTTATGATGTTTTGCAGTTCATTCGCTTTTTTCTCAATATCAGCATCAGCTACTTTTCCGTCAGAGAATAATTGTTCGATTTTAGTTTTTTCGATTTCTAAATCTTTTATTTCTCTTTCAATTTTCTGATATTCTTTTTGCTCGTTAAAGCTCAGATTTCCTGTTGGATTATTTTGTTTCCAGTCTTTCTTTTCTGCTTTGTTTTCTTCTTTTTGAGCAACATCGGCGCTGTCTTCGTAAGCACGGAAATCAGAGTAGTTTCCTGGAAAATTTTCAATTTCGCCTTGTCCTCTAAAAACAAATAAGTGATCCACAATTTTATCCATGAAATAACGGTCGTGAGAAACCACTAATAAACAGCCCGGATAATCTAAAAGAAAACTTTCCAGAACGTTCAAAGTCACAATATCTAAGTCGTTCGTTGGCTCATCAAGAATCAAGAAGTTCGGATTTTGAATTAAAACCGTACATAAATACAAACGTTTTAATTCTCCACCACTCAATTTTTCGACATAATCATATTGTTTTTTGGCATCAAAAAGAAAACGTTCTAACAATTGCGAAGCCGAAATAATTTTCCCTTTCGCCAACGGAATATATTCTCCGTATTCCTTAATAATATCTATAACACGTTGTCCTGGTTTTGGGTTAATTCCAGATTGTGTGTAATATCCAATTTTAATGGTATCTCCTTTTACAACACGCCCGCTGTCTGGCGGAATTGTTCCTGTCAAAAGATTTAAGAAAGTCGATTTTCCAGTACCATTTTTACCAATAATTCCGATTCTTTCGCCACGTTGAAAATCGAAACTAAAATTATCCAGAATAACACGGTCTTTAAATTTTTTAGAAAGTTTATGAAGCTCAATAATTTTGCTTCCCATTCTTTCCATATTAATTTCAAGTTCCACTTTATTTTCTTTTCGGCGGCTTTGTGCTTTTTCTTTAATTACATAAAAATCATCCTGACGCGATTTAGATTTGGTTGTTCTCGCTTTTGGTTGGCGGCGCATCCATTCTAATTCTTTTACAAATAAGTTTTTTGCTTTGTCAACACTAGCGTTTTCAGAAGTAATTCTTTCTTCTTTTTTCTCTAAATAATACGAGTAATTTCCTTTATATTGGTATAATTTTCCGTTGTCCAATTCGATGATTTCGTTGCAAACTCGCTCTAAAAAGAAACGGTCGTGCGTTACCATAAACAACGTAATATTTTCTTTTGCAAAATAACTTTCAAGCCATTCGATCATTTCCAAATCTAAATGGTTGGTTGGCTCATCCAAAATCAATAAATCTGGTCGATTGATTAATATTATAGCCAATGAAAGACGCTTTTTTTGTCCACCAGAAAGATTTTTAACTTTAAGTTTAAAGTCTTCTAGTTTTAATTTGAATAGAATTTGTTTGTATTGGGTTTCAAAATCCCACGCATTGTGCTGATCCATTGCGTCAAAAGCTTTTTGATACGCTTCTTCGTCATTTGGATTTTCTAGCGCTTTTTCGTAAGCTTCGATAACTTTTAAAGTTTCATTGTCTGAAGCAAAAATGCTTTCTTCAATTGTAAGTTCATCCTGAAGATTATTATCTTGAGAAAGAAACGCCATTCTAATTCCTTTTCTCAGAACAACTTGACCAGTATCTGGTTCATCCAAACCGTTAATGATACTCATAATAGTTGTTTTTCCAGAACCGTTTTTGGCAATAAAAGCAATTTTTTGGTCTTTGTTGATTCCAAAAGAAATGTTGTCAAAAAGGACTCTTTCGCCAAATGACTTCGATATATTTTCTACAGATAAGTAATTCACAAGAATAAAATTTTTTGCAAAAGTAAACTATTATCTTACGATTTGCGAATTATTTATGGAGATACAAATCAAGTGCAGAACTCAAATCAAAATAATGAATTTGCTGTAAAACATTTATAATAGGTTTTCGAACAAGATTTTCATTCGTCAAAAAATAATGCAATCCATCTTTAGTTGCGATTCCTTCAATTTGATGAAAAGGAAGTTTTAAATTAATTCTTCTTCTATTTCCAGATAAAAAATCTTCATTTTTAAAATCGTAGAGAAGGTAAAGAAATGGTTTCCCGATTTTAGTATAGCCACAAAGAGTAATCAGTTTTTTGTCTTCTAAATATGTTGCACCAGTAACCAAGCCTTGAGTGTCTAATGTTGCTTTTAATTTTGCAATTTGAATTCCGGATTGTTTTGAAAGTACATAAATTGCGGTTTTAGAAGAATTCCATTGTTTAGTAAACAAATAAATACTGTCTTTTGAAACAATAAAAGCTTCACAATCAAAATCCGTTTTATTTGGTTTCGAAGCAGAAAAATCCTTTTGGTCATCATAAGAAAAAGAGATGGTTTCGATTTTTGGTTTTTCTTCTAAAAAAGATTTTTTTTCTATTTTAAATATTTTCAAATCAGATCGGTTTCCAGAATAATTATTGCCAAAATCTCCAATATAAATGTGTGCGCTATCTTGTGCAATTTCTTCCCAATCATTGTTTTTTATAGCAGTAAGAATAATTTTTCTTTTAATTTTTCCTAAAGAATCTAATCCGTAAATGGTCTGATCATGATCGTCATTGTGAGTCCAAAATAAATTTTCGAAAGCAATTAGTCCAGAAGTTTCTTTTATAGAATCACTTAGAAGAACAGAATATTCAGGTTTCAATTTCAAATTTTTATAACTGCAGCTTCCGTCATTAAATGTGGCTTTAGAATTGTAATTTTCAGCCTTGGGATCAGTGCATCCTGAAATTTGTGCGTATGCAGCTGTAGTTATTGTAAGAAAGAAGAAAATAATTTTTAGCATGATTGCAATATTAAATTTGCTTAGCTTAAAAGTAAAGTTTTAAATAATAGAATAAAAATTGTATTAAAAAATATAATTTAAATGTTACTTTGCAGCACTAAAATACCAGTGTTTTCTATTTTTTAGAAATAAACCCAGAATGAAGATTTTACAAAAACTGTCGCATTATCGAATTTCACGTTACTTCAAGCTTTTGTTTGTTATTGTCGACGTAATATTGCTAAATTTAGCAACGGTGCTTTCTTCATTGGCAAGATTTGGAAGCTTAGACAAATTGCTAACAAAAGAAGAGCAGACTATTTCTCTTTTGGCAATTTTTGTATGGATTGCCTTATTGCTTCAGCACGACTCCAACAGAAGTATTCGCGTTGAACCGATTGAATCTATTTTATGGAGAACAATAAAAAAGATTTCTTTTCATGCCGCTATAATTTCTATATCAGTTGTTTACTTGAAATATGCCGATATCTCGAGACTTCGAATGGTGTATTTTTATTTGATTTTTTTCGGTTTGTTGATGATTACAAGGTATTTGTCAATGAAACTTCTCAAATACATTCGAAGCAAAGGGTATAATTTTAAAACCTTTATTATTGTCGGCGCTAACGAAAGCGGCGAAAAAATTCGTAAAGTATTAGCGAAAGATCTAACGTATGGATACAAATTTTTAGGTTTTTTTGATGAAAAACAAAGCCAAACATTCGTTGATCCTACATTAATTGTAGGTTCTTTTGAAAATGTAAGAAAGTTTTCGATTGATAAAAAAATAGACGAAATGTATGTTGCTTTGCATATTGATAATATCGAAGTCATTAATGAATTGATTGAAATTTGCGAACAGAATATGATTCGTATCAAATTTATTCCAGATTTTCAGCTTTATACAAAAGCTAGTAAAGTTGAGGTAAGTTTTTATGAAAACATTCCTGTCTTGATGTTTCGTACAGAACCAATGGAGTACGCTTCGAATAGGGTTTTAAAGAAAATTTTCGATATCTGTTTTTCAAGCCTAGTTATCTTGCTGATTTTCCCTTGGTTATTTCCTATTATCATGTTAATTATCAAATTAGAGTCGCCTGGACCTGTGTTTTTTAAACAAGAAAGAGCTGGAAGAGATAACCGTTCTTTTATGTGTTTAAAATTTAGAAGTATGTATGTTAATGGTTTAGCGCACAACAAACAAGCCGAAAAAGGAGATAGTAGAATTACCAGATTTGGAGCATTTATTCGTAAGACCAGTGTAGACGAACTGCCTCAATTTTTTAATGTTTTTTGGGGAGATATGTCGGTAGTTGGACCAAGACCACACATGGTTAATCTTGCCAAAGAATATAGCGATTTAATCAGTAATTATTTAGTTCGTCAGTATGCGAAGCCAGGAATTACGGGTTGGGCGCAGGTAAATGGTTATCGAGGAGAAACAAAAGTTTTAAGCGATATGGAAAATCGAGTTGAATATGATATTTGGTATATTGAAAACTGGAGTTTTCTTCTGGATATAAAAATTGTCATAAAAACGATTATCAATATTCTTAAAGGCGAAGAAAACGCCTATTAGATTTAATATCTAAAAAATTGATTATTAGTTATAATTTCTTTCAGATTATCAATATTATCAATTTTTATTTTTTGATCGAAAGCTCTAATGTGATTTTTATGATGAACATCCGTTCCGCAAAAATCATACATTCCTTTTTTTAAAAGCTCATCGGCAGTTTTGGCAATTTTTGAACCGTAATATTCTACAACAGCAAGAAGATTTAATTGAAAAAGACATCCTGCATCTTTAAGTTTCTTGTATTCATCAAATTTTTTATGAAAAAAAGTATAGCGTTCAGGATGCGCCAGAACCGGAATATAACCAGCAACTTGCAATTCGAAAATAGTTTTATAAAGTGTCAAAGGCGCATTTAGATAAGACATTTCAACCAAGACATAATTGTCTTTTAAGGTTAATAATTTTTCTTCTTTAAAATGATTCGCAAACCAATCGTCTATAATATATTCTGCTCCAGCCTGAATTGGCGTTTGAATATTATTTTCTAAAAATGCATTTTGAGTTTCCTGAAGTTTGGTTTTTATGATTTCTGGAGAATTATTCCAAACATAATGATTAATGTGCGGCGTTGTAATAATTTGCGAAACTCCTATTTTTTCTAAAGATGAAGCAAGTTTTAAAGAATTTGAAATAGTTTGCGCTCCGTCATCAATTCCTGGTAAGATATGAGAATGGATATCTACAAAACTCCCGTCTAATAGATCCTTTAAGATAGGTTTAGATTTGAAAAAAGATAACATGGGGCAAAACTTTAGGACTCAATTTTATAGCTTACAAAATTAATGTAGAAATTCTAATTAGCCGTTTTAGAATTATCTTATATTTGATTTTTAGTAAAATTGTAAAAAATTATGAAAATAAAAGAGAATTTGTTTAATCAAAGGATTATTTCTATTGATGCTTTACGCGGAATTACCATTTTTGTAATGATTTTTGTGAACGAATTGGCAAGTGTTGCAAATGTACCGCAATGGATGAAACACATGCCTGCAGACGCAGATGCCATGACTTTTGTAGATCTTGTTTTTCCAGCTTTTTTATTTATTGTCGGAATGTCTGTCCCGTTTGCATTTAATGCCAGATTACTAAAAGGAGACAGCACCAAAACGATTTGGACTCATACTTTTAAAAGAGCTTTGGCTCTAATCATTATTGGCGTTTTTATGGTAAATGCAGAATATGGTTATGATGCATCTAAAATGATTATCGCTCCCGCTTTTTGGGGACTTTTAGCTTACATAATGCCAATTCCGATTTGGAATAAATATCCTAAAGATTTTCCGCTTTGGCTCAAAAATGTGTTTCAGTATGGAGGAATTTTAGTTCTCATTGCACTTTACTTTTTATATATCCAAGATACTGGAGAAAGAGGAATGACTCCAAAATGGTGGGGAATTCTCGGATTAATCGGTTGGGCTTATCTTTTTACGATTATTTATTATTGGCTGGTTTCTGGAAATTTATGGGCAATGATCGGTTTTCTGATTTTTAGTGTCGTAATGAATTCTCTAAACTTGACCGAAAATTCATTTGTTCAAAACACTTCTTGGTTGAGTTTTATTGCTGGACATCTTACGCATGGAGCTTTAGTTTCGGCTGGAGTTGTAATTTCACTACTCTTTTTCGATCGAAAAATTGAAAATAAAATCAATTGGGCGGTAATTGCTTTTATAGTGCTGTTTTTTGCAGTTGGATTTGGCTTAAGACCTTTATTCGGAATCTCAAAAATACAAGGAACTCCATCTTGGACAATGTTATCAGCAGGAATCTGTACAATATTATTTTACTTTTTATATTGGCTAATGGAAATTAAAAAACAAACAAAATGGAGCGAGTTTTTTATGCCAGCTGCAGCAAATCCGCTTTTGATTTATATACTTCCGGGAGTAATTTATTATTTCTGTAAAGCATTTAATATTCACATAATTCCAGGATATTTTAGAGAAGATGTTCCTGGAATTATCTGGTCTTTGGTTTTTTCTACGATTATGCTTTTTGTGATGAAAATATTAAATAGATATAAAATTCAGCTGCATTTATAGTTTTATTGAGATGAATTTTTAACGCAAAGGGCACAAATTTTTTTTTGAAAGAATGTCTTTAACGCAAAGTTCGCAAAGATTTTTCGCAAAGCGCGCAAAGCTTATTGAGTGAGTTTTGCAAACTGCAAGTTCACAAAGCTTTGTTTTGATAAGCTTTGTGAACTTTTTATATTTTTAAATATTGCTTCAAAAATTCTTTGCGCGCTTTGCGAAAAATCTTTGCGAACTTTGCGTTAAAAAATCAATTTATAATAACAGATTTTATTTTCAATACAGAACCAGAAATAGGATCATAATTCACAAAATTGAATTTGCATAAATTGTGAATATTTAAAAGTTTGCCATCAGGAAGTTCATCTTGTTTAAAATCTGCCCACGGAATTTTTATTGTTGTAAATTTATTTGGAGAAGCTGGTAAACTAACTCTCGGATGTGAGCCGCCGTGCACGCAGCCCGTTCCTTCAGAATTTCCTTCTCTTGCCTGCAATTTTATAATTTGAGAAGATTGATATGTAATTTCAACAAATTTTGAGTCACTCGGAAGATTTGTCGGAATTCCGTCATTAGTTTCAGATGGTGTAATCATAACATTTAGCTCAATTTCTCCTTGAGGATTATCTTTCGCGGTTGCTGCAATTACTCCTTTTTTCAGACGAATAGTATTTATTATTTTCTCATTTTCTTTTGAAGGACCAGCAATAAACCATTTGTTGGATTTTACCAGATTCTCTCGTTTTCCTTGCGCTTTTACAGAAAAACAAAGAAAACCAAAAACGAAAAGACAGATTAATAATTGACGCATAAGACTTTTTAAAAATCAGATAATTATAAACTCAAATGTAGTTTTTTTGAAGCATTTAAAAATCTTTTTTATTCGCTTAAAAATTTCAACATAATTCTTAATTAAAATTCTAAATTTGTAAGAAGTGGTTTTTAAAATATTGTGAGTGAGTGGTTTAAAAATTAGATATGTCTTCCTTGTTTTATTAATAAGTTCGTTTTGTACTGCTCAAAACGATGGCGTAACCGTGGGAAATAGAGATATACTAGACGTTATTCATAAAATTTTTGATAAAAACGATACCGTAAAAAAAGACAGTCAAAAAAAGCTTGCATTCTCTTTGCTTCCCGTTCCAGTAGATGTCAATTCAAGTACTGGTTTGGTCGTTTCCTTTTTAACTACATTTTATTTGAGCGAAGATCATGAAAATACCAAAATGTCTCAAGTTACCTTTTCGCCATATTTTAGTTTTACCAAACAATATGTTTTTCCGATTCAATCTTACATTTACACAAGCGAAAACAAATGGAATTTTATTGGAGATTATCGCTATATGATTTATCCTCAAGACACTTATGGCTTGGGCGAACATGATTCTAAAGAAAAAATGTCAACGCTCGATTACCAGCAATGGCGATTTTATCAGTTTGTAACAAAGAAAATTGTTGGAAATTATCGTTTAGGAATGGGATTTCTTCTCGATAATTATCAAAACATTTCTGAGGAAACTTATATCGATCAAGAAACAGATTATAATCAATATATGAAAGGAGATTATACAGACGAAACCTCTTTCGGATTTGCAATTCAAGGTTTGTATGATTCTCGAGAAAATATCATAAATCCAAAACAAGGATTATATGTTGAAGCCGATTTTCGCATTAATACAAGCGGAGTTGAAGGAGATAAATGGCAATCATTATATATAGATGTACGTAAATATCATTCTTTTAGTAAAACCAAACATCGAGTTTGGGCATCAAGAGCTTTTTATTGGTCTACTTTTGGCGGAAAACCTCATTATTTAGATTTGCCAAGTATTGGCTGGGATCGTGACGGAAAAACGGGACGCGGATTTACCAAAAACCGATACAGAAGTAATGCGCTTATCTATTTTGAAACCGAATATCGAACAGATATTACTCGAAATGGTTTTTTAGGCTGTGTGTTTTTTACCAATATTTCCTCGGTTTCGAAACTGGATACTTACGAATTTAAAAAATGGAACCCAGCCGTCGGAACCGGAATTCGTATCAAATGGAATAAAAGAAATGGCAGTAATCTAGCGCTCGATTACGGAATTAGTAAAAACGATTGGTCTTTGCGTTTAGGGTTATCAGAAAATTTCTAACTTTCGGGCAAAATTTACAGAAACAATTTTTCATGCAGTTATCGGTTATTATTCTGAATTACAATGTGCGTTACTTTCTGGAACAATGCGTTTTAAGTGTTCATGAAGCAATTGCTGAAATCGATGCCGAAATTATTGTAATTGATAATAATTCATCAGACGAAAGTGTTTTGATGATGAAAGAGAAGTTCCCTAATGTAAAACTTATTGAAAACAAAGAAAATTTTGGTTTTCCAAAAGGGAATAATATAGGTGTTCGTCAAGCGAAAGGAAAGTACGTATGCATCTTAAATCCCGACACCGTTGTTGCTGAAGATACATTTTCTAAAATTCTGGCTTTCGCCGAAAGGCAAAATAATCTCGGAATTATCGGCTGTAAATTAATTGACGGAACAGGAGAATTTCTTCCCGAAAGTAAAAGAGGAATTCCAACGCCTTGGGTTGCTTTTACAAAGATTTTTAGTTTGTATAAAATCTTTCCAAAAACAAAGCTTTTTAACCAATATTACGCACAGCAGTTAGACGAAAATCAAACTGGAAAAGTTGATATTTTGGTTGGCGCTTTTATGTTTTTAGAAAGAAAATTATATGAAAACCTCGATGGTTTTGATGAAAACTGTTTTATGTATGCAGACGATATAGATTTGTCTTACCGCGCTTTACAATTAAAAAAGAACAATTACTATTTTCACGAAACGACAGTTTTGCATTATAAAGGAGAAAGTACGATAAAAGACGAAAAATACATGATGCATTTTCAGGAAGCAATGAATTTCTTTTATCAAAAACATTTTAAGAAATCGTGGTTCTTTAGTATCTTTATTAAAATTGGTGCTTTCTTGTTTTCAATTGCGAAAATGTTTCAGGGAAAACCAAAAGAAAACTCATTGCCGGAAAGTTATTTTTTATACTCCGAAAATGAGAATTTCACTAAAAAACTGGCTTCGATTTTGGAAAATAAAGTTGAATTTTTAGATTTCAACGGAGAAAAAATGGTAAATTCGTGCCTGATTTTAAAGGGTAAAAAGGCAGAGATCGTTTTGGATAATCACTATATTTCATTCAAAAAATGTATCGAAATCATAGAAACTCTTAAAGATAAGCAGGTTACTTTTAAAATTTTTCCCAAAAAGACAAGTTTTATTATTGGAAGTAATTCAAGGAATGACAGAGGGCAAATAGTGAAAATTGAGTGAAAAATTATATTAAGTGTAATTTATGTTTAAAAATTTCATTAAATTCGCAATCTGAAAATCAAAAACATCTTTTAGATTAACAATATGGCAAGATTTGAATTAAAGCTTCCGAAAATGGGAGAAAGCGTCGCTGAAGCAACCATTACCAATTGGTTGAAAGAGGTTGGAGACAAAATTGAAGCTGATGAAGCTGTACTCGAAATTGCAACAGATAAAGTTGACAGCGAAGTGCCTAGTGAAGTATCAGGAATTTTAGTTGAGCAATTGTTTGGTAAAGATGATTTGGTGCAAGTAGGTCAAACTATCGCTATTATTGAAACTGAAGGCGGTGAAACAACTGCGCCTGAAGCTGTAAATGCAGTTCAGGAAACAGCTGATGCTCCTGCAGAAGCTACTGAAATTGAAAAATCAATTGAAGAAGTAAAAGAAACAGTTTCGTCTACTCAGGATTTCTCAAGTTCAGATAAATTCTTTTCTCCATTAGTAAAAAATATTGCAAAAGAAGAAGGTATCTCTTTAAATGAACTTGAAAATATGTCTGGTTCAGGAAAAGACGGACGTGTAACAAAAGAAGATATTTTAAAATATATAGAAGATCGCAAATCTGGAGTTGTTCAAACTCCTAAAGCGGTTGAAGAAACTCAGAAAGTTACTGCTGAAACTCCAAAAGTTCAGACTCCAGAACCAGTTGTTCAAAAAAGCCAGCAAGCAGTTCCAGTTTCTGTAAACGGAGGTGACGAAATTGTAGAAATGGACAGAATGCGTAAGCTGATTTCAGGATACATGACGGCTTCAGTTCAAACTTCGGCTCACGTACAATCTTTTATTGAAGTTGACGTGACAAATATTGTAAAATGGAGAGATAAAGTAAAAACAGCTTTTGAAAAAAGAGAAGGCGAAAAGTTGACTTTTACGCCAATTATGATGGAAGCAGTTGCAAAAGCCTTGAAAGATTTCCCTGGAATGAATATTTCTGTTGATGGTGATTATATCATCAAAAAGAAAAATATCAATTTAGGAATGGCGGCAGCTTTACCAAACGGAAATTTAATTGTTCCTGTAATTAAAAATGCAGATCAATTGAATTTGGTTGGAATGGCAAAAGCGGTTAACGATTTAGGGAATCGTGCAAAAGCTGGAAAGCTGAAACCAGACGATACGCAAGGCGGAACTTATACGGTAACAAACGTTGGTACTTTTGGAAGTGTTTTCGGAACGCCGATTATCAATCAGCCGCAAGTGGGAATTCTTGCTCTTGGAGCAATTCGTAAAGTTCCTGCGGTAATAGAAACTCCAGAAGGTGATTTTATTGGAATTCGTCAGAAAATGTTCTTGTCTCACTCTTACGATCATAGAGTTGTTGACGGTGCGTTAGGAGGAAGTTTTGTAAAAAGAGTAGCAGAATATTTAGAAGCTTTTGATGTAGATAGAGATTTCTAAAATTTTATTATAAAAATAAATTCAAATCCGATAAGTTTTAGGCTTGTCGGATTTTTTGTTTTGTAAGAAAAAGTTAAGTTTCGTTCTGCAAACTTATTTAAGGCTTGTTTTCTAAATGTTAAATTCTCGAAATTGAAAGCATTTTTAGACAAAAAAAATAAGAATAAAGGAGGATATTCGGCTTTAAAAATTACATTTGTAAACTTATAAAAATTAGAAATGGAATTAAAACTTCACAAACCAATTTGCTTTTTTGATCTCGAAACAACGGGAATTGATATCGGTAAAGATAGAATCGTAGAAATTTCAATATTCAAAGTTTTTCCTAACGGAAACAAAGAAAGTAAAACCTGGTTGGTTAATCCAACAATTCCAATTCCTCCGCAAACTACTGCAGTTCACGGCATCACTGATGAAAAAGTGGCTAATGAACCTACTTTTGCAGAACTTGCATCGCAAATTCATAACATGATTAAAGACAGTGATTTGGGTGGATTTAACTCAGATCGTTTTGATATTCCGCTTCTTGCAGAAGAATTGCTTCGCGCGGGAGTTGATTTTGATATGAAGAATAAAGTTTCTGTAGATGTGCAAACGATTTTCCATAAAATGGAAGAACGTACTTTAAGTGCGGCTTTAAAATTCTATTGCGGAAAAAGTCTTGAAAATGCACATTCGGCTGAAGCAGATACAATGGCGACTTACGAAATCTTAAAAGCGCAATTAGATCGTTATCCAGAATTGGAAAATGATATGAAGTCTTTGTCTGAATTTACAACACGTAAAAAAATCGCCGATTTTGCGGGAATGATTGCTTTTGATAAAGATGACGAAGAAATTTTTACATTTGGAAAACATAAAGGAGCAAAAGTGGAAAAAGTTTTAGAATCTGAGCCGGGTTATTTCAGCTGGATTCAAAATGCTGATTTTCCATTGTATACCAAAAAAGTTTTGACAGCGATTAAATTAAGAAAATTAAATACGAAGTAAGTTTCTAAGATGCTAAGATTCTGAGTTTCTAAGTTTTTTTTAGTTTCTTAGTAGCTTAGCATCTTAGTATCTTAGCAACTTAAAAAAAGAATGAAGATTATCTGTGTCGGCAGGAATTATGCCAATCATATAGAAGAATTAAAAAACGAACGTCCGAGCGAGCCAGTTGTTTTTATGAAGCCGGATTCTGCGGTTTTGTTGAAACAGCATCCGTTTGTAATTCCAGAGTTTTCTGAAGATGTGCATCATGAAATTGAAATAATCGTAAAGATTAATAAAGTCGGAAAATATATTGAGCCTAAATTTGCTCATAAATATTATGATGATATTAGTGTAGGAATCGATTTTACAGCGCGAGATTTGCAAAGTAAACTCAAAGAAAAAGGACTTCCGTGGGAAAAAGCCAAGGCATTTGACGGTTCGGCGGTTATTGGAGATTTTTTGCCAAAAACTGATTTTGTTTCTATGGAAAATCTTAATTTTGAATTAAAAACAAATGGCGAAACGGTTCAGAAAGGAAATTCAAGCATGATGCTTTGGAAGATTGATGAGTTGATTTCGCATGTGTCTCAATTTTTTACATTAAAAATTGGAGATATTATTTTTACAGGAACGCCAGCAGGTGTTTCGGCTGTAAAACCAAATGATGTTTTAGAAGGCTTTTTAGAAGATAAAAAATTATTCAGAATACAAGTAAAATAATGGCTTTAAAGTACAACCTTTCGAAAGTGTATGCGCTTTCAGATAACGATCCTGAATTTGTAAATCAGATTTTAACTTTATTTGTTACAGAAGTTCCCGAAGATTTAAAACAAATTAAAGAAGGAATTAAGAAAAAGGATCATAAATATGCTTATTCGTATGCACATAAAATAAAGCCAACCTTAGACTTAATGGGGTTAAATGTAGCTTTTGAAGAAATTCTTCAGGTAGAGGCTTGGACAAAAGCAGAAGGCAAGAAAAAGGATATTATTGAGACCTTTAAGAGTATTAAGATACAAGTTAAAGAAGCGATCAAAGAGATAAAAAAAGACTTTGATTTGTAATATATAAGCAGAACCCAATTCTTAATATTGAAAAAGGATTGGGTTTTGTTTTCTAATTTTGAAAGTATTTGTTTTTATATAAGATTCAAATACTGATTTACTTCTTTTATAATAACCTGTTTTATTCAGGTAAAAACTTTCTTTAAATAAATATGAAAGCAGCAATTATAACAATTGGAGATGAAATTCTAATTGGTCAAATCGTAGATACAAATTCAGCTTTTATTGCTAAATCATTAGACAGAATTGGAGTTGAGGTGGTAGAAATGCTTTCTATCAGCGATGATAAAAAACATATTTTAGATACTTTCGCGCAGTTTCAGAATAGAGTAGATGTTGTAATTATTACAGGCGGATTAGGTCCAACTAAAGACGATGTAACCAAAAAAACTTTCTGCGAATATTTTAATGATGAATTAGTTGTTAATCCGGAAGTTCTGGCTCATGTAACGCAATTAATTGAAGGTTTTTATAAAAGACCTATTTCGCAATTAAATAAAGATCAGGCTTTAGTGCCTTCAACTTGTACGGTTTTGCACAATCAAGTTGGAACCGCTCCGGGAATGTGGATGAAAAAAGAAAATACCGTTTTTATTTCGCTTCCGGGAGTTCCTTATGAAATGAAATATTTGGTAGAAGAGCAGATAATCCCAAAAATTGTACGCGAATACAAACGTCCTTATATCATTCATAAAACCATTTTGACATACGGACAAGGCGAAAGTTTAGTGGCAGAACGTATTGAACAATGGGAAAATAATCTTCCAGAATTTATAAAATTGGCTTATTTGCCAAATCCAGGAAGGGTTCGTTTACGTCTAACAGCTCGCGGAACGGACAAAGAATTGTTAGAAGAAGCCATTGAATCTAATGTTAAATCTTTGGATGCCATAATTCATGATATAATTGTGGGTTATGAAGAAAATGAAACAATAGAAACGGTTATTGGAAAATTGCTTTCTAAAGAAAATAAAACAGTCTCAACAGCAGAAAGTTGTACAGGCGGAAGAATTGCGTCGCTTTTATCGGCTGTTCCAGGATCGTCAAGTTATTTTAAAGGAAGTATTGTTTCGTATGCAACCGAAGTAAAAATAAATCTTCTTGGTGTTTCTCAAAATTTAATTGATGAATTTTCGGTAGTAAGTGCTGAGGTTGCGTCTGCTATGGCTTTGAATGTGAAAAACTTACTGAAAACAGACTACGGAATAGCAACCACGGGCAATGCAGGCCCGTCAAAAGGTGATTCTGATGCCGAAATTGGAACTGTTTTTATTGCTTTGGCAACGCCAAACGGAGTAATTGTAGAAGAATTTAACTTCGGACAACCGCGTGAAAAAGTGATAGATAGGGCATCAGTTAAGAGTTTGGAAATATTGCAGAAAGAAATTTTAAAAATTGTGCAATAATTTTTTGCTACAATGGTTTATTTTTCTTTTCTTTGCACCCTGATTTTGAATAACGATAAAAGATAAGTATAATGTCAAGAGTTTGTGACCTTACAGGTAAAAGAGCGATGGTAGGAAATAACGTTTCTCACGCTATGAACAAAACTAAGAGAAAGTTTTCTGTAAACTTAGTTAAAAAGCGTTTTTATCTTCCAGAAGAAGATAGATGGATTACTCTTAGAGTAGCAGCATCTACGATAAAAACAATTAATAAAAATGGAATCACTGCAGTTTTGAAAAAAGCGCAGTCAGAAGGATTTATCAAATAATCTTTTCCTAAATAAATATATAGCAAGATGGCAAAGAAAGGTAATAGAATCCAGGTAATTTTAGAATGTACTGAGCACAAAGCTTCTGGTGTTGCAGGAACTTCTAGATATATTACAACTAAGAACAAAAAAAATACTCCAGACAGACTAGAGATTAAAAAATTTAATCCAGTTTTAAAAAGAGTAACTGTTCACAAAGAAATTAAGTAATAATTAGAGATTTTTGTAAATCTCGAGTGGTTTTGCCATGAGAGTTTTATAAAAGCTTCAAATAACATTTGAATCATGGCAAAGAAAACCGTAGCATCGTTACAAACAGCTTCTAAGAGATTGTCAAAAGCCATCAAAATGGTGAAATCTCCTAAAACTGGTGCATATACATTCGTAGAATCTATTATGGCTCCTGAAGAAGTTGATGAATTCTTGAAAAAGAAATAATTACAATTACATTATATAGAAAAGCTACTTTCTTTCGGAAGTAGCTTTTTTATTACCTATATTTGTCTTAAAATTTAAAGAAGTACAACAATTCGCTCTTTTTAAACATGGATTCCCGCTTTTCACTGCAATTTTTTATTCTGAACCCCAGAATAAAAGGATTTTCGTGACAAACGTAGTTCACTGAACTCCGATTAAAATGAAAATTAAGTGAAGTAATCGGGGCTAGATTTAAAAACAATTGGCTTTCTTTAAAGATTTGGATTTCTGATAATTCAGAAGTCAGATAATCAAATAATCTACAAAAAATGAGTTTTTTTAAAAAATTATTCTCTACTGATAAAAAAGAGACTTTAGACAAAGGTCTTGAAAAATCAAAAACTACTTTTTTCTCAAAGTTAAGTAAAGCTGTAGCTGGAAAATCTAAAGTCGATGACGATGTTTTAGATAATTTGGAAGAAGTTCTTGTAGGTTCAGATGTTGGTGTAAATACCACTTTGAAAATCATTTCAAGAATTGAAAAACGTGTTGCCGAAGATAAATACCTAGGAACGGATGAATTAAATCAAATTCTTAGAGATGAAATTGGGGCATTATTATCTGAAACCAATACAGGCGAAGCAACAGAATTTGAAGTTCCGAAAGACAAAAAACCTTATGTTTTAATGGTTGTCGGTGTAAATGGAGTAGGAAAAACAACAACGATTGGTAAACTGGCGTATCAGTTTAAAAAAGCTGGACATAAAGTAGTTTTGGGCGCTGCCGATACCTTTCGTGCCGCAGCGATTGATCAATTGCAGGTTTGGGCAGATAGAGTAGATGTGCCAATTGTAAGACAAAATATGGGAAGTGATCCAGCATCTGTAGCTTTTGATACTTTACAGTCTGCTGTTGCTCAAAATGCTGATGTTGTTATTATTGATACTGCTGGACGTCTTCATAATAAAATCAATTTGATGAATGAGCTGACAAAAGTAAAACGTGTTATGCAGAAAGTTGTTGCTGATGCTCCGCATGATGTGCTTTTGGTTTTAGACGGTTCTACTGGTCAAAATGCTTTTGAGCAAGCAAAACAATTTACAGCGGCAACAGAAGTAACGTCATTAGCTGTAACTAAATTAGACGGAACAGCAAAAGGCGGTGTTGTAATTGGTATCTCAGATCAGTTTCAGATTCCTGTAAAATATATTGGTGTTGGAGAGGGAATTGAAGATTTACAGGTCTTTAATAAATACGAATTCGTAGACAGTTTCTTTAAATAAAATTATAATGAGTTTTGAATCTTTAAAAAATATATCTGCTGTTGCTTTTTATTTTGCAAGCGTTATATGTTTTGTGTTGGCTAATGTTTTGAAAGATAATAATCTATCAGTTTATTATGTTTTATTAGTTTTAGGGATAGTTTTCTTCTTTATGGGAGTTCTAAAAAGAATGCGTAGCAATCGATAATATATTATACCATATAAAAAAGAGCTTTTAAATTCATAAACAATTTTAAAAGCTCTTTTTGTTTTTATTAATACAACGCATTAATCTTCTCCCAAAGAGTTTTGTCAAAATCTGATAAAGCTAGATTTACATTGTCAGCGGCATCTCCCATTCTGATTACGACCATTTTCTTACTTGGAACAACATAAATTTTTTGATCATTTTTTCCTAAGGCCATAAACATATCGCTTGGTCCAGTTGGAATAACACTTCCTTGAAAGTTAAGCTGCGATTGAGGCAAATGATAGCTCGATTTACCATTGAGCCACCATAAATAACCATATCCTAAATTTATGTTTTGTGAAGTTGAAGTAGCTTCATTAAAAAAAGCTTCATTCAAAATGGTGTTATTTTCCCATTTTCCTTTGTTTAACATTAATAGTCCGAAACGTGCCATGCTTCTTGTGGTGCTTGTGTAAACGCTATTAACGCCAAGCTGTACCCAAATACCGTCCATCCCGATTTTATCTCTTAATTTGGTGTTGAAATAATTCTCCCAAGTTTGTTTGCTTGCTTTTGCCACAACATCTTGAAGTTTGACGTAAACATTATGATAGGCCCATCTTTTTCCCGCATCGTCTTTATAGATTAAATCTTCAGGATCAACATCGTCTGTGCTATCATCAAGTCCAGAAGTCATAGAAAGTAGATTTTTGCAAGTAATTTGGTTTTCTTGTACTAAAGTTTCACTTGTCCATCCAGTTCCAATATAATCAGATACTTTGTTGTTGATATTTAATAAACCTTCTTGCTGTGCGATTCCGGTCATGGTAGAGGTTAACGTTTTTCCTGCGCTAGCCCAATACCAGTTTGTTGTTGCGGTATGTTTGTTAAAGTAATTTTCTAAAACAATTCTTCCATTTACCAATATGATAAAAGATTTAGAGTTTTTGAGTTCTAAATAATCTAGAAGAGGTTGTACTGCATTTTGATTCCATTTTAGTTCAGAAATTGATTTTGTTTCCCAAGTGTTTCCTGTTAAGGGAGGGAAATACATTTTTTCATCAGGAGTCGAATTTGGATCTGTTTCAGATGAGTCTTTACTGCAGGATATAAAAAACAGCGCTAACAGGATTAAGTAAATTGATTTGGTCATGTTTTTTGTTTTTGGTTTGGGGTTTGACCAAAAATAGGCAAAAAAGTTTAATCTGTTAACGAACTTATTTTGAGATTTCTAAGGAATTATATTGGCATTTTTTCTTCGTTTAATTCCCATTTACTCCCATCATTATAAACAATGTAATAAACTGTGATTTTAATGATTTTATCAGCATCTGTTGAGAAATCTTCCCAGATTTTTGATTTAATTTCTCCAGGTTTTATTAAGCTGGTTATGTTTCCACTAAAATTTCCTTCACCATAAAAATAATTACCGCTTGCGGGCTCTTCAAATGCATTAATACAAAACCATTTAAGTTTTAGGGCTTTAATCATTTTTTTGCTAGAATTCTTGTAAACTATTTTGATATCTTTATGATGAGAATAGCTATTTTCTATTAGTATTGCTTTAACGATTTTTACTGGAGAATCTTCTGAATTTGCACTTTTTGAGATATTTTTTTCTGTAGAATGAGTGTCAGTTTTGCTTTCTTTTTCTTTTGAATGTTTTTCAAATTTTATAGGAGCTTTTTTCTTTTCTTTAGGTTGGTTGCATTTTGAAAATAGAAATATAGTGCTAAAAAATAGTAGTAATATTTTTTTCATTTTTTAATAGAAAATTGGTATATAAAATTTGATTTTTTAGTTTAGTTGTAAGCAGAGCATTTGGATATAAAAATCATTATTTTTTTAAATAAGCATTGCCTATAGAAGTTATTAAATAATCAGAATAAGGTATTTTACTGTTTTTTTTTGATTGAAATAATTAATGTAAAAGTATTTCTTTTGATGATTATAAGACTATCTTTGTAGTCCGAGAAAAATTTCTGCAAACAATAGCAAGACGCTATAATTGGCTAACAAAGTAAGTTGCTGCTAAAAAAAAATATATATTATTTATGAGAAACACTTTTATGATTTTGGTTTTGTCGCTTTTATTTGCGGGCTGCAAACAGGAGATTAAACCTGACGATATTGCTAAATTAAATGGCTATTGGGAAATTGAAAAAGTTGTTTTTGAGAATGGCGAAGAGAAAGAATATAAAATGAACGAAACTTTTGATTTTTTTCAAATTAAAAATAATAAAGGAGTTCGAACCAAAGTAATGCCTCAATTTGATGGTACTTTTTTAACGACAGATACGTTTGAAAATGTTTCAGTTCGTTTTGCTGGAGAACAGGCTTTTTTAGATTATAAAACAGATTATGCGAAATGGAGTGAGGAAATTATTTCGATTTCTGATGAAAAATTTGTAACTAAAAATCCGCAAAAAATAGAATATCATTATAAAAAAGCAGCACCCATAAATCTTTTAAACGATGGCGAAAAGACTAAATAGCGAATCTACAATTAGTGCTGTTTTACAACAGATTATTCAAGTGAATAAGCTACAGCCAGGAATGGATCAAATTGACGTGCGTGATGCTTGGAAACAATTGATGGGAAGCGGAGTAAATACCTATACCAGAAATGTTGTCTTAAAAGGCAGCACACTTTATGTAGAATTGGGTTCTTCAGTTCTTCGCGAAGAATTAAGTCACGGAAAACACAAAATTGTAAAAATGATTAATGAAGAATTAGGGAGAGAAGTGGTAAAGGATGTTGTGCTTCGTTGATTTTAGATTTTAGATTTTAGATTTTAGATTTTAGATTTTAGATTTTAGATTTTAGATTTTAGATTTTAGATTTTAGATTTTAGATTTTAGATTTTAGATTTTAGATTTTAGATTTTAGATTTTAGATTTTTCTATATAAAAAAACATTCGCTATGGCGAATGTTTTTTTATTTTTATGTGTAAGTTCAGCAATCTAAAATCAGAACTCTAGAATCATAAATTAAAACTGTTCTCTTCCCGCAAAGTGGAATGCACCTTCGATAGCAGCGTTTTCGTCACTGTCAGATCCGTGAACTGCATTTTCTCCGATAGAAGTAGCATATGCTTTACGAATAGTTCCTTCAGCAGCTTCAGCTGGGTTTGTAGCTCCAATTAAAGTTCTGAAATCTTCTACTGCATTTTCTTTTTCTAAAATAGCAGCAACAATTGGTCCGCGAGACATGAATTCAACTAATTCTCCGTAGAAAGGTCTTTCTGCGTGAACTGAGTAAAATGCTTTAGCATCAGCCACAGTTAATTGAGTTAATTTTAATGAAACGATTTTAAAACCACCATTAGTAATCATTGCTAAGATATTCCCGATGTGTCCGTTTGCAACAGCATCTGGTTTAATCATTGTAAAAGTTCTATTTGTTGCCATTTTTATATTTTATTAAATTTTGTGCAAAAGTATACTTTTTTTATGAATTGATTTTAATAAATTCTTAATTAAAATACGTTCGAATGCTATTTTGAAAAAGAAACTATAAAATCTCAAAATTTACAATAAATAAAGACGCACAACCGTGCGTCTCAGTATATTCTGGTTTTAAGGTTTAGACTTTAAAAATCAATTTATTTCGATAAAAGATCCATAAAATAAAAGACCAGATTGCGACATAGGTTAAGGCGCCAGCCAAAGAAGCCGCCATTGCATTACTGAATAATGGAGCAATTCCAAAGCGGTATAAATAATCTAATAAGTTGGTTTGTTCTCCCGGATTTGATGGGTTTTGAAAACGAATCATAACCAATGCCTGCGGAATAATCTGCGAAGCAAAGAATACTATCATTGGATTTACTCCCCAGATTATAAATAGTTTAAAGCCTTTTTTATATTCCTTAATATCAATTAAATAATATAAACCAGTTAAACAAACCGTGGCCAATCCAGTTGTATATAAAACGTAGCTACTTGTCCAGATTGATTTATTGATAGGAAAAACTAAATCCCAGATTATTCCAAGAAAAAGAAGAACGGTACCAATTCTCCCCATTGTAAGTGCTTTTTGTACTTTACTCGCGTTGAGTAATAAAATTTGTCCGATAAATAAACCAATAATTCCGTTTACGATTGATGGTAATGTACTTAAAATACCTTCAGGATCCCAAGTATTGGTTTCGTGATACATATGTCCTTTTAGCAAAACGCTGTCTACCCACGCAGCTAAGTTGGTTCCTCTGTCTAAATTAGCTTCGCCAATTCCAGGAACGGGAACTAAAGTCATTAATGCCCAGTATCCTAAAAGCAAAGTAATTGCTGTAATGATTTGTGTTTTTCTAGATGTTTTTAAATATAAAAGAGAAACCACAAAATAAACAATTGCAATACGTTGCAAAACTCCAGGTAATCTTACATCTTGATAATTTTCAAAACCTCCATAGGCTAGAATTAGATAAATTAAGAGTATTCCAACGGCAAAAATATTTTTTAATCGATTGCTGAAATTTCCCATTAGAGCATAACCAACGGCAATAGTAATAGCTAAACGCCCAATAAGAAGCGGAATTCCATCCAGTCCAAATAATTGAATTTTGCCGAAAAAGTTAAAGAAAATCCCAAGACAGAACATTCTTAATGATCGAATCAGTATTTTATTAAAAGTGGTACTGTCATAAGTTTTCTCTGGCATTGCTAAGGGCACTGCAACTCCCATTATAAAAATAAAAAAAGGAAATACTAAATCTGTTGGTGTACAGCCGTTCCAGTGGGCATGCAAAAGTGGCGGATAAACATTTCCCCAATCACCGGGATTGTTTACAATAGTCATCAATAGAATAGTCAGTCCGCGAAAGACATCAAGCGAAATTAGGCGTTCTCTTACCATTTGGTTAGTTAGTTAATAGGTTATAAAATATAATTCTATTTGGTTTGAGAGAGCAATAATTTCGGAGATGAGCTGGTTATTTGTTTCCGAAATAATTACTTTGAATTTTTAAAGATAATTATTTTAGATTATTATGATGTCAAAATTATGTTCTAAAGGTTTTAATTTATGAATTAAAAGCGGAATTAATTGTTCTCCGTTTTCTAAATAAAATTCAGAAAAATTGGTTTGACGTTCTTGAAGCCCGTAATTTGGAAACAATTCGCACTGTAAATCTGTAACGCGTTGCAGTTGATCTTGCAATTTCCTTTTTTGCGCTTTTAATAAACGTTTTTCCAAATTTTCTAAACCTTTCTTTTGCTTTATCTCTTGAGCTTTTACAGCTCCAGAAAAAGATTTGTCTGTTTTTTGAGCCAATTCAAATAGATAATTAAACTGTTTTTCTAGCGCTTCTTTTTGTTCTGTTAAATCTATTGGAAATGGCGAAAGTTTATGCGTGATTTCATTAATCAAATTCTCTGATTTGCTGAATAAGTCTTTCCAAGATAAATTTAAATTATCGGCTTTTTTAGCTTGTTTTTCGGTAGCTAAAAGAACAGAATTTCTAACTAACAAAATCGGAAAAGTAATATTAACAGCGTCAAAAAAACCTTTCAATTCTAACCAATAAGCAATTTCTCCGCCTCCGCCAATGTAACAAAGGTTTGGCAAGATGATTTCCTGATAAAGCGGACGCATAATTACATTCGGACTGAATTTTTCTGGATTGCTTTCTAACAATTTAAGAATTTCTTCTTTCGAAAATGTAATCTTAGTGTTGTTGACGATATATTTATCATTTTCAAAAATAATTCTCTCACGCAGTTTATCTTCAATGTAAAATAAATTAATCTCACGCGGATTTACCTGAACATTATAATTTTCAAGTTTTTCAATTGATTTTTGAACCGTTTTAAACGAAGTTTGATTTTCTAATTCTTCTTTAACAAAAGGAATAAAAGTACGTTTTAAATCGGCATTGTCTGCATCTAGAATAACTAAACCGTATTGTGAAAATAAACTATTGGCTAAAAAACGAGTTGCATCGGCAAGATTTTCGTGTTTTAAATAAGCATCTTCAAAAAGTTTTTTCAGTGAGTTTGCATTAGTGCTTGAACCTAATTCTTTAGAATAAACTTCAAACAAATCTTCTAAACCATTTGTAGAAAGTCTTCCTACAGGCCCAGTACTTTCGGCATTCCAACGGATTTTTTTTCCTTTAAAATTAAAATAATTAATCTCTTCAAAATCATGATCCTCAGTTGCCATCCAATAAACTGGCACAAAATTATAGGAAGGATATTTTGATTTTAATTCTTTAGTTAAATTAATCGTAGAGATAATTTTATATAAAAAATACAGTGGCCCGCTAAATAGATTTAATTGGTGTCCTGTTGTAATTGTGAAAGTATTCTCGAGCGCTAAAAGCGAAATGTTTTGTCTGGTTAAATCAGAAATTTCAATATTTTGATATTGCTTTTGCAAACTATCAACCAATACAGCTCGGTTGCTGTGGTCAAAATTGGCTGCTTTCTCAGCAATCTGTTTTTCGAAATTTTCTAGAGTTGGAAAATTATTGTACAGCGTTTTTAATTCTGTTTTCTGGTCTAAATAATCTTGCATTAGTTTAGAAAAATATCCAGAAGATTGAAAGCTGATACAGTCGGTAGGCATAATTTTAAATTTATTTTTGACAGCTGTAAATTTAAGCAAAATATACAGTTAAAAACGCTATTAACAATTGCTTAAGAATTGATATTTTGATTTTTATTTTAAAGCTCCGATAATCAATATTTTAATTTTGGTTCGAATTGTTGTTTTTAAAATGAAAAACACATGAAATTTGTTAAAAAATGTATAGTGTTCTAAAACTAATTCTTCTAACTATGAATTATTAATAATGAAACTATATTTTTGTAAGCAAAAAAAAAGTTATATCTATTTTACATGAAAACTAACCCAAATAAAAAGAACTCTCTAAAACATGTTCTTTTTGGAAGCCTTATTGGTACCACAATCGAATTTTTTGATTTTTATATTTATGCCAATGCTGCCGTATTGGTTTTTCCTCAATTATTTTTTCCAAGTGCAGACTCGACAATGGCAACGCTGGAATCTTTAGCAACTTTTTCTATTGCCTTTTTATCCCGACCGTTAGGTTCTGCATTTTTTGGACATTACGGAGATAAAATAGGCCGTAAATTTACTCTTGTTGCCGCTCTATTGACAATGGGGATTTCGACAGTTACAATCGGGTTTTTGCCAAGTTATGAAAGTATTGGTGTTGCAGCACCTTTGTTATTGATGCTTTGCCGATTCGGACAAGGTGTTGGTTTAGGAGGAGAATGGGGCGGAGCCGTTTTATTAGCAATTGAGAATGCGCCGCCAAATAAACGTGCTTGGTACGGAATGTTTCCGCAATTGGGTGCTCCAATCGGATTGTTGCTTTCTGGAGGAACTTTCTTATTGTTGACCGATTCTATGAGTAATGAAGATTTTATGAATTTCGGTTGGAGAATTCCTTTTATTGCTAGCGCACTTTTAGTTATTGTTGGTTTTTATATTAGAACTAAAATTACAGAAACGCCTTCATTTGAAAATTCTAAAAAAGAACAAGAAGAAGTAAAAGTCCCGTTTTTGACTTTGGTAAAATCGTATAAAAATCAATTAATCTTCGGAACATTTGCTGCCATTACTACATTTTTGGTTTTTTATTTAATGACCGTTTTTACTTTAAGCTGGGCAACTTCGGATTTAGGAATTGTAAAAAGAGATGGGTTGTTAATTCAATTGTTTTCGGTATTGTTTTTTGCATTGTTTATTCCAGTTTCGGCTGTGGTTGCAGATAAAATCGGACGTCGTAAAATGCTTATTCTGGCTACGGCTGCAATCGCCATTTTTGGATTTTTCTTCTCGTATTTTTTGAGCTCAGGAAATATCGTCTTAGTAACCATTTTTGCTTGTATCGGAATGTCTTTAATGGGATTTACTTACGGACCTTTAGGAACGTTTTTATCTGAATTATTTCCAACTACGGTTCGTTATTCTGGAGCGTCTTTAACCTTCAATATGGCAGGAATTCTAGGTGCGGCTTTTGCTCCAATGATTGCAATTTGGTTGGCTAAAACATATGACGTGAGTTATGTAGGTTTTTATTTAGTAACAGCAGCACTTATATCCTTAATTTCATTTTTGGTGATTAGTAAAGACGAACATAAGTTTTAGATTTGAAGAGTAAGATCTTATAAAAAAGTCCGCAAGGTAAATTACTTTGCGGACTTTCTTTTTATCTTTTTAAACTAAAATGGCCTCTAAATTCTTTGCCGTCTAATCTAATGGCTGTAAACCAATAATCTGTTGCAGGTTGAAGCTGACCTATGAAAGTTCCATCCCAAGAGGTATTAAGGCCTAATTCTTTTAACAGTTTTCCATATCGGTTGAATATTCTAATTCCAGTACCTGGTGCCAAATATGCAGAATCTATTGTCCAAAAATCATTGAAACCATCACCGTTTGGGGTAAAGAATTTTGGATAAGGAAGTTCTTCATCGAAATTGATACAATCACTATTTGTGGCTTCAAGAATACTTATTGTAAGAGGTATTCTGTCACTTTCGCAATTATTGATAGTTTGTGAAGCATAATAAGTTATTCTGTTTTCAAGAAGTGTTGATTCTGAAATAGGAATATTTGAATACTCATTTTCATACCATTTGATATTTTGTCCCGAAATTACAATATCACTTATTTTAGCATTCTTTTGGCTGCAGTATATTTGACGAGAATCTGCAATCGGGATTTGAGTGTCTTGTACTTTAACAGTTACAGCTAATCTTTCGCCTTCACAATTATTTAGTGTTTGCGAAACGTAATAAACAGCATTTTGCAATAATGTTGTTTCAGGCAAAATGTTTCCGTTTGTTGGAGAATCGTACCATTTAATATTCGTTCCTGTTATATTTAAATCTTCTAAAATTGCAATCTCATCAATACAAAATTGTTGGCTATTATTTCCAATTGGTAATGGTGTATCGTAAATTTTTACTAAAATTGGAGTTCTGTCTCCTTCGCATCCAATTGTTTGAGAGGCATAATAAGTTCTGTTATTTTCTAACAAAGTTGTGTTTGGTAACGGTGCCGCAGAAAAATTGGTATCGAACCATTGAATATTTTGTCCCGTTATTTGAATATCATTAAGAGTTTTGTTTTCTTTTTTACAAAAAGATTGCTCTGGATTTCCCGATGGAGCTGAAGGTGTATTTATAATAGAAACTGTAATTCCAAATCTAGAACCTTCACAATTATTTTCTGTCTGCGAAGCATAATAAGTTTTGCCATTTTCAAGATTCGTTGTTTCTGGTAATAGATTGCCATTTGTTAAAGAATCATACCATTTTATAGAATTTCCAGTTACTTGAATGTTTGCAATTGTTGGATTTTGTCCCGTACAAAATGACTGATTTGCATTTCCTGTTGGAGGAAAAGTAACCTGAATTTTAATTTTAACTGGAACTCTTTCACTTTCACAACCATTTATGGTTTGAGATGCATAATAAGTTGCGTTGTCTTGAAGTACGGTTGTGGTCGGTACAAGTGTTCCTCCCGTTAAGTTGCTGTACCATTTTATATTTTGTCCAGTAATTTGAATGTCATTCAATCCTGCATTTTGATTAACGCAGAATGTTTGTAAAGAATTTGCTGTTGGCAATGGCTGACTGGTAATTGTTATGGTTTGATTTTGTGTTGATGAATTACCGTTTCCATCATTATAATTCCATACAATTGTATAAGTTCCAGGTAAAGAATAAGATAATGGACTTGTAGTCGTTCCGTTAATTATTCCTGCACATGCATCTGTAGCGGTAGGAATTGCTGTTATTGCTGTTGTACAATCTCCTGTTATAGTTGGCAGATTAGTAACATTTGGAACAGGTTTTTCAATATCTCCAATAACGACATTTATTTTTTTTGTATCATCGCAACCTCCTGTTCCAGTGATTAAACAACTATATTCTCCGGTATTGGCAGACGTTGCATTTAAAATTGTCGGATTTTGATCTGTTGATGTAAAACCGTTTGGACCACTCCATAAATAATTAGTTCCTCCTGAGGCTTTTAGTTCTAATGTATTGCCAACGCAAACTGGGGAATTGCTTGATGCTAGAGGATTTGATAGACAATCTTGAAATTTAGCAATAAAAATACCAGTTCCAGTTGGTTGATGTGTTCCCTGAGTACCAAAATAATTAGGGACTACCGAAGTTTGATAATCAGTATGTCCGATAAGATAAATTTTATTGTCACTGCAGTAAATGTCTTGAGGCGAATCTGGAAAAGGGCTTCCGTAGTAGCTTCCCCATATTAATTTTCCATTGGTATTAAATTTTGCCATAAATCCTTCATCTGATCCATTCAAGTTTTCCTGATAAGAGTTTGGAGTTGCAATATCTCGATCGCTTCGGGTATTTCCTGTTATAAAAATATCCCCATTTGAAGTAATAAACCCGCTTGTGCATTTATCTGAATTTTGTGCGGAAATATTAGATCCATAATAAGTTCCCCATTGAATTTCTCCAGATGAATTGAACTTCGCAACAAAACAATCAACATTATTACTAGTCAAAGTTTGCTTGTAAGAATTGTTTGTTGCAATCAAATTAGTACTGTTTGTTAGACCAGCAATATATATGTTGTTTAATGAATCTATTCCAAGTGCCTTAATTTGATCGTAATAATCATTTACCGTAATAAAAAATGATGCATCACCACCATAATAAGTACACCATAAAACTTGTTGACAAGAAGGATTAAATTTCACAATGAATCCATCCATTCCATGAATTTGATTTTGATGCGCTCCTGCAGTAGTTATATTAGGATTGTCAGAATCGTATTGTGTATATTGACCTGCAAAGACCAAATTAGAATTATTATCAATCGCGGCATGTTTTATAATACCTGGAAAGTAAGTGCCGTAATTCCTAATACCCGAAGGAGAAAATTTAGCAATAAAACCACTTCCATCAAAATAATCAATAATATTTTGCTGATAGGCGTCATATGTAGCTATACCTGTTTTGCTATGGGTTTCTCCAGCAATTATAATATTTTCCTGACTATCTAAAGCTATAGTATTAATATTTACTAATCCATTTAGAGAACCGTTTTCTTCTCCTCCATAAAATGTTCCCCAAATTCTTTGACCATTTGAACTAAACTTCAGTAAAATTCCTTCGCCTGAAAAATTGTCTGACAATTGTTTGTGTCCGTCAGGAGTTGATAATGAAGTTGCTGCGCTATTGTTTCCTCGACCAGCAATATAAATTTCATTTTGACTATTGATTTTGGAATCTGCTATTATTGAAAAATTGATATATGTGCCCCATAAACGATTCCCATCAGAATTAAATTTAACGATATAACCTGTATCTCTGTTTGATGTATTTGTTGGTTGAAAAGTTCCCGATGTTGCTATATTGGATGTTAAATATGTTCCACCCGTAATTATTACATTATTTTGCGAGTCTGAATTTATGGTTAATGGACGATCAGGAGATTCATAACTCGAACCATTGTAGTAAGTTCCCCAAAGTCTAATTGGAACAGGATCGATTACAACGGTTTTTCCAGCTAAAAAATTGGCAGAACGAAATCCGTAAACATCCTTTTTAATTTTTCTGTATCCAACAATAATTTCTTTTTTATGACCTCTTTCTTCAATCCAACTGGCAGGAAGCGTTTCTTCCATCTTTCCAAAACGAACATTCATTTGAATTTTATTATCAACCAAATTTGTTTCAGCACCGTTAAATTTTAACTGAATATCCGAAATATTTCCTTTTGGATGAATGACAAAATTATATTCAACCGTTTTTTGTGGATCATCGGGAATTGTAAAAACGGCATCAATATTTGGATAGATATTTTTGTAGGTAATTTGTTTATACTGATAAACTCCAGTAATTCCTTCAGGTCTATTTGGAGTATTATAATAGTTGTCAAAATCAGTTGATTTTTGTTCCGTAATTAATTCAACTTTAGAATTGGAGTTTACAAAATCAATATCTATTCGATGAAAATTATATTCTAGATTAAATTCTTCTTTTCCTTCATTATCTTTTTCAGGAATTAAATAGGGAAGTGTTTTTGCTGTTTTAGAACGAACAATTGGAGTCTTTTTTACCTCATAGACATCATAAGAAAACCCATTTTTCTTTAGCTGAACATTTAATCCATTTGTATTCAATAAATACTTTACAGCCGTATTTGATTTTCCATTTTGGTCTACAATTTGTCCTTTATTTTCTTTAAAACCAATAGATTGATTTTTGTTTTGTGAAAATAAATGGACAGTAATAAGGAAAAAAATAAAAAGTAATATTTGTTTCATCTTAGTAATTTGGTCAGTGACAAATGTAATTAAATGTTTACAATTTTAAATCAAAAAATGAAATGCTAAAAAGTCCCCAATAACCCGTATTTTTGCAAAAAAATAAATCCTTTTGAAAACGAAACTTTTTGTAATTACGCCTCCATTTACGCAACTGAATACACCGTATCCGGCAACGGCGTATATAAAAGGTTTTCTAAATACAAAAAATATCGAATCAGTTCAGGCAGATTTGGGTATTGATGTGATTTTAGAATTGTTTTCGAAAAAAGGATTACAGGATTTGTTTCAGGTTTCAGAGTTTCAGGTTTCAGGTTCTGATGTCACGGATAACTCTAAAAGAATTTTTGCTTTACAAGATGAATATATCAAAACTATTGATTCTGTAATTCAGTTTTTACAAGGAAAAAATCCAACTTTGGCATTACAGATTTGTCAAGAAGATTTTCTGCCAGAAGCTTCTCGTTTTGCGCAGTTAGAAGAACTCGATTGGGCTTTCGGAACAATGGGAACGCAGGACAAAGCAAAACATTTAGCTACTTTATATCTCGAAGACATTTCGGATTTTATTGTAGAATGTGTTGATGAAAACTTTGGTTTTAGCCGATATGCAGAACGTTTAGGACGAAGCGCCAATTCTTTTGATGAATTATATAATGAGCTTCAAAAAGAACCAACTTATATCGATTCGATTTTAATTTCGATTCTGAAAGCTAAAATTGAAGCCGTAAAACCAACTTTATTCTTAATTTCTGTTCCTTTTCCAGGAAATTTATATAGCGCATTCCGTTCCGCGCAATGGGTAAAACAAAATTATCCAGAAATTAAAATTTCAATGGGAGGCGGTTTTCCAAATACCGAATTGCGCTCCCTTTCTGATAAACGTGTTTTTGAGTTTTTCGATTTTATTACTTTAGATGATGGGGAAGTTCCAATTGAAGAACTTGTGGATAATTTGTCATCCCGAGCGGAGTCGAGGGACGAGAAGTTTTATAAAAGAACTTTTCTTTTAGAAAATGGAGAAGTAGTTTATAAAAACAATTCTTTAAAACACGATTACAAACAAGCTTATGTAGGAACGCCAGATTATTCAGATTTGCCTTTGGATAAATATATTTCGGTTATCGAAATTGTAAATCCGATGCACCGAATGTGGAGCGATGGACGCTGGAACAAACTCACAATGGCGCACGGCTGTTACTGGGGAAAATGTACTTTTTGTGATATTTCTTTAGATTATATAAAAGTTTACGAACCTGTTGCAGCAAGTCTTTTATGTGATAGAATCGAAGAATTAATAGAAAAAACAGGCCAAAACGGATTTCATTTTGTTGATGAAGCCGCTCCGCCTGCTTTAATGCGTGCTTTGGCTCTTGAAATTCTAAAAAGAAAACTCGCTGTAACTTGGTGGACAAATATTCGATTTGAAAAAAGCTTTTCTAAAGATTTATGTTTGTTACTAAAAGCTTCTGGTTGTATTGCCGTTTCTGGCGGTTTAGAAGTAGCTTCAGACCGATTGTTGAAATTAATTGACAAAGGCGTTACGGTAGAACAAGTCGCAAAAGTGACACGCAATTTTACCGAAGCAGGTATTATGGTTCATGCGTATTTAATGTACGGATATCCAACACAAACAATCCAAGAAACGGTTGATAGTTTAGAAATGGTTCGCCAATTGTTTGAAGCGGGAGTTTTACAATCTGGTTTTTGGCATCAATTTGCATTGACAGCACACAGTCCTGTTGGCTTATATCCAGAACAATTTGGCGTGACCAAAAAGACTGAAATAATTGGAACTTTTGCTAATAATGATATCGAATATACCGACGCAGCAGGAATAAATCATGATAAATTTAGCTTCGGATTAAAGAAATCACTTTTCAATTTCATGCACGGAATCTGTTTTGATTATGAATTACAGGATTGGTTCGATTTCAAAATCCCGAAAACAAAAATTCATCCCGATTTTATTTTCGATGCACTTCAGGAGCAAAACGATTTCAATACAAAACCAAATGCAAAAGTGGTTTGGCTTGGCGGAAAACCTTCGTCAGAGCTTTTTACAAAATCAAAAAAAGGAAGAAGTTGGGAAATGATGGCGCTAACTTTTCATGATAAAAAAGAAAGTTTTAATATCCAGATCAGCAAAGAAGAAGGCGAATGGCTAAATTCAATTTTATCAAAAATAACAGTTTCTGGTTCTAAAAATTATACTTTTCAGGAAGTTAAAAACGACTTCGAATCTGAATTAGAAGATTTCGAATTATTTTGGTATTCTAAACCAATAAATACGTTGCGTGAATTTGGATTATTAGTTTTATAATTTAATATTCCAAACATTCTCCATCATTCGGAATGGCAGTTTTACTCAAAAGCCCATGATCTGAAAGTGCAGTTCTTAATTGCAATCTCGTTGTCGGACAATGGTTTAAAGCTTCTAAATGATTTGCAATTACTTTTCCTGGCGCAAGAGTTACAAACTTCAAAATATCATCCATTCGCATTAATAATGGCTGGCCGAAATCTAATCTTGCTGTTCCGCACGCGACTGTAGAAATATCTGGCTTAAGTTGAGTTAGAACTTTTTCTACATGTTCTGTAAAAATAGTGTCAGAACTTATATAAATCGATTTTTCATTGGCCAATTCGATAAGAAATCCCATGACATTTCCCATTAATTTGGCAATAAAACCATAACCGTGAATGGCAGGAATTCCTGTTATTTTTCCGTCTAAAAATAATTGTGGTTGCCAATATTCTAGAGTTTGAATGACGCTTAAACCTCTTTGTACAAGCGCTTTTTCATCTTTAGAACTGCAAATTACAGGAATACTTTTTCTGCGTAAAAAAACCTCTCCCGCTTTATCAATATGATCGGGATGCAAATGCGTAATCAAGCAATGTGTTACTTTGCTTAATATTTCGCGACTGTTTTTAGGCAACGCTACAAGCGGATTTCTTTTGGGTTTATATCTGAAAATTGTAAAAGGCGGAATCGTTTTTCTTTTGCCTAACATTGGGTCAACTAAAATGACATGCTTTTCTGTTTCAATTACCAACGTGGCATTTCGCAAATGATGTAATTTCATATCGAAGAAAATTAGATATTAAAAATACAAAGTTTTCTAAAAACTGTTTACAGATTTTTCTTTATTTTTAACAGAATTGTTATTTTACCCAATAGAAAACCTAAAACCAATTCCATGCAGGTTTTCTATCGAAATTCCTTCTTCATTAGCTAAAATTTTACGCAAACGAGAAATAAAAACATCCAAACTTCTTCCCATAAAATAGTCGTCTGTTCCCCATAAAGAAGTTAAGATTTGCTCTCTTTTTAAAACTGAATTTTTATGATCTAGAAATAACTTTAATAATTCAGCTTCTCGTTGGGTTAAGCCGACTTTTTCTTCTTCATTAAAAAGAATAAAATTTTTGGTGTCAAACTGGTATTTTCCAACTTCATAAATAGTTTTTGCTGCCGGAATATTTTTTTGAGATCGTTTTAAGAAAATCTCAATTTTTAAAAGTAACTCTTCAATACTGAAAGGTTTTACCAAATAATCATCGGCACCTAAACGCAGACCTTTAATTCGATCTTCTTTTAATGTTTTTGCCGAAAGAAAAATAATCGGAACGTCAACATCAATTTTTCGAATGGCTTCTGCCAATTCAAAACCATCCATTTTTGGCATCATAATATCAAAAATGCAAATATCAAATTCTTCTTCCTCGAAAATTTTCAAAGCCGATTTTCCATCCGAACAATGAATAACTTCATAGTTATTTTGCTCCAAATTGTCTTTGGTTAGAAACGCTAAAGTTTCATCATCTTCGGCATAAAGTATTTTGAAATTTCTCATTTTTTATTTGGGATTGATAACGTAATGGTAACACCTTTTTCAGGATTATTTTCGGCTTTTATTTTCCAGTTCTGCAAATTGCAAATTTCTTTTACATAATATAAACCGAGACCAAATCCGTTGACTTCATTGCTTTTTTCGTTTTGAACTCTGTAAAACTTATCAAAGATAAAAGATATTTTTTTAGAAGTAATACCAATTCCGTTATCAATAAATTCAATTTTTAAACAATTATTTTCTTCTGTGAATTTAATGGTGATTTCGGGTTTTTCGTTGCAATATTTTACTGCGTTATCTAATAAATTATAGACCAAATTGGCAAAATGAAAGGCATCAGTTTCTAATAAATAATCGTTTGAAGAAGTTTCAATTTTAACTGAAGCTTCAGGATATTTCAATTTAATATTTGAAATCGCTTCTTCAATAATAGGAATAATCAAAATATTCTCCTTTTTCAATTCTAATGGCGTGTATTCTGATTTAGAAATATTTAGAATTTTCTCGATATGGCTATTCAATTTATTGCTCTGATTGATAATAATATCGGTATAAGTAAAAAGCTTTTTATCGTCTTTTATCGGACTTTGCTCAATTAAATATTTTGAAGCAATCAGAATAGAAGACAAAGGCGTTTTAAATTCATGCGTCATATTATTAATGAAGTCACGCTGTAATTCTGAATATTTTTTCTGCTGAAGCAATTTAAAAATTGAATAAACATAAATCAACAAAATTAGAATTAAAGCGGTCGAAAGGATAAACCAAAAACGCATCGAACTAAACAAATAAGTAGTTTCATTCGGAAAACGAACGGCAAAATAATAAACCAGATTTTTATGTTTCGGAAAATAAACGGTTTTCTTGCATTCTGCTTTTTTCTTAGAAAGCGAAATATAATCTCCATAGATCATTTCGTCGCTTTGACAATTGTACATTGCGTATTCGAAATCGGTCGTAATATTCATTTTTTTGAATTCCGTTTTTAGATAAAACTCTAAAATTTCGGGTTCAAATTCATTTTCAACATTTACGATATAATAATCGTTAGAAATTTTTTGAACAGGATTCTGAGCTGGTAGTTCATGGCTTGTTCCTTCGTATAATTTTTTAGCCACTTCCAATAAAGCAATGTGTGCCTTTTGGCTCAGTTTTTTTTGTTCTATAGTAAAAGCCTCTTTTGTCCAAAGCAACTGCGCTACCAAAATACTGATAATGGCTACTAATCCTAAGAGAATGATACTGTTGAGTTTATTAATTTTCAAGAATAAAGAATTTTGAGAGTGTAATATTAATCAATTTTAACCTAAAAATAAGTGGTTAACAAGTCATTAACAAACGTTTGAAACCAGTTAACAGCGATTTGTTTTTGTCTGAATTACCTTTGTAATATCAAGTTGAACTATAAACCATTTTAAATATATCTGTTATGAAAATGATCAAAATTTCGATGTTAGCTTTAGCTCTTGGCTTAATGTCTTTTTCGGCAATTGCTCCAGTAAAATCTTTAGTTTCAGAAACTGCAATTTCGGCAACTACAGCTTCTACAATTGTTTGGAAAGCAGAAACAATTGATGTTGGACAAATTCCGCAAGGAACTCCAAAAGCAATTGTTTACGAATTTAAAAATACTGGAAAAACAGCTGTTGTGATTACAAACGTGCAAGGATCTTGCGGATGTACTGCAACAGATTACACAAAAGAACCAGTTCAGCCAGGTAAATCTGCAAAAGTTACTGCAACTTACAATGCCGCCAACAAAGGTGCTTTTACAAAAACAGTTACTGTAACAACTAGTGCAGAAACTACACCAAAAATCCTTACGCTAAAAGGTACGGTTATTTAAGAAATTTTAATAGGTTGGTTATATGGCGAAAGCTCCATACAAGAAATTGTTTGGAGCTTTTTATTTGCAGTGATTCGATTTTTATTTAATAGAATTTTTTTTACTTTTAATAAAAATTCCTACTTATGAAAATTTGGTATACGCCCTTTATTGCAGTTGTTTTTTTAATGGTTTTTTCTTGTAATTCAAAAGCAGATAAAAAAGAAGAAAATTCGATAAAGAAAGTTGAAAAGATTCCAGAATTAAAGCTTACGATTGATACCATTCGTATTGCAAAATTTTACGAAAATTATCCAAAACTGGCTAAGTTTAAAACAGATGTAATTTCTTTATATCAAAAGAATAAATCGACACAATTGTGGCAAGATAATAAGGGAGTTGTCGAATTCGGAAACACTTTATTCAATCAATACAAAAATCTGGATCAGGAAGGATTAAAAGCCAATTATCCTTATAAAGAAGAATTAAATTCGGTTTTCGAAAACAATCCAACCAAAAAGTTATCTAAAGAAGATACCGACTTGCTGCTTTCAAATTTGTATTACTATTATGCCGAAAAAGTGTATGCCGGTTTTGATGAAAAAACAAGTATTTCGATGGAATGGCTTTTACCTCGAAAAAAGTTTAACTACCAAGTACTTTCTGATTCTATTTTTAAAAAATCAACCATTTTGGATGATAAGAAAAAAAAGATGTTCAGCCAATACTACAAACTTCGTGATGCTTTAAAAGAATATAGAGAAATTGAAAAAAATGGAGGTTGGAAAACTATTGAAGTTGGCGAAGATTATAAAGCTTTAAAAGTTGGAGATTCATCAAATGTTGTGGCTCAAATTAGAGAAAGGCTTTTTGTAACCAAAGACATTAAGGAAAATACTAAAAGTGCAATTTGTGATACGATTTTGATGAAAGCCATGAAAAACTACGAATTACGTCATGGTTATGCACCAAAAAATATCATTTTAAAAGAACATATTGTTGATTTGAATATTCCTGTTTCTGATCGAATAAAAACAATTATTGCAAACATGGAACGTTGCCGTTGGATTGATCCAGAATTAGAAAAAGGTCAAAAATACATTGAAGTCAACATTCCTGAATTTAAATTATATATCATTGAAGACGGTAAAATTGCTTTTACATCTGCAGTTGTTGTTGGAAAAGCAATGACAAAGACCGTAATTTTTAGCGGAATGATGAGTAATATTGTTTTTAGTCCGTATTGGAATGTGCCGCCGAGTATTATTAAATCGGAAATAAAACCCGGAATGGCTAGAGATAAAAACTATTTGCAAAAGAAAAATTTAGAATGGAATAACGGCGCAGTTCGTCAGCTTCCAGGAAAAAATAACTCTTTGGGATTGGTGAAGTTTTTGTTTCCGAATTCAAGCAATATTTATTTGCATGATACACCTTCAAAAAGTTTATTCGAAAGAGAAAGCCGAGCATTTAGCCACGGTTGCGTACGTGTTGCAAAACCAAGAGAATTGGCAATAGAATTACTAAAAGTCGATCCGCAATGGAATCCTGCTAGAATTGATAAAGCGATGCATGCCGGAAAAGAAAGTTGGTATACTTTGAAGAAAAAAGTTCCGGTTTACATCGGATATTTTACCGCTTGGGTTGACCGCGAAGGAAATCTGAATTTCTACAAAGACATTTACGGAAGAGATGAAAGTCTAATCAAATTATTGACTGAAGAATAAATCAGCATAAAAAAATAATTATAGCCACAGATTAAAGGATTAAAATGATTAAAAAAAATCTGTGTTAATCCTTTTAATCTGTGGCAAAAAATAATTAGTGAAAATTCGTGTAATTGCTTCGCCTGTTCGCTATCGCTCGGGTCGTGGCAAAGAACTATTTCGACAAAACATCAATACATTTATAAAAACGTTTTGTATAATGTTCTGTATCAAGCGCTGTAATCGTTACTTGTTGCGCTTTTCCTGAAGAAGCATGAATGAATTTTGACTTCATTCCGTTGGCTTCACAGATAATTCCAAGATGACCAATAATGGATCTATCTTTATATCCGTAAAAAACTAAAACATCACCCACTTTAAAATCTTCAGGTTTTAAGGGCATTCCTAAATTTTTATATCCGCTGGAACTTCTTGGCAAAGTCAATCCAAAATTGCTGAAAACATAACTTACAAATCCCGAACAATCAAAGCCTTTTTGCGGATTACTGCTTGCGTATTTATAAGGAGTTCCTAAATATTTCTTCGCAAAAACAATTATAGAATCACGATTTATTTCTTTCTGAATTTTAGTGTTTTGAACTACTATTTGTGGTTCTTTCTTTTTTACGGAGAAAGAAGAAAGTAAAACAACAGGTAATAAAAATAATAGTAGGCGTGATTTCATTTTTTTAGTCTTAAATATATATTCAAACGCTAAATATAAATTGTTATTTCATTTGAAAAAGAACAGAAACACCCTAAAAAGTACAAATAAGTATTTGTTAGGGTTTAAATGATGTGTTTATGTGGTGTTTTTTTATTGCTTTTTGACATTTTAGTATCTTTCTGTATAATTCATTTCAAATATATTTGTGAATCGTATTTATATTTAACAGATTAATTATGTTTCCCAAAAAAATAGCTCTTTTAATTTCGTTTTTGATGATTTCGCTCTTTTCGATTTCGCAAACTCAAAATTCAAGTAAAACTTTTTTATATCAAGGTCGAGTAGATCAACTTCAAAATGATCAGGTAATTTTAATTGGAACAGCTTCTTCGGTTGCTTTTAATTTTACAGGAAATGAATGTTCAATCTCACTTCAAAGTGTTGATTCTTATGAACATCATAATTATGTTCAGGTGGTTTTGGATGGAAAATATATTGGGAAAATTAGAATTGAAAAAGGAGCAGTTCAATCTTTTCCCATCAAAGTAACTTCAAACAAAAAAGAACATCATTTAGAAATTTATAAAAACACAGAGGCACAAAGCGGAAATGTTTTGTTTGCCGGAACAACCGCAAAACTAATTCCGATTTCATTTAAAAAGAAAAAGAAAATCGAATTTATTGGTGACTCCATTACTTGTGGCGCGGCGAGTGATCCATCTGATATTCCTTGTGATAAAGGAGAATATATGGATCATCATAACGGTTATTATGCTTATGGGCCAACAATTTCTCGAAAAATTGATGCAGATTATTTAATGAGTTGCGTTTCGGGAATCGGAATGTATAGAAATTGGAATGATGAGCATAAAGACGAAGCGATAATGCCAGATATTTATCAGAATTTGTATTTGACGAAAGATGCATCTAAACCAAAATATGATTTTGCTTTTCAGCCAGATATTATAAGTATCGCTTTAGGAACAAATGACTTTTCTGGCGGAGACGGAAAAAAAGAACGTTTGCCATTTAATGCTGAAAAGTATGTTTCGAATTATATCAATTTTATCAAAATGCTTTACGAGCATAATCCGAATGTGCAGATTGTTATTACAAACAGTCCAATGGTTGGCGGTGAAAGAGGAGTTGTTTTTGAAGATTGTCTAAATAAAGTTAAAAACGCTTTCGCGGAAGATAAAACGCATAAACCAATTCAGATTTTCAAATTTAAACCGATGACTCCAAACGGATGTTCTGGGCATCCAGATGTTGCAGATCACAAAGTTCTGGCAGATGAATATGGTCCATTTTTAAAGAAGTTGCTAAATGAAAAATAATATTTTTAAGTTTGTTTTCTTTCTATTGATTTCCAGTACTATGATGGCAAACGTTTCGCTTCCGAATATTTTTAGTGATAATATGGTTTTACAGCGCAACTCTGAAGTAAAAATTTGGGGCTGGGCAAATCCAAAAGAAGAAATTAAACTGGTTTCTGGCTGGAACAATCAGGAATATAAAACAATTGCCAATAATCAGGCGAAGTGGGAAATTACGATTAAAACTCCAGAAGCGGGAGGTCCTTTTACTATTTCGATAAAAGGATATAATGAAGTGGTTTTAAAAAACATTCTAATCGGAGAAGTCTGGCTTTGCTCTGGACAATCGAATATGGAAATGTCAGCAAGCTGGGGAATTGACGATGGAGAAGAAGAAGCTAAAAATGCCACAAATCCAAACATTCGATTTTTTACCGTTCCGAAATTGACAGCAGAAAATCCTCAGAATAATTTGTTGGGAAATTGGACTGAATCGACTCCAGAAACTATGAAATACTTTAGCGCAGTTGGTTACTTTTTTGCCAAACGTCTTCGCGAAGATTTAAAAAATGTTCCAATCGGATTAATTTCTTCCAACTGGGGCGGAACTCCAGCTGAAATCTGGATGCCAGCAGAAGTAGTAAATAATGATCCAGTTTTATTAGAAAATGCTAAAAAACTAAACGAACAAGAATACGGACCAAGACAACCTGGACGTGCGTACAATGCCATGATTTATCCAATTGTGGGATTTAAAATCGCAGGAACGCTTTGGTATCAAGGAGAATCGAATGTTGGTTCTTTGGTTTACGATAAAACTCTGGGAGCTTTAATTACTTCATGGAGAAAAGAATGGAAAGATGAATTTCCGTTTTATTATGTTCAGATTGCGCCTTTTAAAACAGGTTCTAATAATTTTTCGAATGTTACAGTTAGAGATTCGCAACGAAAATTATTGAAAGAAATTTCAAATACAGCAATGGTCGTAATCAGCGATATTTCGGATACAATTGATATTCATCCAAAAAATAAAAAATCGGTTGGAATTCGTTTGGCAAATTTGGCTTTGGCTGATACTTATAAAGTGAATACAAACTTGGTAAATAGTCCTCTTTTGAAAAGTTTTAAAATCGAGAAAAACAAACTTATAGTTTCTTTCGATTATGCTGAAGGATTGCATTTTAAAGATAAAAAATCGAATCAATTTGAAGTTGCGGGAACAGACGGAGTTTTTTATCCTGCCGAAGCTTCAATTAAAAATAGCGAAGTGATTTTGACAAGTAAAAAAGTTGTTAATCCAGCAAAAGTGAGGTTTGCGTGGGGAAATACAACACAGTCGGATTTGTTTAACAAAGCGAATTTGCCTGCTTCTTGTTTTACGAGTGAATTTTAGATTTTAGATTTTTATGCGGATTTTTTGTCATTCCGAGGAACGAGGAATCTCCATAAGAAACTCCGCAAACAAAATTACCAATCTTTGTCGAGCTACTCGTGGAGATTCCTCGTTCCTCGGAATGACAAAACGGTGCGTTGAAAAACAAGAAGTTAAAACGCTCTTTTGAAACCTTTCGCGTGAGGGATAAAAGTGGAAAGCCCACAGCCTGACGAAGGAAGTGCGAGGATTTGAAACGGATAGCCCGATTCGCCGCGGCGAAACCACACCCAAAAAGAAAACTTAGAAGCTCAGAACCTTAGCGTCTCAGCAACTTAAAAAAAAACTAACTAAACCACATATGAAAAATAAAAAAATACTAATTATTGGAGTTTTCGCTCTGTTTACTGTTGGAAATATGAATGCACAAAAAAAGCCGTATCTGGATAAAAATAAAGCTGTTGAACAACGTATTGATCTGCTTTTGCCGTTAATGACGCTGGAAGAAAAAGTAGGGCAAATGAATCAATATAATGGTTTTTGGGATGTTACGGGACCAGCACCAAAAGGTGGATCGGCAGAATTAAAATACGAACATTTAAGAAAAGGATTAGTCGGTTCTATGCTGACAGTGCGAGGTGTAAAAGAAGTTCGTGCCGTACAGAAAATTGCAGTTGAAGAAACTCGTTTGGGAATTCCGTTGATTATAGGTTTCGACGTAATACATGGTTATAAAACGTTAAGTCCGATTCCGTTGGCAGAAGCAGCGAGTTGGGATTTGGAAGCAATTAAGAAATCGGCGGCGATTGCGGCAGATGAGGCTTCGGCATCTGGTATAAATTGGACTTTTGGACCAAATGTCGACGTTGCAAATGATGCGCGTTGGGGACGTGTGATGGAAGGTGCAGGAGAAGATGCGTATTTGGGAAGTAAAGTTGGGTATGCCAGAGTAAAAGGTTTTCAGGGAGAAACTGTTGCAGATTTGGCTAAAGTAAATACGATTGCGGCTTGTGCAAAACACTTTGCGGCTTACGGTTATGTTGAAGCGGGTTTGGAATATAATATTGTAGATATAAGTAATTCTAAATTGTACAATTCGGTTTTGCCTCCTTTTAAAGCAACTGTCGATGCAGGAGTTCGTACGTTTATGAATTCGTTTAATACGTTGAACGGTGTCCCTGCAACTGGAAATGCCTTTTTACAAAGAGATATTTTAAAAGGAAAATGGAAATTTGACGGATTTGTAATTTCTGATTATGCTTCGATTCGTGAAATGATTGCACACGGTTATGCAAAAGACGAAGCAGATGCCACTGCAAAAGCTGTAATTGCAGGTTCTGATATGGATATGGAATCGTATTTGTATGTTGCAAAATTGGTTGATTTGGTAAAATCTGGAAAAGTAAAAGAAGCTTTGGTTGATGATGCTGTCCGCAGAATTTTGCGTGTGAAATTTGAATTGGGATTATTTGATGATCCGTACAGATATTGCGATGAAAAACGTGAGAAAGAAGTGGTTGGAAGTAAAGCTAACAACGATGGCGTTCTAGACATGGCAAAGAAATCGATCGTTTTATTAAAAAATGAAAAGAATTTGCTTCCGCTAAAGAAATCCGGACAGAAAATCGCTTTGATTGGAGCTTTGGCAAATGATAAAAATAGTCCGTTGGGAAGTTGGAGAATTGCAGCCTCTGATGATACTGCGGTTTCCGTTTTAGAAGGAATGCAAGAATATAAGAATAACCAATTGACTTTTGAAAAAGGTGTTGATTTATTAAAACAAAAAGCGACTTTCCTTACGGAAACGGTTTTCAATACAACAGATAAAAGCGGATTTGAAGCGGCAAAAACAGCTGCGAAAAATGCTGATGTTGTGGTAATGGTTTTAGGTGAATACGGTTTCCAAAGTGGTGAGGGAAGAAGTAGAACAGATCTTAACTTGCCTGGCTTACAACAGGAATTATTAGAAGAAATTTTTAAAGTAAATCAAAATGTTGTTTTGGTTTTAAATAACGGTCGTCCGTTAAGTATTCCGTGGGCAGCAGAAAATGTTCCGGCAATTGTAGAAGCTTGGCATTTAGGAACTCAGACAGGAAATGCGGTTGCGCAGGTTCTTTATGGAGATTATAATCCAAGCGGAAAATTGCCAATGTCGTTTCCTAGAAATGTTGGTCAAGTGCCAATTTATTACAACAAATACAGTACAGGAAGACCAGTTGACAGCGATAAAAATGTTTTTTGGTCGCATTATATGGATGTGGAGAAAACACCTCAGTTTCCGTTTGGTTTTGGTTTGAGTTATACTAAATTCGATTATAAAAACCTGAAAGTAAATAAAACTGCTTTCGCAAAAGGAGAAAAAGTTCAAGTGAGCGTTGAAGTTACAAATTCAGGAAATTATGATGGAAAAGAAGTAGTTCAGTTATACATTCATGATGAATTTGCAAGTATTGTTCGTCCGATAAAAGAATTAAAAGGCTTTGAATTGGTTAATCTGAAAAAAGGAGAAACCAAAACGGTAAACTTTACTTTAACGGATAAAGAACTTGGTTTTTATGATAATGAAGGAAATTATTTAGTAGAACCAGGAACTTTTAAAATCATGGTTGGAGGAAGTTCTGATAAAGGTTTGCAAAGTGGTTTTGAGATTAAAGACTAAAAGTTTTAATCTCGCAAAGTCGCAGAGTCGCAAAGTTTAGTTTTTAAAAATAAGATTGAATAGCGTCCAGCTTTAGCTGGATGAAAATATAAACACAATCGAAAGGGCTTTAGCCAAACCTACAAAGTTTGGCTAAAGCCCTTTCTTATTCAAATCTTATTTCCCTAGCTGAAGCTAGGGGCTATTCAAAAGAAACTTTGCGACTTTGCGTGATTAAAAAAAGCATAACTTTTAAATTAATATCTTTTGATATTTTTCTACCTTTAAAATCTATTAAAACTCCAACTTATAAATTAAAAAAATGAAATATAACAGATGCGGAAAAAGTGGACTGCTTCTTCCAGAAATTTCTTTAGGATTATGGCATAATTTCGGTTCAGTAGATAATTTTGAAAATGCCGAAAGTATCGCCATTGAGGCTTTTGATAAAGGAATTACACACTTTGATTTAGCGAATAATTATGGCCCAGTTCCTGGATCTGCAGAAGAAAATTTCGGTAAAATATTATGGCATAATTTTCAAGGAAATCTGCGTGATGAAATTGTTATTTCTACCAAAGCAGGTTACACCATGTGGAAAGGACCTTACGGAGATTGGGGTTCAAGAAAATATCTATTATCAAGTTTAGATCAGAGCTTAAAACGAATGAATGTTGATTACGTTGATATTTTTTATTCACACCGTCCAGATCCCGAAACGCCAATTGAAGAAACCATGATGGCTTTAGACCATGCTGTCAGAAGCGGAAAAGCGTTGTATGTTGGAATCAGTAATTATTCGGCAGAGCAGACGAAAGTTGCTGTTGATGTTTTAAAACAATTAGGAACTCCATGTTTAATTCATCAAGCAAAATATTCAATGCTGGAACGTTGGGTTGAAAATGGATTGTTAGATATTCTGGAGGAAAAAGGTGTAGGTTGTATCGCATTTTCGCCTTTGGCGCAAGGACTTTTAACGGATAAATATTTAAAAGGAATTCCAGAAAATTCCAGAGCGCATAATCCAGATGGGCATTTGAAAGAAGATGAGGTTACTGAAGAAAGAATTCAGAAATTAATTCAACTGAATGAAATTGCTCAAAATAGAAATCAATCTTTGGCGCAAATGGCTTTGGCTTGGCTGCAAAAAGACAAGCGAATTACCTCGGTTTTAATTGGAGCGAGTTCTGTAAAGCAATTGTGTAATAATATTGATTGTCTTCAAAATACTGAGTTTTCGCAGGATGAATTGAATGCGATTGAGAAGATATTAGCGTAAAATGTTATTTGTAAAATGTGAAATGATAAAAAGGAGAACTAATTTGTTCTCCTTTTCTTATTTAATAATAATCGCCAATCCGCCGCCGTTTGCTAAATGATATTTTAATTTCGTTGTCGAATCCACGGTGATAATCTCTTTTTTATAATCAGCTGCAGCTTTGTCGGCATTTAAACCATCTGAAAAAATTTCGGCTTGGAATTTTTTGCCTTTTTCAAGGAAAGAAAAATCAATTGTAATATCTCGTGAATCCCAGTTTGTTATTGAGCCTAAGTACCAAGTATTTCCTTTTCTTCTAGCGATAGAAACATATTTTCCAACTTCTCCATTTAGCGCAACAGTTTCATCAAAAGTGGTTGGGACTTTTGCGATAAAATCAGTACTTTCTTGTTCCTTCATAAAAGCAGTTGGACTGTCTGCCATCATTTGCAAAGGCGCTTCAAAAATCGTGTAAAGTGCTAATTGATGACATCTTGTTCCTTGACTCATTGGTGTCGAATGACTCGGTTTGAATTCGCTTTTTGTTGCATTTCGCATCGCGCCCGGCGTATAATCCATTGGACCAGCCATCATTCGTATAAAAGGAATTGTGGTATCGTAAAGCGGAACATCATCGTTTGGTGTCCATTTATTGTTTTCCAGACCTTTAACGCCTTCAAAATTTAAAATATTTGGAAAAGTTCGCTGAATTCCAGTTGGTTTGTACATACCGTGAAAATCAATGATCAATTTGTGATTGGCTGCTTTTTGAGCAATATCATAAACCGAATTCACCATTTTTGCATCGTCGCGATCAATAAAATCAACTTTAAAACCTTTTACTCCCAATTTTGCATAATTATCAAAAACGCCATCAATATTGTTATGTAAAGCCATCCATGAAGCCCACAAAATAATGCCAACGTTTCTCTCTTTCGCGTAAGCGATTAAAGCTTCCAAATCTACATTCGGATTGTGTTTCATAATGTCGGTTTCAACGCTCCAGCCTTCATCCAAAACCACATATTCGACTTTGTTTTTAGAAGCAAAATCAATATAATATTTATAAGTCTGTGTATTGATTCCGGCTTTAAAATCTATGTTGTAAATATTCCAGTCGTTCCACCAATCCCAAGCTACTTTTCCGGGTTTTATCCACGAAATGTCTTTTATTCTTGACGGTTCAGCTAATTTTTGAACCATATCATTATTAGCCAAATCAGCATCATTTTCAGCAATCACAATAGCTCTCCACGGAAAAGTTCGCGTTCCTTTTGTTTTTACTAAATAATCGGCTCTTTCGGTAATTAATTTGTTAAGGTAATTAAATCCGCCGTTGGTTTCTTGAGTTGGATATTTAGAAAAACGAGATTCAAAACCTGTTTTGGTTTTATTGTTTGTCACAAATAATCCTGGATAATCTTCTAAATCAGCTTCTAGAAAAACGGCTTTTTTATGGTTTTTATAATCAATTAAAAAAGGTAAAAAAGCTAAAGTGTCTTTAGAAAATTCGCTTATTTTTTTGTTTTCATAATGCGATTCGAATGAAGAAATAAATTGATCTTTCGGATTTCTTAAATCTCGAACATACGGCATCAAAGTATTGTAATCGTTATCGAAATTTAAAACCACTTCTTCATTTTTAACCCTAATATCTTTTTTCTTTTTGCTAATAAAACGATACGCAGCGCCGTCATCAAAAACACGATATTCGATACTGAAATCATTTTTAAAGTTTAAAACCAATTCATTGTAATTGTTTTTAACTGATTTTTTTTTGTACAAAGGCGTTTCAAAAGAACTATTTATTGTTTCTTTTTTTGAGTTTACAACAACTGGATTTTTTCCTAAAACAATATTTCCGTCTAATGTCAAAGACATTTCTGATGGTGATAAAATCAAATCGTTTTCATGCGAGATTGTCCAGCTGATTTTGTCAGTAACCGAAATCTTAACCTGAATTTTTCCATTTAGGGAATTCAACGTAAAATCTTGTTTTTTCTGAGCAAAAGAAAAGTTTACGAGTATAAAACAAAAAAGAATAAATGTATTTTTCATGTTGTGTTTTTTTATCAAATTCGATTTCGATTATTCTGTAGAGACGCACCGCAGTGCGTCTACGCAACGAATATTCACAATACGTTAGACGCATTGCAGTGCGTCTCTACAGAAAATGGGGATGAATACTATTCTTACTTTTTTAATTCTAAATTGTATTTTTTTACAATTTCTAATGTCGATTTATCACCATTAAAAACAGAATTCAACCCTTGCGGTTCTTGTGGAGGATCTGTAGTTAAAGGTTCTCCAGGATTCCATTTTCCGTCGGGATGAATTGCTTTTCCTTCGCCACCATAACCCCAGAAATTGGCTGCTTGCAAAGGACCACCATTTTTGTGACTTTCTACAACTCTGCTAAAAATGTAACTGTAAAATTTATCTCTGTAGATTGAAGGCGCTCCCGCATTTAAATTCTCATTTTCTCTCGGAAGTCCGAATTCTTCAATGATAATTGGTCTTTTCAGATTATTTGCCACTTTAATATGATCGTCAATATATTTTCCAGCGTTTTCTAAAGTTTTTGGCATTGTAGCTTCGGCATTATCTGCTTTAAACCAATTCCAGTTTTTAGGCCAGATGTGCATCGTCAAATAATCGATATTCGGATTTTTGTGCGTTCTTTCGAAGATTTCCATGCTGTCGTTTGAACTGTTTTTTCCTTCAGAACCAGTCGAAACCAAATGATTTTTGTCTAAACTATCAATTAAATCTACAATGTTATTGAGCCATTTTGTGAATTTCACTTCGTTTTCTGGCGTAAAAGTTCTTGGTTCATTTCCGACTTGCCACGCCATAATCGTGTTGTCTTCGTTGTATTTCTTCTTAGAATAAGCGTTTGTTCTTCCAATAATAAATTTTACATGCTTGTTTAAAGCTTCCATACAAGGTTCACAGCTATGAAATTGTTCCGTGTACGACATAAACTGGGGCCAAGTATTTGGTGGAATCGCAGGAACCGGAACAGGACCTTTGCCATTCCATTCTAAATATTGAGACATTCCGCCAGACCATTCCCAGTTATTGGTTAAATACAAAACGGCATACATTTTACGTTTGCTCATTTCGTTGATTAAAAAATCTAAACCATCCAGTAAATCTTCGTCGTATTTTCCTTGCTCATATTGCAATGCTGGACGAACGGTAAAATCGTATTTTCCACCGTCAGCACCAACAAGAATGCGTAAATTATCGATTCCGTTTTTCTGCATTAAATCCAATTCACGCAAAAGCCTTTTACGATCTCCTATTTTTTTTGAAGCTAGCATGCTTCCGTACCAATAATTGGTTCCGATATAAGCATAAGGTTTATCACCTTTGTAAAATTGATTTCCTTTTACCGTAATTTTTTCCTGCGCCTGAACAAAAAATGTCATAAAAACAAAGGCAATTGAAAGGGTTTTAAAAAGTCTGTTTTTCATAATTTATTTTTTAAGGAGCTAATCCCGCTATCCGTTACAATCTTTTGTGGCGAACCCCGCCACAAAAGGATTTCCACTTCTATCGGGGCTAGGGCTTTTCGTTATTTTAAGAAACTTTGATTTGAACTTGAAACTTGAAACCTGAAACAAAAAAACTATTTTGGCATTTCATACATTTTCGGCAGCGAATTCACCAAAGCCGATTTCGTTTTCAAACTATACGTTTTAAAATCTGCTGAATTTGAAACTGTTCCATTTGGTACATAATATCCATCTTTTGTATTATTCCAAAACATTACATAACTTATCTGAATGTCATTTTTGGTCAATGCGCTGTACATAAAAGTCGAAAACCAATCAGAAATAACTGGGGTTGTACTTGTAACTTGATATCCAGTTTCGGTTAAGGCGGCGATTTTTACTTTCGCTTTAGCGTAATCCGAAAGAATTTTTAATTTAGAATTTGCTTTGTCAGAACCGGTTTGCCCTTGATTATTGAAATCTCCATAATTATCCATTCCGATAATATCGACATATTTATCGCCTGGATAACGGCTTAAATAATTGGCATCTGTTGTGTATGAATTATCAGGAGAAAAAGCATATAAAATGTTATGAACGCCTTTTGTGTTTTTTAGATAATCAACCGTAAACTGATAAGCTTTTTTGTATTCATCTGGAGTACAAAAATCGGCTCCCCACCAAAACCAGCTTCCATCAAATTCATGAAAAGGTCTAAAAATTACGGGAATCAATTCGCCATTTGAACCTTTTAAATTCGAAATTACGCTGGCAACTTTATCCAATTTCTTTTTATACCATTCATTGTTTGATCCTCCTGGAAGTATACTTCTAAAAGCTGTCGATTTTTGTTCTGCCGTCATATCAGTGGCATAGAAAGAATCTTCATTATTAGGTTCTCTTAAATGCCAAGAAAAGGTATTGATTATTCCTTTCGCGTAAGCGGCTTTAACATCGGCAGTAATTTTTTGTTCTTGCTGATAAAACCAGTTATTAGATTGTCCATTATTATTTTTATCTGTTATAAACATAAAATCTGAACCTAAAACAGCAGGATCAAAACCTGTATTTTTTTTGATGTCGGAATCTCCGCCTGCATCTTGATAAAAACTATTAAATGCATCTTGCTGTCCAATTGCGGTTTTGGTTTTTGCGAGTCTTTTTAAATTATAAAAAAGTGCGACTGTTTCTTTTGTAGCGCTTGCATCAACCATATAAGAGGCGGCGTTTGAAGTCGTTAAAGGATCGTCTTGCATTGGCGGATCTACGATAATTTCGTCCGTAGCATCTTTGTCTGATGAACAGCTAGTTGCCATTACAACCGCTAAAGTCAGATATATTATTTTTACAAAATGTTTTTTCATTGTAGATTATTTTGCTTCAGGATTTAATTTTGCAAATTCTTCTGTTCCAAGCGCTATCATATTTACATCATCAAAAAAAACCGTCCCGTTTGTTTGTGCCAATGCAAGCATAATTCTAATTTTTTTTGCATTTGCAGGTATTTTTACAGCTTTTTTGTAGTTGGTCCAATCGGTAGTATTTTTAGCTGTTCCGATGGTTTCTGAGCTGATTTGTTTATCGGCCGCGTTGATAAATTCTATAATTATTGCTGCCGCTTTGTATTCTTCTTTTTGAGTTTCGACTTGATCGGTTTTCATCCAAGCGCTGCATTCTACAGCGTAACTGTTTTTCGGAATTAGAACTGTCTGATCTAAAGCTCTCCATTCTGCGCCAGTATACTGATTGATTAAGGCGCTGCTTCTTCCTGTTTTTTTATCATAAGATGAAATTGCAGCATTTTCTTGGCCAGTCCAATTAATCAAATCTCTTTCAAAGCCAGAGTTTTTGATTAGATTCATTTGAGCATTTGTTATTGTAGAAAAAAATAACAAACTAAAAAGTAAAAGCTGTTTCATGATAGTGATATTGTTAGGATTAAAACTTGCGTAGGTTAATCTTGAATTCGGGCAATAAGTTCCAAACAAGCTCGGCCATTGTGATATGGGCATTTCCAGAATCCGGCTTTATCTTTTTTCATTATAGAATAATCGCTGTAAACTCCCCAATACCATTCGCCGTTTTGCTGGTCAATCATGTATTTTTTTGTGAATTTCCAGATTTTATAAACGATATCCAAATATTCTTCTTTTCCAGTCAATTGATAAGCGTTGTAAAAACCAATTAAAGCTTCGGCTTGTGGCCACCAATGTTTTTCTGCAATTAATTCGTCTTTTTCAGGATCAAATTCATACCATAAACCGCCATCGTTATCTAAACCTTCTTTTGTAGCTTCGGCAATTTTAATAGCATGTTTTTTATAATTGGCAATCAAAGTTTCGTTTTCTGAAATTTCTGCGCATTGCTGCAAAAGCCAAGCCGCTTCGATATCATGACCGTATGAAATTACATCTGGTTTTTCTACCCAATTTTCGTCAAAAAACAAATGTAAATGTCCAGTTTCTGGATTGATAAAATGTTTTTCAATTGTTTCTAGTAATTCAATAATGTCTTTTAGTAGTTTTTCGTCTTTCCAAACTTTATACAAATTCACATAACCTTCAATAATATGAAGATGTGTATTCATGGTTTTCTTTTCGTTGGCATCTTTTGCGCTTAATCTCAAATCTTCAATGGGTTGCCAATCTCTGGTAAAAGCTTCAAAATATCCTTTATTTACTTTGTCGTAACTATGTTCTTGAATTTTTAGATATAGGTTTTTAGCAATTTCTAAAGCTTTTTCCTCTTTAGAAATCAGATAATATTCAGATAATCCGTAGATAGCAAATGCCAAAGCATAAATCTGATTTTTGGTGTCTTTTGGAGTTTTATCCTCATTAATACTCCAAAAAAGACCTCCAAATTGTGTGTCGTAAAAATTTGCAGCTAGATACTCAAATGCTCTTTTCGCCAGGTTTTTGTGGTTTTCGTTTTTTGTGGTTTGATAACTGGCAGAAAACGTCCAAAGAATTCGGGCATTTAATACCGAACCTTTTTCTGCATTGGCAATTTGATGATCATTAAAATCGATTTGCCCAACAAAACCGCCATTTTGATTGTCGACAGTTTGTTCCGACCAATAATTTAAAATGGAATTCAGTTCTGCGATTAACTCAGATTTTAAAAGCTTTCTTTGTAGTGACACGGTATTTTAAATTGCGTTATTTTTTTCGATTTGATTTATAATTGTCTGTACAGAACCTGCAGAGGTAAATGTATCTGACGGAGCATTTGTTACATAATCAACCAATTTTTCTACAGATGAAACAGCAACGTGCATTCTTGTATCTGAAGAAGCGTAATAAACGTAAACAGTTCCATCTTCGTCTTCAATCCATCCGTTTGAGAATAAAACATTCGAAACGTCACCAACTCTTTCGATTCCTTCTGGTCCCATAAAATGTCCAGCCGGAACGTGCGTTACTTTTGCAATATCATTCAAATCGGTCATGAATAGATATAATGTATAACGTAATCCAGCTGCGGTATTACGAACTCCGTGAGCCATGTGCAACCAACCTTTTGAAGTTTTAATTGGCGCTGGACCAAGACCATTTTTTAATTCGTAAATTGTATGATATTGTTTTCCAAAAATGATTTTTTCCTCTTTTACAACAGGATTTGTCATATCATCAACATAACCTAAACCAATTCCGCCGCCAGATCCGACATCGATAAAACCATCTTGTGGACGCGTATATAAAGCATATTTTCCGTTTACAAATTCTGGATGTAAAACTACATTTCGTTGTTGTCCTGTATTCGAAATCAAATCTGGAAGCCTTTCCCAGTTTACTAAATCTTTAGAACGTACAATTCCTGCATTGGCTACAGCCGAACTTGTATCGCCTTTTGGTGCTTTAGGATCTTTTCTTTCTGTGCAAAAAATACCATAAACAAATCCGTCTTCGTGATTTACAAGACGCATGTCATAAACGTTTGTGTCTGGTTCTTCAGTTTGTGGAATCACGCAAGGTTTGTCCCAAAATTTGAAATTATCAATTCCGTTTGGACTTTCCGCTATAGCGAAAAAAGATTTTCTGTCAATTCCTTCCACGCGAACAGCCAAAAGATATTTTCCGTTCCATTTCATTGCTCCAGCGTTGAAAGCAGCATTGATTCCGATTCTTTCCTGCAAAAACGGATTTGTATTTTCATTAAAATCGAAACGCCAATTTAACGGAACATGCGCTGCTGTTACAACAGGATTTTTGTAACGTTCGTAAATACCGTTTCCGATAATTTCTTGCGGTTCGTTTTTTTGTTCGATTAGTGTTTTATGTTGTTTTTCTAATGCCGATTTTCTTTCTTGAAAAGTAGCTGAAGAGGTTATTGTTGTCATATGATTTGATTTCTTTGTCTGTATTTTTTAATGATTTTGATTTCTCTTTTCGTTTAAATCCTGTTCTATAATCTGTAATTTTTCTTCTGATAAAGGGTAAAATAAAATAAATGCAACCGAAATTGCCGCAGCAATTGCAGGAAGAATACTTAACATTAATTGAATTCCGTTTTGTGCAGTTGCAGTTTGCTCAACATTGGCTTGAAAACCATAATAGCCTAAAAGCCATCCCGCTCCAGCGCCTCCGATTGTCCATCCAAATTTTTGTGACATAGAAGAAGCTGAGAAAACTAATCCTGTTGCTCTTCTGCCTTGTTTCCATTCTGAGTAATCGGCACTGTCTGCATACATCGACCAGATTAAAGGGAAAATGCAACCCGCACAAATGCTAATTAAAACTTGGAAAGTCATGATTAAAACAACATCTTCTTTTCCAAATAAATAGAAAACTAAACTTAGGATTGCTGCCAGTGCCATAGCACCAAGAAAAGTTTTCTTTTTACCAATTTTATTTGCAATTGGTGTTGCGGCAATTACTCCAATAATATTTGCGGCTTGTCCTAAAACTAAATAAATAGAAGTTGGTGTCATATGAAAATCGGTTCCGAAAAGTGAAAAGTCGAAATTTACCGAACTGCTTACATAATATTTAAAATAATAAACTGCGGCACCGTCACGAATAGAATTGAAAACTAAAGCGCCAATTCCTGCGCCGAGTAAAATCCACCAAGGTCTATTTTTTAGAAGATCTTTTAAATCTTCTTTTAAGTTATTTTGTTCATCTTCAATTGGTTTGATTCTTTCTTTTGTGAATGCGAAACAAGCCCAGAAAAAGACAGTTGTGATTAATCCGAAAACAGAAATTGTAGCCAGCCAGCCTGTTTTAGAATTGAGATTTCCACCGAAATAATTTACCAAAGGTTCAATTAACCAAAGTGCTAAAAGACTTCCGCCAAAAGCAAAAACCATACGGTAAGACGAAAGTGTATTTCGTTCTTTTCTATCAGAAGACATTACGCCTAGAAGTGATGCGTACGGAACATTGATTAAAGAATAAATCATCATCATTAGAGAATAAGTCACGTACGCGTAAATGATTTTTCCTTTTTCGTCAAAATCTGGTGTGTAGAAAGTTAAAACTCCAATCACGGCAAAAGGTATGGCAACCCAAAGTAAATAAGGTCTGAATTTTCCCCATTTGCTTTTGGTTCTGTCTGCTAGAATTCCAACAATTGGATCAAAACAAGAATCCCAGATTCTGGTAATTAAAAACATAGTTCCCACTACGGCTGGCGCCAATCCGAAAACATCGGTATAGAAAAATAGCAGATACATGCTGAAAATTTTCCAAAACATTGAGGAAGCAGCATCTCCAAGACCGTAACCCACTTTTTCTTTTAAACTAATTTTATCGTGCATTAGAATTTTTTTAATGATTGAGATTTAAACTTAAGGCAATTATTTTAACTTTTTTGTAATGTCTTTTTCAAAGATTGTTTGGTCGAGATTATAAAAATCTTTAAAATCTTTTTCGCTTACTTGTCCGCTAAAGGGCGCGTAATAATGCATTTTTTGTTCTTTTTCCTGCCAGCCATGATTTCTCCATATAAGCACATAAGAAATTTTGTAATCTCCAATTGCTTTTAACAAAGTTCCTGTCCACCATTTCGGATCTGGAACAGCTTCATAACCAGCTTCAGCCAAAGCAATTAATTTATGTTTTTTTGAATTGATTTCATTCAATATTTTAAACTGATTCTGAACTTCACGAATAAACTTTTCGCCATTCGGATCATTATTGTTTTGATAACTGTCAAAGCTTAGTACATCGGCATAATTATCTCCAGGATAATTGGTTAAGAAATCTGCTTCGTTTGCAAAACCGCCAGTATTATATACATAAATTAAGTTGTGAACATCTTTTTTATGGAGATAATCAACCGTAAATTTCCAAGCGGTTTTAAATTCCTCTGGCGTGCAATTTCCTTTTCCCCACCAAAACCATCCGCCAGTAAGTTCATGAAAAGGTCTGAAAAGAATCGGAATGTTTTTTCCGTTTTTATCTTTTAAAGAAAGAAAAAAAACGGAGGCTTTATCCAGCCAAGAAGTGAATTTTTTATGATTTTCTCCGCCGGGCAGAATGGTTTTTAGAGAATTCGGAACATTATTCCAAGCATCTTTTCCTGTTGCAGGATTGTCAAAATGCCAGCTAATAGTTGAAATTCCGCCTTTTGAATTTGCTTCAATAATATATTGTTTCATTTTTTCGAATGGAACTCCGTCTATATTATTAATATTATCATTTTCTAAGCCAGCAATGTCCCATCCGTAAACCGCAGGATAATCTCCGGCTGTTTCTTTTACATCGCTTCTTCCTGCTTCATATTTCCATTTAACTCCATAAGCTAAATCATCTTGATGACCGAAAAGAAAGCCTTTTTGAGATAATATGTTTAGTTTTTGATAAAGTGCTTTCGTTTCTGTTGTTGCTTTTTTGTCTGAAAGTGACAAATTAGTATTACTTGAATTTGTTTGAGATAAACAAGAAGTACTTAAAAATGCTGTTGTCAGGAGGGTTATAAAATGGTTTTTCATTAGAAAATAGTTTTGTTGATTTCTGCTAGAAGCTAAATATACAGTTGATTATAGTTTAAAAAGTTTATTCAAAAAATAATTAGCGTTAGCTTGTTAAAATTATTAAAACTATAAAAAGTTATTTAATTAAAAATGATTAATGTTTATTATTAATGGTCTTTTTAAAGAAATGATAATTTGATTTTTCAAAGATAAACGGATGAATATCGTGTAATTAATATTATTTTATCAATTATATATCATATTATTGCAGTCAAAAAAAGAATATTGATTTCCTGAAAATAGTTTTTAAGATGGGTACTACAAAGAATTTTTATAGAGAAATTGCGCCGCTTGCACCAAGTGATAGCTTTTTAGTTTTTGATCGTGTAAAAGATAGTTTCGATTTTCCCGTTCATTATCATCCAGAATTTGAGATCAATTTTATCTTAAATGGAAAAGGTGTTAAGCGAGTTGTTGGAGATAATATTGAAGAAATCGACAATGTTGAGTTAGTTTTGATTGGCCCGAATTTATATCACGGTTGGGAACTTAATAAATGTACGAGCAAGAAAATTCACGAAATAACAATCCAGTTTCATAATGATTTGTTTCATGAATCTTTATTGTCGAGACGAATCATGAATCCGATTCGAGATATGTTTAATAGATCTATTCATGGAATTCTTTTTTCGAAAAAAACAGCAGAAGAATTAACGCCAAGGCTTGTCAGGCTCTCGAAATTGGATGGTATGGATTATTTTTTGGAAATTACTTCTTTATTATATGATTTGGCAAATTCTAGAAATCAGCGTTTGCTTTCTACTTATACAGTTGACTACGATACTTTCGATGACTATGATAAAATGAAATTAGTTTACGAATATGTACAAAAACATTTTGCTGAAAAAATCACTTTAGAAGATGTGGCAAATGTGGCAAGTATGTCGATTATTTCTTTTAACCGATTTATAAAAAAACGTACCGGAAAAACTTTTGTCAACTATATAAATGATATTCGAATTGGTTATGCGGCGCGCTGGTTGGTTGAGAAAGATATGAGTGTTTCTGAAGTAGCTTTTAAATCAGGTTTTAATAATATTGCCAATTTTAATCGCAGTTTCAAGGCGACTAAAAATTGTACTCCTAGTCAATATAGAGAAGATTTCTCTGGATTGAAACGTATTCTTTAATTGATACTTTTTTGTCATCAATAAATATTATTTTTAACGAAAACGTTTGATTTTTGACTTTTCGTTAGTTTTTATTCATGTTTTAGGTTGTTTTTGAGGATTGTCATTGCGAATAATTCAAAATTTATATGATTTTATTTTCATATATGTTTTTTAAATCGCTTACAGCAAAAATATTATCATTAAATGATATAATATTATCGATTTGATAATTCCCAGTGTTATAGATTTGTTAAATAATTTGAAAGATAAAATATATCCAGGCTCATTTTATCTTTTGGATTGGCAATAAACACTTTAAACTAACCAAACATTTATTATGAAAAAACTAATGACTAACTTTATTCATTGGAAAGCTAACCACAGAGCAGTTCCTTTGATATTATTTTTGTTGCTGACAAGTAATTTTATTACAGCTCAGGTAAAGGTTTCAGGGACTGTTTCTGATGAAAAGGGATTATCTATTCCGGGTGCAAACATTTCTATTGCAGGTTCTAAAACAACAGTTTCTACTGACTTTGATGGTAAATATTCTATTGATGTTCCGCCAAATGCCACTTTAGTATTTTCTTTCATCGGATTCACAACGCAAAAGGTTGCCGTAGAAGGTAAAAAAACGATTAACGTAATTTTAAAATCCAATGCAGAAGACTTAAAAGATGTCGTTGTAATTGGATACGGAACACAAAAGCGTAAAGATGTAAATAGTGCTATTTCTAGTATTGCTTCAAAAGATATTGAAAATCTTAAAGTGGCATCTTTCGATCAGATGATGCAAGGTAAAGCGGCTGGGGTAGTCGTAAATAGTAACTCTGGAGCACCTGGAAGTAACGTTTCGGTAAGAATTCGTGGAGTTTCTTCTTTAACAGGTACAAATGAGCCTTTGTACGTTATTGATGGTGTGCCAATTTCTGGAGATGCGAGAAATTCTTCTACTTCTGGAAGAAATGCGGCTGGAGATTCTAACTTTTCAAATGCAGGAAATATCACTTTAAGTCCATTATCATTAATAAACCCTAATGATATTGAGTCTATCGATATTTTAAAAGATGCTTCTGCAACAGCAATTTACGGTTCTAGAGGAGCAAATGGAGTTGTTATTGTAACAACAAAATCGGGTAGAAAAGGAACAGGAAAATTGACTTACGAAAACTCTTATTCGATTAGTAATCTGCCTAAAAAATTGCATTCGATGAATTTACAGCAATATGCTATTCATCAAAATGCCTTAGCAGATGTTTATGATCCAACTGCAAAACGTCCTGAATTTGCTCATCCGGAAATTTTAGGTGCAGGAACAGATTGGCAAGATGCGATTTATGAGACTGGAATTATGAAATCGAATCAATTGTCTTTCTCTGGAGGTAAAGACGGAATCAATTATTATATTTCTGGAGGAGTTTTAAATCAGGAAGGTATTGTAATCGAATCTGGATTTAAAAGATATAATTTCAGATCTAACATAGATGCTAGAGTTAACAAATTCATTAGAGTTGGTGTAAACGTGAGTGGAGCCATTACAGATGAAAAATTAACATTAAACGGACAATTTAATGGAGTAGTTGCAACTTCTTTATTAGCAACTCCAGATGTTGCCGTTAGAGAATTGTCGGGTGCCTTTGCAGGTCCGCCAGCTGGAGGACAAACTTCTTTTGTAAATCCTGTTGCGACTTCTTTATTGGGATCAAATACATTAGTTAGAAAGAATTATTCTGGAAATTTCTACACACAAATTGACATTGTAAAAGGTTTAGAATATCGATTTGAAGCGGGTGGATATATCTATGACAACTTAGGACAACGTTTTGATCCGATGTATTCTTTAGGAAATGCGGTAAAAAGTTATGCTAACTTATATTACAATCCGTCAACTGGAAATTCTTGGAACTTAAAAAACATGCTTACTTATAAGAATACAATTGGTAAACATAATTTTACAGTTTTGGCAGTTCAAGAATCTAATAGAGCGCACTGGGAAGGATACTCTATAACTGGTTACGGTTATAAGGATAATAACGATAAATCGCTTTCAGCTTCAGATTTGTCTAAAGCGGTTACAAGCGGTGTTTATTCTGGAACGCAAACTTTGGCTTCTTATTTAGGAAGGGTGGTTTACGATTATGGAGACTTATACGGATTAACAGCTTCTGTTAGAACAGACGGATCTTCTAAATTCTTTGTCGGAAATAAATGGGGTGTTTTTAGCTCTGTAAGTGGTTCTTGGAAACTTTCTAACGAAAAATTTATGGAAGGCACAAGAAAATACGTTGACGGTATAAAGATTAGAGTTGGATGGGGGCAAACAGGAAATAATCAAATCGGAAATAATTTGTACGATTCTAATTTACACTTAGTAAACAGTACAATGGGAACTTCTTATCTTCCTGCAAATACGCCAAACAAAGATTTGAAATGGGAAACACAAGATCAAACCAACATCGGTTTAGATTTTAATATGTTCAGTTCTAAACTTACCGCTACGGTAGATGTTTATAAAAAAGTCAATAAAAACTTTTTGTACCAAGTGCCGCTTCCGAATTATCTTTCTGGTGGTGGAGATTATGAAGGTGGTGTAAATCCGCCGTATTTTAATCTTGGAAGTATGGAGAATAAAGGTATCGAGATTACTTTAGGATATACTGAAAAATTCTCGGATAATTTCTCTTGGAATGTTAGCGGAAACTTTACTAGATATGTAAACGAAGTAACAAACATGGCAGGTTTGAATATTGTGAAAACAATGAATACGCTTGCTTACAATACAGTAACAGTTTCGAGAACAAAAGAAGGTCTTCCTATTGGTTCATTTATTGGCTATGAAGCTTTGGGAATTTACAGAACTGATGATGATTTGACAAAATACGGTCACACAGATGGAGCCGGTAATAGAGTGGTTCTAAAAGATGGAACAAATTCTTTACAGCCAGCATTCCAAAAAGGAGATGTGATTTATAAAGATCAAAATAATGATGGTGTTATTGATTTGAATGACTTAGTGCCAATCGGAAATCCAAACCCAAAATTTACTTACGGATTTACTAATAATTTCAAATACAAAAATGTCGATTTATCTATTTTTCTTCAAGGAACAGCAGGGAATAAATTAATGAACCTAACGCGTTTGTCTGGTACGATGAACAGTTATATGGGAACAAATTATTTAACTGAAGCTGCCGATTTTTATTCTGCTTCAAATTTAGATGCATCGCTTCCTAGACCTTCAACTTATGATCATATTAATAATGCAATATCAACTCGCAACATTGAAAACGGATCATATTTAAGAATTCAAAACGTGACTTTAGGATATTCACTTCCTTCAGAAATGATCTCTAAACTAAGTCTAACAAGATTGAGAATTTATGCTTCTGGACAAAACTTATATACGTTCACGAAATATAAAGGATACGATCCTGAAGTTGGTTCTTTTAACCAAGATGCATTGCTTTCTGGTGTCGATAATGGACGTTATCCAGTGCCAAGACAAATTACTTTTGGTTTTAATGTTGAATTTTAATACGAATTAAAGATGAAAAATATAATACAAAGAAGTAGCGCAGTTTTTATGACATTATTAATGTTAATGTCTTCTTCTTGTTCTCAAGATTTTCTTGATGTTCCTGCCGAAGGAGCGCCAACTGTAGGTAATTATTACGATTCGGACACGAAGTTAGATAATGCTGCCAACGGATTATACGGTATTGTTTGGTTTAATATGAACAAATCGGCTTTTTACGGTATTACAGATGTAATCTCTGGAAATATGTATGCCAGCCAATACAATGATTTTGGAAAGTTTACCGATTTGAGTTTTACCAATTCACAAGCTTTCATTTCTGATGCATGGAGATCATGTTTTGGAGCCATCGCAAATTCTAACGCTTATATTAGCAATCTTCCGCAAAGTGTTGGGCCAAATGTTAGTAAAGAAGCGTTGAATAATGCTTTAGGTGAAGCGCATTTCATTAGAGCTTTTTCTTATTTTTTCTTGGTAAGATTATGGGGAAATGTGCCAATTATCGAGAACAATGCAGATTATTCTAAGAATTTCGTTATTCCAAGTAATCCTGTCGAAGACGTTTACAAATTCATAGAAAATGACTTGAAATATGCAATCGCAAATTTGAGACAAAAAAACAGAGGATCTGATTATGCTGCCAACGCACACGTTTCTAGCGGATCTGCAAAAGCATTCTTGGCTAAAGTTTATTTGTATCAAAAGAAATACGATTTAGCAAAAGCAATGGCTCAAGAAGTAATTAATAGCGGAGAATTTAAATTACTTGGAGGCGAGGCTTTGCCAACAAAATCATTTGCAGACTTATGGCTTCAAAAAAACAATAATAACGAAGAATCTATTTTTTCTTGGCAATGGACAGGCGCTGGAACTTATTTTGAAGGGAACTTCTCTAATACTTTATTTGCTCCAGAAAACAGATTGGTAGAAACTACTTATTCTGGTCAGATTGCACCTTCTCAAGATTTAATTAAGAATGTTTTTGAGAACGGAGATAGAAGAAGAATCGAAACTTTTATGCTTCCAGGAGATTATTATCCAAACTTAACTTATGCGCAAACTTTGGCAGTTGATTCGCCAAAACTTTTAGGATATACTTTTGAATTAGCAAATGAAGCTCAAAATTCGGGAGCTGGTTTGAAAAAATATGTAATCGGAAAAGAAAACTTGCCAATAACAGGACCCTTTAATGCGCCTTTTAACGGAGAAAGCAGTATGAATAGCTATATGATGCGTTATGCAGAATTATTATTAATTCATGCCGAAGCTACTTTAGGTTCGCAATCAGGAAGCACTACAGATGCAAATGCTTTAAAATCATACAATGCCGTTCGTAAAAGAGCAGGTTTATCTGAGAAAGCATCAATTTCGTTTAATGATATTTTTAAAGAAAGACGTGCAGAATTGGCTTGTGAAGGAGATTATTATTTTGATTTAGGACGTCTTCCGTTTGCTCAAGCTAAAGCAATTTTAGAAGCTCAGAATAGAGGAGATAAAGAAAATGAGAAACACATCACGATATCTGCAACAAATTTATTGCTGCCTTATCCAGCTGATGATTTAATTAAAAATCCAAAATTAAAAGAAGTAGCACCGTATACTTTTAAATAATTTTTAAAAATATAAATATGAAAAATATAAAAATTGTTTCGTTAGCAGCGTGCATAGCACTGATGCTTTCTTTAATGTTTTTTACTTCATGCTCTAATGATGATAGCGCATCTTCTTCTTCGGGAGGCGCGCCAGTTATCGAAAGTGTGATGCGTTCGGGTTACGATGAAAACGGAAATATGTTTCCGTCGACTCCTGTAACAATTGGAGATCCTAAAAACTATTATATCATTCATGGAAAAGGTTTTTTAACTACCGAGAAGATTTACTTTAATGATTATGATACCTATTTTAGACCAACATTTGTTACGGATACAGATATAGTTGTTTTAATTGACGAAAATACGCCGTACGCAAATGCATCAAATGAGTTAAAAATCGTTACTAAAAATGGTACGGTTACAATGCCTTTTACGGTTGCTCCTCCAGTTCCAACTTTTTCAGGATTTAATTATATCAATTGTGCAGCAGGCGATGAGGTAATTATTAAAGGTAAATATTTCTTGAATCCTGTTGTTACACTAGCAAAAACCGCTACGCTTCCAGAAGTTCCGGTTACAATTGTTTCTTCAACTTTAGAACAAATCGTAGTGAAAATTCCAGCAAATGCTGACTATAGAAATCTTGCAGTAACTAATATTTCTGGTACTGCGGTTTCAAAAGAAGCAATCGGAACTGCTTTATACGATGATAAATTATACGGAATGCAATGGGGCGGACCTTGGGCAGGAAAAGGAGTTAATTTTGATTTTGATGGAGATTCTTATCAAGGAGAAAAATCTTGGCAATGGACTTTTGGCGCTTGGGATGGCGGTAACTGGGGTTTCAATGTTGATTTATCTAAATATAAAGCCTTCAGAATTGCAGTAAAAGGAGCTAAAAATGGTCAGGTAAATTTCAGTATGAATGGAGGAGCAAACTACGTAATTCCAGTAACAACTACTTGGGTCTACATAGAAATTCCATTTGATAAATTAGGAAATCCTACAACTTTAAGTATGATTACTTTCCAAGAATCTAACAATGACGGCGGAAATGTTGTGCTGTTTGATGATCTTGGATTTGTATTAAAATAAGATTCTGTTTTGAGTTAGTTTGTGAGATGTTCCCTAGTTGAAAAATTAGGGAACATCTTTTTATAATAATTTAAGTTTTATAAAATGAAAAAAATCGCTTTGTTGCTTGCTTTGGGTTTGTCCAGTTTAGGTTTCAGTCAAGGAAATACGCATAAACAGCAAGCTGGAAAATTTGAAGGCCTTGCTATGACACCGCCAATGGGATGGAATTCGTGGAATACTTTTGCAACTAATATCGATGAAAAACTGGTAAAAGAAACTGCAGATATAATGGTTTCTTCTGGTTTGGCAGCTGCGGGTTACAATTATATAGTATTAGACGATGGCTGGATGACACACGAACGCGATGTAAATGGTGATTTGGTTCCAGATCCTGAAAAATTTCCTAGCGGAATGAAAGCAGTGATTGATTATGTTCATAGTAAAGGTTTGAAATTCGGTTTGTACAATTGCGCTGGAACAAAAACTTGCGCTGGTTATCCTGGTACACGAGGTTATGAATATCAAGATGCGAGATTTTATGCAAAATTGGGAATCGATTTTCTAAAATACGATTGGTGTAATACAGAAGGAATTACAGCAAAAGAAGCTTACGCAACAATGAGTAATGCGCTAAAAACTGCAGGAAGACCAATTGTTTTTAGCCTTTGCGAATGGGGCGATAATCAACCTTGGGAATGGGGAAAGCCTATTGGGAATCTTTGGAGAATTTCGGGCGATATTTATCCTTGTTTTGATTGCGAATACAAACATCCAGAAAATTGGTCTTCTTGGGGATTTATGAAAATTGCTGACATGAGAAAAGATATCCGTAAATATTCAGGTCCAGATCATTGGAATGATTTTGATATGATGGAAGTTGGAAACGAAATGAACAATACCGAAGATAAAACCCATTTTGCAATGTGGTGTATGCTTTCTTCGCCTTTGTTTACAGGAAATGATTATCGAAAAATGTCTAAAGAAACATTAGCAATTTTAACCAATAAAGAATTGCTCTTAGTAAATCAAGATAAGCTTGGAATTCAAGGTTTTAAATATGCTGTTTTAGATGGAATAGAAGTTTGGGTAAAACCACTTTCTGACGGAGCTTGGGCAATAAGTTTTGTAAATAGAACTGAAACTTCGAAAAAAATTAATTTTGATTGGAAGAAAAACAATATTAAAGATGCTGATTTTGGATATGAAGCCGATTTTTCTAAAACAAATTTCAAAATAAAAGATCTTTGGAAAAATAAAGAAGTAGGAAATACTAAAAAGGCTTTCATTGCCCAAATTGCGTCGCATGATGTTATAACATTAAAATTAATTCCTTAAAAAATTGTCACTATGAAATCAAAAATTTGGATTGTCGCTTTTTCTTTTTTGCTGATTGCTAATATTTCCAAAGCGCAATTCGTAAAAAAGCATGGACAATTAAGTGTTCAAGGAACGCAGTTGGTAGATAAAAATAGCAATCCTATTGTTCTTCGCGGATTAAGTTTTGGTTGGCATAGTTTGTGGCCAAGATTTTATAATGAAAAAGCAGTAAGCTGGTTAAAAAAGGATTTTAATTGCAATGTAGTTCGAGCTGCAATGGGAATAGAACTTGGAGATCATTCCTATATAAAAGATCCAGAATTTTCTAAACAAAAAATAGAAGCGGTTGTAAACGGTGCCATTAAATCTGATATCTATGTAATTATAGATTGGCACAGTCATAATGTTAATTTGAAAGAAGCTAAAAAGTTTTTTGATGAAATGTCAAGAAAATATGCCAAGTATCCTAATATTATATATGAAGTTTTTAATGAACCAGATTATGAAACTTGGCAGGAGGTAAAGGCTTATTCGGAAGAAATAATTAGAGTTATTAGACAAAACGATCCTAAAAATATTATTTTGGTTGGCTGTCCGCATTGGGATCAGGATATTGATCGTCCTGCCGAAGATCCGATAATGGGTTATACTAATATAATGTATACGATGCACTTTTATGCGGCAACTCACGGGAAATATTTGAGAGATAGAACAGACGAAGCCATAAAAAGCGGTTTACCTGTTTTTATTTCAGAATCGGCTGGGATGGAAGCTTCTGGTGATGGTCCTTTAGATTATAAAGCTTGGCAGGATTATATAGATTGGATGGAATCTAAAAAACTCAGCTGGATTACTTGGTCAATTTCAGATAAAGATGAAACATGTTCAATTTTGAAGAAATCTGCCAATTCCGAAGGAAAATGGAAAGAGGAAGATTTAAAAGACTCTGGAATTAAAGTTCGAGAATATTTGAGAAAGTATAATAAGGAATAAAAGTTAGTTTAATTTTTTTTAAAGCCTGTTCAATTATTGAGCAGGCTTTTTTTGTTATATCAATTGTGTTTCCTTTAGAGAAAAAGCACTTTAAAAATAAGTCATAAAAGTAAGTTTTGTGAAGTTGTTTTTGTAAGAATTATAATTGATGAATATTTTTTGTTTTTCCTTGATTAGATTATTATGTGTTTTCTGGGTTTTGTTTTAATTTTTTAATTAGCCCCTATTTTTTTAGGGGGTGTTTCTTGTTTGCTCTCTTTTTTTACTTGTTTTAGGTTTATTTTTGTAGTAAAATTTACTTTTAACCCTGTTGTTTTTGAAAAAACTCTTAAAATTTTGTTATTGAATTTTCAAAAACAATTATCGATAAATATGAAATAATGATTATTGGAAGATTAATTTTTGTAATCCGTAATTCTTCGCTCAAAACACCAAAAAAGTAGTTTTGAATTATTCTGATGATACAAAAGTTAATAAATTCGCTAATGAAAATGATGATGATTTGAGGCGAATGAAAGTTTTTAGAAATGACTTATACTATTACATAGATATATAAAAGATTAACTAACCAGAATCAATTTAATAACTAAAAACCAATTTAAAACATGAAAAAAGCATTTTACATTTTAACCGCCATGTTAACAAGTTCTTTTGCCTTTGCCCAAGAAGATGAAGCTGCCGCTCCACCTGCAACCACTTGGGGAGGTTCTGCTGATGCGTATTATAAATATGATTTTTCAAAACAAATGAATGGATTAACGAGCTTTACCAACTCTCAGAATTCATTTGAATTAGGAATGGCATCTATTGAAGCAGGTCATACTTTCGGAAAAGCATCTGTATTTGTAGATTTAGGTTTCGGAAAAAGAGCAGCAGAGTTTTCATATAATGAAACACCGGATAAAGATGCAAGTGCAAAATTTTTAATTAAACAGTTATATTTTACATATAATGTAACAGACGAATTTAAATTTGTAGCCGGTAGTTTCGGAACGCATATCGGGTATGAAGTGTTAGATGCAGTAGATAACAAAAACTACAGTATGTCTTACGCTTTCTCTTACGGACCATTTTTTAATACTGGTTTGAAAGCACAATATACTTCTGGTAAATTTACTGCGATGTTAGGACTAACAAATCCAACAGATTTTAAATCTGCAATGGATGCTGGATCTTATCAAAAAACATTTATCGGACAAGTGGGATATATTGGAGAAACAGGAAGTGCTTACTTGAATTTTACAACAGGAAGTACTAACCCGATTCCAGGAAGTACAATTCCAGTTTCTGATGAAAACAAAACACAGTTTGACTTAACAGCATCTAAAACAATCAGCGATAGTTTTGCACTTGGTTTAAATGCAACTTATGCTAAAACTAAAAATGATTTTGACAGTGCTTTAGATGGAGAATGGTTTTCTATCGTAGGATATGCAAACTACTCTTTCAGCCCATCATTGCTTTTGGCTTACAGAATGGAGTACTTTGATGCAAAAGATGCTGCTCCAAGTCTTGGAACTTTAGCTGGATCAAGTGTTTTTGCAAATACTGTTTCTTTGAATTTTAAAGTTGGAAAACTAACAATCATTCCTGAGTTAAGATACGACGCTGCATCTGAAGATATTTTCGTGGATAAAGATGTAATGCCAACAGGAGGAAACTTCTACGGATTAATTGCTACAACATACTCTTTCTAGAGATAAAGATTGATATTTTTTTTTTTTTTTTGGAGCTGTCGAAACATACTAATGTTTTGGCAGCTTTTTTATTTGTAATTGTTAGTTGTTAGTTGTTAGTTGTTAGTTGTTAGTTGTTAGTTGTTGGGACTTTATAGACTATGAAAGCCTAGATCTATTATGTGTATATTTCTAAGAGCTAATTTGGATGTTGTTTTTTGTTATTTATGGTTTAAATTTCCATCTGTAGAGGCTCACCGCAGTGCGTCTCCTTTGAATAAGAGTAAACAAGACGTTTTATAATAAATATGTTTTTAATATATAGAAAAACGGATTAGAATTAAGAATTGATATAAAAAAACGCATTTCTAGTTTAGTAGAAATGCGTTTTTATATTTTGAATTAACTCTTATTTATTGAACCTGTTTTTTGTAAATCGAATAAATGGTGTCAATTGTTTTTCTGTCTAAAACTGATGTTGCATCAGTTTGAATATAATGTAATTTGAAAGCTTGAATTGCTGCGGTTAAATTTTTGGTGTTGTAACCGATAATTCTAAGTGCTGGTTCAATCTTAAAATCGAATGGCGCTGGTTCTAAAACTTCGTCTGGCCAAATTCCGAATCCTTTTTCTGCAAGTGTTTTCCAAGGAAACAAGGCGCTTGGATCTTGTTTTCTACCCGGAGCAATATCTGCATGACCTAAAAAGTTTTGAGTCGGAATGTTATAATCCTTTTTTAATTTAGTTAACAAAGCAACTAAACTGCTAATTTGTGCTTCTGTAAAAGGTTTAAAACCATTATTGTCCAATTCAATTCCGATAGAACAAGAATTTAAATCGGTTGTTTTTCCCCAAGTAGAATTGCCTGCATGCCACGCTCTCAGATAATCATTAAGCATTTGCACCACTTTTCCATTTTCAGAAATCACATAATGTGCGCTTACTTGTGTTTTTGTTTTTGTAAAAGTATTAATTGTCTGCTGAAGAGAATCTTGAGCAGTATGATGAATGATAACAAAACTTGGTTTTCTTAAGTTGAAATTTACAGTTCCGATCCATTCGGTATTAATTCCGTTTTGCAAATAAGTCGAATTTGTTTTAGATAAAGTATCTTTTACAATTCTCAACTGTTGTGCATAAGAAGTATCAATCACAACTGTAGTGGCCGGGATTGGTTTTGCTTCTTTATTTGTAATTTGATTCTCTAAGGTCTTTAATTGCTGGTCATATGCTTTTTCCGTGTTTTTGTACGGATTTGTAGAGCAAGAGCTGATAATGGCAGCCAAAAGCAGATAACAAAAAAGCTTTTTTGTCATAATACGTTGTTTTATAAGTTTAAACGATTATTCGGAGATTTTCGTATCTGTATTTTCTTTTACTTCCTTAGAATCTTTTGTGTCTTTTGAATCTTTATCTTTTTTCTTTTTAGATTTAGTTTTCTTAACCTCTTTCAAAGTGTCCATAAAAGTCTTGTACTTCTCAACTTGGTCTGGATTCAAAAATGCGTTAATTCTTTTATCTGTATTTTCTCGTAGAGCTTTTATTTGCTCAATTTTTTGATCTTGGCTACTACTTTCGTTTTTTAGTAAAATACCTTGTTCTCTGATACTTTCTGCTAAAACATTTGTAATTGCAATGGCTTGCAATTCATCAAGATTTACTTGAGGTTTCATTTGTTCAACCACGATAGCTGCAGTTTCTTCTGGAGGAGTTTCTTTTGGTTTGCTTGGGGTTCCTTGTTGCTGTCCTCCCATCATACTTCTGTCCATTCCCATTCCGCCGCCTCTTCCGTAGCCGTTTCCGTAACCACCATAGCCATTGTTGTAACCACCATACTGCGCAGAAGCAGTAAAATAGAATAAGCTAAAAACTAAAATAAATAAAGTTTGAGTTGGTTTCATAAAAGTATTTTATCTAAGATTAACAATTGTTAAGTGTAAATTTAAGCAGGTTCTCCGTATAAATCAAATTCTGTTGCTTCTATTATCTTGATATTAACAAATTCTCCAGTTTTTACGTAATGTTTAGATGCGTCGATTAAAACTTCATTGTCAACATCTGGGCTATCAAATTCTGTTCTTCCAACAAAATGCGCCCCTTCTTTTCTGTCTATAATACATCTGAATACTTTGCCAACTTTTTCTTGGTTTAAATCCCAAGAAATTTGAGATTGCAATTCCATAATTTCATTTGCTCTTGCTTGTTTTACATCGTCTGGAACATTATCTTCTAGTAAATAAGCATGAGTATTTTCTTCATGAGAATAAGCAAAACATCCCATTCTGTCAAATTTCATTTCTTGTACAAAATCTTTCAAAATTTCAAAATCTTCTTGAGTTTCACCAGGATAACCAACAATAAGAGTTGTTCTGATTGCCATTCCAGGAACCGCAGCACGGAAGTCTTTTAATAATTGAGTGGTTTTAGCCTGAGTAGTTCCACGACGCATTGATTTCAAAATAGAATCTGAAATGTGCTGTAAAGGAATATCAATGTAATTGCAGATTTTTGGCTCGCGTTTCATTAATTCTAAAACATCCATCGGGAAACCAGTAGGGTAGGCATAATGCAAACGAATCCATTCAATACCTTCAACTTTTGCTAGTTCTTCTAAAAGTTCAGCAAGATTTCTTTTTTTGTAAAGATCAAGTCCGTAATAAGTTAGATCTTGAGCAATTAGGATTAATTCTTTTACGCCATTTTTTGCTAAACCTTGTGCTTCTTTAACTAATTTTTCAATTGGCTGAGAAACATGAGAACCACGCATTAAAGGAATTGCACAGAAACTGCAAGGTCTGTCACAGCCTTCGGCAATTTTTAAATAAGCATAATTTTTTGGAGTTGTAGTTAAACGTTCTCCAAGTAATTCATGTTTATAATCAGCTCCAAGAGCTTTTAATAATTGAGGTAATTCTGTAGTTCCAAAATATTGGTCCACATTTGGAATTTCTTTTTCCAAATCTGGTCTGTAACGTTCAGACAAACATCCTGTAACGAAAACTTTGTCAACAAGTCCTCTGTCTTTTTTATCAGCATATTCCAAAATCATATTTACTGATTCTGCTTTTGCATTGTCAATAAAACCACAAGTGTTGATTACAATAATGTTTCCTTCTTTTTCTGCAGGAGCTTCATGTTCAACTTCTTTTCCATTAGCACGCAGCTGTCCCATAAGGACTTCACTGTCATAAACATTTTTTGAACACCCAAGAGTGATTACGTTAATTTTGTTCTTTTTTAAAGACTTGGTTCTCATACTTTTATAAATTGGAGTGCAAAATTACACTTTTTTTATTCAAACAGCACTAGTTTTAAAGTTGTTTTAGCTGTTTTTTATGAAGTTAATGCGTTGAAAAAGCTTTAGTAATGATTAAAAAAAATCCGCCAGATAAAAATCTGACGGAAATTTTCATTAATCTATTTAATTTTAATTACAATGCGAATAATAAGGTAAGCGTTACATTGTTCAATTTAGAATTAATGTTTGCGCCGTCTGTAAAACCTGTTGCGAAAAATCCTTGATTTGATTTTCTATGAGCGTAAGAATAAGCTAAGTCTAATTTTGTTCCTCCAAAATCATATCCTAAACCACCAGAAAAGCTGTTTAAGTCCCCTACAGTTCTTCTATTTTCGTACGGACTTCCTTCAAAACGATATCCGCCTCTTAAACTTAATTGGTTTATTTTGTATTCTGCACCAATTCTAAGTTCATCGTTTCTTTTTAAAGCGCTGCTTATATCAGCGTTTACGCCTCTAAAGCCTTCATCGTTAGTTGGTTTGAATTTGCTGTTCCCGTAGTTTTTTGTAGAGTAGTCGATACTTATTAAACCTGATTTTCCAAAAACATAAGCGGCGCTAAGAGTCCATTTATCAGGAGTTTGTAAAGTGTATGAATCATATACATTTACAACATTTGGATTAACAGGATTGTCAAATGTATCACCAGCGCTAGTTTCAGTTGTTGTGAATAAACTTTGTGAAACTTCGTCATAAAGGGTGTACCAAGTGTTTGATTCGTAAGATAAACCTAACCTAAGAGCTTCTGTTACTTTTCCTATTGCTCCCAATTGAAAAGAGAATCCGTTTCCATAAGTGTAAAGTTCATTGTTGAAACGTAAATTTGAAATTGTTTCGTAAGTTTCTAAAGGATTATTGTTGTATTCGTAAAAACTTGTAGTTCTTCTATAATCTGTTACGTGAACATTTAAGTTAGCTCCAAGATAAAGTCTGTCTTTATAAGAAGTGGAAATATTAAAACTTGCTTTGCTGTTATAACCTCTAGCGTAAATTTCATTTTCTTGATGATAATTTCCGCCAGCTGGCACATTAGATGTGTAAGCTGTATTGTTGTTATTGTCTGCAACAGGATTAATTACATATCCTTCGTAACCAAAAAAAGCTTGCTGCTCTCTATAACTTAAGTCTTCGTATGGATTATTAGTAATGTTTCCTAAAGGAATTCCATTTGCGAAAGCTAAGAAATAACCATCAACAGAATTAGTTGGATTTGTTCCTGCAGAGAAAACACTATTGTTGAAGTTGTTTGTATTCTCGTACATTGCACCAATTGCAATTTTGTTCCATCCATTGTTAGGATTACGATCTTTAAAAACAAAAATAGCTCCAGCTTGGTTTAAGATAAATGAGTTTTCTTTCTCAGAAGTCTGAGTTCCAAAATAATTAGAATTGTTTTTAATATTCTGATTGCTGAAAGATACACCTACTTGATTAGTGTTAAAGATTGATGAACCTGCTGGATTTACGCTTAAAGAAGATAAATCTCCTCCTACTGCGCCGAAAGCACCGCTCATTGCTCTATATCGAGCAGTTCCTGTTAGATTGTCCTGAGCATAACGCAAAGCATCTGAAACTTCTTGAGAATATGACGCGCTGACAGTTAGTCCTGTTATAAAAAGGAATAGTATTTTTTTCATTTTGATAAGTTTTAGTTTGAAATTATTTTGAGGAAGAATTATCTTCTTCCTCCACCGCCACCGCCGCCAGATCTCATTCCTCCACCGCCACCGCCGCCAGACGATCTCATGCTTCCGCCGCCGCTATTGTTCATTGAACGTGATGGGCTAGGGCTGTAGCTTCTAGATGAGTTGCTGTTGCTGCTTGGTGTGTAGCTTCTATTTGTAGTTCCGCTACTATTATTGTTGTAAGATCTTCTATTGCTGTAAGTGCTGTAATCAGATCCGTTTGTAGTAGATCTTCTATTTGTAAATGTTGGAGTTGAGGTTCTTCCGTTTACTGTAGAAGTTCTTCTAAAATCGGTATAGCCATTACTAGATCTATTGGTTGTATAATTTCTGTTTGTCGTATAGCTACTTCTATTAGTGGTGTAGTTTCTATTAGAGTTGTAGCTTCTGTTAGAAGCATAACCTCTGCTTGACATATATCCTCCTCTGTCTGAGCTGTAGTTTCTGTTGCCATAATAAGCTGCAGAACCTCTTCTTCCGTAGGTGTAGTTGTAATTGTTGTAGCCGTAATAACCGCCACCCCAATATCCTGGATAACCCCAGCCCCAGTAACCTGGATAACCCCAGCCACCCCAGTAGCCTGGATATCCCCAGCCCCAGTAACCGCCGTAACCCCAGCCATAATAAGGATATCCCATTCCGAATCCGAAAGACCAAGTTGGATCTGAGTATACATTAACTGAAACTTCAGAATTGCTGCTTCCCCAAGCTGGATAGCCTACAGAGGCAGTTTGAGTGCTGTCATTTTCTGCGTAATTAGTGTAATTGTCTACGTCTGTAAATATTTCAGTTGGCTGATTGTCATCTTGCATAGATCTGAAGTATTCTTTGTATTGATTGTTCGTGCCGTTCGAATTAGACTGCACGTAGCTGTTTGATGAGTTACCATATACACCGTCATTATCATGATAAGATGAATTTTGGTAAGAACCACACGACGCTAGCAATAAACTCAATAATCCGATTAAGTAAAAATGATTAGAGTTTTGGCGAATAGAAATGTTAGTTTTCATATCTGTGGTGTTTTTTATTGTTGCACATTACAAAAATAGTTAGTTTTGTCAAACTATTTAGTTAAAATTATTTAAAACAAAATTTGTGCCAAACTATATAATATGAGTAAGAACCTCACTACAAGATCAGAAGATTATTCGAAATGGTATAACGAGCTGGTTGTGAAAGCAGATCTAGCTGAAAATTCAGGAGTTAGAGGCTGTATGGTTATTAAACCGTACGGATATGCTATTTGGGAAAAAATGCAGGCTGAGTTAGATCGAATGTTTAAAGAAACGGGACATCAAAATGCTTATTTTCCGTTATTCGTGCCGAAGAGCATGTTTGAGGCTGAAGAAAAAAATGCAGAAGGATTTGCAAAAGAATGTGCTGTTGTAACGCATTATAGACTAAAAAATGATGAAGATAGGCCAGGAAAATTAATGGTTGATCCAAATGCAAAACTAGAAGAAGAACTTATTGTTCGTCCGACAAGTGAAGCAATTATTTGGTCTACATATAAAGGATGGGTACAGTCATATAGAGATTTGCCTTTATTGATTAATCAATGGGCAAATGTGGTTCGTTGGGAAATGCGTACGCGTTTGTTTTTAAGAACTGCAGAGTTTTTATGGCAAGAGGGGCATACGGCTCACGCTACAAAAGCAGAAGCTATTGAAGAATCTGAGAAAATGATGAATGTGTATGCGGATTTTGCTGAAAATTTCATGGCAATTCCTGTAGTAAAAGGATTCAAGACAGAAACAGAGCGTTTTGCAGGAGCTGATGAAACGTATTGTATTGAAGCTTTAATGCAGGATGGAAAAGCTTTACAGGCTGGAACTTCACACTTTTTAGGTCAAAACTTTGCAAAAGCATTTGATGTTAAGTTTGCTAATGCTGAAGGAAAACAAGAGCATGTTTGGGGGACTTCATGGGGAGTTTCAACTCGTTTAATGGGGGCTTTGATTATGACGCATTCAGATGATCAAGGTTTGGTTCTGCCTCCAAATTTAGCGCCAATTCAGGTTGTAATTGTTCCTATTCATAAAACAGATGAGCAATTAGCGCAAATCACTGCTGCGGTTAATGAATTGACTGCAAAATTGAAAAAACTAAAGATTTCGGTAAAATATGATGACAGAACGACTCAAAAGCCAGGATTTAAATTTGCTGAATGGGAATTAAAAGGTGTTCCTGTTAGAATTGCTGTTGGTCCGAAAGATTTAGAAAACGGAACTTTTGAAGTGGCAAGACGCGATAATTTATCAAAAGAAGTTGTGGCTTCAGAGAAAATTGTTGATTATGTAAATGATTTGTTAGAGCAGATTCAAAAAGATTTGTTTGATAGAGCTTTGAATTATCGTAATACACATATTACAGAAGTAAATAGCTTTGAAGAATTTAAAGAAGTTTTAGAAGGTAAAGGAGGTTTTATTTCGGCACATTGGGATGGAACTGCGGCTACAGAAGAAAAGATAAAAGACTTGACAAAAGCTACGATTCGTTGTATTCCTTTGGACGCTGTTGAAGAGGCGGGAACCTGTGTGTTTACTGGTAGTCCTTCTGCTAAAAGAGTGCTGTTTGCAAAGGCTTATTAAAAAAAAATAAAAAAAATAGCATCAGCTATTGTGCAACTAAAAAATAGATGTATCTTTGCATCCGCATTAGAGAAGCACGGTCCGTTCGTCTATCGGTTAGGACGCCAGGTTTTCATCCTGGTAAGGGGGGTTCGATTCCCCCACGGACTACTAGTTATATTACATATTGAAAAGTTTCCAAACTAGGAGAATTTAGGTCCGTTCGTCTAGGGGTTAGGACGCCAGGTTTTCATCCTGGTAACAGGGGTTCGATTCCCCTACGGACTACAAAATTAGTTGTAAATAAGTTTTGTAAAATAAAAATTGGTGTCTCGGTTTTTGTTTTATTAGTTAAAACCAAAGTGATTGCTTTGCAATTGTGGGAGGTTTTTCTTTTTTAACTAGTATTTATAATAATTATTACATCTAAAATTGAAAGAAAATGGCAAATCATAAGTCAGCATTAAAAAGAATCAGAAGTAACGAAAAGAAAAGAGTACTTAACAGATACCAACACAAAACTACTCGTAATGCTATTAAAGCATTAAGATTAGCTACTGATAAGTCTGATGCTGCTGCTAAGTTATCTACTGTAATCTCTATGATTGATAAATTAGCTAAAAAGAACATCATTCATGATAATAAAGCTTCTAATTTGAAGTCTAAATTAACTAAACATGTTGCTAAATTGTAATTAATACAATTTGCTAAAGATATAAAAGTCCTCTAAAAGAGGACTTTTTTTGTTTTAACTCCAATTGGATTCTGATAAAATAATAAATTCCAAATTCCAATATTTGTCAAGATTAGAATTTGAAATTTAAAATATTTGGAGTTTTGAAAATTTTATAAATCTATTTTCTTTTTAAGGTACTCTAGCATCTGTTGGGTAACCGGTTTTGAAAGAAAATCAATGATAATTGGATATTTTTTTGCTTTGGCAAGATCTTCAGGGTCTATTGTTGAGGACAATACAATTACTGGAGCAGAATTAAATTCATTATAAGCAGAAGAAGTAAAATGATCTAAAAATTCCCAGCCACCCATGATAGGCATGTTTAAATCTAAAAAAATTAATTCTGGTTTTTTTCTATTCTTATCATTAGTGTATTTTAAGGTATTGAAATGATGAAGTGCTTCTTCACCGTTTTGAGCTGTAATAACTTCATTCGAAAATGAAGATTTTGAAATTACTTTTTTGCATAGCATTAATGTGATTGGATCATCGTCTATGCATAAAATCTGCTCAAGCATAATAATTAGTTTTTAAATGTTATTGTAAATGTGGTGCCTTTATTAACTTCACTATCTATAGCAATTGTTCCTCCCATCGTTTCTACTTGTGATTTTACAAGATAAAGTCCCAATCCTTTGCTGTCTGGATAATTGTGGAATCTTTGATATAGCCCAAAAACTTTATCGCGATTTCTTTCTAAATCGATTCCTATTCCGTTGTCTTTAAAAGTGATTATTGTTTTATTGTCTACTTGTTCGGCCGTAATGGCTATTTTTAGTTTTCTGTTTTCAGATTTGTATTTTATTGAATTGGTTAGTAGATTAAGTAAAATGCTTTCAATATACGCTTTATTTATTATTAGCTGTGGCAGTTTGTCAAATTTAAGTTTGATAATGGGTTTGTGTAATTCAATTTGAAAGGATAATTGGCTAAAAACATTTTCAAAAACTTCTTTTAGAGAAACTTCTTCTTTTTGCATTGAAGGATTGTCTTTGATAATAATGACTTTTACTAAATCATTAATTGTTTCGTTAAGCAAATGGGTAGATTTTGTAAATCCTGCTAAGATTTCTTGTAGTTCTTCATTCTCAATCGGAATATCTTCTGTCAAGTTTAGAAGCCCAATTAGGTTAGATAATGGAGCTCGAAGGTTGTGAGATGTTATGTAAGAGAACTGTTTGAGGTCTTTATTATTTTGAGTAAGTTCTCGAATAAGATGCTCTTTTTCTGTTTCTAATTTTTTTTCGTCTGTAATGTCTCGTTGTATAGAAATCCAGTGGGTGATTACTTCATCATTGTTAAAAATCGGAATCATAGAGAAACGTACCCAATACTCTTCCTTATTTTTGGTGTATGTAATAGTTTCTATTAGGCATTCTTCTTCGTTTTTTATTGCTTTTAATAATTTTTTTAATTCATCCGAATCAGATTTTGGACCTTTAAAAATATTGGCTGATTTTCCAATTATTTCATTAGATTGATAGCCTGACATCTGCGAAAACGCTGGGTTTACGTAAACAATTTTAGGGATTTTGCCGTCGGGCGAATTGGCTTCTGTAATTAAAATAGAATCTTTAGATTGTGTAATTACCGTTTCCAGAAGTTTTAAACGTTGTTCCTCTTCTTTTTGTTTAGTGATATCCTGAATGGCTCCAATCATTCTGATGGCTCTTCCTTTTTCATCCTTTAATAAAAAACCCCTGTCTAAAACATATTTATAAGTGCCGTCTGCACATCTAAAACGATATTGATCCTGCCAGTTTTGTGTTTTTTGTTCAATAAAAGAGTAAAGTTTTATTGACATTCGAATGCTGTCTTCAGGGTGTATTTTATCAAACCACCATTTTGAAGTTTTGCCCACTTCTTCTGGGTTGTAGCCAAAAACGCTTTCTATTCCTTTGTTCCAATTAATGCTGTCTTCTTGAATTTTCCAATCCCAAATTGTATCACTTGTTGCTTTTGCTACAATGTCATATTTCTCGTTGGATTCTTTTATGTCTTCATTAGTTTTGTTTAACTTTTCAAAAATGCTAATATTCTTTTTTTCGTTTTTTGAAAGTATGAAACTAAAAACTATTCCCGTTATTAAAATGAATGAAATATCCTTCAAGAGCGATAAAAGCGGATATTGAGAAAATGAAAAGTAGGTTGTTAGTAATTGATGACAAATAATTGCCATAATTATCGTGATGATTGTATAAATAAGAGTAATTTGGAGAGTTTTACTTTTCATTACTCCAAATATAGTTAAATTAACTATAACTAAACATATGTTAATGTCAATTTAAGGGCTATATTTTGATGATTTATATTAACTAATTGATTGTATTTACGTAAACTATATTAGAAACGTTTTTTTTATCAAAATAAAGTGTACCTTTGCGCCCATTAAAAATCACAGATGGAATCTATTAGAAACATTGCAATTATTGCCCACGTCGATCACGGTAAAACCACTTTGGTTGATAAAATTATGTATCACTGTCAATTATTTCGTGAAAACGAAAATACAGGTGATTTAATCCTAGATAATAATGATTTAGAGCGTGAGAGAGGTATTACAATTACTTCTAAGAACGTATCAGTTCAATATAAAGGAACAAAAATCAATATTATTGACACTCCTGGCCACGCGGATTTTGGAGGAGAAGTTGAACGTGTTTTGAACATGGCCGATGGTGTATGTTTACTAGTAGATGCTTTTGAAGGGCCTATGCCACAAACGCGTTTCGTGTTACAAAAAGCTATTGACTTAGGTTTAAAACCATGCGTAGTTATTAATAAAGTTGATAAAGAAAACTGTACTCCAGAAGAAGTTCACGAGAAAGTTTTCGACTTAATGTTTGAATTAGGTGCTACTGAAGAACAATTGGATTTCCCAACTGTTTATGGTTCGGCTAAAAACAACTGGATGTCTGATGATTGGAAAAATCAAACAGAAAACATTGAACCATTATTAGATATGGTTATCGCTAATGTTCCAGCTCCTAAAGTTTCTGAAGGAACTCCTCAAATGTTGATTACATCTTTAGATTTCTCTTCTTTTACAGGTCGTATCGCTATTGGACGTCTTGAAAGAGGTGTATTGAAAGAAGGATCACCTATTTCTTTAGTAAAAAGAGATGGTAAAATTATCAAATCAAGAATTAAAGAATTACATACTTTCGAAGGTTTAGGCCGTAGAAAAGTAGAAGAAGTTGTTGCTGGAGATATTTGTGCTGTAGTTGGTATTGAAGGATTTGAAATTGGTGATACTATCGCTGACTTCGAAAACCCTGAAGCTTTACAAACTATTGCTATCGATGAGCCAACAATGTCTATGTTGTTCACAATTAACGATTCACCTTTCTTTGGTAAAGAAGGTAAATTTGTTACTTCTCGTCATATTCGTGAAAGATTAACAAAAGAGCTTGAGAAAAACTTAGCAATGAAAGTTGGAGAAACTGATTCTGCTGATAAATTCATGGTTTTTGGTCGTGGTGTACTTCACTTATCTGTTCTTATTGAAACAATGAGAAGAGAAGGTTATGAGCTTCAAATTGGTCAGCCACAAGTTATCATCAAAGAAGTTGATGGTGTTAAATGTGAGCCAATTGAGGAATTAACTATCGACTTACCAGAAAATCTTTCAGGTAGAGCGGTTGAATTCGTAACTATCCGTAAAGGAGAAATGCTTTCTATGGAAGGTAAAGGTGAGCGTATGATTATTAAATTCAATATTCCATCTCGTGGAATTATCGGTTTAAGAAATCAATTGCTTACTGCTACTGCTGGTGAGGCTATTATGGCACACCGTTTCATAGGATACGAACCATACAAAGGGGAAATTCCTGGACGTAACAACGGTTCACTAATCTCTATGGAAAACGGAAAAGCTATTCCTTACTCTATCGATAAATTACAAGATCGTGGTAAATTCTTCGTTGATCCAAATGAGGATATTTATGAAGGTCAGGTTATTGGAGAAAACACTCGTAGCGACGATATGACTGTTAACGTTACTAAAACGAAAAAACTTTCTAACGTGCGTTCTTCTGGAGCTGATGATAAAGCTAGAATTATTCCAGCTATCAAATTCTCTTTAGAAGAAGCTTTAGAGTACATCCAAAAAGATGAGTATGTTGAAGTTACTCCAAAATCTCTTCGTTTAAGAAAGATTTACTTAAGTGAAACTGATAGAAAAAGATATAAAATCTAATTAGTTTTTCTTTCAATATAAAAAATCCCAAATTCCAGTTATGGAGTTTGGGATTCTTTTTTTACCGTATTTTAGAATTTGGAATTTAAATTTTAGAGTTTAAATTTTTATCTTTTTAATGAGAAATGACCTTTAACAATTTTCCCATTTACAAATAAAAGCGTAAACCAATAATCGTCTGAAGGTAATTCTTGTCCGTTGAATACTCCATTCCAGCCAGAACTATTTTGATTCATTTGTTTTAATAATTTCCCATATCGATCAAAGATAGAAATGCTGTAATCTGGCATTTGACCTATATTTTCAATTGCCCAAAGGTCGTTGTAACCATCTCCATTCGGAGTGAAGAATCGTGGATAATCTAAAACATAAAGCAAAAATGAATTTGAAATGCCACATCCATGTTGATCTCGTGCCGTTGCGTTATAAATTCCTGGTTTTACTTGCGTAAATGTAGGATCGTCTTGGAAAGTATATCCGTCTAGCGAAAACTCATAATTACCAACTCCTGTATATAAAACTTCAACTGAATTGTCTATTCCAGAAAAATCCTTTATATCTGCTCCTGTAATAAATGCTGGTTCAGATAAAATTACTTTAAATGTTTTTGTTTTTTGGCAATCATTTGCGTCAGTTACCACAATCTTATGATCTCCAGCTGTATTGATTATTGTTGAGTTAACATTATCTCCATTCGACCATTGATAACTTTTAAAACCTGTTGCAACCGATAAAGTCATTTGCTCTCCTTTGCATAAATATAAAGTTTCATCTTCAAAATTTGGAGGATCAAAAGTATGTACAACTAATTCTACAGGAGCAATATCATAACAATCTGGTCCGTTTATGGCTCGAACGTAAATTGTTTGATTATTTGGAATCGTATTTTTGAAAACATTCGGCAACGGATTTGTTTCGGCTAAAGCATCATCTGCTGTTAAAAAGTAATTGACAACCAATCCAGAAGGAAGTGTTGCCATAATCTGCGGTGTTATTTGTTCTGCTAAATTAAATTGATACAAACCGTCTTGCTCCTGATCTTCGTCACATGTTGTAAATGGCGGCTGATCTGGAATTATGTAAGGAGAAACATTTAGTAAAATTTGCGGAGTTGCAAAACAGCCATAAGTGTTTTCGATTCTAGCATATACACTTTGATTCGGAAATTTATTGAAATATTTTTTTGGATTAAGAATTGGATTTACTTTGTTTCTTGCATTTGCTAAAGTTTCATAATAACCCTGATTGGTAATTTGCGAAACGTTGTTTTTTACAATATTGGCAACTTTAGTTAAATCAAAAAATGTGATTCCATCAGTATCATCATCACATTGTAATATAGTAGTATTTGTAGATTTGATTTCTTGCGTAAATTCTACCGAAATTTCTCCTGTTGCTATACAGGAAGCACTGTTTAAACTTGCTTCAACTTTGTATGTTCCTGGCGTTATTACCGCATATGTTGGTGTCGTTGCTCCAGATAATAAAACATAATTGTTAGAGGCATCTTTTATATACCATTTAAAAGTATAATCGGCACCATTTAATTTTGTGTCTAAAACAAAATTTTCTCCAAAACAAACCGGATTGTCATTAGCAAATGTTCTGTCTTTTCCAAAATTGATTTTACTTAAAAAACTGCCTCCTTCTATAAAAACTGCTGAATGGAAATTTCTAGTTAAATCGTCAGCGACAACCAATTTTAAATGATATTTTTTGTTTGGGACAACATCTGTAGAAGCATTCATAACTACAGTTTGTCCTGCGTAGTTAATTGGACTTGATGGTGAATTATAACCTTTAAAATAATTTTCGTTAACCGCTTCACATCCTGGTTTTGGAGTTCCTTCAACAATAGTACTATTAATTTTAGGATGGACGGTTGTTGCAGAAACCGCAATTGTTGAGTTGGGTAAAACAGCTAAATTTTTATAAGGTTCTGTTGTTCCTACTTCTTTAATCAGGAAAGCAAATCCATCTGAATAAGAACATGGGTAAAAAGATTGATACTCATTCGAAGCAAAAAAATAATTAAAGCTTATTGAATTGGTTGAAGACGTAAAATCAAATTCTAAAACAGTTGCTTGTGTACTTGTAGTAGTTCCTAAAGCAGTGTTTAAATCTTGATCCCCATTCCAAGACATGATTCTTTCTCCTATCGAAGTTGCTTGATTATATGGACCTTCGGCATTTTTACTAGCAGAAGTGGTTAAAACAAGTCCGTTAGAAAATGGAAAATTGCTTCCTGCCGTAAAAGATGCATAACTTTGTTTTCCTGGTATTGGATTCCCAGAAGCATTTATATTCTCTATACTTAGGCAAGAGCTGTTGATTAAAATATTTTTTACTAAAACTTCCGGCGTTACAGTTGGATCAACAGAAATATTTTGGGCATTGGTTTTAGTCCCGATACAAAACAAAAGGCAGATAAGGAGTATTACTTTTACATAATTCATAGTAACAAATATACTATAAATCTCTATTTTTTAATAATTTGTATGAAGAAGATATAAATATCAGAGTCCATGTTAAGACAATCAAAATAGTAAAATAACTTACACTATAATCTTTTGTGCTTTCAATGCCAATTTTGCTTCCCATATTTTGAATTAATGATAATCTTGTAAAAGGCTCAATTAATAAATTAGAGATTGATTCTAATGGAAGAAATTGAGTAAACAATAAATCTTTATCGCTATCAGGAAAAACTTGAGAAGCTAAAAACCATTTTATAAAAATTTCTAAACAAAACCAAATTAAAAGAAATCCCAGAGCAAAAGCAGATCGTTTGACTAAAATTCCGATGAACAAACAAAATGAAAAGAACCCTAAAAGATTTACAAAAAAAGCAAGAAGATAGCCTAAGTCACTAAAAATAATGCCAAATTCGGTATACGAAGAATAACACAGACCTAGAATTAAAGTTATAATAAAAACAAAAATTGTTGAGCAGGCAGCAAATATCAAAACTGTTAAGAATTTAGAAATGACAAATTCTTTTTTGCTTAAACCGTCAATGAGGTTTTGTTTTAAAGTTCCATAAGTGTATTCATTTGCCATCATAGAAACAATTACAATAGCTAGAAAAAGTTTAAAAAATACAGCAACGTAGGTGTTAAAGTGCCAAATAAAAGGAAAATTAAAAATTCCCATTTCTGAAGGCTGAAATGTGAAATTTCCGATTTCAAATTTTACAGCAGCCACCAATGCAATAAAGCAAAGTAGTATAAAATAAGTTAAAGTTAAAATGCGACTGGCTTTGTTCATCCAGATTTTTTGCAATTCTATAGAGAGAAGTCTTTTCATGGTTTAGTTTTTTTGAGCAATGGCATTTTGGGTTAATTCTAAAAATTGGGCTTCTAAACTGTTTTTGCGTTTCACTAAATGACTTAAAACAATATTTTTAGAAAATAAAAACTGATTTAAATCAGAAGCAGATAATTCAGAATTAAGATAAACTAAAACTTTTCCGTCTTCTTCAGTAATTCGATCAATAGCTGGATGTTCTTGCAGAACTGTTTTTAAAAGCAAATTGTCGCTAGATTGCACCTCAAAGAAACCTTCGTTTGAAGCCATTCCATCAACAGAACCAGAATATAGAATTTCTCCCTTTCGTAAAACAATTACTTGAGAGCAAACTTTTTCCACTTCATCTAGTAAATGTGAAGCCAATAAAATAGTGGTTCCTTGCGAAGCAATTTGTCTAATAATATCTCGAATCTGATGAATTCCCTGCGGATCTAAACCGTTAGTTGGTTCATCTAAAATCAAAATTTCTGGATCGTTTAAAAGGGCAGAAGCAATTGCCAGACGTTGTTTCATACCTAAAGAAAAAGTGCTGAATTTGCTGTCTTTTCTATCATCTAGACCAACTAATTCCAGTTTTTCATTTACTTTAGAATAATTGATGTTTTTGATTTTGCAAACCAATTTCAGATTTTGTTCAGCCGTCATATAAGGATAGAAGTTTGGTCTTTCTATAATAGCGCCAACTTTTTTTAAGGCTTCGTGCGTTTCAACTTGTCCGTCAAACCATTTGTAATTACCAGATGATTTGTTTACTACATTCAAAACAATGCCTAATGTAGTCGATTTTCCGCTGCCGTTAGGGCCAAGAATGCCATAAACAAGACCTTTCTTTATGGTAAAAGATACATTTTTTAAAGCCTGAATTCGGCCGTATCTCTTATTTAGATTTTCAATGGTTAATATGGTTTCCAAATTTTTCTGGTTTTAGTTTTTAGTATGACGAGTCAATTTGAATTTTGTTACTTTAAATTCTAACATTAAATCGTATTGATGTAAATTTGTATTAAAGATATTCAAAATGAGCGAGCCTTTAATGGTTTTAAAAAAACCTTCTTATCCTTTAACACAGCCACTTTTAAGTTATTTAGAACGATACGAACGTATTTCTAAAGTTTCTGTGTTTTATGATGATTTGCTTCGTTTTTCGGGTTCAATTAATGTTTACGATAAAAACGATACCGATACGCTTTGGATTCGAGTTTATTACGGAGAATTTGAACGTAATGAGATTGATTTGAATTTAAAGAAAATCTATTCGCTTTTGCATTCTGATGGAAATAGTGAAATCATTCAGTATCTAAATGTCGACGCGATTGATTATTGTACTTTCGGAAATTCAAAGCCTTTTAGAATAAAAGTCAGAAATATTCTCAACGATAATTACGTTCATTTTTACATCAAAAAAGCCGACGCTTCTAGAATTTACGGATTAGAGTTGGAGGATATTCTTTCGCCAGATAAAATCAATTTTTTGGTTTATAAAGACACTTTGATAGAAGAACATATTATCGGAATTCCAGGTGATGTTTTTATGGATACTTTGTTAGACAGTTGCTCGGAAACCGAAAAAGCACAAATCGCAAAAGAGTTTGTAAAGTTTAACGAACGCTGTATGATTCGTCTTTTAGGAGATATGCGCGCCTATAATTACGTGATTGTCCCGATTCATGATTTTGATCAAGTAGTTTATAAAATTCGCCCAATCGATTTTGATCAGCAATGTTATGAAGGGAATTTTAAAGTATATCGTCCGCAATTTTTCAAAGAAAATTTTCCGATGATTCAATTGATTAAAGAAAAATTAGAAGAACGTTCGATTATTCAGTATAAAGATGAAGAAAGAGCGATTTTGGCAAAACGTATACATTCGGCAGAAACCAGAATTCATAAATTGTTGAATATAATGTGCCACGATACGATTTCAACGCAAGAACATTTATTGCAATTAAAAATGGAATTGTACCGATATACCAACGATATGAAATTTAAAAATGCCAAATCGATGGGGCATATCATGCATGCTGCATTCGAATTTATTACACGTAATTTTAAAAATACACATTTAGTATAAAATTATCTCGCCACAGATTTTACAGATTAAAATGATTTTTCTATAATTTTTTAATCCATATAATCCGTAAAATCTGTGTCTAAAAAAATAAATCTTATGAAAAAATATTTTTTAGTTTTTGGTTCTATAATTTTATTGGCTTGTCAGCAGCAATCTAATTCTAATTTTAAAGAACTTTATTCACTTCCGAAAAAATTAAAAGAAGTCTCAGGAATTACCTATTTTCCTGAAACAAATATTCTTTATACTTTGGAAGACAGCGGTAATAAAAATGCTATTTACGCTGTAGATTCTAAAGGGAAATTAGCTAAAACGATAACCATTTCTAACGCGACAAATATAGATTGGGAAGACATTACAAAAGACAAAGCAGGAAATATTTACATTGGTGATTTCGGAAATAATGATAATGAAAGAAGAGATTTATGCATTTATAAAGTAGCAAAAAATCAACTGAATAATGATTTGGCTAAAGCCGAATATAAAATTTCATTCTCATATCCGGAACAAAAAGAATTTCCGCCAAAGAAAAAAGAAATGTTTTATGATGTTGAAAGTTTCTTTGAACATGGAGGTTATTTCTATCTTTTTACCAAAAACAGAAGTAAAGGTTTTGACGGAACAGCATTTATCTACAAAATCAAAAATACGCCAGGAACTCAAAAAGCAGTGAAAATAGGAGAATTTAAAACCTGCAGCAATTATAATCATTGTGTTTTAACAGGTGCGACAATTAGCCCAGATGGGAAAAAAGTAGCATTATTAAGTCATGATAAAGTGCTTTTATTCAAAGGTTTTAAAGGAGATTTATTTCATAAAGGAACCCAAACGCAAATAGAACTAAATCATTTTTCTCAAAAAGAAGCGATCGTTTTTAAAGACAACAATACCCTTTTGATCGCCGATGAAAAAGCCGATAAAATAGGAGGGAACGTCTATGAATTTAAATTGAAATAAAAAGTTTGCCACGAATTACACAAATTTTCACTAATTTTTATTTTAAATATAATTCGTGGAAATTTGTGTAATTCGTGGCAAAAAAAACTTTGAACCTTTGTCACTTTGTTCCTCTGAACCTAACCGCTAAAAGCTGTAAGCCGCTCCAAAAATCACCCTTCCAATTTCGTCAGGCGATTTAAAATATGAAATTCTAGCTGTAAGTACGTTAATGGCATTTAACCAAAGTCCGCCACCGTAATCATGGTGCCATTTTTTAGAATCTTCGCCATCAAGCCAAACTCTTCCGTAGTCGAAACCACCTAAAATTCCGTATGTAAAAGGAGCAATCGTTTTACGAATCTTTCCAATGCTTAAGCGTAAATCAGAACTTTGAGAAAAATACGAATTTCCTAAGAAACGCTCATTTCTAAAACCTCTTAAATCAGTATCGCCGCCTAAAGCCGCACCTTGATAAAATTCATAATTATTATTGAAAATAGCTTTTCCTTTAAGATAACTTGCCAAAACCAGTTTTCCGTTTTTATCAATTTTATGCGTAAATCCTAAAGCACTTTCTAGAGTAGGAAAGTTTTTGCTGGTTTCATCAAGGTTAGCAGTCCAAGTTCCAGCAATCATAAAAAACATTCCTAAAGTTGGTTTCGCTGCAAAATCAGAATTTTTGAACAGATATTTCACTTTCAAACTTCCGTAATTCTGAGTATTAAAGACATCTGGATTTACAATTCCTGGAATATTGATATATCTATTTTCAGTTTCTTCAACCGTCATTCTCTGGAAAATTGGCTGAATGCTAAATTCGCTTCCATATCTTCCAACATGTCGAATGGCGCCCGAAGCATTAAATTTTCTAATACGAACTCGGTTATAATCCAAACTCAAATCATCATCATATTGCGCTTCATTTCCGTAACCAAAATAGTTCATTGCAAAATTTGGCGTAGTATAAAGTGATTCAACATCAATAACCCATTTTCCTAATAATCCAGGGAAATGCGCCGCATAATTAAACTCTAAACCTCCAGTTGCGAAGTAATAAAAAGCATTTAAAACATGTCTCTGCGTGTACGGATTCTGTTTAAAATTATTAACTGTATAATTCAAATTAATACCAACTTTTACACCATCATCAGGATTAAAACCAATATTTGGAAGACCAGAAACTACGTTATATTTTGGTTTTTCATAATTGTACAAGTTAACATCATAATCGTCGGTTAATTGAGTTTGTGTTTTAGAATCTAAATTATAAGTGTTTTGCTTTGATTTAAAATCATATACAATAACTTTTCTTCCGTTTTCAATGTTGTAAGTGTCATTGTTCTGACCACCAATTAATCGTATTTTGATATTTGACTTGTAATTTCCTTTAACTTCAAAAATATCATCATCATCTAAACCATAAATCCATAAATTTTTGGTTTTAGCATCGGTAACCGTTTTAGTATATTGCAATTCGTCGCCTTCTTTTTTAGATCTGAAAACCTGAATTTCAATGCTTTTTTTAGCGTTATGGTTCAAAACAAACTTGTCTTTTTTATCTGTTCCCGCAATCATAACCGTTCTGCTCAAAACATCAGCATAAATAGCTGCATATTTTTGAAGTTCTTTTTTTCTGTTTTTTAGTTTTCGAATGATTTCGTCAACCGTTTCATCCTGAACTTCTTTAGGCATGTTTTTAAATGACTTTTCTATATCAGCATCCGATAAATTGTCCTGAATATATTTTGCCTGTTCAATCCAATCTTTTTGGTCAGCCGTTTTTAAGAAAGCCAAATCCTGCGGATAAGGTTCTCTACTCAGCCATTTTACATTGCCAATATTATCTTTAAAAGTACGCATGTGGCGCAATGCAGGAATATTCATTAAGATAGAAAGCAAAGCTCCATCATATTTTACAAATGCTTGATCTCTGTCGCGCGGAATAGGTTTGTAAATTACTTTTCCGTCTTTTTTAAATTCGGCCCAGCGCCATTGATCGCTATGTCTGTCCCAATCTCCAATTAAGATGTCAAACAAACGAGCTTTTATGTACTCTTTCTCGTCAACCGAATATTTTTCATCTTTATGAAGATTTAGCATCAAATCATCAGTTCCAATTATATTACTTGGATTTCCAAAGTTTTTTCCATCCAAATGATTATCCGCTGGCCTTTCTTCAATCATATATAATTGATCTCCAAAACCAGCATTGAATTCGCCCAAACCATTTTGTCTCGGAATATAATAAAGTATCGGATTTGTATGAAGAAGCCCAATTTTATTAGACATTCCATCAATTGCGTAAGGCGCATACGGGTGAGAAGTGGTGTAAAAATCGAATAAGAAACTTTCTGCATAAGTATCTTCAAAATCATTTACCACATATTGATCTTTAAAAGCAACAGACTGTAAAAATACTGTGGCACTTTTTTTCATGCCGCGCATTACAAATTCGCGACCTTTTGGATCAGACATTCTTAATGAAACTGATTGATGTCCGCCGCCTTCGCGAATTGGTTTCAAACCGCCTTTTAAAGTATCAACAGTTGCAACTGTGGCTTCAATTGGCATGCTGTAATATTTTCTATAATGTTTTCCGAACAAAAAGCTATGAAACCAACTTTTATCGGTCATTTTTGAAGAATAAATCGAGGTTGTAATTTTTGATGGAAATTTATTTGGAATATCCGAAGCCCAGTTAATTTCTTTGGCTTTTATAATTTCGCGTTCAAAAAGCAGTTTTTCTTTATTGTTTTCATTTCCATAATACGAAACTTTAGCATCGCCGCTTTTAAAAAGAGTTAAAGTTGCGTAACCATTTCCGCCATATGAAAAATCATTTTCATTTATTGCTCTTGCTGCTTCAGATTTAGATCCGGCACCGCTAATAATCTGCTGAATATTTTCTTTACTGATATATTGAAGATTATGATCGTGCCCAGAAACCACAATTACATTTTTCTGCTTTTGCAAAAGAGTTTTAATTCGCTTAGCATAAATTGTATATTGTTTATTTTGAATATCTTGAGGACTTACGCCAGAAGTTTTTCTCAACAAATTGATAAACGAACCAATAATTGGCAAAGGAATTTTTTGCTCTAACGGAAATAATTGTTTTTCTAATGAAAACTGTCCGCCGTGTGTTCCGTTGCTCAATAAAGGATGATGAATAGCAAGGACAACTGTTTTTTCTTGATTTTTGTTTAAAATATTTTCCAGTTCTTCAAAAAAAGCTTCTCGGGTTTTAATCTCGCAATTATCATTAATTGTTGGATGATCGTCCCAATCTTCCAGAAACCATTCACTATCAATAGTTACTAACGTTGTAGTGCTATCTATTTTTACATCTTCAATCGGGCAGGACTTTCTTGGTAAAAATGCTTTTTTGTCATTTAAGTGTTTTGTAACAAAATCTGCCTGTAATTCAAGTCCTTTAATGCCGCTGTACCAATCGTGATTACCAGGAATAAAAACGGTTTTTCCTCGATAACCGTCGGCTAATTTTAATTGATTGGTTAATTTTGTTTCGGCTAAAGCCTTGTCTCCAGACTTTTTATCACTTGGAAAACCTTTCGGGTAAATGTTATCTCCCAAGAAAAGCAACGTCGATTTTTTATTGGCTTTCTTCAATCTTTTATGTAAAAGTTCGAGTGTCTGCTGCGCTTGTTCTTCATCAGCATTTCCTGCATCGCCAACTAAATAAAAAGTATGCGCAATTTTTATAGTATCTGTAGCGTTTTCATTTTCGTTCGCGCTTACATTTTTGCCGTATTGGGGCTTGTGAGTTGCACAAGAATAAACAAGAAAAAGTATTGCCAAAGCAATAGCTCTCGTTTTAATTTTTGCAATAAAATGATTATCCAAAAACAATTTCATAATTTAGTGGTATAAAAATATTCTCTATGAATCTAATAGAACAATCCGAAGATTTCGTCAGTAATTTACTCAAAGATAAACTTTCTAATTTATATTCTTACCATAATTTTAACCATACTTTCACTGTGGTTACAGCGGTAAAAGAGCTTTGTAAAAAAGAAGATGTCGAAGCTGATGATAAAGAGGCGCTTTTAGTAGCGGCTTGGTTTCATGATACAGGATATGTTCATGGATATGAAAATCACGAAAGTACAAGCACTAAAGTAGCTGCTGACTTTTTGCGAGAAAAAGGAAAATCAGAGGAATTTATAGCACTTGTTTCCAGTTTGATTTTAGCTACAGCTAAAGAATATGAGCCGAAAACACATTTAGAAAAAATTATTAAAGATGCCGATTATGCGCATTTAATGGGAACTGAATATACCACAACTTGCGAATTATTGCGTTTAGAATTAAAAAATACCGGAATTGTAAGTTTCTCAAATGCCGAATGGACAAGAGAAAATTTGAATTTCTTATTGAACAAACATCGTTTTTATACCGATTATGCTTTAAGAAAATGGCAACCTTTAAAAGAAAAAAATCTATTATTGATTCAGAAAAAAATCAATAAACAAGAATTAAAAGCTGCCGCTGCCATCGAAGAAGAAAACAAAAAGAAAGATAAAACAGAAAAACCAGATCGCGGAATTGATACTTTATTTCGTGTTACACTTGGAAACCACACGCGTTTAAGCGGAATTGCCGATAGTAAAGCAAATATTTTATTGTCTGTAAATGCAATTATTATTTCGATTGCGCTTTCGTCGATTATTCCAAAATTGGATAGTCCGAAAAATGCGCATTTGGTTGTTCCGACTTTTATTATGCTGATGTCTAGTGTAATTACGATTATTTTTGCGATTCTTTCGACAAGACCAAAAGTAACATCAGGATTTTTTACAAGAGGAGATGTCGAAGCTAAAAAAGTAAATTTAATGTTCTTCGGAAATTTCTATAAAATGCCTTTGGAAGATTACGATTGGGCAATGAATGAAATGATGAAAGACCGTGATTATCTTTATTCAACCATGATAAAAGATTTATATTATCTAGGTTTGGTTTTACAGCGAAAATATAATCTACTCCGAATTGCCTACAATTTCTTTATGTTCGGATTGATTATAACGGTAATCTCGTTTGTTATTGCTTTTAAATCTATTTAAAAATTTCACGTGTAATTTAGACGCAGATTTTACGGATTCGCTATCGCGAAGACGCGGATAGACACAGATTCTTTTTCTAGTAATTAAAAATCAGTTTTATCTGCGTCTTCGCGATAGCGAATCAGTTTTATCCGTGTTCCCAAAAGCCCAAAAAAAAGCTCAACTTTTAGTTGAGCTCATCTAATAAATCTTGATAGGTTATTTTTTTTGTCTTCAAATTGGAAGTGTTATTAATTACTTTAACACGAATCGCTCTCAAACCAGAAACGCCTTGAAGATCTTCTACTTCAAATTGTTCAATTGCTGGCTCTAAAATTTTCTTGTGCTGCAGGTATTTTATATATTTTAAATATTCTGCTTCTTCACTATTTTGAGAGTAAACAATTGTAATTTTTTCTTTTTCAGTAATTCTCTCGTTTGTTCCTTTAATGTTCGATTTGTCAATTCGTTTTTTAACGACTTCATATCTTGCATTATACGTTCCGTCAACATCAAAACGTTTTTCATCCATTCTAAAACGAATAGAAAGCGGAGAACTGAAAACCAAAATCAAAGAAGTTACATCCAATTCATATGGAAGTGATTCTTTAAGTTCGTGATGTTCTAATTCCATTTCGCATAAAGTCTGCAATTGCCATAAACGAAGATTATGTAAATACATAATATCAAAAGGTTTAGTTGGCGAAATTGAAGCTCCAATATATAAATTATGTTCAACACCATCCGTTTTAAAACGTTCGTAATAGTGTGGATATATTTGTTGCGCTTCAACTTGTTTTTTGTCTAAAACCGTTGCTAGCCTTTTGTTGATAATAGACATTGCGTTATCAAACTTTTTTCTTTCGTGATAAAACATTCCAGTTTTTTCATCCAGCTTTTCAAAATAAAGTTCTGCTAATTTTTCGTCTTTAGCGCTGCCTTTTGTGTTTTTTAAAATCGGATGAATTTCTTCTTCAATATAACGCTGAATATGTTGTTCTGTATCTGCTTTTAAAGGAAAATCCAATTCACTTCGAAGTGATTCTAATTCAAATTTTCTTTGTTCTAAAAGAACTAGATTCGAATTTGGTTTCTGATTATCAAAGATTTCCAAAAGAGCTGTAAGCTGACTTTTCAAATCAGTTTTTACAGTTTCATTTCGATGTTCAGACGAACCTTTAATATCTATTTGACCATAAAGCGGAAATACATTTTTAAAAACAATTTCCTTAAAAATATAATCTTTGGTATGATTTAGATTTTGAAAATAATTTTGAGATTCTTTTTTAAATTTCCAATAGACACTTGGGTGAATTGTAGTGTACTCACGCTGAATAATAGCTTCAACTTGATGCTGCATATCCGTATTGTAACGATCAATTGTGTCTGTTAAATACGGCAGAACTAAATCCAATTTTGTGGCATTTACGCTATTTAAATCTCTTGGCTTTTCAGAAACTAATTCTACAACACCCAACAAATGACCGTCTTTTATAACTGGAGCAAAAATACAGCTTTGAATATTTTGCTTTAATAAATGCTCGCCAAGTCTTTTATTTGTTGATTCTTCTGTGAATTTTTTGACATTAGAAATTACAAAAGGCTCATTCTTGTCCAATAAATTTTCGAATGAACAGCCAAAAAAAGCATTTTTACAATCTAATTCCTGTTCGGTCGAAAGTAAAAAACTTCTAAGTTGTGTGTCATATTTTTCGGGTCTTAGAAATTTCTCTTCTTCTGGATTATAAATAATGAAACCGACTTTTAGATTCGCAAGATTAAAAATAGACTGAAATATGTTAGAAATCTCCTCTCCTGAAGTAGCGGTTGTTGCGCCAGGTTTTAGCAAATTACTTTTTAAAGTAGAAATTGCACTTTCTGTCGTAGCGTCAAATAAAGAAACAATTCCAAAACCTCTTAAAATCCAACTTCCTTTTGGGAATTTAGATTTCCATAAATCAATATCATTATAATTATCAATAAGCTGGTCAATATCTTCCTGAGTTAAATCAATAGCATTTTCGGTCGGAATAATTTCCATGAAATCAGCATTATACAAAATTCTGTAATGCCTTTCTACACCATTTTCATCTGGAATATCGTAGAAAAAAGGCTGATTAAAGTCAATATGCTGATTGTAATAATAGCTAAGAATCAAACAGCAATTATTGATATAGAATTGATGTTCGCTAAAATCACGAATTTCCATATAAAATTCATCTCCAGCATTTTTAAGAATTTTTTTGAAACGTTCTGTGTAATTAAAAGAGATATTTTGAAATGGAATCGTAACCGCTTTTATTTCGTTGTGAGTTAACGCAGTCGGAAATAAATCGGCTAATATATTTTTGATTAAAGCTTCATTGTCTTTAATAACAGAATAATCGGTAATTCCTGTTCGTAATTCTGGAATCAAATCGATCTGTTCTAAAATAGCTTTGGCGTAATTTGATCTGTAATCAACATCAGACAAAGCAATTTCTTCAAAAGATTCAATTAGCTTATGAAAAGAGATTATGGTGGCAAAAGGACTTTCTTTGAAAAATTGAATATCCATCTTAGTTTATTTTTAATGCAAAATTAATGATAAATTAAGAATCTATGACATTTTACTATTTCTTTCCTTTATAATTAAATAATGATATCCTTTATAAATAAAGGCTTGAAAAAGCACTCTTGTAAAATTAACTAATTTTTAACACAAATAATAACGGAACGATCGTTCCGTTATTATATCTTTGTACCATAATAATTGAATAATCAATAACTTAAAAAAAATTATAAAAATGAAAAATTTAGAAAACAAAGTAGCAATCGTGACAGGTGGAAACAGTGGAATAGGATACGCAGCAGCGGCAGATTTAGTAGCAAAAGGAGCAAAAGTAATTGTAACAGGAAGAAACAAAGAGGCTTTAGTGAAAGCAGAAACAGAATTGAATGTTACTGGAATCGTTGCAGATCAATCTGATTTAAAATCAATTGACAGTTTGGTAGAACAAGTAAAAGCACAATTCGGAAAAGTTGATATTTTATTCTTAAATGCAGGAATCGCAGCTTTTGCTCCAGTAGATTCAGCTTCAGAAGATCATTATGACAGTATTATGAATGTGAACGTTAAAGGAGTTTATTTTACAGTTCAAAAAGTCTTGCCAATTTTAAACGATGGAGGTTCTATTATTTTTAATACTTCCGTAAATGCCCAATTAGGAATGCCAGGCTCAAGCGTATATGGAGCAAGTAAAGCAGCAGTTTTATCATTAAACAGAATTTTTGCAGCAGAATTAGCACCAAGAAAAATCAGAGTAAATGCGGTTTCTCCTGGTCCAATTGAAACTCCATTATACGGTAAAGTTGGTTTAGAAAAAGAAGAAGTAGAAGGTTTAGGAGCTGCTTTAGGAAACAAAATTTTGTTGAAACGTTTTGGACAAGCTGCAGAAGTTGCTAAAACAATCAGTTTCTTAGCTTCAGATGATTCTTCATTCATTACAGGAACTGAAATTGTTGTTGACGGCGGACTTACTGTAAATACAGTATTATAATTTTTTTGACTAATTCAGGAACGATTGTTCCGTATTTTTAGTATCTTTGGAGATGAATTTAATTTTGAAGCGATGGCTAGAACGAAAGAATTTAACGAAGATCAGGCTTTAGAGAAAGCAATTGAAATTTTTTGGCACAAAGGTTACAACGGAACTTCTGCACAAGATTTGGTAACGCATTTAGGATTAAGTCGTTCGAGTTTGTATGATACTTTTGGCGATAAGCAAAAGCTTTTTGTAAAGTCTTTAAAACGCTATCAGCAACAAAACCAGGAAAGTTTAACAGAGCTTTTTGAAAACTCTGAGAATATCAGAACAACAATTACCGAAATTTTCAAACAAGCTGTTTTAGAAAGCCTTCAAGACAACATTACAAAAGGTTGTTTTATGGTAAATTCTGCGGTCGAATTGGCGATGCACGATCCTGAAATTGGAAAAATTGTTCACGATAACCAGAAAGTGGTTGAAGATATTTTTTATAATGCGGTAAAAAAAGGGCAGGAGTCAGGTCAGATTTCAGATAAACAAGAAGCCAGATCGCTAGCGCGTTTTATCTTTAATAATTATTCGGGAATTCGGGTTTTGGCTAGATCAGGCGAGAAAGACAAACAAGTTTACGATGATATTTTAAAAGCAATTTTTTCTTTATTTTAGAAAGAATTAAAGCAAATAAAAAAGGCAATTACAAATGTAACTGCCTTTTTTTGTTTTAAGTAAGTAATAGAAAATGAAAACTTCTTAGCTTTTTTCTTCTTTGTTGAAGTAAACTAAGTAGTAATACATTTGTTTTTCTTCATCCCAGCCTTTTTCAACAAATTTTTCTGCACTTTCTGGATTAATAAAATCCATTTTGATTTGAATGTGAGTATCTAAATTAATCACATTTTTAATCGATTTTCTAGCGTCAGAAACCGCTGCGTTGGCGATAGGGAATGAGGTTACATCTTCGATGCTGTATTTTTCTCCTTTATCAACTTTATAGTTTTTGAATTCAGGAATCAAATCAGGATTGTCTAATACTTCATTCAAGAAATTCTGCTCTTCAAACTGATCATTTTTAGCGAAATAATTCACAGATCGGTTCATAAACATTACTTCCTCTTTCTTGTCTTCTGCTGGCAAAACTACATCTTTTGCGAAGTTTTGACAGAACTTTAAATATTTTTTAGTGATGAAATTTTCATCTTCAAAAGCATCAACAGATAAAAAGTGCTCCAACCAATAACGCGCGTCGTAACGGTTGCTGTCTACGGTTAAAATTTTGTATCCTTCTTCTTTTTTGTAATTGAAGATCAAACATCCTTTATCCAGTTTATTCAAGTTGATCCCTTGTTGTAGAATCATTTCAAGGTTGCTGTTTTTTTCTTCAAACTGTAAAAAGTCAGCCTGCAATTCGCTTTTAAAAATACCGATTGCATCTACAACATTATTATCAATGCTTAAATTGGTCAAATACGTTACATAAACCTCTCCGTTTTTAATATGCGGATGATTTGATTGCTCGTATAAATGTTTAGTGATGTTTTTAGAAACCTCATGTACACTCGACGGATTTGAGAAAATCTCAGTCGCGTATTTAAACATGTCGTTGTAATCCAAGTCCACTTCGTGTGCAAACTGATAATAGTTTTCTTCTTTTTCTCTAAAAGGCTTAAAAAAGAATTCTTTTATCAAAGGAACAATTTCATCATTTAAATTAAATGGCTGCTCCGATAAAAAAATAGCTTCGTTACGGCTTTTGTTTCCTACGCGGTGTATCGCCAGCGTCTCGATGTGGGTGTTGAAAAGATTTATCATATATTTTTTTAGGTACTGAGGTTCTGAGATGCTAAGGTACTAAGGTTTAGTTCTGTCTTTTATTTTTTTTATAAAAGAAACTAACATTCTTTCTACTTCGCGACTGTCCTCGTATAGGGTGTTAAAATCGTCTTCTTTTAAATAAGATATATTTTTTGCGATCTCTAATTGCGTTTGCATTTCAAATAGAGAACCAATAGAAATGCTTAAAAAACGCAAAAGTTCTTTGTCACTTTCTCTTCCATATCCTTCGGCAATATTGCTTGGAATAGAAATCGAACTACGTCTAATTTGTGAAATTAATCCGAAGATTTCTTCTTTTGGAAATTTGTTTGTTAAGGAATAAATTTTGGTAATCAAGGTCATCGATTTCTGCCAAACCAATAAAGTTCTAAAATTGCTCATTTCTTATTTTTATATTAAACATAAAAATAAGAAAAATCTGTTAAAATAAAGACCTTAGAGCCTTAGCATCTCAGAATCTTAGAACCTCAAAAAGTTAATTCCAATTCTCCTCAAATCCATAATCTTCGAAGCTGTCGTCTCCTTCGAACATATCAAGATCATCTTCGTCTAAATCATCTTCAAATTCTCCGTAAATATCGTTGTGCATGTCATCAGCTTCGAAGTTTTTTTCAAGAGCTTCATCAGGCATTTCACCGTGAGAGAATAAAGTTTCTGGGTAAGTTGCTCCTACAGCTTCGTCTTCGATTGCAGCCAATTCAACCAAGAAAGTCCACATACTAATAAAATCGTAAACGTAGATAATCTTTGTATTTTCTTTATCTAAAATACTAGATAACGGATAATCGTTCATGGTTCTCATTTCGCCAGGAACATCTCCTGTATCAAAAAGCGGAATTTCATCTTCTTGATTCCAAGTATCATCACAAGTATAAAATGAAGCTACTTCAGATCCGTCAAAACCAAAAGCATTGAAGATTGCATTATGCAAATCCTCAAGTGTATCTTCCTCAAGAATAGCAATGTCTCTAAAAATATCTTCTTCGGCGTCTAGAATTACTCTAAATTTATAAACCATAATCTGTGTTTTTATTGAGAGGTCAAAGGTAAAATATAAAAAACGAAATACGAATTAGGAATTGCGATTTGTTGAAAAGATTTTTAAAATGGAATAATGAAGTTCGAAATACGATTGTCATCCTGAGCGAAGTCGAAGGCTCGCAAATTGGAATGTGGCTTCGACTCCGCTCAGCCTGACAAACGGAACTTAAAAAAAACTATTTTCTCGCCAATCTCTTTCGAATCTTATGATAATGTTTGTGATAAGTACTGTGGCTCGGATAACTTCTGCTCGAAGTCATATTATTAAAAATCAAAGCCGTTAAAAATAAAATCAAAACTCCACTTAAAACAGGAGAAAGAACATACATATAACCTAAAGCTTTTACTTTTTCGGTTCCAATAACAGCAATTAATGCAGTTGCCCCTCCAGGCGGATGAAGCGTTTTGGTAATTTGCATTAAGATTATGGCAATTGAAACGGCCAATGGAGCGGCGATATACATAATATCTGGAACCAATTTATGAACCGTTACACCGACAAGAGCAGAAATAACGTGTCCACCAATTAAATTTCTTGGTTGCGAAAACGGACTCTGGATAATTCCGTAAACCAAAACACTCGAAGCTCCAAAAGAACCGATTAAATAAACTGCGTCAGAACCAGAAAAATGTATCGATTGTACGTAAGCTAAAATTCCAATTCCAACAAATGAGCCTAAAAAAGACCAAAAATGTTCTTTAAAATCAATTAAAGTTTCTTTGTAAAGAATGTAACGTGTTTTGCGGTAGCTTCTTTTTATTTTTTCAGTTGGCATTGTGGTATTATTTTCTCGTTATGCTTTTAAATATATTTTGCTATATCTTTTTAATCTTTAATCCGTAGATTTTAATCTGAGATTATTTCACTAAACTTGGTGAATAACTATAAACGGTATAAGGATAAATCGTTTTTGCAGTGTATTTTGAAATCAAACAAACGGCTAGAATTGGGAAAAATAATGTATAATCGTTTGTTAATCCGCAAACCAGAAAAATAGCTGTAAAAGGCGCATGAATGCTTGCACTCAAAACGGCAGCCATTCCGATAATCATAAAGTTAACCGGAATTACATTTACATGAAAAAAACTGTTTAAAATCGAAGCTAATAATAATCCTAAAAAAGCTCCAATAAATAAACTTGGCGCGAAAACACCGCCGTCACCGCCTGAAGCCAATGTTATTGAGGTAACAATTGGTTTTAGAATTAAAATTCCGATAAATGTCAGCGCTAAAGTAATTGTTAATTGAGCTTGATGCGTATTTCCAAAAATTCCTTTTATAGCGTGATAACCTTCTCCGTATAATTTTGGAAAAAAGAATAAGGAAAGACTCAAAACAGCAGATCCTAAAATGATTTTATAATAATGTGTATCGATTTTTCCGAATTGAGATTTGAAGAATAATACACAACGTGTTAGATAAACAGAATTCATTCCAGCTAAAATTCCTAAAAGAATAAAATACGGAATGGCTTTTAAATTCCATGTTGTAATTGAAACTGCAAATAATGGTTCTTCTTTTAAAATGGTCAATAATCCAAAAGCAATAGAAACGGCAATTAAATTTGAAATGATAAATGCTCGTGTAACTTTTCTTGAAATGACTTCGAAGGCAAATAAAACTCCCGCAATCGGACTGCTAAAAAGTGCCGTAACTCCCGCCGCAACTCCCGCGCAAATTAATTCTGTTTTATATTGACGGAAAACATTTTCTTTTTCGTGCGCAACAGAACCAATAGTTGCTGTGGCTACAACTGTAGAAACTTCGATTCCTGTTGAACCTCCAAAAATAACGGTTAATAATCCATTGATAAAGTGAGATGGAATTTTATAAGATGGAAGATTTTTAGATTTTGATGCTGTACTTTCAAAAACTTCTTTGATTCCTTTGTTTTCTTTTTTCTTAAAAAGATATTGTCTTAAAAAATAGATTACTGACAGACCAAAAACTGGAAATATGATGTAAAATATGGGATGAACTGAAACTTCATGAAAGAAGATTTCTTCGTAGTATTCGGTTATTTTTTTTAGTGAAATTCCGAGAAAGGCTGAAAGAAAGCCAATTAAAATAGAAACAATAACTAATTTTCGGAATTTAATGAATTGATGATTTTTTTTGATTTGCGCCGTTTTGTTCATCAGAGTAAGATTAAGAAATCCGCATTTTTTTTCTGCGGATTACAAAATTAAGCATCAAATTCGGTTTTTTCTAGGAAATCTTCATTTTAGTGTGTTAAAATGAATATAAACAGGAAAATTCTTTCGATGTGTTGTTTTGCCACAAAGGCACTAAGACGAAATTTTTTTTTATAAAACGAATGATTAAAGTCAAAGTTTGTCATTTCGACGAAGGAGAAATCTTCACAAGTAACTCCGCAATCAAAATCGCCAATCTTTGTAGAGCTTCTCGTGGAGATTTCTCCTTCGTCGAAATGACAAAAAATGAGAGAAATCTTTGCGTCTTAGTGCCTTCGTGGCAAAAACTTACCTTTCATAAAACTCAATCGGCAATAAATCAGGATCAGTAATAAAAGTAAAACGTTTTTCAGTAGTTTCGTCAATTCTGATAGGTTCAGATTCTATATTTTTTGAAGTTAAAAATGTGATGGTTTCTTCTAAATTTATTACTTCAAAAGCCAAATGTCTTAAACCAACTGCCTCAGGTCTAGAAGGTCTTTGCGGCGGATTTGGAAAGGAGAATAATTCAACAACATAAGAGCCATTTAAAGCCAAATCTAATTTATAAGATTGGCGTTCTTCGCGATAAATTTCTCTAATAATCGTTAAACCTAAAATCTGAGTGTAGAAATATTTCGATTTTTCGTAATCAGAACATAAAATGGCAATATGATGAACTTTATTAAGTGTGAGCATTATTTTTTAGATTCAGGTTCTTGATTTAATTTTCGGATAACTTTAGCAGGATTTCCAACAGCCAAAGAATTGTCTGGAATATCTTTAGTTACTACAGATCCAGCGCCGATTACACAACCTTTTCCAATAGTAACTCCAGGGCAAATAACAGAATTGCCTCCAATCCAACAATCGTCTCCAATGGTAACAGGATAAGCATTTTCTAATGTTTTTCTTAATTCGGCGTCAAGCGGATGAGAAGCCGTGTAAATTTGAACATTTGGCGCAATAAATACATTTGAGCCAATAATTACAGGCGCACAGTCCAAAACCACACAATTCACATTGAAATAAACGTTTTCGCCTGCAAAAATATTATAGCCATAATCGCAATGAAAAGGTGGTTCAATATATAAACCTGCTCCAGCATTTGGAATCAGTTCGTTTAAAATTTCTTTTGCTTTTTTAGTAACTCTATATTCTTTTACATTTAAACTGTGTAAAAGGTTTTTTGCGGCACGGCGACCTTTTAGTAATTCTGGATCAAAGGCATTGTAGTATTCGCCAGAGATCATTTTTTCTTTTTCTGTTTTCATATTTTACATTTTCGTCTTGGCAATTTTTTCATGAATTTTTACAGTTTCTTGCAAAGCTGCGGTACAATACCAAGGCGTTAATTCGGCTTCCAATAAATTTGCTTTTATAGCTGGATCAGTTTCTACAAGTTTTTTTGCTTCTTCGACAGTTTCCACATTAAATACATAAATGCCTCGATAGTTTCTGTCGTTTTTCATGAAAGGTCCAGCAACAACTAGTTTTCCTTCTTTAGCCAATTTATTAATATTAGCCATATGACCTTCAAATAATTTTTTGCTTTCTTCTTTTGAAGCTGTTGTATTGGTTCCTGATTTTAAAAGACAAAAAACATATTTCTTCATTCCATATTCGTCGGCGTGAAGTGATTTTGCTAAAGCTTCATCATATTTTACTTCGGCTTCTTGCGAAAAAGCGATTGTGGTGAACATCAATACGGCTAGAATAAAAATTGAAGTTTTCATTTGATAAATTAAGTTTTAAAATTAATCTGAGTCTCATTTTTGTCATTCCGACGAAGGAGGAATCTTCACAAGAAACTCCGTGAAGAAATCGTCAATCTTTGTCGAGTTACTTACGAAGATTTCTCGTTCCTCGAAATGACAATATTATGGAAGATCGTATCTTAACTAAAGCAGTTTCTTCAAAATAACAATCTGCCCTAAATGATAAACATCGTGCTGAATAATTCCATGCAAATGTTCGTAATAACTATGACCATTATTAACGTAGATTTTTGCTAAATCAGCATCGTCAAAAGTTTCAAAAAAGGTATTCCAAGATTCTTGTGATTTCGCCAATGTTTGAAGCGATTGTTCCCAAGCAGCTTCAGATGGATCTAAGACAGGAACAAAATAATTATGATCTGGAGTTTTGATGACTTCTCCCTGCATGCGCTCGAGAATATTTCTTCTCCATTGAATTAAATGATTTACTATTTCCCAAATAGTATTCAAATTTGGATTTATTTTTTTGTAAGCCTGTTCTGCCGTTACATTTTGTAAAGTGTTGGCTAGATTAACTTCCAGCCACGGATTTCCATTATAAATGGATTGGTATAAATTTGAAATTCTAACGCTTTCTGACATAAATGGTAATTTTTTGGAATTCCTAGCTAAGATACAAATTATAGTCATTTACAACTCATCCTCGAAATTCTACAATTGGGTTATTATATATTTTTTAACGTTTAATGTTAAAATATATTTGCCTCATCAAAACCAAAGATGATATGAAAACCAAATTATTTTTTACGATTAGCTTTTTATTTTTTACAGCTTTAATTTTTGCTCAAAATACGATTTCGGGAAAAGTTGTAGACCAAAAAGGAAAACCAGTTGTTGGTGCCAACATTTATATAGACGGAACTTACGATGGAGCAACAAGTTCTGAAACGGGAGACTTTTCTTTTGAAACTACAGAAACTGGAAATAAATTTTTAGTGGTTAGTTTTCTACTTTTCGAAACGTTCAAACAAGAAATTGATGTTGCCAATTATAAAAATCAAATCGTTAAACTAAGAGAAAATGTAAATGCACTTGATGCTGTTGTTATTACAGCTGGAACTTTAGAATCTGGAGATAAAGCGAGGGTTTCTGTTTTAAAACCATTAGATATTGTAACAACGGCTGGTTCGGCAGGAAATATTGTGGCTGCTTTACAGACTTTGCCAGGTACTCAAAGCGTAGGTGAGGATGGACGTTTGTTTGTTCGTGGAGGAGAAGCAAATGAAACACAGACATTTGTAGACGGAATTCGTGTTGCGCAACCTTACGGAGCAACAACAAATAATTTGCCAACTCGTAGCCGATTTTCGCCTTTCTTATTTAGCGGAATCGCATTTTCTACTGGAGGTTATTCTGCCGAATATGGTGAAGCATTATCAAGTGTTTTACTTTTAAATACGCAAGACGAAGAAGATCACGAGAAAACTGACATCGGATTTATGACTGTTGGTTTGAGTTTAGGAAATACTCAGAAATGGGAAAAAAGCTCTTTAAGCGTTAATATGATGTATGTAAATCTAGCGCCTTATCAAGCTGTAATTCCACAAAATGTAGATTGGAATAATCCTTATCAATCGCTTGGAGGTGAAACGGTTTACAGATATAAGTTCACAAATGGTGTGTTTAAATTGTATGCTTCTTTCGACTCTGAAAGATTCGATTTAAATCAGAAAAATATCAATTTTGAAAATCCGATTAGAACAGATATGAACAATAATAACTTCTATTTGAATTCATCTTATAAAGGAAGCATTGGGCCAGGATGGCAGTTAACTTCTGGAGTTAGTTATGGTTACAGCAAAAACAAATTGAAATATGATATTACTGGAATTGACAATCAGGAAAATGCTGCGCAATTAAAATTGAAATTGTCAAAAAAAGTTTCAAACCATTTTAAATTTTCTTTTGGAGCAGATTATTTCATTACAAAATTTAATGAAGATATTGCTGACAACGTTTCTCTTAATGTTAACAACGGTTACGACTCTAATATTTTTGCATCTTATGCAGAAGGAGATATTGCATTCTCGAAAAATTTAGCTTTAAAAGTTGGTTTAAGATATTCTAACAACAGCTTGTTGAATGAAAATAATATTGCGCCAAGAGCTTCTTTAGGATATAAAGTTTCAAAAAGCAGTCAATTTTCTTTCGCTTACGGAGATTTTACACAGACACCAGTTGTAGATTATATTAAATATTCTAAATATCATCAATTTGAAAGTGAAAAAGCAAAGCATTATATTTTGAATTACACATTTACAAAACCTGGACAATTGCTTAGAACAGAATTATATTATAAAGATTATAGCAATTTAGTTCAATACGATACAAGAGATATTCAGTATAATTCGGTTTTTAATAACAACGGATCGGGTTATGCAAAAGGTTTTGATTTGCTTTGGAGAGACAGTAATTTGTACAAAAACCTAGAATATTGGATTTCTTATTCTTACATCGATTCAGAAAGGCAATACAAGAACTTTCCAAACATGGTAACTCCTAGTTTTGTTGCAAATCATAATTTATCTGTTGTAACGAAATATTTTATCACAGATTGGAAATCACAAATCGGATTTACTAATAGTTTCAGTTCAGGCCGTCCGTATAATGATCCGAACCAAACACAATTTATGAACGGAAAAACAAAATCTTACAATAGTTTGAGTTTTAACTGGGCGTATTTATTGACAACACAAAAAATCCTTTATTTCTCTGTTTCAAATATTTTAGGAACTCAAAACGTTTTTGGATACGATTACGCAAGAATGCCAGATGCAAGCGGAGTTTATCAAAGACAAGCTATAATTCCAACAGCAGATAGATTTTTCTTCGTAGGTTTCTTCTGGACGATTAGTCAGAATAAAAGCGAGAATCAGTTGAAAAACTTGTAGTTTTTAGGTACAAAGGGACAAAGGGACAAAGGTTCAGAGGTTATTGAAATGAGTTGATTTTTAGGAGAAAGACCTTTGCCCCTTTGTTCCTCTAAACCTTTGCACCTCAAAAAAAACAATTCAGTAACCAAAATCAACAACTCAGTATTATTTAATTTTAAAAGAGTAAAAACCAACATACTTTTGAAGTATAAATTAACAACCAGAGTTTTAATCATCAACAAAAAGCTCAGAACCTTAGTAACTTAGAATCTTAGAACCTTTAAAAAAAAGAAATCATGACCAAAATTATCACCGTTATTACATTATTTGTTTGCAGTTTATTATCTGCACAAACGCAATTTGAACAAGGAATGACAAAAGCTTTTGGGCTTTGGAAAGAAGGAAAAAATACAGAAGCTTCTCAATTATTTGAAAGAATTGCAGCTGCTGAAAAAAATAGTTATCTGCCAAATTATTATATTGCTTTAATCAATACAACGGCAGTATTTACAGAAAAAGACAAAACAAAAATTGCTCTATTATTGACAAAAGCACAAGACGCATTAGACGTAGAATTAATAAAAGATCAAAGCAATTCAGAATTATATGTAATGCAAGCTTTAATCTACACGGGATATGTTGTTGCAGACCCAATGACAAACGGAATGAAATATTCGGGTAAAGTTATGGAAGCTTACGCGAAAGCTAAAGCCTTAGATCCAAACAATCCGAGAGCGGTTTTTGGTGAAGCAGATTACCAATTAGGTGGCGCAAAATGGACAGGAGTTGATACAAAACCTTTATGTGCGCAAGTTGATAAATCTATTGAACTTTTTAATACATTTAAACCAGCAACACCTTTTTCTCCAAAATGGGGATTGGAAAGAGCTTTGGAAATTCAAAAAACTTGTAAATAATAAATTAATATAAGCAGATATTATAATGAAAGAAAGAACATTTACCGATCTGAAAAGTGGAACAATAGTCTGTTTCAAGATTTCTATGATCTTTGCCGTAATATTTTCAGCTTCTTTAGGAGATGATTTAAATGTTAGAAATGTTCTCTTGACCTTTTTTATAAGCTGTCTATATTCTTTCGGATTGGGTTTTGGAAACGGCTTTCTGAATGTGCTTTTAGATAAAAAATGGGATTGGCTAGAACAAACAAATCTTAGAGTTTATTACGGAATTCTGGTAACCGTTTTGTATACAGTTCCCGTAGTTTTAGCCATAAACTATTTCATTTTTGTGGTATTGCAAGATGTAAGTTTAGAGGTGTTTTTCGGGGCAAGAATGATCTGGATACATCTTTTTTATATCATTTTATCTTTAGGAGTTTCGACTTTTTTGCAAGCCAGAAGTTTCATGGTAAAATGGAAAAAAGCTTCAAAAGTTGAAATCACCCAGCAAAAAATTATCGCAGGAACTGCCAGCGCAAAATTCGAAAGTTTAAAAAACCAGATCGATCCGCATTTTTTATTTAATAGTTTAAATGTTTTAAGTTCTTTGATCGAAGAAAATCCAGATAATGCGCAGCGTTTTACTACTTCTTTATCTAAAATTTACAGATATGTTTTAGAACAAAAAGATAAAGAATTGGTTTCTGTTGAAGACGAATTATCATTCGCAAAAACTTACATGAATTTGCTGAAAATGCGTTTCGAAAATAGTTTGTTTTACGAATTGCCAACAGAAAATAGCAATCCAGAGGCAAAAGTGGTTCCGCTTTCTTTACAGCTTTTATTAGAAAATACAGTAAAGCATAATATTGTAAGCGAACAAAAACCATTGCATATTAGAATATTCATTGATGGAGATTATCTGGCGATTCAAAATGATCTTCAGAAAAAAGAAGTTTTGCAAGACAGACAAGGTGTTGGATTGCAGAATATTGTAAATCGATACGGAATTGTAACCGACCGAAGAGTGAAAATTGATCAAGACGAAAAGAATTTCACGGTTAGGATTCCAATTTTAACCAAACAAATTACAGTTATGGAAATGAGTGCAGAATATACAGATGAAGCAAAAGCATATTATAGAGCCAAAAAAAGAGTAGAAGAACTAAAAGGTTTTTACGGAAATATTATTGCATACTGTTGTGTGATTCCTTTTTTAGTTTTTATTAACTTAAAATTTTCACCAGGATTTCAATGGTTTTGGTTCTCTGCTTTAGGATGGGGTTTTGGAGTAGCCATGCATGCTTTTAAAGTTTTTGGATACAGTTCAGACTGGGAAGAACGTAAAATAAGAGAAATTTTAGAAAGAGATAATAAACAAAAAACGTGGAAATAATGACTGATAAAGATTTTACTGAAGCGGACCGTTATTATGATGCTCAGAAAAAAGTAAAAGAAATAAGAGAGTTTTATGAACATCTTACCGTATATGTGTTGTGCAACCCAATTGTAATTGTTGTCAACTACATGGTTTCTCCAGGATATCTCTGGTGGATTTGGTCGGTAATGGGATGGGGAATTGCAATAATCTTACACGGATTGAAAGCTTTTGAATATCCACCATTTTTTAATAGAAAATGGGAGGATAAAAAAATCCAAGAACTTTTAGAAAAAGAAAATAAACGTAGACTTGAAAGTAATCATGGAAACAAATTTGAGTAACGATCAGGAACAAACTATTTTGAAGGAAATGGCCAGCAAAAAAGTGACACAGCTGAAGTCTTTTTACAATCATTTATTCGTTTATGTAATCTCGATGATTGTATTTCTTCTAAAAGAATATACCAATTTGCCACTTCATTTTTTTCCAATAAAATACATCAATTGGGTGGTTATGATTATTTGGTCGGCGGTAATACTTGGTTCTGCTATTGATATGTTTGCGTCTTATAAAATTTTTGGCACACAATGGGAACAACGCAAATTGAAAAGCATCTTAGAAAAAAAATATAAAAAACAAAAATGGGAATAGTCATGGAAAGGAATTTAAGCGAAGAGGAAAGATATATTGCGGCTAAAAAGAAAGTCGAAAATATTAAAGGATTTTATGGAAATCTGGTTTCTTATATATTAGTAAATGCGATTTTAATCTTTATTAATTTATATACATCGCCGCAATATTTATGGTTTTTCTGGCCACTTTTGTGGTGGGGAGTTGGCGTAATCTTTCACGGATTGAAAGTTTTTGAAGTTTTTCCTGGAATGGGTAAAGATTGGGAAGAAAGAAAAATTCAGGAATTTATGGAGAAAGAAAAAGAGAATAAAAACAAGTGGCAATAATTTATTAAAAAAATATAGTTATGGGACGTTTTAGAAGAGAAATGTACGAAGAATATACAAAACAGCATTCTGGAGAATATACTAACGATGAGAGTTACAATGCAGCTTATCAAAAAGTAAAAAAAATAAAAGGATTTTATTCCCATTTGAAGGTTTATGTAATTGTAAATATGATTATTATTGTATCAAGTTTAAGTAGAAATCATTTAGGAAGCGGAATCGATTTTAGCGGTTTATCTGAATGGCATACTTATTCGACAGCATTCTTTTGGGGAATTGGTTTAGTAGCGCACGGATTATCTGTTTTTGCTTCTGAATGGTTCTTTAACTCAGACTGGGAGCAAAAGAAAATCCAAAAATATATGGATAGAGACGCTACAAATAAAAATAAATGGGAGTAACTTTGACCAAATATATTTTTCAAATTTCATAGTATAATAGATGATTACATTAATTATAGAAGACGAAAAACCGGCAGCAAGATTGTTGCAGAGAAAACTTGAAAAGTTAGATGTAACTGTAGAAACGATGCTTCATTCGGTTGAAGAATCAGTTCAATGGTTTGAAAATAATCCGCATCCAGATTTAATTTTTCTGGATATTCAACTATCTGACGGTTTGTCTTTTGAAATTTTTGAAAAGATCGATATCAAAAGCGCTATAATCTTTACAACAGCGTATGATGAATATGCTTTAAAGGCTTTTAAGCTAAACAGTATAGATTATTTACTAAAGCCAATTGATGAGGATGATTTGGAAACTGCGGTTTCTAAATATAAAACGCGAATTCCGAAAACAGCAGAAACTTCAAACCTGCAATTAGATTTTGAACAGATTCGCCAAATGCTTTCAAATCCATTTGAAAAGGAATATAAAAAAAGATTTACGGTAAAAATTGGTCAGCATCTAAAAGTCATTACAACTGAAGAAATTGAATGTTTTTTTAGTGAAAATAAAGGAACATACATTCACACATACGACAATCGCGATTATTTGATTGATTCGACTTTAGAAATTTTGGAGCAAGAATTGGACAAAAAGGATTTCTTTCGCGTAAGCAGAAAATTTATTGTGCCGTTAAAAGCGATTAAAGAAATTCAGGTTTATACTAATTCTCGACTTAAAATGATTCTTCCAACTTATAAAGAAGATGAGGTAATTGTGAGTCGTGAAAAAGTACAAGATTTTAAGACTTGGCTAGGATAATTATCTGTCCATAGTAGACATAATTTCTATAGCTCCAAATTTCCAGTCAGGATTCAATTGTATTGCAACAGAGGGTTCTACAAAAGCTATTGATGAAATTTTCAGCGCATCGTCAGTATTTGGAGTGGTTTTTATGTATCTCACAAGTTCAGCATAAGGCAAATCTTTAAATTCTGCCCTACTTCCTATAATACCAATTTTAGATAAAGATTCAATTGTTGGAATTATCGTTTTTAACGATGAATGTTCTATATTATTTTTATAGAAAGTATCAAGAATATATTTTTTGGTAACATAGATAAGAACTCCTGATTTAGAGCCGAATTTTTGTTCAATTTCTTCCGCATTTCCTTTATAAAAAAACAGCAACATATCATTCTGATTGATATGTTTCAAAGTATTTTCTGCCTGATCCATATAGCCAATATTTTTAGAATCTAAAATAACTAATGGATTGCCTTTTGTTTGTCCAGAAATAAAACAACTAAAAAATACAGTTAAAACAACGAATAATTTTTTCATGCAATAATTATTTAGTTAATCATTAATGATGCAAGATAAGGTGTTTTTCTGATTTTTTGCAAGAATTATCTTGTGTTTGTGTAAAAAAAAGAGCCTCATATTGAAGCTCTCTTATATTAGATTTTTTTTATTTACTCAATCTATGCAATGTAAATGTCATGGCGCTCAAAAGGAAAAATGCCATAATTTGGTGAATTAATCCTAAAGCCAAAGGAACGCTATACAATAAAGTAAAAACTCCAAGTAAGAATTGGATAAAAACAAAAACAACTAAAGTATTGATTCCGTTTGATTGAGTTCTTGTAAGCGTATATTTTTTGCTTTTAAAGAAAAGAAAAAGAATAATTGCTACGACAACATAAGCAAAAGTTCTATGCACAAATTGAACACCGCTTTTTCCTTCAATTAAATTTTTTATTAAAGAAGATTGTTCAATAAAAACCGATTCGTGAATAAATTCTCCGTCGCTCATTAATGGCCAATGATTGTGAATTAATCCTGCATTTAACCCAGCAACAAAACCGCCATAAATAATCTGAATTAGTAAAGCAACTAAAGCGTAACGAGCAATTTTTCTAAGAGGTAATATTTTGTTGATATTTCTTTCTGGATAAATTAAATCGAGCGCAACCCAAAGCGTGTAGGCGAACGTAATGAAAGCAAAAGTTAAGTGAAGCGAAAGTCTAAAATGACTCACATCTGGATTATCAATTAATCCGCTACGAACCATAAACCATCCCAAAAATCCTTGGAAACCGCCCATTGCCAAAAGAACTACACATTTTTTGATTGTTGGAGTGTCTAATTTCTTTTTTGCTAAAAAGTACACAAATGGCACAAAGAAAACTAATCCAATAATACGGCCGATAAAACGGTGAAACCATTCCCAGAAATAAATAAATTTATAATCTGAAAGCTGAAAATCGTTGTGAATATTGATTTTTTGATACTCTGGAAATTTTTTATATTCGTCAAAAGCAGCTTGCCATTTGGCTTCTGTTAAAGGTGGAAATGTATCCGTTACCAAATGCCAGTCGGTCATTGATAAACCTGAATTGGTTAAACGGGTAATTCCGCCTACAACAACCATTAAAAATAATAAAACACAACCTGATAGTAACCAAATGATTACTGATTTATTCTCTTTTTTCATTTTATTAAATAATACTTATTTCTCAACTTTTTTTAAGCCTAATTTCTCAGCTCTTTTAATCACAAAATCGTAAGCAGCTTGATATTCATTTGGAATCACACCTTCTAAAATAGCTTCTTTTACGGCCTCTTTCAAAACACCAATTTCGCGTGAAGGTTTTAGATTGAAGATTTCCATAATTTCTTCACCCGAAATTGGGGGTTGAAAATTACGTACTTGATCGCGTTCTTCTACTTCGACAATTTTCTTGCGAACAACTTCAAAGTTTTTATGGTATTTCTTGAATTTCGCTGGATTTTTAGTCGTGATATCAGCTTCACACAAAGTCATTAAATCTTCAACATCTTCGCCAGCATCAAAAACCAAACGGCGAACTGCACTGTCAGTTACAATATCTTGCGCCAAAACAATCGGACGCGAACTCATAATAACCATTTTTTGCACAAATTTCATTTTGTGGTTTAAAGGCATGTGTAAACGTTCGAAGATTTTCTTAGCCATTTTTCCGCCGAGGAATTCATGTCCATGAAAAGTCCAGCCTTGTTTTTTAGTGAAACGTTTTGTTGGTGCTTTTCCAATATCATGCAATAATGCCGCCCATCGCAACCAAACATCGTCTGTATTTGGGCAAATATTATCAACAACTTCAAGTGTGTGATAAAAATTGTTTTTATGCGTATGACCTTCAATTTCTTCTACTTGATTCAACGCTGTTAATTCAGGTAAGATTAAGTCTAAAAGTCCCGTTTTGTATAAAAGTAAAAATCCCGTTGAAGGTTTTGGAGTAGAAAGAATTTTATTCAATTCGTCTACAATTCTTTCGCCAGAAATAATTTTGATTCTTTCGGCATTTTTTGTGATAGCATTCAATGAATTTTCTTCGATTTCAAAATTCAATTGCGTTGCAAAACGAATCGCGCGAAGCATTCGCAAAGGATCATCAGAATACGTGATATCTGGATCTAAAGGTGTTTTTATAGTTTTATTTTCTAAATCAGTTAATCCATCAAAAGGATCTAGAAGATCTCCGAAATTACTTTGGTTTAATGATAAAGCCAAAGCATTAATGGTAAAATCACGACGATTTTGATCATCTTGCAAAGTTCCGTTTTCTACAACTGGATTTCGGCTGTCACGAGTATAAGATTCTTTTCTGGCACCAACAAATTCGATATCGGTATCTTCAAAACGAAGCATTGCTGTTCCGTAAGTTTTAAAAACCTGAACTTTTGGTTTATTCGGAAGTAAATCAGAAACTTTAAGCGCCAATTCGATGCCACTTCCAACAGCAACTACATCAATATCTTTTTTAGAACCTCGATTTAAAAGCAAGTCACGAACAAATCCTCCTATCACGTAAGAGTCAACATTTAATTCTTGAGAAGCTTTCGAAATAATATCGAAGATTTTGTTTTGTAAAGCAGTTTTATAGTTTGTTTGTATCGCCACGAATTCACTAATTTTTTAATAAAAAGCATTTCAGATTTTAATAGAAATAAAATGCATGCAAATTTACAACATAGAAAATGCCTTTTATAATCTAGAGCTGACTTTTTTGAACAATTTCACATTTTGTAGCATTGATTTTTATGAATTGAGAAAGGGTTGCTATGAATTTCACGAATTTTCACGAATTTATTTTTTTGTAGAGATTTTTTTTGCCACAGATTAAAAAGATTTACACAGATTTTTTTAATCATTTTAATCCTGTAATCTGTGGCTATAAAAAGAAAATTAGTGGAAATTCGTGAAATTCGTGGCAAGAAAAATACAACAATAGAACAAATCAATTGCGATAATCTTTTTTTAGAAATTCAATTTGTATTTTTGAATCATAGAAAAAAGCACAAATGAAAATAGTTATATCGCCAGCGAAGTCTTTGAATTTTGAAAAAGAATTACCAACATCTCAGTATACAGAACCTTCATTTCTAAAAGAAGCGAGAGTAGTTCATAAAGTAGTAAAACAAAAAAAGCCATCTGAATTATCAGAACTAATGTCAATATCAGACAAATTAGCCGATTTAAACTGGAAAAGAAATCAAGATTGGAAAACACCTTTTACACCAGAAAATGCACGTCCAGCGATTTATACTTTCGACGGTGATGTTTACACGGGTTTGGATGCTTATACAATTCCACTAGAAAAATTAGATGTTCTTCAAGATAAATTAAGAATCTTATCTGGTCTTTACGGACTTTTGAAACCCCTAGATTTAATGCAGGCATACCGTTTAGAAATGGGAACAAAAATGCCTGTTGGCGAATCTAAAAATTTACATGAGTTTTGGAAACCACCAGTAACCAAAGCTTTAAATAAAGAATTGAAAAAAGATGAATTATTCGTGAATTTAGCGAGTAACGAATATTTTTCTGCGGTTGATGTAAAAGGGTTGAAAGTTCCTGTAATTACTCCAGATTTCAAAGATTACAAAGACGGAAAATTAAAAATGATTAGTTTCTTTGCCAAAAAGGCGAGGGGAATGATGGTTCGTTATATTATTGATACGAATGCAGAAACGATTGATGATTTAAAAGGTTTTAATTATGAAGGATATCAGTTTGATGCCAATCTTTCAAAAGCAAATCATTTGGTTTTTACGAGATAGTTTTTTTAAGGTTCTGAGTTGCTAAGATGCTAAGATTCTAAGATTTTTTATTAGAGAGCCGAAGGCTCGGAACATATTGTAGGCAGGGATTTTAATCCCTGTAGATTTTGTGAATGTCAAAAAAAAAATAAACGCCGAATTCAATTTAGAATTCGGCGTTTCTGCGTATTATAAACTTATTATTATTAATGCATTGCGTCGGCTGCATTAATTTTGTTCTTCCCTTTTTTGATAAAGAGAATAATCGGTATGCAACATAAAAACATAATTCCTAAATAAAGGAAAATATCCATATAAGCCATTACAGTACTTTGTTTCATTATAGAGTATTCTATAGCTTGGTAAGCTTTTTTAAGAGCAACATCAGCACTGTATCCTTTTGCCATAAAAGCGTGCTGCATTCCAGTAACACGTTGCTGTACTTCAAATTTGGCAGGATCTAAATTATTAATTAAATCTACTCTGTGAGATTGGCTGAAACGAGTTATAAATGTTGTAATAATCGCAATACCAAAAGATCCGCCTAATTGACGCATCATTCCAGTAAATGCCGCTCCTTCACCAATTTGTTTTCCTTTCAATGTAGAAAGAGAAAGCGTTGTAATCGGAACGAAAAGCAATCCTAAACCAATTCCTCTTAAGATTAATGGCCAGTACATATGCTCGACTCCAGTATCTGGTGTCATACGGCTGTACATCATAAAAGTAAAGAAGAAGAAAACTAAAAATCCAACTCCAACCATATAACCTTGCGGAACACCTTTCTGAATCATATTACCCACAAAAGGCATCATAATAGCCGTTGTAATAGATCCAGGAATTAATAATAATCCGGCATCAGTTGCGGTCCATCCTAAAATAGACTGTGTATAAATCGGAATAATTAACGTTGAACCGTACAATCCAAATCCAAGAATGAAACACATAATAGTTCCGATTCTTAAATTTCCGTCTTTTAAGACACTTAGGTTTACAATTGGATGTTTATAAGTAAGTTCTCTCCAGATAAACAATACTAAACCAAGAACAGTTACAACGCTTAAGGTAACAATTAAAGAATCATTAAACCAATCGTCTTGTTGGCCGTGCTCTAATACAAATTGTAAAGAACCAATAAAGGCGCTCAACAAAATAATTCCCCACCAGTCAACCTGATTTGCTTTTAATTTCTCTCCATATTTCGGACTTCTAACAAATGTTAAAGCCAAAATAGTGGCAATAATTCCCAACGGAATATTGATATAGAAAATATAAGGCCAAGAATAATTGTCTACTAAATATCCTCCCAAAGGCGGACCAAGAGTTGGACCAACAATTACACCCATTCCGTAAATAGCTTGCGCCATTCCACGTTTTGCTACAGGGTAACTTTCTGTAATAATCGTTTGGGCTGTTACAAGTAACGCTCCACCACCCATACCTTGTACGAATCTGAAGGCTACAAGTTCCCATATATTTGTGGCATTTCCGCACAAAAAGGAGCAGACTGTAAATATTATGATCGAAGCCACAAAGTAATTACGTCGTCCAAATTGTTGCGATAGCCAGCTCGTCATCGGAATTACAATAACATTCGCAATTGCGTATGCTGTAATAACCCATGCTACATCGGTCAAGGTAGCACCAAGACTTCCGCGCATGTCAGTTAGCGCTACGTTTACAATCGTGGTATCAACAATTTCCAGCAATGCACAAAGTACAGCTGTAATTGTAATGATCACTCGACGGTAACCGTATTCTACTAAATCGTCATCTTGTACTGCTGCTGCCATTTATTTATTTTAAATGTACATCTACATCAACATTCATTCCTGGTCTCAAAAGTTTTACTTTTTCAGGATCGTTAGATTGATCTAAACTAATTTTTACTGGTAATCTCTGAATTGTTTTTACGAAGTTTCCTGTTGCATTGTCAGGAGGTAATAATGAAAAACGAGACCCTGTTGCTGGTGAAAATGATGTTACAGTTCCTTTAAATTCGTAGTTTGGATAAGCATCAACTTTTAAGCTTACTTTTTGTCCAATCACCATTTTATTCAATTGTGTTTCTTTAAAGTTTGCTACAACCCAAGCTTCATTATTATTGATGATATAAAATAAAGATTGTCCTGGTTGAACCAATTGTCCTGGCTGAATATCAACTTTAGAAACCTGACCATCAATTGCAGCGGTAACAACTGTGTAAGAAAGATTTAAATGCGCAACATCTAACATTGTTTTTGCTTTTTTGATGTTTGCGGCAGCAACTTCTGTTTGTTTATCAGAAACTTTAGATTTTGATTGAATAACAGATTTTTGGTAAGAAGTAGCTTTTTGTTGTTGTTCTAAAACGCGTACTTGGTTTTCAGCTTCTTCTTTTGCTGTCAAAGCTTGCTCATATTGTTGTTTTGTAATTGTATGAGTTTTGTACAAGTTGTTGTAACGGTTATAATCGTTTGTAAGCTGTCTCAATCTAATCTTAGCACTTTCGATAGAACCACTTGCAGATCTCATTTGAGCATCAGAAACCGAAATACTTGCATAAGCACTTCCAATATCTGCTTTTGCAGCTTCAAATTGACCTTCAGCTCCCAATAATGCAGCATTAGCTTCATCGATTTTTAATTGATAATCTCTCTTATCGATAGTAAATAAAGTATCTCCTTTTTTTACATAATCATTATCTTTCACATAAACTTTGCTGATATATCCAGAAACTCTCGGGATAATCGGATTCATTCTTTTCTCAATCTGAGCATCATCCGTTTCTTCGTGAGCTTGTGAATGTAAATATTTTGAGATTCCGTAAGTTCCTCCCAATAAAACCATAACGGTTAATATGATGATGAATTTTTTATTTGTCTTTTTCTTTTCCATGAGAGCTATCGATTATATTTTAGAAAGATTGAATGATTGTGATAATTGTCCTGATACTGAAAGTAATTCGTAATATTTTTGAATGATTGATGCTTTTGCAACCGCAGTATTTATTTTAGCGCTTAATTGCTCAACATCTGCTTCAACCAAGTCGTTGGTATCTGCCAATCCATTATCGAATTTGTCTTTAACAAGTCTGTAGTTTTCAGCAGCTTGTTGAAGCGCTTCTTCATAAACCACACTTTGATTAATTGCTAAGTCATAATCTTCAAGAGATTTCTGAACTTCAACTTTAATGCGGTCTGTCATGATAGCTTCTGTATTTTTTACTTCAAGTGCTCTACTTTCAGCTTCTTTTACGTGTGCGCTATTTTTTATAATTCCTGATAAATCATAAGATAAACCTAAACCAAAATTCATAGCATATTTTACAGTAATGATATCTTTAAGATCTAACGCTGTGTAACCTCCAAGTAATGAAAGAGTTGGATAATAACCTGCTTTTGCAATCTTAACATTGGCTTCAGAAGCTTTAGATTGTAAACGAATTGCTTCCAAATCTTTTCTGCTTTCTAATGCTAATGCATCTGTTGTTGGAGCATTATTTGTCTTCAAATTAAAGAAATCATCCTCATTAACCTGAAGTTTTGTTTCAGGAGCTAATTTCAATAAAGTCGTCAAATAGAAATTGATATTGTTTAAATTGTTAGTTGCTTCATCAATAGATAATTGCGTTTTTGAAACTAACAATTGCGCTTTCAACAAATCGTTTCTCGGAATAATTCCGTTTTTCTCCAATTCTATAAAATCTGTTACACGCTGTTTAGCACTTTTTTGATTTTCATTTAGAACATCTAAAGTTTTTTGCGCTTTGTATAATGCAGTATAATAAGTAATTACTCGTAAAGCTACATCTTCTTTTGTTTTTGCAGCATTTGCAGTTTCAGCTTCATACAAATTATCATAAGCATCGATACTGCTTTGAATTTTAAATCCAGCAAAAATTGGTAAACTTAAATTTGCCATTCCTAACATTGCGCGATCCGGAGAAGCTAAAGTAGCAGCACTTTCCCCTTCGTTGTGCATATCAATCGAAGCTTTTGTTAGTCGCTGATATTGTCCAGAAATTTTAAGATCAGGATATTGATTGTTTTTTACGGCTGTTAACTCGTGTTTTTTTGTGTTTACCTTAGTGTTGGCAAGCGTAACTTCGTTACTCTTTTCCCAAGCCATTTTTACGGCTTCATCTAAAGTTAAACTTGTTTTTTCTTGTGCTTCTATTGAAGATATTCCAATAAAGAAAACCCCAAAGAGCATTAATTGACTAATTTTCATAAACAAGTAGCGCTTTTATAGTTTGTTGAATGTGCTTTTTTAGATCGTTGTTAATGTAATTGTTAAACATTTCTTCTGTTTTTAAACCCAGTAATTCTTCGAAGAATGAGCGGTTCATGTGAAAGTGAAAAAAGGTTCCAATAATTGTTGGTGTAATGAGTTGGATATTAATATCTTTTCTAAAAACTCCCTCAGCTTGACCTTGCTTGATAATGCTTTCAACCGATTTTAAATTTCCCTTTTTAAGTTCAGTAAATGCTTGAAGGCTTTTCTCTCGCTTTTTATTGTAAAGTTCAAAATGTAAAACTCTGTAAATCCCTTTGTTAAGGCAAATTCTGTTAATGTAAATTTCGATTAATTTATTGACTTTTTCAAGAGGTTCAAGATTTTCTTGTAATAAATTTTCGAGTTGTAGTTTTAAATCAACAGTTTTGTGAAAAATCAAAGCTTCCAAAAGTCTTTCTTTCGAACCAAAATAATACGAAACCATGGCAATATTAATTTTTGCCTCTTTGGAAATGTCCCGTATCGATGTTCCCTCAAATCCTTTCTCAGAAAACAGCTTTTCAGCAACGTTAAGAATCTGAATTTTTTTGTCGTTCAATTCAATCTGTGACATGGTATTGTTTCTAATCGGATGCAAAATTAAACACTTGTTTAATTTAAACACTTGTTTAATTTTATTTTAACACAATATTAACATAAAACGGTTTCGATAATTTTGAGCAAAAAAAAGCTGAAACATAGATGGTGTTTCAGCTTTATTCACAATCTTGTAATTCCGAGGAACGAGGAATCTTCGTAAGTAGCTCTACAAAGATTGAGGCTTTCGATTGTGGAATTTCTTACGAAGATTCCTCGTTCCTCGGAATGACAAACTAAGCGTTTATTAAAAGTTTATATAAGATTTAATTATCGAATCTCTCCAACAAATTCCTCAATTTTCCCACTTCCACTTTCGCTCAAATGCTTAATAAAAGCACTTCCAATAATTGCGCCTTTTGCATATTTTGTAGCCTGATTGAAAGTTTCTTTATTCGAAATTCCGAAACCAACGATTTGAGGATTTTTCAAATTCATTTCAGCAATTCTTTCAAAATAGGTTTCCTGAGTATTGCCAAATCCAGATTGAGATCCTGTAACGCTTGCAGAACTTACCATATAAATAAATCCGTTTGAAACGCTGTCAATAAAACGAATTCTTTCGTCTGAAGTTTGTGGTGTAATCAAAAACACATTTATTAATCCGTATTTTTCGAAAATCGCTTTGTATTCATCTGCATAAACATCAACTGGAAGATCTGGAATAATTAAACCGTCAATTCCAATTTCTGCACATTTTTTACAGAAAGCTTCAACACCATATTGCAACATCGGATTAAAATATCCCATAATAATCAACGGAATTTTTACGCTTTCGCGGATGTTTTTCAGTTGGTCAAAAAGAATTTGAGTTGTCATTCCGTTATGAAGAGCCGTTGTAGAACTTGCCTGAATCGTTGGTCCGTCTGCCAAAGGATCGCTAAAAGGAAGTCCGATTTCGATTAAATCAACGCCGTTTTTTTCCAAATCCTGAATAATCTGCACCGTATCGTTTAAATTCGGATATCCAGCAGAAAAATAGATCGAAAGGATCTTTTTATCTTCTTGTAATTTTTGAGTTATTCTGTTCATTTTTAGTGTGTTTTTCTCCTGCAAGTCCCGAAACTTCGGGATAAAAACTTGTAGGTATGTTAGTTTGTTTTGCCACAGATTAAAAGGATTTTCACTGATTATTATTTGAATTTTATTTCACGCAGATTTAAATTGATTTAAGCTGATTCATGCAGATTTTTTAATTAAATCTGCTCTAATCTGCGAAATCTGCGTGAAAAAAATCTATGCAAATATGTGAATCTGTAGCATTATTTTTTAAAAATTTAAAAGCTTACTTGTCCAAGTATCATTTTGTTTTTCAACTAATAATAATCCGGAATCTGAATCATTCATTTGCCCAATTAATTCACCTTTATTATTCCAAAAAGCACTTTGTCCAGCCGATGGAGAACCCCAAGATTCGCCGCTGAAATTCGACATTAAAACATTCATTTTATTTTTTTGGGCATATTGCTGTAAATCTCGATAGGCATTAGGAATTCCGTTTGGCGAAAAGAAAATGCTCGCAATATAAATGTCTGCGTTATTCTCTGAAGCATTTTCTGGATGTTTCGGATTATCAATATCAGCACAAATCGCAAATGAAATTTTCTCATTTTCAACCTCAATCATCGGATTATTATCAAATGAAGATTGAAAATATTGATCTTCTCCTTCATGCAAAAACTGTTTCGTATAAATAGAAACCGAATCGCTCGGAGCAATAATGAATTCGCCAATAAACAATTGATCTTCAATTAAAATAGGAGCTCCAGCAATAATTGTGATGTTGTAATCTGTTGCCAAATCTTTCAGATGATCAATTCTGTAATCATCTTCGGCGAAAGCCAAATCTCTAGCATTTTCTCTTTCATAACCCGTAATTGACATTTCTGGAAAAGCTATTAATTGCGCGCCATTTTGTGCTGCCAATTCAATAAGTTTGTAATGATCTAATAAATTGGAAGCAATATTTCCGCGTTTTGGTTTTGTTTGCGCTGCCGCTAAAATCATTTTTCAATTATTTATTTTCCGTATAAATCCAAGCCGTTCTTCCAGATTTTAATTTTACCTGAACTCTTTTATAAGAATTAGATTCGAACTGATCTACTTTTAATAATTCGTTATTAGTCACTTCAAAAACAGCACCGTGTATAATGTCTTCCAGATTTTCGCTAGGGACTGCAACAACATAATCTGCCATTCCAAATTCTTCTTCAATTTGCAAACTTTTAAGTTTGTAACCCAATATTTGATCTTGAGTTCCCACTAAAACTTTATTAAAAATCTGCATCTGAATTTGCTTTGATCTTAGTGTTCCGTATGAGAATAATAGTTCCATAATTATGATTTTTCTCGTTATTTGTTAGCGTTGGCAATTTTTAAAAACCAACCTGCAAATTACAATTTTTATTACAATTTAAAGTAATCAATATAATTATCTAAATCTTTATCGCCACGACCAGAAAGGCTAATAACCACAACATCTGTAGGTTTGAATTTCTTTTGATCTAAAACTGCAAAAGCGTGAGCACTTTCAATTGCAGGAATAATTCCTTCTAGTTTTGTCAATTGAAGACCAGCATTCATAGCATCATCATCCGTTACAGAGAAAAATTCGCCACGTCCGCTTTGTGCTAAATGCGCGTGTAAAGGCCCAACTCCTGGATAATCTAATCCCGCAGAAATAGAATAAGGTTCTGTAATTTGTCCATCTGGGGTTTGCATTAAAAGTGTTTTACAGCCGTGAATAACACCAACTTTTCCTAATTTACTTGTAGCAGCGCTATGACCGCTATCAACACCTTTTCCAGCTGCTTCCACGGCAATAATTCCAACTTCTGGTTCGTGAAGAAAGTGGTAATAAGTTCCAGCCGCGTTACTTCCGCCACCAATACAAGCAACTACATAATCAGGGTTTTCGCGACCTTCTTTTTCTTTCAATTGCCATTTAATTTCTTCTGAAATAATACTCTGAAAACGCGTTACCATATCAGGATAAGGATGCGGTCCAATTGCCGATCCGATAATATAATGTGTGTCAACTGGATTGTTGATCCAATCACGGATTGCTTCGTTTGTTGCGTCTTTTAAAGTTCTTGAACCCGAAAGTGCCGGACGAACTTCTGCGCCTAACATTTTCATGCGCGCTACGTTTGGTGCTTGGCGGGCAATGTCGATTTCACCCATATAAACGATACATTCGATTCCCATTAAAGCGCAAACCGTTGCTGTTGCCACACCGTGCTGACCAGCTCCAGTTTCGGCAATAATTCTTTTTTTGCCTAGACGTTTTGCTAATAAAATCTGTCCGATTGTATTATTTACTTTGTGCGCTCCTGTGTGATTTAAGTCTTCTCTTTTTAGATAAACTTTGGTATTGTATTTTTCAGATAAGCGTTTTGCAAAATACAATGGACTTGGGCGTCCAACGTAATCCTTAAGCAGTTGGTTGAACTCAGCTTTAAAATCTGGTTCGTCCATAATGCTTAAATATTTCTGGCGTAGTTCTTCTACATTCGGATATAACATTTCTGGAATAAAAGCTCCGCCAAATTCTCCGTAATATCCTTTTTCGTTAACGTTAAAACTCATTTTTTTAAATTTTAAAAGTTGGCAACATCAAATTTGCGCTTGAAATTGCTAAATAAATTTCTGTTTTTTAGCCCCGGTTCAATTTCAAATTTACTATTTACGTCAACAGCGTAAATTGGCAAATTGGTTTTTGAAATTTCTTCAATGGCTTTTAATTCCTTCATTCCGATTCCGCCGCTCAAAAAGAAGGGTTTCTTAGAATTGTATTTTTTTAATATTGTCCAGTCGAAAGTTGTTCCGTTTCCGCCTGGCAGTTTTCCTTTGGTATCAAATAGAAAATAATCTGAGACTTCTTCAAAAGGTTTTATAACTTCAAAATCGAAATTTTCATCGGCTGAAAAAACTTTTATAATTTCAATTTTTTTAGGTAATTTTTCTTTTAACTCTGATAAAAATTCAACGGATTCATTTCCATGTAACTGAACGGCTTGTAAATTATAATTTGTTACTTTTTCTAGAATTTCTTCCTGACTTTGATTTACAAAAACGCCTACTTTTTTGACAGTTTTTATAAGTTCAGGAATAGTTCCGTTAAAATATCGCGCGGATTTTTTCCAGAAAATAAATCCCATATAATCGGGTAGGAGTGCACCTACTTCGAGAATGTTTTCAGGATATTTCATACCGCATATTTTAAGTTTCATTTTGTTGTGTGTGTTTTTAACGCAAAGTGCGCTAAGTTTTTTGTTTTGTATTGTGTTTAAAATGCGAAAAAGTTCGCAAAGCTTTGTGTTTGTTTTTTGCCGCGAATTGCACGAATCTCCACTAATTAAATTCGTGTTAATTGGTGTAATTGCTTCGCCTGTTCGCTATCGCTCGAGTCGTGGCAAACTTAAATTATAGTTTGCTAATGAATTCTGTTGCTGCCTTCCCTGCGTCGTCAGTTTTCATGAAGTTTTCTCCAATTAAAAAACCTTTGTAGCCATAAGGTTTTAATTCTTGAATGGCTTCAATTGAAGAAATGCCGCTTTCTGAAACTTTTACAAAATCATTCGGAATTTTTGGGGCCAATTCTTTACTGAAATCTAAACTTACTTCGAATGTTTTTAAATTTCTGTTATTCACGCCAATCATATCTAAAGTTGGCATAATTGATTTTTCTAATTCTTCTTGATTGTGGACTTCCAAAAGAACTTCTAAACCTAAATTTTTCGCAAATTCAGATAATGATTTAATTTCTTCGCGAGTTAAAACTGCTGCGATTAAAAGAATTAAATCCGCTCCGTGTGCTTTTGCTTCCAAAATCTGATATTCATCAACAATAAATTCTTTTCGCAAAAGCGGAATATTTACTGAAGCTCTGGCCAAAAGTAAATCGTCTAAAGATCCACCGAAATATTTTCCGTCAGTTAAAACAGAGATTCCGCAAGCGCCAGCATTTTCATAGCCTTTTACGACTTCTTCAACAGTAAAATTATTGTTGATAATTGATTTAGAAGGAGAACGACGTTTGTGTTCTGCTATAATTCCAGAATTGCTTTCTTTCAATTTTTTGCTAAGAGAAATTGTTTGTTTTCCAAAAAATACAGAAGCTTCCAATTGAGAAACCGGAATAATGGATTTCTTCAAAATAACTTCTCGTTTTTTATCTATTATTATTTTATCTAGGATATTCATTTTTATGTTGTTTTCAAGTTTCAAGTTTCAGGTTCGCTCCAACAACTTGAAACTTTAAACCTGAAACTTTAAACAATTTATTTACCTGCTTAGTTCTTGTAATTTCTGTAATGCCTGATGTCCTTTTCCAGACAATAAACTTTCTTTTGCTAATTCAAAACCTTCTTTTGGAGAACATTTTGTAACGGTTGCAATTGCCATTGCAGCATTAGCGCAGACTACATTGTTTTGTGCCTCAGTTCCTTTTCCTGAAATAATATTAGTAAAGATTTCTGCCGATTCTTCGATTGTTTTTCCGCCTTCAATTTCAGTTTGGGATAAAAGACGAACGCCAAAATCTTCTGGTTTTAACATTCCTTCCATATGGTTTGAAATCGTTTTGGTTGCGCCTGTTAACGAAATTTCGTCATATCCGTCAAGCGAATGTAAAATAGTGAAATTCACATCAGTATTTTGGTATAGATAGGCATACATTCTTGCCAATTCTAAGTTGAAAACCCCAACTAATTGATTTTGCGGAAAAGAAGGATTTACCATTGGCCCCAACATATTAAAGAAGGTTTTTACCGCCAATTCTTTTCTGATTGGTCCAACATGTTTCATCGCTGGGTGAAATAATGGAGCATGTAAAACGCAGATTCCAGCCTGATCAATACATTTTTCTAAAAAAGAAGGATCGTTGCTGAATTTAATTCCCATTTTTTCCATTACGTTGCTTGATCCAGAAATTGAAGAAACGCCATAATTTCCGTGTTTTGCAACTTTAATTCCAGCCCCAGCAGAAACAAAAGAAGCTAAAGTCGAAATATTGAAAGTATCTTTTCCGTCGCCACCCGTTCCGCATAAATCGATTGTATTATAGGCAGATAAATCAACGCGAATACATAATTCTAACAAAGCTTCGCGAAATCCCGAAAGTTCATCGATAGTAATGCTTCGCATCATAAAAACAGTCAAAAATGCCGAAATCTGGCTCGGATTATATTGACCGCTTGAAATATTAATCAATACTTGTTTTGCTTCTTCTTTAGAAAGCACTTCGTGGTTGATTAATTTGTTTAATATAGTTTTCATTTTTTTGTAGTCTTAAAGTCTAAAGTCGAAGGTCTTAAAGTCCTTGACTTTGTAGTTCATTTATTGCTTGTTTTTTTAGTTTTAAAATTGCGAAAGACCTTTTTTTGACTTTATGACTTTCGACTTTAAAACTTTCGACTAGCTTTTTATCCAATTCTCTAACATTTTTTTTCCGTTTGGAGTTAAGACACTTTCTGGGTGAAACTGAACGCCTCTAACGTCATAATTTCTGTGTCTTAAAGACATTACTTGTCCGTTTTCGTCAAATGAAGTTGCTTCAAGTTCGTCTGGAAGATTGGTGTCTACAACCCAAGAATGGTATCTTCCAACTTCAAATTCTTTTCCTAAACCTTCAAAAAGAATTTCGTCATCTACAACGGTTTTTACATTTGTCGCAACTCCATGATATACTTTATCAAGGTTTGAAAGCGTTCCGCCAAAAACTTCGCCGATTGCTTGTTGTCCTAAACAAACGCCAAGAATGCTTTTTGTCGGACTATATTTTTCGATTACTGCTTTTAATAAACCTGCTTCGTCTGGAATTCCTGGTCCTGGGGAAAGTAAAATTTTATCAAAAGAAGCAATTTCATCAATATCGAATTCGTCGTTTCTATAAACGGTAACTTCGCAGTTTAAATCTTCTAAATAGTGCACTAAATTGTAAGTGAAACTATCGTAATTGTCTATAACTAAAATCTTTTTCATTGTGTGTGTTTTTGTTTCAAGTTTCAGGTTTCAAGTTTAACGTTCCAACAACTTGAAACTTTAAACCTGAAACTTGAAACCAAATTTTCTTATTTTTCTCGAACGTATTTCTCAATGATAATATGATCTACGCCTAATTTTTCTACTTTTTCGATTCCTTTTTGAATTAAGGTATCATTTTGAACTTTTACTACAAATTCGAATTTGTTGTTTTCCCAGTTGCGGTTATTAAAATATTCTAGGTTTTCAGTATAAATGCTGTCTTTCAAAGTATATTTTCCGCCTCCAGCAAAATATAATGCAGTTGTTGAATCTTTTCCGTTTTTCAAATCATGGTTTAAAAAAGCAAAATGAGTTTCGTTTATAATTTTAATCATTTTAGCATTTTTATTGAAGGTTGAAAAAGTAGAATCTTTTTCGGTTGTTTCAGCTGATATAAGACGCCAGGTTCCTTCAATTGAATTTTTCTTTTCAGAAGTACAAGAGGTCATTATAATGATTAAAACTAAAATTGAAATTACTTTTTTCATGGGTTTTATGATTTGTTAGTTAATTGTTTCACCTTTAAAGTTTCAGGTTCACTCCAAAAACTTGAAACTTGAAACTTTAAACCTGAAACTTGAAATAAAAATCTATATTTTTTCTGCAATTTCTAAAGCCGTATTCAAAGCTCTTAATTTATTATAAACTTCCTGCATTTCGCTTTCTTCATCTGAACTGGCAACGATTCCAGCTCCAGCCTGACAATGCAATTGATGATTTTTAGAAAGGAAAGTTCGAATCATAATGGCGTGATTAAAGTTTCCGTTAAAATCCATGAAGCCAATTGCGCCGCCATAAAAATTACGATTTGTTTTTTCGCAATCTTCAATTAATTGCATTGCTCTGTGTTTTGGTGCACCGCTTAAAGTTCCTGCAGGAAAAGTATCTGCAACAACTTGCATTGTTGTAGCTTTATCGTGCAAATGTCCTGTAACTTTAGAAACTAGGTGAATTACGTGTGAGAAAAATTGAACTTCTCTATATTTTTCCACATTTACATCGTGACCGTTTCTGCTCAAATCATTTCTGGCTAAATCAACAAGCATAACGTGTTCGCTATTTTCTTTTTTATCTTCAGAAAGTTCTTTTGCTAAAAGCGCATCTTGCTCATCATTTCCAGTTCTTTTGAAAGTTCCTGCAATCGGATGAATTTCTGCTTTTCTGTCTTTTACAATAATTTGTGCTTCTGGCGAAGAACCAAATATTTTGAAATCTCCATAATCAAAAAAGAATAAATACGGAGAAGGATTTATACTTCTTAAAGCTCTATAAACATTAAATTCATCACCTTTAAAACCTTGTGTAAAACGACGTGATAATACTAACTGAAAAACATCGCCTCTATAACAGTGTTTTTTTGCTAAAGCGACATTTTGCTTAAATTCTTCATCAGTTAAATTAGAAAAACCTTCGCCTTCTTTTGAGAATTTATAAGAAGCTATATTTCTAGATTGTAATAATTGCTCAATTTCTGCGATGTTGTTTTTTCCGTCAACGCTATGGCAGAAAATGTAAGCTTCATTTTTAAAATGGTTAATTGCAATAATGTTTTGATAAACAGCATAAAAAACATCTGGAATTGAAGTTGCATTGTCTTTTTTTGCAATCGATACTTTTTCAAAATAACGAACGGCATCATAAGAAATGTATCCAAATAAACCATTATTGATGAATTTGAAATCATTTTTTTCGGATTGAAACTGACTTGAAAATTCCTGAATTACTTGCGGAATGTTTGTAGTTGAATCAATAGTTGTTTTTTCTGAAGTTCCGTCTGGAAACGTTTTTGAAATAATTTCGTTTTCAATTTTTATAGTTGCAATAGGATTACAGCAGATATAAGAAAAACTGTTGTCATTTCCATGATAATCACTACTTTCTAATAATAAACTGTTCGGGAATTTATCTCTGATTTTAAAGTAGATACTAACAGGAGTAACCGTATCTGCGAGAATTTGTTTGTAATGTGTATTAAGAATAAAAGGTTTCAAAATATTTAGTTTTATGTTGTTTTCGTTAATTTTTCAATTTCAATTTGGACCAAAAAAAAAGGCTTGTCGTGATGACAAGCCTTTTATATTTATAGTTTTACAATACCATAGGAAGCTTTGTTCACGACGTCTGACGTAAATTGTTCCACCACCAAGAATTGTTTAATAATGTTCTCATATTTGTTTTTGTTATGGCAAATATATAAATGTAATTTGAATTGTAGTATATAAAAATTAAAAAAAAACTTTTCTAAAATTGAAATTTTGTTAAATTTAAAATACTAAGATTGCTATAAAAGCTTAATTTCCAATTGCTATTGTATTGTTTGTGCTAGCTCTAAAATCTGGATTTCCTTTTATGTTAGGCGTTGCAAACAATTCTGTGTTTTTCATTTTTGTGTATTCTAAACCAGAATTTGGATTGTAATAATTTTGAATTGAATCATTACTACTTGCAGATTCGCTTGTAATTCCGCCATTGCAATTATTTACAATTGTGTTTTTAAAACTCATTTTAGAAAGATTTACATCTCCATTTCCAATAGCTCCTTCTAATAAAACGAAAGGTGCAAAACCAGAAACAATACTGTTGCTTAAATTGAAAAATGTATTTTCTCTCACAAAAATAGATTCTCTAACCAAACCTTGATTGTTTTCTTCTAAATTGACTAAAGTAATATTGTTGGCATTTATTTTAGTCATTTTTTTAGTCATATCTGTAGTTGCGACTTTCTCGTATGAATCTACTTCGAAACATCTTGATCCTGAGATATCTGATGAGAAAGGATGACGGACTGCAATACTATTTGAAATGTTAATTTGAGCTCCTTGTGTAAAGTCAAAATCATCATCTGTAGTTCTATACGAAATTAAATTAGTCATATTCAAATCTCCTCCATAACATTCGAAAGAATCATCATTAGAGAAACTAATCTGAATGTTGCTAATAAGAGTTTTTCTACCAACGCCAGCCAAAGAAAGACCGTTTAATTCTTTCGTTGCACTTAATTTTCTTCCCGCATATTCAATACGAACATATTTTAAAATACCTGAATTATCTTCTGCATCCTGACCTCCGTAATGATTTAAGTTTGCTTCTAAATCAAAAGGTAAAGTATGAACACCACCTAGAGAATTTATTGGAGCTTTTCCTAAGACAATAATTCCGCCCCAATCTCCAGGTTTTCTGATAGTTTTTTCTTTATTTGAAGTAAAAACAATTGGATCAGTTTCTAAACCTTCGGCAAGGATTTTGGCTCCGCTAGTAATTACAAGAGTTCCACAAGTTTTATCGTCTCCACGAATAACAGTTCCAGGTTCGATTGTTAAAACGGCATTATTTGTAACATATACAACACCAACTAATTGGTAGGTATTTCGTTTTACTAATCTAGTATCTTTATCTATTGTTCCAGCAATAATATTTGTTGCTTCGTTGTATTCTGTTTTTGCAGGATTAAAATTGGTCCAATTGTTCATCCAGTTATTAGTACCGATAATTCCTTTTGGTTGTTGTTGAGCGTGTGAGAAAAAGCTGATTGTGAAGATGATAAGAGCAATACGTAATTTTGTTTTCATAACTATGATTTGGATTTCTAGTTTTTGATTTTTTTAATTGTTCCAAAAGTAGAAGCCCTATGTTAATCAAAGTCCCGATGTTTATTACGAATGCGTTAGTTTAATATTAAGAATGTTAAGCTTGTGAAAAGTTTTAATAAAAAAATAAACCCCGACATCTAAATAATGTCGGGGTTTATTATATTTTGAATTAGTAAGGCTACGAAATTAGAATTTTAAAGCTACAGCCAATTCGAATTCGTCATTGATAGTTTTGTCTCCTAAACCTTCGAAGAAACTACCTGAACCATATTTAATGTCATATTTAGTTCTGTCAACTTTGAAAGCAGTTGTAGCAGTGTTTCCTTTTACAGTAATATCAAAAGTAACTGGTTTAGTAATTCCTTTGATAGTTAAGTCTGCAGTTGCAGTGTAAACGTCAGCAGATTTTGCACCGATTTTTTTGATAACTAATTTTGAAGTTGGGAATTTCTCAGTTCCGAAGAAATCGTCAGCTTTTAAGTGACCGTTTAATTTTCCTTGGTATTCTCCAGTTAAATCTGTAGAAGTTAATGAAGTCATGTCTACAGTAAAGCTACCACCAACTAATTTGTTTCCTTTTAAAACTACAGCTCCATCTTTAAAGTTTACAGTTCCAGAGTGCTCTCCAGTTACTTTTTTACCAACCCATTTGATAGTAGACGCTTTTACGTCGATTTTTTTAGTTTGAGCGTTTACTGAGATACCAGCTGCTGCTACGAATAATGCTATTGCAATTGTTTTTAAATTTTTCATGTTGTAAAATTTGAATTTGATTAATAAATAATTATAGTGTGATAAATAATTCTTCTTGAGATTTTCTAACTTTTTTGTAATGCTGAGCGTCGTCCTCATCATGTCTGTAACCTACAGTTGCAATAACTGAAGCATTTAAACCTAATTTATCGAAACCTAAAATTTCGTTAAATTGAGCTGGATTAAAACCTTCCATTGGAGTAGCATCGATTTTTAATTCTGCTGCAGCTGCCAATAAAGTTCCTAAAGCAATATACGTTTGTTTTGCTGTCCAGATGTTTTTATTTTCTTGAGATAAGTTTGAAATTACGTTATTCATCATATCTTCAAATCCACCTAAAGCTTCTGTTGGAACACCTCTTGTTTCGCTAATGTTTTTGATATAAGCTGCCACAGATTCTGGTCCTGCGTTTAAGTCGTTTGCGAAAATAAATAATTGAGAAGCATCGGTAATTTGAGTTTGTCCGTAAGCCGCAGCTTTTAATTTTTCTCTAATTTCTGGATTTTCTACAACTACTACTTTAAATGGTTGTAATCCGTATGAAGAAGCAGCTAATCTTACAGCTTCTTTTAATGTATTTAAATCAGCATCAGAGATTTTTTTTGTTGCATCAAATCTTTTTGTTGCGTATCTCCAATTAAGATTTTCTAAAATTGTGCTCATAATATTAATTTTGTTGAGTTCTGTATTTTTCTAATAATTTGTTTAATAATTCTAATTCTTCCTGACTTATATTCTCGGCAAATGCGCGCTCATGTGCATCAACTTTCGGATCTAATTCTTTTAAAACATCTAATCCTTTTTGCGTAATCAAAACTTCGATTTTTCTTCTATTATCAGGACAGACATTTCTTGTAACGAATTCTTTCAATAATAATTTGTCAACTAATCGGGTTGTGTTACTCGTTTTTGCTAACATACGTTCTTGTATCACACACATATTAGCAGGATTTCCTTTTTGTCCTCTTAATATACGCAGCACATTATATTGTTCTCCAGACAAGTCATACGGTTTTATCAACTCGTTGAAATGATCCTGAATCACATTTTGTGTGTACATGATATTCAGAATAACTTTTTTCGCATTATCCATCTTAACTGTACTCTTAATAACCTCTTCAATTGTCATAGTCGTAAGTGTATAATTTGTATATACAAATGTAGAGCTTTTAATATTTGTATATACAAGTGTCGTGTTAAAAATTTGTTAATTGATGAATTTCTGAATGTTCATGCGCACAATCTGAATTTTTGTTGTTATAAAAGTAACGTATTTTTTATTTTTAAAGTATTGATATTTTGATGTTTAACTTAAATTTAAAACTGAAAAAAGCGGAAGAATCGAAAAACACTCAAAAAATGCTTTTGTAAGACAGTTTTGAAGAGCAATTAATTTAAATAACTTAAAATCAGCCAAGTTTAATGTTTATTGAAATTCAGAAAGAAGAAAACCTTTGGCAATTGTGGTAAAATTTGAAACTTCTTTAGCAATCCAATCTTCGTCACGACCAAGTTCTTTGGCTAGCAATCGTGCTGTTTTTTCTGAAACTTCAATCGCAGCTCTGGCATCTAAAAAAAGCAGACGAACGCGTCTTGCTAAAATATCATCTACCGTTCTTGCCATTTCGTAACGAATTGCCCAAACGACTTCTGCCAGTGAGAATTCATAATTTGGATGTAGTTTCTCTTTTAATTCTGGTTCGTTTTCTTGTAATTCCAGAATTTTTGAAATATCACTACCATATATATATAAATGATTTTCACGATCAAGATTATTTGTTCGTTTATTTCCGTGAATAGATAAATGTTCCGTAATACAAGGTTTATTCTGAAGTTTTCCTTTTAGAATAGCTTTATCAATTATTTCTTCTGCCATTTTTCTATAAGTTGTCCATTTTCCACCAGTAATGGTTATTAAACCAGTTTCTGAGACAATGATTTTATGGCTTCTTGAAACTTCTTTAGTACTTTTTCCTTCTTCCTTTGGAGCAGCCAAAGGACGTAAACCTGCAAAAACAGATAATACGTCGGCTCGAGTAGGTTTTTTTGCTAAAAAACGTTGTGCAGTTTCCAGTACAAATTGAATTTCGCTTTCTAATGCAATAGGTTCTAAACTTTGCTTTTTGATTAAAGTATCGGTTGTGCCCACAACAATATGATTATGCCACGGAACAGCAAATAAAACTCTGCCGTCTTTGGTTTTCGGAATCATCAATGCATGTTCTCCAGGTAAAAATGATTTATCGAATACTAAATGAATTCCTTGACTTGGAACAATATATTTTTTGTAAACAGTATCATTTAATTTCATTATGGCATTTGTAAAAACTCCCGTTGCATTTACAACCACAGAACCTTTTACATTATAATTCAAACCAGTTTCTTGATCAGTTACTTGAACACCAATTATTTGGTTTTTATCATCTTTCAAAAGATTGATAACTTTAGAATAATTCAAAACACAAGCTCCATTTTCTACAGCAGTCTGTGCAAGATTAATTGCTAGACGCGAATCATCAAACTGACCGTCGTGATAAATAACGCCATTTACCAAACCTTCTTCTTCGACGTTTGGAAGCATTTCTATAGTTTTCTTTTTAGAAAGATATTTAGAACTCCCTAAACTCAAACCGCCTGACAATAAATCGTAAATTTTTAATCCGATGGTATAAAAATAACCACTAAACCAATGGTAATTTGGAATAACGAACGATTGATTTTTTACCAAATGATTCGCATTTTGTGCCAGTAAACCTCTTTCTTTTAATGCTTCTCTAACCAAATGTACATCGCCTTGTGCCAAATAGCGTACTCCGCCATGAACCAGTTTAGTGCTTCGGCTTGAAGTTCCTTTTGCAAAATCTACAGCTTCAAATAAAACGGTTTTGAAACCGCGGCTTGCTGCATCAATTGCAGTTCCGAGCCCGCTTGCTCCACCGCCAATTATTATTACGTCCCAATTTTCGATATTTTGTACCTTTAATAATTGCTCTGAACGATTCATATTTTTACGGGACTTTTTGTTTAAAGCAAACTTAACAAAAGCAAATTAAAAATTGATGAAGAAAAATTTTCTGATTTTATTTTGTTTCAAGTTGATTAGAAATATAAAAATAAACCCGACAGATTTTTATAAACTGTCGGGTTTTTATTGTTGCTAACTTTTTCTTTTTAAGTTAATTGTTTTTCAAATGCTTTTCTTGCGGAGCCTCTTAAATAGACTTCGCCACAAAAAGTATATTTCAATTTTTCTAAAATTTTAAGCATCGGGACATTATCAAAATTGGTGTCAACTTTTATGCTATAAATATTATTATCTGTAGATAAACCTTCAATCTTTTCAAATAGCTTTGTTGCAATTCCTTTTCCTTTTGCTAGTTTTGAAACTGCGACGCGGTGTACAACAGTATAATCGCCATCAGTCAGCCATTTGCCTTCAATATCGTTGTAAGCAGGATCTTTGTCGAACATAATAGCAGCATAACACAAAATAGATTCATTTTCTGTTAGTACGTAACCGCAACCATTTTCGATATCATTTTTAACAGTAAGTTCGTTCGGGTAACCATCTTGCCATTGTGTACTTCCGTCTAATCGTCTTTGTTCAATGGCATCTTGCAGGATTTCCCAAATTACTGGAACTTCAGAAATAACTGCTTTTCTTAATACGAGCTGTTCTTTAGAATTCATTTTTTTAATTTTTATAAAGAATTAATGGGGCAGTTTATCTTTTATCAAACCATAAACCCAAGTTCCGGCAATTGCACTTACAAGAGTAACTACAATAACAGTTGCGCCCGTACCAATTTGAGCAAAAAGCGGTCCTGGGCAAGCTCCAGTAATTGCCCAGCCGAAACCGAATAGCAATCCGCCGTAGATTTGTCCTTTATTGAAAGTCTTTGGTTGAATTTCGATTTTTTCGCCTTGCAAGGTTTTAATATTGAATTTTTTAATCAATTGCACAGATATTAGCCCAACTGCTACAGCGCAGCCAATTACGCCATACATATGAAATGATTCCAGATTGAACATTTCCTGAATACGAAACCAACTAATGATTTCTGCTTTTACGAATACAATTCCGAAAAAGATTCCAACAATTAGATATTTAAGATTTCCTAATGCAGTTTCTTTTTTTTGGCTTGCGTTTATTCCTTCTCCGTCTATATTTTTATTTTCTAAATTCATTTTTCAAATTTTAAAGTGAAAGAATATAAGGTAAAATCAAAAGTGCCATTACAAAACCGCCAATCATAAAACAGATTGTTGCCACTAAAGAAGGCCATTGTAAATTTGATAATCCCATAATTGCATGTCCGCTTGTGCATCCGCCAGCGTAACGAGTTCCGAAACCAACTAAGAATCCGCCAACGACAATCATGATAAATCCACGAAGTGTTAATAAACTTTCCCAAGAAAATAACTGCGAAGGCACTAAACCTGTGTGATCTGTTATTCCGTAAGTGGCTAATTTCTCTGATAATTCAGGAGCAATTTCAACAGGATTTGGATTTGATAAAAAATAAGCCGCAATAAAACCGCCTAGAAATATTCCTAAAACGAAGAATAAATTCCAGCTTTCTTTTTTCCAATCGTATTTAAAAAACGAAATATTTGCAGGAATACAAGCCGCACAAATATGACGAAGTGAAGAACTAATTCCGAAAGATTTATTTCCGATAATTAATAAAATTGGAACAGTTAATCCAATCAACGGACCAGCAACATACCAAGGCCAAGGTTCTCTCAAAATTTCTAGTAAATTCATTTTTTTAGGTTCAAAGGTTCAAAGGTACAGAGGTTCAAAGGTAAAGATTCAAAAGGAAAAACCTTTGTCCCTTTGAACCTTTGCCTCTCTGTACCTCAAATTTATTTTAATACTTTACTTTGACAAACAAAATCTGATTTTGGGATATTTGTTTTTGAAATCGCTCCAAAACCGCCTTCAACTTCAGAGAAATTTCTGAAACCTCTTGCTTGAAGGATAGAAGCAGCAATCATACTTCTGTAACCGCCAGCGCAATGCAGATAAAAATGCTCATTCGGATTAATGTCTTTTACCCAGTCATTAATATAAGCCAAAGGTTTGCTGTAAGCATCTTCTATATGTTCTGCCTCGTATTCGGTTTCTTTACGAATGTCGATTATTTTGTCTTTTTGAATATCTACTTCATTAGCAAATTGCTCGGCTGTAATTCGGTTAACAGAATCAGTTTCGAAACCTGCTTTTTGCCAAGCTTCAAAACCGCCTTCTAAATGTCCGATAATGGTGTCAAAACCAACTCGACTTAAACGAGTTACAGTTTCTTCTTCCATACCAACGGTAGTAACCAAAATGATTGGTTGCTTTACATTAGCAATTAAAGTTCCAACCCAAGGAGCAAAATCGCCATTAATGCCAATATTAATAGATTGCGGAATAAATGCTTTGCTAAAATCAGCAGCACTTCTTGTATCTAAAATCAAAGCCCCAGTTTCTTCTGCAACAGCTTCAAATTCGGTAACATTTATGGCTTTCATTCCGTTGTGTAAAACAGTTTCGAAGCTTTCGTAACCTTGTTTGTTCATGGCAACATTCATGCTGAAATAGGCTGGAGGAGGTAATAATCCATCGGTAACCTCTTTAATGAATTCTTCTTCGGTCATATCTGCGCGAAGTGCATAATTGGTAGCTTTCTGGTTTCCAATTGTAGAAACGGTTTCTTTGCTCATGTTTTTTCCACAAGCACTTCCTGCACCGTGAGCAGGATAAACGATTACATCATCAGCCAAAGTCATGATTTTATCTCTTAAAGAGTGAAATAAAATTCCAGCCAATTGATCTTGTGTCATTCCCGCTGCTTTTTGAGCTAAATCTGGACGACCGACATCTCCAATAAATAAAGTGTCTCCAGAGAAAATTGCGTGATCTTTTCCGTTTTCGTCAATTAGTAAAAAAGTAGTGCTTTCCATAGTATGTCCTGGAGTATGCAAAACTTTAATCGTTACTTTTCCAAGTTTAAATTCTTGTCCGTCTTTTGCAGAAATGCAGTCAAATTCGCAAGCCGCATTTGGTCCGTAAACTATTGGCGCTCCCGTTTCTTTGCTTAAATCGACGTGTCCAGAAACGAAATCAGCGTGAAAGTGCGTTTCAAAAATATATTTCAACTTTACTCCGTCACGTTCTAAACGATCTAAGTAAGGTTGCGTTTCTCTAAGCGGATCTATAATGGCCGCTTCGTCATTTGAGGTAATATAGTATGCACCTTGCGCAAGGCATCCGGTGTAAATTTGCTCTATTTTCATGATAGATATTGTAAAATGATGGGTTACAAAGGTAACTTTGTTTTTTAGAAAAATAGGTGACTTATGTTACAGAAATTAGGTTTTTGTGTAAAAAAATGTGGAGTTTGCCATATTCGATTGAGATAAATTAATTTAAAGTTGAGCAATTACGCTTTAAGCTTTAATTTTGCATATGACTAATGTCATTTCAAAAAATAAAAAAAAAATGAACACGAAAGACTTATTAGATCAAATTGCTTTTATAAAAGAAATTGATAAGGTAAAATACATTCAGCGCAAAACGAAATTGTTTAACAGCGACCGATGCGAAAATGACGCAGAACACAGCTGGCATTTGGCATTAATGGCGATTGTTTTGGCAGAACATTCAAACGAACCGATTGATGTTTTGAAAGTTGTAAAAATGGTTTTGATTCATGATATCGTAGAAATTGATGCAGGCGATGTTTTTATTTATGATACTGTAAAAAGCCATGACAATACGGATGAAGAGCGATTGGCAGCAAACAGAATTTTCGGTCTTTTGCCTAAAAATCAAGCGGATGAATTAATTTCAATTTGGGAAGAATTTGAAGCTGGAGAAACCAACGAAGCCAAATTTGCCAGATCGATGGACAGATTAGAGCCTTTGTTACAAAATACTTCTAACAACGGCGGAACTTGGAAAGAATTTGGAGTGAATTACGATAAGGTATACGAAAAGAAAAGTGTCATTAAAAATGGTTCAACTTCTTTATGGAGTTATGCCGAAGGTTTGATTAATGAGAGTGTTGAAAAGGGGATTTTGAAGAAATAATCAAAACAATCACGTAATCAAAATCAAACATAGCCTGCGGTTTCAACCGCAGGAACTCATGCATAATCACGATACGTTTCCCGCGGTTGAAACCGCGGGCTATGTTTCATACGAATATCTATACACAATATTGTCATTCCGAGGAACGAGGAATCTCCGCAAGAAACTCGACAACGATTGGCAACTTTTCTGTGCGGAGCTACTTGCGGAGATTTCTCCTTCGTCGAAATGACAAACTGTACGGAACTGTAAAAATAACAAGTGTCATTTCTACCCTTTAAATTGTTGAAAAGTTTAACAAATATCAAGCGATAAACTTTTTTTAAAGAACGTTAATTCGGGTTCTAATGGTTAAATTTGTGGAACTTCATAAACAAATTACCACTTATGGAAGAAATGCTCTTTTATGATCGAATGCAATTCGCCTTCACCATTACTTTTCATTATCTTTTTCCACAACTTACAATGGGGCTTTCGCTGATCATTGTTTATTTTAAATGGAAATTTCTCAAAACTAAAGACGAAACATACAATCACGCCACCCATTTTTGGATGAAGATCTTCGCTCTCAATTTTGCAATGGGAGTTGTAACCGGAATTCCGATGGAGTTTCAATTCGGAACCAATTGGGCAAAGTTCTCTGAATTAACTGGCGGAATCATTGGGCAGACGCTCGCCATGGAAGGAATGTTTTCTTTCTTTCTCGAATCGTCTTTCTTAGGAATATTTTTGTTTGGAGAAAAACTTCTTGGTCATAAATGGCATTTTGTAACCGGATTGTTAATTATGATTGGTTCTTGGGCCAGCGGATTTTTAATCATTGCAACACATTCATGGATGCAGAATCCTGTTGGTTATGAAATCTTAGAAAACGGAAAATTTGTACTGACTAATTTTCAAGCTTTATTTTTAAATCCGTGGCTTTGGCCTTCATATCTGCATAATCAAGCAGCTTCTTTGGTAACAAGTTCTTTTGTCGTTGCCGGAATTGGAGCTTTTTATATTTTAAGCAAAAAGAATGTTTCTTTTGGAAAATTGTTTCTTAAGACAGGCGTAATTTTCGGATTGATTTCAAGTGTTGTAGTTGCCGTTCCAACGGGAGATTTAGCAGCTAAAAACGTTGTGAAATATCAGCCAGTGACTTTTGCTGCAATGGAAGGGATTTTTCATACCGAAAAGAAAGGTTCAGAGATTGTCTTAATCGGTCAGCCCGACGTAAAAGACAAAAAACTAGATAATAAAATCGCTGTTCCAAATATTCTAAGTTTCTTGACTTACGGAAACTGGGATCAGGAAATAAAAGGTTTAGATCAGTTTGAAGAAGATCTTCATCCGACTAATATTTCAGGATTGTATTATGCCTATCATATTATGGTCGGACTTGGAACCGTTTTTATTGGCTTAATGGCGCTTTCTCTTTTTCAACTAATTAGAGGGAAATTATTCGAAACAAAATGGCTTTTATGGTCATTAATGTTCATGATGCCATTTCCGTATATTGCCAACACAACGGGCTGGTACACGGCAGAATTAGGAAGACAGCCTTGGTTGGTTTATAATTTATTAAGAACTTCTGCTGGAGCTTCGCCAACAGTTTCTTCAGGAAATACCTTATTTACATTGTTAGGTTTTATTGGTTTATACCTTTTACTGGGAATGTTGTTTTTACTTTTAGTTGGAAAAATTATCAATAAAGGACCGCACAATGTGGAACTTTCAACAGAAAAAATATAAAGATGGAATTTTTTTGGTACGTAGTTTTAATGGGAATTCTAGCGGTTTATCTGGTTTTAGACGGCTACGATTTTGGTGCAGGAATTATTCATTTATTTTTTGCAGATACAGAAAAAGATAAAAAAGCAATTACTAGCGCTATTGGTCCGTTTTGGGATGCCAATGAAGTTTGGCTGATTGCGGCTGGCGGAGTTTTATTTTTCGCTTTTCCAACTTTATATGCTTCTTCTTTTAGCGGATTTTATTTGCCTTTGATTATGATTTTATGGCTTTTGATTTTTCGTGCGATCGGATTGGAAATGCGTGGGCAAGTGCACAATCAGATGTGGGAAAGTATTTGGGATAAAGCTTTCGGAATCGCAAGTTTGCTTTTGGCTTTGTTTTTCGGAATTGCTCTCGGAAATATTGTTCGTGGTGTAAATCTCGGAATGGTTCAAAACGGAGTTTCTACGCAAGAACCGCATTTTTTCTTTTTGCCTTTATGGAATCCGACTTTTAGTCCGCAAGCAAATGAATTGGGAATTATCGATTGGTTTACACTTTTCTTAGGAATTGTAAGTGTTGTGGCTTTGACTATTCACGGCGCAAACTGGATTATTTATAAAACGAATTCAGCTTTGAATCCGAAATTGAAAAAAGTTGTTTTTGCCTTGAATATTGTTTTGCTGGTTTTAGTTTGTATTTCGTTGCAGATTTGGCATTTTATTGAACCAAAACCATTTCACAATTTTGTTGAAAATCCTATTTTATGGTTTTTTCCGTTAATGACTTTTGTTGGAATTTTAGGTTTGTTTAAAGTACGTTCGTTTAAAAAAGATGGTCATGGATTTGTGTTTTCAACTTTGTTTTTATTGGGAGGATTTGCTTCAACAGCAGTTTCGATTTTTCCAAATGTTTTGCCTTCAACCAATAAAGTGAATCCGTCATTAACGATTTACAACACCGCCGCTCACGAATACGGATTGAACGCTGGATTAAGCTGGTTTTTTATCGCTTTATTTCTGGTTATTATTTATTTTATTATTCAATATCGTGTTTTTAGCGGAAAAATGGATGATATTGGATATGGCGAACATTGATTTTTTTCGTTGACACGACTCGAGCAATAGCGGACATACTAAGCAATTGTACGAATTAATATTTTATTCAAACAATATGAATTGCCTCCAGCTTTAACTGGAGGTTTTTTATTTGATTTTCAAAAGGCTTTAGCCAAATTATAAGTTTATTTATATAAATTTGCTCACTTCCAGTTAGAACTGGAGGAAATTCATTGAAATTAAGAAAAAAGGTTACTTCGTATCAGATTCGCGTTAGGGATAGAAGCGGTATCTCCCGATTTAGAAAAACAGGCTTTTTAGCCGTAGTTTTTGTTAATCGGGAATTTAGCGGATAGCCCGGCCGTAGGAAACGCCCAAAAAATATCCTAAATAAGGAAACTTTATAAGCGTAATTGTTTATTAAAGATTTAATTACAACCAATAGTTATATTCTATAATTTTTATTGTAAGAAAAAAAATAAGTTAATGCTTAATATTGCGTATCTAAGAATTTTTCCCCCTAAAGAATTTTTAGATATTGATTTTTACTAAAAGCTTAAATCTTTTTTACCTACAAATTATATGCCCTTAACTATTTTACCCAACAAGATTAGATTTTCTTATAAATCTAAAAATTGGCAGTACGATTTTGACGAAATTAAAGAAATTGGACTGCTCAAAAAAAGAAAAAAATATTTTCTTGAAAATGCCGCTTTTGCTGTCGTAACAGCGGTAACTTATTATTGTATGATATTTTCTGATATAATGGATTTATATTATATCATTCCGGCGCTTTTATGCTACACGCTTATCATAACTGTTAGATTTAGTGATCCGACAGAATTTGTGTATTTCATTTTTGTGAAAGATATTTATCACAAAGAAATAAAAACTAAAATTGAATCAAAAGATCGCGCTTTGGTTGGAAAACAAATAGAATACTATTTAGACCTTCAGTTCGAAAGAAATATTCAAAAAACAGCTTAAATTAAATAGAATGTTTGTATTTGATATTTCCCATTATGATTTAGTAGTCATAATGGTAGCTTTGATTTATGGTTATTTTATAACCAAAAGAAAAAAATTAACGAAACGCTAAGTCATATATTGTAATTTATGAAGTAGCTTTAGAATACCAAAAATATGTATAGTTATGCTATTAATGAGTTTAGTAGCGGGCTGTTTTGACTATACGGACCCCAAATATCGAAATTATGGCCGCAACGATTAAAAACAAAATAAAAAATATTAGAGAGTTAAAAAATTACACTCAAGAGTATATGGCAGAAAGATTAGGCGTAACGCAGGCAGGTTACAGCAAAATTGAAAAAGGAAAAACTTCTCTGAGTTATGAAAAGCTGGTTGAAATTGGAAGAATTTTAGATGTCAGCGTAGAAGATATTATTAGTTTTGATTACGATAAATACTTTAATAATTTCAATAAGATAACAGGAAATAATAACGGAAGTATTTTAATTAACGCAGATAATTCATCGGCATTAAAAGAGCTTTACGAAGACAAAATACAGTTGTTAGAAAAACTTCTCAATATCACCGAAAACGAATTAGAGCGCTATAAAGATAAGTTTGGAGAAATTTAGAAGTCATAAAATTAGTTTCATCTTTGTCAAAGTGTAAAACTTTGACAAAGATTACTCTACAAGTAAAAACTAAATTCAAAATATAAATTAAAATCGACAAAGATCTGCACGACCAGTGTGATGCGTTTATTCTAAAACAAAATTTCTTTGGTAATTATATAAAATCCCATAACGAGAACAAACCAGCCGAAAAGAGGTTTTAGTTTTGTTCCGTCTATTTTTTTAGAAAGCTGACTTCCAATCAACATTCCGATTAAAGCCATTGCAGAAACGCTTAATAAGAAAGTGTAATTTATAGATGTTCCGATGTATAAATCGCCCGCAAAACCTATTGAGGAATTAATGGTAATAATTAATAATGAAGTTCCAACGGCCTGTTTCATTGGCAAATTGGCGAAAAAAAGCAAGGCTGGAATAATTAAAAATCCGCCACCAGCGCCAAGAAAACCCGTTACAATTCCGACCAAAAATCCAATAAAACTTAATTGCAAATAATTGGTTTCAGTATTTTTTATTTCAGGCTGATTTTTTTTAATCATCGAAATTGCTGCAGTAATCATCAACACAGAAAAGATAATCATAATTAGAAAATCTTTGGATACCGAATAAGATGCAACACAAAATAAGGTTTTTGCAATTTGAGGAAAAATTACTTCGCGAATTATTAGAATTGAAATAATTGAAGGAATCGCAAAATAAAGTGCCGATTTCAATTTCAGATTTCCCATTTTATAATGGCTGTAACTTCCAAAAAGAGCGGTAAGTCCAACAATAAAAAGAGAATAAGAAGTTGCCTGATCTGGATTTACTTTAAACAAATAAACCAAAATTGGAATAGTTAAAATAGAACCGCCTCCGCCAATTAAGCCAAGTGAAATTCCGATTATGATTGCAGCAAAAAAGCCTAAATATTCCATTGCATTTATTTTAATGCAAAGTTGCTTCGGAAATTAGGATTCTACAGTAACATTTATCACAGAAGATTTTTTTTTCGCCACGAATTCACGAATTATTGTGTCACATTGAGCGAAGTCGAAATGCTTTGCGGGGCTTCGACTTCGCTCAGCCTGACAACAGGAAATATTTTTGCCACAGATTAAAAGGATTATATGGATTTTTCTATTCTTAATAAAAAGAAATCCTAATAATCCTTTTAATCTGTGGCAGAAAAAAAAACTATTTCAATAACTCAATCTGGTTTCGGTTGAGTTTGACCAGTCCGCGCTGTTCCATTTTTTTGAGTAATCTAGAAACCACTTCGCGAGAAGTATTCAATTCGGTTGCAATTTCCTGATGCGAGAGATTTACTTCAGAACAACCACAGGCATCAGAATGCCTTTTTAAGTAAAATTCCAATCGTTCGTCCATAGAGCGGAAAGCGATATTATCGACCACTTCTAGAACTTCTTCAAAACGGCTTCTGTAGGTTTCAATTACAAATTCGTACCAAGATCTGTGTTCCATCATCCATTTATCCATTGATTGTAGCGGAATCATCATTACAGAAACATCTTCGACCACTTTTGCCATAATCTGACTTTTCTCGCTTTTAACTGTGCAAATCATCGAAATTGCGCAAGCTTGACCTGGCTGTAAATAATACAATAAAAACTCGCCGCCATCTTCTCCTTCACGATAAATCTTGATTTTACCTTTGGTAATCAAAGCTGTATTTTTAATATACTGCCCAGTGCGCATTAAAATAGTTCCTGCTTCAAAATCTTGAAGTGTTCCATTTTTTTCTATGGTTTCGATAAGTTCGTTGGAGAAATTTGGAAAGATGTTTTTTAATGAATTTTGCATGGACTTTGTTTTTTAGCCATGAATTGCTCAAATCAATTTGTGGAAATTTGTGTAATTCGTGGCAGAGTATTTTATCAAAAAGAAATCAAAAGCTATGATTGATTGCAAAGATAATAGATTGAAATGGGATTAATTATCAGAAAATTAGATTTCATATCAATTTTATGTAAATGAAAAAATCCTATTTTCTATCGATTTTGTGGACTGAATTTTTAAAAATAGTAACTAAATTTGTAATTCACTGATTATAATTGTTTCTCTAAAACGTTTTCTGAGAATAATAATCGAAATCGCATTTGGTACGTTTTTTATATATAGAAACGTCGTAATTTTACAAAAACACATTTTATTATGAATTTATCACAAGAAGATTGGGTTGCTCAGTTAAACGCTGACGAAAATGCAGTAATACTTGACGTAAGAACTGAAGACGAATTTAATGATGGCTACATTGAGAATGCTCTAAATATTGATATCAATAAAGGGCAAGGTTTTATTTATGAAATTGAAGAATTAGATAAAAATAAAAATTATTACGTATACTGTCGTTCTGGAGCAAGAAGTGCAAAAGCATGCCAGGTTATGAACGAACTGGGTATACAAAACGCTTACAATTTGCTTGGAGGAATCCTGGATTGGGAAGGCGAAACAGTACAACCATAAAAGAAGAAGAGGCATACAAAAGCCTCTTTTTTCTTTTGAAAATAGAATTACCAGACCATTAAATAACCAAACTATGAGTTTTATACCAGAAGAATATCAGATTAATACGCTGATAAATCAAGATACTTATCTTGTAAACGGAGAATTGAAACAATGGACAGGGCAAACCACACCTGTGTTTTCTACTATTTCTTCAACAGAGAAATATTCTCCAACCTTATTAGGATCTATTCCTTTTATGGCAGAAAAAGAAGCGGCAGAAGTTGTAGAAGCTGCTACCAATGCGTACGATATGGGGCAAGGTTTATGGCCAACTATGAAAGTTGTCGATCGTATTAAAAGCATGGAAAATTTTGTGAGACAAATGAAAGAAACTCGCGAAGAAGTGGTAAAATACTTGATGTGGGAAATCGGAAAATCATTAGGAGATTCACAAAAAGAATTCGACAGAACAGTAGAATACATTTACGATACTATTGCCAGTTATAAAGAATTAAACGGACGCAGCTCGCATTTTGAAAAAGTGCAAGGTGTAAATGCTATGATTCGTCGTGGACCTCTTGGTGTTGTTTTGTGTCTTGGTCCTTATAATTACCCATTAAACGAGACTTTTTCATTGTTGATTCCGGCTTTAATTATGGGAAATACAGTGATTTTTAAACCTGCCAAACATGGTGTTTTATGTATTTCGCCATTATTGGAAGCTTTTAGAAGCAGTTTTCCAAAAGGTGTAATTAATATCGTTTATGGAAGAGGGCGAGAAGTGGCGTCTCCAATCATGAAATCTGGAAAAATTGATGTTTTGGCATTAATTGGAAACAGTAAATCGGCGATTGCTTTACAAGATCAGCATCCGAACAAAAACAGATTGCGTTTGATTTTAGGTTTAGAGGCTAAAAATCCAGCGATTATTCTTCCAGATGCCGATTTAGATTTGGCAATTCAAGAATGCATTACAGGAAGTTTGTCTTTTAACGGTCAGCGTTGTACGGCATTAAAAGTATTATATGTTCACGAATCGATTAGAGAAGAATTCAACAAACGTTTTGCTGAAAAAGTAGATGGTTTAGTTTTCGGAAATCCGTGGGAAAAAGGAGTTTCTTTAACACCACTTCCTGAAACGGAAAAACCAAGTTATATTCAAGGATTAATTGATGATGCAACTTCTAAAGGAGCAGAAATCATTAATGAAAAAGGAGGAAAACATACTGATAATTATATTTTTCCAGCCGTTTTGTATCCGGTAAATAAAGAAATGCGTGTGTATCACGAAGAGCAGTTCGGGCCAGTTGTTCCTGTTCTTTCATTCAAAGATATTAAAGAGCCTTTGAAAGATATGGCAGAATCAAACTACGGACAACAAGTAAGTTTGTTTGGAAAAGATATTAAAACTTTGGCTCCGCTTATTGATGCTTTGGTGAATTTAGTTTGTAGAGTAAACCTCAACAGTTCTTGCCAAAGAGGACCAGACGCTTTCCCTTTTACAGGAAGAAAAGATTCTGCCGTAGGAACTTTGAGTATTCCAGATGCTTTGCGTTCTTTCTCAATCCGTACGTTTGTAGCTTCAAAAGATATCGATTATAATAATCAGATTCTGCAAGAATTGCTAAACAGCAAAGAATCAAACTTTATTAATACCGATTATATTTTGTAATAATTCAAGTTATATATTAATTGTAGATGCCGTCTGTTACTTTTTGTAGCGGGCGGTTTTTTTGTTCTAAGATGCGAAGGTTCTGAGAGGCTGAGGTTCTAAGTTTTTTTTTGAGGGACAAAGTAACAAAGTAACAAAGGTTCAGAGTTTCAGAGCTTTGTTTAGCTATCAACTAAAAACCAACAACCATCAACAATTAATAATTCACAATTAATAACTAAATTTGTAACATTCGTAAAAAAAAATCCACTAATACGATATCAAAAATTAATTTAAAATATCTAAGAGCTACTTATGGAAAAGAAATTATTGCAATTTGCAGTACTCGCATTTGTTCTTTTTACTCAAAATATCTTTGCACAGGATCTTTACATGCCACGAAATATAAAAGAGGCTTATGCAAACGGAACGCGTTCTAAAGACGGTAAACCAGGAAAAAACTACTGGCAGAATCGTGGAAAATATAACATGGAAATCTCAGTTGATCCGAAAACGAGATTAGTAAGCGGAACTGAAACCATTATTTATGAAAATAATAGTCAAGATACGCTTCGAAATTTAGCAATTCGTTTTGTAAATAATCTTCATAAACCATCGTCACCGCGCGGAAGCGAAGTAAGCGACGATTTTTTAAGCGACGGATTGACAATTACTTCATTAAAAATAGAAAATGAAGTTTATAAAGAGAATGCCAGAAAATGGGGAACTGTTGGAACTGTGAAATTGAAAAAAGCAATTTTACCGCATTCTAAAATTACTTTAAATATAGAATGGAATTATCCTTTATCGAAAGAGAGCGGGAGAGAAGGACAGATTGATGAAACGACTTTTTTTGTAGCTTACAGTTATCCTCGTGTGTCGGTTTACGATGATTATAATGGTTGGGATAAATTGCCTCATACAGATCGTCAAGAATTTTATAATGATTTTAATGATTATGTTTTTTCTGTAAAAGCGCCTAGAAATTATGTCGTTTATGCAACTGGAGATTTATTAAATCCAGATGAGGTTTTACAGCCAGAATTTGCTTCACGTTTAAAAAAATCATATTCTACAGATGAAATTTTGCATATCGCAAACGAACAAGAAATGAAAAGCGGCATCGTAACCAAACAATACGACTGGAATGTTTGGAAATTTGAAGCTAAAAATATTTCAGATGTTTGTTTTGGTTTAAGCGATCATTATTTATGGGACGCAAGTAGCGTTATTGTAGATAAAAAAACAAATCGTCGCGCAAGTGTTCAAGCGGCTTACAATGTGACTGGAACAGATTTCGTGAATTCAGTAAAAAACAATCAATATGCATTAGATTGGTTTTCTAACAATTGGCCTGGAGTTCCTTATCCGTTTTCTAAAATGACTGCTTTTCAGGGTTTTGCCGATATGGAATATCCAATGATGTGTAACGATTCGCAAATGGGTGATCCAGTTTTTGCACAATTGGTACAAGATCATGAAGTGGCGCATACTTATTTTCCTTTTTATATGGGAATTAATGAAACGCGTTACGCTTTTATGGACGAAGGTTGGGCAACAAATTTCGAATATTTAATCGGAATTGCTGAGCATGGAAAAGAGGCTGCAGATAAGTTTTATAAAGATTTTAGAGTAAAAAAATATATTTCAGATCGATCTACAGAACAAGATCAGCCTATTATTTCGATGTCTACGCAGGTTTCTGGAGCAGGTTACGGAAATAATTCATACGGAAAAGCTTCTCTTTCGTATTTGGCTTTAAAAGATTTGTTGGGAGATGATTTGTTCAAAAAAGCATTGCATTATTACATGGATACATGGAATGGAAAACATCCGATTCCATGGGATTATTTTAACTCTTTTAATACCTCAACAGGGAAAAACTTAAATTGGTTTTTCCATAATTGGTTTTTTACAAACAACTATTTAGATCTTGCAGTTAAAAGTGTTTCTGCTGATAATAAGACTATTATTGTAGAAAATATTGGTGGCTTTGCTATTCCTTTTGATGTTAATATTACTTATGCAGATAATTCAAAAGTAACATTACATCAAACACCTACAATTTGGGAAAAGAACCAAAAAACAGCCAAAATTGTTTTGAAAAATGGAAAGAAAATCAAGCAGATAGAACTTGATGGAGGTATTTTTATGGATGCAACTCCAAATAACAATATCTTATCTGTAAAATAATTTAAAATGTCGGGAGAAAAAGATTTACAGCAATTGCTAAAAAGCATGAAACCTGAATTGAATTCTGGGGATTATGTTTTTTGTAAAGTAGAAAATCTTAAAGATATAGATCTTGATAAAATTGAAATGTTCTTTAAAGAAAAAGAAGCAATTACTTTAATTCTTAAAAAAGAAATTGCCGATTCTTTGCACTTAGATTATTCTGTTATAATGTCTTGGATAACACTTACAGTGCATTCATCATTAGAAGCAATTGGGTTGACAGCGGCATTTTCTAAAGCACTTTCGGAAAACGAAATAAGCTGTAATGTTGTAGCGGCTTATTATCACGATCATATTTTTGTAAATAAAAAAGATGCAGAAAAAGCGATAGAAATCCTGAATTTATTTTCGAATTAATAACATTTTGCGCTAAAATAAAAAGAGAATCTAATATATTGGATTCTCTTTTTATTTTTAATTGTTTTAAATATTTAAAAAAAAGTAGGAAAGTTTATTCAAAAAAAGTAGGTTTGCAAATAAACTAAACTAACACCATTTTAATGAAAAAAACATTTCCCCTAATCGTTTTTTTGATTACTCTAAAATTTTTCGGACAGAATGATCAAAAAGCAGTGTTTCAGAAAAGCAAATACGAATTGGCTGTGTCCTACTACAAAAAAGCTGAGTTCGTAAAAGCTATTGACCTATTTTCTCTGGCAGCAAAAATTAAACCTGAAAATGAAATTGGTCAAGAAGCCATAAAAAAGGTAGACACACTAAAAGAAGTTTTAAGAAAAGAAATTCTTGATAACGCAATCGGAACTTGGAAAAAATCTGGAAATAATCCAGTTTGGGCAAGTACCTCAACAAATACAAATGTACAATCTGATTTTGATGAAATTATTGAAATTACCCAAAATGAAATTGCTTTTTATTCCCTAAATAAAAAAACAAAAGAAAAAAAACTTCTCAGAAAAGAAGACTTAATTTATAACGATAAAAGCGATGTAGTTTCTTTATTTTCAGAAATAATACTTTCAGACGGAACAATCTGGAACTGTAGCATTAACGAAAAGGCAAATGTTTTACATGTCATTAACGTTGCTGTAACAACCGACGATGGAATCGAAAAAATAAAAATGGATAACGAAGAAAGTTACTACGTTAAAATATAAAAAAGGGAATCATTAGATTCCCTTTTTTTTTGAGTATTAAAAGAGCCAAATATTATCTGGACTTTTCAATTCACGACGAAATATTTTATTTTTGACGAAACTTGAAATCAATTGTAAATGGAAATTAAAGCAATTAAAGCATCAGATACTTGGCAGATAAGACATGAAGTAATGTGGCCAAATCAGCCTTTTGAATTTGTGCAGCTGGAAGAAGATAATTTTGGACTTCATTATGGTGTTTTCGAAAATGATACTTTAGTTTCTATTGTTTCATGTTTTATTTCGAATGAAGAAATGCAATTTAGAAAATTAGCAACTTTAGATTCTTATCAAGGAAAAGGAATTGCCTCTCAATTATTAAAATACATTTTTGCGTTAGCTCAAGAAAAAAAACTTAAAAAAGTTTGGTGCAATGCGAGAAAAGAAAAGAAAAAATTCTACGAAAAGTTTGGTATGATCGATACAGAGAATGTTTTTACCAAAGCCGGGCAAGAATTTACAGTTATGGAAAAGATTCTGTAAGTTGTTGTCTTTTAGTGTTGTGTGTTGTTTTTGATGCTTTTAAATGATTCTTTTTGTTTTGTTTCGATAGAAAACGTTTTCGTTTGATATTCAATGTTAAGACTTTCTTATTTTATTTTTTTTATTCTAATCTTTTATTACTTTCGCACCCAAATGAGAAAGTTAATAGTATTTTTAGTATTCATGAATATGCTTCTGTTCGGCGGAGGCCAATATCTTAATGCAAATACTTTTGGCTTACCTCAACACCATAATCTTGAAAAGAAACATCGAGTTAAGTTTACTAATCATGAACGTGGATCTTCTACCATCGAAGATGCTACTGATATTGATCTTGAAGAAGATCTTCTAGGAAATGATGATGTTGATGGACTTACGAATAAAATTTTTGCGGCTTCTTACAGCTTAGTAGACGATTTGTATCTGGCTCTTTCAGATCAATCTGCTGCAAAAGATTCCAATCGTTTTAAAATTTCTACGCCTTTCTTTGGGCATTCAAATCCTTTATACATTACTCAACAAGTATTAAGAATTTGATTTTAAAGTATACATCGGTTACCTGAGTTTTGATCTCTGCGTATCTTGCTGTTGTATATTTTTTCTACTTCCGCTTATATGACTTTTAAGGTCTGGGCTACGGCTGACTGATGCATTTTAACATCCAAAAGGAATTTTTATTCCAAAAGCATTCATAAGCTTAATTTCCAAACTAAATCATGAAAAAAATCATTGTTCTCTCAGGCTTAATTGCCTTGGTGTGCTTGACTAGTTGTACATCTAAAAAAGAAGAAAAAGAAGAAGTTGAAAAATTTACGGTTACTAATCCCGTTAAAATCGATACTTCATTCACAAAAGAATATGTTTCACAAATAAAATCTGTGCGAAATATTGAATTACGCGCACAAGAAAAAGGTTTTCTACAAAATATTTATGTTGATGAAGGACAGTTTGTAAAAAAAGGACAGCTGTTGTTTAAAATCATGCCAAACATGTATCAGTCTGAATTGCTTAAAGCGCAGGCAGAACAAAAATCGGCAGAAATCGAATTGCAGAATTCAAAATTATTAGCTGATAAAAATATCGTTTCTAAAAACGAATTAAGTGTTGCTCAAGCCAAACTGCAATCTGCAAGAGCAGAAGTATCATTAGCAAAACTTCATTTATCATTTACAGAAATTAGAGCTCCTTTTGACGGAACAATCGACAGAATTCCGTTGAAACTAGGAAGTTTAATTGATGAAGGCGAATTATTGACAAGTCTTTCAGACAACAGTCAGATGTTTGCTTATTTCAATGTTTCTGAGCCAGAATACATTAGCTATGAAACAAATATTAAAGATCGTGCTGACAATAAAGTGAATTTAGTTTTGGCTAATGGAGATATTTTTAAAGAGAAAGGAAATGTTGAAGTTATAGAAAGTGAATTCAATAACGAAACAGGAAATATCGCTTTTAGAGCAAGATTCCCAAATTCTGGAAAATTACTTAGAAACGGAGAAACTGGACAAGTTCAAATGAATGTTCCGTTGAAAAATGCAATTGTGATTCCACAAAAAGCAACTTACGAAATTCAAGATAAAAAGTATGTTTTCGTAGTAGGAAAAGACGATAAAGTAAGTTCAAGAGAAATTACCATTACTGGAGAAATTCCTGATTTATATGTGATTAAAAGCGGTATTTCTGAAAATGATAGAATTTTATTAGAAGGAGTTCAGAAAGTAAAAGAAAACGACAAAATCAAATATGATTACCAATCTCCAAAAGAGGTTATCAATCACTTACGTTTAAAAGCAGAATAGTTTTTTGTTCTAATAGTTTCAAGCTTCAGGTTTCAAGTTACATACTGAACCTGAAACCTGAAACATTTTAAACTTCAATAAGTTTAATCATTTAAAAAATATACAAATGTTTAATAAATTTATTCAAAGACCTGTTCTGTCGATTGTAATATCGCTGATAATTGTCTTTTTAGGGGTTTTGTCGGTATTGAATTTACCAATTACACAATTCCCTACAATTTCACCTCCAATGGTGAATGTTACAGCAGATTATCCTGGATCTAACGGTGAATTGATGGTTAAGGCGGTTGTTATTCCTTTGGAAAGAGCCTTAAACGGTGTTCCAGGAATGAAATATATGGCTTCTGATGCCGGAAACGATGGTGAAGCTACAATTAAAGTAGTTTTTAATTTAGGAACAGATCCTAATCAAGCTGCGGTAAACGTTCAGAATCGTGTGGCTTCGGTTACTAATAAACTTCCTCCTTTAGTAATTAGAGAAGGTATCAAGATTACTCGAGAAGTACCAAGTATGTTGATGTACGTGAATCTTTACAGTACAGACAAAAATACCGACATGAAGTTCTTATACAACTATGCCGATATCAACGTACTTTCTGAATTGAAAAGGGTAAATGGTATTGGTTCTGGAGATATCTTAGGAACACGTGAATATGCTATGCGTATTTGGTTGAAACCAGATCGTATGTTGGCTTATAAAATTTCTGCTGATGAGATTATGGAAGCATTATCTAGTCAGAGTTTGGAGGCTTCTCCAGGTAAAACAGGGGAAAGTTCTGGTAAACGTTCGCAAGCATTCGAATATGTATTGAAATATTCTGGTCGTTTTACAACAAAAGAACAATACGAGAATATCGTTGTAAAAGCAAATCCAAACGGAGAGCTTTTGAGATTGAAAGATGTTGCGAAAGTTGAATTTGGAAGCTCGATGTACGATATCTATTCTAATTTGAATGGAAGACCATCTGCGGCAATCGTATTGAAACAATCTTTTGGAAGTAACGCAAATCAGGTTATTGAAGAAGTAAAAGCAAAACTGGAAAAAATCAAACAGAGATTTCCAAAAGGAATGGATTATGAAATTTCGTATGACGTTTCTAAATTCCTTGACGCTTCTATCGAAAAAGTAATTCACACGCTTGTTGAAGCATTTATTCTGGTAGGTTTAGTAGTTTTCCTTTTCTTAGGAGATTGGCGTTCTACAGTTATTCCAGCGATTGCGGTTCCAGTATCGTTAGTAGGAACATTTGTATTTATGACATTCTTCGATATTTCGTTGAACTTAATTACATTATTTGCTTTAGTATTAGCAATTGGAGTCGTCGTCGATGATGCGATTGTGGTTATCGAGGCCGTTCACGCCAAGATGGAAGAAGAACATCTGTCGCCATTTAAAGCAACTAAGAAAGCAATGCATGAAATCGCGGGGGCAATTATTGCAATTACCTTTCTTATGGCGGCAGTATTTATTCCGGTTGCGTTTATGTCTGGTCCTGTGGGAGTATTCTACAGACAGTTTTCTGTAACTATGGCAACTGCGATTATTCTTTCTGGTATTGTGGCTTTAACGTTGACACCAGCTCTTTGTGCGATGATGCTAAAAAACAATCACGGACAACCTAAAAAGCCAACACCAGCCAATAGATTTATTGATGCTTTCAACGAAAAATTCAATTTAGCGCAAGGTAAATACCAAAATTTATTGGGTAAAATCGTAAACAGAAGAGTCGTTACTGTTGTAGCGCTTCTTGTTTTCTGCGCTGGAACTTGGATTATCAGTAGTAATGTCCCTTCTGGATTTATTCCGAATGAGGATCAGGGAATGTTTTATGCCGTTATTCAGACACCTCCAGGTTCATCTTTAGAAAGAACAAATAATATTGCAGAGAGAGTTCAAAAAATTGCAGAAGAGATTGATGGCGTAAAATCAGTTTCGTCATTGGCGGGTTACGAGATTCTTTCTGAAGGTACGGGAGCAAACTCTGGTACTTGTTTGGTGAATCTTAAAGACTGGAACGACAGAAAAGAATCTGTAGTTGAGATTATGCACGAGATGGAGGAAAAATGTAAAGATATTACAGGTGCGAATATCGAATTTTTCCAACCGCCTGCTGTACCTGGATATGGTGCTGCTGGAGGATTTGAGCTTCGTTTATTAGATAAAACAGGTTCTGGAGATTATAAGAGAATGGAACAGGTAAATAATGATTTTGTTGCTGAATTAAATAAACAGCCAGAATTATCTAACGTATTTAGTTTCTACAGCTCTAGTTTCCCTCAATATATGATGAAAGTAGACAACGATTTGGCACAGCAAAAAGGAGTTTCAATCGAAAATGCAATGAACACTTTGTCAACTCTTGTTGGTAGTAATTACGAAATCAGTTTTATTAAATTCGGAATTAACTATAAAGTAATCGTTCAGGCTTCTCCAGAATATCGTGCACAGCCAGATGATATCTTGAAATTATATGTAAAAAATGATCGTGATGAAATGGTTCCTTATTCTGCTTTCATGAGATTAGAAAAAGTATATGGACTTTCAGAAATCACAAGACATAACATGTATACCTCAACGCAAATTAGTGGTTCGCCAGCAGCGGGTTACAGTTCTGGCACAGCGATTAAAGTAATTCAAGAAATTGCAGCAAAAAAATTACCAAGAGGTTATGATATTGACTGGGCAGGTATTTCTGCCGATGAGGTAGCGCAAGGTAATCAAGCTATTTGGGTATTCTTAATCTGTTTAGGATTCGTGTACTTAGTTTTAGCAGCGCAATACGAAAGTTTCATTTTGCCATTGTCTGTAATTTTCTCATTGCCAGCAGGTATTTTTGGAGCATTCCTTTTATTAAAAATTGCAGGATTAGAAAACAATATTTATGCTCAGGTTGCCATGGTAATGCTTATCGGATTATTAGGTAAAAACGCCGTACTGATTGTAGAGTTTGCAATACAAAGGCACGCAGCAGGAAGATTTGTTTTAGAGGCTGCAATGGAAGGTGCAAAAGCAAGGTTCCGTCCTATCTTGATGACTTCGTTTGCCTTTATCGCCGGATTAATTCCGCTTGTTTTTGCAAATGGTCCAGGTAAAATTGGTAATAGAACAATCGGAACTGCAGCAGCAGGAGGTATGCTTATAGGAACTATTTGTGGAGTATTCGTAATTCCGGGATTGTATTACATTTTTGCCAAAATTGCAGAACGATACAAATTGGTGAAACATGAAGAAGAAAATCCATTAACAGAAGAAATTGACAACAATCATGTATAAAATCAAATCATATCAATATAGTATTGCATTAGCTGTTTGTCTAACAGTTGCAGGGTGTAAAACCCCTGCACCTGAGGCAGCAATAACGCCATCTGCGCCAGTTCCAGAATCTTTTGGAATGGCTCAGACTCAGGATGCAAACAATAATACAGCAGCGTTAAACTGGAAAGATTACTTTAAAGATCAGAATCTAGTAGATTTAATAGATATTGCTCTTAAAAATAATCAGGAATTAAATATCACTTTACAAGAAATTGAAATTGCAAAGAATGATATTCGTGTTAGAAAAGGACTTTTGTTGCCAACAGTAGGCGTTCGCGCAGGCGCAGGAGTAGAAAAAGTAGGTAGATATACAAGCCAAGGTGCTGGTGATGCTTCTACTGAAATTAAACCAGGTAAAGAAATGCCAGATCCGCTTGGAGATTTTACCATTTCTGCCTACGCGAATTGGGAAGTAGATATCTGGAAAAAATTGCGTAATTCTAAAAAAGCAGCTTTAAACAGATATTTAGCTACGGTTGAAGGTAAAAACTTTGTAATTACAAACCTCATCGCAGAAGTTGCAGATTCTTATTACGAATTAATGGCTTTGGATAATCAATTGGATATTGTAAAACAAACTATCAAATTGCAGACTAACGCTTTAGAAATTGTAAAAGTTCAAAAACAAGCTGCAAGAGCAACGGAGTTAGGAGTTAAGAAATTTGAAGCAGAAGTTTTAACTTCACAAAGTCTAGAGTTTGATATTCTGCAACAGATAAAAGAGACAGAAAACAAAATAAACTTTTTGTTGGGTAGATATCCGCAAGAAATTAAAAGAACGAACAACAACAATTTCTTAAGCTTATTACCAGCTGTTGTAACGTCTGGAATTCCATCTCAATTGTTAGAAAATCGTCCAGATGTAAAACAAGCTGAATTAGAATTAGTCGCAGCAAAATTAGACGTAAAAGTAGCTCGTGCAGAGTTTTATCCATCATTAGATATTTCTGCTGCAATTGGAGTAAATGCGTTTAAGCCATCTTATTTGTTTACAATGCCAGAATCTCTTCTATATTCATTAGCTGGAGATCTTGTGGCGCCATTAATTAATAGAAACGCAATCAAAGCAGAATTTGCAAGTGCCAATGCTAGACAGCTTCAGGCATTATACAATTATGATCGTACGGTTTTAAACGCTTATTTAGAAGTTTCAAATCAATTGTCTAAGATTGATAATCTGCAAAAAGGTTACGATCTAAAATCGAAACAAGTTGATGCGTTAAATACTTCCATAGATGTTTCAAACGATTTGTTTAAATCGGCAAGAGTAGATTATTTTGAAGTTTTAATGACGCAAAGAGACGCATTAGAAGCAAAATTAGAATTAGTAGATACTAAAAAAGAGCAATTGAATGCTGCTGTCCATGTTTACAGAGACTTGGGCGGTGGATGGAAATAAAATTTGCCTGTTAATTTGTAGTGGAAAAGCCTTTTGGGAGTAAAATCCTGAAAGGCTTTTTTTGTAAGAAAAATATTTATATATTTGCAATTCACTGATCTGAAAAAGTGTCCTTAAACCTCGGGAGCTATTAGTAGCTTTCGGGGTTTTTTACGTTTTAAAATTTCTCTCCATTGTTAAAATATAGTATTTTTCTTATTTATTTTAAATTGTTTAATATATTTACATTACAATTATGTAATATTTTATCTACTTAAATGCCACTTCTCATTATTGATTAAGGTTATAAAATCTACAAAGACCTGTAAAGTAATCAATACCTGTAAATATGAGTTTTTTAGCAAAGTTAGAATTAGACAATGAAGTTTTTAATGTCTTAGAATTTGATGTCACTTTCAATCAGAGTGTAGACAATAATGGAAAACCTGCCAACAAAGTAAAAGGCGGTCAAATAAGAATTGTTGTCGAGAGTACACATACCGATTTATTTTCTGATTGGATGGTTTCGCACACAAGTACCAAAGATGGCAAAGTTATTTTCTATCGTCGTGATGCGATGAGCACCATGAAAAATGTAAGCTTTAAAAAAGCCTATTGTATTTCTTTTCAGAAACGTTTTCGAAACGAAGGTACAGTTCCTATGACTACAGAAATTTTAATTACCTCTAATGAAATAAAAGTAGGCAATACCTTATTTGAAAATAACTGGAAGAATTCTTAAATCATAATCAACATGGCTTTACAAACTGTAACGACTATAAAAATTGGCGAAACGATTATTACCAATTTCAGCAAATTAGAAATTATTCAAAAAATTCACGATCATCATAGTTTTTCGATTGAAGTAAGACAGGATTTACTGGTTGAAGAATTTAAAAGCGTCATGCCAGTTTCGCAACAATTGAGTGGAGAAAAGGTAAGCATCGAAATAAAACCACTTCCTGGTTTGGATGATCTTATGATTAATACAAATCCTAATGATTATATCATGCAGTTTTATGGAGTTGTAACCAATATAAAAATACAAAAATCCAGAAACAAAGACATCGAAAAAAGTATACTTATAAAAGGAAAAAGTACTTCAATACTTTTAGATGGAGGAAAAGAATGTAATTCATTTACCAATATGTCAATCGCCGATGTAGTCAATAAAGTAAAATCTGGTTATGATATTGATATGGAAGTTATTCCGCTACATAAAAACAATCTCGCTTACACTGTACAGTATAATGAAAGTGATTTTGATTTTCTAAATCGTCTGGCTAGACAAAATGGAGAATGGTTTTATAGCAACGGACGAAAAATGATTTTTGGCGATGCCGGCGGACCATTGCAACCTAAACTGATTTATGGAATTAACATGCACGATTTTAGTTATGACATAAAACTCTTGCCAACGAAGTTTAAAACCATAGAAAATGACAATCGAAGCGGAGAATATTATACAGATAATACAACTTCATACAGAAATGAAATTGATGGATTTCATCAAAATTCCATCAATAAATCCAATCAGGTTTTTACCAAAGAAACCGTTTTACAGCTTAATCAAAATTCAGTAGGAGCAAACGGTAAAAGTACACTAGAAGAATATACAAAAAATAAAATGCGATTTGTTATGAGTGGTTTGATGCAGGTAAAAGCATCAAGTGAAGTTCCAGGTATTACAATAGGAAACGATGTATCTATAAAGGGTTTGGATAAACAGCTTGAAAGTAACTACAGAGTAATCAAAATAAAACACGTATGTGATGATGGAGGCGGATATCAAAACTATTTTACAGCTGTAAATTTTGCAGGCTCTTCATTCTCTCCCAAAACAAATCCAGATTTAATAGCAAACTGCAAAAGCCAAACTGCTGTTGTTATAGAAAATACAGATCCAGACGGATTGAGCGGTGTAAAAGTACAAATGCCATGGCAGGCTGCAAAAGGCGAAATCACTCCTTATATTCCTTTAATTCAAAAATATGGAGGCGATGCCAGAGGTTCTCATATTATACCTGAAATTGGCGATACCGTTTTTGTAGACTTTCAGGGCAATAATGCCGAACTGCCTATTGTAATAGGAACCATGACCAGCAAAAAAGAAAAAAGCGGTTATAGTACGCCGAATAATGATATAAAGGCAGTAATGCATAGCCGAAGTGGAAACAGAATTATAAATGATGATGCTACTGGAGATATTACAATTGAAAGCCAAAAAGGGCAAACCATTGCAGTAGTGCATGGAGATGGTAATATAAGATTTAAAGCACCAAAAAGTATAGAATTGGAAGCAGGGGAAGATATTGTTATGAAAGCGGGTAAAAATGTAAAAATTGATGCTAAAGAGGATATTGAGGTTGATGCAGGTTATAATATCTTTCAAGAAGCTCAAAATGATATTTATGTAAATGCAAATGGGAATATTATGGAAAAATCAGATAATAGGACTGAATTGGTTGATAAAGATTTTAGTCGTACTTCAGACATTTCAAATGAAATAGCTTCGAAAGCAAGTCTTTATAGTCATGAAGAAGACATGACCATACAAAGCGGAAAGCAAGTGCGTATTAATAGCACAGAAAAATCTAATCTTTTTTAATTTAATTTTTATGGCGATTGCAAAACAAGCGAAGATTATTCAAATAAAAGTGAGTGATTCTTATCAATTAACTGTTGGCAGAAAACTTGAAAAAACTGCCAATAAATTGAATTATGAAGCTACAAAAGACGATTTAAATTTGATTTGTGGTAAAAAAATAATAATAAACGGTGAGAAAAAATAGTATCAAGAAATATAACATCTTATTATGTTTCATCATAATAATAGTGATAACTGTAGTAACAATAACAATGAGTTCATATATAGAAAAAAAATATGAGTGGGCAGCAGATATTTGTGCACCAAGAGAGTATCCTGTAGAAGTTTATACAGGAGCAGCAGGAGGCTATTTTTTTAGCCAAATGGGCGGATTTAGCAATTCTGGCTGGGGAGGATTGGGTAGTATCGATTATATAAAAGCACCAGTGCCAGACAGACTTGATATGACATGGTTATCGTATGTAGACAATAAATTCTATAAAGGCGACTGGAAACTCCCTACAGAAAAAATAAAAAAGCTTTTTGATGAAGGATTTCCTGCTAAACCAGGTTTAGAAAATGTAAAGGAGTCTTATGATTATATAAATATTGGCCTCGGACCAAAAGGAATGGTTGTAGTATGGGTAGCTGGGGCTGGTAGTCAGGTGGAAGTGGCTCGATTTCAGGCTCATGAAACGGTAATAGATCCTAAACTTATTATCGAAAGCGAAATGTATATGTTTCGAAAAGGTTATAGTCAACATAGATTAGAAAGCAATTTTGTTATATCTGAAGACGTTCGGGAACAAATCAAACAAAACGGTTATCCTCAATCAGAAGTTTATGAGAAGTATAGAGAAAAATATTTATGGAAACCACGAGTAATCTTGCCGGAAGGTGCTAAACTTACTTCAATGTACATTAAAATGTGTAATGGAGAAAAGGAAGATCCTTATGATAAGCCAATAGATACGAAATATAGAGCCATTCCTTACGCTTTTCAAATTTACTGGTCAGTTGTTAATGGCAAAAAACAACGACGGTTTGTGTCTAGAATTGCTTTTACTAACGATAAAGAATATTGGGTAAAATATCTTAAACCTATGGGTAAGGATGAAATTCCTGTAGATTTTGATAAAAACGAGATTCGAAAATTATTTAAAGAACATCTTGACAAAAATAAATCTGCAGAAATGGTAATAAAAATTGATCCTACAAAACAAGAGGATGATAGGTGGGTAGTAGATTTTTATATAGAACAAGAAGGGAAAAAATATAATTTAAATCAAAATTGCCAAGATTCTGGTAAACTAAACTAAGATGAGTATAGTATTTGGAGATTACATGCCGCCTAAAAAAGAATTGAAAACTAATGAAGTAATCATTGGTGTTTTTTTTGACGGCACCAATAACAATAAAAATAATACCAAAGCCAAAGAATATTATGATAAAAGGGCAAGAGGCGAAAAATTGACTCCAAAAGAAACAATTTCGGCAGATGCTTATCGAAAAAATGGGAAAGACAAAGAAAGTAGCAGTTATTACAATGCTTGGTCGAATGTGGCAAGGTTGAGTGATGCTTACCCTTTAGAATTAACCACATATATTGACGGTATTGGTACGGAAACTGAAAAAGCTGATTCTGTATTAGGGGCTGGTTTAGGTACAGGATTTGCTTTTAGTGGTACTGGAATATTAGATAAAGTAGAAGCGGGCTGTAAAGAAATAGTCAATAATTTAAAAAGGAATAGTATTTCAGAAGTAGATATTCTGTATTTAGATGTTTTTGGTTTCAGCCGTGGTGCAGCTGCGGCTAGAGTTTTTTTAGATGAAATTAGCCAAAAAGCGTATCCATTATCGGCTAATCGAAAAAATAAAGGAGGTGCTTTGGGGTATTATTTGGCACAAAAAGATGTTAAGGTAGGTTTAATAAAAGTTCGTTTTTTAGGTCTTTTTGATACGGTATCTTCTTACTCGACTTTAATTGATGGGAAACCAAATTTTGATAATGACACTAAGCAGTTACCATTAAATAATCTAAGTAAAGCAGAATCAGTTATGCATTTTATTGCTGCAGATGAGCATCGAAATAATTTTTCACTTACTACAACTAACGTCGGAAAAACAAGAGAATTCCCGGGTGTACACTCAGATGTTGGAGGAAGTTATAATAATGGTATTGAAGTAGTAAAAGTAATCGAGAAAAACTTTAAAGAAAAATTGGAGAAACTTTCAGAGAAACTAGTTGATAGTGCTTGGTATTTAAAAGATCAATTAGAGATTTCTTTTTTTGGTCCTCAACATGAACTTAAAGGCACTAGAAATTTAAAAAACTTATACAGTTATATTCCATTACATTTTATGGCAGAAGCTGCGATAAAGCAGAGTGTTCCTTTTGATAACAAAAAATTGGTTATTGATAAGTATAATATTTCAAATAATTCATTATTAACTCGAGTAAAAAAACGTTTACATAAGTATGTTTTTGAAAACGCACAATCGTATACTTTTAAATGGTATGGAAATATTCATGAAAAGTATAAAGGAGTAAAAAATGGAGACAGCAGATTTGAAGCATATCAGCAAGAACTACAAGAGCAAGAAGATTTAAGAACGTTGCGAAACCAATATTTGCATTGGTCTGCAGATAATGGTTCTATTGGGATGGAACCAACAAAAGATCGGAAGCGTAAAACGTTTTAAATAAAATTGCTCAATAATATCTGCTCTCATGAACACAATGTTTTTGTTAGAGAATTAATTCTCAAGCGTACGAACGGAACGCTCGCGTTGGGACCGAGGTTTGACCAGGTTTTACCTATCGAAAAACGTAAAAGAGAAATACACAATGGATAAAATAAATAAAATGGTGATTTTTTTAATCATCACACTAAATGCAAGCTGTCAAATGAGAAATAAATACGAATGGCAAAGTTATACCTGCCAGCCTTCACAACAATATATGGATAATGAAAATATTTACAGAGTAGAATTTGTGAGAGGAGATATCCTAACCCTAGAAGGGGATCCCGCCAGCCTGCCTTTTGGCGGGTCTTCAGGTCGATGGGGGTTTACAAGTTCAGCTTGGACTTCACAACATGGTACACCCATAGGAGCCGATGTGATTTATTATGCCGGTTACGAAGATAAATTTTACCATTTAAAAGTTGATTTTCCTGTGGAGGAAATGAAAAAAGCAATGGATACGACTTATCGCTACAACGATTATACAAATGAAAAATTTTCAGGTTTAATTTTTGGTTTTGCACCACAGGGTATGGTTGTAGTCTGGAAACAATATGCAGTATTCAGAATTGAGCTGGGGCGTTATCAGGCTCAGGTTATTACAGATGATAAAGAGCTAGGAAAACAGCTTTTTAGAAACTGGTCTATGAACCGTAAAGAAGTAGCCGAAAGAGATTTTATGCCAGATGCTTCCTGTGCCAAATGGGATATGTACCGTAAGCGTTACACGTTTAGGGTAAGAATGGAAAATGAAAACCCCGCTTTACGCTTGTTTCAATATTGTTTTACCAATTACAATGGTGAACAGGATATTATTTTTATGCCGTCTCTGCCAGTGACTAATTATGATAATCGCGCTCTGCCACAAATTCTGGAGCTCGATTGGGAAACTGCTTCGGGAGAAACTTTTAGAGGGAACATTTTCCTCAATGAAAAAGTGATTTTCGAAAAATTCAAAAACTTTAAAACAGAAGATAAACAAGAGTTTGAAGTCAAAGTAAGTAAAGATAACAGAAAACTAGAATTGTATTTGAACCACGAACCAGTTGAGGTAGATAGTGTCCGTATTTATAAAGGTTCTGTAAGTTATAAAGGCTCTTATCATTTTTAACAGAGGAGTGTTTGTGTGATTAGAAAAACGCAAAAGGGAAATACACAATGGATAAAATAAATAAAGTGTTGATTTTTTTAATCATCACATTAAACGCAAGCTGTCAAATGAGAAATAAATACGAATGGCAAAGTTATACCTGCCAGCCAGTGTTATCTGTAAAAGGAAATGAAAATGTATATTGTGTAGAATTTGTGCGAGGTGATATCTTAACCCTTGAAGGAGATCCCGTCAGCCTGCCATTTGGCGAGTCTTCAGAACGATGGGGGCTACAAGTTCAGCTTGGACTTCACAACACGGTACACCTATAGGAGCCGATGTGATTTATTATGCTGGTTACGAAGATAAATTTTACCATTTAAAAGTTGATTTTCCTGTAGAAGATATGAAAAGAGCAATGGATACGACTTATCGCTACAACGATTATACAAATGAAAAATTTTCAGGTTTAATTTTTGGTTTTGCTCCACAAGGCATGCTAGTAGTCTGGAAACAATATGCAGTATTCAGAATTGAGCTAGGGCGTTATCAGGCTTAGGTAATTATAGATGATAAAGAGCTGGAAAAGCAGCTTTTTAGAAACTGGTCTATGAACCGTAAAGAAGTCGCTGAAAGAGATTTTATGCCAGATGCTTCCTATGCCAAATGGGATATGTATCGTAAACGATACACTTTTAGGGTAAAAATGGAAAATGAAAATCCTGCTTTACATTTGTTTCGATATTGCTTTACCAACTATAATGGCAAAGGATATTATTTTTATGCCGTCTCTGCCAGCCACAAATTATGATAATCGCGCTCTACCGCAAATTCTAGAGCTCGATTGGGAAACTGCTCCAGGAGAAACTTTTAGAGGTGATATTTTTTTGAATGAAAAAGTGATTTTTGAGAAATTTAAAAATTTTAAGACAGAAGACAAACAAGAGTTTGAAGTTAAAATAAGCAAAGATAATCGAGAACTTAAACTGTTTTTAAATCATGAAACTGTAGAAGTTGATAGTGTTCGTATTTATAAAGGTTCGGTTATGCATAAGGGGTCATATTAAAATTAATTGACTCTCATATCAGCAGGGAAAAAAAAATAAAATAGTCTATGGAGATTAAAAATTTAAAAATGTATTTAATTAAAAATAACATAATGAAAGTATTTGTTACCTTATTTTTACTATCTGCAATTGCTTTTTCATTACAGTTTTATCTTGACCATACAGAAGAGAGTTATTCTGAAGTTGTAACTACGTTAACGGCTCCTATAACTACTTCGATATTAATATTGTTGATTTATTTTTTTAGTACTCAGAAAACAAAATATCGTAAGATAATGGGTATCATAATACTAATTTGTGCTATTCTTTTTGTGCTTTTTTTTATAGGATTTTTATATGTCGCACAATTAGGAAAAGCATTTTCACATTAATTATAATTATGAAATATTTCACAAAAAGAGAAGATACTATAAATGGATTACTTTCAGTTTTATTAGTGTTAATTCTATTTGCTATTGCTGTTCAGAGATACAATTATAAAGCTGATGAAAGGTTTGAATGGGGTAGTGGCGTATTAAGTAGTAAAGGTAACGTGGTTCAAGTAAGTAGTTGTCATTTCCATCATGCCAAAGATTGGAATTATGACGATAATAAGGAAAACATAATTGATGATGGCTGGGATGATATAAATTACATTAACCTTCAAAATGATGTTTTTTATCCTGATAGTTTGTCAATAAGTTGGTTTTCATACATAGAAAAAAAGTTTTATAAAGGAAAGTTTATCTTGCCATATAAAATTATTCTGGAAAAAGCAAAACACTTAAGAATGAATAAGAAACGATATGGAAAAAATTATTCTGAAGAAGATTCCAATAAAGTTATGCTTAGATTTTTAGCAGAAATATTGCCTAATGGAAAACTCGCAGTATGGATTTCGAATGATGACAATAAATTAAAAATTGGAAATTACCAAGCTAAAGAAGTAAACGAAACATGGCATATTTTTGATAAAAGTGACCAAATTAATTCTACTTCAACTATTGATATATCAGTAAAAGTGGCTTTGGTAATGGAGCGGTATCCTTATAGAATTGACATTAAATTGCCAAACGGATTTTATTTAAGTAATTCCGATTTTACTTTTTTTAATCAGAAAGATAGGTATTTCAAAAGCAAGAAACCTGAAAAAACACTAATTTTTTATCAAATTCCTGATTGTTTCCGTTTATCATGGAGTAATGGCAAAAAGGAATTTTCATCTCAATTTTATTTTAAAGAGGATGAAACTTTAAATGCTTTTAGAAAATTAAAAACTTTGCAAAAACCGAATCCATTATTATTAGAATTGAAGATAAATAATACTAATGACAGTATAAGTGCAATATTAAAAAATGATAAAAGTTCGGTAAAGATTTTGCCTTCTTACATGTATGTTTCCCCCGTCGCAAGGGGAAATAATTTTGCCAATTAATTTGTAGAAAGAAAGCCTTTTGGGAGTAAAATCCTGAAAGGCTTTTTTTTATATTAAAGAACTGTAAGTCCTTTTTCTTTATAAGGTTTTAAAATTTCATCTTCTGGAGCAATATTGGTAACCAGAACATCAATCTCATTTATATTTGAAACAAAATAAGTTTCTGCGGTATCAACTTTTTCGCTGGAACTTAGGGCGATAACAAAGTTCGAGTTCTTAATCATATTTTTTTTCAGCATAGAATCGTCGTATAAAATTCCCGTAATACCACGTTCGTGATGAATACTGCAAATTCCTAAAATGAAGACGTCTGCTCTGAAATTTCTAAAGAAATCAATCGTTTCAATACTCGAAGTTGCAAAAGACGTTTTGCACATTCTTCCTCCCGCAAAAATCAATTCGATATTGGGCAAATCTTCTGCCAAAACTGCAACGGGAAAACTATTGGTAACAACAGTTAATTTTAGATCATGAGGAAAACTCGCAACTAAAGCCAAAGAAGTTGTTCCTCCGTCAATAAAAACGACCTGTCCGTCTTTTAGATACGGAATCGCTTTTTGCGCGATAATTTTCTTGTTTTCAAGATCGTGCTTTTCTCTTTTTCTATAATGCAACGGAATTGGAGAAGGAGCAACCGCGCCGCCACGAACGGCTTTTAAAAGTCCTTGATCGGAAAGTTCTTTTAAATCACGTCTTATAGTGTCTTCAGAAACACTCAAATATTCGCTTAATTCTACTGAAGTTACACGATGTTCTTTTGATAAATATTCTAAAATCGTTTTCTGGCGCTCTTCTTTCTTCATTTTATTTGCGGTTTTATATTGCAAAAATAAGTAAAATGTTGCAATAATTTGCAACTTAATGCTGTTTTTGCATATTTTAGCAGCAAAATAAAATTAAAATGGAGAAGAAAACAATTGCAATCGATATGGATGGTGTGCTTGCTGATGTAGAATCACAGCTAATAGACCATTACAACAAAGCGTACGGAACGAGCTTAACAAAAGAAAGTATTCAGGGATTAAGTGAAGAAGAAGCTTTTAAAGACAGAGAATTGATGTTTGACATTTTAAACAAAGAAAATTTTTTCAGAACATTGCCAATAATGGACGATGCGGTTGAAAGTGTTCGTGAATTACAAAAGAATTTTGAAATTTTTATCGTTTCAGCCGCAACAGAATTTCCGATCTCGTTGGCAGAAAAAGTAGCTTGGTTAGGCGAACATTTTCCTTTTATTAAATGGGAAAATATCGTTTTATGCGGAAGCAAAAGAATCATTAAAACCGATTATCTTATTGATGATCATTGTAAAAACCTTGATTATTGCATCGGAAAACCAATTATGTTTACAGCATTTCATAATGTGAACAAAACGCATCATTTAAGAGTAAATAATTGGAAAGAGGCAGTTGCCGTTTTAAACGAAACATTATAAGCTGACGAGGTTATAATATTTATTGTTTTTGAAGAGAAAAGCCTTTCGGGATATCCTGAAAGGCTTTTTATTTATTATGCTTTACAGCTTAAGCTTTAATTTGTGTTTGTTCTGGCATTGTAATTTTGACTTTAAATCCTTTATCGGGTGCGGTTTCAATATCAAAAGTTCCATTAAAGGCTAGAATTCGGTTTACCATGTTTTGAAGACCATTTTTTACAATAGTGCTTTTTTCGCAGCCAACACCATTATCCATATAATTGATTAAGATTGATTTTTGATCGCTCTCAAATTTAATTACTACAAGATTTGCCTGACTGTGTTTTTTCATATTTACCATTAATTCCTGCAAAATACGGCTGATGGTAATTTTTTTCATTTCATCAATAGCTTCCCAGTTTATCTGCTCTAAATTGGTAACCATAATATTTCTTTCGGCTGTGTTATAAGCAGAAAGCATTTCTTTTATAGTTTTGGTGAAATTTATTCCAGTATCGATACTGTTGTTTTCTCTTGAAATTCCTCTTACACGTCCGTAAATGTCATCCAGTTTTTGAAGCAGATTTTCTTTTGTGTTTTCTGTGCTTAAAGTTTGCGATTCGGCAAAAGCAATTACCTGAAACACATCGTTTGCCAATTCATCATGAATTTTTTTAGCAATTCTGGTTTCGGTATCATAAGAAGTTTTTAATTCTATCGCCTTGTTTTTATTTTTATAATAGCGAATTAAAATAGCAATTAAAATAACCAAGAAAACAAAAACAATTACAAATACAATACGCATATAATTAGCTCTTTGCAACGATAATTGATTTTCTGCTTTTTCTAGACGAAGCTTTTCGTTTTCGTCTTTTTCTTTTTTAGAATCGTATTTAATTTTAGCGAACTTATTTTTAAAGTTGTTTCTAACCTTAATAATACTATCGTTTAAAGTAAAATACTTTTGCACATATTTGGTGTCTTGCGCGCTGTTATTATTCGAAATTAAAATTTGAAGCGCTTCCAATCTTTCGTCAACACTATTTAGTTTAGTTGATATATTATATGCTTTTAAAGCATTTTCATCTGATTTTTGAAGATCTTTTTTAGAATAATAATCAGCAAGATGAAGATAGCTTTCGATGCTTCCATAAGTATCTTCGTTTTCAATTCTAAGTTGAAGTCCTTCTTTCATTAAATTAAATCCTTTTTCTTCATTTCCTTTCTTAAAATAAGCATAACCTAAGTTATCTTGGTATCTCGCTTTTGGATTCGCTTTGGTTTTCTCCATTAATATTTTTTTGCTTAAAGGAGATTCTAATAGAAATTCTAAAATTGAAATGGCTTTGTCGTATTTTTTTTGCTGAATGTAAAGAGCCGCAATATTGCTTAAAGGGTATTGTTTTTCTGCAAGATCTTTAGAATATTTGACAGACTCTCTATAGTAAAAAATGGCATCATCATAAAGAGAAAATTCTTTATCTGCTATTCCTAATAGATTATTTATACAGCTAATATAGTTTTTGTTGTTTTTAACGAAAGGCAGTGCTTCAGTTACTGTTTCCTTACTACCATAATAATCACCATTAACTTGTTGAATAGTTGCCATTTGAATAAGTATATATCCAATATTGGTACTATCATTTGAAGAAGTGGGACTATCTTTTAATGTTTCAAAAATCGCCTTAGATTTACTAAACTCGTAAAAAGCAGTGTTGAAATTTTGTTTCTGATAATTTTCATCTGCTTTTTCTCGTAAATTTATTGCTTCCTTCCTTATCGCTTTGGTCTCAGGGGTTATAGTCTTTTTTTCTTCACAAGAAGAAATAAAAATGACGATTAAAAAATAAAAAATCGGGGACCGTAACATATAAATTTACTTTCCCCGAAAATAGTAATTAATTCCATACTAAAAATATATTTATGGAGTTGGTGGTTTTATTGGAGGTGTTTTTCCATCACCTGGACCATCGTCATCAGCTTTTAACTTATCGATTGGTTTTTCGATTTTTTTCGTTGGCTGAGTTTCATACTCATCAGGAGTACAAGAAAATATAGTAAAAAGTATCGCAATAGCGAACAATAGTGTAAATTTTTTCATTTTGATTTAATTTAGAAATTAGACATAGGTGTGGCTGTCCGGACTTGTCCAGAGTTTATTTTGGCGACACCAAATTGTTTTGAGGGAAGTAGTTGTGTAGAACTGTAAGACGTAATTTATACTTCCCGAATAAACTCGGTCTTACGGTTTTTCACAAGTTAATTAGAACTAGTTTTACATATTGTTTAAGTCTGCAGACAAAACTTGATCTAATTTCTGATGCAAAGTAAAGGCACTTTGAAGCCTTTGTTTATAAGGGATTCCCAGAATTCCTGCATTTCCCAGAGATTCCTAAGAATTCCCAGAAACATAAATTGAAAAACTTATTTTGGTTGTTAAATTTTATTGAAGTTGAAACTAATCTCTATTTTTATAGATGCAAAAAGTCTGATAGAAGTTGGTTTCGAAAAACAAAAAAATATAGAAATAATACAGAATTGAGCAAAAATCGAATTTGCAAGAAAGAATTTGAATGTAGAAGTTAAAAATTGTGGCATATAAAAATGATTTTGGTGAATAATAGACATGAAGAATCTAAAGAAGTTCCCGAAAAGGAAATCTTTTGTCTGATAAAAAAGAGTTATTTTCTAAAATCGATTCGGAAAATAAATCTTCACGAAATAATTAAGATTGAAATTGGAACTTTTGTCCAGATATTTCGAAATGAAATTGGAAAGCATTTTGAAAAATAAAATGCTTAAAGGAATGATTTTTTGAAGTGTAATTTTGGCTTTTAAAAAGTTTGTTTTTCGGCATATATTTACTGTTATTTACAATATAAAGATAAGAAAAAAAATCCGATAAACCTAATGTTTATCAATAAATTAGCTATTTTTTTACCCTTTTTTTTACTTTTTTTTGCCTCTAAAATGTTGGTTTTAAAAGACATAAAAACTTCCCTTTTTTCTGCCCGTTTGTTTGTAATAAATTATCTATATTTATAAAAGTTTAAAAGAATTTTTTGGTTCTAATAACAATCTGTTTAAAAGCATTTTTATGAAAAAGCTCCTCATTTTAGTAATTATATTATGCACTTTTGGCTGTAAAAAATATGTTGTTTCATTTGAACAGCCAACCAATATGAAATTGGACAACTTAAAACTGGAAGTATTTCTGGATAAAAAGAAAATTCAAGATCTTAATTTGAAAGCCACAAATGCATTACCGACGTATGAAACCTTAGCTTTGCCAGTTTCGGATGAAGGAAAGCATCTATTTGAGGTTAAAACGAAGGATACAACCTTTGGTTATACTATAAAATATCCCGAAGAGAAATATATTCTAGTTACAGCATTTTTAAAAGACAATGGAAAAGTGCATATCGGAATTTTAAAACAGCAATATAAATTTAGGCTTCATTAGAAGTCGCTTGAATTTCAAAACAAAAAAAGCCTTTCGCAGTTTAATTGCAAAAGGCTTTTTTTATTTTAAATATTCTGTTTTTAAGATAGAAAATCTTTAAACCATAATCCTGAATTTTTAATGGTTCTTTTTTGTGTTTCAAAATCCACATGAATTAATCCGAATCTGGCGTTGTAACCTTCTGCCCATTCAAAATTATCAGTCAGACTCCAAACAAAATAGCCATCGACATTTACGCCGTCATTTTTGGCTTTTAAAATTTGTTCTAGATTATCTTGAATAAAATGTGTGCGTTTAATATCATGAACTTTTCCATTTGTTACAACGTCTGGAAAAGCGGCGCCATTTTCGGTAATAATAATTTTTTTGATGCCCTTGTATTCATTAAACTTTTTAAGCACGTGATACATGGCAGGCGGATAAACTTCCCAACCCATTTCGGTTGAGATTACATTTCGTTTTTCGGCACTTACAAGTTCGGCGCCAATGTAAGGCGTCAGAATAGACGATTTTACAACTTCTCTGGTGTAACATTGCAGACCTATAAAGTCAAAATCAAAAGCCAGATTATTCAAATCGTCTGGCGCAATATAATTATTTAGTTTTTTAAGAACTGGAAGATCTTTCTGCGGATAACCCAATCCTAAAATTGGCTCGATGAAAGTTCTGTTTAATAGCGTATCGACACGTTTTGCAGCTTCTAGATCTTTTGCACTTTCTGTTGCAGGTTCGATATGCGTACATGAAAAAGTTGTTCCGATGTTGGCATTTGGAACACGTTCTCGAATTATTTTAGCGCCAGCAGAAGTTGCAAGAGTAACGTGATGCATGGCTTTTAGATAATTAGTAATTCCTTTTCGGCCTGGAGCATGAATTCCTAAAAAGTAACCAGCGCCAGTAAAAACAGACGGTTCGTTTATTACCATCCAGTTTTTTACGCGATCACCAAAATATTGCACACAAACTTCTACATATTCGGCAAACCAAGCAACCGATTCGCGGTTGGTCCAACCTCCTTTCACTTCCAGCGCATGAGGCAAATCCCAATGATAAAGTGTAATCCAAGGTTCTATTCCAGATGCAAGTAGCGAATCTATAATTTTATTGTAGTAATCTATTCCTGCTTGATTTATAGGATGAATTCCCGTTGGCATAATTCTAGGCCAGCTGATAGAAAATCTAAAATTCGGAATGTTTAACTCGTTAATTAGTTTAATATCCTCCTGATAAGTATTGTAGAAATCACAGGCAGTTAGGGCATGATGTCCGTTTTTTATTTTTCCTTTTTGAGAAGTAAAAACATCCCAAATAGAAGAACCTTTTCCGTCAGAATCATGTGCACCTTCAATTTGGAAAGCGGCGGTTGATACACCCCACAAGAAATCTTCACCAAATTGGTTTTTGTTCAAAAATGAGCTTTCAATTTTATTCATTCAATCTTTACTTTCCTTTATTTAAAATGGTTTATTAATGTAGGAAAGAAGATTGCATTGCTCTTAAGAAAAGCCATTCTTTGAATGATACTAGAAAATTTAGGTTAAATAATTTCATAACGATTAGTTTTATTTCAAATTACCGAAACTAATGTGAAATTATTGTAAAGTGATTATTATCAAATGATTAAATGTTTTAAATGGGAAGAAAATTAATCTTCCCATCCGCAAAGTGTGAGACCGTAACCTTGAGCTTGCTTAAGAGATGTTTTTACTACTCCATGGCTACAAGCACTTAAACCTCTACAGTTTTCATTATAATGATATTTTTTTGCACCCTTGGAACCGCAAATGTAAACGTTGGTTTCGGATGGACGAAATGAGGTTAGAAAAACAAGAAGTAAGAGCAAAGTATATTTCATGCGGTAATTTTATTTGACAATAAGATTGTATTCGTTTCCCCTTTTATCTAGAGCTTTTAGTTTTCCATTTGCAATCCATTCAGTATTAATTTCTACTTCGGAAATAGTGTCTTTTAAAATTCCTGCGCCGTATTTTCCTTGAACATTAATATTTCCAAAAACAGAATCGCCTGCAGTATTTATTCCTTTAACGTCATAATTATATTCGTAATGCCCAGGATTTCCTGTTCTGTATTCATATTTATAAGAAGTATTTACATGATAGGTTTTGGCTTCTTCTGGGGTAATGGTTTTACGATCGTCGGCTGTAACTACTTCTTTATAAAAAGAATTTATCTGTGATGGAGGAGGAGCTGAAGCTTTTTTGCAGGAAAAGGTAAATAATAAAAGTAAGATGAGGTAGTTTTTTTTCATAGGCGTTTTGTTGTTTGGTTATATCGTGATAAATCTAGTTAGAATTAAAATCTTTAATATGAGTACTTATACGGGATTTAATTCTGTTTCGTAAAGTGCTACAGTTTCTAATAATTCTTTTTCGTATTGATAAATATCATCAATTGTAGATATTGCTATTTTAGCCTCAGTTTTATTATTATTGAAAAGGCTAATATATTTTTTACCGCTATTTAGGTGAAGTCTGCATAAAGGTTTACGATTATTATCATCTAATAATATTCCGAAATAAGATTGTGTGTCACGATATACGATTCTGGCAACTGGCAGTTTTCGTCGTAAAATAGCAACTACTATGCGGTAAGCGTCAAGTTCTTCTTCTGTAGTGACTATTTTATTGTCGTCTTCAATTGAGACAATTTCTTCGTCTTGTTGTTTAATCGTTTCTTTGCTTAAAGCAGCATTTAGACGATCATTAATTTTATCATTAATAAACTGGCTTACTGATTTTTGAACTAAATCTTTAAATTCATCAACAACTTTTTCAGTCAGTCTTCCTATATATATTTTGCTTGCAAACAGTTTTGTAAAATCGTTTGATGGGCTTTCTAATTCTGCATTTATTAATTTCTTGATCTCTTTAATATATTTTAATGAACTGGCATTGCTTACAATATTATCTACATCGAAATTGGCTTTATGAAATTTTGCAATTTCGTTTATTGTATTTTCTTTGAGATTGCAAATGTCAAATTCTAAAAATGGCTTTTCATCCATTTTATTTTGATCATCTAAATCAGTAAAAAACTGATAATTAATTCCGTTGGTTAAAAGAGCAAATCGGGTTTTTGTAACATGAAAATAGCGAAATAACTGTGAATTATGAACGGTAAGTTTTTCTTTCCAGCTTTTGCATTCGACAATTATAATTGGTTCTCCATTTTGAAAAATAGCATAATCTACTTTTTCACCTTTTTTTAAGCCAAGATCGGCTGTAAATTCAGGAACAACTTCTAGCGGATTAAAAGCATCATATCCCAAAATATGTATAAAAGGCAGTACAAAAGCATGTTTTGTAGATTCTTCTGTTTCAATTTTACTTTTTAGCTGATTTATTTTATCTGCTAACGATTTTAGTTGAATATTCATTTCCATTGATTTGTAGTTTTAAATTAATAATTCAAATGTAAAACCAATAAAAATCAGTATATTATGGAAATCCGTAATGCAGTAAAATTTTACAATCTGTTTATGACTAATGATAAAATGGAGTATCTACCGTTGGAATAAACCATTTTAAGAAATGTTCAAAAATGGTAATTAGAGAAAAAGTAAATAGTATCAATAAAAAACCTTTTAGAAGATAATAACCAATATTTTCCTTTTCAATTTCAATACTATCTAATCTTTTACCAAATGATAATTGCAATATTTTTTCAGCTATGAAATAAGATATGAAAGTGAAGAAAAATGTAAAGCCAATAAAAATTGTAATTTTTTGCATTGATGTTAAAAATGTATATTCTATTGTTTTGGAATTAATGATTATTTCAATTGAATTTTCAATTAATTCCAAAGCAACTTTTAAAAATAGGAAATAACTAATTAGAATGGAGACATACCATATTGTGTATGAAATTTTTATTTTTTCTTGCTCTTCAGATTTGATATTTAATTTTTTTGCTAAAAATTGTAGTGACATTAACATTAATAAAGTTGAAACTATTGCCACAAGACAGGTGAAAAATAAACTTTGTTTGTCCATGATTATTTTGATTTTAAGGAGATTCTCCAATTGTTTAAATTTGAAATTTCATTTGGTATATTTCCAGGTTTAGCATTTGGAGCTGTCGTTTCCCATAGAATATATTTTTGGTCGTTATAGTTATAAGCAGTACCATTAATTGGTAAATTAATCCCAATTATTGAGTGTCCGTAAAATTCACTACTCATAAGTGCAACGTCATAATTATAATGGCTTAGAATACTGTATAATAATAATGTACGGGTATCACAGTCTCCTTTTAGATTAACTAAAAATTCTACAGGAGTATTGATTCCGAACCGTTGGTTTCCACTGCAATCTCCTTTATTGCTTAAAAGATAATTTCTTGTAAAGCGATCACTGTATAAATTAGAATTGCAGTCTTTATCAAGTACTAAAGCATATGGTATATCTTGAACAAATGTTACAATCATTTCTGCGAATTGTATTTTGTTTAATTTTTTTACTTTACCGATACTATCAAAAAGTCGAAACAGGCTATTAAAATTATTTTTATCAAATTCTTTTAAATCAAAAATAACCTTGTCGTAAGCATTTATATTATTTGAGCTTAAACGAAGACTTTTCTTGAATAAATGCGCTTTTTTATAATCATTTAATTTAATTTTATATTGGCCTTCATATTTGTTTCCAGAATAATCTTTCCAAGATCTGTATCTTGTTATAATGCTATCATTTTCAATGTCTTGATCTTCATGTTTAGTTTGGTTAATGGGAATATAGGGAGCTATTTCTCTTGGAGAATCAACAATTAATGGTTTTGGATTATAAGTATGTGATTGTGTACTAAAGGAATGAATTAGGGAAACAATAAATCCGATTAAAAATAATATTCCAATTATTCTAAAGAATGGTTTAAAAAATGAACCAAGATTTCCTAAAATTAGTATGATTGCGAAAAAAGCAATTATATATAGAATGCTTGGCAATAAAAATATTAGAAATACTAATCCGAACAAAATACCAAGAATACCAAAGCTTTGATTTACACACCCTGGATTATTGCCATTAGTATTACGAGATCTAAAATTTAATGGTTGACTATTTTTTAAATATTCCCAATTACCCCAAACATTATGATTATGCTTTTTGCATTTATATTCTTTTCTGATATAATTATTTCTAGTTTCTGTTCTGCCTGTTTCTATATTACTACATACGCAAATTGAGGGAGATTCTGGAATACAAGTTACTTCATCTTGAACTAAAATAACTTTCTCTTCAATTTTCCTTGTTTCATCAATAATATATCCTGTAATATAAGCATTAAATGACCCAAAAATTTCATCGCCTTCTGTTTGATGAAGTTTTCTTATTATTTCAAATTCAAATAATTCAGGTTCTAACACATTTACTCCAAATAATTTTTCATTTGCAGTTATTGTAACAGGAAGATCTTTAGGTAATTTTTCTTTTGGAAATTTATCCCCTTTTATTCTTTTCCTTTTAATAACATTTTCAAAATCTTTAGGGAAAATGAAAGGTTTGTTAGCTCTAAAGTCATCTCGACTTTCAGTTGTTACATTTGCTTCATAAATTTCAAAATCAAATAAATCAGCTTTCTCATAATCGTCATCGATTTTGACGCCTCTATATTTCCCCGAAATAATTCCTTTCAAATATGTTTTTCTTGGTGTCAGAATTTCATATGTGATTTTTTTATAGGTTAGATTATCTTCTCCTATAAAAGTTTCTTCATTGATGATATTTTCTGTTTTATCTAGCATTTTCTAATCGTTTTCGGGTTTTTGATCATAGAGAAATTCTAGTAGTCCTTTTTCATCATTTGAAGTCTTTGTAATTAATCTCATTTTAGTTCTAAAAGGAGAATCTAACCAATATTCATATTTACGCATTTCTTCATCCGTATATTCTTTATTAATTGATCTTACAATCTCATTATATTTTTGAATATTAAACTTTTTTAGTTTTCCTAATAGGGGAGTTAATCTATTTAATGATTCTCTGTTGAAATAGGATATATTATGAGACATTTTTTTTGTAAAAAGTTTTTTTGAATGGTCATATTCTTCTAAAATAATTCGATGTTCAATTAGCATTCTTTGGAAATAATAATCTGATGTATTAATACTATTTATATTTACTGATTTAATGTTAGTTTCTAACCAATTAAAATCAGTTGTGTTTATAAGTTCTTGCCTCAATTTGATAATATCGGGTTCGTTAGTTTCTTTGGTCTTGAATATTTTCGAACATAAATCACGAGCTTTGTATTTAAAATAGATTGGTAATAGAAATATTAAGCAAATCATTATTGTAATAATCCATGAAAGAGGATTTCCAGCAAATAATAACTGAATTGTTTTTACATAAAAATTACTTTTATCTAAAAGAATATTTAAAGAATTATAGTTGTCAATTTTATTTGTGACTAAAGCATTTAATTTTATTTTGAAATTATCAAAATCTTTTTTTAGCAAACCTTCTATGGCTATAGAGTTAATATCAATTAGAAAATTCTGATCTGATGTTAATTCATTGTCTAACAAATTTTCAAGGCTATTTAATATTTTTGCTTTCTGTAATTCTTCTTTATTGCTTAAACTAAATTTTTTGTCAATTTTATTAAACTCAATTAATTGCTTTGTTGCTTTGATAATAAACAAGCTATCAGTTTTAATTTTTAAATCGATTACACCAATTTGTTTTTTTAAAGAGTTTACTTCTCTATAGCCTACTTGGCTGATAATTTTAGAATTGAAGTCTTTTTGATTTAGAAGTTCTTCTTTAATTAATTGTTTATTTGTTAATGTATATAGTTTAATTCTTTCTGAAATCTTATGTTTTCCAATGTTACTTTGCACGGAGAAAGAAAGAAAAGATACATTTAAAGGCTGAGCAATAATAATAGCTAGTAAAGTCATAAAGCCAATTCTCAAAATCATAGAAAGATTAAAAAAACTGTTTTGGCTCGGATTTATTCCTTCGAGATTGTTATTTGAACTTTTATTCTTTTTTCTCTTTGATGATAAAGGGATTATAGCTGGTGAAATAGTATGAAGTAATAATAAATACATATTTACAACTACCGCTCCCCAAATAAGACCTATTGTGATGCCAAAAAAATGAGCTCCATTAAATAATGAAATAATAAAAAATGTTGCACTAAAAAAACATCCTATAAATATTAGAAGAACAAAAAAGCCAATTAAAGCAAATCTTGTTTGAATTAGTTTATTACATTTTTTTAAAATGTAATTATCTTCTCCAGAACAGGTAAATAAAAAAAGCCGAATTTCGTTAACTGCTTTGTTCATTTTTTTCGATTGAATTTATATAAGCATCAAGATTATTATCTATTTTACTCATTTCTCTTTCTTTATATTTTTCGGCGGCGTATTTTGTGAGTTCTTTTTGAATTTCAGTAACTTTAATTTTTTCAAAAATTAACTTTTCGGCCTCATGATTAACTACCAAATGTTTTTCAACTCCCTGCTTGTCTTTGTAGTAATCATATTTTACTTCTATTCCATATTCGGCTTTTATTAATTCATCGCGATTTTCAGCTAAATAGTCGTAAGTCGTTTTTGTCAACATCAGTTTGAAAAAAATAGGAGTAAGTTCTATTGCCATGAATAGTAAAGTGATAAAAAGAGAAATCCAGAAACCAGCTACTTCATGAGCAATTTTTATACGTTCAAGTAAACCATCGAGGCCATTAGCTATTTTAGTATTGTCACTCCTTTCTTTATCCTTTTCTAATCGCAACTGTTTCTTTTTAGTATTTAAATCATTTATTTCGGACTTATTTATTTCATCGAATCTATTTAATTCTGCTTCTAGTTTTTCTTGTTGAACTTTTAATGCTCTTGCTACAGGACCTTCTCCTTGTCCTCTGCCTCCCAGACCTTCAGAGGTTTCTTTTCGATATTGAGCTTCATAATCTTTAATTCGATTTAGTAAATCGGCTCTCTGATTTTCAATTTTTCCAAAATCAGCTAGTAAAAGTTTTTCTCTTTCGGCATATGTTTTATCAACCTTTGATTGATATTCTACTTGTTGTTCAAGTTGTTTTTCTCGTAATTTTATGTCAATTTCTGTTTTGAACATTCGGATTTCTACGGGTTTTGAAATCGTCATAGCTATAATCATTCCCATTAAAATTCTAGGCAAAGCACTTTTTAATTCTCCTATAGTTATAGCTTCAGTTCCATCACCTTTTCCGGTACTTGTTACAATAAATCTATCAATATTGAAGATCATTAATCCCCAAACAATTCCAAAAAAGATAGCTATGCAAATAGTTTGAAAATCTATTGGATTATCTATTGCAGATCCTCGAGGTTCAAATATGGTATAAAAGGCATAACCTCCTGCAATACCAGCTAAAGCACCAGTTGCAAAAACAATTCCACCTAAGCACATATATTTTATTTGATCAGAATAGGTAGCTCTTTCAAGTAAATATCGATCACCTCCAGCGCATTTCCACAGAAAACGCATTACAGTGCTAGATTCGGGTAGTTTGTAATATTCTCGTGTCATATAAATTCATTTTGGTTATAAGTATTATGTTTGAAATTAAAATCTTGATTTTTTATATTAACTTTTGATGTTTTTATTTCTGGATTTGGAATAGAAATCTCTATCGAAGAATGGATTAATCGAGGAGTTCGATTCTCTTCTAGATTTAAAGAAAGATTTGAAAAAATCGTTTTGAAACTTTGGTTTTCTATTTTTAAGGATGGATCAAATTTTAACGAGTATGTTTTCTTTCTAAAAAGACCATGTACAACTATATCCATGTTGGAAGAGATATTTTCAAGATTGAAAATTTTGATGCTCTTTTCTAAAGTTTTTCTATTGTTAAACGAATACCACAAAGCATTATTGAACTCATAGTCAATGATAATGAAACTATTTTTGAACAGATATTTTCTTTCGTAGTTCAATTTTATAAATTCAATATTTTTATTTCTTTTAAAAAGAATAACAAAGAATCTAGTCAATACTGTTTTAGTAAAGGAGATCTGTTCTATTAAATATTTTAGATATTGTGAAAGCAAAATTTCAAGGCTTTAGGATATGTGATATTCGATAAATCTAATTAGAATTGACTCCTGGAGAAAGAGTACAAATACCTGATTTTGTTTATGATTTAAGTAATTAATCTTTCAGCAATTTTCTCTTTGTCAATTATTAGTTGAGAAGGAAGAATCATCTGGATTTTGTTATTAATTGGATTTTGAAAAATTGAAAAGTTTCCTCTACAGTTTTTATATCGAAATTGAAATGCTTTTAGTCCCTTTATTAATCCTTCTTTTTGAGTTGTTTCAAACACATAATGAGAACAGGATTTTTTAAAAATGCATTTTCTTCTTTTAGATTGAGGAATTAAAATCCAATACAATCGGATAATTAATAAGATGAAAAATTTCATTTTATTTTTCGAAAACAATTAAGTGTGTGAAAAGTGTTTGAGCTGGTCTTGCTCCAAATCCAAAACAACCTATTTCTGCATTAACAAAAGTTGTAATGTTTTCTACTCTGACATATTTCCAACCTATTTCGGTATGATATTTTATCGCACTTTCTAATTGTTCTGCAATTTGAGTTGATGTGTTTTTCTTTAAATCGATTGAAGCGGCGAAGGGTACTACTTTGAATTCCATAATTTTAGGGTTTAATTAATTTTTAAATTGATTTAACAACCCAAAAGTAAATCCAATCAAAACCAGTATTTTACGGAAATCCATAATCCGATATCTTAATTTTAAGAAATAAAAAAAGCTCCCGAAGGAGCTTTTTAAAATAGAATAGAGAAATTTAAATTATCCCCATATCTTTTACAATAGATACCAAATGGACAGTATTGTTGGCTTTAAAAAAGTCTTTGAGTTTAGACAATCTTTTTTCCATGGCACTTTTGCTATTTGGCTTAACATCTAAGGTTTTAAAAATCTCTATTATTTCATCCTGAGAAGTTCCAGAAGATAAATATTTTAGAATTTTTATATCCACATCGTCTATTTCGTAGTTACCTTTTCCCTGAAGCGCAGATGCAACTTCGGGTGAAATAAATTTTTCATCAGAAGCTGAAATTATCGTTAGAGCTTTTTTGAGCTCTTCAATACTGTTTCTGCCTTTTAGTACAAAGGCATTAATCTCAGAATCTTCAAAAAGTGATTTTATACGTGCATTTTTATCTTCAATCGAGTAGGCAATAATTTTAATTTCAGGTTGCAGTTCACGAACTTTTTGAATCAACTCGTCTCCACTTCCAATTTTTATTTCGCGATGATCTTTTTTAAACGAAAGATCACTAATTAATAAATCGTATGGTTCATTATCCTGAATGGCTTTTCTTATTTTTAGAAAAGCGTCATCGCAATATTTTGCGTGCTGAAAATTGACAATGTTGAAATCACTCAAAGTTTGTTTTATGGCTAAATTAAATTCTTCAAAATCCTCAGCTATTATTACTTTTTTAAACATAGGCTTTTATTTAGGCATTGTTATTTTTACTTTAAAACCTTTATTAGGTTCAGTTTCAAAAGTAATAGTTCCATTATTAGACAAAATACGGTTTTCCATATTTTGTAAACCATTTTTTATGATTTTTGATTTTTCACATCCTTTTCCATTGTCGCTATAATCAATTAACAGGGAATTAGCGTTTGTATAAAATTTTATAGATACTACTGGAGCCTCACTGTGTTTTTTCATATTGACCATTAATTCATGTAAAACTCTTTGAATGGTAATCTTTTTTAAATCCTCAATCGAATCCCAATTTATTTTTTCTATACCATTAATAATAACATTTGTTTGATTGCTATTGTAGGTAGAAAGCATCTCTTTTAAATTGTTAGGGAATTTTTGCCCAGTGTCTATATCGTTATTTTCACGAGAAATTCCTCTTACACGAGAATAAATATTATCTAGTTTTTGCAACAAGTTTTCTTTGTTGTTTTCATTGGCCAAAGGTTGTGTTTGTGTGTAAGTAATGGCATGAAAAACATCATTAGCCAAGCCATCATGAATATCTTTTGCAATTCTTGTTTCGGTATCGTAAGCTATTTTTATTTCTACAAGACGAGTTTTATGTTTATAGCGATTTCTTAAATAAACACCTAAAAGTATAACAGCAATTAAAGTAGCAAATAAAATTATTTTGTCTTTTTCTGCTTCTTTAATAGCGACTAAATTTTCTGCCTGTTTTAAACGAAGTCTTTGGTTTTCATCTTTTTCTTTTTTCGAGTCGTATTTTATTTTAGCAAATTTGTTTTTATAATTATTACGAACACTAATAATACTATCGTTAATGGCAATATATTTCTGAGCAAATTTTTTATCTGAACCATTGGTGATTAAATAAGACAATGCTTTTAGGCGTTCATCAACACTATTCAATTTAGTTGCTATTGCGTAAGCTTTATTACCAAATTCGTTAGATTTTTTAGAATCTATTTTAGAATAGAATTCAGCTAAATGCAAATAACTGCCAATACTTCCGTAATCATCATTAATTTCAATTCTTAATCTTAAACCTTCGTTTAAAAAAATAAGACTTTTTTCTGTTAATCCCTTTTTATAATAAGCATATCCTAGATTGTCAATAATTCGAGAGTTACTTTTTTGTGTATCTCTGTCTTCTGATTTTTTTCTTGTCGAAAGCGAATCAAGAATTTGTATTGCATTGTCATATTTTTTTTGTTTGATGTATATAACCGCAATATTGTTTAGAGGTGATTGTTTAAAATTAGAATCCTTAATTCCTTTAATTGATTGTTTGTAATAATAAATTGCATCATTATAAAGTGAAAGTTCTTTATCTGCGATTCCAAATAAGTTATTAATCGCTGCGGTATAATCTTTTTCTTTTTTACTGTAGGGTAAAGCTTCAGTTAATGTTTCTTTGCTTCCGTAGTAATCGCCATTTATTTGTTGAATACTTGCCATTTGAATTAAACTGTAGACAACATTAGAACTATCTTTAATATTTTCAAATACAATTTTAGATTTATTAAAATAATAAAATGCACTATTATAGTTGTTTTGCTGAAAATTACTTAATGCTTTTTTCTGCAAAAGAATAGCATATCTGAAAGAAGATTTTGATTTTTGAGTTGATACAGTTTTCTCTTGACAACAGAAAAAAAGCAGAAAAACTAAATAAAAAAACGGGGATCGTAACATGAATCTTACTTTCCCCGAAAATACTAATTTAATAAATTAAATCAGATTTTATTTATGGATTTTTTATTGGTGGCTTAACAGGAATCGGATCATCATCTGGACCATCGGCCTTTAATTGGTTAATATCTTTTTTTATCTCAGTTTTGCCTTCAGCTGTTTCGAATTCGTCAGCAGTGCAAGAAAATAATGTTGTTGTCAATAGGGTAAACGCTCCCCATAAAAAAATCTTTTTCATAGTTGAAATTTTTAGGTTATTGGCGTTCAGAACTTTTCTGATTATGCCATTTTTGGTGGGAAGTGAAGTGCGTACGACAGTAAGATTTTCATCTATACTTCCCGGAATAGAATCCACCTTACGGTTTTCCGCACTTTGTAATTGAACTAGTTTTGTACATTTGTTTTTGACCTGCAGATCAAAACATTAACTAATTTTGTTGAGGCAAAGTTATATGAGGTTTAGAGCTGTATTGATACGGAATTCCGGGATTTCCGATTTAGTTTTCTGCAATCCCTAGAATTCCTTTAAAATCCTTAAAATGACCAAAAAAAAAAGCCTATGCATAACAATACTTTAGAAGATTTATATAAAAAAGCCGTTAAAGAGAAATACGAAGAAGCAAAAAACGGTGATGATTTTTTTTTCTTGAATGCTCCAACAAGAGGAAAACTGAATAAGTTATGTTGGGAAAAATTCACGAATAATAATATGCATTCAAATGATTTGAATGTTTTTAATTCTCTTCTTGGAATTTCCTTTGATATTAATTCACAGAAAAAATTTAAGAAAGAAACTAATCCTTTTCGGCCAATTGAAAATTTTTTTAAAGGAGAAACAGATCCAGATAAGATCGAAGTTGTGGATATGGCTGCAATTTTAGTAGATTTTCAGCCCAGACCTTTTAATAAGTTTAGAAAACAAATTGATGATGAGGACTTGGAAATTTATAATGAGTTAAAGAATAATACCAAGCCTAATGTAGAAATAGATCTCGGTAATTTAATTGATGAGGTTGAAGAAGAATTTACAGATTCAAAAATAGTTATTGATAATGAAGAACCTGATAAAATTCAAAGTGAAGAATCAGAATCAGTTGAAGGTGAAGAACTAAAACAAACTCCAACTGCTATATCAACTTTTGTTAAAATGGATAATAAACCAAAATCTAATAAATTAAAATATTTAGCAATTACAGCTGTTCTTTTTGGTTTAGGCTTAATCATTTATTTAGTCTTACCAAATCAACAATGCATGCAATGGTCTGGAAATCATTATGAATTAGTAGATTGTGATTTAAAAATTGAAAGTGCTGGAGCATTTAATCGTATAGAACTTTTAGATAAAAGTTTATTAAATCTTAAAAAAGTAAATGTCACAGAAACTACAATATTTTTTGATAAAAATGGGGACGCAATAATTTGGTATGCAAAAACAGCAAATGGTATTGATTTTTTTAGTTGTCATGGTAGACACCCAGAAAACAATAAAGCTTTAAAACCTGTGACGAAATATATTATTGATAAATATGTGAAAAAATAACGTTAAAATGCGATTTATGTAAAATAATCCTAAAATCATGGAATTTTCTGTAAGATTATACATTTAATTTAGCAGTATTAAAATTAATAACAAATAAAACAAAAAATCTACCATGAAAAATAAAGCAATATTATTAGGACTATTAAGCATCGGTTTTTTTGCAACATCTTGCAGCAATGATGATAATGAAGGAGAAACAATTGTTCCGTTACAAGGAAAATACAATCTTAGACAAACAGGAACAATTCAAAATGGACAAGAAGTTTTAGTTGATGCTGCGGCAAACCAAGCTGGCTGTTCTACAGATTATTTAGATCTTAGATTAAGCAATGCAGCAGTTTACGGAGATTATAATGGAAGCAATTGTGCTTTAGTAGAAACTACAGGTACTTACGTAAGATCTCATAATGATTTGACTATTACAATTAATGGTGTTACTACAACTAGTGACATTATGAATCTAACAAACAAAGAATTGAAAATAAAAGACAAAACAACTGGTGTTATTACAGTTTTTAGTCGATAAGAAAAATTGTTTTGAGATAATTTCAATGTGCTTTGAAATGGAAAAACGGAAACAACTCTAAAGTAGTTTCCGTTTTTTTTTTATGATTTTTTTAATTGAAATTAATTTACTGGAATATAAATGTCAAAAGTGGCTCCTTCATTTAACACGCCAAAAGCCGTTATAAATCCGTTGTGGTTTTCTACAATCTTTTTTACAATTGCCAATCCGATTCCGGTTCCGTTGTAACGATCTCTTCCGTGTAAGCGCTGGAAAACTTCGAATATCTTTTTGTTATATTGAGATTCAAAACCAATACCGTTGTCTGAAACCTGAATATGACAATATTTTTTGGTCGGAATCAGTTTTTCGTTATCGAATTCTTCTGCTAATGCAATTTCACTTTTAATTTTAATTACAATCGGAATTTCAGGATTAGAAAACTTTAATGAATTGCTAATCAAATTATATAGTAATTGTTTGAACTGAAACGGAATAATGTCGACCTTAGAAGTTTTCTCGATCTCAATAACAGCATGTTTTTGCTCTAATTCTTCGGTTAAATCTTCTTTTACTTCTTTTATAATTTGAGAAAGATCAGTCTTTACAAAAATACGTTCCTGAATATTGGTTCTAGAATAAGCTAATAAATCATTAATTAAAGTTTGCATTCGCTGTGCCGCGTTCTGCATTCTTCTAAATTTATCTTTTGCATTTTCAGACAAGCTATCCAATTCTTTGTCCATAATCTGCGAGGCGAAAGTCTGTATTTTTCGAAGCGGTTCCTGCAAATCATGACTAGAAATATAAGCAAATGACTGAAGTTCTTTGTTCATTTCTTCCAGCTCATTATTTTTCTGCTCCAATTCTTGAGCGTATATTTTTAGCGTATCATCGGCTTTTTTTCTTTCCGTTAAATCGTGTGTCACTTTAGAGAAACCAATAATTTCATCTTGTTTATTATGCACAGCTGTAATGACAACACTTGCCCAAAATTTACTTCCATCTTTTCGTTTACGCCAGCCTTCATGAACTACTTTTCCGTTTTCTATGGCAAGCTGTAAAAGTTTTTCTGGAAGTTTGCTTTTTTGATCTTCTTCGGTATAAAAAATAGAAAAATATTTCCCGATAATTTCATCAGCTTTATAGCCTTTTATTTTTTCTGCACCAGCATTCCAGTTTTCAATAATTCCATGTGCGCTTAGGTATAAAATGGCGTATTCCTGAACTTCTTCGACCATTAAATGATAACGTTCTTCACTTTTTCGAAGCGATTCGTTAATCTGAATTAATTCTCTCGTTCTTGCTGTAACCTGTTGTTCAAGCTCGTGCGTAAAAGCTTTTTCGGTATGAATATCAGTAAAAGCACCAACCCATTTTATGATTTTCTCATCTGGACCTAAAACAGGTTCTCCAATAACGGTGTGCCATCGATAAGTGCCGTCTTTTCTGCGCATTCTTATATCGCATCGATACATTTCCCCAGTTGAAAGCGCATGCTGCCAAATTTTGACATTTTCGTCAAAATCATCAGGGTGAATCATAGCTTCCCACGAACCTTCGTGACCTGGTTCTATGCCTGTGTATTCAAACCATTTTCCAGAAGTAAATAATGCATTTCCTTCAGCATCAGTTTCCCAGATTAGCTGCGGAATACTTTCTGTTAAGGAACGAAATCGCGTTTCGCTTTCTTCAATTTTTTTTCGAGCTTCTACTTTTTCCGTAACGTCAATCAGCGTCATTCTAATTCCTGAAATCGAATTATCGCTTTCGCGGAGTGGAGCAAATTCAAAATCAACATAAAACTGATTACTTCCGCTTTCATTTTCAATCAAAAGCAAAGATTCAGATTCGGCATAAACTTCACCAGATTCGTATACTTTTTTTAATAATTTTCCGTATTTCTGTTTTTTAAGTTCTGGAAATATTTTTAAAAGATTTTTACCTTCTACATCTTCTCGCTGTTTTTTCCAGATATTATCCAAAAGAACATAATTTGCCATTTCGATAATAAAATCATTTCCTCTTAAAATGGCTTTCGGAACAGGAGATTGCATGATGAGGTTTCGTAATTTTTTCTCGCTTTCTTCAATTTTCTGCTGATACCTTTTTTCGTCGGTAATATCTCTAACCGTTCCAATAAGTTTTTCGGCTTCGTGATTTTCATCATAAAAAACTTTTCCTTTTCCTTCAACCCAATGAATCGATTTATCTTTCCAGATTACTCGCGCTTCATAATTTAGAAAACCAGAATTTATAGCATCTTTAAATGCTTTATTACGAATATGCATATCATCAGGATGAAGATGTCCTAATAAATCTTCGTGCGTTAACATAATATCTTCTGTATAACCTCCAACAATTTCAAGATAGCGTTGAGAATAAAAAGGAGCTCTAGTTTTTACATTGAGTTCCCAAGTTCCTAATTCGCTGGCTTCTACTACGATTTTAAGGCGATCTTCGTTGAGTTCGATTTTTTTGCGTGCTTCTACCTTTTCGCTGACTTCTGTAACCGTAACAATGATTCCTGTAATTTCTCCATTTTCTTCTCTTAATGGATGATAAAGAAAATCAAAATACCAAATTCCTTGTTTGCCGTGTCTGTTTAGAGGTATAGGCATTTCATTTCCATGATAAGGAATTCCAGTGGTAAAAACATCATCTAAAAGTTTGCTTACAGTATCTTTTACTTCTGGTAATGAATCAAATAAAGGGCGGCCAACAAAAGTATCTTCTTCTCGAGCCACAAGTTTAAGATAAGCCTCATTTGCCATTTCGACAACATATTCAGTTCCGCGAAGAATTGTGATACCAACGGGAGCCTGACGAACTGTATCTCGGAAACGTTTGTCGCTTTCTTCAATTTTTTGTTTGGCTAAATATAAATCGGTAATTTCTACCGCAGTATTCATAACGGCATAAACTTTACCGTTTAAATCATATAAAGGTGTAAAGCTATAATTGAAATAGAACGGTTGCAATACATTATCTTTTACAATATCAACACGAGAATTTCTGGAATGATAAGATTGCCCAGTTTCAAATACTGTAGCAACTTGTTCAAAAATTGACTGATTTTGTAATTCAGGTAGGATTTCTTTGTACGTTTTTCCTATTACATCTGAGCCTTTTCCCCAGATATTTATAATCGATTCGTTGGCAAGTTCAATGCGCATTTCTTTTCCAACATAAACCGCTATCGGAAAAGGTGCGTTTTCTACCAATTGTCTTATTTTTTGTTCGCTTTCTTCGACTTTAGAACGCGCCAAAACCTGAGCAGTGACTTCGGTGGCAATTGCTACAACTCCAGAAATAGTTCCATCAGAATCTCTTAGTGCTTCGTAAACAAAATTGATATAAGTATTTTCAGTTTTTCCGTTTCGAGTTAATTGTACAAAGGTTTCGTCGGTTGCAACTTTTTTTCCGTCGATATAAATGTTCTGTAGAATTTCGCCAAGACCTTGTTTTTTCAATTCGGGTAAAACCTCAAAAATAGGCTGATTGATAATATCCTCGGCTTTTGTTTGCCAAAGTTGCATCATTTGTTCGTTGGCAATTTCGACAATATGATTTTTACCTCTAAAAATACACATGGCTACTGGAGCCTGCATAATATTATTGACAAAACGCGCATTACTTTCTTGCAAGGCATCGGCAACAATTTTCTTTTCGGTGGTTTCAATAACGGTAACTAAAATTCCGCCAACAGAACCATCTTCTATTTTTATTGGGCTGTATGAAAAATCGAAAAAACAATCTTCTGTATATCCATTGCGATGGAGCGGAACTTTAAAATCAGGAAAACTAACTGCATTTCCTTTCATTACGTCGGAGAACATCGGGCCAATCTGATCCCATATTTCAGCAAATGTTTTTTGCGAACTTCCACCCAAAGCTTCTGGATGTTTCGTTGCTCCTAAAATTGGACGAAAAGCGTCATTGTATAATTGTGTATAATTTTTCCCCCAAGCAATGTACATCCCGAAAGGATTGCCAAGCATCATTGCCGTCATGGTTTTGAGGCTTTGAGGCCATTTTTCAGGATCTCCCAAAGGCGTTTTGCTCCAGTCTTCTGAACGAATTAAACTGCCCATTTCTCCTCCTTCGGACAGAAAGTAATGTTCCTTTTTGTTACGGTTCATCCAAAGAAGATTTAGGGTTGCAATATGAAATTGGCTCTTTCGGGCTGATTAAAATTATTTTGAGATGCTACTGTCAATGCTTTTTCAATAACAGTTTTTAATTTAGAAAATTCTCCAGGTTTACGAATGTAGTATGAAGCGCCTTTTTGATATAGATTATTTACAATTTCGCTGTCAAGTGAAGTCGAAAAAATAATAATGGGCAGATTTTTCAGTTTTTCATTTTCTTTAATTTCTGTTAAGCATTCAATACCGTTCTTACGAGGCATGTTTAAATCAAGAAAAATGACATCAGGAAAAGTTTTGAGTTCATTATTTTCTAAATAATTCATCAATTGCACGCCGTCATGCACCATAAAAAGTTCTGCCTTGATTGACGTTTCGCTCAGAGCTTCTCTAAAGAAATCGCAATCATCTTCGTCATCATCTGCTAATAAAAGATTGTAATGCTTTATAACCATTTTTAGTCTCCTAAAATTTACTGTTAATTATATTTTATAAATTTAACTTTTTTATGTAAGATTTCTGTTTTTTTGAGAGATGTTTTTTTTATAATATGAAAAAAACTATTAGAGATCTTTTTTATGCTTTCAAACAATTTAATTTAAAGTTTAGCGTTTTTAAAAATTACGAGATATTTTTATTTTCTTCAAACTTCTCTTTATTTTTATTTTTTCTGCATAATAAAATGCTGAAACTCCTTTAAAAATCACACTTTTTCAATCTTAATTTTTTCAATTTTTGTGTATACCGTATCCATAAAGTGTGAAATAATTATACACTATTTTTTCGCCTCTTTTTTTTAAATGCCTCTAGAACAGCCTAGAACCGTATTGGCACGACGCTTGCAAATTGTGTTTATGTCAAAATCTTTGATGTATCTGATTTTTTAATTGTTTCTCCCCATACGAGTTTCAAATTAATGAGAAAGGAAAAAGATTTTACTAAAAGCCAAATTAAAGAAATTAAAAAAGGAGTATAAGCATGGAAAGCGAAACAATTATCTCAAAACAATTTTACGCGAACAGTAGTTCGGTAATAAACGAAAAAGCATTAAGCGGTTCTATTTTTGGAACTAAAGAAAAAACGCAAAAAATACACGTAGAAAGACCAAAAAGTTCAATAGGATTAGCAATTATTATTGCAACATTCTTTTTGATGATTGCAGGAGTTTGTTCTGTATTTTTATTGCAAGATGATTTTGAACAATTTCATTTTGAAAGAGTAGCCTCAACTTGGGGATTGCCATTTTTAATCATTACAACAATTTTATTCTTTTATCAAACAGGAGTTTTCTTGTACAGCTCTTATTTGTATTTAAAATATAAACCAATCGAATCTGTATCGGATGAATTGTTGCCAACTTGTACGATTATCGTTCCGGCTTACAATGAAGGAAAACTGGTTTGGGATACTTTGTTAAGTCTTGCAGACAGTGATTATCCAGCAGAAAAATTACAGCTTTTAGCTATTGACGATGGTAGTAAAGATGATACTTGGTACTGGATGCAAGAAGCAAAAGCTAAATTGGGAGATCGTGTAACAATTTTTCAACAGCCAAAAAATCAAGGAAAACGTCAAGCTTTATACAGAGGATTTAAATTAGGAACTGGAGAAATCTTTGTTACGGTAGATAGTGATTCAATCGTGAAAAAAGATACTTTAAGAAACTTGGTTAGTCCGTTTGTTGTAAACGAAAAATGTGGTGCTGTTGCGGGAAATGTTCAAGTATTAAACAACAAATCGGCTATTTTACCAAAAATGTTGAATGTTAGTTTTGTAATGAGTTTCGAATTTCAACGTTCGGCAGAAAGCCAATTAGGTTCTGTATTATGTACACCTGGAGCTTTGGCAGCTTACAAAAGAGATGCGGTATTTAACTGTCTTCCAGAATGGATCAACCAAACTTTTATGGGAGAACCGTCAGATATTGGAGAAGATCGTGCTTTGACAAATATGATTTTGAAACAAGGTTTTGAAGTTAGATTTCAAAGAAATGCAGTTGTATTGACAAATGTTCCAGAAGAATACAAAGGATTATACAAAATGTTCATCAGATGGGCGAGAAGTAATGTTCGCGAAAACTTGATGATGGCAAAATATGTTTTCACAGATTTTAGAAAAGAGTCAAAATTTGGTCCAAGAATGTTATTCTTAAACCAGTTCTTTAAAATTGCAATGACTTATCCATTTATACTATTTATGTTCTACTTTATTGCGGTTCACCCAGTATTATTTTTAAGTTCAACATTTTTAGGAATCTTAATTTTCTCAAGTTTTTCTATGATCTTTTATGCAAAAAGATACAACTTGTCTGAGTCTTTCTGGGCTTACTCTTACAGTGTTTTCTACACTTTCAGTTTGTTCTGGATTGCACCTTATGCGATAGCAACAGCTAACAAAAAAGGATGGTTGACAAGAGGATTATAAAATTTGTACACTATTCATTCTATATAAAAACTCCGTAAAGAAAAACCCGTTGCATTTGCAACGGGTTTTTTGATTTATAACAATTCATTCCGTAGGAATGTCTCGTCGGTAGAAAAATAGTATTGTTTAATAATCTTGTGTCCTGTAGGGACACTTGTTTTTACGTAAAATAATTATCAATTCCATTAATCAAACGTTCCTACGGAACGTATTTATCCGTAATTCGTTTTTTCTACCGACGAGATATTCCTACGGAATATTAATATTTTCAATGGAATCGATAATTTGTTTTTTCATCGAAGTATGAATATAATCTAAAGCTTCGGCGTATGAAATAGAATAACGTTTTTCGATATTTTGAAATTGTTTTGGAAATTCGCTTAGAATTTTATCGTAATAAATATCCAAATAACTTTCAGAAGGCATTTCGTATTTTAAACGAAGTTGAAATCTTCTTAATAAAGCGCTGTCAATTATCTCATAATGATTCGTCGCACAAATTACTAAACTATCAGAAGGAAAATAATCAAAAAGCTGAATAATAGTATTGACCAAACGTCTCATTTCGCCCACATCTTTATCGTCGCTGTCTCGGCTTTTTCCGATCTGATCAAATTCATCTAGAAATAAAACTGCTCTTTCGCGAATTGCTTTATCAAAAATGGCCTTTAAATTTTTAGAAGTTTCACCAATTCGCGCGTCAATAACAGTGCTGAGGTTTACGATGATAATTTTTTTATTTAAAGTATTCGCAATCGCTTTTGCCGTTGTGGTTTTACCGCAGCCAGAACTTCCGTGCAGTAAAATTTTATTATCAACTTTAAGATTATACTTTTTTAATTCTTCAATATATTGATGCTCTTTGATAATTTGAAGTAAAGCAGTTTTGTTTTCTTCACTAAAAAATAAATCGTCTAAAGCAATTTTTTCAGTATCAATTACGGTAAGATCATTCAGGTTCATCTGCGTTTTATTTGCTGCAAAATTAAGTTTTATTCTGCAATGTTTTCGTTCCAGATTTCTTTTCCTAAAAAACGATTTCCAAATATCGAAGTGCCAATTCTTACGATATTAGAACCTTCACCAATAGCCAGTTCCAAATCTTGAGACATTCCCATAGAAAGTTTTAAATCTTGTAAGCCTTCGATTTTTTCGGCATAGATTTCATCCCGAATCGTTCTTAAAAGTCTAAGTGACGGAATCATCTTTTCTTTTTCAACATCCAAAAGTCCGATTGTCATTAAACCTTTAATATTCAGGTTTTCATACGTTTTTACTTTTTTAATGAAAGACAAAACTTCCGCTGGAGCCAAACCGAATTTACTTTCTTCATAAGATGTATTAACCTGAATAAAAACGTCTAATTTTCTGTTTTGATTTTGAAGCTGTTTCTGAAGTTCATCAGCCAAACTTATTCGGTCTAAAGATTGAATGCAAGTCACATATTTCAAAACATCTTTTACTTTATTGGTTTGAAGATGTCCGATAAAATGTCGTTCTACAGGAAGATGTTTCAATTCGGCATCTTTATCTCGTAATTCCTGCATTTTATTTTCGCCCATTAAAGTTTCTCCAGCTTCAATCGCAATACGTATTTTATCTGCCGAAACAGTTTTTGTTGCCAATAAAAGTTGCACTTCTTTAGGATTTCTTCCAGCAATTTTACAAGCGTCTTCAATGCGCTGATGAACTTTTATCAAATTAAAAATAATCTCGTTTTTCATAAAGCAAAATTAAATCGAAACCGCAAAATTTTACTGGACCAGAACTACTCAAAAAATGAAAAAACTGGATTATTTAGCACTTTTAAAATCAGCCTAAATTTGTCAAAACAAAACAATAAAACTTAGTCCCTTAGCGACTTAGTAACTTAGAAACTTAAGAAATGAAAATAGCAGTTTGGGATACATATGTAACTCGTAAAGACGGAAAAATTATGCATTTTGATATTTTGGTAGATGAAAATGTAAACGATGCAGAACAAGTGTATGAATATGGTAAAATTTACCTAAAAAGTGTAGATCAAGAAGGACAAGCTTTATCTTCTAAAGAATGCCGTTTCTGCCACATTGATAAAGCTCCAATTGAAGTCGAAAATCAAGTTCGGGCAAATGGTTTTTCTATTATTGAAATGGAAAATTGTAATTAAATTGGTTTAAACACATAGAAACATAGTTTATTGTTCTCTTAAAAAGGGTTTAAAAAAAATGACACATTATTTAACACATAGTATAAGCTTATGTGTATTAATGTGAGTGAAACGTCTTTTTTACGACTGCAAAATCTATGTTTCTATGTGTTAAAATAAAACTACAAAAATTTAGCAAGCGCCTTAATTCCTTCTTCCATTTGTTTTTCAGAAAGTGAAGCATAACCCAAACGGAAACCTTTAATTATTTTATTAAAACTAAAACGATCTGGATTCATAATCTGAATACCGTGCGATTTTAGTTTTTCAAAAACATCCAAAACATCAATTTCAGCTTTTGGAACAATCCAAAAAGCAAGTCCTCCTTCGGGTTTTGTAAAATTTATTTTGTCTTTAAGATGTTGATTTAAAATGCTTTCAAAAAAATCTCTTTTGTTTTTATAAATCAAATTGGCTTTTTTAAGATGACGCTTTATTTTTCCTTCATTGATGAGGTTTAAAATCGCTTCTTCCATAATATTATCGCCTTGAACATCGATTATTTTTCTGTGATTTCCGATTTTCTCAATATTTTCTTGAGAACTCACTAAATAACCAATACGCAGCGCGGGCGCAACAACTTTGCTGAAACTGCCAATATAAACATAGTTTTTTAAAGCGGAATAACTCGAAACGGGAAGAATCGGGCGTTGACCAAAATGAAATTCATTATCATAATCGTCTTCAATAATCGTAAAATTATATTGATTTGAAAGTTCAATCAGTTTTAATCTCTTTTTTAAAGACAAAGTTACCGTAGTCGGAAATTGATGATGAGGCGTAACATAAATCGCTTTTATATTTTGATGCGTTTGCAAATATTCTTCGACTTGATCGATATTCAATCCGTCTGATTCTAGATCGATTGGAAGTAATTTTGCACCAGAATTTTCGAAAGTTTCCCAAGCAGGTTTATAGCCAGGATTTTCAATTAAAACAAAATCACCAGATTTCAGAATGCAATGCGAAGCCAAATACATCGCCATTTGGCTTCCGCGTGTAATGCAGATTTGATCGTGAGAAATGCTCATGCCACGTTTAAAATTGATCATTTGAGCAATAGATTTTCTAAATTCCAAATTTCCCAATTCGCTACTGTAACCCATAATTTGCCAGCGCGATTTTCGACTGAATAATTCGCGATATGCTCTTGCTAGATCATTCATTGGCGCCAATCGACTGTCTGGAAGTCCGTCATCAAAAACTAAAAAGCTTTTTTGTTCTTCAGTTGAAGTTTTTTGCTCTTTTTTATTTTCTAATGAATGATCGATTTTTGGAAGAGAATCTGTGACAAAAGTTCCTTTTCTATCAATCGTTACGAGCCATCCTTCGGCAGTTAGAACATCTAAAGCATCTACAACTGTGTTGCGATTTACTTTTAATAATTGTGCCAATTGCCTGCTTCCCGGAAGTGCATTTCCGCTTACTAATTTTCCTGTTTTTACCGCATCGATTACTGCATCAGCAATTTGAAGATAAATCGCTTTATCTGATTTTTTATCAAGCTGAATTTCTAATGGCCAAGGACGAAGCATCTGGACTGTTTTTGATTTATGAATGAAAACTATTTACTAGTCCAAAAATACAATAATTATAAAATCAAAAATAGATTGAAAGTATATTTTATGAAAAGTTTGAAACTCAAATTCAATACTTTAAAATGTTTTATTACTTTTAAAATAAAAAAAATAAACTATGAAAAAGATTCTCTTTGGTTTTCTGATGATTACTTCTCTGCATTCTTTTGCACAAAATAATCCAATTTTTAAAGGTTGGTATGCAGATCCCGAAGGCATTATTTTCGATAAAACATATTGGGTTTATCCAACCTATTCGGCGCCTTTTGACGATCAGGTTTTCTTTGATGCTTTTTCTTCGCCAGATTTGGTAAATTGGACAAAACATTCTAGAATTTTAGATACTACAGCTGTAAAATGGGCAAAACGAGCTATGTGGGCACCGTCTATCATTAAAAATAAAAACAAATATTTTCTGTTTTTTGGAGCAAATGATATTCACGAAGGTGAAACTGGCGGAATTGGAGTTGCCGTAGCTTCAAAACCAGAAGGACCTTACAAAGATTATTTAGGAAAACCTCTTGTTGATAAAATTATTAATGGCGCGCAGCCAATTGATCAATTTGTTTTTAAAGACAAAGACGGCCAGCATTATTTAATTTACGGCGGTTGGAGACATTGCAATATTGCCAAATTGAAATCGGATTTTACTGGTTTTATTCCTTTTGAAGATAAAACGATTTTCAAAGAAATGACGCCAGACAATTATACAGAAGGTCCTTTTATGTTTATTAAAAACAATAAATATTATTTTATGTGGTCTGAAGGCGATTGGGGCGGACCAGATTATTGTGTGGCATACGGAATTGCAGATTCGCCAATGGGACCTTTTAAAAGAATTGGTAAAGTTTTAGAATCTGATCCGAAAATTGCGCGTGCTGCCGGGCATCATTCTGTTATAAAAGTGCCGAACAAAGAGCAATATTATATTGTGTATCACAGAAGACCTTTGACAGAAACGGTAATGCATTCGAGAGAAACGTGTATTGAAGAAATGTTTTTTGATGAAAAAGGTTTTATCAAACCTGTTGTTTTGACCAATGAAGGTGTCAAAGCGAATCCGTTAAAATAAAAAGCCGAATAATCATTATCGGAAATATAGAAGATTTTTTAGAATTGTTTTTTTGTTGCAAAAATTACATTCTAAAAAGTCTCTTTATTTTTGGTTCAAAATAAACTTAAAGAATTTCAATTTAGAGATTTAAAGAAATTGGCTACGTCAATTTTTCTAAATTTAATGAAAATACAATTTTAACTTAACACGAATTTATGAAGTATATTTTGTAAAATTCATTTTATTTTAGTGAAAGAAGTTGTTTAAATTGAAAAAATAAATAAGATTAAGAGTTATAATTGTCAAATTTTTAGTTTTTTGAAAATATTAAAATTAAGAACTATTGCGATTATATGGTTGTGTTGTCGAGAACAAATTAGGATTAATCGGCAAATTTATTATGTTTGTTGCGAATTATTCAATTCCCTTAAAACCACAATCATTGTCGAATACCGTCTTAAATCAAGATCAAATTTTAATCGATCGTCTTCGTGACGGCGATGAATCGGCATTGACAGAATTGTATAATAAATTTTGGCAGGCGCTCTTTATGTCTGCTTATAATGTCATCAAAGACAAGGAATTATGCGAAGATATTATTCAGGATATTTTCATGAATATCTGGCATAATCGCGAGAAAATTGAAATTCATATTTCGTTAAAAGGATATATGTATGCCTGCGCTAGATATCAGGTTTTTAATCATTTAAGGAAAAATAAAGCCAAAATTCACGTCGAACTATTTGACGATTTAGAAAAGCGCTTTTTAACTTCTACGCCAGAAACACAATTAATGCACGACGAATTGGTGCAGCAATTGAATTTAATTATCGAATCTCTTCCAGAAAAATGTCAGGCAGTTTATAAACTAAGCAGAGAAGAACAGCTTAGCCATAAAGAAATTGCCGAACGACTTAATATTTCTACAAAAACAGTCGAAAATCACATTACAAAAGCTTTGCATACTATAAGATCTTCTATGGGAGAAAGTATCAGCATGGCAATGATTTTATGGCTCACAAAAAATATTTTTTAGTGAAATAAAATGTTGTGATCGGATTGATGGTGTGTGGGTTTTCTTCTTTTTTTCGTCGTTTTAAAAAAAATCAAAAAAAATACAATTTGGACTAGGGGGTATGTGTCTTTTTGGATACTTACTTAATATACTCCCCGAATAATACAAAAAAAATGAAAAAAGAGGATTTTTTAGTTTTACTAAATAGATATCTTTCCGGTGATACCAATCTCGAGGAGAATAACAAACTATTGAATTTTTACGAAAGTTTTCAAACAGATGAAAACTGGAATGATGCGCTTGGTTCTAAAGAAGAAATGGAACATAAAATGAGAATGCGTCTTCAAAATGCCATTCAATCTGAAGAGAAAGAAGTTGTTCGCCTGAAACCTTTTTATGCCACAAACAGATTCAAACTGATTGCTATGGCAGCATCTTTATTATTGCTGATTTCGATTTCATTAATAATCAATAAAACAAATCCGCTTAAGATTGAAACTCCGCAGGTCGCACACAAAGAAATTCTAATTGGAAGCGACAAAGCAACTTTGACTTTAGAAGATGGATCTGTTATAGCTTTAGAAAAAGGAAAATCTTATTCAAAAGGAAATGCGTCTAGTAACGGGGAAAAGTTAATTTACAATTCAAAAGGTTCAACTATCGCCAATAATCTTTTAACGATTCCGAGAGGAGGACAATTTTTTGTGCAATTGGCAGACAGTACTAAAGTCTGGCTGAATTCGGAATCGCAATTAAAATATCCAGTCGCTTTTGTTGATGGAGAAACCAGACAAGTAGAATTGGTTTACGGAGAAGCTTATTTTGAAGTTTCGCCAAGCACCAAACATAAAGGTTCAAGGTTTAAAGTAAAAACCGAAAACCAAAACGTTGAAGTTATCGGAACTCAATTTAACATTAAAGCCTATCGAGACGAATCGACTATTTACACCACTTTGGTCGAAGGTGTAGTTGCAGTAAGTAACGCAAGTAAAAGAAAAACTTTGGTTCCAAATGAACAATCTAGAATTTCCGAATACAATGGAAATATTAGTGTTTCTGAAGTCGATGTTTACAACGAAATTTCTTGGAGAAAAGGCTTGTTTGTATTTAAAGGAATGCCGCTAAAAGAAATCGCAAAAGTACTTTCAAGATGGTACGATGTAGATATTGTATTTGCAGATCCAGCTCTTGGAAATGTTAAGTTTAATGGGGTTTTAAACAAAAATCAAAAATTAGAAGACATATTAACGACCATCAAGAATATTAATTTTATTAATGCCTATGAGAAAAAAGACGATAAGATTATTATCAAATAAAAAGAAAAGGGATTAAAGTTTAGACCTCTCACCGTACTGCACTTTATCCCTTTCTATGTATTAATCCATTAATCAGTTTTAACAACCAACCAACCAATTAACATGTAAATTTATGAAATTTAAATTAACCAGCGCCTATTTCTATTTTGGAGATCGGCTAATTATTAACATTATGAGAACTTTTATCTTCTTGTTTTGTACTACAATTTTTGGTTTTTCTCCCGTAAATCTATTTTCACAGAACTCAAAAGTTGTAATTACGGCTGATAAAACAGTAAGTGTTGACGAAGTTTTTGACATTATTACAAAACAAACCAACTATACTTTTATTTATCAGGAAGATTTATTTAAGAAATTACCTAAAGTACATTTAAAAAAAGGGAAAATTAAAGTGAATGAATTATTGGAAGCCAGTTTTTCTAATAAAGATTTTGATTTTAGTTTTTCTAATGGAAATACGATTGTTGTAAAAGAAAGAGCCGCAGAAAAAGTAGTGGTTTTACAATCTAAAATTATTGAAATTAAAGGTACTGTAACCAACGAAGCCAAAGAGCCGCTTCCTGGCGTTAACATAAAAGTTAGAGGAACAACTGCTACAGCACAAACCGATTTTGATGGAAAATATACGATTAGCGCACCAGAAGATGGGCAGATTTTATTTACCTACATTGGGCATAAAGCACAAGCTGTCGAGGTAAATAAAAGAAAAACAATCAATATTACACTTGCACAAGAAACCAAAGAACTTGTTGGAGTTGTTGTAAATACTGGGGTTACGGTTCGTAAAAAAGAATTAATTACAGGTGCGGTAACTGTTTTTAGAGGTGAGGAACTAAGACAGGTTTCAACGCAAAATGCTGTTCAAGCTTTAAAATCTTTAGATCCTTCTTTTATTGTGGTGAATAACAATTTAGTAGGTTCAAACCCAAATATTCTGCCGACAATTGAGGTGAGAGGACAGACGAGTTTAACGGCAAATCAAGTTGATAGTCAGTTTAGAGATGATCCTAACCAACCACTTTTTATTTTGGATGGATTTCCAACTACACTACAGCAAGTTGTAGATTTAGATATTAATAGAATTGCAAGTATTACTTTGTTGAAAGATGCAGCTTCAACTGCATTGTACGGATCTCGTTCTGCAAATGGAGTTGTAGTTATTGAAACTAATAAGCCATTGCCTGGAAAATTACAGTTTTCTTATGTATATAATTCTTCTTATGAATTAGCCGATTTAAGTGTTTATCATTTAATGAATGCAGAACAAAAGTTAGAATTCGAAAGACTTTCTGGAGCTTTTATTGTTAAAGATGGTACTTCTGAAACTACTCCGCTAACTTGGGACAAAGAATACAACAGACGTCTGGCTGCTGTGCGTAGCGGTGTAAATACATATTGGTTAAACGAACCGATTCAAATGGGAATTACATCTGGACACAGTTTAAATTTTGGCGGAGGTTCTGACGAATTTCGATTTAATATTGCCGGAAATTACAAAACACTAACTGGAACCATGAAAGGTTCTGAACATAATACTTGGGGTTACAATACCACTTTGACTTACAGAAAAAACAAATTAAACATTAACAATCAATTTTTTGTTTCTGGAGGAAATAACCAAGAATCGCCATACGGTTCATTTGAAACTTGGGCAAAAGTGAGTCCGTATTATCCAAAAGTGAATGAAAATGGAGTGATAACTCGTTATTTAGATGGTTCTTCATTACCTTTAACTAGTTTGGAAACTATTGTAAATCATCCAGCTAATCCGCTTTACAATGTATTTTTAGGAAGTTATGATAAAGGGAACGATTTCAATTTTACAAATAACTTTGCTATTAATTATGATGTAAGTCCGCATATTAAAACAACTGGAGCAATTTCTGTTTCGAGATTAAATAGTTACAATACGGTTTTTGTTTCTCCAGACGATACTGGTTTTATCAGTAACATTGCCACAGAAAAAGGAACTTACAGCAGATATGAAGCCATTACAGACAAATGGAATGCTAATCTTGGTGCAACTTATTCGAATGTTTTTAAAAATGTTCATTCTTTTAACTACACTATTAGAGCCTCGGCTTTAGAAACAAAAAATAATTCGTATAAATCATTTCTAAGAGGTTTTCCTAGTGGAGTTGCTGGAAATCCTGCATTTGCTTTTGGTTTTGAACCAATTGGAAAACCAGCAATATATACAGAACTTATTAGAAGCGTAGATTTGACCAATCAGATTAACTACGCTTACGATCGCAGATTTCTATTCGATTTTACACAGACTATTTCAGGTGCTACCAATTTCGGAACAAACAAAAAATATTCGCCTTATTGGGGGATTGGTTTAGGATGGAATTTAAACAATGAGTTTAAAATGAATGAAGATATTGTCAATATCTTTAAAATACGTGCCAATATTGGTCAGACAGGAAATCAAAATTTAGTTGGATTTGCTTCTTATGATATTTATTCTTACGATCCGAATACCAATGTTTTTGGAGCTGGATTGGCTATTTCACAAATCGCAAATCCAAATTTAGAAGCACAAAGAACAAGAGATTTGTCTCTAGGATTAGATCTTGCTATGTTTAGAAACAGATTAACAATGACGCTTGGAGCTTACAGACGTAAAACTTCTCCGCAGATTGTAGCTATCGATCTTGCGGCTTCTACAGGAGTTAATGGTTATCCTTTAAATGTTGGTTACTTAACTACTGAAGGATTAGAGTTAAAAATGAATTATAATTTCATTTACGATTTAAGCAGAAATTTTGTTTGGGGAATCGGATTAATGGGCGCAACTGGCGATAATGAATTGGGCGGTTTTGGTAATGCTTTGGCTTCTTTAAATGAGGCAGCACAAAAAGGCACAGGTTTGACGAGATATTATGATGGAGCAAGCAGTAATGATTTATGGGCTGTTCCATCTTTAGGAATTGATCCTGCAACGGGTAGAGAAGTTTTCTTAAAGAAAAATGGGCAATCGACTTTTATTCTAGATAAAAAAGACGAAGTAGTAATGGGGAATTCTCGAGAAACGGCTACAGGAGTAGTTTCTACAAACTTAAACTATAAAGGTTTTAGTTTTGGATTGTTTGTCCGTTACAGTTTTGGTGCAGAAAGATTTAATGCTGCCTTGTACAACAAAGTAGAGAATATTACGCGATCAAGCATTTTTGATAATCAAGATGTTAGAGCTTTTACAGACAGATGGACAACGCCAGGACAAATGGCTCAATTTAAAGCAATTGGATTAACCAATAATACTCCAATTTCATCACGTTTTATTCAGAAAGACGATTATATCTCGGGAGAATCTATTCGTTTAGGGTATAGAATAACCGACCGAACTTGGTTAAAAAGAAACGGATTAACTGCCTTAGGATTTAATGCTTTAGCAAATGAATTTTTCCGCGTATCGACTATAAAAGCAGAGCGTGGTATTGATTATCCTTTCTCAAGAATTTATTCTTTGAGTCTTAATTTATCATTTTAAAACAGAAATTATGAACAAGTATTTATATAAAATTACATTCATTTTGCTTGCATCGGTAACGTTAGCTAGCTGTAGTGATTTTTTGGATGTAGTTCCTCAAGATAAAATTTTAGAAGATCAGACTTACAGTTCTGAAGTTGGAATTCAGAATGTACATAACGGAATTTACTTGCAATTGGCTAATACTAATTTGTACGGAAGACACCTTACAATGGATGCTGTAGAAATTTTGGGGCAGCAATTTAATATGTCTGGATCGCATAAAAAAGCTACAATATCGACTTATTCTTATGCTGAAGCGTTGCCAAAATCTACTTTTGCTTCTATTTGGGTTACTGCTTTTAAAACAATATTGTCTGCAAATAAGTTTTTAGAAAGTATAGACCAACATGCGGAGAAAATTTCTAAAGAAAAAGCCGATTTATTAAAAGGAGAAGCGATTGCTATTCGTGCGATGCTGCATTTTGATATGTTACGCTTATATGGACCAATTTATAAAGTGTCTCCTGCAGATCCTTCTATTCCTTACTATGATCTTGCTCAGACAACAAATAATCCGATTCTGCCTGCAAACGAAGTAATGGCTAAAATTATAGCCGATTTAGATTTGGCAATTTCACTTCTAAAAGACGATCCGTTTCCTTCTATTGGAAAAACAGGAACTACAACGGCTTTTGATGGTAGTCCTTATTATTATAAAGACAGAGGACAGCGAATGAATATCTTGGCAGTAAAATGTTTAAAAGCTAGGGTTTTGCTTTACGCAGGAGATAAAACGGGAGCATTTGCTGTCGCGAATGAACTTATCAATTATGTAAAATCGCAATCTTACATTTATTGGACGCCATTTTTAGAAGCGACAAATTCTGCTAACCCAGATCGTATTTTTTCTGCGGAGAATTTCTTTGCTCTTAGCGATTTTACCTTATATGCCAAACAAAAATTACTTTTTGATTCTAGTTTAGACGATTTTAATATTTACGCTCCAATGTTGAGCCGATTAAATGCTGTTTTCGAATCTAATGATAACGATTACAGAAATCTACCGTCTTGGAAGATTCCGATATCGGGAGGAAAAACACAGAAAACATTTTTTAAATACGAAGATGTAACGGATAAAACCAAAACATTTCGTTTTCAAATTCCAATGTTCAAACTTTCAGAATTATATCTAATCGCGGCAGAAACGGCTCCTGTTGCAGCAGATGGAATTGCTTACTTAAATACGCTTAGATTTAATAGAGGACTTACTAATCTTGCTGCAACGGCAGTTTTAGCAACAGAAATTACGAAGGAATATAGAAAAGAATTTATGGGAGAAGGACAATTGTTTTTTTATTACAAAAGAATCAATTCGACCGCAATTCCAAACGGTTCTGCTGCCTCTGGAAATGTAACGATGAATGCACTTAAATATGTGGTGCCATTGCCAGATGAAGAAATTAATTTTCAATAATTAAAAAAAGTAATCATGAAAAAAATATTGATTTTAGGCATCACTTTTCTATCTCTTTTCGGATTAACATCTTGTGATAAAGAAGAAATTCAGCCTTATAATGATACAGATAACATTTATTTCTCGCGTGCTATATATCCGTTGTATAGTAGCGGACCAGTTATAGACAGCACCGGATTTAGTTTTGGTTTAGATAATGCTTCCATTACAGAAAGAATTTTTCCTATTGCTATTCGAGTGCAGGGAAAAGTGAGTGATGTTGATCGAAAAGTAAAACTTACCGTTGATCCATCTAGTACAGCCGTTTTAGGAACTCATTTTGTATTTCCAGAAAATATGGTAATGCGCGCTGGTAAAGAAATAGATACCATTTTGGTGAAGGTTTTAAGAACTCCAGATATGAAGACTAAAGATTTGACTGCAGTGCTAAATCTCGAAGAAAATGAATTTTTTACGACCAAAATGCAATCAAGAGTAACGAATGCCTTAACGGGAAAAACAATAAGTTTTATTCGTTTTAAATTATCATTCAATGATAAATTATCAACACCTATAGGTTGGCAATCTGGGATGTTCGGCGTTTTTACAGCAAAGAAACTTTTCCTAATGTGCGAATTGATGAATTTAGAACCAGAAATGTTTAACCAAGCGCCAGGAAGTACGGGACTTTCAATTCCGGAGGTGCAGTATTACCAAAACTTCATGAAACGTTATTTGGCTGATCAAAAAGCTTCAGGAAATACCATTTATGAAGAAAATGGAAATGAAATGTTCTTTCCATAAAAAACATTTTTTTAATTTAAAAAACATAATACGATGTTGAAAAATATAAAAATACAGGCATCTTTAATAATGGTTCTTTTTCTGGTTTATGGTTGCGTAAGTGACGAAGGAAATTACAATTATGAAAAGATCAATGAGCTAGAAGTTACTGGCATAGAAAAAGAATATACGGCCTATACAGGAGATAATTTTACTATAAAACCCAATATAAATCCGACTTTAGACGATGGTGCAGATCCTGATCGTTACGAATATAAATGGATTGCTGTAAATCCGTTAAAATTGGCTAGTGAAGCAAGAACTACCGTTGCTACAACAAAAAATATAGAAGGAATTTTAAAATTGCCTCCTGCAAAATATAGTCTTTATTATTTCATCAAAGATAAAATAACAGGAGTAACTTGGCAGCAGCCTATCATTACATTAAATGTAGTTTCGTCTATTTATGAAGGCTGGCTAGTGGTTGGAGATGTTGACGGAAAAGCAAGATTAGATATGGTTTCTATACTTCCTGGCGTTGCGCAGCCGCGTGTTATAAATGATGTTTTAGATGCTTCTGGATCTACTTTAAAGTTGAGTGGAAAAGCAGTTGACGTGGAATGTTTCAGTACACCTTTGCCTGGAACTGTTATTTACGGTGTTTATGTAACTGCTTCTGAGTCTGGAACCGCAAGGCTTGAACCAGATTCTTTCTCTTGGAACCAGACACAAAATATTGCTTATGAAACTGTTGGAGGTGCTTTTCCAACCAATTTTGCAATAGATTTTATGAAACCTACTAATGGAGGAGAAAATTTTCTCTTTAAAAATGGTGATATATATTATTTTAACAGGACACAGCAAATTAGATACGGACTCCCACAAAATAAAGTAGATCTAGAAACCAAACTTTTTACGGCAGCACCTTTTATTGCAGAAAGTAGTGCAACAGGCACGCCAGTCTTTTTTGATGTAGAAAAACATCGTTTTTTACGTTACAGTTATTCAAAAGGAAATTGTTCTGCGATGCCTCCAGTTGCAAATTCTGCGACAACATTAGATTGGAACGATACCAATTGCAATTTGGTTTATATGACCAATTCTAATTTTAATCTAAATGAAAACTTTGCAGTATTAAAGAATATTTCTACAGGCAAATTCTATATGTTGCGCTTTACAACTGGTGCTGTACAAACCTATTACAAAGAAATGCTAAATGCACCAGATTTAGACAAAGCAACAAAATTTGCTGTAAGTCCAGATGCTGGATATCTATTTTATACGGTTGGCAATAAACTTTATGAATACGATAGCGGAACGCAATCGGCAAAATTAATGCTAGACAAAGGGAATGAGGAAATTACCTATCTAGGTTTTAATAAAAGAGGCTCGAAAGTAATCAGTAAATTAATTTTAGGTACTTACAGCACAACCGGAAAATTAGAATTATATACCGTTCCGCCCGTAAACGGAAATTTAGTTTTAGAAAATACCTATACAGGTTTATGTAAAATTGTTGATGTTTCTTACCGTGTACGATAATTAAATAAACTTGAAATCTTAAAAAAGCCGAATGAAAACTAGAATTCATTCGGCTTCTAAAACCCACATTTTATGAAACGATTTTTTAAAATCGCAAGCGCAGTTTTGCTGCTTGCCTGTCATTCTTTTGCCTTAAAAGCACAGACACAATCTACCGAAGAAAGCTGGATAAAAGCTAAAAAACAAGCTCAAACGGAGAAAAAATTAATCTTTGTCGATTTGTATTTCACGGGCTGTATGCCATGCGCACAAATGGACAAAGAAGTATTTCCAGATCCGAAAGTAGCGGCTCTTTTGAATGCTGATTTTGTCACTTTCAAATCGGATATTTTAAAAGAAGAAATCGGGAAAAAATTATGCATGAAATACGGCGTAACTGGTTTTCCAACATTTTTATTGATGACCGCAGACGGAAAAGTTATTGATATTGCTGGCGGTTTTCATAACGTAGAGCAATTTACAGCCTTGCTTCAAAACGCTAAAGAGTCGGCTAAAAAAGGTGTTTTCAAAAAGTATAGTCCAGAAATTCAAGAAAAAGACTATCCAGATTTTTATAAACAAGCGTATTTAGACGGAAAAAGAAATGTGCCTTTTGAGGTTATCGATACTTATTTAAAATCTAAAGACATTTCTGACGAAATTTCTTTTGTAATCGTTACGGGTTTAAGAGTCGGTAAAAAATATGATGACGCCTTTCTTTTAAACAGTAAAAAATTTGCGAAAGATTACGGAAGATGGAACGTTACAACTCACGTATTTACCATTTTGCAACGCAAGAAAAAAGAATTCGAAAAAAAGAAGGATTTAAAAGGTTTTACAGAATTAGTAAATGATTCTAAAGAACTCTACACGCCAGAAGAATTCGAAAAATATTCTAGTATTTTATTGAAAGATTTTGGAGTAGAAAAAGTGGTAGTTAATCCGTCGGCTTCACAAAAGTAAGTTTCAATGAAAAAGATCTTCTTGTTTTCAATATTGATTTTTGGCTGTTCGATTAATGCACAAAATAGCATTCAGAAATCTATTGAAATTTTCGAAAAAGCATTTCAGAATAAAGATTACAATAGCATGAAAAATCTTTTAGCGCCAGAGTTTACTGTTGGTGTTGGAGATGCTTCATCAAACGAATATTATCTGAATGGCATTTTTAAAGCATTTCCAGTTTTGGATTCTATTCAAATTGGAAAAAAGGTAGAAATGAAAAACGAAACCTATGTTTTGGCCGATTTTTGTTTTAAAGGAAAAGAAAAAAAGCCATCTCAGATTGTTTTCAATTCAGAGAATAAAATTTTGTACGTGACATTTTTTGATGGTTTATACAAAGTCGACAGGCATGCAGCAGTAAAAGAAGTAGCAAGTATTCCGTTTGAAATTATAGAAAATGGAATCGCCATAAAAATCAAATTAAACAAAGCCGATCGTGAATTTTTAATGCTTTTTGATACAGGCGCAGACGGAATGGCTTTAAATCCCGACAGTGCTTACAAAGCGGGCGTTGTTGTAACCAAAACCAAATCGGCTTCTGTGGTTGGCGGAAGTCAAGAAGTAAAGTATTCTGCTGATAATACGATTTATATTGGCGATCAGGTTTTAAAAAATCAAGGTTTGGTTATTTTTCCAAAACATGGTGTTTACGACGGATTGTTTGGCGCAAACTTGTTGCGAAATTTCATTACGTCAGTCAATTTTGATACGATGACAATTGATTTGTACAATTTTGGAAATTTCAATTATTGGGGAAAAGCAAAGCCATTTGTTTTTGATTATAAATCGGGACTTCCGGTTGTAAAAATGAACCTGACTTTTGAAGACAAAAAAACAGTCGAAGGCAATTTTACTTTTGATACCGGAGCAGGCTACGACTTAATCGCGTACGGACCTTTCAATCATAAAAATAATCTGGAAGCAAGCCTCAAAACAGAATATACTTCTGTGAATTACAGTTTAGGGAAACAAACTAAAATCGTAGGCGGTGCGATTCCGAATGTGGCAATTAACGGAAATAATTTTCCAAACGTAACAATCGCATTGCAAGAATATGATGAAGCCAATAAAAACTGGGCTTTCGCCGATGGATCTTTGGGAATCGATTTAATTAAACGTTTCAATTTTACAATTGACCTTTTGCACAAAACGGTCTATTTAGAGCCCAATAAAAATTTCAAAAAAACGCCTTCTTTTTACTTGGGCGGAATGGATTTAGATTTTGATGAAAACCAAAATCTTTTAGTAAAAAGAATTATCGATCAGCAAAATGAGGATTTGAAGAAAATAAAAACCGGAGCAAAAGTGACTCAGATAAATGATTTTGAAGCCAAAGATTTATTAAAACCAGAAAATCTTAAAAAGCTGAAAGAATCTAAAGAAAGCAAAGATTTTATTATCGAGCAAGGCGATCAATCCATGCAAATTTCAATTTAAAACTATCAACAAAAAACAAAAAATATGAAAAAGAATGCTTTTTATTTCATTATGACCTTTATTATGGTTCAAATGAGTTATGCTGTAAATCTATCTGATTATGCAGTAATTAAAGGAACAATTGCGATTCCTGATTTGAAAACAAAAGAAATTACGCTTTACAATGTTGAAGAAGGAAAGCCAGTTGTTGCGGCTACCGCAAAAGTTAATTCTCTGGGGGAGTTTGGCTTTTTGACACCAGTTTCAGCCGCTGGCTTTTATTATGTGAATTACGGACAATTTAAAAGCAGAAACCAATTAATTCGTTTGTATTTAGAACCAAAATTGGATATCAATCTTGCGATAAGTAAAGATTCATATGTCTTGAGCGGAAAAAATATCGGACAGAATGCTTTAGTTCAAAAAGCAAATGAAATCTATAACGAATTTGCACCTTTTGCGAGATTAGGCGGAAATGTAACTTACGTAGAATTTTATCCTTTTATTGACAAAGGAGTTGCAAAAGCCGAGGAATTTTCAAAATCGATAAAAACTAAAGATGCTAATTTCAATAAATTATTAAAGTTAGCCGTTGCAACAGATGTAGAAGAATTAACGTATACTTTTTTCAGAATGCCTAGAACTGCATTTCCTGACAAAGACGATCGTCCAGCAGTAATCAAAACATGGCAGACAGATAAAAAGTTTACAGATCCAGATTTACTAAAATTACAAAATGGCGTTTCTCTAATGTCAAATTATTTCTTTTATGTTACGATGAATTCGGGTGATGCGCCAAAACGTTTAGATTTAACTGAAGCAATTACACATATTACAGATCCAGCGCTTAAAGATGTTTATTTGCGCGATGCCGTTGCAACTTCAAGAATGAAAATCGAAGAATACGAAAAAATTGCGCCTAGCATTAAACCGTTAATGGTTTCAGACGCTAGTAAAGCATTTTTATTAGAATATGAAAAAGTTTTGCATAAAAGTGTGGGACAAAAAGGTTTAGATTTTACATATAAAGATATCAACGACAAACCAGTTTCTTTCTCAGATTTTAAAGGTAAATTTGTCTATATCGATTTATGGGCAACTTGGTGCGGACCTTGTAAAGCAGAGATTCCTCACATGAAAAAAATCGAGGAAGATTATCACGGAAAAAATATCGTTTTTGTAAGCCTTTCATTAGACAAAGCAAAAGATGCGCAAAAATGGAAGGATTACGTTACGAAAGAACAATTAAAAGGAATTCAGTTAATGGCAGACAAAGATTTTGGCTCTGATGTGGCTAAAAATTACGATGTAAATGCGATTCCGAGATTTTTATTGTTCGATACAAAAGGAAATATTATCAATGCCGATGCGCTTCGTCCTTCTAATCCAGAATTGAGAGCACAATTGGATAAATTATTGAAAAGTTAGGTAGAAAATAAAAATATTTAACACATAGACACATAGATTTGATTATAAAAAAAGTATGTTTTAAAAATCAAGATTTTTTCACATAGCTATGTTTGTTTAAATGAGTGAAACGTCTTTTATGTATTAAAAAAAGCTATGTTTCTATGTGTTTAAAAGTTACTTTAATAAAAAAAAAAGAAAAAATATGTTTTGTAATAAAAAATCAATACTTGTTTTTTTATTTATAATTGCGAGTTTATTCTCTGTTCAAGCGCAGAATTACAAAGCAACTGATCCAATTGCGGTTAATCAAAAGATAAAAAAAGGAGTTTTGCCAAACGGAATGACGTATTATATTTATCCGACTGAGGTAAATAAAAATACGGCGAGTTATTATATCATTCAAAACGTGGGTTCTATTTTAGAAAACGACCAGCAGAAAGGTTTGGCGCATTTTCTGGAGCACATGGCGTTTAACGGAACTAAACATTTTGAAGGAAAAGGAATCTTGAATACACTTCAAAAACAAGGAGCTGTTTTCGGGAAAAATATCAACGCTTACACAAGCACAGACGAAACGGTTTACAACTTAGACAATATTCCGTCAAAAGATGGTGGAGTTGTAGATACATGCTTGCTGGTTTTGCACGATTGGTCCAATTTTTTATCGCTAACGAATGAAGAAATCGATGCAGAACGCGGTGTAATTACCGAAGAATGGCGTACGAGACAAAATGCAAGAGCGAGAATTTACAATCAGTTGGCGCCTTATTATTACAATAATTCGCTTTACGCAGAACGCATGCCTATTGGCGATATGGATATTGTAAAAAACTTCAAATATCAGGTTTTAAAAGATTTTTATAAAGATTGGTATCGTCCAGATTTGCAGGCAATCGCGATTGTTGGAGATATTAATTCAGATGAAATTGAAGCCAAAATCAAAAAACTTTTTGCTGATATTCCAACACCAATAAATCCGAAAAAGCGTTTTGAAATTGCAATTCCAGATCGAGTAGAACCTACGTTCAAATTGGCTTTAGACAAAGAAATTTCGGCTTCGAATATCAGTTTTATGATTCGTCATGAAACTGAAAAATCAACAAATACTTATGCCGAACTAGAAAAAACAACCCAGCAAAGATTGGCTTTTTCTATTTTGAATAATCGTTTGTCTGAAATGGCGCAGAAACAAGAATGCCCGTTTAAAGGCGCACAAATTGGATATCAAAACTATTCTCGATTAAATGATATTTGGATAATGAGTATTTCTCCAAAACCAGGAAAACAAGCCGAAGCTTTTGCTTTGGTTATGAATGAATGGGTTAGAGCTTATAAATTTGGTTTTTCTAAAGGAGAAATCGAGAGAGCTGTTACAGAAACTATTTCGGGTTATGAAAATTATTTAGATAAGCTAAATGAGATTTCGCACAAACAAGTAATCGGAATGGTAAAAGACGATTATTTGAAACATGATGTAATTGCAGATCCTGTTGCAGAATTTGAAATGGAAAAAAGCATTTTAAAAAATATTGACAGTAAAATTCTTCAACAGCAAATTAGCAAATTATATACACAGAAAAATCGCGTAGTAACGGTAACAGGGGTTGAAGGCGAAGAAAATCTAACGCAAGAAAAAGCTTTTGATATTATTCAGAAAGCAGAAAACGATGCCTCATTAAAGCCTTACGAAGATACTTTTGAAGGAAAAACACTTTTAGGAAATCTGAAAATTAATCCAGGAAAAATTGTTTCAGAGAAAAAAGAAACAGCCATTGATGCAACTACTTTTGTCTTGAGTAACGGTGTAAAAGTGCATTACAAATTTGCAGATAAAAACAAAAAACAAGTCAATTTAGAAGCAGAAAGTCAGGGCGGAATCTCTTTGTATAAATTCGAAGATATGCCTTCTGCGTATCGTTCTACAAGTTTGGCAATGATGTCTGGAATTGGCGAACTCTCAAATGTTGATTTGGAAAAGGTTTTAAAAGGAAAAATTGCCAATTCTTATGTTACTATTAATTCTTTAAAAGAAGAAGTTAGCGGTTCTGCAAATGTAAAAGATATCGAAACCATGATGGAGTTGGTGCATTTGCGTTTTGTTCAACCTAGATTTGATGCGCAGATGTATGATCTTTTAAAACAAAGACTTCAAAATTCTTTAAAAAACAGAGAAAACGACATAAACGCTAAAATGCAGGATAGTTTGTCGAATATTGTTTACGGAAAAAACAATCCGAAAATTCGACCATTAGATCAAAAGTATATTGATGATTTGTCTTTTGAAAAAATGAAATCTATTTATTTAGACCGTTTTGCAGATGTTTCGAACTTTCAATTTTATATTGTTGGAGATGTTACTCCAGAAGTTCTGAAACCTTTATTAGAAAAATATATTGCGAGTATAAAAGGAATTAAAAGAAAAGAAAAATTCAAAATAGATGTTCCAGAATGGACTTCCAAGAAAATTGATCGTGATGTTTTTATAAAAATGGAAACACCTAAAAGTTCTGTAAATATCGCTTTTATGAAAGATTACACTTATTCTCAAAAGAATAGAATTTTGAATTCTTTTTTAGGTGATATTCTGACTTTGCGCTACACCGAAAGCCTTCGTGAAAAAGAAGGCGGTACTTATGGCGCACAAGTTAAAGGTTCATTAGTAAAAGATCCAATTGCAAAAGGAGGTATTCAAATTACTTTTGATTGTGATGCTGATAAAGTAGAACATTTATTGCCAATTGTATATCAGGAAATTGATAAAATCAAAAAAGGCGAAATTGCTCCGGAAGATATCGAAAAGACAAGAAAAAATTACTTGAAATCTAGAGAAGACAGCAAAAACTTTAACAGCTACAGTATGAGTTTGCTTTCTAATTATTTTGAAGAAGGTTACAATATAAATGATCCGAAAAATTTTCAAGACATTGTAAAAAACATTTCAGCCAAAGACATTCAGGATTTTGCTAACGCATTATTAACAAATGCCGATTCTATGGAAATTGTCTTCAAACCACTAAAATAATCTAACCCATTTTTATTAGAGTTTAATTTGTATTTCCCTATCAAATAATATTTTGAATTAGTAAGCAATGTAATTTGTATAGCGGATTTCATAGAGGGTTGTTTTAGCTATTCAGCCCTCTTAATTAAAGATTTTAACCCATGAAAAATAACATATTTTTATTGGGCTTCTTCCTGCTGTTTTCCACTTTCATTAAAGCTCAAATCTACAATCCTATAAAATGGAAAACCAGTGTCGAGAATATTTCTGAAAATGAATACGAATTGCAGGCAAAAGCCATTATAGAACCAGGCTGGCATTTATATAGTCAGAATGTACAGGACGGAGGACCAATTCCGACTCGTTTTACTTTTGCTAAAAGTTCTGAATTTGAGTTGTTTGGAGGAGTAAAAGAAGAAAAAGGCAAAATTGTAAACGATCCTGTTTTTAAGATGCAGATTAAGTTTTTTGAGAAAGAAACCACTTTTAGACAACGTATTAGATTACTATCATCGAACCCTTTCAAAATTAAAGCAGATGTTGAGTTTATGGTTTGTAATGATGAAAACTGCCTTCCGCCTGGAACTGATAAATTGGAGTTTAACATTGTTCCTTCCGCGAAAGCGAAAACTTTAATTGAAAGTTCAGTAAATACAGAAACGAAAATTGAAAAGGTTGATTCTTCTAGAACAGCCTTACAAGAAAAAAAAGCAGAAATTGTTCCGTCAGAAATTGTAAAAACGCCTCAAAAAGTGTTTAAAAAACAAAATCCAGAAACAGCATCAAGAAGTTTATGGACAATTTTTATCTTGTCGTTTTTTTCAGGATTTGCAGCACTATTAACGCCTTGTGTTTTTCCAATGATTCCGATGACGGTGAGTTTTTTTACCAAGCAAAGCAAAACAAAATCGCAAGGAATTAGAAAAGCCATTTTTTACGGAATTGCAATTATTGCCATCTATATCTTTTTGGGTGCCATAGTAACTTGGGTTTTTGGGGCAGATTCTCTAAATGCACTTTCGACAAATGTTTGGTTCAATCTGATCTTTTTTGTTCTTCTAATGATTTTTGCTTTCTCATTTTTGGGCGCATTCGAAATTATGCTGCCAAATGCTTGGGCAAACAAAGTCGATTCGCAAGCAGATAAAGGCGGAATTATCGGAATATTATGTATGGCTTTGGCTTTGGCAATTGTTTCATTTTCTTGCACAGGTCCAATTGTCGGAACTTTATTGGTAGAAGCCGCTTCACGCGGAGGAATCGCCCCTTTTGTCGGAATGTTTGGTTTTTCTCTCGCTTTGGCTTTGCCGTTTACTTTATTTGCTGCTTTTCCGGGTTGGTTGAATTCGTTGCCAAAATCGGGCGGTTGGCTTAATTCAGTTAAAGTATTTTTAGGATTTTTAGAAATGGCTTTGGCTTTTAAATTTCTATCAAATGCAGATTTGGTTTTACAATTGCATTGGCTGGAAAGAGAAACATTTCTTGCCATTTGGATTGCCATTTTCGGAACGCTGACTTTTTATTTATTTGGAAAAATCCAATTGCCGCATGACAGTCCGATTCAAAATATAAGCGTTCCAAGATTAGGACTTGGAGTTGTGGTTTTGGCTTTTACCATTTATCTGATTCCGGGAATTTGGGGCGCGCCATTGAAAATGATTAGTGGTTTTCCGCCGCCAATGCATTACAGCGAACTTCCAAATGGTTTAAATAATTCCTCTTCTAAAGAAATAACGCAAAATTTGCCAGAAGGCGCAGAACTTGGTCCGCACAATATTATGGCTTTTACCGATTATGATTTAGGAATGCAGTACGCCAAAAAAATCGGAAAACCTGTTATGATTGATTTTACGGGTCATGCCTGCGTAAATTGCCGAAAAATGGAAGACAATGTTTGGTCTGACGAAAAGATTCAGAAAATCTTAAAAGGCGATTTGGTTTTAATTTCACTTTATGTGGATGACAAAAGAGAATTAAACCCAGAGGAACAAATTACTTCAAAACTTACAGGAAAAAAACTAAAATATATTGGACAAAAATGGAGCGAATTTCAAACACTTACTTATAAAACCAATGCGCAGCCATTTTATGTTTTAGTTAATCATGAAGGAGAAGCTTTGAATGAAACGTCGGCTTATAATCCTGATATTAAAGAGTATTTAAACTGGCTTCAAAAAGGAGTTTCCAATTTTGAAAAAAGTTCGTAAACAGAATTTTTACCTTTATTTTATATTTATTATTGTTGATGGAAAGGCTGTCTCGACTTTTGAGATGGCCTTTTTTGTTTTATTTTTTTGTTCCGTAGGAACATTTGGTCGGTAGAAAAATAATATTGTTGTCGTTATTCAACGTTCCGTAGGAACGTTTGAATTCATTTTTTGTGACAATTTGGTATATCAAACGTTCCTACGGAACGTAGACATGATTGGTGGTTGTTTTTTCTACCAACGAAACATTCCTACGGAATGATTACACTATAGATTCATAAAATTAAAAAGCGATTATCTCTTGTCGAGGTAACCGCTTTTTTATTCGATATATTTTATGTTCCGTAGGAACATTTTGTTGGTAGAATATTAAGAAAGTACTGCAATTGGCAGATTTACAGTAGTTTTTTGAGTAAAGTTTAAAGTCATCTGATCCAAATGTCCGAAGAAAAAAGTATCTAAAACTTGTTGAAAAACCGGATGCGCATTTTCGACCTGAACAAATAGACTCATAGAAGAATGCAGTTTTCTAGCGCCTAATTCGCCCAAAATTCCTTCAGCAGATTTTTTATTTAAAGTCAGCATCAGCTTAGAAATCTCAATTAAATGTTTCGATAAAATCGGATGATTTAAAAACGCTGTAGCTTCTTTTAAATCTGCAACACCATAATAATCAGAAAGATTACTTTTTCCTAAACCTTTGATTTGCGGAAATATAAACCACATCCAATGCGTTTCTTTTTTACCTTTTTTAATTTCAGAAAAAGCAGTTAAATACAATTTATTTTGTGCATCTAAAAATCGGGTCAAATCATTCTTTGCGTAAGTCATATCTTGATTTTGTATTAAATCGTTTATAAATGGAGTTTCTTCTATTGGTAATACTTCTAGTAACACTTTATTATTTTTATGCTTATAATTATCGAATTCAAAAGTAGAGCCTTAATCGGTGAGAGAGTTATAGAATTGCCAGTCGATGTTATATAATTTCGATTGGTCCTTTGGTGTAAGAATGTCCTGTTAATTTATTTTTAAAGTTTTGCCAATGCCTAAATTCTAATGTTATTCTAATGTTGGAGAAAATATTTAGGTCTAAATTGCGCGCTTAGAAAAATCAAGATAATTGCCCTAAATCACTGGAGTTTTTAATTGAATTTCAGTGATTTATTTAAATCTTCGCCTTTAGAGTATGTTGAACAGAATAAAAAATAGCTTTTTTTGTAAATGCCTTCAGGTGTTACTAGTCGGCTATTTTCTAATTAGCAGTTTAAATATCTCAAATAGTATGGCTAGAATCATTAGTGATAATGCCGAAACCTATACTGTAAAAGGGATTACATGTAATTTTCTAAAAAAAATCTTCAAATGCGATGGAATTCCAGAAGAACTGGATGACTACAAAACCAAGGACACCAAAACAGCCAAATTAGCAAAAGGAATTCCCTTAATGGAATATTTGATTTCATCAGAATCATTAATGCCTAGTTTTTATTTTTTGCTAGAAACTGAAGGGAAAAAATATAGTGATAATACAATCTTTACGTTTGGTTTTCATGGTAAAATAGATATACCGCCTCCTCGGCTAAATTCATAAATACTTGTTTTTTTAAGGATTAGAAGAAAAATCTTTATCCTAAATGCGGTTTTTGCCGTATATTTATTCTATGTAATAATCTTGTATTTATACTTACATTCATGACACCATTTAAACGTTTTTATAACTTATTGCAGCTTGATAAGCGCGATGTATATCAAATTATCTTCTATGCTGCATTTGCAGGTTTAGTAAATCTTTCCCTGCCTTTAGGAATCCAGGCCATTATTAATTTCATTCAAAGCGGACAGCTAAGCGTTTCTTGGATTGTTCTTGTAATTTTAGTTACAATTGGAGTTGGTTTTGGCGGAATTTTAACCATTTTACAGCTCCGAATTGTAGAAAATCTGCAACAGCGAATTTTTGTTCGTTCTTCTTTTGAATTTGCATACAGAATGCCCTTAATTAAATTTAAGGAAATGTATTCAGAATATGCTCCAGAAAAAGCCAATCGATTCTTCGATACTTTAATGGTGCAAAAAGGAACAGCAAAATTGCTTTTAGATTTCTGTACCGCATTTCTTCAAGTCGGTTTGGGTATTATTTTATTAGTCTTATACCACTCTTTCTTCATGGTTATCGGACTTCTTTTCATTGTTATTTTATGGGTAATTTTTAAATTCTCATACAAAGACGGTTTAGAAACCAGTCTTAACGAATCAAAATTTAAATATAAAGTTGCAGCGTGGCTTCAAGAAATTGCCAGAAATAGAGAAAGTTTTCGCAGAAAAGGAGCTTTTGAATATGCTTTGGAAAGAAATGACGGCTATGTGAGCAACTACGTAAATTACCGCGAAAAGCACTTTCAGGTAATGAAAAAACAATATATTCAGCTTACTATTTTTAAAGTAATTGTTACTGCTGCCTTATTATCGATCGGTGGTTTTCTGGTAATTCACCACCAAATGAACATAGGGCAGTTCGTAGCAGCTGAAATTGTAATTGTATTGCTTATAAATTCTGTTGAAAAAATCATTTTCGGATTGGAATCTTTCTACGACGTTTTAACTTCTGTCGAAAAAATTGGTCAAGTAACCGATATGGAAATTTCATGTATTCCCGAAACTTCAGACAAAACAGAAAAAGGAATTAATATTGAGACAGAAAGTATCAATTATAATTATCCAGAACACAACAAAAAATCGCTTAAGAATATTAATTTGAAAATCTCTCAAGGAGAAAAAATCATTCTTACGGGAACAAACGGTGCAGGAAAAAGTACTTTATTGCGCTTACTTTCAGGAGTTTTAGAACCAGAAAGTGGTGCGATGTATGTGACAGATAATTTTATGAACCGTCTTAGCGAAGATACTTACCGAGCGCAAGCAGGAACCTATTTGCAAGGCGATACCTTATTTGCAGGAACAATCAGAGAAAATATTGTTTTTGGAAATGAAGAACTAAACAGCGATGATTTAAAATGGGCTTTAGATAATGTAGGTCTTACACCTTACATCAAAACTTTCGAGAATGGATTGGAAAATCAAATTCATCCGGGAGGACGTGAACTTTCTGCTTCTGATGTTCAAAAGATTCTTTTGGCAAGAAGTATTGTGAGCAAACCAAATATTTTATTCTTAGAAGATCCAGTTGATAAAATGGACGAATTGACTTCGAATAAAATTGTTGATTTTTTACTTTCCGAAGAAAATGATTGGACTGTAATTGTAACTTCTAAAAGTGATATTTGGAAAAGCAAATGTAGCCGTATGATTACAATTGACGACGGAAAAATTATTAACGACATAAAGCTTTAATCATGCTCAATATATCTAAAGATAACAACGTACTTATAACTGAGGGCAAATACAAATCGATTACGAGTGTTGCCCGAAGACCGCATTATAGAATTTTAAACAAAGTCATAATCGGATTCTTGATATTCTGTGTATGCTGCCTTTTCTTGCCATGGACACAAAATATATCAGGAAGTGGTTCTGTAACGACTTTAAAACCAGATCAAAGACCTCAAACTGTTCATAATGCTATTGCAGGACGAATTGAAAAATGGTTTGTAAAAGAAGGAGATTATGTAAAAAAAGGAGATACCATTCTTTTTATTTCAGAGATTAAAGAAGATTATTTAGATCCAAATTTGGTTGGAAATACCAAACAGCAAGTAGATGCCAAAAAAATGGCGGTTGAATCGTACGGTGATAAAGTAAATTCTCTAGACGTTCAGGCGCAATCTTTGAATACAGAAAGACAGTTGAAACTGGAACAAGCAAGCAACAAAATCAAACAAGCAAGACTGAAAATAAAAAGTGACAGTATGGATTTGGTTGCCGTTAGAACACAGCTTCGAATTGCAAAAACACAATTTGATCGTTCTACAGCTTTAAACAAAGAAGGTTTAAAACCAATGACAGATGTCGAGCAAAAAAGATTAAAATTGCAAGAATCTGAAGCTTATATTATTACTCAGGAAAATAAATTATTAAGCAGCCGAAACGAATTGATTAACGCAAAAGTAGAGATCAACAGAATTACGGCCGAATATGCTGAAAAAATTTCAAAATCTAGAAGTGATAAATTTACAGCTTTAAGTACGCAATACGATACTGAAGCTCAGGTTAATAAATTGGAAAATCAATATACTAACTATAGATTGAGAAATGGTTTGTATTACATTACAGCGCCTCAAAGCGGTTATGTAAACCGTGCTTTATTGGCGGGTATTGGAGAAACAATCAAAGAAGGAACTTCGGTAGTAAGTATTATGCCTTCTAAATATGATATTGCGGTAGAAACTTACGTAGATCCAATCGATTTACCATTAGTTCATCGTGGCGCGAAAGTTCGTGTTTGGTTCGATGGTTGGCCTAGAATCGTATTTTCTGGATGGCCAGGATTGTCTTATGGAACTTACGGAGGAAAAATTGTAGCGGTAGAAAATTTTATCAGTCCAAACGGAAAATATAGAATTTTGGTTTCTCCAGACGGAGAAGATCGCCACTGGCCAAAAGAATTGAGCATTGGTGCCGGAGCACAAAGTATTGCGTTGCTAGAAACAGTTTCGGTATGGTATGAGATTTGGCGAAACTTAAACGGTTTCCCACCAAACTATTATAATTCAGGAGAAAAGGAAGCAAAAGGAAAGGAGAAAAAGTAAAATGAGAAATCTTGTAAAATTGTTTTCTTTCTTAACGCTGTTCTGCTTTTCTACAATGCAAGGTCAAAACTTTAATGAAGAAGAGCTAACTTTTATCGAGTATTTGGGATATGTAAAAAAATATCATCCGCTGGTAAAACAAGCCAATCTTGAAGTAACCAATGCACAAGCCAAATTAATGGCAGCGCGAGGCGGATTTGATCCTAAAATTGAAGTAGATTACAATAAGAAAGAATTTAAAGGAACAGAATACTATTCGTTATTAAACAGCAGTTTCAAAATTCCGACTTGGTACGGAATTGAAGTAAAAGCTGGTTTCGATGATACCGACGGGCAATATTACAATCCGCAGAACCGTACTCCAGAAGCTGGTTTAGCTTCGCTTGGAATTACTGTTGCTTTGGGGCAGGGAATGTTTATTAATCAGCGAATGGCTGATGTGAGAGAAGGGAAATTAAACTTGAAACTAAGTGACGCACAGCGTAAGCTAAGAGCCATCGAAGTTTTGTATCAGGCAAGTGAAGCTTATTTTGAATGGAGAAAAAGCTATAACGAAGCCGAATTGTATAAAAATTATTTAGGTTTTGCCAGCACTCGTTTTACAGGCGTTAAGAAATTAATTGAATCCGGAGATTCGCCAGCTATTGATAGTGTTGAAGCTAAAATTACCGTTAGAAACCGAGAATTGAATGTTGAAAACGGAAATTTAAAATTGGCTAAAGCAAAGCTTAAACTAGCTAATTTTTTATGGATTGAAAATGTTCCAGTTGAATTAGGAGAAATGGTAAAACCAGAGCAGAATTTAGGTCAAACTATCGAAGAAACTCTTAGAACGGATGCCATGATGGTTGATGTTGAGTCTTTAGATTCGCATCCTAAAATTCAATCTATGGAAACTAAATTGTCTATTTTGGAAGTAAATCGTCAGTTGAAAGCCAATTCGTTGTTGCCAAAAGTTAACGTTGGTTACAATTATATTTCAGATCCAAATTATTGGAATACTTTTAATGCAGATGATTATAAATTTAATATCGACTTTAGTTTTCCAATTTTCTTGAGAAAAGAACGCGGAAATTTGAAATTGGCTAAATTAAAAATTCAAGATATGCAATTTGATATTGGTCAGCAGAGAGTAGAATTGAAAAACAAAATCAAAGCGCAACAAACAGAAATTGCTTCTTTAAGAAGGCAAAAAGTGGTAATTGATAATTTGGTAAATGACTATATGACGATGTTGAATTCAGAAGAGAAACTATTTTCTTTTGGTGAAAGTTCTATTTTCTTAATCAATTCGAGAGAGAACAATTTGGTAAGTGCTAAGTTATCTCAAATTAGTTTAGAAAATCAATTTTATCTTTCGAATGCCGAATTGTACAAAATCTTAGCAAATCCAGATTAAAACATAAAATATGCAGTTTGCGATGACTGTACTATATTAATTTTCAGAATTTAATTTAAAAAAAAGCTTCAGATATTTTCTGAAGCTTTTTTTGTTAGAAATTAATCCAACTTCTTTTTTAAATTTGAAGAAAGAAATAAATCAAAAATGAAACAAGCAATCATAAATGCGGTCGTGCATACAGGTGAAGAAATAATTGAAAATGGAGTTGTAATTGTAGAAAACGGAAAAATTATTTCAGTTCAAAAAGAAGCTCCAAATGATATCGAAACAATAGATTTGCAAGGAAATCATCTTTCGGTTGGATTTATAGATATTCAGATAAACGGAGGAGAAAAATACTATTTCAGTCAAACTCCAAATGAAGAAACAATTCAGGATATTTACGACGCAAGTATGAAATACGGTACAACTCAGGTTTTGCCTTGCTTGATTTCATCTTCAAAAGAAACTATTTTAAAAGGAATTGAAGCCATTCGCGAATACATGAAAAAGCACAATAATGGTGTAATCGGAATGCATTTGGAAGGACCATTTTTGAATCCGTTAAGACGTGGCGCGCATAGTATTGATCAGGTTAGAAAACCTACAAACGAAGAACTTCAAGAAATAATTAGTAAAGGGAAAGATGTTATAAAAGTAATTACGATTGCTCCAGAATGTTTTACAGAAGAACAATTGCAAATGCTTATTGAAAGCGGAATCACAATTTCCATCGGGCATTCGACCATTACACATAAAGAAGCACAATTTTATTTTTCTAAAGGAATAAATTTAGTAACCCATTTATTCAATGCAATGACACAATTCGGTCACCGCGAACCTGGTTTAGTCGGAGCTGTTTTTGAAAATGAAGAAGTTTATGCTCCTGTTATTTTAGATGGCGTTCATTGCGATTATGCTGCCGCAAAAATAGCGTACAAGGTAAAACAAGAAAAATTCTTCTTGATTAGCGATGCCACTTTTTTAGGACGAAAAATAGCCAATTTCAAATGGGATAACTTTGATGCTCATTTAGTAGATGGTTTTTATAGAAATGAAGACGGCAATCTCGCAGGCGCAACAATATCAATGACAGAAGCGGTGCAAAATGCTTTTAACAACTTAAATGTTTCTGCAGATGAAGCTATAAAAATGGCAACAACAAGGGTAGCCGCTGCAATTGGAATGAAAGAAAAAATCGGAAAAATAGAATCTGGATTTCCTGCTTCTTTTGTAAAATTCAATAATGATTTATCAAAAATCGAAACCTTAGATTTGACTTTTTAAGGCTTTAAAAACTGTTGATTAAGTATCGTTACTGTTGACAAAACTTACTTTTAGTGGTTTTTAAATTCATACTTTTCTTTCAATATGCTTGTTTTTAAAAAGCATATTGATAGTTTTGTAGCATATTTAACCCCAAACCTACTTACTTAACGATGAGAAAAAAAGCTCACTTTTTTGTACTTGCTATTTTGGCAAGTATTGTTTTTGGTTGCAGTGAGGATGGCGATACCTACCAGCCAACTTATCTGCCAAGCATTGATGCCACAGCTTTACCAAGCGAAAACCATCCGATGACAATGTTTGAAGATAATGAAAGTCCTTCAAAAATGTACGACAAAACAGATCGATGGTTTAGAGTCAACGAACCGTTTCAAATTATTCAAAAGGGAAAAGATTCTGTACAGGTTTCCCTTTATTCTCCAGTCGGACTTACTAATGTAAAAGTGTATGCGAAATTGCCCAATTATGACAAAAAATTTCTGCTGTACAGCTTCTCTAAAGTTCCAGCTTTTCATCGTTCGTTTCATAAAATTCCATTAACAGATAAGAAAAACGATTATTTGTTAGAAAGCGGTAACACGGTTACGATTGATAAAATTGATGGATTTTCTTCCGGAGCAATCGAATTCTCTGTAGAATCTGATGATCCTTTATTTCAAAAATTCAAAAAAATAAAATCAAATCATTTGGTTCAGTTTCATGATGGCTATCATATTAATGAATTAGGAAAATTTCTTCCGATGAATCCGGTTCTGGCTAAGGAAGCCATTACAATGATTATTAATTATTCTTACGCATTAAGTCATCCGTTGTATTACAGCACTTTTACCAATTTTGATAAATACAAGCAAGAACAAGCTGCAACAGTAGGAACTGCTATAAACGGAGCCTTAAATTGGCATGGAAATGCAGAAGATACAAACGGCGTTTATGATTATTTAACGAAAGACGAAATCGAGAAAATCTACTGGAATTATTTAGATAAAAGAACAATTTATATGGCAATGGTCGGAGGAGATTCTGCTTGGGGCGGTGGAAATTTAGCTTCGCAATGGGAATCGGGTTACGTAACCGGACATTGGGTAGGAGAGATGTCGGTTTGGTCGCACGAGTATTCGCATCATATTGGTTTCAGCCACAGCAGTAACTTGGCCAATAGTGGCGAAGGCGGCGGGCAGCAAGAAATGCTAACCCATTTTTATAAGTATTTAATTTATTTGAACGACCTTCCTTTTACCGATTCAGATGTTTTAAAAACATGGTCAAAAACAAATTATTTGACTGGAACTTACAAAAAGCCAGTTTTTACTATCAATCCGAAGAATCCATTTTTGCTGAAATATAAAGGTGAAGGAAAATGGAATTAAAATATAAATTAAGTATGAAACATATTTTGCCCTTAATTCTTGCGCTTTGTTTTTTTACAAATTGCAGTAAAGACGATATCGAATCTAAAAATTACGATTATTATTACCCAACCGATGAAGCTTCAATTACAACCGAAAATATTCCAGGAAGCACTGTAACATTTGATCCGAAAGGAATTGCGATTTCGAATGATAAATTATATGTTGTAAATGGAGATGTTTTGGAAGTTTTTAATGCTCTAACATTAGCTCATATCAAAACAATTAAAGAGTATACAAAAGGAGCAACTACGATTCCTCTAACAAGTCTGACTTCGGTTTCTATTGATAAAGGACGCATTTACGTTGGAAGCACAGAATCTAGATTATTTGTTTTTGATGAAACTACAAATGCTGGAATAAGTACGGTTGGAAATGGTCAATGGTGGCAGACTTTTGTGCACGTTTTTGGTGTTGTTGTAAAAGACGGATTGGTATTCGTAAAAGAAAAAGAAAAATCGATAAAAGTATTTGAAACTTCTCAGATCACAGAAACCAGTGACTGGAATTTAAAGCCTATTGCCAAATTAAGTACTTTAAATGGTTACACAGAAGTCTATTCTTTAGATGTTTATGGAGGAAATCTAGTAGTTGCAGGAAGAGATGCCAGAAGTTATTTGTATTACAATATTGCTAATATTAAAGCTAATGCAACAGCTTCATTAACAACGCCAATTGAGCCTGAAAAAGTTCAATTTGTAGATATAAAGCCAATTGCGGTTTCTTTTAGTAAAGATTGGGCGGTCACTTCAGAAATTGTCGGAAGTGCCTCTTATTTGAGATTGTATCCAAAAGAAGAATTTAATAAAAAGAATTACAAAGCAGTTGTAAATGTGTCTGATATTTTAGGAAAAAATCCATTTGGGACTATCGTAGGAACGGCACAGCTTAACGATCGTATTTTCCTGTCTGATAATACCAATAAAAAAATCAGAGTTATAAAACTAAATAAGTCTACAATTGCAGAACAAAATAATTAATTGATTTTTTGTTTTAAAGTTTTAAAGCCTGTAAATAAATTATTTACAGGCTTTTTTTTATTTCAAAATATTGATATTCAGTATTTTATTTGGTTTTAATTAGTTCTTTTTAAAATAAAAACTAAAAAAACACAAACAAAACTTGACTAATTCGGTAGAATTAGTATATATTTGTATCGCAGAAAAATTATAAAATGATACTTATCCAGAAAGACTGAGGGAATAGGCCCGATGAAGTCTTAGCAACCTGTTGCCAAATAAGGTGCTAAATCCTTCCCGCTTTGCGGGACAGATAAGAAAAAGATTTGCTCAAAATCTGAATAAGGTCAATATTAGAAAACTTTATTTTTTTAAAATGAAAACAGATACTATTTATGCCGGTTATGAACTTTTGAATTCGATGTTTGAAGAAAATAGTCTTGCTGTTTTTCGAATGCGAAAGCATTAACAAATCACATAAATTTTCTTTTAATAAAATGCTAATGGCTTGCACATTGGCCACAAATTCTTTTGTCTAATTCTAAAACTAAAAATAAAATGAAAAAAATAATACTAGGTTTTGCCTTATTTCTTGCAGCTTTTCAAACTCAGGCGCAAGAAAGTAACTTGCAATTAAAAGGAACAGTTGTAGATACCGTTGCACAATATGTTTATTTGCAAAAGTTTCATAATAAAATGTTTACCACAATTGATTCTGTAAAAGTAAAAGACGGAAATTTTGTTTTTAAAACTAAAGTTAAAACACCAGAATTATACGGTTTAAGTGTAAATACAGCAGATTCTCCGTTGTATATTTTTCTTGAAGAAGGACCAATTACAGTTAAACTAAGTCCAAGAAAATATTATACAAATTCTGTTGTTGAGGGTTCTGAAACACAAAATTTATTTGAAACATACAAAAAAACAAAAGAAGTAGAAATCAGTAAATTCATTACAGAACATCCAAAATCGATTGTTTCGGCTTATGTTTTATACAGAAATTGGTCGTACCGCTTAACGCCTGAACAGATTACACAAAATATTGCTTTACTGGATAAAAGCCTTCAAAATATCACTTACGTGAAAGAACTAAAAGAACTGGCTATTGTACTTGACGGTTTAGCAGTTGGAAAAAAAGCTCCTGATTTTACGGCAAATAATCCTGATGGAAAAGCGATTCGTTTTTCTGAAAACTTAAATGGATACACTTTAGTAGATTTCTGGGCTTCTTGGTGCGGTCCATGCCGAAGAGAAAATCCAAATATCGTGGCAGCTTACAAAGAATTTCACGATAAAGGATTTAATATAATCGCTATTTCTTTAGACAAAAAGAAAGAAAATTGGATTAAAGGAATTCAAGATGACAATTTAACTTGGACTCACGTTTCAGATTTACTTTTCTGGAATAGTGCCGTTGCAAAATTATATGGTGTGAGAGCTATTCCCGCCAATTATCTGGTAGATTCTAAAGGAATTATTGTTGCAAAAAATCTTCACGGAGAAGAATTGCAAGCTACACTTAAATCGCTTTTAGAAAATAAAATTTAAGAAAGAAAATACACAATTTTGTCATCCTGACGAAGGAAGGATCTTCACAAGAAACTCCACACAGAAAATCACCAATCTTTGTTGATTTTGCAACAAAGATTCCTCGTTCCTCAGAATGACAAGATTGCGGAAATTCAACCAATAATACAATTTGTTAATTAAAAAAATGCTAGGGAAATGAATGCTATTGAGCCAACTACAAAAACAACAGAATCTGAGTGTTACTTTTCTAAATTTAGAGAAAACACCGTAGGAATAGATCATACTTTCGAATCGGTTTACGGAGAACAAAATTTGATTTACGCAGATTGGGTTGCCAGCGGAAGATTATACACGCCAATTGAAGATATTATGCGCCATAAAATAGGTCCGATGATTGCCAATACGCATTCACTTTCTAGTCAGACAGGAAAAACTTCTACTTACGCATACAATTACGCCAGAGATATTATTAAAAAATCGGTTAATGCAAATCAATATGATGTTTTGGTTACAACGGGAACTGGAATGACTGCTGCATTATCTAAACTTCAGCGTATTATTGGTTTGAGAAAAACGTATGAAAATGAAAACGAAAAACCAGTAGTTTTCATTACACATATGGAACATCATTCCAACCAAGTTCCATGGTACGAAACCAATGCCGATGTTGTGATTTTGCCTGCTGATGAAAATAATTTGGTAGATCCTAAAATTCTTTCGACAGAAATAAAAAAATATGCCGATAGAAGTTTGAAAATCGGTTCGTTTACAGCTTGTTCTAATGTTACAGGAATTATAACACCTTATCACGAATTAGCCAAAATCATGCATCAGAATGGAGGATTGTGTTTTGTAGATTTTGCGGCTTCAGCTCCGTATGTCAAAATCGATATGCATCCAAAGGATCCAGAACAGCAATTGGATGCGATTTTCTTTTCGCCTCATAAATTTTTGGGTGGACCTGGAACTTGCGGTATTTTGGTTTTCAACGAAAAATTATACCAATCTGATTTTCCAGATAATCCCGGCGGCGGAAATGTAAAATGGACCAATCCGTTAGGAAATTATTGTTACAGCGATGTGATAGAAGTGAGAGAAGATGGCGGAACTCCAGGATTTTTGCAAGTAATTAGAGCAGCTTTGGCTTTAGAATTAAAAGAAAAAATGGGAGTAGAGCAGATTGCAAAAAGAGAAAAAGAACTTTTAGATCTGTGTTTTTCTAAACTTCAAAAAATACAAGGTCTTTCTATTTTGGGAGATTTAAAAAGCAAACGAATTGGCTGTGTTTCATTTGTAATTGAAGATATTCACTACAATTTAATCGTAAGATTATTAAATGACCGTTTCGGAATCCAGACTCGCGGCGGTTGGTCGTGTGCGAGTACCTATGCGCATTATTTGTTCAATATTGATGAAAAACGTTCTAGAGCGATTACGACAGAATTATTAGAGAAAAATCAAACCAATAAACCGGGCTGGGTTCGTTTATCACTTCATCCAATAACGACAGATGAGGAACTTTTATTTATCTGTGATGCCATCCAGCAAGTGGCTTCGAATTATAAAAAATGGCAGAAAGATTACGAATATAATCCTGCAACAAACGAATTTGAAAATCCAAGAATTAAAGATACCATCGAAAGAGAAGTAAACGAATGGTTTGAGTTGGATTAAGAAACTAATATTTAAAAATGAAAGCAATTCTATTACAGGAAAATCGTCAATTTCAGTTGGAAACAATTGCAACTCCGCAACCTGAACCACATCAAATTCAAGTACAAATTATTGCTTCTGGTTTTAATCCGATTGATTATCAAATGACCGAAAATGGTTCTGAAAGAAAGCTTTTGCATTCTCCTATTTTAGGAAGAGAATTTTCAGGAATTATTACAAAAATCGGAGTGAATGTAAAGGATTTTAAAATTGGCGATGCTGTTTTTTGCGGTTCAGGAAGTATGGGTTCTAATGGAACTTATGCCGAATATATTTGCGTTCCTGAAGCCATTGCGGTAAAAAAGCCAAAAAATATTTCGTTTGAAGAAGCCGCTGCTATTCCATCAGCTGGATTAACGGCTTTGCAATCTTTTAAAAGAATGAAAGCTTCTCTGACGGATTCCATACTAATAACAGGAGCGGCTGGTGGAGTTGGAAATTTATTTATAAAACTTTTGATAAGTAAAGGATTTTCAAACTTTTTAGTAACAGCTGGAAATGAAGAAAGTATAGCGTCTTTAATTAGTCTTGGCGTAAAGCCGCAACAAATCATTAATTATAATAAAGAGGAAATATTCGAAACGGCACTTTCATTAAACGGAAATAAAAAATTTGATATTGCAGTAGATTTAGTCGGAAATAAAATTGCAGAAGTCGCAGCTAAACTCTTGAAAATAAACGGAACATATATAGACGTTACAAATTTTTCAACTCCAGAATCACGAAATATTCTTTTTTCGAGAGGAGCAACCATTCATACGATTTCGAATTATGCGTATGGCTTAGAAAAAAGATATGACTATTATAAAAATGGCTTAATCGAGTTGGCGCAGTTGCTAGAAAATAAATTTATTACGCCACCCAATGTTTCCATAATTGGAGAATTAAACACAAGAACGGTCGTTAAAGCGCTGTGGTTATTGCGTGAAAACAAAACGTATGGAAAAAAAATAATTATGCAGATCAATAAAGAATGAAAACAATACCAAGAAGAGTAATTACAGGAATTAAAAACGGAAAATCAATTATAGAAGAAGACGCAATTGTAACAAATGTCTCGGAACATTTTCCGGGTTTGATTATTTCTGATATTTGGTCAACAGATAGTATACCTGCAAAATTCGAAGAAAATAGAATAGAAAATACCGCTTTTCCGAACACGCCAAAAAACGGAAGTTATTTTCGTTATGTACAAATTCCGCCAGATAAAGATTTAGGAATTGTGGCACCCGAGGGACAGCCGCATCCGTTAATGCATCAAACTGATACTTTAGATTATATCATTATTATTTCTGGAGAAATTTATTTGATTGTGGATGAAGAAGAAACATTACTTAAAGCGGGAGATATTGTAATTCAACGTGGTACCAATCATGCGTGGAGTAATCGTTCGGATTTGCATTGTATTCAATTAGCAATTTTATTAGATGCCAAGAAGGATTAATTACGTTGCAAACGATATAGTAGTCTATTAGATTGATAGGAAAATAAAAGTTTTAATAGTTTTTGCATTAAAATTGAAAATAACTGCTTAAATTTGCAATCGCAATGAGAAAAAACGACCAGAATATGAAGAATTATTATAACAGCACTATGATGTGCTGTATTGTTGTAATGCAATTCTTTGAACTGGCTTCTATATAAAACTATATTATTGATCTCAAAAAGCCTTTCATAAATAGTTGAAAGGCTTTTTGTTTTACCTTGATTACGAAATGATTGAATTAAAAAATGTAACCAAAACTTTTCATCAGAAAGACAGAATTGTTACTGCTTTGTCTGATGTCTCGCTAAGAGTTCCGCCAGGAAAAGTTTTTGGAGTAATTGGAACTTCGGGCGCGGGAAAAAGCACCTTAATTCGTTGTGTGAATTTGTTGGAAAGACCAACTTCTGGAGAAATTATTGTTGACGGAAAAGCGCTGATGCAATTATCAAACGCAGAATTGGCGATAGAAAGAAGACAAATCGGAATGATTTTTCAGCATTTCAATTTACTTTCTTCAAGAACGGTTTTCGAAAATGTGGCTTTTCCATTAGAATTAGCTGGAACTTCAAAAGCTGAAATCAAAACTCGAGTTTTAGAATTATTGCAATTGGTTGGTTTGGCAGAAAAAGCAAATGACTATCCAGCAAGTCTTTCGGGAGGACAAAAACAAAGAGTGGCGATTGCAAGAACTTTGGCTAATAATCCGAAAGTTTTATTGTGTGATGAAGCTACAAGTGCTTTAGATCCAGCTACGACTCGTTCTATTTTGAATTTATTGAAAGACATTAACAAACGATTGAATATCACGGTTTTGTTAATTACGCACCAAATGGAAGTCGTAAAATCGATTTGTGATGAAGTGGCGGTTATCAGTCACGGAAAATTGATAGAACAGGGAAGTGTTGGTGAAATTTTCGCTGATCCAAAACAGGAATTGACAAGAGAATTTATTGCTTCTTCTTTACATATTGAAGTTCCATCGGTTTATCAAGACAAGTTACAGAAAGTAGATAACGGAAATTTGAATCCGTTATTAAAATTAGAAATGACAGGAAAATCGGTTAATGAACCTGTTATTTCGGAAGTTTCAAGACTTTTTGATACCGATTTCAAAATCGTAAGCGCACAAATGGATCAGGCGGGCGAAGTAAATTTTGGTGTAATGCTGATTGAACTTTCAGGAAAACGCGAAAATTATGACGCTGCGATTCAATATTTTAATTCAAAACACATTAAAACAGAAATAATAGGTTATGTCTGATTCTCTTATAGATTTATTGTTAAAAGGAACATGGGAAACCATTGTTATGACTTTTCTATCGGGCTTTTTTGGATTTTTACTTGGATTGCCAACAGGAATTTTACTTTTCCTGACACGTAAAAATCAAATTTTAGAACAACCCGTTTTAAATCGAGTTTTATCGGTTTTAGTAAATGTTTTCCGTTCTATTCCGTTTATTATTTTAATCGTTTGGATGATTCCATTTACTCGTGCAATTGTGGGAACTTCGATTGGAGTTAGTGCGGCTTTAGTGCCATTAAGTATTGGTGCGGCACCATTTATTGCCCGTTTGGTAGAAAACAGTTTATTAGGTTTACCATCAGGATTAATTGAAGCGGCGAGAGCTTTGGGCGCAACACCTGTGCAAATTGTTTATAAAGTATTGCTACCAGAAGCGTTGCCTTCTTTAATAAATGCAGCTTCAATTACGCTAATTACACTTGTAGGTTATTCTGCAATGGGCGGAGCTGTTGGAGCAGGAGGTTTAGGGCAAGTGGGTTATCAATACGGATATATTGGCTACGATGCCGTTACGATGAATTCAGTTTTAGGTTTACTGGTAATTTTGGTATTCCTAATTCAGTTTATAGGAGATTCTTTGTCGAAACGATTTGATCACAGATAATCAAATCAATTAACAATTTATAATTAACAATTTACAATTAAAAAAATGAAACTAAATATTTTAAAAACTGCTGGAGTTTTGACTTTGGCGCTTGTTTTATCAAACTGTGGAAATGATAAAAAGAATGATCCTCATTTTATTAAAGTTGGAGTGGCAGCTGGACCAGAATTAAAAGTGGCTGAAGCAGCTAAAAAAGTTGCCAAAGAAAAATTCGGATTAGAAGTAGAATTGGTATCGTTTAATGACTATGTAATTCCAAATGAAGCTTTAAGTCAAGGAGATATTGATGCAAATGCTTTTCAGCACAAACCATACATGGACGAGCAATCGAAACAGCGTGGTTATAAATTAGCCATTATCGGAAAAACATTTGTTTACCCAATTGCGGCTTATTCAAAAAAAATAAAAAACCTTTCTGAATTGAAAAACGAAAGCACGATTATTATTCCGAATGATCCAACAAACGGCGGACGTTCTTTATTGCTTTTACAGAAAAATGGTTTATTGAAATTGAAAGATGGAGTTGGTTTGTTGCCAAAAGTAACTGACATTGTAAGCAATCCTAAAAACTTAAAAATCTTAGAATTAGAAGCGCCTCAATTGCCTAGAGCTTTAGACGATGCAAATGTTTCTATTGCGATTATTAACAATACATTTGCTTCTCAAGCAGGATTAGTTCCGTCGCGAGACGCGTTATTTGTTGAAGATAAAGAATCTCCTTATGTAAATTTGGTTGTAAGTCGTGAAGACAATAAAAATGAAGAAAAAGTAAAACAGTTTTTGCAAGCTTTTCAATCTCCAGAAGTAGAAAAAGCTGCCGAAGTCGAATTTAAAGGCGGAGCAGTAAAAGGCTGGTAAAATAATATTTTAAAGAAAAAAAACAGGGATTTTGTCCCTGTTTTTTTGTTATGTGATATATGCTTTTGTAACAATTACAAGAAGCATCGTAATAAAGTATAGTAATGTTGCGACGAGAGCAAAAATAATATGGGCAAAGAACAACTGAATATAATAACCTTTAAAATCAATTGGGGTATGATATCGGGTTATTTTAAATATAAATACCCAGCTGATTATACCTATTACACCGCTAATAATTCCCAATAAGAGAGCACTTAGCAGCGAAACCGATAGTATATTCTTTACCCATACTACATGATATCCAAGAACAAATAAAAATCCGATTAGATAATGAAACATCCATCCTAGTTTCCGCTTAGAACCTGTCGAAAGATTGTAATGAAATTCTGAAAAAACGGTACATAAAAGAACTGGTTCTTTGTATAATTTTTGAAATTTTTTGGAGACAAAATAACTAAACCAAGTCATAGCTGATGTTGCTCCAATTGAAATTAAAATTAATTGTATTAGTAGATATGGGTCCATTACAAAGTATTTTTAATCCTATCAAAGTTAATATAAAATTGTAATATAATACTTATAATCTTATGTTTTTTAATTATATAATTATAAGAAAGTTAAGATTTTGAGTATTATTTGTTTCCTAATATTTTACTGTAATTAGAAATAAAATTTTACTTGTTTTTTAAGGGATTAACGGTAATGATTTCCAAACATTTGCTTAAAATAGAAACTGCTTTTTCCATTTCATCTTTTTCTAAATGACCAAATCCTAAGCGGGTTGCGGTCAAGTTTTTGGTTTGATATAAAATTGTTTTTGGAAGAAATAAATCATGGGTAGCACATTCTTTTTGTAATTGAATAAGATTGAAATTATCCAGCCATTCAACCCAAATCGCTAGTCCGCGCGGTGGAATTTTAAATTTAATTTTACCTTTTAATTTTTCGTTCAAAAGAGATGCAAATTGATCGCGGCGTTCTTTGTAGATTTTTTTGTTTTTTTTAGAAAGACGATGCACTTCACCTTCTGTAATCCATTCGGTTAAAACCTGCTCTTTTAAAACATCAATGCTAGGTTCTAGAATATTTTGATGCTTTTCTAATTCCTTAATAAATTCAGAAGGAGCGGCAACAAAACCATAACTAAATCCCGTAGGAAGCGATTTTCCAAAAGATCCAATATAAACAACTTTTTGGTTAGAATCAAAAGCGGCCAAAGGTAAAACGGGATTATTATCATAATGGAAATCAAAATCGTAATCATCTTCCAAAATAATAAATCCGTATTGATTGGCTAATTCTAAAACTTCCATTCTTTTTTTTGCACTTAGTGAAATGGTAGTCGGATAATGATAATTTGAAGTAAGATACAAAACTCTGATTTCTGAAGTTTCGCAGATTTCTTTCAATTGTTTGGTATCAATTCCGTCTTCATTTACCTGAATAGGAATAATTTGCGCACCAGTATTTGTTAACGTCATATTTGACATATAATAACCCGGAGAAGCTACTACAACTTTATCACCTGAAGAAATAAGTACTTTTGTAACCAAATACAAACTGATTTCGTGACTGCTTGTTGTAAGTAAATCGGAAGTCGAAATACGAATTCCGCGTGTAAGATTCAGATAATTTGAAAAATGCGTTTTAAAATTAGAATGCGAACGAAGCTGAATCTGTTCATAGGTTTTAGAACTTTTTTTTCGTTTTAATTTTGAAACATATAATCTTGCCAAAACATCGGTTTGAACCAATCTCCAATCAGGCATTCCGTCATTAAATTGAAAAGGTAAATTGCTCGTTTCTATAGGATTTTCTAAAATAGTCGATTTTTGAAAGTTAAAAACGTTATTAATTTCAGAGGTATTTTGCTTTTTTGAAAGAGGAAATTCTGTTTTGTTTTTTTGTTGCGATAAAATAAAAGTGCCTTTATTTGGAAGCGTTTCAATCCAACCTTGTGATTCTAAATCCTGAAAAGCTTTGATAAGCGTATTTCGATTAACGTCTAATACTTTACACAATATTCGCGTGCCGGGAAGTTTTGTTCCTTCTGGAAGAAATCCGGTTTGGATGGCTTTAATAAATTCAAAAACAATCTGCAGATAAATTGCCGTATTTTGTTCTGGTTTTAAATGAATAAAACTTCTAAAAGGAATTTCAACCGGACTATCCATAATTATAAAACTGGTATACTTTGTTAGTACGGCAAGGTAGTACTTTTGCCAAAAAAATAGTAAACCAAAATGAAAAAAATCTATTTTGCTGTCTTTACAGTAATTTGTACCAATTTTTACGCACAGACCAAAAAGGATTCCATAAACCAAATGGATGAGGTTATAATTAATGAAAACCGTTTCAGTACACCAATTTCTAAACAAAATAGAAATGTGTATGTGATTTCTAGTGAAACTATAAAAAAACTGCCAGGAAGAACGCTTCAAGAAGTTTTGCAATATGCGAACGGAGTTGACATTAGGCAACGTGGACCATTTGGAACTCAAGCTGATATTAGCGTTGACGGCGGAAGTTTTGAGCAAACAGTTGTCCTTTTAAATGGAGCTAAAGTAATCGATTCGCAAACGGCACACAATATGCTGAATTTGCCTCTTCCGGTTGAAGTTATCGAAAGAATTGAGATTGTTCGCGGACCGGCTGCAAGAACGTACGGAATTAACAGCTTAACTGGAGCAATCAATATTATCACCAAAAAACCAACAGATTCTGGATTTTTAGTAAGCACTTATGCAGGTTCTAATTTCGAAAAAGATACGCAAGATACAGGAGATACTTTTTACGGAATGGGCGTTCAGGCGGGAGCTGTTTTAGGAAAAGAAAAACAACAGCATTTGATTTTTGCTTCACACGATAAAAGCAACGGATACCGTTACAATACGGCATTCGAAAACAATAAAATTTTCTATCAAGGAAATGTTCAAATCAATGATTCTAATGAAATTTTAGGTTCTGCGGGTTACATCAATAACGGATTTGGTGCTAACGGATTTTATGCTGCGCCTGGTGATAGAAATTCGACTGAAATTGTACAAACTACTTTTGCTAATATTCAGTCGAAACATTCAATTACAGATAGTTGGAAAATTATGCCAAGAGTTACTTACAGATACAATTACGACGATTATCGTTATTTAGGAAACTCAAATTTAGCAGTTGGAAGAAGTCAGCATTACACCAATTCGATTGCGGCAGAATTAAATTCGACTGTAAAATTATCCAAAGGTGAAATTGGTTTTGGAGCTGAATTTAGAAATGAAAATATTCATTCTTCTAATATTGGAGATCATGATCGCGACAATGTCGGTTTGTACGCAGAATACAGAACAAGTTTCTTCGAAAAATTAGACATTAATTTAGGAACTTATTTGAATTACAATTCAGATTATAAATGGCAGATTTATCCTGGAATCGATGCAAGTTATGCGATTACAGATGAATTTAAAGTAATTGGTAATGTTGGAACAAGCCAAAGAATTCCATCGTTTACAGATTTATATCTGAAGCAAACAGGAAATGTTGGAAACGTCGATTTAGATTCAGAAAATGCTTTTCAGAGCGAAATCGGATTTAAATACAATAAAAAAGCGTTGAGTTTGAATGCGAATTATTTCTACAGAAAAATTGATAATTATATCGATTGGATGCGTAACGCAACAACGCAACCTTGGCAAAGTCAGAATACAGGAGATTTAAACACAAATGGAATTAATTTGCGTGGAACTTACAGATTTGATTTTTCTAAAGATTCGAGATTGAATATCCTTTTAGGATACACATATTTAGATTCAGAATTTAAAAGTGCGCGTACAGAAATCTATTCAAAATATGCCATTTCTTCTCTAAAACATCAAGTTACAAATACGATCGATTATCAGTTTAAGGATTTTTCTATTTTATTTGCAACGCGTTTTAACGAAAGAATTACTGGACCTTCTTATTGGGTAAATGATTTTAGAGTAAGTCAAAGCATTCATAAGTTTACAATTTTCTTAGATGCTCAAAATATATTTAATGCGACCTATTATGAAGTTGGAGCGGTGCCATTGCCTTCAAGATGGTTTACTTTGGGAGTAAAATTGGTTACTTTTTAAGTTTTAAATAAAGATTAAAAAAGGGGAAGATTTAATACATTTTCCCCTTTTTTAATTTTCTAATTTTTAAAAAGATTGCAATATCTTTTTTATATAAAAAATACTGAAAATGCTATAACCGTAACGGTTTTATAAATGGTTACTTAGCAATTATGAAAATCAGACAATTTATAAACCGAAAAGTGAATTATTATGAAAGCAATAAAAGGAACGATGATTTTGGTCTTGATTATTTTAAGTGGAATCTTATTTTCATGTAAAAACAATCAGGACGGATATAGCGACGAAATAGATACTGTTATCTCGCCTATGGATAGCAAACAAAGTAAAGCAGAAAACAAAACAGACAGTATAAAAAGTGATGAACATATTGAAACCAATATTGAAACTACACAAAAAAATGGATCTGAAAGTTCGGCAGGAACAGGAAGCGGACCAGGAGAAAGTTCTAAAGACGGTTCAACTTACACAACTGCTACAGGCGTTCAGAAAGATAGTTTAAGACCAGAGGAAAAAGCAGCCAAAAAGAAAAAATAAAATTGTAAATACCATATATTTAACGATTTATGTGGTTTGATTTCTATAAATGCAACCTAAAATTGTGTAATTGAATTTTCTCATGATGTTTTATTTTTATTACTATTAATTACGAAATATCAATTAAAAATAAATATTTATGAAAACGCTGTTAAATACTAAGATTATATTCTTAATTCTTTTAGCTGGATTGTCATTTTCTTGTAAAAAGAATGAAAATATACCAGCTGATTCTACATATGATTCTATTCAAAACACAATTGATACGGTTGGACCCGAAGTAGATACACTTATGGGCGATACCATAGACGAAATTGGAAATGATACAATTGTTGTCAAGAAAGATACTGTAATCAAAAAGTAATTTCGAAGAATTATAAAATTCAAAAAAGCTGAATCTAAGTGGATTTGGCTTTTTTTCATTCTAAAAACAATATGAATTTGTGAGATTCAGCTAAAATAAAAAAACAAATGAAAAGCTTTTTCTCTATATTTGATTAGGCTATTTAGCATTCTGATATTATTTTAATATTAAATGTTTTGGACAGCATTAAAAAATGTTTTTGTTTTAGTTGAATGTATTTTTAGATACAAGTAATTAATAATTAAAAGTTTAAAATAGTAAAACAGCTTTTCTTATATGTTGACGAACCAATGGAGCTAACAAATAATCTAAATCTTTTTGAAATTGTCTTTAACGCAGCACCAAATGGAATTGCAGTTTTAAAGCCTTTATACAATAATAAAAACAGGATACAAGATTTTTCTATATTACTGCTTAACTCTGCTATGATTAGTTGGGTTAAAGATGTTACTTACAAAAACAAAAGGTACACCGAAGTTTTTCCGTGGATTAAAAATGATATTCTAGAAAAGCTTATTGAAACGTCAGAAACAGGCATTTCTGTAAATTATGAGCAATGGCATGAAATTGAAGAAAACAAAAAATGGTTTCTATATACAGCCGTTAAACAGGATGACTTAATTGTTCTGACTACAGAAGATATCACAGAAAAAAAACAAGCCGAAAACGCTTTAAATAATGCACTTACAGTTACAGAAAAGCAAAAAAGACTTTACGATTCGATTATAAATACAACTCCAGATTTGGTTTATGTATTTGATCTTGATTATATTTTTACTTACGCCAATAAAGCTTTATTGACAATGTGGGGCAAATCTGCAGAAGATGCTATTGGCAAAGGACTTCGAGAAAATGGCTATGAAGAATGGCATGCCGAAATGCACGAAAGAGAAATCGACGAAGTGGTTTCTACAAAGAAATCAATTAGAGGAACAGTATCTTTTCCGCATGCAGAATTAGGACGTCGAGTTTACGATTACATTTTTGCACCTGTTTTTAATGAAAAAGGAGATGTTGAGGCAATTGCAGGAACAACTCGTGATATTACAGAAATTAAACAAGCAGAAGCAAAATTGCAATTAAGTGAGAGTCGTTTTCGTAAAATGATACACCAGACTCCAGCACCAACTTTAATTCTTAAAGGAGATGATTTAATAATCGAACAGATTAACGGTCATATGCTCCAGATGATTGGGCGCGGAGAAGAAATTATTGGTATGCGATTAATTGATGTGTTGCCAGAACTAGAAGGGCAATATGTTTGGGAACAGGTTCTAAACGTATATAATAAAGGAATTCCGTTTGATCAAAGCGAGGTTTTGGTGCCACACAACCGCACAGGCGAATTAAAAAATTACTATTATAATCTTGCTTATCGTCCGCTTATAGAAGATGGAAAAATAACCGGAATGATTCAAGTAGCTGTCGAAGTTACAGAACAGGTTGTAGCGCGTCAGAAAATGGAAGAAAGCGAGAATCGTTTTCGGGCGCTGGTAAATGCTTCTTCAGATTTAGTGTATCGAATGGATGCCGACTGGATGATTATGCACAGTCTGGAAGGAGATGGACTTTTTACTAATTCTGAAGGTCAAGTTTCTAATTGGCTAGATAAATTTATTCATAACAGTGATCTTCAAAGAGCCGTTAATCTTATTTCTCAATCTATTATAGACAAAAGCATTTTTGAAATGGAACATAGAGTTACGAATCCAGACGGATCAATTGGCTGGGTTTTTTCTAGAGTGGTTCCAATATTAGATGAAAATGGTAAAATAATCGAATGGTTTGGTACGGCTAGTGATATTACTTCGCAAAAAGAGCTTCAAGAGGTTATTAAAGAAAGTGAAGAGAAATTCCGCCAGCTTGCAGATCTAGTTCCTCAAATTATTTGGACAGCAAGACCAGATGGTTTTACAGATTACTACAATAATCGATGGTATGAATATACAGGATTAGAAGAAGATGGCCATGGAGATAATAGCTGGATTCCAGTTTTACATCCAAATGATGTATCTTTAGTAAAAGAATTTTGGTATTATAGCGTTGAAAACGGTAATCCGTATCAGCTTGAATTTCGAATAAAAAATATTTATACAAAAGAATACAGATGGTTTTTGAGTAAAGCTGTTCCTATCAAAGACAAAACTGGTGCAATAACCAAATGGTTTGGAACGTGTACAGATATACATGAGCACAAATCTATTACCGAAAAATTAGAGATTTTAGTCGCAGATCGTACAAAAGAATTACAGCGCTCTAACGATGATTTGCAGCAATTTGCTCACGTTGCATCGCACGATTTGAAAGAACCGGTTAGAAAAATTAAAACGTTTCTAAGTCGTTTAGAAGATCGTTTAGACGGAAAACTTGATGAATCTTCAACAAAATTTATTGAAAGAATTCATGTTGCCGCAGATCGAATGTTTAACATGATTGATGGCGTTTTGGCTTATTCTAAAATTAATGCCGATTCGCAAAAAACAACTTTAGTTGACTTAAATGAAATTATAAGAAATATTGAAACGGATTTGGAAATTGCTTTGCAAAAATCGAATGGAAAAATTCTATATCAAAATTTACCAAAATTAGAAGGAGCTTCTGTATTACTGTATCAATTATTTTACAATCTTATTAATAATTCGATTAAATTTGCTCAAGAAACAATACCGCCAATTATTAGTATATCGGCTGAGATAATAAACGAGCAAGACAAAAGTTTTGCCTTGATAAGATTAGAAGATAACGGAATTGGTTTTACTTCTAATCAGACTAATCATATTTTTGAAACCTTTACACGTTTAAATCCTAAGGATCGATACGAAGGAACTGGTTTAGGACTGTCGCTTTGCAAAAAAATAGCGGAGCGTCATGGAGGAAGTATCACCGCTTCGGGTATACCAAACCAAGGTGCTGTATTTACAATAAAGTTGCCATTAGAACAAAAAGAGAATGACATTTAATATGAAGAAAAAGGTAATTTTACTCGCCGACGATGATATGGATGATACAGAAATGTTCTGCGAAGCATTGGCAGATATTGATGAAGATATTTTATGTCATTGTGCAGAAAATGGAAGCGAGGCATTAAAAATTCTAGATAGTCTCGATGAAAATCCTGGAGTTATCTTTTTAGATTTAAATATGCCAATTATGAATGGTTGGGAATGTCTTAAAGAATTAAAATCAGATCAGCGGTATAAAGATATCCCTGTGATTATGATTTCGACTTCTTCGCACAAAAATGATATGGATAGCGCGACAAGTTTAGGTGCTGTCTGTTATTTTATAAAACCAAATAATTTTAAGGATTTAAAACAGGTTTTGAAAATTATAACATCTAATTTAGATGATATTAAAGAAGCTGTTGCAAAATTACACACAAGCGGTTTACAGCATATTTTTGTTTGCCAAGAAAGTAATTTGAATTTATAAATAACATTATACAAAATATGAAAAGTCTCGAAAATTAGTTTTTTCGAGACTTTTTTTTTCTAGAATTTTTGGCTTTAAATACTTAAATGCTGTAAGATTTATTTCTAGTGCAATAAGATTTAGTATTGTTTTTATTAAAAACATATACGCCTAAATAGTGAAAAACAATTCCTACTGCCCAAGCTGGTGTAGACCAAAGTGGCCAAGGATATGTAGTATCGGTTAAATACCAGACAATAAATACAATTGGGGTTGCTAATAAAAATACAAGCAAATGGATTTTAAATCCTAATTTTGAATTCTTATTTGTTTTTGTTTCGATGTTGAATTTAGTTTTCATGATTTCAGTTTTTAAAATTATTAGTAATAGATTTTTTTTAAAATTAATGTTGTAAGTAATTGGTTTTCAATATATTTACATAACAAAGGTAGACTCGTGATTTCATAAATGCCGTTGACTTTGGTTAAGAACATGTTTTTAATATTCTAGAAATAGTTTTAGAAAAATTAGATCCAATTGCAATCTGCTTATTTCTTTAAAAAATCAATATTATGGATGCGCTTAAAAACGTTATTACATCAATTGTCCCAATGTCTGATGAGGAGTACAATTTAATGTTGCCAATTATCAATAGAATAGAAGTAAAAAAAGACAAAGATCTTTTGCTTCAAGGAGAAATATGCCGCCATATCTATTTTATCGAAAATGGCTTTTTTAGAATGTTTTACGTTGATTACCGAGGAAACGAGATCAACAGCAGATTTGTAAAATCGAATGATTTTCTAGTAGATTTTGCCAGTTTTATTACGCAAAAAAATGCGCATTATAGCTGTAGAGCGATGGAAGATTCTACAGTAATTGCCTTAGAATATAATAAAGTTGAGGCATTGTATAATTGCTGTCCGAATTGGTCAAAATTTGGAAGACTAATTGCCGAATCTGCGTACCTCATAATCATTGAAAGGCAGGAAATGCTTCATTTTCAAACTCCAGAAGAGCGTTATAAAACAATCCTACAAAAAGAACCTTATCTTTTTCAAATGGTATCGCAGAATCAGCTTTCATCTTATATTGGTATTAAACCAGAATCTCTAAGCAGGCTTCGAAAAAGAATGATTGGGAAATAAAATTTTAAATTAAAACCCAGAAAAATGAAATTCACTTTCTGGGTTTATATTGAAATTATTTTTTAGCCAACCAGCTTTCTACAGCTTTAGAAAAATCAGCTACATCAATTGGATGTCTGCTTGTAATAATGTTAGAATCTACTACAACAGGTTGGTCAGAAACAATTCCGCCGGCGTTTTTTAAGTCAATTTGAATGTTCCAATATCCAGTAAGTTTTCTTCCTTTCAAAATATCAGCAGAAGCTAAAACAACTGGCGCGTGACATATAGCGGCAATCAATTTTCCAGATTTATTAAAATCCTTAATAAATTTGATTACGTCTTTATCATAACGAAGATTATCTGGATTCCAAGCGCCACCCGGAATAAAAACAGCATCATAATCACTCACTTTAATTTGATCGGCAGTTCTGTCAAACTTAATCCAACCTGTAGGTTGCAGATACTGAATTGCCATAATATGAGTTTTTGCCATTTCAGGAGTACTCAATCCGTATCTTGCTGGAGCGGGATTAAATTTTGGCGCAATAATATCAACCTGAGCGCCAAGTTCTCTAAAGTACCAAACTGGTCCAGTAAGTTCAATTTCTTCAAAACCGTCTGCTGCCAGTACAGCGATTTTTTTACCTTTTAATATCGTTTTGTCTTTCACTGGAGTAAAAAAGAAGTCTCTCAAAGCTTCGTTTCCAGGCGCGTTTAATAATTGCGAAACTGGCATAACAGATACGTGCGAAGGAGTTGCTAATTGATTCATAACGTTTAGTTCATGACTAGTTTGAGCGTTAAAAGCTGTAGTTCCGAATAAACTTGCTGCGATAATTGGTGTTAAATTTTTCATGATTTCTAATTTTTTAAAATGTTGATAATTGTTTTTTTATGAATTTATTTTTTAAGATTATTCTCTTGTCAGCGGTGCAAATTCTATCAGATTATGCAGTCCGTTTTGAAAAGGAGGTTTTTTGATACTGGTTTCCAAATACTCGATTACGGGTTTAATTGGAGGAAAGTTCAAGTGATATTGAAAAGCTTCATCGCTTCTGAATTTTTCGTAAGTAACAAATTGGGTTTCATCTCCATCAATTTCAGAAAGCTGATACGTTACCACTCCAGGTTCACTTCTAAATTGTGGCATTGCAATATGGTAAGTATCTTTAAAATTTTGTTCTGTGCCTTTTTTTGCATCAACAAATAACATGATGACAAGTTGTTGGTCTTCCTTTTTTGCTGTTTTACGCCATTGTTCTTTCGTTAATGGTTCAAGGTCTTTTAGATAATAATTTTTAGAAGGTATTAAAAGCGCCTTTTTAGATAATTCTTCTACTGATTTTGCTGATTTGCTTTTGCTAAATTCAACGAATTCTTTTTTGTCATTCCATCTTTCAATAAGCCATAAGACATTGGGTTTTTCTTGTTCGTAAAATGCTTCTGCCATAGTATTGTCTTTTGAAAGAATCGCATTTGCAACGTAGTTTTCCATCGATTTACGAAACGTTGCCAGTTGTTCGTCTTTAACTTCATACATTGTCATTTTTGAAGTCATTTCAGTAAGCGTTTTAGTTTTTACTTTAATGCCGTTTTGGGCTTTCGCATCATTTATTAGTAAAAGAAAAACAGATGTTGCAATAGTAAACCCTTTTTTAGCAATTGATTTATAAGCTTTTGGTTTCATAATTTTTGATTTTTAAATGAATCTATTTGTTATGCAAAATTTTGTAATCTATAATTGGCTTTATATCTGAGACAAATTTCCTCCATATCTAGAACCTGGAGGTTGAGCCAACTCACTTTAAAAGTGTGATTTGAATCACATTTTTGTGTTGAGCCTTTCAAAATCAAAAGATTAAGCAGAATTCAGAAAACAAGAATATTTAATTACAAGGCAAAATTATGTTTGTAAGTCGTTAAAAATCATTGACTTTGGTTAAGAAAGTTTTTTAGATATCTAAATTGAAAGCATAAAAAAAGCGTGACAGAAAATCACGCTTGAAGTTTTTTATTGAAGTTTTTAAGAGTTTGAATAAAGTCGGCTGAGAGTTTCCCGACTAACGCCTAAGTATTCTGCGATATATTTTTTAGGTATTTTTTGCATAATGTTCGGATAAAGATTTGCAAATTCCTCATATCGTTTTTTAGGATTATTAGAGAGAAGCGAAATAATTCTTCTTTGTTGAGCCGAATAACCGCTAGTGAGTTTCATTCTAAAAAAATGCTCCATTTTATGCAATTCCGAAGCCAATTGTTCTCTTCCAGAAAGTGTCAGACAAAGAACTTCTGCGTCATCCATACAAACAATATTAATGTTGGATTCTTTTTGATTGAAAAAAGCATTGTAATCTGAAAGCCACCAGTTTTCGAGTGCAAATTGTACAATATGTTCTTTTCCGTCTTTATCAATATGAAAAGCACGAAAAATGCCTTTTACAATCCAATATTCAGAAGTTACTTTATCGCCATCCTGAAGCAAGTATTGGTGTTTTTTTACCTTTTTCTCTTTAAAGAACGTTTTGATATAGTCAAATTCTTCATTTGTTAAAGGGCAAATTTGTTCAATATGTTTTCGCAGTTCTTCCATAAAAGTAAATTTAAGTAAACTTTTGTTTCCATAAAATGATTTTGCCATTCTCTCTTTATAAATTGTTTCATTTTGTAACATTCTACGAACCTTACGGCTTTATTAAGAAATAAACAGTTGTATTTTGCCTATTTTTGCAGCATATAATTTGACAGATGAAACGTTCAGGTACAGCAGATCTTCCTTTACATTACGGACACGTTCCGATGTGGCTTGCTGAACGAATGTCAAAACTTGGTTTTGCAATTGTAGAAACGATTGCCTTAGAATTTTCTACTTCCGAAGTCATCAGTAAATTGAGTAATCCTTTTTGGTTTCAGAGTTTTGGAGCCGTTATGGGAATGGATTGGCATTCGTCTGGAATTACAACTTCTGTACTTGGAGCCTTAAAAAGATCGGTTAATCCGCATTCTAAAGAATTAGGAATTTATATCTGCGGAGGAAAAGGAAAACATTCGATGCTCACACCGCAAGAACTTCTTTTTGTGGGAGAAAAAACAGGTCTCGACGGAAATAATCTCGCCAATTGCAGTAGACTTACAGCAAAAGTAGACAACACTGCCATTCAAGATGGATTTCAATTATATCAGCATAATTTTATTGTGGATAATAAAGGACAATGGGCTGTTATTCAGCAAGGAATGAATCCGAATTCGCATACGGCAAGAAGATATCATTGGCATTCGCAAGATTTGAAATCTTTCATCAATGAGCCTCATACTTTTATTTACGGCGAAAATCAAGGCAATATTTTGAATCTTACTGCCGATGCTGCTACAAAATCTAGAGAAGGAATTTTAGAATTAATAAAAGAAGAACCAACAAAGATTATAAAAGAAATGCAACATCTTTCTATGCCTGCGCATCATGATGTGAGAATAGATGATGTCAACATGAAAAGACTCGGAGCAATGCTTTGGACAACTCACGATAATAAACCAGAAGATTTTGAAGAACTATTGCTTTTAAAAGGAATGGGACCGAGAGCTTTGCAATCTTTAGCTTTAGTAAGCGAAATAATCTACGGAACTCCAACTCGATTTGAAGATCCGGCACGTTTCTCTTTTGCCCACGGCGGAAAAGATGGACACCCGTTTCCTGTTCCTGTTAAAATTTATGATGAAACGATCGATACTTTGCAAAGAGCTATAAATCGTGCAAAAATTGGCAATAGCGATAAATTAAGCGCGATTCAAAAACTATCTGAAATTTCGAGAAATGCCGAAGAAAGTTTTACGCCGAATAATAATTTTGATGCTTTGATTCAAAGAGAAAGAGAAAATTCTCATTTATACGGAGGTCGAACCGTTTTTGGTGATGCAAAACCCAAAAAGAACAAACCAAATAATCCGAACAATCAATTGGAATTGTTTTAAAAATTTCAATTTTAATACCCATTTGCTTTTGCAATGATTTAATTTATAATTCAATAATGTTAGAAAAAGAAAAATCAATCTATACGCTTCAATTTATTTTACTTTGTTTAAGTTCTTTGCTGTTTTCTTCTAGTTTCAATATGATGATTCCAGAACTTCCAAATTATTTAAGCAGTTTGGGAGGAGCAGAATACAAAGGATTAATCATTTCTTTATTTACACTTACGGCGGCAATCTCGCGACCTTTTAGTGGTAAATTGACAGACAAATGGGGACGTGTGCCTGTTATGGCAATTGGATCTTCGGTTTGTGTGATTTGCGGATTTCTGTATCCAATTTTAAGTTCTGTTTCTGGATTTTTGTTGCTTCGTCTAGTTCATGGTTTTTCTACAGGATTTAAACCGACATCAACATCTGCTTACGTAGCCGATATTATTCCGCAAAAAAGATGGGGAGAAGCGTTAGGAATGCACGGATTATGTTTTGGTATCGGAGGCGCACTCGGACCAGCATTAGGAAGTATGATTGTAAATTCTTTCGGAATGAATGTGATGTTTTATACTTCGTCATTTCTTGCATTTTTATCGATTATTATTGTTTTTAATATGAAAGAAACGCTTACAGTAAAAGAGAAACTTAATAAATCTATGTTTTACATCGGACGAAAAGATATTGTTGATAAAAATGTTTTTCCAGCAGGAATTATTACTTTTCTTTCTTACACGGCATTTGGACTTATTTTGACCTTAATTCCTGATTGGAGCGAACATCTTGGCGCGACAAATAAAGGAATCTTTTTTACAGCATTTACTGTTGCATCTGTTTTAGTTCGTTTTGGTGCAGGAAAAGTTTCAGACAGACACGGAAGACCAAAAGTAATTCTGGCAGGATTAATTATAATGGCTGTTGCACTTTTTGTAATAAGTGCCGGAAGAGATATTCAGATGTTACTAGTCGGAGCAGGAATTTATGGAATTGGCGCAGGTATTTTGTCACCAGCAGTTAGCGCATGGACTATTGATTTGAGTAACCCAGAACACCGTGGAAAAGCGGTTGCCACGATATATATTTCGATGGAATTAGGAATCGGCTCTGGAGCACTTTTTGGAGGAACTTATTATAACGATCAAATAAACCGTATACCGCAGATTATTAGATTTGATATTTTGGTTTTGCTTCTAGGAGTTTTTTATCTGTTTTATTGGCGAAGAAATAAAAATAAAAAGCTAAAGGTTTAAAAAGAAATTATTCATTTTATTAATTTGGAGAAAAATACTATTGATACTTACTCAAATCCAGATTAAGAATAGTACCAACTCTGCTAAATTCTTCATTAACCTTTGCATTCAAAATTAGTTGTTCGTTGTGTATCGGATGATTAAAAATTAACTGATGCGCATGGAGCATCATTCCTTTGAGATCAAAATTTTCCAGCCACAATTTATTTTGTTTGTTGCAACCATGCGGTCGACTTCCTAAAATGGGATGAAAAATATGTTTGAAATGTTTTCTTAATTGATGCATGCGTCCAGTTTCTGGAATCGCTTCTACCAAACAATATCGTGAAGTGGGTTTATTGTTAAATGCTAACGCAACTTCGGCATTTTGCAAACGACTAAAATAGGTTATGGCATTTTGTTTAATGTTATCATCATTAATTAAATCATAATCAATCGTAAGTTCTTCGGGAGACCAGCCGCGTAAAATGGCTAAATATTTTTTTTCGACCTCGCGTGTGGCAAAACGATCATTCATAATTTTCAGAACTTCTTTATCTAGCGCAAATAACAAAATACCAGATGTTTTGCGGTCTAACCGATGAATAGGATAAACATGTTGCCCAATTTGATTTCTCAATTCCTGAATGGCATACACTTTTGCATCTCGTGCATAAAATGATTTGTGAACCAACAACCCGCTTGGTTTATTAATGGCAATAATATATTCGTCTTGGTAAAGAATTTCTAACATTCGGCAAAAGTAAAAGAGATTTCGGTTGAAAAGGCTTTTCGGGTTATTTATTTCTCGATTGTTCAGAAAATCTTTTTATGCTTAAAAAATAATGTTATTAATAGTAAAGCCTTTCATTTTGGTAGGTTCACCATATCATTTTGATAGTAATTTGTAAATGATACTATGATTTAATTTGTTGATAATTAAGTGTTTGTGTCGTTTAAGATGTTTTGGCATATCGTTTGTCTTCGCCAATATCCTAAACATTATCAATCTAAAAAAGAACTATGAAAGCAAATAAAACAAGAAGCAAGGAGATAACTAAATTATACTTATCAAATAAATCTATGCAGAGTAAAGACAGAACCATCAATTTAATAGTCTTTAGTATAGTTTTCTTTATTACTGTTCTTCTAATTTCTCAAATTCTTTAAGACATCAAATTTGGAATTACTTCATTAAAATAAAGGATAATTAAAACATAACTAAATAATTATGAAAATTATAGATCCGATAATAGACGCTAATATAAAACTTGGTGAAGGTTTTTTCTATACCAACAAATTTCGTAAAAATGCAATACTTTCATCTGTTGAAGAGACAGCAGAACAAATAGATTTTACTATTGAAAAAGCCAGATCTGCCCATATTTTTTGGATTAAACAGATTTGCGAAGAGACTTTATCATCAGCTATAGCCCGCGGAACAGGAATTTCTGGACGTTCGCCAGAATTATTGGAGAAAAAAATGAATAAGGGAGAAGCAATTATAGCTTTTGCATCAGACGGAAGATGGGCAGGTTTTGCTTTTATTTCTGTATGGGAAAATGGCAATTATGTTTCTAATTCGGGACTTATTGTAGCGCCAGAGTTTAGACATACAGGACTGGCCAAAAAAATTAAAACAAAGATTTTTGAATTGAGCAAAAAGTTATATCCAGATGCCCGCATTTTCAGTTTAACTTCTGGACTTGCCGTGATGAAAATGAACCACGAACTCGGTTTTATGCCGGTTACTTTTTCTGAAGTTACCTCAGATGAAATCTTTTGGGAAAGCTGTAAATCATGTGTAAACTGTCCGATATTAGTGAGTAAGGAAAGAAAAAACTGTTTATGTACAGCAATGCTTTATGATCCTAAACTAAATAAACCCGTTTAAAAAGTACAAAAGGTTTTAACAAAGAGGCTGTCTCGATTTTTGAGACAGCCTCTTTGTCATTTTACATATTTACTTGTTCTGTAGGAGCATTTCGTTGGTAGAAAAAATTTATTTTTAAAAGAGATTACGTTCCGTAGGAACATTTGATTTTGAAATCGTTTTAATAATCTGACCTGATCTATATTTTTCTACCAGCAAAACATTTGTACGGAATGATAAGTCGGACTGCAAGCTCAACATTTTACAATTAATCTTTATATTTGATTATTAAATTAATAAAATGAGCGAAAAAACGAAACCGTATGCTTTAATAACAGGTGCCAGCAAAGGCATTGGAAAATCTATTGCTTACGAATTGGCAAAACAAGGATATCCGTTACTGCTTGTTGCAAGAAGTGAAGCAGAATTAAAAGCACTATCTGATGATATTCAAGTTAAATACAAAATCAATGTTTCTGTTTTATCAATTGATCTTTCGACAAATGCTGCATCACAAAAAGTAATCGATTGGATAAAATTGAATAATTACCCAGTTGGGGTTTTGGTTAACAATGCTGGTTATGGTGTTTGGGGCGATTTTAGTCAGTCTGCTTTAAGCGATCAGCTTGGCATGATGCAACTTAATATGAATGTAGTGGTAGAACTTTCTCATTTATTAGTTCCTATACTTTCACACGAAGAGCAAGCTTACATTTTAAATATATAGAGCATACCAAGCTGTGCCTACATTAGCTGTTTATTCGGCTACAAAGGCTTTTGTTTTATCATTTACAAGGGCCTTACGTTTCGAACTTGAAAAAACTTCAATTTCAGTAACCTGTTTTAGTCCTGGTCCGGTTGATACTGGTTTTGCTGCGAGAGCTGGTTTAAGTGCTTTAAACAAAATGGCTGAAAAGTTTAATATGCAACCTGATGAAGTGGCAAAAATGGCGGTAAAAGCCATGTTCAACAAAAAATCTGAAGTTATTCCGGGTTTTACAAATATTGTTTCGGTTTACGCTAATCGTGTATTACCAAAGGCTTTCATAGAAAAAACTGCGGCTGGTATTTATAAAATCTAATTTTTTTTTCGAAAAAAGTATCAAAAAAATTTTGGCAAATAATAAATTATATTACATTTGCATAAATGTCTACTAATTCTATAGAGTATATCTAATATGAAAAATAAGTTTAATTTTAATAAAGGTCAAATGCACGCAAACATGCGAATGTGCTGCTGTTGTTGTTGCTAACCTTTTATATAAAATTACAAACACTATTATTTCATCTATTAAATATATTTATCATGGTATCTACATATAAAACATTTACCCTTACTGAGCAATTAACAAATGAGCAAATTGCCTTTTTTAACGAACATGGTTTCATTCACTTCAAAAAATTTATAAATCCAGAAACGGTTTCGTCCATTATTGATGCATCGAAACAAGTTGAGCAAAATTGGATTGAAAACGATCTTCAAAAAATAAACGGTGTCCCAATTAAATTCGGAAAAGATTTAGATGGTTCTCCTATTGTACAACGTTTTGCTTTTATCAATCAGCATCATCAAGCCTTGAGCGGTCTTCTGCTTGATCCGAGATTTAATGGTTTGTTACCATTGGCAGGCGATGGCGCCAGATTAGGAACGGAAGAAAAAGACGGAATGGTTTTTAATCATTATATCAACGGACCAGAAAGTAAGTTTACTAAAATGGGTTGGCATACAGATGGCTTAAGAGATATTTTTTATGGAGGAAAATTAAATCCGATGTTAAATGTGGGTATTCACTTGAGCACCTTGAGACCTGAAAACGGTGGACTTAAAATTATTCCTGGAACTCATAAGCAAAGTATTTATCAAATGCTTTTCCGTAAAAAATACTTTTTAGATAATAAAGCCGATCCGGAGGAAGTTTCCATCATTCCAGAGGCTGGAGATTTAACCATTCATGATGGTCGTTTATGGCACAGAGTTGCAGAATCATCTGTTCGTGGCGAAGAAAGCAGAAGAAGAGTTATTTATATTCCAATTATAGCAGGAAAATACGCTCCTAAAAACGAGAACAGTCCAACGGTTTTCTATCAACGTTTTGCTGGTATTGTTAAATAATTATGCTGATTGTTATCGCGTTTAGTTATCTGGTTAGATCAGGTAAGCTAAAAAGTACCACAGATTTTTTTAAAAATAGTCAGAGAAAGATAAAACTTAAAATAGCAAAACTAGAATTGGCGATAGTTTCAGGTTTACAAATACTGAGCTGATAATGGGAAAGGAAACACTGAATGAAGATTATAGTTCAATTGCACAAAGAACATTTTCTGACCGTAAGCGCACTAATATTTTGAAAAAAGCGGAACAGTCAACTATTGTATTTCTGCTGCCAAAAGTGCCTAAATTCATTTCACCAAATTTACTCACTTTAATTGGGGCACTTGGTTCGGGTTTCGTTTTTTTAGCTTTTGTTTTAGGAACCTATATAACAAATTGGTATTTGCTTTTAGGGATTATTGGTTTGATTATAAATTGGTTAGGTGATTCTTTAGACGGAAGATTGGCTTATTATAGAAATATTCCACGTCGCTGGTATGGCTTTGCACTCGACATTATCGCCGATTGGATTGGTATTGTACTTATTGGTTTTGGCTACTACATTTATGCTAAAAATGGTACACAAATAGTAGCCTTTGCTTTTGTTGCATTGTATGGTTGGTCTATCATCATCAGTCAGTTACGCTACAAAATTACAAATGAATACAGTATAGATTCGGGAGCTGTTGGTCCAACGGAGCTTAGATTTATTATTGCTTTAATTTTAATTACAGAAGTTTTATTTCACGGATCAATAACCTATTTTGCTGGTTTAATTAGTGTTATATTGCTTGTAATCAATCTTGTAGATAGCTTTAAACTCTTAAAGTTAGGTGATTTAAAAGATAAAAATCAAGTCTGAAATGTTCAATAAAAAGTCTATTTATACTTTTCTACAAGCTCAAGTTGCAGCATTTGTAGGCGGCATTACCGATTATGGCTTAATGATTTTACTGACAGAAGTATTTAAACTGCATTTTACCTTTTCTATATTAATCTCAGGAACTATTGGTGCAATTATCAATTTTAGCATTAATAGATTTTGGGTGTTTAAAAATCAATTTGGTTATAAGAACCGAATTAATAGTCAGCTTTTTAAATTTGCATTGGTTGTACTAGGAAGTATTTTTTTGAAATCACTTGGTACGCTTATTCTGCAAAAAACATTTCAAATCGATTACAGAATCGGAAGATTAATCACGGATAGTTTTGTTTCTTATGGATTTAATTATCCTCTGATTAAATATTGGGTTTTTAAGGTAAACGAAAAACAGAATGTAATCGAATCAAATTAATCTGTTGGAAATAATTCAAAAAAAAAACAATTCAACAGATAGAAGCATAGGTTTTTAGATTCGTAAAAAGAATTTGAAAAATAAACTAGTTTCTTAACTCGTAGCTATGTTTGTTACTAGTAGTGAAACGTCTTTATAAGTTTACAATATCTATTATGCTATGTGTTAGAAAAAATACAGCCAACTTGTTAAAATTAGAATATAAGTATTTCATTTATGAATAAATTACCATTTAAATATTTTAGAAAATCACTAATCATTATATTGATCTTATTGAATTTAATTTCAGAAAATTTATTGGCGCAATCTAGAAATCCATCGCCATTAAATTTTCCGACGCCTAAAAATATAGATAATATGTTATTTTATATTCAGCGCGATCCAAATATAAATACTGCTATATATGCCTTAAATTATCAAGAAAATGGAAAAATAGAAAAAAGTAATCCTATAAAAGGATATTGGATTCGATATGCTGAGAAAGGAGAAAAAAAAGATTTTAGTTATATGCAACGCAAATTTGCATATGGAATAGAAAGCAAAGCCTTAAATAATGAAGAGTTTGAACTTCAATTTGTATCATACAAAAAGTTGTCTTTAACGTTGAAAAAGCTAGATTCAGATCAAAAATATCATGTTTTTGTAAATATAAATCAGAGAAAAATACAAGTGGAGAAAATATTTGTGCGAATTGAAGGAGGTTCTTTTTGGTTGCCAAATGTAAAGTATGCCGAAATTACTGGTATTGATGTTTCCTCAAATAAAACAATTACGGAAAGAATAGTATTAAAATAAAATATCTTTTTACTTGAATTGATAGAGATTTAGAATTCATGAACAGAGAAATGTTTAAATAGAATTTTAGAAATTATGGGTAAAACTAATTTAACACAAAGTTAAATTAGTTTCTTAGGTATTTTTTATCAGTTCCTTTTCATTTGTTTTTTTTAATAACATGGAAAAAGATCTTTTGAAAATGCAAGACGATGAACTTCAAAAATTAATTTTTGAAGGGAATGATGCTGCGTTTTCAATTATTTTTAATCGCTATTGGAAAAAACTTTATTCGTACGCATTTAAAATCTACAAAGACGAAGCAATTTGCGAAGATATAGTTCAGGAAATTTTTATAAGTCTTTGGAAAAACGCGACTAGCGCTGTAATTCTAAATCTTGAAGCTTACCTTTTTAGAGCTGTAAAATACAAAATTGCGAATCAGATCAGAAATCTGAAATTTGATCAGCAGCATATTGAAATATTAGAAAGCATTCCAGATCCAAGTTTGACTATTAATGATCTCGAGTACATTGACTTGGAGAAAAACATCAACGATCAGATTAGTAAACTAACTCCCAAATGTAGAGAGGTTTTTCTGCTTAGCCGTATCGAACATTTCACAAATGCTGAAATTGCGGCAAAACTTAATTTGTCAATTCATACGGTAGAAAAACATATCAGCAACGCTTTAAAGCAACTTCGATTAAACAACGCATCTTATAATTATCTTCTTTTTTACTGGGCAGCGTTCTTTTATGTTAACTAAAAAATACTCGTTTTAAGAAAACGTTAAGCCTTTATTTTCGACTACTTGTTCGATTCAAAAAATGTGACTTGTATATAAAAGCACATATTTTGAAAAAAGAAATCTTTTTGCAATTAGCAAAAAAATACGAAGAAGGTACCTGCACACCTGAAGAAAAAATAACAGTCGAATCATTTTTTGATAAGATGCAGGATCAATCATTAGATATTGAATTATCTGATGAAAAAGGGGATGAAATTCTAAATAAGATATTTTTAGAACTACAGGTAAAACCAAAAAAATATACAATTAGGAAAGCACTAAAAGTCGCAGCAGTTTTAGTAGCCGGACTTACAATTGCATTTACTGTAGCCAAGTTTGCATTCAAACCTGCAGCAATTACTCAAATTACTGCCAAAGGAGAAAAGAAAGAAATTTTCCTTGAAGATGGGAGTGTCATTGTACTAAACTCAAACAGCAGTATTACTTATCCCGAACAATTTGAAGACACAAGAAATATACAGCTTGTTGGACAAGCTTATTTTAAGGTTTTTAGAGACATAAAACGACCTTTTATTGTACAAACACACGATGTAATAGTGAGAGTGCTTGGAACTTCATTTGACATTAATTCCTATGAACATCACAACACCAAAGTAAGTGTTATCAGCGGAAAAGTGGAAGTCAGTTCGCCAACTGGAAAAAAAGTGCAGATTATTAAAGATCAGCAAGCCGATTTGATAAAGAATTCAGATTTACAGATTTCTACAGAAAACAGCGAAGATAAAATCGCTTGGATAAGTAATACGATCATGCTTAAAAACACTACGCTTTCTGAAACGGTAAAAATTATCGAAAACTGGTATAATGTAGATATTACAATTGAAAATCAAGAACTAAATAATCTTACGATTTCTGGAAAGTTTAAAGACGAAAAACTGGAAAACGTACTAGAAAGTATTGCCTATTTGAAAAACCTAAAAATAAATTACACAACTAAAAACCAAATAACTATAAGAAAAAAGACACCTTAAAAACAGAAAAAACAAACCCGCTTCCGGTGCAACGGAAACGGGCGATTTTAAAAGACTAAAAATAAAATTTATAGCCTAATAGTAATGAATACGAAACTACAATTTTTTTTCAATAAGTATATAAAGATGAAAAATCTTTACTTAATGATTTTATTAATTTTTTCCTTTAAAGGATTTGCCTCAGGACAGTCAGGCAAAGATGTTCAGATTAGCCTTAATCTGAAAGATGCTGCAATTACAGAGTTCTTTAGTGCAGTTGAACAAAAAACGACTTTTACATTTGTTTTTGACGAAAAGATATCTGGAAGTTCACAGCGCATTTCAATTTATGCAGAAAAAGAAAGTCTTGACGGAGTGCTTGCAAAAGTTGCTTCTAAAACTGGGCTTTCATTTAAAAAACTGAATAATACTATTACAGTTACCAAAAATCTTCGTGCGCAAATGAATGTTCGAGGAAGAGTTCTGGACGAAAGCGGTATGCCGATGCCAGGAGTTACCATTCTTGAAAAAGGAACAAAAACAAACACAATGACAGACATGGAAGGAAATTTCAGCTTTGCTGTAAATGCTTCGGCTGTTCTTGTGGTTTCTTATATGGGATATGTTTCTCAAGAGGTTTCAGCAAGTACTAATCCGATTACGATTGTAATGAAGTTAAGTACAAGTGAACTTAATGAAGTTGTTGTAACGGCTTTGGGAATTAAAAGAGAAGAAAAAAGATTAGGATTCTCGCAACAGACTATCAAATCTGAAAACTTATCGCAAGGAAGACCAAACAACTGGTCATCTGGATTAAAAGGAAAAGTGGCAGGTTTAAGCATTACTTCTACAGGTTCTGGTCCGTTAAACTCACAGCAGATTACACTGAGAGGAAACAGGTCATTAAGTCCAAAAGGAAATTATGCGCTAATTGTTGTAGACGGTGTTCCTGTAAATGCAGAGATGACAACTTCGGGTTCAAGTAGCGCTTACATGGGAGAAGATTCTCCAATTGATTACGGAAACGGAATTTCTGATCTTAATCTAGATGATATTGATGCAGTTACGGTTCTTAAAGGTGCAGGTGCAACTGCGCTTTATGGAAGCCGTGCAGCAAACGGTGCTTTGATTATTACCACAAAATCTGGAAAGAAAAACAAAGGTTTAGGAATCTCAATAAATACAGGAGCTACTTTTGATGTAATTCAAAGATGGCCTGATTATCAGTACAAGTACGGACAAGGAACCGGAAATTCGCCAGATGCTTCGGGGAATCAATATTATTCTTACGGAAATTCTGCAGACGGAACTTCAACCAGCGGAACAAGCAGTGCTTGGGGGCCAGCATTTACAGGACAGAATTTCTATCAATATGACCCTACTTTAGAAGGACAGTCAGCGCAGAGATTGCCTTGGCAGCCTTATAGAGATAACCGAAAAGATTTCTGGAGAACTGGTATGACATTAAACAATAATGTTTCTATTCAAGGTGGCGACAACAAAGGATCAATGCGTCTTTCTGTTGGAAACCAAAAGAATGAATGGATTATGCCAAATACAGGTTTTGACAGAGTTACAGCGGCTGTTAATGCCAACTATCAAGTATCTGACAAAATTAAATTGGGAACTGCGATAAATTACAATACAAGGAATAGTGATAATTTGCCTTCTACAGGTTACAACAATGGATCTATTGCTTATTTCATGATTTTTCAGCAGCCAAATATCGATTTAGATTGGTATCGTCCAATTTGGGTAAAAGGCAAAGAGCAAATCGAACAGTTGCATCCTTTTAGTTCTTTTATAGACAATCCGTATTTAATTGCTTATGAAGCGACAAATATATTAGACAGTGATCAGATTGTGGGTAATATTTTTGCCAATATTACTTTGTCGTCTAATCTGGAATTAATGCTTCGTTCGTCTATGAACACTTACAATCAGACAAGAGAACAAAAAAGACCATATAGCATCAATAGATATGCGAAAGGATTTTATGAAAGACAGGATGTTTTCAAACAAGAAATCAACTCCGACTTTTTACTTTCTTATAAAAAAGATTTCGGTAGTAAATTCTCTCTTGCTGCTTCGGCCGGAGGAAATGCTATGAGTTACAAATACAGAAGAACAGAAGCAGAAGTAACAGGTTTAGTTGTGCCAGGAGTTTACAAGCTTTCAAATGGATCAAGTGCACCAATTTTGACTTTAGGCGATGCTTACAAAAAAATGAGCAGTTTATATGGCTTAGTTTCCATGTCTTATGCTGATATGCTTTTTGTTGATATTACAGGAAGAAATGACTGGACAAGTACGCTTCCGGTTGAGAATAATTCATTCTTCTATCCGTCGATTAATACAAGTGCCGTTATTTCTGAAATGGTTACACTTCCAAAATCAATTGATTTCTTAAAATACAGACTTTCATTTGCTCAAGTAGGAAATGATACAGAACCTTATAAAACGCAGAAATATTACGGACAAAGCGCTTTTCCAAGTTCGGCGCAGACTTTAACGGTTTTATATAATGATCATTTTAAACCTGAAATCACAACAAGTTTTGAGACCGGTTTTGAAATCAGAATGTTTAAAAACCGACTTACAGCTGATGCTACCGTTTACGAGAGTGTAACGAAAAACCAAATTATCGATATTCCGATGGATTTTTCAACAGGTTATAGCGGTGCAGTTTTAAATGGAGGAAAAGTTAGAAACCGAGGAATCGAACTTACCCTTGGCGGAAAAATTATTGATGGAAATAATTTCAAATGGAATTCAACTGTAAACTGGTCACGTAACTGGAATAAAGTAATGGAATTACCAGAAGGTATCGATGGTCAGCAGATTATCGGTACTGGAGGAACAGCTTCTATCATTGCAAAAGTAGGCGGAACTACAAGTGCTATTTACGGTTTCGGATTTGTGCGTTCTCCTGATGGTCAAATCGTTTATGATAATGCAGGTCTTCCGGCATATCCTGAAGAAATTCAATATATCGGCGATGCAAGTCCAAAATGGAAAGCGGGTTTTACCAATAGTTTTTCAATCGGAAATTTTACTATGAACGTAACAATTGACGGTCAATACGGTGGTATTATTTATTCTCAGACACACCATAAACTTTCTGAACAAGGAAAATTAAATTCAAATAGTATGGGGAGAGAAACCGGCTTTATCACTGGAGAAGGTGTGGTTCAAAATGCAGATGGATCTTATTCTCCAAATACGAAACAAGTAAAAACTGCTGATTGGTATACACGTTACTACCGAAGAGCAAACATAGAATCAAATTCTTTTGATGCTTCTTTTGGAAAACTTCGTGAAATCAGTCTTCAATACAATATGCCAAAAAGATGGCTGAAAAATTCAGGAATCCAGTCACTTCAATTTTCAATTTTCGGAAGAGATTTGGCAACTGTTTCAGATTTCCCAATTTATGATCCTGAGACAGCAGCGTTAAATGGAGATACGATTTTGCCAGGTATCGAAATGGGGCAAATGCCATCTCCAGCTACTTACGGTTTCAATTTAAGTTTGACTTTATAATAAGACAATGAAAAAGATAAAAATTACAGCAATTATCCTATTACTAACAGGAATTACAATTTCCTGCACAGGAAGTTACGAAGAGCTTAACGAGAATCCCAACCTTATTACAGAGATAAGTCCGGGAACTTTGTTAAATCCTATTATTTACGGAATTGCTTCTCAGAATGCCTCTCAAAGTGTAGATGTTACTTTCAATTTAATGCAGGTTTCACTTCCTTTTCCAAGTATTACAGGAGGTTTACACCGTTATGATGTAAGCAACAATATTGGAAACTCAGCATGGAATAATTATTACAAATGGCTAAACAATATCAGAGAAATGCGAATGGCTTCAGTAAAAGCTGGAGACGGCAATTACGAAGCCGTTGCATTAACCCTTAATGCTTTGGTGTACGCCAATCTTACAGATCTTTTTGGTCCAGTTCCTATGACTGAAGCAGCGCGTGGAGAAGATGGAATTTTGTACCCAAAGTATGATACGCAAGAGTTTATTTATGAAACAATTTTGGCAGATTTAGAAAGAGCCAATACACTTTATGATACAAGTAAAGCAATGATTTATACCGAAGATATTCTGTTTCAAAATAATGTTTTGAAATGGAAGAAATTCACCAATTCTCTAAAAATGAGATTGCTTTTACGAGTTTCTAATAGAACAGAAACAGGAGCTTTTGCAAAACTAGCCTATATGGCAGATCATCCTGAAGTTTATCCTGTTTTTACAAATACTGCTGAAAGTGCTATTTTAAAAATTACAGGAGTTGCGCCAAATGTTTCTCCGTGGGGCAGACCTCAAGATTTTAACCTGAATATCAAAATGGCTTCTTTCTTTATTGATAATTTGAATACGCTTGAAGATCCGAGAAGAGCCATAATTGCAACTGGTGCTACAGCTTTGGTTACCAATGCACCAATCGGATTTAAAGGAATTACAAGTGCTTATGCTGGTTCAGATTCTCAGTTCAAATACAATGCTTCAACACTTTATAATGTGCAGGTACAAAACCCAATGCAGATATTTCTTTTAACGTATGCTGAGGTTGAATTTATTAAAGCAGAATTAGCGCAACGTGGTCTTATTGCAGATGCTGCAGGACATTATGAAAAAGGAGTAAGAGCAGGCATAGAACAATTAAAAGCTACAACTCCAACCACTTATTTCAATAAACCAGAAGCGCAATATGATGGAACTTTAGAAAGGATAATGTTGCAAAAGTATTATGCTTTATATTTTACAGATTATCAGCAATGGTTTGAATATCGCAGAACAGGCTTTCCTGTACTGCCAACAACAACCGCAATGTTAAACAATGGAGTTATGCCGTCAAGGTTTACTTATCCGGATAATCAGCAAATCAAGAATACCGAAAACTATCATAAAGCAGTTGAAATGGTTGGAGGAGATAATATCAATACAAAAGTTTGGTGGGATAAATAAAAAGTAAAAGATGAAAAAGACATTTATATATAGCGCAATACTGTTTTGTGGTGTTTTAACAGCGCAAACAACCGTAAAAGGAATCGTATTTGAAGATTTAAATCAAAATGGTAAAAAGGAAAAAAAAGAAAAAGGAATTGCAAATGTTGCCGTAACAAACGGTCGAGAAGTTGTTGTAACCGATAAAAAAGGAAACTACGAATTGCCATTGCAAAACGATGCCATTATTGCCGTAATCAAACCTTCTGGGTATAAAATTCAGGTTAATAAAGATAATCTGCCTCAGTTCTTCTATAATCATAAACCAGCGGGTTCTCCTAAAGGAAAGTTTGAGGGAGTTGCACCAACAGGAAAATTGCCAGAATCTGTAGATTTTGGATTGCTTCCGCAGAAGGAGACCAATGATTTTACGGCTCTTATTTTTGGAGATCCGCAGCCTTATAATCTAGAAGAAGTTGATTTTTTTGCGAGAGGAATTGTTGCCGAAGTTGAAGGCATTAAAAACATTCCGTTTGGATTAAGTATGGGAGATTTGGTTGGAAACGATCTTAGCTTATTCAATCCATACATTCAAGCAGTAAAAAAAATCGGAATTCCGTGGTACAATCTTTTAGGAAACCATGATTTAAATTTTGATGCCAAAGAAGATAATTTGGCAGATGAAACCTACGAAGCTCATTTCGGACCTGCAAATTATGCTTTCAATTACGGAAAAGTGCATTTTATTGTAGTTGACGATGTTTTGTATCCAGATCCAAGAGATCATGAAGGATATTGGGGCGGATTTACAGACGAACAAATGCAGTTTATTGCAAACGATCTTAAAACAGTTCCAAAAGACAATTTAATTGTGTTGGCTTTCCATATTCCGATAAGCGAACCTGACAGTAAAGACGATTCTTTTAGAGATGAAGACCGTCAAAAATTATTTGAATTGTTGAAAGATTTCCCAAATACACTTTCGCTTTCGGCGCATACACACATGCAAAGACAAGATTTTTTCGAAAAGAAAGATGGCTGGTTACAGGAAACTCCACATCATCATTATAATATCGGAACAACATCTGGCGATTGGTATTCAGGAAAATTAGATGAGAAAGGAATTCCAATTTCGGTTATGCGAGACGGAACTCCAAAAGGTTATGCTTTCATTCATTTTAATGGAAATAAATATACTGTCGATTATAAAGTAGCGGGAAAACCAGAAAATTATCAAATGAAAGTTTTTGCTCCAAAAGTGGTAGCCAAAGCAAAACGCACCAAATCTGGCGTATTTGCCAATTTTTTCATGGGAAGTAAAAAAGACAAAGTTCTTTACCGAGTAGATCAAGGAGATTGGAAAGAAATGGAATATGTAGAAGTGCAAGATCCATCTTATGTAGAATTGGTTTACGAATGGGAATTATCTGAAGTGCTTATGCCTGGAAAACGTTCTTCAGATCCTGAAAAAAGTACGCACGTATGGAGAGGAAATATTCCTTCTGATCTTGCTATCGGAGAACATGCAATTGAGATTAAAGCGACAGATATGTTTGGTAAAACGCATACTGCAAATACGACTTACAGAATTGATAAAGTGAAATAAAATGCTAAAATTCAAAAAGATACTCTTTGTTTTAACGGCTGTATTATGTTCATATTTCGGTAATAGCCAAAATGCAATTGCATCGAAAAGAACGATAGAAGTACAGGGACATCGCGGCGATCGCGGTAATTTTCCTGAGAATTCTATTCCAGCTTTTATAAGTGCTGTAAAAAAAGGTGCAGATGTTGTAGAATTGGATGTCGTGATTTCTAAAGACAAGAAAGTAATTGTTTCTCATGAGTCTTTTATGTCTTCGCAATATATGCTTGATAGCGAAGGAAATCCAATTACTAAGGAAAAAGAAAAGAGTTATAACCTATACGAAATGACGTATGACAGCATTAGAAAATTTGACGGCGGTTCAAAAGGAAATACTGCTTTCCCGATGCAGCAGAAACAAAAAACGTATAAGCCTTTATTGTCAGAAGTTATAGATAATGTTGAAGAGTTTATTGCCAAAAACAATTTGAAACCAGTTCGATACAATATCGAAATCAAATCTGAAAAATCGGATTACGGCAAAAGACAACCAGAACCAGAAGCTTTTACAGATTTGGTGATGAAAATCATTAAAGAAAAACGTGTCGAAAAGAAAATCAACATTCAATCTTTTGATCCGACTGTTTTAAATGTGATGCACAAAAGATATCCAAAAACAAAAATTGCTTATTTGGTTGGAGAAGGCAGCATAGCTAAAAATCTCTCTCTGCTTGATTTTAAACCAGAAATTTACAGTCCGCATTATAAATTGTTAAACCAAACAGAAGTCGATTCACTTCGATTGATGAAGATGAAAATTATTCCTTGGACCGTTAATGATGACAAAGCAATTGACAATATGATACAGCTTCAGGTAGACGGAATAATTACGGACTATCCTGAAAATGTATTGCAAAAACTGAATTTGTAAAACAATATTTTTTGAATAATTAATTTAATAAAGAAAATTTAATGAATGGAATAAGCGCCAGAGAGCATCGGACTATTGCGGCGGCCTTTGATAAATTTGAATCTATGTCTTCGGTATTTTCTTATGTATTAGAAGAATCACAAGATTCAGAGATTCGAGAAGGCATGGAATCGCTGGAAAAGTTATATGAGCAGTATAATAAGCTTTACAGTGAACTCGAAAAATGTATTAAAGAATATGAAGGAAAGAAAAAAAGAGTGAGAATGGCTGTAAATAAAGGAAACCGAAAATTGCTTTCTGAATTGCAAAAAAATCCACCGCTATTAAATTTTTAATTTCAATTATCAAATAAATATAATCATGAAACCTTCAAGCGTTTAAGCTTGGAGGTTTTTGTGTCTTTCACCTTTCTTTTAACTGTTGTCAATTTTTGAAATACAATTTCAGCACAAATTGCTAAGATAATATTATGTTATCAATAGATTATTTTTTGGTTAATTGCTTGTTTTTCTGATGAAATAGAAGAAAATTAATGACTTTAATTTACGAAGTTAGTATTGTTAATTCAGTTTTAACCCTCAAAATATAAAACGTGCATAATCATCTTATTCCATCGGAAATCTCTTGGCTTTCTTTCAATAATTGTATTTTGGATGAAGCAGAGGACTTAAATAATGCAGTATATGACAGAATTAAATTTCTGGCTATTCATTCTTCTAATCTGGATGAGTTTTTCAGGGTTAAAATAAATAAGCTGCAAAAAAAGAAGACGAAGAAAAACAGCGATCTATTAGAAGATGTGCTAAAGGAAGTAAATCTGCAGCAAAATAGATTTGGAAAAATATGGAGTTATTCCATTCTTACTGAATTAGCCTTAAATGATGTCATATATTATGAGTACCAGGAATTGTTGCCAGAACATTTAAATGAAATTGAATATTATTTTAAAAGTATTATTCTTTCTTATATTCAGGTTGTTTACATTACTTTAAATCAGCCAAAAACTTATTTTTTAAATAACCGAAGTTTATACTTTTTAGTAAAAATAAAAGACAGTAAAGGCAATTATAATTTCGCTTATTTAAATATTCCATCAGATAAACTGGAACGTTTTAAGCAGTTGCAAAGCATAGAAAATACACATTATATTATTTCAATCGATACCATAATTAGAAAATGTTTAACATTGATATTTACAGGATCCAAAATCATTTCTTGTAATGCCATAAAATTAAATCGTGATGAAAATTATCTGATTGAAGACGAAAATACAGGAGATTTAATAGCTAAAATTGAAGAAAAAATCGAAGAACGAAAACGAGGTTCTGCGACAAGATTTCTTTACGATTCGAATATGGATGCAGATTCTTTTTCGGTTTGTAAAAAAGCCTTCAAACTTTACAAAAGTGAAATGATAAAGGGCGGGAGTCATCATAATTTTTTCGATTTATTCAAATTCCCAAATCCAGTTAAGCCAAAATTACAGGGAAAGTATTATCCTAATCTGCCTCATTTGCCATTTGAAAACACTATATCAATTTTTGATGTTATTAAAAAGCAAAACCAATTACTTCATTTTCCTTATCAATCGTATTATTATGTACTTCAGTTTTTTAATCAGGCAGCAATTAATAAAAATGTTACCGAAATTAAAATTACTCTTTACCGTATTTCTTCTCAATCCCTAATTGCAAATGCTTTAATAAGCGCTGCAAAAAATGGGAAAAAAGTTACCGTTTTTGTTGAGGTAAAAGCACGTTTTGATGAACATAATAATTTGTTCTGGTCTAAAGAAATGAAAAACGCTGGTATCAAAATTATTCAAAGTCTTCCTAACTTAAAAGTGCATGCCAAAGCTGCTTTGATTACAATGAAAGACAAATATGGTAATAAAAAGAATTATGGTTATCTGTCAACAGGAAATTTTAATGAAAGCACGGCAAATGTCTATTCTGATTTTGGTTTTTTTACAGCAGAAACAGCATATACTAATGATTTAAAGAAAGTATTTTCATTTTTAAAAACCAAGAAAAAAGGCACAGAGCCAAAACATATTTTAGCCGCTGGTTTTAATATGAAGGAAAAATTACTCGAATTGATAGATGTTGAAATAAAAAATAAAAAAGCAGGGAAACAGGCTTCCGTATTTTTAAAAGTAAACGGACTCGATGAGAAAGACATAATTGATAAACTTATTGAAGCAAGCAAGGCAGATGTTGAAGTTACCTTAATAGTCCGTGGCATTTGCACATTGCTGCCAGGAATAAAAAAAGTATCTGAAAACATAAAAATCTATCGAATTGTAGATATGTTTTTGGAGCATTCCAGAATTTACAAATTTGCCAATAACGGTCAGGAAAAAATCTATTTATCTTCTGCCGATATGTTAAGCAGAAATTTAAACAGAAGAATAGAAGTCGCTTTTCCATTATATGATGAAAAGCATATTGAAGAGATAAATAAAATAATTCAGTTGCAGTTAGAAGATAATATCAAAAGAAGAATTATAAATAATCAGGGTAATAATGAATTAGGAATTGAAGATAAAGAAATTCCAAGACGAGCGCAGACTGGTATTTACAATTGGATTGCTAATGCTAATAGAATATCCTAAATTAATTTTAAAAAGTCGGAACATATTTTTGTAAAATCTTCTGATCCTATTTTCAGCCGAATAGTTTTTAGTGCTTTTTTAAAAATATTCCATAATCAGAGCCTTATCAAAAGCAGGTAAATTGGTTTGAGTTATCTGTGGCTTTACTCATATTTAACTCTAAAGAAAAGAAATTTAACACTGAGGATTCTTTTAATCTCATCAATAAATAAAATGTAGATTTGTAAATAATTCTTAATCAGTTGTTTACTTATGTTATGCTAACACAATTATTGTAAATGTAGACTTTGAAATTTTTCAATTATATAATTACAAGCAGATTTAATATTTAAAGTGCAAATGGGAAAATTAATTAAAAAGTTTTTTGTTTTTTAAAGCCTTGATTTTTAGTTTTTTAATGTTTAAAATTGGTTTTGATTTTTGTATTTAATAAGGAAAAAGCTCAAGTATGAGATCGGATTGGTTTAGCTCCTATTTGTTTCATTGTTAAGTTTTTATTACCAGCATTTTTGTGATATGATATTTATCTATGTTTGTTTTAAAAAGTAATATTAATAATAAGCCGATAAAATAAATATGTTAAGTTTTCTAAAGCCAAAAAAACAAAAAAGATTAGTTTCTGATAATGATTTTAATGCAAATTTAGTGAAGCATTACAGACTTGCAACGGAATCTCTTGTTAGTCTGCGAGATGCTGGAATTGAAGAAGAAGATGAATTAAGAATAGATTTCTTTTTTTACGCTGATACCCGTCAAAAAGCTGAAGCATTAGAAATGGGAATCCAAGAGAAGGATTTTAGCGCGAATTTTGAAACTGCACTGCATGATAAAAATCTTTTTATAATTTCTGGAAAAACAGGAAAGATTAAAATGATGCATGAAACCTTAAGTAAATGGGTTACTGAAATGTCTGAATTAGGATATGGTAATGACTGTATTTTCGACAGCTGGAGCATTGATTCTGAGTTGAAATAGCCCAACTTAGTATCTATAGAATTGAATTTTTACAAATAGAATAGAGGCGTCTTTTTTTAAAAGGAAGATCTTATTTAATTTCAAGAAAATTTTAGAATAAAATTTTGATGAATTGGTGACAAAATAGTTTATTGCTATGTTTTTTTAGTGATTTATCAACAATAAAAACACCAACGAAATTGCCAACCAAAAAAAAACAAAAAGCCTGTAAACATTAAGTTTACAGGCTTTTTTGTGGAGTCGCCGAGAATCGAACTCGGGTCCAAACAAGCAACTAAAGAGCTTTCTACACGCTTATTTCCTGATTAGATTTTCGATGTTAAGCTAGGCCAGAAACAGCCACCGAACACTTATCTTCTTAATTTTCGAAACCCACCCGAAGCTCATGGATATCTAGGTTTATTTTTACGGTTCCCCTGAACGGAACGCCACAAACCAAGGCTTTCCAGGAGAATCCAGCTTCTCTACCTTGTAGAGACGTGGCGCAATCGTACTATGATTCGGATTATGCAGCTAAAGCGTAATTATTTTCGCCGTGTAAAAGTTCGAGATCTTATATTTACGAGCAAGGTCTCAATGCTCGACGTGCTTACTGTTCAATTCGACTTGCTGTCAAAACCAGTCGACCCCAAAAATAAGTCTGCAAATTTAGAGTATTTGAAATTACTTTCTATTAAAATTTTTAAAAAAAAGTCATAAAGTCAAAAGTCGAAAGTCAAAAAGTCAACCAAATGTTGTAGAAAAAATAATATAGACATCATTTTTAAGACTTTACAACTTTCGACTTTTGACTTTTGACTTTCGACTTTCGACTATAATCTTACTCTTCGTCTTTAAAATTAAAAGGATAATCTCCAAATATTGGCGCTAATTTGCGGACAGCATACGTATTTCTCGTCATCTTGTTTGAAAGCGCAATAATTGTAACGCCTTCTTTCATTAAAGTAATGTAAGATGAAGTGTTTCCGTGCCACCAACCGTTATGAAAATAGAAATTTTGTCCCGTTTCCCAGTTGATCATTCTAATTCCAAGACCATAATTTTTAGTTCCTTTTCGCTCATTGCTATAACCTGTATAAACTTGTTTTAGTAATTCAGGTTTTAAGAAATCTGGCGATTGTCTTGCACGATCAAATTTTAAAAGATCTCGTGCTGTAGAAAATACGTTTTTGTCACCATAAACATTATCTAAATAGTCAAATCCTATTTCTACGCCATTTCCTTTATAAGAAGGAACAATTTTTTTTCGGTCTTTATCATCGTCAAAAACATAGGTGTTTTTCATTCCAAGAGGTTTGAAAATCATTTCTGACATTGCTTCTTTATAACTTAAACCAGTAATTTTTTCTATAATAAGAGCCAACATTGCATAATTGGTGTTGCAATAACTAAAACGTGTTCCTGTCTTAGATTCTAACCCAATATCTTTTGTTGCCAGAATGTCAAGAATGTCTTTGTTAGTCAATTGGTTATGGCGATCCCAGATCGATTTATCTCGATCTGTAAAATAAGCATAATTACGCATTCCGGTACGATGACTTAGCAACATTCTAATGGTGCAATCTTCATAAGGAAATGTTTTTAGAATCGTATTTACTTTTTGGTCCAAATCAATTTTACCTGCATTTACCAATTTTAAAATGGCAGTTGCAGTTAAAACCTTACTCACCGAGGCAATCTGAACTGGGGTTTCTGCCGTTATTTTTGTTCCTTCATTTTTATTGGCAAATCCGTTGTATTTTTCAAAAATTATCTGACCATTTTTGGCTACTAGAAAGCTTCCGTTCATGGTATTATTAGGCCAGTTTTTATTATAAAAGTGATTTATTCTACCAACAACCGAGTTTATATAGGCCTGAGAAATTTTCTTTTCTGCGCCTAAAGGCTTCATTTTAGGTAATGTATCTTCGACTGTTTGTGTAGTATCTGTTGCTGTTTTTTTGTTTTGACCACATGAGCTTAAAACTAATACTGAGAAAAGTATTTGTGGTATCTTTGTTTTTTTAAGGAAAATCATTTGCATCGTTCTTTAAAAACAAATATATCGAATTCAATTTTGTTGTTTTCTCAATTCTGAGGCTTTAATTTGCGGTTTTTAACATTTTTTTAAGAGTTGTAAAAATTAGTCGTTTGTTTTTCAGGTTTTAACGAATTTGAAGCATTCTAAATAGAATTTTAGAAACAAAATTTTAACTAAATTTGTTATATTTGAAACAAATACTGTTTTAAAAGTTATATTATTGAATATTAAAATTACTAAAATGAAGTTCGGAATTATAAAAGAAAGAAAAAATCCACCAGATAGAAGAGTTGTATTTTCTCCTGATGAATTAGCAAAATTAAAGCAGGTTTATCATCAAGCTTCAGTTGAAGTTGAAAGTTCTGATATTAGGATTTTCAGTGATTCAGAATATAAAAATATGGGAATTACGGTTACAGAAGATATTTCAAGCTGTGACGTTTTATTTGGTGTGAAAGAAGTTCCAATCGAAAATTTAATTCCAAAAAAAGCGTATTTTTTCTTTTCTCATACCATTAAAAAACAGCCTCACAACAGAAAATTACTTCAGGCGATTTTAGAGAAAAATATCGATTTATACGATCATGAAACCATTGTAGACGAATTGGATCGACGTTTAATTGGTTTTGGAAGATATGCTGGAATGGTTGGAGTTTATAACGGAATTAGAGCTTTCGGAATTAAATTCGAATTATTTAAACTTCCAAAGGCAGAAACTCTTTCTGGAAAAGAAGATTTAATAAAGCATTTAAAGCGAATCACAATGCCAGCCTTGAAATTTGTAGTTACAGGCACAGGAAAGGTTGGGAGCGGAGCTAAAGAAATTTTAGATGCCATTAAAATAAAAGAAATTACAGTTGATAATTATTTGACTAAAACATATGCCCAAGCTGTATATGTACAATTGGATGTTTTAGAATACAATAGAAGAAAAGATGGTCAGGTTTTAGATTTTACCGATTTTATTCAGCATCCTGAAGAATACGAATCTGATTTTGAGAAATTTACGAAGGTTTCCGATATTTATTTTGCTGGACATTTTTATGCAAGCAATGCGCCCATGATTCTAACAAAAGAAATGCTGAATGCAAGTGATTGCAAACTAAAAGTGGTAGCCGATATTTCGTGTGATGTAAACGGACCAATTGCATGTACAGTTCGTTCTTCAACAATTGCAGAACCTTTATATGGATATTTTCCTTTAGAAGATAAAGAGGTAGATTTTTTCCATCCCGCAGCCGTTGCGGTTATGGCGGTTGATAATTTGCCTTGCGAAATTCCAAAAGATGCAAGTATTGGTTTTGGAGAACAATTTATGGAACACGTAATTCCTGCTTTCTTCAATGGAGATAAAGACGGAATTTTAAAACGCGCTAAAATTACTGAAAACGGAAAATTGACAGAACGATTTAGTTATTTGCAGGATTATGTTGATGGGAAATAGTTTTTTTTGTTTCAAGTTTCAGGTTTCAAGTTTCAAGTTAAAAAGGGGAAAACTTTTAAAAGTTTTTCCCTTTTTAACTAAGTTGATCTTTATTCATTCAGTATTTCAACTTCAAACCTGAAACAAATCAAACTTGAAACAAAAAATCTTAAACCATATCTTCAGGTTTCACCCAAGCGTCAAAATCTTCTGCGGTTACGTATCCTAAACGAACAGCTTCTTCTTTAAGAGTAGTTCCGTTTTTGTGAGCCGTTTGAGCGATTTCTGCTGCTTTATAATACCCAATTTTAGTATTTAGAGCAGTTACAAGCATTAGTGAATTATCAACCAATTCTTTGATTCGTTTGTAGTTTGGTTCTATTCCTTGCGCACAATGTTCGTCAAAAGAAACACAGGCATCGCCTAATAATTGCGCCGATTGTAAAAAGTTTGCCGCCATTACAGGTTTAAAAACATTCAATTCATAATGTCCTTGCATTCCGCCAACCGCAATCGCCATATCGTTTCCGATTACTTGAGCGCAAACCATTGTCAAAGCTTCACATTGCGTCGGGTTTACTTTTCCTGGCATAATAGAAGATCCTGGTTCGTTTTCAGGAATGTGAATTTCTCCAATTCCAGAACGTGGTCCAGAAGCCAACATTCTTACGTCGTTAGCAATTTTATTTAAAGAAACGGCCAATTGTTTTAATGCTCCGTGTGTTTCTACAATGGCATCGTGTGCCGCAAGTGCTTCAAATTTGTTTTCAGCAGTTACAAACGGATGATTTGTAAATTGAGCAATATATTCGGCAACTTTTACATCGTAGCCTTTTGGTGTGTTTAATCCAGTTCCTACCGCGGTTCCGCCAAGCGCGATTTCAGATAAATGTGCTAAAGTATTTTTTAAGGCTTTTAATCCGAATGCTAATTGAGAAGCATAACCAGAAATTTCTTGACCAAGTGTTAATGGTGTTGCGTCCATTAAATGTGTACGTCCAATTTTTACAACATCTTTAAATTCATTGGTTTTTTTCACTAAAGTGGCATGTAGTTTTTCAACTCCCGGAATTGTAGTTTCTACAACCATTTTGTACGCAGCAATGTGCATTCCAGTCGGAAAAGTATCATTTGATGATTGCGATTTGTTTACGTCATCATTTGCTTTGATAAATTGTTCGCCTTCGCCAATTTCAAAACCTTTTAGAACTTGAGCACGATTTGCAATTACTTCGTTCACATTCATATTACTCTGTGTTCCAGAACCGGTTTGCCAAATTACAAGTGGAAACTGATCGTCTAGTTTTCCTTCAAGAATTTCATCGCAAACAGCGGCAATTGCATCTCTTTTTTCTATCGGTAAAACACCTAAATCGTAATTAGCATAAGCGGCAGCTTTTTTTAAATAAGCAAAACCTTCAATAATTTCTTTAGGCATAGAACCCGAAGGTCCGATTTTGAAGTTATTTCTTGAACGTTCTGTTTGCGCACCCCAATATTTATCGGTTGGGACTTGAACTTCGCCCATGGTGTCTTTTTCTATTCTGTATTTCATTTTGTTGTATAATATGTTGTTTGTAAAAATGTATTCTGTGAAATTTGTAAATATCCGTTGAAGTGATTGGAACACTGATGGAACAGATTTACTTCGTAAAAACGCGGATTGAAACGGATTTTTTTATTTTTAATCTAAAATTTCTTTTGAAAACGAAAAATTAGCCCCGATAGAAGTGAAAATCCTTTTATGTTTTTTCTTTAAAAACATAAAAGATTGTAACGGATAGCGGGAAATAGCTCCTTAAAATACTCATATTCTTTTAATTTAAGCACTTGAATAATATTCGGAAAAAATCCTTATTTAAAATGAGTATAAATATACGGATAAATGTTATTTAACGAAAATTGATTTAGATTTTATTGCTGAGAAAAAATATATACCCTACATTTGTCCTAACATTCAAAAATTCCGGAAAACATGTTTGAATTTTCACAGTACTTAGGCTTTTTACTTTTCTTAACCATTCTTACTATAGGATTTTGGTTAATGTTTTTCTTGGTTGGTTTCGTATCTTATTGGGTTACTGGAGCAAGCTGGGAAATGTTCAAAGAAAAGAGAGCTAAAAGAAGACAAGAAGAACAATCTATTTAATTTTAGATTGATGTCATAAGAAAAGGACCCGTTTATACGAGTCCTTTTTTTTATTATAAATTATTCTAGATTTTACATTTTTGTAATGATAAATTCACTTCTTCGATTCATTTGATGCTGTGCGTCGGTACAAGGAACACCATTCGAACAATTGTTAATCAATTGAGTTTCTCCATAACCAATGGCGCTTTCTATGCGTTCTGCTGCTATTCCTTGCGAAATAATATAATCTCGGGTTGCTTTTGCTCTTCGATCGGAAAGTTCTAAGTTGTATTGATCGTTGGCACGAGAATCGGTATGCGATTCGATTTTAATCACGACAGTTGGATATTGTGTCATCAGGAGAACAACTTTATTTAGTTCTATTGCAGCATCATAACGAATGTCAGACTTGTCTAAATCGAAGAAAATAATTCCGATTTTGATTTTAAGAAGTCCATTTTCGCGGGCAATTAATGCAGGATCTAAACCAACAAGTGCTTCGGTTTTTCCAGAACTGTTTGCGGTTATAACTGCTTTGGTATTATTGTTATAATTTTCTTTTGAGACTTCAATGGTATAAGGCATATTGCAATCTACATTATTATTAAAATCATATTTTCCGTCAAGCTGAGAAACAGTTTCTGCGACTTTTATTCCGTTGGCATTTTTTAAGGTTACCATAGCACCAGCGATTCTGTTGTTTGAAATAGCATCAAAAACATAACCGTTTATCGCTTGATTACAAGAGCGTTCAAACGAATAAATATCGTCATCGCCTTTTCCTGTTTTTCTGTTCGAACAAACAAAACCTTTATTGGTTGCTTCGTTAACGATATAACCAAAATCATCTCGATTGCTGTTTAATGGCGCGCCTAAGTTAGCTGGAATATCAAAAACACCTTCATTTATTCTGCTTTCGAAAACATCCAAACCTCCTAAACCTAAGAATCCATCAGAAGAAAAGTAAAGTGCCTGATCGGTAATGTAGGGAAACATTTCGCGACCAGTAGTATTTATTTTTTCGCCCAAATTTTTTGGTTCCGAAAATTGATTATTTCCTAAAATATCAACTACAAATATATCTGTCGAACCAATTGTTCCCGGCATATCAGAAACAAAATACAGCTTTTTGCCGTCTTTGCTTACAGAAGGATGACCAACTGAATAATTATCGCTGTTAAAAGGCAGTTCTTTAATGTCTGTCCATTGCGTTTTTCCGTTTTGATTTTCTACAGCTGTAGCCGAGTAAATTTTGAGATTATTAATGCCTTTGCTGTCGCGTTTTAGTTTTCCGTTATAATTGTTTCGCGTAAAATATATTGTTTTTTCATCTGGAGAAAAGGCAATGCAAGCTTCGTGATATTGCGTTGTGATTTCCTTTCCGAAACGCTCTTTAAAAGTCACATTAGATTGTGTTTCGCTAATTTTTCCTAACTGCATATTTAAATAAGGCTGATCGTTCCAACCGTATTTGTCTGTTTTTACATAAGAAGAATCAATTGTGGTAGAATATACCAAATCGCCTTTATAATACATTGGAGCAAAGTCAGAATAGGCAGAATTGATTTCTAAATTTTCGAGAATAAAAGAGGGTTTAATATTTTCAATATCTTCAAGAGTTATATTTTTAAGTGAAAAATTTTGCGCTCTTTTATCGTTTGCTTTTTTTTCTGCGAAAGTTTTCATCCATTTTTTGGCGAGTTCATAATTCTGAATTCCCTGCAATGATTGTGCATAACGAAATAAATATTCTGCTGAAACCTCGTTTGGATATTCTGCAATTAATTTTCCATACCATTTAGACGCACTTGTCATTTTGGTATTAAAATAATAGGCATCTCCAAGCCTCTGAAGTATTTCTTTTGAATTATCACCATTATTTATCGAGAACTCATAAGACTTTGCTGCTTCAACATAATACATTTTGTCAAAAAGTGCATCGGCAGTTTTGTTTTTGGTTTGTGAGTAAATCAGCTGAAAAACCAATATTGCGAGTATAGTAATTGTTCTTTTCATAGACTATCCGTATTAAAAGAATCTTGGTGATTTTAGTCCCTTTTTACGAGAAACCAGTTCAAATCGAAGTACAATTTCGTGCGTACCGCTATTGTAATTCTGTAATTCTGTTGTGGTGTAATCATAAGAATATCCGACCATAAACATTGGTGAAATCTGAATTCCTGCAAGTGCACTTACAGAATCTGATGTACGATAAGAAGCTCCTAAAGTAAAAGCATTGTTGAACATGAAATTAGCGGAGAAATCGGCAATAATAGGAGCACCAGCAACATATTTGACCAAAACGGCTGGCTTGAATTTAGTATGAGCCGAAAGATCGAAAACAATACCTCCAATAAGATACAAGTGTATTCTCTGATTGACTAAATCTTCACTAATCTCATCGTAAGTATAACGTTCTTTGGTCATAAAATTCGGAATAGAAAGTCCGATATAATCTCTTTCGCCGTGCCAATACAATCCTGCGCCAACAACAGGAAGAAATTTATTGGTTATGTTTTCGCGAAATTGCACATCAGGATCTCTGTAACTTCCTTTCGACCAATCGATATTAATAACGCGTCCGCCACCTTTTATTCCGAATGAAAGTTTATGTGTTTCGCCAGATTTAATGGTATAAGAGAAATTGGCATCTAAATATTGTTCTTCAGAAGGACCTATTTCTTCGTTTACGATAGAAAGCCCTAGACCAACATTTTTTCCGACAGGCGTATCTAATGAAAAACTTTGAGTATCTGGAGCGCCTTCAATTCCTACCCACTGTGTTCTGTAAAGTCCAGTTATGGTTAAATGCCCTAATGAACCTGCATAAGCAGAATTCACGGTCAATGTATTATACATGTACTGCGTATATTGCGGATCCTGTTGCGCCAAGGCTTTGTATCCTGAAAATAGAATCAGAGTAATTATCGCGAAAACCTTTTTTATATTTTTAATCATAGCCAATTTTATTTTGGTTAATCCGATTTTTTAATTTTAATACTGTTTGGTTTATTTTAGATAAAGCCAGCCAGAGGTTTTTTTAGAGCCATCTCCTAAATCAAGAATATAGAAATAAGTACCTTCAGGAAGCGTTTTGGCAGAGCCGTCTGCTTTTCCGTCCCAAGTATTGTTGTAGCCTTTTTTATAGTAAACTAAATTCCCCCAGCGGTTAAATATCTCAAGATGATTATTCGGATATCTGTCAATACAATCAATATAGAAGAAGTCGTTTTGTCCGTCATCATTTGGTGAGAATTCATTATAAATTTTCAAACAACTTGGCGAAACAGTGGCGCTGTCTTGATTGTTAGATGAATTTGTATCTATTTGATCTAGTTTAATTAAATGTGCTGTATTGAGATAATCATTAAAATCAACCACTTTTACCGTAATTGTAAGTGTTTGTAAAGCCCTAGAATTAATTGATGGAATGTTCCAAATACCCGTTTGAGGATTGTAAGTTCCTGAAGTTAAAGCTGAATCTACAAATGTGTATCCTTTTGGAAGTAGATCTTGAACTTCGACATTGGTAGCCGTTATGTTTCCAAGGTTTTCTGCAGTAATGGTAAAAATTACTTGACTGCCCATAGGAACATCGGTTTTATCAACTTCTTTATTAATAGCCACATCGGTAGAAGGGATATTGATAAATTCTGAATCTTCATCATCTTCGCTCTGATCTCCATTATCATTATTTGGAGTAGAATCTGGATCAAATTGATTGCTTGCCGTTACTTGGGTAATATTGACATAATCAACGCTTTCAAGTCCAAGCGGATTTGCAACTGTAGCCTGATAGGTCAATGAAATACCGCCTACAGGAACTGTTAAATTAACCCATTTAATAGTGTTTAGACTAAAAATACCGCCGTTGTTAATATTGGAAATGTTTTTGTAACCAAGCGGAATAATATCTTCTACTGCAACACCTGTCGCGACACTCGGGCCTTCATTTTTAAGCTGTAAGGTGAATGTTATGACTTCATTGACATTAGCGTTTTTGTTGCTGACTGTTTTTTCCAGACTTAAATCCGCGACAGCGACATTAATGGCTAAACTATCATAATCATCTTCTGTTATAACGCCGTTATTTGGCGTCGAATCTGGATCAGGCAGATTGCTGGCAATAACTTCAGTTGTGTTTGTATATTCATTTACTGTTCCCGATGGAGGATTTACACGAGTATAAACATCGAGTGACTGATCGGTTCCGTTAGCAATATTGCCAACATTCCAAACTCCCGTAACATAATTATACAAACCACTTGTCGGACTGCTTGTTAAATAGGTAAATCCTGGAGGAAGTAAATCTTTAACCATTACACCGCTTGCATTTGCAGGACCATCATTTTTGACTGTAACGGTGAAAATAACTGTTGAACCAACATCATAAACCTCATTTTGATTTAATGCCGTTTTGGTAATTGATAGATCTGCCATAACAATTACTGGTGTCACAGAAATTCTATCATAATCATCTTCTGTAGTAACGCCATTTCCTGGTGTACTATCGGGATCAAATTGATCAGAAGTCATTATTTCGGCAATGTTTAAATATTCATTTGACGTTCCGGTTGGACTTTTTACATTAACATTTAGCAATAAAGTATGGCTATTTCCGGGCAGGATAATTCCAGGATTCCATTCGCCTGTTGCGCGATCGTATGCTCCTGAAGTAGAATTGTAAAATATATAATCATATCCTGAAGGAAGAATATCTTTTACAGTTACTCCCGTAGCGATACTTGGACCTGAGTTGGTTACAGTAATCGAGAATGTAATTTGCGATCCTACATTTGGCGTTAGAATGTTGTTAATTACTCTTTTTTCTATAGAAAGATCAGCTACTGCCGGAACTGGACTCAATAGTACAGAACTAATATCGTCTTCGCTACTGTTGTTATTGTTTGGAGTTGAATCTGGATCTAATTCGTTAGAAGCATAAACTTCGGCTACGTTTTGATAAACTCCTGTGGTATTTACTTTTGCGCCTATTAATAAAGATTCAGACGCTCCGTTTGCTATTGTTCCAACATCCCAAATACCCGTTGTGCTATAATATTGTCCAGCTGTCGAGCTGTAAACGACATATTCATAACCGCTTGGTAAAAGATCTTTTACTTGCACACCAGTTGCATTTTGCGGGCCGCTGTTGGTTACGGTTATTTCGAATGTGATTGTTGCTCCAAATATTGGACTTAAATTACCGCCAACGACTGCTTTTACAAGAGATAAATCGGCCATTGGAACTGTTGGAGTAGTAATCGCACTCGCGTAATCATCCTCAGTTGTGACTCCGTTATTTGGTGTTGAATTTGGATCAGGAAGACTGCTATTTGTAACTTCGGCTGTATTTAGATAATTTCCAGTTGCATTTATAATGGCCGTTAATTGCAGTGTTTGTGAATCTCCGTTTACCAAAGAACCAATATTCCATTTTCCTGTGGTATTATTATAAGTTCCTTTTGTAGAAGTAAAACTGCTAAAAGTATATCCAGAAGGCAATAAATCGGTTACCTCAACAGCTGTTGCATTTTGCGGACCTTGATTGGTAATGACGATTTCAAAAGTTACAGAAGATCCGATTAATGGAGTGGCATTATTAACTGTTTTGGTTAAAGATAAATCTGCCGATTGTCCTAACGGAGCTGTTGTCGCTGTTCCGTAATCGTTTTCAGTTGGAATTCCGTTTCCTGGTGTCGAATTTGGATCTGGTAAACTACTTGCGGTTACTTCAGCAATATTTACATAATTTCCTGTTGCATTAACAATGGCAGTTATTCTTAAAACTTGTGAATCTCCGTTAAGGAATGATCCAATAGTCCATTTTCCAGTTACGGCATTATAAACACCTTTTGTTGCGCTGTAATTTACAAAAGTATATCCCGAAGGAAGCAAATCTGTTACTTCGACTCCAGTTGTATTTTGCGGACCATTATTAGTTGCAATTATTTCAAAAATAACTGGTGAACCTACTAAAGGCGTAGCATTGTTAACAGTTTTACTTAAAGCTAAATCTGAAGCTTGGGCATTTGGAGTAACTGTTGCCGTTGCATAATCATCTTCGGTTGTAACTTGATTATTTGGAGTGGAGTCAGGATCGTGAAGCGCACTCGAAGTTACTTCTGCAACGTTTATATAATTTCCTGTCGGATTTACTACAGCAAGAATTTGCAAGGTTTCTGATTTGCCATTAATCAAATTGCCTACTGTCCATAAACCTGTGGTAGGATTGTAAGTTCCTGTAGAAATTGTAAAATTAGAATAAGTATAACCACTCGGAAGCAAATCGGTAACCGTTACGCCAGAAGTATCTTGTGGACCATTATTGGTTACAATTACTTCAAAAGTCACTAAAGAACCCATTAACGGATTAGCATTGTTGACTGTTTTAGTTAAAGATAAATCTGCTGATTGTGCCGTTGGAGTAATAGTAGCTGTTGCATAATCATTTTCTGTTGGAACACCATTATTAGGAGTTGAATTAGGATCAGGAATATTTGCAGCCGTTACTTCAGCAATATTCAGGTAATTTCCTGTAGCATTTACAATTGCCGTTATTTGCAGTGTTTCTGATTCTCCATTGGCTAAATTTCCAACATTCCAAATTCCAGTTAATGGATTGTAAGTTCCTGTAGAAACTGTAAAACTACTGTAGTTGTATCCTGAAGGCAATAAATCGGTTATTTGAACTCCTGTATTATCTTGTGGACCGTTATTAGTAACAACAACGGCAAATGTTACAGGCGATCCTGCGATTGGACTAGTATTGTTAACTGTTTTGGTTAATGACAAGTCAGAAGATTGGGCAGTTGGCGTTGTTGTAGCTTCTGCATAATCATCTTCTGTAGTAATTCCGTTATTTGGATTAGAATCAGGATCTGGTTGACTGCTGGATGTAATTTCTGCGCTATTGGTATAATTTCCTGTTGCATTAACTATTGCTGTTATTTGTAACGTATGAGTTGATGCAACGGGCATGCTTCCAACTGTCCAAATTCCAGTTGAGGCATCGTAGCTTCCAGCTGTTGCAGTATAAGAAATATAATTGTAACCAGAAGGAAGTAGGTCAGTAACAGCGACATTATCTGTGGCTTGTGGTCCTGAATTGTTCACCTGAAGACTAAAAGTTACTTGCGAACCTACGAGCGGTGTAGTATTATTTACAGTTTTAATTAAAGATAAATCTGCCGAAGTCGCAATAGGAGTTGTTGTCGCTTCAGCGTAATCATCTTCAGTCGTAATTCCGTTATTTGGAGTAGAATCAGGATCTGGTTGACTGCTGGCTGTGATTTCTGCACTATTGGTATAATTTCCAGAAGCATTGACTAAAGCTGTTATTTGTAAAGTATAAGAATCTGAAACGGGCATATTTCCAACTGTCCAAAGCCCTGTTGCAGGATTATAACTTCCTGTTGTTGCACTATATGATGCATACGTATATCCAGTTGGCAGTAAATCGGTAACGGTTACTCCATTTGCTTCTTGCGGACCAGAATTTGTTACCTGAATACTGAATGTTACTAACGAACCTACAATAGGAGTTGAATTGTTTACCGTTTTGGTTAAAGATAAATCGGCTGATGTTGGAACTGGAATAGTCGTAGCTTCTGCATAATCATCTTCGGTTGTAATGCCATTATTCGGAGTTGAATCAGGATCGGGAAGATTGGCAGCCGTAATTTCTGCACTATTAGTGTAATTGCCCGTCGGATTTACCGTTGCAATAATTTGAAGAGTTTCTGAATCTCCATTTACTAAATTACCAACAGTCCATAAACCGGTTGTCGAATCATAAGTTCCAGTTGAAGCAGTAAATCCGGCAAAGGTATATCCTGATGGAAGTAAATCAGTTACCTGAACGCCAAAATTATCTTGCGGACCATTATTGGTTACTACAATTTCGAAAGTAGCAAGCGAACCAACCAGTGGAGTTGTATTATTGACAGTTTTAGTCAAAGACAAATCAGAAGATTGCTGAATTGGAGTAGTCGTAGCAGTTGCGTAATCATCTTCAGTCGGAATTCCATTATTTGGTGTAGAATCCGGATCAGGAGTATCACTATTTGTAACTTCGGCAACGTTTGTATAATCGCCAGTTGGATTAACGATTGCATTAATCTGTAGTGTTTCAGATTCGCTGTTTGCTAATATATCCAATGTCCATAAACCTGTACTACTATCGTAAGTACCACTTGTTGCATTAAAACTGCTAAAAGTATAACCCGAAGGCAATAAATCTGTTACTCGAACAAAAGCTGCATCTTGAGGACCACTGTTTGTTGTAATGATTTGAAAAGTAACAATAGAACCAACTAATGGAGTCGAATTGCTTACTGTTTTGGTTAAAGATAAATCTGCTGATGGCTGAGCAGGCGTTACAACTGCATTATCTTCATCATCTTCACTTTGATCTCCGTCGTCGTTATTTGGCGTACTATCAGGATCAGGAAGATTGCTGGCTGTAACTTGAGCTACATTAAGATAATTCCCTGTAGACAATACTCTAACATCCAAAATGAGCGATTCTGAAACCCCCACATCCACTGTACCTACATTCCAAATTCCTGTTGCGCTATCGTACAAACCAGCAGATGAACTATAGTTTACATATTGAAAACCAGAAGGCAGTAAATCAGTTACTTGAACTCCAGTTGCATTATTTGGACCATCGTTTGAAATTACAAGTTCAAAAGAAACTTGACTTCCAACCACTGGACTTGTATTGCCAGCGACAACATTTTTAACTAAAGATAAATCAGCAGATGGACCGATAAAAGTAATTTCGGCATTATCCTGATCGTCTTCTGTCGCAATATTATTATTTGGAGTTGAGTCAGGATCAGGTAAATCGCTAGCTGTTATTTGAGCGATGTTTAGATAATTTCCTAAAGGATTAACAAGTGCGCTGAAAGTCAGATTTACATTAGAATTAGCTGGCAGATATAAATCTCTCCATTCTAAACTAGCTGTTGCAACTTGATAAGTTCCTCCAGATGAAACAGATCCCGGAATAAGCGTGTATCCAACTGGAATTACATCTTGCACATCAACTCCAGTTGCATTTCCAGGGCCTCTATTTAATACATTAATAGTAAAATCTACTTGTTGTCCAGCTGACGCAGAAGTTGGGGATACACTTTTTGTAAGTTCTAAATCGGCAGGTTTTAAAGAAACAGTCGCACTTGCCATATCGTCTTCAGGAAGTCCATTTCCGGGTGTGCTGTCAGGATCAAGCTGTTTCGCGGTTTCTATTTTTGCAACATTGATGTAATTGTTACCAGTTGAAACAACATTTACTTTAGCTGTAATCTGTAAAGCAAGCGAGTTTCCATTATTTAGATTTCCAACATTCCAAATTCCAGTAGTATTATTATATTTTCCAGCACCATTATCGCTTACATAAGTATAACCGGGAGGCAGTTGGTCTGAAACCGTAATCCCGCTTGCATTATTAGGTCCGCTGTTGGTCACTCGAATGGTAAAAATAACATTGTCATTGATACTTACCGTTGCAGGTGAAACGGTTTTCTGCAATGATAAATCGGCTATATCTAATATTATTGAAGCATCGTCTTGATCGTCTTCGGTTGCAATATTATTATTTGGCGTACTATCGGGATCAAATTGGTCTGAAGCAATGATTTCGGCATTATTGACATAAGATCCAGTTGATTTAATTACTGCTTGAAAAGACAGTGTTAATCTGCTTCCAACAGGGATTGTAAGATTGTTCCAAGTTACAGTATTGTCACCTACATTATAAATTCCCGCTAGGTTTACAGAACCAGGCACTATGGTATAACCAGACGGAATGTAATCTCGTACAGAAACTCCAGTTGCAGTTACTGTTCCTCCCAATGAATTATTGTTAAAAACTTGAAGATTGAAAGTAACTGTATCTCCAGCACTTCCTGTAACAGGATTAACAGATTTGGTTAATTCTAAATCAGCAACAGATAATATAGTTAATGTCATCGTGTCTGATGAAACAGCACAATTACCATTGCTTACCGTCCATTCTAAAACATATACTCCAGAAACAGTTCCTGTTACTGCTGTAGTTGGAGACGCTGCATCTGTAAAGCCTACAATACTTGGTCCAGAAACTTGAGTCCAAGCTCCAGTACCAATTGTTGGTACAGAAGCATTCATGTTAACAGGCGAAAATTGCGGAATTATTTGATTCGGACCTGCATTTGCGGTAGAGGGTAAATCGTAAATTGTAATGATAACTCTATCTTCAGAAGTACATCCTGTTGTTGCAATTGTCCAGCTGAATTCATAAGTTCCAGCAACCATTTGTAGTATTAGCGAATTTGGATTTGTTGGAGATGCTATTGTAGCTGTATTTGGTCCAGAAATTTGAGTCCATGTTCCCGTGCCAATAGTTGGTGTATTAGCAGCCATAGTCACAGAAGCTACATTACATAATTCTTGATCTGGTCCAGCATTTGCAACCGTTGGCGGATCATCGTTAAAAGTTATATTTACTGTGTCTGAAGATGGCTGACATAAAGATGGACTTGTAAAAGGTCCATTTGTAACAGTCCATGTTAACGTATAAGTTCCTAATACAGTAACATTAGAAAGAGTTGTAATTGGACTATTAGGACTGTCTATCACTGCTGAAGCTCCCGGAGGCTGACCTGTGATTGTCCATGTTCCAATACCAACCGTTGGAGCTACAGCGGCTGTCTGATAAGTGGTTTGACAAGCTACGGCATCATCAGGTCCTGCATCTGCTGTACTTGGTGCAGCATTCATTTCTATTCTAACAATATCGGATAAAGTTCTGCAAGAATTACTTGAGAAAACCCACTCTAAAATATACAAACCGGGAACAGTTAAATTTGTAACTGTTGTTAATGGAGCTGAAGGAGTAGTGATAACTGCGACACTTCCCGGAGGTTGAAATGCAAAACGCCATTGGGCACTAGAAACATCGGGAGGTGGCATGTTTCCTTGCAGAGTAGCAGTTCCGCCAACATCACTTATACAAAGCGTCTGATCTGGACCTGCATTTGGATCAATACTTGCTCCGCTGAAAATAGTTACATTTACAGAATCTGAAGAACCTGAACAAGTACTGCCATCAGGAAAAGTTGTTGAACTAGTCGTATAAGTAAAAACATAATCATTTCCTGGAACTACAGTTGCATTAGCAATATAGCTATTAGAAGGCGATTGTGTTATAGTAACATCTGCTGTATTTCCAGTCGTGCTAGTAAGTGTCCAAGTTCCTGTAGAGTTTTCGTTCCCTTTAAGCTGAATACTTGTTACATCACAATACGTTTGATCAGCTCCCGCATTTGCCGTAGGCGTTACCGTCACAATCATATCATCAAAAGTACCTTGACACAAAAAGATGCTTTTAGCAGTTATTGTCCATCTAAAAGTGTAAGTTCCCGCTACAAGTCCGTTAATTACCGTATTAGGATTAGACGGATCAACAATAGTTGGCTGATTTGGAGCACCCGTGAGAACAGACCATTGTCCAGCTTCGAAGAAACTATCATAAGTACTTCCCGCCATAGTAACACTTGTATTGTTACATACATTTTGATCTGGTCCAGCAACAGCCTGATTAGGCGGAATACCAATTGTTAGATTGATATCGTCGAACGCTTCACCGCAGACTTCGGCATCTACAGTCCATCTAAAAATATAATAACCACTATATGTAAATGTAAATACAGCATTTGGATCATGAATATCGCTTATCGTATAACCTCCCACACCAGAAATTCTAGTCCAAGTGCCCACAGCTCCACTGCTGCTTGTTGCTGCCATTGTTATAGTATTACCGCAAATATCTTGATCAGGTCCTGCATTTGCAGCAGGCGGTGTGTCTGCTATTGTAACTGACACTTCACTTGTATTGGGAGCGCAAAGTCTTGTAATAGTTTCTATAGCCCATGTAAAAGTGTAAGTTCCGTTTCCAGGAACAGTTACCAAAGTATTTGGATCGCTGGAATCAGCAAAAATAACTCCAGCAGAAGGAGTTACAGACCATAGGCCAATTTCAAAAATTCCTGGAGTATTTCCGCTAAGATTAAAAGATGTAGTACCAGCAGGATAACAAGCATCTGGACCTGCATCAGAATTGGATGAAGCTGTAGCATTATTGGTTATAATTGTCACGTTATCAGAAACAGCTGCGCTACAAGATGGTCCTGGATGAAGATAAGAAACAGTCCATTGTAATTCATATTGCGATGTATTCGATGTAAAGCCTGTCGCGACTGCATTAGGATCATTTACATTAGAAAAAGAAATCGTGTTTGGTCCTGATACTTGGCTCCACGTTCCAATTTCTCCACTTTGTGCGGGTGTCGCTGCAAGACGCACCTGAGCATTAGCACAGACTATTTGATTTGGACCTGCATCTGCAGTGCCTAGCGAACTATCAGAAACATAAATTGTTACTGTTGAAACCGAAAAGCCACAGGTAGCACCGCCACCTTTTGTTATGTACTGAAAAACATAAGTTCCAGGAATAAGTCCTGTAACTTGAGTATCTACAGCAAAATTATCAGCTATAACGGCTTCATTTGGACCACTAAGCTGACTCCAAAAATGCATTCCATCACCAGTTGCAACTCCTGATAACATTGTACTGGTATCTCCACAAGGCAAGCTTACATCAGAACCTGCATTTGAAGGGGTTGGATCTCCAGAAACTAAAATGTTTAATGTATCAAAACCAAAATCACAACCAACAGGAAGTGTTCCATTTTGACTTCGGATAAATTCAACAGTATATTCTCCTGATTCTGTAAGTGTTAAGGTTAGTGAATTTTCAACATTTTGTAATGCAGTAGGAAAGGGCGCTAAAGGGGAAGTACTTGGCCCGTTTACAATTCGATATTGATTTACACCTGTTCCAGTAACGGTAAGCGGAATTGTAAATACCGTTGCATTACAACTTCCAGCAATATCGTTACCATTATTAGCCACAATAGTTCGTGTTGCTCCATTATATTGAATATTGTAATCTTTTGTAAAAACACAGCCAGTATTAGCATTGGTGAGTGTATATCTAAATTTATAAGGATCACCAGAATCTGAAATATTGGTAACCAAAGTTGTCGGATTTGTTGGAGAAACAATCACAGCACCCGTATCTCCAGATATCTGTGTCCATTGTACAGTTTCGCCTGCGTAAAGCGGAGTTTGTGCTACAAGAGTAACCTGAGTAATAGTATTATCACAAAAGAAAATATCTTCATCACCGCCTGGCAGATTTGTTACATCTTGCGTTGCAGCAGGAACTGTAATAGTCACTAAGTCATTTCCTGAAGCGCAAGGTCCCGTAACGGTCCATCTAAAAGTATAAGTACCTTGTACAAGGTTAGAAATTTGTGTATTACTAGAGCCTGGACTTCCTATTGTTGGCGTATTTGGACCACTTACAAATGTCCATTGACCACTTTGTCCGTTTAAACCGCAGCCACCATAAGCTCCAGTAAGATTAGTACTTTGAGTAGTAGTATAGCAATTGCTTAAGGTTTGATCTGCACCCGCAGAAACAGGCGTAACACCTCCATAATTAGTTACAGTAATTTGAGAAGTTGTTCTACAGCGTTGTCCTGGAGCATATTCAGCACCTTCAATAACCCATTGAAGTGTAGTTACACCGCAGCTTGTTGCAGGTAAAGTTATCGTTGAGGTAGGCAAATTGGGAAAATTAATTACAACTCCTGAATTATTGGCACCTACTATTTCCCAATGACCAGTTTCTCCCGTATTTTGTGGAGCATTGGCAGTAATAGACAGATTTCCGTTACTATTTGGACAGCTTGCAATATTGCCGCCTGCATTTGCAATCGTAATGGGTTGCACATTAACAACTTTATCCTGATATGTAAAAACACCGTCACCACAAGTTGCACTATATCTAAATATATAAGTATTTCCTCCCGTATATCCTGTTACAATAGTGCTAGAACTATTTGGAGTATCAATTACTACAGCTGGACCAGATATTTGTGTCCATGAAACATTTCCAATAATCGGAGATGGATTATTACCGCTTAAAACCAACGCATCAGTTTCGCAAATAGTAACATTTAAAACTCCAGCATTTACTGTACAGTTCTGGCTATAAATTGATGCAGAAAAAATAAAAGCCGTTATGGTTAACTTTAGCTTTTTAAAATAATTTTGATAAGGTATAGTTTGATCCATAAGCATAAAGGATATGAAATTTATTTAAAGACAAAGCACTTGATTTGCTAATCAAACTTTGGTTTTCTTTAAAAAATTAGAGTTTACTTATAGTGAAATGAGAACCTATCAAATTTACGTAAAGATTAATCTGAGTTTTATTTTTATATGTTTCAGATTATAATTTGCAACCATTTTTACCAATTTGAACAACTAGGGAAATGTAAAAAATAAGATGAATTTTGGTAGATTTTAAAGCAAATAAACTTTGGCAATAAAGATTTCGTAATATTAAAATTAGATGAAACTAAGTTTTAATAATAAAAAAAAGACATCTTATCAAGCTTATCTTTTTTGACGGTTTTTGACAATTTTCGCCTTAAATTAGCTTATAATTGTACTATTGCTACTGAAATAAAATAATAATATACTTTGAAGAATTTTGTTTTATATCTATTCTTGCTGCTGGGTTTAAGTCCGGTTACATATTCGCAGGATTATCCTGTAAAATTTCTAGATATATCAGATGGTTTGTCTAACAATTCCATCATTACTATTTATCAGGATAACGAAGGTTTTATGTGGTTTGGAACTTACGATGGTTTAAACCGATATGACGGATATAATTTTAAAGTCTTCCGAAATCGAATCAACGATCCAAAATCATTGTCCTTTAATACAATTTATAATGTTGAGGGAGATTCTAAGAATAATATTTGGGTGGGAGGAACTAACGGAATCTGTGTTTACGATAAGAAAAAAGCAATATTTCACCCGGTTCGTTATAGGAAATCAGATAAAAAAACAGAATTACTTCAGGGCATTATACATCAAATGCGCTCTGTTTCTGATAAACTTGTTTTAGTAGCTTCGCAAAAATTAGGATTATTAGCTTTTCAAAATGGCTCTTTCGTAGGAAATCAAGTTCCGTTAAAAGCATTAGAAAATAAAATCAATATTAATAATTATGATGCTGTTGCCATTCAAGAAAACAAGGAAAAATCTGGATGCTGGATTTATGTTCGAAATGTTGGAGTCTGTGGTTATGATTATAGAACTAAAGATTTAAAAATAGTTTTCCCACTTTCTATAGAAGTAAAAGCAATGAAATTGGCAACTGACGGAAATCTTTTATTAGGAACAGATGAAGGTCTTTTTCTTTTAAATACCAAAACGGGTTCCGTTTCAGATAATTATTTTTCGAATAAATGCAGCGTAACCGATGTTTTAATAGACAGAAAAGGAAAAACTTGGATTACAACTGATGGATGCGGGATTTTTTACATAGATCAAAAAAGTAAAAAGCTTCTTTTTTATAACGAACAGCTGGCAAAAAGCAATTCAGTTTGGAGTCTTTACGAAGATAAATCAGGTAATAAATGGTTTGGTTCGCTTCGTGGCGGAATCAGTATGTTAAGTGATACGCCAAAGTATTTTAAAAGCATTAGATACAATTCAAAAGAACCTGCGGATAATTTTATTTTATCATTTTGTGAAGATGAAAAAAAGAATCTTTTGGTAGGTACAGATGGAGCAGGATTAAAATATTGGAACAGAGCAAATAACACTTATTCGAATTACGGAATTTCGCTTTCAAGCAGTTTTATAACCGGAATAGTCCATGATGACAATAATGATATCTGGGTTTCTACTTGGGCAGGAGGCATTAATCGCATAGACAAAAAAACAAATAGCGTCAAGAATTATTCTTGTTATAATCCTTTTACAAAGCAGATTGAAAAAAATATCTGGTTTGTGTTTAAAGATTCAAAATCAAATATTTGGGCAAGCGCAACAAACGAAGGTTCGTTATATTTTTTAGATAGAAAAACAGACAGTTTTGTGCTTTTTGATAAAAGTATTGAAAATCTGCAATGCATGTTTGAAACTTCAGACGGAAAATTGTGGGCAGGAAATTACACTTCGCTTTTATCTATTGAAAAAAATACTAGAAAAATAACCAAGAAAGCCATCGGAAATCCAATTCGATGCATTTACGAAGATAAAGACAAGAATCTCTGGATTGGAACACAAGAAGGAGGTTTATTATTGTTTGATCGAAAAACGAACACTTTTAAAAGATTAACAATAAATGATGGTTTGCCGTCAAATACTATTTTAAGATTACTCGAAGATAAATACGGAAATTTATGGATGAGTACGTACAACGGAATTTGTCGTTACGATAAAAAAAGCAAAACATTCCGCAATTTCTCTATAAACGACGGACTTCAGAGCAATCAGTTTAGTTTTAATGCCGGAATAAAACTTTCTTCGGGAGAGTTTCTTTTTGGAGGAATTAACGGTTTTAATATTTTTTATCCAGAAGCAATAAAAGGTTTCAATCAGAAGAATAATGTTTTATTGACCGATTTTTACGTCAACAATCAATTAATTGAAGAAAGTAAAGCCGAAGTTGATATTGATTCAGATAAAGTAAAAGATGTGAGTTTAGAATACGATCAAACTACATTATCTCTAGAATTTGTTGCACTTGATTATAATAACTCAGACAAAATTAACTACGCTTATTTTTTAGAAGGCTGGGACGAACAATGGAATTACGTCGGACAAACCCGAAAAGCAAATTACTCGAGACTTCCAGAAGGAAAATATACTTTTAAAGTAAAAACAACCAATTTTAAAGGCGGCTGGAATAAAGAAGTCAGTTTGGTTTCGATAACAGTTTTACCGCCTTGGTACAGAACTTGGTGGGCTTATACTCTTTATTTAGCAGCAATTGGCGGCATTTTATTTTTGTATTTAGATTACAATAAAAATAAAGAAAAACTAAAGTATAAAGTCAAAATTGCCGAACTGGAAAGCAAAAAAGAAAAAGAGATAGCCGAAAAACAGGCGTCAATGTTTACCTATATTTCGCATGAATTTAGAACACCGCTTTCGCTAATTATCAATCCATTAAAAAAAGCGGTTCAGAAAGAAATTGTCGAAAATGGTTCTTCTGGAAGCGATTTGGCAATTGCACACCGAAACGCCAGAAGACTTTTAAGTTTGGTAGATCAATTGCTGTTATTGCGAAAAGCTGAAAATGATGCCGATTCTTTACGATTGTCTCCAATTAATGTAAATAATCTTTCTAATGAAGTGTATCAATGTTTTGTTAATCAGGCAAAAGAAAAACAGATTTCGTATAATTTAAATATTCCATCTAATGAAATCACTATTATTGGAGATTATGAAAAAGTAGAAATTTCGTTATTTAATTTAATGTCAAATGCTTTTAAATACACACCAATTGGAGGCGAAATCAATTTGACAATATCCGAAAATGAAAATGAAGTTTTTCTAGAAATAACCGATAGCGGAGACGGAATTGATAAAAAAGATATTGAGGTTATTTTCGAAAAATTCAAACAGATTAATTCGAAAGTTTCTGTTGGAACAGGTTTCGGAATTGGACTTTATATTGTTAAATATTTTGTTGACAAACACAAAGGTTCTGTAACCTGCAGCAGCGAAACTGGTAAAGGCAGTACTTTTAAATTGGCCTTCTTAAAAGGAAGCAATCATTTTGAAAACGCTGAAATAACAAACGAAAAATCACAGAGAAGCCAATTATTTGACGAATTGATTCCAGACGAAATTGAAGAACCAACAGTTGTCAATTTGGTTTCAGAAAGCGACTTTAAAAAGACAATGTTAACCGAAAAACGCACTGTTTTAATTATTGATGATAATGCAGAGATTCGAACCTATTTAATTAAATTATTTTCGGCAAATTATATAGTTTATAGTGCAGAAAATGGAGAAGAAGGATTAGAATTGACCAAAAAACACATGCCAGATCTCGTTATAAGTGATATTACGATGGAAGAAATGGACGGTTTAGAATTATGTCGAAAAATTAAAGAAGACAATGCTTTATCTCATATTCCAGTTATTTTATTGACAGCTTCTAAAAATCCTGAAACGCATTTGCAGGGAATCAATGAAGGTGCAGACGATTATATTACCAAACCTTTTGATGATGATATTCTAACGGCACGAGTAGAATCTTTATTAAGAAATCGACATAATCTGCGCGCTTATTTCTTAGATAGCATTACGCTAAAAGAAAACACGCAGAAAGTTCCCGTAGAATATCAGCAGATGCTGAAAAAATGTATTGATATCGTTGAAGCTAACATTCATAAAAAAGATTTTACGATTCGAACTTTTGCTCTCGAAATGGGAATGAGCCACAGAACGCTTTACACTAAAATCAAAATTATTTCTGGACAGACTTTAAATGCTTTTATTCGATCATTACGAATTCGAAGAGCTGCCATGTTAATGTTAACTGAAGAAATGAATATTGCGCAAGCAAGTGCCGAAGTTGGTTTTGAAGATCCTAAATATTTCAGACAGCAGTTTGTAAAACTTTTTGGAATGACTCCATCAGAATATATTAAAAAGTATAAAAGTTCCTTCAATTCGGACTTAAATATCATCAAATAGCAAAATCACCATTATTTTTTGTTGCATTTTTTCTTTGAATTTTGACTAAACGATTAAAATCTTCTACAACTTTTAATCGTTTAGGTTGAAAAAATACTGTTTTTTCAATAATTGCAAATAATGCAAAAATCCATAGCTATTTTTAAATACTCAGTAAAAAATATTTCGAAATTATGGTTAATTACAATTTTGACCTCCTTTTTTTTCGAATTTACCCCTCCTTATAAGTGTGAATTAAACATTTCTTTGCACTTATAGCAATCGGTTATTATACAATTGCTGTTAGTCATAAGTGTTAGTTTCAAGATAAAGTTTTATCTCTTTTTAAAGAGCTGAGCACTCTTTAAAATTCTAAAAGTAGTGGTTGGTTACATTACTTTTTGAACCCGCGGCTTAGAAGTAAGCTGCGGGTTAATTTAAAAACACTTATTAATAGATAGAAATAAAAAAAGAAAAAAATAGTAAAACAATTAACCAAACTCAATTCAATATGAAAGTAACCACATAATTAATTGCAACTGTTTTCCGCATAAGGAAAAACAGAAAAACCAATCTCGACTTAAACCTGCGAGAATAAAAACTTTCGCTTTAGAAAGAAAACTAACTAACTAAACCTTAAAACTTAAGAAATGAAAAAAAATGTATTTTTATTTTTTCTTGCTCTTTTTGGCATTCTTTTTACCGGCTGCCAAAATAACGAATCAGGATTTCCAAGTTCTGATAACCCTACGGTGGTAGTTTCGACAAAAGAAATTTACGGAGCACCAAGTAGAAAATTTGAAATCAAAGCAGCCCTTGCCGATGATTTAGGATTAAAAAGTGTAGAGATTCAAATTCCAGAATTATCATTAGATAAAACAATCAGTTTTGCTACAAATCCTCTTTTAGAATCGTATGATCTTAGTTACTTTTTTGAGGTCCCAGCTGGAAGAGGAACATCAGAAACATTCAAAATAAAATTAATCATTACAGACGTTTCTGGTAATGTCGTAAACGAAGAAATCAATTTACGTCTTGATGGCGAGTTTGCTGCGCCGAGTATTTCTATGATTACTCCAAAAGAAGGCGCCGTTATTTTATTGTCCACAAGCAATAAAATGCCAGTAAATTTTGTGGTAAATGACGATTCAGGAATCGATTATATTCAGATAAAATGTACCGAACTTGGTATTGATGAGACTGTGCAATTGGTTGGATCTCCACAATCTTATACGTTCAATAAAACCTATACTTTACCAGTTACGGCAGCAAATTATGTCTTAACGATTACGGCTAAAGATAAATTTGCGATTCCAAATACTGGATCCTTAAACATCAATATTGTGGCAACAAATGAATATCCAGCAATTTATTTATGCGATCAGCCAAAAGGAACTAATTTGACGACAGATGCAGTGGGTGTTCCGATGTATTTCCACGAAAAAACTGGACAAGATTTCGAATTTAAATATTATGCTGACAAAGACAATAAAGAAATTTACTTCTTAGGTCAAGAATCAGATTTTGCGCCGCATTGTTTTGGTTTAAATGCTTCAGGAGAATTGGTTGATGATGTGGCTTCAACAGCGATTATTTTACCAACAAAGGGCTATTATAAAATTAAAGTAAATCCGAATACTTTAAAATATACTGCCGAAAAATATACGCCTTCAAGCAAAGTTTGGGCAGATGTTGCAAACGGTTTATGGCATGATGTTGAGGCGCAGAGAAAACCTTTTGTTAGTGTTTGCGGTGGCGGAATTCAAGGAGCAACTTGGGACACTTGGGATGCGTGGATGCAAAAAGGTTTACACTTAGCCAATAATGCTGCAAATCCTTATCAGTTGGTTGGAGAATATACTTTGACAGGTACTATGGAAGCTACTTTTACAGGTCAATGGTGGAGTCCATCATGGAGATTGATCAAAAACGGAATTGCGACAATGTCTCCAGGAGAAAATGGCAATGCAAAATATCCAGCGGCTCCAGGCGTATACAAAGTGGTTTTAGACACCGAATTAGAAAGAGTGTTTATAACAAAAAAATAGTTAGTTACAACCTTATTGTAGCAATTAACAAATAAAACAGCTTAATATGAAATTTAAATATATAGGATTTTTTATTGCCCTTTTGTGTACTGCTGTATCCTTTGGACAAATAAAAATAAAAGGAACTGTAAAGGATAAAGCCAATGTGCCGATTCCGGGAGTAAATGTATTGGTAAAAGGAACTTCAACTTCAGCAGCAACTGATTTTGATGGTAATTATGTGCTTAATGTACCAAATAAAAATGCACAGCTTGAATTTACTTTTGTTGGTTTTACAACCAAAGTAGAGTCAATTGGAGATAAAACAGAAATTAATGTTGTGCTTGAAGAATCTAGCCAGGCATTAGATGAGATAGTTGTAGTAGGTTATGCGGCTGTAAAAAAGAGCGATGTAACGAGTTCAATTTCTTCTGTAAAAGGAAAAGAATTACAGACTATGACTGTTGGTAATGTTACAGAATCATTACAGGGGAAAGTTTCCGGTGTCCAAGTTACGGGGGCTGGAGGACCGGGAGCTCAACCTAGAGTTTTAATTCGTGGTATTTCGACTTTAAACTTAAATACAGATCCGCTTTACGTTGTAGACGGAATCCCGATGGGAACGAGCATCAATTTCTTGAGTAATAATGAAATTGAATCTATGGAGGTTCTGAAAGATGCTTCTGCAAGTGCGATTTATGGTTCTCGAGCTTCAAACGGGGTTATTTTGATTACTACGAAAAAAGGAAAAGTGGGTAAAACAAGATTCAATTTTGATTTGAGTTCGGGTATGCAGATGATGAATAATCCGTACAATATGGCTGATGCAGAAACTTACGCTAGAATCATGAATACGGCTAACAACAATTCTGGTTATGCTGATTATCTGCCAAATCCTTCTCAATACAGAGGGAAAACAACAGATTGGTGGAAAGCAGGAATTAGAAAAGCTTCTCCCGTAACGAATGCTTCTTTTGGTGTAGCAGGCGGTTCAGATAAACATACTTATGCCATTAGTTTAAACTATTATAATGCAGAATCAATTTATGAAGTTGGCGGATGGGAAAGAGTGACGATGAGAATTGCCAATGATTTCAAATTTTCGGATAAATTCTCAGCAGGAATCACTTTAAATCCACGTTACGAGACTTGGGGTTCACCTAACAATTGGGCAGATTTTGATAAAATTGATCCCATTACACCAATTTACAAACCAGCTGATCAATTAACAGGATTAGAAAACGAATACAGTATTTATGCACGTTCTCCTTCTTATGTTTGGAATCCTGTTGCAGCTGTAAAAAGATACGATGATTTTACGAATCAGTACAATTTAAATACAAATGGATATTTACAATACGAACCAATAAAAGGTTTAGTAATTCGTACACAGGCATCTATTGAAGTTGGTGATAAAACACAAAGTATTTTCAGACCAGATTTTATAATTGATGCAGCGCACGAAAAAGCAGAAATTAATAGTGTTGAAAGAAGAAACACTACAAATGCAGACTGGACTTGGCAAACAACAGCAACTTATAGCAGAACTTTTGCCGAAAAACACAACGCTTCTTTTATGATTGGTAGCACTATGGAGGAATACAATGCCAATGATGTTTGGGGTTATGGCGAAGGAGTTCCTAATAATTCTGACTTAATGAGAGAAGTGAGCGCTGCTACAAAAAATCGTAATAGCAGTGGTACTAGCTGGTCAAGTTCATTGATGTCTTATATTTCGCGTCTTTCTTATAACTACGACGGAAAGTACTATTTTACAGGAACGTTTAGACGTGATGGTTCTTCTAAATTTATGGCAAACAATAAATGGGCAAATTTCCCATCGGCCTCTGCTTCATGGAGAGTTTTAAATGAAGGATTTATGGAATCTGCAAAAGATGTTTTAAGCGATCTTAGATTTAGAGCAGGTTGGGGTAAAGTAGGTAATCAAGGTTTGCCTGATGCGGTTTATCAATCAAATATCGGACAAGGATATTATGTGATTGATGGTCAGGTGGTAGATACTTCTTATCCATCGACTATGGCAAATAAGGATATTAAATGGGAAACTGTAGAAGATATGAGTTTTGGTATCGATTATGGATTTTGGAAAAACAAATTGTCTGGATCTATAGAATATTACCAAAAGAAAACAAAAGATATGTTGTTCTTAAAACAATTTCCAACTTATAGCGGATTTCCTGGATATTCAACTATGTGGACAAATGTGGGTTCGATGAAATCAAGCGGTATCGATTTATTGATTTCATTCAAAGATAAAAAAGGTGATTTCTCTTATGGTGCAGATTTAACTTTTACAACTGTCGATGTAGAAATGATTTCATTATCTGCTGACGGAGAAAGATTATACGGTTCAAGCAATAGAACCTTAACGGTTAAAGGTGATGAACCTGGATATTTTTACGGTTATGTTGCTGATGGTTTGTTCCAAAACCAAACAGAGTTAAATTCTCATACAGATGAACACGGAACTAAATTACAGCCTTATGCACAAGTAGGTGATGTTCGTTTTAAAGATATAAATGGCGACGGAAAAATAGATGACAAAGACAGAACTAAAATTGGTTCTCCTTGGGCAGACTACAATATTGGTTTGAACTTAAACTTTGCTTACAAAAACTTTGACATAGTAGCGAATTTTTATTCAAGTATTGGAAATGAAATCGTTAATCAGAATATTTCAGATTTATATAATGGTGCAAGTTTGACCAACAAGGTAAGTGGATTGGAACAAATGGCTTGGCATGGCGAAGGAACTTCAAACTATATTCCGAGATTATCAAAAGATGATAACAATGAGAACTTTACAAAATTCTCTTCTTTGTATGTAGAAGATGGATCTTTCGTTAGAATGAAAAACCTTCAAATTGGTTATTCCTTCTACAATAAATTTGGTTTAGATAAATTAAGATTATCACTATCAGGACAAAATTTATGGACATGGACAAACTATTCAGGAGTAGAACCTGAAGTTGGGGCAGGAGATCCAAATAATGGAGACAGAGTAAAAGGATCAGGTTTTGGAGGATGGAATTATCCAGTACAGCCAACAATTCTGATGGGACTTAATGTTGCATTTTAATCAAAACGATCATGAAAAAAATAATAGTATCAATAATAGCTTTTTCTCTATTTTCGGCATCTTGCAGTGATTTTATAGAAAAAGACCAAAGAGGAACTCAGACTTTAGAAAATTATTTTCAAACAGTACAAGAATGCGAGAATTATACCAATGAATTAACGCAACGTTTACTGTTAGCAAAAGAATGGTGGGTATTAACTGCTCCTAGAGTAACCAACGAAATGGCAACAGATGATGCCTGGATGGGAAATACCGGTCAAGATAATAGTGCACATAGACCTTGTTCGCAGTATATTATTACTCCTGATAATATGGGAGATATGAACGGTATCTACACAGCACATTTTTACACGATTCAATCTGCAAATGTTGGTCTAGAAAGAATGGCACTTTCTCCGCTTACAGATGCCCAAAAAAATCAATATATGGGCGAATCTTTATTTGTCCGTGCATATTGCTATTATGAATTGGTAAATCTTTTTGGAGGAGTTCCGGTTTATACAAAATCTTTAGGAACTGGCGATTTAACGTTATCACGTAATACAGCAGCAGAAGTATATACTCAAATAGAAACCGATCTTAAAGAGGCAGCGGCAAAACTAGAAAGCGCTCCTGTAGCAAGAAATGGTAGAATTAACAAATGGGCGGCTTATGCTTTACTGGCTCGTGTGTCATTGTTCCAAGAAAAATGGGCAGAAGCAAAAACATATTCTAACAAAGTAATTACAGAAGGTCCTTTTCAGTTAGAAGCTGATTTCTTAAATATCTGGAATGTTAACAATCATAACGGAATTGAATCTATTTTAGAAGCGCAATCCTCTTCTGTTCAGGATAGAAACTTAGGTGCAGCGTTGCCAACTTTATCTGGAGCAAGAGGAGAAGACAAAAAGAATTTTCCAAGTAATGATGCAGCCGATGTTTTGGATGGTTGGGGATGGTGTATGCCGACAAGTGATTTAGAAAATGCTTATTTGTCTGAAAATGATGTTATCCGCCGCAGAAGCACCATTACAAAATGGGGAGAAGCAGCTTACGGAGATGAGGTTTTAAATCCGACACATAAATTCAGTTTAAACGATAATAAATCTGGACGTATCTGCCGTAAATATTATATCCCGATTGCGACACGTCGTGCATTAGATAAAAAAGACGGTCACTTGCCATTAAACATTCCGTTGATTCGTTTGGCAGAAATGTATTTAACTAGAGCTGAAGCAAATTATCATACAGGCGGTGATGCTTTAGCAGATATTAATATCATCAGAGCACGTGTAAAATTAGATCCGAAAACAGGAATTTCTGGACCAACCCTTTTAAGACAGATTTACAAAGAACGTCGTTTAGAATTGGCTTTTGAAGGATTGCGTTTATTTGATATTCGCCGAGAAAAAGATCCAACAACTGGAAGACCGGTGATCGAATCTTTGATGGGACCAAACGGAACTTTTGTACAATACAACTTGAGTTCTACAGATCCTTACGAAACCACAAACTTGAGAGAATCTCAGGATAAAGGAATCAATTTTAATCCTGCAAAAAACTTATTGTGGCCAATTCCACAATTAGAAATCGATTTGAGCGGTGGTGTAATTAAACAAAATCCTGGATACTAAGATGAAACAGTATAATCAAAATAAAGTAGGTCTGCTATGTGCAGGCTTACTTTTCGCAAGTTCTTTTTTTGTAAGCTGTGATTCTGAAAAATCTGAAAATTCAGGTTCAGAAAATGCTGTAACAGAATTAAATGTAAGTTTAGATATGAATCTTCAAACTATGGAAAGTTTTGGAGCTTCAGACGCTTGGCAGTGTAATTTTATTGGAAAAAACTGGCCAACTGATAAAAGAAATAAAATAGCCGATTTATTGTTCAGCCAAGGTTTAGATGCTGACGGAAATCCAAAAGGAATCGGATTATCCTTATGGCGTTTTAATCTTGGAGCAGGAAGTGCAGAACAAGGTGAAGCTAGTGATATTACAGATGAATGGAGAAGATCGGAATGTTTTACCAGCAATGGAGTTTCGTATGATATGAACAAACAAGCGGGACAGGTTTGGTTTATGAAAGCGGCAAGAGAACGCGGTGTTGATAAACTTTTGGCTTTTGCAAACAGTGCTCCGGTTTATTTAACCCAAAACGGAAAAGCGCATGCTTCTATCAAAGAATTTTATAATTTGAAAGATGGAAAAATGACTGATTTAGCTGACTTTTGGACTACATCTTTAGAAAAATTAAAAACAGAACACGGCTTAACTATCGATTATGTAAGTCCGTTTAACGAACCTCAATATGAATGGGACGGATCTGGGCAAGAAGGTTCTCCAGCAACTAATGCAAACATTTACAGTTTCGTCAACATTTTATCTCCAAAACTGCAAGCCAAAAATTTACAAGCTAAAATTGTTGTAGGAGAAGCTGGAGCTTATGAACCGCTTTATAAAACAGTTTCTGGAAAAGAAAGCAGATCAAACCAGATTGATTATTTCTTTGCTGCTAATTCTTCTAAAAATATCGGAAATTTAAGCAATGTAAAAAGAACTATTTCCGGACATAGTTACTGGCAAGCTTGGCCGTTAAGCACTTTGGTTTCATCAAGACAAGAAGCAGCTGCGAGAACACAATCTGTTGGCGGATTAAGTCTTTGGTCATCGGAATATTGTGTTTTAGAAAGTCCGGGAACTGCAGAACTTCCGGGTGGAGCAGGTTCAGGAAGAGATTTAGGAATGTCATTGGCACTTTGGACAGCTCGTATTATTAGTACAGATATTGCCATTGGAGGCGTAACTTCTTGGCAATGGTGGACAGCAATTAGCCGTGGCGATTACAAAGATGGATTAATTCATGTGGATGATGGAGCAAGCAACGGCGCAGGAAATGCAGATTATTGTAAAAATGATGGATATATTAGAGATTCAAAAACACTTTGGGCTTTAGGAAACTTTTCATTTTTCGTAAAACCTGGAATGGTTCGAGTTCAAATTCCAAGCATTGACAATACCTCAGAATTAAATAATGTTATGGTTACAGCGTATAAAGATGTAGCAAATAAAAAGTTAGTTGTGGTTGCAGTTAACATCAGCAAATCAGCGAAAGCTTATAAATTGAATCTTGCTGGCGGAACAGTAACTGATAATAAATTAACACCTTACATAACTTCTGAAACACTGAGTTTGAAAAAAGGAATAGCGGTTGATGTTTCTGGTTTTGAAATTCCAGCGAGATCTATAGTAACCTACGTAGGGACGTATAAATAAGAATAAAAAATTAACCGCAAAGTCGCAAAGACAAACCGCAAAGTTCGCAAAGCTTAAATTAAACTTTGAGAACCTTGCGAAAAACTTAGCGCCTTTGCGGTTAAATAAAAACAAAAAAATAAATGAGAAAAGTATATCTCTCACTTTTATTGGTAATCAGTTCGCTGTCTTTTGCACAGCGAACGATTACTATCAGCACAGATAATGTAGTACAAACCATGGATGGTTTTGGAGGTTCTGATGCTTGGCGAACACAATTTGTAGGTAAGAATTGGCCAGAACAGAAAAAAAATGCCATTGCAGATTTACTATTTAGCAAAGAAATCGATGCAAACGGAAATCCAAAAGGAATCGGACTTTCGATCTGGCGATTTAATCTAGGAGCTGGAAGCACGGAACAAGGAGAAAACAGTAAAGTTTCTGACGAATGGAGAAGAAGCGAATGTTTTCTAAATGCTGATGGAACTTATGATTTTTCTAAACAAGAAGGTCAGAGATGGTTTTTGCAAGCAGCTAAAAAAAGAGGAGTTGAAAAATTTCTTATTTTTACTAATAGTCCACCCGTTTATTTGACAAACAACGGATTGTCTTTCGCTTCTCAAAAGAATAAACTGAATCTAAAAGATGGCGCAATTCCACAATTTGCCGATTTCTTAGTTCAAAGTATTCAAGGTTTGGAGAAAAAAGAAGGAATTAAATTCGACTATGTGAGTCCGATCAACGAACCGCAATGGGAATGGATGCCAAAAAATGGAGATACCAATAGTCAAGAAGGAACTCCAGCAACCAATCAGGAAATTTATGATTTAACCAAATCTCTTTCGGAAAAGCTAAAAGCTAAAAAAATGAATACCGAAATCGTCATTGCAGAAGCAGCGCAAATCGATTATTTGTATGAAAATGTAAATGCTGAAAACCGCGACAATCAGATTGATTTTTTCTTTGGAAAAACAAAAACCAATGTGACGAAATTCTCGAATATAAAAAATGTAATACTTGGACATAGTTATTTTACAACATGGCCAATTGAAAAGCAGGTTTTAAGCCGAAAATTAATTGCCGCGGAAGTGGAACAAAAGCCAGAATTAAAATATTGGCAATCTGAATACTGTATTTTAGAAAATCCAGGAGAGAATGAAATTCCGGGAGGATCTGGCGGGGGAAGAGATTTAGGAATGCAGACCGCATTATTCGTCGCAAGATTAATTCATAATGATATTGCAGTTGCCAATGCCGCTTCATGGCAATGGTGGACTTCGATTACAAGAGTAGATTACAAAGACGGATTAATTTATCTGGATGACGGAAAAAGCAACGGAGGAACGGAGCCAAATTATGTAAAAAATGATGGTGAATTTCACGATTCAAAACTGCTTTGGGCATTAGGAAATTATTCGCTTTTTGTTCGTCCGGGAATGCAGCGAGTTGATATTCCAAACCAAAAAGAATTAGACGCAGCAAATGATGTAATGCTGACAGCCTACAAAGATGTTCAAAACAAAAAACTGATTGTAGTAGCAGTAAATTGTGGTAAAGAAACTCAGAAATACAAATTTGATCTTTCAAAAGGAACTTTAAAAAACAATGAATTTACGCCCTACATCACTTCGGATAAATCAAATTTAAAAAAAGGCGAAATTCAAAAAAACAATAATTTAGAAATACCTGCAAGATCTGTGGTGACGTTTGTAGGGGAGATGCTTTAGGGTTCAGTCGCAGTTTTCAGCCAGCAACTGTAAACTGTGACTTCGACTGAGAACTAATTCAAAAATGCAAGAAAAATAAATTAACTAAAAAATAGAATATAGTGTTAACTAAGAAAATTTTAATCCCCGTTTTACTCTTTTCATGTTTGTCTGCAAGCAGTCAGATTTCGTTTGGAGATTCAAAAAAAATCAATGATAATTGGAAGTTCAATCTTAAAGATGTTTCCGATGCAAAAAATGCCACTTTTGATGATAACAAATGGCAGAACGTAAATGTACCGCATGATTGGAGCGTAAAAGGACAATTGAGTCCAACGCTGGCAAGTTGTACAGGATATTTGCCTGGGGGAATTGCTTGGTACAGAAAATCAATCAATATTCCGGAAAGTAAATCGGGCGAAAAAGTTTATTTATATTTTGAAGGTGTTTACAACAGAAGCGAAGTTTTTATCAACGGAAAATCGTTAGGAAAACGTCCAAACGGATATATTTCTTTTGCTTACGATGCAACTCCGTTTGTAAAATTCGGTGGCGAAAACACCATTTCTGTTCGCGTAGATCACAGTCAAAGTGCCGATTCAAGATGGTACACTGGTTCTGGAATTTACAGAAATGTTTGGTTGGTATATGCAAATCCGGTTCATATTGCGCAATGGGGCATTTACGCTTATCCTGAAGTTAAAAAAGGAACAGGAACTCTTAATGTTGAGGTTGATGTAGAAAACGGTTCTTCTTCAAAATCATCTTTGACTGTTGTAAATGAATTGTTTTCAAAAGACGGAAAATCAGTAGCAAAAACCTCTTCAAAAGTGGAAGTTGCAGCAAAACAAAGCGGAAAAATTTCGACAAAAATCAATGTCAAAAATCCACAATTGTGGGATTTAGACAATCCGAATTTGTATGAACTGAAAACAACCGTTTTACAAGACGGAAAAGAAATCGATAAAACAGTAACACAAACTGGTTTCAGAAGTTTTACATTCGATCCAAACAATGGTTTTGCCCTAAACGGAAAAGGAATGAAAATGAAAGGAGTTTGTTTGCACCACGATGCTGGAGTTTTAGGATCTGCAGTTCCAAGAGAAGTTTGGAAAACAAGATTGCAAACGCTGAAAGAAATTGGAGTAAATGCCATTCGTACAAGTCATAATCCGCAGGCGCCAGATTTTTATGAGCTTTGCGACGAATTAGGATTATTGGTTTTAAATGAAGCTTATGACGAATGGGAATTTCCAAAACGTAAATGGTTAGAAGGTTGGAATTATGGAACTCCAGGTTTCCAAGGTTCATTTGATATTTTTGCCGATTATGCCGAAAAAGATTTAGAAGATTTTGTACGCCGTGACAGAAACCATCTTTCTGTATTCGGATGGAGTATTGGTAACGAGGTAGATTATCCAAATGATCCATATTCTCACCCTGTTTTAGACAAAGGAAAAGACGGTTTCGGACAAGCGGCTTATGGCGGTTACAAAAAAGATGCGCCAGATGCCATGCGTCTTGGAGCAATTGCAAAACGTTTGGTTGCTGCAGTAAAAAAATACGACAAATCACGCCCTACAACAGCAGGTTTAGCTGGAGTTGCGATGTCTAACGAAACAGAATATCCAGGTGCTTTAGACATTACAGGTTACAATTATACGGAAAGCAAATACAAATCAGATCACGAAAAATATCCGAAAAGAGTCATTTACGGAAGTGAAAATGTTCATGACATGGAACCTTGGTTAGACGTAAAAAACAACAAATTTATTTTTGGTCAGTTTCTTTGGACAGGAATTGATTATTTAGGAGAATCAGGTAGATGGCCTTCAAGAGGATTTTACTCTGGTTTAGTTGATTTTGCTGGAGTTATCAAACCAAGAGGTTATTTCCGTCAGTCACTTTGGTCAGATAAACCAATGGCTTACGTTGGAACTTATCCTTTAGTAAATGAAAAAGATATTTCTAAAGACGCTTGGGCAATCTGGAATTACGAAAACGGACAAAAAATCCGTGTGGTTTGTTATACCAATGCTGCTAAAGCACGTTTAGAATTGAACGGAAAAGTAGTAGGCGAAACCAAATTATACGACGAAAAAACGGGAATTATATATTGGGATATTCCGTTTGCTGCTGGAAAATTAGAAGCAATTGGTTTAGATAAAAACGATAAAGAAGTAAGCCGTTATGCCATAAATTCGACACAACAACCAGTTGAATTAACTATTGCTGATAAAAATATCACAATCAGCAAAGATAAAGGAGTTGCTAAAATCATGGTTCAGGTTAAAGACCAAAACGGACTTCCAGTAATGCTTTCTGATAATGAAGTAACTTGCACAATCAGCGGTCCAGGAACATTATTAGGACTTGAAGCTGGAAACAACAGCGATATGACCGATTATGCAGATAACATACAAAGAGTATTTCACGGACACATTGCGGCTTATATTCAAGCAAAAGGAGATTGGGCTGAACCTATAAAAGTTAAATTTACAAGTCAATGGCTAAAACCAGTTGAGGTAATTATTAATTTGAAGTAATAATCAAATACAAGTGTTGTCTCAACGTGACATCTCAATTTTATATATATCATAGATAGAAATGTCCCATTGGGACATTTTGTCTGTAAAAACATTCGTAATGAAAGCAAAAAGAAACATATTGATTTTAGGGGTATTATTTAATTTCTTTTTTTCAAGCGCACAAGAACTTGTGTCTCCAAACGAAAAAATTAAAGTAGAACTCCAAGCTGAAAAGGGAAAAATGGATCGGGTTTATTTTAAAATATCATATAAAAATAATGACGTTTATACCGAAGTTTTGCCATTATCTCAGCTAGGAATTTTACAAAAAAATGAACGTTTTGATAGTTTGGAATTTATTGGAGAATCTAAAATTGTCGAGATACAAGATGATTATCAAATGATTTGTGGCAAACGCGCACATTGCGAAAATTTTGGAAGTGAGAAAAAGTTTAGTTTTAAAAACAAAAATAATCAGAAACTTGATATTGTTTTTAGAGCTTACAATAATGGTGTTGCGTTTCAGTATGTTTTTCCAAATCAATCAGAAAAGAAAATTAATATAACGGAAGAACTTACAACTTATAATATACCAGAAGGAACTTCTAGATGGATTCAACCATTTCAAGTTTCCTATGAAGAGTTTTTTCCGCAAAGCAATACAGGAATCAATCCTCAAAAAAATAGCGATTGGGGTTTTCCAGCTTTATATAAGGTAAACGAAAAACCAGTTTGGGTACTTATTTCTGAGGCAGGAATTACAGAAAATCATTGTGCTTCGATGCTGAATAATTCACAAAAACCATCTGAATACAAAGTAACTTATCCTGCTGTAAGAGATGATTTTAAGCAGATTGGTGTTGTAACCAAATTACCTTGGAGTTCTCCGTGGCATACGTTTGCAATTGGAAATTTATCAGACATTGCAGAATCAAACTTGGTTACAGATGTTAGTAAACCCAATGAATTAAAAGATACAGATTGGATAAAACCAGGGGCTGTTTCTTGGATTTATTGGGCGTATAATCATGGCTCAAAAGATTATAAAAAAGTGGTTGAATATGTAGATTTAGCTGTTGAAATGAAATGGCCTTACGTGTTAATTGACTGGGAATGGGATGTTATGGCAAATGGCGGAAATTTAGAAGATGCATCTAATTATGCTAAAAGTAAAGGAATAAAACCACTTATTTGGTACAACTCAGGAACAAGTTGGCTCGAACCAACCCCAGTCGACAGATTGCTTACTGCGGAAAAAAGAAAAAAAGAATTTGAATGGCTTAATAAAATTGGCATCTACGGTATAAAAGTTGACTTTTTTGCTGGAGACCAGCAGGATATGATGCAATATTATATTGATATTTTAAAAGATGCTGCAAAATATCGTTTATTAGTCAATTTTCATGGAGCAACTGTTCCGCGTGGTTGGGCAAGAACGTATCCAAACTTAATGACAACAGAAGCAGTTTACGGCGCCGAATGGTACAATAATAAAGCCGTTTTAACAGATAAAGCCGCTGTTCATAATACAACACTTCCATTTACAAGAAACGTTGTAGGTTCGATGGATTATACGCCTGTCACTTTTTCTGATAGCCAACATCCTCATATTACATCTTTTGGACATGAATTAGCTTTATCTGTAGTTTTTGAATCAGGTTTACAGCATTTTGCAGATCGCCCTTCGGCTTATTATGATTTGCCTACAGCACCAAAAGAGTTCCTCAAAAACTTCCCGACTACTTGGGATGATACAAAATTGATTGATGGATTTCCGGGAGAAAAAGTAATTATGGCTCGCAAGAAAAATAATCTTTGGTATATTGGAGGTTTAAATGGAAAAGACAGCGCTCAGACTTTAACTCTTAACTTTGATTTTCTAGATAATGGAAATTATGAATTACAGTTAATTACAGATGGAAAGGATAGTAAATCTTTAGATTCTAAAATATTGAAAGTTAAAAAAGGAGAAACTATTAAAATTGATTGTCTTTCCAGAGGTGGTTTTGCAGGTGTGTTAAAAGCGAAATAATTCTTATTGAAACCCAGAAAAGCGAAATTATTTTAAAAACTGGACTGGCTGTAAGTTATTGTTCTTGAGTAATTTTGAATAGTAAATTTTAGGATCAAAAAATTTTAATCATGTCAAAATTTCATCTCAATATCAAAGAATTAGTTCAAGGAGAATTTAAAATAAACAAAGTAAACTTAGCTTTTGTTTTTCAGGTAAATTGTCCCGGTTGTTTTATCTACGGAATTCCTATTGTGAACGAGCTTTACAGATCATTTGGTGATAAAGTTGGTTTTATTGGAATAGCTACTGCTTTTGAGGATTTTGAATACAATAATGAGGAAAGTTTAAAATTACTGCTGGAAAAAGGAGCATTAGTTGGCGAAACAAAAAAATATTACACGACAAACTATGGAATTTCGAACTACGGGGAAATGCTGAATTTTCCAGTCGCTTTTGATAGTTTGGTTTCTTCTCAAGAGTTTATTAATTCGGGTAAAGTCGAATTAATTTGTGACGCCATTCCTAATTTTGAAAATTTTCGTGAAAAGGAAAAAGAAATTGTAGTGCAAAAAGTAAAAGAATATTATTCTCAGATGCCTTTATTAGCAGAAACTTTTACACTTAATCAATTAAAAGGTACGCCTTCATTTATTATTTTTGATGACAATTATACTGTTTTGGGAAATTATTTTGGTCATCAAAATTTAGAAATCTTAAAAACTAAAATAGAAGATTTATTGGGTTAGTTTAAACTTTTCTATGTTGCGAAATTTTTCTGTTTCTTAATAAACATTGTAATTCATCATTGAACAATCTTTTTTTTAAGTTTTAAGAAATAGATAGAAATAAAAAAAATAAAAATATTACTAGTATTTTTCGTACTACAAAATATATATTTGTAGTATGAAAAAAATAATCAGCTTTTATATTAAGGCATTTCTACAGATCTCTTTTATTTCTATACCTTTTATTTTTTTAGCTTTTCCTGATTTGAATAAAAATGAATTCACGTATAAAATTTGGATTTGTTCTTTTTTTCCTCAGTTAATGTACATCATATACTTATTCAAAAAAAATAATTTATACGGCTCCTTTAAAACAGCTCTCTTTTATAAATTATATGATTTTAAAGCTTATATATTTACTTTTCTTCTACCGTTTATAATCTATTATTCTTTGATTGGTCTAGAACTGATAAGAGTCAGTAAAGAATTCCATTGGGATATTGATATTCTCTTTTTCTTTATAATGATATTTTTTTCGGCCTTATTAGAAGAGATATTATTTAGGTTTATACCTTATTCTTTTTTAAGTAATGAATTTACACTCAAAAAGATACTTTTAATTTCGTCATTTTTTAGTGTATTTCACTTATTCAATCCAAATATTACTATTATTGGCGCTGTTAATATTATTCTTGCGGGTGTCTTTTTTAGTTTAATATATTTAAAAAGCAATTCACTTTTTTTAGTAACCGTAATTCATGCTTTTTGGAATTTTACAATAGGATGCTTACTCGGAAGTAATATTAGTGGAATGAAAATTAAAAGTATTTTGAAATATATTCCTCAAAAACAATTTATTTGGAGCGGAGGTGAATTTGGTTTTGAAGGATCAATTGTTACTACAATGTTCTTTTTAGGCAGTTCTATTTTTTTATATAATTTAAAAACAAACCGAATATTTAATTATTAATAACTCAAAATTTTTTTAAAAATTAGTCCATAATGATTGCAAAAATAAAAAGTTTTATACTTGATCTTAAATATTGGCAACTTATACTGCTTGTAATTCTTTTAAATTTTTTAAACAATTATATTTTTTCTGTTGTTTCAGATTTATTTGATGTTCCTTTAAACGAAGGTTTCAATGATCATTACACTATTAAAGAAAAAATAGTTTTATTTATTATTGTTGCTCCTTTGATTGAAACTTTACTATTTCAGTATCTTGTTATTGAAATTTCAAAGAGTATAAAATTGGCATTGAAATATTGCTGCCTTGCGTCTGCCTTTGCTTTTGCAGCATTTCATCTCTACAATGTTTTTTATTTCTCCTATACATTCGTGGCAGGCTTACTGTTTGCTTATTTATATACAAGAGGTAAAAATCAAAGAAGTGCAATATTACTACCATTCATTGCTCACGTAATTTACAATGGTATTGTTTTTATAGGGAAATATTATTTCGCTTAAATTATTTTTAAAATATTTCAAAATCTCTAAGAATGCAAAAAAGTCCCAATCTTTTGATTGGGACTTTTTTGTGCTAGGAACAAGATTCGAAGCAATTATATCAAATCTGCATTTTTTAATGGAAATAAATTGATTTTTGACATGATTCGTTGAAAAATAACACGATATGTAAATACAGGTAAAGATTATCTTATTTTATTTTGCATATACAAGGTATTTAATTCAATGATAGAATGCCTTATTTTCAAAAAAGCAAAATCCTAAATAATTTTTTCGTAATAAATTAAAATCTGTTTCTATGATTAAGAGAATAATTCTTCTTTGCCTTTTGCTACAAATAGTAATGGTAAAAGCGCAAACACAAGTAACGAATCTAACTACAGAAGGTCTTACAAATCCGTTAGGGATTGATAATCTGCAACCGCATTTTAGCTGGCAGTTAATAGCCAAACAACGTAATACCATGCAGCTTGCCTATGAAATCAAAGTTGCAGAAAGTGAAACTGGATTTAATAAAGATTTATTATGGACAACAGGTAAAGTTATATCCGATCAATCAATACATATTCCTTATAACGGTAAACCTTTAGAAGCCGGAAAACGTTATTATTGGCAGGTAAGAATATGGGATAACAAAGGCAAATTAACAACATGGAGCAATGTTGCTTATTGGCAGATGGGTTTGTTGAAAGAAAATGACTGGCAAGCTCAATGGATATCTCCGGGTTACGAAGAAGAAAATGATCGTCCATCGCCACTTTTAAGAAAAGAATTTAAAATCAATAAAAAAGTAAAATCTGCAACGGCTTATATTACTGCACACGGACTTTACGAAGCACAGATTAATGGAAAAAAAATTGGAGATAAGTACTTTACACCAGGTTGGACAAGCTATAAAAAGCGTCTTCAATATCAGGTTTATGATGTTAGTGATATGTTTACTAATGGTAATAATGCAATAGGAGTAATGCTGGGCAGCGGATGGTATCGAGGTTATTTCTCGCTTGGAAATTTCAAAGACATTTATGGTAGTGACATAAGTCTATTGTTTCAGTTAAACATTACCTATACAGACGGTAGTACAGAAACTATAATTTCAGATGGAAGTTGGAAATCTTCGACAGGTGCCGTACGAAGTTCAAATATATACGCGGGTGAAGTTATAGATGCACGTCTCGAAAAGCTTGGTTGGGCTACACCAGAATTTAATGATAAGGACTGGTCTGGAGTTAAGGTACAGTCTTTTCCTAAAAATATATTAATAGGCACTTATAATGAATCGGTTACACGACACGAAAAATTTATTCCTAAAAAGATTTTTACCACTCCTAAAGGTGAGCAAATAATTGATTTTGGTCAAAATCTTGTTGGCTGGGTTACTCTCAAAGTTAAAGGCGAGGCCGGTCAAAAGATAACAATTTCTCATGCAGAAGTATTAGATAAAGAGGGGAATTTTTATACCGAAAATCTGCGAATAGCAAAGGCACAGGATGTTTACATTTTGAAAGGAGGGAAACAAGAAATTTTTGAGCCGCATTTTACATGGCATGGCTTTCGTTATGTAAAACTGGAAGGATTTTCTGGAGAACTTAAGCCAGAAGATTTTGAAGCTTGTGCATTGTATTCGAATATGGAAAAAAAGGGTAGTTTTACAACTAGTAACGAACTTATAAATCAATTACAGCATAATATAGAATGGGGACTTAAAGGTAATTTTCTGGATGTTCCGACCGATTGTCCGCAGCGTGACGAACGTCTTGGTTGGACTGGAGATGCTCAAGTATTTTTTCGAACTGCTTCTTTTTTAAGAGGAGTTAATAATTTTTTTGTCAAATGGATGAAAGATCTCGCAGCAGATCAATTTCCTGACGGAAGTGTCACGCATGTCGTTCCAAATGTCTTAGCCGATTTTGAAAGAGGCAGCAGTGGCTGGGGCGATGCTGCAACTATAATTCCATGGAATATGTATTTAGCTTATGGAGACAAACGTATACTTGAAACACAGTATCAAAGCATGAAAAATTGGGTAAATTATATTCAATCACAAAGTAAAAATAATCTCTGGAAGCAAGGAAGACATTTTGGCGATTGGTTGTTTTATAATGTTCAAGATGATCTTTTTGGAGATTCTGCTATTACAAACAAATATCTTATAGCACAATGTTTTTATGCTCATTCTGTTCAATTACTTATAAATGCGGCAGAAGTACTTGGCAAAACTGATGATGTGAAAGCATATAATTTATTGCTTCAAGAAATTAAAGATGCTTTTTTAAAAGAATATACAACTGCTAATGGCGCTACAGTTTCAGATACACAAACATCTTATGTTTTGGCGCTTCATTTTGACATGTTGCCTGAGAAACTTCGCCAACAGGCAGCCGACAGACTTGCTGCAAATATTAGAAGATATGATACTCATCTAACAACAGGGTTTTTAGGAACACCGTATCTTTGTCATGTGCTAAGCCGATTTAATTATACTGACTTGGCTTTCGAATTGTTGTTGCAAAAAACTTATCCTTCTTGGTTATATCCCGTTACAAAAGATGCAACAACTATATGGGAACGTTGGGATGGAATTAAACCTGACGGCAGTTTTGAGAATTCTGATATGAATTCTTTTAACCATTATGCCTATGGCGCTATTGGCGACTGGATGTACCGTGTTGTAGCCGGTATTGATATAGAAGGTGATGGTATAGGATATAAAAAGATTCGTATTCATCCGCATATAGGTGGCGACTTTAATTATGTTTCTGCTGATTACAAAACTCCATATGGAAAGCTTTCTTCAAACTGGAAAATAAATGGCAATAGATTAAATTTGAAAACCGAAATACCACCGAATACGGTAGCTTACATAAATATTCCTACGTCATCATTGGAAGGTATTACAGAAAGCGGAAAGAATTTATCCGCAATTAAAGAGATTGAAATTGTAGAGAAAAAAGAGAATATTGTTATAGTTAAAGCAGGTTCAGGAATATATGAATTTAGTATTCCTTATACAGTGAAGAAGTAATCAAAAGTCTTTGTTTTTATTTTTAAAAAGTACTTTCTAAGATGTAGAGTATGCTAAGTTTAATAAAAGAGCTATTTTGAAAGTACTGATTTTTGAAAATTATATTTAGAATGTTATGTAAAAGATCCTAATCAAACGATTAGGATTTTTTTGTGGGAAGAACAGCCTTAGCTTTTAATTTGTGATTGTTTTGTCTTTCCGTATTCACAATAAAAAAATGTGAGCATAAAGCTTGAAAAAATTAAATTTTTGTAAATAATATTTTTATTTTTGCCGCAAAATTTACCCCAGATTTTTGCAGTATTTAAAGTTTATTTTTTTATAAAAAATATATTTTAACTACTTTTCCTACCGTGATTTTTATGTGAAATACTTTCGGTTTGCCGAAATTTTTCTTATTTTAGTCATATGTTCCTATCTTTTTCTTAGACAGGAAAAATTTATGTTTTAGTATATACGCCTTTAAAAGTTTGCTTAAGCAGATTTTTATAAAATTTTATTATATGACCATAGAGAATTGGCCTAAACATATTCAGAAATATCTTTTTCTGCTGAAAGATGGTTTTTTTCAGTTTCCTTACCTGTCTAATTCGCCACAGATAATGATTGACAGTATACTGAAACTACCCATAATTAAGCATTTCCCATTAAAAAACCGTATTGATTTTAATACCTCTTTATGCAGTGCAAAGATGTATTATAGAGAATTTGAAAAGGGTTTCTGGTTGATCACTTTTTACATGACGCTGAGAGAAAATATCATGGCTTTGTCAAGTTATGATAAAAGTAAATCGAGTGACTATTATCTGTTAACCTTTTCTATTTTCGAATATCAGTTTCCTCTAGGAAATGGTGATTTTTTAACTCTTCTAAGTACATGTTGGACTATCAGTAAACCAAATACAGAGATTTCTAGCTATTTTTATAAAGGATCTGATGGTAAATTTTTTACCATTGCAATGACAAAAGAGTGGGTAAAAAACAATTTTACCTCTAAAAAGTTTAAAGAGCGAAAAGCAATTTTAAACTTTTTAAATGGCGAAAAAGGTTCTTATACTTGGCTTGATATTTCTTCTAAAGCACATGAAATTGCAGCAGATTTATCACAATTACTAGAAAGTGAGAAAAATGAAGAATCAGATATTGCATTAATGCGAAAAAAGATTATGAAACTTATGACAAATTTTTTCGATAATGCCTTTAATGATAGCCGCATTACGGATAATATTTCATTAAGCAACATCGACTATTTGAATGTTTCGAAAGCTGAAAGAATTATTCTACAACATTTAAATCTTCCATTCATAGGAATTGAGTTTATAGCTAAAGAAGTTAACATGTCTGCAACGAAATTAAAATCAAATTTTAAAGCTGTTTTTGGTTTTTCGATGCTACAATATCATAAAGAAAAAAACCTTGTGCTTGCAATGCAATTGATAGAAAAATCTGGTTTTAATATTCAGGAAATAGCTGCTATTACGGGCTATGATTCTGCCGGAAGATTTGCATCAAGTTTTAAAAAACGATTTGGAAAACTTCCGTCAGAAGCACGTTTTTTTTCGACGTAATGCCAGTTTTTTTTCGTAAAATATTATATTTCTTACTTATTTATAACCAATTAGTATATTCTTCTATTTGAGTTATTGTTTTGTATTTCAATGATTTAAAATTTTTAAGATATCTCTTTTTTGTGGGATTTTTTTTGCTTTTATTTTGTTTTTTCTAAACCGCAAAATATGTCCGAATTGACTATCTATCACTCAGATTTTCAGCTACATTTGGTTTCGAAAAAAAAGGGGATTGGCATTTTTCATGATCAGCTAATATGATCGTCAATCCTTACTCTTAGCTGAATTTTCAGCATTATAAATTTTATTAAACATCAAAAAAAATGCGGCGATATAAAAATCGTGCGTAGTGTCTTTGTTGTGCTTTTTTTTGCCCCGAATCTTAATTTATTTATTATATGGTGAACTTTACTTATCTAAAAAATTTAATGTTGAATAAAGAACGGATTCTAAAATCTTCCGACAGTTCTTTATTGCTGTTATCTGCTGATAAGGATATAAGGCAGATAAGAAAAGAAAGTTTAAAGTCTTGGAAATTACAGACTGTATTTCTTTTATTTTTTGTTTTAGTTGGCAGTTTTAAATCTGTTGCACAAAATATCGGCAGCACAGATTCAAACCAGTATTTTAGAATAATTTCATTTGGAGAAAAAGTTGATTTAGGGGAAATTGATCCAGCAGTATCTTGGACAATCAGCAACTCCAAAAATAATGTTTTTACTTCTTTACATGGAAATGAAATCAACAGTTTTGTATTTCAGGATCCAGGTAGCTATGATGTTACATATCAGGAGAATAAAAGTCATGAGGGAGAATGCGATCACTCAGCATTTCCTCAAAAGTTCAGCATTAAAGTTGATGCGACCAAAATGGTATATGATTTTTCAAAAATTTCATTTTCTGAAAAACTGGAGAGAGGAAGAAATTATACAGATTTGATAATTACTGTTCCTGCAAAAATTACTACAAAAGAGAATTCCATTACAAAATTACCTGCACCAAATATGTCGGTTGCTGGGTTAGGAGTTTCATTTACAGTTGAAGCATTAGAAAAAGAAATTGTTATTGGCAATAAAATACAATTGTTGAGATATAAATTGTCAGGCGTTGTTAATCAAGAAACTTATTTAATGTTTGATTTTCATGATTTCAACAATCAGGTTCAGACCTACAATCTTCATCAGATAATAAAATAATCAAGTTCTTTATGATAAAAAACTACTTTAATTTTAATAGCATACTCAATGTAAAAAAGGCAATTGCTTTATTTTTTGTTTTTTTTATATTTAGTCAGGTATCTAATGCACAATGTGCGATTCCTGTCCAAGGATGTTCTGGTACCAATTTATCTAATTTTGGTGCCGATTCTAATAACGATGCATCATCAATAGAATACGATAATTTTGTATCAAGTTTTCATAGTACTATTGTAAGAACTTCAGATGGCTCTCTTCAAGTTTGGGGAGAGAAAATGGATAATGACGGAACATCCAGTTTACTAACATCACGAACAATAAACCGAACGAATTTCCCTGCATTAAGTGCTGGAGCTACAGTACTAAAAGGAGCATTGGGGAGCAGCTCTTCAACTTATACTCAAGGAATAGTTTTGGCTACAGACGGATTGTATGCATGGGGTACAATGGGTGGAGTTTTAGCCACCAGTCTTACTACCAGTACAACATTTCAGAAAATCACAATTGCTGGAAATGCTACAGGATTACCAACAGGCGTAAATCCAAGTGATGTGAAAATGATGTTTGCAACCTATAGAACATTAGCTATCACGACTTGTAGTGGCGATGTATGGGTTATTTCTCAAACTGCAAATGTTAGAGGAAATGGAGCTTCAGGTGATTCTTTAAATTGGTACCGAGTAACTACGACAGAGAATGGTAATCCATTTTTGACCAACGTTGTTGCTTGTAGAGGAAGTAATAACTCTTTGATGGCTTTGAAATCAGATGGTACAGTATATGTTTGGGGAAATAGTGTTTATTTAGGTGATAATAATCCCAGCGGCAATCAGACTAGAGCTGCACGAATGACGCTTCCTGCTTCGATAACTCCAAAAATGATTGGTTCAACAGGAGCAGACGGTGCAAAATCTTATTATGTCTTAGCAACTAATGGTAATTTGTATGGTTTAGGAAGAAATGCAGAGAAACAGTTAGGTGATTGGGATACAGCAAACAGATCATTTTGGGTACAGCCAAGATACAATTCTTCAGGCGGTCCTGTCATGAATAATATTAAATGGTTTAGTGTACAAGAACATGATACTGGATATGGCGCTGTGAATGTCATAAATAATAGTTATAATCTATATGCTTTCGGGCAAAATAATAGGAGTTTAATTGGGGGCGGAAGTACTAACGAGACTGTAGATCCTATGATGCCCGCAGGTGTATCTGCATCTGATAAAATTTTAGCTGTGGAAACTGGAGGACATACTTCGATGATTGTTAAAGCCTGTGAATCAAGATTTGGTTATGTTGGCCACAGGGTTAATGGTAGTATGGGAAATAATTCAACAGATAACACAAATGTGACCTCATATAATTTTACTACTGCTAATGTACAGATTTGCGGAGCAGAATCAAATCCAGTTATTCAGCCAATTTCATTAGGAGGAGGACCAGATTCTAAATATTGTATAGATGATCCGGTTTTATTAAATCCTACTCCTGCTGGAGGAACATTAACTCTTGTAAGTGGTCCAGGAACTTTAAATGGAAACACTTTAAGTTTTACAGGAGTAGGTACTGTTCAAGTTCGATATACAGTTACTACTTCGTGTGGAGGAACTACAGTAACCGACAGGAATTTTGAAGGAGCACTTTGTCCTACTGATCTTCAAATTTCAAAAGTAGCAGATAATACATCTCCAAGTGTTGGAAATAATGTCGTATTTACCGTTACTGCTAAAAATAATGGGCCTTACAAAGCGACTGGTGTTTCTATAAGTGATGCGCTTCCATCAGGATATACTTTTGTTAGTGCTGTGCCTTCGGTAGGTACGTGGTCGGCACCAACATGGACGGTAGGATCTCTTGCAAATGGAGCATCGGCTACTTTAGCAGTTACTGCGACGGTAAATGCTACAGGATCTTATGCTAATACAGCCAGTATTACAGGAAATAATCCTGATAATACCACAACTAATAATTCGGCTACAGCAACTCCGGTTGTTCAAGCAAATCTTTCGGTAACCAAATCGGTAAATAACACGACTCCTAATGTTGGAAATCAAGTTACTTTTACAATTACAGCTTCTAATGCAGGACCTAGTGCTGCAACAGGAGTAAAAGTTACTGATAATCTTCCAGCTGGATATACTTTTGTTAGCGCAACACCTTCTACAGGTACATGGTCAGCGCCAGATTGGACTATTGGTAATCTTGCTAATGGAGCAAGTACCACTCTTACAATAAGTGCTACCGTGAATGCATCTGGTTCTTACACCAATACAGCAACTATTTCAGGTCAGCAGACGGATCCGACTCCAGGAAATAATTCTGGATCGGCTACTCCAACTGTTAATCAGCCTCCGACGGCGAGCAATGTGACCAATGCTGCGATCGCCTCAACGGCATCTGCGACATCGATCAGCGCGCTTTCGGCATCGGATACCGACGGTACGATCGCTTCGTTCACCGTTGTGGCGCTTCCTTCAACCGGAACTTTGGCATTGAGCGGAAACCCTGTTACGGCAGGCCAGACGCTTACCCCGACTCAGGCGGGACAGCTGACTTATGCTCCAAGCGGGACATTCACGGGCAATGCAAGCTTCACCTTCAGGGCGACTGACAACTCGGGGGCGGCTTCCAATACGGCTACCTTCACGATACCGGTTTCAAACAACCCTCCGACGGCAAGCAATGTGACCAATGCCGCGATCGCCTCAACGGCATCGGCTACATCGATCAGCGCGCTTTCGGCATCGGATACCGACGGTACGATCGCTTCGTTCACCGTTGTGGCGCTTCCTTCAACCGGAACTTTGGCATTGAGCGGAAACCCTGTTACGGCAGGCCAGACGCTTACCCCGACTCAGGCGGGACAGCTGACTTATGCTCCAAGCGGGACATTCACGGGCAATGCAAGCTTCACCTTCAGGGCGACTGACAACTCCGGGGCGGCTTCCAATACGGCTACCTTCACGATACCGGTTTCAAACAACCCTCCGACGGCGAGCAATGTGACCAATGCCGCGATCGCCTCAACGGCATCGGCTACATCGATCAGCGCGCTTTCGGCATCGGATACCGACGGTACGATCGCTTCATATACGGTTGTTGCGCTTCCTTCAACCGGAACTTTGGCATTGAGCGGAAACCCTGTTACGGCAGGCCAGACGCTTACCCCGACTCAGGCGGGACAGCTGACCTATGCTCCAAGCGGGACATTCACGGGCAATGCAAGCTTCACCTTCAGGGCGACTGACAACTCCGGGGCGGCTTCCAATACGGCTACCTTCACGATACCGGTTTCAAACAACCCTCCGACGGCAAGCAATGTGACCAATGCCGCGATCGCCTCAACGGCATCTGCGACATCGATCAGCGCGCTTTCGGCATCGGATACCGACGGTACGATCGCTTCATATACGGTTGTTGCTCTTCCTTCAACCGGAACTTTGGCATTGAGCGGAAACCCTGTTACGGCAGGCCAGACGCTTACCCCGACTCAGGCGGGACAGCTGACCTATGCTCCAAGCGGGACATTCACGGGCAATGCAAGCTTCACCTTCAGGGCGACTGACAACTCCGGGGCGGCTTCCAATACGGCTACCTTCACGATACCGGTTTCAAACAACCCTCCGACGGCGAGCAATGTGACCAATGCCGCGATCGCCTCAACGGCATCTGCGACATCGATCAGCGCGCTTTCGGCATCGGATACCGACGGTACGATCGCTTCATATACGGTTGTTGCTCTTCCTTCAACCGGAACTTTGGCATTGAGCGGAAACCCTGTTACGGCAGGCCAGACGCTTACCCCGACTCAGGCGGGACAGCTGACCTATGCTCCAAGCGGGACATTCACGGGCAATGCAAGCTTCACCTTCAGGGCGACTGACAACTCCGGGGCGGCTTCCAATACGGCTACCTTCACGATACCGGTTTCAAACAACCCTCCGACGGCAAGCAATGTGACCAATGCCGCGATCGCCTCAACGGCATCTGCGACATCGATCAGCGCGCTTTCGGCATCGGATACCGACGGTACGATCGCTTCATATACGGTTGTTGCTCTTCCTTCAACCGGAACTTTGGCATTGAGCGGAAACCCTGTTACGGCAGGCCAGACGCTTACCCCGACTCAGGCGGGACAGCTGACCTATGCTCCAAGCGGGACATTCACGGGCAATGCAAGCTTCACCTTCAGGGCGACTGACAACTCCGGGGCGGCTTCCAATACGGCTACCTTCACGATACCGGTTTCAAACAACCCTCCGACGGCGAGCAATGTGACCAATGCCGCGATCGCCTCAACGGCATCTGCGACATCGATCAGCGCGCTTTCGGCATCGGATACCGACGGTACGATCGCTTCATATACGGTTGTTGCTCTTCCTTCAACCGGAACTTTGGCATTGAGCGGAAACCCTGTTACGGCAGGCCAGACGCTTACCCCGACTCAGGCGGGACAGCTGACTTATGCTCCAAGCGGGACATTCACGGGCAATGCAAGCTTCACCTTCAGGGCGACTGACAACTCCGGGGCGGCTTCCAATACGGCTACCTTCACGATACCGGTTTCAAACAACCCTCCGACGGCAAGCAATGTGACCAATGCCGCGATCGCCTCAACGGCATCGGCTACATCGATCAGCGCGCTTTCGGCATCGGATACCGACGGTACGATCGCTTCATATACGGTTGTTGCGCTTCCTTCAACCGGAACTTTGGCATTGAGCGGAAACCCTGTTACGGCAGGCCAGACGCTTACCCCGACTCAGGCGGGACAGCTGACCTATGCTCCAAGCGGGACATTCACGGGCAATGCAAGCTTCACCTTCAGGGCGACTGACAACTCCGGGGCGGCTTCCAATACGGCTACCTTCACGATACCGGTTTCAAACAACCCTCCGACGGCAAGCAATGTGACCAATGCCGCGATCGCCTCAACGGCATCGGCTACATCGATCAGCGCGCTTTCGGCATCGGATACCGACGGTACGATCGCTTCGTTCACCGTTGTGGCGCTTCCTTCAACCGGAACTTTGGCATTGAGCGGAAACCCTGTTACGGCAGGCCAGACGCTTACCCCGACTCAGGCGGGACAGCTGACTTATGCTCCAAGCGGGACATTCACGGGCAATGCAAGCTTCACCTTCAGGGCTACGGACAACTCGGGGGCGGCTTCCAATACGGCTACCTTCACGATACCGGTTTCAAACAACCCTCCGACGGCGAGCAATGTGACCAATGCCGCGATCGCCTCAACGGCATCTGCGACATCGATCAGCGCGCTTTCGGCATCGGATACCGACGGTACGATCGCTTCATATACGGTTGTTGCTCTTCCTTCAACCGGAACTTTGGCATTGAGCGGAAACCCTGTTACGGCAGGCCAGACGCTTACCCCGACTCAGGCGGGACAGCTGACTTATGCTCCAAGCGGGACATTCACGGGCAATGCAAGCTTCACCTTCAGGGCGACTGACAACTCCGGGGCGGCTTCCAATACGGCTACCTTCACGATACCGGTTTCAAACAACCCTCCGACGGCAAGCAATGTGACCAATGCCGCGATCGCCTCAACGGCATCTGCGACATCGATCAGCGCGCTTTCGGCATCGGATACCGACGGTACGATCGCTTCGTTCACCGTTGTGGCGCTTCCTTCAACCGGAACTTTGGCATTGAGCGGAAACCCTGTTACGGCAGGCCAGACGCTTACCCCGACTCAGGCGGGACAGCTGACCTATGCTCCAAGCGGGACATTCACGGGCAATGCAAGCTTCACCTTCAGGGCGACTGACAACTCCGGGGCGGCTTCCAATACGGCTACCTTCACGATACCGGTTTCAAACAACCCTCCGACGGCGAGCAATGTGACCAATGCCGCGATCGCCTCAACGGCATCTGCGACATCGATCAGCGCGCTTTCGGCATCGGATACCGACGGTACGATCGCTTCGTTCACCGTTGTGGCGCTTCCTTCAACCGGAACTTTGGCATTGAGCGGAAACCCTGTTACGGCAGGCCAGACGCTTACCCCGACTCAGGCGGGACAGCTGACTTATGCTCCAAGCGGGACATTCACGGGCAATGCAAGCTTCACCTTCAGGGCGACTGACAACTCGGGGGCGGCTTCCAATACGGCTACCTTCACGATACCGGTTTCAAACAACCCTCCGACGGCAAGCAATGTGACCAATGCCGCGATCGCCTCAACGGCATCGGCTACATCGATCAGCGCGCTTTCGGCATCAGATACCGACGGAACGATCGCTTCTTATACAGTTGTAACATTACCGTCACACGGAACTTTAGCGCTGAACGGAACGGCTGTAACGGCAGGACAGGTGCTTACGCCTGCACAGGCTGGACAGCTTACTTACGCTCCAAGCGGAACATTTACGGGTGATGATAATTTCACTTTCACGGCTACCGATAATAGCGGAGCTTCGGATGCAACGCCAGCGACGGTAACGATTCCTGTTGGCAATAACGCGCCGACGGCAAATGCAGCTGTCAATACGGCTGTGATACCGTCAACAGCTTCAGCTACGGCAATTGATTCCTTAACGGCATCGGATACCGACGGAACAATTGCTTCTTATACAGTTGTAACATTACCGTCACACGGAACTTTAGCGCTGAACGGAACGGCTGTAACGGCAGGACAGGTGCTTACGCCTGCCCAGGCGGGACAGCTTACTTACGCTCCAAGCGGAACATTTACGGGTGATGATAATTTCACTTTCACGGCTACCGATAATAGCGGAGCTTCGGATGCAACGCCAGCGACGGTAACGATTCCTGTTGGCAATAACGCGCCGACTGCAAATGCAGCTGTTAATACGGCTGTGATACCGTCAACAGCTTCAGCTACGGCAATTGATTCCTTAACGGCATCAGATACCGACGGGACGATCGCTTCTTATACAGTTGTGACATTACCGTCACACGGAACTTTAGCGCTGAACGGAACGGCTGTAACAGCAGGACAGGTGCTTACGCCTGCCCAGGCGGGACAGCTTACTTATGCTCCAAGCGGAACATTTACGGGTGATGATAATTTCACTTTCACGGCTACCGATAATAGCGGAGCTTCGGATGCAACGCCTGCGACGGTAACGATTCCTGTTGGCAATAACGCGCCGACTGCAAATGCAGCTGTTAATACGGCTGTGATACCGTCAACAGCTTCAGCTACGGCAATTGATTCCTTAACGGCATCAGATACCGACGGGACGATCGCTTCTTATACAGTTGTAACATTACCGTCACACGGAACTTTAGCGCTGAACGGAACGGCTGTAACGGCAGGACAAGTTCTTACGCCTGTCCAAACGGGACAGCTTACTTACGCTCCAAGCGGAACATTTACGGGTGACGATAATTTCACTTTCACGGCTACCGATAATAGCGGAGCTTCGGATGCAACGCCTGCGACGGTAACGATTCCTGTTGGCAATAACGCGCCGACTGCAAATGCAGCTGTTAATACGGCTGTGATACCGTCAACAGCTTCAGCTACGGCAATTGATTCCTTAACGGCATCAGATACCGACGGGACGATCGCTTCTTATACAGTTGTAACATTACCGTCACACGGAACTTTAGCGCTGAACGGAACGGCTGTAACGGCAGGACAAGTTCTTACGCCTGTCCAAACGGGACAGCTTACTTACGCTCCAAGCGGAACATTTACGGGTGATGATAATTTCACTTTCACGGCTACCGATAATAGCGGAGCTTCGGATGCAACGCCAGCGACGGTAACGATTCCTGTTGGCAATAACGCGCCGACTGCAAATGCAGCTGTTAATACGGCTGTGATACCATCAACAGCTTCAGCTACGGCAATTGATTCCTTAACGGCATCAGATACCGACGGGACGATCGCTTCTTATACAGTTGTAACATTACCGTCACACGGAACTTTAGGGCTGAACGGAACGGCTGTAACGGCAGGACAGGTGCTTACGCCTGCACAGGCTGGACAGCTTACTTACGCTCCAAGCGGAACATTTACGGGTGATGATAATTTCACTTTCACGGCTACCGATAATAGCGGAGCTTCGGATGCAACGCCTGCGACGGTAACGATTCCTGTTGGCAATAACGCGCCGACTGCAAATGCAGCTGTTAATACGGCTGTGATACCGTCAACAGCTTCAGCTACGGCAATTGATTCCTTAACGGCATCAGATACAGACGGAACAATTGCTTCTTACACAGTTGTTACATTACCGTCACACGGAACTTTAGCGCTGAACGGAACGGCTGTAACGGCAGGACAAGTTCTTACGCCTGCCCAGGCTGGACAGCTTACTTACGCTCCAAGCGGAACATTTACGGGTGATGATAATTTCACTTTTACTGCAACTGACAACATCGGAGCGGTATCGGCATCAGTAGTGTTTACCATCACGGTTGGCAACAATGCTCCAATTGCAAACGATGATACAAATGCGGCAATTCCTTCTAGTGCAGGAGCAACGGCAATAAAAGCTCTGACTGCAAGTGATACAGACGGAACGATTGTTTCTTATACAATTGTAACATTACCGTTACACGGAACTTTAGCGCTGAACGGAACGGCTGTAACCGCAGGACAGGTTTTTGCGCCTGCACAGGCAGGACAGCTTACTTACGCTCCTAACGGTTCATTCTCAGGAAATGATAACTTTACTTTCACAGCTACCGATAACAGCGGTGCTGTAGATGCAATGCCTGCAACGATTACGATTCCTGTTGATAAGAGAACACTTATCGCGGTTAAGGATGAAATCGGTTCTGTAGTAGGTATCAATGAAATAGTTAAAGTAATTAATGTTTTAACTAATGATAAATTAGATAATAATCCTTTATCGATTAATGATGTTAATCTGAATGTCTTGACTCCAGATCCAAATAATGTATTAACGTTGAAGTCTGATGGAACAGTAGAGTTAGTTCCGAATGCTCCAGCGGGAACTTATACATTAACTTATGAAATCTGCGAAAAAGCGAATTCAGGAAACTGTACTTCAACTTCAGTCACAGTAACTGTTGTTGCTCCAACAATGACCATTACTGCAGAAAGTTACTGTTTGAATAATGCTCCGTATGTTTCATACAGCGTTAAAGCGGATAATTTTACTCCAACTGGTTTATTAACCATTAATTGGATTGACAGTGCAAACCGTATTGTAGCAACACAGACAGGAATGCCTTTAAGTGGTAATGTGTTGTGGCCAGGTGCGACAGTAGATGTAAACAATCTACCTACTGACTGGCCAGGATGGGTATTGACTAACGGACAATGGATAGAAGCTAATGATGGATTTGAATTAACAAGACCGGCAGTTACGATGCAGTTTACACTGAATCCTACTCAATCTGTTATTGTAAATTACCCTTCAGCTGTATCTGGATGTAATGCTAAACCTCAATTTGGAATCGAAGCAGGAAACGATAATAATGTTACTAATGCAGACGGAATTAACGGTTCATTAGAAGTTATCAATGTCTTAAATAATGACAAATTAAATGGTTTACCAGTTAACCCAGTTGATGTTATTTTGACAGGAGATAAATTCCCTCAAGGAATTACGTTAAATCAGGATGGAACAATTGATGTTGCTCCTGGAACAAAAGGCGGTGATTATACTTTGACGTACCAGATTTGCGAAAAAGCAAATCCAAACAACTGCAGTACGGCTACTGTACGCATTTTTGTAGAAACACCATCTGTATCTCTGATTATGAAAGTGACATTGAATGACGAAAATGGAAATGGCAATGTAGAAGCAGGAGAAACGTTAACTTACACTTTTACAGTTACCAATACTGGAAATATTGCTTTAAACAATTTGACAATTTCTGATCTTCTTCCTGGTATTGTAATTACAGGAGGACCAATATCATTAGGTGTCGGACAAAGCGATAGTCTAACATTTACAGGAACCTATACTTTGACTCAGGCAGACATTAATGCAGGATCTGTAACCAATCAGGCATCAGTTTCAGGAAATACACAAAGTGGTATAGTGGTAACAGATGTGTCAGATTCTGAAAATGTAAACGGTGATAATCCAACTGTGATTGAACTAATAAACGGTTGTAGTATAAAAATCTATAATGCTGTTTCTTTAAACGGAGATAAATTTAATGAAAGGTTCTACATACGAGGAATCGAATGCTATCCAGAAAACACAGTTCAGATTTATAACCGTTGGGGAATTCTGGTATTCGAAAGAGATCATTACAATAATAATGATGTAGTGTTTAAAGGATACTCTGAAGGAAGAACAACTGTTAAAGAATCAAACGGACTTCCTGAAGGAACATATTATTATATTTTAAGATATAAGGATAATGCTTCTAAGCCAAAACAGGAAGCAGGATATCTATACCTGACTAGATAATATTTCCATATTAATAAAAATGGCTTAGCCATAGGTTAAGCCATTATTTTAAAAATATATAAATGAAAAAATTAGCTTTATTATTATTGTTTTGTTCCGCTGCAGTTTTTGCACAGCAGGATGCGCAGTATACGCAATATATGCACAATACCATCAATATAAATCCTGCATATGCTGGTTCAAGAGGTGTTGTAAGTGTTTTTGGATTATACAGAACACAGTGGGTAGGACTGGATGGTGCGCCAGAAACAAGTACTTTATCAGTAAATACGCCTTTAAATAACAGTAGATTAGGATTGGGTTTTTCTTTGGTTAATGATAAAATTGGACCTACAAATGAAAATGATTTTTCAGTAGATCTGTCTTATTCGATTCAGACATCGGCAGAAGCCAAATTGTCATTTGGTATCAAAGGATCAGGTAATCTTTTTAATCTGGATCCGAACAAATTGAGAATGGAAAATGAAGGAGATCCGCAGTTTGCAAATTTTAGAAATAAGTTTACTCCAAACGTTGGAGCAGGGGTTTACTACCATTCAGACAAAGGATATGTCGGTTTGTCTGTTCCAAATTTCATTCAGACCAATCGTTACGATGATAATGATTATGCTATTTATAAAGAGCAGATTAATTATTATTTAATTGCAGGATATGTTTTTAACCTGGACCATTACGAAATGATCAAATTTAAACCAGCAGCGATGGTTAAGATGGTAGAAGGTTCACCTTTACAAGTAGATGTGTCAGGAAACTTTATGTTTAATGATAAGTTTGTTTTAGGAGTTTCGTACAGATGGAGTGCCGCTTTAAGTGCAATGGCTGGATTTCAGATTAACAAAAGTATGTACATCGGATATGCTTATGACCGTGAAACAACAAAGCTGAATAATTATAACTCAGGTTCTCACGAGATCTTCCTGCGTTTTGAGTTTATGAAAGGTTATAACCGAATTACATCACCAAGATTTTTCTAATTATGAAACTTAAGAGAATACTATACGCTGTTTTTCTGTCTTTTTTCTTTTTTAATGCAATGGCGCAAAAAGCACTGCTGGATCAAGCGGAAAAAGAATATAATAATTACGCTTACGCTGATGCGATTGCAATTTATGAAAAGCTAGCTTCAAAAGGTCTGGAAGATGAAAAGATGTTTCAGAGATTGGGTAATGCTTATTATTTTAATGCCGAACTGACTAAAGCTTCCGCTTGGTATGACAAACTTTTTAAATTAAATTCAAAACAAGATCCGGAATATTTATACCGATACGCACAATCTTTAAAATCAGCTGGAGATTATGTAAAAGCGGACAAAATACTTGAAGAATTTAATAGAAATAAAAACTCTGATAGTAGAGGAATTTTATTTGATCACAACAGAAATTATCTGGAACAGATTAAAATGAATTCTGGCCGTTTTGAAATTTCTCCTGCCAATGTAAATTCGGAGAATTCAGATTTTGGAAGCGCGTTTCTGAATAACAGTTTAGTGTTTAGTTCTGCAAGGGAAATTAAAAATAAAGAGGGAAAAACTTTTAAATGGAATAATAAAAATTTTACCAATTTATATATTGCTACAATTAAACCTAATGGTGATACGAATAATGCGGTACTATTAAACAAAGAAATTAATTCTAAGTTTAATGAATCTACTCCTGTATTTACAAAAGATGGCAAAACAATGTATTTCACCAGAAATAATTATCTGGATGGAAAACGTGGAAAAGATGATAAAAATATCACATTGCTAAAATTGTATAAAGCTATCTTGGTAGACGGAAATTGGTCTAATATTACTGAACTACCTTTCAATAGTGACCAATATAGCACGGCGCATCCAGCGTTGAGTTTAGACGAAAAGAAATTGTATTTTGCTTCTGATATGCCTGGGACACTTGGGCAGTCTGATTTATATAGTGTAACAATCAATAGTGACGGAACTTTCGGAAAACCTGAAAATCTCGGCGCGGGAATTAATACAGAAGGAAGAGAAACTTTTCCATTTATTTCAGTAGATAATGAATTATATTTTGCTACCGACGGCCGTCCTGGACTAGGTGGTCTTGATATAGTGGTTTCAAAAATTTTAGAAGACGGAACTTTTGATCAAGTTCAGAACATTGGAGAACCAGTAAATACCAAATACGATGATTTCGCTTTCATTATTGACAGTAAGACGCGTAAAGGATATTTTTCTTCAAATAAAAAAGGAGGAATCGGAAGTGATGATATTTATAAATTTACAGAAACTAAAAAATTGGTTTGCGAAAGAAACTTAATAGGAATTATTTCTGATAGTAAAGCTAATGAAGTTATTGAAGGAGCGAATGTAACTTTGCTTGACGAAAACAATCAAGTATTGCAAGTTTTAGAAACTGCAAAAGATGGTGCTTACAGCTTCAAAGTAAACTGCGATAAGAAATATTCAGTTAAGGTCGAAAGAAAGATGTATCCGGTTAAAGTAGCTTCGATTTCAGTTGCATCTGCAATTGATAACAGACTAGATTTTGTTTTGGAAAAAGAAAGAATTGTCGCTTTTGAAATTCCAATTCCAGCTATGAAAACCGTAAAAGTGGGAACTGATTTAGCTAAAACCCTTAATATATCTATGATTTATTTTGATTTAGGAAAATGGAATATTACAGATCAAGCAGCAGTAGAATTAGAGAAAATTTTGGCTGTGATGCAGGAATATCCTAAAATGAAAATTGATATCCGTTCGCATACAGACAGTCGTTCTTCGGCTAAATCTAATATGATTTTGTCAGATAAAAGAGCTAAATCTATTATGGCTTGGCTGACTTCAAAAGGTATTGCTGCAGATCGTTTGAAAGGAACTGGTTATGGAGAAAGCAGATTATTGAACAAATGTAAAGATGGAGTAAAATGTTCAGAAGAAGAGCATCTTAGAAACCGTCGAAGCGAATTCGTAATTTCATCAATGTAAGATTATAATTAATTGCATTAGAAATATTAGTAAGAAGTGCAGAAAGAAAAAGCAGGGATTAAGTCCCTGCTTTTTGATGGTTAAATATTTTATTTAACAATTTGAGTTTTATGAAAAACTTATATTGATTATTTCACTTCTCTAACAGCAGGAAGTTTGTAAGAGCCATTGAGCACTTCTTTTCCGGGTAAATAGACTCGCATTAAAAAATTCCACCCATCCTCGACATCCAGTCTGTTTTTTACATTAGAAGGACAATTTTCTTTAGATCCAAAAAATACAGTAAAGGTTTTATCTGGATTGTATTTTACATTATAGGCATTAATAATATTGTTATTGTCTTTCATGTATCCATCAGCTCCATAAACAGTAATAGACCAAAAGCCTTTGTTTTCTGGAACTTTATAAGTTGCTGTGTAGCATTTACTGCCTGAAAGATTACCGCCATTATAATTAATATATGTTGCGTCTTTATTCGGAAATAAACCCCATGCACCAGCTGCGGCATATTTTCTAGTTTTTTCGTTAACTTTTCCTCGTGGTCCCATCCAATCGTCAGGATAACGGTCATATTTTGCGAATTCGGTGTTGTAAACTTTACTTAACGAATCTCTTGATTTTTCATCCCAGCTATCTTCTGGAAGAGGATTTGAGCTACCAGCTTCAATTATAAATTTATCCTGAAGGCTATTAACTAATTTTACTTCAGCAGGATCTTCAGGATGGAATAACTGGATGCGAACTGCAATAAACATGTATTGAGTATCTGATGGAAGCTTATATTTTCCTGGTTTATAAATCACCTCTGGACAATAATGATCATTATCAAGTACAAGAATAGAAGCATATCTTTTGTCAGGCATCTGTGGAAATACAATTGAAGCGCCTTTGCTAACATCAATAACTGCACCTCCATATAAAACATCTTTATTCATACGCACGACGGTTTGTTTGTCTAGAGGCACCAGATCACGATACCATAAAAATTTATTTACGCCTCCTGCAGCTTTGGAGATTACTTCAAATTCACGATCAGTTTCTGCTCGAATGTAAGTTTCCTCAGTTACAATTTTTTTATTATTTACAGAAGCTGATTTTTCTTGTATAGAATCTTTTACAGTACTTGTATTGTTGCTTTCTTCTTTCTTTTTACAAGAATAAAGAACTAACATAGATAAGATGATGAGTATTCTAATTGTCGATTTCATTGCTTAAATTTTAAATTAATATTGTTTGAAAAATAAAAATTAATGATTAGAACCATTTTTTGTACGGCATATAAAAAACCGCGACAAAATCATTGGTAGGAATCTCAGTCATCACTAGAAAGGGGGGCTTGTCAAATTTCTATATTCATCTGAAAAATGCATATTTTTGGAAACGTACAAGTGTCTATAAATAACCAAAATTGCTTACTATAGTAGTTTTTAGCGTTTCTAAATTAAATATAAAGTTAATAAAGAGATTATATTTATTTTTTGTTTTGTTATGAAATTTACATCTTAAGTAGTTGATTAATAGTTCTGTGTAGATGTTTTTGTTTGACACAAAACTAGAAGTTAAATCTACTTTTTATCAGTTTTTAGCGGGTTAAAAGAATTTTTCTGCTTAACTTGTAGAATCCAAAATCGATTCCTATGACTTTTAAAAGACTTTTATTTCTGATTATTGTACTCATTTTTTGTTCTTGCAGCAATAAAAAAGAACAAGAGCTTACCCTTCGTGAAAACGCACTTTTAGAACGCGAAAAACAATTTGAAGATAAAGAAGCAGAATACGACAAACTGTTAAAAATGAAAGACAGTCTGTTGTCTATTTCTAAAGTAAAAGATACAGTTCCTAAAATTCAAGAATGGCCAGATAGCCTTAAAATTAAATGGAACAGTAAAATGATTTGCCGAGAATCTAATTGCAGTAATTATGTTATTGGCGACCAACGCAACGAGATTTGGGAATTTATATCCGACTCCACTGGAATGTATACCAATGTTGTCAGCAATAATCAAATTAAACGTGTTTTTACAGGACAATATTTAGAAAAAAAAATAGTACTTGATTCCGCAAAAGAAACTTCCTCAAAAAATAAGATAAAAGTTAGCGTAGTGCTGGATGATATTAAAAAAAATATCATCAAAGGCACCCAAACTATTACAGGACAAGATAACTGCACCGCAAAATTTTCAGTTGAACTTACTCCATCTAACAAAAAGTAATTTATGCAACTGAGTATACAACATATAACACTTCCGATTGAAGATCCGCTTTTGAAGTTTCTTATCGAAATTATCATTATTTTATGCATTCCGCTTTTGTTAAATAAGATTAAAGTGCCGCATTTACTCGGGCTTATTATTGCAGGAGCTATTATTGGTCCAAATGGTTTTGGAGTACTTTCAAGAGATAGTAGTGTAGTGGTTACAGGAACTACAGGGCTTTTGTATATTATGTTCTTAGCCGGTCTGGAAATCGATATGGCAGATTTTAAAAAGAACAAATGGAAGAGTATCATTTTTTCGATTTTTACATTTGCCGTCCCATTTACTTTAGGACTTTTTGGCGGATATTATTTGCTTCATTTTTCACTGCTTACATCAATTCTTTTTGCGAGTTTGTTTTCATCACATACTTTAATCGTTTATCCAATGGTAAGCGGTTTAGGAATTGCTAAAAACCTTTCGGTAAATATTACGGTAGGCGGAACGATGATTACAGATGTTCTTTCGCTCTTAGTTTTGGCTGCTATTGTTGGTATGTCACAAGGTGAAGTAGGAACAGCTTTTTGGGTAAAATTATCGGTTTCAATGATCATTTTTACACTAATTGTTCTGCTTATTTTTCCGATTATAGCACGCTGGTTTTTTAAAAATGTAGAAGATAAAATCTCCCAATATCTTTTTGTAATTGTAATGATTTATCTAGCAGCACTTCTTGCTGAACTGGCTGGAATTGAGTCTATCATTGGTGCTTTTTTTGCAGGATTGGCTTTAAATAAATTAATTCCGCATACTTCATCATTAATGAACAGAGTTGAGTTTGTCGGAAATGCCATTTTTATTCCTTTCTTTTTGATAAGTGTTGGAATGCTGATCGATTTTAATGCCTTTATACAAAGTTGGGAAACTTTATGGGTTGCATCAATTATGCTTGTTGCATCAATTGGCGGAAAATATGTTGCCGCCATGCTGACCAAGAAAACGTTTAAACTTACCAACGATGAAGGACAGCTAATTTTTGGAATGAGTTCTGCATCAGCGGCAGCAACTTTGGCTTCTGTTATGGTTGGATATAATATAATTATTGGTGAAAACGATGCAGGAGAACCAATCAGACTTTTAAACGATCACGTACTTAATGGCAGTATTCTTCTTATTCTTGTGTCTTGTACCGTGTCATCGTTTGTTTCTATGGCAAGCGCACAGCGTATCGCACAGGCAGAAAAAGATAATACTGTATCGGGTAATAGTAAAGAAAAAGAAAATATACTTCTTGCGGTTAACCATGAAGCCACTGTAGAAAAAATGGTAAATCTTGGATTAATGGTTAAATCAGCCACAAATAAACAGCTTTATGCCGTAAATGTGATTAACGAAGACGCCAACGAATCTTCTGAAAAAAATGCGGAAAGAATATTAGAAAATGCCATTAAAGCAGCTTCGGCGGCAGATATAGAATTGCATCCGATTACACGCCATGATAATGATACGGCAGGCGGAATAAGTAATGTTATAAAAGAAAAAGACATTACTGATCTTATAGTAGGATTGGAAGGAGGAAAAGGCTTTTCTGCTTCGTTTGTATATAATTTGTACAATGGATATTTGCGAAATAAAAGCATAAATTTAATGGTCTATCACGCTGTTCAGCCAGCAGGGACTATTAAAAGATATCTAGTTTTTATTCCAGCTGAAGCTGAAATGGATGCAGGATTTTTTCACTCTATGTTAAGAATATGGAATATTGGTCGTAATTCGGGCGCTAAAATGAGTTTTTACGGAAAAGATAAAACGCTGAACATTTTAAAAAGAATAGCTAAAAAAGCTTCTATTGAAGCAACATTTGATGTTTTCTTAAATTGGGAAGATGCAGAAAAAACTGCGCTTGATATTGAAGAAAATGAAGGATTGATTATTATGATGGGAGATAGAGGAATGCATTCGTATTTTTCTCGAATGAGGGATATTCCAGATTTGTTAAACGAGAGATTCAATGATAATAACTATATGCTTATTTACCCTTTTTCTAAAACTCCTGCAAATAATACAGAAAAGAGATCTGTCAGTAGTCACGATGATTTTGCCGAAATAGGAAAAGCGATTAGAAGTATATTTAAATAATATTGCTTATTCTGATAAATGTAATATACTTATCAAAACTTAAAAAATAGTATAAAAGAAAAAACCTGCTAATCTTTCGATTGCAGGTTTTTTGTGGGGAGAGCAGGATTCGAACCTGCGAAGTTCACACAGCAGATTTACAGTCTGCCCTCGTTGGCCGCTTGAGTATCTCCCCGATCTCAGCTTGTTGTGCTTTGTTGTTCTAAGCGGTGGCAAAGATAGGAACTCTTTCTACATTTCCAAACAAAAAAAGCACTTAATTTTAAGTTATTTTAAAGTTATTTTTTAATTAGTTGGAATTGAATAAAATAAAAAACGCCATTCTTTAATTTTTTTTTAATTTATTTATGAATGTAAGATTGTTCTTTCAGTTGTTTTTTCTATTTTTTCAATTAAGCATAATTTTTTTAGGCCGTTAAGCTTTGTTTTTATTGATGTATTAGAATAAAAAGCGAAATAATTTAAGCTCTTACAATTTTTCCTTTATGAACGTTAGTATTATTTATAAAACAAAAAAATCTCCACAAGGGAGATTTTTTTATTCTGAATACTTAGTATTATTTAGCTGCTAAAAGTGCTAATATTTTTGCTTTCAATTCAGGACCTCTTAAATCTTGAGCAACTACTTTTCCGTTGGCATCAAGGATAAAAGTTGCAGGAATTGCTTCAACATTATATTGTTTAGCTATTGGTTCTGCCCAATGTTTTAAGTTTGAAACATGAGTCCAAGTTAATCCATCTTTTGCTATTGCTTGTTTCCAAGCATCAGCATCTTTATCTAAAGAAACTCCAATGATATTTAAACCTTTTGAGTGTAACTCTTTATATAATGCCACAACATTAGGATTTTCTTGTCTGCATGGTCCGCACCAAGAAGCCCAAAAATCAACAATAGTTACTTTTCCTAAACTTTCTTTTAGAGAAACTATTTTTCCTTCTGGATTAGGAGCCGAAAAATCTGCTCTTCAGTTAGGGCTGCCTACTGCTGGAGCTGTAGCACCAACTGATGGCATTTTTGCTTGACCTAATCTAGTTTTGATTTCTTTACCTGGAGCAGTATTTTTTACAGACTCATCTAAAGAATTGTAAAGAGCTTCTAATTTTTTTGTATCTGCTGCTGGATCATTAAACATACTTTGAACAATCAAAACTGTAATGAATGATTTTGGGTGAGTTTCAGCATACTTTAAATATTTAGTTTTGCTTGATTCTTGAACCTCTTTTTGAATTGTCATGTATTGTTTCATCAAACTGTTGATAGTTGCTGTATCTTGAGCTTGTTGAGCTTGTTGCATTTTTTGATTATTCTTTTTCTGAAAATCAATTAGGTTTTTTTGAGTTTTTGTCATGTCTTCTGTAAAGGCAACATACTCATCGTTATTGTAAGTTCCAGAAACTTTAGATTTGTGGATACTATCTTTGTCAATATTAACTTTAATTTCTCCAGTTTCAAGAATTAATGGAATTGGTCCGTTAGCGCCTTGTAAAATTAAAGTATGGAAAGCTGGTTCAGTTACTTTTCCTTTTATTTCAAATTTTCCGTTTTCAACTTTTACTGTATCTAAAGAAATTGGCATTCTTGTAGCTGGATCAGCACCTTGTAAGATGATTGTTTTTCCATTTTCAATTCCTGTAGCAGTACCTGTAATAAGGTATTCTCCATCTTTAACTTTGCTGCAAGAAATGATAGCTGCAGAAGCTGTAAGTACAAAAAGTATTTTTTTCATTATAAAAAATTAATTAGTTAATTGATTTGTGCAACAAAAGTATCTAAAAATATAAAACATACAGAATTTTGTAACCTAAAATTTTGTTATAGTTTTTTTGGGTTTAAAATGCATGAAATCAGCATGTTTGTTCGTGTTAAATGAATTATAACTAGCATTAATAAACTTATTTGAAATCATTATATTCAAAATTTTAATTTTTAGATATAAAAAAAGCACTCAATTAATTGAGTGCTTTTTTGTAAATATAGTGTTTTAAAAACTATTCTTGGTTTGTTTTCTTTCTCCAAGTAAAAGAATTTAAAATATGTCTTTTTGCAAATCTTGCAGGTGAATCAGCATTTACCATTTTCACGTAAGTTGCTTTTGGAACACTGATGTATTCGTAAACACTTCCGTTAGAAAAATCAATGATTAAACGTCCTTCAACAAATTTAAAATCTGTAATAGTACAAGTTGAAATTGTTTCAGTGTACTCTGGTAAGTTAAGTTTAATAGTATCAGGATGAATACTTACTAAGAAATGGTAAGCTTCGATGATTGTTTTACTTTTTTCTTCTGCAGCTTTAAGACCAGCGTCATCTCCAACGAATTTATCTGGATGAGATTCTTTCATCGCATTACGATAAATTGTTTTTAAATCTTTTAACTCTGCAGTTTTCTCTACGTTTAGTAACTTGCGGTATTCAACTATTTTTTTCATAAATAAAAGGTAACTACTTGTCTATTAGTTTGAAATCGATATTAATTAGTTCAAATCGACAAATTTTTTGCAAAGGTACACTTTTTTTTAACTTTTTAGTTTTGATGGAAAAAATATTGAGAAAAGTTAACCATAAGTTTTTTTTACCGCAAAGCACGCAAAGATTTACGCAAAGGACGCTAAGATTTTTTTTTTTGAGTAATGTTTATAAGCATTAAGTTCGCAAAGCTATGTCTATACAAAGCTTTGCGAACTTAAATATTCTCAATTTAGAACACTCTACAAAAATAACCTTAGCGTTCTTTGCGTTAAAAAATTAACCGCTCCAACAATAACTTGAAACTTTAAACCTGAAACAAAAAAAAACTACTCCGGCTTATGATTCGCCTTATCAAAGTTTCTTGATTTTTTAGGGTATTTATCGTAGCTCATGTCGCTTGGGTTTTCAATAACAGACTTTATTGTAATCCAATCGCCGACATTAAATTTCGTTTGAACCATTTTATAATCTAAAAGATATTCGCCACAGAAATAATTGTTGTTTTCATCTTTTTCTATAATGCCAGTATAAACTCCTTTTTGCGGCATTTTTTCTTGTGTATCTTTAGACATGATTTTATGTTTTTAAATTAAGAAGCAAAGGTAAGCAATTATGGATTGTTTTATGGAGTTCTCTTCAAACTGAGTATATTTGCAAAATGCAGAAAAACTTTAAACCACATCCTAATTCTTTTAAAAATACCTTTTGTGCTTTTCATGAAGTACTTCCAGAAGCAATTGTCGGTTTGAAGAAACAATTTGAAAGCAAAGCAGGAAGTGCCTATTATTATACAGAAGAAGGAATGTATCGTGTTTCTAATCATTGGGGAAGATTGGCAAATAGTAAATGGCGTTTAATTGCTCTTGATCCAGAAACAGAATTTAAAACGAAAATAGGTTTTGCAAAATGGAGCGAATTTTATCCAGATAATGCCGAAGAAAAACTCTATTATATTAAAGCCGATTTCGAGAATAATCTTGCGAATTATGAGCATAAAAATAATCCAGAATATGATAGAAAAGCGGTTTTAAGAACAAGTTTTGAAACAGCAAAACGTTTAAAACAAATCAGGAATTTTCAACAGCTTACGAATTGGGCAAAACATTTTGATTATGATGATATTGACGATTTGCGAAAACAGATTATCAACGAATTGATTTTCACAGAAAAAACATTAGAACAAATTAAAAGAGAAATATAATGGGACGCAATAACGAAAGAAATATCAAAAAGCATAATGATAAATTGCACAAAGCCCAGGCAAAAGCAAAACAAGCTGAAATTTCCAGAAAAGAAAAATTAAAGGAAATCATAAAGAAATTCAACGAAAGTAAAAACGAAGAATAAATTATTGTTTCAAGTTTTAGGTTTCACGTTTCAAGTTGAACCTGAAACCTAAAACTTGAAACCTGAAACTAAAAAAGAAATGAATAGTAAATTCGAAACACTAAAAGCAAGCGTACAAGAAATTATAGATTTAATCGCTGCGAAAAATGACAGAGAAGCCAACAATAAATTATTGGAAGTAAGCGAAACACTTGACGAAATGATTGATTTTGCTGAAGAAGACGAAGAAGTAAGGGAAATTACTCGTTATCAGGTTTTATTAAATCAGCTTCATGTAAAAATTAATGGAGAAGAACCAGTCGATGGAGAATAAAAAATGTTTTTGCGATACTGGATTGTCTTTTGATAATTGCTGCGGATTGTATTTGAATCAAAATCAAAAAGCACCTTCAGCATTAGCTTTAATGCGTTCGAGATATTCTGCATATGCAACTCATAATGCTGATTATCTTTTAGGAACGACTTATATTTCGGAAAGAAAATATTATTCAAAACCTGAAATTTTAAAATGGGCAGTTTCTAATAAATGGCACAAATTAGAAATTCTGAGTTTTACTGAAAATACGGTCGAATTCAAAGCTTACTTTTTAGATTCAAATAGCAAGCCGCAAATACATTACGAATTTTCAACTTTTAAATTCGAAAATGGAGCTTGGTATTATTTGTATGGAAAGTTTGAATAATTAACATATCTAACATTGTTAACTTGGATTTTTAGTTGAATATTTTAACTAAAAATTAATAAAAGATTCGTTTTTCATAATTCTAAAAAGACGTAATTTTAGATTTATGAAAAACGAATTTAAAAAAGGCTTTTATTTTAAGACTTACGAAGCTCCTTTTCAGTCTCCGTTTGATAAACTTTTTACGATTTTTAAAGAGTTAATCACCCATACTTCGGGTGATTTTGATGAAGCTATCAGTTGGCTTCGGGAACTGGATATAGAATATAAACTTACCGACGAGAATTACACTATTGATGACTTTATTGAGGATCTAAAGAAGAAAGGTTACATCAGAGATGAAGTAAAAGGCGATGGAAGTTCTGGTTTCGGAATTACTGCAAAAACCGAAAGAGCCATCAGACAACAAGCTTTAGATCAAATTTTTGGAAATCTGAAACGTTCTGGAAATGGAAATCATAAAACAAAATATGCCGGAAATGGTGATGAACATACAGGCGAATTCCGTGAATTTAATTTTGGAGATAGTTTAGAAAGAATTTCATTAACCGAAAGTCTCCGAAATGCGCAAGTTAATAACGGTGTAGAAAATTTTATGCTCACTGAAAATGATTTGGTTGTTGAAGATGCTCAGTATAAAGCTCAAATGAGTACAGTTTTGATGATCGACATTAGCCACAGCATGATTTTGTATGGTGAAGATCGAATTACTCCAGCTAAAAAAGTGGCGATGGCATTGGCAGAATTAATTACGACGAGATATCCAAAAGACACATTAGATATTTTAGTTTTTGGAAATGATGCCTGGACAATTCCAATTAAAGATTTGCCTTATTTGCAGGTTGGACCTTATCACACTAATACCGTTGCAGGATTGCAATTGGCAATGGATATTCTTCGAAGAAAAAGAAATACCAACAAGCAGATTTTTATGATTACCGATGGAAAACCAAGCTGCGTTCGTGAACGTGATGGTTCCTATTATATGAATAGTAACGGTTTGGACGAATACATTGTCGATAAATGTTACACGCAAGCGCAACAGGCAAGAAAACTTCATATTCCGATTACCACTTTTATGATTGCCAAAGATCCATATTTACAGCGTTTTGTGAATCAGTTTACTGAGGCGAATCAAGGAAAAGCATTTTATACCGGAATTAAAGGTTTGGGTGAAATGATTTTTGAAGATTATGAAACGAATAGGAAGAAGGGAATTAAGTAAGGTTCTGAGGTGCTAAGGTTCAGAGGAACAAAGGAGCAAAGGTTCAATGGTTTTCTGTAGAGACGCACTGCAGTGCGTCTAACGTCCACCAAATCAATTAATAAACAATCTATATTTCAATAAAATGGAAATAAATACTATAAAGACATTAGGTCAATTAAAAGCCACTGGATATAAAAGTACAAGCATAAAGGATGAATTGCGAAATAATCTCCGTGAAAAAATAAAATCTGGAAAACCTGTCTTTGAGGGGGTTCATGGTTTTGAAAATACCGTAATTCCAGAATTGGAAAGAGCTATTTTATCACGTCATAATATCAATCTTTTGGGACTTCGTGGACAGGCGAAAACTCGTTTAGCGCGTAAAATGATCGAATTATTAGACGAATATATTCCATTTGTAGAAGGTTCAGAAATTAATGACGATCCGTTAAATCCAATTTCGCGTTTTGCAAAAGATTTAATTGCAGAAAAAGGAGACGAAACTCCAATTTCGTGGTTACATAGAAGCGAACGTTTCTTTGAAAAACTGGCAACTCCAGACGTAACCGTTGCCGATTTAATCGGAGATGTTGATCCGATTAAAGCAGCAAATTTAAAATTGTCATACGCCGATGATCGCGTAATTCATTTCGGAATGATTCCGAGAGCGAATCGCTGTATTTTTGTAATTAACGAATTACCCGATTTGCAGGCAAGAATTCAAGTAGCTTTGTTTAATATTTTACAAGAAGGTGATATTCAAATTAGAGGTTTCAAGTTGAGAATGCCTTTAGATATGCAATTCGTTTTTACAGCAAATCCAGAAGATTATACGAATAGAGGAAGTATCGTTACGCCTTTAAAAGATAGAATTGGTTCTCAGATTCTAACGCATTATCCTGAAAGTATTGCTATCGCAAGAACTATTACAGAACAAGAATCTAAATTAGATCAAAATCAAACCGATGTTGTTTATGTGCCGAGTTTGGCGAGAGATATTTTAGAACAAATTAGTTTCGAAGCCCGCGAAAGTGAATATATCGACAATAAAAGCGGTGTAAGTGCGAGAATGAGTATTACGGCTTTCGAAAATTTAATTAGTACAGCAGAACGCCGTGCTTTAATTTCTGGTGCTGATAAAACAACTTTGCGTTTATCTGACTTTATCGGAATAATTCCGGCGATTACAGGAAAAGTAGAATTGGTGTATGAAGGAGAGCAGGAGGGAGCAGATGTTGTGGCAGAAAGTCTCATCGGTTCTGCAATTAGAACTTTGTTTCCAGAATATTTTCCGAAAATTGAAAAATTAGAAAAACCAGACGAAAAAACGCCTTATTCTGATGTTGTAGAATGGTTTTTCGCGGAAAGCGGTTTCGAATTATTAGACGACGCTTCAGATAAGGATTATAAAAATATTCTAGATGAAGTAACGCCTTTAGATGATTTAATAAAAAAATACCAGCCACAAACGGCAAAAGAAGACCTTTACTTTTTGAAAGAATTTGTTTTATGGGGATTGGTAGAATACAGAAAATTAAGCAAAGACCGATTTGCAAAAGGAAATCAGTTTAGAGATATTTATGGAAGTTACATCAGTAAATTCTAAGAAAGGGAATATTTTAATTTAACGTTTAAATTGTTTTTAATCGTTAATCATTTGCTATAATTAATCTGTATAATATCTGCCTTAATCTGTGTAAATCTGCGCGAAAAATCTATGCGTAAAAATTGTTTCTCGCAGATTTAAAAAAAATTTAGCAGATCAAATTAGATTTTGTTTAATCCAACAGTTTAAGATTTAATCTGGTCTAGCTGGTTTTTTGAAACCGGCTGGGCTTTTTTATTTGACAAAAGATTACTTTTACAATCCAAAAATAAATCTATGTTATTCCTTATATTAAGTATTCTTTGCAGTGTTATTGTTGGTGTTATATTTAAAATTTCAAGAAAATATAATGCTAATCCGTCTCAAATTATTTCATTCAATTATATAACTGCAATTGCACTTTGTTACTTTACTTTTAGTCCAAACCTAAATGCTTTAGATAATAATGCACCTTTAGAAATTTACGCATCGGTCGGAATTTTACTTCCAATCGTATTTTTATTTCTGGCACTTTCTATAAAATTTATGGGAATTGCAAAAACAGATGCTGCACAACGATTATCGCTTTTTATTCCGATTTTGGCGGCTTGGTTATTGTTTAATGAAGCATTTAATACCTGTAAAGTTATTGGTGTTTTGATTGGTTTTGCAGCACTTTTATTCATACTAAAAAAGCCAACAGACAATACAGAGAATAAATGGATTTATCCAGCAATGGTTTTATTGGGTTTCGGAATTGTCGATATTCTTTTTAAGAAAATAGCCTTGTACACCGTTGTTCCTTATACAACTTCTTTGTTTATAGTTTTTTTAATTTCTTTCGCGGTTTCATTGGTAATCGTGATGTATAAATTATTCATAACAAAAGAAAATTTCGCTTTAAAAAGTATTCCTTTCGGGATTTTGGTTGGAATTTTCAATTTCGGAAATATATTATTCTATCTAAAAGCACATAAAGCATTTTCAGAAAATCCATCGACAGTTTTTGCAGGAATGAATATGGGTGTAATTATTTTAGGAACCATAATCGGCGCTTTTTTCTTCAAAGAAAAATTATCTAAGATCAATGTTTTGGGACTGCTTTTGGCTTTAATTGCGGTTGTTTTTATAGTTTTTTCGCAATTACAATAATTTTTTTTAAGTCGTAATTCTTTAGTTTACAGCTGTTTTAATTGATGGTTTAAAATTTATTAAAAATAAACTCGACTAATTCTATAGAATTTATAAATATAATTTTGTAGCTTTGCTTCAACAATGAAAAACTATAGCCGAAATATTATGATGTCTTTCAATTGCAGCTTTGCGATGTGCTGCATGTTGAATCACGTTTTGAAATGGCGTTAATAGAGAAAGTACTTGTTAGTTATTTTTTTTTTTAGCCTTTCATTGCACCATGAAAGGCTTTTTTTTGAATCGTTAAAAAATCTAAATATGAGAACCAATAGAAATATGAAAATTTTGATGCGTCGTTGCTTGATAAAGATTCCGTGTTGTGTCAATTTTAAGAGATAAAAGATGTAGAAAATCTTCTTAAGAGAAGAAAATCGATTAACATAAAAAAATAACCCAAACCTAAAAACTATATATTATGAGTTCAGAAATTATAAAACACAATCCGTTTCAATCTATGATTGATCGTTTTAATATCGCTGCAGATATTTTAAACTTAGACAATTCACTTCGTCAAAAGTTGCAGCGCCCAGAAAAACAAATCACTGTAAATTTTTCAATTGTTTTAGACAACGGAAACGTTCAGAACTTTGAAGGATATCGTGTTATTCATAATACAGCTTTAGGACCGTCTAAAGGCGGAATTCGTTACGATACTGCTGTAAATTTAGATGAAGTAAAAGCACTTGCCGCCTGGATGACCTGGAAATCTGCTGTAACTGGAATTCCTTTTGGTGGAGCTAAAGGCGGCATTATTTGCGATCCGAGAAATCATTCTAAAACAGAATTAGAAAAAATTACAAGAGCTTATACAAAGGCTTTATCAGATATTTTCGGACCAGAAAAAGATGTTCCTGCGCCAGACATGGGAACAGGACCAGACGAAATGGGCTGGCTTATGGATGAATTTTCACTTTTGCACGGACGACCAATTCATGCCGTTGTTACGGGAAAACATCTTCATTCTGGTGGATCTTTAGGAAGAGTAGAAGCAACAGGAAGAGGTGTAAGTATTATCAGTATTTTGGCGCTTCAAAAACTAAAAATTAGACCTGCGAGAGCAACTGCGGCAATTCAAGGTTTTGGAAATGTAGGTTTGCATTCTGCTTTATTCTTGTATGAAAAAGGAGTGAAAATTGTGGCTGTTAGCGATGTTTCGGAGGCCTTTTATAATCCAGACGGAATTAATATTCCGGAGTTGATTTTATATTATAATTTGAATAATAAAACCATAAAAGGTTACCCGAATTCGGTTGCCATTAAACATGAAGATTTATTGCTTTTAGATGTTGATGTATTGATTCCTGCTGCAAAAGAAGATGTTATTACACAGAAAAATGCGACAGATATTCAGGCAAGAATTATTGTTGAAGGCGCAAACGGGCCAGTTTCTTCAGATGCAGATCAGATTTTGCATGATAAAAATATATTAGTTGTTCCTGATATTTTAGCTAATGCGGGAGGTGTTACAGTTTCTTATTTCGAGTGGCTTCAAAATTCGCTTTTAGAGTCTTGGAGAATTCATCAGATTAATAAACGTCTGGAGGATATATTAGAAAAAGGTTTTGAAACTGTTTTTAGAGTGGCAGTCAAACATGATGTAACGCCTCGTATTGCTGCTTATATTATTGCTTTGAAAAAAGTAGCCGAAACACAATCGGTTAAGGAGATTGCTTTGGAAGCTCCTTTATTTAAGCATAATTAAATCAGGTTTACTTCGTAAAAGATCATTTTCGTTGATTACGTTTTTATCTCCTAAAATAACGTAATTGATGGAAGTGTCTTTTTCGTTTGTGCTTTAGAATACCATTTTTAGAATCGAAAAATATCAACCAAAATGAAAAATATCAATTTTCTTGCATTTGCCATGCCGGCCTTTTTTCTTTTTTTATTTTTAGAATACAAGCTTGCCCAACGCAGAAAAAGACCTGAAATCTTTAATTATGAAAGTTCTGTCTCAAACATTTCGATCGGAATTGCAGAGCGTTTAATTAACTTATTTATTGCAGCCAGTTTTTACCAACTGTATTATTTGATTTATGATAATTACCGATTATTTGATATTCCGAGTAATGCCTTAATTTGGTTTGCACTTATTCTCGCAACCGATTTTGTCTGGTATTGGTATCACCGATTAGGCCACGAAGTCAATTTTTTCTGGGCTGCACATATTGTACACCATCACAGCGAAGAATTTAATTTTACAGCCGCCGCTAGAATCACTACTTTTCAGGCTATTATTCGAACGGGATTTTGGTGTGTTTTGCCTTTTGTTGGTTTTCATCCAAGTATGGTTATTACGATGCTGATTGTTCATGGCGCTTATTCTTTCTTTACTCACACACAGCTTATTGGTAAAATAAAATGGCTGGAATATGTTTTTGTAACGCCTTCAGTTCATGGCGTCCATCATGCATCTGACGAAAAATATTTAGACAAAAATTACGGCGATATGTTTACCTTTTGGGATCGTCTTTTTGGTACATTTCAGACAGAAGAAGAAAAACCAAAATACGGATTAACGCATCCGCTGAAAAGCTATAGTTTTTTATGGCAGCATTTTCATTATTATTTTGAAATTTACGAATTATGGAAACGCTCAAGCGGATTTAAAGCAAGATGGAACGCTGTCTTCGGAAGTCCAGCCGACATGGACCAAGATATTCGTCCGATTTTGGAAAAGCGTTTTCTGCAAGATAAAGCTTCTCCAAATCAACGACTTCGATTTAAAAACTACTTATATATACAATTAGGAATCTGCACTTTGATTCTGACTGTTTTTACTTATTATTTTGATTATTTAGAAAGTTACGACAAGATATTTGTGCTTTCATTGGTAATTCTAACTTTAATCAACTGCGGAGCTTTGTTAGAACAGCGAAAATGGATTTATTATTTAGAATATGCACGTCTTGCGATGATTTCTACTTATTTCTTATACGAAGAAGATTTGCTTGTATTTTTCTTTGTTCCAATTGCAATTATGATTTTTGTTGAGCAATTATTTTCATTAAGCAAGATTTATCAAAATACGATTTTGCAGTTGGAAAGTGTTGAATGATTTTACCAAATAGTCCCAGAGGGACGAAATATTTATAGAAAACATATTTGTTTGAGATAAAAGAGCTCCAGCGGAGCGACATATTTATGAGTATTTAAATTATATGTCGCTCCGCTGGAGCTCATTATAGTGTAATATTATTTCTATAAATATTATGCTTTTCCGAAGCACTTGAAAAGCTTTAATCTAAAAGCTTAGAAGCTTAGCAACTTAGTACCTCAGAAACTTAAATCGTCTTAATCTCCATAATTTTCTGCTCGAAAGTATCTTTAAAATCAGATTTGCTTTTAATTCTGGTTTTGTACGTGTAAATTGTAGCTACAGAAAGTTCTAAGAATTCTGCCATTTGGTTACTGTCTTGAATTCCCAATCTGTACAAAGCAAAAATTCTTAATTCGGTATTTAAAAGTTCGCCTTTTTTGACCAAACATTTATGATCGTTTGGAAATAAATTATTAAAATCCGTCACAAAAGTGGGAAATAATTTCAAGAAAATTTCATCAAATTGGTGAAAGAGGTTTTCACGTTCTTCCTTCACATTATAACGCTTCAAACTTGCAATAACTTCGTCTGTTTTTTTTGTAATAATTTTATGAAGCGTACTTTTCTGTATATGATCTATTTTATTAATGAAAGCCGAAGTTGCCTTAATGAAATACGTAATATATTCTTCTTTTATGGCATTTGCTTCGCTTAAACTTACATTCATTTCCTGTAGTTTTAAATAGGACTCAGCCATAGTTTTCCTAGCTTTATTTTTCTCTTTTAATTGCTTGAAGATTATTCCAAGAAAAACAAAAATGATAACCGTAAGAATCGTCAAAAGAATAATGATTTTTTCGAGTTTATCATTTTTATCTTTTACATTATTCAGTTGTGCTTTTTCTATAATAGGAAGAATCGACGAAATCTCAATTTTTCGATGTCTGGCATTATAAAAAGTAGCATCATCCATCGCGATGTTGATGTATTCGTTGGCTTTATCCAAATAACCCATTTTAAAAAGTTCATTGGCTAAATTCCTTAGCGCGACAGTTTCTTTAGTCGCATTTTTAACGTCGGCAACCGCTGCCATTGCGAGATATTGAATGGCTTTTTTAGTGTAACCTCGTTCAGAATAAATATAGCCGAGACTCGAAGTTGCAATTCCGTAGTAATCTGGCGGAAGATTATAGTTGTTAATCCAATAACTGAAAGCAAATTCTGCGCCGCGCCAATCTTGTTGTTTTAAACGTTTCAGGCTTTCTGCTGCCCAATATTCATTCGTATTAGTTCCGATTAATTCTAATGCTTTTTTTAAGAAATGATTTCCTTGCTGTACATAATGAATATTAAAACGCTGGTCACGGTTATAATCGGCTAAATCATAATACGCACGCGCTTTGATGTTGTAATATTCGAATTTATTTTTAAGGTCTAATTTTGTATCATCAATAACATTTAAAGTGTCAATTGCTTCTTTAAAAAGGCCTGAAGACAAAAGCACAAAACCTTCTTTAATTCGGCTTTTAGATAAAAACTTTGGATCTTTTAAAACTTTGGCTTTGATTTTAGATTGCTCCAAATAATAATAAGCAGAATCATATTTAAAAGATTTGTATTCATCAAACAAAGACATATAACAATTGTACAACTCTTCATTATTCTGATTTAGTGTAAATTTTGATACATTTTTCTTTAAAGACTCAATTTTTCGATATTTCTGTTTCAGGTAAATGTCTTTTTTCAAGAGCACCTGATCTAATTCTTCTAAATAAGGATTGGTCTCTTTCGCAGTTAGAGAAAATCCTATAATGAAGAAAAACAGCATGAATATTCTTCGCATGGTTTAGTTTTGGTTTAGGGTAAGGTTGATTTTTTGTATAGTTAGTTAATTCGCTTTAAAATTAAAATAAGTTTGATATTAATGGAAATCTGACTCTTTGGAATTTTATAATTTGTTTAATAACATCGCTTTAGAAGGTAATTTTTGAAGCAAAAACGTGTGGTAAATGTTAAAAACAGTCAATTTATTTGCAATTATACAATAAAAACAGGTTATATAAATGCATAGTGAAAAAAATATACCAAATATTTTGCATATTGTCATTTTTACCATTAAAAAACCACTGATTTTCATCTAAACAACATCTTGATTTTTTGATTTTAAAAATAATAATAAAATCTTGATAATCAGCAAGTTGTTTTTAAAATTGTCTGAATAATATCTTGATTTTTCTCCGATTTTTTTTTTAGGATTTATTTAACTTCTAGCTTCGTTGTGTCCTTTTGAAGGGGATGACAAACTAACAAAAACCAAAAATTTATGAAATGTAAAAGTCTTTATTGGTTAGCTTTTATGATGTGTTTTTTTGCGATTAGTTGCGATAACATAGATGACGGAAGCTACGTAGATCCGATTACCCTTTACGAAAAAGTAAATGGAAATTGGGGATTAACAAATCTGAAAATGGTCGACGAAGTTGCCAAGGCAAACAAGATCGAACCAAGTGAAGAAAACTTGAGTACTTATTTCAATTACGAAGATTTTAAAATCAAATTCAACGTAGATGAAAATAACAAACCGACAAGTTACGAAGTTACCGGAAATGTCCCTCCGTTATTTGCTGCAAAGGGATACTGGGCATTAAGTTCAGATTTTCAGCCAACTAATAGTGGCACAAATAAAATCTACTTGTACAGTGATGCACAGAAAACTCAAAAAACAGACGAACTCAGATTACTTGCTGTTCCGGGAAAAAATGAAGAAATGCAAATTCAATTAACCCGTACTTCAGGCGGAGTAGATTTTGTGTCTTATGTATTTAAATTAAATGCTATTAATTAAAAAGTAATATGAAAAAGTTTATATATACAATTTTACTTGGCTTGTTGATGGCTCCTAATTTTGTTAAGGCGCAAGAAGCCGCAGGAGCTGTGGGGCCAATGTCATCATTTCCTGTTGTTTACAAATATGATGAAAAAGTTACGTGGTATTTTGATATGTCATCATCTACATTTGCTGAGACAGAAGATTTATACATCTGGATTTGGTCTCCATCTGAGCCAGATGCAGGAAACTGGGAACACTCTTCAAGCTTTGCAAAACTGAAATACGAAGGAAATAAAATCTGGAGTTTTACTTTGACACCAACGGTTTATTTTTCTAAAACTCCTGCTGAAATTGCGGCAAGTGCTGGATTTTGGTTTCGTTTGAAAAATTTTAACGGGTCTAAACAAAGTGATGTTGCAAATATTCCTTACACTGATTTTTCATCATTTTATACTTCAAATGAGTTAATCAGATCGTATCCGTCAAAACCTTTAATTGATAAACCGGTTAGTATTTTATTTAATTCTAATTTGAAAGAAGGTTTTGCTGGAGTTGAAAGTGTTCACTTTCATAGTGGTTTAAATAATTGGGCAGTTTTGCAAGAATATCAGGCTTGGCTTCCAGACGTTTCTGAGAAAACAAAACTGAAAGATCTTGGAAATGGTTTCTACAGAATGGATTTGATTCCGCAGCAATATTACAATCCGCCAGCAGGGTTTGTTATGGAAAACATAACTTTCTTAATGGTAGCAAAAGATTGGACTACAAATTCTGGCGATCAAATTATTTATGCAGGAGAATTTATTCCGCCACCGCCACCAAGTTTCAGTTTTTTTCCATTACAAATCAGTCAAAAAGATTTTCTTGGAATGTCTAGAAAAAACAACGAAGTAGGCGTAAACAAATTGATTTACACGATTACTGCTGGAACAAAAACATTTTCTGGTGAGTTTTCTGGAGGAACTACAGAAATTAAAGGTTTTGTCAATCTGGTTACAGAATTAAACGGACTTCCGAATTTGAACGAAATCCATGTTTTGGTTAAGGATAACAAAGACAAAACGATTTCGGATACGATGATTCCGCTTAAAACTCTAGACAAATAATCACTATTAAATTAAAACACCAATTCTAATGAATAGTAAAAATATAAAAAGCGTCCAGCATAAAATGTGGACTGCTAAAGGAGCGGTATTGATGATTTTTATGCTTTTTCTTTCTGCTGGTCTTTTCGCGCAGACGAAAAAACAAATCTCAGGAACCGTTTATGACAATACTGGAACGGTATTGCCAGGAGCTTCTATCATTGAAGTAGGAACGAAAAACGGAACTACAACAGATTTTGATGGTAAATTCAGTCTTCAGGTAGCCGCAGGAAGTGCAATTGAAGTTTCGTTTATCGGATCGACAACGCAAAAAATCCAAATTACAGGAAATAACAATTATGAGGTTCGTCTGCAAAATGACGGTTACGCATTGGCAGAAGTGCAAGTTGTTTCTGTAGGTTACGGAAAAGTAAAAAAATCAGATTTGACTGGAGCAATTTCTACAGTTGGAGCAGATGATTTGGTAAAAGGAACAATATCTTCTACAGAACAAGTTTTGCAAGGAAAAGTAGCAGGATTAAATATTATTCGTCCTTCTGGAGATCCAGCGGCGGGTTCTACAATTCGTCTTCGTGGAGGAACTTCTTTAACAGCAAGTAACAGTCCGCTTATTGTTGTGGACGGAATTGCTGGTGTTGACATCAACATTGTTCAGCCATCAGATATTAAATCGGTTGACGTTCTTAAAGATGCTTCTGCAGCTGCAATTTACGGTTCACGTGGAGCAAACGGAGTAATTATGATTACAACAAAATCAGGAACAAAAGGAGTTTCTGTTGTGTACAGCGGACAAACTAGTTTTGGTTATGTTAATGATAATTTAGATTTATTATCTGCAAATCAGTGGAGAGGATATGTGCGTCAAAATCAAATTACAGATGCTGTAGATTACGGAGGAAATACCAATTGGCAAAAAGCTATTGAACAAACGGCTATTTCTCAATCTCACACTTTGAGTATTAATTCAGGTAAAGCAGACAGCGGTTTTAGAACTTCAATTTCGTACTTAAACAATGAAGGAGTTATCAAAAAATCTGGTTTAGAAAGATTAAGCGGAAATGTTAGCGGTTATCAATTTTTAGGCGACAATAAAGAAGTAAAATTCGATATGGGATTATTTGCAAATATTGACAAATGGCATCCAATTGATTATAGAATTTTTGAAAGAGCTTATAACTTAAATCCAACGATTCCAGTTTATGATGCAAACGGAAATTTTAGCGAAGTGACAGGAAATATTTATCAAAATCCGGTTGAGATTTTAACCAACAGAACTTTTGATAACGAAAGACACAGACTTTTAGGTTATTTTAAAACAGATGTAAAATTCTTGAATGATTTTACTGCAACTGCAAATATTTCATTAGAACATAATGCAGTAAAAGGAGGAACTTATAAACCTTCTTATGCCGTTATGGAAGGACAGACAGAAGGCGGTTTTGCCCAAAGAACTTACGCTGAATATACAAATGCGCAAGGTGAACTTTATGTGAATTACAGCAAAATAATCGATAAACATAACATTAGCGCTTTGGCTGGATATTCTTACCTTGAAAATATCTACGAAGGTTTTGGAGCGCAAAGAGGTGGTTTTGTAACAGATGCTTTCAGTTATAACAATTTAGGAGCAGGTTACAATTATCGTTTAAGCGACGTTTATTCATACAAAGGAAAATCAAATTTAGTTTCTTTTTATGCTCGTGCAAATTATGGCTACGATGGTAAATATTTATTGACAGCAACTGTAAGACGTGACGGATCAAGCCGTTTTGGAGAAAACAATAAATGGGGAACTTTTCCATCTGCTTCTGCTGCGTGGAGAGTTTCTAATGAAGAATTTATGGAATCTTCAAAAGGATGGTTAGATAATTTAAAATTAAGAGTAGGTTGGGGTATTACAGGAAACCAAGACGGAATTGGTGAGTACAAATCGCTTTCTATCTTAGGAGTTGGAAATGATAGTTATTACGATCCAGTTACAAAAACTTGGAGTTTGGCATATTCTCCAAAACAAAATCCGAATCCTGATTTGAAATGGGAATCTACAGAACAAATTAACGTTGGTTTTGATTTCGGGCTTTTCAACAGAATTACAGGATCTTTTGAATACTATTCTAAAAAAACAAAAGATTTATTATACACTTATGAAGTGCCTCAACCGCCTTATTTAGTGGGAACAATGTTAGCAAACGTTGGTGAAATGTCTAATAAAGGAGTAGAATTGACTTTAAATGCAGATATCATTAAAGGAGATAAATTTAATTGGAATGCTAATTTGACGCTTGGACACAACGTTCAAAAAATCGAAAAACTTTCAAACCCAACTTATAAAACAGATGTTATTTACAGCGGATCTCTTCATGGTTTGGCGGGGATGTCTGGACAATATTCTCAAATTATTGCAGAAGGTTATCCTGTTGGAACTTTCTGGGGATTCAAAAATGCTGGTTTAGATGCTGATGGAAAAATTCAGTATTACAACGCTGCAAATGAAGTAGTAGCAGAAAGCGCTTTGGTTGATGCTGACAAAAGAGATTTAGGAAATATTCAGCCAGATTTGACTTTAGGTATCGGAATGAATTTTACTTATGGAAACTTTGATCTTGGAGTATCAGGATACGGAATGTTTGGTCAAAAAGCATTAAATGCGACCAACATGATGTTAAACGATCCGAACAGACTGCCAGCTTTTAATGTTCCTGATGATTTCTTGAACAGCGGTCTTACTTCGGCTCCAAAATATTCAGATTATTGGATTGAAGATGCTTCATTCTTCAGACTTCAAACACTTTCTTTAGGATACACTTTGCCATTGAAATATAAAAAATCTAAAGTTAGATTCTATGTAATGGGAGAAAATCTATTTGTAATTACAGGTTACAAAGGAGTAGATCCAGAGATTGGATTAAATGCTCAAGACGGAATAAATCAAACTGGTGTAATGGATCAAACTGGTTTGGCAGCTCCTGGAATTGACCGATACAATAATTATCCTCGACCAACAACGATTTCTGTTGGACTAAATTTTACGCTGAATAATTAAGCGAATTTGATAACCATAAAATACTAAAAATGAAAATCAAAATAATAGCACCAATACTTTTAAGTATGCTTTTTACGGTATCATGTACTGATCTAAACGAGCAGTTGTATGATCAGGTAGAAGATGGGAATTTTGGAAACACGACTAAAGAAATTGATGCGTTGGTTGGTGGAGCTTATTCTTCGTTAAGAGGATTTGCCGATCCGATTTCGAATAACTATCCAACTTGCGAATATGTTTTCTTTTTGAATGAAACTGTTTCAGATGAAGCGACAATTCCAACAAGAGGAACCAACTGGTACGATGGCGGACAATATCAAGATGCACAAAGACATACTTGGAAAGCAGACAACAGAATGATTCTTTCTGCTTGGCGTTACAATTATACTGGTATTGCAAAGATCAACGCGATCATTTATCAAATAAATAAATCGACTTTGACCGAACAAGCAAAAGCACCAATTTTTGCCGAATTGAAAGCCGTTAGAGCTTATTACTATTATAATCTTTTAGATTTATTCGGAAATGTGCCAATTGTAACCAATTTTGAAGATACTGATCTTCCAACTAATTCAACAAGAAAACAAGTTTATGATTTTGTCGAAAAAGAATTGACAGATGCCATTCCGTATTTAAATGGAAATGTGGTATATTCTAAATTAACTAAAAATGTTGCCTATTCTATTTTAGCAAGATTATATCTTAATTCAGAAGCATTTATCGGCGTTGCGCGTTGGCAAGATTGTCTTAATATGTGCCAGAAAGTTACTGGATATACATTGACGCCAGATTTCTTCGCCAATTTTGCAACAGAAAATCAGACTTCATCAGAAATCATTTTTGCAATTCCTTACGATTCAAAAGCGGGGACAGTTGGAAATTATATGAATTCAATGTCTGCACATTACAACCAAAAATTAGCCATTTCTGCAACAGGAAATTATCCTTGGAGCGCAAACGGAATGTGTGCACAACCAGGAGTATATTCTGCTTTTGCAGATACAGACAAAAGAAAAAAATGTATGCTTCATGGCGATCAAATCAACTTAGCAACAGGTTCTGTAATTATGATGGATAATGGAGAACCGCTTACCTACACAGAGAACTTAACAAGTTTGACAGATGCAAAAGAAAATGAAGGTGTTCGTTTGGCAAAATATGAAATGAAAGATGGAGAGCAATGGGAACGTGATCATGATTTCGTTTTAATTCGCTATGCTGAAATTTTAATGATGCAAGCAGAATGTTATGTTCGTTTAGGTTCGCCAGATTTAGCAAAACCATTTTTACAGCAAGTAGTTACGCGTGCTGGCGAAGAAATGCCAACTACAATTGATCTTGCTTTTATTGATCAGGAATTGTTGAAAGAATTCACATTTGAAGGAAGAAGAAGAACAGACAACATTCGTTTTGGAACATTCTTTTTGCCATGGTGGGAAAAAGGTACAACCGAAAAATACAGAGCTATTTTTCCAATTCCAAGTTCAGTGTTAACAACAAATAAAAACCTAAAACAAAATCCTGGGTATTAGGTTTCTGAATGTCAGTCTTCCATGTTGGTTAGTCGTGGAAGGCTGACATGTTTTAAGCATAACTAATTAACAGAGCTGTATTATTAAAAAATATTTAACACATAGAAACATAGATTTTTTATGTGAAGAATAGAATATAAAAAGAAACTAGTTTCTAACACATAGCTATGTTTGTTAATGCAAGTGAAACGCCTTTGGTGAGTTTGTAAAGCTATGTTTCTATGTGTTAAAATGGTTAAAAGCAATAATTTATTGTAAAAGCAAATATTAATTAATTATGAAAAGATATATCACATCATTGGTTTTTGGTTTGATGAATATTGTGATAGTTGCTGGTTGCAGCAGCGATGACAAAGGTTCGGACAAACCCGTAGAACCAGAAAAAACAGAACCTGTTGCGATTGAGAAAACCAACAGCACCAAAATTTATATGCATTATATGCCGTGGTTTGAAACCAATGAAAGCAGTGCTGATAAAAAATGGGGATATCACTGGACAATGGCAAATAAAAATCCGAATAATGTAGGGGCAAACGGGCGAAGAGAAATCGCATCATATTATTATCCGCTGATTGGACCCTATCACTCAGGCGATAAAAATGTGATAGAAAATCATTTATTATTGATGAAATATTCAGGAATTGATGGAATATTAATCGATTGGTACGGCACTTACGATGTAAATGATTATAGAATGGTCAAAGAAAATACAGATCAGTTAATAGAAATGTTAGACAAAGTAGGTTTAGAATACGCTATTGTTTATGAAGATCGATTTTTAACTAATGTTGTCAATGCAGGAAAAGCAATTTCGGTAACCAGCGCAGCAAAAACAGATTTAGCTTATGTACAAAATAATTATTTTACTGATGCTAATTATATTAAAATTAATGGCAAACCACTTCTAATGAATTTTGGACCAATTGTTTTGCAAACGCCAGCCGAATGGTCCAATGTATTTAATACTTTAACGGCAAAACCGACTTTCTTAACGCTTTGGGATCATTCTGTAAAAGCAGGAGAAAATGCTTCTGGCGAGTATGCATGGGTATATAAAGACAACAGTTTTCTGACGAATTTTTATACCAATACAAAACCAAAATTAGGAGTTGCAATGGGAAGTGCTTATCCTGGTTTTAAAGATTTTTATGCAGAAGGCGGAGGCGGAGCAGCAATTGGCTGGACAATCGATCATAAAAATGGAGCTACGCTTGATGAAACACTTACACTTGCCAAAAATGCCAATGTCAATTATTTGCAATTAATCACGTGGAATGATTTCGGAGAAGGAACCATGATTGAGCCAACTGCCGAATTTGGTTATTCGTTTATTGAAAAAATAAAAACTTTTGCTGGAGTAAAAAATACCGAAAATATATTTCCAGATATCAGCAAATTGTATGATTTACGCGTGCAGAAAAAAGGAAATGCTGATGCCCAGAAAAAACTCAATCAAGCCTTTAATTATTTTGTTTCGATGCAGCCTGCAAAAGCAAAACAAATAATGAGCGAAATAAAATAGAGCTGTAATTAATACAATTTAAATAATGAAAAACAGAAAATATAGATACTGTATAATGGCGCTGGCATCAATCGTGTTGCTGGCATGCAGTACTAAAAAAACGTATAAAATCAGTTCTCCAGAAAAAATCTCTGAATTAACTTTTGAATTAACGCCTACGGGACAGCCGCAATATAGTTTTTCTTCTAACGGAAAATCAGTAATTGAGCCTTCTCTTATGGGATTTGAATTTCAAGGATTAGCCAAAATGACCGACGGTTTTGAAGTCGTTTCTACTGAAGAAAAATCAGCAGATGCAACTTGGGAACAACCTTGGGGAGAATTCAAAAAAGTAAGAGATCATCATAACGAATTGATTGTTCATTTAAAAGAAGCAAAAGGCGAAGAGCGTTTGGTGGATATTATTTTCAGAGTTTTTGATGATGGTGTAGGTTTTCGTTACGAATTTCCAAAACAACCACATTTAGGAAAAGTGAAAATCTCTAATGAAGTGACACAATTTACTTTTAAAGATAATAATGAAGTTTGGTGGATTCCAGTTCACCGCGAAAATAGTTACTACGAAAGTGAATACCGTAAAACGTTGATGAGCAAAACAGATACAATTAATACTCCGGCAACTTTCGAAACTAAAGACAAATTGTATGTAGCGATTCACGAAGCTAATTTAACAGATTTTGCTTCTATGACTTTATTAAAAACTTCAGACAAACAATACAAAAGCGATTTAGTGCCTTGGGCTGATGGTGTAAAAGTATATGCAGAAACGCCATTTAAAACGCCTTGGAGAACTATAGTTGTGGGTAAAAATCCTGGAGAAGTGGCAACTTCAACCATTATGCTGAATCTAAACGAGCCGTCAAAAATTGAAGATTTATCTTGGATCACACCTTCAAAATATATCGGAATTTGGTGGGGAATGCACTTAGAAAAATATACTTGGGGACAAGGGCCAAAACATGGTGCAACAACAAAAAACACGAAAGAATATATCGACTTTGCAGCAAAAAATGGTTTCGATGGAGTTTTGGTTGAAGGTTGGAACGAAGGCTGGGACGGCGACTGGACAGCAGACGGTTCTGCCTTTAGTTTTGTAAAAGCTTATCCAGATTTTAATCTAGAAGAAATTACGAAATACGCAGCGGTGAAAAATGTTCGTTTAATCGGACATCACGAAACAGCTGGAGCGACTAAAAACTACGAAAACCAATTGGAAGATGCTTTCAAATTGTATCAAAAAATGGGCGTGAATTCGGTTAAAACGGGTTATGTAAACAAATTTTTAGATAAAAAAGAATGGCATGATAGTCAATATGGAGCGCGTCATTACAGAAAAGTAATCGAAACGGCGGCGAAATATCATATTATGATTGACAATCACGAACCAATGAAAGGAACTGGTTTGCAGCGTACTTATCCGAATTTTATGTCACAAGAAGGCGGACGTGGACAAGAATATAATGCATGGTCTGTAGATGGAGGAAATACACCAGAACATTTAACGACTTTACCTTTCACCAGAATGCTTTCTGGACCATTTGATTATACTCCGGGTAATTTCAATTTTGATTATAAAACACCTTCTGGAGCAAAAGTACAGACGACTTTGGCAAATCAATTGGCATTGTATGTTATTATTTTCAGTCCGTTGCAAATGGCTTCAGATTTACCTGAAAATTACGAAGGAAAACCAGAATTTCAGTTTGTTAAAGACGTGCCTTGCACTTGGTCTGATACCAAAGTTTTAGATTCAAAAATAGGAGAATATACTACAATTGCCCGTAAAGATTGGGACGAGAAAAACTGGTATTTAGGATCTATTACAAATAGAAATGCGAGAGATTTAAAAGTTGCGCTTTCATTCTTGGATAAAAATAAAGAATACGAAGCAGAAATATATGCAGACGGAGCAGGAGCAAATTACAAAACAAATCCGTATCCGGTTACAATCTCTAAACAAGCAGTAAACAGCAAAACCGTGTTAAACATCAAATTGGCAGCTGGAGGAGGAACAGCTATAAAATTCACTCCAAAAGAAAAATAAATTAATTAGTTTATTTTGAGTTAAGTAAGTTTAAGTTTGGAAGTGAACCCGATAGCTATTGAGTTATCGGGTTTGTTTTTTTTATTTCAAGTTTCAAGTTTCAGGTTTCAGGTTTCAGGTTTTCTTGACTTTGAACTTAATTTTAACGCAAAGTGCGCAAAGTTTTTTTGATAGGCGAGTTTTATAAAACGTTAAGTTCGCAAAGCTTTGCGTAGAAAAATCTTTGCGAACTTAACGTTTTGTATTCGTAATCTATTAAAAAATCTTAGCGCTCTTTGCGTTAAAAAAAGATTTCAATTTTAAAGCTTAGCAACTCAGAACCTTAGAAGATTAAAACTAATGTTTATAAAGCTTCACATGATTTCCAAAACTATAAGTTGCCGTTAAAGTTGGGCCATTATAACCCCATTTAAAGAAACCATTTAGCCTTTCTTTTTCCATATCAACTCTGATATTTAGGCCAGTATAACCAGCGATAAGACTAAAATTTTGATAGACATTATACAAAATTGATAAATTGTAACTCAACAATCTTCCGTCAAAGTCGTTGATTTTAATTGCAAAATAATTGAAGTTGGCATAAAGACCAACTTTTCTTCCTAAGACAAATTCTCCCCAAACTCCAATATCGGGTAAAGGAGCAGTAAAGCCAAAATTATCTTTAACCTCTAAATTTGCTGTTTCGCCTGCCAGTCCTATTCCAACATCTCCAAAAAGAACGTGCGCACCAATAAGAGCCCCGATTTCATATTTTGGTTTTGATACAAATGCATAACCATAAGTAATTCTTCCTATATGATTGTCCATAAAAGCATAAACAGTTGCATTTACAGGGTAAACATGATCACGAAACTCAATTTCTTTTTGAAGGGTTTTAGTAGAATTTCTACTTAAATAATAATACTCTGCGCCAAGTCTGGATCTTCGGGAAATTCTCCATTCAAAAGTTCCGAAAAAAGAAGTCGTACTTTTATTAAAGCCAAGATCTTTTTCAAAATCAATTATATTTCCAAATTCACCATTATTACTGCCCACTTTAACTTCTGTATTATTAACTGGGAAAAAGGCTCCAGCAGTCATTTTAAATCTTCTTGCGTGCCAAGGGAGATCGTCAGCGTAATTATCCTGAAAATTTTCACTTTCGGATTTAACAGTTGTTAAACTTTCAATTGAAGTGTTTTCTGCAAATGTTTGCGCATTTACTGGAATCCAAAAGAGCGTCATTACCAAAAAAATAAATAGTTTTTTCATCAGCTTTATTTTTTATTTGATTAGGAAAATTTTAACAATAAAGTTAGTAAAAATAATCGTTCAAATTTCTTTTTTGATTCGAATTATTTGTTTGAAACAATTGAATATCAGTTAAATGATAATTTTTTTAAAAATAGTTGACATGTCATCCTTTTTTGTAAATTTGCATCATGGAAAAAACAAATGCAGATAAAGAAAGTGCTTTAAACATTGATAAAGAAGAAATAGCTGATAGCTTCTTTTTTCAAATTCATCGTATGAAAAGGGCAATTTTTAGAAGAACCAATGCGTTAATGACAGAAGCAGGAATTACTTTGCAGCTTGAACAATTGCCATTACTTATGATTTTACGCCATAGTGGATTTTCGCAGAGAGAATTGTCAGATAAGACAATGCGAGACAAATCTTCTATCTTGAGAAGTATTACAGCTTTAGAAAAAAAGAATCTAGTCGGCGTTGCCAAAGATAAAACCGATAAGCGAAAAAACATTGTAAGTCTTACTGAAGAAGGTTTTGCGATGGCAAAAGAAATTCGTTCTCTTATGAAAAGAGCTGAAGATGAGGTAATGTCTGTTTTTTCTCCAAAAGAAAGAATTGAAGCTTTAAATGTTGTGAAATCTTACGCAGACAAGTTAGAAACGCTTTAATTTTTTTTAAACTTTAAAAGTTGATATATCAACTTATTTTTTAATGTTATTTCGAATAAATGAAAAAAAATGAATTATTAGAAGGACCAATTCTTTCTTCACTATTAAAATTGGCGGTTCCGATTATGATTGCCAATTTATTACAAGCTGCATATCAGTTGGTTGATGCTTTTTGGGTTGGCCGATTGGGCGGAGATGCCGTCGCAGCAGTTTCAATAAGTACGCCTGTAATATTTTTAACAATTGCATTAGGAACTGGACTTGCCATTGCAGGATCAATTTTAATTGCTCAGTATTTTGGTGCTGGAAATCAGGAAATGGTCAATCACGTGGCAGCGCAGACTTTATCAATGGTTATTATAGTTTCGATTGTGCTGTCTATAATTGGCTATATTTTGAGTCCGTATTTTTTATATCTCTTAAAAGTAACGCCACAAGTTTATGTCGATGCTTTAGGATTTATGCGCGTAGCCTTTATTGGACTTGTTTTTAGTTTTGGATTTATGATTTTCCAATCGATTATGCGTGGAGTTGGACGTGTAACTTTGCCAGTTTATATAGTTTTAGGAACCGTTATTTTGAATTTTGCTCTTGATCCGTTATTTATTTACGGTTGGAATTTTATCCCTGCAATGGGTGTAAAAGGTGCGGCATTGGCAACTTTATTTACACAGCTTTTGGCAATTATAATCGGATTTGCGATTCTATTCAGAGGAAAACATGGCATTCATCTTCGTATTTCAGACTTTAAACCCGATTATAAACATATCAAAAAAGCTTTTGAAATCGGATTTCCTTCTTCAATAGAACAATCTATGCGAGCGTTAGGAATGATGGCGATTACTTTTTTAATTGTACGTTTTGGTACCTTGACAGTTGCTTCTTACGGTGCAGGATCAAATTTAATTCAGTTGATTTTGATTCCAGCTTTAGGTTTATCCATGGCAATTGCAACTTTGGTCGGACAAAATATTGGCGCTGGAAATATTGACCGCGCAACTCAAATTGCAAAATTGGGCGCTTATTTAGGTTTCGGATTATTAACGGGACTTGGTGTGATTGCTTTTATTTTCGCTCCGTATTTAATTGCGTTTTTCGTTCCAAACGATCAGGCAGTTATTGATGGCGGAACAGAATTATTAAGAATCACTTGCCTTTCTTGGGGATTTTTAGGTTTACAGCTTTGTTTAACAGGCGTTTTCCGTGCAGTTGGAAATACAAAATTGCCTATGATTCTGACTTTAGTTTCGCAATGGGTAATTCAGTTTCCGCTGGCTTTTATTTTATCGCATAATACTTCTTTAGGTAAAATTGGTATTTGGTGGGCTTTCCCGATTGCTTCGGTTCTAACGGCTTTAATTACTTTGGCTTTGTATGTAAAAGGAGATTGGAAAAAAGAAAGATTAACAGGCAAAACCAATAAGTTGATTGATAAAGTTGAAAAGGAAATTGTGAAAGAAGGGTTTGAGGTTAAGTAAGGTTCTGAGGTTCAAAGGAACAAAGGTTCAAAGGGACAAAGGTTTTGAAGAGACGCATTATTGTGCGTCTTTTTTTTGTTTTTTATTGAAGAACAGCTAAACCTTTGTTTCTTTGAACCTTTGTTTCTTTGTCCCTTAAAAAAAAACTTAGTATCTTAGAATCTTAGCAACTTAGAACCTTTTCCATGACTAGAAACTTAAAACGTTACTTCGTAAAATCTTTTATTGTATTAGCTTTAATTCATTTAGTTTATTTTCTCTATGGTTATTTAACTTTCAAAGGTTTAGGGAAAATAAATATTTATACCGAATTCTACAGATTTAAATTTTACGACGACGTTTCGATTTCGCATTTCTTTGTAAGCGGATTGTTTCTGTTATTCTTTCTGATTTTTTTAGTTAAAAACCATTGTAGAGAAAATTATAAAGGCGGAAATTTATTGAAAATTGCAACTTTTTTGCTGTTAATATCTTTTTTGACTTTTTCATTTTTTATTAGTTACAGTTTCGGAATGAATGCGAAACTGAAAACAGAACTGTCTGAAAAAGATTTTAATAAAGATAAAAAACTGTTGAATGTTTTAAATCCGTTTTTGTATGGTTACACTTCTTACAGTTCTGAGAAATTGTTTAATTACGAAAATATTTTATATCCGAAACCTTATCCTGTAATTAAACAGGAAGATACTATTTCTGCAGGCGAATATCCCATAACAGAAACAAGTTATTACAGTATCGATACCATAAAAGCATTGACAAGTAGTTTTAATAAAACAACCAATAAAGCAGATAGTATTCTGGATATTTTAGGTTTTGATAAAGAAGAATTGTACAAACGAATTCTTTCGAAAAGAGAATTTAATGATAGTACAGAAATCGTTTTTAAAAGCGTTTCTGTGCATCCGGAACATGATGAAGATATTTGTATTTTTCTAGAAAATAATTCGCTCTTTAATGCTGTAAAAGGCGATTCGATTTATAAACAGCAGCGTCAAGCGGCAATTGAACGTTACAATTTACTTTATAAATCGAAGAAAGATTCTCTAACTTATGTGTTTCAAAGATTGGACACTATTCTGAAAAAATACAATATAGAAACCAATTTGGTTCCGAAACAATTGACGCAAGATGTTTATCATTATAGAGATCATAATGAAGAATCATTAAACGGAATTAGAAATAATTTTGATAGAAAAGCACTTATTGAAAAATTTACGACTTTAGATAAATTATTCTACGAACCAAATTATCTGCATCCCAATATTTTAGGAATCTATTTTGTTGTAATTGCTGTAGTTTGGATTTTGTTGTTTCTGTTTTATCTTATTTTCAATAAAAGAAAAATATAAATTAAACTCTGTGATAATCAGCTTTCCAGTGTACGATTGCTTTTTTGATCGCATCGCCAGTTAAATTATTTTTTAAAACATCTTCTAGAAGCGGAATCAATTCGTTGTCTGGTGCAAAACGCAATGCAAATATTTGGTCGTCTGTTAGTTTGTATTCAAATTCTTCGAAGCGTTTTCCGGTTAGTGTAAAATAGCGGTAACGCATTTCTAGACGTACAATTCTGTTTTGCAAAGTAAGCGCATAATGCTGACGAAGCATAAATGCCAAGGCAAATAGAAATATAAAAACGACGCTTATAAAAGCCCAAATTAAGTGGTCTTCTGTTGTAATCGCAAAATAAATACTCGCAATTAGAAACAAAATTAATACAGGATAATAAACGAAATGATGTGGTTTATAAAACCGAATATGATTATAATAGGTCTGAATTTTCATGCGTTTTGATTTAAATGGTAGCCTATAAAAACAAAGCTACTCTATATTTCTATAGAGTAGCTTTTTCCCAAAAATAAACTAACATAACCAATGTTCTCTTTATAGACTAAACTTTTTACAGTTTGCTTTGTAAATTTTAATAAGAAGAAAGCCTTTCCATTTTCATTTGTCAAATCTTCAATATGGCTTATTTTTCTTTTTGTAAAATTACTTTAAGAGTGCTTGAAATTTGTTATACTTTAAAAGGAAAAAGTTACATGATTCCAATATTTGCCTTAAAATTGTATAAAACAGCCTTAATTATAAATGTGTTTCAATATGTTTCCATTGGTCTAATTTACTCTGAAAAGACTTGCTGGCGTTGGCAGGACTTGTAGAAGGCAATGTAAAGGTTTGATAATCTTTATTTAAATGAACGTATTTCCTAAAAAAGGAAGCAGCTTTCTGTCCGTTAAAGAAAATGGTGTTTATTTGGGGATGAAGTTCTAAAAAATTTTCAAAATCATTTGCGATTTCGTTTTTTATGGCACTGTCTAGGCTTCCAATTCGATCACAAAATTGTAAGACATCCCACAGTGCGACATCATTTTTAATTAACAGGTTTTTTCTTTCTTCGTAATTTTCTGAGAATTCTTCATTTAATATTTTAAACATAAATTTCCAGAAATTATTCTGGTTATGACCATAATACTGATTTAGTTCTAAGGATTTTGTTCCTGGCATTGTGCCTAAAATTAATATTTTGGAAGTTGGTGAACTTATTGGAGCAAAGGAGAAACTTTTCATAATTATTATTTCAATTCTTCAATTTATGTTAAAGTAAGCATTTATAAGGAATTATAAAACAAAACTGGAAAATTATATAACAATTTTGGTCTATGATTAAACGAACTTTGAATTCTCAGATTTTTACAAATAATCTGTTGGATACATTGTAGAATTTAAATCCGGCGACCATGAAAATAGTTACTATAAATACAGAGAAAACTCAGAATATTTTTGATGAACTTCATACTAATTTTGGAGGAAAAGTGACTTTTGACTTAGACGAATATACGTTGGAAGTTGAAAATAGTTTTGCAGAAGGTTCCATAATCGGAGCTTCTTTTAACGACGCTATTTCTTATGTTCAATTTGATATGACATTTTCTACAGATGTAAGATTAGATATTTTGAATGTGAAATCATCTCCTATTTATTTTGCTTATTGTTCTAAAGGAAATCTTTCGCATAGTTTCGGATTAAATGGGGAAGAGCGAAAACTAAAAACCTTTCAGACCGCTATCGTAACTTCTAAAGAAAATCAGGATAATGTTTTATTTTTTGAAAAAGGAAAAAAGACAAAATTGACGCTGATAATTGTTGGAACACAAAGTGATACAAAACAACAAGCGCAATCTTTAAATCAAAAGGTAAGAGATACATTTTTTGAAAACAATTTGGTTCAAGATTTCTTTTACATCGGTTCTTATAATTTACAAATTGCCGAAAAAATCGAGCAGCTTAATTCGATTACGCAAACCGGAATTGTTAGAAATCTTTTGAAAGAAGGAATTATGAGAATTATTCTGGCAATGGAAATTCAGCAGCATTCTGACGATTTACATGCTTTTGCAAACGAATCAAACGGTTTGACTTTGAGAGAAATGGAAGAAATAAAAGAACTTTCGGAGTTTATAAAATCAACTCCAGAAGAAGCTTTCTCTATTAAATCTCTGAGTAAAAAATCTGGATTGTCTCCAAACAAACTTCAAGAAGGTTTTAAAATGATCCATAATCGCACAGTAAACGATTACATCACTCATATGCGCGTATTAAAAGCAGAAGTTTTAATTAGAACTTCCGATCTAAATATTTCAGAAATTGTGTATTGTATTGGTTTTACAAGCAGAAGCTATTTCTCTAAAATATTCAAACAGAAATACAATTGCAGTCCGAAAGAATATAAATTTAATTTGAACTCTTTGGCTATTACAGCTTAGAAGAAGGTTCAAAGTTGCAAAGTTTCAGAGGAACAAAGATTTGAACTTTTGTACCATAATAAATAATGTAGTTAGCTATTAAGCCAAATATAAAAAAAGACTAAGATTCTAATAAACTAGTAACTTAGTCTTTTTTATTTATAAAGAAAAACTTTGCCTCTGTTAAACTTTGTCCCTTTGAACCTTAAAAAAACTTTTTGTCAAAAAAACTTTTTTTTTATACATTTGCATAACTGGTTATATAATTAATTATTGTTATGGAATTTTTTAATAAAGTTGGAAAAGTGGCTTTAGGAAGTCGTTTACGTTTAATGACAGCATCTTTTACAGACGATGCTTCTAAAATTTACGAATTATACGGAGTCGAGTTTAATCCTAAATGGTTTCCTGTGTTTTATACAATTGCAGAAGATAGAGAAATCACAATTACCGAAATTGCTAATGAAATCGGACATTCGCAACCTTCTGTAAGTAAAATTATTCAGGAAATGATTGGAGCTGGAATACTTGAAGAAGGCGTAAAAACGGAAGACAAACGTAAAAATAATGTTGTTTTAACAAAGAAAGGAATTGAGATTTCAGAGAAAATCAAACAGCAATTATTAGATATTGACGTTGCTGTTGAAGGTTTAATTTCTGAAGCAAAACATAATCTTTGGGCCGCTGTCGAAGAATGGGAATTTTTATTGCAGCAGAAATCACTTTTTAAAAGAGTTAGCGATCAGAAAAAACTTCGCGAAAGCAAAAATGTAGAAATTGTTACATACGATTCTAAATACAAAAAAGCATTTAAAGATTTAAATGTAGAATGGATTTCGACTTATTTTGAAATGGAAGAATCTGATTATAAAGCACTAAATAATCCGGAAGAATATATTATTAATAAAGGTGGCGAAATTTTGGTTGCTTTATATGAAAATGAACCAGTAGGTGTTTGCGCATTAATAAAATCAAATGTAGCCGATTATGATTTTGAAATGGCAAAAATGGCAGTTTCGCCAAAAGCTCAAGGTAAAAGCATTGGTTGGCTTCTAGGAAAAGCAATTGCTGAAAAAGCTAAGGAATTGGGCGCCAAAAAAATCTATCTAGAAAGCAACACGATTTTAAAGCCTGCCATAAACTTGTATTATAAACTCGGTTTCGAGAAGGTTTTCGGTTTAGAAACACCTTATAAAAGATGTAATATTCAGATGGAGTTGGTTTTTTCTTAGAGGGACAAAGGGACAAAGGTTCAAAGGGACAAAGTTTTTAAACCTTTGTCCCTTTGAACCTTATATATTTTAAATTTGTGTTTCTTCTATTGAGATGTGAATCTTAAGAAATTATTAATTCCGGATTAAAAAAGTATCGAGATAAAGTTTGTAAACCTTTGTTACTTTGTCTCTCTGAGCCTTTGCACCTAAAAAAAATTATCTTCCAAACCTATAATACTCTAAATCTGTATTTTTTTTATTGTGAAGAGAATCTAGAATAGAATTCATTGCCATTACGCTAAACGTAATTCCGTTTCCTCCGAAACCTAAAAAATAATGCTCGTTTCTTCTAGAATTTGGTTTTCCAAAATAGGGAAGTCCGTCTTTGGTTTCTCCAAAAGTTCCTGCCCAAGAATAGTCAATTTTAAACTCTAAATCTGGAAATCTTTTTAAGAATTGTCTCAAAAGATATTTTTCTTTTTTAGGAAGCAATTTATCACGTTTATTAGCATCTTTAAAATCTTCATCGCCTCCGCCCATAATGATTCTATTATCTTCTGTGGTTCTAATGTAATGGTAAGGTGAGGCTGTATCCCAAAATATGGCGTGTTTAAAATGTTCTGGCAGATCAGGCTGACTTTCAGAAGTAATTACATAAGTACTTTTCAAATCGACTACTTTTTCTTGCAGCGTTTCTGTGCTTTCATAACCCGTACAATGTATTATGTGGTCTGCTTTTATGGTGTGTTTATTTTCGCAAGTAGCAATAATTCTCCCTTTTTGATGCTGAATGCCAGTAATATTAGTTCGGTCATAAATCTGCATTCCTTTTTCATGACAATAAAAAAGCAATTCGTTAGCAAGTTTAAACGGATCCATAACAGCAGCGGTTTTAGATTCGATACCTGCAATTGCGTTTAAACCCATTTTTTGCAATTCAGATCTGCTGAGCCAGCTTACTTCGAAACCATGTTGTTTTCTCGATTTGAATTCATTTTTTAAAAAAGGAACATCTTTTTTTAAAGTAGTAAAATAGATGCTTTTTTTGAATTCGAAACCGCAGTCGCACCCAACGGCATCAATGATATTTCGAAGATCGAAAATAGCTTTTTTACCATTTTGATAACTTTCTATGGCGCATTTTGTGCCTCTAAGCTTGATTAGCTGATGAAGCGGAACATCAATTTCGTATTGTAATAAAGCGGTACTTCCAGAGGTGCTGCCTCCGCAAACATCTCTTCTGTCTACAAGAACAATTTTTTTGCCTTCATTTACTAATTTATAAGCCATTAAAGCTCCTGTAATACCACCGCCAATAATTAAAACATCGGTTGTGATATCAGAAGCTATAGAAGGATAACTGTGTTTCATGGCATTTTTTAATGGCCAATAAGTTTCGGTAGAGCTCAGTTTCATTTATGGTTATTTAAAGTTAAGTTTTGGTTGTATTTGGTTTTATTTTTTATGCTTTCTATTATGAAGTTCTTGTGCTTCTGAAATAGAATGTGAAGTTTTGATGCTTTTTTCTTTCTTAGCCAATTCGCTTAATCGACGGTAATATTTTTGAATGATAATCATTTCTTCTTCGGTCATTTCTTCAATATCAATAAGACTGTTGCTAGACATTTCGTTAGACGCTAAGAGCTCATTTAGTTTTAGCTGAATAGCAAGAGAATCTTTATTTTGTGCTTTCTGAATGAGAAATACCATCAGAAAAGTAATTATGGTTGTTCCGGTATTAACCAATTGCCAGGTTTCTGAATAATTAAAAATAGGTCCAGAAATAGCCCAAACAACCACAAGCAAAAATGCACTTATAAATGCTGTCGTGCTTCCGGTTGCTTTTGTAACTTTGGAAGCAAACGTTTCAAAAAATCCATTTTTATTTTGCTTTTCTTTTTTCATCACTATTATTTTTTGGATTTGCTGACTTTTTCTTTCTTGATTACTTTATTTCTTTTTTCATCATAAACCGCAGGATTAATTTCTTGCCCAGTTTTGCTGAAAATTTTAATTTTTGGAGCTTCATGCGTACCCGTAACTACGATAGGAAAACCGATAATTCCGAATAGAGGCAGACCTAGACGCATTCTAAGGTCAAGAAGTCCATCAAAGCTTGTAGTTCCTTTAATTGTTGGTCTAAAACCAGCCACTTTAAAGGTAAATGGCTCAACATTTATTAAGTTTTTATCAATAGTTGATTTAATTTCAATTCCTTTCATGTCTGGATTGTTCAAACCGTCTTGTCCTGTTTTAGAACTAATTCCGTCAAATAATTTCAAGCCTTGAATTTTTACATCACGCAGATTTATGGTTCCGCCGCCATTAAGCGAGGCGTAAATTGGTCCCATATTTCCATCTAAATCGCCTTTAACTTTATAATCGACAGAAATTATTCCATGTGCTTTTTCAGCTGCAGAAACCATATCATGGAACATCGGAATTTCTTTGTATGCCCTTTGGACATCGAAATCTTTGGCGGTGAAATGAGCGTCAAAATGTGCAGCTGTTGGAGATTCATCTTTATAAAAAGCATTAATTCCGACAATGCAATCAATGATGTTAAAGTTAATGTTTTCTAAGTAAAATCCTTCTTTTTTAACGCCAGTTTTTCCGTTAAGTTTGTTGATTATCAATCCGTTGTATTCTACTTTATCTGCATTTGCATTTAAGCTTACATTTAGATTTTTTGGTATCATTACAACACCGCTCATTTTCGGATGATCTTCTTTTGCATATTCAATTTCTGTTTTTTGATCTTTATTTTCTCCTTTTTCAAGCGCCATGAATTCGTCGACATTAATCAGTTTTGATTTTAAGTTGAAGTTTCCGCTTAAAGTTCCATTTGATTCTAGGAAATAATTAATGGTATTTAGCAGATAACCATTAATATCAAAATCGGATTTTCCGTAAGAGGCATAAAATTTCTCAAACCACATTTTTTCATTTTGAAAACGGAAATTTCCTTGTTTGATAAAAAAGGCTTTTGGAAACAATTCTGAAGTTGCTTTTATATTTTTAAGAATCAGAGTTCCTCTATTGTCTAGTTTGTCATATTGTCCAGTTGTGGCGTAGCTTTGTTTTCCTTTTAGAGAAAGATCGGCTTTGGCATAACCCGTTAAATCAAGACCTTTTTGAGAGAAAACCTGATAAATTCTTCCAACATTCAATTCACCTTTTATTTTTGCATTATAAGCCAAATCATTAAAATCTGATAATGCAGCGTTTATATAAACTGGATTTCCCTCAAAAGTGAATGACGCAGGCGCAACGGCAACAATTAAATCTTGAAAAGTTCCCGCTTTATTAAGCATATTTGCTACAAAAGTGATATTGGTAATTGGATTTGGATAATATTTTGTTTTCAGCCATCCGTTTCGCAAAGAAATACCGCCGATTGTTTTCGGAAATAATTTTTTTGAAGTGCTGAAAAGTCCTTTTGCCTGAATATCCGTTTTTAAAATTCCTTTCAAATCGAAATCACTCAATCCCAAAGCGGCATCAACAACCGCTAAATCTAAAGCGCCTTTTATGCTGGCGTCAATAGTCATTTCGTTCAAACCTTTACTGCGTAAATAAGCGTTGAAATAATCTTTTTCGCCCACTTTAAATTTTAAAGTTCTCAAATTGACCAACAATTGCTCGGTATCTAAAGACGGAAGAATGGCATTCAAATCCATTTGAAAATCTTTTAAAGGAACTGGCGCATCTTTATGATTTACCGAACCTTCATTAATTTTTAAATTGAAAGCCAAGTTTGGTTTTTGTTTTTTCGCTACATTATAATTGCCTTTAAAAGTCAATAATAAATCACTTCTTCCAGAAATTTCCGTTTTTTCTAACCAAGTCAAATATTCTGGAGGCATTACCGATAATAAATCTTTTACAGTTGTATTTTCTGATAAGGCTTTGATATCAATTTTGTATCCGTCTCGTAAAATGGTAAATAAGCCTGTGAATTTTAGAGGCAGTTTATTAATACGCAATTCGTTTTTCTGTAGAATAAAAGAAAGCGAGTTGGTATTGATTCGAGTGATTAATTCGGCACGAACTTCTTTTTTTCTAACATAACCTGTTCTGTCATAAAAGAAATCAAGATTATCAATTTTGGCATCTGTGGCAAGATCAAAAATATCTTCGCTTAAGTTTCCTTTACCAACATAATTGAAACCTTTTGCATCGACCAAAATTTTAGCCGAACGGTCATTGTATTTTACATGGCAATTTTTTATGTCTATTCTTTCTAATCGAATTGCTGTTCCTTCTTCTGGCGCATCTTTTTCGTCTTTTCGTTTTTCTGGCGCAACATAAATATTGTAATTAGCTTGACCTTTTTCATTCACCATTACATTAATCAAAGCATCAGAAACATAAAGTTTGTTGATCTTTACCTCATTGTCAAATAGTAATCTTTTGATGTCAATTCCAAAAGCAACTTCATCTGCCTTTAACAAAGTATCATTGCTAAACGGTTTAGAACCTGTTAATGATAATTTGTCTAACGAAACAGTCAAAGCTGGGAAGTGCGTAAAAAAGGAAAGTTTAGATTTTGTAAAATCCAATTTAGTGTCTAATCTTTCGTTGGCAATTTTCTTTACTTCAGAAGCAATTTTTCCAGGAAAAAGCAACGGAATAATAAACAACAAAAACAAAATCACCGCAATTGTAATTCCAGTGATTTTTAAAACTTTTAAGGCGGTATGTTTGAATGTGGTAGGCATATATGTAAGTTTTTGCTGTTTAAAAACGGCAGTTAAATGTAGATGTAAAAAGATTTATAAAAGATGAACAATTTGTTATAACTTATTAATATTTGTAATAAATTAGGAGTTACTTTTTCTTTTCAGCTTCTGCTTTTTTAGCATCTTCTTTTTGTTTTTCCTCTTTTTCTTTTTGTTCTTTCTCCTTCTGCTCTTTCAACTCTTTCTCCTTTTTTTCTTGCTCTTTAGCGGCTTTCTCTTTTGCTTCTTCTTGTTTTTCTTTCGCTTCTTCTATCTTTTTTTCTTTTTGCTTCTCTTTTTTCTTGTAGTATCCTCTTAAAAGAAAGTTGCTTTTTGCGGCTTCCATATTATCGCTAAAACCTTTTGTTCCAGATTCTAGATTATTTAAAGTATTAGAAACGCTATTCGCCATTTTATCATCTTTAACCAAACGTGCCAAAGCACCATTTCCGTTATTCATGCTATGGCTGAAAATGGCTATTTCATCTGAAATTACGCCGATATTATCCACGCTCTTTTTAACGCTTTTCATAATGTCGTGCATTTCAATTCCGTCTACAGAAGCGATTATGCCATTGTCTTCAATCATTTTTTGAGATTTCGCACCTGGCGTAATGGTCAAAACTTTATCGCCCATTAAACCATCTGATCCAATGCTTGCCGTAGCGTCGGTTTTAATGAATTTTCGAACATCTTCTTTCATCACCAAAACCACAATTACAGTTGAGTCATTTTTTAATTGAATCTGTTCGACCGTTCCAACATTAATTCCCGAAAAACGAACATTATTTCCAACTTCTAATCCGCTTACGGTTTTAAATTGAGAAGTGATATGAAAGGTAGAACCGAAGAGGTTTTTTTGTTTTCCAATAAAATATACGGCCATTACAAAAAGCAGTAAGCCAATTGTTACAAACATTCCTAATTTCCAAGTATATCCCGATTGCTTTTCCATGATTTCTATTATTTATTTTGCTTTATTCAAAAAATGAGCGTACCCATTCGTCTTCATCTTTTTCAAGTTCCTCGTATGTTCCTTCGGTATGAATTACACCGTCTTTTAAGACCACAATTCTATCGGCAGTCATTTTTGCGCAAGCCATATCGTGCGTAATAATTATTGACGAGGTTTTTTGTTTGTTTTTAATATCCAAAATCAATTCGCTGATTTCTCTTGATGTTATGGTGTCTAAACCAGTTGTAGGTTCGTCGTACAAAATGATTTCAGGTTTTAAGATTAGCGTTCGCGCTAAGCCGATTCTTTTTCTCATTCCGCCCGAAAGTTCCGAAGGCATTTTATCAACAGCTTCTGCTAAACCAACGCTTTCTAGTGCTTCCATGACTTCTTTTTCAATTTCATCTGCACTTAAATCGCGTTTGTGTTTACTCAATGTAAAAGCGAGATTTTCTCTAACTGACATCGAATCGTAAAGTGCTCCACTTTGGAACAAAAAACCAATTCGGACTCTTATGGCATTCAGCTCGCTTTTTGAGATATTAAGAACATTTTCGTCAAAAACTTTAATTTCACCTTTATCAGGTTCAATCAATCTGACAATGCATTTTATTGTCACAGATTTTCCTGATCCTGATTTTCCTAAAACCACAAGGTTTTCATCTTTATGTAAAATCAGATTTAGACCTTTTAAAATGGTATTGTCTTTTCCAAAAGTTTTATGCAGATCTTTAATCTCGATAATTGGAGATTGATCTTTTTCTTTTGTTTTTGGTTCTTTATGTATTTTTTCCTTTGTCATTTTAAAAGAATAAATCGGTTATTTGAACAGCAACCATATCGATAATAAAAATGCTTAGTGATGCGGTTACAACTGCAAAATTAGCTGCTTGTCCTACACTTTCTGTTCCGTTTGATGCGGTAAAACCTTTATAACAGCCGATCATACCAATTACAAATCCAAAAAAGAAAGTTTTAATCGTGGCTGGAAAAAGGTCTAAAAATTCTAAAGACTGAATAATCTGAGTTAAAAATCTATAGAAGTTAACGTCTCCGTGTATGTTTATGCCGACATATCCGCCAACAATTCCAATTGCATCAGCAAAAAAAACTAGAATAGGAACCATTAACGTACAAGCCAAAACTCTTGTTACTACTAAATAATTATATGGATTAACAGCAGAAACTTCCATGGCATCTATTTGTTCTGTTACTTTCATTGAACCAAGTTCGGCTCCAATTCCTGATGAAATTTTACCTGCGCAAATCAGCGCTGTAATTACTGGAGCAATTTCTCTAATTAGCGAAAGCGCTACCATTCCAGGAAGCCAAGATTCTGCGCCAAATTTTACCAGCGTCGGACGAGATTGTAATGTGAGTACCAAACCCATAATAAAACCTGTAATGGCTACTAGCGGCAACGATTTGTAACCAATAATATAACACTGTTTCAAAAACTCTTTGGTCTCGTAAGGCGGAATAAAAACCTCCTTAAAAAACTTCTTGGCGAATATTGTGGTTTCTCCAATTTCGGTGAATATATTTTTTAGGTTGAGAATCAAAATGTTTATGTTTTTAGTGTGAATTTTTTAATCGATAATCAGTTATTTAACAGTTTTTTGGACTTACTGAATTATAGATGAAAGTTAGCGCATTACTTGTTAAAATATTTTACACAAATTTTTTTCAGCCTTATATAATTTACATAACCATATAATAATTTTTAGAAAATGACGTTACTGGCTTTTCATAAAAAACAAAAAATCCCTTTCATTAAGAAAGGGATTTTTCGGGTTTTAAAAGAGAAGTATTTGGCTAGTTTTGCCTTATATCTTTATGAATTAATAGCAATTCCTGAACGGCTTTTCATTAACGGAATAACTTTGGACTGTGACATAGCTAATTTTTCCATTAACAATCTCGCTGTTAAAAAACAAACTGTAGATTCTGCACCTTGATTTAGATTTACATTTTCTTTTTCAAGTCCATCGTAACCACCGCCACTTACAGGATTGTACATAATTTGTCCTAAATGATTTTTACCTAAAAACCAATTAAAAGCAGATTTCATTTTTTTCTTGTACTGCGGAGTTTTAAATTCATTATAAAATGCATTTAAAGTCATAATGGTATATGCTACATCTATTGGCTGTTCGCCGTATTCGTGCGGTTCTGAACCTTTATGATGCCAGCTTTTATTTGAAATAGCTTTAAAGTTTCCTTTTACAAAAGTTTTAGAAATCAAGAAATCTAAAGAGTCTAGTGCAACTTTCTGATAAATAGGTTTATTGGTAATTAAATAAGCATAAAGCATAGATTCTGGTAAGATTCCGTTTCCGTATGTTAAATAATTTTCAAACCATTGCCAATCTTCTGTTGCTGTATCTTCGTAATTTGCCAATAATTTAGCATTTAGTTTATTGATAATTGCCGCAACATAAAGGTTTGGAACAGTAGTATGATACAAATACAATCCTTTTGTTGCAAAACCAATTGAACGCGGCGATTGAATGTTTTCTGCCCATTTTAATGAACTCAATAAACATTTTGCCGCTTTTTTAACAATTGCTTCAGGAAGAATATCAGACAATGAAACTACAGTTCCTAAAGCCCAAATTGCTCTTGCATTAGAATCTTCTAAATTAACTTCGGCATTTTGCTCAACATGTTCGCGGTTTTCTTGATCGACATAATTGATAAAATCACCTTTTGGCTGCTGACAACGTTGTATAAAATCTAAATAGATTAATATATAAGCTAAATCTTCTTTGTCTTGAGTTAATCTGTAATGTGAACAAAATGCAACCAATGCTCTAGCATTATCATCTAATGTGTAACCTGACTCTAAATCTGGAATTGAGATTTTGCTAAATTGGATGATACCTAAATCGGTAGTCATTTTTTTAATATGTTTTAGCTGAATTTCAGGATAACTGAATTTAATTTCTGCCGGATTATCAATCAATTTTATATAGGTGTTCATTTGAGTAATTCCAACATTTTCCCAAGAAGAAGCTCGCATTTTTGTGAATGAATTAATTCCCATTTCATGTCTTAAATTTTCATCTTCAATCAATTTAATTGCCGCGGCAGCAAATTGATCTGAATCTCCAATGTCGCACAAAATTCCTGAATCTGTTGTAAGGACTTCCTTAGTGTGTGGAATTTTAGAAGCCACAATCGGACAGGCACAACCCATCGCGTAAGAGAATGTTCCGCTAACTGCTTGATTTGGATCTTTAGAAGTAAACATGTAAATATCGGTAGCTTTTAAATATTCTAAAAGTTCATCGGTATCTAAATATTGATTTACAAATCGAACATTGTTTTGAAGATTTAATTCGGATACAATTCCTTCTAATTTTTCTCTATAAAGATCTACACCATCTTTAATTAAATTCGGATGCGTTTTCCCGATAATTAAATACAAAGCATTTGGCGCTTTTTCAATAATTTTTGGTAAAGCCTGTAAACCTGTTTCGATATTTTTTCCTTCACCCAAAAGACCGAAAGTTGAAAGTACTAATCTGTCTTGAATATTTAATTTTTCTTTTGCAGTTTCTGGTTTTTCATACACAACGATATGGGTTCCATGTGGTACGCAAGTAATTATTTCCTCATTAATATCATAATCACTAATTAGTATTTCTTTCGATTTATTAGTCATTACAAAAACCGAATTACTATAAGTAAGTAGCAATTTTACAAACGTTTTTAATTCGTCATTCGGATTTGGAATAACACTGTGAAAAGTATAAGTTACAGGTACTTTTATTGCATTTAAAAAATCTAAAAGAAAATCTCCATAATTTCCAGAAAACAAACCGAATTCATGCTGAATATGAACCAATTTTACGGCTTCGTCGGCATTAATTTCTTCTGCAACTTTAGCATATTCATCTCTGTTTTTAGTATTTAAGGTAAATGCTTGCGTTGGATTTTCTTTAGGTTCGCTAACTAGCTCACATACTTCGCATTGAATAGATTTACCGTAAACGTCTGTTATTCCTTTAATGGTATCTTGAGTATAAGTTGCAATGCCACATTGAGTTGGCGGAAAAGTTGAAAGAAAAACTATTTTTGATTTATTTGATATTTTTTTCATGAGGAATAAATTTTGTTCGGTTAATAACTCGTTAAGGTTCAGAATGCCATCTAGAGAATTTGTGGCAATGCCTAATGTTCATTTGAGCTTAAGCTCGTTCTGTAATTAATTTTAGATAAAATTACTTTGAGAAGGAAGCGACGATTAATCCAATCCATTAAAAAATTAACTCAAAAGCTTAAACATGGTAATTGTGTAAGAAAAAAAAAGTATAGTGAAAATATTAGGTATTTCACTGTTTTTTAATTAATTGAGTTAATTTAAAATAGGTATTGAGTTAACAAGATTTGTAGGAATAAAAGAAATTTGAGTAACAAACAAAACAGACTTGAATTAGTCATATTTAAAAACTTAAAAATCTAATATTATGTTACGTTACACAGTCATTTTTATAATTCTAGCTATAATAGCCGGAATCTTTGGTTTTGGTGGTATTGCCGCTGGAGCTGCAAGTATTGCAAAAGTTTTATTCTTTATATTTTTAGTGTTATTTATTATTTCACTAATTACAGGAAGAAGAAAAGTATAGTTTTTTTTTAAGGTTCAAAGGTTCAGAGTTGCAAAGGTTCAAAGTTTTAGCCTTTGTGGTTCTGAACCTTTGCCTCTTTTTATCTTAATCGTAGCTTTTTAGGTTCAAGGTTTTAGCCTTTGTCCCTCTGAACCTTTGCCACTTTGTACCTTATTTCAGTACCATTTTGCGTAGTATTTCCTAGTAATAAAAGCTATCGGCATTCCGACACAAAAAATTATAATTAATATAGAAAGTAACAATGCGAAGTCTAAATTCTTTTCTGGAAGAACTGGAAATACTATCGGAAGCACAATAAGATTCATTACTACCCAAATAAAGAATCCATAACAAAATCCGGAGAGAAAAGTATTGATTCTGAAAAACGGAATGTACGGGAAAATTTTGAAGTAAAACCATGCAAATATAAAAGCAATTAAAAAATGAAGTCCTAAACCTGCAAAAGTCATTTCTGTTCCTGCTGTGTACGCTTCTTTTTTAAAGATACCACTTGCAATAGATTGCAGTATTTTTTCGGCTGTTGTTTTATGAAGAATCACCGAGTAGATTAAAATAGCCGCAGTAATATCTAAAGTGCCTGCAACTAAACCAGATGAAACAATGGTTCGTACTTTTGATCTCATAAAAAAGGGTTTTGGTTAAATGCTAGTTAATTTTTTTTGAGGGTTTCATAAATCGATTTTAACTGATGCGTATGCCTCTGTGTATGAATAATTGCAAAATGAAGCCATTCGTAAATGGTAAAATTCTCAAAACCTGGAATTTTCGCATCAAGACAAGTCAAAGTTAAATCGTAAGTTTCTGCAGCTTCAAATAAATCTGTTTGTATTTTTTTTATTGAAGCCAATAAAGTGTTTTTATCATATTCAATTGCAGCAGGTTTTATATTTTCGGGAGATTGGTATTTGGTGTTGAAATCTAGAAATATTCCATCTAATTTTTTACAGTTTTCATCTGGTTCACGAGTGGTTTTTTCTGTTTTTCCTGCAAATAATTGCGGCAAACCAGAACAAGCCAGAATAATGTGCTGAACGGTTTGAGCTCCAGTCCAACTTTCTGCAAAAGGTACAATATTGATTTCATCTTTAGTAAAGGAAGAAAAAACATCGTTTAGTTTAGTATATGTTTCTAATATTGTATTTTGAATAGCACTTTCCATCTTTTAAATTTTAAAAATTAATTACTAACATTCCATGCTTGCCGCAAGGTTTTAAGAACCTACAGTGCATTTTTCTGTTTAAGTAAATTGTATAGAATTTGGGGAAATGATGGTATGTCAAATATACGATAAAAAACAATAAAATGCTAAATATCAATAATTTGAAAGTTGTTAATTTTTACGGAAGCACTTCGCAAGAGTAGCCATGAAAATTTAAAACGTCAATGATTTTGGTATTCGAAATGGAGGGCGAATGAATGCGAAGGACTTTATCACAATCTTCTAAATCAAAAGTGATCAAGCTGTTTGGAAAATGCTCAAGAAGTTTGTCAATGATCATTTTGCATTGCCATTCTTCTTGAACATTTGTTTTAAAAACTTCAATCATAAAGTTTTGTTTTTTAGAGCGCTATGTTTTTATAACGCTGTATTTTATGATATGTTATGTAAGAAGCAACAAGAACAGCCAGAACAATCAAAGGGAAAAAAGATTGAAAATTGATTCCGTCTACAGCGAAATGGCTAATTGATGCAAAGATGAAATCGAATGCAAATCCGGCATAAGCCCATTCTTTAATTCGTCCTGGAACTTGCGGAATAATTAGTGCTAAAACGCCAAGTATTTTAAATACGACTAAGGCATTACCGAAATATTCCGGATAACCAAGATGTCTGATTCCTTCTTTAGCCATTTCTGATTGAGAAGTTAAAGCTGGCATAACGCCTTCGAATAAAAAAATAAGGATTGTAGTTGTCCAGAAAATGATTTTGGTTGTTTTCATGTAGATTAAATTTTAAATAGTTATTGGTTAATGTGTTACAAATGTACTATTCTTATTTTTTCATGAAATAGGTATTTACGACTATTTTAGGGGCATTTGGGACATTTGTTGATTTTAGATTTTAGAAAATAGATTTTAGATTGAAAATAGTTCTCGCAAAGACGCGAAGTCGCAAAGTTTACTTTTTAAGTTTTTTTTGTGACTTCGCGTCTTTGCGAGATATTTGTGTAGTTGCTTAATTTAAAATTTACGCCAACTGATAATTTGTAATCGTAAACAAATCTTCAAAACCCAATCTCGTGTAAATGCCTTTTCCTAAAGCCGAAGCTTGCAATTGTGCATAATCACATTTAGCATCGATTGCTTCGTTGATTGCAAATTTCATGATTTCTTCTGCAAAACCTCTTTTTCGCATTTCTGGAACAACGCCGACACCGTGAATTCCCATTGTTTTTTCGGTTTGAAAAAGCGTTAAGGTTCCAATTGCTTTTCCTTCAAAATGAACTAAATAAAACTTTGCATTTTCGTAATTATTGACTAAAGTTTCTTTACTGATTACATAACTAAAAGACAGCGGATAAATATCTGACCAAGTTTTGGCATCTTCTTTATTTAAAACTCTTTTGAAAGTAAGATTGTTTTGAAGTGGAAATTTTTCTTCTAGTTTTAAAGCCATTGCTACAAGCTGAATTCGGATATGAAAGCCATTTTTCTCAAAAAGATCTTTAGAATTGCTTCCGAAAATATCCCAATACGGAACAACCAAACCTGGATTTTTCTCCATGATTTCCTGAATTAGAGGAAAATTTTCTTCGGTAATATCTTCTCTAGACCATAATCTATTTGGCCAGCCCGAATTTTTGATTTGAGAAAACTCAAAAGGATCATTTTTATGATAAGAAAGGAGAGGAATGGCAACGGTTTTCCAAAGAGTGGTAAGATTGTCAATATTGTCTTTTATAAGTTCTATATTGGTCATTGTGATAACGGTTTTGAATTATAAAGCAAAGATAAATTTGATCTCCCAGAAAAACCTTTACATATGTTGATTTACAAATCTTTTTCCAGATTTTTTCTGATTCGGCTTAACTGTGTTGGCGTGATTCCTAAATGAGAAGCGATATGTAATAACGGCACGCGATCGGCAATAGTTGGATGTTTTTGTAGAAGGCTGACATATCTTTCGGTTGCGTTTTGCATGACAAGCGCGACTTCTCTTTGTTCTTTATCAATAATCCAGTTTTTTTCTAAATGAGCAATATAAAAGTTTTTAAGATCTTCATTTTCATTGATTAATGAAACGTATTTTTTATAATTAAGATTGATGATAATGGAGTCTTCCAAGGCTTCAATTGTAAAATTAGAAGGCGATTGCAGCATTAATGAAACTTTAGAACCTGCAAAATAATTTTCCATAAAAAGATTTTTGTTATAGAAATTCCCCTGCTGATCTGTGATAAAAGCTCTTAAAATACCTTTTGCAACGAAATGAAGATTTTTAGCGATTTCTCCATTTTCTAATAATTTTTCTCCTTTTTTAAGGGTTTGAAATTGTGCTATGTTTTCAATCAATTTCCAAGAATTTTCAGAAATAGGATAGTAGTTGTCAATGGTCTGTTTTAGATTGTTGAGGTATATTTCTGGATTGAAAGTCATAGATTGTTTTGGTTTTGCCGCGAAGACGCTAAGGCACAAAGTTTACTGCCACGAATTTCACGAATTTTCACGAATTATTTTTATAATTATTTCAAGAAAGAAAAAGAAATTAGTGAAAATTAGTGAAATTCGTGGCAAACAAAAAAACTTCGCGTCCTAGCGCCTTAGCGGCCAAAACTAAAAAACGCCATGAAACCCAAAGGTCTCACAGCGTTTTCATCTCAAAAAATAAATAATTAACGGGTAATGTAACAGGTATTATTTCCAGCCTCCGCCTAGAGCGCGGTACAAATCGGTATTGGCTGTAAGTTGTTGTCTTTTTAAATCTGCTAATTCTAGTTCGCTTTGCAATAGATTTGCTTGTGCTGTTAAAACTTCTAGATATTCGGCTAATCCATTTTTGAATAATAAATTGGCATTTTTAATTGCTTGTTGTAACGTTTTTACTTTTTCTTTTAAGAAAGTTTCCTGTTGCTGTAATTTCTCTACTTTAACCAAAGCATCCGAAACTTCTCTCACAGCAACCAAAACAGATTGTCTAAAAGCTAAAACTGCTTTTTCTCTTTCCGCGACAGCGATATTATATTGCGTTCTTACTCTTTTGTTGTTTAAAAGAGGTTGTGTTAAACCACCTGCAACAGTTCCGAACAATGAAGCCGGAATATTGAACCAATTGCTGGTTTCGAAAGAGTTTAATCCGCCTTGCGCTGTAATTCTTAGAGCCGGATATAAATCCGCTTTTGTGATTCCTACGTTTGCGTTTGCAGCTTTAAGAGCCAATTCGGCACTTTTTACATCTGGTCTTCTGCTTACTAATGTAGAAGGAACTCCGATTGCGTTATTATTTTTAACTTCAATTGCGCTTAAACGAACAGATCTTTCTTTTGAATTTGGAAAAGAACCTGTTAACACACTCAAAGCATTTTCCTGAATCGCAATGTTTTGTTCCAATAACGGAATCAATTGCGCTGAGTTTAATTTCTGTGCTTCCGATTGTTGAATTGCTAAGTTTGTTACCTGACCAGCATCGTATTTTAATTTGATAATATTGGTTGTACTATCATTTAAACGAAGATTTTGTCTCGCAATATCCAATTGCGCATCCAACATCAAAAGATTATAATATCCTCTAGAAACATTGGCAACAATATTGGTCTGCAATGCTTTTTTTACTTCTTCAGATTGAAGATATCCTGCATAAGCCCCTTTCTTTTGGTTTCTGATCTTTCCCCAAATATCAGCCTCCCAAGAAAGAGAAGCTCCAGCAGAATAGTCGTCAATATGTTTAGCACCAATTGCCTGATTTAAGTTCAATCCCGTGAAACTATTGTCAGACGGATTGCTTGTACTTGCGTTTATAAATAAGTTAACCTGAGGCACATTTCCCCATTTTGACTGTGTAAAACGGTATTGCGCAATTTCGATGTTCTTTTCGGCAATCTGCAAGTCGTTGTTTCTTGCAACGGCGCTGTCAATTAATTTTATAATATCTTTTTCTGTAAAGAAATTTTTCCACTCCACATCGGCAATACTAGTTGTATCACTCGAAACCGATGCATTCCTGAAATTCTCAGGAAATGCATCTTTTGGAGTTTCAATATCCTTAGAGACTTTACAGGATATTAAGGTCGTGATCAGAATGGCGAAGGTCACGATTTTGGTTATATGATTTTTCATTTAGTTTTTTATTAAAATTCCTTTAACCCGTTTGGGTGTAATTTTTTTTGAAACACATAGAGACATAGTTTTTTGCAGATTTAAAAAGGCGTTTCACTTACATAAATGCACATAGTTCTATGTGTGGAAACTAGTTTCTTCTAATCTCTTTTTTTGACACAAAAATCTATGTTTCTATGTGTTTAATTTTTTTCTCAACAGATTATATCTCTGTACAAGTATCTTTTCTGGTTTCAAGATCTTTTGAGATTCTGTATGATATATATCCGATGCCAAATATGATGGCTACAAGAATGGTTGTGATATAGTTTTCCATATTTTATTTTTCTTCATTATGAATTACAGCGACTGGTTTTCCGCTAAATTTTTCTTGTAAATGTTGGAATACTATGAATAATACCGGAATAATAAATAATCCTAGAATTACCCCTGAAAGCATTCCGCCTGCCGCTCCAATACTGATAGAGTGATTTCCTTGGGCAGATGGACCTTTAGCGCCCATCATTGGTACAAGTCCAACTACGAAAGCAAGAGATGTCATGATGATTGGTCGCAAACGTAATTTTGCAGCTTCGATAGAAGCTTTGACCAAAGCCTGTCCTGATTTTCGTTTCTGAACCGCAAATTCCACAATCAAAATGGCATTTTTGGCGAGCAATCCGATCAGCATGACAAGAGCAACTTGTACGTAAATATTGTTTTCAATTCCAGCTAAACCAATAGCAACGAATACTCCAAAAATACCTGCAGGGATTGATAAGATTACTGCCAAAGGCAAAATGTAACTTTCGTACTGTGCAGCAAGTAGGAAATAAACGAATATCAAACACAGTAAGAATATTGTTGCAGATTGTCCTCCAGACGAAATCTCCTCACGTGTTTGGCCCGAGAATTCAAACCCGTAACCTGCAGGTAATTGTTGTGCTGCTACTTCTTCAATCGCTTTAATGGCATCTCCTGAACTAAATCCAGGTTTTGGAATGGCATTAATAGAAATTGAGTTAAATAAATTGTATCTAGAAGCGGTTTCAGAACCATAAATACGGGTTAGTTTTACTAAAGTATTTATTGGAACCATTTCGCCTGTTTTGTTTTTTACAAAAACTCTGTCAATTGCTGTTGGATCAGCTCTGTCTTCGATATCAGCCTGAACAACAACTCGGTAATATTTACCAAATCGGTTAAAGTCAGATGCTTGCGCACTACCAAAGTAAGCCTGCATGGTTTGTAAAATGTCTTTTACATTAACACCCAATTGATTTGCTTTTTCGTCGTTAACTTCCAATTGCAACTGCGGATAATCTGCTTTGAAAGAAGTAAAGGCAACTGCAATCTCAGGGCGTTTCATTAATTCGCCGATAAAGTTTTGAGAGATGCCACTGAATTTATCCAGTTTTCCTCCCGTTTTATCTTGTAAAACTAAATCTAAAGCCTCAACGTTACTAAATCCTGGAACAGTTGGGAAACTGAATACGAAGAAACTTCCTCCAGAAATACCGCCCAATTTACCACGAACCTGATTCATGATTTCGTCAATGTTTTTTACTTCTCCTCGTTCTTCGTTTGGTTTAAGCAATACGAATACAACAGCAGAAGATGGACTTGTAGAGTTTGTCAATAAGTTGAAACCTGAAATTGCTGTTACGAATCTTGAAGCATCTAAACCTCTTAATGTATTTTCAGCATCTGTCATTACTTTTTGAGTTCCGTCAAGCGAAGTTCCTGAAGGCGTATTTACTGCAATCGCGATAAATCCTTGATCTTCTGTTGGAATAAATCCTGCAGGAGTGGTTTTCACTAATAAAACTGTTGCAAGAGTAATAGCAGCTAATCCGCCTAAACTCAACCATTTCTTTCTGATTAAGAATTTAATTCCACCAACATAACGATTCGTTAACGATTCGAAACTCGTGTTAAAAGCGGTAAAGAATTTGTCTTTAAATCCTTTTTTCTGATAAGGCGCATCGTGATCGTGAGCTCCGTGATTATCTTTTAAGAATAATGCCGCAAGCGCTGGACTTAATGTTAAGGCATTTACGGCCGAAATTACAATTGCAATTGCCATCGTAAAGGCAAACTGACGATAGAAAACTCCTGTAGAGCCTTCCATAAAACCAACCGGCAGGAATACAGCAGCCATTACCAGCGTAATCGAGATAATAGCACCCGTTATTTCGTGCATTGCTTCATGGGTTGCGATTTTTGGAGACAAGCGTTTGTGCTCCATTTTCGCATGCACCGCTTCGACTACCACAATGGCATCATCGACCACAATACCAATCGCTAGAATTAATGCGAAAAGCGTTAAAAGGTTGATCGAAAATCCGAATAACTGCATGAAGAAGAACGTTCCTAAAATTGCTACAGGTACAGCAATAGCCGGGATTAATGTTGATCTAAAATCTTGCAAGAAGATAAATACCACAATAAATACCAGTATAAAAGCTTCTAATAATGTATGCTCAACTTGTTCGATAGATTGGTCAAGAGATACTTTTGTACTATAGAAAATATTGTGTTTGATACCTTTTGGAAAATCTTTAGAAGCCTTTTCCATCATTTTGTTAATGGCAATCTGAATATCATTTGAGTTTGATCCAGCTAACTGAATAACCCCAATTACAATTCCTTTTTTACCATTTAAACGCGTTAAACTGTTGTAAGAATAAGCGCCAAGTTCAACTCTCGCTACATCTTTTAAGCGAAGTACTGAACCATCTGCATTAGAACGTATAGCAATATTTTCATAATCTTCTGGTTTGGTTAATTTCCCTTTATATTTAATAACGTATTCAAAAACTTCTTTGCTTCGCTCTCCAAATTTACCTGGAGCCGCTTCCAAACTTTTGTCTTGAATCGCTCCCATAACTTCGCTTGGCGTCACTTTATAAGTCGACATTTGCGTTGGATTCAACCAAACACGCATAGAGTAATCTTTTACACCACCAAAAATACTTGCAGAACCTACACCCGGAATACGTTTTAATTCCGGAATAATATTAATCTGTGCATAGTTGGCAACAAAAGTCTGATCGTATTTGGTTTCATCATCGGTGTACATACCAATTGCCATGATGAAACTGTTTTGCTGTTTCGCCGTAACAATACCTTGTTGTACAACCTCGGCAGGAAGTTGACTCGTTGCTTGAGCAACACGGTTTTGTACGTTTACCGCAGCTTGATCGGCATCAGTTCCTAGTTTAAAGAAAACGGTAATAGCCAAAGTACCGTCGTTACTGGCTGTAGAACTCATGTAAGTCATGTTTTCTACACCATTTATAGATTCTTCGATAGAAGGTGCCACAGAACGTAAAACGGTTTCTGCGTTGGCTCCCGGATATACCGCCGTTACCAAAACCGATGGAGGCGCAATATCAGGAAACTGTTGTAAAGGCAGTTTAGTTAAACCAAGTACCCCTAAAATCACCAACAAAATGGAGATTACGGTGGCAAGTACTGGTCTTTGTATAAATATTTTGAACATTATTTCTTTTGATTATTTTTTTTTAGTTACTTCGGCAACTTTAGTTGATTTCTCAGGTTGAATCGCTTGCCCATCCTGAAGTTTGTCAATACCGCTCATTACGATTTGATCACCCGTTTTTACGCCGTCTTTAATTAAATAATTGGTACCGCTTTTACCAACAACGGTAATTGGCATTTTAGTTACTTTGTTGTCTTTGCCTACAGTGAAAACAAATACTTTATCCTGCATTTCGATTGTAGCCGCTTGCGGAACTAAAATGGCATCGTCGTGGTTTAATCCTAAACGGATTCTTCCTGTGTTTCCAGAACGTAAAATTCCGTTTGCATTAGGGAAAGTTGCTCTAATCGTGATTGCTCCTGTTGTTTTATCAAACTGACCGTCAACCATATCGATTTTTCCTGTTTTTGGATAAGCGCTGTTATCCGCTAATATCAAAGTAACTGGAGGAAGTTTTTTAATTTTATCTCCTAATGAACTTCCAGCGTATTGTTCTTTAAAGTGAATGAAATCCGTTTCACCTAAAGAGAAATAAGCAAATACTTCATGAACATCTGATAAAGTAGTAAGAGCCTCAACATCAGAAGCAGAAACTAAACTTCCTTGTTTTTTAGGCAGTCTTCCAATGTATCCGCTCACTGGAGCAGTTACGTTTGTATAGCCTAAATTAATTTTAGCAGAACCAACCATTGCTTTCGCTTGTTCGATATTGGCAGCAGCAATTTTTTGAGAAGCTTTAGCTGTTTTTAATTGATAATCAGAAACTACTTTGTTTTGTACTAACGGAGTCAATTTATCAATTTCTAAATTAGCATTGATCAAAGCTGCTTCTGCAGCATGAAGACTTGCTAATGCATTGTTTAACTGCTCACGGTACGGACGCTCATTGATTTTGAATAAAGTTTGTCCTTTACTTACATAAGCACCTTCGTCAACATAAATTCTGTCTAGGTTTCCGCTTACTTGTGGACGAATTTCGACATCAACAGTTCCTTGTATAGAAGCAGGATATTCAGCATCAGTAGTTGTATTGGCACTTGTGATTGCTAAAACTGGTAAAACCGGTGGTGGTGGAGCAGTAGGCGCTTGATTTTTGTCGCCACAGCTGCTTAATACTAAGGCCAGAATAAAACTGGTTATAATTACATTTTTCATTTTCATAGTGGTTTTAATTGGTTGAACATTTTCTCGGATAAAATTCTCTGGCATTCTGGCATTCTCGGGATTCATATTTAATTGAATTAAATTATCTAACATTGTTAAGTAAAAGTGCGCAAATTTCCATACAGTAAGCCTTTCCAATTCTATTTCGAATCAGTATTAAATTATCTAACGTTGTTAAGTTAAAGTCTAAAAAAAGAGCTTTTATTACCTTTATTAAATTTTCTAACAGTGTTAAGCGAAAGTTATAAAAAAAAGGATTTTACATTATCCCGTTTAAATCATTTTACACTGTTAAGTAAAATTGAAAATTTTTTTATTGTATAGATTTGATGATACCAGTAATAGCATCCTTCAAAATCTGAGCATTTATTGTTTCTAAAATATCACTTTTGTTAATGATGTTGATGGCGATTAAACCATGAATAACAGAAAAGAAAGTAAAATATTTTTGTTTAATGATATCTTCACTAGGATTGCTGTCCTTCATAATTTCAGCAATAACACCAGTAAATAATTTGTAAGGTGCTTCCTGAGCCGAACATCGCTGTGCGCAGCAAGTCATTTGAACACCAAACATAAGTTGATACATTTCAGTATTAGTAAAAGCGAAATCCCAATAAGTCATCCACATGGCTTCTAACTGATCTTCGGGTTTTTCAAACTTATCTTTTGCAGTCTGTAACTCTTTTGCCAGTTTAATAAAACCTTTGCCTGTCAGTTCTTCTAGTATTGCTTCTTTATTCGAGAAATATTCATAAATAATAGGAGCAGTATATTCGATTCTGTCGGCAATTTTACGCATACTCAAACCATTCCAGCCTTCATCTTTTACGATATCATAAGCAGCGCCAAGGATATTGTTCCTTGTCTCTTCTTTTTGTCTTAAAATTCGATCTTTGCTAGCCATTGTATTCAAGTATTAAATCGTTTAACACTGTTAGGCAAATGTATGACGGTTTTTCTAATAATGAAATATTTTTATCATAATATTTTCTTATGGAATCATAGAGAATATTAAAGTAGTAATAAAATAAGGTATTCCGAAAGGTTTTGTGTTTTTTCGAAATTCCATTTTAAGCACAATTCAACCTAAATTCGAATCAAATTACAATGATTTTGAAGTTTTTTGATTCTGAAAAGAGTGCAATTTGTCACTAACGAATAAAATTTCAATCAAAATTTTTGAAATTGCTAAAAATATACAAGAGAAATAGGAACGATGATTTATCATTATTTCATTCCCCGAACACTCATTTCTATCGTATAAACACTTTTACCGGCAGTAATAAATAATGTTTTAAATTTTTTTTCTCCAAAACAAACATTAGCTGTCCATGGTTCAGGAACATCAATATAGGCTATTTTTTCTCCTTGCGGATTAAATACGGTAACTCCTTTTCCGCATAAGTAAATGTTTCCAAAATTGTCTATTGTCATTCCATCTGAACCTGATTCAGTAAACAGCGTTTTTTTACCTAAAGAGCCATTACTTTCGATTGCATAAGAGTACGTTTTATTTGCTCCTATATCAGCTACGTATAAGGTTTTTCCATCCGAAGTTCCAATAATCCCATTAGGTTTTATAAGATTATTTTCAACGTTGATGATTTTAGATTTATCAGGAGATAAATAGTAAACGCATTCTTTCTCTATTTCTTTCGAGTTATGTTTCCAGTAATCTCTTTGGTAAAAAGGATCTGTAAAATAGATACCGCCTTTTGGATCAACCCAAAGATCATTGGGGCCATTAAGTCTTTTTCCTTCAAAGTTGTTTAGTATTACAGTGTGATTTTTGTTCTGGTCTATTTTCCAAAGCTCATTTTTTTCATCGGCGCAAGCCAAAAGATTGCCTGCTTGATCAAAATACAAACCGTTAGATCTTCCTGCATTTTCCATAAAAACAGAAAGTTCGCCATTAACCGACCATTTCATGATTCGATTATTTGGCTGATCCGTAAAATAAATATTTCCCTTCTTATCCGCTGCAGGCCCCTCTGTAAAACTGAATTGATCTGATAATTTTGTAAGAACTGCGCCTTTTGCTATTATAGAATTGCTTTTTTCTTTTGATGTTTGAGCGTATATAAAATTTGCAAAAGTTAAAGTAATAACTAATATAAGTTGTGATTTTATTTTAAGTTGTAACATCATGAAAGGATTAAAAGTTGCTTTTGAAGCGTTTTTAAAAGTAGTTTTTATTTCTGATATTCTACAAAGTTGGTTTAAGATTCTTTTTAGGAGCAGAAATTCCGTTTCCAAAAGAACGTTTTGTCCCGCTCTTCACTATATTCCCGATAAACAAAAACTACGGCTAAAAAGCCTTGTTTTTCTAAATCGGGAGATGCCGTTTCTCCCGATAGCTATCGGGAGGGGCTAGGCGAGAAAGTATCTTTTTTATAATTTTCCTAAGTAGCTTTAAATGAAGTTATTTAACATATTAAATTTGAAATGATCACTTTTTTACGTATAGAAAGTAATATTTTTACGAGACAAATTAAAAAACACTTAATCAATAAATTATGTCGCTACTAATTCTTATTGCAGGGATTCTCTTATTATTGATTCTAATTTCAGTTGTAAAACTCAATGCCTTTATTTCCTTAATTGTTGCCGCTTTCTTTGTGGGCATTTTTAAGCAAATGCCTTTTCGGGATTTAATCAATTCGATACAAGAGGGAATAGGAAGTACATTAGGTTCTTTAATTCTAATTCTCGCCTTTGGTGTTATTTTAGGAAATTTACTTTCTGATAGCGGCGCTGCACAACGAATCAGTTCTGTCATGATTCGATACTTTGGTATTCAGTATATTAAATGGGCAATGGTTATAACCGGATTCTCCGTTGGAATTTCAATGTTCTATAATGCAGGATTTATAATTTTGATTCCAATGGTTTTTGCCGTGGCCAAAAGCACTAAACAGTCTATCATTTATTTGGGAATTGCCATGGCGTCGGCACTTTCTATTACGCATGGTTTTTTGCCTCCACATCCGGGACCAACAGCAATTGCAGTTATTTTTAAAGCCAATCTAGGCAAGACACTTCTTTACGGACTTATAGTTGCGCTTCCGACACTTTTTATGGCCGGAATCGTTTTTCCTGAATTTATAAAAAAAATAAATGCTTTTCCTCCAAAAGGATTATTCGACAGTAAAACTTTGACAGAATCCGAAATGCCTTCTTTTGAAATTAGCATTGTAACGGCACTAGTTCCAGTTTTTTTAATAGCCACTGCTACGTTCAGTGAATTACTATTGCCCAAAGAAAGCGCTTTATGTTCCGTGTTGCTTTTTATTGGAAATCCATTGACTTCAATGTTAATTGCAATACTTTTTGCTGTATTTACCTTAGGTGTTTTACGTGGAAGAAAAATGCAGGATATTATGGATAAATCGGGTAGTGCTTTAAGTTCGGCTACGATGATCATTTTAATAATTGCTGCCGGCGGTGCTTTTAAACAAGTATTAATAGACAGTGGAATTGGAACAGATTTAAGCACTTTTTTTGAAAAATCCTCTCTTTCACCTTTATTTTTAGGCTGGCTGATTGCGACTATTATTCGTATTGCTTTAGGATCTGCAACAGTCGCCGGATTGACCGCAGCCGGAATTGTACAGCCTTTAGTGATTGCATCTGGCGTGAGTCCGGAATTAATGGTTTTGTCTATAGGTGCTGGAAGTTTAATGTGCTCGCATGTAAACGATACCGGATTTTGGATGTTTAAGGAATATTTTGGCATTAGCGTATCAGACACTTTTAAAACCTGGACGGTTATGGAAACAATTATAGGAGTAATGGGATTAATTGGTGTATTACTTTTAAATTTATGGATCAAATAAATAATATGGAAGCATTGTATATTGGCATTGACATAGGAACAACAGCTACAAAAGCCGTTTGTTTTGATAAACAGGGAAATGTGATCCGACAAATTGCTAAGTCTTACGAAATGTATCATCCAAAGCCGGAATGGAGTGTTCAAAAACCACACGAAATTTTACAAACCGTAAAGGAATGTATTAACGAGATTACAAACGGAATTCAGCCTCAGTTTATCAGTTTTAGTTCGGCGATGCAAAGTATCATTGCCATTGATGAAAATGGAAAACCACTAACAGATGCTATTTTATGGGCAGATAACAGAGCTTCGGGAATTGCTGGAAAACTTAAAAATTCAGATCAGGGAAAACACTTTTATCAAAAAACCGGAATACCAATTCATCCTTTTTCTCCCTTCACAAAAATTGCTTGGTTCAAAGAATTTGACTCTGAGCTATTTTCCAAAACCTATAAATTCATCAGCATTAAAGAATATGTTTGGCATTATTTGACTAATGAATATTATACAGACACTTCAATGGCGTCCGGAACGGGATTGCTAAATATTCATACTTTAGATTGGGATGATGAAGTTTTAGATTTCTTAAACATCACGCCACATCAATTATCTAAAGTTTGCGAAGTCACACACCAATGCAAAGGAATTTCAGATGGTTTTCTTTATGTAATTGGCGGTGGCGACGGTGCGCTGGCCAATCTCGGAACAGGCGCCATGAACAAAAATTGTATTGCTTTAACTATTGGCACAAGCGGAGCAGTGCGACTGCCCATTGACAAACCGTATCTTGACGAGCAAATGCGCACGCAGTGTTATCATTTAATGGACAATCAATATCTAACTTTAGGTGCTGTCAATAATGGTGCGATAATTTTACAATGGCTGAAAGAAACTTTGCTTAATACAACACAATCTTTAGAAGTTCTTATTGAAGAAGCCGCAAAAATTCCTGCAGGTTCTGATGGACTGCTTTTTGTGCCTTATTTATTGGGAGAACGAGCGCCAATCTGGGATGCCTCGGCTCAAGGAAATCTTTTAGGAATGCAGATTACGCACACAAAAGCGCACTTGGTACGAGCCACTTTAGAAGGAATTTTATTTGGATTGTTCCAAATAACAGAAATTTTAATTCCGAATCCTGAAAATAGAAGTAAAACAAAAGTTATGGCCAGTGGGGGATTTGGTAAAAGCGAACTGTGGCTCCAAATGGTTGCTGATATTTTTCAGATGAAGGTTGAAACCTCCCAAACTATCGAAGGATCTTCTTGGGGCGCTGTTCTTATAGGTTTAAAATCACTTGGCGAGGAGATTACAAATGATAACAAAACAGGACAAACATATTTTCCTAATGCGAAACATAAAAGTGTATATGAAGCTGCATTCAATAAATTTAAAAAAGTATATCCTTTACTGAAGGAGTTTTAAGAGCCAATGTAAATTTGTATTAGAAGAGATAACAATGCTAAAATTTTTAGTAACATTACAATTAAAAAAATGAAACCAATAAACCTCATAAAAACCACACTAGCGGTTCTGTTTTTTCAACAAATAGTATTTTCTCAAGAAGTAAAAAAAGAAACAACTTCAACAAATCCAAAATACACAATCGATAACTGTGTCAATCATTTTGATATTGACAAAGCCACGAAAACCAAAGTAGGGTATCAATATTGGTTTGCCAATAAAGATTTCACTCAAGAAAACACTTTAAAAATGAGCATTGTCGAACCTGGAAAATCTACGCACGCGCCACATCATCATCCCGAAGAAGAATTTTTCTATATTTTAGAAGGAACCGCCGAATTCTTCTTGGATGGAAAAACCAAAATCGCTGGTCCAAATACCAGTTTTTATTGTCCGCCAAATGCCGAACACGGAATTAGTAATGCAGGAAAAACAGACTTGAAATATTTGGTAATTAAGAAGGATTTGAAGTAAATAATATCATTTCGATAGATTCTATAAAATTCTAATTAAATCCTGTAAGCGTTCCGTTTTTAAAAAGTTATACTTTTAAAGTTTTACTTTTTACAACGCATATTATGGAAGATTTTGTTCAAGACGTTTTTAAGCATTTAGAAAATTATTATTACAGTGTAGTCGATCTTACGCCCAAATTTATTCTGGCAATTGTCGTAATTCTCGTTTCGTGGTTTATTGCGGCTAGAGTTGGCATTTTTGCAGGAAATCGCCTCAAAGCCAGAATGCACGACCGACTTTTGGCAACTTTTATTGCCCGTTTAATCAAATCGGTTTTGATTATTATTGGCGTTTTGTTTATGTTTAAAATTATTGGACTTGACGGAGTCGCACAAAGCATGCTTGCTGGTGCAGGAATTTCAGCTTTTGTAATTGGTTTTGCACTTAAAGATATTGGCGAAAATTTCCTTGCCGGAATTTTGCTGGCTTTTAAACGTCCTTTTAATATTGGTGATATTATAGAAAGTAATGGAGTAAAAGGAGAGGTTATAAACCTGAATCTTCGTGATACTGAAGTCAAAAGCGATTCTAAAATCATCTATATTCCAAATGCGCTTTTAATTAAAAATACACTCATCAACTATAATAGCGAGGGTTTTTTGCTTCAGACTTTTACTGTTGGACTCGAGTACGGTTCTGATTATAAGCGTGCCATAGAACTCGTAAAAGAAGTGCTTCATAAAAACGAAGACGTAACTGATAAAGATTACGCAGATTCGGCTGTTATTACTGATGTTGCGGCTGCGGGAGTTATTCAGCTTAATATTCGGTATTGGGTAAAAACGGGGCCTAATGCTAAAAATTCTGAATGTCGCTCTAAAATTATTGGGGAAGTTTTGAATACTTTGAAAGAAAATGGATTTGTTCTTAAATAAGTTACAAAGTTGCAGAGAGTAAAATGTTATAGTCTTAAGTAAGCCATCTAAAAGCTGTATTTCGTAATTAACAGAATTAAATATTTCATCTCGGAGAAATAGAATTCTCTTAATTCTTCAATTTCGTTTATTTTTTGATTTATATAAAATATTTTCTTTCTTTGTTAGGAACAAGTTAAGGTGCTAATAGTGGTGAAAATTGTATGTTTTCAATAGTTTAGGCGCTTTTTTGTTTAATCCTAATAAATAACTCAATTACTTCTATGAGACATTTTTACTTAATACTTTTTATTTTTCTTTCAGCATTTAAATCAATAGCTCAAAAAGTAGATATTCAAATTATTGCAAAGAGTAATGATACGATAAAAAACTATAAAATAGATGCAGGTTATTCATCTGAAAATTTAATGGTTCTCGACTTAGAAAATAAATTGAAAGTTTGGGATGCGAACAATAAAAAGAAGGAGTTTCTGCCTAACGAAATAAAATCTTTTACTTTTATGAATGATGGTAAACTCGTTGAGTTTGTTACTATTGAAGATAAAGTATTTGGACTATTGTTGTACTCAAATAAGCTTAAATTATTTAAAGTAATAAAACCAAGTTATACAGCAGTGAACTTTTATGTGGTTGTAAGACCTGATAATGGCAAAATATCTTATATGGAAGCAATGGGATTAAGCAGACTGATTTCGAAAAAAGTGATTACTCGCGAGATGTCAGATTGTCCTGTAGTTATAGAAAAGGTTGACAAAAAGATCTTAAAAATTAATGGTCAAGAAGGAGTAACTGAATTAGTAAAAAGCTACGAATTAGATTGTTTTTAAGTTATTTTTTTGCTGATAAGTCAGATTTGCTTGCGTGAGCATCGGATTGTTCAGGTTTCATTACCAAGATGTTTGTGTAAGCTAGGTTTACAAGATTTTTAAAATTTGACTTTTCGGTTAACATGAATGATTGTAGCGTTTCTACCATCTAAATCTCTTTTCCTACGTCCCAATATACCAATCTCAACAATATCCAACGTTTTATATTTCATTTCTAGCGGACTTACATACGTATACATTCCGTAACCGTGTCCAGAAACAATCCAACCTTCTGTATTTTTTAAATCGGTGACATCGAAATCTTCAGAACGTTCTCCTAAATAAACAGGACCAAATTCTTCCATAAGTTTTAAGGCAGTGCTTTCTAAATTGCGAGTTTCATCTGCATTTTCGAAAATGATGTACGTTCCATTTTTAAACAAAACCCAATCCTGAAATTTCGAATTGATACTAAGTCTCACATGATGCAGTAACTCTGTTTCTGTTATTTCTTGAACTTTTTGATGGTCAGCTTTCTGTTTCATAAAAAGAAAATTTAAAAAGAATACTATTGTTTTAAATCACTTATTTGGTGTTTTGGATAATGTGCTTTTAAAAATTATACCTGTAAAAGTTTTAATTGTATTGTTATAAGACATATTTACAATTCGCTCTATTTCAATAAAAGCACCTTTAAACCAAATGTCTAAAGGTGCTTTTTTAAAATTTATATAAGTAAGATTAAGATGCTATGTTACTTGGATCTTTTTTTCGGTAAAACCAATAGAATACTTGAGGTAAAACGGTAAGAGATAAAATCATACACGTTATTAATCCGCCCACAATCATAATGGCTAATGGTTTTTGGACTTCAGAACCCATTCCGGTTGATAATGCAGCAGGCAGTAATCCTAAAGATCCCATAAGAGCAATCATCACGATAGGGCGAATTCTGCTGTGAATTCCTTCCGAAATAGCATCTCTTAAATGCATTCCGTTTCTCATATTTTCCCTAATCATTCCGATGAGGACAATACTGTCGATGGCGCTCACACCAAAGAGAATAATAAACCCAATTCCCGCCGAGATTCCGAACACGGTTCCTGTTACCCAAAGCGACAAGAATCCACCTATAAAAGCATAAGGCATTGCAGTTACAGCAATTATGGTGTCTTTGAAATTGCCAAAGTTGAAATACAGCAGACATAAAATCAATACCAAAACGACAGGAATAATCATTGCCAATTGTTTGGTTGCTCTTTCCTTACTTTCAAATTCTCCTGCCCATTTCATCACATTTTCTTTAGGAAGTTTTACTTCGGCAGCTACTTTTTTCTGCGCTTCGTCAATTGTGCTTCCAAGATCTCGTCCTTCAATGCTGAACCCAACGGCAATATAACGGCTGTTTCCTTCACGGTAAATAAAGGTTGGACCTGTTTTATAATCTACCGTTGCGATTTCTTTTAACGGCACTTTTTTGCCATTTAGAGTTGGAATGAGAATACCTTCTATTTTTTCTTTTGAGTCACGATATTCTTTTTCAAAACGCAAAGTGATATCAAATATCTTTTCATCGTCATAAAATTTTGTTGCTGCCTGTCCGCCAATGGTCATTCTAATTACGGCTTGTGCATCGGCAGTTGTAACAGCGTAACGTGCCATTTTTTCGTCATCAAGCTGAATTCTTAATTCAGGCAATCCAATGTTTTTGTAAACATTAATATCTTCAATTCCTTTTACATCTTTGATCGAATTGGCAACTTTAGCAGCCATTTCTTCCAATTGAAAAAGATCACTTCCAAATATCTTGATCGCCAGCGGACTTTTTACTCCGGCAACATATTCTTCGACATTATCCTGAATTGGCTGACTAAAACCAAAGGCAATTCCGGGATATACATCGAGTACTTTTTTAATCTCGGCAATCAATTCTTCTTTGCTGATGTCGTGTTTCCATTCGTCTTTGTGTTTTAATTCGATATGGAATTCGATATTGAAAAATCCCGTTGGATCTGTTCCATCGTTTGGTCTTCCGGTTTGCGAAAGCACAAATTTTACTTCTTCAAACTTTCTAATCTTGGTTTTCATTTCTTTCGTCAATCTAACCGATTCGTCAAGGTTGATGCTGTTTGGCAATGTTGCCCTTACATAAATAGCGCCTTCATTCAGTTTCGGAATAAACTCTGATCCGTAAAAAGCAAATCTTGCACAACAAACCGCTAACAGAGCTAAAAAGGCATAAAAAGTAGCTTTACGATGCTTGGTACTCCATTGAAACAGTTTAAAAAGGTTTTCTCTAAAGAAACGCGAAATCATATTTTCTTTCTCGACAATGTTTTTAGTCAGCATGACTTTACACATTGCAGGAACGTAGGTAAGCGACAAAATCAATGATCCTAAAAGGGCATAACTTAGCGTAAAGGCTAGGGGAGAAAACATTTTTCCTTCCACTTTCGTGAAAGAGAAAATTGGCATCAACGCTACAATCAAAATGATTAGGGCAAAGAAAATATAAGTCGCTACGCTGCCGACACTTTTCTTGATCAATCCCATTTTACTCATGCTATTAAAGCGTTCCATGCCCACTTTATGCGCTTTCTTTTCGAGCGAGACAAAGACTTGTTCGACAATAACGAGCGTTCCTTCGAGCAGTAATCCGAAATCTAAAGCTCCCATCGAAATTAAATTCGCCGGCAATCCCTGAATTCTCAACATTACAATAGCAAACAAAAACGAAAGCGGAATTACAGAAGCCACAATCAAGGATGTTCTCCAGTTGTAAAGGAAAATAAATACAATTAACGATACCAGTAAAATACCTTCAACAAGGTTTTTGGTAACGGTTTTTACGGTTGTATTCACCAATTCGGTACGATCGATAAACGGAACAATTTTGACATTATCGGGTAAAACTCTTTCATTAAGTTCGGTTAAACGTTCTTTAAGTTTTTTGATTACTTCACCCGGATTTTCTCCGCGAAGCATCACTACAATTCCTTCTACAACATCATCATTTTCGTCTAAACCAACTTGTCCTAATCTTGGTTTTGCTGAGATCGAAACTTCGGCTACGTGTTTTACTAAAACGGGAGCTCCGCCTTTGGTTTCGATTAAAATATTGCCAATATCTTCAACTTTATTAACTAAGCCGACACCTCGCACAACGTAAGCCTGATCGCCACGCTGAATTACGTCTCCACCCACATTGATATTACTTTTTGAAACGGCTTCGTAAACATCTAAAGCCGAAAGGTTGTAGTTTTCTAACTGTGTTGGATTAATTTTGATTTCGAACATTTTTTCTTCACCACCAAAACTTACCACATCGGCAACTCCGGGAACGGCAACCAATTCTCTTTCAATAACCCAATCCTGAATGGCCTGAATTTCTTTTATAGGCAAATCACTTTTAATGACGTATCTGAATATCTCGCCCGTTGCTCCAGACGGCGGATCGATTTCTGCATCGGCTCCTTCAGGAAGATCAAGTCCGCCCATACGGTTTGAGGCGTATTGCTGTGCGTAAAAATCCTCAACGCCATCATCAAATAATACGGTTACAACCGATAATCCGAAAAGCGAAATAGAACGTACTTCTGCTTTTTTCGGAATCGTATTCATTTGTTTAGAAATAGGAAGTGTGATGAATTTCTCCACTTCTTCGGCACTTCTTCCCGGCCATTGCGTAATAATTCTTGCCCTTGTATTGGTTACATCGGGAAAGGCTTCAATTGGTGTGTGAATGTAACTCACGATACCGGCGACTAGTAATATGGCTGTCAGGAAAAAAACTATCAGGGAGTTTTTTAGCGAGAAAGCAACTAATCCTTGTACAAATTTTTTCATGTCTTGTATTGTATTTATCCGTTTTGGGGATAATTAGTTTTTTAATCTTTCGTGAATTAAAAGCTGATTTTTGGTAATCACCATTTCGCCTTCTTTAACACCGTCTTTAAAATAAACCCAGTCGTTGTTTTTAATTATCGGATTAATTTCTCTGGTTTCGATAGTGCAATCATCTTTATAAATTAAAATATGATCACGGTTGTTGTCAAAAATCACAGCTTTTGCAGGAACAGCTTCTAGCATATCTCCGCCTAAACTTTTATCAATAATAATATCGGCTGTCATTCCGGGTTTTAGTTTTAAGTTTTTGTTTTCCATTACAATTCGGGCTTTCAAAACATGTTCGTCGGCATCAAAAACTTTAGACATCATTTTTATTTTTCCTTTAAAAATTTCTCCTGGATACGCTGGAGTTGTAACATCAACAGGCATATTTTCCGAAACATTTTTTAAATTACTCGTATATACATTTACCAAAACCCAGATTTCTTTTAAGTCAGAAATTGTAAAAAGTGGTTCACTGCTGTCTGTAATCTGCATTCCAGGACTTATATTTTTGTCTACGATATAACCTTCAGTTGGTGCTTTAATTAGAAAAACAGATCTTTCGCTACTCGCGCTAAACATGGCCAGATTGGCTCTTACATTTTCAAGCGAAGACTTTAAAACATCGAGTTCGCTTTGCGCTTGAAGTAAATCTTTTTGTGACGAAATACCATCTTCAAACATTGATTTTGCTGCTTGTAAATTGCGTTGCGCTACAGTTATTTGCGATTGAAGCGATTTGCTTTCAGACTGCATGCTGTTTAATTCGGTACTTTTTATTTCTGCCAGAATTTGTCCTTTTCGAACATAATCGCCCAATGAAAAAGTAGTTTTGGTAATAATTCCTTCTACAAGGCTGTTAAACGGAACTACGTGATCGCCGTTATACGTAATGTTTCCTGTAAGGTTTATCGATTCGCTCACAGAACGTTTTTGAATTGGTTCGATGGTGATTTTTTCTTTTAAATCTTTATCGATACAAAACTTTTCTTCTTTCGTTTCTTTAACTTCTTCTTTTTTGCCACATCCGTAAACGAGCATTAACCCCAATATTGGGAGTACAATATATTTCTTCATTTGTTTGTTGTTTTTGAAAATTAGATTTAGTTGATTTCCTGACCTGAGATATAGCGCAGTTCTTCCAGATTTTTATTCAGGTCCATTTTAGAATTCAGCAGTATCGATTTGTTGTCTAAATAAGCATCAACAAAATCAAGGTATTCAAGCATGCTGGTATTTTTTTGAAGGAAGTTTTTACGATACGCTTCCAGAAGTTTATCCAAATCTCCTTCATAATCAGCTTCAACACTGTCGTACAGTTTTTTGGTCACCAATAAATTTTCATAAGACTCCAATACTTCCGATTGGATAGTAATTGTTTTTTCCTCAGCCAATAGTTTTCCCTGATCGATAGCTAGTTTTGCAGCTTTGATATTTCCCTGATTTCGATTGAAAAACGGAAGATCAAGCGAGAAACCAACGCCCACAAAATCATTCATTAAACTCGCTCCACGGTCATAACTTACACCAAGCGTAACATCTGGCGTTCGCATGGCTCTTTCGTATTTGTGCTTGTTGTCGTTATAATCATTTCCAAGTTTAAGCACTTTCATATCAGGTCTGTTTTCTACAGCCGAAGCCATTAGATTACCTAAATTGATGTTTTCGATATTTTTATTATCGGGAACAAAACCATCATCGGTAAGTTTGATATAGTTTGTTGCGGGAAGATTCATTAAAACCTTAAGTTCTTTCTGCAACGAATTATTTTCCTTTTGTAAATCGGCTATTTCTTTTAAGAATTGAAGTTCAGTTGCTTTCAATCTAATGTATTCGCCTTTGCCAACATTGCCTTGTTTTACCTGATTTCCGTACGCTTTTAGTAAAGTCTGCATCGACGAAAGTTGTTTTTTATAAATCGCTTCCTGCGCTTGATTGTATTGCAGTTCCGTAAGATTGCCTCTAAATTCGATTTTTAGATTACGTAAAAAAGTTTTGAAATATTCTTTGGCGATATCAACGCCTACTTTTTCCATTGCAATCATTTTTCTTCGTTTTCCGGCAGTTTGAATCAGTTGTTCCAGTTCTGCATTGACTTGCGACGTTCTTCCGAAATTGCCCCAAAGCGGAGGCAATTGCTGTGCAGTAGCATTGTTCCAAAGATTGATTTCGCCGATAGTCAGCGTAGGATTGGGCCATAGTTTTGCCTGAATAACCTGTGCATCGGCAATATCGATGTTCAGTTTTTCGGAAATAAGAGAGATATTCTTATCCAAAAACAAAGCCTCGGCCTGTGTTCTGGAAAGCACAATTGTATCGTTTATGGCAGCAATCTGCGCCACGTTTTTGTGAGATACAATTACGAGTAAGGTTAAAAGTAAACGTTTCAAATTAAGTTGTTTTAATGATGGCGCAAAGTTATTGGCGACATATTAGCCCTTAATTTGATGTGTGTTATAAGACGGTTAGAGCAACATTAGAAAACGATTAGAGTCTCGGAAATAGTAGCGTTACCGTTGTTCCTTCGTCTTTTTTGGATGCAATATTAAAATCGATATTATTTTGTTTAAAGATAATATTGGCCAACGAAAGTCCAACACCGCTTCCTTTTATATCTTTCACATTTTTACCTCGATAAAAGGTTTGTTTAATGAAGATTAAATCGTCTTCGCTAATTCCACTTCCGCGGTCTTCAATGACAATTTTAAGCTGGTTGTCTTTTTCCAAAAGACTTATTTTTATTGGATTTCCGTTAGAATATTTTACGGCGTTTTCTATAATATTGTATAAAGCGATTTTAATTTCGTTGCTATTTCCTTTTATCGAAAGCAGTTTGTCATTTGCCACTTCTAGAACAATTTGTATTGGAGAATTTTTTAGATCATAAATACTAGGAATCTGATCGTTAATATCCCAAACCAATTCGTCAACCCTAAAAATTTCGTTGAGTTCTGTATTATTTCGCAAGCCCGAAAGCATCATCAATGTATTCATGGTGTCTTCGATCTGATAGACATTTTCCAAAACTTTCTCAGACATTTCTTTGTATTCAGCGCTTGATCTGTCTTTTTGGGCAAATACTTCTAAGTTTCCTGAAATTGCCGTTAAAGGCGTTTTAAATTCGTGCGAAACATAATTGATAAAGTTTTTCTGAATGATAAAAGTATCTGATAAACGGGTAAACAAATTGTTATACGTTTCTACCAATTCCTGAATATCATCTTTGGTATTTGGAGAAACAATCTGGCGATCCAGCGACGAAGCCTGAATTTCGTTGACCTGATCAATAATGTTTTTTATAGGACTGTAAGCCAAATTAGAAAGCACACGGCTGACAATATAAATCGTAATCAATCCGATGATTAAAACCATAATCATAATGATTTGCAATCGGTCGGTCATGGTTTTAAATTCGACGTCGTTTTTTTTAACGAAAACCACAAAATCACCTTGATTGTCATGATAGTAACTTCCAAAATAAAAATGATGTTTGGATTTGAAACTAAGCTTTCTGTTTTTCCGAATATAATCCAGTCTTTCGGCATTGATGTTATTGTCGATCGTTTTGTCGCCGTATACAATTTGATTTTTATTGTTGTATACGCGAGTAATGATTTCCAGCGAATTTTCCCTGAATTGCTGTCCAATTAACAAATGCTGATTCTCAGGTAGTTCATCTTTTTCGAGATAGAAAATTCCCGTCAATAAGCATGTTTTTTGAAGTTCGTTATATATTATTTTTTCTGAATAACTGTAGAAAGAAAAATACGTGATTACAGAAGCAATGACAAAGACAACGCTAAACGTAAAAGATGATATTAAGGTAAACCTGTTGCGTATTTTCATGATTCTTCTTTAAGCATATATCCCGTTCCTTTTATGGTATGGATAAATTTATGGTTTTGCTCGATTTTGTTTCTTAAATAAGAAATATAAACATCGACAACATTGGTGTTGTTATCGTAATTAATGCCCCAAACGGCATTTAAAATCTGCGTTCTCGAGATTACTTTGTTTCGGTTTTCTAATAAATACAACAGCAGTTTATATTCTCTTGGCGATAAATCGATTAGTTTATCGTTTTCTGTAACCTTATGTTCTTCAGGATTTATGGTCAAACTTCCTAATTTGTATAAAGTTTCTACTTTGTCGTAGTTGAATTTAGTTCTTCGAGTAAGTGCGTTGACTCTCGAAATTAATTCTTTAAAATGAAAAGGTTTTACCAAATAATCATCGGCGCCAGAATCTAAAGCATTTACTTTATCATCGGTGTCGCTCAAAGCGCTTAACATTAAAACGGGCGTATGATTTTTTTTGAAACGCATTAGTTTCACCAACTGAATTCCGTCAATCCCCGGAAGCATAATATCCATTAAAATAATATCCCAAATATCTTGTTGAATAAGTTCACGTGCAATCTCGCCCGTTTCGGCCAGATGCACAGTAAAGTTGTTTTCCTCCAAACCTTTTACTATAAATTCGCTGATGCGTTTATCATCTTCAATGAGTAAAACATTCATAAATCGTAGATTATAATGATTGCTGTTTTGATTAAAACGGAAATGTTTTAATCTTCTGACAAGTTGTTTTCAAAAAAATAGGATTATCAAAAGTAACATTTATTTTTTTTGAACCATATAAGGTCATATAAGTTATTAAAGTTTTTTATTGAATTGTCTCCTGCTTTAGCTGGAGGTTTAAAAGATTTTCATCCTGTAGGGCTTTAGCCAAAATGCGTATTTTTTGGCTAAAGCCATTTTTATACTTGATTAAATGAATCTCCATCTAAAGATGGAGGCAATTGATTTTTTGAATTAAAATGTGATTTTTTAAATCTGCAAAAGAGAATTCCGGAGGAATGAAATATTTATAGATTTATAAAGCGCGCCGTACCAAAAGCTCCAGCGGAGCGACATAATTTATACATTGATTTCTTTAGATTTCATGGTATAAAATAGCAAAACAAATGATAGAAGTTTTATATAATTCCAGTTTAATTTTTAATAAAAAATTGATTTCCAATTAATTAACTTTTATTAAAGAAAGCTTTAACAGCGTGTATTTCCGCTGGCTGTTTGAAATAACTAATTTTAACTTAAATCAAAATTAATAACATTTTAAATAGTAAAATTATGAAAAAGAATATCGCCATATTAGCCACAAACGGTTTTGAAGAATCAGAATTAGCATCACCAAAAGCCTATCTGGAAGAGCAAGGTTGGAATGCGGATATCATTAGTTTGAAATCTGGAACGATCAAAGCTTGGAAAGACGGAAATTGGAGCAAGGAATACAATGTTGATGCCGTATTAGATCAAGCAAATGAAGCAGATTACGATGCTTTGGTAATTCCAGGAGGAGTTATAAATCCTGATTTATTGAGAAGAGAAGAAGCTGCAGTAAATTTTGTACGTTCCTTTTTTGAAAGTAAAAAACCAGTAGCCGCTATTTGTCACGGACCTCAAATTCTGGTAGATGCTGATGTTTTAGAAGGTCGAAAAGTAACTTCGTTTTTCTCTATTAAAAACGATTTGAAAAATGCCGGAGCACAATGGGAAGACTCAGAAGTTGTCGTAGACAATGGATTAGTAACCAGCAGAAAACCAAATGATTTACCCGCTTTTAATAAAAAAATGGTGGAAGAAATTAAAGAAGGAATACATGAGCGCCAAGGAGTCTAAAAAAGAAATTTCTATTTAGATTTATCAAATTATAGAAAAATGCAGGATCATATTTTGGTCCTGCATTTTTTTATTGAATAGCCTCTGGTTAAAACTAGGGGCAATTGATTTTATTAATTCTTCTTTTGAGAGTCTTTACGTCGCGTGCATTGCGTTAATTAACAATTAACTTCACATTGTCTATCTTACCATTTGATAGTGTCGCTTTAATAAAGTAAATGCCATTAACTAAATTATTTAGATCGTATTTTATTTTTTGATTAGAATCTTTACTCATTTGTTCATCGATCTTTTGTCCAAGCATGTTGTAGAGTTCAAATTTTGTAATATTACTATTTTTAGATTCTATTGTAACAAATTTATTTGCTGGATTAGGATAAACTTTTATTTCTTTTTGATTTTTCTTTTCCGATAAATAATAATCGGGTATACTCAATGAAGGAGAATTGATTTTTGCAAGATAAAGTTCATTACCGCTTATTTCATTATTTGCATTGAAGTACAAGTTATTATTAGTGACTGCTAATCCTTGAACCGAATCACGTCCATCAAGATTTTTGCCATTTAATACATTTATACTTAAATGTTCAGATGTATTTAAATTGTCATTAATCATCCAAATTTTCTTAGGAAATAATTCTGTTAAATAAAATAAATTATCATTGTAAGTAATTAAACTTCTTATGTTTAAAAAGTCTTCAGTATCAGAGTCAGCTACTTTTTCTGTAACTTGATTATTTGTTCTCCATAATTCTTTATTAGTGTTGTAAAAATCGCTTACAACAAAATAGACATAACTACCACATGTTAAAATTTCTTTTATTTTAAGATTTGGCATTGTAGGATGATTTGCACCATCAAATACTAATTTTGTGCCTTCAATAGTTCCATCAGTTTTATAAACTGCTTTTCTAAAACTATCAGGACTTCTTGCCACAAAATATAATTGATTTCCCATTGTTGTTGTAAACTCAATTTCGCTGTCACCATTATCTCCGAAAGTTTTTAAGTGTTTAGTTCCAATTGCAGTACCATCTGACACCCATACGTCATGTGGACCATAAGTTGTTCCTGATGTTTCAGCGATTATTATCAATTTATTATTTAAAATTTTTAAAATCCTTATATCATTTAAAGCTATAATTTTTGTTGTTCCAGATTGCGTTCCGTCAGTTTTCCATATAGCTGTACCAGAATTATCATTAGCAATAAAATAAATAATATTATTTAGTAAAACAAATTGTCTTGCATAGCTAGCACTAGAACCAGGATAAATATCTTTTATCATATAAGTTCCAGCTTCTGTTCCGTCACTTTTCCAAAGTTCGAAACCATTTGCTCCATCATTGGCGTTAAAATATAATATATCATTTATTACACTAAATTCTTGTTTGCCGCTATTGCTTCTCAAACCGCTGTTGATTCCTGGGAAAATGTCTTTTACTAAAGTAGTTCCATTTTCTGTTCCGTCGCTTTTCCAAAGTTCAAATCCATGAGTGCCATCTATTCCGCTAAAGAATAAAGTACCTTTTATTTCTTTCATATCAGAAAGGTCATCAATTGTTTCACTGCCTGGATTTAAATCCTTAACTAATTTAGTTCCTTCTATTGTTCCATCGCTTTTAAATAGTTGGCTTCCAGATTCTGTTCCTCTTGCTCTAAAAAATAGATTCCCATTCACATTCGTAAATTTTGCAGGATTACTTCCGTTGCTGAAATTAAGATCGGCGAATAAAGATGTTCCTAAAGTTGTTCCATCAGTTTGCCATAATTCATTTCCATATTTCTTGCTTTCAGCATTAAAAATTGTTTTGTTATTGATAGAGATAAAATTATCAGGATAACCAAATGAATCATTTGATTTTATATTAGAAAGCTCTTTCGTTCCGTTTGATGTTCCGTCGCTAACCCAAATTGTTTTATCAGAGTTATTAGTGCTGTTAATAAAAAATAAGAGCTTGTTGTTTATTTTATCATGAAAAAATTTATTAATAAATAAGAAATTATTACCATCATTTACACGTTTAAATAAAACCGTACCGTTGGATGTTCCGTCGGTTTTCCATATATCGCTTCCTTGAAGATTCTGACTGGCTAGAAAAAACACTTCGTTATTGAATGTAACATATTTGCCTTCACCAAATATGCTATTGTCAAGTGAATTGTCAATGTTTTTTAGCATGAATGTTCCACTTTCTGTACCATCACTTTTCCATATTTCATTACCATTAATTCCATCATTTGCTTCAAAAATTATAGTATTGTTTAATACAGAACCTCTTAACGAATTTGCACTAGGATTTATACCAGCTCGAATATCTTTGACCATTTGAGTTCCTGATTCAGAACCATCACTTTTCCAAAGCTCAAAACCTTTTGATCTGTCAGATGCATAAAAGTAAAAGCGGTCATTTGTAATTAAAAATTGTTTATTATTGTTAGAAAGAGTATTAAGATAGACGTTTTTTAATATTACGGTACCTGCTTCTGTACCGTCACTTTTCCATAATACATTTCCAGTCGAATTATTCGCGATGAAATACAAACTATTATTAAATACAAATAATTCGTTTGGATTGCTGCCGCTATTAGGGTTTATATCTTTTACCATATAAGTACCAGCTTCTGTTCCATCGCTTGTCCATAGTTCATAACCATTGATACCATTATTTGCAGAGAAATATAATTTTCCATTAAATTCTACCATTGATGTGGGAGCATAAAATACCTCTTTGTCATTTGGATTTATGTCTTTAACCATTAATGTTCCTGCTTCTGTGCCATCACTTTTCCATAATTCTGCGCCATGCACGCCGTCATTTGCAGAAAAATAAAGAATATTATTAACTTGAATTAAGTTACTTATACTAGAATTTTCACTTCCAGGTAAAATATCCTTTATCATTTTTGTGCCATTTTTTGTGCCATCAGAATACCACAACTCTCTACCAAATTTTTTGTTGTAACCATCTGTAGCAGTAAAGCAAAATCCAGATTTAAAAGGCGTAAGATTTTGAGGATAACTGCTCTCTTGAAAATTTATTTCAAGTAAAGTTGCATCTATAGTTTGCGCAAATGAGAAATTAATAATTGTAACTAAAAGAAGTAGAGTAAAGTTATATTTCATTTATTATTTTTTATGTTGAATTATCTAAGTGAATTTTGTTGTAAATATATTTTATTTTAAATAATATTTTAGTAAAAAAGCTACATTTTGTACAGTTTACTGTTTTATTTTAAAGTGTTTTGATGACTCTTGATATGTTTCAGATGTATTGTTTTGTTAATCAAATATTTGGTTGTTTTGTATTCCTGTGATTGTGAAAAAATCGGTATTAGCAACGAATTTCAATTCGTTTTCTAATATAATTATATGTTATAACTGGATTAAAATCCAGCCCTACAATATTGATCGAGCCTATGGCTCTTTTCTTTATTTTTAGTCTAGTTTGTCATTTCGACGTAAGGAGCGAGCGATAGCGAATAGGCGAAGCAAATCTTCGCAAGTAACTCGACAAAGATTGGAGATTTAGATTGCGGGACTTCGACTTCGCTCAGCCTGACAGATGTTTACGTATGGTTTGTCATTTCGACGTAAGGAGAAATCTCCACAAGTAGCTCGACAAAGATTGTCAACTTACTTTACGGAGTTTCTCGCGAAGATTTGCTTCGCCTATTCGCTATCGCTCGGATCTCCTTTCGCTCGAAATGACAAAAATGCGATAAAATTTTGCTGAAACCCTTTCCAAAGAAGCCGAAACAAGGCTGATTGATTTTTTTAACCATATTATAGATCCAGAAGATAGGACTAAAATATTAAGACAAGTAAATTGCATTTTAGCTCTCGGCGTAATGCGACAACATGAAACCCTCCAAATTGGACTAACAAATTTTGAAGACAATTATTATTGGCTCAATGAATTGGCTGAGATTTTGAATCCTTATTTGAGTGAGGAGTAAGGTTTATAAAATGGAAAAGCCTCGATTTTTTTTAAGAATCGAGGTTTTGTTATTAATATTATATTGGATTATTTATTCTTAATTCTCTTTATAACTTGATCATGATCGAAGTCTGGAGGTAAAGGTTTAAAGGTTTTGTCAGTTCTTGATAAACTAAATTTTTTTCTTTGAAATTCTCGTAATTTGGCAATATCTATTGTTCCTAAAACAGTAACATTATTTTCACCTCCTTTTAGATTTACAATATCCACATTATAACTTTGAGTAGGCTGAGTGATTCTTGTATCTCCAAAATGGCTAGAATTAACTTGAACCACATAACAGTGTAAATCTCTACTTACTGATTCCACTAAATTTGAAAAATAATTTAGATCTTGATTGTACTCGATTGCAAACAAAAGATCTATTTTGCTTTTTAGTAGGCTTCGATGTGCAATATTTGCTAATTCAAAACAGTATGAAACTGAAAAATAAATATTTTTCCAGTTAAATATATGATAACGATATTTTGAAGGTTTAGGGATTCTATAATGATTTCCTTTAATCAATAATTCTTCAATTGGCGCATAATGATTTTTTAATCTGAACACAACGGTTGCATCTTTATAACCATTAATTTCGATTGGCATAATTGTCGCAACAAAATTAAATGAAAGATTATTAACTGTTATATGTTCAAGCCCAGTAACTAATAAAGTTTGATTTTTTTCGGAATATCGAACCAAACTCGAAAAAATTTCGATTGGTATGAAAAATTCAGGAAACGCTACAATATCAGCTCTATTTTTTCTAGTTTCTTTTAAAAATCTAACAAGTTTTTGATATCTATCATTAGAGATGTTGGGATCATTTCTTAAACCGTGTATAATATTTTTTTCATCAACATACGTATTTGCAACACCTATTGTGGGTTGATTTTTTCTTTCACTGTTATTGGATGCTACTTCTAAAAGAATATCATTTTTGCTTTGTGGTTGTGTAATTTTGTAAAATTTATCTTGATATTTATCAATTGTGTCTTCAAATGTGTTAACTGATTGATGATTGCTATTAGCTCTTTTAAATCTTTTGAATGCTTTATCTAAAAAATGACCAGACTGAAAGCTATCGGCTATATTTATTATGTCATTTTGTGCTTTAGGAGCTTTAAGTTTTAAATCACTAAACAATTGTGAAATGGTACATTCCCAAAATTTAACTGGTCTAGGAGAATTTTTAATTAAAGAAGAATCAATACTATATTTGGCAACATCAAAATTTAAACTTAATAAATTTATTTTAGTATTATAACTTTCACGTGTAAAATTTAATAAAGGAATAGAAACATAATGATGACGTAGCATATTTGTTTTCCTATAACGCATAGACCAAAATGAATCAGGACGAGTAATTTGATTAAAAAAGAAATTGAAATAATCTGCTTCAAGTTGATTTGAACGATATTCAAAATTTTTTAAAACTTTTTTATTCTGTTTTAAAAAGTTTGGATTTAGAGATAAAACTAATTCATGAGAAACATCTAAAAATTTAAGCAGAGTATCCCTTACATATTCTGCTTTAATTTTAGTTCTAGAAAAGTTTTTATGAAGAAGAGTAATTTTTAGTACTTCATCAACGCAGTTAAAATAAAAGTTAACATATTCTTCCGGTTTTTCATTTACTAATAGATATGTAAATATTTTTTCCCAAAGTCGATAAAATTCAATTACATTTTGACCTTTAAATAATTTTAAAAATTTTTCAATTTCTTCTGAAGAAACGTGTTGCTTATGTTTAGTAGCTCCTAGAATTTTATTTGTTAGATAAACAGTTAATCCATATCTGTTTTCTTTGTAGTCTTTTAAAGTCCTAACTTTACCTTCAGAATCCGTGTAATTTAAATAAAAAGCGTTTTTATCAAATTCTCCTAATCCATCATTATCATCTGGAAGATCTTTAAATTCGCTCGATTTGAAGTCAAGTTCCTGTTTTAATTTATCGATAACAAGATCTGATTCAGATGCGTCAAAATAATACATCAAAGTTTTTTGAGATTGACAAATAAGATTATCATATTCATCTATTTTAATAATATTTCCATCTTTGGATGGTAAAACCTTTAATAATGGATGTAAAGTTTGAAGTATGTATTTCTCAATTTTTGTAAATGTTATATCTTTTTCGATTTTATTATCTAATGAATATTTAGTAAAATCGAATGTATATTTCTCGTAAACACCTTTAGAATAATGATCAATATTGGGTTCAGCAAGAACTATCAAAATATCATCAACATATCTTCCATAGTAAGCTGGTTTAAATTTATTAACTATAATTTTATCAAAATCATCTAGATAATGATTTGCTATTACATAAGAGCTTAATAGTCCAATTGGAATAATTGACTTATCTTCTAAATCTTCAGGAGAGTTAATTAAAAATTTGTATTTTTTACTTATTAAGGATGAATATTCTTTGTGAATTATGCGAAGTATTATATTTATATTGTCTTTATCTTCGTCATTGTTATCGGGGAAATATCTATTTAAATCAATTCGACACGAATGAAAATAATCTTTAATATCTAAATTAATAAACAAAGCATTTTTTCCATTGTTAATTAGATTTTGAGCAACAATAATGGATTCGTCACGCCATTTTTGATATTGAGTAAAATAAGGTTTAAAAAGAGATGAATTGTTTATAGTGTTAGATTTTTCTTTATTCAATAACAATCTATTTCCTTTACATTCGTGTAATAAATCTTTGTCAAAGTTAATCCCAAATCTATTTATCCATAATACAGAAATAATATGAAGTTCTAAAGGCAAATCAATAAATGCCGTTATTTTTTCTATTTCATAGTTTTGATGAATTTTTTTGTTTGTTATAAAATTCTCCTCTTCAGGTTGTCTAAAAATTTTCTTTGGAAAAAGCTTTACACCAATTTTATCAAATAATAACTTGAAAAAATCATTATCAATACTGAAATTATTTATTTCTTCGGTAAGTTTTTTTAGTTTTAGATTGATGTTGTCATTAATATTAGTTTCCTTATTTGCGAAAATATCATCGATTTTATCTAAATCGGCATATTGAGGTGAGATGCCCCAATTAATACCGAAAAGTTCTTTAGAAGTATCAGTTTCAAATTCAACAAGTTTTTCTCTTAAAAACAGTTCTGTATTATCGTAATATATATAAGTCTTTAATTTATTATACGCTATTTTGATTTCTTCTAAAGTTACAGTCATGGTATATTTTTATTTAAAAAGATGTGGATGTCAAAAATATTAATTTTGCAATCTAAAAAATCAAGTATTTTTACTTGTTTACATAAAAAAACAGCTCCCAAATTAATGAGAGCTGTTAAGGCAAATTTTTAAATTTACATTCCTAAGAATGCGTACAGTTTTTGGTAATCACTAAATTGAAGACTAAACGCAGGTTATTCGTTTATGACATCGCCTTCCTTAGTTTCTTCGCTGGCAATTTTTACCAGTTTATCGTTTGGAGTCAAATCGCCGAAAATTTCGATTTTATCTTCGATTTCTCTTCCTTTTTTAATGTCAACTCTTGTGGCTTTGTGGTTTACTACTTTCACTACATATAAACCTTCCGCAGAATTCACTACTGCCGATTTTGGCACTACAAACGTGCTGTCTTTCGCGTTAAGCGGTAATAAAACTTCGGCAACCATTCCAGGCAATAAATTTCCTTTGGTGTTGTGAACGTCCATTTCAACTCTTTCAGAACGTAATTTTAAATCTAAAGCGCCAGACATTCTGGTAATTTTTGCTGTAAAGGTTTCTGGTAACGATTTTACATTAAAACTCATTTCGTCGCCTGGGTGCAAATATCCTGTGTATAATTCTGGAACAGAAACCGCCAAACGCAATTTACTTTGTTCCTGAATCGTTAATAAAGGCAAATCTGAACCTTTTCCTGCTGGGCCAACAAATGTTCCTAAATTTACATTTCTAGCCGCTACAACACCGTCAAAAGGAGCGCGAATTTCTAGATAACCTCTCATAATCGAGATTTCTTTGTGCGCTGCAATTGCTGCTTGGTATTGTGCGTAATCAGAATTCTTTTTCCCGCTTGCCATTTCTAAATCGTTTTTAGAAATTGTTCCTTCAACCTTGCTCGTTTCGTACAAACGGTTGTACGTACTTTTGCTGGTTGCGTAAATCGCTTCCATAGATTTCAATCTCGATTCGGCTGCAGCCAATTGCGAACTGATTTCTGGTGCTTCTAAAACAATCAAAAGCTGTCCTTTTTTTACTTTCGTACCAATATCAACTTTCAATAGTTTTACGAAACTGCTCACTTTTGCATACAAATCAACTTGTTGGAAACCTGTTAATTCAGCTGGTAAACGCAATTCTGTTGTTAGTTTTTCTTTCGCTAGAGCGAAAGTTTCTACTTTAGGTTCGATTTCCGCTTTCGCAGGTTCTTCTTTTTTCTTTTCACAGCTTAGTACAACTAAAGCTGTAAATAGTATTGCTGTAGATTTTATAATGTTATTTTTCATTTTTTGGTTTTATATGATAAATATGTTTTAACTGTTAAGTGTAATTTTTTTAACACATAGATACATAGCTTTTCTTTGTGCATATTAGGCGTTTCACTCTTTTAAATAAACATAACTATGTGTGAAAACTAGTTTTTTCTTTTACCTTTTTTTATTTAAAATTAAAATCTATGTTTCTATGTGTTAAAAAAAAATATACCCAGCGGTTTATAACTTTCGACTTTATGACTTTAGACTTTCGACTTATTCAATGATGAGATATAATGGATACTTTCTTCGTCTTCAGGATCTAAAGAAACAGATTGTGTCGATGTTTTTTCTTGTGCCCACGCAAATATCTGCGGAAGGATTAATAATACGGCAAAAGTAGAAAATAATAATCCGCCAATAACCGCTCTTCCTAACGGAGAAACTTGATCGCCTCCTTCGCCGTGTCCAATTGCCATTGGTAACATTCCCGCAATCATCGCAACCGAAGTCATGATAATCGGACGAAGACGCAATGCAGCTGCTTCACGCGCAGATTCTAAGGCATTTCCGTTTATTTTTCGAAGCTGTTCGGCATTCGTAACCAATAAAACGGCGTTGGCAATAGAAACCCCAACCGACATGATGATTCCCATATACGATTGTAAATTTAATGTAGAACCTGTAATTGTCAGCATTAATAAAGATCCTAAAACTACCGCAGGAACTGTCGTTAAAATAACCAGCGAAACTTTAAACGATTGGAAATTAGCAGCCAACATTAAGAAGATTACAAAAATGGCAACCAATAATCCTGTTTGCAAACTGCTTAATGTTTCGGTCAATACAGTACTTAGCCCAATTGGCGTAATAAACAAACCACGAGGTAATTCGCCTAAAGAACTAATTGTTTTGCCCACATCTTTTGTAGCCGTACCTAAATCGGTTTGGTAGATGTTTGCTGTAACGGTAATGTATGGCATGGCTCCTAAATTGTCATTTTCACCGCTTACAAAGCCCGGTGTAATTTTGGCAACGTCACTTAAAACAGGACGAAGCGAGTTTTTTAATACTGGAATTTCTCCAATATCGGTTTTGCTTTTCATTTTGTTTAAAGGCACTTGAACCTGAACAGAATACGATAATCCTGCTTTTTCATCAACCCAGTTATTTTTTTCGGTATAACGAGAAGATGAGGTCGAAGCCACAAGCGAACGCGAAATATCATTCATATCAACGCCTAATTCAGCCGCACGGGTTCTGTCAATGTCAATATTCATTGCTGGATAATGAATTGGCTGACCAATCTGCACATCTCTGAAATACGAAATTGCTTTTAGCTTGTCTACAATTTGAGTCGCGTACAATTCGTTTCGCTTTTTGTCTTTTCCTGCAACTCGAATCTCAATTGGAGTAGGAGAACCTTGGCTTAAAACTTTATCGGTCAATTCGATTGGCTCAAAAGAAAGTTTAGTGACTGGCAGTACTTTTTTAAGTCTTGCTCTAAACTCATCTTTAAAATCGTCCATATCTTCATGATAGTCTTTCAAACTCACTTGGAAAACCGCTTCGTGAGAACCTGCCATAAACAAATAAATCGGGTTGATCGAGAATAGAGAAGGGTGCTGACCAACATATACGGATGTGATTCCGATATGATCTTTGCCGACCATTTTTTCCAATTCTTTTAAAACAATTCTAGCTTGTTCTTCAGTTCTTTCCAAACGCGTTCCGTCAACCGCGCGCATTCTCAACTGAAACTGACTTGAATTTGTTCTCGGGAAAACATCTTTTCCGATAAAACCAATAAACAAAACAGCCAAAAGAATCGATCCACTTAAATAGATAATAGTCGTTGCTTTTTTATGAACAAACAAACGATCTAAAGTTCGCATAAAACGAATTTTGAAACGTTCGAAGACACTAATTTTTCCGTTATTATTGGTGTCTTCTCTTTCTACATAACCTTTTTTCTGAGTAATTAGATTTTGTTCCGATTCAGGTGTTAAACCGCTATCATTAAACTCGGCTTCGTCATCTGTAATTTCTGGTCCATGTGCGTGTTTTTCATGTCCTTTCATCATCCAGTTTGCCATTACAGGAACAAATGTCTGCGAAAGCAAGAATGAAATTACCATTGAGAAACCAATTGCTAAAGCCAAAGGCAAGAACAACGCTCCAGGAATTCCGACCATGGTAAATGCTGGTGCAAATACGGCTAAAATACAAAGTAAGATCAATAATTTTGGTAAAGCAATTTCCTGACAGGCGTCCCAAATGGCGAGTGCCTTGGGTTTTCCCATGTCGAGATGTTGGTGAATGTTTTCGATCGTTACCGTACTTTCATCCACCAAAATACCAATCGCCAATGCCAATCCTGATAGAGACATTAAGTTGATCGTCTGTCCGAATAATTTCAGGAATAAAACCCCAGAAATAATCGAAATCGGAATCGTCATAATTACGATTAAAGCGGCACGACGGTCACCCAAGAATAATAAAACCATTAATCCTGTTAAAACCGCACCAATAATTCCCTCAGTAATCAAACTTTTAACCGAGTTGATTACATAAACCGATTGGTCAAATTCATACGTTATGTTTACATCTTCAGGAAGCGTGCTTTGAATTTTAGGAAGCTCTTTTTTCAATTTCTGAACCACATCCCAAGTCGAAGCATCTCCCGCTTTTGCGATACTAATGTAAACTGAACGTTTTCCGTTTACCAAAGCATAACCTGCCGTAATATCGGCACCATCTTTTACAGATGCAACATCGCCCAGTTTTAAGTTCTGAACACCGCCTTTGAATAACGGAATCTGCTCAAAATCTTTAACTTCTTTAATCGTATTATTAGTTGGCGTAATATAGTTTTTGTCGCCCATACGCACGTTTCCAGATGGAGCTGTTTGATTGTTCAAACGAATCGCATCAACAATCTGGTCTGGCGTCATATTATGAGAACGCAATAAATCTGGATCTACGTTTACCTCAATAGTTCTTGGGCTTCCGCCGAAAGGAGCTGGAGATAATAATCCTGGAATTGCAGTAAACGAAGCACGAACATAAACGTTGGCTAAATCCTGCAGTTCGTTGTTTGAACGTATTTTACTGCTCAAAACCAATTGTCCAATTGGAAGCGAAGAAGCATCAAAACGAATGATAAATGGTGGTTGAGTTCCCGGAGGAAAAGCCGCTTGGATTCTGTTGGAAAGCGCACTTAACTCGGCAGCAGCCTGAGCCATGTTCGTTCCTTCATAATAGGTTAATTTCATAATCATTAACCCCTGAATATTTTTGGTTTCTACCGATTTGATACCATTCGAAAAAGGTAAAACATTCACGTAGTTTTTGGCAAAATAAGCCTCCATCTGGTCTGGTGTATAACCTCCAAACGGATGCGCAATATAGATAACCGGCAAATTCATTTTTGGCAGAATATCTACCTTAATGTCTTTGATGGCACCAATTCCGAAGAAAAATAGACCCGCAACCAATACTAAAATGGAAATGGGTTTGCGGAGTGCAAAACGTATTAAATTCATTTGGATCTATAATTAAAATTCATTTATAAATAAGTCAAAATTGCCCGTTGCGGCTACTTTCAGCAAGAACGACTGCCATACATTATTGTTGACAATATCACGATCGATTTCGGCACGATTTAAAACATACATCGTTTGTGTTAAATCGGTTAAATCGGTTAAACCGTTTTTGTATAAAGTCGATTTCTGAATGTAAGCTCTTTTTGCCGCATCAACCTGAATCGGCGCTTCGGCATAATTTTCTAGCGTAATTTTGATCTTATCTTCGGCAAAATTCAATTGCGATTTCAATTCTCTATCTGCCTGATTGTATTCTTCTTGCAAAGCTTGAGAAACAAACTTTTGAGCACTTACTTGTTTACTTGATCTAAAAGGCGTGGTTAAATTCCATGTAATTCCAACGCCAATTAAGTAATTGGTGCGATCTGGATTTACGCCATCCCAATAGTTTCTGCTAAATGCAGTTTGGTCTGAGGCATAAGTATTGTCAAATCCCGAAGCTCTGGTTTGTAAAACACCAAAAGCACTCATTGTTGGGTAATAAAAACGCTTGTATAATTTAACTTGCTGATTGCTGTAATCGATTTTCGTTTTATACAATTGCAATAACGGATGAAGACTATCGTTTGCAGCATTTCCTTGAATTAACTCTTTCGGAATCTGCGTTACAAATAAAGTATCTGTAACAAAATCCTGCGGCGCAACGCCCATTAAATCGACTAATTTGTTGTTTTGTTCTTTAACGAAGTTTCTAGCAAGGTTTAAAGCGATTTTAGCTTTAGAAACTTCTGCGGTTGCCAAAGTAGAATCTACTCCTGCCAATAATCCGTTTTTAACTCTCGCTGCAGCAGTCTTTTTGAAAACTTCTGCACGGTCTAAATTCTTTTGCTGAGAAATCAATAATCTCTGGCTCGCTAAAAGATTTAAATAAGCAGCCGAAATTTTAATTTCCTGCTGGAATTTTTCTTGCTGTAAATCTTTTTCTTTGGCCTGAACATCAATTTTAGATAAATTGATTTTTTCCTGTGTTTTTCCGAAGGTGAAAAAATCCCAGTTCATGTTGACTAGATAAAGCGCACCAAACGCCGAATTCCAGTTTTGTTCAGGAAGAGGTAAACCTGATGAAGCAACTCCTAAACCTCCAAAACCATAAAGCGGTCCGTTTTGTCCGTTTACGGTTCCGTAATCTTGCTGTGCCGACAAATTTAGGTTCGGCAGATAATCACGGCGAGATTGTTTTAGAGTCTCTTTTGATGCATTGGTGTAATTGTTTTTTGCTCGGATAGAACCGTAGTTTTCAAGTCCTGTTTTTATGGCTTCTTTTAAAGACAGGGTTTGAGCGTAACCGATTGAGGCAAAAATCAATAAAAATAAAATGGTAATTTTTTTGAAATACATAAACTCAAGGTGTGATATAAAATGTTTTTGATGAAACAAATTTATTTCTCTTACACTGATAAAAGTCATGTTTAGTGATGTACTGCACTAGTAAATGACGAATTGAATTGGTCATTTTTTGAAAAAAATAATTAAATATTTGTTCGTACTTTGTAACCTATTTCAAAATTAAGAATGAACAAAAAGATTGATAACATATTGGATAACAAATGGTGGCAAGAAGTTGCCGTTGTCCTTTTTTCCTTTACGATTTATACCTTAAAAAATGATTGGATGTTGTTTAGTTCATTCATTTCGATTTTAATGGGGGTATTTTTCTATTGCATTTTATACATGCATGCCCAATTTAACCGCTTTTTTCTCCTTCCTATTTTATTCAAAGCAAACAAACCTTTTACTTATATAATTTTAACGTTTTTTGGTGTTTTTGTATTCTCGGTCATTTTGTATGAAATTACAATGCTGGATATGTTTGCAAAATGTCATTTGTATCAAAACTCACATCAAAGAAGTTATGCCTACCAATTGGCAAGTGTTTTAGGAACTTTGGTCTGCATTCTGAGTCCGATTATTGTATTTAAGTTTTATCGTATTCACAGAAAACAAACCGATGCGGCTTTATTGTTCAATCAAATGCAATTGAATTCATTGAAAGGACAATTAAATCCGCATTTTTTGTTCAATACATTTAATACACTTTACGGAATAAGCCTTGAATTTCCAGACAGAACACCAGATTTAATTATGAAAGTGTCGCAGTTAATGCGTTATCAATTAGAAAGTAACAGCAAACAATGTGTTTCTTTAGAAGACGAACTCGAATTTATAAACAGTTATGTGCAGCTTGAAAAAGAGCGTGTTGGTTATCGTTGCGATATAACTTTTGAGAGTACAGTAGATAAAGATTATACGTATAAAATTTCGCCAATGTTATTAATTGCATTTATAGAAAATGCCTTTAAACATGGAACTTGTGCAATTGAAAATTGTTTTGTGAAAATTAATATTAAAGTTGAAAACGGAATATTAAGTCTTCATGTTACGAATTCAATTCCGAAGAAAAATGATGTTATTTCTACCAAAATCGGTTTAAAAAATACGATTGAACGTTTGAATTTAATTTATGGAAAAGATTATAAATTAGACATTCAAGACGATAAACAGACTTATATTGTTGATTTAGAAATACAACTTAAAAAGTTTGTAGGATGAAAGAAACAAAGAAATGCATAATTGTAGATGATGAACCCGCGGCGCATTATGTTTTAGCGAATTACATCAAACAAAATCCGCAATTGGAATTGGTTTTTCAAGGATATAATGGAATTGAAGCGATGAATTATCTCCGAGAAAATCCAGTCGATTTAATGTTTTTAGACATTAATATGCCTGAAATTTCTGGAATGGAATTACTAAAGATTCTTCCGACTCATCCAAAAACAATTCTGACAACGGCTTATTCTGAATTTGCTTTGGAAAGTTACGATTACGGTGTAATTGATTATTTGCTGAAACCCATTTATTTTCCACGATTTCTAAAAGCAATTGATCGTTTTTTTGCAACAGAAAATGTAAAAAAAGCAGAAGAAGCGGTCATCAATTCCGTAAGTGTAAAAGTCGATGGTTATTTTATTGAAATAGAATTAGATCAACTTTTGTTTGCCCAAAGTTTTGGAAATTATGTGAAACTCCATACAACAAAACGAACTTATTTGGCATCCATTACAACAACTGAATTTGAGAAATGCCTTCCAGAAAAAAGCTTTATGCGAATTCATAAATCTTACATTGTTGCATTGGACAAAATTGATGCTACAGAGAAAGATTTTGTAGTTATTAAAAACGAAAGAATTCCAATAGGGATTACCTATAAAAGAGAATTAACAGATCGCTTAAAAAAGCTTGAATTATAATTTTACGAGTTCAAAGTTGTAATTAAATCGGTTTCCAAACGTTCAAAAAAATATTGAGACACTTCATTTATTCTTAATAAAAAAGTAGTAAATTTAATACGTTGTTTGAAGTTTAATTTTAAAAATAAGACCATGAAAAACGTGTTTTTAGCTTTTACTTTTTTATGCAGCAGTTTTTTACTTGCACAAGAAGGAACAAATATGAAAAAAGTAATTACGCCGCCAGAAAAGGTGAAATTTGCTTTTGGGAAAGAATATCCTGGAAAAGTGCCCGTTTGGTCTGAAGAATATGTGGGGGATGATGAAGATGAAATTCGTTTTGAGGCGAAATACAATGTTACCAATACAACTAAAGCGGTTGCGATTTATGATAATTTAGGAAACATGAAAGCGTATGAATTGCAGATTACGTTTAGCCAGTTACCGCCAAAAGCACAAGCTTATTTAAAAAAGAATTATACGCCGAAAGCAATTCGAGAAGTTGCAATGGTTGTAGACGATAAAAACAAAACGACTTATGAAGTTGGGGTGACAAAAGACACCAAATTTTATGATGTTGTTTTTGATAAAGATGGAGGTTTTGATGTCTCTATTGAAAAGAATTAAAACAGCTTACTAATTCAAATATTATTTGAAACGACAAACCCGATGAGTTTTTGGTTACTTATCGGGTTTTGTTTTGTGTTTTTTTGTTTCAGGTTTCAAGTTTGAAGTTTCAAGTTGATATTCTTTGTGTGTTTTAACCGCAAAGTGCGCAAGGTTTTTTCTAAGCTTTATGATATATAAACGCAAAGTTCGCAAAGCTTTATGTAAAAAACCTTGCGTAATCCCCTAGCGTTCTTTGCGGTTAAACCTGAAACCTGAAACTTGAAACTTGAAACCTCTTTACAGCATCATTCCGCCAGAAGCTTCAATTCTTTGAGCATTTATCCAGCGTGCATCTTCTGTACATAAAAAGGCAACAACTCCGCCAATATCATCTGGCAAACCAACTCTTCCTAAGGCTGTTACAGAAGCAATTTGCTGGTTCATTTGTTCATTGTCACGAACTACTCCGCCTCCAAAATCTGTTTCGATTGCTCCGGGAGCTACCACATTTACTCTGATTTTTCTTGCTCCAAGTTCTTTTGCTTGATATTTTGTTAAAGTTTCAATCGCGCCTTTCATAGATGCGTAAGCCGCATAACCAGGGAATGAAAATCTTGCTAAACCAGTAGAAATATTTACAATTCCGCCGCCGTCATTCATTACGTTCAATCCTTTTTGAGTTAAGAAAAACGGACCTTTAAACTGAATATTAGTCAATTGATCAAATTCAGCTTCAGTTGTTCCTATGAAAGAATTGTGAATTCCGATTCCTGCATTGTTTATTAGATAGTCGAATTTATCGGTTTTAAAAGTGCTTTTTAAAGTTGATTCTACTTCGTTAAAAAATGCATCAAAAGTTCCAGATTCAGCAACATTTAATTGTAGTGAAGCCGCTTTCTGACCTAAACTTTTGATTTCTTTTACCACTAAATCAGCTTCTTCTTTTTTGCTGTTGTAAGTGATAAGTACGTCGATTCCTTTTTTTGCAATCGCAATTGCCATATTTTTTCCTAAACCTCTGCTACCGCCTGTAACAAGAGCTATTTTTGTATTTACTGCCATCTTTTTCAATTATGAATTGTTAATTGTTAATTGTTAATTGTAAAAATGTGGATGTGAAATTTTTTGTCATGTTTTCGGGTTTTAAAAAGACAAATGTCTTATTGCATTTCACATCTCACATTCAACATTTTACTTAATTAGAGTGCATTGCATTAAAATGATTTCTCAATTCTTCTGCGCTTGCGTTTAATCTGGTTTCGCTTGTTCCAAAAGTCAGTTCTTGTTTTCCTTCTTTTAATTGTTCAAAAATAGATTCAATAAAACTGCTTACGCTTGGATGTGCGTCATGCAAACCTATTCCGCCCAAATCTGTGTTTAAAGCTGGTGGAATAATCTCGATCACTTCAATATTTTTTTCTTTTAATAAATGACGAAGTGAAAGCGTAAACGATCTAAAGAATGCTTTTGTAGCCGAATAAACCGGAACTTTAGCAAAAGGCGAAAATGCCAATCCAGAAGTAACATTCATTACCGTTTTAAGCGATTTTAATTGAATAAATAAGGAAGTTAAATGTAAAGGAGCTTCAATATTTGTACTTAATTCAGCTTTCATACTTTCGTAGAAATTTTCATCACTTACTGAAATCCAGTTTTGAATTCCTGCATTGTTTACTAAAGCATTTAAATCAGGATGATTTGCTGCAATCCATTCATAAAGCGCAGTGCGGTCTTCTTCTTTAGAAAGGTCGCATACTTTTGTAATTACTGAAGGAAATTTTGCTTTAACGTCATTTAAAACAGTTTCTCTTCTTCCGCAGATAATTACGGTATTATTTTCCTGAATAAATCGTTCGGTAAGTCCAAGTCCGATACCACTTGCACCTCCAGTTATTAAAATTTTATTGTTTGATAAATTCATCTTTTCGATCTTTTAAATTGATAAGACAAAGGTAGGATGGAAGTAGAAACGGGAAGTTGTAAATATCAAACCGATGTTTGCGAAATTCAAATCAGAATTAAATATCAATTACAATATCAATAAAAACAGCATTGCCTTGATTCTCATTTTATGTCCTCCCGAGATAAGTGGAAGGACACGCAAAGTAGAACGTACTGTATGGATTTAGCATGAGATCCTTCGACTTCGCTCAGGAAGACAAACTTTGTGTAGTAATCTAAAATCTGCAATCTGCAATCTAAAATATCTAACTCCTAAAAGCAATCGGTGTAAAAGAAGTTTGCTTTTTAAAGAAATTAGAAAAATGCGCTAATTCTTCGAAACCAAGAGAATATGCGATTTCAGAAATATTCCAATCGGTCTGTTTTAAAAGAATTTTGGCTTCGTTTGTTAATCTTGTGCTGATTAATTCGGTTGTGGTTTTTCCGGTATTTTCCTTTAAAACTTTATTTAAATGATTTACGTGAACCGATAATCTTTCCGCGAAATCTTTGGCAGTTCTCAGCTCTAATCTTTGATTTGGAGATTCTATTGGAAATTGTCTTTCTAATAATTCTGCAAATAAAGAAGAAACTCGCGCTGCCGAATTGTGTTTAGAATATAAAGCGGTTATAGGTTGTAATTTTTGTCCAAAGTGAATTAATTCAGCAACATAATTTCGAATTAAATCATATTTATAAATATAATCAGAGTTAATTTCTCTTTGTATTTTATTGAAAATCAAAGCAATTTCCTCAACTTCTTGATCTGATAATTGAAAAATAGGGTAACCATCTGAAGCGAAAATTGGAAGTTCATCCAAATCAATTCCACTTTTATTTTTAGATAAAAATTCGCTTGTAAAAACACAAAACTGCCCAGATTGATTGGTGTCTTGCGGCAAATAATTGTACGGAATTTTTGGTGTTGCAAACAGTAATCCTTGTTTTTCTATTTCGATTATTTTATCTGCATATTCGGCTTTATTGTGACCTCGAATTAAACTTATTTTATAATAAGCTCTTCTATCATAAGGCATTCCGGGTTTTCCTTTTAGACGTTCCAGAAGTTCTTTTATATCAAAAACATTAAAATGCCCGATTTCTTTCTGAATATCATTTGGCAGTAAAGAATTAGGTTCAACGGTTGAGCCTTCTGTTATGTCTTTGTAAAATGAATCTAGAGATTTCATATTTGTGAATTGTAAAAATCAAATATACAAAAAAATAAGCTTTGTGAGTTTAACCGCAAAGAAAGCAAGGTTTTTTGATTTAGAAGCCTATAGAAAACGCAAAGTTCGCAAACCTTTGTGTAAAATCTTTGCGAACTTTGCGTATATCTTTGCGCTCTTTGCGGTTAAAACAAACTTCCCTGTACAAATTCAGGTTCAGGATTATTGCCAAAAGGAATTGCATCAATTACAAAAAACTGTTTTTTTATTGGATCAAATTCTCTTAAAACAATTTCATTACAGTCAAATTGAAGATGGATTGTGGTAAAAAGTTCAGAAGCTATTTTAAGATTTTCGGGAGTCAATCGCCTTCCAATTGACATATGCGGATTATCACTTTTTTTTAGTTTTAGAGATTTTAAAGTTTCATGAATTTTTTTCATAATTGGAACAAGATTATTTGTAGAATCCTTGTTTACACCAATAAAAAAAGCTCCGGCATTTGGGAAAGAATCAAAGTGATCTAAAGAAACTTCAAAGGGCGTAAAAGTATCAGCAATTTTAGAAAGCTTTTGTTTGATAGTGTCAAGTTGAGATTCATCAATAATAAATTCGCAAATTGTAATATGTGCTTCAGAATTGCAGCTGTTGTACCAATCTATTTTGCTTTTTAAAAAATCTTTTAGTTTTTTAACTGGTTCAACAACCGTTTTAGAATAAAATACAACCGAATACGTTTTTTCCATTTTTAGGACTTTGAATTACAAATTTAAAGCTTTCCTTTCAAATGTAAGCGGTGTAAAATTTCGGATTTCAATAAACCGCTTCCGCCGCCAAAATGTTCAATTACTTCAACATCTGGCTGATTTTTTATGCAAAAAGAAGTGAACTCTTTTTCAATATGATCTTCGATACCAGAACTCAAAAGAACAATGTCTATCTTATTATTTTCAAAGTAATTCTGGGCTTCTTTTTCATTGTTAAAAGCAACTGCATTCCAGTTTTCATCTGCATTGACAAGACGTAGTAAAATGGCCAAAATAGCTTCGTTTTTTCCGAGCAATAAAAATTCTAGAGTTTTCATAATATCCAGTTTAAGTGAAAAAGATACAACATTTCTAAGTTAAAATCATCAGAACAAAAATAGAAAGGATTGATCTAATCAAACTTAATCTAGAACAAGAAAAGCGTTTATTTTTTTGATCCTATTGTGTTTTATCAGAATTCACCGATTACACTTTCTCTAAAGTTTTGTTAAAGTTGTTGGTGTAATGTTTTGTACAGCAATTGATTAACTTTTATCATGTGATTTTTTAACATAAAGATGAGGAAAACCGTAAGGTAATATCTTTTTCTGCTTATAATTTTGTCCTGTAAAAATTTAAAAACCGTGGCATTCTTTGCCTTTTTGGATGTCATTTTAAATTTTTATACTGTTTTTGGAGAAACATTTTTTTAGAATTGATTCAGACATATTCATTTGATCGTGGGTAATTGTATAAGTTTGCAATATACATTAATGTCGAATTTTTAAGGGTTTTAAGATTAAGTCGACGGACGAAATTTTAAAACCCTTTTTTTTTTAGAATAAAAGTGAAAGTCCGATTAGCCAGAATTGCAGGAAGTTGGTATTAAGTTTGAATTTTTGAGGCGAAAACCCATAATAGCTTTTGAAAGCAGCCGAAAAATGAGAAACATCTTTGTAACCGCATTTATAAGCTACTTCGCTTACTGTTGCCTTTTTATTTTGAAATAACTCTTTGGCTTGTTCCATTCTGAGCTTTATGATATAGCTTTTGACAGTTGTGCCAAAACAGGCTTTAAATCCTTTTTTTAATTTGAACTCGTTTAACGAAATTAGTCTTGAAAGTTCGGGTAGAGTAGGTGTGTTTCGATAATCGTTGTCTAGTATTTTTTTTGCTTCTAATAATTTTGTGTAATCTTCCTCGTCAATATTTTCTTGTACTGAAGGTTTAGTATTTAGGGTTTCAAGCTGATAAATTAAAAGCTCTTTAATCTTGCTTTCTATGTAAATCCGTTTGAGAGCGCCTTGTCTTGTACAGTTTTTTATTTCGTGCGTAACCCATTGTATTGCAGGTGTAAAAGGAAGATATTTCGAAGTTAAATAACTTGATTTTTTATTTAAAATGTTTCTTGAGAATTTTTCATGAAGCTGCCAATCTTCATTAATTATATTGTAATAAAACTCTTTAGAAAGAATTATGGATAAATAATTAATTTGCGTAAAAGGCGGAATAGTAAAAGATGCTTTAAAATTGTCTGTGTAAAAAATATTGTGTGTATTTTCTTTAGAGTATTTTTCTCCTTCTAAATCTTCAATTTTAGTTTCTACATTACTGCTGTAAATAAAATTCATGACAACAGATTCTTCATCAATTTCAAAAATAACGGTTTTAGAAGTCGAGAAATACATCTGAGTATCCAATAAAACCAGACCTTCGGTTATTAAATGCCGACTGATGATTTTTTCTGCATCACTGTTTTCAATATTGATGTTTTCTTCTGTTAAAGTGCTTTTGGGGTAATATTTATCTCCAATTTTAATTTTTATTATTGGGGTTTCTGGTGTTAAAAGTGTGGCTTCGATTTTCAAAATTTAATCCGTTTTTACAAAATAATAATCCGTTTTTCCCTATCTTTTTTTAAGACGTTGATGGTACTTTTGCAGCAAAGTTATTTATAATTAGTCTAATTAAAGATATGTCAACTCAAAAAAAATTATTTTCCAGTTTATTTCTTCTTATCACGTTCTTCTCGTTTTCCCAGCAAAATCAAGGTTTTACAGTGTCTGGACAGGTTGTTGAAAATTCTGGTCAAACAATTCCTTACGCAACAATTATTATCGAAAAAACGGGTTTAAGTGTAATTTCAGATGAAAATGGAAATTATAATTTTAAAAATGTACCAACAGGAAAACACACTTTAAAAATTTCTGCGATCGGTTTTGCAGTTTATAAAAAGCAAATCGAAATTTCAGGTAATTTGAATATTCCAGTTAAAATGGAAACCGAATCGCAAGAATTAGAAAGTGTTACCGTTCTCGGAAGAACACAAACTGAGAAAGTAAATAAACAAGCTTACAGCGTAACCGCAATTGATGCTAAAAAACTACATAATTCAACTTTAGATTTATCTCATGCTCTAGATCGTGTTTCTGGAGTTCGTAATAGGGAATCTGGTGGAGTTGGTTCTAGATCAGAACTTTCAATCAATGGATTCGCAGGTAATCAGATTAAAGTTTTTATTGATGGAGTGCCAATGGATAATTTTGGTTCTTCTTTTCAAATGAATAATATTCCAGTCAATCTTGCAGATCGAGTAGAAGTTTACAAAGGAGTTGTGCCAATTTGGTTAGGTGGAGATGCTTTAGGTGGAGCTATCAATATTGTTACAAGCAGTAAGCCTAGAACTTATATCGACGCTTCTTATTCTTTTGGATCATTTAATACGCATCGTTCAAGTCTTAATGCTGGATATACGGCAAAAAGTGGTTTCACAACAGAGATTAATGCTTTTCAGAATTATTCAGATAACAATTATTGGGTAAATGTCGACGTAGCCGATTTGAATACGGGAGCTTATTTTCCAAATCAAAGAGTAAGACGTTTTCATGATAAATACCGCAACGAAACTGTAATTTTTAATATCGGTGTTACTGGAAAAAAATACGCTGATAAATTGATGATTGGTTTTACAGGTGGCGAAAACCAAGCAGATATTCAGACAGGTGCCAGAATGGTGAGTGTATTTGGTAAGATTTATAGAAAAGGAAGCATTGTGATGCCTACAATTAAATATCAAGTAAAAGATTTATTTACAAAAGGCTTAAATGTAAATGTTACCGGAAATTACAATTTTGGATACGAGCAAAATATAGATACAGTTTTTAGAAGATATAACTGGTTTGGCGATTATAAAGAATATGCTGGAACAGGAGGAGAGAGAAGCCGTACTTTACGTAAATTCTACAACAACAATGGAGTGGCAACTGCCAATGCGACTTATACATTAAACGAAAGACACTCTTTCATGCTTAATAACACGTTCAATACCTTTGACCGTAAAGAAAGTGATGAGTTGGTTCCAGAATCTTTGGTTTATAAACAGCCTAAGAAAACACAGAAAAATGTTTTAGGATTAGGATATAAATTAGATTTCAACACAAAGTGGAGTACTTCTGTATTTATTAAAGATTACTCGTTAAAAACTACTTATTCAAGAAGTTATAATCCTTCTGGAAATGCTGGTGATATTGCTTATCAAAAATATGTTGATAATACTTCTACAACAGGATATGGTGGTGCAACAAGCTACTATTTAAAACGTAATCTTCAGGTAAAAGCGTCTTATGAAAAAACATACAGACTTCCGAGTCCAGAAGAAATCTTCGGAAATGTAAACGATAATTTAGAAGGAAATCTTTCTTTAAGACCTGAAACAAGTAACAATTTTAATATTGGAGCAAGTTATCAGACCAGTTTTAACGAAAAAAATGCATTATCGTTTGATGTCAATCTTTTACATAGAAATGCAACAGATTTCATTCGTCCGACTTTAAATAATAATCAAACCATGACTACCAATGTCAACCAAGGAAAAGTGACAAATTATGGTATTGATGGAGAAATTAGATATTCTTACGGAAATCGTTTTACAGCTGGTGTTAATACAACGTATCAGAATATTCGAAATATGACCGAATATGAGCCAAATCAAAATTATGTATCTCCATTTTATAAAGACAGAATTCCAAACATGCCTTTTCTTTTTGGAAATGCCGATGCCACAATGTTCTTTAATAACTTATGGAAAAAAGGAAACAATTTATCAGTTGGTTATAACCTGCTTTATGTTCATACCTACTATTTATCATGGCCAAGTATGGGAAGCAAAGACAGCAAATTGGAAATCCCTCAGCAGTTTAGCCACGATTTAAATGCTGTTTACACGATGGCAAACGGAAAATACAACATTGCTTTTGAGTGTAAAAATTTCTTAGATAATAAGCTTTACGACAATTTCTCTTTGCAAAAACCAAGTAGAGCTTTTTATATCAAATTGAGATATTATTTCAGTAAATCAAATAAATAAATTTTAATATAAATACTATAATACAATGAAAAAAAGTACCACATTAGCGTTATTATCAGCTGTTTTAGCTTTTACAGCTTTTTCTTGCAGCAGTGATTCTGATAATTCAGGAGGAGAATCTGGCGGAGGATCTGATACAGGAAAAACTAAATATATAATTACTGCAACTACAGGAGCTGCAGGAATTGCAGATTATTTATTGACTGCAGACGATGTTTCTACAGGTTCTATCACAACAACTGGAAATGGTTTAGAGCAAGACGGAACATACCGTTACTACATTACGGCACAAAATAACTTCTTCAGTTTGCTTTACGGACAAGGAAACCCTGGAGCTGTAACAACTTATAACTTAAATGCAGAAGGAAAACTAGTTAAAAAATCTGATTTTCAAGCAGAAACAGTACACGTATTTGCTGCTGTAAACAAAGATATCTTAACAATTAAAGTTCCAAGAAGTGGCGCTTCTATCGCTTCAATGTACAAGATTGATGCTGAAAAATCGCTTATTACTGGTGAAGCGCAACAAGACACTAAAGTATTGGCTAAAAACGGAGAAAGAGCTTTCTTTACTTGGGCAACTCAAGTTGGAGACAAAGTGTATATGCCTTACATGAGTATTAAAGGAGATGGAGTTGATAACTTCGGAACTGTAAATCCAGATAGTACTTGGGTTGCGGTTTACAACTATCCAGAACTTAAATTAGAAAAAGTAATCAAAGATAACCGTACAAGTTATTTAGGAGCTTATTTTACAAACGGATTATTCCAAGATGAAAATGGAGATGCTTACGGTTTCTCTGGAGCTATCGCGACAAGTAATGCAGTTTTAACTTCTACAAAACCTTCAGCGGTTGTTAGAATTAAAAAAGGAACAACAGAATTTGATAAAACGTATTTCTTCAATGTTCAAGAAAAATCGGGTGGCTACAAAATCTCTTCTACAAGCTACATTTCAAAAGGTAAATTCTTATTGTTAATGTACGGAAATGTTGGAAAAAACAATGGTGCAGTTAAAATGGCTATCGCAGATGTTTACAACCAAACATTTACTTGGGTAACAAATGCTCCAGCAACTTTAACTTCTGTAACTAGCCGTTACAACATCACTTCAGAAGATGGAAGCTCTGCAATTGTAGGTATCAATACTCCTGACGGAAACTGGATTTACTCTATCAACGGTACAACTGCTGTTGCTACAAAAGGTATGAAAGTGGAAGGCGGACAAATTACTGCAATTCAGAAATTAAAATACTAATATTTTTTTTACCGTAAGTTCTCATTTTGAGGACTTACGGTTTTTTTATTTATCCTATTTATCTATCACAAAATATGTTTTCTTTTTTAAAATCAAAACCAACCCCAAACAATAAGAAAAAAAGTAAAAAATCACTTTTTAAGCGCGTTATGGCTTGGCTGCATTTGTGGCTTGGTTTAGCGTCTGGAATCATTGTAGTTATTGTCAGCCTTACGGGCTGTATTTATGTTTTTGAGCACGAAATAAAAGATTTTATCGAAGACTGGCGTTTTGTAAAACCTCAGGAAAAAGCATTTTTGTTGCCTTCTCAATTGGTTTCAATTGCAGATAAAAAAATGAAAGATAAAAAAGCTACAAGTGTTACTTTCGGAGAAAAAGACGAAGCGGCAATTGTAGGCTATTTTGTAGAGAAAAAAGAAGATGGTGAAAGAGGCGGTCGAGGAGAAAAGGGCGAAAACAAAAAAGCGGAACATAAAAGAGGAGAAAGAAAAAAAGATTTCGCTAAAAATGAAGGCGAAAAAGCAAAATCTGATCTAAAAACTCAAGGTAAACCTAGAGAAAAAGAAAAAGGAAAAGGAAAAGATGAAAAGCGTAAAGGCGGTAGAAGATCTGGAACTTTTATTAGCGTTTATATGAATCCGTACACGGGAGAAATATTAAACGTAAAAACTTTTTCTAGAGGAGATTCGCCAGATTTTTTCAGATGGATATTAAACGGACATCGTGCTTTGTGGCTTCCTTATGATATCGGAAGACCAATTGTAGGTGTTGCTGTTCTAATTTTTGTGGTTTTATTAATTTCGGGTATCGTTTTATGGTGGCCAACAAAATGGATAAAATCAATTATTGATAAAAGTTTTAAAATTAAATGGGATGCCAGCTTTAAACGTGTAAATTATGATATGCATAATGTGTTCGGTTTTTACAGCTGTATATTCTTGTTTTTTATTGCCGTAACTGGTTTAGTTTGGAGTTTTGGATGGTGGAGTAAATCATTATATTGGGTAACTTCTGGCGGAAAACCATTGACAGAAAACCGTGAATCTCCAAAATCAGATACTACAAATGTTGTAGCATTTAATATTACAACTGCCGACAAGGTATTATTAAAATTAAGAAAAGAAAATCCGCAAGCTTCTGGAATTTTAGTTAACATTCCCGGAAAACCTTCGGATCCAATTGGTGCTTTTGTTTACAAGCAAAAAAACACCTATTACAATATGGATCGTTACAGTTACGATCAGCAGTCTTTGAAAGAGATTTCAATTAAAACTCCTTTCTCAGGGAAATATGTAGAGGCAAATATTCCAGACAAAATCAGACGTATGAATTATGATATTCACGTTGGAAGTGTTCTTGGACTAACAGGAAAAATTATTGCATTTTTTGCCAGCTTAATTTCTGCAACTCTTCCTATCACTGGATTTATAATTTGGTGGGGTAAACAGAAATGGGGTAAAAAGAAGCCCGCCTCAAAACCAAAAGTGGCAGCTAAAGCAATTCCTGTTCCTAAATTGAAAAATACAGCAGAACAAGAAGTTACTGCTTAAAAATAGTAAAACTGGTTTTTAATTCTTTTTTGTTTTTTTTTTTTTTGATCAAAGGCAAAGCTGAGCAAGCTTTGCCTTTTTGATTTTATGAATATGATATAAAAAAAATTCCAAATTCCAATTTTTAAAATTGGAATTTGGAATTTTAATATTAAAGTTTAAATGCGATTATCCTGGAAATTCTCCGCCTTCTCCGCCGCCGTCATTGTTTTTAGGCATGTTTTTATCTCTTTCACCTTTTGGTTTATTAAAACGGTAAGTAAACGATAAATTGAACTGGCGTTTACGGAATTGGAATTCACTATAAGAATTTACATTGTCTAAGTATGTGTAAGATCTCATTTTTCTAGAATTAAAAACATCGCTAATATTAAATGCAATTGTTGCTTTGTCTTTCATTACATCTTTACTAAAAGCAGTGTTCATTCCGAATTGACCTAAGTTTTTACCTTGAGCTGTTTTTTGCTCTCCATTGTACATTCCAGTCAATTGCCAATCAATTTTGTAAGGTAAGGTTACTTTAGAGTTTATTCTTGCAAACCAAGAGTTCGCCTGATTATCTAAATTCTGAACAACCACATTTCCTTGTGTATCTGTATAACTGTTTTCTCCAGTAGTTTTTACATTAAAGAAGTTAAAGTTACTGTTCAATTTCCACCATTTGTAAGGCGTGTAATTGAATGTAAATTCAAAACCAAATTTTTGTTCTCTTCCTAAGTTGATCGGAGAACTTTTAATTACTGGCGTACCATCAACTACTTCACCTGGCGCAGGAGTTACCACTTCACCGTCTGGAGTTACAACATCACCAGTAGGAGATCTTACAAAACTGAAAACGTCTTTTGTGTTTTCAAAATAAGCCGAAGTATTAAAAGTTACTTTACTCCATCTTTTGATATATCCAATATCATATTTATCCGTCAAAGAAGGATCTAAATCAGGATTTCCTTGAAAGATATTGATATTACTCGCATAGTTTACGGCAGGATTCATGAAACGTCCTCTTGGTCTCGATAAACGCTTGCTATAACTTGCAGAGAAATTACTTTGATCTGAAATTTCGTAGCTAACAAAAGCGCTTGGAAATAAATTGTTGTATTTTTTAGTGTTGAAATCACTATTATCTAATAAGTTAACTTGGATGTTGGTATCTTCCCATCTTAAACCAAACAAATAAGAAAATTTATTTACTTTAAAACCATATTGCGTATAAAGCGCATTGATGTTTTCTTTGTATTCTAAAGTATTAGATAAATTAGGATCGGTCACATTCTGACCATTCGAATCAAGAGTGCTAACATTGTAGATGTTATTCAAATCTCCAAAACTTCCTTTGTAACCTGCTTCAAACTGTCCACCTTTTCCAAGAGGCAACACATAGTCAACTTGTGCTAAAACTTGCTTTTGTACTTGATCGTTTAAAGTTGTATTAAAATTTGGAGAAGCCGTAATAGTACTATTGCTATCATCTGTATTTCTCGAAATAGAAAGATCAGCTGTAAGTTTATGTCCTTTGTCGTTGAAATTTTTAATTAAGTTCGAAGTAAATTCAACATTTTCACTTCCTGTATCAGCGTTATTTAAACGATAAGACGTTCCTGTAAAAGCTCGATTTGCATCGTAATTGTAATAATTAATCAAATCACGATCATCACCAGTATTATTTTGGTAATTAATTGCATTTGTCCAGAAAGTTGTCGGTGTAAGTGTCCATTCAACTCCAGCTCTTCCATTGAATCCGTTTCTAACACGTTTAGTATCACGTGTTTCATCTAAGAAGTTTTTTGTAGTTCCATCTGCATTCAAATACTCAGAGTTTGTTTTACCAGCTCCTTCATTTGTTCTATAATTGTATCCAGCAGTTGTGAAATAATTTAATTTTTCGGTTTTATAATTCACATTGGCACTTAAACCATAAGTTTCTGGTAAACCTGTAGAGGCAATTAAAGTTCCATTAAAACCTTGATTTTTACCTTTTTTAAGAACAATATTGATAATTCCAGAACCTCCTTCAGCATCATAACGCGCAGATGGATTGGTAATAACTTCTACTTTATCAATAGCATCAGCAGGAAGTTGTCTTAAAGCTTCTGCCATATTAATAGCTTGCGAAGGTCTTCCGTCAATTAAAATACGAATGTTATCGCTTCCTCTTAAACTAACATTTCCTTCAGTATCAACAGAAACAGAAGGAACATTGTCTAAAACGTCGCTAACGCTTCCGCCTTTTACAATCATATCTTGACCAACGTTGTAAACTTTTTTGTCTAATTTTATTTCGACTGTCGATTTTTCAGCTCGAACCACAACTTCGTTAAGTTGGGCAGCATCTTCAGATAAATTAACAATACCTAAATTAGTGTCGCCTTGAATGCTTCTTTGTTTAATTTCAGTTGATTTAAAAGAGATAAATTCAACTTTTATATCGTAAGTTCCAGGTGCTACAGTAACTTCAAATTCTCCTTTTGGATTTGTAATACCGCCTGCAATAACTTTAGTATCATTAGGAGCTGTAATAGAAATAGTTGCATATTCTAGAGGTTGTTTGCTTACTTTTTCTAAAACTTTTCCGCTGACTTTTACTTTGTTGCCGCCAGGTCCTTGTTGTGAGTAATTGTACATGCTTGTAAACAAGAATACTAGCAGTACAGCAAATTTGATTTTCTTCATTTTTGGTTTTTCTTTTCTCTTTAGACGGCAAATGTAGTTTTTGGTTTAAAGAAAGAAATCACAAAAAAATGTTAATGAAGTATTTTAGAATCAATCTAAAAAAGAAGCAACAAGATCTGGATCTCTGCCAATTATAGCTTTTCCGTCTTTTACAACAATAGGTCTTTCTATTAAAATTGGATTTTCGACCATCGCATTTATAATTTGTTCTTCGTTTAAAGTTTTTCCTTTAAAGTTTTCGATCCAGATTTTTTCTTTGGTTCTAACCAACTGAATTGGCTCTAAATTAAGTTGTTTCAACAGTTTTTTTAGTTCATCAGCACTTGGCGTTTCTGTCAAGTAAGGAATAATTTCAAATTCTTGTTTAGATTGTTCGATAAAAGCAAGACAGTTTCTTGATTTTCCGCATCTCGGATTATGATAAATTTGTATCATTTTGTTATATTTAAGGGTTCAAATATTTGTAAGGCAAAAAAGAGGTAGTTTTGCAAAGCCAAAAGTAAGATTTACTTATGGAATTTGAATTCTCATTTTTTTAAATTTTAAATTTATGTTTTTAGAACAAGGAATTAAGCCTGAAAATAAATTTTGGAAATATCTCGTAGGATCTCTTTTTATTATAGCAGCATCTTTTGTAGGGCAAATTCCGCTTACTGCCGCAGTATTTTATAAAGCTTTTAGCCAAGGTAAGGCATTTCCAACAACAAATGATGATGTTATGAAAATGTTTGAGTCTAATACGACGCTCTTTCTTGTAATGATTTCGTTCGTTTTTGCCTTTGCAGGAATTTACTTTGTAGTTAAATATATTCATCATCAGACAGTATTATCAATAACTACGGCAAGACCAAAAATAGACTGGAAACGAATTTGGTTTTCTTTCTTTTTGTGGACTTTTATTTCGCTGGTTAGTTTTTCAATCGTTTATCTAAGCTCTCCAGAAAAATTTGTTTTAAGTTTTAAATTAGTTCCGTTTCTAATTTTAGTTGTTTTAGGTTCTATATTAATTCCGATACAAACCAGTACAGAAGAATATGTTTTTAGAGGATATTTAATGCAAGGATTTGCAAATTTGGCTAGAAATAGATGGTTTCCTCTTATTATGACTTCGGTTATTTTTGGCTCAATGCATTGGTTTAATCCTGAAGTAGTTAAAATGGGAAATATTGTAATGATATATTATATAGGAACAGGATTGTTTTTAGGGGTTATCACTTTGATGGATGAAGGAATGGAATTGGCATTAGGATTTCATGCGGCAAATAATCTTGTTGGAGCTCTTTTAGTGACCTCAGATTGGACCGTTTTTCAGACATATTCGATATTTAGAGATCTTTCAGAACCATCGGCAGGAATAGACGTGATTCTACCGGTTGTAATCATATATCCAATTTTACTTTTCATTTTTAGCAAAAAATATGGTTGGACAAATTGGAAAGAAAAATTAACAGACGAGATTAAAAATGTAGAAGTAAAAAATAAAAAGTATGCAAAACTTAACTCATAACAACGTTCATAATTATTTTAAGCTAAACGGTTATCATTTAAATGCAAAAGATTTATGCCGTGCTGCCTATAGTTATGTTAAAGAAGGTGATGCTTACGAGCGTTCCATTGGTGAATTCTTTTTAGATTGGTTTGATAAAAAGAATTATATCGAAATGACAACTTCGGGAACTACCGGACTTCCAAAATTGGTAAGATTAGAAAAAAAAGCAATGATTCAGTCTGCACTTGCAACGGGCGATTTTTTCGATTTAAAACCTGGCGATAAAGCTTTATTGTGCCTTCCTACACAATTTATCGCAGGAAAAATGATGTTGGTGCGAAGTTTAATTTTAGGATTAGAACTAGAAGTTGTTTCTCCGAGTCTTCATCCGCTTGAACTAAATACAACAACATACGATTTTGTTGCGATGGTTCCGCTTCAAGTTCAAAATTCAATTAATGGACTTTCAAAAGTTCGTAAATTGATTATTGGTGGAGCTAAAATGGATTCTTCTTTAGAAGAAAAACTTTTACCTCTAAAAACAGAGATTTATGAAACCTACGGAATGACAGAAACGATTACGCATATTGCGGCAAAGCGTTTAGGAGATTCTGTTTTTTCAATTCTACCAAATGTAAAAATATCGCAAGACGACCGCGGATGTTTGGTTATCAATGTTGCAACAATTTCTGATGAAGCGATTGTAACGAATGATTTGGTAGAATTATTAAATGATCAACAATTTATTTTTTTAGGAAGAATTGACAATGTAATTAATAGTGGAGGAGTGAAGCTGATTCCTGAGCAGATTGAAGCTAAATTAACAGGGAAAATAAATAGCAGGTTTTTTGTAACTGGACTTCCAGACACTACTTTAGGAGAAAAATTAGTTTTGGTTATTGAAGGAGAAAAACAAGAATTTCCAGCAGATTTTTTTGATGTTCTTGGTAAATATGAAAAACCAAAAGAAATAGTTTTTGTTTCTAAATTTAAAGAAAACGAAAACGGAAAATTATTAAGAAAACCTACTTTACAAGATTAAAGACCAAGTTTTCGCAATCTTGTCATTTCTCCTTACGTAGAAATGACAAAACAGTGAGAATAATTGTTTGAAGAGTAGAAAAAAAATGAAAATAAAAAATCCCAAATTTCAATAACTCAGATTGAAATTTGGGATTTTAAATATTAAGCAATTCCAAGGTTAGAATTTGGAATTTAAATATTGGAATTTCCTATTTTTTACGTTCCAGTAAAGCCATATAGAATCCGTCAAAGCCAGATTCAGACGCAAGCATTTTACGATCTTCAACAAAAGTAAATTGCTGTCCGATTTCTGTTTTTAAGAATTTCTCTACTTGCTCTTGATTTTCTGATGGTAAAACAGAACAAGTTGCGTAAACTAATTTTCCGCCTGGTTTTACAATTTTAGAATAACTTTCTAAAACCTCACTCTGAACTTTACGAATGTTATCTATAAATTCAGGCTGTAATTTCCATTTAGAATCTGGATTTCTTTTTAAAACTCCTAATCCGCTACAAGGTGCGTCAATCAAAACACGATCTGCTTTTTCGTGCAATTTTTTGATCACTTTTGTACTGTCAATAATGCGGTATTCAATATTAAAAGCGCCATTTCTTTTTGCTCTTAATTTCAATTGTTTCAATTTACTTTCGTACAAATCCATTGCAATTAGCTGTCCTTTATTTTCCATTAAAGAAGCCATGTGCAATGTTTTTCCCCCCGCTCCAGCGCAAGTATCTACAACTCGCATTCCTGGTTTAACATCCAAAAATCCAGCAACTAATTGTGAGTTAGCATCCTGAACTTCAAAAAGTCCTTGTTTAAAAGCATCAGTCAAAAATACATTTGCTCTTTCTTTTAAAACTAGTGCTTCAGGTTGATCTTTTAAATATTCTGTTTCAATATTTAAATCCATCAAAGTGTTTCTAAGGCTTTCTTTAGTTCCTTTCAAAGTGTTAGTTCTAAGAATAACTTTTGCTGGCTGATTTTGTGCCGCAATTTCTTTCGACCAAACTTTTTCACCTAATTCTTTTACTCCTAATTCATCCATCCAATCAGGAATAGATTCTTTTAGAGCTCTTTTTTTAGATAATTCGTCAAAACGGCCTTTTATTTTTCTTTCTGGTGTTCCTTCCAATTGTCTCCAATCTGGAATTGGGTAACCGCGCAGAACTGCCCAAACGGCAAACATTCTCCAAAGGTTATCTCTATCGTAAGGTTCTTTTACTTCGGCAATTTCAGCGTACAATCGTTTCCAACGAACAATTTCGTATATCGTTTCAGCAACAAACTTCCTGTCAGAACTTCCCCAACGTTTGTCTTTTTTTAATGCTCTAGCTACCACTTTATCAGCATATTCTCCTTCGTTGAAAATAGCATTCAAAGAGTCAATGGTAGTATAAACTAAATTTCTGTGTAATCTCATTTCTATATTTTGAGTTGCAAAGGTACTATTAATTGATTGAAAGTTAAATTTTTAATACTGAATCTTATTTAGACTTTCATTAAATGAAAAAAACACTCCAATTTAGAGTGTTTTTTGAACTTATTGTTAAGCATTTTATTCTTTTGAAATAATACGCGTTAATCCAATATTTTCTGGAGCATGAAGCACCATTGGGAATTTCTCTATTTTAACAGAGCTACTGTCTAAACCGAAAGCTCTTTCTTCAGACAAACTCAGTTTTTTGATGAAGAAATAAGAATTCATGATAATGTTTTCATGCCATCTTAAATCATTGTCGTTTGATAAGAATTTCTCAGACAATACAAATTTAAAGTCTCCAATAATATTGTTTTTGTTTAAAGATTCGTAACGGCTGGTAATATCAACTTCTCCGCGTTTTACCATGTCTTTGATAACTTCTCTAAACATCAAATTGATTTTGGTTGGTTCTCTAAAACCTAAATTAAAGTCAATTCTATAAATATCGTCTTTAGCAATTTCAGTTACTTTATATTGTGTTTTATAAGGTTCAGTCAAAATATTAACGTGAACAAACCAATAAATATCAGCTCTTTTTGGACGTTTTTGAAGAATAGAATAAATGATTTTTTCCTCTAATTCATCAACACGATTCGCATTCGTCATATAAACCAAATGCGTTGCGTATTTCGGAATAGATAAATCTTGGCTCAATTCTACTAAAACTTGTTTATAGTCATCAACCTTAACCACTTTCGTGTAGTTTTTGTTGATTTTTTTAGCTAAATACCAGATTGTCATTACAGATATCAACATACTTGCAATGATTAAGGTTACATAACCACCTTCTGCAAATTTGGTAATATTAGCAAAAAGGAAACTAAACTCAATTAATAAATAAATGGTGATAAGCGGTACCATAAAGTACAGTTTTACACGCTTCATAATTAAGTAGTAGTTTAACAGAATCGTCGTCATGATCATGCACAGAATAATCGCAAGACCATACGCATGTTCCATATTTCCTGATTTTTCGAAGTGTAATACAATTCCAACACAACCAAAAAACAATAGCCAGTTGATTGACGGAATGTATAATTGACCTTTTACTTCTGTAGGATATTTAATTTTTACTTTAGGCCAGAAATTAAGACGCATTGCCTCGTTTATCAAAGTAAACGAACCACTAATAAGTGCTTGAGAAGCGATAACGGCTGCTAAAGTTGCAACTACAATTCCGAATGGTAAAAACCAATGTGGCATTATTAAGTAAAATGGATTTCCATTTTCTCCGCCTAATTGCTGTAAAGTGCTTCCTTCATGGTGAATTAAATAAGCCGCTTGTCCAAAGTAGTTTAAAACTAAAGTCGTTTTTACAAACATCCAGCTAATTCTGATGTTTTTTCTACCACAGTGTCCCATGTCAGAATATAACGCTTCAGCTCCAGTTGTACATAAAAATACAAATCCTAGAACGAAGAAACCATCAGGATGTATAGATAATAAATGATAAGCGTAATATGGATTAATCGCTTTGATAACTTCTGGATAATTAAGCACTTGAATTGTACCTAAAGTTCCAAGCATGGCAAACCAGATTAACATCATTGGCGCAAAGAATTTACCAACCAATTTAGTTCCGAATTGCTGAATTGTAAATAAAACAAATAAAATACTGATTACAATGTAAACAATAGTTTGTGTTTGCATTGTTGGATAAAATGCCCTAATTCCCTCTACAGCAGATGAAATCGAGATAGGTGGAGTAATAATTCCGTCGGCGAGCAAGGCACTACCTCCAATAATGGCGGGAACAATAAGCCACTGAATTTTTGTTTTTTTGACTAATGCATAAAGTGCAAAAATTCCTCCCTCACCGTGGTTGTCTGCGCTTAAGGTAATAAGTACATATTTAATTGTAGTTTGTAATGTCAAAGTCCAAAAAACACAAGAAATACCTCCTAAAACAATATCGGCATTAATGGTGTGATCGCCCAAAATGGCTTTCATTACATATAAAGGAGAGGTACCAATATCTCCATAAATAATCCCTAAAGTAATCAATAAACCCCCAATAGACAACTTACTATGTAAGTTTTTATGCGATGCGCTCATGTATATTTTTATAAAAGACGGTTGCAAATTTACTGTTTTAAAACAAATTAGCAGCAATTAAAATTAAAAAGATAAAAAAAAGCACAATCGTAAAATTGTGCTTTTCTTAATTATGGTTTTTAATAAAATTAACCTCTTCTTCCGCCGCCGCCTCTATTGTTAGAGCCACTCTCTCTTTGTGGTTGTCCTCCTCTAGATTCTTGGCTTACTCTAGAAGTTTCCTGACTTGCTCTTGGAGCTTCAGAACGTTGTTGAGTTTGTGCTGGTCTAGCAGAATATTCTCTGTTAGAACTAGATCTGTTTTCAGAATTGCTTCTTGGCATTTCAGCTCTTTGAACTGGAGCAGATTGTGTTGTGTTTCCTCTATTTTGAGAATAATTTCTATTCTCTGATCTTTGAGAAGACATTTCACGATTAGAGCCTCTATTTTCTGAATTTCCTCTTGAAGTTACTCCTGAATTGTTATTTCTAGATTCTGTTCTTGAAGTATTTTCAACTCTTGCAGAATTGTTTCCTCTGTTTGAATAGTCTCTGTTTATGGTTGTTTCTGTACTTTTGTTTGCAGTTCTATTGCTAGAATTGTAATTTCTATCTACAGAAGTTCTACTAGTCGAATTTCTGTTTTCAGCATAATTTCTGTTAGTTGTTCTATTGTCAGAAGATATTGGTCTTGCACTACTTCCTCTATTAGTATTATAACTATTTCTATTAGATTCTCTGCTGGCTACACGTCTTTGATCTAATTCGTATCTGTTTGTAGCATTAGAATGTCTTTGAGCAAAACTATAGTTTGGACGCATTCTTTCGTAGCCATAAGTTCGTCTTGTTTCATAGATAACTGGAGCTCTGTAACTTCTTCTCACATTTACATAGTTGTAGCTGTTGTGAACGTTTATACATACATTTACATTGTTTCTGTATCTGTAAACTGGATATGGCGCCCAAGCTGTGTAATATGTAGGGTAATAACCCCAATACCAAGTTGAGTAATATGGTCTGTAATTGTTTACCCAAAATGAAGTATAAATTACCGGTGCAACACTATAAACAGGCTCATAAATGTAATTTGCTCCATACAGGTAAGAGTTACCTACAATTTGAACACTAACTTTGTTGTAATTATCTCTTTCAACATCAATAGTGGCAACGTCTTGATAAACGTCACGGTCTAAAACAGCTTGTATAATTACTACGTGAGTTCTGTCTTCTACACTCTCGATTACACGAAGATAATCTACTTCATCATCGCCATTAAGGTCAAGGTTAGAAATTTGATATTTTGGATCATTTAATCTTCTTTCAAAATCTTGAAGATTAGCAGATTCTCCAAACATCGAAGCGACTGCTCTTAAATCTAAATTATCGCTTATATCTGAGTTCTTTGCGTATACGGTAGTTTGATTTTGTGCTGCACAAGAACCAAAAACTAAGGCTATCATCGCTATTAAAAGTAATTTCGTTTTCATGACTAAATTATATTAAATTATTTTTTCTATAAGTGAATATCCAATTACTGTGCCATAAATCTTTTGTATAACAATCTTGTTTTTAAACAGCTGAAAATCAATTTATTGAATATATGTTTCTGTTTTTTATTCTGTTTAAGAATAAAATAGTGTGTAAATTTTATTTTTTTGAAAAAGAAAATAAACCTATTTGAAATTTTATAAATAATCGTATTTTAGCGTTAACCAAATTTTGATTTCCTATGAAAAAACTAGCTTTATTTTGTGGTATTTTTATTTTATTGATGTCTTTTAGAACATTTACTCATAAAACCGAACTTCCTTATAGTAGTGGTTTTACATCAATGACAGTAGATACTCTTTTTAAAGATAGGATTAGCATCAGAGCAATTTTGATTGATAAAAATAAAGTTTGGTACGGTGCAGATAATTCTCGTTTTGGTTATTATGATTTAACTAAAAAAGAAAAATTTGAAGAACACATTTATCGTGATACTTTAAATTTGGAGTTTAGAAGTATTGCTCAAACCTCAAAAGATGTTTTTTTACTTAGTGTAGCAAATCCTGCGTTGCTTTATGCAGTTTCTAAAAAAGACAATAAAGTAAAATTGGTTTACAAAGAAATTAACCCCAAAGTTTTTTACGATAGCATGCAATTCTGGAATGACAAAGAAGGAATAGCGATCGGCGATCCAACAGAAGATACTTTCTCTATAATTGTTACACGTGATGGAGGAGAAACTTGGACAAAACTACTGTCAGATAAATTGCCAACAAATACAACCGGTGAAGCGGCTTTTGCAGCAAGTAACACCAATATTGTAATTAAAGGAAATGATACTTGGCTAGTTTCAGGTGGAAAAAAAGCCCGTGTTTTTTATTCTCCAGACAAAGCAAAAACATGGAAAGTGGTAGAAACTCCAATTGTTCAAGGAAAACAAATGACCGGAATTTTTACAGCTGATTTCTATGATTCTAAACAAGGTTTTATTGCAGGTGGCGATTATGATTATCCAAATAAAAAAGTGGATAATAAAGCCTTTACAAAAGATGGCGGAAAAACTTGGGAATTGATTGGGCAGAATATGGGCTTTGGTTACGCATCTTGTGTACAATATGTTCCTGGAGGAAACGGAAGAGAAATTGTTTGTGTTGGTTCTGAAGGGATACAATATTCTCAAAATGGAGGTGAAAATTGGATGCAACTTTCTACAGATTCGACACTTTTTACGATTCGTTTTGTAAATAGAAATACTGCAATCGCAGCTGGTCACAATAAAGTGGTTAAACTTAATTTTAAATAAAAAATAAGAACCCTAAATAATAAAGTAAGTATTATTATATAGGGTTCTTATCGCTGTTGTTTCTTTATTTATCGCTTAATCTTTATTGGCTTTGTCACGATATTGCTGCAATAATTTTCGGCTAAAATCATCTTCAGATTTTTTAAGTAATAAAATTTTCTTTGCAGAAAGTACTTTTTTCACATTACTCATAAATTTTTCCCTTAGCTGATACAATTCTTTATCTGTGGTTTCAATTTGAGATAATAAAGTTGCAGCTTCTTTTTCTGAAAGATTTTTAAGATTGTCATCGTTTAATTTTTTCAGATAAGTTTTCATTTTAAAATGCCTTAATTCGAATTGTTTGTCGTCGTAAGCATTATAAATTGGCCAAAATTTTTCAGCTTCTGTAGAAGTTAATTCCAATTCTGTCGTTAAAAATGAAACTTTAAAAGCTTTGATCTTTTCACGTTTTTCATCAATTTTTCCGTTTTGTGCAAAAAAGGAAATACTTGTCAGAAAGAGCAGTAGCGGTAAAATGTTTTTTATTTTCATTGCTAAGTTAAGTTGTTGAGTTAAGTTGAGTTTTAATTTTGTTCTGAAATCAGATGTTCTATATTCGGACTTGTGGATAAAATGTCTTCTAAAGTTTCATCTTCCAGAGTTATATCATTGTTTAGTTTTTCGATGTCGCTATCATCTAACTTTTGAATTAAATCGTACTGGCTCAAATTAGATTGATAAGATAAATACGTTTCTAATGTGGCTTCATCAAGTTCATTTGATGTTGCTCTGTAATTGTTTACAATCGGAATCATTAAAGCAAAACCAATTAACGCCGCTGCCGCCAGAGAAAGTTTTTTTTTGCGTTTGTAAAAAGGAATTACCTTAACTTCTTTTTGATTTACTTGCTGTAAGACTTTCTCTGAAAAATCATCAAAATAATTTTCTGGAGTTTTAAATCCAGATTTTATTTTTGGTTCGTTTTCTAATTTAAATGCTTTCATAATATCTATAAGATAGTTTTAGTTACCAAAGGTTTAATTTGAAGTAACATATAATTCAATTTTTTTTACTGCGTGATGATAAGATGCTTTTAAGGCACCTACCGAAGTTCCTAAGATTTCGGCTATTTCTTCGTATTTTAATTCTTCAAAATATTTCATTTTGAAAACCAATTGCTGTTTTTCTGGAAGCGTTACGATTGCTTTTTGAAGTTTGATTTGAATTTCATCTCCATCAAAATAAAGATCAGCTTTTAGATTGTCAATTGTCTTATTTTGAAGATCTTCAGACGAGATACCGCTCAATTTTGCTTTTTGAGACAGAAAAGTCAAAGCTTCATTTGTGGCAATACGATACATCCAGGAAAAAAGTTTACTTTCTCCTTTAAAGTTTTTAAGATATTGAAAGACTTTTATAAAAGTATTCTGCAAGACATCATCTACATCATCATGATTCAAAACAATATTTCGAATATGAGAATACAGCGGACGCTGATAATCAGACAAGAGTTTTTGAAACGCTGTATTTTGCGTTTGAGGGTTTAATAATTGTTTTATAAATTCCTTCTCGTCTATCAAACTTTTTTGTTGTAAACCTTCTTAATATACATTAGACTGAATTTGAAACAAAAGGTTAAAAAAAACTTTTGAAATTTAGAATTCAGAGTCTTCTTCTTGCGTAGGAGCAGGAGTTGGTGCAGGAGCTGGTTTCTTTTTAACAGGCTCTTTTCGTGGTTCTGTACGAGGTTCGCTTGTTGGAGTTTCTCCTTGTGTTTCGCTCGATGTTTGCGGTGCGTAAACAGGTTCTGCTACAACAGGAACTACTTTTGGTTTTATTGGAAAATAGATTTCTGTAACCAATTTAGATGATGCTTTTACATCTAATTTGCTTAGTGTCCAAATTTCTAAATGTGACCAGCTTAAGTCTGGAATTATTTTTTGATTATTGATGTAAGCCGTTGTTTTTGTAATAGCTTCATTTCGATGCGAGTAATCCCCGTTAAGTGTCGTTTTTACAGCATCAAAACCATTTAATTTTCCTGATAAAATATCGCTTCCAGAGCTAATAGAAATTTCTTTATTGATTGGTAAGCAGATTGAAATCTTTGCTAAACCTGTTTTAGTATCGTAAGTATGATAAATAATAAAAGGTTTTCCGCTTTCAGATAAGCCATTTGCCTCGCTAAACTGAATCAATTTCGGAATAACAATTCTAGCATTCTTGTTTACTTTTGAAATTTCACTTGTAAAAGTCTGACGAATATAAGGTGTTTCTGTTTTCTTCACTACGCCATCCACTTTAACTGCATAAGTTTTAGTTTCGTAGTCTAGATTTTTGTCAATATTTACCAAGCTTTTTTCATAAATAGTTCCGATAACTTTATCAGAACCTCCATGCAAAGAAGTATAGATTTTAAATAGAAAACTCATTGTACCTTTTGCTCGCCAAGTAACTTTTGTTTTTCCGTTTAAAGTATCTTTCAAAGTCCAGCTTACATCGGCCTCTGTACCGTCATATTGCATTTTTTGAGCAATGCTTTCGCCTTCTTTTGTTTTAAGTGTAATTGCATTTCCTTTTCCATCAGCGCCATCCCAATAAAATGAAGCGCCATTTCCGCTTGTCTTATTAGCAAAAGTCATTTTTATAGAAGGATCTTCAACCGACCAAGATTCAAAATCTTCGTAATTTCTAAAATCATTAAGATAATTGTAAACTGTTGCGCGAGGCGAATTGATAACTTTACTTCTTTCTACAGAAAAATTTCCCTTTTGAGTAGCAACAAAAACAGTAAGAGCAACAAAGCTTAATAACGCAAAAAGAAATAAATACTTAAGAATTTTCATTGGTAGATTGTTTGGTTCGTAAAGTTATAAATTTATTGTCAGTCTTACTAATAACCGCTAATTATTAGGTTTTATTATGATGATTAATTTTTTGTTTAAAAACGAAATTTTTTAAGTTTCAAAAAAACTTATCTTTTAAAGAATATTTTAATCAAAAACAAAATAGCAATAAAGAGTAAAAAAACAAGAAGTACTTTGTAATTTCCTTTGTAAAAGATTTTGTGCAGTGCTAAATCTTTTCGATAAGCAAAAATCATTATGATTACAAATGCAATAAAAAAACACACTCCAAATAGTATTTGTCCTTGACTAAACATAGTTTTAAAATTATTTTTGACAAATTTAGAGAATTGTATACGATTTGCTGCTAAATTGGCTTTTCATTTCATGGAATAAATTTTCGAATTTATCCTAAAGTCACTTATATTAGCAAAAAAAAGGAAAACTATAATATGAAAAAACAACTCGACGCCGTAACAGAATTTCACACTGCTTTTAAAATTGGCCATAGCGCAACTCCAGTTGCTGATGTAGGAGCAGAAAAAAAATTACTTCGTTATAACTTAATGAAGGAAGAAAATGAGGAATATTACGAAGCGGTTCAGAATAATGATTTAGTTGAAATTGCTGATGCGCTTGGCGATATGATGTATATTTTGTGCGGAACAATTATTGAACACGGACTTCAGGATAAAATTGAAGCTGTTTTTGATGAAATTCAGCGTAGTAATATGAGTAAACTTGGTGAAGACGGAAAACCAATTTATAGAGAAGACGGAAAAGTAATGAAAGGTCCAAATTATTTTAAACCTGATTTTTCTAAATTGTTGTAAAGAAGATTAAACGCAAAGAACGCTAAGTTTTTTTTCTGTAGTTCTTATAAAAAAACAAAGTCCGCAAAGCTTTACGTTATTTTTGTCATTTCGACGAAGGAGAAATCTTCGCAAGAAACTCCACATAGCAAATCGATAATCTTTGTCGAGCTACTTACGAAGATTTGCTTCGCCTATTCGCTATCGCTCGGGTCTCCTTCGTCGAAATGACAAGATTGAGTTTATATCTTATCTTCACGATAAAATTTTATAATAAAGCCAAATAAAAAAACCGATAAAACTAAATTTATCGGGTTTCTTTTTTGTATGTTTTTAGATTATTGAACTTTAACTGTCCATCCAAAAGTGTCTTCAGAAAGTTTGTTTTGAAGATTTGTTAGTTTTTCTTTTAAGAATGAAGCATATGAATTCTCAATTGGAGTCATTTCATAATATTCGTCTTTATATGAGAATCCTTTAATAACACTAATTACGGCAGCAGTTCCTGCGCCGAAGATTTCTTTCAAAGATCCGTTTTTAGCTGCTTCTACTAATTCTGAAACAATTACTGGACGGACATCAACTTTTAATCCTTCTTTTTCAGCCATTGCAATTAAACTTTTTCTGGTAACACCATCTAAAATTCTTTCGCTTGTTGGAGCTGTTAATAAAGTATCGTTAATTCTGAAGAAAACGTTCATTGTACCGGCTTCTTCTAATTTTGTATGCGTTGCATCGTCAGTCCAAATAACTTGTTGGAAACCATCTTTGTTTGCCAAGTTAGTCGGGTAAAATTGTGCAGCGTAGTTTCCGGCAGCTTTTGCAGCACCGATACCACCATTTGCAGCTCTACTGAAATGTTCAGCGATAATTACTTTTACTTCGCCTCCGTAATATGCTTTTGCAGGAGAAAGTAAAATCATAAATTTATATTCGTCAGAAGGATTTGCAATTACTCCAGGTCCTGTAGCAATCATAAAAGGACGAATGTACATACTTGCTCCGTTTCCTCTTTGAATCCAGTCTTTGTCTAATTTCAATAATTCATTTAAACCATCCATAAAAATAGACTCAGGAACTTCTGGCATCGCCATTCTTACAGCAGATTTATTAAAACGGATGAAGTTTTCATCTGGTCTAAACAACCAAACATCATTATTGTCATCTTTATAAGCTTTCATTCCTTCAAAAATAGCTTGTCCGTAGTGGAAGACTTTTGAAGATGGATCCATTAGAATAGGAGCATAAGGCTTAATGACAGGATTTTGCCATTGTCCGTCTTTAAAATCGCATTCGAATAAATGGTCTGTAAATACAGCGCCAAAACTTAAGTTTTCAAAATCTACTTCGTTTATTTTTGTAGAAGTAGCTTTTATGATTTCAATTTTGCTTGTTTGAGTTGTACTCATAGTTCTGTAAGTTTTTTGTGAGATATCTTTCACTATAGGAAATCTAAAGTAATGATATCATGGAAAATAGAATTTATTGAATGCAAAATTAAGTAAAAATATGTAAAAAGCTTAGTGAAAATTCATTATTTAATGGTTTTGACTGAGATTTATTTATCCTATAATAAACTCAAATATTTAGTTGATTTTTATAAAGAATTTATGAAAAAAGTATCGATTTTTAAGGCTTTACGCATTAGTTTTGACTAAATTTGAATATTAAAACGGCTTGAAAATCAATAAAAAGCTATTGTAAATTTCTAAAAAAGTGAAAAGAGAAATAATTAAAACGTTAGATGGTTCAACTACAATTCGTTTGCCAGAATGGGACGAATGTTATCATTCTAAACACGGAGCAATTCAAGAAGCAAAACACGTATTTATAAAAAATGGACTTTCATTATTTGAAAATCCTATAAGTATATTAGAAATTGGTTTTGGAACTGGTTTAAATGCATTTATTACTTTTTTGGAAGCCATTCGAAAAAATCAGAAAATAGATTATGTTGGAGTAGAAGCTTATCCTGTTGATGCAGATGAAATTTTAGAAATGAATTATGCAGAAGAATTAGAAGCATTGGAATTTAGTAACATTTTTGAAAAAATGCATAAATCAGTTTGGAATGAAAAAGTAGAAATTTGCGATCAGTTCTCGTTAACCAAAAGGAAACAATTTTTTGATGAAATTGACGATTTTGAAACATTTGATTTGATTTACTTTGATGCCTTCGGATATAGAGTGCAACCGGAGCTTTGGAGTACAGAAATTTTTCAGAAAATGTACAATAGTTTAAAGCCTAATGGAGTTTTGGTTACTTATGCAGCTCGCGGAGTTGTTAAAAGAAGCATGATTGCTGTAGGATTTACCGTGGAAAAATTAGCTGGACCTCCTGGTAAACGAGAAATGTTTAGAGCCTTTAAAAACCTTTAGAAACGAGTTGTTTAGAACGATTCTATATTGATTTATATGTTTTAAGAAAACGTATTCGTTGCTAAAGTTTTTAAAATAATTAGTTAAAAATGGAATTTATGTTGGTTAATTGTTTAAATTTGGCTCGAGTTTAAAAAAATAGATAACCCCCGAAAATCTTATTTTATTATGTCAAAAATGATGTTTGATTACACGAAATCAATACTTGAGAGAGTTAGTTTCGATCCGATACTTTTCTGCAAAGAGCTAGAAAAAGCTATCAAGACACTGTTACCTTATGAAATGGAACAATTACAAGAATGGTTATTAAGTTTTGTAATCGAAAAGCCAGAATTAAAACAAAGTCTACTACTTATTAAAGCATAAAAAAAGGAGCCAATTTGGCTCCTTTTTTATTACGCTTTCTTTTGCAGCGGACTTATGATTTGAACATTCTGAAAAACAATTGCGCCTTTTACAACGCCAGCAATTGTAGATCGAATTGCGTCAATGATTTGCATCTTTAATTCGCTTTTTGGGTAAATTAAACTTACCTCGCGAGCAGGTTTAGGTTCCTTAAAGTTTCGAAGTTTCAGTTTATCGGATTCTTTTAAGTCTAAGGTGTGCAAGTACGGAAGTAATGTTGTGCCCAAGCCTTCGTCGGCTAATTTAATCAGGGTTTCAAAACTACCGCTTTGAATCTGGAAATTACTTTGATCGGCATCTGAAACGCTTTTGCAAAGATTTAAAATTCCATCTCTAAAACAATGTCCGTCTTGTAAAAGCAGGATTTCATTCAGATTTAAATCAGAAACTTCAATTTCTTGTTTTCCAAAAATGGCATGTTGTTCTGGAATGTAGGCTACAAACGGTTCAAAATACAAAACGATTTCTTTAATCTTCTCATCTTCCAAAGGCGTTGCTGCAATTGCGGCATCTAAATGTCCGTTTTTAAGCTTAACAATAATTTCTTCTGTATTTAATTCTTCAATTAAAAGTTTAACTTTTGGATATTTTTTAATGAAATTATTTAAAAACATAGGCAAAAGTGTCGGCATAATCGTCGGAATTATTCCTAAACGAAATTCTCCTCCAATAAAACCTTTCTGTTGTTCTACAATATCTTTGATACGATCGGCTTCGTTTACGATATTCTTAGCTTGATTTACTATTTTCTGACCAATATCAGTAAGCTGAATAGGTTTTTTGCTTCTGTCAAATATTAAGATATTAAGTTCTTCTTCAATCTTTTGTATTTGCATACTTAAGGTTGGCTGAGTTACAAAGCATTTTTCGGCGGCAAGTGTGAAGTTTTTGTGTTCGGCAACTGCTAACACATATTGTAATTGAGTTATAGTCATGTTGATAGTAATTTGTGATGCAAAAATAAGAAAATATAATTTTTATTTATATTTATTTTATGAAACTTACTTTAATTTTGTAGTAAATTAGTGTAAAAAAGAGATTATGAAGACAAATATTTTAGGATTACCTATAAAAGAATCAGAATTATTAGTAAAAGAATTAAATGTGCTTTTATCCAACTTTCAAGTGTATTATCAAAATTTGAGAGGAATTCATTGGAACATTCGCGGAAAGCGTTTTTTTGATTTACATGTAAAATTCGAAGAATTATATACAGATGCTCAATTAAAAATAGATATGATAGCCGAAAGAGTTTTGACAATTGGAGGAACACCTTTGCATACTTTTGAAGATTATATCAAAAACAATAAATTAATCGTTGGAAAGAATATTTCTAATGATGAAAAAGCGGTTCAATTAATTGTTCATTCTTTGTCAGATTTATTAAAAATTGAAAGAGAAATATTAAACAAATCAGACGAAATTAACGATGAAGGAACCAATTCAATGATGAGCGACTTCATTTCTGAGCAAGAAAAAACAATCTGGATGATGAATGCTTGGTTAGAAGAAACGCTTTAACTTGTTGTTTTTTAATGAAATAAAAGCAGAATGCGGTAAAAATTGCATTCTGCTTTTCTGTTTATGTTAAATTTCTATAAAAATCTCTTTGATTTTATTTGTTTAACGCTATTTTTGTTTTGATGAAATTCGTAGCCCGCATATTATTATTCATATTTATTGCCTTCTTATCTACCCCGACAATTGTTCAGGCGTTAAAGAAAGGGAATGGTGCGGTTGTGTCTTTTAGTATTGCTGAAGAAGAAGTACATAAAGAACTTAAAAATGTAGTTCATCCAACAGTTTTAGAGCATGAAGTTTTAATTCCGGTTTGCATCGAGAAAAAAACAATCATTTCTGAAAATATTGTAAAACTTGACAATATTTCTCCGAGCATATTTGCTCCACCTCCCAATTTAGTATAATACTTCCGATTATTTTGATCTTTAACCACATTTCATTCTGAGATGAGGGAAATCTTTAATGAATAATTTTTTTAGTATTGTATTATGACAAAAAAAATCAATCTTTTTGCCAACCTTAAATCTGATTTTGCTTCAGGTTTAGTGGTTTTTTTGGTAGCTCTTCCGTTGTGTTTAGGTATTGCAATGGCTTCAGGAGCGCCATTATTTTCTGGAATTATCGCTGGTGTTATTGGTGGTATCGTAGTAGGATATCTAAGCCAGTCGCACATTAGTGTATCAGGTCCAGCTGCAGGGTTAACTGCTATTGTTTTAACCGCAATTACTGATTTAGGAGCTTTCGATGTATTTTTAATGTCTGTTTTTATCGCTGGATTAATTCAATTAGCATTAGGATTCTTAAGAGCCGGAAGTATATCAAATTATTTTCCGACAAATGTGATTGAAGGTATGCTGGCAGGTATTGGAATTATTATTATTCTGAAACAAATTCCTCATGCATTTGGTTATGATGCAGATTATGAGGGAGATCAAGCTTTTGTACAAAATGACGGAAGTAATTCTTTTTCATTTCTGTTTGATGTTTTAAATCATATTCAACTAGGAGCTGTTGTAGTAACTTTAGTTTCGCTAACAATTTTGCTTTGTTGGGAAAGAGTTTCTTTTCTAAAAAGAATAAAACTAGTTCCAGGTGCTTTAATTGCTGTTATTGCGGGAGTAGTTTTAAACGAGATATTTGTATCAACAGGAAGTTCTTTGGCAATTGGAAAAGAACATTTGGTTTCTTTGCCAGTTCCAAAATCTTTTGATGATTTCAAATCCATTATTATAATGCCAAACTTTGCATCGGTTACCAATCCGCAGGTTTGGGTTGTGGCTCTCACAATTGCAATTGTGGCTTCTATTGAAACACTTTTGTGTATTGAAGCTTCTGATAGAATGGACGTTCAGAAACGATATACTAACACCAATGTAGAGCTTAAAGCTCAAGGAATTGGAAATGTTGTAAGTTCACTTTTAGGAGGTCTTCCGATGACATCTGTTGTAGTGCGTTCGTCAGCAAATAATAATGCAGGAGCAAAATCAAAAATGTCTACCATTATTCATGGTGTACTTTTATTAATAAGTGTTTTATCTATTCCGATGATTTTAAACAAAATTCCATTGGCAACTTTGGCAACTGTTCTAATCTTGGTCGGATATAAATTAGCAAAACCAGCAACTTTTATGCATTTCTGGAAAAAGGGGAAATACCAGTTTGTCCCTTTTATTGCAACTTTGGTCTTTGTCGTTGCGACAGATTTGCTAAAAGGTGTTGCGTTGGGAATTATCATCAGTATTATTTTTGTTTTGAGAGGAAATCTTAAGAGAGCTTATATCTTCAAAAAAGAAGAATATGAAGACGGAGATATTATTCATATTGATTTGGCGCAAGAAGTTTCATTTTTAAATAAAGCAGCAATCAAACAAACTTTGAATGAAATTCCTGAAAATTCTAAAGTAATTATAAATGCTCATGATACGGAATATATTGCGCACGATGTTTTGGATTTAATACGGGAATTCAAGGGGACTAGAGCAATTGATGAAAACATAAAAGTAAAGCTTAAAGGTTTTAAAGAAGCTTACGAACTAGAAAATACACCTGAAAATAATAATCATGTTACTATTGAACATTATTATGATGTAGCGAAAAGAGAAGTAGTTAAGAAAGAAGTTGTTAGAGGAGAATAATAAAATTTAGGTGCTTTTGAGATCAAAAAAATGTCAAAATTTAGGTAACTTTACATCAAGTTCATTTTTTGAGACTATTATAACTTAGAAATTACCACAAAAAATAAAAAAAATGAGAAAATTTTATGAGCAGTTGCTAGAAAACAATAAAAAGTGGGTTGAAACTTCATTAGCAAAAGATCCGAATTATTTTGCTGATTTGGCAAAAGGACAACAGCCACCATTATTATGGATTGGATGTTCTGATAGCCGTGTTCCTGCAAACGAAATTGTTGGTGCAAAACCAGGTGAAGTTTTTGTGCACAGAAACATTGCGAATATGGTTGTTCACTCTGATATGAATATGTTAAGTGTTCTGGATTATGCTGTAAATGTTTTGAAAATTAAACATATTATCGTGTGCGGACATTACGGATGCGGTGGTGTTAAAGCTGCAATGGGACATCAATCTGTTGGAATTATTGACAACTGGCTTCGTCATATTAAAGACGAATATCGTTTGCATGACAAATATTTGAATTCAATTGAAAACGAGGAAGAGCGTTTTAATGCTTTTGTTGAAATCAATACTAAAGAACAGGTTTACAACTTAGCAAAAACGTCAATTGTTCAGAATGCTTGGAAAAATGGACAAGATTTAATGCTTCACGGTTGGGTTTACGGATTAAATTCAGGTTTTGTAACTGACTTAGATGTAAATATCGCTTCGAATGACGAACTTGATGAAGTTTATCAATTAGATCTTTAATAAATAGATAAAAAAATCGCCCTCATAAAAGGGCGATTTTTTTTTATTCGTTTTCGTCAAGATTCTCATTAAATGCCGATGGCAGCATTGTTGGAATAAACTTAATTAATATCGGCAATAGCAAACTTCCTCCAGGAAGTAAAAAGATAGTCAACGATGGGATGGTTTTGCAAATATCTAAAAGCTGTTTTTTGACTTTCTTCTTTTCCTTCGCATCCAAATCTCTTGTTGTAGAATAAGCAAGCAATACTACAAGCTCTTTGCTCTGCATAATTTCTCTAACCAATCTGTTTTTATTTCTAACAATCAGCTTTATAACGCTATGCGTCATTTGGTCGTAAAAATGTTTTACAGGATTTGAATAATTAAAATAAGGAATCTTCTTTCTATGTGTTGTAATAAAAGTATTGGTTGTGTCCATACTCTGAGTTACAAAATTGTCAGAAACTCCCATTGTAGAACCTAAAGCGTATAAGAAATACGATTCTTCATTTTCGACAACACCATCGCTCCATAATGCCATACCGGCCATGTCGATCAAGTAATATTGTTCTAATTTATTTTTAAAATAATCAAGATTCAAAGTTTCTAAAGTTTCTACAGTTACTTTTGAGAATTTTGAATAGCGTATTGAAGCTTCGAAAAGTTTGATCAATAAATCATCATGTTGCGATTTTACAGTTTTGGTTTTCAAAGCCAAGCCAACAATTCCAAGAACGGTTTCTTCAATGCGTTTTAGATATTTTTCTGGAATTTGACCGTGTTCTAAATATTGTCTAAAAGCCAAAACATCAATAAATAATAAAGCATTGGTTACTAAATGCGAAAAGTTTTTACTGATAATGCTATCGTTTGTCTGAACTCTTTGATCAATTATATTTTCTAGAGATAGGGAAGGGGTATCTTTAGGCAATAAGATTTTAAACAAATTAAACCCTTCTGGATTCATCTGTTTATAAAACTTTAAAACTTCTGAAATAAAATTTTTAGGTTCCGAATTTCTTTTTTCTAAACAAAAAACATGATAAAGCGTATTGAGTAACGCTGTTTTAGAAATTTCGGTTTTAAACCAACCTTTTATCGGAATCGGAATCTGTGAATCTATAGCAATAATATGACCATATATAAATCCTGTTTCTCTTACTTTATAGTAAAATGAATCTACAGTTTCAAAAGGAATTGCTTCTGAAAACTTCTGTTCACTAAAAAACTTATCGATCCAGCCTGGTGCTGATGGGTTAATCATTGACTTAATTTTGCTGATGCAAAGCTATGTCTTTTTCTTGTTTTAGAATTAATTTTAAATGAAATAACCGCTATTTTTTGTGAAAATATAGCGGTTATTATGATTTTTCTTATTTGATAATTCCTGCACAAGCTACTCTTCCTCCCGCATTTCCAGTTGGTTGAGTGGTAAAATCATCTGTTCCTGCGTGTACAATTAGGCCTTTTCCTAGAATGTCTTTGTTGCTGTCTCCGCATCCGATGCACCATTCATCTGTAGTAAGTGTAATCGATCCGTTACCTTTTGCATCTGCAGTAAAGTTTCCGATATCTCCTTTATGGTATTCTCCAACTCCCCATTTTCCATGTTTTTTAAAAGTTGGATTCCAGTGTCCTCCAGCAGAACTTCCGTCGGCAGAACTACAATCAGCTTTTTCATGAATATGGATAGCGTGAACTCCTGGTTCTAAACCGGTCATTTTTGCAACAACAGTAACTTTACCATTTTTTTCAGTAAAAACAGCTGTTCCGCCAACTTTGCTATTGCTTTTTGGTTCTAATGCAACAGTTAAAGTTTTTGCGTCATTTGATTTGTTATTAGTCTTACAGCCAATGATTAAAGCTGTAATTATAGCGAAAGAAACGATTAATTTTTTCATATATACGGGCATTTTTAATTAAAGATTAAGTAAATTTAACATAAAATAACGGAATACTTTAACTCTAAAAGTTAAAAAAAAGTCAAACTATACGTTATAATTTAATATCGATTGAGCACAAAACCGAAAAATATTGCTTAAATTCGTTATGGTTTCAAAGCATTTTTTCAGAAGCCAAACTTCTCTAATTCGTTCATATTTAATATTTAAGGTTATGATGAAAAAGATTCTTACTCTCGTTTTTTTTAGTGTAATGTTGCTTGCTTGTACTGCTTCTAAAAATAAAAAAAATAATGCCGCTTCACAACTCGATGGTACTTGGGAACTGAACTATATTACTGGACCACGAATTACATTCGATGGTTTATATCCAAACAAAAAGCCAACAATAAATTTTGATACAAAAGAAAATAGAGTTTCAGGAAATAATAGCTGTAATTCTTACACAGGAAAATTGATTATAACAGACAATAAGATTGATTTTACTCAGCCAATGGCAGTTACAAAAATGATGTGTCTAGATAATCAAGGAGAACAAGTCTACATGACTACACTTCAAAAGATAACCTCTTTTGATATTACCGATGACGGAAAAACTTTAAATTTTATTTCTGGTGATATTGCCATGATGCGATTTAGCAAAAAAGAAAAATAATTCTACTTTAATTTATATTTTTTATGTCAGTTAGACTACCTATTTTATTACTAATATGTCTATTAAGTTTTCCAACTTTTGCACAGCAAAAAACGAAAAAAGAACTTAAGGCAGAACAAGCTCAGGAAAAACAGAAGGAAATTGAAGAATTAATTGATGCTAAGACTTTTGTTTTTGAAGCTCAAAAAGTTACACCGCAAGGCGGTAGATTAATTATTTTAAATGATTATTCCTATTTTTTAAAATTTAATATTGATAGTACTTCTTGTGATTTACCATTTTTTGGACGTGCTTTTAATGTGGCATACAATGGTGATGGCGGAATGAAGTTTGAAGGTAAACCAGAAAATATTAAGGTCGGAAAAAAATCGAAAAACATTAATTTTCAGGCAACTGTAAAAGGTGACAACGATACTTACGATCTGATGTTTCGAATTTTTTATAACGGATCGGCAACATTATCTATCAACAGTAATAATAGAGCTCCTATTAGTTACGATGGAATTATTCGTGCTCCAAAAGATAAGGAAAAAAAATAAAGAACTTACCCCAATCTCATCCTATTAAATATGTTTTAATGTGTTAAAAATCAATATTTTTTGAAGTATATAAATTTTTAAAAACAACCCAAAACAAATTTTAATTATGAAAAAATTAAGTCTTATTCTTATTTTGGCAATTGCCTCGTTTTCATCATATGCGCAATCTTCTTTTACAGAAGATTTGGAAGTAGTGCAAAGTGTTTATGGAAAATCTAAAAGTGAACTAGTGAAACAATACATGAATTTGTCTGATGTTCAAGCTACTGCTTTTTCTAAAGTATATGATGATTATGAAACACAACGAAAAGCATTAGGCCAAACCAAATTTAAATTGATAAATGATTATGCTGCAAATTACGAAACTCTGACAGATGCAAAAGCAGATGAATTGGCAAAAGGAACTTTGAAAAATCATATTGCTTACGAAAAACTATATTGCAAAACGTATTCAAAAGCAAAAAAAGCAATTGGATCAATTAATGCAGCAAAATTTATTCAGTTAGAAGTTTATTTGCAGACCATTATTCGCAGTGAAATTTTAGAAGCTATTCCTTTTATTGGAGAATTAGACAAATCAAAAGTTCAATAAAATTAGCATTATATAAAACAGAAAAAGGCAGTTGTTTAGAAAATCAACTGCCTTTTTTTGTATGTTAAACAAAATTATTTTTCTGTTTTTACTTTGTAAATTTCATTTACCATTCCATCTCGGAAACTGTCTAAAGTAAGTTCCCAAAACATAATTCCGCCTAATTTTTTAGTTTTTACATATTCAGCTTTTGCCTTAATGGATTTTAAATCATCTGATGTTGCAAAAGTTTTTGTTGTTGCATTGTACCAATATGGCGCTTTAGCTTTATCATCCCAGAAATATTTCCATCCGTTAGCTTCTGTGTAAGTTTTAGCATAGTTTTTAAAATCAACACCTTCAAAATGTTCTCCAGCTTGATACAATCCGTTATTGATATTTTCTACATTTTTCCATTGTCTTGTATAAAATGCCCCTCCAATTACTAGTTTTTCAGCAGGAACTCCTGCTTTCAATAAAAATTCGACAGCTCTATCTGTAGATTCTTCTTTCGGATTTGTGCTGTATAATGGAGTGTGATGACCTGTTATTTTTGAATATCCATTTACTAAATCATAACTCATGATGTTAATACGGTTTACCAATGGAGTGACCGCTTTCCAATCGATAGATTCATCTAGATATTTTTGGAAACCACCAGCAGCAAAACTTAGTTCATATTTTTTACCTAAAGTTGTACGTAATATTTTAACCAATTCTGTAAAGTTTGGTTTATCAACAGCTTGATATAAGTGACCAGGAAGTCCTTCAATTGCAGGATATTCCCAATCTAAATCTAATCCGTCAACTTTATAGGAATCACTTAATTCTTTTACTGATTTTGCAAATTTCAAGCGCCCTTCAGCAGTTGAAAAAGCAGCAGAACAAGGTTCACATCCGCCCCAACCTCCAAGAGATACAATAATTTTTAATTGTGGATTTTTAGCCTTTAAAGAAACTAAATGTTTCATAGTAATTGAATCTTTTGGAGAATCAACGGTCAATTTTCCATCTTTTAAATGACAGAAACTGAAAATGATTTGATTTAATTTACCAACTTCGTATTCATCAATAAGTTTAGAATCGCCTGTGTAGTAGGCAATAATATCCATTTTTTTATTTTTTTGAGCAAAAGTATTGGAGATACCAAAGCAGATTAAAAATAAAGCAATTAGAGTAGTTTGTTTCATTTTTCTGGTTTTTTAGTGTTTTTTAGAAAGCTAAAAGTACTGCAATAAATTTGATATTTTGCTATGTCATCTTAAGGGGAATAACAATTTTAACGAATATTTTGCAAATTAGTGCAAAAAACTTGCGTCTTGTAGTTAAAATCTTTCGTCTTTAAAAATAAAAAATAAACCCGCACAGTTTCGGACTTGTGCGGGTTTATAACAAATTAAAAGCTAAAAACTATCTTTATATTAGAAGCAGTATGAATTTTCTGCTACTAATTTTTCTGCAATTTTTTCTCTAAGTGCCACAACATTTGGCAGGTTAGTATATTTAGTGAAACGTTTAAGTCCCATTAACATCATACGTTGTTCGTCTCCTTCAGAGAAAGAAGCGATTCCTTCTTTTCCTCTTAAGTTTACGATATCAACCGCTTTGTATAAGTATAATTTAGCCATAGCGATTTGCTCCTGAACTTTTTCTTCTCCTTGAGTTTTTGCTAATTTCTCAGTTCTAAGAATAGTACTTTCAGCCATATAGATTTCAATTAAGATATCGGCAGCAGCCATCAATAATTGTTGGTGAGAATCTAAATCCGGGCCGTATTTTTGAACAGCGCTTCCGGCAACCATTAAAAACACTTTTTTCAAGTTCGCTACGATTACTTTTTCTTCTGCAAATAATTCAGAGAAATCAGGCGTATCAAAAGATGGAATTCCCATTAATTCTTCCTGAACTTTCATTGCTGGTCCAAGTAAATCAACGTGTCCTTTCATTGCTTTTTTGATCAACATACCTACAGAAAGCATTCTGTTGATTTCGTTTGTTCCTTCGTAGATACGAGCGATACGAGCATCTCTCCAAGCACTCTCCATTGGAGTATCTTCAGAGAATCCCATTCCACCAAAAACCTGAATACCTTCGTCAGAACAGTTTTGAACGTCCTCAGAAACCGCTACTTTCAAGATAGAACACTCGATAGCATATTCTTCAACACCTTTTAATTCAGCTTCTTGGTGACTTGTTCCTTCTGCTTCACGAGCAGCGATTCTGTCTTCGATGTCTTTTGCAGCACGGTAAGAAGCACTTTCTCCAGCGTAAGCGTTAGTTGCCATTTCAGCTAATTTAGAACGGATTGCTCCAAAAGATGAAATAGAAGTATTAAACTGAATTCTTTCGTTAGCATATTTTACAGCTCCAGAAGTAACTCTTCTTTGAGCATCTAAACAAGCAGCAGCCAATTTAATACGTCCAACGTTAAGAGCATTCATAGCTATTTTGAAACCGTTTCCTCTTTCAGATAACATGTTTTCAACCGGCACTTTTGTTTCGTTGAAGAAAACCTGACGAGTAGAAGAAGCACGAATTCCTAATTTATGCTCTTCTTCATTCATAGAAATTCCGTTTGAAGGATCGTTTTCTACGATGAAACCTGTAATATTTTTATCATCTCCAATACGAGCAAAAACGATGAAAACGCTGCAGAAACCTGCATTCGAAATCCACATTTTTTGACCTGTGATAGAGTAGTATTTTCCGTCTTCAGATAAAACTGCTTTAGTTTTTCCTGAGTTAGCATCAGATCCTGCGCCTGGCTCAGTTAAGCAATAAGCACCAAACCATTCTCCAGAAGCCAATTTTGGAACGTATTTTTTCTTTTGTTCTTCTGTACCGTAAAGTGTAATTGGCATAGTTCCAATTCCTGTATGAGCACCAAAAGCAGTTGAGAACGAACCCGTTGCTCCAGAAATGTAGTCACAAACCAACATTGTAGAAACAAATCCCATTCCTAATCCGCCGTATTCTTCCGGAACTGCAACTCCAAGAAGTCCAAGTTCACCTGCTTTACGCATAGAAGCTTCTGTGTAAGCGTAATCTTTTTTCTCAAAACGATCTTTATGCGCCCATAATTCTTTGTCAACGAACTCTTTTACAGATTCACGCATCATTAACTGCTCTTCCGAGAAATCTTCTGGTGTGAAGATGTCCTCGCATTTTGTTTCTTTAACTAAAAACTGACCACCACGAGTCACGTTTTTTTCGATTGTATCTGCCATTTTGTCTTTTGTTTTTTATGAAAGAAAATAGAAAATAGAGTATAGAAAATAGACTTTTACTTTAGTCCGTTTTGAAAACTCATTGTCATTCTTTGGAATTCTTCTATTTTAATTTCTAATTGGTTAAATTGTATCTCGTTTATATATTTTCTATGTTTAGCAATCAATAATTGTGTAACTAGTTCGAATGAAGAACCAAGAGAAATGTCTAAAAAATGACTAAAAGACTTATCAGTTCTTGAAGATCCTTCGGCAATATTACTAGGCATCGAAACCGAACATCTGCTTATTTGAGAACTCAAATCGTATCGTTCGTGTTTTGGAAATTCTATTAATACATCTGAAATTTCATTAGCAATTGAAATTCCAATCTTCCAAATCTTTAAGTTTTTATAATTGTGTCTCATTTTTTTTTGAGTCAATTTAAGAAATTAAAATAAAAAAGTAAGATTAATACTATATTTATTTTGTTTTTTGAAACATTTTATAACTCCAAAAAAGTCACTCTCTATATATTCTCAAAGAAAAACATCTATTTTCTTTATTCTATATTCTATTCTCTTTTTTAAAGAACCTCGTAAACCCCTGCAGAACCTTGTCCAGTCCCCACACACATCGAAACGATTCCGTATTTATTACCTCTACGTTTCATTTCATCAAATAACTGAACAGAAAGTTTAGCTCCTGTACATCCTAGAGGGTGACCTAAAGCGATAGCTCCACCGTTTACGTTTACGATTTCTGGGTTTATGTTTAGTTCGCGGGTTACTGCTAAAGCTTGTGAAGCAAAGGCCTCGTTTAACTCAATTAACTCAATATCGTTTAATGTTAATCCCGCTTGTTTTAAGGCTTTCGGAATTGCTTTTACCGGACCAATACCCATAATTCTTGGCTCAACACCAGAAGAAGCAAAGTTTACTAATCTTGCGATTGGTTCAAGGTTTAATTCTTTTACCATTTCTTCGCTCATGATTAAAACAAAAGCTGCACCGTCACTCATTTGAGAAGAGTTACCAGCAGTTACACTTCCGTCAGCAGCGAAAACTGGTTTTAAACCTGCCAAAGCCTCTTTAGAAGTTCCTGCTCTTGGTCCTTCGTCTTTGTTTACAACGTATGATTTAGTTTCTTTTTTACCATTTTCATTGATGAAAGTCTGCTCAACAGTAATCGGAACGATTTGTTTGTCGAATTTTCCTTCTGCTTGTGCTTTTAAGGCTTTCATATGAGAGTTGTAAGCAAACTCATCTTGATCTTCTCTAGAGATTTTGTATTGATTGGCAACCGCTTCAGCAGTTAAACCCATTCCCCAGTAGTAATCTTCGTGACCTGCAGCAGCAACTTTATAATCCGGAGTTGGTTTGTAACCTCCCATCGGAATATAACTCATACTTTCAGCTCCACCTGCAATGATACAATCTGCCATTCCTGATTGGATTTTAGCCGTCGCCATTCCGATAGTTTCTAATCCAGATGCGCAGTAACGGTTAACTGTAACACCAGGAACATCTTCTACTTTTAATCCCATTAAAGAGATCAAACGTCCAACGTTAAGACCTTGTTCTGCTTCCGGCATGGCATTTCCTACCATAACGTCGTCGATACGTTTTTTATCGAAATTAGGCAGTTCGTCCATCATAAACTGAATGGTTTCTGCAGCTAATTCATCAGGTCTTTTAAATCTAAAAACACCTTTTGGAGCTTTTCCAACTGCTGTTCTATATGCTTTTACTATATATGCTGTTTTCATTTGTTTTGTTTTTTAAGAGTATAGAAGATAGAGTATAGAAAATAGACTTTACGAAGTCTCAAATCTATATTCTATTCTCTTTGTTCTATTTTCTAATTACGAAGTGGTTTTCCTTTAGTTAACATATATTGAATTCTTTCTAAAGTTTTTCTCTCTGTACAAAGAGATAAGAAAGCTTCACGTTCGATATCTAATAAATATTGTTCAGATACTAAAGTTGCTTCAGATAAATCACCACCAGCCATTACATAAGCCAGTTTGTTAGCAATTTTCTTGTCGTGCTCAGAAATGTATTTTCCAGCCTGCATTTGATCTGTTCCAACTAAGAACATACCCAAAGCTTGTTTTCCTAGAACTTTAATATCGTTTCTTCTGATGGGCTGCGTATAACCAGCTTCCGCCATTAACAAAGCATGTTTTTTAGCTTCAGCAATCTGACGATCTTTGTTTACTACGATAATGTCTTTACCATGTTGAAGAAGTCCAGTATCAAAAGCTTCGTAACCAGAAGTCGAAACTTTAGCCATTGCGATTGTCAAGAAATACTCTTGAAGAACATTCAATTCCACGTCGTTTTTGCGAAATAAATCTGAAGCTCTTAAAGTCATTTCTTTAGAACCACCACCACCAGGGATAACTCCAACACCAAACTCAACTAATCCCATGTACGTTTCTGCGGCAGCAACTACTTTATCAGCATGTAAACTCATTTCGCATCCACCTCCAAAAGTCATTCCGTGAGGCGCTACTACAACTGGAATAGAAGAGTAACGAACACGCATCATAGTATCTTGGAACAATTTGATCGCCATGTTCAATTCGTCATATTCCTGCTCAACCGCCATCATGAAAATCATTCCGATATTAGCTCCAACAGAGAAATTCGCTGCTTGGTTACCAATAACTAAACCTTGATATTCTTTTTCAGATAAGTCGATTGCTTTATTGATAGCTTGTAGAACGTCACCACCAATTGTATTCATTTTAGATTGGAATTCTAAGTTTAAGATTCCATCTCCTAAATCCTGAATAATTGCTCCACTGTTGCTCCAAACTTTTTTGCTTTCGCGGATGTTGTTTAGGATAATGAATGAATCTTGTCCAGGAACTTTTACTTGTGATTTTGTCGGAATGTTATAGAAATAAGTCGCTCCTTCTTTTACAGAATAGAAACTATCGCTTCCAGAAGCCAGCATTTCAGTAACCCATGCAGCAGGTTCTAAACCTTCGGCTTTCATGATTTCAATTCCTTTGGCAACACCAATTGCATCCCAGATTTCGAATGGACCATTTTCCCATCCAAAACCAGCTTTCATGGCATCGTCAATTTTGTATAATTCGTCTGAGATTTCAGGAACTCTGTTTGACACATAAGCAAACATTCCAGCGAAACTCTTACGGTAGAATTCTCCCGCTTTGTCTGTTCCTTTTACTAAAACTTTAAAACGATTGATTGGTTTATCGATAGTTTTTGTTAGTTCAAGCGTAGCAAAATTTGCTTTTTTCGCAGCGCGGTATTCTAATGTATCTAAGTCTAAAGAAAGAATATCTTTATCTACTTTTTTATAAAAACCTTGTCCAGTTTTGCTTCCTAACCAATTATTTTCCATCATTTTGTTGATGAAATCAGGAAGTTTGAACAATTCGTGTTGCTCGTCGTTCGGGCAGTTTTCGTAAATACCGTTGGCAACGTGTACCAAAGTATCCAATCCAACAACGTCAACAGTACGGAAAGTAGCCGATTTTGGACGACCAATTACTGGACCAGTCAATTTATCAACTTCTTCAATTGTTAATCCCATTTCTTTTACCAAGTGGAATAAACTTTGGATTCCGTAAATACCAATTCTGTTTCCAATAAACGCCGGAGTATCTTTAGCAACAACCGAAGTTTTTCCTAAGAATTTAGATCCGTATTCGTTTAAGAAATCCAATACTTCAGTAGAAGTTTTTGGACCAGGAATAATTTCAAATAATTTTAAGTAACGCGCAGGGTTAAAAAAGTGAGTTCCGCAGAAGTGCTGTTGGAAATCTTCGCTTCTTCCTTCACTCATAAAGTGAATTGGAATACCAGAAGTATTAGAAGTAACCAAAGTTCCCGGTTTACGGAATTTCTCGATTTGTTCAAAAACTAATTTCTTAATGTCTAAACGCTCAACAACAACCTCGATAATCCAGTCAACATTAGCAATTTTAGCCATATCATCTGTCGTATTTCCAGTTGTAATTCGGTTTGCGAATTTCTGACTGTAAATAGGAGATGGTTTTGATTTTAATGAATTCGCCAAATGTTCGTTTACCACACGGTTGCGAACGGCTTTACTTTCAAGTGTTAATCCTTTTTTAGCTTCAGCTTCGGTCAGTTCACGCGGTACAATGTCCAGAAGTAAAACTTCGACACCAATGTTAGCAAAATGACAAGCTATACCTGAACCCATAATTCCGGATCCAATTACAGCAACTTTTTTAATTGTGCGTTTCATATTTGTTATTATTTGTTTTTTACAGAATCAGGACAATCAAAATTGATTACTTTTCTTCTGTGTTTTCTGTTTGATTAAATATGTTTTTATCGTGAATCAGTTCATTGATGATTTCTGAAACTTCAATAAAATGATTCAGTTTTTCTTCCGAAACATGTTTTCTAACGGTTTCATTAAACTTTAGAACTGTATTTTTAGATAAATCTCTTTTTTCTTTTCCAAAATCGGTTAGATAAATCAAAACACCTCTGCCGTCGCTTGGGTTCTTTTTGCGAACAATTAAACCTTTTTCTTCCATAGATTTCAAGGTTCTTGTTAAGCTGGTGGCTTCCATTCCCATTCTTGGGCCAAGAGCCGTTGACGGAGTTCCTTCTTCCTTGTCCATACTTAAAAGAGCAAATCCTGTTGCCATTGTTGCGTCATATTTAGCAGCTTCTTCGTTATACATTCTTGAAACAGCCTGCCATGTCGCTCTCAAAATATAATCTATCGTTTTGTCTTTCATAGTTAACTATATCGATTTCAAATATAATTAAAAAATACTATGCATGCATATAATTTTTTAATAATTTTTTGGTTAGTTATAAAATATCCCTGATTTAGAGGGTTTTGGTTGTTTATTTTAAGTGTAATATACTATTCTTTTTTTAGATTTTAACATTTTTAATGCTGTAAAAATCCTTTTTTAGTTTTTAAAACGCATTTAATTCTGTATTCTGTAAAAAATTATGCATTTATTTCAGTTGGTTTTTCAGAATCATAGCGCGAAATGGCGTCTTGAAGTATCTTTTTCATACGATTTCTCAGACCTTCTGGTCTTAAAATTTCAACACAGCTTCCAAAACCTAATAAAAGCCGTTCCATTTCGTAATTTGGAATTACATATATATGTATAATGACACTTCTGTCTTCATTTTCCTTGATTAATCGCTGAGAAGTATGCAAAGGTTTTGTAAGTACATAAGGTGCATTCGAAGCGTCAACCCATAATTCGATTCTTCTAGCTTTTAATCCTGAATTAACGGTAACGCCAATTATATCTTTATAATAATCATCGGAATCAAAATCTTCTTCTAAATAGGGAAGATTAAAATCGTAATCAATAGAAATAATTCTGTCTAAAGCTAAATTTGTAATCGGCTGAGAAGCTTTTTTCTTTCCGACCAAAAACCAACGATTATTAAATTCCTTTAATATAAAAGGATGAAAATGAAATTTTGTTTCTTCTCTGGATTTAAAAGATTTATAAGTAATAATTAGAACCATTTTCTTGATAATCGCCTGATATATTTCATCTAAATAATGAAGTCCTTTTAAGTTTTCATTTTTGTCCAGATAAATAACTGGTTTGGTATGTGATTTTTCGGCGTAGATTTTATCTTCCAAACGTTGTAGAATATCCGAAACATCATTAAATAAAGAGAAATCTTTAAATTGCTTCAACATCGAAACGGTTTCAGTCAAAACATTCATATCTGTTTCCGTTAGCGGAATATCGGTTATCGAAAAATCTTCGTCTTCATATTTATAATACTTTTTATCGTAAACCACGATTGGCGCATTATAACCCAATTTCTCACTTCGCATCAACTGAATATCCATTTGAATAGTTCGCTTGCTAATTGGGTTTTGGCGTCCTTCGTATTCAGATAAAGCTCCAGAACATTCTTCGATTAAATCTTCTAATGTCCATTGTCTATATTTGTTCTGAAGGCATTTATCGATGGTTTTGTATCGGATTAAGGCGTTTTTGTTTTGTGACATGTTTTTATGATTTTGGGCGTGTCCCTCCGGGCCGGGCTTTACGTTCCCGCTTTTTTTAAGGCGAAGAAAAATCGCCTTAAAAAAGAGCTCCACTTCAATCCCTCACGCATTTACGTTAATAATGAAATCTCGTTTTCAATGATTTTATTTTCGTTCCAATTTTCCGTAGAGACGCACCGTAGAGGCGCACAGCAGTGCGTCTCCGCAACGATTAGCCACAACGCATAGCAAAACCCGACATGTTTAATTATTTCGTTATATTGGTGTCGAATTACTTTGCGTAGACGCACTGCAGTGCGTCTCTACAGACATACTTTATGTTAATATTGAAATTTCCTTTTCAATATTAATTCTCCCTTTCTCCTCATATAAATTCCGAAATTCCTCAGTCTGAAAAATAAACTCATTCTCCAGAAAATGTTTCAAAGCTTTTGCACGTCCAGGTTTGTATAGAAAATCGGGATAGATGCTATATTCTTTTCTAATTTGTTCAAAATAGATTTTATAATCGTTCCAATCTTTACCGAGAATTTTCAAATCAAAATCGATTAACCAATTAATATCTTCAATTTCATTTTGGTGATGTTGCTGTGTGGCGCAGATTGTATCAAACACTAATTGTTTATTTAGATTGACATTTTCAGGTAAAATAGCCAAAGCAAACTCAGCACTTTTGAGTTCGTTATCTTTTTTAGAAGCCGAATAAACAAAATCATGATAAAAAATAGAAAATAATATTTCATTCGAGTTTTGAAGTTGATCACGATACGTTTCAAAACTGTCAATCATTTCTTCTAAATGCATGAGATTATGATAATGCCTTGATTTTGTTGAATATGTATTTTCTAGATCCTTCCAGTTTTGCTGAATTTCATTCGCTGAAAAGCCAATATTCGAAAGCAAATCAGAATAGATTTTCTCTAAATTCATGTTGTTTTTTACTCAAATTTAAAATTCTTTTTTTACTGCGCAAAATAATTGCGTAGTGGTTTTGAAATCTTTGTTCAAGAAATAAAACAATAATCATTGTCTAATTTTAAAAACCAGAAATTATGAAATTCAATTTTTTAGCAAAAGAGAAAAACAATATAGTTAATCACGAAAACGCACCAGCTTTTTCTTTAACATCAGAATACGAATTGTACACAGCAGTCGTAACAACAAGTTTGAGTGCTTCATTTTATGAAAAAGATACAACTCGTTTAGAGCGAATCAAAAACTTGATTAAAAAATGCAATCCGGTATTTGTTGCAAAATTGGCAGTTTATGCCCGTAACGAAATGCATATGCGTTCTGTGCCATTAGTTTTGGTTGTAGAATTGGCTAAGATTTATTCTGGCGATTCTTTAATCAGTAAAATGATAATTAATGTTATACAACGTGCAGACGAAATAACAGAATTGTTAGCGTATTACCAAATGGCAAACGAACGAAATGGCGTTAAGAAATTAAATCGTTTATCAAAGCAAATCCAAAAAGGTTTAGCGGTTTCATTCAATAAATTTGACGAATACCAATTCGCAAAATACAATCGTGATGGTGCTGTAAAATTAAAAGATGCGTTGTTTTTGGTTCATCCAAAAGCAAAAGACGAAGCGCAACAAACCATTTTTAATAAAGTTGTGAGTAACACTTTGCAAACGCCATATACTTGGGAAACTGAGTTGTCGCAATTAGGTCAAATAAAGTTTTATAACGAATTTGAAAAACAAAAAGCATTCACCCAAAAATGGGAAGAATTGATTGATAGCGGTAAAGTAGGTTACATGGCTTTGTTGCGTAACTTACGAAATATCTTAGAAGCGAATGTTTCGGGTTTTCATATGCAAAAAGTATGCGATTACCTTTCTAACGAAAAAGCAGTCGCAAACTCAAAACAATTGCCATTCCGATTTTTAGCAGCGTATCGTGAAGTGAAAGATTTGAATTTCAAATATACTTCAATGGTTTTAGATGCTTTGGAAGATGCTGTTACGGCAAGTTCACAAAACATAAAAGGTTTTGATTTGAATACATCTATTGTAATTGCGTGTGACGTTTCGGGTTCGATGCAACAGCCAATTTCAGCAAAAAGTAAAGTATTGCTTTACGATATTGGTTTGATGTTGGGTATGTTAATGCAAAGGCGTTGTAAAAATGTGGTTAGCGGTATGTTTGGTGATCGTTGGAAAATAATCAATATGCCAAAGCGAAGCATATTGGCCAACGTTAATGAATATTACAAACGCGAAGGTGAAGTGGGTTACGCTACAAACGGTCATTTGGTTTTGGAAGATTTAATTGGCCGAAAAGAAATTGTAGACAAAGTAATGTTGTTTACAGATGTTCAAATGTGGAATAATGCGTACGCAAAAGACTCATTTGCAAACTCCTGGAGCCGATACAAAAAGATCGCTCCAAATGCAAAATTGTATTTGTTTGATTTGGCTGGTTACGGTCAGGCGCCAATTAACATCGAAAAAAACGATGTATATTTAATAGCCGGTTGGTCAGATAAAGTGTTTGATGTTTTGAATGCTTTAGACGATAAAAACAGCGCATTAAATTACATCAATCGAATAGAATTGTAAATTTTAAATCTACTGCGCAAAATAATTGCGCAGTATGATTTGAAAATTTGTAAAAGAAATAAGTTCATTGAAAATAAGAATAAAAAACAAGTGTCGTAGATAAGTGTTACTTCGCTGTTAACGACGTTGTCACGGGTTCGAGTCCCGTCACTTCCGCAAGAAAAAAAATATAAAAGGAAGTGTAGCTCAGTGGTAGAGCACGTAAATTTCACTTATCGTTTGTTGCCTTGTTTAAAAAATAAAAAAAAGAATGTCGTAAATAAGAGTTACTTCGTCTCAAATTTGGGGAGGAATAGCGAAGTTGTAAAATCAGCAAGGTTATCCAGTTCGACTCTGGCAAGACAAGCCCCGTTTCTCTTATTGCTTTTTACTTCTTTTTAAAAACTGAAAAATGTCGTGTGTGAGAGCTACTTCGTAAAGGTTTCAAAATACTCTCATCAATTATTACTTTTTCAAAAAATAAGATGCCGTGTATAAGTGTTACTTCGTCGGTTGATTTATTAGGTTCGAATCCTAAAGTCACTTATCAATTATTGCTCTTAAAAAAAAAGAGTGTCGTCAGGAAATGGTTCCTTCGTTCCAAAGAAATTTAAACCATTCCTAAATGTTACCTCTTTTAAAATTATGAATTAAAAAAAGGATGTTGAAAAAACGTATTATTTGTCATTTCGACGAAGGAGAAATCTCCACGAGAGGCTCTACAAAGATTAGTGATTTTGATTGCGGAGTTACTTGTGAAGATTTCTCCTTACGTCGAAATGACAAACTGTATGTTGATCCTTTTAAATAAAAACTTTGCGTCTTAGCGACTTTGCGAGAAATATGTCTTCGCTTGGCAAAAAACCTTTGCGACTTTGTCACTTTGAACCTTTGTCCCTTAAAAAACAAAAAAATGAAAACACAAATAAGCGGAACAGATATATTAGAATTAGGATTTCCAGAAGGAAAAATAATTGGGATTGCCTTAAAAATAAATAGCAAAAGAAACGGATTTACAAGAGACGAAATGATTACAAATTTCAAAAACGTCCTAGAAACTCCGGAAAATTATATAGACGATAAAATCTTCAGCAAACTGGCTGTGGCTTTAATCGAAAAATCGAATGAAAAACCAGAAGATTTCATTGCTTTAAATCAGAATCCAAATGCATATTCGGCTTACGGATTAGATCATATCGAAGACGGAGCCAGAAAACAAATGGAAGTTGCCATGAAATTGCCGGTTACGGTTGCGGGAGCTTTAATGCCAGACGCGCACCAAGGTTACGGATTACCAATTGGAGGAGTTTTAGCCACAAAAAATGCCATTATTCCGTATGGAGTTGGGGTTGATATTGGGTGTAGAATGGCGTTGTCAGTTTATGATATTCCAGAAGATTTTTACTTTGAAAACGAAGCTAAATTCAAAAGAGAATTAATTGCCAATTCCATTTTTGGAGCAGGTCACGGATTTCACGGTCAGTACAAATCAGATCATGCGGTTTTGGAGAACGATACATTTAATATGAATCCGTTTGTGAAGAATTTGAAAGATAAAGCTTGGTCGCAATTAGGATCTTCGGGTGGTGGAAATCACTTTGTGGAATTCGGAATCATGGAATTTGCCAAAGACGATGTGGTTTTAAATATTCCAAAAGGAAAATACGTCGCTTTGTTAACGCATTCGGGTTCACGCGGAATGGGTGCCACAATCGCTGGACATTATACTAAAATCGCCAAAGACGAATGTAAACTTCCAGAAGTGGCAAAAAACTTAGCGTATTTGGATATGAATTCGCAATTAGGACAAGAATATTGGTTGGCGATGAATTTGGCGGGAGACTACGCTTCGGCTTGTCACGAGATTATCCATAACAAAATGGAACGCGCTTTGGGTGCGACGATTTTAGCCAAAGTCGAAAACCACCATAATTTTGCCTGGAAAGAAATCTGGAACGGCGAAGAAGTGATCGTACATAGAAAAGGAGCAACTCCAGCCGGAAAAGGCGTTATGGGAATCATTCCGGGAAGTATGACCGCACCTGGATTTTTGGTGAGAGGAAAAGGCGAGGAGAACGCCATCAATTCGGCTTCGCATGGAGCAGGAAGACAAATGAGCAGAACCCAAGCCATAAAAAACATCACACAAACCGAAATGAAATCGATCCTGAGAGATCATGGCGTTACGCTTATCGGTGCAGGTCTAGACGAAGCTCCAATGGCGTATAAAGATATCAATCAGGTGATGGAAGCGCAACAGGATTTAGTAGATGTTATAGCGAAGTTTACGCCAAAATTAGTGAGAATGGCGGATGATGGGAGTCGAGAAGATTAGTTTTTTTAGAGGTTCAAAGTGACAGAGAAACAAAGGTGCAAAGGTTTTTCCGCATTTTATGTCATTTCGACGGAGGAGAAATCACACGCGGGATTCGACAAAGATTGGCGACATTCTTTGCAGAGTTTCTAGTGCGATTTCTCCCTTCGGTCGAAATGACAAACAGTACGAAAAAACTTTGCGACTCAGCGACTTTGCGAGATTAAAAAGAAAAATTTAGCAACTTAAAAAAAAATTAAAGGTTCCAAAGAGAAAAAAAACTTAGCATCTTAGCCTCTCAGAACCTTAGCAACTTTACAAAATATGAATTACATAGACATAGGAATCAATCTAACCAACAAACAATTCCAAAACGACATAGACGATGTCGTACAAGACGCGCTCGACGCCGATGTATCGCAAATGATACTTACGGGAACTAGCGTAAGAAACAGCGAAACTTCATTAGAAATCGCCAAACAATATCCGGAAATATTATATTCGACGGCGGGAATACATCCGCATGATGCGAAGAGTTTTGATGAAAAAAGCATTTTAAAACTGCGAAATTTATTAAAGCAGAAACATGTCGTTTCGGTTGGCGAATGCGGACTCGATTTTGATCGTGACTTTTCGCCCCGAAACAAACAGGAAGAATGTTACAAAGCCCAATTAGAATTGGCGATTGAAGTACAGAAACCTTTGTTTTTGCACGAAAGAAGCGCTTTTAATTCTTTTATGAATATTACCAAAGACTATTTACCGCAATTGCCCAAAGCCGTTGTGCATTGTTTTACGGGAACGTTGCAAGAAGCCAAAACCTATCTCGATAACGGATTTTATCTGGGTTTTACGGGAGCGATTTCAGATGCCAAACGTTTCAGTCATTTAAAAGAAGTCATTGAGTACGTACCGCTCGACCGAATGATGATTGAAACCGATGCGCCGTTTATGCTTCCTAAAAATGTCCCGAACAGCCTTTTGAAGAAATACCACGAACGCCGTTGCGAACCTGCTTTTCTGCCGTATGTTGCCGGAACTATTGCACAGTTTAAAGGAATTACTTTGGCTAAAGTGGTGGAGGAAACGACTAGGAATTCTAAAAACTTTTTTGGGATTTAGGTCTTAATTATAAAGATCATTTGTTGGCTTTTAAATCAGGGGTTTGTACTTGGTTTGAGGGCTTTTTGTTTATATATATTTGGAGGCAAAGAATATTTTAAATTATAATGATTATGGAAAACCGTAAAGAATTCAATGAAATAATAGCCAATTTTGAAAATTAACTTTTTATCTGAAATAATACAATTAATAAGGAAATGTAAATTGGCAAGTTAAGATGACCACAAAATAAAAAATTATGGAAATAAGGAAAATACGCATTAAGAATTTCAGATTATTAAAAGATTTTAAATTAGATCTCGAAAATAATCTTTCATTAATAATTGGAAAAAATAACACAGGGAAAACTTCTCTTTTGTCAGTTTTAGAAAAGTTCTTAACAGACAAGAGTACTTTTTCTATTAACGATTTTCATATAGATCAAATAAAAAAACTTGAAAAACTTGAAAAAAGAAATGTAATTAATATTGGTAATGATTTTGATTTTAAAATTCAATTATTTTTTGAAATTTTTTACGACAAAGAAGATAGTCTGAAAAATATATCATCTCTTATTTTAAATCTTGAAGATGAAAACAAGGTCATTCTAGGTTTTGAATATTATTTAAATCCAGATAGCTACAGCAATCTAATTCGAGAATATGGACTTTATAAATCAGAAAACACTAAAAAAAATATTACTGATTTTCTAAGAAAAACAGATAATAAAAGATTTTTCAAAATGGAGATTAAATCCTTCATATTTGATGGAGATGAAGTTATAAGTTCTCAAGTAATTAAAGATAAGAATATAATTTCAAAAATTATAAATTTTCAAAGTATAAAGGCAAAACGAGATGTCAATAATTCTGATAGTAATAGACCAGATAAGACATTATCAAAACTATCTTCAGATTATTATGAAAGTATCGAAAATAGTCAACAAGAACAAGAAACTATAAATAGACTTAATAAAGAATTAGGAAGTACTGATGAGAAATTAAATAAAATATATCCATCTGTCTTTAAAGATGTCATTAAAAAGGTAGAACTTTTCGGAGGAAAAATGCCTGGAGAATCTTCAATTAAAATATTATCATCATTACAGAGTAAAAACATTTTAAAAGAAAACACGTCTGTTTTTTATGACCAATCAAATTTTCAATTGCCCGAAGATTATCACGGCTTAGGATACATGAATCTATTTGCGATGATTTTTGAGATAGAACTCAAGTGTAAAAAGTTTAGAAGAGAAAATGAAAAATTGGATAATCAAATTCCAGCAGATATAAATTTATTATTCATAGAGGAACCAGAAGCACATATGCATCCTCAAATGCAACACATTTTTATAAAAAATATATCAAAAATTTTAGAGAATGAAAAGAAAGGTCTTGATTCAGATGGCAGTAGAGTTTCGGATAGATCACAATTTAACCTTCAAGGAATAGTAACTACTCATTCTTCACACATTACAGCAGAAAGCGATTTTGATACGGTAAAATACTTCTATAAAATTGCAAGCGAAAATAAAGTTATATGCAAAAATTTAAAAGATTTAAAGAACGAGTACTCAAAAGAAACAAACCAATATGAATTTTTAAAGCATTATTTGACTTTAAATAGAGCAGAATTATTCTTTGCTGATAAAGCGGTTTTAATTGAAGGAGATACAGAAAGATTGTTATTGCCCGTTATGATGGTAAAATTGGACAACGAAAACAAATTTGATTTACCATTATTATCGCAAAATATTTCAATTATTGAAGTTGGAGCTTATTCTCATATTTTTGAAAAATTCATTGACTTTATAGGTGTTAAATATTTGATTATTACGGATTTTGATACATGCAAGAAAGTAAAAACAGGTGAGTTCAATAAAAAAAATGAGCCCATATTTGAAAATAAATTATGTAGGGTTGATGATCCAGAGGCTAGTGGTAGTTTAAATAATGCAATCAAACATTTTTTAAAAGGAAACTCATTTAGTGAATTGAAAACATCTGAAGAGAATTTTTATTTAAAAAAGAATTCATTATGTATTGCTTTTCAACACCGTGAAAACAGTTATCATGCAAAAAGTTTTGAAGATGCATTCATAAATTTAAACAGAAAATTTATTTCGGATAATAAATCTGTTTTTAAGGGATTGAAAAATATTAAACATTTCGATTTAAAAGGCGATGCGATTAAAGATGCATACGATTTAGCTGAACATTGTATTGATAAAAAAACGCATTTTGCATTGGATATTATTTATTATAGTTCTGCTGAGAATTATACTACTTGGGAAATTCCATTATATATAAAAGAAGGATTATTATGGCTACAGAAATAGATGATATATTTAATGCTATCGAATCAGGAAATCATTTTCTTTTAAGTGGTGGTGCAGGTAGTGGAAAAACTCATACCTTAATTGAATTATTAAATAAACTATATAAAGACAATCCTAAAGTTAGTATAGCATGTATAACATTTACGAATGTTGCTGCTGACGAAATTCAGGAACGTACGAATTATGATAATTTAGTGATCTCAACAATTCATGATTTTTTGTGGATGAATATTAGTCCATATCAAATTAACTTGAAAAAATCGCTTATAGAATTAAATCCAGATGATGGTTTAAATTTTGATGAAATTGAAAGAATAGATTATCGTGAATATCGGAACTTTAAAAAAGGTATTATCAAACATGAAGATGTACTTGTTATAGCAGAACATTTATTTATAACATATCCTCTATTGTCTAAAATTATAAAAGATAAATACGATTATATTTTTATCGATGAGTATCAAGATACTTATAAGCCTGTAATTGAGATATTCTTTAACCATTTAAATAAAACAAGTAAAAGGAATGTGATTGGACTTTTTGGAGATAGGATGCAATCAATTTATCAAGATGGGGATAATTTGTCAGAATATATTGAAGATAAGAGAGTTGATATTCCTCTAATTATTGAAGTACCAAAAAAAGTTAATCGTAGAAATCCACAAAGTGTAATTGATTTAGCTAACAATATTAGATTAGATCCATTAGAGCAAAATGCAGAAATAAATCCATATGCGCCAAATAATAAAGATGGAGCTATCAAACAAGGGAATACAAAATTTGTATTCACTAAAAAAGCAAATAAAGATGCTTATAATATTATAAAAGCAAAGTTCTGTAAAAATTGGAATTTTAAAGATTCAAAAAACACCAAACTTCTTTTTTTGTCTCACTCACTTATTGCAAGTGAGGCTGGTTTTGCTAGTTTAATTGATATATACGATAAAGACAAAATTGTAGGAAGTGGAGGGTATGTCGAAAGAATAAAAAAATATGTTGCAAAGAATTCAATAAAAGATGATTTAACAGATATGTCATTTATTGAAGTTATTAATACTTTACTAAAAAGAATAGACGAAGGATTAGAGTTTGAAAAAGGCCTAGATGAATTAAAAAATATTCTAAATAACGAATCTACTTTAAGCTATCTTAAGGCTATTAACATACTTAACAGAAAATATTCTGAAATTAAAGAGATATTACCTACGGAAGGAATTTATGATTTTTTATCTGCTAATGTAGCAATATTTAATTTTGCAAAAAGCATGAATTTTGAAGAATTAAAAAGTATTTATTTAAGTAAAGATAAATTAATTGGAAAAAAGAAAAGTAAGAATGAAGAATCAAACAAAAGAAATGATGAAAGAGATTATTTGATAAGATATTTAATAAGAATACAGGAAATAATATCACTATATGAAAGTAAAAATTATTATGCCTTAATAAATAAAAGTGATTTTAAAATTAATAGAGGGATAGACAAAGCTGAATTAAATAAAAAATTAAGAGATCTTCATTTAGTTAAAGAAGAAAGTATAGAAACAGTGATAAGAAAAGCAGATGAGCTTATGTTATGTCAGATTGATGAGAGGACTAAACATTTTTTAGATAAAAATAAGTTTCTATTTGAACGTGTAAAAAAAGTTAATTTTAAAGAAGTCGAATGTTTATATAAATATGTTGAAAATGAAACAGTTTATTCTACTCAGCACGGTATAAAAGGTGCAGAATTTAATAATGTTTTAGTTTTTCTTGATAAAAGTGCCAATACAAAATTAAATTATAAAGCACTTTTTGAAAAAACGGTTGATAAAGAATCTATAATTGAGAGAACGCAAAAGCTATTTTATGTTTGCTGTACTAGAGCGATGGATGATTTAATTGTTTTTTATAATGATGAATATAGTGAAGAAGTAATAGAGCAGGCTAAAATTTGGTTTGGAGAAAAGAATATATTTAACATTGATGATTTGGTATCTTAAATATCAGAATTAATAATTTCTATCTTTGTTTTCAACCTAAAATCAAAATAAAATTTTAAAAAATTAAAAAGTAAGTTATTTCTTTCTTTTTGAAATAAAGACTTATATTTGTTCTGTCAAAATAAATCTAGGATTATATCCTGAAAACTTAATATAAGTTAATAATAAGCGAATCCCTCATTCACGTTGAAGGTGCTAGTGATAGCCCTAATCTCATTCGATAAGAATGTTTTGTCACAACCGAAGATGAGGGTTTCGTGCGTTTAATATTTTCAGAAAAATGACAAAAGAAAATCAAAAACCAACACATCGTGATGTAGTGCCATCCGTAATTAATTTCCTTTCAGACGAATTGTTTGAGGGAGATTACAAAGAACAGCCCCTGTATTTGCAGGAAATCTTCGAGCTTTTAATGCATACAGAGTTTGGCGACGATATCAATTTAAGGCAAAAAATACTGAGCTGTTTAAGAACCAGCCGAAATCTGGCAGAAACGTTATCGCCATTTTCAGAGAAGCAGATTCAGAAGGCTTGTCTCAATAACAGTTAATTTGTTATAAAAAATATATTTTGAGTATATTTTGTTAAATTAATATAAAATATACTACATTTGTATCTGTAATTAATAAACAGAAAAATACATATGATACTTTCAGTAAGCAAAAATTTTGAACAATCGGCAGGAGATTCTCCAGTTGAGATGTTTGGATGCAATATGTATTTTTATGAAATTGAAATGTAGATTTTAGAGTTCAACTCAACATAAAATATAAAAGCGTCCTAATTTCGGGACGCTTTTTTTTGTTTTTGTTTGTCATTTCGACGAAGGAGAAATCTCCACGAGAAGCTCGACAAAGATTGGATTTTCGTTGCGGAGTTACTTGCGAAGATTTCTCCTTCGTCGAAATGACATACTAATCGAAAAAAACTAAAAAAATATTTAACCAAAAAGTTTAATGATTAATAAAAATAGAGAAATATAGTCTTGGAAAGTAATCTAATGAGTAACAGTCATTTGATACAAAACGAGATCTGCACCAGTTTGCGGACAGGAATTTCTTTGTCTTTATTTTAGAATTAACTAATTGATAGTCAGAAAATTAATCTTAAAAAATATTTGGAAATATGAATTTTTCTATCATATCTTTGCCAGACAAAATTGAAACAATTACAATAACAATCGCAATGACAATTGCAATAACAATATAAAAAATAAATAAAATGAGTTTTAAATTATACATACACAACCCAGGATTAGTAGCCGCGGCTTCGGACCGTGAATGCTTTTACATGTCGGTGCATCAATATAGGCAATAGGATAGTGATATCGTATTTGTAATGAAGCACCTTTGATCGGGTGCTTTTTTTTGTCTTAGGGACAAAGGTTCAAAGGAGCAAAGGGACAGAGGTTAAAAAAACTTAGTGTCTCAGCATCTTAGTACCTCAGAAGCTTAATAAAAACAATAAAAATTTAAGGATGAATCAAAAAATAGGACTTAGGTCAGACGATAGTGGTCAAACAGATAAAGTGGAATTTAGTGAGCCGCCATTTGCCTCGAGTAGCGAGATGGATTTGGAGCTTATTAACCTATGGAATGGAAAGGTGAATTTTAGGAAAATTATATATATCATTTAGAGATATTTCTCTGGTAAAGCAATGGTGCTTTTGAATTGATGTGATATTGGATTTCTTAGAAAAGCCTTCGATTTCCTGAGATCCCAAGAATTACAAAACCAAAAACACCATGCAAAACAATACATTACAACAATATAAAACCGCAATTAGAAAAAAATACGAAATCGAAAAAGAAGGGAAATACTTTGATTATTTGTACAAACCTTCTCGTGGAAAACTTCGTGATTTGTGCTGGTTGATTTTCGAAAATAACCCAACAAAAGAGGATCTGTATGTTTTCAGTAACCTTTTGGGCTTAGATTTTGATCATAATAAAAAAAATAAGTTTAAGGAGAAAAAAGATAAGTTTAGACCTATCGAAACATTCCTTAAAGGTGAAACAGATCCGTCAAACATTGACGCTATTAACATGGCAGCAATTTTGGTTGACTTTCATCCGAGACCTTTCAAAAAGTTTTACGAAATCTCTAAAACGGAAGAAATAAAACCGTTTAAACGGATTGAGAAAACTAAAGCTGTTTTTGAGAAAAAGAAAAAGGCTGAAAAAAAGTCTAAGAAAAGAAGTTTCTTTCGAGATTTTAAAAACTTTTTCTTCTAGAAAACAAAACATTAAAATAGTGAGAATGACATTTGTCATTGAGTGATATACTCGTAAATTAAAAACGGCTGTCTATTGACAGCCGCTTTCTTTTGGTTATATTATTTTGATTTATTAATTGTTCCCGTAGATTTTTGCGTAAAGATCTTTGTAAATCTCTTTAATAATTTTACGCTTTAATTTCAAGGTAGGAGTAAGCTGTCCGCCATCGATAGACCAAACATCTGGCGTAAGCTCAAAACGTTTGATTTGTTCCCAATGTCCAAATTTCTTGTTGATGCTTTCTACTTCTTCATCAATACGTTTGATAACGTCTTTATTTTCACTGATTTCTTTATCTGTACTGCCTAAAGTAATTCTATGGATTTTAGCCCATTCTTTTACAAATTCAAAATTGGGTTGAATAAAAGCTGCTGGCATTTTTTCTCCTTCACCAATTACCATAATCTGCTCGATAAAACGAGATTGTTTCATCGCATTTTCGATCATTTGAGGCGCGATATATTTACCTCCAGAAGTTTTGAACATTTCTTTCTTACGATCTGTAATTTTCAAGAAACCTTCGCCGTCAATTTCTCCGATATCTCCTGTATGGAAATAACCGTCTTGTAAAGCCTCAGCTGTTTTTTCAGGATCGTTAAAGTAGCCTAACATTACGTTTGGACCTTTTATTAAAATTTCACCGTCTTGAGCAATTTTAACTTCAAGATTACGAATTGGTTTTCCAACAGTTCCAATTTTAAAACCTTTGTTTCTTTGATCGTTAACCGCAATTACCGGAGAAGTTTCAGTTAATCCGTAACCTTCCATAACCGGAATTTCTGCCGCAGCAAAAACTCTTGTTAAACGTGGTTGCAAAGCCGCACTTCCAGAAACCATTAAATCTAGATTTCCGCCCAAACCTTCTTTCCATTTGCTGAAAATCAGTTTGCGTGCAATTTTCAATTGAAATTCGTACCAAGCTCCATTTGCTCCGTATGGCTCATATTTTAAACCTAAATCAATTGCCCAGAAAAACAGTTTTTTCTTAATTCCAGTTAATTCTGCACCTTTTGCATAAATCTTATCGTAAACTTTCTCTAAAAGCCTCGGAACAGCCGTAATTACAGTCGGACGAACTTCTTTTAAGTTATCGCTGATTTTGTCAATAGATTCTCCAAAATAAACTGAAACACCATAATATTGATAGATGTACAAAATCATTCTTTCAAAAATATGGCAAATAGGCAAGAAGCTCAATGCTGTACTTTTTCCTGGATCAAACGGAATTCTTGGCGCGCTGTCCAAAACGTTTGAAACAATATTTTTATGCGAAAGCATTACACCTTTAGGTCTTCCAGTTGTTCCAGAAGTATAAATAATGGTTGCTAAATCGTCTGTTGTAATGCTATCTTTTCTGGCTTCAACTTCGTTTTGATTGCTTTCATCTTCACCTGATAACAAAAGATCAGACCAATGTTTGCAACCTGGAATTTCATTAAAAGAATATACTTCTTTCAAAGTCGGAACATTAGCTCTAATAGCTTGAACTTTTTGATAGACTTCATCATCAGATACAAAACAGTAAATACTGCCGCTGTGATTTAAAATATATTCGTAATCTTCCTCAGCAATTGTTGGATAAATTGGAACGTTTTGAGCACCGGTCTGCAAAATACCAATATCCATGATATTCCATTCGGTTCTATTATTTGAAGTAATTAAAGCAATTTTATCATCTTTCTGAACGCCCATGCGCAATAATGCTCTCGAAACAGCATTTGCTTTTGCAATATATTCCTGGCTAGATGTTTTTTCCCAAGCTCCATTTTTTTTGGTTGCAAGAGCGACTGGAAGGTTGTAAGTTTCTTGTTGATAGTAGGGAAAATCAAAAAGGCGTGTGATTGGAACCATGTTTAATATATTGAATTTTACTGCAAATTAAATAAAATTTAGGAATGATTTTTAATTTTATATAATTAAATGGCAAAATTTATGAGTACTATTAAAATTCAACGAAAACGTTTTCTTTTTAGTAGTAAATTTTAGAAAAAATAGAGAAAAATTTATTTGGAATATTGTTTTTGCATCTCATTATAATCTTCGTAATCTTTCATACGTTCGCCCATAATGAACATTTTCTTCTTATTGAAGTGAATTGAAAACTGCGTGTAATTCCAGTCTTCTTTATTTTTATCTCTATACCAAAAAGTATAAGTAGCGCTATTAAATCCTTCTTTAAAAGTAGGTACACCTTCTTCAGTACATTCAATTCCCCAGACAATATTTTCTTTCGTTAAATCTTCAAACTGAAAAATACCGCTTCCATCTTGATTCAATTGTACAATTGGTTCTTTTTTGCCTTCAGACATAAAAGTTCCCGTTACAGGATATCCGATTGTGGTGGTAATATAATGATCGTGAACTTTATAAGTAATCTGATCGACTTTGATTTGAGAATAAGATTGAAAAACAGTTAAAAATAAACTGCTTAAAAAAAGTAATTTTAAAAATTTCATTCTATGTAGGTTTAATGTTTTTGGGACTAAAAAATCTAATGGCCGATTTTTGGTTTGGCGAATATAAATTAAATTTTCAATAGAATCGAACCTTAAAAATACAAGAATGAAATTTTTACTTTTTAATGATATTTGGTAAGTTTTTACTCCGTAGAAAACTGATTTTCTAGTAATTTTTCTTTAAAATCAGATTTAAAAGTATAGGCAAAAGTTAGCATCAAGGCGCGTGTGTCAGATTTAGAAGTTCTGTTGTTTCTAAATAATAAAGTATTGTTTTTGTAACCGCTTTCTAAAGTGTTAAGCATATCGGTAACAACTAATCCAAGTCGAGCATTTCCATTTCCTAACTTTTGCTGAAAACCCATGTCAACATTGTAAATCGGAATTCTTTTTCCTTGTGGAGTTGCCACGGCAGAATTGTAATTTCCGATAACTTGAAGTTTTCCGCCTTTCCAAGGAACAAAATTATTAATCATTTTTCCGTACCAGCTGAAAGCACTTTTGACAACATCTTCCGTTTGTGCTAAATTGCCGGCATCGATTTTTTGCTCAAAAGCAGTTACGCTGATATTTGCATCATAAAAATGAAAAGGCTTAAAACTGAAAATACTTTCCAAACCGTAAGTAACTGTGTTTCCGATGTTTTGAGGTTGCAATAAAATTACTCCGTTATCTTGCAGTGTGCCATATTGACGAATAGTATTGTTGGCATTTCTATAAAAAGCATTTCCAGAAAGAGAATATTTATCCCATTCTTTATTATAATTTAATTCTACAATATGAATAATTTCTGGCTTCAAATACGGATTTCCACCATGAGGATTTAAAGCATCTGTAATATCAATAAACGGATTCAAATCATCTAAATCAGGACGGTTAATACGCTTACTGTAACCGAATTTTAAAGATTCATCCGATTTTAAATTCAATTGTACAGAAGCTGAAGGGAAAAGTTTTAGGTAATTGTTTGAAAAACTATCGCTTCCTGTTTGTGTTTTTCCACTATTGTTGACTTGCTCCGCACGAAGTCCTAAATTGTATTTCCATTTTTGATTTTCCTTAGAACCAGAATATGAATTCCAAAGCCCATAAACGGCATTTATCTGTTCATTAAAATCGAAAATATTACTAACCAGAGGATTTATTACATATTCATTATTGATTAAATCTGCGCTTTGAAAATCAGAATTAAAAAAACGGAAAGTTCCTTTATATCCAGTTTCAATTATAGATTTTTCTGAAATAGGAAATGCATAATTTAAAATCGCATTCGAGATATTTTCTTTTTCATAATTATGTGTTCTCTGCCAAAAGGTATCGCCAATTATTGTATTATTTTCGTCATAGTTGTCGGTATCAATATTCGTGTTTTCTCTGTGAAAATTATAAGAAGTCGTAATATTTGCGTTCAAACTTTTTCCATCATCAGAAAATTTACGATCGTAATTAAAACCAAATTCTGCGGCTTTTGAACGTTCTAATTCTAATGAATGGCGTTTATTGCTAGAATAAAATTGATTTGAACTGTTGAAAACATCTGTTTTTAAAGTTTCATCATTATCTTGACTTTCCATATTTCCAAGTGCTTCAAATGAAAAGGTATTTCTGTCATTTGGGGAAAAATCTGCATTGAATTTTAAGTTTTGCAAACCTTCAGTTCTTTCATCATGTCTATTTTGATTGATAAAATGTTGATCATCAATAAAATAATTGGTTCTTTCGCCTTTGATGCTTTTAGTTCTTCCTGCAAAACGATTATCATACGCAAGACCAACATTCCATTTATCAGTTTTATTGTTTAAAAGAATAGAACTGTTCATTCTTCCTTTTGCGCCAAAACCACCTCCAAGAACTGCAGCGCCATTTAAACCATTTAAATTGTTTTTCTTAAGTTTAATATTGATAATTCCGCTTTCGGCATTGGCATCGTATTTCGCAGTTGGACTTGTAATAATTTCGATACTTTCAATACTGCTTGCCGGAATCTGATTCATATTGGTAATAGCAGAATTTTTTCCATTAATTAAAATTAAAGGTGTTTTTCCTCTTAGCGAAATCGCGTCGTCTGCATCTACAGCCACAGTAGGAATGTTTTTAAGCATATCAATTGCTGTTCCGCCAGATTGCGAAATATTAGAAACGGCATTAAAAACAAAGCCTTCAGCAGTTTTTTGAATTTGTTTTTTCTGAGAATTTACAACAACTGTATTTAAAAGATTGGCATCTTCTTGTAAAGTTATATTTCCAAGTGAAATTGAATTTCCAGTATATTTTATTTTTTGAGTGAATGTTTTAAAACCAATCAATCTAAGTTTTATGATATAATCGGAAGGATTTATATTTTCGAGAATAAACTTTCCTGAAGCATCTGTAACCGTATATGCAGTTGTTTTGGTAGTATCGCTTACAGGTTTCAAAACCACATCAACAAATTCGATAGGAGTTTTTCCGTCCGAAACAGTTCCGTTTATCGAATTTGTTTTTTGACTAAATGAGTTTTGACTAAAGGCAAATAATAAAATTGCAGCGACTAAAATTTGTTTCCATTTTTCCATGCAACAAAGTTATTTATCGCATGAAATAGAGGCGAATAAACCGCCTTAAGATATTATTAAATTAGGCTTAGCATTAATTAATGATTTCCTTTGAATAAAATTAAGCTCAATAAAAAGGGGATTTTTCCCCTTTCAAAAACGGGAAATTTCATAGAATAATTCAAAAACCTAAATCTTACTTTTATCCCAGTCATAATGCGGAAGCCGAAAAGCAAAAGAGTAGGCTTTATATAAATTAAAATAGTATGGAAACTGCTTTTTTCTTAGCGATGGGTTGGTGCGGAACTAAATATCCTGGCTGGTGGCGCGAATTATTAAAGAAACATCCAATTCCAGAACCAGAACCTTGGTGGATTATTTCGACAATTGGTCTAGGTTTAATTGCCGGATTAGCTGGCGGAACAATTTTTAGTATTATAGTTCGCGAAAGTCAATATTTCTCTGGGCAAACGGCAATCGCTTCTGGATTGTTTGCTTTTGGAACTGCCAATATTGTAACTGGAATTGCATCAGCTTTTAAAGATTAAAATAAATAATGTCCTAGCGATGTGGGGATAGCGTTGGGATGTTTTTTTTGCCACGAATTACACGAATTTTCACGAATTGTTTTTTATGCCACAGATTAACGGATTAAAAAGATTTTTAATTAATTCGCTTTTATCAATAATGGAAAATTAATTCGTGGAAATTCGTGTAATTCGTGGCTATAAAAAAAAAGCGCCCGATAAATTCGGGCGCTTTTCATAAAATATATTTCTTAGTTTTTCTCAATCCATTTTCTTGCATTGACAAAAGCTTCGTGCCAAGGCGTAACCTCGTCATTTCTATCTTTTGGATAATGAGCCCAGTTCCATTGGAAAGTAGAACGTTCAATGTGAGGCATCATTACTAAATGTCTTCCTGTTTTGTCACACATCATTGCTGTGTTGTAATCTGAACCGTTAGGATTTGCAGGATAACCTTCGTAAGCATATTTAGAAACAATATTGTACTGATCTTCTGCGTAAGGTAATTTGAATTTACCTTCTCCGTGAGAAACCCAAACTCCTAAAGTGCTTCCAGCCAAAGTCGATAACATAACCGAATTATTTTCCTGAACAGTTACAGAAGTAAAGATACTTTCGTGTTTCTGGCTTTCGTTATGGTGCATTTTTCCGTGAACTTCGTGCTCAGGATTAATCACTTCTAATTCCATAAACAACTGGCATCCATTACAGATTCCAACAGATAAAGTATCTTCTCTTTTGAAGAAATTATCTAAAGCTGTTTTTGCTTTTTCGTTGTATAAGAAAGCTCCAGCCCAACCTTTAGCCGAACCTAAAACGTCAGAGTTAGAGAATCCTCCAACTGCACCAATAAACTGAATATCTTCAAGAGTTTCACGGCCAGAAATTAAATCCGTCATGTGAACGTCTTTTACGTCGAATCCGGCTAAGTACATTGCATTTGCCATTTCACGCTCAGAATTACTCCCTTTTTCACGGATAATCGCCGCTTTTGGTCTCTCGACTCCGCTCGAGATGACAGGCGCTTTTCCTGTAAAATGTGCAGGGAAAGTATAATTTAAAACCTGATTTTTATAGTTTTCGAAACGTGCCTGAGCTCTTCCGTTTTTAGATTGTTTTTGATCTAACAAATAAGAAGTCTCGAACCAAACATCTCTGTAGGTTGGAATGTCTAATTTATAATCTGCAATTTCTAAAGTTGCTGTAGAAGTTACAGATCCAATTTTGAAGAATTCAATATTATTAGCATTTAATTTAGCTTCAACAGCTTCGTCAGATTGAGCTTGGAATACAATTCCGATGTTTTCTGCGAAAAGGATTTTCAATAAGTCTTTTTCAGCAAATGCAGAGAAATCAATTTTTGCTCCCAAATTCACATCAGCAAAACACAATTCTAATAAGGTAGTGATTAAACCACCGCTTCCAATATCGTGACCTGCTAAAATTTGGTTTTCACCGATTAAATCTTGGACTGTATTAAAAGCATTTTTGAAGAAAGAAGCATCTTTAATGGTAGACGTTTCGTTTCCGATTGTATTTCTGATTTGTGCAAAAGAAGAACCTCCTAATTTGAAATCATCTTGAGACAAATTGATATAATAGATTGAATCTCCGTTTTTCTGTAAAACAGGCTCCACTACTTTTCTAATATCTGTACAGTTTCCAGCTGCTGAAATAATAACCGTTCCTGGCGCGATTACTTCGCCGTTTGGATATTTTTGTTTCATCGAAAGTGAATCTTTTCCTGTCGGAATATTGATTTTCAATTCAATTGCAAATTCTGAACAACCTTCAACAGCAGCGTACAAACGAGCGTCTTCACCTTCGTTTTTACAAGCCCACATCCAGTTTGCAGATAATGAAATACCTTTTAAACCATCTTTAATTGGTGCCCAAACAATGTTTGATAACGATTCTGCAATAGCATTTCTACTTCCTGCAACCGGATCAATCAAAGCAGAGATAGGAGCGTGCCCGATAGAAGTTGCAATTCCTTCTTTCCCTAAATAATCCAGAGCCATAACTCCAACATTATTTAAAGGCAATTGTAACGGTCCTGCATTTTGCTGTTTGGCCACTTTTCCACCAACGCAACGGTCCACTTTGTTAGTCAACCAGTCTTTTGAAGCAACAGCTTCTAAACGTAAAACGTCTTTTAAATAACTTTCGAAATCATTTGCTGAATAAGCAACATCTGCATATTTTCTATCGATAGTTTTGTCTGTCATAACCGTTTTTGGAGAACTTCCGAAGAAATCTTCTAAAGCATAATCCATCGGTTTTGAACCATTTGATTTTGATTCGAATGTAAAACGGTGATCTCCCGTTACATCTCCAACTTCGTACATTGGTGAACGCTCTCTGTCGGCGATTCTTTGCAACGTATCAATATCTTTTTGACCAATAACCAATCCCATTCTTTCCTGAGATTCGTTACCGATAATTTCTTTTGCAGAAAGTGTTGGATCTCCAACTGGTAATTTATCTAAATCGATTAAACCTCCAGTTTCTTCCACTAATTCAGAAAGGCAGTTTAAGTGTCCTCCAGCTCCGTGATCGTGAATAGAAACAATTGGATTGTTGTCGCTTTCTACTAAACCACGAATCGCGTTTGCAGCACGTTTTTGCATTTCTGGATTTGAACGCTGAATGGCATTTAATTCGATTCCTGAACCGAAAGCTCCTGTATCTGCAGATGAAACCGCAGCTCCACCCATTCCGATTCTATAATTTTCTCCACCAAGAATTACGATTTTATCGCCTTCTTGTGGTTTCTTTTTAATGGATTGATCTAGTTTTCCGTATCCAATTCCTCCTGCTTGCATGATTACTTTATCATAACCAATTTTACGGTCGTTTTCTGAATGTTCGAAAGTTAAAACAGAACCTGTAATAAGCGGCTGTCCAAATTTATTTCCGAAATCTGAAGCTCCGTTTGAAGCTTTGATTAAAATATCCATTGGTGTTTGGTACAACCATTTTCTTTCTTCAACTGCATTTTCCCATTTTCTGTCTTCTTTCAAACGAGAGTAAGAAGTCATGTAAACAGCAGTTCCAGCTAAAGGCAATGAACCTTGTCCACCAGCTAAACGGTCACGAATTTCTCCTCCTGATCCTGTTGCAGCTCCGTTGAAAGGCTCAACTGTTGTTGGGAAATTGTGTGTTTCGGCTTTTAATGAGATTACAGAATCAAATTCTTTTATTTCGTAAAAATCAGATTTATCAGCTGATTTTGGTGCAAACTGTTGCACTTTTGGTCCTTTTACAAAAGCAACGTTGTCTTTGTAAGCAGATACAATATCGTTAGGATTTTCCTGAGATGTTTTTTTGATTAATTTGAAAAGAGAAGTTTCTTTTTCTTCGCCATCAATAACAAAAGTTCCGTTGAAGATTTTGTGACGGCAGTGTTCTGAATTCGCTTGCGAGAAAGCAAAAATTTCAGAATCAGTTAATTTTCTTCCTAGTTTAGTCGAAAGATTATTTAAGTATTCTACTTCTTCTTCGCTTAAAGCTAAACCTTCTACTTTGTTGTAAGCAGCAATATCATCAATCTCCAAAATTGGTTCTGGCTGAATGTTGATAGTGAAGATTTCTTGATCTAATTCGTTGAATTTTTGAGAAAGCATTGGGTCAAAATCAGTAAAATCTTCCGTTGCAGGATGAAATTCTTCAATTCTGATAATGCCAGAAATTCCCATGTTTTGAGTAATTTCTACAGCATTTGTACTCCAAGGTGTAATCATTGTTGCGCGAGGACCAACAAAGAAACCTGTCAATGCAGATTTTTCAATCTTATTCGCGTCGGCAAAAAGCCAGTTTAATTTTGAAATGTCTTGAGCTGAAATTTCGTTTTGCGTTTGTACGGCAAAAACAGTTTTGCTTTGGTTTTCAAAGAAATGGATCATTTGTGTAGTTTGTTGTATTGAGGTGCAAATTTAGTCAATCTAAACCGAAAAAAAAAGAGAGAATCTGTGCCTTTTTAATAATTTATTTTCACTCTTTTTTGTCATAAAAATGCAATTTTTTTGCTCATTTTATCGTTCAAAATTTAACATTTTTTGAACTTCAATTTTTCTTTGTAAACGTTTGTTTCTTTTCGATTTTATGTCAAAAAAAGACTTCATCAAAAGCAAGCGAGTCTTAAAATTGCGTTACAAATTTTTCTAAAGTAAATACGAGGAATTTGCAGAATGGAGAAAATTTAATCTCGCTAAGACGCGAAGGCGCAAAGTTTTTTTTGCCTTTTTTTGTCATTTCGACGAAGGAGAAATCTCCACAAGTAGCTCGACAAAGATTGGATTTGCGTTACGGAGTTTCTTGCGAAGATTTCTCCTTCGTCGAAATGACAAACTGCATGGGTACTATGTCAAAATACTTTGCATCTTTGAGAGCAAAATTCAGCTAAAACTTAAATTTTCTTATATCACTTATATGTTGAAATAAACTTAATGTTTTTATTTAGGGAAATCTTGACTCTGATATGCACCCAAATCTGGCGGAGAAGTTCTTGTAATTCCTAAAATATCCAACGAAATTACATAGGCCTGACTCCCTTTCGCAAAAGCGGCAGAAGTTTTATCGATATTAAACTTATTTTGAGAAACATTATAAAACTTCGGATTTTCATTTAGAATAATGTTGTTGTAATGTGTTGGATCTGTTTTAAACTGATAATCAGGATTTGAAGTACTTCCGAATTTCAGCAAACAATTATTTAATTGAAAAACAAAAGCGGAGGCCGTGTTTTTACTGATATTGAATTCGTTAAAATTCGAGCCATAAATAATACAATTATTGAAAGTAGCTTGAGTTAACGGATTTGTTTCTGGTGTTGCCCCGCTCAAACTATTGCTCAAATTGACTGCGAAATGAGAAGGGTTTGACCAATTGTTGTAAAAAGTGCAATGTGTAAATTTGTAATCGCCACCATAAATACAAGATAAACTTGATAAACCTGCATAATTAATCACGATATTTTCGCCGATGATTTTACTGTTTTGAGCCAAAATGCCATATTCTACACAATTATAAATCTGAGTGTTTTTAATTTGTGCTGTATTTAGGGGACTTCTAAAGTCTAAACCAGTCGTTGCATTTTTTAAAGTTAAATGGTTGATTGAATGATTTGTACTTCCTTTTTCAAAAATTACCGATTTCCATTGTCCAGGAATATCTGAGTAAAGAGATTCTAAACGATCGCCTTCAAAAACAACTTCGTTTTCGAGTTTTTCTGTTGTTGAAGCACTTCCGTTAATTTGAAGAGTTGCATTTTTCCCAACGTATAAACCTGAATTAGCGTGAAAATGAACTCTTGAACCGGCTTCAAAACTTACAATTTTGTTTTCTGGAACGCCTGCGTAACCATAAATTACGTAGGGTTTTTGTTTGGTAAAAAGAAGTTCGTTTCCGTTTACAGGATCATTCTCACTTAAATAAAACCCGTCAACCTCTTTACTGTCAATTGTAATTTTTTCTTTTGTTCCGTCCGGATTTTGATTTGGATATAAGAAAACGGCATCTTGAATTAAAGTCACCAAAGCCACTTCTTGAAGATTTGCACCGCTGTCAAACTGAATTTCATCAGTATATAAAAAATCAGTCGGATTAGCATCTGTAATATCGGCTGTAGTTTCTATAAAAATGTACAAACTGTCTTTCGCTAAAAGCGTTACATCTTTAAAAATCTTTCCATTATTTCCCGTCATTCCGTCAACGGTCATTCTGTATTTAGAACTTAAACCTTTTTTTAGCTGTACAATTGGAATCGAAATATCATTTTTACTTCGATTATAAACTTTTAATTGATAGGTGCTTGAACCGATATTTTTAAAAACGGTATCCAAATAAACGGTGTCTTTTGAAAACTTTAAATCTCCAGAACTGGCAACAGTATCAAAGTCAGTTCGGCAAGAACTTAAAACTAATATTAAACCCAGAACAAAGATTGCAAAGTATTGACGCATTTGATTTATTTTTTTGCCACAGATTAAATGGATTAAAATGATTTTTTTTCTCCACGACCCGAGCGACAGCGAACAGGCGAAGCAATTACACAAATTTTCACAAATTTTTATTCAATTTAATTCGTGAAAATTTGTGCAATTCGTGGCTATCTCAAAAAAGTAAATCCTTTTAATCTGTGTAATCTGTGGCAAAAAAAGCCAAAGATTAATTTTGATTGTTTTTGTAAAAATAGCAAAAAACTGACAAGTTCATAATTGATTTTTAATTTTAAAATCCGATTTTTCGATTTGTGTCTTATCTTTCTTTAATTTTACGATTTTAAAGATTATTTTAATGAATTATACAAAAGAGCAGATTTTAGCGCGCTGTAATGAGTTTTCTAAAAACACATTAATGGAAACGCTCAAAATTGAATATATTGACGCTGGAGAGGATTTTTTAACTGCAAAAATGCCTGTAAATCCGAGTGTTCACCAACCAATGGGATTGCTTCACGGTGGCGCTTCTGTAGCTTTGGCAGAAAGTGTCGGAAGTGCGGCTTCTTTCTTTTTTATCAATCCGAAAGAGCAGGAGGTAAGAGGTATCGAAATTTCGGCAAATCACCTAAAAAGTATTCGCGAAGGTTATGTTTTTGGAACTGCGAGAATTATTCATAAAGGAAGAAGTCTTCATTTATGGGAAATTAAAATTACCGATGAAGCAGGGAATTTAATTTCGCTTTGCAAACTGACGAATATGGTTTTGGAAAGAAAGAAAAATGAATAAATTATGAATCCATTTTTCTTAAAAATTAAAAGTCATAAAGAACAGAATTTACCTTTTGTGCTTTATTCAAAACCAAACTCAACAGACTTTGTTGGCATTTTACAGCAAAATAATACATTATATAAAGTTGCTGATTATAGCGAAAAAGGATTTGTTTTCGCTTCTTTTGATGAAAAACAATTAGTTCTCATTCCAGAAAACGAATCTGAGATTATCACTTTAGAAAAAGAAGCAACTTCATTTGAATCAGTTGAAATTGATGATTTGACTTTTGATCCTGAAGCTAAATTTCAATATGAATATTTAGTTGCGCAGGGAATTCAAGCAATTAAAAATGAAGAATTCAAAAAAGTAGTTTTATCAAGAAGTGAAGAAGTTTCTTTGGCCGAATTCGACTTTATTGAAACTTTTCAGCATTTGGTTCAATTATATCCAGCAACATTTTGTTATTGTTTCTTTCATCCGAAAATTGGACTTTGGATGGGAGCAACGCCAGAAAAATTGCTAAAAGCAAACAGAAATGTTTTTGAAACAATGGCTTTGGCTGGAACGCAAAAAGATAATTCTCAAAATGAACTTGTCTGGCAACAAAAAGAAAAAGATGAACAGCAATTTGTGACTGATTTTATCGTAAAAAGACTGAGAGAATTTACAGCTTCAGTTGTAGTTTCAGAACCTTACAGTTTAAAAGCGGGATCTATTTGGCATATTAAAACGGATATTTCTGGAGTTTTAAAAGAAAATTCAACTTTAGAAGAAGTGATCGATACTTTGCATCCGACGCCAGCGGTTTGCGGTTTGCCAAAGAAAAAATCAAAAGCTTTTATTTTAGAAAATGAAAATTACGATAGAACTTTCTATACAGGTTTTCTTGGCGAATTGAATAGCACTTTTACGGGAAATAATTCAAGTTCTGATTTATTCGTAAATTTACGATGCATGCAGATTAAGGATGATAAAGCCATATTATATATGGGCTGCGGCATTACAAAAGAAAGTATTCCCGAAAAAGAATGGGAAGAAAGCGTCAACAAATCGATGACGATGAAGAGAGTTTTGAAAAAATAGTTTATAAATTGTTTCAAGTTTCAGGTTTCAAGTTTCACGTTCTGTTGACAACTTTAAACCTGAAACTTGAAACTTGAAACAAAAAATAATGAAATTAGATATATTAGCCTTTGGCGCGCATCCAGACGATGTAGAATTGGGTTGTGCAGGAACCATTTTAAAAGAAGTATCACTTGGTAAAAAAGTAGGGATTGTAGATTTAACGCGTGGCGAATTAGGAACACGCGGAACAGCAGAAACTAGAGATCAAGAAGCAAAAGACGCGGCGAAGATTTTAGGCGTTGTAGTACGCGAAAATTTAGCGATGCGTGACGGATTTTTTGTTAATGACGAAAAACATCAATTAGAGGTCATAAAAATGATTCGTAAATACAAACCTGAAATTGTATTATGCAATGCAATCGACGATCGACATATTGATCACGGAAAAGGAAGTAAATTAGTTTCTGATTCTTGTTTTCTTTCTGGTTTAATGAAAATCGAAACTTCAATTGACGGCGAGAAACAAGAAGCTTGGAGACCAAAGATTGTTTACCATTATATTCAATGGAAAAATATTACTCCAGATTTTGTTGTTGATATTACAGGATTTGAAAAAAAGAAAGTGGAAGCGATTTCTGCTTATAAAACGCAATTTTACGATCCAAATTCGAAAGAACCTGCAACGCCAATTACAAGTAAAAACTTCTTTGAGAGTTTAAATTATCGTGCGCAGGACTTAGGAAGACTAGTTGGAAAAGATTTTGCAGAGGGTTTTACGGTTGAAAGGTGTTTGGCAGTCAATAGCTTAGAAAATTTGATTTAATTTTTATAAAAATTTTTCATTTTTTTCTTTGTAGAACTGAACCTTTGTTCTATATTTGCACTCGCTAAGCAGAAAAATGGTGGTTGTAGCTCAGCTGGTTAGAGTAGCGGTTTGTGGTGCCGCGGGTCGCCGGTTCGAACCCGGTCAGCCACCCAGATTTAAAGCCTTGAAGAAATTCAAGGCTTTTTTTGTGCGTTTATATTTCTTTGAAATCATAATTAAAATTTCAAATATAGCCCGTGGTTTCAACCACGGAGACAATCGGGATATGCGTTGCGTAATGTTACATTCCCGTGGTTGAAACCACGGGCTATGTTTCTTAATGTTGGTTCATAATTGATTTTGTCTTTAAAATTTTTAATATTCCATAGGAATATCTCGTCGGTAGCAAAAATGATATTATATTGTATGGTATCCTGTAGGGACACTTGTTTACATGTATATATAATTCGAATTTAAGTCATTCCTTCGGAATAAATTTTTTTCATTAAAAAAGCCCAACGGCAAAGTTGGGCTTTTCTGGTGGTTATTATATTTGGTTTATTATGCTATCTAATTTCTTCAAATGTAGTTCCTTGTTTAATATCTCCAGTTTTAAAACCTTTATTAAACCAATACATTCTCTGTTCTGAGCTTCCGTGTGTAAAAGAATCAGGAACTACATGTCCTTGCATTTTGCTTTGTATCGCGTCGTCTCCAACTGCATTTGCAGCGCTTAATGCTTCTTCAATATCTCCCGAATCTAAGTTTTCCTGATTATAATGGGCCCAAACTCCAGCATAAAAGTCTGCTTGTAATTCTAATGCAACAGATAATTTATTTGCTTGAGCTTCGCTTTTTCCTTGTTGGTCTTGACGCATTTTTGCAGATGTTCCCAATAAAGTTTGTATGTGATGACCAATTTCATGCGCAATTACATAAGCAATGGCAAAATCGCCTCCTTTTGCTCCAAATTTATTTTTTAATTCTTCAAAAAAAGCCAAGTCCATATATACTTTACGATCGCCAGGGCAATAAAATGGTCCAGAAGCCGATGATGCACCACCACAAGCAGTTTGTACAGAACCTTTAAAAAGTACCAATTTTGGTTTTTCGTATGTCATGCCGTGCTCAGCAAAAATTTTACTCCAAATATCTTCGTTATCTGCCAAAATAACTCTAACGAAATTCCCCATTTCTTCATCTTCTTTGCTTAAAGGAGCAGCAGTTTCAGTCTGTTGGTTTTGTCCACCTTGCAATTGCTCTAAAACAGGAGTGATCATTTGAGCATTTTCACCTCCAAAAACATTTACCAAAAGGATAATGATACCGATTATTCCTCCACCAATAACGGCTTTTCCGCCAGATATACCTCTTCGGTCTTCTACATTATCACTTTGTCTTCTGCCTTGCCATTTCATATTGAATTGTTTTTAAACTTAATATCTAAAAGGTTGTACGAATTTATAGATTTTTTGTGATAAATTTTACATTTGAAAGATTTATGTTTAGTTTTTAATCACAGTCTAAGTCTTAATTGGAGATTTAGACTGAAATATGGGACTGGAATTGAAAACTATAAATTATCCTAGCCATTTTGTTAATGCTTCTTCAACAATTCCTTTCATGATTGGTTTAGAAATATAATCGTCCATTCCAGCAGAAATGCATTTATTTCTTTCCTCTTTTTCTGTTCCAGCGGTCACTGCGATTATTGGAATATCACGGCCTTTTGGACTATTTCTGATGGCTTTCGCAGTTTCGTAACCATTCATAATTGGCATTTGAATATCCATGAAAATTATCGTCGGATTTATCTCTTCAAATTGTTGTATCGCTTCATATCCATTTTCACATTCGTATATAAAGGCATTGTTGTAAAGATTTTTAATAATCGTTTTTAGAAGCAACATATTTACTTTATTATCTTCTACAATCAAAAATGTAATCTTATTGCCGTCGCGCTCTATATTTTCAGAGTCCAATTCGATATTTAAACTTTTAAGTTCAGTATTGTATTTATCATTAATACTTTGATTGCTTGTTTTTAGATTTAAATCAAAAAAGAAAGTACTTCCTTCATTTATTTTGCTTTCAAGCTGTAATCGGCTTTCCATCAAAGCTAATAACTGATTTGAAATTGTCAATCCTAATCCAGTTCCTCCGAATTTTCTCGTTGTAGAACTATCTTCTTGTGAAAAAGCTTTGAAAATTTTCTTTTGGTTTTTTTCTAAAATTCCAATTCCAGTGTCAATTACTGCAAAACGAATTAGATGATAATTATTTTTCTTTTTTTCTAAAACAGAAACATTTAATTTGATAGAACCTTCAGTTGTAAATTTTATCGCATTAGAAAGTAGATTAATTAAGATTTGTTTGATTCGAACAATATCGGTCCAAATGAATTTCGGAACATCGGTATCAATGTTCAGTTCCAAGCTCAGATTTTTTTGATTGGACTCGTAAACAATTAAATCGAAAACCTGCGCCAAGACCTTTTTTATATCGTAGAGATCGATAAACAATTCTAATTTTCCTGCTTCGATTTTAGAGAAATCTAGAATATCATTTACAATTTCAAGCAGTGAATGCGCCGATTGATTTATCGTTGTCATGTATTTTTCCTGAATTTCTTCCAAATCAGTTTTCATCAATAAATGAGTAAAACCAATAATTCCGTTTAGCGGTGTTCTAATTTCGTGCGACATATTTGCCAAGAAATCAGATTTAGATTTGCTGGCTGCTTCTGCCAATTGTTTGGCTTTTATGGCATCTTCAATTTCTTTTTTGTTAGTAATATCAAAGTAAATTCCGCCAACAAATTCAATTTCATCATCTCTTTTTATAACATCTCCAAACTCTTCAATCCAAATATATTCTCCAGTTTTTCGCTTAATTCGATAAACATTATGCAATGGCATTCCGTTTTGCAAATTATCAATTTGATTATTGATAACTTCTTCTTTATCATCGTGATGAATTAAAGAAAGAAACGACAAATTATTCTCTATAAATTCAGATTTTGAATATCCAGTTAAATTTAGAACTTCATCATTTAAGAAAATCTTGGTAGAAAAAGCATCAAATTTTGATAGATAAACCGTTCCAGGAATATTGTTGGCTATTAATTTAAATTTCTCTTCACTTTCGAGTATTTTACTTTCGTTACGATTTCTTTCAAGTGCAGACGAAATATTATTGGCTAATACCTGAAAAATATTGATTTCGTCTTCAGACCATTTTCTTTCATTAAAACAATCATCAAAACCAATAAAACCAGTAAAAAGATCATTGATGTAAAGCGGTAAAATTAAAATAGATTGAATTTCGTTATTGATTAATAACGTTCTAAAGAAACCTTCGTTAAGTTGTCTTGTCAAAGTATTTACAATTTTCTTTTGCTGAGCGGCGTCGTAAATTTCTTTTAAATTTTCTTCCGTCATATGGCGCAAAGGCGTAATCTGGTGAGCGACACCTTCGCGAGACCATTTGTATTTTTGGTAGACAGTATTATAAATTGGATCTTTTTCGTAATAATACATATGATCTACTTTTGCAGCTCTTCCGATAATGTTGTAGGTTTCCTGAAACATCTGTTCGGTAGTTTTGCTAAGTAAAAATTTTTCTGTGCATAATGAAAGTGCAGATAAAAGATCACTTTTGAATTCTAGTTTTCTTTCGGCCTCCAATCTCATTTGCGAAGAAATTGCTAATGAAATTACATCAGAAATTGTTCTCGCATAATTGATGTCTTCATTGTCCCATTCTCGTTTTTTTTCGGTGCTTTCAAAACAAACAACTCCAGCCAATTGTCCCGTTAGAAAAATTGGAACATCTAACATTGACTTTATGTTATTTTGCGTAAAATATAATTTTTGAAATTCAGAAGTTTCTAATTTATTGAAAACGTCTGGGGCATTAATGATGGCTTTGTTGTTTAAAGTTTCAAAATATATTGGATACGATTCTTTGTTTAGAATATTTTTATCGTTTAAATTTTGATTATCAAGACTGTAAAGGTTTTGGCAAGTAATTAAATCGCTATCATATTTCCAAAAACTAACGCGATTAGCATTGCTTATTGTTGAAGCTTCTTTTAGAATCAGATTAATTACAATATTTAATTTGTCATATTTGCTGAAATCGGTTGTCGATAATTTTTTTGTCGAATTATTGTAAGCTTCAATTTTTTTAAGTCGTCTTTTTTTCTCCTTTTCGATGTTCTTTTTTTCAGTAATATCTCTTGCTATTCCAGAAAAACCTGCAAATTGGCCGAATTCATTTCTTCGCACAGTAATTTTTTGAGAAATCCACATTTCTTTTCCATTTTTCTTGAAAATAGGAATTTCTATTACTGAGTTATTAGTTTCATTTAAAACTAGATTGGAGTAAAAATCTGCAGCACTTTTAATATATTGCTCTTGAATAAAACTTGAATAATGCTTCTTTATAATTTCATTTTCTGAATATCCTAAAATTGAAATTCCAAATTCATTTATGAAAGTAAAATTACCATCAGTATCAAACTCAAAAATGATATCGGTTGCTGTCTGGATTAGATTTTTGTATTGATTTTGAACAAGAATTTGTTCTGTAACATCCTGACCTATACTTATAATTAAATCTTCTGAGAATTTTTTGTCTTTCCATTGAATGTATTTAAACTCTCCATTTTTACATTTCAATTTTCTGATGTAAATCTTGTCTTCTTCATTTTTTACAGAGTTTAATGTTGTCGAAAATTCAGAATCCTGAGTTAATTCCCAGAATTTTATCCCCATAACTTCTTCAGGCTGATAACCCAAAATAGAAGTAATTGTTTCGCTGCAAAATAAAATTTCTCCGTTCTGATTGGATGCAATTGTAAGTGAATTTCCTTTGTGGACAATTTCATTAGCAAATCTAAAATTGTCACGATTATTTAATAAAACCGCATATTTTACTTGGTTTATGATGAAAATTAGAATGCAAAAATTAATCAGTAAAATAGAAGATTTTATTGGAATTAGCTGAAAAGCCACCGTAAGGATTAGAAATGTAAAGACCAAACCAACAAAAATCCAATATATTCTTATGGGTTTTAGAATATTGTACGAAAAGAAAAAAGAAATTAGAAAAACTATTATAGGTACAACATCGTTACGAAGCAGTATAATATTTGAGCCTACATAACTCATGTATATAAAGAAACAAAAGATAAAAATCTGCTGAATTTTATCTCGAAGCCATTTTATTTTATCTGTAATTGCATAAATAAGGAGTACGCCAATACCAATAGAAACATTTAAAATTAAAAGACTTTTAGGCCTGATTTTGAAGATTTCATTGATAATCTCGATTACAATTACCGCAATTCCAAAAAATAAAATATAAAGCTGATATTCTTTGCTAACGGTATCTTGTTCTTTCTTTTTTTCTATAAAATATCCAATTTTAGCCTTTATTCTAAAAAACTGATAAACAAGCAGTGAAAGAAATGCAAAAAGAGATAAACCTAAGACAATAAGTTTTGGGTTATTGTAGAAAATAATGTCAGAAGAAAATAGTTGCCAACTTGCCATAATAGCCTCTAAGGCATTTCCAATACTGAAAATTCCTGAAATTACCGATTTGAAAAAACTACAGTCCACGGCCATAGAATTTGGGGTAGTTGGTTTACTAAAAAGCCTTTGAAAATTCTTTAAAAGAGTTGGTCAGTCTCCTTGAGAATAAGAATTTTCTATTTTAATCTACACTAGAATTTCCAATTGAATTAATTGAATCTTCTTGTTTTATTCCAAATATTGCGTAATATGTTGCATAAATCATTGAGGAATTAAAGACGATAGTAAAAAGTACAAGGATACCACATCCAATAAGACCGACAAGAGAGCCGATAAATCCTAAAATGAAAAAAGCAAATATGGTAAGCGGGTTTTTGGTAACGATGATGAAACTTGATTTTATAGCCTCAATTCCTTTTAATTTTCCAAAGACAACTAACGGAATTGATAAAAACATGAAGTAGGATATAAAGTACGGTATTACAATTGCAATAGTATTTCCTATGGAAGAACTGTCAATGTTTTTTACTATCTCGGAAATACCTGTTCCTACTAAAGCAGGAATAAAAGCATTTATAAATAATTGTACGAAATAAGGAGCCTTATAATAGCTGAAAATTGTTGAAACATTAAATTCTACATCTCTGTCTGCAGAATCTGCCATTTTTAAAAAACCGGCCATAAAAGGTGCTAGTAAACCAGCCAATGTAGCCAATCCGAGAGAATGTATTAAAATTTCGTCTCCAGATAATTTTCGTTTGCTATATTCTCCAATGAAATCTTTTTTGATATTCTCTATTCCGAAAACAGCTGTAATTGTTCCCATATAAACTAAAGCAATAAATACGGAAAATACCAAAAAGATAAGTCCTGAATATATTGCTATTTTTTTATAATTTTCAAAGGCGTGATCAAAAGTTGTAGCAAAATCAAGAGAATAGCCATTTTTTTTAATGTCCTCAATTTGATCAAGTGTAGATTTCATTTTTGCGTAAAATTGTTTTATAGACTTGTAATATTATATATGTATCTTGACGTAAATATAATATTTTAAATCAAATCCGAATAAAAATCTACAAAACATTCCGCAGGAAAGTAACTATTTTAAAGCCAGTCTAAAATGCGTTTTATTGAAGCTAATTTATCTTTGTAAGGAGCATATCGCATTGGCAAATCAAGCCAATTTCCTTTTTTGACAATCGGTTTGTGATGAGAAAAAGTATCAAAGCTACGCTGGCCGTGATATGCGCCAATTCCGCTATGACCGACACCGCCAAAAGGAAGTCTTTTATTTGAGAAATGAATTACAGTATCATTTACGCATCCTCCTCCAAAAGAGTACTTTGAAATTAATTTCTTAACAAATGAATTATTTTCACTAAAAATATAAAATGAAAGAGGTTTCTCATAACGGCTCACCACATTTTCAATATCATTTTCATTTTCATATGTAAGAATTGGGAGTATCGGACCGAAAATTTCTTCTTTCATAACCGGACTATCTAAATCAGGTTCTTCTAATAAAGTTGGCGCAATGTAGAGTTTATTAGCGTCACTTTCTCCTCCAAATAAAACATGCTCATTTTGAATCATATTAGTAAGTTGATACCAATTTTTGGTATTAATAATGCGCGCAAAATCAGGAGATTTGTCTATTTTTTTTCCATAAGCCTTAATGATTTCTTCAATTAGGCAGGTAATAAAATTGACTTTCATATTTTTTTGAACCAAAATATAATCGGGTGCAATGCAAGTCTGGCCCGCATTAATAAATTTTCCCCAAACAATACGTTTTGCAGCAAGTCTTAAATTGGCAGTTTCGTCGACTATACATGGATTTTTTCCGCCTAATTCTAAAGTTATTGGAGTCAAGTTTTCTGCTGCGGCTTTTGCAATTATTTTTCCAACTGCAACACTTCCAGTAAAAAATATATAATCCCAGCGTTGTGCCAACAATTTATTTGAAACTTCTACGCCGCCTTCAAAAACTTCAACATGATTAATGTGGAAAGTTTTTTCTATAATTTTAGCAATAATTGCCGAAGTGTGAGGAGTAAGTTCTGATGGTTTTACTGTAACCCTGTTTCCAGCGGCAACTGCAGCAATCAAAGGGCATAAGGCCAGTTGAAAAGGATAATTCCAAGGTGCAATAATCAAGACATTGCCGTAAGGTTCTTTGTAAATATAATCGCTAGAAGGAAAATTTATAAGTGAAGGAAAAACACGTTTGGGTTTCGCCCAAGAATTTATGTTTTTGATAGTGTCTTTAAGTTCTGAAATTACATAATGAGTTTCTGTAACAACAGCTTCAAACTCAGGTTTTTTAAAATCATCATGTAAAGCTTGAATTATTAAATCTTCACTTTTCTGAATGTTGTATAATAACTTTTTCAGTGTTTCTTTTCGATACCCGATGTCACTTTTATAATCCATTTTTCCGATCAGCTTGTTTTTTACTCTATGCAAGTTAATCGATAAAATTTTAAAAATTAACAATTAAATCATAAAAATCATACAGCATTCCAAATCGGATCTTCTGGAGTTGGAGCGATAATTGTAATGTTTTCTTTTGAAACCGGATGAACAAAAGTTAGTTTTCTGGCATGAAGATGAATACCGCCGTCAGGATTACTTCTGTCTGCGCCATATTTTAAATCGCCTTTTATTGGAGATCCAATAGCAGATAATTGTGCACGAATTTGATGATGACGTCCAGTATGCAGGTTGATTTCCAACGCCGTATAATTATGAAGTTCTTTGATTATGGTATAATCTAAACTTGCTAATTTGCTGTCAGGAACTTCTTTTAAATGTGCCTTTGAAGTATTGTTTTTTTCGTTTCTTTTTAAATAATGAACCAATTTTGCTTTCGCTTCTTTTGGTTTATTTTTGACAACCGCCCAATATGTTTTTTGTGTTTCGCGATTGCTAAACAATTCGTTCATTCGCGAAAGCGCTTTACTAGTTCTCGCAAAAACTACAATTCCAGTTGTTGGACGATCCAAACGATGGATTACACCCAAAAAAACATCTCCAGGTTTGTTGTATTTAGCTTTAATATATTCTTTTACAATATCAGAAAGAGGTTTATCGCCAGTTTTATCTCCTTGTACAATATCGCCAACACGTTTATTAACCACAATAATGTGATTGTCTTCGTGAAGAATTTGCAAATTATTTTTATCAGATAGTATTTTCACAATCAATCAGTTAGTTTGATGAAATTTGGCTAAAGCCTATAATGTGTCTTAAAAATAAACCTCCAGCTAAAGCTGGAGGCAATTCATAAAAAAAATCTTTGAATTTTTGAGACTTTGTTACTTTGGACCTTTGTGCCTAAAAAAACTTAGTATCTTAGAATCTTCGCAACTTAGAACCTCAAAAATTAATATTGTTCCTTTTCGTTCGGGAAATCACTAGATTTAACATCAGCCGCATATTGACCAATTGCTTTTGTCATTTCTTCATAAAGATTTAAGTAACGACGTAAGAAACGCGGACTGAATTCATTATTCATTCCAAGCATATCGTGAATAACTAAAACCTGACCATCAACACCGCCTCCAGCACCGATACCGATAACAGGAATCGAAATACTATCAGCAACTTTTTTTGCAAGTTCTGCTGGAATTTTTTCTAAAACAACAGCAAAACAGCCAATTTTTTCCAACATTTGAGCATCTTCAATCAATTTTTCTGCTTCTTCTTCCTCTTTTGCACGAACGCTGTAAGTTCCGAATTTGTAGATAGATTGCGGTGTTAAACCCAAATGCCCCATTACTGGAATTCCAGCGTGTAATATTTTTTTAATCGATTCTTTAATTTCTTTTCCGCCTTCTAATTTTACTGCGTGTCCACCGCTTTCTTTCATAATTCTGATAGAAGAACGTAAAGCTTCTTTAGGATCAGATTGGTAACTTCCAAAAGGTAAATCTACAACCACTAAAGCTCTTTCGACAGCACGAACTACAGACGAAGCATGATAGATCATTTGATCTAGCGTAATTGGCAGTGTTGTTTCGTGACCTGCCATAACATTTGATGCTGAATCGCCAACTAAAATTACATCAACACCCGCAGTGTCAACGATTTTTGCCATTGTATAATCGTAAGCGGTAAGCATAGAGATTTTTTCTCCGTTGCTTTTCATTTCAATTAATGACTTTGTTGTGATTCTTTTATAATCTTTCTTAGCTACTGACATTTTTTTTGTTTTTGATATTGTAAAAGTATTGAATAATTGTAAAATGGGAATCAGCAATAATAGAATATTTCAACAGAATACAGTTTTCTATCTTTAAATTCCAATCTAAACTGACTGTCTACCATTATTATAGAATAAATATGTGATGTTTTTAGAGAAGCTTCAAGATAACTTCCATGTTTTTCAATGAAAGCTTTTTCAGACAGTAAATTAAGTCATTTTGAGTTTTTTTTAGCCACAGATTAAAAGGATTAAAAGGATTCGAACAAATTTTTATCTTATGTCGATCAAAAAAATAATCAGATTTAATTTTAAACAAAATCTGCTTAAATCTGCCAAATCTGCGTGAAAAAATCATTTTAATCTGTGGCTAAAAAATATATTTAACAATCCGCCATATTTACGGCAATTGCAAGTCCGCCTTCTGAGGTTTCTTTATATTTAGAATTCATATCTTTTGCCGTTTCCCACATTGTATTAATTACTTTGTCTAAAGGTACTTTAGCATTTTTAGAATCAGTTTCTAAAGCCAATTCCGCGGCATTAATCGCTTTTATTGCGCCCATCGTATTTCTTTCAATACAAGGAATTTGAACCAAACCGCCAATAGGATCACAAGTTAAACCTAAATGATGTTCCATTGCAATTTCTGCCGCCATAAGAACCTGAGCTGGAGTTCCGCCCATTAATTCGCAAAGTGCAGCCGCTGCCATTGATGACGAAACGCCGATTTCTGCCTGACATCCGCCCATTGCAGCAGAAATAGTGGAGCCTTTTTTGAAAATACTTCCAATTTCGCCCGCGACCATCAAGAATTGTTTGATTTCTTTTTCGCCTGCATCATGGTTTTCAATTACCATATAATACATCAAAACGGCCGGAATTACGCCCGAACTTCCGTTTGTTGGAGCTGTAACAACGCGACCTAAAGAAGCATTTACTTCATTCACGGCAAGTGCAAAACAGCTAACCCATTTTAAAATCTGGCGAAATTTAACTTCGGTTTTTCTAATTTCTTGAAGCCAGCTTTGAGGATCGTTATAATTTGATAATCCGATTAGGTTTTGGTGCATATCAAAAGCTCTTCTACGCACGTGAAGTCCGCCAGGAAGAATTCCTTCAGAATGACAACCGATATACATGCATTCTAACATCGTATTCCAAATACGCATTAATTCAGAATGAACTTCCGCTTCTGGACGCATTGAGATTTCATTTTCATATACAATTTCAGAAATCGATTTGTTTTCAGAAATGGTATAATTCAATAACTCCGCCGCATTTTGAACCGGATAAGGAAAGGCACATTTTATTTCTTCTTTTAATTTGGCATTTGTGCGTTCTTCTTTCACCACAAATCCGCCGCCTATAGAATAAAAAGTAGATTCGTATTCAGAATCGTCTGATTTATAAGCTGTAAATTTCAATCCATTTGCATGGAAAGGAAGAAAGTCTTTGTTGAAAACAATGTCTTGAAGAAAGTAAAACGGAATCATTTTTTGGTTTCCCAAATTGATTTCATTAGTAGTTTCAATCTTTTTGATAATTCCTGCAATATCTTCAACAGGAATATATTCAGGATCTTGCCCGCTTAAACCCAGCATAACGGCAAGATCGGTTGCGTGCCCTTTTCCAGTGAGAGAAAGAGATCCGTATAAATCGACTTTTACTCGCGTAATATTGTCTAAAATTGCTTCGTCTTTTAGCTCTTCCAAAAAGCGTTCGGCAGCACGCCAAGGTCCTAAAGTATGTGAACTTGAAGGACCAACGCCAATTTTAAGCATATCAAAAACAGAGATACATTCTTCCATTGTTCGTTTTTTGTTAAGACAAAGATAATTGAATAATGCAATGAAGATTCATCTTTGAATGTTAATCTTGCGTATTCGTTAAAAAATATATTAAATTTTAATAATTCGGCAACAAAATAAATTTAAATCCTTAATATGCACTTTCCGTCAAAAGTTCATCTTTTTTCGGTATTTTTGTAAAAGAATGAGTCTATAATTGACTTGATTCTTAATATTAATACTTCCTGGATTTTGTTTTAATTCTGAAAACGTCTTTTTACAAATTATAATGCCACAAGAAGATAAAGTTACCATATGATAGAATTTTTCAGACATCTATTACAAGAATTCGAATTACCTCTAAGCAATCCAGTATTGATTTTTTCGTTAATACTTTTTATTATTCTGCTTTCGCCAATTTTACTTAAAAAAATTAATATTCCCGGAATTATCGGACTTATCATTTCCGGAGTTATTATCGGTCCTCACGGATTGAATATTTTGGCAAAAAATTCCGCCGTAGACTTGTTTTCTACAATCGGACTTTTATATATCATGTTTATTGCCGGTTTAGAATTAGACATGAATGAGTTTAAAGCCAATAGAAATAAGAGTTTATTATTTGGTTTTTTTACTTTTATTTTTCCTCTTTCCATCGGATTTCCTGTTTGTTTTTATTTACTGCAATATGATTTTAATGCGAGTTTCTTAACCGCAAGTATGTTTGCTACGCACACTTTGGTTGCATATCCGATTGTTAGTAAATTGGGAATCGCTAAAAATCAGGCTGTTGCTATTACTGTCGGCGGAACAATTTTAACAGATACAGCCGTTCTGATTATTCTTGCCGTAATTATGGGAAGCAGTCAAGGGAATCTAAATCAAGCTTTTTGGATTAAATTGACTATTTCGTTAGCGATTTTTTCTGCCATTATGTTTTTGGTTATTCCGAGAATTGCAAAATGGTTTTTTAAGAAGTTAGAAAGTGAAAAACACGCCCACTATATTTTTGTACTTTCTGTGGTTTTCTTCGCAGCCTTTTTGGCAGAAGTAGCAGGAGTAGAGCCAATTATTGGCGCTTTCGTGGCAGGTTTGGCTTTAAATCCGTTAATTCCGCATTCTTCGGCTTTGATGAATAGAATTGAGTTTATCGGAAATGCATTGTTTATTCCGTTTTTCTTGATTTCTGTAGGAATGCTTGTCGATGTTAGCGTTATTTTAAGCGGTCCGACAGCTTTGATTGTAGCAGGAACTTTGAGTGTTGTGGCAATTTTTGGAAAATGGATTGCAGCATTCTTTACGCAAATTGTTTTTAAATACAGCAAAACCGAAAGACAGCTTATTTTCGGATTGAGCAGTGCGCACGCGGCAGCAACTTTGGCGGTAATTTTGGTTGGATTTAAAGCTAAAATTTTAGATGAAAATATCTTAAACGGAACTATTATTCTGATTTTAATTACTTGTATTGTAGCTTCTTTTGCAACCGAAAAAGCGGCTAAAAAGATTGCAATCTGCGAAGAAGAAATTTCGCATGAAGATGCAGAAAAAGATCAGATTTTAGACGAACACATTTTGATTCCGTTGGCGAAAACTTCTGCCGCAGCGAGTTTGCTCGATTTTGCTCTTTTAATTAAAGATAAAAAATCATCTAATCCTGTGACTTTGTTGACAATTGTTCCCAATAATAATCAGGCAGAAAAGAATATTTTAAAATATAGAAAAGCCGTTGATAAATTTGTGGTTCAGGCTTCGGCTTCTGAAGTAAAAATCAATACAATTGCCAGAATCGATCATAATCCTGCGAGCGGAATTGCAAGAACTTCTAAAGAAATCATGTCGGATATTGTGATTGTCGGGTGGCCAAGAAAAACAGGATTTTTAGATAAAATTTTCGGTGAAAATGTAGATTCCATTATCAATAATGTAGATAAAAATTTATTTATCTGCCGATTTCAAAAGAATTTTATAGAAGAAAAAAGATTGGTTTTTGTCTGTCCGCCATTTTCAGAAAGAGGAATTGGTTTTCATTTATTAATTCAGAAAGTCAGTAGATTATCGCAAGAATTAAGTATTCCGATTGTGATTTACGCCGAATACAAAACACACGAAACTATTCAGCAAATTGCTAATAATTTGAAATTGAATGCTAAATTAGGATTTAAAAATGTTTCGGATTGGGAAGATTTTGAATCTATTTCTGACGAAATGAAACCAACCGATTTAGTTGTATTTAATCTTTCTAGAAAAGGCTCGGTTTCTTATCAGTCAATTTTTGATAAACTGCCTCAGAAATTCGAAAAATCTTTTGAAGATAGTAATGTGATTTTGGTTTATCCGCAAGACGATAGAAAAGAAAGCGCCATGGATGCCTACGAAGACTTTACGGCTTCACCTTTAGCAAAAGGTATTGAAGCAATTGAGCAAATTGGTCGTGGTTTGGGAAGTATTTTGAAGAAGGGATAATGATGAAAAGCTTTTCTAAATTCATAATTGCTTTGATTTCGATTACTTTTTTAAGTTGTAATGATGGAAAAAAAGCTGAAACAACAAATCAAGGTTTAATTGAAAGTAAAAATAAAGCATCAAAACAAAAACTTGAAGTAGCGGAAAACTTCGAGGAATTCAATAAAAAATTTCACTCAGATTCTATTTTTCAAGTTTCAAGAGTTGATTTTCCGATTGAAGGAAAACATGTTTCTGGCTTTGAACAATACAATTGGACAAGAAAAAATTGGGAGTTTCATGCTATTCCAGTCTCTGAAAAAATAGAAATTGGAGAATATGAACATTCGTTAACAAAAACAGATTCTTTAATAACTGAAAGATTTTGGATTCCAGATAGTGGTTTTGAAGTGGAAAGGCAATTTAAGCTGATAAATAACAAATGGTTTTTAATTTATTATAACGACATAAATTTATAGTAAAATGGGAAAGAATATAAAATCAATCAGACCATTTATTGGATCTAAAAATTTCGAGATTTCTAGAAGCTTCTACAGAGATTTAGGTTTTGAAGAAATAGTTTTAGATCCAAAAATGTCTGTTTTTAAATCTGATGAAATTGCCTTTTATTTGCAAGATGCTTATGTAAAAGATTGGATTGACAATACAATGATTTTTGTCGAAGTTGAAGATGTAGAAAGTTATTACAGCAAACTTTTAGCTTTAAATCTTCCAGAAAAATTTGAAGGAGCAAAATTAACTCCAATAAAATATTTAGATTGGGGAAGCGAATGTTTTCTGCACGATCCGTCTGGAGTTTTATGGCATTTTGGAAAGTTTAAATAAAATTGATATTTAAGTTTACCACAAATTTTACAAATTATTATTCGATAAAAAAGTAAAAATAAATTAGTGAAATTTGTGGCAAAAAAAATCATCTCAAACCAAAATCTCCCAAAACACGAGTTGTGTCTTTACGCTGATACCAATCATTGTAAACCAATTCTAAATTTTTCACTTCAAATTCTCCAAAATCATAATCACGATATTTTTCTGCAATTTCAATTAATTTTTTCGGATTATGGAGTTTTTCCTGAAAACGCATTATCGTAGAATGCGCCGTAAAGATAGAATAACGAGTGTCCATACTTTGCTGTAATCCTGACTTTTTGAAATTCTCGCGAAGTTTATTTCGTAAATTATTTAAAGTTTCATCACTAGGAAATCCCTGAATCATCAAAGCTGATGGAGAGGCGGTTACGCCTTTATAATGAATTTTGATTTTGTCTACATCTACCAAACTTCGGCAGATAATTTCGATGTATTCTTTTGGCGAAATCTGATTTAAAGTAAAGTTTTCCGAACACGAAATAATAGACATAACCGTAACATGAATATCCGATTCGGGATAAAAATACTGCTCAGGTTCTACTTTTTTTAATTCATTAATAAAATGCTGAATATTGGCTTTAATTTCATCGTTCGGACGAATAAGCAACGTTATTCCAAAACGAGAATCAGATTCATTTTTAAGTTCTAAATCTATCGAATATTTTCCTGCTGCAATTGTTGCCGCAGAAGTTTCATAAAGTTTGTCGTAATGTTCGGTTAGGTTGTTCATTAGAAAATATATTATTCGGCTTCAAAAATAGATTTTAATTGCTTTTGCAGATCGTGTTTGTTGTTTTCTCCACTGCCTTTCCATTTTCCAATAATAATGCCATTTTTGTCTATTAAAACTTTATGTGGAATTCCGTTAACAAAATAATCTGTAATGATGCTTTTTGTGTCTTCTGAAATAAAAATATGTCTCCAAAGTTCAATTTTTTCTTTCTCAATAGCTTTTTTCCAAAGATCTGTTTTATCGTCTTTTGCAATGCTAATTATTTCAAAACCTTGTCCGTGATATTTTTGATATAATTCTTTAATATAAGGCAATTCTTCGCGGCATGGTCCGCACCAGCTTGCCCAAAAATCTATTAAAATATATTGTTTTCCTTTAAATTCGTCGAGCGAAATAGGTTTATTATTAATGTCTTTTAAAGCGAACTCTGGAGCTTTGCTTCCAACTTTACTTTGTTTAAAGTATTTAAGCTTTTCTGCCATTTCGAGGCCTTTCTCAGAATTCTTTATTTCGGGTGTAAAATTTTCAAAAACATCAACGAAAGTGTCATAAAAATTCATGCCAATAAAACGACCAACATGTATTCGGATTAAGCTTAGAGAATGCAATGAATTGGGATGATTTTTAGCAAAAGCAAAATCAAGTTTTAATTCGTTGATATCATTTTGATCTTTTGCATTTTCTAAATCATCTAATCGAAGAATTAATTGATTTTTGATGATAGAATCTTTTTCAATTTCAATTTTTGAAATAAGTCCTTTTTGCAATCCTAAAATCGAATCACGAATTTTTTTGGTTGGTTTGTGCAACTCTAAAATTTCTTTTTCTATTGCAGATTCGTCCTGAGCAAAACTCAAATTACTTATAAGAAAAATAAAAAGGATAAACAGAAAGCTTAATTTTTTCATTGAATAAGAGTTTTGTGGTCAACTTCAAATTTAAGTTATTTCTTTTTTACTTTTTCTAGATTTTCTTTCACCCTAAATTTTACAATCTTAGTTATCAAATCATAAGGCATTTTTTCTTTTAACGGAAATTGAACAGAACCTTTGCCTGATTTATATTTAGAAAGTTCCGCAGCAAAAGCTTCATGTCCAGTTGGCAACGCATACAATCCGATATGATTTTTGTAGGCTGCAAAGTAAACCACAATTCCGTTTTGCTCAAAAGCTGGCATCGAATAACTGATTTTTTCTCTAGCATCTGGCGCCGCTTTCTGAATCGTCATTCTAACTTTTTCCAAAATTTCCTGAACATCATTCGGAAATCCGCCAATGTATTCATCGATATTTTCAGGTTTCTTTGTTTCCATTTTTTAGTTTCAAGTTTCAAGTTTCAGGTTTTCACTAGCAACGTCAGTTTTTTTAACGCAAAGTGCGCTAAGATTTTTAAATTACGAGATGAGGTAGAATCTATATATTAAGTTCGCAAAGCTTTATCTGTAAAGTGATTTATGTAAATAAAGCTTTGCGATCTTTACCATTTTAATGATTCTCGAAAAACTTCGCGTACTTTGCGTAAAAACTTTGTGTTCTTTGCGTTTAAATCACCATCAAGCAAGACCTTTCGGAAAGCGATCTAAAACTAAATTCAACTGTAAATTATGTTCTAAATACGCTTTCGCACCAGCTAAAACCAAAGTAAAACCTTCAGTCGAATTACGAACCTGATCGATTATTTTATCTGTGTCGCCATGAAAACCTGAGTTTGTTATGCTAACAAAAGTTTCATGTTCGTTTAACGGATTAAAAACCCATTCTACCAAAGTAACTTCATCAGGATTTCCCCATTCAATAACAATCTTTTTATTTTCTTGTAAAACGAGTGTTTTTACTGAAAGCGAAAAGCCATACATTTCCCAAGTCCATTCGGTTGTTTGGTTTTCTTCTAATTTTCCAGATCCCTTTGTAAACCAAAATTTACTCGTGATTTTCGGATCAATAAAAGCCTGAAAAACTTCTGAAACAGGTTTCCGAATCAGCATTTCGGCTTTTGCAAATTTGTTGTTTTCTGTTTTCATTTTTTTTGAGATTAGAAGATATAAGTTAGATGTAAGAAGTTGGTTTACACCTGAAACTTCAATTTTTTCTTGCGACCTCTAATTTATGAAATAGTTGCAGTAAAAGTGTCAAAATTTAATTAAATGTAAACCCAACCAATAAATTTAAAGAATTGGTTTTAATCGTTCCATCATTTATTACTTCTGTTTTAGAAATGTTTTGAAGACCTAAATTCTCTCTAATTTCTACATAAATCTGATGATTTGTATCCAGTTTAAATTCTTTTCCAATTCCTGCTGAGAGTCCAAAATCTAATGACTTTTTGCGATTTGTATCTTCATCATCGGCATTTATTACTCCTGGAATATTAGATTTTGATTTAATGCCTGATTTTAATAAATAGCCCAAATAAGGTCCGCCATTTATATAAAAACTTTTATCTCCAGAAAAATTATATTTAATCATGATAGGCAACACGACATAGTTTAAATAGGCTGTAGTTTTAAAATGGTAATTTTCTTCCATTGGACCTGTTGGAAATGTCGGCTCTAATATTTCAACAGTACCTTTGGTATTTTGGATTTTTCTCTCATAATTCAAATCGGCTTTTATAGATAAGTTTTCCTGAATTTGATGCTGAAATGAAAGTCCAAAAACGTAAGCAAAACCTGCTTTGTCATTTGTAAAAGAGTCGTAACCTCTAAAACTGGAATAATTTAAGCCTCCTTGTATTCCAAATTTATTTTTTGATTCCTGCGCTGTAGTTTTAAAAGTAATTAAAGAAATGGTAAATAATAAAAAAGTAATTTTTTTCATGTTTTTTTGGTCGATTAATTTGATTGCGAATGTATCAAATTACAATTTAACATTATAGCTTTTTTATTGTTACACATTCTTTTTATCAATCCATTTCCCAACTGTTGGCGCAGTATAATTTCTCATTTGATGTAATAAATCTTCAATATTATCACTTATTAAAAGCATTTCTCGATTAACTTCTTTCAATAAACCTTTTGTCGTCATGGTCTGAAGCAATTCAATTAAAGTATCGTAAAAACCGTCTATATTTAAAATTGCGATTGGTTTTTTATGAAGTCCAAGTTGCGCCCAAGTCAGCATTTCGAAAAGTTCTTCGAGTGTTCCAAAACCGCCAGGAAGCGCAATTACGCCGTCGCATAACTCATTCATTTTAGTTTTACGTTCGTGCATGCTTTCTACCAAAATTAATTCGGTTAAACCCTGATGCGCAATTTCTTTCGATCTTAAAAAATTAGGAAGAACGCCAATAACTTTTCCTCCAGCATTCAAAGCTCCGTCTGCAACGGCGCCCATTAAACCGACATTTGCTCCGCCGTAAACTAATTCTATATTTTGTTCTGCTAACGTTTTTCCAACTAAAATCGCTTGTTCTTCATATACTTTTTCAGTGCCAAAACTAGAAGCACAGAATACTGTTATTCTTTTCATTTTTTGTTTTTTTTGTAAATGTGAAATGATTTTACTAGTCACTAATTCACTATTTCTTCAATTCATACTCAAAATAAGGCATATCTACACCATTTACAGTAATAAACATATCTCTTGCTTTTTCTGCTCCAAGTTTTAGAACAGCCTTTTGCGAACGGAAATTTTCTGCTCCTACATGGAAGAGCACCGAATTTACATACTGAAAAGCATAGTCAATTAATAGTTTTTTACAAGATTTGTTATATGGTCCGCCCCAATATTTTCTAGTTAAAAAAGTGTAACCAATCGCAACACTCGATTCTTCTGGTTTGTAATCGTAAAAACTAGTTGTTCCCATAATCTCGTTGGTTTCTTTATTGAGAATTAAGAATGATCCTTTTGTAATTATGATATCAAAATAAGTTTTAAAACCTTCACTTGTATATCTGTTTTTGACAGGATTTTGGTCCCAGATTAATGGATCTGAAGCTGCTTTAAATAGTTCTTCAAAATGATTTTCTTCTAACGGAATTAGTTTTACGATTTCATTTTCTAAAATATCTGGTTTTAAATTGAAGTTTGATGCTGTCATTTTTTTAGTTTTTAGTTAGTTTTTTTGCTTGAGATATTCTTCGACTTCGCTCAGAATGACAAAACAGAATAAATAATTAAATCTTTTTTATTTGAACACAAGAAACATCTTGCATTTTAATTTCCTTTCCGGTTTTCTTTAATAATCCTGTTTTAGGATTTCTTTTAAAGACAATTACATTTCCCGTTTGAACATTAGAAGCGACTAAAAATTTACCGCTTTCGTCAATGGCAAAAACACGAGGATGTTTGCCAAAAGTCGATTGATAACCAATGTTTTTCAAAAGTCCATTTTCGTCAATAGAAAAAATAGCAATATTGTTTTCTTTTCCGCGATTTGTGGCGTAAAGAAATTTTCCGTCGGGCGAGATGTGTACGTCAGAACTTTCGAAACCGTCTTTAATTTTATTAGAATGTGTTGCAATACGCTGAATTTTATTTAAAACTCCATTTTCATAATTATATACACTTATTTGTCCAGCCATTTCTTCAATGCAATAACCAAATTTTTGATTCGGATGAAAAGTTAAATGTCTTGGTCCAGCTTCTAAATCGGTTTTGGTAAATGGGTTTTTAGTTTCAACTAAAGGCTTTTTCTGATTTTCATCAAATGCATAACAACGAATTTTATCTGCGCCTAAATCAGGTAAAAATAAATAATCAAAATCAGGAGAAAATACAGCCGAATGTACGTGCGATCTAGTTTGTCTTTCTTTATTGACACTTCCATCCATATATTGAAAATTCTGCGCAATCGAATCGATTTTTCCATTTTCTAAGATCGGAAAAACAGAAACGCTTCCTTCTGTATAATTCGCATTTACAATCCATTTTCCATTTTTAAGAACGGAAACATAAACTGGATTTTCACCACCGCTTCTTTGGCTATTTAAAAAAGTAAGTGATTTTGTTTCAGGATTAAACTCAAAACTGCTAATGCTTCCTGCATTTGGTGTTTTTGTATCCGTGCAAGCGTAAACATATCTTCCGTTTGGAGAAACCGCCAAATAGGAGGGATTCACGACATTTTTAACCGAAGCAAATTTGGTCAATTTTCCATTCAAAGTATCCAACTGATAAACCTGAATTGCCTCAGCCGTTTTATCACGATTGTATGAACCTAAAAAGACGTAGGTGTTTTGGGCAAACAGATTTACTGTTAAGAGAAATACAATTGCAAAAGAGTATATTTTTTGTTTCATTTTTAGGTTTCAAGTTTCAAGTACTAAGTTCGTTGTCAGGCTGAGCGAAGTCGAAGCCCAAGTGCCAATAGGAACGCCCTTCTCCCGAAGCCTCGGGATCGCTCAGGGTGACATTGCAATTGACAATTATCAATTGACAATTAACAATTAACAATTAACAATTAACAATTAACAATTATCAATTACCTAACATTACGCCACCATTGTTTAAATTCTTGATTTTCATTTTTCAATTCCACTTTTTCGCCAATCATAGGAGTAATCAAAGAAATCGGATTTTCAGATAAACTATTCAATTCTGTAACTCTATTCAAAGGTTCGTCCCAAGAATGAAGTGATAAAGCAAATTTAGACGAATGAACAGGAAAGACTCTTTTTGCTTTTAGATCCTTCATCGCTTTTATGACATCTTCGGGCATATTGTGAATGTATTTCCATTTTTGATTGTATTGACCATTATCAATCAAAGCGACATCAAACGGGCCGTATTTTTCTCCAATTTCAGCAAAATGAGAATCGTAACCGCTGTCACCGCCCAAATACATTTTAAAATCTTTAGTTTCTAAAACAAAAGAAGTCCAAAGCGTGTTGCATCTTTTGAAACTTCTTCCCGAAAAATGTCTTGAAGGCGTTGTATGAAGCTTGAGATTTTCATCTAATTGAATGGTGCTATACCAATCTCTTTCGATTATATTTTCTGATGGAAAACCCCAAAATTCAAAATGTGAACCAACACCAAGTGCCGTAATTATTTTCTTGGTTTTTGGTTTTAATTTTAAAATAGTATCGTAATCCAAATGATCGTAATGATCGTGCGTAATCAACAAATAATCAATTTCAGGAAGATCATCAACCGTATAAATATCAGAACCTTTAAAAGATTTTGTTGTGCCAGGAATAGGAGAGGCGTTACCGCTAAAAACGGGATCAATCAGAAATCGTTTTCCCTCCAATTGAATAAAATAAGAAGAATGTCCAAACCAAATTAAAATATCTTGGTCGAGAGAAAGTTTTTTTAAATCGGTTTTAATTGACGGAATTAAATCTGTTGGAATTTTTCGATCAACTTTTTTAAAGAAAAATTCAAGTAAAACTCCAGCCATACTTTCGCCTTCAGCTAAATCTGGCGTAAAACTTTGATTTTGGAATTTTCCATTTTTGTATTGAGGCGATTTCTCAATTAAAACCTGTCTTTCTCCAGAAGGCGCTTTTCCAAATTTTGGATGTTGAAGAAATCTGTAAACTGCAAGAACTATTAAAAATAATAGAATTAAAAATGTGATCATTTATTTTGAAGGATATAAATTTTGTGTGTATTCTATTGAAAGTAAAATAATCTTTTTTAAAATTTCAATATCAATATCGGTTAATTTTTTAATATAAATACAAGCTTTTGAAGAAGTATGTTTTCCTAATTTAGACAAAAGCTCCTCTCTATTTTCTTCAGGCAAAGAAAAGTAAACTGTTGTGGCTGCTTTTCTTGGCGAAAAACCTGCTAACGGGGCATTGCCTTCGTGTCCGCTGTCATATTTATAATGATAACTTCCAAAACCAATAATGCTTGGTCCCCACATTTTGGGTTCAAAACCTGTTGTTTCTTGGAAAATTTTTAGAAGTTCAAAAGCATCGTTTTTCTTTTTGTCATCTTCAACAGCATTTATAAAATCAATAACGCTGCTTTCGGTTTCTGTAGTTTTATTTTTTGCCATTTTGAATTATTTTTTACTTAGTAAATCGCTTTTTAACAAAATGTTTTTAATCTGAAATTCAGAAGCATAAAATAATTTAGAATCTTCTGGCATTTGATTTTCTAGAATTATCAAACTTATATCACTTTCAGGAAAATACAAATTTACAGAAGAAAATCCATCTCCCAAGCCTGTGTGGCCAAGATATTTAACCGATTCTTTTTCTATAGTTCGAATTCCGTATCCGTAACCATCTTTTTCTTTTCCAAAGAAATTATGTTGCGAAAGAATCGTGTTTTTCGTTAGCAACCTGTAAGATTCAGGTTTTAATATTTTCCCTTTATGAAGATTGTTATTCCAAATGGCTAGATCTAAAACAGTAGAAATGATGCCATCTGCTCCTAAACTTTCATCATTAATTTGTCTTGAGTTATTTGGTTCGAATTGATTATTGCTATAAAAATAACCTTTCGCCAAATTTTGTTCTTTATCTTTTGAATAACAGAAAGTCTGATTCATTTTTAATTTTTTAAAAAGTGATTCGACAACTTCTCTGTAACTTTTTTTAGAACTGAATGCTACAATTTTGGCTACTAGATTGAAGCTTAAATTTCCGTATTTAAAATCGGTTCCAGGTTTAAAAGCCAGAGGTTTTTGTAAATCGACAATTCCGTGTGAATGATTTAAAAGCTGATGAACTGTGACAGAATCTGCCCAAGTTTGTTTTAATTCTGGAAGATATTTTTTGATTGGAGAATTCAAATCAACTTTTCCTTTTTCTACTTCTAACAAAAGCAAAACAGCAGCGATAAGTTTACTGTTTGACATGATTTCGAATTGTGTATCTATTTTTAAAGGTTTTTTAGTTTCTAAATTGGCAAAACCTTTCACTTTTGAATACAAAGTTTTTCCGTTTTGGGAAATTAAAATGACACCATTAAATTCTGGATTACTGTTTTGAACTAAACTATCGATGCTTTTTTTATAATCATCTTTCTTTTGTGCTGTTGAGTTACAGCTGGTAAAGATGATAACGAATAGAAAGGAAATCTTGGAAATAAAATTCATTTGGTTATTTATAGGGTTATTTTTGTTTCAGGTTTAAGGTTTGACGTTCGTTGAGAAATTTAAACGCAAAGTTCGCAAGTTTTTTTCTCAGTTTGTGTTTGCCAGTCGCAGAAGAACGCAAAGCTTTGTGAACTTAGCGTTTTTAAACCTTAAGCTTGATAAAAAAACCTTGCGAACTTTGCGTTTAAAAAACAAACATTAAAACATTCCATTTTCATTGATATTATTTTTCGGAATTGGCTGGCCTAAATCCCAAAGTTCGACGATTTTTTCTGATTCGAATTTTAAGATATGAACGACAGCAAAACCAATATCTGCTGGAGTTTGTTTGAGATGCGAATGCACAGCAACCAAATCTCCGTCTCTCAAAATATGATGAATTTTGAAAACCTTATTCGGATTTGTTCTGGCAGATTCTTCCATAGCGAGCATTAAGGTTTCGGCATCGCCTTTAAAATGCGTATTATGATGCTTGAAATTCTTTCCAATATATAATCGAAAAGCTTCATGAGAATGCCCTTTTGCTGCCAATGTCAGAAAGTTTTTTGCGATTTCTTTCTTAGTCATAATTCAAAATTTAAAAACAAACTAAGTTATGAAATAAAGCGCTATAATATTTGCAGAAAGTCCAAAGAAATTTATAAAATTAAAGCACTTCTGATTTGATTTTTGAAAGATCTAAACCCAATTTTTCAAACTCTTTTTCTCCCAATTCTGTGATATAGAAAAGCTTTTCAGAAGGTTCTTTTTTTGCAATCCATTTTTTCTCAATAAATGTTTCCAGAAGCAATTCGCCAAGTTTACCGCCCAAATGTTCGTAATATTTTTTTGCTGGTTTTATGTTTTGAGAATTACTCATTTTAGATTTTCTTTTTTACGGCAATTTTAGAAGCCAAATAGGCAGTAGGAATGTAGGCAAAAATCAAATCAACGAAATTAAACCAAATTGGAGAAGGCAACGTAAAAATAGTGACAATACCGCCAAATAAAAAGAATGCACCAATTCCGAAAGCTAATTTTGTTTTGTGCTTAATAGCGATTAAAGCTGTTGTAAGCGCGCCAGCAAATGTTCCGATTGCATGTGCTAAGAAAGGAAAAAGAAAATGTTTTGGCTCAAATAAATGCATGTTGGCTTTTAAACCTTCGGTTGTGCTAACGTCTACGCCATTTGGAGCTGGAATTATAGAACCGCTAATTAAAATGATACTCATATTGACAACGCTTCCGATTACAAGACCGGCAATAACGGCCAAAGTATTTCTTAAAAATGGATTCATATTTTTCGTTTTTTATGTAACGAATTTATGAAAAATAAAGCAATTAGCTAAAAGATTGTCTGAATTCTAATGGCGAACTCTTTGTTTTGGTTTTGAATAATTTGCTAAACGATTGCTGATGCTCAAAACCGAGATCAAATGCAATTTCGCTAATTGATAAATTGGTTGTAGAAAGTTTCTCTTTTGCCATTTCAATTAATTTATTGTGAATATGTTGCTGGGTGCTTTGACCTGTATGCGTTTTCAATAATCCGCTTAAATAATTTGGAGAAACATGTAAGTTTTCGGCAATAAATTGAACGGTTGGAAGTCCTTTTTGTTTTAAAGACTCGTCTGTAAAATAGTCTTCAAGTAATTTTTCTAGACGCGCTAAAATCTGATGGCTGCTGATTTTTCTAGTAATAAATTGCCTGTTATAAAATCGTTCAGCGTAAGTTAGAAATAATTCAATCTGAGCAATAATAACATCTTGGCTGAATTTATCAATATTAGATTTATATTCCTGCTGAATATTTTTGATAATATCAATAAGCATATTTTCTTCTTTATCAGAAAGATGAAGCGCTTCATTAACTGCATAACCAAAATAATCGTATTGTTTGATTTTTTGTGCAAGCGGGGTATTCCAAAGAAAATCAGGATGAATCAATAAAGACCATCCTGTATGCTGCATTTCGGCATTTCCTTCAATAGAAAAAACTTGTCCTGGCGAAAGAAAAATCAAAACCCCTTCTTTAAAATCGTATTCCTGCTGGCCGTAACGCATTTTAGCATTCGCATTTCTTTTTAAAGCAATCGAATAAAAATCTAGCATTAAACTTTTGGGTTCTTCGCTATTCAGATATTTAAGATCTTCAAAATTGTAAACGCTCACCAAAGGATGTTCGGGTTTTGGCAAATCTCTAAAATCATGAAATTCGCTAATAGTTTTAAATCGAAGAGGTTGCTGATTTGCCATAGTACAAGTTACTTATTTTTACCCGTTTGTTGTAATTAAAAAAAATAATAATTTAACACATAGAAACATAGTACTAAAGCTTTGAGATTGTGTGGAAAAAGAGATCAAAAGAAACAAGTTTCTACACATAGCTAAACTATGTGAACTTAAATTAGTGAAACGCCTTTTTTTAGCTTCAAAAGACTATGTTTCTATGTGTTGAAAATAATGCAGTAAATAGATTAATTTTGATTGAAAATGGCAGCAAATTCTTTTGCATAATCTGCGAGTTTGGTTTTTCCTAAAACTGCTGGACGATTTTGATAATAATCTTCAGCCAATAAACCATTGTAAAGTCCAGCATACATTTCTACCAATCCTTTCGCGATTTTAGGTTGCATTCCAACAGAGATTAATCCATTTAAAACTTCTTCGTCGCTGATTAATTTCCATTTTAAATCTGGAATACCAATTGCTTCACCTAAAATTTTTGCCGTTTGATGTCCAGAAAGTTCTTCGCTTGCTACATAACGTATTTTTTTTCCGTCAAGCGGAGTTGTAAGTTCTTGGGCAATTGCTTCTGCAATATCGTTTGGAGAAACCCACGGAATCAATTCATCTCCACCATAATTTACGGCAATAAATCCTTGATTTTTGATCTGCGGAATGTAGGCAAGCAAATTGTAATAAAAAGAAGTCGGACGCATAAACGTAATCGAAACATCGGAAAGTTTATTTAAAACAGTTTCAATTTCGTTATAACGCTGAATTATCCCAGAATTACTTTCTAAATGCGCGCCAATGCTACTTAAAAACACAACACGTTTTACGCCAGATTTTGTAATAGCTTCAGCATAATTATTCCCAATTGTACGAGTAAAAGCATCTAAATCAAGATTAGGATCAAAATAATTCGCGCGCGGAATCATGCAATATACAGCATCTGCACCTGTAAAAGTTTGAGTTAAAAATGCAACGTCATTTACAGAACCAATCGCCACAGAAGCGCCAAGATTTTCAATCTCAGATTTTCTGTCATTGCTGCTTGTAATTACGATAATTTGATGTCCTTTTTCGATTAATGCTTTCGCTAAAGGTTTGCTGATGTTCCCTAAAGAACCTGTAATGATAATTTTCATAATACTATTTTTTGATGATACAAAGTTGCGCAGCATCAAGCAAATAAATTTAGCCAAATCTCTGATTGATGTAGCCTAAAAATAGTATTATAAAGAAAAACGATTATTTTTCAGAAAGCTTTCTTTCGGTTTCTGTTTGCGGTTTTCCAGTTGCATTGGGTTCTCCTTGTCCAGTTTCAATAAGTTTTTTTAAACTGTTCTGAATGTAATTGGTCCAACCTGATTTGCAAACTTCATAACATTCATAATCTGGAACCAAACCAACATGCGTAAAAGTAAGTTTTGTTTTGTTTTCTTCTTTTGAAATATCAAAAACAGCAGTTGTATTCGTCCACTCGGTGTCATCTTTGGTAAAACTGAAATAATTTTCTTCAATGAGCCAAACGATTTTCTGATTCGGAATTACTTCGATCAGTTTTATTTTACAGCGATGAACATCTTCATAATGATATTTGAATTCGTCGCCTTCATTTGCTGTTTTTCCTTCAATTTCTTCCGACCACCAGCCGCGAACATTTTGGATAGCTTTAAAAACTTCTTCAGGAGATTTATTGACTATTATTGTTGTTGTAAAATCTTGAGTACTCATAACGTATTGATTTAGAAAATAATAAATAAAAGTACAATCTAAAATCAAATAGCTGAGGTGTTTTAAAGACAATTTTAAGGTGTGTTTCGGACAAATGGGAGGATTTTAAAATTCATCTTTTGTTTTAATAACTTATTAGGTGCGGTAACAAATACGCAATAGCATAAATTATGGCTAAAAAAATAACGACACTTATAATGGAAATAAGAAAAACGCGCCATCCATTAAAAAATTCGCCTCCATTATTTACATGTTTTTCAATGCTTTTTTCTTGGTAAGTTTTAATTATAAAAGAGGTTATGAATGCATAAATTAACGGAAAGACAACACTTGGAATATTCTCTGGTATGTTGAAAGCAAGAATAGTAATTATGATTGTAGAAATTGCTGTAACAATGTAAGTATTTCGAGCTTTTTCTAAATCATTAAAAGCTTTAAAGTTTTCTGCAATGCAATATCCTGCAACAAATGGACCACCAAAAAAAGTACCAGCACTTACGGCTGTTTTAGAATAGATTTTCTCAGTTGGAATTTCTTCAAAAACGGATTTTTCTAAATTTTCATCTTCAATCATTTTTTACAAATTTGGAGTTGGGAATTATTTTATCGATTTAATTTTTTCTAGATGCATGTATTATTTTTAATGTCCAAGCTGTTTTCTTAAATCCAGATTTAAATTATACTGCTCTTCAACAGGAATAACTTTTCTTTGCACTTTATTGATGTCACTTCCTTCATCTGTCCACAAAAACGGATAAAAATTAAAAACTTGATCGCCTTGCAAAGAAGCAACTTCTTTTTTCCAATTTTCCCAACGGCTTCCCGAATAATATTTGTCTAAATCGTTATTAAAACAGAATTCTAAAAACTGAGAATAGGTAATATCCAGTGGCTCATATTCTAAATTATCGGGAGCAAAATAATATACGTTGCCTAAATCTGTTCCTAATCCGCCACCGTTTAGGATATAAAATCCGCCGAGAGCATCGTCTGCGATTAAAAGAAAAGAAGGTGCTTCTCCAAATTCTTTAAAAGATTTTCCTTTATTCCAATCGGGAAGACTGCGGTTTAGTTTTGCGCTTCCAGAACCTAAAATTCGAATCCAGCCGTTATCTATTAAAATTCCGCCAGTTTTATAAACAATTGCGCCCATTGGCGAATTGGTTGTAACTTGCGTGTTATATAAAGCATCTTTTGCCTTTTTTGGATCGGCAGGTAGAATTTCTACTTTGTTTTTAGCAGAATTGCTCCATTCTTTTACTGATTTCCATCCTGAGTCGTTTAGATCTATAAGGTCTTCTACTGGTCGCATTTTTGTTTGTGATAAAGTGGTGGCGGTTATTAAAATAAAAGCAAATAATTGAAAAAATTTCATAGTGGTTTTTTGGTTAATAGGGTTTGGTCATTAAACGAATAAGTATGCCTTTTCTTTTGACAATGTTTTTATAATCCCATTGAATTTCTTTTGCTTTTGTCAGCCAGCGTTTTACATCTTCTTCGTTGATTTGGTCGATTTGAGTGTAACGCATTTCTGCGGCTTTAAAAGAACCTTCATTTTGCAATTGTTCTTCGTCAAAAGATTGTCCGCTCCAGAAAAGTAATCTAACAGAACCTTTTAGTTTGCTGTATCCAACAATTGGGTTTCCGTCTAAAAACCAAACCGGATGCGCGTGCCAGATTTTGCTTTCGGCTTTGGTTAAATTTTTATTTATAATTGAATAAAGAAGATCGCAGATTTCTTTGTCTTCTAAACTTTGAGAATCGTTGTAATTTTGAATTTCCTGACTCATAGTTTTTTACTTTAGTTATTTTACCTCTTTTGTTAACTCAAATAAAATATAAATTCCGTTGTTAGAATGTCCTTTTTCTTTTTCGACAAATCCATTTTTGATATAAAAATCAATGGCTTTTGTATTCTTTTCAAGACATTTTAAAGTAAGCGGAAAATTAGTTTTCAAAATCGCCGCTTTTAGTAATTCAGAACCAATATTTTTTCCCTGATAATTATGATTTACATAAAGATGATGAATAAAATTATTAGGCATCCAAATCGAAATAAACCCAACAGGAATATCATTCCAAAGTGCCGTTAAAATACATTCGCCCTGCGTTTGTTTGATAAAATCATCTAACTCAAATTCAGAAATATCATTCCATATAAAAGTTCTTTTTCTTTCTTCCAAGAAAATTTCTTGTAAAGAACTTAAGTGATTGTTTCTAAATTCTACTATGTGCAACATGTATTTTTTCTGTTTAATTTCTTTTCAGAAAAATTGTACTGCCTGCATTAGAATCATTAAATTCCGTAGCTCTGACGCCGTTTAAACCGAGATTTATTCTAACTTCATCGTCGCTTTTAAAATCTAAAATAGCTAGAATTCTGCCTTTTTCAACTTCTTTGCCTTTTTCTAAAGCAATAGCGATAATATCCATTGTTACAGGAACTTTAGATTCGTCAATTTCATATTTTAACAAAGCTTTCTGTCCATCTTTTTTTCCTCCTTTGATTATATAATTTTTTCCATCTATAAACTCGCCATTAATAGTCATTGAAATAAAATTATCTGGTGTAAAAATCATTTTGTTTTTTACACCATTAGTGTCAGTTCCTTGCCAGTCGCCAACAAGGATTTCTTTTTTAGTTTGTGCATAAGAGGCACTGGTCAAAATAAGAAAAAGTAATAGAAATTTTTTCATCGTTCAGGCGGTTTTTAGATTTTTTATTGTTCTTCAATTATTGAATTTCCTTTTGATAAATCTCCAGAAGTCCATTGCCAACTTTCGTGAAGCCTTATTTTTCCATTTGATAAAATTTCAGGTTTCGAATTGCAAAAGCCCGTCATTAATTCGCCTTTTTTGTTTATTTGATGATATCTCATTTCGATATTTCCTGTTTTATCAACTAAACCAATTAAATGACCTTTTATGATTTGTCCTCCAGAATATTCAGAAGTTAAAATGTTTCCTTCTTGTTTGTAATGAAAGACAGTTTCATTAGAGGTTTCTCCGTTTTCCGAATTACTTACAGGTTTAAAAAATTTGTTATTGTAATTGATCATTTTCGATTTAAATCGGTAATTAATAAAGGATTATTTTCTTTTAATTTATTAACTAAAGCCTCAACCGTTTCTGGATTTTCTTTAATATTTTCATATTCTTGAGACGTTATGCCTACAATTTGCAAGAAAGAAACTTCTCCGTGCGGTGTTTGTTTTTTTGGAACTTCAGGATCGTTTACAAAAACTAAAGCTGTAATGTCGGTTTCGGTATCCAAACGAATCGGACCGTTTGCAGGCATATAATGAAATTCTTCAAACCAATTTCCGCTACTAAAAACGTACTTGGCAATGTTTTGCAAAAGCGCCACAGCCCAGCTTGGGTTTCCGTTATCGGCTTCAAAAGGTTTTAATCTAAAAGTAAGTTCAAATCCCCATTTACTGAATTCGCCGTCTACTTTTTCTTCGTTATAATACAATTCTGAAAATCCGTATGTTACAAAATGATAATGATCTTCCTGATTTTTGCTTTCGTAATAGCTTACGCCGTCAAGCGGATGTTCTCCGCCAAGCATATAACTAATTGCTGGCGCAAAATGTTTTGGTTCCTGATTCGGATAAAGACGATCGAATTCTTTGTCGATTTCTAACCACCCAACGGCATCATCTTCTGAAAATTGTTTTTTATATTCTTCTAAATTCATTTTGGTAGTTTTCTAGTTTAAAGCTCAGACAAGATATTGCTTTTATTGGAGAAAATGGAATTTGAAGCATAAAAAAATCCGATTTGTTGGAGCAAATCGGATTGTATTTATTATTCTATTTTTTTAACTAATTGAAGCGTTCCAGCCTGAAGACCTTTAAAATAGTCACCTTTTTTTAATTCTGGAATTACATAAGTCGAAATAATTTCTTTTAATTCTGGATCGGTAATTTTTGCACCAATCTTAGCAACTCCTTGAAATTGAATTTGTCGCATTTGTTTGCTTATCACTATTAATACGGCTGTATCAATTTTTAATTTAGAAAATAAATAATTGTCTAAGTGTCGAGAATATTCGTTTAAATCATTATAAGGACTAAAAGACGCAGCGCTAACAATAAGAATTTTAGATTTTGTTTTGGCTTCGCTTGCTTTTAAATAATCGCTTAAATCTTTGACTTGTTTTGGTGTAAGAATGTGTTCAAAATCATTTACATAATCATAAGACTTTGCAAAAATATTTTGAGGTTCGGCTTTTGCTTGTGCAAAAAAAAGTTGCGGTAAAAAAAGAAAAATAGTTAAGTAGAAAATTATTTTATTCATGGCAGATATGTTTTGGGCGCTGCAAAACTACTGCTTTATTATTAAAACTTTGTCTGGAAATTGTTACTAAAAATCGATTTTTATTTATAAAGAAAAGAACAAAAAATCCGATTTACATTAGCAAATCGGATTCTTTGAATGTTTATTGCAACAAAGGCAGTAAATGATCCCATTTTAATTCTTTTGCATAATCTAAGGCAGTTTTTCCGAATTGATTTTTTGCCTTTAAATCTGCGCCAGATGCTACTATAATTTCGACAGAACTGCTATTTCCGGCAATGGCTTCGCGATGCAAAAAAGTATAGCCTAAATCATCTTCGCCAGTAATTTCTTCTGGATTATTTTTTAGAAATTCGATTAGGCTTTCTTTCATGTTTATGCTCATCGGATGTTCAATCAGATTTTCCGGATTTTCTTTTTGATCCGAAACGACTTCAATATCATTAAAATCGCCAAATTCTAGTCCCCAAGCTGCGTCATGATCTTCTCTTTCTTCATCGCTCATTTCAGAACGCATCGCATGAATTGTAAAAGCTCCATATGTTTTGCCATCAATAGCAAACAGCCAATCGCTAATTTGATTAAGTGGAATCGCTATTTCATCTCCATTATTTACGTTTGTCAATTCATCTGGATCATTTACTAAAATGCCGTAAATATTTTCACCATCAAAATTTACATCATTAATCCACATATGTTCTACAACAGTTTCTCCGTCTATTTCTTGAGTAAAAGCGAGTTTTACACAAGCAACGTCCAATCCTGGAACTATTCGTCTGTATTCCCAAGATAATTCTCTCCAGAAATATTTAAAAGTTTCTTGTGCTTTTTTGTAAGCTTCAATCATTTTTGGATTTTCTCCGTCGGCGTAGAATATTTTTGTTTCTTCCATTAGAATACATTTTTATAATGAATTATAAAAGTAATCTTTTTATTACTTTGAGTAAAATGATATTTAATGATTTTTGAGGTTTTAGAGGTTTGTTAACTTAAAAGTGATGATTTTTTAAGACAAAGTATTGTCATTTCGACCGAAGAGAGAAATCTTAGCAAGAAACTCTGCGAAGTAGGCGCATTAGCAAGTATTTTTATACTACTACTTGCCAATTTTTGTCGAGCTACTTGTGGAGATTTCTCTCTTCGGTCGAAATGACAAAAATGGGTGTAATTATATTTGCGGAATAAAAAAATCCGACTTGCTTTCACAAATCGGATTTTATAAATTGAAAAATTATATATAACCGTAAAACGGTATATTTTTACAAGTGAATTACTTCGCCGTAAGCATCAGCTACAGCTTCCATAACAGCCTCGCTCATTGTTGGGTGAGGGTGGATAGATTTAAGAATTTCATGACCAGTAGTTTCTAGTTTACGAGCAACAACTGCTTCAGCAATCATATCTGTAACACCAGCACCAATCATGTGGCATCCTAACCATTCTCCGTATTTAGCATCGAAGATTACTTTTACGAATCCGTCAGCATTTCCAGCAGCTTTTGCTTTTCCAGAGGCTGAGAATGGGAATTTACCAATTTTTAATTCGTAACCTTTTTCTTTTGCTTGTTTTTCTGTTAAACCAACAGAAGCGATTTCTGGAGTTGCGTAAGTACAACCAGGAACGTTTCCGTAATCGATTGGATCAACGTGTAAACCTTTAATTTTTTCAACACAGTTAATTCCTTCAGCAGAAGCAACGTGAGCTAAAGCTTGACCTGGAGTAACGTCTCCAATTGCGTAGTATCCTGGAATATTAGTTGCGTTGTAAGCGTTTACTAAGATTTTATCTCTGTCAACAGCGATTCCAACTTCTTCTAATCCGATGTTTTCAATGTTAGTTTTAATTCCAACTGCAGAAAGTACGATATCAGCTTCTAAAACTTCTTCTCCTTTTGCTGTTTTAACGAAAGCTTTAACTCCAGCTCCAGTTGTGTCAATACGCTCAACAGAAGAGTTTGTCATTACTTTAATTCCTGATTTTTTCAAAGAACGCTCAAATTGTTTTGAGATGTCTTCGTCTTCTACAGGAACTACGTTTGGCATAAATTCTACGATAGTAACGTCTGTTCCCATTGAGTTGTAGAAGTGAGCGAACTCAACTCCGATTGCTCCAGAACCAACAATAATCATAGATTTTGGTTGAGTTGGCAAAGTCATTGCCTGACGGTATCCAATTACTTTTACACCATCTTGAGGTAAGTTTGGTAACTCACGAGAGCGAGCTCCAGTTGCGATGATAATGTGATCAGCGCTATATTCAGTAACTTTATTGTCTTTATCAGTAACGTCAAGTTTTTTTCCTGGTTTTAGTTTTCCAAAACCTTCAATAACGTCAATTTTGTTTTTTTTCATTAAGAATTGAACTCCTTTGCTCATTCCTTCTGCAACTCCACGGCTACGTTGAACAACTGCTGGGAAATCTTTATCGAATTCAGAAACTTTCAATCCGTAGTCAGAAGCGTGTTTTAAATAATCAAAAACCTGAGCAGATTTTAAAAGCGCTTTTGTTGGAATACATCCCCAGTTAAGGCAAACTCCACCAAGATTTTCTTTTTCTACTACAGCTACTTTAAAGCCTAATTGAGAAGCTCTAATCGCTGTTACATATCCTCCAGGACCACTTCCTAAAACAATAACGTCGTATTTCATTTTTTTTGTTTTTAGTATTAACTACCGAAAAATGAAGTCTACAATTCCGAAACTCATCTTTCGATTTATTCTTTTGTTATTTGTGATTGCGAATTTAAGGATTTATTTTAAATCAACGTCTGAAAATTTGTTTTTAAAAGCACAGATTTTAGTCTTTTCACAGAAACCGAGTTAATTGTGAATTGTAAATTGTGAATTATGAATTGTTTTTTATGATTTAGTGATTTGTTCTTAGTAATTAGTTGTTAGTGATTAGTCCTTAGTTTTTAGTGAATACTGAGATATCCTTTGAAAATTTAAAAAAATAAGCCACAGATTAAACAGATTAAAATGATTTTAAAAAATCTGTGTTAATCTGTGTAATCTGTGGCTTTCATAATTTACTGTCACTCTGAGCGAAGTCGAAGAGTTTTGCGTGAGGCTTCTCCCGAAGTCTCGGAACGTTCAGCCTGACAAATCGTTAATAATTAACCATTAACAATTTATAATTAGATCTTCACATGTCCCCAGTTTTCTCCACTGGCAATTCTTCTAATTTGCATTTCGCTTACGCCGAATTGTTTAGCAATCATTTTAAGACGTGTTTTTTGCTCAGGTCTTGCTAGGATTTTTTTAATTAACATCACTTTTGTGGTGGTTAATTTTCTTCCGTCGGCTTTTAGATTGTGTTCAATAAGATTCTTTTTTGCCTGAATAACGCGTGGGCTTTTTCTGCTGTGCGCCATCATTTCTTGTTTGGTTGCCCAGCGTAAATTACTGATATCGTCATTACTTCTGTTATAATCCAGATGTAATACATAAGTCTGATCTTCGGAATCTTTTGGAATAAAATATTGAGCAACTAATTTATATAAGAAGAGGTATTTATTAACGATTTTGTCGTCTTTCTTAACCTTAAAACGGAAAGTCGGATATCCGTCGCTTAAGCCACCTTTTAGTATTCGGCCGTTTTCAATTTCATCGGTAAAACTTATTAATCTTCCTCTGTTTGAAATGGCATATTTTAATTGTAATGAGGCGTTTATTTCTATTTCTTTAAATTGTTCGTTTGGGTAAAATCGGTTTTGTGGCATTTTCTTTTACATTTGATTTCTATACTCTCAAAGATAAATAATAAACCAAAAATGTAAGCTATCTACTTGATACTGAAATGTCAATTTTATGATTTCTATAACGCTATTTTAACGTTTTGAAATCATTTTGACAGTTTTTAGTCGGATTTTAAATCACAAATTGTGAAATATGCAGTTTTTTAATTTTGAACTAAACCTCAATTTTAGATTAAATTAGCATTATTTTATTGATCAACTTAAGTTTTAATGACTAATTAGCCACTGAAAATTGAGAGTCATATAAATTTTTATAGTAGCCATCACTTTTTTGCAATAATTCCTGATGCGTTCCTTGTTCAACAATCAAACCTTTATCCATAACTACAATCTTATCTGCATTTACAATTGTTGCAAGTCTGTGTGCTATAATTATAGAAGTTCTACCTTTTGTAATTGTTTCTGTTGCACGCTGAATCATTTCTTCAGAATACGTATCGATAGAAGAAGTTGCTTCATCCAAAATCAAAATACTTGGATTACTCACATAAGAACGCAAAAAAGCAATCAATTGTCTTTGTCCAGACGAAAGCATAACGCCGCGTTCTTTTACGTCAAAATCATAGTTATTCGGCAGATTCATAATGAAATTATGGACACCGATTTTCTTCGCTGCATCAATTACTTTTTCTCTCGTAATTTCTGGATTATGCAAAGTGATGTTGTTGTAAATCGTATCGGCAAACAAAAAAACATCTTGCAAAACCACAGCAATCTGTTTTCTTAAAGAAGCCAAAGTGTAGTTTTCGATATTTTCTCCATCAATAGAAATTGTGCCGCCGTTGATTTCGTAAAAACGATTCAAAAGATTTATAATAGTCGATTTTCCTGCACCTGTCGAACCTACAATTGCGATAGTTTGTCCAGCTGAAACCGATAAGTCAATTCCTTTTATGACTTCTTCTTCTGGAATATAACTAAAACGTACGCCTTTAAATTCGATACTTCCGTTAAAAACTGGCGCTTCAATTTTTCCAGTATCCTGAATATGATCTTGTGTGTCAATAATATCAAAAACACGATTTGCAGCAATCATTCCAAGTTGCATCTCGTTGAATTTATCTGCAATTTGCCTCAACGGATTAAACAGCATTCCGATAAACATGGTATACGAAAACAAATCTCCAAAAGTCGTAAAATGATCTCCGTTTAAAATTCTAAAACCGCCGTATACTACGACCAAGCCTAAAGTAATAGACGAAATAATATCGGCAATCGGGAAGAAGATTGAGTTGTAGAGAATGGTTTTAATCCAAGCGACTCTATGTTTGTTATTGATATCTTTGAAATTTTCGGCTTCGATTTTTTCGCGGTTAAAGAGTTGCACGATTTTCATTCCCGTCACACGTTCCTGCACAAAAGAATTCATATTGGCAATTTGCGTTCTTACTTCTTCAAAAGCAACTTGCATTTTACGCTGAAAAATTCTTGTAATATAAACCAGAATTGGCATGGCAATTACAACAATCCAAGTCAGTTTCCAGTTCATGTAAAACATAAAAATCAAAACCACAATCATTTTCATCAAATCACTTATAATCATAAATAGTCCTTGGCTGAAAATACGTGCAATCGATTCAATGTCCGAAACGGCTCTTGTTACCAGTTGCCCAACTGGAACTAGATCGAAATACTTCATTCTAAAACTTAGAATATGTTTGAAAAGTTTTGTTCTAATATCTTTTACAATATCTTGCCCAAGCCAGTTTGCCCAATAAACAAAGTAAAATTGAGAGAAAACCTCCATCAATAAAACCACGCCCATCAAAATAATGTACATCAATAATCCCATTTTATCATGAGTTTTGATGTAACCATCGACAGTTTCTTTAAGTAAATAAGGACGAAGGGCAGCGAAAATAGAGAGCGAAACGGCAAAAATAATTACACCGTAGTAACGCCATTTATAAGGCTTAGTATATTTTAAAATTCTTTTGAATAATCCCGTGTCGAATGCTTTTGCTTTCATTTTTTTCCAAAGCTTTATGCTTTATGCTTTAGGCAATTGGCTTAACACTTAGTGCTTAAAGCCTAATGCTTACAGCTTATTGCTATAAATAATCGTAATAAATATTGGTTAAATATAAACCATGTGCTGGAACCGAAAAACCAGCTTTTTCTCTGTTTTTACTTGCAATTATATTTTCAAAATCTTCCAATGTAATTTTGCGTAAACCTATATTAATCAAAGTTCCTACAATTGCGCGAACCATATTTCTTAAAAAACGATTTGCCGAAATAGTAAAAATTAGTTTTCCTTTTTCTTGTTTCCAAAATGCCTCAAAAATCGTGCAATCAAAAGTATTTACATCGGTATTGACTTTTGAAAAACACTGAAAATCGGTATGTTTCAATAATAATTGCGCTGCTTCATTCATCAGATCAACATCTAATTTCTGATTTACATACCAGCTTAATTCCTGCAAAAACGGATTTTTGATAGTATTGATATGATATTCGTAAGTCCTTTTTGTAGCGTCAAATCGACAATGAGCGTCGTCATGGACAAGAATAATGTCAAAAATGGCAATGTCTTTTGGTAAATAAGAATTCAGTTTATGAACCAAAACTGGAATATCCAAAATTTTCTCTGTATCAAAATGTCCAAACATTTCACTAGCATGAACACCTGTATCAGTTCTTCCAGCACCCATAATGCTGATAGGTTCATTTAATAAAACCGAAAAAGCTTTGTTTAAAGTTTCTTGAACTGAAGAGGCATTAGGCTGTATTTGCCAGCCATGATAATGTGTTCCGTTATAAGCAAATTGAATAAAATATCTCACTGTCGAGGTTCAAAGGTTCAGAGAGGCAAAGGTACGAAAAAAAGTTGCTTTCTTTTAGAAACAAAGGTTCAGAGAGACAAAGAGACAAAGGTTTCTATTCTGCATATCTGTAGAGATGCACCGCAGTGCGTCTTTCGTATCTATTTTAAAATAATTATTTACAATTTTGATGTTAGACGCACTACGGTGCGTCTCTACAAAAAAATCCTTTGTACCTTTGTCTCTCTGAATCTTTGAACCTCAATAAAAATGACCAAAATCCTACTCCTTTCAGATACGCATAGTCATATTGATGACACGATTTTAAAATATGTAAATCAAGCCGATGAAGTATGGCATGCGGGAGATATTGGAGATTTAAGCGTTACAGATGCTATTAAAAAACTGAAGCCTTTACGAGCAGTCTACGGAAATATAGACGATGCAAAAGCGAGGTTAGAATTCCCTTTAAACAATCGTTTTTCATGCGAGAATGTTTCGGTTTGGATTACACATATTGGTGGTTATCCTGGAAAATATAATCCGAATGTGAGAGAAGAATTGGCTTTAAATCCGCCAAAATTATTTATCTGCGGACATTCGCATATTTTAAAAGTGATGTTTGATAAGAAAAATAATTTACTGCACATGAATCCTGGAGCTGCTGGAAAAAGTGGATTTCATAAAGTGCGAACTATGTTGCGATTTGTAATTGATGATGATAAAATAAAGGACTTAGAAATTATCGAAATAGGAGCAAAGTAATTTTTAATGCGGCAATGGAATCTGAATTTTTATTTGCGTTCCGATGTTTTCTTTTGAAGTGATTGAGATAGTTCCTTTATATTTTTTGATTCTAGCTCTAATTCGGTTTAAGCCAAAACCTTCTAAATCTTTTGGTTTTTGAGTTTTAAAACCAATTCCGTCGTCATCAATATGCAAAATCAATTGGTTGTTTTTTTCTGTCATAAAAAGATTGGCCTTTTTTGCTTTGCTATGTTTTATGATGTTGTTAAAAAGTTCGCTTACTATAAAATAGACTTTCATTTCAAATTTTTCATGATATCTTTTATCTGTCGAAATAGAACTTGAAAATTCAAAAACAATTGCAGAATTAGAATTTTTTTCACAAAGATCTTCCAATGCATAAAACAATCCAAAACGAACTAAAAGCGAAGGCACTAAATCATGCGAGATATCTCGTAAAAGTTCATGTGCTTGAGATAATATGGTTTTTGCCTTTGTAATTTCGTCAGACGTAATGTTGTGCTGTACTGTAAAAGTATTTAGATGTAATCCTGCCGACGAAAGTAACGAGTTTATGTTGTCGTGGAGAAAAGAGGCAATTTTTTTTCTTTCTATTTCTTGAGAATCAATACTAGAATTAATAATGTTTAGAAGTATTTTTTGTTTTGTGTCTTTTCGTTTTATTTTTTGTTTCAGTTTATTGTTTTGATAAAGAAAATAAAAAAGAAGAAAAATTATGACAATGAGTATAATTGATAAGCTAACTATTTTTTTGTTTGTTAATTGGTTTACATCGTTTATCTGATTTGCAAAACCAGTCGTAGTTTTCGTTACGCTTAAAATTTGCTGAGAAAGAAAAATTCCCTTTTCAGCAAAAGAAAAAAATAGAGATATGAGAAAATGAAAACCAAACATAAGAGATGTTGTTTACGAATTTATCAAGTTGTTTTTGAGTGCATATTTTACCAAACCAATTGTACTTTTGATATTTAGCTTTTTCATGATGTTTTTTCGATGTGTTTCTACGGTATGCGAACTGATAAAAAGTTTTTCGCTAATTTCTTTTCCGCTGTATTCTAGGGCAATTAATATGATAATTTCAATCTCGCGCGGACTTAATATTGGATTTTCTATTACAGCATTTTGGTTCAGTTTCGGATTGTCTTTGAAAGTGTTGAAAATCTTTTTTCTAACAGCATCGCTAAAATATTCTTGACCATCATGAACGGCTTCGACAGCTTCAATAATATTTTCGCCAGCACAATTTTTGGTCAGATAGCCTTTTGCGCCAAGTTTCATGACTTCTTTAATGATTTTTAAATCATCATAACTAGACAAAATAATAACTTTACAAGTAGCTTTTTTTTCTTTAAATTCTTTTAAAGTTTCAATGCCATCTTTTTTTGGCATGCTGATGTCCAGAATTAAAACATCTGCTTGATTTGAGATGACATCATTATATACTGTAGTTCCATCAAGAGAACTTCCTGCTACTTCAAAATTAGGAACAGTTTTTAGCAGGTTAGAAAGCCCATCAATCAATACCTGATGATCATCTGCAAGATGGATCTTTGTATTTGTTGTCATTTTGTTTGAAAACGAATTAAATACAAAATTATAGAAAAATACTTACATAAATTTATTTTAAGGCATAAAAAAACCCGAATAACTAAATTCGGGTTTTCTTCGCACAAATAAATTAAGTTTATAGGTTTACCTCAAACGATCTACAGATTTTACAAGATCTTCATCCTTCTTGATGGCTTTATTAGCTAAAACTAATAACACGATAGCAACAATCGGCATAAACATCCCAATACCTTTCTCAGAGACTTCAGCCTCTCCAGATAAATTTAGTGATCGATATACAAATAATCCTAATAAAATTAAGTTTAATATTATGTTCAGTCTGTTTAGCACAAACTGATTTTGTCTTTTCTTAAATGAAATTATGCTGATAATAGTAAGCATAGTTGTTAAACCTAATATTACAGTATAAAGTTGGTCTTGCATAAAAAAGAAAGGCTTTCCTGCGGCTGTTGTCCATAATGGAACAAAAAGCATTAAAATGCCTGTTACAGCAAAAGCTAAAATTAAATATACAGTCTGAATTCTTTGTATCATGTTCTAAAAATGTTTTACAAAAATATATTTTCTTTTTTTAAAATACTATTGTATGATTAAATTTTATTCGTATTATTGCATCATAATACCGTAAGCACTTCATACTGCGGTCAATTCAAATTAATTATCTACCTATTCTTTTTACAGTATTTCCTTTAAAATAATTAAATTCATAGAATATTCATGTTTGATATTTCTGCATTAAAAGAAATGAAGCTTGCTGAGCTTCAAGAAATAGCTAAGTTAGCTAAAACAATAAAGATTAATGGTGTCAAAAAAGAGACTTTAATTAGTCAGATTTTAGCACACCAAGAAAGTACTCTTGCGCCTGCAGAAGCTCCTCAAACAGCTGTAGTTTCTGAATCAAAAGAAGAAAAACCAAAACGAGCTAGAATTGCACCAGCAAAAACCAAAGCAGCAAATACCAAAAATACTCCCGTTTTAGAATTTGATAAAGTAGAGGAAACTGTTCAAAAAAACGATACACCTGCACCAGTAGAGCCAATTGCAGAAACAGCGACTGAAGAGGTACAGGCAAATAAAACACCAGCAGCAAAAAAGGAGCCTAAAATTGTAAAATTCAATAAGTCGGCATATGAGAAGAAAGTGGCTCTAAATAAAGAGAAAGTTGCGGCAAATGAAGTGGCAACAGAACCAGTTTCAGAGACTGTTTCAACAGAACCAGTTGTTTCTGAGCCAGTAGCCGAAACAGCTGAGAAATCTCCAGTAATTGCTCCTGTCAAAAAGATTAATCCTAATCAGAATAAAAATCAGAATCCGAATCAGAACCAAAATCAAAACCCGAATCAGAATCAAAATCAAAACGGGAATGGTAATGGAAACGGAAATCACAACAATCAAAATCCTAATCATAAAAATAAAAAAAGCAATAATTTCAGAGATTCAGATTTTGAATTTGATGGAATTATTGAAAGTGAAGGTGTTCTTGAAATGATGCCAGACGGTTACGGATTTTTACGTTCATCAGATTATAATTATTTAGCTTCTCCTGATGATATTTATTTATCAACTTCGCAAATCAGATTATTTGGTCTTAAAACTGGAGATACTGTAAAAGGAGTGGTTCGCCCTCCAAAAGAAGGAGAGAAGTTTTTCCCTTTGGTTCGTGTGTTAAAAATTAATGGACACGATCCGCAAGTAGTTCGTGATAGAGTTTCTTTCGAACACTTAACACCAGTCTTTCCTTCAGAAAAATTCAAACTTGCTGAAAAAGGAAGTTCAGTTTCAACTAGAATTATAGATTTGTTTTCTCCAATTGGAAAAGGACAACGTGGAATGATCGTTGCTCAGCCAAAAACGGGTAAAACAATGCTTTTAAAAGATATCGCAAACGCAATTGCGGCAAATCATCCTGAAGTTTATTTGATAGTTTTGCTTATCGATGAGCGTCCAGAGGAGGTTACTGATATGCAAAGAAGTGTTCGTGGTGAAGTTATTGCTTCAACTTTTGATAGAGAACCACAAGAGCACGTAAAAATCGCTAATATCGTTCTTGAAAAAGCAAAACGTTTGGTAGAATGTGGTCACGATGTTGTGATTTTGTTAGATTCTATTACACGTTTAGCAAGAGCTTACAATACAGTTCAGCCAGCATCTGGAAAAGTATTAAGTGGTGGTGTTGATGCCAATGCATTGCAAAAACCAAAACGTTTCTTTGGAGCGGCAAGAAATGTAGAAAACGGAGGTTCTTTAAGTATCATTGCAACTGCATTAACAGAAACGGGTTCTAAAATGGACGAAGTTATCTTCGAAGAATTTAAAGGAACTGGTAATATGGAGTTACAATTAGATCGTAAGATAGCCAATAAACGTATTTTCCCTGCAATCGATCTTACTTCGTCAAGTACACGTCGCGATGATTTATTATTAGACGAAAAAACACTTCAAAGAATGTGGATCATGCGTAAATATCTTTCTGATATGAATCCAGTAGAATCTATGGATTTTGTAAACGATCGTTTTAAGAAAACCAAAAACAATGAAGAGTTTTTGATTTCGATGAATGACTAGTTAAAGTTGCTAAGGTTCTAAGGTGCTAAGATTCTAAGTTTTTTAGCTTTGAGTAAAACTAAATCAAAAAAGATATAAAATAAAAAAGGATGAGTAAAACTCATCCTTTTTTTATGACCGTTTCTAAAAGAAATCTTAGAATCTTAGCAACTTAGAACCTTAGTATCTTAAAAAAAAAAAAAAACTATTTCTTATCCACTACCGGTCTGTTTTCTCTATTTGCTAAATCCCAAGCAAGTGAAAAAGCCAGTTTAGTTCTTTTCGTCAAAGCATCGTATTCGATTTTCTCTGCTGTATCATCTTTTCCATGATAATCTGCGTGAACTCCGTTGAAGAAGAAAATAGATGGAATACCATGTTTTGCAAAGTTATAATGATCAGAACGCTCATAAAAATGATTCGGATCTTTAGGATCGTTAAATTTAAAATCCAAGTCCATTTTGATGTATTTCTCATTTTGAGCCACAACAGCATTGTGTAAATCAGATGATAATCTGTCAGCGCCAATTACGTAAACATAATTATTTGTGTTCGAATGTTCAACATCACGACGACCAATCATATCAATATTAATATCGGCAATTGTATTAGCAATTGGAAACAACGGATTTTCAGAATAAAAACGAGATCCGTGTAAACCGTGCTCTTCCCCAGTTACGTGAAGAAATAAAATAGAACGTTTTGGTCCGTGGCCTTGTTTTTTAGCTTTCGCGAAAGCTTTTGCCATTTCGATAACAGCTACAGTTCCAGAACCATCATCGTCAGCTCCATTATAAACTTCGCCATTTTTAATTCCAACGTGATCGTAATGTGCTGAAATTACCAAGATTTCATCTGGTTTTTCAGAGCCTTCAATAAAAGCCCAGATGTTTTCTGAGTCAGCTAAGTTTTCGTTGCGTCTAGCATTTAAGTATGCTGCAGGAATATGCTGGTAATAATCTGAAGCTCCTTTTGGAAAAGATACACCGCTTTTTTTGTATTGTTCGATCATATAAAGACCAGCTTTTTTCTGTCCAGGAGAACCAGTTTCACGGCCTTCCATTTCGTCAGAAGCAATAGTGTAAAGCATTTTTTTAAGATCTTTTTCAGAAATAGCATTAATGTATTTTGTTGGATCTGAATTGTCTTTGGAAGCTGTTGACTGCGTGGTTTTGCAAGAATACGCAGAGACAACTAATAATAAAAGGAGTAATTTTTTCATTCCTATAGTTAGTGTAAATTAATAAATGTGTAAAGAACGTAAATGGTTAGTAAAAAAAGAATAAAAAGGGAGTTTATTATGAATAAACAAACACTTTTGGCAAACGATACAATTCTTGATTCACCGTAAAAGCGATGATGTGCAGGGAAAAAATAATACAGCATCCAAATAGTTCCTGTAAAAGATGTAATTCCCGAAATATAAGACATTGGGCTATTTTCTCCAAAAAGACCAATAAGCCTGTCAATTATAAACATAATGAGGAAAATGAGCAGCAGAAACGAAAAATAATGGAGCGTAAAAATTCCATGATCAAAATAATACCATCTTTTTTTATTGTGAAAAATCCACAAGAAAAAAGCGAAAAATGGCATTATAATAAATAAGATTTTCGGAAGATTATGAAAAAAAGATTCTACAAATTTTACATAAATCTCTTTTTTGGTATATTTCTCAGTGACGTGACTTGCTTTTTCAACAAACCAATAGCTGCTAGCATTAAGCTTCTCATTTTCTTTTCCATATTTCTGAATAGAATCAATTTTCTTCATGTTCAAAAAATGGAAGTATTTCTTGTCTTTCTTTTTAATGTCCAAATCTTTGGTAGCTTGTGCTATTTCCTTATTTAATTCCTTTTCACCTTTATCAATATCTCCATTGATTTTGCTAGGAAACATGGCAATCAATAAAAAGGTAATAAAACTGATAAAAATGTATAATCGAACTGGTGCTAAATAAGACAAACGTTTTCCCGAAAGATATTCTTTTGTAAGTGTTGAAGGCTTAAAAAGCAGATTTTTAATCGTTTTCCAAAAAGCATTTTCGTAATGCGTTAAATCTTCAAAGAAATGAATAAATAAATGATGAAAAGTTTTTCGGCTGTCGCTATTTTCTTGCCCGCAATTTGGACAGAATTTTTGTTCTACAACGTGCCTGCAGTTCAAACAGGTTTTATCTTCTCTAATTTTACTATGTGACATTGAGCTGGTTGATTAATTTGTTTTTGGTTGGGTTGAGTTTTGTGGTATTATTTTTTTAGAACTTCATTTAAGAAAAGCTGTAAATGCTCAAAAGATCTTTTTGCTGCAACCGGATTGTAAGCCGCGCCTTTAGAATTATCGCTTCCAGCTTCTGGATTTGTAAACGAGTGAACAGAATTTGCATAATAAATCATTTGCCAGTCTGCTTTAGAATCGCGCATTTCTTGTTGAAAAGAAGTGATTTCATCTTTAGAAACAAACGGATCATCAGCTCCGTGACAAACTAAAACTTTAGTAGAAATTGGTTCGACTTTTCTGCTCGCATCTTTCCCTAAACCTCCATGAAATGATGCAACACCTTTTACATTTAAATGTCCGCGTGCAGCTTCTAAAACTCCAGTTCCTCCAAAACAATATCCGATTGCGACAATATTATCAGCGTTGGCTCCCGATTTTACCAATTCTTTTAAAGCAGCATCAATTCGTTTCTGATAAGCGTCAAAATTCGTTTTGTAAAAACCAGCTTGTTTTCCTGCTTCACCCGTATTTTTAGGATAGTTTCCTTCTCCATAAATATCAGCGATAAAAACATGATAACCAAGTTTAGATAATTCTTCAGCAATTCCTTTAGAAGCATTATCAATTCCTAACCAAGCTGGTAAAAGTAAAATTCCAGGATTGTTAGGGCTTTTCTTAGCAGATTTTACAAATAAGCCGTTTAATTGCTGGCTACCATCAGTATATTTTACAGGTTTTAATTGCGCATTCATAAGATTAGAAAATAAGATTGCACTGAATAAAATTAGAGCTGTGTTTTTCATAATTCGACAATTTTTAACAAATATCAGAAATAATATGTTACAAAAAAACCTCACAAGTAAATTCTTGTGAGGTTTGTAACGAATATTCTTTTGTAAGAATAAATATACTTATAATGATATGTTCCTTTTAAAAGCGCAACCGAGTTCTACAATAGAATCTGTCTTAGCGATTCCCGGAATTCCATCGATTTTTTCGTAAAGAATACGACGCATATGTTCATGATTTTTGGCAATTATTTTAATGTATAAGGTAAACGAACCTGTAACATAATAACATTCTGTAATTTCGGGAATTTCTTTTAGCGCTTCAATAATTCGATCAGAATCAGAATCTTTATTTAATGTAATTCCAGTAAAAGAAGCCCAGTCGTAACCAATTTTCTTTTCTTGAATTATTGGTTTTATCCCGCCAATTACACCTTGTTCGATCATTCTGTTAATGCGCTGATGCACCATAGTATTTGATATTTTCAAATTAGCAGCAATTGCAGAAAAAGCCATTCTGCCATCTTTTTCTAATTCCTTAATAATACTGATATCAAATTCGTCTAATAAATCCATTCAATAAAAATCTTTAAAAATCTGTTGTTGCTGATTTATAAAAGTAATTCTTTTTTTTAATAATCAATCACAAAATAGGATTTCTATCTAAATAAATATTGTCTTTTTGTTGGTTTTAAAATGTATGTTTTGACTTTTATTTTGTTATTTTTAAGTCAAAAAGTTATTTTGTAGTTAAAATTAATTTAAAATTTAATATTTTTGTAAAAATAAAAAGCAGATTATGATTAGTACAGAAAAAGCACTTTCGTCAAAATCAGAAGTTTTGATTGAAAAAGAGAATAAATATGGAGCTCATAATTACCATCCGCTTCCGGTAGTTTTAGAGCGTGGAGAAGGAGTTTACGTTTGGGATGTTGACGGTAAAAAATATTATGACTTTTTATCAGCTTATTCTGCTGTAAATCAAGGTCACTGCCATCCAAAAATTGTTGGTGCAATGGTAGAACAAGCTCAAAAACTTACTTTGACTTCTCGTGCTTTTTACAATGATAAATTAGGAAATTACGAAGAATACGTAACAAAATATTTTGGTTTTGATAAAGTTCTTCCGATGAATACAGGAGCTGAAGCAGTAGAAACAGCTTTGAAAATTTCTAGAAAATGGGCGTATGAAGTAAAAGGAATTCCAGAAAATCAAGCACAGATTATTGTTTGCGAGAATAACTTTCATGGAAGAACCACTACAATTATTTCATTTTCGAATGATGAAACGGCTCGTAAAAACTTCGGACCTTTTACAGATGGTTTCATTAAAATTGAATATGATAATTTAGACGCGCTAGAAAACGCTTTAAATTCTTCAAAAAATATTGCTGGATTCTTGGTTGAACCAATTCAGGGTGAAGCGGGAGTTTATGTGCCTTCTGAAGGTTATTTAGCGAAAGCAAAAGCACTTTGCGAAAAACACAATGTTCTTTTTATTGCCGATGAGGTTCAGACTGGAATTGCGCGTACAGGAAAATTATTGGCAGTTCACCACGAAAATGTGCAACCTGATGTTTTAATTTTAGGGAAAGCAATTTCTGGTGGAGTTTATCCAGTTTCGGCTGTTTTGTGTAATGACGAAATAATGAATGTAATTAAGCCAGGACAACATGGATCTACTTTTGGCGGAAATCCTGTTGCTGCGGCTGTTGCAATTGCAGCTTTAGATGTAATTAAAGACGAAAAACTAGCTGAAAATGCAGAACGTTTAGGAATTATTTTAAGAGATGGTTTAAATAAAATCGCAGAAAAAAATGACTTAATTACGCTGGTTCGCGGAAAAGGACTTCTAAACGCAATTGTAATCAATACAGACGAAGAATCTGATTTGGCTTGGGAAATCTGCTTAAAATTTAGAGACAACGGATTATTGGCAAAACCAACTCATGGAAATAAAATTAGATTAGCTCCGCCTTTGGTTATGACAGAAGATCAGATTAATGAATGTCTGGAGATTATCGAGAAATCTTTGAATGAGTTTAGAAATTAATCTAATTTCTTCTTTAAGATAAAATACATAAGCAGCAAAGTAATTGCTGCTTTTTTTTATGTATCGTTACTTTGTTAAAAAGGCGACTGTAATTAAACAATCGCCTTTTGGTTATAATTACTAAAATATCAAAAAAGTAATTATTTTTTTAGAGCAGCGCCACCTGGCATTGTTTCTGGTTTTAGTTTGAATTTACTGTATTCTACAACTCCAGTTTTATCGGCCCAGTCAAAATATTTGGCAGAAAGCTGGTTTACGATTCTAGGATTTTGAGCAGCAACATTGGTGGTTTCGCCTCGATCTGTTTCTAGATTGTAAAGCTCCCATTCGTAAGAAGGATAGATAGAAACCAATTTCCACTTTCCATCACGAACGGCTCTATTTCCAGCTCTTTCCCAGAATAAAGGTTCGCCGCGATTTACTTCAGAAGCATTTTCAAACAAAACAGGAAGTAAACTTTTTCCAGCTAATGGATTAGAATTTACGCCATTTAAATTTTTAGGATATTCAATTCCAGCCAATTCATAAAAAGTAGGAGCTAGGTCAATAATATGTCCAGTTCCTTTATCAATTCTTCCTGCTTTTATTTTTGAAGGAAACCAAGCGATAAATGGCGAACTAAAACCGCCTTCGTGCATATTGTTTTTATATTGCTGTAAAGGTGTGTTTGATAAATAAGCCCAATTTTGTTCCTGATAATCAAAAGATCCAGAAGTTCCAACAGGCCCTTCATTTCGAACCAAACCTCTTCCTAACGGATTGTAAGTGTTAAATCCGCCTTGAGCGCCATTATCAGAAATAAAAATAATAAGTGTGTTTTTGTCTTTTTTAAGGGCTTTCAGTTTGTCTAAAACTTTACCCACGTTTTGATCCATATTGTCTACCATTGCGGCGTAAACTTCCATTTTGGCTTTCCAAAATTGTTTTTCATCGTAAGTCAGTTTGCTCCATTCTGGAACTTCTGGATCTCTTGGCGAAATGGTTTGGTTGGGAAGTAAAATACCATTGGCTTTTAATTTCTCAATTCTTTTTTCTCTCAAAACATCCCAGCCTTCATCAAATTTTCCTCTGTATTTTGCAATATCAACTGGTTTTGCTTGCAACGGCCAATGCGGAGCAGTAAACGCTAAGTATAAAAAGAACGGTTTGTTTTCTTTGTTTTGTTCGTCTAAGAAAGTCACGGCATTATTTCCGATTTCATCTGTAAAATAATAAGAATCATCTTTTGGATGCAGTTCTTCGTTATTGCGAATTAATTTTACCGGATAAGGTGTTTTGCCAAAAGGCAAAGGTTTGGTATCGAAATAATTAGAAGCACCTTTTAAGATGCCATAAAATTTATCAAAACCTCTTTGGTTCGGCCATTGCGCTTGATCTTCAGAACCAACGTGCCATTTTCCAGATAAAAGTGTGCTGTATCCGCCAGAACGGAAAACTTCGCCTAAGGTTAAAGATTCTTTGTTTAAATAACCTTGATAAGCTGGCAATCCTAAATTGACATCAAAAAAACCAACGCCGGCTTTATGCTGATATTGACCTGTTAATAAAGAAGCTCTTGTTGGAGCGCAAATAGAATTGTTGTAAAATTCGCGAAGACGAGTTCCTTCTTTTGCCAATCGATCTAAGTTTGGAGTGTTAATTTCTGAACCATAATTTCCTAAATCAGAATAACCCATATCGTCAACCATAATCAAAATGATGTTAGGTTTTGATGCATTATTCTGAGCATTAGATTTGGAAGTAAACACCGTTCCAGAAAGAAGAAAAGCAAGTGCAACGTTTTTAAGTTTGGTATTCATGGTAATATATTTTTGTTTTTAATTCTAATCACTTTTAATTATTTACTAAAAAGTAAAAAAGCGATTATAAGCGTAATAATGATGTTGAATAATTGTGCGATTAAGAAAGCAATCAAAGGTTTCTTGCTGTTATTTTGAAGCAAATCTTTGAAATTGGTTTCTAAACCAATACTGGTAAACGCCAATGCAAACCAAAGTCCTTGCAGATTTTTTAAGCTATCTTTTACCGTGTCGCGAGTTTCGGGTGTAATGAAAAATGAAAAAACAAGCGAAGCGGCAATGAAACCGATAACAAATTTTGGAAAACGTTCCCAAATCACATTGAGCGTTGGTTTTGATTCTAAAACTTCTCCAGATTTGTTATGTGTGTAAGTCCAATAAACAGAAATGGCAAAAGCTGCAATTCCTAATAAAACATTTTGAGAAAACTTTACAATCGTACTAATTTTTAATGCCGTTTCCCCGACCAAAGTTCCAGAAGCAACCACAGCACCAGAAGTATCGATGCTTCCTCCAAGCCAAGCTCCCGTAACTTCTTCAGGAAAATTGAAATATTTAGCAATAATGGGCATAAAAATCATCATCGGAATTGCAGTTACCAAAACGATAGAAATGACATAAGACAGTTTTTTAGAATCTCCTTTTATCGCGCCCGAAGTTGCAATCGCAGCAGAAACACCACAAATGGAAACAGCACTAGAAATCATCATTGTTAATTCGTCGTCAACTTTTAATTTCTTGCAAAGCCAAAAAGCAAAATACCAAACGGATAAAACGACAATTAAAGCTTGAATTAATCCTAAAGATCCTGCTTTTAAAATGTCTGAAAAGATGACGCTTGTTCCCAATAAAACCAAGCCGATTTTGACAAAAACTTCTGTTGAAAGTGCCGATCGTAACCAATCTGGAAGTTTGAAAAAGTTTCCAATCGCTAAACCAATTATCAAACTAAAAATAACCGCCTCTAAATTGATGGATTTGATGGCAGAATTTCCTGCGAGAATTAGTGCAGCTAGAGTCAAAACATAAACTATTGGAAAAGTAAATAGAAAATATTTTACGGATTTTCCAATTAAAAAAGCACCAAAAGTTCCAATAGAAATTAAATATATAAATTGAATGAAAAGTATTTTAAGGTTTTTAAAATCAAATACTTTCGCTGTTAAATCAGTAGTGTCTGACCAGCTAAAAACGGGAACTTCTGGAAGAAAGATAAAAAGTGAAATTCCAATAATTATAAATCCGAGAATTACAACGGTCCAGTCTTCGTGAATAGTAAATGGTTTGGTTTGAGTTGACATTTGTTGTTTAATTAATGTTCTTATCCTAACAGGTTTTAAAAACCTGTTAGGATATCTAAATTAGTTAAATCGATTATAATCTGTTTTTTTATAATTACAAATCGACAAAATATTTCTGCTTTCCAAAATCAAATTCATAATACGTTAAATTAGGCCATAGAGGTTTAATTAATCCTTTTTCCCAATTTTGTAATGCGGTTTGTAATTCTTTTACTTTTTCAGGATTTTTAGAAGCCAGATCGGTAGTTTCAGATTTGTCTTTGGCGAGATTATAAAGCCATGTTTCGTGTGTTTTTCCGCTTACAATCAATTTCCAGTCGCCGCTTCGAATCGCTTTTGCATCGCCCGAACGCCAAAATAAATCTTTGTGTGCTTGTTTATTTTCGTTTACAGTTTTCACTAAATCTACACCGTCATAAACTCGGTCTTTTGGTAAATCAGAACCAATTGCGGCGGCGATTGTTGAAAAAATATCTAATGTGCTAACAGGCGTTTTGTAAACGGTGTTAGGTTTTATTTTTCCTTTCCACGAAAGTGCAAAAGGAACATTAATTCCGCCCTCAAAATGCGAAAATTTACCGCCTTTTAATGGCGCATTTGTTGTTGCAAACGTATAATCAGCGCCGCCATTGTCGCTTGCAAAAAAGATTAAAGTATTTTCTTCAAGACCTTCTTTTTTTACTTTTTCACGGATTCTTCCAATTGCATCATCAAGTGCACTAATCATCGCAAAATAAACACGTTTGTTTTCGTCTTTTACATTCGGAAAACGATCATAATATTTTTTACGAACTTGAAATGGAGTATGTGGCGCATTAAACGGAACATATAATAAAAACGGTTTCGTTTTATTTTTATCGATAAAAGCTTCTGCTTCTTCTGCAAATTTTTCCGTTAAATAAGCCTTTTCATCAATAATGGTTGAATCACGACGAATTTGTCCAATTCCGACACGGCCTTTTCCCCAAATCATTTTATCGGTAAAATCTTTATGATGGTGATTGATAATATCTGGATTGTTGTCTTCTGGCGCAAAAAGCGAAAATGCCTGATAAAATCCGTAATGATAATCGAAACCACGATCTAAAGGAAAAAATCCTTTGTTATGTCCCAAATGCCATTTTCCAATTATGCCAGTGCTGTATCCTTCGCGTTTTGCCAAATCTGCAAAAGTGATTTCAGATTTTGGCAAACCTTGCGTAGCGATTGAAGCATCATTTGGATATTCGATTTTATCATTTAATCTCCAATTATTGGTATTTAGGATATATTTAAAAGCGTAATATTCTAAATTGTTTTTGGGATAACGATCGCCCGGCTGATATTCGTGCCCGAAACGTTCCTGATATCTTCCTGTAATCAATCCGGCTCTAGAAGGCGAACAAATAGAAGAGGAAACATAACCTTCTGTAAAAGTGACTCCAGAAGCCGCCAAAGAATCAATTTGCGGAGTTGGAGTAGATTTTCCTCCGTAGAGCGAAATATCATATTTTCCTAAATCATCGGCAAGTAAAATGATGATATTAGGTTTTTTTGCTGAAGTCGCAGAAGTATCTTTTTTAGAAAGAAAAGCTGCTTTTCCTGCCGCTAATTTTTCATCGGTTTTGACTAATGTTCCGTCGGTATTAATTGGCCAGAATAAAAAGGCTGCGAGAACAATAAGCACGATTAAAATGGGAACAACAATTTTGGTTATTTTTTTATAGTTTGCCATATTTTGGTAGTTATTTTTTGAATTTTGGTTTTGCGTTGTTTAATTTTGTCATGTAGGGTTTGTCAGGCTGAGCGAAGTCGAAGCCCACACAAGTAGCTCCGTAACGAAATTTAATCTTTGTAGAGTTTCTAACGTGGGCTTCGACTTCGCTCAGCCTGACAAAATTGTAACGAACTTTGCGCAAAAAAATGGATTATCACTTCGAAGCCAATGCCACATCAACATCCTTTTTCAAATCGTTAAAACCATCTTTTTTGAAAACAACTTTTCCATTTTGATATAAAATTAAAGTTGGAAAAACCTTTACCGTTTTTAAATCGGCAATTACTTGCGGACTCGTTTCCAAATCAATTTCTATGATTTTTAAATTTTCGCCATATTGTGTTCTGATGGTTTCTAGAACTGGTTTTACTTTTGTACAAGCGCCACAATATTTAGAGCCAATATCGACCAAAACAGTTTTGTTTTCTGTTATGATTTTATTGTATTCAGAAAGCGTTAATTTGCTTTTCGAATTGGCATAAAAAGGTTTTCCGTTTCCGATCCAGTTTGCAATTCCGCCTTCTAAACTGTACGCTTCTTTAAAACCGTTTTTTAATAATTCGTCAGCTAACCAAACGCTTCTTCCAGCTCCAATTGAATAGGTAAAAACGGGTTTTGATTTGTCTAATTTTGCTACTTGTGCCACGTAATCTTTCGATTCTAAATTGAAATTTACGGCGCCGTTAATATGGTTTAAAGCAAATTCTTCTGGACCGCGCGCATCAATTATCTGTGGTTTTTTCTCCGCTTGAATTTTATTGTAAAAAATATCTAACGAAACGGTATTTGAACTTTTATTTTGCGAAAAACCTACTGTTGTTAAAAGCAAAAAAAGTACTGTAAAAATGCTATTATTTTTCATGATAGAAAGGTTTTGATAAAAGCTGGCAGTGTATTCAAGGTTGATTTTGAATACACTGCCGTGCTTTATATTTTATTTACTTATTGAAATTAAGCTTGTTCTAAAACTGGCGTTTGTTCTTCAGTTTGTACTGTATTTTCTACAGGTTTGGCTTTTAATGGAAATGCCAATACACCTTCAGCAAGAGAACTTCCTTCTTTTTTAGATTTGAATATTGGCCATAAAAACTGTGCATACCATTCTTCTTGTTTGTATGATTTTGTTCCATAAGATTCTGGAAATTTACGAGTGATTAAGCCAGTTCCAAAAATCATATCCCAGATAAAAAACATGTTTCCGAAGTTTCCTTTAAAGTGCCCAACACCGTCTCCGCTTGTGTCTGCGTGGTGCGCGTGGTGCGTTGCAGGAGTTGAAATCAGTCTTTCTAAAACCCAAGCAATTGGATGTAAAACTTTGTATTTATAAAAAGGTTTGTCCCACGCAATACTGGAGTGCGCGCCCAAAGTGATGATGCTTTTAATTACTAAAACAAACAAAGCAGGTAATCCTAAACCTAAATAAGTTAAAGTTGCAGTCAAATAGATTTGCGAAAAGAAAACCGTGTAAATAAAGTTTTGTCTAGAAGCCATCGCCATTCCCATGTAAGGTGCAGAGTGGTGTGTTCTATGAAAACGCCATAAAAATGGTACTTGATGATGCAATCTGTGGTACCAATATTGCGTTAAATCGTCGGCAATTGCGATTAGGAAAAATCCACCCCAAAAAGGAACCCATGATAATGAATTTGCCGCGTTTGGCAATAAATAAGGTAAAGCCGTTAAACTGAAAAAAGCAATTACAGGCGGTAAAAGTAATTTTGGTGCTAAGAAACAAACGATATCAATTTTACGTTCTTCGCCAGTCCAATCGTCATCGTATAAACCAGCTGCAAATTCTACAATTCCCAAAACGATTGTAAATACGATTAATCCCCAAGATCTGATATTGGCAAAAACGGGTTGTGCAAATTCTAGCCAAGAAGGCAATGTCAAATGTGATTCGCTAACTGCTCCTCCCGTTAATTTAAAGTAAAGGTAAATTGCCAATACGGGCAATGAATAAATGAAGAAACTAATCGTTAAGTCTCTCACTAATTTTTCTTTTTGAACTATTGCCATGATTTCTTATTTTAAAAATTGATTAATTATTGTTAATCCTCCAGCCAAAATTGCTAGCGGAACTAAAAACAAGATTATCCCAACGACAATCTTTTTTCCTATAATTTCATAGTCTACTCGTTTCATCTGTCTGATTTTTAATAGTTAATGTAAAACTAAATAAAATATCTTTTAATTCTATGGGTTTAGTAGAATTAAATTAATTGAACTACTAACTTTTTTGTTATATTTTTTTATTTATTCTTTTTGTGAATGCGTTGTCTTAAAACATCTTGCCAATCAATTAGCGGATAAAGATTGTTTTTCTTCGCTTGATTGTCAAATTCCGCCTGAAGCTCTTTCAGTTTTTCTGGATATTTTTTAGCTAAATCGACTCTTTCGTTAAAGTCAGTGTTTAAGTTATAAAGTTCCCAAACGTCATTATCAAAATTACTTGGCTCATCTTTTTTAGATAAAGCATCATTTTGAGTAATATCAATGTAATCAGGATGATGCGGAGCCGAAGCTTTCCAGCCATCTTTATAAAGTGATCTTGAACCAAAAATATAGTAATGCTGAATTTTATGTCTTGAAGGTGCTTTAGCGTCAGCATAAGAATAGGCTAGAGAAGTTCCTTGAATTGAATCCTGTTCAATTCCTCTGATTCTTTCTGGCGCTTTAATTCCGACAGTTTCTAAAGTGGTTGGCAGAATATCAATTACGTGTCCGTATTGTGTACGAATTCCAGGGGTTTTAATTCCTTTTGGATAATATATAATAAGTGGATTTCTTGTTCCTCCTTCAGAATGAGCGTCTTGTTTTAAATTTCTAAAAGGTGTATTTGCAGCCAAAGCCCATCCATGCGGATAATTTTCTTTTGTCGCCGCTGGAGTTCCTAATAAATTAGTTTTAGCTAAATTACTTTTCAAAGACTCTTCTTTAATTTTCGGATCAGAAAGTTTTCTAAAAGATTCGTCAATTAAACCAATTGAACTTCCTTCTTTACTTGCTCCGTTATCTCCTAAAACAATATAGAAAATGGTATTATCCAGCTGATTAATAGATTTTAGATGATCTACAATTCGGCTTACCTCATAATCGGTATATTCTAAATATCCAGCGTATATTTCCATAAACTGAGCGTATAGTTTTTTCTCATCTGGAGATAAAGTATTCCAAGCCGGAACATAAGAATCACGAATTGTTAATTTTGAATCAGAAGGAATTAATCCTAATTTTTTCTGATTGGCAATTACTTTATCGCGATAAGCATCCCAACCATCATCAAATTTGCCTTTGTATTTATCGCTCCATTGTTTTTCTACTTGGTGCGGAGAATGTGTTGCTCCCGGCGCATAGTATAAAAAGAACGGTTTGTTTGGTGCGGCATGTTTCTGACGATCGATATAGGTAATCGCTTTATCTGTAATCAATTCGCTTAAATGTTTTCCTTTTAAATCGGTTACGAATTCATTTTTAGATTTGTCTTTTTCTGCACCATTTAATTTTGTACTTCCATTTAACCAAGTCTGATCTTCAACCAAATCAGGATTGTATTGATCGGTTTGAGAACCTAAGAATCCGTAAAAATGCTCGAAACCTTTTCCAGTTGGCCATCTGTCAAACGGACCCGCATCTGTTGCATCTTCGTCTGGAGTAACACCATATTTTCCGACTGCAAAAGTGTTGTAACCGTTGTCACGCAAAATCTCTGCAATAGTTCCCGCCGAAGAAGGAAGTCTTCCGTCCCAGCCAGGAAAACCTGCTGACATAGAAGTATGCGAAAATCCGCCAACATGCACAGCGTGTGAATTACGACCTGTTAACAAAGCAGAACGTGTTGGTGCACAAATTGCTGTGGTGTGAAAGTTGGTATAACGTAATCCGTTATTGGCTAGTTTTTCAAATGTAGGTGTATTGATTAAACCTCCAAAAGCGCTTGTCGCTCCGAAGCCAACATCATCCAATAAAATCCAAACCACGTTTGGTGCGCCTTCTGTTGCTTTTACTGGTTCAATCCAATATTCTTTAGAATCTGCTAAAGTTTTACCCACAACACCTTTGTAATTTGGATCAGGTTTTGACTGTCCAAAGCCAAATTGTGCAAAAAGTAAAACTGTAAACAAAAGCCCTTTTTGCGGAGTTTTGAGATTTGGTATGTTATTTTTTATTTTTTTCATTGTTTCTTTTTTGATTAACCTGCAAGATTTTAAAACCTTGCAGGTTAATAATCATTATTTTGTAGTTTCTGTATCTGCAGGTTTAGTAACTTGTTTTACTAAGTCCTGAAGGGTTTTTCCTTTATCGGCAGCAGTATTATGAATTCTTCTGTTGTAAACATCTTGCCAATCAATCAACGGATAAACATTGTTTTCTTTTGCCTGTTCATCAAATAATTTTTGAAGTTCAGCTAATTTTTCAGGATATTTTTTTGCCAAGTTATTACGCTCGTTAAAATCTTCGTTTAAGTTGTATAATTCCCAAACGTCTGTGTCGAAATTACTTGCAACTGGTTTTTCATTTTTACCTAAAGATTGTTTTACCGCAAATGAATCTGGTAAATGCGCAGCAGAAGCTTTCCATCCATCTTTGTAAATGGCTCTGTTTCCGAAAATATAATAATACTGTACTTTATGTAAAGATTCTGCTTTCGGATTATCTAAGGAAGCTTGAAATGAAGATCCTTGAATGATATCTTGTTTAATTCCTTTGATATATTCTGGCGCTTTAATTCCTGTAATGGCTAAAGTTGTTGGAAGTAAATCGGTTACGTGGCTGTATTGATTTCTGATACCGCCTTTGTCTTTAATTCCGTTTGGATAAAAAACAATTAAAGGATTTCTTGTCCCACCTTCAGAATGTGCATCTTGTTTCCAGTTTTTGAAAGGAGCATTTGTTGCTTGCGCCCATCCCAAAGGATAATTGGTATTTAAACCTTTTGCTGTTCCAATTTCACCAATATTATTTAAGTTGCTTTGAAGATTTTCTTCCTCAGATTTTCCTTGAGAAAATAAACTTTGGTTAATTGTTCCTTGCAAAGTTCCTTCTTTACTCGCTCCGTTATCTCCAATCGCAACAAAAATTAAAGTATTATCAAGTTGTCCGCTTTGTTTTAAATAATCAACAACTCTTCCAATTTCATAATCTGTATACGTCAAAAATCCTGCGTAAACTTCCATGAATCTTGCATATACTTTTTTCTGATCTGGCGTTAATTTTTTCCATTCTGTAATTAAAGCATTACGTTCTGGTAAAACTGCATTGGCAGGAATCGTTCCTAATTTCTTCTGATTTGCTAATACTTTTTCGCGGTAAACATCCCAGCCTTCATCAAATTTTCCTTTATAAGATTCAACCCATTTTTCAGCTACTTGATGAGGTGCGTGAACAGCTCCTGGTGCATAATACAAGAAAAACGGTTTTCCTGGTGCTGCTTTTTGCTGTTTTTGAATATAGCTGATTGCTTTATCAGTAATTAATTCATTTAAGTGACGTCCGTCTGGTTTAATGTGAACTTGATCTTCCACCAAATCAGGATTGTATTGATCGGTTTGAGAACCTAAGAATCCGTAGAAGTGATCGAAACCTTTTCCAGTTGGCCATCTGTCAAACGGACCTGCATCTGTTGCATCTTCATCTGGCGTAACACCATATTTTCCAACAGCAAAAGTATTGTAACCGTTTTCACGTAAAATCTCTGCGATGGTTCCTTTATCAGAAGGAATTCGTCCGTCCCATCCAGGAAAACCTGCTGATAAAATAGTATGAGAAAATCCACTAACGTGAACTCTTCCAGAATTTCTTCCTGTTAACAAAGCCGCGCGGGTAGGAGCACAAATTGCTGTTGTATGGAAGTTGGTATAACGAAGTCCATTGTTGGCAAGATTATCAAAAGTTGGCGTGTTTATTAATCCTCCAAAAGCAGATGCCGCTCCAAATCCGACGTCATCCAATAAAATCCAAACCACATTTGGAGCACCTTTTGGCGCTTTTACAGGATCTGGCCAATATTCTTTAGAATCGGCAAGAGTTTTTCCGATTGTTCCTTTAAACTCTTGTTGTTCTTGAGCAAAGCCAAATTGCGCAACCAGCAATGCCGTAATCAGAAGCCCTTTTCCAGAGCTTTTGATTGGAGTGGTATTTTTAATTTTTTTCATCTTTTTAATAGTTTTTAGTTATATGGCTTTTTTAATAGTTGTAATTTTTTAAACACATAGAATCATAGTTTTTAGAATCGATAAGAGGCGTTTCATTTGTCTTCCTTATTTATAATTTAAAATCTATGTTTCTATATGTTTAAAAATTAATATTTAATATCCAGGATTCTGTGGTAAACCGTCAGGGTTGATATTTCTTTCACTTTGTGGAATCGGATAAAGATTATTTCTTTCCGAAACAGAGTTTTTAGCCGTTACTTTTTTCACTTCAGTAACCAAAGTTCCCCATCTCACTAAGTCAAACCATCTTTGTCCTTCTTGAACAAATTCTTTTTTGCGTTCTTCCTGAATTGCCGCTCTAAAAGTGGTTTGATTTAATCCAACTAAATCAACTGTTACATCTGGCGTTGTAATTGCCTTTCCAAAAGCTCTTCTTCTCACTTGATTAATCAATTCGTACGATTCTGCGGTTGGTCCGCTTTGTTCATTTATCGCTTCCGCTAAAGACAAAAGAATGTCCGCATAACGAATCACAGGAAAGTTGATTGCCACATTAGAAGGCGTTGCCAAATTGGTCAAATCCAAGTATTTTTTGAAAATTGGTTTTGGAAAAGTATAAAGTGTTCCTGTTGCAGGATTTAGCAATTGTTTGGCGTAGCTTACATCTCTTCTTTTATCTCCAGCGGCGTAAATATCATAAAATAATGCAACGTCAGAAACTATATCGGCAGGTTCTGTTGCTGTAAATCCCGTGAAAGAAGTCGCTTGAAAAGTACTTCCGCTAGAACCATTTCCTGCTTGATTTGGTTCAAACTGAACAGAGAAAATATGTTCTTTTCCGTTCTTTTTAGTTTTAGTAAAAATATCTTGAAAGTCTTCAAACAAAGCATATCCGTAACCGCCATTAATCACTTCTCTCGCTTTTAAAATAGTATTTGGCCAATCTTTTCTTGTAATATACACTTTTGCCAAAATCGCTTTTGCAGCTCCAGAAGTAGCACGTCCAGCATCTGCTGTAGAGTAAGTTGCAGGCAAAGCTTCAGCATCTGTTAAATCTTTAATGATTTGAGCGTAAACTTCTTCGACAGTTGCTCTATTGGTTTTTAAGCTTCCTAAATCAATAGATGTTGCTTCATGCAAAACAATCGGAACTCCGCCCCAAAGACGTACTGCTTGAAAATACAATAAACCTCTAATGAATTTGGCTTCATTAATCAATCTAGTTTTAATAACTTCTGAGCCTGTTACTTTAGGAATATTATCAATGGCAACATTTGCTCTGTTTATTCCCGCATAAATTTGTCTCCAAGCCACTTGAACACGGTCGGTAGTAGCATCGTGAGTTAAAGCGCTCATTGCTCTTACTTGCGGATTGGTTGCAGAAACTCCTGCTGCTGCATAATCAGAACCCATATCGGTTAAGAAATAAAGGTTTCTTCCAAATAAACTTTGTTCTCCTGGATCAAGGCTTAAAGAAGCATAAACAGCAGTTACACTTGCTACAGCATCATCTTGAGTATTAAAATAATTGTCTTCGGTTACAAAAGAGTTTGGGGTTACCTCAAGCTCCGTGCACGATACCAATAAACCGGCACTTAAAAGGAATGTTATAATGATCTTTTTCATTTTGATATATTTTTTACTTAGAAAGTTACGTTCAAGCCCGAGATGAATGTTTTTGAGTTTGGATAAGAACCAAAATCAATTCCCGGATATAAGTTGTTTTGTTCGTATGAACTTACTTCTGGATCATATCCAGTGTATTTTGTCCATGTAATTAAGTTTTCGGCAGATATGTACACTTTTACACTTTTTGTTCCCAGTTTTTTAGAAACGCTTTTTGGTAATGTGTAGCCAAGAGTTATTAATTTCAATCTTAAGAAAGAAGCATCTTCAACATATCTTTCAGAAACAATTCCTAACGGTGAACTTGTCGCTCTCGGAATTTCATTGCTTGGATTTGTTGGAGTCCAACGATCATTCAATGTAGCCGCTGCGTTAGTTCCAAGAGTAGAAATTTCTAATTGCTGATTTAAAGCGTTGAATATTTTTCCGCCATAAGATCCTTGGAAAGAGAAATTCAAATCAAAATCATTGTATGAAATGGTGTTGCTGAAACTTCCAACAAATTTTGGCTGAGAAGTTCCTAAATTTCCTTTATCCAAAGCATTGATAACACCATCGCCATTTGCATCTACATATTTTCTGTCTCCAACTTTAGTATTTGCCAAACTATTAATTTTTGGCTGAGTATTTACTTCTTCCTGAGTCTGGAAAATTCCGTTTGTTGTATACCCCCAGAAAGTTCCTAAAGGCAGACCAACTTTTACAATAACAGGTTGTTGCTGTAATAAAGAACCGTTTGGAACTACAGGAAAAAATTCATTAACGCCATTTCCGATTTCAGTAACTTTATTTCTGTTTAAAGAAAATACCACATTTGAATTCCATGCAAAGTTTTCTGTTTTCAGGTTTTCGGTTGTTAGTCCAACTTCAAAACCTTTATTTTCAACTCCACCAATATTTTGAAGAACAGTTGCATAACCAGAACTCAAAGGAACTGGAACGCTGATTAACAAATCTTTTGTTTTTTTGTAGTACACATCAAAAACAAAATTGATTTTTCGATCAAGTAATGATAAATCTAAACCAACATTATATTGATCTGTTTTTTCCCACTTCAAATCAGGATTTGCCAGTCGGGTAGGAGCGATACCAGTGTATAATGTTCCTCCAAAAGAATAATTTACAGAACCCATTGACGCTAGAGAAAGGTAATTTCCAATTTCTTGATTTCCTGTTGTTCCAGCTGTAATTCTAAGTTTAGCTTCGGTAACACCTTTAATATTGTTTGCAAATTCTTCATCTGTAATGTTCCAAGAAAAACCAGCAGACGGGAAATAACCCCAAAGTGATTCAGAACCAAATCTTGAAGATCCATCGGCACGACCAGAAAGTGTAAAATTGTATTTTCCTTTATAAGAATAATTTACTCTTGCCAACCAAGATTTAAGTACGCTTTCGTAAGCTTCGCTATAAGGTTTTACAGCAACACCGTCTTGAAGTGCGTTGTAAGTATTGGCATCATTTACAAAAGTGTTTGCTCCAGCATTTACCACTTCACCTTTTGTATATTGAAGCGTGTAACCTCCTAAAGCAGAAAACTTATGATTTTCTCCAAAAGTTGTATTATAGTTTAATGTATTTTCATTCAAAACAGAACCAACTAAACGATCTCCAACAGAAGCTAAACCTTTCGTTCCAGCTCCAGTAGTTGTATTTGCAGGAGCATAATAATTTTGTTTAGTATTTAAAACGTCGCCGCTTACTGCAACTTTTGCAGTTAGTTTTTTGGTGATTTTATATTCGCCAAATAAACTGGTCAATATTCTGTTTAAATTGGTCTGATTAGTTGTGTTTTCCAAATCATTAATCGGATTTGGCACATAACCATTTACAGAAGTCGTGTACGGATTATTGGTTACATTATAACTTCCGTCAGCGTTTTTTATAGGAACGACAGGCGCAGTCAAAACGGCAGCAACTAAAGGATTTGGAGTTCTTCCGCTTCCAGAAGTTCCTACGCCGTTTGCAAGAGAGTAAGTGTAGTTGGCATTTACTCCAAATTTGAAATTCTGAGAATAGTTTCTTTCGTAATTAGCGCGAAGAGAAATACGTTTAAAATCAGAACCTAAAACAATTCCTTCTTGATCAAAATAGCCAGCAGAAACCGAATATCTTGATCTTTCATCTCCGCCAGAAAAAGATAAATTATGACTCTGAACAGGAGCGGCAGTTCTAAAAGCCGCAGATTGCCAATCATAACTTCCAGAAGTTTTAAAAGCTTCTATTTGTGCAGCCGTAAACGAAGGAGCTTGACCGATACTTGCCTGAACATCATTTCGTAAACTTGCCCATTCGCTGGCATTCATCAGTTTTAATTTCTTTGAAATATTTTGAAATCCGAAATAACCTTGATACGAAATATTATCTTGTCCTTTTGTTCCTTTTTTAGTCGTAATAATAACAACTCCATTGGCACCGCGAGAACCATAAATTGCTGTTGCAGAGGCATCTTTCAGAACTTCAATAGATTCAATATCAGCAGGGTTAATAGTAGACAAAACGTTTACACTTGCACCTGCATAAGTAACTCCCGCAGAGCTGTTCGCGTTATCATTATAAATTAAGATTCCGTCAACAACATAAAGTGGTTCGTTACCTGCTGTAATTGAGTTTCCACCGCGAATACGTACGCTTGAAGAAGCACCTGGGCGGCCAGAACTTTGTGTGACTACAACCCCAGCAACTGCACCTCTCAAAAGATTATCAGCAGAAGAAGTAACTTGAGATAAATTAGCTTTTGGAACAGAAGCCACAGAACCCGTAATATCTTTTCTTTTTTGAGTTCCGTATCCTACAACTACCAATTCATCAAGCTCTTGACGCTCTTCTTTTAGGTTAATAATTACTGGATTTTTTTCTACAATAACTTCTGCCTTTTTGTAGCCAATATAACTTACAATTAAAGTATAAGGAAATTTCTGTCCAGTTTGAAAATAGAATTTTCCTTCTGCATCTGTAATAACACCGTGAGTTGTTCCTTTAATAGTTACAGATGCTCCAATAATGGGTTGATTTGTAACATCATCGACTACAGTTCCATCCAATTTTGACTGAATAAGTGGGGTAGTATTTTGGGCTTGTATGCCTGCTGTTATGAAGAGTAGAAACAGCAGTATGTGTATGTTTAACTTTTTTTTCATTTCTTTGTGTTGGTTTTAAGTAATTAACAAGACGCCCTGAGCACTGTTTATACAGCACTCTAAAAGTGTTCTTGATTTAGTGATAAATGTTCTTTAAGCCTCGCCATTTCTGTTGCCGCAGAAATGGCTTTTTTTATTTACAGCAACAGGTTTGCATTGTTTTCATTTTAGTTTTTTTAATTGTTAGTTATTTTAATTTTGAAATATAGGTATGGTTTCAAGAATCAATCGCATGCAGTAAAAAATGCATTTGAATGATTTTTGTATAAACTCAGTAAATATTTTTGGTGATGTATTTAAGAAATCTGCTTTTGAAATAAAGACTAAAAAGCACATAACTAAAAGTAGGTTTTTAACAACAGAAACACATATAACAAAAAGTGTTATAAGTGTATACTTTAGGAAGAATGTAATGCGATATGCTTTCTGTCGTTTTCACAATAATAATTTTTATGTTTGAAACATTATTTAAACTCTACTAATCCTATAGACAAAGTTAAATTTTATATAATAAAAACCAAAAGTTTGTAAAGTTTTTTTTGAAAAATATTCATTCCGAGCAATTTATATGAAAATATTTCTATCGTAATACCTTGTTTTTAAAGGCTTTTCGAATAATTTATAATTTGAACAAATGTTAAGGAAAATAATAATCCAGCATTTAAAATGTAGTATTTTATACTTGTTTTTTTCGTTTTTAAATTCTTCTAAAATTTAAAAACAAGCATAAAAACGTCGAGATGAGAGAAAAAGCATCTTATAATCAGAAAGTAATCAAACTTTTAGTCTGTTAATTACAGATTCGATTTAAGAAAATTCAAAACTAAAGATAGTCACACTTAGTAATTCTAAAATTCTTACAATAGAACGTTTATAAATATTTAATTTCATTTGAAAATAAACACCCTTTTTTTATTGTAATTGTTTAATATGTTGTATTTTAGAGCATTATTATATTAAAGACTAAATTATCTTTAATATGATATATGTCATATTTTGTAAGTATTTAAGATTTTAATTTTGTTGCATTATTGAAGTGCAACTTATTTCAATAATATTTAAAATTTTGATATGAATAACCTCTCTCTATCACACCGTATTTTATTTTTAAATACACTAGCTTTTACAGTATGTTTTGCATGCTGGACATTAAATGGTGTTTTAGTAACTTTTTTGGCAGATAAAGGAATTATTAATTTTACGGTTATTGAAATAGGCTGGCTACTAGGAATTCCAATTCTTTCGGGTTCTATTTTTAGGCTACCAATCGGAATTTTAACGGATAAATACGGTGGAAAAATTATTTTTTCAACTTTACTTTTATTATGTTCCATTCCACTTTTTTTATTGCCCTTCGCTAATTCCTTCTGGAGTTTTGCCGTTTTAAGCTTTTTCTTTGGATTGGTAGGAACGAGTTTTGCAGTTGGAATTGGCTATACATCTGTCTGGTATCCAAAAGAATGGCAGGGTAGAGCTTTGGGAATTTTCGGAATGGGAAATGCAGGTGCGGCAATTACCACTTTTATTGCGCCAACTTTATTAAATTATCTATCAGAAAAAGATCCTATAAATGGCTGGAAAATGCTTCCGGTTATCTATGCGGTTGTTCTTGTAATTATCGGAATACTTTTTATTGTTTTTGCTAAAAACAAAACCAATCAGGGCGTTTCAAAAAATATAACAGAATTATTATCTCCGCTCAAAAAAACTAGAGTTTGGCGTTTTGGAACCTATTACTTTTTAGTTTTTGGCTTTTTTGTTGCCTATTCGCAATGGCTTCTTCCCAATTTTATGAATGTTTACGGTACAACTTTAGTAATGGGTGGAATGTTTGCCACAATGTTCAGTTTGCCTTCTGGAGTTATTAGAGCTTTTGGCGGATATCTTTCAGATAAATTCGGAGCTAGAAAAGTAATGTATTGGGTTTTAGGTTCTTCTATTGTGATTAGCTTTTTACTGATGTTTCCTAAAATGGAAATTTTTACTGCTGGTCCTGGTGTAATGGCAATGAATAATGGTGTTGTAACAGAAATTGCAGCAGATAAAATAGTTGTAAACGACAAAATACATCAAATAGAAGCTAAAAAAGATTCCGAAATAAACAGGCAATCTGTTTTTCCGGTAAAAACATCTTGGCAGGAAATCATAGTGAAACAAAATCAAGAAGTAAAAAAGAAAGAATTATTAGCGCAAGGAGTGACACAAATAAATTTTAGTGCCAATCTCTGGGTTTATTTAGTATTGGTAATCCTTATCGGAATTTCATGGGGAATTGGTAAGGCCGCTGTTTACAAACATATTCCAGAATACTTTCCGAATGAAGTAGGAGTTGTAGGTGGAATGGTTGGATTAATAGGCGGTTTAGGAGGATTTTTGGGTCCAATAATCTTCGGATATCTTCTTAATTACACTGGATTATGGACAAGTTCTTGGATATTTATTTTCGTAGTTTCTGTTCTTTGTCTTCTATGGATGCACAGAACAATAATAAATGCGACGAGAACTAAATTACCAAACTTTACAAGAGACATAGAAAGCAATCATTAAAAATTAAATAAAAGAGATATGAAAACTTGGTTAGACAAATGGGATCCGGAAGATGAAGTATTTTGGAATTCTGGCGGAAGTAAAATTGCATGGAGAACATTAACAATAACAACAATAACTTTAATTTTATCCTTTGCTTCTTGGTTTATGATGAGCGTTATAGCTGTTAAATTACCGGGATTAGGATTTAATTTTTCTAAAGATCAGCTTTTTTGGCTAACCGCTATTCCTGGGCTTGCAGCTGGTTTTTTGAGAATTGTACATACTTTTTTATTACCCATTTTTGGCACACGTCATATAGTATCTTTCGCAACATTAATTAAATTAATTCCAGTAATCGGGATTGGTTTTGCCATTATGAATGTCAATACGCCATTTTGGGTTTTTGCTGTTTTAGCATTTACTACAGGTTTTGGCGGTGGAGATTTCTCTTCTTATATGCCAAGTACAAGCTTGTTTTTTCCTCAAAGATTAAAAGGAACAGCCTTAGGACTACAAGCAGGAATTGGGAATTTTGGAGTTTCGATCGCGCAATTTGTTACGCCTTTGATAATTAGCGTCGGAATTTATGGTGCTGCTTCAGGCTTTACAAGTGTTGATCCTAAAGAAACTTTAGCGCTTTTACAAACTTCAAGTTTAGAAAAACAAAAAGAAGTTTTTGCCACTTTTGATGCTGAAGTTCAGACTAAAATACTTTCTAACGTAAAGACAAACGTCATCGATTCGGTAAGTAACGCAATAAATTCGACTGATAATGTTGTTATTTTTAATGCATTACCAATAAAAGCTAAAGCAAAAGCTATCGCAAATGCAAATCCAAAACTAGCCGAAAAAATCTTAGACAACATAAATCCTGAAAATACAGCTGTTAAAAAATCGGAAATTTACTTGCAGTCTGCAGCATTTTGGTATGTTCCATTTTTAATTATTATGGCAATTTTAAGTTGGTTTTATTTAAGAAGCATTCCAATGATGGCTTCTGTAAAAGAACAAATGGATATTTTCTCAAACAAACATACTTGGTATTGCACGATAACTTATGTAATGACATTTGGAACTTTTGCAGGTTTGTCTGCTGCTTTTCCCCTGATGATTAAATTTCTTTACGGAGATTTTCCAAATGCGCCAGATCCTTTAGTATATGCATTCTATGGTCCATTATTAGGTTCTGCCAGCCGTATTGCTTTCGGATTTGTTGCCGATAAAGTAGGAGGAGCAATCCTAACAACCATTACAGGTTTAGGAATTTTAGCTGGAGCAATCATATTGGTAACGCAGGGATTAGTTGCACCAACAAGCATGGAACAATTTCCTCTTTTTGTAACTGTAATTTTAGCTATGTTCTTCTTTACCGGAATTGGAAATGCGGGTACTTTTAGACAATATCCAATCATATTTAAAGAAAATCCACGTCAGGCAGCTGGAGTTATTGGTTGGACAGCAGCAATTGCAGCTTTTGGACCTTTTATCTTTTCTAAATTAATTGGAAATAATATTTCTGCTAATGGTACTGTAAATCAATTCTTTATTGGTGTTGCTATTTTCACTATATTAGCTACAGGTATCAATTGGTGGTTTTACAATCGTAAAAATTGTGAGAAACCGAGTTAAATAAGTAATCATTTAATTTTATTAAAGATGAAAAATAAAACGTTTAATACCAAAGCCTTACTTGTTGCAACTCTGGTTTCTATACTTACCATTATACTCGTTTTTTATGGTTCCAGAAAATTGCAGAATTTTGATGCAGCCTTAGTCACTTATTTATTCGGAACCGTATTTGCTTTCTTCGGAATAGTTTACAGATATACCGTTTGGTTGCAAAGACCTCCAACTTGGATGTATTTCAAAAGAAGTTTGAAATTTCTTTTTACAGGAAAAATATTTTCACATTTGTGGTTTTTAGGAAAAGAAACTGCTCAGAATATCGTCGTTCAAAAATTTATTTACCCAAGAAGCAAATGGCGCTGGTTTGCCCATTTTTGTATTGCATTAGGATGTTTATCCGCATTTGCGATAACAATTCCGCTTACATTTGGATGGATTCATTTTACGCTTGCACCAAATTCAATTTCCATCTACGAAGCACATTTCTTCGGATTTAAAATGATGGATTTTAAAATAAATTCCTTTTTGGCATTTCTTATTTTTCATGCCTTAAACTGGTCTTCATGGTTAGTAATTATAGGTTCTGTTTATTATTTAAGAAGAAGACTAACCAATCCTGGATTAATTGCAACACAGACTTTTGAAGGCGATTTGTTACCATTAATTTTATTAATCGCCATTTCTGTAACTGGTTTATGTTTAACCTATTCCTATCAGTTCATGAAAGGTTTTGCCTATGATTTCCTTGCTGTAATTCATGCGGTAACCGTAATCATGTTTTTAATATGGATTCCGTTTGGAAAATTCTTTCATATCATTCAGCGTCCCGCACAAATTGGAGCACATATTTACAAACAGGAAGGAATCAAACAAGGAATGGCAGTTTGTCCGCATACTGGAGAAGAATTTGCTACAAAACTTCATATAGATGATTTAAAAATCGTAACCAAAGAACTAGGTTTTGATTTTACACACGAAGATGGAACTTCTCACCTCGATTTAAGTCCAGAAGGAAAAAGATCTCGTTTAGCGCAAGCTCATTTAAAAGCCAGACTAGAAGGCGGAAATTTATTTGGATAGAAAAAAATAGTTTCAAGTTTTAGGTTTCAAGTTCTATGCGCAAACATGAAACATGAAACCTGAAACAAAAAATAACAAAAAACAAAATGGCAAAACTACCCGTAGCAACTGAAAAAATAATTGAAGCATTTGGGCCACATCTAAACTACGCTCCCGTAGACGGATATAACGGACGTGATGAACCAGATGACGTTGTAAAAACACATTGCTGTTTTTGCGGAATGCAATGCGGAATTCAATTATTGGTAAAAGAAAATAAAGTAGTAGGTTTTGAACCGTGGATGGAATTTCCGTTTAACGAAGGGCGTTTGTGTCCAAAAGGAGTTCAAAGATATCTTCAAAATAATCACCCAGACCGACTTTTGCACCCAATACAAAGAGTAGAAGGAAAGGGGTTTGAAAAAGTTTCATGGGATGATGCGATGGATAAAACCATTTCTGAAATAAAACGTATTCAGGAGAAATATGGTAAACATGCTTTTTCCATGTTATCTGGAGTTTCATTAACCAACGAAAAAAGTTATTTGGTTGGAAAATTTGCTCGTGTTGCTTTAAAGACAAGAAATCTTGATTACAACGGAAGGCTTTGTATGGTAAGCGCTGGGGCAGGAAATAAAAAAGCATTTGGTTTAGATCGAGCTTCAAACAATTATTCGGACTTAGAATATGCCGAAGTTATAATTGTAACTGGAGCCAACATTAGTGAAACATTCCCAACCCTAACACATTGGATTTGGAAAGCCAGAGATCGCGGAGCAAAATTAATTGTAATCGATCCAAGAATGATTCCGTTGGCAAGAACTGCCGATATTCATCTCGATGTAAAACCAGGAACAGATTCTGCTTTATATGGCGCAATGCTAAAATATTTGGTAGATCACGATATGTTAGATCATGATTTTATCGATAATTATACATCAGGATTTCAGGAAACGATTGATGCTGTTAAAGATTATACTTTGGAATGGGCAGAAGAAGTAACTGGAATTGATAAAGAGAAAATAAAAGCTGCCGCAGAATTATGGGGAAAAGCAAAAACAAGCTTTTTACTGCACGCGCGCGGCATTGAACATCACTCAAAAGGTGTTGATAATGTTTTAGGTTGCATCAATCTGGTTTTGGCAACAGGAAGAATTGGAAGACCATATTGTGGTTACGGAACTATTACTGGACAAGGAAATGGTCAAGGCGGAAGAGAGCACGGGCATAAATGTGATCAATTACCCGGAAACAGAGATATCGAAAACCCAGAACACAGAAAATACATATCTGAAGTTTGGGGAATCGACGAAAAAGATTTACCTGGAAAAGGACTCACTGCTTATGAAATTATAGAAGCCATTCACAGAGATGAAATCAAAGGATTAATTTCGATTTGTTTCAATCCACTGGTTTCGCTTCCAAACAATAATTATGTACGTTCAGCATTAGAAAAATTAGAATTTTATGTTTGTATTGATTTCTTCTTAAATGAAACGGCAAGGCATGCCGATATTGTTTTGGCAGGATCTTTACAGGAAGAAGAAGAAGGAACAACAACATCTGCAGAAGGACGAGTTATAAGAATCAGACAAGCAGTTACACCTCCGGGAGAAGCAAGAACGGATACTTCAATTTTATTAGAAATAGCCAAAAGATTAGGTGAGGAAGACAAATTCACGTACAATAACAGTGAAGAAATCTTCAATGAATTGCGTGTAGCATCAAAAGGTGGTACTGCTGATTATTTTGGAATTACGTATAAAAAAGTAGAAGATAAGATGGGAGTTTTTTGGCCTTGTCCAACAGAAGATCATCCAGGAACACCAAGACTTTGGGAAGATAAAAAGTTTAAAACACCAGATGGGAAGGCGCATTTTAATCCCGCACCGTACAAACTTCCAGGCGAAATTACAGATGAAGAATATCCAATAACATTAACAACTGGCCGAGTTGTTTCGCAATACTTAAGCGGAACGCAAACACGTCGAATTGGAAAATTGGTAGATCAATTTCCGGAACCAATGTTAGAAATTCATCCAGAATTAGCTGCAAAATACGGAATCAAACAAAGAGAATTAGTGAGAGTTGCAACAAGAAGAGGCGAAGGAACTTTTCCTGCCAATATTGTAGAAACCATTAGAAAAGATACCGTTTTTATTCCGTATCACTGGCCGGGACATAAATCAGCCAATCAACTAACGCCGGGAACTTTAGATCCAATTTCTAAAATTCCGGAATTTAAAGTTTGTGCCTGTTTATTAGATCCGCAAGGAAAAATAGCGCCGCCGGCAAAAGAATCTGAAGCGTATGCAAGTGTTTAATCTATAAAAAAATGAAGTTATGAATTTGACCAATTTTAATACAAACGAAGAGTTTTTTGTAGATATGCAGCGCTGCATTGGCTGCAAAGCCTGCGAAATGGCCTGCGCCGAATGTGAAACCAACGGTCAGCAAACCTTAATAAGTGTAAATTATGTAGATCGTTCGTCGACGATCCAAACCACAGTTCAGGTTTGCATGCACTGCGAAGATCCGGTTTGTGCCAATGTATGTCCAGCTGATGCCATTTCACAAGACGAATTTGGGGTAGTACATACCGCAAACACAGAAAGATGCATAGGATGTTCAAACTGCGTTATGGCTTGTCCTTTTGGAGTGCCTAAAAAAGTCGAAGAGTACGATTTGATGATGAAATGTACAATGTGCTACGACAGAACAAGCGTTGGTAAAAAACCAATGTGTGCTACAGTTTGCCCAAGCGGAGCATTGTTTTATGGAACAAGAGAGCAAATCGAAGAAATGAGACCAAACAGCACACCAATTAATAACTTCATTTTTGGACAGGAAAAAGTCAAAACAAAAGTCAATATTATGATGCCAAAAGGAAGTACAGAATTAAGAATTTATTAAACCAGAATCATGTCAAAAGAAGATAATTTAAATCAAAACTGGAAGAAAGATTTCCCCATAAAAAAACAGGAATCTACACAAGTCAGCCGACGCGATTTTGCTAAATTCCTGACTTTTGTTTCTGGTGGATTAATGGTTGGAAGCGGATTCGTAACTGCAAAAGCCTTTTTATTGCCAAAAGAAGAAGTACAAGGCGAACATTTTATCTGCAATAAAGAAGATGTTCCTGTTGGAGGAACAAGAGGTTTTGTTTTAGAAGGAAGTACAATTCCATATATATTAATTCACTTAGAAAGCGGAGAATTTAGAGCTTATGAACAAAAATGCACACACCTTTCTTGTTCAGTATATTACAAACCAGGCACTGGAATTATACATTGTCCGTGTCACGAAGGTTCATTTGACGCTTCGACTGGAGATGTTATTGCCGGACCGCCGCCACGAGCTTTACCACAATTAGAAGTGGTTTTTAAAGAAAATGCTGTTTTTGTAAAAGCAATGATTGAGAAAAAAGACATCTAGAATGTATAATTTAAATTTATAGATATGAGTACTTTTAGACGAAGCCAGAATCGCGCTAACCCTAATAAGCTGAACAATATACTTTCGACACTTATTTTTATTTTGATTTTAAATGTAAGTATTCAAATCTGGCTTTTATATGCTTCTTTGAATAATGCATTAGAGAATAACAAAGAAATTTTAATTCCTGCATTTATAGCTTCTTCAATCTTATTTTTTATTGGATTTGCTTGGTTGTATTATCTTCCAAAAGGTAATTTTAGAAATAAATAAGCAGAACTACTTTCACTTTTAAAGCTATTTGAGTTTTTATAAATCTATGTAAAAGAATTAAGCTAAATTTATATTTTAAAAAAAAGTGTACTTAATTGATTGAACTAAGTAAAAATACTTATATTTGTAATAAGTATTTTTTTGCTTGTAAAAAATAGCCTAATGATTAAAGTAGAAGAAGCCATAGCGATTATTGAAGCTAATAGCACCAAAATGCCAACCAAATTAATTTCGGTTAGCAAAGCGTTAGGATATGTTTTGGCAGAAAAAGTAATTTCACCAATCCACATGCCGCCGTTTCGACAGTCTGCAATGGATGGATATGCTTTTATGCATAGTATTCGACATCAATATGATATTGCTGGGACTTTGCAGGCGGGAGATCATTCAAACATAAAATTAAAGTCAAACGAAGCAGTACGAATATTTACTGGTGCTATTGTTCCCGATAATGCAGATACTGTTGTTATGCAGGAACATGTAATGGCAAACAAAGATTCGATTTTGATTGCCACAATGCCTGAAAAACTTTCAAACGTTCGCCAAAAAGGAGAACAAATTGCAAAAGACGATATAGTTTTTGAAGCCAATACTTTAATCACACCCGCAGCAATTGGATTTTTAGCTTGTTTAGGAATCATGGAAGTTGAGGTTTACAAAAAACCGAAAGTAGCCATTTTAGTAACCGGAAACGAATTAGTACAACCAGGAAAAAAACTAAAAAAAGGAAAGATTTTCGAAAGTAATTCGGTTATGCTAGAAGCAGCTCTGGAAACTATTGGAATCAAAAAAACGAAAGTTTACAGAGTAAAAGATAATTTGAAAGCCACAAAAAGCGCGCTTAAAAGTATTTTAAAAAAATATGATGTTGTTTTAATTTCTGGCGGAATTTCAGTTGGCGATTATGATTTTGTAAAAGAAGCTTTGTTGCAAAACGGCGTTCAAGAATTGTTTTATAAAATCAATCAGAGACCGGGAAAACCAATGTTCTTTGGCTCAAAAAATGAAACTTTAGTTTTTGCTTTGCCTGGAAACCCAGCTTCATCGTTGACGAATTTTTACATTTACGTTTCGCCCGCAATTAAAAACAAATTAGGATTTTCGAACATTCATAAAACAAAAGTAGTACGTAAATTAAATTCGGAGATTAAAAATAGTACAGGAAAAACATTATTCTTAAAAGCAAAATATGACGAAACAAAAGTCACTGTTCTCGACGGACAAAGTTCAGCAATGCTAAATACTTTTGCCGTTGCAAATAGTTTGCTTATTGTTCCAGAAGATGCTCAGGAATATAAAAAAGGGCAATTAGTAACATTATTGCCGATAGATTAAAGTGACAAAAGAAAAAGTTTGAGGTAATTGATGAAAAGCGGTATATAAATGAAAACATACAGATCTTAATTTGAAACTTTAAACCTGAAACAAAAACAACAAAAAAACAAAACCATGGAAACACTTACAGTATTTATTCTTTGTGGAGGAAAAAGTTCCAGAATGAAATCGGAGAAAGGATTGGTTTTGTTTCAGGAAAAACCATTTATAGAACATATTATTCAGGCAATTTTGCCTATTACAGATAAAATAAAATTAGTTACGGCTTCAAAAGAATATGATTATTTGGAGTATGAAAAAATCCCAGATTTGGTTTTAGATAAAGGACCGTTGGGCGGAATTTATACGGCTTTATCACATTCTGAAACTGAATTCAATCTAATTTTGAGCTGTGATATTCCGTTAATTTCAACAGAATTATTACAGGAATTAATTTCAAAACATACCAAAGAAGCTGAAATTACAGTTTTTGCTACCGAAAGTAAAACACATCCTTTAATCGGAATTTATTCTAAAAGTATTGTTCCGATAATTAAAGAAGCAATTGAAGCGAACGAATTGAAAATGATGGATTTGCTGGCGAAATTACCGCATCAGATTATCAATATAGAAGAAAGCGAGAACTTTCATTTAACCAATATTAATTCGACTGATGAATTAAACGATCTGAATATCAATTTAATTTAAAGACTATGCGAGATTTAAAAACCCCAAAATTGACGATTGTAGGCGCTGGTCCTGGTGATATTGAATTGATTACGTTAAAAGCAATTAAAGCTTTAAAAAGTGCCGATGTAGTTTTGTACGATGCCTTAGTAAACGAAGAATTGCTAGGATATGCATCAAATGCTGAAATTGTTTTTGTTGGAAAACGTTTAGGCTGTCACGCTTACACACAAGATCAGATTAACGATTTGATTGTTTCGATGGCAAAAAAACACGGACATGTTGTTCGTTTAAAAGGTGGCGATCCTTTTGTTTTTGGAAGAGGAAGTGAAGAAATTGAATTTGCTGAAGATTTTGGAATTGAAACCGCAATTGTTCCCGGAATTTCTTCAGCTTTAGGAGTTCCTGCTTCAGTTGGAATTAGTTTGACGCAGCGTAAAGTTGCCGAAAGTTTTTGGGTAATTACCGGAACAACTTCTGATCACAAGTTGTCAAAAGATATTCAACTGGCTTCGAAATCTGCAGCAACTGTAGTTGTTTTAATGGGAATGCATAAATTAGACGAAATCATTTCGATTTATCAACAAAACAGAAATGACGATCTGCCAGTCGCAATTATCCAAAACGGTACAAAAAATTCAGAGCAAAAAGTAATTGGAACTATCAATACAATTACTAAATTGGTATCTGAAAAAAATATATCATCGCCAGCAATTATTGTAATTGGCGAAGTGGTAAGAAATACATCGACCTGGATTTCGTATTTTCAAGAACACTTTGAAGACGAATTTATTTTCCAGAATTTAAATTTATAATAATGATTGAGGTAAAATATTTTGGAGCTATCGCTGAAAAAACGAAATGTGAATTCGAAGAATTATCTTTTTCTGAAGAATTATCCTTGCAAAAACTATTGCAGGATTTGAACGCAAAATATGAGTTCGAATCACTGACTTTTAGCGTTGCTGTAAATCAAAAAATAGTTTCAAAAGTTTCAGATTACGTTTTGCAAACAAGTGATGTTGTTGCTTTATTGCCACCATTTGCAGGAGGTTAATTAAAAATAATGAAAGAGTCAACTAGATATAACAGACAAATTATACTTCCAGAAATAGGAGAGGAAGGCCAATATAAATTATCGAAATCAAAAGTTTTGGTAATTGGTGCAGGAGGTTTGGGCGCAGCAATTTTACCATATTTAGCGGCTGCTGGAGTTGGCGAAATCGGAATTATAGATCATGACACTATCGAAATTTCGAATCTGCATCGTCAGGTAATTTACAGAACTTCGGCCGTTGGAAAATCAAAAGCTGAACAGGCTAAAATCATGATTTCAGAATTGAATCCTGATATTAAAGTAACAGCTTTTACAGAAAAATTATCTGGAAAAAATGCGATTGCATTATTTGAAAAATATGACATAATCGTTGATGCAACAGACAGTATTTCGATTAAATATTTAATAAACGACGCTTGTTTGTTAACCAATAAGCCAATGGTTTACGGTTCTATTTTTAGATTTCAAGGGCAGGTTTCGGTTTTCAATTATCAAAACGGACCAACTTATAGATGTTTGTATCCTGATGAAAATCAAAATCTCTTAAACTGCGAAGATGCTGGCGTAATAGGAATTACAGTTGGAATTATTGGAATGTTTCAAGCAAATGAAGTCATAAAAATAATTCTCGAAATTGGTGAAGTTTTAAACGGGAAAATATTGATTTACAATATTCTGAACAACGAACAACAGAAATATGATTTTGAAAAAACTTCTAATCTTCAGATAATAAGTGAAGATTTTGAACGGAAATATAATTCAGATGAAAATCAGGCTCAAGAAATAAATTTTGATTCGGTTTTGGATGAAATTGAAAATGATGAGGTTTTATTTTTAGATGTTAGAAATAGGGACGAATCGCCGAAAATCAGTTTAAAAAATCAAATCCAGATTCCGTTAATGCATTTAGAAAAGGAAATTGAAAAACTGAATAAAAATCAAACTATTTATATTTTCTGTCAATCTGGAATAAGAAGTAAAATTGCAATAGAAGTCCTTCAGAAAAATAAGTTTAAGAATGTAAAAAGTATTGCAGGCGGAGCTTTAGCAATGAAAACTTTATTAAAAGAAAAAATAAATAGTTAAAACTTAATAATTTTTAAGATGAAAAAAATATTCATGTTTTTGTTTTTTTGTTTTTGTTTCAATCAAATTATGTTTTCTCAGAAGCATGTCGATTATACAGGCGAAACAGAAATTTATGAGGCTTATGATAAAGCAGATAAAGAATTGAATAAAGTTTATAATCAGCTGAAAAAGAAATTAGGGACAAAAGATCAGACAGCTTTAGTTCTTGCTCAAAAAGACTGGATAAAGTTTCGAGATTCAAATTGTAAATTTAAATGCTATCCTGAAGGTTATGGCGGCGTTATTTCGGATAAAATGTATGCAGATTGCAGGATGCAGCTGACTTTAACTAGATCTAAAGAATTGAAAAGTTTATTGAAAGGTTTTTAAAGTTCTTAAATAACAATTAGAGATAAATTTGTAGCCACGAATTAAGCGCAAATTAAAGATGTTTGTTTAGTTTTTCACCCTGAGCGAAGTTGAAGGATGCTCCCATTGGACGAGGGCTTCGACTTCGCTCAGTCTGACAAAAGAAAAAGAAAAATCATTTTAATCCATATAATCTGTGGCAAAAAAACATAAAAAATGAGTAAAAATGTATTTGTAGAAGGACCAATTTCTCCTGAATTTATAGCTGAATCGATTGCCAAACATCAATCTAAACACACAATTGGAGCGCACAACATTTTTTTAGGACAAGTTCGTGCCGATGTTATTCACGATAACACTGTTGTAGCAATTGATTATTCAGCTTATACGGATATGGCAAACGAAGCGTTATATAGCATTCGCGAAAAAGCTTTCGCCAAATTCGATTTAACTTGTATGCACATATATCATAGTTTAGGCGTTGTAAAAGCGGGCGAAATCTGTTTATTCGTTTTTGTTTCGGCAACACGACGCAAACAAGTTTATGAAGCAACAGAGGCCATCGTAAACTGGATTAAAACCGATGTACCGATTTTTGGTAAAGAAATGTTTGAGAACGATACATTCACTTGGAAACAAAATAGTTAAAAAATAAAATGGTAGATATTACCCATAAAATAAGCTCTTTAAGAGTCGCAACCGCAACGGCAATTGTAAAAGTCAGCAGACAGGAAACAATTGATGCTGTGGTGAATAATTTAGTGCCAAAAGGAAACGTCTGTGAAATGGCAAAAACTGCTGGATTGTTTGCGGTAAAAAACACGCATTTATCAATTCCAGATTGTCATCCGCTTCCAATTGAATATACTGCTGTTGAATATAATATTGAAGGTTTAGAAATTCATATTATTTTTAAAGTTAAAACCGTTTACAAAACCGGAGTTGAGGTTGAAGCTATGCACGGCGCATCCATCGTGGCATTGACAATGTACGATATGCTAAAACCGATTGATAAAGAAATCGAAATTTCTACGATTAAATTAATAAACAAAGAAGGCGGAAAATCGTCTTTTAAAAATAAATTCCCGAACGTAATTAAAGCTGCAGTTTTCGTTTGTTCCGATTCGATTTTTGCTGGAGATAAAGAAGATCGTTCTGGAAAAGTCATTGTTGAAAAATTGGATTCGTATGGAGTTGAAACTTCACATTACGAGATTATTCCAGACGAGTTGGATATTATTCAGGAAAAAACTAAAGCTTTCGCTAAAGAAAATCAGCTGGTAATTTTTACTGGTGGAACAGGTTTATCCCCAAGAGATGTTACTCCAGAAGCTTTGGAGCCATTATTAGAAAGCAGAATTCCAGGAATCGAAGAAGCTATTCGCAATTACGGACAACAGAGAATGCCTTACGCAATGTTATCTAGAACAGTTGCAGGAACTTTAGGAAAAACTGTAGTTTTAGCTTTGCCAGGATCAACAAACGGCGCAAGAGAATCTATGGATGCTGTTTTTCCGCACTTGCTGCACGTTTTTCATATTTTAAAAGGAAAAAACCATGACAGCCTCTAACACTATTTTAACGGATGGTTTTGGGCGTAAGCATAATTATCTACGCATTTCTTTGCTGGAAAAATGCAACCTGCGTTGTACATATTGCATGCCAGCAGATGGAATTGCGCTTTCTCCAAAAGCAAGTCTAATGACTGCCGACGAGATTTTTGCAATTGCCCAGACTTTCGTAAAAAATGGTGTTGACAAAATTAGATTGACAGGAGGAGAACCTCTTTTGAGAAAAGATTTTCCAGAAATTGTTTCTAAATTATCAGAATTGGAAGTTTCTCTTTCTATCACAACAAACGGAATTTTGATAGATCGTCATATCGAGACTTTAAAGGAGTTTAAAATTAAAAAGATCAATTTGAGTTTAGACACTCTGGTTTCATCAAAATTTAATTCGATAACGCTTAGAAATCAGTTTGATAAAGTTATTAATAATCTTCATTTGCTTTTAAATAATGATTTTGAAGTAAAAGTAAATGTCGTTTTGATGAAAGGATTTAATGATAACGAGATAGTCGATTTTATAAAACTGACTAAGTTTCTTCCAATTTCTGTCCGATTTATTGAGTTTATGCCTTTTGCTGGAAATGAGTGGGATAGAAGTAAAATGGTTTCTCAAAATGAGATTTTATCTTTAGTTGAAAACTGTTTTTCTTCAAAAGAAATAAAAAAATTAGATGACGAAAAAAACTTCACAGCCAGAACTTATAAAATAAATAATTTTCAAGGCAATTTCGGAATCATAAGTTCTATTACAAATCCGTTTTGTGATAGTTGCAACCGCATTCGCTTGACGGCCAACGGAAAAATAAAAAATTGTCTTTTCTCTAACTCAGAAACCGATTTATTGACCGCTTTTAGAAATGGAGAATCGATTACTGATTTGATTTCAGAATCCATTAAAAATAAAAAGAAAGTTCGCGCAGGAATGGTAAGTGTTTCTGAAATGGATGATCCTAAAAAACATTTTGATAATCGTAGTATGATTGCGATTGGGGGATAATTTTTAATTGTGAATTGTAATTCATTATTTACGCAATATTGTCATTCCTCGTTCCTCGGAATGACAAACTTTATACAAACTGTCTTGAAATAAAAAAAAGGTTCAACTTTCGTTAAACCTCTCTTAGATATTATTTTTTCTTTTTAGCTTTTGCTTTCTTTTCAGCAACTTTTTTAGCTTTGGCTTTTTCTTTTGCCTTTTTAGCTTTTTCCTTTTTCTTTTCGGCTGCTTTTAGTTTTGCTTTCTTTGCTTTTTCTAATTTTTTAATAACAGCTTTTATCGCTTTTTCTCTTTTCTTTTCTTTCTCTTTTTTAGCTTTTAGTTTCGCTTTAAGTTTTGATTTTATATCGTTTTTTTTGCCAATTTTTTCAATAGTCAAAACAGGTTTGTTTTCTTCAAAAGGTACTGGAATATCATTTGTCTGAATTTCTACAATTTCAGAAACAATTGGTTCTTTTTTTGCCGACGTTGTGGTTGCTTTTTTTACAGTAGCTCTGGGTGTACTTTTTGAAGCGGCTCTTACAGGTGTTTTTGCTGCAGGTTTAACTGTTGCAACTGGTGCTTTTGCTGCAGCTGTTCTTGCCGTTGATGTTTTTGCGGCTGTCGTTTTTGAAGCTGGTGTTTTTACGGCAGTTCTTGTGGTTCTTTTAACTGTTGCTTTTGCTTCTGGTTGCACTTCTGTAGTGGTTTCTACAGCTGTTTCTGCTGGAATATCAGTATTATTTACAGCAGGAGTACTTGAATTTCGTTTTATCATAACTGTATTTTTTTGTTGAGTAAAATAGCTTGATTCTAAGGAAATAAATAATATCTGAGGTATAATGATTTATCGTTATTTCTTAGCTAAGCTAAATATACGTAATTTTTAAATACATAAATGTTAAGCTTTTACAGATAATTTTATTGTTTAACCAGTTCTAAAACTATAAAATTGCTTTTCGGAGCTTCACACAAAGAACAGCAATACGTTTCTGGAAGATTTTCAAACAGAACACCTTTCGGAATTCCCTGTGTTTCATCTCCATATTCGGAATTGTAAAGCGTCAAACATTCTTGACATTGATAAATATCTAATTGCGGTTTTTCTTTTTTTTGTTGATTTTCAGTGGTCTCGGTAGTTGTGTTTCCTAATTCTTCAAAATATTTTCTGCTCAATTCAATTAAAATAGTTGGCAGTTCCAATTTGTCTATATCTTGAGAATGCACAATATATTCGCGCGTATTTGGATCGAAATTTTTAGCAAACAAAACATTGTAAGTATCTCTAATTTTAATCGATTCTAAAGCGGCTGGAAGTTCATTTTTTTCGATAATAATCGAAGTGAAATAATGCCCGTCACGATTGTATTCTGAAATTCCAAAATTTAATCCGTAAGTGCTAATATCAAATTGATCCAGCGTACGAACTAGAAATGTTTTTAGGTTTAAAGCCCATTCCATTGCAACTGGCAAATGCCAATTTAGTTCTAATAAAGAATGACGAACGTTGATTCCTCTTTTGCCAAGAAATTTTTCCCATTCTAGTTTTCGGTCTTTTGGAATTCCTTTTATAATGAAAGATTTCCAAGGCGTAATGCAGATTTTTCCAATTTTACATTCAAAACATAAATCGCACATTTCTTTCAGAAAATCCAAATCGTACTGATTATTTCTCCAGTATAATCCGAGCCAATATTGATCAATTCCCATTCGATTCATTCCTTCGTAATATGGAAATGGATAAAATGGAATATTCAATGGCTTATCGATGGTTCTGTTATTAGTGTCTAAAGCTTCGCTAACCAAAGTAAACAACAGTTCGATATCAGCAGAAGTATCTTCTTCAGAAATTTTTTCTATTTCATAATAAATTTTAGCAAGATCCCAGCTGTAAATTAAAACAGGGTAAACTTCCATTTTTTCCCATTTGGGCAGACGAATGTATAAATACCAGTAATCTTCATGTTCTGAAGCAATGAAGTTTAAGTGCCCAGTAAACAAAGGAACCAATTGCTGCTTCGGATCGGTTATATTGACTTTTAATTTGGGCTGTTCTTTAAATTCTTCCAAAACATACAAAAAACGATTCCCGGTAAGCCAGTTTGTATTTCTAAAAATATCTGTAGAAACATAAGAAGAAACAATATTATTACCGCTTTTTTGGTCGGGATAAACAAAATGATGTTTTCCTAAAGTAGTTTTGTCTAATGTTTTAAAACCTTGAGGAAAAATAATATCCTGTCTAGAACCAAACGAAATGGAATCTAAACCTCCCTCCAAAGCAATATTTACCACTTCTCGAAGTTCACCTGGCGAAATAACGCCTCCTTTTACTATTAATCTTGTTAGTTCCATTTTTTTCTTTTTGTTTCAGGTTTCAGGTTTTCTTTGTTTCAGGTTTCAAGTTTGTCAGGCTGAGCGGAGTCGAAGCCTGATTCCAATTAGAGCGCCCTTCGACTCCGCTCAGGGTGACATTCCGTCGTTTCAAGTTTTAAGGTCCAACAACTTGAAACTTGAAACCTGAAACAAAATAAATTATTTGCATTTCGCTAATATCTCCTTAACTTCCGTTTTACAGCTTCCGCAACCTAAACCTGCGCCTGTATTTTTGCATAATTCGGTGAAATCATTTACACCGCTTTTAATGGTTTCTTCAATGTTTCCAGCGCCAACTTGACTGCACGAACAAACCAATTTTCCTAAAACTGGCTTTGTGTTTGAACTTCCTCTTAAAAGCGTATTTCGTTTGTCTGATAATTCGATTTTGCTTTCAATCATAGTTTTAAATTCAGCAAACTCATTTTTATCGCCCATTAAAATTGCTCCGACCAAAAGATCATCCTTTACAATGCATTTTTTATAATAACGTTTTTTCAAATCGGTAAAAACAATCTCTTCGTACGAATCATCATTTTCTGGAATTGTGAGATCACCAATACTACAGAGGTTTATATCTTCTAATTTTAGAATATTCATTAAAATCGAACCTTTGTAATAACTGCTAATATCGCCCGCAAGGAAATTCGCTAAAATATCGGCTTGTTCTTCCGCTGCCGAAGTAATTCCAAATAACTTATTGTTGAATTCGGCAATTTCTCCAATGGCAAAAATATCTGGATTTGAAGTTTGTAAATACTGATTCACTTTTACGCCGCGACCGCATAAAAGCCCACTTTCTCTTGCAATTTCTATATTCGGAATAGTTCCAATTGTGTATACAATCGCATTTGCCGTTATGATTTTTCCACTTTTTAAAGCAATTTCAATTTCATTCGGATTATCTGTTTCAAAAACGGTACTTACTTCATTATCAAAATAAATCTGAATGTCGCGAAGCTGAACTTCTTCTGCCAATAATTTGCTAGAAATTCGATCTAATTGACGTTCCATTAAGCGTGAAGCTCTTTGAATGATCGTTGTTTTTACTTTTTTATGTTTTAAAGCAGCTGCCAATTCTAAACCTAATAATCCGCCGCCAATTATTACAACATGTTGTTCTTCTGGCGGAAGATTAGTGCTGTCTAAATGTTTTTTCAAGCGATCGGCATCTTCTTTTCTTCGAACGGTAAAACGGCCAGGAAGATGCAGTTGTGCATTTTCGGGAACAAAAGGTCGGCTTCCTGTTGCTAGAATTAAAGAATCGAAAGTATGAATTTCGCCTTGACTGTCTAAAATTGTTTTTTTTGTTGCATCTAATTTTTCAATCGCAACTCCAGCTTTCATCGTAATTTTTAATTTGCTAAAAGCTTCGCCGTCTCTCACTTTTAAAAGTTGTTCCCACGTAAATTCTCCCGTCATATATTCGGGAAGCAAAACACGATTATAAAACGGATTTACCTCATTCGAAAAGACAATAATTTCATCGGTACTATTAAATTCACGATAATTTTGAATGAATCGGAAAGAAGCAGCACCCGCACCAACAATTGCAATTTTTTGAAATGGTTTTACATATTTCGAAATAGAAACAGTTGTGAACTTAAAATCAGGCTCTTTTGAAACTGGATCAACAACGGTATTTGTTAAGTTGTTCGTTCTATTTAAATCATTTTCAAGTTGTTTTCCCCAATGCATCGGTAGAAAAACCACTTTTTCTTTGATGGAATCGGTAACTTTTGCTTTTACTCTAACTTCTCCATTTTTACTCGTTACAGTAACAATATCACCGTTTTTAATATCATTTTTAAAAGCATCAATAGGATTTATTTCTAAAACTGGACTTGGAATATGCGTTAATAATCTCGAAACTTTTCCTGTTTTTGTCATCGTATGCCATTGATCGCGAATTCTTCCTGTTGTTAAAATAAAAGGAAATTCTGCGTTTGGCTGAACCGAAGTATTTTCGATTGAAACAGGCAAATTAAAAATCGCTTTTCCAGACGGCGTGTAGAATTTTTTATCTGTAAACAATCTCGGTGTTCCCGGATGTCCGTAATCTGGAACTGGCCACTGAAAAGTTCCTTCGGTTTTTAGGCGATGATAATTTAAAAATGAAATGTCAATATTGGTATTTTTGGTAAGCGCGCAATGTTCTTTATAAATTTCTTCTGCATTGTTGAAATTGAATCCGTTAAAATTCATTTTTTTAGCAAAACGAATCAGAATTTCAATATCTGGAAGTGCTTCACCTGGAGCGTTAATTCCTTTTGGTAAATAAGAAATACGACGTTCAGAATTGGTCATCGTCCCTTCTTTTTCAAGCCATCCAGCGGCAGGTAAAAGCAAATCGGCAAATTTGGCTGTATCGGCATTATGAGAAATATCTTGAACAACAACGAATTTAGCATTTTGGAGCGCTTTTTCGGCTCTTCGAGAATCTGGCAAACTCACCAACGGATTAGTGCAAATAATCCAAACGGCTTTCATTTTTCCAGATTCTAAAGCTTCAAACATTTCCGTAGCTGTTAAACCTGGTTTATCTGAAATTTCGTCAACACCCCAAAAATCGGCAACTTCTTTACGATGTGTTGGATTTGCGATGTCTTTATGTGCGGCTAAAAGCGTTGCCATTCCGCCCACTTCGCGTCCGCCCATTGCGTTGGGCTGTCCTGTTAATGAAAAAGGTCCAGAACCTGGTTTTCCAACTTGTCCCGTTAATAAAGATAAATTCAGTAAAGCAGTATTTTTATCCACGCCAACCGCACTTTGATTTAAGCCCATTGCCCAAAGCGAGATAAATCCTTTGGCTTTTCCGATAATATCAGCAGCAAGCTTAATATCGTTTACAGGAATTCCGCATAGTTTTGAAGCTTTTTCTAAAGAAGTGCCTAAAACTAGATCTTTATATTGTTTGAAATTCTCTGCATTATTCTTTACAAAATCATGATCTACATAACCTTTTTCAATAATACGTTTGGCAATGGCATGATATAAAATAATGTCCGAACCTGGAATAATCTGCAAATGCAAATCGGCAAAAGCAGCTGTATCAGTTCGTCTTGGATCGATGCAAATTACTTTAATTTTCGGATTTTTTTCTTTGTGTTTTTCTAATCTTCTGAAAAGAATAGGGTGGCACCAAGCTGGATTTGCACCTGTGATTAAAAAAGTGTCCGCCAATTCAATATCATCGTAAGCAATTGGTACAGAATCTTCTCCAAAAGTTTTTTTGTAACCGACAACCGCAGAACTCATGCAAAGTCTCGAATTGGTATCGATATTATTGGTTTTCAAGAAACCTTTTACCAATTTGTTTACTAAGTAATATTCTTCCGTTAAGCATTGTCCTGAGATATAAAATCCAACGCTATCAGGTCCGTGTTTTTTTATAATTGAAGAAAAAACAGCTGCGGCACGATCTAATGCAGTATCCCAACTTACACGTTCTAGCGGATAATGCTTGCTGCCGCGCATTTCAGGATATAAAATTCTATCTGATGTATCGTTAACTACGTAGTGCAAATTCATTCCCTTAGAACATAACATTCCTTTATTAACGGGATGATCTTTGTCTCCTTCGACCATTACACCATTTTTAGCATCGTTAGTCACGATTATTCCGCAGCCAACACCGCAATAGGAACAGGTAGTTTTGATCTTAGTACTTTGCATTACAATTCGGTTTTGGATACTACTTAACTAATAAGTTCTGATTTTAGATGAATCACTTATTTAACTCAAAACAAAAATAAGTATTTTTTAAGTATTAATACTTATTTTTTAAATTTATTTTTATTATTTTTGATAACAAGAAAAGAGAACCAATAAATATGTTTCACGCTCAAAAATTGAACTCATGAAAGAAGAACATTCAATTTGTTATAGCTGTGTCAATGAAAATTGTTTTATAAAAAAACACCTCCATTTAGAGCAAATGAAGCAATATGTCGCTAAGAAACAGAGTTTTGTGTGTAAAAAATCGCAACAGTTTATTACGGAAGGTGCGCCATTGCAAGGGCTTTATTTTATTTGTTCAGGAAAAGTAAAAACGGTGAAAACTGGCATTAACGGACGCGAACAAATTGTACGTCTAACTAAAAATGGCGATACAATCGGCTTTCGCGGATTCGGAACTGGTAAAAAGTATTTGATCGGAGCTTACGCTTTAGAAGATACCGTTTTATGTAATTTTAGCAATGAAACGATGTTAGACATTTTAAAACAGATTCCAGAATTTACGTATGCTTTAATGTTGTTTTATGCCGAAGAATTAAACAAAAGCGAAAATAATATTCGAAAAATTGCACATATGAATGTTCGTGAACGCGTGGTCGATTTACTGCTTTATATTCATCGTAAATTCGGCCAAGTCAACGGTTTGATTGATATTGAGCTTTCGCGAAAGGAAATCGCTGATTTTGCAGGAACAACTGAAGAACAAGCAATTCGTGTTTTGTCGAGTCTTAAAAAAGAATCGTTAATTAAAACCGAAGGAAAACGTGTGGGAATTTTAGGGATTTCAGAACTTCGATCTGAGATTATGGAGCATAAGTATTTTTAAGTCAGGGACAAAGTGACAAAGGAGCAAGGGTGCAAAGTTTTGTAGCGACGCACCGTAGTGCATCTCCGCGTCGAATGGTTTTTATTTTTTCTTCCCCACAAATCGAATTACAGAACCAGTTCCGTTATGGAATAAACCTTCGCTTAGTTCGATTTCTTTTTCTTCCAATTCTATGATTTCATAATTAGGAAAATCAGCTTTTATTTCTTCTATCGAAAATAACGATTCGATGTCTTTTGGTCCGCCGACTTTTTCGTTTTTGGTTACGTATTCTAAATGCTTTTTACTGAAAGCTTCAAAAATAATAATGCCATCTTTTCGTAAAAACTTATCAAGTTGTTTGTGAATTTTAGATTTAATTGCTGCTGGAAAATGCGCGTAAATTAAAGCAATCGTATCAAATTGTTCCTCCTGAAAATCTAGCGTTTCTAATTCTCCAACTTGATAATCTATCGAAACGTTATTAGATTCAGCAAGTTTTAAAGCTTTGTTTTTTCCTTCTTCACTTATATCAAAAGCGGAAACTTTCCAACCTAATTTTGCGGCAAAAAGGGCATTTCTCCCTTCGCCTTCAGCAGGGAATAGAATTGAACTAGGATTTAGTTTTTTGATTTGTTCTTTTAAGAAATTGTTGGGTGCTGTGCCGTACGCAAATTCTTCGTTTTTGTAGCGGTCGTCCCATCTTTTAGTCCAATTGTTCATAATTAATCTTCGGCAATAAGTTTTGTTAAACCATTTTTAATATCAACTTCAGCAAAAGAATGTTTTCCAAAAACGATGTGAAGTTTTGAATTCTCAAATTTTATATATCTTATTTTAGCTTCTCCGACGCTTGGTTTTCCGCAAGTTAAGATAACATTTGTTTGCCATTGTAATTTGTTGTTTTTATAAGCTGAAATAGTTTGTTGATCTTTTTCGACGAAGTAAATAACACCTTTTTTCTCAATCCCTCTTTTTTGTGTTTCAGTAAAATTTATCTCCGAATCTTTTGAAATCAATTTTGTGTCAAATGTTTGAGCAAAACTTAATTGCGCTAAAAACAATATGAAAATTAAAGGTTTGATGATCGGTTTCATGTAGCAAGTTGTTCAAAAAATGTTAATCAAATATACAGTTTTAAAAGCCAAAAAAATACCCTTTCTCAAAATAGAAAAAGGGCAGTTTATATATCTAGAGATTTCTTTAATCTTAACCAACAAGCGTTGAAGTACCGCTATTAATATCAATTTCTACAAAATTATGTTTTCCGATAACGATAAGCAGTTTATTTGAGTTATAACCTACATATCTTATTTCTGGTTCTCCTTTTTTTGGTTCTCCACAAACAGAAATTACATTGGTTTGCCATTTCAATTTACTTTTTTTGTAAGCAGATATGGTTTGCATGTCATTTTCAACATAATAAATAATGTTGTTTTTTTTAATTCCTCTTTTTTGCGTTTTTGCAAAGTTTATTTCTGAGTTCTGAGAAATTAAGGCATCGTTGTACTTTTGGGCGATACCAGTTTGCGTGACCATAAAAGTCAGCATTGATAATTTTAGAAATGGTTTCATTAGAATAGAATTTGGGGTTCGTAATCGGCTCAAATATAATTAATTAAATGATATGATCGTTTATAAGTGTTAAAAAAAATACCCTTTTCCGTAAATAAGAAAAGGGTAAAATTTTGAAACTAATTTTAAAGAATGTCTATTTTTTCCAGCTAAAAATTCTAGGATTAACAGAAATCATTAGCCAAGCCCAATTATTGGTGTGGTTGGCATCTCCATTTTTAATAAATTCTAATGTTTTTGAACCAAACATTTGAGAATAACCTCCTGTAACTGTTATGTCTTTTTTGAAGTTATAACCAAAAGTTGCGTCAATCTCAGTTCCTAAATACGAATCTAATTTTTCGTTTAATGGCGTAACCACATCCGCAGCAGATAAAAATACGTGTGGGATCAAAGCAAATTGCCATTTATTTACATTGTAATTCAATTTAATAAAAGCATCTTGTAAACCAACATTATTTAGGTGATTACCAACATAAAAATAATCCATGTAACCATTAAATCCGTGGTTTGTTCCAAAAATCGGATTAAAAGATTTGATTACAGGACTTCCGTCATTTGAATCTTTTCCTGATAAAAATTCGTAACCTAAACCAAGTTTAAAAGCTTCGGTTATATTGTAACCAAAATTAGCCGCCGCATTCCAAGCGCTCACTTGCTGATCTGTACTTTTTCCAGTTTGTCCGTATAACCAAAAATTAGTGTCAATTTTGCCTTTTTTATAAGTTAAATAAGGTCCAAAAGTCTGTTTGTAATCAACTAATAATTTGTTGTCAGGATTTGGATTTGGAGCATATTCATAACCAGTATTCAACAATAAAAAGCTTACCCCTAAATTTTCATTGAACTGATTGTGATACCAGGCATATTGTAGCGCTTTATAATTGGCAACGGTGTAAGGTGTTTGAATAACATTTTCGGCAGTTGAATTATAAGCTCCTCCAAAATCTAATTTTTGTGTTCCTGTATGAAAAGAAATTGTTAAGGCATCGTGGCTTTCCGCTTGCTGTCCCCAATCTTGTTCGCCAAGTATACGCTGATTATCATAAGAAAGTACTTGGCGTCCCATTCTTGCACTCCATTTTTCTGTAAAATTATATTGTGCCCAAGCTTCAAAAACTGCTACTCCATTTTTATCAGCAAGCGCTGTTGGAGCAACGTCTCCCCAAGTTCTTGTGTTTTGAAGAGTTAGTTTTACAATTAAATCTTCTTGTTTAAAATTAATATTTAAACGAGAGCGCTGCGATATTTGAGAAGTTCCTTTTTGCCCTTCTTGTAAAAGTTGCTTATAACCATTGCGGTATTCAAAACGTGGCCTAATCTGCAGATTTACATCTAATTCCTGAGCCTGGATCTCAAAGCTTAATCCAATGATAAGCAATAAAATTAGTTGAAGTTTTTTCATAAATTGGTAATTTTTTATCGAGGGTAAATTTATAAGAAAAAGCCGTAGTTAATTATGATTTAGGTCATAATTTCTAATATTTTTTTAATCTTATCTTAATAGGCTGGCTCTAATTCAACTTGTTTTATTTTAACCTTTTTTTCTTTAGAAAGCTGTGTTATAGTATAATGCATCCAAACCAAACAGCCAATTGAAAAGATTAAAATAAAAATCCATGAACTTGACCAGATTCCTGTTGCAGTTAATAAATAGCCGAAGATAATTGGACCGAAGAATCCGCCTAAACCGCCAATCATTCCGACCATTCCGCCTACAACGCCCACTTCATTTGGAAAATATTCTGGAATATGTTTGTAAACCGCAGCTTTTCCGATTCCCCAAGAAATACCTATTAGAATTACTAAAATTAGAAATACCCACATATTGGCATCAAACTTAATAACAGTGACTCCTTTTGCAATCAATTCTTTTTTAGCAACACTTTGATTGTGCGCAACAACAACGTCTTGCCAACTCGATGTTGTTGGAAAAATAGCATTTTCTGCTGCGTTGGCTGTCTTTTGTGTAATCGGATATTCTTTATCTCCCACTTTTACGGCTTTGTCGCTAATTTCATTTACAACCCCTTTTTTAGCCGCCAATATTCCAGGTCCAGAAGTTGTGATTTCCATTTTCGGAATTGATAATAATGCGCTTAAAATTACAGATGAACCTAAAACCCAGTACATTACTTTCCTTGCTCCGAATTTATCCGATAAATAGCCGCCAAAAGCTCTAATAACACCTGAAGGTAAACTAAACATTGTTGCAAACAAACCTCCCATAACCAAACTGGTTTGATAAACGTTCATAAAATTTGGTAATAACCATTGAGAGTAAGCCACAAAGCATCCAAAAACTAAGAAATAATAGGCTCCAAAACGCCAAACTCTTCCTGATTTTAAAGGCGTAAGCATTTGTGAAATAGTTTTGGTATTGTTTTCTAATTTTTTGTTTTCTGTAAAAATTAGAAACGCAATTCCGATTACGACTAATGAAACGGCATAAATTACAGGAAGTGTTTTCCAGCCGTTTTGCGGATCTTCAATTGAAAAATGATTTAATAGGGAAGGAGCTAAAAAGGTTGTTATAGCTGCGCCGGCATTTCCCATTCCGAAAATTCCTAATGCGCGCCCTTGCCATTCTTTTGGATACCAGATTGATGTATAACCAATTCCGACTGCGAAACTAGTGCCGACCATTCCGAATAAAAAGCTTAGTAATGCAAACATGGCGAAACTATCGGCGTAGGGAAGAAGGAAAAGCGGAATGGAACAAAGCAATAGTAAAAAAGAAAAAACATATTTTCCTCCAAATTTGTCTGTTAAAATTCCGATTGGCAGACGCATTATTGATCCTGTTAAAATCGGAATTCCAAGAAGCCACCCAACTTGAATAACATCCCAATGGAAAATTCCGTTATCGACTAAAAAGGTTACTAGAACTCCGTTTAAAGTCCAACAAGCAAAACACACCGTAAAAGCCAATGTGTTCAAAAATAAAATTTTGTGTGATTGCGATAATGAGTTTGTATTTTTCATAGCACTTATATTTTTATGTAAAAATAAGTACTAAAACTTAGTTTAAACCTGCTAAAACGCAGTTTTTGAAAAATAATTACGTATTTATACGTATTTTTTATCTAGATTAAAGAATACTCAGTCGCTTTATTAGAAAGTTCCATTAAGTTTTTTACTTTCAATTTTTTCATCAGGTTAAAACGGTGCACTTCTGCCGTACGTTTGCTAATATCTAATGCCTCAGCTATTTCTTTGTTTCCTTTTCCAGATAATAAAAGAGTCAGAATTTCTTTTTCTCTTTTGGTAATCATCATTTCCTCACTTAGATTTTGTTTTGGTTCTAATGATGATGAAGAATTAGTCAATTGACCGATTAAAATAGAAGAAATATCACCGCTGAAATATTTTCCTCCGCCAGCAACGCTGTGAAGTGCTTTTAAAAATTCTTCTTTTGAGGATCCTTTTAGTAAATAGCCATCGGCACCAGCTTTTATAGATTTCAAAACATATTCTTCCGATTCGTGCATCGAAAGCATGATGATTTTTATCTTATTGTTCTCGCTTCTAAGTTTTTCTACTACCTCAATACCAGTTAAGTTTGGCATACGAATATCTACTATAAGTAAATCTGGTGCAGTAGCTGCAACAACTTCTAGTGCATCTGCCCCATCAATTGCTTCGCCTACAACCTCGATGTTTGCTTCGTTTTCTAATAAAGATTTGATTCCATCTCTAACAAAAACATGATCATCTGCCAATACTACACGAATGATATTGCTCATAGTTTACTTAATTTTGATTCTGGATTTTTACGTATATTCATCTAAAAGAAGATGCTAATATACGTAATTTTTTAGATTTTAAAATTCAATATTAAAATTTCTAATGTTGGAATTTGCAAATTTTATAATTGCGGAAGAGTTTTCTTAGCGAAAAGTTTGTCATTCTGAGGAACGAGAAATCCTCACAAGAAACTCCGCAATCTAAATCGCCAATCTTTGTAGAGCTCCTTGTGGAGATTTCTCGTTCCTCGAAATGATAAATAGAACTTGATTATATCTTGAAACCGTTTGCTCGCGAGAGGGATAGGAGGACGCTACCGAAGTAGCCCGGATAGCCCGACAGTATCCCGATAAGAGGGCGAATAAAGACAAAGTAAATTAGCCCTCTTATCGGGATGGTGTCTCGCCCTAATTAATTAGATAATTAGTTAATGTGGCAATTAGAAAATTAAGAAATGTGCCAATTTGATAATGAGATAATTTTTTACGCTACTTTATAAAATTATCTAATTGACTAATTTTCTCATTTGAGAATAGGAATGTTGAACGTAATTCTCGTTCCTTCGCCAGGGATTGAATTGATGAAAACGCGACCGTTGATGTATTGGATTCTTTCTTTCATAAATAAAAGTCCCATTCCAGACTCGCTGTTTCTTTTTTTGTCGATCGAATTGATGTCGAAACCTTTTCCGTTGTCGTCGATAATAATACTCAAAAGTGTTTCGCTATGAGAAAGTCCGACAATTATATGTGATGATTCGGCATATTTTATAGCATTGTTAATCGCCTCTTGCGTAAGACGGTAAATATTGATTTCTATTAAAGAATCTAAACGCTGATTAAAATCGGTTTTGTTGTAGAAAAGGATTTCTTTTCCGGTTAGTTTTGAAAGTTCCTGCGTAAGTTTTGCCAGCGAAGAGACGATTCCGTGATCGCTCAATTCTGGAGGCATTAAATTGAAAGTTGCCGTGCGGACACCTTTTATAATGTCTAAAGAAAGTTTCTTTAAGTATTCAATTTTTTGTTCTGATTTTTCTCTATCATCGAGATTAATGCTTTCTAAACTGAATTTTAACCCCGTAAGCATTTGCCCAATTCCGTCGTGAATTTCTTTAGCAATTCGGTTTTGTTCGTTTTCCTGATTTTCAACAATTTTACTCGAAATAATCTTTTGCTGATTGATTTTTTCGGTTGTGTTTTCAAGGTTCAAACGTTCAACTTCTCGTTGCGCTTTTTTACGTTCGGTGATGTTGAAACAAACAATTAAAAGTTCCAATTCGTCTTTTTTAATCATAACTGGAACCATTGACAAATCAAGCCAAATAGTTTCGTTTTCTTTGTTTAAAATACTGATTTCGCCTTGCCAGCCGCTTCTTTGTTTTTCGAAAATTAGTCGGTCGAAGTTGGTTTGTTCTTTTTCGTCAATGGTTAAAACTTCGGAGAATTTTTTATTGGATGAAAACTTGGTATAATTCAGCAATTTGGCAAATTTTTCTCCGATGTGAATGATCGAACCGTCGGGTGCAATTCGGCAATACAATAAAGTGTTTTCCATTGCATAATTGAGCGATTTTAATTCTTTAACCGAATTTTCTTTGATTTCGCTCAATATTTCTGTGTCGTATGCGAGCTTTAAAGCTTTCTTTTCAGAAGATAAAAGCCGCGTAATTAATCGCTCGATTTTTTTGTTTGTAGGTTTGAAAATGAAGAAGAATTCTAAAACTAGAATCAAAAGTGTGAAACCAAAAATCCAGTATTCTATTTTGCGTTGTTCGGTTACTTTTTCGTGCGCTTCAAGATCATATTGCGTTACGATCTGATTCATTTTAGAAAGGAAAATGCCTTCGTTTTCTAAAATGATGTTTACGAATTTTTGATTTTCAGTAGTTGTCTTTTTCTGCTTTAAATTCAGTAAAAAAGAATCTGTTGTCTGAGCAATTTTATTGAAAATCGGATTGATTTCAAGATATAATTTAGAAAGTGTTTCTGATTTTTCCTTAGGGAAAGCTAAGCTGTCATTTCCATTTTCTAGTGCATTTTGATTTTTTTTCCAAAGAGCTAAAACACTTTTTAGATGCGAAGTTTTTTTATCTGAAGCAGAATCTGAAACGTAGTGTAAAATCAATACTTCTTTTACAATTTTCTGACTCAGCATTCTTTGTTTACCAGAAAAATTGATGATTTTAGAATCGCTTAACTGTTGATTCAGATTGTATTGTACTAAAAACTGACTAACGATTATAGTTAAGGCAATAGTAAGAAGCGCAAAAAAATACAGACGACGTAAATTTTTGAAAGTGATTTTATCTTCTTCCTGATTGCTTTTTTTCATAGAAATCAAATTACAATCCCAAAGAAGCTTTTATTAAGTTTAAATTTTCTTCAGAATAATTGATTTTTAAGGCTTCTTGATGTCCTTTGTCAGACATTTTATCCCAAGTTTTTTTGATGATGTTTTTTAGTTTTTCTTCGTCGTGTTTTTGAACGAATGGCTCTAAATAATATTCTAAAAAAACTAGACAAATTATATCTTCTAATAATTGAGTTTCAGCATCTTTTTTAAGTAATTTTTTCTCAATTAAAAATGAAACGCGATCAATAAATGTTTGATTGTAACCCGCTTTTGTCAAAATTTCGGCTGTAGTTTTTGCATGGAATTTTTTCAATTCTTCTCTCCATTTCAAATAGCCAACACGATCCATTGGATACGATTCGCGAGCGACTTTCCAGCGGCAGATATGCTGTGCTTTTGATGCGATCTGAATTTCTTCTGACGCATTTGGTTCAAACTGCATCAGTCTTTCGTACATCCTGTTTGAATACAATAATTCTTTAGGATATTCTTTATTTTGGTCTAATTCGATATTTGGGTCTTGTGCGTTTTCAGCATCAATCCATTCGCTTGCTTTTTGAAAAGGTGTAGTCATTTTTTGGTTTGATAATAGATTTCAAAGATACGGAATTAAGTTTTTGTAGGTAGTTTTTTTTAACACATAGAAACATAGATTTGTTTGCGGTTAAAGGCGTTTCACTTGCATTAATTCAAATAGTAATTACGATAGTTTTGTCATTTCGACGAAGGAGAAATCTTCGCGAGAAGCTCGACAAAGATTGGCTTATTGGAACGGAGCTACTTGTGAAGATTTCTCCTTCGTCGAAATGACAAGATTGAGATTAAATCAGTCTACAAAACCAACAAAAACTTCGTCTTCTACAATCTTAACTGGGTAAGTTGCGATGCTATATTCTTCGCCGTTTAAATTTGAACCATCAACAAGTGAAAATGTTTTTTTATGCATTGGGCAAGCGATTTTTGGAATATCATCGGCAGAACCTGTCATTCCTCTTGAAAGCACCATTTCCATTTTGTGCGGACAGGCGTTTTGGCAAGCGTACCATTCGTTGCGACGCGTAAAATTGAAAATCGCGATTTGTTTGTTTTTGTATTTGATGCATCCGCCTCGGTTGGTTGGGAAATCTTCTACTTTACCAGCTTTGAACCAAATTGTTGCATCGCTCGCGTGAACTGTTTCGTATTGATTTAAGATCTCTTCCATTTTGATTAAGTTTTGATTTCCTGTTTCTTAGCCCTCTTTTTACAATCATGAGAGTTATGATGGCGCAGTAAAAAAGAGGGTAAGAAGGACAGCAACGTTTAATGATTTTTTTTCTTTTTTGGAGCTTATTTATGTAGTGCGAAGATTGCTCGCAAAGTCGCGAAGTCGCAAAGTTTTTTTTCTTTAAGTTTTTTATGATTTGACTTTGCGATTTTGCGTCTTTGCGAGATTAAAATAACTTTTTACGACCAAGCTTTCGGCATTTTTTGATCTCTAAGTGGAACAAAAACGGCGTTATCGTCTTTTTCTTCTGAGTTTATAAAGTGATTGAAACGTTTCAATAATCTTGGTTTTTCCAAAACTTGTTTCCATTCGCATTCAAAAGTATTTACTAAAGTCTGCATTTCGGCTTCAAGCGTTTCGCAGATTCCTAAACTGTCTTCGATAATTACTTGTTTCAAATACTCTAAACCTCCATCTAGTTTTTCTAACCAAGTTGAAGTTCGAATTAGCGGACCAGCGGTGCGGATATAATACATTAAGAAACGATCCATGTATTTGATTACAGTTTCTTTGTCGATTTTCTCTGCTAATAAAACAGCGTGTTTTGGATTGGCACCGCCATTTCCAGCGATGTATAAATTCCACCCACCTTCGACAGCAATCAGTCCGAAATCTTTTCCGCGGGCTTCTGCGCATTCGCGAATGCAGGCCGAAACACCACCTTTTAGTTTATGCGGAGAACGGATTCCTTTGTATCTGTTTTCTAGTTCGATAGCAAATCCGGCGCTGTCGTCCATTCCGTAACGGCACCAGGCATTTCCGACACAGCTTTTTACGGCACGAAGCGATTTTCCGTACGCATGACCACTTTCAAAACCATTGTCAATTAAGATTTTCCAGATTTTTGGTAAATCACTCAAATGTGCTCCGAATAAATCAACTCTTTGTGCTCCAGTGATTTTTGTGTATAAATCGAATTGTTTGGCTACTTCGCCAATTACAATTAATTTCTCAGCTGTAATTTCTCCTCCAGCAACTCTCGGAACTACAGAATAAGTTCCGTTTCGCTGAATATTTGCCAAAAATCTATCATTTGTATCTTGCGTTGTTACGTGTTTGTTTGCGGTATCATTGTAAATACTTGAGAAAATTGAAGCTACAACGGGTTTACAAACTTCGCAACCGTCACCTTTTCCGTGATGATCTAAAACATCGTAGAAATTTTCATATTTATTGATTTTTACCAAATCGTATAATTCCTGACGTGTGTAGCTGAAATGTTCGCAGATAACTTCTTTTACTTCTTTTCCTAAAGTTTTTTGAGTCGCTTTTACCAAATCAGAAACCATTGGTTTACATCCTCCACAGCCTGAAGTTGCTTTAGTTGCTTTTACTACATCTGAAAATGTGGCACAAGATTCGTCTAGAATTTTACAACAAATCGAGCCTTTTGTTACATTTTCGCAAGAACAAATTACAGCAGTATCTGGCAAATCCATTACACTTCCCAAAGAAGAACCTTCAGAACCATCTCGAGAACCTAGAATCAAATCTTCTGGGTTTTTAGGTAAGCCCATTCCATTATTATAAATCTGAAAGAGTGAATTATAATCGCTAGAATCTCCAACTAAAATTCCGCCTAAAAGTGTTTTAGAATCTTTGGTAACGTTAATTCTTTTGTAGATTCCACTTAATTTATTCTCATAAATAATAGCAGTTACATTTTCGTTTTCGATAAAAGGATCACCAAAACTTGCCACTTCAACACCAATTAATTTTAATTGAGTCGACATATCGATAGTTTCTCTCATGGTTTTGTCGCCATTTAAGATTTGCTCAGCGGCAACATCGGCCATTTCGTAACCAGGAGCAACCAATCCGTAAATGTTTTGGTTATAAAGTGCGGCTTCTCCAATTGCAAAAATAGAAGGATCTGATGTCTGCATTTGATTGTTTACCACAATTCCGCCTCTTACACCAACTTCAAGTCCCGAAACTCTTGCCAGTTCGTCGCGAGGTTTTATTCCGGCAGAAATAACCAACATGTCTACTTTTAACAATTCGTCGTTTGCAAACATCATTCCTGTTATACTTTCGTTTCCATCAATATATTGCGTTGCTTTGTTAAGATGAATTCCGATATTTAATTCTTCAATTTTAGCCTGCAACATATCGCTCGCTCCTTGATCTAATTGTCTTGGCATCAAACGCGGAGCGAATTCCACCACATGCGGATTTAATCCTAAATCTCTAACGGCTTTTGCGGCTTCAAGTCCCAATAAACCGCCGCCTAAAACTGCTGCTTCAGTTGCACCTTTTATTTTTATTTTTTTGGCGTAAGCCATTATTGCATCCAAATCTTCGATGGTTCTGTAAACAAAAACACCTTCTTTTTCTACACCTTCAATTGGTGGAACAAATGCAGAAGAACCTGTAGCTAAAACTAAGTAATCGTACGTATGTGTTTTTCCTAAGTGTGTATGTATTGTTTTTAGATCTCGATTAATATCTGTAATTAACTCAGATGTGTTTAGAATAATATTGTTTTCTAAGTACCATTCGGTTGTAGATAATGATAAATCATCCGCTGTTTTTCCTCCGAAATATTCACTTAAGTGAACACGATCGTAAGCGCGTCTTGGTTCTTCACCAAATACGGTAATTTGATACTTTTCTTGTCCTGATTTTGCAACAAACTTTTCGCAAAATTTATAACCAACCATGCCGTTTCCAACTACTATTACTCTAATCATGATTTCTTTAATTAAGTATTACTAGGCAAATATAAGTATTTGTACTTATAAAAATACGTAATAAAAATATTTTTTATGTATGTTAAAATATTTTTGACTACGTATTTTGTCGTAATCTTTTACGTAGTACGGCTTTTAGATGAATTTGGAGATTGGATATTTTTATAAATTTGAAAAGATTCTAAATAAGCTTTTCAAAAAAATGTCGTAAATTCATAAGAATTTTATGGTTGTTTTTCTTAAGAAGAACATTTTTTAAACAGAAATACTATGAAAAGAATCCTTTCAATATTGCTATTATCAGTTTTAATGATAGGCTGTAAAAGTGCAGCGGGCAAAGAATCAAAAGATAAAACATCTTCAGGAACATCCCAAGACGATTTAAATTTTTATTTTAAAGCAACTGGAAATGAGCCGTTTTGGGGAATTAAAATAGGAAATGACCAAATTGTTTTCACTTCACTTATTACAGGAAAAGAGAGTATTACTTTTCCTGCTGTCGATGCAATACGAGCTATGGATGCAAATGTTCGGATGTATAAAGTAAGTAACGAAACTACCTCTGCAACTATAACTATTCAGCAATTAGACTGTCAAGATTCAATGTCTGGTGCAATTTCGCCTTATAGTGTCAAGGTTGAGATTAAAAATAATTCAGAATTAGAAGCGAAAAAATTAAGCGGATGCGGAAAATTTATTACAGATTATCGTCTTCATGATATTTGGGTTTTGGAAGAATTAAATGGTTACAAAGTTTTTGCAACCGATTTTCAGAAAGAATTCCCGAGACTTGAGATTAATTCCGCAGAAAACAGATTTTCAGGATTTGGCGGCTGTAATTCGATTACAGGACAGATTTTTTATGAGAAAGATGTTTTGCGTTTTACCAAAGTAGTTTCGACTTTAGTGGCTTGCGCACCAGGAAATAAAGAAGGAGATTTTTTAAAAGCATTGCAAAGCACAACAAATTATTCGATTGAAAATAATAGGCTTACGTTGTCAAATCCTTCTGGGAAATTAGCGGTTTTTAAGAAAGTCGATTAACATTTATATTTTTTTACACATTTTTTGTCATTTCGACGAAGGAGAAATCTCCACGAGAAGCTCTACAAAGATTGACTTATAGGAACGGAGCTGCTTGCGAAGATTTCTCCTTCGTCGAAATGACAAACTTGGCGTTTTAATTTGAAAAAAATTATTCAAACAATTCCTTAGGTTCTTCATCTTCCGATTCACCTTCAATAAAATCCAATTCTAATGCTTTTACACTCTGAACAGCATTTCCAGCAATACCGCGAATTGAGCCGTACATTCCTAAAGTATTATGAACCACTTTTTCGATTTGTTTTTCGCGCTGTTTCCAGATTCTTTGCATCGCTCTTTTTTCAGAATCTAAGTCGCTTTGCATTTGCGTAAAGCCTTCCACAATTCCTTCGATTTGTAAACGAAATTCGTTGCTAGTCAAGAAATCATATAACATTGACATTTTATCGCCTTTGTTTTCTTGTGCTTGAACTGCTTGATTTATCTGAATTAAAGATTGACGCAAAACGGCGCTTAAACCTTTAAATTCTTCATAAGTACAAATCCATATTCCGTCTCTCATGCCCATTCTTTCCATTCCAGACGGCATTACTTCTGTAACCAAAACTCCAATATTGGCTCTTTTGGTTCTAATATCATTTTTAAATTTTTCAATCCACGAAGGCTGAAAAGCTTTTGTTCTTTTACTTTCGTAATAAATCGAACCGCAATTTTGATGCTCGCGTGTGTTTACAATCTGAAGACAATCGGCGCCATTTGCACCTTTTTTAACTTCGTCAATGCTGTCAAGAGGAAAATTATTTGCCAACCATTCTTCAATAGCCAATTCCATTACTTCGCCTTGCAATTGCATAGAACCTTGTTCTTGCTTGCGTTTCATTTCTTCAGTTAATTTTTTTTGTTCTTCAAGCTGTTTTTGAAGTTCTTTAAATTTCAGTTCGTTTTTATCGTCTTCTTGTTTTCTAATTTTTTCACGTTCCAAAGTCAGTTGCACATTCAATTGCTTTTCAGCTTCTGCTTGAATCGCTTCTTTCATTTCCAGTTTTTCGCGTTGTAATTTTGCGATTTCGCCTTCCATTTTATTTAATTCTCTGATTTTTTCAGACTTTTCAGAAAGCTCTTTTTCCATTAAAAGCAAACGATCTTTGTTTTCTTCTTCTAATTTAGCTTTTAGTTTTTCAGAAATTTCCTTTTCGGCTGTTTTTTTCTCGCGCTCTAAACGTTCAGCAAAAAGTTCGTTTTCCTGCTTTTTCTTTGCTTCAAATTCGGCTTTAGCTTTTTCAAACTGCTCATTTTTAAGCTCTAATTCCTTATTTTGAATGGTAGCTTTTTGTTGAAATTCTTTACGAATACTATCTTCCAATTGATGTTTTAAGACATCATTTACGTCGATAGGAGTTCCGCAGTTTGGACACTGAATTGAAGATTGCTCAGCCATTTTTTATTGAAATTTTTATTGTAGAATTTGAATTTGCTAAGATATTTAAAAGTTCTCTTTTTATAGTGTGGATTTCTGTACTAAATTGTAACGATTTTTTGTTATGACGAAATGCATTGTGAATTTGTTTCTCGCAAAGTCGCAGAGGCACAAAGTTTTTATTTTACGCAGATTTTACGCAGATTTTATGAGATTTAGCAGATTCCGCAGATATTTTCTGGAGATTTCTCCTTCGCCGAAATGACAAAAATGAGAGAAAATACTCTTAATCTTTTTAATCTGTGGCAAAAAAACTTAGCGTCTTTGCGGCAATAAAAAATCAACGGCAGATTGTGTAATCTCAGAATCATCTTCTTTTGAAATTATAATCGAAACATTAGTATGAAGATTCACTTTTTTCAATTCGATAAAACCAATTTCAGAATCTTGATTGTTTTTGGCAATGTTCGACGGAACAATCGAAATTCCTAAACCATTTTTGACTAATTGCACAATTGAATTGATGTTATTCGCTTCGTGAATAATCTTCGGTGTAAAGCCATAAAAAGCGCAAAGCTCCAATAAAACTTCGTGATAATGCGGCGCGTAATCTTTGTTGAAGAAAATAAATGTTTCGTCTTTCAATTTTAAAATATCGTTTTCTGATTTTATCTGAACAGATTTTTTATTGTAAACCAATGAAAATCCGTCTTTAAACCAAAGATGTGATTTTATTTTGGGAGATTGTATTGGAGATCGAATAATCCCCATTTCTATTTTTCCCTGTTCTAAAGCATCGATTTGCTTCGTTGTTGAAATCTCAAAAAGTTTAAAATTTACGTATGGAAATTGCGCTTTCAGATGTTTGATTAAATCTGAAATTATAGAAGAATAAATCGAACTTATATAAGCAATTCTGAACTCGCCCGAGACGTTCTCTGCTATTTTTTTTGTTTTTAATGAAATGTGTTCCAAATTCTGAAATAGAGATTTAACTTCTTTTTGGAAATATTTTCCGGCTTCTGTTAGTTCTACTTTTTTATTATTTCTAATGAAAAGTTTTGCCTGAAGTTCATCTTCCAATTCAGCAATCTGACGGCTTAATGGAGGTTGGGAAATAAAAAGTTTTTCTGAAGCTTTGGTAAAGTTCAGTTCTTCGGCTACAGCCAAAAAATATTTTAAATGACGTAATTCCATGATACTTTTAAAGTATTATTAATTGATAAAAATAGTATTTTTAAAGTATTTATTAAAAAGATAGTTTTGATTTTAAGTTAAATGTTAGAAGTTAAAAGTTAAAAGTGAGAGTTCTAACGAATAACCTATAACAAAAAAACTTATAACTTTTTAAAACAAAATAATTCTCTCGCAGATTTATCGGATAAGGCAGATTATTAATTTTAGATAAATCATCTTAATCATAATAATTTCCAATCATATAATAGCAAAAAGATTAACTCAATCTGCTTTGTCTGCGAGAGATAAAAAAAACAAAGACATGAAAAAATCAACTATTGAAGAAATCAAAGAACGATTTGACAATGATGTCGAACGATTTTCTAATTTAGAAACGGGACAAGTAGCAACAATTGATGCTACAATCTCTTTAGAATTAATAACTGAAGCTTCAAAACGCATTGTTCCGAATGCAAAAAGCATCTTAGACGTAGGTTGCGGCGCTGGAAATTATACTTTAAAAATGTTGTCTAAATTATCAAATCTAGATTGCACTTTAATCGATTTGAGTTTGCCAATGTTGAATCGCGCTTTTGAAAGGGTTTCAGCGGAAACCAACGGAAAAGTAGAAATAAAACAGGGCGATATTCGCGAAGTAGATTTAGAGGAAAATAGTTTTGATATTATTTTGGCTGGAGCAGTTTTGCATCATTTGCGTGATGATAACGATTGGGAAACGACTTTTACTAAATTGTTTAAATTATTGAAACCTAGCGGTTGTTTGATGATTTCTGATTTGATTACGCAAGACACAGAATTATTAAACGAATATACTTGGCAGCGTTACGGTGATTATTTGGAAGGAATCGGTGGGGAGGACTACCGTCAGAAGGTTTTGGATTATATAGAAAAAGAAGATTCTCCGAGATCTATGAATTATCAATTGGATTTAATGAAAAAAGTAGGTTTCTCAAAAGTCGAAATTTTGCATAAAAATATGTGTTTCGGTGCTTTTGGCGGAATTAAATAAGTTTTATTTGCCACGAATTGCACGAATTTACACGAATAATTTTTTTACTTAGAAAAGGAAAATTAGTGTAATTCGTGGCAAAAAAAAACTATGCATGAGCTGGCATTGGATATTTGTTTCGAAGATCGAAAACTAATTCTGATGCTCCGTTTTTTTGAAGATAATCTAATTTCTCAACGGCTTCTTCCGTAGTTGGAATATGTCCTTTTGGAATCCACCACATGGCAGTATGCGTTTTTCCGAATTTGTGAAACCATTCTTTTCTTCGTCTTAGAAATTCGCTGTGAAAAGTTTTATACATATAATGTTCCAAAGTTTCTATGTTTTCCCAAACCGATACATTGATAATAATCTGTTCATCATTGTACGGATTCAAACTTGTGGCGTTGTAACTATCGTCTTTTAGTCTCCAGACAAAACCTTCGCTTTCTTCAGCAAGAATGTTTACAGCATCTAAATTATCTACAAATTCTTTCATGATAGGATCGTTGATGTCGATACCTTTCATTTTAGCAATATTGATTTCGGCAAGATGATAATTGCTCATAAAAATATATGTTTCTGAATTTTAGGCAATTTAGCTTTTTTCTGAATATTGTATAGGATTTTTCGCCATGAATTACACGAATTGAACTAATTTTTATATTATCAATTAACAAAAACAATTCGTGAAAATTTGTGTAATTCGTGGCAAACAAAACTTATAAAGTCTGTGCAGTTTTGTAAACCTGAATTGGACTAGAAACAAGCGTTTCTGTTTTTTTAATAAAATCTTGAAGATAAGATTGGCTGTTGTGTAAATCTAAACCTGGCTGATCTTTCCATTCTTCCCAAAGAATAAAAACATTTTCTGAAGTATGTAAATCGTAACGGATACATGCAGTTTCTTTTCTAGTTTCGGTTACTAAATGCGTCAGAAGGTTCTGAACTTCAATTAGATGCTCTGGTTTACTTTTTAAAATTGCTGTAATTGAGATCATGATTATAGATTTTTAAAAGTTTGCTCTAAGTGTTTGGTATATTGTTCTTTAAAGGTAATAATATTTTCTGTTGTTGCACCTTTTTCTACATCATGAAAATGAAATCCGTTTATTTTTTCCATTCCAGTGAATTTGTTCATTTTGTGGAAACCAAACATTACGCCGTCATCAACAGAGGTTTCATCGAAAAATTCTCCTGGAAGCGTAAAAGCAGTTGCAGGTGCATTCCAGCTTGTAGTCAACATGTATTTGCGTCCGTGCAGGAGTCCGCCAGTTCCGTAATTAATATCTGGATTTACACGACTTCTTCCGTCACTTTTATAAATTCCGTTGTTGTGTCCTTGCGTGAAAACATCATCGATGTATTTTTTGAAAAGGTTTGGCAATTGAAACCACCAAACTGGTGTATGATAGATAATTAAATCTGCCCAAACGAATTTTTCAACTTCTTTCTGAAGATCAATTTGGTCTTCGATGTGAGTTGTTTTTATTTCGTAATTATTATTTTTAGAAAGAAATTCAAGAGTCCAATCTTGAACGGTTTTGTTGAATTGACCTCCTGAATGTGCGAATTTCTGTCCGCCGTTAATTATAAATATTTTTTTCATTTTAATAGTTGTTTCTTATGAAAATGGATGCGTGAGGGATAGCAGTGGAAATCCTTTTGTGTCTCGTTTTTTAACGATACACAAAAGATTGGAACGAATAGCCCGGTTCGCCGCGGCGAAACATGCCCAAATTCTAAATTATTTAATTATTTGAGATTTTTTTTAAACACATAGAAACATAGGTTTTTCTTTCTTGGAAAAGAGAATGGAAAGAAACTAGTTTCTAACACATAGTTGACACAATCTTGTCATTTCGAGGAACGAGAAATCGCACACGTTGCTCGCCAAAGATGGGCGACTTAGTTTGCGGAGTTCCTGGTGTGATTTCTCCTTTCAGTCGAAATGACAAGATTGCGTAGACTATGTTCATTTATGCAAGTGAAACGCCTTTGAAGACAAAGTAAAACTATGTTTCTATGTGTTTAAAATTTTAAAAAGAGAATTATTTTATTTTAGCAATTGCCTGATTAATAAATTCTAATTCTGAAACTGATAAATCGAAATCCATAGTTTTGGCGTTTGAAATGGCTTGTTCTGCGTTTCTTGCTCCAGCTAAAACAATTGCGATTCCTTTTTGTAAAGTTGTCCAGCGTAAAACCAATTGTGAAATTGAAATGTGTTTTGAATGTGCTAATGAACTCAATTCTTCGATTAGAGTTTTTACTTGCTGTAAATCGAATTTTCCGAAATAACCGTTTCTGTGATCGTTTTCTTTTAATTTACTGTCTGTGAAATATTTTCCAGTTAATAAACCTCTTTCCATTGGACTATAAGCAATGATTCCGATGTTTTCTGAAACTGTAAATGGAATTAAATCTGTTTCGATTGCGCGGTTTAACATACTATAAGCTACTTGATCTGAAGCTACTTGAACTGTCTTTTGTGCTTCATGAATTTGTGCAACATTATAATTGCTTACTCCAAAAGCTCTAATTTTTCCTTGTTGAATTAAAGTTTCAACCGCTTCCATTGTTTCAGAAATTGGAGTTGTTGAATCTGGCCAGTGAATTTGCAGCAAATCAATATAATCGGTTTTAAGACGTTTTAAGCTTTCTTCGATTTCTTTGATTACATTTTCTTTTGATGAATATTTGTAAATCGGAACTTTTTTGCCATTATCGTCTGCATCAAAGAAGAAATCACCTTTTCCTTTGTTGCTACCGTCCCAAACCAAACCAAATTTTGTAAGTAATTGAATTTTAGAACGATCGTAAGGTTTTATAGCTTCACCTATCATTTCTTCACTTAAACCAAATCCGTAAAAAGGTGCGGTGTCTATTGTTGTAACTCCGTGATCAATAGAAGCCTGAACAGATTCTATAGAATCTTGCTTTTCTGTTCCTCCCCACATTGTTCCTCCAATGGCAAAAGCGCCGTATGTTATAGCTGATAATTCTAATTCTGAGTTGCCTAATTTTCTATATTCCATGATTGTAATTTTATTTTGATTAATTTGACGAGGCAAAATTATACCATTTTTAATATTCTTATTTGGTATATATTTGTCTTTTTTAGGTATATTTGCATCTTCAAATAAATTGAATTATGAAAAAAGAAAACTTATACGAACCTTTTACGGTTTCTTTTGAGACGCTGAAGGAATATCCAGATGTTGGAGATCGTCATAATTTTTTTGAGCTGGTTTATATTTTAGAAGGAACAGGAAGACAGTGCATTAATAAAAATATTTTTGAATACGATCCTGGTCATTTGTTTTTATTAACGCCAGAAGACTGTCATAATTTTACGATTGAAACTCAAACTAAATTTTTCTTTTTGAGATTTAATGATATTTATTTGAAAAATTCGAGTTTGCAGAATGAAAATATCCAACGATTGGAATATATTCTTCAAAATGCCAATCATCAACCAGGTTGTATTCTTAAGAATGATCCGGATAAATGTTTGGTAAAAGTGATGATTGAAGCTATTTGCCGTGAACATCAGGATAAAGATGTGTACAATCAGGAATTGATTCAGCAATTGGTAAACACGCTTATTATTATTGTGGCTAGAAATATTGCAAAGTATCTTCCAGAGCAGGTTACAATAAGTACAGAAGCAAAGGCAATGGATATTCTGCAATATATTCAGAATAATATTTATTATCCAGAAAAGATTAAAGCAGAATCGATAAGCGATTATTTCGGAATTTCGAATACGTATTTAGGGCGTTATTTTAAGAAACATGCTAGCGAAACGATGCAGCAATATATAAGTAATTATAAAACAAAACTGATTGAACATCGTTTGCAATTCAGCGATAAGCGTATCAATGAAATTGCTTATGAATTTGGATTTACGGATGAAAGCCATTTTAATAAGTTCTTTAGAAAACAAAAAGGATATAGTCCGTCTGAGTTTAGAAAGACGATTCGGTTGAGTGCTTAAAAACACGGATTTCACTAATTTGCACGAATTTTTTTTGCCATAGATTTCACGGATTAAAGGATTTTTTAATCTGTGGTAATTCGTAACTCAAGCGATAGCAAACGGGCGAAGCAAATTTGTGTTTTTAAATAATCTTTTTAATTACACGAAGTTTATGAGTATGCTTGTTTAATTCAGGGTTATAAATTCCAGTGTGGTCTAAACGGTCAATGCGGACTTTTCCACTTGCGTGAATGATGTAATTATTGTCCATTATAATACCAACGTGAGTAATATTTCCTTCATCATTATCAAAAAAGGCTAAATCTCCAGCTTCACATTCTTCGATAAAACTTAACGGATCTCCTTCAAGTGCTTGTTGAGAAGCATCGCGATGAATTTTGTAGCCGTTTAATTTGTAAACCATTTGAGTAAAACCGGAACAATCAATGCCAAAAGGTGTTTTTCCTCCCCACAAATAAGGAGCATTCAAATACATAAAAGCGGTTTTTATCAAAGCGCTTTTAGGTTTTATGCCACTAGTTTTGGTTCCTTCAAAATCAAAATTCGAAGTATTGATTTCGCTATTATTCAAAAAAGATAAAGAAGCCCCAAGCGGAATAGGAAGTAATAAATTATCTGGTGCAGTTATGTAGTCAATCAAATCGGCATTTAAGATAATGGCTTCTTTGCTTAACAAGTTAAATTGCTGTTCAGTAATAAGTTGATATTGCTTAGAATCTACCCAGCCAATATAGTCGTCAAATTGAATTCTTATCTTTGCCCATTGATTTTGGCGCTCTAAAATTTCGATATGTTCTCCAAACAAAAGTTGTGTAACGATTTCACTTCTGTCACTTGGTTCAGACCGAACAGGTACTATAGCTAAATTACAAATTCCGAACATTTAAGGAAATTTATTAGTTTAAAAATTAGGAGTTGCAAAGGTTTTACAGCTCCTAATTTTTTATGATATTTATTTAGGCTCTTTCAATAACAATTGCAGATGCTCCACCGCCACCGTTGCAAATTGCAGCAGCTCCAGTTTTTGCATTGTTTTGTTCTAAAACATTAAGTAAAGTTACAATAATACGCGCTCCAGATGCTCCAAGAGGGTGTCCTAAAGAAACTGCACCGCCGTTTACGTTTACTTTCTCGTTATCTAGGTTTAAGATTTTTGCGTTAGCTAAGCCAACGACAGAAAAAGCTTCGTTGAATTCAAAATAATCAACATCTGAAATTGAAATCCCAGCTTTGTCTAAAGCTTTTGGAAGCGCTTTTACAGGGCTTGTTGTAAACCATTTAGGCTCTTGTGCAGCATCTGCGTAACCTTTTATGTAAGCCAAAGGTTTTAAGCCCAATGCATTTGCTTTTTCTTCAGACATTAAAACCAAAGCAGCCGCTCCGTCGTTTATTGTAGAAGCGTTTGCAGCAGTTACAGTTCCGTCTTTTGTAAAAACTGGAGCTAAAGATGGAATTTTATCTAATTTAACATTAGTGTATTCTTCATCTTTAGAAAATATAATTGGTTCGCCGCGTCTTTGTGGAACTTCTACGGGAACAACTTCGTTATCAAATTTTCCAGCATCCCAAGCTTTTGCGCTTCTTTCGTAAGATTGAATCGCGAAAGCATCTTGTTCTTCACGGCTGATGTTGTATTCAGTTGCACATAAATCAGCGCAAACTCCCATTGCGTTGTTGTCATAAGCATCTGTTAAACCATCTTTTTGCATTCCGTCAAGCATAGTTGCAGGGCCAAATTTATTTCCAGCACGCATTTGTACATAATGAGGAATCAAGCTCATACTTTCCATTCCGCCCGCCACTACAATTTCAGCGTCTCCGCATGCGATCGCTTGGGCAGCAAACATAACAGCTTTCATTCCAGAAGCACAAACTTTGTTAACAGTTGTAGCGGCAACTTCTTCAGACAAACCAGCAAAAAGCGCTGCTTGACGAGCTGGAGCTTGTCCAACACCAGCCTGAATTACATTTCCCATGAAAACTTCATCAACTAATTTTGGGTCTAGGTTAATTTTTGAAAGAGCTCCCTTTATAGCGGCAGCGCCTAATTTTGGTGCAGGTACGGTAGATAACCCTCCCATGAAACTTCCGATAGGTGTTCTAACGGCAGAAACGATAACAACTCTTTTGTTCATTTTCTGTTTAATATTAGTTATAAAGCAAATTTACTCTTTATTTGAATAAATTCAAATTTTGTATAGAATAGGGTAGATTTTAAATTTGAGTCAATTTTTTGTTAATTCTATTTGTTTGATTGTGAAGTGGTTTTGAAAAAAGATAAAAAAAAACTAAAAAAACTCAAAAAAAAGCTTGTGAGAAAAGGAATGTTGTTATACATTTGCACTCGCAAAACGGAAGCAATTCCTTGAGCAAGGAGAGGTGCCAGAGCGGTAATGGAGCAGATTGCTAATCTGTCGACGGGTAACCGTCGCCAGGGTTCGAGTCCCTGTCTCTCCGCTTAAATTTGCCTCGGGGTGTAGCGTAGCCCGGTTATCGCGCCTGCTTTGGGAGCAGGAGGCCGCAGGTTCGAATCCTGCCACCCCGACAGAAACTTTGCCATAAAGTTTAAAAAGAAATGGTTCCATAGCTCAGCTGGATAGAGCAACGCACTTCTAATGCGTAGGTCGAAGGTTCGAATCCTTCTGGGATCACAACAAAAGCCACTCATATCGAGTGGCTTTTTTGTTTTTCATATTTAGCTGTTTTTGAAATATGCTTAAAACATATAATAGACGCGGCTTGTGGCTTATAATTGCAACCCTTCTGCGTTTACGATACCTCCAAAATGGATTCGTCATTTTTGGAGGTATTTTTATATTCTTTTTCTTGAGTATTTGTCAATATTCTTATTTTGACTAAGTAAGGTTAAAAAACTTTTCTAAAATAATGTTCTCTTTTGCAGAAGGATAATAAAGAGATAAGCCTATTAGTTAGGTGTTTTTATGAACCAGCTCAAAAGGATATTGGCAATAAAACATTATTGTTGATTTAAATATTTAATGATGACAATATTAAGTGCAGTCTTTTTTTAATATTGTAGTATTTTTACTTACTTTTGGATCGTATTGATTTAACAGTTATAGTAATAATCATTAGTTAAAATCATTAAAATTCAAACTGCTAACAACAAAACCACTCAAAAAGAACATGAATTTCATAAAATTAAGCCGATATCTTTCAGTAGATCTAGATCAAAAGATACTATCGCAATTTTTATTGTAGAATCTGCAATCTACAATTTTGCTTATCTAAAAAAAATCTCACAACAAATGCATTTTCTTTCTATTTCTCAATAAATAGAATAGAACTATAATGCCTTTTTTCCAAAAAACCACAACCAATTAATGAGACAAACAATTCTAGTAGTATGCTGTTTTCTTTTTTTATCAAATGCTTTACAGGCACAAATATCAGGCACAGTTAAAGGATATGTAACAGATACCATAAACAAATCTAGTCTAAACGAAGCATCAGTCTCTTTGTTAAGAGCAAAAGATTCTGTTTTAGTAAAATTTACTCGAGCTAAAGAAAATGGTTCTTTTGAGTTGAATAATATTAAAGCTGGTAAATTTATTTTACTAGTTTCTTATCCCAAATATGCTGATTTTGTAGATCAATTTTCTGTTGATTCCACCAAGTTAATCAAAGATTATGGTAAAATTAATTTGGCTGATAAAGGAAGAATATTATCCGAAATAATTATAAAAGGCAATAGAGCCGCTATGAAAATCAAAGGAGATACGTTAGAATTTGATCCAAAAGCATTTAAAATAGAACCTAATGCAAAAGTGGAAGATCTGATAAAACAATTCCCAGGAATACAAATTGATAAGGATGGAAAAATTACCGCTCAAGGCGAAACTGTAACCAAAGTTTTGGTTGATGGTGAAGAATTTTTTGGTGATGATCCTACTTTAGTTACAAAAAATCTACGTGCTGACATGGTTGATAAAGTGCAATTGTACGACAAAAAAAGCGATCAAGCCGCTTTTACAGGAATTGATGATGGTCAGAAAACAAAAACGCTGAATGTTAAACTTAAAGAAGACAAAAAAAATGGTCATTTTGGGAAAGTAGAACTTGGAGGAGGGACCGATAATTTTTACAAAGGCCAAGCCATGTTTAATAAGTTTTGGGATAAGAAAAAATTAGCAGCTTATGGCATTTTAGGCAACACAGGGCAAGTAGGATTAGGATGGGGAGATAAAGATAAATATGGCCAAAGCGGTTATCAAGTAACTGATGACGGCGGTATTTATTTCTCAAACAATGGAAATGATGAATTTGATAGTTGGGACGGGCAATTTAATGGTGAAGGAATTCCAGTGGTTCAAACTGGCGGAATACATTTTGACAATAAATGGAACAAGGATAAAGAATCTATCAATGCAAATTACAAAATTGGCGACATCAAACTTTCAGGAAATCGTAATGATATTAACCAGCAAAATTTAAGTTCTAGCAGCATTTATAATGCTTCAGACAAGAATTTTGAAAAAAATATGACTAAAAATAAACTTGATCTAGCTTATGAAATTAAAATTGACACTACTTTAACTTTAAAATTAAATGTAGATGGATTGTTTAAAAAGAGCAATTCCAGTGACGCAGAAATGCGAAAAGGTACTGAAGAACAAGGTAACCAATTGAATAATTTGAAACAGACAAATAATAATAATGTTGATGATAAAGCATTTAATATAAATACTTTATTAACCAAAAGACTTAAAAAGACGGGCCGAACATTATCTCTTAATCTAAGCCAATCAAGCACAAATAGTAAAAGTGATGGTTACTTAAATTCTAGGGCTGAGTTTTTTACACCATCTGTAATTAGTCCGGATAGCACTAAAGTAGTCGATCAGAATAAAGTCAATAATATTAGCAATACAGCTTTTAAATCAAATTTAATCTATACCGAACCGTTATCCAAAAGTTTATCTTTAATTCTTAATTATGGATTCAACATCAGTAATGGAAAAGCGGATCGTAAATCTTTTAATCAATCTTCAAATGGTGATTATAATGTTTTGGATTCCATCTTTAGTAATAATTATGAATTAGACCAAACAATAAACCAGGTTGGAGCGATTTTTAACTACAAAAAAAATAAAACTGTTTTTTCTTTTGGCTCTAAATTTAGTGGTGTAAACTTTAAACAATATGATGTTTATGCAGATAGTTATTTTAAGCAAAAATTTGTTAACTACATGCCTCAGATAAGCTATCAGTATAATTTTAAACAAAGAGAATCGCTTCGTTTGTCGTATAACGGAAATACCGATCAGCCGACATTAGATCAGTTACAGCCTATCCGAAACAATGAAAACCAATTAAATACAATTGTTGGTAATCCAAATTTAGATCCTTCTTTTAGAAATATTCTTAGAGGTAGTTATTACTCCTACAAAGTGCTCACCAATCAATATTTTTCGGTTAACGGATCGTATAATTTTACAATAAATCCAATAATAAGTAATGTGGTTACAAATGATAGAGGAGAAAGTATTTCCCAATTTGTAAACCTCGAAAACAAAGCTTCAACAAGTTATTATTTGAACAGTAATTTTGGCAAAACAATCAAAGCAATTGATATGACAGCAGGAATTGGTTTAAGCGCCAACAAAAATGTAAACTATAATTACATCAATACAAAACTGAATAAAACTAAAAATTCAACTTACTCCTTTAATTTAAACTTATCAAAGTATAAAGAGAAAAAATATAATTTTAATACCAGCTTCGGACCTACATACAACGTTGCCGATGCAAGCATCAATGAAAATAGTGATAGTAATGGTTGGGGGTTTAATGGAAATTTCTGGACCAGTGTAGAGTTACCTTTCAAACTGGAAATTAGTACAGATGGTAATTATCAATATAATGGAAAAACGCAAGTGATTCAGGAAACTTTTGAACGTTTTATCTGGAATGCATCTATCACCAAGAAATTCTTAAAATCAGATAATTTAAGAGTTTCTATAACGGGAAGAGATCTTTTGAACCAAAATGTAGGATTTAATCGTTCGGCTTATAATGGAAACATCAGCCAAAGTACTTATACGACTATCCAAAGATACTTTATGTTCTCTGTAAGCTGGGATTTCAGCAAAATGGGCGGAGGAGAAATTAAACAAAACTAAAACCATGAAAACAATAATAAATCGCATCTTAATTTTAATAATTGTATTGATAAGCTGCAATACTTTTGCACAAAATGAGCACTTTGTACAAAATGGCGTAATCGAATTTGAGAAAAAATCGAATATGTATGCTTTGATTACAAAAAAAATAAAAGGAGAAACTGATAGTTATTATCAAGCTGCTTTTGAAAGTTATAAAAAAAACAATCCGCAATTTAAAACTACAAAAAGCATTCTCAGTTTTTCAAAAAACAAGAGTTTATACAAATGGGAAGAAACCAATCAATCGGCAAATAACAACGCTTGGATTGCAGATGATGCAATGGCTAATTTAAAAAATGTTATCGCCACAGATCTTGATACGCAAACCAGTATTACACAAAAAAATGTTTACGATGATTTATACTTAGTTAAAGATAGCTTACGCAAAATTGACTGGAAAATTACGGATGAAACCAGAGAAATTGCGGGCTATGAATGTCGCAGAGCAAATGCCATAATTATTGATTCTGTTTATGTTGTTGCTTATTATACCATTCAAATTCCATTTTCAGGAGGTCCAGAATCTTTTACAGGCTTACCCGGAACAATTTTAGGCTTGGCTATGCCGCATGAAAATATGACATGGTTTGCCACAAAAGTTACTGAGATTCCGGTTTCTGACAAAGATTTAGCTCCACCAATTAAAGGCAAACCGACAGACAATAAAGGACTAAACAAAATACTTTTGGATGCTTTGAAAGACTGGGGAAAATGGGCAAGAAAAACATTGCAAGCTTACTCTTTATAGCTAGCTACTAAAACTATGTATAGTCATTAGAAATGAAAATTAGCCTAAATAAAAGTTTTTGTATTGACCGATAGTGAACTCTAAATTTGGAAGTATTATGAAATTTAAACTTTTTTTTGCTATTGCAACTTTATGGACAGCAGGTTGCTTCGGACAGGAGGTTTCTTCAAACAAAGTATTTAAAGAAATAGCTTTGGTGAACGGGATCGAATTTACAAACCCGAAATACAATCAGCCAAAATTCAGTTGTGGCTTTCTTGTAAAATATAATAATGAAACATTTTCTGTTACAGCAAAACATATACTTAAGATTATTAAGCCCGAGGGAATGACAACTCTGTCGTTGGAAAACTATATTAAAAATTGGATATTATACCCTTTAAACAATAAGTCCGAAATTGTAATTTGTGATAAATTATTAAATGAAGACAAGTCTGAGAAATTGGAAGCCAAGTCCACTTATGACAATGACTGGCTGGTATTTTCCATAAAAGAAAACTCTACCAATATTATACCTTTAGAAATAAGAAAGACTCCTTTAGTTCAGGGAGAAAAATTATATGTTGTAGGCTGGACCAGAACGATGGAAAATGGACCGCAAAGGGTATATGAATTTGAATATTACAAAACAATTTCAAATCGAATTTTATTAAAAGATATTCTTGTGCCTGAGAAATTCGGAGGACTTAGTGGAGCTCCATTAGTAGATGAAAACGGTTTACTTGTCGGGATTGTCTCAAATGGGACAGTTGATCCAGATTCAAATAAGAAGTTTTTCTCGCCATGTTCGGTAACGAATTTATTAACTTTTATTCAGAATATAAAGTAAGATAAATAATAAGTCTGTCATGTAAAAGCGGTTGGAGGTATTTATTTAATTTTCAAATCGCTTTCTTTTTTAGATTGAATTTGTAGCCTCATTCTCATCAGTCATATCTATTGTTTTTGGATGTAGGCTCACCAGCTGTAAAACGATTGCAGTAATAACAACAAATAACAGCAGTACAAAAACGTGTCTCATGCCTCCATTATCTGCGGCTTTTCCTAAAAACTCTGTGATAACAGCTCCGGCAGAAATACCTGCAAAATTCATAATTCCATATCCTGTAGCTCTGTAGCGGGGAGCAACAAACTGGCAGAGAATAGGCATGTTGTTGGTGTCGTATATTCCAAATCCAAGTCCAAAAAGGACCGCGCCAAAAACAATAGCGGCTATGTCACAGCAATAGCCAAATAAAAACAACGCCGGAATGGTAAGAAACAATCCGATAGCGCTGGTGTAAATTCTTCCTTTAAGATGTTTCATCACCCATCTGTCTGAAATTGCGCCTCCAATTAAAACGCCAAAAAAGGAAGACATCGAAATGGTTACCGTTGCAATTGGTCCTGCCATAGACATGTCTAAATGTAAAGTTTCAGTAAATAAAGTGGGTAACCAGTTTTTGGCCGCCCAACCCGGTAAACTTGGTGCAGAGAAATAAAAAAGCAAAACCCAAAAGGAGATATTACCGAACAATATTCCCAATCCTTTGAACATTTGTTTGAATTCATTGCGGACAGATGACTTTTTTGTGGGATCTAAGAAATAAGTTTTCTTTTCTTGTATAAAAAATATAAGTATTAAACTGTAAAGTACACCAAATAAACCTACGGAGTGAAAGCTGAAATGCCAGGAAAAATACTTAGAAATAGTGGCTCCAAAACCGCCGAGTGCCTGTCCTAAATAAATTCCGGTGGTATGAATTGCAATTGCAAAAGAGCGTGTTTTTTCCTGATGGTAATCTGCAATTAAGGATAAGGCAGCAGGAATATAAAAGGCTTCGCTAAAACCCATAATGCCACGCAGAACATAAATCTGATTGAAAGTTGTGGCATAACCCATCGCCATAGTCACCCCAGACCAGATAAAAAGACTGCCTATGATGATTCTTTTTCGGTTAAATCTATCTGCTATAATTCCAGAAACAGGGCTCATCAGCGCATAAATCCAAAGGAAAACAGCCATCAAAAGGCCGAAATTTTCAGCTTTAGCCAATTCAGGAATGTCATCCATCATTGCTGATTTCATAGTAGAAAGCATTTGTCGGTCTAAATAATTCAATAAAGCAACAAACCATAGCAGGCCAACAACAATCCATGGATAGGATTTTCTTTCATTCAATTTTGCAATCATTCTCTTTTTTCAAAATAAAGGCCGAATATACGAATTCAGACGCAACATAAAAGAATTGTTTTTTCTATGTTATTTCTTTGCTTACATAAAGAGCCACGGTTGTGCCGTAAATCAAAAAATCTTAATTAAAAAAACAATAAAGGCCATCTAAAATTTAGACAGCCTTTAAAAACTAATTAAAATAAAAAATAAAAAAATCGATAAGAATATTATAAACCGGAATCTGGAAATTGGTTTATAAGAGATTCTTATTTTGCTTTCATTAGCACTTGTACACTGTTAGATTTTTTTAAAGCATTTACGGTAAATTCTTTTAAATCTTTTGCTGTAATTGTACTTAATGTATTTTTAAGAAGTTCAATGTCAAGAGGAGTTTCGTCGTTGCGAACGTAAGAAGTTAGCGCACTTAGCCAGTAACTATTTTCTTTTAACTGCTCCTGATTATTCTTAATTATAGATTGTTTAATGTCTTCTAGCATATTTGCAGGAATGTTTTCTGTTTGCACTCTTGCCAATTCTGCGTGTACAATTTTCACCAAGGCATCTGCTTTGTCAGGATTACAATCAAAATTGATTTCTAAAGAAAATAATGGAGTAGGAGATTGCGATAAATTGGCTCCAACCTGAACACCATAACTGCCGCCTTCTTCTTCACGAATTGTTTCCAAATAACGTTTCGTAAGCCATTCAGAAACCATATAACTCAGAATTTTATTCTTTTTAGAATACACAACATCTTTGTTTTCTAAATGAAGATAAACCGTTGTTTTTGGCGTATCCATTGTTCTAAAGATCGTTTTCTCAGTTTTTCCGTCTTTCATATAAATTTTATGATCGACGTATTTTTCTGTTTTTGAAGTTGAAGGAAGATTTCCTAAATAGGTATTAATTAAAGCAATATCTTTTTCAGAAATGCTTCCGACGAATAAAAAGGTAAAATCTCCTGCATTAGAAAAACGTTCTGAGTAGAATTTCTTCGCTTTATTCAAATCAAAAGCATTGATGAAATCCTGATTCAATGCCCAATTTCGTTTGCTGTAATTGGTGTTTAAAACCGAAATCGTATCGTTTAAAGCTTTTTCATTGCTGTTGTGAGCATTATTTAGTTTGTTTTGATATTGCTCTTTTATTTTATCAAAAGTAGTCGAATCAAATCTCGGATGCTGGAAATATAAATAAGTCAGCTGCAGTAAAGTTGTTAAAGATTCTTTGTTGCTGCTTCCGTTAAAACCTTCATATAAACCTCCAATATACGGACTAACACTTGCTGTTTTTCCAGTTAGTTTCTTTTTTAAATCGGTAAATTTATAATCCCCCAAACCAGAATAAGACGCCACAGCCGTTGCAATTTGTGCCGACGGAAGTTCTTGCCAATCTACAAGTGAATTTCCTCCAGCGCTGTAAGCTGAGAACAGAATTTGGTCTTTGCTCAATGTCGTTGGATAAATAACCACTTTTGCGCCGTTTGCAAGCGTATATTCTTTCGCATTCGCGAATGCTTTAATGTCACTTGTTTTTACAATTGCTTTTTCTGTCAATTGTTCTTTTACTAGTGAAGCTGTTAATTCTTCTTCTTTATAAGGTTCCAATTTGCTGTTGGAAATGCTTTTCATCGCATTCCAATAATCATTTGCTTCAGGGAATTTTGTTGCTGCATCTTCTGGAGCAGAAACCGATAAGATTAAATTTTGTTTAGGTTCTAAAGCTCTGAAAACAGTATTAATCTGTTCTAAAGTAACTTTATCCAGAAAGTTATTCATCCATTTGTATTCTTCGTCCATCGTCATTACAGGATTGGCTTCTAAGAAATACATTTGCAATTGTTCTGCCCAAGATCCGTTGCTGATTTTGTCTTTATTTGCCAGACGATTGTCATAACTGCTTCGCATTTTGGTTTTTAAACGATCTAATTCCTGTTGCGTAAATCCGTTTTGAATCGCTCTTTCATATTCTCTGTAAGCTTCTGAAAATGCTTCTAAAAACTTTCCTTTTTTTGGTGTAATGTTTAGCGAAAATTTACTTGCTAACCTAGAAAGGTTATTGTTAGAAACTCCAAAAGATAAACCTGCTGTTTCATTGTTAATGATATATTCTCCAAAACGAATATTCATCAATTGCATTGCCAAGCTTTCTTGCATGCTTTTTGTCATTTCGGCTTCATCTTGAACCAAAGGTTTTGACTGAGTGTGCGAAAGTGAAATTCCCGAACGCTGTAATTCTTTGTCTGTTGCCAAAACATAACGGTTTTCTTTCTGCACCGGAATTTTTTCGTATTCTCTTTTGTTGATTTTCTTTGGGGTTGGTATCGAACCGAAAATCTCCTTAACCCTTTTTTCGATTAAAGCCGTGTCGATGTCCCCTACGATCACGACCGCCTGATTTTGCGGTTGATACCATTTTTTATAATAATCTCTTAATACTTGATATTTGAAATTATTGATGACATTCAAATCTCCGATTACATTTCGTTTTGCATATTTTGAACCTTGAAAAACCACTTTATCAATTTTTTCTCCCGCTCTGTAATCTGCGTTTCTTCTCGTGCGCCATTCTTCACGAATTACACCTCTTTCCGCATCAATTTCGTTATTTGCCAAAAGCAAAGAACCAGACCAATCGTGCAACACATACATGCAAGAATCCAATAAAGTTTTATTGTCCGCTGGAACATTACTGATATTATAAACCGTTTCGTCATAAGCCGTATAAGCATTAATGTCTTTTCCAAAAGAAACACCTTGTTTTTCGAGCATGTTGATGATTCCTTTTCCTTTAAAATGTTCTGTTCCGTTAAAAGCCATATGTTCTAGGAAATGCGCTAATCCGTCTTGATCGTCGTTTTCTAGAATTGCTCCAACATTTTGCACGAAGTAAAAATCGGCTCTGTCTTTTGGCCATTCGTTATGCATGATGAAATATTGCATTCCGTTTGGAAGTGTTCCGTGCTTAATTTCTTTAGGCAGTGGAAAAGTGGTTTTAAATTGCGCTGAAACTTGAGTTAGACACAAGAAAAGTAAATGCGCTACAATTAATTTTGCTTTCATTGTTGATCGTTATTGTTCTTTTTTTTGATTGAATTTTAGTTTGAAAAGGGTATAAGAAGTCCTTGCTGTTTATTTGAAGGTTTCGTGAGAAACCTTCAAACAACAGTTTTTTTTAACACATAGAAACATAGTTGACAGACTTATAAAAAGGCGTTTCACTTGCGTTAATTCACATAGTATTCTATGTGTGGAAGCTAGCTTCTTCTTTGCCCTCAAAAGAAAAAGATGAAAAATCTATGTTTCTATGTGTTTAATAATTTTAAATTAAATTACATCCAGTCTGGTTTTGCTGAACCTTTTAAGTAGTAATCAAAATATTGCTGCATTTTGAGCGTCCAGTCTTTTCTGTTGGCAGCGTCGTCTAAAGTATGTCCTTCTTTTTTGTAATTCACCAATAAAGCAGATTTTCCTAAACGACGAAGCGCGAAGAATAAAGATTGTCCTTCCTGATAAGGAACTGCACGGTCGTTATCATTATGGAAAATCAAAATTGGTGTTTTAATGTTTTTAGCAGAAAATAAAGGCGAGTTTTTAATGTATCCGTCAAGGTTATCGTGCATCGAACTTCCCATACGATATTGATCGGCTTCGTATTTAAACATAGTCGAAATACCGTTTGATCGCATTACAGGATAATTGGCAGTAAAATTACTTACTCCAGAACCTACAATAGCACAAGTAAAAAGATCAGTTTTAGTTGTTAAGAAAGAAGTTTCGTAACCTCCAAAACTGTGTCCTTGAATTCCGATTTTACCTTTTTCAGTAATGCCGTTTGCAATTAAATATTCAACTCCGCTCATTACATCATTGTAAACGCTGTTTCCAACATCGCCGTAAATATAATGTACGTCTGGCTGAAAAACGATATAACCTTGACTAAGATAACTTGGAATATTAATATTAGAAGAACTCACTTCTGGCAATTGATACGTATTAAAATCGGTTGTATGTTTTTCGTAGAAATGAACAATTACAGGATATGTTTTTTTACTATCGTAATTGTCTGGAAGATATAGATTTCCTTGATTTTCTTTTCCGTTAAAGCTTTTCCAAGTCAATACCTTTGCAGTTCCCCAAGCATATTCTTTTTGTTGCGGATTGATATCTGTCATTCTAGACTGTGATCCAAAACTAGAAGTTCCCCACCACAAATCAGGAAAAATAGTATAGCTTGATTTTGAAAATAAAACACTCGAATTATCTCCAGAAACGGCTTCAACGCGAACATTGTAATCTGGATTGGCAAATATTTTTGTTACCGAATTATTGTTGATTAATCTGTAAACGCCATTGGATTTATGATCGAAATCAAAACCAACTAAAGTAACTGTTTTCTTTTGATCTAAATTACCAATAAAACCTTCTTCACCATAGCGAAGTTCAACTTTGTTTTTTCTTCCGTAACCTTGACTCAGAGAATAAGCCTTTTTTTGATTCGTAAGATCGATTGCCCACAAATCAAACTGATCGTATAAAACTACCGTATTTCCGTTATTTAACCAGCCTGCAATTCCGTAAGCAGTATTAGCAGATTTCATGTCTACGTTTTCGTCTGAAACCGGAAAAGGAATTTGCGAACTAATGTTTTTAAACTGCATTGAATCTGAATCAAATACAGTCCAAACTTTTTGCTTTTCATCATACATAACCGCAAAACTTCCTTGTGGATTCCATGAAATACCTCCAAAAACACCTGTAAGCACTTTGGTTGATTTTCCTGTTTCTGCATCTATCCAATAAATATCGCTTCTTTCGTTAAAAGTCCAATCTACTTCAACTGTATAAGGTTTTTTATCAATAGCAAAAACTCCTTTGAAATTGCCAGATTCTGGAATTAAAACCTGATCAAATTCGCCAGTTGAAGCTACTTTTATAACTTTTTTATTTTGAATGTCATAAATGAATTTTTGTTCACTTGGAAGCGTTTTAGAACTTCTCAACAATTCCTGTCTACGTTCCATAGTTCCTTGATTCGATTTCCATATTTCAACATTTGATTTTGCAATCTGAGTATTTTCAGGACGTTTGTTCGAATTTACCAATAAAGAAATAAATTGAGCATTTTCGTTTAAACCATAAGCGGTTTTTGAAATCGAAAAATTAGGATCGTTTAAAGCAATTTCATCATAATTGAATAAAGCTTTCGTCGAATTCGTATTCAAATTGAAATAATAAACCATATTGAAGTCAGAACTGTTGCTTCCTTTTAAAGTAAAAGTTCCTCCGTTTTCTTTATCATTTAATTGAAAATCTCCAAAATCAGAAGCTTTTCCGCTGTAAACTGTTTCTTGTTTTCCACCGATTGTTCCGTGCTTTAGAAATATTTGATCTTTTTCAACTTGTAAATACACAATCGACTTGTTCTTTAAAAAACGAGACGATTTAATATTGTTTACAAAAATACTGTCGTTGCTTTCTAAGTTATAACAAACCAAACGTTGTAAAAAGATTTGGCCTTTTGGCGTTTCTGGACGCGTGTAATATAGAAAATCAGTTCCTTCAAGCGGATTCGTGTAATGCTTGCTTTTCCAAAGTTTTTTTGCTCCTGTTTTTAAATTTTGCAAAAGTGTACTGTCGTTTTTGCTGTACTGAATCCAGTCTTTTTTCCCGATGAATTTTAAATCGCTAATATTCTCCAAAACCAAACGTTTTCCTTTTGGAGCTTCCTGAATAATAATCTGTTTATTGTTTTCTTTTTCTTCATCTTGAAAAACGGTAGTGTAAGACATCCATTTTCCATTGTAAGATAAAGCTTTAGAATTAATTCTTTTCCAAGATTGATAAGCCGATTCGTCTACTGCTTTTTTCTGAGCTGATAAACTATGCACACTCAAAGCGAGTGTACATAGTAAAACTATTTTTTTCATATTTTTTTGATTTTCAAAAAGCTATTATTCGCTTTTTAAAGCATTAATAACGTTTGTAAGTTCATCAACTAACTGTCCTGGATTTCCAGAATAGCCTTCAGATGTAAAACGGATTTTTCCGTCTTTGATGACAACTTTTCTAGGAATTCCGCTTGATTTAAAGATTTGAGCATAGTTGGTAAAAGAAGCATTATTTGTTCCGCCACCTTTTTTAACTAAATCAAAATAAGTAGTGATTTTTAAACCTTTTTCTTTAAGATAAGCTAAAGCTTCTTTTTTATAGCCTTCTTTAGTTTCTTGAGTGCTGATAAAATTAATTTCGACTTGTTTGTCTTCTTTAAAATTGTTTACCAATTGTTGCATTGCTGGAAACGCTTTTTTACAAGGTCCGCACCAAGTTGCCCAAAAATCAATTACAATAATTTTTCCGCTGTTTAAAGCTAAATCTTTAGTTTTTCCGTCTGCAAATTGCACTTTAATTGCAGGAGCTGCGATATCAATCAAGGCAATTTTTTCTTCTGCTTTGTTTTCTTTTTTCAATTGTTCTAAGTAAGCAGGAAAATCAGCTTCTTTTTTGCCTTCTTTCAAAAACCATTCTTTTAGTTTTGCAGTTGAAGCTTCTGATAAAGTATTTGCTCTTGCGGCGTTTTTTAGAACCTCGATAATTGGTTTATTGAATGCTTCTAAAGCTTTGATATGAATATCGTTGATACTTGCTTTTTCGTAACGTTTTTCAAAAGGAAGCAATTCGAAAGTTTCTAGAACTTCCTTGTATTTTTTCAAAATATCGTACATACGAATCTGAATTACCAATTCGTTGTTAAGCTGATTTTTTGCATTTTCAGTTGCCTGATTTGGCGACCAGTAAATTCCCTGCATGTAAGACATGTCGTTTACTTTTTTCTGCATTTGCTGAATCATTGGTACTGCCATAGTTTCGATAACCGCGGGATCAACTACTTTTAAATACAATGCTTTCGAAATATTTTGATGATAAGCATCGTTTAGATTAGCAAAATTCATTGTCGGAATCATTGACAAAATCGTTTTGTAATCTTTGTTTTCGAAATAGTAAGTAAACTGCATTTTGGCAATATTATCATAGAAGTACTGCTGTGATGGCGGAACTTCAGAACTGTATGGAAAATCAGCCAAAAACTGTGTCATTACTTTGTTTCTTTCTGCAGCATCGGCAATCGGCATAATTTTTTGATACGCTTTTTGTCTTACAAAAGCTCCTTTTGGAAATTGTTTTGTGATTACAGTTTCAAGAGAATCAGCCTTTGTTTTATTCTTTAAATCGAATAAATAAATGTGATGCACTTTTGTGTAAACTTCTTCCGGAAGCCCTTTCATGTTTTTCGTAAAATCTCCTAAAAATTTGTTTCCTAATTCTTGAAATTTTTCTGGTTTTTGTACTTTCAAAACTTGGAAATAAGTATCAAAAAACTCTGGAAATCTGTTGCCATTATCCGCGACTTCCTTTTTTAACCAATATTCTGTTGCATCCCCTTCAATAGAAAAATCTTTAAAGTAACCGCCAAATTGACCATTGAAATCTTTGTTTCTGAAAGTAGCCCAAGCCAAATCAGCACCTGGCATTTTAACTTTTGGCTCTTTAAAAGCAACTAGCATATAACCTGTGTCTTGATTTGTATCTGTGACCAAACCATTTTCGGTATTGCCATAAAATTTGAAAGCCATAAAAGCACAGTTTTTTGGAACTGTAAAATCGGCGCTGTAAACAGCGCCATTTTTTTTCATTTTTACGTCTTCGATTTGCCATCTGTAATCGTTGAAAACATAAGCATAACCGTTGATATTTTTTACATTTTCTAATGGTCCGTCTTTTGGATCGTAAGTCATGCTGAAAGTTAATCCAGGAGTTGGAATGTCGACCATTCCTTGTAATCTCGATTTAACTTCTTGACTTGTAACTTGTAAGGTAAAGGCGCAGAACGCCAATACCATTAATTTGATATTTTTAATTTTTGTAAACATTGTAAGTTTTTTTATTTCCCTAACTCAGGGCTTAAATCGATATAATTTTGATTGATTGGGAATACATAACCATCGCTGTTTGGCGCAAGAGTGTAAGTCTGACCTTTAAAAACTCTGGTATATGTTTTTTGATAAACTGGATCTAAGTTTAAACGTCGCTGATCAAACCAACGGAAGCCACGTCCGATGAATTCTTTTCTTCTTTCAGCTAAAACCAAATCTAAAGCTTCCTTGTTTGTTGTTGCCGAAACAGTATAAGTTGTTCCCGATTTAAAACGTTTTGCTCTTAGAATATTTAGGTAGTTTACCGCTTCTGCAATTTTTCCTGATCTTGCATAACATTCAGCAGCAATTAAATACATTTCAGGAACAGAAACTCCGATATTAATTCCGTTTGTATAGCTGTAAGTGTATATTCCGAAACCTCTTCCAGTGTAAGTAGGATAGAAGCTAGTTCCTGGAGCTGTGTAATAATTGTAACGTAAATCATTGGCTCCAAAACTATTTAAAAGCTCTGTGGATAATGGCGCTCCGTTATAAGTTAAAAGCAACGTTTTTGAGAATATAACTTCAGGATTCTGAATTAAAACTGGATAACTGTAAGCTGTAGCTAATGATTTAAAATCAATTAAACTGTTTTGCATCTGTAAAGCTTTCTCAGCATTTTCAAGACTCAATTGATATTGTCCCATTAACAAATACGTTCTTGCAAGCAATGCATAAACCGCTCTTTTTGAAGGAAGCACATTGAATTGAGGATCGTTTTGAATGCCATTATCCAAAGCACTTTTTAAATCTGATATAATCTGATCGTAAACTTGTCCAACTGTATTTCTTTCTAAAGAAGAAAATAATTCTGGTTTTAATAATAGTGGAACTGCTTTTTCTGAATTCGCAGAAGTTGGATCAAATTGTGGTCCGTAAGTATTTACCAACTGTAAGTAAGCAAATGCTCTGTGAACGTAAGCTTCAGCAGTGATTTCTTTTTTCTCTGCGTCTGTTCCTTTTTCACTGCCCATTACGCCATCTAGAATTACATTGCTGTAATACACCGCTTTGTATAACCCTGTCCAGTCTGAATCGCCTTGAGAAGGATCGTATATTCTGTCTTGCCAAGTATAACTATTTCCCCAAATTGTAGTAACTCCGGTTTGATACGTTGTTGGAAATTCAACATCATCATTTGCAATAAGATAAATTCCACCGGAAGAAGTCATATCATTGTAATTGTTTGCCAAAGCTCTGTAATCAGAAGTGTATTTTAAAATTCTGTTGTTTCCAACCTGTTCCACTTCAACATAATCTCTGCATGAGTTTAGTAAAAGTAAAGGGAGGAATATATATAATTTAGATTTTAGAAATTTCATAAGTCTATTTTTTTAAATTAAAAACTGAAATTAAACTGTAATGTATAGTTGCGTTGTGGCGCAAGCGTATTATAGTTACCGTTTGAAAGGTATTGTGGATCGATTCCTAAATCATTTTTAACCCATAATAATCCTAAATTTCTAGCCGCAAAATTGAAACTTAACGACTTAATAAATGTTTTTTGTAACCATTCTGATGGTACATTATATCCTAATGAAACCTGCTGCAATCTGATATTGTCTGCTGGAAGTACGTTAATATCAGCATATTGATAACGGTTTAAGCTGTTGTAGCTGATATTTGTTAAACCAGGTACATTTGTAGTAGCTTCGTCTCCAGCTTGTCTCCATCTTTGTGCAACCAGTTCATCTTTAGCAACAGCTCCATATTGTACTCCAGAATAAGAAGGATAATTTTGTAATACTGTATTTCTAAATACGTGTCCAGCGTAATAAGTCATCTGTACTCCTAATCTGAAATTTTTAAAAGAGAAATCATTCATAAATCCTCCAAAATAAGGAGCAAATGAAGTTCCCATTTTTTTTAGGTCGTCTTTATCAATTGATGCAATACCTTGATTGGAAGTTACAATTGTGCCGTCTTTTTTATAAACTTGAGATTGTCCGGTTGCATCTAAACCAGCCCATTTGTAAGCATAGATTGTTCCGATACTTGTTCCAACCATTGGTGATGAACCAAAATACTGATTAGTGCTGTTTAATACATAACGAGAATCTGTAACTTCATTGGTATTATAAGAGAAATTTATACTGCTGTTCCATTTAAAAGCCGCATTTATTACAATTCCCGAAAGAGATGCATCTACGCCGTGTCCTTTTAGAGTTGCTGTATTATAATTTACATAAGACCATCCGTAAGTTGGATTGAAAGGAAGATTTGCTAAAATATCTTCAGTTTTTTTATAATAGAAATCAACACTTCCTCTTAAACGATTATTGAAGAAACCGTAATCTAAACCGTAATTTAACGTTGTTGTTGTTTCCCATTTAATTTCAGGATTTTCTGGTATCGAGATAGAAGCTGTTGGCAATTGCGTATTAAAATCTACACTTCCGATACTAATTACAGGACTTTGGCTTCCAAATCCGCCGCTTGGAGAACTTCCGCCTTTACCATAAGTAATTCTAAAAGCTAAATTGCTCAGCCAGTTTACATCTCTTAAGAAAAATTCTTTATTAATATCCCATTTACCTCCTGCAGACCAAAGTGGCAATGCTCTATTTTTTCTAGAAGCTCCAATTATGTTTGCATCATCAAAACGAATACTTCCTGAAACATGATAACGGTTCATAAAATCATAAGAACCCAATCCGTAGTAAGATAAATAACGGCTTCTTGATTTACTGATGCTATTATCAGAAGTTCCAATCATACTTTGCCATCCGTAAACCGTATTGTAATAAACTGTTGGGTTTACAGATTGTCCAGAATTGGTGTCAATATTATATCCGTAGTATCTTTGACTGGAACCTTCTCTGCGTTCTTCTCTAACTTCTGTACCAGCTAAGAAATGTAAACTATTGTTTTCGTTAAAATTCTTATTGATATTCATTTGAAAACGCATACTCTGGTTATCATTGTTAGTGTTCGTATTATATAAATAAGATCCCAACGGTATACCATAAACTAGTTTTCCAGCTGTATTAACAGATGTTGCCTGATTAATCATATTTCGAGAATAATAACTATCTAACTCGCTTAACGATTTGGTTTTGTTTGTGATAGAAGTATACATTCCAGATGCTTCAAAATTTAACCAATTTGTAACTGTTGCTGTTAAACTTGCATTTAATCTGATGTTGGCACCTTTTGTTATTACATTAGAATAATTTAGTTCATCTAAAAAATTGTAAGACCAAGGCAAATATCCTTTTGCTTCAAATCCTTTTGAAATTTCTGGTCTAAAAAGGTAATAACGATCAATTCCGTTTCCGTTTGCATCAGCAATCATATCGTAAGGACGTAAAGCCGTAGCCGATACATTAGACAGCGCTTCGTTTGCAACTGTATTAGTTTGATACGTTGTTGGTACGTAATTAATTCCTGTATTTAACTTTAAGAAGCTTTTAAGCTGAAAAGAGTTGTTTAATGTAATGTTATAAGATTTAGAGTCATTTCCTTGCATTGCAGCTTGATCCTTATTATATCCTAGAGACAAATAATATGTGCTTTTTTCGTTACCGCCATTTATAGATAAATCATATTGGGTTGTAAGTGAATTTCTAAGTAAATATCTGTTTATCTGTCCTAAATTATCATTTTGTCCAAGTTGTGCCAACAATTGATCTCTTTGAGCAACAGTGATTTCACCTCTTTTTTGTCCTGTGCTGCACTCGGATTAAGCGCTTGCCAGTTTGAGATATTGTCAGCAACAAATCCGCCATTTACAAGATCTTTTTCGTAATCAATATATTGAGCAGTATTCATAACGCGAAGTTTTTCCAAATCGATTTTTTCTCCAACGCTTGTAGTTGTGTTAAAATTGATTGTTGGCTCGCCTTTTTTACCTTTTTTGGTTGTAATGACAATAACTCCATTTGCAGCCATTGATCCCCAAATAGAACTTGCAGCAGCATCTTTTAAAACAGTAATGCTTTCTACGTCGTCTGGATTAAGAAAACTTAAAATAGAAGATCCCGGAACACCTCTTTTAGAGAAAGCAAAATCTTCTCTAGATTGCGGAAAACCATCAATAACTATCAACGGCGATCCTGTTCCGCTAAAATTATTAGTTCCTCGAACACTGATAGAACCAGTTCTCGGATCGACATTTACACCTGCCATTTTTCCTTCTAATCTTGACTGAATGTCAACTGTTGGAACTTCTGCCAATTCTTTTGCAGTCATTACTCCAATTGCTCCAGTAACTCTTTCTTTCGGAATTTCAGTATAACCATTTGATACTGGGATTTCTACAGAATGAAGTTCCATAACATCAGGTACTAATGTGGCGTCAATCACTCTTTTATTGTTTACAGCAACTGTAACGGTTTTAAAACCTAAAGAACTGAAAACAATAGTATCATAAGGAGAAACTCTCATTCTGTATTCTCCTTCTTTTCTGGTAATATCCCAGCTTTGTTTTCCTTTTAAGATTACGTTTACACCAATAAGCGGATTACCCTTTTTATCGTTAACTTTTCCTGTTAGGTCATATTCTAATTGTTCTGCTTTCTTTTTATTTCTTTTTACAACAACTTGTTTATCAATAATATCAAAAGTTAAATTATTGCTTTTTAAGGCGTTGTTTAAGATTTCTTCTATAGTTGCGTCTTTATCCAAAGTAATGGTATTGGCAGACTTTAAAACGTCATCATTATAGAAAAAGACATAATTAGTCTGTTTTTCTAGAGTAGAAAAAACTTCAGTTAGCGGAGTGTTCTTGAAACGAACATGTATTTTATTTTGTCCTAAAGAAGGGTTCGCATATAAACTACACATACTTATCCAGATAAATGCAGTAACAGATCTCATAAGCAGCAGATATAGGTAATAGTGGTATCGTCCAGAAAAATACTTTTCTGAATTATGTTTTTTATTCATAATTTTGTTTTGAATTTAAGAGTTAGTCAATTAGCGTTGACTACCGTTCTACAATGCCAAAAGATGGTTCCAACATCTTTTGGTTTTTTTTTGGTTAGTTTTTACAAATAAGGTTGATATGTTTATTTTTGGTTTTATATCATAGGCATTTACGGTTTTTGAATTGATTTTTTTATTTATTTAATTGTAATAGTTCTTTGGTTTGCATTAACAGTACAGCTGTTATTTGTAATGCTGGATAATGTATTTGCCAGCGAATTAAGATTTTCATTTAGGGCAAAAGATCCCGAATAATTGGCATCTAGATTTAAGTCTGCACCTTTTATGAATTCTATTTTATAATATTTTGAAAGTTTGTTTAAAATGGTATTTAATGACTGACTTTTGAAAGTAAAATAACCTTCTCGCCAAGACAGAATCGAAGCAACATCTTTATGTTCTACTTTTAGCTGCTTTTTGTCTTTATTGATTGTAGCAATCATTCCAGGTGTCAAATCTTCTTGAAGTTCCTGATTGTTTAAGAATCCTTTTTTGTTGTAAGTAATTCTAACTTTTCCTTGCAATAAAGCCGTCTGGACAGTTTCGTCTTCTGGATAAGAACTCACATTGAAAACCGTTCCAAGCACTCTCACATTACATTCTTTTGTTTTTACAAAAAATGGTTTGGCTTTGTTATGAGCCACATCAAAAGCAGCTTCACCAGTTAGGTATACTTCACGAATAGATCCATCAAACTGAGTTGGATAAATTAGCGAAGAACCCGAGTTTAACCAAACAGTTGTTCCGTCAGTCAAAACGATTTGTGTTCTTTTTCCGTAAGGAACTCTAACTGTATTAAAAGCCGAAGCGCTATTAGAATTTGTGTTTATAGCTTGTTGGCCTACAGTAACTTTTTCGCCGTTTTTTCCGTAGCTAATTACAGTACTATCTTGCACCGAAATAGTTTTCTGATCTTGCAAAACAAGAGAAATATTCTCTAAATCTAGGTTTGATTCTGTTGATTTAGAATTTTGGGCAAATTGCTCTAATGCTGTTAGAGGTTTGGCGCTTTCTGATGAATTCTGATTCATAAATAAAGCAACTAGCAAAGCGACACTCGCAGCAGCTCCATAGGCAAAAAATCTTTTCTTTTTCTTGCGTCGAGATTCTTTTTGCTGAAGTTCGATCAGTCCAAGATGAATTCGATCCTTTAAGGATTCTTTTTCATCATTCGATATTTTGTTGAAATTAATTTGCAAGGCGATGTTTTTATGGGGTATATAATACTAAGAGAACAACTCTTGTAAAACATATACATAAAAAATAACCTTTTTTTAAAGTTTTTTTCGAAGTTCTTTCAAACATCTGTATATCAGTGTTCTACAAGACTCGATAGAAATGTCTAAAATAGATGCAATTTCTTCATAAGGTTTGTCTTCATTAAATCTGTAGAACAATGCTTTGCGTTGCTTTTCGGTAAGTTCTTGCATTGCAAAAGCCAGTTTAGAATTTAGGGCAGTATTGTTTTCTTCTTCGATTAAAGTGTCTTCAAAAGAAAGTTCTTTTAGTATAACCGAATCATAATCAGAGTTTAAAGAGAATATTTTTTGAGATGCTTTATTCTTTTTGAAAACATTTCTCTGGGTAATTTTAAACAAATACGATTTTACATTTACATTTTCGGCAAGACCGCTTCTGTATTTGTAAATGTCTAAGAAAACATCATGAATCGCGTCTTTAGCAAGAGATTCTTCGTTAGTATATTGTAAAGCGAAAGTAAGTAAAACATCAGCATAGATATCATACAGCTTTTCAAAGGCGGTAATGTCACCTTTTTTTATCTGTTGCCATAAAAAAATATCTGTTGTGGTATTCTCCATTTAAGGAATAAAATTGCTATTGTTTTTTGAAACAAATCTATAACTTTTATCAATAAATGGAATGATTTTTCAATTATTTCGCATGATTTTCAAAGATATGGTCAAAATAATGGCGATAATTTTGTTAAAATTGGTTTTTGAGTTGCTCCGCAAATAGCTCACATTCATAAAACTGAAATAGAAAAATCGATATAGTATTTATTTAACATTAAGTGAATACAAAAAAGCCACTTAATAAAGCGGCTTTTAAATCTGATATTTAATTTTTTTTTATTTCATAGAATGAAGAAATGTTGCTATTTGACCATTTCTAACAATGTAAATATATTTTGCGATACATTATACAAATTTATGTTCACAGAAGTTGTTGGCAAACCTTCAAAAGCTATCGCTCCTAAATAATCGTCTTCTAGATCAAAACTTCTTACTTGCCAGTTTTGAGAGTTTTTTATTAAAGAAAAATCAAGATTATGTTCGCCATCAAGACAAGGAATGTATTTAAAATCTTCGTCGATACCTTTCCCTAAGGCTTTAACAAAGGCTTCTTTTCGTGTCCATAAAGTGTAAAAAGTATTTTTTTTATCATTGGCATTCTCAATTATTTTTGTTTCATTATCACTAAAAACATCAGGCAGCATACTGGTAAAGTTGAAATCTTTGCTCATATATTCAATATCTAATCCAACTTTTTTTCTAGAAACTGCTATTGTTGCAAAGTCTTCTGAGTGAGAAATATTAAAATGAAGCCAAGGATGCGAAGCTAAATACGGTTTTTTATTAAAGTCATAATCAAGATAAATGTTTTTGATGTTTAGTTTGGTATAAGCTGCTAAAATGAGCTTTAGAATCGATCGGTAGATGATAAATCTATCTTTGTCAATTTCTTTATAATATCTTTTAACTCTTTTGAGTTCTATAGAATTTAGAAATTGAGATAAATCAGATTTCATATCCATGAAATTGGGTAAATAAATAGTGTAAATAACAATATCATCACTATCTAAAGAATACCCTTTTTCTGGAATAAAATCAACACCTTTTATCTCTAAAAACGAAATAGAGAGCTTAGAGGTTTTCATGGTTTTCATCTAGTATATCTTGAAGTAGTCTCGCTAAAACTTTGTCATTTGGCGGAGCAACGATGTTGAGGTGATTTCCTGAAATGCTATGAATTGTAACACCACCTAAAGCTGCTTTTTTCCATCCTAAATGCGTCGGATCTAATTTGTAATTTTCATCATCTTTTGATCGGAATAAATCCACTTTAAAATTTTGAGGCTTAAGATGATAGAGGTCAACAATTTTTTTCACCATACGATCGGCTTCAATAAATTGCTGCAATGCTAATTCTTCTTGTTCCGTCATTTCGACTTTTTTTCCAAAATGTCTTTGCAGTATATATTCTCTTTTTCCATTTATACGCATTTTGAAAGCTTTCCAGCTTAATAGCATTTCTTTTAAAAAGTCTAATCTTCTATGAGTTATATCAAAATATCTAACAAGTTGTTTTCTTCTGTAACTTCCGTAATAATAAGAAGAATCAACATAAGAATCGAGTAGGCCAGTTAAGCTTACTTCTTTTCCTTGCTCTTTCAATTGGCGTGTCATTTCAAAAGCTACAATACCTCCAAAAGAAAAACCAGCCAAAGCATAAGGGCCTTTCGGATTTACTTTTATAATAGCATCAATGTAATGCGCAGCCATAGCTTCAATTGATTCATACCATCCCTCAAAACCTTTTGGTTTAGTACCTTGAATTCCGTAAATAGGCTGATCTTCGTCAAAATGTTTACTCAGATTCATGAAGTTCAAAACGTTCAATCCTGCTCCATGAATAATGAAAAGAGGCACTTTGCTTCCTGCAGGTTTTATTGGAACCAAACAATCAGAATAAATTTCTGTTCCTGTATTTAATAGTTTAGCAAATTTCTCAACTGTTGAATATTTGAATAAAGAAGACAGCGGAATTCGGATTCCGGTATGTTTTTCAATTTCAATCATCACTTTTACACCTTTGATAGAATGTCCGCCCATTTCGAAGAAATCACTGAAAATGTCGATATTATCTAGATTCAAGCTTTCTTTCCAGATCGTTGCTACAATATTTTCTTCTTCAGTTCGAGGCGCCGTGTAAGAGATTTTTTTATTGGCTTTGTATTTTCCCAATTCTTTACGGTCAATTTTACCGTTTAAAGTTGTTGGTATCTTTTCGATTATATTAAAATCGTGAGGCATTAATTGCGCTGGTAATCGAGTGCTTAAAGTTTCTCGCCAAGAGGCAACTTGACTTTCAGCTTCTTCTATGCTTGTTTCTGGAACAATGTGAGCGATTAAGAAATTTTCATCGGCTAGAACTACAGCAGATTTTATGCCCTCTAATAGCAATAATGCTTGTTCAACTTCTCCTGGTTCTATACGATGACCTCGAATTTTAACTTGCTGATCAAGACGTCCTAAACATTCTATTTCATTGTTTGCAAGTAACTTTCCTAAATCGCCAGTTCGATACATTATATCTTCTTTTTTGGAAGAAAATCTATTCGCAATAAATTTTTCTGATGAAAGTTCTGGTCTGTTCCAATAACCTTTTGCAACGCCATCGCCACCAATAACAATCTCCCCGATATTTCCAGGAGCAACAAGCTGACCTTGAGTATCAATTAGATAAATCTGAGTATTTCCAATTGGTTTTCCAATGGTAATCAATTTATCTTCGGCTTTTATTTGTTTTACAGATGACCATATTGTGGTTTCAGTAGGGCCGTAAACATTCCAAAGCGTATCACATTTAGACAAAAGTTCGTTGGCAAGATCTACAGGCATTGCTTCACCTCCGCATAATGCTTTAAGTGGCAATTTTTCTGACCATCCAGAATCTAAAAGCATTGACCAAGTTGTTGGAGTTGCTTGCAGGAAATTAATATTTTCTTTCTTTACCAAATCAAGTAAAAGTCTTCCGTCTCTTGCCGTTTCTTGATCTGCCAGTATTAATGTAGCGCCTTTCATCAATGGTAAATACAATTCTAATCCAGCGATGTCAAAAGAAATCGTTGTGATAGAAAGTAATCGGTCATTTTCGCTAATACCTGGCTCCAATGCCATACTGCAAAGAAAGTTTACTAAATTTTTATGAGTAATTGGAACACCTTTCGGATTACCTGTTGATCCCGATGTATAGAGAATATAAGCGTTATTTTCTGAATTAACCATAAACGGAAGCGGTAAAACAGAATACTTATTTAATGTTTCTATAGCATCCTCTATAAAAAGTGTTTGCGGCCATGATGGCAAAGATGCAAACAAAGTTTTGGTAGTCAATAAAACTCTTGCATTAGAATCTTTAAGCATAAATTCTAAACGCTCTTTTGGGTAATCTGGATCTAATGGCAAATAGGCCGCACCACATTGCATAATAGCAAGTAAGGCATATAGTAATTCTGGACTTCTAGGAAAAGATACGGCAATAAAATCGCCAGATTGAACGCCTTGATCTTTCAGATAATGCGCCATTTGATTTACCTTTTCGTGTAATTCTTTATAAGTAGTTTTTAATTCATGAAATTCTACGGCTGTTTTATTTGGTGTAATTTCTGCTTGTTTTCTAAGTAACTCTGTTAGAGTAATATCAGGATAAGCCATTTCGGTGTCATTTAATTCAGCATAATCTGCTAAATAATTACCGCCAACAATATCTGATAATGGATTCGTAGGATTTGCTATGACTTCCTTAATGATTTCTTCAAAAGAAGCCATCATTTTAGTTATGGTTTCTGGTTTGAATAAAGTAGTGTTGTAAGTCCATTGAAAAGAAGGGCCGCTTTTAGCTCTAAAGATATGCAACTGAATTTCAAATGTTCCGTATTCTCTTGGATTTGGCTTAAAGCTATGAGTAAGACCAGTATATGAAAAATCATCTTCTATAGTTCTGCTCAAATCTACAGTAAGAATAACTGGTACCAACGGAATTCTAGACGGATCTCTCGCAATAGCAAAACTCTTTAAAAGATGTCCAAAAGTAACTTGCTGATGTTCGTAAGCATCAAATAATTGCGTATTTCTTTGTTTTAAATAATCTAGAAAACTAATATCAGAATTGATTTTACTGCGAAGAGGAAGCAAATTTACACAATCTCCGATTAGTTGCCTCATGCCGTACAATGTATTTCCAGAAGAAGGAAAACCTACTACTAGATCATTTTGTCCCGTAAGTTTGCATAGAAAAATCTCAAACGAAGCAAGCAAAGTTGTTACTAAACTACTGCTTGTTTTTATTCCGATGTTTTTTAATTCACTAATAATAGCATCATCAAAAGCAAAATCTAGACGGCTACTGTTGTATGTTCTTAATGAAGGTCTTACAAAGTCAATTGGTAATTCGATAGTTGGAACGGATTCTTTATAAATATCAATCCAAAAATCTTCTAAAGGTTTGTAATCGGTGCTTTCCATCAAAGAATTTATCCTTTCGGCAAATTCACTAAATTTTTCTGGAGCATGCAGCTCGTAATCTTTGCCTTCAAGATAAGCAGAATATAGTACGCCAAGTTCTTCTAGAATAATATCGATACTTAGTCCATCACCCACAATATGATGAATTGTTAATGTCGCTATTGTTTCAAATTCATCAATTTTAAGCAAATTAACTCTAAATAATGGACCGCTTACTAAATCAAAAAGCTCGCTAACTTGTTCTCTAATGTGTTTGTCTATAGACGATTCTTTTTCAATTGGAGGCGCTTCAGAAAGATCATTTTGAGAAACTTTGATGCTGTAATCTTTGTAAATACACATAAAGCGACCGTCTGGACTAAAAGAGGCTCTAAGAGCTTCATGACGATCGATTAGAGTTTTTACAGCTTGCTCAAAAATCTCGATGATTAAATTTCCTTTAAAATTTATCGATACAGATAAGTTGTAAGCCTTGTTAGCATCACTTCCGCCAAAAATGCAATCAGTCCATATTTCCTGCTGCGAATTTGTTGTATGAATTACTCTTTCGATTTCAGGGGAAAATGGATTAAATTGAATTTTTGTTTCAGCTTCCATTTCTATTTGTATTTGCGGTTGATTTTTCATTTTGCACCTATTTTAAATGTAATTGCAACTTTTAAATTGGTAATTTAAAATATTAACTTTCTATTTTTTTTTGTCTAACTCTTATAGCTTAATCTTAACGAAACTTCCGTTCTGATTTGGATCTTCTATGAACCATGCAGGATTTCCGCTTTCATCTCTTCCAAGTTTGCTACCCTGTACTGGCGGTTCATTTGATTTTATCGTATATTTCTTTTCATAATTGTTGTTTTCAAATCGCTCTTGATCATGAAGTGCCAAAATATTCGCAGAATTTCCATTAGTTTTTACAGAACCATTTGTCTCAGGTTTAAGGTCATGGTTAAATTTAGAAACATCAAAATTTTCTGCTTTTAGATTTACAAATGAAGCATTTCCGTTTACAGAAGTGCTTTGAAAATTCTGTAGCTGATCTACTTTCTGACTCAAAAGCTGAATCTGCTGAACAATTTGTTCTAAAGAAATCTGACTTTGGTTGGAGGATAATTGTGTTCCGTTTTGCGAAGGCGAAGCTGTATGTTCTACAACTTTTTCTACCTCTTTTATTTCAGTAATAACTTCTTCAGGAAGATTAAGTTCTATATAATCTGCAAGAAGAGAAGGAGTTGAATACGCTTCGTTTAATTGTCTAAAAGTAATAGGTAAATCAAACTCTTTTTTCAGCTTTCCTGATAATTGCGTAAGCGATAAAGAATCTAAACCTAACTCTAAGAAAGTATTTGAGGAAGACTCAGACTCATATACTATTCCAGAAGCATTTTTTATAATATCTGAAATTTTAAAAAGGATTTCGTCTTTTCTAGAATGTTTAGTTTCAACTGTTTTATTTTCAGTTTCTATTGAAATAACAGGCGCTTCAGAAACGACAGCTTTTTGAGGAACTACTGTTTCTACAATACTCAAAGGTTCAATCCAGCAAAGTTTGCGGTCAAAAATATAATTTGGCAAATCTATTTTCTGTCTTTGCTGTTCACCATAAAATGATTTCCAGTCAGGATTTATGCCTCGTAACCATAATTCGCCCAATGCAGTCAATAATGTAGTGTACTCATTATCATTTTCGTCTTTCGGGAAATTGATACTTGGAAATGCAGGTATAATTTTACCAGCAGCCTGTTGACGCGCCAAAGTTATTAAGGTTTGTCCAGGACCAACTTCTAATAAAACAAAGTCTTCTAATTCGAATGCCGTGTCCATTGCATCTGCAAAATGCACCGTATTTTTTAACTGATTTACCCAATAAGTCGGATCTGTAGCTTCTGTATCTGTAAGCCACGTTCCTGTTGCAGTTGAAATAATTGGCAATCGAGGAATGTTCAATTTTATTTTTTCTAACTCATTTCTAAAGTCATCCAAAATTGGTTCCATCATAAAAGAGTGGAAGGCATGGCTTGTATTAAGAAGTCTATTCGGAATTTCTTTAGCATCAAGTTCCTGATTGAAGCTTGCGATATCTTCTTTTTTTCCAGATACAACACAAAACTGTTTTGAGTTTATAGCTGCAATAGAAAGTGTATCTGGTTTTAATTCATTTAATGTTTCTACTGGCACACGAACAATCAGCATCGATCCGCCTGGCAATTGACTTATTAATCTTCCTCTTACAGCGACGATATGCAATGCATCTTTTAGATTTAAAATTCCAGCCAAATGTGCTGCAGCAAATTCTCCAATACTATGACCGCAAAGGAAAGTTGGTTTTATTCCCCAGCTCATCCATAATTGGGCTAAAGCATATTCTGTAACAAATAAGGAAGGTTGCGTTAAACGTGTATTTCTAAGAAGTTCTTCTGCGTCTGTAAAATGATCTTTAGGGTAAAGAATTTCGCGAATATCTAAGCCCAATTCTCCCATTAACATATCAGCACATTTGTCTACGGCTTCGCGATAAACTTTTTCGTTATCATAAAGTTTTTTACCCATTTGCAAATATTGCGATCCTTGTCCAGGGAAAAGAAATCCTAATTCGCTAGGCACACTTTTTAATATTGAAGATTTAGTGTTTTTTGTTTTTAATGAAATTAATTTTTCAGCCGCATCTGCTGTTGAATCTGCCAATAAAAAGCTTCTATGATTAAAATCGTCTCTTGTAATATTTAAAGAATAAGCAATATCTGCTAAAGGTGTTTCTTTAGATTTATCAATAAAATGCCCCAAAGTATTTTCGTAGCCTAACAAACTATTTTGACTTTTTGCAGACCACATCAAAATATCCATTGGTCTTCCAGTTGAAGACGGTATAGGTTCTTTGTTATATTCCTCAACAATAACATGCACATTTGTACTTCCAATTCCAAAAGAACTAATACCAGCTCTTCTGATTCCGTCAGATTTCCATTCTATTAATTTATTATTGATATAAAAAGGGCTATTATCAAAATCAATATTAGGATTTGGTTTTTCAAAATTAACCATTGGCGGTATTTGTTTATGACGCATGGCTAGCAATACTTTTATCAATCCAGCGACACCAGCAGCGGCCGTTGTATGTCCCATATTGCTTTTTATAGATCCTAAAGCACAATAGTTGTTTTTATCTTGTTTGCCGTAAGCAATTTTAAGGCCTTCAATTTCTATAGGATCTCCAATTGGTGTTGCAGTACCGTGCGCTTCCATATAAGAAATAGTCGAAGGCGAGACTTGAGCATCGTTAAATGCATTAATTATAGCGCCGGCCTGACCTTTTGGACTTGGAGCCATAAAGCTTCCTTTGTCTCCACCGTCATTATTTACGCCAACACCTTTAATTATACCATAAATTATATCACCATCTTTTTCTGCTTCTTCTAATCTTTTAAGCAAGACAACTCCAGCGCCATCGCTAAAAACGGTTCCTTTTCCAGAAGCTTCAAAAGAGCGAGTAGAACCGTCTGGACTTTTAATAAAACCTTCGTCATAAAGATGTCCGCTATTTATAGGACAAGTTACGCTCGATCCTCCTGCAAGAGCTACATCGCACATTCCAGTTCTTATTGCTTTTACAGCTTCGGCAACAGCCAATAGTGAAGTAGAACAAGCAGAATGTACACTTACTGAAGGTCCTTTTAAATTTAAATGGTAAGAAGTACGCGGTGCAATAAAGTCTTTTCCGTTGACAGTATAAATTTGTAATTCTCCAATCGAACTTTTAAGTTCTTTATTTGAGAAAATATTGTTTTCGTAATACGTATTGATTTCGCTTCCAGAATAAACACCAATGCTTCCTTTATAATGCTTAGGAAGATGTCCAGCTTGTTCTAATGCTTCAAATGAAATTTCTAAAAACACTCTAATTTGCGGATCCATTGCTGCGGCAAGCTGCGGATTTAATCCGAAGAAACTTGGATCAAATGTTTTTGCAGAAGGCAAAACTCCTCTTGCACCAATATAAAGCGGATCATTTCTAAGACTTTCGGGCAAACTGCTGTCTAGTTCTTCTTTTGTAAAAAGTGAAATGGTTTCTTTACCATCTCTAAGATTTTCCCACAGTTCTTCTATCGTATCAGAACCTGGAAATCTCCCTGCCATACCAATTACCGCAATATCTGCAGAACCTCCATAATGATTTGGTGCTTTAAACTCAAATGATTCTTCGGTGTCATTTTGTTCTTCTAAAATAGAAGCAAGTTCTTTAATTGTTGGGTGAATATAGATTTTTGAAACAGGAACATCTACAGATAAAAACTGTTTCATAGAGGTTGTTACTTTTTGAGCAAGAATTGAACTTCCTCCAATATCAAAGAAATCATCATCAATGCCTATTTCTGCTATTTTTAATTCTTCGCTCCAGATTTTTGCAATGTCTTTTTCTAATTTCGTAGTTGGTTTTTTGTAAAGAGGAGCAGAATCTGGTCTGGTATTTTCTGGAAGTGGAAGATTTTTTTTGTCAATTTTTCCGTTTGGTGTTATCGGAAATTCTTCTACCCAAATAAATTTTGATGGAATTAAAATATCTGGTAAAACTTTAGAAAGTGCTTCTTGAATCAGTTTCTCATCTCCTGATTCTCCGCTAGTTTTTAAGTAAGCTATCAATTTATCTTCATTTCCAAAATGTCTGCTTACAATTACAGCAGATTGTTTAATGCCTGAAAGTGTATTTAAAGTTGCTTCGATTTCACCTAATTCAATTCTGTGTCCTCGAAGTTTTACTTGGTGATCGATACGTCCTAAACATTGCAATTCGCCATTCGGAAGTAATTTTCCTAAATCTCCAGTACGATAAAGAATAGAATCTTTTTCATCTGAAAACGGATTCGAGATGAATTTTTCAGCCGTAAGTTCCTCACGTTTCCAATAACCTTCTGCAACTCCGTCTCCGCCAATTACAATTTCTCCAATTTCTCCAGCTTCGACAACTTTACGATTTTCATCTAATAAATATATTTGTGTATTTGCAATAGGAAATCCGATTGTAATTAATTCGTCTTCGGCTTTAATTTGTTTTACGGCAGACCAAATTGTAGTTTCAGTCGGACCATACATATTCCAAAGAGAATTACATCGTGCCGTTAATGAGCGTGCAAGATTTAATGGCATAGCTTCTCCGCCGCAAAGTGCTTTTATAGGTAGAGGCGTATTCCAGCCAGAATCTAATAGCAATTGCCACGTAGTTGGTGTAGCCTGTAATATTGTGATTTCTTTTTTCTGTAAAAGATTGAATAAAAGCTGACCGTCGCGCGTCGTTTCGTAATCAGCAAAAACGACTGAAGCGCCTTTAATTAAAGGTAAAAATAATTCTAGTCCAGCGATATCAAATGAGATAGTTGTAATCGATAACAGTTTATCTGCCGGCTCGATACCTGGCTCAATTGCCATACTAAAAAGAAAGTTTACTAAATTTTTGTGTGTTACAGTTACACCTTTTGGTTTTCCGGTAGAACCAGAAGTATACATTATATAGGCTACTTTTTCGGGCAAAACCGTAATTGATAACGGTGTAGAAGGATATTGATCTAATGAAGATAATATGTCTTCAATTAATATAGTTTTTGAACTATTAGGCAATGATGAAGAAAGAGATTCTGTAGTAAGTAAAAATGCGGCTTCAGAATCTTCAAGCATGAATTCTAACCTTTCTGTTGGAAATTTCGGATCCAATGGTAAATAAGCAGCTCCACATTGTAAAATTGCCAAAAGTGAAGCAATTAAATTAGGACTTCTGTCCATTGATACAGCAACAAATTGTCCAGGACTTAAACCTTGCTCTAAAAAATAATTCGCTATCTGATTAGTCTTATTTGCTAATGAAGCATATGTAATCTTTTCATCATCAAATTCTAATGCTATGGCATTTGGTGATGCTTCCGCTTGCTTAGCAAAAAGTTCATGAAGAGCACTTTCTGGATACACCATCTTAGCTCCATTTATCTCTTTGTCTGAATTGTTGTTAGATCTTTTCATTTTAATTGTATTAAAATTAAAGTTGAGTAAAATAAAATGGTAATATTGGCGTTGGACTAAAAAAGAAACAAGATTTTAAATCGTGTTTTTTTTAATTATTTAGCGGAATAAGATTACATTTTTCATTAAAGCTTTATTTGCTTAACAATTACTTCATGTAAGAGTTTAATTAGTTTTGGCCTTTATTTTATTTCTATGTTTAAATAGATTTTATCACTTATTATTCAATAAGATGATCAAAAAAAGGAAAAATATTTCAGTAAAACGCGCATTTTCTATATAAAGCCATTATTCTCGATGAATGGCATATTTTGAATTGAATAAGACAAGTTTTATTAAAAAAATAGCGTAGGTATTTCAAAATCCATTTTTGATTTAATTTGCTTTTTTGCCGTTCATTTAATGCTTTTTAAAGTGCTTTTTTCTTCTTTTCAGCTCTCAATTCTTTTGCTAAAATCTACCGAAATTGCTCAATTGTATAAATCAGGATAAAATAGTCCTAGTAAGGCTATTTAAATATTTGTAAATCAGTTGTGTAAATGCTGGTTGAATAAATTTTTTGTTATTTATACACTTAATAATTATGAATTTCAAATTATATGGATAGGTGTATTAAAAATTAAATAAAAAGCATCTACATATATAATTAAACAAATAAATCGTCGTTATTTTGTAAATCTTCCTACTAAGATTAAAAGCCCAAGAATATTTAGTGTTACAATTTGTCTGAATTGGATTGTAACTTTCTAAATGGCTAATCAAAAAAAATTAAGCGTTTTTTTAACTTTTCCAATGTAAGTAAATAGTCACTAAAATACTACATTATATGCAGATTATCGGAAATAAGTTTTATTATATCGATTATTTTTTGAATTTAAATATTTTTGCACTATAAAATAATCTAAGAATAATAAACTGTGAAGCATTCGCGACCGAGACATATAAAACTAATCATTATTATGATGTTTTTTATTCCTTTTGTAGGAATTAGTCAAAGTAATGATAATTTAATGGAAACTATAATTACATCTGGAAACAATGCAACGGGAACTTCTGGCACAGTAGCTTATTCAATCGGCCAAGTATTTTATACTTATATGGGAGTTGATGCCGTTTACAATGTAGCTCAAGGAATTCAACAGCAAGTAAAAGACGAAACATTAGATACCCCAGATGTAGAAGAACCTGCTAAAGCCGAAATGTTTGTTTACCCAAATCCAACTGCAGACTTTGTTAATATAAGTATGAATGGTATGGAATTGGAAGGCGGACAGCGATCGTACAGACTTTACGATATTCAAGCAAGGCTTTTAAAACAAAATACAATTAATCAAGCTGATACCCAAGTCAGTCTAAATAATCTTAGTCCGTCTATTTATATACTCGTAGTATATGTAGACAATAAGATTTTGAAATCATTTAAAATAATTAAAAATTAAAAACGGAAGATCTAATGAAACTGGCACATACCCTTATATTATTATTTGTAACGCTATCATTTAAGGTATTTGCACAATCACCTGAAAAAATGAGTTATCAGGCAATCATTCGTGCACAAGACAATAGCTTGGTTGTTAATTCTAAGATAAGCCTAAAAGTGATTGTTCATCAAAGTACCGCTACAGGAACTATCGTTTATCAAGAAACACATTCTCCAACGACTAATGCGAATGGATTAGTTTCTTTAGAAATAGGAACAGGGACAATTGTAACAGGTGATTTTAGTAAAATAGCTTGGGATAAAGGTCCTTACTATATAGAAACACAAGTTGATGTAAAAGGAGGAAGTAATTTTAATATCACTGGAGTAACACAGCTTTTAAGTGTTCCTTACGCCTTGTACGCTAAAACTGCAGGAGGCACTTCAAGTACTCCATTTAGATCAGCAATTGTTTCATTTACTTCTTCGAGAAATATCGCTGCTAGTGATGTAAATAATACAATAGAATGCACAACTGCATCTACATTAACATTGACTTCAGATTTTGGAAGCATGGCAGTTGGCGAAACCATTAACTTAGAAGCTCACAATGGGGCTGTGTTAACGGTACAGGCAGCTTCTGGTGTTACATTAAATTATACTGCAGCAGGAAGCGCTAAATTTACAAGTACAGCTGGAAACGTGAGATTTGGATTTCTTAGAAAAACAGGAACAAACTCCTATATTATATCAGGACAATGAAACATTTAATTTATTTTTTGCTTCTTTCAACGGCTGGTTTTTCGCAGAATTATCATTATGCAATAGATGAAACTCCGGTTAAGACTACTCCGGAAACTCCAGTTGTAAACAATCAGGCTGAAGAAGTAGCTTATTTTAATGCTTATTTGCTGCCGATTGCACAAAAAGCAACTATCCAACAGGCTTTAGATAAATATGGTGCTGTAAGATTAGAAAAGGGAGATTACTCTGGAGTGAATATTGTTATGAAAAGTAATCAAAAATTATATGGGCATCCATCACTTAATGCATTTTCGAATATTACTATAGCTGCTGGAAGTACTGGCGTTGTGGTAGAATATTTAATTCCAGCAGATAAAACCATAACTCTTGAAGCAGGAGGAGTAATTTCTAATTGTACATTTAAATCAATAAAATGGGCAACTTTGAAAGCAACGAATGCAACATTTGAGAATAATTCTTTCATAAATTATGGTGGACCTATAGTTATTGATTGCAGTCAGTCTGGTTATTTTAGAAACAATAGGTTTATAAAACATCAATCAGGTATAACGAAAGTATTAACGATGAAAGGAAATGCAGTAACTCCGAGTTACGGAAACGTGCATTTGCATACAAATTTTCTAACACCTCATGGAGATACATCAGAGTTGACTAATCTTCAATCGGCTACTTTTGTTGGTATTGATGCAGAAGGATGGAATCTTAATGGAGCAGGATCTAATGCGATGTTTAAGGCGTCTAATATGGGGAATGTTAAAATTACAGATTTAGGAGGTGGTAATTCATACTCAGCAGTACGTACCGGAGCTTATGATATTGATGCAACAAACGTACTTATATTAAATAAAAAGCTTAATACTGAATTTGATGTAATATCGCCAAGGACAAATATGACGCTTATAAATGCTTTAGGAGGGTACAAAAGAAGCACAGGTACAGTTACAGGATATGATTTATGGGGTAACTTAGATAATAGTAATTCTATAAAATATAATAATGTAGAGCAAACCGCGGCAATAACAAACTCTACAATTCTTGCTAATTTAAGTAGCTCTATTTTAGGGACAAAATATACGCCTTGGGCAAGACCTACATGGGAAACGTTACCAGATCCTTTAGGACCAAATTGGAGAACTGATAGAGTAGGAAAGCCAGACAGTACCACATATATTCAAAATTTAATTAATAATGCAGGTATTGCAGATCTTCCGGAAGGAGTATTTTATATTAGTTCAACCTTAAAAATGCCTCTTGATAGAAAACATGGAATTATGGGGAAAGGTACTGGTAAAACAGTTATTGTTGGTTTAAAAGACGATTTTCCTTTAATTACCCTTACCGGTGGCCAGGATGATAATTTTGTTTTGTCACATTTGACATTGCAAGGTGGAAGTACAGGAGTTTATTCTTCACAAAATTTTGGCACACAGCATATGAGTTTTGTGTGGTTGAAATATGTTGTGTTTAGAGATCAGACTATTGGTATTCATTTAGATAAGATGATGGGGTTTGATAATAATTTTTTTGATAATATTTCTTTTGTAAATTGTAATAAAGGCTTTTATCAACAGCCTCTTCCAGGTGGTGTTTCAGATAATTCAAGCTTCGTAGATAAAACAGTATTTTATAAAAGTCAATTTATAAATTGTGCTACATCAGTTTCAATGATAGCAACAAGAGCTGATAATTTGAATGCATGGATTGATTGTAAATTTAGTGGAGGTCAAACAGCGCTTGATTTAGCTGCAAATAATTATCCAATGGTTATAAATAGTGATTTTACCAACTTTAATGGTAATCATGTGATTAAGAGCGAGCAGATTTCTCTTTATGGTGTTAACTTTTCAGGCAATAGTAATACGAAATCAACAATTAAATCAATTGCGGCACATATTGAGGGATCTAATTTTTCGGATGCAACACCTATGTTTTCATCAGTTATATACAACCCTGTTTTTGTGAGTATTTTAAATTCTACTGTTACAAGTAGTATTTCTTCTCTGGTTATAGATGGAGATTGGAATAGTAAATATTCAGGGGTATTTATGAATAATAATTTTAAAGCAAACTCGACTCTTAGTAAGTTGCTTGTAAATATGAAAGAAGGTGTTTCTACAGTAATTATAAATACCGCTTCAAATCCTTATCCGCAACTTTTAGTAACGCAGTAAGGCTGTAACTTAGACATGATAATACAAACCGTTAATTTTTTAAATTAACGGTTTTTTTATTTATAGATCTTACAATGCAACTAAAAGTGTTTATTGTAAAAACAAAATTATATTGGTTTGTTACCTGTTTTTAAATCCTATTTTAAAGTTTGAAAAACAACTTTTCAAAGCTATCATTTCTGTGATATGGCAATCTTTTAGCTTTAACTACTTTTTTTAGTATTTGGTTAGTGATAAATTGATAGCTAAAGCAAGTAAAACTACGTGCTTATTCTCTTATAAAGTAAGTTTTTTAGCAATTTATTACCGATGATACAAGCCGTAAAACTCAACATGGTGTATTTTATCGGATTTTAAAATCCGTTGAACAGATTTATTATTATATGGTCAAAACATTCTATATTTTTGATCGAAAATTAAAATGAATGATAAAGAAAAAGTGTCATTTAGCTTTAAACGTTGTTAATAATTGAATAGTTACTGTTAAAAGGTGATTTATTTACAATAATAAGGCAAATGTAATTTAAAACTTTTGCGAGTTTTATTTTATGATGACAGTAGCTTTAAAATATGAATTATTTATACTTTTTTATTTTTTATGAAATATAGTGTATACGAAAATATTAGAAAAATAAGAGAATTAAAAAATTTCACCCGAGAGTATGTAGCTGCAGAATTAAAAATGAGTACTAGCGGTTACGGGAAAATTGAAAGGGGTGATGTTGATTTAACAGTTTCTAAATTGATAGAAATTTCAAAAGTTTTAGAGGTCTCAATTGAGTTCATATTTAAATTCGATGTTTCCATTTTTTTTAGTGAAACTAGATGATATTTCTTGTGTAATTTATTAATTATTAAAGTAATAAAACTAATAAGTTAAAATAAAAAAATAATATCATGGAAAATTACTACTTAAAGATTAAAGAGTATCGGTTGCAGAATAATCATACTCCTGAATATGTAGCTATTCAAATGGAAATGAGTGTAAAAACATACGAGAAAATCGAAAACGGAATGGTCGACCTTAAGTTGTCAAAACTAGATCGATTAGTTAAGATTCTTGGCATTAAAAAGAGTCAGATTTTTCAATTAGAAAATTAAATTTTCCAATTGTATTTGTTCTATAAAAAAGAGTAAAAAAAGATAAGCATTTCTTATATCAGCTCTTTCTTTTCTGATTTATTATTTACGTTTTTTAGTTTTAAAACATAACCTAAAGATTCTAAAATTAATACATAGTGTGTTTTTGTAATATCTTTTACAACAGCATTTTGATCGCAAAAAGGTCCAGAATTTAAGTGTACCTTATCACCAATTTGATATTGCATAACAGATATCTCTTGAGAAGTATCTCCAGTATCAAGCCACTCTTTAATAGTCGCAATTTCATGGTCTTTTACAATTGCGTGTTTTCCTAACCAAAATAAATATCTTACTACACCAGGAGAATCAAATATTAAATTTCTGTCTTTTTCTTGCAGTTGTACGAATATGTAGTTGTTGAATAACGGAACTTCAACCTTAACCTTTCTGTCTGATCTTTGCTGTATCTTTTTTATAACAGGGCAATAACAGTTTATGTTGAATTTAGTTAATTGTTCTGCTGCTCTTTTTTCCCATTTAGGTTTTGTGTACACTACATACCATTTCATATTCTGTAAAAATTTTAAATAGTTTTTTAATAGAAAATGTTGTTTTTAACTCTTTTTGTATTTCTCTCAAATTTTTAGAAAAACGATATTCTTTTATGTAACTACTTTTTTAAAATACAAACATTCTGAAAAGAAATATTTCGCAATCGATGTAAATAAGAGTTTTTTATAAATTATCAATAATTACAAGACTTTCGGTCTTTAAACTAAGTGGTAAATTTAAATCTAAGACACGAAAATAATAGATGAGTTTTATACTAAAATTTCCTTATTAAGGACATTTAGCAACAAAAATGAGATTTGCGATCAGCCCTATTATTATAATTTTATCTCAAATTATTATAGAGAATTAGTGCTGTGATAATGACTAAAATTTCTTGTTTTTTTATCGAAGTTTTAATCATTTTCAGTTAGTCAAAATCGATAATAATTTGATTTTTTTACCATTTATAATTTGATTTTTTTGAGTAGTTAAAATGTAACTATTCACGGGGAACCCTTTTTTAAAATTTAAAAAAAAGTTCTGTAACCCCAGTAAAATGGCAGATTATGATTTACTAAGCATTCAACATTAACAAGCATATTTTTTTAATTTAAAAACATTAAGCATATGAGAACCGGAATTACATTTAGTGCTTTTGATTTGTTACATGCAGGGCACGTTAAAATGCTTGAAGAAGCAAAACAACATTGTGATTACTTAATTGTTGGTTTACAAACGGATCCAACATTAGATCGTCCGACAAAAAACAAACCAACTCAAACAGTTGTCGAAAGATACATACAGCTTAAGGCGTGTAAGTTTGTTGATGAAATTGTTCCTTATGCTACAGAACAAGATTTAGAAGATATTTTAAAAGCTTTTGCTATTGATGTACGCATCTTAGGAGACGAATATAAAGAGAGAGATTTTACTGGTAGAACTTACTGCGAGGAAAAAGGAATTGAATTGTATTTTAATACTAGAGATCATCGTTTTTCGAGTACTAATTTACGTCATGAAGTTTATCAAAGAGAGGTTTTAGTGCATTCAAATGGAAATTAATACTGTTACACATGTTATTTTAACTGGAGGAGTAGGAAGTAGATTATGGCCTCTTTCCAGAAAGACATTGCCTAAGCAATATCTTGAACTTTTTGATGGGGAGTCGCTTTTTGAAAAAACGGTGGCTCGTAATTTAAATATTTCCGATAAAACTATAGTAGTTGGTAATATTGAGAATTATAAAATGAGCAATGACATTATGTCTAAATTCGAGAAACCTTTTACTCATATTGTAGAAGCTCTTCCTCGTAATACTGCAGCAGCTATTGCATTTGCAGCCTTTGCATCAGAACCAGATGATATTTTATTGATTACTCCATCTGATCACGTTATCGATGGCAACGATTTGTATAGTAATGCTTTGCATAAAGCAATTGCTCTTGCAAACCAAGATTATCTAGTAACTTTTGGTATTAAACCAACTAAACCAGAAACGGGTTATGGTTATATCGAATTTGAAAATGAAAATGTCATCGCATTTCATGAAAAACCAAATTTAGCAACAGCATCATTATATCTGGAGAACGGAAATTATTTCTGGAACAGTGGACTATTTTGTTTCAAAGCTGGCAAGTTTTTAGCGGAGCTTGTTAGCCAGGAACCTGAAGTTTATTGGGCGTCAAAAACGGCTTGGGAAGGAAATAAAGACGGTTTTCTAGATTATGAATTATCTTTAAACATACCATCTATAAGCATTGATTATGCTGTTATGGAAAGGAGCGATGCTATTAAAGTTGTTCCTGCACAATTTGAATGGTCAGATCTTGGTTCTTTTGAATCGGTTTATGATTATTTGGTTGAAAAAGGTCATCCTATAGATTCCAATAGAAATATTGTAATTGGAACTTCCATGCATACAACTTTTATAGGAGTAAAAAATTGTATCCTGATTTATACTGCCGATGCTTTGATGGTGTTGCAAAAGGAAAATTCTCAAGAAGTAAAACAAGTTTATCAGCAATTAGAATCTATCGATTCTCCATTATTGTAATTGTAAATAATTAAAAACAATGATTAATAAAAACGCGATAATATATATTGCTGGACATAAGGGGATGGTTGGAAGTGCCATTTGGAGAAGCTTGACTGCAAAAGGTTACAGCAATCTTATTGGTGCATCTAGCAAAGAACTAGATTTGAGAGATCAATATGCAGTTCGAGAATTTCTTCAAAAAGTAAAGCCAGATGTTATTATAGACGCCGCTGCAAAAGTGGGAGGGATTCTGGCAAACAATGATTTTCCGTATCAATTTTTGATGGAAAATATGCAAATTCAAAACAATCTAATTAGTGAAGCTTACAATTTAGATGTAGATAAATTTATTTTTTTAGGAAGTTCTTGTATTTATCCAAAACTTGCTCCACAACCTTTAAAAGAAGATTATTTGTTAACCGCTTCTTTAGAAAAAACGAATGAATGGTATGCTTTAGCTAAAATTACTGGTGTAAAATTGTGCGAGGCTATTCGCAAACAGTACAACAAAGATTATGTGAGTTTAATGCCGACCAACTTATACGGTATTCACGATAATTTTGATTTGAGCAGCTCTCATGTTTTGCCAGCAATGATTCGCAAATTTCACGAAGCCAAAGAGAGTAACAATGCATCTGTAATACTTTGGGGAAGCGGAACCCCAATGCGAGAATTTTTGTTTGTTGATGATATGGCAGAAGCAGTAGTTTTTGCTTTAGAAAACAAATTGCCAGAACATTTGTATAATGTTGGAACTGGAGAAGATTTGACCATTAAAATGTTGGCGTCAACAATACAGAAAATTGTGGGGCATACTGGAGAAATCATCTGGGATGACAGCAAGCCCGATGGAACACCAAGAAAATTAATGGATGTTTCTAAGATGCACAACATCGGATGGAAACACCAAGTGAATTTAGAAGAAGGAATTCAAAAAACCTACAATTGGTTTCTAGAAAACATAGAAAGTTTAAAAGAAAAAAGCTACTAAAGCTTCATTCTCTTTAAATCTAGAGACTCACCCAAAGACTTTAAAATTAAGATTTTATCAATTTTGCAACATTGCAGCATAATGCCTTTGTGCCTTATAATAATATTATGAATCCAGCAAGAAAAACAGCATTTATCACAGGAGTGACAGGACAAGATGGCGCTTATTTAAGTGAATTTTTGTTAGAAAAAGGTTATATCGTTCACGGATTAAAAAGACGTACATCTTTGTTTAATACCGATAGAATTGATCATTTATATCAAGATCCACATATCGAGAATAGAGATTTTATTCTTCACTACGGTGATATGAGTGATAGTACAAATTTAACTCGTTTGATTCAGGAAATTCAACCAGATGAAATCTACAATTTGGCAGCAATGAGCCATGTAGCAGTTTCTTTTGAAACGCCTGAATATACTGGAAATGTAGATGCATTAGGAACATTAAGAATTTTAGATGCAGTTCGTTTATTAGGTTTAGAAAAAAAGACCAGAATTTATCAGGCATCAACTTCAGAATTGTATGGTAAAGTACAAGAAGTTCCGCAAACAGAAACTACACCTTTTTATCCGAGATCTCCTTATGCAGTAGCAAAAATGTATGCTTTTTGGATTACTGTAAATTATAGAGAGGCATATGGAATGTACGCTTGTAATGGAATTTTATTCAATCACGAATCACCAATTCGTGGAGAAACTTTCGTAACACGTAAAATTACAAGAGCCACATCAAGAATAGCTTTGGGATTGCAAGACAAATTATACTTAGGAAACCTAGACGCACAACGTGATTGGGGACATGCTAAAGATTATGTTCGAATGATGTGGATGATTCTTCAGGCAGATGAACCAGAAGATTTTGTAATTGCTACCGGAAAAACTACTCCAGTTCGTGAATTTGTAAGAATGAGTTTTGCCGAAGTTGGTATTGAGTTAGAATTTAAAGGTCAAGGTGTTGAAGAAAAAGGTTTTGTTGTTTCTTGCAGTAATCCTGATTATCAATTGCCAATCGGAAAAGAAGTATTGGCTGTAGATCCGCATTATTTTAGACCTACAGAAGTTGATTTATTAATTGGAGATCCTACTAAAGCTAGAACAAAATTAGGCTGGGAATGCGAATATGAGTTGTCAGAATTAGTAAAAGAAATGATGGAATCAGACATAAAACTAATGAGAAAAGAACAGCTTTTAAAAGATTCTGGTTTCGCGATTTTAAATTATTTTGAATAATAGATTAGTAAAAGAGAAACAAACATTTTTTGCCTCGAAAAAGATAATTAAATGAAAATCAAAAATATTTGTTGTTTAGGCGCAGGTTACGTAGGCGGTCCTACAATGTCTGTAATTGCATTAAAATGCCCTGAAATAAAAGTAACAGTTGTTGATTTAAATGAAAATCGAATTGCTGCTTGGAATGAAGAAGATTTAGATAAATTACCAGTTTATGAGCCAGGACTTGCCGAAGTTGTAAAAGAAGCAAGAGGACGTAATTTGTTCTTTTCAACAGATGTTGATAGCGCAATTGAAGCGGCCGATATGATTTTTATAGCCGTAAATACTCCAACAAAAAATTATGGAGAAGGAAAAGGTATGGCTGCTGATTTAAAATTTGTCGAACTATGTGCAAGACAAATTGCTAGAATAGCAAAAAATGATAAAATTATTGTGGAGAAATCGACTCTTCCAGTTAGAACAGCCGAAACTTTACAAACTATTTTAGATCATACAGGAAACGGAGTTAAATTTGAAGTACTTTCTAATCCTGAATTTTTGGCAGAAGGAACAGCTATTGAAGATTTATTGAACGCTGATCGAGTTTTAATAGGTGGAAATCAAACTGAAAGCGGTAAAAAAGCAATTCAGGCTTTAGTTGATGTTTATTCGCATTGGCTGTCTCCTAAACAGATCTTAACTACAAACGTTTGGTCTTCAGAATTATCTAAATTAACTGCGAATGCATTTTTGGCGCAAAGAATTTCTTCGATTAATGCCTTATCTGCTTTATGTGAAGTAACAGAAGCAGATGTTGATGAGGTAGCCGCTGCAATTGGAACTGATAGTCGTATTGGACCTAAATTTCTTAAAGCATCAGTAGGTTTTGGAGGTTCTTGTTTTCAAAAAGATATTTTAAACTTAGTGTATTTGTGCCGATACTTTAATTTACCAGAAGTAGCAAATTATTGGGAACAGATTACCATTTTAAATGATTATCAGAAATACCGTTTTGCAAAAAAAATTATTACTTCTCTTTTTAATACTGTAAGCGGTAAAAAAATAACTTTTTTAGGATGGGCATTTAAAAAAGACACTAATGATACTCGTGAATCTGCAGCAATTTATGTAGCAGAGCATTTAATTGAAGACGGTGCCGAAATTCATGTTTATGATCCTAAAGTTTCTGAAGAAAAAGTTAAAGCAGATATGAGCTATCTGTGGGAACTAAAAGGATTTACAGAGCAAAAAATTGAAGCGAAATTAAAACAGATTTTTATTTATAAATCTTACGAAGAAGCGCTTAATGAATCTCATGCAGTTGCGGTTTTGACTGAATGGGACGAATTTAAAACATACGATTGGAATTCGATTTACGTCAACATGTATAAACCAGCTTTTGTATTTGACGGACGTAATATTCTGGATTCAGAAAAATTAAGAGCCATAGGTTTTCAAATAAAAGGAATAGGGAAAGGTTAAAGTAGCCTATTTTTTTGAAGTTTTTTAAACGATTATAATCCATTTTCTTGAAAAATATTTTGCTAAAATTCAAACAACATCCCAAATATGAAATCTTCATTAACTGGGGAAAGCTAATCTCTATTACTGGAGGAGCACAAATCTTAATACAAGCTATAGGATTAATTTCGGGTATTTTAATTATTCGATTGTTGCCAGTTCAAGAGTATGCTTTTTACACCTTAGCCAATACTATGTTGGGAACCATGACCGTGCTTGCAGATAGTGGTATTGCAACTGGCGTAATGTCAAAAGGAGGGAAAGCATGGCATAATAAAGAAAAAATGGGTGTTGTTTTAGCAACAGGACTAGATCTTAGAAAAAGATTTGCAGTAGCAAGTTTTGTAGTTTCTATTCCAATCTTAATTTATCTTTTAATCAGAAACGGATCTAGCTGGCTGATGGCTATCTTAATATCGATTGCAATGATTCCAGCATTTTATGCAGCATTGTCTGATTCTTTACTTGAGATTGTGCCAAAATTAAATCAGAGTATTTTGCCCTTGCAACGCAATCAGGTAGAAGTTGGAATTGGAAGATTGCTTTTGCTTGGTTTAACAATGTTTATTTTTCCTTGGGCTTTAGTGGCAGTTATGGCTGGAGGAATTCCTCGCGTCTGGGGAAATGTTGGCTTGAGGAAAATCGTTTACACTATGGCCGCTAAAGATAAACAGCCTGATAAAGAAATTAGAAAAGACATTTTAGCTTTAGTTAGACGTCTTTTGCCTACATCAATTTATTATTGCCTTTCAGGACAAATAACTATTTGGTTAATTTCTGTATTTGGAAATACTAGTTCTCTGGCTCAGTTGGGAGCTTTGAGTAGATTGAGTGTTATATTATCTATTTTTAATGTAATTATTACAACATTAATTATTCCGCGTTTTGCAAAATTAGAATCAGATAAATATCTTCTATTAAAACGTTTTTTACAAATAATGATTCTTTTAGTTGTTATATTATTCATCGTTACAGTTTTCGTTTATCTTTTTCCTGCACCTATACTTTGGATTCTTGGAGATTCTTATAAAGGATTGTCGTATGAATTGTTTTTGACTGTCATTAGTAGCTGCATTGGGCTAATGACTGGTGTAGTTTTCAACCTATACAGTGCGAGAGGCTGGGCTATATCTCCAATTTTGTCAATTGCAGTTAGCGTTTTGGCTATCATTGCTTTTGCTAGTATGCTAGATTTAAGTACGCTTAAAGGCGTTTTGTTTTTCAATATTGCTACTGGATTAATTGTATTATTTCAGACTATTTTATTTTGCATTTACAATATTCTTCAAGTAAAGAAATAAAGTTCAAAGAATATAAAAAAGATAATTCTGAGATTATCAAAGTTTTGGATTCATTTATAAAAGTTAAATTTTCAGTATAAATAATATGGATATTCTTTTCATTTGCGGCTCTGTCGAATTAGGTAATGATGGTGTAGGTGATTATACACGCCGATTATGCGGCAAACTTATAAAAGCAGGTCATAAAGCACAGATTTTGTCTTTATGCGATCAGATTATTTATTATTCTACTGAAAGTCAAATTGTAGAAGAAACAACTGTTATAGCACACAGAATTCCAGCATCGACAACTAATAAACAGCGTTTGATATGGTTGCAGAATGTTTTGAAAGATTTTGAACCAGATTTGATTTCGTTACAATATGTGCCTTATAGCTTTAATCCGAAAGGTTTGCCTTTTTGGTTGCCTTCTTATTTGAAAAAAATAAGAGGAAATCACAAATGGCATATTATGTTTCATGAGTTATGGCTAGGAATAGATACTGAATCTTCTTTAAAACATAAATTAATTGGCAAATTACAGCAAGTAATTGCTAAAAAGATAATTCAAAATACCAAAACTCATTTCATTAATACACAAAATCAGCTTTATCAGTATTTTCTAAAATCTCATAATATTGATGCAGAAATTTTACCAATTTGTGGCAATATACCTCTAACAGCGGTAAAAATTGACCGTAGAGAATTTGCTCAATTTGTTTTATTTGGAACGATTCATAATGGAGCTCCTTTTGAAGATTTTATTGAGGATCTAATGATAAATTCAGATCAATTTAGCAAACCAATAAAATTTGTTTTCATTGGAAAAAACGGACCAGAATTAACAAATTACACGGCAATATTAGATTATTATAATATTCGCTATGAGGTTTTAGGTCTTCAGCCAGAAAATGTGATTTCGCAAGTGCTTAGAAACAGTGATTTCGGAATATCTACAACGCCTTATTATCAGAGTGAAAAAAGCGGTGTTTATGCAGCATATAAAGAACATCAGCTTAATACGATATGTGTTTCTCGAAATTGGACACCAACAAAAGGCCATTATGTAATTCCGCAAATTATTAAATACGAAAAAAATAATCTAAATATAGTTCCAATGAATATTGAAGGAGCTAATGTGAATACTATGGCCGATCAGTTTATTAATTCAATTTCTGTTTTATGAAGCTGCTTGTTTCTCATCCGACTTTAAATGCAAATTCAAAGAATTTAGTAATTGGGTTATTAAAAAACCAGCTTCTATTTAAATTATTCACGTCAATTGCCATTTTTCCTGATCAATTGCTGTTTAAATTAGGAAACAATCCAAAGTTAAAAGATTTAAAAAGAAGAAGTTTAAGCAAGTCTTGGCAACCTTACACAAAGTCTAAATCTTTTTTTGAGTTTGGACGTTTGTTAGCTTCAAAGCTAAAATTAGATTTTTTGGTAAAACACGAAAAAGGCTTTTTTTGTATTGATAATGTCTATCAGGAACATGATAAATGGACTGCTACTAATTTAGCCAAAGCCAAAAAAAATGGATTAGCTGCGGTATATGCTTACGAGGATGGAGCATTATCTACTTTTAAAGAAGCTAAACAATTAGGACTTAAGTGCATTTATGATTTGCCAATTGGTTACTGGAGAAGTGCTCGTTTATTAATGCAAAAAGAGTTTGATATTAACCCAGATTGGTCTAGCACAATTACAGGTTTTAATGACTCAGAAGAGAAGTTGAACAAAAAAGACCAAGAATTGGCTCTGGCAGATGTAATTTTTGTTGCCAGCAGTTTTACAAAAAAAACGCTAGAAGAATATAAAGGAAATCTACCAGAAGTAAAAGTTATTCCGTATGGTTTTCCAGAGGTCAAAAAAGAAAAGAAATATCAGTCTTTAGAAAACAGAAAACTTAAAGTTTTATTTATTGGAGGATTATCGCAACGCAAAGGAATCTCTTATTTATTTGAAGCCGTTGAAGGATTGCAAGATAAAGTCGAGTTGACTGTAGTAGGTCATAAATCGGTTTCTGATTGCACAGCATTAAATACAGCTTTAGAAAAACATAACTGGATTCCATCTTTATCGCATGATCAAGTACTAGAATGCATGCACGAACATGATGTATTTGTTTTTCCTTCATTATTTGAAGGATTTGGATTGGTAATTACAGAGGCAATGTCACAAGGAATCCCTGTAATTACAACAGATCGAACAGCTGGAACCGATTTAATAGAAAATGAGAAAGATGGATGGATCGTACCATCTGGTTCTTCAGAAGCTATAAAAGAGGTAATTAACAAAATACTAGAAAAGCCACAGATGTTAGAAGAATTTGGACTTGCTGCTCAAAGCAAAGCTAAAACAAGACCTTGGTCGGTTTACGGACAAGAAATGGCTGATGCACTTTCTTCCTTAAATAATTAAAAGCAAAAGTTTTTTATGAACACAATAGCAATAACAGAACAAGAAGTACTAGTAGACTATAAGTCCATAAAAACAGCCATTTGGCTGTACTTCTTGCTGTGGATTTTTGAAGGAGCTCTTCGTAAATGGATTTTACCAAGTCTTGCTACACCTTTATTAGTTGTAAGAGATCCGATAGCGATTTACATTATATATAGAGCTATATACCAAAATGTAAAGTTTATAAATTCATATGTTGTTTTTGGTCTAATATTTACATTATTCGGATTAGCACTGACGCTTACTTTTGGACATGAAAATTTATTTGTCGGTATATATGGTGCAAGAATAATGTTGCTGCATTTTCCTTTGATCTTTATAATTGGAGAAGTTTTTACAAAGGATGATGTACTTAAAATCGGTAAATTTTTACTGGTGATGAATATTGTAATGACAATAATTGTTTATTTTCAATTTACAAGTCCTCAAACTGCCTTTATTAATGTTGGTATTGGAGGAGAAGGGAGCGCAGGATTTTCTGGTGCAATGGGATACAGTAGACCACCCGGAACATTTTCTTTTATTTCTGGATTATCTATTTTTTATACTGCAGTATCAGTTTTTGTCTTTTACTTTTGGCTATCTAAGGATCACTGTTCTAAGATTTTGCTCTACGCAAGTACAATTGCTTTAATTATTGCTTTACCATTAACAATTAGTAGAGGTGCTGTTGTTGCTGTAGCAATAGTTGGTTTATTTGCAGTTATAGCATCTGTAACAACAGGAAAAATGTTGTTTAAAGTGGTATTAATTGGTGTTCTTTTATCAATTATTGTTGTATTTCTTCAAAAATATTCAACCATTTTTAGTCTAGGAACCGAAGTATTTATGGATCGAGTTGATACTGTAAATAAAGTAGATGGAGGGGGTTTGAAAAGTTCAATTTTTTTAAGGGCTCTAAATGAATTTCTAGGTCCGCTTTCTGATCTATTTAGTCAGCCAATGTTTGCGGGGAATTTAGGGATGGGAACAAATGCAGGAGCTCAAATGCTAACAGGTAAAACGGTTTTCTTAGTTTCAGAAACGGAGTTTGGTCGTTTAGGGGGAGAACAAGGAATTATTTTTGGAGGAGGATTAATGGTTTTACGTATCATACTTGCAGTTAGTTTAGCAATTACATCTTTTAAATTGCCACAAGAAAAAAAACTTCTTCCATTTATTCTTTGCGGAGCAGCTTGTATATCAATAGCTCAAGGACAATGGGCTCAACCAAGTATTTTAGGTTATGCAACTATTATGTCCGGATTAGTTATCGCAAGCAAAAAGAAAGTAGAAACTCAATTTGAGAAAACTGTTTTATGAATCAAATAATTCTGATAGGTAATTACAAACCTGACAAGCAATTTAGTATGCAAATTTTTGAATCCTTAATGGCAGAAGGATACAGTAAATCAGAAATTAAGGTTAGTGCAATTCGTCCTCGCGAAATATTTAGAAAACTAGCTTTAAGAAAACCAAGTTTAGAAAAATGGCTAGCGTATATTGATAAATTCTTTGTTTTTCCGATTCAGCTTTTAGGTTTTAGAAGTCTAAATTTTATTTTACTTAGATCCGTAAACTATCATATTTGTGATCATTCGAATGCTTTTTATCTGTACTTCTTACCTAAAAATAAAACAATAATAACTTGTCATGATGTTTTAGCAATAAGAGCTGGACTTGGATTTACCGATACTTATTGTTATGCCACAAAATCAGGACAAGTTTTACAAAGAATAATTTTGAATGCTTTGTGTACAGCTAAAAAACTAGTTACTGTATCAGAATTTACTTTAAATCAATTATTAGAAATTGATAATAAACCAGAAAGAAATAAAAATTGGATTACTATTCATAACGCTTTGTCTGAAAAATTCATGCCTTCATCAGACGATCAGATTCAGGAATTACTTAGAAAATATCAGCAATTAAAAGATAAGGAAATCATTCTGCATGTCGGTTCAGATTTAGAGCGAAAAAACAGAAAACTGCTTATCAATATGGTATATGAGTTGCAAAAAGATTGGAATGGAATTTTAGTTTTAGCAGGAGAAAAATTAAATGCTGAATTACTAGAATTAATTAAAAAATTAAAAGTTTCTAATCAAATATTACATATAGAAAACCCTAGTGATAATGAAATTGTTGCTCTTTATTCTATGTGTAAAGTAATGATTTTTCCATCATATTCTGAAGGATTCGGATGGCCGATAATTGAAGCGCAAGCTTGTGGATCACCCGTAATTACGACAAATAAAGCACCAATGATGGATGAGGTAGGAGGAAAAGCAGCTTTGTATGCTGATCCTGATGATCCAAGTGCTTTTGTAAATCAATTTCTAAAATTTAAAGACCAAAATTTTAGAAACGAAGTTATCGAGTTGGGGTATGAAAATGCAAAACGATTTGATTTTGATAACACCATTCGTCAATATGTTGAATTGCTAAAAAAATAAGCATGATAGTACTAAAAATAATGACCGTTTTAATGCCTTGGCCATTAAAGCGATTTATGTTAGTAAAATTTTTTAAATATGAAATTGACCGATCTGCTAAAATTGGATTTTCTTGGATTTTTCCTAAGAAATTAATTATGGATTCGAATTCTTACATTGGAAATTTTAATGTAGCTGTGCATTTAGATTTACTAAAACTCGGAAAATACTCAAGTATAGCAAGAGGCAACTGGATCACTGGTTTTCCAACGAATACAGATTCTAAACATTTTTCACATCAAAAAGATAGACAGTCAAATTTAATAATAGGAGAACATTCGGCAATTACAAAGAATCATCATATTGATTGTACCAATGTAATTCAAATTGGAAATTTTGTTACAGTTGCAGGTTACTCCAGTCAATTGCTAACACATTCTATTAATATAGAATTGAATATTCAAGACAGTAATCCTATAAGCATAGGAAATTATTGTTTTGTAGGAACAGCATCCACGCTTTTGGGCGGAGCAACTTTACCAGATTATAGTGTTCTAGGGGCCAACTCACTATTAAATAAAAGCTTTAGTACTCCTTATCGATTATATGGAGGAAATCCAGCAAAAGAAATTAAAGAATTGTCACAAGAATACAAGTATTTCAAAAGAGAAACAGGTTTTGTCTTTTAACGGTATACTTAACCAAATAAATTACCACCAGAATGAAAGTGATTCACTATATAGCCAGTATTGATAAAAGTGGCGGAGGAACAACAGAGTATATGCGCTTGTTAGGCAAAGTATTAAAAGAAGATATTTCGTTTAGTATTGCCACGGGGCTTTCTAAAGAACCAATTTCTATTGAAGGAGTACCAGTAAAATTTTTTAATAATAAAATAGCACGCTGGTTTTCTTTAAACAAAGAATACCGCACTTTTTTAGAAAATGAAAAACCAGATATTGTACATATTAATGGAATATGGACTCCTCAAAATTGGGCTTTTCAAAATGTAGCTCAAAAATTAGGAATCAAAGTAATTGTTTCTCCTCACGGTATGTTGGAACCTTGGATTATGGCGCACAATCCGATAAAGAAAAAGATAGCTTTGTTTTTATACCAAAAAACGGCACTAAAAAGATCTCTATGTCTTCATGCAACTGCGCAAATGGAGGCTAAAAATATCCAAGCTTTAGGTTTCAAAAATCCAATTCATATTATTCCAAATGGAATTCACTTAAGAGATGTCAAAAAGATTAAGGAAGATTACGGAACAAAAAAAATGATATTCATGTCTCGAATTCATCCTAAAAAAGGTATAGAATTACTTTTAGATGCTTGGAGAACTAGTAATACGGAAGACTGGACTCTTGAAATCGCTGGAAGTGGTGAAGAAGAATATGTTAACAGCTTAATGCAAATTACAGAAGATTTAAAAAATGTCCATTTTGTTGGAGCAAAATATGGCGAAGAAAAATGGGATTTTCTAAGATCTGCTGATGTTATGGTTTTACCAACACATAGTGAAAATTTCGGAATTGTTGTGGCTGAAGCTCTTGCTGTAGCAGTTCCAGTAATTACAACTCAGGGAACACCTTGGGAAGATCTAGAAATTCATAAATGTGGCTGGTGGATTGATTTATCTGTTGCCAATTTAGAAAAAGTGTTATTTAAAGTTTTCAACTCACCAACCATGCTGTTAGAAATGATGGGAAAACATGGAAGAGAATTGGTTGTTGATAAATATGATATAGATACAGTCGGAAAAAAAATGCTTGAATTGTATAAAACGATTTAAAAAGATGAAAATAACTATAGTTCAGGGAGCTTTTTTTCCTGTCCCTCCATTATTAGGTGGCGCTGTCGAAAAAATGTGGTATGGTTTGGCAAAAGAATTTGTTAACCAAGGACATGAAGTAAGCTATATATCAAAATCATATCAGGGATTTTTGGATATTGAAAGCGAAGGAGGAATCAATCATACAAGAGTTAAAGGATATAAAGTGCCTTCGTCTGGTGTTATTTTAAAGGTCTTAGATTTATTTTATACATTAAAAGCAGTTCGAAAAATAGCTGCTAATACAGATATAATTATTTCTAATACTTTTTGGCTGCCGATACTTTTATCATCTAAGCAAAAGAAAAAGTGCATGATTGATGTGGCAAGAATGCCGAAGGGGCAGATGAAATTTTACACAAAAAATGCCAGATTAAGAGCTAATTCAACCCCTGTTGCCAAAGCTATAAAAGACGAAATCAAGAAAGAGTATTTTGATAGAGTTGTAATGATTCCGAATACACTTCCTTTTAGTAATAATAGAGTTATCGATTTTTCTAAAAAAGAAAAAATAATACTTTATACAGGAAGAATACATCCTGAGAAAGGTTTAGATATTTTAATAAAATCATTTGCAGCCTTAGAAGCTAAAGATTGGCAATTGCTTATTGTAGGCCCTTATTCTACAGAAACAGGTGGCGGTGGTGAATCTTATCTAAATGAATTGAAAGCACTATCTGCAAACAGTAATGTGAGATTTTTGGAACCCGTTTTTGATATCGATAAGTTGAACGAAATCTATTTGAAAGCAGCAGTTTTTGTTTATCCTTCAATAGCAGAACAAGGCGAAACATTTGGAGTTTCTCCACTAGAAGCCATGAGCTGGGGATGTGCTACAATTGTTTCAAATTTAGAATGCTTTAAAGATTTTTTGATTCATAATAAAAATGGTTTGTGTTTTGACCACCGCGTAGAAAAAAGAGTTGAAATTCTAAATCAATATCTTAAAGATCTTATTGAGAATCCTAAACTGATTAACGATTTGGCTACTGCTGGTTTGAAGGTAAATGAAACACATTCTAATGAAAAATTAGCAGCTGAATTTTTAAACGAATTTGAATCGATGAAACTCAAATATCAATAGTAATGGAACAGGAATACGCACAAAATTCACCTTATGATTCGCCTTGGTCATTTTCGCAACGAATTAAAATGATTATTTGGGAATATGTTTGGTTATTGTTTTGTATTTGGACGCCAAAACCCTTTAATGCCTGGAGATTATTTTGGCTGAAATTGTTTGGCTGTAAAATTTATGGAAAACCATTTGTACATCAAAGAGCGAGAATTCAAATTCCTTGGAATTTGATTTTACATGATCATGCATGTTTAGGAGATAGAGCCAATGCTTATACATTGGGCGTTATAGAAATATTCGAGCATGCTACAGTAGGGCAGGAAGTTTATTTATGTACAGGAACACATGCTTTTGAAAATCCTGCTTTCAATTTGATTACAAAAAAAATAACGATAGAGAAAGGTGTTTTTATTGGGGTAAGAGCCATCATAATGCCAGGATTAACAATAGGAGAAAATGCTATTGTTGGTGCAGGAAGTTTGGTTACAAAAAATGTTGAGAAAAATAATATAGTCGCAGGAAATCCTGCCAAATTTATAAAATCTAGAAGCTTTGAATAAAATTCCAATTACCGTAGTCGTTTCTGTTAAAAACGAAGCACTTAATTTACCTTCTTGTCTGGATAAATTAAAACGATTTGATCAAATTATCGTGGTAGATTCTGGCAGTACTGATGATACTATAGCTATTGCAAAAGAAAAGGGTGCTGAAGTATTACAATTTGAATGGAATGGAAAATTTCCTAAGAAGCGTAATTGGACGCTCCAAAACGGAAATCTTCGCCATGAATGGATTTTGTTTTTGGATGCTGACGAATTTGTTACTGAAGCATTTGTTGATGAAGTTGCAGTAAAAACCCTAGATCCAAACTATAACGGATTTACCATACAGTTTGAAAACTATTTTATGGGAAGAAAACTTAAATATGGTTACGGATTTCAAAAGTCGGCACTTTTTAAGAAATCTAAAGGAGCGTACGAAAAAATCGAAGAAGATTTGTGGAGTCATTTAGATATGGAAGTTCATGAACACCCAATTATAGAAGGAAAAGTTGGTGTTATTAAATCTAAAGTTGTACATAAAGACTTTAAAAACTTAGAACATTATATCGCCAAACACAATGCGTATTCTTCTTGGGAAGCACAACGTTATCTCCAATTAAAGAAATCTAAAAACGAACTTCTTTCACTTAACCAAAAGATTAAATACGGTCTTCTAAATACAGGTTTGCTTCCTGTTGTTTATTTTTTAGGAGCCTATTTTTTAAAATTAGGATTTCTAGATGGTAAAGAAGGATTTTACTTGGCACGTTTTAAGTCACATTATTTTTTTCAAATTCAAACCAAAGTAGATTCAATCAAAAATAATATAAATTAATATGAAAAGAATATTAATAACTGGTGGAGCTGGATTCGTAGGTTCACATTTGTGCAAAAGATTACTAAACGAAGGAAATGAAGTAATTTGCCTAGATAACTATTTTACAGGAGCCAAATCTAATATTATAGAATTGTTGGATAACCCTTATTTTGAAATGGTTCGACACGATATTACAGAACCCTATTATGCTGAGGTTGATGAGATTTACAATCTTGCTTGTCCTGCATCTCCAGTTCATTACCAATACAATCCAATCAAAACTATAAAGACTTCCGTAATGGGAGCGATTAATGTTTTAGGATTGGCAAAACGTGTAAATGCGAAAGTTTTGCAAGCTAGTACAAGTGAAGTTTATGGAGATCCTCTTGTGCATCCTCAGCCAGAACATTACTGGGGACATGTAAACCCGATCGGGATTCGTTCTTGTTATGACGAGGGTAAACGTTGTGCTGAAACATTATTTATGGATTATCACAATCAAAATAATGTGGCTATCAAAATCATCAGGATATTTAATACTTATGGTCCTAATATGAATCCTGCAGACGGGAGAGTAGTTTCTAACTTTATTGTGCAGGCTTTGCAAGGAAAAGATATCACTATTTTTGGAGACGGACTTCAAACCCGCTCTTTTCAATACGTTGATGATTTAGTGGAAGGAATGGTTAGAATGATGAATTCTGATCCTGCTTTTCTTGGTCCAGTAAATTTGGGTAATCCAAATGAGTTTACAATGCTTGAACTTGCTCAAGCAGTTATAGAATTAACAAATTCTAAATCGAAAATCATTCATTTAGAACTTCCGAAAGACGATCCTAAGCAAAGACAGCCAGATATTACTTTGGCTAAAAGCAAGTTAAATGGCTGGGAACCAAAGATACAATTAAAAGAAGGTTTAGTTACCACTATTAACTATTTCGACAAGTTATTGTTAAATCAATAAACTTCTTTCGATAAACTCGAAGATACTGCTTTATACTCTTTTCTTTTTTTGCAATTTCCTTATTAAGGACATCAATAGTACAAAATTTGGGTTTTAACGAGGATTGTGGCGCTTCGTCGAGAAGTTTTTCTAGTGGCGTTCTTTTGTTTTAGTTTTACCTTGAAATTATGAAAAACATTTACTTTAAAATGTAATTATTATGAGAATCACTATTATCACAGTATGTTACAACAGGAAAGCGACTATCGAAAAAGCGATCAAAAGTGTGTTGTCTCAAAATTATCACGACATCGAATATATCATCATTGATGGAAATTCTAAAGATGGAACACAGCGCGTTATTGAGTCTTACCGAGACAGAATAAGCCAGTATATTTCTGAACCTGATAAAGGTATGTACGATGCCATAAACAAAGGATTGAAATTGGCAACAGGAGATGTTATTGGTCTAATGCATTCCGATGATGAATTTTACGACACCAAAGCTATTTCGAGAATTGCTGCTCGTTTTAATACCGATTCGAGTATAGAAGGCATTTATGGTGACGGAGTTTACGTAACCAATGATTCTGATGAACGTTTAGTTCGCGACAGAATTGGAGGCGTTTTTAGTCTTAAAAAAGTAAAGGGAGGCTGGTTGCCGTTGCACCCAACTGTTTACTTGAAGAAGAGTATAATTGATAAACATGGCTTGTATAATCTTGATTTTAAAATAGCTTCAGATACAGAATTTTTACTTCGCTATTTGTATAAGTATAAAATTAAGATGAGTTACATTGATAAATATATCGTTAAAATGAGAATGGGAGGTATGAGTACGAGTTTTAAAACGGCATTAAAAGTTTTAAATGAAGACTACAGAATCTATAAATATCACGGATTAACAGCAGCACAAGCAGTATTTCTTAAAAAAGGTCTTGCTTTAAAACAATATATAGTTCAATAATTCTAGAGTGATAGAAAATATAAATATATACACCGTTAACATGAAGAAATTTTTCTTTCCTTTTATTTTATCGCTTTTATTAATGTTGGGGTCTTGTACTACCAAAAAGCAAATGTTGTATTTGCAGGATTTAGATAGTTATTCAAATTCGACCTTAACCTATACATCGCCTAAAATTCAGCCTAATGACATCTTAAAAATTGACATTGGAGATCTTAACCCAGTTGTAGCTGCACCTTTTAATATAAATTACGGAGTTACAAATATGCAGAACTCGGTTGAAATGATGAAATTATCGGGTTATTTGGTTAATCCGCAGGGGACTATTATGATGCCAATTCTTAACGAAGTTAAAGTAGGAGGTTTAACACCCGCTAATGCAGAAATTAAAATAAAAGAACGCTTAATAAATGAGAATTATCTCGTAAATCCTACTGTTCAAGTACGAGTGCTTAACAATAAATTTACCATTTTAGGAGAAGTAAACTCACCAGGTGTAATCTCTTTTAGCGAGGAATCGATTAGTTTGCTTGATGCAATTGGAATGGCAAGAGATTTAACCTATTCAGCCATTCGAAAAGATATTAAACTTATTCGTGAAGTAGATGGAAAACGTTTAGTGTACCATGTTGACATTACGACAGCTTCTTGGATGTCTAATCCAAATTTTAGAATCAGACAAAATGATGTAATTGTCGTAACTCCAAATAAACTAAAAGCAAATAGTGGAGGTCTTATAAAAGATCCGCTTCAATTGCTCGGAATAGTGGCGTCTCTTTCGGCATTGATTATTGTAATTGCTAAGTAAAAAGCATAAGTGTAAAAAAGATTAGATAAGTATTTCAGAATCAAAATTTACGTATTGTTATTAATACCACTGTATTTAATTAAATAATTATGGATTTCAAAAAAGAACTTTTAAAGTATTTGAGATATTGGCCTTGGTTTGTACTAAGTTTGATTGTATTTGTGGGAGGTGCCTTTATTTTTATAAAAATAACTCCATCTACATACGAGACTACGGCTACTATTTTGTTTGACAAAAAGCAAGAAGACAAAACAAAAATAATTACAATTAGTACAGCTGAAAAAAGCAGTGAAGATAATCTAGAAGATGAAATTAGATTAATTACTTCAAACGAGTTTTTATTGGATGTAGTAAAAAAATTGAATTTAAATTTCTCTTATTTTGAAAAAGTATATACTGTTCAAAATAATACTGTAAATGAAGTTCCTTTCGCTTTAATACCAACTGTTGCCAAAGATTCTCTTCCAGAAGTTACTTATGAAATTAAAGTAAATAATGATGGTTTTATTATAAAAGATCAAGCCACAGAAAAAACTTGGAATATTAAAGGATACAAAGGAACTGAGGCTATAGCTGGATTACCTTTTAAGATTCAGTTATCTGCTAAAGCAAAAAAGAATCCTTCTATTTATTTTGAAAATGAATATAAAGTAGTTGTTGAGCCAACGGCATTAGCCTTAAAAAACTTAAAAAAATCACTCTTTGTTGTAGCTGACGAAAAAGCCAAAGGAGTAGTAGAGCTTAGTCATGTTGGAGTTAGTCCAGATCAATCAAGAAAAATTTTAGGTGAAATTATCGTTTTACTTGATAGAAGTATTGTTTTAAACAAGCAAAAAGTATTCAGAAATACAGTTTCTTACTTAAATCAAAGAATAAAAAATTTCACAAAAGAAAAAGATTCTATTGAAAGTGTAAAAGAAAAATACCTGCAAAATAATGATATCGGCGTAATGGACAATTATATTGTTGAACAAACTGCTGATAGAAGCCAGAAAAAGGAAAGTTCTTCTAATAATGAAAAACAAATCTCACTTGCCAATTTTGCACTTAATGATATCAGACAAGCCGGACCAACTCAAACTTTAGGAACAGGCTATAATTTAGAATCTCCATCTGTTAACCAAATGCTTGTAAATTATAATGCAAGAATTCTAGACAGCCAATTGATTTTAGAAAGAGCTCAAAAAAATAATCCCGCGTATATTAGTTTGATGACTCAGTTAAGGGTTCAAAAACAAGAATTATTAAATACGTTAGAAGGATATTTAAATTTTCTTAATCAAAATAGCAGAGTTAACAGAGCAGAACAAAGCGTCGTAGATGCTAAAGTAAAAAGTATTCCGACAAAAGATAAAGTTTTAGGAAACATCAACAGTAATCTTAGCCTTAAAGAAGAAACTTATGTTGCCTTATTGCAAAAGAGAGAAGAAGCAGTTTTAAACGGTGCCATTTTAGAGTCTAATTTAAAAACTCTAAATGCGCCAGAAACAAATTATTCTGCCATTTTCCCTCAGCCAAAAGTATTCATGCTTGGTTCATTTATGTTTGCTTTATTGCTTCCATTCGGAATTACCTATTTGCGTTTGTTTTTTGATACTAAAATACACAATGAAGATGATATTGAGAAAGTACTTTCTAATATCCCGATTTTAGGACACATTCCTCAAATTAAAACACATGACAAATTAGACAACACGGCAACTTCACGTTCTATGATTGCAGAAGCATCTCGAGCCTTAGTTTCAAATGTGTCTTATTTATTGCCAAGAAAAAAAGAAAGTAGAGGCAACGTCATATTATATACTTCAGCAATTCAAGGAGAAGGAAAATCGTTTTGCGCTTTTCATAATGCAATAACCATTAGCAACCTGAATAAAAAAGTATTATTAATTGGTGTCGATTTAAGAAATCCTCAATTGCATGATTATTTCAATGTAAATAGGAGAGTTTCAGGACTTTCAGACTTTCTGGCGAATAAAACTGATAACTGGAAAGAGTTTTTACAAAAAGACAATAATTTTTCGGATAGCCTAGACGTATTATTTACGGGAGAAACGCCTCCAAATCCTTCGCAATTGATAACAAATTCTAATTTCGAAACATTGATTGAAGAAGCAAGAGAGCTTTATGATTATATCATTCTTGATACAGCGCCAGTCCAAATTGTTTCTGATACATTAAACTTTAGCCATTTGGCAGATGTGACGGTATTTGTTGTAAAATATGATTATACAGATAAGAGTAATCTAGTTCAGGCAAGTAATTTTATTAAAAAAGAACAGCTGAAAAATGTAGGTATTCTTATAAATGGAGTAAATATGAAAACGGCTTATGGATACGGATATGGTGCGAGTTACGGATATAAATATCAAGAAGCACAAGCAAAAAAGCCCTGGTATAAAAAAGGGCTAAGAGTAAAAGAGGCTTAAAATCAGTCTTTTATTTGACCAATTTCAAAGCTTATTTACTAAAATTTAAAACTAAAAAATGTTTAATAAAATAGTTCTTATACTATTGCTGACAGTTATCGGGGTTGTGTTTTACTTCTCTTGGCTTTCTGATCCAAGTTTGTCTAGTGAAACCTATTTGCCAAGATGGCTTTTGAACTGGAGTAATCATTATTACAATTTGCGAACTGCTGTTCCTTTTGTAGCTGTTGGCTTTTTATTGGAAATATATACAGATAAAAGAGGGGTAACAGATGTAAATTATAACAAGAATTTAAATTTTATACAAAATATAGTTATTGCAGCCATAATAGTGTGTGTAGCCGAAGCAGGGCAGTTTGTAATTCAAAGAAGAAGTCCAGATTTAATGGATGTTTTTTACGGAGTTATAGGAAGTTTTACAGGAGCGTTAAGTTATAATTTACTGAAAAAAATAAGAAATGCGAAACAGACATAAATTTACTTTCATAATGTGTTGCGCTATTGCCGATATGATTGCGATGGTGTTTGGAACAATAATATTTTTGAATTTTGCTATTGAAGAGAAAGTAGGTTGGAATACTTTATTTGTAAATAAAATGATTCCTATTACAATTTTAAGCTGGTTGTTCTCAGTTACTTATTTTCAATTATATAGAGTAGACGTTCTTTTTAGTTTAGATGAATTTTTTAGAAACAGCTGGCGTGCGTTTTTTACTCAAAGAGTTTTATGGCACGGATACATTTTCATTTTTCAAGATGATGTTCTGTATTTCTTTGGAACCAAAGCAAATTTGATTCAATTAAGTTTCTTATTGTCTTACTTTTTGTTGTCCAGAATTCTTTTCACATTGGTTATAGGAAAGATCAAAGGATGGGTTTTTAGACAGTATACAGTTGCAATTTGGGGCTTTAATAAGACAAGTATCGAATTAGCCTCGCATCTAGAAAGTAATTCGTTCTTTATCAATTTTGTGGGTATTCTAAATGAAAATTCATCTGAAGAATACACCAACAATGAAGATTTTTCTTTAGCGCTTTGTGCAGGAATTGATAAAGCATCGAGAGATAATATCAATGAATTATACATTGTTTCTAAACCTGATTTTATTTCAGATCTGAATGATTTTTTTGAGCTTGGAGATAAACATTGTATGCGTTTGAAATTTGTGCCGGATTTTTCGTCCATTTCAAAAAAGCATTTCAACTCAAGCCATTTAAATAATTTTCATGTTATAAAACCTCGTTTTGAACCTTTGCAGAATGCTTACAATAGATTAGCAAAGAGAATATTTGATCTAGTTTTTAGCATTTTGGTTATCATTTTCATCTTGTCTTGGTTGTATCCTTTATTGGCTATTATCATTAAAAAACAAAGTCCAGGACCAGTTTTGTTCAAACAAATGAGAACCGGAAAAAAGAATCAGAGTTTTTGGTGCTATAAATTCAGAAGCATGTACGTTAATAATGCCAATGAAGCTCAACAAGCTCAGAAAGGCGACAGTAGGGTAACACCAATCGGAAAATTTATTCGCCGTACCAGTTTAGATGAAATGCCGCAGTTCTTTAATGTTTTGATTGGAAATATGAGTGTAGTAGGACCACGTCCTCACATGATTAAACATACGTCAGACTATAACGACCACATCAATAATTTTATGGTTCGTCATTTTGTGAAACCAGGAATTACAGGTTTAGCTCAAGTTTCAGGTCTGCGCGGAGAAACAAAAAAAGTATCTGATATGAAACGACGCGTAACAACAGATATAGAATACGTACAGCGTTGGAGCTTAATAAAAGATATTAAAATTTGCTTCTTAACTGTAATTGTAACCTTAAAAGGAGATAAAAATGCCTTTTAATAAATAATGAACTTAATAATAAACTCAAAATAACTTAAAAAAATAAACTAATAAAACTAATAGAATCATGGACATAACTAATTACTTAATCGGTTTACTTACAGGAGTTTCTGTTACAACCTTTTTTATCGGGAAAGAATGGTATAAATATTATACTAAATACACTATCCAACAAAAACAATTGGATCGAATTTTAAAATTGAATGACAAAATCAAAAAATTGAAAACTTTGAGTCCGTCAGAAACTCAAAATTACAATGTTGGTGTTTAAGACTGTATTTATTTAGATTTTTCCTTTGTACGCTTATTAATTAAGTTAAATCTAATAAGTGTGCTTTTTAGTGAAGTGAAATAAAAAATATTTACTTTTTGAATTTTTACTTTCTTTTTTGATCGAGTAAAAATAAAATACATCCAAAAGTTTAGACGATTTTATGATTAAATCTAAAAGGAATTAGCTCGAAAAATATCGGGCTTAACCCTTTTAGATTTAGTCGTAGTGCAAAAGTTGTCGCCCATTAATTCAAAGCTCTCCAAAATCTTCCATTTTTAGTCTCAATTTTAGATTTTTAGCAAATCTTAAATTCTGCAGACTCTTTCCTTGTTATACATTGCCTAATCACTTTTATTTGATTTCTATCGGTAAAAGTCCCTTTTCGCGATAAATAATAGCCCCTTCTGTTTTTGGTATTTTTTAATAGAATCTTTTCGTTTGGTTTTTACATTATTCTAGTAAAAATTCAGACTAAGATTACTATAGGCTTTGCTTTTTTTTCAAAGAGCTAAAGCTTTGTTTATTAATAATCAAATTCCGGTATGAGTAATATACGCGGAATATAACGGGGTGTTTATCATTAAAATATAATTTGTTTTAAGAGATGGTCAATAAAGAAAGAGTTCTGGTTCGTGATAATAAGGGGATTTTTTTAAAAATGTTCAAAAGAAAATTTAAAGATGAATTTGAATTTTCTGAGGATTCATTTTTGTTAGAAAATGAGAAAAAATCAAATTCTTATGATCATTCTGTATTTGTAGTTTACGAATACTCTGAACTATTGGATTTCTTTGAGTTAGAAGGAATAAATACAAATTTTATGGTTTGTTTATTTAGTAAACATCTATACAATAGTTTATCTATGATAGAAGAAATTAAAGATCTAATTTTGATAGATGCATCAAAAAGCAAGACAGAGATCTTTCAAGATTTAAGAAGCTATTTTAAATCTTCCAGTTTAATTCCAAAAATATCCAACAAAACCTTCGGAAAGTCACAAATGCAGCAAAAACAGCTAGAAGTTCTACAGAGAGCTTTGTTTTTTATGATGTAAATCATTTAGTAAGCATTTCTCATATAAATTTAAATAAAGACCACTCAATTGAGTGGTCTTTTGTTTTTATTGGAAATAGATTTCAGATCGTGTAAAATTTGAAATGGAGAGTTTAAATATTTTTTATTGAATACTAAAAAACGTAACTTAGTGTAAATGGCTTAATATAAAAACCTAAATCACAAGTACGAATGCGTTTAAAATCGATATTAATTTTCCTTATTTTATATTCAATTCAATCTAATTCTCAAATTGTAGAAGAGAAAAAAAACTTTAGAGCAGCAGATTCTTTATTAAAAGAAAACAGTTTTTCAGTACATCGAGACAATTATTTCCTAACTGGAGTACCACTAGATGAACCTATAACACGAAATTCTGCCGACGTAAAATATCAAGTTAGTTTTAAGCTTAGATTAAACTCAAAACCAATTTTAGGAGGTTTCTTTCCGTACTTAATGTATACGCAGAAAGCTTTTTGGGATATTTACGCAAGTTCGAAACCATTTTCTGAAATTAATTTTAATCCTGGAGTTGCAATGGTGCGTCCTTTTTATCTCAAAGGAGGAAGACTTACTTATGGCACAATTTCGTTTGAACACGAATCTAATGGAAGAGATTCCATTTATTCTAGAACATGGAATATGCTTGCATTTTCATTAAAATCGCAAGTTTCTCCAAGATGGACTGTCGGAATTAGAGGATGGATTCCTTTGGTTGATAAAGAAGACAATCCAGAATTAACAAAATATGTTGGTTATGGCGAAGCAAGTGCAAGTTACCAAATAAAACCAGGGCGTTGGAGTGCCGATGTTCTCTTTAGAAAAGGAAGCGGACTAATTAATTACGGTTCTCTGCAAACGCAATTGAATTGGAGGCCTTACAAAGAAGAAAATTATTATGTGACTTTGCAATGGTTTGTCGGATATACAGAAAGTTTAATAGATTATCAGGAACATAAAAGTATGATTCGCCTCGGCTTTACAATTAAACCAGAAGGCATGGGTATATTTTAAGTTCTTTTATAAATGGAATAATTCTTGAGATTTTAATTGACTAAATTCTTCAACTGATCAAAGTATTTAGAATGAATTTCTTTACCTTCTTGATATTGTTCAAAAGTCATTCCGTACAGATAAAAAGAATCTGCAATAGGTACTGTCATATTTTTTTCAAAATTTGCATCTTTTTCCTTTTCGGGAAATTTATCATTAAATTCTGTAGTGGTTTGATTATACATATATCCTAAAGTTTTATTATAAATTGATTAAATTGTAATTAAGAAATCAAAAAGTTAATTCTCTCGATAGCCTGTTTATTTTCATTTGCTACTTCTACCAAAGCAAGTAAAATATCATTCCTAAGTATAGTTCTATTCTTTACGTTTCTAATTAAAGCTTTGCTAGGAGCAGCATGTCCTTTTTCAATTAAACGATTAATAGTTAAGTCAACATACGTAGAAGGTAAATGCTTGTTAATAAATTCATAAGCTTTTTGATTGTGAGAATTATCTTCTTTAAAATCTGTATTATTGATTAATTTTGACATATATTTGCAGTTTATAACTTAATATTTCCATATTTAATGTAAATGTAAGAATAATATTATATTTTATTGGTATTTTTTATGTTAAAAAATATATTATGACTACATTTTGTGTTGAATTTAAATGATGATGTACAACGAAAAACTAAGCAAATTCTTTAAAGCTAAAGGATTAAAGCAAAAAGAGGTAGGGGCAATTTTAGGATTTAGCCCAGCAATGATTGGAAGATATTTACACGGTACAGCTAATATTGGTTCTGAATTTATTATTAGTTTAAGTAAAAATTTTCCAGATGTAGATTTAAATGATCTGTTTGCTCCAGAAAAAGAGCAAAATATGATTAACGAAGCCGGCGCAGTTTATGAAAAAAGAAATATTCTGAATGATTTGGAAGAAATTGAAGGTCGTATTCATAATATTCGACTGCGCTTAGCAGAAAAGAAATTTGAGGAATAAGTATAATTTTCCAAAAATATCAAACAAACTTACCAATTAATGAATCACAAAAGCCACTCTAAATGAGTGGCTTTCTGTTTTAAATCGATATTGTTAAATGTTTGTATTTTAATGTTTTAAGCTTTTTTTTATTAAATTTGGGTTAAACAATTTCTAGCTATAACTATATGGAAAAATTAAAACGACCGGTTTATCTTAAAGCCGGAACCGATGATTTTTTTAAAAAGATGCGTTTAGAAGTTAATGAAACGGTCTTAAAAAAATCTTCTTTGTACCTGTTGAATGTAGTGAAGTCTTTAGGGCTTCTTGCCGCTTTTTTTTTGTTTTATGCCTGTATTTTAATTTTTGGGAATAAAACTTCTTTACTATTTCTTTTTTATATTCTGTCTGGTATCACTATGATTGTCTTGTTTATAAATGCCTTTCATGATGCTGCACACGGAGCTTTATTTAAAAAACCAAAACATAATCAATGGTTTTTATATGTTTTAGAACTTTTTGGCAGTAATCATTGGCTTTGGATGAGAAGACATATTGGACTTCATCATGCCTATCCAAATGTCCCAGATTGGGATATCGATATAAAACAAAGTAATATTATTAGAATTTTTCCCAATAGTCCATTATTTGATTATCATAAATACCAACATATTTACATGTGGTTTATTTATCCTCTTTACAGCCTAAATTGGATTTATATTCGTGATTTTAAAGACTTTTTTGGCAAGAAAGACAACTATGTAAAAAAAGTCGTGGAGGAAATTCCAAGAAAAGAAGTTTACCGGTTATTTGCCGCAAAAATTATAAATCTCATTTATTTGCTTTTTATACCAATGATTTTTTTAAATCAGCCTTGGTATACAGTTCTGTTAGCTTGGTTAAGTTTGCATATGTGCGGAAGCGCACTTGGTGTTGTAGCACTTGTTTCTACTCATGTAGACGAAGATGCCAATTTTCCCAATACGGATGAAGATGGAAATCTCTCCGCAACATGGGCAATGCACCAAATGATTGTAACTAAGGATTTTAGCACAGAAAGCAAATTGGCAAATTTTTTATACGGCGGATTTACCCATCATGTTGCGCATCATCTTTTTCCAGGCGTCGGGCATACCTATTATCCTTATATTACGCCTATTATTCGACGTTACGCAAAAGAATATGATTTACCATATACATCATATCCGTTTTATCACGCAGTAAGATCTCATTTCAGAATGCTGAAAAACAAAGGAGTAAAAGAAAATATTCTGATGACAGGAGAAATTTAAACATTAACAATTAACAATTAACAATTAACAATTATCAATTAACAATTAACAATTAACAATTACTTCTTAATATCCTCTTTCTTAATATTCAAATCTTTTAAAAGCCCATCTTTTATTTCGACGTCAAAATTATCTTCTTTAAAAACGGTTAGTTTAGACTCGGCAAATTTGTAAACATTAATTTTGTTATTTTTTACATCAATATATAAATCGTAAGAATACGAATTGCAGTCGTGCTGTTTGCATCCCCACGCGTGAAGTATATTTTCCTGTTTTTCAAAAGGAGTTTCTGTATTCCAATTTTTAACCATTTCTTCATAGTCCGATCCTAATAATTTTTTTATTCTCGGAGCCAAACTGCTTTTGGTTAAAAATTGCGTTCCGATGACGCTTTTATCTACCAAAGTGTATAAAGAATCAATCGGATTTAAAACCGTACTATCTGTTTTTAAAGCTTCTGTTTTTATCGAAGTAGAATCGGTAGTAGGAACACTTTTTATAATTTCTTTTTTACAGGAAATAAAGATAAAAGTGCTTAATAGAACTAGAGAAATGTATTTGGCTCTGCAATTCATAATAATTGATTTTAAGAATTAATAATAAAATTATAAAGTCATAACGGTCTAATTTTCATAAAGATATTAAAATTAAGTTTGTTTTGAAAGGAATTTAAGACGTTTATCGAGACTAATTATTATAAATTTTAAATAGAAAGAAGAAGTAAATGTAGCGTCAGTTTTGAGATTTTTTGCTTAATTTCAATTTTTTAAAATTATCTAGCAATGAATTGTTTTTCAAAAATAATATTCGGTCTTCTTTTCTGTTTTACATCATTACAAGCGCAAAATGAAGCGTATACAGATGAAGAGTCTACTGCACAAATTTCAGACACAACATTTGTAAACTTACGAGATTACAGCAACGATTTTATCTATGATATGAAATACGCAACCGAAGACAATTTCCTGAAAGCGAAAGTTTACGATTGTGCCGAATGTATGCTGCGTTTGAAGACCGTAAAAGCACTTATAGCAGCCAATAATGATTTTTTGAAAAAAGGATACCGAATCAAATTATTTGATTGCTACAGACCTTTAGATATTCAGAAAAAGATGTGGGAAATAGTATCAAATCCAGAATATGTGGCTGATCCAAAAAAAGGCTCCATCCACAATAGAGGAGGAGCCGTTGATATTTCTTTAGTCGATATAAATGGAAAAGAAGTAGATATGGGAACTTCTTTCGATTTTTTCGGAATTCAGGCGAGTCATAATTTCAAACAGCTTTCAAAAAAAATTCTTGCTAAAAGAGCCTATTTGAAAAAAACTATGATCAAAAATGGCTTTAATTCATTTGATTCTGAATGGTGGCACTATAATTTGAAAACAGGTTTAAAAGATAAAGTAGCCAACGAAAAATGGAAATGCGATTAGATTATTCTACACATCTAATATTCTCCATAAAATAAGTATTCGGATTTGTCACTTTACCCGTCAACTCAGACGTAAGTTCACGTTTCACAATGTAATCTTCTACATTAGTAAGATATTTTATTCGCATAATCGAAATTGGAGATTTTTTCAATTCTTCAAAATTATCTTTCATAAACATGAAAATTCCTGTGTTTACACGATTGTCATAGCCTTTGTCATCGTGAACTAATGTACCACAGCTTTCTTGATTGATGTGCATTAGCGTAACAATCTTTCCGTTTTCTAATTGAAGAAAGATTTTCGAATTTTTATCAAAACAATTGGCTTTAATAAAATCTTTACTTTTCTGAATAGATTGCAGATTCAGCGTTGGCAAACCGTCAGTTTGTGCTAGAGAGAAGAAAATATAATTGAAGCTTCCTCCAAAATATTTTTCACTTATTAAGTATTCGTTTGTCACTTTATAAGATCCAATTGAATCGTTTACATTTACACTATATTCACATGGTTTCTGTTTTTGGGCAAATGCGGTAAAGGTTAATAAAAAAAATGTTAGCGTAATTAGTTGTTTCATTGTTTAGATTATTTTGGTGCAAATTAAAACTATTTTGTTATCTTTTACATCTGTTGTAAAAAAACAATACAAATTCCCACCATTTTTTATTTTCCATTTTTTTCTGATGTTTTCTACAGTTTCAGGAAAATTACGAGTTGTAATATTAGCTTGCTGATTGGCAAGTTCGTTTTTCATCTCATTTTTATTGTACGAAATGACTTTTTGAACCTCAAATCTTCTTCCTGGAAAATCAATTAATTCTTTAGAAGTGTACAAATGCGAATGTTTGTGAAGTTTATCGATTTTGAAATTCGAACTCACTTCATCAAAACCTCCCGATTTCATAATTGCAGAATTCGGTTCGTAAAGATATTTCTCAGGCAAATCATAAGTTGAAAATAAATCTTCACCTAAAACAAATTCAAAAGTTTCTGTTTTTTCTTTTAAAATATTGACTGTTTTTATAGTTATTTCGCCAGAATAATTTTTATGAATTTCAAAAAGCAATTCCTTTACTTCGTTTTCAAGCGCAACAATATGAATGTTTTTTACGTTTTTTAATTCTGATAATCCAGCCGAAATATCTAATAAAGGTGCGGTTTTAATTAGAACTGAATCTGCTTTTTCAAAATAAAAATCTAAAAGTTCAGGAACGTTTGGCAAACAATCTTTCAGCATAAAGACTTTGCCTTTTGCATCATTTCTTCTTGACGGATCAATATAAATCCAATCAAACTTCTGATTTATTTCTTCTAATAAATGAATAGAATCACCTGAAAAAAAAGTGCAATTTTCAACTTCTAATTGTTTGAAATTATGTGCCACAATCGAAGACAATTCTTCGTTTATTTCGCAATGTGTGACCGATTTGAATTTCTTTGAAAAATAATAATCATCAACACCAAAACCTCCAGTAAGATCAATTAAAGTTTTCCCAGAAATTAAATCTGCTTTATAAACGGCTGTTTTTTCTGATGAAGTTTGTTCTACCGAAATTTTACTTGGATAAATGATGTTCTCTGTAGAAAACCAAGTCGAAAGTTTGTCTTTTGCTTTAGAACGTGCTTCAATTTGATTTAAAATTAAAATCCAATCGACTTCAGGAAACGGATTTTTCTGAAGCGCCATTTTAGTTATGTCTGCACCAGTATTTCGAATTATAAATTCCTGAATATCTGGATGCAAAATAGAAGTGTTCAAAGCTAAATTCTTTCGGTTAATACAGAGACAATTTTATTGTTAGGAAAAAATTCTTTTAAAATTACTTTTACCATTGTAAAAGCAGGAACGGCAATAATCATTCCGACAATTCCAAATGTAATACCGCTAATTAAGATAATTAAGAATATTTCTAACGGGTGCGAATTTACACTTTTTGACGAAATTATCGGCTGGCTTACATTATTGTCAATCGCTTGTACAATTAAAAAGCCGATAATAACATAAATAGTTGTCGGCAGAATTTCCGATTGAAAATCTTGTCCGATCATGCTTATCATAGTCAGAATTCCAGCCAAAGTAGTTCCGATAATTGGTCCCAAGTAAGGTATAATATTCAGAATTGCACATAAGAAAGCAATAACAAAGGCATTTTTGTTTCCAAATATCAATAAGACAATTAGATAGAGAATAAAAACTACAATTAGCTGTAATAATAAACCAATAAAATATCGAGTTAAAAGATGGTTTATTTTCGTAATTGAATTTAAAATTTTGTCTTCGTTTGAGTCTGGAAGTATTCTTCTTGCTTGATCTTTAAAAATGTCTTGATCTTTAATAAAGAAAAAAGTAATAAAAAATACCGATACCAATCCCATTCCCATATCGGCCATAAAATTGATAATCGAATTTATAAATCCTGTAAAATAACTAAAATCAAGTACAGAAGTAAGTTTAGAATCTTTAATAATTTTGTTTAAATCAATATGCTGAATATTGAAATATTCTTCGAGATGTTTTTCGGTTTCTATAAATTTTGTCTGAAGATGAGCTGTGTCTAACAAAGCTAAATTATTAGCCTGAGAGATAATTAAAGGAACAAACAACAAAATAAAACCAACAATCAAAAAGATAAAAAGTATAATTGTGGTCGTCGCAGCCATCGAATTACCAAATTTTAATTTGTTTTTCAAAAACAAAATCAACGGGTTTGCAATTAAGCATAAAATTAAAGAAATACACAAGTAAACGATTACGGTTTGAATTTCATATAAAAAATATAAAACGATACCAATTATTAAGATGGTTGCTAAAGCTCTTAAAATTCCGTTCGAAATAGTTTTTGATGTGACCATGTTTAAAATTTAGACTATAAATATAGGAAAAAGCATTTTAAAAATAGGGTGTAAATAAAAAAAGCGAGACGTATTACATCTCGCTTTAAGCATTATTTTGTTAGCAATTATTGTGCAAATGAAGCTCTAGCGCCTCCAGCTGTAAAAATTGCTGAAATTCTGTTTTTTTGCCCCGTTGTAAACATATACATGGCTTTATCATCAACATAATCCATATAGTTCATTGTCATCTCTACAGGCGTTCCAGAACAAGTGCTGTAATGAGGATAAGCAGGGACTCCATAATTTTCTTCGTTATGAGTTGGTGTGTCTGCTACAAGATCGCTTCCGCAAGTTGCATCTCCCCAAATATGGCGTAAATTCATCCAATGTCCAACTTCGTGAGTACCAGTTCTTCCTAAATTAAATGGAGCATTTGCCGTACCAGATAATCCGAAATAACGAGAATCGATAACTACACCATCTGTAGACGAAGAACCTCCTGGAAATTGGGCATAACCTAAAATTCCGCCGCCAATGTTGCAAGACCAAAGGTTTAATTTTGTTGTTGGAGAAGTAGGAGCAATTCCGCCTTGAGCTGTTTTTTTCATGGCATCATTTGTTCCCCAAGAGGTTTTTGTTGTTGATTTTCTTATAATCTGATCAAGAACAAAAGTGATTCCGATATTTGCTTTTACGCCAGAAAATAACGCTGGAACATTGTTGTAGTCAGAGTTAAGAGCATTAAAATCTTTGTTTAAAACATCAATCTGAGATTGAATTTGTGCATCTGAAATGTTTTGTGCCGATGTTCTGTAAAGAATGTTAACAACAACTGGGATTTCGATTTTACCATTTACTAAACGGCCTGTAAAATTACCAACTGAATGTTTAGCAGTAAAAGCTTCAATTTCATTCATTTTAATAGCCAACATCGGATCTGCTTTAAGTTGTGCTTCTAAAACTTCTTGTGTCGCGCATCCGCGTCGAGAAGCTGCCATAGATTCTGAATTGGTTGATTCTGATTGCTCGTTTTGACAAGAGAACAGCATTAGAGCTGCAAATGTTGTAATAATAACTTTTTTCATAATAATTTGGGTTTTTTGTTGTAAAAACATTGTTTGGTTAAATATTTACACAATTTTATAACAAAATGAAATTACAGAAAAATTTTATAACAAGTTTTTTGTGAGAATTTTTACAACCCCTTACGAATACTGGTTCTTACAAAATCACAAATAAAAATATTAATAAGTTTTTACTTATTTTTTGTTTTTATTTATGTATTTCATCGTGATTATTAGTCTTTTAACGATTATTTTAATATTTAAAAATTATCTAAAAATTGAAATAATGCTTTTAAAATGAATTTTTTTAGTTGAAAAACTTAAAAAGAAGTAATCTCATAAAGTGCAATACTAGCAGCTTGAACAACATTCATACTGCTGTTTTTTCCAAACATATTAATATGAACAATTTGATGAGAAAGTTTTAGAAGTTCTTCTGAAATTCCGTTTATTTCGCTTCCAATTAAAAGAGCGATTTTTTTGTTTTCTGGAATTGTAACTTCTTTTAGAGGTTTACTGTTGGATGCTATTTCTAGTGAAATAATTTCAAAATTATTATCCAAAAGAAAAGATTGAAGTTCAGTAAATTCTTCAATAACAGAATGTGCAACATGAAGATGCGTGCTTCGTGAAGTTTTATTGATTTTACGTGGTGTAAGCGGAATGTCTTTTCCAAAGAAAATAATATTTTCAACTCCAAAAGCTTCAGAAATTCTGAACAAAGAACCAATATTCTGCTGAAAGTAAATATGATCGCAAACTAGCGTTATCGGAAATGTTTTTCTTTCAAATTGATTTTCTTCGTGAGTAAGCTGCATTTTTTGTTGGTGAAAAGTAATTAGTGATTTGTGAATAGTAATTACTTGCGATTAATTAGTAAAAATATAATTTATGATATTTGCGCCCATTTTTAGCGCTTTGTCACGTACGTTTGCAGGATCGTTATGCACTTCGGCGTCTTCCCAGCCGTCGCCCAAATCGCATTCGTAAGTATAAAGTAAAACGAGTTTATTGTCGATAAAAATTCCAAATGCCTGCGGACGTGTTCCGTCATGTTCGTGAATTTTTGGCAATCCGTTTGGAAAAGGAAATGGCTTTTGAAAAATAGGATGATTTGCCGGAATTTCGACTAAACTATTATTTGGAAATATCTTTTTGATTTCTTTTCTAATAAACTGATCCATTCCATAATTATCATCAATATGCAGAAAACCTCCAGCCGTTAAATAATTCCGCAAATTCGTTACATCGGCATCGCTAAAAACCACATTTCCATGTCCTGTCATGTGTACAAACGGATACGAAAGCAAATCGGGATTACTTGGTTCTACAGTTGAAGGTTTACTTTTAATTCGCGTATTTATATTAGAATTGCAAAAAGCAATTAAATTTGGCAAAGAAGTAGGATTTGCATACCAATCGCCTCCTCCGCTGTATTTAAGCAAAGCAATTTCTTGAGAGAAAGAAGAGATTGAAATTAGTAAAAATAGATAGAATATTTTTTTCATATAAGTTTTAAATATCTTGTTTTCGCATTTTTGTCATTTCGACGAAGGAGAAATCTCCACAAATAACTCCGTAAAGTAAGTTGCCAATCTTTGTCGAGCTTCTAACGGAGATTTCTCCTTCGTCGAAATGACAAGATTGAGGGGATAATTAAGCCTCATTAAAAAAAACAACACTATGACAAGCCACAACCGCAGCCGTTTCGGTTCTTAAACGTGTGTTTCCTAAAGTTACAGGTTTGTAATTGTTTTCTAATGCCAATGCGATTTCTTTTTCAGAAAAATCTCCTTCTGGACCAATTAAGATGGTAACGTCTTCATTTGATTTTAAAACTTCTTTCAAAGATTTTTTATCGGTTTCTTCGCAATGCGCAATTAATTGTAAACCATTGTTTTTCTGCTTAATAAAATCTTTAAACGAAACGGCTTCATTTAATTTTGGAAGAAATGTTTCGTTGCATTGTTTCATTGCCGAAAGAATAATTTTTTCAAAACGATCACGATTAATTACTTTTCGCTCAGAACGATCGCAGAAAATTGGAGTAATTTCCTGAATTCCAATTTCGGTTGCTTTTTCTAGAAACCATTCAAAACGATCGTTCATTTTGGTCGGCGCAACGGCAAGATGAAGATGGAATTTAGGTTTTTCAGCATTTTTTATCGAAAGTACTTCAACGGTACATTTGTTATCTGAAGCCAAAGTAATCTGCGTCTCAAACAATAATCCTGAACCGTTTGTAACTTGAAGAATATCAGAATCTTTTTTTCGTAAAACTTTTATAATATGTCTGCTTTCTTCTTTATCAAAAGAAAAACTTTCGGTTGTTTCGTCTATATTCGGATTAAAAAATAACTGCATGATTTAGAATTGAATTCTTGCTTTAGAAACAACTGAAGAAGTTTCAAAACGATTAGATAAGTATTTTTGGTAGCCAACAATTCCAATCATTGCGGCATTGTCTGTTGTATATTCAAATTTCGGAATAAAAGTTTTCCAGCCATATTTGCTTTCCGTTTCTTTCAGCGTATTTCTTATTCCAGAATTTGCAGAAACTCCGCCACCAATTGCGATTTGCGTAATTCCGGTTTCTTTTACAGCCAATTTAATTTTATCCATTAAAATTTCAATAATCGTATGCTGAATCGAAGCACAAATGTCATTTAGATTTTCTTCAATGAAATTTGGGTTTGCTTGTTTGTTTTTTTTGATGAAATACAAAATAGCAGTTTTAAGTCCAGAAAAACTAAAATCTAATCCAGGAACTTTTGGTTTGGTAAAAGCAAACGCTTTCGGATTTCCTTCTTTCGCATATTTATCAATCAAAGGTCCGCCTGGATAAGGAAGTCCAAGAATTTTTGCGCTTTTGTCAAATGCTTCTCCTACGGCGTCATCAGTGGTTTCGCCGATAATTTCCATATCAAAAAAACTGTTCACTTTTACAATTTGCGTATGTCCGCCGCTAATGGTTAAAGCTAAAAATGGAAACTCAGGTTTATCATAACCTTCTTCATCAATAAAATGAGCCAAAATATGGGCATGCATGTGATTTACAGCAATTAACGGAACTTTTAAAGCCAACGCTAAAGATTTGCTGAAAGAAGTTCCAACCAATAAAGATCCCATTAATCCTGGACCTTGCGTAAATGCGATTGCGCTTAACTGTTCTTTTTGTACATTTGCTTTGCGAAGTGCAGCATCTATGACCGGTACAATATTCTGCTGATGTGCTCTAGAAGCCAATTCTGGAACTACACCGCCGTATTGATTATGAATTAATTGATTGGCTACAACATTTGACAATACTTTGTCGTTATGTAAAACCGCGGCAGCAGTATCATCGCATGAACTTTCGATGGCTAGAATAAAAACCTCTGGATTTTGCATATAAAGGCACAAATTTTGAATTATATTTGACAAATCAAACGAAATGATTTCTTTGATTTAAGCAGTGTTCAAAATTAAAGAATTTTTATCAAAAACAGTTGTTCTTTGTCTGCTCAAAATAAATTAAAAGAAAACTAAAATTAAAACAGCTATAAAAACAGTAAAGAAAATAATATCACGAACCCTATTTGGGTTGATTTTACTTGTGCTGGCATTGGCTATCATACTTTCTTTACCTGTTGTTCAAACTCAGATTGCCAATTATGTCACTAATTCTTTAAACGAAGATTATAAAGTTAATATCAGTGTAGAAAAAACGGCGATTAATATTTTTGGAGGTGTTAAACTTAAAAATGTGATGATTTTAGATCATCATAAAAACACACTGATTTATTCTGATATTATTACAACTGATATTGCAAGTCTTAGCCGATTACTTGACGGCGACTTAATTTTTGGAGATTTGCGTCTGACAGGCTTAATCTTTAATCTGAAAACCTATAAAGGTGAAGACGAGAATAATATCAATAAATTTATTAAAGCGTTTGAGGTTGAAAATACACCAAAGAAAAAATCTACCAAACATTTTCTATTAACTGCTAAAAATGCATACATCGAAAAAGGAAGATTTTCTGTTGTCGATGAAAATAAAACTACGCCTAAGTTTTTAGATTTCACGAAATTAAATGCCTACATAAGCGATTTTAAACTTTACGGACCAGAAGTTAATACAACAATTCATAGGTTTTCTTTTATGGATCATCGCGGTTTGTATGTTTCTAATTTTGCGGGTAAATTTAGTTATACCAAAAAGCAAATTAAGGTAGAAAATCTGGCTGTTAAAACAAAAAGATCTTCTCTTTATGGTATTGCGATATTAAATTATAAACCAGAAGATTTTCTGGATTTTACAGATAAAGTAAGATTTAATGTTGTTTTAGATTCTGCATCAATTGCTACCAACGATATTCGCCATTTTTATGACGGATTGGGTAAAAATCAGCATTTTAAAATCAAAACCAAATTAAATGGTCCGCTTAATGATTTAACTCTTACTAAATTAAGATTGAGCGATACAAACGGATCGAAAATTAATGGAACCATAAACTTTAAAAATCTTTTAGGCAGTAAAACCCAGAAATTTTACATGGACGGAAAGTTTGATAAACTGCTTTCTAGTTATGATGATTTAGTGATTTTGCTTCCAGAAATTTTGGGCAAAAAACTTCCAAAAGAACTTAAAAGAATTGGAAAATTTAATATTGTCGGAAAAGCTAAAGTTTCTACAACTGCCTTAGAAACCGATTTTAAAATGGCGACTGATTTAGGAAACGGAAAAGTCGATCTGCATCTGAATAATATGGACTTTATTGATAAAGCTTCTTATTCGGGAAATATTGTGCTGGATAATTTTAATGTCGGAGCAGTTTTAGGAAGAAAAGACGTAGGGAGAACAACCTTAAATCTTGATGTTGAAGGAGTTGGTTTTACAGAGAAATACTTGAATACCATAGTAAAAGGAGATATTTCTAAGTTGGATTATAATAAATACACTTATAATAATATTGTTGTAAACGGAAATTTTAAACTTCCTTATTACAAAGGACAAATTGCTATAAATGATCCGAATCTGAATTTAACTTTTGATGGTTTGTTAGATTTAAGCAAAAAAGAAAATCGATATGATTTTCACATTAACGTAGAAAATTCAGATTTAAGAAAGCTTAAGTTTGTTGGAGATTCTATTTCTAAATTTAGAGGAGATGTTGAAGTTCAGTTAACCGGGAATTCAATTGAAAATCTTCAAGGAAATATTTATATCAAAGACACAGAATATCAGAATCCAAAAGCAACTTATGTTTTTGATGAAGTAAATATCAATTCAAACTTTGATGCCGAAAGAATTAGAACAATTACAATTAGTTCAAATGATGTCGTGGATGGAAAAATCGTTGGTAAATTTAGATTTGACCAATTAGACAAACTGGTAATGAATTCCGTTGGTAGTTTATATACCAATTATAAACCTTATAAAGTTAGAAAAGGGCAGTTTTTAAGATTCAATTTCCGTGTTTACGATAAAGTTGTCGAAATGCTTTATCCAGAAATTAATATTGACTCGTCAACAGTTGTAAGAGGGAAAATCGATTCTGATCTTCAGGAATTTAAATTTAGATTCAGATCTAAAAAAATTACAGCGGCTAAAAACACATTTGACAATATTCGTGTAAATGTTGATAATAAAAATCCGCTTTACAATGCTTATGTTGAGCTAGATAGCATCAAAACGCCTTATTATAAGATTCGAGATTTCAATTTAATTAATGTTACTTCTAAAGATACGCTTTTTGTTCGTTCTGAATTTAAAGGAGGAAATCAAGGCGAGGATTATTTCAATTTAGATTTATATCATACTATTGATAAGAATAAAAATAATATTGTCGGAATCAAGAAATCGGAAATGAAATTTAAAGACTATATATGGTATTTAAATGAAGAAGCAGGACCAGATAATCAGATTGTTTTTGATCAGTTTTTCAAGAATTTCACATTTGATAATATTGTTTTATCTCACGAAAATCAGAAAATTGATTTGAATGGAGTTATGAAAGGAAGTGATTATAAAGATCTCGAGCTCAATTTTGAAGATGTTGATATCAATAAAATTACACCTTTAAATTCCAAATTTGTATTTGATGGTAACCTAAACGGAAGAGTCAATTATAAGCAGAATAAAAATGTTTATCAGCCAACGGCATCTATTAAAATTGATCATCTTGTGTTGAATAAAACAGAATTAGGTACACTTAATTTTGATATTTCTGGAGACGAAACTTTTAGAAAGTTTACTGTTAATTCTTCTATACAAAATGGTTTTACAGAATCTTTTAGAGCTAACGGAACTTTTGCTGTAGAAAATAAAGAAACAATCATGGATATGAATCTGAAATTGGAAGGATTCAATCTAGCAACTTTAGGAACGATTGGCGGCGATGTGCTGTCTAATATTAGAGGTTCGGTTTCTGGAAATGCATCTGTAGTTGGAAACTTGAAAAAACCAGAAATCAATGGACGTTTGTATGTAGAAAAGGCAGGTATGACAATTCCGTATCTTAATACAGATTATGAATTAAGCGATCGAACTGTAATTGATTTGACGAATGAAAAGTTTTTATTTAGAAATAATCAGTTAACAGACACGAAATACGGAACAAAAGGTTTGCTTAATGGAAGTATTGAGCATAAGAATTTTGGCGATTGGAAACTGGATTTGAACATAACTTCTAAACGCTTATTGGCTTTAGATACTAAAGATAGTGATGATGCGGCCTATTTCGGAACAGCGTTCATAAACGGATCGGCTAGTATAAGAGGTCCTGTTGAAGGTTTGTTTATAAAAGTAGACGCTAAATCTGAAAAAGGCACAGAGGTTAAGATACCTATTAATAATGTGCAAAGTGTTGGAGAAAGCAGTTGGATTCATTTTGTTACGCCACAGGAAAAATATAATCTAGCGAATGGAATTGAAGAAAAAACTAAAAACTATAACGGACTTGAACTTGAATTTGATTTTGATATCACGCCAGACGCCGAAGTAGAAGTTATTCTGGATCGAAATTCTGGCCATGGAATGAAAGGAAAAGGATATGGATCTCTTTTGTTTAAAATTAATACTCTAGGTAAATTTAATATGTGGGGAGATTTCCAGGCATACGAAGGGACTTATAATTTCAAATACGGTGGACTTATCGATAAAAAGTTTGCGGTTAAAAAAGGAGGTTCAATCATTTGGGAAGGAAACCCGATGCGTGCTCAGTTAAATTTAGAAGCAGTTTATAAAACGCAAGCCAATCCGGCTGTGCTTTTGGATAATACTTCTTCATTCAATAAAAAAGTTCCTGTAGAAGTAGTTATCGGATTAAGAGGAGATTTGGCAAGTCCAGAGCCTAACTTTGATATTCAGTTTCCATCTGTTAGTAATGTCTTGAAATCTGAAATTCAATATAAATTAGATGATAAAGATATACGTCAGACGCAAGCGTTGTATTTATTGTCAACAGGTTCGTTTATGAGTACAGACGGATTTAGTCAAGGCGATTTCTCTGGAACATTAACAGAAACGGCGTCGAGTTTATTAGGAGGAATTATAAAATCGGATAATGATAAGGTAAATATTGATTTAAATTATATTGCTGCCGACAGAAGAACAGGGCAGGAAGTAGATGGTCAGTTTGTAGCGAATATTTCTTCTCAGGTAAATGAGCGAATTACGATTAATGGAAAGGTTGGAGTTCCGGTTGGAGGGGTTAATGAATCTGCAATTGTCGGAGATATTGAAATTTTGTATCGTGTAAATGAAGATGGAACAATGAATCTTCGATTATTTAATAAAGAAAATGATATTAATTATATAGGGCAAGGAATTGGATATACGCAAGGAGTCGGTGTTTCTTATGAAGTGGATTTTGATACTTTTAGCGAGCTTGTAAACAAGCTGTTTAAAAAACAAAAAATCGAGCGTGCTTCTAAAACCTCAGATGATCTTCAAGATTCTTATTTAAATCCAGATTATGTGAATTTTACAAGCAAGAAAGAATCGGAGAAAAATAAAAAGAAAGCTGAGAAAGAGGAAGAGAAAAAGAAAAAAGAAGAGGAGAAGAAGAAAAAAGAAGAACCAGCAAATAATCAAGGTTTAATTCCTGATAATGATTATTAACAATTTGTTAAAAAAAGATATTTATAAAACCATTATTCTCATAATGGTTTTTTTTGTGCTAAATTTAGGCCCACTTTAAGGATTTTTCATGTGAGAGAAAAATTCTAGTTTTATAACACTTCATTTGGGTATTGTTAATTTTTGACGATTTAATAAAAAAATAGCAATTTTTTATTTTTAATGAAATTTTTTCATAGAAAAAACTTATTAACGAAAACGTTTGAATTTAACAGATTTTATTAATTTATGATAATCGTAACCCGAAAAGTGCTTAATGTTTGCTAATTTTACACTTTAATACTTAAATAATGCCAAAAACAATAAAAAAAGTAGGTGTTCTTACCTCAGGAGGAGATTCACCTGGAATGAATGCTGCAATTCGAGCGGTTGTTCGTACTTGTGCATATCATAATATAGAATGCATCGGAATTTATAGAGGGTATCAAGGAATGATTGAAGGCGACTTCAAAGAAATGGGGCCTCGTAGTGTAAATAATATTGTAAACAAAGGCGGAACGATCTTAAAATCGGCTCGTTCAGTTGAGTTTAGAACTCCAGAAGGTAGAAAAAAAGCGCACGAAAATCTTGTAAAGGCAGGTATTGATGCTCTTGTTGTAATTGGTGGAGACGGTAGTTTTACAGGAGGTTTGATTTTTAATTCAGAATACGATTTTCCAGTAATGGGAATTCCAGGTACTATTGATAATGATATTTATGGTACAAGTTTTACTCTAGGGTACGACACGGCTTTAAATACTGTTGTTGATTGTATCGATAAAATTAGAGATACGGCAAGTTCACATAACCGTCTATTTTTTGTAGAGGTTATGGGTAGAGATGCTGGTCATATTGCTCTTAATGCTGGTATTGGTGCTGGAGCAGAAGAGATTCTTATTCCTGAAGAAGATTTAGGATTAGATCGTCTTTTAGATTCACTTCAAAAAAGTAAAGCTTCAGGAAAATCATCAAGTATTGTGGTGATTGCTGAAGGAGATAAAATTGGTAAAAACGTATTCGAACTAAAAGATTATGTTGAGGCAAATCTTCCAGAATACGATGTAAGGGTTTCTGTTTTAGGACACATGCAACGTGGTGGTTCTCCATCTTGTTTTGATCGTGTTTTAGCAAGCCGTTTAGGAATGAAAGCTGTAGAATCTTTATTAGAAGGAAAATCTAACTATATGGTTGGTTTAAAAGAAGATAAAGTGGTTTTAACTCCATTAGAGCAAGCTATTAAAGGAAAATCAGAAATTGATAGAGAATTATTAAGAGTGTCTGACATCATGTCAACATAATCAAAGATAAAAGTTTAAAAAGAAGAGAAGTTTATTGTGAGGAAATTAGACTTTGAAAATAGTGTAATAAAAACAAAAGCAAAAATTTAGTAAAATGTCAAAAGTAAAATTAGGAATAAACGGATTTGGACGTATCGGAAGAATCGTTTTTAGAGAATCTTTCAATAGAGATAATGTAGAAGTTGTTGCAATCAACGATTTATTAGATGTTGATCACTTAGCTTATTTATTAAAATATGATTCAGTTCACGGTCGTTTCGACGGAACTGTAGAAGTAAAAGAAGGAAAACTTTACGTAAACGGAAGAAATATCCGTATTACTGCAGAAAGAAATCCTGCTGACTTAAAATGGAACGAAGTTGATGTTGATGTAGTAGCAGAATGTACAGGTATCTTCACAACTATCGAAACTGCAAGCGAGCACTTAAAAGGAGGAGCTAAAAAAGTTATCATTTCTGCTCCTTCTGCTGACGCTCCAATGTTTGTAATGGGAGTAAACCATGAAACTGCAAAAGCTTCTGATTTAGTTGTTTCTAACGCTTCTTGTACTACAAACTGTTTAGCTCCTTTAGCTAAAGTTATCAATGATAACTTCGGAATTGTTGAAGGTTTAATGACTACTGTTCACGCAACTACTTCAACTCAAATGACAGCTGACGGACCTTCTAGAAAAGACTGGAGAGGTGGACGTGCTGCTGCAATCAACATCATTCCTTCTTCAACTGGTGCTGCAAAAGCGGTTGGAAAAGTAATTCCAGACTTAAATGGAAAATTAACAGGTATGGCTTTCCGTGTTCCTACAGCTGACGTTTCTACAGTAGATTTAACTGTAAAATTGGCTAAAGAAACTTCATACGAAGAAATTATGGCTGTATTGAAAAAATCTTCTGAAAACGAATTAAAAGGTATCTTAGGATATACTGAAGATGCTGTTGTTTCTCAAGATTTCATCTCTGACAAAAGAACATCTATCGTTGATGCTACTGCTGGAATTGGTTTGAACTCAACTTTCTTCAAATTAGTTTCTTGGTATGACAATGAGTACGGATACTCAAGCAAATTGATCGATTTATCTGTACATATTGCAGGTTTAAAATAATAATATATATTTTTGCAAAATCCCGTTACTACAATAACGGGATTTTCTTATTTTGTTACCTCTATAATTAATGTAAAAATCACACTTTTAAATTAAAAATAGAAAAAGCCTAATTCCAAAAACTAAACAAATGAAATTAATAGTTGACAGTGGATCTACTAAAGCCGATTGGATTGCGATAGATGATAATGGAAAAGTATTATTCACAACACAAACTTTAGGATTAAATCCTGAAATTCTTGATGGTCCGGAAATTATCGAAAGATTAAACGACCGTTTTGATATCTTACAAAACAAAAAAAATGCTACTCATTTATTCTTTTATGGTGCAGGATGTGGTACTGATAGAATGAAAACAGCATTATCTCAAATTTTCCAAGAGTATTTTACTAACGCTATTGTAGATGTTCAGGAAGATACTTACGCAGCGGTTTACGCAACAACTCCAAAAGGAGAAGAAGCAATTGTTTCTATATTAGGAACTGGTTCTAACTGTAGTTATTTTGATGGAAAGGTATTGCATCAAAAAGTACAGTCTTTAGGATATATTGTTATGGACGACTGTAGCGGTAACGTTTTTGGAAAAGAATTGATTAGAAAATACTACTTTAATAAAATGCCTAAAGAATTGGCTGTTGAACTTGAAAAAGAGTACGACGTTGATCCAGATTTTATTAAAAATAAATTATATAAAGAACCAAATCCAAATGCTTATTTAGCAACTTATGCTAAGTTTTTAATTAAACATAAGGATACGGAATTCTGTAGAAAAATTATCTTCAAAGGAATGAAATCTTTCGTTAAGAATTACATTAAGCAATTCGATAACTGCAAAGAGGTTCCTGTGCATTTTGTTGGTTCTATTGCATTTTATTTGAAAGACGAATTACAAGAAACTTTCAATAAATATGAACTTCAATTAGGAAATGTTTTAAGAAGACCTATTGATGGATTAATTGCATATCATGTCGCTAATCAATAGTTCTGATTTTATGGAAATTGCCATTATTGCTCATGATGGAAAAAAAGCTGATTTAATTGATTTTTTAATTAAAAATGAAGCTGTTTTACACAATGAAAAAATAAGATTAATTGGTACTGGTACTACTGGAGGTAAAGCTGAAGCTGCGGGTTTTAAAACTCAAAGAATGCTTTCTGGGCCTTTAGGAGGCGATGCACAAATTGCAGGAAGAGTGGCTGAAGGAATTACAAAAATGGTTTTCTTTTTTAAAGATCCTTTGTCAAGTCATCCGCACGAGGCAGATATTAATATGTTGATTCGTGTTTGCGATGTGCATAATGTGCCGCTGGCAACAAACGAAGCAACGGCACAATTATTACTAGATGCTATTGCACAGCAATTATAGATATTTCTACATTAACATTTTTTGGCAGACAAGCCACCTGAACCGTTTCACGTGCTGGAGCGGTTTTTTCGTTAAAATACGAACCATAAACCGTATTTATTGCTCCAAAGTTATTCATGTCCATGATGAAAATAGTTGACTTTACAACGTTCTCAAAAGTCATTCCTGCAGCTTCTAGGATTGCAGCAATGTTTTGCATAACTTGGTTAGTTTCGTCGTTAATATTGTCTGTAATCAATTCTCCTGATTCTGGATTAATTGCAATTTGTCCGGAAGCATAAAGTGTATTTCCAGATAAAACAGCTTGGTTGTAAGGTCCGATTGGAGCCGGAGCTTTCTCGGTAAAGATTATTTTTTTCATAATGAAAGTATTTTGATTCGAAAGTTTATCGATTAGAAACGCTTCGTTTGTTCCATTTAATGTCACTAAGCATACCAGATTTAATTCCGATAAAGAAGTTCCAGTTAGAATTTGTTCCTAAAGGCTGCCAGTTAAATGCCATTCTCCAGCTTAACAAATCTCTTTCAAAACGGAATTGAGTAAAAGTAACTCCTTTTTGTACAAAATCATAACCAGTAGAAATTCCACCTTTCCATTTTGGTGTAATGTCTGTGTTGACCGAAATCATAAGAGAGTTATTAGAGATTCTATTCTCTCGATTTATATTAGAGTATGTTAAAGAGTAAGCAAGCGTCATGTCAAAAGGGATTTTTGAGTTAAAAAACTCTGTTATCACATCTTCTTTTTCAGGTTCATTGGCAAATTGGCTATTTCGAGTGTCATTTAAATCGGTGTTTGTACCAAATAAATCATCACTTCGCCCACCATTCCGCTGACTTTGGGTATTCTTTTCTTTGTCGCCGGTTCCTTTGCTAGAAAACGAATAGTTTACCGTTACGTTTGCACTGGTCATTCTAAATAAACTTCCGCCGTTATCAATGTTGAATTTGTTTAGCTTGTTACCTCCATTATCAATCGCGTAAGGATCTAATGTTGCACCAAAGTTCATATTCATTTTGTTGTCAAAAAACTGCGTTCCACCACTTACTAATACAGGTTGCCAGCCAAAAGTTGTTTTTCCGTCTGCATTGAAATTATAGCTTGTACTGAAGTTTAAGTTATTTAACAGCATTATTTTTTTTGGTTCAGTTTTAGTACTGTCTTTGTCTCTTACTTTTGCTTCAAAAGTATTGCTCAAAGAAAAACCAACTACGTTAGAATTGTCTTTACCAGGCTGTCCAAAAAGACCGTTTTCAAATCTTGTATATTCAGAAGTGATTCTTCCGCTTGCATCAACCGCATAAGTATCATAATAACGCTCAAAACTTGGTGTATAAGCATAAGTTACACTTGGACGCATAACGTGTCTTATAGACTGAATTTTCTTGTCTTCGCCAAAATTGAAAGTTCCGTAAATGGTTGTTCCTAAGTTTGTGCTAAAATTGTAAGTTCTAAAAGAGTCAAAACCACCTACAGTTGAAGGTTCAGCTTGTCCTGTTGAAGGATCATAGCTTTTTTTGATTGTTTTATTTACCCAAGTCTCCTGATAAGTTGTCGATGCGCTTGCGCTAAAATATTTAAAAACCTTAAAGTTTGTACTAAGAGGAATTGTATGTTGCATTCCCATTTGGGCATCTTTAAACATCTGAGGCTTGAAAAACAAAGAATCTTTTGTTTTAAATTCATTTTTTCCGCTTACATTATATTGTAAGTTAATGTTTTTGATTATCCCTTTCTTAACGCCGTCTTTTCCAGCAAAAGGATAAATACGGTCTATACTTCCTTGCAATGTAGGAAGTGTCATAATGATATCTTCTGTTTGTGTATTTTGCTGGTGTGTTGCTGATAACGAAATACGTGATCCTGGAATAGTATTAAAAGTTTTATTGTATGAAATAGAAGAACTTAAAGTGTTGTTTAGGTTCGAACCAATATTGGCTTGATTAATAGATTGTTTAAAGTATTTACTACTACCCATATTTACCGACGCAGAAAAGGTTGAATTTGGGTTTGATTTTGTGTCTTTAGAATGCGACCACTGAATATTGTAAATGTTCTGTTTTGAGTAATCAGGATATCCACGTTCGCTGTTTATTAGATTTTCAAAACGTATATTTACATTTCCTCGATATTTGTATCTTGTTGCATATGAAGATTCAAATCGCATGGCGTAACTTCCGTTGGTGTAATAATCCCCAAGTACGGTTAAGTCATAATGATCGCTTAAAGCAAAATAATATCCACCATTTTGAAGAGAAAAACCTCTGGTGTTAGAATCATTATAACTAGGAATAATAATACCAGAAACACTTTTTTCCTGACTCATCGGAAAATAAGCAAAAGGCAGTGCTAAAGGTGTTGGCACGTCTGCAATTACCATGTTGGTTAAACCGGTAATTACTTTTTTTCCAGGAATAAATTTTACTTTACTGGTTTGGAAATAATATTCTGGATGATCAACATCTGTTGAAGTTGTAAAACGTGCTCCTCTTAAGAAATAAACAGAATCGTTTTCTTTTTTGGTGACTGCGGCTTTAATTTTAAATTCTCCCTGTTCGGTTCTAGAATTATAAATTAATGCTTTTTTTGTTTTGAAATTAAATCGAATTGAGTCGGGTTGAACTTCGCTTGAACCCTGTTTGAAATTAGGATATTGGACTAAAACCCCAGCAGAATCTTTTATTCTTCCCGCATAAACTTCGTCCTTTTCATAATTAAGAATAATGATACCCGATTTTAATTCTACATCTTTATAGTATAATTCGGCTTCATTATATAAAGTGATAAGTTTGTTTTTCTGATCAATTTTTGCATAATCTTTAGCTTTGTATTTTACTTTTCCATCCAAAAAAGTCTTTTTAGGTCTAACAGTGTCTAGCTTTATAGTATCGATTACGGGTTTGGATTCTTTATCTGTTTGTTTTACAGCAGGTAAAGACTTTTTTTTGTTTTTTATTTCTTGCGAATATAAATTACCACAACCTATAGTTAGGAAAAATGATATTAAAACGATATTAAATAAGTTTGTATGCAAAGGTTTAAATGCTATTTTTGTAAAATTATGGCTTGTTTTTTGACATGTCAAACTTACATATAATTTTTTGGCAAAAATAATCAATTCTGAAAATTATAACAGCTGCATTTTATTAAAATTAACTTTTAGATTTATGAATAGAATTAACAAATTTAAGGTAATATTTACTTTATTTCTAACAATCCTGTCTTTTTATGCTCATAGTCAGTCCAATGTGTTTAAGGTAACTTTGGATGCTGGACATGGCGATCATGACTTTGGAGCTGTTTATAGCGGCAGAATTGAAAAAAATATTGCTTTAGCGATTGTTCTAAAAGTGGGAAAGATTTTAGAGCTAAATCCGAATGTTAATGTAATTTATACCCGTAAAACAGACGTTTTTATCGATTTGGTCGAAAGAGCCAATATCGCAAATAGAGCCAATTCAAATATTTTTGTTTCTATACACTGTAATGCCAATAAAAATACAGCTGCCGACGGAACAGAAACTTATGTAATGGGTTTAAGTAAAGTTGCCTCAAACCTTGAAGCAGCAAAGAAAGAGAACTCTGTAATTACTTTAGAGAAAGATTATAAACGTAAATACGAAGGTTACGATCCTAATTCGCCAGAATCGATGATCGGTATGACATTGATGCAAGAAGAATATTTAGATAACAGTATTTCTTTAGCTACCAAAATTGAAGATAATTTTGAAAAATTAGGTAAAAAACTTCGTCAAGGCGGTGTGAAACAAGCACCTTTTATGGTACTTCATAAAGCATACATGCCTAGAGTTTTGGTTGAAACTGGATTTGTATCTAACCCAACAGAAGGTAATATTTTAAATTCTGAAGAAGGTCAGGATGATATTGCAAGAGCAATTGCAGAGGCAATCTTAAGTTATAAAAGAGAGTATTTTGGATCAGGAACCGAGTCAGACGACAGTCGGCCCATAAGAGATACTTCAAAACCAGTAAAGCCTAAAACAACCGCACCTGTTGCAGCGGTTAAAAATGCTCCTAAGGGAACCTTTTTTAAAGTGCAGCTGATAGCGAGTATTAAAAAAACGCCATTGGAACCTAAAAATTTTAAAGGGCTAAAAAATGTGACGATGTTATTTGAAAACAATATATATAAGTATTTCTACGAAGAAACTTCAAGTTACGAAACAGCGCAAAAATATTTGCAAGAAGCTAAAAGTAAAGGGTATGGCGCAGCATTTTTAGTGGCAACTAGAGATGGAGAAAAAATCAGTATTCAGGACGCAATTAAATAATAAGCCTAAGTTCGAATATTTATATTAATTTTGTACAAACACTTAGAATTTTGAAACTAACAAGAGAAATTAAAACGGCTATATTAGTCATCGCATCGATTTTATTATTTATTTGGGGTTATAGTTTTCTAAAAGGCAGAGATCTTTTTACAAATTATAAAACTTTATATGTTCAATATGATAATGTTGAAGATCTTTCACCTTCAGCGCCAGTTACACTTAACGGGCTTGCAATTGGTAAAGTAAGTAAAATCACTATAGATGAAGTAACAGGTAAATTATTAGTTGAACTTCAGTTAAAAACAGATTTTCCAATTTCTAAAACGAGCACTGCATCATTGTATTCTCCTAGTTTAATTGGAGGAAAGCAAATTAAAATTGTTCCGAATTTGGCTGACAAAGAATTAGCAGAAGACGGGCAGACTTTAGCTTCAAATGTAGAACTTGGATTAACGGAATCTTTAGGAGGGAAAATTGAGCCAATTCAGCAAAAGCTAGACAAAATGCTTGTAAATATTGATGTTTTAGTTACCGGACTAAACAATACTTTAGATAAGCAAACGCAAGAAAATTTGAAGAAAACAATTGCTGAGCTAAGTCAGACAATGGCGCAGTTTCATAAAGCTTCAGGCAGTTTAAATAATATTTTAGACACTAATAAAGGACAGATTAACGGAATGGTTTCTAACTTTAATAAAGCATCAAACAATTTCAATAAAATTTCTGATTCTTTAAACAAAGCTGATTTAGGGAAAACAGTTCGTAGTTTAAATCAAACTCTTGCCAAAGTTGACGGTTTAATGGCTAATTTAAATTCAGGAAAAGGTACTGCTGGAAAATTATTAAACGACGATGCTCTTTATAATAACTTAGCAAAAACATCTAAAGAGCTTGAATTGCTTTTACAAGATGTTCGTTTATATCCAACACGTTACGTAAATGTTTCTCTTTTTGGAAAGAAAAACAAGCCTTATGTGGCGCCAACTGAAGATACAAATTCAACTGATAAAAAATAATTGTAAATGAGTTATTTAGATAATATTTTGTTTGCCATACTTCTTGTAGTTGGTTTCGGTTTTTTTGCAGCGAGCGTAAAAAAGATCATCCGAAACATTAATTTGGGAGTAGATGTAGATCGAAAAGATAATCCTAAAGCTCGATGGGAAAACATGGCTTTGATTGCTCTTGGGCAATCAAGAATGGTGAGACGCCCTGTTGCAGGAATACTGCATATTTTTGTTTATGTGGGATTCATCATTATTAATATTGAATTACTTGAAATAATAATTGATGGGCTTTTCGGTACACACCGAATTTTTGCTCCGTATTTGGGAGTAGTTTATGATGTTTTAATTGCTTCGTTTGAAATATTAGCAATACTGGTTATTTTTGCGGTTACTGTTTTTTGGATCAGAAGAAATTTCATTAGATTGAAACGTTTTATTCACTCTGATTTAACTGGATTCCCAAAAAGCGATGCGAATTACATTTTGTATTTTGAAACTGTTTTGATGATTTTGTTTTTATTGATGAACGCTTCAGATTATCATTTGCAAAATGTTCCAGGAGGTGTTTTTCATAAAGCAGGAAGTTTTCCAATTAGTCAGTTTATCGCTCCGATTTTTAACGGAATGTCAAATGAATTGGTTGTGCTTTTATTTGAAGTTTTCTGGTGGTTGCATATTGCTGGAATTTTAGTTTTTATGAACTATTTATATTTCTCTAAACATTTGCATATTCTTTTGGCTTTCCCAAATACTTATTTTGCTAATTTAAAGCTAGAAGGGCAATTTGATAATTTAGCTTCTGTTACAAATGAAGTGAAGCTGATGATGGATCCAAATGCCGATCCGTTTGCAGCGGCACCGCCCGCAGATGAAAATGCTGCTCCAGCTAAATTTGGCGCAAGTGATGTTCAGGATTTAAACTGGGTTCAGTTATTAAATGCTTACACATGTACAGAATGTGGACGTTGTACTTCTTCTTGTCCGGCAAATCAAACGGGTAAAAAATTGTCTCCTCGTAAAATTATGATGGATACAAGAGATCGTTTGACGGAAGTAGGAAAAAATATTGACGCCAATAAAGGTGTTTTTGTTCCCGATAATAAATCACTTTTAAACGATTATATTACTCCAGAAGAATTATGGGCTTGTACATCTTGTAATGCTTGTGTAGAGGAATGTCCTGTAAATATTAGTCCGTTATCTATTATTATGGATATGCGTCGTTATCTGGTTATGGAACAAAGTGCTGCTCCAATGTCATTAAACGCGATGATGACTAATATTGAAAATAATGGTGCGCCTTGGCAGTATAGCCAGCAAGACCGTTTGAATTGGAAAAACGAGAATTAAGATTTATTGTTTATTCGGTTAGTTGTTTAACCGTTTAATCAATTTTAAAATAATACTTCGGTTTTTATAAAATTGTGATTTTGCTTTTAGCGATTAAACAATTCAACGATTAACCGATTAAACAAAGTGAGAGAGATGTCAGAAAGTTTAGTGGTGCCAACAATGGCAGAAATGCTTGCCGAAGGGAAACAACCAGAAGTTTTGTTTTGGGTAGGTTGCGCAGGAAGTTTTGATGATAGAGCAAAAAAAATTACTAAAGCGTTTGTGCGAATTTTGAATCGTACGAATGTTTCTTTTGCAGTTTTAGGTACAGAAGAAAGCTGTACTGGAGATCCTGCAAAAAGAGCTGGAAACGAATTTTTGTTTCAGATGCAGGCGATGATGAATATTGAAGTTCTGAATGCTTATGAAGCAAAGAAAATTGTAACAGCTTGTCCTCATTGTTTTAATACTTTAAAAAATGAATATCCTGAATTAGGAGGTAATTACGAAGTTATTCATCATACAGAATTTCTAAAATCATTAATTGATGATGGAAGATTAACTGTTGAAGGTGGACAATTTAAAGGTAAAAAAATTACTTTTCACGATCCTTGTTATTTAGGAAGAGCAAATAAAGTTTACGAAGCACCAAGAGATTTAATTGAGAAGTTAGACGTTGAATTAGTAGAAATGAAACGTTCTAAGGCAAATGGATTATGTTGCGGTGCAGGTGGAGCGCAAATGTTTAAAGATGCCGAACCTGGAAATAAAGAAGTGAACGTTCTTCGTACAGAAGATGCTCTAGAGGTTCAGCCAGATATTATTGCCGCAGGTTGTCCATTCTGTAATACGATGTTAACAGATGGAATTAAACACGCGCATAAAGAAGGTGAGATAAAAGTAATGGACGTTGCTGAGTTAATAGCAAATGCACAAGATTTGTAAAAAAAAGTTGCTAAGGTTTTTAAGTTCCTAAGATTCTAAGTTTTTGAACTTGAAACATTAAACTTAAAACTTTTCAAAAAATCTAAAATCAACAATTTAAAATTAAAAAATGTATATACCTTTTGAAAATTTACCAGGTGAATCTAGAGTTTGGATTTACCAATCAAACAGAAAGTTTTCTGAGGAAGAGTTTTCTGAAATTGAAACTGATTTAAAAGCTTTTGTAGAAGAATGGGCCGCTCACGGAACAAGTCTAGAAGCTTCTTTTTTATTGAAATACAATAGATTTATAATATTGGCTGTAAATCAAGATGTGCAAGCAGCAACTGGCTGTTCAATTGATAGTTCAGTAGAATTTATTCAAAGTTTAGAGAAAAAATATAACGTTGATTTGTTAGATAAAATGAACGTTACTTTTAAACTTGGCGAACATATTGCACACAAACCATTAATCGATTTTAAGAAAATGGTTAAAGATAAATCTGTTTCTGAGAATACAATTGTTTTCAATAATTTGGTTAATAATATCGAAGAATTTAATGAATCTTGGGAAGTTCCTGCTGCTGATAGTTGGCACAGCAGATTTTTCTAAGAAAGATTTATAAATTATTTGAAAGGCATGAAACTTAGGTTTTATGCCTTTTTTTGTTTTAATGTTTCAGGTTTCGCCAAAGTTTGTCATTCCGAGGAACGAGGAATCTCCGCAAGTAGCTCCGCAATTAAAATTACCAATCTTTGTCGAGTTTCTTACGAAGATTCCTCGTTCCTCGGAATGACAATACAGCGTGAAACTTTATCAAAGTTTTAAACTTTGACAAAGTTTGTGAAGAAAAGTTCTTATGAAAAACAAAAATATCTTATCTAGCCCCGATGGGAGCGGTATCTCCCGATTTAGAAAAACAAGGCTTTTTAGCCGTAGTTTTTGTTGGTCGGGAATTTAGCGGACAGCGGGACGAGTGGTTCTTTTTATTTGATATTGTCTGCTTCTAAAAATATTTATTAACTAGAATTAATCTAATTTTGTCAAAAATCTAACAATTTAAAAGCTTATTTACACGTGATTTTTGAGTATTTTCGTAGAATTAAATTTAATCCATGAAAATAGCAATTGTTTGTTATCCTACTTTTGGAGGTAGTGGTGTGGTAGCCACAGAGTTAGGTCTCGAATTAGCCAGAAGAGGACACGAAATACATTTTATCACATACAGTCAACCAGTAAGGTTGGCGCTTTTAAATCCGAATGTTCATTATCACGAAGTAAATGTTCCGGAGTATCCATTGTTTCATTATCAGCCTTATGAATTAGCCTTGTCGAGCAAATTGGTCGATATGGTTAAATTATATAAAATTGAGCTTTTACACGTGCATTATGCCATTCCTCATGCTTATGCAGGCTATATGGCGAAACAAATGCTTAAAAATGAAGGGATTAATCTTCCGATGATTACGACGCTTCACGGTACTGATATTACATTGGTCGGAAATCATCCGTTTTATAAACCGGCGGTAACTTTTAGCATCAATAAATCGGATTATGTTACTTCTGTTTCGCAGAGTTTGAAAGATGATACTTTGAAATTATTCAAAATCAAGAATAAAATTAAAGTAATTCCGAACTTTATTGAATTGGATAAAGTTAAAAAAGATCCTTTAGCACCATGTCACAGATATGTGATGGCAAATGAAAATGAGCGTATTATAACACACATCAGTAATTTTAGAAAGGTAAAACGTATTCCAGATATTATTAAGATTTTCTATAATGTACAGAAAGAAATTCCTGCTAAGTTAATGATGGTTGGAGACGGGCCAGAAAAAGAAAAGGCAGAAATCTTATGCCAAGAATTAGGGATTTTAGATAAAGTGATTTTCTTTGGAAATAGCCATGAAATTGATAAAATTTTATGCATGACCGATTTGTTTTTATTGCCTTCTGAAACTGAAAGTTTTGGTTTGGCAGCTTTAGAAGCAATGGCGTGTGGTGTGCCCGTAATTTCTAGTAATTCTGGTGGTTTGCCTGAGGTTAATTTTGATGGCTTTTCGGGTTATTTAAGCAATGTTGGAAATGTCGAGGAAATGGCTGAAAACGCATTGAAAATTTTAAGAGACGATGCTGTTTTAAGTCAGTTTAAGGCAAATGCTTTAGAAGTGGCTAGAAAGTTTGATATCAGAAATATTCTTCCTAAATACGAAGCATTGTATCAAAAAGCAGTTGATGATTATAAATATGAAAAGCATTAATTTAAAGAGCAATAAATGAAAAAAGTAATTTCTGTTTTAGCGGTTTTTGTGATGATTTCTTGTGGTGTTAAGAAAGTTGAAAGTTCAAACGCATTGTATGAAGTTTTGACAAAGCAATCTGATGGTGGTGGAAACATTAAATTTTTTGAGATTTTAACAGAACCAAACGAAATTAAAATGCTCGAAAATGATCCTCTTCTGGCTGATAAAATGAAGAGTCCAAATGTTCACGATTATAATTATGTAATCTTAAATATGGGCGAAAAAAACACCAGCGGTTATTCTATCGACGTTGAAAAAGTGGAAGAAACAGATAAAAATATTATTATTACTGTAAAAGAAAATAGCCCTGCAAAAGATGCAATGACAATGCAGGTAATCTCTTATCCTTATACTGTAGTAAAAATTCACTCTAAGAAAGAAATTATAATTAAATAGAAATTTTGATGTTGTCAAAAAAAAGAAATCCTGTCATTGTGAAATGACAGGATTTTCTTCTTACAATTATTTTTTATTTTTATTTAGAATCTGAATTTAACCCCTAAACCGACGTCAAATCCAAAATTGTCATCATCATAATATCCAGAACCAATTTCTGGTCTAGCGTCTAATGACAGTGTTAATGGTACTTCTTTAAATCTGTATTCGATACCAATATCTCCAGCAGCAAAAACATAAGTTCCGCTATCTTTAAATCTATTATCGTTGTAGCGGTAATCGTAATCCCAAGCGGCTAAACCTCCACCGACACCAGCGTACCAGTTAAAACCTCCATCGATGTTCCAAACCCATTGGTAAAGTGCAACACCTTTAATGGCATCAACATCTCTACTATTTCTCCAGCCTAAATCAAATTCAAGTCTGTTTTTTTGATTCAATCCTAATTGGTATGATACCTCACCACCAAATCCGTTGTTGTCTCCAAGACGTAATCCTAAAGCGTGTTTTGAAATTTCTTGTGATTGAGCCGTGAATGCTAATCCAAAAAGCATAATGGCAGATAAAATTATCTTTTTCATAAAATGGTTAAATTATTTTTTTCAAATGTATTATTACAGTCAGAAAGAGAACGTATAAAATTTTTGAAAATTGTTATATAATTTACATTTTTTGAAATTTCGCAATCTAAATGTTAAAATTTATTTCAATATTATGGATGAGATCAGTTGTGAAGTTAGAATATCTTCCATTTCAAATAGGTTTTCTTCTTCAACAAAATTACTGGCTTTATAGGAGAATAATTTCCAGCGTTTTTTATGATATTCTAATGCTGTAAGATTTTCTACCCAGTCACCAGAATTCAAGTATAATGTAGATCCGTATTTGTTTTCTTTGGTCATGATTTTTGGCTCATGTATATGACCGCAGATTACATAATCGTAATTTTTCTCGATGGCTAAGTCAGTTGCAGTAGTTTCGAAATCAGAAATAAATTTGACTGCTTTTTTTACACTCGCTTTGATTCTTTTAGAAAAAGAATATGGTTCACGTCCTAATTTTGCCAGACACCAGTTTACAAATCGATTTATTAGAATTAGATAATCATAACCTAATCCGCCTAATTTTGCAATCCATTTTGAATGCTGTACAGAAGCATCAAAGACATCTCCGTGAAAAATCCAAGCTTTTTTATCGTCTAATTCTAAAACTAATTTATCGACCAAAGCAAAATTTCCCATATTCATATCACTGAATTTTCGAAGTATTTCATCGTGGTTTCCAGTAATATAATACACTTTTGTTCCTTTAGATGCCATTCCGATAATGCGTTGGATTACTCGCAAATGTGCTTTCGGAAAGTACGATTTACGGAATTGCCAAGCATCAATTATGTCACCGTTTAAGACTAAAGTTTTTGGTTTAATGCTTGAAAGATAGTTGTTTAGTTCTTTAGCGTGACTTCCGTAAGTTCCTAAATGGACATCAGAAAGAATGACCAATTCGACATTTCTCTTTTTCAATTTTTCTTGATTTGAAGTTTTACAAATTAAAGAAAGTCTGTTTAGATTTATTTTATCAAAAGGTTATGAAAATGCGGATAATTTTACCAAATTGTGATTTTTATTCCAGTTAATGTTTAGTTAATAATACCAGTTTTAAATTTTTTAATTTAATTCATAAAACTTACATTTGCTCAAAACAAATTACAATGGCAGGAAACAGCTTCGGCAAACTATATAAAGTAACAACATTTGGAGAATCTCACGGTGAAGCTTTAGGCGGAATTATCGATGGATGCCCTCCAGGAATTCAACTAGATTTTGAAGCAATTGAGGTAGATATGGCTCGCAGAAAGCCTGGACAATCGGCAATTGTTACACAAAGAAAAGAACCAGATGCAGTTCAGTTTTTATCTGGAATTTTTGAAGGAAAAACTACTGGAACTCCAATTGGTTTTATTATTCCAAACACCAATCAAAAGTCAGATGATTATTCACATATAAAAGATAATTACAGACCAAGCCACGCTGATTATGTATACGATCAGAAATATGGTTTCCGCGATTATCGTGGAGGCGGAAGAAGTTCTGCAAGAGAAACGGCAAGTAGAGTAGTGGCAGGAGCAATTGCAAAACAAATGCTTCCTGAAATTAAAATCAATGCTTATGTTTCATCTGTTGGGCCAATTCACTTAGAAACGCCTTACCAGGAATTGGATTTTTCTAAAATAGAAAGCAATCCTGTTCGTTGTCCAGACGAAAAATCGGCTGCAATTATGGAAGAATATATTCGTGATATTCGTAAACAAGGCGATACTGTTGGAGGTGTTGTAACTTGTGTAATCCAAAATGTTCCAGTTGGTTTGGGAGAACCTGTATTTGATAAACTTCATGCAGAATTAGGAAAAGCAATGCTTTCTATTAATGCTGTAAAAGGTTTTGAATACGGAAGCGGTTTCTCTGGTTCTGAAATGAAAGGAAGCGAACACAATGATTTGTATAATAATGACGGAACTACAAAAACAAATCTTTCTGGCGGAATTCAAGGAGGAATCAGCAATGGAATGGATATTTATTTCAGAGTAGCTTTTAAACCTGTTGCAACTATCATGCAGACACAGGACTCATTAGATAATAAAGGAAATATTACACCAATGACAGGAAAAGGACGTCATGATCCGTGTGTAGTGCCTCGCGCTGTGCCAATTGTAGAAGCAATGGCAGCAATTGTTTTGGCTGATTTTTATTTAATCAACAAAACATATTAATAAAAGGTAAGACAGTGAGGGTCTTATATTTTAATAATTAAAAAATAAATTAATGCAAGAAGTTACAGAAACTAAAAAACAATCATTTCTTTCGGGATTAACAGGGCAGATTATAATTGCGATGGTTCTTGGAGCCATATTAGGAATTATACTGCACAACAGCATTTCGCCCGAAGCAGCACAAGCATTTAGCAGTAAAATAAAAATGCTGGCAACCATCTTCATCCGTTTGGTGCAAATGATTATTTCTCCGTTGGTTTTTACGACTTTGGTAGTGGGAATTGCGAAATTAGGCGATATTAAAACCGTTGGAAGAATTGGAGGAAAAGCTATTGGATGGTTTTTTACAGCTTCGTTTATTTCTCTTTTAATTGGATTATTTTATGTAAATGTTTTACAGCCAGGCGTCGGTCTAAAATTGGATCACGTAGATATGGCAGCAGCTTCAGAAGTTACTGGTAAAACTCAAAACTTGTCTTTTGATAATTTCGTTGAACACATCGTTCCAAAAAGTATCGTCGAAGCAATGGCAACCAATGAAATTCTGCAAATTGTAGTTTTCTCAATTTTCTTCGGATTGGCAGCTGCGTCTTTAGGCGAGAAGGTAAAACCAATTATTGGTGCTTTTGACAAATTATCTCATATTGTTTTAAAAATGGTAAACTATGTAATGAAATTTGCGCCAATTGGAGTTTTTGGTGCTATTGCAGGTGTGTTTGCTATTCGTGATGCTGAGGAATTGGTCATTACTTACTTTAAATTTTTCGGTTCGTTTTTAATCGGAATCAGTACTTTATGGATTATTTTAATTGCAGTCGGATATATTTTTCTAAAAGGAAGAATGACCGAATTATTAAGACGTATAACTGGACCTTTGGCAATTGCTTTTGGAACAACTAGTAGTGAAGCTGTATTTCCGAAATTAACAGAGGAATTAGAAGGTTTTGGCGTAAAAGATAAAATTGTTTCGTTTATGCTGCCTCTTGGTTATTCGTTTAACCTTGACGGAAGTATGATGTATATGACTTTTGCAAGTATCTTTATTGCACAGTTCTACAACGTACATTTAGATTTAGGTACTCAAATGGCAATGCTTTTGGTTTTAATGCTTACAAGTAAAGGTATTGCAGGTGTGCCAAGAGCAAGTTTAGTAGTTGTAGCTGCGACTTGCGGAATGTTTGATATTCCTATTGAAGGTATTGCATTAATTTTACCAATTGACCACTTTTGCGATATGTTTAGAAGCGCAACTAATGTTTTAGGAAACGCTTTAGCTACTTCTGTAGTAGGTCAGTGGGAAGACGGAAAAGAATAAGAAAAAGTAGCGCTGAGATTACAATTTTAATCTTAGTTGTCTAAATAACAATTGAAAAGCTGTATTTTTATTTGAAATACAGCTTTTTTTTATTTTAAAGTGTATATTTGATTAAACTAGCCCGATTGATGCCCCGAATACGGATTTATTTATTTCTGATTTTTTGCCTGAATTTCGGCATAGAATCGGCTATGGCGCAATCTGACTGCGGTAAAAATCCTAAAACGGAAAAACTGGTTAAACAGGCGCTCGCATCTTTCAGAGAATCCAACTTTGAGAAATCATTAATACTTTCCAGAACAGCCTTAAATGCGGCAACATTACAAAAAGACAATTGTATTATTGCTAGATCTTACAACATAATTGCAGCTAATTATAATGCTGTTTCAGAGTTTGACAAGTCTATCTTTTTTTATAAAAAAAGCTTAGGTTATGCAAACAAAACCACTAACGATTCTCTAAAAGCTAATATTTACAACAATTTAGGAAATATGCATTGCTTTGATCGAGGAGAATTTGATCAAGGAATTCGATACTATAAGAAAGCTATCGCTTATTGCTTAAAAACAAATAATTTAAAAGATGTATTTTTTACTAATGTCAATATTGCTTGGGCGTACTTTGATATTAAAAATTATGACGAAGGATATCTTTTCTTGAAATATGTAAATAATAACAGAAAATATGGAGATAAGTCTACCGATGTTATTGTTAATATGCTTAATGGTATTTATCTAAGCCATAAAAAACAGAATGATGAGGCAAACGTCTATTTTTTAAAAGCAATAGAAGCTGGAAATAAATGCGAAGAAAAAACAGATTTATCAAACGCTTATTTAGAATATGCTACTTTTCTAAATAAAATTGATAAGCATAAAGAAGCTTATGAAGCTTTAAAGAATTACAATAAAATTTCTGAAGATATTTATAATGAAGGGAAGTTAAGTAAAGCTTCAAATGCAGGAATCAGTTTAGAACTAGATGAATACAAAAGAGAAATTGATAAAATCGAAAATGAAAAAGTAGAACAATCCCAAAGTCTTAAAAAATCAAGAATTATTGTAATTTTATTTATTCTGATTTCTTTAATTCTCCTTTTCTTAATCATCACTTTAATAAAGAATATCCGATTTAAGAAAAAACATAATTTAGAGCTTTTAAAAGCAAAAGAAATAGCTGAGGAAGCTTCTTTATTAAAGACACAGTTTATTTCTACTATAAGCCACGAATTACGTACTCCGCTCTATGGTGTTGTTGGTATCACTAATATGCTTTTAGAAGAACATGAGGAAATCTCAAAAAGCCAACATTTAAGTTCCCTAAAATTCTCAGCCAGATATTTGCTTTCTTTGGTAAATGATATTCTTCAAATTAATAAGATTGAAGAAAATAAGATTGTGCTAGAAAATTTCACATTTAATATTCTAGACGAAATTACCGTTATTAAGAACTCGCTATCTTTTCTTTCGCAGAAAAATAATAACAAAATTTCCATAGATGTTGATCCCGAAATTCCAGAATATTTAATTGGGGATAAACTTCGATTATCGCAAATTTTGATGAACTTAGTAAGTAATGCATTGAAATTTACAAAAGATGGAGAAGTAGAAATAAAAGTAGATTTAGTGAATGTTGAAGGAAAGCTAAATCACTTGAATTTTATGGTTAAAGATAATGGTATAGGTATCGCAGCGGTAGATCAAAGTAAGGTTTTTGAGAAATTTGTTCAAGTAGGGCGCAAAGAATCAGATTATCAAGGAACTGGTCTTGGACTTAGTATTGTTAAAAGGTTGCTTGGACTTTTTGGCAGTTCGATTACATTGGATAGTGATCTAGGAAAAGGAACTTCATTTTCGTTTGTAATTGCTTTTGAACATGATTTGGCCAAAACTAAAAGTATAATTAATGAAATAGAAGTAGATTTAACTTCAAATGAAATCTATAAAATTTTGGTTGTAGAAGATAATTTAATCAATCAATTGGTGACCAAAAAAATTATCGAAAAAAACAATTATGCATGTAAAGTTGTTGATGATGGTTTTGCGGCGTTAAGGATTTTAGAAAATGAAGTTTTTGATTTGATTTTAATGGATATTAATATGCCTTTGATGAACGGATTTGAAACCACAAAACGAATTCGTCTTCTAGGAATAGATACTCCAATTGTTGCCTTAACTGCTTTTGATAAAGATGAAATTACCGATGAAGCCATTACAGCAGGAATGAATGATATCATTATAAAACCCTTTGAACCCGTCAAATTATTTAAAATAATAAATTTCCTTATAAACGAAAAAAACGCTGTTTAATACCAGCGTTTTTTGTTTTTTTTAGAAGAATTCGACTTTCTCGATTTATGAGCTCCGCCGCTTCTATTAGAAGAATTTTTAGGTTTTTCTCCAGCTTCTGGACTTCCTGAATGCCAAGGATAGGGATGATCTGAAATGATTTTTACATCTACTTTGATTAGCTTCTTAATATCTTTCCAATATGGCTCTTCATCTTTTCCGCAGAAAGAAATCGCAATTCCGCCATTTCCAGCACGTCCTGTACGACCAATACGATGAACATAAGTTTCAGGAATATTCGGTAAATCAAAATTGATTACATACGGAAGTTGTTCAATGTCAATTCCTCTCGCTGCAATATCAGTTGCGACCAAAACCCCAACTTCTTTGTTTTTAAAAGCGTCTAAAACACGTTGTCTAGCATTTTGAGATTTATCTCCATGAATTGCTTCTGCAGGAATCTCTTTTTTACGAAGCGCTTTTACAACATTATCTGCACCGTGTTTTGTTCTCGAAAAAACAAGTACGTTTGATAAATTTTCTTCTTGAATCAATTTATATAATAAGTTTCTTTTTTCTGTTTTGTCAACGAAATAGACACGTTGTTCTACGTTTTCTGCTGTTGATGAAACTGGAGAAACTTCTACTTTTTCTGGATCTTTTAGGAACATTTCTGCCAATTCGCGAATTGCAATAGGCATTGTTGCGGAGAAAAGTAAGGTTTGTCTATTTTTTGGAGTCAGTTTTACGATTTTTTTGACATCGTTTATAAAACCCATATCCAACATTTGATCGGCTTCGTCTAAAACCAAAGTATGCAAATGATCAAAATCTAAAAAACCTTGTTTGTGTAAATCAAGTAATCTTCCTGGAGTTGCCACTAAAATATCTACTCCTTTTTTTAAAGTTTCAACTTGCGGGTTCTGAGAAACACCACCAAAAATCGTTAATTGTGTCAAGTTGGTGTATTTTCCATAAGTGTCAAAACTTTCTCCAATTTGCACGGCAAGTTCTCGAGTTGGTGTAACTATAAGTGCACGAATTTGTTTTGCTTTTTTTGATGAACCTACAATTCGGTGTAATTGGTGTATAATTGGAATAGCAAATGCCGCTGTTTTTCCTGTTCCTGTCTGCGCGCAGCCAATTAAATCCCTTCCTGATAAAACAATCGGAATAGATTGTTCCTGAATAGGAGTAGGGTTTAAATAGCCTTCTTCAAATACGGCTTTTTGTATACTTTTTGAAAGTGATAAATCTTCGAATAACATATCTTAATTTGTTAAGTATTTTAGTTTGATGTACTAAAATGCTGTGCAAAGATAGGTTTATTCAGTCAATCGTTTGTTTGAATTGGCGATTATTTGGCAAACGTGTTTAGTTTTAGGATTGAAATTGATGCTCAAAATCAATCCTGTTCTAAGTTTGCTTTTATAAAATCGGTTACCAAATAACCAATTAATTTTCCAATTAAATTATTATTTGGAGCATTGTCTAAATCTGGTGCGCCTTCGCAAATATGAATATAAGCAGCGTTTTTATGTTCGGCAAAAAAGGAAACAAACTGCCTTAATTCTTCTACAGAAAAACCGCTAATTGTCATAGCGCTGCTGGCGATGTTAGGAATTGCGTCTAAGTCTATTTCAATTCCGAAAGCATCATTTTTTATAAAATCCAAAGCTGTAATCATCTCGCGATTAAAGTCTTTTTCTTTTCTAATATTAACGCTGTCGTAAGTATTATATCGAACTCGATCTTCCAGTTTTTTAATAATATCTAAAACACTTTTTGAAGTATAATTTTCGTGAAGTCCGAAAATGAAGTATTTTTTTAAGAAACCTTCCTCATAGGCATAAGAGAATCCATTTCCGCTGTGACGACCTTCAAGAATTCTAAAATCAGAATGAGCATCAAAATTAATGGCATTTATTGGTTTTCCTTTCGCTAAAGCGGCACCTTTAATATTTCCGTATGCATTATTATGTCCTCCGCCTATAATAATTGGTGTTTTTCCGGCTTTAATAATTGTAAATATAATATGAGATACTTCTTTGTCTATTTTTTCAACAAGTTGACTTAATTTAGAACGATCGTCAATGTCGTTAAAATCTAAGTTTTCAACTTCGCGCATTTCATCAGCAACATTAATATGTCCTAAAATGATAATATTACTTCCTTTAGAAAAACGATTATGTTGGATATTGGCAATGCTTTTTATGGCAGATTGCCAAGCAGAAGCGGCTCCAGGTCTTCCGTAATTGGCGCGCACGCCAATATCTTCAGGAATTCCTAAAAGCACATATTTAGCTTCACTTTGTTTTAGAAAATCAACTTTGTCAGTTCCTGGCGGAATGACAATCATTTTTTCTCCGAACTTTATTTCACCACTTCGATGATTTGTGACTTTTGCTAAATCATTTATAGTGAAAGGGATTAATTTCTCCATTAAAAAAATTTATTTTCCAAAAATAATATAATTGTACTAACTTACGTTATTACCTTATATTAATTCTTAAATTTGTTATTAAAGAAAATTTTTTAAATATGGAAAACCCAAAGAACAACAATTCAAGTCTAAAAGCGATAATCGCAGTTTTAGCAGTCCTACTGATTGGTAGCTTAGTGTATATTTTTAAATTATCTTCTGATTCAGAAGTAGTTAAAACAGAACTTACAACATCAATGACAGAAAAAGAATCTGTTATGAAAGATTTACAGGAATTAAAAGCAACGTACGATGCTGCAATTGCTGAAAATACTTCAATGTCTGATGAGTTGATCCAAGAGAGGGATAAAGTAGTTGCTTTAATGGATGATTTAAACAAATCTAAAGGGGATGTTTCTAAATACAAATCTCAAGTTCAGGCTATGCAAAGTAAAATGAAAACTTTGGTTGCTGAAAACGATGAGTTGAAAAAACAAAATGGTGTTTTAACAACTCAGAGAGATAGTACAATCGTAGTTTTAGGAGAATCTAAAAAGTTTAATGAAGTTTTAGTTGGTCAAAACGAAGAACTTTCTAAAACTGTAGAAAGAGGTTCTAAATTATCTGTGTTAAATACAAAAACTGCAGCTTACAAATTGAGAAGCTCAGGAAAACAAATTGAAACAGATAAAGCAAGTCGTGCTGATATCTTAAAAGTTAGTTTTACAATTGCTGAAAACCAAATTGCAAAATCTGGTGACAAAACTTATTATGTACAAGTAATTGATGCTAAAAACAACGTTTTAGGAGAAAAGAAAACAGAAAGTTTTGGAGATAACTCTTTAACATACAGCTTTAAAACTACTGTTAAGTACGAAAACAAAAGCGTAAATGTTAGTGAAGACCTTCCTGGGAAAGATTTCGCAAAAGGAACTTACTTCATCAATGTTTTTGATAATGATGAGTTAGTTTCTAAAACTAGCTTCAGTTTAAGATAATTTAGCCAAAAGGGATAAATACCACTTTGATATTAAAGGTCTGTGCATTTTCACAGACCTTTTTTTATGGATTAGTTCTGAATGATTTTTTAAACAATAGGTAACAATACGTTTCCCGTGGTTGAAACCATGGGCTATATTTGAGTTTAATTGATTTTAATTTTGTGGAAAATAATAAAAGTTTATTCCAGAATTTTACCTTCAAGAAAAACAGACTCGATTAAATTACTTCCAAAAGCATAAGGAATTTGATAATAAGAAGAAATTGGTTTTGTTACAATTAAATTGGCTTTTTTACCTTTTGTAATACTTCCATGAGTTTCTGAAAGTCCCATTGCATAAGCGCCATTAATTGTTGCGGCATTAATCGCTTCTTCTGGTGTCATTTTCATTTTAATACAAGCTGTTGCAACAACAAAATTCATATTTCCAGATGGAGTAGAGCCTGGGTTAAAATCTGTGGCTAATGCTAAAGGTAAACCAGCATTAATCATTTCTCGCGCGGGAGTGTACGGAATGCTTAAAAAATAAGAACAAGAAGGTAAAGCAACAGGCATCGTTTCTGAATCTTTTAAAGCATCAATATCTTCTGAATTCATAACTTCTAAATGGTCAACAGAAAGCGCTTTAAATTTAACCCCAGCTTGAATTCCGCCAATAGAATTAAATTGATTGACGTGAATTTTTGGTTTTAAGCCAAAATCAATTCCTGCCTGCATAATTTTTTCGGTTTCTTCTACAGAAAAGTAGCCGCTTTCGCAGAAAACATCGACATAATCTGCCAGTTTATTTTTAGCAATCTCTGGAATCATTTTCGAAATGATTTCATCAATATAACCTGCTTTATTTTCTTTATAATGAGTTGGAAATGCGTGTGCGCCTAAAAATGTTGCTTTGATCGAAATTGGATAATTTTCTGCCAATTTTTTAATTACGCGAAGCATTTTCAATTCACCTTCAAATGTTAATCCGTAACCTGATTTTATTTCAACTGCTCCAGTTCCTAAACGCATAACTTCTTCAAGACGAGTCTTAGATTGTTCGTAAATCTCATCTTCTGAAGTTTCATTTAGTTTTTTAGCCGAATTTAAAATTCCGCCGCCACGATTGGCAATTTCTTCATATGTTAATCCATTAATTCTGTCAACAAATTCCTGTTCGCGATTTCCTGCATATACAATATGTGTGTGGCTGTCGCACCAAGACGGTAGAATTACTTTTCCTGTGGCATCAATAACTTTATCAGGATTAATTTCTGGAAGATTTTCCATTGAACCAAAATCTGCAATAAGATTGTCTTCTAAAACTAAAAAAGCATTTTTAATTGTTGGAAGTACCGCCATTTCTGAACCTGAAACTTTAGCAATTGAAGTTTCGCGAACTTGAAGTAATTCTTTTATGTTTGTAATTAATGTTTTCATTATTGATATTGTTATAAAACACAAATTTCACAAATTATCACGAACTAATTCGTGAAATCTGTGAAATTCGTAAAATTGTTTTTGTCTTAGGTTTATTCAGAAACTGTTATTTCGAACATTTTATCCCAGTATTTACCCGTTACAAAAATTGTTTTTGTTTGGGGATTGTAAGCGATTCCGTTTAATACTTCAGCATTTTTAGCTTTTAATGATTTGCGTAAATCTGAAAGATTAAGGATTTTTTCAACAGCTCCAGATTCTGGATTTACTACTGCAATAGCATCTTTCTGCCAAACATTTGCATAAAATTTGCCATCTATTAATTCTAGCTCATTAATTGCTTTAATTTTTGACGTTCCAGAATATACATTGATATAATCAATTAATTTTTGAGTGGTAGGATCCATTTTCCAGATTTTCTCAGTTCCGTCAGAATGATAAATGTATTTGTCATCATGCGTCATTCCCCAACCTTCAATATCTTTATCGTATTTAAAAGTTTTTTCTAGCTTGAAAGTATTAGCGTCATAAATGAAACCAGTTTTTTCCTGCCAAGATAATTGATATATTTTACCTCCAAAAAATGTAATTCCTTCTCCAAAATATTCTTTCGGAAGATCAACCTGTTTAATTACTTTTCCAGTTTTGTAGTCTACTTCTCTAAAATAAGAATCTTCTTTTTGTCCTGTGCTCTCAAAAAGTCTTCCATTATAAAATTCTAAACCTTCTGTAAAAGCAGTTGTATCGTGCACAAAAGTATTGACAACTTTATACTTTAATAATTTTGGTTCGATATCAGAAACAACTTCAATTCTTTTAGTGGCATCAGAAGAATCTCCACCAAAATAAACAGTAGCTTTTAAGTATTGGTAACCTAATTTTTGATCTATTAATTCAAATCTAAATTCTTTAGCGCCTTTTGTACTTCCTACTCTTTGATCGTTTATGAAGTAGGCAACGCTGTCGATTTCTTTCGATTTTGGATTTAAAATTCCAATTGTAAGCGCTTCTTTTTGGGTAAAATGAGCAGGAAAAGCACTATCATCAATATTAAATAAAGAATTTTCAGCTTTATTTTTATCTCCACATCCAATTAATGTGATTCCTAATAAAATGAGAGTTAGGAAGTTATAATTTTTCATAGTTTAAAATTTGAATAAGCCAATATACGACGATATTTTTATAGCAACAAAGGTCTTGCAAAAATATAAAAAGGTTGTATATTTGCACCGGCAAGTCCTACACGACCAGCTCCTGCAGACTCCCCCAGGATGGGAACATAGCAAGGGTACGTGGTTGAGCGGTGCGATGTAGGTCGCTTGCCATTTTTTTATTTTTAGAAATACTTAATTTGTGATCTTCCTTCTGGAAGATTTTTTTATTTTTGGGCATCTCGAAAGTTGGAAATTATATGAAAGAAACTAAAGATTTTTTCTTGTTGTATTAATTTTGACTCATAGATAATCACTTTAACCTAACATTTAATCTGTCAAATGAACAAAGTCGTTTTAATTACCGGAGGATCATCAGGAATTGGAAAATCTATTGGTGAATTTTTACATCAAAAAGGTTTCGTTGTGTATGGAACAAGCCGAAATCCTGATAAAGTTGTAAATTCTGTTTTTCCTTTGGTTGCTTTAGATGTTCGAAATGCAGAATCTATTCAAAATGCTGTTTCTAAAATTATTGAAACCTCTGGAAGATTAGATATCGTTATAAATAATGCTGGAGTTGGAATTACTGGGCCTTTGGAAGAAATTCCGACTGAAGAAATTCGAAATAATTTTGAAACAAACTTCTTTGGCCCGATTGAAGTGATGAAAGCAGTTTTACCGCAAATGCGTAAACAGAATTCAGGATTAATTATAAATATTACTTCTATTGCTGGTTATATGGGACTTCCTTATAGAAGTGTTTATTCGGCATCAAAAGGTGCTTTAGAATTGATTACCGAAGCTTTGAGAATGGAAGTGAAATCTTTCGGTATTGAAATTACCAATGTTGCGCCAGGAGATTTTGCAACCAATATTGCTGCTGGTCGCTATCATGCACCAGTGATTAAAGATTCGGCTTATGAGAAAGTTTATGGAGGCGTTTTGGCAACTATGAACGATCACGTTGATGCAGGAAGTAATCCGAATGAAATGGCAGAAGCGGTTTATAAAATTATTCAAGTGAAAAAACCAAATGTGCATTATAAAGTTGGCGCTTTTATGCAGAAGTTTTCGATTGTATTGAAACGTGCGCTTCCAGATAAAATGTATGAGAAAATGCTAATGAACCATTATAAATTATAGAATCATGGAAAAGTTTAATGAGTTTTTGCCAACTGTTTTTGGTGTTTTAGTTTTGCTTATTATTTGGTTTGTGATTCGTAGAATTTTAGGATCAGTAAGCGATAAAATAAATAATTCTGAAAGTTACAAAGAAGATACTTTAAGGGTTTTAGAAGAAATTAGAGACGAATTGAAAGAACTAAACAGAAATAAATAATTTACTGTTTGTAAATATTTTGTGAATTTTACTATAATTCGCAAATTGATTTTAATTTTTGAAATTGTTATTGGTATTGATTTCGTAATTTTGCAGCTGAATTTTGCGTGAGGGATAGAAGCAAACTACCTAAGTAGTGCGTATAGCCCGACCAGATTTGGAAAAGGCGCTCGTAAGCGGTTTGATGAGTGCGCCTTTTGTAAATATGGTCACGCCCTAATAATCAACACAATTTAAATAATATAAATTATGAAATTTTTTATTGACACAGCTAATTTAGCTCAAATTAAAGAAGCACAAGCTTTAGGTGTTTTGGATGGTGTAACAACTAACCCATCTTTGATGGCAAAAGAAGGAATCACTGGAAAAAACAACATCTTGAAGCATTATGTTGACATCTGTAATCTTGTTGAAGGTGATGTTAGTGCTGAAGTTAATGCATTGGATTTTGACGGAATGGTTAAAGAAGGTGAGGAGTTAGCTGAATTACATGATCAGATTGTTGTAAAACTTCCTATGACTAAGGAAGGTGTTATGGCTGCAAAATATTTTTCTGATAAAGGAATCAAAACTAACGTAACTCTTGTTTTCTCTGTTGGTCAAGCTCTTTTGGCTGCAAAAGCTGGAGCTACTTATGTTTCTCCGTTTGTTGGGCGTTTAGACGATATTTCTACAGATGGATTGAATTTGATTCAAGAAATTAGAGAAGTTTACGATAACTACGGTTACGAAACTCAAATTTTAGCGGCTTCTGTGCGTCACACAATGCATATTGTGAACTGTGCTAAAATTGGTGCTGATGTTATGACTGGACCTCTTTCTGCAATTTACGGATTGTTGAAACATCCTTTGACTGATATCGGTTTAGCTCAATTCGTAGCTGATTTCGAGAAAGGAAACAAGTAATCCTTAGATACTTATAAAATAAAAATCGTCTTTTTTCTAACGAGAAAGGACGATTTTTTTTACTTTTATATGAATCTTAAATAACTGATTATGAAAGTACTATTTGTTTTATTGTCTTTTTTGATTGTAAATTCTTCTATAAACGCTCAGGCGAAAGTGATAACTTCGGTAAATGATGCTGGAGATGTTGCAACTTACGAATTGGATTGCTCGGTCAAATTTCAAACGCTGGCAAAAGGTCTTCGCTATAACATAACAAGACATGAATTTAAAGGTCCTGAAATGAAAAACAGTTATCGATTGCTTTTGGTAATGGATGGTTTTTATTCGAAAACTTTGAATAGTGAAATGAAGATTTCTGCCGTTTTAAGCGATGGAACAATTATAGAAGCTAAAAAAACGATAGAAGATGATGGTTTTTTTGACGGTGCATGCACGCTAAAAATTGCAAACCCAGAAGCGCTTTTAAAGGCTGATATTGATAAAGTAATTGTACATGCTGATAAAGATGTTGTTTATCCGTTAACGGCTCAAAATAAGGCTATTTTTAAGAAGAATCTTCGGAATATTATTAATGCGAAGTAGGTTTTGAGGTGCAGAGGTTCAGAGGAACAAAGGTTCAAAGGTTTTGAGTTTCTAAGATTCTGAGTTACTAAGTTACTTTACTAAACTAATTTTAATATTCCTTAGGAATATCTCGTTGGTAGAAAAAAATGGTGTTGCTTGGCATTGTGTCCTGTAGGGACACCTGATTTTGTGTAAAAATGTATTGTCTATTAATCAAACATTCCTATGGAATGATGATGAACCGTAATTGAAATTGAATTCTACCGACCAAACATTCCTGCGGAATGAATTTTTAGGTATAAAAAAAGCTCCCATTTTCTAAATTGAAAATGGGAGCTTTTTTGTTGTTATATTTTTAATGTCCGCCGCCTTCGCTTTCTACATGGCTGATTCCTTGTTTTTTAAGGATTTTTGGGCAATAGAAACCGTAGAATCCTAAATAAGCAAAACCTAAAAGAGGAACGATGTAAGAGAAGTGTGTCCATGTAATTCCGAAGATTCCACCTGGATGAGAAATATCAAAATCACAAATACTTCCTTGAACCAATGGAATAACCCCACCTCCAAGAATCATCATAATTAAGAAAGAAGATGCTTTTCCTGTGTTTTTTCCTAAACCAGCAATCGCTAAATCGAAGATAGATGGCCACATGATAGATAAGAATAAACCTCCTGAGATAAAGAAGAATTTAGCAATTTCTGGATTTGGCCAAACTAAACCTAAAACCATCATTAATAATCCCGAAGCTCCGAAAAGCATTAACGTTTTTCCAGCATTTTTGCCTCCAACGAAACTTACAGCAATGAATAATAAAATCCAAAGAGGATAAATGTAGAATGAAGAAACGTCATGAGCTGCAAAAATATTAGCACCGATAATTACTCCGAATGCAGCAGCTGGTACAATGAATTTTAAAGCTGTATTTACTAGGTTTGAAGTGTTAAATACGTTTACACCACCATTCCAGCGTCCAATCATTAAACTTCCCCAATAAAGAGCGATAAACGGAGCGATTGCATCTTCTAGAACATTACCAAATTCGCTAGTGTGTAATAAAGCTGGTAAATTACTGATGATTGTTACTTCTGTTCCTACATAAATGAAAATCCCTAACATACCAAGGTATAATTGTGGGTAATCCATGATATTGAATTTACTGTGTTTGTCTTTAATAACAGCTTCTTCTTCCTTTTCTGGATCTTCGATTTTAGAAAAATTCATAAAAACCGCTACAATGATAAAAGCAAGACCAAGAATAATAAATGGCAATTTAATGTCTTCTAATGAAAGGGCAGTTTTTTTATTGTCACCCATTCCGAATAAAGCGATACCTAATAAAATCGCACCAATTGTTGTTCCGAAAGAGTTAATACCTCCAGCAAGTGTTAAACGGTGCGCCCCAGTGTTCGGACTTCCCATTTTAATTGCTAATGGATTTGCTACAATTTGCTGAATAGAGAAACCTAAACCAACAGTAAACAAAGCGGTTAAAAAGAAAGGGAAACTTTCCATAGTTGCAGCTGGAATGAATAAAAATGATCCAACAGCAGAAAGAAGTAAACCAGCTGAAAGTGTTCTTTTGTAGCCGAACTTTTGGAGTACGTCAAGCTTTAAAGAAACTAAAAAGAAGATTATCGATCCTACAAAGTACGCAGCATAAAATGCCCACGCAACTAATTGTGATTGTACTTGCGATAAAGTAAATACTTTTTTGAATACTGGAATCAGGATGTCGTTGGCAGAACCAACAAAACCCCAAAAGAAAAAGACGATTATCAACGAGATAAATTGCCCCCATTTGGTTTGCACATTTTCTGAACTCATAATAATAAGGTTAATTTTTTATTTATTGTTTTTTGAAGACCGTAAATATATTTGTTAGGATTATCAAAAAAAAATAAAAAGGTATAAATAATGTTAAATTTATACCAACGGCTTTATTTTTTCAACAAAGTGTTAATTTTAACCCACTTAGAAAATGTAATTCGTAATTATATTTATTCTAGTATTTTATTTTTGACTTCTTTACTGTAGTTTCTGCCTATTGGAATGTTGTAAGATTGTATTTGAACGCGGTTTCCTTCAATAGATTTTACCTTGTTTAGTGCAATTACATAAGATTTATGTATTCTCAGGAACTTATCCGCAGGCAATTCTTCTGATAAAGATGTAAGAGATTTATGGGTAATATAGGTTTTGTCTGGAGTGACAACTTTGATGTATTCTTTCATTCCTTCAACAAACAAAATTTCTTCAATATTAATTTTCATCATTTTTTTATCTACTTTAATAAAAATATGAGAATCGCCTTTTGCGGTTTCAATTTTAATATTGTTTTTAAGATTATATTCGGTTGTGATTTTATTGATGCATTTTATAAATCTAGGAAGTGGAATCGGTTTTACTAAATAATCCAAAACATCAAGATCATAACTTTCTGCAGCAAATTCTCTAAATGCAGTTGTTATAATTACTTTCGTTTTGTTTTCAATCAGACTGATTAGTTCAAAACCGGTCATCATCGGCATGTTAATATCTAAAAAGACAGCATCGACAGAAGTACTGTTGATAAAATCTAGCGCCTCTAAAGAATTGTTGAATGTTGCTATTACTTCAAAATCTGTAAAATTGGTAAAATAATTTTGCAGGACTTTGATTGCTAATGGCTCATCATCAATTAACACGCATTTAATCTTCATTATGAGTAGGTATTTGTAATCTTGTTATGTAGAAATTTAGTTTGGTTTTTTGCTTAAGGCTGAAATTATTTCGATAAATAAGCTTTAATCTCTTTTTTGTATTGACTAAGCCAATTCCTCTTTTTGAATTATCATTTTGTGAAATTACAAAATTATTTAAGATTTCAAAGTCAAGCATTTTATTGTCTAATACTTTGCAGTTAATTCTAATCTTCAAATTTTTATTGTTCACGCCTCCATGTTTAAAGGCGTTTTCTACCAAAGAAATAAAAATAAGCGGTGGTACAACTACATCTTCGATATTTGATTCCAGATTTATAGTCACATATACATTTTCAAAACGAAGTTTTTCGATTTCTATATAATTTTGAATATAATCGATTTCTTTCAGCAAAGGCACAAACTTAGTTCCTTTTACGTCATATAGTACATATTCCATTAAGTTTGAAAGTTTGATAATTACATCTGGAACTTTCTTAGATGATTCTAATGATAAAGCGTATAAATTATTTAAAGTATTGAAAAAGAAATGTGGCTGGATCTGGTTTTCTAGATATTTTAGTTTAATCTTAAACTGATTTTCTCTTAAAGATCTGTTTCTTTCGCGTTCACGAAGCCAAGTTAACGTTAAGTAAACAGAAGAAGCCATTGCCAAAACATACAATTCTCCAATACAAACTGCTACAATATGATTAATTTCAAACGGATGATATTCTCGATTTGCTTCAGGCCATATATTTTCTGATATGATATAATAAGTAAGAGCAGTTTTAGCCAAATAAATGGCAAATAAACTTAAAAGCAGTAAAAATGTATAAGTAATATATTTTTGTTTCAATACATACTTCGGAACTAAAACAAATAAATTAAGATATACTAAAGGTATAACGAGTGAAAATTCAATTAGGTTCGATTTAAAAGCATAAGGATAATCATTAAAATAAGCACCCCATCTTAAAAAGTTTAAAGTAAAATAAACTCCCCAAAACCAGATGTGATTTCGCAGTTTAATGTCGAATTTAACTTTCTTGATTTCTTTCAATTGGTTATAAGATGTTTAAGGATTTTAGTTTTTCTTAACAAGTATTATTATTGTGCAACTTTAAACAATTAAAGGCAAATTGCCAATTTTTTTGAATAAAATTTCGCTATAAATGGATATTCATGTTTATTTTTTTAAATAGAACGTTTTCGTAAAGCGTATTATTGAATGATTTATGTCGTTGGTTTAAATTTTATTGTCGTTGGTTTAATTTATTTTTTTTAACAATGTCTTAAGAATAATTTTACCTCATAACTAACAAAATAAAATAAACATGAAAAAAAATTTCTTAATCTTTATGATTGTTTTTACAGCGCAAATTATGTTTGCTCAGGTAAAAACTGTCAAAGGTTTGGTGACAGACCAGAAAGGTTTGCCTTTACCAGGCGTGACGGTTCTCATTAAAGGAACAAACAAGGCAAGTCAAAGTGATTATGATGGATTGTACACAATTCAAGCGTCAAAAAATGATGTTTTGTTGTTTTCGTACATTGGATTTAAATCTCAATCGGTAACTGTAACCGATGGTACACAATTTAATGTTACTCTTTCGGAAGATGCACAAAATCTTAATGAAGTTGTTGTAACGGCACTTGGTATTAAGAGACAAAAGAAAGAGTTAGGTTATGCAGTTCAGGATGTTAAAGGAGACCAGTTAAACAAGGTAATTACAACGAATGTTGCAACAGCACTTTCTGGTAAAGTTGCCGGTGTTGACGTATCTATTCCTGCTACAGGTGTTGGAGGAAGTACTCGTGTTATTATTAGAGGTATTTCTAGTATTGGTGAGAGCAATCAGCCTCTTTATATTGTTGATGGTGTGCCAATTGATAATTCAGGATTAAATAATGATCAAGCTGCTACAAGTAAATGGTTTGACGGTAGAGATAGTGGAGACGGAATTTCTAGTATCAACCCAAACAACATTGAAAGTTTAACAGTTCTAAAAGGAGCTGCTGCTGCTGCATTATATGGTTCTAGAGCGTTAAATGGTGTAATCTTAATTACTACTAAAAAAGGTAGCAAAGGAGCATTAAAGGTTGAGCTTAATAGTGGTGTAAGCTTTGATCGTGTAAATGCTAAATATAGTGATTATCAAACAGAGTACGGTTCAGGATCTAATGGACTTTTGCCAGATCCAGCAAGACCTACAGAAGTTTATAGCTATACAACAAGTGCATGGGGACCTAAATTTTCTGAAACTGTAGGACAGCAATCAATAATATTTGATGGTTCTATGAAACCTTATGCAAGAGTTAAAAACAATATTCAAGACTTTTTTAGAACTGGAGTTACAATGACAAATGGTATCTCTTTATCTTCAGGAAGCGAAAATGCTTTTGTACGTTTTGGATACAATAACTTGACAAATGATGATGTAATTCCTAATACAGGTTTAGAAAGAAATGATGCAAGTTTAAATGCGACATTAAAATCTGAGAAATTTACTTTAGATGCTAATGTAAACTACATGGTCGAAAATACGAATAACAGACCAGGGTTAGGAGATTCTCCAAATAACGTTGGATATGCTTTAAGTGGTTTGGCCCCAAATATTGATCAGGCATGGTTGAAAAATTCTCAAAATCCTGAAACTGGTGACATGTATCAATGGAACAATAATGTTTACTCATTGAATCCTTATTGGATTGTAGACCAAAATCATAATGCAACTAAGAAAAACCGTTTTATGGGTAATGTTACTGGAACATACCAAGTAAAAAAATGGATGGGTTTAACTCTTAGAACCGGTTTAGATACTTATACTTTTGATTCTAAAGATTTTATGGAAGGTGGGAACACTTGGCCAGGAAGAGACAATGGATATTTAGGTATAGAAGGAATTAAAGTTTCTGAAATGAACACAGATTTCATTGCTACTTTCAGTGATATCAAATTAGCGCAAGATTTTACTTTCTCTGGAATTTTGGGTGCTGGTAGAAGAGATTTTAGAAGAGAACAAAATTCTAGATTCGCAACGAATATTATTGAGCCAGGAACTGAATATATTAGTAATTTCTCTAATCAAACAGAAAATGCTCCAGTAGAAACAAAAACAAGAACTAACTCTGTTTACGGTTCTGCAAAATTTGATTACAAAGGATATTTATATGCTGAATTTACTGGTAGAAATGACTGGTTTAGTGTAATTAATAAAGATGCTTTTTATCCAGCAGCTTCGATGGGATTCATATTCTCTGATGCACTTGGACTTCAGAGCGATACGTTCTCTTATGGTAAATTAAGAGGTTCTTGGGCACAAGTTTCAAATGCTCCAGGCGCTTATAAAAATGCATTAAACTATACAACTTATTCTTCTTACAACGGAGGAAGTGTTGTAAACATTAAAAATACTTCTGCACCAAATCCAAATTTAACATACCAATCTAAAACTGGAATTGAGTTTGGTCTTGAAACGGCTTTCTTCAAAAACAGATTAAGAGCAGATATTACAGTTTATCGTGAAGATACTTCAGATCAAACTATTGATTTACCTTCATCTGCAACATCTGGATATGAATTTATCTCTGTAAATGCTGGTAAGTTACGTAACGAAGGTATCGAGGTATTTTTATCTGGTACACCAATTAAAACACAAGATTTTGAATGGGGAATTGATTTGAACTTCTCTAGAAATAAAAACTCAATCTTGTCTTTACACCCAGACATTGATACTTACACTATTTCCGAAGCTCGTTGGGCTGGTGCAGCAATCGTGGCACAAGTTGGAGGGCAATATGGAACTATTATGGGTAAAGATTTCTTGAGAACACCATCTGGAGAAAAAATTGTTGGAGCAAACGGTATGCCTTTATTTACAGATAACAAAGTTGCTTTAGGAAAAGGTCTTCCTGATTGGGCAGCAGGTTTAACAAACCGTTTTTCTTATAAAGGAATTACACTTCAATTCTTAATTGATATGAAATTTGGAATGGATGTATATTCTATGACAAATGCACTTGCAGCTCAAAAAGGTCTTTTGGATATTACAACAGAAGGAAGAGATGCTTATAATGAAGCAAGAGCACAAGCTGTAGCAAATGATCCAAACTTTAGCCAGTCAACATGGATTCCTACTGCTGGTTACGTAGTACAAGGAGTTGTAAACACAGGTACGGCAGAAAATCCAAATTATGTGCAAAATACAAGACCAGTAAATCCTCAAGATTATTGGAGCACTGTTTTCAACAACACACCAGCACCATTTGTTTATGATGCTTCTTATGTAAAACTTAGAGAGGTAAGTTTAGGATATACAATTCCAGGAAGTGTTTTTGCTGGATCAAAAATTAGCTCAATTTACATCTCGGCATTTGCTAGAAATTTATTGACTTTTAATAAAGATTTACCAAACGTTGATCCTGAATCTATGTATACTTCAGGTAATGGACAAGGTTTTGAGTATGGTTCTTTACCATTTAGAAGATCGTATGGTTTTAATCTTAAAATTGCATTCTAAAAAATAGAAACTATGAAATTTAAAAATATATTATTAGCAGTACTTGTAACTTTTGCTACGGTAAGCTGTACAGACAATTTTGACGAACTGGAAAAAGATCCAGTTGCGTTATCTGCAAATCCCGCAGGACAGCTTTCATTTACTCAATTGTGTATGTCTGGTGACGGATACTACCAATGGAGAGCCAATTTGATCTATTCTGGAGGGTTCGTGCAACACTATGCAGGAGCGTGGAATGTAACAGAATTTGGAAGCAAGTTTAAGAAAAATGATGACTATGCAACAGCAATATGGAGAAATGGATATGCTAACGAATTAAAAAGTATCGTAGACGTTATTGAAAAAACTAGCGGAAAAGCAGACATGGTAAATATGAATGCCGTGGCCAAAATCATGAGAGTAATGATTGCACAGCGTATTACCGATTTATATGGTGATTGTCCTTATTCAGAAGCTGGTCAAGGTTTTTCTAAAGGAATTGTAACACCAAAATACGATAAGCAGGAAGATATTTACAATCAATTCTTTGCTGAGTTAGAAGAAGCTTTTGTACAATTAAATGCAAGTGGTGGTGCAATAAAAGGAGATTTATTTTATAACGGAGATGTTTCAAAATGGAAGAAACTTGCTAATACAATGCGTTTGCGTTTAGCAATGAGAATCTCAGAAGTAAAACCGGCTGAAGCTGAAAAACAAGCAAAAGCAGCGTTTCAAAATGGAGTTTTCGAAAGTAATCTTGACAACTGTATCATGAAACATTTAGATTATCCTTTTAATGATACTCCTGGAGCACTTGATTTTAGAGGAAATGGTCTTTCTTATGCACTTATTGGAAACGAAAATGGTGACCACTTTAGTACTTTAATGATTAATTTCTTGAAAAATAATGGAGATCCAAGATTAACAATGCTTGCAACTCCAAAAACTGGTGGAGCAGCTGGCGGAGCTCCTCTTCCTGGTGAAGATTTGTACATAGGAAATACTCCAGGACTTTTTCAATGGGAAATGCAGGGAGGTTCAAATGCAATATCTGGAATTCAGCCTTATTTGAAATTAAGAACTACTCCATTTTTACATGTTAGCTATTCAGAGTCACAATTATTATTAGCTGAAGCGGCATACAGAGGATGGGTAACTGGTACAGCGGCAGATTACTACAGAAAAGGTGTTGAAGCAGGTATTAAACAATTAGAAATTTATGGTGCAGCACCAGCAACTCCAGCAGCTATTAATACTTACTTGACAGCTAAACCTTTAGTTGCAGGTTCTGAAAAAGAACAAATCGCAACACAGCTTTGGGTTACTTATTTATTTAACAGTATTGAAGCATATTCAAACTGGAGAAGAACAGGTTTTCCACAATTGTTGCCAATTACAAATCCAGATTCTGAAACTAATGGTGTTACGCCAAAACGTTTATACTATCCAAATGATGAAATGCAGAAGAATGGTGTTAACTACACAGAAGCTTTATCTAGAATGGGAGGAACAAACGACTGGTTGAATAGAGTATGGTGGGATGTAAACTAAAAAACTAGAGTTATGCCTAATACGGTATTATTAAAATCAAAATTATGAGAAAAAATAAAGCCTTGTTAGGCATCCTCTTTTTTATAAGTTCACTTATTTCTGTTTACAGCTGTACATCTCAAAAAGATTCAGAAAACGATGATGTTAAGAAAAAAACAGCTCGAGTTGTAGGTTATTTATCCACGGATAATTTTAATAAAATGACTTCGATTGAGTTTTGTAAACTAACGCATTTGAATGTTGCGTTTGCAAACCCTGATAAAAATGGGAATATTGTTTTTTCAGGAGATATTGACGCACTAGTTACTTATGCAAAATCAGTTAATCCCAAAATCGTAATAAGCATTTCTTTAGCAGGTGGTGTCATTTCAGAAGAGCAGGCAGCAAATTGGTCATGGTTGATTGATAAGCCTGAAAATAGACCAGTTTTCATTCAAAATATTATGAATTTCGTAGAACTTCATAAGCTGGATGGCGTTGATGTAGATTTAGAATGGGATGCTGTAACAGTTGGTTACAGTGGCTTTGTTCTGGAATTAAAAAAGAGCATAGCTGAACGTAAAAAGCTTTTAACTGCTGCACTTCCAAACAATTCTCGTTTTCAAAATATAAATGCTGCTGCTTTAGAAGCTTTCGATTTTATCAATATCATGGCTTATGATTCTACTGGTCCTTGGGCACCAAACAAACCAGGTCAGCATAGTTCTTTTGCTTTTGCTAAGGAAGGAATTGATTTTTGGAATAAACTTCAAAATGTTCCTAGCGAAAAATTGACTCTGGGTGTTCCTTTTTACGGTTATAACTTTACAAATCCAGAAGTGACAAGCGCTAAATATAGTGAAATTGTCGCAGCAGGAAAGCAATTTGCTGAACAGGATGAATTAGGTAAAATCTATTATAACGGAAGACCAACCATTGCGCAAAAAGTAGAATATGCTGCTCAAAATACTGGAGGAATTATGATTTGGGAATTAGCTCAAGATTCATTTGACGAATACTCTTTATTAGATGTTATTCATAAAAAGTTTACTTCTCTAAAAGTTAAAACTACAAATCTATGCGGGAACTAAAACAGTTTTTACAATACATGCCGTAAAACGTTTTTTTATACCCATCGAAATAATAAAAGTCACAAGATTTTAAGTTTGGTTAGTAGTAATGGTATAAAGTGCGAAAGCTTTTTATACCATTCTTAAAACCAAAATGGTAATTACTACAAAAAAAGAAAAGAAATGAAAAGTGCTTTAGAAATAAAACCTGATATCAGTTACAAAAGCGCGGGAAAATTTGAAGAAACTAGATTTGAGAAAATTCATAACGAAATCTTCAAAAGTTCCATAGAAGCTTCTGTAATTGTAGCTCAGGAAATTGCGCAGCTAATTAGGTCAAAACAGGAGAAAAATAAATCTTGTGTTTTGGGTTTAGCAACAGGTTCTTCTCCAATAAAAGTGTACGAAGAGTTAGTGAGAATGCACAAAGAAGAAGGACTGAGTTTTAGCAACGTTGTTACTTTTAATTTGGATGAATATTATCCAATGACTAAAGAGAACAATCAGAGCTATCATTATTTCATGCATGAACATCTTTTTAATCACATTGATATCAAACCTGAAAATATTAATATTCCAGATGGTACTGTAGCGATTGACGAAATCAATCAATATTGTATTGATTACGAAATGAATATTAAAAATGCGGGTGGTCTTGATTTTCAATTACTTGGAATTGGACGTACAGGACACGTTGGTTTTAACGAACCTGGTTCTCACATTAATTCAGGTACTAGAATTATTACGTTAGATCATATCACAAGAGTCGATGCATCATCTGCTTTTAATGGTATCGATAATGTGCCGAAACGCGCTATTACAATGGGAGTTTCAACCATTATGAGATCAAAACGTATTGTTCTGATGGCTTGGGGACAAAACAAAGCAGATATCATTAAAAGAACTATTCAAGGTGATATCAGTTCTGAAGTTCCCGCTACATTTTTGCAAAATCATCCAAATGCAACTTTCGTTTTAGATCAGTCAGCAGCTACCGAATTAACTCGTTTTAAAACACCTTGGTTAGTTGGCGAATGTTTGTGGACTCCTGAATTGAAAAGCAAAGCTATTGTTTGGTTATGTCAGAAAACAAAACAATCTATTCTGAAACTAACAGATCGAGATTACAATAATAATGGAATGTCTGATCTTTTGGCACAAGAAGGATCTGCTTATGATATGAACATCAATATGTTTAATATTTTGCAGCACACCATTACCGGATGGCCAGGAGGAAAACCAAACACAGATGATTCGCATCGTCCAGAAAGAGCAAATCCTGCAAAAAAGAGAGTGATTCTTTTTAGCCCACATCCAGATGATGACGTAATTTCTATGGGAGGTACTTTTTCTAAATTAATCAAACAAGGTCATGATGTTCATGTTGTATATCAAACTTCAGGAAATATTGCCGTTTCTGATGATGAAGCACTAAAATTTGCAGAAGTAGCAAGTGATTTTCTTGGAAAAAATGATTCTGGTATCAATTTTAAAGAAGTAATAAAATTTCTAAACAATAAATCTGAAAATCAAATTGATTCTTTGGAAGTTAGAAAATTAAAAGGACTTATTAGAAGAAGAGAATCTTACGGAGCAACTAGATATATTGGTTTAAAAGATGCTAACACGCACTTTTTAGATCTTCCTTTTTATGAAACAGGACAGGTTAAAAAGAATCCTTTAGGACCAGAAGATATTGCTATTGTAAAAAATATTATTGCTCAGATAAAACCACATCAAGTTTTTGCGGCTGGAGATCTTGCAGATCCGCACGGAACACATGAAGTTTGCCTGAATGCCATATTCGCAGCTTTAAAAGAACTTAAACCAGAAGCTTACATGAAAGATTGTTGGTTATGGCTGTACAGAGGTGCTTGGCACGAATGGGATATTCATGAAATTGACATGGCAGTTCCGCTAAGTCCTTCAGAGGTTTTATTGAAACGTCATGCTATTTTGCATCATCAATCTCAAAAAGATCGAGTAATGTTTCAAGGAAATGATTCTCGAGAATTTTGGGTTAGGGCAGAAGACAGAAACAAAAATACAGCCATTTTGTATGATGAATTAGGTTTGGCTGAATATGAAGCAATTGAAGCCTTTAAACGTTTTGATTATTAAAGTTTTAAGATTCGATTTTGAGCGAATCAATTGACAAAATTCAGATGGTTACTGGTTAAAGTGAGGTAATGCAGAAGGCATTCTGAATTTTGTCTTTTTTTTATTTAAATTTAGGATACTTATTAAAAACTATCCAACCAAAAAAAAAGAAAAATGAAATATTTATTTGTACTATTATTTGCAGGGATAACTGCGGGTGCTCAAGTCCAGAAAGAGCAGCTAAATCTTATGCCTTGGCCTCAGAGTGTTGTTGTTAATGAAGGTAATTTTGCTTTAACCAAAAAATTTAAAGTCAATATTACAGGAAATCCGAATCAAAGAATTTTTGGCGGAGTAACTCGCTTTTTGCGTCGTTTAGATGGTAGAGCAGGTATATTTTTTGAACAAGGTTTTGTTACCAAATTAAACGAAGTTCCAAACGCAGAATTACAAATCAATTGTGTTAAAAGCGGTAAAATTGGTTTATACGAAGACGAAAGTTATCACTTAGATATTACTTCAAACAAAATTACTTTAAATGCATCAAGCGATTTAGGAGCTTTACACGGCTTGGAGACTTTGTTACAATTGCTTCAAAACAATTCAAATTCGTTTTATTTTCCAGCTTCAAAAATCTCAGATTTTCCAAGATTTACATGGAGAGGTTTAATGATTGATGCTTCAAGACATTTTCAGCCAGTTGATGTTATTAAAAGAAATATTGATGCATTGGCGGCAATGAAAATGAATGTTTTTCACTGGCATTTGGTTGATGATCAAGGTTGGAGAATCGAAATGAAAAAACATCCAAAGTTTATTGAATTAGCTTCGGATGGAATGTATTATACACAGGAAGAAATTAAAAATATCGTAAAATACGCTGATGAGCGCGGTATTTTAATTGTTCCAGAAATAGATGTTCCAGGTCACGGATCTGCAATTTTAACAGCTTATCCAGAAATTGGCAGTAAAGTAATTACGTTGACAGGAGGAACATCCGAAAAAAATATTCAAGGTACAGCAATCAGTACCTATGGAGTTGAAAGAAATGCTGGTATTTTCTCGCCAACATTAGATCCTTCAAATCCTAAAACATATCAAATTTTAAGTGAAGTTTTTGATGAGGTTTGTCCGTTATTTCCAGGTGCATATTTCCATATTGGAGGAGATGAAAACGAAGGAAAAGATTGGGATGCTAACCCTAAAATTCAAGAATTTAAAAAGAAACATAATCTAAAAACCAACCACGAATTACAAACCTATTTCACAATGCAATTGGCACCGATGTTAAAGAAACACGGAAAACAATTGATGGGTTGGGAAGAAATTCTAACGAAAGATCTTTCTAAAGAAGCCATTGTGCATTCTTGGAGAGGTCCAAATGAAGGAATGACTGCTGGACAATCTTTAGTAGATGCTGTTAAAAAAGGTTACAAAACAGTTTTATCAAACGGCTATTATATCGATTTGATGTACCCAGTTGCAAGTCATTATTTAAACGATCCAATGCCGAAAAATGCAAATTTAAATGCAGAAGAAAAAGCAAGAATTTTAGGTGGAGAAGCTACAATGTGGACAGAATTGGTTACTCCTGAGACAGTAGATTCTAGAATTTGGCCAAGAACTGCGGCAATTGCAGAAAGACTTTGGTCTGCAGAAGATGTTGTCGATGTTGAGAATATGCGCAAACGTTTAGAAACAGTTTCTTTCAGATTAGAAGAATTGGGAATCACTCATATTCGCAACAAAGATGTAATTCTTAGAAATATTTCAAACAATCAGGATATCAAAGCACTTGAAGAGTTTTCATTGGTAAGTGAACCTTTAAAAGGTTACACTCGTAACAAAGGCGGAACAGAATATCAAATGTACTCTCCATTTACTTTATTTGCAGATGCGTGTGGTCCAGATGCAAAAGACGCTTTAGCATTTGACGCGGCAGTTACTCAATATTTAGCAAATAAATCTGCGGATAATAAAGCAAAAGTGGCAGGATTTTTTAATAAATGGATCGCTGTACATAAAGATTTGACATCGTTAAGTGCCAATGCGCCTTTAGTACAGCCGCTATTGCCATTATCAAAAAAATTAAATGATGCATCACAAGAATTATTATTGGTTTTAGATAATAAATCGACTTTGAAATCTGATAATTTGAAAAAATTAGTGGAAGATTGTAATACAAAAGACCACGCAGATGTTGAATTAGCTGTTTATACAAGCTTGAAAAAATTATTGTAATATAATTTGAATTAGTGTTTAGTAAAATGTTGCCTCTATTAATTTGAATTCTGTATCTCTGCCAGAAATTTTCTGGTAGAGATATTTACAAAAGAGATTTTTATGTTCTTGAAAAAGGGCAAAAAAAATATTTTCAAGAGTTAATAACAAAAATCCTGAAAATTATGTGAAATAAAATATTTGGTGGGTTAAAATTGAGTTTGGTTATTTATTTTTTAATCTAAATTTTATTTCAAAAAAATGTGTCGAACTTAGATAATTTGTTATTTGGTTTTTATCTAAGCAAGAACATTTATAGAGCCTGACAATTCGTTGTCAGGCTTTTTTCTTTAAAAAAAATCAAATTATTAGGAAATAAAAGTTTTAGGATTATTTTTACAACAACTAATCAAACCCAAAATAATGAAAGCATTTTCAATTTTTAATTATGTATTCTCCATTATCGGAGCATGTCTATTAGCTGGAGCTATTTATCTTTATGTAGAAAAACAGGCCTTTCTCGAAAAAGCAGAAACAGCGCAAGGAACTGTTGTAGAAATGATTCCTAAAAGATCAAAAGATTCTACCACTTATAGTCCAGTAGTTTCTTTTACAACAAAATCGGGGCAAACTATTACTTATACTTCTTCCGTTAGCAGTAATCCACCGAGTTATGATATAGGAGAAAATGTTCAGATTTTTTATGATCCGACAAATCCAAATGATGCTGAAATTAACGGATTTTTCTCGTTATGGCTAGGAGTTATAATTCTTGGTTTTATCGGAATCGTTTTCTTTTTAATTGGTTCTTTGGGCGTTTTATTTCGTTATCGTAAAAATAAAAAAGCACAAAATTTACGTGAAACAGGAAAACTGATTTCAGCAAAATTTACACAAGTTCAGTTAAATACAAATCAAACATTAAACGGGCGAAATCCTTTTCAGATTTTAAGTCAATGGCAAGATCCGAAAACCGATGAATTATATGTTTTTAAAAGTGAAAGCATTTGGTTTGATCCTACAGAATTTGTAAAAGCTGATACTGTAAGAGTTTTTATTGATCCTGAGAATCCAAAAGATTATGTTATGGATATTTCTTTTCTGCCAGTTTTAAAAAATTAAGAAGCAAAAATGCTTAACCGTTTAGTAAGCTTTACGGTTAAGCAAATCTAAAATTTGATTACTTTTGAAATCTAATACAATGTTTCAGATTCCATGCAGAAATTCTTCAGTCTAATTACGCTTCTTTTTATTTTTTCTATCAGTTCAGCTCAGAATAAATTTGGAAATCCAGAAGTTGATCCTACTCAAATTCAGAAAACTTACGAATCATGGTCAGCTTATCAGAATAAAAATATAATGCTTTCTAGAGATTTTAAGGCGTTGGATTTTTCTTCAAAAGAAATTTCAAAAGAAACTTTTTTAGATCAGCTAGCAAACGGAAATTTTATTCCAATTCGATTGAAATCTGAAACTGGTATTTATGTATATAAATTATTTAAAATTCTACCAAAAACCGACACGAGTATAAAAGCAACAATTAATCAGATTGGTTTTGATGCTTACAAAAATTACAAAATGGAAGGACTGGCTTTTCCTTCATTTTCATTTAAAGATTTAGACGGAAATCTAGTTAGCAATGAATCTATGAAAGGAAAAATTATTGTAATTAAATGTTGGTATATTCATTGTGCTCCATGTATTAGAGAATTTCCTCAAGTCAATAAGTTAGCAGATGATTATAAAGACAGAAAAGATATTCTTTTTATGAGTTTAGCCGAAGATTCAGCAGAACAATTAAAAACATTTTTAGCCAGAAAACCCCTTTCATATTCAGTAATTCCAGACATGAAAGAATATATGAACGATTCTTTGCAATTGAATTCTTTTCCAACACATTTTATTGTAAACAAAGATGGAATGATTTCAAAAGTGCTTCCTAATTTTGAAAGTTTAGAAGTGGCGCTGGCTAAAGAAAGCCAGTTGTAAAGTTTAATTAATCTCGCAAAGTCGGGAAGTCGCAAAGTTTTTTATCCAATAAGTCAGGATACTGTTTGTCATTTAGAGGAACGAGAAATCTCCATAAGTAGCTCTACAAAGATTGTCCACAATAGCAACGGAGTTTCTTGCGAAGATTTCTCCTCCGTCGAAATGACAATATTGGCTAAAATCATCTGTATGAAACAAAACTCTGCGCCTTCGCGCCTTTGCGAGAACCCTTCACCAGCATAAAAAACTTTGAACCTTTGTGCCTTTGCAACTCTGAACCTTTTTCCGTACTTTTGCACCAAATTAATTAAAAAGACATTCATGTTAACAGTCAATAATTTATCAGTTCAGTTTGGTAAAAGAATTTTATTTGACGAAGTAAATACTACGTTTACTCACGGAAATATTTACGGCGTTATTGGAGCCAATGGCGCTGGAAAATCTACATTCCTAAAAATTATTTCAGGCGATATGGACCCAACTTCTGGGCACATTCATTTAGAACCAGGAAAACGTATGTCGGTTTTAAACCAGAACCACAACATGTTCGACGAACATACTGTTTTAGAAACCGTTTTAATGGGGAATAAAGTTCTGTACGCTGTTAAAAAAGAAATGGATGAACTTTATTTGGATTACAACGATGCAAATGCAGACCGAATTGGAGAGCTTCAGGTTCAGTTTGAAGAAATGAACGGATGGAATGCTGATTCTGATGCTGCGTCAATGTTATCTAACTTAGGAATTACAGAAGCGGATCATTATACATTAATGGCAGATATGGAAGGAAAAATGAAAGTTCGTGTGCTTTTAGCGCAGGCACTTTTCGGAAATCCTGATGTGTTGATTATGGATGAGCCTACCAACGATTTGGATTTTGAGACAATCGCTTGGTTAGAAAACTTCTTGGCGAACTACGAAAATACTGTAATTGTGGTATCTCATGACCGTCACTTTTTAGATGCAGTTTGTACACATATTTCTGATATTGATTTCGGAAAAATCAATCATTACTCAGGAAACTATACGTTCTGGTACGAGTCTAGCCAATTAGCGGCAAAACAGCGTGCACAGCAAAACAAAAAAGCTGAAGAAAAGAAACAAGAGTTGGAAGAATTTATTCGTCGTTTTAGTGCAAACGTGGCGAAATCGAAACAAGCTACTTCTCGTAAAAAAATGATTTCGAAATTGAATATTTCTGAAATTAAGCCTTCTAGCCGTCGTTATCCTGCAATTATTTTTGATCAGGATCGTGAAGCTGGAGATCAAATTTTGAATGTAGAAAACCTATCTGCGTCTGTAGATGGAGAAGTTTTGTTTAAAGATATTAACTTGAATATGGCGAAAGGCGATAAAATCGTTCTTTTCTCAAAAGATTCACGTGCAACAACTGCTTTCTATGAAATCTTAAACAACGAACAAAAAGCTGATTCTGGAAACTTCGATTGGGGAATTACAACAAACCAAGCCTATTTGCCAGCTGAAAACCACGATTACTTTGAAAACGATTTGAGTTTAGTAGATTGGTTACGCCAATACGCTAAAACGGAAGAAGAGCGTGATGAAGTATTTATTAGAGGTTTCTTAGGGAAAATGATTTTCTCTGGAGAAGAAGCTCTTAAAACGTCTAGAGTTTTATCTGGAGGAGAAAAAGTACGTTGTATGTTGTCTAGAATGATGATGGAGCGTGCTAACGTTTTAATGTTAGACGAACCAACAAACCACTTAGATTTGGAGTCTATTACGGCTTTCAATAACTCATTGAAAAACTTTAAAGGTTCTGTAATCTTCACAACTCATGACCACGAGTTTGCTCAAACTGTTGGTAACAGAATCGTAGAGTTGACACCAAACGGAGTAATTGACCGTTACATGACATTTGACGAATATCTTGATGATGAAAAGATTCAGGAGCAAAGAAAGAAGATGTATAATCTTTAATTTTAAAATTCCAATATATTAAAAATCCCAAATTCCAATTTTTGTGAATTTGGGATTTTCTATTCTATATCTTTCACGCATAGTTTGTCATTTCGACCGAAGGGAGAAATCTTCGCAAGAAGCTCGACAAAGATTGGACTTTGTTCTACATAGATAAAAAAAAATCCCAAACGCCAAATTTTAAATTGGAGTTTGGGATTTTTTAATTTTTTATTTTCTATTATTTCTTGCCGAACATTTTAGCGAAAATCCAAATGATAATCGCAACAATAAAGATTACGATAAAAATTCCGAATCCCATTCCGGCTTTAAAAATGTCTCCTACTAGTTCGCAGCTTGTAAATGAAAATAGTATAACGAATACCATTAACAATCTTGTAATTTTATTTTGCATGATGTTGAGTTTTTAAATTCATTATTAAAATTACTTCAACAATCGTGGAAATGTGTTATAGAATTTTTGGGAAATGTTTTAGGATTTGGAGATAATTTTTGAATTGACTATTCTTTTTTCTTAGCAATTATTATAGTATGAATTTCTATATTTTCAGCTTTTGGATAATTTACATTGAATATTTTAATTACGTCAAAATGATGAATTAAAAGTTGATTGCTGATATCTTCTAAAGAATGATAATAAAAATAAGTGCGATCTCCAGTGCTTCCAGAAATAAAACCAGATTCGGAAGGTTTTCCCTGAACAAAACTTAAATATAAAATCCCATCGTTTAAAAGTATTTTTTCTGAATCATTTATTAGTTTAGAACAATCTTCTTCGGATAAATAAGGCAAGCAAAAGCCGCACATAATGGCATCAAATTTTTGATTTAATGTGCTAAGTTCTCTTGTATCCATTACTTTAAAGTTGGCAGAAGGATTATTTGCTTTTGCCAATTCAACCATTTTTGGTGCAATGTCAATACCTGTAATTTTTAGCTTGGGATTTTTGGATAATAAATATTTTGTAATGTTTCCTGGCCCGCAACCAATTTCAAATATGTTTATTTGCTCCTGTTTTAGAATATCACAAAAGAAATCGTAAGTCTCATCGTATAAGCTTAAATTCATAAACTTATTTTCGTAGAGATTGGCAATTTTATTCCACGTTTCAAAAGTTTCTTGGTATTTATCCATTAGATTTTAGTTGGATTTTGCTGTTTGTCGCTACGAAGTCAGGAGACTTCGCAGAGCGGGTTTACTCACGGTATTAAATTTTGACCATTTTCAACTACAAATTCAATTAAGCCTTTAATGCCCTGTTTGATTAATTCTTTTTTAGATTCGGTTAGAAATTCTTTAATAAAACTTACTCCTTGTTTTGCAATTTTTGCCCAAACTTGAGTTAATTTACTAATAACCCATTTTTTAGATTTAATGGTTAAATTTTCTCTTAATAAAATTATGCTTTCTTTTATGTCATTAATTTCTACTTCATTATTGCTAGTTATAAGTTCTGATAATTTGTTATCGACCGTTTCTAAATAGTTGTCTAATAATAAAATTTGTTTAGTTGCAAATGGTTTTTTATCTGCATCTTCATCATCGATAATTTCAAATTCAGCATAGAATTCATTATAAAATTCTTCTACTATTGGATCATCGAAAAATGAAGTAGTGCTTTCGTATTGTGTTAGTAAATTTAACCAAGCTTCAAATTGAGGACTTAGACTTGAAATATCTACCCACGCATGATAATTTCCATTATCATGTTCGCTTTTTGGAGCTCTAGTCATCAAGAATTGAAAAGTTCCATTGCTTGCTTTTTGGTACTTTTCAATAGTGAAATGAAATTTTGAGTCAAGATCTTTATCAATTACTTTAAGTAAGTTTTCTTTAGGATCTACAACTTCAAATTTATCACCTTTTAGATTTACAAATGGTTCTAAAGATTTAAGAATTGTTAGCGGTAAATCTTTTTTCTTTCTCATAAATCGACTGTTTTTTTAAGTTTGTAGATAGTTTCTAAAATTTGATAAGTAATAAATTTTTATTCTGAATAACGGTTGAGTTTTTTTAAGTTAAAAATGACCTATAAAAATAAGATTTTATCTTTTTAATTACTAATATTAAATTTTTTCTAATTTCTAATTTTAATAAAAAATATTTACAACCTCACAAATAAAATCAGATTCCGTATATTTGCGCAACCAAACATTACAATCACTTATGAGTCAAAAAGTATTACTTAATTCGAAAGAAGTTACTATCATACTCCATCGTTTGGCTTGTCAGTTAATCGAAAAACATCTTGATTTCTCTAATACAATTTTGGTTGGAATTCAGCCAAGAGGTGTTTATTTAGCGGAACGTTTAAAACAATTATTAGAAAACGAATACAAGGTTCCTGAAATCACTTTAGGCTATCTGGACATCACTTTTTTTAGAGATGATTTCCGTCGTACTGATAAACCGCTTGAAGCCAATAAAACGCAAATCAATTTTATAGTCGAAGACAAAAAAGTCATTTTTATAGATGACGTTTTGTTTACAGGAAGAAGCATTCGTTCTGCCTTAACTGCCATTCAATCTTTCGGAAGACCTTCAGAAATTGAATTATTGGTTTTAATAGACAGACGTTTCAGTCGCCATTTACCAATTCAGCCTGATTATAGAGGCCGTCAGGTAGATGCTATTAATGGCGAAAAAGTAATTGTAAGCTGGAAAGAAAATGATGGTGAAGATGTTGTTCACTTAGTGACAAATTAAGTTTAATCGGTTAACCGGTTAATTGTTTAATCGGAATAACCAACGATTAAATAATTTAACAAAAAACGATTATACAAAACATATAAATACATACAATGAAAGAATTAAGCGTAAATCATTTATTAGGAATAAAATATATCAACGAGAATGATATTAACCTGATTTTTGAAACGGCAGATCATTTTAAAGAAGTCATTAACCGACCGATTAAAAAAGTTCCTTCATTACGAGATATTACCATTGCCAATATTTTCTTCGAAAACAGTACCAGAACCAAACTCTCTTTCGAATTAGCGCAGAAACGTTTATCTGCAGATGTTATCAGTTTTTCTGCAGCTCAATCTTCGGTTAAAAAAGGGGAGACTTTGATTGATACTGTAAACAATATCCTTTCGATGAAAGTGGATATGGTTGTAATGCGCCACTCTAATCCTGGAGCGGCTTATTTTTTATCTAAAAATGTCAAAGCCAGTATCGTAAACGCTGGAGACGGAGCACACGAACATCCAACTCAGGCTTTGTTAGATAGTTATTCCATAAGAGAAAAACTGGGAGATGTTGCCGGAAAAAAAGTAGTTATTGTAGGCGATATTCTGCATTCGCGTGTAGCGCTTTCAAACATATATGCTTTGCAGATGCAAGGCGCAGAAGTAAAAGTTTGCGGACCAAAAACGCTGATTCCGAGATATATTGAATCGCTTGGTGTAACGGTTGAACCAAATTTACGCAAAGCATTAGAATGGTGTGATGTTGCGAATATGCTTAGAGTTCAAAACGAGCGTATGGATGTGAATTTCTTCCCGTCAACACGTGAGTACGCACAACAATACGGAGTAGACAAACCGCTTTTAGATTCACTTGGAAAAGAAATCGTAATCATGCACCCAGGACCAATCAATAGAGGAGTAGAGATTACTTCTGAAGTTGCCGATTCAGATCATTCGGTGATTTTGAATCAGGTGGAGAATGGTGTTGCGATTAGAATGGCGGTTATTTATTTGCTGGCTTCTAAGATTCAGTAGTTTTTAGTATTCCGTCGCAGTGACAGTTTTCAGTTTTGAAACGGGTGTCACACTGAGCGATCCCGAGGCTTCGGGAGAAGTGCTTTTAAAAACAAAACGTGCTTTGCAAACGTGGCTTCGACTTCGCTCAGCCTGACAAACTTGTAACCTTAAACTTTAAACCTGAAACCAAAAAATAAAAAAACTTCGTACCTTAGCTCTCAGAAAATCAATTTTTATATAAGCCCCTTAAATTATAAAATGAAAGTAGATCAAAAAGGACATACCGTTACGATTAAAGACACGCAAGGAGATGTAAATGCTTTCTTGGAAAAAGTAACGCAACAATTTAAAACCTTTGAAAAACAAAATATTATCATCGATTTATCTGCTGATTCTATCTCAGAAAAAGATTTGAAGGCTTTTTTACCGCTTTCTAAGCAGCATAAAAAAGCAAAAAAATCGTTTGTAATCGTTGCAACCGATCTTGATTTTAATGCTATTTCTGATAAATTAGCGGTTGTTCCTTCACTTTTAGAAGCGCACGATATTATCGAAATGGAAGAAATCGAAAGAGACTTAGGATTTTAGATTTCAGATTTTAGACTTTAGATTTTAGATTATACCTGAATCTAAAATGGTTTCTCAATTCTAAAATATTTTCCTTAATCTAAAATCTAAAATCAACAATCTAAAATGAAGCTTACTATACTTGGCTGTTATGCCGCAACTCCCAGAACACTTACTAATCCGACTTCGCAGGTTTTAGAAATTAAAAATCGATTGTTTTTAATTGACTGCGGTGAAGGAACTCAGGTTCAGCTTCGAAAGAATAAAATTAAATTCTCTAAAATTAATCACATCTTTATTTCGCATCTTCACGGAGATCATTTGTTTGGGTTAATTGGGACTATCTCTACATTTTCTCTTTTAGGAAGAACAACCGATTTACATATTTATGGTCCAAAAGGAATTAAGGAATTGATTTTGCTTCAATTGAAATTGACAGAATCGTGGACCACTTATTCTTTGTTTTTCCATGAATTAGAATCAAAAGAAAGTGAAGTTATTTTTGAAGATAAAAAAGTAATTGTAAAAACAATTCCGTTAAAACATAGGGTTTATACCAATGGTTACCATTTTCAAGAAAAACCAGATGAAAGAAAGCTGAATGTAGAGGCAGTGCAGCAGTATGATGTTCATGTTGCTTATTATCAGAAAATAAAAAATGGAGGCGATATTACATTGGATGATGGAACTGTAGTTGAAAACAAAAAATTGACTTTTGATCCGCCGCCCACAAAAAGTTATGCTTTTTGCTCGGACACCGTTTATAATGAATCGATAATTCCAATCATTGAAAATACGGATATTTTATATCACGAATCGACTTTTTTAGAATCGGAAGCAAGATTGGCAGAAAAGACATTGCATTCTACAGCAAAAGAAGCTGCCAGAATTGCTTTAAAGGCAAATGTAAAACATTTGATACTTGGGCATTATTCAACGCGATATGATGGCTTAGAACCATTTAAAAAAGAAGCAGAAGAAGTTTTTCCAAATGTGCTTTTAGCAGATGATGGTTTAAGTTTTGAATTTTGATTAATTAGGGACAAAGAGACAAAGGAACAAAGAGGCAAAGGTTTGAAACCTGAAACTTGAAACCTGAAACAAAAAAACAAAAACTTATGAGCGATTTAAGTAATTATAGAAGATCTTACGAGAAAAGTGAATTGTTAGAAACTAATATTCCAGAAGATCCCATTAATCTTTTTAATAGATGGTTTCACGAAGTAGAAGATTTCGGTGGAAGTGGTGAGGTCAATGCTATGACTGTTTCTACAATTGGTTTAGATGGTTTTCCGAAATCTCGTGTTGTGTTGTTGAAGAAATTTTCTGAAGAAGGATTTATATTTTATACTAACTATCATTCTGAAAAAGGAAAGGCAATTGAAAACAATCCAAATGTTTGTTTGTCTTTTTTTTGGCAGGAAATGGAACGTCAGGTTATTATTAAAGGAATTGCCCAAAAAACTTCCGAAATTATTTCAGACAATTATTTTGATTCACGTCCAGACGGAAGTAAACTTGGTGCAATTGTTTCACACCAAAGTGAAGTAATTCCGTCAAGAGATTTTTTAGAAGAAAACTTAAAGAAAATCGAAGCAGAGTTTGAAGGAAAATCAATTCCAAGACCTGAAAATTGGGGAGGATATATTGTCACACCGTTACAAGTAGAATTTTGGCAGGGAAGGGCTAATAGACTGCACGACAGGATTCGTTATACTAGCCAATCTGACTTTTCATGGAAGATTGAAAGACTTTCGTCTTGATTTGTAGGAATTTTATATTTCATTAAAAAAAAGAGATGTATTTCATCGATTAATTTTGTAGTTTAGCGACAAATTGAATACGTTTGGTAAAGAAATCAGACGATATTTATTCAAACATAAATTTAAAGGATTTGCCCCACATTTACTTTAAACTGCTAAAATGCTATTGATTATGAAAAAGATTAAGCGCATCATGTTGTTCATTGCGATTGTTATCGCAATGAACTCATGTACTGCAGACACCGCCGAAGGAAGCGTGGATAATAATCCGATAGAAGCGCTCGTTACTAATTACTCTTACAACGACTCAGAACTTTTAACATTGAAGCTCATAGACGAATACCGCGTTAGTGTTGGTTTAAATGCTTTAGAACGAGTGAATCATATATCTTCTAAATGTGAAGAGCATAATGCTTATATGATTGAAAATAATGTTGTAGATCACAATGATTTTGTCGAAAGATCTCAAAATATTACTAGTGTTTTAGGAGCCAAAAAAGTTGGTGAAAACGTTGCCTACAACTATAAAACTCCTGAAGCGGCTTTGAGAGCCTGGCTGGAGAGTCCAGGCCACAAAGCAAATATCGAAGGCGATTATACGCATTTTGGTATAGCTGTAACAACAGATGCTGCTACTGGTAAAAAATATTACACTAACATTTTTGCTAAGTTGTAAAAAAAACTTGAACTGGTTGGTTTTTTAGAGATCGTTGTAATTCGTAGAGTTACAACGATTTTTTTATATAAAAAAAGCTGTCTAGATAGACAGCTTTTTCAGTTGGTTATGTTAGTAATTAAAAAAATTACAAAGCAGTTATAATAAACTCACTTCGTCTATTAGCTTGATGCTCTTCTTCGGTACATTTAACTCCGTCTGAACATTTATTTACAAGTTGCGTTTCACCATAGCCTTTTCCGGTTAATCGGTTTGGCGATATACCGTTTTTAATAAGCCATTTAATGGTAGATTTTGCTCTTCTTTCAGATAAAGCGGCATTGTATTGATGTGTTGCTCTGCTGTCTGTGTGCGAACGAATATCTAATTTCATTGTTGGATTTTCGTTTAAAACCACTAATATTTTTTCTAAATCTAAAGCAGCCTCTGTTCTAATATTCGATTTGTCTAAATCAAAATAGATCATTTTAATGCCAAAACATACACCTAAATCATCTCCAATGGTAACTTTACAGCTTGATTTTTCTAACGCAATTGGCAGACTTGTTGTACCAGTTGTTTTTGAAATAGTTACAGTTACTTCTTTTGTATTATATTCTGGTTTTTCAGCTCTTACAAAATAGATTTTTCCGCATTCTACAGGGAAAGTATATTTTCCTGATCCATCACTAAAAGTTTCATTTTTAATGTTCATTTGATCATCATATAAAGTCACTTTTGTACCTGGCAGAATAGTTCCTGTTTCAGCGTCTGTGATTACGCCTTCAAGCTGTTGCTCACATTTTAGTTTTCTTGTTTCTAAGAATTTGTAAATATCATCAGAACCTTGACCGCCATCTTTATTTGAAGTAAAATAACCTCTTCTTGAAGTTGGATCAATAATGTAGGCGAAATCATCTTTAGGAGAATTTACATCTGCTCCGATATTTTGAACGTTGCTAATTTTTCCGTCTTTATCAATATTGGCAACAAAAACATCTAAACCTCCAAGACCAGGATATCCGTCTGATGAAAAATAAATTTCATTTTCTTTAGTCACAAAAGGAAAGGTTTCTTTTCCTTCGGTATTAATTTCTTTTCCAAGATTTTCAGGAGTTCCAAATCCGCCATTTGCATTAATACTAACTTTATACAAATCAGACTGACCAAAAGATCCGGGCATGTCTGAAGAAAAATATAATGTTTTTTCGTCAGGACTTAATGCAGGATGTCCATTACTATAATTATCGCTATTAAATGGAAGTTCAATAATGTTGTCCCATTTATTATCAGCATTTAAAGTTGCTTTATAAATTTTTATTAAAGTAATTCTATTTTCATTTTTCCCTTTTTTACCATCAATATAATTGTTTCTTGTAAAATAAACTGTTTTGCCATCTTGTGTAAAAACAGGAGATGCTTCGTGAAATTTGGTGTTTATTGCCGATTTAAATTTTTTGACTTTACCCGCATTTCCGTTTTGAGGATCTACGTCAGCATTGTAAATATTAGTAAAATATTCACCTGTCCATTGATGCTTGCGTTTCGTAAAATTTCCGGTATCTCTTGCCGATGCAAAATATATTTTGTTATTATAGACAAAAGATCCATAATCTGAGTATTTGCTGTTTATGCCGGCATCTTCAATTTTATATCTTCCTGAATTGGCTTTAATTTCATCCAGATAATTTACATTGTCTTTATAAAGTTTACCTCTAACATCATTTTTTGATTTCGCATAAAATTGATCTAGAAGCGAATTCGCTTTATTGTTCTCGCCAATTGATTTTAGAGATTGGGCATATCTATAATAATATTCAGGCTCTACAGAAGTATTCATGGTAAACAATTCACCATACCATTTTGCGGCATTGGCAAAATCAGAATTAAAATAGTAAGAATTCCCTAGCTTTTTAAACATATCCTCAGATTTGTATCCTTTATTGGCTACTTTTTCATATGTTTTAATAGCGTCTACATAAGCATAACTGTCATATTTCTTATCTCCAGAAGCTATTTTCGCTTTTTGCGCATAACTGCCAAATGAAAAAGCACTGATAATGGTTAAGAGAAGTAGTGTATAGTTTTTCATGATGCGATGTTTTTAGAAGAAACGAGGAGTTGTCATTTTACTATTGTATTTGAAAAGTTCGAAACGAAGGAAGATTTCATGAGAACCAGAATTATATCTTCTCAGCCTGGTTGTTTCATTGTCATAACCATATCCAAGATATAAGCCATCAGTAAGTTGAAATCCAGCCATGGCACTTACTGCTGCATCCCATCTGTAGGCAACACCTAGAGTTAGTTTTTCGAAGAATAAAAAGTTTGCTGATGCATCAACCTGAAGAGGTGCACCTTCAACCATTTTAGCTAAAACTGCTGGTTTGAATTTTATTTCCTGAGAAAGATCAAAAACATAACCTCCCATTAAATAATAATTTATTTGATCCTTATAAATTGCCACATCGTTATCATCATAACGATTAGTCTGAATGAAATTTGGCACAGATAAACCGATGTATGCTTTACTAGAATGCCAGTAAATTCCAGCTCCTATGTTTGGTGAAAAGTCGTTGTTTAAGTTTTGAAATTGTTTATCTCCAGCTGTTTCAGGATCTAGTTTGTTGATATCAAGATTAAAAATATCTGCAGTACCTTTTACTCCAAACGAAAGTTTCCATGATTCTGATGTTGGAACAGTATAAGAAAGATCTACAGAAAATTGATTTTCGGTTGTAGGTCCAATTTTATCATTAACTAAAGATACACCAAGTCCAACATTACTATTATTAATTGGCGTATTAACAGATATTGCATTGGTTTTAGGTGCTCCATCTAATCCTACCCATTGATCACGGTGCAATGCAAAAACGCTTAATGCACCACGAGAACCAGCATAAGCAGGATTTATGTTAATTGTATTGTACATATATTGCGTAAACTGCGCATCTTGCTGTGCATAACCGCTATAGGTAACTAACAGAATGACGAAAAAAAATAATTTTGTTCTCATAGTAAATGGATTATTTTTATTATTACTATTGGCTTTTAAAAAATTAAAAATCAATGTAGTATTTCATGTATGCTTGTTTTTTACATGAAATTTGATAATACACTGCAAAGTTTATTTGCAGTGTATTTTGGTTGGTTGTTATTTGGATAGATATAAATAACCGCTTAATTTATTGTCTTGAAGGTTATTATTGCCGTCTAGAGACTTATAATGTATAATATAGAAATAAGTTCCAGTAGGTAATCCGTCAGCTTGTTTGACAGTTGTTCTTCCTCTTGAAATTCCATCAAACGCATTTGTTGCATTGTTGTAATTTTTAGTTTCAAAAACTAAAATTCCCCAACGGTTATAGATTTCGACAGTATTTTCAGGATAACAAGTTAAATTATCAATATTATCAATTTTGAATGTATCATTTACTGTATCACCATTCGGAGAGAAAGCATTGTGAGCATATACCTTTTCGCAAGCCAAAACTTTACAATCATCATTTGCTTCCATATTCAGAATGATGCTTCTAGGACATTTTTCATCGGCAATTAGGTATTCTAAAACATAATTTCCTAATGCCAATCCAAATGGATTAAATATATTTCCTTGAAGTGCATTTGAATTACTTCTGTCTACCCATGTTCCTGTTGTCGGACTTCCTTCTGGAAGCAAACTAGTCAAATTAAGAAGCGATGAATCGTCTGTACAAGCTGTACTGCTAAATTGCGTTGTACCATTAGGAACTACAACAATTGTAACAATAGCGCTGTCGCAGTTTTCAGAACTTAATTTGTCACAGATTCTATAGCTGTAAGTATAAGTTCCTGCTGGCGTTAAACTTGATACCGTAACATTTCCAGAATTGCTAATCGTAATATTTGGATCTGTTTTGCTATTGTTATCGCTAAGAAGTGTAAAGTTTACTATTTCTAAAGTAACAGGAGTTATGCCTTTTAAATCATTGCTTAAAACATTACCTACTACTCCAAAAGTATTGCATCCAATATTACTGTAAGTGTCGTCATTGGCAACAACAGGAGTCGGTGGTGCTGCAGGAGTAGTAACTGTTACTGTAACTACGGCAGTATCACAATTTCCAAAATCAGCTTTTTCGCAAATTTGGTAAGTCAATGAATATGTTCCTGCAGGTGTATTTGGAGCAACATTAACTGAACCGTCAGGATTTAAAGTTAATGCTCCTTTTGGATCAGGAATAGTTGTTGTTAATGTAACGTCGTTTATGCTTACTACAGTACCGTTTAATGTATCGTTGGTTAAAACATTTACAGCATTATTTGCTCCCGTTACTCCATTTATAGGACCGGCAGTATCATCATTAGCAATAATTGCAAATGTTGGGCGAGCTGTACAATAAGGATCAGAAGGAGGATAATTTACTGTAATGGTTTCGCTTGGATTTAGAGAAAATGTCAAATTAGCTGTTGGACGCAATTTCTCAAAACCATCTGCACCTTGAACCCATTTGTTGTTTTCGAAAACCCATCCTGGCCAATCAATTCCTTTTCCATTACCATCTACAACAGCTCCCGGCCATAAAATACGTCCGCTTAATGGTTGATTATTCATCGTTGTAATAGCATTATTACTGCTATCTGACCATACAATGCTTACACCGTTTGTAGGAGTAAAGTTTAAAGCTGTTACCACATAATCAATATACGGAACATCGTTTACGCATATTGGAGTTGCAGAAACTGTAATTTTTGGAGCCACAATAGTAATAGTAACTGTTGCAGTATCGCAATTATTAGTTTGATTGGCTTCACAAATTTGATATACTAAAGTTAATGTTCCTTCCGGTGCATTTGGTAATACATCTACAGAACCATTCGGATTTAGTTGTAAAAAGGCATTTGGTGTTACTGTTGTCAAAATTACATTCGATGGAGTAGCTGGTGCGCCATCCAGAGTGTCGTTTGAAAAAACATTTAAAACATTTGTTGTAGGATGATTAACACCAGTAATTGGTCCAGCAGTATCATCATTTGCTATAATAACTTTTTTGCAGTTTATGGTAAATGTCTGAACTAATTCAGTCTTGTTTCCAGCACAATCTGTTAATGTATATGTTCTCGTTACGATGTTTACGTTTCCATCACAGCCGTTATTTGTATCTCTTACGGTGATATTAACAGTCGAACTGCAATTATCCGCCGCATCTTTAATATCCGCTGGACTTCCCACTGGAATTAAATCAATGCTTGCTAAATTATTTACATTCGCAGGAGCTGTTCCAGTTGGAGCAGTTGTGTCTCTCACTGTGATGATTTGTGTGTAAGAAACCGTATTTCCTCCGCAATCACTAGTTTTCCAAGTACGCGTTAAAGTATAATTAGAAGAACAGCCATTTTGGATATCCGATTTTATTTCAGAAAATACTACTGGCAAATTTCCATTACAATTATCTGAAGCTGTCATTTCTGCGGCTTCTGGAACAGCATCACACGAAACAGTAATATTATGTGGAAGATTTCCTGTAAACGTTGGAGCAGTAGTATCTTGAATTGTAATTATCTGTGTAAAAGTATCAGAAGTATTTCCGCAATCGTCTTTAACAGTCCAAGTATTGGTGTAAGTTCCTGCATTTGCACATGTTGCAGAAGCCGTAAATACACCACTTACTTTTACAATATTCGTTACGTCTGCATCGCAAGAATCTGTAGCAGTTGGAAATAATGTTTGAGCATCCGCTAAAGCATTTGCATCGCTGCATTCTATAGTTTTGTCTAAAGATCCAGCTAAAGTTGTCCAAGTTGGAGCTGTATTGTCTTGTACAATAATGGTCTGTGAAACAGGAAGTGAAATGTTTCCGCAAGCATCTTTTGCAGTCCAAGTTCTTGTTTTTGTATAAGAGCCCGCGCAATTTCCAGCAACAATGTCATCTACATAAGTTAATGAAGAAACGGTTCCACTATTATCAGTTGCAGTTGCTTGAGCAAAAACTGGTTCAGCTGGACAATTAATTATTATTGTCTGCGGTAATAGATCGATGATTGGTTTGATAGAATCTCCATCTAAAATTGTAAAAGACTCATTAATTTCACATCCGTTTGCATCTGTTATTTTAACACTATAATTTCCAGCGGCAAGATTATTTGCAGTTGCAGTTGTTTGTACAGGAGTTGTATTCCATAGGTAAGTGTAAGCAGCCGTTCCTCCAGAAACAGTTACGGTTGCAGATCCTGTGCTGGCTCCTCCGCAAGAAACATCTACTTGTGATTTTACAGCAGTTAAAGCTTCAGCAGGCTCGCCTATTGTAACTGAATTAGATTGAGAGGAACAATCATCAGTTACGGTTAAGGTGTACGTTCCCGCAGGCAAATCTGAAACACTAGCAGAAGTTGAAATTTCAGTATTTAAACTGTTTTTCCAAGAATAAGTTAGTGTTCCAATTGCATTTGTTACTGAACCTGCAGTTAAAGTTCCAGTACTTGTACCAAAGCACAACGCATCTGTTTTAGAAGATATAGCTAAAGTTAAACCTGCAGAAGGCTGAGAAATAGTAACGGTTAAAGTTCCTGCACAGCCATTGCTATCTGTTGCAGTTACTTCGTAACTTCCAGCTTCAAGATTTGTTAAAGTTTGAGAAGTTCCAGCGTAAGCAGTACCATTTTTTTTCCATGAATAAGTATAAGGCGCCACTCCGCCAGAAGCATTTTCTACAGTAATAGAACCTGTTGATTGATTGAAACACTTCACATCGACGTGCGATGCAACCAATTCTGTTACAGTTACGGTACTTTTTGTAACTATAACTGGTTTTATATCGAAGCAATTAGAAGCATTAGTTCCTTTGATGTAATAAGTTCCAGGAACAGCTTCAGCAAAGTTCGCGTATGGAGCTGTTGCCGTTGCATCAGTCCAATAAGTATATGTTAATCCTGATGTGCTTCCAGCGGTAATACTTGCAGCACTTAAATCTAATGAAGCAGCAGGAGAACAAATAGGAAGAGGATTAGTTATTAGAACAGTTGGTTTTTCATTTACATTAACAACTATTTCTTTTTTTGGACCTATACAGGCATTTGTCTTTCCTTCGGCAACATAATAAGTATATTGCCCGGCTACAGTTGTAGAAGGTGTTAATGATTGCTGACCTGTTGAAGTCAGAGTTTCATAATAGTATAATGTATATTCTGGTTTGGTAGGTACAGCAGTTAAAGCAACAGGAGTATCACCAATACAATAATTTAACGGACTTGTAACGGTTGGCGTTGTTGTAATGCTTTCAACAGTAATTGTAAATTCAAAATAACATCCGCTAGTAGCTCCTGGTGGAATAGCATAATAAGTCGATGTTCCAACAGTAGCAGGGAACGGATTGTTAATCGTATACTGAGCTGTTGTTCCAGCAACTACTGGATACGAATTGTAAAAAGTAGATCCTGTAGGAAATGAACCCGTCACATCTGTTACAGGAATCGATGATGAAGCATTGCAAAAAGTAAATGCAATTACTGGCGGCGTTGCCTGGCAGTTTGTATTAGTATAATTTGCTGAATCTATTGTGGTTTGAAGCGGACCAGCTATCGAAGCTCCCATACAGCTTCCAGATGTTGTATAGCCTAAAATTAAAGATTGGTCAGCTACCGTTACAGTAGAATTGGCTCCTTTTCCGCTTAAATGCCCATTTACTTGAATAACATTACTACAGTTAGAATTTTTTAATAAAGCACAATTCTCTGTAGATTTCAATGAGAATGTCAACTCTCCTAAAACAGTATTAGGATCAGCAGGTAATGGTAAAGTTCCTAAATCCCAAACAATTGATCCGTTTGCGCCAAGTGTTGGTTCGTAAGTCAATGCATTTGGACTAGGATCAGGAGTGAAATTTATAGTTTTATTTAAACTTCCAAGTACAAATGTTGCATTGTAAGGAATTGGAATAACAAGTTTGCTGTTTTGAACAGCTTCCGTTCCTCTATTTTTTATCTGAACTTTATAACCAAGTTCCTGACCAGGCAAAACAGTATACGGACCTGCGCCTGCAGGGCTTCCATTAATTGTAGTTGCCGTAAGAACACCTTCAATTTCTGGAACATAGGCATCTACTGCCATCACAATAGAAAAAATGGCGTAGCTATCAACGGTAGATCCATATTTAAAAGTGGTCGAAGTCTGGTTATTTCCAATGATATCTTTATTCTCATTTGGAAGCTTAAACATACCAATATCAATCCCCGAATTATTAACTAAATTAGGATTTCGATCATTTCCGCCTGTGTTAATTGAGGAGTTAAAGAAGTTGTTTGGAGAATTCCCAGGGCGGCTTAATTTTAAATAGTCGTTGGTGTTTAATTTTTGTATCGAAAAATAATCACCATCATAATTGATATCTCCTTCACCAGCCATTACCCCAAGTTTAACATCTACTGGACCAGAAACAACAGAATTAAATCCGGAAACCGGAAATGTAAAATCTGCTGTAATATTATTTTGTACAAAGGCATGTCCGTCAAAAACGGTAATATCTCTGTTTTTCATAGAAGAATTTTCGTAAATAACCACAAGGCCCCATCCCGCATATTTTCCAATTGCCCCACCGTCAGTACCTTCCGCAGCAGCGATATTTGCAGCAAAATATTCTCCAATTCCATTCGCTCTTACATAATCGGTAACTTCCGCGTAAGCGCTAAACATATTTTGATCTTTATCCGTTGGAAAATAGATGTCAGTTGCAGTAAACTCATCATAAGTGCTGTCATTTGGACCTTTAAACAAAATTTTTCTTTTGTCCAAAGTTTTGTCTACACCATTATAATTCACAACAAAAGAGTTTGGGTTAACTGGCGCATCAGAAATTCGTCCTGACCAGTACAATCCTGCATAAACAATATTGGCGCAATTGGTTAATTTTGCTCCATTATCATCTAGTAAATTCAAAGTTGCAGAAGAAGAGTTAAGTGTTTGAGAATCATTATCTACATCAACATAAATGGTTGGATTTGAACCATTGGTATAACTAACATCATAATCCTGTAAAGTCAAATTAGTGTTTCCAATCATCGTAAAATCTCCTTTGATTTTATAAATCGTTCTAGTCGGAGAATAAGAAGAAGTTCGTTCTTTAAAAGGTACAATTACTTGGGCTTTTACTTCATTAATGCCCATTAAAAGCATTAAAAAGATATAAAAAACAGTTAAATAGGGATAGTAGAATTTTTTCATAGTAATAGCTTTTTAAATTATCCGCCTATCGAGATTTTATAAAGTAGAACATATTTTGAAGAGTTGTTTTTAATCAAATTATTGATTAAAGCTGGGTTTGTTTCAATTTTCGAAATGATGAAAACATATTTTAATTTTTCAAAACCAGAGAAAGAATTAAGATCAATTGATTTATTTAAATCTGCAGTATTTTCAATTTTAATGGTTACAATTTCGATATCGCTTTTTAGTGAAACTGTACTGTTTAGGCTATTAAGCGAATTAATGTCAGCAAATAAAGCGGTCGGTTTTTCGCCATAAACTTTTATTCCTGTAGAAGAAGAATAAATCGCAGATTGTATATCATACAGAAGATGTTTGAGATGGCTAAGTTTAGAATCTTGTCCAGAACTTTTTAAGTTTGTTAAGTACGAATCCACATTTTCAGTTTGAGCAAATGAAAAAGTCGTTGTCAAAAAAAACAGTATAAAAAAAATATTTTTTTGAAAGATGTTCCTCTTTGAGAAAAAAATAAACTTACAATTGGTAACAAATTTTACTGCTTTTTCAAGAGTAGATTTAGTTTTCATAACTTATGATTTTGTTTAAAAGTATTTATGAAATTTTAACAGATTCAAAGTTATATTAGAGTTTTTCTAATTGAATTTTTTTATCTGTAACTAACCTAAAAACTCGTTGAAATGTATTTTTTCTACAAAAAAAAGCGATAAAAAGAATATTTTTTAACATAAAAATGCAAAAAATGCAACACGTTTTTTTTGCTTTTTTAGTTAAAATTAGAAGTTTTTAAATATTATAAATATCTAATAATCAGATATTTGGTTAATTTTTTGCAAATTTAGATAATCTCGACTAAATACTTATTTTCTAGACAAAATACACTAATTGTATTTTTTTTTAGAATTCATTTTTTTAAAGATTACCATATTATTAAGATTACATTCTTGTTAAAATTTCATTTTAATGTTAAGGGAAATAAAAAATGGAAAAGGTTTAAGATTTCTTTTGTAAATTAGAACTTAAATAAAAAATTAATCTCCAAATCAGCTTTTTAAATTTTACAGCTTATGAAAAATCTCATTTTAATACGCCATGCTAAATCAAGTTGGGAGGCACCCTTGAAAGATTTCGATCGCCCTTTAATGAAAAGAGGAATTTTAGATGCGCATGACGTTTCATTACATATTTCAAAGTATCTTCCAAAAACGTATATAATTTGGAGCAGTACCGCTGCAAGAGCTTCAGAAACTGCTTTAATCTTTGCTCAAAATATTTCTTACCCAATAGAAAGTATCGTTTTTAAAGACGATTTGTATACTTTTGATGAGAAACAGCTCGAAAAAGTTATCAAATCGTGTGATAATAGTTTAGAAAGCGTTATTCTTTTCGGACATAACGAGGCTATTACAAATTTTGTTAATAAATTTGGAGATGTTTTTATTGATAATGTTCCAACTTCGGGCTTTGTATCCTTACAATTTGATGCTGAAAGCTGGGATACGATAAATAAAGGCAAAACACATAAAACTATTTTCCCCAAAGATTTAAAATCATAACAGTGTACGAACAGAAATATATCGATAGAGAAAAAAGCTGGTTAGCGTTTAATGCAAGAGTACTTCAGGAAGCCGCAGATAATACGGTTCCGCTTTTAGACAGATTGCGTTTTGTTGGAATTTTTTCAAACAATTTAGACGAATTTTTTAGGGTTCGATATGCCGCCATTAGAAGATTAAGTTTATCTGGTATTTCTGGAGAAAAATATTTAGGCGGAATTTCTGCTCATCAATTAATTAAAGATATTACAGATATTGTAATTCAACAGCAATCTGAAAGTTTGCGTATTCTAGGAAATATCGAAACAGAACTAGAAGCCGAAAATATCTTTATAATAAACGAAAAACAGATTACGCCAAAGCAAGAATGTTTCTTGAAAGATTTTTATAATCAAAAGTTGAGCCCAGAATTGGTAACTATCATTTTGAATGATTTGGCGGTTTTTCCGATTCTAAAAGACACTTTAGGTTATTTGGCAGTTCGTTTAGAATTAAAAAATGACGAAGTTCGTTACGCTTTAATCGAAATTCCTAAAAATATAAACCGATTTGTTGTTCTTCCTTCTGATGATGAAAAACAATATGTAATTTTAATTGATGATGTAATTCGTTTTAAACTAAAAAACATCTTTAATATATTTGATTATAAGAGTGTATCTGCGCACATGATCAAAATTACACGAGATGCGCAATTGGATATCGATAGTGATTTGAGTAAAAGTATGCTTGAAAAAATCGCTACATCTGTTAAAGATCGCCGAATTGGTGAACCTGTTCGTTTTATCTACGATAGTTTAATTGAAGATGATACATTGCATTTCTTTTTAGATAAAATGAAAATCGTAGAAACAGATAGTATAATTCCGGGCGGTAGATATCACAACCGCCGTGATTATATGAGTTTCCCAAATTTAGGTCGTTACGATTTATTGTATAAACCAAATGAGCCTTTGCCAGTTCCAGGTTTGAGTTTGGAGGGAAGCATTTTAGAAAAAATAAGCAAAAAAGACTATTTAGTACACGCTCCTTATCAGTCTTTTTCTTATCTAACCAAGTTTTTGCGCGAAGCGGCTTTAGATCCAAAAGTTACAAGTATCAAAATTACATTGTATCGTTTAGCAAAGAATTCGCAAGTAATCAGCTCGTTGATCAATGCCGCTAAAAACGGTAAAAAAGTTGTCGTTCAAATCGAACTTCAGGCTCGCTTTGATGAAGCTTCGAATATTTCGTATGCTGAACAAATGCAGACAGAAGGAATCGAACTTATTTTTGGAATTAAAGGTCTTAAAGTGCACAGTAAAATTTGTGTTATTGAAAGAATGGAAGAAGGTAAAAATCGCCGTTACGGATTTATTTCTACTGGAAACTTTAACGAATCAACGGCAAAAATTTATACCGATGTAACGCTGCTAACTTGTCATCAAGGAATTTTAAAAGACACTTCAAAAATATTTGAATTTTTTGATATCAATTATCGAGTGCACAGATATAAGCATTTAATTGTATCGCCTCATTATACAAGAACCAAATTCATTAAACTGATTGATCGTGAAATTCTTCATGCCTTAGCGGGAAGAAAAACGCATATAAAGCTTAAAATGAATAGTTTGTCTGATTTTAAAATGATCGATAAATTATACGAAGCAAGCAATGCCGGAGTTAAAATTCAGCTTCAAGTTAGAGGAATTTGCTCTTTAATTCCAGGAATTCCAGGAATGAGCGAAAATATCGAAGCTATAAGTATTGTTGATAATTATTTAGAGCATTCTAGAGTTTATATATTTGGAAATGCTGGTTTAACAGAAGTTTACATTTCGTCTGCCGATTTTATGACCAGAAATCTTGACGGAAGAGTTGAGGTAACTTGCCCGATTTATGATCTTGAAATTAAAAAAGAATTAATAGATAACTTCAATATTGCTTGGAAAGGAAATGTAAAAGTCAGATATCATTCTTATAAATTGGATAATAAATATAAGCCGAAAAATCATCATGCCCCATTTAGAGCACAATTTGAAACCTATAAGTATTACCAAAATAAAGTGGCAATGCTAGAAGAGGTTCCTCAAAAAATAAATTAATAATAAAACCAATTTCAAATCATAAAGTGAGCATGATTAATATTAGGAAGTTTGCAGCAATAGATATCGGTTCAAATGCCATGAGGCTACTGATTTCCAATGTTGTAGAACAAGAAGGGAAAGAACCGCAGTTTAATAAAAGTTCCCTTGTTCGTGTGCCAATTCGTTTAGGGCAGGACGCTTTTACAGTTGGAGAAATTTCACCAGAAAATATAGATCGAATGGTTGATGCCATGAAGGCATTCAATCTTTTGATGAAAGTACATAAAGTAGAGCGTTATATGGCATTTGCAACTTCTGCAATGCGCGAAGCGTATAATGCAAAAGAAGTTGTTGCTTTAATTAAGAAAAAAGCCGACATTAAAATCGAAATTATTGATGGTAAAAAAGAAGCGGCAATTATCGCTTCTACAGATTTGCACCATTTAATTAAGTCTGATGAAACCTATCTTTTTGTAGATGTTGGAGGTGGAAGTACAGAATTTACGCTTTTCTCTTCTGGAAAAATGATTACTTCGAGATCTTTCAAAGCGGGAACTGTACGTTTATTAAACAATATGGTTCACGATGTGGTTTGGGATGAAATTGAAAAATGGATTAAAACAAACACTGCAGATTACGAAGAGGTTACTTTAATCGGATCTGGTGGAAACATTAATAAATTGTTTAAAATGTCTGGAAAACAGCAAGAAAAACCGCTTTCATACATTTATATCAATTCACAATATGCATTTTTAAATTCATTGACTTACGAGCAAAGAATTGCCGAATTAGGTTTAAACTCTGACCGTGCCGACGTAATCATCCATGCAACACGTATTTATCTAAATGCAATGAAATGGAGTGGAGCACGTCAGATTTATGTTCCAAAAATCGGACTTTCTGATGGTATCGTAAAAGCGATGTATTACGGTAAAATTTAATATTTAAAACTTTTTTTGCCACTAATTACACGAATTTCCACGAATTATTTTTTAAGTTTTACATATAAAAAATTAGTGTAAATTAGTGTAATTAGTGTAATTAGTGTAATTAGTGGCAAACTATTTTTTTTATGAAATCAATTTTTCAGTCCATTCAAGATTTTTCTGCTGACGAATTAAATCTTTTAGATGATTTAATTACGTTTCGAACTTTGAAAAAAGGAGAATTGTTATTGACTGAAAATCAAGTTTGCAATGAAATTGTGTTTATAAAAAAAGGAATTCTCCGTTCCTTTTTTATCAATCATAAAGGTGACGAAATCACCAATTGTTTTGCCTTTGAAAATGAATTTATGGCATCTTTTGCCAGTTTCATTACAGAAGAAAAAGCAGAAGAAAATATCCAAGCTTTAACCGATACAGAATTACAGATTCTGGATCGGAAAGCTTTAGAAAAACTTTATAAATCCGGTTTTAACTGGCAAGAAACGGGGAGGAAATTAACCGAATTAGAATTTGTAAACCTGCACAAAAGAATGGTTTCTTTTCAGAAATTATCTGGTGCAGAACGTTACGAAGAATTGTATCAGAACCATCAAAAATACATACAGTTAATACCGTTGCAATATTTAGCTTCATATCTAGGAATTACACCAAGACATTTAAGCCGAATTAGAAAAGCGGTTTGCTAAGTAGAATCTAGATTTAAAAAAAAATCATTTTAATCTGTGTAATCTGTGGCAAAAAAAGTTTTTCAGGACATTTGTCTAGTAAAATAAAATATACTAAAAGTATTTTTGAAAAAACATTGATATGAAAAAAATACTGATTATAAACGGGCATCCAAATCCCGAAAGTTTTAATTTCGGAATTGTAGAATCGTATGAAAATGGCGCTTTAGCTTCTAATGCTCAAGTAGAAACTATCGTAATTGCCAATCTAAAATTCAATCCAAATCTTCAATTCGGTTATCAAAAACGAACAGAACTAGAACCAGATCTTCTAGATGCTTGGGAGAAAATACAAAATGCGGAACATTTAGTTTGGATTCATCCTGTTTGGTGGGGCGGACTTCCAGCAATTACAAAAGGTTTTATAGATCGATTATTTTTGCCTGGAATGGCGTTTCAATACCGTCAAAACTCGGTTTGGTGGGATAAATTATTAAAAGGCAAAACGGCACATATTATTACTACTTTAGATCAGCCGAGTTGGTATTACAGATTGTTTTTTGGAAGACCAAGCGTTAATCAATTGAAGAAATCAACTTTAGAATTCTGTGGTGTAAAACCTGTAAAAGTTAGTTATATCGGAATTGTTAAAGGTTCGAATGAAGAACTAAGAAAAAAATGGCTTGAAAAAGTCTACCACTTTGGACTTCAAAACAAATAAAAATTTGTTGCAAATTACCAGAATTCGGATTGTGGCAAAAACAAGAGATTAAAGATTTATATCCAGTCCAAATGTAGTACGTAAAAGTTCAATGCTTGGATTGATTTCTAAGAAACGATTGTATCGATCTTGGTCATTAAAGGCTCTTACTGCTTTAATCTCTTCGTTTACAATTACTTCAATTGTAATGTCATGATTGTGTAAGTGACCTTTTAAATATCCTAGTAAACCATTTATCTGAGCTTCAAAATCCAATTTGGAACCTTCATTTGGCAATTCGTAAGTAATTGTTGTGCCATTCAAAACTGGATCACTAATCAATAGAATCGATTCCATAATCTTAAGTCCTTTTTGGCCTAAACGTTCCGCATATTTGTTCCAATGAAGACGCATGTCGGTTTCGTTAAATTCTTCTGTTAGTAAAACAGTCGTAGGTTTAACGTATGTTTTGCCGCTGGCTTCCATTTCTTTTTTCTTGCGAATACTAGCAAGCGAAAAAGCAGAAACTTTTGGTGTGCCGTCTGTTTCCGTTTTGGGAGGCTCTGGAGTCTGAACTTTTGGAGTTTCTGAAATTTGTTCTGACTGAGAACTTACTGTTTTTGGTTCTGTTGTCGTTTGAGTTGCTTGATTTTCAACTGCAACATTAGATTTTGGACTTTCGACTTGAGACTTCGGACTAGCAACTTCAACAATAGAATACCCGCCGTTTTTAAAATAAACGGGAGGAATTATGAATTGCTCAGCTTTTTTTTTTCTCCATCAAAGTTGATAGAGGCTAATTGCATCAAACATAATTCAACTAAAAGACGTTGATTTTGACTTAATTTGTATTTTAAATCACAGTCGTTTGCGATGTCAATTCCTTTTAATAAAAATTCCTGAGAACATTTTTGAGATTGAACGGCATACATTTGTTGCGCTTGTTCTCCAACTTCTAATAAAGCAATCGTAGAAGGCGTTTTGCTTACCAACAAATCTCTAAAGTGAGAAGCTAAACCTGCAATAAAATGATGTCCGTCAAAGCCTTTTGCAAGAATATCATTGTAAGCTAACAAAAGATTCGGAATTTCATTTTCTAAAAGCAAGTCGGTAATCGAAATATAAGTTTCGTAATCTAAAACGTTTAGATTTTCGGTTACGGCTTGACGTGTTAAATTTGTTCCGCAATACGAAACTACACGGTCAAAAATAGACAAAGCATCACGCATTGCACCATCCGCTTTTTGAGCAATAATGTGCAGAGCATCATCCTCAAAAACGATTCCTTGACTTTCAGCAACATCGGCTAAATGTTCTTTAGTATCTTTTACGGTAATTCTTTTGAAATCGAATATCTGGCAACGGGATAAAATCGTTGGTAGAATTTTGTGTTTTTCTGTTGTTGCTAAAATGAAAATAGCGTGTTTTGGCGGTTCTTCTAATGTTTTAAGAAAAGCATTAAAAGCAGCCGAAGACAACATGTGGACCTCGTCAATAATATAAACTTTATATTGACCAGTTTGCGGCGGGATTCTAACTTGATCAATCAAGCTACGAATATCGTCAACGGAGTTATTTGAAGCAGCATCTAACTCAAAAACGTTAAAAGCAAAATCTTCAGTTGGATCATCATATCCAGGCTGGTTAATTTTTCGAGCCAAGATACGCGCACAAGTCGTTTTACCAACTCCACGTGGTCCTGTAAATAAAAGAGCAGAAGCCAAGTGATTGGTTTCAATAGCATTCAACAAAGTGTTGGTAATGGCTTTTTGCCCCACAACATCCTTAAACGTCTGCGGGCGATATTTACGTGCCGATACTACAAATTGTTCCATATTCTTTTTTATTCGATAGCAAATATAGTCTGAAAATTACCAAATCACAAATATGAAAATCATAAATCTTTTAGTGAATTTCTGAGTGGTTTGAGTTTGAGAATGTAACGTTCATTTAATCTTTCTATCATAATTATTTTTATATTTTTACTTGATTGTATATCCTTTATTAATATGAAAAAATTATGCAACAATATTACTACCAAAATAACATTTTAAATTTAAAAGTAAAAAGATCTCCATTCTTAGTTAGAATAGTAATGTTTGTTTTGGCTTTTTCTTTTTTTATTTTGCCAATATGCGGAGCAATTTTCAGTGTAGCAATTGGGGAAGGTCTACATATTGGTTTTTTTGTTGGAATCGGAATTTTTTCACTTTTTGGATTTTACCTTATTAGAGTTTCATTGTGGAATACTTATGGTGAAGAAACAATAATATTTTTTGAAAATAAAATTATTTATGAAGCTAATTACGGTTGGTTTAAAGATGGAAAAAAAGAGACAATAATCTCAAATCCTGATTTTTACGTTGCTCCATCGGGCTATGAAGAAGATAAGGAAGGAGTTTTAGTTATTGCTTCTAATGATGCTAAAATTGAATCTGTTGTGAAAATGAAAATTTTTCAATTGGAAGAACTAATTTCGATTTTACATACTTCAGCACAGTAAAGTATTTACTGGAAAACATATAAATCTCATCACAACATCTTATAATGTTTTGATACTTAATCTGTTTAATTTTAGAATAGTTAATTATTAAAAGAAAGTATTATGAAAATGAAGTCAATTTTATTAGGAATGGCACTTGCTGTTTCTTTAATCGCCTGCGCTCCCAAAGATGCAGACATAGAAAAAGCAATTAGCGAAAAATTAAACGATGCTCCTGAAATTCAGGTCACTGTACATGATGGTATTGCTACAATTACAGGAACTTGTGAAGACGAAATTTTTAAGAAAAATATTGAAAAAAGTGTTCGATCTGTAAAAGGTGTTAAATCTGTTGTAAACACTTGCGAACTTGCCAGAGCCAATCAAGAACCTGCGGCTGCAGCTGTTGTTATTAATCCAGATACAGAATTAGATAAATCGATACACAAAGTTGTAGATGCTTATGATGGTGTTAGCGCGACTGTTGTTGGAGGTGTAGTGACACTTTCGGGTGAAATTAAAAGAGATAAACTGCAACCTTTAATGCAAAGTATTCAGGAATTGCATCCTAAAAAAGTCGACAATAAATTGATTATTAAATAAGAGTATTATGAGTTTACAAGATAAATATAAAGAATTGACAAATTTGGCTTCTGAATTGGGAGCAACAAATTTGGAAGTAAGAGAGCAAGATAATGTATTGTATATCGACGGAATAGTAAAATCGGCAGAAGATAAAGAGAAGCTTTGGAATTCTTATGGTGCGATTGATCCCGATTACAGATCTGCAGATGTTGTAATGAATATTAAAGTTGCTGAAAGTGCTTCAAAAGAATATACAGTTAAGAGTGGTGATTCACTTTCGAAAATAGGAAAAGAGTTTGGCGTTTCTTGGCAAACAATCTTCGAAGCTAATAAAGATGTTATTTCAAACCCTGATTTAATTCAGCCAGGCTGGAAATTAAAAATACCAACAGTATTGTAATTTTACTGTTTAGAAAGCCCTTCTTTTAAGATGGGCTTTTTTTATATAATCTTCTGTGAAATTATTACCAATTTTTGGTAACTTTACAATCTTATAAGAAATAATATGGGAAGAAATACTTCTATATCGCTTGGAAATCATTTTGAAAACTTCATAGAAAACAGTCTTTCGGACGGAAGATATAAGAATGCCAGTGAAGTTGTTAGGGCAGGATTGCGACTTTTGGAAGAAGAAGAAAGCAAATTAATTGTTTTGAAAAAGGCAATTCAAGATGGAATTAATAGTGGACGTGCCGAAAATTTTGATCCAAATGAACATCTTAAAAGCTTAAAAGCAAAGAGAAAAAATGGCTAAATATTATTTGACAAATAAAGCTGTTGAAGATTTAGCTGATATTTGGAATTATACTTTTGAGGAATGGTCAGAAAAACAGGCTGATAAATATTATCTTCTACTTTTAGATTCTTGTCAGGAAGTTGCTGAGAATCCTAATCTTGGAAAGAAATACGATAATGTTACAGAAAAATTATTAGGTTATAAATCTAATGAACACATTTTATTTTATCGGATTATTTCAAAACAAGAAATTGAAATTATTAGGGTTCTTCACGGGAGAATGGATTTGAAAACTAAATTTTAATGCTTTTTTGAATTCAAAATGCATTAAAGATTTTCTAATTATATGACATTCCGAAAAAGGCTTGATTCCGTTCTCGGAATGTCATAGATTATTAATCCTTGTTTGTTCTCTTTCTTTTTTTTGATTTTAGGAAATTAACCGAAACTATCTTCCTCTAATGCTTAAATCAAATAAAAATTTTGCTGTTTCCTGATCAGAATCTGCCGAGAAGCCAGCCACATAAACTCCTTTTTTTCCCGAAGTTGATTTAATTCCGTATACAACCGCCTCATCTGCTGGGTCCGAATTACCCTCGTATCGATACACATGAACAATTTCAAATTTGTCAGGATTTCTTTTAATCATTTCTGCATTTCGATTAAAATCGCACGTAAATCCTTTTTCATTCAATTGATCTAAAGCCTTTGAAACAGTTGCGTAATGATACATTCTTTTCATGATAAACTGAATTTAATAATTATATAATTTTAAAGATAACTATTTTAAAATTAAAAAGTTATAACGAAAGTCATAAAAACAGAAATTTAAAATGATTATTGTTAGTTCTTAAATCGCTACTTTTGCAGCGCAGACCGCCTTATCGTCGTCTCGTCTTTTGGGACGAGAGGGAGGAAAGTCCGGACACCACAGAGAAGCATAGCGGGTAACGCCCGTCGGCCTCGTCTCGTTCTTGAAACGAGATGGGATTAGGACAAGTGCAGCAGAAAGTATGTACAGGTAATGCTGTAGTGAAACCAGGTAAACTCTATGCGGTGAAATACCAAGTATATCGGCATTTAAGGGCTTCTCGTTCGTTGCCGAAGGGTAGGTAGATTGAGTCCCGAAGTAATTCTGGATCTAGATAAATGATAAGGTATTGTTTTGTTGCAAAATAAGACAAGAACAGAATCCGGCTTACAGGTCTGCATTTTTTATATATTTGTGAAACTATCTAACCCAATTTCATGAATATTTCGACTCCAAATCCTTCTTCAAAAACTAAAAAAAGTCTTTTTCGTATTGTAATTACCAATCTTACTTTTTGGGTATTAATTGCAATTATTGCAGGTGTTTTACTCGGACATTTTTCTCCAGAAAATGGTATGAAAATGGAAATTTTAGGTAAAAGATTTGTCGACTTAATCAAACTTTTTATTGGTCCAATTATTTTTCTGACAATTGTTTTGGGAATTTCTGGAATGGGGAATTTAAAAAAAGTTGGAAGAATTGGCGTAAAAGCATTAGCCTATTTTGAGGTAGTTTCTACCGTTGCTTTGGCAATTGGAGTAGCAGTAGCTTATTTTTTTCAGCCTGGGAAAATAGATAAATCTGGATTAACTTTAGGAGATGCTAGCCAATATACAAACGGAAGCGCAAAAGATTTTTCATGGCTTCAGTTTTTCTTTTCCAATTTTACACTTCAAGTTTTATTAGCCGCAATTATCTGCGGAATTGCATTGAATTTTTATTCGAAAAGAGAACAGACAATTTTGGTTTTAGAACGAATTTCTAAAGTGGTTTTCTTCGGTTTAAAGTACGTAATGTATCTCGCTCCAATTGGCGCTTTTGGCGGAATGGCATATACTATTGGTAAATTTGGTTTGGCAACTTTAATTCCGTTAGGAAAATTAATGCTTTGCGTGTATTTAACAATGGTTTTATTTGTATTTCTGATTTTAGGAAGTATTCTGAAATATTATAAAATCAGTATTCTTTCTATTTTAAAATACATTAAAGAAGAACTTTTATTGGTTTTAGGGACTTCCTCTTCTGAAGCAGCTTTGCCTAGTATTATGGTAAAGTTAGAAAGAATGGGCTGCAGTAAATCGGTTGTGGGACTCGTGATTCCCACGGGTTATTCTTTTAATCTTGATGGAACTTCGATTTATTTATCGATGTCGGTGATTTTTTTGGCGCAATTATATGATGTTCATTTGAGTTTCTTCGAAATTCTTACGGTAATCGGAATTTTAATGATTACTTCGAAAGGAGCAGCGGGCGTTACCGGAAGCGGGTTTATAGTTTTGGCATCTACTTTAACGGCATTGCATAAAATTCCGGTAGAAGGTTTGGCTTTTTTGCTGGGAGTTGATAAATTTATGAGCGAAGCCAGAGCGATTACAAACTTGATTGGAAATACAGTTGCAACGATAATTATTTCTAAAACAGAAAGGGATTTTACTGAACTGAATCTTGATCCTGTTTCAGAGTAATTTTGCTACAAACACGCTAGGTCGCAAAGCTTTTGTTTCCCCTTGAGCTAAAAAATTTCTAGATGAAAAAACTTTCCGACTTAGCGTCTTTGTGGCAAAAAAAAAAACTATGATTCGTCTTTTGTTGCACGCACTAAACTAATGCCTGAAGTAAAAAAGACAATACCTAATATTCCGTATATAATAAGCGATTTTATATCTCTGGTTTCTCCAGAAGTGCCAGCAAAAATAACTGCGGTATAAATAAGTCCTACAATTCCGAGAATGGTTAATAATGCTCCGAAAAATCTTTTAAGGTTCATGATGATTAGATTTAAAATTTCTATAATAAAAGTATGTTGAAAAATATTAGTTATTGTTATACAATTGTTTACTAGAAATTATAAGATTTTCAGGATAAAATTGCTATTTTTTATAATGTAAGAAAATAATTAAAATAATATTAGGAAAATATACTTTTAGTACTATTTTTGTCGCAACCAATTTAATAACTAACCATGACAAAAAACTACTTTGTTCTATTGCTTTCTGTTCTTTTTATAAATGTTGCTAAAGCTCAAGATGAAGCTCCGACATCAGTTGTAAAACATCAATTTAAAATAAATTTATTATTGCCAGGATTTGTCTATGAGCATGGTTTTAATGCTAAAAACACTTTGTATTCTGAAGCGAGCTTAGGATTTGGATTTCAAGCCAATTCAAACAATTCTAATTTTGCCATTTTCCCTAATATTAATGAACAGTTTCGTCATTATTATAATCTTGAAAAAAGAGCAGAAAAAGGAAAAAGAACAGCAAGAAATTCAGGGAATTATGTAGCAGCAAACGCTGTTTACAGTTTCGGTTCTATTTCGACAAATGATAATTATAGAGAAGCTTCTTCTTCCTTTACGCTTGGTGCACTTTGGGGTTTACAGCGTACTTACAAAGGAAGATTTAATCTAGAGTTTAATGCTGGACCAGGAGTCAATTTTGATGAATATGATAGCGAATTTGTACCAATTGTCAATTTTACTTTGGGCTGGGTTATAGGAAAATAAAACTCGTGTAAAAATAGAAAAACCTTGACGAATCAAGGTTTTTCTATTTTAAATTCTAAGCCAATATTTCGAACACTTTCAATCTTGATTTTAGGATCAGAATTAAAGTATTTTCTAAGTCTGCTGATAAAAACATCCATACTTCTTCCTGTAAAATAATCATCTTTTTTCCAGACAGACATCAAAATCTGATCTCTTTTTAATAACTGATTATGATTTAGATATAAATACTCAATAAGAGACGCTTCTCTTTCTGTAAGCTGCTGAACGTGGTTTTTGTTATTTAGAGTCAGACGTTCATTATCAAAAATATACGAACCAATTTCGATTATATTATTTCCTTCTAAAGTTCTTTTTTGCTCAATTCTTTTTAGAATATTTTGTAATCTAAGAACAAGTTCGTCAACTTCAAAAGGTTTAGCAATGTAATCGTCTGCACCTAATTTTAATCCAATTAATTTATCTTCTTTTAACTTTCTTGCAGTTAGAAAAATAAAAGGAACTTCTGGATTGATTGTGATGATTTTTTCTGCCAAAGAAAATCCGTCCAATTTTGGCATCATTACATCAAAAATGCAAATATCAAAAGTTTGGTTTTCAAAATAGTTTAAAGCGATTTCGCCATTTTCTGCCCAAGTAACCTCAAATTGATGCAGTTCTAAATATTGTTTTAAAATGGCAGCAAAATCAAAATCGTCTTCGGCTAAAAGTAATTTTTTCAAAATAAAGTAATTAGACTTTTAATAAAATAGTAAACTGGGATCCTTTTCCTAAATCGCTAATCACGTTAATAGAACCCTGATGCGCTTTTACAATTTGGTCAACATAATATAAGCCCAAACCTAAGCCTTTTGTATTATGTAAGTTTCCTTGTTCTACACGATAAAATTTCTCGAAAAGAAAAGATTGTTTGTTTTTTGCAATCCCAATTCCATCATCTTCAAAAGTAATTGAGAATTGATTTTCAATTATTTTTGTTTTAATGGTAATTGTGCTTGAACCATATTTTACGGCATTTTCCAAAACATTTAAAAAAGCTGTTGTTAAATGAAATCGGTCTAAAACCAAAATTGTTTTCTCAGTTTGAAAATCGGTTTTAAGATTGATTTTCGGAAAAGTAATTTTAAAATCATTTACAATCGAAAGCAGAAAATCTTCGGTTTCGATCTTTTCTTTTCGCAATTCAATTTCATTTTCTGCCAAAGAATTGGCCATAACCTGATCAATCAAATTCTGTAAACGATTATTCTGGCGCGAAATAGTATTTACAATCGAATTGAAATTTTCATCATTGTCACGAATATTTTTTTGCTCTAAAATCTTAGTCGAAATTCCTAAAGTCGCCAACGGAGTTTTAAGTTCGTGTGTAATATTATTGATAAAATCGGTCTTAACATCGCTTACTTTTTTTTGTTTGATTAAAGCTTTAAGCGCAATTACAAAAAGTGTTATTAATGTCAGAATTGATAATAAAGACAGAATCAGAATAAAAGTCATTCTTCCTAAAATAATCATTTCCCAATCTACCACCGAAACGTACATAGAATCTTCAGTCAGTAATTTATAATCCTGATTTTCAAAAGTTCCATTGGTTGTTCCGACATAACTTCTAACTAAAAAAGCATGATTTAGCGAAATAAGATTTCCAAATAATTTATTTTCAATAAAAGGTTTTTCAGAGAAAATGGTGTCTGCTTTTTGTGTGCTTTTGTAAAGAATAAATTTATTCAAAACAATAGCAAAATCAATCTTAAAATTGGGTAAATCTCTCTCAAACTTGCGCTTTATTTTTTGTGTAATAGCATTTTGATATTGCGCTTGAAGAACACCGCTTTTTACATCCAATTTGGTTTTCTTTCCTTTAATATAATTTTCCGAAAGACTTTTGTAAAGCGCTTCTTTTCTTGAAACAATTGCAGAATCAATATCGCTGTAATTGTTTGAAATTTTTCCAATTTCGTTTTTAATCTGCGTATGAAACTCGGCTACTTTGTAATCGTAAGCTGTTTTTACCAAATAACATTGCACAGTCGTCAGCACAATAAGAGCGACAACCGAAAATATTATTAATAAATTGATTCTTTGTTTCATAACAGATTTTAAATCTTCATCAAAAATAGTGCTTTTACAGCATAAAAAGCTCGTTAACTCCGCATTAACCTTCAATTAACTTTCGCAATAGGTTTTTCAAAGCATTTTTGCAAGGCCATAAACCAAAAGACTATAAAATGAATATCTATTTGCCATTAAAACTTCTAGTAGCACTTTTACTTTTCTGTCTTTCATTTGTTGCCAATGCACAAAATGAAAAGCCAAAAGATTCGATTTCAAATGAACAATTGAAAGAAGTCGTTATTGCCCAAGAAAAAAAGACTTTTACAAACTCAAACGGAAACATAAAAGTAGATATTGCTAATTCTGTTTACAATTCAATTCCAAATCCTGTTGATTTGCTTTCTAAGCTTCCAAACGTGCAATTAAGTGCAGATCGCGAGAGTATTTCGGTTGTAGGCAAAGGAAATCCGCTTATTTATATTGATAATCAAAAAGTGGGAATGAACGATTTGAATGCTCTATCGGTTTCAGATATTAAAACAATTGAAATTATTCAGAATCCATCGTCAAAGTATGAAGCCGAAGGACGCGCCGTGATTTTGATTACGAGAAAATTAAGTAAAAAAGAGGGTTTTAAAACAGATATTTCTGAAACTGCTTCTTTTAAAAAGAATTACAATAATTATCTAGGTTTTAATTCGAGCTTTAAAAAGAATAAACTGGAATGGAAAGCCAATTTTAATTTCAATAAATTAAATCCGTGGGAAAATCACAGCATTGCATATCAGATTCCGCAGGCTGAAATTGTCTCAGATTACGATGTTTCGGCAACGACACATCGAAAACAATATATTTTTGGCGGAGGTTTATTTTATAAAATAAATGAAGAAGATTATTTTTCGGTTAATGTAAATGGGAAAATGCAAAATGATGTTTTCGATATTAATACTTTTACTTTTAATCAGAATCAAGATGTAGAAAATCATGTTTTTACGTTTAGTGACAATTCAAGTTCAAAGAATTTTATCAACTCATTTGTAAATTATTCGAAAAAAATAAAAGCTATTGATACTAAGTTGTTTCTTGGATTTCAAGGTTCCAATTTTAATCAGCATTTATGGAGTTTAGTGCAGAATAATTACAATGATACCGAATTGGAATTGTCTCAAAATCGGGATCAGAAATTTAATGTTGATGTTTTTTCTGGTCGAATAGATTTAGAAAAAAAGTTTAAAAATGAATGGAATTGGGAATATGGCGGACTTTATTCTTCTGCTAAATCCAAATCTGATTACGATGTTTTTGATTACGATAAAAATGAAAATAATTCTTTTAACTATGATTTTAAAGAAGCAAATCTAGCGGCTTACACACAGCTTTCAGGAAAAATTAAAAAAGTAGATTTTTCAGTCGGACTTAGAATCGAAAATACCAATGTTGTTGGAAAATATGAGACGGAAAGTTCTGCTTTAATTGATAAAAATTATACCAATCTTTTTCCGAAAGCACAATTATCTTTTACAATTGACAGTACTAAAAGTTTGAGCTTTGATTATTCTAAAAGTATTTCCAGGCCCAATTATTCTTCGTTGAGCATGATTGCGACTTATATAAATCCGTATTTTGTTTATGGAAGCAATATCAATTTAGGGCCGACTTTTATAGATGTAATTTCGACTACTTTTCAATATCATGATAAATCTGTAAAACTGACTTTGTATCAAAACAAAAATCCTACTTATCAAGATTTTGTGTTTGATAATCAGAATAACATATTGACTTTTACAGACAAAAATTTCCAAAAAGAATCGGGTTATAATATTGAATTTACTTTGCCTTTCACTTATAAATTCTGGACAAATATGAATTCTTTAATTTTTGCAACAAACAAAATTGAAGATGATTCGGCAGTATTTAATTCTTCCAAAACCTATTTGTATTATTATTCCAATAATACATTTAAGTTGCCAAAAGATTTTACGTTTGTACTTTCGTTTTGGGGCGCAACAAAGCAAAAAGAAGGCGTTTTTGAACGAAATGCAAAACTTATTTTTGATGCGTCTTTGGTGAAAAAATTCGGTAAAAACTGGACTTGCACTGTAAATTATAATGACATTTTTAAAAACACAATTTATACGGAACGATTTACAATCAATAATATAAGCTCGAGAGCAAGATATTTAGTTGATGCAAATGAAGTTTCTATCACGCTTCGTTATTCTTTTGGAAAAATTAAGGAAAGTGAGTTTAAAGAAAAAAACGTTAATGAGAATGAAAACAGAATTAAATAAAAAGCAAAAATTCCAAATTTCAATTTAATGCTGGAATTTGAAAAATTTGAAAAATTTGAAAAATTTGAAAATTGAATTAACTAACCTTCGTCTTCTTCAGATTCTTTTTTAGAAATATCGTGTGGTAATTCTTCATCATCATCGGTTGAATTTAGTTCGAAAAAACTAAAAAATGAACCGCCGTAACTTTTCTGAAAAGAAAAATTACTCATATGATCGAGTTTGGTATATTTAGAATGTTCGATAATCATCATTCCGTCTTCTTCCAATAAATCTCTTTCAAAAACAGTTAGAACGATTTTTTCGAAAGTCGTCTGATCCAATCCGTACGGCGGATCGGCAAAAATAATATCGTAAGAAGTTTTAGTATTGTCTAAAAACTTAAAAACATCACTTTTAGTTGCCGCGATATCAAAATCAAATTCTGATGAAACTTGTTTGATGAATTTTACGCATCCAAAATCTCCATCAACTGAAGTTATTGGAGCGCTTCCGCGTGAAGCAAATTCAAAACTTATATTTCCAGTTCCCGAAAATAAATCCAGAACCTTTAAGCTGTCAAAATTGAAATGATTGTTCAAAACATTAAATAATGCTTCTTTACTCATATCAGTAGTTGGTCTTACAGGTAGATTTTTTGGCGGATTAATGCGACGTCCTTTGTATTTTCCTGAAATGATTCTCATGATTGAAATAAGATATAATGTTTTTGATTTTCAGCTGTAGAAAAGCTATTTTTCTCTTGCAATTTGGTTACATCCATAAAAGAAATATGGCGAACATATTTGTATGCAATAGCATAAAAAGGATCATTTTCTTTAATTGTTCCTAACAATTCTAGTTTGAAACTCTCTGGATTCATGCTTAATTGTTCGGCGGTAAATAAAATATAGTAGATAAAATCTTCTGGAGTGTTGTATTCAAAAGAATTGAATAGCAATAACTTCTGATTTTGCACAACAATAATTTCGAAATTTTCTGGATTAAAATTCACAATCATTTTTTTATCATCATCATTGCGAGAATTGTCCAAGATTTTTTCGACCAAAATGCTATTGGCATGTTTGTAATCAAAAGAACCAACATTGTCAATCAGGAAATTGTTGATATTCACATATGGAATATAAACCGAATTCATCTGATAATTAGATATTTGATCAAAAGTAAAAAAATCGGTTTCGAAAACTTTTGTGGTGTATTGCAGATAACTTCCCAAATAATTTTCATCAAACAAAGCCGTTGGAACAAAAGTCGAAAGATTATTGGTATGAATAACCATTACTTCATCATAAACATCTTTTAATTCAGGATTATTCTTAAAGGCATTCGCAAATAAATCTTCAATTTTTGATGTTTTATTTGAATTATCAAATTGAATTTCTTTAAATGAAGTAATGACATTATTTAAAGTGTCAAAACAGCAATATGAAAATCCCGTCAGTGAAACCTGAATCGAAAGTTTTTTGTAATTTTTAGAAGTAATGTTAGTATTTTGTAATGACATAGTTGATTTACAATTCGTTACCTGTTTTAAATCAAGAAAGAATTTAAGCGACCACAAACTTACAAATAAAAAAAATAACAATGTCAATTTCAATCTCAATGAAAAAGACTTAATTAATATGCAATTTCAAAATTTAATATTACACAAAAGTTAGCAGAATATTATCATTTTGTTTATTATCAGTTATTTAAGAATATGATTAGATTTAAGTTTTAGATATTATTTCTAATTTTCCTATTGAATTTGATTTTACCATTAAAATTGAATTTTGTTATTGCCATTTAAATAAGCGAACTTTGTATTTCAATTTCTCCTTATGAATTCTGCACTTTTTTACGGTATTTTACAAAAACGATTTCCATTTGTACCAACTCTCAAACAGGATATTTTTTTTCAGAAAATTGCCATTTTTTTAACCGAACCTCAAAACGATACTATTTTCGTTTTAAAAGGATATGCTGGAACAGGAAAGACGACTGTAATCTCTACAATCGTAAATAATTTGGGCGATATTAATAAGAAATACGTTTTGCTTGCACCAACGGGACGCGCGGCAAAAGTGATTGCTAATTATTCAAATAATCCAGCTTTTACCATTCATAAAAAAATCTATTTTCCCAAGAAATCTTCGGGTGGAGGAGTGGCTTTTACCAAACAAGTCAATAAGCATAAAAACACCATTTTTATAGTCGATGAAGCTTCTATGATTTCAGACAGCACTTTAGACAGCGGTTCGCTTCTAGACGATTTGATTAATTATGTTTATTCTGGTCAGAATTGTAAAATGATTCTTTTAGGAGATACGGCTCAGCTTCCGCCAGTTAATTTAGATGTGAGTCCGGCTTTAGATATTGATACTTTAGGTTTTCATTATAGCAAAGAAATTGAACATATCGAACTCGACGAAGTAATGCGTCAGGAAGAAAGTTCTGGAATTTTGTATAACGCCACAGAATTGCGTGAATTATTGAAAGAAAGTTTTATTACAGAGTTTAGATTTAATGTAAAGAAATTTAAAGATATTGTCCGATTAACAGACGGTTACGATATTCAAGATGCTATAAATATGGCTTATAGCAATTATAGTATTGAAGACACTGCATTTATTGTTCGTTCTAACAAAAGGGCGAATCAATATAATGAACAGATTAGAAGCCGAATTTTATTTAAAGAAAGTGAACTTTCGGTTGGTGATTTTTTAATGGTTGTAAAGAATAATTATTTCTGGCTAAAAGAAACCGACGAAGCAGGATTTATTGCCAACGGAGATATTATTGAAGTTTTGGAATTGTTCGGAATTAGAGAATTATACGGATTTACATTTGCGAAAGTGAAAATTAGAATGGTCGATTATCCGGATCAGAAACCTTTTGAAACCGTTTTGATTCTAGATACTTTAAAAAGCGAATCTCCATCTTTAACATACGAAGAATCAAATCGTTTGTACGAAGAAGTGATGAAAGATTATGAAGACGAACCGACTAAATATAAGAGATTTCAAAAAGTAAAAGAAAACGAATATTTTAACGGACTTCAGGTTAAATTCTCATACGCGATTACGTGCCATAAATCGCAAGGAGGACAATGGAATACGGTTTTTGTGGAACAGCCTTATTTACCAGACGGAATTGATCGCGACTATATTAGATGGCTTTACACCGCTATGACGCGTGCTAAAAATAAGTTATATTTGATAGGATTTAAAGACGAGAGTTTTGAGGAATAAAAGTTGCCACGAATTACACTAATTTGCACGAATTATTTTTGAGCTTCAATAAATTAGTGGAATTAGTGAAATTCGTGGCGAAAAAATAGTTTTACAATGACAACACTAAACGATTTACATTCGATTTCGTCTACGTTTTCGAATACTGATAAAATGCCAGTTCTATTTTTAGGACACGGAAGTCCTATGAATGCAATTGAAGAAAATCAGTTTGTGGCTGGTTTTCGAAATTTGGCTAAAACTCTGCCACAACCGAACGCTATTTTGTGTGTTTCGGCGCATTGGTTTACAAAAGGAACAAAAGTGACTTCTATGGAAATGCCAAGAACTATTCATGATTTTGGAGGTTTTCCGCAGGCGCTTTTTGATGTGCAATATCCAGCAAAAGGAAGTCCTGAATTGGCTGTTGAAACTCAAAAACTTTTAGATCCTGTTATGGTCGAATTAGACGAGCATTGGGGACTAGATCACGGTGCGTGGAGTGTTATTAAACACTTATATCCAAATGCAGATGTTCCGGTAATTCAGCTGAGTATTGACTATACGAAATCGGGACAATATCATTTTGAATTGGCTCAAAAACTGCAAGCGCTTCGTTATAAAGGCGTTTTAATTATCGGAAGCGGAAATATTGTTCATAATCTTAGAATGGTTGATTTTAGAAATTTCGATAAAGATAATTACGGTTACGATTGGGCAATAGAAGCACGTGAAACGGTAAATAATTATTTATTAGATGGAAATTTCCAGCCTTTGATAGATTTTGAAAAAATGAATAAAGCGATTCAATTGGCTGTTCCAACTCCAGAACATTATCTTCCGTTGTTATATATCTTAGGCTTAAAAGATAAAACAGATGAAATTGAACTTTTTAATGATAAATTATTGGCTGGTTCTTTGAGTATGACCTCAGTAAAAATAATGTAAAAACTTTGCGAATCTTTGTGAAACCTTTGTGCATTTTTGAGATATAGCTTTCATAGAGATTCACAAAGTTTTACACAGAAATTCACAAAAGAATAAATTAATAATGAGGATGAGATTGCTTCGTTCCTCACAATGACAAAAAAAATGAAAATAATAGCGGTAATTCCGGCAAGATATGCTTCAACACGTTTTCCTGCAAAATTAATGCAGGATCTAGGAGGAAAAACAGTAATTTTAAGAACTTACGAAGCGGCAGTTTCTACAAATTTATTTGATGATGTTTTTGTAGTAACCGATTCAGATTTGATTTTTGATGAAATCGTTTCTAATGGAGGAAAAGCGATAATGAGCATCAAAGAACACGAATCTGGAAGCGATAGAATCGCCGAAGCCATTGCAGATCTAGATGTTGATATTGTAGTAAATGTTCAAGGCGACGAACCTTTTACAGAAGCCGAACCTTTGGCACAAGTTTTATCTGTTTTTAAAAACGATCCTGATAAAAAAGTTGATTTGGCTTCGCTAATGCGTGAAATTACAAATGAAGACGAAATCAATAATCCGAACAATGTAAAAGTGGTGGTAGATCAATCGCAGTTTGCATTGTATTTTTCGAGATCGGTAATTCCCTATGCTAGAGAAAAAAATGTTGGAGTAAGATATTTTCAGCACATCGGAATTTATGCTTTTAGAAAACAAGCTTTATTAGACTTTTATAGCCTTCCTATGAGGACTTTAGAAGCTTCTGAGAAACTGGAACAGTTACGTTATTTAGAGTTTGGAAAACGCATTAAAATGATCGAAACAACGCATGTTGGAATTGGAATTGATACTGTTGAAGATTTAGAGCGAGCTAAATCTATGCTTAGAGATATTTGATTCTTTTTTAAGTAACAATTGGGATACAGATTTCAACTAATTCGATAATGAATAAAAAAACAAAAGATTATGTGATTCAAAAAATGAAATGGCCAATTAGCTATTTTGATTACATAAGTAATTATTTCGTGTTGTTTATGCCTCTGTTTTTGATTTATGCTGGTATAGCTAATTATGAAAAAGATGGGCCATTTCTTATATCGTGGGGATTTGTAATATTGATTTTTTTTATTTTAAGAATTGAGATCGAGCGTCGATTTAAAGCTTTGGTTTTAGTAAAAGATTATTCTACAGACGAAATCGGAAAGTTATTGCAAAAAAATAATTGGATTTTAAGCGGTAATGGCGATGGAATTTTAGAATTTCATACAAATGCTTCTTCATTTTCTTGGGGACAAAAAGTCACAATAATTAAAGTTTCAAGAGAAAAAATATTGATAAATACTTTACCTGCTGGCAGAGCTCCTTTTACTTTTTTCAAGGATATACTTAATTATAAAGTAGTTAAAAGGATATTAGAAGAATAAAAAACAAAAAAGCTCCAAAATTTTGGAGCTTTTTTTAATATCGAAAACATTCTAAATTACTGGTATAAAGCAGGATATTTAGAAGGATTAACTTCATTCATCATTTCGTAGATTTTCTCGTAAATATCTTCTGCTGAAGGTTTAGAGAAATAATCGCCATCAGTTCCGTAGGCAGGTCGGTGTGCTTTTGCTGCTAAAGTCTGAGGTTTGCTGTCTAAATATTTGTAAGCATCTTGTTCTTCTAAAATCTGTTGTAAAATAAATGCAGAAGCTCCGCCAGGAACATCTTCATCAATTACTAAAAGACGATTTGTTTTGGCAATACTTTTTACAATGTCTTTATTAATATCAAATGGAAGCAAAGATTGAACATCAATAACTTCACAGTCAATTCCTTTTTCTGCCAATTCATTAGCTGCTTGCTGAACCAATCTTAAAGTCGATCCGTAAGAAACTAAAGTAATATCTGCACCTTCTCTTAAAGTTTCTACAACTCCTATTGGCGTTTTAAATTCACCAAAATTTAAAGGCGTTTTTTCTTTTAAGCGATATCCATTCAAACATTCGATAACTAAAGCAGGTTCGTCACATTCTAACAAGGTGTTATAAAAACCAGCAGCTTGCGTCATATCTCTCGGAACCAAAACATGAATTCCGCGAATCGCATTGATAATCATTCCCATTGGAGAACCAGAATGCCAGATACCTTCTAAACGGTGTCCACGGGTTCTGATGATTAATGGTGCTTTTTGTTTTCCAACCGTTCTATATTGTAATGTCGCTAAATCATCACTCATGATCTGAATTGCGTACAATAAATAATCTAAATATTGAATTTCTGCAATCGGACGTAAACCTCTCAAAGCCATTCCGATACCTTGACCGATAATAGTTGCTTCACGAATTCCGACATCGGCAACACGAAGTTCTCCGTATTTTTCCTGCATTCCTTCCAAACCTTGATTTACGTCTCCAATGTTTCCAACATCTTCACCGAAAATTAAAGTTTCTGGGTATTTTGCAAATAATGCATCAAAGTTATCGCGAAGAATCATTCTTCCATCTAAATCTGGTTTTGCATTTTCAGCATATTTAGGAAGCACTTTTTCTACAGAAAATACATTTTCATTTGATTCTGAATGTAGATTACTGCTGAATTTTTCTTGAGTTTCGGCTATGAAATTGGTAATCCAGTTTGATAAAAGAACTTTACTGTTTGGAACTTCAATAAAACGAAGAATCTTTCTTGAGTAAACCAATAATTCCTTTTTTAAAGGCGCTTTAATCGCTGCCAATTCAGAAATTAATTTTTTGATTCTATCTTTATGATTAATGCTCGCTTTGGCAATTTGTTCTAATAAAGCTAAAAGATTTTTTTGTTCCTCAATAATCGGATTTATGAAAGCATTCCATGCATCTTTTTTAGCTTCTAAAACCTCTTTTTTCAATTGAAAATCAAGTTCTGCCAATTCTTCTGGAGAAGCAATATTAATGGCAATCATCCAAAGACGCATTTGGCGAATACAATCGAAATCTTTTTCCCAAGCCAGTCTTTCTGCACTTTTGTAACGTTCGTGAGAACCAGAAGTAGAGTGACCTTGCGGCTGTGTTAATTCGTTTACGTGAATTAAAACCGGAATATGTTCTTCACGTGCAATTGCTCCGGCTCTTTCATAAGTCGAAACTAATTCGGCATAATCCCAACCTTTTACTCTAAAGATTTCATAACCTTTAGAATCTTCATCGCGCTGATATCCTTTTAATATTTCAGAAATATTTTCTTTTGTAGTTTGGTGTTTAGCGTGAACAGAAATTCCGTATTCATCATCCCAAACACTCATTACCATTGGCACTTGTAAAACTCCAGCCGCGTTTATCGTTTCAAAAAATAAACCTTCAGAAGTACTTGCATTACCGATAGTTCCCCAAGCAACTTCATTTCCATTTACAGAAAATTTATCTTTTATTGTAATTCCGTCAACGTTTCTATAAATTTTAGAAGCTTGAGCCAATCCTAATAATCTTGGCATTTGTCCCGCAGTTGGAGATATATCTGAACTTGAGTTTCTTTGTTTTGTTAAGTCTTTCCAAGAACCATCTTCGTTTAAACTGTGCGTAACAAAGTGTCCGCCCATTTGTCTACCCGCTGACATTGGATCGAAAGCTAAATCGGTATGACCATATAAACCAGCAAAAAATTGTCTTGAATCTAATTCGCCAATAGCCATCATAAAAGTTTGATCGCGATAGTATCCAGAACGGAAATCACCGTTTTTAAAAGCTTTTGCCATTGCCAGTTGCGGAACTTCTTTTCCGTCACCGAAAATTCCAAACTTAGCTTTTCCTGTTAATACCTCTTTTCGACCTAAAAGACTACATTCACGGCTAGTTACAGCTATTCTATAGTCATTCAATACCTCAGTTTTGAAATCTTCAAATGTCAGTGTAGTATTGTTTTTTTCTTTTATCATAATCTTGTAGGGTCATGTTATTATGTCGCGAAATTACTTAAAAACAATCAATAATCATAATTCTTTGAACTAAATATAATTTAATTATTTGTATTCAAAATCAAAAAACTACGTATTTTATTTATGTAATTTTTATGTAAAATTTAATTTTATTGATAATTTCGCAAGTTTTTGTTTAATTTTTATTTGATTAAAACCATTTTCGGGTAAAAAGAGTAACTAATGTTTTTGGTGAGAAAGTGATTATAAATCGTATTTTTTCATTGTATTTTGTTTGCGTTATTTCCCATCCGTTATTAGAATAAACAGGAAAATAAAGTTCAAAGTAGTCAGGAACCAAGTTTAAACGTACTCCAGTATCGTAGGCAAAAAACTCACTTTGATGTTTGTTTTTCATAAAACCAATATCGCCATAAAGTTCAATCCAATTCCAAACGGCATAACTTGCATTCAAAGTTGTCATCCATTGATTTGCGTAAGATGGTTCCAGTTGCGATTTAAATCCGCCTTCGGCAATTACATATTGCTGACTGAAAAAGCCTGTACTTTCTGATCTTCCAAAAAGATTATAATCAAATAAATAATCTGTCGGGCGGTCTAAACCAAAACTGAAATAGTCTGAATTTGTTGTATTATAAAGAAAAGTTCCTGCGAATAATCTTAAGTTTAACTTTTTGTTGTTTTGAAATAATCTTCTGTATTCAATTTCACCCGAAAGTTTTCCAAAATCTCCCGCAAACTGAACATCAGTCATAAAATTAAAATGATTGATTAATTCTGTTTTTGTATTGGAATATCGGGCGTTAAAAATAGAATAGTTTGGTTTTGAATTGTCTGTAATATATTCGCTCGCTTCACGATTTACAATTATCTGACGCGCCATAATAAGCTGTTTTCTGTTGTCTCTAAAATCTTTTTCGCGAATACGGAATTGCACCATCGGATTTAATCTTAAATAAGTTGCATCCGGAGCATAATGAAAGTAGTTTTGACTTAAAGAATAACGCACATTAAACAAAGTGCTGTTTCGATAATACTGATTCCAAGAAAATGCTGACGATCCTGATAAGCTTCCTGTTTTAGAAGAAAAAGCAGGATTAATATCAAAATTAAACGGCTTGTCTAGAATGGTTTTGTTATGAAATCGAATACCAGGCGTAAGTCCGTCGTAATAATTATAATAGATTGTCGGAATGTATAAAATCTGATTGTAATTAGGATCTTCTAAATCTTTAGCAAAATTAAATTTTATTGGACGATTCAGAGCAATGTTTTTCAGTGATTTCCAGTTGTTTCTCTGATTGTATTCTGGAACTTCATTATCAAAATTAATTACAATTTTATCTGCATTTTTTCGTGGTAATTCGTAGACAGAATCTTTGTTTTTTGGTTCTATCCATTCTTTAAAAACAACCTGATTTTTTTTAGTTCCATAAACAGGAATTGGCGCATAAATTCCGGTTTTGTTTTTAATAGAAAAAGAAACGCTGTCTGTAGTTCTAGAAACATGACTGAATTTATAATCGATTATATCTCGAGAATCTATAATTGTTTTAAAAAACCAATCGATGTTTTTAGGACTTTTTTTAGTTAGAATTTTTTCAAAATCATAACGATTAGATTGTCCAATTTTATTCAAGTTATAAAACTCTTTTACACTTTCTGTAACAATGTCATGATTCAGATAATCGTCTAAATAACTTAAGCTTAAACCTGCTCGGTATTTACTTGCAATCTGTTCGTTAAATTTAATTAGCGTATTTTTTGGATCTCCCAACGGCTGATCTAAATTTTTACGAGCCATAAGCATATAATAATAGCTGTATTGCTCATTAAAAGTTAGATTAGTAATGTTATAGCTGCTGAACAATTTCATGTTAGAAAGTCTTCCGAGCATTTTTTGGTCTTCATGATGCTCTTCCATGTATTTCATCATGGCATAAATCTGGATTCCATCATAAACCCAATTGTCTTTTCTTGGATCTAATCGAAGACTGTTTTTGAGATAATTGTTTAAAAATGTTTTTAAAAACTGAATTTCAAAAATAAAATCATCTGAAAACGGACTAATAAAAGAAGGGAGCTGGTTCAATCCGTAAAATGGATTTCGTTCATAATCCGCCTGCGATACGGTGATTTTATCGTGCGGATATTCGCCAATAAAACCTTCCATAAATGAAACAACTCTGTCTATAATAACAGCTTTTTGAATTTCGCTTATTTTTTTACTTTTTAAATCTGTTGAAACTTCGATTAAACCATTATCATAAGTTCTAAAGCTATTTTGCTTTTCTATATAAAGACTAAAATCGGATCTGTTTTTGCCTGAAAAAGAATAAACGCTATAATCAGAATTACTGACGTCTTTAGAAATCGAATTTAAATCGGTTGTAATAGCATATTGATTTGGAATTTTAATGGCAACTTCATAATCGGCAATGGCATTTGCAATGTCGTCTAGATTAAAATTGTTGTATTTTATAAAGTCATCATTTTCATAACGCGCAGGACTTATAAACCAATTTTTTAAAGCCATACCGCCATTTTGATCAAAACCGAAATGAGTAAATTTATCGTTCGGAATTTTAGCAATATAAGTAAGATGCAAATCGATTTTTTCGTTTGGAGCCAGTTTTTGATTCAGGCGAACAATGATAAAGTCTGGATTTTTCTCAGTTCTTTCCCATTCCAAAGCTAAAGAACTATCATCTGTCAAGCTTAAAATTGTAGTTTTTCCTCTATCAACAGCCTTTGCTAAATGAAATCCTCTGTAAAATTCATCTGAAAAACGTCTTGCTAAAGGTGTATTTTTATCTACAAAAGCATTATTCCAATCATTAAGAACAATTGAATTGAGAGAATCATTTGAAGTATTGTAGAAAGTAAGATCCTGTTTTATATTCAGAGTTTTAAGCTCAAGATTTACCGCCACTTCCATCTTAGATTGATGTTGTGCAGAAAGTTTTATCGAAAAAAATAAAACTATAATGAGGCAAATAATTTTATAAAGTGCTTTCAAATATTGGCTTAAAAATGTTCTGATATACTTAAGTTACGTACATATTGGGACTTCGGATTTTTGTAAAAATAACATAAAAAAAGCTGTTTAAAAAAACAGCTTTCAATTTTTGCGTATTTGCGATAAATTTTAACCATATAAGTGATATAAGTTCATTTAAAAGCATTGCTTTAAGCGTAAGACTTAAATATATTTATATCACTTATATGGTTCAAAAATTAGAAATTCGGACTTAAATCGTACTTTTTGTAGAATTTATCCAAAACGTCTACAACTTCATCTTCGGTGTCGACAATTTTAAAAAGATTTAAATCTTCTGGACTAACGGTGTGCATTTTTTCTACCAAAACCGTTTTTACCCATTCGATCAGACCAGACCAAAATTCAACTCCAACCAAAATGATTGGAAATTTTCCAATTTTCTTAGTCTGAATTAATGTGATCGCTTCAAACATTTCGTCTAAAGTTCCAAAACCACCTGGCATTACCACAAAACCTTGAGAATATTTAACGAACATTACTTTTCTCACAAAGAAATAATCGAAATTCAAGTTTTTATCGTGATCGATATAAGGGTTAAAGTGCTGTTCAAAAGGAAGTTCAATATTCAAACCAACCGAAGTTCCGCCTCCTAAATGCGCGCCTTTATTTCCAGCCTCCATAATTCCGGGACCACCTCCTGTAATCACTCCGTAACCTGCTTTACTGATTTTATAAGCAATTTTTTCAGCCAATTGATAGTATTTGTCTTCTGGTTTTGTTCTTGCAGAACCAAAAATAGAAACACACGGACCAATACGCCCCATTGCTTCGTAACCGTTTACAAACTCAGACATAATTTTAAAAATCGCCCAGCTGTCATTGGTTCTAATTTCATTCCACGTTTTTTGTTTCAAACGGTCCTGAATTACTTTATCTTCATCATTATCAAAATCTTCTAATCTCATTTTAGGTATTTTAATTTATTATTATGTTTTATGTGAAAGATCTTTCTTTAAAACTTTGAATTTTTCAGAAAAAGCGGACACTAAATTAACACTTTTTTCTAGAATTGTTATAAAAAACAGGAATTATAATCTAAAAGTAATATTGGGATAATGATAAAATTGAATTCCTTATTTCATTATCAGTGTATTAGTGAAATTTAGCATTGGCTATAAATTAGAAATATGATAGGAAGTGAGAATGCTTTTATCGCTATTTTGCTGTTAAGAAAGCCTGTCACTTCAAATTTTCTATTGTAATAGTTCGATAAGTTTCGCAATAAAAATTTTTAGGAGTATTATTTCTTTTTCCGGGTTTTATTATTTCATTAAAAGAAAGAATAACTCGATCAATTTCGTCTTTTATAACTTTGTTTGGTGCAATGGAATTTACGTTTATAATTTTGCCTTCTTTATTAATGGTAAAGCGAGGACTAAAAATAATTTCTCCCCTTAATTCTTGATTATTAAGAGTTTTTAGTGAAATATTCTTTAGCAAATATTCATACAATTTATCATAAAGACATTTGTTAAGTTGCCCGTATAACGGAGAATCTTCACATCCTTTTATCAATGGAGGAATATCAGTTACTGCAAATTGGCTAGCTTTTATTACAATCTCTTTGTTTTCTTTTGCGAATAATTGAACGCTGATTTTACCAGATTTATCATTTTCTTTCAACCCTAATTTTTCTAAAGGATATTTTTTGAAAACCGCAATAACTTTTTTGTCTAATTCTTTGTTTCCAGTATTGATTCGGCAATTTGTTGCTTTACCAGTTTTGCTTAATTCAAAAGTTAAACGAATGGTATAATTGTATTTTCTGTTTGAAAAATTGTTATACAAATAAGAATCTTTAATTGCGGTAAAGTCAATTTTTTTGAGCAGTTTTTTCTCCAGATAAATCTTAAAAAAGTTTGCCAAATCACTGTTTTCGCTTGGAAGAGCTAAAGCTTGAAAGGTATTATTTTCGCTTAAATATTCGTCTTCCTTTTCTTGTTTGGTGTAGTAAGGATTATCAGATTGATCTTCTTTTATGTTTTTAATTCGCTCACGTACAACTTTATTAATACTGTCTTTTTGAGATTGGGAATAGGAGGTAAGTGAGAATATCGATATTATAATAAATAATACGGTGGTTTTCATATTTCGCTTTTTTAGAGCTAAAATATAAAATTATTACTATTAAATTATAAAAATATAAGCATCTTTGTCAATGTTGGAAAACCTTGATAAAGATGCTGTTTTTACTCTAATTCTTTCTTTAAAAACTTAGCTGTATAACTTTTTTTATTTTCGGCTACTTGCTCAGGAGTTCCTTTTGCGATTAATTGCCCGCCGCCTTTACCGCCTTCTGGGCCAATATCGATAATGTAATCCGCCAGTTTGATAACGTCCATATTATGTTCAATTACCAGAATCGTATTTCCTTTATCAACCAATTTGTTAATTACTTCCATCAAAACGCGAATGTCTTCAAAATGCAATCCGGTTGTTGGTTCGTCTAGAATATAAAATGTATTTCCAGTATCTTTTTTAGATAATTCTCCCGCTAGTTTAATACGTTGCGCTTCACCACCTGAAAGCGTTGTACTTTGTTGTCCAAGTGTAATATAACCTAAACCAACATCTTGAATCGTTTTGATTTTTCTGTAAATCTTCGGAATATTTTCAAAAAACGGAACCGCTTCGTCAACCGTCATATCCAAAACATCCGAAATAGATTTTCCTTTGTATCTGATTTCTAAAGTTTCTCTATTGAAACGTTTTCCTTGACACGTTTCGCATTCAACATAAACGTCTGGTAAAAAGTTCATTTCGATAGTTCTAACACCAGAACCTTCGCAAGTTTCGCATCTTCCGCCTTTTACGTTAAAACTAAAACGTCCGGCTTTATAACCACGAATCATACTTTCAGAAGTCATTGTAAATAGATTTCTAATTTCTGTAAAAACTTCTGTGTAGGTCGCTGGATTTGAACGAGGTGTTCTTCCAATCGGACTTTGGTCAATATCAATTACTTTGTCAATATGTTCTAAACCTTCAATCTTTTTGTAAGGTTGTGGTTTTTTTACGCCATTAAAATAATAGGCATTTAATATTGGATAAAGCGTTTCATTAATTAATGTTGATTTCCCACTTCCTGAAACTCCTGTAACGCAAGTTAATTGCCCTAAAGGAATTTCAATGGAAACATTTTTTAAGTTGTTTCCAGTTGCTCCAGTCAGTTTTAAGAATTTGCCATTTCCTTTACGTCTTTTCTTCGGAATTTCTAATTTCATTTTACCATTCAAATATTGAGCAGTAATCGTGTCTGATTTTAATGTTTCTGCTGGAGTTCCAATACTGATAATTTCGCCACCATATTTTCCAGCTTTCGGACCAATATCAATCACATAATCAGCAGTTTCAATCATGTCTTTGTCATGTTCAACAACAATAACCGAATTTCCAATATCACGTAATTGTTCCAAAGAATGAATTAATTTTTCATTATCTCTTTGATGCAAACCAATACTTGGCTCATCTAAAATATATAAAACCCCAACCAATTGTGAACCAATTTGTGTTGCCAAACGAATACGCTGTGCTTCTCCACCAGAAAGCGATTTTGAACTTCGGCTTAAAGCCAAATAATTCAAACCAACATTCATCAAGAAGTTCAATCGATCTTTGATTTCTTTTACAACTTCAGAAGCAATTAAAAGCTGTTTATCAGTCAAATGACTATTCAAATCAAGAAACCAAGCCGTTAAATCTGAAATATCCATATCACACAATTCGGTGATATTTTTTCCATTCACTCTAAAAAATAAAGCTTCTTTTTTAAGACGAGAACCTTCGCAAACTGGGCAAGGAATTTCGTCCATAAAATCTTTTGCCCAACGTTTTATGCTGGTTGTTGCGCTTTCGTCATATTGATTTTTGATGAAATTGGAAATTCCCTCAAAATCAATTTTATATTCTCTGGTTACGCCAAGATCTTTAGAATTGATAGAAAATTTATCTTTTCCACCATATAAAATCATTGTCATGGCTTCTTCAGGAATTTTCTCGATTGGATCTGTAATTTTAAATCCGAATTTTTCTCCAATTGTTTCTAATTGTTTAAAAATCCAAGATGATTTATATTCGCCAAGCGGAGCAAATCCACCACTTTTAATCGATAATTTCGGATTCGGAATAATCTTCTTTGCATTAATTTCGTGAACAGTTCCCAAACCATTACAATGCGGACAAGCGCCTTTTGGAGAATTGAAAGAAAATAAATTCGGCTCTGGATTTTGATACGAAATTCCAGTTGTTGGACACATTAAATTTCTACTGAAATAACGTACCTCATTCGAATCCTGATCTAAAATCATCAGGACATCTTCGCCATGATGCATCGCTGTATTGATGCTTTCAGATAATCTTTTTTGAGTATCAGGATTATCTTCAATGACCATTCTGTCAACAACAATTTCAATATCATGGGTTTTATAACGGTCTAATTTCATTCCAGAAACCAAATCCTGAACTTCTCCGTTAACACGAACTTTTAAAAATCCTTGTTTCGTTATTTGCTGGAATAATTCGGCATAATGTCCTTTTCTAGCTTTAATAACGGGAGCTAAAATATTGATTCGCTTTCCGTTATAATCCTGAATAATCAAATCTTTAATTTGTTCATCAGAATACGAAACCATTTTTTCGCCTGTATTGTAACTGTATGCATCAGCGCCACGAGCATACAAAAGTCTTAAGAAGTCATAAATCTCAGTAATGGTTCCAACAGTCGAACGCGGACTTTTACTGGTTGTTTTTTGTTCAATTGCAATAACGGGTGACAATCCGTCAATTTTATCTACATCTGGGCGTTCCAATCCGCCAAGAAATTGTCTGGCATAAGCCGAAAAAGTTTCAACATAACGACGCTGGCCTTCAGCATAAATCGTGTCAAATGCCAAAGAAGATTTCCCCGAACCTGATAAACCGGTAATAACAACCAGTTTTTCACGCGGAATAGAAATGTCTATATTTTTAAGGTTATGAACTCTTGCACCAAGAACTTCAATAGTATTGTCTTTTTCTAACATAATTTTGAGCAAAACGCAAAGTTACCACTTTGATTTGTTCTTTTTGTGCTCGATAGCAAAACTTTATGTTACAAATAGTAACAAAAAAACGCTGATTGTCAATCAACGTTTTCTTTTTCGGGTTGCCATATAGTTTTCAATGGCCTCTTTGGTGGTATACCAGTTTCGGCCTTCTTTGTAAGCATCAATTTTGCCTGTTCTAGCCAATAAACTAATATATTCTTGACCGTAAGGTGTATCTGGTTCGCTCACAATATTTTGAATAGATTGATAATCATAAGTGCTTCCTGGCATTGCACCTAGATAAATATTGAGTGTTCTTTCTAGCGACTGGCACATTAAAAGAGTTAATTTTTGATAATTGCCATTATTTGCTTGATTAAGCGCTTCGTAATATTTTTTTCTGTCATTTTTAAGAATAATGGCTGGCGGAAAATCACATCTTATCAATAATAAATTCATGCTTAAACGAACTGTGCGCCCATTCCCATCAAAAAAAGGATGGATCCAGACCAGTTTGTGATGAAAAATTGTCGCGAGTTCAATATCGTTTAAACTTAACGGATTTGTATTGATAAACTCAATTAATTCGTCTAAATAATCTGAAACTTTATTAGCATTCGGAGGCACAAAATTAGCTCCTGAAATTCGAACTCCTCCATTACGAATTCTGCCTGCAAAATCTTCTTCTATAGAACGCATTACTAAACCATGAATGGAGAGAATATCTATACTTCTTAGTTTATAATTTTCATCTACAATAGAGTATAGATAATCAATGGCTTTATCATGATTATGTGTTTCAAAATGCTCACGCAGCGATTTGCCTTTAATGGTAATTCCTTCTTGAATAATCATTTGAGTTTCCCTCAAACTAAGTGTATTTCCTTCAATACTATTGGAGTTATACGTCCATTCTAAAGAAAGGCTTTCTCTTATTTTATTCAAAGCAATATTAGGCAATGGTCTGCTGTTTTGCAGTTCCAGCCTTTTTTGGTACAATCGATCAAAGGTTGATTGAAATTCTTCTCTGTATGTTAGGTCAATGTTAAACATAATCCTACAAAGATACTCCTTAATATCGGATAATAAAAATTTTTAATGTATCCGATGTTAATGATTATTCAATCGTCATAGAACGAAGTTTTGTTCTATAAGCTTCAAGCGCAATTGACTTAGAAATAAAGCCATGATATTTGCCATCTCGTAAAACAGGCAGAAAGGCAGATTTTGACATTTCAAATTTCTTCATCACAATTTCCATGCTGTCCAATGAAGAAATTGTTGTCAATGGCGCTTTCATTACATCTTTAATAAGAGTGTATTTTACGCGATAAGAATTGAAAATGATTTCGCGAATATCATTAAAATGCACAACACCAACTAGATCTTTATCGTTGTTTACGACCGCAAAAACTACTTGATTGGAGTGAGAAATTAAATCGACCAGTTTGCTTAGATTTTCTTCAGGATGAACCGTTAAATAATCACATTGAATAATGGTGTCAATATCTAAAGTCGATAAAATATTAGAATCTTTATTGCTTGTAAAAGCGTGTCCTTTTTTGGCTAATCCTTTTACGTCAAGCGAATATTTCTCGTAACGTTTTGAAATCGCAAAACTGATTGAAGAAACAATCATAAGCGGAATCATAAGTCCGTAACCTCCTGTAATTTCTGCAATTAAGAATATTGCGGTTAATGGTGCATGAAATAATCCGCTCAAAATACCAGCCATTCCGACCATTGTAAAATTGGTAATTGGCAATTTTGATAAACCAATAAGTGTTATAAATTTAGAAAAGAAATACCCTAAATAAGAACCTAAGAATAGAGAAGGAGCAAAGTTTCCTCCATTTCCACCGCTTCCAAGAGTTAATCCCGAAGCAAAAACTTTTACCATCATCGTCGCGCCTACAAATAGCAATAAAACCCATTGATTGTTTCTGAAATCTGCAAAAAGAGTATTGTCTAACAATTTTCCAGGATCGGTTTCAGATAAAGTTCGAATGCTTTCGTATCCTTCACCAAACAAAGTTGGAAAGATAAAAATAAGCAAAGCTAAAAGCGAAGAACCGATTAATGCTTTTCTATATGGGTTGATTTGTTGTTTTGAAAAATAATGTTCAACTCTTTGGAAATTTCTGGAATAGTAAATCGCCGCAAGCCCTGTAAGAACTCCAAGCGTTACATAAAAAGGAATATTATGATAATCGAAAGTTTCTTGTTTTTTAAAGCTTAAAAGAATGCTTTCATCCAATACAATGGCAGAAACTAAAGCGCCAGTTGCTCCAGAAATCATTATTGGAGTAAAGGCAGAAATACTTACGTCGACCAATAAAACTTCTATGGCAAAAAGAACACCAGCAATTGGCGCGTTAAAAGCCGCAGCAATGCCGGCAGCAACTCCGCAGCCAATTAATAAAGTTCTGTCTTTGTATTGTAATTTATAGTTTTGTGCAAAATTTGAACCAAATGCAGCTCCGGTAATCACGATCGGACTTTCTAAACCAGCAGAACCACCCAAACCAACAGTTAACGAACTCGTAACAATTTGGGCATACATTTGTTTTCGCGGAATAATACTTGCTTTTTTTGCTACTGCATAAAGTATCTGTGAAGTTCCTTTTTGAATGGTTCCGTTAAGCACTTTTTTCACTACAAAAACCGTCAGTAAAATACCAATTATTGGAAGTATACTGTTAATAAAACTCAATTTTAGAATTCCGTTAATGTAAGTGGCAAAAGAAAATACGCTGTGGGCGAAGGTTTTAAGAATAATTACAGCAAACGAACATGATATTCCAATTAAAACGCTTGATAAAAATAGAAACTGTTTTGGAGTCATTAACGATTGAGCCAAAGCAATTATACTTTCTAGTCTTCTGAAATATTTTTTTAACATTCGGTTGTAAAATTATAGGTCTTACAAAATTAGGCTATAATCTTAGATAAAAAAACAAAAATCTTTATGGATTTAAAAACCTACGGCAGTATCATCTCCTCTAAAATCGGCTCCGCCTTCTAATTTACCTTCGGGCAAAACCAAAATGGCATCTACTTTTCCGATAATTGGAGTTGGTTTTTCATTAATTAAATAACTTTTCGCTTTTAGCTTATTTATAGTTTTGGCTTCAAAAGTATTGGGTTCGAAAGTAATTAAATCTGGAAGCCATTGATGATGAAAACGTGGCGCATTTACAGCTTCTTGCATGCTTAAATTGTATTCGTAAACATTTAAAATTGTCTGCAATACAGAAGTTATAATAGTCGAACCGCCTGGAGTTCCAACTACCATAAATAGCTTTCCGTCTTTTTCTACAATTGTTGGCGTCATAGAACTTAGCATACGTTTTTGCGGCGCAATGCTATTGGCTTCATTTCCGACTAAACCGAACATGTTTGGAGAACCTGGTTTAGCGCTAAAATCGTCCATTTCGTTATTTAAAAAGAAACCCAATTCGTCACAATAATATTTAGAACCATAACCGTCATTTAAAGTTGTAGTTGCCGCAATAGCATTTCCAAATTGATCTACAATTGAATAATGCGTCGTTTCTGTACTTTCTGCATAATTTACTTTTCCTTCTTTTATTTCAGAAGATAAAGTCGCTTTTTCGGGATTAAAACTCGCCATTCGATCGCGTAAATATTTTTCATCCATTAATTCTTTCAATGGAATTTTTACAAAATCGGGATCTCCTAAAAAATAGCTTCTGTCGGCATAAGCTCTTCTTTCTGCCTCAACAATAACCTGAATTGCCTCTTCAGAATTATGTCCCATTTTGGCTAAATCGTAAGGTTCTAGCATTTTTAAAATTTGTGCCAAACATATTCCACCACTGCTTGGAGGCGACATCGAAGTGATTTTTAAATCTTTATAAGTAAATTGAAGCGGTTTTCTCCATTTTGCTTCATATTTTGCTAAATCTTGCAAAGTAATAATTCCGCCCTTTGATTTAAGATAATTGACTAAAATTTTTGCAGTTTGTCCTTTATAGAATTCATTTCTGCCTTTTTTCTGAATTCTTTTTAAAGTCTTCGCAAGAGCGGTATATTTTATAGTATCATTTTCTTTGAAGATTTTAGATGCGGGAGAATTTTCGCCATTGATTTTTACAATTTTATCATGATAATCGTTTAAACTTTTTTCTTGTTTTTTGGTTACTACAACACCTCTTTCGGCTAAAGCAATTACTGGTTCTAGAATTTTAGCAATTGGCATTGTGCCGTATTTTTTATGAACAGCAAAAACGCCTGCAATAGTTCCGGGAACACCAATTGCAAGTGCAGTTTCGGTACTTTTACTTTTTATAACATTACCTTCGTTGTCCAAAAACATATCTTTTGTAGCCGCTAAAGGTGCTTTTTCTCTATAATCTAAAGATCCCACTTCGCCATTTGCTTTTCTATACACCATAAATCCGCCGCCGCCAATGTTTCCAGCAAATGGAAAAGCAACTGCCAATGCTAATTCAGTTCCTACCATGGCATCAAAAGCATTTCCGCCTTTTTTCATAATGTCTGCTCCAATTTTTGAAGCTTCTTCGCGTGCCGAAACGACCATTGCTTTTGTGACAACTAATCCAGTTGGATTTGCAGTTTTCTGTTGTGCGTTGCTGACTGATAGGTATAAAAGAGCTGCTAAAAGCGTGATTTTTTTCATAAATAAAAAATTAATAGGGAATGAAGCGGTTACAGAGTCAGCAATTTTACTTTGGCCTCTTTTTTCATTTCTTCAAAAAATAAAGTGAATTCTTCTTCGAAATCATCGTAAAAATCTTTTAACTCTTCTACAGCGTATTGCATTTGAGAAATGTTTTTAGATCTTCGATCCATTTGAGTTAGAATTTGATGAATTCCGTCTACAGTACGATAACTCAAAAGCCAGTTTCTGCCAATCATATATGGCATTAAATCTTGAGTTTTCTCTGTTAAAATATCGTAATTATCATGTAGCGAATTGTAGAATCGGCTGATGAAGGTTTCTAGCTTTTCATCAGAATAATTGCTCCAATTTTTAGCTAAAAAATGATCGTAAACAATATCTACAATAACACCGGAATAATGATGATATCGATCGTGAAGACGTTTTGTGCTTTTTCTGAAAATATCGTGAGAATCTGTGTAAGTATCAATAAATCGGTGCAGTTGGATTCCTTTTTGCACATCGATAGGAAAATGTTCAAATTGTTTTCCGCGAATTCCATCTGCCATAAAATTCCCGATTTTGATCAAATCATTTTCTCCAGAGAGGTATATATGAGCTAAGAAATTCATTTTTGTTAAAGTTTCTGAGAGACTTAGTGGCTAAGTTTCTGAGTTATTTAGTAAATGTATAAAAACTTTTTTAAATCGTTTTGTTATAAAAACAACTGCTTGAAAGTGGTTTCTTATAAGTTAAATTTAAAATCTTAGAAACTTAGCACCTTAGTTACTCGGTAACTTTTTTATATTTGTAGAAAAATAACCCTAACTCACAAAAATGACTCTAATAAAATCTATTTCTGGAATTCGAGGAACTATCGGAGGAAAAGTAGGAGATAATCTGACTCCTGTTGATGCGGTGAAATTTGCATCAGCATACGGAACTTTCTTAAAAAATAATGCCAATAAAGATAAATTGAAAGTTGTAATTGGTCGTGATGCCAGAATTTCTGGACCAATGATTCATAACTTGGTTGTAAATACTTTGGTTGGATTAGGAATCGATGTTATCGATCTTGGACTTTCTACAACACCAACTGTTGAAGTTGCCGTGCCTTTGGAACAAGCAGACGGTGGAATTATTTTAACAGCATCTCATAATCCAAAACAATGGAATGCTTTAAAATTATTAAATGAAAAAGGAGAATTTTTAAGCGGTGCAGACGGAACTAAAATTCTTGAAATTGCCGAAGCTGAAGCTTTTGATTTTTCGGATGTGGACAGTTTAGGAAAAGTTACAGTAAACGATGCTTACATGGATATTCATATCGACGAAGTTTTATGTTTGCCCTTAGTTGATGTTCAGGCTGTAAAAGATGCAAAATTTAAAGTGGTTGTTGATGGAGTAAATTCATCTGGAGGAATTATTATTCCAAAATTACTTGAAATAATGGGAGTTGAAGTGGTAAAATTATATTGCGAACCAAACGGACATTTCCCTCACAATCCAGAGCCATTAAAAGAGCATTTAACAGATATTTCTGAATTGGTTGTTAAAGAAAAAGCGCATTTAGGAATTGTAGTTGATCCAGATGTTGACCGTTTAGCTTTCATTAGCGAAGATGGCGAAATGTTTGGTGAAGAATATACTTTGGTAGCTTGCGCAGATTATGTTTTGAGTAAAACTCCAGGAAATACAGTTTCTAACATGTCATCTTCTCGTGCTTTGAGAGATGTAACAAATACACACGGCGGAAGTTATGAAGCAAGTGCAGTAGGCGAGGTGAATGTGGTAGAATTAATGAAAAAAAATAATGCCATTATTGGTGGTGAAGGTAACGGTGGAATTATCTATCCTGAATTGCATTACGGAAGAGACAGTTTGGTTGGAGTTGCTCTATTTTTAACGCATTTAGCGAATAAAAAAATGTCAGTTTCTGCTTTGAGAGCTTCTTATCCAGAATATTACATGAGTAAAAATAAAATTGAATTAACACCGCAAATTGATGTTGATGCAATTTTAACTCAAATGACTGAGAAATATAAAAATGAAGATATTTCGACAATCGACGGTGTAAAAATTGATTTTGCTACAGAATGGGTTCATTTGAGAAAATCGAACACAGAACCAATTATTCGTATTTATACTGAAGCGCCTTCACAAGATGCTGCAGATAAATTAGCACTTAGAATCATTGATGAAATAAAAGTAATTGCAGGAATCTAATAATTTCTGTTTTTAAAATAAAAAAAGCCTCTTTTGAAAATTTCGAAAAAGGCTTTTTCTATTCTTATAAATCTTAATTTTTAATAATCTTAATTGATTTTTTATTATTGCCATAAACAGCATTTACGATATAAACTCCTTTTGCCAATTTTTCTCCAATTTTGATATCTTCATTTGTAGAGAAATCAGAAGATGAAAAACAAACATCACCTTTCATATCGATAATTTTGATTGTTAAAGGTTCGGTTATACTCGATTTGATATGCAAAGTCGATTGATTTTTTACCGGATTTGGATAGATTGTAAAGCTGTCTTTTTCTAAAACATCATCTTTCACGCCAAGATTAGCTAAAGCGACATCAATATAATTAAAATTGAAATCGTTCGATTTGAATTTGATTTTCAAATAAACTTCACCTTTAGGAAGCGTAACTGCGCTAACAACTTTATCAGCGTACGTTTGCCAATCTCCTGTTGCAGGAAAAGTTTCATCTGTTTTTACCACAACATCATTTACAAGAACATCAAATTTTCCATCAAGAACTGGAGAAGCAACTCTAAAAGTTAAGTTATAAGTTCCTGCATCGACCACATTTAGCATAAATTCGTTCCAATCTCCTTCGTTAATATAACAAACATTTTGGCCAGTATTAGAGTCTGTAGTGGCTTGTAAGCCAGTTCCTTTTCTTCTATAATGTTTATTGGCTACAACACGCCCTGGAACAGTCATTTTTTTTGTAGTGTAAGGAACGTTAATATATTCGGTTCCAATTGGTCTTAAAACTCCGCTTGTAGCACTTAGTAATTGTCCTTCTAACATATCTGTCCAAGTCGGATTTACTCTTCCAGAAAACCAAGAATAACGAAAAATATCAGGATCGTTTTCAAAATTGGTTAGAATATCTTTCATAAAAGCTGTTTTGTCCGCAGCACTTTGAATAACTCTATTTGCAAATTCCGTGATCCAAAGTGGTTTATTAAATTTTTTCAGAAGACTGGTAACGCCAATAACAGAACCTGCTGTAGCATCATAAGTATGAAAAGCAATATAATCGACTTTGCAATTTGGGCATAACTGAAAAAACTGTGTATGCCAAACTATTGGATCCGAAATTCCACCATAATTGCTTGGCCCATTATACGCAGGTGATGCACTGATAATTTCCAGATTTTTGGTGGCAGCAATTTTTTCGATATTAGCCCAAGCATTCACAGCTTCTTGCGGTGTTAATCTTGCGCCATCGTTAAAATTTGGTTCATTAAAAGCCAGTAAATATTTTGCGCCAGGTTTTATTTTATTGATGAATGTTTGAACCTCTGCATCGTTGATTTTTCCCCATGCCATAGGAACAAATTCAACTCCGAGAGATGCATAATCTGCATTTAAAGGAGCTTCTGGTTCCGGCGACCAATTGTACCACCAAGAAAGGCCAGGTTTTAAGGCTAAAATATCTGCTTTAGAATGCGCCCCGTAAGCAATACCTCGTTTTGGACTTTGAGCGGAAATCGCAGAAAACAGAAATAAGAGCAAAACTGTAAAAAGTAATTTTTTGATCATGGTTAATGATTTTTTTGGTTTTTTTTAGATAATTAGAGAACATCAAATTTAAATTGTTTCCTATTTTAATCCATTCAAAAAAATCATTACAAAAACACATCAAATCGGGTATGCAAGGCGTAAATTGACGAATTACGCCACATTCAAAAAAAAATCCGAAAAACAATTTTATGTTTTTCGGATTTTTTAGATTGTTATTTTGAAATTATTTTACACGATGTTTCCATCTTTTGTGCGTCCATAAATAAAATTCTGGAACTTCAAGAATCTGTTTTTCTACTTCTTTTAAATACATTTCGGTAATTTCAAAATCTGCAAATTCTTTCGGATTATCTGCAAGCGAAACAAACGTTGCCTCGTAAAATCCTCTTTTTATCTTTTTAACTTTTACCATAATAACGGCTAAGTCGTATTTTTTTGCCAGCATTTCTGCTCCTGTGTGTACAGGAACTTCAACTCCCATAAATTTCATCGAATGAAAAATTCTATCCAATTTAGGAGATTGATCGCTTGCTAAACCATACATTGCTAAAACTCCATTACGCTGGTTTTGAGCCATTGTCGGAATTGCTTTTCTGGTTTCTATCATTTCTGTATTGTATTTTGAACGGATTTTTCGAACCAATTTATCAAAATAAATATTGGCTAGTTTTTTATAAACAGCAACTCCTTGAAACCCAATTTTTGGATTAATAGTTAAAAGCCATTCATAACTAGCATAATGCGAAGCTACAAGAATTACACTTTTTCCTTTTTTCGCATAATCTAGAACCAGATCAATATTGGTAACATGAAATCGTCTTTCCATTTCTGCTGGAGACATACTCATGGTTTTTATCATTTCTAAAAACATATCGCACATATGGCTGTAGAATTTCTTTTCTACGTCTTTTCTTTCAGCATCGTTTAAATGAGGTAAAGCAAGTGCTAAATTTTCGCGAACTACTTTTTTTCTATACCCAATAACTCTGTAAATTAAAAAACAGACAAAATCTGAGAATAAGTAGAATAAAGGAAAAGGTAATATGGAAATAAGCCAAAGTAAAGGATAGGCTAAAATATAAACGAGAAATTGCATGCAGCTTTTTTTTACAAAGATAAATGAAAAATGATTAACGTTTGATAATTTGCTTTCGTACTAACTTTTCTTTAAGAATGATTATATTTACAATTCACAATAAATACTATTTATGAATATCATTTTAGCAGGAATCATAGTTACCAACGCTGTTATTAGTTACAAAGGTTTTAACGATCTTTCTTTTTTTAGAAAGTACGAATTTCACGTAGGAAGTATTCGTTCTGGAGAGCAGATCAGGATGCTTTCTTCGGGTTTTTTGCATGTAGATATGATGCATTTGATATTTAATATGCTAACACTTTATTTCTTTGCTCCAGTAGTTTTATCCTGGCTAGGAACATTTTCTTTTGTTTTAATTTATTTTGGAAGTTTGATATTTGGAAATCTTCTCACCATGATGTTTCATAAAAACGATTATAGTTATCGTGCTGTTGGAGCATCTGGCGCAGTTACGGGAGTTTTGTATTCGGCGATATTATTGCAGCCTAATATGATGCTTGGCGTATTTTTTGTCATTCCGATGCCAGCTTATATTTTTGGAATTGTGTATTTATTATACTCGATTTATGGAATGCGTGCCAAAAATGATAATATTGGACACACAGCGCATTTTGGAGGTGCTATAGGCGGCTATTTAATTACTTTAATAAAAGAACCTTCGTTATTTACAGATAATACTTTAATGGTTATTTTGCTGGCTATTCCGATAATTATACTTTTTGGAATGGCAAAAATGGGAAAAATATAATGCTGGCATAACTTTTGAAAAGCCTTTATTAAATATTAAAATATAACAAAAATGAAAAAACTAGTATTATTTTTAACAATCATGTTTATGACTATGTCTTACGGCCAAGAAACCAAACAAATACCTCTAATCAATGTAAATGGGGAAGGAAAAGTAAAAGTAGCACCTGATCAAGTTTGTATTTCAGCTACGGTTGAAACAAAAGGGAATAATGCTAAAGACGTTAAAAAACAAAACGACGAGAAGATGGATGCTGTTCTAAAATTCATCAAAAAAATGAATATTCCGACAGCAGATTTCAGAACAAAACAAGTTGCTTTAAATCCGCAGTATGATTATGAGAAAAAGAAAACTTCTTATAATGCGACTCAAACTGTAGAAATCGTAGTAAAAGATTTGTCGAAATACGATGAATTAATGGAAGGTTTGGTTCAGCAAGGAATTAATCGTATTGATCGAGTTTCTTTTGAATCTTCTAAATTAGCGCAATACGAATCTGAAGCTAGAAAATTAGCGATGAAAGATGCTAAAGTAAAAGCTGAAGAATATGTTTCTGTTTTAGGACAAAAAGTTGGTAAAGCTTTTACAATTTCTGATAATTCTCAAGTGTATCGTCCACAGCCAATGTATGCTGCAATGAAATCTATGGCAATGGATAATGCTGGAGCATCGAATGAAACTTTAGCAATTGGCGAAATTGAAATTACGGCAAATGTTAGCGTAAGTTTTGTGCTAGACTAAAAGTTTAAAAAATCCAATAGTAAAAATCCAAATTCCAAATTTCTTGGGATTTGGATTTTTTTATTTTTCAAGATGTATTTTTGTTATTGATTTTAAATTTTTTATGGATAATTCAGAGCAATTTTTAAGAAAACATATCGAAAAAGTAGTTTCTTTAACTGATGAGGAAGCTACTTTTATTATATCTCATTTTGCATTAAAAACCTTTAAAAAAGGGCAGTTTATTATTGAAACTGGAAATGATGTTAAAGACGTTTATTTTGTGCTTTCTGGGCTTGTAAAATTAGTTTATGAAGATCAGGATGCAAAAAAACATATTGTTTCTTTTGCGATGGAAGATTGGTGGGAAACTGATTTTCAGGCTTTTTATACTCAAAGTAAAGCATTGTTGTCATTAGAATGTATTGAAGATACAGTTGTTTACAGCCTTTCTTCAGAAAATTTCGAAAAGCTTTGCAATGATTTACAGAAAATGGAACGTTTTTTTCTTCAAAAATCAATCGCTGGACATATTGGTTCGCAAACACGAATTTTGTCATTTCTAACTTCAAATGCGCGTGAACGATATGAACAGTTGCTTCTAAAAAATCCATCTTTATTACAACGCGTTCCTAAAAGTTATTTAGCTTCTTATTTAGGCGTTTCTCGAGAAACTCTAAGCCGTCTTTTTTAAAGTTGTGATATTTGTCACGCCATCAAAATCTGGAGTATTCTGATTTTTGCATCAATGTAATTTTAAAATATAAATGATGGAAAAAAAGGTAATAAATCCATGGAAATGGCAAGATGCAAGAAATTATGTTCAAGCTGTCGATGTGCGTAATGCAACTGGAACTTTATACATTTCTGGACAAACGGCTATTGATGATGATGGTATTTCGAGTACAGCTGATATGAGAACTCATTTGTTGAAAACATTAGAAAATCTGGAAAAAGTAATTTACGATTCTAATTATGAATTGAAAAATATTGTCCGATTGAACATTTATACTACAGATTCGGATTCATTGTTTGAAAACTTTGATGTTTTTCAAAATTGGATTCAAAAGAATGAAATTAAACAATCGAGTACTGTTCTGGAAGTAAAAAGTCTTTTTGAAACCTTAACAATAGAGTTGGAGGCAACTGTAGTGAAATAAAAAAAACTCAAAATTTTAAATTCCAAATCCCAACTTAGGATTTGGAATTTACTTTTTTAGATTTTTTGCAATGGCAAAGTAAATTTAAAAGTACTTCCTTCTCCAGCTTCACTTTCTACCCAAATTTTACCGTTATGTATTTTGATGAATTCGCTGCAAAGCAATAATCCTAATCCGCTTCCGGTTTCGTTTTCAGTTCCTTTTTGCGTTACTTTTTCATTAATTCTAAATAGATTTTCTTTTATAGAATCTGGAACTCCAATTCCGTTATCTGTAATAGAAATTTTTGCTTGATGCTCATTTTGAGAAAGTTTGATTTTAATTTCGCCATTTTTCTCAGTAAACTTAATTGCATTACTTAGTAAATTTCGCAAAATAGTTCCCACCATATTTTTATCGACTTCAGCTTCAATTAAATCTGTTGATTCGAAAACAAGATTTATATTTTTGTTTAAGGCCGCATTTTTGTTTAGTTCGATATTTTCTTTTATCAAGGTATTTAAAGAAACATTTTTTGGACAAAAAGTAATCATTCCCGTTTGTACGCGCGACCATTCTAACAGATTTTCCAAAAGTTTATAAATATTTTTATTGGATTCGTGCTGCATTTCTGAAATTTCTCTGATTTCTTCACGGCTGTAATCTTCAATATTTTCTAGAAAAAGTTCAGACAGCGAAACAGATGATCCTAATGGACCTCTTAAATCATGAGAAATAATGGAGAAAAACTGATTTTTATCGTCTAGAAGTTTCTGAATCTTATGATCTTGTTTTTCTTTCACTAACAACAAAAAACCAACAATTCCGATAAGAGACAGCAGAAATAAACAAATACTATATAAACTGTCTAAAGTTCCGTAAGAAATGACTTTGTCCTCAGGATAGTAATATCTGTAGATAGTTCTTATTAGAATTAAAACTTCAAATCCGCCATAGCAAAGAACATAAAATGTCTTAAAAAAGCTTTTTTTCTTTTCTGTAAAATAAAGTATGGTGGGCATTAAGTAAATAGCAAAAACTCCTATACCTGCAATTACAACACGCGTATTCATCGTAGCTTCTAGAAAAGTACCGATATTAAAAACGATAATGGTAAGAGTGGTAATTGCTATTTGAAGCCTGAAATAACGCTTTGCTTTTGTTTTGATCAGTGCTAACATGGCAATTGATTCAAAACAGCAAGCTGCAAGAATCATCGAGTTGGCAATGTTGATAGAAGTAAAATCGTCGATTATATTTCGCAAAAGCGCTAAAATCCAAGCTATAGTAAGTATTAATTTGCCTAGACCGAATAGTTTTAATATTTTTTTATTATCGCTTGTAGCGTAAGAAAACGAGTAACTAAAAATTAAAATACAAGTAAAAAAATTTCCCCAAAAATAAAGTAGAAAAATGGTTTTGGGGTCTACAGGAAAAAGTTGGAACATTATTGGCTTTTGCTTTTTTTAATCAAGTTCGCAAATATACGAAATAACCCAATAAATGAGAGTATTACACGTATTAAGATAAGATTATGATGTGTTTTGTTTTGTTTAATAAATTTTAAAATTTCAAAAAATTGTTAGTTTTTTGTTGAAATAGCTTTCTGAGTCACTGAGATTGCTTTTGAATCACTTTTTAACTTAACATACAATTTATGTTTAAGTTACCTTGCGATTGTATACTTGCGAGTTAAATTACACGCAATGGCTAGGGCACTACAATTATTTTTTCTTTTTACACTGTATTCATTTGGACAACAAATAAAATTCGAAAATTTTACTACCAATCAAGGATTATCCAATAATTCTGTAGTCGATATAGAAAGTGACAAAGACGGCGGTTTATGGATTGCAACTTGGGACGGACTGAATTATTTTGACGGTTATAATTTTAAGATTTTTAAAAATAATCTCAATCGTCCTAAAACCATTTCCAGCAATTATATTACAAAATTGAAAAAAGACAAATCTGGAAAAATCTGGATTATGACAAAAGAAGGTAATATAAACTGTTACGTTGGTAATGAAGAATTTGAAGAGTTTAAGTTTAAAACAACTCCGAAAAATATATACTTATCTCAAAAGGGAAATATTGTAGTCGAAACAGAAAAAGATTATTATGAATACAGGAACAAATCTTTTGTAGAAACAAGTGCAAATAATGTTAGAAAATCAGATTTCACTAATTTAAAAAATAGCTTGCTTCGAAAAAATCCGCAGCTCAAAATCAACGATGTTTTAAAAGATAAATCTGGTAATATCTGGTTTGCGACTCGTGAAAACGGATTGTACATTATTACAAATGAAAATAAAATTGAACATCTGACAGCCGATTTGTATGCGCCGTATTCTTTTAAAAATAATGAAATAGAAGCACTTCATCTTGACGATTTCGGAAATGTTTGGTTAGGGCAAAAAGACGGCGGTTTGAGTATGGCATTTGCAGGTTCTGAAAAAATAAATGCAATAGTGCCGCATCCTTTAAAAGAACCGAATCTTCCAGATGAAACAATTAGAGCCATTACAAAAGATAAAAACGGAAAAATCTGGCTAGGATATTACACAAGAGGACTTTACAGCTACAACAATAAAAGTCAAAAATTTGAGAAATTTAAAATAGACAAAGCCATTTCACATTCTGATTGGGAACGCGTGAGAAGTTTATTTACTTCTAGCGACGGAAATATTTGGGCAGGAACTTACAAAGGTATTTTAAGAATTTCTGGTAATAGTTACACTAGTTATGAAACAGCAAACAGCGAAGGTGTTTCTATAAACAGATGTTATTCTATAATTGAGGACCAAAATAAGCAATTATGGCTAGGATGCTGGGGCGGTCTGGCTAAGTTTAATTTGGAAACTGGAAAATTTGAAAAATTCAGAGGTCAAGAATTATTGAGTAAATATCATATTAGAAACGTCAAAAAAGACAATCAAAATCTAATACTTTCGACCGAAAATAGTGGTGTAATTATTTTCAATTTGCAGACAACTACTCTAAAAAGAATTAGTACTAAAGATGGAATTTTGGGCAACAGCATTTATTCTGTTTTTGTTGATAATGAATCAGATAATTATTGGATTGCTTCTCTGGGTGGCGTAACTGTTTTTAATAAAAAAAACGGTATTGTTAAAAATATTACGGAAGCAGAAGGATTGCCAAGTCATATGGTTTACGGATTGATTGATACAGGAAATAAAGTTTGGATTAGCACCACAAAAGGAATCGCTTCTATTGATAAAAAACATTATACGGTCACGTCTTATAATCCGGATTACGGTTGGCAGGCGCCAGAATTTTCAGAAGGTGCTTATTATCACGATTCTAGAGGAAATTTGTTTTTTGGAGGTGTTGAAGGTTTAAATTATTTTAATCCAGCAACGATCCATAATATTAGTCCGAAAGCAAAAATAAAACTGAAAATTGATGGCGTTGATAATGCTCAAGCATCGATTGAAAAAAGCTTCAGTGGCAATAAATTACAAATTGAAGTAATTCCGATTCTTTTTCCTCGAAATAACAAAGCAGCTATTTATTACAAATTAGAAGGAAGAGATGAAAAATGGATTCTTTTGCCTGCCAATAATAAAATAGAATATTCGAATTTATCTTCTGGCGAGTATAATTTTTTTATTAAACAAGGAAAAGACAGGAAACCTGAACCTGTTTTTTTCTCTCTTCAAATTGGAAAAGCATTTTACGAATCGATTTTGTTTTACATATTTCTATCAGGTTTTATTCTTCTTATGTGTGTCGTTGTGGTTTACGTTAAAAATAAAGCATCTCTGGCACAGCAAAAATATCTTGAAGAATTGGTTGCGGCAAGAACAGCTGTAATTGAAAATCAGAAAAAAGAAATGGAAGCGGTTAATGAAGAATTGGATGAAAAGAACAAGAAAATTCTAGAACAAAAAGAAAAACTGCTGATTCTTCATAGTAATTTGAAAAAAGAAAATTTTGAAATTGAAAAGTTTAAAACTTTCATGCTTTCGGAGTTTCAAGAACCCATTTCTAAAATCATTAAAATTTCTAGTTCCTTCAAAAAAGATACAGAAACACATCGAGATTTAATTGTGCAATCTGGAAAATTGGTTAAGCTTATTTCAGAATGGAATTATCTCGAACATGTAAAAGATCTTGGACCTGTAAAGAAATCAGCAACAAGTCTGTTTCCTGTTTTTAGAAATAATGTCGAAAAATTGAAGAAAGAGTTGCAGCAGAATGAGGTAAATTTTAATTGTGAAATTGATCATTCAGATTGCTTTGCGTCTGTAGATATTTTGCGTTTAAAATTGGCAATGCAGTACTTTTTTAATGATTTAAGCAAATATTCCGATAAGGACAGTACAGTAAACATTTCGATAACTTACCAATCTGATTGCATCGAAATTAAAGCTATTTCAGATAGTGTTATCTTAAGAGATAATTGGTATAATATCTCACATTATAGTCCTTATTATAAAGCATTGCAAGTTTTGCTGCAAGATTTAGAAGGAGAATTAATTCCGTTTTCTGAAGAAGATTTCCAGATTACGTTGCGTATTCCGATCGAAGTTGTTAATCCTGATATGCATTATAAGGAAACTATTTCATGGAAAAATTTTAATTATCCAGATCAATTTGCTTCAGATAAAAAATGTCTTTTGGTTTTTGGAGATTCCTACAATAATCCCGCTGCAAGTCAGGTTTTAGATAGCGAAAATTTCAATTTGATTTTTGAAAGTTCTGTTTCCAATTTGAATTCTATATTAAAACAAATCGATATTTCGGCATTGATTTTATATCAGACAGAATTCTCCAAAAAGCTCATTGATTTTTTAAAATCAAATAGAGATAATTCGCATATTAGAATACCAATGATATATATATCAGAAGATATCAATTACGAATTGAACGAACAATTATTAGAAATTGGTATCGAAACTCACTTACAGCTTCCAGCCAGCGCATCATTCGTTAGAAAAAAGATAGACAGTTTAATCAATCAAAATATTGAACCGCTTAGAGAGCATAAAATTCAGGAGAAAATATTTGAGATTCTAACAGAAGATAACGAACATGTAACTGCAAATGAAAGGCTTTTACGAAAGGCTTTAGAAATTATAAAAGAACAACTTCAAAATCCTTCTTTTAATGTTGAGATGTTGGGTGAAGAATTGGGCATTTCGAGAGTAAAATGCTATCGCATATTTAAAGAAACTTTAAACCAATCTCCTTCAGATATATTAATGTCACTTCGCTTGCAAAAGGCAGAAGTTTTATTAAAAACAAAACGATTAAACATTTCAGAGATCAGTTTTGAATGCGGTTATAATGATCCAAAATACTTTGGACGCTCGTTTAAGAAGTATTTTGGGAAAACTCCTAAAGAATTCAAAGAATTTAAAGAGCACACGGTTTAAGGTTTCTGTTAGCCCTGTATTTGTAGAAAGTTAGGACAATGTTAATGTGCAATATTCCTCTTTTTTTGAGTTAATTCTATCCTAATTTGAAATAAAAGTCCTCTTTTGAAAAACAAAAATCCTCCCTTTGGAGGAGCTGTTAAAATACTTTTGGCAAAACAAAAAAAGTAATTTAAATGAAAAAAATTTATGCATTTCTAATTCTTGCCTTCGGATGTATGTCATACTCCTATGCGCAGGTTAATGTGTCAGGAGTCGTGGTTTCTGATGTTGAAAAAATACCCGTACCAGGGGTCTCTGTATATGTTAAGGGAGAACCTAAAGGAGCTGTAACTACAGACTTTGACGGAAATTTTCAAATTAAAGCACAGATCAATCAAGGTGTTTTAGTTTTTTCGTACGTGGGTTTTCAAACTAAAGAAGTTCCTTTTTCTGGAAATCAAAAATTAAACGTTTCGCTAGCAGAAGAAGTTAGTACATTAAATGAAGTTGTTGTTGTTGGATACGGTTCTCAAAAAAGATCGGATGTAACAGGAGCAATTGGTTCTGTAAAAAGTGAAAATTTTAATAAAGGAGTTGTTACCAATGCAGGACAATTGATTCAAGGTAAAGTAGCCGGAGTTAACGTTACTGCAGCAAGTGGTGAGCCTGGAGCGAATCAAGACATCATTATTCGTGGAGTTGGAAGTTTACGTTCTGGAACAACACCTCTTTATGTAGTAGATGGTTTTGCTTTGGATAATAGTGGTAATGGTGTGGCTTCAAATCCTTTAAACTTTATCAATCCGCAAGATATTGAAAGTATTGACGTGCTTAAAGATGCATCTGCTTCTGCAATTTACGGTTCTAGAGCTGCAAATGGAGTGGTAGTAATTACAACTAAAAAAGGATCAAAAGGAAGAACTCAAATCAATCTTTCTATGACAACTGGTTTTTCTTCGTTAGCTAATAAAGTTGATGTTTTTAGTGCAGATGAATTTAGAAGAGGAGTTGTTGCGGTAAACGGAACTTTACAAGACGGTGGAGCAAATACAGATTGGCAAGATGAATTGACTAGAACTGGAGTTTCTCAAAACGTTAATTTAACGATGAGCGGAGGAACTGAGAAATCAACTTATTCGGCATCTCTTGGTATGGATAATCAAGAAGGTGTTTTAAGAAATAGTGATTTAAAACGTTATTCTGGACGTGTAAATTTAAGCCAAAAAGCATTAGATGATAAGTTTAACATTACTTTCAGTTTGACGGGAACTAAACTAGAAAACTCTAGACCAGATGCAAGAGGAGTTGTTGGAAATATGCTAACAATGAACCCAACAGATGCTGTTTATGTAAACGGTCAGCCGAACACTAATTTAAGTAATGATGTTTTAAATCCGTTGATTAGCGAAAGAATCTATTCTGATTTTACAAACAACAACCGTATTTTGGCAAACATTTCGCCATCTTACGAATTTATTAAAGGTTTAACGTATAAATTTAACCTTGGAGTTGATTATTCAATGTCAGAAAGAGATATTCAAGTTTTGCCTTATTCATCAGAAACGAATACAACTTTAGGTTCTTTAAATAATATTGTTTCTACAAATAATAATACTTTATACGAGAATACTTTAACGTATAATTTCAATATTAAAAATCACAGTTTTACGGTATTAGCAGGTCAATCTTATCAAAAAATTCAATTGAATCAAAAAAGCTACAATTTATCTGGATTCCCTGATAATGGTGTAGAACCAAAAAATCAGATTGAAACAGCAAGTGAGCGTACAACACAATCTTCATCGGCAATCGAAAACGAATTGCAGTCTTTCTTCGGAAGATTAAACTATGGATATGATAACAAATATCTTGTAACAGCAACAATGCGTGCTGACGGTTCTTCTAAATTTGGTAAAAACAATAGATACGGATATTTCCCATCTGTAGCTTTAGGTTGGAATATTACAAAAGAAGATTTTTTACAAGATTCTGAAACGGTAAATAATCTTAAATTAAGAGCAAGCTGGGGAAAAACAGGTTCTCAAGAGATTCCTTCAAAAATTACAAAAGCAAGTTATACAGAAAGTAATACAGGAAACGATACGTATCCGTTAGACCCTTCTGCTACAGATTTGAGCGGATATCCTTATGGTTCAATCTACACGCGTTTGGCTAACCCGAATATTCAATGGGAAGTTTCTACGCAAGCAAACATTGGTTTAGATTTTAGTTTATTCAACAATAGAATTTCTGGTACGCTAGATTATTTTAATAAAGTTTCAGACAATATTTTATTAGAAGTTGCACCTACAGATCCTATTCAGCCAACATCAAAATATTGGACAAACATTCCAAACATGGAAATTAAAAACAATGGTATTGAGGTTGCTTTAGATTACAGCAGTGATAAAAGCAAAGATTTCTCATACAGCATTGGTGGAAACATTTCTTTCACAAACAATAAAGTAGAAAATTCACCTTATAAAATCTTAACTACTGGTGGTGCACAAGGTGGTGGACAATCTGGAGCAACTATTAACGGTGTTCTTAACGGACAGCCAATTGGTTCTTTCTACATGCTTAACTTTACAGGAATCGGTGCTAATGGTTTAAATCAATTTGCTGATACAAACGGAGACGGACAAATTTTGGATGATGACCGTATTGTGGCAGGAAGCGCTTTACCAGATTATATCTATGCTTTTTACTTGAATTTAAGATATAAGAATTTTGATTTCGGAGCAAATTTCAACGGTGCTGGAGGAAACAAAATCTACAACCACGTGGCAATGTCTTCATTCAACAGAGGAAGTTTAGCAAATTCTTTCAATACAACAGATAGAGCTGTTCAATATTTGAACGAAGCTTCTACAAACTCTAACACAGTTTCTACAAGATATTTAGAAGATGGAAGTTTCTTAAGATTAAACAATGCTACTCTAGGATATAATTTAAACCCAAAATTAATTGGACTTACAGATGTAATGGATAACATTCGTCTTTCAATTACTGGACAAAACTTATTTGTAATTACAAAATACAGCGGTTACGATCCTGAGATTAACACTGGAACTTCAGTTGGCGATATTCAGTCTTTTGGAATTGACTATTTCAGTTACCCAAGAAGCAGAACGATTGTATTTGGCTTAAATGTAGCATTCTAATAAAAAAACAAAAAATGAAAAATAAAGTAATTATAGCTGCTCTTGGATTAGGTCTATTCTTGAACTGGAGCTGTACAGACTTAGAAGAAAAAGTACTGGACGAGTCCTTAAACGGAGGCGGACAAGCAGACGCGATCAGCGGAGCAATTGCTCCTGCGTATGGACAATTAAAATCAACTTGGATACATACAAATAATTTTGGTTTACAATTAATTGCAAGTGACGAAGGTATTTTACCTTACCGTGGAGGAACAGATTGGTATGATGGAGGTAAATATTTAGCAGTACACGCGCACACCACTACACCAACGAATGATTTGGTTACAAGTACTTGGAACGAATTAACTAAAAATATCTCAAGAACATTATCTGCTATCGAGGTTTTAACGCCACTTGCAGAAGATGGAAATACAGAAGCAAAAGGAGCACTTTACGAAATGAAAGCGCTTAGAGCTTACTTGAATATGATGACATTAGATAGTTGGGGACTTGTATTCAAAAAAGAATCATCGGCTGCAACTTCTGAAATCCTTAGAGGTCAAGACGCTGTTACTTACATAGAAGAGGAACTTTTATCTGTTGCTGATGTAATTAATAAAGATAAAGGACCAGGAAGAATGACACAATCTGCTGTTTGGGGACTTCTAGCAAGATTAAACCTAAATGCGGCTGTATACCGTGATCCTTACGGAACGCCTTCATTTACGCCAGCAGATATGGATAAAGTAATTAAATACACAGATAATATTATTAACTCTGGAAAATTTACTTTGTCACCAGAATATTTTGACTTATTTGATGATGACAATAATTCTAACAAAGAAGTAATTTTTGCTTTAGATCAGCGTGGAGTTTTAAAAGACGAAAACAACCGTTGGGCATATTGGTCAATTCCTGGATCAATGTTTCCAAGACCTGAATCTATTAACGCAGATGGAACAGATGGTCCTGCGATTACTTCAGATTTTTATCAAACTTGGGTTGATGCTTACGGTTCTGTAGATCCTGCAAATGCCGATTCAAGATTTTATAAAAACAATGCAAAAGTACCAGATAACTTGAAAGATCTTACAGGTTTTTCTCCATTAAACGACGAGAATCACTACTACTGTGTAAAAGCAGAAGAGTTTGAAATTGATAGAGGAATTATGAGAGGTATTCCATGGGCTGCAAGAAAAGATGCAAATGGAGCATTTTATAAATGTGATACAGGATATAGAATTTATCCAGTAAAACAAATCAAAGGAAATGGTCCTGATAAAAATGTTGGTTACGTTAACTTGACACTTAAAGTTGATTTTACAAAAGAAGGAAGTATGCACTATTCTGGTTATAGAGTTTCTAAATACCAATTTAGCCACACTTCTCCTGACGGAAATTACTACAGTAGCGTAGATATGGTTTTGTTGAGATATGCTGAAATTTTCATGATGCGTGCTGAAGCTAAATTAAGAAAAGGAGATACAGCTGGTGCATTGGCAGACATGAACACGGTTAGAACTTCTAGAACAGCTCGTGCTCCAATTCCGGCGGCGCTTCCAGCAATCAATTTAAATATTTTGTATAGAGAATATGGTTTTGAGTTTTACTGGGAAGGTTTAAGAAGAAATACTCAAATTCGTTTTAGCCATTTCGAAGATAAATGGACTGAAAAATCAGATACTGATGTAAATAAAAGATTGTTTCCAATTCCTCAAGTTGCAATTGACGGAGCATCTAATACACCAGGATATTTAGTTCAGAATAAAGGATATTAGTAAGTTGTTTTATTGTGTTAGTTTGAAAACTGCTATTGCTTAAGCAGTTTTCTTATGCTTAGTTGTTAAAAACAGGGAGGTTTTAGAACATTTAAAATCCCCTGTTTTTTAATTTTTTTCTCCAAAAATTCACGTTCGTCTAATAAGTATTTCGTTTTCAAATCTGATTTGCCGTTCAGAATAAACGAATTATTTCTTTAGATCATTCACCTTTTTTGCCTCAAACCTACCTTTTTTTTTACCCAAATAGTCATTAATTTTTTCAAAATGAAAACATCAGTTTTGTTCATTAGTCTTTTCCTGTCCTTAATTGGCGCAGTAAATCGATTATTTTCTCAAGAACAGGTTAAAATACATTCTCATAACGATTACAATCAAACTATTCCTTTTTGGAATGCTTATGCAAATGGTGCGAATTCTATTGAAGCAGACATTTTTCTAAAAGATAATAATTTATACGTTTCTCATGATCCGCAAGGTATTTTAGCTTCAAGAACTCTAGAAGATTTGTATTTAAAGCCTTTAGAAACGGCTTTAAAAATGAACTTCAAAAAAGAACACCAATTATTTTTATTGATTGATATTAAAACCGAAGCAGTTTCAACGCTCACTAAATTAGTTTCTGTTTTAAATAAATACGAATCCATTACAAAAAACAAGAACATTAAAATTATTGTATCAGGAAATAGACCTGATCCCGAAACTTATGTGAAATATCCAGATTTTATTTTCTTTGATTTTCAAGAATTAGGTAAATCAATCTCAAAAGAAAATTGGTCAAAAGTTGCCATGGTAAGTGCAGATTTTAAAAAATATTCTGTTTGGAATGGTTTAGGAAGATTAACGCATGAAGATTATAATAAAGTTAGCGCTGTTATTTCTAAAGCAAAAGAAACGAATAAACCGTTTCGTTTTTGGGCTGCTCCAGATACAAAAAGCGCGTGGAAAGCCTTTTTAGAATTAGGAGTAGATATTATCAATACAGATTCACCTTATAACTGTGTTCAATATATTCAAGCTTTACCAAAAAGATTAATAACGGCGAATAATTCTTCTAAAGTCTATAAACCGACTTATAAGACAGATCAGAAAGAAGCTCCTGTAAAAAATGTTATTCTTTTAATTGGAGATGGAAATGGTTTGTCGCAAATATCTTCTGCTGTTTTGGCTAATAACGGAGCTTTATCTGTAACACAATTAAAAAGCATTGGTTTTATAAAAACACAATCTGCAGATGATTTTACAACAGATTCTGCGGCTGCAGGAACGGCTTTGGCAACAGGTCAGAAAACAAATAATAGAGCAATCGGAACAGATAGTTTAAGAAAACCGATTGCGAATATTATGGAGGTTTTGCAAAAAAGAAAATATGCAACTGGTGTAATTACAACAGATGAAATCACTGGCGCAACTCCGGCGGCTTTTTACGCACACACAGAAGAAAGATCAAGTACTGAAATAATTGCTAATGATTTGTTGAAGAGCAAATTAAACCTATTTGTTGGAGGCGGAGCGAATACTTTTAAAAATACAGCATTAAGTTCTAAATTCAAATTATTGAGCTCAATTAAAGAACTAGAAAAAGCAAACAGCGATACAGTTGGCGTTTTTATTTCTGATGGAAGAGTTCCGTCGGTTTTAGAAGGAAGAGGAGAATTATTAGCCGATGCAACAAAATACAGTTTAGAGTTTTTAAACAAAAAGAAAAAGCCTTTTTTCTTAATGGTAGAAGGCGCACAAATTGATAGTTTCGGACACGTTAATAACGTTGGCGGAATCGTTTCTGAAACAATAGATTTTGATACAGCAATTACGCAAGCTTTACAATTTGCAGATAAAAACGAAGGAACATTGGTAATTGTAACCGCAGACCATGAAACTTCTGGATTTGCAATTCCGCAGGGAAATGTGAAAAAACGTAAAATCGAAGGTGATTTTATAACAAATGACCACACAGCGACAATGGTTCCTATTTTTTCTTACGGACCACATTCGCAAGATTTTCAAGGTGTTTACGAGAATAATGAAGTGTTTGCAAAAATACTTTCATTGCTGAAATAAATCAAATTTAAAAACAGCCCCCATCTGTTTATGAAGCCCGTTATTTACTTAGGTAATGACGGGCTTCTAATTTAAAATAATATCCATTTTCAAGAAGCCCCAACGGGGCGGAATATTTATAGAAATTCTATGATCAAGCACAAAAGAGCTCTAGCGGAGCGAAATATGGAGTTTAACAAAGTGTGTATTTCGCTCCGCTGGAGCTTTATATTGAGCAAATATTATTCTACACTATAAATATTTAGCTTCTCCGAAGCTTTTATTTCTCTTCGAGATTTCTTATTTTTAGTAGTTTAATTACTAAAATAGATAAAACCATGATTTTAGGTCTTAAGCGTTTGCTGTCTTCTTTATTGCTGTTGCTGATTTTAATCTTAAATTCAAATACAGCAGAAGCCCAATTATTAGGCTCGGCAAAAACTACCGCAGAAGAACCTGCCAAAACTCCAGAAGATTCTCTTGGCAGAAGAACGCCTCAAGGAACAGTCAACGGATTTATTAAGGCAATTGGCGATCAAAACTATTTGCGTGCAAGTCAGTATTTGGTTTTAAGTAAACGTTCGTACCGTAAAACAGCAGAAAGAATCAGAATCGTAAAAACGTTTCAGCAGTTATTAGATCAAGGAGGAAATCTATCTCCATCTTCAATTATTAGCAATAAAGAAACGGGCCGAACAGATGATGATTTAGCGACTGGAGTTGACCATGTTGGAAATATTTCTACCAATAAAACTGCGATACACCTTTATGTGGAAAATCAGTCAGATGACAGTCAGCCAGCTTTATGGCTTTTTTCTGCAGAAACAGTCGAGTCTATTATGGATGCTGATTTAAAAGGAGAAAAAACTTTTTTAGACAGGGTTTTGCCTAATGTTTTAATACAAAAAAAATTAGGAAATGTTCCAATCGGACATTGGCTGGTCGTAGTTATTATGACCGTTGCATCTTATTTGCTTTCAAGATTGCTAATTTTTGTACTTGTTTTTCTTCTTCAAAAAATATGGAAGAAAGCGGCAACCGAAAAAGGAGAAGCAGTAATAGAAGCATTTTCATTGCCTGTTCAAATGTATATGACGGTTCTTTTATTTGTTGCATTTACCCAGCGAATGGGAATTTCAATCGTAGTTCGCCAGCGTTTTAGCATTATCATTATTACTATTAGTATTGTCGCATTTTTAATTCTGCTTTGGAGATTGACCGATTTTGTAACTATGTTTACGCGCAGCAGAATGAACAGACGTGGACGTATTTCGGCGGTTTCTGCAATATTGTTTTTGAGTCGTACCACAAAAGTCGCCATCGTTTTTATTGGAATTATTGCCATACTCGGAATCATTGGAGTAGATGTTACGGCTGGACTTGCAGCACTTGGAATCGGAGGTATCGCATTAGCATTGGGAGCACAAAAAACAATAGAAAACTTTGTTGGAAGTGTAAGTCTTATTGCAGACCAGCCATTGCGAGTGGGAGATTATTGCCGAGTTGATGACATAAAAGGAACAGTAGAATCTATCGGAATGCGTTCTACAATGCTTCGTACTTCTGCACGAACCATTGTAACAATTCCAAATGGTCAATTGTCTGCCAGTAAAATAGAAAATTTTGCGCATCGTGATCGTTTTATCTTTAATCCGATTTTTAATTTTAGAATGGAAACTACTCCAGATCAAATGCGTTATTTGTTGGTAGAACTTCGATCTTTATTGTATGCGCATCCTTCTGTGCTAAATTTAAATCCGATAGTGCGTTTTACGGGAATTACAAATGATGCTTTAAAGGTCGAAATTACAGCTTATATCGAATCTTCTACTTTTGAAATTTCGCAAGAAGTTCAAGAAGATCTTCTTTTAAGAATGATGGACATTATAGAAAAAAGCGGAACATCTTTAGCCTATCCATCTCAGACACTTTATGTAGCAAGAAATATTTCTCCGTCAAGCGAAAAAACGGCTGAGGTTTCAGAAACAGTTAAAAAATGGAAAGAAAACAATGAATTACAAGTTCCTAAATTTGATCCTAAACGAGTAGAAGAATTAAAGAACAGTATCAAATATCCAGATGATGGAAGTTTTAATCCTGATGAAAATAATGCTATAGTTTAATATTATCCTGTTGAGTGAAATTAAGAAATACAATTTAACACATAGAAACATAGAATTTATTGTCAAAAAAAGAGATCAAAAGAAACAAGTTTCCACACATAGCTTACTATGTGCATTTAAATTAGTGAAACGCCTTTTTTTAAGCTTCAAAAAAACTATGTCTCTATGTGTTTAAAATGATTGCGCCCAATCGATTAATATTAATTTTATGGAATAAAATTAAACTGCCATTGCCGCTTCGAGCATTAAATAATGCATATCTGTGTTTTTTACGAAAGGTTTTAAAAGTTCGCTTCCAGGACCAAAAGCAGCCAATTCTACATAATCTCCAGAATGATCCATGCTGATCCATCCGACATTATTATGCTTTTTCTGTATTTCAGAATAGGCTTTAAAAGGCAGTTTTTTATAATTGTATAAACCGTCTTCCAATTTTTCTAAACCAGAATAAAAATCTAGTAAATGCTGCGCTTCTTGATCGCTCAAACTTATTTTGTTGGTTTTAAAAATCCAATCTTTAATTTGCTGTAGATTAAAATCGCTATGAATCGAATTCAGAATATATTCATTTGTGTATTTATAATCAGCAATGCTATTAAATTTTTGTGTCGCTTCTGCACCGTAAATCAGTCCCGGATTTGCATTTCCGTGATCTGTTGTAATAATAACAAGCGTTTCTTTATCATTTTCAGCAAAATCAATAGCCGTTTTTACCGCTTCGTCAAATGCCAATTGATCGTGAATTAAAGCCGCAATATCATTTGCATGCGCAGCCCAATCCACTTTTCCACCTTCAATTAAAAGAACAAAACCATCTTTATGATCTTTCATCTGATTAATTGCGGCTTTGCTCATTTCGGCAAGAGTTGGAGTATGCTGTAATTCTGCAATATTAGCTCTGTCAATAGAATACGGCAAAGCTCCAGTCGAAAATACACCAAGAGTTTTAGTATCTTTCTTTAAGTTTTCAAGTCCAGATTTATCTTTTAAAATTTGATACCCTTTTTCTTCATAGATTTTATAAACATCTTTTTTATCTTTTCTTTTTTCTGGATTGAAAAATTCATCTCCGCCGCCCATCAAAACGTCTAATCCTAATTGTGCATAGGTTTCTGCAATTTCGTTTTCTGCATTTCTACTATCCGAGTTTACGCAAAATCCCGCGGGAGTTGCATGCGTGATCGTTACGGTTGTAACGCAGCCCGCTTTTTTACCTGCATTTTTAAATTTCTGCCAAATCGGAAGGTATTTTTCTCCGTTTGGACCAACATTTAAAACACCATTTTTAACACGATATCCGCCTCCAAAAGATGAACTGGCAGCCGCCGAATCGGTAACTGCCGAACTTGCCGAAGCCGTATCCATAAGCGCTCTGGAAACTTTATTTTGAGCATACAGATCCATCCAATTGCCATTTTTGTTCAATATATTTTGCGAGTATAAGTTGGCCATTTGCAAAGTTCCGGTACTCATCCCGTCGCTAATAAGAAATATGATATTTTTGGCTTTTTTGCTTTTTTTTGAAATGGATTCCAAATCATTAGAAAAAATGACTGTAGGGCTCATTACTGCCAGTCCGCTTAATAAAGTTGAGCCTTTAAGAAATCTACGTCTATTCATTTTTAGGGAATTTAAATTTCAAGCAATTTAATTCAAAAAATCCATTTAATGAAACATTGTTGCGTTAATAAAACATCATTTTTTGTAAACAGAACGTTTTTAAATTTTTATTTAAGTTCAATTCTCTGTAAATGAAATAAAAGTTTAATTTTACTTTTTATAATATCCTTATAGTTTGTCGAACCAAATATAATTCCTTCCTAATTATAAAGACAAGCTGTTGGTTCAGAAGGCTATTTTCATAACTTATACTATTTACCAAACCTCATTACTTCATGTATCAATTTATAAAATATATTGTACTGTTTTTTGCAGTATCATTAAGTTTAGTTTCTTGCAAACAAAAACAGGGAGACAAAATTAAAGTTGGTTTTTCGCAAGCAATGACCACCGACGATTGGCGAAAACAAATGAACAATTCCATAAAAATTGAAGCTTCTTTAAGGCCAGAAGTCGATTTAACGATTAAAGACGCCAACAATAATGTTAATAGACAAATAGAAGATATAGAACGATTTATTTCTAACAAAGTTGATGTTATTATTGTTTCTCCCATTCAATCTAAACCATTAACGGCAGTTGTCGAAAAATCGATAAAAGCAGGAATTCCCGTTTTAGTTGTTGACAGAAAAATTGAGGGTGAAAATTACACCGCATACCTCGGCGCAGATAATATTGAAATTGGACGAATTGGAGCGCGTTATATTATTTCGCATAGCAAAGGTTCTGGTAAAATTATAGAAATTACTGGCGCTGCTGGATCTTCGCCTGCTTACGAAAGAACACTTGGTTTTAATCAAGTTATTAATGAAAATAAGCGATTTACTATTGTCAAAACCATTCAAGGCGATTGGGAAAAAGAATCTGTAAAAGCGCCTTTGAAAGCAGTGCTTCAGCAAAATCCTGATATCGAATATGTTTTTGCGCACAATGATAGAATGGCTTTAAGCGCTTGGGAAACAGCCAAAACTTTAGGACTTGAAAATAAAATTAAATTTATTGGTGTTGATGCTTTAAATAGTGTAAATGGCGGAATCGAATTGGTAAAAAGCGGTGTTTTGGATGGTACGATTTTGTATCCGACAGGAGGAAATGAAGCATTAAAATTAGCATTGAAAATTTACAATAAAGAATCTGTTTCTAAAAATAACATTCTGAATACCATTGTTATAGATAATAATAATGCTGAAATTATCGAAAACCAAATGGATAAAGTCGATCAGCAGCAATTGGTAATTGAATCGCAGCAAGGCGCTATAAAAGTGCAAGAAAAAGAATATGCTTCTCAGAATAACTTAGTTCGTTTGCTGAGTTTCTTTTTGGTAATTATTTTAAGTTTAACGATTTACAGTATTTATTCTACGATTTCGATTTCTCGAAAGAAAAAACAATTAGAAAGAATTAATCAAACGGTTATTGATCAAAACAGCGAAATTCAAGAAATGGCAGCAATTGCATCCAAAAGCAATGAAGCAAAGCTGAGTTTTTTTACGGGACTTTCGCATGAATTTAAAACGCCTATAACTTTGATTATGAGTTATGTGGAATCTCTAATTGAAAATGATAAAATAAAAGGAACTGCTCTGATTGATGAGGTTAAACTAATTCATAAAAACTCGAATCGTTTATTGAGACTTATAAATCAATTATTAGATTTTAGAAAAATTGAAGAGCAGAAATTTACTTTAAGAGCTTCAAATGTAAAGATATACGATTTCACGAATGAAGTTATGGCTAATTTTAAAGGAGAAGCAATCCGAAGAAATATCGATTTTCAATTAGTTGGCAAAAATAAAAATCTGGAACTTTTTATAGACAGCGGATTAATGGATAAAGTGTATTTCAATCTGTTATCCAACGCTTTTAAATTTACGCCAGACAATGGTAAAATTACCATTTCGATTGTTGAATCTCCAGACAATTCGGTTAAAATTCACTTTAAAGATTCTGGAATCGGAATTCCTGAAAATGAACAATCTAATGTTTTTAATCCGTTTTTTAGAGCTTCAAACAATAATAAAAACAGTTCTGGAATTGGTTTGCATTTATCGAAAGAATTTGTGCTTTTGCATAAAGGTAATATCGAATTAAAATCGAAACAAGGAAGCGAATTTGTGATTACTTTATGGAAAGGAAAAGAACATCTTAAGCCTGAAGAAATTATTCAAAAAGTTGAAAATCAAAATAATATTCCGAGTTTAATAACCGATAATTTAGATCTGGAATCTGAATTGAAAGACTTAAATGCAATTTCAGATTCAGAAAAACATTCGCTTTTAATTATAGAAGACAATATTGATTTAGTCACATTTTTAAAAGCAAAATTATCTAACGAATACATTGTCAATATTTCAGATGGAAGTGATGCCGTAGAAAAAGCATTAGAAATTATTCCGGATATTATTATTTGCGACATCAATCTCGTAGATAAAGACGGTTACGAAATTACCAAAGAACTTAAAAAAGACCTTCGTTCTTCGCACATTCCGATTATTATTTTAACAGCTCAAAGCAATAAAGAATCTGTTTTGAAGGGATTGCAAAGTGGTGTAGATCAATATTTAACAAAACCTTTCAGTCTTTCGATTTTAAAACAATCTATTTTAAGTTTATTATTTAATCGCGAAAAACTACGTTATTATTACACCAACAATATTTATCGCGTAGAACCAGAATCTAAATTCGGAAATCAAGAACAGACTTTTATTACCAAGATGAATAGCGTTATTATGAATAATGTCGAAAATCCGAAGTTTTCTGTTGAAGAATTAGCAGAGAAATTAGGGGTTTCTAGAGTACAATTATACAGAAAAGTTAAAGCCATTATCGGAATTAATATCAGCGATCATATTAATAACGTCAAATTAGAAAAAGCAGCAGAACTTTTAAAGTCAAATGAAATGAATATTTCAGAGATTGCGTACTCGCTTGGGTTCTCAACTCCAAACTATTTTTCGACAGCTTTTAAGAATAAATTCGGAGTTTCTCCAAAAGAATACAAAGCATCGCTTTAGAGACTTTTAAAACGGCTTCTTTTTAGGTAACATTTTTGAAACTTATGTAACAAAATTGAAACTACAAGGTTTTCGTAAATATTTTTAATGTTATGTAAAACCTTGTAAACAAAGGTTTTGAGTTTGAAATATTAATGTATCAATATTTATAGAAATAAATTGTAACATCATTAAAAATAAGTTGTTTTTTTTGCAGATATCTTAGCAACAAGTTTTAATACATGTACAATGAATAAGATATTGATTTGGTCTATTACTGCTGCACTGGCAGGTTTTCTTTTCGGTTTTGATACCGTAGTAATTTCTGGAGCTGATAAACAATTGCAGCTTCTTTGGCATTCTTCAGATGCTTTTCATGGTTCAGTCGTAATGGCAATGGCATTATGGGGAACTGTTGTTGGGGCTATTTTTGGAGGAATTCCAACCAATAAAATAGGACGTAAAAAGACCTTATTCTGGATTGGTATCTTATATTTTGTTTCTGCAATTGGAGCTGCTTTTGCAAATGATCCTTTTGTATTTGCTGCTTTTAGATTTATTGGAGGTTTAGGAGTTGGTGCTTCTACGATTGCGGCTCCCGCTTATGTTTCAGAAATTGCTCCTGCTGATAAACGCGGAAGGTTAGTGGCTTTATACCAGTTTAATATTGTTTTAGGAATTTTAATTGCCTTTATTTCAAACTACTTTTTAAAAGATATCGGAGAAAACGCTTGGAGATGGATGGTTGGCGTTCAGGCAATTCCGTCTTTTATTTACATACTTTTTATTCTAAGCATACCAGAAAGTCCGAGATGGCTATTATCTAAAAACCGAGACGAAGAAGCTCGTAAAGTTTTATACAAAATCGATCCTTCAGCAAATATCGAAGATCTTATGGACGATTCTCGCGAAAACGGTGTGGTTAAACATGAAAATATCTTCATGAAAAAATACCGTTTTCCTTTAATCTTAGCTTTTTTAATTGCTTTTTTCAATCAGTTTTCAGGAATTAATGCGTTTCTTTATTATGCGCCAAGAATTTTTGAAGAAGCAGGTTTAGGACAAAATACCGCTTTATTGAGCAGTATCGGAATTGGAGTTACAAATCTTATTTTCACTTTAATCGGTGTAACATTAATTGACAAATTAGGAAGGAAGTTGTTAATGTACATTGGTTCAATTGGATATATTATTTCGTTAGGTTTAGTTTCGGCTGCTTTTTATTACAATTGGGGCGGATTATCGGTTCCTATTTTCCTTTTCTTGTTCATTGCTTCTCATGCCATTGGTCAGGGAGCTGTAATTTGGGTTTTCATTTCAGAAATTTTCCCGAATCATATTCGCGCTTCAGGACAAGCATTTGGAAGCTCGGTGCATTGGGTTTTGGCGGCGATTATTCCGTCCTTAATTCCGATGTTATTTTCGGAAATTGGTCCAGAAGTCGTATTCCTGATTTTTACTTTGATGATGGTTTTGCAATTATTATTCGTAATTTTTCTAATGCCAGAAACAAAAGGAATTTCTTTGGAAGTTTTAAGTGAAACATTAACTAAAAAAAATATCAAAAAAAATGAAATCAACGAAACAGCTGCCGCTCGCTCTTTATAGTGCTTTAGTATTGTCGATTGCTGGCTGCACAACATTTTCAGCTTCGGCACAAACCAAGGTTTTGCCATCAAATGCAAATGAAGAAAAAATGTACCGTCCTAATTTTCATTTTACACCAAAAAAAGGATGGATGAATGATCCGAACGGAATGTTTTACGCCAACGGATATTATCATTTGTTTTATCAATATTATCCAGATAAAAGTGTTTGGGGACCAATGCATTGGGGACACGCAACAAGTAGAGATTTGATTAAATGGGATGAACAGCCAATTGCCATTTATCCGGATAAAGACAAATATATTTTTTCTGGAAGTGCTGTTGTAGATGTCAATAATACATCGGGTTTAAAAATTGGTAACAATGCACCAATTATCGCAATTTATACTTTGCACGATATGACAAAGGAAAAAGAAGGCAAAATAGATGTCGAGCAACAAGATATTGCTTATTCTAACGATAACGGTTTTACATGGCAGAAATTTGAGGAAGGAAATCCTGTCGTAAAAAATCCAGGAATTAGAGATTTTCGTGATCCAAAAGTAACTTGGGATGAAACACACAAACAGTGGATTATGGTTTTGGCAGCGCAGGACCGAGCGCAGTTTTACAAATCATCTAATCTAAAAAACTGGGAATTTTTATCTGAATTTGGAAAAGAGATAGGAGCACACGGCGGTGTTTGGGAATGTCCGGATTTCTTTCCAATCAAAGTGGAAGGAACTAAAGAAACCAAATGGGTTTTAATTCAAAACTTAAATCCGGGCGGACCAAACGGAGGTTCTGGAGTGCAATATTTTGTGGGAGATTTTGACGGAAAAACATTCAAACTTGATCCTGATTTTGCTAAAAGACTAGAAAATGAAAAAGCAGTTTGGGCAGATTATGGAAAAGATAATTATGCTGGAGTTACGTGGAATAATGTTCCAAGTGCAGACGGAAGAAGATTGTTTATCGGTTGGATGTCAAATTGGGAATACGCACAGCAAGTTCCAACAACAAGTTGGCGAAGCAGTACGACAATTGCCCGCGAATTGAAATTAGTTAAAAAAGGAACTTATTACAATTTGGTTAGCAATCCAGTAAAAGAACTTGATTATTATATTACGGAAACTATCCGAACAAAAACTTTAAAAGGGAAAGAGAATTATACTTTAGTCGAAAATGGAAAAGCAGATTTAACGCAAGCCATTGTAAGTTTAGAGTTGAAAAATTTAAAAACCGAAAATTATACGTTTGAGCTTTCCAATTCAGATGGAGAATCTTTAAAATTTGGTTTAAACAACAAAGAAAATTACTTATTCGTTGATCGTTCAAAAGCAGGAAAAAATGATTTCTCAGATAAATTTGCCGCAACCATTAGTAAAGCTTTTTTAAACGGAAATCAAAGAGAAGCCACTTTCAAAATTATTTTAGATAAAACTTCAATTGAAATATTCTATAATAATGGCGAAAAAGTAATGACGGAAATCTTTTTCTTAGAAAAACCATTTACATCGCTTTCAGTTTCTTCTAAAGAAAAAATCGAATTAAATAATTTAGTAATTCAAAAATTAGATGTTTTGAAAAGGAATTAAAACAAACATCTAAATTAATTGGGTGAATTTTAAACACATAGAAACATAGTTTTCAAGTATTAAAAAGGCGTTTCACTTGCATTAACAAACATAGCTATGTGTTAGAAACTAGTTTCTTTTTAGAATCTTTTTAAAAGATGTAAAAATAGATCTATGTTTCTATGTGTTCAAATATTACACCCACAGGATTAAATTAATTTCTTTTCGTTAGAAAATCATAAACAAGTCGCAATAACCACTTGAAAGTGTAATGCTTTCCGACCTTTTATGCTCTTTTCTGAAAAGTAAAAAAGAATATAATTTTTACAACAACTTCTAATTATCAACCAATAAAAAATCAAATGAAAGTAACTCAATTACAGTCGCTTGCTCTTTATACTACTGCATTGTTTTTTGTAGCAAGTTTCGAATTTTCTGCTGTAAGGGCGCAAACTAAATCAGTCGCCTCTACAACTATTTCAGAAGCAGAAATGTACCGTCCTAATTTTCATTTTACGCCCAAAAAAGGCTGGATGAATGACCCCAACGGAATGTTTTATGCCGATGGTTATTACCATTTGTACTTTCAGCATTATCCAGAAAAAAATGTTTGGGGGCCAATGCATTGGGGACACGCGATTAGCAAAGATATGATTGTTTGGAAAGAACAGCCAATTGCCATTTTTCCAGATAAAGAAAAATATATTTTTTCTGGAAGCGCCGTTGTCGACACGCAAAACACTTCTGGTTTTGGAAAAGATGGAAAAGCGCCAATTGTGGCCATTTACACTTTGCATGATATGGAAAAAGGCAAAGATGGAAAGCTTGATACAGAGCAGCAAGACATTGCGTATTCTACTGATGGCGGATTTACGTATAAAAAATTTGATGAAGGAAATCCAGTCGTAAAAAATCCTGGAATTCGAGATTTTCGCGATCCGAAAGTTTCTTGGGATGAAGTTCATAAGCAATGGATAATGGTTGTGGCAGCTTCAGATAGAGATCATTTTTATGGTTCTAAAGATTTAAAAAACTGGAAATTTTTATCGGATTTCGGCAAAGATTTAGGCGCGCACGAAAGCGTGTGGGAATGCCCAGATTTCTTTCAAATAAAAGTTGAAGGAACTAATGAAAAGAAATGGGTTTTATTGCAAAGTTTAGGGCAAGGAGCAGCAAACGGAGGTTCTGGAACGCAATATTTTGTTGGTGATTTTGATGGAACGAATTTTATTGTTGATGCCAATTTTGAACAAAGAATTAAAAGAGAAAAAGCCGTTTGGATTGATTACGGAAAAGATAATTATGCGGGTGTAACGTGGAATAATATTCCAACTTCAGACGGAAGACGATTGTTTATTGGCTGGATGGTAAGTTTAGATTATGGCGGAAGTGTGCCAACAAACGCATGGAGAAGCAGTATGACAACGCCGCGTGAAATGCAATTAATTAAAAAAGGAAATGAATATAGCCTGATTAGTAATCCAGTTAAAGAATTAGAAAAATATGTTTCTAAATCTATTGAGAAAAAAAGCCTGAAAGTAAAAAGTAAAACAGCTCTTTTTGAATCTGGAAAAATAGATTTAAGACAAGCAGTTATCAGTTTCGATTTAAAGAATTTAAAACAAGATAACTACACTTTTACACTTTCAAATGCAATTGGAGAGTCTCTAACTTTCGGATTGAATAATACAGAAAACTACTTATTTGTTGATCGAACAAAAGCTGGAAAAATTGACTTTTCAGACAAATTTGCTTCGATAGTTCATAAAGCAAAATTGGACAAAAATCAGAAAGAGGCAAATTTTAAAATTGTTCTCGATAAAACTTCAATAGAAATATTTTACAACAATGGCGAAAAAGTAATGACCGAAATCTTTTTCCTAAACCAGCCATTTAACTCTATTTCAGCTTCTTCAGGCCAAGGATTTGAAATTTCTAACCTCGTAATTAACCAATTAAATATAAACCAAAACCAGTAATTTATGAAAAGTAAAATCATTTATTTTCTATTTTTCTTTTTTCCAGTCTTGATTCTTTCAGCTCAGGAAAATCAAGTTAAAGGAACGGTAATTGCGTCAGATGACGGAATGCCGTTGCCTGGCGCGACTGTAACTATTTCGGGAACAAATATAAGTACAGCTACCGATTTTGATGGAAATTTTTCTTTCCAAAACATTGCTTCAAATGCTACAATTGTAGTTTCTTTTATAGGATATGCTCCACAATCTATTGCGGTAAACGGACAGACAACTATCAACGTGACTTTAAAAGTCGATAATAATCAATTGAATGAAGTGGTTGTTACGGGATATTCTAAACAAAAGAAAACCGATATTACAGGAGCTGTAGCCGTTGTGAGTGTAAAAGAACTTATGAAACAGCCAGAACCCAACCCAATTAAAGCTTTGCAAGGAAGAATTGCGGGTGTAAAAGTTTCTTCTGACGGTTCTCCAAGTGGTGCGAATACAAAAGTTGTAATTCGTGGAGTTGGAACATTAAACAATACAGATCCGCTTTATGTAATTGATGGAATGCCAACTAAATCAGGATTACACGAATTAAATCCGAATGATATTGAATCGATTCAGGTCTTAAAAGATGCTTCGTCTGCGAGTATTTATGGTTCAAGAGCTTCAAACGGAGTTATTATTGTGACTACAAAAAAAGGGAAAGAAGGTAAAATGCGAATCAATTTCAGCACTTACACTTCGCTTTCAAGCTATTCTAATAAATTGAGTGTTATGAATGCCAACCAATTTGGGCAAGCATTATGGCAAGCTAATATTAATGACGGTTTAGATCCAAATACTAATAATGTTCGTTATCAGTTTGATTGGGCGAATGTTAACGGAAAAGCGCAATTAAATAGAGTGATTATTCCAGAATATTTAGATGCAGAACAAACGTTGAAATCAGCAGATACCAATTGGTATGATGCGGTTTCGCAAACTGGAGTTGCCAATTCTTATGATTTATCGGTTTCGAATGCTTCAGACAAAGGAAGTTATGTTTTCTCATTGGGTTATTATGGAAATGAAGGTGTCGTAAAAACAACTGATTTTGAAAGAATTTCTGCAAGAATGAATGGTTCATACAAATACTTTGATGGGAAATTGGTAATTGGCGAAAACTTTACTTTAAACAGAACTAATGAAGTTACAGATCCAGGAGTTTTAGATCCTGCGTTGCGCGCATTGCCAATTATTCCGATTAGAACGGTTGATGGAATAGGATGGGGAGGACCAGTTGGCGGAATGAACGACAGACAAAATCCTGTTCGTCTTTTAGAATATAATAAAGATAATAAATACGATTATTTACGTCTTTTCGGGAATGTTTATGCCGATTTAGAAATCGTTAAAAATCTACATCTAAAAAGTAGTTTCGGTATTGATTACGGCTCTTACAAAAAACGCACTTTACAAAGAAGCTATAAATCAGGTTATTTACAAAATGATCAAACTTCTGTTACCATTGACCAATCTGTAAGCGATAAATGGACTTGGACAAACACAGCAATTTACAGTTTAAATTTTGGAAAAAGCAATTTGAATTTGATGGCTGGAACCGAAATGTATAAAGACACTTACGACACAACGACTTTACGTAAAAACGATTTCTTGATCGAAACGCCAGATTATATGTATCCTGATGCAGGAACTGGAGAATCTTTTACAAGTGGAACTTCAACAGTATATTCTTTGCTTTCTTATTTCGGAAAAGCAGATTACGAATTTGATAATCGCTATTTGCTTTCGGCAACTATTCGCCGTGACGGTTCTTCTCGATTTGGTAAAAACAATCAGTTTGGTACTTTTCCAGCAGTTTCTGGAGGTTGGAGAATCAGCAACGAGAATTTTATTAAAAACAATATCACAGCAATTTCTGATTTAAAATTAAGAGCAGGTTGGGGACAAACGGGTAATCAGGAAATCAGTAATACGGCAGTTTATTCTCTTTACTTAGCAACTTACGCAGGCGGAAGTCCGACTTGGGCAACTTCTTACGGAACAGCTTATGATATTGCAGGAAATGGAAACGGCTTGCTTCCATCTGGATTTATCGCAACGCAATCAGGAAACGATGATTTAAAATGGGAAACTACAACGCAGACAAACGTTGGTTTAGACTTTGGTTTTTTCAAACAAAAATTAAGCGGATCGATTGATTATTACATCAAAAAAACAGAAGATATTTTGGTTCTTCCAGCTTATTTAGGAGTTATTGGAGAAGGTGGAAACCGTTGGGTAAATGGAGCTTCAATGGAAAATAAAGGTTGGGAGGTTTCTTTAGGATATCAAGATGAAACATCGTTTGGATTGAAATATGAGATTTCAGGAAATATTGCAGCCAATAAAAACAAGATTACGCAATTGCCAGACGAGGTTAAAAACAATTACGGCGGCGACGGATTAAATGATAATATTTTAGGAAGACCGATTAATTCTATGTACGGATATGTAACGGATGGTTTGTTTACAACGCAAGATCAGGTTAATAATTCGCCAATTCAGGAAGGAAAAGGTTTAGGAAGAATTCGTTACGTTGATCTTAACGGAGACGGGCAAATTACAGATAAAGATCGTACTTGGATTGGAAACCCAAATCCTGGTTTTCAATACGGAATCAATTTAAATCTGTCTTATAAAAACTTCGATTTTACTACTTTCTGGGAAGGAACAGGAAATGTCGACGTAATCAATAATACTAAATATCAAACGGATTTTTGGAGTGTTGATGATGTAGGATCGAATAAAGGAACTCGATTGTTAAATGCTTGGTCTGTAGACAATCCGAATTCTACAATTCCAGCTTTGACAACTGTTGATAGAAATGCAGAAAACAGATTTTCAACTTATTATGTAGAAAACGGAAGTTATCTAAAATTAAGAGTTCTGCAATTAGGTTACAACCTTCCAAAAGATTTTCTAAAGAAAATAAATATGGAAAGTTTTAGAGTGTACATCAGCGGACAAAATTTACTGATTTTAGATTCGAAAAATTTTACAGGAGTTGATCCAGAAAATGCAGGATTTGGTTATCCTCAGCCTACCACTTTTACTGCTGGTCTTAATTTTACTTTATAATAAAATATTGAAAATGAAAAAAATACTATATATATCAGGATTTTTAGTGATGGTTTTATTCGCTTCCTGTTCCGATTTTTTAGAAAATAATCCGCGAGGAGTTTTATCAGAAGATGATATTGTAACGCCAGAAACAATCGAAGGATTTATGAATGCAGCTTATGCGCAATTAGGAAACGATCATTACGATTCGCCTTATAGTTTGTGGCCTTTTGGAAACGTTCGTTCTGATGATGCGTACAAAGGCGGAAGTGGTACAAATGATATTCAGGTTTTTCACTTTTTTGAAGTTTCGAATAACATCAGACCTGATTTTGGAGAATTAGACACTTTTTGGTACAACAGTTACGTTGGAGTTGGGAGAGCCAATAAAGCTTTAAAAGCTTTGGAACAAATCTCAGAAGCTGATTTTCCGTTGAAAAAAACACGTATTGCGGAAATGCGTTTTTTAAGAGCACATTTTTATTTTATGCTGAAAATTATGTTTAGAAATGTGCCTTACATAACTGAGGATATTCCAGTTGAAGAATACAAAACTATCTCAAACGTAGCACTTACAAACGAAGAACTTTGGAATAGAATTGCAGAAGATTTTCAGGCTGCTGCCGATGCTTTGCCAGAAACTCAACCGCAAGTTGGTCGCGCGACACAAAAAGCGGCATACGCTTATTTAGCCAAAACACGTTTGTATCAAGCGTATACGCAAGATGATAATTTTAAAGTTACAGGAATCAATCAACAGCATTTGCAGGAAGTAATTGCGGCTACAGAAAAAGTAATCGGAAAAGCAACTTTAGAACCTGATTTTGCCAATAACTTTTTGCCTGGAACTTATGAAAATGGACCAGAATCGATTTTCTCTATTCAGTTTTCTGATAATGATGGCACTTTATACGGAAGATTGAATTTTTCAGATGTGCTTTCAACTCCTCAAGGTTTAGGATGTTGCGATTTTCATAAACCAAGTCAGAACTTAGTTAATGCTTTTAAAACTGGAGCAGATGGTTTGCCTCAATTTGATACTTACAACAATCAAGATTTTGATTATAAGAACAGAAATGCAAACACGGTAGATCCAAGATTGTATCATACGGTTGCCATGCCAGGCTTGCCTTATAAATACGATCCAGAATATGTTTATGTTGAATCTTGGGTTCGTTCTCCGGGAACATACGGTTATTTTGCTTCTTTAAAAGAAAATGTGGCACCAAGCTGTAGTTGTTTTGTCAATATTGATCCGTTTTACGGAAATTCAAAAAACAGAATTCAAATTCGCTATGCCGACGTGATTTTAATGCGTGCCGAAGCTTTGATTGAAGCAGGAAGACAAGCAGAAGCTTTGCCTTTAATTAATGAAATTCGTCAAAGAGCGGCGCAAAGTACAGGCAGACTTCCGTACGCAAACAACTTTAAAATAAGCACTTATGTTGACGGAGTTAATTGCAATTGGACACAAGATTTTGCCCGCAAAGCAATGCGATGGGAACGAAGATTAGAATTGGCAATGGAAGGCAGCCGATTCTTTGATTTGGTTCGTTGGGGCGTTACAGACCAAGTTTTAAACACTTTTTACGCAGGAGAAAAATCAAAACGCACTTATTATCAAGATGCTAATTTTGATGCACAGAAAGAGGAATATTGTCCAATTCCTTTAAAACAAATTAATTTCAGCCAAGGACTTTACAAACAAAATCCAGGCTATTAAAGGCAAAAAATAAAAAACAATATATTAAATAATTTTAGAATGAATAACGGAAAAAGCCTTAAAGCAGTAGCTTATGGAGAGGTGCTTTGGGATGTTTTTGAAAACGAAAAGAAGATTGGCGGAGCTCCACTGAATGTGGCGCTTCGAATGAAAACATTTGGATGCGAAGTTGCCATGATTAGTTGTGTAGGAAATGATGAAGACGGAAAAGCAATTATCAATCAGGTAAAAAGTTTAGGACTTAAAACAGACAGTATTGTTATAGCAGAAGATTTTCCGACTGGATTGGTTCAAGTTACACTAAATGAACGTGGATCTGCGAGTTACGAAATTAATTATCCATCAGCTTGGGATAAAATTGTGCTTAATAACACAGCAAGAAAACTTGTCGAAGAAGCAGAGGTTTTAATTTATGGAAGCTTGGTTTGCCGTGATGCTATTTCTCGAAATGCTTTAGAAGAATTGTTGCAGACAAATGTTTACAAAGTTTTTGACGTCAATTTAAGAAAACCTCATTATTCTTATGAAATTCTGAATCGGTTAATGCAGTCTGCCAATTTTATTAAGTTTAATGATGAAGAGTTATTAGAAATTGCCTCTGCTCTAAATTCACCTTTTGAAAGTCTGGAAGAAAATATGCATTTCATTCTAAAACAAAGCAATGCCGAGGCTATGTGCGTTACTAAAGGAAAGCATGGAGCATTATTACTTTGGAAAGGTAAAATCTATGAAAATGAAGGATATCCAATTAAAGTCGCTGATACCGTGGGGGCGGGAGATTCTTTTTTAGCGGCTTTAATTACTTCTTTATTAAATGGGAACGAACCTCAAAATGCCATCGATTTTGCTTGCGCAGTAGGAGCTTTGGTAGCAGAATCTCCAGGAGCAAATCCGGATATTTCGAATTCTAAAATCGAAAATTTAATGGTGAAATAAAAGTGTAAAACTTATATTTCTTTTGTGGAAAGCCTTAAACAGTTTATTGTTTAAGGCTTTTTGGTTTTTAATTTATCTCAAATTAAAGTTGAAAAAAAAATACACTTTATTTGGTATACTAAAACGTTTTAGTATATTTGCGATTCTTTCTTTCTATTTTGAATAAATCAAATAAATTTAAATACATAATTATTAATCAAAAAAATAATAACTAAATATTTAATGACATTCGGATTTAATTAAGATAAAATAGAATAATTAGTAAAAGATAATTTTCAATTTAACCAAGTTGTAATTGCGCATGAAAACCAAAACTTTACTTTATTACTCTTTACTATTTTTTTTCGCTTTGCAGATAACTTACAGTCAAGATTGGCCAAATCTTACTCGATATAAAGAAGAAAATGCCAAAGTTCCTATTTTAAGTTCTAAAGATCATAGCCGTGTGGTTTTTATGGGGAATTCTATAACTGAAGGTTGGATAAACAAAAGACCAGATTTTTTCAATTCTAAAAAATATATCAATAGAGGAATCAGCGGGCAGACTACACCGCAAATGCTTCTTCGTTTCAGGCAAGATGTAATTGCGCTAAAACCAGCTGTTGTTGTTATTTTGGCAGGAATAAATGATATTGCAGAAAACACAGGTCCATATTCCGTTGACGCTACTTCTGGCAATATATTTTCGATGTGCGAATTGGCAAAACAAAACGGTATAAAAGTTATTGTTTGTTCGATTTTACCAGCATTAGATTTTCAATGGAGAAAAGGAATGCAGCCTGCTCCAAAAGTAATTGCATTAAACAAAATCATTAAATCATACGCAGAAAAAAATAAACTCTTTTATGTAGATTATTATTCGGCTATGGTCAATGATGAAATGGGTTTAAAAGCAGAATTGTGTACAGACGGTGTTCATCCAAATGAAGCTGGATACGCTGTTATGGAGCCAATTTTAGAAAAAATAATTGCAAAAGCGCTTAAAAAGTAAATGACTTCATTCTCTTGTTTTAAATTAAAAAGGAGAGTTTTTCTTTAGTTCAACCGAATGAGTTCATGGAAATAGTATTGTTTTTTGACAATAAAGTATCAAATGCTAAAAAACTTTCTTTTTAGGTTTGAAATGTTATTTATAAAGCTTTAAAAAGACGCCACGTTTGCAATTGAATAGATTAAACAATTAAAAATAATTAAGCGATTAATTATAGAAATAATTTAAAAAATAGTAGAAATGTCAATAACAATAGGTGTAGATATTGGCGGAAGCCATATAAGCAGTGCCGCCGTAGATGGTAATGACTTTGTAATAATTCCTCAAACATATTTTAGTGGTGCCGTAGATAGTAAAGCTTCTAAAGAAGCTATCATAAAAAAATGGGCAGAAGTAATTAATCAGACAATTGAAGCTGTGGAGAAAACTTCTGGTTATTTCTCAAATGATAAAATTGGAATTGCATTTTCTATGCCGGGACCTTTTCAATATGAAAGCGGAATTGCCATGTTTGAAGGAAATGATAAATACGAATCGTTGTATAATGTTTCTGTTTCTCAAGAACTTATAAAATATTTGAATACTAAAAATGTTAGTTTTAGATTTCTTAACGATGCGAGTTGTTTCGGAGTTGGAGGATCTCTTAGAGAGAATTCATCTACTGAAAATAAAGTTATTGCAATCACTTTAGGAACTGGTTTTGGAGCTGCTTTTTTAGATAATAAATTACCGCTTACGCAAGGAAATAATGTGCCTCATAATGGTTGTTTGTGGGATAAACCTTTTAAGGATAATATTGCGGACAGTTATTTTTCAACAAGATGGTTTTTAAAAGAATACGAGAAAAATACTGGGAATAAATTGACAGATGGAGTAAAAGAAATTGCTGGAATTGAGAACTTCTCAACTGCTAAAATTTTTGATGATTTTGCAAATAATTTAAGCGAATTTTTAGCTCCGTTTATAATAGATTTTGAAGCTGATCTGCTTATTATTGGCGGAAATATTGCTAAATCGCATCGTTTGTTTTTAACAAAAGTGCAGGAAAATCTCAAAAAGAAAAATATAGAATTGAATATTTCAATTGTTGAAAACACTGAGCAGACGAGTATTTTAGGTTCTAGTTATTTATATAATGAAGTTTTCTGGGAACGAATTAAGACTGAGCTTCCTTATTTCTAATAAACAATACTTTACTATATTTGAACAAAATTGTGGATTTAAAATAAAAAGAATCTAAAAATGAAGAAAAAACCTGTTTCTATTAGAAATATTGCCGAGGAATTGAAGATATCTGTAACAACGGTATCTTTTGTGTTAAATGGTAAGGCAAAAGAAAAACACATTTCTAAAGAATTGACAAAAAAGGTTTTAGATTATGCCAAGCTAATTAATTACAGGCCAAATCAAATAGCACAAAGTCTTAGAACAGGAAAGTCAAAGTTGTTGGTTTTTATGGTTGAAGATATATCGAATAATTTCTTCTCTCAGCTTGCCCGCATTTTTGAAGATATTGCTTATGAAAAAGGCTATAAAGTTATTTTCTGCAGCAACGAAAATGATGACGAAAAAGCCAATGAACTTATTACATTATTTAATTTTCGCCAAGTTGACGGATTTATTATCGTTCCGTCTCCAGGAATAAAGGATACTATTGAAAATCTTATTAAAGACAATATTCCTGTCATTTTATTAGATAGATTTTATGAAGGATTAGATTGCAACAGTGTTGTAATTGATAATGAACAAGCTTCTTATGATGCAACACAACATTTAGTGGATAACAAGTTTAAAAATATTTGTTTTGTAAGTACGGCTTCTGATCAAAGTCAGATGTATGGACGTTTGCACGGATATGAAAAAGCGGTGGAAGCAAATGGTTTAGAGCCGCATGTTCTTCAAATTCCTTTTAATGAAATTATAAAAGGAAAGGCTAAAGAGTACATTAAAAAGTTCTTCGAAGAAAATAAAGATTTAGATGCCGTTTTCTTTTCTACCAACTATCTTGCACAAAGCGGATTAGAGGTTTTGAAAGAAACCAATCAAAACTTGATTAAAGATTTAGGATTGATCGCTTTTGACGACAATGATATGTTTAAAATTTACGATCCAACCATAACATCTGTTGCGCAACCTTTGGTAGAAATCTGTACAAAATTGATGGAAGTAATGTTGCCGCTTTTAAAGAAAAAAGACGTTTCTGAAACGCATCAGAAAATCGTTTTAAAGACAGAACTGATTATTCGTGAGTCTTCATTAGCGAAGCAGAAATAATAAAGAGATTTTTAAAATTTAAAAACTAACCTGATTTCATCTTTTAGATTGATTTCAGGTTAGTTTTTTTATATAAATAAGTTTTTAATTCTCGAATTTTTCTTTCTGATGACAATAAAAATTCGTTTGACTTTTACCTTCAATCTAGCTTGTTTTTCTTAATTTTTATAAGTCTTAAATCTTGCTTCTTTCTTCTTTATTTTTTCCTTTCGTCGGCTGTATATCGTCTTTCATCTTTTTAGCAATGTCTTTTGTCTTTTTTAAGTGTTAAAATCTTGATATTCCTTGCAAATTGATTTTAACTTTAATTTAAGTCTGTTGATTTTAAAGCTGTTTTATAACGTTTTCGTTGTTTTTATTTGAATTATATTCAATACAATCTCTTAAATAAGTGAATATCTTTAAAAATTAACATTAAAATTATATTTAGTAAAAAAAAATTTTTTTTACTAAAACGTTTTAGTATGTTTGCTATGAGTTAATAAGTTATTATAGCCGCTTTAGTTTTTTAACGATTAAAAATTGCCGGAACTTTTAATCAATCTAAAAACTTTATTTGCTGTTTTACTACTTCAGCAGGTTCCTCTCCAAACCTTCTTTTGTTTTTATTATTGACTCAATTATTGCTAACTAACCAAAATATTTCATGATGAAACATTCGAATTGCAGAATGAAAAAAATGCTCCGTGTGCATTTTTTTCTCACAATTGCTTTGCTTTGCTGCGGGTATAACCATCTTGCCGCGCAGAACCAAAAAACTCAGGTTTCCGGGGTTATAACTTCTCTTTCAGACAACCTGTCTCTCCCAGGTGCAACTGTGATGGATGTTAGTGATCCTAGAAATGCGGTTAACGCAGATTTTGACGGACACTACACAATTTCATTACAAAATGGTAGTACAACTTTAAGATTCACTATGATCGGTTACAAACCAGTCGATATTAAAGTGAATAATAAAAGTGTTATTAATGTAGCCATGGACTTAGATGTATCAGCTTTAGATGAGGTTGTAGTTGTAGGTTATGGTACACAGAAAAGAAAGAAAGTCGTAGGAGCGATAGATCAAGTTAATAATGATGCTTTTAACGGTAGACCAAATGTAAATACTACTTTGGCTTTGCAAGGAAAAGCTCCTAGTTTAACTATTCAGCAGACAAACTCTGAACCTGGTGCTGGACTGAATCTTAATATTAGAGGTATCAGTACATTAGGAAATAATAGTCCGTTAATCGTAATTGACGGAATTGTTGGAGGAGATATTAATGCTTTAAATCCAGCAGACATAGAAAGTGTTTCGGTTTTAAAAGATGCTGGTAGTGCTGCCATCTACGGATCTAGAGCAAGTAACGGAGTTGTGCTTATTACAACTAGAAAAGGTAGTAAAGGAAACCCGATGACTATTCAATATAGCAGTTTGGCAGGTTATAATACGCCTAAATTCTTTACACGTCCTGTTCACGGTTACGAAAATGCAATGTTAAGGAACGAAGCTGCTTACAACTCTGGCGAATCTACTGCAGTTTTTACAGCTGAAAAAATTGCCGAACTTAAAGCAAAAGGAGATACAGAATGGTTTGCAGAAGAAATTGTAAAACCAGCATTGCAATTAAATCAGAATCTTTCTATTTCGGGGGGAAGTGAAAATTCTACTTATTTAGTTTCTTTAGGTTATTTGGATCAAGAAAGTAATTTCGTTGGACCAAAAAAAGGAATGGAGCGCTACAATTTCAGAATCAATCTTACCAATGAATATGGTAAATTCAAATTGACGTCTACATTAGCTTATTCTAAACAAAAAATTACAGATCATTCTTCTAGCACAAGTACTTTAATGGTAGACGCATTCAGGGTTCCATTATATTATACTCAAAAAGATGAAGAGGGTAATTTCTTGACAAATGATGTTTTGCAGCAATTTAACTCATTAGGAATTTTAGAAAAAGGTGGTTTTAGAAAATATGATAATGATGATGTTTTCGGAGCTTTTAATGCAGAATACAAATTAACAAGCGACTTTAAAGTTAAAGGTGTTTTTGGAGGACGTTTATGGTCTGGAAATATGTATGCGAGAACTATGCAAGTTAATTTCTTACCGCAAGGAATTTATGGTGCAGATCGCGATACAAACGAAGAAAATCAAAAAAGTCTTGATTTGAATACGCAGTTTATGTTAGAGTATACTAAGTCTTTCGGAAATCATAACGTAAGTGCTTTAGTGGGTGTTTCTAACGAAAGCCGTTCAGAAAGAAGATCAGCTTTATATACAAAATTTAATGATCCAGATTTAGGAACGCCAACAAGTGAAACTGTAATCGGAAAAAACTCTTACACTTCTAACGGAACTGATCCTAATGGTAATCCAGCTTCTTCAACAAGCAGTTTAAATTCGCTTTTTGGTCGTGCAGGTTACGATTATAAAGACAAATATTTCGCCGAATTCAGCTTTAGATATGACGGTTCTTCTAAATTTAGAGACGATGTAAGATGGGGATTTTTTCCATCTGTGACAGTAGGTTACGGACTTACAAAAGAAGATTTCATGGAAAGCTACAGAGATAATGTAGGGAATATTAAATTAAGATCTTCTTACGGAATTCTTGGAAACCAAAACGTTGGAAATTATCAATACCAAACGACTTATTTTACTTTCCAAAACGCTTACGGATTTAATAATAACGTACAAAGTGGAACAGGTTACAACTTTGCAAACCCAGATATTCAGTGGGAAAAAGCGGCAACTTTCAACGTAGGGTTAGATGCTGATTTCTTTAAAGGCGCTTTGAGTTTCTCATTTGATTTCTTCGATAAAGTAACTTCAGACATTTTGGTTCCGCCTCAAGTTCCAGGAGTTTACGGAACAGATCTTCCTGATTTTAACTCTGGTAAAGTTGGAAATAGAGGTTGGGAAATAAGCGCAACTTACCGTCATAAAGGTAAAGCTGTAAACCAAAGTTTAACCGTAAATTTTGGAGATTCGAAAAATAAAGTACTTGAATTTAACGGACAAGAAAGATTAACAGGAGTAGAAGAATTGCAAGTAATACTTCGCGAAGGACTTCCATTTAATTCTTATGTTGGTTTAAAAAGAGACGGTTATTTTCAAAGTGTTGAAGAAATTCAAGGAGCTGCAGTTCCAGAAGGAATTACAGTTCAGCCAGGAGATAACAGATATGTTGATGTGAACAAAGATGGAAAAATTGATGATAATGATAAATTCGTTTTCGGAAATCCATTTCCTAGATACACTTTCGGAGCAACTTATAATGTAGATTATAAAAATTTCGATTTAAGCATTTTCATTCAAGGAGTTGGAAAAAGAACCATGATGATTAGAGGAGAATTGGTAGAACCTTTTCACTACAATTATGGTATGACAATGTATACACATCAATTGGATTACTGGACACCTCAAAATCCAGATGCGAGATATCCTCGTCTAGCTAACAACGGAACGCAATCGAATACAAATAACTTCAGAAGAGGTTCAGATATGTATTTGTATGATGGTGCTTACGCAAGACTTAAAAACGTACAGTTTGGTTACTCATTATCAGATGATGTTGCTAAAAAGTTAGGTATGAGTAAATTCCGTGTGTATGTTTCAGGACAAAACTTGTTGACATTATCTAAAGTTAAATTTGTTGATCCAGAGCTTTCTGAGTTCAATAATAGTATGTCAACAAATGGAGCAAACAGCGGTAGGGCTTATCCATCGCAGGTATATTACGGAATGGGTATTGATGTTAGCTTTTAAAAAGAAATAAAATGAAAAATATACTTAAACAAATAAAATTTATACCAGTAGTAGCATTTTTACTATTGGCAGGTTGTGAAGACCTTGACCAAGTACCTGAAAACCAATTTACAGATACAACCTATTGGACAAGTGTTGATAAAGCGCAGACTTTTCTAAATACGGCTTATTCGCAAATGCAAAACAGTCAGTATTTCTTTTATAATGAAGCACTTTCAGATAATGCTTATAACGGTAGAGGAGACAACGCCGGTGCAGCTTCAATTGGTGCTGGATTGTATGATCCGTCATTGGGTAGAATTAAAGACGAATGGAAAAATCGTTATGCAGGTATCAAAACTTGTAATCTGATTTTAGAAAATATTGATCGTGTACCGAATGCAGACGCGACTGTTATTGCAAGAATGAAAGCTGAAACACGTTTCTTGAGAGCATTTCAGCATTTTCAATTAACAACCTGGTTTGGAGATATTCCGCTTCTTAAAAAAGATCCTTCTTTAGAAGAATCAACAACTTTAAGCAGAACTTCTCATGCAGAAGTGGTTCAGTTTATCTTAAGCGAATTGGATGCAATTATTCCAGCTTTACAAAAAAATAACCAACAAGCTGAGGCTGATAGAGGCAAAATTACAGTTGGAGCTGCAGTTGCATTAAAAGCAAGAGTTCTTTTATATGAAGGAGATTGGGCTGGAGTTGCACAAGTTACAGAGCAATTTATAGCCAATAATTACGGTCAGTACAGTCTTTTTCCTTCTTACGAAGGTTTATTTCTTCCACAAAATGAATACAATAGCGAAGATATTTTAAGCTTGCAATATGTTCCTCAATTTAGAATGTGGGGCGAATTTTTTGATATGGCACCACTTTCAGCTGGAGCAAGATTAAATGCTTTGGCACCAACTCAAGAATTGGTTGATAGCTATTTAATGTTGAATGGAAAGAAAATCAACGAAGCGGGTTCTGGTTATAATGAAAACAATCCGTATGTAAATAGAGATCCAAGATTAACAGCTACAGTAGTTTACGATCAGTATGTTTGGAAAGAAGCAGATGGATCTTCACGTACAATTTACATTAAACCAGGCTCTTCTCCAGGAAATGCTACAGACGAATTTGTTCAAGGTTCATCTGCAACGCCAACTGGATATTACACACGCAAATATTACGATCCACAGCATTTAACTTCTTTAAATTCAGGTTTAAATTTAATGTTGTTCCGTTATGCAGATATTTTGTTGATGTATGCAGAAGCTAAAAATGAATTAAACCAAATGACAAGTTCAGTTTGGGACCAGACTATCAGAGCAATTAGAGTTCGCGCTGGTTTTACAGATGGAGCCGCTTTAGGATTTAATAGCGCTTTAGGACAAGCTGGACTAAGAGAAGTGATTAGAAATGAGCGTCGTACAGAATTTGGAATGGAAGGTTTAAGAATCTTCGATATCAGAAGATGGAAAATTGCTGAAAATGTGTTAAATGGTTATGCACACGGAGCAAAATTCGGAGTGTCTTCTGTTGACAACGGTTATTTAAGAGTAAACTTAAGAACTTTTGATCCAGGAAAACATTATCTATGGCCAATACCAAGAGATGAGCGTTTGATTAACAGTAATCTATCTCAAAATCCAAACTGGTAAAACTAACTAACCTAATAAATAAAATCATGAAAAATATATATTCAAAATTATTATTACTAGTATGCTCCATCTTCGTGGTGGGTTGCGACAATGACGATTCAATGAGTCATACTAATGTGAGTATGGTAAATGCACTTTACGCACCAGCAGATAACAAATTTTTTGATCTTGGAGCACAAAGTTCTGCTCTTTTTGAATGGGAAGGAGCTAAAGCTGAGGATAACGGTGTTGTACTTTATGATGTTGTTTTTGATAAAGAAAGTGGCGATTTTTCTAAACCAATTTATACCATTCCTTCTGATGGAAACGGATTCCAAAAAACGTTGAATCTTTCTTTTACTGAGCTGAATAAAATTGCCGCTTTAGCGGGAATTCAATCAGAATCTATCGGAAAATTAAAATGGACTGTTTATTCTTCAAAAGGAATTAATGTTCAAAAATCTAAAGTTTCAGGAATTTTTGAAGTGCAAAGACCAGGCGGTTTCCCAACTCCAGATCAATTATTTATAACTGGTACAGGTTCTGAAAATGGAGAAACGGTTGCAGATGCTCAAGCATTTAAAAAAGTAGGAGCAACTTCATTCGAAATTTATACAAAACTTAAAGCTGGAACTTACAAATTCATTTCTAGAAAAAATGGTACGCCAGAAGTTTTCTATATTGAAGATGGTAAATTAAAACAAGACGGAGCAACAACTTTTGCAGGAGAAAGCAAAGTGTACAAAATTAGAGTAGATTTTAGTGATGGTTCTACAAAAATGACAGAAATCAAAAAAATCGAATTATGGTTCCCGCCACTTAGCCAATATTTATTTGAATACACTTATTCAGGTGGAGGTATCTGGAAAGCAGCAAATAAAGCAATCAGCTTCAAGCAAGAATCTTGGGGTAGAGATGAGCGTTACAAATTTAAATTTACAGTTGTAAATGGTGCAACTACATCTGAAGAATGGTACGGAAGTATCAACGGAGATAACAGCAGACCTGACGGAGCAAACGTTGCCGCTTCTTACTGGTATATGGTTCCTGTAACGAGCGATTTCTGGAACAACTGTTTCAAATTTGCTTCAGCAGTTGATAACAAAAATGTAAATGCAGAAATTAATTTCAGTGCAACTGCACCGGCTTATACACACAGTTTTACAGTATTATAAAATAACCCAAAACGTCTCTTAAAAGATGTTTTTTAAGAGACGTTTTATTAAATGAATATATTATGAAAAAATTATTTTCAAAGCGTTTTAGTATCGTAATGCTAAGCGTGATAGGATTGGGGTTATTGACTGTTTCTTGCGATGATGATCCGATTCCGTTACGTGATCCAAACGGTACAGGCGGAGCTGAATTTAAATATACTTGGGCACAAACAGCCGATTCTTTGCAAACAGCAACTTACAATACTTACTTAGGTTCTAATGGAACTTTTATAGAAAACAATACAGGAAAAAGCACTTTCAATTATTGGCCAAATGCACACGTTTTGGATGTTTTGGTGGATGGCTTTGTAAGAACTGGAAATGAGAATTACAAAACAAGAATGAAAGCTTTGGTACAAGGAATCAAAGTTAAAAACGGAAATAATACTTATAACAATGTTTTTAATGATGATATGCTTTGGCTAGCAAATTCTTGCCTTCGTGCTTATGACGCAACAAAAGATCAAGAATATAAAGATGTTGCCGATTATTTATGGGGAAGAATAAAATTAAGCTGGAGTGATGTTTTTGGTGGAGGAATTACTTGGAAACAAGATACGCCAAGACAGAAAAATGCCGTTTCAAACGGTCCAGCAGTAATTCTTGCCATGAGATTGTATGAAATCGATAAAAAAGCAGATGATTTAGATTGGGCAAAAAAAATCTATGCATGGCAAAAAGCTAATCTTGTAGATCCGGTTACTGGAACTGTTTGGGATAATATATCAGAAGTAAACGGAGTAATTACAACCAACAAAGACTGGGTTTTTACTTATAACATGGGAACATGGATTGGAGCAGGTCTAAGATTATACAAAGCAACAAACGACCAAGTATATCTTGACGATGCTGTAAAATGCGGAAGAACAGTTTTGGTGAGTCCAAAATTGCTTTCAGAAGGTCTTTTAAGAGATGAAGGACAAGGAGATGGCGGATTATTTAAAGGTATCTTAGTGCGTTATTTCGTAGAACTTACTGAGCATCCAACAATTAATTCTACAGATAAAGAAAAATTTGCAGCTTTCATGAAATTTAATGCTCAGACATTTTACAAAAAAGGAATTTTAAGACCTTCAATGTTATCAGGAAGCAATTGGAAAGCAGCACCTGCGGCAGGAGCAAACACAGATCTTACAACCCAATTGAGCGGGGTTATGTTAATAGAAGCAGCTGCCAAGCTGGATAAAGATGGTTATTTTAATTAATTAGTTTAAGTAGTATTTGTTAGTAATTTTTGTAACACCTGAAGGTTATAAAAAGCCTTCAGGTTTTATATTATTTTATTTAAACCTCAAGAAATAGCATAATGAAGCATAAAATCAGCATAATACTTTTTCTCTTTTTAGGATTAAATTGCATCGCGCAATGGCAACCGCAGGGAGACAAAATCAAAACAAAATGGGCAGAACAAGTAGATCCTAAAAACACGCTTCCAGAATATCCTAGACCTATAATGGAAAGAAGCCAATGGAAAAATCTTAACGGTTTATGGAACTACGCAATACAACCCGCGGGACAAACTGCGCCAAAAGGATATGACGGAAAAATTCTCGTTCCTTTTGCTGTAGAATCAAGCCTTTCGGGTGTAATGAAAACGGTTGGCTCAGAAAATGAACTTTGGTACGAAACAAATTTTACAGTAGATAATTCATGGAAAAATAAAGACATTTTAGTGCATTTTGGTGCTGTAGATTGGAAAACAGAAGTTTATATTAACGATATAAAAATCGGCACGCATACGGGAGGTTTTGTTCCTTTTAGTTTTAACATCACGCCTTATTTAAATGGAAAATCTCAAAAATTAGTTGTAAAAGTTTGGGATCCAACAAATGACGGAACGCAGCCAAGAGGAAAACAGGTTAAAAATCCAGAAAGCATTTGGTACACGCCTGTAACGGGTATTTGGCAAACGGTTTGGTTAGAACCTGTTAGTAAAAAACATTTCACAAATTTAAGAACAACTCCAGATATTGATCGCAACACAATAAACATAAAAGCAGAGGCAGAAGGCGCAAACACTGGAGATATTGTCGAAATTACCGTTTTAGATGGTAATCAAACAATTGCATCAGAAAAAGCTGTTGCAGGACAATCGTTGGATATTGTTTTAAAAAACCCGAAATTGTGGTCGCCAGATTCACCTTTTTTATATGATGTGAAAGTAAAATTGCTTAGTGGGGGAAAAGTAGCAGACGAAGTAAAAAGTTATTTCGCTATGCGTAAAATTTCTTCAAAAAGAAATCAAAATGGTATTGTGAGAATTCAATTGAACAATAAAGATTGTTTTCAGTTCGGTCCTTTAGATCAAGGCTGGTGGCCTGACGGATTGTACACAGCTCCAACAGATGAAGCTTTAAAATACGATTTGGTTCGAACTAAAGAATTAGGTTTCAACATGATTCGCAAACACGTAAAAGTAGAACCTGCAAGATGGTACACGCATTGCGATAAAATGGGAATTATGGTTTGGCAAGATATGCCGAGCGGAGATGAAGGTCCGATTTGGCAAATGCACAAATATTTTGAAGGAACAGAATTGAAAAGAACAGCTCAATCTGAGGAAACCTACAAAAAAGAATGGAGAGAAATTATGGATCATTTGTATTCTTATCCGAGTATTGTGGTTTGGGTTCCGTTCAACGAAGCATGGGGACAATTCAAAACGGTCGAAATTACAGAATGGACCAAAAATCATGATCCAAGCCGATTGGTAAATTCGTCAAGTGGGGGAAATCATTTTCAGACAGGAGATATGCTAGATATTCATCATTATCCTGGTCCAGAATTGAAGTTGTATGATGCTCGAAGAATTACTGTTTTAGGCGAATATGGCGGAATCGGTTTTCCAGTTACCGGACATCTTTGGCAAGCAGACAAAAATTGGGGTTATACACAGTTTAAAAATACAGACGAAACAACGGCAAAGTATAGAGAATATGCAGATCAATTAATAAAACAAGCCAAAGTTGGATTTTCAGCAGCAGTTTACACGCAAACGACAGATGTAGAAGGAGAAGTAAATGGTTTTATGACTTATGATCGTAAAGTGGATAAAATGAATTTTTCTGAAGTAAATAAAATCAACAAAGAAGTAATTAATTCGATTAATAATTAAAGTTGTGATGAATATTAAAAACTCCATTGTCTTTACGCTTTTCACTTTCACTTTTTTAAGTGCACAAAATCCGCAGGTTATAACGCCGCAACAGCCTATCGATTGGGTAAATCCTTTAATTGGTTCCGATTCAGATTACGGAATTTCAAACGGAAATACCTATCCTGCAATCGCAATGCCGTGGGGAATGAATTTTTGGACGCCTCAAACAGGAAAAATGGGCGACGGTTGGGCTTATACTTATAAATCAAACCGAATTAGAGGCTTTAAACAAACCCATCAGCCATCTCCTTGGATGAATGATTACGGGCAGTTTTCTATAATGCCAGTAACGGGCGAATTAAAATTTAAGGAAGAAGATAGACAAAGCTGGTTTTCGCATAAAGCAGAAACTGTTACGCCATATTATTATAGCGTTTATCTCGCAGATCACAATGTTACAACTGAAATTACGCCAACAGAAAGAGCGGCAAGATTTAGATTTACGTTTCCAGAAACTGACAAATCTTATATCGTAATCGATGCTTTTGATAAAGGTTCATATGTAAAAATTATTCCTTCTGAAAGAAAAATTATCGGCTACACAACCAAAAATAGCGGCGGTGTTCCAGAGAATTTTAAAAACTATTTCGTCATCATTTTCGATAAAGATTTCCAGCTGAATTCTACTTTCAACGGAGATGCTTTAGAAAATGCTTTAGAAATGAAAGCCGATCATGCAGGTGCTGTAATTGGTTTTAAAACAAAAGTAGGCGAAAAAGTAAATGCTCAAGTGGCTTCTTCTTTTATCAGTTATGAACAAGCCGAATTAAACTTAAAAGAAATCGGAACTAATAACTTCGATCAGCTTAAGGAAAAAGGAAAAAACATTTGGAATAAAGAATTAGGAAGAATTAAAGTTGATGGGGGAACTTCAGATCAATTCGGTACTTTTTATTCTTGTTTGTACAGATCGTTGCTTTTTCCAAGAAAATTTTATGAGTACGATAAAAACAATAAAGTCGTGCATAACAGTCCATACAACGGAAAAGTTTTGTCGGGATATATGTTTGCAGATACTGGTTTTTGGGACACTTTTAGGGCGTTATATCCTTTCTTAAATTTAATGTATCCAGAATTGAATACGCAGATGCAGGAAGGTTTATCAAATGCGTTTAACGAAAGTGGCTGGCTTCCAGAATGGTCAAGTCCAGGTTTGCGCGATATTATGGTCGGAAATAATTCGGCATCGATCGTTTCTGAAGCATATTTGAAAAGCGGAAAAGTAAAAAGCTACGATATTGAGAATTTATACAAAGCTTTAATTCATGGAGCAAACAATGCTGGTCCGATGAAAGCAGTTGGTCGTGCAGCGGCTAATTCATACAATGCTTTAGGTTATGTTCCAAATGATGAAGTGAATGAAAGTGCCGCTAGAACTTTGGAATATGCTTATGACGATTTTGCCATTTATCAATTAGCGAAAGCATTAAATAAGCCAAAATCAGAAATTGATTTGTACAAAAAAAGAAGTTTAAACTATAAAAATCTTTTTGATCCGAAATACAATTTGATGCGTCCAAAAAATAAAGACGGAAAATTTATGGAACCGTTTGATCCTTTCCAATGGTTTAACGGATTTACAGAAGGAAACAGCTGGCATTATTCGTGGTCAGTTTTTCACGATGTACAAGGTTTGGTTAATTTAATGGGCGGAAAAGAAACGTTTGTTTCTCAATTGGATAAAGTTTTCTCATCGCCTCCAGTTTTTGCCACAAAAGATTTTAAAGGTGGTGTAATTCACGAAATGAGAGAAATGCAGATTGCCAATATGGGACAATACGCGCACGGAAATCAACCAATTCAACACATGATTTATTTGTATAATTATGCAGGAGAACCTTGGAAAGCACAATATTGGGTAAGAGAAACTATGAACAGAATGTATCACGCAACGCCAGATGGTTATTGCGGCGACGAAGATAACGGACAAACTTCGGCTTGGTATGTTTTTTCTTCTTTAGGATTTTATCCTGTAACTCCCGCTTCAGATCAATATGTAATTGGTGCGCCATTGTTTAAAAAAGTGACACTTCAATTAGAAAATGGAAAATCAATTACAATTAATTCTCCAGAAAATAGTGAGCAGAATCGATACATTCAAAACATGAAATTGAATGGAAAAGTTTACACAAAAAACTGGTTAAGCCATTCTGAATTAATGAAAGGCGCAACTTTGGATTTTGATATGTCATCGGAACCAAATAAGAAAAGAGGAATCAATAAAGAAGATTTTCCATACTCTTTATCAAACGAATAAAAAAGAATAAATGGAGGTTCTTGCCTTCACAATTTAAAATATATCATTATGCAAAGAAGAAAATTTATCCAAAACACCGTTTTATTTAGCAGTTTAGCCCTTATTGATCCTCTAGAAATAGTGGCTGGAACAAAAGCTGCTGTTAAGGATTTTCCAATTGTCAGAGTTCCCAAAAACAAAAGAAATTTTGAAAGTGAGTTTATTGAAAAAACAATTGCTGAATTTCAAAAAAATGTAAAAGATAAAGAGTTAGGATGGTTGTTTAACAACTGTTTTCCGAACACATTGGATACAACTGTAACATATTCACAAAAAAACGGACGTCCAGATACGTATGTAATTACGGGAGATATTGATGCGATGTGGTTACGTGACAGTTCTGCGCAAGTTTGGCCGTATATGGCTTTTGCAGGAAAAGATGAAAAATTAAAAAATCTGATTGCTGGTGTTATCAACAGACAGACAGAATATATTTTGAAAGATCCTTATGCGAATGCATTTTACAACGATCCGAACAAAAAAGGCGAGTGGACAAGTGATCATACAGACATGAAACCTGGTGTTCACGAAAGAAAATATGAAATTGATTCTCTTTGCTATCCAATCAGATTAGCGTACAATTATTGGAAAAATACAAAAGACGTTTCTCCTTTTGATGAAAATTGGGTAAAAGCGATTAAAACGACTTTAAAGACTTTTAAAGATCAGCAGCAAAAAGATGGTAAAAATCCATATACTTTCCAGAGAACGACGCAATTTGCTACCGACACAAGACCTTTAAAAGGTTACGGATATCCAGTAAAACCAGTTGGTTTGGTTTGTTCTGCTTTTAGACCAAGTGACGATGCAACTGTTTTTTCTTTCTTAATTCCTTCAAATTTCTTCATTGTAGCAAGTATGAATCAGGCGGCAGAAATGTTAGAAGCCATTAAAAAAGACACTGCAACGGCTAAAGAATTAAGAGCTTTAGCAGATGAAGTTTCAAAAGCAATTAAAGAACATGCCATTGTAAAACATCCAAAACACGGTGATATTTATGCATTTGAAGTAGATGGATTTGGCGGACATTTAATGATGGACGATTCTAATGTTCCGAGTTTATTAAGTTTACCGTATTTAGATGCTATCGACGTTAAAGATCCAATTTATCAAAATACTAGAAGATTTGTTCTTTCAGAAGACAATCCGTTTTTCTTCAAAGGTAAAGTGGCGGAAGGAATTGGCGGTCCACACGTAGGAATGGATATGATTTGGCCAATGTCATTGGTTATGAGAGCTTATACAACTTCAGATGCAAACGAAATTAAAGATTGTATCAGAATGCTAAAAGCTTCTCATGGAGACACCGGTTTTATGCATGAATCTTTCCACAAAGACGATGCTAAGAATTTTACTAGATCTTGGTTTGCTTGGACAAACACTTTGTTTGGAGAACTTTTATGGGACACTTATAAAACCAACCCCAAGCTACTGGAGTTATAACTTTTAACCGATTTTAATTTTTTAAAATTATGAAATTAAGAAAGAAAATATTACTCGCGACATTAACAATGTCTATGGCGAGCCTGACAACTATTGCTCAAAAATCAGGCGGAGGTCTTGCAAAAGGAAAATATACAGCTTTGGTCAATCCGTTTATTGGAACAGCGCCTTTACTTGATACAAAAATTATTGGTTATACACCTCCAAAAGATATGCGTGTTTGGGCAGGTTTGGTTTTTCCTGGTTCTTCTGTACCCAACGCAATGGTGCAATTAAGTCCGATGACGAAATACAGATCTGGAGCTGGTTATGAATATGAAGATACCGAAATTTTAGGTTTCACGCATACCAATAAAGGACATTGGAATTTATGCCACATTCCGTTATTACCCGTTTCAGAAGGCGCTTCATTTCCTTATAAATCATCTTTCAGTCACAATCAGGAAAAAGCAAGTCCTGCGTATTATGAAGTATTTTTAAAAGATTATAATGTTCAAGTAAAACTGACTTCAACCTTACGTTGCGGAATCCACGAATATACATTCAAAAATAATAAAGGAAGAAAAGTACTTTTTGATTTAGGAAAAGCAAATAATCGTGTAGACGATTGGCAAATCAAACAAGAAGGCACAAATGCAGTGAGCGGTTTTCAAAGAACTGGAGGCGAAAAAATATATTTTTATGCGACTTTAAGTAGTCCAATTGATAAATTAGATACTAAAGATATCGCAAAAAGTGGCGGTTATACTTTGATAAATATCAAAGATGGCGATAACAAACCCGTTACAGTAAAAATTGCTTTATCGTTTGTAAGTGTTGAAAATGCAACTGAAAATCTGAAAGCAGAAGTTGGTGATAAAACGCTAACAAAAGTTTTTGAAGAAGGAAGTTCAGAATGGGAAAAACTGCTTTCGAAAATTCAAGTAAAAGGCGGTACAGACGAACAAAATGTAATGTTTTATAGCATGTTGTACAGATCATTTTTATGGCCAGCTTTAAGAAGCGATGTAAATGGACAATTTACAGACGAAGCTGGAAAAGTTCGCAGAGAAAATTATCGTTATTACACAATTCCTTCATTATGGGATGATTACAGAAATAAATTGGTTTTATTGAGTATTTTTTCTCCAGAAGTTACGGCAGATGTCATCAGTTCAATTATCAATGAAGGAGAAATTAAAGGTTTCATTCCGACGTTCTTTCACGGAGATCACGCGGCATCTTTTATTGCTGGTTCTTACATGCGAGGAATTCGAAATTACGACGTTAAAAAAGCTTATGAATTATTATTAAATAACGCTTACAAAGAAGGCGGAACAAGACCTCATATCGCAGAATATATAGCAAAAGGCTATGTGCCAGAACAAGATATTAAGGATCCTAAAGTAGAAACGGTAGCAAATGCAGCAGTTACAAAAACGCTCGAATATTCTTATGACGATCACGCGCTGGCTTTGTTGGCGAAAGAATTAAACGACACAGAGCATTATAATGATTTGACAAAACGTTCTAAAAATTACGCCAATGTTTTTGATAAAGAATCCACTTTTATGCGAGGAAGATTGGCAAACGGCAATTGGATTACACCTTTTAATCCTGAATTTCCGTATTATGAATATATGTACAGAGAAGCAAATGCATGGCAACTTTCATTTTTCGTTCCGCATGATATGCCGGGATTGGTGAAATTGTATGGAGGCGACAAACCGTTTGAAGCAAAATTGGATGAATTTTTTACAAAACCTTGGAACCCAAATTATATTGCTTGGAATATTTCTGGTTTTATCGGTCAATATTGTCATGGAAATCAGCCCGATCATGAAGCGCCGTTTTCGTATTATTTTATAAATAAACCTGAAAAATCGCAAAAAGTAATTGACGAGATTTTAGATACGATGTACGGAATTGGTCCAGAAAAACTGGCAATGAGCGGCATGGATGATGCGGGAGAAATGTCTTCTTGGTATGTTTTTGGCGCTTTAGGATTATATCCGTTATCGCCTGCAGATCCTGAATATATTGTGACAGTTCCGATTTTTAAAGAAGTTTCGTGGACAACTCCGCAAGGAAAAAAAGTAACGATTAAAAATCCAAACGGGAAAAGAGATTTAGAATCTATTAAAGTAAATGGTTCTAAAATCAATAGTTATTTCATTTCTCACGATTTATTTAAAAATGGTGGCGAAATTCAGCTTCAAACAAAATAATTCAATCTATAATAGCGTCCCATTTTTTGGGACGTTATTTATATAAAAACGATTTTACATGAAAAATATAAAAGTATTGGTTTTCCTGTTTTTGTTGTTTGAAAGTTATAATGCTCATTCACAAAAAACAAATTTTGAAGTCAGTTCTCCAAATGGAGAAATAAAAGTTTCAATCAATTTAGCAGATAAAATCTATTATGTTGTTTCGGCAGGAAATGAAACTTTAACAGAAAAAAATCATTTAGGATTAGTGCTAAAAAATGAAACTTTAGGTTCAAATCCGAAACTAATAAATAGCAAAACAGGAAAAATAAATGAAGTGATAAAACCTGCAATTCCAGTTAAATTTTCAACCGTTTCTAATTCTTATAATTATTTGCTTTTAAATTTTAAAGGAAATTATTCTGTTGAATTTAGAGCTTTTGACGAAGGAATTGCATATCGATTTATAACTTCCAAAAAAGGAGAAATTGAAGTTTTAAATGAAGACTTCTCGATCAATTTTCCAACAAATTATTTCGTCCATTTACAGCAAACAGGAAATTTTAAAACCTCAAGCGAAGAAGAATATTCACATGTAAACTCTAGCGATTGGACTTCTTCCTCAAAAATGTCTACACTTCCTATTTTAGTTGATTCCAAAAAACAATACAAAATACTAATCAGCGAGTCTGATTTGTCCGATTATCCGGGAATGTTTTTAAAAGGAACTGGAAAAGGCGCTGAATCTACATTTCCTAAAACACCTTTAGATTTTGGACCCGATGGCGACAGAAGTTTAAAGATTTTAAAAGAAGCAGATTACATCGCAAAAACTTCTGGAACTCGAAATTTTCCTTGGCGTTATTTTGTCATTACAAAAAATGATAAAGAATTGATACAAAATACCATGACATTAAAATTAGCTCCAAAAAGCGAAATAAAAGATACTTCATGGATCAAACCTGGACAAGCGAGTTGGGAATGGTGGAACGGCGCAACTCCTTATGGTCCAGACGTCAATTTTGTTTCAGGTTACAATTTAAATACGTATAAATATTACATCGATTTTGCTTCCAAATTTGGCATCAAATATATCATTATGGATGAAGGTTGGGCAAAAAGTACAACAGATCCGTATTCGCCAAATCCAGATGTAGACGTGCATGAATTGATTCGCTACGGAAAAGAAAAAAATGTTGGTATTGTTTTATGGCTGACTTGGTTAACGGTAGATAAAAACATGGAACTTTTTAAAACTTTTAAAGACTGGGGAATCGCAGGCGTAAAAATTGATTTCATGGATCGCAGCGATCAAGTAATGGTGAATTATTATGAAAAAGTAGTAAAAGAAGCTGCTAAAAATCAAATATTTGTAGATTTTCATGGCGCCTTTAAACCTTCTGGTTTAGAATATAAATACCCGAATTTACTTTCTTACGAAGGCGTTAGAGGAATGGAACAAATGGACGGCTGTAAACCAGACAATAGTGTGTATTTTCCTTTTATGCGAAACGCCGTTGGCCCGATGGATTATACGCCTGGAGCGATGATTAGCATGCAGCCAGAAGTATACAGGTCAGAGCGTCCTAATTCTGCAAGTATCGGAACTAGAGCGTATCAAATGGCTTTATTTGTTGTTTTTGAAAGCGGTTTACAAATGCTTGCCGATAATCCAACCCTTTACTATCGTGAAAAAGAATGTACAGAATTCATTACTTCTGTTCCCACAACTTGGGATGAAACAGTTGCTTTAGAAGCCAAAACTGGACAATACGCAATTGTAGCCAAAAGAAAAGGTTTAAAATGGTTTATTGGAGGAATTACAAACAATGCTGAAAAAGAACGAACATTCAAACTGAATCTTAATTTTTTAAAGAATGGGAAATCCTATAAAGTAACTTCATTCGAAGACGGAATCAACGCGGGTTATCAGGCAATGGATTATAGAAAAAAGAATTTCGATATAAAATCGGGCGAAAGTATTGAAATCAAAATGGTTAGAAATGGAGGTTGGGCTGCAGTTTTAGAAGAAATTTAAAAACTAAAAACCATTCTAAAAAAAAGAAAATCTAATGATTATACAGAATCAAAATAATACAAAAATAAAACAGCTGTTTTTACTTTTTCTGTTAATGAGTTTCAGTAGTTATGCGCAAATTCCAGTAAATCTTAAATGCGAACATTTGGTAAATCCATTAGGAATTGATGTTCGAGAACCGAGACTTTCTTGGCAATTTGATGGGAATAGAAAAAGTAGTTATCAAACCGCATATCAAATAGAAATTGCCACAGATTCAATAGCTTTAAGTAAAGAAAAAGCAACGGTTTGGAATACGGGAAAAGTAATTTCATCAGACATTTTAGTTTCATATAAAGGAGTATCTCTTCAATCTTTTACTACTTATTTCTGGAGAGTAAAAGTTTGGGATCAAAATGAGAAAATTCAAGTTTCAAAAATTCAGCGTTTTGAAACCGCCATGCTGAATTCTACCGATTGGAAGGGAAGTTGGATTTCAGATTCTCATGATATGAATTATAAACCAGCGCCTTATTTCAGAAAAGAAATTTCTACAGAAAAAACTATAAAATCAGCTCGTGTTTATGTTGCAGCGGCGGGATTGTATGAATTTTATGTGAATGGAAAAAAAGTTGGAAATCGACTGCTAGATCCAATGATTACAAAATTCGATAGCCGAAACTTATATGCAACTTTAGACATAACATCGCAATTGCAAAAGGGAAAAAACGCTTTCGGAATTTTATTAGGAAATGGCTGGTACAACCATCAATCGACGGCCGTTTGGAAGTTTGATAAAGCGATTTGGAGAAATCGTCCGCGTTGTTTGGTAAACATTAGAATTACTTATTCTGACAATACAACCGAAACCATAACAACAGATGAAACTTGGAAAACAGCAGATAGTCCCGTAATTTTTAACAGCATTTACACAGGCGAACATTATGATGCGCGAAAAGAAATCAGCAATTGGAATAAACCCGATTTTGATGATAATAATTGGAAACAATCAATAGTTGTAAAATCGCCATCATCCAATTTGGTTTCGCAGCAATTGCATCCTATTCGGGTTACTACTCAATTAAAACCAACTAAAATTAATCGAGTAAATGATACTTTAACCGTTTTTACTTTTCCTAGAAACATTGCAGGAACAGTTCGTTTTTCTATAAAAAATGCAGTTGCAGGAACGATTTTCAGAATAAAACATGCAGAACTTTTGTATGAAAACGGAATGGTTGATCTTTCTAATATTGACTTGCATTATCGTCCAACGGATAATTCAGATCCTTTTCAGACGGATATTTTTATTGCGAAAGAAAATGGTAAGGAAAACTTTTCGCCAAAGTTTAATTACAAAGGATTTCAATTTGTTGAGGTAACTTCAAGCCGTCCGTTTAAATTAAATAAAGATTGCCTTTTGGCTCTCGAAATGCATAGTGACGTTCCTTCGGTCGGAAAAATTAAAACTTCGAATCCAGTTTTTAATAAAATTTGGGAAGCCACAAACAGTAGTTATCTAGCAAATTTATTTGGTTATCCGACAGATTGTCCGCAACGTGAAAAAAACGGATGGACGGGAGATGCACAAATCAATATCGAAACGGGTTTATACAATTTTGACGGAATTACGATTTACGAAAAATGGCTTGCAGATCATCAAGACGAGCAGCAGCCAGATGGAGGAATTTCTAATATTGTTCCAAATCCTGGAGCTTTTGGATATGAATTTGCAACTGGACCAGATTGGACAAGTTCGATTGCTATAATTCCGTGGAAAATATATGAGTTTTATGGAGATAGCAGTTTGCTCAATAAATTGTATCCCAACATAAAAAAATATGTGGATTTGATTGATCAAAAATATCCAACTGGCGTTACAGATTGGGGATTAGGCGATTGGGTTCCTGTAAAAACTCAAAGTTCAAAACCGCTCACTTCGACAATGTATTATTATGCAGATGCCTTGATTTTAGCCAAAACAGCCAAATTATTCGGTAAAACAAGCGACGCAGAACACTATTTTAAATTAGCAGAAAAAATTAAAAAAGCATTCAATAATCAGTTTTTTAATCCATCAACAAACTTGTATGCGAGCGGAACACAAACCGAGTTATCTGGTTCATTGTATTGGGGATTGGTTCCTGATGAATTCAAACAAAAAGTAGCCGATAATTTATATAAAAAAGTGCAAGAAACTAATTTTCATTTGGATGTTGGTTTACTTGGAACAAAAGCTTTACTTAATGCGTTAAGCGAAAACGGTTATGCCGATGCAGCATATAAAATCGCTTCTCAAGAAGATTTTCCGTCTTGGGGTTATTGGATCAAAAATGGAGCTACAACTTTGTATGAAAACTGGCCGCTACATGTGGAGAAAAATGATGCTTCCTTGAATCATATTATGTTTGGAGAAATAGGAGCATGGATGTACAAAGGTTTGGGTGGAATTTTTCCAGATGAAAATTTACCAGGTTTTAAGCATATTATTTTAAAACCAAATTTTGTAAACGGACTAGATTATTTTGAATCTGAACATGAATCGCCTTATGGTAAAATTGTCTCGAACTGGAAACGAAAAAGAAATAAAATAGTGTACAAAGTTGTTGTGCCACCAAATTCAAATGCTAGTTTTTATTTAGAAAGAAATAGCACTTTTTCTTGCAATTCAAAAGATATAAAAATAAGTGATGAGGGATTGTATAAAGTGATTCAGCTAAAATCAGGAAAATATTCATTTAGAATTAAAAACTAAATAATCATTATTATGAATAAAATAGTATTATGGGCAATTACGGCCGCATTGGCAGGCTTTTTATTTGGTTTTGATACCGTTGTTATTTCGGGCGCAGACAAAAAACTTCAGGAATTATGGCATAGTTCAGATGCATTTCACGGTGCTGTAGTAATGGCGATGGCATTGTGGGGAACTGTAGCTGGTGCAATTTTTGGAGGAATTCCAACCAATAAGCTTGGAAGAAAGAAAACATTGATTTGGATAGGAATTTTGTTTCTGGCTTCTGCGATTGGTTCGTCATTAGCAAACAATCCGTGGATTTTTGCTTTTTTCCGTTTTTTAGGCGGATTAGGAATTGGCGCTTCAACTATCGCCGCACCTGCGTATGTTTCTGAAATTTCTCCTGCAAAAGATCGAGGCAGATTGGTTTCTTTATATCAATTTAATATCGTTTTGGGAATTTTAATGGCTTTTCTTTCTAATTATTTACTAAAAGATGCCGGAGAAAATGCTTGGCGATGGATGCTTGGTATAATGGCTTTTCCAGCATTTTTTTACACATTAATTGTTTTTACAATACCAGAAAGTCCGAGATGGCTAATATCGCAATCTAAATTTTCTGAGGCAGAATTAGTTTTAAAGAAAATAGATCCAACTGCAAAAATTGAAGATCTATTGCACGAAATGCATTTTTCAGAAAATGAAAATAAAGAAGAAAAAAAAGAAACCATATTTCTGAAAAAATATAGATTTCCGCTTTTGCTGGCATTTTTAATCGCTTTGTTCAATCAGTTTTCTGGAATAAATGCCTTTTTATATTACGCACCAAGAATTTTTGCGGAAGCAGGATTAGAAGAAAGTGCGGCTTTAATGAGTAGCGTCGGAATCGGAATCACAAATTTAATATTTACACTTATTGGAGTTTTTCTAATTGATGTTCTAGGAAGAAAAGTTTTAATGATTATAGGATCAATTGGTTATATTATTTCTTTAGGATTGGTATCTCTTGCTTTTTTCTTAAAATGGCAAGGCATACAAGTTCCGCTTTTCTTATTTTTATTTATTGCTTCGCACGCCATTGGGCAAGGCGCTGTAATTTGGGTTTTTATTTCAGAAATTTTCCCAAATCATTTGCGAGCTAGCGGTCAGGCATTTGGTTCATCAACACATTGGGTTTTGGCGGCAATTATTCCGTCTATGATTCCGTTTTTATTTTCAACAATTGGAGCCGGAACTGTTTTTCTTATTTTTACTTTAATGATGATTCTGCAATTGCTTTTTGTAGTGTTTATGATGCCTGAAACAAAAGGAAAATCGTTAGAGGAACTTCAGAGCACCATATTCAAACAAGATTAATTCCATTAAAAAATATATAATATAAATAATTAGATTATGAATAAAAGAAAAGGAAGTATTCTACTTTTTGCAGCAATAGTACTGTTCTCTAGTTTTTCATTTATAAAAAGAAGTGAAAAGCCAAAAAACGATTTTTATAAAAAGGAAATGGAAAGTCTGAATGTTGCGATTGAAAATAATTTTCATGATAAGGCTTCTGGTTATTATTTCGTGGATTTAGATCCGGCAAAAAGAGAAACGAAATTTGGACATAAAAGAGAATACAGTTGGTTATGGGCACTTTGTGCGATGTTTGAAGCTTCTAACGAAATTGAAAAAGTAGATAAAAAGGCAAACTTAGTCGATGGCATTTTCAATAGTATGCAGCCTTATTATGATCCTTCGCCACCGAAACCGGGTTATGGTGAATATATTGTAAAATTGAGCAAAGGTCAGCGATATTATGATGACAACCAATGGATTGGAATAACGGCTTTGGATATTTACGAAAGAACCGGCAAGAAATCTTATTTCGATTTAGGAAAATCAATGTATGATTTCATGATGACGGCATCAGACAATGCGCTTGGAGGCGGATTGTACTGGAGAGAAAATGATTTTGAAACGAAAAATACCTGCTCAAACGGACCTGGAATTATTGTTGCCTTAAAAATGTACAAAGCCACAAAGGACAAAAAATACCTTGAAAATGCGATAAAGATTTACGATTGGACAACTCAAAAACTACAGACTCCTTCAGGTTTATTTTACGATAATATAAAGGTTAAAGATGAAACTATTGGAGAAACCGTATTCTCTTATAATACAGGAACTATGCTGCAGTCTAGTGTCTATTTATACGAATTGACGGGAGACAAAAAGTATCTTGAAAAAGCAAATAAAATGGCAGAGAGTTCTTTAGACTATTTTTATAAAAGCGGAAAATTTAGAGACGGATATTGGTTTAATGCTGTTTTGCTTCGTGGTTATATGCATCTTTTAAAATATAATAAAGATCTAAAATACATTTCAGGATTTAAAAAATGTTTGGATAATGCGATTAAAGACAATAAAAATGCAAAAGGATTATTTGAAGCAGATAATGGTGAATACAATTTAGTAGAACATGGCGGAATGCTCGAAATTCTGGCTCGATTTGCACATCTTGAAGAACAGTACGATTTGTCAAAATTGAAATAATGTTAGCAGTATAAAATAAAATTTAGAATCATGAACAAATTTCAATTAAGTATAAGCTTGTCATTTTTAATCTTATTCGGCTTGACTGAAAATATATTGGCTCAAAACAAAAATTCGGCTAAAAAAGTGTCCATTAAAAAAGAAATGATGGGACAAGTTAGCGGAGAAGATGTTTTTCAATATACGTTACAGAATAAAACCGGAATGCAGGTTCAATTAATTACTTATGGAGCGGCAATTACAAATATTGTCACACCAGATAAAGATGGAAAAATGAGCAGTGTCGTACTTGGTTTCGATTCGCTTTCGCAATATGCAAGTAATGACAACTCGTTGATGGGCTCTACGGTTGGTCGTGTTGCTAATCGCATATCAGATAAGAAATTCACACTTGATGGAAAAGAATTTACTCTTTCTTCAGATATTCATGGCGGTGTAAATGGTTTTGATAAACATGTTTGGAAAGCCAGAGAAATTTCAAAAAAGAATGAACCATCAGTCGAAATGACGTATTTAAGCAAAGACGGAGAGGAAGGTTTTCCGGGTAATTTGTCTGTTTCGGTAACGTTTACACTCAAAAATAATAATGATTTGGTTATTGATTATATGGCAACTACAAATAAAGCAACGCCATTAGTTCTGACTAATCATACTTATTTCAATCTTTCAGGCGGAAAAGAAACGAAAGCATTAAACACAGAATTAACCGTTTTTGCCGATCAGTTTTTGGAGTTTAAAGATGGAAGTATGCCAACGGGAAAAATCCTGAATGTAAAACAAACGCCTTTCGATTTTACTTCTCCTAAAACGATTGGGAAAGAGATAGAAAAAGTGCAGCAATATACAAATGGATACGATGTTACTTTTGTTTTGCGAAATCAAACTGGTAAATTAGCTCTCGCTGCAAAAGCTTTCGAACCTTTAAGCGGTCGTGAATTGGAAGTTTACACAACGGAGCCGGGTGTTGTATTTTATTCTGGAAACTGGCTGAGCGAAAAAGTAAAAGGACGCAACAACGTTCCTTACACAAAAAATGGTGCATTTTGCTTGGAAACAATGCATTATCCAAACTCAATCAATACGCCTGCTTTTCCAAATACAGTTTTGCGTCCTAATGAAATTTTTACTTCTCAAACCATTTATAAATTTGTTGTTCGAAAATAAGCCACTTTTTTTCAGAAACTATAATTTACGGTTGAGAAGTAAATAATGTTACTTCGGTGATTTTAAAAGAGCTTATGCTGATTAATTGAGGAATTTTGCTGGATTAATGCTTAATGACAATTTTATGACGTCACCACTAACTATAATTGCTGCAACCAATTTTTCAGCGATTGCAAACAATGCCGTTACATATGCTGCGGGACTTGCAAAAGCTACAGGAGCAAAACTTATTTTATTTAATTCATTTTCCTTGAGCGTTCACAGTGCAAATTCGCATATTACTGCAGATGCCATGCAGAAACAAATCGAAAAGGCAATTTCAAGATTAGAAGGTTTAGCCCAACAAACGGCTGAAATGTTTAAGATTCAAACAGAATCAATTTGTACATATTCTTTTTTAGAAGATGAACTTCCTAAAATTATTGAAAATACAAAAGCAGATGTAGTAGTAATGGGAATGGCAGAACGTTCTTTTGAACAGGAATTATTAGGAAACTCAACAACATCGGCAATAAAAAACCTCCATGTTCCAGTATTGGCAGTTCCAGAAAAAGCAAGGTTCTTAAATATAAAAAAGGTTTTGTATGCCTGTGACAGCTTGAGTTTTTCTGCGATAAAAAGATTCAGCTGGATTAAAAATGCTCTTGGAGATTTTGGCGCTGAAATTGAATTTTTTAGTGTAGACGAAAAGCTGGATGATTTAAAAGAGGAACAGCATAGAATTTTAATGAACTCTAATATAGAAAAAGAGTTTGAAGATGTCAAATACCTTTATAAAACAGTAAGATCTAATGCAGTTATAGACGAAATTAGAAAGGAAATTAAAAATTACGAAGCAGATTTGTTAATTATGGTGCCTCAAAAGTATGGTTTTTGGGATTCTCTAGTTCATAGAAGTAAGACTAGGATTTTAGCAGCAGGTCTGGATATTCCGTTATTGTCATTTCCAAATTATTAAAAATTGAGGTTATTTTAAAAAAGACACATAAAAATTGCAAGGTTTTTTTGAAAAAGTTTTACTAAAAGAAATCATAAAGAAAATATTTTTGATTTTAGGGATTCTATAATTTTTTAATGCTTGTTGTCAGATATAAAAATTATATTTTAACATTTTGAGCAGTTTTGTTAATTATTTTTAATTACCTGCTTGTTTCAGATTTTTTTAAATTAATTTTGTGACGCTCTAAAACTTAATGCAGATAGTTTTTTTATTAAAATGGCAGCAGCTGTAATTGGGAATAATCTACAAACTGAAACAGCATTATAAGATTTTAAAAATAAAATCAATTAAAAGGTTTATACCAAGGAATACCGAGAAAACACTTTGTGTAGATTTTTAATTCATTTTAATTGTATTTTTTTATAATAGTTAGTTTGTTCAGGTTTTAAATTTTTCTCAAAAAGGTTAATGTCAGAAGATTAAATTGACTTTTTACGATAACTATTATTGTTTTCGAGGTCTGTTCTAAGGGATTTTTTTGATTATTATTCCGCAGAACTTTCAAAAGAATAATGAAAGTGTTAAGCATTGGGTAATAAGAGTACAAAGCTTAAAAAAAACAAAAACAAATGAGCGCAGTAATTACAGCTATAGGTGGTTTCGTACCGCCATCTATCCTAACCAATAAAAAGATTTCAGAAACTGTAGATACATCAGAAGAATGGATCATCAAAAGAACTGGAATTAGAGAACGTAGAATTGCAGACGACGAAACGGCAACATCTGATCTTGCCGCAGCTGCAATTGAAAATCTGATCGAAAATTATAATGTTGATCGTGGCGAAATTGAAGCTTTGCTTGTAGCAACAGCAACTCCAGATCACATTTTAGCACCAACAGCAAGTATTGTCTGCGAAAAAAGCGGACTTACAAATGCTTTCGGAATTGACATGAATGCGGCTTGCAGCGGCTTTTTATATGCTCTAGAAATGGGAGCAAACATGATCGAAAGCGGACGCTACAAAAAGTTAATCATCGTTGGAGCAGATAAAATGAGTTCGATCGTAGATTATGAAGACCGTAATACTTGTATTCTTTTCGGAGATGGAGCAGGAGCTGTTTTGTTAGAAAAAACAGAATCTGATTATGGATTAATGAAAACAATTTTAAAAACAGACGGAAGCGGTGTTTCTTCTCTTGCCGTACCAGCTGGAGGTTCTAGAAACCCAACTTCTATGCAGAGTCTTTTGCACAGAACACATTATTTAAAACAAGACGGTGCTTTTGTATTTAAAAGAGCAGTTTCTGCAATGAGTCAGGTTTCGCAAGATGCTTTGGTAAAAAATGATTTAGAATCAGATAAAATTGATTGGGTAGTTCCGCATCAAGCTAATTTGAGAATTATTACCGCTGTAAGCGAAAATTTAAATATTGATTTTGAAAAAGTTAAAGTAAATATTGACCGTTACGGAAATACAACATCTGCAACAGTTCCGTTATGTTTATGGGACTTTAAAGACGATTTTAAAGAAGGTCAAAATTTATTGATCACAACTTTTGGTGCAGGATTTTCTTGGGGTGCAACTTGTTTGAAATGGGGTGTAATGCGTGAAAGAAAATCTGTAGAACAAAAAATAGCAAATACAGAAAAAGAGAATGTTTTGGTAGCGCACTAAGCAATGCCAAAATGTTCTATTTAAAATAAATAAATGGGGTTAGGAAACCAAAATAAAAGGTCGGGGAAGAATTTTTTCTATAAATATTACAGAGTTATCGTAATTCCGGCTGTTTTTTTGGTGTATTTATCTTCGTATTATTTTCTGAATCCGTATAGAAATTTTAAAGAAGAAAGTTTGCTCGATTTAGATCAAAGCTTCGATATCTTTATCATTCTTCTATATTGTGCCATACTTACCGAACTGACACTTTTTGTAGGCAGAAAATTAAATTATTACATCAGTTGGGAACAAAATCCGGTTTTTAGGGCGATAGCACAGTTTATTTGCCTAATTGCCGGAAATATGCTTCTAAACTATTTTTTTTCTTGGCTTTGGGATTATCTATATCCTTGCACGGCACTAGAAGAAAATGACTTAGTTACGATTTGGCAGTCTAAAATTATGGCTGCCATTATTTCGCTTTTCATCAGTGCTATTCATACCGGAATATTTCTGTTAAACAGATGGCGTTTAAATGCTATTGAAACTGCCGAATTAAAAATTAAAGCTTCGGAACTTCAGGAAGCGGTTACACGTTCTAAATTAGAATCTTTAAAAATGCAATTAGATCCGCATTTTGTGTTTAATAATTTCAGTACACTAACAGAATTGATTTATGAAGACCAAAAAGAAGCGGCTTCTTTTTTAGAAAATATAACGAGAGTATATCGTTATATGATTTCAAATTCGAATAAAGATACAATCACGGTAAAAGAAGAAATAGAGTTTTTAAATGCTTATTTCTATTTATTGAAGAAACGACTTGGCGAAAAAATTGATTTGAAAATTGAAATTGATTCAGCTTCGCTTTCATTGCATTTGCCACCATTAACTTTGCAATTGCTGGTAGAAAATGCCGTAAAGCATAATACGGCCACTTTAAGCAATCCGCTTACCATTTCTATTTTTTCGGATTCAGGCGATATTATTGTTCGAAATAAATTGCAGCAAACTGCTGGAAAAAGTCTGATTTCAACTGGAATTGGAAATAAAAATATTGAATTTCGTTATAAAATTTTATCTCAAAAAATGCCGAGTTTTAGTGAATCAAACGGCTATTATGAGGTGCGTCTTCCATTAATTTAAGAGTTATGAAAATTTTAATTATAGAAGATGAAAGTATAAATGCAAGCCGTCTAAAAAGACTGCTTGAAGAGCTAGAGCCAAATTGTGAAATTTTAGGCATTATTGACACTGTTATTGATACGGTAGCATGGCTAAATTCAAACCCAACACCTGATTTAATTACTATGGATATTCGTTTGGCTGACGGATTGAGTTTTGCCATTTTTGATGAAGTGAATATCACTTGTCCCGTAATTTTTACTACTGCTTACGATGAATACGCAATTCGAGCCTTCAAAGTAAACAGCATCGATTATTTGATGAAACCAATCGAAAAAAACGAATTGGAGCATGCTTTAACGAAATTCAAATCACTAAATAAAAACGAAACTAATTATACCAATATTACTGGGATTCTCAAAGAACTTATTCAGAAACCAGTTTTTAGAATGCGCTTTTTAGTTACATATCGTGACGGTTATAAAAGCGTTGATGTTTCAGAGATTGACTTTATTTATTCGGAGTTTAAAACCAGTAATTTATTTCTTAAATCGGGTGTAATTATTTCGATTCCGCAAACAATGGAAGAATTGGAGCAAGAACTGGATCCGAATATCTTTTTTCGCGCCAACCGCCAGTTTTTTATTCGCGCCGAAAGCATCAAATCTATTGCGAACTACTTTAACGCAAAATTGAAAATTCAATTAAAACGAGATCCAGAACGCGAAGTAATTATTAGCCGAGAAAAAACACCTCTGTTTAAACAATGGATGGATCGCTGATTTTAAGATGCTAAGGTTGTAAGTTTTTTTCTGCCACGAATTGCACTAATTTTCGCTAATTTTCTTTTTGAAGTTACGATGTTTTACTCTCGTTTTTGTCATTTATCATTCTACCTCATAAAAATTAGAGAAATCATATCGCCAGTTTTTATCCAAGAATTTTAATTATCGAAAATTCGTGAATTGCTTCGCCTGTTCGCTATCGCTCGTGTCGTGGCGGAAAAAAAACTTAGAATCTTAGCATCTCAGAACCTTAGAACCTTAAAAAAAAAAACATCCGTTTCAGTATCAAAAAATGCCGTTTGGGTAACTTTCTTCCTTAAAAAAGCTGTTTTCAGCTGTTATTTTGCTGCCAAATTTGAGGTAATTCATTTAAAAATGAAAAGTAAAATGACAAAACAGTTTTTTAAAAATAATCAAGCAGTTGGAAAGATTGCAGTTTTATTAATAATCATATCACTTTCTTCATGCGGAAAGAGTGGAGATGCGCAAATGGCACCTCCTAAACCTGAAGTTGACTTTCTTCAGACAAGTACGGCATCTGGAGATATCGAAAAAAAATATCCAGGTACCGTTGAAGGTACTGTAAACGTTGATATAAAAGCGCAAGTATCAGGATATCTTGAAGCTATTTATGTAAAAGAAGGAGATTATGTAAACAAAGGGCAATCTCTTTTTAAAATAAAAGGCGATGTTTATGCAGAACAGGTAAACAACAGTCGCGCGGCTTATAAAAGTGCATTAGCAAATCAGGCAAATGCAAAATTAGAAGTAGAAAAAATCAAGCCTTTGGTTGAAGGAAAAGTTTTTTCAGACATGCAGTTAAAAACTGCACAAGCAAATTACGAAGCTGCAACAGCTCAAGTTGCACAGGCTAAAGCCGCTTTAGGATCATCTCAGTTAAATGCCGATTTCTCTTTGATTAAAGCTCCTGTAAGCGGCTATATTAGCCGTATTCCAAACCGAATCGGAAATCTAGTTACGCCAAACGACGCAGTTCCGTTAACGACACTTTCAGAGATTAACAATGTATTTGTGTATTTCTCTCTAACAGAAGCCGATTATCTAGCTTTTTCAAAAGATTCAAAATCTGATAAATCGGTGAGTTTAATTATGGCAGATGACAGCGAATACGACCAAAAAGGAAAACTAGAAGTTGCCAGCGGAAATATAGATCGCGCTACAGGAACAATTGCTTTAAAAGCTATTTTTCCAAATCCGAAGAAAGAATTACGTTCTGGAGGTTCTGCTAGAATTGTGTTGAACAAGAATTTGTCTTCTGTTATTACAATTCCGATGGCAAGTGTAAAAGATATTCAAGATAAGTTTTTTGTTTTTGTTTTAAGAGAAGGCAACAAAGTAGCGATGGTTCCAATTGAAATTGCTGGAAATGCAGGAACCAATTACTTTGTAAAATCTGGTTTAAAATCGGGTGACAAAGTAGCTTTAAATTCTATCGATGTACTTTATGATAGTATGGAAGTTGTTCCAAAAACGGCTGCAAAAAATCTTAGCAGCAAATAATTTTTTGAATTAATATAAAAAATAACATTTTCCATGTTAAAGAAAATAATAGACAGGCCAGTTTTGGCTACAGTCATTTCCATTGTATTGGTTATCTTGGGGATTATAGGTCTTACGAGATTATCTGTAACGAGATTCCCAGATATTTCGCCTCCAACCGTTATGGTAAGCGGTTCGTATCCAGGAGGAAATAGTGAAACCGTTATTCGTTCGGTGGTAACACCATTAGAAGAACAGATTAATGGTGTTGAAAATATGCAGTACATTAAATCTACTGCCAGTAATGACGGATCTTTTTCGATTAGTGTCATTTTCAAGCAAGGTGTAGATCCAGATCAGGCTGCTGTAAACGTACAAAACAGAGTTCAGCAAGCAACGCCAAAACTGCCGCAAGAAGTTATCAGAATGGGATTAACGACTTCTAAACAGCAAAATAGTATGATTGTTATTTTCAACTTGTATACAGATGATAACAACAAATACGATGAGTTATTTTTGCAGAATTATGCCAATATAAATCTTGTTCCTCAAATGAAACGTGTTCCAGGTGTTGGACAAGTTCAGATTTTTGGTCAGAAAGATTATTCGATGCGAGTTTGGCTTGATCCTCGTAAAATGGCAAATGCTGGTTTAGTGCCTTCAGATGTTACGCAGGCAATTGCTGAACAAAGTTTAGAATCGGCTCCTGGAAAATTAGGAGAAGAATCTTCAGCGGCTTTAGAATATGTAATTCGTTACAAAGGAAAAAAGAACAAACCAGAACAATATGAAAATATTGTCGTTAAAAATAACGGAAGTAATGTTTTAAGATTAAAAGACGTTGCACGAGTAGAATTTGGTTCAATTTCGTACAGTGGTGATAATAAATCGAATAGTAAAAATGCCGTTACAATGGCAATTTTACAAACTTCGGGTTCCAACGCCAATGATATTGAAATCGGAATTAATAAAGAAGTAGAAAGATTGTCTAAATCTTTTCCTCCCGGAATTAAGTACGTCAACGTAATGAGTACAAAAGAAAGATTAGATGAAGCAACTGGACAGGTAAAATCGACTTTGTTTGAAGCTTTTATTCTGGTATTTATCGTGGTATTTATCTTCCTGCAAGACATTCGCTCGACGATTATTCCTGCGATTGCGGTTCCTGTGGCAATTGTCGGAACGTTTTTCTTTCTATTAGTTTTCGGATTTACGGTGAATATTCTAACACTTTTTGCTTTGGTTTTAGCAATCGGAATTGTGGTCGATGATGCAATTGTCGTTGTAGAAGCCGTTCACAGTAAAATGGAAGAAGATTCAGAAATTACGGCTAAAGAAGCTACACATAGCGCGATGGCAGAAATTACGGGAGCAGTTATCTCAATTACTTTGGTTATGTCTGCGGTTTTTATTCCGATTGGTTTTATGACAGGATCTTCAGGAATTTTCTATAAACAATTCGCTTATACATTGGCAATTGCGATTATCATTTCGGCTGTAAATGCCTTGACGTTAACGCCTGCATTATGCGCACTTTTGTTAAAAAATCACGGAGATAAACATGGCAATAACGAACATAAAACGACTTTTAAAGAACGTTTTTTTGTTGGATTTAATAGCAGTTTCGAAAATTTAACGGGAAGATATATCAAAGGTGTTCGTTTTTTAATTGGAAGAAAATGGATTGCAGCTGTATTAGTTGCTGGAATTACTGCAATTGCGGTTTATATGATGATGTCGACACCAAAAAGTTTCGTTCCGTTAGAAGATGATGGTTTCATGGTATACAGTTTATCAATGCCACCAGGAACGGCTTTGGATCGTACAACTGCGGTAATTCAAAAAATGGAAAAAGAATTAGGTTCGGTAGAAGCTATTGATGTCAATACGAGTATTACAGGATTTAATATTTTGAGTAATAGTGCCAGCCCTGCTTACGGTTTAGGATTTATTAAATTGAAACCTAAAAAAGAAAGAGGAGCAGTTAAGGATATTGACGAAATTATGAATGCCGTAAACGGAAAACTGGCTAAAATTAAAGAAGGCCAGATTATGGTTTTCAGAATGCCTCCAGTTGAAGGTTTCGGTGTAACAAGTGGTGCAGAAATTGTTTTGCAAGATAGAATGGCGAGAAGCCCAGAAACTTTAAAAGCAATGTCAGATAAAGTAATCGCTCAGATTATGCAGCAACCAGGAGTGCAATATGCTTATACAACTTTTAGAGCAGATTATCCGCAGTTAGAATTGGAAGTAGACGAAGACAAAGCGCGTCAAATGGGCGTAAATATCAAGGAGCTTTTAGGAAATATCCAAACGTATTTTGCAGGAGATCAATCGGCTGACTTTTCGAGATTTGGTAAGTTTTACAGAGTGAATGTAAAAGCAGATGGTATTTTTAGAATGGATGAAGATGCCTTTAATGAAATTTTCGTAAGAAATGCAGATATGCAAATGGTTCCAGTAAAATCGATTGTGAAATTCCACAAAGTATACGGACCAGAATCGGTAAATCGATACAATCTTTATAATTCGGTAAATATTACAGCAATGGCATTGCCAGGTTATAGTAACGGTCAAATTATGGGGAATCTAGAAAAAGTTTTAGATCAGCTTCCAGCAGATTACAGTTACGAATGGACAGGTTTAAGTCTTGAGGAAAAAGCAGGAGGAAGCCAGACTGTTGCCATTTTTGGGTTATGTCTATTGTTTGTATTCTTTCTGCTTGCTGCTCAATACGAAAGTTATTTATTGCCACTTGCAGTATTACTTTCTATTCCAACAGGAATTTTAGGAGCTTTTGCAGGAATTAAAGCGGTTGGATTAGACAACAATATTTATGTTCAAGTCGGATTAATTATGCTCGTCGGGCTTTTAGCCAAGAATGCCATTTTGATTGTGGAATTTGCTTTGCAAAGACGTCTTGGCGGATCATCAATAATAGAAGCGGCAATTGAAGGAGCACGATCAAGGTTACGACCAATTATAATGACTTCATTGGCTTTTATCGTAGGTATGATTCCGTTAATGTTTGCTTCTGGAGGAACCGCAGTCGGAAACCGATCAATAAGTGTTAGTGCCGCTGTGGGAATGTTTAGCGGTGTTGTATTGGGAATTTTTGTAATTCCGTTGCTTTTCATTGTATTCCAGTATTTACAGGAAAAAGTATCAGGAAAAAAGATTGCAGTACAAGTTCAAACCATAAAAGAATAATAATGAAAACACTATATAAAATCGGAATTGTTTTACTTACTGCAACGATTATGACTTCGTGCGTAGTAGGAAAGAAATATGCCCGTACAGATTTGAATGCCCCAGAAAAATACCGTGAAGAAATCGCAGTAACTGGAGATACGGTTTTGCTTCCATGGAAAAGCTATTACAAAGATCCTTTGTTGGTTAATTTAATTGAAAAAGCCCTCGTTAAAAATAATGAGGTGCTTATTGCAATGAAAAGTATGGAACAGCTTGATCTTGCTTACAAACAAGCCAAGCTGTCCTTACTTCCAACACTTGATTTTGATGCTGGAGCAAGCCGTTCGTATCTTTCAAAAAACTCATTAAACGGATCTCTAAGTTCTCAGTTTACAAGCAAAGATTATATGGACGATTACAGCGCCACGTTAAAATTGTCTTGGGAAGCTGATATTTGGGGAAAAGCGGCTATGCAAAAACGAGATGCTAAGGCGGCTTATTTTGCCCAAAAAGAAAATCTATCGGCTTTAAAAACCAGAATTATTGTTCAAGTTGCACAATCGTATTACAATCTTTTAGGTTTGGATGAACAGCTGAAAATTGCAGAGAAAAACATCGAATTAAGTACCAGTACTTTAGATATGATGAAACTGCAATACAATTCGGGTTCGATAAGTTCTTTAGCGGTTAATCAGACCGAAGCTCAGAAAAAAACGGCTGAATTATTAGTGCCTTTAGCTAAAGCAAATATTGCTGTTCAAGAAAATGCTTTGCAGATTTTATGCGGAGAATATCCAGATAAAATTGAAAGAGCCGGAAATATTGACGCCGCAGAAATTTCGGTTGTTTTCCCGACAGGAATTCCAGTTTCACTTTTGAGCCGAAGACCAGACGTAAAAGCAAGCGAATATGCTGTAATGTCTGCAACAGCAAAAACAGGATTATCAAAAGCGGCAATGTATCCAACTTTAAGTTTAAATCCCTCTATTGGAGTAAATTCGTTTGAGTTTGATACTTGGTTCAATTTTCCTGGATCTTTAACTAAAACTATTGCTGCCAATTTAGCACAGCCAATCTTTAGAAAAAAAGCCTTAAGAACCGCTTATGAAGTTGCTGTTTTAGAACAAGAAAAAGCTGCGGTTCAGTTTAAGCAATCTTTTATAACTGCTGTTGGAGAAGTTAATGATGCCATGTCAAGACTAAAATATGCAGACGAAAGAATTGTTTTAGCAAAAGAAAAAGCAGCATCTTTAGACAAAGCAACTTCCGATGCTTCTCTTCTTTATAAAAGCGGAATGGCAAATTACTTAGAAGTTATAACTGCTCAAAACAGTTCACTTCAAAATGATTTGGACGTTGTAACAATAAAATTAGAAAAACTCAATGCAGCAATAAATCTCTACAGAGCTTTAGGAGGCGGAGTAGAATAATTATTTATTATAATTCACCATTTCTGGACAAAACAGAAATGGTGTTTTTTATTTCAGCAGATTATTATTTAAATATGGACAAAGTTAGTTTTACAAGGATAGAACTGTATAACTTGGTTTGGAAATTTCCGCTTATTCAAATTGCAAAGCATTATGAAATTTCGACTATGGGAATAAAAAATGCGTGCAGTAAAATGCAAATTTCTTTGCCCAATAACCGCCATTGGAATAAACCAGAATACAAAAGATCAAAAACACCAAAATTATCATCAGATTACAAGGGAAGTGATGAAATTTATATTCTAAAGAAAAGATATGAAATGCAATCTAGGCACACATCAAAATCTAGTCCGCTGCTTGATTCTGTTAATCAAATAAGGAAAGATCTAACGGATTTATTGATAGTGAAACAAAAGCTTGAAAACCCTTATAAAATTGTTTTGGCTACAGAAAATTATTTTAAAAATTTAAAAGAAAAGGAAAATGATTTTCTTGAGATTTTAAATTTAAATGTATCCGAAAAGAGCATAAACAGAGCTTTACTATTTATGGATGCATTTATAAAACTTTTAGAATATCGCAGTCATCAATTAAGAAAAAATAAAAGCGGTTCTGACTGTATTCTTTTTACAAACGGAATTGAGATCGAAATTGATTTAAGAGAAGCATTAAAAAGAATTACCATTGAAGGGAAAAGAGAAACATCTGAATACGTTTTTACGGGAGAACTTATACTTCGGGCTAAAAGAGAATCTATTAAGAAAGAATGGCGTGACGGAAAAGATTTATTAGAAAACAAACTGGCAATTATTTTAGCAAAATTAGAACTTATAGCAAACGAAGAAAGTTTTTTATAAATTAAAAAATGCAAAGGAAATTATTTTAAATATCTTATAATGAAATCTATATAATGTCAAATAAATACTTAAATTAGAATTTCAAATAATTTAAAAGTATAGTTTATGACCTTATTTCGAAATGCTTTTTTTATAATAGTAACTGCTTTTTTTCTAACTGGTTGCAAAAAAGAGAATTCTTCTGAGAACAAAAGTGCTGATTTAAAAAACTACTTAACGGACAACGCTTCGGGTATAAAAACGGGAGGAATTAAAGTTATACAGATTAATACTCCGAAAGGAAAGTTTAATGTTTGGACGAAAAGAATTGGAAATAATCCTAAAATAAAATTATTGCTTCTTAACGGCGGACCTGGCGCTACACATGAATATTTTGAGTGTTTGGAAAGTTTTTTGCCAGCAGAAGGAATTGAATTTATTTACTACGATCAATTAGGAACTGGTAATTCTGACAATCCGAACGATCCAGCACTTTGGGATTTGTCTCGATTTGTGGAAGAAGTTGAGCAGGTTCGTCAGGCATTGAAATTAGACAAAGACAATTTTTATTTATTAGGTCATTCTTGGGGCGGAATTCTTGCGGCGCAATATGCACTTAAATATCAGCAACATATAAAAGGGCTTATTATCTCGAATATGATGATGAGCGCAATAGATTATGATAAATATGCCGACGAAGTTCTTGCTAAACAAATGGATCCGAAAGTTTTAGCCAAAATACGAGAAATAGAAAAAAATAAAGATTTTGAGAATCCAGAATATATGAAACTGCTTGTTCCTAATTTTTATGCGAAACATATTTTGCGTTTAGATCCAAATCTATGGCCAGAACCTGTTAATCGTTCGTTTTCTAAAATCAACCAATCTTTATATGTTACGATGCAAGGACCGAGTGAATTTGGACTTTCTGGTAAACTCGAAAAATGGGATATTACAAAAGAACTTCCAAAAATCACAGTTCCAACATTATCAATTGGAGCAGAATACGATACAATGGATCCAGAACACATGAAATGGATTTCAACACAAGTTCAAAACGGGACATATTTGTATTGTGAAAAAGGAAGCCATATGAGTATGTATGACGACCAAGAAACGTACATGAAAGGATTAATTAAGTTTTTAAAAGATACTTCAAATTAAAAATAAAGAAAGCCAGAAAAATTACTTTCTGGCTTTTTTAATTTTAATGATGATAAAAGTAAAATTTTAGATCGTTTTTAAAACTCCTCCATCAGCTCTTAAAGAAGCTCCATTTGTTGCTATTGATAACGGACTAGAAAGATAAACTGCCAATGAAGCAATTTCTGACGGATTTATAAATCGTTGCAATAATGAATCTGGATTGGTTTGTTGTACGATTAGGCTTTTCATTTGTTCTACTTCAAGATTTTGCATTGCGGCAATTTGTTCGATAGTTGCAGCCACACCGTCTGAATACGTTGGACCGCCAAGAATTGTGTTTAACGTAACTTCTGTGCCTTTCGTAAGTTTTGATAAACCATTGCTAATGGCTGACATTGCTGCCTTTGTCATTCCGTAGTGAATCATGTTTCCTGGAATATTTGATCCAGATTCGCTAGAGATAAAAATTATTCTTCCTGTTTTTTTGGTTAACATTGAAGGTAAAAGTTTCTTTGAAAGCCGAATCGAGCTCATAACATTGATTTCGAAAAATTTGTACCAATCTTCATCATCAAGATCTTCAAAATTTTTTAATTCGAAAATACCGACGTTATTAATTAGAATGTCAATATCGTTTAGTTTTTGTACTAATTCTTCAACTTCCTCTTTTTTTCCAAAGTCAGCTGCAAAACCAGAAATTTTTGCGTTAGGAAATTCAGTTAATAATTTTTGAACAGCCAACTTAGTTTTTTCTCTATTTCTTCCATTAGTAATAACTTCCGCATTTTCTGCTAGTAAATGTTGTGCAATTGCAAAACCAATTCCTTGTGTTGATCCGCTAATAAAAGCTTTTTTCCCTTCTAATTTTAAATTCATTTTGTTTGTTTAATTTTGTAATGATTGATACATAAATATTCAAAAAAATTAGCTGATAACAGCTAATTGCATTTCGATTTGTTCATTTAATACCTTTTTGTCAGGATACATTCTGCGAAGTGTATTGAGTCCGCACCAAAATGTTATAAGATATTTTCCAAGAATTTCTGGAGAAGTGAGCGTTTTTATATTTCCCTTTTTCTGTTCATCTCTAATAATTTCGGTAAACATTTCTTCAACTTCTTTTAATATCTGTATAGAAATTGCTTCAAGATCTTCATCAATATAAGTCATTTCAACTACAGTATTAGCAATGATACAACCTTTAAGATGTTCATTTTTATCTGCGTCTGCAATGCTTTTAAAAAAGTCTTTAATTAATTCTAATGGATATTTACTTCTATTTAATTCTTCCTTAAAAGCATCAAAAGCCAGCCTTCTTTCTTGAATAGCTTTCTCAAAAACTTCTTTTTTGCCTCCCTTAAAAGTATTATAAAAACTTCCTGCACCTGCGCCCGTGGCTTTTCGTAAATCGCTTAGCGAGGTTGCGTTGTAACCTTTCTTCCAAAAAATCTCCTGAGCTTTTTTTATAATATTTGAATCTTCATATATTGTTGGTCTTCCTCTCACTGAATTTTTATTTTGTAATGATTGGTACAAAAATATAAAAAAAATTAGAATTGCAAAAACTTATAAAAAAATGAAAAACAGAATTAGTTTTTCGGGTTTAATTATTCCTGATTTTTTCTCGAAATTCTAATGGCGCCATTTGTGTTCTTTTCTTAAAAAGCGTGCTAAACGACTGTGGATGTTCAAAACCAAGAGTGTAAGCAATTTCACTAACAGACAATTCGGTTACGGATAGTTTTTCTTTGGCTTTATTGATCAATTTTTCATAAATGTGTTCACTCGCGTTGCGTCCAGTATGTATTTTTAGAAAATCGCTAAGGTAATTTGGAGAAATATTCATCGCTTCAGCAGCTAAACCAACGCTTAAAAGACCTTTTTCTTCAATACTATCATTGTAGTAATCATTTATAAATCGTTCGAATTTAGAAAGCAAAGTGTGACTGTTATTTTTTCGAGTTATAAATTGTCTTTCATAGAAACGGCTCGAATAATTTAGAAGCAAATCAATCTGCGATAGAATAATATCTTGCGTATGATGATCGATATGCTGGCATTCTCTGTCAATTCGGTCGAGAATTTCTATCAGATATTTTTCTTCTTGTTCAGATAAATGCAACGCTTCATTTACGGCGTAAGAGAAAAATCCAAAATCATGTATTTTTTGTGCTAAAGGATGTTTTAAAATAAAATCTTCATGAAATATCAGCAGATATCCAGCTCCACATTCCATAGTATGAAAATCTAAATACTGCACCTGATTCGGTGCAGTAAAACTTAATACTCCTTTGTCATAATCGTAATGTCCTTGGCCATATCTAACTTTTCCTTTTGCATCTCTTTTTAAAGCGACACAGTAAAATTTATTTATAAATCCTTTCCAGATTTCATCTTCCAAAAAAATGCTTTCCGATAAATTTATAACGCTTACCATTGGATGTTTGGGTTCTGGAAGAGAAAGCAGGCGATGAAAGGCAGAAACAGATGCAATAGTATTCATAAACGCTTATTTTAAGTTAATCTAGAAGTCCCATACTGAATTCATCATATGGTGCTCCAGTATCAGTTCCCAAAGGTACAATACTTTCAAGTTGTAGCAGATCTTCTGGACTCAATTCTACGGCAGTAGCTTTTATATTTTGCTCAAGATATTTTCTGCGTTTAGTTCCCGGAATGGGTACAATTCCTTTGCTAATAATCCATGCGAGAGCAAGTTGAGATGAAGTGATGTTTTTTTCATCTGCCATTTTTTCAATTGCTTTTACCAATTCGATGTTTTTATGAAAATAATCTTCCTGAAAACGAGGAATAGCTCTGCGGAAATCATTTTCTGGTAGATCATCAATTGAACGAATTTGTCCTGATAAAAAGCCACGTCCTAAAGGAGAATAAGCAACAAAACCAATCTCCAATTCTTTAAGCGTTTTTAGTACGCCTCTTTCTTCTGCGTTTCTTTCGAACAAAGAATATTCACTTTGAACGGCTGTAATAGGATGAATTTTATGTGCTTTTTTAATTGTTTCAGAAGAAACTTCAGAAAGACCTAAATATTTCACTTTGCCTTCTTTTACAAGATCGCTCATCGCATCAACCGTTTCTTCAATTGGAGTATTTTTGTCAAGACGATGCATGTAGTAAAGATCAATATAATCGGTGTTCAAATTTTTAAGAGAACGTTCCACCGCTTTTTTGATATACTTTTTGCTTCCGTTTATCGCCCAAGTTACTTTTCCAGCATCGTCAATTTCCCAACCAAATTTTGTAGCCAAAATATATTTGTTGCGTTCTTTTCCGATGGCCTTTGCAATGAGCTGTTCGTTTTTTAGCGGCCCATATAAATCTGCTGTATCCAAAAAATTACCGCCCATTTCAAACGAACGGTGAATTGTTTTGATAGCTTCATTTTCATCCGCTGCACCATAAATATTTGCTTCTTCAAAACCTGTCATTCCCATACATCCCAAACCTATTGGCGGAATGATTAATCCTTGATTTCCTAATTTAATCTTTTTCATTTTTTTAAGTTTTATTGAATACAAAGTTCGACAGCAAAGACACTTTTAATAGTTTGCAGATTACGGAATATTGTAAGCCAATTACTGGTAATTTTAAAAAAAACATTCTTAGAACTGTATTTAAAGGTTTATAAGGATATATTTTTCTTGAATTATAGACTTTAAAACTTTGTTGCAAATTATAATTTGCAACATCTTTAAAAATTTTCTTCAACCGATTAGATTTAATTTAGTGCTGGTTAATTATTTGATAGTCAGTTGGAATTAATCTAGAAAAGCTATGAGTAAAATTAAGAATACGATTAGTATTTTGTTCTGCGTTATTTGCCAATCTTATGTATACGCACAATTAGATGCGCCTTATACTATGGGTTTCATTCCTGCTTCTATTTCAGAAGGAGATCTTGCTTTTCCGATATATGATAAATGGCACTTAAGCGGTCAGGTAGATTTTCAATTAGTTACGCAAGGAGCTTATAACACCACAAACCCGTTTGAATATACGCAGCGTGTTGTAGTAAGACCTTGGATTGTATATTCTGGTTTTAAGAATATGAAATTATGGCTAGGATATGCACATAATCAAAAATATGCTGTAGAAGAAATGGGCAATTATAAAACGCTTGAAAATAGATTAATTATAATGGGAACTTATTCTCAGGAAATGCCGAGGGGATCTATTTTTGAACAAGTCCGTTTTGAAACTAAATTTTTTGATGATAGAAATGGCACACCTCAGACAATTCCGAGATTGCGAGCAAGGTTTGGTGTAAATCATTTTCTTCGCCAAACTAAAGAAAAACCATTATTTCTAGCGCCAAATTTAGGGTATTACACAGAGCTTATGTTAAAGTTTGCATCCAAAGATTATGCTGAAGAACACTTTGATATTTTCAGACTTTCAGTTTATTACAGTGCAGGAATAACACCCAACCTTCACTTTTTGGCAGGGATAATTGGGCAAATGCAACTTCGTACAAACGGAGATCAATTTGACGTTTATTACGGTCCAATGTTATCCTTGAAGTACAGCATCAGACCAAAAGAAAGAGAAACTTTTGATAGTGTTGATGGTGGTGCAGATTAATAAGAAAACAAACAAAAACAGCAATATAATTAAACTTCAAAATCATGAAAAAAAGTCACTTGCAATTAATTTGTACTAGTTTGCTCTGTTTTATTTTTATTGGAATTATAAACGGACAAACCAAAAAGAAGCCCAACATTATTATGGTTATTTCTGACGATACTGGTTGGGGTGATTTAGGTGTTTATGGAGGCGGTGTCGGGCGTGGAATGCCAACTCCTAATCTAGATAAAATGGCTAAAGAAGGAATGCAGTTTTGGTCTTTTTACGGACAGCCAAGCTGTACGCCAGGAAGAGCAGCTATGATTACAGGCCGTATTCCGAATCGAAGCGGTATGACAACAGTTGCTTTTCAGGGACAAGGCGGCGGACTTCCAGCTGCAGAATGGACATTGGCTTCAGTGCTTAAAAAAGCAAATTACAAAACGTATTTTTCTGGTAAATGGCATTTGGGCGAAGCCGATTATGCAATGCCTATTGCACATGGTTTTGATAAAATGCAGAACGTAGTACTGTATCATTTAAATGCTTACACCTATTGTTTTCCTTCATGGAATCCAGATATGGCTCCAGAAATATCAAATTTTATCAAAAAATCTACAAAAGGAATATTAGAAGGAGAAGCTGGAAAACCAGCACGTGATACAGGTCCTGTTACCGAAGAAAATATTGCCGAATTGGATATCAATATGGTAGATAATAATTTGAAGCAGCTTGATGAATATGGTAAATCAAAAGATCCGTTTTTTATGTGCATTAATTTTGCTAAAAACCATCAGCCGAATTTACCTTCTAAACAATTTGTTGGAAAATCTCCTGCAAAAAGTAAATATGGTGACGCCGTTGTAGAAATGGATTATAACGTAGGACGTATTATGGATAAAATTCGTCAGCTTGGTATTGCAGACAATACTATTGTAATTTACACAGTCGATAATGGAGCTTGGCAGGATGTGCATCCAGATGCAGGATATACACCTTTTAGAGGTTCAAAAGGAACTGATAGAGAAGGAGGAAGCCGTGTACCAGCAATTGCTTGGTGGCCAGGACAAATTGAAGCAGGAAGCGTTAGCCACGATATTGTTGGAGGTTTAGATTTGATGGCAACATTCGCAGCTCTTGCTGGAGTGGAACTTCCAAAAAATGATAGAGAAGGAAAACCTATGGTTTTTGATAGCTATGATATGTCAAATGTTTTGTTTAAAAAAGGAAAACCACTTCGTGACAGATGGTTTTATTTTACAGAAAATGAATTGTCTCCAGGAGCGGTTCGTATAGGAAAATGGAAAGCCGTATTTAATACAAGAGGAGATAACGGAGCGCAAGCAGGAAGCGATACGCCAGGACAGCAATTAGGCTGGAGAGGCGATCAAACTTATATTGCAACTGTTCCGGCTGTTTATGATTTATGGCAAGATCCTCAAGAACGTTACGATCTTTTTATGAATAGTTTTACAGAGAAAACATGGACTATGGTAATTTTTGACCAAGTAATTATGGAACTCATGAAAACGTATGCAGCAACTCCTCCAAGACCGCAGCAAAGTGGTTCTTATGGCGGACCAATGGAAATTGGAAGATATAGAACTATTGAGCAAGCTAAACAATTGCTAAATAGTAAAGAATTGTCGCTACCTCCTTTAAGCGTTGATCCTAAACAATAATACAAAGGTTAATTACAATTTAAAATCCCGTTTCTCGTTAGAAATGGGATTTTATTTTTCTTCCCTAGAAAAATTTTTATCTAATTTTGATTTTCCCTAAGATCTTTACCAATGATACCACGATTACTTTCTTTATTTTTTATTCTTTTTTCTTTATCGATTCATTCTCAGTCTTCAACAAAAGAATTAATAGATAGTTTAAACACTATTGACGATCATGAGAAAAAAGTTGATTTAGCATTAAAAATTGCCGAAAATCTTCAGGATTCTGATTGGGAAAGAGGATTAAAGTATATAGAATTAGCCGAAACGGAAGCAAAGAAAACAGAAAAGTCAGATTTGAACTTGGCTAAAGTTTATGCCGCAGCAGGAGAAATTTACAATGCAAAAGACGTTTTCGATATTACTTTACAGTATTATCTTAAGGCTTATGACATTTATAAAAGCAATAATATTATAGATGAAGCGGCAAGAGTAGAAAATAATTTAGCTATTATTTATGCCAAAAGTAATAATGAAAAAAAAGCGCTTCAATATTTTTTGCACGTATATCGTTATCAGAAATCTAAAAAAGAATCGGATAAGCTTGTTAAAATCTTAAACAATATTGGAACAATTTACTTAAGTAAAAATTTAGATTCTTCACTTTATTATTATCATAAAGCAGATGCAATTGCAAAGACATTAAAAGATAATACTTTGAAGGTTTATGTTTATACTAATTTAGCGAGAGCTTATGGTTTAAAGAAAGATCAGAAAAATGCTGATTCTTATTTTGAAAAAGCATTTTCTTTTACGGATACTTCTATCGATAATTCATTGAAAACTTTTACTTACGAATCACTTTCTGAATATAATTTTCAAGAAAAGAAATTAGACGAAGCGATTCTAAATGCAAAAAAAGCGTTAGAATTATCCAAAGACAATCAATTTGGTTTTTCAGGTTTAAGATTAAATAAATTACTTTATCAAGCATACTTAGGCAAAGAAGATTATAAAAATGCAGTTCATTATTTTCAGAAATACAACGACATCAGCGACAGCATAAATATTGAACAAAAAGCAGTAAATCTAGAAAGAATAAGACTTGAACAAGATTATAAAGTACGCAGTCAGATTCGAACTTTGGTTGAAGAAAAAACAAGGTTTAAGTATTATGTTGTTGGATTAATATTGGTTGTTGGAATATTGGTTTTAATTCTACTATTGATCCGTTATCGAAACCGAAATATTACCAATCAGCTGGAAAAGGAAAAATTAAAAGCAAAAGAACAAGAACTGAAACAAAGCCTTGAAGCTAAAAATATGGTTTTGGTTGGAAAAGCAATGTCCGAAATTCATCGTACAGATAATATTAACGAAATTCTGACTGATCTTAAAAAAATCAAACTTAAAACAGCAAATAAAGAATTGCAGCAAGCTATTGATATTGTTTTAAAACGTCTGGAGAAAGATTTGAATACGGATATTTGGAAAGAATTTGAAATCAGTTTCGAACAAGTTCATAAATCATTCTTCGATAAATTGACAATCGATTATCCAACACTTACTCCAAAAGAACGCCGACTTTGTGCTTTGCTATATTTAGATTTAACTACAAAAGAGATTTCTCAAATTACGGGACAATCGTTTAAATCGATAGAAAATGCCCGCACGAGACTTCGTAAAAAGTTCGATTTAACCAACGAAAAAGTAAATCTTTCTACCTATTTAAACTCTTTTAAACCAGAAAACATGTAAAATAAATATTATCATAATGTTTTGATTTTATTAAGTTTAAAATAAAATGAGTGTTTTTTGGGTACCACTTTTTTGTACGAGAGTGTTTTTGCATTAGTCCTTTTTTTTCGAGACTTAAAGAGGCATTCTACTTTTACCAAACTATTGTAAGAAATACGTTTGATGAACTCGAAGAAAAAAGATGAACCAACTAAAAGTCTTGAAGAACTTTTAGAAGAAACAAAAACAAAAAAGAGCGCACTCTTAAAAATTTTAGAAAAAATAACGAAAGCAAGTTCTAAGAATCAACCGCCGAATTGATTCTTAGAGCTTGCTTTTGTGGTTTTCTGCGAACCCTTGTTCTATTAACTCGCAGCCTTAATACTAATTTTAAATTTAAAAAAATGAACCAAATTTACTTTAAACCCAAGTATTTGTTTCTTTTGTTAGGTTTCTTAGTCTGTTCCGTCGGAATGGCTCAGTCACCTTTACCAAAAAACAAAACATCGAATTCGCAGACGGCATTAGGTTCGTCGGTTGGACTTCTAAAAAAGGATCAAGTTTCTCAGAAAACTACAGATCAGATTAATAATCAGAGTGATGATTCGAATATTCTTTTAACGCAAAAAAGCGTAAAAGGAACTCCACTTTCGCAAGAAGAAACAGATGCTGTTAATAAGCGAGCAAAAGAAAGCCAAAAACTTTTTGATAAAAGCCAAAGCAGTTCGACAGCTAAAAATGTCCAAAGTGCAGACAGCACAAAAGTGAGATCTTTTGCAAAATCGTCTAATTTGACTATCAGAAATGTATTCGAAGTTAAAAAAGCAGATTTTGAATTGTCTAACGCAGACAAAATGCAGCTAAAATCGGTTTCAGACAAACACGGCAGAAGTTTGGCAACCTATCAGCAAATGCATAATGCTGTTCCTGTAGAAGGAGCAATTTATAAAGTTAGAGATAATAAAAAGAAGATTGAGGCTTTTGGGCATATCAGTAAAAAATTGCCTTCAAACAGTAATTATAAAGTAAATGCATCGGCTGCATTACAAAACGCTTTAAATACTGTAAATGCTAAGGAATATGTTTGGCAAAGCAAAAAATTATCGGCTTTAGTTCATGAAAAAATCAGCAAAAAACCACAAGGAGAATTGGTGTATGTTGGGCCAAACTTTTCGGCTGAATTGACAGAATATCATTTGGCTTGGAAATTTGACATTTTCGCAACAAATCCGCAATCAAGCCAGACTATGTATGTGGATGCCAATACTGGAAAGGTAATCTTGAAAATTGATTTAAGCAGAGATTTTCGTTCGTCTGCATCACCTTTTGCAGATGGAAGAAGTGCAATAGGAAAAGGAAAAGCAAGATTTGCTGGCGATGTAACTTTTGGAACAACTCAATATGCAGATGGTTACAGATTGGAGGATTTAGTTGGAAAATACAAAGTGCCAATGTATACTTTGAATATGAATCATGCTGAACACGCATCTGATGAAGTATTGACAGAGTATATTGATGAAGATAATAACTGGAATGATTTATACAATAAAGATCATGATGAAGCTGCAATTGATATTCATTGGGGAATTCAAAAAACTTTGAATTATTACGAAGAAAAATTTGACCGCAATAGTGTTGATGATAAAGGGATGACCATTTTTGCATTGGCCCATTTAGGAACCAATGTTCAGAATGCTTCCTGGACAGGAGGATGGGCGCAGTTTGGAGATGGAGTAGATCAGCCTTTTGTAAGTTTAGGAATTACAGGTCACGAAATGACTCATGCTATAACACAATTCTCTGCTGGATTAATTTATCAGGGAGAATCTGGAGCAATGAACGAATCTTTCAGTGATATTTTTGGAATTTCTATTGAGCTTTATGCAGGAAAAGATTCTAAAAATGATATCTGGATGCTGGGAGATGAGTTGTATAAACACGGAAGTTTGAGGAGTATGGCAAACCCAAAAGCAGCTGGTCAGCCAGATACTTATGGAGGTGAGTTTTGGACAAATCCTGCTGATACGAGTTATGATAACGGTGGAGTACATCAGAATAGTGGAATTACTAATTACTGGTATTATCTTTTAGTAGAAGGTGGAGAAGGTGTTAATGACCTTAATGAAAGCTATAATGTAAAAGCAATTGGTCTTGAGAAAGCAGAAAAAATAGCTTATGCAACACTTACAGAATATTTATCTCCTTCTTCAAATTTCATGGCAATGCGTCAGGCGAGTTTGATGGCTACAGAAGATTTATACGGATTAGGTTCTCAAGAATATATACAAGTGACCAATGCTTGGTACGCCATTGGTGTAGGGCCAGCTTATGGAGAAAAACAAGTGCTTTTAGTTTCTGTTGAAAATCCTACTGTTCCTTGCGGTCCTTTAAAAGGAGAAGAACCTTTTTATGTGAAAATTAAAAATACTGGAAGTACTGTAATTAAGGCTGACGAGAATTTAAATTTTAAATTAAGAGCAATGGCAAATGCTCTTGGCAGGTTAATTACTTTTTATACTTATGATGGAAAAGTTGCTTTTGGAAAAGATTTAAACCCTGGCGAAGAAACAATTTTAGCATTAAAAAGTAAAATTCCATATCAAACAGGTGGTGCAGTCAACTATATAGAAATTAAAGTAGATTTAAATCCGATAGCAGAATTTGGAGCAAAAGAAGGTTATACTTTCGTTTCACAAATAGTTGTTCCAACAGCTCAAAAAGATTACGATCTTAAAGCGACAGCATTAAGCATGCCGTACTACACTGGCGATGCCCTTTCTTCAAATTATCAATCATCAATTACGATATTTAATTTAGGCTGTGTAGCTATTCCGGCAGGAACTGTGCTAAAAGTTGGATATGCGGATACAGCTCCTGGAAGTGCAACGGTTTGGAAAGATGTTACTTTGGCAACAGATTTCAAAGGAAATTCAGAAATGACAATTGCCTTTGATAGTACTTTCGATTTATCAGGGCTTGGTTTGCACACATACGAAGGATATGTAACATTGGCTCAAGATCCAGTTACAACTAATAATAGTATTTTGAATGCAGCCTACAGTGGAATTGTAACGCAACTTCCTTATGTTGAAGGTTTTGAAAGAACACCCGGAGGATGGAATACAAAATCATTGAACTCAAGCAACCAAAAGTTTATATTTCAGAATTATCCTGGATCATTTAGAGATATAAAATCACAATACAATTGGGCTACCGTAGATTTTAGAGGAACTGAGAGAATGGCTCCTAATTCTGATTTTGTATTAGAATCTCCAATTTTTGACTTTACGAATGTAGTATCTCCTTACATAGAATTTGATTTGTATTATTTATTTCATGCAGGATACGACGGATTAATAGTTGAATATTCTGAGGATAAAGGTAAAAACTGGAAAAAAGTAGAAGCCTTAAATTATCCGCAAACAACACACTATGATGATACCGAGGGAGGCTGGTTTACAGCAGTAAATACAAACCTTAAAAAAGATCCGTTCCAGATGCGTTTAAATGATTTGGCTGGAAAAAAAGTAGCTATTCGTTTCCGTGTTAGAACAGACGATTATAATGACGGTTTCTTGGGAGGTTTTGTAGATAATATCCGCGTGAGCGACGCACCTTACGATTTAGCATTGCTATCATCAAAACTCGAAGCGGGAAAATGCACGGTTGATAACAACAATGTAACAATAGTTAGTAAAATTAGCAACAACTTCGCAACAGCAAGTCAGCGTGTGAATATTACAATTAAAATTTTGGACGCAGCTAAAAATGAAGTTTTTTCTAAAACAGAATTGACTACTTTGAATTTTGCCAAATTTAGAGATACAATTAGTTTTTCTACTTCAAATATTAGTTTAAAAACTGTTGGAACACATACAGTTTCTGTTTCAGTTTTTCCAGAAGATATGACTAAGGATGTAAAACAAGGCAATAATGCTTTGACATTTACTTATGATAATTGGAATAATGAAGATTTAAAAGTTTCTGTCCTGCCTTATAAAATGGACTTTGAAGATGCTAGTAAATATAAAGGTTGGAGAACATCTGAAAACAGCGGTTCTGCAGGATGGAATCACGGAGTACGAGCAGATTTAGGTTCTCCGGGCTGGTTTATTGCCGATCATACTAAATTCATGGCTAGCAATGATGACAAATGTAATTGCGACGAAGCAAATGATATGTTGGTTTCGCCTGTATTTGATTTAACAAATTACAAATCAGCGCACTTAACTTTTGATGGTTATGGAGATTCTCAACACCTTTCAGACGGATCTGTAAAAGTAAGTACTGATGGCGGTGAAACATGGAAAGAAGTATTCCATATGCCTTATTATGGAGCTTGGTGGGAATATGGTGTAGATTTGACTGAATATGCTGGAAAATCTTGTGTAATGGTAGCATTTGTACACAATGATAACGGATTGTTTGCAAATGGTTTTGCGGTAGATAATATCGAAATTAAAGAAACTAAATCGAATGTAAGACTTTCAAATTTAAGTGTTGCAGAAAATGTATACGAAGATTCAGCTTCCCATGAATTTGTAGTAAGCGCCAGAAATTCAGGTTACCAGACTTTAAATAAAGTTACGCTTGAATACCAAATTTCTCAAAACGGAACTGCAGTTGGAGCTCCGATTTCTTTAGAAAAAAATGATGAGGTATTGGTTGGTCAGACAATTACTTATAAAATTGATGGTTTGCCAAAATTAGCTGCAGGAAATTATGAAATTGCTGTAAAAGCATTTACAGCAGATGAACCAAAAGATCAGGCACAGGTAATAAAGAGTGTTTTCCAAGTTGTTGCAAATGCACCTGAACTAAATGTTGAAAATTTTTCTACTCTGCCAGCAGGTTCATTATTTGGAAACAAAGGATTTGTTTCAAGTTTGAGTGATGATAATTATCCGTGGAGAGTTGTAACGACTCCAGATAACGTTAATTTGACAGTTCCTAAAAAAGATCATACAGGAGACACTTCAACAAAAATGTTATATAGCCAGTTAGAAAATTTATCTTACTATGGAGAGTTAATTTCACCAATGTATAAATTGTCTGATAGCGCTTCTGCTGTTGAATTTTATTATGCAATGCAAAGTAATGTTAATGATATTTTATTAGTAGATATTAAGTCAGTTGGAGGTGAATGGACAGAGTTATGGAGAACAAACAGAACAGGAAGTTTTGTTGATACAGATTGGAAAAGAGCTGCATTAAACATTAGTAATTACAAAGGAAAATCGGTTATGTTCCGTTTTAGACATGCAAAAGCGGCTGGATATTCTTATATGGTTTTAGATGATTTGAAAATCTTTAACGATGCAGTTGCAGATGTTGCTTTACAAATTTTATCTCCAAAAGATGTCTGCGGAAGTCAAGAATATAAAGTAAGGCTGAGTAACGAAGGTCAAATTGCTATTAAAGAAAATTCAATACAATTACAGTTAGATTATCTAAATACTTCAGAAGCTATTTCTGAAACTGTAGAAGCAGGAATTCCAGTTGGAGGAAGTATTGAATATATCTTTAAAAAACAACCAAAATTAGATCAGAGCGGAGATTCTCACGTATTCAATTTTACGGCAAAATTAGAAGGTGATATAATCGATCAGAATAATATTATCGAAAATTATACATATCAGGGAGTTTCGGGTGATTTCAAATTGTTTGATAAATCATCAATTCATGGTTATGCTGGAAAAAGCATTTATATCAATGCGGAGTCTAACTTATTGTCTAAAGAATTAGAGGCAGTTTCATACAAGTGGAATACAGGAGAAGTAACGAATGCTATTGAGGTAACTAAACCTGGGGACTATATTGTTACAGCAGTTCTTGAAAATGGCTGTAGTTTGACCGAAAAAGTTTCTGTGACATTCGATAGCTTCAAATCTGAACTTCCAAGCGGTGATGTTTGTGGTCCAGAAGTAGTTCTAAATCCAGGAAATTATGCAGCATACGAATGGTTTGATGGTTCTACAGAGCCAACTTTCAAAACAACAGAAAGCGGTGAATACTATGTAACTGTTTACAATGAAAACGGATTAGGTAAAATTTTCAATACAACCATAAATGTAATTGAAAATACAGTTCCAGAAATCCAGTTATTAGACGGAAATAAAATAACAGCTTCTGCTGATGCTGCAGGTTATCAGTGGTATTTAAATGGAAGAGTTTTACCAAATGCAACCGAAAAAATGGTTTCGACAATTTGGGAAGGAAGCTATAGTCTTCAAGTAACAAACGCAAACGGATGTACAAGCATGTCGGCTCCAATTGATTCTAAAGGTCTTCTAATCGGAAAATTGTCGAATTCTTTCAGGGTGTTCCCAAATCCTGCTGTAAATGATGTAAATATTTTCTTGGCTGATAAAGTTGAAGGCGAAGCTCAAATGAAAATTTATTCTATGGAAGGAAATGCTGTTTGGAGTAAAAACTACTCTGCTGTTCCGTCAAGCGTAGATGTTAGTCAGCTTACAACTGGAGTTTACATTTTGGATTGTACAGTTCAAGGCAAAAAATATACGGCTAAGATTATTAAAAAGTAACAAATTACAGATAGAAATGGCAGTTCAATTTTCAGAACTGCCTTTCTTTAAAACAAATAAATACGATGAAAAAATCAAAGCTGATAATTTGTGCACTATTAATGTGTGCAGGTGCAATGGCTCAGACCGAAAAGGTTAAACTTGGTGTAAAAGCAGGATTAAATATTTCGAATCTTACATTTGATGAAAATGAACTGAAATCATCTGATAAAACAGGATTTACAGCAGGTTTAATGGCAGAAATTCCATTAACAAAAAGTTTTTCTGTACAGCCAGAATTATTATTTAGCCAGCAAGGAATGAAATTATCTTATTCAGATCCAGAAGTTCAAAATTCGCATTATAAAAGTACTATCGCTTTAAACTATTTGAATATTCCGATAATGTTGAAATATTATGTTGCGAAAGGTTTTAGTTTGCAGGCAGGACCTCAAGTAGGAATTTTGTTAAAAGCAAACAACAAATATCAAGATAACTTTTTAGGATATGATAACCATGATAAAATGGATTTGAAAGATTACTCAAATGGAGTAGATGCTTCTGTAAATTTCGGATTGGGTTACCAGTTTCAGAACAAGTTTTATGCAGATGTAAGATATAATATGTCTTATACCGATGTATTTAAAGATGCAACATCAAATACAAATTACATTATTAAAAGTGATATGAAGAACAGAATTTTTCAAGTAACCGTTGGTTATTTTTTTAAGTAGAGTTAGTAACAGACTTCTTCATATCTTTTTTAAAACCACTCTTAAAAAGAGTGGTTTTTTTTTATGATGAGAAAGAAATTTTAATTAAAATCCGTTCACCTTAAGCCATTCTGCACAATCTCTTGTCCAAAATTTACTTGTATCATTTACGCCCAAACCAAATCCGTGACCTCCTTTTTCATACAAATGTAACTCCGCTGTAACCGCATTTTTCTTTAAAGCTAAATAATAATTTATGCTGTTTTCGGGCATTACAACTGTATCGTCTGTAGTATGAATCAAAAAAGTTGGCGGTGTCTGCGCTGTAACTTTTTTTTCATTAGAAAATGAATCTATTAAATCTTGCGAAGGATTATTTCCTAACAAATTAGTTTGCGAGCCTTTATGCGTGATTTCATTTTCCATCGAAATAACAGGATAAATCAAAATAGAAAAATCGGGGCGAGCGCTTACTTTATAAGCAGATTCATAGACTTTGTCATCATAATGAGTTGAGGCAGTTGCAGCTAAATGTCCTCCGGCAGAAAATCCTAAAATACCAACTTTCTTTGGATCAATATTCCATTTTGAAGCATTTTGTCTCACATATCGAATAGCTTCTTGTGCATCTTGCAACGGGCCAACATTTTTATTTTTCATTGTTAAATCTGTTGGAAGTCTATATTTCAATACAAAAGCGGCAATTCCGATACTATTAAACCATTCAGCAACTTTTACTCCTTCTTTATCAAAAGCCAGATGCTGATAACCGCCTCCTGGACAAATAATTACCGCAGATTGGTTTGGCTTGCTTTCTTTCGGAATAAAAATACTTAATGTTGGTACAGAAACCTGACTTGTACTTTGCATTTTGCCTTCTTTAATTTCGGGCTTTTCTTTATAATCTGGAGCCTTTATTTCGTCTGGAATTTTATTCCAAAGCGGAATTACTTGATTTTGAGCATTTGAACAAAATATCCCTGAGAAAAGAATAAAACTTAATGTTATTCTTTTGTAAAATCCGTACTTTTTATTTTTCAATTTGATAGTTAATTATTTGTTTTACAATGTTTTATTTGTTTATGCTAAAGAAAATGTAACAGTTGATCTTGGCAATTGAAATTACTTTAAAAAAATCTCAAAAAACACCTTTTTTGGTACAATTTTACCCCATAAAAAGGATGAATTTCACCTGTTAGCTTTTAACAAATATATTGTTTAATGTGTAATTTTGTATTCTTTTTTTTATGTAATTTATTAATTTAAATACTTAAAATAATTTTTTATATAATTTATTTGGATTGTAGAGATTAAAAACTATATTTGTGCAATCGATTACATTGTTTCTGTTTGAAGGTGTTAATTTGTTGATTTTAATATTTTTAAACAGAAGTCAATTGTTTTATTAAGATTACCAAAAATTACAAAACTATAATACCCACTAACTATGAATCAAACCGAAACAGTTGCAGTAAATGAGAGCGTTAAGACCACAGGAAAATACCGTTGGAGTATTTGCGCCTTATTGTTTTTTGCAACAACAATCAATTATCTTGACAGACAAGTACTTTCTTTAACTTGGAGTGATTTTATCGCGCCAGAATTTCATTGGACAAATAATGATTACGGAAATATTACGGCGTTATTTTCTATTTTCTACGCAGTTTCGCTATTGTTTGCAGGAAGATTTGTGGATTGGTTAGATACTAAAAAAGGATTTCTTTGGGCAATCGGAATTTGGTCTGTTGGTGCCTGTCTTCATGCATTTTGCGGAATTGCAACTTCTGGAATTATTACAGGAAATTGGTTTGTAGGATTTCATGGTTCAAAAGAAATAATTAGTACAGTAAGCGATACAGCATTGGTAATCAATGTAAGTGTTGCTTTATTTATTTTTGCTCGTTTTGTTTTAGCAGTTGGAGAAGCAGGAAACTTTCCGGCAGCAATTAAAACTACAGCAGAATATTTTCCTAAAAAAGATAGAGCTTTTGCCACCAGTATTTTCAATGCAGGAGCAACTGTTGGAGCTTTGGCAGCGCCAATTACAATTCCGTTTATTGCAAAATCTTTCGGTTGGGAAATGTCTTTTATCATTATCGGAGCTTTAGGTTTTGTTTGGATGGGATTTTGGATGTTTATGTACGATAAGCCAGAAAGACATTCTAAAGTTACAGCAGAAGAATTAGCTTACATTCAGCAAGATGATATTGCAGATAGTAAATTAGTTGGTTACGTTCCTGAAACTACCACGAAAGTTTCTTTAGCAGACTGTTTCAAATACAAACAAACTTGGGCATTTGCTTTCGGTAAATTTATGACAGACGGTGTTTGGTGGTTTTTCTTGTTCTGGACACCAGCTTATTTAAGTTCCGTTTACGGAATGGATTCTACAGAAGCGGCATTTCCATTATTTATACTTTATCTAATCACTTTATTATCAATTATTGGAGGTTGGCTTCCAACTTATTTTGTAGAGAAAAAAGGAATGAATCCTTACGAAGGACGAATGAGAGCAATGTTAATTTTTGCCTTTTTTCCGCTTTTAGCATTAATCGCACAACCATTAGGATACATTAGTTATTGGGTTCCAGTAATCATTATCGGAATTGCGGGAGCAGCGCACCAATCATGGTCGGCAAATATCTTTACAACTGTTGGAGATATGTTTCCTAAAAAAGCAATTGCAACAATTACAGGAATTGGAGGTTTAGCAGGAGGTTTAGGATCGACTTTAATTAATAAAGGATCAGGAGTTTTGTTTGATTATGCAAAAGAATCTGAAATGGTTTTTATGGGATTCAAAGGAATAGAAGCTGGATATTTTATCATTTTCTCAATTTGCGCAGTTTGTTACTTAACTGGTTGGATTGTAATGAAATCACTAGTTCCTAAATATGCTCCAATTACTGATTTATAAAGAAAAATAGACAGAATTGAAATATTTTTTTCGTTTCAATTATGCTATTTAAATATAAAAATATAATTTTGTGCAATCGATTACATTAATTTAAAATTATGACAAAATATAGTTCAAGATACGCGTCAAGTCCAGAAGCAGTTAAAAAATATGATACACAACAATTGAGAGAAGAATTCTTAATTGATGACTTAATGCAAGAGGATGAAGTAGTGTTGGTTTATTCGCATTACGATAGATACATTGCAGGTTCTGCAGTTCCTGTAAAAGGCGATTTAACTTTAGAAACTATTGATCCGCTAAAAGCACCTTATTTTTTAGAAAGAAGAGAATTAGGAATTATTAATGTTGGTGGAAGCGGTTCTGTGGTTGTTGAAGGAACTTCTTATGCGTTAGGTTTTAAAGATGCTTTGTATATCGGAAGCGGGAACAAAGATGTTGTTTTTAAAAGTGATGATAGCAGTAATCCTGCAAAATTCTATTTGAATTCTGCTCCAGCTCATACAACTTATCCAACTAAAAAAGTAAGTTTAGAAGAAGCGAATAAATTGCAGTTGGGTACAATGGAAACGGCTAATCACCGTACAGTAAATCAAATGATTATTGGAAGCGTGGTGACAACTTGCCAATTGCAAATGGGAATGACAGAATTGAAACCAGGAAGTGTTTGGAATACAATGCCAGCTCACGTTCACGATCGTAGAATGGAAGTTTATTTCTATTTGGATATTCCAGAAAACCAAGCAGTTTGCCATTTTATGGGACAACCACAAGAAACAAGACATATTTGGATGAACAATCATCAGGCAGTAATCTCTCCGCCTTGGTCAATTCACTCAGGTTCAGGAACTAGTAATTATACTTTTATCTGGGGAATGGCTGGTGAAAACCTAGATTACGGAGATATGGATGTTTGTAAAATCACAGATTTAAGATAAGAAAATGACAAACTTATTTGATATAAAAGGAAAAGTTGCCCTTATCACAGGAAGTACGCACGGATTGGGAATGGCAATGGCAAAAGGACTTGGGCAAGCTGGAGCTACAATTGTAGTAAACGGTAATTCTTCTCAAGAAAAAATTGATCATGCTGTAGCGGAGTTAAAAAGCGAAGGTATTAATGCTGTTGGTTATAAATTTAATGTAACAGAAGAGCAACAAGTAAAAGAAGCTGTTGCTAAAATTGAAAGTGAAGTTGGATCAATCGATATCTTAATTAACAATGCAGGAATTATTAAAAGAATTCCGCTTTTAGATATGGAAGTTTCAGATTTCAGAGAAGTTGTAGATATAGATTTAGTAAGTCCATTTATCGTTTCTAAGCATGTTGCAAAAGGAATGATCGAAAGACGTCAAGGAAAAATCATCAACATTTGCTCGATGATGAGTGAATTAGGAAGAAATACTGTTTCTGCTTACGCAGCTGCAAAAGGAGGCTTAAAAATGCTGACTAAAAACATGGCAACAGAATGGGCAAAATACAATGTTCAAATTAACGGAATTGGACCTGGATATTTTGCTACAGAACAAACAAAACCAATTAGAGTTGACGGACATCCGTTTAACGATTTTATTATAAGCAGAACTCCTGCTGCAAAATGGGGAGATCCAAGTGATTTAGCTGGAGCTGCAATATTTTTATCATCCAAAGCGAGTGATTTTGTAAACGGTCACATTTTATATGTTGATGGCGGAATCTTAGCAACAATTGGAAAACCTTCAAACGAAGAATAATTCTCAAATTATATTTAAAAAGAAATGAGCGCAAATACATTCATACACGACAATTTTTTATTAGAAAATAAATACGCTGAAGAGTTATATCACAATTACTCTAAAAACCAGCCAATTATTGATTACCACAATCACTTAAATCCGCAGTTTATTGCTGAGGATAAGATTTTTGATAACATTACGAATGTATGGATCAATGGAGATCACTACAAATGGCGTGCAATGCGTACATTAGGGATCAACGAGCAGTTTGTAACAGGAAATGGTTCAGATAAAGATAAATTCTTAAACTGGGCAAAAACAGTTCCGTACACGATGCGTAATCCTTTGTACCACTGGACACATTTAGAGTTAGCGCGCTATTTTGACATTTATGATTTGTTGAATGAAAAGTCGGCTGAGAAAATTTACATCGAAACTTCAGAGAAAGTAAATTCTCCAGCTTACAGCACACAAAACCTTCTTAAAAAAGTAAACGCTGAATTAGTTTGTACAACAGAAGATCCAATTGATAGTTTAGAATATCACAAAAAATTCGAAAACAATTCGACTGGAATTAAAATGAGTACGGCTTTCAGACCTGATAAAGCCATCTTAATTGCTAATGATGGTTATAATGCATATCTGGACACATTAGGGGATGTGTCCGGTATTGCAATTAACACTTTTACTGATTTGCAAGCTGCATTAAGAAACAGAATTGAATTCTTTAATGCAAACGGATGTAAATTAAGTGATCATGGTTTAGATCAAATTTATTTTGAAGAATTTACAGAATCTGAGGTTGCTACAATTTTCAAAAAGAAAAGAGAAAACAGAATTATTTCGCCAGAAGAAGCTTTAAAATTCCAAAGTGCTGTTTTGATTTTCTTATGCGAAACGTATCACGAGTTTGGATGGGTACAACAATTTCACTTAGGGGCATTGCGTAATAACAACGCTCGTATGCACAGAATTTTAGGTCCAGATACAGGATGGGATTCTATTGGAGATTATCCTCAGGCTCAAAAACTTTCAGGTTTCTTAAATGCTTTAGACAGCAAAGATAAATTGAGTAAAACAATTATCTATAACTTGAATCCAGCTGATAACGAAGTTATGGCGACTATGATTGGAAATTTCAACGACGGAAGTGTTCGCGGAAAAGTACAATTTGGTTCAGGATGGTGGTTCTTAGATCAAAAAGACGGAATGACAAAGCAGTTAAATGCGCTTTCAAATATGGGATTAATTAGCTGTTTCGTTGGAATGCTGACAGATTCTAGAAGTTTCTTATCGTTCCCAAGACACGAATATTTCAGACGTATTTTATGTAATCTTTTGGGAGACGAAATCAAACGCGGTGAATTGCCAAATGATATGGAATGGATTGGAAAATTAGTTTCTGATATTTCATATAACAACGCTAAAGAATATTTTAAGTTTTAATTGAAAATTAACCGCAAAGGTCACAAAGATTTACGCAAGGTTCGCTAAGTTTTAATCTTTTTAATCCTTGTAATCTGTGGCAAAAAAAATATAAATAATGAGTAGAGTAGTTGCATTTGGAGAAATCATGCTTCGTTTATCGACAGAAAGACATCTGCGTTTTTCGCAATCTACAGCATTTGGTGCTACGTATGGTGGCGGCGAATTTAATGTTTGTGTTTCTCTGGCAAATTATGGTGTAAATGCTGAATTTGTTTCAAGATTACCTGAAAATGAAATTGGTTTTTCTGCATTGAAAGAAATCAGGAAAATGAATGTCGAATCTAAAAACATGGTTTATGGAGGAGAGCGTTTAGGAATTTATTTCTTAGAAACTGGTGCAGGAACTCGCGGAAGTAATGTAGTTTACGATCGTGCTCACAGTGCTATGTCAACTATAGAAAAAGGACAAGTTGATTGGGAAAAAGTTCTAGAAGGAGCCGAATGGTTTCATTGGAGCGGAATTACACCAGCTATTTCTCAAAGTGCAGCAGAAGCTTGTTTAGAAGCCATTAAAGTGGCTCATAAAAAAGGAATTAAAATCTCATGCGATTTAAACTATAGATCAAAACTTTGGCAATATGGTAAAACGCCTAGCGAAGTTATGCCTGAAATGCTAAAATACAGTAATGTAATTTTAGGAGATATTGACACGGCGTATTTCATGTTGGGAATTCCAAAAGTAAATCCAAATTATCAGGATGAGAAATCGCTTCCAGCAGTATACGATAAATTGTTTGAATTGATTCCGAATCTGCATATTGCTGCAACAACTTTACGCTATTCTGTAAGTGCTTCACACCAAAGAATTGGTGGGATTTTATACGATGGAAAAGCAATTTACAGCGCAAAAGTAAAAGAAGTTACGCCAGTTGTGGATCGTGTAGGAAGTGGAGATGCTTTTATGGGCGGATTAATTTATGGATTATTAGAATATCAGAATAATAACCAGAGAGCATTAGATTTCGCAGTTGCAGCTTGTTGCTTAAAACATACAATTGCAGGTGATTACAACTTGGTTACATTAAAAGAAGTTGAAAATATGATTGATGGTGATGGTTCTGCATTAGTATCAAGATAATTTTAAATAAAAAATGGCAAAATATTCAAGAATAGAGGTTGCGCAAACAATGAAGGATAATGGTATGGTTCCGTTGTTTTTTCATTCTGATATCGAATTGAGTAAAAAAGTATTAAAAGCGTGTTACGACGGAGGTTCCAGATTAATGGAATTTACAAGCAGAGGTGATTTTGCACATGAAGTTTTTGGAGCTTTAAACAAATATGCTTTAGCGGAACTTCCTGGAATGATCTTAGGAGTTGGTTCTATTACAGATGCAGCTTCAGCTTCATTGTACATGAGTTTGGGAGCAAATTTTATTGTAACTCCAGTTTTTAGAGAAGATATAGCTATAGCTTGTAATCGCAGAAAAGTATTGTGGTCGCCAGGTTGCGGAACTTTGACAGAAATTGCAAGAGCTGAAGAATTAGGTTGCGAAATCGTAAAATTATTTCCAGCTGATACTTATGGACCAGAATTCATTAAAGCGATAAAAGGTCCGTGCCCGTGGACAAACATTATGCCGACAGGCGGAGTTTACCCAACGGTTGAAAGTTTGAGTTCATGGCTGAATGCTGGAGCAACTTGTGTTGGTTTAGGTTCGCAATTAATTTCAAAAGATATTTTAGATAATAAAGATTTCGACGGACTAACCACAAAAGTGAAACAAGTTCTTGACATTATAAAAGATATAAGAAAATAAGATTAAGGGGTAATCATGCCAAACTCCTTATTTTATAAGTTTTTTTTAGATTTTTAGAGATTGTAATTGAACATTACGCTTGAAAAATTTAGCTAGCCATTCCTCACAGCCGGCTTTATTTTACTCAATCGGGTGTAATGTTTCATTTACAATTTAAAAGGCAGAAATGAAGAAATAAGGTTTATAGATGGTTATTTATAACGCATTAAAGAAAATTTAAAATGAAAAAATTAAATAGAATAAATACAGGATTAGAAAAGTTACAGCCAATTAAAGTAGTTCAGTTTGGAGAAGGTAACTTTTTAAGAGCCTTTGTTGATTATGCTTTTGACAAACTGAATAAAGAAGTTGATTTTAATGCCGGTATTGCTGTAGTTCAACCTTTGAAAGACGGTATGGTAAATATGATTAACGATCAGGATGGTCTTTATACCTTGTTTATGAACGGAATTAAAAAAGGTGAAAAGATACAAGATATTGTGTTAATTAATAATATTGTAAAAACTATAAACCCATATACTGAATTTACAAATTATTTGGCTTTAGCCAAAGAAGAAGAACTTCAGTTTATTGTTTCTAATACTACAGAAGCTGGAATTGAATTTATTGAAAGTGATACTCCAGACATGCAGCCACCAGTGTCATTTCCTGCAAAATTGACGGTTTTATTATATGAAAGATTTAAACATTTTAATGGAGATGCCTCTAAAGGAGTTACAATAATTCCTTGTGAATTAATTGATTATAACTCTGAAACGCTTAAAAAATATATTTTGCAATATGTTGATTTATGGAAATTAGAGGATGCATTTAAAACTTGGGTATCAGATGCTTGTACCTATCATAGTACTTTGGTTGACAGAATTGTTCCTGGATATCCAAGAGCTGAAATTGAAGAATATAATAATAAATTAGATTATGAGGACAATTTAATTGTTGCGGCTGAACCTTTTTTCCTTTGGGCTATTGAAGGGGGAGATGATCTAAAAGCAAAATTGCCTTTTCACAAAACAGATTTGAATGTAAAAATCGTTGATGATATACGTCCTTTTAAAATGATTAAAGTTCGTATTTTAAACGGTGCACATACAGCAATGGTTCCTTTTTCACTTTTGCATGGTAATAAATTAGTAATGGAAACTGTTAACGGAGATTTTACAGGAGAATTTGTAAATAGCGTTATTAGTGAAATTAGTGAAACTCTTGATATGGATAAAAATGAAATTACAGCCTATTCTGAGGAGGTAATGGACCGATTTAAAAATCCATTTATCAAACATGCACTTGCTGATATTGCATTAAATTCTGTATCAAAATTCAAAGTAAGAGTTTTGCCTAGTTTATTAGGATATTATAAAGCTAATAATAAATTGCCTGTTAATTTGACTTTTTCATTAGCGAGTTTAATTCGTTTCTACAAAGGAACTTGGAACGGTCAAAGTTTACCGGTTAAAGATGGTGAAGATATTACAGCTTTCTTCAACGGACTTTGGAAATCGGATGATTACGAGAAAATCGCTCGTTTAACATTACAAAACAAATCATTCTGGGATCAAGATTTAACTGAAATTCCAGGACTTACAAGAGCAATTACAATTGCATTAGAAGAAATAGATTCAAACGGAATTGAAGCAGGTTTTGCTAAGTTTCAAGAAAGAATAAAATAAAAAAAAACACACAAAAAGAACAAAGAACAAAGGTTAATTATGGCAACGCAGAAAAAATTAATAAAAGTACATCCTACAGATAATGTAGCGGTGGCTTTGGTGAATCTGACAGCTGGCGAAGTGATTGATTTTGAAGGACAATCAATTGCTGTTGAGTCTGATGTGAAAATGAAACATAAGATTGCAATGGTTCCTTTTAATGTAGGAGACAGAATCATTATGTATGGTGTTTTAGTAGGTAAAGCGAGTGCAAGAATCGAAAAAGGAGGATTGCTTTCTACTGCAAACGTTAAACACGAAAGTGATAAAGTTACTGGTAAAACAGAAACGATTGGCTGGACTGCGCCAAATGTAGATAAATGGAAAGACAGAACGTGGCAGGGCTATCATAGAGAAGATGGGCAAGTTGGAACAGAAAATGTTTGGTTATTTTTTCCATTGGTTTTTTGCGAAAATAGAAACATCGAAATCTTAAAAGATATTTTTGAGAAAGAATTGATGAAACCAAAAGAGAACGATTACCAATTATTGTTGCGTTCTTTGGTAAAATCAGAAACTGGTGGAGCAGGAAATCAAGAAGCTTCAAACGATGCTAATTTATTCAATAATATTCAGGTAAAATTCATCACGCACCAAGGTGGTTGTGGAGGAATTCGTCAGGATTCACATAGTTTGGCTAAACTTTTGGCAGGTTATGTAAATAATCCAAACGTGGCTGGAGCAACTGTATTGAGTTTAGGATGCCAGAATCTTCAGATTTCAATTTTCAAAGAAGCTTTAGATGCTATTAATCCAGACAGTAAAAAGCCTGTTTTAATCTACGATCAACAATCTATCGGAACAATTGAAACGATGTTGAGCAGTGTTGTAAAAGATACTTTCGAAGCGATTAAAAAAGCAAACGATATTAAGAGAGAACCAGCGCCATTATCTAAACTAAGAATTGGTTTAGAATGTGGTGGATCTGACGGATTCTCTGGGATTTCTGCAAACCCGACTTTAGGTGTATTGTCTGATAAATTGGCTGCTTTAGGCGGAACAACAATCCTTTCTGAGTTCCCAGAATTATGTGGAGTAGAGCAGGAATTAGTAAACCGTTGTGTTGATGACGAAGACGGAAAACGTTTCTTGGATTTGATGCAATGGTACGAAAAAACAGTTGTTGATGCTGGTTCAGGATTTGATATGAATCCTTCTCCAGGAAACATCAAAGACGGTTTGATTACTGATGCTATGAAATCTGCTGGTGCAGCTAAAAAAGGAGGAACATCTCCAATTGCTGGTGTTTATGATTACGGAGAGTATATTAACGAACCAGGATTAACATTGCTATGTACGCCAGGAAATGATGTTGAGTGCACAACCGCAATGGTAGGCTCAGGAGCTAATATGGTATTATTTACAACAGGTTTAGGAACTCCAACAGGAAATCCAATTGCGCCAGTTGTAAAAATATCTTCTAACTCTGAGTTGGCGGCAAAAATGTCTGATATTATCGATATTGACACTGGAGGAATTATCAAAGGTGAAAAATCTATCGAAGAAATGTCTGATGAAATGCTTGAATTTATTATTGATATTGCTAGTGGTACAATTAAAACCAAAGCGGCAGTTTTAAATCAGAATGATTTTATTCCTTGGAAAAGAGGAGTTTCACTTTAGTTTTTTAGGTACTAAGCTACTAAGATGCTAAGGTTCTGAGGGACAAAGTGACAAAGGTTTATATAGAAGACGCACATATTGTGCGTCTTTTTTTATATAGAAAGCTTCAGAGAAGCGAAATATTTATAGAAAAAAAATAAGCGGTTACAACATAAAGCTCCAGAGGAGCGACATAGATTGATTAGGTTTGCAGAAAAAATATGTCGCTCCTCTGGAGCTTTGTTGTGTGATTTATTGTGATTCTATAAATATTTCGCTTCTCTGAAGCTTATAAAAAAAGCTACCCTTGTGAGATAGCTTATATAACTTATATGGTAAAAATAATATTAAAAACTAGTTTTTGTAGAAGACTTGCGAATATGTAATTCTGGTGCTAGAACGACCTTTTTTTCTATTTTAATAGTGTCTGTTTTGTCTACTTGTTCTAAGAAAACGCGGGCAGACATTTTTCCCATTTCCAAAGGAGATTGATCTACAGAGGTAATTGATAATTCCATAAATTTTGTAAAAGGTTCGTTACTGAAACCAGCAACACAAAACTCATTAGGAATACTGATATTTCTTTCTTTCAATTCTTGAATCGCTCCTAATGCAGCAAAATCAGACGATGAAAAAATAGCATCTGGTGGAGTTTCTAATTGTAAAAGTTTATCTACTGCTTCTTTACCTGCGTCTACGCTACTTTTGGTGTAAATAACATGTTCTTCGTTAAAAGTAAGTCCACTGTCTAATAAAGCTTGTTTGTAGCCTAAAAACCTGTTTTTAAAGATGTCTAAAGATTGATCTCCAGATAAATGAGCGATATGCCTGCAACCTTCGTCAATTAAATGTTTGGTTGCTAAATAACCTCCTTTAAAGTCATTGATTGTTACCGAACTTACTCCATCAATATGTTTACTTCTATCAAAAAATATTAGGGGAACATTTTTCTCCAAAACATTTCTAAAAGCGCTATCATTTTCATTTGAAATTCCTGTAACCGACATCATAATTCCGTCTACTTGCGCATCTACAAGTGTATGAAGATTCTCATTTTCTCTTTTAATGCTTTCATGTGTTTGGCAGATAATTACTTGATAGCCATGAGGATAAAGCTCTTCTTCGATTCCTCTAATTACAGAAGCGAAAAAATTGCTGTCAATACGAGGTACAATAACTCCGATATTATTACTTCGACCGCTCTTCAATGCAAGTGCCAATTTATTTTGCTTGTAATTCATGGCAGCAGCAGTCTTAATAACTAACTCTCTTGTGGCTTCTTTAATCTTCGGATTATTATTTAAAGCTCTAGAGACGGTTGCAGCCGTGATATTTAATTTTTCAGCAATATCGTAAATAGTTACTTTTTCACTCATTCAAAAAAAGTTTATCGGATTATGTATTAGACAAAAGTACATTTTTTTTTATTATGTAATATAAATTGTTATCGATTACCAGAATTAAAAAATCAAACGATTTAGGAATTATTATGATAATAATTTATCTAAATTTTTGCGTTAAATGTAATTAAAATTTGTAATAAAAATTAAATATATAATTTTTTTCTAAATTAATTTGTTCCAATAGAACAATTTTTCTACTTTCGTGTAATCGATTACATGGTTTTTGAATGTTTTCGGTATTAAATAAGAAAATACTTTGCAAATGATTAAAAATAAGAGCATAACATCTAAATGGATTCTGTTTTTAACGACTATGGTCGCGTTAGTTACATCTTGCGGAGAAAAAAATGCCGTAACTTCTTCTGATGCTTCAAATAATCCTTGGAAAAAGATGGATTTAATCATTAAAAGTATTCCACAAACTAAGTTTTCGAATAAGATTTACAATATAAACGATTTTGGTGCAATTGCTGATGGAAAAACATTAAACACGATAGCTTTTCAAAAGGCAATAAAAGAATGTGCAGCAAACGGCGGCGGTCAAGTTTTGGTTCCGAATGGAAAATATTTAACTGGAGCGATTCACTTAGAAAGTAATATAAATCTGCATTTAGAAGATAACGCTGAAATCCTTTTCAGTTTAAATCCGAAAGATTATCCGATTGTTCATACTTCTTGGGAAGGAACAGAAGTGATGAATTATTCGCCGCTTATTTATGCGAAAAATAAAACCAATATCGCAGTTACAGGAAAAGGCACATTAAACGGTCAAGCTGATAGCACCAATTGGTGGATTTGGTCTGGGGGAAAAAATTATGGCTGGAAAAAAGGAATTTCGTCTCAAAATGATCCGACAAATCGTGAAGTTTTGGTTGATATGGCCGAAAAAGGAATTCCAGTTTCAGAACGCATTTTTGGAGATGGACGTTATTTAAGACCTAACTTTATTGAATTTTTTGAATGTAATACTGCTTTAATAAAAGATATAAAAATCATCAATTCGCCTTTTTGGATTTTGCATCCAATAAAAACCAATAACATGATTATTGATGGCGTTACGGTAAACAGTCACGGTCCAAATAACGATGGCTGCGATCCGGAATATTCTCAAAACATTATAATTAAAAACTGCACTTTTAATACAGGCGACGATTGTATTGCCATTAAAGCTGGACGTGACGCAGACGGAAGAAGAGTGGCTATTCCAAGTAAAAACATAATTGTTCAAAATTGTAAAATGGTTGACGGACATGGTGGCGTTGTTATCGGAAGTGAGATTTCTGCTGGTGTAAATAATGTTTTTGTTGAAAATTGTGTTATGGACAGTCCGAATCTTGATCGTGCTATTCGCATCAAAACCAACTCAAAAAGAGGCGGAATTATAGAAGATATTTTTGTTAGAAATCTTGAAGTTGGTACGGTTAAAGAATGTGTTTTAAAATTAAATATGTTTTACAATGTCTACGGATCTCAAACAGGAAATTTTATTCCGACAATAAGAAATGTCAGTTTAGAAAATGTAAATGTCAAAAACGGTGGAAAATACAGCGTTTGGGCTGATGGTTACAAAGAATCTCCTGTTGAAAATATCACATTAAAAAATGTAAAAATTCAAAAAGTAGATTCTGTCTATTTGTTGAAAAATGTAAAAAATATAAAGTTCATAGATACCTACGTAAACAACAAAAAAGTAGAATCTGTTAAGTAATAATATTTCTCGAATTGTTGGTAATTAGTAATTTATTTTTTGAGATTATTGTTTTTTGAAGGAGTTAAAAAGGAGTTTAACATTGTTGGACTCCTTTCTTAACTGAAAAAATTAAAAGTAAGATGCGAAAAACGGCTCTGGTTTTATTAGTATTTTTCAATGTTATTCTGGCTCAAAGTCAGCAATATCAGATTGACACATCTTATACAATCAAAAGCACTTTTACAAAATTAATTAAGAAATATCCTTTTATTACAATTCCAGAAATAAAGCCAAATTCAGAAGTTGAAGAAAGTTTCGATTTAGTTTATAATAAAGATCAAAATCGAGTTTTGCATTTTGATGCTTTCGTTAATAGAAAAAAGAAAAAAAATCCAGCTGTAATTATGATTCATGGCGGAGGCTGGAGATCGGGAAATAAAAACCAAATGCAGTTTATCGGAAAAGAAATTGCTGCAAAAGGTTATTCGTGTTTTGCTATAGAATATCGATTATCATTAGAAGCAAAATATCCAACTGGAGTAATTGACGTAAAAAATGCTATCAAATTTATAAAAGATAATGCATCTAAATTTGGTGTTGATGTCAATAAAATTGCTGTTTTAGGCTGTTCTGCAGGAGGCCAAATGGCCGCATTAATTGGAACAACTAATAATAACCCAATTTTTGAAGATCGTGCTTTTAAAAGTAAATCGTCATCAAAAGTAAATGCGATAATTGATGTTGACGGAGTTTTGGCACTTAAACATCCAGAATCTTCAGAAGGCGATGTTCTCGCTTTTTGGTTGGGAGGAAAGTCAAATGAAATTCCAGAAATCTGGAAAGAGGCTTCAGCATTAACACATACAGACAAAAATACGCCACCGGTTTTATATATCTGTAGCAGTATTCCAAGATTTCATGCAGGAAGAGACGATATGATCAAGATTTTGAATGAGAATAAAATCTATAATGAAGTGTATACAATTGCAGATTCACCACATTCCTTTTGGTTTTACGAGCCTTGGTTTAAGCAAACAATTTCTTACACAACACAATTTTTAGATAAAATTTTTAAATAAATTAGAGCAAAATTCAAAAAGCTAATTTAAAAAGACAAATGGTATATTTTATGGAAAAATCTCTTTCTACAACAGTCAATTTTACAAAAGTTGTTTTGCTTTTTTTGCTGATTTTCAATTCTAATCTAAAAGCGCAAAATCATTCAGATTCTGAAAATTCGGTTATTTCTTATGATTTGAAATGGTCAGAACGAACTGCTCTTTCAATTTTAAATAAATATCCGAAAGCATGGCAGCTTGATGGAAATGACAGACCAAAATGGGATTATAAAATGGGTTTTGTGTTGTCTGGTTTTGAAAAATTGTATCAGAAAACAAACGATAAAAAATACTTAAATTATATCAAGGATTACGTTGATGGAATGATCGACAGCACTGGAAATATTAAAAAATACGATATTAAAGAATACAATATCGATTATTTAAATCCTGGAAAATTGCTTTTCAATTTGTATGATATTACAAAAGATTCACGCTATTTAGAAATTATAGGCAAATTAAGAAACCAATTAGAAACGCAACCAAGAACAGCAAGCGGCGGATTTTGGCACAAACAAATTTACCCAAATCAAATGTGGATTGACGGCTTGTATATGGCTGAACCTTTTTATACACAATTTACGGTGAAATATGAAAAAGGAAAAAGTCTTGATGACATTGCAAAACAATTTGAATTGGTTCAAAAGCATATTGTTGACAAAAAAACAGTTTTAGTTTATCAAGCTTGGGACGAAAGCAAAGAAATTGGCTGGGCAGATAAACAAACTGGAACTTCGCCGACAATTTGGGGGCGCGGAATTGGCTGGTATATGGTAGCATTGGTTGAAACTTTAGATTATTTTCCAAAATCACATCCAAAATATAAAGTTTTGGTTGGGTATTTGAATCAGATTGCAAAGAATGTAAATCAATACAAAAGCGAATCGGGATTGTGGTATCAAGTTGCTGATAAAACAGAATTGTATGGAAATTATGTAGAACCATCTGCTTCAGGAATGATCATTTATGCTTTTGCAAAAGGGGCAAATAAAGGATATTTATCGGCAAGTTATAAATCAACTGCCAAAAAATCATTTGAAAGTTTTGTGAAAGAATTTGTAAAAGTGGACAAAAAAGGAGAGGTAAATATTTTAAACGTTTCGTCGAATGTTGTTTTAGGAGGAAAGCCTTTCCGCGATGGAACAAATCAATATTATCTTACTTCCAAACCAAAAGATAATGGCGCAATTGGCCTTGGAGCCTTTTTATTAGCGTCGATTGAATTAGATAAATAATAGAATTTAAATATATTTTGAAATGAAAAACAGTAGAAAGCAAAGTTATTTGATGTCGGTTTTAATGATTTGCGTTATGACAATTACAAGTTGTAAAGTAACTTCTCAAGAGCCTGCAAAGAAAGATATCGTAATCGCAAAGAATGCTAAGTGGTCTGATAAAATGGCTTTAACATTGATGAAACGCCATCCTGAATCATATATGTTAGATGACGCGAAAAAGTCAAAATGGGATTATGTTCATGCTTTAGTTTTACATTCGATTGAAGAATTGTATAAAAAGAATCCAGATCCGAGATACAAAGCGTATGTGAGAGGTTATGTAGATAATTTGGTTCAAGCTGATGGAAGTATCAATACTTATGAATTTGATAAATTTAATATCGATTTAGTTTTGCCAGGACGTTTGCTTTTTGATGTATATGCTTATTCTAAAGAAGATAAATATCTAAAAGCATTACAATTAATTCGCAAACAACTTTCAGAACAGCCAAGAACGCAAAGCGGAGGATTTTGGCACAAACAAATTTATCCAAATCAAATGTGGTTAGACGGTTTGTATATGGGAGAACCATTTTACGCCGAATACACTGCTAAGTTTGAAAATGGAAAAAGCTTCGATGATATTGCTAAACAATTTGAGTTAATTCAGCAAAAAGCAACCGATCCAAAAACAGGATTATTATACCATGGTTGGGATGAAAGCAAACAAATGCCGTGGGCAAATAAAGAAACAGGAAATTCTCCAAACTTCTGGTCAAGATCTTTAGGCTGGTACGTAATGGCTTTGGTTGATGTTTTAGATTATATGCCAAAAGATCATCCAAAAAGAAAAGAATTGGTTCAATATTTAAATAACGCTTCTGAAGCGATACTTAAATTCCAAGATAAATCATCAGGTTTATGGTATCAAGTTACAGACAGAGGTGCTGATAAAGGAAATTATTTAGAAGCTTCTGGATCTGCAATGTTTTCTTATGCTTTTGCAAAAGGAGCAAACAAAGGTTATTTACCAGCTAAATTTAAAAAAGCAGCTAATAAAGCTTTTGATGGATTAACTACTGTGTTAATCAAAAAAGTAGATGAAGATGGTGGTATCACTTTAACCAATTGCTGTCAAGTTGCTGGTTTGGGCGGAACTCCTTATCGTGATGGATCTTATGAATATTATGTAAACGAAAGAAAAAAAGACAACGATCCTAAAGCAACTGGGCCATTTATTTTGGCAGCTTTGGAGTTGAATAGATAGTTTTAATTGATAATTGATAATTGTGAATTGTTAATTATCAATTATAGATTGTCTTGCTGAGCGAAGTCGAAGCACCGCAAAGAAACTCCTCAAAGAAAAGCATGTTAGAAACTAGACAGGTTTTTAAAACCTGTCTGGTTTAATCAAAAAAGAAATTTTCATCAAAATGAAAAACATAAAAATCATCCTTTTTCTTCTTTCTATTTTTTCTTTTCAGAAGAATGATGCACAAGTTTGGGTGCCTGATAATGGAGACGGAACGTATACCAATCCGATTATTCATGCCGATTATTCAGATCCAGATGTTGTTCGCGTAGGCGATGATTATTATATGACCGCTTCTTCATTTAATTGTATTCCAGGCTTACCTATTTTGCATTCTAAAGATTTGGTAAATTGGAAAATTATAGGGCATGCTTTAATAAAACAGCCACCGTTTGAAACTTATGACAAAGTACAGCACGGAAATGGCGTTTGGGCACCAAGCATTACTTATCATAAAAATGAATTCTATATTTACTATCCAGATCCTGATTTTGGGATCTATATGATTAAAGCTAAAAAGGCAGAAGGACCTTGGTCAGAGCCTATTTTAGTAAAAGCAGGAAAAGGTTTGATTGATCCTAGTCCGCTTTGGGATACAGATGGTAAAGCTTATATGACTCATGCCTTTGCAGGAAGCCGTGCACAGATTAAAAGTTTGTTGGTAGTGTGCACCATGAACCCAGAAGGAACAGTTGTAAACAACGATGAAGTAATGGTAATTGACGGACATGCAGGAGAAGAAACAATTGAAGGGCCTAAGTTTTACAAACGAAACGGATATTATTACATATTTGCTCCTGCAGGAGGAGTTCCAACAGGATGGCAGACAATTTTAAGATCAAAAAATGTATTTGGTCCTTATGAAATAAAAAAAGTTCTCGAACAAGGTTCAACAAAAATAAATGGTCCGCATCAAGGTGCTTGGGTTACTACTCAAACTGGAGAAGACTGGTTTTTTCATTTTCAGGATAAAGGAGCTTATGGACGAATTGTTCATTTACAACCTATGAAATGGGTAAACGATTGGCCAGTTATGGGAGAAGATTTTGATAAAAATGGAATAGGAGAGCCAGTTACCACTTATAAGAAACCTAATGTTGGAAAAAAATATCCGATTGAAGTTCCTGCGACTTCAGATGAGTTTAACGAACCCAAATTAGGATTGCAATGGCAATGGCAAGCCAATAAACAAACCAATTTTGGATTTCCGACTAGTTTAGGCTATTTGAATTTGTTTTGTAATACAACAACAAAAAATATTTTTAATGCTCCTAATTTACTATTGCAAAAATTTCCAGCAGAAGAATTTACAGCAACTACAAAACTCACTTTTAATACAAGATTAAATGGAGAAAGTACAGGTTTAATAATAATGGGCTTAGATTACAGTTATCTCAATTTAAAAAATGAGAATGGAAAATTATATCTAAACCAGAAAACAGGAACTTTTGATCAAACTGTTTTAGAAACAGAAACCAAACCTGTATTGATAGATCAAAACACTATTTATTTACGAGTTAAAATCACTAAAGGAGGCATTTGCAATTTCTCATATAGCTTAGATGATAAAAATTATCAAACAATTGGAAAAGATTTTAAGGCTAGAGAAGGAAGATGGATTGGTGCTAAAGTCGGACTTTTTGCTTTGGGAGAGATTGTAAAAAATGATTCAGGAAATGTTGCAGTAGATTGGTTTAGAATAGTGAAGTAATTTCCTAAAAACTTAAATTTTCTTTATTTAAGAAAAAAACAGCTTTCATAGATTGGATATTTTCAATAAAAATTAAAAATTGATATTCGGATATCTTTGGTAATAGGATAAGGCTTAAAAAGTGTGTTTAAATGATTTTTCTTACAAAATGACTTTTTTTAAAAAAATTCATTTTTAAAAAAAGCCCATTCTTAAATCCAAAATTAATTGTCGACTAAAAACAAACATAAAATGATTCAATTACAAAAAGTAGCTCTAGTTCTTTTGTTATTTTTAGGAATTTCAATAAACGCCCAGAATACTTACAAAAGATGGCCTGACATTATTCGTAAAAATGATGCAGCTTGGTTCGGTTCTGCTGAAGCTAAAAAAATAGCAGAGAATGTTTTGCTTTACCAAAGAAATATTGGAGGTTGGCCAAAAAATATTCAGATGCAAGATGAATTGACTGAAAAACAAAAAAATGATTTAATTGCGATCAAAAAAACGTCTGCTGAAACTACAACAGATAATGGAGCAACTTGTCAGGAAATGCTTTTTATGTCCAAAATGTACGCTCAAATAAAAGATGAACGTTACAAGGAATCATTTTTAAAAGGATTAAATTATCTGCTTGAAGCGCAATATTCAAACGGCGGATGGCCACAGTTTTATCCGTTAAAAAAAGGATATTATACTCATATTACCTACAATGACGATTCGATGGTTAATATTATGAATGTAATAAAAGCAGTTGCAGACGAAACAGACTATTACAGTGTTAAACCTTCAAAAGAAATTGTTGAAAAATGCCAAAAAGCCTTTGATAAGGGAATTGATTGCATTCTAAAAACCCAATACAAACAAAATGGTGTTTTAACTGCTTGGTGTGCTCAGCATGATGAAGTTACTTTGGCACCTGCAAATGCAAGAGCTTTTGAATTGGCTTCTTTAAGCGGTTATGAATCAGCAAAAATAGTATTGCTTTTAATGTCGATTGAGAAACCGTCAAGAGAAATTGTAACTGCTGTTAAAAGTGCAGTTGAATGGTTTGAAAAAACAAAAATCACCAACTTAGAAGAAAAAAGAATCGTAAACGACGCTGGAAAAATTGTAGACAAAAAAATGATTCCGGTTGCAAATGCCAAACCACTTTGGGCAAGATTTATGGATTTGGAAACCAATGAACCTTTCTTTTGTGATCGTGATGGAATAAAAAAGAAATCAATTGACCAAATTGGTGCTGAAAGAAGAAATGGTTATTCTTGGTATTCAGAGGCGCCACAGGAAGTTATAAAAAGATTTCCAGATTGGGCAGTTAAAAATGGCACTAAAGGCGGAGCTTCCGAAAAGAAAATCGTTAATTATATTACCGTAGCTCAAGATGGTTCGGGGGATTTTACTAAAATTCAAGATGCTGTTTATGCAACACCTGCATTTCCTTATGAAAAGGTGACAATTTTCATTAAAAATGGAATTTATAATGAAAAAGTGAGAATTCCAGAATGGAATAATAACGTAATTCTAAAAGGTGAAAGCAAAGAAAATACCATCATTACTTTTGATGATAATTTCTCAAAAATAGCTTTAGGAAGAAATAGCACTTTTTATACTTATACACTTCTGGTTGAAGGAGACGATTGTACAGTTTCTAATTTGACAGTTAAAAACTCTTCAGGAGAGCGCGGGCAAGCGATAGCATTGTCGGTTGTGGGCAATCGTGCAAAAATTGCAAACTGTAATTTATTAGGAAATCAAGACACTTTATATTTATCTGGAAAAGAGACAAAACAATATTTTAAAGACTGCTACATAGAAGGAACAACTGATTTTATTTTTGGAGGAGCTACAGCTTTATTTGAGAATTGCACCATTCACAGTATTAAAAGTTCTTATATCACAGCAGCTTCAACACCAGAAGGAACTTCTTTTGGTTTTGTTTTCAAAAATTGCAAGCTGACTGCAAATCCAGAAGCAAAAGATGTGTATCTAGGAAGACCATGGAGAATTTATGCTAAAACGGTTTTTATAAACTGCGAAATGGGTAAACAAATTAAACCAGAAGGTTGGGAAAATTGGTCAAAGCTTGAAGCAGAAAAGAAAGCTTTTTACGCAGAATACAATTGTACAGGTGAGGGTTTTCAGCCATCTAAAAGAGTAAGTTGGTCACATCAGCTTTCTAAAAAAGAAGCGGGACAATATGCTATAGAAAATATTCTTAAGGATAAGATTGTAAACTGGTATTCTAATTAAAACAGAATTTATGAATTTTAAATGTTTACTTTTTTTATTGTTTTCTTGGGCTTCGTTTTCACAGAATAATGATTTTCCCGATGCTAAAGTAGATTCTATTGTAAAGAGAATTGAGCTTCCAGTATTTCCTTCGTATCAAGTAAACGTTTTAAAACTTGGTGCAAAAGGTGATTCTCTTACGGATAATAAAAAGGCTTTTGATAAAGCAATGGCATTATGTAAAAAGAATAATGGAGGAACGATAATTGTTCCAAAGGGGATTTATAAAATTAACGGTCCGATTCATTTTGTCAGCAATGTAAATTTGAAAATAGAAAAAGGGGCAAAAATTAAATTCAGCGATAATCCGAAAGATTATCTACCATTGGTTTTAACGAGTTGGGAGGGAACGATGCTTTACAATTACAGTCCATTAATTTATGCCAACAATTGTAAAAATATTGCTATTTCTGGAGAAGGAACAATTGACGGAGAAGGAGGAAAAACATGGAAAAGTTTTAAAGCAAAAGAAGGTGAAGGCAAAAACCGCAGCCGCGAAATGAATCATGATAATGTTCCAATTAGCGAAAGAAAATTTGGTGAAGGTTATTTTTTAAGACCACAAATGATTCAATTTCTAAGTTGCAAAAATATTTTGGTTGAAAATGTCCGAATCGAAAATTCGCCATTTTGGTGTCTTCATTTACTAAAATCCCAAAGCATAACCATTCGTGGAATCAGTTATAAATCATTGAATCATAACAACGACGGAATTGATCCAGAATATGCAAAAGACGTATTAATCGAAAATGTCAATTTTGATAATGGTGATGATAATGTGGCTATTAAAGCAGGAAGAGATCATGAAGGAAGAGCAAATACGGCAACGCCAAGCGAAAATATAGTTATTAGAAATTGTAATTTTAAAGGTCTTCACGGTGTAGTAATTGGCAGTGAAATGTCGGCAGGAGTTCAGAATGTTTTTGTAGAAAATTGTAAAACATCAGGTTATTTAAAAAGAGGAATTTATCTAAAAACCAATGCAGATCGCGGTGGGTATATCAAAAATATATTTGTTCGAAATATACAATTAGATGAAGTGGAAGACTGCTTGTATATTACAGCAAATTATCATGGAGAAGGTAAAGGTTATCAATCAGATATATCCAATGTGTATTTTTCTAATATTACATGCAACAAAGCTTCAGAATCGGGAATTGTAATTCAGGGATTTTCAGATAAGAAAATTAGAAATATATCCTTAAAAAATATTGAGATTAAGTCGGCTAAAAATGCCTTATCAAATGAAAATGCAGAAAATGTTACTATGACGGATGTTTTTATAGGACAACGAGCAACAGTGCCAACGGCGGTTTCGAAACATTAGATTTTTTAGGTTCAAAGATGCAAAGTGGCAAAGGTTCAAAGGTATTTTTATGTAGAGACGCACCGCAGTGCGTCTACACAAAGTATATCCATATAGATTTCCCGAAGCTTCTGGATCGCTCAGACTGACATAGGTATTATAGGCAATCAAACAAAAATAACAATCAGCAAACAAAATGAAAAAATACATCTTCCTAACACTCCTAATCACTACAGTAAGTTTTGCACAAAAAACATCAGTGTATTGCATTGGAGACTCCACAATGGCAAATAAAAAAGATTCTGAAAAAAATCCAGAACATGGATGGGCACAGGTTTTACAGCCGTTCTTTAACGATAATGTCTTGATTATAAATAAAGCTGTAAACGGGAGAAGTACCAGAAGTTTTATAAATGAAAAACGTTGGGATTCTATTTATAAACAGTTAAAAAAAGGAGATTATGTTTTAATTGAATTTGGACATAATGATGAGAAAATAGAAGATCCAAGTCGTTATACAAATCCTCATACAGCATATAGATATAATTTAATAAAGTTTGTAAAAGAAAGCAGAGAAAAAGGTGCCATACCAATTTTACTTACATCTATATCAAGACGCAATTTTAATGAAAAAGGAGTATTGGTTCCTACGCATGGAGAATATCCTCTAGAAACTCGATTAGTAGCACAGGAATACAATGTGCCATTTATAGATTTGGAATATTACACTGAATTGTTGGAACAGTCTTATGGGCCAGAGAAATCAAAACTGCTTCATTTACATTATAAAGCAGGTGAAAATGCTTATTACGATAAAGAAAAAGCAGATGATACACACCTTTCATTATTAGGAGCGACTTCGATTGCACAAATTGTGATTGATCAAATTAAATTACTTGAAAACCCTTCTTTACTGAAACTTAAAAATGGGATTAAAGACAAAAAATAGATTTAAAAATCTAATTTTTTAAAAAAGAGAGAACGAGAAATTCTCTCTTTTTTTTTTGAGAAAAAAGTACTTTAACAGTAAAAACTGAAATCTTGTTTTTTTCAGTAGTTTATTGTTAAAAATAATTTTTGTAGGTTAATGTACTGAAAAACAGTATATTTGTGTTATTGTCTACAAGCTGAATTAATAAAATATTCAAAGCCTTCCCTAAAATCTTCGCCACATCAACTTTCATTGGCATTTCATTTTTAATACTTATTTCTTTCCAAATTATTACAATTTTCTACTGTATCTAGTGCGAATATTTAATTGTAATTTTTATATACAAGCCCGTAATTCAAAAAAATGTTTTTAACTGTTTATTTAAAATCTCTGATAATAGAGTTAACTGTAAAAGAAAATTACAAGTTAGTTATCCTATCATTTAATAGCAGAAAATAAATTGTAATTAATACAACCTTTTGGAGTCAGTTGTTTGACTTTGTGGATGCTATTATTTTTTTTAATTAAAAAAAATCGATTTATGAAGACAAAAATTACTTTATTTTTTACGCTCATTTTATTTTTTTTTCTTGGCAGTGCCGCATTTGCACAAACAGTTAGTGGTGTAGCTAGTAATACAGGTTGCCCCAATGGTGGTATAATTACAGCTAGCAGTACTAGATAATAGAGGAATCTTCTTAAAAATGTTTAAGAGGAAATTAAAAGGTGAATTTGAATTTTTAGAAAAGTCTATTAATGAAGAAAGCGAAGAGCTTACAAATAATTATGATCGTACAATTTATGTAGTATATAATAAAGAAGAATTGCTTAGTTTTTTACAAGATGATAAAAGAATAAATACTCTGGTTTGTTTATTTGACAAACAATTTTATAGAAGTTTATCTTTTTTGAAAGCAATTAATAATTTGATCTTATTTGATGAATCAAAAACTAGTCGCGAAATTTTTAAAGAAGTAAAACAATTTTTAAAAAAGAAATTAGATTATAAAAATGAGAAAAAATCAGTTTTACAACCTAGTATTTCACCGACAAAATTCAATGAATATTATAAAGCTATGTATTTTCTAATTTAACGTAATTTATTTTTTTATTTTTTTTCGTTCACATATTTTGAGTAATAATGTGTTGTAAGAAGCAGGATAATAGTTGTTCGTTATCCTGCTTTTGTTTTTTAGTATTCACCTATTTTTTTACACTTTTTAAGTGTTTGTTTTACAATTAAAACTCTTAAATTGCTTTCGAAAAGTAAAAATCAGAAAAAAATGAAAAAAAGAGATTTATTTTATGTACCCATTCTTTTAATTTTTGCATCAGTAAGCAGTTGCAAAGTTTCTCAAAGTATTTCTCAAAATACAATTGTTTTAAAAAACAGCACTTCTCTAGTTTTATCACAAAAGGCAATTTCTATAAAAAAAGAAAAGCTATCTCAAAATAAAGGTGATTTTCCGATTTTACTTTTTAAAACCGATACAATTCCAGCCCAGACAAACGATCTTAATGGTGATGGGAAATGGGATGAATTATTTTTTACGGCTGATTTTTCTCCAAATGAAGAAAAAAATATTGTCTTAAGATGGTCAAAAATTGATCCGAAGTTTGTTGTAAAGACAAGTGCAAGATTTGGAAAAAGAGAAGCAGAAAATCTCCCTGTTCATCCAGATACGCAAGAAATTTTAATGGCAGATCAAGTCCTTAAAAAATTAGGTTACCAAAAGTACCAGACAGACGGACCAACTTGGGAAAATGATAAAGTTGGTTTTAGACATTATCTGGATGGAAGGAATTCAAAAGATGTTTTTGGTAAAAAAATACCCGAAATAAGTCCAGAAAATGTTGGCATAAATGAAAAAGGTGCTGTAGAAGATAATTATCATGTAATGCACGACTGGGGCAGGGATATTTTTCCTGTGGGAAGTTCTGTTGGTTTAGGCGGTTATGCTTTGTTGGTTAATGACAAGATTAACAGACTGGGGATTTTAGGGAACGACACTATAAATAATGTCGAAAAAACTACTTTTAAAATTGAAGCTGAAGGACCAGTAAATTCCGTTTTGAGTTATCATTATCAAAACTGGAAAGCATCGGATGATTTATATCAAGTGCAGGAAACAACTTCTATTTGGCCTGGAATGTATGGTTATAAAAATACTGTTTCTATAAATGGAATTAAAGGAAAGGAAACTTTTTTAGTGGCTCTTTCAAACTTAAACAATAAAAATCCGCTAAAAGTGATTGAAGCAGGAGATTGGATATGTTTAATACAGCATGATTATTTAACTTACGAAAGACAGTGGATTTTAGGAACTGCTATTTTGGTTCCTAAAGCTATTTATCAAGGTTATATCGAGGCTCCAAAAACAGGACAATTAACAGATTCTTACTTGGCTAAATTAAAAATAGAAAATAATAAAGAGATTAGCTATTATGCAATTGCTGCTTGGGAATTGAGTGCTGATAAAGGATTTGATGACTCAGTTTTCTTTGCTAATTATGTAACTAATTTAGCAAAACAACTATCAGCTATAATTAATGTTCAAATTAGATAATTCAATTTTGAGGGTTGCAAAAACTAAATAATTTGGTTTTGAAAATCAAAGATATTGCCTTTGCAGGCTTTTAATAGCTGATTTTTCTCCTTTTTAAAAATTGTTTTTAAGAAAAAAACACAGCAGAATAGGGCTAAAAATCTATTTTTTTAAAATTAGAATAGTTTATGAACAAATTATAAGGATTAGCTGTCTTTATATGTTTTTTTATAAGTCTTTGATTTTTAGTTTTTTGTAGTTATTAAGGATTTGCGAAAATGTATCATCAATTTATTGTAAAGAAAATGAATGAAAAACTGCATTAAATTTAACAGCAATTTTGTTGTAACTATCACACAAACTTCTATTTTTGTGGCTTAATTTAACAATATATAAGCATGAAAGATTTATTAGTAAAAATCAACGCCGAAATTGAAACATTTAAAGCAGAAGCTGAATCTTTAACTGAAAAAGGAATTAAAGCTGCAGGTCCAAGAGCACGTAAAGCTACTTTAGAAATTGAAAAACTTTTAAAAGAGTTCAGAAAAGTTTCTATCGAAGAATCAAAAAAATAATACCACAAAAACCTCGTCAATAGACGAGGTTTTTTTATGATTTACAAAGTACAAAGTACAAAGTACAAAGTACAAAGCACAAAGTTTTAAGATAAAGAAAGGAAAACTTAGAAGCTTAGCATCTTAGAACCTTAGTATCTTAAATAGAATTTCTATCAATAAAATTAAAAGGAACTTTTACCTGACCTTTTTCTTTATTTAAGATCATTCTGGCAGCAGTTTCTCCCATAATATTAAAATCGGTTGACATTACTGTAATACCTAATAATTCTTTTAATGGCGTATCATTATAAGAAATAACGCCAATCTCTTTTCCTAAAACATATTCTTCATCTCGAATCTGTTTCACTAAATTTACCAAATCAGATTCTTCAATTGTAATAAACAAATCACCTTTTTTAAGAATCATATCATCATAAACCTCGCTAAGAATTTCAAAGTTGATTTCGTGTTCTACACAAAATTTTCTAAATCCATGTAAAATTCTTCGAGGATATGGATAAACGGCTTTGTCTGGATAAACTAGAATTAATCGTTTGTATTTTGCTATTTTAGAAAGACCTTCTTTTAAAGCATTGTAAATATCATTTTCAAAATCCTGATAAATTTTAATTACTTCATCGCCTGTTCCTAATTTTATATTGTCTAAAACGACTAATTTTTCTTGTGGGATATTTTTAATTGCATTTACAACTTCATCGGTAAAGCTTAAGTGTTTTAATTCGTCTGTTTTAAAATGCGTTGTAATAACGTAATAATCGTATGCACCTTCAAATTTGTCTAAAATATTCAAAAACAAAGTTTCGTCGCAGTGATAAATTTGAAGATCAACATGTGCGTTGGCGCCTAAAGTATCAATAAAAGAGCTGTAAGTTTTCATTTTATACGAGCTCAATTTATTTGTTAAAAACAAAATATTGACTTTAGATTCTAATTTTGTTCTGGTTATATAATAGCCTTTTCCTCTAATGGAGGAAATGATTTTTCTTTCCTTCAAAATATTATATGCCTTTTCAACCGTATCGCGAGACATATAAAATTCTTCACTAAAACTATTTATAGAAGGAATTTTTTGATTGATTTTCAAATTCCCGTTGGCGATGTTCTGAAGAATAGAGTCGACAATTTGTTTGTACTTCGGAACTCTCGAATCTTCGTCTATTTTAATAAGTTTGATCATGTTCATTTGAGGAAATTTGTTTCGTATTTCAGCGAAACTCATTTTTAATTGTAGCTTTTATTAAAAAAAACTCTTCCAGCAAAATAATTTTAGTGGCTTTGCTGTTTCGCTAGAAAAAAGAGAATTTAATAAGGCTTGTAATCTTTTTTTTATAATTTCTAAATTTTAACCAGAATGCAGAATTAATAATTGCGAAATCGATTGCTAAAATAGCCATTTTAAATTTATTTACCCAATAATTGTAAGTCCTTATTTCTAATAATCTTTAGATTTAACAAAAAATACGAAATCCGTAAAGGATAGTACAGGACAGTTTTGTTTTTTACATTCTATTATTTTACAAAACCAAATTACTATCAAACTAACCTTAAACCAAAAACTATAAAATGGAATCATTATTAGGAATCATTTTTCATTCTATCGGAGGATTTTCTTCAGGTAGTTTTTATATGCCTTTTAAAAAAGTAAAAGATTGGGCTTGGGAAAGCTATTGGCTAGTAGGAGGATTTTTCTCTTGGCTTATTGTTCCTCCAGTCGCAGCTTATTTAACGATTCCGCATTTTGGTGAAATTATCGCAGCGGCGTCTCCATCAATTAAAACTTTCACTTACTCGATGGGATTAATTTGGGGTGTTGGTGGTCTAACTTATGGTTTAGGCGTTCGCTACTTAGGAATGTCTTTAGGAAATTCAATTACGTTAGGATTTTGTTCGGCATTTGGAGCATTAGTTCCTTCAATATATTATGATTTTGTTCCAACAGAAGGAAAAATTTCATTTTCTCACATGCTTACTAATACTGGCGGTCAGATTGTGTTATTGGGAGTTGTGGTATATCTTTTAGGAATTGCAATTTCTGGAAAAGCAGGTATGCTAAAAGAGAAAGATTTTGCAACAGGTCATGAAGATAAAGACAAAGATTTCAATTTAGTAAAGGGTTTAATTGTAGCTGTAATCTCTGGAATTTTAAGTTCTTTTTTTAATTACGGAATTGAAGCTGGAAAACCAATGGCAGAACAAGCCGTAATAAATGGTGCTAATCCTTTATTTCAAAACAACGTGACTTATGTTGTATTGCTTTGGGGCGGACTTACAACCAATTTTATTTGGTGTCTTTATTTGAATTTTAAGAATAGAACAATTAAAAATTATACAGATAAATCTACTCCCATAACAAAAAACGTTTTGTTTTCTGCGCTTGCTGGAACCATGTGGTTTTTACAATTTTTCTTTTACGGAATGGGAGAAAGCAAATTAGGAAATGGTGCTAGTTCGTGGATCTTGCATATGGCAACAATCATTTTAACAGCAAACTTTTGGGGATTTTATTTGAAAGAATGGAAAGGAGTTTCTAAAAAAACATTAAGAACTTTTTTCTGGGGAATCGGGCTTATTATGCTGGCGATCGTTTTGGTAGGAATTGGTAACTCATTATAAATAATACAAGAAATAATTATAAAGTATATGTCGAATACAAACACAATTAATACAAATTTTAAGCATGTAAGCTACCTTTGGGATGATGCTAAAGCCGCAGAATTGGCGGGAGATGAAGTAGCGCTTTTTATTTATCGTTCTAACTTGTTAGGAGCCGATTTAAGATTGACAAACTATGGAGGAGGAAATACTTCTGTAAAAATTACTGATAAAGATCCGTTAACTGGAGAATCTTCAGAAGTAATGTGGATTAAAGGTTCTGGCGGAGATATCGGAACATTGACAAAATCAGGTTGTGCAGCTTTATATTTAGACAGACTTCGTAATCTTGAAAACGTTTACAGAGGAATTGAATTTGAAGACGAAATGGTAGAATTATTCAACCACTGCATTTTCGATTTAGCTTCAAAAGCGCCTTCTATTGATACACCTTTACACGGTTTTCTTCCATTCAAACATATTGATCACTTGCATCCAGATGCGGCTATTGCTATCGCTGCTGCGAAAGATGGAAAGAAAATTACAGAAGAATTATTCAACGGAGAAATCGGTTGGGTAGGATGGCAGCGTCCAGGATTTGATCTTGGTCTTCAGTTAAGAGCTTGTTTAGAAGAAGCTGCTCAAAACGGAAAACAACTACGCGGAATCATGTTAGGTTCTCATGGTTTGTTTACTTGGGGAGATACTGCGTTTGAAAGTTATATTAATACGCTGGAAGTAATCGAGAAATGTGCGACTTACTTAGAAGATAATTACGGAAAAAAACGTCCTGTTTTTGGAGGAAAGAAAATTGACAGTCTTCCAGAAGCAGATCGTAAATTGAAAGCAGCTAAAGTAGCACCAATTTTAAGAGGTTTCTGTTCGTCAGAACGTCAAATGATTGGACATTATACTGATGATGCAAGAGTTTTGGAGTTCATTAATTCTAATGATCTTTCGAAATTAGCTCCATTAGGAACTTCTTGTCCAGATCACTTTTTGAGAACTAAAATCAGTCCTTTAGTTTTAGAATTAGATCCAAACGAAGATTTATCTGATATTGATGCTATTAAAGCAAAATTAACTCCTGCTTTTGAAGCATACCGTGCAATGTACAAAGACTATTACAATGCATGTAAAAAATCGAATTCACCAGCAATGCGTGATCCAAACCCGGTTGTGATTTTATATCCTGGAGTTGGGATGTTCACTTTTGCTAAAGATAAAACAATGGCGCGTTTAGCATCTGAATATTATATCAATGCTGTAAACGTAATGAAAGGAGCAGAAGCAGTTTCAGAATATACTTCTTTGCCTCACCAAGAAGCTTTTGATATTGAATATTGGTTATTGGAAGAAGCTAAATTACAGCGTATGCCAAAACCAAAAGCATTATCTGGAAGAGTAGCTCTTATTACAGGTTCTGCGGGCGGAATTGGTAAAGCTATCGCTAAAAAATTCGCTCAAGAAGGTGCTTGCGTGGTGATTAATGATATTAACGAAGAACGTTTAGAAGGTGCAACTGCTGAATTTATTAAAGCTTTTGGGAAAGATGCCGTTTCTAGCACTTTATTGAATGTAACTGACGAAGTAAGTACAGAAAAAGCATTAGACGAAGCTTCTTTAGCTTTTGGAGGTGTTGATATTGTAGTAAACAACGCTGGAATCAGTATTTCAAAATCTATCGCAGAACATACTTTAGAAGAGTGGGATAGATTATACGATATCTTGGTAAAAGGACAATTTATTGTTTCTAAAGCCGGAATCGAAGTAATGCGCAAGCAAGGTTTTGGAGGAGATATTGTAAATATCGTTTCTAAAAACGCAGTTGTTGCTGGTCCAAATAACCCAGGTTATGGTTCGGCAAAAGCGGCACAAGCGCACTTAACACGTTTAATGGCTGCAGAACTTGGAGCTGATAAAATTCGTGTAAATACAGTAAATCCTGACGCTGTAATTTCAGATTCAAACATTTGGTCTGGAGGATGGGCAGAAGGTCGTGCAAAAGCATACGGAGTTACAGTTGAAGAACTTCCGGCTTACTATGCAAAACGTACGTTATTAAATGAAATCATATTGCCTGATGATATCGCTAACGCTTGTTATGCTTTTGTTGGAGGTTTACTTGGTAAATCTACAGGAAATGCATTAAACGTGGACGGTGGCGTAGCAATGGGCTTTTATAGATAAAGATTGTTTAGGTTTTTTATATAAGTTTGTTTAAGCAAAAGTGGTTTTTTGTGGTCTAGCGTTCGAATTCTTTCGAACGTTAGATTTTTTTAGCATATAACAATTCGCTTTAACAAAGAAAACTTAACAAAAAAGTGAAGTACAACCAGAGTTTGGTTTGTATAAAATTTTTAAGTTGAAAAATATTAAACATATGAAAATCATAGAACGCGGATGAGATGGATTCGCTATCGCGAAAACGCCGATTGACACAGATTTTTTTTAATTATCTTTTTTAATTATCTTTTTTAAAAATCCGTTTTTTTCCGCGTCTTCGCGATAGCGAATCCGTAAAATCAGCGTCAAAAATTTCGGCACTAAAACTGTGGCATTATGTGTTAAAAAAATATACTAAACGTATAAAATTTATACCTTGTAAACTCTATTAAAATATCAATAACTATGTTAATCGGATCAAACCACATCGAATCTCATAACGAAGATTTAATCAAAAAACACCAGAATAAATTAGTTTTTACAGCTTCAGAAATCAATGATACAGAAGCGATTATTCAGAAATTAATCGATTTTCAAATTGCAATTCCATCTTGGGCTTTAGGAACAGGAGGAACAAGATTTGGACGTTTCGCTGGAGGAGGAGAACCTCGTTCTATTGAAGAAAAGATAGAAGATGTTGGTTTGCTTCACAAATTAAACAATGCTTCTGGCGCAATTTCACTTCATATTCCGTGGGATATTCCAACAGATTATAATGCTATCAAAACATTAGCAGGACAGCACGGATTGAAGTTTGATGCTATGAACTCGAATACTTTTCAAGATCAAGCAAGCGCGGAACATACTTACAAATACGGTTCTTTACAAAACGTAAATAAAGCGGTTCGTAAACAAGCAATTGCACATAATATTGAAGTAATTAAACACGGAATCGAATTAGGATCTGAATCTTTAACAGTTTGGTTAGCAGATGGTTCTAATTTTCCTGGACAATTAAACTTCAGACGCGCCTACCAAAATACATTAGAAAGTTTAGAAGAAATCTATGATGCATTGCCTTCAAACTGGAAATTATTTTTAGAATACAAATGTGCTGAACCTAACTTCTATTCTACAACTGTAGCAGATTGGGGACAGTCTTATTCTTATGTTCAAAAATTAGGAGACAAAGCAAAAACACTTGTTGATTTAGGGCATCATTTACCAAATGCAAACATCGAACAAATTGTTTCTATTTTGTTGATGGATAACAAATTAGGCGGTTTCCACTTTAATGATTCAAAATACGGTGATGACGATTTAACAGCTGGTGCATTAAAACCATATCAATTATTCTTGATTTTTAATGAATTGGTTGAAGGAATGGATGCAAGAGGAATGAACCACGCCAAAGATTTAGGTTGGATGATCGATGCTTCTCATAACATCAAAGATCCTTTAGAAGATTTATTGCAATCTGTTGAAGCGATTATGATTGCTTACGCACAAGCACTTTCTGTTGACAGAAAAGCTTTAGAACAAGCGCAAGAAGAAAATGACGTGGTAAAAGCGCAAGAAATTTTGCAGAATGCTTTCCGTACAGATGTTCGCGCGTTAGTTGCTGAAGCTCGTTTACGTTCTGGAGCTGCGTTAAACCCTGTAGCATTATATCGTTCGCTTCAAGTAAGACAAAATCTTATCGAAGAAAGAGGTTTAAAAACAATGGCAACTGGATTATAATTATAAATTATTAATTGTTAATTATGAATCATTAATTGACAATTGATAATTAACAATTTACAATTAAAAAAAATGAATGTAGTTGCGATTTTTGATATTGGTAAAACAAACAAAAAAGTTTTTTTATTTAACGAAAATTATAAAATTGTCTGGGAAAAATCAGTTAATCTAGAGGAAACCACAGACGAAGATGGATTTCCGTGTGAAGATATCGAAGTACTTAAAAATTGGATTTTAGATCGATTATCTGAAATAAAAGAGCTTAAAGATTATGTTTTAAAAGCCATCAATTTTAGCACTTACGGCGCCAGTTTTGTTTACATTGACGAAAACGGAAAAGTTTTAACTCCTCTGTATAATTATCTAAAAGATTATCCAGAGGAATTAAAAACTCAATTCTACGAAAAATACAAAGGAGAAAAAAAGTTTGCTGTAAAAACAGCTTCTCCAGTTTTAGGCAGTTTAAATTCTGGAATGCAGATTTACCGCTTAAAAGAAGAAAAGCCCGAAATATTCGAAAAGGTAAAATACTGTCTGCATTTGCCGCAGTTTTTGAGTTTTCTTTTAACGAATGAAGCTTACGCGGATATTACAAGTATTGGCTGTCATACGAATATGTGGAATTTCAAAAAAATGAAATACCACAGATGGCTGAAAGAAGAGAATATTTCTGAGAAAATACCGCCAATACATTTTGGAAAAGATGTCATCATGACCCGCGAAAATCTAGCGATTGGAGTTGGTCTTCATGATAGTTCATCAGCCATTATTCCGTACACGATCAATTTTACAGAACCTTTTGTTTTATTATCAACAGGAACTTGGAGCATTTCTTTAAATCCTTTCAACAATAAACCTTTAACTTTTGACGAATCGCAAAACGATTGTCTTTGTTACATGCAATACACTGAAAAGCCAGTAAAAGCAGCGCGTTTATTTGCAGGAAATGAACATGAAGTGCAGACCAAACGTTTGGCAGAGTATTTTAATGTTCCAGTTGACGCTTATAAAGAAGTATATTTTGATAAGAAAATAGTAGCCAATTTAAGAGCGCTTAATTTCCAGATTATTTATCCTAAAAAATACAATTTTGATATTTTGAAAGAATGTCCTTTTCAAAAAAGAGATCTTTCAAACTATAAGGATTACGAAACAGCTTATCATCAATTAATGTTGGATTTGGTGGAACAACAGGTTTTTTCTACCAATTTGGTCATTCATAACAGTCCGGTAAAAAAGATTTTTGTAGATGGAGGTTTCAGTAAAAATTCCATTTACATGAATTTACTGGCAGAAGCTTTTCCAGATGTAGAAGTTTATGCGGCCTCAATGGCTCAAGCGAGTGCTTTGGGCGCGGCGTTGGCGATACATCAAAACTGGAATCCGAAACCAATTCAGAACGATTTAATTGACTTGAAATTCTATAAACATTAGGTAAAAACGGTCTGTATGTTGTAAATTTGCTGAGAAACGTAATTTTTACATTTTTACAGTATACGCCTAATGAACAACACACTAAATATTAAAATATGAAAATTGGACTTTTTATACCTTGTTATGTCGACCAATTTTACCCAAAAGTAGGAATTGCAACCTACGAATTACTTCAAAAATTAGGCTGTGATGTGCATTTCCCAATGGGACAAACCTGTTGCGGACAACCTATGGCAAACAGCGGTTATGCACATTTGACAAAAGGTTGCGATGCTAATTTTATCGCCAATTTCTCTGGATTTGATTATATCGTTTGTCCTTCTGGAAGTTGCGTTTTACATGTCAAAGATCATTTGCATGACGAAAAACAAGAAGAGAAAGCAACAGCAATACGAAATACAGTTTACGAACTTACAGAGTTTATAACAGACGTTTTAAAAATCGATCATATCGACGGAAAATTTCCGTTTAAAGTCGGAATGCACGTAAGCTGTCACGGTCAGCGTGGTTTAAAGCTTTCGCAGATGTCTGAATTAAACGCGCCATTTTTCTCAAAACCAGAACAATTATTGCACAATATAGAAGGCCTTGATTTAGTTGCTCTTACGAGAAAAGACGAATGCTGTGGTTTCGGTGGAACTTTCTGTGTAACCGAAGAAGCGGTTTCTGTAAAAATGGGACAAGATCGTATTAAAGATCACGAAAGTCATGATGTGGATTATATTACAGGAGGTGATATGTCTTGCTTAATGCATTTGGATGGAATTCTAAAAAGACAAAAAAGTAGAATCAAAACCATCCACATTGCCGAAATACTAAATTCACTCGAAAACTAAAAATAAATGTTGAGTATAAAATTTAACCGCAAAGTACGCAAAGTTTTACGCAATGTTCGCAAAGCTAATTTTTATCCTTGCGCACTTTGCGTTTTTTTCTTTGCGCACCTTTCGGTTAAATAAATCATTATAAACATTTCAAAATTGACTTTTAAATAATTAAAAATGTCATCAGAAAAAATAATACAGCATAGCGAAGCCGCAACAAAGTTCAATAAAGATGTAGAGCGTGTCAATTGGCACGATGAAACACTTTGGTTTGTTCGTGCTAAAAGAGATAAATCAGCTCATCAAATAGCAGATTGGGAATTGCTTCGCGAAACGGCTTCTCAAATAAAATTTAACGTACTTTCTAACATTCACGATTATTTAGTTGAATTTGAAGCGAATGCGCAACGAAACGGTGTCATTGTGCATTGGGCAGCCGATGCTAAAGAACATAACGAAATTGTGCATTCTATCATGGCAAAACATGATGTAAAGCAGATGGTTAAATCTAAATCGATGCTTACAGAAGAATGTCATTTAAATGATTATTTAGCCGAAAAAGGAATAGAAGTAATCGATTCTGATTTAGGAGAATATATTGTACAGCTTAGAAAAGAACCGCCAAGCCATATTGTGCTTCCGGCGATTCACTTAAAAAAAGAAGATGTAAGTGAAACTTTCCACGAACACTTAGGTACAGAAAAAGGAAATTTCAATCCACAATATTTAACGGAATCGGCTCGTCATAGTTTGAGAAATACTTTCTTGACTAGAAAAGTAGCTTTGACTGGAGTTAATTTTGCTGTTGCAGAAACAGGCGAATTTGTAGTTTGTACGAATGAAGGAAATGCCGATATGGGCGCGCATTTAGCAGACGTTCACATCGCTTGTATGGGATTCGAGAAACTAATTCCGAAAAGAGAACATTTAGGTGTTTTCTTGCGATTATTGGCAAGAAGTGCTACGGGGCAACCTATTACAACTTTTTCAAGCCATTTCAAAAAACCAAGAGACGGAAAAGAAATGCACATCGTAATTGTAGACAACGGAAGAAGTACACAATTAGGAAGAGAAGATTTTAGAAATTCGCTAAAATGTATTCGCTGTGGAGCGTGTATGAACACTTGTCCTGTTTATAGACGAAGCGGTGGACATAGTTATCATAATGCGGTTGCGGGACCAATTGGTTCTATTTTGGCGCCAAATTTAGATATGAGCAAAAATGCCGATCTGCCTTTTGCAAGTACGCTTTGCGGTTCATGTACCAATGTTTGTCCAGTAAAAATTGATATTCATGATCAATTGTACAAATGGCGTCAGGTTTTGGTAAAAGAAGGGCATACACCGACAGCTAAAACTGTAGCAATGAAAACGATGGCAACGGTATTGGCAAATCCAACAGTTTTTAATATTGCTGGAAAATCTGGACGATTCGTAATGAAGAATATTCCAGGAATGGTCAATAATAAAATGAATAAATGGTACGATCAGCGCGAAATGCCAGATGTTCCAGAAGAATCTTTTAGAGAATGGTACAAGAAAAATTCGCGAGAATCTAAAGAAAAAGGAAATGAGTAGTAAAGGCGAAATTTTAAAAAGAATAAAAGCAAATCAGCCAGAATTGGTTTCAGAACTGCCAGATTTAAATCTTTTAGGTTCAGAACAATTTGATATTTTAGAAACTTATAAAACGGTTTTAAAAGGAATTGGTGGCGATCCTGTTGAAGTTGCGAGTTATGGCGAAATTATAAATTACATCAAATTCAATTATAATCTCGAAAAACGATTAATTACAACGCTTCCAGAACTTTCTGAGATTGCTTCTTTAGATTGGAAAACAGTCGATCCGCATTCGTTACAAGATGTTGAATTAACAGTTGTAAAAGCGCATTTTGGAGTTGCAGAAAACAGCGGACTTTGGGTAACAGATGATATTTTAGGTCAGCGTGTCGCGCCTTTCATAGCGCAATATTTAGCAATTGTAGTTCATAAAAAAGATCTTATTCCAACAATGCAGCAAGCGTATCAAAGAATTGGAAACATGGAATATGGTTTCGGAACTTTCATCGCAGGTCCATCAAAAACAGCAGATATTGAACAATCTTTAGTTCTTGGTGCTCACGGCGCGAGAGGATTGATTGTGTTTCTATTAGATTAAGAAAATCGAATATTTATATAATGAAAAAGCGAGGCATTTACCTCGCTTTTTTTATGTTTAAAACAGTTTTAATTATGCTGTTTGATCATCAATTGTTGCATCTGGAGCATTTTTCTTAACAGATTCAATTCCGTTTTCTCTTGCAGAAGTGCTTTCGTACATTTCGCTAGAACCTATAATTTGTCCATTTCCAGCTTTTAAGTTAAAATATGGTTTTCCGTTTTTCGCTTCTTTTCTGTCATAACGATTATCGTCGCCTGCATTTGTTTTTACAGATTCGATTCCGTTATTGCAAGCAGCTTTTGTTGTATAGCCTTCGCTTGTTAAAATTGTCTGGCCATTACCAGCTTTCAAATTGAACTGAAACTCTCCATTGGTTCTAGTAGTAATTACAAATTTTCCCATGCAGTTTAAATTTAAGGTGAGTATTAATTATTTCGCTATCGATAAAAATACAAAACTTAGTAATACAAATCATACGTGAATTTGAAAAAATAATTACCGTAACAATAACAAATCATTTTAGTACAATAACTTATGTGAAATTTAAATTCCTAAACGGAAATCAGAAACACTTTTTTCTTCTAAATTGATTTCTTCAAAAATACTTTGTGTTCCTTTATCCATAGGGCATTGTGTGCTAATTCCCATCCAGATTTCTTTAGGATAATTGTTTTTGTACAAACGCACCATTTGCCAGTTCTTTTTATCAAGAGAATAATAGCTTGCAACCGTTTTAGTGTCCGAAGATATTTTCATATATACTGAAGGCTGTTTTACAACATCATGATTATTATCATCAGAAGTTCCCATCGTGCGAACAGTTACAATCCTATGGTTGCCTCTTTCGTCCTGTTCAAAACAGAATTTTTGGTAAAAACTGTCATTTACATAAATGTATAGAACTCCAGCATTGTATAAGCCTTTCTCTGTAAATTGTGGTGTTACTTTAGAAACAAGCGTAAAAGGTTTGGTATTATCTACTTTTGATAAAAGCATTGGAGCTGTTGTATTAGATAATTTTCCATCAGGATCAGAAAAATAATCTGATTTTTCGCCAGCTTTAAAAACGATTTTTTCATTTGTTTCTGTTTTAATTAAAGTGTCGGCACCATTTATTGCTTTTGTAAAATGGATATTTGACAATTTAATATCGCAAGGAGAACCATTAACAATTGCCGAATCTGATTTTATTTCTTCTGTCATAGTTGTTTTCGGGCCTTCATTTTTATTATTACAGCTAGCTAAAAAAAGGCTTAGGATAATAAGAGCGTTGTAAAAAAATGTTTTCATAAATTATTTTTTTGGGATAGAAAGTGATATTTTTAAGTTTCCAAAAATAGAATTGCTAAATAAGAACAGCAATACGTAAAATTAACCAATTCCACTTTTTTATATGCCACAAAATCCTTCAGTCGAAAACCAATTAATGAATACGTTTTTAGAACAAAAGTTTGAGATTGGAGAATCTAACGACATAGAAATGTACAAACAATTTGTCGCAAATTATGTCAAAATTGAGCAATGTGTGGCAGTTTTGTCTGATTATCAAGCTGATTGCAGTTATATATTTGCAGGAAATTTTGGTTCTGTTTTCGGACTTCCAAATGAAAGTTCTGTGATTGACTCTGCTTTTGAAGAATGTATTTTTACTAAAATCAATCCAGAAGATTTGGTTGAACGCCATGTCTTAGAACTTAATTTTTATGAGTTTTTAAAGGGAATTCCGAAAGAGGAATATTCCAATTACAGTACATTGAGTAGATTAAGAATGAAAGATTCGGTTGAGAAATGTTCTTACATCAATCATCGCACCATTTACCTTAAAACTTTCAGCAACGGAAGTATTTCTCTTGCCTTATGTTTATATGCACCTTCAACAGATTTACAATTTAAAAACGGCATTGACGGAAAAATTTTCAATATTCAAACAGGAGAAGTTATTGAAGCTGAAAAGTATAAAAATAAAGCGGAAGCTATTCTTTCTAAAAGAGAAATAGAAGTTTTAAATAGTGTTGCAAAAGGAAATAAAAGCGAACAAATTGCCGCAGAAATGCATATTTCAGTTTATACCGTTCGACGTCACAGACAAAATATTATTGAAAAGTTGAAAGTAACTAATACTGCAGAAGCAGTTCAAACGGCTTATGTTCTTGGGCTGATTTCTTTTTAGAACCTAAAAATAATTAATTCAAAAAAAGTAAGAATATTCTTTATATTTGTAAAAAAAGAAAATGAAAAAGATATTAATTCTTACCGCAGTTTTTGCTCAATTGTTTGTATCATGTAATTCTAAAAAGCAAGCCGAGACAGATGAAATTGTAAAAAAAGATTCAATAGAAAATCAAATTGAAAGAGAAGAAACAGATAATATTTTGGTTTTTGAAGGATTACTGCCATGCGCAGATTGTTCTGGAATCGAAACGATTTTGAGAATTGATCGTTTGAATAATAAATACGAACTTTCTAGTATTTACAAAGGAAAATCTCCAGAACGAACATCTAAAGAAAAAGGAAACCTTAATACAGAAAGAGGCTTAGAAAATGATCCAGATGGTACAATTTATGTTTTAAATTGGGACAAACCGCAAAATAAACAAACGTATTATGGTTATTTCAGTAAAAATCCAGAAAAGATTTATATGCTCGATAGAAATAAAAAAGTGATAAAATCAAAATTAGATTATTCTTTAGAACTAAATGAATAATTAATGTGTATTGTAAGCGCTGTTTCAGATTAAGTTTTTATTTTTAAGCTGATAAAAAATACTTCAATAGAATTTATATTGATGAAAATTACCCATGAAAGAAATCAGCGAAATTCTTAAAGCTTATTCAGCAGCAAAAGAAGCAAGAAAAAAAACAGCTCTGGCAACCGTAGTTAAAGTCGAAGGCTCATTATACAGGCAGCCTGGCGCGCGCATGCTGGTAACTGAAGACGGAATGCTTACTGGTGCAATTAGCGGAGGATGTCTAGAAGGAGATGCGTTGCGAAAAGCGCTTCTTTCAATTAATCAAAAGCAAAATAAACTTGTAACTTACAATACAAGTAATGAAGATGATGCAGAAGTTGGTTTACAGCTTGGATGCAACGGAATTGTTCACATTCTTTTTGAATATATAAATGAAGAGACTGGAAACAATCCGATTGAGCTTTTAAAACAATTGGAATTAGAAAGAAAAGAAGCCGTAATGGTAACGGTTTTTTCTTTAAAGAGAAATGCTTTTCAGACAGGAACGACTTTGTTTTTTCGAAAAGAAAGTACTGTTTTAAATCATAGTAACGAAGTTTTAAATCTGATTCCTGATGTAGTAGAAGTTCTTAAAAACAAAACCTCAATAGTCAAGAAACTTAAAGAAAATGAAGACGAAGCTTTAATAGAATATATAAAACCGTCTATATCTTTAGTGATTGCCGGAGCTGGAAATGATATTCAGCCTTTAGTAAAGATGGCAACTATTTTAGGTTGGGAAATCAATATTGGAGAAGGTCGTGCCACACATGCTACTTTAAAGCGCTTTCCTAAAGCCAATCAAGTTTTGGTTGTAAAACCCGAGCAATTCCTTGATAATATTGAAATAGACGATCATACCTATTTTCTTTTAATGACGCATAATTACAAATATGATCTGGCAGTTTTAAAATCTTTATTGCAAACGAACTGCCATTATATTGGTATTCTCGGTCCAAAATCAAAATTTAGCCGAATGTTAGATGATCTCCAGAGCGAAGGAATTTTGATAAACGAAGAACAGTTAAGCCGAATTCATAGTCCTGTCGGATTGGATATTGGTGCCGAAACTTCAGAAGAAATTGCATTATCTATCATTTCCGAAATTAAAGCCGTTGCATCACAACGTGCCGGAACTTACTTGAAATACAAATCGGGTAAAATTCATAATGAAGTTTATCATGGAAAATAAACTGTCTAATTCAACTGGAATTATCATTTTAGCCGCAGGAAATTCTTCGAGATTAGGACGCCCGAAACAATTGCTGGAATATAAAAAATCAACACTTTTAAAGAACACAATTTCTGAAGCTTTAAAGGTCGAAAATGCATTGGTAATAGTTGTAACGGGTGCGAACGATGAAGTTATAAAAAATGAAATTAATTCGGCTGAAATAACAGTTTGTTTAAATACAGATTGGGAAAACGGAATGTCATCTTCTATTGCAAAGGGATTAAATGAATTATCAATCTTAAATCCCGATTGTCAGCAGTGTATTTTAGCAGTTTGCGATCAGCCTTTTGTAACCAGTACAATATTTGAAAATCTTATAAACGAACATCATAAAACCCAAAAAGGAATTATAGCTTCTGCTTACTCCGAAACTTTAGGCACGCCAGTTTTATTTCATCAAAAATATTTCGAAGAGCTTTTAGAATTAACAGGACAGGAAGGAGCCAAAAAACTGATTAAAAAATATACTGATGATGTTGTCTCTGTTCTTTTTGAAAAAGGGAATATTGATATTGATACCGAAGAAGATTATCAGGAGTTGATTTCTTGATTTCTTGATTTTTTAGGGACAAAGGGACAAAGGGACAAAGGTTCAGAGGTTTTTTACTAAAAGATGAATAGCGTCCAGCTTTAGCTGGATGATATAATTATTTATATTCAAAAGGCTTTAGCCAAAAACAGCAGAAGTTTGGCTAAAGCCTTTTGCTGTGATTCTATTTATTTCTCCAGTTGAAACTGGAGGCAATTCAAAAAAAAAACCTTTGCTTCTTAGCGACTTTGCGAGATTGAATATTAGATCTTTAATTTTTCAACAAGATTTAATATTCTTTCAATCGCGATATCAATTTCTTCATCCGTAGTAAATCTTCCCAAACTAAATCGAATCGAACTCAAAGCCTCTTCATCCGATAATCCCATTGCTTTTAAAACGTGAGAAGGTTCAGAAGTTACTGCCGAACAAGAAGCGCCATTTGAAACTGAAATATTTCCTAAAGCCATAATCAATTGTTCTGAATTTACTCTCGGAAAACAAATATTTGAAGTGTTATAAATTCGGTTTTCAATATTTCCGTTTACGAAAGAACCTTCAAATTGCAGTAAACCTTTTTCCAGTTTATCTCTCAAAATTTCAATTCTATTTTTATCTTTTTCTAATTCATTTACAGCAATTTCTGCAGCTTTTCCTAAACCAATAATTCCAGGAACGTTTAAGGTGCCGCTTCGCAATTTTCTTTGCTGACCTCCACCAACAATTTGTGATTGCAATTTAAGTTTAGCTTTCGCTGAAATATACAAAGCGCCAATTCCTTTTGGGCCATAAAATTTATGTGCCGACAAAGTCAAAAGATCAATTCCTAAAGCTTTAACATCAATTGGAATTTTTCCAACAGCCTGTGTAGCATCACAAATAAAAAGTACATTTTTTCTTTTTAAAATCTTAGAAATTTTGCCGATATTTTGTATGACGCCAGTTTCGTTGTTAGAAAGCATCCCGATGAAAACCAGAGTTTTATCGGTAATTATTTCTTCTAATAATTTAATGTCTAAAAGTCCGTCTTTGCTTACAGATAAATAACTTACATCAAAGCCATTCTTTTCCATAAAATGACAAGTTTCAAGAACCGCTTTATGTTCGGTTTGAACGGTAATAATATGTTTTCGGTCTTGATTAACCAAACCTTTAATTGCCAGATTGATTGCTTCAGTTGCACCCGATGTAAAAGTGATTTCCTCTGCATCGGCATTAATTAAATCTGCAACTTGCCACGCCGCATTTTCAACGGCTTCATTAACTGTCAATCCTGCAATATGCGTGCTAGATGAATTAGCGTAGTATTCTGTGAAATAAGGTAACATTGCTTCTAAAACACGTGCATCAACACGAGTTGTAGCATTATTATCCAAATAAATATTTTGTTGATGTGGCATAATAAAAACTTATATTCTCGTAAATGTACAATTTCAAAGTAAAGAATAAATGAGTTTGATGTTTGTTTTTTAACGCAAAGAGCGCAAAGTTTTTTATATCACTTTATCTTAAGCTAAGTTCGCAAAGCTTTATCAATTCCCCCTTTATGAATTTAGCATTTTTATAAAAACTCTCTAGAGTAAAATTCTTTGCGCTAGAAATTGTAATTATTCTAAATAAGCGTAATGTTTGAATTTCATAACTTTTTGTGATTTAAGATGATTAAATTTGTTAGAATGACAAAAAGTGAATTTGCTAATTTAACAAATAGACTGAATGGCTTCTAAAAAAACAAATCAGAATAAAGTTACTTCGGACGACTCCAATTCTCGTCGTGACTTTATAAAGAAATCAGGACTTTTTACCGCTCTTGCTTTTACGCCACCTTCATTGGTAATGGCTTCAGACAAGAAATGGGATGAAAAAATAGCGGAGTATTTAGAAACTGTACCAATTTCTATTGAAGTAAATGGCACAAAACATAACCTCAATATTGAACCAAGAACTACTTTATTGGATTTATTGAGAGAACAGCTGCATCTTACAGGAACTAAAAAAGGCTGTGACCACGGACAATGCGGTGCGTGTACTGTTCACGTAAACGGAACTAGAATTTTGTCATGTCTTTCTTTGGCATCTATGCAGCAAAACGCACAAGTAACCACAATCGAAGGACTTTCAAAAGGAAAAAAACTGCATCCGATGCAAGAGGCGTTTATCAAGCATGACGGCTTTCAATGCGGTTATTGTACGCCAGGACAAATCATGTCAGGAATTGCTTGTATAAAAGAAGGTCATGCTAACAGCAGAGAAGAAATCAGCGAATATATGAGTGGAAATATCTGCCGTTGCGGTGCTTATCATAATATTGTTGATGCCATAACAGAAGTGAAGGAAGGAGGGAAGGAGTTATGAAAAATTTTCAGATAATTAGAGCTTTATCAGCAGGTTCGGCAGTAACAAATATTAGTAAAGAAAAAGAAGCTATGTTTATTGCTGGTGGAACAAATCTGGTAGATTTAATGAAAAAGAATATTGTTGCTCCAGATAAGTTGGTTGATATTAATGGTTTAGATCTTAAAAAAATAGAATTTCTTAAGGGAAAAGTTTCTATAGGTGCTTTAGCAAAAAATAGTCAGGTTGCAGAAGATTCATCTATTAAAGAAAAACATCCTTTGCTGGCTTTGGCTTTAGCAGCTGGAGCATCGCAGCAAATAAGACACATGGCAACAGTTGGAGGAAATATGCTGCAACGCACTCGCTGTTCTTATTTTTATAATCCTGATATGCCTTGTAATAAAAGAGCGCCAAAAAGTGGTTGTGGCGCAATTGGAGGTTCGAATAGAATGTCTGCTATTTTTGGAGCTTCAGAAAGTTGCATTGCTGTTCATCCAAGTGATATGTGTGTGGCTTTGGCAGCACTGGATGCGACAGTTTTGGTTGAAGGACCAAAAAGTAAAAGACAAATTAAATTTACAGATTTTCATCGTTTGCCGGGAAACACTCCAGAAAAAGATAATACTTTGGAAACAAAAGAACTAATTACTTCAATTGAAATTCCAGACAATAATTTCAATAAAAATGTTCATTATCTAAAAGTTCGAGATAGAAGCAGTTATGCTTTTGCATTGGTTTCTGTTGCCGCCGCATTAGATTTAAAAAATAATGTGATTAAAGATGTTAGACTCGCAATGGGAGGCGTAGCTCATAAACCATGGAGATTAACCGATGCAGAAGAATTTTTGAAAGGAAAAACTGTTTCTGAGGAAACATTTAGACAAGCAGCCAATCTAGCAATGAAAGGCGCAAGAGGATACGGTGATAATGATTTTAAAATTACACTTGGAGCCAATGCTATAACTGAAGCACTTACAATAGCAGCATCAAAATAATTAGAATTATGAGCAAGACAAGTAATATTAATAGAGTTGACGGATTTGCTAAAGTAACTGGATCAGCAACTTATTCGGCAGAATATAAAACGGATGGAGTTGTTTATGCTTGTTTGGTAGGAAGTACAATTGCTAAAGGAAGAATCAAAAGCATTGATACTAAAAAAGCAGAATGGGCACCCGGAGTTTTGGCTGTAATTACACATTTGAATGTTGATAAACCATCTGGGTATCAAAAACCAAAAGATAAAAGAAACTTTGGTCAGCCTTTACAAATTTTTAAAGATGATTCGGTATTATATTACGATCAGCCGATTGCTTTGGTAATTGCTGATACTTTTGAACGCATGCAATATGCGGCGAGTTTAATTAAAGCGGATTATTTTAAAGAAGAACATTCAACCGATCTTCACAAAACGGCTGATAAAGAAAGAAAAATAGATACTGATAAAGGAAATGATTATCATCGTGGCGAACACGATGGTTATAAAAATGCTGAAGTTATTTTAGAAGCTGAATATACGATTCCGACGGAAGTTCACAATCCGATGGAATTGGCGAATATTATTGCCAAATGGAATGGCAATAAACCAATTTTATATACGAAAAGTCAAGGCGTTGAAGGAACAAGGAAAAGTGTCGCTGGAGTTTTTGAAGTTCCAGTTGAAGATGTTGAGGTTCATTCTGAATATCTTGGAGGTGCTTTCGGAATGGGATTGCACACTTGGCCGTATGAAATTGCAGCTTTGATTGGTGCAAAGAAATTAAATCGTCCAGTGAAATTGGTTTTACATCGCGAACAGATGTTTACCAATGTAGGTTTTAGACCTTACACAATCCAGAAAATGGGACTTGGCGCAACAAAAGGAGGAAAGTTAACAGGTTTAACTCATGAAGCTGTTGCAATGACTTCTAGTTATGAGGATTTTATGGAAGGAACCGTAAATATGTCACGATTTATTTACGATTGTGCCAATGTTTCTACGCGTTATAGAATTGTGCCTTTAGATACTTGTACGCCAATCTGGATGAGGGGTCCCGGCGAAGCAACAGGTTCTTTTGCCTTAGAATGTGCAATGGATGAATTGGCTTATAAATTAAATTTAGATCCAATTGAGTTTCGCAAATTGAATTATGCCGAAAAAGATCAGGAACAAAATAAACCTTGGAGCAGTAAATATCTGTTAGAATGTTACGAAGGCGGAATGGAACGCATTGGATGGAAAAATCGTAAAAATGAACCTGGTTCTGTAAAAGAAGGAAACTGGTTTGTAGGTTACGGAATGGGAACGGGAACTTTTGGCTGTTATAGAAGTCCGACTTCTGTAAAAGCAAAATTTTTACCTGACGGAAATTTAGTGCTTCAATGTAGTGTAAACGACATGGGCCCTGGAACCGCTACGATGATGACAGCAATTGGAGCTGAAATTACAGGCCTTCCTGCTGAAAATATTATCATAGAAATGGGAAAAAGCGGACTTCCAAAAGGCCCAACGCAAGGCGGATCGGCAACGACTTCTTCTGTTGGTTCTGCGGTGCATGATTCTTGCAATTTATTAGTAAGCAAAGCTTTGGAATTGGCAACTCAAAATCCGACTTTTAAAGGAATTCCAATTACCGATCTGACTTTTGAAAATAGTATGATTTCTTCTAAAAAAGATAAATCTAAATCGGTTACGTTAGCTTCTCTTTTGAGTAGTAATAAATTAGAAGGATTAGAAGTAGAAAATTTATCAAAAGCAGCAGAAGAAGCTAAGAAATATTCAATTTATTCGTTTTCGGTACATTTTGTAAAAGTACTTGTGAATCCGAATTTGGGTAAAATAAGATTAGCACACGTTGTTTCTTGTGCTGATATTGGAACTGTTATTAATCAAAAAACGTCAGCAGGACAAATGTTTGGCGGTGCAGTAGGAGGAATCGGAATGGGATTAATGGAAGCTTTAGAAATCGATCATCGTTTCGGTCGTCCGATCAATAATAATTTCGCAGATTACCATGTTCCCGTAAATGCCGATATTGAAAAACAAGAAGTTTTCTTTGTCAATAAAAAAGATCCAATCAGTAATCCAATGGGAACTAAAGGTTTGGGAGAAACGGCTTTAGTTGGAATGGCACCAGCAATCGCAAATGCCGTTTTCAATGCTACTGGAAAACGTGTTAGAGATTTGCCTATTACATTGGATAAAATTATAGAAACTGTTAAGGTTTAAAAAAAGAGACATTGAAAAATGTCTTTTTTTGTTTTACGTTCCGATTTTAAACATAGCTCGTGGTTTCAACCACGGGAAACGGATTTTTATAAACGTAATGTTATATACTTTGCGTACCCCTAGTTGATACTAGGCTATGTTTGACTAGGATTGTGTTATTATATGCGAAGAAAATTACCTGCATAAAAAAAGAGACATTTTTCAATGCCTCTTTTATATATCAAAAACGATTAATTATTTAACCGTAATTGGCAATTCAACTGTGGTTTTATCCCAACCAATAACAAGATTTGCTACATTACCTTGAGTTGTAAAAGCAATAGATAAAGCTTCGATAACATCAGAAACTGGTTTCACAGGAACTGAAACTCTCACAACATCTTTGCTTTGGTCATAAGCATAACCACCCCATAAATCCAATTCTTTGTTAATGATAATTGTCCATTTATCTTTTTCAGGAATAGCAAATAAACTGTAATATCCAGCAGCCACTTTTTTACCACCAATTGTTACATCTTTGTAGAATTTAATTTCGGTGTTTTCGTTAGCACCAACTCTCCAAACCTCTCCAAATTTTACAACATCACCAAAAATAGTTCTTCCTTTTGCAGAAGGTCTTGCGTAAAGAACTTTGATAACCGGATTTGGATTATCCGTTTTTTTGAATTTCACCGCTTTGTTAGGGAAATAAGAGATATCAACCGGACTTGCGTCAAGCGGAGCAAATTTTACTACATCTTGCGCCTGTACTGTAAAAGCAGCAAACAATGTAACTGCCAATAAACATAAATTTTTCATAGATTACAATTTTTAGAATAACTACAAAGTAAGCTAATAATGAAGAAAAATCATATAATTTACAGTTTGTTTTTTGTTAATGAATTGATAACAGTTTTAGCAAATAATTTTATTCCTGATTATACTTTCCGTAGAGACGTACTGAGGCGCGTCTTTACAAATAAATGTTGCGTTAGAATAAATTTTTAATATTCTTTTTTCTTTTTAGCATACCAATCTTGCATGATGTAAAAAGCTTTCTTTTTTTCACCATCATTTGAGATTAGACCTTTACGATTGTAACGGTCCTGAATACCTGGAAGCAATCTTTTTGGCGATCTGAAATCAACCAAAATCCACGGACTCGTTCCGCTTAGATGTGGAATTTTTTCAATCATTTTCAAATTCTGAATGTATAAATATTCTTGATATTCCTCAGTCCAGCGTTCGTTTTTTTCGCCGTGAAAACCAGCTTTAGCATCGCCACCAAATTCAGAAACTACAATAGGCTTATTGTATTTAGATTTCCACGTTATTTTTTCGGCATCCTCTAGATTTCCGCCATACCAACCCAAATATTGGTTGAAAGCCACAACATCTAAAACTTCACCAATCGGATCATCAATAGTTTCTTTTTTGGTTAATAAAGCAGCGCTGATTAATCTGGTATTATCTAATGATCTGGCGTGTGATGCTAAATTTTTAATGAAACTATTTCTCGCTTCCGAAATTGGTGTTTCATTTGCCATTGACCAAATAATAATACTGGCTCTATTTTTATCTCTTGTAATAGAAGCCGTTAACTGATCTTCGGCATTTTGATAAGTGTCTTTGTTTGTAAATTCAACTGTCCAATAAACCGGAATTTCTTCCCAAACCATTATTCCCATTTTATCAGCTTCGCGAATAATATTTTCGTTATGAGGATAATGTGCCAAACGGACATAATTACATCCCATTTCTTTTGCCCAGTTTAATAAACGTAAAGCATCCTCTTGAGAATTAGCCCTTCCGCCTTTGGCATTTTCTTCGTGAATGGAGATACCTCGTAAAAAGATTGGTTTTCCGTTTAACAGAATTTTATCTTCTTTTGTTTCGATAGTTCTAAAACCAATTTGATCTTTTACTTTTTGTCCGTTAAAATCGATGGAAATATCATATAATTTTGGATTTTCTGTAGACCAGTATGAGATTTTTTTCGCTGGAATTTCGAAGTTTAAAATTCCGCTATTATCCGCTTTTCCTTTAAAATTGATTTTTAATTCAGGAATAGAAATTGAAATATTATTTTGTGAAGTTTCTAAATTATTGATTTTAATAAAGCCAGAAATGACATTTGCATTCCCTTTTTTCAACTGAATCGTGTAATCTTCTACAAAAGAAGATTCTTCTTCAACTAAAGTTACATCTCTTGTGATTCCTCCATAATTCCACCAATCGGTATTTACAGTTGGAACATCTTCTTTGTGACGCGTATTATCAACTTTAATAACCAGATAATTGTCTTTTGGCTGTACAATTGACGTTATTTCGTAGTTAAACGGAGTAAAACCGCCTTCGTGTGTTCCGAGTTTTTTTCCGTTTAAATAAACATCTGCTTTGTAGTTGATAGCTCCCAAATATAAAAAAAGACGTTTTTTTTGCTTTAGATTATAATCGAAAGACTTTTTAAACCATACATTTCCCTCATAATATTTCAGTTCTGGAATCTGCGAATTCCAATCGCTTGGAATATTAATTGTTGGTGATTTATCAAAATCATATTCTACTAATTCCTGTTTGTTTTGAGCATGATAATTACTAAAAAACGCTCCTTTTGCTGGTTTTTCCTGTTTGTCGTATTGATCCAAGTGAAAGCTGTAAAAACCAGTTTGATAAGGATCTATTATGTAATTCCAAACGCCGTTTAAAGAAGTGGTATTTCGGTTAGGAACATTAGAGATTAGATTTTGTGTAAATCCTAGAACAGAAGAGGTTAGGAGTAATGCGGTTAATAGTTTTTTCATTTTTTGTATTAATTTGTATTGTATTTTTTTTAAACGCAAAGACGCAAGGTTTTACGCAAAGTTCGCAAAGGTTTTTTAGCCTTGTTTGTCATCCTGACGGAGAAAGGATCGCAATCGGCATTCTACAAAAATTGAGGAGTTTCTAGTGTGATTTCTCGTTCATCGAAATGACAAACTAGACTAAAAAAACTTAGAATCTTAGCTTCTTTTATTTAACCGGAATTCTCAAATATTCTCCTTTAAAACTCTGATTCAAAGCCGTCATTTCAATCGGATTTCCAGAACCATCAGGAATAACTTCGATTGAAGCTTTTCCGTTTGCCATTCTGATGGATTCGCTGCCTGTTGGTGTTCCTTGATTTTTTAAAGTTTTACCGCCTTTTAGACATTGAAAATAAACACTTTCTTCATAATCTAAACAGCGCAGATTGTTATTATCAATTGCAATTGCTGTTACTAATAAATTGCCATTTTTTAATTTTTCTGATGAAAGTTGCAATGATGAAGCCGTATCGTTTTTATTGAAACGATAATTGACTTTTAAAGTATCAGAAACCGTCTTTCCTTCTTTTGTTTTTCCAATTGCAATTAGAATATTTTCTCCTTTAGTAAAATTGACATCCCAAGTCAAGCCAATTGCGGGATAAAGCGAAAGATTTCGTTGTTTTTCTCCTAAAGATTTTCCGTTATGAGATAAAGTTACTTTTTCGCAATTACTGAAAACACTAATTGTTCTCGCCGTATTTTCTGGACCTTGGCGTTCTGTCCAAGTATGCGATTCGATGTAAGCAAAAGGTTCTTTTGCCCAATAACTTTTAAAAACATAATACGCATCTTTCGGATTTCCATTTCGATCTGTCAATCCTTTTTGGTTCATGTACGGAATATCATCTTCTGGACGTAAAGGCGTAGCAAAATCCTTAAATGCCCATTGAATATTTCCCACAAAGTTTGGATCATTTTCAGATACATGCAAATGCCAATCAAATAAATCTACTATATAATTTTCGCTCCAATCTCCGATTTGGGCAATGTTTGCAATTTTAGTCTGAACAATGGCTTCTTCCCAGCCTTCGGCTTTAATGACATTTTCTCCCGTTACTGGATTTTCGCTGTGACGGCCAACATGACTGTCTCCGCCATATTCAGCATGAATAAAATGTTTGTATTCTTTTTTATAAACGTCAATCGCTTTTTGATAACTTTTGTAACTTCCAGAATACCAACCAGACCAGATAGAAGGAGAAAAAACATCTACAATGTGCGAACCTTCATAATATTTTCTAATTGCTGTTTTTCTATTTGAATCGAGTTTGTGGGCAATGTCATTCAATTCATTTAAAAAAGCATTGGTTTTATCGGCATTATCTCCATCAGGAAAATCAGGAAGCCAGTTAATTTCGTTTCCTAAAGACCAAATAATAATACTTGGGTGATTGTAGTTTTGGTTGATGATTTCTTCCAGCATATTCTTGGCATTCGTTTTCCAAACTTCATTCCCAATTCCGCCGCGACACCACGGTAGTTCATCCCAAACCAAAAGACCAAGTTCGTCACAAGCTTTATAAATTTCAGGATCTTGCGGATAATGTGCTAAACGAACAAAATTAGCACCCATTGCTTTAATCGATTTTATATCTGCCCAATGCTGTTCGTTGCTCATTGCCGCACCAACTCCAGCTTGTTCTTCATGACGATGCGTTCCGCGAATTAGTAGACGTTTTCCATTTAAATAAAACGGACCATGATCTTTAAATTCAAACCATCTAAAACCTACTTTTTCTGAAACACTGTCTTTAATTTGATTTTTTTCTGATAAAACAGCAGAAAGACTATATAAATTAGGTTTTTCAGTATCCCAAAGTTCTGGATTTTTGATGTTTTCGAAAGTGATAGTTGAAGTTTTATCTGAAACCAAAACTGTTTTACTAGCTACTTTTTTGCCTTTCGGATTTTTTAAAGTTACTCTCAATGATAAATCTTTTGAATTATCAGGATTTACAATTGAAGAGATAATTTGCACAGAAGCTTTTTTAGCAGAAACTTCTGGAGTTGTAATTTTTATATTTTCAATATGATTTTTGTATTGAGAAACTAGCCAAACATCGCGTGTAATTCCACCATAAATAAAGAAATCACTTTTTTGAGACGGAATGATTTCTATATCATAACTATTATCAACGCGAACAAAAATGTCGTTATTTCCTTCTTTGATGAAGTTCGTAATGTTAATTGAAAAGCCAATATAACCGCCAATATGACTTCCAGCTTCTTTTCCGTTTACATACACTTTTGTAGTTACATTCGAACCTTCAAAGTATAAAGAATAAACTTTGGTTTTGTCGATTTGCGGAATATTTAATTTTTTTTGATACCAGCTTGCATCACGTCGATAACCCGGATTTAAATCTGTTGCGTCTTCAGCGTTCCAAGTATGAGGTAAGTTTAGTGAAACCCAATTTGAAGCTTTTTCCGCTTCGTTGAGGTTTGTAGTGTGATTTTCTAAATAAAGCCAATTGTCGTTAATGTTCATTTTTGTCTGAGCAAAACTGCTCAGACAAATCTGAAACAAAACAAAAAGCGCAAAAATTGAAAATGTATGGTTATGTCTTTTTTTCATAGGTTATTTTTTTAGTGACAAAGTGACAAAGGCTAAAAGTGACAAAGGCTAGAAACCTTTGTTACTCTGTTACTTTGAACCTTTGTCCCTTTGTCTAAGAAGTGCTTCTAGAAAATAATAATCAGCATAAATTATTGGTTCGTCTATTTCATCATGTTTTGGCCAGTTTCCTGTGCTATGATCGAAAAGAAATGGAGCCTTAATTTCAGTATCTAGAATGTATTTATCGGTTTGTACAGAAGTCATCAGTTTATCTGCAAATGCCAAATAATTTTCTTTCTTGGTATAATCATACAATTCGTATAAAGCTGAAGCCATAACCATAGCAGCAGAAACATCTCTTGGTGAATTTGGAATACTTGGATCTTTTAAATCCCAATATGGAATTCCGTCTTCTGGCAGGTTTTTATTTGTCATAAAAAAGAGAGCAGTAGCTTCTGCCTGTTTTTTATATGCTTCGTCTTTTGTATAACGATATGACATTGTAAAACCATAAACTGCCCAAGCTTGTCCACGAGCCCAAACCGAATCATCGTTGTAACCCTGAAGAGTAGTTTTCTTTCTAACTGCACCCGTATTTGGATTGTAGTCGATGACGTGATAACAACTGTTGTCTTCCCTAAATTGATTTTTTAAAGTGGTATTAGCGTGTTGAATCGCTACGTTACGATATTTCGGATTTCCAGATAATTTGGAAGCTTCAAAAAGCAACTCTAAATTCATCATATTGTCAATAATTACCGGATAATCCCAAATTTCCTTATTGAAATCCCAAGAACGAATAGAACCCACTTTTGGATTAAATCTTGTGCATAAAGTTTCAGCGCCTTTAATAATCACCGCTTCGTATTCTTTCTTATTTTCCACTTTTAGAGCTTCTCCAAAACTGCAAAACACTTTAAAACCTACATCATGCGAATTACTGTTGACACTTTCCTTTTTGCTAAACGGAGTCCATTTTTGAGCTTGTTCTTTGTATTTTGAATCGCCTGTTAATCGGTACAATTGCCAAAGATTTCCAGCAAAAAAACCGCTTGTCCAATCCTTAGAAGGTACTTTGCGAATTTCTAATGTTTTAATGTTCATACTTCTCGGCATCGACATAGAATCAACAGGATAATCGAGTAGCATTTTGTAACGCATTTCCAGTTTTTCTGTCGCTGCTTGAGTGTTTTTTTTGGGAGAATTAATTCCGGATTTGCATGCTGTTACCAACGATGCAAACCCAAGAATTAAAGAAATGAAACTGACATTCTTCATATTTAAAATAATATTTTTTTAGTATCTAAACTAAATTTTAGACGCGGATTTTACGGATTTACTTCGTAAAAACAAGGATTAAAACGGATTTTAAAAAATATAGATTAAAAAAATCCTCGAAAATCCTCGTCTTCGCGATGGCGAATCCGTTTTATCTGCGTTCAATACTAATTGTGCTAAATTAATAACCAGGATTATTTGGTTTTAGATTCGGATTAATAGCCAATTCAGTTCCTGGCAACGGCCATAAATAATCTTTATTCGGATCGAAATTAGCATGTGGTTCTAAACCAGCTGGACCAAAAACTTCAGGACCAATTTTAAGTCTTTTAATATCGTACCATCTGATATATTCAAAAGCCAATTCTAATCTTCTTTCGTCAACAACCATTTTTCTAAAAGCATCTTTAGATAAACCTGGAGTAACATTTGCTGGAAAAGAAACTTGTTTTCCTGCTTTGTTTCTTGCTCTTGCGCGAACACGATTTACATAACCATCAGCTTCCGTTGTTCCTGGAGTAATTTCGTTTAAAGCTTCGGCTGCAGTCAGTAAAACTTCTGCATAACGCATTGTAATGTAATTATGCTGAGAAGTTCTTCCGTTTGCACCAGCTTTTCCCGGAAAACGGAAATATTTTGCAATATGCGGACGTGGCGCTTTTTCATTATCACTTGAAGGAAAAACTTGCAAAGAACCGCCTGGACCTGTTTTCTTTCTAATAATAGTATCAAAACTTACTGCTCTTCTATAATCTCTCTGATCCCAAGTAGTAAATACTTTTAAAGAAGGAACGGCAACCGAAAATCCTTGTCCATAACTGTAGCTGTCATCTTTTAGAGAACCTGTAAAAAACGCTGTATAATCTTGACCATAATTTCCTGAAGTTAAGTTGTTAAAGTCAACTGTAAAAAGAGGTTCTTTTAACGAAGCAGTTTTTGTAGCATTAAACAAATCCTGAAAATCAGCATCTAAACCTAAACCAAATTTAGCTTCGTTTGTAATAACAAATTTAGCTTCGTCATAAGCTTTTTGATATTGTCCTAAAGTTAAATAAACAGAAGATAAATATCCCGCAGCTGTACCTTTTCCGGGAACTGCTTTTACTTTTGGTTTATCTTCCAGCCATTGTTTTGCAAATTCTAAATCGGCAATAATTTTAGGATAAACATCTGCTTCTTTTGTTTTAGTTATCGAACTAACTTGTTTTACATCATTCACAACAAAATCGATGTATGGAATGTCTCCAAAAAGACGCACCAAATGATAGTAAGTAAATGCTCTGGCAAAATAGGCTTGAGCCACGATAGCGTTAACTTTTGCTGGATCTCCAGGTGTTTTTTTTGCACCTTCAATCGCTTGATTTGCCGCCGTTATAATCACGTAAGATTGTGGCCAAAAGTTGGCAACAAGTGCGTTGGTATCATTCATGCCCATATCATTTACATCAATACGAGCTGCTTGCGTGGTTCTATCGCCAATATCAGACATATCGTCGCGAAGCATTAAAGCAATTGTAAATTCTCGTCCCCAATAATTATTGTGTGCGATGTTGGCAAATGCACCATTTACTGCTGCTTGCAAATCATCTGTATTGTTGAAAAAGTTCTCTGGACGAATAACACCAACCGGATGTTCTTCCAGATCGGAACAGCTAAAAAAAGCGAGTGTTCCGAATAATAAAAAAGCGATATATTTTTTCATAATATTATTTTTTGATATTAGGGTATAACTTAAAACATAGATACATAGCTTTTAGGAATGCTAAATAGGCATTTCACTTGCATTAATAATCATAGTGCTTTGTGTATAGCTATGTATAAAAGCTAGTTTTTTTAATTCTCTTCTTCTGAAAAAAATCTATGTTTCTATGTGTTTAATATTATTTAGATTAAAATTTAAGGTTAAATCCGAATGTAAATGTTCTTACGTTTGGATATCCGCCATAATCTAATCCTAAATTGGTGTTACTTCTTGAGTTGGTATCGTTTAAGTAGTTTGTTTCAGGATCTGTTCCTGGATAATCGGTAATAGTCCAAAGGTTTTGAGCACTGATGTAAAAACGAACTTTGCTTAATCCCATTTTCGAAACAATTTTTTCATCCAAACTATATCCTAAAGAGATGTTTTTTAGACGAATATAACTTCCGTCATAAACAAATCTTGAAGTGATTCTTTTGGTTCTAGCTGCATTTATAGGAACATTTGTATCTGTATTTGTTGGTGTCCAAGCGTTTAAAACTTCTGTTGTGGCGTTATTGTTTCCAGAAGCCAATTCCATCAAAGTATAGTTTAAGATTTGACCTCCTTGCGAACCTTGGAAGAAGATATTTAAATCCAGATTTTTATAAGTGAAATCATTATTGAATCCGAAAATGAAATCAGGATTTGGATTTCCGATAATCGTTTTATCTTGCGAATCTAATTTCCCGTCGCCATTTACATCTCTGAATTTTTCACCTCCTGCAATCGTTTCAAAATTTCCTGGTAAAACGGCTTCTCCTTGCTGAATTACACCATCATAAATAAATCCGAAGAAAGAACCAACCGGTTGTCCAACTCTCAAAATCTGCGATTCAGTTGCTAAAAAGTGACCAGGAGCAGAGTTGATTAAAAGATCTTTGTTATCCGCTAATTTTAATACTTTGTTTTTGTTTGAAGAAATATTAAAACTTGTTGACCACGTAAAATCGGCACCGATAAAGTTTTTAGTATTAATACCTAATTCCCAACCTTTATTTTCTAATTCACCCACATTTTGAAGCTGAGAAGCAATTCCAGAAACTCCCGGAAGCGGTCTGTTGAACAATAAATCTTTGGTAATTGTTTTATAATAATCTGCTGTAATGCTAATTCTGTTATCAAATAAACCTAAATCAATTCCGTAATCTTGTTGGTATGAAGTTTCCCATTTCAGATTCGGATTATCTAAAGAAGTTAATTGAACCGCATTTACAATCACGTCGCCGCTGACATCATAAATTTCAGAGAATCTAGAAAGAGTAGAGTAAGCGCCGATTGATGGATTTCCTGTCGCTCCGTAACTTGCTCTTAATTTTAAGTTCGAAATAGTTTTATTGTCTTTCAAAAAGTTCTCTTTTGCTATGTTCCAACCAATTGCTCCAGAAGGGAAAGTCCCGTATTTGTAATTTTTACTAAAGCTTGAAGAACCATCTCTTCTAGCCGTAAATGTTAGCAAATATTTATCGTCATAATCGAAGTTTAACCTTCCAAAAGCAGAAATTAATTCAGTTTCAGACAAGTTAGAATCTGGTTTTAAGAATACCGTTCCAGCTCCTAAATTTCTATACGAATTCGTATTTGTTAAAAAACCTCTTGAAGCGGCATAAGAACTTTCGTTTTTGTTTTTTTGGTATGAATATCCTCCAAGAACAGTTAAAATTCCTTTTGCGATAATTTCACGTTTGAAAGTCAAGTAATTCTCTGTCAAGAAAGAAGAAAATCTAGTATTGTTTACAGAAGCTTCTCCTTTAATATTTTTTCCTGCAATTAAAGTTGACGGAATAAATCTTCCGGTTTGCGAATTATTATCGGTTAAGCCTAAAGTTGTTTTAAAATCAAGATCTTTAGTGATTTGATATTGCGCAAAGAAATTGTTTCGGTTTACGATAGAAACTGTTTCCAAGATATTTTCCATTGCCGTTGCATACGGGTTGTCAATATCATCTCCAATTGGAGCCGTTGTCGTGTATGTTCCATCTGCGTTGTAAATTCCTTTGTCTGGCATAAAACGGTATGCAGACGCAATTACACCAGCAGCACCAGTTCCTCCAGCACCAGTCTGGCTAATAATTCCTTCTTTGTTTTGTTTACTTGTAAAATTGTTTAATCCAACTTTCAATTTTGGAGTAAGATTCGCTTCAAGATTCGCAACAATGGTGTATTTATCAATTCCAGAATTAATAACAACTCCATCTTGGTTAAAATAAGTTCCCGAAACATAATACTTAATATCTTCTGAACCGCCAGAAAATGATAATTGCGTATTCGAAATCATTCCATCACGATAAATAATATCTTGCCAATCTGAATTTGCAGGACCTTGCGTATGCGTGGTAAAACTTTTGCGGTAAGCTGCAAACTGATCGGCATTCAATAAATGCAATTTATTATTTACAGATTGTACAGAAGTTGAGTTGCTAAATTCAATTACAGGTTTTCCAGGTTTTCCTTTTTTAGTCGTAACCATGATAACTCCATTTGAACCTCGAGATCCATATATAGCCGTCGCCGAAGCATCTTTTAAAACTTCAATCGAAGCGATATCTTGCGGAGCCGGCATTGCTACTCCTGCAAAACCGTCAACAACGATAAGGGCATCACCGCTGGCATTAATAGAAGTTCCTCCACGAACCCTGATTTTTACAGGAGCGCCTGGTTCGCCACCATTGTTCGTCATTACAGAAACTCCCGCTGCACGGCCTTGCAAAGCTTGTTCTGCATTTAAAAGCGGATAAGCAGTCAATTCTTTTGCCGTTACAGAAGAAACAGAACCTGTAATGTCACTTTTTTTACGTGTTCCGTAACCAACTACGATTACTTCGTCAAGTGCTTTGGTGTCTGGTTTTAAACTAACATTGATTACGGTTTTGGTTCCAACTGGAATTTCAACGGTTTGAAATCCGACAAAATTGAAAACTAAAACAGCATTTTTTTCTCCTACAACGACCGTGTAATTTCCATCCATATCGGCGGAAGCTCCAACAGAAGAATTTTTAATATAAACATTAGCACCAGGAAGTCCGAGTAAATCTTCGCTAGAAGTTATCTTTCCGGTAACTTTTCGTTCCTGTGCATTCATCATGATATTTACTAGTAAAAAAGAAACTAGTAAACACCATTTAAACGATTTGTTTTTTTGGTTTGTAAACATTCATTTTTTGGTTTTAAGGTTAATAAGTTAGATAAAGTAGAAAAGCAATAAACTCATTCCGATGATGATAATGACAAATAGAATTTGCAGCAATAAGAAGTTTGTTTTCTTGATTTTCATATCGCAAATGTAGAAGCCAAAAAAGAAACAGAAATACAAAAAAGGGTATCTAAAAATACAGATACCCTTTTTTAAGCCTTTAAAAATGCGGATTGTTTAAAATGTTGCCGAAGATTTATAAAATTTGTCGGCATATTGAGAAGGAGTTTCTCCATACTTTTTCTGAAAGCATTTGCTAAAGTATTTCGGATTATTAAAACCAACTTTATAACTGATTTCTGAAACGGTTAATTTATTTTGTTCTAATAATTGAGCGGCGCGTTTTAATCTTATTTCATGAATAAATTCATTTGGTGTGCAATTGGTCCAAGCTTTAATTTTTAAAAATAACATGGTTCGGCTTACGCCTAATTCAGAACAGAAAAACGGAATATCGAATTGTTCGTTTGATATGTTTTCTTCAACAATTTTAAAAGCCTTTTTTAATAGTTCTTCATCCAAAGAAGAAACCGTGATTTCTGACGGAATAAAACTGTCTTCGCTAGAAAACTTGATTTTTAAACGTTCTGTTGTATTTAAAAGGTTTTTAACGCGAAGCCTGAATTCCATTAAGTTGAAAGGTTTACTGATGTAATCATCGGCACCGCTTTCTAGTCCTTCAAATTTATAAACTAATGAAGATCGAGAAGTGAGCAAAATAACGGGAATATGACTGGTTTTAATGTTTTCTTTAATTTTAGAACAAAGCTCAGTTCCAACCATTTCGGGCATAATCACGTCGCTGATAATTAGGTTGGGAACAAATTTTAATGCTTTTTCTAAAGCAATTTTTCCATTTTCAGCTTCGATGATATTATAATCTTTTTTGAGAAGGTTTTTCATGAATTTTCTCAAAACCTTATGATCCTCAACCAATAAAATGGTTTGTTTTTCTTCATTTACAATTAAATCTTCAATGTCATCATTTTCAACAATTTCAGAAGTTTCCAATTGTGCAGAATATTGCTCAATATCGTCACTGATTTTAAAGTCAGTAATAATTTCACTATCCAAAAGATGTTCGCGACCAAGCGGTAAAGTCACTGTAAAAATAACTCCGCCAGTTGGTTTATTCGTAACATCAATTTTTCCTTTATGAAGCTCGACAATGTTTTTTACAATCGAAAGCCCGATTCCAGTTCCTTTATTGTAATTTTTCTGAACTTGATTGTGTGTCGGAACTTCAAAAAATAAATCAAAAATCTTATCGATATGTTCTTCAGAAATACCAACTCCTGAATCTTCAACAGCAATAAAAAGATTTTGCTGATCGTGATTTATTTTAATATGAATGGAACCTCCTTTTGGAGTGTATCTAAAAGCATTAGAAATCAGATTATAAAATACACGTTCGAGTTTGTATCGGTCAAAATAAACCAGAATTTCTTCGTTTTGAGTTTCAAAAGTATAATCGTAACCGCCGTCTTTGGCATATTCTATAAAAGATAAAAAGATTTCTTTGGTAAATTTGACAATGTTTCCATTTGCTGATTCTAACGTAACTTGGTGATTTTCTAGTTTTCTAAAATCCATTAAACGGTTAATCAAACTCAATAGATGATTGGCACTTCCTTCAATAACCAAAAGCTTTTTGTACATTTCGTTAGTTCCGTTGTAATCAGCCAAAATTTGCTGTAACGGACCTAAAATTAAAGTCAAAGGTGTTCTAAATTCATGCGAAATATTGGTAAAGAAATCCAATTTTAATTTGTTGTTTTCTTCAATTCGCTGTGTTTCCAGGTATTCCAATTCCAGTTTTTGCTTCAATCTCGCTTTCGATTTCATAATCCAAATCAAACCGTATAAGCCCAAACCAATTATAATTCCGTACAATAAAAATGCCCAAATACTGCGCCACGGAGCGGGATTTACAATTACAGTTAATGTTGTAGGATTCTGATTCCAAACGCCGTCATTATTGGCACCGCGAACTTCAAAAGTATAAGTTCCCGGATTTTGAATCGCAAAATTGGCTTCGCTGTTTTTAGTCGTCGTCCAGTTGTTTTCTAAACCAACCAAACGATAACTGTATTGATTGTTTTTAGATCGAATGTAATTCGGAATCGCAAAATTGATGGAGAAATTTGCTTTATCATAATCTAGAGTAATCATTTTGGTAAAGCCGATACTTTGTTCTAAAATTCCATCTTTGTCATGCGCATTGATAATTTCGTTTTTAATTTTTAAATCAGTAATCAAAACCTGCGGCGCATAATTATTTAAGGAAATTTTTGATGCATCAAAAAAGGTAGCACCAGATGGACTTCCAAAATAAAATTGATTAGAACTTACTTTTAAAGCAGAATTATCATTGAATTCATTACTTGCCAAACCATCTTTCTGATCATAAATAACGACCGATTTTTTAGATTGATTGTATTTTATAATTCCCTGATTGGTACTTATCCATAGGTTTTTAGCGTCGTCTTCTAAAATAGAATGAATAGAAGTAATGACCGTATTTCCAACTTTGAGATTAATTCTATTGAATTTTTTTCCATCAAAAACATGAAGCCCTTTTGCTTTTGTTCCTACCCAAATTTTATTTTGAGAATCTTCAAACAATGTCAAAATATCATCACCAGACAAAGCCGAATGATCGTAAAAGAAATGCTGTATTTGATATTTCTTTGGATTAAAATTTCGAAGCGAAATACGATTTAATCCATTTTGTGTTCCAAGCCATATTGAATTTTGTTTGTCAATCAAAATACTGCGAACCATATTATTGGTTAAGAAAACTGGTTTAGAAGTTTCATTTCCAATAATTTGGAAGGTTTTATCTAATGTGTTATAACGAATTAAACCTTTGCCAAAAGTTCCAATCCATAAAATTTTGTTTTCAGCTTTAAGCGAATAAACACCGCTTTCTTTTAATAATTCGGTTAAATCAGACGCAATTCTGTTATCCTCAATTTTTTTAGAAATGGTATTATAAGCCGATAATCCTTTCGAGAAAGTTCCAATCCATAAAATGTGATCGTCAGAAAGACACATCGCTTTTATATCGTTTTTATTAAATTGTCCAGTTTTGCTGTTGATGTAACTTATAGCTTCAGAATTTTTATTGTAAATTGTTATTCCGCCACCTTCAGTTCCAAAATAAATATTATTGTTTTGGTCTGAAATAATGGAACTTACCACATCAAAACTCATTGGAATTTTTTTTGAGGTTTGGTTGTAATTAGAGAAATTAACATTCGAAACATCCCAAAGATTCACGCCTTTGTAATAACAGCCAATCCAAATCGATCCTTTTTTATCCATAAAAACCGACTTTACTTTGTCGATTCCGTTCGCGTTATTGCTATTATTGATTTTTTGAAGACTTTGATCTTTTCCTAAAATATAAATTCCGTCATAAGCGCCAACCCACAAAGAACCTTGATTGTCAATTACTAAAGATCGAATATCAGTATTGATTTCGCGGTATTTTTCAGCAGGTAAAAAAGAAACAAAAGCTTTTTCTTTTTGATTGAATTTCAAAAGCCCTTTATTTTTTGTTCCTACCCATAAACTACCATCTTTATTTTCGATAATCGATTGAACATTTAATAAATCTGTTACATTTAAAGGATAATTTTTAAAGGATAATTTTCCATTTTTTCTATTCGTTAATTGACATAAACCTTTCGTAGTTCCAATCCATATTTCTCCTTTTGTGGTTTTTAAAATACTAAGAATATTATTGCTTGGAAGAGTTGAAGCATCATCATCTGAATGGAATACGGAAGTAAATAATCCCGATTTTTTATTTAAAATGGTTAATCCTTTTGAAGTTCCGAACCACATTTCGCCTCCAATTTCCCGAATGCTCCAAACAGCATTATTACTTATGGTGTGATTAGCTTTGGTGTGTAGATATCTCGTAAAACGATTAGAAATAGGATCGTAGCAATTTAATCCGTTGTAAGTTCCAACCCATATTTTTCCTGAATTGTCTTCTTCAATTGCCAAAATATCATTGTTACTAATCGAATATTTATCGGCAGTATCATTTCTGAAAATGGTAAATCGGCTTCCGTCATATTTGTTTAAACCGTCACGCGTTCCAAACCACATCTGTCCAAATTTATCCTGATGAATGGCAATGACAGAACTTTGCGAAAGTCCGTCGGTTGTAGAGAAATTTTTAAGACGGTATTTATTTTGGGAAAATAGGTTTCCTGAAATAAAAAGCAAAACCAGAAAGACTATTTTGTATTTCATAGCATTTGTATTATGGTGAAGTTTTTTGCCACAGATTTCACAGATTAAAATGATTTTTTAGCCACTAATTCACGAATTATAAAAAATGATTTAAAAAATTCGTGATTTGTTATTAATCTTAACGCAAAGAAAAATAATCCATTTAATCTGTGAAATCTGTGGCAAATTTTTGAACCTATTTTAATCGTTTTTTTAATTGATAATCATACAAAGACGGAATTTTTTCTACAGGCGTGTTTAAAAATTCAATATAAGGATCAACGTCGTATTTGATTTCAAATTTAGTATTTCCATGAACACCAATAATCCTTGCCAAAGCGCCGTCTTTCATTCCGTACAATAAAACTGGTTTTGAAACATTTGGATTTTCAACTTGAACACTTAAATTCCAAAAAGTACTGAAAGGTCCGTGCGATGGTTTCCAATAGTCTGCGCCGCCGCCGCCAAATAAAAGATAGCTATTATTTTTGTCAGGTGTAATATGAACGGTAATATTATCAAATAAATTTTGATGATTTGCTCCCGAATGCTGATCTAAAAGCGCATCGTCAAAAATCTCACAATTTTGATATACATTTTTAGTTGAAAATGTATTGAAACTCAAAGGATGAACTGCCTTATTGTAGATTTTCAAATTCTTAACTAAAACATTATGAACACCTCCCAAAGTTACGGTATAGTGTGACAAATGCGGTCCGTCGGTTGTAATATCTTGAATGGTAACGTTAGAAACTTCTTCGGCTAAAATACCGCTGTCGGCGTTGGTGATTTTTACATCTTGTACCCAACTATTAAATAATCGAGTTAAGAAAATACCATTATTTCCAGGTTCAACATGATGCGCTACTCTCGGAATATCAGGAAAAGTAAAGCGAAGATGTTCGATTCCGACTTCATTTAAATGTTTCCATTCTATCAATTGTGCTTGATAATTAGGTTTGATCGAAATGGTTAAAGGCGTTTTTAAAGTAATTTTTGAACCTGAAATTTTAAGAATTTCAACTTGCTGTCTTACAATTGGAAGTTTTGGAAATTTCCAATGATGCGAGCCAGGCTTAACTTTTGCACCTTGATATAAATCTTTGATAATTTCGCCATTTTCACCCTCTTTATTAAACAATTGCAATTCGACAACATCGCCAACTTTCAAGCCTTTTACGTCAGAAACGTTGATAATATGTTCGCCCATTTTTCCTGAACTAACTTTTGCCAGCGGATTGGATTCTGGTTCATATTTATCCAGATAAGATTTTACACGCTCACCGGGAACTTGTATCCAGATAAAACCTCCCGACCAAGCGTACTGAGAAAAAGGAAGATCTATATTGTTTTCTGCTTCGCGTTGTCTTTTATCAAAAGTGGTTAAATATTCACGTAATTCTGCCAGAACTTCAGAATCTTTGAGATACATCATCGGTCTTGGACAATAAATTTCGGTTCCGTTTTGATCTGAACCAGCACCGCGAAGAACAAAATTGCTTCTTTCTATATAGAGAATATCACTAAGAATGATTTTTCCTGCGGGCAATTGCAAAATCACATTTCCTTCAACTGCATTTGCCGCTTTTAAAGCTTTTAATAAAGCTTTTGAGTCGTCAAGATTGTCATTTGCTTTAACGCCATAATCTACGGCATTAATAATTTTTCCATTTGATTCTAAAATCTGGCTTTCGCCGAAATGATAGCCAGCGTAACTGAAATCTGGAAGATAATTTGTTTTTGAAGTAATAATTTTAGGTAATTCCTGCGCCAATATGGTATTCATAAAAAAGCCACAGGAGAGGATAATGGCTTGGCGAATCATGGTTTTGTGGTTGTTTGTGGTTAGTTAGTTTTTTTTGATTTGCCGCTAAGGCGCTAAGGTTTTTGTTTTTTCTCCCGCAGATTCAGCAGATTTGGCGGATTTTTTGTCATTTCAACGTAAGAAGAAATCGCACTAGAAATTCTCCAATCTTTGTTGAGCTACTTGTGCGATTTCTCGTCCATCGAAATGACAAACTAAACTTTTAAATTATCTGCTTAATCAGCAAAATCTGCGAGAGAAAAAAAATCTTTTTAATCCGTTTAATCTGTGGCTTAAAAAAACTTAGCGCCTTAGCGGCAGAACCAATTATAAAGATCTTTTAATCCCTAATTCTAGTCCGCGTAATTCTGCCAGACCTCTTAAACGTCCAATTGCAGAATAACCTGGATTTGTTTTTTTCTTCAAATCATCCAACATTTGGTGTCCGTGATCTGGGCGCATTGGCAATTTGCTGTTATTTCTTTTTTCAACTTCCAAAATCGCTTTTACCACTTCATACATATCAACGTCACCTTCAAGATGATTGGCTTCGTAGAAACTTCCTTCTTCGTCGCGTTGCGTGCTTCTTAAGTGAATAAAATTCATTTTATCGCCGTGACGTCTTACAATTCCAGGTAAATCATTATCAGCTCGTACACCGTAAGAACCTGTACACATTGTAAATCCGTTTGATGGAGAAGGAGCAGCATTCATTAATTCTACTAAATCTTCCTCAGTACTTACCACTCTTGGTAAACCTAAAATTGGATAAGGAGGATCGTCTGGGTGAATTGCCATCAAAACGCCTTTACTTTCTGCAACAGGAATAATTTCTTTTAGAAAATGAAAAAGATTATTCTTTAAAGCTTGTCTGTCAATATGATTGTAAGCGCTCAAAGTAATCAAGAAATCTTCAACAGAATAAGCTTCTTCAGCTCCAGGAAGTCCAGCCAAAATATTTTGCTGTAGTTTTACTTTATCTTCAGCAGTCATGGCTTCAAAATAGCTTTTTGCTTTTTGTTTTTGCTCTTCAGAATATTCATTTTCTGCGCCTGGTCTTTTCAAAATAAATAATTCAAAAGCTGCAAACGCGTTGATATCAAAACGTAAAGCTTTAGAACCATCTTCAACCGTAAAAGACAAATCTGTTCTAGACCAATCTAAAACTGGCATGAAATTATAGCAAACGCATTTAATACCGCACAAAGCCAGATTGCGAATGCTTTCTTTATAATTTTCAATGTATTGAAGATAATTTCCAGTTTGTTTTTTAATGTCTTCGTGAACGGGAATACTTTCTACAACCGACCAAGTTAATCCAGAAGGGCCTTTTTTAGGATCTCCATTTTCGTGTTCGATTTCTACTTTTCGTTTAATAATTTCATCAATACTCCAAACTTGTCCGTTTGGAATATGGTGTAAAGCTGTTACAATTCCGGTTGCTCCAGTTTGTGCAATATCTTGTAAAGAAACAGGATCATTTGGTCCGAACCATCTTAATGTTTGTTCCATTTGTTATGTGTTTTTGGTTTGTTCTCCTGCAAGGTTTTCAAAACCTTGTAGGCATTTTAATTTATATAAACGTATAATTTAGCCCTACAAGGTTTGAAAAACCTTGCAGGGCGTGAGAAATCTTAAATACTTGTAGCGGCAAAACCACCATCTACTTTTAATGTAATTCCGGTTACGAATTTTGACATGTCGCTGCATAAAAATAAAAGCGCTCCGTCAATATCTTCTGGCGAACCAAATCTTCCCATTGGCGTATGATCAATAATTTTTTCTCCTCTTGGAGTTAATTTTCCTTCTGGAGTTAGTAGCAAAGCACGATTTTGTTCTCCAATAAAAAATCCTGGCGAAATGGCATTTACACGAATTCCCTCGCCATATTTAGAAGCCAATTCAACTGCCATCCATTGTGTGAAATTGTCAATTGCCGCTTTTGAAGCCGAATATCCAACCACTCTTGTCAAAGGTCTTTGAGCCGATGCAGACGAAATGTTGATAATATTACCTGATTTCTGCTTTGCAAAAAGTTCAGCAAAAACCTGAGAAGGAAGCATCGTTCCAATAATATTCAAATCAATAACTTTTTGTAAATCATCGGTTTTCATATCATAAATAGCTTGATCTGGCTGAATCGTTGCTCCTGGCATATTTCCGCCCGCACCATTTATCAGAATATCCAAACGGCCGTATTTTTCAACGATAAAATCTCTAACTTTTTCTATTTCTTCTTTGTTTAAAACATTTGCCTGAACCGCAAAACCTTGTCCGCCATTTGCTTCGATTGCTTTTACAGTGTTTTCAGCTTTTTCAAGAGATTGTGAAACGATTCCGACAATAACGCCCTGTTTGGCTAAAACATTTGCAAAATTGCTTCCTAATACTCCAGCACCGCCCGTAATCAGTGCAATTTTTCCTTTTAGATTGAATATTGAATCCATTATTTAATATTTAAAATTCAATACTTTAAAATTCCAATTTGGAAGATAAAGTATGGTTTTGATTTAGTAATATATTTTAAAATTTTAATTTTAATTGGAATTTGAAATTTCAAGATTAACCTCTTATCGTTTCAATCAAATCCAAAACTCTTTTAGTCTCTTTTTCAATTGTATCGTAAGCTTCGTAATTCATCACTTCTTTGCTAATTAATTTACTTCCCATTCCAACTGCCGAAACTCCCGCATTAAACCAAGTTTCAATACTTTGTCGGGTAGTATCTACACCACCGGTTGGCATGAAAGTTAAATTTGGAAAAACATCTTTTATTCCACTCATAAAATCTGGTCCAAGAATATTTCCAGGAAAAAGTTTAATGAATTTTACTCCAGCATTTTCAGCAGCAATAATTTCTGTTGGCGTCATACATCCCGGAGCAAATAAAACCTCTTTTCCAATTAAAAATGTAGCTATTTCAGGAACAAATCCTGGGCTGATAAAAAAATCAGCTCCAGCTAAATAATAAGTTTCTGCCTGCGCTAAATTTTTAATTGTTCCAATTCCTAAAAGCATTCCTGGCATTTCGGCATTTCTTAATTCAATCATTTTTTTGAAATTCGAAAGAGCTTCTGGCCCACGACTTGTATATTCTACAGCTCTAATTCCAACATTATATAGGCTTTTTAAAACAGCAATACTTTTGTTTTCATCCGCATTGAAGTATAAAGGAAGCATTCCTTGTTTTACAATAACATCAATGGAGTTCTGAATGGTACTCATAAATTATATTTTTACTTTAATTACAATTTTCTTCAAAAGACCTTCTCCGATCATTGCGGTATGTACATCTTCTGGAAATAATATTGCGAATTGTTTTTCTTGCAATTCAAAAAACGTATCGGGTGCATCATGAAAAAAGCGAACATCTCTTTCGTCACTGTATTCTCCATTTGGATTCACACATTTTTCTCTTGGTTTCCATGCAAAAGTTTCTGGACCTTTAATCGAAATCTGAATGTCGATATTTTTATCATGACATTCAAAACCTTTTACGGCTTCTTCTTTCGTATTTCCTTCTCCAACAATTACAATCAATTTTAAACCTTCACCGATTTCAAAAGAGCCTTCTTCAAGATTTTCAATATCATTTTGGCTTACATAATCAAAAGCTTTTTTGAAATTAGGATGCAAACCGTAGTATTTTGCTGCATTTTGTAATGAATCTAGTATCATTTTATATTGCTATTATTTTGGTTTTATAGTGTTATGTGTATATTTGCGTGTGCGTACACGGTGTTTTTACAAATGTATGTAAATTGTACTGTAAAACAACTTATTTTTATTAAAATAAATTAATTTTACCGCACTGCTTTTATTTTTTTAACTTAAAAAGAATCAATATCATAACGATTAAGAAAATTGCCGAATTAGCTAATATTTCGCCAGGAACTGTGGATCGAATTATACACAAGCGCGGACAAGTGGCTCAGGAAACGGTCGATAGAGTCAATGCGATTATCGAAGAGTTTGGCTATAAGCGAAATATCTTAGCAAGCAATTTGGCATTAAACAAGAAATTTCACTTTGCTATTTTCCTTCCAAAATCGGAAACATTAGAATATTGGAAAAGCCAGATTGACGGAATTGAAAAAGCAGCTTTGGAATTCAGTAAATTCGGAATTGTTTTGGATTATTTTTTCTATGATTATAATCTGGCGTCTTTTAAGGAATCTGCTAAAAAAATAATGCAGTTTGAATGTGACGGATTGTTGTTTGCACCTATTTTTTACGAAGAATCTGTTCAGTTTTTAGACGAATATAAAAAGAAGAATATTCCGGTTGTTATGATCGATTCTAATATTTCGGAAGAAAATGAACATGCTTATGTTGGGCAAAATGCTTTTCAAAGCGGTTATCTGGCTGGAAGATTAATCAGTTTTGCGGTTAAAAATGAAAGACAGATTTTGATTTTTAAAATTACGCGCGAAATTGAAAGTACTTCTGTTTATTTGCAGCGTATCAAAGGATTTTATTCATATTTCAAAGATCATGACGAATTGACCAATTTTAAATTCTCAGAAGTTACTTTAAAAGATTCTGGAATTGATCAATTGAGTATGGAAATGTTTTTGGGTATAAACAGTGTTTTTGTCCCAAATTCCCGAGCTTATATTGTGGCTGAATTTTTAGAAAAGAACAACATAAAAGGTGTTAGAATTATTGGTTTTGATTTGCTAAATGAAAATATCGAATATCTAAATAAAGGCGTAATTGATTTCCTTATCAACCAAAGGCCCGAAGAACAAGGCTATTTGGGAATCAATTATTTATACAAAAAACTGGTTCTTCAAGAAGAAACAGAAAAAACACATTATATTCCGTTAGAGATTATTTTGAAGGAGAATTATTTTCCTGCGAAATAAAGTCTTGTTTGTCATTTCGAGGTACGAGAAATCACACAAGATATTCCGTAAAGAAAATCACCAATCTTTGTCGAGCTTCTAGTGTGATTTCTCCTTTCAGTCGAAATGACAAAATAGCCCGTGGTTTCAACCACGGGAACGCAAAGAATAATCACGATACGTTTCCCGTGGTTGAAACCACGGGCTATGTTAAAAAACTTTCTGTCTTAGCGCCTTCGTGGCAAAAAAGCTTATTTCTTAACCTTCACAACCAAAGGATTATTAATCTTTTCTGCAAAAGAACTCAAATATTGCTCCCATTCTTGTTTGGTTTGAAACGGACTTCCTTTTTTCCATCCAAAACCAACATAATAAATCGCTTTATTGTTTTTTACCGAAATGTTTCCATAAAGATTACTCAAATCTTTTTCTTCTGTAACGTGATTATCAAAGCTTAATAAAGTGTTTTTTGGAGCAACTAAGCCAGTTCCAATTTCAGAATCATCAATCGGTTCCCAGTAACTTAGCCAGCCTTCTTTTATGTTAGTTCCAATTGTGCCTTTTTTATCATGAAGCGTTAATCCAGCCGAAATTGTTTTAGTTCCGCTAATATTGATTTCAAATCGAGAAAGCTGACTTCCGTAATCTAAACTAATTAATTTAGATTCGGTTATTTTATTTCCTTTTGCATCCCAATCGGCGTAAGTTAAAATAAAACTTGTTCGAATTGGTCCAGTTGTAATGGTTTTCCAGCTGATAAAATTCTTAGAAAAATAATATTTTCCGTCCACATTTACGGCAATTCCGCCCACGCCGCGACTGTCTCCAACATGAAAATTATCCAAACCTTCTCCAGTATCTTTATGGTAAGTTCCAGTTCCGTTTGTTGCTTTTTCGTACCATTTATTAATAATTGGATAATCGACTCTTTTTAGCCAAGCATCGATTCCGCTTGTTAAAGTTCCGCCTGCAATTTTGTCTTCGACCATTTTTTGAGCAACTGGGCCATAAGTTCTGAAAGCACCTTTATTGTTTTCCCAAGCATAATCGTCTGTGCGTTCGGGAACAAAACGCGAATAACAATTTAAAACTTTTGACGCGGAAGGATTTGTTCCAACAAAAACTTCAAAATCTTGTTTTGACGAAGCTTTTATTTTTGGTTGAAATAAAAGCAAATCTGCATTTCCGTCTCCATCTTGATCGACCGTTTGTGTTTCTAAAAAAGAATTGCTGCCAACTTCTTTTACAGCATAATTTTCTAGTTTAGAATTAGCATTTAAACCGAGAGATTTCTTAGTCAGTTCTATAGTTTCAAATTCTCTGTCAATTCCCAGATTATTAGAAACAGTGATAATTTTATTTTGAGAAATGGCAACAAAATTGCCTGCCAAAATGGTTATAATTAAAAGATGCTTTTTCAAAATGAAAGATTTATTTTTTAATGAAATGTGTTAAATAGTATTTTATAAAAGTACAAATCAAAAAGGAAACGAAAATACAGAATATGGGTAATTCTGTACAGAATGTTGAAAATCAAAATGTAAACTTTAGATTTTTGAATCTATTATTTTTTTGTAAATTTCAATTCTTCTCTTTTACGAAAAGAGTTATTTATAATTAAATGAAAATCAGAAAAATGGTGAAATGTATTATTTTCGATTGTGATGGAGTTTTAGTCGATACAGAAAAAATCGGTAACGGAATATTACTTGCGATGGCACAAGAACATGGTTTAGAAATGGAATTGGAAGATGCGTATCATTATTTTAATGGCGTAAGTTTAAAAAATTGTTTTTCGCAGATTGAAAATGCGATAGGGAAGAAGTTACCAGAAGATTTTGAAGAACAATATAGAAATAGAAGTTTTGAAGCTTTTCTGAAAGAAACCACACCGATGCCTGGAATTTTTGATTTTTTGAATAATCTCAAAATTTCATATTGCACTGCTTCTAGCGGACCTTTGGAAAAAATCAGACTAAACCTTGAAACTGCAGGTTTGTTGGATAGATTTGAAGGGAAAATTTTTAGTTCGTACGTAATTAAAAGCTGGAAACCTGATCCGGAAATCTTTTTGCATGCGGCTAAACAAATGGGTTTTGATATTGAAGATTGTATCGTTATAGAAGATAGTGTCGCGGGAGTTAGAGCGGGATTAAAAGGCGGTTTTAAAGTTTATGGATTTGCGAATGGTTATAATAATGAAGATTTAAAGAAAGAAGGAGCAATTCTTTTTCATTCGTATAATGAGTTAAGTGCGATGCTGGGTTTTTAGTTTTCTTTTTATGATTTATAATAAAGTTTACGCTCGTAAAAATTATCATTCAATAACAATAGCGTAAACTCGTTTCGGTTTTAAAGTGATAAAATTGCGGATAATTAAAAGTTCAAAGACTTCTAATAAGCCCCAAATTTATTAAAGTTAAAACCTATGAGATTTAAAATTACGTCACTTTTTATAACATCATTTTTTATTCTTTTTTATGGTGTTCTTTCTGCACAAAAAACAAAAGATTTAAACGGAGTTCAAATCGCATTTTTAGCTGATGTCCACTTACAGGATTTATTTGGAGGATTTTCAGATTCAGATTATAAAGGTGTTCTAAATCCGAAAACGGGACAATATGCGTTGGTTCGAACAATGTCTTCACAATTGCATTCGACACGAATTTTCAATGAAAATTATTTTGCTTTTCTAGCCGCTTTAGAAGATATCGCAAAGCGAAAAATTAAATACGTTGCACTTCCTGGAGATTATACTGATGACGGACAGCCGATTCATGTTCGCGGATTAGCAAAGATTTTAGAACAATACACTCAAAAATACGGAATCGAATTTTTTATTACTACAGGAAATCACGATCCAGTTGGACCTTTTGCACAAGAATCTGGTAAAGAAGATTTTTTAGGAAAAGATGGTAAAAGTCAGCCCATTTATAGCAAAGACGGTATGTATAAGCCCAATTTGAACATCGAACAGCCCCTTGTCATAACGGCCGATATTGCTAAAATGGGTTATTTAGGAATTACAGATCAATTGAAGAATTTTGGTTTTCATCCGAACAAGAAAAGCAAATTTTGGGCAACTCCTTTTTCCAATTATTCAAGTGAAAATTATTCGTTTGAGAAAGCTTTAGAAAGCTCAAAGTTGAGTAATCGCGTATATGAAGTTGCGCCTGGTTATGAAGTTCCAGATGTTAGTTATGTTGTAGAACCAATAGATGGACTTTGGTTAATGGCTATTGACGGAAACGTCTATATTCCGAAGAAAACAGAAAGCGATCCTAAAGATTCTAAAAGTTATTCTGAAGCAAGCACAGGTTATAATAATGTGCTTTCTAACAAAAAACATTTGATTGAATGGGTTTCAGCTATTTCGGCGCAAGCCAAAAAGCAAGGAAAAACTTTGGTAGCTTTTAGCCATTTCCCGATGATCGATTTTAATGATGATGCTTCTGCAGAGATAAAAGAATTGCTTGGCCCAAACAAATGGCAATTAAACAGAGTTCCTGTCGAAGAAGTGGCGCAGGTTTTTGCAGACGCGGGACTTAAAATTCATTTTGGCGGTCATATGCACATTAATGATACTGGAGTGCGAACTTCTGCTAAAGGAAATACTTTGGTCAATATTCAAACACCTTCGCTTGCTGCTTACATTCCGGCTTATAAGTTATTGACATTCAAGAAAAATAATGTGTTAGATATTCAGACAATTACCATTGATGACGTTCCGAGATATGACGAACTTTTTGATTTGTATAAAATGGAATATCAATTTTTAGAAAGCCAACATAACAATGATATTTGGAATATCGATATTTTGAAGACTAAAAATTACCATGATTTTACAGATTTCCATTTGAAGGAATTGGTTCGTCTTCGTTTCTTAAAAGACGATTGGCCAACTACTTTTAAGGATTTTATTTTAAATGTTTCGGCAGAAGATTTATTGGTTTTATCAAATATGAATTCAGATAAAGATTTTGATTTTATTCTTAAAAATAAAAAGCAATTAGAGAAAGAATGGAAAGAAGCGGAAACAAAATCGGAACAGATTTTAGCTAAAAATAAACTTCAAAAAAGAGATTTTAATTGGACAGGAAATGATCTTTTAATTGATTTTTATCGTTTTAGAAGTGCTGACGAATTGGCATTTGGTGATGTTGCAGAAAAAAGAGTTACATCTTATAAAGTATTATCTGAATTGTTTTTGGATTCTAAAGATAATGCTTCAAAACCTTTGCAAAAACAGATGAAATTATTCTTTACAATTTTCAATAAGTTTATGCATGAAATTCCAGCGGATCATTTTACTGTTGATTTGAAAAATGGTGCTGTTAAGAGTTTGAAGTGATTTTTTTTTAACTGTCAAGAGCTTCATTATGAAAGTAACGCAAAGTCCGCAAAGAATTTACGCTAAGTTTTTTTTCTCAAAGCTTTGTTCATAAATGAAAAGTTCTCAAAGCTTTATCATTTAGCTTTGCGAACTTTGCTTTTGAGCATTATCTTAAATTAAAAAATCTTAGCGAACTTTGCGTAAATTCTTTGCGGACTTTGCGTTTAAAAAATTACTAAAAAAAATCTAGCCCACTCGAAATAATATAATAAACGAATAGTTAAATGTAAATGCTATATGATTGATAATAAGTATATTTGAGTAAATAATTAAACCTTTGAAAAAAGGAATAGAATTCATTAACTCAAAAGTAAATCATATGATACATCAAATCGATACTACCGATAATATAGTTGCTTTTAGAGCATTAGCAGAAGTAACAAAAGAAGATTTTCTGACGGCTGTTGTACCAGCAGTTGAGCATTTGGTAAAGCAAACAAACGAAATTAATTTTCTGTTGGTTTTAGATACCGATATTAAAAATTTCACGGCTGGAGCGTGGCTTCAAGATGCTCTTTTAGGTTTAAAACATTTAGGAAAATGGAATAGAGCTGCAATTATTACTGATACAGACGAAATTATTTCGTTTACAAACGGTTTCAGTTTTATTGTTCCAGGCGAATTTCGTGGTTATAAAAAAGTAGATTTCAATAAAGCATTAAATTGGGTAGAAGGAAATATTTCTTAAAAACTTTCTTTCGAAAAGATAAAAAAAAGAGCACTTTTAACAGTGCTCTTTTTTTTATGAGATTATAGTTTAATGATTGTATTCGATTCCGCTGCTTGCGTTTGCATCATTTTTTTCTTTTGTTACTTCAGCATATTTTTTATAGGCAGCAGAAGCTAAAATTGGCAATGCAATGCTTCCTACAACAGCACTAGCTTTAGTATGTCCTGTTTTTTTCAATACAGCTGATGCTATAAGAGCACCAACTCCTGCGCATACCATTTGTTTAACAGAAAGATTAAGTGGTTTGTTTTGAGGTGTTATTCCGTGTAATAATGGATCTATAAAATTTAAATTCTCCATGATAGTTTAATTTATTTAGTTATACTTCTATTTTAATTTTTCCTGATTTCATTATCAGTTTCGCTCTCAATTTTTTCGATTTCTACTTTTTCTTTTTTAATTGCCTGACGCAGTAATGCAAAAAGACTCATGTAAACATTTGCCATAAAAACCAGAGAAAACCCTGCCAAAATATAGCCTCTCCAATCATTTAACAAAAGTTTATAATCGCAAAGTATCAAAAATGCGATTGTGACATAATGGCTAAAGCAGTACTCGCAAGTAAAGAGATAAAAGAACTTTCTTGAAAGTATAAATCGGTCATTTTTAGAATGCCTGACACACCATTCATGAGGTTCTCTAAAAATCTCTTCGTGCGTTACAGTCCAACTCACGCATGCAATCGGAATTGCAAGTACAAATAGCCAAAAAATTTGAGTGCCTAAATCCATAAAATAGTATTTTACAATTTACGAATTTCAGGTTATTCTCTCGGATGATTTTCAGGAAAATGTTCTGCGCCAAAATCATCTAATTCTTCATCATCGTCCAAATCGCTATGTTTTTCTTCATCATTTTCAGAATCTAAATCAGGATCATAGTCGTCATTTAGATCATTTTCGGTATCGTCATTTGTGACGGCATCATCTTCGTTTATAATTCTTTCTTCGTTCGGAATATTTTCAGAACGAATAGTTGTGTTTGGCTCAAAATCTCCTAGCGGATGTTTAGGATCTTCAATAAACTCTTCCTGATATTGATACGGATCTTCATCTCTTGCATAATTATCATTATCAACAAGTGTATTTTGTTCGTAATAATCGGGATCGCTTTCGCCAAATTCTCGATTTTCATGTTTTTTTAAATCTTGTTTATATTGATCTTCATTAGAAAGAGTTCCGTCAACAAGCGTATTTTGATCGATATAATCAGGATCGTACTGACCATATTCGTGGTTGTGTTCTTTTTCCATAATGCTAAATTTTTAGATTATTGATTTGTATGACAGTAAAGCTTTCAGCGTAGAAAGTTTACCTGTATTTACAAAATTAGCAATCGAAGCCAACGAAGTCCTTACAGGAATTTTAAATATAGTTGTATAATTAACAGTTACTTATAATATAACAACAGAAAGCAATTGTATAAAATTTCTCACTTTAAAAGATTTTAAATTTGATTATAAGAATGTTGAATTAAATGTAAACGATATGGCTTCTGATAAAGTGACCGCTTGCTGCCAAGCCTTAATAGAGAAAAACCTAACAATATCTTTTGCAGAAAGTGCTTCTGCAGGAAAAATGTGCTATGAATTTTCGACGGTTATCAATTCGGGAAGGATTTTAATTGGCGGAATAGTCTGTTATCACACTTCAATGAAAGAAGATCTTTTGTTAATTCCGTGGGGAACAATCGAAAAATACAGCGCCGAATCTGCTGAGGTTACAAAGTTGATGGCACAGCATTTTTATCGTTATGCAAATTCAGATTTTTGTGTAGCTTTAACAGGACTAACTACGCCCGGAGGAAGTGAAAGCAGCTCTAAACCAGTTGGAACAATTTTTATTCATATTGTTTTTAAAGAAAAACAAATCGCCAAACGTTATGAATTTAAAGGAAACCCGGAAAGCATAATAAATCAAGCGATTGATGCGGTGGCAGATTTAATTTTGAAAGAGATTTAGAATAATTGAAAAACCGTAAAAAAAATACGATTTTTCAATAAGATTATTTTCTGCTATAAACCGATCCATTCTTTATCATTCTTTTATCCAATAAACCTTGCTGATATAATTTCTCTAAAATAATTTTAGCATCAGAATACGTTTTATCTAAAATTATCGAATATTCTTTTGGAGCCAAAGTTGGAAAAATATCGAAAAGAGCCAACGGATTTTCATTTTTAATGTTCTTCTTTTTTGCATCGGGAAACAAGGCTAACAAAGCATTTTCATACGAAGAATATGGCTTAGAACCATAAACTGTCAATTGATTTTGGTTTCCATCAGAAAAAAACAAAGTTGGAAATCCTCTAACGCCAAGTGATTTTCCAAGTCTTAAATCTTCTTCAAAAAGCTTTTTAGCATCGCCTTCGTAATCCTTTTTTAGTTTTTGGATGTCTAAACCTGTTAGTTTTGCGGCTTCGGCAATGTTTTCCCATTTAGCTATATTTTTCTTTTCGAGATATAGTTTCTCACGAAGTATTCTCATAAACTTTACAGCTTTTTCTTTGTCTTGCATTTGTGCCGCTTTCATGGCAATACATGACGGATAAGAAGAATCTAGAGGATCTTCCAGCCAAACATTTCCATCAATTGGCATTTCATAATGTAAACTTGCTTCGTCCCAATGATGGGCAACGTCCGAAGGTTTGCTGATTCCGCCGCTGTTGTAACTCCAATTAGGTAATAAACCGCCCATTCTGTAATCAATTTCAAAAGCATCGCCATATTCTAATTTTAGTTTTCTAAGTTGAGGTTCAATTCCCCAACAAGAAGAACAAATTGGATCTGTATAGTAAACAATTTTTATCGGTTTATTTTCTGTTGAAATATTTGTAGTCTCATTCGATTTTTCACCGAAAGGCATTTCACACATTCCGCTAACAGGATCGTATAATAACGGATTTGTCTTTTCTTCACTCATTTTTGAATTCGTTTGAGATTGGCAGCTTGCACCGCAAATCAGGATTAGTAAAAGCGATAATATTTTCATACGCTTGTTTTTATTCTCGCAAAGTTCAGTTGAATTTAAAAGAAAGTCAATTAGTCAAAAAAAGATGACTAGGCAATTTTAACAAATTGTCATTTTTCTCTAAAAACTAGAGTATGAACGATAAAGTAATTGCAATCTTACAAGCAATTGTTTATTTTCACGTTTAATAATTTAAAAGCCAAAATCAATATTATAATTTTTGAATAAAATGAAAAACGAAATTTTTGACATCATTGAATTACGTCCAGCAACGAAACACTATTATGGAGATAGTTTAAAAATGCCTGAAATACTTTTAGAAGATGGTTTGCTGGTAAAAGCAGGAACTTTAGATATTCCGCTTGGACATTCTCGTTACGGAGGACCAATTGCAGATCTTCCTAAAAATTTTGAATATCCAAAAGATTTGCGATTTGCCGCTCAATTAGATTTAGATCAAATTGCTCCGCATGACAAATCTGGACTTTTACCAAAAACAGGTCATTTATTTTTCTTTGCGGATATTATGGAAGATAAAGGCTTAGTAGTTTACAGCGATGTTGATAATAATGAATTAGAAAGAGTTGTCAAAGACCATGAAGATAATTTCTTTGAAGGAGTTTTAATAAAATCAGCATTTTCTTCCACTGAGAAATTATCCAGTCGTTATCGTCTGCCAGAAGATGAATACGAAGAAGATGATGCAAATGAAGATGGTGTTTTATGGGATTATTTCGAAGGAAGCGAAACTTCAAAAATCTTCGGAATCTTTACGCATTGTCAAGCACAGGAACAAGAAATATTAGATGTGGTAAATTCAGATAAAATAGTGCTTTTGCAAGTAGGAGAGAATGGATTTAATGATGAAGGTGTTTTTAGTGTTTTAATTGATAAAAATGATTTGAAGGATTTGAATTTTAATAACTGTGAATTTTACTGGGGACAATCATAAAAAGAGAAAAAATGATAAAAGATTTAGGACACGGTTATAAAATCATAGACAACAAATTTATTCTTCGTTATGATAGTGAAGTTTTTAAAAAGTTTTATAAAATTATAGACTTCGAAACATTCAAAATCACGGCAACAAATGCTGAATTCGATAATGACGGTTTTGCTTCGACAGTTTATTTTGAAGATAAAAAGCATATTTATTTAGAAAGTTCTTTTACTAGTTTTTGTATTTTAGAAGATGCTAAACCTGATGATTTTAAAGTAGTAGATATTAAGAAAGGATATACTTTTTCAAACAGAAAATATTACCGTCACAATGATAAAATGCCTTTTGATTTAAGCAAAGCAAAACACCTCAATGATTATCATATTCAAGTTGATGATCAATTGTATTTTGGCGACGTAATTTTAATTGAAAACGTAGATTTAAAATCCTTCAAGATTCCGTATCCAGATTTGATTCAAAACCTAGCGATTGATAAGAACCATGTTTTTTTTAAAGGAAAGATAATTCCTGAAGCAAATGTGCAGACGTTTAAAATTCTAGAAGGCTGTTTAGACGGAACTTATTATTTGGAATGTGATAATGCATTTTATGCGAAAGATGATAAATATGCCTATTTCATAAGAACAATCAGTAATGAAGTAAAAGTTATAAAATCAAAAAGCCTAAATGATTTTCACTTTAAAGTTATTGATGAAAGAGGTTATGCTTTTGATAAAGAATACAGTTACTATATGGGAAAAAGAACAAAACTATAAATTAATCTTAGTAGCTTAGAATCTTAGCCACTTAGAACCTTAAAAAAAATCATTAAATTTTCATTAACAAAAAGTAAGATTTCATTATTTTATATTTGTAAAGCTTATTTTATATGTTATGAAAATAAAGTACTTCTATATATTTCTATTTAGTTTCATTTCAGTTTCTGCTTACTGTCAGAACGTAAAGCTTTTAAGTATAAATCAGCTGAATGAAAGAATCAAAAACGGAAAAGATAGTACGTATGTTGTCAATTTTTGGACAACTTGGTGTGCGCCATGCATAAAAGAATTGCCTCATTTTGAGAAACTAAAAGCAGAATACAAATCTGAAAAACTGGCTGTATTATTAGTGAGTTTAGATTTTAAATCGAAATTAGAATCGAATGTAATTCCGTTTGTAAAGAAGAAGAATTTAAAGAACGAAGTTTTTCTTTTAAACGAAAGTGATCCACAGCAATTTATTGACCGAATTGATCCGTCTTGGTCAGGAAGTATTCCAGCAACTCTTTTTATAAAAAATGATAAAAGAAAATTTGTTGAAAGCGAATTTACCTATGAACAGTTATTAACTGAATATAAAAAACTATAGACCATGAAGAAAATAATCTTATTATTAGCATTAGCTTTTTCTGCTTTTCTTTCGCAAGCGCAAAATGCAGTAACGCTTAAAGCGGGTGACAAAGCACCAGATTTCAAACTGAAAAATGTAGACAATAAAGAAGTTTCATTTGGAACTTTTAAAGAAGCAAAAGGATATATTGTAGTTTTTACTTGTAATACTTGTCCGTACGCGGTAGGTTATGAGCAAAGAATTATCGATTTAGATAAAAAATTCAGACCGCAAGGATATCCTGTAATTGCCATTAACCCAAATGATCCTGAAGCTTCTAAAACAGATACTTTTGCAAAAATGCAGGATTTGGCAAAAGATAAAAAATATCCGTTCCCATATTTATTCGATCCTGGACAAAAAATCACTGACGAATATGGAGCAAAACGTACGCCTCATGTTTTTATTATTTCTAAAACTTCAAAAGGAAATGTAGTAGAATATGTTGGAGCAATAGACAACGATCCAGAAGGAAACAAACCTGAAAAAGTAAAATATGCAGAAGATGTAATTGCTTCTTTAAAAAGTGGTCAAAAACCTGCTGTTACTCAAACAAAAGAAATTGGATGTACAGTTAAAAGAAAAGCAAAAGCTTAGTTTTTTTGTTTCAGGTTTCAAGTTTCAGGTTGTTCACTTAACGTCTAACATAAAACCTGAAACTTTAAACCTGAAACTAAAATAATCCATAAAATACGAAACGCCCCATTTTACTGGGGCGTTTTTGGCTAATATAATGAACAAGATTACTTTCTATTTTTTATCAATTTTGTAAAGTCTTCCTTGATCGGTAACGGCGTATAATGCTTCATCTTTTCCTTGTGTAATATCTCTAAATCTTTGTCCTTCGCTGGCTAATAGTCTTTCTTCTCCAGACACTTTATTGTCTTTAAATGCTAAACGAACAATATGCTGACCGCTTAATGCACCTATAAATAAATTGTTTTGCCATTCTGGAACACGTTTTCCTGTGTAAAAAGTCATACCGCTAGGAGAAACAACGGGATCCCAATAATAAACTGGTTGTTCTAATCCTTCTTTTTGTGTTATTCCGTCTCCAATTTTAGTTCCGCTGTATTCAATTCCGTATGTAATTGTTGGCCAGCCGTAATTGGCTCCTGCAGTAATTCTGTTAATTTCATCGCCGCCTCTCGGACCGTGTTCGCTTTGCCACAATTCACCGCTTGTTGGATGAAGTGCCAAGCCTTGCGGATTTCTATGCCCGATAGAATAAAGTTCTGGTAAAGCACCAGTTCCACTAATAATTGGATTTCCAGGTGCCGCTTGCCCGCTAGTTGTAATTCGGACAACTTTACCCAAACTGCTATTTACAGCTTGCGCCAACGGACGAGTTTGTAATACTGAGCGTTCACCAATACTCACAAATAGATTTCCAGTTTTGTCAAATAAAACGCGGCCTCCATAATGTAGCGTACTCGCATTTGGTGTATTAGAACGATAAATAACAGTTACATTTTCCAGCGCCGTTTCGTTGTCAGATATTCTGCCTTTCGCTACAGCGGTAATATTTCCGCCAGCTACAGCTTCAGAAAAAGCCCAATAAATCATTCTGTTTGTTGCGTAAGAAGGATCTAGACAAATACCTAATAAACCTCCTTGATCTGCAGGATTAACAGCTGGAACACCAGTTAAAGCATTTCCAATTACTCCAGCTTGTGTAACAATTTTTATATTGCCTGCTTTTTCAGTAACCAAAAGACGTCCGTCTGGAAGATAAGCAACTCCCCAAGGAGCGCTTAAACCGTTGGTGATAACTTTAGATTCAATTTCTGTAGTAGTTTGAATGCTTCCAGCACGAGTTTGTCCAGCAAATGCAGGCTGGTATGTAGTGTTTGCAGTGCCTGTTTCTACAGGAGGTCCAGTTGGTCCTGTGTTGGCGCTGTCATCATTGTCATTGTTGGAACAGCTGCCTAAGACGAGCAGACCAGCAAGAAGAAATATACTTTTTTGAATTATCATAATGCTTTCATTTTTAATGGTTAAAAAATAATTTTTGCATTATCGAACAAATCGAAAGTGAAGATTGTATTTAGAGATTCATTAAAATGAAATGGTCAGCTTCAAACAAATTCTCTCTATTTTCAATTAAGATTGCCTAAATGTTATTCCTTTTTCTATGAAAAAATAATTTCATTTCATAAAAGAAATTAAATTTCTTTTGGAAGCATTTAGTGGGACATGCTCAATTTTAACGGAAAATTGTTACAAAATATTGCCACTAAAAATGAGATAATTTCTTTTTTAAAGTAAATTTAATATTGAAAGTAAAAGTGTAAGTAACGTTGAACGCTTGTTTTTAAAGGCATTTTTATAAACTTTTTAGCTTTTTCATAAAAACAGGAAAAACTTCATTTAATTCTTCAAAAAGTGGGTTTTTACGATTTTTTAATTTGATTTCGCTGAATAATTTTAGTCCCAAAGCAAATTGAATGGCTTCTGATTCATTCGCAAAAATGTTTTTGTCTTTGATTCTATCTATTATTCCGAAAATTTCGTCGTGATTATCAAATTCAATTCCTAATTCTTTTGCAGGCTCAGTTTCGCCGTTTGCATATTCTTTTAGACTTAAAGTCAGATAATATTTGTTTGATCTTTTTTCCATGATATTTTTAATTCTAATTTATTTCAGCCATTTATCGACTACGATTTTAAAGGCTTCTTTATATTGTTCGCCAACTGTAATTTCAATTTTATCAATAAAAATCGAGTTTTTACTAATGGCGCTAATTTTGTCGAGAGAAACAATGAAGGAACGATGAACACGCATGAATTTTGATGCTGGAAGTTTTTCTTCTAAAGCTTTTAAAGAAATTAGAGACAATAAAGCTTTTTGAGAATCTTCTAAATGTACTTTTACATAATCTTTCAAGCTTTCTATGTAACAGATATCTTTTAATGAAATTCTTACCCATTGATATTCTACTTTTAGAAAGATAAACTCGTCGTCTAAAGTAACGGTTTGAAATTGATTATTTGATTCTTCATGCAATTGCAGAACTTTGCTAGAAGCACGCAGGAATTCTTCGTAACTAAATGGTTTTAAAAGATAATCAACCGCATTTACTTTATATCCTTCAATCGCATAATGATTGTAAGCTGTTGTAAAAATAATTTTAGGCAAAGGTCCAGCTTGATCTTGAATTAATCTTGCCAATTCCATTCCGGTTAAATTGGGCATATTAATGTCTAAGAAGACAACATCTGGTTTTGTTTCGCGAATAATTCCCATAGCTTCTACAGCATTATCGCAAGTGGCGGTTAATTCTAAAAATGGAGTTTGTTCTATAAAAGTTTCTACCAATTTTAAAGCCAATGGTTCATCATCTACTGCTATGCATTTTAGTACTGTCATTGCTCTAAATTTATTTTTAGTTTAATTTTATATGTTCCGTGATCGGTAACTCCAAAAGTGATAAAATGATGATTCGGATAAATTAGCTGTAATCTTCGTTTTGTATTCGTTAAACCAATTCCTCCTACATCCGAAACTGATGTTTTTTCGAAAAAAGTATTCTCTACTTCAAATTCCAGATTGCTTTCATTCTGCGTTAGTTTAATATGAATTTCACTTTTGTCAGTTGCATGAACACCGTGTTTAAAAGCATTTTCTACTAAAGGTAATAATAACATCGGAACAATTGGATAATCATGTATTTTTTCGGGAATGTCCGTTGTGATGGTCAATTTACTGTTGGCACGAAGTTTCATTAAAGCGATAAAATCTCTCATGAATTCAGCTTCTTTTAGTAAAGTTGTTTTTTCTTCGGTACTATAAAGTAAATAACGCATCATTCGGCTTAAAGTATGCAAAGCGTTTCGAGAATCTTCAATATCGGTGTAAGTAAGCGAATAAATACTATTTAAAGAATTAAAGAAGAAATGCGGATTAATTTGCGCTTTTAACATCGCTAATTCTGCCATCGTTTTGTCTTGCTCTAATTTTTGCTTGTGTTGCGCCGCTTTCTGCCAATGTTGTAGCATAGCCCAGCTTGTACTTATTCCTAAAACTAATAATGTTAGTGTAAAAACGTAATTGTCAAAATAAGGATTTTTATATTTTTTGAAACCAATAGCTTTGCTAATCTGATTATGAAGATCTGTTTGAGAAGTATAAAAATAAGCGACTAATTGTAAGGTGAAAATGGCAAGAAATGCCCAAAGTAGATACAAAGAAGTATTGTCATTAATAATTGTTTTTGGCACTACAATTTTTGCTGTAGAATAAAAAACGGCAATTAATAAAAAGAGAACAATACTTTGCCAAAGCCAAAATGCTGACGGAAGGACTACATTCCATGTCAATGGAATATAAAACAACATAAGATACCCAAGTAAAAACCATCCTAGAATATGTAATCCGGTAAATAAATAAGGTCTAAAAAAGTTTGGTGACATTGTAATTTATGATTTTAAGGCAATATTACATTTTATTTATATAGGATTTTTAAGCAATCGCTCAACACGGATTTAGAGCCTCTAAAAAGTGTTTTAGAGCCGACGGGACAAAATTAAACACTTGTTTAATATTATAAAAAAAACCATCGGTTCTTAACTAATCTTTGTCGATTGTCATTCGCTCTTCGTCTATTTGAAAATTTTCGTTTGTTATTATTTATTTCTTTTGTTGTCATATAATAGATAAATCACACATTTTTCACAATGAAGAAGCAATTATTTTTAGGTATTCTAGCAGCATCACTTATTGTCGCGTCTTGCGGTAAAAATGATAAATCGGCCCAGGCTGGTGCCGCACCACAAATAAAAGAGTATAAGACTGTGACTTTGCAGCAAGAATCGGCTACATTAAATAGTGACTTTCCGGCAAGTATTCAGGGACAGCAAAATATAGAAATCCGACCAAGAGTTGAAGGTTATATCGATAAAATTTTTGTAGACGAAGGTGCCGTTGTAAAAGCAGGTCAACCTTTGTTTAAGATTAGTGCTCCAGAATACGAGCAGCAAGTTCGTACAGCGACTGCAAGCATTAAAAGTGCTCAGGCAGACGTAAGTTCAGCAAAGTTGGCTGTAAACAAAGTAAAACCTTTGGTTGAAAAAGGAATTATCAGTAAATACGATTTAGAATCAGCGCAATATACTTATGAGTCTGCAATGGCTTCTTTAGCACAAGCAAACGCAGCTTTGGTTAATGCTAAAGTTAATTTAGGATATACAACAGTTACAAGTCCAGTAAATGGAGTTGTTGGTTCGATTCCATTTCGTTTAGGAAGTTTGGTAAGTTCTAATACGACTGAACCTTTAACGACAGTTTCTAGTATCGGAAATGTGTATGCTTATTTTGCGATGAACGAAAAGACTTTATTGAATTTTACTAAAGATTCTGGGGCTTCATTAAATCAAAAATTGAAAAGCATGCCAGCAGTTTCTTTAGTTCTTTCAGATGGTTCTGCTTACGATGAAAAAGGTCATATAGAAACCGTAAATGGATTAATTAATACAGAAACTGGAACGGTAAATGTGAGAGCTCGTTTTCCAAACTCAAAAGGAATTATCAGAAGCGGAAGCAGTACAACAGTTAGAATTCCTAAAGAAGTAAAAGACGGAATTATTATTCCTCAAAGCGCAACATTCGAACTTCAAGATAAAATGTTTGCGGTAGTTTTAGGAAAAGACAACAAGACAAGAAATGCCAATATTACAGTGCTTGAAAATACAGCAGGAAACTATTATGTAGTAACAAGCGGTTTACAGGCAGGAGACGAAATAGTTTTAGAAGGAGTAGCTTCTCTAAAAGAAGGAACTGAAATTAAAGCTCAAAAGCAAAGTGCAGAAACAGTATACGCCGATTTAAAATAAAAAAGAATGTTTAAAAAATTTATACAAAGACCCGTACTCTCGACGGTAATATCTGTTATTATCGTCATCTTAGGTGTTTTAGGCCTAATTGAGTTACCGATTTCGCAATATCCAGATATTGCACCGCCAACTGTAAACGTGGCGGCAAGTTATACTGGAGCGAACGCAGACGTAGTATTGAAAAGTATTGTAATTCCGTTGGAAGAGCAGATCAATGGTGTAGAAAACATGACTTACATGACTTCTACAGCAACCAATGACGGAAATGCTTCAATCAAAATTTTCTTTAAAGTAGGAACAAATCCTGATTTGGCAGCGGTAAACGTTCAAAACAGGGTTTCTAGAGCAACGAGTTTATTGCCTGTTGAGGTAACTCAAGCGGGTGTTACGGTGACGAAAAGTCAAAGTAGTAACTTGTTGATTTTCTCTTTATATAGCGATGATAAAGCTTACGATCAGACGTTTCTTCAGAATTACGCTAAGATTAATCTTGTGCCGCAAATCCAGCGTGTTGTTGGAGTAGGAGATGTTACCGTTTTTGGTGCAAAAGATTATTCTATGAGAATCTGGTTGAAACCAGATGTAATGCAGCAATACAAACTGATTCCGAGTGATATTTCGGCAGCTTTAGCAGAACAAAATATAGAAGCAGCGCCAGGTAAATTTGGTGAGAACGGAAATCAAGCTTTTCAATATGTAATTAAATACAAAGGACGTTTAACAAGCGCTCAGGAATTTGAAAATATTGTTATAAAATCGGTTGGAAATGGACAGATGTTGCGTCTTAAAGATGTGGCAAAAGTTGAATTAGGTTCTTTAAGTTATTCTTCAACGATTAAAACAAACGGTGTAGAATCTGCAGCGATGGCCATTAGCCAGACTCCTGGATCGAATGCGCGTGATGTAATTATTAATTCTAAAAAATTAATTGAAGAAGCAGCGAAGAGTTTTCCAAAAGGAATGAAATACACCATTATGGTGGATGTTAACGAAAATCTAGATGCTTCTATTGAGAAAGTTATTCATACTTTGATTGAAGCTTTTATTTTGGTTTTCATCGTAGTGTTTATTTTCCTTCAAGATTTTAGATCAACTTTAATTCCGGCGATTGCGGTTCCAGTTGCAATTGTGGGTACGTTCTTCTTCCTTAATTTATTCGGATTTACAATCAACTTATTAACGCTTTTTGCGATGGTTCTTGCCATTGGTATTGTCGTCGATGATGCGATTGTGGTCGTCGAGGCGGTGCACGCCAAATTGGATGACGGATATAAATCGGCTAAAAAAGCTACCATTCACGCAATGGACGAAATTTCGGGAGCGATTATTTCGATTACTTTGGTAATGGCTGCGGTATTTATTCCGGTAACCTTTATTACGGGATCTACAGGAGTTTTCTACAAACAGTTTGGTATTACATTGGCCGTTGCGATTATTCTTTCTGCGGTAAACGCCTTGACCTTGAGTCCGGCTTTATGTGCGCTTTTATTGAAACCACATGCAGACGATCATAAACATAAAAGTTATTTACAACGTTTTTATACTTCGTTCAACGTTGCGTTTGATAATGTAACACAAAGATATAAGCGTTCGGTAAGTTTTCTTTCTGTGAAAAAATGGATTGCTTTAGCGTCTATCATCATTGCTGGTTTGGCATTAGTTTATATGATGAAAACTACGCCTTCAGCTTTCGTTCCTTCAGAGGATCAAGGAACTGTTTTTGCCAATATTAGTTTACCGCCATCAGCTTCTATGGAGCGTTCGGATATTATTGCAAAAAGAGTTGATAGTATTGCGAAGACTATTCCGGGAGTTAAAAATACACTTCGTATTGTTGGACAAAACTTTACCGCTGGAGCGGGTAGTGCTTACAGTATGGTTATTGTGAAATTGAAACCTTGGGACGAACGTGATCTTAGTGTTGATGACGTAATCGGACAGCTTTTTGCTAAAACAAGCGGAATTCGCGAGGCTAGTATCTTCTTTATTTCGCCACCAACTATTCAAGGTTTTGGACAAAGTGGTGGATTCGAATTCCAATTGCAAGATAAAGGAGGACATACAACGGCTGAATTCTTTAAAGTAAATAATGAATTCTTAGCAAAACTTGCTGAACGTCCAGAAATTCAATACGCGACAACTCCATTTAATCCTGGATTCCCTCAATATATGATGGACATTAATTTAGCGAAAGCGAAAGATGCTGGAGTTTCTGTAAATACGATTCTTTCTACAATGCAAGGATATTATGGTGGATTATATGCTTCGAATTTCAACAAATTCGGAAAACAATATCGTGTAATGGTTCAAGCTGCTCCTGAATTTAGGGCTAACACAGAAGGGCTGAATAAAATCTTCGTTAGAAATAGTGCAGGAAATATGGCGCCAATTACTGAGTTTGTAAAAATGACTAGAGTTTTTGGACCAGAATCGATTTCAAGATTTAACTTATTTACGTCAATTTCGATTACAGGAGCACCAAAACCAGGTTACAGTTCTGGAGATGCAATTAAAGCAATTCAAGAAGTGGCTGCAGAAAATCTTCCAGCGGGTTATGGTTACGAATTTTCTGGATTAACGCGTGAGGAATTAGCTTCTGGAAGTGAAACGATTTTCATTTTCGTATTATGTTTGGTTTTCGTTTACTTCTTGTTAAGTGCACAATACGAAAGTTACATTTTACCATTTGCAGTATTATTATCAATTCCGTTTGGATTAGCGGGAGCCTATTTATTCTCGATTATTTTTAAACTGAATAGCAATATCTACTTACAGATTTCATTAATCATGCTTATCGGACTTCTTGCCAAGAACGGTATTTTGATAGTCGAATTCGCTTTGGATAGAAGGCGTAAAGGCTTGCCAGTCGTACAAGCAGCCATTGAAGGAGCTGTAGCACGTTTACGTCCAATCTTGATGACTTCGTTTGCCTTTATTTTAGGATTAGTTCCGTTGATGTTTGCTTCTGGAGCAGGAGCTGTTGGTAATAAATCGATTGGTACTGGAGCCGTTGGAGGTATGTTAATTGGAACAATCTTGGGAGTTTTCGTAATTCCAGTATTGTTTATCATTTTTCAAAATTTACAAGAAAAAATTAGCGGACCAGCAAAAGACGGTTATGATGATGACGATGACGATGAAGACGAAATTCATTTAATAGAAGCTCACAAAGAGTAAAATTTAATTACAAAAAAGATGACGAATAGTTCAAATAAATATATTTTACTGGTAATAACAGCCGCACTTATTAGTGCGTGCTCTGTTACCAAGAAATACGAACGTCCTACTGATTTAAAAACAGATCAATTGTATCGTGATCAGTCTTCTACAGATTCGACCACAATTGCTGATATGCCTTGGAATACTGTTTTTAAAGATGAAAAACTAAATGCTTTAATTCAAAAAGGATTAGATCAAAATCTTAATCTTAAAAATGCGATTGAAAACATTGTACAAGCAAGAGCTTCATTACGTCAAAGTAAATTAGCTTATTACCCAACTTTACAATTGGATGCAAGTGCTACTCACAATAAACAATCTCAGGCGGGACTTAACTTTCCTCCGGGTATCAATATTAATACCTTGACAACAACCTATAAATTAGGAGCAAGTACGTCTTGGGAAATTGATGTTTGGGGAAAACTAAGCAGTTCTAAAAGAGCAGCGTTGGCAACTTATTTAGCAACTGATGCTGCAAAACAAGCAGTTCAAACGCAATTGATTGCAGATATTGCCAATAATTACTTTTTGTTGTTAGCTTACGATAAACAGTTGGAAATTACAGAACAGACTTTAAAAACGCGTATCGAAAATGTTGAAACAATTAAAGCTTTAAAAGAAGGGGCAATTGTAACAGGAGCAGCAGTTGTTCAGAGTGAAGCCAATCAGCATGCAGCAGAGGTTCTTATTCCAGATTTAAAGCAAAGTATTCGAGAAACAGAAAATGCTTTGAATATTTTATTAGGACAAGGTCCAGCACCAATTGATAGAGGTGTTTTGGGAACGCAAATTATTCCTGAAAAGATTGCTATAGGTGTACCTTCACAGTTATTAGAAAATCGTCCAGATGTTCGTCAAGCGGAATTTAATTTCAGAGTCGCTTTTGAATCAACTAATTTGGCTAAAACTTACTTCTATCCAAGTTTGACACTTACAGCAAGTACAGGATTTTCGAATTTAGAGTTGAAAGATTTCTTTAGCAATTCTATTTTCTACTCTATTATAGGCGGATTAACACAGCCAATATTTAATCAAGGACTTAATAAAATGAGATTGACAATGGCTCAGTCACAACAATTGCAAGCCTATAATAATTTTCAACAAAGTCTTTTAGTTGCAGGTCAGGAAGTTTCTAATGCTTTGTATTCGTACCAAATGGCTGTTGAGAAAGTAGATTCGAGAACCAAACAAATTGCAGCTTTGGAAAAAGCAGTCGACTTTACAGAACAGCTTTTAGAGTATAGTTCTGCAACCAATTATACAGATGTATTAACATCTCAACAAAATCTTTTGGCAGCCCAATTAAGTGGAGTAGCCGATAATTTGCAAAAATTACAAGCCGTTATTAATTTGTACCGTGCCTTGGGTGGTGGTTGGAAATAATTGTTATTTATAATGAAAAAAACGCCTCATAACTGAGGCGTTTTTTTATAAATGTATATCGGCTGAAAAGTACTATTCGTCGATTAGTTTCGTGTTTCCGTATAATGAATACGATAAGTTTAAATATTGGCATTAATTTCGATTCATATCTACTAAAATAAATTTAAAACTAAAGATCATGAAAAAATTAGTATTCGCCTCAGTACTCTTTATGAGTGTATTTTTCGCCCAAGCGCAAGTATCAATTAATGTAAATATTGGAACGCCGCCAAATTGGGGACCACAAGGTTACGATGACAGCAGATACTATTTTCTGCCAGATATCGATGTGTATTATGATGTAAATCAGAGTGTATTTATCTACGATAATGGAGGAAGATGGATTCGTGAAAAAAGACTTCCTTCAAGATATAGAAATTATGACTTGTATTCTGGTTACAAAGTTGTATTAACAGATTATAGAGGAGATGCTCCTTATAGTTATCATGCTAAACACGTAAAAGCTTATCCGAAAGGTTATCACGGAAAACCTCAAAAAAATAGAGGAGAAAAGCCTAAAGGCAACAACGGAAACCACTACGGAAATGATAAAGGAAACAAAGGAAAAAATAACTCCAAACAGTCAGACAAAAACCACGATCACGGAAACGGCAAACACCGTTAATTCTAAACATGACTAAGAGAAAACGCCCCCAATTTGGAGGCGTTTTTGATTTTTTATAGCCACTAATTACACGAATTAGCACGAATTTTTATTTTATAAAAGGTTGTAATTTATGCTAATTCATGGCTAAAATGAATTGCCTCTAGCTTTAGCTGGAGGTTCATAGATGTTGTATTCGTTGGCTTTAGCCAAACTAATCGAAAAGTTTGGCTAAAGCCTTTTTATTTGCAACAAACAAAAAGCCTCCAGCTAAAGCTAGAGGCAATTGATATTTAAATATTTTATTTAAAAATAAATTTGTGCTAATTCGTGCAATTTGTGGCTTTAAAAAAAATCCTTTTACTCCAAATAATTCGTGACAAAAAAACTATTCCGATACTGTTTTCACTTTATGTCCAAAAAGACCAAAAGAAAGAATAATCAAGAAACAAACCAACGGAATAATATATCCAGATTGGATATCATCATGATTCATATCGATTAAAGTTCCCATTCCGTACGGAATAATGGCCCCTCCAACGATCGACATCACTAACCAAGAAGAACCCGTTTCTGTATTAGATTTTAAGCCCTTAATTCCTAAAGAAAATATAGTTGGAAACATAATTGACATGAAGAACCCAATTCCGCCAAGAGCGTAAATAACCACAATTCCTGAACCGTAAATAGCTACTAAACATAGTAAAACACTCATTACGCAGTAGATGGACAATAAAACATAATCTTTTACAAAACGTAAAAAGAAAGTTCCAATAAAACGTCCTGCCATAAAAAGGAAACCGTAAATACCTAAATAATATCCAGCTGTTTTTTCGTCCAATCCTGCGCCTTGTTGTGCAATTCTGATAAAGAAACTAGTAATGCAAACTTGCGCACCAACATAAAAGAATTGAGCAATAACTCCCCAGCTTAAATGTCTGAATTTTAAAACAGAGAAAAACCCAGGTTTGATTTCAGCTTCTGCGTGTGTAGCTTTCATTGAAGGTAATTGTACGAAGTAAAATATAATAGCAACCAAAACCAAAATGCTTCCCAAAACGATGTAAGGCATTTTTACAGAAGCAGCTTCCCCTAATAAATAAGCAGCCTTTTCAGCTTCAGGCATTGCTGCCATTTGTTCTGGCGTATGATTGGTTCCTGAAAGAATAAATAACGAACCCACAATAGGAGCAACCATTGCAGCCAATCCGTTGAAAGAAGCCGCTAAATTCAATCTTTTAGAGGAAGATTCAGCAGGTCCTAAAATCGCTGCGTATGGGTTTGCACTGGTTTCTAAAATGGTTAAACCGCAACCAATTACAAATAAAGCGAATAAAAATAATTCGTAAGTTCTTGTATTAGCGGCAGGAACGAACAAAAATGCTCCAGCGGCAAAAACTAGTAATCCAGTTATGATACTGTTTTTATAACCAAATCTTTTAATCAACATTCCCGCAGGAATTGCCATTATAAAATAAGCGAAGAATACAGAAGTATCAATTAAAGTAGATTGACGGTTGTTTAATTCACACGCTTTCTTTAAGTGCGGAATCAAGACAGAATCAAGATTATGAGCCATTCCCCAAAGAAAAAATAGGCAGGTAACTAATATAAAAGGAAGCAGATATTGTTTTTGATTTCCGCCTTCTGTCGGCACTTCGTGTTGATCGCCGGCTTGGTTTGTAATTTGCATTTAGATAGTTTTTTTAGTTTATTTTTAGGTTCAAAGGTTCAAAGTGACAAAGGTTCAAAGTGAAGAAACCTCTGTTCCTTTGCACCTCTGAACCTTTGTCCCTAGAAGAAAATTATTTTTTCTTTACCAAAAGTAAATGATCACAAACCAAAACGACTTCACCGCGCTGATTAATGATTTCTACATGTTCTGTTACAGTTCCCATTTCTGGATTTTTAGCTTCTCCTTTCTCAGAAATTGTGATTTCAGAATGAATAGTGTCGCCGATATGAACAGGTTTTACAAAACGCATTTTGTCGTAACCTCTAGAAAAGGCTTCTGGATTTATTTCCGAAGCAGTTAATCCAATTCCGATGGCAAAAACCATTGTTCCGTGTGCAATTCTTTGTCCGAATGGTTGTGTTTTGCACCATTCTTCGTCCATGTGGTGCGGGAAGAAATCTCCTGTGTGTCCGGCATGAACTACGAAGTCAGTTTCTGTGATTGTTCTGCCTAATGTTACTCGTTTGTCGTCGATTTGGTAATCTTCGAAAAAAGTCGATTTAAAATACATATTATAGCTATTTTTTGTCGGCCTTACTTTAAAAAATACGTTTGTTTTGAAGAAGGCTTAAATTTGTTTTTTTTTGGTTTTGAAATATAGTGTTTTAATTACACTTCATCAAAGGAAATTCCACCGTTTTTACTGCTCGCGTAACAAGCTTCTACAACTTTCATCGTGCCTAACACATCTTGAACACTTGCAGATAATATTTCGTCAGAACCTTCTTTGTAACGCATCAGATTAGACATTGCGCCAATAAAAGCTTCAGGAAACCAAGAACCTTCTAATTTTACTTCTGTCCATTCGTATTCATTTTCATTATCTTTTTTTGGTAAAGCGTACTCAAAAACGTCAGGAAGACCGTCAGGATAGTTCATTAACAAGCCCATTTTTGCTTTAACAGCGCCTTTTGTCCCTTCCCATTTAATGTAGCTTTCTTCGTGTTTTGGACCAAAGTGATGATCGTGATTCGTATTGATTACAACATGCTTGTCTTCACCATAATCCAAGATAATCGTAGATCTGCTTGATGATAATTTTTTAAGCGGATGTTTAGCCGTTTTTGCCATAACACTTTTCGGATTTCCCAGAAAAGATCGAATGCAGTCAATATAATGCACGCTGTGGAAAAGAATTTCCAATCTTGGATGTTCTTTTATTAAAGGAAACAATTCCCAAGGTGTATTTACGGTAACTTTAAATTCTAAATCATATAATTCGCCAATAATTCCCTGATCGATTAAATATCTGGCAGCACTTACAAATGAAGCAAAACGCAATTGGAAATTGATGGCAGCGACAAGATTTTTTCTTTCGCAAACCGCTACAATTTCACGTGCTTGAGCTAAATCATTTCCCATTGGTTTCTGAATCAAAACCGCAGCACCGTCTGGCAATTGTTCCAGAATTTCTATGTATTGATCAGGTAAAACCGTAATATCGTAAACAGCGTTTGATGGCGCATTTTTTACTGCATCGGCAACACTTTCAAAAACATGATCTATTTTGAATTGTTTCTGTAAATCGTATGCTTTCGAAATCGTTCTGTTAGTAATACCAAAAACTTTAAAACCAGCCATTTCGTAAGCAGGAAGATGTGCATCTTTTACAATACCGCTCGCTCCAATAATCACAATGGGCTGTTCTGTTTGGGGAAGTAAAGGTTTATAGGGAATATTCATTTGTTCTATATTTTGAAATTAAGCCCGTCAAGTTTAATTTTTGACAGAGCCGTGTAATGTTGTTCCTTGACTTAGTTTTCTTATTTTCTTTTGAGTTTCTTCTAAAAGTATATCTGATGAAATATCAGTTTCAATGGCTTTTAAAACCGCGCCGTCAATAAGTTCGGCTACTTTTGGCCAGATTGGAGTTTGAGGAAGTGTTAATGCATTTTCATGAAGCATTTCCAGTTTATGATAAAATGGAATTAAAGTATTAATTTCTGCATCTTTCCAAGTCGATTTTCGGCATCCGATTCCGCCTTCCGTAGTTAATAATTTATCGCTTTCGGGCGTTGTAGCAAAACGTAAAAAATCGTAAGCCAGTTTTTTATGTTTGCTTCCAGAACCAATGGTATACAACCAATATACATTCAAAGAAGCTGTCTTATGACCTGGATCAGATGGAAGAGAAGTGATGTCAATTTTTCCTTTCACTTTCGATTCTTCAATTACTTCCGCCATAGAAGCAAACCCGAACCAGTTGATAGCCATTGCCGCTTGTCCTTCGGCGAAAGCCAAACCTGCTTCAACCGAGCCAAATTCTCTCGATTTTGGATGAACAGCATTTGCATCATTGACCATTTTTCGATAAAAATCTAATGCTTTTATCGCCGCTTCATTATGAATATCAATCTGATTTTTTTTGTTTAATAAAGAACCTCCGCGTGTCCATAATTGCAGACAGAAGTCAAAAACCATATTATGTCCGTCAGGATAATTGGCAAAAACAGCACCATATAAATTTTGTTCGGGACGATTAAAGAATGTAGCAATTTCTGAAAATTCCTGCCACGTTTTTGGCGTCGAAAGTTCGTAACCAAATTGCTTTTTAAAATTCTCCTTTTCTGTTTCGTTTTCGAATAAATCTTTTCGGTAAATTAAACATTCTGGACCGTCGTGAAATGGAAGTCCGAAAATGCCATTACTTAATTTCTGCAAATGCAACAGCGATTTATGCCATCCAAAAGGATAATTTTCTGGGGGATTTTCTCCAATTAATGAAAATAAATTAAGAACCGCATTTTCGTTTGCAGCATCAAAAATCCAATCGGTATTGATATGAGCAATATCCCATTTTCCTTCTTTTAAACCTTTATCTGAAATGGTAGTTTCATATAAATCATGAAGTTCTAAGGCAACCATTTCCGCTTCAATTTTTAGATTGTTTTGAAGTGAAAATGCATCCCATAATTTTCGAAGTGTACTTTCGAAAGGATCGAATTTACGAACGGCGATTCTAATTTTTTCCATTAACAGTCTATAAATTCTTTAATAATTTTCTCGTTGTCTTGCCCCAGTTTCGGCGAACCTTTTTCTGAAGTCAGATATTCTCCGTCAATTTTTATGGGACAGCGTGTAGTTTTGTACTTATAGCCGTCCAACATTTCGACTTGCTGCGTAAAATTCAAAACCTTGAATCCATCTTCAGCAAATAACTGCTGATAGTTTAAAACTCCTGCGCACCAAATGTCTGCGGGTTCTAAAATATCCAGCCAAAATTGTGTTTCCTGAGTTTGCAAATGATCGGCAAGGATATTTTTGATTTCGTCTCTAAGCGTGAATTTATTTTCTGGGAAAGCCAATAAAGCGTCACATTGTAGCAAAGAAGCCAAAACAGGAATCGACCCCATTGCTAATGCCAAATAGCCGTTTTTAGTTTTGTAAATTCCGTATGGCGCGCCCAAATAAGCGTGTGCATTATTGGTTTTGGTTCGAACTGGCAATTCACCTCCGTCATTAAAGAAGGTCGTAATCGTTTCAAACTGAAAATCAAATGCCGATTCAAGCATGCTGACTTGTATTTGTGCGCCAATATTATGAGTTGCTTTTCTATATAAAGCGGCCAAAATTCCCTGTGCCAAATGCGCTCCAGCAAGCATATCAACAATCGACAATCCCATCGGAACTGGACCATCTTCTTGATTGCCGCTTAACCAAGTTAAAGCGGTTAAAGATTGTAAAAGCAAATCTTGTCCTGGTAAATCTTTCAAATCGGGATGTTCTCCAAAACCCGAAATAGATCCGTAAATCACATTTGGATTAATGCTTTTTACGTCATCATAACTTAGTCCAATGCGTTCCATAACTCCAGGTCTGAAATTATGCATCACAACATCAGCTTTGGCTAATATTTTTTTTAGTTTTTGAAGCTCTTCTGGCTGTTTAAAATCAATTGCAAAAGATTCTTTGTTTCTGTTGATGGTATGAAAAACAGACGATTCGCCGTTCATAATCAAATCAGAAGTATATAAAGTACGGCAGATATCTCCCGTTCCCGGTTTTTCAATTTTTATCACACGCGCTCCCAAATCAGCCAAACGCAAACTCGCCGACGGACCCGAAAGAAACTGACTGAAATCTACAATTAAATAATCTTCTAATGGTTTCATTTCAAGTTGTTTAAAAATTGTTCGTGTATGCTTAAATTATCTTGTCCAACTTTTGGTGCGGCTTTTTCACTTAATAATATCTTACCATCCAACTGAATTGGACTTCTAGTAGTTACCATCGTTTCGCCTTCGGTATTTTTTACGGTTTGTTTCAGCTGTAATTCATTTACAAAAGGCTGACTATCTAGTTCTTCGTAATTGAAAACTTTTCCGCACCAAATACCTTCTTTCTGCAATATTTCAATCCAATAATCAGAAGTTTGGGTTTGAATTCTTTCGCTTAAAATCGTTCTGATTTCGTCGCGCTTTTCAAACCAAAGATGTTTATCTGCAAAGGCATTTAAATCTAAACCTAAAGTTTTTCCAATAAAAAGTAAATCGCCCATAGCAAGAGATAAAAAGCCGTCTTGTGTTTGGTAAACGCCGTAAGGTGCACTTAAAAAAGCATGTGCACTTCCTTTAATATCACCACGTTCAGGTAATTGACCGCCATCATTTAAGAAAGAAGTAATCGCTTCGAATTGGACATCGAGAATAGATTCCAGCAAACTGACTTCTACCAAAACGCCTTTTTTAGTTTTGGCTCTTTTTAAAAGCGCTGCTAAAATTCCTTGTACAAAATGATTCCCGCACATTAAATCGGCTACAGCCAAACCAAAAGGAACTGGGCCTTGACTTTTGCGTCCGCTTAACCAGCTTAATCCAGAAAGCGATTGTAATAATAAATCTTGGCCCGGTTTTTTTGCCCACGGACCTTCATTTCCGTAACCAGTTATGGTTCCGTAAATAATCTGCGGATTAATAGAAAGTGTATTTTCAAAATCTAAACCGATTTTTTCCATCACGCCAGGTCTGAAATTATGTGTCATAATATCTGCCTTTTCGATTAGTTTTTTGATTAAAACCAAATCGTCAGGATTTTTTAAATCGGCTGCAAAAGATTCTTTATTTCTGTTAATCGTATGAAAAAGTAAACTACTGTCGTCTACAAATAAATCTTTGATGCTCAATTGTCTGCAGGCTTCACCTTTTATAGGACGCTCGATTTTGATAACACGTGCGCCCAAATCGGCTAGTTTTAATCCAGCTGAAGGTCCTGCCAAAAACTGACAGAATTCCAGAACAACTAATCCTTCTAAAGGTCTCATACGGTTTGGATTTTTAGAGATTCCGCGTAAAGCGAATTCATTTCTTCCAACACTTTTAATTCGTCTCCGCCATTCATCAAATAATTGCGAACCACATCTCCAGCATGATCTTGGAAATACATGTGACCGTAATATCTCGGACGAAGGAAAGCACGTTCTAACGCAGGAAGTGTATTTTTGAAATAATCGTGCGTCACGCCATTAATTCTTTCGCTTTTCCAAGCTTGCAAATGCCCTGGCTGACCGCCATTATCAGTATAAATATTCTGCTGAACTTGCGATGAACAAGTAAATTCAGCGTATTTTATTGCAGTTTCAATATGTTGGCTGAATGAAGAAACAGCCAATCCAGTTCCTCCCAAAGAAGAAATCATCGGATTGTCATTTAGTTTTACTAAATCATAAAAATGTAAAAGGTTTTGGCTGTAGCCAATGCGAGAATAATTAGAATAACCATAAGCAAAAGGGCAATAGGCAATTTCGTTTGAATTAACCATTGCTTCGTAAACCTGAATAGGATTACGGTTAAAGTTTGCGGGATCAATCAACTGCGCCAATTCTCTAAACATTTGAAGGGCTTTGATTCCTGTAGTTTCAGAAATTACTTTTTCTTCAGAAAGAAAAGGAGCTTCGCCTAAACTACAGCAAAACATATAAAAACTCATTAAAACATCTACAGGAATTCCAGCGAAAGCGACTAAACCTTTTTTCGCTAAAGCCAATAAATCTTCGTAAGTTTTAGGAACTTCTAAATCATTTTTTTCTAAAATATCCAAGCGGGCAGAGGCAACTGGAGTTGCAGCATCAATAGGAAGCGCCCATAATTTGTCGTGAAAAACATAACTTCCGTACGATTTTCCAACCGTATTACTTTCTTGGTCTTTAATATATTCGTTTGATAAATAATCAGATAACGGAAGAATCGCTTTGGTTTGCGCTCCAAAACCAGTCCAAGGATGATCGATTACCAATAAATCAAATCTTTTGGCTAGGTCTTCGATAGAAGCATCGGCAAATTCTTGTAAACTTCTTTTCTCCCAAGAAATTTCAACATCAGGATGTAGTTCAGTAAAACGCTGCGATGTAGCAACCATTGGAAGCAAACCTCTTGTATGGTTCCAAGTTATGCCTTTTAATTTTATCATTTTTATATAGGAATTTTTGAGTAGTGAAATCGATTGAAATAATAAATGTAAAAAATACAATTACAAAAGTAGAAATAAGATTTAAATGAACAAGGAATCCGTTCTTTTTAAGAAATCTTTTTTACATAAAGTGATAATTAGTGATGTAATTTTTACAAACCGTCTAAAAAATGTTATAAAAATTTAAAGTTTAGCCATTTTAAGAATAGGAAAACGAAATATATCTCGAATATTAATTTTTAAAAAGTATTTTTGTAATTGTATTTTTTACATTTATTAATTTTGATTTGTTCTTTTTGAAAGATTTTTAATTTATAAATGGAGAATTACAATTGAAAATAAACTAACAATTAAAAATATACGATTATGAAATTAATACGTTTTGGAGAAATCGGAAAAGAGAAACCTGGAGTTTTGATTGGAGAAAAGAGATATGATGTTTCTTCGATTGTAACCGATTTTAACGAAAGTTTCTTTGACGAAAACGGATTAGAAAAATTACAAAAAGCATTAGAAAGTAACCCGACATTACCAGAAGTTGACGCTTCTGTACGATTGGGTTCGCCTGTTGCGAGACCTTCAAAAATTATCTGCATTGGATTGAATTATATTGATCACTGTAAAGAAACAAATGCTCCAATTCCGACAGAACCTATTATTTTCTTTAAATCAACAACTTCTTTGTGCGGTCCAGATGATAATTTGATTATTCCAAAGAATAGTGAAAAAACAGATTGGGAAGTAGAATTGGCTTTTGTTGTGGGTAAAAAAGCAAGTTACGTTGAAGAAGCTGAAGCTTTAGATTATGTTGCAGGTTATGCTTTATTGAATGATTATAGTGAAAGAGCTTTTCAGCTAGAGCGTGGCGGACAATGGGCGAAAGGAAAAGGAAGTGACACTTTTGCGCCTCTTGGACCATTTTTGGCAACAAAAGATGAAATTGCAGATGTTGACAATTTAAAGATGTGGCTGACGGTAAACGGTAAAAAATATCAAGACAGTAATACTTTAAATTTAGTTTTCAAAATTCCTTATTTAGTGCATTATTTAAGTCAGTTTATGACTTTGCTTCCTGGCGATATCATCAGTACAGGAACGCCTCCGGGAGTTGGTTTAGGAATTAAACCAGATCCGATTTACATTAAAGCTGGCGATGTTGTGGAATTAGGAATTGAAGGTTTAGGAACAAGCAAACAAAAGGCTGTAGCATATCAAAAATAAAAATTAAGAAAGTATAAAATGAAATATATAGTTTGCGAAAAACCACAGGAATTTCTACTAAAAGAAACCAGTATTCCAGAACCAAAAGAAGGTGAAGTTTTATTGAAAATTAAAAGAATCGGAATCTGCGGAACTGATATTCACGCTTTTGGCGGTACTCAGCCATATTTTGAATATCCAAGAATTTTAGGTCACGAATTGGCGGCTGAATATGTAAAAGGGAATGCAGCAGGTTTTAAACCGGGAGATAAAGTAACTTTTATTCCGTATTTCAACTGCGGAAAATGTGTGGCTTGTAGAAACGGATTGACAAATTGCTGTGTAAATATCAAAGTTTTCGGAGTTCATATTGATGGCGGAATGGCTGAATATGTTTCGATTCCAGAACAATATTTATTGCATGGTCAAGGTTTAGATTATGACGAATTGGCTTTGGTTGAACCTTTGGCAATTGCAGCACATGGCGTAAGAAGAGCGGCAGTAAAACCGACAGACACCGTTTTGGTAATGGGAGCAGGACCAATCGGAATTGGCTTGATTCAGTTTGCTAAAATTGCCGGAGCTAAAGTGATTGTTATGGATATTAACGATTATAGATTGAATTTCTGTAAAGAACAGTTACAAGCAGACGAAACGATTAATCCGTTAAACGATGATGTTGCGCAAAAATTAGCCGAATTGACAAACGGTGATATGGCAAATGTGGTTATTGACGCTACAGGAAACCAGAAAGTAATGAATAGTGCTTTTAATTATATTTCACACGGCGGAAGATTTGTTTTGGTTGGACTTCAGAAGGGAGAATTAAGTTTTAGTCATCCAGATTTCCACAAAAGAGAATCAACTTTAATGAGCAGTAGAAATGCAACAATTGAAGATTTCGAATATGTGATGAAATGTTTAAAAGAAGGAAAAATCGATCCTAAAAAATACATTACGCACAGAACAAGTTTCTCTGAAATGATAACTGATTTTGGGAATTTAATTGATCCAAAGAATAATGTGATCAAAGCATTAATTGAAATAGACTAAAAGTATATTGTAAAGTACTGTTTGTCACTTCAACGAAGGAGAAATCTTCACGAGTAGCTCCATCAAGAAATTCGCCAATCTTTGTTGAGTTTCTTGCGAAGATTTCTCCTTCGTCGAAATGACAAAAATGCTGCAAAAATATTGAACACATAGAAACATAGATTTTTTGTTAAAAAAAAGAGAATAAAAAAGAAACTAGTTTCTTAACACATAGCTATGTGTGTTAATGCAAGTGAAACGCCTTTTAAACGATTTTAAAAACTATGTTTCTATGTGTTTTAAATAAATCTTTAATACCCACAAAAATGGATTTAAACTTAAAAAATAAAATAGTTGTCGTTTCTGGTTCGGCTGGAAAAGAAGGCAGTATCGGAGAAACAATCGTGAATAGATTGGCAGATGAAGGAGCAATTCCGGTTTTAGTTGACAGAAACGCAAGAGGTTTCGAATACGTGGAAAGACTTCAAAAAAGAGGTGTTAATTCACTATTTGTGCAAACTGATGTAACAGATCCTGTTGCGATAGAAAATGCTGTAAAAGTAATTGGAGCAAAATACGGTAGAATTGATGCCATCATAAATAATGTTGGTGTAAATGATGGAGCAGGATTAGACGCTTCTTACGAGGAATTTATGGATTCTTTGAAACTGAATGTTGTTAGTTACTTTTTACTGGCGAAGTATTCGCTTCCCTACCTAAAAGAATCAAAAGGAAATATTTTAAATATCGGTTCAAAAGTTGCTTTAACAGGGCAGGGTGGAACTTCTGGTTACGCTGCTGCGAAAGGTGGCGTTTTGGGCTTAACTAGAGAATGGGCGGTAGATTTGATTCAGTTTGGAATCCGTTCGAATGCGATTATTATTGCAGAAAGTTACACACCAGCTTACGAAGATTGGATTAAAACATTGCCAGATGGAGAGGCAGTTTTGAAAAAAATTAGTAAAACGATTCCATTAGAAAGTCGAATGACTAAAACAGAAGAAATTGCAGATACGGCGCTTTTCGTCATTTCAGAAAAATCATCACATACTACGGGACAATTTGTTTTTGTGGATGGAGGTTACGTACATTTAGACCGCGCATTAATCAGCGATGTTAACTAAAAAGATATGAGTAAAAGAATAGATTCCCATCAGCATTTTTGGAAGTTCGATCCCGTTAGAGACAGTTGGATTGATGAATCGATGCAGAATATCCAAAGAGATTTTCTTCCAGAAGATTTACTGCCGTTATTAAAAGAAAACCAGTTTGAAGGTTGCGTTGCTGTTCAAGCAAGTCAATCGGAGGAAGAAACGCATTTCTTATTGGATTTAGCTTCTAAAAATGATTTCATAAAAGGAGTTGTCGGCTGGGTAGATTTGCGAAGTGAGAATATCGAAGAACGTTTGCAATTCTTTTCAGATCAAAAAAAACTGAAAGGTTTCAGGCACGTTGTTCAAGGTGAAGCGGATGATTTTATGTTCGGAACAGGATTCAGAAGAGGAATCACAGCTTTAAAACCATTTAATTATACTTACGATATATTGATTTTTGAACGTCAATTACCAGCAGCAATAAGTTTGGTGAAAGATTTTCCAAATCAAAAGTTTGTAATAGATCATATTGCCAAACCAGATATTAAATCAGAAACTATTTATTCTTGGAAAAGCGGCATTGAAGAAATTGCAAAATACGACAATGTTTGGTGTAAAATCTCAGGAATGGTCACAGAAGCCGATTGGAAAAATTGGAAACCAGAAGATTTAAAACCGTATTTAGATGTAATTTTTGAAAACTTTTCAGTTGATAAATTAATGTATGGTTCAGATTGGCCAGTTTTAAACGTAGCTTCAGATTATAATGAAGTAGTAAAAACATTGGAAGATTATATTTCGAAGTATTCGATTGAAGACCAGAATAAGATTTGGTTTGAGAATGCGAACGAATTTTATAAACTAAACAGTTAGATTTTTTTCTAAACCATATAAGTGATATAAGTTCATTTAATAAATGCGAATAAAAAATCTCGCAAAGACGCCAAGTCGCTAAGAAAATAAAACTTTGCGACTTGGCGTCTTTGCGAGAACTAATTAAGAACCAGCTAAATTGAACTTATATCACTTATATGGTTCAAAAAAATTAAAATTTCACCGCTTTTTTAGGAACGTTTTTATCAACAGTTGTCGTCTTAGAAAAATTAATCTTAGAGCCGCTCAAATCAATATTTTTGCTCGCTTCACCATTAATTGTAATCGCATTTGATGAAGAAGGATTAAACTCGATGTTTTTCAGTGAAAGATTTTTAGTATTGTAAATTTCGAAAGCATTCTTCGCTTCGATATCCAATTGTGCGTTGTTGATTTTAATTCCGTTGGCATCAATTATAGAAAAACCTTTTTGTGCTTTAGCAATCAGGTTTGTGATTTCAATATTTTCCAAATTCATTTCAGGAAGACCTTGTAAAAATACCGCTTGCTGAGCGCCTTTGATTGTAATGTTTTTGATCACGATATTTTTAAACTGAGGCGTTTCTTCGTTTACTGGAATTGCTTTTGTGCTAACAGTATTTCCTCCATCTGCTAAAGTCTCAGCGATCGATTTTCCTCCGTAATACAAATCAAAAGAAATTGCCTGAGATGGAATATCGGTCATAAAAACATCCGAGATATAAACGTTTTCTACAACACCGCCACGCCCGCGAGTACTTTTAAAACGAAGACCAACATCAGTTCCCATAAAAGTACAATTAGAAACGTGTAGGTTTTTTACACCGCCAGACATTTCACTTCCAACTGTAACACCGCCGTGACCGTGATACACGATATTATTTTTTACAATGATATTTTCGCATGGAACACCTCTGTCACGTCCGTCTTTATCTTTTCCAGATTTAATGCAGATTGCATCGTCACCCACATCAAAACTTGAGTTTTCGATTACTACATTTTTACAAGATTCTACATCAAGTCCGTCGCCGTTTTGAGAAAACCATGGATTACGAACAGTTATATTTCGAACAATTAAATCTTCAATTAATAATGGGTGAATATTCCATGCAGGAGAATTTTGAAAAACAGGTCCGTCAAATAGCACTCTTTTACTATTTTGAATGCTGACCAAAACTGGACGCAAGAAATCATGAATAGCTTCAAAATCTTCTTTCGTTTTCAAGTCAAGACGAATGTTCTGATCAGCACCTTTAGCACCTTTTAAATATTGTTCAGAAGGATACCAGCTGTCTTTCTTTTCATTTAAAACTCCGCCAGAAGCTACAAATTTCTTCCATTGTTCATCTGTTAGTTTGCTCTTTTTAACTTGTCTCCAAGCTTCACCAGAACCATCCCAAACACCATTTCCTGTAAATGCTATATTTTCTAAATTTTTACCATAAATAGGAGAGATACATCGCCATGTATTTAAACCTTCAAAGCTGGTTTCGATTATTGGATATAAAGATTTATCGGTACTGAATTTGATTAATGCACCTCTTTCTGCATGAAGTTCAATGTTACTTTTTAGAATGATTGGACCCGTTAGCCAAATTCCAGGTGGAATAATCAGTTTTCCACCGCCTTTTTTCGAAAGTGCATCAATAGCTTCTGCAAAAGCTTTTGTATTTAAAACGTAACCGCCATTTACTGCTCCAAAGTCTTTTAGATTTACACTGTACTGCGGAATTACAGGCTCTTGAACTTCAGCCATTTTAAACTCAATATTTTTATAGGTGTCAGCAGATTTTTGTGCAGAAACTGTATTGAAACTCAAAGCAAAAGAGGCGAGAGCGACACATAAAAGGTTTTTTCGGTTAGTTTTCATTATTATTCTATTATAGTTAAAAGTCTTTTTTTGGGAAAACCGATTCACTAATAATTCAATTTTTTATTACTGAAATTTTTATTCAATAAATAAAATTACTGTTTTTTAATTTGAAATACTCAATGTAATCGATTACACAAAACTATTAAAAAAATAATATGAAATGACAGTTTTAGTGCGTTTATCACAGATTTTTTATGAATTTAACTTTTTTTGATTCGGAAATGAAAGGATAATTAAAATCCGAATTTTCGAAATGAATGTCTTGAAGTCAATAATACAGGAGGGTACAGGATGCTTGTCATTTTATATTCTTTTAAATTGTCCCAGTTATTTGGTAAAAGTGTTAAAAATACATTTATTTGTAAAAATTATAGCGTTTTTAATTAATGCCTCGTAATTTTATCTCAAGAAAAAAATCAATACTATAAATAATGCGTTTAATTTCCTTCAACAAATTACTGATTGTTTTTTTAATGGTATTCACAATTTCGGCAAGTGGAGCTGAAATCTGGGTTTCACCATCAGGAAAAGATTCGAACATCGGAACAAAATCAAGTCCGTTGGCAACGGTTCATATGGCAATGCGAAAAGCGAGAGAACTTCGCCGTTTAAAAGATCCATCGATAAAAGACGGAATCCGAATTATAGTAATGAACGGAACGTATTATTTAAACGAATCTTTATTTGTGCGTCCTGAAGATTCTGGAACTGCAGACAGCCCAACAACAATCGAAGCTGATGTAAATGCAAGACCCATTATAAGCGGTGGAATCGAAATTAAAAACTGGACAAAATCGACAACGGTTATCAACGGACTTAAAAAAGGTGCTGTTTGGGTGACTGATGCTCCTAAAAAAGCAGGAAGTCTTATTGATTACAGACAATTGTGGGTAAATGGCAAAAAAGCCGTTAGAGCCAAAAATACTGCCGGAACTACAATGGAGCGTATTTTATCGTGGAATCACGAAGAACAAACCTGTTGGATTCCGTTTAAAGATAAGTCGGTTAAGTTTGAACCGGGAATGGAAATGTTTATTGTGCAATGGTGGTCGAGTGCTAATCTTCGAATCAAAAATATTGAAGTGCAGAAAGACAGTGCCAAACTTTCGTTTGAAGAGCCAGAAAGCCGCATTCAAAGCGAGCATCCGTGGCCTGCTCCGTGGATTTCTAAAAATAATGGAAATTCAGCTTATTTCTTAAACAATGCTTTTTCACTTTTAAATGAACCTGGAGAATGGTATTTAGACAAGAAAAATGCTAAAATCTACTATGTTCCGAGAGCTGGTGAAGATATTAATTCGGCAATTGTAACCGCGCCTGTTTTAGAAAATCTGGTTGAAGTAAAAGGAACAATCGATTCTCCTGTTCATCATTTTCAATTTAAAGGAATTTCGTTTCAATACAGCAACTGGCTTCGTCCTTCGCAGCAAGGTCATGTGCCGTTGCAGTCTGGTTTATATTTGTTAGACGCTTATAAATTGAAAGTTCCAGGAACGCCAAATCAGGCAAATTTAGAAAATCAGGCCTGGGTGGGAAGACCTCGTGCAGCGGTTGAAGTTAATTATGCTAACAATATTCAGTTTGAATCGTGTCGTTTTGAGCATTTGGCTTCGACTGGTTTAGATTTAAATAAAGGAACAAATCATAATACCGTAAAAGGAAATTTATTTAAAGATATTGGCGGAAGTGCCATCAATGTTGGAATTTTCTCTGAAGAAGCTTTTGAAGCGCATTTACCTTTAATCATAAAAGATGAAAGAGAAATGTGCTCGGATGAAGTGATTGCTGATAATTTAATCACCAATGTAACCAATGAAGATTGGGGAACTTTAGGAATCAGCGCTGGTTTTGTTCGAAATATTACGATTGAACACAACGAAATTTCGGATGTATCGTATTCCGGAATGGCAATGGGATGGGGTTGGACGCATACGCCAAACGTAATGCAGAACAATAAAATTCTGGGGAATAAAATTCATCATTATGCGAAACATTTACATGATGTTGCTGGAATTTACACGCTTTCGGCACAACCAAACAGCCGAATCGAAGAAAATTATATTGATAAAGTGTACAATAGTCCGTATGCGCACGATCCATTTTTATGGCTGTATTTGTATACCGATGAAGGAAGTGAAGGTTTTACGATCAAAAACAACTGGATTGCCGAAAAGAAAATCCTTAAAAACCATAATGGTCCAAAAGGAAATATTTGGGAACATAACGATCCGTATGTAAGTAGTAAAATAAAAGATGCTGCTGGAATTAGAGCTCCTTATAAAGATTTAGAAAAAGAAGTCGTAATCGATGAAAAATGGGGATTGCAGGAAATGCCAAAACCGTATGCAATCGAATTGATAGGTTCTGATTTTGATATGGAAAAAATCAAATCGACTTTAACAGGTTTTAGAATTGTAGGTCAGGAATTGTACCAATGGAAAAATCATTTGGTGATTTACGGAAAAATGAATCAGCCCGAAAGAACAAAACGAAAACTGGCAGGTGCTTTTCCTTCTTTAGAAATTAAAATCTATGAAGATTTGGTTTATGATTTCCAAAATTTCGAAAGATGTAAAGACTCAAAACCAGCATCAGATTGGGAAAATGTGGTTTTAACAGCGAATCTTCCTGCCGATGAAAAACTCCAAAAAGAATATGTGGAGTATCATAAAACGCAATTCGAAAAATGGCCAGAAGTAGCCAAAGGTTTCTGTAACGCCGATTTCCAACAATTGCAGGTTTTCAAAAAAGACAGACAATTAATTTTGGTAATTAGTATTCCAAAAGGAGAAAATCTGGATAAACTAAATCCAAAAACAACTCAAAATAATCCTCGTGTAGACGATTGGAACGCCTTAATGAAAAAATACCAATCTGGAATTGAAGGCGCAAAACCAGACGAAACCTGGATTTTCTTAAACAAAGTAGAAACGAAATAATATGTAGTATCCTAACAGGTTTCCAAAACCTGTTAGGTATTCTTACGTTCAAAGAAATATTAGCCACAGATTAAAAGAATTAAAATGATTTTTTTAATCTGTGTTAATCCTTTCAATCTGTGGCTTAAAAAACATACCTAACAGGTTTTGGAAACCTGTTAGGATATTCATAACTATCAAAAACCTAAAATAAAGACCAATGTTAAAAATAGCCATTCTAGGACTTGGAGAAGGACGAAGCACAATGTCGGCTGCTATAGAAAGTTCAAAACTAGAACTTGTTAAAATATGCGACCGAAACGAAGAATTGTGCAAACAGCGAGCAAAAGAATTCGATTTTCATTCGTACACCACCAATTACGATGATTTATTGAATGATTCGTCAATTGATATTATCGCGATTTATACACCCGATCATCTACATGCACAACATGTAAAACAAGCTTTACTGCACGGAAAACATGTCGTTTGCACAAAACCGTTTATTGATGATCTTTCGGATGCTAAAGAATTGCTAGAATTAAGCAAATCAACTGGAAAGAAAGTTTTCATTGGGCAAAGTTCTCGTTTCTTCGAACCAGCCAAAAGACAAAGAGCTGATTATGAAGCAGGTTTAATTGGAGATTTAATTACAATCGAGGCTCAATATCACGCCGATCACAGATGGTTTTTGAAGAAAGAATGGTCGCTTTTGCAATCGTTTAAATGGTTGTACGGAGGTTTGAGTCATCCTGTAGATTTTATAAGATGGTATTTGCCAAATATTCAGGAAGTAATGGGGTACGGAATGATCAGCAGTAACGGACAAAATGCAGGTTTGAAAAATGAAGATACGATGCATTTTATTTTCAAAGCTACCGATGGAAGAATTGCTCGCGTAAGCGGTGTTTACACTTCGCCAACTCAGCCAGCACAACGTGACAGCGGAATGAGCACGATTTTAAGAGCAACAGAAGGAGCAAGTCAGGCAGATTATCATGAATTGCGTTATGCCGTTACAGACAAAACGGGTGAAGAAAAAGTAATTACTTGGGGCGATAGCACGATAAAATATTATTTCCGTTTTGAAGGACAAAGTCATCATGGCGGGGAATATCAGAATTATTTAGAATATTTTACAGACAGTATCGAGCAAGGTTTTGAAGCTTATCCAAATATGGAAGAAGGAATTGGAACTGTGGCTTTATTACAAGCAATGGACAAATCTTTGCAAACTGGAATGCCGGTTAAAATTACCGATATTCTTAACGAATACGGATTATGAACAGTATCTACGATAAATTAACCACGCTCGATTTTGTAATTGTTGCTGGTTATTTAGTGGCTTTATTAGTCATTGGATATGTGGTAAGTATGAAGCAGAGAAAGAAAAACGAAACACTTTTTCTTGCCGGAAACTCTTTAAACTGGTACAGCATCGGGTTTAATATGTGGGGAACCAACGTTGGGCCTTCGTCATTATTGGCTTTTGCAAGTATTGGTTACGCTACGGGAATTGTAGCGGGAAATTTTGAATGGTATGCTTTTGTGTTTTTACTGCTTTTGGCAATGGTTTTTGCACCAAGATATATTGCTAGTAAAGTAAGTACGATGCCCGAATATATGGGGAAACGCTACGGCGACAGTACACAGAATATTTTGGCTTGGTACGCTTTGGTAAAAATATTAGTAAGCTGGCTGTCTTTAGGATTATTCAGCGGAGGTGTTTTAGTGCGTCAGATTTTAGGAATTCCGATGTGGCAGAGCGTTACTGTTTTAGTGATTTTCTCTGGAATTTTTACATTTGCTGGAGGATTGAAAGCGATTGCAAAAGTGAATGTTTTTCAGATGATTCTGCTGATTGTGGTTTCATTGACACTTTCCTTTTTAGGTTTACAGAAATTAGGAGGAATTGATGTTTTAATTGCAAAAACACCATCAAACTTTTGGAATTTAGTTCGTCCTTCAGATGATGCGCATTATCCGTGGCCTGCTATTTTGTTAGGATATCCGGTTGCTGCTGTTGCTTTTTTCTGTACTGATCAATCGATGGTTCAGAGTGTTTTAGGTGCGAAAAACCTAGAACAGGGACAATTGGGAGTAAACTTTATTGGATGGCTGAAAGTGATGGCTTTGCCGTTGTTTATTCTTCCTGGAATTTTGTGTTATGCATTATATCCTGAATTAGGAAGCAATTCTGATTTGGCTTATATGACAATGGTTACGAATCTTTTTCCAAGCGGAATGAATGGTTTGGTAATCTGTGTTATGATTGCAGTTTTGGTGGGAACAATTGGTTCTTCATTAAATGCTTTAAGCACCGTTTTTACGAATGATATTTATGTGAAGAAAATCAACCCGACGGCAACTATTCAGGATCAAATTAAAATTGGCCGATTAACAATTGCTGCAGGATGTGTTTTTGCGATTCTAATTGCCGTTGCAATTGACAATATCAAAGGACAAAATTTATTCAACATTTTTCAGGCGGTTTTAGGTTTCTTGGCACCTTCGTTATCTGTTGTTTTCCTTTTGAGTGTTTTCTGGAAACGCACCACTAAAAAAGCCGTAAACGCAACGCTTTCTTGGGGTTCTGCTTTTAGTTTGCTTATTGGGGTTTTATATCTATGGATTTTCCCTGCCGATAAATATCCAGTTTGGCCTCACTTTTTATTGATTTCATTTTACATTTTTGCTGTGCTTTTAATTACAGCAGTGATTATTTCTTTAACCGATAAAAATCCTGAAGTTAATGTTTCAGATGAAACAGATATTCCTAAAACTAGTAAAAAGGTAAAGCTTTTATTTGGTTTGTTGGGATTGACGATTTTGGTTTTGTATTTGGTTTTTAATGGTAATTAATAAATTCAAAGAATTTCAAACATAACCCGTGGTTTCAACTACGGGAACGAAATGTGTAACATTACGTTTACCAAAATACGTTTCCCGTGGTTGAAACCACGGGCTATGTTTTAAAAAAGATTATAAATAAAGCAAAGCTATTTTATAAGTTGCCTCCAGTTTTAACTGGAGGTATGTATAATACAAATAGAAAAAGGCTTTAGTTAAATTGTAGATATTTGGCTAAAGCCTTTTGAGCTTTGTTTATTGTTTTCGTCCAGCTAAACTGGACGCAATTAAAATCTTAAATTAAAAATAAAACTTTGCGTCTTAGCGACTTTGCGAGATTAAAAAATTACTCAACCTTCTTTTTCTTCTCCAAATTAGGCAAGAATCCAGTAAGAATCCCAATTAAAGGAAGAAAAGCGCAAATCTTAAACACATATTCAATACTTGTAGCATCGGCAATTTTTCCTAAAATAGCAGAACCTAAACCGCCCATTCCGAAAGCAAATCCGAAGAAAAGACCAGCAACAAGTCCGACCTTTCCAGGCAATAATTCAGTTGCGTAAACTAAAATAGCAGAGAAAGCAGAAGAAAGAATTAATCCGATAATTACAGATAAAGTTCCAACCCAAAATAAAGAAACGTAAGGAAGTAATAAAGTAAACGGAGCAACGCCAAGAATTGAAACCCAGATTACATATTTTCTGCCGTATCTGTCTCCAATTGGCCCACCAATTAAAGTTCCAGCTGCAACAGCACCAGAGAACAAGAATAAATAGACTTGAGACTGCTGAATTGAAATATGGAATTTATCAATCAAAAAGAAAGTATAATAACTTGTAATACTGCTCATGTAGAAAAACTTAGAGAAAATCAGAATCAATAAAACAACTAACGAAACAATAACTTTATTTTTTGATAAATGATACGTTTCAACTTTATATGCCGATTTGTTAGCGTTTCTCTCAGATAAATGTGCCGTGTACCAAACGGCAATTTTATACAATGCAAAAATGCCGACTAAAGCAATAATGCAGAACCAAGCTACAAAACTCTGTCCGTGTGGAATAATGATAAAAGCCGCCAATAAAGGACCGATAGCGCTTCCAGCATTTCCTCCTAATTGAAAGATAGACTGTGCTAATCCTTTTTTTCCGCCTGAAGCTAAATGGGCTACGCGAGAAGATTCTGGGTGAAAAATAGAAGATCCAATTCCGATTAAACTTACTGAAAGTAGTAAAAAAGTAAAATTAGTCGAAATAGAAACCAAAAATAATCCGATCATTGTAAAGCACATTCCAACAATAAGCGAGTATGGTCTAGAATTTTTATCGGTATACATTCCCACAAACGGCTGTAAAATAGAGGCTACCATTTGATAAGTCAAAGTAATAATGCCAATTTGAGTAAAACTTAAACTAAAATTATCTTTTAAAAGCGGATAAATAGAAGGAACAACAGCTTGTAAAAGATCATTAATTAAATGAGAAAAACTGATGATGAATAAGATCGAATAAGTGGTTTTTTTAACTATGTCAGGATTTGCTTTAATGGTGTCCATGTGGTATTTTTTTGATTTTTAAATTAGGTTAAAAAACAACAGCTGTATTATTTTTTGCAAAGATTAAAAGAATACTAATGTCAGAATTGCTATATTTGGACAATGAATAACCAGATTCGGACATATCGAATGGCGCAAGAACATGGATACAGAGTTGATCCATCGATTCCTGTTATTGGCTATACTGAAATGGTAACCAACGAAATGTGTGTTTCGCACTCACACCCAAGAGGTCAACTGATCTATGCAACTCGTGGCGTGATGAACGTTGTAGTAGGCAATCATATTTGGGTTGTGAATCCTTTGCAGGGTTTGTGGCTTCCGGGCGGAGTAGAACATCAGGTTACTTTTCAGAAAGACGTTAATTACTACAGCGTTTTTATTGATCCTTCTTTTATGGAAGGATTGCCAACAAACAGTTTTTCTTTTGATATTCCAATGTTCTTAAAACAGTTGGTTTTTAAAATTATTTCTTTTGGAGTTGAAGGAAACCTCACTCCGCCACAAAAAAGAATCATTTCTGTTTTCTTAGACGAATTGGCTTTAATCGAGCCAAGTGCGACTTTTTTGCCTACAACAAATAACGAAAGACTGCAAAAAGTAGTCGAACTTTTAATGGAAGATATTGCCAGCAAAAATACAATTGAATATTACGCCGAAATTTCTTTTATGAGCACTAGAACTTTGTCTCGGTTATTCATCAAAGAATTGGGAATGAATTTCAGCGACTGGCGTACGCGTTTAAAATTATTAGAAGCTATAAAACGTTTGGGCGAAAAACAATCTATTAAAGAAATCGCCTTCAATTTAGGTTATGAAACTACTAGTGCCTTTATTTATATGTTTAAAAAGCATTTAGGAAAAACGCCTTCTAATTATATTTTAGAAGATGAAAATGAATCTGAAAGGATGATTGCTTAGATTGTAATTCTAAATTAGAACACGGATAAAACGGATTCGCTATCGCGAAGACGCTAATTGACGAGAATTTTTTAAACACATAGAAACATAGATTTTTTTACTTAGCGAAATAGAGAATAAATAATGACTAGTCATTAACACATAGCTATGTGTATTTATGAAAGTGAAACGCCTTTTATAGGCAAAGCAATTCTATGTTTCTATGTGTTTAAAAAATAAAATCCGTTTTTGTCCGCGTCTTCGCGATAGCGAATCCGTTTCATCCGTGCCCCATAAAATTATAACATCATTTTTTTTAATACTAAAAAAGTGATAAGCCATAATTTTTCCCTTAAAAAATTATCAAAAAGTATTATTTTTTATGAAATAGCAGGATAGTGCAGGTTGTGAAATGTAAAAATAACACTTATCTTTAGTCCCAAAAATACACTAACTATGCTAAACCGCTTTTCAATTTTTAAGACTTTACTTCTTTTTGTTGCTCTTCTTTGTTGTTCGTTGTCGTCAGCACAAGAAAAGCCAAAAGAAGCGACATGGATCTGGTATCCAGGAGATTTTGAAGTTTGGTTAAGCAATAAAATGCAAGTAAGACGTACAGAACGCGAAGCTGTGTTTCCTCCGCTTTGGCAATATTACAGCCCTTATGCTTTGGTTACTTTTCAAACAGAAGTAGATATTCCGCAACCAGACGAAGTTAAAATCTTCTCAGAAGGACCTTTTCAATTGCTTTTAGATGGCGTTCAAATTTACGGACAGCCAAAATCAATCGCAGTTCCTGCCGGAAAACACAAAATTTCCTTTAAAGTGTACAATCAGGAAGTGTTGCCAGCTATTTATATTTCAGGTCAATATGTTAAATCTGATGCTTCTTGGAAAGTAACCAACGAAGATAAACTTTGGATTGACGAAACTGGAAAAGCGCAACAATCTGGTACGCCATGGGTTCCTGTTGGTTCTTGGAATTTTAATTCACCAGAAAACAAACCTTCAGGATTTAAATTAACAACCAAACCTTTAAGTGCTAAAAAGACAGAAAAAACAGGAAATGGTCAATTAGTAGATTTTGGTAAAGAAACTTTCGGCTATATTAAAATTCACGGTTTAAAAGGTAAAGGCAAACTAGCACTTTATTATGGAGAATCTCGTGAAGAAGCTTTGGATTCTGCCAAATGTGAAACTTTAGATCATTTATCTTTTGATGGAAAGCAGTCTGAAACTTATACACATGATGGATCAAAAGCATTCCGTTATGTTCAGGTTCAAGCAGATGCAGGTGTAAAATACGATTCGATTTCAATGCTTTATGAATATTTGCCACTGGATTATCGTGGAGCATTCAAATCTTCTGATGAACAATTGAATAAAATTTGGGATGTGTCGGCTTACACGATGCATTTAACTTCTCGTGAATTTTTTATTGATGGAATCAAACGTGACCGCTGGGTTTGGTCGGGCGACGCTTATCAAAGTTATTTAATGAATTATTATTTGTTCTTTGATTCGGCTTCGGTAGAGCGTACGCTGTTAGCGCTTCGCGGAAAAGATCCTGTCACAGCTCACGTAAATATCATTATGGATTATTCGCTGTATTGGTTTGTAGGTGTTTACGATTATTATCTGCACACGGGCGATACGAAATTCATCAAAACTTTTTATCCGAGAATGAAATCTCTTATGGATTTCTGTCTAGAAAGAAGAAACAAAAACGGATTCTTGGAACCTTTAGAAGGAGACTGGGTTTTTATTGATTGGGCAGATGGACTTCCAAAAACGGGTGAAGTTAGTTTTGAGCAGATGCTTTTAGCAAGAAGTTTAGAAGCTATGGCTGTAAGTGCTGAAATCGCTGGTAAAACCGAAGACCAAAAGCAATATCAAAAATTAGGAGATGATTTAAAAACCAAATTATTTGATGTCTTTTGGGATAAAAAAGAAAACGTAATGAAACACCAACGTATCGATGGTAAAATGCAAAATATTGTAACCAGATACGCTAATATGTTCGGTATTTTCTTCAATTATTTTAATGAAGAGCAAAAACAAAGCGTAAAAAATAAAGTATTGCTTAATAAAGATGTTCTTCAAATCACAACTCCATATATGCGTTTTTATGAGTTAGAAGCATTATGCGCAATGGGCGAACAAAACTACGTTTTAAAAGAAATGAAAGATTATTGGGGCGGAATGCTGAATGAAGGCGCAACATCTTTCTGGGAAGAATACAATCCGAATAAAAAAGGAACAGAGCATTTAACAATGTACGGTCGTCCTTACGGAAAAAGTCTTTGCCACGCTTGGGGTGCAAGTCCGATTTACTTATTAGGTAAATATTATTTAGGTGTAAAACCAACTGCTCCGGGTTATTCCCAATACGAAATCAAACCAAATCTTGGCGGTTTAAAATGGATGGAAGGAAAAGTGCCAACACCAAACGGAGAAGTTGCTGTGTATTGCAGTACCAAAGAAATCAAAGTAAAAGCAGGTGAAGGAGAAGGAAAATTGATTTTTGAAAGTGCCAGCAAACCAAAAACAAACTCAGGAACCATTACAGAATTAGCAAAAAACAAATATCAATTGATTGTAAAACCAAATGTGGAGTATAAAGTGAGTTATAAGGCTTTATAAGTTATAAGTTATAAGTTATGAGTTATGAGTGATTAGTAATTAGCCCCTAGTTTATAATGTCCAGTTTGTCATTCCGACGAAGGAGACTCGAGCGATAGCGAATAGACGAAGACAATCACGCTCGTAACTACAAAGATTGTCACGTACAGTTTATCATTTCGACGTAAGGAGAAATCTTCGCAAGTAGCTCCGCACCGAATGTCGCCAATCTTTGTAGAGTTTCTCGCGAAGATTTGCTTCGCCTGTTCGCTATCGCTCGAGTCTCGTTCCTCGAAATGACAAGATTGAAGAAATTCAGAGTTAATAAAAAATAAAAACCAATGTTTTCAAAAAAAACAAAATACAACTTCAAATTAAAAACAGCATTCTTAATGCTATTAACTGTCTGCATCCAAGCCACAGCACAAAACACCGCATGGAAACCAGCGCCATTTGAAATAGTAAAATCAAATTACAAAAAGTTCAAAACCACACAATACGCTCATGTATTTTCTGGAAGCAAACATAATATTGTTCGATTATCTCCAGAATTGCAAGGTTTGGCAGGTATTGAACTTCATTTAGATAAATATAAAAATGGAACTAATACTCCATTACAATTAAAGTTTAAAGAATCTGTTACGGTTTTGATTGGTATTTTTCAAGAAAATAATTCAGAATATCTTCAAGCTGATAAACTTCAAAATGCTAAATTAATTTTAGAAAACGGAGCTACTGTGACAGGATTACCAAGTGTAAATGTTTATGCGATTTCTTTCTCAAAAGGAACACAAACATTAAACTTTGGAAAAGGATTATTTGCCTTTTTTGGAGTTGTAAAAGCTTCTGAGAAATTAGAACCGAGAAATGCCAATTTCCCAGACGGAAAACTTTGGAATCCAACTTTTATCGTTGAAGGATTTTCGGATGAAAAACCGCTTTTTGAAGTTATCGAAGGGGAAAACAAACCTGTCATTGATGAAGGAATGTCGGGAACAGAAGGAATCCAAGGCGGTTTTGAAGGTGGACGTGTAGTAAAAGTTGGCGATACGTATCATATGTTTCCAACCGAAAGAGCAGGAGAAAAAGGAGTTGATTACTATTATGATCGTGTAAAAACCAAAATTGGACATTGGACAAGTAAAGATGCTATTCATTGGAAAAGAGAATCGACAATTTATCAAGCAAGTGGAACTTATGCCGTTACTGAAGACGATAATCCAATGAATGATCGTCGTGCAGCTATTTGGTCGTACATGCCAGTTTTTAATGAAAAAGCAAATAAATGGTATGGTTATTATTTGGCGTATACCGTTAGTAAAGAAATAGAACCGAATCATTCTTTCGGAAGAATCTGGCGTTGTGAATCAACTGTAGACGGAATCAACGGAATCGGCGGACCTTATAAAGATATGGGAATCATTATGGAACCTGGACTAGATTCTCAGCCTTGGGAAGGACGTCAGGGTGTTGCTTCATTTTTTCCGTATCAGGTTGGCGACAAATACTTCGGATTTTACAGCGGTGCGTATCCATTCAATTCATGGGCAGATTATCCGAAGAAATCAGGAAAAGGCTGGTTTGTGGCTTTAGCCGAATCAAAAAGTTTAGAAGGCCCTTGGTTGAGAATGAATAAAGGTCTGGAACCAATTAAAACCATGCATCCACAGTTTGTAGAAAATCCGATTGTTAGTCAATTACCAAACGGTCTGTACATCGCGATTTTCGACGGAGGCCCAGACGGCTGGGGACATCATTTACCAAACATGATTGCGTACTCATTATCAGCAGACGGGGTTAATTGGGCAGAAGCACATTATTTACCAATCGAAACCAAAGTTGATAAATGGTGGGATATTATGAGAACGCCATTGTGTTTAATCCCAGAAGGAAATGATGTTTACACTATAGTTTATAATGCAATCGATTTGAAGAAAAGGTTTCATCCAACAGGAATGGTCAAGGTAAAATTGAATAAAGATGTGATGAATTCTAAATTAAAAGAGTTGAAGAAATAAAAGAGAGTGGAAAGAAGAAAGATGCAAGAAGCAAGATACAGCAAGATTTTAGAATATAGAGTATAGAAATAGAAAATAGAAACTTTGCGACTCTGCTCCCGATGGCTATCGGGATTGCGAGATTAAATCGTTCCAAAACAAAAAAACTTTTCGCCTTAGTGCCTTCATGAAAAAAAATATAAAAATGAAAATTAAATACCTAATCCTAACCATTTCAGCATTTGCTATAACCAGCTGTGCAACTAAATACAAGAAAAGAGAAATTACCGATGGCGTAATGCAGGAGATTTACGAAGAAATCAAAACTCCTTATAAATACGGTTTGGTGATGGTTCCTACCGACAACTCATATAAAATGGACTGTCCGAGTGTATTTAGAAAAGACGAAAAATGGTATATGACGTATTTAATTTACGACGGAAGAGGTTATGAAACTTGGTTAGCAGAAAGCGAAAATTTATTAGACTGGAAATATCTAGGAAAAGTAATGTCTTTCTCAGAAAATGAAAAACACTGGGATGTCAACCAAAAAGCAGGATATATTTCGTTACAAGATCCAACTTGGGGCGGAAGCTACGAATGGGAAAAATACGATGACAAATACTGGATGAGTTATTTTGGCGGAGACAGTAAAGGTTACGAAGCAGGCGTTCTATCAATCGGAATGGCTTATACGAAAGAAGCTCCGACCAAACCACACGAATTCCAAAGATTAGAAAATCCGGTTTTAACACCAAAAGACAAAGACGCCAAATGGTGGGATAATAGTACGATGTACAAAAACAGCGTAATCCGTGATAAAGATAAACTAACGGGACATAATTTCATCATGTATTATAATGCCCGTGGCGATAGTATCAATCCTGCAAAAGGTGCCGAGCGTATTGCGATGGCGGTTTCAAACGATATGAAAACATGGAAACGTTATGGCGACAAACCTTTAATCAACCATCACAAAGGAATTTCGGGAGATGCTTATATTCAGCGTATTAATGATACTTGGGTAATGTTCTATTTTGGTGCTTTTTGGACAGGTTGGAATCAAGGTGCATTTAACCGTTTTGCCGTTTCAAATGATTTAGTAAACTGGACCGATTGGAAAGGCGATGACTTAGTTAAATCATCAGAACCATACGACGATTTGTTTGCTCATAAATCATTTGTGGTAAAACATGATGGCGTTGTCTATCATTTTTATTGTGCCGTTAACAAAGCAGAACAAAGAGGAATTGCCATTGCAACGTCTAAAGATTTAGGAAAAAGCAAATTGAATTTTGTGGCACCGCCGGAGAAAAAGATCAAGAAATAGTTATGAGTTATGAGTTATGAAATACCATAATACTCCCAACTGAAATGACTCCGCTAGGAGGCTCTCGTCGGTAGAAAAAAAATAGCGCATCGAAAATTTTGTCCCATAGGGACAATTGAATCAAAATAATAATGAACAATAATATAAAACCAATGTTTACATCAAAATCAAAATACAATAATCCATTTTCCAGATTACGATTTTTGACGTATACATTTTACATTTTACTATTCACAACTTACACACAGGCACAATCCGTAACAGGAGAACCAGCGGGAGTTCCGGAATTGCATAAAAAATACGAATTTGCTCCGTGGGAAGATCCAACAATTACAAGCATCAACAGACAACCTTCAAGAGCAACTGCTTATTCATATGCAAGTGTAGAAGACGCTTTGAAAGGAGACAGAACTAAAAGCAGAATACAAATGCTAAACGGCGATTGGGATTTTAAATATGCTGTAAATCTAAAAGAAGCCTCAAAAGATTTCTATAAAAACACCGTTTCAGGTTGGGATAAAATCGAAGTGCCTTCAAACTGGGAAATGAAAGGATATGATAATCCCATTTACAAAAGTGCCGTTTATCCGTTTCGACCAATAAATCCGCCTTATATTCCGAAAGATTATAACGGAGTAGGTTCTTATCAAAGAAGTTTTACCGTTCCTGAAAACTGGAAAGATATGACGATTACGTTACATTTTGGAGCTGTAAGTTCAGGTTTTGAAGTTTGGTTAAACGGAGAATTTTTAGGTTATGGAGAAGACAGTTTTCTGCCATCAGAATTTGATATTACACCTTATTTAAAAGCGGGAGAAAATGTAGTTTCTGTTCGTGTAATCCGTTGGACAGATGGTTCTTATTTAGAAGATCAGGATCACTGGCGCATGAGCGGAATCCAGCGTGAAGTTTTCATTATGGCCGAGCCAAAACTGCGTATTCAGGATTTCTTTGTTCAAACCAAATTAGATAAACAATATACAGATGCTATCTTCAAATTGCGTCCAAAAGTGGAGAATTTGACTGGAGCAAAAATCAAAGATTATGCAATGAATGTTCAGTTGTACGATGCCAATAATACGGCAATGTTCAAAGAACCACTTCAAAGACCTGTGATTGATTTAATCAACGAAAGTTATCCTCGTTTGGACAATGTTCGTTTCGGATTCTTTCAGGAAACCATTAAAAATCCAAAAAAATGGAGCTCAGAAGAGCCGAATTTATATACGATGGTCATTTCCATAAAAGATAAAAACGGAAACGTTACCGAAGCTAAAAGCTGTAAAGTGGGTTTCCGTTCGATTGAATTCTCGAAAGAAAACGGAAAAATGCTCATCAACGGAAAAGAAACCTACGTTTATGGCGTAAACCGTCATGATCATCATCCAACAAGAGGAAAAGCGGTTACTAGAGAAGATATCAAGCAAGATATCACTACGATTAAAAAGTTCAATTTCAATTTTATACGTACAAGTCATTATCCAAATGATCCTTATTTCTACGAATTATGCGATCAATACGGAATTATGGTAATGGATGAAGCCAATCAGGAAACACACGGAATTGGCGGAAAATTAAGCAACGATCCGCTTTGGACAAATGCTTATATGGAAAGAATGATTCGAATGGTTGAAAGAGATAAAAACCATCCATCGGTCGTAATGTGGAGTTTAGGTAATGAAGGCGGAAAAGGCCCAAATCATGCTGCAATGTCGGGTTGGGTTCACGATTTCGATATCACACGTCCAGTTCATTACGAACCAGCGCAGGGAAATGCAAAATTAGATGGATATATCGATCCGCTTGATCCAGGATATCCAAAAACAATTGATCACGCTTATCGATTCGAAAATCCGCAGGATGATTCGTATGTCGATATGGTGAGCCGTTTTTATCCGGGCGTTTTTACACCGAAATTTTTAGTAGATCAAAAGAAAGATACCCGACCAATTATTTTTGTGGAATATTCGCATGCGATGGGAAATTCAGTTGGAAATTTAAAAGAATTATGGGATGAATTCCGTTCGCTTCCAAGAGTGATTGGAGGTTGTATTTGGGAATTTAAAGATCAGGGAATCGTGAAATTTGATTCCAGATCAGGACAAAATTATTTTGCACATGGAGGAGATTTTGGCGAAAAATACCATGACGGGAACTTCAATACTAAAGGAATTGTAGATTCTAACGGAAAACCAAAAGGTTCCATTTTTGAAAATAAATGGGTGTATCAGCCAGCGATTTCGACTTTAAACGGAAATCAGTTAGAAATCAAAAATCGTCAGGCTGTTAAATCTTTAGAAGGTTATATTCCAGTTTTAAAAGTGTTGGAAAACGGAAATGTAATCAAAACTCAGATTTTAAAACCGTTAAAAGTAGAAGCAGGACAATCAACAACATTAGATGTTAGTTCTTATCTTCCAAAAATGAAAGCTGATGCGGAATATATTTTAAATATAGAATTCCAACTTTCAAAAGATGAATTATGGGCTTCAAAAGGTTACGCTGTCGCGGAAGATCAGTTTATATTGAAAAAGAAAGAAACTGTTTCTCCAGAGTCTAAAAAAGAAACGCTGAATGTTTCTGAATCAGATTTAGATTTCAAAATCAAAGGAAAAACTTTTGATATTACAATTGGAAAAGCAAACGGAGCTTTGAGTTCGTACATTTTTAACGGAGAAGAACAAGTTTTTGCACCGCTTTTACCGAACTTCGTAAGACCTCTTACAGACAACGATAAACGCGGATGGAAATCGCAAAAACTGTTGAAACAATGGTATAAAGCAAAACCAAAATTGGTTAGCATTTCAATTGATAAATCAGCTTCAGAAATCAAAATTACAAGCGATTACGAAATCATAAAAGACAGCGCAAGTGTTAAAGTAATCTATAACATTTTACCAAACGGATTAATAAAAGTAGATTACAGTTTAAAAGCATCAGATAAACTGCCAAACATTCCAAAGATTGGAATGCAGATGGGAGTTCAGAGAAAATTCGATCAGATTTCATGGTACGGTAAAGGAGAATTAGAAAATTACAGCGACAGAAGTTTCGGTTCGTTTGTGGGGAAATATTCGCTTCCAATTAATGATTTTATCGAACATTATCCAAAACCGCAAGAAAACGGAAACAGATGTGATGTAAGGTGGATGGCATTAAGCACTCCACAAAAAAACAATGGATTTTTAGTAGTTAACGATACCAAAGTTTTAAGTATGAGCGCATGGCCGTATACACAGGAAAACTTAAGCACATCTGGTCATACATACGATTTGAAAGATCCAGGATTCTTAACACTAAACATCGATTTAATCCAAATGGGAGTAGGAGGAAACGACAGCTGGACGATTGTAGCACAGCCATTAGAACAATATCAGATTAAATCTGGAAATTATGAATACAGTTTTTATTTGACGCCTTTCAGCGGTTCAAAAAATGAATTGGAAAGTAGTTTGAAGAAGTTTAATTGATAATTGATAATTGATAATTGATAATTGATAAGTGATAATTGATAATTTTAAAGTTAAAAACTTAAAGATTAAAGATATAGTTTGTCATTTCGACGTAAGGAGAAATCTTCGCAAGAAATTCCACAAAGATTATCAAACATAGCCCCAGGTTTCAACCTCGGGAAACGTATGGAGAAATCACGTTGCGTCCCAATGGTTAAAACCATTGGCTATGTTTTAATAGCAAAAAATATATTAAACCCGACAGGTTTCAAAAACCCGTCGGGTTTACGAACAGAAAATAATAACAATAATGTCTAACCGTAACCACATTTTTCTTTTCAAAAAAGACTTCCGATTTTGGAATTTCCAACTTTCGATTTTCTTGTTTTTGCTTTTTGCAAACATCGTCTCTGGACAGGAAGTTCATAAAAAAGAATCTTTTCAGCCAACATTAGAATCCTCAAGACCTTGGGTATATTGGTATTGGATGAAATCGGCGTATTCTAAAGTTGGAATTACAGCCGATTTAGAAGCCATGAAACAAGCCGGCATTGCGGGCGCTTATTTAATGACTATTAAAGGTCCAGCCAATCCGCCATTGATAGATCCGCCAGTTTTACAGTTGACGCCTGAATTTTGGGATATGATTCATTGGGCTTTTAAAGAAGCAGATCGTTTAGGTTTGAAACTGGCTTTTCATGGAGCAGATGGATTTGCTGTTGCAGGTGGGCCGTGGATTACGCCAGAGATGTCAATGCAGAAAGTAGTTTGGTCAACGACTGAAATTTTAGGCGGAAAAAAAGTGGTTTCAAAACTGCCAGTTCCAGCCCATTACAAAGACTATTATAAAGACATTGCTACTTTTGCGATTCCGATAAAAGAATACCAAATCACTTCGCAGATGCAACTCCCAAAAGTGACAACATCAAACAATACCGATGCATCTTTTTTGGCTGATCCTAAAAAAGATGAAAACTTCAAATTTGCCGATGCGGGTTGGATTCAATACGAATTTGCACAGCCTTTTACCTGCAAATCTATTGTTATTGAAACCAAAGGAAGAGATTTTCAGGCACAGCGTCTTATTGTAGAAGTGAGTGATGACGGAATCAATTTTAGATTCCACGAAAGAATGATCGCACCACGTCACGGCTGGCAGGACATGGATTTCCCAAATACACATACGATTACGCCTGTTACGGCAAAATATTTCAGATTTGTGTATGATCCAAAAGGGACAGAACCTGGAGCAGAAGATTTGGATTTTGCGAAGTGGAAACAGAATCTGAAAGTGAGTAAAATTACACTTTCGAATCAATCGTTGATTAATAATTACGAAGGAAAATCAGGTGCAATCTGGCGTTTGACTCCGCGGACTACAGAAAAAGAAATACCAAATTCTGATGCATTCAAAAAATCAGAAATTATCAATATATCCAATTTTGTGGATGCTGATGGAAACCTAAACTGGAAAGCACCAAAAGGAAAGTGGAAAATTATCCGAATGGGACATACTTCTACAGGACATGAAAATGCAACTGGCGGAGCAGGAAAAGGGCTGGAAGTTGACAAATTTAATCCAGAATTAATTCGTTTTCAATTAGATCATTGGTTTGGAGAAGCAGTTCGTTCAGCTGGTCCAGAATTGGCTTCAAAAGTTTTAGAAATCCTGCATTTCGACAGCTGGGAATGTGGAAGCCAAAATTGGTCTTCGGTTTTTAAGGCTGAATTTAAAAAGAGACGTGGTTACGATATTGTAGAATATCTTCCCGTTATGGCCGGAATTCCAGTAGAAAGTGCCGATTTTTCAGAGAAAGTTTTATACGATGTTAGAAAAACAATTGCCGATTTAGTTGCCGATAATTTCTACGGAACTGTCGCTCAAATCGCCAAAGAAAACAACATAAAATTAAGTGCCGAAAATGTGGCGCCTGTTGTAACGAGCGATGCCTTACTTCATTATAAGTATGTCGATTACCCAAGTGGAGAATTTTGGCTGAAAAGCCCAACACACGACAAACCTTTTGATATGGTCGATGCCATTTCGGGCGGACATATTTACGGAAAAGATATTATTCAGGCAGAATCTTTTACAGCGCTGAGAATGGATTGGAACGAACATCCTGGGAATCTAAAAACAACTGCAGACCGTAATTATGCTTTAGGAATCAACCGTTTATTCTATCATGTTTTTGTCCATAATCCGTGGACGGACAGAAAACCCGGAATGACTTTAGATGATATCGGAACTTTTTTCCAAAGAGACCAAACGTGGTGGAAACCCGGAAAAGCGTGGTTTGATTATTGTCAAAGAGTGCAGTTTCAGTTGCAAAAAGGAAAACCTGTAATTGATTTGGCGGTTTTTATTGGCGAAGATTTTCCTTCCCGTTCTTTTGTTCCAGATCGTTTGGTGCCGTTTATCCCAAATGTATTTGGTACAGTGAGACTCGAAAGCGAGAAAATCCGTTTAGAAAATGAAGGTCAGCCAACGGCAAAAATGCCCAAAGAAGTGACCTATTCTAAAAATATAACTGATTTATCACAATGGATTAATCCGCTAAATGGGTATCAATATGATTCTTTTAATGCTGATGTTTTAATTAATAGAGCGAAAGTGGTAAACGGAAAAATCTCATTTGAAGGCGGAATTGAATATGGCGCTTTATTCTTCCCAGGAAGTCACAAAATGGCACCAAATAAGATTTTGTCTTTGGCTTCCGCCGAAAAAATCCTGCAATTGCTAAAAGATGGAGCAACTATTTTTGTGGACGAAAAACCGAACCTTCTGCCGGGAATTCAGTCAGAACCCGATCAAAAGAAATGGCAAAATGTAATTGATGAAATCTGGAATAATGCAAATTTAGCAACATGGAAAATCGGAAAAGGAACAGTTGTTAAATTGCCGTATTTAGGAAATGATTTTGCTTCAATCGGAATTACTCAAGATATTTATTTTCCAAATTTAAATCGAGCTGAAGCCGAAACATTGGCTTGGGCGCATCGTAAATCGGATAAGAAAGATATTTATTTCATTTCCAATCAAAAAGTAGAAAAACGTTCTTTTGAAGCTTCTTTCAGAATTTCTGGAAAAGTACCGCAATGGTACAATCCAGTAACAGATCAAACTTCAGCTTTAGCCAATTGGAAAATAGAAAACGGAAGAACAATTGTTTCGTTAACTTTAGAGGCAAACGAATCTGGTTTTGTGATTTTTAAAGAAGAAACAAAAGAAGTTTTAGCCCAAGGAAAAACAGCTGAATTTGAAAAAGTTCAGGTTTTAGATGAGAATTGGGAAATTCAATTCGATCCAGAATTCAAAGGTCCGAAAGATGTCATAAAAACAAACAAGCTTTTTGACTGGAGCACTTCTGAAAATGATCAAATTAAGTATTATTCTGGAACTGTAGTTTATAAAAAAGAGTTTATTTGGAAAGGAAAAGATAGCAATAAAACATGGTTAGATTTAGGTGAAATCGCCAATATTGCCGAAATCAGAATCAACGGAAAAGACTGCGGAACACTTTGGACTTTCCCTTTTAAAACAGATATTTCAAAAGCTTTACAAAAAGGAAAAAATACGATAGAAATAAAAGTTACAAATACTTGGGCAAATAGATTAATCGGCGATCAAAAATTGCCAAAAGAAGAAAGATTAACTTGGACAACAGCACCATTTAGATTAGAAGGAGAACCGTTGTTGAAAGCGGGGTTATTTGGGCCAGTGAGTATTGTAAAAGAAAAATAAAATGTTAGCCACAGATTAAATGATTATTTGGATTGTCACCCCGAACGAAGTCGAAGGGCGTTTCAATTGGAATCGGGCTTCGACTTCGCTCAGCCTGACATAACTAAAATTAATAATCCTTTTTAATCTTCAAATCTGTGGCAATAGAAAATAAATTAAAATGAAAAAATCAATTATTGCATTATTAACGATTTTAGCAAGTTTTCAAATCAATGCCAAAATCAAATTGCCAGCATTGTTCTCTGATAACATGATGCTTCAACAAAAATCTAACGCGCCAATTTGGGGCTGGGCAGAAAAGAACGCTAATATCGTAATCAAAACTTCGTGGGATTCTAAAACCTACAAAGCAAAAGCAGATGCTTCAGGTAAATGGAAAACAGAATTACAGACTTCATCTTTTGGTGGTCCTTATACAATTGAAGTTGCTGAAGGAAACGAAAAAGTTACCATCAAAAATGTTTTGGTAGGTGAAGTTTGGCTTTGTTCGGGACAATCCAATATGGAAATGCCTTTGAAGGGATTTCAAGGACAACCTGTTAAAAACGGAAACGAAATTATCGTAAGATCAACCAATAAAAACATTCGTTTAATTACGATTCCAAGAGCAACCGTTTTAGAACCATTAGAAGATTTCGAAGGAAAATGGGAAGAAGCTTCTCCAAAATCAACATCTAATTTTAGCGCAACGGCTTGGTATTTTGGCTCGCTTTTACAGGAAGTTTTAAATGTTCCTGTGGGATTGATTCATGTATCGTATGGAGGCTCGAGTATGGAAGCTTGGATGAACAAACAAATGCTGAAAGATTTCGCTAGCGCTAAAATTCCGACCACGAAAGAAGAATTGGCAAAAGATCCAAATCGTGTTCCTACAACTTTGTTTAACGGAATGCTTTCGCCTGTAATTGGTTACGGAATCAAAGGCTGTATCTGGTATCAGGGAGAATCGAATTACGAAAGAGCTTCAGAATATACCGCTTTGATGAAGAAAATGGTAAGCAGTTGGAGAACGTTGTGGAATCAGGGAGAATTTCCTTTTTATTTCGCTCAAATCGCACCATTTAATTACGCTTCTTTTCATCCAAAAGATTATTTAGAAAAATATAATTCAGCTTATTTAAGAGAGGCACAATTTAAAGCTTCAAAAGAAATTCCGAATTCGGCAATGGCGGTTTTAATGGATATTGGAGAAGAAAACAACATTCACCCAATGGATAAAGAAAAAGGTGGAAACCGTTTGGCTTTTCAGGCTTTGGCAAGAACTTATGGAATCGAAGGTTTTGAATTCGAAAGTCCAAAATATAAATCGATGGAAATAAAAGATGGTGCTGTGACGGTTTCTTTTGATGATGTTAATAACGGAATTACATCTTATGACAAAGAAGTTTTAGGTTTTGAAATAGCAGGAGCAGACAAAGTTTTTTATCCAGCAAAAACGGTTGTAAGAAGAAAATCAGTGGTTTTGACATCTGATAAAGTAAAAAATCCAGTTGCAGTAAGATATTTATGGAAAGATTTCGCCAAAGCGGAATTGTTTAGCGCAGGTGGTTTGCCAGTTTCTTCATTTAGAACCGATGAGTGGTGATTTTTTTAACCATATAAGTTATATAAGAAAATGTAAGTTTTGTGTTTTGCTTGTCTTTTAGGAAATATAAGTTTAGAAATGAAGGCTTAGCTTAAATTATCTTTTATGACTTATATGGTTCAATAATAGTATTCTATATAAAATATTAATACGTTGAAAAATTTAATACTTCTATTTTTTCTCTTCACTACGCTTTGCCTTAAAGCGCAAATTCCTGCGCTCGATAATTATAATCAAATTTGGACAACGCAAAGCAATAATTCATCAGAATCTATGCCTTTGGGAGGCGGTGATATTGGTATGAATGTCTGGGTAGAGAAAGGCGATTTGTATTTTTATTTTTCAAGAAGCGGAACTTTCGACGAACATAATACTTTATTGAAATTAGGACGTGTGAAGGTGACTTTAACGCCGAATCCTTTTGAGGGAAAAGAAGCGTTTCATCAAGAATTAAAACTGAAAGATGGGTATGTTTTAGTTGGACAAAATGATACTAAAATTAAACTTTGGGTTGATGTTTTTAAACCTATTATTCATGTTGATTTAGAAAGTAAAAATCCGCTGAAAATGACAGCGTCTTATGAAAGTTGGCGTTATAAAAACCGTATTTCAAAAGGAAAAGAAAACAACGCCAATTCTTATAAATGGGCACCTCAGGGAGATCTTGTTAATTTTAAAGATTCAATTGCTTTTGAAAACAACGGTGTCAAATTTTATCATAGAAATAGAGAAAATACTGTTTTTGATGTAGCGGTTAAACAGCAGAAAATGGAATCGGTTAAAGATCAAATGCTGAATCCAATTGCGAATCTGACTTTTGGGGGATTTATGACAGGAAACAATCTGAAGCCAGACGGAACATATTTAGGAAAATATCAATCAACCGATTTTAAAGGCTTTAATTTATCAAGTTTAAAACCTTCAAAAAGGCATTCACTAGAAATTTATTTGAATACGAATCAATCTGATTTTTCGACTTGGAATAATGGATTGAAAAGTTTGGTTTTATCTAATAAAAACAATTTCAAACAAGCAGAAAAAAACACTCAAAAATGGTGGAATAATTTCTGGAATCGCAGTTTTATTTTTACTCAAAAAAATCAATCGAAGGCCAAAGATTCGGTGTATCAAATCGGGCAGAATTATCAGTTGTTCAGATACATGCTGGGATGCAATGCGTATGGAAAATATCCAACCAAATTCAACGGCGGACTTTTTACGGTTGATCCCGTTTACACGAATAAGGATTTAGATTTTACACCAGATTTCAGAAATTGGGGAGGAGGAACTATGACGGCTCAAAACCAGCGATTGGTTTATTTTCCGATGGTAAAAAGCGGTGATTTTGATATGATGAAATCGCAATTGAGTTTTTATCACGATTTGCAAAAAAATGCCGAATTACGTTCTAAAGTATATTGGAAACATAACGGTGCATCATTCACAGAACAATTAGAAAATTTCGGTTTGCCAAATCCAGCTGAATACGAATGGAAACGTCCCGCAGATTACGATCCGGGAATGGAATACAATGCTTGGTTGGAATACGAATGGGACACGGTTTTGGAGTTTTGTCAGATGATGTTGCAACAGAAAGAATATGCTGGAGAAGACATTCAGAAATACAATCAATTCATTATAAGTTGTCTTCGATTTTTTGATGAACATTATCAATATTTAGCCAAACAAAGAGGTAGAAAAGCTTTGGATGGAAACGGAAAATTAGTTTTATATCCAGGTTCAGCTGCTGAAACTTATAAAATGACGAATAACTCAAATAGTACGATTTCGGCTTTACAAATTATTACAGAAGATCTTTTAAACCTTTCTGGAAATCAATTGTCCAAAGAAGACTCAGAATATTTAAAAGCATTTCAAACGAGAATTCCGCCTTTGAATTTTGGGCAGATTGAAAATCATAAAGTTTTACTTCCTGCTAAAACTTGGGAAAGAGTGAATAATTCTGAAGTTCCGCAATTGTATCCTGTTTATCCTTGGGGAATTTATGGTATTGGTAAACCTGATTTGGAAACGGCTTTAAATACTTGGAAATACGATTCTGATGCTATAAAATTCAGAAGTCATATTGGTTGGAAACAAGATAACATTTTCTCAGCTCGTTTGGGTTTAACCGAAGAAGCAGCAAAATATAATACAATGAAAATGGCGAATTCAGAGAGACGTTTTCCAGCATTTTGGGGACCTGGATTTGATTGGGTTCCAGATCATAATTGGGGCGGATCGGGAATGATTGGAATGCAAGAAATGCTTTTGCAGGAAACAGGTAGAAAAATTTATCTTTTTCCAGCGTGGCCAAAAGAATGGAACGTTCATTTTAAATTACATGCCAAACAAAATACAACAATTGAAGCCGAACTCTTAAACGGAGAATTAAAGGTTTTAAAAGTAATTCCAGAAGAAAGAAAAAAAGACATTATAAATCTGCTTGGAAAATCTGAAGCAGAGAAAACGAAATTAAACTAACTATTACTAACAAAAAATGATAAATAAATTAATAAGTAGTGCTCTTTTGTCCATGCTTTTAACCACAAATGGACAAGCACAATCAGTTCAAAATACTGATAAACAAATTGTAAAAGTGGACTTTGATTTTTTTCAAAGAAGACTTGAAGAAGTCCATGATCCAAGTTATGATTCGTGGGTAATTAACGAAGGAAAAGAAGCTGAAAAATCATTTAATAATGTGTCATTTAAGTTAAAAGGAAACTTTACTTCAAAATGGTATAAAGTTGGAATGAGCGCGCCATTTTATAATAGATTAGGAAGTGACGGTTTGGTTACTGCTGAAAATTTAGAATTGAAAATTAGCGGACTGAAAGCTGGAAAACATACGCTTTTGACTTTTCATAACGCTTTTGATGTCATTACAGGAAAAACTTTTTCTCCGATAAAAATCTTTGTAAACGGAAAACTTCAGGAAACAGTAAATGCTAGTCAGAGAGCCAATGCTAAAATTGATGCTTCCATGGCGTATATTTCTTTTAATGCTGAGAAAGGTAAGGATGTAATTGTTCGTTTTGAAATTGATCCGACTTCTAATCCTGATATCGTAAAACAAATTGTCATTAACGGTTTTGAAATTGATACGCCAAATTTGATGAATCAGGCCAGAACTCCAGAACCAAAAAATAGAGACGAACATGTTGAAGTGGGTAAAACTTTAACCCTAAAATGGGACGCTGTAAAAAATGTCGTATCTCATAAATTGTATTTTGGTGAAGATAAAAATGCCGTAGAAAATGCAACAGAAGCTTCAAAAGAATTTAAAGGGAAACTGATTGAGAAATCGTATTCGGTTTCTGATTTATATTCAGGAACAACTTATTACTGGAGAGTCGATGAAGTGGATAATAATGGCGAAGTAACTTTAGGAAACGTATGGTCATTTAAACCTGCTCAATTGGCGTTTCCAGGTGCAGAAGGCTACGGACGTTATGCAGTAGGAGGTCGTGGCGGAAAAGTTGTAGAAGTAACGAACTTAAATGACCATGGTCCAGGAAGTTTACGCGATGCCATCCATCAGGAAATTGGACCGCGAACGATTGTATTTAATGTTTCGGGTAATATAAAACTGGCTTCGAGATTAGTAGCAAATCAGCCCTATATTACTATTGCGGGACAAACGGCTCCGGGCGAGGGAATCACAATCAGCAGAGCTCCAATTGGGTTGACAGGAAATGATGGTGTAATTCGATTTTTGACAGTTCGCATTGGTGGTGGAACTACTTTCGACGGAATGGGATTAACAGGTGCTGATTATAGTATTATTGATCACTGTTCGATTAGCTGGACAATAGATGAATCGTTTAGTTCGCGTGGTGCGCATCATATTACCTTGCAACGAACTTTAATTTCTGAAGCTTTAAACATTGCGGGACATGATAAATATCCTGCTGGAAAAATGCATGGTTTTGCAGCAACAATTGGCGGAGATATTGGTAGTTTTCATCACAATTTATTGGCTCACAATCAGGGCCGTAACTGGAGTATTGGTGGTGGTTTAAATGGAGACGGTTATTACACAGGAAGACTGGATATCACAAACAATGTAGTTTATAACTGGGGAACAAGAACAACTGACGGTGGTGCTAACGAAGTGAATTTTGTAAATAATTATTACAAACCAGGAGCTTCGACTAAAATATTTGTGGCCTTAAATGCACAGCACGAAGGTGTTGGAAAAGGAATGCAACGCTATTATTTTAACGGAAATATTATGCCAGGTTACTTTGATGAAAAATCTCAGGATAAAGGCAGAAAATCTACTATAAGCCACAATGAGAAAGTAGAATATGAAACTTTTGTAGACAAACCATTTTTTCCTTCGTATGTAGAAACGCAATCAGCGAAAGCGGCTTACAAAAATGTGCTTTCAGATGTTGGTGCGAATCAACCGTTTTTTCATAAACATGATAATCGAATTATTGATGAAACTTTAAAAGGAACTTTCACATATAAAGGAAGTAAAAGTGGTTTAGGCGGAATGATTGATAACGAACAGGATGCAGGCGGATGGCCGAACTTTGTTTCAGAAACTCGTCCAGCAGATTGGGATACAGATCATGATGGTTTGCCAAACTGGTGGGAAAAAGCTTTTGGGTTGAATGAAAATTCGTCATCAGGAGATTTTTCAGATGCTAATCAAGATACAGACAAAGACGGATTTACGCAGTTGGATAATTATTTAGACTGGCTGGCGCATCCTCATTATTTTATCAATTTAAAAGATAAAAAAGTTTTAAATGCTGCAGATTATTTCAAAGGTTATGAAAACAAACCAGCTTACACTTTCTCTGATATTAAAAATGGAAAAGTGGTTTTAAAAGGAAAAGAAATTCAGTTTACAACTGTTGAAAAAGGTTTTGCTTCTTTCGTAGTAACGGTAAAAGATGCAGAAGGAGATTCTATGAGCAGAACTATTAATTTCTTCGTAAAATAAATTATTAAACCATATAAGTGATTTAAGATATTATAAGTTTGACTTAAATTGTATTGCGAAAGTTTAAAAAGGTTAGTTTAAATGAACTTATATTGCTTATATGGTTCAAAATTATAAAAGAATGAAAAAAATATTAAATGTTTCCCTAGGATTGTTTTTTGTTAGCACTGGAGTGTTTGCTCAAAACAAAGGCTTGGTTGCGAATTCAGAAAGTCCGTATTCTAAATTGCAAAGTGTCGGTTTGCAAGATGTAAAATGGACAAACGGTTTCTGGAAAGAACAATTTGATGTAGAAACCAAAAATACCTTGCCGTATATGTGGGATTTGTATCATAATGAAACTTCTCATGCTTACAAAAACTTTGAAATTGCAGCAGGTCTAAGCAAAGGAACTTTTAAAGGCCCTTCGTTTCATGATGGTGATTTCTATAAGATTTTTGAAGGAATGGCTGCAACGTATGCCGTTACAAAAGATAAAAAATTGGATGCCGAAATGGATAAAGCTATTTCGCTTTTCGCCAAAGTACAACGTAAAGATGGTTACATTCATACACCGGTTTTAATTGATGAACGCTGGGGAACTTTAGGGCCAGAAGAAGTGAAAAAACAACTAGGCTTTGAGAAATATAATATGGGACATTTAATGACTGCAGCTTGTATTCATTATCGCGCCACGGGTAAAACAAACTTCCTGAATATTGCAAAAGGTGTTGCCGATTTCTTGTATGATTTCTATAAAAAAGCTTCACCAGAATTGGCTCGAAATGCGATTTGTCCGTCTCATTATATGGGAATTGTTGAAATGTACAGAACGACGAAGAATCCGAAATACTTAGAATTGGCTAATAATCTAATTGATATTCGCGGAACGACAAATGACGGAACCGATGATAATCAAGACAGAGTTCCGTTTAGACAGCAGACAACCGCAATGGGGCACGCTGTAAGAGCAAATTACCTTTATGCTGGAGTTGCCGATTTGTATGCCGAAACGGGAGAAAAGAAATTATTAGACAATTTAGAATCGATTTGGGATGATGTAACCTATCGTAAAATGTACATTACTGGAGGTTGCGGTTCTTTGTACGATGGTGTTTCGCCAGACGGAACTTCTTATGATCCAACTGTAGTTCAAAAAATTCATCAGGCTTATGGAAGACCTTTTCAACTGCCAAATGCAACGGCTCATACCGAAACCTGCGCGAATATTGGAAATGTTTTATGGAATTGGAGAATGCTTCAAATTACGGGAGATGCCAAATATGCTGATATTGTAGAATTAGCTCTTTATAATAGTGTACTTTCTGGAATGGATTTAGAAGGAGAAAAATTCCTTTATAATAATCCGTTGAATGTTTCTAATGATTTACCGTTTCACCAAAGATGGGGAAATGAACGTGAAGGTTATATTGCTTTATCTAACTGTTGTGCGCCAAACGTAACGAGAACCGTGGCGGAAGTTGGAAATTATGCTTACAATATTTCTAAAGATGGTTTGTATGTAAATCTATACGGAAGTAATTCATTAAAAACTAAAACTTTAAATGGAGAAGAAATCGAAATTGAGCAACAATCCAATTATCCTTGGGACGGAAAAATAACGTTGAAAATTGTGAAAGCTCCAAAAGATTTACAGAACTTCTTTTTAAGAATTCCAGGTTGGAGTCAAAATGCTGAAGTTTCGGTTAATAATTCGAAAATTACAGATAAAATCGTTTCTGGAACTTATTTGAAATTAAATCAAAAATGGAAAAAAGGAGATGTTATTGAATTGAATCTTCCAATGCCAGTTGAAGTTATGGAAGCGAATCCATTAGTAGAAGAAGTTAAAAATCAGGTTGCTGTAAAAAGGGGGCCTTTGGTGTATTGTTTGGAATCAGATCAGCTTCCTGCGAAAATAAGTGTAAATGATGTCGCTTTAAATTTGAAATCGAATTTCGCAACAAACAATTTCATCTTGAATAATAGAAATTTAATGAGCATTGATGCTGAAGCGGTAATAAATGCTAATAATTCATGGGATAAAACGTTATACAAACCGCTTTCTGCTAAAAATGAAAATACTGTACAAGTAAAACTGATTCCGTATTTTGCGTGGGGAAATAAAGGAAAAGGAGAAATGACGGTTTGGATGTCGCATTAAAATTATATATAGATTCCTATTTTTTTGTAGAGGCGCACTGCAGTGCGTCTACGCCATGTATATCAAACATTGTGGTTACGTTGCGTTAGACGCACTGCATTGCGTCTCTACAGATATACATTGTGTAAAAATTTTAAATATTAAAAACTATGAAATATATTCTGGCTTTATTTTTAATAACACTTTCACTATCAGCCCAAACGCTTGATAATAAACTCGCTGTAACCGTTGCTCAAGACGGTTCAGGAGATTTCAAAACGATTCAGGAAGCGGTGAATAATGTCAAAGACAATTCAGAGAAACGTGTTGTAATTACTATAAAGCCTGGAAAGTATTTAGAGAAATTAGAAATTCCTGCTTCAAAACCTTTTATTACTTTAAAAGGAACGGATAGAAATAAAACGATTATTTCATTTGATGATTATTCCGGTAAGCCGCTTCGAGAAACAGATCCATCGGGAAAAAAAGAATTTGGAACTTCAACTTCTTATTCTTTTTTAATAAAAGGAAACGATTGCACACTGGAAAATCTTACTGTGGAAAACACAGCAGGAAGAATAGGGCAGGCGGTGGCTCTTCACATAAAGAGTGATCGAGTTGTCGTTAAAAATTGTAATCTTTTGGGAAATCAGGACACTCTATATTTATCTGAAGGAAATACGAGGATTTATTTCGAAAATTGTTTTATCAATGGTACAACCGATTTTATATTCGGTGCAGCAACAGCTTATTTTTATAAATGTACAGTTGAAAGTTTAACGAACTCTTATATTACCGCAGCTTCAACTCCCCAAGGACAAACGTATGGCCTTGTTTTTGTTGATTGCAAGCTTACTGCAAAAGACAAATCGGTAGATAAAGTCTTTTTGGGAAGACCTTGGAGGCCTTATGCCCAAACTGTTTTCATTAATACAGATTTAGGTTCGCATATTATTCCAGAAGGTTGGAATGCTTGGATTGATACTAGATTTCCAGATAAAGATAAAACAGCTTATTATGCAGAATATGCAAGCAAAGGTGCGAGTGCGAAGGATTTGTCTCAACGCGTTTCGTGGTCACATCAATTGAAGAAAGAAGATATTAAGAAATATAATAGAGATTTAGTTTTGAAGGGATGGAATCCGAATAAATAAGCACGAAAAAACTTGAAAATTCTGTAAATTTTAATTTAATAGAATAATTTTAGCTTAACGCCCGCTGCCTTTGATAGTTAGCGGGTTTTTTATTCAGTTTTTGAGGGCGAAAGTTAAAAATGTAATCGTTTACAATTCATTGGTCAGAATTTACTTTTAAAAATATTTTTTATTTTATAATATTTTTTAATCTTATTTTAGTAGTATCCTGTATTTGTTTTGTAAGTTTTTTAATGTAAATTAATTGTTATTTTAATAATTATCTCTAACGTTTTCGTAAAATAGAACTATTTATAACCTTCTCCACATCAGCTATGATAGTGAGAAGTTTTGCAGAATAAATAGTATATGCATATTTTTGATAAAAATCTTATTATTTTTTACTCAAAACTGTATTATAAATTTTATTTTAAGCAATCATTTCTCTTGAATATTTTGTATCGTTTATTTTTTCCAACCCTTTTTTATTAATATTGTTTTTTTTGCATCATTTTTTTTGAAATTATGCTATTGAAACAGGATACAGCAGGACGGTTCTCATATATCATCGTTATATTTTTGGAATACTAAAATAAATGTGTTTTAAACATTTAATAAAAAGCCTTAAGATTTCTTTAAGTAAAATTTTATTATAATTAAGACATGTTTAACATGACTAACTAACAATTAATAACCTAACCAAAAAAAACATTTATGAAACAAGCACTTATAAAAAGATGTAGTTTTCTTTTGTTTACATTGATGAGTGTGCTGAGTTATGCTCAAAGTAATCAAGTTACAGTAACAGGAACTGTAATTGATAATGTATCAGGCCTTCTTCCGGGAGTAAACGTAACGGAAAAATCTACGAAGAATACAGTTACTACCGATTACAATGGTAAGTATCAGATTAAGGTTAAGCCAGGGGCAACATTGGTTTTCTCATTTATTGGAATGAAAAAAACAGAAGTTCCTTTAAATGGTCGTACCAACCTGGATGTTAAAATGCAAGATGATTCTAATGTATTAGATGATATTGTAGTTGTGGCATACGGTACGCAAAAAAAGAATAATGTTACTGGAGCTATTGTTACTTTAAAACCAGACGATTTTCAAGATTTACCTGTATCGAATTTATCTGAAGCGTTAAGAGGTTTAACTCCAGGAGTAAGTGTATCTGGAGGAGCGGGTCGTCCTGGTGATGCTGCAACACTTCAAATACGTCAAACTTTTGGATTCTCAAAAGATGGTAATTCAAATATTCCTTTAGTGGTAATCGATGATATGGTGCAAATTGATCCTCAAAATGGAAAACCTACTTTAGATACCTTTAATCAATTAGATCCTTCAGAGATTGAAAGTATGACAGTCTTAAAAGATGGTTCTGCAGCAATTTATGGATCAAGAGCTTCACAAGGTGCTATTATCGTAAAAACTAAAAGAGGAAAATCTGGAAAACCAAAGTTTACATACTATAGCCAATATGCAATGAATGATGCGGTAAGCCATAGTAAAACAATGAATGCTTATGAGCATGGAATTTGGAAAAATAGATTTTTGAATTCTAATTTGGATGCTGATAGATCTAAATATTTTTCTGCTGCAGAGCTTGAAAAAATGAAAGGTTTGGATTATGATTGGCTTAAAAAAGCTTGGATGCCTGCTGTTCAGCAAAGACAATCACTGTCTGCAAGTGGAGGTACTGAAAAAGCAACTTATTTTGCAGGTGTTACTTACTTTGATCAAGGAGCTAATTTAGGAGAGCAAGATTATAAAAAATGGAATTTCAGAACAGGAACTACTATTAAAATCTCTCAAGATTTAGAATTTTCTGCTTCCGTTTCTGCTATTACAACAGACGTAACAAAATCATTCTCTAAAGCTTCAGCAAACTTAAACGATAGTAGTTTTGGTTCTGCAGCTGGTGGAGAGCAAGCAGATTATGCTTACTTGTTACACATGCCAAAATACATTCCTTGGTCAACTACTGTTGGTGGAAAAGAATATTGGATGTCTCCGTTTCCGCGTACAGATCGTAACTTAGGAAGTGCTAACGCTAATACAACTATTGCAGGATGGAACTATTTTGCAGGTTTAGATGCTGGAAAACAAATAGAAGAGCAATTTTCATATAATGTGAATTTATCTTTAGAATATAAAATACCATTTGTAAAAGGTTTAAGCGTAAAAGGAAGTTTTGCTAGAAGCCAATCAAGCAATTATACAGAGCAATACCAATTACCGTATGATTTGGCAAGAATAACAAACTATCAATTGGCTGATAATCACTTAGAAAACCCTAATTCTATATATGCTGTAGAAACAAATATCCGTGGTTCTAGAGTTTATTATACTACAGATTTAGATAAATTAGTACAAGCTAACTTTTTTGCAACATATGCTAGAACATTTGGAAATCATAATGTATCTGCAATGTTTGGTTATGAGCAATCTGAAGCATGGAATAAAAATGTTCGTTTAGCTTATGAAGGAACTTCAAAAGATTTCTTAGGTAATAGTACAACTGCTGGACCAATTAGTACAAACTCACAAGCTGTAAAAGTAGAGTCTGGAACACAGTCTTACTTAGGACGTGTAAACTACAGTTTTAAAGATAGATATCTTGCTGAGTTTATTTTTAGAAGTGATGCTTCTACTAAATTTGCTCCGAATAATTACTGGGGCTTTTTCCCAGGTGCGCAATTAGGATGGGTTGTTTCTAAAGAAGACTGGTTTACTGATAATGTATCTTGGGTAAGTAATTTAAAATTACGTTATTCAATTGGTAAAACAGGAAAAGATAATATTGACTACTGGAGATGGCTACAGTTTTATGAACCATTGCCAGATAAAGGAGCTCAATTTGGTAACAGTGGAGGTCTTTTAGGCGGTGGAATTACACCGAGACCAAATCCAAACGTAGATGTACATTGGGATACTACTATCAAAAACAACTTTGGTATTGATCTTGGTATCTTAAAAAACAGATTACAACTTTCAGCTGATTTCTATTATGATAGATCTACAGAGATGTTGATCGGATTAGCAGGTGAGGCAGGTACTCCAATTACAGTTGGAGGTGGTTTTGCAGAGGTGAATTATGCAGCTGTTGATGCTTGGGGAAGTGAGTTTAGCTTAAATTGGAATGACAATATTAAAAAAGATTTAAGCTATAGTGTAGGGATAAACTTTGGATTCAATAATAATGAAGTTAAAAAATATCCTAATCTTGCGAGAACTGACGCAAATACAAATATAACAACAGTTGGAGCTTCTACATTTTTCCCAGTTTGGGGATTCAATACTTGGAAACAAACTTCAACAGGTGATGGTATCTTAAGAACTGACGAAGATGTAGCTAACTATTGGAATTATTTAACACAGAGAGCTACTGCTGTTGGTGGAGTTCCTTCTTACATGGGGATCACTAACGTAAATGCTATGCGTAAAGGAATGTTAGCTTACGAGGATACAGCGGGAGTTTATAATGCATCAACAGGAACTCAAGCAGGTGCTGATGGTAGAATTATGAGAAATGAAGATTATGTTAAATTAGCTAATAATAACAGAACTTACGGTTTTACAAGTAATTTAGGATTCAAATATAAAACGTTCTACTTCAAAACTCAGATTCAAACTTCATGGGGAGGTTACAATGCTATCGATCTAGTAAAACAAGGTACTTCGTCTGCTCATAATGATTGGGCTCATGAATCTTTCTGGAATGATATGTACGATGCTACAGATAATCCTAACGGAAAATATCCTAATATGGCACAACAAGATTATATTTTTGCTCCATCTGATTTTTGGCAATTAAATACATTTAGATGTGTGGTGAGAAATATGACTGTTGGATTTGAACTTCCAAGAGAAGCAATGAAACAAATTAATGTTGCAAAAGCAACTTTAGGAATAACAGGTAATAACTTATGGGATTTGTATAATCCATATCCAGATCATTATAGAAATATGTATGATGATTCAGCTTCTAGATATCCAACTCTTAGAACTTGGTCAATCAATTTGAATGTATCATTCTAATATTAATTAAAACAATTATGAAAGCAAAATTTTGTACATATATAACAATGATTCTTTTAATGGTATTAGGAGTTTCTTGTAGTGACGACTTTTTAGAAGACAAAAAGCAATATAAATATTACGATGCAGAATTCTTTAAAAGTGAAGAACGTGTAAATTGGTACGTAAACAATTTATATTACGATTTTTATGATGGGTATAAAACACCAACTGCGGTAGTTGTTGGATCTTTTACAACTACTCAGTCTACTTATACAGAAGAATTAGGAGGTATTTCTGCTATGATTAATCCAAATATAACTTTAGGAAGTGCTGTAGATGGATCTGGTTATTTCGGAAAAACATTAGTTGAGAATCCTTCTAATGATCCTTATAACAGAATTAGAGATATCAATGTTATGTTGGAAAGAATCGATGTAGATGGAGCTAATTTGAGTCAGACATTTCGCGATCAGATTAAAGGACAAATGTATTATTTACGCGCAGTTCAATATTTTGATTTAATGCGTACTTATGGAGGTGTACCGATAGTTACAACTGTACAGACTCCTTCTAAAGATGATCCATCAATTAAGATTCCTAGAGCAACAGTAACTGAATTAGTTACTCAAATTACAGCTGATTTTGACTTAGCAGCTAGTTTATTACCAGGTAAATGGCCAGCTAGTGATTACGGTCGTTTTACTAAAGGTGCGGCGTTAGCTCAAAAATCACGTGTTTTATTAACTTATGCTAGCCCATTATTTAATAAAAACTGGGATTCTTCAACTTCAAGATGGGATGCCGCTTTGGCAGCTGGATTGGCAGCAGAAGCAGAATTAAGTTCACAAGGGCACGGTTTATATGGAACTACTGCAAGAGATTGGGAAAGAATGTTTTATATTAATGATAACGCATTTATTTCAGAAGCAATTGCAATTAAACTTTTAGCAAGTAGCACTACAGTTACTACTTCTTTACAATCAAACAATGGTTGGGAGAGATCAATTCGTTTGGCAAGTCAAGGAGGACAAGGAAGTGGTGGAGTTAAAGCTCCAAAAGGTATGATTGATTTGTTTCCAATGGCAAACGGAAAAAGACCAACAGCAGCAAATAACTATAATGCATTCTTGTTTTTTAGAGATCGTGATCCACGTTTTTACAGAACATTTGGTTTCTCAGGAAGTTACTGGCCTTACAACAACAGTTTAACTACAGCTGCGGTACCTACAGTTTGGGCATATCGTTGGTCAACAAATGCAACTACTGGTGTAGCATTTAGTATGGGTAATGATGTATCAAGTCCAGCGTTTGTTCGTAAAATGTCTAGTCCTACAGTAAGTAATGCATCAAACTACCAGCTTTCAGGAACAGATATTATAGAATATCGTTATGCTGAATTATTATTGAACATTGCAGAATGTTATGCTGCTAAAGGTGATATCGCAAACACAGTTGAATATCTAGGAAGAATCCGTAAACGTGTAGGAATTCCTGCAGCTGAAAACTACGGAATTGGTACATTAGGAGACAAATATGCTGCTCTTGAAGCTGTTTTATACGAAAGAAGAGTAGAGTTAGCTTACGAAGGAAAACGTTTTTGGGATGTTCAAAGATGGATGCTTTACAGTGATGACGCTTCAATTAATGACAATACAAATAGCAAATTGGGTATTCCAGTATTAAACGGAACTCAACGTATTGGAAATTATTTACATTATAAAAATGGAACTAGTGCTGCTGGTACAGATCCTTTAGCTGCAGCTCGTGCTTCTATTTCTGTTGATCCAGATGCATCAAACTTCCAAGCTCAAATTACTGCTTTAGCAACTTTTTATACTGCTAACTTTGAATTGCGTTCGCCTCCAACACCAATGGATAATGTTAATAGTGTTGCTACTCCAATTTTATGGAGACCAAACTACTACATCATGGGACTTAATCAAAGTGCTTTGGTTAGTAATCCATGGTTGACACAAACTATCGGATGGAAAGATGGTAATGGAGCAGATGGAACTTATAATTTCCAAGAATAAATTTAATATCAAAAAGATTATCAAATAAAGCTTTTCACCTGTATTCTTTTCAAAAAGATACAGGTGATTTGTTTAAAAAGAATTACCACAACTAGAAATTAACATGAAAAATTCCGCATTATTTATCGCATCATCGCTGCTTTTTTTAGGAAGTGCAAAATGTTTTGCCCAATATCCGAAGATTAGTCCAGAAGTTCAAGCTCAGGAAAAAGCAATTAAAGCAGAAGCTCAAAGACTTTCTGACGAAGCTTGGGAAAAAGCTTTAGTAGTTATTGAAGAAGAAGCAAAACATGGTAAACCTTATATTCCATGGGCTGCAAGACCAACAGATTTACCTCAAGCAGAAATTCCTGCTTTCCCAGGTGCTGAAGGTGGAGGAATGTATACTTTTGGAGGCCGTGGTGGAAATGTTTACACTGTAACAAGTTTAGAAGATCGCGGGCCAGGTACATTGCGTGAAGCTTGCGAAAAAGGTGGTGCAAGGATTGTGGTATTTAATGTTGCCGGAATTATTAGATTGAAAAGTCCTTTAATTATTCGTGCGCCATACATTACAATTGCTGGGCAAACTGCTCCTGGTGATGGAATTTGTATTGCGGGAGAATCAACTTGGATCGATACCCATGATGTAATTATCAGACACGTGCGTTTCCGTCGTGGAGAAACTTTCGTAGGTCGTCGCGACGATGCTATCGGAGGAAATCCTGTTGGAAATATTATGATTGACCACGTTTCTGCAACTTGGGGATTAGACGAAAATATGTCAATCTACAGACATATGTATAATCCAGGACCAGGTTACCCAGATATCAAAGTTGGAACTGTAAATATTACAATCCAAAACAGCTTATTCGGAGAAGCTTTAGATACTTATAACCACGCTTTCGGAAGTACTTTAGGTGGAGAAAATTGTTCTTTCATGAGAAATATGTGGGCTAATAATGCTGGTAGAAACCCTTCTATCGGATGGAACGGAATTTTCAATTTTGTAAATAATGTTGTTTTCAACTGGTACAACAGATCAACAGATGGTGGAGATTATACGGCTAATTACAATATCATCAACAACTTCTATAAACCAGGTCCTGTTACCGATTTGACTCAGCCAATCAGCTATAGAATTTTGAAACCAGAATCAGGAAGAAGTAAATTGCCTTATATGGTTTTTGGTAGAGCTTATGTAAACGGAAACGTTGTTAACGGAAATGAAAAAGTAACTAAAGACAACTGGGATGGCGGAATTCAGCTAGAAAACAAAAAAGGTGAGTTAATGGCTTATGATGAAGCAAAGGAATATTTTGCTAAGATGAAGGCAGCAAAACCTTTCCCAATGCCTTGGTTTAACAAATTTATGACAGCTGAAGAGTCTTATGAATTTGTACTTAAAAATGTTGGGGCAACGTTGCCAATTAGAGACAAAGTAGACGAAAGAATCGTAAGAACGGTAAAAACTGGAGTTCCTGAATATGCTAAAGGTTTAGAGAAAAAAGAATTCTATCAGTTCGAACACAGACGTTTACCGATGGATTCTTATAAAAAAGGAATCATTACAGATATTTCTCAAGTTGGAGGATATCCAGAATACAAAGGAAAACCTTATGTAGATACAGACAAAGACGGTATGCCAGATGCATGGGAGAAAAAATACGGTTTAAACCCGAATGATCCTTCTGATGCAAAAGGAGATTTAAATGGAGATGGTTACTCTAATATTGAAGATTATATCAATGGAGTAAATCCTGCAATAAAAGTAGACTGGAAAGATTTGGCTAATAACAAAGAAACATTAGTTAGACCTTTATTGGATTTAAAACAGGAATAATTTTTGAAAACATTCTTGATAAATAAAAACAAGGATGTTTTCAAATTCTAAAAAATAAAACACATGGCACTAAAAAAATTAAATGTTGGTTTATTATCACTGGTTTTTGCATTTTCAACTTTAAGTGCACAACAGCATTTAGATCCTGAATATGTTAAGGTTACAAACGAAAGAGCTGCAAAAATCGTTACCAAATTAGATCTGAAAAACGAAGCAAAAGAAAAAGCAGTTTCAAATATCATCGCTCAGCAATTCAGAGATTTAACTGAAATTCAGGACGGAAGAGATGCTGAAATCAAAAAAATAAAAGAAGATGCTTCTTTAGCAAAAGAAAAACAAAACGAGAAAATTGATAAGTTAAAATCAAAAGCAGACGAATCAATTGCAAAATTGCATAAATCTTATCTTAAAAAATTAGGTAAAGAATTATCAGAAGACAAAATTACTGAGGTTAAAGACGGAATGACTTATGGCGTGCTTCCTATAACAGTTGCAGGTTACAATGATATGCTTCCAAATTTAACCGCAGAACAAAAAGATTACATTTATAAAGCTTTAGTAGAAGCTAGAGAACATGCAATGGATGGTGGTTCTTCTAAAGAAAAACACGGCTGGTTTGGAAAATATAAAGGAAGAATCAACAATTATTTATCTAAACAAGGTTACGATCTTAACAAAGAAAGTGCTGATTGGCATAAACGTGTTGAAGAAAGAGAAAAAAATAAAGCTAAAGACTCTACTTCTAAAAAAGATTAAATTCTGATTTAACTTTCTATCAAAAACTATTAAACCTTAGACCATCAATTCCATGCAAAATATTTTTCCTAATCTTACTTTGAAAAGAACATTATTAGCATTTTCATTTTGTTCTCTTTTCTCATCTGCGTATGCCCAATATCCTGTAATTCCGAAACCTGTTCAAGAAAAAGCCGATGCTATTTTAGCTGAAGAAGAAACTAGACTAGGTGAAATTTGGAAAGCTAATTATCATATTATCAAAGAACAAGCTAGAGAGGGAAGACCTTATTTGCCTTGGGCTTCTTATCCAAAAGATTTTGTTTTTGCTGATATTCCTGCTTTTCCAGGTGCTGAAGGCGGTGGCGCATATACACAAGGCGGACGTGGCGGAAAAATATTTGTTGTAACTAGTTTAGAAGATAGCGGAAAAGGAACTTTCCGTGAAGCTTGTGAAGCAGTTGGAGCAAGAACAATTGTTTTCAACGTTTCGGGAATTATTCAATTGAAAAAAAGAATCAGCATGCGTGCGCCATACGTTACAATTGCTGGACAAACCGCTCCGGGTGACGGAATCTGTATTGCTGGAGAAACTCTGGAAATAGATACACATGACGTTATCATCAGACACATGCGTTTCAGACGTGGTGCAACTGAAGTAACAAGAAGAGACGATGCATTGGGCGGAAATCCAATGGGAAATATCATTGTAGATCACTGTTCTGTTAGCTGGGGATTAGACGAAAACATTTCTTTGTACAGACATCAATTTGCAGCTAATGCAAAATCAAAGTTGGAAAAACTGCCAGCTTGTAATATCACGATTCAAAACACTATTTCATCTGAAGGCTTAGATACTTATAATCATGCTTTCGGAAGTACAATCGGCGGGTTAAATAGTACGTTTATGCGCAACTTATGGGCCGACAACATTTCAAGAAATGCTTCTATCGGAATGTACGGTGACTTTAATTTTGTAAATAACGTAGTATTTAATTGGTGGAATCGTACGCTTGATGGTGGAGATTATCGTTCGATGTTGAACATCATCAACAATTATTTTAAACCAGGGCCAATAACTCCTGTAAATGAGCCTATTTCACATAGAATTGTAAAACCTGAATCTGGATATATTGAGCCAAAACAATACGGAAGAGCTTATGTTTCAGGAAATTTTATAGTAGGTTCACCTGAAGTTACAGCAGACAACTGGAATGGTGGAGTACAATTGGAAAACCTTCCAGAAGCTGAAACAAAAGAATTTTTAGCAGCTATTAAACAGCCAAAACCTTTTTCAATGCCAAAATTCAACATCATGTCGGCAGAAGAAGCTTATGATTTTGTTTTAACGAATGTCGGAGCGACAATCCCAAAAAGAGATGCTGTTGACGAAAGAATTATCAAGCAGGTTAAAACTGGAAAAATAGAAGTTAAAGACGGTTTAGAAAATTCAATCGGTAAAGAATTCATCAAAAGAAGATTACCAGCCGATTCTTATAAAAAAGGAATTATAACGCATCCTGACCAAGTTGGCGGATATCCGACTTACAAAGGAAAAGCATATAAAGATTCAGATAACGATGGAATTCCTGACGCTTGGGAAAAGAAATTTGGTTTAAACCCAAATGATGCTTCAGATGCCAATAAAGACGCAAACGGAGACGGATATACGAACATCGAAAAGTATTTTAATGGTATCGATCCAAACAGTAAAACAGATTGGACAAAAATTGAAAATAATACGGATACCTTGGCGAAGCTGAAATCATTGTTGCAATAGTTTAGTATTGTCAACGCAAACCTGACAGGTTTTTTAAAACTTGTCAGGTTTAAGTACACAAAGAATATCCATCTAGTTTGTCACTTCGAGGAACGAGACGCGAGCGATAGCAAATAGGCGAAGAAAATGGCAATGAAATTTTTATAGTTAAGTAAGTATACACAAAGTTTGTCATTTCGACGAAGGAGAAATCTCCACAAGAAACTCCGTAAAGTATATCAATCTTTGTCGATCTAGCAGCGAAGATTTCTCCTTCGTCGAAATGACAAGATTGTGGAAATTTAAAATATAAAGACAAACCTAAAAATTATATGAGCTTATATTACTTATATGGTTTAATTTTAAAGTCTAAAAAAAAATAAGGTGAATTTTATCCAGCTAAAAAATACAATCTCTCTTCAAAAAGATAAAATAGTTTTATCTGGTTTGGCGATGCTTTTCAGTATAAACATCACAGCCCAAAACAATTTTCCAGATATCATAAAAAACAAAGAAGGAAAACTTTCTTTCACAACCGATAATCAAGGAAATCAAATTCCAGATTTTTCTTTTGCAGGATATCGAAACTCTGAAGTTGCCATTCCGAATCTGGACCACAAAATTTTTGTTTCTATACAAGAAGAAGATGCAACGCAGAAAATCCAAAATGCAATTGATTATGTAAGTGCATTAAAACCAAATAAATCAGGATTTCGCGGAGCTGTTCTTTTAGATAAAGGAACTTTCAAAATCAGCGGAACTTTATACATTAGAAAATCGGGAGTAGTTCTAAGAGGAAGCGGCAATACCGAAAACGGAACCATACTTTTAGGAACAGGTTTAGAAAGAGAAGCTTTAATTAGAATTTTAGGCGTAAACGATAAAGTTTATAAAGATTCATTTGAATTCGCTAACGCTTATACACCACTTGGAACACAGAAAATCCAATTAAAAAATACTTCAAAATTAAAAGTTGGAGACGAAATTGAAATCAGCAAACCTTTAACGGATAATTTCATTAAAGAAGTAAACATGCAGGATTTCGGTGGAGAAACTTCTTGGATTGGCTGGAAAAAAGGCGATTGGATCACAACTTGGAATCGTGTTGTAACTAAGATTAATGGAAACGAAGTAACTGTAAATGCTCCAATTACGATGTCTTTAGATGATGTTTTCGGAACTTCAAAAGTAACTGTTTATTCTTGGCAGGGAAGAATTGAAAATAACGGAATTGAGAATATCTTAATAAAATCAACTTATAATCCTTCAAACTTAAAAGACGAAGAACACCGCTGGCAGGCTATCAGCATTGAAAATACCAGAAATGCTTGGGTAAAACAAGTTAATTTTAAACACTTTGCAGGAGGAGCGGTTACGATTTTAAAAACAAGTCAGCAAATTACGGTTGAAGATTGTATTGCTACAGAACCAATTTCAGAAATCGCTTCATTCAGAAGACATACTTTTTATACCGAAGGTCAGCAGACTTTGTTCCAACGATGTTATTCAGAATTTGGATATCATGATTTCGCTGTAGGCGGATTTGGAACAACTGGACCAAATGCGTTCGTACAATGCGAATCACATTTGCCATTCGAAAACAGCGGTGCAATCGGAAGCTGGGCAACGGGAGTTCTATTTGACATTGCTAATATCGACGGAAAAGCATTAAGTTATAACAACAGAGAACAAGGAGGAAGAGGAGCAGGATGGACAGCTGCGAATTCTGTAATCTGGGAATCATCGGCATCCAAAGTAGAATGTTATAGTCCGCCAACAGCACAAAACTGGGCTTTTGGAGTTTGGGGACAATTTGGAGGAAACGGACATTGGAAAAACGTAAACGAACATATCAGTCCAAGAAGTTTATTCTACACACAACTAGAAGCCAGATTAGGAAAACTTCCAGTTCAACCTTTTATCTATGATTTAGGTTCAGAAGCTTCTTCAAGTCCGAGTGTAGAAGTTGCTGCAGAATTGACTAAAAACTCTGCTACAACCGCAAAAAGTTTACAAGAATTGATTGTAGAAGCTTCAAAAGCAAATCCGATTAACATTGACAGTAAAGGTTTAAAAAATGCAAACGATTTAAAAGTTGCATCAAATAAAACAGAAAAATCAACTTCTAAAGTAACAGTAGAAAACGGCTGGTTAACCTTTGAAGGAAAAGTAATTGCAGGAAAACAAACGAACGTTGATTGGTGGAGAGGAAATTTAACAGATGATTTTGTAAACAAATCATTACCTCACATCACGCGTTTTGTTCCAGGAAGAACAGGAAATGGTTTGACAGATCAAGTGCAGGAAACGGTTGATTATTTGACTAAAAATAATATCGTTGCCTTAGAGCATCATTACGGTTTATGGTACGAAAGAAGAATGGACGATCACGAACGCGTACGCCGATTTGATGACGATGTTTGGCCTCCGTTTTACGAACAACCTTTCGCAAGAAGCGGACAAGATCTAGCTTGGGATCATTTAAGTAAATACGATTTGACGAAATTCAACGATTGGTACTGGAGTCGTTTAGCGCAGTTTGCAACGCTGGCAGAACCAAACGGACAAATGTTAATCAATCAACAATATTTTCAGCATAATATTTTAGAAGCTGGAGCGCACTGGGCAAGTTCACCTTGGCGTTCAGCAAATAATATCAACAGTACAGGATTTCCTGAGCCACCGCCGTACGCAGGAGACAAACGTATTTTTATGGCGGAGCAGTTTTACGATATTACGAATGCTCAAAGAAGAAAATTACACGAAGGTTTCATCAGAAAATCATTTGAAAATTTTCAGGAAAACAGCAACGTAATTCAATTGACAAGTGCCGAGTATACAGGTCCGTTACATTTTATGGAATTCTGGTTAGACCAAGCTCAAAAATGGAAAGATGAAACTGGCAAAAAAGGATTAATTGGTTTAAGTGCTACAAAAGACGTTCAGGATGCTATTTTAAATGATGCTAAAAGAAATAAAACCGTTGATGTAATCGACATTCGTTATTGGTATTACAAAGAAGACGGATCGGCTTACGCTCCACAAGGAGGTGTAAATTTAGCACCAAGACAACATGCCAGAAAACTAAAAACCGGAAAAGAAACCGACAATCAGGTTTATCGTGCCGTTCGTGAATACCGAGTAAAATATCCTGAAAAAGTCATTTTGTATTCAACAGATGGTTCTTCAAGATTCGGATGGCCGGCTTTAATGGGAGGAGCTTCATTGCCAAACATTCCGAAAATCGAATTGCCTCAGTTTTATGCCGCTTTAAGCGAAATGAAATTAGTTGACGGAAATACGTTTTCAGATAATCTTTGGAAACTGGAAAACAAAGGAAAAAGTTATCTTTTTTACTTGAAAAATGACCAAGATATTACAATTGATTTATCAAACGAAAAAGGAACATTTGAAGTATTTGCAATTAATGCAACAACAGGAAATATAACCCAAAAAGCAAACATCAGCGGAGGAAAACAAGTCACAATTCCACAAGCCGAAATAAAAGAAAAAGTGCTTTTAGTAGTGAAAAAATAGTTAGCCACAGATTACACAGATCAAAAAGGATTAAATAAAATCTGCGAAATCTGCGTGAAAAAAATTATAGACAAAGCTTGGAAAATCCATTAAATCAGTGAAATCTGTGGCAAAAAAATAAAACACAATTCAAAAACAAACCAAAATGAATCTGAAAATTAAATCTTTATACGCTCTTTGTATAAGCTTTATGTTGACAGCACAAAGCGGATTTTCGCAATCTGCCAAAACAAAAGCATCTCTGCCTGAAATCAAAGTATCTAAAAATCAGCATTATTTTGTTACCGAAAACGAAAAACCATTTTTCTGGCTAGGCGACACAGGCTGGTTGGCATTCGGAAAACTGGAGAGAGCAGGAATTGAGAAATATTTTAAAGACAGAAAAGACAAAGGATTTAATGTAGTTCAGGTGATGGTTTTGCATAATATCAATGCGGTTAACGTTTATGGAGATGCAGCTTTGATCAACGAAGACGTTTCAAAACCTTTGATTACGGCAGGAAATGATTTCAAAGATGCAAAGCAATACGATTATTGGGATCACGTAGATTACACTTTAGATGTTGCTCAGAAAAACGGAATTTATGTAGCAATGGTTCCAGTTTGGGGAACCAACGTTTCAAAAGGAAATAAAGTAAGTAAAGAACAGGCAACTGAATATGCTAAATTCTTAGCTAATCGATATAAAAATAGAACCAATGTAATTTGGTTAAACGGTGGAGACACACACGGAAACGAATTTCAAGATATTTGGAATGCCATCGGGAATACTTTAAAAACCAACAATCCAAATCAGTTAGTAACTTTCCATCCGTTTGGAAGAACTGATTCTTCAGAGAACTTTCATAATGAAAAATGGTTGGATTTCAATATGTTTCAATCAGGACACAGAAGATACGATCAGGATTCATCAAAAACGAATTTCAAAGAAGACAATTACAAATTTGTGCTTAGAGATTTCGAATTAAAACCAACGAAACCTACACTTGACGGAGAACCATCTTACGAAGGAATTCCACACGGTTTGCATGATACTCTACAGCCAAAATGGACAGCAAGCGATGTTCGCCGTTACGGATATTGGTCGGTACTTTCAGGTGGTGCAGGTTACACTTACGGACATAACGCCGTAATGCAAATGTTCAGAAAAGGCGATAAACCAGCGTACGGAAACAAAGAATTATGGACATCAGCCATCAATGCGCCTGGAGCAAAACAAATGGTTTATATTAAGAAATTAATGGAGGAAGTACCATTTTTAGAAGGAGTTCCAGATGTTTCTTTAGTAGTTAATCAAGGAGAAAAGTACGACTATATTCCAGCTATAAAAGGAGAAAAATATGCTTTATTATACACTTATAACGGAAGAATAATAGAAGTAAAACTTGGGAAAATTGCTGGCGATAAATTCGAAGCGACTTGGTATAATCCAAGAAACGGCAAGAAAACTAAAATTGGAACATTTGATAATAAAGGAACTCAAAATTTTCAGCCAGAAGGCAAAAAAGAAGACGGTAATGACTGGGTTTTGATTTTGAAGTCTATTTAAGTAATAACAGACCTAACAGGTTTTCAAAACCTGTTAGGTCTAATCACAGTAAGCACAGGCTTTTCATTTCGACGAAGGAGAAATCTTCGCAAGAAACTCTACAAAGTTGCTCAAGTATGCGGAGCCACTAACGAAGATTTCTCCTTCGTCAGAATGACAAAAAATGAGAGTAAAAAATCTGTGCTAATCATTTTAATCTGTGGCAAAATAAAAGAACACATCCATGAAAAAAACACTAATAATACTCTGCTTCATTCTCGGATTAAACACCACTTTCGCAAACGACGGCTGGTTAAACATTCTAAACGAAGGCGGAAACAACAAAGGAGTAAAATGTACTCAAGCCATTCAGAATGCCATTGAAAAAGCATCTAAAAATGGAGGAGGAACCATCTTTTTCCCAGCAGGAGAATACTTAACAGGAGCTTTAACACTAAAAAGCAACATTACCATTCACCTAGATTCAGGAGCACTTTTGAAATTTTCAGAGAATTTCGATGATTTCCTTCCTTATGTAGAAATGCGTTACGAAGGAATTGTAATGAAAAGTTTCCAACCTTTGTTTTATGCAAAAGATGTAGAAAATATCACAATCACAGGAAGAGGTATAATCGACGGACAAGGAAAAGCTTGGTGGAATGAAGTGTATAGAATAGAAACGGCCAAAGAACCATTGCCTCCAACCAAATACCAAACCATGTGGGAAGAGCAAAATAAAGGTCTTTACACAGAACCTTACTACAAGAGAACGGTTGACAAGAAATTTTTCAGACCTTCTTTCTTTCAGGCTTATAATTGCAAAAATATTTTAATTGAAGGTGTAACTTTTAAAAACTCACCTTTTTGGACAATCAACCCGGAATTCTGTGATAATGTAACGGTTAACGGAATTTCAATTTTTAATCCGCATTCGCCAAATACAGACGGAATCAATCCTTCTTCTTGCACCAATGTTCACATTTCAAACTGTCATATCAGCGTTGGAGATGATTGTATTACGATTAAATCAGGAAGAGACGGCGACGGACGTAAATACGGAAAAGCAACAGAAAATGTAACCATCACAAATTGTACGATGTTAAGCGGTCACGGCGGAGTGGTTATCGGTAGCGAAATGTCGGGCGGAATCAAAAAAATTACCATATCCAATTGTGTTTTTGACGGAACAGATCGCGGAATCCGTATCAAATCGGCACGTGGAAGAGGCGGTGTTGTAGAAGATATTCGTGTCGATAATATCGTCATGAAAAATATCAAAGAAGAAGCTATCGTTTTGAGCCTTTTCTACGATAAAGGAACTACAGTTGAACCTGTAACCGAGAAAACTCCGATTTTCAGAAACATTCACATGAGCAACATAACGGCTTCAAACGTAAACAAAGCCGGACAGATTCTGGGAATTACCGAAATGCCAATTCAAAACATCACTTTCTCGAATATTAATATGGACGGAAAAGAAGGTTTTACGGTAAGTACAGCCACAGACGTTGAATTTCACGATGTAAAAGTAAATGCAACTGTAGGTTCTTCTTTCAAAATTTCAGATTTAAAAAATATAATTTTAGACAACGTTGGATCTTCAACAGCCATAAAAGGAGTTCCCGTTATCAAATTAGATAATGTTTCAAATGTGCTGATCAACAATAATTTTCCATTCAATCCAACCGATATTTTTATCGAGGCCGATGGAAAAGACACTAAAAACATTTTCTTAAAAAATAATGTTTTAAACAACGTAACAACGAAAATCAAAAAAGGTGCTTCTTTAGATAAAAAAGCAATTACAGAATAGATTATAATAACACTGATTTCACGAATTTACACCAATTTTTATTCGTGATAATTCGTGAAATCAGTGTTTAATTTTATATCATGAAAAAAATATTCATCATACTAAACCTTTCGCTATTTGCGATTAGTTATTCGCAGAAAAAGAAAGATTTATATCTTTTTACATCGTTTAGAGAACCTGCAACAGAAGGTTTATATTTGGCATACAGCGAAGACGGTTACAACTGGAAAGGATTAGAAGGATCGTTTTTAAAACCCGAAATCGGAGCCAGCAAAATCATGCGTGATCCGTCAATCACAAAAGGAGCAGACGGAACCTATCACATGGTTTGGACAACTGATTGGAAAGGAGGAAACGGTTTTGGTTACGCAAGTTCAAAAGACTTGATTCATTGGTCAGAACAGCAGTATATTCCCGTGATGAAAAATGAGCCAGAAGTCGTAAATGTTTGGGCTCCGGAAATTTTTTATGATGATGTAAAAAAAGAATACATTATTATTTGGGCATCGACAATTCCGTTTAGATATCCAAAAGGAGTGGAAGAAGAGAAAAACAACCATAGAATGTATTATGTAACGACAAAAGATTTCAAAACGTTTTCAGATACAAAATTATATTACGATCCAGGTTTCAGTGTAATCGATTGTGTGATTGTCAAAAAAGGAAAGAAAGAGTACGTTTTGGTTTTGAAAGACAATACAAGACCAATGCGAAACATAAAAGTAGCTTTTGGAAAATCGCCTTTAGGGCCGTTTGAAAAGAGTTCCGAACCTTTAACCGAATATTTATCTGAAGGTCCAACAGTAGTGAAAGTCGGTAAAAACTGGCTACTATATTATGACAATTATGGTTCAAAAAATTATAAAGCATTAAGTACAACAGATTTTGTTCATTTTGAAGATGTATCATCCAAAATAAGCCTTCCGGAAGGACATAAACACGGAACGATTACAACAATCTCTGCGGACGTTTTAAAAGGACTAATTGATAGAAAATAAAGGATAAGGCCACAAATTGCAAAGATTAAAAGGATTTTTTTAAGATCTGAGAATTAAAAATATAAATCTGCATAATCTGCTAAATCTGCGAGAGTAAATTTTTCCCGCAGATCAAGCAGATAAAAAATAATCTTTTTAATCTGTCCAATCTGTGGCAAAAAAAAAAAATACCAATGATTACTTTCCAAAACATAAAAACCAACATCATAACCACAGCCACTATTATATTGGCGTGTACCGCTGTAAATGCTCAAAACGACACAGTGCGTTATGTTGGCAAAACACTTTCAAACATCGATTATCATCACGGAATGTTAAGTCCAGCGGTTGGAGTTCACGCAACACAAATTATGCGTGCAAGCCGTGAACATCCTGAAAAAGCAGATGGTTTTGGATGGACATACAACCACCAGCCGATGATGGCGTATTGGAATAACACCTTTTATCTGCATTATTTAAGTGATCCTTCGGGCGAACATATTCCGCCAAGCCAGACTTTATTAATGACTTCTAAAGACGGTGTAACATGGACTAAACCAGAAGTGATTTTTCCAATTTATAGAATTCCTGATGGATGGAAAAAAGAAGGCGTTGAAGGCGTTGCTAAAAATCTGGATGCGATTATGCATCAAAGAATGGGATTTTATACCTCAAAAGACAACCGACTTTTTGCGTTAGCGTATTACGGAATTGCAATGGATGAAAAAGACGATCCAAATGATGGAAAAGGAATTGGACGTGTAATCCGTGAAATCAAGAAAGATGGAAGTTTTGGCGAAATCTATTTCATTAGATATAACAAAACATGGGATAAATCGAAATCTAAATTCCCATTTTATACCGCATCAAAAGACAAAGGTTTCAAAAAAGCCTGCGAAGAAATCTTATCAGAACCTTTGGTTTTACAGCAATGGGTAGAAGAAGCCGATCGTGACGATGAATTGATTCCGTTACAGAAACCATATAAAGCATTTAGTTATTACCATTTGCCAAACGGAAATGTCGTTGGTTTATGGAAACATGCTTTAACTTCAATCAGCAGAAATGGTGGAAAATCTTGGGATTATATGCCATTGCGTGCGCCGGGATTTGTAAACAGTAACGCCAAAATCTGGGGACAAAAAACTTCCGATAATCGTTACGCGACACTTTATAATCCATCAGAATATCGTTGGCCTTTGGCGATTTCAACAAGTGACGACGGTTTAAATTATAAAGATTTATTGTTGGTCCACGGAGAAGTAAGTCCGATGCGTTACGGCGGAAATTACAAATCGGCAGGTCCTCAATATGTTCGTGGAATTACAGAAAAAAACGGAACTCCGCCAGACGGAAAAATTTGGGTTGGTTATAGTGTAAATAAAGAAGATATTTGGGTGGCATCGATTCCTGTTCCTGTAACTTCAGAGGTTAAAGAACAAGCAAATGATGTTTTCAATGCACTTCCTGATGGAGAAGAATTGAAATTATGGAATACGTACGATCTTTCGTGGGCATCAACAAAAATCGAAAAGAAAGCCGATGGTAAAAAATGGCTGACGTTAAGAGATCAGGATTACTTTGATTATTCACGCGCCGAAAGAGTAATTCCATTTACAGCAAAATTAGAGGCTGTTTTCACAGTTAAACCAGAGCAAAATAATCATGGTTTATTGCAGATTGAATTTCAAAACAAACAAGGTCTGCCTTCCGTAAGATTGATTTTTGATTCAGATGGAGAATTAAAGGTAAAAAATGGTGCGCGTTTGAGTTCAGTTACAAAATACGAAGCAAACAAAGCATATACAATCACAGTTAAATTAGATGCTAAAAACCGTCAGTACACTATAAAAGTAAACGATGGAAAAGAATCAACAAAGATATTTTATGCACCAACAGACGGTTTTGAGCGAATCATGTTCCGCACAGGAGAGCAAAGACACACGCCAAATCCAGACACAGAACCAGATACAGACGATTACGATGATTTGCCTCAAACCGGAAAATTAATCCCAGAAGCAGTATTCAACATCGAGTCATTGATAACTAAAAAGTTGTAAAAATTATGGAACACAGATGATACGGATTCGCTACCGCGAAGACGCAGATTAACACAGATTTTATATTTTAGAGTAAATAAAAAAATCCGTTTTATCCGCGTCTTTACGAAGTAAATCCGTTTTATCAGCGTTCAATTTTAAAAGTTAGAATGAAGAATTTCAAAAACATATTATTAGGACTTAGCTTTTTAATCACGTTCATTTCAAATGGACAAATTCTGCCTGTACGCCTAACAACAGAAATGGCCGAAAATCCATTAGCAGTAGTTCAGAATCAGCCGAGATTAAGCTGGCAGTTGGTTTCAAAAGAATCTGATGCATCACAAGTCGCTTATTTGATTTTAGTGGCTTCTTCGGAAGAAAAACTAAAAATGGATGATGGGGATATTTGGAACAGCGGAAGAGTGAATACCGATAAAAATCTCCATATTGTTTACAACGGAAATCCATTAAAAAATGAAACCAAATATTTCTGGAAAGTAAAAGTTTGGAATCAATCAGGAAAAGTTTCAAAATGGAGCAAAACGGCTTCTTTTAGAACCGCTTCGTTAGAATCAGATTTAAATCCTACTTGGATTGGAGCGATTACAAAATCTGACAGCCATTTACCAGAAGGTAGAACTTATCATACGGCAACTTTCAACAGAGAAAAAAAGAATTCTTTTATCAATGCTTCCGATTCTTTGGCAAGAAGAAGTATAATGCTTCGTAAACCTTTCGAAGTAAAAAAAGAAATCAAAGAAGCTGTAGTTTATATTTCAGGTTTAGGACATTATGAACTGACAATCAACGGAAAAAAAGTGGGTAACAGCCAATTTGCGCCTTTGTGGACAGATTACGACAAAACGGTTAATTACAATGTTTACGAATTAAGCGCAAAAGAATTTCAAAAAGGCGATAACGTAATTGGTGTTTCGTTAGGCAACGGAATGTACAATACATTGGCTGAAAGATATACGAAATTCTTCGTGAGTTTTGGTCCGCCGACTTTATTCTTCAAAATGAAAATCAAGTATAATGACGGTTCAGAAGAAATTATAAAGTCAGATGGATCTTGGAAATACAGTAAAAGTCCGATTATCTATAACAGTATTTTTGGAGGAGAAGATTACAATGCTAACTTAGAACAAAGAGGTTGGAACAGAAAAGGTTTCAAAGATAGAGATTGGAAAAAAGTAGTCATTCAGGAAGCGCCAAAAGGTGTTTTAAGACCACAGACAGCACCGCCAGTTACGATTCAGAAACAATATGAAGTTAAAACCGCAAAAGAACTGAAACCCAATTTCTATGTTTTTGATATGGGACAGAATCTTTCGGGATTTCCAACCATTAAAGTAAAAGGAAAAAAAGGTCAGACCATTCGTGTTTGGGTTGCTGAAGGATTAAATGAAGAAGGCACAATTGCGCAGGGAAGATCTGGAAAACCTTATTATTACGATTACACTTTAAAAGGCGATGGGGTTGAAGAATGGACGCCAAAATTCAGTTTCTATGGTTATCAATATGTTCAAATTGAAAATATAAATTATAAACAAGATAAAAATGCAGCTCTTCCAACTTTGGTTGATTTAAAATCGAATTTCATTTACAATTCAGCAGGAGAAGCAGGAAGTTTTTCATGTTCAAATGAGATTTTCAATAAAACACACGAGCTGATTAACAACTCAATAAAAAGTAATTTTCAAAGTGTTTTTACCGATTGTCCGCAACGTGAAAAGTTAGGGTGGTTGGAAGAAATTCAATTGAATGGTCCAGGTTTAATGTTCAATTATAACCTTCAGAATTTCATTCCTGCAACAATGCAGAATATTTCTGATTCACAACGCGATAATGGCTTAATTCCGACCATTGTTCCTGAATATGTAATTTTTGGAGGTGATTTTACCGATTCTCCAGAATGGGGCGTTACAGGCGTAATTCTGCCTTGGATGTATTATGAATATTATGGCGACGCTTCATTGTTGGAGAAATATTTTCCTGTAATGAAAAATTACGTCGATTATTTAGGAACAAAAGCAACAAACCATATCGTTTCTCACGGATTGGGCGATTGGTACGATTATGGAACGCATCCAGCAGGATATTCTAAAAATAGTCCGATTGCACTTTCTGCTACTTCTCATTACTATTATGGTGCTTATTTAGTAGCGAAAGCTTCAAAATTATTAGGCAAAACAGAAGATTTCGAGAAATACAATACACTGGCTTCTGAGATTAAAACGGCTTTTAACAAAGAATTTTTTAACGAAGAAACCAAACAATACGGAACAAATAGTCAGTTTAGCAATGCAGTTCCAGTTTTTATGGATATCGTAGAACCGCAGTACAAAGAGGCAGTAATGCAAAATCTCTTGGCTGATATCAAAGAAAAAGGAGATCGATTAACAACGGGCGATGTTGGAAATCGTTATTTGTTTCAAGCTTTGGCACAAAACGGTGAAAATGAAACCATGTACAAAATGCACAATCATTACGATGCGCCTGGTTATGGTTTTCAGATTAAATTTGGCTTAACCACTTTAACCGAACAATGGGATCCAAGAAAAGGAAATTCATGGAATCACTTTATGTTAGGGCAAATTGAAGAGTGGTTTTACCAAAGTTTAGCAGGAATCAAATCGGATTCTGAAAAACCAGGTTTCAAACATTTTTTCATTCAGCCAGAAGTGGTTGGCGACATGACTTTCGCGAAAGCGCATTATCAGTCGGTTTATGGAAAAATTGCTTCTTCATGGGAAAAGAAAGATGGCAAATTTATTCTGACGGTTCAGATTCCTGTAAATACAACAGCGACAATAAAATTACCAGTTACTAAAAATTCAGAAATAAAAATTGATAGTAAAAAGGTTAGAGCAGGTTTTGATGAAAAAGCTCAAAAACAAGTTTTGGAATTAGGATCGGGAATTTATACAATTGAATGCACAATATAATGGAACGCTGATGAAACGGATTTACTTCGTAAAGACGCGGATAAAAACGGATTTTTTTAGATTATTAAGTAAAAAAATCCGTTTAAATCAGCGTTTTCGCGATAGCGAATCCGCTTCATTAGCGTACCAACACACAACAATATTAAAATGAAAAAAATAAAATACATCTTCTTAGTTTCCATTTTTGCCTTGACATTTGCCAATGCGCAAAGCACATCTGATACCAATTTTAGAAAACCGGTCTCAGAAACTTTAAAAAAAATCGAAACTATTTTTAACGTCACAATCAACGATGATAGAGGTTTATTAAAAGGAAAAGAACTAGACTATGCCGATTGGAGAATTGAACCTGGAAATTTAGCACTTTCGCTAACTAATATTCTTGCACCGTTTGAATTGATGTATTTCAAACAGCCTGATGGAACCTATATTATTCGTAAATATGAAAACCATAAAGTTTCAGTTGATAAAGGAAAAGAACGATTATTTTATCTAGAAAGCCTTTATTCAACTAAAGAACAATGGGAAAAACGTAAAGCAGAGTTAAAAACTTGTATGATTGCATCTTTTGGTTTGGATAAAGCGCCGCCGATGCCTAAATCGAAACCGATTTTAACACCAAAAAGAATTTATAAAGATTACAGCGTAGAAAATATTGCATTGGAAATTCTGCCAGGCGTTTATGCAACTGGTTCGATTTACAAACCGTATCCGTTAAATAAAAAAGCAGCGGTTATCATAACTCCTGACGGGCATTTTGGAGATGGAAGATATAGAAAAGACGAGCAATACAGATGTGCGATGATGGCTAAAATGGGCGCAATTGTGGTAGGTTACGATTTATTTGCTTGGGGAGAATCGTTATTGCAATTTCCAGAAGAAACACATAGAAATAGTATTGCATCGACCGTTCAATTGCTGACAGGAATTCGTTTATTGGATTATTTAGCAACTGTAAAAAATGCGGATATGTCCAGAGTTGGCGTTACAGGTGGTTCTGGTGGAGGTTCACACACGATGTTTTTAGCAGCAATTGATGACAGAGTGAAAGTTTCAGCTCCAGTTGTAATGGTTTCGTCTCATTTCTCAGGCGGTTGTCCATGCGAAAGCGGGCGCGGTATTCACTTATGCGGAAACGGAACAAACAATGCTGAAATCTCAGCAATGATGGCTCCAAAACCACAAATGATTGTTTCTGATGGAAAAGACTGGACTTTGGCAGTTCCTGAATTGGAATTTCCTTTTATCCAAAGAACCTATGAATTATACGGAAAGAAAGATTTAGTTGAAAATGCCCATTTTGCAAAAGAAGGTCATGATTTTGGAATCTCGAAACGTATGGCTTTGTATCCGTTTATGGCGAAATATTTAAATCTTGATTTGAATAAAATAAAGAATGAAAAAGGCGAAATCGACGAATCGACTTGCGTGATTGAACCTTATGAGAAATTATATGTTTTTGGAAACAAAGCTGAAAATCTGCCAAAGAACGCACTGAAAGACATCAACAAATTATATGAAATGTTCGGAGAAAAAAATCTGAAAGTTTACGAAGTTAAGAAGTAAAAAAGGTTGCCACTAATTTCACGAATTTGCACGAATTGTTTTTGCCACAGATTAAAGGATTATTTGGATTTCTTTTTTAATTAAATAATCTGTGTAAATCATTTTAATCTGTGGCAAAAAATTATAAAAGAAATTAGTGCAAATTCGTGTAATTCGTGGCAAGAAAAAAATATACTATGAAGTTAAAAAGTAAAATAACGGCTATTTGTTTTGGAATTTTTTCCTTAACAGCAACAGCTCAAAACGACCTAAAATTATGGTACGATAAACCTGCATCTATTTGGAACGAAGCTCTGCCTTTGGGTAACGGACGTTTGGGGGCAATGGTTTTTGGTGATCCAGCAGTAGAACGTTTGCAGTTGAACGAAGAAACGATTTGGGCAGGTTCTCCGAACAGCAATGCACATAATAAATCTATAAAAGCACTTCCAATTGTTCGTCAGTTAATTTTTGATGGAAAATTTGATGAAGCGCAGGATTTGGCTACTCAAGATATCATGTCACAAACGAATGACGGAATGCCATATCAGACTTTTGGAAGCGTTTACATTTCATTCGCAGGCCATCAAAAATATACCGATTATTATCGTGATATAGATATCAGCAACGCTACAGCGAAAGTAAAATACAAAGTAAATGGTATTGAATTTACGAGAGAAATTTTAACCGCATTTTCAGATCAAGTTATTGTAGTGAAACTTTCGGCAAGTCAACCAGGGCAGATTACTTGTAATGTTTTCATGAACAGTCCGATTGATAAGACAGTTGCATCCACAGAAGGAAATCAGATTATACTTTCGGGAGTTGGAACTAACTTTGAAGGTGTAAAAGGAAAAGTTAAGTTTCAAGGCCGATTAACAGCTAAGAATAAAGGTGGTGAAATCGATACCAGCAACGGCGTTTTAAGCATCAACAAAGCCGATGAAGTAACTTTGTATATTTCGATTGCTACGAACTTTAAAAACTATCAGGATATTTCTGGCGATGAAATTGCGAAAAGCAAAGACTATTTAACGAAAGCAGAAACCAAAGATTTTGAAACCATAAAGAAAGCGCACGTTGATTATTACCAAAAATTCTTCAACAGAGTTGCTTTAGATTTAGGTTCAAATGATTTGATTAAGAAACCAACAAACGAAAGAATCAGGGATTTCTCTAAACAGTTTGATCCGCAATTGGCGAGTTTGTATTTCCAGTTTGGACGTTATCTTTTAATTTCAAGTTCACAGCCAGGCGGACAGCCAGCTAATCTACAAGGAATATGGAACGATATGGTAACACCGCCTTGGGACAGTAAATACACCACAAACATCAATGCCGAAATGAATTATTGGCCGGCACAAGTAACCAATTTGCAGGAAATGCACGAACCTTTTGTACAAATGGCAAAAGAGTTGGCTGTAACTGGTGCAGAAACAGCAAAAACAATGTACAATGCTAGCGGTTGGGTTTTACATCACAACACCGATATTTGGCGTGTAACTGCTCCAGTAGATTCAGCTGCTTCGGGAATGTGGCCTACAGGTGGTGCTTGGGTTTGTCAGGATTTATGGGAAAGATATTTATATACAGGCGATAAAAAATATTTAGCAGAAATTTACCCAATCATGAAAGGTGCTGCTGATTTCTTTTTGGATTTCATGGTGATAGATCCAAACACAAAATATTTAGTTGTTGTTCCTTCGAGTTCTCCTGAAAACACACACGCAGGCGGAACAGGAAAAGCTACGATTGCATCAGGAACTACAATGGATAATCAGTTGGTTTTTGATTTGTTTACGCATGTTATGGAAGCTTCGGCTTTGGTTTCTCCTGATTTAGCTTATGTGAAAAAAATAAGTGATGCTTTGGCAAAAATGCCTCCAATGAAAGTGGGGAAACACAATCAGTTGCAGGAATGGCAAGACGATTGGGACAATCCAAAAGACAATCACAGACACGTTTCGCATTTGTACGGATTGTATCCAAGTAATCAGATTTCACCAATTAAGACGCCTGAATTATTTGAAGCTGCTAAACAATCTTTAATTTACAGAACAGACGAATCTACAGGCTGGTCAATGGGTTGGAAAGTGAATTTATGGGCGAGATTATTAGACGGAAATCATGCTTATAAATTGATTCAAGATCAATTGCATTTGGTAACAGCGGATCAAAGAAAAGGAGGCGGAACATATCCGAATATGTTAGATGCGCATCAGCCTTTTCAAATTGACGGAAATTTTGGATGTACAGCCGGTTTCGCCGAAATGTTAATGCAGAGTCAGGAAGATGCGATTCATTTATTGCCTGCTTTACCAACTGTCTGGAAAGATGGAAGCATAAAAGGTTTGGTTGCAAGAGGCGGATTTGTAATTGATATGACGTGGAAAAATAATAAAGTTTCGGAGTTGAAAATTTATTCGAAAATTGGAGGAAACTGTAGATTAAAAGTAGAAAATACGTTGAAAGGTTCTTCGCTTAAAAAAGCAAAAGGAAAAAATCTGAATCCGTTGTTTTACGATGTAGAAGTGAAGAAACCGATTATTTCTAAAGAAGCAAAATTGCCTAAAGTACAATTGCCAACTTACAATATTTACGATTTGAATATGAAAGCAGGGCAGACTTATACTTTTACGGGGAATTAATTAATTTCATATCCTAATAGGTTTTAAAAACCTGTTAGGTGTTTATAGTTTTACGCACAGTTTGTCATTTCGACGAAGGAGAAATCTTCGTTAGAAGCTCGACAAAGATTGGTGACTTGCTTTGCGGAGTTACTTGCGAAGATTTCTCCTTCGTCGAAATGACAAGATTGAGTAAAGAATAAAATAAAAACAGAATATGTTACAACATTTCAAACATAAAATAATAACACTTTCAATAGTAATCGCTTGTATAAACAGTGGTTGCAAATCGACTGTGGAACATTCACGAAAAGGAAAATCGGCTATTTTAAAAGAAAAAAACTTCAAACATTATGTTGATTATTTCAACACGATGGAAGATGAAAACTTAAAATTTGCGATTCCGAATGACAGCGCATGGGCTTGGATGGAAAAGAATATTCCGTTGTTTGAATGTCCACAGCAGAATTTTGAGGAGATTTATTATTTCAGATGGTGGAGTGTTCGAAAACATATTAAAAATACACCACAAGGATTTGCAATTACCGAGTTCTTGGTTGATCGTTCATATGCCGATAAATACAATATGATTAGTTGTGCTTTGGGGCATCATATCAACGAATTCAGATGGGTTCATGACCCGAAATACATTGAACAGGATGTGAAACTTTGGTACCGAGGAAATGATGGAAAACCAATGAACAAATTGTATAAATTCAGCAGTTGGACAGCCGATGCTTTATATAATCGTTATTTGGTGAATAAAGATGAAAAATTTTTATTGGATTTGTATCCAGACATGGTTACAGATTATGCCGTTTGGGAAAAAGATCGTCAGAGAAAAGATGGTTTGTTTTGGCAGCATGATGTGAAAGATGGAATGGAAGAATCCTTAAGTGGCGGACGAAAAGTACAAAATGCTAGACCAACAATTAACAGTTATATGTATGGAAATGCTATAGCAATTTCTAAAATGGCTGAATTGAAAGGCGATAAGGAAACAGAAAACAAATTCAAAGCGAAAGCTGACGTTTTACAACAATTAGTCGAAACCAAATTATGGAATTCTAAAAGTGAGTTCTTTGAAACTTTAACAGAAAAAGATACTTTAGCACAAGTTAGAGAAGCAATCGGATTTATTCCATGGTATTTTAATCTTCCAGAGCAAAACAAAGGATTTGAAAAAGCCTGGGAACAGATTAAGGATGAAAAAGGATTTTCGGCTCCGTTTGGTTTAACAACGGCTGAAAGAAGAAGTCCAAGATTTAGAACACATGGAACCGGAACCTGTGAATGGGACGGTGCGATCTGGCCATTTGCAAGTTCGCAGACGCTAACGGCTTTGGCGAATGTTTTGAATAATTACAATCAGAATTTTGTAGCAAAACCTGATTATTTCAAACAGATGGAATTGTATGTTCAGTCACAATATTATAGAGGAAAACCTTATCTTGGCGAGTATTTGGATGAAACAACGGGTTATTGGTTAATGGGCGACAGAGAAAGAAGTCGCTATTATAATCATTCGACTTTTAACGATTTAGTGATTACGGGTTTGGTTGGTTTACGCCCAAGAGCTGATGAAAAGATTGAAGTTAATCCGTTGATTCCGCAAGAAAAATGGGATTGGTTTTGTCTGGATAATGTTTTGTATCATGGTAATATTATTACGATTCTTTGGGATAAAACAGGAGAAAAATATAAAAAAGGAAAAGGTTTTAGAATCTTTAAAAACGGAAAAGAAATTGCGGTTTCTGAGAAATTGGAGAAGTTAGTTTCTGAGTAATTTTAAACCCGACAGGTTTTCAAAACCTGTCGGGTTTGATACAGTTTCAAATAAATAATAAAATTTGGAGAAAACAGTATTAAATTATTCAATCAAAGGTGGTGTATTTCATATTGTATGGAATATGGTATTTGTGGTTTTAGGCATTTACTTTTTATCACTTATAAATGTTGAAAAATTTACATTTAAATTTAGCAATTTAATATTACCAATTATTGCTGTTTTGTTTATCATCGTTTATGGGAAAAAAGCGGTAATGACTCTCTTTAATTTTCATAAAAAAATAATATTCTCACAAGAAGGATTAGAACTTAATGAGATTTTTTATGAATGGAAAGATATTGTATTTCCAAGAGTTATCGTCAAAACAGAACACACAGCAAAGTACAATTTGTCATACAAGGAGTTTTATCTCACTTTTGTTTATAAACAGAAAACGATCGAAATAAAAATAGATGATTACGATGTATCTGAAAATGAAATTAAAGAACTTCTAAAAAAATATACTCCAAAGTTTACACCAAGCACTATGAGCGAAAATAAAATAGTTTACCAACCTATACGTGATTTTGACCAGATCATAACTTTAGATGAATATTATGATCTTGAATATGAGGAATCTGAAGAAGCGATTAAAGACATTCAGAAATTGGCGGTAAAAGATCTAGAGGCGGTAAAGCGTTTCTTTGAAAACAATATTTATGCACAGCCTGATAAAGTTAGGTTTGTCTATTATGCATTGAGTGAGGATGAAGATCTTGATAAATGGGCAGATTTTCTTTCAGATGAATTCAGAAGGGTTTATCAAATAGGATTAGAGCAAAATAAAGTTAAGGAACTTTCTTCTGTCATTAATGAGATTATAGTCGAAACAATAGATTCTTATGGTGCGGAAAGGGTTAGAGAAATATTGCTAAAAGGTTTGGATCATAAGAATTTTGAAACTCGTTTGAATGCTTTGGAATTTCTTCCTGATTGGATTGATGAACAGGTTTTAAAGGCTAATCCATCTATAGTATCGAAGCTGAGACAAAAGCTGAAAGATCCGGAGTGGAAAATACGCTGGGAAACAAGTAAGTTATTAGAACGGAATAAAATAGCTTTTGAGAGTTTAAGCACATTGGATAAATTAAGACGATTTATAAATCCTTAATATTCGTAGAATTGTTCTCATTTTTGTCATTTCGACGTAAGGAGAAATCTTCGCAAGAAGCTCGACAAAGATTGGATTATTGTTACGGAGTTACTTGCGAAGATTTCTCCTTACGTCGAAATGACAATACTTTGTCTATAAATAGAAAACAAAAAGACCTAACAGGTTTTTGAAACCTGTTAAGAGAAAATATAATACCATGAAAAAGTTTTTTTTACATCTTACCTTAATCATTTCACTGTTCACAATTTCGGCGAAAGCCCAAACCAAAATCATTGTGAGTGATTTAAAATGCGAAATGCTTATCAATCCAGAAGGAATTGATGTTTTACAGCCAAGACTAAGCTGGAAAATTAAAGCAGAGATAAATGATGTAAAACAAACTCATTATCAAATTTTAGCTTCTTCATCTTTAGAAAAACTAAATGCAGGAAACGCAGATTTATGGGACAGCGGAAAGGTACAAAGTGACGAATCTGTCAATGTAATTTATAACGGAAAAAAGCTAAAAGATAGACAAGATGTTTATTGGAAAGTAACGATTTTTACTAATAAAGGAGAAATTCAATCAAAAGAAACAGCAAATTTCAGTATTGGGATTTTAACTTATGCAGATTGGAAATCAACTCGTTGGATTGGATATGAAAAAATGTCGAAGGGAGATAGTATTTCGCAGTATTCGCGATTATCGGCCAGATATTTAAGAAAAGAAATCGACTTGAAGAAGAAAGTCAAAAGTGCCAAAGTTTATATCATGGGAATGGGCTTGTACGAGTTATACATTAACGGAAATAAAATTGGAGATCAGGTTTTAGCTCCCGTTCCTACGGATTATACGAAGAACGTGAAATACAATGTTTTTGATGTGACTTCGCAATTGCAGGAAGGTAAAAATGCATTAGGAACGATTTTAGGGAACGGACGTTTTTTTACGATGCGTCAAGATTACAAACCTTATAAAATCAAGACTTTTGGTTATCCGAAAATGGCTTTGCAGTTGTTTGTAGAATATACGGACGGAAGCAAAGACGTAATCAGAACAGATGATACTTGGAAAATCACAACTGACGGTCCGATTTTATCCAACAACGAATATGACGGTGAAGAATATGATGCCCGTAAAGAAATGAAAGGCTGGAATACCATTAATTTCAATGATAAAAAATGGCTTTCGGCAGAATATGTTCAGGAACCGGGTGGATTCTACGAAGGACAAATGTCGGCGAATATGAAGGTAAAACGTGAAGTAAAACCGATTTCAATTAAGCAGACACCAAAAGGAACTTATATCCTGGATATGGGACAAAATATGGTGGGCTGGCTACAAGTGAAAGTGAAAGGAAATGCTGGAGATAAAATCACAATGAAATTTGCCGAATCCTTACAGCCAGATGGTTCGTTGTATATTGCTAATCTTCGTGATGCCAAAACAACTGATATTTATACTTTAAAAGGCGAAGGCGAAGAAGTTTGGGAACCTCGTTTTATTTTTCATGGTTTCAGATTTGTAGAAATTTCAGGTTTCAAAACTAAACCGACTTTAGAAAATTTTGTTGGAAAAGTCGTTTACGATGACATTGCCACAACAGGAACTTTTGATTCTTCTAATCCAATAATGAATCAGATTTTTAAAAATGCTTGGTGGGGAATTAGTGGAAATTATAAAGGAATGCCAATTGATTGTCCGCAAAGAAATGAGCGTCAGCCTTGGTTGGGAGACAGAACAACGGGCGCTTATGGAGAAAGTTTCTTATTTGATAATCAGACGTTATATGCAAAATGGTTAGATGATATTAAAAATGCACAAACTATTGATGGCGGACTTCCAGATGTGGCACCAGCTTTTTGGCGTTATTACGGCGATAATGTGACTTGGCCGGGAACTTATATTACAGTTGCTGATATGCTGTATCAGCAGTTTGGAGACAAAAAAGTGGTTGAAAAACAATATCCGTCTATGAAAAAATGGATGGATTATATGGAAGAAAACTATTTGGTGGACGATATTATGACCAAAGACAAATACGGCGATTGGTGTGTTCCGCCAGAATCGTTGGAATTAATTCGTTCAAAAGATCCTTCACGTTTAACGGACGGAGAATTGATTTCTAGTGCGTTTTATTACCAGCTTTTAAACATCATGAAAAAGTTTGCTGTGATTGCCAATGCACAAAATGATATTAAACATTATGATGAATTGGCTTCAAGAATCAAAAAAGCATTCAACGCTAAATATTTTAATGCAGCCAAAAACAATTATGCCAATAATACCGTAACAGCCAATTTACTGCCTTTGACCTTCGGAATGGTTCCAGAAGAATTACAGCAAAAAGTTTTTGAAAATCTAGTGCATGAAGTGGAAGTGACAAAAAATGGTCATGTAAGTACAGGTGTTATTGGAACACAGTTTTTAATGCGAACATTAACCAATTTTGGTCGTGGCGATTTGGCTTTCAAATTAGCATCGAATAAAACATACCCAAGTTGGGGTTATATGGTTGAAAACGGCGCCACAACCATTTGGGAACTTTGGAACGGAAATACTGCAGATCCAGCAATGAATTCGCAAAATCACGTGATGCTTTTAGGCGATTTATTGATTTGGTATTACGAAAATATGGCGGGAATAAAGAGTAATCCTGAAACTCCGGGTTTCAAACAAATTATTATGAAACCAGATTTTAATGCTGGATTGAAATATGTAAATGCATCATACGAATCGATTTACGGGACAATAAAAAGTGACTGGAAAAAAGATAAAAAAGCTTTGGTTTGGAATATTACGATTCCAGCTAATACTTCTGCAATTGTGTGTCTTCCTGCGACTGATGTTTCAACTATTTCTATCAATAAACAGAATCTGGATAAGACTTCTTATACTTATTCTGTAGAAAAAAATCAAATAAAGGTCACACTTTCGTCAGGAAATTTTGCTATTAGCGTTAAATAATCTGCATTTTTAATAATTCGGGACAGTACAGGATACATTGTTAATTTTTTGGTGTTATTTTTACACTTATTAAATATTTTTACCTAAAAAAATGTTAGGTATGTATTTATAGTCAAAAAAAATAATTCATAATTTAATTAAGAATGAAGTTAGCAAAATTAGCATTTGTCTTGTTTGGACTTTTCCTTTTAGGAAGTTGTAAATCGGCTTTGGAGAAAAAGAGTTGGAAAGAAGGAATTTTAGTAGATGAATTTATTTATGATAAAGCACCTTATCCGTCTTGCCACGCCGTTACAATTGTCGAAGCTACAAATGGTGATTTAGTTGCCTCATGGTTTGGTGGAACTCACGAGAGACACCCAGATGTTTGCATTTATGTGGCCATTAAACCAAAAGGAAGTGATAAATGGGGAGAAGGTGTAAAAGTTGCCGATGGTGTGATGAAAGAAGGGCCGAGATTACCAACTTGGAATCCGGTTTTATATCAAATTCCGGGAGGCGATTTAATGTTATTCTACAAAATAGGACCAAAACCATCGGAATGGTGGGGCGTAATCAGAACTTCATCTGATGGTGGAAAAACGTGGTCTGAGGCTCAAAAAATGCCAGACGGTTTCTTAGGGCCAATCAAAAATAAACCAGTTTTATTAAGCAACGGAACATTATTATGTCCGTCAAGTATCGAAGGCGACGGTTGGAGACTTCGTATGGAATCTACTCCAGATTTCGGTAAAACTTGGGTAATGGGTGATACGCTTCCAAGAGGAAAACAAAAAATCAATGCGATTCAGCCAAGTATTTTGTTTCATAAAGATGGAAGTATTCAAGCCATCGGAAGAACTAGAAATAGAGCTATTTTCAGCACATTTTCAAAAGACAACGGAAAAACTTGGTCGGATGTTGAGTTAATCGGACTTCCAAATAACAACTCAGGAACTGATGCTGTAACGTTAAAAGATGGTAGACATTTATTAGTTTACAATCACGTTCTTCCTCCAGGAAAAGAAGCGAAAGGGCCAAGAACGCCTTTAAATGTTTCTGTTTCTAAAGACGGAATCCATTGGAATGCGGCTTTAGTTTTAGAAGATTCAAAAATCAGCCAATATTCTTATCCTTCAATTATTCAAAGTTCAGACGGAATGGTGCATATTGTGTACACTTGGAGAAGAGAAAAACTGAAATATGTAAAAGTAGATCCAAGTAAATTAGTAGCTCTTCCAATTAAAAACGGAATCTGGCCAGGTGAAGAAGGAAAAGTAGTTACAGCGGTAAAAGCGGAAGAAGAATAAATGAATTGAACCATTAAGAGATTAAGAAAGTTAAGTTGCTGTATATATTTATTCTTTTAAAAAGAACATTAAGCTTAATTTTCTTCATCTTCTAATGATAATAATAAAAAGTATTGAAGCTTAATTTCCTTAATGTCTTAATGGTAAAACCAATTAACATGAAGCTAAATAAAAATTTAATTGTTGTATTGTTTGTTGCTTTATCAACGACATTTAATAGCTGTGCAACGGCGCAGTCTTCCAATAAAAAGCAAAAATATAAAGTTGCAGTTTGCGATTGGATGATTTTAAAAAGACAAAAACTAGGTGCTTTTGGTTTGGCCGCTGAAATAAAAGCAGACGGAATCGAACTCGATATGGGAGGTTTAGGAAACAGACCAACATTTGACAGTAAATTAGGCGACCCAGTTGAAAGACAAAAATTCTTAGATAAATCAAAAGAAACTGGTGTTGGAATCAGCTCGATTGCGATGTCAGGATTTTATGCACAATCTTTTGCCACAAGAGAAATCACACCAATGATTACCGATTGTATTCAGGCGATGAAAAACATGAAAGTAAAAGTGGCTTATCTTCCGTTAGGAACACAAACGGATTTAGTTAAAAATCCAGAGTTGCGTCCAGAAGTGATTAAAAGACTGCAATGGGCAGGAAAAGAAGTGGGGAAAATAGGTGGTGTAATTGCGATTGAAACCTCTTTAGACGCGACAGAGGAGAAAAAACTTTTAGACGAAGTAGGTTCAAAATACATTAAAAGCTCTTTCAATTTTGCGAATGCTTTAGATAATAAAAGAGATATTTCATCAGAATTGAAAATATTAGGAAAGAAATACGTAGCACAGATTCACGCTTCCAACACCGATCAGTTTTGGTTAGAAAATGACAAAGCGATCGACATGCCAAAAATCAAACAAACTTTGGATGAAATGAAATGGAGCGGATGGCTTATTGTAGAGCGTTCTCGTGACGTAACGCAAGTGCATAATGTAAAAGCCAATTACGGAGCAAACGTAGCTTATTTAAAGAAGATTTTTCAGAATTAAACAATAAACAGTGATCAATATGTAATCGTTAAACAACACAATTTTTCACTATAAATCTGCGTGATTTTTTTACGCAGATTTTATTCTCATTTTTTGTCATCCCGAGGAACGAGGGATCTCCACAAGTAACTCTACAAAGATTGATAATTACAGTGTGGAGCTACTTGTGGAGATTTCTCCTTCGTCGAAATGACAAACTAGATGGGAATTTTTAATGAATAAAATTAAAATACTATGAAATATTTACAATTACTTTTTTTATGTTTTTACGTCTCTTTCGCGACAGCGCAAAACATCACTGTTATTAGTGATCCGAGTTCGCCAAGAGCAAAATTTGGAGCAGAGAAATTATCAGAAACCCTTTCAGCAAAAGGTTTCAGCGTAACGTCTTCTGATAAATTCAAAAAATCAAAAGATAAAGTAATTGTAATTGGAGAAAAAGGAACCGATTTCTGGAAGAAAAATGCTAAAAGTGCTAAAATTGACGATAGCAAATTAAACAAGAAAGAAGGTTTTCAGATTCGTACTCAAAATAATGTAATTTATATTGAAGGAACAGATGCAAGCGGAGCTTTGTATGGAGCCTTAGAATTAACAGATAAAATTAAAGCTTCAGGAAAATTTCCTTCAGAAATCAATATTGACGATAGTCCAGAAATGGTTTTGAGAGGCGCTTGTATCGGAATGCAGAAACCCGTTTATCTTCCAGGACGAGATGTTTACGAATATCCATATACACCAGAAACTTTCCCGTGGTTTTATGACAAAGCTTTATGGATTAAATATTTAGATATGCTGGTAGACAACCGCATGAACTCTTTGTATTTATGGAATGGACATCCTTTTGCTTCTTTGGTGAAATTAAAAGAATATCCGTTTGCTGTAGAAGTAAGTGATGAAGATTTCAAAAAGAATGAGGAAATCTATAAATTCTTAACAGTTGAAGCCAATAAACGTGGAATCTGGGTAATTCAGATGTTTTATAATATTATTGTTTCTAAGCCTTTTGCAGAGCATTACAACATTAAAACACAAGATCGTTCAAGACCAATCACGCCATTATTGTCTGATTATACTAGAAAATCTATTGCGGCTTTTATCGAAAAATATCCAAACGTTGGATTAATGGTTTGTTTGGGAGAAGCAATCAACACCGTTGATGATGATGTAGAATGGTTTACCAAAACTATTATTCCGGGTGTTCGTGACGGTTTACAAGCATTAGGAAAAACAGAAGAACCGCCAATTATCCTTCGTTCTCACGATACAGATGGACCTTTGGTTATGGAAAAATCACTTCCGTTATACAAAAACTTATATACAGAAAGTAAATATACGGGAGAATCTTTAACGACTTATACGCCGGGAGGTCCTTGGGGAGAAACCCACAAACAGTTGAGTGCTTTAAAATCAATTCACATTGAGAACGTTCATATTTTGGCTAATTTAGAACCTTTTAGATACGGTTCGCCAGATTTTATCCAGAAAACCGTAAAAGCGATGCACAGCGTTCACGGTGCAAATGCACTGCATTTATATCCGCAAGCTTCGTATTGGGATTGGCCATATTCGGCAGATAAAACAAAATCAGGAGAACGTTTATTAGAAATGGATCGTGACTGGATTTGGTACAAAGCTTGGGCAAGATATGCTTGGGATAGCAAAAGAGATCGAAACGAAGAAGTTAAATTCTGGGATAATGATTTAGCTGCGAAATTCGGAACGAGTCAGGAAGCTGCAAATAACATTTTAAAAGCTTACGAAGAAACAGGAGAAATTGCTCCGAAAACCTTAAGACGTTTCGGAATCACAGAAGGTAACCGTCAAACTTTATTATTAGGAATGTTTGAAAGTCAGTTGGTAAATCCGTCGAAATGGAGAGTATATCCTGGATTCCACGAATCATGCGGACCAGCGGGCGAATTGCTTTTAGAATATGCTAAAAAAGAGTGGAATAAAGAACCGCATTCGGGCGAACTTCCAACGCAGATTATTGCTGAAATTACAGAACACGGAAGATTAGCTGTTGAAGCAATCGACAAAGCTGAAGCAAGTGTAACCAAAGACAAAGAAGAATTTGAGCGTCTTAAAAATGATATGCATGCGTATAAGGCTTTTGCCGATTTCTTCTCAGAAAAAGTAAAAGCAGCTTTATTAGTTTTAAGATACAGTTATTCAAATGATATTAACGATTTAGACAAAGCTTTGCCTCATTTAGAAAAAAGTATTGAGTATTATGAGTTATTGGTAAAACTAACAAAAGATACGTACTATTATGCTAACAGTATGCAGACTGCTCAACGCCGAATCCCGATTGGGGGAGACGACGGAAACAACAAAACTTGGGCTGAATTGTTACCGCATTATGAGCGTGAATTGGCTAATTTCAAAAGAAATCTTGAGAAGCTAAAAACTTCAAAAGACGGTAAAATAGAAACCAAAGAAGGTAAACCTTGGAAACCAGCGGAAGTAACTTTCATCGATGAAAAACCGGGAACTTATTTAGTAAAAACAGGTACAAAAGTTTACGGAACAGATATTTCTGAATTGACCAAAGTAGCTCCAGAACTTCAGAATTTAAGAGGTTATTCTTTTGTAGAAAACGATCAAAACGAAAAAGGAACACATTTGAAGTTTAGAAATACAAAAGCGGTTAAATTAGTGGTGGGTTATTTCAATTCAGATCAAAAGAGATTTTTATTGCCGCCAAGTTTGGAGACAGATGCAGCAGGAAATGCGCACGGTCAAGCCGAAGTAATTCTGGCAAGTGCCATGAATTTAAAAGATTTGCCTCGTGTAAACATTCATACCTATACGTTCCAGCCGGGCGAGAATAAATTAGATTTAGGTAAAGGAAAAGTATTGATTTTAGGTTTCATCGATGCAGATCGAATCATAACACCACGCGATGTTGGATATATCGATGCAGGAGAAAAAGCAGCTATTGACTGGTTGTTTTATTAGTTTGCGTTCCTGCAAGGTTTTTAAAACCTTGTAGGTATATAATAAAGTTTAGAATTAAAAGAATAATTTGGGCGTGTCCCTTCGGGTCGGGCTGTACGTTCCCGCTTCCCGATGAAAAATCGGGAGAGCTCCACTGCCATCCCTCACGCAAACTCGTAGTTAATTTAGACCTAACAGGTTTTCAAAACCTGTTAGGTCTAGTGTCAAAGAAACATATACGTTTCCTGCAAGGTTTTCAAAACCTTGTAGGTATCTAAAATGAACGTTAAAAAGTAAACCTGCAAGGTTTTGAAAACCTTGCAGGAAATAGAAAATATGAATAGAATAGTTTTTTTTATTTTTTGTTTTTTTTCAAGTCTTTGCTTTGTTTGGAGTCAGAGCAAAGATTCGGGGAAGTTTCGTAAAGAAATTTCACTGAATTCGTCTTGGGAAACCATAATGTTGGACAATCTTCCGGTGCAGGAAGACAGGTTTGTAGACCTTCCAAAAACTGATTCCAATTGGCAGAAGGTTAGTGTGCCTCACAATTGGGATCAGTATTATGGTTTTAGAAGAACAAAACATGGAAATTTACACGGTACTGCGTGGTACAAAAAAGCATTAAAACTTGATAAAAGCGCTGTTGGCAAAAGACTTTTTCTTTATTTTGAAGGAGTAAGTTCTTACGCAACAGTTTGGGTAAATGGCAAAAAAGTGGGCGAACACAAAGGTGGACGAACCACTTTTACGCTTGATATTACTAAGGCTGTTTCTTTAAATAAGGAGAATCTAATTTTAGTAAAAGCAGCGCATCCATCGTTTATTGCAGATCTTCCTTGGGTTTGCGGTGGCTGTTCTGGAGAATGGGGATTTTCTGAAGGTTCTCAGCCAATGGGGATTTTTAGACCAGTTTCTTTGGTTATTACAAACGATGTTAGAATTGAGCCTTTTGGTGTTCATATTTGGAACGACAAATCGGTTTCCAAACAAAAAGCGATTCTTCATACGACTACAGAAATCAAGAATTATGGTACTTCAAACAGAAATTTAAGGATTGAAAATATTCTTTATGATGCTTCGGGAAAGAAAGTTGTTATCACAAAAAGTGATATCAAAAACATTTCGGGAGAAACAAAAGAAATAGCACAGACACTTCCTGAGATTCAGAATCCGAAATTATGGTCACCATCCAATCCGTATTTGTATAAATTGGTGACTTCAATTTATGAAAACGGAAAAATAATCGATCAGTTAACAACACCTTATGGAATTCGTTGGGTAAGCTGGCCAGTAAGTCGCGACGGAAAAGATAATCGTTTTTTTATTAACGATGAACCTCTTTTTATAAATGGTGTTTGCGAATACGAACATTTAATTGGAAAAAGTCATTCGTTTTCAGACGAAATGATTCATTCCAGAATCGAACAAATCAAAGCAGGTGGATTTAATGCTTTTAGAGAAGCGCATCAGCCTCATAATTTATTATATCAAAAAGAATTAGACGAAAACGGAATCCTGTTTTGGAGTCAGTTTTCGGCGCATATTTGGTACGATACGCCAGAGTTTAAAGAAAACTTTAAAACCTTATTACGAGAATGGATTAAAGAACGCAGAAACAGTCCGTCTGTAGTAATGTGGGGATTGCAGAATGAAAGTACAATTCCAAAGGAATTTGCGGAAGAATGCACACAGATTATCCGTGAAATGGATCCGTTATCGGCCTCGCAAAGAATCGTAACAACTTGTAATGGAGGAGAAGGAACAGATTGGAATGTCGTTCAAAACTGGTCTGGAACTTATGGCGGAGATCCGTTAAAATACCATCTGGAAATGACCACTCAGTTATTAAACGGAGAATACGGCGCATGGCGTTCAGCCGATTTGCATACAGAAGGAGAATTTGACCAAAAAGGAACTTTAAGCGAAAACCGTTTTTCTCAATTAATGGAAATTAAAGTTAGAGAAGCCGAATCGGTAAAAGATAAAATTGCGGGACAATTCAACTGGCTTTTTGCTTCGCATGAAAATCCGGGAAGAGTTCAAAACGGAGAAGGTTTTAGAGACATTGACAAAGTCGGCCCAGTAAATTACAAAGGACTTTTTACCATTTGGGGCGAACCTTTGGATGCATTTTATATGTATCGAGCGAATTTTGTTTCGAACAAAACCAATCCGATGGTTTATATTGTTTCGCATACTTGGCCAAGCCGTTGGGAAAAATCGGGAATCAAAAACGGAATCGATATTTATTCGAATTGTGATGAGGTAGAATTGTTTAATGATGTCAATAAAGCTTCACTTGGAAAACTAAAAAATCCGGGAATCGGACAGCATTTTCAGTTTAATAATGTCAATATTCAGTACAATGTTTTATATGCCGTTGGTTATGTAAATGGGAAAGCGGTTGCTAAAGATTATATCGTTTTAAATAATTTTCCAAAAGCACCAAGTTTTGATGCTTTAACGTCTGAGAAAACAGATATAACAAAAGCCCAGAAAGGTTATAATTATATTTATAGAGTAAATTGTGGTGGTTCTGAATTGACAGATTCTGCTGGAAATACTTGGTTAACGGATACACATAAAAACGGTCAAAATACTTGGGGTTCGTTATCGTGGACAGATAATTTTGAAAAATTGCCAGACTTTTTTGCCAGTCAAAGAACAACTTTCGATCCAATAAACGGTACGAAAGATCCTGAGTTATTTCAAAGTTTTAGATATGGAGTTGATAAACTACGTTACGAATTTCCTGCTCCAGACGGAGAATATTTAGTAGAACTTTATTTCACAGAACCTTGGTACGGAACTGGCGGAGGTTTAGACTGCAAAGGCTGGCGTTTGTTTGACGTTGCAATAAACGAAAATGTTGTTTTAAAAGATTTCGATATTTGGGCAGAAGCTGGACATGATAACGCTTTGAAAAAGACCTTTAAAGTAAAAAGTACAAACGGAAAAATTGTGATTTCATTTCCAAATGTAAAAGCTTCACAAGCGATTATTTCTGCAATTGCAATTGCAACAAAAGACATTCATGCAAGACCAGCGTCAGAATCTTCAAAAAACATTCAGAATTTAGTTTTAGATTCTTATGATAAAAACAACAGAATAGCTTCATGGCTAGATATCAATTCAAAACAATATTCAGATTCTGATGTTGTTTTTACCGAATTGCCTTCGGAAGTTTTTGGAGCAGATTATTTGCAGTTTTCATCTCATTCTAAAAATAAAGGTTCGTTTACAGCTAGAGAAGAATCGACTGTTTATATTCTAGTTGATGATAAAATAAAGACATTAAAAGGGCTTTCAGATTATAAAAAAATAGAAGAAAAAGCAAAAAACAATAATGGAATTTCATTTGATGTTTTCACTAAAAAAGTAAAAAAAGACGAGAAAGTTATTTTTGATAATGCTGAAATTATAAATACAATTGCAATTGTTCCAACTTACGATATGGGCGAAAAAGACGTTTCAAGACCAGTTGTAATTATTGAAGCCGAAAAAACAAAAACAACTGGAACGGGAATCGAAAAAGGAAATTTCAAAAAAGCCGATTATATTGAATTTACTAAAAAGACCAATAATAGCATCGAGTTTGAAGTAAAACCTGGTGTTGCTGGAATTTATTTAATGCGTTTTAAATTTATGAATCGAAATGAAACGCCATTAAAAGTGAAATTTAAAATGGAAGATGCTTACGGAATTTTAATGCGAAATGATATCATCGAATTTTTCCCTTCACCAGAAAAATGGAAGATTTTGAATACAACTTCAGGAGGATATATTAATGCAGGAACGTATAAAATTACCTTGGAAGGTAATGATTTGAAGGGATTAATGTTGGACAATTTCGAATTTCAGTAAATAAAAAATTAATCTCGCAAAGTCGCAGAGGCACAAAGAAAATTAAACCATATAAGTAATATAAGATAATTTAAGTTTTGTCTTAATTGAACTTACATAACTTATATGGTTAAGAAAAAAACTTTGCGTTTCTGCGACTTTGCGAGAGAAAACTAAAGAATATGATTTTAAAAAAAATTACAATTGCGTTACTGTTTTCGGTATCTATTTTTGCGCAAAAGCAAGCCAGAATTATCGAAGATTTCAATAAAAACTGGAACTTCAAACTGGGAGATTATCCCGAAGCGATTAATGCCAGTTTCAATACATCAGATTGGAGAACGCTTCAATTGCCACATGATTGGAGTATTGAAGGAGCTTTTGATAAAGATAGTAAAACCAAGCAAGCACAAGGATTTTTACCCGCTGGAAAAGGTTGGTACCGCAAAGTATTTACTATTCCGGCAAGCTCGAAAAACAAAACCATTTCAATTGAATTTGATGGTGTTTTTAAGAATAGTGAAGTTTTTATCAATGGGAAATCATTGGGAATTCGCCCGAATGGTTATATTTCTTTTAGTTATGATTTGTCTCTGTATTTAAATTATGGACAAGCAAATACGATAGCTGTCAAAGTTGATAATGATGCTCAGCCAAATTCAAGATGGTATACAGGTTCTGGAATTTACAGAAATGTAAGATTGGTGACAAGCGAAAAATTGCATGTTAGAAAATGGGGAACTTTTGTGACTACGCCTGAGGTTTCGACGGTGAAATCAAAAGTACATTTAGAAATTACAATTGATAATGATAATGATACTGCCAAAGAATTTACATTGGTGACTTCTATTTTAGATGCAAAGAATAAAGAAGTGGCGAATAAGACTTCTGTAGAGAAAATTGGCGCTAAAACATTTGAAACGAAAGTGCATAATCTGGATGTTTTAAAGACTCAATTATGGAATACTGAAAATCCATACTTGTATAAAGTTGTCACAAAAATCTACGAGAAATCTGTACTAGTCGATAATTATGAAACACCACTTGGATTTAGATTTTTTAATTTCGATGCTGAAAAAGGATTTTCTTTAAACGGGGTTCCAACAAAAATATACGGAGTTTGTCTGCATCATGATAATGGTGCTTTGGGAGCAGTTGAAAATATTCATGCCGTTAGAAGAAAACTAACGTTGATGAAAGAAATGGGAGCAAACGCTATCAGAATGTCGCATAACCCGCATTCTTTGGAAATGATGCAATTGTGCGACGAAATGGGATTCATCGTTCAGGACGAAGCTTTTGACGTTTGGAAAAAGAAAAAAGTAACTAATGATTACCATAAAGATTGGGATGCGTGGCACAAACAAGATTTAGAAGATTTTATCAAAAGAGATCGTAATCATCCATCTGTTATGATGTGGAGTATTGGGAACGAAATTAGAGAACAGTTTGATTCGACTGGAATTGCGATTACGAGAGAATTAGCTAAAATTGTAAAATCACTAGATACAACTCGTCCAGTAACTTCGGCTTTAACCGAAAATGTAATTGAGAAAAACTTCATTTATCAATCTGGAGCTTTGGATCTTTTGGGATTCAATTACAAACATGAAGATTATAAAGATTTTCCAACGAAATTTAAAGGACAAAAAATATTGGCATCAGAAAGTGTTTCGGCTTTAGAAACGCGCGGACATTATGATTTTCCTGATGGAATTAAAGCCTGGCCAACCAAACACGGAGCTCCGTTTGATGGAAATGCTGATTGGACCGTTTCGGCTTACGATCAAGTAAAATCGTATTGGGGAGCAACGCACGAAGAAAACTGGAAAACAATTAAAAGTCAGGATTTCATGGCGGGAACTTTTATCTGGACAGGATTCGATTATATCGGAGAACCAGATCCGTATCCATATCCTGCAAGAAGTTCGTATTTCGGAATTGTTGATTTGGCCGGGCTTCCAAAAGATGTGTATTATATGTACCAAAGCGAATGGTCGAATAAAACGGTTCTGCATATTTTACCGCATTGGAACTGGAAAAAAAATCAGGAAGTTGAAGTTTGGGCTTATTACAACAATGCTGATGAAGTAGAATTATTCTTAAACGGAAAATCGCTAGGGAAGAAATCAAAACAAAATGATGATTTGCATATTTCATGGCGAGTAAAATTTGAGCCTGGAACATTAAAAGCCATTTCGAGAAAGAACGGAAAAGTGGTTCTGGAGAAAGAAATTCATACAGCAGGGGAAGCTTCTAAAATTGATTTAAAAGCTGATAAAACTGCAATCAAAAACGATACTTATGATTTGGTTTATGTAACAGTTTCAATGCTTGACAAAGACGGAAACTTATTGCCAAACGCAATGGATTTAGTTAATTTTGAAGTAACTGGCGGAGGAAAATTAGTTGGAGTTGATAATGGCTACCAAGCGAATTTGGATTCTTTTAAAGCCAATTCTTGTAAGTTGTTTAATGGAAAATGTATTGCGATTATTCAGTCGAATGGAAAGAAAGAAAAAATTCAGTTGAAAGCGACAGCAGGAAATGGAATTTCGGTTTCATCGATTAAGATAAGTGTTAATTAATTTTATATGTCGCTCCGCTGGAGCTTTGATTCCCTAATCGTTGATTATTTCTATAAATATTTTTTCTATAAATATTTCGCTCTTCCAGAGCTGATATAGAAAACGACAAATTTCTTAAAAAACAAAGCTTCGGAGAAGCATAATATTTATAGAAAAATGAATTTAAATATTGTAAAGAAGCTCCAGAGGAGCGAAATAATGCAAACCATCAAAATCCGTTTCAAACTAGAAGCGGATTTTTTTTTAGTCCGTTTAAAAATTGATATATTTATAAAATAATTCAAAAACAAAATGACACCAACTTTCTTCGCAGATCAATCCCAATTTAGAAAATGGCTGGAGAAAAATCATCAAAAAGAAAAAGAGCTTTTGGTTGGTTTTTATAAAGTTACGAGCGGAAAACCTTCTATAACTTGGCCAGAATCTGTAGATCAGGCACTTTGTTTTGGCTGGATTGATGGCGTTAGAAAATCTATTGATTTGGAGAGTTATACCATTCGTTTTACTCCAAGAAAAACTTCAAGTATTTGGAGTGCCATAAATATTCAAAAAATGGAAGATTTGACTAAAGCTGGACTAATGACAGATGCAGGCTTAAAAGCTTTTAGTTTTAGAACCGAAAATAAATCCAAAATTTACTCGCATGAAAAAGAACCAGTTCCATTGTTAGATAGTTATGAAAATCTGTTTAAAAGCAATAAAATAGCTTGGGAATTTTTCGAGAAACAAGCGCCTTCGTACAAAAAAGTTATGATTCATTGGATTATGAGTGCAAAGCAAGAAAAAACACAATTGTCAAGATTGGAAAAAACAATTGCCGAAAGCGAAAAACAGAAAAGAGTCTTGTAACAAATTATAATAAAATTTAGTATTTTAGTGCATTGATTTATAGTGATATATGGAAAAAGAAAATACCACAAAAATAAAAGGGGAAATTTTGCTGGGTATTATTTTTGCTCTCGAATTATACGCCTTGCCAGTGCAGTTTTATTTATTATTAAAAGGTTCTGAATTTACTTTTTTCAGTGCTGCTGTCCGCTTTTTTAGCTTCTTTACAATTACCACAAATTCTATAGTTTTTATTTGCACCGCCATGCTGTTATTTGGCGGAAAATGCGCAATGAATGCTTTTTTTCGAAAATGTACAACAGTCACTGCCATAACGGTTTATATTTTAATTGTTGGAATTGTTTTCAATTTACTTCTTCGTTCGATTGTTGACTTGCAAGGGCATCATCGTATTGTGAGCGAAATATTTCATACAGTTGTTCCTGTTTTATTCTTTTTTTATTGGCTGTTTTTTGTCAGTCCGCAAAAGATATCTTTTAGAGTTATTTCTTTTTGGCTGATTTATCCAATCATTTACATCATTTATACTTTGTTTCACGGAATTGTGACAAGTTTTTATCCGTATCCTTTTATTGATGCAACTAAATTGGGCTTCAAAACTGCAATTGTAAATGGTATATTTATTTTAGTTGCTTTTGTGGTTTTATCTATTATTTTGATTTCTGTTTTTAGATTAAAGACTAAAAGTTTTACTTAACATCTAAGAAGGCATTTTTAGTCAAAATGTACTTTCTGCCAAAAACACTTTAAAATTTGTTGTTGGTCGAAATTCTGTATTTCAGAAATTCAAATTATAGTACATTTATGTTTTATAGACTATTTTAAAGCACATCAGAATGAAAAAAATAATCCTTTCCTTATGCCTTTTTGGCGTAATATCTAATGTTTCAAGTCAGGAATTTGCCAATTCTCCAAAGCCTTTTGGACCAGTTCCGACGCAAAAACAAATCGACTGGCAGGAAATGGAATTCTATGCTTTTGTGCATTTTTCATTAAACACTTTTACCAATAAAGAATGGGGTTTTGGAGACGAATCGCCAGAACTTTTTAATCCGTCGCAATTAGACGTTCGCCAATGGGCGCGCGTGGTTAAAGAGGCCGGAATGAAAGGAATTATTCTGGTGGCTAAACATCATGACGGATTTTGTCTTTGGCCGTCAGCTTATACAGAACGTTCTGTAAAGAATTCGCCTTGGGAAAACGGTAAAGGAGATTTGGTAAAAGAATTGGCTGCTGCCTGTAAAGAATACGATTTAAAACTTGGTTTATACCTTTCGCCTTGGGACAGAAATCATCCTCAATATGGTAAACCTGAATATATTACGTATTTCAGAAATCAGTTGAAAGAATTATTGACCAATTACGGCGATGTTTTCGAAATGTGGTTTGACGGTGCAAACGGTGGCGATGGCTATTATGGCGGGGCAAACGAAACCAGAAAAATTAATTCGCTGACGTATTACAATTGGGATGAAACTTATAAGTTAATTTACAGTATCGCACCAAATACTTTGGTTTGGGGCGTTGGACCATCTGAAGCAAGATGGATTGGAAATGAAGAAGGACGTGCTGGAAAAACAAATTGGTCGTTGCTTCGCCAAAAGGATGAATTGGCTGGAAAAGTACATTACAGCGAATTTATGTCGGGGCATGAAGATGGAGAAAAATGGGTTCCTGGCGAAGCCGATGTTTCGATTAGACCAGGATGGTTTTATCATTCAGTTGAAGACGATAAGGTTCGTTCACTTGATGAAATGGTCGATATTTATTATGAATCGATTGGACGAAATGCGACTTTGTTATTAAATCTTCCAGTTGATAAACGAGGTTTGGTTCACGAAAATGACGAAGAAAGATTGAAAGAATTGGTTGCGACAATCAAAGCCGATTTCAAGAAAGAATTATTAAAAGAAACGAAAGTCCAAGCTTCCAACATTCGTGCAAACGATTCAAATTTCGGACCTCAAAATGTTATTGACGGAAATAAAAATACGTATTGGTCAACAGACGATAAAGTAAAACAAGCTTCAATTGAATTTACGTTTAAAAAACCAACAGCGATAAATAGAATTTTACTTCAAGAATATATTAAACTTGGACAACGTGTAAAAGCATTTTCTGTTGAAACAAATGTAAACGGACAATGGAAAACAATTGCCAATGAAACTACAATTGGTTACAAAAGAATTTTGCGTTTAGATCGTGTTATCGCTTCTGCTATCAGAGTAAATATTTTAGATGCAAAAGCTGGATTTGTAATTAGTACAATTGAAGCATTTAATGCACCAACTTTCGTTAAAGAGCCACAAATTCTTCGTGATAAAAACGGTTTGGTTACGATTAAATCGGAAGATGGAAATGCTGTTTATTATTCGCTTGACGGAAAAAAACCTTCGGAAAAAAGCATTTTATACAAAGCGCCATTTACTTATAATAAAGCAGTAACAATTCAAGCCATTTCGAGAAATACAAAAGAGAAAATCAACAGCACCGTGAAAACTGCAAAATATGGTGTTTCTAAAGAAAAATGGAGAGTAATTTCTATTTCTAGCGGAGATGATAAATCGGTTGAAAAAATTATTGATGGCGATGCCAATACTGCTTGGGGATTCGGAAACAATGAGAATAAATTGCCTCAAACCATTATTATCGATATGGGAGAATTAAGCACAATAAAAGGTTTTACATATACGCCACAGCAAGTTGGAAGCAATTTGAGCTTGATTTCAAATTATGAGTTTTATACGAGCGAAGATAATATTACTTGGACCAAACAATCAGAAGGAGAATTCTCAAATATAAAACATAATCCGATTGAACAAATTAAGAGTTTTGCTGCAGTAAAAGCAAGATTTTTAAGATTTGTAGCTACAGGAGCAGTAGGAAATAGTCAAACTGTTTCGATTGCTGAAATTGAAGTTGTGGAATAAATACGTAAATCCCAGCGGGATGAAATATTTATAGAATTGCAATAAGACAAATAAAAAAAAGCTCTGGAGGAGCGACATATTTTTTTACAATCTCAATAATATGCCGCTCCTCCGGAGCTTTATGTTGTAAATCTTTATTCTTTTTGCTATAAATATTTGGCTTCTTCGAAGCTTAAAAGAAATGCATCATTTTTTATGGGGCACTTGTATTTTGCTTTCTGCCGAAGCGCAATCGTTATTAGTCGAAATTTTACTAGGAAAGAGTAATTTAATTCTACTTTTATCTTACTAATTAAATGGCAAGCGGCAAATGATTAAAGAAGATATAGGTTTTAGAGAAGCTGGTAAATTTGAAGAAACTCGTTACGAGAAAATTCATAATGTTATTTTCGAATCTTCGCAGGAAGCTTCTGTATTAGTAGCTCGTGAAATTGCCAATTTAATTCAGAGAAAAAATGAACTAAACGAACCTTGTGTTTTAGGTTTAGCTACAGGTTCTTCGCCAATAAAAGTTTACGAAGAATTGGTTCGAATGCATAAAGAGGAAGGCTTAAGTTTTGCAAACGTAGTTACTTTCAATTTAGATGAATATTATCCGATGGATAAAAATGATATTCAGAGTTATTATCATTTTATGCACGAGCATTTGTTTCATCATGTAAACATTCATCCAGAAAATATAAATATTCCAGACGGACAAGTAAGTGCAGAGGAATTACAGCAATATTGTATAGATTACGAGATGAAAATTATCTCTTATGGAGGATTAGATTTTCAGCTTTTAGGAATCGGTAGAACGGGACATATCGGATTTAATGAGCCAGGTTCTCACGTAAATTCTGGAACAAGAAGTATTACTCTAGATCATTTGACTCGTATTGATGCTGCTTCTTCTTTTTTAGGAATTGATAATGTTCCTAGAAAAGCCATTACAATGGGAATTGGAACCGTTAGAAATGCAAAAAGAATTGTTTTGCTTGGTTGGGGAATAAGTAAAGCAGGAATTATAAAAAAGACAATCGAGGGCGAGGTTTCTTCGCAAGTGCCAGCAACGTATTTACAAGAGCATCACAACACAACATTTGTTCTAGATATAGAAGCTTCGTCTGAACTAACACGTGTAAAAACGCCTTGGCTTGTAAAGTCTTGTGTTTGGACTGACGAATTAAAATTAAAAGCGGTGGCTTGGTTAAGTGAGTTAACGAAGAAACCTTTCCTAAAACTGACGGATAAAGATTATAACGACAACGGAATGTCGAGTCTTTTGACGGAGGAAGGAACTGCATACGACTTGAACATTAAGATGTTTAACAAAATGCAGCAAACCATCACGGGATGGCCGGGCGGAAAACCCAATGCTGATGATACTTACAGACCGGAGCGTTCCACGCCGGAAAAGAAAAGAATTATCATTTTCAGCCCACATCCAGATGATGATGTGATTTCGATGGGAGGGACTTTTGATCGTTTGGTAGAGCAGGGGCATGAAGTTCATGTGGCTTATCAGACTTCTGGAAATATTGCCGTTTCGAATGAAGAAGCGTTGAAGTTTGCAGAAATTTCAAAAGCTTTAAATCCAAATTCTGAAATTTCGAAGGAGATTATTGATTTTCTTAAAAATAGAACTGGAACAGAAATCGATGCGCCAGAAGTTAGAAAATTAAAAGGATTAATTAGAAGAAGCGAATCTTTTGGAGCTACGCGTTATATTGGTTTGCCAGATTCTAACGTAAACTTTTTAGATCTTCCGTTTTACGAAACAGGAACAGTTAAAAAGAATAATCTTTCGGATGCAGATGTCGACATTATGTGTGACATTATTGAAAGAATAAAACCGCATCAAATTTATGCCGCTGGAGATTTAGCAGATCCGCACGGAACTCATAAAGTGTGTTTAGACAGTTTGTTTGAAGCTTTAAAAAAGCTAAAAAACGAAAACTTTATGAAGGATTGCTGGGTTTGGCTTTATAGAGGAGCATGGCATGAATGGGAATCGTACCAAATTGACATGGCAGTACCAATGAGTCCTGACCAAGTTTTAAAGAAACGACATGCTATTTTTTATCATCAGTCTCAAAAAGACGGCGTTATGTTTCAAGGTGATGACAGCAGAGAGTTTTGGGTGCGAGTTGAAGACAGAAATAGATTGACTGCAGAAAAATACCACAGTTTAGGATTAGCAGATTATTCGGCAATTGAGGCGTTTAAACGTTATCACTTCTAAATATTTTTCCAGCAATAAAGATAATAAACTATTTTTCATGGTTTATTTTGGTTAGTTACCTATAATTGAGAAAAAAAGCAGTCTGGAGAGACTGCTTTTTTGGTTTTTGTTATTTTTACCGAAAAGTTTTTTTAACGCAAAGTTCGCTAAGTTTTATTATTCATTATCCTTAAATATTAAGCAAAAAAAGTTCGCAAAGCTTTGTAAATAAACTTTGCGAACTTTTTCTTCTTTTACAGATTTCATAAAATGAATCTTTGCGAGCTTTGCGTAAAATCTTAGCGCTCTTTGCGTTAAAATTTATATAGAAGAATTCAAGATTTTCTGTTTTACTTCGTCGATATAAGATCTTCCGATAACATATCTAAGTCCTTCAATTTCAATGCTATTTCCTTCAACCGCGTCAATTTTATCAATTGCAATTGTGTATGATCTGTGGATTCTGATAAAATCTCTTTCTGGCAATAAACTTGTAAAATCAGATAAAGTGCTGTGAATGATAAACTTTCCTGAAGTTGTGCTTATTTTTAAATAATCCTTCAAACTTTCGATAACTAAAATTTCGTTCAAGAAAATCTTCTTCATTTTTTTCTTGTCGATTTTTACGAAGATAAAAGGATTTTCTTTGCTGTTTTCCTGCGGAAGTTTACTTGTATTATTAAGGCGTTTATTTATTTTATTAACGGCTTTCATCAATCTCGGAAACTCAATTGGTTTTACCAGATAATCTAGCACGTCAAGTTCGTACGTTTCAATTGCAAATTGATCGTAAGCGCTGGTAATAATAAGTAAAGGCGGATTTTCTAAACTTTTAATAAAATTTATACCGTCTAAAACTGGCATGTTTATGTCTAGAAAAATTACATCAATAGTATTGTTCTTTAAAAAATTTAGTCCTTCAATAGAATTACTGAAGGTGTTTATTAATTCTAAATCCTCAATTTGTTCAATATAATTCTTAATAACGTTTATTGCCAATGGCTCATCATCGATAATTAAACACTTTATTTTCATTTGCAAAATATTATTTAGGCCTATATGTGGTTTTTTGTAGGTATAGTTTTCTAAACTTGTAAAAGCGGGGCTATGTGACTTTTATAACTAGTTTAACGACAAAAATATTCTTTTTATTTTTAAATGAAAGCTTATAGTCACTTTTATTATATCCTAATTCAAGTCTTTTTTTCACGTTTTCAATACCTATACCACTTGACTTGTTAAAATTATCTTTATGTACGGTTAATTCAGGCATTGGGTTTGAAATAATAAAATAAAGATAATCGCCTTTTACTTTAAAATTAATGTCAATTATAACATTTCCAGTGTTTTTGTTTACTCCATGTTTAAAGGCATTTTCAACGAAAGTCAGAAGTAAAACCGGTGAAATTTCTTTATCATGAATATCTCCAGAAATATACATATTCACCTCTAAGCGCTCTCCGTTTCTAATTCTTTCCAAATCAAGATAATTCTGAATGCAGAGAATTTCATTTTCCAGAGATTGTTTCTTTTCTTTTGTTTCATAAAGCATATAACGCATTAATTCGGAAAGTTTTAAAACTATTTTTGGCGTTTTATTTGATTTTTCTACAGAAAGCGAATAAATATTATTTAAGGTATTAAAGAAAAAGTGAGGTGAAATTTGAGACTTTAAAAACAATAATTCGGTTTCTAATTGGGATTTTTCTAAGTCGGTTACACGTTTTTGTTCTTGTAATAAATCTAAGGTGATTTTAATAGCTGTAACAAAAGTCATAACATATAATTCGCCCATCATCATATCTATTGTATAATTTAGCGTAAGCGTATTAATAATTTGCGGGCCTTCTGGCCAAACATTATGCGTAATCAACAAATAAGTCAAATTGAATTTTACGACGACCATGACAAAAATAGCCGAAAGTACACTTATAATATATAGGAGGTATTTTTTGCGATAAACCAAATGTGGCATCAATACCAAAATATTAAGGTAACATAAAGCCATGTGGATTGGGAAACCGAGCAAAGTTGTTTTTAAAGAGTAAACGTAATCGTTAAAGTAGCTTCCCCAGCGGAATGTGTTGAACACAAAATACGTCAGCCAAAAGTAGGCATGATAGCGTATAGGGAGTCTGTAAGATTTGCCTGTGTTGAAAATCATAATGATATTATAAAATGTCGTTTGTTACTTTTTTTTGATGTTTAGAGCCGTTTAAATGTCGTCCGTCTAAAATTATTTTGGTAAAAGTTGAATTTATCTAAATTTAAAGTTAAATTAATATTGTTTTGATATGAAGAAAATTACTCTGCTCTCTTTAACGGTAATTTTTATTGCAAGTTGCAAAATAAAAGTAGATAAAAATACAGATCACAAAAGTTTTGCAACAAATTATGTAGATCCATTTATTGGTACTGGAGGTCATGGACATACGTATCCTGGCGCAACGGTTCCGTTCGGGATGCTGCAAGTGAGTCCGGATAATGGAATTTCAAGCTGGGACTGGTGTTCTGGTTATCATTATTCTGATTCGATAGTTTCTGGATTTAGTCACTTACATTTAAGCGGGACAGGAATCGGTGATTTGGCAGATATTTTATTTATGCCGACAAACAAAAAATTAGACTTAACCGCCAAAGCCGCTTCACGCGATTTCCTACCGTATAAATCAAAATATAGTCATGTTAACGAAAAAGCAGTACCGGGTTATTACCAAGTTTTTCTTGAAGATCCTAAAATCAATGTAGAATTAACTTCTACGCAAAGAACCGCATACCATAAATATACTTTTAATGATACCAATTCACAATCTGTAGTTGTAGATCTTGGTTTTGCTATCAATTGGGACAAAGCGGTTAAAACTTCTATTAAAATTGAAGATGCCAATACTATCAGCGGATACCGTTATAGTACAGGTTGGGCAAAAAATCAGAAAGTATTTTTTGTAGCGAAGTTTTCTAAACCAATAACAGAATCTATTATTACGGCTGATAAAAAAGTTGTTTCAGGTTCAAATGCTGAAGGCGAAAATACGGCGTTGCAATTATTTTTCGATGCTAAAAATTCTAAAGAATTAGGCGTAAAAGTGGCACTTTCTTCAGTAAGTGTTGAAAATGCAAAAGATAATTTAGATAAAGATCAGGAATTTGAAAAAGTAAAAAAAGCAGCTTCTGTTGATTGGAATAAAGCTTTAAGCAAAATTACAGTAGAAACTCCAGTAGATTCTGTAAAAACTATTTTCTACACCGCTTTATATCATGCACAAGTTGCGCCTGTAACGTATAGTGACAAAAACGGTCAATTTAGAAGAGAGGACGATAAAATTATTACCGCTAAAGATTATACAGCATATTCTACATTATCGCTTTGGGATACGTTTAGAGCAGAAAACCCATTGTTGACCATATTAGAACCAACGAAAGTTTCCGATTTAGTAAACTCGATGTTAGCGTATTACGAAACTAAAAAGATACTTCCGGTTTGGACTTTATATGCTAATGAAACCAATACGATGACAGGATATCATTCGATTCCAGTTATTGCAGATGCTTACATGAAAGGCATTAAAGGTTTTGATGCTGAAAAAGCTTTTGAAGCAATGAAAGCAACAATGATGCAAGACGAACGCGGATTGAATTTCTACAAAAAATACGGATACATTCCTTACAATTTATTAGACGAATCAGTTACAATCACTTTAGAATATGCTTACGACGATTGGTGTGTAGCGCAAATGGCGAAAGCTTTAGGTAAAACAGCAGATTATGAGTTTTTCTCGAAACGCGCAAAAGCATACGAATATTTATTTGATTCGAAATCTGGTTTTATGAGAGGAAAATCTGAAGATGGAAAATCTTGGAACGAACCTTTCGATCCTAAACACTCCAACCATAGAGAACATACCGATTATACAGAAGGAAATGCTTGGCAACATAGCTGGTTTGTGCCTCATAATGTAGATGAGTTTATTAATCTTCACGGAGGAAATGACATTTTTACAAAACGTTTAGAGCAGTTATTTACTGAGAGTTCTGAGATTACAGGAAACAATGTTTCAGCAGATATTTCTGGTCTAATTGGACAATATGCGCACGGAAATGAGCCAAGTCACCACATTGCCTATATGTTCAACCATGCGAAACAACCTTGGAGAACACAATATTGGGTGCATCATATTTTGGATACGCAATACAACACGACAGCAAACGGTTTAAGCGGAAATGAAGATTGCGGACAAATGTCGGCTTGGTATGTATTCAGTTCAATGGGATTATATCCGATGAATCCAGCTTCGGGAGAATATGAAATTGGAAGTCCGATTTTTGAGAAATCAACTTTAAATCTTCCAAACGGAAAAACTTTTGTAATTGAAGCAGAAAATGTTTCGAAGCAAAATTTTTACATACAATCGGCTACTTTAAACGGAAAAGCATTTAATAAAACAGCAATCTCTCACCAAGAAATGCTAAATGGCGGTGTGTTACATTTTGTAATGGGAGCACAGCCAAACAAAAACTGGGGTATAAACTAACTAATTCAAAAATAAATATTTAATGAACATTATTGACGTATCAATCATTTTAATCTATATCGTAATGTCGGTCGGTATAGGAATCTGGATTTCAAGAAAAGCATCAAAAGGGCTTGATGATTATTTCCTTGGAGGGAAATCAATCAAATGGTATTTTTTAGGATTGAGCAATGGCTCTGGAATGTTTGATGTTTCAGGAACTTCCTGGATGATTGGAGTTTTATTTTTGTATGGAGTAAAAAGTTTCATGTTTATGTGGCTTTGGCCGATTTGGAACCAGATTTTTGTTATGATGTTCCTCGCGGTTTGGATTAGAAGATCTAAAGTAATGACGGGTTCTGAATGGATTTTAACTCGTTTTGGAAGCGATAAAGCAGGAAAAGCATCGCATATTATTGTGGCCATTTTTGCTATTATTTCTACCATTGGTTTCATCGCATATTTCTTCGTCGGAATCGGAAAATTTGTAACCATTATTCTTCCTTGGGATTTGACAGTTCACATGAATGGTGGCGTTTTCTTAACATCAGAACAAGCTTACGCCTTGTTAATCATTTTCTTAACTACGATTTATACCGTAAAAGGCGGAATGTTTTCTGTTGTCGCTACAGAAGTTGTACAATATGTAATTATGATTATTGCCGGAGTTTTAATCGCTGGTTATGCTTTTATTAATTATACAGATATTCAGATCAATTCGGTAATTACGCCAGAATGGAAAAATGTTTTCTTCGGATGGGAATTCGAAACGCAATGGAGCGATAAATTCGATACTTTCAACAAATTAATTGATACTGAAGGTTACAAAATGTTTGGTGCTTTTATCGGAATGACACTTTTCAAAGGTTTCTTCGCGAGCGTCGCAGGGCCAACTCCAAGTTACGATTTACAGCGTGTTCTTTCTACAAAATCGGTAAAAGAAGCGGCTTATATGAGTGGTTTCACCAATTTGATTTTATTCATTCCTAGATATTTATTAATCACTGGAATTGTGGTTATTGCATTGGTAAACCTTGCACCAGAATTAAATGCAAACGTTAATCTTACTGGAGCAGATTTAGAATTATTGATGCCAAAAGTGGTCAATCTTTATATTCCAGTTGGTATTAAAGGAATTCTTCTTGCAGGTTTATTAGCCGCTTTTATGTCTGGATTTTCAGCTTTCGTAAATGCAGGACCAGCATATATTGTAAATGATATTTATAAAAAATACTTCAAACCAGTTGCTTCAAATGCACATTATATTAAAGTAAGTCAGATTTCTTCTTTCCTTGTTGTTGGACTTGGAGTTTTCATGGGATTCTTCGCAGATTCGATTAACTCGTTAACACTTTGGATTACAAGTGCTTTATACGGAGGATACGTTGCAGCCAACTTCTTAAAATGGATTTGGTGGCGTTTCAACGGATGGGGTTATTTCTGGGGAATGGTCGGCGGATTAATCGCAGCTTCTCTTCAATTCGTTTTAGATCAAAACAAAGGAAATTTAGCAGCGGGAACATTCTTGCATGATCTTTCGCAAGTGCCATCGATTTACTTATTCCCATTAATTTTCGGAATGTCAATTTTAGGTTGCCTTTTAGGAACTTACTTAAGCAAACCAACAGATATGGAAGTTCTAAAATCGTTCTACAGCAATGTTAGACCGTGGGGATTCTGGAATCCAGTTTACAAGCAATTAAAAGCGGAAGACCAATCTTTCCAAAAAAATAATGATTTCTATTTAGATATGATGAATTGTGTAATTGGAATTGTATGGCAGTCAAGCATGATTCTGCTTCCAATTTACTTTATCATTAGAGATTATCCGAAAGCGGGAGTTGCTTTGGTGGTTTTCTTAGTTACGACTACGGTGTTGAAGTTTACTTGGCTGGATCGAGTTAGGAAGATTGAAGAGTAAAGACTTGGTAGAGACAAGATTAAAGAAGCAAGATTTTCTCCAAAGTTTGTCATTCCGAGGAACGAGGAATCACACTCGGAACTCTACAATGATTGGTGGCATAGATTACGGAGCTTCTAGTGTGATCCTTCCTTCGTCAGGATGACAAAACGAAGCTTTAGAATAAAAGAATAAAAAAACTAATAAATAAAAAAGACAAAAAATGAGTACTATTCCTTGGCAAGACAGACCCGAAAACAGTAAAGATGTAATGTGGAGATATTCTGAGAATCCAATTATCGACAGATATTCGATTCCTTCATCAAACAGTATATTCAATAGTGCAGTTGTACCTTTTGGAGACGGATATGCTGGGGTTTTCAGATGTGATAATAAAGCAGTTCAGATGAATATTTTTGCTGGTTTCAGTAAAGATGGTATCAATTGGGACATTAACCATGAACCAATTGAGATGAAATCTGGAAATACAGAAATGATTGAATCTGCTTATAAATACGATCCGCGTGTGGTTTGGATCGAAGACCGTTACTGGATTACGTGGTGTAACGGTTACAACGGACCAACAATTGGTATTGGTTATACTTTCGATTTTAAAGAATTTTTCCAATGTGAAAATGCCTTTTTACCATTCAACAGAAACGGTGTTTTATTCCCACAAAAAATTAATGGAAAGTACGCGATGTTAAGCCGTCCAAGTGACAACGGACACACGCCATTCGGAGATATTTGGATTAGCTACAGTCCGGATATGAAATATTGGGGAGAACATAGATTGGTTATGAAACCGAGTCCGTTTGAGCAAAGTGCTTGGCAATGTACAAAAGTTGGTGCAGGACCAATTCCGATTTTAACTGACGAAGGTTGGTTAATGATTTACCATGGGGTTATCAATACTTGCAACGGTTTCCGTTACGCAATGGGTTCAGCTCTTTTAGATGTTGATTCTCCAGATCAGGTAAAATACAGAACACAACCTTATTTATTAGGGCCAGCAGAGACTTATGAAATGGTTGGAGATGTTCCAAACGTAGTATTCCCTTGTGCAGCTTTACACGATATTAAAGAAGATAAATTGGCAGTTTATTACGGTGCAGCAGATACGCACGTAGCAATCGCTTTCGGAAAATTAAGTGAAGTAATTCAGTTTACAAAAGATAATAGTTTATAGTATAAAGATGCATAGTAGAAGTAAATTATTGTCCCTTGCCGTTTTTTTTGTTGGATTGATGAATTATGCGCAATCTGAAAAAGAGGTTACGCCGAAAAGTTATATTGCGTATAAAACTTCAAAAGAAATTGTTATTGACGGAGACGGAGCAGATAAAGACTGGGAAAAAGCATCTTGGACAACACCTTTTGTCGACATAGAAGGCGTTGAAACTCCAAAATATAAGACTCAAGTCAAAATGCTATGGGACGATAAATACTACTATATCCTAGCAAAAATGGAAGAGCCTCACGTTTGGGCAAATCTAAGACAGCGCGATACGATTATTTTCTACAATAATGATTTTGAAGTTTTTATCGATCCAGATAATGATACTCATAATTATTATGAATTAGAAATTAATGCTTTAAACACGGCTTGGGATTTATTCATCAATAAGCCCTACCGTGAAAAAAATACCGTTCTAAACGACTGGAATATTGATGGATTAAAATCAGCGGTAAAAGTTGATGGAACTTTAAATAATGCTTCAGATATTGATAAAGGCTGGACATTAGAAATTGCCATTCCGTGGTCGGTTTATAAAACATCTTATCACGATAATATTGTTCCAAAAGATAAATTTTGGAAGGTTAATTTTTCTCGGGTAAATTGGCAGCATTCTGTCGTTGACGGAAAATACGAACGAAAAAAAGATTCAGAAGGAAAGTTTCTCCCAGAATACAATTGGGTTTGGTCGCCTATGGGAGTCATCAATATGCATGAGCCCGAAAAATGGGCTTATGTATACTTTTCTTCAAAAGAAAGCGATGATAAATTTACAATTCCGCAGGAAGAAAAAGTAAAATGGGAACTGTATACATTGTACCGCGCTCAAAAGAGATATTTCGATAAGAATAAATCTTGGGCAAAATCACTGCAAAGTATCAGTAAAAAAAATATAGTTGTTAACGGAAAGACTTTAAAACCAGTTTTAGAAAATCATTCATCAGGATTTAATATCTTGGTAAAGAGTCCTTTTTCAAACAAAACCTTAATAATTAAAGAAGATGGTAAAATTATTACGAACGAATAAGTTTCAAAAACTATCAAAAGTTTTAGTATTAGCGCTTTCGCTGAGTTTATTCTCTTGCGGACAAAAAGAAAATAAAGAACAGGAAGACGGAAAATTCACTTTTGGAGTTTGGACAACTGCTGACGCTAAAAAATCGGATGCAGATTATTCGAAAGAATTCAAAAAATACAAAGACGGCGGAATCGATGAAGTTTTAATTAACACGCAAACCGATCCGAAACTATTAGCAAGATTAGTGCCTCTTGCCACAAAAGAAGGTCTAAAAGTTCACGCTTGGATTATGGCCATGAATCGTCCAAATGATTCAGTTGCTTTACAGCATCCAGATTGGTATCAAGTAAGCAAAGAAGGAAAATCTTGTTTTGATAACCGTCCTTATGTAGATTATTACCAATGGCTTTGCCCGACTAAAGAAGAGTCTAGAAATCACGTTTTAGGTTTAGTGGAAGGTTTAGCAAAAGTTGAAGGAATCGAAAGCGTACATTTAGATTACATTCGTTTCCCAGACATTTTCTTGCCAATCAGTTTATTACCAAAATACAATTTGGTTCAAGATGTAGAATTACCTCAATTTGATTTCTGTTATTGTGATGCCTGCGTAAGCAAATTCGAAAAAGAACACCACAAAAATCCAAAAGAAAGCCACAACACTTCAATTGATATGGAGTGGAAAAACTTCAGATTAAATGCTGTAAAAGCAGTGGTTGATGATGCCTATAAAATTGCCCACAAATACAATAAAAAATTAACAGCAGCAGTTTTTCCTTATCCAGAAATGGCAGATCACATGGTTCGTCAGCGTTGGGACAAATGGAATATCGACGAAGTATATCCAATGATTTACCATAGTTTTTATGATGAAGAAATTGATTGGGTTGGTTACGCAACAAAACAAGGTGTGGCCGATTTAGAAGGAAAACCGACGAAAGTAAATACAGGAATTTATATTCCGGGATTAAAATCGGATGCAGAATTGAAAGAAGCGATTTTGCAAGCCAAGAAAAATGGCGCAACTGGAGTTTCATTTTTTGACGGAAATGCCTTATCAGATAGTAATTTAAAAACAATTGCGGCCGTAAAATCGTCTTTGTAGTCGATTTTACTGGGATTAAAAAAGATTACTGATTAATTTAGCAACGTTAAGAACATTTAGTTTTGGAATGTTGAATAAAACCAAAAGACATGTCAAATAGAAGAGATTTTATCAAGAAAACCACTTTAGGCACCTTAGCCATAAGTTCTGTTTTGGGCGTAAGCGGATTTGCTGCCAATCATGAAAATGAACCAGAAGTTGAATCAAAAGAAAAAAAGCAGACCAAACCAATTATTATTTCGACATGGAATCACGGTTTGCCTGCGAATAAAGAATCTTGGAAGAATTTAAAAGAAGGAAAATCGGCTTTAGATGCCATCGAAGCCGGAATGAAAATACCTGAAGCCGATCCAACTGTACGAAGTGTTGGTTACGGAGGATATCCAGATCGTGAAGGGAAAGTAACTCTTGATGCTTGTATTATGGATCATAATAGCAATTGCGGTTCAGTTTGTTTTTTGCAAGGAATAATGCATCCAATTTCTGTTGCGAAAAGAGTATTGCAAAATACGCCTCACGTAATGTTAGCAGGACAGGGAGCATTACAATTTGCCTTATCAGAAGGTTTTAAAGAAGAAAATTTATTGACTCCAGAATCTGAAAAAGACTGGAAAAAATGGCTGGAAGATTCCAAATACAAACCAGTTATTAATATAGAAAATCACGATACCATAAGCATGCTAATGTTAGACCAAGATGGTAATCTTTCCGGTGGTTGTACTACAAGTGGTGCGGCTTGGAAAATGCACGGACGTGTTGGAGATTCTCCAATAATCGGTGCAGGTCTTTTCTTGGATAATGAAGTAGGAGCTGCCGCTGCAACTGGTTTAGGCGAAGCGGTTATTAGAACTGCCGGAAGTGCAATGGTTGTCGAATTAATGCGTCAGGGAAAATCGCCTTACGATGCTTGTAAAGAAATCACAGAACGTATTTACAACAAACATAAAAACCACAAAGACATGGAATACCTGCAAGTTGGTTTTATTGCTTTGAATAAAAACGGTGAATATGCAGGTTACAGCTTAAGATCAGGATTTAATTTTGCCGTATCTGATGATGCAAAAGGGCATAGAATGGAAGATGCGAAATTTAAAATGTCTTGGGATAAATAATATTAATCCGTTGAATAAATTAAACGCAATATTTGTCATTTCGACGAAGGAGAAATCTCCGCAAGGAACTCTACAAAGATTGGCGAGTTGCTTTGAGGAATTCCTAGTTTGATCCTTCGTTCCTCAGGATGACAAACAAAAACTAAAAAACTACCTCTCTCGGGTTTTTAACAGCAAACCACCCAGAGAAACCAAAAAACAAAGAATGAAAAAAGTATTATTCCTATTAACCCTAATCACTTCAATTTTCTCGGCTAACGGGCAGAAAATTTACACAGAAAGCGATATTCGTATCATTCCAAAACCGACTCAAACTTTTATTAAAACAGGTGTTTTTGAATTTACAAAAGATACAAAGTTCGTAGTAAACGGTGATTTTCAGAAAGATGCTGCAAATGCTTTGGCTTCTAAATTTGGAACTGCTGCAGGATGGAAACCAGAGGTTACCACAAAAGCTCCTGCTAGTAATTATGTTTTGCTGAAAACAGATCCAAATTTAAAAAATGAAGCTTACGTTTTAGATGTAAATCCAACTAATATTGTTATTTCTGCAAAAGGAAATAATGGTTTTTTATATGCTTTAGAAAGTATCAGACAATTACTTCCAGAAGCAATCGAAAGTCAGTTTGCAATTACTTCTGCAAAATGGGAAATTCCGAGTTTGACAATTAATGACGAACCTCGTTTTAAATGGAGAGGTTTAATGTTGGATTTTTCACGTCATTTCTTCGATAAAAATTATGTTTTAGCTACAATCGATCGTTTAGCTGCGCATAAAATGAACGTTTTACACATGCATTTAGTAGACGATCAAGGCTGGAGAATTGAAATTAAAAAATATCCAAAACTAACAGAAGTTGGTGCATGGAGAGTAGATCAGGAAAATAAAAGCTGGAACGCCAGATTGACTACAAATCCTGATGAAAAAGGAACTTACGGTGGATTCTTCACGCAAGAAGAATTAAAAGAAATTGTAAAATATGCTGCAACAAAAGGGATTGAAGTAATTCCAGAAATCGAAATGCCAGCACACGTAAGTAGTGCAATTGCCTCTTATCCAGAATTGGCTTGTTTTGATCAGAGAATTGGAGTTCCATCAGGCGGAGTTTGGCCTTTAACAGATATTTACTGTGCAGGAAAAGAAACGACATTTGAGTTTTTGCAAAATGTTTTAGACGAAGTAATGGCAATTTTTCCTTCTAAATATGTTCATATTGGAGGTGATGAAGCAACTAAAACCAATTGGGCAAAATGTCCGCACTGCCAAAAAAGAATTAAAGACGAGCGCTTAAAAAGTGTAGAACAATTACAAAGTTATTTCGTAAAACGTATTGAAAAATATGTTAATTCGAAAGGGAAAAAACTAATTGGCTGGGATGAAGTTCTGGAAGGCGGATTAAATCCAAGCGCAACAATTATGTGTTGGAGAGGCGAAAAAATTGGTGCAGAAGCTGCTAAACAAGGTCACGATGTAATTATGTCTCCAGAATCTCCTTGTTATTTTAACTTCTATCAAGGACCACAAAATGAAGAACCTTTAGCTTTTGATGCATATAATCCGTTAAATAAAGTATATCAGTTTGATCCAGTTGTTCAGGGAATGACACCTGAGGATGCTTCTCATATTTTAGGCGGACAAGCCAATTTATGGGCAGAACATATTGCAGGACCAAAAGATTCTGAATATATGATTTTCCCAAGATTAGCCGCTTTATCAGAAACATTATGGAGTCCGAAAGAGAAACGAAATTGGAATGATTTTACATCAAGATTATTCTCAATGTTTAAACGTTACGATTATCAGGGATTAAATTATGCGAAAAGCGCTTATTTGGTAACGGCTTCTTCTACAGCGGATTTGGGGAATAAACAAATCAAAGTGGAATTGAAAAATGAGTTTCCAAATCCAGATATACGTTATGTTTTAGGAAATCAAAACATCGATCATCACGCAATAAAATACACAACTCCAATTGAAATCAAAGAAACAACAGTTTTAAAAGCTTCTTTATTTCAGGATGAAAAACCAGTTGGAAAAACATTTACAGACACTATTGTTTTCCATAAAGCATTTGCAAAAAAAGTGAAATACTTAACACCTTTTAATGATAATTATAAAGGTGATGCTAATACTATGGTGAATAGCATTAGAGGAAGCAAAAATTTCCATGACGGACAATGGCAAGCTTGGCTAGTTAATGATATGGAATTGGTAATCGATTTGGATAAAGTAGAAAGTATTGAGCAAGTATCAGTTGGAGCTTTAGAAAGCCAAGGCGCAGGAGTAAATTTCCCAATTCAAGTGAAAGTATTGATTTCTACTGATGGAATTAAGTATACGCAAGTTGGAAAAATAACACGTCCGTATGCAGCAAATCCAGTTCCTGAATTGAAAGATTTTAAAATCAATTTCCAAAAACAAAATGCACGTTTTGTGAAAGTAATTGGAGGCAACTTAAAGAAAAGCCCAAAAGGAGAAAGCTCTTGGTTGTTTGTTGATGAAATTTTGGTGAATTAAATATTTTTAAACACATAGTCCCGATAGCTATCGGGGATAGATTTTTTTCTTTTGAAACTTGGTAAAAGAGTTTAGAAAGAAACTAGTTTCTAACACATAGTTTAACGTGAAATGCTTGTGACAGCTTTGTCAAAGTTTAAAACTTTGACAAAACTTTAAAGTCATAAATGTATAATCTGAAAAAAAATGAATAAGATATTTTTTAAGCTCGGAGTATTATTGATTTGTTTGATGCCGTTTTTTACTACGGCGCAAACAAAAGGATTTTCTATATCTAATGGAGAATTTCAAAAAGATGGGAAAATTATAAAAGTACATTCGGGAGAAATGCACTATGAGCGTATTCCTAAAGAATATTGGAGACATAGATTGCAAATGCTTAAAGCTATGGGGTTGAATACTGTAGCGACCTATGTGTTTTGGAACTATCACGAAATAGAGCCTGGTGTATGGGATTTTAAAACAGGAAATAAAGATTTAGCAGAGTTTTTGCGTATTGCTAAAAGCGAAGGATTGTATGTGATTCTTAGGCCAGGTCCATATGCTTGTGGCGAATGGGAATTTGGTGGATATCCTTGGTGGCTACAAAATAATAAAGACTTGGTAATTCGTACCAATAACAAAGCATTTTTAGATGCTTGTAAAACGTATCTGCAAAATTTGTATGCAGTGGTAAAAGGAAATTTTGCTAATCAGGGAGGGCCAATTATTATGGTTCAGGCCGAAAATGAATTTGGTTCTTATGTTTCTCAAAGAACAGATATTACTGCTGAAGATCATAAAGCATATAAAACTGCCATTTACAATATGCTTAAAGAAACTGGGTTCCCAGAACCTTTTTTTACTTCTGATGGTACTTGGCTGTTTGAAGGGGGTGCTGTTGAAGGTGTATTGCCAACTGCAAATGGGGAATCAAATATAGAAAATTTAAAAAAACAGGTTGATAAATTCCATAAAGGACAAGGACCTTATATGGTGGCAGAGTTTTATTCTGGCTGGTTGGATCATTGGGCAGAACCATTTATTAAAATTGGATCTGAAGAGATTGCAAGTCAAACTAAAAAGTATCTTGATGCAGGTGTTTCTTTTAATTATTATATGGTACATGGCGGTACTAATTTCGGATTTACCTCTGGAGCAAATTATAATGAAGAAAGTGATATTCAGCCGGATATTACAAGCTACGATTATGATGCGCCTATTAGCGAAGCAGGTTGGGCAACACCAAAATTCATGGCTATTCGTGAAGTAATGCAAAAGTATTCTAAAACAAAATTAGCAGCGATTCCAGAGAAAATACCAGTTGTAAAATATCCTAATCAGCCTGTCAAATCAAGTATGGATGTTTTAAGCTGGATCAAAAAAGAAAAAGCTGTTGTAAATGATCAGCCTTTAACTTTTGAAAAGTTAGGTCAGGGAAATGGATATGTTTTGTATCGAAAAAGATTTACGCAGCCAATTTCTTCTGGCAAATTAAAAATAGAGGGATTAAGAGACTTTGCTATAGTTTATGTAAATGGAGTTAAGGTTGGTGAATTGAATAGAGTTTTCAAAAATTACGAGTTGACCGTTTCTATTCCTTTTAACGGTATTTTAGAAATTCTAGTTGAAAATATGGGACGTATTAATTACGGAGCCGAAATTGTACATAATACTAAAGGAATTATTTCTCCAGTATTTATTAATGAATATGAAATTAGCGGCGGATGGGAAATGTACAAAATGCCGATGAGCGAAGTTCCAGTTCTTAAAAACGAAACGATAAAACCTGGACGACCAGTTTTATATGAAGCTACAATTAACATTGATAAACCAGCTGATACTTTTCTTGATATGACCAATTGGGGAAAGGGAATTGTATTTGTTAACGGACATAATCTTGGACGTTATTGGAAAGTAGGACCGCAGCAAACGCTATACGTACCAGGTTGTTGGTTGAACAAAGGTGAAAATAAGTTTGTTGTATTGGAGCAACTTAACGAAAACACTCCAAAAGAATTAACTTTTACAGATCAACCGATACTTGAAAAATTAAATTAAGATTAACCCGTTGGGTGTAATTAAAAAATAAAAGCATTTTAACACATAGAGACATAGTTTTTTGTGTCGAAAAAAGAAAATGGAAGAAACAAGTTTCCACACATAGCTAAACTATGTGCATTTAAACTAGTGAAACGCCTTTTTTAAGTTTAGTTAAACTATGTTTCTATGTGTTGAAAATAACTTCACAAAATGAGTTAAGATTACCTATTAAACCAGAAAAACAAAGAATAATAAATTATAAATTAGATTAAAGATGAAAAAAGGAATATTCATAATCGCCCTTTTATTTTCAGCTCAGATATTCGCTCAGGCGATTTATGAAGATGAAAGATACGTACCAGAAACAGATCCGTTGGTTTTGAAAAACTTAGACGAATGGCAAGGCAAAAAATTTGGTTTGCTAATGCACTGGGGAACTTACAGCCAATGGGGAATTGTAGAATCTTGGTCTATCTGCCCTGAAGATTACGGATGGTGTGAACGTAAAAAAGGAAGTAATCCATCTAATTATAATGATTATATTAAAGATTACGAAGGTTTAAGAAAGACTTTTAATCCCGTAAAATTTGATCCTGCAAAATGGGCTAAAGCAGCTAAATATGCTGGAATGAAATACATGGTTTTCACTACAAAACACCATGACGGATTCAACATGTATGATACTAAATATTCTGATTACAAGATTACTAGTAAAGATGTTCCTTTTCATACCAATCCAAAAGCAGATGTTTTAAAAGAAATTTTCAACTCTTTTAGAGGTGAAGGAATTTCAACAGGAGCTTATTTCTCAAAACCAGACTGGCATAACGAAAACTACTGGGATCCTTATTTCCCTCCATTCGACAGAAACGTAAATTACGATCCGTCTTTATACCCAGAAAAATGGCAAAAATATGTTGATTTCACTCACAACCAAATCCTAGAAATTCTTTCTAACTACGGTAAAGTTGATATCTTATGGTTAGATGGAGGATGGGTTAGAAAAAGAGACCAAGTAAACATCAAAGAAAACTACGACGAGAAATTTACTGAAAATGAATCTAAAAATGGTTTCATCAAACATAGAGTGGTAGACCAAGATCCTAAAATGGATGAATTGGTTGTAAAAGCGCGTCAAAAACAACCAGGTTTAATTGTGGTGGATAGAGCGGTTCATGGTAAAAACCAAAACTACTTAACGCCAGAAGGACGTGTTCCTGCTAAAACATTGCCTTATCCTTGGGAATCTTGTATTCCAGCTGGTGGTGGATGGTCTTATTCTCCAGGTGCAACTTACATGACTGGAAGACAAGGAATTCATTTGTTGATTGATATTGTAGCAAAAGGCGGAAACTTATTATTAAACGTTGCTCCAAGTCCAGAAGGCGAATGGGATAAAGGTGCTTACGATTTATTGCAAGCTTATGGAGATTGGATGAAAGTAAATAGCACAGCGATTTACAACACAAAACCAATCGAACCTTACAAAGAAGAAAACATTTGTTTTACACAAAATAAAGCGGGTAATGTATTTGCATTTTATTTAGCTAAAGAAGGAGAAGACAAAATTCCTGCTGAAGTTACAGTAAAAGCTATTAGCCCTAAAAAAGGAACAAAAATTACGATGTTAGGTTTTAAAACTTCTTTAAAATGGACCAAAGAAGGAAACGGATTTAAAGTAATTATTCCAGAAAGTTTAAGAAACAATCTTCCTGCAAAAGAAGCTTGGACTTTAAAAATTGAAGTGATCAACAGATAAGAACTAAGCCTATGGTTTTAAATATTAAAAACAAATTTAAAACAGCATGTATTTTATACATGCTGTTTTTTAGCATTACAATTTTTGCGCAAGGGCCAGCAGATTTTGTAAATCCGTTTATTGGAACTTCCAATTATGGTGCGGCTTATCCGGGACCAATTGCCCCACGCGGAATGGCAAGTATTAGTCCGTTTAATGTGGCGGGAGTAAAAAATACACCGATGGAAAAAGATAGTCAATGGCTTTCTAATCCGTATGTGAATGAGAATACTTTCTTAACTGGATTTAGTCAAGTGAATTTAAGCGGAGTTGGCTGTCCAGATTTGGGTGTTATTTTATTGATGCCAACAACTGGAAATGTAGAAATCGATCATTTAAAATACGGTTCAACATATTCTAATGAAGTTGCCAAAGCAGCGTACTACAGCGTAAACATCGACAAATACAAAGTAAAAGGCGAATTCACCACTTCAAAACGAGTGGGAGTGAGCAGATTCACTTTCCCGAAAGGGCAATCTAATATTTTATTAAATCTTGGTTTAGGATTAACAAACGAAGAAGGCGCGATGGTAAAAGTGGTTTCTTCTACAGAAATCGAAGGAATGCGATCTGTTGGTTCGTTTTGTTACAATAGTCCAGAAGATGCTTATCCGGTTTATTTTGTGGCTCAATTTTCTAAGCCTGCCCATAAATTTGGAGTTTGGAAAAAACCTGCAAAATACAATGGCGTTGAAGCGCAATGGATGGGTTACAACGGCAAAGCGAGAATAATGGAAAATACCATTAAAACCGTAGTAGGTGATAGTATTGGAAGTTATTTTACATATAAATTCGATAAACAAGAAACGGTTGAAGTGAAGATTGGAATTTCGTACGTAAGTATCGAAAATGCCCGTGAAAACTTAGCAAAAGAAGTGGGTAACAGATCTTTTGACGCAATTTACAAAGAAACCTATAACGAATGGAACGAAGAACTTTCTAAAATTTTGGTTGAAGGCGGTTCAAAAGATGACAATACGATTTTCTACACAGCTTTGTATCACACTTTAATTCACCCAAATACTTTAAATGATATTAACGGACAGTATCCCGTAATCAAAAGAAGCAAAATTGCTAAAACCGATGACACCCGTTATACCGTATTTTCTTTATGGGATACGTACCGAAATGTACATCCATTAATGTCTTTGGTTTATCCAAAACAGCAATCTGATATGGTAAAAAGTATGTTGAATATGTTTGATGAAAACGGCTGGTTACCCAAATGGGAACTGAATTCGACTGAAACTTTTACCATGGTTGGAGATCCGGCAAGTATTGTAATTACAGATACTTATATGAGAGGAATTCGTGATTATGATGTTAATAAAGCCTATTATGCGATGTTGAAAGGCGCAGATAATATTGAAAATAATCCGCTTCGTCCTGGATTGAAAGATTATATCAAAAAAGGATATTTAACAACTGACAATAAAGGCCCAGTTTCGACGACTCAGGAATATAATATTTCAGATTATTCTATTTCACTTATGGCCAACGAATTCGGTGACAAAGACAATGTAAAACGTTTTAAAGAACGTTCATTATCCTACAGAAAATTATTCGATAAAAACTTAAATCTGCTTCGTCCAAGAACGGCTGACGGAAAATGGTACGAACCTTTTGATCCTGCGTCTGGGGCTAATTTTGAAGAAAATGTTGGTTTTATCGAAGGAAATGCATGGCAGTATAATTTCATGGTACCTCACGACATTATTGGATTAAAGAAATTAATGGGAGGTGATCAAGCTTTTTCGGCGCAATTGCAGAAAATCTTTGATATCAAACAATTTGATATGGCAAACGAACCAGATATTGCCAATCCTTATTTATTCAATTATGTGAAAGGTGAAGAGTATAAAGCTCAGGACATGGTAAAGAAATTGGTTCAAGAATATTTCAAAAATGAACCAAAAGGATTGCCAGGAAATGATGATACAGGAACCATGTCGGCTTGGTTGGTGTATTCGATGATGGGAATTTATCCAATTTCTCCAGGAGATCCTATTTATACCATTACAACGCCAATGTTTCATAGAGTAACGATCAAATTAGATCCGAGATATTATAAAAAAGAAAACATCGTAATTGAAAGACAAGAAAATAATGGTGGAAAAATCAATTCGATTGAGATAAACGGAAAAACACTTAACAGCTTTTTTATTTCGCATGATGATTTTGTGAATGGAACAAAGCTCAAAGTGATTCAAAACTAAACACACACAACTATGTTACAATTAAGAATGAAGAAAACGGCCATTATTTTTGTAATGGCTGTTGGTTTTTTTAACCAAACCCATGCCCAGAAAAAGTATCTGTATCAAGATGCGAAAGCACCTGTTGAGGATAGAGTAAAAGACTTGTTAAGCCGTATGACGCTTGAAGAAAAAGTGCGTCAGATGGATATGTATAGAGGAGATTTTTTTAAAGATAAAGAAGATTTTGCTAAAGGTAAATCGGCAGAAAAAATTGGAAAATTAGGAATTGGAGCTATTCATGATCTTTATCCGCGTTCAGCGAAAATGATCAATGATTTGCAAACAAACGTAATCAAAGGAAACCGTTGGGGAATTCCAGCATTAATTATGTGTGAAATGCTTCACGGATATTTAGACGAAGGAAGTACCGCTTTCCCAATGAATATTGGACTTGGAGCAACTTGGGATACTAGCGTATTAGACAAAGTTGGAAAAGTAATTGGTATGGAAGCCAGAGCGCATGGCGTTCATTTTGGTTTTGGTCCAAATTTAGATTTAGGACGCGAGCCAAGATGGGGACGTGTTGCTGAAACTTTTGGTGAAGATGCTTTCTTGAACAGTGAAATTGGTTTGGCATTCATCAAAGGATTGCAAGGAGACGATTTAAAATCGGATCGTTCTATTATTGCTGAGCCTAAACACTTCGCGGTTCACGGTATTCCACAGGCAGGAGGAAATTCTTCTCCAATTTTAGTTGGAGAACGTTCTGCTAGAGAAGATCATTTGCCATCTTTCGAAAAAGCATTTACAAAAGGCGGTGCTTTAGGAACCATGTGCGCTTATTCTGAGTTAGACGGAATTCCTTGTGCTGCAAATCATTGGTTATTGACGGATGTTTTAAGAAACGAATGGGGTTTCAAAGGTTTAGTAGTTTCAGATTTGGGAGCTATTAAATACATTCAAACGACTCACAAAGTGGCAGATTCTCCAAAAGATGCTATTAGAGAAGCGGTTTCGGCTGGTGTTGATATGCAGTTTTATGATTTTTCAAACGAATTCTGGCAAACTACAGTTATTGAATTAGTTAATGAAAAGAAATTGACAACGGAAAATATCGACCGTGCGGCGGGAGCAGTTTTACGTTTGAAATTCTTATTAGGATTATTTGAAAATCCGTACACAGATAAAAATTTAATTAAAGAGCGTTTTCATACTAAAGAAAATCAAGCTGTTGCTTTAGAGGCTGCTCAGAAATCGATGGTTTTATTGAAAAATGATAACAATATTTTACCTTTAAGTAAATCGTTAAAAAATATTGCGGTTATTGGACCAAACGCAAATGCTTCAAGAATGGGAGGTTATGCTCCTAAAAATAGTGTTGGAGTAACTGTTTTTGAAGGTATTCAGCAAGTAATGGGGAAAACTGCAAATGTAGTTTATGAAGAAGGTGTTCCGTTAATTGTAAAAGGACAAATTATTCCATCAAAATATTTATTTACTCCAGACGAATCTCAAAACGGATTAAAAGGAGAATATTTCAACAATAGAGAATTGGAAGGAACTCCAGCGTTGACTCGTATTGATAGTCAATTGGAGTTTGATTGGCCTTGGGCTCCTGGTGATGGTGTGAATGTAGATGATTTTTCTATCAGATGGACAGGATTCTTAAAATCAGATCAAGCATTGGACGGATGGTTAGGTTTAAGTTCTGATGACGGAATCAGAATGTATATCGATGATCAATTGGTAATCGACAACTGGACAAAAGGTGCTACAAGTATGGTAACGGTTCCAAAAAACATCGAAAAAGGGAAAAAATATAAAGTCCGCATTGAAATGTGGGAAGGAGGCTGGGGAGCCAGAGCGCATTTCCGTTGGAATTTAGAAAAAGTAAACTTACAGCCAGCAATCGAAGCAGCTAAAAAAGCAGATGTTGCGATTGTTGTTTTAGGAGAATCGAACGAATTGGTAGAAGAAAATAGAGACGTTGCTTCTTTAGACTTATTTGGAATCCAACAGCAATTGATTGAAGAGATCAAGAAAACAGGAACTCCAGTAGTTTGTGTGTTATTAAACGGTCGTCCGCTTTCTACAAACTGGATTGCTGAAAATATTTCTGCGGTTCTAGAAGGATGGTTCCCAGGGGAATTTGGAGGAAGAGCAGTAGCTGATGTTTTATTTGGAGATTACAATCCGGGTGGAAGATTACCAATTACAGTTCCAAAGTCGGTTGGGCAGTTACCTATATATTATAACCAAAAACCATCTGCAATCCATAAGTATGTAGCAGAAAGCGAACATCCATTATATTCATTCGGTTACGGATTAAGTTATACAAAGTTTGAATATTCTAATTTAAAGCTGAATACTACTGAAATTAAGCCAAACGGAGAAGTAAAAGTTTCTGTTGATGTTAAAAACGTCGGAGACAGGGATGGGGATGAAGTTGTACAATTATATATTAATGATGTTTACAGCAGTACAACTACGCCAGAAAAAACATTAAAAGGATTCAAAAGATTAAATATCAAAAAAGGCGAAACTAAAAATGTGGAATTTACACTTACACAAGATGAGCTATCTCTTTGGAACAGAGAAATGAAGCGCGTTGTAGAGCCTGGAGATTTTGAAGTTATGGTAGGAGGAAATTCGACCGATTTATTGAAAACTAAATTCAAGGTTTTGAACTAAAAACCCAAAAACGCCGAAGATTTTTCGGCGTTTTTGCTTTAAAAAAATGAATACAATTATAAATGGTCAAAATCTATTAGATTAATAGAGTTTTGTCCTTTAAAATAAGGCAGAGTTGGATTACAAATGAAAACGTTTTCTTTCAATTTTCAACCAAACTTTCACCAACACCTTTTCAAAATTGTCATTTGTCGAAATAATGTATTGTTAACAAAACGTATTCTTAAATTTAACATGTTATTAACTCTAAAAAAACAACTAATATGATTAAAAACGTACTAAAGTTACTGTTTGTCATTTGCCTTTTCGGGTTCCAAAGCCTGGAAGCGCAGACAACAGTAAAAGGAACGATAACAGATGCTCAAAGTGGAATTCCGATTCCTGGAGCAAATATTATTGTTAAAGGAACTAAAACAAGTGCTTCGTCAGATTTTGATGGAAAATACAGCATCAGTGTTCCAAATCAATCTTCAGTTTTAGTATTTACTTATGTAGGATCTGCTACTAAAGAAGTTGCTGTTGGATCTCAAACTACAATCAACGTGTCTTTAGGTGCAGACACACAACAATTAGGAGAGGTAGTTGTTACGGCTCTTGGTATTAAAAGAGAGAAAAAAGCAATTACTTATTCTGCACAAAACGTTTCAGTAGACGAATTATCAGAAGCAAGATCATTAAACGTTGCCAACTCACTTTCTGGAAAAGTTGCAGGTCTTAACTTCTCTACAACTTCAAATGGTGTTGGTTCTTCTTCTAGAATTACTTTAAGAGGTAACAGATCTCTTAACGGAAACAACCAACCTTTATATGTAGTAGATGGTGTGCCAATTAGTAACGGAACAACAACAAGCAACCCTGATATTGATACAGGAGGTACTACACAACCAGATGGTATTTCTAACATTAACCCAGAAGATATTGCTTCGATGACAGTTCTTAAAGGACCATCTGCTGCAGCTCTTTACGGATCTAGAGCATCAAATGGTGTAATCGTTATTACAACTAAATCTGGTAAAGCTGGAAAAACTTCAGTTTCGTTATCATCTAACTTTATGGCTTCTTCAGCTTATAACTTGATGAATTTACAAAACGAGTACGGACAAGGAACAAACGGAGCTTATGTTGCAAACTCTTCTTCAAGTTGGGGAGGTAGATTAGACGGAAGCCAAGTTTCTAACTGGCAGTTAGTTCGTAATCCAAATTATGCTGGACCAGCTACACAAAGCTATTCTCCACAGCCAAACAACGTTATTGATTTCTACAAAACAGGTTATAACTTAGCAAATACTTTAACAGTTACAGCTGGTAACGAAAAAGCGCAAGGTTATTTCTCATATACTAACACTCGTGCTGAAGGTATTGTTGGAGGAAATAAAATGGACAGACACAATCTTAACTTAAGATTGACAAGCAAAATATCTGATAAATTATCTTTAGACGTAAAAACAAACTACATCGTTCAAGATATTGATAACTTATTGAGAACTGGTGAAGAGTCTATCGGAACATCTGCATACTTATTACCTCGTAGTATTGCATATAACGATTATAAAAACTTCGAATATTTTGATGCTGCAGGACAAAGACAAGTAAACTATTTCCTTGACGAAACTGGAGCTCCTGGTGGAAACCCATTCTGGTCTGCTTTAAGAGATGATGCTCGTACAGACAAAAGAAACAGATTTATTGGTTTAGCGTCTCTTAAATATGAGATTACAAAAACATTAAGCTTACAAGGTAGAGCTGGTTTAGATCAAATGACAAACAGAAACGTAAGAAACAGATACGCTACAAATGCATTCAACAGTAACATGGGTTCTTATAGCGAATCTTACGAAACTGTTAGCGAATTAAACGTTGATGCTTTACTTTCTTACAACGAGAAATTTGGAGATTTTTCTGTTGGACTTAATGCTGGTGCGAATGCATTGCAACAAAATAGTTCAGCTTTAGGTTCTGGTGGTGTGTTGAGTAAAAGAAACTACTTCGCATTATCAAATGTTCAAACTATCACAGCTACTTCTACAGCTTCAAATAAAAGAATCAATTCAGTTTACGGATTTGGTCAACTTGGTTTCAGAAACTATTTATTCTTAGACGTAACAGCTAGAAATGACTGGTCTTCTACATTACCAACAGATTATTTCTACCCATCTTTTGGTCTTTCTGGAGTTCTTTCAGATATGTTTACATTGCCAGAAGTAATCAGTTTTGCAAAAGTTAGAGCTTCTTACGCTGAAGTTGGTAATGATACAGATCCTTATCAAACACAACAAAGATTCTCTTATATTGGAGGAAACGGTGGTATGTTGTACGGACAAAGCACAAAAGCGAATCCAAACTTAAAACCAGAGATTTCTTCTTCTACAGAGTTTGGTGCTGATATTAGATTCTTCAACAACCGTTTAGGATTAGATTTCACGTATTTCAATTCATTAACTAAAAACCAAATTTTCTACATCAATACACCTGAGTCTTCTGGGTATTCAAGAGCAGTTGTAAATGGTGGAGATATTCAAAATAAAGGTATCGAGCTTACTTTAACAGCAACTCCAATTCAAACAGAAAACTTTACTTGGGATATTACAGCAAACTACGCTTCTTATAAATCAAAAGTAAAATCTATTTATGATGGAAGAGATGAGTTAGTTCTTGGTGAAGGACGTTTAGTGAGAAGTAAAGTTGTTCAAGGTGGAGAATATGGTGACTTATATATTAAAGGTTTCCAAAGAGATCCAAACGGAAACATTATCGTAAGTAGCGCTGGTATTCCATTAGCAACAAACGGATTTGATGTTCGTGCTGGTAACTTTAACCCAGATTGGACAGCAGGTTTCAAAAACAATTTCAAATACAAAGATTTCTCTTTAAGCTTCTTAGTTGATTTCAGAATTGGTGGTGAAGTTATTTCATACACTCAAGCAAGACAAGCAGGTTTAGGGGTAAGCGATATTACTTTAGCAGGAAGACAAGGTGGAATAATTGTTGATGGTGTTGTGGCTAACGGAAACGGTACATACTCTCCAAATACAGTAAGCATTAATGCAGAACAATATTGGACAGCTATCGGACAAAGAACTCCTATTGCAGAGCCATTTATTTATGATGCTACAAACATCAGATTAAGAGAGCTTGTTTTTGGTTATTCATTGCCAAAACGTATGTTAAATAATTCAGGTTTTACAAGTATTGACTTCTCTTTAGTTGGTAGAAACTTATTCTTCTTCTTAAACAAAGCTGAACACTTTGATCCAGAAGCTGGAGCAGGTACAGGTAACTTACAAGGTATTGAATCTTTCAACATTCCTTCAACAAGAGATTACGGAGTTAATGTTAAATTTGGATTTTAATTAAAAAAGAGACATCATGAAATATAGTTTTAAAATAAAAACATTAGGAGTTGCATTAATGGCAGTTTCGATTTTATCAAGCTGTACTGGCGATTTTGATGAAATAAACAAAGATCCTAATTCATTGACTGAAGATCAGTTAGATGCTACATTGGCTGGTCCTTCATTTGCATCTGCATTATATGCAGGTATTCACAACGGATCTTATTCTTCTCCAGGTGTAGATGATCAAGGTACTTGGGGTATTGCTACAGGTATTTTATCTTCAACTTTTATTCACTACTTAAACTGTGGATACGGAACAGAAAGAAATGCTTTTGTGAATGGTTACGAAGGTAGAGGATGGTTAAGATTTTATACAGTTGCTGTACCAGCTTTGAAAAATGCTTTAGTAGCATCTGAAGGAAATGCGGAAGCTACCGCCGTTCTTAAAATCTGGAAAGTTTTTATGTACAACCAAATGGTTGATGCTTACGGACCAATTCCTTACACAGAAGCAGGAAACGGAAAAGAAAAAGTTCCTTACGATAGCGTAGAATTTATTTACGAAGATTTCTTCAAATTGTTAGACGAAGCAAATGCTACATTGGCATCTTCTTCAACAGCTACAGTTGCTTCTCTTTCTCCAAACGATAGAGTTTATGCTGGAAGTGTTGACAAATGGAGAGTTTTCGGAAACAGTTTAAGATTGCGTTTAGCTTTAAGAATTTCTGATAAAGATCCAGCTAAAGCTAAAACTCAAGCAGAAGCTGCTGTGGCTGCAGGAGTTATGCAAACAAACGATCAAAGTGCATTCTTTAAAGCTAGTAACATTACTCCAAACAATTTAAATATGATTGTAAACAGCTGGGGTTATGTAATGACATCTTCTATGGAAAGTATTTTAGTTGGTTACCAAGATCCACGTTTATCAAAATGGTTTGCTCCAATTGCTACAGGAGTTTATAGAGGTAATCCAGTTGGAGGTTTAGAAGATCAGTTCGGAACTACAGAATTCTCTAAATTCAACAATGAGATTATGGGTAATGGTTCTGCTAATACTGTTAGCGAAACTAAAAACATCGAAATCTTTATGGCTTCTGAAAACTACTTGAGTAGAGCAGAAGGAGCTTTAAATGGATGGAACATGGGCGGAGATGCTAGAACTTTGTATGAAACTGGTATTAGATTGTCTCTTGCACAATGGGGAATTACTGATGTAGCTGTAGTTAACGCATATATTAATGGTTCTACATTGCCAACATTACCAAACATTTTAACAGTTTACCCAACATTAGATTTAAGAGATATTCCAGTTAAATTGCCAGTTGCTTGGTCTGCTTCAGTTGCTAACCAACGTACACAGATTGCGGTACAAAAATACTTAGCGATTTTCCCAGAATCTTGGGAAGCTTGGGCTGATTTACGTAGAAGTGATGCTAAAGTTATTTATCCTGTTTTAAATACAGATAATACGGATGCTGGAGTTGGTAAATCTTTATTAAAAAGAATCATTTACACTACAAATGAATACTCATCAAACAAAGCTGCTGTTGAAGATGGAATCGTAAAATTAGGCGGTCCAGATTCAGGTGGAACTAGACTTTGGTGGGACACAAAATAATTAATTTGGTAAAGTATAAAATCTAAAGATTTGTTACTTGAGCAGAAGGAGAGGTAACTCTCCTTTTGTTTTATATAAAAGTCAGTGAATTTTTGCCCCAACTTTAATTCATTATTTACAATTACTCTTTTTGTGAGATTTAAAAAAGTTTAATTTTAAACACATAGTAACATAGATTCTATGTCTAAATAAGAAGATGTAGAGAAAATATTTTCTTTCACATAGTTTGCTATGTGTATTTAAATTAGTGAAACGCCTTTTTTAAGTTTGGAACTATGTTTCTATGTGTTTAATAATTTCTTGCAATAGGTAAACAATATTAATTTTGATTACAATAAAATGATTTTAAAAACGAAATATACTAAAGCAGTTTTACTAGTTGTTTTTCTTTTTTCGAATGCAACTAAGGCTCAAAAAGCGGTTAATATACAAAGCAGTTATATCGCAGATCCGCCAGTAACAACTAATAGCCATGCTTCGACTTTAGTAGAATACAAGCCAAACGAAATTTTAGCAGCTTGGTTTGGCGGAAAATATGAAGGCGCAAAAGATGTCGGAATTTACATTTCTGCTTATAAAGACAAAAAATGGTCGGCACCAAAAGAATTGATTCAGCCTTTAATTAAAAACGGAGATACTTTGCCTTGTTGGAATCCAGTATTATTCAAAAGTAAAAGCCAGAATTTGTATTTGTTTTATAAAATTGGAAAAAACCCGAGAGAATGGTTTGGCGCTATGATTGTTTCAAAAGATAATGGAACAACCTGGGGAGAACAAAAATATCTTCCGGACGGAATTTTAGGTCCAATTCGAAACAAACCAATCGAAACCGCTCCTGGAGTAATTTTATGCGGAAGCAGTACAGAAAGTGTCAATACAGACGAATGGCGCGTGCATGTTGAAGAATATACCGAAGCAACAGATTCTTGGAAAAAAATTAAAGTAGAGAACAATCAAAACTTTGATATTATTCAGCCAACATTTCTGATTCATGGTACGAGCGATATTCAAATGTTATCGCGAAGCAAACATAATAGAGTAGTTTCTAGCTGGTCTGGCGATAACGGAAAAAGTTGGATTAGAACCAGCAAAATAAACGTTGTCAATTCCAATTCAGGAATCGATGCCTTAACAATCAATAAGAACTTATTTTTATTAGTGAACAATCCGCTTCCGATTGGAAAAGATTGGTTTAACGGACGAAATATTTTAGATGTTGAATATTCTAAAGATGGTTTAAACTGGTCTAAATTATTTGATTTAGAAAAAGAAGAAAAAGGAGAATTTAGTTATCCAGCAATTATCCAAACAACAGACAAAAGAATACATGTTTTATATACTTACGATAGAAAATATATTAAACATACTTCTTTTGAAATCAGTCTTTAATTATAATATGAAATCATTTAGATATCTTTTTTTAGGCGTATTCTTTTATTGCACTTTCGTGAATGCACAAATGGCTAAAACCTTTTATAAACACGATAAATTTTTGTCTTCCGATAAATTGGAAGGCCGTTTTCCTGGAACAAAAGGAAATAATGAAGCGGCGGCCTATATTCAGAAGTACTTCAAAAAATACGGTTTAAAAGAATTCAATAATTCTTATTATCAACCTTTCCGACTTTTTGTAAAAGAAGGAATCAATAAAATGAAATCTGATAGCGTTTCGACACAAAATGTTTTAGGTTTTATCGAAGGTTCTGACCCAAAACTGAAAAACGAATACATTGTAATCGGAGCGCATTACGATCATTGGGGTTGGGGCGGACAAGGTTCTGGAAGCAAACAAAAAGATGCTTTTGCCATTCATAACGGTGCCGATGACAATGCTTCTGGAGTTTCGGCTTTGCTTTGCATTTTAGAAGAAATTTCAAAGCAAAAAGTAAAACCTAAACGCAGTATTATTTTTATTTCGTTTAGTGGAGAAGAAGAAGGATTACTAGGCTCTAAATATTTTGTAAATCATCTTCCAGTTCCAAAAGAAGCCGTAAAAGTCATGCTGAATATGGATATGGTCGGAAGACTGAATGATAAAAAAGAACTTTATATGGGCGGTGCAGGAACGTTTCCAAACGGAGTTGAACTAATGCAAAAACTGCAAGAAAACAGCGGATTAAATCCAGTAATTCATGCTGGTGACGTTGGTGGTTCTGATCATGTTTCTTTTTATAAAGAATCAATTTCTGCAGTTGGTTTTCACACAGGCGGACATCCGCAATATCACACGCCAGATGACGATATAAATCTTATTAATTCAGATGGCGGAGCATTAGTTTCAAAATACATTTATAATGCACTCACACAAATTGCCAATTACGAAGATGTTTTGTTTTTCATTAAACAGAATTAAAAACAAAGCGATTTTCAATCAAAAATAAGTTAGTTAGTTGGGTTTTGTTTGAAAAAGGCGGTATCTATTAAATGTTATAGATACCGTCTTTTACTTTAAAAGCCCACGTTGCCATTGCATCAATAACGGGCAATAATCCTGTTCCAGCTTTGCTTAATTTATAGGTTACAAAAGGTGGTACAACTGGTTTTGCTTCTCTTATAACCAAACCATCTGCTTCTAATTGTTTTAAATGTTGAATAAGCATTTTTTCGGTTACTGCCGGAATTGCTCTTTTTAATTCGCTGTAACGCTTATCTCCAGTCGATAAATGATAGAGAATAATAGGTTTCCAATAACCTCCAATTTTCTCCATAACAAAAGTTACGGGGCATTTCTCCAATGCATATTGCTTGTTTTCCTGAATTGTAGACGATTCTTTAATTGCTGTCATAATACATACTTTAGGGTAAGTACTTGTATAAAAGTAAGTACAAAGATACCTTTGTAATGTTAAATAAAAAAACATTTAAAGATGAAAATTATAATTTCAGGTTCATTAGGAAATATCGGAAAGCCTTTAACGGCTCAATTAGTAAAATCGGGACACGATGTAACGGTAATTAGCAGCAATGAAGATCGCAAAGAGGCAATCGAAAACTTAGGTGCAAAAGCCGCAATTGGATCAGTTAGCGATGCTGATTTTCTTTCTAAAACTTTTTCTAGGGCAGATGCACTTTTTGCTATGACTCCTCCAAATATGGGTGGCGTAAATATCATTCAAAATACTACCGATGCAGGAAACGCTTTCGCGAAAGCTATTCAATCAGCCAACATTCAAAGAGTAGTAATGTTAAGCAGCATAGGAGCTGATTTGCCAACAGGAAACGGACCGATTGCAGGTTTGTATAACATTGAGAAGATTTACGAAAAATTAGATACTTCAATTACGTTTTTGAGAGCGGGTTATTTCTACTTTAATTTTTTCAATGATATTCCAATGATAAAAGGAGCGGGGATTATGGGAGCTAATTTTCCAGCTTCAAACCGTATTCCGTTAGTGCATCCAGAAGATATTGCTTGGGCTGCAGCCGAAGAATTACAAAAAAATCAAGAAGGAAAAAATGTTCGCTATATTATTAGTGATGTAAAAACGCCATCTGAAATTGTAAAAGCATTTGGAACTGCAATTGGAAAACCAGAACTTCCTTGGGTAGAATTTACAGATGAACAATATTTTGGCGGAATGACACAAGCGGGAGTTCTAGAAGAAATGGCTGGTTTATACACAGAAATGGGAACTGGATTAAGAAACGAAACAATCGCTGCAGATTTCCTAAATAAGGATGGAAACGTTGATGGTAAAATCAAATTAGAAGATTTTGCAAAAGAATTTGCTTCAAAATTCTAATTATAATTTTTGAGCGAAATTTAATTTAACACATAGAGACATAGTTTTACAGGCTTCTAAAAGGTGTTTCACTCATTTAAATGCATCCCGAGGCTTCGGGACTATGTGTGAAAGCTAGCTTTTTTTGTAACCTAAAACAAACAATAAAATCTATGTTTCTATGTGTTTAAATTTTGACAACTAGAGTACAAAAAAACATTCCGCTTACTATAAATAGAAGCGGAATGTTCAATTAAAAAAAAACTCAAGTGATGAATTACATACAGTTTGTAATCATAACTGTATAATTTTTAGAATACACCGATATAGTGGTTTCCTGGTTTGTTAACCAATTTAGCACCTTTAGTAACTTTTCCTGTTGGAATATCAATTACATAAATGTTACCGTCTTTTCCAACTGGAGTAACAGCGATATAGAAATTGTTTCCATCAACAACAAAACCTTGGTATTGACCGAAATTTAAATCAGCATCGTAAGCAATATCTTGTACTTTTTGAGCTGTTCTTGCATTCAAATCTAATCTTGCTAAGAAACCTTGCTCAGTTCCTTCGTGAGTATAAACAGCATAAGCAATTCCGTTTCCAACATATCTCCAAGCATCGATGTAAGAACCTTTAATTCCTAAAGCTGAATCTAAACTGAATACATAAGAATTATCATATTCATTGCTTTGGTTGATTTTTAAGATATAAGAACCTTTTTGAGTATCTCTTTGAGTTGCTTGATAAATGTTTCCATCTGTAGCCACAAAACTATTAAAACTTCTATATCCGCTTGTATCACCAAATCCTACAGTCGAAGTAATCACTTTTGGATTTTCTAATGAAGGATAATCAACAACAACAGATTTAGATCCTAAACGAGTAAATGAACTTTCGTTTGTTGCAGGATTAGCTGGATTTGATTTACGCATCCAAGTTCCGATAATTAATTTGTTTCCTGCTTTGTTTAAAGTTGGAGCATCTAAACGGAAAATATGGTGTCCTAGCGCTTCTTCTTCAGCAGTTAACGGAATTTGATATTGTTTGTAACCTGCAATTAAAGTTTGCTGCATATCTAAAGATAGAACAGTAGCAATTCCTCTTGTATTTTTATATGATTTGTCTTCATTAGTGCTTACAACTGGAGTAGCAACGTTTACAGCCACACCCGTTTTATCACCGTCAAAAAGTTTTACCCATCTTGGAGAAGTACCAGCATATTGAGAAATATTAACTTTTGCTGTAGATTCAGCAAAATTGTTTCCTCCAGTTACTTTGTAAGTCATAAACTCACCACCATTTGCACCTGTATATGTGATGTTAAATAGTGTGCTTCCGTCAACAGAAGATTGCAAACGAGCAGTTCTGCTTGATTGTACAGCTTTACCATTTGCATAAACATCTACAGAAAAATTAGGATCGATTGCATTTTCTTTGCTAATAGCATAAACTCTTGTTCCTCCGTTTCCATCTCCTGGATCTGTTTGCATCAAAGCTCCTGCAACTGTAATCCAACGACCGTCTGTTACCGGATTTACAGGATCTGCACTTTTGTTATCGTCGCTGCTACAAGCGGTACTTAATGCTAATGCACCAAATAATAAGCTTGAGGTAAATAATTTAAATGTATTCTTTTTCATTTTTATTGCATTTAAAAATTAATTATTTATTGAATTATTTTAAAATTTATTAAGGTTATAGTTTACTTTCAAGTAAAAAGCTCTTCCAGGTTTTTGAGCGGCAAAATTGTCGTAAACCTGCTCGTCTAGAATATTTCTGGCATCAAAACTTACCGTAAATTGTTTGTTTGGAAAAACATAACTCAAACCTAAATCTTGCGGAAATTGTGCTGTAGTTCTATCAACTTCTAACCAAGAAGTATAAAATGGAGCGACATAACCGCAATAGTAATACAGATTAAGTTCTGATTTGCTTTGAATGACATTTCTAAAGTTGTATTGCAGATTTCCGTTAATAGTGAAATAAGGTTCGTTTGGCAATTGTTTGTTGTAGTGAACCAAAATATTTCCGTTTGAATCGTATTTATCTTTATAAAGAGAATTAAACTTAGAAAGATTCATACCTGCAAAAAAGCGATTGTTGTATGTGTATTGAATAGAAGTCTCAAAACCAACCGATTGTGCTTCGCCTAAATTGACAAAAGGTGATGCCTGAATCGCTTCATTTAAACGATCACTAATCTGACGTACAATTTTACCTTTTGTATTTCTCCAAAATCCATTTCCTGAAACAGTAATTTTATGATTGTTAAGGTTGTAAGGTCCAAATCTGAAACCGGCATTGAAATTATTGCTTTGTTCAGGACCTAAATTAGGATTGCTTATAATGTTTTCGCCAGGACTTCCGAAAATTTCATTTTCATTTGGCAATCTGATTGCTTTTTCAGCAGAAAACATAAACATTACATCACGAAAAAGTGCATAGGAACCAGCGAAACCATAACCGGTATAATTAATTCTTTTTGACAGAATATTTTCTTTAACAACACTCTCACCATTCTCTGTTACAATAGTTGGAGTAGTTTGTTCGGTTTTCATACTATAATTTTTGACAAAAGGATTGGCTCTCAAACGAGATTTAAAAGCAGATATTTCGTAAGAAAAAGAAGAAACTGTTTTGGCTAAATCTCTTGTAACAATGAAATTTCTAGTAATTTCTGGCAACATTTCATCCAGATCATTTCGATCTAAAACATACGTCATTACATTGACCATTACTCTTTGATTTTCTGTAATGTTGTACGTTAAACCAGCACGAGTATTGAAAATATCGGATTTCATGTGATTAATCGTCGGAGCGCCCTGTTGTGCGCCTGTATTAGTCAAAATTGGAGTTCCGTATAAGCCAAGTGCTTTTTCGCCATTCCAATTATAATTCCATTTTACAGTATCATTAATCACATCATTTCTATGGCTGTAAACCGCTACAGCAGAAAAGTCAAGATTTTTAATGATGAAATCTTTTTTATTATAATTTAATGAAATCACATTCGCCATAGCTTCACTAAAACGACCTTTATAAGGTTTCGTCATATATTGCCCGTGCTGAATCTGATTGTAATCTTGAGAACCATTATAGCTGATTGAAAAATTATCTGCCCAATCCACATTGGTAAAACCAGCTTCCAATCTTCCTCCAAAAGAACAGTACATACTTTCGAATCTTTTCGCTCTAATATATTCGTAACGTCCGTTTGGCGCGATATTGTAAACAAATCTTCCCCAAACTTCATAATCGTTGTCAGAGTAGTTTTGAAAAACGTTGGCTTTTACTGTAAATCCGTTTTTATCTCGATAAGAAGCATTTACATTAGATTGAACAGTATTGAAAGAACCATAAGAAACAGATGCGTTTAAGCTGTTTTTGGCTCCTTTTTTCAGAACAACATTAATTGCTCCACCAAGTGAGTCATCAGCTAGATAAGCGGGAACAACTCCTTTAAAAACTTCAATTCTTTCAATTAAAGCTGGCGGAATACTATTTAAACTAAAGGAAGCACCATAAGTCTGAATCGGAACACCATCTATAAAAATTCTAATGGCATTACCAGACATTCCGTTAATGTTATAAGTAACCGCAGAACCTAAACCTCCGTTTTGTCTAATACGAACACCGCCAGAACGATCTAATAAATCGTTGGTTTGAAGATTTCTTTTTGCAGCTTCTTGTGTTTCGATCACATTTACTGCAAATCCTTTTTCTATAATATCTCTTTTAACGCTTTTTCTTTCAATACGAACTTCTTTAAGCGTTTTAGCATCTGTTATTTTTTCTAAATCAATGTCAATTTGTTGAGAAGGGCGATTGACAACAACGTCGATCATTTTTGGTTTAGCCTCCATCGAGGAAGTTTCTAATTTGTAACTGCCGTAAGCAAGTCCTTTAATTTCATATTGTCCGTCTGAGTCTACGACAACATATATTTTTGTTCCCTTAATTTGAACTGCTGCTCCGAAAGCATTTTCGGTATGACCTAGGGTTACTTTTCCTGTAATTTTTCCAGTTTGAGACCAACCTGAAATTGTTATGATTAAAAGGAGAGAAAGAGAGTAAAAAATTCTCATATGTTAGTTTACTGATTATTGGTCTGCAAACTTATATCATAATTTAAATTTAATCTAAATAAAACAATTAGAAGATTATTAGAATTACGCTGAGTTATTTTAATGTTTTTTTAATGTAGATTTTAATGATTAATTGTTAATTGTGAGTTGTTAATTGTGAGTTGTTTTCCTGAGCGAATTCGAAGGATTTACGCAAAGGATTTTAAAGTTTGTTTAGTATTGTTTGTCATTTCGACGAAGGAGAAATCTCCGCTAGAAGCTCGACAAAGATTGACTACTGTTGCGGAGTTACTAGCGGAGATTTCTCCTTCGTCGAAATGACATAAAATAGAAAAACTTAAAAAATATCCTTCGAATTCGCTCAGGAAGACAATTCACAATTGATAATTGATAATTTACAATTTATAAGAGAAGTTTTTCGATTTAATAATTTTGCCTTTATCTGTAATCATCAGACAACTATAATCAGGAAATTTTTGAAGTAAAAGCAAACCTTCTTTTTGACCTAAAACCATCATCGAAGTACTTAATCCATTAGCAGTTTCTGCGTTTGGTCCGAAAACGGTTACACTGCACAAACCAGTTGCAGGATATCCAGTTGCAGGATTTATAATGTGTGAATAGCGTTTTCCATTAAAAACAACAAATTTTTCGTAATTACCAGAAGTTGTGACAGCGCCTTCTTTTAACGGAACTGTTCCAATTAATTTTTCAGGATGGAACGGATTTGTAATTCCGATTTTCCAGTCGTTTCCGTTAGGTTGTTTTCCCCAAGTGCTCATATCTCCAGAACCGTTTATAATTCCCGCTTGTATTCCTTTTTCGAGCATCATTTTACGGCATTTATCGGTCGCATAACCTTCGCCCAAAGCGCCAAAACCAATTTTCATTCCTTTTAATTTTAGAAAAATGGTAGAATTGACACTATCGAGAATGATATTTTTGTAACCTACTTTTTCTACAGATTTTTTTATGGCTTCCGCCGAAGGCATTTCGGTCATAGAACCGTCAAATTTCCAGACACGATCTAAAGCAGCAAAACTTACATCAAATCCGCCATTGGTTATTTCCGAAAGTTTTATAGCTCTTTGTGCCAAATCAAAAACTTCTCGATCTACTTTTACGGGTTTTATTCCAGCATTTTGATTTACTTCAGAAACTTGAGAAGTTGGTTTCCAGTCGGAGATTAAATTTTCAATTCGGCTAATTTCTTCAATAACAACATTAATATTTTGTTCTGCATAAAGAGAGTCTTTATCTACAATGCTAATGTCAAATCGTCCGCCCATTAAAAGTGTTGTTCTTTTTCGTAAAACTTGCGAATTCATTGTAAAACAGCAAGTCATCACAAAAATGAATAAAATTTTATATGAAATCGATTTATACATAAAAATCAGTTTATAGTTTTGATAGGCACCAGCGAAGCAAAATATCAATTATCAATTAACAATTAACAATTAACAATTATCAATTAATAACAATCTGTTAAAAATTGCTTATCTGCTTTATATTCTGCAATAGTTTTTAGCCCTTTTTCTAACAACAATTCACTTAAAATAGCTTCAACATCTTGTTGCATAGCAAGCGAACCACAAATCATAATTACGCCACCTCTCTTCAATAAATTAGCAAAGAACAAAACATCTCTTTTAATCAAATCCATTACATAAATATGTTCAGCTTCACGAGATAGAGCGACATGAAAATTATCTAAATGTTCTTTTTGAATCATAATGGCCGCAAACTTTTTATAAGCCATTAAAGTTGGCGTTTCCATTCTAAATCCGCTATACAAATGCAGTTCCTGTTTGATTTTATTCTGTTCAATCATTCCGAGAAAAGGTGCAATTCCTGTTCCGTTAGAAATAAAAGCAACCTTCGAAGCTTTTTTTGGAATATGGAAAGCTGGATTTTTAATAATTCTTGCTTTAATTGTATTTCCTGGCTCCAAATTATTCAAATATCCAGAACCCAATCCGTCAGGATGAAGTTTAACAACCAACTGAATATTTCCAGAATGATTTCCGATAGAGTAGAGGCGTTCTCTTGAATCATTTGCGGGATAAATCGCCAATAAATCACCAGAACTGAATTTTGCTCTAGAATTAGCTCTTAAAGTCAAAATAAAAGTGTGTTCAGTCTCAGAAATTGGTGTTTTGTCTAAAACCATTAATTTTTGTAAACCTTTCGGAACATGATTGTATAATGAAGGTGTTGTCGATAATGGAATTCCCGTTTTGGCACTCCATAATTTTACCCATTCTACAAATTCTACCGCCGATTTATCATTCACGGTTTGTAAATCTAAATAACGTTCTGTCCAATTTTGATTTTGTAAAAGCTGATCGATTTCAATAGCAAATCCGCAAAAATCTGGATATGATTTAGAACCAAAACCAACTACAGAAAAGTTGATATTTTGTTTCTGATTTTGCCTTTCTAATAAAGTTTTAAATTGCGTTCCGTTCGAAGGCGCATCGCCTAAACCATGTGTTGAAGTAAAAACAATAATATGTTCTGCTTTTGGATAAGCGGTAAACTTGTTTAATTCGCTGATAAAAACTTTATGTCCGTGACTAAGTAATTGCTTCTGAATTGCATTTGCAAACCTAAAAGAACTTCCATTTTCTGAACCCACTAAAAGTATAATAGTACTTTCGCTAGCTTTAAATTTATTTTTAATTCGGCTCGCTCTTCTTTTCAAAGTAATCGCAAATCCAGAATAAATAAAAAATAAAATGTTGATGCAGGCAATTGCTAAAATTATAGCCCAGATTCCATTAATTCTTCCAGTATGAAGATCAAGACTCAATGCCGCATATTGCGTTGTAATTGGCGAAAGTTTTTCAGAAATTACAGCTCCAGTAACCTGATTTACTTCGACTTCGCGATCTTTCAATTCAATGATATAATATTCTTCCGGATCATCTGTAAAAGGAAATTCAATTTTCTTTACATCAGATAATAAAGTCGTTTTAAAAATAGATGTAGTTTTGGCTTTCGCCGAAAGTTCAGTTTTTACAGGTTTTGCTTTTTCTTCACCCATAAAAAAGTTGAATCTTTCTAAGGATAAATAAGTTCCTGTAAGCGAAATAATTAAAATTGGAATCAGAGCCAATCTTCCTAAAAGAACGTGATAATATTGTGCAAAATATTCTTTGATTATTTTAGAAAAGAAATTTCGAATTCCACGTTGTCTTTTTAAAACAAGAACAAAACCAGAAATAGATATTAATAACAAACAAAAAGAAATTACGCCCACAAAAAAACGTCCGGCTTCATGAAGAAATAGTGAACGGTGAAAACTCGTAATCCATTTAATGAATTCTGTCTTTTTTATCGGAGTTCCTAATGCTTTTCCCGTTTTTGGATCAACGTATGCATTTACATCATTTCCGTCTGCATCAATAGCCTGAAGCGTTACAAATTGGTTGTAGTCGACACTCAATTCGGTAATTTCAGGATACGCTTTCTTTAGAGTAGGAAGTGTTTCTCCTAAAGTTATTTTACTGAAATTTTCTGCTTTATACGGAAGTGTTTTTTCCTGAACCGCATCTACAGCGAGAATAATTCCGGTTACCGAAGCCAAAAGCAAAAAAATAGAAGAAAATAAGGCCAGAGCCAAGTGTGCATAACGCCAAAAAGAAAGAGTCATTTAATTTATTCTAGAAATGTATTAAAATATTTAAAGCTTTGTCAAAGATAAAACTTTGACAAAGCTCAGATTTCAATTTTAAGCATAAATAAAATGAATTCATGCCTATGAAAGTTAATAAATAATATACTAAATATTATATTTTGTTTAGCCTTACGTATTTGATATAACCTTTACCATCTGTTTTTTCAGCAAGACCTTCAGTTGTAAGCGGAATTTCAAGATCGCTCACATAATATTTCTGATCTTCTACAGCCGATTCGAAACGTAATTTATATCCTTTATTAATTTTAGAATTTTCAATTTCAATAGTCGTTACACTACGATCTCCACCTGTAACAGAAGCCCCAGTTTTAGCACTGATATCGTCAGATTTTTGTGCAGCGTGAAATTTATTCCATTCTTTTAATGATTTATACCATTTTTTATCGTCACCCATTACGTAAAGCGTTTTTTCGTATTCGCCGCTAGCATTCACTAAAGAAACAACGATATAAGCACCTTCTCCCATGTAATTATTCATTTGAAGCATACATTTGTATTTGCTTGCTTGAGCTTGGGTTTGAAAAGAAAGTAAAAAGATAAAAGCGCTTGTAAGAGCAATTTTTAATATTGATTTCATAAAATTTAATTGTATTGATTGGTAATTCAAATTCCAAATTCCAAAAGTAAAGTTGGAATTTGGAATTTCAAGTATTGATTTATTAATTGTTTTTATTTTAAAAATTCAACCGAAACGTTGTTTTTGGTAAGCAATTCATTTTCTTTAGCCAAAGCGTAAGCCGTTTCATCAAATTCTGTGCTGATTTCTTTTTTTGCTCCAGCAGAAACAAGATATTTTAAAATTGCATCATCTTTAGAAGTCATTGCAGCTCTGTGCAAAGCCGTTAAACCGTCTTTGTTTTTAGCATTAATATCTACTTTCAAATCTGTAATTTTTTTAAGAAGAGAAACATCATTTTTTGTAATTGCCAAATGATATAAAGTGTTTCCGTCTTTTTGAGCTGTTGCTAAGTTTAATCCTTTGTCTTGAAGTAATTTCGCTTTTGCATCAAAAGAATCTACGGCAACTTTTTCTCTTCCAGCTGGGCGATAAGATTGTACCAGATAAACGCCTAAATTGTTTCCGTCTTTATCTTTTACATTTACATCAGCGCCTTTAGCCAAAAGCAAACTTACTGCTTCTGGAGATCCGTATCTAACGGCACTTGTCAAAGCAGATTCTCCTTTTAAATTTTGAGCATTGATATTTTTTACTTTCGGAAGAAATAATTCTAAAGCAGCAGTTTCTCTCGCCGATGCAGCTGCCATTAACGGTGAATTTCCTTCTTTATCAGCTTTGTTTACATCAACTCCTTTTGCTAAGAAATATTCAATAATTTCTTTCTGATTTGGTTTTCCAGCCAAAATATGCAACACATTTTGTCCCGTTTTGTTTTGAGCTGTCGCTTTCACTTTTGCTTCTTCAACCAAATATTTATAAGTTTCTAAAGTATTTGTTTCTCTGCGGCTTCCTTGTGCCGCAATTAAAAGTGCATTGTCAGTTGGTTTGATTCCTTTTTCAAGAAGTTTTTTCAAAAGGGCAATATTTCCAGATCTTGCTGCGTAAGAAAAAGCGGTGTTTCCGTCATTATCAACATCTTTTAAAGACATTCCTTTTGTAGAAAAATATTCTGCGGCTTTTAAATCTTTATCTGAAGCAATTGCTAAAAGCAAAAGATTAGCGCCGTTTGCATATTTTTTTGTCGGATTTACTCCGGCTTTAAAAAATGCATCATACATTGCTGGATTTGATTGTCCGTTTGAAGCCGCAAAATCAGCAGGAGCAGTTCCATGGCTATCTTCGAAATTTACATCAGAACCTTTGCCAATTAAATATTGAACTAATTCTGTATTGCCTCTGTAAGCTGCCCAGTGTAAGTAAATACGATTATCGTGAGTCAATTTTGTGATTGAATTTCCTGGCTGTTCAACTAAAAATTTAATTGTTGCAAAAGGTGCATCATTATTAATAGCTAAAGTGGTAACATCAAATGCGTTTGCGTTTGCCTCTGATGGATTATTTCCTTTAGCGATTTCTGCTTTAACAGTTTCAACAGTTGGAGAAGTCTTCCAAAATTCCGCATCTAACAATGCGTTTTTTTGCTGAGCACTTACAAATAAGCTAGCAGCAAATGCAAAAGAAACGAAAAGATTCTTTTTCATATTTCGATAATTTATGGTTATTGAATTGTACAAGATTAATTTATTTTTGAGGAAATTATTTTTATCTATTTAGAATAAATAAAAATAAAGCAAATGTAGAAATTAATCTTTTTAAATCAAGAATAATTCGTCGTAAAAAGAGAATTATTGCATAGATTTTATAAAATTTAAGAATACCTTAAGCTGATTTTAATTTTTTTTTAATTCAACACCTTTTATAAAATCAAATTCTTTGAAAAATCGCGTTAGTAGAAACGACCAAAAAGGAGTTTATATCTATCTCCGAGCGTTTCCTTGAGTTTTTCTTTGGATTCTTTTACGCTTTCATTTGTAATTTCCAAAAGCTCGGCAATTTCATTATTACTGAAATCAAGTTTTTGCAACAGTAATAATCTTTTATCAGGCTCGCTCATTTCAGGAAAATCTTGATTGAGCAAGATGTAGAATTTTGAACATTCTTTTTCAAATTCTCTTTTAAAAGCACTCCATTCCAATTCTGTCATTAAATGAGATTGCAACAAATCGCTTAGTTTTCCTTTTCTTTTTTCTAAATAATAAAAAGAAGATTTTTCAATATTTTCAATCTCTTTTTTTAGATTTCTTATTTGAACACTTTTCTCTTTTAAATATTCTATTTGTGATTCTAGATCTTCGTGAACTTTTTGCTCCATTTTTTCTTTTTCAGATTCTAGAGCTTTTAATTTTTGTTCGTATTCTTCCTGTTTTACTTTGTATTTTTTGATAAAATAGACAAATACCAATAAAAGAATGCTAAAAACCATTGTAACAATAATGATATAGAATTTTTTCAGCGTTTTTTCATATTTGGTTTTCGCCTCATCAATACTTTGTTGATAATTGTTTTTTTCAATAATCCAGTTGGCCTGATTAATAGCTTCATCACCGTCTTCATTTTCAATAGATTCTTCAATAGCAACCATTCGGCGTCTCAAATTCAATTCATTTTCTGTCGAATTCTGCAACTTTAAGATTTGCAGTTTCAGTTTAATAATCTGCAATTCTGATTTTTTGAAATAAGATTTTGTCACCGCAATATTCTCGGCTTTATTCAAAAAATCAAAAGCTTCCTCTTTCTGATTATTTTTTAAAAGAACTTCTGCCAGTAAAATTGAAGCATACATAGTATTTTGATCGCTTTTATTTTGTTCAGAAATATGAATGTCTTTTTTCAAATAAGTAATTGCGGTTCTTAAATCGCCTTTTTGCTGGCTAACCATAGCTAAATCTCCCAACGCTTTGGCGTATCGAACGTCATCATGAATCTGCGCAGAAATTTTTGCAGTTTCATTTAAATAATAAGTAGCCATTTTATAATCTTGAATATACAGATAATTTAGTCCTATCGAATTAATGATAGAAGCATATTCAGATGTGTTTTTAACAGCTTGTTTTTCGGCAAGTTTTAAATAATGCAACGATTTTTTATAATCGCCAAACGTGTGCAGAATCCATCCAATTCTTTTATAAGTTTCATCGGCATTTATAATTTGTTCGGCTTGGAGCGGTTCGAGATTTTCCATTATTTCTAACAGAAAAGGAGTAAGTTTGATATAATCTCGATAAAAATATAAATAATTAATGTAGTTGAGTTTTGCCCAAATTTCTAAAGAAATATTATGCGAAGTCTTTGCTTTTTTAATGGAATTTAGATAATAATTTTCAGAAGTTTTGTTTCTAGAATTATAATAATTGCTAAAGCCATTTGCGAGCAAGCCTTTATAAATACTCTGATATTTGGTTATTTTATTTAGCGGACTTAGATATTCTTTTAAAGCTGTTGTATCTATGCCAAAATTTTTCTCTTGAAGCAGAATTGACTCAATATTTTTGAGTTCATTTTTTGAAGTTTTGATTTGCAGTTTTTGTGCATTCGCAACAAATGAATAACAGAATAAAATAAAGAAAAATATTTTTTTGGCAGACATTAAATTTGTTTTGGCAGATGAAGTTGTATAGTAAATTTAATAAAAATAATATTTACGAATTTGTAATTGCTTTAAAGTGTTGATTTTTAATCACATGAAACGAAATATTATTTTTTGCCTTTACTGCCATTTTTAGTACGTTTTTAGATGCTAAATTCTAATTAAGATAAACGCAAGTTAAATTATTCTTAAAATAATTTTTTAGGTATTTCTACGCTATTTTTAAAGTTTTTTTAAAGTACTAAAATCAATGATTATTATCTTTTTTCACTTTTAAAAATTGTGAATTATTGCACTTGAGTTTGCTTTTTTAGACGTTTTTAGATGTTAAATTTATTTTCGTGAAAATTGGCACTTAAAAAAGGTGGAATTAGGGTTTTTAAATGAAATTTATAATCCAAGTCAAAATTATCCAAATCGTAATGGTTTGTTTTTAAAAAAGTTAAACTTTTAAAGCCTGAAAAATTTAGTAAAATACTATTTAGAATTATTATTAATAAAAGACGTTTTTTGAAATTGAAATTGTATCAGAAATTGCAATTTTTTAAAAGTGACTGTTGATAACTGTTTTGAATTCTCTTCCAGAAAAGACCTTTTATTTATGTTGATAACTTCAAATTAATTTTAGTGAAAATGCTAGTTCATTGCGAATTAGAACATATTATTTTCCTGTTGATAAAATTTACAAAATCAATCATTTTTAAGGTTTTTAAACTGTTGATAATTGGTAGGATTTTTAACATCTAAAACTGGACAAAAGAATAACTGTAGGTTAAATTTGTATTAATTGAAAAACACGCAAATATCACCTTCAATTGTGCGCTCGAATTTCAGTTTAAATCATGTCACTTAAAATTCTATATATATGTCAATTTTCGATAAAAGAATCAATTATAAACCTTTTGAATATCCAGAGGTTCTCCAATTTACTGAAGCAATAAATAAAGCTTACTGGGTTCATACAGAGGTTGATTTTACTGCAGATACGCAAGATTTTCATGCTCATTTAGATTTGGCAGAAAAAACAGCTATAAAAAATAGTTTGTTGGCAATTGCACAAATTGAAGTAGCTGTAAAAAGTTTTTGGGGTAATATATATGAGCATTTTCCAAAACCAGAATTCAACGGATTGGGAACAACATTTGCAGAATGTGAATTTAGACATTCTGAAGCGTATTCTCGTTTATTGGAAGTTTTAGGATATAATGATGAATTTGAAAGATTATTAGACGTTCCTGTGGTTCGAAGACGTGTAGATTATCTTTCTAATGTATTGAAAGACACTAAATCTCAGGACAACAGAAAATATATGGTGTCGCTGATTTTGTTCAGTATTTTAATTGAAAACGTTTCTTTGTTTAGCCAGTTTGCTATTTTATTGTCATTCACAAGATTCAAAGGATATATGAAAAATGTGAGCAATATTATTGCTTGGACTTCAATTGACGAACAAATTCATGCAAATGGAGGAATTTACATTATCAATAAAATTCGCGAAGAATTTCCAGAATATTTCGATGCCGATACTTTAGAATTAATTAGAGAAACGGTTAAAGAATCTATTACGGTTGAAGCTGACATTTTAGACTGGATTTTTGAAAATGGTCCAGTAGAAACAATCAATAAAGAAGATTTGGTAAACTTTATGAAATTTAGAATTGATGAAAGTTTGAAACAAATTAACATCGAAACTATTTTTAATGTTTCTCCAGAAGAATATTCAAAAATGACTTGGTTTGAAGAAGAAGTTTTTGCAAATAGTTTAGACGATTTCTTTGCTAAACGTCCAGTTGAATATACAAAACACGATAAAAGCATCACAGCAAACGATCTTTTTTAATACAAGCCCAGCATACATATGAATACGATAGACACAAACCCAGCAAATAATTTTGAACAAGCAATAGATACCAAAATGTGGTGGAAAAACTCTGAAAGTGAGCAGATTTTAAACCGCGGATATCTTTTGAAAGGTGAAACAGTAGAAGGCGCAATTGATAGAATTTGTACCGCTGCTTCAAAAAGACTTTACAAACCAGAATTGAAAGAGTCTTTTATGGAAATGATCGAAAGAGGCTGGATGAGTATCAGTTCGCCAGTTTGGGCAAATATGGGAACAGAAAGAGGTCTTCCGATTTCTTGTTTTAATGTGCATGTTCCAGACAAAATTGAAGGAATTACACATAAATTGGGTGAAGTAATTATGCAAACCAAAATTGGAGGCGGAACTTCTGGTTATTTTGGTGAATTGCGTGAGCGCGGAAGTGCCGTAACAGACAACGGAAAGAGTAGTGGAGCAGTTAGCTTTATGAAACTTTTTGACACAGCAATGGATACGATTTCTCAAGGTGGAGTTCGTCGTGGTGCATTTGCAGCGTATTTAGATATTGATCACCCAGATATCGAAGAATTTTTGAAAATTAAAAGTATTGGAAATCCAATTCAGAACTTGTTTACAGGAATCTGTGTGCCAGATTATTGGATGCAAGAAATGATTGATGGCGATGCAGAAAAAAGACAAGTTTGGGCTAAAGTTTTAGAAAGCCGTCAACAAAAAGGATTGCCTTATATTTTCTTTAGTGATAATGTAAATAAAAACAAGCCGCAAGTTTATAAAGATCAGAATCTTAGAATTAACGCTAGTAATTTATGTAGCGAGATTATGCTTCCGTCAACTCATGATGAATCGTTTATTTGCTGTCTTTCTTCTATGAATTTAGAATTATATGATGAATGGAAAGATACTGAAGCGGTAAAATTGGCGATCTTTTTCTTAGATGCTGTTTTACAGGAATTCATCGAAAAAACAGAAGGAAACTATTATCTTTCTGCGGCTAATAAATTTGCCAAAAGACACCGCGCACTTGGTTTAGGAGTTTTAGGATGGCATTCTTATCTGCAAAAAAATATGATTCCTTTTGAAGGAATGGAAGCCAAAATGAAAACAACAGAGATTTTCAAACATATCAGCGACAAAGCAGATAAAGCAAGTCAGGATTTGGCGAGAATTTACGGAGAACCAGAATTGCTTAAAGGTTATGGAAGACGTAATACTACAACAATGGCAATTGCTCCGACAACTTCATCTTCTGCTATTTTAGGACAAACTTCGCCAGGAATTGAACCTTTCAGCAGTAATTATTACAAAGCTGGATTGAGCAAAGGTAACTTTATGCGTAAAAACAAATACCTTAAAAAACTGCTTGAAGAAAAAGGTTTGGATAACGAAGAAGTTTGGAGAGGAATTATGCTAAACGGAGGAAGTGTTCAGCACATGGAACAATTAACTCAGGCTGAAAAAGATGTTTTCAAAACATTTAAAGAAATCAGCCAGTTAGAAATTGTGCAGCAAGCAGGAATTCGTCAGAAATTTGTAGATCAAGGACAAAGTTTAAATCTTAATATTCCAGCAGAATTGGCGATTAAAGATGTAAACCGATTAATGATCGAAGCTTGGCAACAAGGTGTTAAAAGTTTATACTACCAAAGAAGCCAAAGTGTTTCTAAAGAATTAGTAACAAGTCTTGTTTCGTGCAGCAGTTGCGAATCATAAAAAAAACAAAAGCCGAATCTGAATTTAGATTCGGCTTTTTTATTTAAAGAATTATTTATTGTTGTTGTTTGCTATTCTAAGAAACAAATAATCCTCAGAAATTATTTTTTAAATCTATGAAAATAAAGTTATCATAAAATAGTAATTTAGTGCCAAAATTTACAATCCAAAATCAATAAATACCACCAGTAAATGGAGAATATTACCGTAATTATAATGCTGCTTTTTGGCGTAGCTTTTCTTAGCCTTGTTAGTAAAAAGTATAATTTTCCAATTCCGATTGTTTTGGTTTTGTGCGGTGTTATTATTAGCGTTTTTGAAGGACTTCCGGTGATAGCTTTAAGCCCAGAAGTGGTATTTATTATATTTCTGCCGCCATTATTGTACCACGCGGCGTGGCATACAAGCTGGTCCGACTTTAAGCAGTCTGTCAGACCAATAACTTTAGCCGCCGTTGGTTTGGTGTTTTTTACAACAGGTTTGGTTGCTGTCGTGGCGCATTGGCTTATAGATGATATTTCTTGGCCGTTAGCTTTTTTATTGGGCGCAATTGTTTCTCCCCCAGACGCAGTTTCTGCAACAGCCATAACAAAAGGTTTAGGACTTAATCCGAGATTAATTGCTATTCTTGAAGGAGAAAGTTTAGTAAACGATGCGAGTGGTCTTGTAGCGTATAAATATGCTCTAATGGCAATTACGGCTGGAAATTTTGTTTTATGGCAGGCAGGTTTAAATTTTGTTTTAATGTCTGTTTTAGGTACAGCAATTGGTTTGGCTGTTGGCGTTGTAATGTACTATATTCATAAAAGATTTGTTTGCGATGATATTATTGAGGTAACGCTTACTTTATTAACACCATTTGCATCTTATCTAATTGCAGAGCATTTTGAAGGCTCAGGAGTTTTGGCTGTAGTGGCAACGGGGCTTTTTCTAGCTGCTAGATCTGGAACCATTTTTTCTCATGAAAGCAGAATTATGACCAATACAATTTGGGATGTCTTAAACAATATTTTGAATGGATTAATCTTCATTTTAATTGGGCTCCAATTAAGGCAAATTATCAGCGGGATTAGTAATTATTCTGGAAATTCGTTATTCATTTGGGGCGCTGTAATCAGTATTGTGGTTATTTTAGTTCGCTTTTTATGGGTGATTCCGGCAACAATTATTCCAAGAATGCTCAGTAAAAAAATTCGTGAAAAAGAAGAATTCGATTATCGAAATATGATCATTTTTGGCTGGTCAGGAATGCGTGGCGTAGTTTCTATGGCGGCAGCACTGGCTCTTCCATTAATGTTGAATAAAACGGAAGAATTTCCGCTTCGAAATTTAATCATATACTTGGTTTTCTGTGTCATACTTTCAACTTTAGTTATTCAAGGTCTGACACTTCCTTGGCTTATAAAAAAGCTTAAAATTGAACGTTATTCCATACTTGCTGAAGAATATAATATTCGAAATGTAATTGTATCTGAAACGATTGCACATATTGAAGATAATTTTTCTTTGCTAGACGATGAATTGCTCCATAATATTAAAAGTAAATATGAAGTTAAATTTAATCGACTGCAAAAAACAGAGCTTCCTTCTAACTTTTTCGGGAATGGAAAAGTTTTAGGCGGACAAATTTTTAATGAATTTACCAAAATTCAGATTGATCTTTTGAATGTTGAAAGAGGGAAATTAGAATCAATGCACAAGTTTGGCTCTGTAAATGAAGAAATCTTCCGTAAAATCGAAAAAGAATTAGACTTGGAAGAAACTCGTTTGTGGATGGAAATGTACGAGGAATAGTTTATTTAATTGTGAATTATTAATTGTTGATTTTTAACGATATTCAGCTTTGTCAAAGTTTAAAACTTTGACAAAGCTTTTTTCTTTTTAAAGATTTTAATTAGGAATTTTCACATCACTCATTGCTAAATTCGCACTTGCTTGCGCAACAATTTTAAAGGTATTTTTATTAATAACTTCAGCTTTGATATTGATAATCGTTTTGCCTAACTTTTCAAGTTTAGTTTTAACAATAACCGTTTGATTTTCGAATACAGGATTAAAATAATCGATGTATAAATTGATGGTTGGATAAAATTTTTCAAGTCCTAAAACCATAAAATTGACGCCAATACAATCGTCAATCATTCCTGCGGTCACGCCGCCATGAAGCATTCCAACGGGATTAGTCATTTCTTTTCTGATTTCAAATTCAAATTCAACTGATTTTTCTTCAACAGCAATTACTTTTCCGTTTAGCCAATGTGCAAAAGGTGAGGGACTGTCTGTAAAATGTTTTCCAATAAAACTTTGAAGAAACAATAATCTTTTATTTTCCATATTTATGCGGATAATTTGATGCTGTTTTTTAAAGGATTAATTAGTTTATAAGCTGTTTTTGGAAAAAATCGGCTCAAGAAATAAATTACTTTTGTGTCGCCTACGCGAATGGTGTAATTATTTTTATGAATTCCATCAACAAGTCCTTTTACAAGTGTTTCTGGAGTTATTGTTTTGGCATCGATACCTTTTGCCATTTCTGTTGCAACTAAAGGCGGTAGTAATTCAAACACTTTAACATTGGTTTTTGCTACTTCCAAATGGTTTCTAAGTGAAGCGGTATAAAAACGAAGTGCGGCTTTTGTAGCAGAATAAGTTGGAGCCAAATTCGACGGAACATAACTCAAAACTGAAGTTGTATTGATAATGGCACTTTCTGGTCGGCTTTGAAGCATTTTTAGAAATAAATTATTCAATCTTACAATAGCTAAATAGTTTATATTCATTTCGTAAGCCGCCATTTCTGTAATTTGATCGTTTGTTTTAGCTAAATTATTTATAGGATTCGCAACACCTGCGTTATTGTAAAGAATATCAATTCCGCCCAAACCTTCTATTTTTTTATAAAGCTGTTCTGCTTGCTCTGCATCAGCAACATCATTTTGAATAGCAATAATTTGTGGATGAAGCCTTTTTGCGTCATCTAATTTTCCTTGATTTCTTCCTGTAATAATTACTTTGGCGCCTTCTGCCAAAAACTGTTTTGCAGATTCTAAACCTATTCCTGACGCACCGCCAGTAATTAATATTGTTTTACCTTTTAAGTCCATTTTTTTCTGATTTTAAAGTGTATAATTTGCTTTGTTTAAGAATATTAAATAAATTTGCTTGCATTTTGCAAGTACAAAGATATTAATTACTTGCAAAATGCAAGTTATATTTTAATTTATTTTTATGAAAGCTTCTAAAAAAAGATCAAATTGCCCAATAAATACTTCTTTAGAAATCTGGGGAGATAAATGGTCATTATTGATTATCAGAGATTTGATGTTTAAAAAACAATGTACTTACGGCGACTTTTTAAAATCAGAAGAAAAGATTGCGACTAATATTTTAGCCAGCAGGCTTTTAATTTTAGAAGACAATGATTTGATTACTAAACTAAATCATCCAGATAGTAAAGCCAAAGTTTTGTATCAATTAACAGAAAAAGGAATTGAATTGTTTCCTGTATTAATCGAAATCAGTTTGTGGGCTGAGAAATATTACGAAATCCCAGAAGAAAGAAAAATTGTGCTCGAAAAAGCAAAACAAAACAAAACAGCCTTTATAGAAAAAGGAATTAGAAAGATGAAAGAAGGTTTATAATTGTTAATGATTAATTATGAATTATGCTTTAGTTGTCTTTCTGAGCAGAGTCGAAGAATCTATGCAAAGTATTAATTCATCAACCATCAACCATCAACCATCAACCATCAACCATCAACCATCAACCATTAAATCACCTTCATTTTCTGCATTAAAAAAGTGGCACTTTTGTTTTTACAAATTCCGTTTCGGAGTTTATAATCGAAATGTAAATCGTTGTTTAGAATCTCAACTTCAAAACATTGATTGGTTAGAATTTCGGGAAATTCATTTGTAGTAAGACAAACTTCAATGTCATGTGTGGCGATTGCGCCGATTGCTTTTTTAGAAATTATTTTCTTTACCACTTCAATAGTTCCGTTTCTTTTATCATCAGAATTTGTACCTCTTAAAATCTCATCTAATAAAACGAAAGCTGGCTGATTTTCAAGAGCATCCATAATCTGTTTTAAACGTTTAATTTCAGCAAAAAAGTAAGATTCAGAATCTGAGAGAGAATCTGATAATCTCATTGAAACTAATACTGGAAGTGGATTAACTTTAGCTTCTGAAGCACAAACTACTGAGCCAATTCCGCTTAATACCATATTGATGCCTAAACTTCTTAAAAACGTACTTTTTCCAGACATGTTCGAACCTGTCAAAATCACAAAAGATTGCGGGTAAAATTGAGTGTCATTTCCAACTCTTGTTGCTGGATTTAATAACGGATGACTTAGATTTTTAAATTCGATAATATGTTCTGAATTGATTTCTGGAAAAACAAAATCGTCGTTATTATATGCCAAATTAGCAAGACTATTTAGAGTTTCAATTTCTCCAATAATAGAAATCCAGTTATCAATTTCAGAAGCATAATTTTCTTTCCATTTTAAAAGTGCTCTTAAAACATGAAGGTTAAATAAAAATGTTCCGTTAAATAAAGTAGCTGTAAATAAATTACTTATAGTATCCATTCTCGAGAACAATTCTGAAAGCTGTTTTAAATGCTGACTTGCTTTTTCGTTCTTGAAATTTAATTGCTCTTGTAAACGAATTAACTTTTTTGATTGAAAAGATTCATTCTCGATTTTTTCAATTAATAAACCATATTGCTTTATAATTGTATCGATGTTATCTGCCTTTGCAATTTCAGATCGAATTCTTTTTGTAGCGAATCCTAGAATAATCATATTGACAATAAAAACATACGTTAGGTAAGAAAGCAAAATGGTTTTTGAAGTAATAAAATAAGAAGTTAATAGTCCGAAAAAGAGTATAGGAAAAATTATAGAAAGTGCAACTAAAACTTTAGGCAAAGTATTATTTTTAAAAGAAATCCAATACTTTATGGCTTCATAAGATTGTTTAGAATCTTCGCCAATAATTGCTAAAGCTTGAAATTCTTGTCTCCAATCTATTTTGTTTTTTAGTTCGTTTACTGCTTCTTGATTTTCTAAAATAGAGTCTTGAGGTAGTGTATGCAATAATAAATTTGCAAGTGTTTTTTTTCCGATAAAAGAAGCCGTTCTGTTTAAATTTTGAAATAAAGAATGTTCTCCAAAAATATCCAAATCGTATGCATACGGATGATGAAAATCGATAAATTCAGCTCCGTTTTCAAAAGATGTCTTTTCTCTTTTTAAGAAAGCAATTTCATTTTTGTTGATTTTTAAAAGAGTATCAGCGAGGAGTTTTTGAAATGATAATTTGGAATGAATTCTCATTAAAACAATAAAACCAGCAAAAGATAGAACAGCTAATATTACATAAAGTATTTCGTCTGTTTTAATGTAATTAAATATAAAAAACAAAAAAAGGAAAATACTTAATAACCTCAAAAGGCTAATACTGTTGTATTTTTTGTTGGTTTTATGATATAAATCTGAATAGATATTGATTTTGTCTTGATATGCTTTCATTCTAAAATTTGCTTGAAATACAAATATAGTTTTTACGTTATAAAATCAATAGATATTCTCGTTAATCTTCGTGCATAACCAAAATTGGAATTGGAACTTCTTTTGTTATTTTTTTACTGAAGCTTGAATCGAAAATGCTTTCAAAGAAAGAACGTTTGTGCGTAATTGTGGTTAGAATATCAATGTCTTTAAAAAGAACAAAATCAAGAATAGTCTCTTTTACGTCGTCACTTGGTAAAACTAAAAATTCTACATTTTCTGCTGCAAATTCTCTTTCAAATTCTTTTCTTGCTTCGTCTGTAACATCAGAATTAGAAGTTTTTACATATAAACTTTTAACCTTCGCATCGGTCTTTTTTGCGATTTTCAATATTTTTTTAAGCTCTTTTTTGTCTTTCTCGCGATAGCGTGTTGTAAAACCAATTGTTTTTACTTTTTTGTATTTAGCCTCAATTGGAACACACAACACAGGAACTTCAACACCAGAAATTACAGATTCTGTATTTGAACCTGTAAAGAATTTTGTCCAATCAGAAACGCTATTTGTTCCCATAATAACAAAATCTGCTTTGTCTTCTTCAACCGCATTTTTTAAGTTGTAGATCAAATCACCATCCATCAATCGGTGTTTAATTACAATATCATCTAATTTGCGTTCGGCTGCAATTGTTCGAAGTTTCGGGATTTCATCTTTAAACATTTCAAATTTAGCCAGTTCAATCGAACTGTATATTGAGGCATAATTCTCTGGAAAGAATTGGCTGTCGTAAACCGGTATTTCAAATGTATGAAGCAAGATCAATTCGGCTTTTACAACTTTAGCAAATTCTAAAGCGTGGATAAATGCATTTGTGGCTGCATCTGAGAAATCGGTAGGGAATAATATCTTTTTCATCGTATTTAGAATTAAGGTTTGTCTCTCAAATTTACTCATTCTAGAACTAAAACAACCTGATAATTATCAGTATTTTAACACTTAATAATTTGTTAATATGTTCATTTTCTTGAAAATTTTGATTTTTGTTATTTGAAATGATTTTAGGCTTTTTTTGTACCTTTGCCGCATGATAAATCAAGATTCTATAGTTGCTTTGGCTACACCTTCGGGCGCTGGAGCTATCGCCATAATTCGAATTTCTGGAGCCGATGCCATAACAATTGGAAATTCGGTTTTTAAATCTATTAAAAATAAAGATTTAACCAAACAGAAAACACATACACTTCATTTAGGGCATGTTATAGACGAAAGTAAAACACTTGATGAAGTTTTAGTTTCTGTTTTTAAAGGACCAAACTCCTACACTGGAGAAGATACAATTGAAATTTCTTGTCACGGTTCGACTTATATTCAGCAACAGATTATTCAATTATTACTTCGAAAAGGCTGTAGAATGGCGGATGCAGGAGAATTTACGCTTCGAGCATTCTTAAACGGAAAGTTAGATTTATCTCAGGCAGAAGCAGTTGCCGATTTGATTTCGTCTGATAATGAAGCTTCTCACCAAATTGCCATGCAGCAAATGCGTGGTGGATTTAGTAATGAAATTGCGAAACTTCGTGAGGAACTTTTAAATTTTGCTTCTTTAATTGAATTGGAGTTGGATTTTGCAGAAGAAGATGTGGAATTTGCAGATAGAACGCAATTTCATGAATTATTGAATCGTATTGAATTTGTTTTAAAACGTTTAATTGATTCATTTGCAGTTGGAAATGTGATCAAAAACGGAATTCCTGTTGCTATTGTCGGTGAACCAAATGTTGGAAAATCGACACTTTTAAATGCTTTATTAAACGAAGAACGTGCGATTGTTTCTGATATTGCAGGAACAACTCGTGATACTATTGAAGATGAATTAGTTATTGGCGGAATTGGATTTAGATTTATTGACACTGCCGGAATTCGTGATACAAAAGATGTTGTAGAAAGCATCGGAATCAAGAAAACTTTTGAAAAAATTGAGCAAGCTCAAGTTGTAATTTATTTATTTGACGGATTAAAATTTCAAGCTTCAAGTTCTAATTTTGTTTCAGAAATCGAACAAATCAAAAACAAATATCCACTTAAACCTTTACTGATTGTTGTCAATAAAAAAGATATTTTATCGGCTGATGAAGTTGAGAATATTAAGAGTAAGTTAGAAAATTTAAATGCAAAATTGCTTTTAATTTCTGCAAAAGAAAAAATAGGAGTAGAGGATTTAAAAAATGAATTATTGTCTTTTGTAAATACAGGAGCGCTTCGTAATAACGAAACAATTGTTACGAATACAAGACATTATGATTCTTTATTAAAAGCTTTAGATGAAATTCAAAAAGTGAAATTTGGTTTAGAATCTGGACTTTCAAGTGATTTAATGGCGCTTGATATTCGTGAGGCTTTATACCAATTCGGTCTTATCACCGGTCAAGTCTCAAATGACGAATTGTTGGGGAATATATTCGCCAATTTTTGCATCGGCAAATAAAAGGGACAAAATATTACAAAGTAAAAAATAATAAAAAGAGTTAAGGTATTGGTAAATAACATCTTAGCTCTTTTTTTATTGAATTGTTTTTTGGAATATTTGGTGTTATTACGTTCAAATTTGTACCTTATTTGTACCTCGGTTTTCGAGGTACAAATTTTGTGACAAAAAGGGATTAATTATGACACAAATGAGCAAATATAAGGGTTTGTACAAACACGTATTTCTGTTAAAGAAGTTAGCAAAAATGCCTAAATATTGCTCATCGTTGGTTATGTGTCCAGAAGTATTTTAAATTCAATTCACAGATTATCAAGTGTTTGTTAAATGATATGCGGCGTTCGAAGAACATTTAAGTACGGTAGGAAACTTAAATTTAAAAACTATGAGTTCAAACATTAGGATTACCAAAATCTGCCGGTTCTGTAATAATGAATTTACAGCCAAGACAATTAAGACAAAATTCTGTTCATTAACCTGCGCCAGCAAGAACTACAAAAAGTGCAGCAGAGAAAAGAAGAAAGTACTCGACAGCCAGAAAGCCGAATCGGCAAATAGTGCTGAGATGGAAAAACTTAAAAAGCTTGCAGTTCTCAGTATTGATGAGTCAAGCATGCTTATGGGATTTAGCAGAAGAACTATTTATCGATTGATTTCGAGAAGTGAACTTACCATAAGTAAGGTAGGTTCGAGAAATTTTATTAAGCGTTCCGATATTGACCAGTTTATTGAAGGTCTGCATAAAATTAAAAAAGATGATGAAACTGTTAAAGAGTTTCCGGGAATTGAAAACTGTTATACGATTTCCGAGGCGCAGCAAAAGTTTAATGTTTCTCCTTCCGCATTGTACGGAATATTAAAGAGACAGGGAATTAGAGGATACAGCGCAGGAAAGTTTGTTTACGTTTCCAAGATGGAATTGGATTTATTATTTAATAGTAAGAGCCATGGGTAAGAGTATTGTAACACTTAGAAAAAAAGTTATTTCTCAGGGCAGAATGTCTCTGTATTTAGATTTCTATCCGCCTGTATGGGATGCAAAAGCAAATGATTTTACCAGACGCGAATTTCTAAAAATCTACGTCTATCAAAAACCTTCGGACCAGCATCAGAAAATGGCAAATACGGAAAGTCTCCATACAGCAGAGCTTATCCGTGCGCGAAGACAGAACGAAATCAATAAAGCTGAGATTTATTCAGCCTTTGAACAGGAACAGATGAAGGTTCAGGCGGTCGGAAAAGAATCTTTCCTGCAGTTCTATAAAAATTTAGGAAAGAAAAAAATCGGCAACAATTTATCGATATGGGCTTGTGCCATCATTCATTTTGAGGCCTTTTTAAAAGGCAGGGATCTGTCATTTGGAGAGGTAACGGTTTCTTTAATTGAAGATTACAGAGATTATCTCCTAAAAGCTAAAAGTTTAAGAAAAAACAAAAAGCAGCTGTCGCGCAATACGGCTCTTTCGTATTACAATAAAATAAAAACAGCCCTGAAAGCGGCTTACAAGGAAGATAAACTGAAAACCGATATCAATGCGAAAATTGGATCTATTAAGGAAATGGAGTCACAGCGGAATTTTATGACTCTGGAAGAAACCAGAAGGCTGTTTGCCGCTCCCTGCCCAAACTTGACAGTCCGCAGGATTTCGATGTTTTCAGTTCTTACCGGGGTGCGATATTCCGATATCGCTAAGCTGACCTGGTCTGAACTTCTTTACATTGAGAATGACGGCCACTATATCATATTCAGGCAGAAGAAAACGGAAGGTACCGCTTCCATACCGATTTCAGATGAAGCATTTGAACTCCTTGGAAAGCGCAGGGGCGACAATGAGAAGGTATTTAAAGATTTGAATAAATGGGACGTTGACCGCGCGCTTCCTGTCTGGGTAGCTTTATCCGGAATTAAAAAACATATTACATTCCACTGTTTCAGGCATACCTACGCAACATTACAGCTCACAGCAGGGACTGATATTTTTACTATTTCAAAAATGCTGGGGCATAAGAGCGTTAAAACCACCCAGATATATGCAAAAGTTATTGACCAGAAAAAAAGAGATGCTGCAAACAGGATTTCTTTGGAATAATTAAAGTTTGCAGTCTATTTTAGCCTAAAACAAAAACGTCTCATTTTTAATGGGATGTTTTTGTTATGATTACATTAGTGTAAAGTGATAGTTTAAAGTGAAGATCTGCTGCCGGTTTGAACAAATTTCTTGACGTCGGACCTTGCTTTCTCATCCGCTCTGGCGGAAACAGTTTTAGACTGTATCTTTTTATCGGAAGTCCTCGTACTCGGCGTATAATTCCTTTTATTGGTGCTGTACATAATAATAAATGTATTTTTATTCTAGATCACTAATTTCGGTATTCCTGCTGCTGGAATTTTCTGCTGCTGGATCAGCTGTAATATTTTCCTTAATTGATTTTTCATCCCAGTCTCCCCAGTCTCCGTTATAAGATTTGATGTAAATCAATTCATTGTTCTCGCCGCTGAAAAGCCTGCTTCTGCTGGCTGGGCAATTATGATTTTCTTTTTTTTCTGCTGCATTTTTCATCGCGTTTTTAGTTTTATAATCCATTCAAAATTAAAAATATAGCTAAAGAAAACTTTACTGAAATAAGATCGATTTATTGCTGGATTTTCATTTCAAAAGTTTCGGGTTCTTCTTCATTTTCCTGAGGCTCTGCCGGATTTTCCTCCGGCTGCTCTTCATCCCAGCGGTTTTTGAACCGCTCCGGCTGAAAATAATCTTTAAGATCATCTTTCAGCATGCGGTATCCGGAGGCATGGGCACTGATAGCTTTTCTAATGCTTATACAGCCCTTTTTTAAAAATTCGTCAAAATTTAAAAGCAGCTGCTCTTCATAAGTAGGCGCTTCTTCTGCTGTCTTAAGGTAAAGATCGAATTTCATATCTGTAGGTTTAGAGTTAAAAATGTCTTTTGTTAAAAAAAGAGATGCTAAAGTTACTGCGGTTGCAGCCAGTATTGTTATATAATTTGTGTGTGGCCTTGCTGAATTACCACTTCGTCCTGCTGGAAGGACTGCTGTAAGTTTTGTAAGAATACTCGGGAATGCTGTAAGTGATAATGGCATATAAAATTTAATTTAGAGAGCCGTATTGCTGCGGCAGAACTAAAAAAATATAAGGCTATGGATTCAACTCAGATGCACGGCATTAATCTCAGCATAAACAGCAGTGATTACCATTTACGAATTTTGCCATGGGTAACGCTTTTGGACGTTCTCCGGGAAAGAATCGGTCTGACTGGAACTAAGAAAGGATGTGACCACGGTCAGTGCGGAGCGTGCACGGTATTGGTGGACGGAAAAAGAATATTGAGCTGCCTTACGCTCGCAGTTATGAAAGACGGTGCTGCTATTACCACGATAGAAGGCATTGCCGATGGTGAAAAACTCCATCCGATCCAGCAGGCATTTATAGACCATGATGCATTTCAGTGCGGCTACTGCACGCCAGGCCAGATCTGCAGCGCTGTTGGGATGCTGCAGGAAGGAAAAGCAAGAACCAGCGAAGAGGTAAAGGAGCTCATGAGCGGCAATTTATGCAGGTGCGGTGCCAGCAGAGGAATTATAAATGCAGTAATGCAGGTGATGGAAGGAGGCAGCAATGAATAATTTCTCCTATATTAAAGTTTCTGATACCAAGCAGGCTATTGCAGAGCTGAACGGGGATATCCGCAATAAAGCAGTGGCCGGCGGTACGAATATCAATGATCTTCTGAAATACTTCATAACCAAGGCCGATAAACTAGTTGATATTAATCCGATTCAGGAATTCAATTCAATAATAAGGCTTGATGACGGCGGAGTAAGACTAGGTGCCCTGCATACCAATGCAGAGACCGCATATGACCCCATAATTGAGGAACGCTATCCCTTATTGTCAAAAGCTATTCTGGCAGGCGCTTCCGCACAGATCAGAAATATGGCTACCAATGGAGGCAATCTGATGCAGCGTACGCGATGCTACTATTTTTATGATATCAACACCCCATGCAATAAAAGAGATCCGGGCTCTGGATGTTCTGCCATTTCAGGTCATAACAGAATAAATGCTATTTTGGGGCAAAGCGAAAACTGTATTGCTGTTTTTCCTTCCGATATGTGCGTGGCTTTAGCGGCTTTAAATGCACAGGTCAATATCAGCGGTCCTAATGGAGAAAGAAAATTGCCGTTTGCTCATTTTCATCGTCTTCCGGGTGAAACGCCTCATCTTGACAATAATCTGATACATGGAGAGATAATTACCAGTATAGATCTTCCAGCTGAAGGATTTGCGGAAAACTATTCTTATTTGAAAATTCGCGACAGAAGTTCGTATTCTTTTGCACTGGTTTCGGTAGCATCGGCTTTTGAATTGGAACAGGGAACTGTAAAAGATGCCCGAATTGCATTGGGAGGTGTCGCCCACAAACCATGGAGAGTTTTGGAGGCTGAAGATTTTTTAAAACAAAAGAAGCCAACTCGCGAAAATTTTTCCCAAGCGGCAAAAATAATCCTTAACGGGGCTTTTGGTTATGAACATAATAACTTTAAAATTGAACTGGCGCACAGAGCAATTATACGAAACTGCATCATGGCATTAAATCCAGAATCGCAGCGTCCCGGCGCAAAAGCTTCACTCTGATCTACGGTAAATTAAAACTTTAAAAAAATGACAAAATTACCCTCAATAGGAAAACCGATCAGCAGACTGGAAGGCCGTTTAAAAGTTACAGGAACTGCGAAGTATGCAGGAGAATATGAAGCTCCTGAACTTCTTTACGGTTATGTGGTGAACAGCACGATTGCAAAAGGTAAAATTAAGATTATTGACACGACAGATGCAAAAGCACTTGAGGGCGTCATTGAAATCTTCACTCATGAAAACAGGCCTTCCACGGCGTGGTTCGATTTTCAGTATGCTGATATGGATGCGCCTCCCGGAACGGTTTTCAAACCCTTAAAGGATAATGAGATTAAATATAACGGGCAGCCCATTGCACTAGTGGTCGCTGACACTTTTGAAATGGCACGTTATGCTGCCACTCAGATTAAACTTGCTTATGATGAAGAAAAATTCGAAACTGACTTAGAATCTAATATGGATAAAGCCAGAACGCCAAAAAAAGGAATGGCTTCTATGCTGAAACCGCCGCCGCCTAAACCAACAGGGGATTTTGAGAAAGCCTACGAAAACTCTTTTGTGCAGAGTTCAGGCGAATTCAAACATGGAACAGAACATCATAATCCGATGGAAATGTTTGCCGCAACGGTGATTTATGAAGCTAAAAACAAACTGAAAATTTATGATAAAACCCAAGGCACTATTAATTCCCAAATGTATGTGGCAAACGTTTTTGGATTAAAAATGAAAAACGTTCAGGTCATTGCGCCTTTTGTAGGCGGTGCTTTCGGGTCTGGACTTCGTCCGCAGTACCAATTGTTTATGGCTGTTATGGCATCTCTGGCGTTAAAAAGAAATGTCCGCGTTACTTTAGACAGGGCACAGATGTTCACTTTCGGGCACAGACCGCCGACGCTGCAGTATGCCAAGTTTGGCGCTGATGAAACGGGAAAATTAAACGCGGTATACCACAAAGCAATAGGAGAAACTTCGCAGTTTGAAGATTATGTAGAAATTGTGGTAAACTGGGCGGGCATGCTTTATCCCGCTGAAAATACGCTGCTCGAGCATAAACTTGTTCCGCTTGATGTTTATTCGCCGCTGGATATGCGCGCTCCTGGAGGAAGCACCGGCATCCATGCCGTTGAGGTTACGATGGATGATCTGGCCTATAAACTGAACATTGATCCTATTGAATTTCGACTAATTAATTATGCTGAAAAAGATAAAAGCTCCGGAAAAGAGTACTCCAGTAAAGAACTTAGAAAATGCTACCTGCAGGGCGCGGCAAAATTTGGATGGGAGAAAAGAAGCCCCGAGCCACGGAGCATGAGGCTTGGAAGTAAACTGGTCGGATACGGAATGGCGACCGGCATTTGGGATGCCAACAGAATTTTAGCCCGAGCTCAGGCGATTATGACAAGTGACGGGAAGGTTGAAATTAAAAGTGCTGTTACTGATATCGGAACAGGAACAATGACTATTATGACGCAGATTGCTTCAGACGAACTGGGACTTCCTTTAGAAGATATTACTTTCTCTTTTGCCGACAGCAGCATGCCTTTTGCACCGATACAAGGCGGTTCGTTTACTACGGCAACAGTAGGATCAGCTGTTCACGCAGCCTGCAGGGCACTGAATAAAGAATTATTTAAAAAAGCTAAAAGAGATAAAGATTCCGGTCTTGCAGATGCGGTATTTGAAGACGCCGTTTTCAGCGACGGCTCTATATTTTTGAAAAATAGTGCAGAAGTGAAATTCAGCGTCCAGGAAATTTTTGCTGCCAACGGCGGAAAAGAAATTAAGACAACCAATAGTTCAATGCCTAATCCGCTTACATACGGAAAAAAGGTGAAACTCGTTCACAGTGCTGTTTTTGTTGAGGTGGAAGTTGATGAGGAACTGGGGATTATAGAAGTCACCAGAGCGGTTACAGCCGTTGCAGCCGGAAGGATTATCAATCCTAAAACAGCAGAGAGCCAGATTTTAGGAGGAATGATCTGGGGTATAAGCAAAGCCCTGCATGAAGAAACAATACTGGATCATCAGTTTGGAAAATATATGAATCCCAATCTGGCAGAATATCATATACCTGTTCATGCTGATATTCATGATCTGGAAGTTATTTTTATCGAGGAAGAGGATGACTTTGTCAATGATTTAGGCGTGAAAGGTGTAGGAGAGATAGGTGTGGTAGGTATGCCTCCAGCGATTGCAAATGCCATTTTCCATGCAACGGGAAAACGTATTAATAACCTGCCGATTCATTTTGACAAGCTTTTATAAATAATAACGGAATTACAAATGAATTAACTTTCATTAAATAAAAAAACCTCAGCAGTTTGTACTGCTGAGGTTTTTTTATATGTAATGATCTGTAGTTTTTTTCGATTAAGGATTTCCTTCACCACCGCTCGAACCGTATATCTGGCCCGTTGCATAGCTCGCATCTTCAGCGGCAAGCTGTACATAAATAGAGGCAAGTTCAGCTGGCTGTCCAGGTCTTCCCATAGGAGTCTGTGAACCAAATTCTTTGAGTTTTTCCATAGTTGCACCGCCGCTTACCTGAAGCGCTGTCCATACAGGACCTGGAGCCACACCATTCACCCTGATTCCTTTCGGTCCCAGCTGTTTGGCCAGTGATTTGATATAGTTGGTTGTGGCAGCTTTAGTCTGAGCGTAATCATACAGATCTTCTGTTGGAGTATAAGCCTGTACCGAACTGGTGCCAATTATAGAAGAACCCGGCTTAAGATAAGGAAGAGCGGCTTTAATGATCCAGAAAGGCGCATAAATATTGGTTTTCATGGTCCAGTCAAATTCTTCTGAGGAAATATCCAAAATGGATTCGTGTGCCTGCTGTCTTGCTGCGTTGTTTACCACGATATCCAGCCCGCCAAGGCCTTCGGCAGCCTGCTTGACAAGAGATCTGCAGAATGATTCATCACGAAGATCTCCAGGAATGGCTACAGCTTTTCTTCCTGCGGCTTCAATCAGCTGGATTACTTCCTTTGCATCTTCTTCTTCAGTAGGGTAATAGTTTATGGCAACGTCAGCACCTTCTCTTGCATAAGCAATAGCGGCAGCTCTGCCCATACCGGAATCACCTCCCGTAATAAGTGCTTTGCGGCCCTTTAAACGTCCCGTTCCTTTGTAACTTTCTTCACCGTGATCCGGTCTCGGATCCATTTTACTGACAAGACCCGGCCATGGCTGTGACTGTTCATTAAATGGCGGCACTGCATATTTAACAGTCGGATCTTGTATTTCAGCTCCATTGCTGCTTTGTTCTGCGGCTGGATTAACAGTATTTTCGGTATTCAGAGCGCTTTCTCCAAGTGCAGGTGCTACGCCTGTCTGCTCAGTGTTGTGCGGTATGTTGTTTTTATTTTCCATAATAATCGGATTTATAATTTAATTTTTTTACTTTTTTAACGAAATTGATATAAATCAAATTTAGTTCATGGCTTTGCTGCTGGTATTATAGGATTGCCTCTTTATGCTGCAAAAATCTAATTTGCATGCTATTTGACATCTATTGGTTTTAAATTGGTCTGAGCGGGTCCGTTGGTGACAGTTCCATCTGAAGCAAATCGGGAACCATGGCACGGGCAGTCGAAAGATTTTTCGTCATTGTTCCAGTGCACAATACAGCCTAGATGGGGACAGACAGCAGAAAAAGCTTTCAGCGACTCGTCATAGTCACGGTATACGGCAATTTTTTTGAGGCCTTTCGTAATGACACCGCCTTCTCCAGCTGGAACATCAGCCGTATTTTTTAAATCAGAAGAAGAAATCCAGTCCAGATACTGGGAAGCCATATTTACAGCTTCTTTTGCAAAGTCAAGAGTTGTTTTCAGCGTAATTCGAGAAGGGCTGTACAGATCTTCCCATTTATTTTTAATGCCCAGAATGGCATCAGTGATAATGGCAGCCCCGATAGTGGCATGCGTCATACCGTTTCCTGAATCTCCTGTAATGATATAAACATTCTCATCTCCGGGATTTTTTCCCATAAAGCCCAATGAATCTACAGGTTCCATTACCTGTCCGGACCATCGGTATGCTATGTCTTCCAATGCAGGGAAATAAGTGCGCGTCCACTCTTCCAGTTTTTCATACCGTTCAGCTTCAGCAATATTTTCATGCTCGGCCTGGCCGGTTTTATGGTCTTCACCGCCTGAAATCAATAGATCGTAATTCTCATCAAAATTTTCCACCCGCACATAATGGTAAGGCTGGGAAACCCATTTTGAATCAGCATCTCCCGTATCCCACCAAAGAGCATAAGGAAGCGTTCCTTTAGGGATTTTACCGGCTATAACATAAGTCCTGTAAGCGGCCTGTTTCGTATGCATGGTAACCATATCGTTAATTGGAGAGTTGGTTGCCACTACGATATGGTCAGCCGTAAATTTGTAATTATTGACAAGAGCGCCTTTCTTTGTAATTTCTTCTGCACGTGACTGCGTGTAAATGCGGCCTCCCAAAGATACTATAGCAGCTGCGAGTCCGTCAAGGTAGCGAAGTATATGAAACTGTGCCTGATTGTAAAATGCCAGGCAGCTTGTCTGGTCTCCGTTCTGTATCGAAGGAGTGCTTTTTAAAAGACCGGTATTAAGTCCTGCATTTTGTGTAGCTTCAAATTCTTTCTGCAGATTTTTTTCTTCGTCGCTGGGATGAAGGAACAGATAGCCGTTGACTCTTTTAAAGGAACAGTCAATATTTAAAGCTTTGACATTTTTTTCTATAGCAGCAATAGCGGCGGTATGGCTTTCAGCAGCGAGTTTTGCGCCTTCTTTCCCAAAAGTATCTTCGAGAAAATAATAGCGGTCATCTAATGCGCTTGTAAGATGGGCCGTTGTACGTCCCGTTTCGCCGCTGCCTATAAAACCATCTTCTGCCAGCACCACCTTTTTTCCTTCTTTAACCAAATTATAAGCAGTTGTGAGCCCGGCTATACCTCCGCCAATGATGAGAACTTCCGTATGTACATCACCATTGGGTTTTTCAAATGCAGCAATTGGAGCAGAATCAATCCAGAATGAAACATTTTCGCCCGAAGAAATACTCCCATCATTTAATTTATCTTGATTTTCCATTTTTATATATATTTTAGAATTGACCTTTGAAATATTGCTGCTTAAAGTTAAGTATTTGATTATTAATTGTCTTACAGCTTTAAACGAGGGCGTTATATCATTGCCAGCAGCGGTATTGTAAAACTTTTTCTGCAGCGAATGAAAAAGCCCCAGTACAGTAATAACTTACTGGCTGAGGCTTATAATTCATACAATTTTTTTTAAAATATGCTATTATATTATTCTGCTGCCGCAGTATTTACAGCATTCAGCGCTACATCATTCAGCAGGCAGTCGGCTTCTTTTTCCTCAGCAAGAGTCTGCGTTAAAAGCTTTGCCACATCATTTTCACCAAGTGTTTTGGCAAATGCAGCAAGAGTTCCATAAGTGGCAATCTCATAATGTTCGATTTTCTGCGAGGCTGCAATAATCCCGGCATCTCGCACCGGTCCAGGCTGCGTTTCTTCCAATATGCTGTCTCCTTCTTTCAAAAGACCTGCCATTGCTTCGCATTTTTTTCCTTCGGCTTTTTCTCCTAAAAGTTTAAAAACTTCCTCGAGTCTTGCGACCTGATTTTTGGTTACGGCATGGTGTTCTTTTATCGCAGATGCAAGACCTGCAGCAGCAGCATTGGCCTGCATTTTTGGAAGCGCGCCCACAAGGGCTTTTTCAGCCCAGTAAATGTCTTTGAGACTGTCGATAAATAAGTCTCTCAATTCGGAAGCTGCATCGCTTTTTGGTGCCACAACCGCATCTTTGCTTTTCTGCGCAGTATTTGTTTCTTTTGTTTTTTCTGATGTTTTCATGATTTATATTTTAAGTTTTAATTGTAGAGGTTTGGTTCTCTTTCCCAGAATCTGTGTTTTCCCATCGCAGATATAAAGTCATTGGCAAATTTTTCCGTTGCCGCGTCCTTTGCGATAATAATACCTTTATCCTCATTTGTGATTTTGGAAGCAAATGATGCGCCGCTGATTACGGCCTCGGCTCTTCCGTCTGCGCCGATTACTTTGCAGTGCTTATAAGCGTCGTTTAAAAACTCATTTATTTCATCACTCTCAGCAAGTACGGTAAGTCCAAGTCCATCAGGAATGTAAACAGCATCAAATAAAACAGATGATGCGGTTAGGAAACTGAAATCAACGTGGAGTTCTCCATCAGCGTCAGACAGTACGGTTCCTAAATTGGGTGCTATAATGCAGCCTTTGGCTCCTTCTTTAAGGAGTGCCTTTTTCATATTGGATACAGCAGCATCAGAAACCCCGTCAGCACAAATAATAGCTACTTTTCTAGAAGCTATAGTCGGCGAATTTGTCGGGTTTTTTAACATGCTCAGGGCATCGGAAGATTTTACGGATTGTTCTACTGTTTTGGATTCCTGATTTCCGTTTTCATTCTCAGGCGATACGCCGTGATTCAGCGGTTTTTCAAGTACAGCAGGTACTGATGTTCCGAGACCGGCAGCAACTTTATCAGCCAGATTTTTATCTACTTGAGATAAAAGCCCGAGCATTCGCAGTCTGATCGCGGCAGTTTCGACCTTGCCCAGTTCAAAACGAAGCGCTTTTACAATATGGCTTTTTTCTGCGGGAGTCTGGCTGTTGAAGAACAATTTGGCCTGACCGAAATGATCATTGAAACTCTCGCTTCTTCCTCTTACTTTATGCGCATCAACACGTTCATTAAAGCTTGAAAATCCGCCTTCGGCTATCTTAGCCTGGTAAGGACAGCCGCCGCCCAGCGAATTAGGATGATAGCTTACGCGTCCGGTATTGATTTCCTGGCGCATATGTCCGTCCCGCTGGTTGTTGTGGACAGGAGCTACACTTCGATTGATGGGTATTTCATGAAAGTTTGGGCTTCCAAGTCTTGAAAGCTGGGTGTCGGTATAGGAAAATAAACGGCCCTGCAGTAAAGGATCATTAGTAAAGTCAATTCCTGGCACCACATGTCCTGGATGAAAGGCGATCTGTTCGGTTTCTGCAAAGAAATTATCAGGGTTTTTGTTCAGCACCATTCTTCCGATTATTTTAACGGGCACCAGTTCTTCAGGCACTATTTTGGTAGGATCCAATAAATCAAACTCATATTTATTTTCATCTTCCTGAGGTATAACCTGAATTCCCAGTTCCCATTCCGGAAAGCTGCCTGCTTCAATGGCTTCCCAAAGATCCTGCCTGTGAAAATCCGCATTTTTTCCTGAAATTTTCTGCGCTTCATCCCATGCCACAGCGTGGGTTCCCAGTTTTGGTTTCCAGTGGAATTTCACAAAAGAAGATTCTCCTGCTTCGTTGACCAGTCTGAAAGTATGCACGCCGAAACCTTCCATCATGCGGTAGCTTCTCGGAATAGCACGGTCGGACATTGCCCACATGATCATATGCATCGATTCGGGCATCAGTGAGATAAAGTCCCAGAAGGTATCATGGGCAGAGGCTGCCTGAGGCATTTCATTGTGAGGTTCCGGCTTTACGGCGTGGATCAGATCGGGAAATTTGGAAGCATCCTGTATAAAAAATACAGGCACATTATTTCCCACCAGATCATAAACGCCCTGCTGGGTATAAAACTTAACGGCAAAACCGCGGACATCTCGTGCCAGATCTGTCGACCCGCGCGATCCTGCAACGGTTGAGAATCTTGTAAATACGGGTGTCTTCATTCCTTTTTCCTGCAGAAAACCTGCTTTGGTCAATTCCGGAATAGGATTGGTCACTTCAAAAAAGCCATGGGCTCCAGAGCCTCTGGCGTGCACGATTCTTTCAGGAATGCGTTCATGGTCAAAGTGGGTGATTTTTTCCCTCAGGATAAAATCTTCCAGAAGAGAAGGCCCCCGTTCGCCGGCTTTAAGGGAATTGTTATCGTCATTGATCCGCAACCCCTGGTCTGTGGTCAGAAATTTGTTCGTGTTATCTGATTTGTCTGCAAGCAGATCCCTCTGCTTCTCATCCTGCAAGTTTTTCATATTTCATGGTGTTAGTGGTTAAAGAGGGCTTGGCAGACAGCACTTCTGCTGCGTTTTCCAAGCTCATAAATTTACCTCTAACTCCTGTAAAGAAGTTATACGATTATGGTCCTGCCTTACAGAATTATCAGACAATATATAAGTTAAATATCTTATTTTTAAATATTTCCATATGAGTTGAAAACTGCCGTAATTACAGGGGTGAGGAAACTTTTCCCGTTTTATGAAGTATTGCCGGTGCATTAATTTATGCATGACAGCCTGCATAAGAATCTCGGGATTTATGCTCCCGTTTCACTGTCTGGGGCATCCACCGGTTTGGATTGGGAGGAACCGATCTGGCGCAGGTAGACAGACAGCAGCACAATGGCGAAAACGGAAAGGAATTCACTCTGCCAGTTTTGGAAGGATTCAAACCAGAATCTTGAACTGCCTGCATACTGCATAGCAGACTGCTCCGGTTTTCCAGTGAGGCGGAGTTTCTCGTTTTCATCTTTCAGGCTTCCGTAAAAATGCATGACAAATGAGAAGGCAAAAAACAGCATGAGCGCTATGGTAAGGGAATGCTTGTATACTTTAAGTGTCAAACCTCCTTTTTTGACGGGCCAAGGGGATCCTTTTCTGCGGGCGGAAGGCTCTCTGTCCACCGCTTGCTCTCTGTCAAAATCTTTGGATTCCGAGGAGCCTTTCTGCTGCAGGAAAATGGTCAGGACCACCAGAAGACCCATCTGCAGAAATTCGCTTTCCCAGTTCTCAAAGGTAGCCTGGATAAAATGCCCCGATTTAAGGTAAGCGGACATTTTTATCGGCGCTGTCTTTTCTTCTGCCAATTCTTTGTTATGTTCCTGATAGCCGAAAAAGGTCTGTCCGGCAATTGAGCCTAAAAACAGGATAAAAAAACAGATCGAAAGTCCGTTGCTGCGCAGCCAGGTTTTCATAATGAGAGGATTAGAGTGCAAATATGCGAAAAGCAAGACCTGCATGCGTTACATCATTGCGGTGTCCAGGTTACAGAATTACACGCACTGCCGGAATGGATCAGTGCTTTCTCAAATTTAAAAATCTTCCGGAATTTAATTCTCTATCTCTGTGCCTTGGGCAACAATACGAAACAGCGGTTCGTATTTTTTTATTTCCGTATCCAGATTGTGATCTAAGGCTGCCGGACCGATGCTGCCTTGAAGACAGTACAGTTTCTGTCTTCCGGTGCACATAAACTGCAGCATGCGTACTTTCATTTTAGCTGAAGGCGTATGGACTATTTCTTCGATTTCAGCCATCACCCCGGCCATGCCGTCAATTTTAACAGCTTCGGTCCGGATGAGCCTGCTTTGCGGTGGGATCATTTCTGAAACAGACTTTTCATTGAGAAGCAAGTTCTTGTTTTCTGCAGGCAGTTTGTGGATTGCAACGATTATTTTTTCTGTGCCGTTTCCGTCACAGCTGGTGAATTCCTGAACTGTTCCTGGCATCTCCGCCTCAGCTGCTTTCCAGCTTTTGGGTATGGGAAACGTGAGGACTGTTTCTTGCGCTTTTGGGTGGTCTTCCGTTGTAAAGGATACCGTATGCCCGTCGGTAACTTCTTCATGAGGCGCATCGTGATACGCAAAACACATTACTCCTTTTGGAACAGCTGCAGCACTGCTGAACCCAATTTTGTCTTTGGCCTGCTCCAGAAAACTGGCGGCATATTCTTTCTTTTCAATGGGATTTTTCAGCTGCCCAGCAGCCATAGAATCGATCTGTTTCTCCAGACTGCTGAACCGCGGACCGCTTAGTTCCTGCTGAAGGTAAATTTCTATATTTCTTTCAGCCCTTCCAAACACAGCCTGCGCATTTCTCTCCACTGCCGCCACTTCTTTTTTAAGGTCCGGAAACTGCACCGCAATTTTTTTAAGCGCAGCATTCTGCCCCTTTAAAAAAGCATAAGTTTCAATGGCCAGTTTTACTTTGCCGGAGTACGCTTGCTGCTGGGCATAAAAAAGGCCGGCAGAAAACAAATGGATAAAAAGAAGCAGTGTTCTCATTTTCAGCAGCTGATAAATTTCACTTCAATGTTTTGAGGATCACTTATTCGTTTAGGCAATTTTTTTCTTGAATCCTGCGTGACATAATTACTACAAAAGCAAAAATAGGTACTGGCTCATTTTGGTGTTTATATTATTTTTGTCAAATGTTGTAAAATTCCCATTTTAATTTTATTAATATATTGATTGATAGGTTTTTATAAAGCCTGTTTGCTAATGCGGCGGTTTGCTCATATTGCGGGTAAGCTAAAATAGCACTACCTTTCGGGCTGAACGAAATCTATTCAAAGTGCACACAGAAGAACGATTCCCACAGTTTTCATTTTTGGAAAACGGAGGAGAAACAGGATCCATTTTACTGCAGATGGACTGGAGCGGCTCAGCTTTGGGGGCTCCTGACTGCTGGCCGGAAAGCTTAAGGACCGCAGCCGGCATTATGCTTTCTTCGCGTGTGCCGATGTTTATGGTATGGGGAGAAGAAAAAACTTTTTTGTACAATGATCCTTTCCGCATATTCCTTGCAGCAAATAAGAGGCATCCACAAGCATTGGCAAAAAAACTTAAAGATTCCCTGCCGAGGGAATGGATGGCGGTTTCCAATGCGATCCACAGGATTTTTGAGGACGGCAGCTTAAAATCAGAATCCAATATTACTGTTGCCATAACAAGAAATGGGGCAGTCCAGCAGGTTTATCTGACAGCAGGTTACAGCGTGATCACAGATAAGACCGGTACTGTTGAGGGGGTGTTTGCAACCTGTATTGAAAATTCAGCCGTTATCCCTGATATGATCGCTTCAAGTTCTGTGCGCTGGCAGCTTAACAGCGTACTGATGCAGTCCAATGCCGGAATTGCACAGGCCAATATTCAGGGGCGCGTCATAGAAGTGAATGACCGCTACTGCCAGATGCTCGGTTACAGCCGTGAAGAAATCCTTCAGATGAATCTCGGAGAGCTGACCCATCCGGAGGATCTGCAGCGCAATATGAAGATGCTGCAGGACTGCATCGAAAATGGAAATGATTTTTTAATAACCAAACGTTATATATGCCGTGACGGGGCAGTCATTTGGGTCAACAACAGTATTTCTGTGGTAACGGACCAGCATGGAGAAAAATACATAACAGCCATAGCCATTGATATTACAGCTGAAAAAGAAAAGGAAGAAAAGCTTCTGGCAAGTGAGGCGCACCTGCAGCTTTTAAGGGATACAGTGCCTGCCATGATTTTTTATCTTGACAGCGAGCAGCGTTATGTCACCTATAACACCGTTTTCAGGGAATGGTTTTCCATAGAAGGGAGTGAGGCTGCCGGAAAAACAGTCAGGGAATTTTTAGGGGAGGCCGCTTATGAAAAAGCGCTTCCGCATCTTAAAAGTGCCTACGGCGGAAAACAGGAAAAATACGAAATGTTTGCGCCTTCAAGAATGGGTGTTAAAAGATGGCTCAGCATCGTTTATACACCCCACAAAGATGCGCAGGGAAAAGTGGCGGGACTGATTGTGCATGCTACTGATATTACGCAGAGCAAATTGGCAGAATTCGCTCTTCGCGAAAGCGAGGCCAAACTCTTATCTGCCGTGGAAACGGCCCAGCTGGGCACCTGGTCGCTGGATATTGCCACAGGCGTGAGCAGCGTTTCACAGCGACATGCCGATATGTTTGGGCTGAACGGCACTATCGTGCCGTCTGAAGCGGTAAGAGCCCTGATCAAACCGTCGGACTATAAACGTGTTACCGAAGCTTTTTTTGGCGCCCAGCAACAAGGTTCCGACGGCATCTACGAGGCGGAGTACAGGATCATACATGGGCAGGACGGCAGGGAAAAAGTGATCCATGCAGTCGGCAAGACTCATTTTGATGAAAATGGCAAAGCTTTGTTCATCAGCGGCACCAGCCAGGATATAACCATTCACAGGGAACTGCAGCTGGCACTGGAAAGTGAGGTTGAAACGCGCACAAAAGAACTCGCGGGCGCTTTAAAAGAGCTTAAGGAATCCAATGCAGATCTGGAGCAGTCCAACGCCGCCCTTAAGAATTCCAATGAAGAGCTGGCGCAGTTTGCCTATGTTGCCAGCCATGATCTTCAGGAGCCGCTTCGTAAAATCCAGATTTTTGCGGCCATGCTGCAGGAAGAAAATTCAAAAAGGGATGCTGGAACGATTATCGGTAAAATAGCCTTTTCAGCAGGCAGGATGAGCCAGCTCATCTCGGATCTTCTTGCATTTTCACGGCTGGTCCAGCCAGAAAAAAGGCTTCAGACCGTAGATCTTAACCGGGTGCTGGAAAGCATATGGACTGATTTCGAACTGGCGGTAAACGAGAGCGGGGCTGAACTGGAATTGGATAAGCTGCCCATGCTGCAGGCTGTCGGACTCCAGATGAACCAGCTTTTCTATAATCTGGTAAGCAATTCCCTTAAGTTTACCAGTCCTGAGAGAGCACCGAGAATCAGAATAAGTTCTGTTCTGGTCTCCGGCGAGCAGGCCTCTTTACTGAGCAGTTCCGCATTGCTTTCGGTAAATTATTTCCATATATCTTTTACAGACAACGGAATTGGCTTTGATAAAGGCCACGAACAGCAGATTTTTGAAATTTTCAAGAGGCTGCATGTGCAGACCATTTTCCCCGGCAGCGGCATCGGTCTGGCATTGTGCAGAAGGATTGTCATGAACCATCAGGGAGCTATGTATGCTGAATCTCTTGGCGGGCAGGGAAGCACCTTTCATATTTTGCTACCTGATCTGCCGGCAGCGGGGGTTGGAGCCGCTACGGCATGATGACCGCTTTTTTCAGCCTTTGTACAGAAAGTTATTTTCCGTTACCACATGGTGCTGCCAGTCAATGGAGATGACATATTGAAGGGATTTTTTGAGATCTGCCAATGATAATGATTTCTGCACGTACAGGGAAGCCCCGAGGTTCAGGCATCTTTTCACAGTTTCAGAATTACTCGTTGTGGAAAGAACAATTACGGGCAGATGCTCCAGGTTTTCCGCCTGCTTGATTTCCTTTAGCACTTCAAAGCCATCCTTAACGGGCATATTCAGATCCAGAAAGATCACAGAAGGATAGGGAGGCGGATTTTTCAGCTGCAGCAGCATATGGTCGCCAAGCTCAAAAACGCTGATCTGTTCACCGATCTGCTGGGTTACTTCTTCAAAAAACATCCTGTCGTCGGGATCATCGTCCACATAAAATATTGTGGTGCAGCTGTCTAATGCCATAGTGTTAAATTCAAGGGGTAAAGGTATAATTTTTGGACTTATTAACTAGTAAATCTGTATTTTTTTGGAGCGTTTTTCTGCGCCGCACATCTACTGTTTTTAAATTCGGCAGCCGCTGATTCAGCAGGCAGGCCAGAAAAAAAAGCGGGTTATTGCAAAGAATCGCCTGCGGGATATGACGCGTTCGAGTTTTTGTGAATTCCATTGTAAGAAATAACAGGATAAATTAAAAAATTGCCTCATTTGGCTTGAATTAATTGCATATATTTGTTAGTATAAATTTCCAAATATCACAGCAAATGCAAAATAATGTTCTGGCGGGCTTGAAGGAGCACGAAAATAAAATATTAACTATCTGGTCTCAGCTGATGGCTGCAAACGGTTCGGCTGACGGAGCGACAGAGGAGGAAGAATCCAAAGAATTCGCAGCGCTATTACTGGATGCCGTAAAGCATGCGGGGGGAAATACAGAATCAGAGGAATTTGAAAAAGTGCATGATCTTCTGATCGGAATTTCAAGTTCACGAGGGAGGCGAGGCTTCTCGCCCCGCGAGAATGCGCAGTACCTGCTTACTTTTAAAGAAGCGGCATCGAGTATTCTTTCAGAAATCGAATCAGACCCTGCAGCATTGTACCAGGCAAATCTGCAGCTGAGCACTCTTCTGGACAATATGACCATACTGACTTTCGAATCTTATATGAAAGGCCGCGAGGATGTGATTGCCAGACAGGTTGATGAGATCAGTGAAATTTCCACTCCCGTGATCCGTGTATGGGAAGGCGTGGTAGCGCTTCCTATAATCGGGACACTTGACAGCTCCAGAACACAGGTTGTAATGGAAAACCTGCTGCAGCAGATTGTCGATACGGGCAGCTCTATTGCCATTCTTGATATTTCGGGCGTGCCGGCAGTAGATTCGCTCGTTGCGCAGCATCTTATCAAAACAGTCAGTGCGACGAGGTTGATGGGGGCGGAATGCATCATCAGCGGAATCCGACCTGAAATTGCCCAGACAGTGGTGCACTTAGGAATTGACCTAACCGGAATCATTACCAAAGCTTCTCTTGCCAGCGCTCTTCAGACCGCTTTTGACATGCTTCAGTTAACGGTTGTAAAGAGAAAAATAACCCAATAAGATTAAAGAACTGACATGGAAAGAATTCCTATACTTAAGATGGGGGATTTTCTGCTGGTTACCATTCAGGTGGATCTATATGACCAGCTGGCAGAGAATCTTGAATCTGATTTGATTAACACCATCAATAAGCATAATTCAAAAGGTGTCCTGATAGATATTTCAGCGGTGTCCATAATTGATTCCTTTATGGGAAGGATACTGGGCAACATTGCGGTCATGTCAAAAATTATGGATGCACAGACAGTAGTGGTGGGAATGCAGCCTGCTGTAGCGATAACTCTTGTTGAACTCGGATTAACTTTGAACGGTGTAATAAGTGCCTTGAATGTTGAGAAGGGCATGGATTTGCTTCGCGCGAAAATGTACAATGGCGATAACGAGGAGCAGGTGTATGACGACGACGACCAATAAAGAAGAACTGCTTATTGTCAAGGAGCAGGATGTAGTCCCGCTGCGCAACCGCGTCAAGGAATTTGGCGTTAAGGTCGGAATGAGCATCTTGAACCAGACCAAACTCATCACTGCCACCAGCGAACTGGTCCGTAATCTTTTAAAATACGGAGGGGGAGGCAGGGTGATTATCGAGTCAGTCCATAATGGCAGAGACCATGGGGTGCGCGTGACCTTTATTGATAACGGGCCCGGCATAAAGGATGTGAATCTTGCCATGCAGGATGGCTACAGCACGGGAAAAAGCCTCGGACTGGGACTGCCGGGCACCAAGAGGCTTGTGAATGAATTTGATATACAGACAGAATTGGGAAGCGGGACGACCGTTACCATTATAAAATGGAAAAATGGATAATACTTTTTCCGTTTACAAAATTGATGACAGGAGCCTTATTCCTTTCATCAAAAGGGAAATACATAATTTAGCCCTGCAGCTGGGATTTACCCCGCACAGGGCTGCTGAAACCGATATTATTATTGCAGAACTTACCTCCAACCTGATTAAGTATGCAGACGGCGGCGAGCTGCTTTACAGGGCGAACCACAGCGGAGGATATAATGAAATAGAGATTTACTGCCTCGATAGGGGAACCGGCATTGAGAATGTGCATCGGATCATGAATGACGGCTATTCCACTTCCAATACACTTGGACAGGGACTCGGGGCTATTAAACGGCTCAGCAATGATTTCCAGATTTATTCCATGAGAGGCTGGGGAACGGTGCAGTACATAAAAATCTGTGATAAGGCAGATATTGTTCCTGCGCCGTATGATTCAGATTTTAATTTTTCAGCCCTCAGCGTGAATTATCCGGGAGAGAAACTCTGCGGCGACGGCTATTACATAAAAAATACCAGAAAAGGCTTCCAGATCTTTGTCGGAGACGGACTCGGGCACGGCGCAAATGCGCATGAGGCGGTCCAGCAGGCACTAAAAGCTTTTAAGCAGTGTGCGGAAAGCGATCCGATTGCAATTTTGCGCCACATCCATGAGCAGGTCAAAAAAAGCAGGGGGCTCGTAGCTACAATCGTCTGTGCGGATTATGGGGCAGCAGTGTGGAATATATGCGGTATAGGCAACATTAATACCCGTATTTACAGCGGACTTGAAAACAAGACCTATACGCCTTATAACGGAATTCTCGGACACAATATTCCAAGAACTTTAAACAGCACTTTGGTGCCGTACCAGAAACATCAGATAATTATCATGCACAGCGACGGGCTGCGCACCAGATGGAATTTAAGCGAACTTTCTTCCATCATCAAGCAGGGTCCCGGAATAATCGCGTGCTCACTGTACAAAGACCATGTGCGGGGCACTGATGACGCTACCATTCTGGTGGGCAAAATACTTTAGGTTTATGAAAGAAATTGTAAAAATCAACCTGGATAATGAAATGGACCTGATACTGGCCCATAAACGTTCGATGAAGATAGCCGAGATGTGCGGCATGCCCTTATCAGCGCAGACCCGTTTTTCAACGGCTGTGTCGGAAGTAGCGCGCTGCTGCATTTCTAACGGACGCAATTCGGTGCTGGTACTGGGAATTAATATCATCAGAGCGACCAAAAAAGAAATACGGGCAGTCCTTACTGATGAAGTGGACCTGCAAAAATGCAGCCCGGAGGCCTTCAGATATGCATCAAAAATATCAGGAGATATAGAATATACGTATGACGGCAGCCAGTCGGTGACCGCACTGAACCATCCAGTTCCTTCGCCGGGCCTTCTTTCGGATGCTAAAATCAAAAGTCTTGCGGAATATTTTGAATATGAGCCCCCCATATCGGCCTATGATGAAATCAGGAGGAAAAATATAGAACTGATCGCACTTTCGGAAAAACTTGGTGAGAGTGAAAACCGATATAGAAAACTGGCTGATACCATTCCTGTCTTAATCTGCATTGTCAACGAGCGCAGCAATGTGCTGCTTTCCAATAATGCACTGGAGGAATATCTTGCGGGACCGCTGCTGCTTTTTGATAAAAAATCCCTGGGCACATTTCTTCACAGCGAAGATGTTCCGCTTCTTTTGGAAGGCTGGTCAGCAGCCAAAAAGACCCGCGGGGAATTCACCGCCGAGGTGAGGATTAAAAAGGATGCATTTTATGTCTGGCATGTTGTTTCCATTATGCCAAACAAAACCGAAGACGGTTCCTTCAGCAGCTGGCTTATTTATTTTGTAAACAACAATGCGCAGAAACTGATGGTTGAAGCCTTAAAGGATAATTCGGAGCTGAAGCAGATCCAGCTGGAACTGGAAAGCGCCAATTCAAAATTAAAGTTTAAAAACAAGGAGCTTGAACAGTTTGCTTTTATTGCCAGCCATGACCTGCAGGAGCCTCTGCGCAAGATCCTGATTATGCTTTCGCGTGCGGCAGAGCACCTGACCGAAGAGCAGAAAACAATGTATTACTTTGATAAAATTACAAAGGCGGCAGGGCGTCTGTCTAATTTAATTACCGATGTGCTGAATTATTCCCGCATCAACACCCATGAGCAGTTTTTGGAGAAAGTGGACCTTAACGCCATTATTTACGATACCCTTGATGACCTGAGCCTGGTCATCGAAGAAAAGCAGGCGGCGGTAAAGGCAGAACAGCTTCCTGTGGTCGTAGGACTGGCCGGGCAGCTGCGGCAGTTATTTTTTAACCTGATTAACAATGCCCTTAAATTCAATGCCTCAAGGCCTGAAGTAAAAATCAGTTCTTTTGAAATTTCAGATCGCAGCGACCGCTCTTTTGATACCGCGGCTCCGGCAGGCGATTTCCATGTGATTTCCATTGCTGATAACGGGATTGGAATGGACAGCGATTACTCGGGAAGAATTTTTGATATGTTCCAGCGCCTGCACCAGAGGGAGGAATATGGAGGAAATGGAATCGGGCTGGCTTTATGCAGACGAATCATTGAAAACCACAATGGGGCAATCAGTTTTAAAAGCATTCCGGATCAAGGGACCACCTTCTGGATTTACCTGCCTAAAAATTAGAATACAGACCGTTTTACAGGTGCTTCCATACAGCATATAAGTAATTTTGGGCATGAATATAAAAAGAATAGTAATCCTGCTCCAAACCCTGAGAGGTTAAAACACGTATTTATAAAAGCTGCAGCCTTTTAAGGCAGTTAAAATGAAAACCATGTTATATAAAAATATTTTACTGATTGACGATGATCCTGATGATGCCGAACTGTTTTTAGAAGCCGTTGATTCTCTTAATAAAGGCATTTTAATACGCTGGATAGGAAATCCCCAAGCCGCATTTAAAGAGCTGTCCGCTTCCGATAATCTTCCCGACCTTATTTTTCTGGACTACAATATGCCGGTGCTTAACGGACTTGAGCTTCTTGAACTGCTGAAAAATGACAATAAGCTTAAAGTTATTCCGGTGATTATGATTTCTACGCCTTCACAGGAATTCGTCAAAGAGCTCTTTGCCGGAAACAAGATATTGAAATACTTCAGTAAGCCTAACAGTTTCGGCGAGCTGATCGCTGCCCTGGATTCCATACTGTAATCAAAGCCATTTTTTTCTTTTAAACCAGAAAAAGATCAGCACAGATACAGCCAGCATAGCAATAATGGCGGCAGGATATCCTAAAGGGGATTCGAGTTCGGGCATAAATTTGAAATTCATCCCGTAAATGCCGGCAATAAAAGTCAGTGGCATAAAGAAAACTGAAAATACTGTCAGCAGCCTCATGACATCATTGGTCTTTCTGGCAGAAAGAGAAAGATAGATATTCAGGAGGTTATTGGCATCTTCCTGGATCTGGTCATAGAGCAGAACCAGTTTGGTATGCAGGTCTCTTAAGTCGCGCTGGGCTGGACGTTCTTCTCCTTCTGCTTTAATGGAGCTTACCACTTCGTTGCTCAGCAGCAGCAGTTTTTTGTAAAGACCGGTCCTGTTTTTAAGATAATATATATCTTCTATCATATCATCGGGTATGTTTTTCTTTAAAAACAGCGTGGATTCGTAGGAATCAATGGCCGCGGAGAGTTTCATGGCAGGCTCTTCAAAGGACCGCAGGGCGTCACCCACAATATGCATGGCAATCCCAGAGGCTGATTTTATCTTTGCGTCACTGGCCATATTATCCATAATATTCTGAATTATGGGCTGTGCGCACCGGTTTATGGTAATGATAAACCTATCAGTGAAAAAAACAGCAATTTTACTGCTCAGGCTTTGTACGGTAGGCAGTTTCTGGTTTTCATCATGCAGAAGCCTGACAATTAAAAAATGGGTGTCGTTATGTTCTTCGTATTTAGGGAGATGGTCAGGATCAAGAGAATCCTTAAGGGTGTAGGAATTCAGGCTGTATTTGCTGCTGACCGATTTAAGATCCTCTTCGGAGGGATCATATATATCAATCCATGTGATATCAGTGCCTTTAATCTGGCAGGTGCTCAGTGCCATGGTCTTTCATGTTTTATTATAATTGTGCGGCAGGTGTCAGGCTTATGCGCCAGTACTCCACAATGTTTTTCATCATCATCTTATAGACCGAGAAATCTTCTTCTTTTTTGAAATATCCCTGGACATTGCAGCGGTAGGCCCTGCTGACATTTTCAGGATTTCGGGAAGTGGAGAGAAAAATATAAGGCACGCATTTATGGCTGATGCCGATCGTGGAGATAATCTGCTCGCGCAGTTCAAAGCCGTTTATCTTTGGCATGTTGATGTCCGAGATGATAAGGAAAGGCACTACCGCAGGATTGGAAAGGTAGGGAATGGCTTCCATTGGATCTTCAATAAATTTAATTTTGTTCGGATAATCCAGACTTTCAAAAATATCTTTGAGAAAAAGCCTGTCGTCTTCATCATCTTCAATTATAATAATTTCACCGTTTCTTCTCATGCCGTAAAGGTACGTTTTAATAGTTAATCTTTAAGAAGCCCAGCCTGTTAATTTATCAGATTTCAAGTCTTCGGCGCATACCCGGCCGGATAAATTTATGACGGGCCGCAGCCAGTTGAAAAAAACCTTCTGGAAGAAGCTTCCAAAAGGTTTTGGAAAACAAACAAAGAACATTATCTGTTTACTGTTTTGTTTCAAGATAGGATTTAAACCCGCTGATATCATCGTGCACTATTTTTTCGAAAATAGGGTTCAGCAGTTTTGCTGCTCCCTGTCCCGCAATTCCCAGCGGGGCGCGGTAGGAAACCGTTATCTCTATTTCGGTTGCGCTGCCGATGGCTTTGAAAAGTACTTTTCCGAAGTTCTTTACAGGCGCATCATCCAGTGACTGCCAGCTTAAGAGTTTTTCTTTCTGCTCTTTTATGACTTCAGCCCTCCAGCTCAGCGACCCTATTCCGGCAGGTCCCTTAGCAGTCCATTCAGACTGCGTGCCGCTGATGGTTTTTACCGATTCGAGATGGCTCATGAATTTAGGCAGGTTTTCCAGATTTCGCCAGAAGGCATATACCTCGCTGATGGGCCTATTGATGGTGACGCTGGTTCTGATGTTTACATTAGAGCCTTTATCATTTTTCAGATGGTCTACGGCGCTGTAAACAGGACAGTAGCCGCTGATCCCGCGTGCCAGCATTGCCCCGCCTGAGGTGATCTGCGTTATGTTTTTCTTTTCCTGGGTCAGCCCTTTATACAGCAGGTAGGATCCTGCCGCTGCCATCAGGATGCGTTCAAATGCCGAAACATTGACATTGCTTTTTGAAGCAGTATTTCTATTGGATAGTGTTGAGGTGTGCATCTGTTTTGATTTAAGGTTGTTGTAAATTTTGCGGCTGCCCGGTTGAATGGCTGCGGGCTGTTTAAGATTGTCTAATCTATTTTATAGCCGTCGTCCGAAAAAGTTTCAGGTTCAGATCCGTCTTCATCATTACGCTCCGAAAGATCGTTATCGAGATCATCCGCATCAAGCGCTTGATGGTCCTGTAAATTCTCATCCAAATCATCTTTTTCAGGAGTCTGCTGGCCGTCTCTTTCAAGAGCATTAGAGAATTCATTATCGAGATAAGCGTTATCTGAAGCATTGCTGTTATCGTAATTGCTGCTGTCTGTGATCATGGCATTCTTGTTTTTTAGTTTATATCTTAACTGTTGGTTGCAGCGCTGCCTGTGCTTCCGGCGCCTCCGGAATTGTTGTTGCCGCCGTCCTCTTCATAACGGACCGGATCTGTTCCGTCCTGATCACGCTCATCTTCCCAGTCCCCGGTATTGGCACTTTTATCGCTGTCTTTATCTCCTGAAGCTTTAAGATGCTGGTGATAAGGACATTTTTGAAGTTCTTGTTCGCTGTAATTATTCAGATTTTCCATGATTGCTCTATTTTAGGATTTTTATATACTAAAATTAATTCATGTCTTAATTATTTTTCTTACAGAAAAAATGGGATTTATTGTCAAATTAACATGTTGCGGATGGCGGTGTTTTTTTAGTTTTTTTGTTTTTCATTTGTGCAGTATGATGGCGGAGCCTGCTTTGGTAATTGTTTAAAAGAGACTGAAATCGTTTTTTAACAGTGGGGCCGATTGACGCTTCAGCCTAAATTATTATATTTGATTAAATATTCATCACTATTATAATTTACAGATCTTTCAAAATGGAAAAAGCAATACAGCTGCAGGTGAGAAAAGATTTGAATCCGCAGGAGCAGCTCACCGTAATTAAACTCAAGGGAAGCCTGATTTCAAAAGGATATACCGAAATTATCCATATCTTGGACCAGGATGAGGATTTTCATATCAATACCTTTGAGACAGCTGCGGACAAACGCAATGAAGTGCAGCAGTATATTACTGCATTCATCAGCCAGGAAAATCTTCTTGATACTATCACAATCAAGTAAAACCGTCTTTTCAGGAAGCTAGGGATTCAATTTTCATGGCTTCTAAACTGTATTTTTGAGATTTCAAGCTGTAATCAGTACTTTAGCAGCGAAAGAAAACACATCCAGCAGACGATTTAAACCGCATAATGGGACCAGACCAGTATATCAGACTCTCGCAGCTAAACGACCAGATCCAGGATACGATTAATGACCGGTTTAAAGGACATGCGTACTGGGTGGTGGCTGATATCACCAGCCATTCTTTTAAGGCTGATAAAAAGATCCATTATTTTGAGCTGGTGGAGAAATCAGAAACCAGCAGCGCTATTACAGCAAAGATAATGGGCAAATCCTGGGGAGCAGGGGCGCTTCGGATACTTGATTTTGAAATCACAACCGGACAGCGTTTTACCAACAATCTGCATGTGCTGGTGCAGGTAAGCGTTGACTTTCATCCGCTCTACGGGCTTTCGGTAAACCTGCTGGATATTGACAGTAATTTTATGCTCGGGATTCTCGAACAGCAGCGTAATGCCACACTGGCAAGGCTGGTCAGGGAAAATGACTACATATGGAAAGAAGGCGAGCAGTATTCTACGCTGAACAGCCGTCTGAAACTTCCCGCGGTAATTCAGAGGATAGCTGTAATATCTTCGAGCAGTTCTGCCGGAAATGAGGATTTCCGCCATACGATGCTTCACAATGATTTCGGCTATGTTTTCCAGATTGATGATTACCATACTGTAGTGCAGGGGGACAACAATGCAAAACTGTTTCTCAATAAACTTATCGATGTCTACAATACCGGAATCCCTTACGATGCCATTGCCATTACAAGAGGAGGAGGTTCGCAGTCGGACTTCCTGATTTTTGACAATTACGCTATAGGGAGGGCTGTTGCTAAGTTTCCCATCCCGGTCATTACAGGAATAGGGCACCAGAAAAATGTGAGCATCACCGATCTGATGGCGCACACCCATACCAAAACCCCTACCAAGGCCGCGGAATTCATTATTGCCCACAACCGCAGTTTCGAGGAAAGCATACTATCGCTGCAGCGGACGATTGTGATTAAATCCCAGCAGTTGTTTATGGGACATTATAAAGAGCTCAGCCAGATGAAAAATGCTGTTTCTTATAATGCAGCGGCATTGGCCGCAAACCATAAAAAGCAGCTGGACAAGACCAGGGAGCATATTATCAGAAATTTAAGAGCTGTGCTGCATGAGAACCAGAAAAGACTGCTCGCTGCTGCCCAGCATACCCTTCAGCGCCCCAGGATGCTGATGGTTGAGCGAAAGGGTGAACTGCTTCAGCTTAGAAATGCAATAAAAACATTCACTAATGCTTACCTTCGCAGACAGGAGCTCACGCTGGAACATTATCATAAAACCGTGAAAATAATGTCTCCGCAGAATATCCTGAAAAAAGGGTATGCCATTATCAAAGTAAACGAAGCCATTGCCAGCAGCGCCAAAGGGATAAAGAAAGGCGACGATATTGAAGTGATCCTGAAGGATACCAGACTGATAAGCACCGTTAAAGAAAAAATACAATACGATGGAAGAGAACCAGACTTATGAAAAAGCTTTTGCCGAACTGAGCGCTATTTCGAAAGAAATTGAAAATGAAACCATTTCGGTGGACGAGCTGGCATCAAAGGTAAAAAGAGCATCCGAGCTCATTGAATTCTGCCAGAATAGGCTGAAAGCTACCGAAGCTGAGGTCGTTAAAATTATCGGCAGTATGGAGAATCCTAAAGAATAAACTATTACACCGTACACTAAAATACCGGTTTAAGGCGTTACAATATAAATTACACTCCGATAAACCGGATGCCTCTGCTGAAAAGTTTCTGGTATTCTATATTACACGCCAATACAAAACAAAGCCCATTGTTTCACTTGAATAATGGGCTTTTGTATTAAAGTAAGCGATTAATTTTTTAATTTAAAGGCTATTTTGATACCTTTTTATATGCGGGAGTTTTTACCATTTTGGCTGCTCTTCGTCCGTGTTTTTATCATTAAAAATGTTCTGATTTGTATTAGTCTTTCCAGTCTCATCTTCAAATGGATCTGGGGAGTTTTTTAAGTTTTCGTGAAGCTGTAAGAGATCGGCAGGCGAAGAGCTCTCTTCTTCGGGATCTGATTCTGATGCGGCAGTAAGAAAACGAAAAGCAAAATCAATAGGTTTTTCTTTTCCCATCTCAAAAAAATGCACCATATACTGGTTTTTCTCGCTGTCCACTGACTTTATTTCTCCTTTGTTCCAGACCGGATGCTGTACAAGGTCTCCCTCGCTGAAAGCAGTATCTTCACTGCTTTTTGAAGCAGCTGCCGATGACTGTGCCGCCTGTAGGATTTCCGGAGAAAGTTTTCCTTTACGCACGTAAAATTCTTCCTTGATTTCAAAGAGAAACCTTGATGGATATTTATTAAGCCCGGTGGTGAAATTAAACCCTTCCGAATCTGTCATGTAAAACCTTTTCTCGGCTCTGGTAACGGCAACGTACATCAGCCTTCTTTCCTCTTCAATCGCCCTCTTTCTTCTTTCCTTAATGGAAAGCGCGCTGGGCAGCACCCCTTCTGTAAAACCGCACAGGAATACATAAGGGAATTCAAGGCCTTTGGAGATGTGGATGGTCATCAGACGCACCTTGTCCTGATTTTCAGTGTCTTTGTCAAGGTCAGTATAGAGCGCTGTTTCCTGCAGGTATTCCGCAATATTTACAGGACCGTTGTTTTCTTTTTCCAGCAGCAGCATGGAACTAACGAGCTCTTTTATATTCTCCATTCTGTCTTCATCGCCGTCTTTTCGGTACAGTTCGGACAGTCCGCTTTTATCGAGTATGATTTTAACTAGATCCGAGATGGAATTTGTCTCGGCATCTGTTTTAAGTGCCGCAACGAGAGCCAGAAAGTCAGAAGCTCCTTTTTTACCGAGTTCCTTATCTTCAATATTATGCTGCAGTGCATGAAGCAGCGACAGGTTCTGTTCGCCTGCCAGAAGGCTCAGCCTTTCCATAAACTTTTTTCCCAGCCCCCTGGAGGGATGGTTGTGCAGGCGCAGAAAAGAGAAGTTATCCCCCTGCACAATAAGCCTTAAGAAGGACAGTACATCTTTGATTTCTTTTCGTTCAAAAAAACGCACGCCGCCAAATACGGCATAGGGAATGTTTCCCTTGATCAGTGCCTGCTAGATGTTTCGGGAAAGATGGTTGGAACGGTATAAAATGGTAATATCTGAATAAGCGGCATTTTCCGTTTTAAGGATTTCTTTGATTTCAGAAGCCACCCACACCGTTTCTTCATAGTCATTTTTGCCATGGAAATGCACCACCTCAACACCTTCGGGATTATCCGTCACCATATCCTTATCCACCCTTACCTTATTATTTTTGATGATATAGTTGCCGACTTTAAGAATGTTGGGCGTGGAGCGGTAATTCTGGTTCATGATGATGGTCTTCGTGTCAGGGCACATCCTGTCGAATTCCACCAGATATTCCGGCTTGGCGCCGCGCCATTCATAAATGGTCTGGTCGGGATCTCCTACAAGAAACAGGTTCTGGTGCACACGGGAGAGTATTTCCACCAAATGGAACTGGCTGTCGGAGCTGTCCTGCGCCTCATCGACCTGTATGTAATGCAGCATTTCCTGCCATTTCAAAAGCACATCGGGATTGCTGTCCAGTATGAAAGCCGTAAAATGGATAAGGTCATCAAAATCCAGCGCATAGTTGCGTTTCTGCTTGTCGAGGTATTTCTGATAGACGCGGCTGGAGAGCGAGTCCTTCTCATCGGGCTCAAAGCTTTTATTCTCCAGCATATACCCGAGGTAATCAGAGGTGCTCTTCTGCTTGGAGATAAAACGGAGCACCTGTTTGAAAGTCAGGTTTTTGGAATTGATGTCCAGCTCGGTAAACACTTCCCTTAAGATGGTTTTCTGGTCTTCGGCATCCAGTATGATAAAATTCTTCGGATAATGGATTTTGTTTATTTCCTCGCGCAGAAACCGCACGCAGAACCCATGGTAGGTGGTGATGAAGCTCACATCAAAAAGATCTCCGATCAGCGCCTTGACACGTCTTTTCATTTCCTGTGCTGCCTTATTGGTAAAAGTCACACACAAGATATTGGAAGAATTGATGCCGAGTCTGTCCACAATGTAGGCAAAGCGGGAGGTAAGGGCTTTTGTTTTTCCTGATCCAGCTCCCGCAATGACACGCACGTAGCCTTCTGTGGTTTTGACTGCCTGAAGCTGGCTTTCATTAAGATTTTCTAGAATAGGATCGTTCATTTTTATGCAGTAATTTTTTTTTGATCTGTATTTATTTTCAGCATGCAGGCCGATCAAAATGCCCATACCGCAAAGTTATGCAATTATTTTAACTGGGAATGCCATGATAAATAAGTGCTTTACAGCAGAATAAAAGAAATCCTGAACAGAACAGGCAGTTTAATCAGCGCTTGATTCTCTTCAGGATTTTTTGTGTCTTTCCTGCTTCGCTGCCGTGGGGCATGCAAGCAGGAGTTAATTGTCATCGTCGTCGTCTTCAACGGCTTTCTCCTCGTCAAGTGTTCTTCTGTCAGCATCAGGATCACGCTCGTCAGGACGAGGGTTCGGGTGGTCTGAAGCATCACTGTGGATACCGGTTGTGTCATTTTCGTGCTGGTTGATGGCCGGATCCTTTTTTTCCAGAAGCTCTGAATTTATGGAATCATCTGCTGCCTGATAAGTACGATCATCCTGATCATAGTTATCGAAATTTTCTCTAGACATAATTATTATTGTTTAGTTATTATATTTGAAATGCATATTTAAAATTAATAGGCCGGCTGATTTTTTTTAGCAGCCTGCATTCTCAGTGCATAAAAAAAATCCACTGCATCATTATGAATTACAGCTGTGACAGTTTTGAAGGATCGGTAGCCTCTCCGACGCTTTTTCCTTCAGTATTGTTACGGCTGCTGTCTTTTTCATTATCGTGCCACGGACCGTCTTTCATGCGGACTGTTTCTGATGCGCTTTCTCTAGAAGGGGAATTTTCAGCCAGATGTTCTGTCACTTCTTCTAAACTGGTGCCTGCAGCCCTTACAGCGTCTTTTAATATTTCTTCAGGGACATTTAACTTTTCGGACCACTGCTGGATTTCGGCCTGCTCTGAGATATTGATATGCGCATTATCCTCTTGTCCTATGCTGTTTATATTTTCCATGATTTTTAATTTTTATAGTTTATCCAAAGTTACAATCACCCAAAATAACCCTGTTATATTATAAAACAGGGTTATTATAGGATTGCTATGATTTATATATCTGTAGATCATGTGTTTATAAGATGTCTGGTTTTAGGATTCCCTGACCTGGCGGAAGGTAAGATTGATTCTTGGCAGCACGGGTCTGGCGGTCTTGGGCACCTGATGTTCCCAATAGGTATTGGTGCTGCCTGCCATGAGAAGAAAAGTGCCGTGGTGCAGCGGAATCTCAATCGGCGGTATATGTTTGAGTGTCTTATGGCGCAGACGAAACAGACGGGTTTCACCAAAGGTCACCGAAGCGATGTTCATATTTTTGTTGCTGGATGCAGTTTTATCGCTGTGCCATCCGACACCGTCAGTGCCGTCCCTGTAGAGATTAAGGAGCACCGCGTTAAAACGGATCTGCGTCTCATTTTCAACCCGCTCCCTGATCTGCAGCAGTTCTTTAGGCCAGTGGGGATTTGATCTGCGGTCTGGTCTGTTCGTTTCGCCGTACCACGAAATCATCCGCGGAGCGGTCACTACCTTGTCGTACATCGGCATTTCGTATTCCCGCCACTGGGTGCTGTGGTATAAGACGTTATAAAAATAATCAGATTCTGGCTTGCTGAAAAAATTATCAATCAGCAGCAGGTCGGCATCAGGGACGTCAAATATTCTTCTGCCGCCGTTTCCGGATGAAAAAATTTCGGTGTCGTCAAAAAGCATCATCTTCTTTAATTTTTTTAATTCATAATATGGCTCCAGACCCAGAGCAGGAAGGAAGCCCGTCAGTTACTCATTTTAAGCCTTGGAATATTAATTTCATGTTCCTGCGGGTAAGGTGCGCGGTGGGTCATGCTCACATCTTCGCGCAGTTTCTGATGCGCTTTGTATTTCCAGTCATTTTCATGTTCATAACGCGGATCAGGGATAAAAGGCATCTTGGCCATCTTGGTGACCGTTATGGTTGGGAAATGGTAATCCACTTCTACATTTCCCCGAAGCAGGTAGCACCCTCCGCCCTCAAAAGGATATTCCTTCAGGCTTCCAGTGAAATGCGCCGTATCAAAAAACTCTCCATGATAGTCAATCCACGTCCCGAAATACATGGCCCCCATTTTTGTCGGGACATGCTTGCGGGCGATTAGATAAGCAAGCATGCGGACTTCTTTTTTATGATGCAAGAGCAGGTCTTTTACCATGACATCACCCCGATGCCTGGTTTTCAGCAGATCAAAAGGAGAGCAGGAGACAGGAAAGCCCAAGAGTTCAATTTCGTCAAAGGCATCTTCAAACGGCGAACGTTCCAGTGCGGGAAGCTTGAACTCTTTTGCGGGCTCTTTTATCAGTTTAGGGGCGTGCTCGGCAGGAGCGGCATTAACCAGCAGCATTCTTGAGATCACAAGGAGCTGGTTCTTGCTTTTGCCGGTAAAGCGGAATGCGCCGATGAAAATCAGAATCTGCATGCCCTCTATGCCAATGGGGATGCGGTTGATAAAATCCTCCAGTGATTTGTAAAGCCCGTTTCTTTCCCTTTCCTGCTGGATCAGGAGTGCTGTTTTATATTCAAGGCCTTCAAGATGCATAAAGCCCAGATAAATGTCCTTTCCACAGACGTCGGTTTCATAGGTGCTTCTGTTCACGCAGGGATTGTGGATCACGGCACCTGACATTCTGGCTTCATGCACATAGACTTCCGTGCGGTAGAAACCGCCCTGATTATTGATTACGGCTACCATAAATTCGATCGGATGATGCACTTTCAGATACAGGCTCTGGTAGCTTTCCACGGCATAGGATGCGGAATGCGCCTTGCAGAAGGAATAGCCTGCAAAGGACTCGATCTGGCGGTAGATTTCCTGGCTCAGCGCTATGGGATGTCCCTGCGCCGCGCAGGACTCAAAAAAGTTGTCTTTTACTTTCTGCAGCGCCGCTTTGGAACGGCCTTTTCCTGACATGGCACGGCGCAGGATATCACCGTCGGCTGCCGGAAGGCCCCCATAGTGCAGGGCAATTTTGATCACATCTTCCTGATATACCATAATGCCGTAGGTTTCCCCAAGCTGCTGCTCGAACACCGGATGAAAATATTCAAACCTATCGGGATGATTGTGCCTGAAGATGTATTCCTTCATCATTCCCGACTGTGCCACTCCCGGGCGTATGATGGAGGAGGCTGCCACAAGGGTTTTGTAATTGTCGCATTTCAGACGGCGAAGCAGACCGCGCATAGCAGGGCTTTCGATATAAAAACAGCCTATGGTTTTTCCCATTGAAAGATAGCTGTTGCAGCTTTCTTTGTCTTTTGAAATAGTAGTGTCACGGATATTGAGGTGTATGCCTTGGTTTTTCTCAATAAGCTTTACGCTGTCGTCAATATGGCCGATGCCTCGCTGGCTCAGGATATCAAATTTTTCAAGGCCGATATCTTCCGCCGTATGCATATCAAAAAGCACTATGGGAAAGCCCTTGGGAGGCATCTCCAGCACGGAATAATTGGTGATGGGCTCCTCGGAAATCAGGATGCCGCAGGAGTGCATGCTTCTCTGGTTGGGGTATTTCTCGAGCATCATTCCATACCGCTGCACTTCCCTTACCACCTTATTGGACGGGTGCAGCGCCATCGGGTTTTTTGCCAGAGCGTCGAGCTCTTCCTTAGGAAGCCCGAAAACCTTGCCGACCTCACGGAAAATGGACTTATATTTAAATTCAACATTCGTACCGCAGAATGCCACATGATCAATGCCATATTGGGAAAAGATGTATTCCAGGATGACATCACGCTCTTTCCATGACCAGTCGATATCAAAATCAGGAGGGCTTTTGCGGTTCAGGTTCAAAAAGCGCTCAAAATAAAGATCCAGCTCTAGGGGGCAGATATCGGTAATCCCAAGACAGTAGGCAATGATGCTGTTGGCGCCGCTGCCCCTTCCTATATGCAGAAACCCCTGAGAGTTGCTGAAACGGACAATATCCCATGTAATCAAGAAATAGCCGCTGAATTCCAGCTGGTCAATTACCTTGAGTTCGCGCAGCATCCTTGATTTTGCCTCTGCGTTATTTGTTCCGTAGCGCCATTTCAGCCCTACCTGTGCCAAGCTGGTTAGAAGTTTGATATCCTCCTGCCTGCTGCCGGTGTAGAATTTTTTATTTTTAGGCGTTTTGAAATCAAATTCAAAACTGCACTGCTCCAATATTTTTTCTGTATTGCCGATAATCTGAGGATATTCCTCGTAGCACGCTAGAATTCTCTTTTCAGTGACCATTATCTCACTCTTTCTGCAATAATCTTTTTCCGAAAGACGCGATAAAACTAAATTCAGATCGACTGCACGGAGCACTTTATGGAGTTCGTATTCGGTTTTGGTGCGGAAGGTGACAGGCTGGAGTATCACCATCTTGTCTATTTGCGTCTTCCAGTCCGTTAGTATAAGAACCGTTCGCTTTTGAACTCCTTAAAGAAAGGGAATCTGCAGTCGGTCACTTTTGTGGTTTCGGGTGTGGAGAGTAAGATGCATATAGAAGCGAATCCTCACTTCAAGACGGTAAATGTATATGATGGCAATATGCAGCGCATTAACCATCGAGAAAGCAGAGAGCAGAAACAGAGCAGCACTCAGGATCAGAAGGCATCAAAAGAACAGAAAAAAGATGCCGAAAGCGAGCCTGGAGAAGAGAGCCAGAAAGAGGGGAGCAAAAGAAAAAAACAATCCCATTCCATGTGAAGATTATGGAAAATTTAAAACCCTTAACGGATTTCTTTTCAGCAATTGAAAAGGATTTTCGCATCAGCAGCACGCATATTGCCATTTACGCTGCCCTGCTGCAGTACCGAGCCGTTAAGGGTTTTATCAATCCCATAGAGATCTTTAGGGTGGAGATGGTTCAGATTGCTAAAATATCCTCCAAATCCACTTATCATAAATGCCTGCACGAGCTGCATGATTACGGGTATCTGCGCTACGAGCCTTCTTTTAAGAAAACCAGGGGCAGCAGAATATACTTTTTTGATTTTGAAATAAGAAAAACAGCACTGATATGAAACCATTTGCCTTTGAAGATCTTCCCAACATCTTAGGAACACTTTCCCTGCGTGTGGAAAATATTGAACGTCTTTTAAAAGAGATAAAAAATAAGCCTCCCGAGCCTGAAGATGCAGGCCTAATGACGATAATTGAAGCTTCAAAACTGATCAAGCTTTCGGTTCCGACGATATATTCTAAAGTCTGCCGTAATGAAATACCGGTCAGCAAACAGGGCAAACGGCTTTACTTTTTAAGATCGGAGCTGCTGGAGTGGATAAAGTCCGGACGGATCAAAACCGTTTCGGAAATACGGCAGGAGGTTGATCAGAAATATAGCAGATAGGATTGTCCGCTATAAGCCTGCAGATTTTTCTGCAGGCTTTTCAGTTTGTACACTGTCTCTACCTTAAACCTCTAAAATGCCTGCAAATGCTGGAATATGAATTACGGGTGCAGAAGCACTTAAATCAGATTCTAAAACTTAGACATGTAAAAAACCTAAAATTGATGAGCAGGAAGCTTTCGCAGTTTTTTTAAGTTAAGATTCTATTTAATTGAGAACTCATAAGCAGATGATTAGAAATACCTTTAGTAAATAAAAGGGCTTTTTATATTATGCAGCCTTTGTAATTAAAAAAGACGTACGATGAAATTATCAGAGACCAATATAACAGGACAAATAGATACAGAAGAGATAAACATTAGTAATTTTCTCAACGATGTCCTCACAGGCCTTCGGCAGCATCCAAAACAGCTGCAGTCCAAGTATTTTTACGACCAGCGGGGTGACCAGCTTTTTCAGGATATTATGGGTATGCCGGAGTATTACCTGACACGCTGCGAGATGGATATTTTTGAGAACAGAACTGCTGATATAGCCTTTGGCATCCAGGCAGACAACACCCCCTTTGATCTGATTGAGCTTGGGGCAGGGGATGCCTCAAAATCCATGCACCTGCTGCGTCATCTGAAAGATCTGGAGACCGATTTCAGATATATGCCCATTGACATATCAGGCAATATCCTTGCTGTTTTAAATGAAAAACTGGACAAGGAGGTTCCCGGACTGGATATTGTAAGCCTCGAAGGCGAATATTTTGAGATGCTGCACAAAGCTTCACAGCTTTCTTCCCGCAGAAAAGTGATTTTGTTTCTGGGAAGCAATATAGGCAATATGGAACTCGAAGAGGCATACCGTTTCTGTTTTGAACTGCGTAAGAATCTCAATAAAGGAGATGTGGTGATGATTGGTTTTGATCTGAAGAAAGAACCCAATACCATCCTGAATGCCTATAATGATAAAGAAGGCGTAACGGCATCGTTTAACCTGAACCTGCTGGAGCGTATCAACAAAGAACTGGATGCTGATTTCGAAGTGGGCAAATTCGAGCATTTTGAAACATATGATCCCATTACGGGTGCCTGCAGAAGTTATCTGATCAGTCTGGAAGACCAGACTGTTTCCATTTCAGATGCTGTATTCCATTTTGAAGCAAATGAACCGGTTTACATGGAGGTGTCGCAGAAATTTTCCATGGAAGACACGCATAAAATGGCGGTGCAGTCTGGATTTAAAGCTGTTCACAGCATTATGGACAGCAGGGAATGGTTTGTGGATGTTTTCTGGACAGCCCTTTAAATTATGATGATTATGGAAAAGACAGTGACACATTTTGATTCCCGCCTTTTACTGGCGAAGTATAAAAAAATTCGCAGACATTCAGAGCTGGTCTGCAGCCCTTTAGAGACAGAGGATTATGTAGTGCAGCCCATCGCTGACGTAAGTCCTCCCAAATGGCATTTAGGGCATACAACCTGGTTTTTTGAAACCTTTATTCTTGTCCCTAACTTTTCAGGATACAAAGAATTTAATGCGCAGTATAATTTTGTTTTTAACAGCTATTATGAAACTGTGGGAGCAAGAGTGCTGCGCACGGACCGCGGCAACTTGAGCCGTCCTTCAGTCTCAGATATTTATGCCTACAGGACTTATGTAGACCGGCAGATGGAGATTTTTCTGGATCAGTCAGTTCTTTCGGATGAATTAGCCGCTGTACTGGAATTAGGACTGAACCACGAGCAGCAGCACCAGGAACTTCTCCTGACGGACATTAAATATATACTGGGCCATAATCCTCTTTTTCCAGTCTATAAAGAGATGGAGAAGGAGGTGCAGTTTTCTGGTGATGCTGCATTTGTTTCAATGGCAGAGGGTATTTATGACATAGGATTTAACGGCACGGGTTTCAGTTTTGACAATGAGTCGGGACGCCATAAAAGATATTTGGAAGCCTTCGAGATCGCAGCTTCGCTGGTAACCAATGGGGAGTATCTGCAGTTTATGAAGGAAGGCGGTTATGAAAATTTTAACTGGTGGCACTCGGAAGGCTGGGAATGGGTAAAGCTGCAGCAGGCCAAGGCTCCCTTATACTGGCATTTTATTGATGAGAAATGGATGTATTACACGCTGGGCGGATTAGAGGATATTGATCCTTTTGCAGCTGTATGCCATGTGAATTATTATGAAGCTTCAGCTTTTGCCGCTTGGAAAGGCATGCGTCTTCCTACGGAAGAGGAATGGGAAGCAGCCTGCGGTCATTTTAAGTGGGGGGAAAGATGGGAATGGACAGCAAGCGCATATCTTCCTTATCCGAGATACACAAAAAAACCTGGAGCCATTGGGGAATACAACGGAAAGTTTATGGTAAACCAGATGGTGCTTAGGGGAGGTTCAGATGCCACTCCGGAAGGACACACCCGCGCGTCCTATCGTAATTTTTTCCATCCAAAACACCAGTGGCAGTTTTCAGGAATACGGCTGGTCCGATAATATATATTCGAAGGGCATTCTTATTTTAAGCACTGAAAGCCAATATAATAAATCATAAATTTTTTATATAGACTTAGGCATAATACATTCAATAAAAAACTGCTTCTTTTCTTTTTTACCGAGCAGCAGTTAAGAATTTTATTAGTAGTAGGTTGACTCCAGATACGGATCATAGATATCTGCATCCCACTGGTTATCATTGAATTCATCTGAAAGCTCCTCATCAGAGTCCGGATCAATGATATTTTCTTCCTGGATATAATCGTGATTTGCAGCGGAAAGAAATTCACAGTCAAAGTCCGGTTCATCGTCATTTTTGCGGTATAAATCCGTTATGATCTTTAAATGGTCTGATTCATTGTGAAATGCGGTCTGTGCGGCATTGGCTTCAGATTGAATATTAAATGATCTGATATCTTTGGATGCTTTCATATTTAATTAATTAGCTGGTTTTAAACTTGTTTCATTATCCAAAAATAAGGAGTGATGCAGCGTATTAAATTATAGAATTTTGGACAGTCTTTATATAATTTGAAATTATTAAGCGGTAAAGCTTCTAATGGCCATCGATCAGCTGCTGAAAAAAAATATTTAAAAAAAAGATGAAGATCATGTCTTCATCTTTTTTTTTACTGGAGAAAATGCATCAGTTTTCTTTTGTGCGGGCCGGTATACACTATAGCTTTTATTCGAGATAAATGCTTAGAAAGTATAAGGTATCAATTGAGGCACCATTTTTGGCTACTGCGGAATATAAATATGAAATACTGCCCCCTGCAGCGGTTCGCCTTCCGCTGTGATAAAGCCATTATGGTTTTCTACAATTTTTTTTACGATGGCAAGTCCGATTCCGGTTCCTTCATACTCATCCCTGCTGTGCAGGCGCTGGAATACGCCGAAAATCTTTTCGCCGTGCTGGGGCTCAAATCCGATTCCGTTGTCCTTAAAGCTGATATGGCAGTACTGCAGTTCAGGGGTCATTTTTTCAATTCCCGATTCCTGCGCGTTAGTCAGACGGCTTTTGATTTCGATGCGCATCGGTATGTCCTGCCGGGCAAATTTAAGGGCATTGGTGGCCAGATTTTCTAACAGCTGTCCAAATAGAAAAGGAATGATGCTAACGGGACCGTGGAATTCTGTCACGATAACCGCCTGTTTTTCCATCATGTTTTCCGACAGCGATTCTTTTATATTTTCAATTAACTGCTGCAGGTCTGTATTTTCATATTTCCGGTCTGACACATTAGTCTGCGAAAAAGCGAGCAGGTCATGGATAAGATCGCGCATGCGGCCGGTGGCATGCAGGATTTTTCCGAATCGGATCCTGCCTTCTTCGCTTAGATTAGCATATTCTGTTTCGAGCAGAAAGTTGCTGAAGGTCTGGATCTTGCGCAGCGGTTCCTGCAGGTCATGGCTTGAAATGTGCGTAAAGGCATCAAGCTCTGCATTTTTTCTTTTTAACTCCTCGGCATACTTTTCTACTGCTTCATATTGTACAGCAAGCGCCTGGCTGGATTTTGTTATTTCAGCATTCAGTTTAGCCGTTTCCTCTTCTTTAATCCGGAGCTCGCGGTTCTTTCTGTAGAGTTCGGTAAACACGAGCACTTTGGCTTTAAGAATTTCTGATGACAGCGGTTTTATCATATAATCAACTGCTCCGGACTGGTAGCCTTTGAAGATATAATCAGCGGAATCCATATTGGCTGTCAGAAAGATAATGGGTACATGTTTGAGTTTGTCACTTTCTCGTATGAGCTCGGCGGTTTCAAATCCGTCCATCAGCGGCATCTGGACATCCATCAGGATAATGGCAAAATCCTGGTTTTTCAGCAGGATGCGCAGCGCATCTTTGCCTGAAAAGGCTTCGACAAACTCATAGCCCTGATCGGCAAGTATTACCTGAAGGGAAAGCAGGTTTTCCTTCTTATCGTCGACTAATAATATTTTTAAGGGATATTTTTCCATGGGGCGCTAAAATATTATTTAAGCCACGCTCTCATCAGAGAGGAAAGCTGTTCAACATTCACAGGTTTGGTGATATAGTCAGATGCACCGGATTCGATGCAGCGCTGTCTGTCTCCCTTCATCGCTTTTGCTGTAACGGCGATAATGGTCAGATCCTTGTGGCGGCCGTCCTTACGGATGATTTTCATGGTCTCGTATCCGTCGAGCTCCGGCATCATAATATCCATCAGCACAATGTCGGCTGCATTGTCCTGGTTTAGAATTTCAATAGCCTCATGGCCGCTTTCGGCGCTGATGACCTCCAGACCGAATCTCTCCAGTGCTGTGGTCATGGCAAATAAGTTACGCACATCGTCATCTACCAGGAGCACTTTTTTGCCCGGAAGCACGTCTTCTTTCAAATAGAAGGTTTCAATGCGCTGTTTCATCTGCTCAGGCAGGTTTTTGTGCACGCGGTGCATGAAAAGCGCTGTCTGGTCTGCTAGCTCATCCATGGAAGAGCTGCTTTTTGTAATAATGCTGTGGGCGAAGCGGCTGAGCCTGCCGCGCTGTTTCTTGTCAGGGTCTCCCGCCGAATGTATAATTATGGCGGACTGCTGTCCGGTGATGTTGTTTTCAAGATCGCTGATCAGATCCATCCCGTCAGCATCAGGAAGCTTTAGATCCAGAATAATGCAGTCAAATGATTTTTTCTTGAGCTGCTGGGCTGCCTGCTCTGCTGTCAGGGCAGAGGATATGGTAAGGTCCTCTCCCTGCAGTGCCGCTGTAATGCGCTGCAGCTCCTCTGGATTGTCATCTACAATCAGCAGCTGCTTTTTCCTGTCGCTTTTATCCTTTGCAATGTCCTGAAAAAGGGATTCCAGCGCATCATTGGTGACGGGTTTTACCAGAAAGTTTTTAGCGCCGCGTTTCAGTCCTTTGTTTTTTTCGTCTTCTCCAGAGATAATATATACCGGAATATGGCGCAGGTTGAAATCGGTCTTCAGCCTGTCGAGTATTTTCCATCCGCTGGCATCCGGCATATTGAGGTCCATCATAACGGCTTGCGGCTGAAAGTGCTGGATATAATCCACCACATCATTGCCTCTGGCTGTAACAACCGCTTTGATTTTATGTTCGCGGGATTTTTCAAGCAGGATTCTGGCAAATGTTTCATTGTCCTCAGCTATTAGCACCACTTTATCACCAGGCTGTATATCGGTCCGGTCATCACCGATTTCGTCGGTGAAGTACAGCTCTGCATCCGGTGTTTTGAAACTGGATGACGGCAGCGATTTCAGGCGGCTTTTTCCTGCATGGATCACATTGGTTTCCTCATTGACGGTAATATCTTCTATTTCCGGTATATGGACAAACTTAAGGGGAAGAAACAGGGTGAATTTGCTTCCTGTATTGGTATCGCTCTCCAGCTCGATGCTTCCTCCCAGAAGATCTGACAGTCCTCGGCTGATGGATAAACCAAGTCCCGTACCTCCATATTTACGGCTTGTGGATCCCTCTGCCTGCTGGAATGCCTCAAAGATGATGTTCTGCTTTTCCTTAGAGATTCCAATCCCGGTATCCGTTATTTCAAAAGCCACAACGGCTTCTGCATTTTCAAGGCTGCTGCTTTTGGTTTTCCAGCTGCGGTCCGCTTTATAAATGTTTAGTTTCACGCTGCCTTTTTCGGTGAATTTAAAGGAATTGGATAATAGATTCTTTAAAATCTGGTTCAGGCGCTGCGAATCGGTCTCCATCACTTCAGGCAGTTTCTCATCCATGATGATTTCAAAATTAAGATGTTTAGCCTGCGAGATAGGATTGAAGGTGGACTGCACAAAGCGGCTGATCTCGTCAAAACGGATCGGATTGTAGTCCACTGAGATATACCCGGATTCAATCTTGGAAAGATCCAAGATATCATTGATCAGCTGGATAAGGTCATCCCCGCAGGCATTGATCGTTTTGGCAAACTGGATCTGTTTTTCTGACAGGTTCCCGTCGCGGTTGGCGATTAATTCATTGGCGAGAATCTGCAGACTGTTTAATGGCGTTCTCAACTCATGGGACATATTGGCAAGGAACTCCGATTTGTATTTAGAGGTCAGTGTCAGCTGGTCAGCTTTTTCTTCCAGCGCTTTACGTGCCACTTCGACTTCCTGGTTTTTAAGTTCCACTTCCTCTTTCTGGTTGGCCAGCAGTATGGCTTTTTCCTCGAGTTCCTCGTTGGTGTTCTTAAGCACTTCCTGCTGGCTTTTCAGCTCGCTGGCAAGAGACTGTGACTGCACCAGCAGTTCCTCGGTTCTGGAGTTGGATTCGATGGTATTAATAACGATTCCGATACTCTCTGTCAGCCCTTCTAAGAAATCCAAGTGGATCTGGCTGAAGGTATCAAGAGATGCCAGTTCAATAACCGCTTTAAGCCTTCCTTCAAAAAGAACGGGAAGTATGATGACGTCTTTGGGTCCTGCGTCCCCAAGTCCGGAATTGATTTTAATGTAATCTTTCGGCACGTTGCTCAGAATAATTCTTTCTTTTTCAACTGCCACCTGTCCGATCAGTCCTTCTCCCATGCCATATTGCGTAAGGGAGTTTTTTCTTTTTATGTAGGCGTAGGAAGCAATCAGGTTCAGCTTGGAATCCATGAATTCTTCCCCTTCTTCCAAAATATAAAATAGGCCGTGCTGCGCGGTTACAACTGCTGCAAGCTCGGAAAGGATTTTCGTGGTAACGGCTTTCAGCTCTTTCTGCCCCTGAAGCATCTGGGTGAATTTGGCTAAATTGGATTTTAGCCAGTCCTGTTCCTGATTTCGAAGGGTAGTGGCCTTCAGGTTGTAAATCATCTGGTTAATGGTGTCCTTTAGCGCTTCCACTTCTCCTTTTGCCTCCACACCGATCGTTCTGGTTAAATCCCCCTGCGTTACCGCTGAGGCCACCTCAGAAATAGCACGCACCTGCGTGGTAAGATTCGCTGCCAGCTGGTTTACATTTTCCGTTAAGTTTTTCCACGTTCCTGAAGCTCCCGGAACGTTCGCCTGGCCTCCGAGTTTTCCTTCGGCACCAACCTCGCGGGCAACTGTTGTCACCTGATCGGAGAAGGTGGCAAGGGTATCAATCATTTCGTTGATAGTATCTGTTAGCTGTGCAACTTCTCCTTTTGCATCAATGGATAATTTCTGCTTTAAGTTTCCTTTTGCTACCGATGTTACGACCTTGGCGATTCCTCTTACCTGACCCGTTAGATTCGATGCCATTACATTCACCGAATCCGTTAAATCTTTCCAGGTTCCGGCAACCCCTTTTACTTCAGACTGTCCGCCGAGTTTTCCTTCCGTGCCCACTTCACGGGCAACACGCGTTACCTCGGAAGCAAATGAATTTAACTGTTCCACCATCGTGTTGAAAGTGTTTTTCAGATCCAGAATTTCTCCTTTTACGTCAACGGTAATCTGTTTGGAAAGGTCACCATTTGCCACGGCTTTGGTTACATCGGCAATATTACGCACCTGGCCTGTAAGATTGGATGCCATCTGATTCACGGAATCCGTTAAATCTTTCCAGGTTCCGGCTACGCCGGGCACAAATGCCTGTCCGCCCAGTTTTCCGTCGGTACCCACTTCACGCGCCACACGGGTTACCTCAGAGGCAAAGGCACGGAGCTGGTCCACCATCGTATTGACGGTTTCTTTTAACTGCAGAATCTCTCCGCGTACGTCGGCCGTAATTTTTTTGGACATATCCCCATTGGCAACGGCAATGGTAACCTCGGCAATATTACGCACCTGAGTGGTTAAGTTACCCGCCATCTGGTTCACAGAATCTGTTAAATCCTTCCAGGTTCCCGCAACACCCGGCACGTTGGCCTGTCCTCCCAGTTTTCCTTCTGTACCCACTTCACGCGCCACACGGGTTACCTCAGAAGCAAACTCTCGGAGCTGGTCCACCATCGTGTTTAAGGTTTCTTTCAGCTGCAGGATTTCTCCGCGCACGTCAACAGTAATTTTTCGGGACATATCTCCGTTGGCAACGGCAATCGCCACATCGGCAATATTACGTACTTGAGCGGTAAGGTTTCCTGCCATCTGATTAACCGAATCTGTTAAATCTTTCCAGGTTCCTGCAACTCCCGGCACGTTGGCCTGACCTCCCAGTTTTCCTTCCGTTCCTACTTCTCTCGAAACCCTTGTTACCTCCGAAGCAAAGCCTCGAAGCTGATCCACCATGGTATTGATTGTATTTTTAAGCTCTAATATCTCTCCTTTTACGTCAACGGTGATCTGCAGTGATAAATCTCCTTTTGCTACGGCTGTTGTTACTTCGGCTATATTACGCACCTGTCCGGTTAAGTTCGATGCCATCTGGTTTACCGAGTCCGTTAAATCTTTCCAGGTACCGCCGACACCTTCCACCTGAGCCTGTCCTCCGAGTTTTCCTTCGGTACCAACCTCACGCGCCACACGCGTTACCTCAGAGGCAAAAGAGTTCAGCTGGCCCACCATGGTATTAATGGTATTTTTCAGCTCTAAGATTTCTCCTTTGGTATCAACCGTAATCTGGCGGGACAAATCGCCTTTTGCTACGGCAGTTGTTACCTCGGCAATGTTACGCACCTGTCCGGTAAGATTCGATGCCATCTGGTTCACTGAATCCGTCAAATCTTTCCAGGTTCCGCCGACACCTTTTACTTTTGCCTGACCTCCCAGTTTTCCTTCGGTTCCCACCTCAAGTGCCACACGCGTAACCTCGGAAGAGAAGGAGTTCAGCTGGTCCACCATAGTATTGATGGTTTTCTTTAATTCGAGGATTTCCCCTTCGGCTACAGCCGTAATTTTTTTAGAGAGGTCACCATTTGCTACGGCTGTGGTTACCTCGGCAATATTACGAACCTGTCCGGTTAAGTTCGACGCCATCTGGTTTACGGAATCGGTTAAATCTTTCCAGGTCCCGCCGACACCTTTTACTTTTGCCTGGCCTCCGAGTTTTCCTTCAGAGCCTACCTCACGCGCCACACGGGTAACCTCAGAACCGAATGAGTTCAGCTGATCCACCATGGTATTGATGGTATTTTTCAGTTCAAGAATTTCTCCCTCAACGTTTACGGTAATTTTTTTAGATAAATCCCCTTTTGCTACGGCTGTTGTCACCTCTGCAATATTACGTACCTGGCCGGTTAAGTTGGAGGCCATCTGGTTTACAGAATCGGTCAAATCTTTCCAAACCCCGCCCACACCTCGTACTTTTGCCTGGCCTCCCAGTTTTCCTTCAGAACCTACTTCACGTGATACACGGGTTACCTCAGAAGAGAAGGAGTTCAGCTGATCCACCATGGTATTAATGGTATCTTTCAGCTCTAATATTTCTCCTTTTACGTCAACGGTAATTTTTTTGGATAAATCTCCTCTTGCTACAGCGGTTGTTACATCGGCGATATTACGCACCTGTCCGGTAAGATTTGATGCCATCTGGTTTACCGAATCCGTTAAATCTTTCCAGGTTCCGCCGACCCCTTTTACCTGCGCCTGTCCGCCGAGCTTTCCTTCAGTTCCCACCTCACGCGCCACACGGGTTACCTCAGAAGAAAAGGAATTCAGCTGGTCCACCATCGTATTGATGGTATTTTTCAATTCTAAAATTTCTCCTTTTACGTCAACGGTAATTTTTTTTGATAAATCACCTTTTGCCACCGCTGTTGTCACATCGGCAATATTACGCACCTGGCCGGTTAAGTTGCTGGCCATTTTATTTACAGAATCCGTAAGATCTTTCCATACGCCTCCAACACCTCTAACTTTTGCCTGTCCTCCCAGTTTTCCGTCGGTTCCTACCTCACGCGCCACACGGGTAACCTCCATGGAGAAAAGGTTCAGCTGTTTCACCATTCCGTTCACCTCTTTGGCAATTCTGAGGAATTCTCCCTGAAGGGGGTTGCCTTCAATGGATAATGGCATCTCCTGAGATAAATTCCCTTTCGCCACTGAGGTGATTACATGGGCTATTTCAATAGTCGGATGCACCAGATCAGAAATCAGAGTGTTAACCGAATCCACGCAGGAGCTCCAAGAGCCTCTTGCGCCGTCCAGAACAACACGGTTGGTCAGTTTTCCCTGTTTACCTATGCTTTTTCCGACCTTCTGAAATTCAAAAACCATTCTTTCGTTAAGGTCTATTATTTCATTCAGCGTATCGCAGATGGATCTTTGTATGCCATTCTGGTCGGTTTGGAAGCGCTGGGAGAAATTACCGTTTTTGACTTTCATCAGGATTTTTAAAAACTCTGCATCAGTCAGAATGGATTCTTCAGGCTTATTTTTTGCATTTTGGCGGGATTTTTTTTCATCCGTTACAACAGGCAGAACAAGAAGCATGTCGTCACTTGATTTTTCTCTGGTGTGTTTTGTCTTTTTCATAATAGGCGGTTCTTGGCTTGATTAAATTTTGGGTGATGGGGCAGGGTATGGGTCTAGATGTTTTCCTCGAGCAGTATTTTTCTCAGATGGAACTGTACAAAGGCATCCATGGAATCGGGTCTTTTGGTATTATCAGTGTAATTAAGCGGTTTTATGATATAGCCTGATATGCCGAGCTTCTCAGCATTAATGCGGTCGCTGCTCTCAGAAGAAGTAGTCATTATAAAAACTTTTAATTTTTTTAAGTTTTCATCCGAGCGCAGGATTTTAAGAAATTCTATCCCGTTCATTCTGGGCATATTGATGTCCAGCAGGATTACATCGGGCTGCAGCGGATTTTCAGGGCTGCGGAGCATCTGCAGCGCTTCCAGTCCGTTATAGGCGGAATGCAGCACGTAGCTGATTTCTAATTTTTTCAGAGAACGTTCGACAGATATAGTATCCAGTTCATCGTCTTCAATAAGTAAAATACTTGGTGTTTTCATTTTCTTGCATTATTTCTCCAGGTGAAGGTGAATGTGGTTCCTTCTCCAAGTTTGGATTGTACTTTTATGCTTTCTCCCAGTTCGTCAATTATCTTTTTGACTATGGCCAGTCCGACACCCGTGCTCTCCATTTCATTTTTTTCGCGCAGGGTCTGGAATATTTCAAATATTTTTTCGTGGTACTCAGGATCGATCCCTATGCCATGGTCTGTTACGGAAAACTCGTAAACATGATCTGTTTCGATGCAGCTGATTTCTATATAACCGGAATCTGGTCTGGAATATTTTACGGCATTGCTGATTAAATTGGAAAAAACCTGTTCCAGCTTGAGGCGCTCGGTATAAATTTCAGGGAGCTCGCCAGTTTTAAGCGTAAAATTCCGCGGTACGATCGACTGCGTAATTTCATTCACCATCACATTGGTATCTACCAGTTCAGAAGCTGTTTTCTGATTGATTCTGGCATATTCCAGCAGCCCGTTAATGAGAGCTTCCATGCGTTTGGTCCGCTGCGGTATGATATTGAGGTAATTGCGGAGGGCAGGAGAGACTTCATCGGAGAGATCTTCCTCTATCCAGGTAATAACATTGTAAATGCCTCTAAGCGGCGCTTTGAGATCATGCGAAACCACATAGGCAAATTTATTGAGTTCAGCATTTTTATTTTCGAGTTCCTGGATGTTCTTCTGAAGCGTGCTCGACATAATATTCAGAGAGGATGCCAGATGGCTGAGCTCGTCATTTTTTGAATCTTGCACCATGGTGAAACGCCCTTTGGAAATGGTATCAGCCAGCCGGACCATCGAATTGATGCGGTTGGTGATCATAATGACAATGTAGGCTGTGCTGCAGATACCGGCAAAGATAGTCAGTGAAAGAAAAATAAGGGAATACGTTCTGGTCCTTCTCAGTGAGTGCAGCAGCATTTCGCTGTGATGCTTGCGGGTTCTGTATTCTATCTTGTCAAATCTTTTAAATTTTGCCGTTATGGAATCATTAATTTTTTTGCCGACATGTTTGCGGAGTTTGCTATCCAGCAGCAACAGGTAGTGTTCAGGATTCTCCAGCCTGGCTTTTATCAGTTCATTCGTATAAAGAAGCCACTGGTCATGAAGTTCTGAAATGGAATCTAAAATCTGGCGCTGCATTTTGTTGCCATCAACAAGTTTGTGCTGCTCTTTAATAAATCTGGGCACTTTATGAAGCCCGCTGTAATACGGCACCAGAAAAGTACGGTCACTTGTAAGAAGAAAGCCCCGGACTGCGCTCTGCATTTCAAGAATCGCCCTGTGGGTTTTATTTGAATTTCGTATTACATTTTCTGATTTTGAAAGAAACTCTGAGTTCAGGCGCACCTTAAGCGATAAGCGGTAATTGGTATAGGAATCTGCAACAGAAAGCAGCAGGATCAGAGAAAAAGCCAGCAGTATTTGTGTCGATAATTTCATTGCTTTTCCAGTTTATAAAAAACAAAGCACTGCTGCCCGTATCCTATATCAGATAAAAACAGACTGTTGTTTGCAAAACAATTCATTGCAGATATGCTGTGGAGACTTCTCAAGTTACGTAATCGGTTAAAATTTTTTTAAGCTCATTGAAATCGCTGGGTTTGGAAATGTATCCCTGCGCTCCGTAATTTCTGGCCTTTCTTTTATTTTCTTCCATCTGCGAAGTGGAGAAAATAATAATCGGTATACTTCTGATTTCCTCCAGTTTTTTTATTTCAATTAAGAATTCAAAACCGGACATGATAGGCATATTAAGGTCAAGAAAAATGACATCCGGTTTAATTTCCCCGTGCATCAATTTACGAAGTGCTTCAACAGGGTTCTGTATTGCAGTATATCCTGCGGTGGACACCGCCTGGAGAGCCTCCATAAAAAATTCGCAGTCATCAATATCATCATCAATCTGCAGTATATTTTTATAAGTCATTTGGTTATCTGTTAAATTAAAAGTGCAATTATGGCAATCCAAGCCAAGCGCAGCTTAATTGGCTGAAAAGCTGGCTTGCAAACGTGGCTGAAAGAAATAGAGAAATGCTTTGTCATGACTATTTCTTCTTTTTCAATCTGGAGACAGACCGGAACTAATTATGCTGTTAGATAACAAATAGGCTTTTATTGAAGTAATTTTTTTTCATAATCTGGTGTTTTTTGGATATAAGTTTTGGCATATGAAAAGTAGGGGGAAGGGGAGAATTTAATTTATATAATTTTAAAATAGATTTATATAATTAACATTTCTCTTCTGCAGTAAAAAGCGTACCGCTAATATTGAAATTTGGTATTATGTAGTTTTTAGCGCAGAATGCATCACAGCTGTATGAAAGGTTTTTATAAAATCTTTAAAGATTTTATTCGGTGGTGTCACGTGGAAATTGTATAACTAAGCCCAGAAATTGTATGAAGGGCAGCAGTGATCGACTTTTTAATTTAGCAGTATGAGATACAGGAATGTTTTACTGGTGGATGATGATACCGATGATGCCGAAATCTTTGGCATGGCGCTCTATGCTATTGATGTTAAGATTAAATATTCAATCCAGAATAATGCGCTAGATGCCTTGAAAATGCTGCAGACTCCAAAGAAAACTCCCGACATAATTTTCTTGGATTATCATATGCCTTATCTGGACGGAACTGAATTTATTAAACTGCTCAGAAAAATAAAAGGACTTGAAAAAATCCCTGTTGTTCTGTACTCGGGACATTCGGGAAGCCTAGTTAAAGACGCGGCTGCAAAATTTAAAAAGGTCCAGTTTTTAAAAAAGCAGCATAGCCTGAAAGACCTTAGTGCTTTGCTGCAGCAGATACTTGTGCCGATTCCGGCATCCAGATAAAAGCTGTTCCAAATCCGGAATTACTTACTAATTTATGTAATCCTGTAAATAATTTTTACGGCACAGCATTTGTGTGTGCCTTACCATGTTTAACCGTAAAGAAATATGAAAATGAAAACTGAAAGAAAATTTAAAAAAATGGATTATGCCGTGGCATCGAGAAAAAGAAAAGACTTGATTGTTAATTTGACAGTGCTTTCCATTGCAGGTTTTATAGCGGTCTTTTTGATTTCAAAAGCAGCTTAAAGCTTCAAAATACTACTGTTTTCTGATACGCTTAGCAAATGTCAGTTTGGGGACAGCATCCTTCATTATATATATGCCCGAGGAATATGCAAATTTTAATCTGTAATCATAATTACGCTGAAATACAGGCAAAAAATGCATTTTGAAAAATAATTTAATTGGCGCGCTGCCATGATTAAATATCCATTTTTTTTTGAAGATGAAAATGAGCATGCTGCAGTTTATTCTCAGCAGATTAACGCATTAAGAACAAAGTTCTGTTTTCTCTTGCTTTGCATACAATGGATGCCTAATTTTACTAACAGCATTGCAGCTCATGGAGTACTGCTGTAATATTATATTAATATAGATGAATAGAAAAATAATTTTACTGGTTGATGATGACAGTGACGATGCAGAGTTTTTTAAATGGGCAATGGTTGGGACGGAAGAAACTTTTGCGGTTAAGTTTGTGGACAGCGGCGATGCTGCACTGAACTTGCTTTCTGAATTGGACTCACTGCCGGATTTGATATTGCTAGATGCCGGAATGCCGAAAATGGATGGCTGGGAACTGTTGAAACTCATTAAGCTGGATAAGAAGTTTGGAAAGGTTCCCGTTATAATGATGGCAACTTCCTCACGAATCCAAGGTATAGATGCTGCCCATTCGCTTGGTGCTGCAGCTTATATTGTAAAGCCTTCTGACTTCAACCAATTAAAATTGATAATGCAGCAGCTCTGCGTTGGCGTTCAGACTGACCTGAGAACAACGCTGGAAGACATGCGTTCCAATTTTTCCAATACCATTTACACATTCAGTCAGACACAGTAAAAATCATTACTCATACAGATAATGATGTTGTTGTAATTATTCTATTATCGCTATAATTCAGGTTTATAAAGGATATAGTGCACTTTTTAAATTTATTTGCTTAATGAAGATTAAAGATATAATTAACCGTGATCTGGTTACATTGACAAATTGTGACCAGGAACCGATACATATTCCTGGAAAGATTCAGCCGCACGGTTTTTTAATCGGGCTTACTGATGACTGGATAATAGATTTCTGCACCAGCAATATTTCTTCTTATATCGATGTGAGCCATAAGCAGGCATTAGGTGAAAAATTCGAAACTGTTTTTGGCGGACGTGCTCAGGAACAGATTTTTAATTATATAAATTCAGATACAGTACAGGATGTGTTTCCGCTGGAAATAGAGCTGCTGCATAAAAACTTTCAGGTCAATATCCATAAAAGCAATGATATATATGTTTTAGAAGCTGAAGAGCAGTTCGATAAACAGATTCTGGCAGATGTCTACACGCAGACTATCCAGTTTGTGAACCAGATGAACAATACAAAATCGCTGAAAGATCTTTGTGCGCTGGTCGCCGAGGGAACAAGGGAAATAACGGGATATGACCGTGTAATGATCTATCGTTTTGATGAGCAGTACAACGGTGAAGTTTATGCTGAAAGCTGCAGGAATGATCTTGAACCATTTTTAGGGCTGCACTACCCGCACACGGATATTCCTGTTCAGGCCAGAGAATTGTATATCAGGAATGAACTCAGACTGATTGCTGATATCAATTACCAGGCTGTTCCCATTTTTACAGTTGATGACAAGGAAGATAAAAATCTAGATTTAAGCCTTTCCATTTTAAGAAGTTCATCTCCAATCCACGTGGAATATCTTAAAAATATGGGTGTCGGCGCTACACTGACCATTTCCCTTATTCATCATGACCGTTTATGGGGGCTGATTGCCTGCCACCATTATTCGGAAAAAAACATTTCTCCGGCAGTAAGACTCGCGGCAAAACTTCAAGGCCAGTTTATCACTTCGCAGATTGATATCCGGGAATCCAATGATGAGAACAGCAGTGCTAAGATATCGACAGATGCATTAGAGCATCTAACAGCTCTTGAGCTTCCGTTGGCTGAAAACTCTTTAAACACTATTATCAAAATGCCCGAGTTGTTGTCGCTGTGCAATGCAGGAGGAGTTTCAATATTGTTCAGAAATAAAATTTACAAGAACGGATTAACACCTGATGACGATCAGATCAAAGCTTTTGTTGAACTGCTGGAGAATAGGAAATCAGCCGAGTTTTATGCGACCAGAAAAATAAGCGAAGATTTTCCTGAATTAGAAGGCTGCTCCAATTTTGCAGGAGCAGTGTATCACGCTCTTGGCAGTTCCGGTCATGTCATCTGGTACAGGTCTGAAACTGTCTCGGAAATCAGCTGGGCAGGCGATCCGGAAAAAAGCATAGTCAAAGATGAAAAAGGGCTGCATCCAAGAAACTCCTTTAATATCTGGAAACAGATTGTTAAAGGGCAGAGCAGCATTTGGAAGCAGTATGAAATAAATTCAGCAGCCAAATATGCACATTCCCTGCATAATAATCTGATGATGATTCTGCTGAGCGAGGAGGAAGAAAAATACAGGCTTCAAAGTGAAATTTTGAAGGAGACCAATTCCGAACTGGAAAATATAAACTGGATCAGTACGCATGATCTGCAGGAGCCGCTTAGAAAAATTCAGATGATTACATCCAAGCTGCTTTCGGAAAAAAGCAGCAATCCTGAAGATCCTGAATTTGATTCCCTGCAGCGCGTTTCAAAATCTGCATCAAAAATGCGCGAACTGCTGCAGGATATTTTGAAATATACCCGGATTAAAAACACCAGAGAAGCAGCAGAAAAAATTGATCTTAATCTAATTTTTGAAACCGTAATCGAGGAAATCAGCGAGCTGCTTCTCGAAAGCGATGCCTCTATTGAGTGCGAAAAGCTTCCGGAAGTAAATGCAATCAGTTTTTTAATGAAACAGCTGTTCTTAAATCTTATACAAAATTCATTGAAATATGCTTCTCCTGACCGATTGCCTGCAATTAAAATTACGGCTTCACAGGAACCGGTGCTTCTAAAAGACAGGTTTACCGTATACTGCAGCTGGGTGAAATTTTCGGATAACGGAATAGGTTTTGACCAGCAGTACGCAGATTCTATATTCAAAGTTTTTACCAGACTCCATAATCAGGACCAGTACAGCGGTTCAGGAATTGGACTTGCGCTGTGTAAAAAAATCATGCAGACAATCGGCGGAGCAATTTCTGCTGAAGGGAAATTGGGAGAAGGTGCCTCTATCACTATTTATTTCCCGTATGATCCGGAAGAAAACCTCATTTAAAAATAGTTTTACTGGTAAATAATCAAATTGCAATATAAAATTTTTCAAATGCAGGCTGCTCGGCGCCGGTCTGTGATACCAAATCCATAGCTCTTCCTATAAGTTTAGACAGGTGATTGTACTCAGCAGGTTTTGTAATAAAATAGTTGGCGCCCAGGGAATACATTTTCAGTATATCTGCTGGATCGCTGCTTGTGCTGAAAATAACAACAATGTGCTTGTTAAGTTCCAATGATGCTCTTATTTTTTCAAGGCATTGCGGCCCTGATAGCATCGGCATATTTAGGTCTAGAAAAATCAAATCTGCTTCTGGAGTGGGCGGGCCTTTAAGTACTGCCATTAATTTATTGCCGTCATTTGAAACAGTAAGTTTTACATCCGTGAATTCTGTTTTAAATACATCAGAAAAAAATTCGCAGTCATCCAAATCGTCATCTGCAAGCAAGACGTGTCTAAATTCTTTATGAGTCATACAAATGTTCTAAATTATAGCAGTAAGCTTAAATATACGATTTTAATATCCGTTTACCAAAAGTTAATTGCCGGCTTTTATCCAACTCCTGAATAAAATAAAAAAAATCTGTATAATGTGGTTAAATGCCACAGATATAGCAAAACGTATTATGCTTTAAGATATTATCTTTTAATAGGATATTCTGACTGACCTGTTCTTTAATTTTTTTTGTTTATTCTTTTACTTGGCATCATTTTGATCTTTCTCCGTATATTTGCCATAACTCCTTGTTTGAAATTGCCTGCCGTAAAATCGAATAATAGACATAATAGAGGACAAAATGCAGATGATGTATTTGTAAGGTTTTGTTTTGTGGATTTCACACCTTATTTATGCCTTGGCATTGCGGAAGGATTATGAGATAAGGAAAGTGAATTTCTGTATTGGGGAAGTAGATGACAAAAGCTGCGTATGATAAACGATTATAAAAAACATGATCTTTATGGCAAAACACTGATTCAGAAAATTGAATTGATTCCGCCATTTAAGTTTGATTTTCCCGTTACCCAACAGGCTTGTTTTTTATATGTTAAAGCTGGAGAAGCCGATTATCAGATCGATGATGAGCAGATAAACGTTGCCGCTAATTATTCGTTATTGTTGAATTGCATAAATTCTGGGAAACAAATTCGCAATTCAAAATCAAACAGCAATTGTGAAATCGTAATCGTTACATTTTATCCCGAGATATTAAAAAAAATATACGATAAAGAACTTCCATTATTGCTTCAAAAACCAAATATTGCAGTTAAGAATAAATATAGTGAAAAAATAAACAATGATTTTTTAATTCAGAAGTATATTGAAGGTCTTTTGTTCTATTTTGAAAACCCATCATTGATTAATGAAGATATTTTGGTGTTGAAAGTGAAAGAGATTATACTTCTGTTATCCCAAACGCAAAATTCAGAGTCGATACAATTAATTTTATCACAGCTTTTTTCTCCTGCGACTTACATTTTCAAACAAATAATTGAAGCAAATTTGTTTTCACAGCTTACCATTGAGGAGTTGGCACAGCAAAATAATTTAAGCGTTTCATCATTCAAACGCGAATTTGCAAAAATATACCGCGATACGCCAGCCAATTATATTAAGACTAAAAAGTTGGAGAAAGCTGCCGAATTACTTCTTGTTTCAGATCAGCGCATTACCGAAATAGCTTTTGATTGTGGTTTCAATGATTTAGCCAATTTTACTAGAAGTTTTACCAGCAAATACAATGTAAGTCCAACAAATTATCGGCAGAAACCGAATAATAATCGGTAATTATTAAATACAGCTTTTTAATTTTTTAAGCATCCTTATGATTTGAAGGATGCTTTTTTTGTGAACCATATTGCCAAATAATTGGACTATTTGGCAAAAAGATTTCTCTTGATCTATCGGAAGTTTGCTATGCATTTTCAAACAAAAATTTAAAACATAAAAAATGGGATTATCAAGTTTAGGAATTTTTCACACAACAATTGGTGTTGCTGCGATAGCAGCGGCAATAGTAGCTTTAATCAAATACGGTAAAATCAATTTGAATGCCTTATCTGGCAAAATCTATTTTTACGGAACAATCGTCACTTCAGTAACTTCATTAGGAATTTCCAAACATGGCGGATTTAATCCAGGACATGCTTTTTCAATTTTTATAATTTTTTTGGTATTAGAAGCTTATTTTCTGAATTCGAAAAGGAAAAATAGTGCAAGAGCGCGTTATTTTGAAAACTTTTGCCTGTCTTTAAGTTTATTTCTTTCTATGGTTCCAACCGTTAATGAAACCTTTACCAGAGTTCCGGTTGGACAACCTCTTGCAAAAGATATTCAGGATCCGATAATCGGAAACACTTTGTTTATCTTGTTTCTGTTGTTCATTGCAGGCTCGACATACCAGTTTAAAAAGCAGAAGCAGATTAATAGGGCAACAGGATTTTAAGCTAAAGGAAAGATGTGTCAGCTAAAGTGAATAATTAAATTTAGCGGTACAGCAAATTATCCAAGTTCTGATACTATTTACGTTTCTTCGTTTTTAGGCGGAAAATATAAGACGGAAATGCATTAAACAAGCAAATTAAACTTTTCTGGTTGGGATTAGGAACAAAAGAACCTGCTCCTTTTCCAAAATCAATTGGTGCATTTCGAAATATGCTTGAGCAACAGGGAATAAAATACGATAATTATGAATCGCCTGAAACGGCGCATGAATGGCATATATGGCGAAGATGTTTGTATCAGTTTGCTTCTAAATTATTCAAATAGATTAATGGCTGAATAGATTGCAAATTGGCTCTGAAAATTACTGCCAATTTTCAGAGCCAATCAATTTCTTATTCTTTAGATGCAGTTTTCTCATTGCTAACAAATTCTGACGGCGACATCGCAAAGCTTTTTTGAAAATTCCTGCTGAAACTTGATTGGGAATTATAACCTACAATTTCAGCAATTTCGTAAACCTTATATTTTCCGGAAAGCAGCAGTTCCGCAGCTTTCTTCAAACGGGCATTGTTAATCAATTCGTTTGGACTTAAATTCGTAATGTCTTTTATTTTTCTATATAAAGTAGAACGGCTCATATGCAAAATATCTGCTAAAGATTCGACACTTAAATTGGTATCTGCCATATTCTGATTTATAATGTCATCTAGTTTTTTAATAAACTCTTCATCGATTTTATTATGCGCAATTGTTTTTAAATGCGATAAAGGAGAACTCGCATAATGCTCCATTAAATGACGTCGGTTAGACAATAAATTAGTGATTTGGGCCAATATGAAATCCATTGAAAATGGTTTTGCAATATAAGCGTCAGCACCTGATTCCAATCCTTGAATTCTGGATTGGACGGCGCTTAAAGCAGTTAATAAAATAACCGGAATATGGCTTGTTTCGAGATTCGATTTTATACGGCTGCACAATTCAATACCGTCCATAATTGGCATTGTAATATCGCTTATGACGATATGAATGGTTTCATTGTGAATGACTTTCAGTGCTTCTTCGCCATTTGCAGCCTTAAAAATTTTATACTCTTTGCCTAACTCTTTACTCATAAAATTAAGGAGTTCCATGTTATCTTCCACAACAAGTATTTGCGTTCGTATATTTTTGGCCGTCGCTTCATTTTCCAATTCTTCATTGGTTTCTTTTAAAGCATTTTCAGAATTGTCTTTATACAAATGAAATTCACTTTGCTGGCGAAGTGGGAGTTTTAAAACAAACGTATTCATAGAATCATCCAAAAATTGCAATTTTAAAGTTCCGTTATGCAATTCTGTCAACGAGTGTGCTAATGATAATCCGATTCCAGTGCCAGTTTGAGTTTCTGACCCCAATATCCTAAAGAAGGGCTCGAAAATCTTGTTTTTAAGACTTTTTGGAATCAGATTTCCATCATTTTTAACGATGAATTCTAAAGAGTTTTCATCTCTAAACAACGTTATAACCACTTCACTTTTAGCATATTTTATCGCATTGCTGATAAGGTTGCTGAGGATTTTTCGAATGGCTTCTTCGTCAACAAAAGCATAAACATCTTTTTCTCCCAGTTCCAATTTTACGTAAATATTTTTTTCTTCGCTTAAGGGCGTAAATTGTAATTGCAATTGCTTTACTAAAACAGAAATATTGGTTTCAACAAAAGTCAATCCTAAACCTTCCATTTCTGTTTTTCTAAAATCTAAAAGTTCATTCACTAAATTTAAAAGACGAGAAGTGTTTTTCTCCATTAAAGATAAATTTGGAATAATATCGGGAGACTCGTAACTCCTTTTTAGTAAACTTTCTAAAGGGCTTTTAATCAGGGTTAGAGGAGTTCTTATTTCATGTGCAACATTAGTGAAAAATTCAATTTTAGCATGATAGATTTCTTTTTCTTTCTCATTATTAAGCGTAGCAATTTTTCTGTCATTTTCTTTGATATTCATATGATGATACCTGCGTAAAAGCCAGTAAAGAGATCCTGCTATTAATAAGAAATAAAGGAAAAAGGCATAATTGCTTGCCCAAAACGGCGGTAAAATAGTAATAGCAACCATCGCTTCCTTGCTCCAAATTCCGCCCGCACTTAAAGATTTTACTCTAAATTTATAATCGCCAGAAGGAAGTTCCGTAAAAAAAACTTTATTGTTTTTATTCAGGTATACCCAATCGTCACTAATGCCATCCAGTTTATACCAGTATTGCGTCAATTCTGGTGCTGTGTAGCTCAAAGCCGCAAAATCGATATTGAAATTAGATTGATTATTTTTTAAAGTGATTTTCTTTATGTAAGAAACAGATTCGTCGAGTGGAGAATTTTCATCGTTTACGATAACTTCTTGATTATTAATTTGAAGTCCCGTAATATATATAGGCGGGTTGTATTTGTAAGTATTGAAATTCTTAGCATTAAAACTAATCATGCCATTGAGATTTCCAAAATACATATCACCATTCGAATCCTTAAACGCCGAACTGTAATTAAACTGATCGCTCAATAAGCCATTTGCAGTCGTGAAAATTTTAACGGCTTTGGTTTTATAATTAAACTTCACCAAACCTTTTGAAGTCGTAATGCATAAATTATCGTTTTCATCTTGCAGAATGGAATAAATCACATTGCTCGAAAATCCGTCTTTGGTGGTAAATTTTTTGAATTCTCTTTTTTTGGCGTCCAATAAATTCAAGCCATTTTCGGTAGCAATCCAAAGATTATTTTGTTTGTCTTGAAAAATAGAAGTGATGAAGTCATTGCTAATGCTTTTATCATCTTTAAAATCATGTCTATAAACCGCTTTTTCTTTTGTTTTCGGATTGTAATAAAAAAGTCCGTCGCGATAAGAGCCTGCCCAAAAGTTTCCATCTTTGTCTCTAAACATACAAGTGAAATGTGTGCTCTCTGAAAAATCGCTAGTGATTGTAAAGCTGTCAGTTTTATCATCATATAAATAAATCCCAACAGAAGTGATTACGTATGCCTTTTTATCTGGAGTTTCATAAAAGGAAACTATAAAATCGCTTTTAAAACTAGCCGTATTATGATCGTAATGTCTGATAATTTGTCCAGAATTGGCATCCATAATATCAAGTCCATGTTCGAAAGTTCCAAGCCAAATCTTATTTCCCCTGGGTAAAACGCCATGAATGTTATAGAAAGAGAGTCCAGACTTGGTTCCATTGGGTTGGTAATTAGTAAATTTCTTGGTTTGCAAATTAAATTTATTAATTCCAGCGTCTTCAGTGCCAATCCAAAGATTTCCTTTATCATCTTTATGAATTTCGCGAACGGCGCTTCCAACAATCGCATTTTCGCTTTTTCGAGGAAAATATTTCTTAAACTGATCGTATTGCTTCTGATGGTAATTTACGCCGCCAAAATACGTTCCGATCCAAATACCGTTTTCTTTGTCAATTGTAATCGAATAAGCCGCATTATCCGAAATCGCATAAGGATCGCTCGGACTTTTTCTTAGATTTCTAACTGCCTTAGATTGTAAATTATAAATGTAAACGCCGGATTCGCTGGCAATCCATAAATCATTTTTGTTCCTTTTAAACTGACGTACAAAAACCGGTTTTTCAATTCCTGTCATAAATGGAGCTGTTTTTCCGCTCGAAACATCATATTTATAAATGCCATGATCGCGCGTTCCAATTAAGATAGAATTAGCGTCTAAGGCATAAATAGCAGAAATTGAAAAAGTATTATTAGGCATTTGAACCGTAATTTTGTCAAAACTTTGAGTCGCTTCAGAATAATGATATAAATCATCGTAAGAAGAAACCCAGATTCCGCCTTTACTATCGCAAGCAATAGAAGTCGCGTAAAATGAATTTCGCCCGTCAAACATTCTGGTTTCTTTCGTATCAACATTATATTTAATTAGTGTTCCGATAGAAATAAACCATAAATTATTCTTCAAATCATTATCAATATCATTGATGCGATTGTTGATTGCCTCGTTGATGAAAGTAAATTTTTCCAACTTTTTATCATATGAGTAGAGTCCTTTATCAGTACCTACCCAAATAAGGTTTTTAAACTCATGAAGCGATTGAATGTAATTTATGCCCAAAGAAGTTTTCGGATCTTTTCCGCTTCGAAAAGTTTTGAAATGATAACCATCAAAACGATTTAAGCCGTCTTTGGTTCCAAACCATAAGAAACCATCTTTATCCTGTAGCGATGCTAAAACGGTATTGTTGGACATACCATTTTCAACTTTATAATGTTTGAAATAATATTCCTGGCTAAAAATTGTGGTCGACAAAAACAAAAGACAAATGATTGTCCCTTTTTTGAAAAATCTTTGCATGATAAAGCGTTTTATAAAATTTTTATAAAAATAGCATAGCAACTAGTGTCACACGCATACAATTTGATTTGATGCTGTATTTTCTGTGCTTTCAAGAGATAATTTGAACCATTTGAACACAATTGTGATACAAAATGGGATTAAAATTATCTCACCTATATTCTATTTTGGTCAAAAATTAAAATGATATTTTTTTAATAGATAATTTATCTTATTGATAAAAAAATAGAAAATTGTTTTGGTAGAATTCAAAATAACAGCCATTACAATGATTGCAATATTACTTATATTTTTAAAAATACAAATGAAATTTTAAAAAGTTATTTTTTTAGTCTCAACGAATAATTTAACCTAAAACCAAAATAAATTTGACGCAAAGTGTCGCAAACTAAAACTCATGAAAAGAAAAAATTACGCATTAAAGCAAATACTAATTGCGATTCTTTTTTTTGTCGGAAGCACTATTTTATTCGCACAAAAAACATTTACCAATCCCATTTTAGATTATGGTCCCGATCCGTTTAGCACTTTCTACGACGGTTACTACTATTATACCCATACCATGCAAGACCGTTTGGTGCTTTTTAAAACCAAAAATCTGGCAGATCTTAAAAATGCCGAACAGAAAACCATTTGGATTGCGCCAAAAAACACCGATTATGCCGCTGAAATCTGGGCGCCAGAGTTTCATTTTATTGATGGAAAATGGTACGCCTATTTTGCGGCAGATAACGGAAACAATAATACGCACAGAATGTATGTTTTGGAAAATGATTCAAAAGATCCTATGAAAGGCGAATGGATTTTTAAAGGAAAAATCGCCGCTAAAACCGATAAATGGGCAATTGATGGAAACATTTTTACTTATAAAAAACAATTGTACATGATTTGGTCGGGTTGGGAAGGAGACACCAACGGACAGCAGAATATTTATATCGCCAAAATGAAATCGCCCACAGAAATCGATGGAGACAGAGTTCGAATTTCAAGTCCGACATATCCTTGGGAATTATTTGGTGCTTTGCATGATGATGTAAATCCGCCTCAGGTAAATGTGAATGAAGGTCCTCAATTCCTTTTGCATAATGGAAAAGTATTTATTGTTTTTTCTGCAAGCGGATGCTGGACAGATAATTATAGTTTAGGATTGCTGGCTTTTACAGGAAAAGATAATTTATTGGATGCATCGGCATGGATAAAATCAGATAAACCCATTTTACAGCAATCGGATAAAAATAAAGTATACGCGCCAGGACATAATTCGTTTTTTAAATCGCCAAACGGAAAAGAAGATTGGATTTTATACCATGGAAATTCAAATCCGGGTGAGGGCTGCGGCGAAAAAAGATCACCTAGAATGCAAAAAATAAAATGGGATAAAAATGGAAATCCAATAATTGGAAGTCCAGAAGCGGCGGGAGTTCCGTTAAAAATTCCAGCCATTTAACAAGACTTTCAAACTAAAAAAAAATAAAATAAATCAACATTTTTGCAAATATACTAAATCGTTTTAGTATGTTTGTAGATGTTGATTTATAATAGTTTACAAACATTTCAATTTACTAACTAACCACCATGAATTTTAAAACCGCCTTTTTTTCAATGGCCTTTTTGTCATTGTCTATAACTATCACCAAAGCTCAAGAAATCTCCCTAGAAAAATCTTCTTTGGTAGGAAACAGAATCGCAGAATTTATTCCGAAAGGATTTGATCAAAGCAAAACGCCTTCGCTGATGCTTTCTTCAGAACCAAAATCTAAAGGAAAAGTACCAGCAAATTGGAGTTTAATTCCTGAATTTTCATTTAAAAATAATAAAGCAAGCGCAGTTATCAAACTTCAGGGAAACGTAAGTCTGTATGGAGGAGGTGAAGTAACTGGACCACTTTTACGCAACGGACAATCTATAAAATTATGGAATACAGACACAGGTGCGTACAGCGTTGAAGGCGGTAAGAGATTGTACCAAACCCATCCGTGGGTTATGGGCGTTCGCGAAGACGGCTCTGCTTTCGGAATTATTTTCGATAGTAGTTGGAAAGCAGAATTAATTACCAATTCAGATCAGATTGTTTACAATTCTGAAGGCGCTTTGTTTAGAGTTTATATTATAGACAGAAATTCTCCGCAAGAAGTGATAAAAGGACTTTCTGAACTTACAGGAACGATCAAATTGCCTCCGCGTTGGGCATTAGGATACCATCAATGCAGATTTTCTTATGACAGCGAAAAACGTGTTATGGAAATTGCAGACACTTTTAGAGAAAAGAAAATTCCGTGCGATGTAATCTGGATGGATATCGATTATATGCAAGGATATCGCGTTTTTACATTCGATAGCATTCGATTTTCAAACCCTAAAAGATTAAATGACAATCTGCATCAGAACGGTTTTCGCGCTGTCTATATGATCGATCCAGGAGTAAAAGTAGATAAAGATTACAGCGTTTACCAATCGGGTTCTAAAGATAATGTTTGGGTGATGAAAAATAATGGAGAAGAATATCACGGAAAAGTTTGGCCGGGAGATTGTGCTTTTCCTGATTTTACTTCTCCAAAAACCAGAACTTGGTGGAGCGGACTTTATAAAGATTTCTTAAATACTGGAATTGACGGTGTCTGGAATGATATGAATGAACCTGCCGTCAATGATAATGATTTTCCAGAAGACAAACGTCTTGGAACAATGCCTTACGATACGCCGCATAAAGGCGGAGGAAATTTACCGCAAGGTTCGCATTTACTTTATCACAACGCTTACGGACGGTTGATGGTTGAAGCATCTTATGAAGGAATTTTAAAAACAAATCCAGGAAAACGCCCTTTTCTGCTTACCAGATCAAATTTATTGGGAGGACAGCGTTACGCGGCAACTTGGACGGGCGATAATTTTGCTGGCTGGGATCATTTGAAACTTTCTGTGCCAATGTCACTTACATTAGGATTATCCGGACAGCCTTTTAACGGACCAGATATTGGAGGTTTCTTAGGAAATACAGATGGCGATTTATGGGCAAACTGGTTGAGTTTTGGCGCTTTTATGCCTTTTGCCCGCGGGCATGCCTGTGCAGGAACAAATGATAAAGAACCTTGGGCTTATGGATCAGAAATCGAGAAAACTTCTCGAATTGCTTTAGAACGCCGTTATCGTTTGTTGCCTTATTTGTACACACTTTTTTATGAATCTTCTAAAACGGGACTTCCAGTTATGGCTCCTGTATTTTTTGCAGATGGAAAAGATGCGCGTTTAAGAGCCGAGGAACAGGCTTTTTTATTAGGAGAAAATCTGCTGGTTGTTCCTGCTTTTGCAAAAGATCCAAAACTGCCTAATGGAATTTGGGGAGAATTAAATTTGATCGAAGGCGAAAAAGAAGATAAATACCAAGCAAAACTGAAAATAAGAGGCGGTTCTATTATTCCTGCTGGAAAAATAATTCAAAATGCGGGAGAAAATTCTTTTGATCCGTTGAGTCTTTTTGTTTGTCTTAATGAAAAAAATACGGCAAAAGGAGAATTGTATTTAGATGCCGGCGATGGTTTTGGATTTGAAAAAGGAGATTATGCTTTAATCACTTTTGCTGCCGAAAAAAAGAATGATAAAGTTTTGGTGAAAGCTGCAAAAATAGAAGGGAAGAGAAAAAGCAGTGAAATTCAAAAAATCAATGTGAGCTTAATGCTTGAAGGCAAAATATATATGGCTTCAGGAACGCTAAAAGATGGAATTACAATCTCATTAAAATAAATGGTTATGAAAAATATATTTGTAAAATACGGTTTTATTGCAGTTATTTCTTTGATCAGTAATGCAGCTTTGAGCCAGCAATCTGCGAAAAAGTTGTCAGATTACGTAAATCCGAATATTGGAACAGCCCATAGCAGATGGTTTTTTTACACGCCAGCAGCAATGCCTTTTGGATTGGCAAAACTTGGGCCTTCAACAAACGGTCATTTAGGAAATAAAGACGGTTGGGAAGCGACGGGTTACGATGACCGAGATACTTCGATAGAAGGTTTTGCTTGTTTGCACGAATTTCAGGTTGGCGGAATTGTTTTGGCGCCTTCTGTTGGAAAATTACAGACAATTCCGGGAAGCCTTGAAAATCCTGATGAAGGATACCGATCAAGATTTGATCGAAAAGATGAATATGCTACGTCTGGATATTATTCGGTTTTACTTAAAGATTATAAAGTAAAAGCAGAACTTACCGCTACAAAAAGAGTTGGTTTTCAAAGATATACTTTTCCAAAATCATCACAGTCCAATATCATTTTTGACATTGGAAACAGACAAGGAGAAAGCGGAGCCGTTAGAGATGCTAAAGTTGCTATTACAGAAGATGGAAGAATTGAAGGCTATGTTATAACCATTCCAGAATATGTAAAAAAATATCAAGCAGGCGCTGATGTAGCTATGTATTTTTCAGCAGTTTTGGATAAGAAACCCGCAAATTTTGGAGTATTCAATAAAAAAGAAAATCAGGCAGGAAGTAAAGAAATTTCAGGAGAAGGCTCGGGAGTTTATTTGACTTTTAATACCAAAGAAAATGAAACCGTTACGGTTAAAATAGGGTTGTCTTACACCTCTATAGCAAATGCAAGATTAAATCTTGAAACAGAAGCAAAAAATCTAAATTTTGATGCGGCGAAGAAAAAAAACCAAACCGTTTGGAATGATTATTTTGGAAGAATAACGGTAGAAGGAAAAAATGAAAATGATAAAATTAAATTTTACACGGGTTTATATCACGCTCTTTTAGGCCGTGGCCTAGGAAGTGATGTAAACGGAGCCTATCCGATGAATAATGGTCAGGTTGGACAAATTCCGCTTGACGGAAAAGGAAAACCTCAGCATAATTATTATAATACAGATGCTATTTGGGGCGGTTTTTGGAATCTAACGCAGCTTTGGGCTTTGGCTTATCCTGAATATTATGCTGATTGGGTGCAAGGTCAATTGCTTGTTTATAAAGATGCCGGCTGGCTTGGAGACGGAATTGCAAATAGCAAATATGTCTCAGGAGTTGGAACCAACTTTACAGGACTTGCAATTGCCTCTGCTTACAATTCTGGAATCCGAAATTTTGATGTGGAAAAAGGATATGAAGCAGCTTTAAAAAATGAATTGGAATGGAAAGATAGAATTGAAGGCGCAGGAAAAATGGATGTGAAGCAATTTGTAGAGTTGGGTTATTCTCCGTTTTTAGATAATATGGAATTTAAAACGAATACAGAAGGTTCTGGATTTTCTGCTTCTCATACTTTAGAATATTCTTATAGCGCTTATGCTGTTGCCCAATTTGCAAAAGCTCTGAATAAAACGGAAGATTATGAAAAACTAATAAAATTGGCAGACGGCTGGAAATTGCTTTATGATAAAGAAACCGCTTTTATAAGACCAAAATATGCTAACGGAAAATTTGTTCAAAATTTTAATCCGTCAGAACCTTGGCGCGGATTTCAGGAAGGAAATGCTTGGCAATATACATTTTATGTTCCTCACAATGTTCCAGAATTGGTGGCGACTTTAGGAAAAGATACTTTCAACGAACGTTTGAATGAAATTTTTACAAAATCTCAAAAAAATGTATTTGGAGGCGGAACTAAAATCGATGCTTTTGCTGGATTATCAGGATTTTATAATCACGGAAATCAGCCAAACTTGCATATTTCTTGGCTTTTTAATTTTTCTGGAAAACCTTATTTAACACAGAAATGGGTTCATGCAATCTGCGATGAATTTTACGGAACAGAAGGAATTCACGGTTACGGATATGGTCAAGATGAAGATCAAGGACAATTGGGCGCTTGGTACGTAATGTCTGCCATAGGATTATTTGATGTGAAAGGACTGACTGATATTAATCCATCTTTTCAAATTGGAAGTCCGTTGTTTGATAAAATTACTATCAGGCAATCCGATAAAACAAAAACTTTTATAATTGATGTTAAAAACAATTCTAAAAGGAATATTTATCTTCAAGAAGTAAAATTAAACGATGCCGATTTAAATAAGCTTTCGATAGATTTAGCAGCAATTAAAAAGGGAGGAAGTTTAAAAATGAAAGTAGATGCACAACCTTCTGAAGCTTGGTCTAATTAATGAGATTCTTATGAAAAAGATTTTATATTTCATTTTAATTTTTTCGTTTTCAAAAGCAATTGCACAAACAGGAATTGCGAATGAGACAAAAAATAATAATCCGATATTCAAAGGCTGGTACGCAGATCCCGAAGCCATTATTTTTGATAAAACGTATTGGGTTTATCCCACTTTTTCTGCCCCTTATGAAAAGCAGGTTTTTTTCGATGCTTTTTCTTCAAAAGATTTAGTGCATTGGACAAAACATGAAAAGATTGTAGATACTTCAGCAGTAAAATGGGCGAAAAAAGCAATTTGGGCACCGTCGATCATAAAACATAAAAAGAAGTACTTTTTGTTTTTTGGTGCAAATGACATTCAAAACGATAATGAAGTCGGCGGAATTGGTGTCGCGGTTGCCTCAAGACCCGAAGGTCCGTACAAAGATTATTTAGGGAAACCGTTAGTAGATAAATTTTACAACGGTGCGCAGCCAATTGATCAATTTGTTTTTAAGGATAAAGACGGTCAATGCTATTTAATTTATGGCGGATGGAGACATTGCAATATTGCCAAGTTAAAGCCTGATTTTACTGGTTTTACTCCTTTTGAAGATAAAACGGTTTTTAAAGAAATCACTCCAGAAAATTATGTAGAAGGACCTTTCATGTTTATAAAAAATAACAAATATTATTTTATGTGGTCTGAAGGAGGCTGGACAGGACCTGACTATTGCGTCGCTTATGCTATTGCAGATTCTCCAATGGGACCATTTAAAAGAATCGGGAAAATCTTGGAGCAAGACAATAAAATTGCTGTTGGAGCAGGGCATCACTCTATTATAAAACTGCCAAATTCCGAAAAGTATTATATTGTCTATCACAGGAGACCCATCACCGAAACACATGCAAATTCTAGAGAAACCTGTATAGAAGAAATGCATTTTGATGAAAACGGTTTTATAAAACCCATTACAATTACCAATGAAGGTGTAAAATCACAATTAATTAAATAATAAAAAGATATAGTTGTAAAACGTTATTATTATGATGGATTGCTTTCATGTATTTTGAAAGCTGTCCATTTTTTTTGTAACTAATTCATTTTCTAAAAAAAAATATGAATTTTGAAATCTTAAATTCATTTCAGAAGCAGCATTTTAATTGTAGAAAGACTTAGGAATAAAACTTTTGAGCTGGTCAGATTTCCCTTTTTTAAACATAACTTTTTTATTTGACTCCTATTTACCTTTCAATTTGGTTCATCTTCTGCATTTCCAGTGTTTTCGGGTGCTGTTTGAATGATTTGAACACAACTTTGAAACAAAATGGGGTAAATATAATGTTGTGATTCCACTAATTTGGTCAAAAAATAAATATGATTTTTTTAAGATTTAAATTGAAGTATCCGCAAAAAAAGATATCATATTTTATGATGTCATAAAAGTAATGCAATTCAGACCCCAAAAGATATTTGTATTGCGAATGAATACTAAAGTGAATTGTTAAAAGATCTTTTTTATTTAAAACTAACTAATAACCAAACCAAAAAGTAAACCAAAATGAAAATTGAAACGACGTGTAAAATGTCATCCGTTCATTTGAGCTTATTTACGTGGAGTAAATTTAAGCTTAACGAAATCGGATTGATTTGCTTATTTTTTTTAATGCTCTGTTCGGGAAATGTTCACGCCCAAACAGGAAATTCTAAAGACCCTATAAAGGTAAGTGGAGTTGTAACCGATTCTAAAGGATTATCTTTACCAAGTGCAACTGTAATTGAAAAAGGAACAAAAAATGCTGTATCAACAGACTTTGACGGAAGTTACACGATTACAGTTTCTTCTCAACAGGCAATTCTAGTTTTCAAGTACATTGGAATGAAAGAAGTGGAAGCGCCTGTAAACAATTCTAAGAAAGTAAACATAACCATGCAAGATGAAACAAGCGATCTTCAAGCTGTTGTAGTCGTAGGTTATGGTACGCAAAAGAAAGCATCTGTTGTTGGAGCAATTGCTACAATTAAACCTTCGCTTTTACAAGTAGGAACGGCTCGTACTTTAGGAAACAATCTTGCTGGACAAGTTACGGGTATTATGGCGGTGCAAAGATCTGGAGAACCAGGTTACGATCAATCGGATATTAAGATTCGTGGAATTTCGACTTTCAAAGGAGGAACAAATCCGCTGGTATTGGTAGACGGAATCGAAAGAAATCTCAACGATCTTGATCCTTCAGAAATTGAATCTTTCTCTGTTTTAAAAGATGCGGCTGCAAGTGCCGTTTACGGGGTTAGAGGTGCAAATGGTGTTATTTTAATTAATACCAAAAGAGGTTTTGTTGGAACTCCGACTATTCAGGTGAGAACAGAATATTCCATTCAGGAACCTACTAAACTTCCAGAGTTTATAAAAGCGGCTCCATACATGACTTTATTGAATCAATTAGCTGCGGAGCAAGGAAGACCACAATTATATTCAGATGACCGTATCTCGAGAACTGCCAGTAATTATGATCCAGATTTATATCCAGACGTAAATTGGATAGATGCCATAACGAAAAAGTTTGCTTTCACTTCAAGATCAAATTTAAATGTTGCGGGAGGATCTGAAATTTTAAGATATGCTTTAACGGCTTCTTACTACAGCGAGAATGGTATTATGGCGGCAGATCCGAATCAGACTTACGATTCTGAAACTAAACTAAACCGTGCAAATGTTCGTACTAATGTAGATGTAAACGTATCTAAAACAACTTTATTAAGAGTGAATATTGGAGGTTTTCTGCAAAATATAAATAAAGCAAATAATAGCACAGATTATTTGTTTGGAACTGCATTTGAAACCACTCCTTTCGTGCATCCGGCAATTTATTCTGACGGAAAAATTCCTAGAGTATTTGCCAGAGAAAATCCTTGGGCTGTTGGAACTCAGCAAGGCTATTACAAACAAGGCGGAAGTAAGATTGAAAGTCTAGTATCATTAGAACAAGATCTTAAAGGAATTACGCCGGGATTAAAAGCAAAATTTACCTACTCATTTGATTCTTATTCAGAAAATAGAATTGTTCGCGGTAAATCGCCTGATTATTATAATGTTGCAACTCAAAGAGATTTAGACGGAAGCTTGATTCATGGAACTGTTCAAGCTTACGGCCAGGAATATTTAGGATATAGAACAGAATCTGCATTTGGAAACAGGCGTGTCTATCTGGAAGCAAATACTACATACAACCGTGCTTTTGGAAAACATGATTTAAGCGGACTTTTATTATACAATCAAGACAGCTATAATGACGGAACAGCTCCTCAAGCGTTTAAACATCAAGGTTTAGCTGGAAGAACGTCTTACACATTTGATAGAAAGTATGTTGGAGAATTTAACTTCGGATACAACGGATCTGAAAACTTTGCAAAAGGAAACCGCTACGGATTTTTCCCTTCTGTAGCGATGGGATGGATTGCATCTGAAGAAAAATTTATGGAGCCTTATAAAGATGTTTTCAATAAGCTGAAAATTCGCGGTTCTTACGGATTAGTCGGAAATGACAATATTGGAGGAAACAGAAGATTCGCATACCTAACTACAATCAGCGATAATAATAATTCCGATTATTGGTTTGGTACGGGGCAAGGCGTGAAATTTGAAGGGATTGAAGAAGGCCAGATTGGAGTAAACAACCTTACATGGGAAAAAGTGGCTAAAGCAGATATTGGTATCGAATTGGGATTATTCAATATGATGGATTTGACTGTTGATATTTTTCAGGAAAAAAGAAAGGACATTTTTGTAGAAAGAAATACAGTTCCCACACAAGCTGGATTTATCAATGCACCATGGGCCAATTTTGGAAAAATGGAGAATAAAGGACTTGAGATTGGTTTTAACTTAAACAAACAGGTAACTGCTGATTTCTTTATGAGCTGGCGCTTCAATTTTACTTACGTAGAAAACAAAGTGACAGAAAGAGACGAGGCAGAAGCTGTAAAAGGAACCTATCGTTCAGGAACAGGCATTCAAAATAATACTTTATGGGGGTATATCGCAAAAGGATTATATACTGATGAAGATTTTTCTTCGCCAGGCGTGTTAGTTCCGGGATTGCCAGTGCCAACATTTGGAACTTCTCTTAGACCTGGAGATATTAAATACGAAGATAGAAATGGCGACGGGATTATTAGCGGTTTAGATGAAGGGTTTATTGGCGGAACAACAGATCCTCAAATTGTGTACGGTTTTGGAAGCAATTTGAAATACAAACAATTCGACTTTAGCTTTTTCTTTCAAGGAGTTGGTAAATCTGAAAGGATAATTGGAGGTTCTAATTTTATTCCTGGAAGCGGAACAGGAACTTTAGGAAATATATATTCTAATTACGAAGACCGTTGGACAGAAGAAAATCCGAGTCAGGATGTGTTTTGGCCAAGGTTAAGTTATGGACCAAATGCCAATAATGCTGTTGCTTCCACTTGGTGGAAAAAAGACATGAGTTTTGGCCGTTTAAAAACGATGGAAATTGGATATTCTTTAAGTAAAGCAATGGCGGAAAGAATGTATTTGCAGGGATTAAGAATTTATATCAGCGGAAACAACCTTTGGTATGTTTCTAATTTTAAACTATGGGATCCAGAGTTGGATACAGGAAATGGTTTGAAGTATCCATCAACAAAATCAGTTCTTTTTGGATTATCAATTGGACTATAATTTAAAAATCAATTAAAATGAAAAATATATACATTAGAACTATATTCCTTTTTTTAGGACTATTATTATCGTCATCCTGTTCTGATTATCTAGATAAAGAGAGTGATACCGAACTTACTTTAGACGGTGTTTTTGATAGCAAAACTAAAACGGAAAACTGGCTTGCCTCCTGTTATTCTAGAATTCCAGATCCAACTTGGGGATATGCGCGCAGTTTAGGATGGGAAATTTTTGGGGATGATATGACTCCGTCAGAAAGATGGCGCCAGTACGATTGGCAGGTAATTCCTTTTATTTTGGGAGATTGGTCAGTTGGTTCGCAATGGAGTCCTGGCTATTGGAATAATCTTCCGCAAAGAATCAGAGAGTGCAATATTCTGATAAAAAACATTAAACCTTTGCCAAGCCAAAATCTAAATGAAGACGAGGTGCGTTTAATGGTTGCTGAATGCCGTTTCCTAAAAGCGTATTATTATTCTTTATTGCTAAATACCTATGGACCAATTCCTTTTAGTCCAGATGAAATTACACCTGTAAATTACAATCTTTCCGATTTGCAAGTTGGCCAGACTCCGTACGACGAAATTGTAACTTGGATAGATAAAGAACTTAGAGAAGTAGAACAAATTCTGCCGACATCTTATTCAGACGGAAGAAAGTTCGGACGCGCGACATCGATTATGTGTAAAGCGGTTAGAGCAAGAATGCTGCTGTTTGCTGCGAGTCCATTAGTTAATGGAAATTCCGAATATGCTGGTCACACCACTAAAGATGGTAAAGCTTTGTTTAATTCTTCGTACGATGCCAACAAATGGAGAATTGCTGCAGATGCCAGTAAAGATTTGATTTTAAGTGCTGAAGCTGCGGGACATAAATTATATACCGAAATGAATTCGGCAGGAAAAATCGATCCGTTTTTGTCTTGCCAAAATCTGCATCTTATTGAAGCAAGCAAGGGAAATACAGAAGTTCTGTTTGCTCGTGTAAATGTGGAATCAGGAGAATATGATAGGCATACTGCGCCAGGTGGAGCAGGTGGGGCAGGCGGATACGGAATTACGCAATCTTTGGTAGATGCTTTTTTTACAGCAAACGGACTTCCGATAAGCGATCCAAATTCAGGATATATCGAAGGAGGATTTTCAGTTAATGACGGCTACTGGACAAACGGAGTAACCAAATTTAACGAAGTAAAAAGCCCTGGTCTTGTAACAATGGCAGGAACTTACAATATGTATTGCAACCGCGAGCCAAGATTTTATTTAGCAGTAAATTTTAATAATGCATGGTATACAGACGGAGATAATGCAGGAAAAGATAAGGGAAGAAAGTTAGAATTTTTTAATGGCGCAAGAGACAATAATAATACGCACGATGCGCCTCAAAATGGCTATTTAGCTAGAAAAAGAACAGATCCGACTAGAAACCCGACTATTGGCTATTTTGCGCCTCGTCACGGAATTTTATACCGTTTAGGAGAAGCATATTTAAATTATGCAGAAGCACTTAACGAAACAGATCCAGGAAATCCAGAAATCTTACTTTATTTAAATAGGATTAGAGAAAGAGCAGGAGTAAGAGGCTATACAATTGGTGCTACAGATGCTCAGAATATTCATGTGGATAATGATCAGGAAAGCCTTAGAAAAGTAATCCGAATGGAAAGACGAGTGGAACTTTGCACGGAAGGAATTCGCTATCACGATTTAAGAAGATGGAAACTGGCTGAAACTGTGCTAAACGGTCCTTTTTATGGAATGAATTTCAATGGAAAGACTGCGGCTGAATTTTATAAAAGAACAGCGTATCAAAATAGAGTATACAGAAAATCTTTCTATTGGTTTCCGATATATCTAGCCGAGATTGAGAAAAATCCAAATTTAGTGCAGGCACCTTTCTGGGACAAATAACTAAAAATCAGAGTAAAATGAAAAATATAAAAAATAGTATCATATTTCTAATAATGAGTTTGGTTTTTGTCTCTTGTACAGACAATGGACTTGAAAATGAGGGTTGGTTGAAGGAACCTAATTTTCCTAATCCGATGACTTTAACGCTTTCCAATAAAGAAGTGATTTTGACAAAAGAAAATGAAGCTGGGAACGCAATCACTTTTACATGGACAAAAGGAAATGATAGAGGAGAAGGAACAACTTTAACGTATTTTTTCCGAATGGATATTGTTGGCAATAATTTTGGAGAAGGATCCGCACCGGGAACAAGCACTACAATTACAGAAGAACTTCCTGAGGGAGTTTTTACTAAATCGTACACTGTAGCACAGTTAAATTCTTTATTGCTTAAAAATTTCAAGCGTCCTGGAGGTGTCGTTACCAATCTTGAAGTACAGATAATCGCACAAGTTAATAATAGCAAACAATATCAGCTGCCTGAAGTTTCAACGTCTAGTTTTGCCGTTACAAGCTACAGTCCAGGACCGTTGCCGTTATTTATGGTTGGAGATGCCATAAGCGGCGGTTGGGATTACAGTGCTGGAAAAAGTTTGCCTGAAAAAACCGAGAGAACGATTTATAATTTCGTCGGAGATTTTTCAGTTGGTTCATTCAAAGTAATTGAAAAAGCGGGCAGTGAATTGCCTTCTTACGATCCGATTGCAGGAAATAAAATTGTATACAATCAAACAACTCCAAGAAATGATGATAATGTCTTTAAAGTTGCAGAAGCTGGGCGCCATTCATTCTATTTAGATATCGATCAAGGAATATATGCTTTTGGCTATGTGCCTTATGAAAATGTCTATATGGTTGGAAATGCGATAAATGGGATCGGTTGGGATATCGGAAGAGCAAGACCAATGGTTTGGGATCCTAAAAATCCTGAAGTATTCACCTATAAAGGACAATTTGATGCTGGAGAATTTAAGCTTCCTTTAGAATTAGGAAACTGGAACGGTAAAAACTTAATGCCACCATCAAACGGAACCGTGCTGAAAGGAAATGGTGCTGACAATACTGTAATGCAGTTAATGCCAAATGGAAATCCAGATAATAAATGGATTATTGAAACTGCTGGACAATATGAATTGACTGTCAATCCAGCGAAAATGACAATCTTGATCAAAAAGCTGTAACTATTTAAGCAGAAGAAAACAAGGCTTTTCAATCGAATCGTATTGGAAAGTCTTGGATTCTTTTTTTAAATTTTTTTATGGAAAGAAAATAAAGTTTTTAGAATGCATTATAAAAAAGAAAAGTTATGATACAATTTAAAATAAACAGTTTCTGTCTTACTAATAAAGTAAGACTGCATTTTGCATTATTTCTGATGCTTTTAGGTTTAGCCAATGCCGTAAAAGCGCAAACGAGCGGAAATCCTTTGTTTACAGGAGCTGATCCCGAAATTCATTACTTTAATAACAAATATTATATTTATACTACTGCAATTTACGGAACTCAGTTTCATGCTTATTCATCTACTAATTTGGTTAATTGGATTGATGAAGGACTTATTTTTGACCTTTTTCCAGACAGTCCTTGGTCACAATACAATGGTTGGGCGCCGGCAGTAGTTTTTAGAAACAACAAATATTATTTCTATTATACCGCAGAAACCAAAATTGGAGTTGCAGTAGGAAACACGCCAATCGGTCCTTTTACAGATATCGGAGCACCGCTTATTGGAACAGATCCTTACACCGATGATATTATCGATGCGAATGTTTTTGTTGATGAGGATGGACAGGCTTATATTTATTACGGAGGTTCTGGAAAAAGCAGAATGGTGGTTCGTAAACTAAACGCAGACATGATTTCTCTTGCAACTGGCCCGACAGATATTACACCCCAAAATTATACCGAAGGCCCTTATATGGTAAAACGAAAAGGTATTTATTATATGATGTATTCAAATGGCGCTTGGTACAATGATAGCTATAATGTGCAATACTCAACTTCAAATTCTCCTATGGGGCCTTGGACTTACAGGGGAAAAGTCTTGAGTTCTAATACAGAAGATAAAGGTCCAGGGCATCATGGGGTTTTAAAAATGGGCAATTGCGATGAATACTACATTGTTTACCATCGCTACGAAAATGGAACATCAGGAGATCGAAAAATTGCAATCGACAGAATGTATTTCAATTCTAATGATTTGATTGAACCTGTTAATATGACCAATTACGGTGTTCCAGCAAGAGTTCCAGACCAATCTTGTCCTACGCAAAGTATTGTTTCGGGCGGAATTTACAAGTTAACTCACAAAGGAACAACACAATGTCTAGATGTTTATAATAATGGAAGCCAGTCGGGAACAAACGTACAGCAAAGTACAGACAACGGAAACGATGCTCAACGTTGGGTCGTTACGCTTGAAGCGGATGGATTTTACAAACTGACACATAAAGGAACAAACCAATGTTTAGATGTTGTCAATAATAGCAACGCGCAAGGCGCTAATGTTCAGCAAGCGACAGATAACAATAGCGACGCACAACGCTGGAAAATCGAATTAATGTCTGACGGTTATTGCAAATTGACACACAAAGGAACAACTCAGGTTTTGGATGTCGATAACAACAGCAGTCAATCGGGAGCTAATGTACAGCAATGGTCTGATTTGGGTACCGATGCTCAAAGATGGAAAATGGATTTGATTGAAGTTCCAATTGTTTCAGGCGGCGTTTATAGATTAACACATAAAGGAACCAATCAAAGTTTAGATGTAAAAGACGCAAGCACACAGCAGGGCGCAAACGTACAGCAATATACCAAAAATGAAACTGATGCACAGCGTTGGATTATTACCAAAGAATCTGATGGTTTCTATAAATTAACGCATCGAGGAACAACTCAAGTTTTAGATGTTGATAATAATAGCAGTCAGCCAGGAGCAAATGTGCAGCAATGGAGCGATTTAGGAACCGACGCACAACGTTGGAAAATCGAATTGATGAGCGACGGTTATTTTAAACTGACGCACAAAAACACTAATCAATGTTTAGATGTGGTAAATAATCTTGCAGAACCTGGAACAAACGTGCATCAATATACAGATAATGGAAACGATGCGCAGCGCTGGAAATTAGATTTAATAAAACTTTCAGGAACTTTAGGAACGAACAAAGTCTCAAATTCTCAAATTGAACCTCAAAATGAGACATTAAATGCCATTAGTATTTATCCAAATCCTGTAAAAAATACGCTTTTCTTTAGTTCAGATATCAAAGATATTCAAGTTAGTATTTTTAATCAGACTGGAAGTTTAGTCATTCAAAAGGCACTTAAAGAAAATAGTTTAGATGTTTCAAATTTAACCACAGGCGTTTATTTGATTGTTTTTGAAAAAGACGGAACAAAAATTACCAAACAATTTATTAAAAAATAAAAGCAGAATAAATAGTAAATACTTCAAATCATCTTGTAAAAGTCATAGCTTTATGAAATGAATTGAAATATTTATTTTAGATTAATTTTAAAATAAAATATGAAAACAAAACAATTTTTAGTTGCAATTTTTAGTCTTGCGTCGGCGGTTGTGGCAGCTCAGGAATATAAACCTGAAGCGAATCCTAAAGCAGTTGTAGTGTCAGGAAATGCAAGATTTACAGTGCTTTCGCCGCGCGTAATCCGTATGGAATGGAGTTCAGATGGAAAATTTACAGACAATGCTTCACTTACTTTTGTGAACAGAAATCTTCCCGTTCCGTCCTTTACCAAAAAAGAAAGTAAAGGTGAGCTTCAAATTGTAACTGATGTTGTAAAATTGAAATACAAAACAGGTTCTGGCAGTTTTAACGACAAAAATTTAAGTGTTGATTTTATCGTAAACGGAAAAGCTACAACGTGGAAACCAGGTTTAGCAAATACTAAAAATCTTTTAGGAACTACTCGTACTTTAGATGGAGTAGATGGGCCAGCAAAAGAATTGGAAAAAGGAATTATTTCTCGTGATGGATGGTATTTAATTGACGACAGCGAACGCCCACTTTTTGATAATTCAGAATGGCCGTGGGTAATGGCGCGTCCGGGAGAAAAACCACAAGATTTATACCTTTTTGCGTATGATTCAGATTATAAAACAGCTTTAAAAGATTACACCGATATTGCGGGTAAAATTGCCATGCCGCCGCGTTTTGCTTTTGGTGCCTGGTGGTCGCGATACAGGGAATATTCAGATACAGAATTTCGTGATCTTGTGGGCGAATTTAAAATGCACGATGTTCCTTTAGATGTTTTTGTAATCGATATGGACTGGCACGTAAAATCGCTTCCTGAATTTTTCAAAAATGGACAAAGACAAAGAGATCAAGCTGGAGAAGATTCAGGTTGGACGGGTTTCACATGGAATAAAAATTTATTTCCTTCGCCAGAAAATTTTTTAAAATGGACTGACGAACAGCATCTTAAAACTTGTTTGAATCTTCATCCCGCATCTGGAATTCAGCCTTTTGAAGAAGTTTATCCTGAAATGGCAAAAGCAATGGGAATTGATCCTTCAACAAAAAAATATGTTCCTTTTGATATTACAGATAAAAAGTTCGCAGAAAATTATATGAATCTGGTATTGCGTCCAATAGAAAAAATGGGCGTAGACTTTTGGTGGCTAGATTGGCAGCAATGGGGAAATACCAAGATTCCAGGTGTTAATCCGACGATTTATTTGAATTATGTACATTATAGTGATATGGAACGCCAAAATAAAGTGCGTCCATTAATTTTTCACCGTTGGGGCGGACTTGGAAATCACAGATATCAAATCGGATTTTCGGGCGATACACACGTTTCTTGGGAATCCTTAAATTATCAGCCTTATTTTACGTCAACTGCGGCAAACGTAGGTTTTGGTTATTGGAGCCACGATATTGGCGGACACCAAGGCGATGCAGGAACTCCAGAACTTTACACAAGATGGATTCAATGGGGCGTTTTCAGTCCGATATTTAGAACGCACGCCACAGCAGCGCCACAGCACGAAAGACGTATTTGGGCTTATCCGTTAGATAATTTCTTAATTATGAGAGAAGCGTATCAAATGCGATATGCTTTGGTTCCGTATTTATACAACGAAGCTCGAAATACGTATGAAACGGGAGTTTCAACAGTTCATCCGATGTATTACGATTATCCAAAAGATGAAAATTCATATTCAATTCCAAATCAATATATGTTTGGGCGCGATATGATTGTGCATCCCATCACCAAACCAATTGATAAAGGAAGTGTCTTTTTATCGCATGAAACTTGGCTTCCAGAAGGGAAATGGTACGAGTGCAGCACAGGAAGCATTATAAACGGTGGAAAGAAAATTACAATGCCTTTTACTTTAGGAGATATTCCAGTTTTTGTAAAAGAAGGCGCAATTATTCCGATGCAACCAAAAGTGGAAAGAACAGATGAAAAACCTTTGAATCCATTAATTTTGGCTTTTTATCCAGGTAAAAAAGGAAATCTGAAATTGTATGAAGACGAAGGAAATAACAACAATTTCAAGAAAGATGCTTTCAGTTTTACAACAGTAATTTCAGAACAAAAAGGAAACAAAACCAATATTGTAATTGGAGCTGCAGAAGGTTCATTTCCAGGAATGCTGACTTCTAGAGGTTACGAACTGCGTTTTCCATCTTCATTTCCTCCAACTTCTGTATTGGTAAATGGAAAAAATATTCCATATAGTGAAGAAGCCAAAGTTGGAAGCTGGTCTTATGCTGGAAATGCTTTCGAAACCAGTATTTATTTACCAGAATCTCCAACGAATACGAAAGTTACTGTTGAGGTTCAATTTCCAGATTACGATCCGCAATTGCTTTCTGGTAAAAAAGGGCAAATTAAATACATGAAAAATTTCGAAGCATTTCGTTTGTTAAACGATTGGAATGATGGATTATACAGTCCTTTCGAAATCATGTCGCTTTCTCAATTGGGTCAAAATATTGAATATAATATTGGAGATATTAAAAAACAAATTGACGGATTTTCTAATCGTTGGAACAGTGCTTTGTTAACGATTCAATCTATTAGCGAAACCAATAAAGCATACAAACCTTATTACGAATTTCTAAAAATCTACGGAAAAATTGCTGAAAGACCTGAATTTGTGAATGATGAAGCCATGCATTCAGATACAAAAGCAAAAGTAGAATTTGTTTCAAAAGGAACAGATAAAATATATTACACAACAGACGGTTCGGTTCCAACTTCAAAATCGCAAGTTTACACCAAAGCGTTTGAAGTTACAGTTCCAGCACGTGTAAATGCGATTGGAGTTCCAGCGGGCGAAGGTTCTCAAAGTTCTGTCATTTCTAAAATATTTTACAATAAAAAGACAGGTTTAAACTATAGTTTATACAAAGGAAAATGGAGTAAAATTCCAGATTTCAGTAAACTAACCCCAATTGAAAAAGGATTTGCTCCCGATTTTGATTTGAATAAAATTAAACACGATTCTAATAATTATGGTTTAGTTTACAACGGATTTATAAACATTCCAGAAGATGGAAAATATACTTTTTATATCGCTTCAGATGATGGAAGCAAGCTTTATATAGATAACAAATTATTAATTGATAATGACGGATTACACGGTTTTGATGAAAAGAAATCGGAAATAACCTTAAAAAAAGGATTGCTTCCAATTCGTTTAGAATATTTTCAGGAAAGTTATGGTGAGGGGCTTTCTGTCGAATTTTCGTCGGATAAAATAACTAAGACCAGTTTGTTTCCGTCGATATAGTTTTGTTGCATGAGGTTAAAAAGGATGAGTGTTTTGCTCATCCTTTTTGTAGTGTGCCAGATATGTCTGCCCTGATGCAGCTATCTCTTAGTTTAAAGAAAGAAAATAAAAGCAAAAATGATTGAAAGCTTAGCGTATAACTAGTATGAAAAAAATGGCGTTAATTGTCTTCAATTGGCGCCATTTGGCTTTGTGCCCCTTACTGAACAATTTACAAACCATTTTATGAATGATTTAAAGAAATTGGCTTATTTTCAAGTGAATTTGTAAGATAATTATTTTGTTTTTTTAATTAAAGACGGTTTGTATGTCCTGTAGAGGTTAAAAAGTTTAAAAAATGTTAAAAACAGCAAGGGGATTTAAATTTATTAAGTTGAAATAGTTTTTATAAAATTCTTGAAAATAAAATCTGCAGTTAGCTTAAGAAAACGAGGTAGTTTTTAGTAAAATTATAAAATAATGTGCAGATTATTTCAATCAAAATGTGGTGAGGAATTTTTAGGACTTTCATCTGACTTTAATGCAATGAGAAATTAATTGTTTTATATATTAATCTGATAAGTTTTTGCACAAATTAGAAAATTTTAATTAAACTCATTAAATGTCGTTCGACTGAAGTTCGAAATTGATTTATTTCTATTATGGCTAAACAGTTGATGGGATATTGTGATAAATAGAGGAATACCACCAATGTGCCATCCTTCGGAATATTAAATAGTTTGCTAATTGGTTATACTAAATGAGTTTTTCGTAAAAGCAATAAGCCCGAAACAAATCGGGCCTATCGTCTTCAAATTTAATTGTAATTCTAAACTTTTGGATGCATCGTAATTAAACCAGTTTTTTTTGCAATGTTATGCAAGACTTTCTCCTATACGGAGATGGGTGCTGAGAACAACCCTGTTCCAAAGATTGATTGTAATTACGGCCGTTATTATATCTGCTATCTGGCTTTCACTGAAATACTGCAAGGCCTTTGTATAGGTTTCATCCGTTAATCCATTCTCATGGATTAACGTTATTTCTTCAGTTACAGCAAGAACTGCTTTTTCCTCTTCTGTAAAAATGTCCCCAGCTTCCTTCCAGGCACTCAAGAGAAAAATGCGCTGGTTTGACTCGCCGTTTTTAACCGCGTCCTGGGTGTGTATGTTGATGCAGTATGCACAGCCGTTAATCTGCGAGGCACGTATCTTTATGAGTTCTTTGGCTGTCTTGGATATGGAAATCTTTGAAAGGTAGCTTTCAAGGCCGATCATCGCTTTTAGTGCATCCGGAGCGGCCTGCTTAATGTTAAGTCGTTTTTGCATTGTATTATTATTTTTAAATTGTTCCATGCAAAATTGAATAATAAGAAAAGGAAAAAACTTAAACTGGTTTAAGAAAGAAGCCTTTTGCGTATTTCGCTCAAGTATTCGGGCGTGAATCCCAGATAGGAAGCAATCAGGTATTGGGGAACACGCTGGATGAATTCGGGGTGGTTTCTGACTGCCTGGAAATAAAACTCTTCCTTAGAGAACGAGAAAAGGAATTTAATGCGTTTCTGTGCGGCTGCATAAGCCCGCTGGTAGACAAAACGGAAATAGCGCTCCATTACCGGAAACTCTTCCAGCAGCCTCTGCTGCTTCTCCAAAGTGATGTAAAGCAATGTTGATTTCTCTACTGCCTGAATATAAAATTCTGTCGCGAGCTGGTTCTCGTAGGCAAAGTTATCGGTAAGCCACCATGTTTCTATGGCAAATTCCGTGGTTTGTTCGGTACCTTTCTCGTTAATATAAAACTTTCTAAGCAGGCCGTCCAAAACAAAATAATGATGCTGGCAGATCTGTCCCTCCTTTAGCAGGTTCTCTTTTTTACACGTTTCTTTTATGTCGAAGAATTTTTTGATCTGCTCAAAGTCATTGTCTGAGACCTCTGCAAATTTGGCTATATGGTTTTTGAGTATGTTGGACATCTGGAGTAAATGACATATTGGTTTTGACTGTTTGACCTTCTTTTTAATCGGAATGGCATCGCTGGCAGGCTCTTAAGCAAATATAGCAATAATATGCTTAGATACGTTTTGAAATCAGATTTCATTATTTGTCATTGAATAGTAATTGAAAGCAATTGGAGATTATATAGAGTCAATTTCTATTATACTCTGGGGGGGCGATCCTGTAAGGCTATCGAGTGGCAAATCGACTATTTGTGCTGTTTTTTATATAGTATAAACTTTAATGCAATTTGGCTATTGTTTGAAATAAAGAAAATAAAAGCAAAAATGATTGAAAGTTAGCGTATTTATTAGTGTAGATAAAAAAATGGCGCCAATTGAAGACAATTGGCGCCATCTGGCTGAGTGACCTCAACAGGACAAATTTCAACATTTTTTTTGGATGATTTGAAGAAATTGGCGTACTACATGTAGAGGCTGTCTTCCATTGGCTTTGTAAATTTGGTTTAGATGTCCTATTGAGGATAGATGAGATTTTTTTAAAAACTGAATTTTGTAATTTATCAGGGTTATTGGTAATGCCTCAAGGAATAAGCTCACCATCATATTTGAATGTCGTTCTTGCCACTAAAGTTGTCAACCATTCCGTTTTACCAGTTTTGGCTACTTAAATTATGGTTTTGGCTAAATTATCTTTCCTGTATCTGTTGAAATTTGCATCATAATAATATTAAAATAATCATTATGAAAGCGCAAAATAAAATTGCAGTAGTAACAGGAGGTAGTCGCGGTCTTGGAAAAGATATGGCTATTAATCTTGCCAAAAAAGGATTGAATGTAGTTTTAACCTACAACACTCAAAAAGAAGTAGCAGAAAATGTCGTAAAACAAATTCATGATATCGGACAAAAGGCTGTCGCTATAAAACTAGACGTTTCAGATTCTTCCAGTTTTGATTTGTTTGATAAAAATCTTAGAGATAAATTAACCAATTACTTCAAATCAGAAGGTATTGATTATTTGGTAAACAATGCAGGTTTTATTCATTATGCAAATTTTGATGCGATCACCGAAACTCAATTTACAGAAATGGAAAATGTACATTTAAAAGGTCCATTTTTCCTTACTCAAAAATTATTGCCTTTACTTAGAGCATATGGAGGAATTGTAAATGTTTCTTCGGGTCTAACCCGTTTTGCTACTCCGGGATTTGCAGCTTATGCAGCATTAAAAGGAGCAATGGAGACATTGACAAAATATCAGGCGAAAGAGCTTGGTGCCAGAAACATAAGAGTAAATGTTATTGCTCCGGGTGCTGTCGAAACTGATATTATGGGCGGTGCGGTTCGTGACAACGTAGAAATGAACCAGTATCTGGCCTCGCAAACTGCTCTTGGAAGGGTTGGGCTACCTGAGGATATTGGGGGAGTGGTAGCTTTTTTATGTAGCGATGCCGGCGGGTGGATCAATGCACAGCGTATAGAAATTTCGGGAGGCTCAAATCTATAATCAGACTTAAGCATAGTTGATAAGCTGAATTTTAAAGACAGTTAGAATAATATAAAATGGAAAAAGAAAATAATGGAGTTGTAAAAGCTCTGACGAAACAGGAAATAAATACCATTGAAAGGTTTTATGAAACATGGAAACTCAAAAAGCCAGAAGTATTAGATGAAATTTGCATGCCCGACTGGAAAGATATTCCACTTGCGCCACAACAAGAAGATAATCCAAAAGGACTGCAGTCAATTATGAAATTTTTGTTTGAATTATGTCCGGATATAGAAATCGTAGTTCATGAGATATTTGGTAGTCATGAGCGTGCAGCTGTTAGAGCTTCAATGGAATTTACACATGTAAATGAAATTATGGGGATTGCTCCAACAAACAAAAAGGTATCAATAGCACTGCATGAATTTCATTATTTGAAAAATGGCAAGCTTACACACACCTGGCATTTAGAGGACTGGTTTGGTTTATTGATGCAGAGCAAAGAAATGAGTAAATAAAATATTCGTATAATAATTTTTTACTTTTGTCTTTTTTCAAGAATTCATCTGAATTAAGACTTTCAAAAAAAATATAAATTTGTATCTATGGAAGTAATGAGAATAAAAAGCATCACAGAGTATCATCGGTTCAGAGGTCTTCCAAAGCCGGAACATCCCTTAGTAAGTCTGGTAGATTACTCACAGGTAAAATTTCCAGATGATGAAAATACGACAAACATTGTGATGGATTTTTATTCTATTGCTTTAAAACGGGATATTGGAGCCAAGCTCTATTACGGTCAGCAGGTTTACGATTTTGACGAAGGTGTAATGTCATTTATAGCACCAGGGCAGGTTTTACGGCTTGAGCGGGATCCTGATTCTTTACATAAGGGCGATGGGTATTTATTGCAGATTCACCCAGACTTTTTATGGAATTCACCATTAGCAAAAAATATTAAGGGTTACACGTTTTTTGATTATTCAATTAATGAAGCTTTATTTCTTTCTGATAAAGAGGAAAATATCATTGTAAATATTTTTGAAAACATAAGAGAAGAATACCACATCAACATTGATAGATTTACGCAGGATTTAATACTAGCGCAGATAGAATTACTGCTCAAATATTGCGACAGATTTTACAACCGTCAATTTCTGACAAGAAAAATCAGCAGCCACCAACTACTATCAAAAGTGGAAGATTTTTTGAATACTTATTTTGATGACAAAAACCGTGACGAAAGAAATCTTCTATCTGTCCAGACTGTTGCTGATAATATGAATGTTTCTTCAGATTATTTAAGCAATTTACTGAAATTTCATACAGGTCAGAATACGCAGCAGCATATTCACAATAAACTCATAGAAAAAGCGAAAGAAAAACTTTCCACTACTAGTTTATCAATTAGTGAAATTGCCTATGAGCTGGGATTTGAACATCTTCAAAGTTTTAGCAAATTGTTCAAAAACAAAACAAACGAAACACCCTTAAAGTTCAGAGCCAAGTTTAATTAAGCCTTTTATTTTAAAGTGTTTTTAAATTCTATTATTAAATTAAAAAAACAAAGTAGGCTTAAAGAAAATCAGAAGTTAAAATGATAATGAAAGAAAAACAGATTCAAATTTAGTTTGATGTAATGAATTTAGATAAAAAAATGGCGCCAATTGGCTTCAATTGGCGCCATCTGGCTTTGTGACCCCTACGGGACAAATTTCAACATTTTTTTTGGATGATTTGAAGAAATTGGCTTATTATATGTAGTTGTCTGTCTTCCAGTGGCTTTATGAATTTGGTTTAGATGTCCTGTTGGGGATTGATGTAAAAGATGTAAAAAAAGATAAAAAATATTTTCGTCGCGATTTTACAATTCGTGGCTTATAGACTTTTTTAAAATTTTATATAATTTTGCCCAGCAATATAATTTAGAAAATTGATATAAAAAAAGAGGCTCCCCAAAGCCTCTTTTAGATTAATGTTTCCCATTTCCTTTGCCTTTCCCATTTTCATTATGGTTTCCATTATCATGGTGGCTTTTATCTTTATTATTTCCTTTTCCGGGTTTTTGTCCTATTGTTTTTTGAGGTTTTCCTTTATACCCTTTTCCGTATTTTACTTTGTGAGATTTAAAGTTGTCATAAGGTCTGTCTCCTCTGTAATCAGTCAGTACTACTTTGTACTCATTATAAAGATCATAGTTTCTATAGGCTGAAGGCAGCGATCTGGTTCTAACCCATTGTCCGTTATTTAAATAAACATAATTTGATGTGCTTACGTCATAATAAGTTTCAAGATCCGGCAGATAATAATAACGAACATCTGAATAACCGGCAGGTCCCCATGCAGGAGGTGTTCCTATATTCACATTTACTGATACCTGAGCCTGAGTGTAACTAAATGAGAGGAATAAAATTCCGATCAAAAAATATTTTAAAGTTTTCATGATTTTATTTTTTAAGTCATTAAATATATTTCGGTAAAAACAATAAACGTGCCGAAAAACGTATATGTTGTTAAGTGTTTGATTAAGTGTTTGATTAAGTGTTTGATTATGTGTTATTTATATTTTATGTTAATGCTGATAATATCAGAAGTCATATTAGTGGTTCTGGTATAATGCCCATAACGAATCTCCAAAGTATTCCAGTGTTTAAGTCCAAAGATTCCGTTAAGTGGCGTGAATTTCATTCCCATTCCAAAGAAACTACTGTCAAACTTAGATAGATCATAGTTACTGGTGTAATATTCGTCTGCTCCGCTATGTTCTCCATAAGGTTTAAAATATTTCGTTCCAGTTTGAGTATAATATCTATAAAACGGACTTATCGAAAATGCCTGAGCTAATTTGACTGGAATTTCAAGATCGGCCGTATGTGCTTTCAGGCTCCAGTCATCTGTATAGTACCTGTAATAAGCCCTGATAATCACATTGTCACCTAGGAAATAACTGGCCCTTATTCCAAGGGGAATTTTAAGTCTGGTATCAGGCATTTTCTCCTGATGAACAGACCCATCAGTAAAATATACCCTGTGGAAAGGAAGGCTTAAGTATCCATTCTGACTGATAAAATCTCCAACAAGAAGCACCTGCAGGTTTTTATTGATGACCTGGGAATAACTCAGCGTTCCGGCAAATGTATTCCTATTGGCACTTCCGTAGCCTTCGCTTCCGGGCGCGCGAAGTTCCACGGGCTCAATGAGTTTTAACTGATCAATAAAAGTCTGAAATTTGGCTGTAAATTCCCCGTTTTTGTTTTTTGTTTTTTGCGAGAAGGCAATATTTGCTCCAAAAGACTGATAATCAAACTCGGTTGATGACGAGACCCCGAAGGCATAGGTCCTTCCTTTTTCCTCATTTTCCCTTAAATAAGTCAATGAAGGGTAGAAGCGGTTATCTGAAGAAGAAGCAGATGAATTGGCGCTTAAATCAATCATATCGGAAGAGGCAGAGGTATAGTGGTCAATTCCTGCTTCAATATCAAAAGTATGTTTGATTCCTGTTTCTCCGTATTTTACCAGTTTTACATCAATGGTATTGGCAATATCGGTAAGATGCTGCGAACCAATCCCTCCTGTAACAGCTGAATTGTCTCCATTCTGCTTATAATAGCTTGAGACTAAATTTACTTCTTCCAGCTTTAATTTTTTGCTCTTGTAACTGGTAGAATCAGCAGGTACATTTTGTGCTCTTGTCTGAAACAATGCCAGTAAAGCAAATCCTGTTATGAAAATTCTTTTCATTTTTTAGCGTATGAAAATTAATTACAGCCGCACCCGCCGCCGCTTTTTCCTGAATTTGCCCCGGAAGCTCCCTCGCGGTAGGATTGGAAACTAAGTTCCGTTTTTTCGATTTTCCTGTTGGAAAGCACCATTTCAGAGTCATTGAGTTTTCCTTTTTGATATTCCTTCACAGAAGTGCAGGAGGTGAGCAGCAGGCCGGCAAGAGCAGTACTGCATAAGAGTACGAGAATTTTTTGCTTTGGCTTTTTCATTTTAGACGGATGTTTTTGGAGGTGTAAATTTTGTTGTTGTCATCAATTATTATGCAGTATAAATCAGGTATCTGATCTATTAAAAAGAGGCCTGCTTTAATTCCCATCACAGCAATTGGGGTGGCCATCGCATCTGCAAATTCTGCATTTGAAGCTATAATGGTAACACTTTTTATTCCTGTTATAGGCAGACCTGTTTTTGGGTCAATGGTATGCGAATATTTTTTACCGTTAATGGTGACGAACTTTTCATAATTTCCAGAAGTTGCCACTGCTTTATTAGAGATTTCCATATACGAAAAAGCAGCATTGGGAGAGTCTGGATCAGCAACTCCAATAGTCCATTTTCTGCCGTCAGGCTGAAGTCCCCACGCAGATAAATCCCCGCTGGCATTGATAATACCGCTGTGGACATTGTTTCTCATCAGAACCTGCTTTGCCATTTCGGCGGCATATCCTTTTCCAATGCCTCCAAAACCAATCCGCATTCCTTTTTCTTTTAAAAATACAGTGGTGTTTTCTTTGTCCAGGATTATATTTCTATAATCGATAAGATGCACCATTTTTAGTGCCGTTTCCGCATCAGGTAAACGGGTCATGGTTTTGTCAAAATTCCATAGGCTTTTATCGATACTTCCATAAGAGATATCAAATGCACCTTGTGTAATTCTGGAAATTCCCATAGACCTTTCAATGAGATTAAAGACTTCCAGATCAACTTTGACGGCTGCTATTCCTGCATTATCGTTGATCAAATTCGTCTGGCTGTCCTCTTTATAAGTAGTTAAAAGTTTTTCAATCCTTCTGATTTCTTCAACTGCTAGGGCAATATGCTCATTTCCTGTTTTTTCATTTTGGGCCACAACAGTAATAGTAAAGTTGTTCCCCATGAGTTTCAGGGATTGCGAGAATTTATAGTTTTTGCGGATGTTATTTTCGGCTCTCACAGATTGCTTTTATTTCGGCTGTCCACTGCTCGGGTGATATTTCTGGTTTTCCATGCCAGGTTTTAAGTACTTTGCCATCGGCATCGAGAAGTAGGGTTAAGGGGAAACTTCCTTCTTTATTGTATATTTCAGCTAAATCTTCGTTGCGTTTGACCTGCTCAGGGGGGCCAATATTTTTTTTCTTTCTTGGAAAATCAGCATTAACCAGCACCAGGTTTTCATTTGCCATATCAGTGAAGCTCGGACTTTCAAGATAATCTCTGCGAAGGACGATACAAGGCCCGCACCAGTCTGAACCCGAGAAGTTCAGCAGAATTAATTCGTGCTTTTCCTTTGCCGTTTTTTTTGCATTATTAAAGTCAGGTTCCCAATTAATCGGAAGCACTGTCAGTAAAAAGAACATTGTGATTAGTTTCATTTTACAGTTTGTTTTTAGATATATACGAAATAACGAATTGTTGTGGTTCTTATTTTTCGGACGCGCTTAAGATTAGATTAATTTTTAAGCGGTCTGAACTCCAAAAAGATATCCAACCAGAGCAGAGGCTGCCATTGCGAATGTACCCCAAATGCAGATGCGCAAAACAGCTTTGAATGTATTTGACCCACCTGCTTTAGCTGCTAGAATTCCTGAAAAAGCTAAAAAAAGTATCGAAAATCCATATTGGAAAAATACCATGTCTTTTATGGGAGCAAAAATAGCTGTCAAAAGCGGAAGTGTACCGCCCACAATGAACGATACTGCTGATGCAAAGGCAGCAGTCAGGGGATTGGCCTGGGTGATTTCATTGATTCCCAGTTCATCTCTTGCATGGGCAGCCAGAGCGTCGTGAGCCATCAATTTGCGTGCGACCAGTCCGGCTAACTCTTTATCAAGTCCTCTTTGAATGTAAATCTCTGTTAATTCCTCAAGTTCTTCATCAGGCATGGTTTCAAGTGCAGCTTTCTCTCTTGTTAAATCAGCAGATTCGACATCTGATTGGGAACTTACCGATACGTATTCCCCAGCTGCCATAGAAAGAGCCCCGGCCACCAGTCCTGCAACAGCAGCAAGCAGAATAGGTTCTCTGGTTGCACTTGCCGCTGCAACCCCGATAACTAAACTTGTAGTGGAAAGTATTCCGTCGTTTGCTCCGAGCACCGCAGCCCTGAGCCATCCGCTTCTGTTGATATAATGGTTTTCGTTGTGCATAGTGCTGTTTTTTTGGTTGTTTAAATTTTACTTGGAATCATGATCTTGTTTTTTTACACCTCCAAAATTGGTTTTGAGAAATTCCCTGATCTGAAATTGTGTTTTATTTCGGGTGCTGTTCCTCCAGTCGTTGAAATCGAAAATATGGATCTTCTCAGCGTTAGGGTTGGTCAGAAAATGAATTCTGGATATGGAGTATTTGTATTTTTTTATTTGATTGGATATATGGCGGTCCGGCACCACAAATAAGATATTTTCCCATTTAAGACAGTCCTCTGCGTCATCCTTGCTGAGGCCAAGTGCCAAATAATCAATAAAAAACAGTATCTTTTGATCATTTAAAAGATCTATTTTTTTATCAATTTCCTGAAGATATTCCTGCAGCGATTTTTCGTCCTTTTCTAACCTCATTGTATTGAATTCGATTTGTTTACACAATAAAATTACTTTAAAATCTAACAGTTTATGAAGTAAAAAAAATAGAATGATTCTAAATTTTATCGTTGGTATTTTCTCAGTCTAATTCTCACTAAGTTAGCAGGGTAAAAGAGGGACTTTTAAAACTGTTCAGAAGCCAATAAAGAGCATTCTTGGTTATCATTGCTCCATTATCAGTATTTAAAAGCATTTTTCGCATCATCAAATTCATAAATTTTTAATTCAAAACTGGTCTGCATTGTATGTATTCACTTAATACGCAGTTAGCTTATTTTAATAATGATGCAGTTTTAAAAAAGCTGGTTGTAAATATCACATGGCTTAAACTTATGAGCCTTAACAGCAGGACTATAAAGCTGCAGGCATTCAGCAAAATGGAACTCGACCAGCTTTTGGTATTTATAGATCAAAACAGATTAAATTTTCCAGGAAATTATTTTATTGAAGAAAAAAAAGAAGAAATCACAGAGGCAGTGCTGCGTAAAGAAACAGCAAAACACATCCTGCCGCATTATTTTATACTATCCACAAATCAGAATATACAGTCAGCGGGTCCGTTTTACAAGAAAATGAAGATTAATTTAACGAATGATACCTATACAGAAGCAATAGATTATCTTTTAAGTTTTGCTGTTGCAGGCAAAATTGAAATCTATAGAGAAGCGAAATAATAGTTGCTGTAATACGATCTAATAAATCTTTAGGAAATTTTATCCTCATGTCTAAGAGGAAGTATGACAGTGAATTCAGCTCCATTGTCTTTTTCGCCTGCTGCCGTGATGCTTCCATTGTGTCTTTTAACAATTTTTCTGCACAGTGCAAGGCCAAGACCATTCCCTTCGTACTGGTCTTTGGAATGCAGTCTTTCAAAAGCGTTGAATATCCTTTCGTTAAATGCCGGATCCAGTCCAATGCCGTTATCTTTAATTATTATTTTCACGCAGTCAACACCGTTATCATTTATAAGACCAGAGGTTATAATTACCCTTGGCGGCACGTCTGCTTTTGAGAATTTAAGCGCGTTTTGAATCAGGTTGTAGAAAAGCTGGTTGATTAAAATTGACGCGCCTTCTATTTCAGGAAGCTCGGATGTAATTAAAACAGCATCTTTTTCCTGTATAACAAGTTCGAGATCTGTCTTTATGTTTTCAAGGATTTCATTAAGGTCTATTTTCTCGAAGGACTGCGCAGTTTTGTCCAGGGTAGAATAGGTGAGGATGCCCTCAATTATGTTTTCCATCCTTTGAGCAGAGTGGTTAATTTTAGAAAGGTATTTTTTTGAAGTTCTATAGAAACCTGGTTTTTTCTCATTGCTTAAAAGGGTGTTGAATATTTTAATTTTTCGAACAGGTTCCCTGAGGTCATGGCTCACTATTCCTGCAAAATGCAGCAGGTCATTGTTGGAACGCTGCAGTTCTTCTGTCTGGTCGACAACCTGTTTTTTCAGCTCTTCTTCAAAGGCACGCTGCTCCTGAATATCCTGTATAATGCCGATAATTGTTTTTGGGTTCCCTTGCTGGTCATTGATTATCTTACCATTAATTTTTGTCCACTTTACAGAATGGTCCTCTTGAAGTATCCTTGTCTCATAGCTGATTTTTCCAGTGATCAGGGCCTGCTCGTGCGCTTTTTCGCGTACGGGTAAATCATCCGGATGCAGCCTGGCGATCAGCTCTTCATTACTTACCTCTTTTTCAATAGACCAGATGGCGTTAAAATTTCCTGAAGTTTTAACTGTTTTTGTAGCCAGATCTATTTCGTAGGTTCCAAGACCCGCGGCATCAATTGCCATGGTAAGTTTTTCGTTTGCACTTTTTGCCTCTTCTTTAGCCTGGTGAAGATCAGTGACATCGGCTCCCGTATTAAGCACTCCGTATACTTCGCCTTTCTCATTAAAAAGAGGAATAAAACTGTAGTTAAAATAGTGTTCGGTCATTACCCCTTGAATAACAAGGTCTACTTTTTTATTTTTCGCATGAAATGGGATTCCGGTTTTAAGGACAGTAAGAGCCTGATCAATAATCTGCTGGTCTTGAATTTCGGGAACAATATCGGGATAATTTTTTCCAATTACCTGATCTCCTTTTCCCCAGGTCCTGATCATGGCAGGATTGGCAATTTCAACCTTTAAGCTGTCTCCTGTGTATACTGCGACAGGCAAAGGAAGTGCCCCCACTATATCATTCAAAAGTCCTGGATTTTGGTACATAGCGTTTTAGTTGTTTTAATCATCGAAGGTAAATTTCTTCTGCTGATTTTCTTTATATTATTTTGCTTAGGTATTTCACAATTTCAACTAAAATAGGGAATCATTTTCAATTTTGAGACATTATTGTTCCATAGGCCGTAACTGAAGAAACTTTAGTAAGTCAGTTTTTCTAAAAATAATTATATTATCGCCATGTTAGGGTTGGTAAAACGGTATTTAAAATATTATTTTTTTTCTTAAAGCGATTTTTTTTATAGCTTTTCAACAGGTAAATTTGCTGACTATCTTTTAATTAATAAAACTAAAATAAACTTCTTTTGAGTTATATGCATTAGTAGATATATAGCTTTTTTTCAGTATTTAATATGGTATTCGTATTATGGTCAGTACAATATAGCAAGAACAATTCAAATCAATATAAAAGAATTTTTAAAAGAACCTGAAATACCTAAATCGCGGCAGCCGGAATTTTTTTTTATCATAAACATTAAACACCACTCACAAATGAAAACATTAACTAAAGAAATGCAGGCAGCAATAACTCCTTCCAAGGCTTTAGAGCTTCTAAAGGAAGGAAACCAGAGATTTGTAAGCAACCTGAAAGTAAACCGTAATCTTCTGCAGCAGGCCAATGAAACTTCAGACGGCCAGCATCCTTTTGCTGTAATTCTGAGCTGTATCGATAGTAGAACTTCAGCAGAATTAATTTTCGATCAGGGACTTGGGGATGTCTTCAGCGTACGTATTGCCGGAAACATTATCAACGAGGATATCTTAGGCAGCATGGAATTTGGCTGCAAGGTGGCAGGGTCAAAAATTATTGTAGTACTCGGCCATACCAAATGCGGTGCTGTAAAAGGTGCCTGCGACCACGTCGAAATGGGTAATCTCACAGCGTTACTGACCAAAATAAGACCTGCAGTTGATGATGAAACCCAGACAAAAGAAAACCGCAATTCAGGCAATGCTGCTTTTGTGGAAAATGTTTCGGTTATTAATGTTAAACGTACTGTTGCATCAATTATGCAGCGCAGTCCGATACTCAAAGAAATGATTGAAAAGGGAGAAATTGGAATTGTTGGAGGATCACACGACATTACTACAGGGGAAGTGGTATTTTTTCCTGAAACTATTAATTTTGGATCATAAATAAAACAGCTGCAACGATTTATAGATCAAAATGACATTTTTTCATAATTAATTATGAAAAAATGTCAGAATTAACCACTGGCATATTTTTTGTTTTTTTGCTGGCGCACATCTTTGTGCAAGTTCAAAAATTTATTGTATAACAATTTTAAAAATTACAGTTATGAATCTTATTAGAAGAAACGGAGCCAGCGTGCCTGGGTTCCAACGCTTGTTTTTTGATGATGTTTTTGGCCGCGATCTTTTCAATTGGGAAAACAACAATTTTTCAACCACAAGCACCACACTGCCCTCAGTAAACATTAAGGAAACTGATGAGAATTATGAAGTAGAAGTTGCCGCGCCTGGTATGAACAAGGAAGACTTTCAAGTTACCCTTGATAATGGACAGCTGCTGATTTCTTCATCCAAGCAGCATCAGGTAAATACAGAGCAGGAAAATTACACCCGCAGAGAGTTCAGTTATCAATCGTTCCAGAGAAGTTTTGTACTTCCTAAAAATGTGGTAGACGAGGATAAAATCCGTGCCCGTTATGAAAACGGAATTTTACTGCTCTCTATTCCAAAACTGGAACAGGCCAGAGAAAAGACACCAAGGATGATTGAGATTTCTTAAAAATTCATCCCTGCTCATAATGGAAAGCTGCCCTTAAAAGGCAGCTTTTTCTTTTGTAATACTATCAATGGCGTCTTTACAGCTCATTGATATGTTTTAAATAATAATCCGCCTGCTGTAATAATGCCGTTTTATCTTCAGGCTTCATGTTATGCCATAGTTTATACATCATTCCAATTCTCGGATTCTGGGCAAGCTTACTTTCATGCCTGTCATAAAAATTCCAATACAGGCTGTTAAAAGGACAGGCTTTATCGCCTGTTTTTTTTGCTTTATTATAAAAACAGGTCCCGCAGTAATGGCTCATTTTATCAATATAAGAAGCTGAACTTACATAAGGCTTCGTACCTATAATTCCCCCGTCTGCAAACTGGCTCATACCTCGAGTATTGGTAATTTCGACCCAGTGGAGCGCATCTATATAAATACCGAGATACCAGGCATCAACCTCGCTGGGATCTGTTCCGGCCAGAAGAGCAAAATTTCCTGTAATCATTAAACGCTGGATATGATGTGCGTAGGCAAATGTCAGAGACTGTTTTATGGCATCTTTAAGGCAGTTCATTTTTGTTTTTCCTGTCCAGTACCAATTGGGAAGTTTCTCTGTATTATTGAAAAAATTCAATGTAGCAAATTCCGGCATTTTATGCCAGTAAATACCTCTCATATATTCGCGGTTTAAATTGGCTAAATTTTACCAAGAAAGCAATAATGTATGGTTTCGGAATTTTAAGTATTAATAGCGATACTTTAAAGGCTTCGTTTATGAATTGGTATAATGATACTATAAGCAAAATAGAATCAAAAGAAAAACCAAAAACGGATTATTGGGAACAGGATATTAATAATGAATTGCTAATAACAGAGTTTGAAAAAGCAATTGTCAAATTAGTTGAAAATATTGAAAACGAAAAGGATTTAGGTTGTTTGCCAATGAGATTTCGAATGCTACCAAATGTTATTTTAAAAGAAGATAGATATAATATTTCAGATAAAAAATATCTATTAAAAAGAATGTATTTCGTATTAGAGAGAAATAAATCAAATGATTTTATTAAAGAACTGATAGCGGAATTTAAACTAATTGTAGAACCTTACTTTGAAATTTATGATTTTATAATTAAAGAACCTCAACAAAATACAGCCGATAAACCTAATAAAGGTAAACAAAAAAAAATTGCAGAAAAATGGTATGCTTTGCTGTATTGGATTGAGTTAAGTGCAAATGGACAACAACCTCCAAAAAGTATTGAAGGAACTTTTGTAAAAAGAGAAATAGAAAAAATAGGAAGAGAAAAAACGGGAACTACTGGACAAAGTTTTTACAGAGAATTTATAAAAATTGACTTAAACAACGAAAGATTAATTTCAAAAGCCTTTAGTAAAGAATGGAAAAATGAAATTATTAGATTATCAAATAACAGTCTATTAATTAGTAATTACATAGAAGATAAATATAATTCAAAATAACTGGGTACTTCGGGGTACGTACCTAAAAATACCCCTTAAAATACCTCACGTGGTTTGTGTAAACTTTTAAAGATAAAAAGATGCACAATTTAATTTTAACACCAATTTCAGTAGATGATTTAACTGAAAAAATTGCTTTAAAAACACTTGAATTTTTAGAGCAAAAAAAAGCAACCACAAATACTCACAATCCTGATGAGTTATTAACCCGAGAACAAACGTGCGATTATTTGCACATTGATAGTAGCACGTTATGGTATTGGACAAACAAAGGTAAAGTTGTTGCTTATGGAATTGGAAACCGCAGATACTACAAAAAAGCGGAATTATTGGAATGTTTAATTCCTTTAAAAAAATAGGACTATGCAAAGTAGATATTTACAAAGTCCTTATTTTGAGGTATTAAAGCAAAACAAATTTAAGGTTTTTAGTGCTTTTAAGCAAATCATTTATAGTATAGTTTCAAGTGTATTTATAAAAATATAAGCTATGGAAACGGCAAACAATAAAGCCGTACCAAAAACTTATATTGCTGAATGGATTAAGTTAGATTTTTATAATAATTCTAATTTAAAAACTGATATTCAAAACCGTATTTCAAAGAATATCGAAACTGATTTTATAAACGCTTTAAACAATATGAAAGGCGACAATAAAAACGGATTTGGCGTATCGTTTTCAGAAATTACACTTTTGGCTATGGCTTATTTTTATAGTGAAATTTTCACGCATAAAATAAAAGACAAGTACTATACAATTGAAAAGGTTAAAGGGTTTATTGATGCTAATAATTTAACAACCTATACGGCAATTTATGAATTAGATATAAAGTTCTATTCATTAGTTGATGCGCCATTATTTAAACATTGTTGGCTAATAATACAAAGTGCTTGGTTTTTTAATTCTCAATATTTTGGATATCACCAGCATATAGATTACGTTAATCACTACATAAATACTGGAGAAAAGCTACCAATTGAAAAGTATAATTTTGATCGAAATTATTTAGATAAAAAGTATATTGATGTTGATAGTAGAAAGTCAAAATCAATGCCGATTAATGGGTTTACATTGGTTAGTCAATGGTATTACGGTATTTTGTTTTTAATATGCAAAGAATTGAAATTATCAACTTCGCATTTTAATATTTCAATTAAAGACCATAGAGAATATAATCCATTGCCTAAAACATCAAGGCAATTAAGACCATTAGCACCGTTTAAGTTAATCGAATGTGACATAAAAAGTGCATTCCCTACATTTTTAGACATTGAAACAGGAGCGAATTTAAAAGATGACATTTATAATAATTTGATGCTTACAAAAGGCATAACAAGGAGTGAAGCAAAGATTTTGTTTAATACTATTTGCAATAGTGGCAAATATAAAAGTAAAGAGTTTACAGAGGCTTTTTTCTTAGATTGTGGTTATACAGATGAACAAAGTACAGATTTGTTATACTATACGCATAACGAAAAATATAAATTTATTTCGTTTATGACTGACCAAGAAGAAACCGCAATAAATAATTTTGTAAGCATTAATAATTTACAGCGTGGCGCACGGCTTCACGATGCAGTACTTTTTATAGATGATAAAACAAAACCGCAAATTTTAAGAGTACACCCAAATTGTGATTTTGGTTTGAAAGAACTTAACAGACCAGTAATAAGAGAAAACTTCTATTTATCAGACAAGCGATTGCCGTATGCTTACATTAATAGTTTGCCAAATGGTTTAAATATGGTAACTAAACACGATTTCAAAAAACCTCAAATCAAAGGCAAAACGGATACTTTTATAATATACATAGATAATTTTGAGTACATAAGTGCTGGCTTTAATCTAAATAACTACAATGATTTTGTTGAAGAAATAAAAGAAGAAGTAATCAATTTAAGCGAAACATTAATCTACTCACGTAAACAATTTGTTGAGAATCCAAATCAAATTTTTATTTCACTTTGTGAAAATATGTTAGATGTTTTGTTTCATTTGAATAAACGTAAAATAAAGCCTTTGGAACTTGAATTAATATTGAAGCACATAAGAAGACAAAGTAATTATGTTTTTAATGTTAGAGCGACTTATTTACGACTGATTAAATACAATAGCAATGGTTTTGATTTAAAGAACTTTAGAAAACGTGATTTTGATATTGTTGGAAAACCTCAATTCAAAAAAAATATTGATTTTTTAAACGAAAAAAATAAAGCAATAAAAGAGATTAATATTTTGCTGAATTATAAAAATTTAATTGATTTAGTGCGTGAACGAATTCAAAATAATGATTACGGTTTTTTGAGTGAGAATACAATTATAGGACATAAACGAAACAATTTATTGACGTATGCTATAATTAAGAAATTCAATTTGTTATGTACAGGAAGCTTTTATAAACCAAGAAAACAGAAAGATTGTAACCTCTTTAATAATGATACTATAAAGAGCTTACAAACATTTGAAACAAGCCAAGAAAACAAACAATCAGTACATCAATTATTTTTGATTTTATGCACGATTGCTGGAGCAATTACAGAATTGGAAATTCAAACCGATACAGATATTCAAAACCAGTTAAAACTTGAATTGATAGAAGAAATTTTAAAAATTAAAATAAACAATATTGATGCTGGAGTAAATTGTTTTGAGCATTTATATAAAGCAATGCCAACAAAAGAAGTTAAGTTTAATACAGATATAGAAAACAGTTTTGATACTGATCTAAGTAAAAGTGTTTTTAATTGCATTTCTCCTGAAGAAGCATTTTATAAAGGCGACACATTTTTTAAAGAATATTTGCAGTATCATAAAGTTAGCGATAGTGCCAAAGTTATAAAACCAATTAATAAACCAAGTCAAAACTTAATATTTTCGAAATTCGATTTTGACTAAAATTATTCCTTGTCGAAAATAAATATAATAACAATATTATATTTATACATTTACGAAAAGTAAATAATTATCTTTTTATGAATAAAATTAATACTAGAAAGGCACTAAATCCTGCATATAGAAAACACAAACCTTTAAGGAATGATGTTACTACTTTTATAGAAAAATTAAAAGTCTGTATAGAAGCAGTAAAATTAAGTGATGAAAAAGGTGAAAGTGAAGAGCATATAAAATCTCACTTTAAAGATTTCTTTTCCAATACATTTTTTAAAGACAATTATATAAACACTAAAGAAAGAATAGATTTAGCAATCTATTTAGACAGTACTGCAAAATCGGATATTGGTGTTATTATAGAAGCAAAAAAACCAAGTAATAAAGTTGAGTTTATTTCAGAAAGAAATCTAAATAAAAAAGCATTACAAGAATTACTTTTGTATTACTTAAGGGAACGTTTAGATGGTAAAAATAACAATATAAAACATTTGATAGCTACGAATGGCTACGAATGGTTTTTGTTTAAAGCAGAAGATTTTTACAATTATTTTTATAAAAATAAAGCACTAATAAAAGAATACGAAGCTTTTAGAGATGGTTTAAAAGATACTACTAAAAATGAGTTGTTTTATAATGAAATTGCTAAAAAATATATTGAAGAAGTTAAAGAGGAATTACCATTTGTGTATTTAGATTTTAGCAAAGTAAACCTAAACTCTTTAGATGATAATAAACTAAACACTTACTTTAAAATATTTTCTAATGTTCATTTATTAGGACATAGTTTTGGAAACGATAGTAACCAATTAAACAAAAACTTCTATAACGAATTACTACACATTATTGGTTTAGAAGAGGTACCAGATGGTAGTAAAAAAGTAATACAAAGAAAAGATAGTAAATCAAAAGATTACGCATCATTATTAGAAAATACCATTTTTACACTAGAAGATAAGGATTATTTAAGAAAAGTAAATCTAACAGAAGGTCAAGGAAATAAAGCTTTTAATGTTGGTTTAGAATTATGTTTGACTTGGATAAATAGAATTCTTTTTCTTAAGCTTTTAGAATCACAATTAGCAATCTATCACAAAGGAGCAAAAGAATACAAGTTTTTAAATAGTAGTTTTATCAATGGTTTTGATGCATTGAATGATTTGTTTTTTTCAGCTTTAGCAAAACCTTACAATGAAAGACATGAAAAATTCGCGGAAACGTATAAATACATTCCATATTTAAATAGTTCTTTGTTTTCTGTAGAGGATGGTAGTATGGAAGATTTGACTTTCACAATTTCAGCATTAAAAGATGATGAAATGACAGTTCATCCAAGTACTGTTTTGAAAGATGTTAATGGTAAAAAATTTAAAGGCAACCTAAAAACATTAGACTATCTTTTTAAATTTCTTGATGCTTATGACTTTGCTACTGATGGAACAGAAGGAATAGTTGAAGGAAAGGAAACAAAAACATTAATCAATGCATCTGTATTAGGTTTAATATTCGAAAAAATAAACGGGTACAAAGATGGTTCATTTTATACACCTGCATACATAACTATGTATATGTGTAAAGAAACCATACGCAGAACAGTAGTGCAAAAATTCAAAGAAAATGAAAATGATACAATAGAGACATTTGAAGATGTAAAAGCATATACATCACGTTTTTTTAAACCCGACGATTCTAAACGATTCAATACACTCATAAATAGTTTACGCATTTGCGACCCCGCAGTAGGTTCAGGTCACTTTTTAGTATCTGCACTTAATGAATTAATTGTCATTAAAAATGAATTAGGCATATTAGTAGACGAAAAAGGGATACCATTACGAATTGATATACAAATAGAAAGCGACGAACTATACATATCAGATGCGAACGGGTATTTATTTGAATACAACCCTAATGATACAGAAAGCGCTCGTATACAAAAAACACTCTTTGAAGAAAAACAAATCCTTATAGAAAATTGTTTATTTGGTGTAGATATTAACCCAAATTCAGTAAAAATATGTCGTTTACGTTTGTGGATAGAGTTATTAAAAAACGCTTATTATACAGAGAAGAAACAGCTACATACCTTACCAAATATAGATATTAACATTAAATGTGGTAACTCCTTGATAAGCCGTTTTAATTTGCAAGACGATTTAAAAGATGCCTTTAAAGGAAAAGAAGTAAAATACAATTTTACCAATTATAAAAAAGCGGTAAACGATTATAAAAACTCCAACAGTAAAGAGGAAAAATACCAAGTATTAGAAATAATAAACGAAGTAAAAAACAACTTTAAAAGTACACTAGACAATAAATTTATCGACAAAGTATCTAAAGCAGTAGGTACCTATGAAAACGAAAAACAACGACTAGATAATTTAGCACTTTTTGGCGAAAAAATTAAAAAAGCCGAAAAAGACAAACTAAAAAAGCTAAAAGCCGATGCCGATAAGTTTGTACAAGAAAAAGAAGATACTATAAATAATGCTATTTATAATAATGCATTTGAATGGCGTTTTGAATTTCCTGAAGTGTTGGATGATAATGGAAACTATTTAGGTTTTGATGTTGTAATTGGAAATCCTCCTTATGTATACAGAAATGCTGATTTTGATAGCTACAAAAATTATTTTAAAGCTATTTTTTTTGCAACAAGTGGTAACTTTGATTTATATAAATTTTTCATTGAACTTTCTTTGAAAATACAAAAGGTAAATTCATTTCATTCTTTTATAACTAATTCTTCCTTCATTTTACAAAATTCATTTTCTAAAACAAGAGAATTTATTTTAAAAAGCTCACAAATAGTGCAGTTAATACCTTTAGGTCCAAACGTTTTTGAAGAAGCTACAGTCGATTCAGTAGTTTATATTTTAAAGAAAGCTAAAGAGAGTAATAATTTGATAGATGTAAAAACACCTTCCGAACCTAAAGAAATCTATAATACGAAGTCAAAAACAATCGAACAATCAAGGTTCACTAATAATGATGGGTTTATTTTTGATTATTTATTAGACGGAAAAGAATATGCATTGATTGACAAACTTTTTAAAACCTTTCCATTTATCGACACAAAGTATGACATTGGTGTAGGAATCAATACAGGCTATATTAAAGATGAACTGACTTCTGAATCTAAAATTAATGAAAAATATCACCCAATGGTGCCTGGCACAGGAATCCCTGTTAAATATGGTAAAGTTAAAACTAAAGGTTTTATAATGTATGATAAAGAATTTGTTAGAAGTAAAGGTAAATTAGGTCGTTCACTACCTGACGAGAAATTTTTTAATAGACCAAAAATATTGGTTGTAAGAACAAGGAATATTTCAATGAAAGTGCGTATAGTTTCTACTATTGATAATGATAACTGTTATAATTTAAATAGGCTCTCTAATATTATTTCTAAAGATGAAAATAGTTTAGAAGGCTTATTAGGAGTTTTAAATTCAAAATTATTTAACTGGATATATTCTGTAAGGTTTCTTGATTATGAAATTAAGCCTATTTATTTAAGAAATTCTCCTCTTTGCAATTCAAATGATGTAAAGTTAATTAATAAAGTCAACCAAATATTAGCCTTAAAACAAGAAAACCCAGAAGCAGATATAACAACTCTAGAAAAAGAAATAGATGCTATGGTGTATGCGTTATATGGATTAAAACCTGACGAAATACAAATCGTCGAAAATAGTTAATTGAAGTACTTATTTATGTAGTGTTTTGAATTAGATTAATCGTATTATAAATAACTTGTTTTTAGTTAATTAGATTAATTTTTCGTAAATTAGTTATAGAAAACAAATCATTTATTCCTTAATAATTTAGGTTATTCTCTATGGGACGTTACGCTAATTATCCAGCAACAGTTGAAGACTGTTTGTATTTATCAATAAAGAAACTCAAAGAATGGGACTACTTAACTTATAACGGTACAAAATCCGGTACAGTTAGTTGGAGTAGGAACGGAACACCACATTCAAATATTGGGATTAAAGTTACAAAGAATGATTTTGAAACATTTATTGTTTTAGATTACAAATGTAATGGAGAGCCTAAAAATTACAAGGTCAAGATAATCAGTAAACCGTCTAATTTAGGCAAAGGAGAGGTTTTATATTTTGTTTGTCCGAATACTGGAAAGCATTGCAGAAAATTATATTTGCATAGTGGTTATTTTTTACATCGAGAGGCGTTTAACGGATTAATGTATTCAAAACAATTAGAAAGTAAAAAGAATAGGGATTTGGGTAAAATATTTGATGCGTGTTACCTTTCAGACGACGTATATGAAGAACGCTTCAAAAAGTATTTTAAAACGCATTACAACGGCAAAGAAACGAAACGTTTCAAAAGGCTAAATAATAAAATACTTAAAGCTGATAGTTTTCCAGTAGGAACAATTGAAAAATTATTGATGATGTAAAAATATAACCGTTCAGAGATGAGCGGTTTTTTTTTATGGTTTAATGCTAACCGTAATCTTACCGTTGTGAATAATCATTAATGGTTTTTAATAATTTGTTTTGCATTATCTGTTACGCGTAATGAGATAGGGAAAACCAATATGCAACTATCTGTTACGCGCGTATAGGTCAAATTAATATCAGAAGTAAAACGATACGTGCGCGTAATGGTTCGGAAATAAAAGTCATTCCTATCTATTCGCGTGCGTAACGATTTGATTAATCAACTTTTTTCAAATTTAATCCATTAGGGTAACATTAGGGTAAATACTCACCGTAACCTCACCGTTAAAAAATATCATTAATGATTTTAAATGAATATATCTCTATCTCATCACGTGTACAGAGTGCGTAACTAATAATTAAGTTCTAATATCAAACACAATGCAATTAAATCTGTATTGGTATTTTGATTTGGCGCAAAAAGTGTAAAGTGAAGCTAAAAAACGACAGATTTATTTTGCCGTAAATCTTACTTTTTATGGGGACTTTAAAGCCATAATACAAAAATCGTACAAATACAGAAATAAAAAATCCTTAAACTCCTGTTAATCAGTATGTTTAAGGATTTTAATTGTGACCCTTACTGAACAATTTACAAACCATTTTATGAACGATTTAAAGAAATTGGCTTATTTTCAAGTGAATTTGTAAGATAATTTTTTGATTTTTTGTTTTGAAGCGGTTTGCATGTATCGTTAGGGTATGTATTGAAAAACGTTAAATAACTTTATGGTTTTATCTTTTAGCTGTAATAATTATTTGTTGGGTAGATACTTGCATATCCAGATAAAATATAGTGATTAAAAATAAAATATTTATTTAAGAAAATGAATATCAAAATTTGTTGATGATATAATTCAACCTTTCAGATAAAACAAACTTTAGATTTTTTAATTGTGTAAGATTTAATACAGGATATTATTTTATTTAATTTTTATAATGCTTTAAATTGATCGCGTTAAAAGAATATGAAATCATTAAGTAGCTCCAAATAGCAAGTTTATTTTCATCTTGTATTTTTGGCAGATATTGCATTGCGTTTGTTGATTTATAAAAAGAAAAGGCATAATTAATTTCCAGTTCTTTGACAGGTAAGTACTTCAAAGAAAAATCATTTTCATATCCAAGAAACTTTGTCATTTTTTGACCCAAATTATTTAAAAGCGGGTATCGAGTATAAAAAAGGTGAAAATCAGAACGAAGAGATAGTTTACTATTTAAGGGAATTACGGTAAATAGATAAGGATTTACTAAACCTTTTCCGTTAACGTCGGAGGGAAAACGGGTAAAGACATTCATATTTCCATTGAACTTCCATGTCACGCCATATAAGACATCAAAATCTCCCGAACTATTATCTGATAGATTAGGACTGCTGCCACTAATTATTTCTGCACCTAAACGCCAAGTAGATTTCAATAGAGATAATTTAACTTCAGGTTGAAAATAGTAAGCAAATAATTTTTGACCTTTTGAATTACGTCCAAACTGCCAATATGAATTTAAAGTATAATACCATTGTTTCGTTTTAAATTCTATTCTTCCGCCTGCTGTTGCACGAGTATACAATTTCCCTGAACTTGAGTTTTCTAAAAAATCAACAGCATTCAATGAATTAAATGAAAATCCATGATTGTTATTGTAATTGAGACTATTTACCAACAGGTATTTATACCTATTTGATGCAACAGGAGAGTAGGCTGACTCAAATTCAGTGCTGTAGTTTCTGGTAAACAAAAAGAAAAAATCATTAGAGAAATATTTTGAGTATTTCATTATCCGTATTCCTTCATGGGCTCTCCCTTGCTGTGCCCAAGGAGCATCAGAAAATAATCTGCCATTATCTAATAAAACACTTTGCCTTCCCAATCGTACATTTAGAGATTTAATCTTAGTCTCAAAATACAATTGATAAAAATTAATGCTTCCAACTTTGGAAGCTTTGCTGTTTTCATCCCAAAGATGAATTTCCTGTAAATCGGATTTAATAAGCCATTTTTCTCTAGCATACTGCATAGAAATTCTGTTTCTCTGGGTAATAATAAAATAAGGATCAATTGAATCGTTGGGAGGAAGAAAATAATTTGAAGTATATTCGACTCTTGGTCTGATTTCAATATTCATTAGAAACTGTTGGGATAAGCTATTTTTTTGCTGTGCGTATAATTGAAATACACATAAATTAATAAAAAGTAATAAGATTTTTTTACTCGCAAGTATTTTGACTATCATACTTCTAATATCCTATAGAATTAGTGTATAAAAGTAATAATAGTATTCATATTTACAATATTATAATTACGTTTGATAATCCGCATTTATAATTTGTTCTGTTAAATCAGTAATGCGATTAGAGCCGGCACTTCTACCAAAGAATCTATGACAAATGCAAAAGCCTGAACGATGATTATTACCAATACTCCATGCATGCAGCAATGTTAAGCTGGAAAATACTGCCCGTCGCTGTTAAAGAAGATCAAAATCTGTCTCACAATTTGTGTGAAACAGATTTTTTTTGGTTTCTCTATTGGTGCAGCGATAAAAAAAATAATTTTGAAGAACATTCTATACTTTTAAATTACCAAATATCATAACTGTAATATTTTTAATGCTCCTCTAGCGACTATGAAAAACACACAAACACCAATAATAAGATCGGGTACCATTGAATTAGTAAAGTATACTAATATACCAGCAATTATGACTCCCATATTAATTACAATATCATTCGAAGTAAAAATCATACTAGCTTCCATATGTGCCTCTTTACTTTTAGATTTTTGAAGCAGGTAAAGGCATAACGAATTACCTACAAGTGCAAATAATGAAACTATTATCATAGTTCCGTATGCAGGAATATGGTCTGAGTCTACAAATCTTCTTAAAACTTCAATAAGTCCCAAAACTGCAAGACCAATCTGAAAATAACCACTTATTTTTGCTACACTTCCTTTTCTTGAAGCTGTGCTCCCGACAGCAAACAGAGCTAAACCATATACAATGCTATCGGCGAACATATCCAAACTGTCGGCAACCAATCCCATCGAATTGGATATAAAACCTGTAATTATCTCTATTAGAAAGAATGAAAAGTTTACAATGAGAACCTGCCATAATAACTTACTTTGCTGTGAGTCACTGTTTGTCTCTACATGTTCTGATGTATGTTCTGATGCCAGCAGAGTGCTGTCCAGATTAAGAGTATCAATTGCATTTGTTATAAGAGTGTCGTCGTCCGTATGATAGATCTTTAATCTTCTGTTTGCAATGTCAAAATCAAGCTGTTTGATTTGTTCTAAACCAGCGAGCTTCATTCGTATTAATTGTTCCTCACTGGGACAATCCATTTTTCTTATATTATATATACTTTTTTTCATAAGACTATATTTTAATCTTAATACCTGCATTTACAACAAATCCGTCTAACGGTGCATAAATATCTTTGAAAACAGGATTTGAAATTGGTCCTGTGTAGATACTTCCAAATTTTGTCTGTCTGGTATCAGTAAAATTTTCAAAATTGGCAAAAATTGAAAAATTTTCCCAAAGCTTTTCTACCATGAAGCCGAAAATCCAATATTCCCTTCCAGTTGTACCATCACTTAACTTTTGAGGACTGTAATAATAAGCTTCTAAACCAGCTTTCCATTTATCTTCGACTTCATACATCAAAACATTATTTAATCTGTGTTTAGCAGTTAAAGGATTTTGAGATTTTATGCCATTGTTGTCTATCGAAGCATCAGCAAAAGTGTACCCAACAAATAGTTTAAAATCTTTATAGCCTAATTTCACATTTGTTTCTGTTCCTTTTGTATCTAAATATCCATTAATATTTACAAATTGGTAAAGGTCATTAGGAAGCGAAGTTAAAATCAGTGGATTATCAACATTTGTATAAAAGAATAATTGATTCAATGATAATGAAATATCTTCGGTAATTTTAGTTTTATAATTCACATCAAAGTTAAGTCCGTAACTTTTTTCAAGTTTATTGAAATCACTATTAATAGGGAGTACATTTTGATATTGAATACGCTCGCTTTCTTCGGTAAAAATAGTTGGTGTTTTGTAGCCTAAACCGCCACCAAGTCGTGAAGTAAGTTTGGAATTAATTTTAAATAAAGCTGAGATTCTAGGTAATAATGAGAATCCGTAATCAACAACATAATCACCTCGAAGACCAGTCTCGATATCCAGCCATTCTTTAGCTTTGACGGTATTCTGAACAAAAGCACCATAAGTGATCTGATTATAGTTTCTTAATGGAAAAGCTGTCTGGCTGTTTTCAGTAAACTTGTCAGTATATAAATTTCCACCAGCAACCCATTCTGCAATTTCTCCATTTTTAGAATAGCTGATTTCTGAGAAAGTACTGTTCTGCAGGCCATCAAAAATATAGTCAGGAATAGTTATAATGCGGCTGAAATTATTAAAACTGTTTTTAATGGTAATAGATTCCTGATCATTAAATTTATGAGTAAGGGTGAACTGAGTGCTTATTCTCTGCGTTTTATTTTTTTCGAAATAACTGTCAGGGTATTTATTTTCGTCTTTTATATAGTCAATATTCCCGCCGATACGATTTTCAAAAACTGTATTAATGCCAAAATTTAGTTTAGTGTTTTCATTAAAATTGACAAAAAGTTTTGGATTAAAATTAAAGCGTTCGAATTTTGGAATCGCAGTAAGCTGTATATCAGCAGGGTCATAAGGAGCGTTTCGGTCATGAGATGCAAAAACAGTCAATCCAATTTTATCAAACTGCTGGGAATAAAAACCATTAATATTCAAACCAAGAGCGGAAGTCCCATTAATTAGAAATCGCAATTCTCTTTCTTCGGTAGGGGTTTTAGATACAAGATTAACCAAACCTGCAATTGCACCACCTCCGTAAAGGGTAGAGGCAGAACCTTTAATTATCTCAACCTGTTTTAAATCTAACGGAGGAGTCTGCAGCAATCCCAGTCCGCTTGATGCACCTGAGTATACAGGAAAACCATCTTTTAAGATTTGTGTATATCGTCCGTCTAGTCCCTGAATTCTGATTGAAGAATTTCCAGAAGTAGCTGAAGTCTGCTGGGTCTGGATTCCGGTACTTTCATTAAGCATCATACGGATATCCCCCGGTTTCATATTTGCTTTTTCTTCAAGTTCTTCTCCTGCTATAAACTCAACTCTGGTTGGAATATTGCTGATTGTTCTTGTACCTCTTGTAGAAGTTACCACTATTTCTTTCATTTCTTCGGCTTCTTCTTCCATTTCACTTTGCAATGCAATTTCTATAAAATTGACAGCTGCAGGCACTTTAAAAAGTGTTTTATTGGGAGCATAACCCTCTATTGAGATCGATAATGTGTAGTCTCCATTTTTAAGGTTTTCGATAATGATGTTACCATTATTATCTGATGACAAAACTTCATTGGTTTCTTCAATTTTAGCTGAAGCACCTTTTACAGGTTCATTGGTTGATGTATTTTTTATATGGAATGTGATTTTATTCTGTGCCTGTACAGTGCCAATAGATGCTATTGCCACAATCAATAAAATATATTTAAACATTTGTGATTTCTTAATGTTAATAAAGGTGATAAGCCCGCTTAATTGAAGTTAAGCAGGTAAAAGCGGTATTTTATTAAGAAATTTTAGGAGGCTGCCAGATTTTGCAGATGAAAGAAGAATCGACAAATTTATAGTATGATAGTGTCTGTGAAGCTTCTTCAATTGTGAATTCTAATTTTTCGGTAATAATTGAAGAATTAAAGTTTATTGTAAAACCAATACAGGTTCCACAGGAATAAAATGGCGAACATTTTCCATTGCATTCATCACCGCAGTCATGAGACTCACCCTTGCAGTTTTTTTCCACTCTACACTCAGAGTGTTTAGCAAACGCAGAGCAAGGTACTGTCGAAAGAAACAGTACAATGAACGATAATATTGTTACCCATATTTTCACGCGTCAAAATTATAAATATTTTACTTAGTAATTTCATGTAATTGTTTTTCTTTCGGCTAAGTTTTCTGTTTTTTTGTTAATATAAATATAAAATTATTGTGCTAGTCTTATATAACAAGGATTAAAGTGGTTTGTATTCTGTCAAGTCACCTTTTAAAATATTCAAACCATATATATTTATAGGTAAAAGTCTGGTTAAATACAATTTAAAAGCATAAAAAAAACGCTAATTCCTCGGAATTAACGTTTTTTTAAGAAGTGACGTTTAGTTCACAATTTACAAATCATTTTATGAACGATTTAAAGAAATTAGCTTATTTTTCAAGTGAATTTGTAAGATAATTATTTTAAAAGTTTGTTGATAAGCGGTTTGTATGTATCGTAAGGGTTAAATGTTAAAAATCGTTAATTCAGTAATAGATGTGATTTCTGTCATAATAACTTATAGATTTAAGTTGAAGAGAGCGAAAAAAAATGTCATCAGTAAATTTAAATTATTATTCTTAAAATTTTATAATCAAAATTTGTATATGATAATCTATTGTCCATTAGAAATTATTCAATTTAGCAACATTTTTTATCTTGCTGAATTGGTGGACATGGCACAGTTCCATAACTGCAATATACACAGCAATCACCTTGATTTGGTTTAAGAGTTTGTTTGCAGTTCTCACATTCGTAAAAAAATTGGCATGCATCAGTTGGCATAGTTTCTTCTTTACTGTGGGAGCAAAGGGGGCAGGTTATTATTGATTGTAGAACGATTTTCATTTTAATTTTTTGTTAGTTACTGTATAGCCTGTTGAATTTATTGCTTTTTCAATTTCATTAATAGTAGTTTTGGAATTATCAAATTCTACAATTGCGTTACCATTAGTATAATTTACATTTGAATTTATTATTCCAATCAATTTATTCACTTCGTGATTCACGTGTTTTTCACAGCTGGCACAAGTCATTCCGCTTATTCTAAACTCAGCTTTTTGAGTGCTGGTCTTTTTCACGACCAAGACTTTCTTTTCTGTATTTGGATAAAAAATGCTTGAGTAGTAAGGAAACGAAAGCATGAGGGCTGCAATTACTGTAATTATTCCTAAAAACATTTTTGAATTAACGAATTTCGGATTTTCTTCTCTATCGCAGTTACAGTCTATCAGCTTTTTAGTTTTCAGCTTTTGATACCAAGATAAACCAATAATTATAACAGTCAGGCCGATGAAATAAGGCCTCATTGGTTCAAGCCATGAAAAAGCAGAAGCAATCCCGCTTGTTCCGGCAACTAATGCTAATATGGGAGTAATGCAGCACAATGAAGCAGCTAATGCTGTGAAAAATCCGGCTCCGATCATTTTATTCTCTGTTTTCATATTTTTTCTAAAATTTCATTTTGTGCTAAAATTTCGAAGAAAGGTTTCAGCATTTTTTCATATTCCTTTGTCAATGAATAGAAAATGGTCTGCGCTTCCCGTTTAGTTTCAATAAGTTTTCTGTCTTTTAGTTTCCGTAAGTGCTGTGAAATTGCAGAAATACTCATTTCAAGAATATCACTTATGTCACAGACACAGAGCTGTTTTTCTTCATAAAGTAAAAAGAGAATTCTTAATCTCACATTATTGCCAGCCAATTCAAGCCCACTTGATAAATAGTCAAATGAGGTATTGAGTTCTGATACTCTGTCTTTACAGCGGATTATTTGTTTAATATCTGCTTGCTGTCGTATACAAATTATATCTTCCATAATGCAAATTTATACTTTTTGCTTATTTAAGCAAATGCTAAAATACAAAATAATTGAATTAAAATTTTGAATGATTCCTGCCCATAAAAAAAGACAACTTTTTGAGTTGTCTTTTAAACAGTAAAGCGAAATATTACTTTTTGCAATCTTTCGGAGCACAAGTTCCCGAATCGTCACTACAGCAATGCGTAGAACATTTTTCAGTGCAGTTTTTCTTTGCATCAGTTTTTGATAAGTTCGCATAAGCGAAGATACTTCCAGCAGACAATACCAATGCTGCAAGAGTAATGTACATTTTGTTTTTCATAATTTTAATTTTAATGATTAATACTACTTAAGACGCACTAATCTAAAAATGATGCAGGCTTTGCTGATTTTTTTTTTTTAACAGCCTGAATTTTCTATATATGAAGTTTTCAAAAATGATTCGGTGTTATCAGCATTTTCCTCCGCTGCATGATTTTTTAGAGGTAACGTTCATAATATTTCCACGGCGGTCTAATTCAATACTGCAGCAATCCAGAAGCATTTCCTTTAATTTGGATCTGCCTCTTTGCACTCTAGAACGGATGGAAGGGTAGGCAAGGCTGTATTTTTCTGTTAAGTCTTTCTGTTTAATTCCATGTATTTCGCTATCCATGATAATGTCCCGATAGTCTTCCGGCAGCCGCTCAATGAATTTTATTAAACAGCAGTCCAGACTTTCCGAAGTATCAAAATCTGTTTCATGCATAATCTTTTGCATCATACATTCGGTCAGCTCTGATTTCTTATGATTGGAATCTTTTCGGTAATAATCAATAATGGAATTTCTTGTGATTGTGAAAATCCAGCTTTTTAGTTTGCCTTCGTCGGTAAGTGATCCTAAATTCTCGTTTATCTTTATAAAAACTTCCTGCAAAACATCGGATGCATCGTCGGTATCATTTATACGAGCCTTTATATATCTGCCCAAGATGATATAAAACTGATTGTGAATAGTATTTATTTCCAAATTCATAAAATTTATCTTCTGCTTATGCAATAAGATGGATTAACAACAATTGATTTTACTTCTGAAATTATTCCATAAGTTGGCCGTTTTTGGAATGCATAAGAAAAGATGAAGAATTGCCATTAGGATAGCTCCCGGCAAAAGATTTACAATTAACAGATTAAAGAATCCTGGAGATTGATTTATATTGTAAATCATAATTTCCCCATTTTGAAAAGTAAACCTGATGGAGAGATAAACTGCAATTGACGCAAAATGAAAACCATTTACAAATAAATGGACAATGTATTCCCAGCGGGGAAGCCCTCCCATAAACTGCCTGCTGTCTTTTTCTATAAAAGCATCGTAACCGAGAACCAGTATATCCAGAATGACAATGGTCAAGCCTATTACAAAACTAGTATGATTATCCTGTTTCAAGAACAGAAAATAAAGGATTGCCGGAAAGAAGACAGCTCTCAAAGTATGGGTAATGTGCTCGGTTTTACTTTCTTCTCGATCGTGAAGCTGGTATTTGAAAATATGCAGATAAAAGCCGTCATATAAGGCCAAGACCGCAAATAGGACAAGAAAGAAGGATGAAATGATAATTGCTGTTTCCATTTTATTTTTGATTGATTATAAAAGCAAAACTATTGGAAAGTATAATTAGCAAAAAGGACAAATGTCCTCGAATTTACAGACTAATTTCTTTTCTGATCCTGCTCAGCGTCCTGCGTGTTATTCCAAGATAGCTTGCAATATCATTTACTGAAGCCTTGTTTACAACAGCAGGCTGTTCCTTAAGCATGCGCATGTATTTTTCCTTTGCAGTTTCATTGCACAAAACACTGGCATACTGTTCCATTACCATATACTGCCGTTCGGCAATTGTCCTTCCGATATTCTGCCAGAGAGGGCTCTTTTGATAGAGATTCTGCAGGTCATTGTAACTGATTGTTATAAGTTCCGTATCTTCCACTGCCTGAATGGAAAGTTCCGAATGCTGCTGCGAAATAAAGCTTTTATATGAAGCTGTCAGATTATTTTCTGCACAGAAGCAGGAAGTCACTTCTTCGGATTTTTCATTTATGTAATATGTCCTTAGCAAACCTTTTTTAATAAAAGCCGCTTCATGAGAGGTTTTGCCGATCTCTGCAAAATAACTGTTTCGGGCTAATGTCCTTGTTTTGAAATACTGACTGTACTTTTCAAATTCCTGATCGCTTAGAGGGACAATGCTCTTTAAAAATAATTTAAAACTTTCCATAGCAGGTTTTATTTCAATACATTAATATGCTTTTCTAAGCATAAAGGCGTAAATGTCCGGAAGAGGACTCTCTTCAATTGCGCGGGCTGCTTTTTCAATATCATACGGAACTCTTATGAATTCTACTTTAATGCCGTCTTTTTTGGAAATATTGCTGCTTTTTTCAATTGTTATCACAGCATAACAGCAGTGTGGATTTCTATCTTTAGGTTTTCCAACCGACCCTGCATTAATGGCGTGAAAATAAGTGCCTTTTTTATTTGGATTTTCCAATATGCGATGATACGGCAGATGAGAATGTCCGCAGATAAGAATGTCCGTATTGGAATCAAGAAAGATGTCGGTAAAATCTTTCTCATTTTTATCCTCAAGCAAATATTCCCTGTTGCTGTAAGGACTCCCATGGACCATCAAAATTTTTATAAGTCTGCTGGCCGTCTGGTATTCAAGTTTAATATGGGCAGGAAGAGCAGAAAGATATTTGATCTGCTCTTTGCCCACAATCTGATATGCGTAGCTTTGAATGTCATTTGAACCGTCATTATGTATCTCGACAGCTTTGACATCGTGATTTCCTGCAAGGGTAGGGATATGCTTTTTACGAATCTCATTGATCACGGCATTGGGGCATAAATTGTAGCCTACTAAATCTCCTAAGCAGTAAACGGCATCAATATTCTGCTCTTCAATACTTTTTAGGGTCTGCTCCAATGCGGGGAAGTTCGCATGTATATCCGATATTATTGCAATTCTCATATTTCTTTTAAGCAGTTTCTGCAGGCAGTTGTTTTGTAAAATACTTTTTTCTAAACCAAAATGCAAGGTTTACCAGTGCTATAAGAGCAGGTACTTCTACCAAAGGACCAATAACACCTGCAAATGCCTGTCCGCTGTTTATTCCGAATACTCCAATTGCCACGGCAATAGCCAATTCAAAATTATTGCCGGTGGCTGTAAACGCAATAGATGTAGCCTTTGAATAGTCAGCCCCAAAATATTTTCCTGTAAAAAAGCTGATGACAAACATTAAAGTAAAGTATATGACAAGCGGTATTGCAATACGCACGACATCCATCGGGATTTGAACAATAAGTTCCCCTTTCAGGCTGAACATTACAATGATCGTAAAGAGCAGTGAAATAAGAGTAATCGGTGAGATAAACGGCACGTACTTATCCTCAAACCATTCAGAGCCTTTTAAAGCTATCAAAGCATAGCGGCTTATGATTCCCAGAGCAAATGGAATACCTAGATAGATACCCACACTCTCGGCAATCTGTGCAATGATGATATTGACTTCAAAACCATCATATCCAAAATAGGGAGGTAGAATGGTTATAAAAATGTAAGCGTATACACTATAAAGCAGTACCTGAAAAATACTGTTTAGGGCAATTAGTCCTGCAGCATATTCGCGGTTTCCGTCTGCCAGATCGTTCCATACCACAACCATTGCGATACAACGTGCCAGGCCAATCAGGATCACCCCGATCATGTATTCAGGATATCCGCTTAAAAACAGGAGCGCCAACAAAAACATCAAGACAGGGCCTACAATCCAGTTCAGGAATAAAGAGGCGCCCAAGACTTTAGTGTTCTTGAAAACCTGTCCCATCTGTTCGTATTTTACTTTTGCCAGTGGCGGGTACATCATCAGGATAAGTCCTATTGCCAATGGAATGTTTGTTGTTCCGCTGGAGAAAGAATTGATGAAATCTCCGCTGGAAGGAATAAAGTATCCTATAGCCACGCCTATAGCCATAGCAAGGAAAATCCAAAGGGTCAAGAAGCGGTCAAGGAAGCTTAACTTTTTGCGTCCGACAGCTGGTGCACAGTTATTTGCTGACATTTTATTTTTTTATTTGTGAGAATATGTAAAACATTTCAGTTCCAATCTGCAGACTGCGCTCCAGATAAGTTTCTTTCTGCTGAGGCGTTCCGTCGGAAATTTTTGGATCTTCAAAAGTGATCGGGATTCTTTTCTCAGCGCCTGCTATAAACGGGCATCCACCGTCAGCCTGCGAACAGGTCATTATTGCGGCAAATCCGCTTTCAGGATTGAAATCATCATCATAGGTTTTGGAAAAACCGATAACAGGAAGTTCGTCAGCTGAATATTTTATTGAATAAACGGGGTTTGAACCCTCTGAAAGGGTTTTGATGTTGAATCCTGAATCCTTCAAAGTCTCCGCTGCCATCGGGAAAAGGGCAGTAGCCTCGGTTCCTCCTGAATAGCATGAAACGTTTTTGATGCCGTAATAGGCGGCGGCAGTCTGCGCCCAAACCTGCGATAAGTGGCTTCTTCTGGAATTATGCGTGCAGATCAGGTTTAGTCTGGTTTCCAGCTTACTGTCCACTTTGGTCTGAATGAAGTCGATTAATGGCTGCAGGACTGCTTTGCGATCTTCAGAGATCTGCTTAAAATCAAATGATTTAACGGTATTCTCAATTTGTGGATATAACATAGTTTTTTGGCTGTAAAGGTTTATTGATTATCTGTTTAATGATTAGCAGCATCCTCCGCCCGGAGTGCATGAAGAAACATTATCAGTATTTAGCTGAGATAATTTTACTTTAGGCTTATCAGATGGAATACCGCACTGCTCCTGAGCTAAGCAGGCTGTCTGTTTATTAAGCAGAGTGAAGTTTTTGCCGTTAAAATCCAAATCGTATTTCCCGATTGTAGTGTTCTGGTACTCCACTTCAATTTCATTGTCTTCAATTCCCAAGACTTTTTCTGAAAGCTCAATGATGTGGATCAGTTTCTGAGGTTTAAGCCTGTGCTCGTAGTCGTTGGCATCCCAAAGCTGGAAGTTTACAACTGTTTCTTTTCTTACTGTTCCTCCGCAGTCGATGAAGTTTTTGGTAACCAAGCCTACTTCAGTTACGTGAAAATATTCTGGTACAAATGTGCCGTCCGGCAATTCAAAATTTACAGCTTCCACTGTTTTAAGCACTTCTTTAATTTCTGAAAGTTTCATAATTTTTTATATTTAGTTAAACTATATTTTTTATTAATTAATAACGGAGCTTCTTCTTTCAAGAAGCGCAGTATTTCTCCAGATACCATTCTGTTTTCCGATTTTTTCTCTTGTTCCAAGTATTCGGAAGCCTGCTTTTTCATGGATGCGGAGACTTGCCGTGTTCTCAGGAAAGATTCCTGCCTGAAGCGTCCAGATTCCTTCTGTTTCGCTCTGTCGGACAAGTTCATTTAAAAGGGTAAGCCCGACTCCTTTTCCTGAATGTGCTGGATCCACATATACGCTCACCTCTGCAACCCCCGCATAAACGCAGCGTGAAGAAACAGGTGTAAGGGCAGCCCAGCCAATTACCTTGCCATCTTCCTGCATCACAACCCGGCATGACTTAAGATGTGACTGGTCCCAGTCTTCCCATGAAGGGGCGCTGGTCTGGAAAGTGGCATTGCCGGTATCTATCCCTTTTTGGTAAATTATTTTTACCTGATCCCAGTGTTTATCCGAAAGTTTTCTGATTTCCATATTTTTATAGATTAGCAGCATTCACTTCGCTTTTTTGCCAAATGATCTGATATATGCTCAAAGAAACCTTTTATCTTTTCAAGTCCAGGTTCGTTGATGCAGTAGCAGATAGAATTTCCTTCGATGCTTCCTTTAATCAGTCCCGCATTTTTCAATTCTTTCAAATGCTGTGAAACGGTCGGCTGTGAAAGGGGAAGTTCGTTTACAATATCTCCGCAGATGCAAGCATCCACTTTTAATAAATATTCCATAATAGCAATACGCGCAGGATGGCCTAATGCTTTTGCTAAAACAGCCAGCTCGTTCTGGCTTTCTGTAAAGTGATCTGTTTTTGTTGCTCCCATCGTTTTATATTTATATTGCAATATTACGATAATAATTTAAATAAAAAAAAATATAAAGATTTATTTTTATGAAGATGAAGGCATCGGCTAAGAAAAAGATTCGATGCATATGGTTTTATAATATTGTTTGTTACCCGAATGCTAGTTTTATCAAACCAATGTATAAAGCAATAATTACATGGTTTATCGTTAGCTGATATTATATAAATACAATACAAACTGAACAACCCATAATTAGAAAGATGTTCAGCATTTGCAGTTATTTGTTATTAATAATACCAATTTTAAATTTAAAATTGGTATTATTAGATTTTCATACTGGTTCAATTTCGATCATTAATTTGAATGGACTTCCACACCGTTCAAATGAAAGACAATTTAAAAAAATTGATATCCTTCAATATTAACCGATTAATCTTAATTCTAGAATTTGGTCTTACAATAATTTACTATTGTACTTATAAGCTAGTAATTTAAAATAAATCCTGCACCAAAGCCCATATCACTGTCATAGTGTGAAGACAAAGAACCCCATCTGGTAATTATATAGCGTAGTCCTGCCATATATTCCTTGTCTGTATTCCACATCAAATTCATTCTAAGCCGTTTAGAAACGGGAATGTCTTTACGTTCAAATTGTAATCTGACTTTACCATCGGTAAAAACTTCAGCTTGTGCTACTATTAACATAGGTAGGATGTAGTTAACCCCTAGACTTACCACTGCACGTTTATCCTTAGTATTGGTTTGTCCAAAAAGATTATTTTCTTGTATATCTTCTCCCATTCTTCTATATCTCCAGTCAAATCCTATAAAAGGCATTAACCATTGCATTTTTCCAATATATCGACCAATATGTGTTTCTGTTTCATAACCATGCATGTCATTGTATCCTAACCTCCATTCGGTTCCAATGCTCCAGCGTGTACTTTGATACATTGCTTCACCGTCATTTCCATTGGTGGCAAAATCATTTTCTGCCATAAAGTGGAATTTTCTGTCGTCGGCAAAAAGTTTTCGCTGTGCTAGTTTTGGGTTTGGTATTTCAGGATTGGCCGGCTGATTTTCATAAGTAAAAACCCTGCCCATTCCGCTCATCATATGATATAAAATATGGCAGTGAAAAAACCAGTCTCCATCAACATTGGCATTAAATTCCAAAGTATCGGTTTCCATAGGCATTATATCAATCACATTTTTTAATGGTGCATATTCTCCTTGTCCATTAAGAACCCTGAAATCATGTCCATGCAAGTGCATTGGATGGCGCATCATAGAATTATTATGCAAAATTATACGTACATTTTCACCTTTTTTAATTAATATTTTATCAGCTTCTGAAACCACCTTATTGTCCAGACTCCATACATATCGATTCATATTCCCCGTAAGTTCAAATTTTAGTTCTTTAACAGGGGCATTTTCGGGAAGCGTAGTTTTTGTAGGTGATTTAAGCATTGCATAATTTAGTGTTGTAATATCCGAAAGTGCATTGGCATTATATTGCTCAGCATCCATTTTCATTCCTTCCATCTTTGTACTGGTTTTAGGCTTTGTTTCACCTGTAATCTCAGGATACATTACTACATTCATATCCATCTTATTAAGGCTCATGCTCATTCCCATGTCATCCAGATCGCCATTCATTTTCATCATGCCGTTCATCATTTTCATTCCTTCGAAATATTTAAGTTTTGGCAAAGGAGCTACTAATTGCTTAATTCCGCTTCCGATGTAAAGGGACGTAGATTTTGTTCGGTCTTCGGGTGTTGCTAAAAATTCATAAGCTGTTTTATCAGCTGGAATAGTAACAACTATGTCATAGGTTTCAGAAACTGCAATAATTAGTCGATCAACCTCAACGGGTTCTACGTCATTCCCATCATTTGCCACAACCGTAATTTTCCCACCGGCATAGGTTAACCAAAAGTAGGTTGATGCACCTCCATTGGAAACCCGTAATCGGACCTTATCACCTGCTTTAAATTGGGAAAGCTGATTTTCATTTTTCCCATTGATTAAAAATTTGTCGTAATAAACATCACTGACATCCATGGCATTCATTCGCTTCCATTCATTTTTTATTTTGTCGCTGAAATACCCCTGTTTTATAGCTTCTGCATAACTTTGTGTAGTGCCCTTTTTAATAGCAAACCAGTCTGATGCATTGTGCAGTAATCGATGTACATTTTCAGGTTTCATATCTGTCCATTCACTTAGTATTATGGGAACGGAAGGCAAATCATCGATTCCCTTGCGAAAGGTCGGATCATCTGTCCTTTTATTCATAATGAACGAACCGTACATGCCTATCTGTTCCTGAAGTTCCGTATGGCTATGATACCAGTGTGTGCCATGCTGAATAATGGGAAAAGTATACAGATGCGTCGTATGGGGTTTAATTGGCATTTGAGTTAGATTTGGCACACCATCATATTGATTGGGTAAGAATAAGCCATGCCAATGCAAGGAAGTATCTTCATCCAGCTCATTGTGAACATAGATTTCCGCAGTATCTCCTTCTGTAAAGGTCAAAGTAGGCATAGGTATTTGTCCGTTAACGGCAATGGCCCTTTTTGCTTTTCCTGTAAAATTTACAATTGTGTCTCTTATATACAGGTCATATCGGACTACACGCGGTGGCGAAGTATTTTCTTCAGCTCTTTTCTGAGAAATAGAACTACTATTGCCGTCCTGAAGTGTCTTATTACCTTGGTCAGTTTGCTTGGTGGCTTTATTTTCTGCTGTTTTTGTTTGCTTGTCTGACTTTTCCGGAACTAGTTTCATACCGCACTTGGGGCAGTTTCCTGGTTTGGCTTCATGAATTTCGGGATGCATTGGACAAGTATACGTAGTGGGATTTGACTCTTCTTTCGAAGGCTTTTTATCCATTTCCATTGTTTTCATATCCTGAGCATAAATTAGGACAGGAAGCATGATAAAAACTAGTATTGTAAGTATATTTTTCATATTGCTATTTTTATAGAATATTGTTCTGTTATTTTTTTTTCATTTCACCCAACTTGGCTTTCATCTGCGCAATTTCAGCTTCTTGTGCTTTTATAATGTCTTGTGCAAGCTGACTTATTTCTGGATCTTGAAGGGAAGCCTCTTTGGCCATGAGGATTGCCGCTGCATGGTGTGGAATCATTGATTTTAAGAACTCTTTATCGTCAACAGCCGCTTGCAGTCTGATGCAGGAAAAAAAAATAATTGCAGCAAGGCCGCCTATGGCAAGTAATGCCATGTTCCACTTTTTATTCATATACATACTGCCCATTACAATAATCTCAATTATGAGCATCGGCATAGTCATTAGTCCTGCCATGTAAAATTGATTTACATTGGGAATGACATTAGCAAAAACATCTACCATCGAGTACATTAGGATGTACATAGCAATAAATGACAATACGATCATAAATGCTAATTTTTTGTACATTTTTGGGTTTTTCTCTTTTGAATGCTGCTGTGTTGTGTGTTCCATTTTCATGATTTTTTTCCTTTAAAAGTTATTTAGATTAATAAATTTTCCTCCAAAACAAATCTAATGGCACTATAATATAATACAGCATTAGCTTAAGTGGCGGGGATTTTTTCTGCGCTTGTATTTTTCAATGTGATATTGTAATAGCTTAATATTTATTTGCTTTTAAGTAATAATTGTAACTCTTCAAGCTGGTTTTTTAATTTTTCCGTGCCTTTCATTTTTTTCTGTTCTGCAATTGCAAGGGCTTTTTTTGCAGCCTCGATGGCATTGGGATAATCCTTGAGTTCTACTGAGATTTTCTGTCTTAAAGTCGGATAATAAAAATTTTCAGGATCTAATTTTTCAGCTTCAGCTAACCACGATACTGCTTGGTTGTTTGCTCTGCACGTGGCTGAATAATAATTTGCTGCCTGAAACAATAAAGTAGCATTTTGACTTTTTTCTTTAATAATATATTTGTCAATTAGGGCTAAAATTTCTTTGTCAGCTTTGCTTTTCATAGGTATTTTAACCATTGTGTTTTCCCATTCTATTTTAAGGAAGCCTTCTCCTTTACTGTTGATGTCATTTAATTCAATGGTAAAAGTTTCATAAAAACCAATCGTTTTTTCTGTGGGAACGGTAAAACGCATAACATCTTTTTTCTCATCATAACCAGTTTCGCCATGTAAAGTAATATCACTATTGATAATTATAGTCCACTCATTTTCTGAAGGAATTGAGAATACAGAATAAGTTCCTTCTCTTAAAATATTGTTTCCAAAAGCAATATCTTCATTAGTACTTATGGTCGTACAATCGCTGGCGCCTGTTCGCCAGAGTTTACCAAAAGGCACTAATTCGCCAAATATTTTTCGCCCTCTTACTAAGGGTCTGCTATAGGATATTTTGACTGTAGAACTTCCGATTTCTTGTTGAAATGATGCAGAGGGACTTGCAGGGGTAAGTTTAATTTGAATTTTTTCTTGTGCAGAAATTGATAACGATTGCATAATAATGAAGCTTAGCAGAATTATTTTTTTCATAGTTTTTAATTTTAAATTGATTTTGATATTTTTTCCATTATCGAATGGTCGCTGCCAAATTTGCATATAGCATCACAATTGGCTCTTAGTTCAGAAAACAGGATATACTTAATATTCATTTTAGAGTTTTTTATAACAGGTCTATTGAGTTGAAGGACTAAATCCTTTTCCCGATTATTTGGAATTATAATATAAAAAACTTCCTGTCCGTTTGAAATAGTAAAGTATAGGTCAGACAACCGTAGTATGCCCGAATAGATACTAGTGCTCTTTTCTACTTCAAAGGCTCCTATAATTTTGTTTGTGCCTTTTTCGAACCACAACACATCAATTAACTTGATGGTATTTTGAGTGTCCTTGTCAGTAGGCAGCTCAGGGAATTTTCCAAGTGAAATAAAGGAGAAATTCTGCCCATCAAACGATTTGCTTTTATCATTGCTTGCCGGAGTAACATCGAAACCCAATGAAACTCCAATTTTTAATAAATGGTACTGCATTTCACTATGCAGATTTTCTTCTAGTTTTTCGTCAAGTATTTCTTTTTGGCGCTTGTGTACGTTTTTTTCGAATCTTGCACGTTCTACTTCGCTTAAATATTCATCATTGCCTATTAGCATTTTCTGAGTTCCAATTTCAAAACACAATCCAGCGATGGCACCCAAATCATTTGAGAGCTGAGATTTATGCAAACTGTTAGTTTCCATTAAAACTTCTCGTATTTTAAGATATTCTGTCCAGCTTCCCAATTTTTTTTTGTCTTTAAAAAGAAAATTAAAACCATTTAGAATAGCAGTGTTGAATGGTGGGAACCAGGTTGGGTGTATGAAATATAGAATACTGGCAACCGCTGGCCCTAAGCCTTTAATTTTTAATTCATCGAGTCTTATGATTTCTTTTACAACCTGTTCTTCAGACTTGGCATTGATACAATTTTCAAGAAACTGACCAAAAGCCAATTTATTGTTTTGATTTTCATAGATATCTGGAATGCGTAATTTGGGTTTCCAATAAAACGGATGGGAAACCCCTGCAAAGACTTGTTTTTGTTCGGCTATGCAGCTCAAAACAAATTCTAAGCTGCTTTCTTTAAAATCATTAGGAAAGTTCTTGTTTTTAATATCCTCAATGACTTGCAGAACACCGCGTCTAATAGTCCGAAATGCTTTTAACCGTTGGTTGTTATCTATAAACCAGGTATTATAGACACTTTCGTTATCGTTTTTATACTGCAGAATAATTTGTCCTAGATTGGTCATTTGTTTGTATAGTAAAATTATTTATTCTTTAGAGTTTTAAACTTCTCAATCGCAATGCATTCACAATAACAGATACAGAACTAAAACTCATTGCCAAGGCAGCAATCATAGGAGAAAGTAATATTCCGAAAAATGGATATAAAACACCCGCAGCAACTGGTACGCCTAAGACATTATATACAAAAGCAAAGAATAGGTTTTGCTTGATGTTGCTCATTACAGCGTGGCTCAGATTTTTTGCTTTTACAATTCCTTGCAGATCTCCTTTTACCAAAGTAATCTTGGCGCTTTCGATCGCAACATCTGTTCCTGTTCCCATCGCAATTCCAATGTCCGATTGAGCCAAAGCTGGCGCATCATTTATTCCATCTCCCGCCATAGCTACAATTTTTCCTTCGGCTTGAAGTTTCTCGATTACTTTTAATTTATCCTCGGGTAAACAACCTGCCTGAAAAGAGGTTAAATGCAATTCGTCTGCAACCGCTTTGGCTGTATTTACATTATCTCCCGTAAGCATGATTACTTCAACCCCTTGGCGCATTAATTCTTTTATAGCTGCAGCACTTGTTTCTTTTATAGCATCGGTTATCGTTACAAATCCCACTACATTTTTATCTACAGCGATATAAGAAACTGTTTTTCCTAATTTTTGTTCTGCAATAATTTTTTCTTCAATTGTGGCAGAAATAGCTGCCCCTGCTTGCTCCATTAATTTTTTATTCCCTAATGCCATCTTTTTATCAATAGCAGTTCCGATAACTCCTTTTCCGGCGATGTTTTCAAAATCATCTACTTTGGTCAAAGAAACATTTTTAGCTTTTGCAAATTTCACTACAGCCTCCGCAAGAGGATGCTCACTGTACTGATTTAAAGACGCTATGTATTGCAGCAGTTCATCTTCTGAATATTGCAGCGCTACGATTTTTTCTACCGAAGGTTTGCCCTCCGTAATTGTTCCTGTTTTATCCGTAATGAGAACATTTACTTTGTCCATTTTTTCCAAAGCTTCGGCATTTTTTATCAGAATTCCCGATTGAGCGCCTTTTCCAACTCCTACCATTACAGACATCGGTGTTGCTAAACCCAGTGCACATGGACAAGCAATTATCAATACGGCAATGGCGTTGATAAATCCGTAAACCATTGCCGGTTCCGGGCCAAATTTTGCCCAAATGAAAAAAGTAAGAACAGAGATAACAACAACAATCGGCACAAAATATTTGGCGATACTATCTGCTAGTTTCTGTATTGGTGCTCTGGAACGGCTTGCATTATTGACCATTTGTATAATTTGCGAAAGCAAGGTTTCCGAACCAACTTTTTCGGCAACCATAATAAAGGATTTGTTTCCGTTTATAGTCCCTGAAGACACCATATCACCTATTTTTTTATCTACAGGAATTGGTTCGCCGGTAATCATCGATTCGTCTACTGTGCTTTCACCATCAGTAATCTTCCCGTCTACAGGAATTTTGTCTCCGGGTTTTACCCGTAATAAATTACCTTTTTTGATATCATGGATTGAGATTATTTTATCACCGCCATCAATTACCAAAGTAGCTTGGGTAGGAGCCAGTTTTAATAATTCTTTTATAGCACCACTGGTTTGACTATGTGCTCTTGCCTCGAGTAATTGTCCTAACAAAACCAAAGTTAGAATAACCGTTGTGGCCTCAAAGTATAGCAGCACTGTTCCGTGTTCGGTCTTAAATTCACTAGGAAAAACGTCTGGGAAAAACATTCCTGCCAAACTAAATAAAAATGCCACTCCTGTACCAATTCCGATAAGGGTAAACATATTTAAGTTCCATGTAATTATTGACTTCCAAGCCCGTACAAAAAATATCCAACACGCATAAAAGACAACAGGAAGTGATAAGATAAGTTGTACCCAGTTCCATTTAGAGGCATCCATTAATTGTAGTAGAGGATTCTTGTGAGCCATTTCTATCATAGCTATAGCGAAAATGGGAACAGTAAATACTACCGCTATTTTCATTTTCTTAACCAAATCCTTGTAAATTCTTTGGTCTTCGTTTTCACTTGGCTCCAGTGGCACCAGATCCATTCCGCAAATAGGACATGAACCTGGTGAATCGGTTATAACTTCCGGATGCATTGAACAGGTATACTGCTGAACCCGGGCAGCAGCAGGTTCTTGTACCAAATGCATTCCGCATACAGGACAATCTCCTGCTTTATCATACATTTTATCACCTTCACAATGCATCGGGCAATAATATTTCCCACCCGCATCATTGTGAGGTACGGCTGTCGTTTTATGATCATGTTTGTGTCCATGATTCTCAGCAGTGCTACAGCATGATTTCTCCGTTTTTTTTTCGTGCGAATGCGTGGTTTGAGTCATTTCAATGGTGTACTTTCCAACCGCAGTCAATGCTTCTTGGAGCTCTTCGGTCGCAATATGATTTTCCATTGTAATAGTTGCCAATGGAGGATCTAAGGAGACCTTTGCTTTTATTCCCTCTACAGCATTTAACGTTTTTTCTACTTTTGTACGACATCCATCGCAAGTCATTCCCGATATTGTATAGGTGTGTGTCATAAGGTTATTTTTTACAGTTCCGATGCGTTATTTCTTTAATATATAGAAAGTTAGTGATTTTTTTTAAGCCAATCTGCATATTCTAATTATTTAATTATTTCTTTCACCTCGCCGCACTTGAGCATTTTTTCTCCAAAGTACGGATTGCGCACTTCTTTGGTAGAACTAATCCATACGGCCCCTTTATTGTCGAAAGCCATTGGACAATATTCTAAGTAGAGCTCAGCCTCAGCCATTCCTGCTTTTTTTACCAGGCTGACCATTTCATTACTTAGATTAGAATAAGCAGCTCGCTGCTTATCGATATCGGGAGCTGAAACGATTGCCGTAGCACTTGCTGCAAGATTGCTGTTGCTGCTGATTTCCCGTGCTCCCGCTTCAATTGCATTCGCCGCCAGTTTTGCTTCAGCGACATTATCTTGGGCAAGGGCTACTGTTAAATGGGCATAGTGGCTGTATATCGCGTTTAAAATATCATCATTTATCCTGATTGCGGGATCCTTTAAAATTGGGACAGAGGCTTTATTATTCTGCTGAACCTCTTTCTTATTGTTTTCACCGTTACCGCACGCAATAAGCAGGAAGAGTGAGGCTATTGGAATTCCGATTTTGATTAATTTTTTCATTGTCTGTGTGATTGATTATTACATTTTCATTCCTGACATAGGGTTTTTGCCTTTCTTTAATATAAATTCACTGTACAAAAGATAGGCACCGGATGCAACGACGATATCTCCTTTTTTTAAACCGCTAGTAATTTCCACTTCATCGAAGGTTTCAGAACCAATAGCCACCATTTTAGGCTGATACTTGCCTTTTTCAATTTCAATCCACACATGTGTACCGCTGCCGTCTCTTATTACGGCATCTACAGGTATGGTTAATTTCATTTTTTGTTCTGATGAAGGCAGTAAAACAATTGCCTGTTGACCTGCCTGCCATTGCTTGTTTGGATTGGCAATAGCACCTCGCAGCTGTATGAGCTGTTTGCTTGTCTGCAGGGCAGGATTTATAAAATCTACCGTCATTGTTTGGGGCTGATCTTCATAACCCGAGACAATAACTTTTACTTTTTGGCCTATTTTAACTTTACCGGCATCTGCAGGATAGACATCAGCTTCGACCCATAAACGGGTATAATCTTCCAGTTTCATAATAGAGCCTCCTTCTGCTACATATTGGCCTTCTGTTATGGAAAGTTCTGCAACTATTCCTGAATACGGGGCATAATAAACAACATAAGGAGAAGCTTTTTGTTTTTTTAATAATTCATTAAGCTGTGCTTCAGATTGTCCATATAATAATAGTTTTTGTTTTGCAGCATTTTTTATTTGGGCAAATCGTTTATCCTCAGTAAAGCTTGCAGCCTGTGCCGTAGCTAGAAGGTACTCCTGCTGCAGGGCTGAAAGCTGCTCTGAATATATTTTGTACAAAGGCTGGCCTTTTCGAACGGGAACACCAGTTTCTTTTACATACAACTCTTCAATCCTTCCTGCCACGCGACTTGAAATGTAAATAGTTTGCTCAGGGTCAGTAACCAAACGTCCGTTAAGATGAGAAGAATTTGAAAATTCATTTTCCCCAGCAGTTATTGTAGTCAGATTAGCTAGTGCCTGCTGGCTCGGTCCCAAGGTTAGAAAGTCCTGTGCGTTGTTTTTTTCGAAAGGCACTAAATCCATTCCACAGATCGGGCATGAGCCGGGGCCATCTTTTACAATTTGCGGATGCATGGGGCAGGTATAGGTTTGAGCTTTTTCCTGACTGGTTTTTTTTTCTTCTTTTTGGGCACATGCTGTAAATAGAAGTGGAAAAACCATTGCAATGAGCAAAATAGTACGAATTATTAATTTATTGTTCATGGCTTAATTTTTTAATTTATTTTCTGAAGCTGTCTTGATAAAACTCTCACTGTCTATCATATAAGCCGCATTACTGGCGATATTCCAATTACTGATGTCTTGGTCTATTAGCACCATTCCATCACCATTATTTTTCGTTTTAACTTCTCTGGGAACAAACACGTCCTGCTCTTTTTTGAAAACGATGGATTTATTTCCTAAATTAAGAACGGCGCTTTGCGGAAGCCACCAGCCTTTACTGACAATAGGAATGGCTGCAGTTACTAATTTTCCGGTCTGAAATTTATTATCCTGCAAATAAATCCGTGCTATGGTAAAGTTGCTTCCCTCTTTAAAGACGGGTTGAATGAGTCCGATAGTACCAGTATACACGGTTTGCTTATCTGAGGGTTCATAAAACACCAACTTTTGTCCTTTTTTAATCTGGGATGATACCGATGGATCAAAAGCAAACTCAGCGATAAGGTTTTTGTTGGTATAAATTGTAAAAAGAGATTGTCCTGCACCAACATATTGTCCTTCTCTTAGCATAATAGCAGAGGAAGTAGGGGTAGATGCGCTGCTATTTGATGCTGCACTGCTACTTGAACCCATTGCGCCCATGCCATCATCTGACGGTGCGCTTTGAGGCGAAGCCGCAGGAGCTGCTGTAGAAGCATTTGCCGCTGCCGTGTTGTCTAAGATGTACCCGGTGGCATTACTGTAAACAGGAATGCGATAGGAGATTTTACCTGTTTTTAATACCTGTTGAATTTGCCCCTGCTGCATACCCAGGAGAGACAGTCTGTCTTTTGCTTTTTGAAGCATCGGATTGTTTGGGTCAGATTGATAAATAAACAACAACTCTCTTTGCGCGGCAGCCAGATCAGGGGAATAGATTTCCATGATCAACTGTCCTTTTTTTACGGGCTGGTAATTATAATTAATCAGCAGACGCTCAATCCTTCCGCTTACCCTGCTGGAAATGCTGGTCTGCTCGCGGGTATCGTAGGTAATAATTCCCTGTACATGCATGGAGAATATTTTAGTACTCTGGTCAGCTTTTATGACAGATATATTTGAAACGACTTGTTCGTTAACTGGTTTTAGCAGGTGTTTTAAGCTGCTGTCTATGGCTGTTTCCGTTCCAGCGGTATGCCTTGGGACCAATTCCATCCCGCATATTGGGCAGCTGCCGGGCTTATCCTGAATAACTTCGGGATGCATTGGACAAGTATATTCCTGATTTGTACTATGCTGGTGTGCTGGCTTATTGTTAGGCTCGGTTTTCTTGTTACAGGCTGTCAATAATAATATCGAAACGAATAACAATCCGACTAACTTAGCGATAGAGTTCTTTTTCATAATCGACAATCATTTGATATAGTTTTAATTTTTCATCTAATAAGTTATTCTGCAGCATATTTAAAGCTTCCCAGGAGTCAATTACTACAGGAATCTGCAGTTTGTTTTCCTGATAGTTCAGAAAGTTTACATCCAGCGATTTTTGCATTGAAGGGATTATTTTTGTTTCGAGTCCCTGGATTCTTTTTTGCATGGTCAGTATTTCATATTGCATACCATATAACATACCCTGGGTTTCCTGCAGCATGGCGGATTTCTCTTTCTCCATTGCCTGTACATTATATTGCATTGCTTTAACATCTGATTTATACATTTTTGATGACCATGGAGCAATAGGAATAGACATCATTGCCATTACCGAATAGGCTTTGGGCATCATTTTATCGAAAGAATTCATGTGGTCAAACTGGATTTTAAAAGAGGGATTTTTCTCCGCTTTCATCGCCTGAATACTGAGCTGCATCGATTCAATTCCCGCATCCATCTTTTTAATATCTCCCCGCACAGCAGCAAGACTTGTGGTGTCGTGCAAAGCAGGGTTGAAGACAGGAGTAATACTTGTGTCGATTGAAAAATCAGCATTGCCAGGCTGGTTCATCAAGCTGTTGAGCCATGCTCTTGCTTTTGCGATTTCACCTTCCTGCATGCGGATCATATTTTTGTTCTCTTCAATCCTTGCGTCAATCTTGTATACATTACCCAATTGCGACTGATTGTAAGGATAGCGTACTTCCTCAATCTTTTTCATGGTCAACATTATCTTTTCGTTCTGATCCAAAACTTTCATTCGCTCTTCGGCTACCATCCAGCTGTAGTAGAGCTGTTTGGCCTGCGCTTTATAGTCGTTAAGGGTAACGGTCCGCGTAGCGTTCTCAATATTTCCTTGGGACTGGATAAATTTTTTCTTCTTGTTTAGCTTTCCTATATTGGGGATATCTTGTTCAACTCTGAACATTAAAGATCCTTTGTCGCGGTCATCCATAACTTCCTGAAAAGGATAGGGTGTCATAAATGTCCCAACACCCACCATTGGTGCCATCCATGCCGTTGCGGCATCAGCACTATATTTGTACCCTTCAGCCTTTAGGCTATAGCTTTGCAGGAGCACGTTTTTTTTATCAATCCTGTGAAGGATTGTATCAAGAGACAAGACCTGTTGGGTCTGGCTCAATAGCTGTAATGGCAGTAAAAGCAATAGTACTGCCAGTATTTTAATGTTTGACATCATGTACTTCAAGTTTGCCATATTTTCGTAATTCATATTCTTTAGACATTAGGAAAATAAGCGGGGTTACTAATAAGATATGTACGGCAGAGGTAAATACGCCGCCAATCATAGGCAATACGATTGGTTTCATTACATCCATTCCGACACCATTGGACCAAAGGACAGGCACTAATCCAAATAATGAGACACAGACGGTCATTAGTTTTGGGCGTAATCTCTTTGCGGCGCCGTGTACCACATATTCTCTGAGATCGTCTTTAGTAATGGTTTCTCTTGAATTACCTTTGGCCTTGATAAGCTGCTCCATTGCATCATTGAGATAGATAACCATCACAATTCCGGTTTCCACGGCAATACCAAACAAGGCTATAAAACCTACAGCTACTGCCACTGATAGATTGACATCCCAGAAAAAAATTATATAGGCACCTCCAATCAAAGCAAAAGGCACTGTTATAAGACTTAAGAAGGCTTCTCTAAGGGAATTAAAGGCAAAATAGAGGGAGAAGAAAATAATAAGCAATACTATCGGTGCAATGATTTTAAGGGTCTTTTCTCCGCTGATCAGGTTCTCATATTGTCCGCTCCATTCTATAAAGTACCCTTCGGGAAGTATATTTTTGGCACTTTCTAATTTTTTCATAGCTTCCTGTACGGTTCCCCCCATATCACGATCACGTATGTTGAACATGACTGCCCCGCGAAGGAGTGCATTTTCTGAACTAATCATTGGAGGGCCATCTACGAATTTAATATCGGCAACAGAAGATAGGGGCACCTCTCCAAAGGTTGGAGACTGCAGGGGAATGCGTTTAATGCGTTCTACGCTATTTCTATAGTCCTGTGCCATACGAACGCTTATTGAAAATCGTCTTCGTCCTTCAACGGTATTGCCGATGGACGCTCCTCCTAAGGCAAATTCCACGGTTTGGTTTACGTCATCTACAGTGAGTCCATAACGGGCCAGTTCGGAACGATTGACATCAACATCCAGGTATTTGCCACCAGTAATAGGATCCACAAATAAGTCAGACACTCCAGGGGTTCCCTCTAAAGCCATTTTTACTCTTTCTGATACTCGCGCAATGGTATCGAGATTTTGACCGTAGACTTTAATACCCACGTCGGTACGAATTCCTGTAGCGAGCATATTGATACGGTTGATGATAGGCTGTGTCCAACCGTTTACCACACCCGGGATCTGCAGTTTGGTATCGAGTTCCTTAATAATGTCTTTTTTGTCTATTCCTTTACGCCATTCTGATTTTGGTTTTAGCATGATAATGGTCTCAATCATGCTCATTGGGGAATTATCGGTAGCTGTATTAGCCCGTCCGGCTTTGCCTAAAACACTTTCTACTTCGGGAACTGATTTTATTATTTTATCCTGTACCTGCAAGATGCGTTTGATTTCTCCATTGGATACATCAGGCAGGGTAACAGGCATAAATAAAATGCTCTGCTCATCCAGTGGGGGCATGAACTCTGTTCCCAGCCGCATCAATAATGGAATGGAAATCAATAACGCCAAAATATTAACCGTAAGGGTTGTTTTTCTCCATTTTAGGACCCAGCGTATGATAGGCTCATAACCTTTTTCCAAAAAACGATTTACGGGATGTGCATCAGTTGGACGGAATTTCCCTTTCATAAAAAAAGAGATCAGTACCGGAGCTAATGTAAGTACCAACAAGGCATCCACAATCAGTATGAAAGTTTTTGTATAAGCCAAGGGATGGAATAGCTTTCCTTCCTGTCCGGTAAGCATAAATACAGGCAGGAAAGAAGTAATTATAATTATGGTGGCAAAGAATACCCCGCGAGAAACCTGCTTGCTGCTTTTCTCAATTACTTTAAGCCTTTCCTCTTCGGATATCCACTGTGTTTTTTTGCGAAATATATTTTTAATTCTTTTCATCAGAGTTTGTTTCAGTTTTTTGTTCGGATTCCCATTGTGCATACCGTTGTGAGAGATGCTGGTAGGCATTTTCACTCATAATAATACCGTTGTCAACTATTACCCCAATGGCAAGTGCGATACCGGTAAGGGACATGATATTGGAGGATATTCCAAAGGCATTTAGAAGTATGAAACTCGCGGCAATTGTAATTGGGATCTGGATTATGATACTTAATGCGCTGCGCCAATGGAAAAGAAAAATAATAACGATAAGCGAAACCACAATCATCTCTTCAATTAAGGTGCGCTTAACCGAATCAATAGACTCTTTGATCAGATGCCCTCGGTCATATACAATATTGAATTTTACCCCTTTAGGAAGCCCTTTTGCGACTTCTTTCATCTTTTCTTTCACATTATCAATAACGGCATCGGCGTTTTCACCGTAACGCATCACGACGATGCCTCCAACAGCTTCGCCTGTACCATTATGATCAAAGATTCCCAATCGGGTTTCTCCGCTCATCTGGACTGTTCCTATATCGCTGACTTTTATAGGGATACCATTCTGGTTTTTCAGTGGAATATCCTCAATTTCTTTTATGGATTTCAGATAACCGGATGTCTTAATGATATAGCCAATATCACTCATGTCGAATTTTCTTCCGCCGCTTTCGTTATTATTGGCTCGTACGGCGCTTATAACCTCAGGGACAGACAGCTTATAATATAGCAGTTTGTTTGGATCAATGGTAACCTGGTATTCTTTTTGAAATCCTCCAAAAGAAGCAATTTCACTTACTCCGGGGACATTTTGCAAAGCAAATTTGACATACCAGTCCTGCAGTGCCCTTTGTTCGCCAAGGTCAATGCCGGGAGCGTCCAAAGTATACCAGAGTATATGGCCAACTCCGGTTCCATCGGGTCCCAATTGCGGTGCAACTCCTTTGGGCAGGGTGCTGCTAATTGTACTGAGCCTTTCCAGTACTCTTGATCTTGCCCAGTATACATCAACATCATCCTCAAAAATGACATAGATAAAACTCATTCCAAACATGGAAGCAGCCCTTACATATTTAATTTTAGGCAATCCCTGAAGGTTGGTAACCAAGGGATAGGTGATCTGGTCTTCAACGAGCTGTGGAGCACGTCCCATCCATTCTGTAAAAACGATTACCTGATTTTCAGATAGATCTGGAATAGCATCAATAGGATTTTTTTGAATAGAGATAATACCCCAAACAAATATTCCTGCTGATAATAGTAATATGATGAAACGGTTGCGCAGGGACCATTCTATTAATTTGTGTACCATAGATTTAATTTATTTTTGAAAGACTATCACTTACTTTTTCAATCCAATTGAGTAGCTGTTCTTTCTGAACAGTATTCAGTACTGCATCTTTATGGATCAGCGTATAGGAAGCCAAAGGCATTTGATTGGCTTTTATCTGCTTGGCAATTCGGTCTAATTTATTTTCCTGTTTTCGTTTCGAATAACTTCCCCATTGGCTGAAATTCAAATTTTCTTTTCCTTCCTTGATATGTCCTTCCATAAAGGTACGTGCCGGCTGGATGTAGGAGTACCATGGATATTGCGTGTTGCTGCTGTGACAATCGTAACAAGAAGTCTTAAGAATCGTTTGTATATTTTTGGGAATGGGATAGACTTTTGAAATGTGAATTGGTAAAACCTGCCCGTAATCGGAATTGCGGGCAGGCTGATACAATTGCATCAGTAGAAAAATAATTAACCCAATAAAAAGAATCTTTCTGATGAACCGTTTCATTTTACAATTGTTTTTTCATTGAACCGCAGGTAAGCATTTTAGAACCATAGTAAGGGTTTTTTATCTCTTTTGTTTCACTGATCCAGATAGCTCCTTTTCCACCATCATACATAGGGCAAGAATCCTGATATAGTGTTTTTGCAGCTCCAAAAGTTTTGATCAAATCATTTATGTCTTTACTCAATAGAGCGAAATGCTCTCTTTGATGCTCAATATTACCGCCATTGGCCCCAATATGTTCTGCATGCTCTTTGGCATCGTCAGCTATATCAAGATATTCAGCTTTGGATTTTGGATTTATCGATTTTACATTTGTGGTTTTGAAAGCCGAATACAGTGCCTTGCCAGCTTTAGCGGCCCCGTTGCTGTCATCTTTTGCGAGTGCATTTTTTAACGCTAAATAATCTGCAACAATTTGCTGAGTTGAAAATTTTGCTTCTGTTTTTTTGCTTTGCGCATTGCCAGAAACCATTACGCATACCATTAATATGGCTGAAAGAATTGTATTTTTCATTTTAATTATATTTTAAATTGTTTAAAAAATAGGTTGCTATTGATTTTTTTTCTAAATATCTATTGGACTGTCTACACAATAAACACATGGGAAATAAGTGAATATTCAGCAAAGAGTATCGCACGGCGTAGTCTAAAAAAATTAGATACATTTCAATAAATTATGAACATCATTAGTCACGAGAAAATTGAGTGGTCATTATGTAAACAGCCCGATAAATTTATTAGTACTTAGCTGTACTATAGTTCTTTTTTCATAGAACCACAGGTTAACATTTTTTTTCCTTGATATGGGTTTTTGATCTCCTTGGTTTCGCTTATCCAAATAGCTCCTTTTCCGCCATCATACATAGGACAAAAGTCCTGATACAATTTTTGTTCTGATTTGAAAGATTTTATCAAATCATTCATGTCTTTACTTAACACGGCAAAATGCTCTCTCTGGTGTTCAATATTTCCGCCGTTAGCTCCAATATGTTCTGCGTGTTCTTTGGCATCATCAGCAATATCAAGATATTCTGCTTTTAATTTCGCATCTATCGAATTGGGATTTACACTGTTAAAAACTGCATATAATGCCTTGCCTGCATCTGCAGCTCCTTTTGTATCATCTTTGGTTAATGCATTTTTTAGGGACAGATAATTACTCACGATTTCGTTTATAGAAAATGTTCCTTGAGCAGTCTGGGCTGTTTCTACTTCTGCACTTTTTCCGGCCGTTTCCTTTACTGGCTCGGTTAATTCCATTCCGCATTTGGAACATTTGTCTCCTTTTTTTCCTGTAATTTCAGGATGCATGGAACAGGCATACAATTGCGAGTCATTCTGAGCTGTCCCGGAAGCCGCTTCAGGAGCTGCAGTTTCTTTGTTTTTTGAATTACAAGCTGTAAGTACAATTGCCATTACAAGGGTTGAGAAAATTAGTTTTTTCATTTTTTTTAGTTTTTATCTCTAATGAATGTTTTTTTGTCTAACATTCCTTTGTTTGAGTGTTATAAGAATTATTCTTTTTTTGATTGCAAATCCAATCTCTATTTTGCCTTTTAAATGCCTTTATATCAGATTTATATTTTCAGCACCAATCCGTTGGGTTTTCTACCGACATTAATCGTTTTAGAGACCGTATGGTTTGATACATTAACAACAGAGACCGTATTGGCGGTCTGATTGGTCACATAGGCAGTATTTCCATCTGCTGTAAATGTTATAGCATGTGCACCGGCACCAGTAGTGAATACACCTCCATGAACCCACATCATCTTAGTCTGGTCCCAGGTCCAATAATGGACTTTTGCATTGACAGGATCACTTACCCAAAGTTCTTTCTTATTTCCATTGTGAGACGCTATTCCAGGCATAAATCCTAGATCAATGGTTTGGCCTACGGCATCGGTTGCCACATTGATTACCGAGATAGATTGCCCGTCTTCATTATCAACATACATTCTGGCGTCAGTTCCTGTCCAGGCACCCACAGGGTTTTTTCCCACAGCAACTGTGGCTGTAACCTGCTTGGTTGCGGTATTTATAACTGACACAGTATTGTCATCTCCATTAGCAATATAAGCCTTAGTCCCATCAGAAGAAAAGGTAAGCTCAGCGGGCATCATGCCAACTGCAATGGTGCTTTTCAATGCGTATGTTAAGGCGTCATAAACCAGAACTTTTCCATTGATGTCCATTTGCGGCACCCAGATTTCTGAACCATTTGGGCTGTATATTGTGTTGTGGTTCATCATTGGCAGGCTGATATTTTTTACTGTTGCCCCACTGGCTGGGTCAATTACAAGGAGTTTACCTGTCATTCCTCCCATACCTGCGGTATGGCCTGCAGAGAAGTCCATTCCGGGTACACCGATAGCCAGATGATTGGAATGTAAAGAAATGTGGTGCGGCCACATGATCATATCGTTGCCGCTGCCCATTAGGCTTAAGGTTTCTGTAACTTCATTAGTTTCCAATTTGATTACTGAAATTGTGCCGTCCTGACCATTGACCACATAAGCGGCAGGATAGTTTATATTCAGTTTTGGATCGGACATATTCATATCATCCATTTTACTGCAAGAAAACAGCGAAACGGTCCCTAAAATTAAAACTCCAAGCATTGAACTAACGGTTATTATATTTTTCATTTTTTGATTTGGGATTATTTGATTGTTTCTATAGTTGATCCACAGCTTAACATCTGTGAACCGTAATACGGATTCTTGATGCCGCTTTCTTTGCTGAGCCAATTCGCATCAACCATTGGACAATGATTATAATAAACCGGCTGCGGCTGATCAGCAGTTTTTATAAGATCGTACGTGTTTTTGGAAAGGCTTTTAAAGGATTCCCTTTGCTTTTTTACATCTTGGTTTTCAGAAATATTTGTGGCATCTGAAGCTAAACTTTTCATTGCATTCATCCATGCAGTATGTTCTTTTGGCTTTAGGTTCTCCATTTTAATAGCATTGATTGCAGTAAGGAGCTCTTTAGATTTCAATGCGGCAGTTTTAGCATCTGTTTTCACCAAAGCATCTTTTACATCAAAGTAGCTGTCGAAAATTGCTTTAAAAGGACTGTTTTCTTGTGCATCTGCAGGAACTGCGGCTGTATGCTGTGAATGATCCATTTTACCCATATCCATTTCGGATTTTTTTATTGGAGCCGCCATATTTGTTCTTTCATATTGGCAGCATTGTGGAAGTTTTGCATAGGCGTCACCAGGAGCTAAGAACTGGTCGCTGTCATATCCTGCTAAGGCAATTCTTTTCAGGACTTCATCCTGATTTGTTTTCTTCTCATCATAGGTAATAGCCGCTATTTTGGTGTTTTCATTCCAGTTTACCGAAGCGATATTTTTGATGTTTCCTGCTTTTTCAATAGCAGTTTTGCACATTAAACAATTACCATAAATTTTTGCATTTATGTTTTTTGCATTTTTTATAGGTGCGCCAAACACTATGACTGACAGCAATAGAGTGATTGCCATCAATCCTTTTTGAATTGATTTCATTTTAAAATGTATTTGAAGTGAATATTGCTTTTGAGAAATAATTGCATACAAGAACTGTATAGAGAATTATTCTACAAAAAGCGAAAAATAAAAAAATGAAGCAGTTAGGCTTCCTTTTTTGACACACGTATGGCTGTCAAAAAAGGTATTTAGCTTATTTTAGGGATAAGCCAGATAGTATAGAAACCAGAGAGAATGGAGGTTTCTGAACTGTGGAATTTTTGTTTTTTAGAAAAAACACTTATAGTGATGTTTTTAAAGTCAAGTTGGTTAAAGAAAGTAATTCCTCCGTTACAGATTGAGACACAACCGCATGACTTGTGCCCACATTTATGACCGCAGCAGCCATCATTATTTTTTTTGGAATGACTGCCATCTTTCGAGCAGCAATCATTGTCATGATTTTTGGAAGCTTCTTTAGTATAAGAAATCTTTCCAGAAAGTTTTCCACAAGCAAAAGTAGCCATTGGCATCAAGAAGAAACCTAAGGTAATAATTACTATGATGTGGAATCTTTTCATAAGACATGTAAAATCGTAAACAAAGATAATTATAAAAATATCTCTGTTTATAAATGAAATGTTAAAATTGTTATTTTTTCATAGTTTATTTAGAAATGGATTTTTCTTCCCCTGTTTAATAGTCTGCATTGAAGGCAGTACGCTATTGAACAGTAATTATTTTTTTTTGATTTGAACAATCTAAGAGGAAGATTGCTATAAATCAGCAAGGAAAATTTCAGTGTCTGAAATGTTATAAAGCGGAAAAACCGAAAGTTCTTCGGTTTTTCCGCTTTTAGCATTGTTCTGCTTTCTTCTTTTTCATTCGGGAGCGAATCTGATAAAGGTTTTTTTTCATCAAACTGAAAATAGCTTTATGATGTTTTGAATTGTGATTCCTCAAACCACGGCACTGTGCTATTTCCATTTTAGAAAGAGAAACCTCTATAGTTTCGATTGGTTTGTTGTCAATGCGTGCAGAGAAGAGCAGGGAATCTATCTTTTTGAAATACTCATTGGTAAAAACACAGTGTCTCAGGCTGTCGCCTTCGGTCATACCCATTACAATAAAAAATCAGCATTTAACAGCAGGAATGGTACTTTTGGAACCGGACCTGACCTTCACGGAATCAGCGGATGCGGCTTGTGGTATACGGATCCTATGCATTTGATTTCGGGAACTGTAAAGCCAAAATTAACCGCAATAATGACCGATTGGCCAGTAAAAGACAGATCTGTGATTATTGGGACGCGCATTGATGTGATAACCGGAATCATAAAGAAATATCTTGAGGTTGATTTTCCCGAGTCTCAGATTGTAAGGGTTCATTAGATTGCTTTGCTGAAATATTGATCCATAAAAAAAACTTAAGAAGGGTTGAGTACCCAATAAATGAAAGTATAGAGATTTCAGGTAATTGTACCTGCCTTGAATGCTGTTTTATTTTGTTAAATTTGGCTGATTGGGTGCTTTTAATTTAAGGCGCAGCCAGTTAATATTCTGATGAAATTTAATTCTTGTTTATGAAGGACTACTACCAAAAAGATGTGCCCATATTGCTGAAGCTTGCAGAGCATAAGGAGGTGCTGGACGGCTTTCCCACTGAAAGCGCTAATTCACAATATGATGCCAGACTGATTTACAATCAAAGAAAGCCTGAAGAGGTGCAGCTTAAAATTTACTATAAGCCATCTGATCATCTTTACGAGAAGTTCAGGAGTCTTGCGAAAGCAGGTGTAAGTATCCTCGATATGATACAACCTGCTGTATCTCCGCATAAATGGGTAAATCCGGAATTTTTTGAGTTTTCTGAAAACTCTCTAATTGGGATTCAGGAAACCCATTATTACGATCATGACAAGAAATTCCTGATACTGGTTCTTCAAAATTTTTGTCTTTTCGAGAATGGAAGGTATGCCGGGGACGCAAGATTCAGGCTCGGGGACAATGCCATTTCCCACCTCGCGGGATATATCCAGTACGGCCAGCTTGGGACTTATGATTCAGATGATAAATTCATTGAGCGTAATGAAAACAGGTGGACAAGTTTCGGCCCTGTCGAATTTATGCTTTCTTTAAACCATTCGTACAAACAGGGCGAACCAAAAAAAGATTTTGTAATAACCAGAGATGCCGAGCTGATTATTAGGGATGACAGCCAAAAGATAAAAGATCTGGATCTTCTTTCGCTCGGAGAAGATTTATGCCTTATGATGTCCCTGTATTGGGAAAAAAGCATTGATTTTTTCAATGCATTGCTAAGAGTGAATGATAGGGAAAATTATGGCACCAGGGAAGTTTTTAAGCTTAGCGGAGAGCGCAATGATTTATCTCAGGAATTTCATTTGAAAGATAAATATTCGAATATTTACGATTTTGCGGAGTCGATTGATTTTGACAAATTCCAATATTTAAGAGAACTAATCCGGGAGGCTGTTCCAAGACTGATAAGCATAAAGCATCTTGATGATATTTCAGCTTTCATGGTCCTATACAACATCGTTGAAAAGTTCAGGAACTTTTTTTTAAAGAATCCCTTGGACGGCCAGACTTTTACTGTCAAGGAAGAATATGCTTTTATAGGATCAGAGGGCTCTATTAATAAATTCATAAAAACGAAAATAAAGGAAATTGGCGAAATAGTGGAGGAGGATGATAAACTGGAATTTGATTCCAAAGCTTTCGAGAAAGTATCGTTTATTAAAAAGACAGGCCTTATTGATCAGTTTGAGGGTTTCATAAAGTATCTCAAATTGGACCCGGGCAAATATAATATTGAATTTGACCAGCTTATTAAAGTACGCAACCTGATTTATCATGGAAATCCGCCGGGCAGGGATCTGTCGCCTTACAATAAGGAGCTTAAAGCATTGGTATATGATATTTTACTTGCCATAATTGCGCGCTAAGCATTTAGCTTTTCACGTCTGGCGTCCAGATAATAAATGATATTGCCAATATTTAAAACTGGCAAAAAATATTACTGAAAAATAAAACCGTGCCTGTTCACATTTTATCAGACAGAAAGAGACAATCAAATTTTTGATTGTCTCTTTCTTAAGGGTGCAGATTTTTCTGGGCAGGGACATCAATTAAAAACTGATTTTTAATTCCTTGCAACTGAAAAAACAGGCAGGCTATCGATCTGTATGGTCTGCGTTGGGTAGGCAAGTTCAATTCCTTTATCTGTAAAGGCCCTGAAAATCTCAAGATAGACGGCCTGCTGGCAATCCATATAGAAATTGTAATCCGGGTCATCCACGTAATAGACGAATTCAAAGTTTAGGCTGAAATCCCCAAAAGCGGAAAAATGCCCCCTGTCATAAATCAGCTTATCTTTTGAAGCTATTATGGATTCGACAATTGCGGGAATGTCCCTAAGCTGCTTATCAGAAGTCTGGTAAGTAACCCGGATAGTGAAAACAATCCTTCTCCTTTCCATGCGTTTGAAGTTGCGAAGCCTTGAGTTGGTCAGGTCTGTATTGGAGCATACCAGCTGTTCGCCGTTGAGGGTCCTGATGCGGGTGGTCTTTATCCCGATATATTCGATAACGCCGCTGTCGGTGCCCACTGTTACAAAATCTCCGATTTCAAATGGACGGTCAAAGAAGATGACAAAATAGCTGAACAGATCTCCAAGTACGGTCTGCGCCGCAAGGGCAATGGCGATACCTCCCACACCCAGACCCGCTACGATGGTAGTGACATTGTAGCCCATATTGTCAATAAGGAACACTGCGCCTAAAATCCAGATGATGATATTCACTATGGCTATAAGCCCGCCTGCCTGCTTTTCCTTGCTTTCGCTGTCCTGATCGCGCTTGATAAAGGACAATACGAATTTTTTGAAGGCAGCAATTATTATTTTAATGATAAAAAAAGTGATCGCCATCATATAAGCCGTATGGAGAATATTTTTAGCCTTCAGGCCTAAAGACAGGGCCTGCAGCGAAAAATAAACGGTGCTGATATAGAGCAGGGGCAGAACATTGATCTCAATAACCTCCATTGCGAATTCGTCCCACGATGTGGCAGTGGACGCTGCCCATATTTTGAGCCGTTTGAAAATGTATATTTTAAATATTTTTATGAGTGCAAATAGGAGAATTATAATTATTAGCGCTGTGAGCCATTTATAAATAGTGTTTCCCCAAATCAGGGTGCTTAGAATCTCTTCCATGAACTTTTATTTTTATAAGTTAGAAAAATGAATGCAGGCATGCATTGCATCTGTTAATTATCTGAGCAGTTCGAAAACGCTCCAAAACGAAATCCGGCAAATATGCCTGCCCTTAGATTCGGTATCCGATGCAGAATACGGTTTCATCAGAATTTACGGGATTTGCTTCGGTTTTGTAAAGGACTGTGCCCGACTGGGGCGCAGTGAGGGTTTTTATCCTGTTTCCGAAAATATCGGCCAGATAGCCGATCTGCTGGTTTTCTTTTATTTTATCGCCTGCCTTAACGGAACTGTAGAATATGCCCTGAAATGGAACCTTTACGAAGGCCTTTCTGTTAAACCTGTGTTTTGGTGCCCTTGCAGGCTTTATTTTGCGATTGGTGTAAAGCTGCAATTCCGCCATAATCCTGTACAGTGCATCCCTTGCTGGTGAGAGGCCTGAGCGCCCCTCTTTTTGCTGTCCTCCCACTGTCATGCTCAATGATGGTATTCCCAGCCTTGCCGCCTGTTTTACGGCACATTTCGAGGGCTCTCCAGATGAAAGGACGTACGGATGGCTTAAGATTGTATCGAGTCCGCTTGCCTCGCTGAGACGAAATTCCAGCATTGTCTGCTGCATGAATTCCGAATTGTCATAGTAGCAGATAAAATCTATTGGATCGCTTGCCGCATCGCAGCTGTTCAGCTCCAGAAATACGTCAGTGGCGTCGAAGACAGCCGTCGCAACAAAATCGGCGATCAATTCTGCCGCGGTTCCTCTGTGACTGCCCGGAAAAGCATCGTTAAGATGGGATATCCCAATAGGATTTGAACCGGAGCTGCGGCCATCGTAGCGCTGCACATCAGCATCGGGGATGATAATCAGGTTTCCTTTGAGCTTCTGGGGGTTTATCTCGCGGCGAAGCTCAAGAAGAGAGGCGGCTGCGGGAAAGCCGCCTTGGCGGATTCCGGCGGCTATGGTAAGGGTAGGGCCTTTTTCACGTCCTTTGATAAGGGTCATGGGAAGATCCGCCCAGATGGAGTCCGAAGATTTCAGACACATAACCGTATCATTTATGGACGCTTCCTGCTTTTCAAAATACTCCTTAAGGGATATTTTTTGGGACTGGACGCTGTGGATGGCAAAAAGGTATATAAAAAAAAGAATTAAATTTTTCATTGCATTATGTGATGGATAATGGTTCTGTATGATTACAGAACAATCATCCTGATTTGCAGACTGTGCTAAAGCCTGGTTTTAATAGGATTAAAGGAATTTTCAGCTGTCTTGAAAATCAATTGAAAGAGTATGTATGCCCAAAAAATTATAGGGAATACCATAATCATCCTGCCGCTGAATGTGGAAATATAAAGGAGGTTTGCGAAAAACCGCCAGCTTATTTTCGGGCATTGAGAATTGCAGAGGGAACAGCTTCTGTTGGGCATACCTGAAGCACAGCAGGCTCAAAAGAATAGAAAGACAGCCATCGGTGCAAAGCCGTGAAGCTGAATTGCGATAGTTTTGCCGCTATGCGATAAAAGGCAGCAGGGAAATTTAATAAGGGCTAGAAGAGATTCAGCCGGTAAAGCGACCCGGTTGAAGAGGCAGTAAATGCGGCTTTGAGCTTAAAATAGGCGAAACTCTTGCTGTGCGTAAGCGATAGCGCCTCATAAGCAAATTTTTCAAATAGAGATTTTAATGCAGCAGGGGCTTTATGCTTCTCTTTTTTGTCCTGAGAAGAAGCGCTTATGCGGATTTTCTTTTTGCTGTGGGGTGCATCAACAGCAGACTGCTTGGCATTCCTGCTGGAAAAATTGAGCATCTCAGCACAATCGGCAAGAGCGGAGGACACGCTGTGGACTTCAACCCCGAAAAGCATGCGTATGGCAAGAAGCGCCATTATCAATATGCTTTTAAAATGCTTCATGCTAAAGATAGAATTCTGGCTTATTTTTTATAGTCCTGCCAAATATAAGGCATTTTAAACAAAATCAGCCGGCGCATCCCAAATATAGCAAAGATTTAACTTCATGCATTTATGCATTAATGCTTATCCTATATTTTTAAATGCCGGGATTAGGCTATTGGCCAATGGAGAAAAATGCTTTTTGCAGCCTTTCTTTATTCTATGGCTAAAATGGCGCGCTCTTCGGGTTTGTTTGACCACTGCACCTGCCAAACCCGTCCGTCAACCTGGTCGAGCAGAATGAAATTGTATATATTGGTGGTAGGGCTAAGTGCAAATCTGTTGTTTTTTTCCTGATCAGGGGCAACAAGTGCTTTTAGAGAAAGGGGAGACTCGAACCTGTTTTTTCCAGTGTCCCACTGGACCTGCCACATCTGTCCGTTTCGGGTGTTGAGTTTGATATAGGTCCACATGTTGTTTGTGCTGTATAGCCTGTATGAAGCGTCGACGCATGGAAATGTGAAGGAATTGGAAGCGGATTGGCTTTGGGCCGATACGGTAGTGAACATTGCGAAGACTAGCAGAAAAAATAAAGTTTTTTTCATAATTTTCAGATTAGTTAATTAGCAGTAAATTAATATTTTATTTTAAAAAAAACACCAAATAATGTGCCGAAATTCAGATGATTTCCAAACGTAAAAGATTCATGCACACTTTATTGTTTGACTCGATGATTTGAGGCAGTTTATGGCCTGGGATGAAAAAAATCTAAGAAAAATATGCTAAATTCGCTTGATTGGAGAAGATGACAGAATGCGTAATGTGCGAAGATATAAACATACTTTTTTTAACCATTAACCAAAAAATTGACTAAATTGACAACAAAAGAATTCTTAGAATTTCTAAAGGAAAAAAATCATTTGATAATCAACCATAAGGACCACTACAGCGAAGCTCAGACAGGAAAAGTATTTGCAATTGATGGTAATGCCGTGAAATTTTATTGGACTTCTGACGATGATAAAACAGAAGCAAGGGGGTTAGTCACTTATGATATGCAGCAGTTTGCACAGTTGGTAAATCCGTTTTTGATTGTAGACAGAAGCTGTTCTTTTAGCGATAAATATTATAGCACCCTGCAGAGCAAGATAAAAAAAAACTGGCATGAGGTAATCAATACGCTCCATTCTTCCCCACATAAAAGACTAAAGGTTGATGATTGCGTTGATCTATTAGTAACATCAATAGGTGTGACCAAATTAGAGGCCTCTGGAATCCTTAAATCTCACTTAGCCGTGGGCACATTTAAGTATGATGAATTTAAATCAAGTGAGTTTATTATTTTAGGCAGGAATACAATCGAGCTTGAAAATAAAAAAAGATACCTGTCTTCAATTTCAAGTGAAATCAGAAGCCAGAGCGAGCGCATTAATTATATCATCAGCCATGGCCAGACAGTTGGAAATTATAGAGAGCAGCTTTTTATTTCTGTGCTCCGAAAATATGTGCCTAAAAAATTTCATGTCGCAACAGGATTTATAGAGGGCAGCAATAAACAGATTGATATCATAATTTACGACCAGCACAATTATATTCCCGTTTTTAGAGAAGATGACCTAGTAGTGGTAAAAAAGGAATCCGTAGCGGCCGTAATTGAGGTTAAAACGACTTTAACTTCCGCAACAATTGCAGATTCGCTGAAGGGTATTGAAAAAATATGTGAAGGACCAATGAATTCCATTCCTTTTTTTAAGGGAATATTTGCGTTTAATACCAAAATGAACAATAAATCAGCCGCGAATACAATTGCATCTTTCTATAAAAAGAATGGTATACACGCCATTTATGATCATTTAGATGTAGTTTGTGTACCCAATAAAATATGCGGTTTCATAGATTATAACAATCTCGAAAACGATGAATATTCATGTCCGTCATTATATATTATTGAAGATGCAAAAGGCATCTCTATAGGAGAATCGTTTTTCTTTCAACGGTTATTTGCGTTTTTGGAAGTTGAAAATTCAGCAAAGAAAATAAATGGGTTTTACTTTAGTGTGTTGAGGGAAACAGCCAGTCTGTCTCTGCACCAGATATTGACTCACAATGATTGGACACCTTTCCATTCATTTATTTCAGAAATCAGGGGTACGGCAGATTTTGAGCCCGATATGGAAATCATAAAAAATGACGTTAAAAAGCGCATAAAGGATGTAAGGAATTGGATGATGGGTGAAATGAAAAGAGAGCTGCTCATTGAAAAGTACAACAATGACTAAAGTGAAATGTTTTCTATTTCCCTTATTCAATTATTAACGAGTTTTTTTAGGCTAAAAGAACAAACTGCATTGGAATAGCTATGGTATAAACTTGGAATTTAACTAAGCCGGCACCTGAATCAAAGCGTAGGCTTTTTTGTTAGGCAGCCGTGCCGTACTGGATGTGGGTGCATCCGTATTTTCCAAGAAACTATGAAAAAAAACATGTTTTTTGCTTAATTGGGCAAAAATTCAGAATGTTTACAAAATTGAATGTTTACTTTGCATTACAGGAAATAATCACGCCGCGTCTTCATTTAGGAAGCCGGAATTGTCTGTTTAAGGTATGCGGCAATATCGATACGTATTTTTCCTGTAATCAGCGCTTTATTGCGCATGTAGTCACTTTGCAATCGGATTGCATAAACTATTTTATACATTTGTCCCATGAGATGGAAAACAACAATATTACTACTTTACATTCTAGGGCTGCTAGCAGTTCCATGCAGTGATGTATACAATAGCTGTATTTCATCCAATTCGGACCAGAAGGAGCTTACCCATAATCACAGCCGTGATAATGACGACCACTGCACTCCTTTCTGCCAGTGCTCCTGCTGCAGTGTTTCGGTTTTAAAATTCAGCTTCAAGATGCCGGATTTTAATCTTCCCCAGCAGCACATCAGTGCCAGGAATACTGTTTTGAGAGACTGCCAGTTCATTTCCAGCTACACTGGAACCATCTGGCAGCCGCCTAAGATTTTCGTTTAGATTTTTCGGATTGCGCATCCCACCAGTAGTGGGCTATGGCAGGCATTGAATGTCCTGCAGGGCAGGCGTATGCTTTACCGTAACCAATCGGGATGCCTGTACGCACTTCTAACTTTCCCCATCTTAAAGACGGGCTGAAAGACTATTTTCTAAACGTTAAAATTACTTGCATAGTGTTAGACAGTATAATTAAATTCAGTATTAAGAACAAAATCATTATTGGCTTAATGACTTTGGTCCTTATCATATGGGGCGCATGGAGCGCTACAAAACTGCCCATAGATGCCGTACCTGACATCACTAACAATCAGGTTCAGATTTTTACCAGCTGCCCTACGCTTGCCGGGCAGGAAGTGGAACAGCTGGTGACATTTCCGATAGAGCAGAGCATTGCAACTGTTCCAAAAATTCAGGAAATCAGAAGCATATCAAGATTCGGGCTTTCTGTTATCACAGTTGTGTTCGATGAAGAAACGAATATCTATTTTGCCAGACAGCTTATCAATGAAAGGCTGAAGGAGGCTACCGACAGAATCCCGCAAGGGGTGGGAACTCCGGAAATGGCTCCTGTAAGTACGGGTCTTGGCGAGGTGTACCAGTACATTATCCACCCAAAGAAGGGCAGCAAGAATAAATACAATGCCAAAGACCTGCGCACCATGCAGGACTGGATTGTGGCCAGACAGCTGTACGGGACCCCTGGAATCGCGGAAGTTAACAGTTTTGGAGGTGAATTAAAGCAGTATGAAGTTGCCGTGAACCCTGAAAGGCTTCGTGCAATGGGGGTTAGCATCCCCGATATCTTTACTGCGCTTCAAAAAAACAACCAAAATACGGGAGGCGCCTATATAGATAAAAAGCCTAATGCTTACTTCATCAGAGGAATAGGGCTGGTGACATCATTGGATGATGTTAAAAAGATTGTAGTGAAAAATACCGGAGCGGCGCCGATTTATGTAAGCGATGTTGCCGAGGTTAGATTTGGAAAAGCGGTCAGATATGGGGCCTTGACCTATAATGGCGAAGTTGATGCGGTGGGCGGTGTCGTAATGATGCTGAAAGGCGAGAACAGTAATGAGGTTGTAAAGCGCATCAAAGAAAAACTGCCGACCATCCAGAAATCCCTTCCTGACGATATTGTGATTGAACCGTACCTTGACCGTACAGACCTTGTCGGCCGTGCAATCAGCACAGTTGAAAAGAACCTGGTGGAAGGCGCACTTATCGTAATATTTGTGCTGGTATTATTTTTAGGAAATTTCCGCGCGGGGCTTATTGTTGCCTCAGCCATTCCTCTTGCAATGCTGTTTGCGCTTGGACTGATGAATGTATTTGGCGTAAGCGCCAATCTGATGTCTCTTGGGGCAATTGACTTTGGCCTTATAGTGGATGGTGCGGTAATTGTGGTTGAGGCCACGCTCCATCATCTGGCCATGCGCAAGTCTCTCAATAATCTTACCCAGGATGAGATGGATGAAGAGGTTTTCGATTCTGCCTCTAAAATCCGTACCAGTGCGGCCTTCGGTGAGATCATCATTTTAATTGTATATATCCCGATTCTGACCCTTGTGGGCGTTGAAGGGAAAATGTTCCGCCCTATGGCGCAGACGGTAGGATTTGCAATATTTGGAGCCTTAATTTTATCATTGACTTATATTCCGATGATGTGCGCGCTTTTCCTATCTAAGAAACCGCAGCATAAAGAGACGTTCAGCGATAGGATGATGAACAGAATCCAGAGCATTTATCAGCCTCTGCTTCAGAAGGTGATTGATATCAAATATACTGTGGTTGGCGTTACGGGAGCCATATTCCTGGTTGCCGTCTTCTGCTTTACAAGAATGGGAGGAGAGTTTATCCCGCAGCTTCAGGAAGGCGATTACGCATTCCACTGCATACTGCCGCAGGGAAGCTCGCTGAACCAAAGCATCGAGACCTCGATGCAGGCCTCAAGAATTATCAAGCAGTTTGACGAGGTGAAGATGGTTGTCGGCAAGACGGGAGCTGCCGAGGTGCCTACCGATCCAATGCCTCCGGAGGCCACCGATTTAATGGTTGTCCTTAAACCGCAGAAGGAATGGAAATCAGGCAGGAGCTATGCAGAGCTTGCAGATGCCATAATGGAAAAGCTTGAAGTCATTCCGGGGGTTTTCTTTGAAAAGAACCAGCCGATCCAGATGCGTTTCAATGAGCTTATGACCGGTATCAGACAGGACGTTGCCGTGAAGATATTCGGTGAGAATTTAGATACGCTTTCCCAGTATGCCAACGAAGTTGGGCAGGTTATACAAAGCGTTCCGGGAGCAACCTCGCCGCAGATTGAAAGGGTTAGCGGCCTTCCGCAGATCAATATTGAATATGACAGGACCAGAATTGCCAATTACGGGCTTACCATCGAGGATGTGAATGATGTTGTCAGCACTGCCTTTGCAGGAAAAAGCACGGGACAGGTATATGAAAACGAACGACGATTCGACCTTGTGGTGCGTCTTGACAGCATTCACCGAAGCAGCATAGACGATGTGAGCAATCTGATGATCCCAACCAATACCGGTGTTCAGGTGCCTTTATCCCAGGTAGCTAAAATCGACTATAAGCTGGGCCCTGCACAGATCAGCAGGGAAGCGGGAAAAAGAAGGATTGTAATCGGATTCAATGTTAAGGGCCGAGATGTGCAGAGTGTGGTGCAGGACATCCAGAAAAAGCTGTCTGAGAAGGTAAAACTGCCGCCAGGATACTATTTCACTTATGGAGGACAATTTGAGAACCTGCAGGCTGCAAGCGCAAGGCTTATGATTGCAGTGCCGGTTTCGCTGCTGCTGATTTTCGGACTGCTGTATTTCACATTCCGTTCCTTCAAGCAGGCTACGCTGATCTTTACTGCAATACCTATGAGTGCCATAGGGGGCATATTTGCCCTAATGCTAAGGGGGATGCCTTTCAGCATCAGTGCCGGAATCGGATTTATAGCTCTATTTGGAGTTGCAGTGCTAAACGGTATCGTACTGATTGGAACATTTAACCAGCTTGAAAAAGAGGGGATGAGCAACATTTTTGAAAGGGTTAAAGAAGGAACCATTACAAGGCTGCGTCCCGTGCTTATGACTGCTATGGTGGCATCGCTGGGATTCCTGCCGATGGCTATCAGCAGCAGCGCCGGAGCGGAGGTGCAGAAGCCCCTTGCTACGGTTGTAATCGGAGGTCTTGTGACAGCTACGTTCCTGACTCTTTTCGTGCTGCCTTTACTCTATATTATTTTTAACACGAAGTTTGACTTTAAAGGAAAATTTAAATTGAGAAATACAACTGCCATAGCTATATTGCTTATTGCGGGTCTAGGGTCTGCAAACGCGCAGCAGAGGATCCCAATTGAGAAGGCTGTCGAAACCGCCCTGCAGAGCAATCAGCAGCTGGACATCAATAAGTCTGAAATCCAGGCTGCCGGGCTCAACGCAAAAACGGCCATTGACATTCCTAAAACCGGTGTTTTTGCGGAGAATGAGGATTTGAGGCCGTCCGACAAAACAGGGATCTTGAAAATCGGTATCTCGCAGAGTTTTGCGTGGCCGGGACTTTATGCCGCCAGAAAAAGCTATTTCAAAAACCAGCTGCAGTACAGCCAGCTAAATACGCTGCTTTTGAACGCTACAATCAAAAGGGATGTGCGCACGGCCTATTACAAGCTTTGGTACCTGCAGGACAAGCAGCAGCTGTACAAGCGTCTGGACAGCATCTATACGCAGCTTTCAAAAACTGCGGAAGTTCGCTTAAAGGCAGGTGATGTGGCACAGCTGGATAAGATTGCGGCAGAGGCCAAGCTTCAGGAGCTGAAAGCTTTTTCGGACCAGAACAAGAAGGACATGACCGTGCAGCAGCAGCAGCTGATGATGCTTATGAACCTGAATGAATGGCTGCTTCCCGTAGAAGCGCCGCTTGGCAAAGCCGAGGTTACATTATCGGAAAGCGGCGGACTGCATCCGCTTCTGACCCTTCAGGAGCAGAATGTGAAGATTGCATCATCAAACATTTCAGTAATCAGAAACAGCAATATGCCTGAACTGTCGGGAAGGGTATTCAGCCAGAGGCTTTACGGGCTGGATGATCCGTACACGGGGTTTTCTGCCACTGCATCGTTCCCGCTTTTCGGAGCCGTATCGGCCCATAATAAGGTAAAAGCGGCAAAGGCTGAGAAAGAAGTGCAGGAAAAGAACCTTGCCTATCAGACCCAGCTTCTGGCGACCCAGAAGAATTCTTCTGTGGCGGAGATTGAAAAAAACCTTGCGCTGCTGAATTTCTATGAGACTTCAGGGCTTAAGCAGGCAGAAGACATTATCAAAGCCTCAACATTGAGCTACCGCTCGGGGGAGATTAGCTTTGCTGAGCTTGGACAGTTTCTGACCCAGGCCGTAGGCATCCGCCAGAATTATCTTGACGTATTGAACCAGTATAACCTTTCTGCGGTGCAGTTTGACTATTTCAACAATAAATAAATAATATAACAGCCTGTGGGACAGGCAGAGCCTTCCCACAGGATAATTTTAAATATAGAGCATAGATGAAACTCAAAATTCAATTATTAATCGCGTCGGCTGCAATCTTCTCATTTGTAAGCTGCGGACAAAAAAGCAATGAAAGCGAAAACGCTGCCAAAACTGAAAATGCTGCGGGAGCGAAAGAAGAGGCGCATGGCGAGGAGGAAGCTGCTACAATTGCAGTGCTGACCCAGGACCAGATGAAATCGGTAGGGGTCCAGCTGGGCACTATCGAGAACAAGAACCTGACTGCAGCGATAAAAGTCAACGGCGCCTTAAGGGTTCCCAACAACAATAAAGCCAATGCCACATCACTTTATGGAGGGGTTATCAAAACCCTTAAAGTGCAGCTTGGCGACCAGGTCCGCAAGGGACAGGTGATTGCGACGATCGAGAATCCGCAGTTTGTGCAGCAGCAGGAGGAGTACATCACCATCAACAGCCGCATCACCAATGCCGAGCAGGAGCTGCAGCGCCAGAAAGATCTTCAGGCCGGAAATGCCGGAGCATTGAAGAACCTTCAGAGTGCCACAGCGGAAGTGAATGCGCTTCGCGCCCGCAAGGCATCGCTTGCCAAACAGATACAGCTAATGGGGATTAATCCGGCAGGAATTACTGCCTCAAATCTGCGAGCTGCGCTAACGGTTACAAGCCCTGTAACCGGAACGGTGAGCGCCGAGTTTGCCAAGATCGGAAGCTATGTTGACGTATCCTCGCCTGTGGTGGAGATAGTGGACAATCAGCTGATCCATTTGGACCTTCAGGTTTTTGAAAAAGATCTTCCCAGCATAAAAGTGGGGCAGAGCGTCACTTTCACCCTTACCAACAATCCTGCGGCGACTTATACAGCAAAGGTGTTCAATATAGGCTCCTCATTTGAGAACCAGAGCAAGAGCGTTGCGGTCCACTGTACAGTAACGGGCAATAAAACCGGACTAATCGACGGAATGAACATCACGGCGATGGTAGGCGTGGGAACGGCCCTTACGGCTGCGGTGCCTAATGATGCGATTGCTGAAGCGGACGGAAAATTCTACATTTTTGTAAAAACCGATAAGAAGCCTGAGGAGCATGAAGAGGCGGAAGGCGAGGAAGGCGCTGAAGCCGGTGAAAAGCACAGCCCTGAGGAGGAAAAGAGGATTGCAGCGACAAGCATGAATTTTGAAAAAGTGGAGGTGACCAAAGGAGTTTCAGAAGTGGGCTATACAGCGGTTACACCCGTTAAGGATGTGCCTGCCGGAGCGCAGATTGTCACGAAAGGAACCTTTTTCGTAAATGCCAAACTGAGCAATTCGGGAGGCCACGAACATTAATATTTTGAAGGATTTAATGCAGGTGACTGTTCGACAGTGTGTGTTTGCCTGTGATACCCCGGAGAATTTAGATCCGCCCCCTGGGTCTCTAATCGATGGTCTCGAATCGGTAAACCTGCATTAATTTAAAAGACTGCCGGCAATTAAGGCTGATTATGAAGTATCTGCCTGCTAAAAAGTAGTTTCCGAATGCTGAAATTTAAAATAAGCTTCGTAAATTTACTATAACTGCCTAACGGATAGGCCTTATTGCCGGTTTTATTTTTAATGGAAAAGTCATATGAAGAAAACGACTGAAGAAGCCTTTAACAGCAAGAATATACGCCTGACCACGATGCGTATCCTGATTTACGAATATATGGAGACGCTCACAGCGGCATTATCGCTTGCTGAAATCGAAAAGCATTTCCATAAGGCGGATAAGGTGACGATCTACCGCACTCTGCAGACCTTTCTGGAAAAGGGGCTTGCGCATAAGATTCCCGACGAGAATGAGGCCAAATACAGGCTGAGCGCCGAATCCTGCGCTGAGGAGGACCATAATGACACCCACCTTCATTTTTACTGCAAAAAGTGCAGGCAGACCACCTGCCGTGAGGAGATCGCGCTTCCCAAAAGCCTTACCGAGAGCCTGCAGATTGATGAGATCCAGATTTTAGCTAAGGGAATCTGCGAAAAATGCCTAAAGAGCCAATAACTGCAGAAATATAATGGAGAACCAAAGAATATTGTAAAATTTTAAAGTTTAAATATGCTTCTAAACCGTAAAATATCAGTGCTTTACTTTGTGCGTGAAATCAGGGCTCAGATTATTCTGATTGTCCTATTCGCGGCTGCAATCGGGCTGCTGGATATGCTTCCCATATTTAAAAAAGTGGCGCTTCCGCTAAGCATTCCAGCCCTTGTGGGGACCGCGGTTTCACTGCTTCTCGCATTCAGGACGGCACAGTCCTATGAGAGATGGTGGGAAGCCAGAACCGTATGGGGTGCGATTGTCAATGATTCGCGCACCCTTATCAGGCAGGTAATGCAGTTCGCGTCCAAGGAAAACAGCGACATATCGTCGCAGTTCGCAGAAAGGCAGATCATTTGGGTTTATGCCCTTGGCGAATCACTGCGCCGCCAGCCGTTCAGCCCGAAAGTGCAGGCCTACCTGAAATTCCATAATATTACTGCGGCCAATATACCAAATGCGCTGCTTGACCTGCATTCGCAGAATATTGCCGAGATGGAGAGCAGAGGGATTATATCGGATTTCAAGACGGTGCAGCTCAATGAGACCATTTCGCGCCTGTGCGACCATATGGGGAAATGCGAGCGCATTAAAAATACGGTCTTCCCCAAGTCCTACAGCCTGCTGGTGCACACTCTGATCTATGTTTTTGCGGCCATACTGCCTTTCGGGCTGGAGGATTCGCAGCTGATTGTGGAAGTGCTGATGACCATCCTGATTCCGCTGCTTTTCATTGCGATAGAAACCACTGCCATCATCATGCAGGATCCTTTTGAGAACACGCCCGTGGATACTCCGATGACCTCCCTGGCGCAGACCATTGAGATCAATCTTCTTGAAATGACAGGCGCGGCGGATATTCCGGTCAAGCCCAAGAATAACGAATATTTCGAAATGTAAGATAGTGCCAATCTAAAAATCAGCCTGCTATGGATATCGAATTTGAGCTGCTGCTTTCCGCTAAACTGCTTCTTGCCGTTTTTCTTGGAGGGCTATTAGGCCTGGAAAGGGAACGCGAACAGCAGAATTCCGGTGTGAGGACCTTTGCCTGCATCTGTGTGGCCTCGTGCCTGTTTGTTTCGATTTCGGCCCATCTGACCGCCGACAAATCCGCCATAGCCAGAATGCTGGCGGCCATTGCGACAGGACTCGGATTCATAGGCGCAGGACTGATTTTCAGAGACGAGAAAAATCTCCCCAAGGGACTGACCACTGCTTCAGGACTGTGGACGACTTCGGCAGTCGGCATGGCCATAGCCCTCAATATGTTTGTCCTGGCAGTGGCGGCGACACTTATAATACTGCTTATTTTCACCATAAACCAGTTTGGCTGGTACAGAAGATTTGTGGACAGATTGATTAAGAGTAAAAAAAGGAACGGCTGAAAAATTGCCGGCCCTTTTATCGGAGCCTTTTCTTCAAGGGGATCGGCGCCGTATTTTTTAACCTTATAACATTAAAAGATTATGGAACACAAGCATAAATACGATAAAGACGGAAAACAGATCTGCTGCACCCAGACCGAGAAGGTTTACACCCAGGCAGGAGCTGAGAAGCTTCTGAAAGGGCACAGCGCCGATGATGGGCACAAGCATGCGCACAGTAAGGGCGACGGGCATAACCACAGCCACAGCGATGACGACGGACATGACCACAGCGGTGCGGAAGGAGGGCCTTTAAAGATGTTCCTCCCTTCGATAATATCGCTGGTTCTGCTTCTTGCGGCCATCTCGTTTGACAACTGGATAAAGCCGGATTGGTTTTTAGGCGCCCTGCGTTTCGCATGGTATCTCGCAGCCTATCTCATTGTCGGCTTTCCGGTTATCAGGGATGCCTTCAAAAGCATGGGCAAGGGTGAGATTTTCTCCGAATTCCTTCTTATGAGCATTGCCACGATCGGGGCGTTCATTATCAAGGAATACCCTGAAGGAGTTGCCGTGATGCTTTTTTACGCTGTGGGGGAGGTATTCCAGACCCTGGCGGTGTCAAGAGCGCAGCGCAACATCAAAAGCCTTCTGGACCAGAGGCCTGATGAAGTGACCATCGTTGCTGATGGCAAAACCAAAAACATTAAGGCTGAAGAGGCGCAGATCGGCGACATCATCCAGCTGAAGCCTGGGGAAAAGCTGGGCCTTGACGGAGAGCTGCTGACCGAAAGCGCATCTTTCAATACGGCAGCCCTTACCGGGGAAAGCAAACCGGACACCAAGTCTAAAGGAGAGGCTGTTCTTGCGGGAATGATCAATCTGAATGTGGCTGCCCAAGTGAAGGTCACCGCGGCATTTACCGACAGCAAGCTCAGCAGGATACTGGAGCTTGTGCAGAATGCCACCTCGCAGAAGGCCCCTACGGAGCTTTTCATACGCAGGTTTGCCAAAATCTACACGCCAATCGTGGTTTTCCTGGCTATCGGAATCTGCCTGCTGCCTTATTTCTTTGTGGACAATTATGATTTCAGCAGCTGGCTTTACAGAGCCCTTGTCTTTCTTGTGATCTCCTGCCCGTGCGCGCTAGTGATTTCGATTCCCCTTGGCTATTTTGGCGGAATCGGTGCAGCGAGCCGAAACGGTATACTTTTCAAGGGAAGCAATTTCCTTGACGTAATGGCCTCGATACAGAACGTGGTTATGGATAAGACCGGGACGATGACAGAAGGGGTGTTCAAGGTGCAGGAAACGGTCTTCAAGCCAGAATTTGACAAGGACGAGATCCTAAAAATGGTCAATGCGATTGAGAGCATGAGCTCGCATCCCGTTGCCACGGCGATCCATGAATATGTCGGGGAGGTCGACAGTTCGATAAAACTGGAAAGCACTGAAGAAATTGCAGGGCATGGACTCAAGGCGGCCATCAACGGAAAAGAGCTGCTTGCGGGCAACTTCAAGCTTCTTGACAAGTTCGGCATTGCCTATGACGTCGATCCGACTTCGATAGTGTACACCACCATTGCGGTAAGCTACGACAGGAAATATGCGGGCTACATCACAATTGCCGACAGCATCAAGGAAGACTCCCAGCTGACCATAGAGCTGCTGCATAAGCTTAATATCAAGGCAACGATGCTAAGCGGGGACAAGGGGAGCGTTGTGAAATATGTGGCCGACAAGCTTGGCATAGACAATGCGTACGGCGACCTCCTTCCTGAGGACAAGGTAAACAAGGTTAAGGAGATCAAGTCGCAGTTTGGGACGGTTGCTTTTGTGGGAGACGGCGTGAATGACGCACCTGTTGTAGCCTTAAGCGATGCGGGGATTGCGATGGGAGGACTGGGAAGCGACGCCACCATTGAGACGGCGGACGTTGTCATACAGGACGACAAGCCTTCAAAGATACCGATGGCCATCAATATCGGCAGGCAGACCAAGAAGATCGTCTGGCAGAATATCACCCTTGCATTTGTAGTGAAAGGGATAGTGCTCATCCTCGGAGCGGGCGGGCTTGCCACTATGTGGGAAGCGGTGTTTGCTGATGTCGGGGTGTCTCTGATTGCGATCCTTAATGCCGTGCGCATTCAGAAAATGAAATTCTAAAGCAGGGAAAAGGGAGCACCCGCACTTAAATCTACATATTTGGCGCTTATTTTTTGCCGCAGGCCGCAGATGGGATCCATTGCATGGAGAACCGTCAGGCCATAGCGGCAAGGCTCCCTTTTGCCTGAATTCAGCTGCACTGAAGCCCTGGAGAACCGGGCTGGACCGTGCATGCCTATAACTGAACAGGCAGTTCTGCCGGCAGCTTATGGCAAATTGAGCTGTATCTGCGGGTCGGGCTTCCGTTCGAATTCTACCCGAAATGAAAAAACGACATAAAAAATACTATCCCAATATCCATAAAACCCCGAGGGGCCAGAAGGGAAGGCCTGTCAGAAGGAAAAACAAATATTCGGCGGTAAATATAGGAAAGACGATCATACTTACGATTCTCGGCCTTGTGATAGTGCTGGGAATCATTGTTCGGGTCAGGCATTTCGTCCTGTACCACATACTGGACAAGCCCCATGAAAAGGCAACTGAAAAAGCTTTGGATAAGGGCATTGGCCGCAATAGCCTCACTCCAAACGGAGAATCCTGAAAAAGGCGGAGGAAAATTGTTAATTCAGAACCGCAGGCCTTCCAAAAGCCTGCGGTTTATTCCATATTTCCGGCCCTAATGCCGGAGAGCAACCCCAAAAGATATAAACTATGAGAAAGCATTTGAATATTTCCGCTGTAATCCTTACCATCCTCAGGGATAACCCGGAGAGGGATTTCGCCCTGGATGAGCTTACGGCGCTGATTTTTCCCGATAGTCCTCCCCAGGATGAAAAGCGGAACCAGTCCGAGGTTCTCGATATGCTGATATTTCTGGATGACCAGAAGCTGGTGCTTCTCGATTTTGACACTGACCGCAGTTCGATAGCAAAATAGCGGCTATGCCGCTGTGCCTGCAGAACAGCTCTGCAGGACGGAAAACCCAAAAAGGCGATGCCCATTCTAGACCAGCACGGTCAGTACTGCGGGAGCTACCGAGATCCTGCAGCTGTTGGTTCTGAGCTTGTAGTGTTCGCCGTCGATCTGGGCGTCGGTAAAAATCCTGTTGGGCATTTCCACGCACAGGTTCTGCACCAGATGGTGCTGGGCCTTTTTGAATCTGGAGACCGAGCGGTTCAGTATATGGTAGCCCAAGGCTATCTTTTCGATGAAGGAAAGCTCAGGTATCAGCACCAGATTCAGCCTTCCGTCTGTGAGCATGGCATCCGGGGTAAGGCTCATGCTGTATCCCATTTCATTTGAATTGGAGACAAAAACCATAAATGGCCTGATGGGGATCACCCTGTCGTCAAAATAGACAACGGTGGGCTGCGCCTTATATTCGAAGCTGGAGGCGACAGCGGCCCTGATATAGGAAAAGAGCATCCTTCCTGCGGAATGCTCGTATTTTTTGATGACCATGGCGTCAATGCCCACACCCGCATTGCTGAAAAAATAATGCTGGTTTATCCTTCCCGCATCAATGCGTATTTTTCTCCTATCCCTGATCACTTCAAGGGATTTTTCTATATCGTGGGGAATGTTCAGATGCGAGGCTAGGCCGTTTCCCGAACCCAGCGGGATGATGCCCAATTCGACCCCCGTGCCTATCAGGCATGAGGCGACCTCATTGATGGTGCCGTCCCCGCCGCAGGCCACTATGATATCGGGATTCTGCTCCAGTGCGCTTGCGGTAAGGGAAAGCGCGTGCTTTTTTCGCAGGGTGTAATCGGCCCTGATCTTGAAGCGGTCGGCGGGAAAGAACTGCCTGATGTAAAGATCGGACAGGCTGTGGCGTCCGTCTCCGGAGACGGGATTTATAATGAAATGTATATAGGTCATCGCTTATTTTAGAAGTTTGTTTGTAAAAAGGTAATCGGCCGTCTGGTACCATGCTATGGTCTCCTCCAGAAAGCTTCTGTCCATCGCAAGGGGAGTGAGGCTGTTGTCGGATTTTTTCCAGCTGTAGAAGGCCTGCTTCTGCTGGTCGGAGAGAATCATCACCCTGCTGCCCTTCATCAGTGCCAGCTTGCGGTAGGTTCCCAGAAACGCGCGCTGCTCAAAATTCTGCGCAAGGACATCCCTTCCGAAGAAATCCGATTCATAATGCCATCTGAAGAGCGAAAAGACCGTCGGCCAGAGATCGATCTGCGAGCACTGCGCGCCTATCTTCCGATTTTCTGCTTCGGGCAGGTTTGCTATGAAAGCGGGTATATGGTAGTTGGCAATGTCAATCTCATCCTTCCCGGCGCTGCTGGCGCAGTGGTCCGCTATTATGATGAAGACCGTATTTTTGTACCACGGCTTTTTGGATGCCTCGGCAAAGAGCCTTTTAAGTGCATAGTCCGCATATTTCACAGCGCCCTCGCGTCCTGTTCCCGACGGGATGTCAATTCTGCCTGACGGATAGGTGTACGGCCTGTGGTTGGAGGTCGTCATTACAAAATTCAGGAACGGTTTTCCTTCCTTGTACTGCCGGTCGGCGGTGCTGAGCATTTTATTGAAGATATCCTCATCGCAGATACCCCAGGCATTCTCAAAGGTGACTTCGCTGTCTGCAATATTATGGCGCACGGTCTTGATCCGGTCGCTGAGCACGCTTCCGCGTCCGCGGTCGTATATGGTGAATCCGTTGCCTCCGAAATAGGAGTTCATGTTGTCGAAATAGCCGTCCCCGCCGTAAAAGAAGCTGCACTGGTAGTTTTTGGACCTAAAGACGTTGCTGATGGTAAAAAGGTTCTGGTTATCGGGCCTTTTTACGATGGACTGCCCTGGGGTCGGGGGGATGCAAAGCGTAACGGCCTCCATTCCCCTTACGGTCCGGGTTCCGGTGGCGTACATATTATTGAAAAAGACGCTCTTCTGGGCAAGGCTGTCCAGGAAAGGGGTCAGGTTCTGCCTGTTTCCGAATTCATTCATAAAACCGGCGCTGAAGGACTCCATGAGCACAAATACGACGTTTTTCCTCTCAAGAGGGGTCTGGGCATCCTTTATGCTGCGGTGGATCGAATAGCCTGTTGAGGCATAGGACACGGTGCTGTCGCGTAGTTTTGATTTTACGATGCCGAATGCCCTGTCATTGCTGATGGTGGTGTAGAAGCGCTCGTATTTCATCTGATTGTTGCGGAAGGCGGCAAAAAAGGAATAGATCCCTGATTTGGAGATTTCGGAATTATAGCGGTTTGGGGACCATTCGGCCTGGCTGCTGGAGATAAAGGTGATATAAAAAGAAGCTGCCGCCGTAAAGACAAGCAGTATGGAAACCCTCTTCACTATGTCCGCATTATGGGCGAATGCGGCAGCAAAGGCTTTTGATCTGTGGAAGGCAAAAAGGACAAGTGCCGTCACTGCCAGCACTGATGCAATCAGAAGCGGCAGGGGATAGGACTCCTGTATATTGGCAATAACCTCATAGGTGTAGATCAGGTAGTCCACGGCAATAAAATTGAAGCGTGTCCTGAACTCATCCCAGAAGGTGATTTCAGCCAGAAAGGTGAAGACCAGAATAAATACGTTCACCGAGATAAAGAACCAGGTGATGGCCCTATCGGCGATGGAGCCGGTCCATCTGCCGGCAAATACGGTATAGTATAGGACGGCGGGAAAAGAAATCAGGACAATGGTGCCCAGATCAAAGAAAAATCCGGTTAGCAGCGTGCGGGCGGCATCCAGGACATTTAGGGAAACCTGATCGTGCTGCCAGATTAGAAATATAACTCTTAATAGCTGTGAAAATAATAAAAACCACGCAATAAAGTGAACCAGCAGCGCGTATCTGCCGGTTCTCAAAGACAATTTGCTCATAACTCAATAATAACTCAGCAAAGTTTACATTGCAATGTTGTAATCATTCTGAATTTTTGGTTTTTATTAAGAAATAAAGGCCGAGTTTATGAAAAATTATCTGCGAAGCCCTTTCAGCCATTCCTCCAGGGTGCCTGGCCGTTTGAAGAGCCCAGCGCGCGGCGCTGGAAACGAACGCTGAAGCTGTGCAGTCCCTTATAGAATGAATAGCTGACCCTCCAGCCGCTTATTTCGGCTATCTTCCTGATGATTGCCAGACCCAGTCCGGTGCCGTTTGCCGAGGTGCCGCCGTTAAAAAACCGGTTGAAGAGCTTTTCTATGGGCAGCGGCGAAGGCACTCCCGTGTTTAGGATCAGCAGCTCGTCGGGCATGGTCCTGATGATGATATTCCCTCCGCTGCGGTTGTGCCGTATGGCATTGAGCACAAGGTTGTTGATCAGGATTTCCCCAAGGACAGGATTGCCATATATCTGCAGGCTTTCGGAGATCTGCATACTGATGGACACCTGCTTCTGGTCGGCCTGTTCGGTGAAGAAGTCCAGGTGCTTTTCAATATGGGCGTTGACCGAGATGGTGCTTTTATCCAGATAGGCCTCATGCTCCATTTTGGAGAGCAGCAGCAGGTTTTTGTTGAGCCTGTTGAGTTTTGCCACATCCCTGCTCAGCGTGCCAAGCACGTGGGTCTGATCTTTGTTGAGATCCATCTGGAACAGGGTGTCGATCTTATTCTGGAACAGCGCTAGGGGGGTCTGAAGCTCGTGCGCCGCATTTTCCACAAATTCCCTCTGGCTTTTGTAGATGGCGGTATTTTTTTCAATGAGCGCCTCTAGGCTTCTGTTGAGGCGTTCAAATTCATCGATGTCTGATTTGATGAAATGGGGCGGCTTGCTTTTGTCTATCTCAAATTCATGTATCTGGTCCAGGGTGTTGTAGAAGGGCATCCAGCGTTTGGAGGCCGTCTTTTTGGAAAGCCACACAATGCCGATGAAAAGCACCAGCAGTATGAAGGTGAACATTCCGGCTATGCTGAATACCATGCGCTCCATTTCCAGAAGATGGATCTTCTCGGTGTAGGTGTATGTTTTGCCTGCAATCTGCACCGGCGCGTAGATGATGCGGAAAGGCTCCTTCTCTTCGGCAGTGGAATCCTCGACCATGGTGCCCACTATGGAATCTTTGGTGACCCCCATATCGGGCAGGATGGTGAAATGCAGGTTGAACCTGTTCCAGGTCTTGATGTCCTCGGGTGTAAAATTCCTGCTGCTCTGATTCACGAAGGCGTTCTTGTGCTGCACGAGGACCTCTTCGGTTTCATAGATGTAGAGCCACTGGCTCACATAGTAGAATATCGGCGCGCAGATCAGCAGAATGGCTGCCGCCAGGATCAGAAAATCGCGGGTTGTTTTGCTGAGCAGTTTTTTTGTGTTCATTTTTCCCATTTGTATCCTTCGCCGTAGACAGTTTTGATGTAGTCGCCGGAGCCTGCTTTGGCGAGTTTCTTTTTGAGGTTTTTAATATGGGCGTATATGAAGTCGTGGCTGTCGAGCATGTCGGCCATATCGCCTGAAAGATGCTCGGCAATGGCGGATTTTGAAAGCACTTTATCATTATTTCCGATCAGGAACAGCAGCAGGTTGAGCTCCTTTCTGGTTAGCTCCAGCTTTTGGCCGCTGACCAGGACCGTTTTGGTGAAAACCTCAATCTGGATTTCCTTGAAGACCACCCTGTTGCTTCCCCTGAAATTCCTGCGCCTCACAAGGGCCTGCATCCTAACCAGCAGTTCGGCGAGGTGGAAGGGTTTGGTGAGGTAATCGTCGGCGCCAAGGCTGAAGCCCTCAATCCTTGCCTCAAGGGTCTCTTTGGCCGATATGATAATCACCCCGTCGGTCTTGTCCTTGCTCCTGAGCTCGCGCAATATGTCAAATCCGTCCCCGTCGGGAAGGCCAAGGTCAAGCAGTATGCAGTCATAATCGTAATTGTCAATCTTGTGGATTGCCTGCACATAGCTGTGCGCTGTCTCGCATTTGACGCCTTCTCCCTTAAAATAGCCCTGTATGCTCTGAGCGATATCCTGCTCGTCTTCGATAATTAAAACCTTCATTGTAATCGGATTATATGCTGGTAACTGATCTGCGGGATAATAAATTTACTAAATTAGAACCGAATCCCATGCTGTCCCTGCCTAATTTTATCCCCGCTTATTCAGTTATTCCAAAAACCGCTAAGTTTACAATCCAATTTTGAATTTATTCTGAATTTTTAGGCATATTCCGTTTTTTAACATTTTAATCTCTGATTTGTGCGCATTAGCCGCCAGATGCGGCATTATCCGCATTGCCTTATTTCTGGACCATGCTTGAGATTATATTGATGCTCAATGCCAGGATGGTGGTATTGAACATAAAGGAGAGCACTCCGTGCACCAGTGCGGTGCGCCTTATCCTGCGGTCCAGTATGGCTACATCCGATACCTGGAAAGTGGTGCCGATCACAAAGGAGAAATAGACAAAGTCCAGATAGTCAGGTTCTCCCTTACCCGGAAAATCAAGGCCGTTCAGCGAATAGTGCAGATTGGCGTATTTAAAGGCAAAGGTAGTGTGGACAATTGCCCAAGCGGTTCCCACCGATGAAAGTGTCATCACCACATGCAGCGCCAGTTCGGGGCCTGTCTTCTGCTCGGCTGAAACATACAGAAGCACAATTCCCAAAAGGCTGACCGCTGTTGTAAGGAGCATGAAAAGGGAGAGCACTGCGCGTCCCGAATCCTGGTCTTTGGCATTTTTTTTGAGCTCATCCAGACGGCAGGTGAGAATGGTAAACCAGGAGAAGAACAGCTGGGTAAGGGAAAAAGCCAGCCAGACCGCCATGATGTGCACAGAGGGCCTGCTGGTTCCGATCTCAAGGACAATGGCCGTGAGCAGACCCGCCGATGCAGAAATTGCCAGCCTCGACCTGTTGCTGAGCCTGTTTATAAATACAGTTTTATTCATATGAAATTAATTTTTTTGGCTGATGCCGATTGTTTGACTGCTATTGGTAAATGTTCATTTTTTCATCATATATGGGGCTTTCTATATCCAGAAATTTCAGCACACTGTGAAAAACATGGTACTGGGACACCGTCTTATTGGCCTTGAGTTTTTTCGAGCCGGGCGATACCCAGACAATAAAGGGTATCTCAAACTGCTCCCGCGGGGCAATGCCCATCGGCAGGCCGTGCATGTAGAGATTATTTTCACCTAGGGACTCGCCGTGATCCGAAACAAAAATCATCGTGCTGTCAAATTCCCTGAGCTCTTTCAAGTCTGCGATTACGCGGCTTAAAAGGTAGTCGGTATAGACAATGGTATTGTCGTAAGAATTCATGAGTTCCTGCGTTGAGCAGTCTGCAAGCTCAACGCTTCTGCAGACCGGGCTGAACTTCTCGAAGCCTGCAGGATACTTAGTGCTGTAGCTGGGCCCGTGGCTGGTGCTGGTGTGCAGCACCAGAAGTATTTTATCTTTTGTGCTTGCCAGTATTTGCTCTTTGAAAAGGGCCAGCAGAATCTCGTCGTAGCCGCAATTTCCGCCTTTGCAGGCCTTTGAGAGGTATTTCCTGTCCTGGTAATTTTTGATATGAAGCGGGGGCTCCCCCCAATTGGAGGTCCTCCAGATGACCTCCACATTATTGCGGAAAAGGTAGTTGGGCAGTATTTCATAAAGCTCATCGGTCTTTTTATAATCCAGGATTGCCTTGACACCTGCCGTGGTATAGGTCGCGGCAGACACTGCGCTTAAGGGGTGCACATTTTCTGTGGCTCCAAGCAGCGGATTTGTATTTTTACCATAGCCGTAGAGCGAGAAATTGGCCTTTCTTGCGGATTCCCCAATGACCAGCACCACAATTGATTTTTTTTTGTCCCTGATGTGGGCATCGGGAAGCAGGATTTCCTTCTGGTTTTTCTTATACTGGTGCGCGTAAAACAGCGAGGTGTTGACCGCATAGGACCATGGCATTGCCAGCCCTCCCAATTTTTTGGAATTCTTGTCGATCCAGAGCCAGCTGGAGGAATTGACAAAAACCAGCGCCAGGGCAATAAGCAGACTGCCGCCGCAGAGCAGCGCAAACCTTTTAAGGGGCTCTTTTACGGCCTTAATCCTGAAGAGCGCCACGGCGGGAACTATGCCGAGCACAAGCACATAAAGAACCATTCTGAGCGAGAAATAGGCGCTTGATTCCGCATAATTGGTGTTTAGGATATTCCCAATCATGCTTTCGTCTATGATCACGCTATAGGCATTGATGAAATAGAGCGCCGCGGCACTGACCGCAAAAAAAAGCGAAATGAGGATTCTGCCGAAAATTCCGGTAAGGTAGAGCAGCAGATAAAAGACCAGAAAATCCAGCACAAGCATCAGCACTATGAGGCTGGCGATGGTCAATATGCCGCTCAATGCCGCGTAATTGAGATTCCCGACCACAAAACAGAAGAAGGGAAAATGGAAAAATACGCAGTTGGCAAGGCTCAATAGGGCCGCCAGACGGGCTGCAGGGAGTCTACCTTTTAACATATGCGGCGGTAATTTTATAAAGTGATATGGTCAGCACGAATAAAGATAAGTAAAATATGAACAGGTTCTCGCGCATGATTTTGACCAATAGCGCTATCCAGCATCCTGTGAAGGCGATGATGAAGAAGGGATAATATTTTCTGATTCCTATCCATTTCCAGATTCGGTACCTCGTTGAGATAAAAATACCGGCAAGGGCGCAGATGTAGCCTACGATGCCCCCGACAATAACATCAATAGGGTAATGCGCTCCCAGGGCAACCCTTGTGAGGATCAGCCCCAGACCGGCAGCCACAATAAGCACGCACCATACGATCCTGTTTCTCAATCTGGCAGGCATAAAGGCAAACATAAGGATGGAAAGGGCGGTAAAAATGGTGATCGAATGCCCTGACGGCAGGCTATTGTATCCTGACAGAGTCCTTCCGATTATGGTAAAGCTGCCGTTATCAAAGAAAGCTGCCGGCCTTGGCACATGAAAGAGCTTTTTCAGCCCGCTGGAAAACAGGCAGGAAACCAGAAGGGCAGAAGCAAGGCACTCCCATATTTTTGGGGCGTGAAGCACAAAAATGCTCAGAAGGGACGCCACTACCAGCGTATTTCCGGTTTCGGTGAGATTGTACTGCAATTCGGGATACTGGGACAGGACAGAGTTCAGCATAAAGAAATGCTCCCGCTGGACCAGGATATAGGATTCCGCGTGCAGCGCATCGAGCATGAACAGGAACGCGGCAATGAGCAGCAGCAGCACTGCAGGAAGCAAAAAAAGCGTAGGCCGCAGCCTTGAGAAGTTGAATGAAACATAAAGATCCAAAAAGGGATTGACCTTTTCGGACTTGATTTTTTTGATGCTCCCATCGGCATCTTCAAGGAATAACTGGCGCATTTTATAAAACTTTGGCAGACATTGCTTTACACTGGCTTAACACAGGAAAAACATTACGCTGATTTTTTCCGAAAGTTTACAATCCAATCTTGTAATCATCCTGAATTTTTAAAACAGGACTGCGCTTTTATGCCTTGAATTGGTTTTAAATAGCTGTAGATTAGGTGTTTGCGTTTTTTTATTTTTATAAAAAAAACGGAATCAGAGTTGGCCTGCCTGCAATCCGCTCTTGGGATGCGCCTCTTCAAATTGCCTTGCGATGCTTTGAATTTTTAACAGTGAATTCTTGGAGGCAAGAAATCTAAATAGGTATATTTGGATTAAGAAACCACCCAAACAAACAGATCTTTCAAAATGGAAAAAGCGATACAACTAAAAGTGAGAAAAGATTTGGATGCACAACAGCAGCACATCATACTCAAGCTAAAAGGCAGCCTTATATCAAAAGGATTTACGGAAATCATCCATATACTGGATCAGGATGAGGAGTTTCATATCAATACCTTTGAAACGCCATTAGAAAAACAAAGCGAAGTTAAGCAGTATATCGCCGCTTTCATAAATCAGGAAAACATCATGGATACTGTAACCATTAAATAGGTTCAATTTTCAAATAAAAGTGGCTGCGGTACTGTAAGCATAAGCACTTTTTAGGTTTAAGGTTGCAAATGCTGCAAATAATTGTAATTTTATAAAAAATCTTACTAAAAACTTGTGCAGACTTTGATGAACATTGATTTTCTGGATGCGGGCTGTGCGGATGCCATCCATATTAATTTTAAAGGCAATGATGATAAAACGCACAACATCATAATTGACGGAGGCAGCGAGAAGGGCCGTCTTTATGAGGCCGGGCTCAGAAAGAGGATAGATGAAATAGTCAACATCAGAAAAGAAATAATTGATATTTGGATCATTACCCATATTGATGATGACCATATAGGCGGAATTCTCCGTCTGCTTAAGGATACTGACCTTCTGAAAGCCGTTGATCTCAGCAGAACCACTTTCTGGTTCAATTACTCAATCTGGGACTATGACACCGGCATCCGGACCAATAACCTAAAAAATGTTAAGCAGGGCATTACCCTTAGGGAGTACCTTGCAGCCCATTCTCATGTAAAACAGAGCATTACTGACAGCCACCCCCCGATTGATTTATGGGGAGCCAAATTGAGTATTCTATCACCCGATAACGCAAAGTACAATTCGCTTCTCAAGCTGTGGAAAAATGAGGAGGTGAAAATGAGGGAAAAGGAGCCTTCATCTTTAAAAAGCATTAGAAGCAATGACTACGGCAGGAGGATTGAAGATTTCGATACTTCTAGAGAAGTAAAGGATGTTTCGGTGGAAAACGGTTCAAGCATCAGCTTTATACTGCAGTTTAGCGGGGAATCATTCCTGTTTACTGCCGACAGCCACCCTGATGTTCTTGCCGCAGCTATTAAGAGAAAATTCGGGGAGCAAAAGATTAAGCTTAAGTATATGCAGATTCCCCATCACGGAAGCAGGTATAATATAAGCAACGCTCTTCTTGAGCTGGTTGATTGTGAAAATTACATTATTTCAGCAGATGGATACAACCGCTCAAATCTACCCAACAAGGAAACTTTAGTGAAAGTGCTTCGCGCCAATCCCGATAAACATATCAATTTTTATATAACCCAGGAAAATGAACTGACCCGGAACATTTTTAAAGCAGATCCAGAATTTAATATAAATCTAATATTTCCCACCCAGGGAAACAACCACCTACACTTTGAAATAGGATGACAGCAGAGAAAGATTTTATAGTCCGCATAGAAAATCCCTATGGATTCAGCAGCGGATTGGTTTATTCGCCAAACAGCCAATCAGAACTGGTCTATGTGTTTACTGCCAGACATGCCCTGGTTGGAGACGAGGGGATTCCATGCGAATCTACTGAGGTAACCGTCGGATTTCTTATTGATAATGAATGGTCTACCTATAGACTGCAGAAAGGAGATATAATATTAATTGGAGAAAATAATGCAACTGAAGATATAGCCATACTGGTAATCAAAAAGCCATCTCTTCCCGTAATGCTTAACTATGATAGATGCCCTGAAATCTGCCAAGTGCCGGCTAAAGGACATGAACTTGAGATAACCGGTTTTCCCAAAGTGGTTCTTAATGAACTAAAAAGAACACTGCACCATTTGAAGCCGCTTAAAGATCGAGATTACGAAAGGCAGATACAGATTGAAGTATCAGATCCACTGACCGGGGAGTACAATGACGACAACCTTGTGGAAGGCTATTCCGGAAGTCCGGTATTTGTTAAGCTCAAAGATAAGTATTTCTGCTGCGGTTTATTTCTTGGCTATGAGACAAAAAACAAAAGAATATTAGGGATCGATCTTTCTCTGGTAAATAATCTTCTGGCATCAAGATCGCTGCCCCTGCTATCATTACTGCAGATAGAGACAGACTATACTATTCTGGAAGCAGCTGAAAAGCTTAATGAGAATTCTTTCAGGGTGCTTTCAAGAATAAGAGACAGCGTTGGAAAAGTCAACCTGCCGAGGACCGAAATTTCAGCCGCTGCTTTGGAAGTCATAAGAAACGGCAAGCTGGCAATATTTACAGGAAAGCCGGGAACCGGAAAATCAGCGCTGGTTAAGAAGATTTTGGACGGATTAAAAAATGATTTTGAAATATTTGCCTTTCAGGGCGAGCAGCTGGACAAAAAAAGTATCGAAGAGATATTTGCTGATAAGCCCTTCTGCTTTGGGATTTCCCTTTCAGAGGTTCTTGATTCCCCGCTATTCGTTAAAAAGAAAATTTTCCTTATAGACAGTATCGAAAAAATACTCGAAACGGATAATGCTGAGACAATATTGGATTTTTTTGAACTGCTTTTTAAAAGAGAGGATATTACATTAGTGTTTACCTGCAGGAGCTATGCGGCCGAGCATTTAAAAATCCGTTTTTTAAGGCAGTTTCCTGCTTTTCCCGATTTTGATGTGCCAGCGCTTGATTCGGCGGAGCTGGAATGTATTGCAGGTAGCTATCCGGTGCTGAGCACCTTAACAAAAAATAAATCCATTTTGCAAGTTCTCCAGATTCCTTTTAATCTGGATAAGGCAGTGTCTTTACCGCAGAATTCGGTAAATGATGATATTGATACTGAAACAGCGTTCAAACAGATCATGTGGGAATATGTGATTGAAGGGCGCGAAAAGGAATCAGATCCGCGAAAAAGACATTTGCGCGGCGAGACATTTATGGAAATTGCCCTGAAGAGGGCATCGGCCATGAGCGCATATGCAACTGTTGAGCACGCACGTGCTGACATACTTCACGAGCTGACCGCTGACCATATTATTGATCCCGAACCGGTGTACAGAAGAAGCTTCGCGGCAGCTCATGACATCTATGAGGACTGGGCACTGACAAGGCATATTGACAGCAATTATCTGCAATACATTGCCCAAGAGGACAATTACGGCGTTTTTTATGATGCAATAGGAACCGCTCCAGCAGTCCGACGAGCCTTCAGAATATGGATATCAGAAAAAATACAGGCAGCGGACGGATCTGCCGGCCGGCTTGTAAAATCAACCCTTAACGATGCGGCAATCCAAAACTACTGGAAGGATGAAATTTTAGTCGCCGTTATGCAGTCGCACGACAGCGGTGATTTTTTGCGTGAGAACAAGGATTTTCTATTTTTGGATGGGTTTAAATATTTCAGAAGGATAATTTTTTTAGTTCGGGTTGCCTGCCAGAAGCCGGATTTTTCCCTCCTAAATGCGTTTGATGTGGACAAAAGGACTCAGGTATATCACAATATAAATCTGGTTCCCTATGGTGAAGTATGGGGCAATCTCATTGAATTTATTTTCTTAAACCTGAATCTGCTGCAGTCCCAGATGAAGTTGATACTTTCAATGCTGCTGCAGTGGGAGAAAGGCTTGAAAAAAAACGGACCGTTTCCTGCCGAGTCAGAGCATGCGGCTAAAATTTTAATATGGTTTTACAGTAATTTTACATCAGGCGGCTCACCTGAGCAGGGAAGTGCTAAAACCGAGAATCTTGAAAATGGAATATTAATGCTTTTCCGTCTGTCCGATTTTGTCAAAGATGATTTGAAATCATTAATAGAGGATGCATTTAGTAATAAAAACAGGGACGATGATTTTGAAATCGGCAATCTCTATGATAAAATTTTAGAATATGTCCTTGACGGGTACGAAGGTCAGAAAATATGCAAAAATTACCCTGAACTTGTCATTCAAATTGCAGAAAGCAAATGGTTTTATTATCCGCCGACTCCTGAGCAGATTGCGGAAATGAAGAGGCAGTCCATTCTGGGGCCCTATCACCGATCGATGATGCACAGTGAACAGGATTTCGGGTTCAGAAGGAGCACAGAAAGACATTATTCCCCTGGGAGCCCTTATGAAACGCCTATATTGAACCTTCTGCTGTATTCGCCGTTTGCAACTGCAGATTTTTTAGTAAAGCTATTAAATCATGCTGCCGATTCCTATATCAGGTCCGATTTCGGCCGAGACAATGAATTTCTGCATCCTGCTGACCACCGTTCGCAGATAACCTTTATAATGCCAGACGGAAGAGAGATTAAACAGCATGCCAGCCCTTCATTATGGATGATGTTCAGGGGAACCTATTTTAATTCGCCTGATGTCCTGAAATCATGCCTAATGGCAGCCGAGTGCTATCTGCTGCAGATCGGCCGAGATATAAAAGAGAACAAGCATGACCAGTATACTAAATTTTTGAAGGCTTCCTGGGACTACATTTTTGAGGCTTTTTTAAGCAGATGCAACAGCGTCATGGGGTCGGCGGTGCTTATAAGTGTCGCTAATGAGCATATGGATCTTGCCGGAAGAAGAATTTTTCCTCTATTGAAAATAAGGGAGATTTACCATTTGGATTTCCACAGATGCCTTAAAGAATCAGAAGCCTACAGTCCTCTGAGCTATAAAAAGCACCGCCAGCTGCGTCATCTGCAGCTGCAGAATTTCCAACAACTCAATCATAGAAGCAAGAGCATTGAAGATTTGGTTATGAACTTGAGTTTTGGAGAGTTTCAAACTGAAATCTTTGAAATCATAGATGATTTTTATCTGGAAAACCCGACAGACCAAAACTGGCGTTTTGCACTTGCGCGCATCGACCGCAGAAAATTTAGAATAGTAAAAGAAGTTGAAAACGGATATCTATTAGAAACAGAATTGGAAGATGACTTACAAAAGGTTGTCGAGGATAATAAAATAATGCAGGAAGAGAACCATACCGTTTCTTATGCGGCATACTGGTGCATGCAGAAATTAAAGCATGAAGCCGTTGAAGAGGATAGTTATGAAAAATGGGCGGAACTCTGTAAAATATCTCTGGATGCCCAAGATAATAAAAACATCTCCAAAATGCATAAGCAGCCTGTGCTGTTGGCAGCAATGGGAATCAGGGATTTCTATTCATCATTAAGCGCAGCAGAAAAAGAATGGTGTGAAACTAAAGTAAACGAGCTGTTTAAATACGAACTCTTCGAAAATAGGCTGGAGCTGGATTTTATGAATTCAAGACACACGGTGTATGAGACAGAAGCTGCCTTTTCTGTAATTCCAATTTTGATGCTCAAGTCGGAGGAGACGGAAAAAAAGACGTACAAGCAGAATATTCTTTATTACTTAACGCATTTTCATAAAAGATCCGAGCACGATTCCCTGCGGGCTTCAATTAACAGCTGCCTATGGAAGCATGATCCCGGTTTTGTATTAAACTGTGTATGCTGTATTGTAGAATATTCAAAATTCTCCCATCTTAAACACAGGCTGGAACATTTAAGCGCATATAGATCCTATAAAAAAAATATCTTTTATTTTATAAAAAAGTCATTTTACAGAATAAACTTAAAAATAAATCCTCATTATAAACCCAAAGGCCGCATTGCGGGACATATTAAATTTAATGAAGCCTTAAAACAATACAGAGCATCTTTTGATGCCATTATGGATAAAGTCACTCAAGAAGCGGCTCCCGCATATATTGCAATTCCCGATTATCAGACAAATGCAGGGGACTGGCTGTTTGAAGCCTTGAAACTGGTGCCGGCTGAAACAGAACTCAAGATCCTGCAGGACTATTTCAAAAATGTCTTAAATTACATTTTTGAAACCTTTGCAAAAGATTACGATCCATATGACGACACGATTCATCATTCCCTGCAGCAGTTTTTTCAAGAAAAATTTGCCCTGTTTTTGCTCAGCCAGCGTGAAGATGCTGCAATTGAGTGCTTTAAAGCATTAATTGACTGGGCTTTCGCAGATGGCGCAAAAACCTTATATAGAAATAAAAGATATGAATTTACCGTTAAGTGCCTAGAAGAAGTGGTAAACCAGTTTTTAAATGATGGATCCAAAGCGTCAAATTTCTGGATTTTATGGAGTTATTTAAGCCATAAGATTTTGACGGCTCAGGCATTTATTTTTGACAAACCTTTTCTATTCAACCATCGCATATTGTTCTTAACGCATTTAGATTGGAATCCCCTAGAAAATAAAAAGCATTTTTTTGAAACCATTATACTGAAGGGGGGAGACCTTGAGTCCGCCGGGAGATTAACTGCCGGCATTGGATTTGAGGAATTAATGCCTGACGCTGTCAGCTGGCTGGCCGAACGCATTAAAAAAGAGTGGCCCGGAAATAAAGACTGGGATTTTTATCTTGAAAAAATTATTATCCAGACCTATTATGACGGCCGCAGGAGAAAGGAAATCACGGCATCTGCCAGATTAAGGAATGATTTTATTGCACTGCTGGACAAGCTGATCGATCAGAGCGCTTCTTCTACAGCTTATATAATCCGTGAAGATTTCATATCTTCAAAAGGCCTGGCGTAATAATGGTGTCATGTTTCAGTAACCCAGTAAAAAAAAACAGAAAGATTCACGGCATTTATGAACCGCACCATTTTGTTTTTAATGACTGTATTTTTGCCTTTAGTGCAGACAGGTCGTTAATCTCATGGAGATAAAACAGTCCAACCACCATATAATGGGAATTTAGTTTGAGGTCCTGGTTGAAGGTATCCGTAAAATAAAACTGCGGGTATGCTGAATTATAAATTAAGGCATAGGCGTTATCAGGATTCGGAGCCGAAATGCATCCATTAAACAGATTTACAATCTCCTGATCAGTAAGCGTAGATAAAAAGTGGCAGATTAGTTCATTCATGGTATTACTTGTAAAATTTATATTCAATTCCAAATTTAAACACCGATGCCGGCGTAGATCTGGTGGGGAAAAAACGGACAATTAAAGTATCGCCGCTTTTTTTAGCTGTAATCTTATAGCCTCTGCCTTCCATGTAGGTGGAAGTTTTGTCCTGAGCATCTATAATTTCAATTTTGGCAGGATTTTTTGAAACCTTAAATATGGTATTATGTTTGTTTTCAAATATAAAAATATTTCCCTGTTTTTCAACTTCAATGTAATCTGCAGAAGCGGTATCCGAGCTCATGATCCGGTTAACTGCCCCTTCATTTAAATTATAAGTGGTTTCAACCAATTTGCCATAGCCCGGTTTCGAACTGCAAGACATTAATACGGCCAATATGGGCAACAGCGCTTCTTTTTTCATTTAAACTTTTTTACGTTAATAAAATATATCCTTCTGAACTAAAGTTTTATATGCGATTTGAAATAAGATCAAGAATTAAGTTTTCTTGGCATTATTGTCTGCTGTCAGAAGCACAGCAGCAAATTTATTCTGTAAATATATCCGTATAATAATCTCGAGGTTACGGTTTTCCGTATTACAGCCAATACTAAAATGATGGCTGAATATACGAATATTCGTCCGTATCTTCGGAATTTTTGGTGGAATCAGCCAAAAAAAGAAAGTAAGCGGATTTTGAGCCGCCAGTATCTGCATAGCTTTTTTTGATTTCCCGCAGAAAAAGGCATGGACTAAACAGCGTATATAAAACAGCCGAATTTAAATTACCGGACAGATCGTTTTTTTAGGGGCAGGAATTAAAAAAAATGGCTAATTTTATAGGCAGCAATAAATAAAGTAAAGCATGGCAATTGATTATCAGGACCCTAATGTTTTTGAGGCGGACTATATTTACCGCATCCAGACCTTTGAAAAGTACCTGGCGAGTCCGGCATCTTCGCCGCAGCATTATGCGAAATATAAAGCCGGTCTGATGCCCTATATTTTTTACGGGCATAACGTGGAGGGAGTCCTGGGCCTTTTCGAAAGGGAATTTCAGGAGGTCAGGTCCGGAATTGAAAACTATGAAAACGATAACCATAATGATTTTCCGATGCTCAAATCGTTTGTGAACACGGAACGGGAACTGCGCAGGATATTGGACGAGAGCCAGCTTAAGGACTATAAGGCATTATTGCAGCGCTCGTTCGAGAATCAGAAGCAGGATGTGAAAGCCGCGGCAGTGAGCCGTTTTTTTCTGTCCAGCCCGATATTGGAGAGCTATATTTTTCAGGTGGAGAAGATTTTCGGAAAAGGCATACTGGACTGATTTCGGATTTCGGATTTTCTGCCAGGATTTCCAGAACAGTTGGCGGCCTTTTGATCTCATAATTTTCGATTTATGGAACTGCATTTTGAAGATTTTGCGCTTACGGTCAGAGCCGGAGATCTGGACGTGCCTTACGGCCTGAGTGACGAGGCCCTTTTTTTATCCGTGCGCAGCCATTTGGCGGGACTGCTGGGTTTCAGAGGCACAGAAATTTTCTGTTTTGGACCGGCGCCGGATAATACAGCCGACGGACAGGATGCGCTTCTGGAAAACGGCGTTTTTTACCGCATCATCGCCTATGGGAAGAACCTGGGGATCGACGGGCAAAGCACTGCCCAGGAAATCCTTGAAGGGTACAGGTTCCTTGTTGAAAATTTCGAGCCGAGATGGGCTTCAGTCTTCATTGAAGAGGGGTTGGAGAAAAGGGAAGTGACCATCGAGCTGATGTACCAGGAAGCATTTTGAAAAAGCAATCAGTTATGGATTTGGATGAAGGCATTGAAAGATTTCTGCGGGCACAGGAAAATGTGCATAAGCAGGCACTGGATGAAATAAAAAAAGGAAAAAAGCAGAGCCATTGGATGTGGTTTGTATTTCCCCAGATCAGAGGCCTGGGATTTACGGACTATAACATATATTTTGGATTGAAGGACCTTACTGAAGCCGTGCAGTATCTGAATGATCCCGTACTGGGAAAACGGCTGGTCGAAATTTCAGAAGCGGTTCTGGCGCTGGATGGTAAAAGCGCATTGGAAGTTTTCGGCAGGCCTGACCAGCGCAAGCTCAAGTCCTGCATGACCCTGTTCAGCCTGATTCCCGGCGCAGATCCTGTTTTCCAGAAAGTATTGGAAAAATATTATAGCGGCCAGTTGGATGATAAAACCATGGCAGTATTGGAGGCGCAAAGCCAGTAGGGGTAATTTCAATTCCGCAGCCATAGAAATGGGATCTCACAGCTCAACGTAGATTATTTTTACATTTACCCGATGCTCGTCGATCAGCTTGTCTATTTCGCTTCTCAACTGCCCGTATCTGAGTTCGGACTGCTGCTGGTCCTCGATGCTTTCCAGCCGCAGCCTTTCCCTTCTTTCATCAGGGGTTTCGTGTGCCGGAGAAGCCTTTTGGCAGCCGGTTTCCTTAACGCCGCTTTCCGCGTTTTCCAGCGCCCGTTTTTCCATTTCCCTTTCGGCCTCTCTTGAATCCCTGCGGCACTGGATCATATAGTCCTTAAGCAGCGCGATGCACCTTTGGACATGCTCGCCAAAGCCGCTGTCTTCATCCAGGAGTTCATGGGGATAGGTGTAACTCAAGATCTCCATTCTGGAGTGCAGGTCAATCTTAAAGTAGTCTATAAATTCCCCGTTTGTGACCCCGTTAAACTTATCGATTTCCATAGCATTGTCTGTATTAGATTTGAAAGCCGATCAGGTTTCCCTGATAGGGAAAAGCGAAATCCTCGATTTTCACCGACTGGTCCAGCCATGCGGATTCATCCTGGCGTTTGAGCATAATAGGCATCCTGAGCTTATGGTTATGGATGTACTGCATCAGATCGTTGGCTTTTGTGGTCACCATGGTGTAGGTATTTTTAATCTCATCCGTCACAGGATCTGTCCATGAGGAATACAGGCCTGCAAAAGTAAAGATTTCATCATCCTGGGAATTGATCTGGTATCTGTCCTTGCTTTTTCCCTTCTGGTCATTCCAATGCCACTCGTAATAGGCAGAGGCGATTATCAGGCAGCGGTTATGGGTGATATTTTTGAAGGAGGCCTTTTCGTCTATGCTTTCAATCCTTGCATTGAGCGTGTTTTTCCTGAACTCGATATCCTTTGCCCATGACGGCAGCAGGCCCCATGTATAATCCGTTGTGATCAGATGCGGAGAGGAATTGAGTATGACAGGAATATTGGGATGGGAAAACCCATTTATGAAGTCAGACTGCAGGTAGGTCTCCTCATTATCGAGCTCGGCGTTAAATCGTCTTTTGAGATCTTCTATAGAGGCATTCTGCTGGGTATAATAGCACATAAATTTCGTTTTTAGGGCTGTTTAAAATGTCTTATACTGACACAAATATGCCCTTAAAAGGGCTTCTGTGTTTTCCATTGCGCTTAAGTTTGACAAAACGATCTTATGGAATCATACCCAATAGACATTAAGCGCATTGAAAGGCTTTTAAGAGAAAACCAGCAGCGAAAAAGGATGCTTCGGGAAAGAAACAGCACCAGACTGATGTGCTTCATGCTGTTTTTTCTGTTTGTTTTCTTTATTCTTCTCTATCAAATTTAATTCATAATTAGGACTTTACATAAATAAATGCCTAAAATTTCATTCTGTGGCGCGGCAGATTGATTTCATGCTCCTGCGGATAAGGCTGGCGGTGGGTGCTGCTGACATCCTGTTTGATATTATGCTGGGTGGTAAACCTCTTGTCCGAATCCGAATATCTGGGATCGGGGATGAAAGGCATTTTTGTTAATTTGGAAACGGTGATTGTAGGAAAATGATAGTCAATTTCCACGATTCCGCGCATCAGGTAGCATCCGCCTCCCTGAAAAGGATAATTGGCAAGACTGTCCGGGAAGTGGGCTGTATCAAAATAAGCGCCCTCATGATCGATCCATGTCCCGAAATACATATTGCCCCTTTTTGTCGGGACCTGCTTGGTCGAGATCAGATAAGCCAGCATGCGGACCTCTTTTTTATGGTGTTTCAAAAGATCACGTACCATCACATCTCCGCGGTGTCTGGTCTTAAGCAGATCAAAAACGGTGCAGGATATGGGAAAATTCAAAAGCTCGATCTCATCAAAAGCATCCTCAAAAACCGAACGCTCCAGAACAGGCAGCTTAAACTCTTTTGCCGGTTCGCGGATCAGCATCAGCCCGCGGTTTTCCGGCTTGAAATTGTTCATCAGAAGGCTGACCTGCACCAGCAGCTGGTTTTTGGTCTTGCCTGTAAAGCGGAATGCGCCTATAAAAATCAGCACCTTTACATTCTCAATTCCCATCGGCACCCTGTTTATGAAATCTTCCAGCGATTTATAAAGGCCGTTTCTTTCGCGTTCATAGGCGATGAACTGCGAGAGTTTGGAATCCAGGCCCTGCAGGTGCATAAAGCCCAGATAGATATCGATGCCGTAAAGCGAAGTCTGATAATCGCTTCTGTTAACGCAGGGCGTATGGATAACCGCGCCGGCCATTCTGGCTTCGTGCACGTAGATTTCAGTGCGGTAAAACCCTCCCTGATTGTTGATCACGGCCACCATGAATTCAATAGGGTAATGCACCTTGAGGTAAAGGCTCTGATAGCTTTCCACGGCGTAGGATGCGGAGTGCGCCTTGCAGAAGGAATAGCCCGCAAAGGATTCGATCTGGCGGTAGATCTCGCGGCTCAGCGTTTCGGGATGCCCTTTTGCGGCTGCAGCGATAAAGAAATCATCCTTTACTTTCTGAAGCGCCGCTTTTGAGCGTCCCTTGCCCGACATGGCGCGCCTCAGGATATCTCCGTCAGCGGCCGAGAGCCCGCCGTAATGAAGTGCAATCTTGATCACGTCTTCCTGATAGACCATAATGCCGTAGGTTTCCCCCAGCTGCTGCTCGAATACGGGATGGAAATACTCAAATTTTGACGGGTTGTTATGCCGGAAGATGTATTCCTTCATCATACCGGACTGCGCCACACCGGGACGGATAATGGATGAGGCGGCCACAAGGGTTTTGTAGTTGTCGCATTTCAGGCGGCGCAAAAGCCCGCGCATGGCGGGGCTCTCGATGTAAAAGCATCCGATGGTTCTCCCTTCCGCCAGATACACGTTTGCGGACTCTTCGTTTTTGGAGAGTCTCGTGTCACGGATATTGATGCGCAGTCCTCTGTTCTGCTCAATTATTTTCACGGTATCATCAATATGCCCGATGCCGCGCTGGCTCAGGATGTCGAATTTATCAAAACCGATATCCTCAGCGGTATGCATGTCAAAAAGCACAATGGGGAACCCTTTCGGAGGCATTTCCAGAGGGGTATAGTCGGTAAGGGGCTCTTCGGAGATCAGAATCCCGCAGGAATGCATGCTTCTCATATTGGGATATTTCTCCAGCATCATGCCGTATTCCTGAACCAATTTTACAATGGAATTGGGCTCATGGAATTTCATGGGATTTTTGGCCAGCAGGTCAAGCTCGTCTTTCGGAAGTCCGAATACCTTGCCGACTTCGCGGAATATGGAGCGGTACTTGAATTCCACGTTCGTGCCGCAGAAAGCCACATTCTCATAGCCGTAGCGGTCGAAGATGTATTTCAAAATGACATCCCTTTCCTGCCACGACCAGTCAATATCGAAATCGGGAGGGCTCTTGCGGTTCTCGTTCAGAAACCGCTCAAAATACAGATCAAGCTCCAACGGGCATATGTCCGTTATTCCAAGGCAGTAGGCGATGATGCTGTTGGCGCCGCTTCCCCTTCCGATGTGCATAAAGCCCCGGCTGTTGCTGTAGCGTATGATATCCCAGGTGATCAGGAAATAGCCGCTGAATTCCAGATCGTTGATCACTTTGAGCTCTTTTTCCACGCGGGCTTTCGCTTCAGGGTTATGGCGTCCGTACCGCCAGACAAGGCCTTCTTCGGCAAGAGTGGTCAGAAGGGCAATATCTCCTGCTTTGTTTTTGGTGTAATGCTTTTTGTTTTTCGGGCTCTGGAAATCATACTCGAAATTGCAGTGCCCAATGATATATCGGGTATTTTCGATGATCTCGGGATAGTCTTTATACAAGGCAATAAGTTCCGCTTCAGGAATCATCACATCCGATTTCCTGCAGCAGTCCTCAGGTGTGAGTTTGGACAGCAGATCATTGAGGTCAACTGCGCGCAGGATCCTGTGCAGATTGTATTCCCTTTTGGTGCGGAACACCACGGGCTGCAGGATAACCATTTTGGAAATCCTCTTTTTAAGCTCGGGCATGATAAGCCTCGTGAGCTGGTCGGGCCGAATGCCTATAAATTCATTTTCGCTGAGTTCCAAAGGGGCATTTTCCAGAGCATAGATAAAATACACCGAATCAAAAGCGGGCGCCTTTTCAGGCAGCGCAGCGCCTGAGAAATTATGGCCGGTGAGAAACCGGTTCATTTGGGCCAGACCTTCCGCATTTTTGGCAAGCCCGATATAGCGCAGGCGGTGGGCACAGCGGAATTCGATTCCAACGAGCGGCTTTATGCCCAGGGCCTGGCAGCCTTTTATGAAATCATAAATGCCCGTTACGGTATTGATATCGGTCAGCGCTGCCGCGGTAATGCCGCATTCTCCTGCCTGTCTTATCAGATCATCCAGGGGAATAGTGCCGTAGCGGAGCGAATGAAAAGAGTGGCAGTTGAGAAGCATGATTTATTTTTTACGTTTTAGAATTTCGTCTTTGTTATTGGGTTTGAACGATGCGCCGGCGCACCGCATCACGGCATCAAAGCCGTAACGGTTCTTCATTCTGTCCATGGCCTGATACAGGGCAAGCATTTCCTCGGTATCATTGAACAGGTCAATCTGATAGGTTCCCCTGACCAGCCCGCTGAAGCGCACCCCGATAAGGCGCAGCCTCATGCGGCGCTGGTAGAGCCTCTCAAAGAGATCCGTCACCGTCTGGTTCAGGATATGGTCGGCCGAGGTGTACTGGACTCTGGACTGCTTGGTTTCGGTATCGAAGTTGGCGTAGCGTATTTTGACAGTCACCGTTGAAGCGAGCCACTCTTCGGCGCGCAGCTCGTAGGCCAGCTTTTCAACCATTCCCTGCAGGATCCTGCTGAGTTTCAATATATCAATGGTATCCTGGGAGAAGGTGTGCTCGGTGGAAATGGACTTTCTTTCCGTGTATGGCTCCACAGGCGTGTTGTCGATGCCGTTGGCTTTCTTCCAGAGTTCGGTGCCGTTTTTTCCGATCATCTGCTGCAGGGACTCGGCTGGCATTTCGGAGAGCGTGCGGATGGTGCGGATGCCGATTCTCGAAAGGAGCTCAAAGGTTTTCTGTCCGACCATCGGAATTTTTCTAATGGAGAGCGGGTTCAGGAAGGACTGCACCAGATGCTCCGGGATTTCAAGGTTCTGCTTCTGCTTGCCTTCGCCCGTGCCGATTTTCGATACGGTCTTGTTGACCGAAAGGGCAAAGGTGAGGGGCAGGCCCGTTTCCTTTGTGATTCGCTGCGCCAGCTCATCTGTCCATTTGTAGCTTCCGTAGAAACGGTCCATGCCGGTGATGTCGAGATAGAACTCGTCGATGCTGGCCTTTTCCACCACGGGCGCCTTTTCCTGGATGATTTCGGTGATGTCATGGGAGAGCCTCGAGTAGAGCTCCATGTCGCCCTTCATGATTTTGGCCTGAGGGCAGAGCTTCATGGCCATGTGTATGGGCATGGCCGAACGCACGCCGAATTTACGGGCTTCGTAGGAGCAGGACGCCACAACGCCCCTGTCCCCGCCGCCGATAATAAGCGGTATTCCGTTAAGTTCAGAATTAATCAGTCTTTCGCAGGAGACGAAAAACGTGTTCATGTCGATGTGTACAATTGCCCGGTTCATAATCTTGATCATTTTATGCTTATCAAAATTAGTACAGGTAGTAACAATTTTTAAAAATTTAATGTTCCAAATAATAACAAAATTCAAAAATCCTTATTTTTCAGGGCATACGAAAAACCGCTTTTTTATTGATAAGATGCTTTATTCAGAATTTTCAGCGAGGATGCTTTTTGTAAACCAGTCACAGCTAATTTTAGAAATACTGCTGTTGGTTTTTGAATTTTTCCTATTGAAATGTACAAATCGTTTAATTATAGTCAATTGTAAAGCGCTGTTTACTGTTTTATTTGGGTAAAATTTGTATATTTGAGAGGTATTAACCGCTTCACGGTTATAATTCAATCGTTTATCGATTTACAAAGATTTATATGGCTATATAGACTTTTGCAGATTCTTAGATTCTTGTCTTCTGTACTGCAAAAAAATATAGTCCATGTCCAAACTACATAAATCCCAGAAAGTTATATTTATAGCTGATGACGACGAAGACGACAGAATGCTGTTTTTAGATGCCCTCGAGGATTTAAACCTGCCGGCTGCCGTAAAGGCCGCCTGTGACGGACAGGAACTGCTCAATACCCTTGAGAAGACCGCAGACCGCCTGCCTGATATGATTTTTCTGGATATCAATATGCCCATCAAAAATGGATTTGACTGCCTTGCGGAAATCCGCAGCAGGGAAGATGCCCTGAAAGAAGTGAAGATCATCATGCTTTCCACAAGCAAAAGCCCTGACAATATCGAGCTCTGCCATAAACTCGGCGCTGATTTGTACGCTGTGGAACCCAGCAGTTTTCAGGGGCTGAACGACCTGCTGCAGAAAGTATTTGAAATGGACTGGAGCAGTTTTAAAAAAAGCAGCAATAAATTCCTGCTTGCCTCAGCAGGATATCCGAATTACGCTTAGGGAACGATAATTGTATATGATAATATTTTTTTGGAGCTTTTTCCCGCTATCCGCTCCAATCTTTTGCGCCGGACCCCGGCGCGGAAGGATTTCCGCTTCTATCGGGGCTAGGGTCTCGGATTCAATAGGTTTTGCTAAAACAGGTATGGGAATTGGCGCTGCAATCGGTGGAGCCGAAAGGTTGTCTCTGTATTAGAGGCAGTTGCAGTCGGATCCATGGACTGATGCCGATACGCTGAATGCTGCAGGTTTAGGTGCTGCGGCGCAGGTGCCTGGACCGCATTCCCCTTCATTTGGACCATTATCAATCATGTCCGGCTTGGCAGGAGCCGCCTATTGTAATTAATCAATATAAAGCGTTGCTGCCATTTGCTTTTTTGGGCAGATGCCAGTAATTTTAACCAATTAAAATTATATTAGGGAATGAAGCCTAAATTGCTTTTTTTTTTACGAAAAACTGCTTAATAACTATTATTATCATCTTCACTATGATGAAGAGACTTCCAAAAGATATGCCTATGCGGCAGTCAGGAATATTCTGGGCATAGCGGCCTTTATGTTCAGCATGCTGTTTTTTGTGGTCATCACCTGTCTTTTCAGCATAAATGTAAATATTAAGGGAAACAGGCTCTCGGCTTACCTTATCATGGCCGTCTTAATGGTGTGGTTTGTCTATTTCTGCAAAAAGTCCCTCAAACCCTTGTTTGATGGCATAGGGCTTAAGAGCGAAAAACCGCCAAAGGATAATTTCTTTGCGATATTGCTGCTTTGTGTCGGATTATTTGCAGGAGGCATGTTTGCGATTGCCAGGCTCGCTGCCATTTATTTGTGCGGATGATATCTCAGATCCGATTGTAAAATCCCGTATTGCTTTTTTTTGAAAGCTGTTTTTAAGTATGTTTCTTTTAGCTTTCTGGAATCCCGGCCGGTTATGATTTTCAGTCGGCAGTCTGCTCTTCCCCTTGCGGATCTGCAGCATCTGCCTGCTGGGTCTTCTTCACCAGCAGGTAGAAATCCCTCAGGTGCCACCACGCGGGGCACATGTCCAAGGTACCGCTGAAGGTGCGTATGCCTGTATAGCAGCTCTTTAAAAACAGCTGCGAGTCGGTGATTCTTGCCCAGGGCTTCCAGTCCACCGTCTGCGGCGGGGGATTGGCGTCAAAATATCTTTTTATCTCTTCGGGGTTCATGGGGCAAATTTAGGCAAAAATCCGTGTGCTGTCAAGGGATGCAGGGGAGCGGGGGCGGATTTTTTGCAGGTGCCGCTGCGCTTTTTTCAGCGGGCCTGGCAATCACCGGACTGGATGTATGTTTGTTTGTTTGTTTGTTTGTTGAAGTGTTTATATAGTATTGTTTTTGGGTTTGGTTTTAGGTTTTGGTATTTGGTTTTGGTTTTGGTTTTGGTTCTTAGATTTATTTTTTGGATTTATTTTTTGGATTTATTTTTTTTGGAGCTTCTCCCGCTATCCGCTCCAATCTTCTGCGCCGGACACCGGCGCAGAAGGATTTCCGCTGCTATCGGGGCTATGTTCTAACTTACATATTTTTTTCACAAAAGCTCGAGTAGAAATTGTCATTACCCTGCATATCAATAACAAAACTGTCATGAATATGTCAGAGATGTCAGGAAATTGTCTGAAAAATATTTTAGAAATCAATATATTTCCATTAAAACTGATATTTATGGAACGTTATACTGACGCAGGGAATCTATGGCATAGATTTTGAGTTAGATAAGTGCCTTCGGAAGAGTCCGAAGGGTTGAATGTTTAAGTTGACTATTCTGCCTATCGCGACAGGCAGAATGTGATTCATGACATATACTGCAATTTCTGTACCAAAGGGAAAGAAATACTCCACTAAGATACGAAATATCAGATATGCTGTCAAGACTAAAGTTGCTTTCATAACATTTCTATTGTTTGTAAGATTTCCCAGGCTCCGTCTGGTATGTCCGAGCAGGTGTAAAACATTTCTGCAAGGTTTCAAGGCACACAAAAGCAGTTCAGTCAGACTGCCGGTAATCTTGGAAAGGTTGGAATTAAAAAGCCAATCTGAAGTGCTGAGAACAAAATTCTATCAGCCAATGTGAGGATTAAGGCATGAATGGGTGTAAACCCCAAGACGATGGAAATCGGTCGTCTGCCAAGCAATGTTTAACATTGTACATCAGCAGGTAAGGTTAATGACTGATACTGCTTTCCTGCTGGTGTCCCTATAAAAAAATAATGAATCAAACACTACTTTTTAATGAGGATTTATGGGAGCGTTATGTGGCGAAGACTGCAGAAAGCCAAGAGAGTTTTGAGCTTAAAACTTATCCCCATTTAGATCCTTATTTTAATTTTTTTAAAAACAGCAGTGACATCAAAAAGCTTGTGTCAAACAGAGTGCTTATGGAAAAGCATTCTTTTCTCCCTTTTGTAAAAATACTTACTAAGACCCCGAGATTCAGATTTCAAGAAAACGAAAAAATGTATGGTCTGGAAACTAAAATAAGACCAATTGCTTTCGCTTCGCATTTCGACTCTTATATTTATGGTTTTTATTCTTTTGCTTTGAGCGAAAAATACCAAGAGTATATCCACGAGAAAGGTTTTAGCGAATGCGTGCTGGCCTACAGGTCCGATCTTGACGGGAAATGTAATATACAGTTTGCTAAAGAAGCATTTGAAGCTGTAAGAAAAAAAGCCTCGGCTAATGGACACTGCACTGCAATTGCACTTGATATTACCGGTTATTTTGATAATATTGACCACGCGATTTTAAAAAACAAATGGTGTAAAATATTAAACACTCAGGAGCTGGCAAAGGATCAATATAAAATTTTCAGATCCCTCACAAAATACAGCTATATCAGCCGAGACAGTATATTGAAGCATTTTAAAATAGATTTAAAAACAGCGCCACACTGGAACTCACTTCTGGATCTGATACCTGACAATGCTGCCGGTCCAACGTTCAGCAATAAGTTTGATCTGCTCAGAAAAAGAAATCTTTTGACGGTCAATATTCCAAAAATTTCCCCAAGTGGTGAAAAAAGTTTCCGGGGAATACCGCAGGGCTCACCTATGAGCGCACTGCTGTCGAATGTTTATCTGATTGATTTTGATGAAAAAATATTTAATCTCAGCATTGAGCTGGATTTTACGTACAGGCGCTACTGCGATGATCTTCTGATAATCTGCGACTCTGAAAAAGCGGCCCATATCAATGAAATCCTTCTTAACGAAATAGCGGCGTATAAGCTGGTTATTCAGGCAAAAAAAACTGAAATAATCCATTTCAGGCCTGCATTATCTGGGAAGGTCAGAGGATTTAACCAAAAGAAAATTGACAGATTTGCTCCGGTTTTCACTGTCCAGAATGAGCAGCAGTATTATAAGAATCTGCAGTACCTCGGTTTTGAGTTTAATGGTGTTTCAATTTATATCAGACCAGGAAGCCTTTCCCGCTATTTCAGGAAAATGAAGGGCAGGATTGTAAAGACTGTAATGATGGCGTACAGTGATAAATCAAAGAGGGATAAAATTCTAAAAAAGCAGATTTTTGAAAGATATTCACATTTAGGAAAAAGGAATTTCCTTTCTTATGCCGTAAAGGCATCAAAAAAGCGTTACTATTCTAAATCAATGAAAGCCTATCGGGAAGGAATGGATTCCAAATCTATTAGAAAACAGCTCTCTGCACATTTTGCAATTATGGAAAAAGAGATTTTAATGAAATCTCTCTCGCGTCATGAATTTAAAGAATATATATACTCCAAAAAGAAAGAACAGGGGCGTAGGGTGAGTCGGAAAAAAATGAAGTATTGAATTGTAATCGGGTACTAAATTTTTTGCGATCCTTTTATTTGTTTTCTGATATGACACCATTTTTAGAAATGATAAATGACCTTTCTTCAAAGATTGATTTCATTATAAGCCATACTTGATCTACAAGTGAAAACTTTAGGTCAGCATTTCTCTGGATCAACACTCCGGTAAAAACGACGCTTCTAATTTTAACTGAGATATTATCTCTTTTATTTAGCAGGCTTGCCCCGGGAAGTTCATAGCTCTTTGTTATGGTTTGGAATATTTTTTTTTGAATATGCAGTTCTTTCTTAAACATATTGGCATAGTGTTCAAATGGAATCTGAGTGCCATCTGATAAAACAATCAGAGATTGAGATATCTTTATTTGTTCCCTTTCTTTCTCAACTTTATCGACAAGGTCAATAGTGGCATATAATATTTCAGGACGAAGCAAGGTGGATTTGAAGTCAGAAACATCCACGGAATTAGCTTTTGATTTGTCTTGGAAATATATTTTTTCCTCTGCTTCCCGCAGTTCTACGAGCCCTATGTTTTTGTACTTGGCATAATTGATTCCGTCTTCCGTAAAACCTTTTTTTGAAACTATGACTCCTTTGTTAATTCCTGCATCTTCAATTATCTCGGCTACCTTCATAACAATATCCTTGTTTATTTTTTCCTGCCAGTATTTGCATTCGATTGCCGTCTGATAGGCATGAATGCCATCGGAATAGGAAGTCAATACATCAATCTGATGACTTACTCCGGATTTACCTTTCACCTTACATCCGTTTCCATAGCCCTTTATTTTAACGCCTGATTCCTTACCGAGAGTCTCGTAAATATATTTGGTAACGACTTCGTATTTTTTCCAGTCTAAATTATCATTTTCAAACATAAATTTAGGTTTAATGTATAGTGCAAAATATTGAAAACACGATTATTTTTTATACTTTCTGGTTATTTAATATTTTTCAGTTGTCTGCGCTTTTGCGATCACGGTGTGTAAAGGTCATATGTTTTATTTCATACATCATAGATGGCCGCAGGTACCTGAGTATAAAATTGTCAATTCATCACAAAAGTTGAAGTGGGGTAAAATGTTCAGATTACCACTTACCGCTCTTTTAAGTCAAACGCTTTTTGGCAGTATCAGGCTTTTTTTTTAATTCTTCACCATTTCTCTAATTAAATTTTCTATACATGCCTTATGTTCATTGATCTGCTCAGTTTCCCATTTATCATTCTCATAGCTTTCAAACATTACCAACCGTTTCAAGCTTGAATTATCGTGCAGAAACATTTTCTTTTTGTCGATTGGATTTTCTTTGTTGCCTGCCGAATTTTGAGAACTGGAGATTAAGCACAAATTTCCAATTCCATTGTAAACTTCTTCGTCAATAGAATACCGTTTTGCATGTTCTTGCGAAAACAAATGCTCTCTTGAACTTATCTGTCTGAATTTGAAATTATGAAAGTGACTTTTTAAATTGTCAATTTTAGTTTTTAGTGGTTCCAAATTTTCGTTAACTTCCTCTGCCTTATAAAGTTTCCAAAGCAGAAAGTCAATAAAATAAAAATTGAAGATACTAACTTCTGGATAGGATAATCTGCCCTTATTGAATTTAACTTTGGCAATGCTCCAAACTTTCTCTAGATATTTGCCAGCATCAAAATCCGTATTTTTCAGAAGTACCTGCAGCCAATTATTGTAAGTGTTTGTAGAATCTGAATAATAAAGCATTACTTGAAGTTTTGTCAGCTCTTCATCATTTTCAAAAGTTTTTACTGTTGTTTCAAAATCGCTGTTTAACTTTCTAATTCCCCAATTTTGTTTGCTTTCATCAGAATCAGTTAAGTCCTGTTTGATGACAATTCTGTCAAACATACTTCTATAGTATAATAAATCGAAAATAAATTCTTTCGCCTCAGGCTTGTTTTCATTAAATTGTTCTAAAAGTTTTTTATCGTCAAGTGAGACCTTATCGTTTTTAATTTTCAGGACCTGCAGTAAAAAATTGGGAAAGTCGATAACGGATTTATATTTGTCTTTAATGAATTTTTCTTCTTTGGGAAAGTCTGTTGGAATATTATATTCTGTGATGATTTGCAGCAGGGATAGTTCTTCGTCCGTATCGTTATTTTCATTTATATAAATATCCTCAAAGTTTGTTCCGATAATCTTACTCTCGTTAGTGAAAAGTTTATCCCTATTTTGCTTGTCAAAATTTAGGAACACATAATTGTTCATATCTGAACAGGCATCCCAGATTTTAGCAAACTTTTCTTGTTCTTGTCTTGCAACTTTTTTATCTTCATTTTTTATCTCTCCAATTAAAAGAGCTTTTACTATCTCGTGTTTTTCTAACTGCTCGCCGCGGTTATTCATTATTTCAAAATAATGGTTTAAATCAGTATCTTCTGGAACTTCCACACGAAATAGATATACATTTTCGTAAAAATCCTTTGCAAAATTCTGTACATCCCTTTCTCTTAATTCTTCTTGAATTATTTCAATGGCATCTTTAAGACTTCCGGTACCCGAGATGTTTAAATCGCTAGCCTGTTTTAGAAAAGATTCTGATTCTGCTTTGTACAAACCTTCAATGTAATTTTGTATTTTTTTTCGTGAATCAAATTTTAGATTTGGAACGCAAACTGCATTTTTACTTTCATCTGTCCAATTTTTCAAAACTAGATTTATTAGCGTAATAGTTGTGTGCCGCTGTTGTCCGTCGATGAGTTCAAAATTTCCATCTTCTCTTTTGAAGCAGACTAAGGAACCAAGATAATATGATTTATTTTGATTGTTTTCCTTTGGGAAAAATTCCTCAATATCTTTTATTAACTGGGAAATTTCTGCTTTCCCCCATGCGTAATTTCTTTGGTAGCGAGGGATGACATAAACGTCATTTTCTAAAATCTCCTTTATATTTTTTGCATTATGAGCCATCTTAGTTTCCTTCTTTAATAAATTCTACAATCTTTTCAATCCCTTTCACCGCAATATCTTCTATCTTGTAAGTTTTATACTGATAGTATTTAAATGCATCAGGACTTACCGAATCAATTATTTTGCTAAAACTTTGTTGGGCAGAACTATTCATTACTGCTTCTACCGTAACTCTGCTTTTTGTACAGCGGATATTGTAGGCAAGTTTGTAGAATGCTTTGTAGAAATTTTCAAAATCATCAACGTAGCCAAATTTATCAATGAATGCTAATAAAATGTTTTCGTAAAGATTTCTCACTTTTTCATCTCCGCTTCGCCACCAGCCATAATAATTGTAGCAATAATTTCGGTAGAATTTTTTAAGTTCCGGAATCTCTCCTTTTACAGTATCCTCTTTACCGTAATCAAATAATTTCCCACGTTGGATAATGTAAAAATCAACATATTCAAAAAAGCGTTTACCGTTAATTATCGGACTTGTGATTTGAAAAGGAAACGTTTGTGCAATTTGTGGGCTACGCAAAGAATGATCATTGTAAGTACTTTTTATAAAACCATCTAACATCCTCATTGCACTTTCATAAGGGTATTTTTGTTTTTGATGTACAGAAATTCCTTTAAACTCTTCAATTTCATCTTTAGTGAAATCGTACTTCCATTCGTTTTTACTCCATTTGCGAATTTTGAAAAGATGATTGCCAAGTATTGGTTTTAAAGATCCTTCATCAACAGATGCTTCCCAGCGCTCAACGCATTCTGTTCTTTCTTCTTCACTGTCAAGATCCATTTCTCGCAAATGAAATGCTTTTAATAAGTCGTAAGGTTCAAGGGCTTTGCCTCTTGCATTTTGAGAGTCAAAAAGCTGAAAAGCCTCGTCTTGTCTGAAAACTGTAAATAGAACAAATTCGCATTTATTCAAAATCTTATTTTTGAAATCTGCTTTCTTTTCGTCGCTGCTTTCAAATTTTGTCATTATCCATTTGTCAATAATGCGGTAATTATAGGCAATATTATTCTTGGAAATATTGTGTTTGAATTTTTCGTTTAATAGTAATCCGTCATAACTTTCGTCTAATATTTTTAATAAAAGCGAAATTGTTGTTAGGCGCTGTTGTCCGTCAACTACATTGTTTATTGAACTTTCACTGTGTAAGATGATATTTCCAATTCTATAATTTTTATTTTTAATGATTACATACTCAAAAATATCTCCCAAAAGCTGCATTACATTTTTCTCTGTCCACTTGTATGGACGTTGATAAACAGGGATAGTTAGTTTTACTTTTGATAGTTCGATTAGTTTTATTGTATTTTGAGTCGGAGTTATTGTCATCAATTCTATTTCTTAATAATAATTGTTTTGTTTCTGTTGCGCCGAGTGTCCTCTTGGCATTGCCACCGCCGTCCCTTGCTACAAAAGGTTTCGGGTTAAATTAATCCATATTTTCTAAAACAGCCAAATACAGGAATATTTTCAAATTATGCCAAATGCCTAATTCTCTTGCAGCAGATTAAACATAGTTCTTGTAACCTAATTTTTCAAGTTTTTCGATTGCTTTATTAATTGTCTCATCGTTAAATAGAACCCTATATCTAGGTTTTAATATAATGTTCTCGAATGTTAGGTCCAATCGCTCGATTTCATACATTTTTAGTAAACCTGATTGAATATTTTCAGCTCCGTCTTTCATAAGTTTTCTCGCAGTTCCAATTGCACCATATCTAAATAGCATGTCAGTTATAGTTGTTTTATTGATTTTTGCACCTGCTTTTAACGATTCATCTAAAGATCGCAGAAGTTCATTTAGCAATTCATTCTCTATTTTTTCAAATTCTTCTTCTTTAGATTCTGAGTCAATACTAGTAATATTTGATAATTTCTGAATTTCATAATTTACTGCAATTGTTTCAAGATGCTTAAATCTACCTAAAAACTGTTTCAATAAAGTTTCATCGTCACTTATAATTATATTTTCGTGATTGAAAAATTCAGCAGAATTTGTCCAGTTATAAGAGCCGAATAAGACCTTTTTTTTGTCAAAAACAGCAAATTTATCGTGTAGAAACCTACCTGAATTTGCAGACAGAATATTAATTAAACCATTTTTGTTTTGAATTTCTTTAAAACTGAGTCGCTTATTTTCAAAATGGTCGCTTATAATAATTTTTATTTTACAGCCAGATTCTGCTTTATCAATTAACTTACCAAGAATCTCCTTGCTTGTAAACCAAGCTACACAAATTAGTATTTCCTCTTTAGAAGATCCAATTTGTTCAATTATTTTATTTCTGATGTCTTTGAAATGTGCTTGTATCATAAATTCTAACTAAAATTTTTTTGCAGTATTTCCCTATGGTTAGCTTTCGGAGTTGATTTGAAGCGAATATGTAAAACTATGGCTAACGTTTCGCAGATAGGCATCACTAATAACCTTTTAAGATTAAGTCTAAAAAATAACTAAATTCTAGTTTAGTACTTTCCGTCCCATTAAGGAAATGCACCTATCGCGCAAGATCGCTGTCGTGATCAGTTTAAATAAGCAGGACATTATTTTTTTAATTTTATTTTTAGATTTCCGTCAGTATTATCATAACTTTCAACTCTTCCATCCTTAAATCTAATATAACTTAATCCGTAATAATATGTTTTAAATGGACCAACCTTGTCTAATGATTTAGGATCACCCATAGCTTCAAGAACCTCATCTTCTGTTGATCCTATAGAAAAATAGCTTTCATTGTCAGCTTTGTTCTTTTTTGTTTCATCATTTGGATTTTCGCGTATTTGCTGTAATTCTTTCTCTAATTCAGCATTTTTCTTTTCTAAATTTTCGATGTAATCTTTCTCGGTTTGTGATGGGCTTTGATTACATGCAGAAAAAAATAAAGTGAAAAATATAGTGTAAAATAGATTTTTCATAATTTTCTGTTTTTAATTTCAAATTAAAAGATTATCGTCTGATAAACTGCGTAAAACTTTCTGTGGCTTTACGCTATAATGTAGCCAGTGAAATAATTATATTCTGTTTAAAAAAAATCGCGAAGAAAGATTTCCTTTTAATAAAAACCATTTATTACTTCAAACCGTTGTAATAAACAATTTTATCTTAACTTATTCATCAACTTAGGAGTCATTTTTGGCCTAACAACTCTAAACCAATCATGAAGAAATTTGTGGGCTACTTTTTCTACTTCTGGAATTTTGTTCATTATTGTTTGAATAGAATCAATTTCTATTGGAATTATTCCATGAGCAATGTTTTTTCTGATCTTATTTCCTTCATCGATCCAATGGGTTTGACCTCCTATAAATTCCCAATCCGCGCATTCGCCCCAAATATGCTTAAAACTTTCCCAAATGTGGCATATTGTTCCTTTGCCTTCGCAAGCTTTTTTATTAGGATTGTAATAACTAGCAACGGCTTCAATTGAATTCCAAAATGCCAAGAACTTATCAAAGGGATCTTGAGTATATTTTCCCTTTCTATACCAACTTAGAGCTCTAGAATAAACAGTCTCTTCAATACTGAAAATTCTTGATTCCCTAAATGCGTACCTAAAATCATCAACATCTATTTTTCTTTTTACTCTATGAAAATTTTTTTGAACTAAAAAATTTTCAGTTAAATCTAATTGTAATGGCAAATCCAGCTTTAAGGTAAGAAAATCAAGCATACGCCCAAACCAGAGAACTGCGGCACTTTCTGCTAATTCTGAATTGGGTGCAAACGCTGTTACTATTGCATCAAAACCATTTTCGCTATGTTGCACTCTTACATTACTATAAAAAGCTTCCGGGTGCTCTAAATCCTTCCGTACATTTAGCTCAAATGTTTGTTCTATGGAAACTGGTCCAAAAACTGAAATTTGTACATCCCAAACAGGGATATTGTCGTGATGTTTCATTTATCAATCTTTATAATTTGTAGATAACTTCTTAGCGCTACAAGAGGTTTGATATTAAAGAGACGATTTTTTTCATTATTAAAAATTTCAAATACAATCCATCTTTCAATCTAGTCTTTTTCTCAATCCCTTGAAAAGATTGTTAGCAGATGTTTTTTTACCATTGAATATTACCATCATTATCAATTTTAGTTGTAATGAAAACTTTAGTAATATCGGCCAATGTAATTTCTTCAGCTTCGTCAGCTACAGATGGTTCATCATAAAAGGCCTCCGTAATTTCAAACTCAATTATTTTCTCAAGATAAAAGTTGTTCTCAAACACATCAGTGCGCATTGCTATATTGTCCGTTTTAAAATTATTACCAACACTCGGGTAGATAATACATTCAAAACTTTCTGAATCATCACTTTTTTTACCGTGAAGTATTTGTTCAGCTAAAATAGAGCTGGTTAGATATTCCAAATGGTTTAAAACACTTTTGGAGAATTCACGACCAAGTAAATTTAAAAAATTTTCAACGTATTCGATAAAAAGAGGTGAGTTGTATGGTTTAATTTCTTCAAATGCTTTAGTTGCTTTGGCAGCTCCAAGGTTATTTATAATAGCTTCTTTTCCGTGCGAAATTGCATATGAACGAAATTTGCGATTAGTTTTTGGACGCCAGACTCCAACAGTTACTCGTTTATTAACTGGAGGCTTTAATTCTTTAAGATTTGTATCAATTGATTCAGAAGAATAAAAAACATTGGTTTTTGTTGAATTTGCTCTATTATAACGGCCTATTTTTTGAATAATTTCAAACGGAGGGTGCTTTAGGTATTTTATGTTATTAATTCTTTCATTTTTACCTAAAACAGATTCATTTATAACCATCCGATAAGTTGTGAAAATTGCTAAATTATTAGAAACAGTCGGTAGATAGTTAAATGCATATAGAATATATCCTTTAAATAATTCTCTTTCACTTTCAGATAATGATGTGTAATCAAAATCTTTTAATTTTTGATCTAACACTTTATAAAATTCTAGGATTTCTTTGAAAGTATCTTCTTCATCTTGAGAAACTGGTTCTTGTTTTACATATTTTAATGCAATTTCTTGTTCTAAAGACGTCAACGAATCCTTTTTCCATCTTTTTTTTAATGGAATTTCAGGAAAATCTTTGAATGTAGTTTGCCAATTTGGTGTCATTGTAATTAGATCTAATTAATATATGCAAACCATTAAATGGCACCAATGCTACCTTTTTTAAACATTCTTTGTGTCATTCGATTGCTTTTTAAGCGAATATAATAATAAATACCAAATCTTTTTCGCTGTGCTGCAGTAGTTTCACTAATTAATTCTACTGGTTGATTTCCACCTTGCTATAAGGTTTGGATGATTATTTTTCAAATTCACCCTCAACTGCCTGCTTTTCTTCCTGACTGCTAATTTATTCCTCTGATCCAGATTGCTTCCCATTTAGTTTTTATCAAAGTCCCCGTATGCATCTGTTTTTTGTTTCAGGAGCAAAGGTAGTCCGTGCCCTTTTCCAAAAGCAAGGCCGGGCCTTTGGTCTGCCTTGAAAATCTCCATCCCTGCGGGTAGTATTTTCAGGCAGAGCCGTGCTTTTGGCGGACACTCACCTTTTTATGCTCATGAAACAAAACACAGCATACTGCGGCTCTTTAGACGAATAAAAAAAATGTCAGAAATAAGGATTGAAATATTGGAAAACAGAAGTTGTGAAACAAAACAAGCGCCTGCTCTCATTGCCGAATAAAATTTCTGAAAAAAAAAATAAGTAAAAAAATAAAAATAAGAGGTGCAGACCAATTCGGGCGGGGATGCAGGGGGGAGCAAAAGCGAAAAGGAAATGCGGGGATGGCAAAAGAAAGCTAAAATGCGGGCGGGGCGAAGCTATTAAATGCGGGAAGGAATAAATTTAAAGGAGAGACGGGTAAAGCAGGGGCGTGCGGGAAGATGAAAAGGCGGTTAGTGGCGGGGTTTTGGGTTTGGCGTTGCAGTTTGCGGAGTCCTATTTTTTTCTATAGGTCATTTTAGGCGTGGAAATTTTGAGCGAGGCTTTTGCGGGGTGCAGGGCTTTAATAGGAAGATTAAAATGTACAGCAGAAGATTATCACAGTATAAAAGAATAAAAGAATAAAAGAATAAAAGTATAAAAGTATAAAAGTATAAAAGTATAAAAGCATATAAATGAATAAATGAAACTATTAAGTAATAGAATAATTAAGTGGGTATAAATATTTAAAAATCAGAATCATGAACATTACAGGAAGATTGACAAGGGATGCGCAGGTGCGCACATTGTCGGACAGCAGACAGGTGGTAAATTTTTCAGTAGCCATCAACGAGAGCTACAAAAACAGAAAAGGCGACAGGGTGGAGCAGACCACCTTTTTCGACTGCGCCTACTGGATAAGCCCAAGGGTTGCCGAGTGGCTTACAAAGGGCACAGTGGTGGAGCTCACAGGAATGGTAAGTGCAAGGGCGTGGAAGAACAGTGACGGAGAACCGCGAGCGGGGCTGAACTTCAATGCATCGAATATCAAACTGCACGGAGGAGGCAGAAAAGCGGGAACAGCGCAGGAAGCGCAGAGCGGAAAAGATTCGGTGCAGGCAGAGAACAGCAAGCCCGATTTGAAAGAGCCTGAAGAAGACCTGCCGTTTTAAGTGACGGCGGTAAAAACAGAACATAGTTATAAATCTAAAATAGATGCATCATGGCACACAATATCAACTATAACAGCAAAACAGGAAAGTATTCTTTTTTCAGCGTGAAGGAAAAAGCGTGGCACGGGCTTGGACAGACAGTAGAACAGTACCCGACAAGCGCGGAAGCCATCAAATATGCAGGGCTTGACTATCAGGTGGCTAAAAGTCCGCTTTACACCAAAGGCTCTGAAATCTTAGTCACCCGTGAGGGCATTGAAGTGGGAAGCTCCGAACTGGCAGTCCCTGACTGCTTTGCCACCATACGCACCGACAGCAATGCCGTTTTGGGCGTGGTAGGAAAGGACTACCATATCGTGCAGAACCGCGAGGCGTTCAGCTTCTTTGATGCCATTGTGGGCGGGGGCGACGGGATACTCTACGAAACGGCAGGAGCGCTCGGGCAGGGGGAACGCATATTTATTACAGCAAAGCTCCCTGATTATATCCGTGTTGGAAAAGGGGATGACGTGTGCGAAAAATACATTTTTCTTACCACCTCGCATGACGGAAGCGGTAGCATCACGGCGGCATTCACGCCCATCCGCATCGTATGCCAGAACACCCTTAACGCTTCGATTCGCTCAATGAGCAACGTGGTGCGCATCCGCCATACATCAGGGGCTAAACAGCGACTTGAGGATGCCCATAAAGTGATGGGGCTTGCCGACAGGCTAAGCGCACAGCTTGAAGGCATCTTCAATAATTGGTCTCAAGTAAAGATTGCGGACAGGGAAGTCAAAAAGCTTATACAGTTGGCTTTATGCCCAAATAAGGAAACCTTGGAACTAATCAGAAAAGGTGCGGAGAACGAGGCATCCGCCATCTTCAAAAATACCGTAGAGGATGCTTTCGCCTACGCTATGGCAAGCGAGGCACAGCAGATGCAGACCACTAAAGGCACGCTTTTCGGGGCTTACAACGCCGTGACGGGCTACTATCAGAATGTGCGAAGATACAGGGACGGAGAGGCAAAACTTCAGTCGATTGTCATGGGAGGCACAGCTCAGGAAAAAGCGCAGAAGGCGTTTGATTTATGCATGGCTTTCAAGACGGACGGAGCGGAAATCCTAAATCTTAACTAGGCAGGCGAAAGACCAAAGGCTGTTGCCAAATGGGACAGCCTTAGAAATCTATTCCCATCGGGATTAAAAAGCAGATAAATGCAGAAACAACACAAGAAACAATTAAAATTTAAACGAAATGAACACTAATTTTTTCAATCAGATAGCGCAGATGGACATTATAGGGGATCTGCACATTACCGTTGCCAAAGCGACAGAGGACAGGCTTGTAGTGCTTGTGATGCTACAGAACGATGTTTGCGGGGACAGCGCAAAGCACAACATCCCGCCACTGAGCCTGCGCGGTACGGCAGAGGAACTCGACCAAGGCTTTTTTGAGAATATCACCACGCCCATGCAGAGCGCATCGGGTCTTATGGTGGATATGGAAGGCTATATGAAACAGCTTGAAAATACCAAAAAGCAGTCTGCCATGGAGAAGCAGAAAGCAGAAAACCAAAAGAAGGAAGCCGAAGCCAAGGACAAAAAGTTCAATGATGCCATGGCAAAGGCGGACGAGCTTGAAAAGGAAGGGAAATTCCGCGAGGCATGGATGAAAGTGCCCGAAATCCACGAGTTCCCTTTAAAAGCAGAGCAGTTGCGCAGAAGAAAAGCTGAACTGTCTGCGAAATTTGCACCAGACCTTTTCGGCAGTGCATCAGAGAAGACATCGCCTGAACCGCAACGGGAAGCGCTTTTCCCCGAGCATGGCTATACTGGGGAAGATGAGCAGACTGACGAAGAGGAAACAGAAAACGAGGAGGCGGATTATTGGGAAGAAGACCCCGAAGAGCAGCAATATTAACTAAAATACAGCAGTCATGATACTATCGACACAATTGCAGAGGGTATTTATACTCAAAGACAAGGGGCAGGAAATCAGACTTTCCGACCCCGAACCGCGATGGAGCACCGAGGCGGTGCTGAATTTCTATGCGTCGACTTACCCCATACTGACCACAGCCAAAATATCCGCACCTGCCATCAGGGACGATGCGGTAGAGTACCGATTTGAAACGGTAATGGGAACAAAGGGCTAACCAAATATCTAAAGCCATGAATTATGCAAAAATACATAATATCGGGAACAGTGAAACTGCCCGAGGGAAAAAGGCAAAAACAGCTTCACGCACAGCTCGCAGGGTTCATGCATTGGATGCAGAGACCCAAAGACGCTGGCGAGGTGCAGAAGGACAAATCAAGGTCAGTTCCTGCGGGGATGCTCCCAATGGTTTTCTAAAGGTTTCTTTCCTGCCTGTACTGCAACAAAATAAAGCGGTACAGGCTGGCAAGGAATCTGCAAAAATGCAGAAAGATTTTTATATATCCCTTAACAGTCTTGCAGAGCATTACGGCATTAAGCCGATGCCGACACGACATTTAGGCTTCCCATACAATACGGCAGTCGCTTTATGGGATTTGCAGGAAAAGCTCAAAAAAAGCGTAGGGAATTTTTCCGAACTGCGGGTTTTGCAGGACAAAGAGAAAACATATCTGACATGTGAGGAAAAATACCATACAGGCACAACGCTTTATTATATCCCGATACAGCCGATATATCAGATGCTCAAAGCCCCAAAACGAAAGAAGAATGCGCAACTGCTTTTATCGGTCTGCGCTTATCTATACCATGTGGCAGGGATTCCATATTACAGGGAACAGGGAAGCTACCTGTACTGGCTCTATGAAATGCATAGGGAATGGACGGAGCAGGAAGAGGACAGGGAGGAAAACGAAAGGTACATCGGTGAGTTTGACAAGGCGGAATTTATTGGAGACTGCATACAGCAGAAGATTTTCAGCGTGATGAACCTGACTTTTTTTGAAAAACGGCTGAATGCTTTCAAATGCCGTAATGCCTTTGACAAAGAGTGTTTGGATATCGCCCAAAGCGCTTTTGCCTTGTTCAGCGAATATCCCAACGAGAGCATTTTTCGAAATGCACCCATTAATGGCGGAGATGAAGACGCAGAAACGGAAGAGGAGGGCATAAGCATGGAAAAGTATATATCCTTTATCTCGCATACCCGAGGATGGCTGTATGAAAGCATTGAGGAGAGCATCAACAATGAATTCAACGAGTATGTCGCAATGGACGAGCCGACAATTATAAAATGTTTTGACGGAAATGAGCTGACAGAGGACAGCCTTGATTTTGAAAGCCGACTTTTTGCCCTTTTGGATGATATGTGCCCTTTGCTGTATAACTATAAAAACAACGAAAATGAATACTTTAACTGATATAACCCGAAACTTTGGAACGCTCTACCGCCCGAAATCAGCCCTTGTTTTTTATGAAAGCAATACTTTAGATAAAGAGGTGTATGTCGAGCATTTTGATATGGATAAAAACGGCATGCCTATTAATGCCCATCCGCTTACGGAGCGTGAAGCTGAGGGGCTTGCCAAGGCGCTCAGCACTGAAAAGCAGAAGCAGACCACCTTTCTGCAATCTAGCGGAATTCTGCCGACAAACATTCTGCATATCAATCCAAGCAGGGAAAAAAGTTTCGTGATATGGCATACCAAATCACAAAAAAGACCGCTGTATTTCATAGAAGGCTTGGGCATTCCCTGCGGTGAGGCTTTTGTACCCGCCATGGTCTGGCAGGCGGACAAAAGAAGCCTGCGTGTTTTTGCACTTACGGGCAATCGCAGACCAACGGAAAAAACACCGCTTTATCATGCGCCGTTTTTAAACATCTACGATGACGGTAGGGTGTGCATGGGGTCAGTAAGCATTGATATAAAAGAATCTTCCTGCGTTGAGCATTTTACAAAGGCGTGGGAGCATTATTTCTTCAAAAGCTATTTCAGCCACCTTATGGGTGAGAACAGCCCTGTAAAAGGCAATTGCGTGAGCCTTTGGAAAGACCTTGTCGCATCGGGCAGAACTTTTCCCATAGTGATTTTGAAAAGAAGCCACATAACACTTAAAAACTTATTGCCATGAGAACAGATAAAACCAAAATCCATTTTATAGACCCGTACCTGATTAGCCCGACCAATCCCATTACCGTGAACCTGATAGGGGCGGGCGGTACGGGGTCAAAAGTGCTTACCGCACTTATGGAAATGAACCACAGCCTCACGGCTCTTGGGCATGCGGGGCTCTTGGTGCGACTATGGGATGATGATATTATCACAAATGCCAACCTCGGCAGACAGCGCTTTGCGCACAGCGAGGTCGGGCTTTACAAATCCGTGGCGCTTATCAACCGAGCCAACCGCTTTACGGGCACAAACTGGAAAGCGGAAACGGTTAAATTTGAAAAGGACAGCTATGGGAAACTGCCCGAAAATGCGAAAGCCAGTATTTATATCACTTGTACCGACAGCGCAAAGTCCCGTTTTGAAATTGCCGATATTTTAAAGGACAGCAACCGCGCGCATCACAGGGACGCCCCGAGGTACTGGATGGATTTTGGCAACAGCCAGTATACGGGGCAGGTCATACTCTCCACGGTGGGGGAGATACAACAGCCAAAGTCAGAAAAGTTTGAAGCCGTGGGATGCCTGCCGTTTGTGACAGAGGAATTTGGCGAACTCTTAAATCAGTCCGAACAGCAGGATGATGCGCCAAGCTGTTCGCTTGCCGAGGCGCTCGAAAAACAGGATCTGTTTATAAATTCGGCTTTGGCGCAGATGGGATGCTCGCTTTTATGGAATCTCTTTCGAGAGGGCATGACTGCAAACAGGGGATTTTTTCTTAATCTGAAAGATTTCCGCTCTCAGCCCATTGCGGTTGGATAAGCCCGAAATCGGGCGGCAAAAAGACACTCCTTCCTTTCGGGCGGAGCGTCTTTTTGCGTTTAAAGCGGTGGAGCGCCTTTGCCAAAATGCAGTTCCCGCTATTTTACCAAACCCGCTGCGTTTTTTTTAAGGGATGCCCAATCCCTTTTGCTGTATTGGCGGGCTTCTTTTCTTTCCGGGGCGGCCAAAGAAAAGATTCTGTGTTATAAACCAAATATTTTAATTTAAGTTTTAAAATTTTCTACAATAAAAAAATAGGCATTATTTGATTACTTTAATTTAATATCGTAATATTGCGATATAATTGAGATAAAATGGGCCTAACAAAAACTGAAATATTTACAGAGGAGCAAAACAGCTTAGCCACTTCTTTAAAAGCGTTGGCACATCCTGCCCGCATAGCTATTCTACAATACATAATTAAGCAGAATGCTTGTATTTGTAATGATTTAATAGAGGAATTGGGACTGGCACAGGCTACAATTTCGCAGCATTTGAAAGAATTAAAAAACATTGGCATAATTAAGGGAAGAATAGAAGGGACAAGCGTTTGTTATTGTATTGATGAGAACGTTTGGCAGCAGCTTAAAAAGGAACTCAATATTTTCTTTGTAGATAATGTAGGATTTGATAAATGCTGTTGAGTATTTTTTTGAATATATTTATCGCAATAAAGCAATATGACAATTAAATAAAAACTATGAAACTATCAGAAATCAAAGAAATCCTTCCAACATTGGATAATGTTGAATTCCAATTAGAAAATGGAACTTTTGTACCCGAACATTTCCACGTTACCGAAGTGGGGCAAATAACTAAAAATTTTATTGACTGCGGTGGCGTAGTTCGCACCGAAAAAGTTATCAATTTTCAATTATGGGATGCTAACGATTTTGAACATCGCTTAAAACCCACCAAACTTTTAAACATCATAAAACTTTCGGAAGAGAAGTTAGGTATGGAAGATGCCGAAATTGAAGTGGAATACCAAAGCAATACCATTGGAAAATATGATTTAGAGTTCATCGGAAAAACATTTGTGCTGAAAAACAAAACTACAGCTTGTTTGGCAGAAGATGCTTGCGGTATTCCATCTGAAAAACAAAAGAAAAATTTAATAGGATTGAACGTAAATCAAACCAATACTTGCACGCCAGGTGGTGGATGTTGTTAATCATAAAATAAATATGGAACATTTCAATCGAAAATCCCATTGGGAAAATATTTACGAGAGTAAACCTTTAGAAACAGTGAGTTGGTATCAGCCCAATCCAGAAACTTCATTAAATTTTGTTCATCAATTCAACTTACCGAAGAGTGCAAAAATTATTGATATTGGCGGTGGAGACAGCTTTTTGGTTGACTACCTACTTGATTTAGGTTATGTCGATATTACCGTATTGGATATTTCCAATGCCGCTATCCAACGGGCAAAGGAAAGATTAGGCAGTAAAGCCAACAAGGTACACTGGATTATTTCAGATATTTCAGATTTTGTACCCACGCAGCAATACGATTTTTGGCACGACAGGGCAGCGTTTCATTTCCTAATGGAGAACCACGAAATAGAAAATTATATACATACTACGACCAAAGCAATTGCCCCGGATGGCATTTTAGTGATGGGAACCTTTTCTGAACAAGGTCCCACAAAATGTAGTGGCATAGACATCAAGCAATATTCGGATAGTAGCTTGTCGGAATTATTTGAAAACGCCTTTGAGAAAATCAATTGTATAACCGTTGACCACAAGACACCATTTGATACCAATCAGAATTTCGTGTTCTGTAGTTTCCGTAAAAATTAAATCCCCCATTATGTATTCAGCATTATCAAAAACAATCGAACAAGTACAAAAGCGAAACATTAGCGAAGAACGTAAAACTATATTACAGCCGCTGATCGATTTTGTACAGCAAAAAACAGCTCATAAGCAGCAAATAAATATCAACTTCATTTGCACCCATAATTCCCGCAGAAGCCATTTGTCCCAGGTTTGGGCACAGGTCGCAAGTGCGTACTTCGATATTGCCAATGTACATTGCTTTTCCGGCGGAACGGAAGAAACAGCACTATTTCCGAAAGTGGCAGAAACATTGACTAATCAGGGTTTTAATATCTTCAAAATTGCAGACACTCATAATCCTGTATATGCTATAAAGTACAGTGAAAATGCTTTACCAATAATCGGTTTTTCCAAAAAATACGATAGCCCTTTTAATCCAGTTTCAGCGTTCGCAGCTATTATGACCTGTTCTCAGGCAGACGGTGGTTGCCCTTTTATAGCAGGAGCGGAAAAAAGAATACCCATCACTTTTGAAGATCCTAAAATTTCAGATAATACACCGGAGCAATCAATGGTATATGCAGAAAGGAGTTTACACATAGCAAGCGAAATGTTTTATGTCTTTTCAAAAATCAGTCGATAACCTATGCAACCAAAACTAAAATTCTTAGACAGATACCTGACCTTATGGATATTTCTTGCCATGGCATTAGGTGTAGGATTGGGTTATTTCCTTCCTACAATTTCCAATGTTACAAACAGTTTGTCAGTAGGTACTACTAATATTCCTTTAGCAATAGGATTAATACTGATGATGTATCCACCATTGGCAAAAGTGGATTATTCCTTACTACCAAAAGCCTTTAAGGACAAAAAAGTAATCGGCATATCCTTATTGTTGAATTGGCTAATCGGTACAGTATTAATGTTCGGATTAGCTGTTTTGTTTTTACGCAACGAACCAGATTATATGACAGGCTTAATACTGATAGGCTTAGCAAGGTGTATCGCCATGGTTATTGTATGGAGTGATTTGGCAAAAGCCAACAGAGAATATACCGCTATGTTGGTTGCTTTAAATAGTATCTTTCAGATATTGAGTTACAGTGTTTTGGTTTGGCTTTTCATCAATGTATTACCGAGTAAATTAGGTTTAGCTAATTTCAACGTAAATGTATCTATGAAAGACGTAACAGAAAGCGTATTGATATACTTAGGAATTCCGTTTTTGGCAGGTTTTTTAAGTCGTTATTTTTTAGTCAAAACCCAAGGAATTGAATGGTATAACAGAACATTCATACCCAAAATATCGCCTATTACTTTGTATGCTTTACTCTTTACTATCGTATTGATGTTTAGCTTGAAAGGCGACAAAATAGTAGCGTTACCAATGGATGTGATAAAAGTAGCCTTACCCTTAATCATCTATTTTGTATTGATGTTTTTCGTGAGCTTCTTTATCAATAAATTATTGAAACTGCCTTACGACAAGAACGCATCAATCGCTTTTACTGCTACAGGTAATAATTTTGAATTGGCAATCGCCGTATCTATAGCGGTTTTCGGTATTCATTCGCCACAGGCATTTGTTGGCGTTATCGGCCCACTGGTTGAGGTTCCTGTTCTGATACTTTTGGTTAGGGCAAGTTTGTGGTTAAAGAAGAGGTATTATAATTAATTTTATAAAGACAATATAGAAGCTCCAGCAAATTGAAAAATTCTATTTTCATAAAAACCAAAATTGAAGCGGCAGCATTATTAAAAGCTGCACCGTTCCGGAAAGAAATTCGCAAGACCGAACCGCACAAACACAACAGCTATTTTGAAATTATTTATTTAAGAGAAGGAAGCGGTTTCCACACCATCGACCATACTTCATTTTCAATTAAGCCACCCACCGTATTTTTTGTTCGTAAAGAACAGGTACATCATTGGGATATGACAGATACACCTGACGGCTTTGTTCTGCTTTTAAAGAAGGGATTTCTCGACCAATCGATGGACAGTGAGCTGAAAAGTCTTTTATCCAAACTCAGCGAATTAAGTTGCATCTATCTGAAAGAAACAGAAAGTATAGATACTATATTTCAGCTGCTCACTACAGAAAAAGACTTTACCGTCACCGAAGGATTACTAAAAGCACTATTTGCTAAAATATTGATTTCAGCAAAACCTTTGACTAATAAAACGAGTAAAACCGATGATGTAATTACAGTTTTCAGGGAATTGCTCAACCAAACAAACGACCTTCGAAACAATGTTGCTCACTATGCAGAAAAACTCCATACGACACCACAAAATCTAAATGCTATTTGTCGTAAAACACTAAGCCAATCAGCAGCAGAAGTAATTGCTGAGCATATCATCAGTGAGGCAAAAAGGCAATTGATTTATACAGAAGGTAGTGTTTCTGAAATAGCGTACAGTCTGAATTTTAATGACACTTCCCATTTTGTAAAGTATTTCAAACGGTACACAGGTCTTACGCCACAAACCTTCCGGAATACCTAAATCATACCGTTTTATTTTCAAATATACCGTATGTGATAATTTGTATTGTACGAAATTTGTATAGCGTAAAATACAGGTTATGAAATATTTGACTTTTTTATTTATACTTTCTTTTTTTTCAGCTTGTAATCAAAAACACGAAGCTGTTCAAGGACAGTGGATAAAAGGAAACGAGCAGGAGAAACTTGAAACGATAGAAAATCAATTTCGTGGATTTGACATGGCAATGGTTGAAACCGGATATCGTTATCAGGAATTATATTGGGCAGGACAAGACGAAAACTGGGAGTATGCTGATTATCAATTGGAAAAAATCCAAAAGGCGTTAGAAAATGGATTGGAAAGAAGACCAAAACGGAAATCTTCCGCACAACATTTTTTAACCGTTACACTCCCTCAAATGAATGAGGCTCTAAAAAAAAGAGATACAGTTGTTTTTAATAAGAACTTCCAAATGCTTACCAATAGTTGCGTTAGCTGTCATGCAATGGAAAAAGTACCTTTTTTTACTGTAAAAACTCCTGTAGAAAGACAATCACCCATCAGAAAATAATGCTTGAAGATATCAAACAGATAGATACAAATATTCTATTATGGGTAAATGGAAGCCATAATGAATTTTGGGACGAAGTAATGTGGTTTGCCAGCGGCAAATACACTTGGCTTCCTTTTTATGTTGCACTAATAATTTTGCTTGTCTGGAAGTATAAAAAGGATGCTATCCTGATGATCTTACTAATCGCCTTGCTCATCACAATGAGTGATCAGCTGGCTTCCGGCATATTTAAACCTCTATTTGAAAGGCTGCGTCCAAGTCATAATGCAGCATTGGAAGGTGAGCTACATATAGTAAACAATTATCGTGGCGGCAAGTTCGGTTTTATTTCTTCTCATGCTGCCAATGTCTTTGCTTTGGCATTTTATTTAACCATATTAACTAAACAAAATCTGAAATGGCTCCCAATTATTCTCATCCCATGGGCAATTTTTGTCAGTTTGAGCAGGGTTTATTTAGGCGTACACTATCCAACTGACATTTTAGTTCCAGCTATTTTAAGTATGCTTTTTGCGGGGGTGGTAGCCCATCTATATAAAACATTCAATCCAAAATTCATAAAACTATTTAATCATTATGTTTCAAAAAATAACTAAGACAGACCAATCAAAAACTACCATACTTATTCGACTGATGGTAGGTGCCGTATTTCTTTCGGAAGGAATACAGAAGTTTTTATTTGCAGACACCTTAGGTGCAGGACGTTTTGCAAAAATAGGTCTGCCTAATCCTGAGTTTTTGGGCAGTTTCGTTGGCAGCTTTGAAATTGTTTGTGGATTTTTAATTCTTATTGGACTTCTGACAAGATTGGCGAGCATTCCTCTTATCATTATTATGTTCGTTGCTATTGCAACAACTAAATCAGAGGTTTTAGCAGAAAAAGGATTTTGGGAAATGATGCATGGAAGCCGTACAGACTGGGCGATGCTTTTGGGGAGTATCTTTCTATTGATAAAAGGTGGAGGTCGTTGGTCTATAGATAGTTTGACAAATACTCCTAAATAAATAGGACAATTTCAATCACTTAAATATAACATATCATTTTAGACAATTTATATGAATAAGATACTATTTTCTGCTATTGCGTTGGTGTTTGCTACAACAGCAATGGCGCAACTTCCTAAAATTCCTGCGGCATACAGTAACCTGGGCTATGATACTAATGGAAGGTTATATTTTAAAGATAAGGATGAAAAATACTTTGCAGAAGAATTTAAAAATCCGCTAACGACCGAACAACTTCTTGGTAAACCGAAAGGTACTGAAAATGGAGTTCAGATGGATTTTGGGACTTTAAAAGGAACGGTAACCTATGGCTTAATCCCTTACGGAAAAGTTCCGCATCCCCTTCCCGTATATCGAAAAACCGTCAAAATTGAAGACGGTAAAATAGAGCTCAATATAAAAGAGGATTTCAAGTATCCGTATGATTTTGTAGACTGGAAGAAAAATGGGTACCTGAACCTTGGCTACCGAATTGCTGATGAGCAAGGTATGCTTTTGTTTGATGGCATAATTGCTTTAAAAGGTGAAGGACCATTTGAAGTCATACCGGCAATTTATGAAGGACCTTTTGTAAATATGCTTACTGATAACTCTGCTGTAATCTGGTGCAAAACCACACATCCCGTAAAGGCCGAAATTGAAATCAATGGCAAAGTTTATAAAGATGAGCACGAAACAACGCTGCATCGCTGGAATATAGCAGGACTTACCCCAAATACAAAGCACAACTATAAGGTAAAATATGGGATACAATCGCAATCGTATCATCTTAAAACTGCACCATCTAAAGGCAGCAGAGAAGCGTTCGTATTTGGTTATGCAAGCGACAGCCGCCATGCTACAGGTGGAGGTGAACGGAAAATCCTTGGAGCCAACGCCTATATAATGAAAAAAATGGCTGCACTTGCTCACATGAAGGACGTGAGCTTTATGCAATTCACCGGTGATATGATTAACGGCTATTTGAGCAGCAAAGAACAGCAGAGACTGGAATATTCTAACTGGAAAAAATCCATTGAACCATTTTGGCACTACATGCCCTTTTATATAGGTATGGGTAATCATGAAGCATTAGGTCTTATTTTTAAAGATGAAAACGGCAAGCAACAGGCATTTATTGATGCTTTTCCTTATGAGACCCAATCAGCAGAAGCACTTTTTGCAGAGGAATTTGTAAATCCAGAAAATGGTCCAGATAGCGAGGATGATAACAAGTATGACCCTGACCCTAAAAATATAGACTTCCCTTCCTATAAGGAAAATGTGTTTTATTATACCTACGGAAACGTGGCGATGATTGTCCTTAATAGCAATTACTGGTATGCACCTTCCATTGCTAATCAAACGGCTTCCAGCGGAGGGTTGCATGGGTATTTAATGGATAACCAACTTCAATGGCTTCGTGAAACGATCTCAAAGTTGGAAAGAGACAAGAATATTGACCATATTTTTCTTACACAACATACTCCTGCATTTCCTAATGGAGGACACAGTAAAGATGTGATGTGGTACAGCGGTAACAACGAAAAAAGACCCTACATTGGAGGAAAGCCCGTTGATAAAGGAATTATAGAACGCAGAGATGAATATTTAGATATTTTGATTAATGAAAGTAAGAAAGTGGTGGGGATGCTTACAGGAGATGAACATAACTATAACTGGTTAAAACTTACCGCTGATATGCCAATTTACCCCGAGAATTATCCGCATAAAAAACTTAACGTATCGCGCCCAATCTATCAAATCAATAATGGTGCAGCAGGAGCTCCTTATTATGGTCAGGAAGTATTGCCATGGAGTAAGCATACCCAGTCATTTAGCGTGGAAAATGCACTGTGCCTGTTTTATGTGGAGGGAAAAAAAATAACAATGAAAGTATTTAATCCGGACACATTAAATCAAATAGATGAAGTCGAATTAAGATAGTTTAAATGGAAGAGAATGTAACCTTAAAAGAAATAGCAAAAGTTTTCAGTAAGTTGGGGATTATAGGGTTTGGAGGTCCAGCAGCACATATTGCCATGATGCGGGATGAAGTGGTGGTTAAACGAAAATGGATGAGTGAACAGCACTTTTTGGATTTACTAGGTGCTACCAACCTTATTCCGGGACCTAACAGCACGGAAATGGCTATTCATATTGGCTATGATAAAGGTGGTTGGAAAGGCTTATTGACAGCCGGTTTATGCTTTATTCTGCCTGCCGTTTTAATAACAGGAATTTTAGCGTATTTGTATAGCCTTTACGGACAGCTACCCGAAGTACAACCTTTTATCTATGGTATCAAACCTGCTATAATAGCCATTATTCTGGCTGCAATTTATCCATTGGCAAAACAATCTGTCAAATCCATAAATTTAGGTCTTATTGGTATTACTGTTTTATTAGCGGCGGTGTTTGGAGTTAATGAAATTTATTTAATGTTTGGTGCAGGTTTGTTAGCATTTGGATGGCACACAGTTCAGAACAGGCAAAATGATACTTTGCAAAGTATTGTTCCGTTTAACTTACTTCAAATTACACAGACAACTTTTTGGACAGCGACAAATGCCAAACTGTTTTGGACATTTCTTAAAATTGGCTCCATACTTTATGGGAGCGGATATGTGCTATTTGCCTTTTTAGATACAGAATTGGTAGCAACAGGTCTGCTCACAAGACAGCAATTGATGGATGCCATTGCGGTAGGTCAGTTCACACCTGGTCCTGTTTTTTCGTCGGTAACGTTTATTGGCTTTCAAATCAATGGGCTTTCAGGTGCTTTTATTTCAACTGTTGCTATTTTTCTTCCCTCATTTGTTTTTGTAGCACTGCTTAATCCCTTAATGAAAAAGCTACGAAATTCTAAAGGATTATCATCCTTTTTAGATGCTGTAAATGTTGCATCGGTAGCCATAATTATGGCTGTGTGCTATGAAATGGGTAAAGAAACCATTACCGATTGGAGGACGATGTTAATTGCAGTTTTAAGCATTGCAATAACTTTTGGATACAAAAAATTAAATAGTGCTGTTGTAGTTTTGGGCGGTTCCTTATTAGGATATGTGTTATTTCAAATTTAAATACGTTACTGCTAATGCAGGCCATAACTTTTTCCAATAGTAAGTAGTGCAAATCTGAATATATTTTATACATTTGCATCAACAAAAGGAAATGGTGTTCTTCCTTACCCAACCGCTTTTAAAAAAGCTGATGACGCCTGATTAAATTAAATGTAATCCATTTTAATCAGGTATTTTATGTCAAAAAATCAGCGTTCCTTTTCTAAAACAGCCTCACTTCAATTCACAGTATTTTTCAGAAATTATCCGGCACTCCCGTATGTATTCAAATGGCTTTGTATTAGTTTGGTCATAGGGCTTGCCGTCGGTTCAGCATCGGCAGGTTTTCTGATTTCACTGGATTGGACTACCAATTTCAGGGAAAGCCACCAATGGCTCATTGCGCTGCTTCCTATTGGTGGTCTGCTTATCGGTCTTTTGTACTATTATTACGGCAGGGATGCCGAAGCAGGAAATAACCTTTTGATAGACACCATACACGAGCCTCAGAAAGTAATCCCGTTCCGTATGGCTCCGTTTGTTTACCTCGGAACGATGGTCACACATTTTTTCGGCGGTTCAGCAGGACGTGAAGGGACAGCACTGCAGATGGCAGGTGCCATTGCAGACCAGTTCAGCAAACCTTTTAGGCTTTCTTCTTCAGAGCGTACGATACTTATCATCTCTGCTATTGCCGCAGGTTTCGGATCTGTTTTCGGAACACCGTTAGCCGGAGCAGTCTTTGGGCTGGAAGTTTTTCTTATTGGTCGTATCCGTTATAATGCAATATTCCCAGCTTTTGCTTCAGCCATTTTTGCAGATTGGACTACCCATCTATGGCAGGCGAAGCATACTCATTATCATATCAGCATTGTGCCTGAACTCGACTTTTTGCCCGTTCTATACAGCATTATAGCTGGTGTCTTATTCGGTCTCTGTGCGGCCTGTTTCAGCAAAATCATTCACTGGACAGCAAATCAATTTAAAAAACACATAACCTTCCCGCCGATGCGTCCTTTTGCGGGCGGTATTATTGTCGCATTGGCTGTGCTGGCTATTGGTACTACTAAATATATTGGATTAGGCATTCCTGTCATTGTGCAGTCTTTCGAAGTGCAGTTACCTCCGTATGAATTTGCTCTTAAAATGGCTTTTACGATTGTCACACTTGCGGCAGGCTTTAAGGGAGGCGAGGTTACACCCTTGTTCTTTATCGGTGCAGCACTGGGCAGTGCCCTGTCTTTAGTCATTCCACTGCCGGTAGGGCTATTGGCGGGTATGGGTTTTGTTGCCGTGTTTGCCGGGGCTATTAATACGCCGTTGGCCTGTATGCTCATGGGAATTGAGCTGTTTGGCGCAGACTGCGGTATTTATGTGGCTATTGCCTGCGTGGTGTCTTACCTGTTTTCAGGACATAACAGCATTTACGGCAGACAGAAAATAGGCGAGCCCAAGCACAGCCGTTTTAGCAATTATTCGGATAAGACCATTTCCAGCCTAAAATAAAAATTCAAAGCGATATGCAACAGTACCAATTATTAAGGATCTATTTCAAATACGGTCAGAAGTCCAACAAATTGTCCTTCTGGCAAAAGCTGTGGAATAATAATTTAAGCAGTCAATTGCTCAAAGCTGCTAAAGAACAAAAAATACATCAGGCAAATATTTTTAATGCCAGTGCAGGTTATCTGGGGAAGGGGAATATAGTATATAATGTATCTGAATTGCCGCCATCCAAAAATACGGTATGCCTTGAACTAATTGATGAAGAGCTAAAATTACAAACCTTTCTGAAAACTAATGAAGCGGAGCTTCAAGAGGCTATAAACATTTTGCTGCATCCCATAGAGCAAGTCATATCATAATAAAGATTTAACCCCATTTAATCTAACAAGAAAGCTGAAATCTACCTTTCAGTCTTCCAACTTTTTCTTTTGCCTGAGAAGTTTAAAATTACATATCCTAAAATACCTGCAATTAATGAGGTAATCAGAACAGATAATTTTGCCTCCTCAATGAAAATGTGATTATCAAATGATAGTATCGATATAAAAATAGACATCGTAAAGCCTATTCCTGCCAGCAATCCCAATCCCACCATATGTAACATTTTGCTGTTTTCAGGTAATTGGCCGATACCCAATTTAGAACAGATAAAAGAAGTTGTCACAATGCCGATTGGTTTACCGAAAATCAGTCCCAAAGAAATCCCTAATCCTAAAGGAGAAGTCAATCCTTCAATCATTTCCCTCTGAATAGTGATATTGGTATTGGCAAATGCAAAAATGGGAATAATAAGAAAATTGACAGGTTTTACAAGAGCGTGTTCCAGTCTTTCTAAAGGTGATTCTGCTTCAGTATCATTTGTAGGCAAAGTCATCGCTACCAATACTCCAGCAATAGTGGCGTGAATACCGGAATGATGTACAAAGTACCATATAAACACACCAGGAATTAGGTACGGGTAAGGATTTTTCACATTAAAGCGATTCATAACTATCAGGATTATCATTCCTATTCCAGCCAGTCCAAGGTAAGCAAATTCAATTCCTTCTGAATAAAATATCGCAATGACTAAAATAGCAATGAGGTCGTCTACGATTGCCAATGCGGCCAGGAATATTTTCAAACTGCTTGGCACCCGTTTATCCAATAGAGAAATAACAGCCAATGCAAAAGCGATATCGGTGGCCATTGGAATACCCCATCCGCCACCAGTCTCACTTCCCGAATTAAAACCTAAATATATTAAAGCGGGTACAACAGCTCCACCAATAGCTGCAATGATCGGCAGAACAGCTTTTTTTGGCGAGGAAAGTTCACCTTCGACTATTTCTCTTTTTATTTCCAATCCCACCAAGAGGAAAAAGATGGCCATCAATCCATCGTTGACCCACATACTGATAGAGTAATTGAGATGAATGGTTTTATTTTCAAAACCAAGTTTTGTGTCCAATAAATTTTGTAATGGAACTGCTAGTGATGTATTTGCAATTATCAATGAAATTATAACGCATAAAAAAAGGAGAAAACCTCCAAAATTGCTCGATTGTACAAAGTCTTTGAAAATTCTAAAATTGATTTTATCCTGCATATTAAGATGAAAAAATTAAATATCGCAATATACCAATAATAACTAACCTAGCCTAATAAATTGAGTGTTATAAGTCCGTCAAATTAACTGGTTTTTTTTGGATAAATCTATGTATTTGAAAGAATATTTCTTTAAATTCAGCATATAGAATCCTTGGATATTAGCAAATAAGCCAATACCCTTTTAATTAAAAAAAATAGTTTTAATACTTTTTTATACTGTTATTGCTACTGATGGACCAAGACAGTAATCAAAACATGGATCGTAATAGGCATTATTTTTCCATAGTATGTATGTTAATTCCAGTAATTTCCTTTGAATGGCTACAATTGCCTTCATTTTAATGCCGTGCTTTGAAACTATTCTTAGGAAAATATTTCTGAACCGTTCATCCGTCCTTATTGCAGCCAATGCAGGAAAGTGCATTACTTTCCTTAAATTCCTGTTACCGCGTTTGGATATTCGGGGTTTGGATTTCACAGAAGTTCCCGATGTCTTCTCCCTGAGATCTAATCCAGCATAACTGACCAACTGTCTTTTATTCTTTATTAACTCAAATCCATTAGTTTCGGCAATAATTGTTACAGCGGTTAGGCTTCCGATTCCAGGAATAGAAGATACTATCTTCATCTTTTCCACTAGTGCTTTGTCAGTTTTAATAAGTACTGCGATTTCTTCTCTTATCTCTTTTTCCTGCAAATCAATAAAAGCTATTCTTCTTTTAGTTCGTTTGACTGAGCTTTCACTTGAAGTTGCAGAAGTACGTTCTGCATGCAATTGATTTTTTAACATTGTACGCTCATGTACCAGCTGCTCTCGTTCCCGACAAAGCTGTTTCAAATCATTGAATATTTTTAAAGGAGGTTGCCAAACTTCCAACTGCCTTTCTAAACCAAATCTCGAAATGGCTTGTGAAGCGCTTTTGTCAGTTATGGTTTTTATGTCAAGTGTTCTGACATAATTACTAATCTTATTTGGCAGAACAATACTTACTTGTTTTTTAATACTGCAAAGATAATAGGCCAAGGATTCGTGGTAAACTCCTGTAGCTTCCATTATGTACCGTACATCCGTTGTAGTAGATGTCTGTTTATTTACCCACGATACAAGACTTGAAAAACCTTTTTTATGGTTAGGAAATACTTTATAGTCATAAATTTCAATGCTCATCTGTTCATCCATTCTACCAAGTGATACAACTAATTCATTTTGAGCAACATCAATCCCTACTGTCTGCTTTAATGATACCTTCATCTTATCTGGTTTAGGTAAGTGATAACCTTTCTTCATCTTTTCTCCTGACTGGATATACTGGCTATAAGACTCATACAAATGAGCAAATTCCTTACATTCTGTTCAGATTCTAAAAGGTTAAAGAAGAGGAGGCAGTCTCTTTTCTTGAATATACCATAAGGCTATTTAAAGCAAAATCTGCTCTCGCCCTTCTTCACTTAGATTATATTATGCAAACATAGGAGAAGCAAAAGAAGGCCGCTTTGTTGTGCCGGCTTTCATTTAAATTGAGGTATAGGCTCTTTTTTCCAGCGCGGAAATCCTTTGAAGAGATACTGCATCTTTTCAAATTCGATAAGGGCTATGAGCTCTTCTTTGCACTTGGCTCTAAATCCCCGAATACGCAGGAAGTCCTTAAGGGGGAAATCAGCCATCTGCCCGAAGGTTTCGATATCCATTGCATCGAGTACCGACAGCAGTCTTCTGCTTAACGGATACTGGCTTTCAGTCACGCGTTTTTCCCTGTCTTTTTTAGTTTTTTCTTTTCTGATTTGGGCGGGACTGGGGTTTAGTTCGCGTTTTAGCTCCTGCAGCTTCTCAATATACCCGTTGATTTCTGAAAGCAGTTCGGCCACTGCCTTTGCTTTACTCAATGTTCTCTCATAAAGCGTCTCCACATATTGGGATGTAACACCATATTGTGCTGCCGCCTCTTTAATGGGGGGCTTTTTTAACAGAAGTTTATGAAGCAGACGATATTCCTTTTCAGGAAGAGCTTTTTTTGACATTTCGATATAAAAGCTGTTTGAGCAGTCAATTTCATTTTGCATAACGATAGAAGTTAAGTCCCTATTGCCAAAATATGTATTTGGCTCTTGCGGTTCAGTGCTAATATGCTAATGCTGATTGAGTTATGCAATGCAATTGCAGTAAAGGATTAAGAAGGGCAGCAAACAAAACAGCCCAAAGCAATGCTTTGGACTGTAATATATTTCATTTCAATACTTTTAGCAAGTACTAAAATTTAAGGTGCATATCGCTTATCAGCCTGGCTTTTACCAGATCTGAATTTTTGATCTTGAGTGTCTGGTGTCTGCCTCCGTTTTTCTCAAAAATCTCAATCAGCAGCAGCTTGTCATCCGCTATTGTAAACTGGTACAAGAGAAACACATTCTGGTCTGCGGTTTTTCCTGGAACCTCATCCATCATTTTATAAGTGCGCAGCGGGATAAGCGGCCTTTGCTGGATGGCAGTGCGTCTGGCTGTTTTTTTATCGACAACCTTGAAGCTCATAAAATCAATGCCAAAGGGGACATTGGTGCTGTTTTCAAGCTGGGTGTGGAAATAATACTTGCCGTTGTGGATATAGATTCCCTTTAGGCTGAACTGTATCCCGAAACTCTCCGATGAGATGTGTTTTAAGACTCGTTTATTGTTTTTGTAAATAGTTTCCAGGATCAAGGCAGCGAGCGAAGGCGGTGTTTTTCCTAGCTCTTCAAAAAGGACACCGCCGGCTGTTGCTTTCTCAGCGCTATTGTGCATCTGTTGCAGATCATAGCTCAGAGTCGTTGGTGCGGAGCTGTACTGAACATTAAAACTGTAAAAGCGCCCCTCATCGGTAATGACCGAAAAGTTGGTTTCTTGCTCGAAAGCCCTGACGGCTGCCTTGACGCGAAGGACGTTTTCTGCATCCTCAGCTTTTCCGGCCGTTAGAAAGTCACTTCCCAAATCCACGTATCTTATAGCGGAGGGGAAAATAAGATGGGAAGTTTTATCGTAAGTGACCTGCATATCGTATGGCTCTATTGTTCCCAAATCCAGGTTTGAAATATGATTTTCCTGCGCTGATGCAAATACTGCGCGGGTTATTAAAATGGCAATAGCCAAAAATGTCTTTAAATGAGTTTTCATAATTAATTTATTTGAGATTGCTATTATTTTTTGGAAACCAGAAAGACCTGATGCCCTGCTTTAAGGGTAACTTTGGGCGACCTTATTTTCTTGGCGAAATAGCCCGAGATGCCCTGGACCACCCCGCGGCTCAGGTCGGCGGCCATCTGCTGTCCTGCTGACTGGGTCATCATAAGGCTGCTACCGGACTGCTGGCTCATATTGCCCGCCATTTCGGTCAGGGCGCTTCTTTCGGCAGAATACGGAACAGGCACTCCCTGCTGGCCGTCAAGATCGTAAATGTTGATATCCGCCGCAATAATGGATCCGTCAAGTTCGATCGAAGTGATTTTCAACTGAAGGCGTCCTGCCTGAATCCTGGCATGCGCAGTGACTATTGCACCTGCGGCTATGATACGGCCTGAAACCTTTGCAGGTTCAAGTAATCGAAGCGATACGCCTGCCTCTCCGATGATGGTCTGGGTTTGGTGCACGCAGGCTCTGACGCTGTTTTTTGTATTAAGTGTTTCCTGCACTGAAGCTGCAGAATTAAACCCTCTGCCTGTGTTCCATTTTGCATTCAAAGTGCTGTCGGAAGGAGCACGATACAGCGCGGAAACCTTGCTTTTTATTGCAGGAACAAGCGCCGAAAAACTCTTTGCTTCCGATTGCCCTATTTCCACTGTAGTGTTCTGGCCTGCAACAGTGACAGGATCGGAGCTTGAAGGAAGGTATTTGGCCGCCATCTGATATGATTTTTCCATAAGGGCGAGCTGATCATCAACGGTGGCAGGCGGGGGAATTTCCTTTTGCGAAAGCTCCTTCTTCATCTCCTCGAGCTGCCTGCGGAGTTCCTTTGTTTCGCTGTCATCCTCTTGATAGAATGAGCCGAGTGTGCTTTGGGCACTGCGGTAGGTGTTCAGCGCTGGATTTTTAGGATCTTCTGTGCCATCGGGCGGTGATTGTTCCTGACCAGCGCTGGCCTCATTCCAGTAATCGGACAGCGCCGTTAATGCATTCTTTTTCTGCTCTTCTTTGTCTTCGAGTATTTTCTGCTCATACGCTTTCTGTTTGTCTGCCTGCAGCACAGATCCGCTTGCCTGCGGCACGCTGTCGTTCAGACCAATATCTTGAATCTGTTTTTTATCCTTCGAAGGCTTAAAGATTAAGTACATGCAGCCGATGCAGACAATTCCCATCAGGGCGAAAATTAGCGGTTTTTTAAAACGCTCGACAGCCGTCTTCTTTTCATCAGGCACAAATGAGCTGCTGCTCTGGCCAGCCTCTTCTGAGAGAAGACGGACCTTTTTTTGGGTTTCTTTCATATTGCTATTTTTTTAAAATTGGCTTTAGGGTGTCCTTTACAGATGCCTGATTTTCTTTTTCCGGCTGTGCCGGGCTTTGGATATGCTCGACAGCCATATTATTTTTCGCGTGTTCCGTATCAAGGCATACGTTGAAAATGACAACTGCCGTCAGCAGCACGTAAGCTGCAAAAAAGCACAGTATCACCTGGTGCTGCCTTTTTATCGGCATTGCGTCCCAGTTCCTGTCAAGCCCTTCCAGACAGTGGTCTATATTTGCTCTTAATTTTTTCATAACCTTTACTGTTTGTGTTATCAGAGTTTAAAACCTTTGGAGGGTTTATCTACTTGCTGCTGCTGTTCGTCATTGACCAGGGCGACTGTCTGCGAGGCGGTAGGCGCAGAAAGCACGGACAGGTTTGTCAATTCCGATTTTTTCAGAAGCTGCCCAAATTGATCTTTCCTTGCAACCTCCATTCTGTTGAGGGAAAACTTGCCGTTCAGATATTCTACCCACATAATGCATTGCACACTTGGATTGTCATCACCCGACCATTGCAGGTAGCCTGTCAGCAGCAAGTCTGCTTTAGGCAGACTATCTGTCCCTTTTTGGCAGTTTTCAAGGTATTCGCTGATGCTGTCTTTTAACTTTCCTGCGTATGCACCCTGCGTATGAAAGTAGCCGTTGTAGCCTTTGCCAGTCAGGATTCCCGTAAATGTTTCTAAATCATATGATGCTTCCATAAGATTTTTTTTAGCGTTGGATGACTTCTATATCCCGGTTTTCAACCACGGCAAATTTTTCAATATTAAAGCCCTGCGGATTATTGTCCGAGCGTACCGAGTTGACCAGAAGGCATGATGTCACCAGGCTGCGTTTGGTAACATTGCTAGAGCGTATGATAATCTGCCTTGCATAGCTGCGAACTGCGTAAGGGTATGTCTCAAAATTGCAGACCACGCTGTCTATTTCAATGCGCTGCTGGACATTGCCAGATATAATCCGGTTGTAATAGCCTTTCTCCAAAAGATCCTTGTAATAATCAAAGGCACTTTTATCGGCAAGATTGAATGCCCTTTTCATATTGCTTTCGATGGCATTCTTGTCAGGGGCAAGGGTAAAGAATAGCTCGTGAAAACGCCTTACGTGCTCGCGGGCTTCCACGGGACGGTTGATCGAGGCATCTTGGGCAAGTGCAAGCATGAGTGATTTGCCATTGTCCAGCACATAAATTTTCTGGCGCTGCTGCTCAGCAAAACGGTGAGATCTCCAAAGCGCGTAGCCGGTCACAAATGCACAGAGCACGGCAAACACGATGGCGTAGAGCCTGATCTGGCGAAAACTGTTTTCTATATTTCTAAGTGTTTTAAATTCCATCTTATCGATTTTTTAATAGTTATTTATTGATGAGCCTTCCAGCAATGTTGCCTGCGGCGGAACCTGCTCCGGCGCCTGCGATATTTCCGGATTTCATGGCAGTCTGATGGATGTTGCGTGAAAAGTTTCCTGCGCCGCCTGCCTGGATTATCCAGCCTGTCACAGTCGGAATGGTAAAATAGCCTACAATGCCTATAATCATAAAAATGATGTACACGGTGTTTGATTTGTCAGGAATGAAAGCGGGATCGGCAAGCATTTCAATGTCCCTTTCAATAATCAGGGACTGGATCCTGGCCAGCATTGAGCTGAACAGATCCGCTACGGGAAGCCAGAGATAGACGCTTACATACCTTGTAATCCACTGGGTGAGTGTCGACTCAAAGCCGTCCCAGACTGATATGGCAAATGCGATGGGTCCAAGGATGGACAGTACGATAAGAAAGAAAGTCCGGATGGTGTCTATCACGAGCGCTGCCGCTTGAAACAGTATTTCCAGCATGTTGCGAAACCACTCCTTTATTATTTTCTCTATCTGATAGGTCTGCCTGTCCATATACATTGAGGCCATAGTACCGATGTCTGAGGGCGACCAGCCCAGTTCGTCGAGCTTCTTGTCGAACTCAGCGTCTGATACCATGTAAGCGGTCTCGGGATTACGTATCATCGCTTCATGCTCAAGTAGGTCTTTTTTTGCCTGAAGATCGTTCAGATCCAATACCTGATCTTCCAGAATGCCATGTGTTCCCTGAACTATCGGGCTTAATACGGCATTGATTGAGCCCAGTACTATGGTCGGGAAAAACATAATGCAGAGACCCAGCGCAAAAGGGCGCAGAAGTGGGTAGACATCAATGGGCGCGGCGCGGCTTAACGCCTGCCAGACTTTCAGGGCCACATAAAACAGTGCTCCGAGCCCTGCCAGTCCTTTTGCCACTGCCGCCATATCGGCGGACAGTGGCAGCATCTCATCATACAGAGAGCGAAGGACCTCATGAAGATTATTGAATTCCATATTACCAGTATTTTTGGTTCGGGCTGCCGTAGAGATCAAGAACCCTTTTGGTGCTGTTCTGCTTTTTAGCCCGTAGGATGCTGACTGAAATATTTTTATTGGTATAATAGCGCACCAGGCTGTGGTATTCTTTTACCTCTTTGTATACTCGGTCAACAACATCCATTCGTTCCTTGTCACTGAGTGACAGGCTGGACGAGGTGACAATCTGCTTGAGTTCTTTTAAAAGCTCGGTGCTCTCTCCCAGCAGCGCCGAATATCCTTTGGCAATGGCGGTGAGTTCCCTTGCCGAAAAGTTCGGGTCATTGAGCATCCTGCCGAAATTCTGTACGTACATTTCCGATACATCGCCTACCAGAAGCACTGTCTGCTGTACTTTGCGTGCGTCTTTTACCAGATTGTTGATGGCCTGCAGTTTGTCATAGTATTCCTTGCCCTGCTTGTAGACCTTTTCGACTTCCTTGAAATTCTTGACAACGTTGCTTACCGTCGAGGAGGTCTGTATGATTTCATTGGCACTGTTGAGGATCCCTGAGGCAAGATTGGCCGGGTCGGTCACTACAAACTGCGCTTTTGCTGATGGCGCGCCGGAAAGCATAATTGCGGCACACGCCATGAATAGTATTCTTTTCATTGTTTTGATTTTTAAGTGTTTTAGATTATTGATTTTCCTGCTCGCGCCGCTTTATGGCTATCCGCTTGATGGCGAGCTCGACATCGCCGCCAAGTTCAGAGGCTAGCTGCATCACTTCCATTTTTTCGGTCTCTTCGGTGGTGTAGGCGTAATACTCTTCTAGGCTGACTTCTGTGGCATATACTGCAGAATGCGTTCCTCCAAGCCCGATCCAAACTTCCTTATACAGGCGCGATGCGTCGTTGTTCATGTTGATGGAAAGCACCTGCGATTTTTCCTTGTCGGTCAGTCCCAGCATTGCCTGTATGTCATCAAACTTGTTCATGTATTTGCGCTGGTCCAGAAGGATTTTGCAGTCGGAATTGTTGATGATGCTTTCCTTGACGATGGGCGACTGGATAATGTCGTCCACTTCCTGGGTGACTACTATGGCCTCTCCATAGAATTTTCTAACAGTCTTGAACAAATACTTGATATAATTTGCCATTCCTTCCTTGGCAATTGCTTTCCATGCCTCCTCAATCAGGATAAGCTTGCGGATTCCTTTAAGCCTTCGCATCTTGTTGATGAACACTTCCATAATAATGATCGTCACAATTGGGAAGAGAATCTTGTGCTCCTTGATGGCGTCAATCTCAAATACGATAAAGCGCTTGGTAAGAAGGTCCAGCTGCTTGTCGGAATTCAGCAGGTAGTCATACTCGCCGCCTTTGTAATAAGGCTCAAGGACATTCAGGAAATTGGCTATGTCAAAATCTTTTTCCCTTACCTGTTTTTCATTCAATACGCTTCGGTAATCCCCACGGACATACTCGTAGAAGCCGTTGAAAGAAGGATACGCATCATCGTGCTTGATCTTTTCGATATAGCCGCTAACGGCATTGGAGAGTGCGACTTCTTCAGAGCGGGTAGGAGGCTCATCATCACGTTTCCATAAGGTGAGGATCAGCGTTTTGACACTTTCCCTTTTTTCGATGTCGAAAATCCCGTCATCGGTATAGAATGGGTTGAATGCAATGGGATTGTCCTCGGTATAGGTAAAATACACTCCGTCTTCGCCTTTGGTTTTCCCTTTGATGAGCTCGCACAAACCTTGGTAAGAGTTGCCGGTATCAACCAGAAGGACATGAGACCCCTGCTCATAATACTGCCTTACCATATGGTTGGTGAAAAAAGACTTGCCGCTTCCCGAGGGGCCGAGTATGAATTTGTTGCGGTTGGTAATGATGCCGCGTTTCATGGGGAGGTCCGAAATATCCAGATGAATGGGTTTGCCAGTGAGCCTGTCGGCCATCTTGATGCCGAAAGGTGATGGCGAATCGTGGTAATTGGTTTCCTGGGTGAAAAAGCACAAAGCCGGTCCTATAAACGTGTAAAAGCTTTCCTCGCTGGGGAAGTCTCCTGCATTTCCGGGCATCCCCGCCCAATAGAGCGTTGCTGCATCGGTCGTATTGTGTCTTGGCTTGCATTCCATAAGGGCCAGCGCGCTCCCGCAGTCGTTTTTGAGCTGTTTGAGTTCGGACGGCTCTTCAGACCATGCCATGACATTAAAGTGCGCCCTTATAGATGAGAGCCCAAAAGAGTGCGCCTCATTGAGATAGCGTTCAATCCATTCCTTGTTGATCTGGTTGGCGCGGCTGTAGCGTGCCAAGGAGTGCATATTTCGGGCGGACTTTTCAAATTTCTGAAGGTTCTCCTCGCTACTGTCCACAAACAGGTACTGGTTGTAGATGTGGCTGCAGTCAAGCAGCAGCCCTACGGGCGCTGCAAATGACAGGCGGCAGTCGCTGCGGTCGGTCGAGAGCTTCTCATATCTTGTATCTGCCGATACCGATGGGGGCAGATCGTCAGTATCGGAAAGCGTATGCAGGCACAGCCTTTTGTTTCCCACACGAACCTCTTCGCTGCCCAAGGCGATATCCTGGAGGGGCGTTCCTGTTTCCCGTGAAAGGGTCAGGTACTGTTCCAAGAGTCCCTGCCGGTCTTCTGATCCAATAATGTCCTCTTCGCTCATGCGGCTGATTTTGACAAGTCCGCAGTCGTTTATAATGCGCTCAAACTGCGCGACGGCTTCCATGAAACGGTGGACTGTTTCCTTGTCCCTGATTTCTTTCGGTATCAGGACACCTTTGCAAAGAGAAGAGAAGTTGCTCTGCATCCGCATGCGCTCTTTGGTGGTCTTTGTCAGAAACAGATAACAGGAATGGTTCAGGAATGGACGTTCATTAAAATGGCGCTGATAGGATCTGGATAGAAAACCCTGCTGATCCATGTCCAGACGAGGATCGTAATTCTCCCTGATATACCAGTCCTGTTTATGGACGACCGTGAAGTCAGGCAGCGTCTTAACAGCCTTATGCCATGCAGAGTGTATGGCTTCATACTCAGGGGAAGCTACGGTGTAGAGTTCAGGCAGATGCACTTCAAAGCAGGCAGTGATGTCCGCATCCTTGGAAAGGATGCAGTTGTTTTCTACCGCCAGCAGCGGAAATCTGCTTTCCAGTGTCGTGGTTTTGGCTGTGCTTCTCATAGGGAGTGTGGTTTAGGAGCTGACCTTAAGCCGCGTCTTACAGGCTTGCGGCAGATGATGTAGCGGGGATGCCTTTTTTTGGCGCCCATCTTCATCAGCCCGTGCTCTCCGTACTTTCTGTTTAGCGAAAAGGTCTGCCAGACAATCAGCGAAGCGCCGCCTGCCCCAAGAAAAATACAGATATACGAACTGGTCCCGGCCATATATAGGATCATGACCAGTATAAGCATTCCCAGAAGTCCGCCTGCGAAAATAAAAAGGTACTGCGCCTTGAGCCCTCTGAACTCGACGGTCCTTCCGATGCCTTTGTTGATGCTGTAATTATCCATATCGCAGCGTTAAAGGAAAAAGGAGCGCAGGATGGTAGCGGCGACAATAAGGAAGATACAGGCACCGAACCAGCTTGCGGCAGTTTTTGAGGTATCAGGATCACCGCTGCTGAATTTGTTGTACACTTTAACCCCGCCAATCAGGCCTACCACGGCGCCTATGGCATAGATGAGCTGTGTGGCGGGATCGAAATAGGAAGTCACCATCTGGGTGGCTTCTGTGATGCCGGTAGTGCCGTTCCCTTGTGCAGATAACTTTAAGGATGACAGCACAATGATTGCTGCCAGCTGGATTTTTTTTCTTTGTTTTTCCATGACTAAACACTTTAATTTGTTGCTTTATCCGCACTATGCGGACTGTTGCGACAAAGGTGTTTTGGAAATCGAAAGCCTGCCGTAAAGCTGCATTCGATGGAATTACTTGGCACTCAGAAGCGTCAAGCCTAATTTGCTGGGTATTAAAAGCGCCGAGACTGAGCGTATCGGCGTTATAATTTTTTATTCGAAAGGCATGAGGGTCTAGAGTTTTCTTCTCCTTTTCTTTTGCAAAGGTTCAGGAGGCGGCTTTTTACGGGGATGTGCATTCTCCTGATGCATTTGTTTTTGCGCAAGGTTCAGCTTGATGCTGGTGGGAATGTTGGTTTGGGCCCAAGGCAGTGTTTGGGCTTTAAACTGCATCTGAAATTCCTTTTCCCTAATGCAGTAGAAAGGAGCAAAGCCATATTTAACATTCCAGCCAACCCTGTCCAGCAGCTGAAGGTGAGGAAACTTTACCACTATGATATCTTTAGGAAGCTCCGTAATTGACAGATGGTCTATTTCCTGAAATTCATGCGTTTTTGGATTATAGGGAAAAATATAGGCATGAGCAAGCCGGTCGTAATAGCCGTTTATCTGGTCAAGACTGATGCCTTTGGATTTGAAGTCGTCTTTTGGGCGAAGCCTGTTGGCCGCTATATCTACAAAAAAGGGATGTCCGGCAATTTTTAAAATTGGCAGTTTTCTTTGGTTCCATCGCAGATCAAGAAGGCTTCCAGGCTGTATCGTGAGCTCAAAATCTGTTTTTTCCTTGATGTTTTCCACAGTTGTCCTATACCTTTCGGCCATACCGGAAGGATCCAGCTGGGTCAGGTTGGGTATAGTGATCTTTTTGACTGTGCCGTCTTCCTTGAAGCTGAGGCCTGATTCCAGCCCCGCTAAATTCTTAGCGGCGGTATCGTAATGAAATTGATAGCCGTGGCCTAGATAAAACATGTCTTTGAAAGCTATGATATTTTTAGGGTCACCTTTTTCCGATAGTTCCTCTCATGCCGCGTTAATGATGAATTCAGTTCCTTCGATGTTTATTGTAGAGGGTATTTTTTTCATATTGAATAGTTTGTTAAAATGACAAAGGGGCTTTCATCCTCAGACAAAATCCCCAATATCAAATTCATTCAAATCATTTTTCCGCAGATAGGAAGAGCTGGATTCTTTTTCAGAAGAAAGGCTCCCGTCCAGCAGCTCGGCTATTTTCCGGGAGGCGCTTTCTATGGAATTCTCCAGCAGGCTGAATAGTTCGGTTCCCTGTATTTTTTGAACCAATGCAATGACTGTTTCCTTTTGGGAATGCTCCAGATTCTCTTTTTCCAGCAGCATCCCTACAGCGCTCAGTTCCTCAAAGGTAACCCCTTGGGCAAAACCGTCATTCCCTGCCAGCATTCCATAACCGCTCCATTCTTCCTCCTCCTGCAGAAGATCGGGCTGGTATCTGAAAACGTCATCCTGCTCTTCCTGCGGAATTTCTATATCGACATGCTGATGGTCGATTTCTGTGTCAAAATTATTTATTTCCTGTCCCAGCTTTCTGTCTTGGCTGGCGGTGGCGTTTATTGGCATTAGAAGGCTTCTTGCCGTTTTGGGCTGTCCCATAAAATCCGGCAGTTCAGGATGGGTTTCTTTTGCGGCATGTTTGCCCTTTTTCGTGATTTGAATGGTAATTTTATCCTGCAGCAAAAGGATTATTACAATCAGCAGGCAGATTAATATCAGCGTTTCCATAATTAAAATATCGGTTTGTATTTATCATTGAAGCTTTTGATGATCCTCTCGCCGAACTCCTGGAAATGATAGTCGAGAAGATTGTCCAGATAAGCGTAAATGCTTATTTTGTCTTCTCCGATAACCTGAACAATCCTGGTTAGTTTCTCATGAAAATCCGGACGGATATATACCGTTTTACCGTCGCGGGCATTGGAGGCGGGCTTTTTGAAAAATAGGCTTTCGTAATCCTGATTTCCTTCCTTCTTTATTTTGCCGCGCTCTTTTGCTGTCTGGTGTTCCTTTGATGGCTTCACTTCCTCTGGTTCCTCTTCAGGCTGTATGTGAAGTCCTTCTTTGCGGACCCCGTCTACCATAAGGTTCATCATCATCTCTTCGTTTATCTCAGGTATGTTTTTTTTCTTGATGTTTTTTTCCATGATCCTATGATTTGGTTATTCTTAAAAATTCATTTATGAAGCGGTCCATACCGCATGAGTTCATCAGCCGCTGGTCGGGAGGCATCAAAGTGCAGCGGAAAATAGTTCGGGCATCCGCTTCGCTTTCTTTGCGGAAACGGGTGCTGTTCATGATCTGGCAGTCCATCAGGCTGAGTCCGAGCTCAGAAATAAGCTTGTTATAGACCTCATAGAGAGGGGAGCGTTCGCGGCCGTCCACCTGATTCCAAAAAAGGTTGATGGTTTTAATTGATGTTGCTCCTTTTTTCATAATAACATCTTTCATGAGCTGGGTGAAGACAAGTGTGCTTTCCATAACCACGCGGTCTGCTGTTATGGGTGTGAAGATATGATGCATCCCTGCCAAGGCCTTTAATATGCCGGGTGTGTTTACAGTTCCCGGAAGGTCAAAAAAGATATAGTCAACAGGAACCGGTGAAGATTCTAAGAAATCTTGTGCGGCCTGAAGCACGCCTTCCGCTTTGTGCTGCAAGATAGTATAGGCCTTCTTGTTGATGGCGGTAAACTGCCTAAAGGCGGCCTTTTTTAAAAAATCATTTTCCATTACCATAGATAGATCGCGGGTTTTCATCTTCATCAGGCTGTGCTGCGGGAAGTCTGCATCGAATACCGCTACATTATACCCTAGACGGTAATGCAGTGTACTGGCGGCAAGTGCGGTAAAGGTGCTTTTGCCTACGCCTCCCTTCTGGGAGGAAAAGGCGACAAATACTGTTTTGTGGTTTGTTTTCATTTTTAATGTATTTAGTTATTGACTCATATATGTGCGCAAGCATGCTGTTATCTGCAGCAGCCTCTCAGTAAGCAGATGCGCAGAAATCGGTGCAGCTATGCAGATAGTTAATATTTTATCTGCATACTTGCATAAACCAAAGGGTCTACAGGCGCGTATTTAAATAGGCCAGTACCAGCGGATTTCTTTATATCTTTCTTTAGATATGCAGATCTTGAGCTATTCGGTTATGTGCATAATTGCGTAACTATATCATGGCATAATCACCTGCGTACACCTTGTTGCACGTACAAAGGAATGCCGATAAATAGGTATTTATTTTGGCAGGAGCCAATTGGCGCTCGGAGGCATTTTTAGGCATTGTGGCCACTTGCAATGCTTAGATCGAGAGTGCTTTATTTTGCAATGTGAATATTATTAACAGGCAAATGCAGAAACTGCTCGAAATATCCGGTAAAAGAGAGACAGCTTCAGGCTGTCTTTCCCTGCTACCTTCAATCCGTCCCGAAGGGCGGATTTTTGTGTTCGCCAGAACACGGCAAGTTGTGTTTTGAGGCACTCGAAACTGAGTTCGTGCCTCAAAACAACTTGCCCTGCCGGGGGCTGGAAAAACCTTCCAAAGTCAGGTTTTTTTGCAGAAGTCAAAATGGATTTGTTATGAAACAGGAAAATAATGGTAAAGCAAACAGAGGCGGCAGGAATCCTAAAATCGATCCCAGCATACACAGGCATGTTTTTCGTCTGACTGAAAACGAAAATGCTGAGTTTTTATCGATGTATGAATCGTCAGGAATGAATAATAAGGCGAAATTTATCATATCGATTTTGTTTGGAAAGGAAGTGAAGACTATTAAATTAGACAAAGGAACAATTGATTTTTACATGCGGCTGACCACATTCTACAGCCAGTTCCGGTCGGCTGGGGCGAACTATAATCAGATTGTAAAACTGCTGTACCGCAATTTTTCGGAGAAAAAAGCGTCAGCCTATCTGTACAAACTCGAAAAACAGACCGCTGAACTTGCTGCCTTATGCCAAAAAATTATTCTTATTGCAGAAGAATTTGAAGAAAAATACCTTAAAAAACTGCCTTGAAATGATAGCAAAAATTGGAAGAAGCAGCAATCTTTATGGTGCCTTGGCTTACAACCAGATGAAAGTTCAAAAAGAAAAAGGCCAGATACTCTTTACCAGTAGGATGATCGAAACACCAAACGGCATATATTCAACTGCAGATTTGGCACGATCCTTTGAGCCTTTTCTGCTGGCCAACAGAAATACGGAAAAGCCCGCACTGCATATTTCACTTAATCCTGACCCACATGATAATGTAAGCGATGATAAATTTATAGCAATGGCACAGCAGTATATGCAGGGGATGGGATATGCAGAGCAGCCTTTTGCAGTATTTAAACACACCGATATTGACCGTACCCATGTCCATATAGTGACAGTCTGCGTGGATGAAGCAGGCAGGAAGATTTCGGACAAGTTTGAGAAGAGAAAATCGATGGCTGTCTGCCGTGAGCTTGAAAGAAAGTACGTCTTAGTTCCTGCAACAGAAAAAGGGCATAATCGGGATAATAAAATTTGCACTCCGGTTGATTTTAGGAAAGCTGATATCAAAAGCCAGATTGCTTCTGTTGTGCGCAGTCTGCCACACTATTACCAATTCCAGACCTTAGGCGAATATAATGCCCTTCTTTCCCTGTTTAATATTACTGCTGAAAAAACAGAAAGCCATCTGCATGGAAAAACCAGGCAGGGATTGCTGTATATTCCTTTAGATGAAAATGGACAAAGGGCGGGACATCCTTTGAAGGCGTCTTTATTTGGCAGGGGAGCCTGCCTGCCTGCTTTGGATCTGCATTTTGCAACATGCAAAGAGGCCTTAAAGCATAGTGATGCAAAATCGGCACTCAAGGAAGCTGTTATCCTTGTCCTCCAGTCAGCAGTTGATCAAAAAGATTTTAAAATGCAGCTGGCCAAAAATGGAATCAATACAGTTGTGAGGGCAAATGACGCCGGCCGTATTTACGGAATCACTTTTATAGACCACAATTCCAGAACCGTTTGGAACGGTTCGCGTCTTGGCAAAGAATTTTCTGCCAACGGCTTTAACGACAGATGGGCTAATTGTATGAAAGCAGAATTAGCAACCTCTAGGCAGCCAAAATCCACTGTGCCGAGATTCGATGAAATGGAAGATTTATTTGCCGAAAAGCCGCATCGATTATTCGATTTCCCAAATATTGACAAACAGCAGGGTGAGATGTTTGAGGCATGGGCAGGAATTTTGCCTGATGCCCTAGGCGATGATTTTGACGAACTTGCATTGAATTTCAAAATGAAGAAGAGAAGAAGGGCTAAAAAATATAAATAGCGTTGCTTTGTTTACTTATGTTTTCTAGTCGGATTTAACAAACCAATACCAATCCTGTATTATATGATTAAAAACCTTGTTCCGCCACTAGGCCCTTTTTGCTATATTTGTCCATATCCTAACTGTTCCTTTGCTATGAATGATGAAATTATAAAAAGCAGTGACTACATAAACTGGTCGGCCTTTATTTTCAATAAAATAAAGCATGCCCAAACCCAGGCTGCTCTTAAAGTCAATGCCGAAATGCTTGCACTATATTGGGAAATTGGAAGTTCCATAATTGAGAAACAACAGCAGAATAGCTGGGGCAGCAAGGTAATTGACCTTTTGGCAGCTGATTTAGTCCGCAATTTCCCTGACAGCAGAGGTTTTTCTGTGCGCAACCTTAAGTATATGAGGGCTTTTTCCGAGGCATACCCTGATTTTCCAATCGTGCAAGTTCCGCTTGCACAATCGGAAAACCAATTTGTGCAAGTCCCACTTGCACAAATTACCTGGTATCACCATATAAGCCTTTTGGCAAAAGTAAAAGATGTGGCGGAACGGGCATTTTATATAGCTGAAACGTCTAAAAATGAATGGAGCAGGGACGTAATGCTTTTACAGGTGCAAAGCAATCTGTATTCCAGAAGCGGAAAAGCATTGCATAATTTTGAGCAGACACTGCCCGAATATCAATCGGATTTGGCGAAAAGCATTTTTAAAGACCCTTATAATTTTGATTTTTTAATGCTTTCCGCAAAAGTCAAGGAACTTGAAATTGAAAAACTTTTGATAGAAAAGATCGCAGACTTTTTATTGGAGCTTGGAAAAGGATTTGCATTTGTGGGAAGGCAATACGCAATCGAGGTTGATAATACCAGCTACAAAATTGATTTACTTTTTTACCATACCATCCTGCACGCATATGTCGTAATAGAGCTCAAGGCAGGTGAATTTATGCCCGAGTACGTTTCCAAGCTTAACTTTTACATTAGCGCTATAGACGATTCACTCAAAACTTCGGCAGATGAGCGCACTATCGGCCTGCTGCTTTGCGCATCGAAAAGCAACATTAAAGTCGAATATGCAATGCGCGGTCTAGATAAGCCTTTAGGAGTCGCCACTTATCAATTGGAGCAGTTTGTAAAGGAAAATATTGACAAATTAGATAATGCCGGACAGGAATAATCGATTTAGCAAGTGTCTGCAATAATGTTTAAGCCTTCAAATTCATTTGATTTTGAAGGTTTTTTTATTGTGGAGCGAAGGATCGTCACGCTATAAATATACGCCAGCACTATATTGAGAAAAAAAAGTTAAAAAACAAAATCCGATTATCGAGCCAAAGACGGCGAGCTGCTGCCAAATTCCGATATATTCTAATAGTCGGCATGTACAGCATTTAAATTAACGCTCGGACATAAACATTTTTAAAATGCAGGGAGATGATGATTTAAGAGGGCTTGCCAAGATAATGGCATTTATGAGGGCAGTAAGCGTATTGATAGTACTGATGCATTTGTACTGGTACTGCTATGGCTTCTTTGTGGACAGGGGTTGGACATTACAAGCCGTCAATAAAATATTAAGGGGATTTGACCGCACGGCAGGATTGTTTTCCAACACGCTTTACACGAAAATTTTTGCATTACTGCTATTGGCTTTAAGCTGTCTTGGAACAAAGGGAGTAAAGAACCAGAAAATTACCTGGACTAAAATCTTTAGCTCTTTTGGCGCCGGTTTTGTTCTTTACTTTTTAAATACGCCATTATTAGCTCTGCCAAAGCAAACAGCCGCGTTCTTCTATATTCTAACATTGGGACTGGGTTATACTGCCTTGATGATGACAGGGGTGTGGAGCAGCCGCCTTTTACGGACTAATCTGATGTCAGATGTATTCAATAACGAGAATGAGAGTTTTCATCAGGAGACCAGACTCATGCAAAATGAGTTTTCTGTCAATCTTCCTACTAGATTTTATTATAAAAACAAATGGAACAAGGGCTGGATTAATATCGTAAATCCATTTAGGGCGACAATTGTTCTAGGTACTCCCGGATCTGGCAAATCATATGCAATAGTCAACAATTACATCAAGCAGCAGATCGAAAAAGGCTTTTCGATGTATATCTATGATTTCAAGTTCGACGACCTTTCCACAGTTGCCTACAATCATCTATTGAAGCATCATAACAATTACATAGTCAAACCGAAATTCTACGTGATCAACTTCGACGATCCAAGGAAAAGCCACCGCTGCAATCCGCTTAATCCTGATTTTATGACGGATATTTCGGATGCCTACGAAGCGGCATATACCATAATGCTTAATCTGAATAGGAGCTGGATACAGAAGCAGGGCGATTTCTTTGTAGAAAGCCCTATTATTCTATTGGCGGCCATTATATGGTTTCTGAAAATCTATGAAAATGGAAGGTACTGCACTTTTCCGCATGCCATTGAGCTGTTGAATAAAAAATATGCCGACGTGTTTACTATCCTTACCTCTTATCCAGAGCTGGAAAACTACTTGTCACCGTTTATGGATGCATGGCAGGGGGGGGCCCAAGACCAGCTGCAGGGGCAGATTGCGTCGGCGAAAATTCCTCTATCCCGTATGATTTCTCCAAGCCTTTACTGGGTTATGACAGGCGATGATTTTTCCTTGGACATCAACAATCCGAAAGAACCTAAGATACTATGTGTTGGAAACAATCCCGACCGCCAGAATATTTATTCGGCTGCACTGGGATTATACAATTCACGCATTGTAAAGCTGATCAATAAAAAGGGTCAATTGAAAAGCTCGGTCATTATAGACGAGCTGCCTACCATTTATTTTCGCGGACTTGATAATCTGATTGCCACTGCCCGAAGCAATAAAGTGGCTGTGTGTCTAGGCTTTCAGGATTTTTCGCAATTGAACCGTGATTACGGAGACAAAGAGAGCAAGGTTATTCAGAATACTGTGGGCAATATTTTCAGCGGGCAGGTGGTCGGAGAAACGGCAAAAAGCCTTTCGGAGCGATTCGGTAAAGTATTGCAGAAAAGGCAGAGCATGAGCATCAACCGCAATGATACATCGACTTCAATATCCACGCAATTGGACAGCCTGATACCGGCATCAAAAATATCTACATTAACGCAAGGTTTTTTTGTTGGTGCCGTATCGGATAATTTTGAGGAGCGAATAGAGCAGAAAATTTTCCATGCTGAAATTGTTGTTGATAATGCAAAGATTGCTGCTGAATCCAGAACCTATCAAAAGATACCGCAGATCTTATCTTTTGCAGCTGAAAATGGAGACGATAATATGAAAACAGAGATTGATGCCAATTATAGGAAGATAAAAAGAGATATAATTCGGGTTATTGAACTGGAACTGAAACGTATTAAAAACGATCCGGACTTGCAGCATTTAGTGCAAAAAGAGCAAAAAAAATGACCATCAATGATTAATGGCCATTCTTGCTTTACTGTTCATGTTTTAAGCAGAATCATTTTGAATGTTTTCCTTCACAGAATTCAAAATAGCTTCCTGCTTGTTCGTTTAATGCAATGAAGGCATTGAACGTCTTTCCTGATTTGCTTTTCATTCCTTTGATCAATGAAGTTCTTCCATCACTGACAAGATTTTCGATGTCAGATAAACTTAAATGTATACCGCAAATATTACGGAACTGTATCCAACAGCATATTTCATCTCTGCATTTTACAATTTTATCACTAATAATAAGATGCTGGGTTTTGCACTTTGGGCATAAGAGTTCCGGCATTTTGTTTTGGGCAATTGCAGTCTGGAACAATTCATCTGTGATACTTGAAGTGTAAGTTTCCATTTCTTTTAGGAACCCTGCAGCATCTGCTTTGTTGGTTTCGATTTTCTGCAAGGCAAGCTCCCATTGGGCAGTCATTGCCACATCTGCAATCTTTTTGTCTTTTACAAATTCATAAACCTGCAGCCCTTTTCCAGTTGGGATTAAGGATTTCATTTCGCGTTGGATATAATTGCGGGTAAATAGAGTTTCGATGACGGCCGCTCTAGTTGCCGGGGTACCGATGCCGATATGCTGTAAAGCCTTCCGTTCGTCTTCATTTTCGATATCATTTCCGGCACTTTCCATAGCAGACAAAAGGCCTGCCTCCGTGTAAAGCAAAGGCGGTTTTGTTTTCTTATCCAAAACGCAAGCCTCTTTTAATTTAATATAATCGCCTGTTTTCAACTCAGGCAGGTCCTGTAACGGTTCAGTATCATCAGAGAAACTGCCTTTAATGGCACGCCATCCTGGCTCAATAATCCTAGAGCCTTTTGCAGTAAAATCATAATGCAGTATTTGTAGGCCTACATCGGTCAATTCTTTGATGCAGGGCTCGGAAATGGCTTCAAGCAATCGAAACGCAATCATATTATAAACCGCATTTTCCTTTGCATTAAGGGCTGACGGAATCTTATCGGTAATCAATAATCCATGATGGTCCGTTACTCGAAGATCGTTCACGATGCGCTTATTGAATCTGCCCCATTTTGTTTGGGAAATTGTTTGCTTGAAATTTTCCCCCTTTTGTAAAACTCTTACAAGGCTGGGAATTTCGGACCAAAGATCTTCAGGAATGTATTTGCTTCCTGTCCGAGGATATGTGATGAACTTCTTTTCGTAAAGGCTCTGAGAAATGTTGAGGGTTTCCTCGGCAGAAAGGTTCAGTTTTTTATTGGCTTCTTTCTGAAGGCCGGTAAGGTCGAACAGTAAAGGAGGCTGCTCTGTTTCAATTTTGCCGTCTGCCGATGTGACCATTGCCATTGGGCTTCGCTCAATAGCTTTCAGTACATTGCCGGCTAGTTTTCTGTCGTCCCATTTGATTTTTGAGATGCTTTTAAAATTTATCAGATCTTTGCTATGGGATAACTGTATCTGCGAATAATTTTTTACTGGGAAATCCCTGTTTGCCAGATAGCGTCTGCATATTAATGCCAGTGTAGGAGTCTGAACTCTTCCAAGTGAATATACTCCATTATCGGCAGCTATGGAAAGGGCCTGTGAAGCATTAATGCCCACCAGCCAGTCGGCACGGCTTCTGCCTTGCGCAGCCTGATATAATCCGTCAAATTCTTTTCCGTCTTTCAGGTTATCAAAACCATGTTTGATGGCTTTTTCGGTAAGCGAGCTTATCCAGAGTCTGTTAAAGGGTTTGCTGCATTTCAGGTATTGGTAAATGTACCTGAAAATAAGTTCGCCTTCGCGTCCTGCATCTGTTGCCGCGATAATGCTCTCGCTTTGATTAAATAGGTCTTCAATGATTTTAAGCTGTTTTATTGCGCCTGTATCAGCAGTGCAGCCTTTATCTTTTTTGACCTTTCTGACAGTCAGTAAAAAAGGGTTTGGGAGGATCGGCAGTGATGCTTTTTCAAATCCCGTGATTCCGTAATCTTCAGGCATTCCTAATCCTACAAGATGGCCTAGTGCCCATGTAACAAAATAGCCGTTACCTGTCAGATAGCCATCCTTTTTTTCTGTGGCTTTGATTATAACGGCTATTTCTCTTGCTACGCTCGGTTTTTCTGCAATAACTGTGATCATATCATTACATTTTACGCCCTTTTGATTTGGCAGGAGATTGAGAATCTTCTTGCAGTTCCTGCTGTTTTCTGTCATGAGGATTTGTCTGCCCTGATTTTAAGGGCTCATTTATGTTTTTAGTAGCTTCATTAGTTTTTCCTTCTGAATTTACGGCTGTCTGGGTTTTATGCGCTTCTGATGGTTTTATCTGTTCTTTGATCTTGTCTGGATTTTGGAATGAAAAATCTGTTCTATCGGTCTCCTTATTGTAGGTGATGTATCCGTTATATTCTTTTCCTTTCTTATCCACGAGACCGCTGATGTAGACCGTCTGGCCATCTTGGAGCTTTTGATGCTGCTCATTGTTGAGTTCTTTGTCCCTAAAAGTCTTTTGTGCGCCCTGAGTCTGGTTCTGCTGGTTGCCTTGTGCCTGCTTATTTGGGTCATTTCTGTCAAAGAGAAATTCTACAAAACGTTTGTCGGCATTGAACTGGACAGTTGCGTCAAAGGCGGTTCCTTTTTTGGAAACCATACCTTCCAAAGGAAGCGGTTTTCCTTCCAAGAGAGTCTGCTTTTGCTCTTCACTCAGCTTTATTCCTTTAATTTCATCTGGAATTTTAATGAAGTCAGTACGCAAAGCCACCACTTCATTGGTAAGCCTGTCTATGCTAATTATCGAGGGCAATATTTCATTGTTTTTCGGATTGGTAAGATTAACTACTCGGCCCATATTGCCTGTCCCGAGAAGATTCTCTTTGTCTTCCTTACTGAACTCGTGGCCGAAAAAAGAGAAATTCAGATTAGGTTCTTTTCGGATGCCATGGATGGCCACCACAACCTGTCCTTCATCGTTTTGTTTCAATGATAAACGGGCATCCATTCTGGTAACGGCTGTGCCTAGGTTGAGGCTTACAGGTACGAGTTCATTTGTTTTGTATCCTTTTAGAAGCGGGTCCAGAAGGTTCATTTTTTCCAGTTTTTCTTTGCTTAAACCAAGATGGTTTAATGTTTCCCAATCAATCTGTTCCGGTTTGTATTTGTATTCGCTTGTTTCCGGATTTGTCTGTGCTGTTTCCATATTAATATTAGTTTTTTGTTCATATTCTTTTACTTCGTGCTGTTTCATTAATTGGTCGCCTTCAGGAGTCGGGCAATCTATCTGTTTCTGCATGTCTTTAGAAATATCGACAGCCAGCAGTGCGGGGATTTTGAAGAACGAAAAATTAGTTGGGTTCTTCAGCTGGCTGAAAAAATTGGAAAAAAAATTCGAGAATAAATCTCCCTGCTTATCTACCCGCATAAACTGATTCTGATTTTTCCGGATGGGTTCAGTGGTCTGCAGATTGCCATTCTGGTCAATGCCTTTTACCGCCAGGATTTTCTTTTTTTCTTTATCGAAGACCAGCAGAATATCCGAGAGCTCTTCTGTGATTTTGGGTTTATCATTAATTTTTTCGTCCATAATTTTAAATTTTATATTCATATGCGAAATTAAAAACGGTGAATGTGCCTATAAAAAGCTGGAGTGTTCTGGCATCCTTTTTCATCCGTTGGCATGAGATTTTGGCATTCGGACATTAAAGCTTTCTCTGATGAACTGGTGCACATCAGAGAGCTTATAATATATTTTTCCGCTGATAGTATAATAGGGAAGCCTTCGTGAAGAGCGGTAGCGCTGCAGAGACCTTGAGCTTATTTTGAGCATCTGCAATATATCCTGATTGTCCAAAAGCTCTTCACCATCGATGCTGCCGCGTTTTTTTTCAAGTTCTCTGATGTGCGCTCCCATAAGATCGAAACGTTCCATTATCCTTTCCATCCAAGAGATGAATTCCATTCTGTCTATGTTCATGGCGTTTTGTTTTGCATTAATGGTGCAAAATTGCCAAAAGCATAAGCCTTTCACTGCCAATGCATGCCAATGTAGAATGCTGTTTTGGGAAAATTTTAACGATTATATAAATTGTCCTGAATGCTTGATTTGATAGGGCAGGGCCGTGGAAATAATGATGCTGTATGCAGTCGGTATTTAGATGCCAATTGCATCATATTGGCAAGAGGAAAGTATAAGAGCCTACAGTTCTTTTTCCATATGCTGTTTAAGGGAAGTCTTCAGCTGATCCAGAAATATGCTTTTACTGTCGGTCCTGTCTTTCATTCGATGGAAGGCATGATGGACATCGCCGAGCTGCACTCTGAACAGAAGCTGGAATACCGTGCTTATTTTACGGATTCCGGCTTTTCCATGAGAAATGCTGCCAGAGGCATGTAGGGCATAAATTAATTCGATCAGGGCATTTTTTGAATCTGTCCAGAAAAAATCCCTGTTTGCCGAATTGTTTTCCGATAATATGCTGATTTGTTCGGTTTCGGGTTCAATTTTGGAGCTCAGGTAGCTGTATAGCAGTTCGTTTGCTATGATGCGCGCCACTTTATAATCATAGTAGGTAGAAAATTCCGGATCAATTTCAAAAACAAAACTATTTACTCCCTCATGCAGGTCTATTTTTCCAAGACAAAAAAAATGGTGGTCCCATTCAGTTCTTCCTGTGCGATAGTATCGGTAAAAATCATTGTTGTAAAAATGCTCTTTATATTCCTGCTTGAGGAGATTGAGCTCATTGGAAAAATATTTGTAGTGCATTTTGCCGCTTATCACCGGACAGGCTGCCTCAATGCGGAAAACTTTATTGTAGAATATCAGCTTCCCCAGTATCTGGGGTTTAACGCTTTTAAAAAAATTAATCTCTTCATTTTCATCAGAGAATCCTTTTTCTAAAACATTTTTCTTTACCGTACAAAGCAAATTTCGAAGTACGGTGGTCATCTGGTAGGATTTTTCAATTATATCTTCAGGATCTAAGCTGAATTGCTGTTCTGCTTTTCGAATAACCTGAAGTGCGTTCTCACATGTAGATCTTATCATGACAACAGATTTTAGATTTATTTGAACAAGGAAAAGCTATGGGCATCACTGCCCAGAAATTTATTGTTTTTTTTTGTGGAAATATATTTTGGCTGGATCAGCGCGCGGTAATGGTTTCGTTCTGCAGGGTCTGCATGAGTTCCATCGCATAATTGTCCCTTGCCTGCACGTACGCTACTTTAGGTATGACGGAAGCGCCAAGTTTCTTCTTCTCAAAGGTTGCCGATATGCCAAAGTCGATCCTTTCAATTTTAAGCTCTCGCGCTCTTTTGATGGTTTGGTATAAAAGCTGTCTGTAGAGATTGAGTCCTTCTGAGGCGACATAGTCCATTCCGATAAGTTCGGGCACATAGACCGCTGATGAATTTTTGTAGCAGAACATTATTCCACAGAAATTCCGTTGGACCGAATCTCTAAGGGAGAGGATTATGAATTCCCAGTTTGAGCAGCTGTTCATGTTTTGAAATACTTCTCTGCTATAGGTGAAATTATTTATAGCCAAATTTCGCTCCTTGACATTGCAGTATAGTTCGTAGGCCCACTTTAGCTCTTCTTCATTTAGAGTGTTTTTTATCTCCACATCATAGTATTTTTCAAAAGGAAGTATTTCTTTACTGAAATGTCTGCGGGAACGCGGTGATAGCAAATCGCCATAACTATTAAATGCATCCAAATGCTTACTTTCGAGAACACATGATTCTGGCATATCAATCCTAAAATAGCCTTGATTTCTCACTATTTCATCCCATTGGAATCCGTGATCAAAATCGCGCAGAACTAGCATATCGGCATCAAGGTAATTGTATTTTTCTTCCAGTCTGTTCAAGAGCATTCGTAATGAATGCTCTGCCAGTGGATGGGTCTCGTCAATATAGCAATGTAGACCTTCGGTAAACAATGATCCGGTACTCAGTACTTTGGATGTCATATGCATATGGTTAGTTTTTCGGAGATCTTCAAGATGTCTTGATACTGATTCCGTGGCGAGCATATCATCTTTCCAGATGCCGCAGGTGCAGAATGTCATTAAAACCACCTGCTTGTTCTGGTCACGGATAATGTAATAGAAGAAGTCCCACTTATTGCCCGCTTGCTTGCTATCTGCAAAAGTAAGCTCAAGATACCGCACGCCATCCCAATCTAGGATATTATGGATGCCTAGATATTTGTTCCATTCCTGCCTGCTGATGTCCGCTATAGTAGTTCGCTCTTCAATTTGAAGCAATTCTGTCTGCTGTTTTTTTGCCGGCAGTCTTTTGCTTATGTCCATTCTGAATGCCTGGCGTATCTTTTCTTCGCTGCTTCCGGTTCCTTCTAGGGCTTTCTGGAAATGATGATCCATTGCATGGACCAGTTCAGATATGTCTTTGATCTGATTATGCGCAGATATCGTGATGCGGATGCCAGTATTTTTTATTGGTACGGCCGGATAGATTCCTAGATTCAGGTAAAATCCTTCGTTAAAGAGGCGTTTGGTAAAATTATAAGCTGTTGCTGGTGTTCCCATTCCAATATAGAAAACAGGAGAGTCGTTATCAGAGACTAGGGGCAGACTTGTATTTGAAAGCAGATTTCCGAAATAAGCTGTTTTTTTAGCAAGCTCAGACTGATGCTTCTTGATTTCATCGGAGAGGTGTATGTCACAAGATGCGATCGCGGCTCCTACGGACGCTGGTTCAAGCTGTGCAGAAAATGTGAGAGGGCCGCCAAAAGTTTTGATCTTTTCACGTAATTTATCATCGGTGCAGAAAAATGTGGCACCGCTTGCGCCAAAAGTTTTGCTGAGCGTACTGACCACAACAATATTGTCTTGAAGCGTTCCAATAGAATCAAAGATAAAGCCCGTGCCGTTTTTTCCTTTCCAGCTCATACCGTGCACATCATCAAAATAGAGGTGGAGCTGCTGATACTTATGGGTAAGGCGGATAAGGTCCTGTACTGGTGCATAGTCGCCGTACATCGAATAGACGCCGTCGGCCATGTACCATATTTTGCCGGGTCTGCTGCTCAGTGCACGTATCTTGTCTTCAAGCATCTCCAGGTTATTGTGGCGTATCATCTCCACCGGTATTCCCCTTAGTTTTAGCACCTGGCAGGCATTCTGGACGCTCCAATGTGCCTGATGGTCAATAATAACTGCATCTTCATCACGTATAAGTGTAGGGATGATCGCCATATGGCCTAAAGTGCTGTTCTTAGTTATAATCGGCTCTATGCCATACATTTTGCATATCTTGCTTTCAAGCTCGGCATATAAAGGATGGGATAGATAAGTTTTAGAAAGTGGAAACTGAGTTCCATAATTTCTTATTGCGGAAACTGCAGCTTTTTTCAGCCTTTTGTCCTGTTCAAGGCCTAGATAGCCTGTTGTGCCGAAATGCAGCATTTCACTGCCGTGTATCTTTATAGTTCTGCCATTAAGATATTCGCCTTCTGCGCGCAGGTGTAAAATGCCCTCGTCTTTTGCGCTTGAAAAAACAGTATCGACTGTATCGATAAAATTGTTATGCTTGATTTTTGCCATTTTTTTATAAGATTATTTTGGATTTTTTTACTTGATTTTTTTAACACTGAGTGAACTGATAGTTAAAATTCATTATAAAAATTGAAAGTATTTTTGTTTGTATATATTTTACTCCCAATATAGCAACGGTAATTCCCGATTTGACAACAACTAACCATGTTTTGCAAGAAATAATCCACATTTGACAATTAAAATGTTTCTAAATCTTTATATTTTTGTTAAATTTCAGTTTTTAAATTATAGGTCATGATCCCCACACATGAATCTTTTGAGAATCAAAATGCAAGGTTCTGGATTGAAAAAGGAATCCTCTTTTTTGAATACAAACCCAATTCAGCAGTAGATCTGCAGGTAGCCATGCGTGTGGTTGCGGACCGGATTGCGTTTCAAAATGAAAGGGAGCTTCCCATATTTTGCGATACTAGAGGAATCGCTTCTATTGACAAGGCGGCCCGAGACTATCTAGCCAAGTCTGGATCACTTCTTGCAAAAGCAGTAGCTCTGATAGGCAGTGAGAATGTTTCCATGACCATGAGCACTTTTTATGTAGAAATCAACAAGCCGTCCGTGCCTACCCGAATTTTTACTGTGGAGCAGGAGGCACTGGACTATCTAATGGACTTCGCTTAGGACAGACGCAAAGATTCAGTCAAAGAATATAAAATCATTACAAATGAAAAATCCTCACAACCGCCAACGGATGGTATCGATGCACAAGATGTTGTTTGAAATGGCAAGAGGCAATTTCAATAACCAGATTCCTTTGAGCAGCTTCGATGACGAAATTGAAACATTGGTTGTCCTGGTCAATATGGTTGCGGAAGAACTCAAAGAGTCTGCCTTCCACTCGGGTTTTGTCAACCCCTACATTACTCATAGAATGGTGACGCCCGCTACTTTTATTTTAGACGAAAATCATTCGATAAAAGATGTGAATCAAGGAGCATTGAAAATTTTGGGATATGATTCGGCAGAAATGCTCAACAGGCCAATTAAGGAATTCCTTCTGGATGATTTCTCGGATATGTCAGATATCGAGAAAAGAGAGCTCGAAGAAATGCTTTTATCTGGCGAAATAATTACACTGAATTTTTTAACATACAAAAAGCTGATAGTAAGTGCCGAGTGTTCGGTATCTAGATTATCGGACGGTAAATTTACGGTTCTCAGTTTCATAACGCCTTTTCTCCAGCTTGATGAAGATGTTACGGAGGTCCACGAAATAGCAGAGCAGAGGCATCATAATTTTAGAAAAGCCGATGCGCGCCTGATCCAGCGTGTTTATGATTATGTATTGGATAATTTGGCAGAGCCACTGCCGTCAGTAAAGGAACTTGCAAGACTTTTTGGAACAAATGATTTTAAGCTTAAAGACGGGTTCAGGTATTTTTTCCATACAAGCATTTATAAGTTTTATACAGAGGAAAGGCTCAAAAGAGCACACCTAATGATTGAGCAGACCGATATTCCCTTGAAGAATATTTCTTTTATGAATGGCTTTAACAGCTATCCCAACTTTTCCAAATCATTCAAAAAACGATTTGGAACCTCTCCTAACGAGGTAAGCCGAAACAATACTGGGAATCTTTTTTATGAAAGGGACATTAATCCCTCTTAAGTAATTATCGCTCCCGATACTACAAGTGATATAAGGTTTTAATTCAGAATTTTACAATCTGAATTTAATTAAAAAAATTATGAAGCTTAGTTTAGGGACAACTTTTAAAAAGTATTTTGTAGAGCTAGTCTGCTTTTTATTTATTCTGCTTTTTATATATGCCGCAGTAAGCAAAGCGATGGACTTTGAGAATTTCCGCGCCCAAATAGGACAGTCTCCGCTCTTAAGCCCATTTGCAAATTTTATATCAGTGGGCGTTATCGTGGCCGAAGTAATGATTTCAATTCTGCTGGCTGTCCCAAAAGCCAAATATCTTGCACTCTGGCTAGCTGCCGCATTAATGGCAATGTTTACGGCATACATCATCATCATACTTAATTTCAGTTCATTCATACCTTGCTCATGTGGGGGTATTTTGGAGAAGATGGGATGGGGACAGCATCTTGTTTTTAATATCGCATTCCTTTTTATGGCAATGGCAGCTGTTAAGTTGAGCACTAAAGACAATGGAGTTTTATTAAAACTTTGTGGAGTTGCAATCGCCAGTGCGGGCATGGTGGTTATTTTATTTGTTTTTTCTGAGGATATAATGGAAAGGGAAAATCCCTTTATAAGACGTTTTCCCAAAGCTTCTGCTGCAAAGACCAATATGCTTGATCTTCGAAATTATTCGTATTATATTGCAGGTGCTCATGGTAATAAAATTTATCTTGGCAATTGGAAAGCTCCTCTTGAGATACTTGAAACAGACTCGAATTTCAAATATACCGTTAAGCATACCATTATCTTGAATAGGGAAAACTATAGCTATAAAGCCGTGGAGGTTAGAATCCATTATCCTTATTTTTATGTTATGGATGGTACCGTGCCAGTCATTTATAGAGGACTGGTTTCAAACTGGAAGGCATCGGTACTTACAGAGGGAAAGTTCCATTTTTCCAGTATTGTTTTCCTTGATCCAAATCAGTTTGCCTTCCGCACTCAAAAGCCTCCATCAGGCGAGAATATCATGGGTTATGGCATAGGTTATCCAGCACCACATATTCAGTATAGTGATGAGGTATTTCAAAAGCAAAAGGATGGAATTTTTGACACAGACGGAACACTGCAGTACAGCGATAAAATGCAGAATATAATATTCACCTATTATTACAGGAACCAGTATATCATTGCTGAGAATAATCTCAAAGTTAAGGCTAGACCGCGCACCATAGACACTACTGTCCACGCAAAGTTAAAAGTGGTAAAATTAGAAAAGTCTGGAGATATAAAATTAAGCGCGCCTCCCTATACCGTCAACAGAAACACTTCTGTAATCGGAAAATTGCTTTTTGTCAATTCAATGCTTAGAGGAAGATACGAAGATGAGAAGGTATGGAAAAATGCAACCGTAATTGATGTCTACGATATTGCGAAACAGACTTACGTGCTTAGTTTTTATGTCTATGATCAGACGCAGAATATCAAAATGGGAAGCTTTTTTGCGGCAGACTCTGCGCTATATGCCATTTCAGGACATTATCTGCTTAAGTATGAATATGGCAAAAGAATCAATTCAATAATCTATTAGTAAGAAAATATAAAGAATATACCGGCCGGTAGCAGGATCTTGACCGAAAACCTGTAGAAAAGAGTAGGTCTCTAATAAATAATTAAATTTTAGATATTATGAAATCAACAATTTTAAAAGCATTTGCTCTGCCATTGGCAGCATTTGCTCTAGCAAGCGCTGGCGCAGCCAGCACTGCTGATGCGGAAAAAAGTAAAACATCTGCAGTGATTCAAGCTTACATCCACAATCCTGCAGAGGATGATTGTGAGCCTGTAACTGTAAATTGTGAGCCAGGAAACGGGCAATTATGTACCAGCGGTTCTTTTGAGGCCTATGGAAAAGATAATGAAAACAGTGATTGTAATGTCCAATTGCGCCGCCTTTAGATGAATCAAATTATTAACAAAAGATAATGCAGTTTCAAATTGAAACTGCATTTTTTTTCCGGCTAGTCATTGGAAGTTCCGTAAGAAATCCATTCGGCCGTTTTTTTACCTTTTAAAAAATAGTCAAACCACTCCATAATCCTCCTGCTAAGGTCTTCCTGATTTGAAGCTTTTTTAAGGTTATGGTCTTCTGTAGGGTAGATCAGCATTACACTTGGCTTTTTAAGCTTTCTAAGCGCGAGGTAGTAAGCCACACTTTGGGTGTAGGGGACAACGCGGTCTTCCTTCCCTGACCAAAGAAGTAGAGGAGTATTTATTTTATCGGCATTTAAAAGCGGATTATTTTTTAGATAGTTTTCCTTTTTTTCAAAAAGTGAGTTTCCTATTCGATACTGCTGGCTTTCAAATCGCCACATCTCTGACTGTGCAATTCCATTTCTGCTGATGTTGAAATAGTACCCTATAATGTTGCTGATCCCGGCACCGGATGCCGCTGCGGAAAATAGCCCTGTCTGCGAAATAATGAAATTAGCCTCATATCCTCCGAAGGAATGACCATAAAGTCCGGGTCAGTGGACAGCATGAGGCAATTATCAGCGAGGGATTGTTTTATCGGGTGCAGGATGTTCTTGACAGTAAAGCGCGGACATACAGGCCGAAAATTAAGACTATTGAGAATTTTCCATTGCGGGGCTTTTTTCTTTGCCCAAAGTGCGGCCAGAAGTTAACTGGAAGTAAATGCAAAGGAAGAAGCAAATATTATTACTATTATCACTGCGATAAAGATTGCAGATGGAGAATAAATTCAGAGGTAGTTAATAAAATATTTAAAGAACATTTAAATAAATTAAAACCTTTAGCGGAAGTAAAGAAATTATACACGGCAGTTCTGCTTGAAGCTTACAGAGAGCATACAGGTGTGGTCGCCAATGAAAAGAAGAAATCCCTTGAGCAGATTGCAGTTTATGAAAAGAAATTATCAGTTGCCAGAAATTTGCTGGTTACAGAGAAAATAGATCCTGAAGATTATAATCTCATGAAAGCGGAGTACAATGCTGTTATAAGCAAGCTGGAAAAAGAGATTGGAAATGTAGAAGATGATAGGGCTAATATAGAGCAGTTAACGAACTCAGGACTGGAAAACCTTATAAAACTCGGGGAGACCTTTGAAAATGGGACTTTAGCTGATTCCAGGGAGATGATTGGTTTAATTTTTCCTGAAAATTTCACATTTGAAGAAAAGAAAATCCGCACCGCCCGGATCAATGAATTCTTTAATGGCGAAGGAAAAATCGAAGTGAAGAAAGAAGCTACTAATGGTAATAATGATCCAGTTCCTGCATTTCCAGGTGCAGAAGGCTACGGTAAATATGTTACAGGCGGACGCGGCGGAAAGTTGATTTATGTTACTAATTTAAATGATTCTGGTGCAGGATCGCTTCGTGATGCAATCGGTCAGGCTGGTCCAAGAATTGTTGTTTTTAAAGTGTCTGGAAATATTGAATTGAAAAGTGAGTTAAACATAACAGATAATATCACAATTGCTGGACAAACAGCGCCAGGTGGTGGAATTACCTTGAAAGATTACAATGTAAAAGTAAGAGGGAATAACGTCATTCTTCGTTATTTGCGTTTTAGAATGGGAGATACTCATGATGTTGAAAATGATGCTTTAGGCGGACGTTTTCAAAAGAATATCATTGTAGATCACTGTTCTATGAGCTGGTCAACGGATGAATGCGTTTCTTTCTATCAAAATGAAAATTTCACTATGCAATGGTGTATTATTTCTGAAAGTCTTAGAAATTCGGTTCATGCAAAAGGTGCGCACGGATATGGAGGTGTTTGGGGAGGTAAAAATGCTTCATTCCATCATAATTTATTAGCGCATCATGATAGCCGTAATCCGAGATTAGGAGAATACGCAAATGATATTTTTGCTAAAACAGATTTAGTTGATATTCGTAACAACGTAATTTACAATTGGGGAGGAAATAGCTGTTACGGCGGAGATGCCATGAATGTAAATCTGGTAAATAATTATTGGAAACCAGGACCTGGGACATCTAATTCGACAAAAGAACGTATTTTATCAACAGGAAGAAGTTTAGATACGACTTCGCCATTGTATGGAATTTGGGGTAAATATTTCGTTGATGGAAATTATGTTGTAGGATCAGAAAGAGCAACTCAAGACAACTGGACGTATGGAGTTTATAGTCAGTTTCATGGAAGCCAGCTTCCTGTAAGTGATGCTGATAAAGCTGCATTAAAAATTAGCGCGCCACATGCATTTGGTGAAATTACAACGCACAGCGCTACAAAAGCCTACGAATTAGTTTTAGAAAATGCGGGTTCAAATTTATACCGAGATGCTGTAGACAAAAGAGCCGTAGACGATACTCGTTCTGGTACAGCTAGTATTATGAATGGCGGTAACGGAAGTACTAATGGTTATATAGACACACCTTCAGCAACAGGCGGATGGCCAGTATTACCTTCTGGAGAAGCTCCTGTTGATACAGATGGTGATGGTATGCCTGATAAATGGGAAACAGAAAAGGGATTAAACCCCGCAAGTTCTGCCGACGGTAATTTAAAAACAATTGATGGAAAGTATACAAATGTTGAGGTATATATTAATAGTATTGTAGATAATCTTGTTTCAAACCAAAATGGAAGTTTAGATGTATATGTAAATCCGCAAAACTTTGTAGAAAAATATAATGCTGCTGAAAATGGTTCAAAATTTATTATGGCAAGCGGAACTTATACTGCAACAACCGATTTAGCGGTTAAAAATCATAAATATACTTTTGTTCCTGATGCTGGAGCAAAACCCATTTTTGCTGGATCTTTCTACTCAGAAAATCCTGAAATCTTCTCAGGAAGCTTCAGTTTTGACGGTGTTGATTTTGATTTGACAAATGCTGGAGCAAATGTATTGCAACTGAAAAAAGGTGCTTCAATAGCTGGTTTCGAAATCAAAAATGCTTCTATCAAAGGAATCAAACAAAGTTTATTGCTGACAGAAGGAACTAGCGAAAAACCTATTTCAAAAGTTGTTTTAGAAAACTGTATTATTGACGGAAGTGCAGCTACAGGCAGCAGTTTTATTCTAGCAGATTCTCGAATTGTCAATTCAGTTTCGGTTAAGAAATCCACTATTTTTAATTATGAAAAGGGAAATAATTTTATAACGCTGCAAAATAAAAATACAGCAAACGAAACTATAAATATAACTTTTGAAAGTAATACGATTTATAATTCAGGCAATCAGGCTGGAAATGGTTTTGTGTTTGTAGATAATCAATATAATAGTGCTTCGACGTATTCTTTCAAAAATATCATTATGCAAGATGAACGTGATAATCCTAAACCGATTTATCTGTTCAATTCTAATAATGTAAACGGAGCAGGAAAATTAGTTTTAGAGAATAATCTTCTAGTTGGTGTTTCTTCTCAAATAGTTAAAGGAACGGTTACAGTTACAGAAACAAATGCTAAGACATTAAATGGTTTAGGAATGACAGTACTTGTGTTTCCAAACCCAGCGCAAGGAAATTTTAGTTTCTCTAAAGATTCTCCATTAGCCAAAGCTTCTTCAGAGGGAAATGCTTTAGGAGATCCAAGATGGTTAAAAGCAGATGCGAAGTTTTCTAAAATAAGTTATATCAATGCTATTGACGGAAAAGCCATAACACTTTCTCCAGCAGAATATATGGAAGGAGCTTTGACAAATTTAAAATCGCCAAAATTAGAAAGTTATACCTTCTTTGGTTGGTCTGCTTCTGCAACAACTCCAGGATTAATTAAAACAATTGCTGCAACAGCAACGGGAGATCAAACTTTTTATGCTTTTTGGGGAGAAGGCGGAAATAATAAACCTGATCCAAAACCTATTGTAAAATCAGGTGTTTCATATTTAAATTCTATTGATGGAAAAGTTATTTCAGGATTAAATCCTGTAGAATATACAGAAGGAACGGTATTGGCATTGCCAACTCCAACCTTAAAGGATTATACTTTCTACGGATGGTCTGCTTCTTCAACAACACCAAATACAATTAAAGAAATTGCTGCTTCTTCAACAGGAAATCAAACATTTTATGCTTTCTGGGGCGTTGGCGGTAATAATAAACCTGATGAGGTAATTCAGCCGACTTTTTATACCATTTCGTATTTAAATATGCCATCTGGAGCGACCAATCCAAATAAAACAAGCGTGCAGACCGGAACTGCTTTTACATTAGAAATGGCGCAATGTACAGGTTATCGTTTTCTAGGTTGGTATGCTGATTCCTTATACGCAAAAGAAATAACAGGTTTTACAAATAAGCAGACAGAGAATTTTACACTTTACGGACGTTGGAAGAAATTGGGCGAATTTTTAGCATTTCCAACTATTACAACAGGAAAACTAACATTGCAATCAAGTACAGAATTTGATCGTCTGGCTATTTTCAGCATGAGCGGGCTCTTGGTAAAACAAGTGGAACTTATTGGTTCTGAAATGGAAATTTCTGTTTCTGATTTGGCTTCTGGAAGCTATTTCATTAAAAGCTTAAAAACAGGAAATTCAACAAGAATAATTGTAAAATAAATTCAAAATTCGGAAGGAGTTTTTATTCGTTCCGAATTTTAAAAATTGATCAGTTTAAAAATTAAATCATCATAGATATGAATAATAGTATAAAATTATTAGTGCTTTTTTTCATTACTTTATTGTCATCTTGTTCAAGTGATGATGAAAGTAATCAAGATACTAATTCAAATAAAGGATTTTTAAAAATTGGCAATCAGACGGTAGAATTATCGCAAGGATATCTTGAAAATTATGGTATTCGAGGAAATGCTTACAATATTGATTTTTCGTTACGATCTAAATCAATTTCTGAAAAAGAAGATGGAGCAGTTGTATATTTTGAATTGTTTTCTTCGCTTCAAAATAATTTAGCAAAAGGCGATTATAGTTTTGCAGGATATTCGGAAGCAACTGCGTATACTTTTACAAAATGGGGACAATCCATTCTGGGTAAAAATATTAATCCAGGAAAAGGAGATTTGTCTGTTTCAAATGGAGTAAGCATAAGACCTTTGAGCGGCACTTTTAAAGTTGCAGAAAATGGTCAGAAGTATAAAGTTAGTTTTACAGGAAAAGGTACAGCAAGTATTTATAAAGACGGAGTTCTTGCTTCAACTCAAAATGATGTTGCTTTCAGCATGCAATATTATGGGGATGTAAAAAAATCCGAAGGCAAAAATTTTACTGCCAAAAAACTTAATTCATCCGAATTAATTCAAAAAGATCATTCTATTCTATTTAATTGATCTTTAAATAATAGATTTTAATAGCAAAGAGCCTGATTTTTTCAGGCTCTTTTTTTTGTTTTTGTGCAAAAGTAAGCTTCAAATAATAAATAAAAACAAATAAAGTCCAGATAAATCTGAAGTTGAGCCATCATGTTTAATATGTCTATTTTTTTGATTAATCTGTCCATCTTTAAAATATGCATTAGCAGTAATTTTATTTTCGATCCAAACACGGTTTACTTTTATTGCATTTTGCTCTAATTAAATATGGAGAGATATTTTTTGAAAGTAGGTAATAAAAACAAAAAGTAAAAGGTTGTTGATTAGTAAATATTTTGTTAGTTTTTATTAGTTCGGGAGATTAATTCATCATTTAATCTCCCTTATTTTTTTGTTTACAAATGCAATGTTATAATTTATTAAATCCGAGAATATGAAAAGAATGAATTTTAAAATCAAAAACTATAATTGCCTCAGATTGGCTATGCTTTTTCTGTCGTTGTTATTTTTCGGTTCCTTAAAAGGATACTCTAAGAATGACGAAAAAACAAAAAATGCGGCTGCTGTATTAGAAAGACTTATTGGTAATCGTGTTAATGAATTTGAATTGACTATTGTTGAAAATAAATCAGAACATAAAGATTGGTTTGAAGTAGAAACAACCGCAAATCTTGTAAAAATTAAAGGTTCAAACAACACGGCAATCTGTTATGCGGCTTATAATTTTCTTCGAGATATTGGAGCTGTGTTAGTAAGCTGGGAAGGAAACAAAGTCAATTTGCCTAAAACTTGGCCAAAATATTCCAAAAAAGGAAATACGCCTTTTGAATATAGAGAATATTTAAATGCTTGTACTTTTGGCTACACAACTCCTTGGTGGGATTGGAATCGTTGGGAACAAGAAATCGATTGGATGGCCATGCACGGTATCAATCTTCCAACAGCTATGGAAGGTCAGGAAGCAGCATGGCAGGAATTATGGAAAGAATACGGCTTAACAGATAGCCAGTTAGAAGCACATTTTGCTGGGCCAGCTTATTTGCCTTGGCAGCGTATGGGAAATATTAATAGTTTAGAAGGACCTTTGCCAAAAGAATGGTTTACTAAAAAACAGGAACTTCAAAAGAAAATTTTAGAAAGAATGCGAGCTTTAGACATGCATCCGGTTGTGCCTGCTTTTAGCGGTTATGTTCCTAAGGCTTTCGCCGAAAAACATCCTGAAGCCAAAATAACAGAATTAAAATCTTGGTCAGGCGGAGGTTTTGCAAGTACTTTTCTGGTAGATTCAAAAGATCCGTTATTTAAAAAAATCGGAAAACGCTTTATTGAAATTTACACTAAAATGTATGGAAAATCTAATTTCTACTTGGCAGATTCTTTTAATGAAATTGAACCTCCAGTTTCTGAACATAATAAATATGAAGAACTGGCAAATTACGGAAGCGCTATTTATGAAACCATTAATGAAGCAGCTCCCGGTGCAGTTTGGGTAATGCAAGGTTGGCTTTTTGGCGATAATAAAGAATTTTGGACAAAAGAAGCGACAAGTGCATTTCTTAGCAAAGTGCCAAACGACCGCTTAATGGTTCAGGATTATGCAAATGACCGTTACAAAGTATGGGAAAATCAGGAAGCTTTTTACGGAAAGCAATGGACTTACGGGTATGTACATAATTATGGAGGATCTAATCCAGTTTATGGAGATTTGAATTTCTATAAAAACGAATTAACGAGTTTATTGAAAAATCCGAATAAAGGAAATGTTGTCGGTTACGGCGCAATGCCAGAAGGCTTGAATAATAATTCTATTGTTTACGAATATATTTATGATCTTCCGTGGAGCAAAGGAGAACAGCCTGTAAAAGATTGGCTAACAAAATATTTAAATGCTAGATATGAACAGCATACCGTTTCTAAACCAATTTTTCAAGCTTGGCAATTATTATTAGAATCTGTTTATAATGTCAAATATTGGGAAACGCGTTGGTGGAATGATAGAGCTGGAGCGTACTTGTTTTTTAAACGTCCAACCGCAACTATTACAGAATTTAAAGTAAATCCTGGAGACAAGAAAAAACTCAAAGAAGCTTTGGATATTTTAACTAAAGAAGCGAAGAAATACAATCAGAACAATTTTATTCAATACGATTTAATCGATGTTTCGAGACATTATTACTCTTTAATTATTGATGAAGAATTGATGGAATGTGTAGCATCTTATCAGAAAAAAGATATTGCAAAAGGAAATCAATTATTTAAAAAAATAGAAAAACAAGCTTTGGATATTGATAATATAATGTCGGCACAGCCATTAAATAGTTTAGATCAATGGGTAAAATCTGCTTCAGATTATGGAAGTTTACCAGCAGTTTCTAAATTGTATGCAAAAAATGCTAAAACATTAATTACACTTTGGGGCGGAGAAGGTCATTTGAATGATTATGCGTCTAGATCTTGGCACGGAATGTATAAAGGTTTTTACTGGCCAAGATGGAAAATGTTTTTAGAAGCTTTAAAAAAATCAGCAGAAAATAATACTCCATTTGATGAAACAAAAGAAAGAGAATTAATTAAAAATTGGGAAATTAATTGGATAGAAAATAATTAAAAAAAGACTTTCTTGATAATTAATCCGTATATAAACAAAATTTAACTTAATACTTAAACCATAACCTTAAACTACACCAAAAATATGAAATGAAAAACTACGAAATCGATTAATTAATAGGTATTTAATTATAGAAAATTATAAAAATAACTTTGAAAAGCCTTGCTGTCATTGACTTTATTGAAATTATCCATGTTTATGAATAACTTGTCCATTTGCTAACATTTCTTTAACAGTAATTTCGTCAATACTATTTAACCAATTAACCAATTAACCAATATCAAAATGGAAAAACTTAAACTTTTATTATTAGCCTTTTTCTTTGGCTTCTCAATTAATACTTGGGCACAAAAAACAGAAGTGTCCGGTGTAGTTTTAGATGACAAAGGTATTCCTCTGCCAGCCGCGAACATACTCGAAAAGGGTACAACAAATACTGTAACAACAGATTTTGATGGAAAATTTAGATTTTCAGTTTCAAACAAAAATGCAGTATTAGTCATTTCTTTTATTGGATTTGATGATCAAACTTTAAAATTAGACGGAACAAAATCCAATTATTCAATTAAATTACAATCTACTACAAACAATCTAGAACAAGTTGTTGTAGTTGGATACGGAAAAGGAAATCGTAAAAACCTTACCACTTCTGTAACTTCCATAAAAGCAGAAGAACTGAACAAAGGAGCAATTAGTGATGTTGGACAGCTTTTACAAGGTAAAGTTTCTGGTTTGAATATTTCTTCAAGCGGTGATCCAACAAAAACAGCTTCTGTAGTGATGCGTGGAGTTTCGACATTAAATAGTTCTCAAGGACCATTTTATGTAATCGATGGTATTCCTGGAGTTGATATTTCGGTAATTTCACCAGACGATATCGCTTCAATTGACGTCTTAAAAGATGCTGCTGCAACGGCAATTTACGGTAACCGTGCTGCAAATGGAGTTATCATGGTAACTACTAAAAAAGGTAGTAAAGGAAGAACACAAGTTGCTTACAATGGATATGTTGGTTTTGAAGAAGTTTCTAATAATCTGGATATGATGAATGCAGATCAGTTGAGAGCTTTTACAACTAAAAACAATTTGAACTTTACTCCAGAAAATGACAAAGGAGCAAACACAAACTGGTTAAAAGAAATTATGAGACCAAATCGTGCAGTATCTACAAGTCATAATTTATCTATGAGCGGAGGTGGAGATCACGGAAGTTATACGGCAAGTATTACATCTCTTAATAGAGAAGGGGTAATGCAGAAAAGTGATTTTTCTCGTATCATTGCTCGTTTGTCTGTAGAACAATTTGCTTTTGATGATAAAGTGAAATTCGGATTAAACGTTACCAATTCAAAAACAGATTACCAAAACGTACCACAGCGTAATACGGTACTTCTGCAAGCAGCAAGTTATTTACCAGTTTCTCCAGTTAGAAATGCAGACGGAAGTTTTTACGAAAACTTTATTAGCCCAGGATATTTTAATCCAGTTGCTTTGATTGAACATGGAACAGATGAAACAACTACAAATAACCTTGTTGGTAATCTTACTGCTGAAGTAAAACTTCCATTTGGAATTACTTACAATTTAAATTTAGCTCACCAAAGATTAACATCTTCTCACGGAGAATTTTATGACAGCTATTATTCACAATATAATAGTGCGAACTTTTACAACAACCCAGATCCACCTTTGACAAAATCGTTGGTTAACTTTGGTGTAAATGGTTCTGCTTTAAGAAATTCTTACGAAACTAGAAATAACATTATCGAGAGTTTCTTTACTTGGGATAGAACTTTTGGATCTCATAAAGTAAAAGCTGTTTTAGGTTATTCTTGGCAAGAAAATACATTAGGAGACGGGTTTCAAGCAACTACAACAAATTTCCCTGTAGATAATGTAGGTTATAATAACCTTGCTTTAAGTAACTATACTTCTGTTAATGGTTATGTAGTGAATTTTGGTGATAGTAAAGCATATCAAAAAACACGTTTAATTGCTTACTTCGCACGTTTAAACTACAATTATAAAGATAAATATCTTTTACAAGGATCTATCAGACGAGATGGTGGATCAATGTTTGGAGCTAACAACCAATGGGGATATTTCCCATCTGTGGGTGGTGCTTGGAGAATTGACAAAGAAAGCTTCATGCAAAATCAAGAATTTTTTAGTGACTTGAAATTGAGAGGAAGCTGGGGAGTTACAGGAAACTCTTCTGGATTTAATGCTTACACAGCGCAATTTATTTCTGGTAGTTTAGGAACTTTCTATTACAACGGACAACAAATTGGTGCTTACGGACCAAATCAGGCAGCGAATCCGGATTTGAAATGGGAAAAAACAGCTACTGCAAACATTGGACTTGATTTCTCAATCTTAAAAGGAAAAGTAACAGGTTCTGTTGACGTGTACGACAAGAAAACAACAGATATGATCTTCAACTACAATGTTAACCCAGTACTTGTACCAGTTGGAACAATTGTAGCAAACGGTGGAACAATGTCTAACAAAGGTATCGAACTTAGCTTGAGCACAACTCCAGTTAAAACCGCAGATTTCAGCTGGACAACAAATTTAAACTTAGCTCATAACAAAAACGAAATTGTAAAATTAACAAGCCCATTCTTTGTTGGTGGAGATTCTATTCGTAGAGTTCAGCCTGATGGAGGGGGACAAACAGGAAGCACACTTCAGATTTTTAAAGAAGGAAAACCTTTAGGACAATTCTTTACTTTGAAATATGCGGGAAAAAATGCTGATGGAGTTTCTCAGTATTATGACAAAAACGGTAATTTGACAACTACACCTCAAATCGGAGTAGATTATCATTATGCAGGAAGTGCACAGCCAAAATTATTGCTTGGATGGGGAAATAACTTTCAATACAAAAAATTTGATTTAAGCATTTTCTTCAGAGGAGTATTTGGAAACAAAATTTTCAATGCCACTCGTGCTGATTTGTTCAGACCAAGTACAGCAATGACCAATAATATTTTAGTTGACGCAGGAAACGAGTCACCAAACGACCTTAACTCTTATAAATACTCTGATCGTTTTATTGAAGACGGTAGTTATTTAAGATTAGACAACATGACTTTAGGATATAATTTTGGTAAAGTTGGAAGGTATATCAGCAGTGTACGTATTTACCAAACGATTAACAATGTGTTTGTTATTACGAAGTACACAGGTATTGATCCAGAGGTTGAACAAGGAGGAACAGCTCCAGGTGTAGATTCTAATAACTTCTATCCAAAAACTAGAACTTATATGTTCGGTTTAAACGTTAGCTTCTAAAAATTAAATTCAAAAATTATGAAAAAGATATTAAAATATTTAGGTCTTCCAGTGCTTTTGGCTGGTTTAGTATGGTCTTGCGACGATCTTGAAGTGCCTATTACAACGCAATTAACACCAGAAGTATTTCCTCAGAATTCGACACAATATATTCAGACAACAGGTCCAGTTTACGCAGCCTTTCGTGGTGAGTTCTCATTTGCTTGGTGGTGGTCGCAGTCTTTGTCTACAGACGAAGCTATTTTGCCTGCAAGAGGAGGAAACTGGTTTGATAACAGAAACTATATTTCCATGCATTATCATGACTGGAATGCAGATAACGGAATCATCGGAAGTCTTTGGGATTGGTCATCTAAAGTAATTGGAACAAGCAATCAAGCAATTTCTATTTTAAGACAAACAATGCCAGAAGGTGCAGACAAAAAAACGTTGATTTCAGAATTGAAGACAATGCGTGCCATTTCTTACTTCATGTTAATGGATAGTTACGGTGATGTGCCTTTGGATACTTTGTACGGAGATTTTACTTCTCACGCTAAAACACCAAGAGCAGAAGTTTTCAATTTTATTGAAAAAGAATTAAAAAGCGCAGTTCCTAATTTAAATCCAGCATCTGGTGTTACCACTTACGGAAGACCAAACAAACAAACAGCTAATGCAATGTTGGCTAAATTGTATTTGAATGCAAACATTTATACAGGAAGTGCACGTTACAACGAATGTATTGCAGCTTGTGATGAAGTTATTAATTCTGGTTTATATGCTGTTGAACCAAGAGCGACTTATCTACAGATGTTTTATCCAACAAACGGACCAGCAATGAAAGAGTTTATTTTTGCTGTTCCTTACGATCCAGCGGCGGTAACAGTTGGTTTCAATGGCCAGATGTATCACGCACGTTATGATGTGCCTCGTTCAGAAAGAGCTAAATTCGGTCTTCCGTATACGCCTAGTGCACCAAGAAGTACCCTTCCAGAATTTTACGCTTACTTTAATGATGTAAATGATATTCGTAACAGACAATGGCTTACAGGTCTTCAGTACATGAATGATGGTGTTACGCCAGTAATGGTTACCACAACTAAAAAAGGATACGATCAGTTTTATACAGGTGCTGATGGTGGTGCTACTTACACATATCAAGTAAATTTAACACCAGATATTATACTTCGTCAAAGCGTTGCTTTAATGGATCTTGGAAACGATGAAATTGCTTGGAATATGGGTTATAGAAATATTAAATTCTATCCAGATGCGACTTCTACAAACCGTAACCAAAAGAACGACGTTCCTTTCTTACGTTATTCAGATATTCTTTTAATGAAAGCAGAATCAATCCTTCGTGGAGGAGGTGCAACATTAGGACAAACTGCAGATATTTTAGTTAATATGGTTCGCTCTAACCGTACTACTTCTGCAGCTTTGAGCGGTGTAACTTTAGAAGATCTTTACAAAGAAAGAAGCCGTGAATTTACTTGGGAAGCATGGCATAGAAATGATATGATCCGTTTTGGAAAATATGAAGGACAATGGGGTTACAAAACAAATACAGATGTTTACCGTCGTGTTTTCCCAATTCCAACAAATGCAATGGTATTAAATCCAGCTCTTACTCAAAATACTGGATATTAAAAATAAGAATTTAGTTAAGTACACATTTGTAATTTAATTTTAAAAGGAGAGGAGAGTCAAAAATCTTCTCCTTTTTTTACAAAAGAAAACTGGTTTTTTCAGTTGCTCGTGAGAATCAGTTCAGTTTATTTTTTTTGAATGAAACAAAGCTTAATGGAATGCCGTTTCGGAAATTGATTGAAAAATTAAGCTTTGTAACATTCTGTTAAATTATTTAGAGATTATGTTAACATCAATAATTCTCTAGCATTTCTACTGCCTTTTGTTTTCGATTTAATGATAAGTAAACATTGAAAAAAACTTTTTAAACTAATATTGCCTCACATACATGGAATTCAATAAAATCTTTAAAATAGCACGTATCGTAATAAGTTTAACTCTTATTTTTTTAATGTCATGCAACGCTCAAAAATCAGTTTCTCTAAAAAAGAAACAAATCTCAGATATGGTTTACCCGTTGTTGGACACTGAAAACTCAAGATGGTTTTACTTTTCATCTGCGAGCCGTCCGTTTGGAATGGTAACTTTGAATCCAGATACAGAAATTAAAGGCGATTGGGGAGGCGGTTATAAATATACAACCGATACAGTTAAAGGTTTTAGTCACGTTCACGAATGGCAAATGTCTGGTGTATCTGTAATGCCTGTCACCGTTTCAAATGAAAACAAGGCAATTATTTTCAAAGATTTTTATTCCAAATTCAATCATCAAAGTGAAATTATTACACCTGGATATCATTCTTTAAAACTAAATAGATATCAAATAACAGCAGAATTAACAAGTACGGCAAGAGTTGGTTTTCATAAATATACTTTTCCTGCAAATGCTCAAAAGGCGGTACTTTTTAATTTGAATACTGTTTTAGGGCCATGCGACAATACGGATGGAAAATTAGAAAAAAACAATGATTTTGAACTTTCTGGATCTTTAGTTTTAAGTACAAATTTTAGACGCCCAAAACCATTAACCGTATTTTTTAAAGTTAAAACGAATCAGCCTATTACTTCTTTAGAAAGAGATAATGTTACGGGAAATTATTTGATTCATTTTGCTAAAACAAAAGAAAAAGTATTGATGAAAGTCGGTATTTCTTATACTTCGATTGAAAACGCCAATAACAATATTGAAACCGAATTAACCCATTGGGATTTTGATAAAACTGTTGCTGATTCCAGAAACGAATGGAGCAATTTATTAGGAAGAATAAAAATTGAAGGCGGAACAGAAACCGATAAAAGAAGATTTTACACTGATTTATGGCATGCTCTGCAAGGGAGAAAAAAGATCAGTGATGCAAATGGATCCTATCCTGATAATACGGGGGACACGTTCAGGATAGGGCATTTACCTTTAAACGCCAACAGAAAACCGAAATTCAATCACTACAATTCGGATGCATTTTGGGGAGCGCAATGGACAATTAATAATCTATGGGGATTGGTATATCCTGAGATTATGGAAGAATTTGTGTATTCTTTAATGCAATATTATAAAGACGGAGGTTCAATTCCGCGTGGTCCTTCGGGAGGAAATGATACTTACGTAATGACGGGAGCTTCTGCAACACCATTCATTGTGAGCGCGATTCAAAAAGGAATTGTAAAAGAAGATTTAGAAGCTATTTATGTGGCACTAAAAAAAGGTCATATGGAAGGCGGAATTATGGCAAAAGCGGGTTATGAGCACAACACAAGTATTGGTGGTGGGCTAAAATATTATTTAGAAAAAGGTTATGTGCCGTATCCGCTTCCTGATGGAAATTTTGGAAGTCATGAAGACGGGGCAAGCCAGACTTTAGAATATGCGTATCAAGATTGGACTTTGGCGCAATTGGCTAAAAAACTGAATCATGAAGAAGATTATGATTATTTCATCAAAAGATCAAAAAACTATCAAAATGTTTTTGATGCAACAATTGGCTGGATGCGTCCAAAAGATGTAACAGGAAAATGGAGAGAAAATTACGATCCGTATCAATACGAAAATGGATTTATTGAATCAAACGGAGCGCAATCAACATGGTTTGTGCCGCATGATATTCTTGGTTTGGCAGAGTTAATGGGTGGAAAAGAAAAAGCTGTTTTAAAATTAAATGCACAATTTGAAACGGCTAAAAATCAAAAATATACTTCTGGAACATCTCACGATGCAGAATTACACCCAGAGTTTAGCAGAATTCCGGTAAATTTTGGAAATCAGCCTTCAATGCAAACTTCTAATATTTTTACGGTTTTAGGAAGACCAGATTTAACGCAATATTGGACAAGAAATGTTGTCAAAGAAACCTTCAGCGGATTATCGCCTGCAACGGGTTACAACGGAGACGAAGATCAAGGATTAATGGGAAGTTTAAACGTTTTATTGAAGCTTGGTTTATTTCAGATGAATGGCGGAACAGACAGTAATGCAGTTTATCAAATCGGAAGTCCAATATTTAATAAAATAACTATTGATTTGAATCCGAAATATTATTCAGGGAAAGCATTTGTTATTAATGCAAAGAATAATAGCGCAGAAAATGTTTATATAAAAGATATAAAATTCAACAATAAAGCAGTTCAGAATTTTACTCTTTCACATCAAGAAATTACAAATGGTGGAGAATTAGTTTTAGAAATGTCGAATACATCAAACCCCTAATATTAAAGAAAATAACATTAAATGAAAAATCCAAAGTCTATCATTTTCTTAGCGATAAGCTTTCTTTTTGCAATCGAAAATTATGCACAGTCAAAAGTTCATCAATATGTTGATCCGATGATTGGTTCAGAAGGAGTTGGGAGAGTTTTTATTGGTCCGTCTTGCCCATACGGAATGGTAAAACCAAGTCCAGATTGTACATCGAGTCCAAACAGCGGTTGGTTGCCAATTCCTAAAGAAGTTACAGGTTTTAGCCAAGTGCACGTAAGCGGAACAGGAGGAGGACCAAAATATGGAAATATTCAGATTATGCCTTTTTCTGGAGCTTTGGATAAAATGGATCAGACTTCGTTTAGAGCAGAAGAAAATGTTAAACTTGGATATTATGAAACTGTTTTTAAGGAGAATAAAATTAAAACCGAAATAACGACAGGAGAAAAAGTGTCGTTTTATCGTTTTACTTTTCCAAAAAATACTTCTAAAGAATTAAAAATAGATCCAGGTTTTTTTCTTGGTGAAGAGAAAATTCCAGACGCTAGAGAAGCACAGCAATTTGTGGGTTCGCAAATCGAAATTGTTTCTGATACCGAAGTGAGAGGTTATAGCAGAATTAGAGGCGGATGGAATAACGGCCGCGCTTACACCGTTTATTTCTGGGCAACTTTCGACCAGCCAATTGCAAAATATGTAACGTTTAAAGATGGAAAATTTTATAGCAATCAAAAAGCTCAGTTTGATTCTGGAAAAAAAACAGCGGCTTTACTTTCTTTTGGAAATTCTGAAAAAGAGGAATTAAATGTAAAAATCGGAATTTCTTTTTTAAGTGAATTGAAAGCGAAAAACAATATTGAGGTAGAAATTCCGCACTGGAATTTTGATAATGTTTTAGTAGCATTAGAAAATAAATGGGAAAATCTATTAAATAGAATTCAGCTTTCTGCTGACACTTCAGAAGAATATAAAAAAATGTTCTACACAGGTTTGTATCACACTATGATTATGCCTGTTGACCGAACTGGAGAAAACCCGTTATGGACAAATGACGAGCCATATTACGATGATTTTTACACGATTTGGGACACATTTCGAACTTCGAGTCCATTAATTACTCTGATAGATTCTAAACGAAAAGTGGATATTATCAATGCTATGCTGAATATCTACAAGCGCGAAGGCTACTTGCCAGAAGGAAGAAGCGGAAACGATAATGGAAGAACGCAAGGCGGTTCAAATGCCGAAGTAGTTTTAGCTGATGCATTCGTAAAAAACTTAAAAGGAATAGATTATGAATTGGCGCTTCAAGCAATGCTTAAAGACGCAACAGTTCCTCCTGGCGGTAATGAAGAGAAAGAAGGAAGAGGCGGACTTTTAGATTATCTGAAATTAGGTTATGTTCCGTACGGTACAGATCGCGCTGGAAACCGCACTATCGATTATTCATACAATGATTATAATATTGCCGTTGTTGCCAAAGGATTAGGAAAGACAGATTTGTATAATCAATACATGAAACAAGCTGAAAACTGGCAGAATTTATGGCGTGCAGATTATGAAAATAATGGAGCTAAAGGTTTTATCATGCCAAAAGACAAAGGTGGAAATTGGCTAGATGATGTTGTTTTTGGTGAGTCTAAGATCCAGAAACCAACTTTTAAATATACGCCCGTAATTATCGAATCGCCTTGGTATGTTTGCCATTGGTGCGTGTTTTTCTACGAAGGAACTTCTTGGGAATATTCATTTAGTCTTCCGCATGATATTCCAGAATTGGTAAAAAAATCAGGTGGAGAAAAAGCATTTGAAAACAGATTGAATACTTTCTTCGACAATGATTTATTTAATGTTGCTAATGAACCTTCATTCTTAACGCCATGTTTATATCATTGGATTGGAAAACCATATTTAAGCAGCGATAGAATCAGAACGATTATAAAAAACAGTTTCAACACTTCGCGCGAAGGTTTACCAGGAAATGATGATTCTGGCGCAATGTCTTCTTGGCTGGCTTTCCACATGATGGGATTATATCCGAATGCTGGACAGCCTTATTACTTGATTAATACACCGCTGATTAAGGAAACAGTTATGAAATTAGAAAACGGCAAAAGTTTCAAAATCGTAACTAAAAAAATGAGCGATAAAAACAAATATATAAAAGGAGCTTTTTTGAATGGAAAACCTTTTAATCAAGCTTGGATTTTACATGAAGATATTAATAACGGTGGAGAACTTGTTCTAGAAATGGATTCTAAGCCTTCAAAATGGGGAACAACAATTTTACCGCCAGCAAAATAAAATGATAAGCAAGATGAAAAATATATTTTTAATGATTCTTTTCTGCATTGTTTATCAGAAAGGAACAGCACAGAACTACATTCCGACAATAAAAAATAATACAGAGTTAAATTACGTTTGTAAGCTTCATGGTCAAACTAGAACGCTATCGCTTAAAGCACAAACAGATGGAAATGGTTTAACTTTTAAATTAGAAACCAGAGGCGTAAAAAGCAGTATCGTGATGCTTCCAGAAGCTGTAAAAAACGGAACAGCATTAAGTTTTAATCAAGGAGAATATGCGCCAATTTTGAACTTGAAACCGACAGAAACTTTTTTTATGATTTCCAGATCAGCGTATCAAGCTTTAGTAAAAAATAGTTCATTTGTTTACAACAATACGACATACGTTTTAGATAAAAACAATGACAAAAACAGTATTTCAATTGACGGAAAAACTGTTGAGACTTTGCACGTTATTGCGCAAATAGATGAAACCGAAATGTGGATTGTAAAAAATCCTGAATTTCCTTTAATCTGTAAAGTAATTAAGAATCCGTTAGGCATTAATCCAACATTGGTAAAAGTTATCGATTAATTTTTTTTAAGCCACAGATTAAAATGATTAACACAGATTAATTAATTGTATAAAAAAAATCATTTTAATCTTTTTAATATGTGGCAAAAAAATAAGTATTGATTTTCAGATAATCAGAAAGAGAAAATAAAGAGATTTCAAAGTTTAATTTTTTCACATTTTAAATATAAATTGATAATTTCTGAACATTAGGCAGAATTCTTGGTAAATTGTAGAAAGTTGTTTTTAAATTTACAGGAATTACACTTAAACTATAATATTTAAATTATGAAATTATCTATCGTAACCTCTTTACTTTTTTGCTGCATTTGTTTCGGACAAAATAATACAGACAACAGTTTGTATATGAAGTCTGATAAAATTACGTATCTAACAGATATCGGCTCAGAATCAGGAGATTTATACAAAACAATTGGGCATCATGGTCCAGCTGTAGAAAACGAATGGATGGCTTTGAGAATCTACTTCAGCGATAAAGTAGCGATTGATGTTTATTCTAAAGCAAAACCAGGTTTAGAATTAAGAAAAGCAAACTGGTACCCAACGCCGCAACAGCAAAAAGAAGGTTGGGGAGCAGATTACTATAAAGTAGCATCAACTGTAGGCTTAGGCGGTGTAAAACTTTGGGATGGAGAGAAAGTTGTGCCTTTAAATCCTGTTACGAACCGTTTAGCTCGTGTAGGTAAAACAGAAAATACTTCTTGGATGGAAATGATTTCTAGAGGAGTGCCTTACAAAGGAAAAAAAGTAGATATTTTAGTTCGCGTTACGGTATTCTCAGGTAAAAGAGAAGCAAAAGTAGAAGCTGTTTCTTTAACTGGAGAAAAAGTACAATTTGCAACTGGAGTAAATTACTTTAAAGATTGTGCAACAAAAAAAGGAACAAATTATATCGCAGTTTGGGGAAAACATCCTGAAGACGTTGCGGCAGAAATTGTAGAAGTTGGTGCAGCAATTATGTATAATCAAAAAGATTATGAGAAAACTACAGACGACGGAACGCAATATTTATTGATCTCAAAACCAGCAAAAAACTTAGAAACTTCAATTATATCTTCAAGTGCAAGAGAAACAGAACTAAACACTTTGGATAAATTAGAAGCATATATTAAAAAGTAATAGAATTATCCTTAAAGTAAGGACGCGGATTTAACGGATTTACTTCGTAAAGACGCGGATAAAAACGGATAATCTATTTATATTTTTTAAGAGATTAATAAAAAATCCGTTTTTATCCGCGTCTTCGCGTTAGCGAATCTGTTTAATCCGTGTCTAATTTTAATGGGTTTTATAAATATTAATATAAAATAAAGTATAAAAAATAAATGTTTAGAATATCGGCTATATTAGTACTATTACTTTCTTTAAATTCCTGCAAATCACAGCAGAATGTCAAAAAAGAAGTTCAGATTGCTTTTATAGCCGATGTTCATTTACAGGATATTTTTGCCAAATTCGAGGATAATGATTATAAAGGAATCAAAAATCCGAAAACGGGCGAATATGCCAATATCAGAACTATGAATGCGCAATTGCATTCTACGAGAATCTTCAATGAAAATTACTTCGCCTTTTTTGAAGCCTTAAACGACATTGTAAAAAGAAACATCAAACAAGTTGTACTTCCTGGCGATTTCAGTGACGACGGACAACCCGTTCATGTTCGCGGACTGAGAAAAATACTCAACGAATATTCAAAAAAATACGCAATCTCCTTTTTTGTTACGACAGGAAATCATGATGTCGTAAGGCCATTTTCTCAAGATGCCGCTAAAACTGATTTTTTAGGAAAAGGTGGAAAAGAGCAAATTATTACCAGTTCTAAAAACAATTTCAACAAAAATAAAAGTGAGCTAGAACCAGTTATAACAGAGGATATAAAAAACTGGGGTTACAAAGAAACCATTAATGAAATGCGCGATTTTGGTTTTTTTCCAAAAAAGAACGATTTGTATTGGGAAACACCATTTTCAAACTACACTTACGAACAATATAATTTTGAAAAAGGGCAAAAAGAATCTGCTTTAGAAAAAAGAACGTATCTAATTAAAAACACCAATTTGTTTCTGCCTGATGCCAGTTATCTGGTTGAACCTGTAAAAGGAATTTGGCTTTTAGCAATAGATGCCAATGCTTATGTTCCGAACGAAAAATTATCAGGTTTGCCTAATAATCCAAATGATTTTTCGGGAGCAAATACAGGTTATAATAACGTCTTGATTTATAAAAGTCATCTAATAAATTGGGTTAAAAAAGTTTCCGCGGAAGCGAAACAAAAAGGAAAAATTTTGATTGCTTTCAGTCATTATCCAATGGTTGAATTTAATGATGATGCTTCGCCAGAGTTAAAACAGCTTTTTGGAGCAAATAAAATGCAGTTGCAGCGTGTTCCTAATGAAGAAGTAGCGCAGCAATTTGCAGATGCGGGTATTCAGATTCATTTTGGTGGACACATGCATATTAATGATACGGGCGTGCGAACATCGGCAAAGGGAAATACTTTATTTAATATTCAAACTCCGTCACTTGCCGCTTATATGCCGGCTTATAAAATATTGAAAATTCATTCGGAAACAGAATTTGAAGTCGAAACCATTGTAATTGGGAAAGTGCCTAATTTCAATAGTTTATTTCCTTTTTACGAAGAAGAATATGCTCATCTAGAGGGAATTAAAAATAATGATATTTGGAATAAAGAAATTCTTAAAGCCAAAGATTATGCTGCATTTACAAATTGGCATTTAAAAGAATTAGTTCGTTTACGATTCTTGCCCGAAGATTTTCCAGCAGATTTATTAAAATCGATTGAAAAGCTTTCTGGTAGAGATTTATTAGAATTGAATAAAAACCAATCTGAAATAAATAAAGATTTAAAGGCAAATTCTTTGACAATTTCTGATTTTGAACTTTGGAATGGCTTTGATATGATTTTCGATTTTTATCGCTTAAAAAGTGCCGATGAACTCGCTTTTAAAGAAATAGGAAAGCAGAGATTAAAACAATACGATTTGATCTGCAAGCAGTTAAAAAAATCAAATGATCCGCAATTGGTTTTATGGGCAGAAATATTTTGGAAAACCATGAATGGTCAGCCTTCCGATCATTTTAAAATTGATTTGAAAAATAACAAAATTGATAATTTATCTGTTAAATAATTTCGTTATTTATTAAGTCAAAAAGTTTAAATTGCATTTATAATTTATTTCCATGAGACCAAAATTCCTTTTACTATTCTTGTTGTTTGCTGTTTTTTATTCTTCTTATTCACAGAATATAAAATTTGCGCATTATAATGATAATAACGGATTGTCTCATAATTCTGTGCGACATATTGTTCAGGATAAAAAAGGTTTCATGTGGTTTGGTACATTTTCTGGATTGAATCGTTTTGACGGTTATCAGTTCAAAAACTACATGAGTTCTACGCCGGGGAAAAACAAATTATATAACGACGATATTACTGCTTTAGAATTAGATGAAAATTCTAACCATTTATGGATTGGAACCCGAAAAGGTCTGACTCTTTTTAAAATGGATACGCATGTCTTTACCACTTTTTTTCATAAAAAAGATGATCCAAACAGTTTGCCAGACGATGAAGTTCGAGCGGTTTATGTAGATAAGTTTAAAAGGGTTTGGGTTGGAACCAAAACAAAAGGAATTTATTTGTTTTTCTTGAAAGAAAACCGATTCGAAAAAATTAAACTGAAAGGTTTTGAATACGTAAAAGAAATTTTTGAAGACAAAAATGGCAATATTTGGGTAGGAAGTTATGAGAAATCGGGTGTAGCAAAAATTACGATGGATGCGAAAGGAGCGATTGTTAGAATTAACAATTATACACTTTCGGTTCCGAATTCAAACATAAAAAATCCGTACATCAATTTTATTTACGAAGACGCTAAACAAGATATTTTTGTTGGAACTCGTGAAGGTTTGTATAAATTAAATAAAGCAACTAATCAATTTGTAAATTTATATATTGAAAATAAACAGGTTAGAGGTGCTTTAGGTCCGTATTTTTTATCTGTTGCACGCGCGCCAGACGGCAAATATTGGGTTGGAACTCTAGGCGGATTATTGGTCTGCGATCAATTAGAAGATATTCAAAAAGGAAATTACAAATGGTATTATTCTATTTTGTCTGATGATACTTCGCTTGTAGATAATTTAATTTCAGCACTTTATTTTGATAAATCGGGAGTTTTGTGGATCGGAACTGAAGATGGTTTGGACAAATATGATCCTTACGAAAATCAATTTACTTTAAACAAAGATATTTCGCGTTCGATTGGTAATCAAGCGCCTAGAATTAGAGGATTTGCAAAGACTTATGACGAAAAAATAATTGTTGCGACTTACCACAACGGACTTTTTATTTCCAACACAAAAGGTTCAACTCCATTGCACAATACAGGAAAAGATATTGCCAGCATTTATTCTGATGACGGAAAGATTTTTTATTGCGGTCTTTGGGATGGAAATGTTTTGGTGTACAATTACAGCACAAACTCGTCGAGAGAAATTAAAGTTGGATTCGAAAAATCGCCAGTTTTTGCCTTCACTAAAATTGGAAATGATTTAATGCTTGTTGGTTCTTTTGGCGAAGGTGCCGTTATTTTGAATACAAAAACATTGCAAGTGCAGAGTTCTAGCGAACTTTTGCCTGGTTTTCAAATCAATGCTATCGAAAGAGATGCAAAAAACAATGTTTGGTTTGCAACAGAAACGGGAGTTGTAAAATACAATATTACTTCAGGAAAAATTGAAACGTATTCGTCGCTTTTTATTAAAGAAAAAGGCGTTCCGCATGACGAAAATGTAAGTGATGTTTTAGTTGATGTTAAAGGAAAAATCTGGGCTTCAACTCGATTTGGTTTGTGTTTGTACAATCCGAAAAAGAATGAATTTGAGCCTGTTAAAAATCTAAAAGAACTTTCTGGAAAATGGATTACAGATATTTTATCTGATGCAAGCGGAAATCTTTGGCTTAACATCAATAACAATAATATCGCTTTTGTTAAGTCAAATTTAAAAGACATCAGTATTTATCATGTAAATAGTGGAAATAGATTGGACGTTTTTAGTTCGAGCGGATTCTTTTATTTTAATAATTCTAATATTTTTCTTGGAGGAAAAAACGGAATTATTTCTTTTTCGCCGCCTGCGATGAAAAGAAATAATTGGTCACCATTGCCGGTTATTTCCGAATTTAAAATTCAGAACGAAGAAGTTTTTCCAGAAATGGAAATCAATGGAGAAATTCCGCTTTCTAAAGATTTAAATTATGGAAAAGAAATAGAATTGAGTCATAAAAACCGCAACTTTTCACTTCAGTTTTCGGCTCCATCTTTCGCAAATGAAAAACTGAATAAGTTTCAATATATGTTGGAGGGTTTTGATAAACATTGGATTACAGCAAATAGTACATCGAGAACTGTACAATATACCAACCTTTATCCAGGAAATTATACTTTTAAAATCAGATCAAGCAACAGCGACGGATATTGGAGTAAAACGGTTTCTTATAAAATAAAAATCCTGCCTCCGTTTTGGTTAACACCGACTTCGTTTTTATTGTTTTTTGCACTTTTATTTGGTATTTTCTATTTCATTAGAAAAGAGATTAAAAACCGAATTCGTCTTAAACAAGAGCTTCTTACAGAGAAAGTGAATAGAGAACACGATGTTAAATTAAACAATGAAAAACTACGTTTCTTTACTAATATTTCGCACGAATTAAGAACGCCTTTAACGCTGATTTTAGGTCCGGCAAAACAATTATTAGACGAAAACAGCAATGCAACAGATTACGAAAAAAGCAGATATAACTTGATTTATCAAAATGCTAGCAGATTATTAAATCTTGTAAATCAGGTTTTAGATTTTAGAAAAGCACAATCGGGAGAATTGAAACTGAAAGTGACTAAAACGGATATTTTATCGTACTCGAAGAATATTTTCGATTCGTTTAAAGAAATGGCTTATAACAAAAAAATTAAGCTCAATTTTATAGTTGAAGATGAGGAAATAAACGGTTGGATTGATAATGATAAATACGATAAGATTCTATATAATCTTTTATCGAATGCTTTGAAATTTACCAATAAAAATGGAAATGTTGACTTGTATATCAGACTAAAAGATACGGTTGAAGATGTTTTGGTTATTGAAGTTGCAGACGACGGAATCGGGATTCCGTTAAAAAGTATGGATAAAATCTTCAAGCGTTTTTATCAAGCTTCAAACAGTAAAGACAATAATACGGGATCTGGAATTGGGTTGTCTTTAGTAAAATCATTGGTTGCGATTCATAAAGGAATTATTTCTGTAGAAAGTACAGCAGGAAAAGGAAGTACGTTTAGAGTCGAAATTCCGATTGATCGTTCTGCTTACGAACATAAAGAAGTGTTTGAATATGCATTGAAAAATGATAATCTAAGCATGCTTATTCCAGAGAAAGCGGCAAAAAAGATTATTCAGAATACCGATATGAAAGAAAAAATATTGGTTATTGAAGACAATAGCGAGCTTAGAAAATATTTGGTAGATTATCTTTCTGATTATTATAAAGTTTACGATGCAGAAAACGGTGAAGAAGGTTTGAGACTCTGCCGCCAAATAAAACCAATTTTATGTGTTGCCGATGTGATGATGCCGGTTATGGACGGTTTAGAGTTTGTTCGCGAACTTAAAAACGATGAATTTATCAGTCATATTCCGGTTGTGATGTTAACCGCGCTTGGCGAAAATAATGACAAAGTAAAAGGTTATGAAATGGGTGCTGACGGTTATTTAGCGAAGCCTTTTGAGCCTTTATTGCTTAAAACGGTTATCGAAAATATTGTAAAATCGAGATTAGAACTCAAGCAAAAATTCTCTGGAGAAGTAGAAAGTAAAGTAAGTATGCTAACGCATTCTCCAATTGATGAAGAATTTATGGAGAAAATCACCAATTTGATTAATGATAATTTGAGCGAAGTAGATCTTTCTACAGATTTTCTTTGTGATAAATTGGGTGTAAGTTCTTCTAAATTATATAGAAAAATCAAGGAATTGACTGATTTAGCGCCAAATGAATTTATTAGAACTATTCGATTAAAAAAATCAGCAGAATTGCTTAAAACTAAAAAATATAATGTTTCTGAAGTAACTAATTTGGTTGGTTTTAATGATCCGTTATATTTTAGCAGATGCTTTAAAAAGCAGTTTGGTTTCCCGCCAAGTAAACTGATTAATTAGGTTTTTGCCACAGATTAAATGGATTAAAAAGGATTTATTCTTTTGCCACGAATTGTACGAATTTCCACTAATTTATAATTTAATCAATCATCTAATTTAAACATAACCCGTGGTTTCAACCACGGGAACGCAATATAATTTCTCTTCGCCATGTTCCCGTGATTGAAACCACGGGCTATGTTTAAATTCCAAATTCCAATCTTCACATTTCGACCGAAGGGAGAAATCGCACTAGAATTTCTACAATATTAATTACCAATCTTTGTTGATTTCCGCGTGTGATTTCTCCTTTCGTCGAAATGACAAATCTGCGCTGAAATGTATGTTTTTTAACTAAATAATAGGTAAAAATCTTACAATGTTCGAAATTATCCATGTTTTTGATGTATTAATCCATTTTGAAACATATATGTAATTCTATTTTTGTCTTGTAACTTTTAACTATTTAACATTATGAAAAAGCATATAGACACAGATAATCCGTTGAATAATTTAGATGAGTGGGAAGATGATTTGTTAATGCGATATCCTGATCCTTCTGAAGAAAATGAAGATGTAAAAGAAAAGCAGAAAGAAGAATTCAGAAATTATGTCGATTCGGAAAGAGTAGAAACAGTTAAAGAGTTTTACAGAATAAACCACACGTATCAAACTTATGACTTTGTATGCAGTAAAGAACAAGATTTTCTGCAATTTAATAGAAAAGAAATGTCAATCTGGGAAGCTGTTGAGTTTTTAAACACGCTTGTAGACGACAGTGACCCAGATATTGACTTAGACCAAACACAGCATCTTTTGCAGACTTCAGAAGCCATTCGTGCAGACGGTCATCCTGATTGGTTTGTATTGACTGGTTTTATTCACGATTTGGGTAAGGTTTTATGTTTGTTTGGAGAACCGCAGTGGGCAGTTGTTGGTGATACATTTCCAGTTGGATGCGCGTATTCGGATAAAATAGTTTATCCAGAATTTTTTAAGGAAAATCCAGATTATACAGACGAAAGATTCAACACTAAATTTGGCGTTTATACAGAAAACTGCGGATTAGAAAACGTAAAGATGAGCTGGGGACATGACGAATATCTGTATCAGATTATGAAAGATTATCTTCCAGATCCAGCTTTGTATATGATACGTTATCATTCGTTCTATTCTCAACACAAAGAAAATGCTTATTCTCACCTAATGAATGAGAAAGACATCGAAATGTTTGATTGGGTTAGAAAGTTCAATCCTTATGATTTATACACAAAAGCACCAGTTAAACCAGATGTAAAAGCATTACTTCCTTATTATAAAGAATTAGTCGCTAAATATTTGCCAGAGAAATTGAAGTTTTAAAAAGGCTTCATTTGTTTAAACAAAGATAGTCCACACAATCTTGTCATTCCGAGGAACGAGGAATCTTCGCGAGAAACTCCTCAATCAGAATCCACAATCTTTGTAGAGCTGCTTACGAAGATTTGCTTCGCCAGTTCGCTATCGCTCGGGTCTCGTTCCTCGGAATGACAAACTTTGGGGCTATGTGTTAGAAACTGGTTTCTTTCATTAATCTTTTTTAAGAAAAAAATAAACTATGTTTCTATGTGTTGAAAAAAAATAATTGCCAGCTATCAAAAACCAAAATAATGCATATAATCAAAACCAAAATACTTTTATTAAGCCTGCTTTTACTTTGTGGAACTATTGTTACTGCTCAAGAAAAAGAGCGTAACGATTGGGAAAATCCACTTGTATTTCAGATTAATAGAGAGCCAGCACGAGCTGCTTTTCTTCCTTATGCAGATGAAAATTCGGCGATAATCGATAAATATGAAAATTCACCTTGGTATTTTTCTTTAAATGGAAAATGGAAATTTTCTTGGTCGCCAACTCCAGATCAGCGCCCGAAAGATTTTTATAAAACAGATTTTAGCACTTTACATTGGAAAGATCTTCAAGTTCCATCAAATTGGGAGTTAAACGGATATGGAGTGCCAATTTATACCAATATTACATATCCTTTTGAGAAAAATCCACCTTTCATTAATCATGGGGATAATCCTGTTGGTTCTTATAAAAAAGATTTTGTAATACCTCAAAATTGGAAAAACCGACATGTTTTTCTTCATTTTGAAGCAGGAACTGCAGCTATGTATATTTGGGTAAATGGCGAAAAAGTTGGTTATACTGAAAATACTAAAAGTCCAGCAGAATTTGATATTTCTAAATATTTAAAACCTGGAAAAAATAATCTGGCTGTAGAAGTGTACAGATGGAGTGACGGTTCGTATCTAGAAGATCAGGACATGTGGCGACTTTCTGGAATTGACAGAAATGTGTATTTGTATAGTACAAGTGATGTTCGTATTTCAGATTTCTTTGCAAAACCAGATTTAGATGCGAAATACAAAAACGGAAGTTTAAGTGTTGATGTGAGTTTAAAAAATCTGACTTCGAAAGTTGTAAATAATCAAAAGTTGGTTGCGAGATTAGTTGACGCTTCTGGAAAAAATGTATTTAGTAAAGAGTTTAATGTCAATTTTGAAGCTTCAAAAATTCAGAATCTTAATTTTTCTCAAAATGTTTCAAGTCCGAAATTATGGAGCAGTGAAACGCCGAATTTATACAACTTGGTTCTGACTTTAAAGAATGCAAAAGACGAAGTTATAGAAACCGTTTCAACACAAATTGGTTTTAGAAAAGTTGAATTAAAAGGCGGAGAATTATTGGTAAACGGAGTTCGATTAATGGTTCATGGCGTAAATATTCATGAACATAATCCAGAAACGGGACATTATCAGGATGAAGCGACGATGATGAAAGACATCAAAATGATGAAGCAATTGAATATTAATTCAGTTCGTTGCAGTCATTATCCAAACAATATTTTATGGGTTAAACTTTGTAACAAATATGGTTTGTTTTTGGTCGATGAAGCTAATATCGAAAGTCATGGAATGGGAGTAGAAGGTCAGCCTTTAAAATGGATGAATCCAAAAACGAATCCAGGTTATCTTCCAGAATGGAGAGAAGCACATTTAGACAGAATTTATAGTCTTGTTGAAAGAGATAAAAATATGCCATCTGTAATTATTTGGTCTTTAGGTAATGAAAGTGCGAATGGACCTGTTTTTCACGAAGCTTATAAATGGATTAAAAAAAGAGATAATTCTCGTTTAGTTCAGTTTGAGCAGGCAAAAGAAAACGAAAATACAGATATCGTTTGCCCGATGTATCCAACGATAGAATATATGAAAGAATATGCGGCGAGAAAAGAAGTTACTCGTCCATATATTATGTGTGAGTATTCGCATGCTATGGGAAACAGCAGCGGAAATTTTCAGGAATATTGGGACATCATTCGCGGAAGCAAAAATATGCAAGGAGGTTTTATCTGGGATTGGGTAGATCAAGGATTTGAAAGAACCGATGAAGCTGGAAGAAAATACTGGGCTTACGGAGGCGATATGGGAAGCCAGAATTATCTAAACGATGAAAATTTCTGCCACAACGGATTAGTTTATGCAGATAGAACGCCACACGTTGGAGCATTCGAAGTAAAAAAAGTTTATCAGAATATTTTATTCAAAGCAGTTGATGTCAAAAATGGTTTAATCGAAATTAATAATGACTTCGGATTTACAAATTTGAATAAATACGGCTTTAGATATGAAGTTTTAGAAAATGGAAAAGTAATTAAAGAAGGAACAATTAATGTTGCGTTAGATCCAAAAACAAAAAAACAATTTAAGCTTGATTTACCAAAATTAGAATCTAAAGATGGAGTTGAATATTTGCTAAATGTTTTTGCTTATACAAGAACGAGTTCTGAAATATTTCCTCAAAATTTTGAAAATGCGAAAGAACAATTTGTAATTGAAGATGGTAATTATTTCCAAAAATCTGAAAAAGTAAATTCTGCTAAAATTCAAGAGGATAAAGATCAGTTTGTATTGACTTCAGATAATGTTGTGGTGAAAATCAGCAAATCGACAGGATTGATTTCTTATTACAGTTTAAAAGGCGAAGAATATTTCAAACAATATCCTGAACCAAATTTCTGGAGAGCTCCAACCGATAATGATATTGGAAATAAAATGCAAATTAGAACGAATGTTTGGAGAACGGCTGGAAAAAATACTTCTTTAGAAAGCATTCAGCAAACAGAAGAAAACGGAAAAAAATATATTGTTTCGAAATTAAAACTAAACGATGTTGCTTCAGATTATACAATTAAATATTCGCTAGGAAATAATGGAGATTTAGAAATACAGGTCGCTTATAAAAAAGGAGCGAATGCTGTACCTGAGTTGCCTCGTTTTGGAATGATTTTCACTTTAAAAAACACATTAGAAAATCTGGATTATTACGGAAGAGGACCATTAGAAAATTATCCGGATAGAAAAACAGCATCATTTAAAGGAATTTATAATAGTAAAGTTGCAGGCCAGTATGTGCCTTATACACGCCCACAAGAAAATGGATACAAGACTGATATACGCTGGTTTAAATTGTCAAGCAATTCAGGAAATGGCTTGGAAATAAAAGGTCTGCAACCTTTAGCTATGAGTACTTTAAATAATTATCCGAGTGATTTTGACGGAGGTATTTCTAAAAAGAATATCCATTCAAGCGATATTACTCCAAGAGAAGAAGTAGTAGTTTGTGTAGACTTAACCCAAAGAGGAGTGGGAGGCGACAACAGTTGGGGCGCACCGCCACATGAACAGTATATATTAACGCAAAGCGAATACAACTACGGATTTGTTATAAAACCACTTTAGCTTAAATAAGTTTAGTTTCAGTTTTCAGTCTCGGTTTTCAGTCACAGTTAGAACTGAAAACTGCAACTGTGACTGAATACTGAAAAGAATACTAAAAAAACTATCAACTGACCACTGAATACTATAAAAATGAGTAACTCTACAAATGGAAGATTAATTTCTTTAGATGCCTTGCGCGGATTTGTGATGTTTTGGATTATGAGCGGAGAACATATTATTCACGCTCTTGCCAAAGCGGCACCAATTCCTGTATTTATTTGGATGTCATCGCAATTGCATCATGCAGAATGGAACGGTATTACATTTTATGATATGATTTTTCCAGTCTTTCTATTTGTAGCGGGAGTTTCTATGCCTTATTCTTTTGAAAAGAAAATGAGTTTGGCAGGCGTAAAAACACCACAGCTATTACCTTCATACGAAAAGCGAAAAATCTATTTATCAATGCTGAGAAGAACTTGCATTTTACTAGTTCTCGGATTTGTGGTAAATGGATTGTTACGATTTGATGGTTTCGATCATACTCGTTTTGCAAGCGTTTTAGGTAGAATTGGATTGGCTTGGTTTTTTGCTGGAATCATTTATTTAAATTTTGATTTTAAAAAACAGTTAATCTGGTTTTTCGGAATTTTGATTGGTTATTATGTAGCCATGAAATGGATTCCAGTTCCAGAATTTGGAGCAGGAGTTTTAACAAAAGAAGGTTCATTAGAAGGCTATATTGACCGTTTGCTTTTGCCAGGAAGATTGCATAGCACAGTTTACGATCCAGAAGGAATATTTTCAACAATTCCTGCTATCGCAACCGCTTTATTGGGAGTTTTTATCGGAACATTTTTAAAAGCTAAATGTCCGTTTTCTATAAAAGTGAAATTGCTTTTGATGGCTTTAACGGCTACTGTTTTGATTATTGTAGGTTTACTTTGGGATATTAATTTTCCAATAAACAAACATTTATGGACAAGTTCTTTCGTATGTTTTGTTGGCGGATTTAGTATTTTATTTTTTGTCTTTTTTTATTTAATAATCGATTTATTTGGTTTTCATAAATGGGCATTTCCATTAATATTAATCGGTTCAAATTCTATTCTGATTTATATAGCCGCTGAAGGTTTAGTCGATTTTAAACATACTGCAGATTATGTTTTTGGCGGACTTATAAATTTTCTTCCGCTCATTTGGCAGCCTGTATTTGCAACAATGTCTGTTACCGTTGTACAGCTTATTTTACTGTACTTTTTATATAAAAGAAAATGGTTTCTAAAAATTTAAGAAACATTACATTTTAAAATACATTTTACTATCTAACCACACAATAACCACACATTATGAATGTATTACAAACCGCAGATTATATTGTTTTCTTTATTTACTTTATCATAGTTACGAGCTATGGGATGTATATTTACAGAAGCAAAAAAACTGCCGCAACAAGTTCAAACGAATATTTTTTAGCCGAAGGATCACTTACTTGGTGGGCGATTGGAGCTTCTTTAATTGCTTCTAATATTTCAGCAGAACACTTTATCGGAATGAGCGGTTCTGGTTTTGCTATTGGCCTTGCAATTGCTTCTTACGAATGGATGTCTGCTGCAACATTGATCATTGTAGCAATGTTTATTTTGCCAGTTTATTTGAAGAATAAAATATTCACAATGCCGCAGTTTTTAGCCAAAAGATATAGCGGAACCGTAAGTACTATTATGGCTATTATCTGGTTGTTAATCTATGTATTTGTTAATCTTACTTCAATTATTTATTTAGGTGCTTTAGCAATTTCTTCAATAGCCCCAGTCAGTTTTCAATTCTGCGTAATTGGTTTGAGTTTATTTTCTGTAATCGTTACTTTGGGCGGAATGAAAGTAATTGGATACACCGATATGTTTCAAGTTATTGTTTTAATTTTAGGAGGATTAGTAACAACTTATCTGGCATTAACTTTATTATCTGATCAATTCGGATTTGGAAATGATATTTTGAAAGGACTTTCTATAATTGCGCAAGAAGCACCAGGACATTTGCACATGATTTTAGATGAATCTAATCCGCATTATAATGAATTGCCTGGAATGTCAGTTCTAGTAGGTGGAATGTTGATCAATAATTTAGCTTATTGGGGTTGTAATCAATATATTGTTCAAAGAGCTTTAGGAGCCGATTTGAAAACAGCTCGAAAAGGAATTTTATTTGCTGCTTTCTTAAAATTATTAGTTCCAATTATTGCTGTTCTGCCTGGAATTGCCATGTTTGTCATGCATGAAAATGGAATGTTTCAACAAGAAATGGTTGATACAGCTGGAGTTTTAAAACCAGATCATGCCTATCCGACTTTAATGAATTTACTTCCAGCTGGATTAAAAGGTGTTGCTTTAGCGGCTTTAACAGCAGCAATTGTGGCTTCTTTAGCAGGAAAAGCTAATAGTATTTCGACTATTTTTTCTTTAGATATTTATAAAAAATATTTTAATTCTCAAGCATCAGAAAAAAAACTGGTTCGTACAGGAAGATGGTGCGTTGTGGTTTGTATGATTATTGCAGCTTTTGTAGCGCCAGCATTAAAATCATTAGATCAAGCGTATCAGTTTATTCAGGAATATGTTGGTTTCTTTTCGCCAGGAGTTTTAGCGATTTTCTTGTTGGGAATGTTCTGGAAAAAAACAACTCCAGCGGCTGGACTTGCTGGAGCATTACTAACAGTGCCATTGGCTGCGATATTGAAATTTTTACCAATGTGGACAGAAGGCGCTTTTCCAGATTATCCTTTCTTAGATAGAATGACCATAGTTTTCTTTATAATTGTATTTATAATGATTGGTATAAGTCTGGCAAGTCCAGTTTCTGATGAAGAAGCTGAAGTTCATAAAATAGAAGTTGATAAATCAATGTTTAAAGTGTCTTCTGAATTTATTGTAGGTTCGTTTATTATCAGCGGAATATTAGTGGCTTTGTATACCGTTTTCTGGTAAATTTTATTTTGCCACAAAGACGCTAAGGCTCAAAGTAAATTTGAAAAGATTAAATAGAAAATTGCTCGCAAAGACGCAAAAGCGCAAAGTTTTTTAACCATATAAGCAATATAAGATAATTTAAGTTTTGTCTTAATTGACCTTATATTGCTTATATGGTTCACTTTCACTTAGTGGCTTAGTGTCTTTGTGGCATAAAAAAATAAGAAATGAAAAGAAATTTTGTAATCGTATTGTTTGTTTTTTGTGTTTCCTTAAACGTTTCGGCGCAGAAAGTATTTGATATTAAAAAATACGGTGCAGTTGGAGATGGAAAAACATTAAATACAAAAGCAATTCAAAAAGCAATTGATGCTGCAAATAAAAGTAAAGGAGGAAAAGTTGTTTTTTCTAAAGGAACATTTCTGTCTGGAAGCATAGTTTTAAAAAATGATGTGGAATTATTTTTTGAAGAAGGCGCTACTTTATTAGGAAGCACGAATCCAGATGATTATCCAAAATATGAAGGAATTAGAGCTTTTGTAATTGCTTATCAATCAAAAAATATTGCCGTAAACGGAAAGGGAATTATTGACGGACAAGGACGAGAACTGGCTTTGGCAATTGATTCTCTTCATCATACAGGAGTTCGAATTGATCCAAAATACAATTACAGAAGAATGCGTCCGGAAGATGGAAGAGGAAAACTGATTTCGTTTGTAAAATGCGATTCGATTACCATGACTCAAATTACTCTAAAAAATAGTCCAGGTTGGACAATGTGTTTTAGAGAATGTAAAAACATTGTAATTGATTTTATGAAAGTGGAAAGCCGCGCGTATTGGAACAATGACGGAATTGATCTTGATGGCTGCGAAAATGCCCGAATAACAAATTGCAACGTTAACGCTGCCGACGACGGAATTTGTCTAAAATCTGAAATTCCGGGGTTACATAATAACAATATTTACATTGGAAATTGTACGATTAGATCGAGTGCAAATGCGGTGAAATTTGGTACAGGTTCTTATGGAAGTTTCAAAAATGTAACAATCGAAAACATTAAAGTTTTTGATACTTTCAGATCTGCGGTTGCAATTGAATCTGTAGATGGAGCGGAAATTGAAAACATTAAAGTTTCTGACATTACCGCAGTAAATACAGGAAACGCAGTATTAATTCGTTTAGGTCACAGAAATGGAGATAAACCGGGTTATATTAAAAATGTATCAGTTAAAAATGTAAAAGTGCAAGTCCCCTTTGGTCGTCCAGATATTGATTACGATATGCGCGGACCAGAAGTAGATTATTTCCACAATCCATTTCCATCTTCAATTGCGGGAATTCCGGGGCATTTGATAGAAAATGTGACTTTAGAAAATATCGAAATCATTTATCCAGGAAGAGCTTCAAAAGGAATGGCATATCATCCGTTAAGCAGACTGAAAGACGTAAAAGAAAACATTAACGGATATCCTGAATTTACCATGTTTGGTGAACTACCTTCTTGGGGATTTTATGTGCGTCACGTAAACGGAATCGAAATGAAGAATATAAAATTGGTTTTAGACAAAGAAGATTTTCGTCCCGCTTTTGTTTTTGATGATGTAAAAAATCTAACTATGAAAGCTATTGATGTTCCTTCGGATAAAATCAATCAGATTATTTTTAAAGATGTTTCATCAAGTAATTTGGACAGTGAATCTTTAAAAAGAAAAATAGAACCAGAGCAAAATAAATTTGTATTGCCCTTAAATAAATAAACACATAGAAACATAGATGTAAAATTTTAAAAAGTGTATTAAAAAAAACTAGTTTTTCACACATAGCTATGTTTGTTAATACAAGTGAAACGCCTTTTTATCCAAAGTAAAGCTATGTCTCTATGTGTTAAAAAAAAATAAGATTCATAAATTAAATAAAATGAAAAAGAAATCTATAATTGCGATACTAATTTTTTGTATTTCCTTGACTGCGACAGCACAAAAAATCTACGATATTAAAAAGTACGGAGCAAAAGGAGACGGGAAAACGAATGACGCAACAGCCATTCAAAAAGCAATTGACGCTTGCAGTAAAACAGGCGGAAGAGTTTTAATTCCAGCACCTTTTACTTTTCTATCAGGACCAATTGATGTAAAATCAAAAGTCGATTTACATATCGAAGCTGGAGCGAAACTATTGGCAAGTCCAGACGAAAAATTGTACACGAAAAGTGCTTTCAGAACCAATCCGGGAGAGGGAACAATTTGGATAGGAGGAGAAAATATTGAGGATTTTACCATTAGCGGAAGCGGAAAAATAGATGGAAACGGAATTTCATTTATGGGCGAAGAAGAAGACGATGCTTATATTTTAAAACCTTTTAACGTATTAGATCCAAGACCTCATGTATTGACTATTATTGGAGGAAAGAATATTCGAATCAAAGATGTTCATATCGGAAATTCGGCTTATTGGACTGTGCATTTAATTGGCTGTAACGATGTTGTAATCAGTGGAATTACTTTACTAAATAGTTTAAAAGTTCGCAACAGTGACGGAATCGATTTGGATCATTCTAAAAATGTGAGAATTAGCGATTGTTACATTGAAAGCGGCGACGATTGTATATGCCTAAAAAACAGAAGAGAATTTGAAGAATTTGGTGCTTGCGAAAATATTACCGTTACCAATTGCACTATGACGAGTAGCAGTTGTGCGATTAAAATTGGTTCAGAAAACATGGACGCAATCCGACAAGTAGTATTCAATAATTGTATTATTAAAAACAGTAATCGTGCTTTAGGAATTCAGAATAGAGATGAAGGAACGGTGAGCGATGTGATTTTCTCTAACATAATTATCGAAAGCAAATTGAATACCGATACTTGGTGGGGAAAAGCAGAACCTATTTATGTAACCGCTTTTAGCAGAGCAAAAGGAAATCATAAAGATGCCAATTGGCGTTTTCCAAAAGGTGCGACTGAAGGAAAAGTCGGTGAAATTAAAAACATCTATTTTACTAATATTCAATGTACAGGTGAAAACGGTGTGTTTGTAAGCGGCGAATCTAAAGATAAAATCAAGAATATTGTTTTTGAAAATGTGAGTGTTTACATGGATAAAACGACTTCTTTTCCTGGTGGATTATATGACAGACGCCCAGCAAATGTGGAAGGTTTTGTAAAAGGAAGCACTTCTGGATTTTATTTTGATACTGCCGAAAGCATTAAAGTTCAGAATTGCACGGTTCAATGGGGAAAAAACAAACCAGATTATTTTAAATATGCTGTAGAAAGTAAAAATGTAGATATTTTGAAAGTAATCAATTTAGATGGAGAAGCAGCTTTTCCAAATAAATATGAAGCCGTAAAGAAGTAATTTCTTTATGTAAAAAGTTATAAGTGTAAAAGTCACAATAAATCTTCGTGATGTGATGCTTTTCAAACTTTCAAAATAAACTTTAAAAAGATTAATTAATATATTGCAAGTATATTCTCAATATAAAATAAGTACAATGAAAAGAAACGTAATTTCAACATTATTCATAGGAGGTTTACTGCTTAGTAGTATTTATGGAAATGCTCAAAAAAATACTTTAGAAGTCGATGCTTCCAAAACCATTACTAAAATCGAACCTACAATGTTCGGATTGTTTTTTGAAGACATCAATTTTGCTGCAGATGGTGGATTATATGCCGAAATGATTAAAAACAGATCTTTTGAATTTGATAAACCTTTAATGGGATGGGAGCAACCTAATACAAGAAGGTCTTTAAACAAAGAATCAGGCATTGCGCTTCCGATCAACGTAGCGGCAAATAATACTAATTTTTGCAGAGTAGAAATCAATAATGATAAAGGTTATGTTTTAATTAATGAAGGATTCCGTGGAATGGGAGTGAAGAAAGATGCTAAATACAATCTTTCATTAAAAGCGGCCAATCACAATGGAGCAATCAAAAAAATTATTTTTCAGCTTATTGATAAAGACCAAAAAGTACTTGGAGAAACATCTGTTGTTCCAAAATCGGATCAATGGACAAATTATACAGCACAATTTACAGCAACTCAAACAGAAGCAAAAGCAAAGCTTAAAATTACTTTTGAAGGAACTGGAACAATCGATTTAGATATGATTTCACTTTTTCCAGAAGATACTTGGAAAAACAGAAATAACGGACTTAGAAAAGATCTTGTACAATTATTATACGATGTAAAACCGGGTTTTTTACGTTTTCCGGGCGGTTGTATTGTTGAAGGCAGAACATTGTCTGATCGTTACCAATGGAAAAAGTCTGTTGGAAATGTAGACGAAAGAGAAACAAAAATGAATCGTTGGAATGTTGAATTCAACCACAAATTAACGCCAGATTATTTTCAGAGTTTCGGATTAGGCTTTTTTGAATATTTCCAGCTTTCAGAAGATATTGGTGCAGAACCGCTTCCAATTTTAAGTTGCGGAATGGCTTGTCAATACAACACAGGAGAATTGGCACCGATGAACGAATTAGATCCTTATGTACAAGACGCTTTAGATTTAATTGAATTTGCAAATGGTTCAGTTACGACAACTTGGGGAAAAATCCGTTCGGATATGGGGCATCCAAAACCATTCAATTTAAAATATATTGGAGTTGGAAACGAACAATGGGGACCAGATTATATTGATAGATTCAAAGTTTTTGAAAAAGCAATTAAAGCAAAATACCCAAATATCATTATTGTATCAGGAAGCGGACCTTCGCCAGCAGGTGAACATTTTGATTTTGCAATGCAAGAATTAAAAAAACTGGACGCAGAATTGGTCGATGAACATTATTATGAAAGCCCAAAATGGTTTAGAGAAAATGCTGGGCGTTATGATAATTACGATAGAAAAGGTCCAAAAATATTTGCTGGAGAATATGCTGCACAAAGTGTTTCTGGTGCAAATCCAAATAATAGAAATAATTGGGAATGTGCTTTTTCTGAAGCTGCTTTTATGACTGGTTTAGAAAGAAACGCAGAAGTGGTACATCTTACTTCTTATGCTCCTTTAATGGCACATGAAGATGCTTGGCAATGGACACCAGATATGATTTGGTTCAATAACTTACAATCTTATGGTTCTGCAAACTATTATGTACAGCAATTATTCTCAACTAATAAAGGAACAGATTTATTAAGCATTACTCAAGATGGCAAAGCTTTAATTGGGCAGAATAATTTGTATGCTTCGGCTGTAAAAGATGCAAACAGTAAAGAAATTATAGTAAAACTGGTAAATACAGCAGCAACAGCTTCAGAAGTGAGTATTGATTTAAAAGGAGCAAAATTAGGATCAAAAGGAAGTATGATTAGACTGGCAAGTGCAAATTTACAAGATGAAAATACTTTTGCAGAACCTAAAAAAATTACTCCAAAACAAAGTGAATATAAAGTGACAAAAGGAAAACAGCAATTGAGTCTTCCTGCTTATTCTGTTACGGTTTTAAAACTGAAAACAATCTAATCATTTATTCTTATAAAAATAAAATATATGCCATATCATTCTCTTAAAAAAAGGCTTTTATTATTGTTAACATTAACAGGATTTTCTGTTTTTGCACAACAAGATTTAAAACTGCAATATAAGCAACCTGCTGTCGAATGGACAGAAGCGCTGCCAATAGGAAATGGTACACTTGGAGCAATGGTTTTTGGAAGAGTAGATTCAGAATTAATTCAGCTAAATGAGGCTACTTTATGGAGTGGCGGACCTGTGCAGAAAAACGTTAATCCTGATGCTTTTCAAAATCTTGCTTTAATTAGAGAAGCTTTGAAGAATGAAGATTTTGAAAAAGCCTATAATTTGACTAAAAATATGCAGGGACCTTACAGCGAAAGTTACATGCCCTTGGGAGATCTTATTTTAAAACAAGATTTTGGCGGACAAAAAACAGAATCTTATAATAGAAGTCTTGATATTGAAACTGGATTAGCAGTAACCAATTTTAAGATTGGCGGAGTTAATTATAAAAGAGAAATCTTTGCTTCGGCACCTGCACAATGTATTGTAATTAAACTTTCGGCAGATCAATTGAAAAAACTTTCTTTTACAATTGACGCTTCTAGTCTTTTAAAAAATCAAAAATCAATAAAAGATAAATCTTTGGTTTTGAAAGGAAAAGCACCTTCACATTCAGATCCAAATTATATTGATTACAATAAAGAACCAATTGTTTATGAAGATGCATCGGGCTGTAGAGGAATGCGTTTCGAATTGATTATTAAACCAATAGTAAAAGATGGCGAAATAAGCGTTGAAGGAAATAATTTAGTAATAAAAAATGCATCTGAAATTTTAATTTTCGTTTCTGCAGCAACAAGTTTCAACGGATTTGATAAATGTCCGGATAGTCAAGGAAAAGACGAACATAAATTCGCAGAAACCCCAATTAAAAAAGCTGTTACGAAGAAATATGATAATTTATTAAAAGAACATATTACAGATTTTCAAAAATTCTTTAATAGAGTTTCATTAAAATTAAATGAAAAAGAAACTAATAAATCTAATCTGCCAACAGATGTAAGATTGGAACAATATGCAAAAGGCGAAAAAGATGCTGGATTGGAAGCTTTATTTTTTCAGTTCGGGCGTTATTTGTTGATTTCTTCTTCGCGTACACACAATGCTCCAGCCAATTTACAAGGAATTTGGAATAACAAACTTCGCGCACCTTGGAGCAGTAACTATACGACAAATATCAATTTACAGATGAATTATTGGCCCGTAGAATCGGCAAGTTTGTCTGAATTGTTTTTTCCGCTTGATGAATACATTAAAAATGCTTCTGTAACGGGAACAGAAACTGCCAAAAGTTATTATCACGCAAATGGATGGGTTTTGCACCATAATTCAGACATCTGGGCTATGACAAATCCTGTTGGCGATTTCGGAAAAGGAGATCCAATGTGGGCAAACTGGTATATGGGAGCCAACTGGATAAGCAGACATTTATGGGAACACTATCAATATACGGGAGATGTGGCGTATTTGAAAAAAGTATATCCAATTATCAAAGGTGCGGCAGAGTTTAGTTTAGACTGGCTTCAGAAAGATCAGAATGGTCATTTGGTAACGATGCCTTCGACTTCGCCAGAAAATATGTTTTATTATGATGGCAAAAAGAAAGGCACGGTAACGACTGCTTCTACAATGGATATCGGAATTATTAAAGATTTGTTTGAAAATACAGTCGAAGCTTCAAAAGTTTTAAATATTGATTCAGAATTCAGACAAAAAGTAGACAAAGCTGCAAATGAATTACTTCCTTTTCAAATTGGTAAAAAAGGACAATTATTAGAATGGTATAAAGATTTTGAAGAAGAAGATCCGCATCATAGACATACTTCGCATCTTTATGCGTTGCATCCAGCCAATTTAATTTCGCCACTAAAAACACCAGAATTAGCTAACGCAGCAAAAAGAACTTTAGAATTAAGAGGCGACGATGGAACTGGCTGGAGTTTGGCTTGGAAAGTAAATATGTGGGCGAGACTTTTAGACGGAAATCATGCTTATCAATTATTCAAAAATCAATTAAGATTAACAAAAGATAACGATCCTAAATATAGTAGACATGGAGGTTGTTATCCGAATCTTTTTGATGCGCATCCGCCTTTTCAAATTGACGGAAATTTTGCGGGAACTGCCGGAGTCATCGAAATGCTGATGCAGAGTCAGAACAAAGAAATCCATTTGCTTCCTGCTCTTCCAGATGCTTGGTCAGATGGTGAAATTAAAGGCATTACAGCAAAAGGTAATTTTACAGTCGATATAAAGTGGGAAAACGGAAAAATGAGTCAAAGTAAAATTGTATCTAATGCAGGAGGAATTTGCCATATAAGATCAGCAAAACCATTTAGAATTCAAAAGTTGAATATTCAAAGTAAAAAATCGTCAATTGGTTATGTTGCAGAATTTGAAACCAAAAAAGGAACTTCTTATATTATCGAAGCTTATAATGACTAAAAAACATAGTTTAAAGCTGAATGCATTTTGTGAAAATTAATATGCAAGAATGATTAAAGCAAAAAAACGAAATTAGATAAATTCCCCCTTCAATATTATTAATAAACAAAAATGTAGAAGGGGGTAATTTTTTTTATTATTTTTAAATGTAAATTTTACACATAAAATTAACCACAATGAAAAAAACAAACTTACTTACTATCGCGATAGGCACATTTTTTATATCTGTCTTATCTAGCGCACAAACCAAACCATTTCAAAAAGAAGAATTTAAACAATGGGCGCAAACACCACCAATGGGCTGGAACAGTTGGGATTGTTACGGTCCAACTGTGGAAGAACATGAAGTAAAAGCCAATGCAGATTATATGGCAAAAGAGCTGAAGAAATTTGGTTGGGAATATATTGTAGTTGATATTCGCTGGTTTGTTGAAAATGATAAAGCAGGAGGTTACAACCAAACAGATCCGCGTTATGTTATCGATCAATACGGTAGATATTTGCCTGCTGTAAATAGATTTCCATCAGCAAAAGATGGCAAAGGTTTTAAGCCATTAGCAGATTATATTCATGGAAAAGGATTAAAATTTGGAATTCATATTATGCGAGGTATTCCTAAAAAAGCAGTTGAAGACAAAATGCCGATTAAAGGAACTAAAGGAATTACAGCAGATCAGATTTATACAACAGCTTTGCAATGCGAATGGTTGAGAGATAATTATACAATTTTGGCAGACAAGCCAGGAGCACAAGAATATTATAATTCTATTTTCGAATTGTACGCGCAATGGGGAGTAGATTTTATAAAAATTGACGATTTATCAAGACCATATCACGAAGGTGAAATCAATTTAATCAGAAACGCAATTGACAAATGCGGACGTAAAATTGTTTTAAGCACTTCTCCTGGAGAAACTCCGATTTCGGCTGCTTTTCATGTAACAACACACGCAAATATGTGGCGTATGGTGGATGACGTCTGGGATACTTGGCCGCATATTACTCATTTAATGGATGTTGCTCAGAAATGGTATCCTTATATTGCTCCAGGAACATGGCCAGATTGCGATATGATTCCGTTAGGACGTATTTCAATAAGAGGCGAACGTGGAAATGACCGTATGACTCGTTTAACAAAAGACGAACAATATACTTTAATTACATTTTTCAACATCTTCAAATCACCATTATTCTTTGGTGGAGATTTACCAAGTAATGATGCTTTTACTCTTTCATTGCTAACAAATAAAGATGTTGTAAAAATGCATAATGAAAGCAAAGACGTAAAACAGCTTTTTCAGAAAGATGGTAAAATTGCTGTGACTTCAAAAAATGCTAAAGACGGAAGTGTATATCTTGCTTTGTTTAATATTTCAGATAAGGACACTCAGAAAGTAACAGTAAATCTTTCAGAACTTGGAATTTCTGGTTCGGCTGAAGTTTTGAATATGTGGACAGGCGAAAAATCAAAAACAACTTCAAAAGAAATAGGAACAGATTTAAAACCGCATAGTTCAGTTCTGTATCAATTAAAAGGCAAAAAATAATGAAAAGGTTATTGCTTCGCAGCACTTTAAAACTGATGCTGCTTTTTGCGATTACTTTTGGTATATCTGGATTTAGTATTAAAACAAATGAAAAAAATCCAGATAAAGTGTACTTATTTGCTTATTCTACTTTAAAAAATAATGGAAAAAACGGACTTCATTTTGCATGGAGCACAGATCAGAGAAACTGGTTTGCAATTGGACCTGAATTTAGTTTTCTAAAATCAGATTTTGGAAGCTGGGGCCCAACGGGAAAAAGCATGTCTGAGGCCTTTTTGATTAAAGATAATTCAGGAATTTTTCATTGCTTTTGGAGTGTAAGAGATAATGTATTTGCGCACTCAGAAAGTAAAGACTTAGTAAATTGGGGAAGACAAAATTATATTCAGGGAATGAAGAATTTTGTTGGAAAAGGGCAAGATAAATCGGTAATTCAAAATGTTCAAGTTAGTCAGAAAGATGGAAAATATCTGGTTCACTTTAGCGAAAGCGGTAAAAATTATTCTTCAGCAACAAAAGACTTCAAGAATTATTCTGCTACAATAATTGACAAGGATATTTCTGGAGAAAATTTAAGAAGTGAAATTCAGCTTCAAGGAGAAGTTTTTCAGGGAACAATACATCAAGTAGATTGGAGTTTGGTCGAAACTATGATCAAAAACATGGAATCGGTTAAGTTTAGGGATAAACAAAATAATACTTCTCCAAAAAGCGATAGTTTGATGTTTTTAGGATTGAAACCCGTTAAAGCGGAAATTCGAATTAATGGTCATGAATCAAAAAAAATCAGCAATATGCTTACAGGTGTTTTTTTTGAAGATATTAATTACGCGGCAGATGGTGGTTTATATGGAGAATTGATTCAGAATCGTGATTTCGAATATTCACTTCACGATAAAAAAGGAAGCGATGAAAAATGGAATTCTTCAATGGCTTGGAATGGCAATTTTACAATTGAAAAAGAAAATTCAATTCATTCTAACAATCCAAATTATGCCGTAATCAAAAACGGAAATATTACAAATTCAGGTTTTGATGGAATCGCACTTAAAATCAATGAAAAATATGATTTTAGTGTTTTTGCAAAAGGAACAAAAGCAATTGTTCGTCTAAAAACGTCAAGCGGAGAAACTTTAGCAGAAGCGACATTTACGCCAACTAATTCTTGGAAGAAATTTAATCTCGTTTTAAAACCTTCTAAAACTGCAAATGATGCTCATTTGGAAATCAGCACAAATGGCGAAACGTCAGTTGATATGGTTTCGCTTTTTCCGCAGAAAACTTTTAAAAACCATAAAAACGGACTTCGTGCAGATTTAGCAGAAATGATTGCAGACATGCATCCAAAATTTGTTCGTTTTCCTGGCGGTTGTGTGGCACATGGAGACGGATTGCATAATATTTACAAATGGAAAAATACAATTGGTCCGTTAGAAAGTAGAGTTTCGATGCGAAATATTTGGGGTTACCACCAATCTATGGGATTGGGATATTTTGAATATTTTCAATTTTGCGAAGATTTAGGCGCCGAAGCTGTTCCTGTATTAGCTGCTGGCGTTCCTTGTCAAAATTCCTCTGACGGAGGTTCTGGACAGCAATTCGGAATTCCGATGGAAGAAATGGACGATTACGTTCAGGATGTTTTAGATTTAATAGAGTATGCGAATGGAAATGCTAATACCGTTTGGGGCAAAAAACGCGCTGAAGCAGGGCATCCAAAACCTTTCAATCTAAAATATGTTGGAATTGGAAATGAGGATTTAATCAGCGATGTTTTCGAAGAACGCTATCGAATGATTGTAAAAGCAGTACAACAAAAATATCCAGAAATTAAGATTATTGGTACAGTCGGACCATTTTTTGAAGGAACAGATTATAGAGAAGGCTGGAAAATAGCCGATGATTTGAAACTGCCACTTGTAGACGAACACTATTATCAATCTCCAGGATGGTTTATCAATAATCAGGATTTTTATGATAGTTATAACCGTTCAAAATCTAAAGTATATCTTGGAGAATATGCTTCGTGGGGTAATAAATTTTACAATGCTTTAGCTGAGGCATTGTACCTAACAGGAGTTGAACGAAATGGAGATGTAGTTTCTATGGCTTCTTATGCGCCTTTATTAGCAAGAGAAAAACATACGCAATGGAATCCAGATCTAATTTATTTTAACGGAACTGAAGTTAAACCGACTGTCAATTATTTCGTGCAGAAACTTTACGGTCAGAATGCTGGAGATATTTATATCGAGAGAAGTATAAAAGTTTCAGACAATAACGAAGCAAATAAACGTATTGGAGTATCTGCCTTAAAAGAAAGTTCTTCGGGAGATTTGATTATAAAATTAGTTAATGTTCTTCCAGTCGCAGTTATGCCGTCAATCGAAATATCTAATTTAATGATTGCTGAAAATGCTAGTTATACTTTATTAACTGGAAACCCAGAAAAAGCAGAAGCAAGACCAGTGAACCAAATAATTTCAGTAAAAGAAGCTTTTTCAAAAGAGTTACCGCCTTATTCTTTTAGCGTGATTCGTATTAAAACCAAAAAATAAGCTGTTCTATTATTTTAGAAAATAGAATGGTATTAAACTTTATAAAATGAAAAAAATAAAATTTAGTCTTGTAGTGTTGTTAGTAATTTCAACTTTTTTACAAGCGCAAAATTCAGCAAAAGGAGTTCCGCCCGCAGTTGCAGAGAAAGATTTAACAGCATATTTGTTCGTGTACTTTATAGGAAATCAAATCGAAGAAGAAGCTGTTAATTTTGCTGTAAGCACAGATGGATACCATTATTATGCATTAAATAATAACAAACCTGTTTTAGAAAGTAAAGAAATTAGTTCTACAGGAGGAGTTCGCGATCCTCATATTCTTCGTGGCGAAGATGGCAAAACCTTTTATATGGTTTTAACTGATATGACTTCCTCAAAAGGTTGGGACAGTAATCGTGCAATGGTCTTGCTTAAAAGTACAGATTTAGTAAATTGGAAAAGTAAGGTTGTAAACATTCAGACAGCATTTCCAGGAAATGAAAATTTGAAAAGAGTTTGGGCGCCGCAAACAATTTATGATGCAAAAGCAGGCAAATACATGATTTATTTTAGCATGCAGCATGGTTCTGAGCCTGATAAAATTTATTACGCTTACGCGAATGAAGATTTCACAGCTTTAGAAAGTGCTCCAAAGTTATTGTTTGTTCCTAAATCTAAAGGAGCTTGTATAGATGGAGATATAATTCTTAAAGACGGAGTTTATCATCTTTTTTATAAAACAGAATCTGCAACTGCTGGTATCAAAACTGCAACTACAACCGATTTAACTTCTGGAAACTGGAAAGAAAACGATAATTATCTACAGCAAACTAAAGAAAATGTAGAAGGATCGAGTATTTTCAAACTTAATAATTCTGATGATTACATTTTAATGTATGATATGTATTCGAAAGGAAAATATCAATTCACCAAAACAAAAGACCTAGAAAACTTCACAGTCATTGATGAGGACATTTCAATGGACTTCAAACCACGTCATGGAACTATTTTGCCAATAACACGTTCTGAATTAAAAAGAATCACTCAGAAATGGGGATTACCAAGCCAACTTCCAAAAATTAAGAATAATCCAGTTCTCGAAGGTTATTATGCCGATCCTGAAATTTTATATTCAAACAAAACCAAAAAATATTACATCTATCCAACTAGTGACGGATTTAATGATTGGTCAGGATATTATTTTAAAACATTTTCATCTGATAATTTAGTAGATTGGAAAGATGAAGGAATCATTTTAGATCTTAAAAAAGATGTTCCTTGGGGAAATAGAAATGCTTGGGCACCTTGTATTGTAGAAAAGAAGATAAAAGGAAAATACAAATATTTCTATTACTTTACGGCAGCACAAAAAATAGGAGTAGTCGTTTCAGATAATCCAACCGGACCTTTTAAAGACAGTGGAAAAGCACTTATATCCGAAAGACCTCAGGAAATACACGACGGACAAGAAATTGATCCAGATGTTTTTACCGATCCAAAAACAGGAAAAAGTTATTTGTATTGGGGAAATATGTATATGGCAGTTGCCGAATTAAATTCAGATATGATTTCTTTAAAACCAAATACTCAAAAAATTATAGCCGTTAATAATTCTTTCCGTGAAGGAACTTATGTTATTTACAGAAACGGAAAATATTATTTCTTTTGGAGTGAAGACGATACCAGAAGTCCAAAATATAAAGTTAGATACGCAATTTCGAATTCTCCGACAGGGCCTTTAGAAATTCCAGAAAATAATATAGTAATTCAAGGAAGACCAGAAGAAGGAATCTATGCAACAGGACATAATTCAGTATTGCAAATTCCAAACAAAGACGAATGGTATCTAACATATCATCGTTTTTCTTACCCAACAGGAATCAAGATGGGAAATGCGGGAGGTTTTCACCGCGAAGTTTGTATCGACAAATTAGAGTTCAATCCAGATGGAACAATAATACAAGTAATTCCAACTCACGAAGGAATAAAAGCAATTAAATAAAAATAAGTTTCTACATTATATATAGTAGTATATAACCCGACAGATTTTGAAAACCTGTCGGGTTTCTTTTTTATAAGCATACATATATAATATAGTATAGATTCCGATTTACTGTAGAGGCGCACTGCAGTGCGTCTTATGCCAATGGATATTTAAAGGGAAACAGATTCATGGACGCTATAATATAGGAGAGCTGCCAGCTTTAATTATTTTCATGAGCTTTTTCCCGCTATCCGCTCCAATCTTTTTGGGGCTAACCCCTCCATAAAAAGGATTTCCTCCCGAATCTTCGGGACTGTCGGGGCTGGAAATCCCGTATTCTGGAGAAACATCAGCGGAAAAAGAGGCTTGAAGATCCATTTCGGGAGCAGATAGGGGAGCAGAAGCGCATTTCAGGATTTAGATTTTCCCAATAAAAGTGCCCTAAAGGTTGGAAAATCCCCAGAATCTCTGTTCGTAAAACCCGCAAAACAATCAAAAACGCATTTGAATTCAGAAAAAGGCTACAGGCGGGCAAAAAAAAAATGAATTGTAAAGAATCCGTTATCAGGGAGTTAAGAAATAATCCGAAAAAAGATGAAAAAAACACATCAAAAAAGCTTGCATAACTGAATAAAGGTTCTACTTTTGCACCCGCAATCAGCAAGACGCTCATCGAAATACTGCAGAAGAATAGGAATCGGAAGGGAAGAAATTTTCTGAAAAAAAGATTCGGAAAAGCTTGCAGGAAAAGAAAAAGGTTTTTACATTTGCACCCCGCAAAACAGGGAAAGTTCATTGAAATATCGGAAGGGAAATCGGGAAAAGGAGACGAAAAAAAAGTTTCAAAATTTTTCAATTTTTTCTTGCGAGAAACAAAAAGAAGTTTTAGTTTTGCACCCGCTTTGAGAGATAAGCGAAAGACAAAAAAATTACGTTCGTAGACATATTGAATTGACAGCCGTTCCGATGCAAATCGGAACAGAAAAAATAAGAGTAATGGAATCGTAAGATTCGAATAAGACCGACTGGAAAAGCATCGCATAATAATATTAAAATATACGATGAAGAGTTTGATCCTGGCTCAGGATGAACGCTAGCGGCAGGCTTAACACATGCAAGTCGAGGGGTAGGATTCTTCGGAATCTGAGACCGGCGCACGGGTGCGTAACGCGTATGCAATCTGCCTTTCACAGAGGGATAGCCCAGAGAAATTTGGATTAATACCTCATAGCATAATGAGTTGGCATCAGCACATTATTAAAGTCACAACGGTGAAAGATGAGCATGCGTCCCATTAGCTAGTTGGTAAGGTAACGGCTTACCAAGGCAACGATGGGTAGGGGTCCTGAGAGGGAGATCCCCCACACTGGTACTGAGACACGGACCAGACTCCTACGGGAGGCAGCAGTGAGGAATATTGGTCAATGGGCGCAAGCCTGAACCAGCCATGCCGCGTGCAGGATGACGGTCCTATGGATTGTAAACTGCTTTTGTACGGGAAGAAACACTCCTTCGTGAAGGAGCTTGACGGTACCGTAAGAATAAGGATCGGCTAACTCCGTGCCAGCAGCCGCGGTAATACGGAGGATCCAAGCGTTATCCGGAATCATTGGGTTTAAAGGGTCCGTAGGCGGTCTTGTAAGTCAGTGGTGAAAGCCCATCGCTCAACGGTGGAACGGCCATTGATACTGCAGGACTTGAATTATTGGGAAGTAACTAGAATATGTAGTGTAGCGGTGAAATGCTTAGAGATTACATGGAATACCAATTGCGAAGGCAGGTTACTACCAATTGATTGACGCTGATGGACGAAAGCGTGGGTAGCGAACAGGATTAGATACCCTGGTAGTCCACGCCGTAAACGATGGATACTAGCTGTTGGGGGCAACTTCAGTGGCTAAGCGAAAGTGATAAGTATCCCACCTGGGGAGTACGAACGCAAGTTTGAAACTCAAAGGAATTGACGGGGGCCCGCACAAGCGGTGGAGCATGTGGTTTAATTCGATGATACGCGAGGAACCTTACCAAGGCTTAAATGCAGACTGACCGATTTGGAAACAGATCTTTCGCAAGACAGTTTACAAGGTGCTGCATGGTTGTCGTCAGCTCGTGCCGTGAGGTGTCAGGTTAAGTCCTATAACGAGCGCAACCCCTGTTGTTAGTTGCCAGCGAGTAGTGTCGGGAACTCTAACAAGACTGCCAGTGCAAACTGTGAGGAAGGTGGGGATGACGTCAAATCATCACGGCCCTTACGCCTTGGGCTACACACGTGCTACAATGGCCGGTACAGAGAGCAGCCACTGGGTGACCAGGAGCGAATCTATAAAGCCGGTCACAGTTCGGATCGGAGTCTGCAACTCGACTCCGTGAAGCTGGAATCGCTAGTAATCGGATATCAGCCATGATCCGGTGAATACGTTCCCGGGCCTTGTACACACCGCCCGTCAAGCCATGGAAGCTGGGGGTGCCTGAAGTCGGTGACCGCAAGGAGCTGCCTAGGGTAAAACTGGTAACTAGGGCTAAGTCGTAACAAGGTAGCCGTACCGGAAGGTGCGGCTGGAACACCTCCTTTCTAGAGCCCGATCAGTTAGCCGCAAGGCACGATTGGGAAATAAGATGCCGGACCATTGGTTTGGAATCGTGATTGCATTACTCTTGCTGTTAATTTAAAAAAATGATAAAAATTAAGTAAAACAGAGTCTCGTAGCTCAGCTGGTTAGAGTACTACACTGATAATGTAGGGGTCGGCAGTTCGAGTCTGCCCGGGACTACTATTTGACTTGATTTGAAGGAAATTCTGGAAGCTGTGATTCACCAAAGGAAATTAGAGAAGAATGGGAAATCTAAAATCTGAATTCTAAAATCTAAGATTTAAAAATGGGGGATTAGCTCAGCTGGCTAGAGCGCCTGCCTTGCACGCAGGAGGTCAACGGTTCGACTCCGTTATTCTCCACAGTTCCGAAAGGAAAAAAGTTCATTGACATATTGAGATAAGAAAATAATAAGAAAGTAGAAAGAACACGTTTTGCGATTTATTGCAAGACGGCAGAGACAAGGCATGCCTTGTCTAGTACAATAAGCAAAATAAGGGCGCATGGGGAATGCCTAGGCTCTCAGAGGCGAAGAAGGACGTGATAAGCTGCGAAAAGCTGCGGGGACTGGCACACACAGATCGATCCGCAGATATCCGAATGGGGCAACCCGCTATGCTGAAGGCATAGCACACCGATAGGTGGGCAAACCCGCTGAACTGAAACATCTAAGTAGGCGGAGGAGAAGAAAACAAAAGTGATTCCGTAAGTAGTGGCGAGCGAACGCGGATTAGCCCAAACCGGCATTGTTACGGCATTGCCGGGGTTGTAGGACCGCGATATTTCATGCATGAGGAACCGGAAGCTTCTGGAAAGGAGCGCCATAGAGGGTGACAGCCCCGTATGGGCAACAAATGTAATGGATAGCGGTATCCTGAGTAGGGCGGGGCACGTGAAACCCTGTCTGAATTTGGCGGGACCATCCGCTAAGGCTAAATACTCCTGAGAGACCGATAGTGAACCAGTACCGTGAGGGAAAGGTGAAAAGAACCGTGAATAACGGAGTGAAATAGATCCTGAAACCATGCGCTTACAAGCGGTCGGAGCCCTTTCGTGGGGTGACGGCGTGCCTTTTGCATAATGAGCCTACGAGTTAACGTTGCCGGCAAGGATAAGTGGTTAAGCCATGGATCCGCAGCGAAAGCGAGTCTGAATAGGGCGCTTTAGTCGGCAGTGTTAGACGCGAAACCGTGTGATCTACCCATGGGCAGGTTGAAGCTGTGGTAACACACAGTGGAGGACCGAACCGGTTGACGTTGAAAAGTCTTCGGATGACCTGTGGGTAGGGGTGAAAGGCCAATCAAACTCGGAAATAGCTCGTACTCCCCGAAATGCATTTAGGTGCAGCGTTATTTTAGTTATATAGAGGTAGAGCTACTGATTGGATGCGGGGGCTTCACCGCCTACCAATTCCTGACAAACTCCGAATGCTATATAATGGTTGATAACAGTGAGGGCTTGGGTGCTAAGGTCCAAGTCCGAGAGGGAAAGAACCCAGACCATCAGCTAAGGTCCCCAAATATATGTTAAGTTGAAAGAACGAGGTTTGTCTGCCCAGACAGCTAGGATGTTGGCTTGGAAGCAGCCATTCATTTAAAGAGTGCGTAACAGCTCACTAGTCGAGCGGACGAGCATGGATAATAATCGGGCATAAACATATTACCGAAGCTATGGATTTGCAGCTTGCTGCAAGTGGTAGGGGAGCATTCTGACAGGGCAGAAGGTGTATCGTAAGGTATGCTGGACCGGTCAGAAAAGAAAATGTAGGCATAAGTAACGATAATGCGGGCGAGAAACCCGCACACCGAAAAACTAAGGTTTCCACAGCTATGCTAATCAGCTGTGGGTTAGTCTGGTCCTAAGGCGAACCCGAAAGGGACAGTCGATGGCCAACGGGTTAATATTCCCGTACTTCTTATTGCTGTGATGGGGTGACGGAGTGATGAAAGCGCCGCGAACTGACGGAATAGTTCGTTAAAGCACCTAGCTATAGGGTCTCTAGGCAAATCCGGAGATCTTGGTGAAATGCGATAGTACTCGGAGTCTTCGGACAAAGAGATAGTGCGCCTAAGGGCTTCCAAGAAAAACCTCTAAACTTCAGGCAATAAGAACCAGTACCGTAAACCGACACAGGTAGTTGAGGAGAGAATCCTAAGGTGCTCGAGAGATTCATGGCTAAGGAATTAGGCAAAATAGACCTGTAACTTCGGGAGAAAGGTCGCCCCGAGCAATCGGGGCCGCAGTGAAGAGGTCCAGGCGACTGTTTATCAAAAACACAGGGCTCTGCAAAATCGTAAGATGAAGTATAGGGCCTGACACCTGCCCGGTGCTGGAAGGTTAAGAGGAGATGTTATCTTCGGAGAAGCATTGAATTGAAGCCCCAGTAAACGGCGGCCGTAACTATAACGGTCCTAAGGTAGCGAAATTCCTTGTCGGGTAAGTTCCGACCTGCACGAATGGTGTAACGATCTGGACACTGTCTCAGCCATGAGCTCGGTGAAATTGTAGTAACGGTGAAGATGCCGTTTACCCGCAGTGGGACGAAAAGACCCTGTGCACCTTTACTATAGCTTAGTATTGACCTTGGATAAATGATGTGTAGGATAGGTTGGAGACTATGAAGCGGCGTCGCCAGGCGTTGTGGAGTCATTGTTGAAATACAACCCTTTGTTTATCTGAGGCCTAACCCCGCGATGTGGGGGACAGTGCTTGGTGGGTAGTTTGACTGGGGTGGTCGCCTCCAAAAGAGTAACGGAGGCTTCTAAAGGTTCCCTCAGTACGCTTGGTAACCGTGCGTAGAGTGCAATGGCATAAGGGAGCTTGACTGAGAGACATACAGGTCGATCAGGTACGAAAGTAGAGCATAGTGATCCGGTGGTTCCGCATGGAAGGGCCATCGCTCAAAGGATAAAAGGTACGCCGGGGATAACAGGCTGATCTCCCCCAAGAGCTCATATCGACGGGGGGGTTTGGCACCTCGATGTCGGCTCGTCACATCCTGGGGCTGGAGAAGGTCCCAAGGGTTGGGCTGTTCGCCCATTAAAGTGGCACGCGAGCTGGGTTCAGAACGTCGTGAGACAGTTCGGTCTCTATCTACTGCGGGCGTTAGAAATTTGAGTGGATCTGATTCTAGTACGAGAGGACCGAATTGGACAAACCTCTAGTGTATCTGTTGTCCCGCCAGGGGCACCGCAGAGTAGCTACGTTTGGAAGGGATAAGCGCTGAAAGCATATAAGCGCGAAACCCACCACAAGATGAGATTTCTTTTAAGGATCGTGGAAGATGACCACGTTGATAGGCTACAGATGTAAAGGCAGTAATGTCACAGTCGAGTAGTACTAATAATCCGTAAGCTTATGTACGCCCTTTTCCCGATCCGCCCAGGCGGATCGGGAGGAAACTTTCTAAACTATTCTTCTTTTCTTTATCTCAGTATGTTAAAATATTTGCTCGACGCAGAGCAGTTGATGGTTAATAGTTGATAGTTGATGGAAAATCCAACAACCGACAACCGCAAACCAACAACTAAAAACCTTAAGGTGGTTATTGCGGCGGGGCTCACCTCTTCCCATCCCGAACAGAGAAGTTAAGCCCGCCTGCGCAGATGGTACTGCAGTTATGTGGGAGAGTATGTCGTCGCCTTTCTTTTCAAAAACCCTGTTTATAAAACGGGGTTTTTTATTCTAAATTTTACTTATAGTAATATAAGTAATAAGGTACCTTAGCTCAGATGGTAGAGCAATGGACTGAAAATCCATGTGTCCCTGGTTCGATCCCTGGAGGTACCACATAATGCTCGGATGGTGAAATTGGTAGACACGCTGGACTTAAAATCCAGTGAACAGCAATGTTCGTGCGGGTTCAAGTCCCGCTCTGAGTACTAAAACTTCAATTGGCTTTTTGCTAATTGAAGTTTTTTTTTTGCTCTAAAATCTACCAAACTCATTAAATTTTATAATTTTACTTTTTATAAATCGGTTATTTTTTAACTATGCAAAACATTTTTTCTAGAAAAGATTCTGAAGAGTTTGTTGATCGTATTAATCAATTGAAGAATGATTCTCAGCCAGTTTGGGGTAAAATGTCTGTAAATCAAATGCTTGCTCACTGTAATATTATGTACGAGATGGTTTATGATAGTATTCATCCAAAACCTAATAGCTTTTTACGGTTCATTTTGAAATCATTTATAAAGAACAAGGTAGTGAGTGAAAATCCATACCCTAGAAATATTAGAACTGCGCCTCAATTTATTATTAGTAACAATCGTGATTTTGAAATTGAAAAAGATAGGCTTATTAGTTATATAAATAGAACACAACAACTTGGAGAAAAAGAATTCGAAGGAAAAGAATCTCTTTCATTTGGAAAGTTAAATTCAAAAGAATGGAATAATATGTTTGCTAAACATTTGGATCATCATCTTTCTCAGTTTAATGTTTAAAAATATTTCTATGAAATTTTATATATTAATCTTTTTTATTTTTTTAGGATTGAGTTCTAATGCTCAAAAGAAAGAAGTTCAAAAAACTATTGAACTATTTTTTGAGGGATTTCATAAAAAGGATTCAACAATAATAAAATCAGTTTGTTCGGATAAGATGATTTTGCAATCGATTAGTGAGAATAACATTAAAGGGAATAAATTATCTGATGAATCAGAAAAAGAGTTTTATAAATCAATAGCTTCTATTCCTCTAAGTATAAAATTTCAAGAGAAAATATTGAGTTATTCAATTCAAATTGATGGCTCAATGGCACATGTATGGACACCATATGAGTTTTATATTAACGATAAACTAAGTCATTCTGGAGTTAATGCTTTTACATTGTTTAAAGAAAAGGAAACTTGGAAAGTAATTTATTTAATAGATACTAGAAGAAAATAGATTATTACGCTACTTCGGTTGCATAATATAAACATATATCTGTTAAAGGACATTCTGAGCATTTTGGTTTTGGTCTACAAGTTTCTCTTCCTAAAAAAGAAATTGCCATTCCAATTTCTGACCATATGTTTTTAGTAAGCACCTGCATTAAATCTTTTTCTACTTTATTTCCATCTTTGCTCTCTTTAATAATTCCTATTCTTGGCGCGACACGAATTACATGTAAATCGGCAATAATTCCTTCTGCAGGTTTATTAGTTTCTCTTAAAATAACATTTGCAGATTTTCTTCCAATACCTTTTAGTGCTGTTAATCCATTCATAGTTAGAGGAATATCTTTGTCTTGTTTAATTGTTTGAGCAATTTCTATAATCCATTTTGCTTTTGTAGCGTGATTGCGAACATTGCTTATGAATGGAACGAAACTGTCAAAGTCAGCTTTTGAAAGTGCATTTAAGCTAGGATATTTTTCAAATAGTATTGGAGCAATTTTATTAATATTTGCATCAGAATCTTGTGCAGATAAAATTACCATAACCAACAATTGATAAGTGCTATGGTATTCCAGAGGATGTTTCTTTCCTCTATATTTTTTTAAAATGGGTTTTAATTTAGTTTCCCAATCTAACGTTTCTCCAAATAAGTCCATTTTTTATTTACTTATAAATTTATGGAAATCAATTTTTTACGTATATAAAGTTAGTGATTTTTGATAAAATCAAGAATTCTTTTAATAACATTATGATTTCCTAGAATTTTTCTATGTCCCAGTCCATTGGTTAAAAATAGACTTCCATTTTCAAGATTTTCATTTATATGAATTCCGGCTTTCACTGGAACTTCTGGATCATCATTATCATGTATTACTAAAACAGGGATTTCTATTTTTTTTGCAGCACGATATGCTGAAAAATCGTCCATTTTAACCTGATATTTATTTTCGAAGAAATCTCGCAGATTTTGACTTATTTCTTTTTTTAAACCTAATTTAAAAACAAATTCATCCAAAATATCTTGTACAATATCTCCGCTTCCTATAATTACAGCTTTATCTAAATTAAGTCCGTCTTTTATGGCGTTTAGAACAGACATTCCTCCCAATGAATGTCCGATTGCGATTTCAAAAGGTCCAAATTCTCTTTCAATTTCTAAGATTGAAGCAATAAATTCAGACATAATAGTAGTTTTTCCTTGAGATTTTCCATGAGCTGGAGCGTCGAAACTAACTGTTGAATATCCTTTTTGTAAAAGTTCATCTGCTATTTTAAATAACTGAGTTCCTCTTCCAGACCATCCATGAACTAATAATATTTTGCGATCACTTTGACCGTATAAGTAAGTAATAACACTTTTATCAATGCTTGGAACATAAATTGTCTTCTTTACGCTTTTAGAATCCATTTCAAATTCACGCTTTGGAACTTTATGTTTTATAGGGGTTGTAAAGATTTTTGCAGCAAATTTAGTAACTAATTTTTTGGATATTAATGCGCATAATTTCGCAGATAGTATAATTATCGTGGGAATTTTTAATGATTTAGTAGGATTGATTGTCTTTTTTGCCATTTCGATAAAACTGATTTTGAAGCTAAACTCTGCTTGTTTTTTTGCTAAATTTAAAAAACATAAAAGTAGTATTTTAATAATCGCTTCTTAAAAAGTATCCTAAATTAATTTTGAATGGAGATATTTCATATTAGTGCAGAATGTTATCCAATGGCAAAGGTTGGCGGACTTGCAGATGTTGTTGGTGCTTTACCTAAATACCAAAGCAATGCTAGTCACGATGTAAGAGTAGTTGTTCCTTGTTATGATACAAAATTTCGAAAGGAAAATGATTTTGAATGTGTTCATTGGGGTACAATTAAACTTGGGAATTTTGATTTTCCGTTCAGTGTTTTAAAAGAAACTACCGACAAATTAGGTTATGAATTATATCTGATAGAAATTAATGAATTATTTGATAGACCGAATGTTTATGGATATGAAGATGATATTGAACGATTTCTGTCTTTTCAAATTGCTGCTTTAGATTGGATTATTGCCAGAAATAAAGTTCCTGATGTTATAAATTGTCATGATCATCATACAGGTTTAGTTCCGTTTTTATTACAATTTGCTTTTAAATATGAAAGTCTGAAAGATGTAAAAACTGTTATTACAATTCATAATGGGCTATATCAAGGTTGGTTTGGTTTTGATAAACTTTATTACTTGCCAGAATTTGATTTAAAACATGTTGGGTTTTTAGAATGGAATAATTCAATTAATTCGCTGGCAGTTGGGGTAAAATGTGCCAATGCTGTAACGACGGTTTCACCAAGCTATCTGAATGAAATTAATCTGTATGCTAATGGCTTGGAATCTTTGTTTAATTCTGTTCGAAATAAATCAAAAGGAATTTTAAATGGAATTGATATTGAAGTATGGAATCCGTTGAAAGATAAAATGATTGCTGAAAATTATTCTATAGAAAATTTTGAAGTAGGAAAAGCGAAGAATAAAGAAAAACTGTGCGAGCAATTTGATTTAGATCCTTCAAAACCCTTGTTTAGTTTTATTGGACGATTGTTTGAAGAAAAAGGTGGAGATTTATTGCCACATGCTTCAGCTTTAGCTTTGTCTGAAAATTTTGAAGAAATTAATATTCTGATTTTAGGTTCTGGAAATTCAGAGATTGAATCGCAATTAACACAACTAAGAAATGATTATAAAGGAAATTATAACGTTTTTATAGGCTATAATGAAGATTTAGCTCATTTGATTTACGCAGGTTCAGATTATATTTTAATGCCTTCAAGAGTAGAACCTTGTGGCTTAAACCAAATGTACGCTATGCGTTACGGGACTATTCCTATTGTGCGAAGAACTGGAGGTTTGAGAGATACAGTTGTAGATTATGGAGACGATGGAAACGGAATTTGTCACGATCAAGCTTCAGTTGCAGATATTACTTATTCTATAAATCGTGCAGTAAAGTTGTACGATGATAAAGAAAATTTCAATAAAGTTTTAAAAAGAGGAATGTCAGCAGATCATTCCTGGGAAAGAGTGTGCCAAGAATATATCGAAATATACAACTTAATAATTCAGCCAAAATGAAATTTAAAAAGAAAAATGTAGTTGCCATTATTTTAGGAGGAGGACAAGGATCGCGTTTGTTCCCATTAACAGAAACTAGATCAAAACCTGCTGTTCCGATTGGAGGAAAATACCGTTTGGTTGATATTCCAATTTCGAACTGTATTAATTCTGATATTTTTAAAATATTTGTTTTAACGCAGTTTAATTCGGCTTCTTTAAATGCACATATAAAGAATACGTTCAATTTTAGCATTTTTAGCCAATCTTTTGTTGATATTTTAGCGGCAGAACAAACTCCAGATAATCCGACTTGGTTTCAGGGAACGGCAGATGCTGTTAGACAGTGTATGTCACACTTCTTGAAACACGATTTTGATCATGCCTTAATTCTTTCTGGTGATCAATTGTATCAAATGGATTTTAATGAAATGTTAGAAGCTCATATTGCTGCAGATGCTGAAATTTCTATAGCAACTTTGCCTGTAAATGCAAAAGACGCTCCAGAATTTGGTATTCTTAAAACGGATCATGAGAATAATATTCATGCTTTTATCGAAAAACCAGATGCTTCATTGTTGCCTGAATGGGAATCTGAAGTGAGTGAACATATGCAAGAAAAAGGGAAAAAGTATCTTGCTTCAATGGGAATTTATATTTTCAATAAGCCATTATTGGAAGAATTAATGGGCAATCAGGAAACGAAAGATTTTGGTAAAGAAATCATTCCACAAGCCGTTGGAAAACATAAAATTTTAAGTTATCAGTACGAAGGATATTGGACAGATATCGGAAATATTGAATCGTTTTTTGAAGCAAATATTGGTTTAACAGCTGATATTCCAGAATTTAATTTATTTGATAACGAAAATAAAATTTTTACAAGACCAAGATTACTTCCTCCGTCAAAATTCAGAAATTCGATTATCAATCAATCTTTAATTTCTGAAGGTTGTATTATTAATGCTAAAGAAATTAAAAGTTCTGTAATTGGAATTCGTTCTAGAATTGGAGAAGGGACTGTTTTAGAAAATTGTTACGTAATGGGTAACGACTTTTATCAAGATTTAGACGAATTAAATCAAGAAAGCAGTATCAGTAAAATTCATGTTGGAATTGGTGAAAATTGCTATATCAATAATGCCTTAATTGATAAAAATGTACGAATTGGAAATAATGTACATATTTCTGGAGGAAAACATTTAGATAATTTTACTAACGAATTGTACAGTATTAAAGACGGAATTGTTGTTATCAAAAAAGGCGTTACATTATCTGATAATTTTAGAATTGAATAAATTTTAGAAAATTTTAAAAAACAAAATTCCAAATTCAAATTTCATTGCCTTAAAAAAACAATATGACTAAAGTAATCGCGCATTCTCTATTTACCGACTTTGATATAGATTTATTTAAAGCTGGGAAACATTTTAAATTATACGAAAAATTAGGTGCGCATTTAACTGAAGTTAATGGTGTAAAAGGCGTTTATTTTGCAGTTTGGGCTCCAACTGCACATTCTGTTTCTGTTGTTGGCGATTTTAATTATTGGAATGGTGGAGAGCATGTTTTGAATGTTCGTTGGGATTCATCTGGAATTTGGGAAGGATTTATTCCAGAAATTTCAAAAGGTGCTCTTTATAAATATAAAATTGAATCTAGCATTTATGGTGTGACAACTGAAAAAGCAGATCCTTTTGCCTTATATTGCGAAAAACCACCGCATACGGCTTCTGTTGTCTGGGATTTAGATTATAAATGGAAAGACGAAAACTGGATGCAAAACCGTAAAGATAAAAACGGTTTAGATAAACCTTACTCTGTTTACGAAGTACATTTAGGATCTTGGAAACGAGCAGAACATAATCGTTTTTTAAGCTATTTAGAATTGGCAGATGACTTAGTAAAATACGTTAAAGAAACGGGTTTTACTCATGTAGAATTTATGCCAGTGATGGAATATCCTTATGATCCTTCGTGGGGTTATCAATTAACTGGTTATTTTGCGCCAACTTCCCGTTTCGGAAAACCACAAGATTTTATGCTTCTTGTAGATAAATTGCATCAAGAAGGAATTGGTGTAATTCTAGATTGGGTTCCGTCCCATTTTCCTGATGATGCACACGGTTTAGGTTATTTTGACGGCTCACATTTATATGAACATCCGGACCGTAGAAAAGGATATCATCCAGATTGGAAAAGTCTTGTGTTTAATTACGGAAGAAATGAGGTTCGCGCCTTTTTAATTAGCAACGCTGTATTTTGGCTTCAGAATTATCATGTTGACGGATTAAGAGTTGATGCCGTTGCTTCGATGCTTTATCTTGATTATTCTAGAAAAGATGGCGAATGGGAAGCTAATATTTATGGTGGAAAAGAAAATCTAGATTCTATAAGTTTTCTTAAAGAATTTAATGAAGTAATCTACGCTAACTTTGATGGAGTTCAAACCATTGCAGAAGAAAGCACTTCTTTTCCGATGGTTTCAAGACCAACTTCTTTTGGCGGTTTAGGTTTCGGAATGAAATGGATGATGGGATGGATGCACGATACTTTGAAGTACTTTCAAAAAGATACAGTTTATAGAAAATACCATCAAAACGATTTGACTTTTTCAATGACTTACGCTTTTACCGAAAACTTCATGCTTCCGTTTTCTCATGATGAAGTTGTTTACGGAAAGCAATCGCTTATTTATAAAATGCCAGGCGACGAATGGCAACGTTTTGCAAACTTGAGATTGTTATATGGTTATATGTTCACACATCCAGGAACAAAATTATTATTTCAAGGAGCTGAATTTGGTCAAACCGGAGAATGGAATTTTGAGCAAAGTTTAGATTGGCATTTACTGCAATACGATTTTCATTCAGGAATAAAAAGATTAATTACAGATTTGAATCAATTATATAAATCTCAGCCAGCATTATACGAAAAACAATTTTCAGGAGAAGGTTTTGAATGGATTAATTATTCTGATCATCAAAATGCGGTTTTGTCTTATATTAGAAAAGGAAATAATCCTGACGAAAATATAATTGTGGTTTGCAACTTTACTCAAGTTGTGAGAGAAAATTATAGAATTGGTATTCCGAAAAAAGGAAAATTAAAAGAGATTTTTAATAGTGATGCTGAAACTTACGGTGGAAGTGGAGTTTCAAATACTAAATCTTTAAAAGTAGAGTCTGTATCTTATGACGGAAGAGATTTTTCAGTCGAATTAATTCTGCCTCCTTTAAGTGTTACCGTTTATTCTTTGACTTAATAAAAATCTTACAATCAATTTTAAGCTAACAATTTGTTATTTTTTCCTTTAAAAATTATCAAATTGTTGATTTTTTGTTTTCTAAATTGAAAGGCATTCAGAAAAAACGTTTTCGTGAATAAACCTTTTATTCATAGGGCTTTATCTTCTTTTTTTGTATGTTTGAAAGAAAGACAAAAAGCTATAAATTAATTCAGTGAAGATATGATTACAAATACATCATTAGAATACAAAGGAGATTTATATCCATCAAAAATTGTTTCTTACGAACATGAAGGAGATTCTGTTTTTTTCAACACAGACAACAAAGTAATCTTAAAAGTTACCATTCTTCGCGATAGTTTAATCCGATTTCGTTTTACAACAAAAGGTTATTTCAGTAATGATTTTTCCTATGCCATAGATAAAACGCAGCTTCACGGTTATAATTTTTTAGAAGTAACAGAAGAAGAAACTTATTTTCAAATTAGAACAAGCAAAGTAATCTGTAAAATTCAGAAAGCAGATCTTAGACTTTCAATATATGATTTAAATGACTTTTTAATTCTTGAAGATGAACTAGGTTTTCACTGGGAGGAAAGTTATGAATACGGCGGAAATATTGTAAAAATGAGCAAATATTCTAAAGACGGTGAATGTTATTACGGTCTTGGGGATAAAGCGACTCAGATGAACTTGAAAGGAAAAAGAGTCGAGAATTTTGCTACAGATCAATATGCTTATCAAAAAGATCAAGAGCCTCTATATAAAGTTGTTCCATTTTATATTGGTTTGCATAATAAACAAGCATACGGTATTTTCTTTGATAATACTTTTAGAACTTTTTTTGATTTTTGTCAAGAAAGAAGAAATATTACAAGCTTTTGGGCAGAAGGAGGCGAGATGAATTATTATTTCGTTTACGGACCACAAATGCAAGATGTTGTAACCACGTACACAGATTTAACTGGAAAACCAGAATTACCGCCACTTTGGGTTTTAGGATATCACCAATGTAAATGGAGTTATTATCCTGAAAGTAAAGTCAAAGAAATCACTTCAAAATTTAGAGAATTACAAATTCCATGCGACGCCATTTATTTGGATATTGATTATATGGACGGATTTCGATGTTTTACTTGGAATAAAAACTATTTTCCAGATCCGAAAAAGATGGTTGCTGAATTAGCCGAAGATGGTTTTAAAACCATTGTAATTATAGATCCAGGAATTAAAATTGATAAAGATTATTGGGTTTATAAAGAAGGTTTAGAAAAAGATTATTTCTGTAAAAGAGCCGATGGACCTTACATGAAAGGGAAAGTTTGGCCAGGAGAATGTAATTTTCCAGATTATACGAATCCTGTAGTTAGAGAGTGGTGGGCTGGATTATTTAAAGAATTAATTTCAGATATTGGAGTGAAAGGTGTTTGGAACGACATGAACGAACCTGCAGTTATGGAGGTTCCAAATAAAACTTTCCCGATGGATGTTCGCCACGTTTACGATGGAAATCCTTGCAGTCACAGAAAAGCGCATAATATTTATGGAACGCAAATGGCGCGAGCGACTTATCATGGTGTAAAACGTTTTGTTTACCCGAAACGTCCCTTTGTAATTACAAGATCAGCGTATTCTGGTGCACAGCGATATACGTCTTCTTGGACTGGAGATAACGTTGCTACTTGGGAACATTTGTGGTTGGCGAATATTCAAGTGCAAAGATTGTCAATTTCAGGAATGGGATTTACAGGTTCTGATATTGGAGGTTTTGCCGAACAGCCAACGGGCGAATTATACGCACGCTGGATTCAATTAGGTGTTTTTCATCCGTTTTGCAGAACGCATTCATCTGGAGATCATGGAAATCAAGAACCTTGGGCTTTTGATGAAGAAGTAATTAATATAACTAGAAAATTTGTTAGTCTTCGTTATCAATTATTGCCTTATTTGTATACCATGTTTTGGCAGTATATTGAAGAAGGAGTTCCGATGCTGAAACCTTTGGTTTACTACGATCAAGACGACACACAAACGCATTATCGCAACGATGAATTTATTTTTGGAAATCAAATATTAGTTTGTCCGATACTTGAACCTAATGCTGTAGGTAGACGTATGTATATTCCTAGAGGAGAATGGTATAACTACTGGACAAACGAACTTTTTATTGGTGGAAGAGAAATCTGGATTGATACTAAATTTGATGAAATTCCGGTTTTTGTAAAAGCGGGCGCCATTATTCCGAAATATCCTGTTCAGCAATATGTTGGAGAACTAGAATTTGACGAATTAACGCTTGACATTTATTATAAAAACGGAAAAGAAAATTCTGCTGTTTACGAAGATGCCCAAGATGGTTACGATTATAAAAAAGGACGTTATAGTTTCTTATCGTTAAGAAGTATCGGAAAAGAAAAAGAATTAATTATTCAGCTTCATAAAGAAGGTAAATACGAAACGCCATATACTAAGTATAAAATCAATTTAATCGGATTGCCGTTTAAAGTGACAGAAATTGAAATCGATAATGAAAAAATTGAATTTGATAAAATAAATTTTGAAGAGAATAAATTCTTAATCGTTGATAAAGAGTTCAGTGAACTTCATATTGTTGGAGAATAGTTAAAATTGTGATATTTTTTTGCCTTATTGTATAAAATAATATTTTGCAATAATTGTATTTTTGTTAGAAAATAGCTTTAAATATGAAAAAATATTTCTTTTTAGGAATTTTTGGAGCGCTTGCAGTTGCATGCGCTACTAATCCAATTACTGGAAAACAGAATTTGAATTTTGTTTCAAATAGTGAACTTTTTCCAACTTCATTTCAGCAATACAGTACGTTTTTATCTGAAAATAAAGTTATCACAGGAACATCAGATGCAAAACTTGTAGAGAATGTTGGATATAAAATTAAGATGGCTGCCGAAAAATATTTGGCATATTTAGGACAATCTCAATATCTTAAAGATTACCGTTGGGAGTATAAATTGGTTGATAATAAAGAAGTTAACGCTTGGTGTTTGCCAGGAGGGAAAATTGTTGTTTACTCAGGAATTCTGCCTGTAACTCAAAATGAGTCGGGTTTAGCAACCGTTATGGGACACGAAGTTTCTCACGCGTTAGCTAATCATGGTGCTCAGAGAATGAGTGCAGCACAATTGCAGCAAATTGGAGGAGCAGTTTTAGATGCTGCAACGACAAATAAATCTGCTCAAACTAGAGAAATATTTTCCCAAGCTTACGGTATGGGAACAGAAGTTGGTGTAATGCTTCCATTTAGCAGAAGCAACGAAAGCGAAGCTGATAAAATTGGTTTAACTCTAATGGCAATTGCAGGTTACAATCCAGAAGATGCCGTTGCTTTTTGGAGCAGAATGTCTGCTAAATCTGGCGGATCTGGAACACCAGAATTTATGAGCACACACCCTTCTGACGCAACAAGAATTGCGAATATTAAAGCTTTAATTCCTGAGGCAAAAGCAATTGCGTTAAAAGTTGGAACAATAAAGTAATTAATAGATATAAAAAACCGTGACAAAAAGACAAGATTTTCTTTTTAATCAAGCTTTTATCATTCCATAGGAATGTTTCGTCGGTAGAAAAATAATCATAAGCAATATTTACGTTCCGTAGGAACGTTTGACATGATAGATTGATTAAAAAAATGTTTAAAAATCAAACGTTCCTACGGAACGTAATAACAATTGTAATACTATTTTTTCTACCGACGAGATGTTCCTACAGAACAAAAAATATAAAATTTAAAAATGTGCTTTCTCTGTTTTTGAGATAGCACATTTTTTTTGCTCACAATACTTTATAATTTAATAATGTCCGAATTGAATAATTTTTCTTTAATTATCATAAAAAATAAATACATTCGTACCTCATTAATAAAACCAATATCGATGAAAAACCTACAAAAGGGAGATAAGAAATTATTAAATGCCTGGGCATTCTATGATTGGGCAAATTCAGTTTATACGCTTACAATTGCATCAGCAGTATTTCCAATTTTTTACGAAGCATTATTTAGTGATCGCGATCATTATATTGATGTTTTCGGAATGCATCTTAAAAACTCCGCGTTAATTAGTTTTATAACGGCATTTGCTTTTATGGTCGTTTCTTTTATTTCTCCTTTATTGTCAGGAATTGCTGATTATGTTGGAAATAAGAAATCTTTCATGAAGTTTTTCTGTTATTTGGGAGCTTTATCATGCATGGGTTTATATTGGTTCGATCTTGAAAATATTTATGTTGGCTTGGCTTTTTATTTCCTTGGATTATTGGGTTATTGGGGAAGTTTAGTCTTCTACAATTCATATCTCCCAGATATTGCTTTTGAAGAACAACAAGATAGAATTAGCGCAAAAGGATATTCATTAGGATATATTGGAAGCGTTATTTTGTTAATCATCAATTTAGCGATGATTATGAAGCCAAAATTGTTCGGAATTTCTGGAACAGATGGAGAAGCAGCAATGAAAGCCATGCGTTATTCTTTTATAATGGTAGGAGTTTGGTGGATTCTTTTTAGCCAATATACTTACTATTATTTACCAAAAGGAAGTAAAGAAACAGGTCAAAAACTAACGAAATCTGTTGTCTTTAATGGTTTTAAAGAATTAAAGAAAGTTTGGGCTTTATTGAAAGAAAACATTCCATTAAAACGCTATTTAGGAGGTTTTTTTGTTTCAAGTATGGCAGTGCAAACTGTTATGTTAGTGGCAACTTATTTTGGAGCGCAGGAAATTCAGTGGTCATCAAAAGAAGAAAGCACAATTGGTTTAATCATTTGTATTTTAATCATTCAATTGGTTGCCGTTATTGGCGCTGTTTTAACCTCTAGAGCTTCGGAAAAATTCGGTAACGTTCCAACTTTAATTTTTATCAATGTTATTTGGGCAGTATTCTGTGCATTGGCATTTTTCATAACATTACCAATGCATTTTTATGTTATGGCAACTGTTGCTGGTTTTGTGATGGGAGGAATTCAAGCTTTATCAAGATCAACTTATTCAAAATTATTGCCTGAGACAGAAGATACCGCATCATTTTTTAGTTTTTATGATGTTGCCGAAAAAATCGGAATCGTAATCGGAATGTGTGTCTACGGAATTATCGATCAGATTACAGGAAGTCCGCGCGCAGCGATTGTAATTTTAGGAATCTTTTTCGTTACGGCAATCTTTCTATTAAGAAGAGTACATAAAAAAGACGTTTCAAACTAATCGAAACGTCTTTAGTAACAACCAAATATCACGAATTGCAGTAATTATTGATTGATGATAGTTTTGTAATTCGTGATATTTTTATTTTAGATAATTAACTTTTAGAGATAGATCCAGAACCTGTGACCTTTGCATCGCGTTTTTGAGGATTTCCAGTGTATTTTACATCTCCTGAGCCAGAAACTCTAGCAGTCAAACTTTCGCTACAGTTTACAGCTACATCTCCAGAACCAGAAACGTTTATGTTGGCAATTTTTGATTTCAAATTATATGCTTCAATATCACCCGAGCCAGAAAGTTTGATGGAAATGTTATCTGAATTGCCTTTTAGTTTAATATCTCCCGAACCGCTTAAACTAAGATCGAAAGAATTTGAAATCACATTTAAGTCAATATCGCCAGAACCTGATAATTTTGCTGTAAACTTATCATTTTTAATAGGGCTCTCCGCAGTGATATCCCCTGAACCAGAAAGACTAAGCTCTGATATTTTTTCAAATGGAACAACAATTTCTACTTTATTTCCAGTACTAGGTCGTAAATTCATGCCTTTCTTTGCATAAATTTTCAAAGTATTTTCTACAACTTCAACTACAATTGCTGAAATAATATTTTGTTCGCCCGAAATTGTAATTTTTCCTTCTTTTCCAGCAACTAAATCCACATCAAAAAAGCCAGAAATTTTTATTGCATCGTAAGCAGATGTTGTTCTTGTTTCAGATACGACCTTTCCATTTCCATTAATTTTTTGTTGTGCAGTAACAGTAAAGCCAATTAGAAGCGCTAATAAAATTGCTAATTGATTAATTTTTTTCATTATCTTTTAATTTTTAAAAATGATTAATTTTTTATTAATGAAATATTTCCGTAATTCGAGGTGATATTGACCTTATTTTGTCCTTTTTTCTTGTAGAAACCGCTTATTCTCTTGCTGTTGCTTTTAACTTCAGAAACAGAAATATCTAAAGAATTATCATGTTTGATGTTCGAATATCTTGCTGAAATATCAAAATCAAAGGCGTAGTTTGTGGCGTAACCCAGAGAAATATCAGTATATCCAGAAGAAATAGAAACATTTCCTGCCTTATCAGTCATTGTGCCAATATTGATTTTACTGTAATTGGTATCGAATGTAAAATTGCTTGAAACTTCGCCGACAATTACAGTCAAATAATTTCCTGAACCATTTAGAGAATTGATTTTTTGAAATTTAAAAGTTCCATAATTGCAGCTGTATTTAATATTTTGTCCTTCTTTCAAATTTACATCTGTGTAATTGGCATCAAGATTTAGATTTCCAGAATCGGTTATTTTCAAGCCAGAATATCTAGCGTTAATATTTCCAGTTTTAATATAATCAATGCTTGAACTTTGGCAATAAGCCATTTCAATTTGATTATTTGCACCGTTTAATCTTCCTAAATTAACCTTTCCGTATTTGCAATTTATATCTGTCGAAGATGCTGCATTTGGAACCGAAATGTTGCCATATTTATTAATTAATTTTATAGAACCGTTTTTAGGTATTTTAATTACATAATTAATTTCAAAACTATTGTTGCTGCCTTTACTTTTAAGAGTTGAACTTCCTAAATTAGTGACTGCAGAAACCATTCCTTTCAAAGCGGTAATATCAACATCAATACTATTAAGACGTTCGTTTACCCAGTTTTCGTTTGGCCCATTTACTTTAATTGTAATATCCAGATCAATTTTATCTTCATCCCAAGTGGTTACTGTAATATTTCCGTATTTGTTATTAACATCAATTCCGGCATTCGAGTTTACGATATAAGTTTTTTTAATTGTTTTTTGTTTGGTGATGTAAGTGTCATCGTTAGAGAATCCTAAAAAAGGAATCAAAAGCAATAAAATTAGTAGGTTATAGTGTTTTTTCATCAGTTGTTTTTTTAAATTTTTCGTTTTCTTCAATTCTTTGTAAAACCGTTTGTAAAAAAGAAATTCTCGTTTGCAGATTGCTTATCATAGCGTAAATAATCTGTTTGTTTTCTCCATTTTTTTGCAGTTCATTTATGATTTTTTGGTAATCGGCATCAAAAGTTTTCATTTGTTTTAATGCGTCATTAATAATCTGCTCGTTTTCTGGAGAACTTTTTTCTTTCAATTTAACCAGTTCATTGTCAATTAGAATGTTGAAAATAGAGTCAGTCCGTTTAGTTTCTTTAGAAGCAAATTTGAATTCTTTTGGCTTTTCGTTTTTATAAAAGATAGAAACTCCAAGCATTAAAACAATCGAAGCGGCAATAGCGGTTATGAACCAATATTTTTTCTTTGGCTGTTTATTATTTAATTTCTGTAGAAAATCCATTTGGTGATCAGAATTTAATTTCTGAACATCCCATTGATTTTCAAATTTGCTGAATAATTCGTCTAAATTGTCTTTTTCATTTTTCATATTCCTGTTCATTTTATATTTCCTCTAATTTTTTTCGTAAACTATCTTTGGCTCTGCTCAAGGTTGTTCTGCAGTTTGCATAAGTAATATTTAAAATCTCGCAAATTTCTTCCTGATCGTAACCTTCAATGTAAAACAATGTCAACACCATTCTGTAATTATCTTTAAGTTGTAGAATAGTATCTAAAACCTGTTTTACTTTTAGATTGTTTAAGTCAATATTTTCAGAGATAATCCCATCATTTCCTTCAATTTTATAAAGTTGTTTGCTCAGATCTTCTACCTGAAAAGAATTGTTTTTCTTATAAAAATCGATGCTATAATTGATGATTATTTTTTTTAACCATGCTCCAAAAGCCACTTCTCGTTTATAGTCATCGATTTTTGTAAAAGCCCTCAAGAAACCTTCTTGCATGACGTCTTGTGCAAAGTGTTCATCTTTTACAATGCGATAAGCAACATTATACATCGCCTTGCAATAGCGATTGTAAATTTCAAATTGCGCTTTTTGGTTTTTATTTTTACAAAGCGTAATTAGTTCTTCGATATTTTGGTCATTTATATTCAAGTAGTGGCTTTTGGTTTTTATAAAGGACTTTGCTTTTTTTTGTTTGTTACACTTTTTATAAAATTAATTTTATTTTTTTTCAAATGATGAAATGAATGACGGAAAATCTAACATTCGAACTGACTTATTTTGCATTTGGCATAATGATTGTCTATTTTTATGGCCTATCTTGTAATGGAGCAGTAGAATGTATTTTCGAGCAAAACTTCAGAAAGCAATATCGTTTTTACAGATAGCATAAAATTTTTAATGACAAAACGACTTATATATTATTATGTCAAACCATAAAATACTTACTATTGACAATCTGTCACTTCAAGAATTTGATTCAGAAGCAGAATTAATTCCATTATTAACGCCAGAAGACGAAGAGGAAATGAACAATGAAGAACTTCCTGTTTCGCTTCCAATTTTACCTTTACGAAATACAGTTTTATTCCCAGGAGTTGTTATTCCGATTTCAGCGGGAAGAGATAAATCTATTAAATTGATTAATGATGCTAATGCTGGCGGGAAAATTATTGGTGTAGTTTCTCAAATTAATGAAGAAGACGAAGATCCGTCAAAAGATGACATACATAAAATAGGGACGGTTGCACGTATTTTACGTGTTTTGAAAATGCCTGACGGAAATGTTACGGTTATTCTTCAAGGAAAAAAACGTTTCGAAATTGACGAAGTTGTTGCCGAAGAACCATACATGACAGCAACAATTAAAGAAGTTGCAGAAGAACGTCCAGATGAAAATGATTCTGAATTTACAGCGATATTAGATTCTGTAAAAGAATTGGCAATTCAAATTATTAAAGAAAGTCCAAATATTCCTTCTGAAGCTACATTTGCAATTAAAAATATTGAAAGCCAATCGTTTTTAATCAATTTTGTTTCTTCAAACATGAATTTATCTGTAAAAGAAAAACAAGGTCTTTTATCGATAAATGGTTTGAAAGAGCGCGCTTTAGAAACTTTACGTTACATGAATGTTGAACTTCAAAAGTTAGAATTGAAGAATGATATTCAGTCAAAAGTACGTTTTGATTTAGATCAGCAGCAAAGAGAATATTTCCTTCAACAGCAAATGAAAACCATTCAAGAAGAATTGGGTGGCGTTTCGCAGGAAGAAGAAATGGACGAAATGGGATTGAAAGCGAAAACCAAAAAATGGGACGAAAAAACGCAGAAACATTTCGAGAAAGAATTATCTAAAATGCGCCGTATGAATCCGCAATCTCCCGATTTTGGAATTCAGCGTAACTATTTAGAGCTATTTTTAGAATTGCCTTGGGGCGAATATTCTAAAGATAAATTCGATTTAAAATTTGCACAAAAAGTTTTAGATAAAGATCACTTTGGTCTTGATGAAGTTAAGAAAAGAATGATTGAGCATTTGGCAGTTTTGAAATTGCGAAATGACATGAAATCGCCAATTATATGTTTAACAGGACCTCCAGGAGTTGGAAAAACTTCAATTGGTCGCTCTGTTGCAGAAGCTTTAGGACGTGAATATGTACGTATTTCACTTGGTGGTTTACGTGACGAAGCAGAAATTCGCGGACATAGAAAGACATATATCGGAGCTATGCCAGGAAGAATTATTCAAAGTTTGAAAAAAGCTGGAACTTCAAATCCAGTTTTCATTTTAGACGAAATTGATAAATTATCAAGCGGAAACAGTGGTGATCCTTCTTCTGCTTTATTGGAAGTTTTAGATCCGGAACAAAACAATGCTTTTTATGATAATTTCCTTGAAATGGGATATGACTTATCTAAAGTAATGTTTATTGCGACTTCTAACAATATGGCAGCAATTCAGCCAGCATTACGCGATAGAATGGAAGTGATTAAAATGTCTGGTTATACAATTGAAGAAAAAGTAGAAATTGCCAAAAGACATTTGTTTCCAAAACAGTTAGAAGCACACGGTTTAACAGCAAAAGATTTAACAATTGGTAAAAAACAATTAGAAAAAATCGTTGAAGGTTATACAAGAGAATCTGGAGTTCGTAACTTAGAAACTAAAATTGCTCAGGTAATTAGAAATGCAGCAAAATCTGTTGCAATGGAAGAAGAATACAATAAAAAAGTTACCGATGATGATATCGTAACTATTTTAGGAGTTCCAAGATTAGAGCGTGATAAGTATGAAAACAACGATGTTGCAGGTGTTGTTACAGGTTTAGCTTGGACGAGCGTTGGCGGAGATATCTTGTTTATCGAATCTTTAATTTCTGAAGGAAAAGGCGCTTTGACAATTACAGGAAATCTTGGAACTGTAATGAAAGAGTCGGCGACAATTGCTTTAGAATACATTAAAGCAAATGCTAAGAAATTAGGTTTGAAAACTGAGATTTTCCAAAAATATAATATTCACTTGCACGTTCCAGAAGGAGCAACTCCAAAAGATGGACCAAGTGCTGGTATTGCAATGTTGACTTCTTTGGTTTCTCTTTTAACTCAGAAGAAAGTTAAGAAAAGTATTGCTATGACAGGAGAGATTACACTTCGTGGAAAAGTATTGCCAGTTGGTGGAATTAAAGAAAAAATCTTAGCAGCAAAAAGAGCTAACATTAAAGAAATTATTTTATGTCACGAAAATAAAAGTGATATTGATGAAATAAAAGCAGAATATTTAGAAGGTTTAACTTTTCACTATGTGAAAGAAATGAGCGAAGTCTTAGCTTTGGCTTTAACAGACCAAAATGTAAAAAATGCCAAAGAACTTAAATAAACTTTTTAATTTATAAATTATTTGAAAATCCAAATTCCAATTTAATCGGAATTTGGATTTTTTTGTTCTGAAATTTTTATTATCGGTTTGCATTTAGCTATAAAATTTAATTTTTAAGTTATATAATTTTATATTTGTAGTTGCGTTATTCCCATATAGGAACGCCAAAGCCAAAAATGCCAAAACCAGTCGTTTTATTTTTTATGATTTTACTTTGTTCGGTTTGCTTCGGACAAGTGGGAGGGCGCTACACATACCAGTTTCTAAATTTAACTACTTCACCAAGACAAGCGGCATTAGGAGGAGATATTATTACGATATACGACGAAGATGTTAATCAAGCTATGTCTAATCCGGCGCTAATAAATCCTGACATGGATAATCATTTAGCATTAAATTATGGTAGTTACTATGGCGAAGCTTCTTACGGAACTGCTTCATACGCTTATACTTATGATAGACACGTGCAGACTTTTTATGCAGGCATTAGCTATGTAAACTATGGCTCGTTTGAAGGTTATGATGAAAACGGGCAATCGACTTCTAGTTTTACAGGAAGTGAAGGAGCGCTAACCGTAGGATATGCGTACAACGTTCCTTATACAGATCTTTATATTGGTGCCAATGCAAAGTTAATTACTTCGTCTTTAGAAAATTATAATTCTATAGGTGGCGCCGTTGATTTAGGCCTTTTGTATTTAATCGAAGAAAGTAAATTAAATTTAGGTTTTGTAGTTCGTAATATTGGTACACAGTTTACGACTTATTCAGGAATTAAAGAAAATTTACCATTTGAGATTGTTGCTGGAATTTCGCAAGAATTAGAGCATGTTCCAATTCGTTGGCATCTTTCTTTAGAAAATCTTCAACAATGGAATATTTCTTTCTCGAATCCTGTTCGTGGAGAAACGAATATCGACGGATCAACAAATCCTGAAAAAGTTTCTTTTTTTAATAATGCATTGCGACATGTGGCTTTTGGTGTTGAGATTTTTCCTCAAAGAGCCTTTAATTTCCGCGTTGGTTACAATTTTAGAAGAGGAGAAGAATTGAGAGTTGAAGAACAACGTAACTTTTCTGGAGTTTCGCTTGGTTTTGGATTGAAAATAAATAAGCTGAAATTCAATTATTCCTACTCTAGATATACCTTGGCAGCAAATACAAGTCTTTTTGGTTTGATTTTAAATTTTCAATAATTAAACAAAAACTTTTCTGAGTAAAATTATAAATGAAGAAAATACTTTTTATAGTTTTTTTGCTTGCGGCGGTATTTACTGCTTATCTTTTTATATCTGACAAAAAAGATTTTTCGTCTGCTTCTGAACCAGAAACAGACAAAAGAATTGAATATCAAGTTTCTGAAGTTAGAAAATTCTTGAAAAGCAATTCAAAGTACAATGATAGAGTTGTATTTTTTATCGATATGAAAATACCTTCTGGAAAGAATAGATTTTTTGTTTATGATTTAAAAGAAAATAAAATTATAGACAAAGGGCTAGTTGCTCACGGTTCTGGTTCAGAAACAGGAATAAAAGGGAGGCTAAAATTTAGTAATGTTCCCAATTCATTAAGTACTTCACTTGGAAAATATTACATCGGAAACCACTATAACGGAAAATTTGGAAAAGCTTATAAATTGTATGGTTTAGATAAAAGTAACAGCAATGCTTTTAAAAGAGATATAGTTTTTCATTACTATTATGATGTTCCATATAAAGAGAAAGATGGTTACATTTGCAATAGTTATGGTTGTCCTATGGTAAATAAAAAGTATTTCCAGAGAATGGCAAAAATAATTGATAGTTCTGAATCGGATATTTTAATGAATATCTATTATTGAGATTAAATCGGTTTTAAGAGAATAAAAATAAAAACAAAAAAATTGAGAAAAATTACCATTGCCATCGACGGATTTTCATCTACAGGAAAAAGCACATTGGCTAAACAATTAGCAAAAGAACTTGAGTATGTTTATGTAGATACAGGCGCTATGTATCGTGCAGTAGCGTATTTTGCTATGCAACATAATTTGATAAGTGCTGACTTTTTTAAGAAAGAAGCTTTGATTGAGGCGTTAGTTGATATTAAACTTGAGTTTAGATATAATGCTGCTTTAGGTTTTGCAGAAATGTATTTAAATGGTGAAAATGTAGAGAAGCAAATAAGAACTATCGAAGTTTCTAATTTTGTCAGCAAAGTCGCAGCAGTTTCTGAAGTTCGAACAAAATTAGTAGAACAACAGCAGGAAATGGGAACTAATAAAGCAATTGTGATGGATGGAAGAGATATTGGAACTGTAGTTTTTCCAAATGCTGAACTTAAAATTTTTATGACAGCAAGTGCCGAAACTCGCGCTCAAAGACGTTTTGATGAGTTACAACAAAAGGGTGATAACGTGACCTATGAAGAAGTTTTGAAAAATGTAGTGGATCGTGACCATATGGATACACACCGTGAAGATTCTCCTTTGGTTATTGCCGATGATGCAATTGAAATAGATAATTCTTACTTAAATAAAGAAGAGCAATTTGCCGCTGTTTTAGAATTAGTAAATGATATTGTTAAATTGGATTAATTCTTTGTAGATATTATTTTTAATGCTAGTTTTACCGCTTCATTTTTACTAAAAAGACAATTTTATCTTATGGGGATTAAAAACAGATTGATTTTAATGAGCTTTCTTCAATTTTTTGTTTGGGGAGCATGGCTTATAACAATTGGAAATTATTGGTTTGGGACGAAAAATTGGGAAGGAACTCAATTTGGTCTTGTTTTTGGAACCATGGGAATCGCTTCTCTTTTTATGCCTACACTTACTGGTATTATTGCCGATAGATGGGTAAATGCTGAAAAGCTTTACGGAATTCTTCATATTTTATATGCAGTAGTTTTATTTGGAATTGCGCAAGTTACAACGCCAGATACTTTTATTATTGTAATGCTTTTAGCGATGTGCTGTTATATGCCAACAATTGCTTTAAGTAATTCTATATCTTATACTTCGCTTAAATTAAACAATAAAAATATTGTAAAAGATTTTCCGCCAATTCGTGTGTGGGGAACAATCGGTTTTATTGTGGCGATGTGGATTACCAATCTAAGCGGAAGTAAAGCAACTGAATATCAGTTTTATATTGCTGGAATCGGTGCTTTAATTCTTGGAATTTATGCATTTACATTGCCAAAATGTGAACCACAACGTTTAATTAAAGAAAACGCAACTTGGATTGAAACTTTTGGTTTAGAGTCGTTTAAATTATTTGCTAATTATAAAATGGCATTGTTCTTTGTTTTTTCTATGTTTTTAGGAGGAGCACTTCAATTGACAAATGCTTATGGAGATGTATTTTTAGATGAATTTAAACATTTTCCAAAATATGCAGATTCGTTTGTAATAAAATATTCGACAATTATTATGTCGATTTCTCAGGTTTCGGAAACCTTATTTATTTTAGCAATTCCATTTTTCTTAAGACGTTTTGGAATCAAACAAGTTATGCTTATCAGTATGTTGGCTTGGGTTCTTCGTTTCGGATTATTTGCTTTTGGAGATCCAGTAAATGGTTTATGGATGATTATCTTGTCTTGTATTGTTTACGGAATGGCATTTGATTTCTTTAATATTTCCGGTTCTTTATTCGTAGAAAGCAATACAGATTCTAAAATTCGTTCTTCTGCGCAAGGTTTATTTATGATGATGACCAATGGAGTAGGAGCGGTTTTAGGAAGTTTGACTTCTGGATGGGCAATCGATCGTTTCTTTACAAAATCTTTTGCAAATACAACTGAGTTAGCCGGATTTTTACAAACAGACACAACAAATTCTAAAATGTTAGAATTTGTAAAAAGTCAAGGAAATTCAGTTTCTACAGATGGAATTTTTACTAATCCGATATTAATGAAAGACTGGCATACGATCTGGCTGTCTTTTGCTGCTTATGCTTTGGTAATTGCTATTGCTTTTGCTGTCTTGTTTAAACATAAACATGATCCGAAGGAAATTGAGAGTTTGAGTCATTAAAATAATATTTGATCTTTTTCGACGTTAGGAGGTTGAACAAGTAAAATAAACTAAAATTTAAAATACCACAAAGTTTCTATTTATGGAAACTTTGTGGTATTTTTGTTATGTATAAATTGAATGAAATATTTTGAAACTAAATTTTTAGAAGAGGCAAGAGAATTTATATTAAAATTGGATATAAAGATTAGCGAGAAAATTTTATATAATATTGATTTAGCTGAAAAGAAGCAAGATCCTAGGTTGTTTAAGAAGCTTAATGATAACATTTGGGAATTTAGAATTAGGTATGCGAGAATTCAAATTCGACTTTTAGCATTTTGGGATAAAACCAATAACAAGAAAACTTTGGTTATTGCAACTCATGGTTTTATAAAAAAGGTTGATAAAGTGGCTGGAAGTGAAATTGAAAAAGCTAATAGAATTAGAATGAAATATTTTGAAAATAAAATAGATTAGTTATGGCAAAGAAAGAAATAAAGATGTATTCGCTTTCTGAAATGAAAGATGAAGTTATTGGGAAAATTGGAACTCCTGAAAGAGATAAATATGAATATGAACTTAATATGGAGTTATTAGGAAGAATGATTAAAACTGCTAGAAAAGAAAGAAATCTTACACAGGAACAATTAGGAAATCTGATTGGAGTAAAAAAAGCCCAAATTTCAAAATTAGAAAGCAGTACAAATAGTGCAACAATTGATACTATAATAAAGGCGTTTAAAGCGTTAAAAGCAGAAATTAGTTTTAACGTAAAGATTGAAAACCAGAATTTGCAGGTTTCGTAAAACTTTGGCGAAGATAGCTATACATTGTAAACCCTACAGTTTTTCATTTGTTAAGATCTTATGGAAATAAAAAGTTCTAATCTAGCCCCGATAGAAGTGGAAATCCTTTTATGTCTCATTTCTTTAACGAGACATAAAAGATTGCAGCGGATAGCGGGACTAAACGTCTTGAAAAACCTAAAATCTTCTGCTTCTTAATAATCAACTGATAATCAATTTGGAAATATTTTGTAAATCCAAATATTTGTAGTAATTTTGCAGACCTTTTGGCAGAGAAGAGTTTCCTTTAGGTATCAACCATTTATGTAAAACAACTTCTGTATTTTCTATCGCATTGAGAAACTCGAGAAAAACAGAATACAAATTTTTTTATCAGCATGTCTGAACAATTAAAATCACAAGAAGAGTTTTTAGCAAATTTTAACTGGCATAACTTCCAAGAAGGAATCGATGCAGTAGATGAAAAAAACTTACAAGAGTTTGAAGAACTAGTATCTAAAACTTTCATCGCTACAGATCAAGAAGAAGTAGTTGAAGGAGTTGTTGTTAGAATTACAGATAGAGACGTTATCGTTGATATCAATGCTAAATCTGAAGGTGTTATTTCTTTAAATGAATTCCGTTACAACCCAAACTTAAAAGTAGGTGACAAAGTAGAAGTATTAATCGACATCCGTGAGGACAAAACAGGTCAATTAGTATTATCTCACAGAAAAGCACGTACTATCAAATCTTGGGATAGAGTTATTGCAGCTAATGAAACTGGAGAAATCGTTAACGGTTTTGTTAAATGTAGAACTAAAGGAGGTATGATCGTTGATGTATTCGGTATCGAAGCGTTCTTACCAGGATCTCAAATTGACGTTAAGCCAATTAGAGACTACGATGTATATGTAAACAAAATGATGGAATTCAAAGTGGTAAAAATCAACCACGAATTCAAAAACGTTGTTGTATCTCATAAAGCGCTTATCGAGGCTGATATTGAAGTACAGAAAAAAGAAATCATCGGTCAATTACAAAAAGGACAAGTATTAGAAGGTGTTGTTAAAAACATTACTTCTTATGGTGTGTTCATTGACTTAGGTGGTGTTGACGGATTAATTCACATTACTGACCTTTCTTGGAGTAGAATCAACCACCCAAGTGAAGTTCTTGAATTAGACCAAAAATTAAACGTTGTAATCCTTGATTTCGATGATGAGAAAACAAGAATTCAATTAGGATTGAAACAATTAAACGCTCACCCATGGGATGCTTTAGATGCTAACTTAACTGTTGGTGACAAAGTTAAAGGTAAAGTAGTTGTAATCGCTGATTACGGTGCATTTATCGAAGTTGCAGAAGGTGTTGAAGGTTTAATCCACGTTTCTGAAATGTCATGGTCAACTCACTTACGTTCTGCTCAGGACTTCGTGAAAGTTGGAGATGTTGTTGAAGCAGTTATCTTAACTCTTGACAGAGATGATCGTAAGATGTCATTAGGTATCAAACAATTAACTCAAGATCCATGGACTGACATTACTTCTAAATACCCAGTAGGTTCTAAACATACAGGTATCGTTAGAAACTTTACAAACTTTGGTATTTTCGTAGAATTAGAAGAAGGAATTGATGGATTAATCTACATTTCTGACTTATCTTGGACTAAGAAAATTAAACACCCATCTGAGTTTGTAAACGTTGGTGAAAAACTTGATGTTGTTGTATTAGAATTAGATGTTGAAGGACGTAAATTATCTTTAGGTCACAAACAAACTACTGCTAATCCTTGGGATCAGTACGAAGATTCTTTCGCTGTAGGAACTATCCACAACGGTGAGATTTCTGAAATCGTTGACAAAGGAGCTACTGTAGAATTCGGAGATGATATCGTTGCTTTCATTCCTACTCGTCACCTTGAAAAAGAAGACGGAAAGAAATTGAAAAAAGGTGATACAGCTGATTTCAAAGTAATTGAATTCAACAAAGAATTCAAAAGAGTAGTTGCTTCTCACACTGCTATCTTCCGTGAAGAAGAAGAGAAAAACGTGAAAGCTGCCGCTGAAACTACTGCATCTGCATCTACAAACGCACCAGCTGCGACTTTAGGTGATAACAATGATGTATTAGCTGCTTTAAAAGCTAAAATGGAAAAAACTGAGAAAAAATAATTCTTAGCTTTTTATAAATAGAAAGTCCCACAGAAATGTGGGACTTTTTTGTTTCTATTTGTTTTTGTTTCAGGTTTAAAGTTTCAAGTTGCTTATTTTTGTCAGTTCGAGCAGAATCAGACCTTTTTGGAAATGATTTCTATTTATTTAGAAGCTAATAATTTAGTTTCTTCTGGAGTAAAATCGTCAACAACAGAATAAGAGTTAATTCCAGCAATCTTCATTTCGTCTAAAATTTCAACTAAATTCCCGTAGTTAGATTTTTTACTTGGTTTGATAACAACTATAAGTCCATTTTTTGGTTTGCCTAACTGAGCAGAATATTGTAATACTTTTTTATTTCTTTCGAATATTTTTTTTCTAATTCCGTTTTGACCATATCCTACTTCTTTTGGTGAATCAATGGGAACAAATAATAATCCTGTATAAGTAATGATTCTGTTATTGCCATCTAAAATTATTGTCATGTTTCGATTCTCATCTGTCAAGTAGCATCCTCGATATAGATCTTCATCAATACAATCTGGTCTTCCAAACTCCATGACCTTTGATTTTGATAATTCTCCAACAACCATAAAAAATATTATCAATAAAAAAGAAACACTAACCATTGCTGTTAAATCAACTCGTGAACTGAGTTTTTTACTTCTGACTTTTTGAGGTAGATTTTTCATACATTCAAATTTTATAGTTTTAATTTAAAGCTAACAGTTTTTCTTCTTCGGGAATGAAATAATCATCAATGTTATATGTTTGAATATTTGCTAATCTCAATTCTTCTAAAATAGCTACTAAATTTCCATAATTGCTTTTACGGGATGGTTTTATAAATACAATTACTCCTCGATTTGGCTTTCCGATAGCGGCCGAATATTCAAGGATTTTTTTGTTGATAGCAGATAACTCCTTTCGAAACCCATTTTTACTATAATTCGTTTTTGTTATTTTTTCTGCAGAAAAATTTAAAATACCACTATATGTTATGATTTTGTCGTTTTCTCCCAATAATACAGTGTAAAAACGATCAGTTTTATAACAACCTGTTATAGGTTCGCCACATCCTCTGTTTAAATCTGGCAAATTCAAATCCATAATTTTTGGCTTGGATAATTCACCAACAACCATAAAAAATATAATCAGCAAAAAAGAAATACTGACCATTACGGTTAAATCAACTCTTGATTTTAATTTTTTACTTCTGACTTTTTGAGGTAGATTTTTCATAGTAAATAGGTTTTGGAATTTAAATTTAATAATAAAAAGAAAGCGAAAATCATCACACTATTAAAAATAATCAAAAATATTTTTTGTCATTAAAGTCTTGTTCTTCAATACAAATTGAGAATTTTTGAATATTCTTTATAATTATTTTCATTTTTATTAAAACCAAAACAAATATATCAGCGTAAATGACTTTATAACTTAAAATATTAATTATGAAAACTAGAAAATTTTTAGCCTCAGTAACTTTAGTCTTAGCATTCGGATTTACATCATTCGCTCAAAAAACTGTAATGGTTGGCGGAGCTGCAATGTATCCAAATAAAAATATTATTGAAAATGCTGTTAACTCAAAAGATCACACAACTTTGGTTGCAGCAGTAAAAGCGGCAGATTTAGTAGAAACTTTAAAAGGAAAAGGACCGTTTACTGTTTTTGCTCCAACTAATGCGGCTTTTGACAAATTGCCAAAGGGAACAGTGGAAACATTACTTAAACCTGAAAACAAAAAAATGCTTCAAAACATTTTGACTTATCATGTTGTTTCTGGAAAGTGGAGCTCTGCTGATATTGCAAAAGCAATAAAAGACGGAAAAGGTAAAGCAGCAATTAAAGCAGTAAATGGTGGTACTCTAACAGCTTGGATGCAAGGAAAAGATTTATATATTACTGACGAAAATGGTAATAAATCTAAAGTAACTATTGCAGATGTTAACCAATCAAATGGTGTTATTCATGTTGTGAACGCGGTATTGTTACCAAAGAAATAATTATCTCCAAAACATAACCTACGATTGAAAAAAGTTCTGCAATTATTGCAGGACTTTTTACTTTTTAGCTGTTAAAGTACTGCCAGCAGAAGCCACAACAACACATACAACAGCTAAAATTTCATAAATGCTTAAATTTTCTTGTAGAAATATAAAAGCACAAATAGAAGCGGCAGCTGGTTCTAAACTCATTAAAATACTAAAAGTACGAGGAGGAAGTTGTCCTAAAGCTTTCATTTCTAAAGTAAAAGGAATTGCACTAGATAAAAGCGCAAGGGCGACACCCATTCCGAAAAGCTTTGGAGTTAGATGTGACAATCCTGTTTCTAGAAGACCGAAAGGTAAAACTAAACTAGCAGCAAATAACATTCCGATTGTTACGGCTTGGCCATCGTTCATTATTTTTGAAATTTTCCCACCTAAAACAATATAAGCGGTCCAAAACGCTCCTGCTAAAAGTGCACATAATATACCAATCGGATCTAATCGACCGTTTGTCCAAGGTGCAATAAGCAAAATTCCTATTGCTGCTAGCAAAACCCAGCAATAATCTACTAATCGTTTTGAACCTGCAATTGCTAATAACAGCGGACCAACAAATTCTAAAGTAACGGCTAAACCAATAGGAATTCTTTCTATAGCGAAATAAAAAATTAAATTCATCGCTCCTAAAGACAATCCATACGGAATTACAATTTTCCATTGTTCTTTAGTTACTTCTTTTAAATTTGGTCTATAAGCTAAAAGTAAAATTAATGCCGAAATACCAATTCGTAATGATGCCGTTCCAGCTGCTCCAATTGTAGGAAATAATGTTTTGGCGATCGCTGCGCCACATTGTACACTAATAATTGCTAATAATACTGCCGGAACAGGAGGAAGGTTAATTTCTTTGTTTTTCATTAAAAACCTAGATTTTTATTTTTAAGATGGTTAATTCTTCAACTTTTTGATCTTGAAAAGTTTTCAGCGTAACATAGTACCACTTTTCATTGTCTAAGTCAATTGTAAAAACATCATTTAGATTATGATTTTTGATTTCAGTTTCAAATTTTTTTACCATTGTACCTTCAGTAAACCAATTTAAATCTCCATCTTTACTTGAATCCATGCTGTATTTATTTGCTAAATCTGCAAATGAAGCGCCTTTTTTATACTGTCCTAAAATTTTTTTGCGAAGCTCGTTTATTGATTTTAGAGACATCTTATTTCCATCTAAAAAGATATAACTCACTCGTAATGCGGTTATATTTTTTAAATCAATAACTTTATAAATATTATTTTCATCAGAAAAAATATCACCTTTTATTTTATTCTGAAATATTCTATAAGGTTCGCTTTATCTATTTTTGGAACTATTGTCCAAACTTCAGCCATAACATTTTCATTGCTTTCAATAAAACTTGTGGCTTCTTCAATAGTATTAATAGCTTTTATTTGGTCTTCAATTTTTTGAGAAAAAGAATTAGAGCAAATCAAGAAAAATACGACAGTTAAAAAATACTGCATATTTTTAGTTAAGTTTTTAATTAAAATCATTTTAATTGTCTAATGCTCTTTTGGTTACATAAGCTCTATATCCAATAATAGCCATTTGCCATTTTTTAGCTTTCGAAATATCCAATCCTTGTTTGGTAAAACTTGGCAATAGTAATTTATTTAATTTAGCAAGAAATTTATACATAGCAGATTTGTTTATTCAAAGATATAAAAAAAAGACCTTGTGTTTTAATCAAAGTCTTTATGTGCAATTAAGGTCTTTTAAAATTTAAGAATCAAATTTTCATCTCCGTCTGTTTGTCTGTTGATGGCGTTTTTCGGAGCTTCCATCCATCCGGTTTTATTAATCACGAATTTAAAAAGATGGGTTTTGTCTTTTTCAAATTGTGATTTTGGAATTGACAATTCGAAAGTGTTTTTGTTTTTTCTAATCATTTGATAATCTTTATCATTTGGATTCCAATTGTCAAATGAGCCCGCAATGGAAACACTTTTTATCAAATCTGAACTTAAAGTTTTATCATGTTCGTAAGTAAAAACTACTTTATCGCCAATTATTTTATAACCGTAAATTCCAGATTGCTTTTTGTTTTCGCTCAATAAATCATTAGAAAGTTTTACAATTGCTTCACCTAAAGCATTTGCTGTGTTTTCGTCACTAATATTTACAATTATAGAAAGTCCTAATTGACATTCGGGATAAATAACCAGCATATTTTGAGTGCCAAATGCACCACCGTGTTTCCAACAATTTTTGCCATTTTCATCAACTTGAATATAATCCCAGAAATAACCGTTCCAAGTTGTCGAACTGTTTAAGAGATTTCGCTGTGATTCTTGAACTATTTTGTTCTTTGTATTTAATTCATAAGCAATAAATTTGGTAAGATCACTTAAAGTAGATTTTAAACGACCAGCTGCGCCCCAAAGATTATCAGAAATGCTTGGCATTAAAATTCCTTTTAAATTATAACCATTTGCAACTACAACATTTGAACTTAAATTTATTCCTGTCGAAGTCATGCCAAGTTTAGAAAAAATATTTTCTTTTAATAGCGTTTCGTAACTTTTCTGATAGACATTTTCTAGAATATGAGCAGTCAAATTTAGACTTCCATTGCTATACTTAAATTTTGTGCCAGGCAAAGTATCTAACTTAATTGTTTTGAGATCTTCGAAGAAATTTTCTTGAGTATAAGATTCGTCGATTTTCTTAAAGGCAAGATAACTGCTGTCGTTACGATTTTTTCTTAATTCGCTTGTATCAGGGAGATCTTTATCAAAACCAGTTCTAAAAGATACTAAATCTTTAATCGTAATTGGAGTTCCATTATATTCTAAATTTGGATAATTGCCATTTAGATATTTTCTGATGTCTTCATCAGGATTTAGTTTTCCTTCTAAAACCGCTTGAGCTGCCAGTAATCCCGTAAATAATTTAGTTATCGAAGCTACTTCAAATACCGTATTATTATTGGCAATGTTTTCTTTTCCTTTATCAATTTCGCCATAATGTCTTGTATATGTTTTTCCGTTTTTGACAACACCAATCGAAATTGAATTTGCTTTTGAATTTTGCATTAATATCGACGCTGTTTTGTCCATCGATATAAGAATATTTTTTTCGATTGCGCTTTGTTGTGCCAGAATTGAAAGCGTAAAAAAGAGAAGCAGTATTGAAAGATTTGTTTTCATTTTTGAGCAATTTTAAAAATCAAGTAAAGTTTAAAACTGAAAAAAACCAGCGCATAACACTGGTTTTTAAAATATAGAATAAAGTATAATTAAGCTTTTTTGTTTTGTCTTTCCATTTCCTTCATATCTTTTTCATGCTGTTTCATATCTTTCTCATGCTGCTTCATGTCTTTAGCATGTTGTTTCATATCTTTTGCATGTTGCTTCATATCAAGTTCATATTGTTTCATGTCTTGCTCGTATTGCTTCATGTTGTTCTCGTATTCGCCAGAATCACCTCCAAAATTAAATTTGTAATTATAATTGTAATTGAACTTCTCCATTTTTTCATTGAACTTTTCCATTGCTAGCTCATATTTAGCCATTTCCTTCTCATAGATAGCTTCTCTTTGAGACATAATAGCTTCAACTTGTTTTTCATAAGCAGACATGTCAGGTTCAAAAGCTTCCATTTTTTTCTCAAACTCTTCCATTTCTTTTTCAAATTTGCTCATAGCAACTTTGTCTTTTGGATTTTTTGGAGGAACAGGTGGTTTCGGCATTTTTGACATATCTACAGCTGGAGCTGTAGGCATTGGCCCAGAAGGAAAAGCTGGAGGCGTTGGTGGAGTAGGAGGCGTTAGGTCTGAATCTCCATAGTTACGCACAACAACCCTTTCATTTCTAATTATAATTGGCGCTTTCATATTTTTATCAGCATTAATTACAATAGCTTTAGTTCCGTTTTCATCAGTGCCAATTGCAATCTCGCAATCTTTTATTGCTTTGTTTCCATCAATTTTAATGGTTTGTTTTTTTCCAGATTCAGATTTTGTTTGAATTTGGATAGCTGTCAATTCTTTATCAGAATTTCTTTTTACATCAGAAACTTCAACATCAAGATTATGATTAGTTTTTAATTTTGAAGTAAGATCCTTCAATTCTTGATCCGTAGTGTTTTTTGTAATTTTAATAATTTCTTGTTCTTCTTTAATAGTGTCTTTTTGAACAACTGCTAAATTCTCTTTTTTCTCTTGTGCAATAGTTTTAATTTGAAATAAAAGAACAAATGCGCCCAATGCCGGAATTACAGCATAATATTTCCAATAATTCCTTTTGTTTGATTGATTCTTGTTTAACATGACAATTCGTTTTTTGATTAATGATTGATAAAAATGATTGGTGATAGCAACGCATGTATCGTGCGTTGTAATTTTTAAAAGTGTGTATTGATATGCTTTTTTGTCGGTAATTTTTTTAGAAGCTTCATAATCTGCAATAAATTCAAGATTTTGTAAAATGGCTTTTTTATAAAGCCAGACAATTGGATTAAACCAAAACAGAATACAAAAGATTCTCGAAATCAAAACATCAATAGTATGGTTTTGGTCGCTGTGCACTTTTTCATGCTCCAAAATATTTTCTAATTCGGCAGCCGTATATAGTGATGAATTGTACACAATATAATCGAAATAGGAAAAAGGAGCGATGTTTTCATTTACGTCGATAATTTTAAAATCTTCTTGCTGTTCTATTTTTTTTCCTTTCAGAACAGCATTCAAACTATAAAAATCAAGAGCGAATTTTATCATAAAAGCGATGAAACCAATTCCGTAAACAGCAAGCAGAACTAAATTCCAATTTATTTCAAGACTTTCTTTTTCAACCGTAGACACATTTTGAGTATACTTTGGTGTGTAAACTGCAAAATCTTGATTAGAGATTGGAATATTTTTTACTTCAGTTCTTTCAATTGTTGGAATTGCAATTGGTTCTGGCGGTGCTTCAACCAAAATTACTTTAGTGTAAACCACAAAAGGTAAAACCAAAGAAGTGATTAGTCCCGCTAATAAAAACCAACGGCTGCTATTAAAAAATGTCTCTTTACGAAGTAAAAAAATGTAAGCAAAATAAAATGTTGCTAAAAGTCCGCTTGATTTTAAGATAAAAATAAAAAGTGCTTCCATACTATTCTTATTTACTTTCTTTTGGATTTTCGATCATGTCTAAGATTTCTCGTAATTCGTCAGCCGAAATTTTTTCTTCCTTAGCAAAAAAAGAAACCATGCTTTTGTAAGAACTATTGAAATAATTATCAATTGCAGTGTTCATAAAACCTTTTCGGTAATCTTCGATACTTACAGCCGGATAATATTGATGTGTGTTTCCAAAAGCATTGTGTGCAACATAACCTTTGTCTTCCAAATTACGCACTATAGTTGACAAGGTGTTGTAATGTGGCTGATCTTCTAAAATCTCTGCTTGAATTTCTTTTACAAAAGCCTTTTTTAGCTTCCATAAAATGTGCATGATTTCTTCTTCTTTATTGGTTAGTTTTTGCATTTTTTTATTTATTTAAATCGTTTATTTACGAGTTTCGATTTCAATTACGCCATTTGTACCCTTATCTCCATATTTTCCAATTGCCTCAATTCCTTTTAAAACATTGACAGACTCAATAATTTTTACATCTATGCTTTCATAGTTAAAATTGCTTGGCATTTCTTCTCCATCAACAACAATTAATTGATTTCCAAGTTTGTTTTTTGTGGAGTTTTTATCTTTAGATTCATCAATTGTTTGAATTCCAATTTTTGAATCTCCATTTTTATAAGTTATAACAACGACACCGAATTCGTTTATAGTTTGATTTTCAGAATTTTGAATAGATTTCGCGTTCTGTTTTCCTTTTTTAATATCAACGACAATTGAGGTTAACTCATTTGATGCATTTCTTTTTACATCAGAAACTTCAAATTTTACTTTATGTTTTTTCTGTAAATTGTTTTTGATTTCGTTCAATTGCGCATCAGTAGAAGTTTTACAGATTTTAAAAACATCAACAGATTCAATATTCGAGTCGTTTTCAGCTATAAATTGCGGTCTTTCTTTTGCAATTACTTCCATTTGAAATAAGAATAATACAAAAGCTGCGATTAGTGAAATTACAGCATAATACTCCCAAGAATTTTTCTTTTTTGATTGATTTGCGTTTGACATAATGATTCGTTTTTTGATTAATGATTGATGAATGAATTATTCTTTAGTCTCAATTTCAATTACTCCTTGAGAACCTTTTTCTCCATATTTTGCTGTCGCATTAGTTCCATTGTAAACACTCATAGATTCAATACTTTTTGGATTAATACTATTAACATCAAAATTAGAAGGCATTTCTACTCCGTCAACAACTATTAATTGCAGATTCATTTTCGCTTTAGCTGAATTAGAAACGACAATTGTTGGTTTAGAACTAATAATTACATTTGGAGATGTCTTATCATCTGTATTTGTCATCACAACAGTGTTAACAGTTGTAGTAGTAACACTGTTAGTTTTTGTACTAGTAGTAGAATTAGTGTTAGCATTTTTTTCTATTTTAGTTTTCAGTTTATTGCTAATTGTTTTTTTAGGCTCTTTATTTTTAGAGTTGTCTTCTGTTTGGATTCCGATTTTTTTATCTCCGTTTTTATACGTGATTACTAGAACTCCAAATTCATTTATTGCTTCTCCGTCAGTAGATTGCACAGATGTTGCTTGTTGGCTTCCTCTTTTTACATCAACTGAAATTGATGTTAGCTGGTTTGAAGAATTTCTTTTTACATTAGAAACTTCAAATTTAATGTTATGATTTTTTTGCAAATTGTTTTTTATTTCGTTCAATTCTGAATCAGTAGAATTTTTACGGATTTTAAAAACATCTACAGATGCAATATTCGACTCTTTGTCAGTTACAATTTTCGATTTTTCTTTTGCAACTACTTCCACTTGAAATAATAAAACAAAAGCGGCAAGAGCTGGAATTACAACATAATACTTCCAAGAATTTCTCTTTTTTGATTGATTTGTGTTTAACATAACGATTCGTTTTTTGATTAATGATTGATAAAAATGATTGGTGATTGCAACACAATTTTCGTGTGTTGTTATTTTTAGAAGCGTGTATTGATATGCTTTTTTATCTAAAAGTTTTTTGGCAGCTTCGCTGTCTGCAATAAATTCAAGATTTTGTGTGATTGCTTTTTTATAAAGCCAAACAATAGGATTGAACCAGAAAATAATACTGAAAAATCTCGAAACTAAAACGTCAACGGTATGATTCTGGTCGCTATGAACTTTTTCATGTTCAATAATATTTTCTAATTCTGAAGCCGTATACAGTGATGAATTGTAAACAATATATTCGAAATAGGAGAAAGGCGCAATGTTTTCGTTAATATCGATGAATTTAAAATCGGCTTGCTGTTGTATTTTTTTTCCTTTTATAATTGCATTTAGACTATAAAAATCTATTGCCAATTTGATAATGAAAATAATAAAACCGATTCCGTAAATTCCCAAAATGATTTGATTCCAATTGAATTCGGGCGATTCTTTTTCTATAATATTTACATTCGATTGAATGCTATTTAAAATTGGAGCCGACTCAATCCATACAACTTTGGTGTAAGTTAGTAAAGGTAATACGGCAGATACAACTAAACCAGATAATAAAAACCATCTGTTACTATTGAAAAAAGTTTCTTTACGCAATAAAAAATAATAGGCGCAATAAAACATAAGCATTAAGAAACCCGACTTAGCGATATAAATGAAAATTGCCTCCATAATCAAAATTATTTTTCTTCGTTTTTATTTTCTATCATTGATAAAATTTCTCTCAATTCGTCTGCTGAAATTTTCTCTTCTTTAGCAAAAAAAGAAACCATGCTTTTATAAGAACTGTTGAAATAATTATCAATTGCAGTTTTCATAAATCCTTTTCTGTAATCTTCTATTGCAACAATTGGAAAATATTGATGTGTGTTTCCAAAAGCATTGTGCCCAACATATCCTTTTTCTTCCAAATTGCGAACAATAGTTGATAATGTGTTGTAATGTGGTTGGTCTTCAGTAATTTCTGCTTGAATTTCTTTCACAAAAGCTTTTTTAAGCTTCCATAAAATCATCATAATTTCTTCTTCTTTGTTTGTTAACTTCTGCATCTTCTCTAATTTTAATTCAAACCTACAACTATTTTTTTAGTTACACAACTATAAAAATAGTTATTTAACTAAAAATTAAGTTTGATTTGATTTTAAGTCACAGAAAAGCCATTCAAATTTAAATGTAATAAATTGAATTATAACGTTTTAAGAAGTTAAAGTTTTTCTATTGAGGTTTTTCGGTGACTAAAGCATTTTTAATCCATATGCAACATCCTGTAGCAATTACGCCAATGCAAGCCATAAATAACCAGTTGATCTGATAACCCAAGCGGGTAATAATTTCAAAACCAACTTTTGAACTTATTATATGAGCTAAACTAAAACTCATGGTATAAAGCGCCATGTAGCGACCTTCTTGTCCGCGTGGTGCACGGCTCAAGGCAAAAGCATTAGAAAAAGGAAAGGTTAGAACTTCGCCGACAGAAATGCAAATCATGCTGACAACCAATATTCCTGCCCAAAAATTAATGAGAAGCAAAAAGAAACTAGAAGCCATTACAAAAGAGCCTACAATAATAATTCTGATTTTAGCAAAACCTTTTCTTTCTAAAAAGCCAACTGTTGGCATTTCTAAAGCAAAAATCAAAAGTCCGTTTAACGTCATTAATAATCCCGTTTGGAATTCACTTAAACCAAATTTTTCATTATGATATAAAGGTAAAGTGGTAAAAAGCTGAAAGAAAATCATAGCCGTAATAAAACTCACAAATAAGAAAACCCAGAAAATCTTGTCATGAAAAACTGATTTTACATCTCCGGCACTTTCTGCTTTATCTTCATAAACTACTTTTTTCTTTTCTTTTACCAAAAAGGCGAAAATTAATATCGAAATAATACAAGAAGAACCATCAACCCAGAAAAGACCAGAATATCCCATTCCCATAATAATTAATCCGCCGAGAGCTGGACCCGCTGCAAAACCTAGATTTACTGCCAAACGAACAAGTGTTAAAGCACGAGTTCTATTTTCGGGTTTTGCATAAGCGCCCAAAGACACGAACATGGCTGGTCTGAACATATCTGCAATAGTCATTAAGAGAAACATGGCAATACAAAGCGACCAGAAATGTGTTATATATTGTACAAAGAAAAGTGACACGCCGCTAGTGAATAAGCTGAAAACCATTATTTTATAGAATCCGATTTTATCAGAAAGTTTTCCGCCAAGCCATGAACCCAACATAGAACCGAAACCAAAGGCAACCATAATCCATCCAACTTGATTGTATGAAAAATGAAGATCTTCTTTTAAATATTTGGATAAAAATGGCAATACCATTGTTCCGGCACGATTGATAAAAGTTACAATGGCAAGAATCCAAATTTCTCTAGAAAAACCTCTGAAATTATTAATGTAGTGGGTAAAAGCGTTTTTGAGCATTTTGTGTGATAGATTATCGCAACAAAGTTAGCAAACTTTGTCAGCTTAAGTGGTTGTCGTTTTGTTACTTTTGAACTATTTTTGCATAAAATTTCTAAGATGAAAACTATCTACGCCCTAGTTTTATTGTTTGTTTTTAGTTTTGGCTTTGGTCAAAAAAAGTTTAGCAAAAATGAAGTGTTAAAATTTCAGAAGAAAATAAATTCAGAATTTGCTGATTCTAAGACAAGTCCGTTAATGGCAAAAGATTTAAAAACTTTTAAAAGCTTAGAATTTTATCCTATTTCTGAGACTTATTTTGTCAATGCAACTTTAGTAAAAGCAAAAGGCGGGAAAGTTTTTGAAATGAAAGAGAGCGGAAAGTATACTTCAAAATACGTTAAATACGGTACTTTAAATTTTAAAATTAATGGAAAAGCGTTTAAGCTTGCCGTTTATCAAAATTTAGAACTTATAGTACAAGAAAAATATAAAAATTATCTGTTTTTGCCTTTTTCCGATTTAACAAGCGGAAAACAAAGTTACATCGGAGGTCGTTATATAGATTTGCAAATTCCGAAAGGAAATACAATTGCGATTGATTTTAATCAGGCGTATAATCCGTATTGTGCTTATAATTACGAATATTCTTGTCCGCTTGTACCGCTAGAAAATGATTTGAAAATTGAAATTAAAGCAGGAGTAAAAGATTTTCATTAATGGAATTTTTCAATTTTCATACTCATCATTTTACCAATCAGCCAGATGTTTTAGAGTTGGTAAATCAATATCCAAAAGATTTTGATGGATCTATTTCGTTTTATTCTATCGGAATTCATCCGTGGTATATTGATGAAAATCGAGTTGATGAAGATTTGAAAATTATTGAAGAAAAATTACAAACTGAAAATTGTTTGGCAATTGGCGAATGTGGTTTAGATAAACGAATTGAAGTTCCGTTAGAATTGCAGATTTCTGTTTTTGAAAGACAATTAGAATTGGCACAAAAATTCAAAAAACCAGTTGTTATTCATTGTGTAGCCGCTTTTCAGGAAGTTACGGCTATTAAGAAAAAAATGAAAATTTCTGTTCCGATGATTATTCATGGTTTTTCGAAGAATAAACAATTGGCAGAACAATTAATTAAAGACGGCTTTTATCTTTCATTTGGGAAATATTTATTGAAAAATCCAGATTTAAAAACCGTTTTTCAAGTAATTCCAAATGATCGTTTTTTCTTAGAAACCGACACAATTGAAGAAACAATTGAGCAAGTTTATGAATTAGCTTCTGAATATAAAGAATTAGATATAAAAGAATTAAAAGGTATTATTTCAAGTAATTATAAAAGTGTGTTTGAATAAAGAAATTTAATTTAAAAGTTTGTTACCCTGATCGAAGTCGAAGGGCGCTCCAATTAGTAACGGGCTTCGACTTCGCTCAGCCTGACACTTGAAACTTGAAACCTGAAACTTGAAACAAAAAAAATAAGAACAAAATAACAAAATATAGAATATGGCAGAATGGACAGAAAGAGCTGAGCTTTTGTTTACTAAAGAAGGATTAGAAAATTTACAAAAAGCAAATGTTTTAGTTGTAGGATTAGGAGGAGTTGGATCTTTTGCAGCCGAATTTTTGGCGAGAGCAGGAGTAGGAAATATGACAATTGTCGATGGAGATGTTGTGGATATTACCAATATAAACCGTCAATTGCCGGCATTGCATTCAACAGTTGGAGAACCAAAAATTACGATTGTTGGCGATCGTTTAATGGATATTAATCCGGAATTAAAACTTACTCGAGTTAAAGAATTTCTTTCTCCAGAAAGAGCTTTCGAAATAGTTTCTCCTGAATTCGACTATGTTTTAGACTGTATTGATAGTATTACGCCAAAATTAAATTTGATTATTGCCGCAAAACGCAAAAGAGTAAAAATCATCAGCAGTATGGGCGCTGGCGGAAAAATGTTGGCATCAAAAGTAAAAGTTGCTGATATTTCTAAAACAATTAATTGTTATTTTTCTAAAACAATTCGCAAGCGTTTGAAAGCGGTAAAAATCAATAAGTTGAAAGTAGTTTTTTCATCAGAAATTCAAAATGAAAAAAGCCTAAAATTAACTGATGGAAAAAATTACAAAAAATCTTTCTATGGAACAAATAGTTACATGCCAGGATTATTTGGTCTTCATGCAGCAGAAACTGTAATTCGTTATTTGATTTCGAACGAAAAATAAGGTTCTAAGATTCTAAGTTACTTAGGTTTATCTTTGAGTACTTAGAATCTTTGTGAAAAATAAACCTCAAAACATAAAATACTTAGAACCTCAGTTCCTCAGAACCTTAGAACCTTAAAAAAATGATTAAAACAGTAATTTTTGACATGGACGGCGTAATCGTAGACACGGAGCCAGTTCATCGTTACGCTTATTATTTACAATTTTCAGAATTAAATATTGAAGTGCCAGAAGAAATGTATACTTCATTTACTGGTTTTTCTACTAGAAATACTTTTCAGACGTTAAAGAATTATTTTCCATCTGTAGAACAAGAAGTTGAAGATTTGATTCAAAGAAAAAGAACGATTTTTAATGATGCTTTTGATACCAAAGAAGATCTGTATCTTTTAGACGGAGTTGAAGATTTAATTAAAGATTTGTATCACAACGGTATACAGTTGATTTTGGCTTCTTCAGCTTCAAAAGTTACTATAGATCGAGTTTTCACTAGATTTAATCTTCATCAATATTTTACGCATATTGTGAGCGGTGAAGATTTTCCGCAATCAAAACCAAATCCAGCTATATTTATTCACGCTGCTTCTTTGTCAATTGCTCCAAAAGAAGAATGTATTATTATAGAAGATAGTACAAACGGAATAAAAGCGGCAAAAGGAGCAGGAATCTATTGTGTAGGATATAAAAGTGAACATTCTAACCTGCAAGATTTATCTGAGGCAGATTTAGTTATAGATCATTTTAACGAATTAAATGCTCAAAAAATAGCACAACTTAAGCCCTGAATTATATAAAATTTAACATTTGTTCGCTATTTGAATTTGTAAATTTGAATAAAATAAAAAACACTGAAAATGAAAAAACTACTTATTGCATTTGCCTTAATTTTAGCACCATTGGCATCAGAAGCACAGGTAAAAACACCGCAAGCAAGTCCAAAAGGATATATAAAACAAACCGTTGGTTTAACAGATGTTGAAGTTACTTACTCAAGACCAGGAGCAAGAGGGAGAGCTGTTTTCGGAAATTTGGTTCCGTTTGGTAAATTGTGGAGAACTGGAGCAAACGAAAATACAATTATTAATTTCAGTGATGACGTTATTATTGACGGTAAAACATTGAAAAAAGGAAAATATGCAATTTATACTGTTCCAAGAATTGAAAGCTGGGATGTTATTTTTTATCTTTCTACAGATAACTGGGGATTGCCAGAAAATTGGAGCGAAGCTTATGTAGCTTTAAAAACTACTGTAAAAGAAGATGCTCTGCCAACTCCGGTAGAAACATTTACAATCGGAATTAACGGTTTAGATCCGAATTTTGGTTATTTAGAAATGGCTTGGGAAAATTCTCATGTAGCTTTAAAATTTGAAGTGCCAACTGCAAAAACTGCAATAGCAAGTATTGATAAAACGTTAGCTGGTCCATCATGGAATGATTATTACGCAGCGTCTCAATATTTATTTCAATCGAACGGAAATATCGAATTATCTAGAACTTATGTTGATAAAGCATTGGATATGAGTACTGATAAACCTTATTATGTAACAAGATTAAAATCTTTGATTCAAGCAAAACAAGGAGATAAAAAAGGTGCAGTAGAAACAGCAAAAGCTTCTTTAGCAGCTGCAGAAGTAGCAAACAATGCTGATTACGTAAAATTAAATAAAGACAGTATCGCTGAGTGGAGCAGATAAGTTTTTAATTTTTCAATTATAAAATTCCAAATTCCAAAGCTTTCGGGTTTTGGAATTTTTTTTGCTGTTTTTTAACCGCAAAGCACGCTAGGTTTTTTATTAAAGTATTTTTTGAAAACGCAGAGTTCGCAAAGCTTTGTGTAAAAAACTTTGCTCCCGATAGCTATCGGGATTGCGTAATTCCTTGCGTGTTTGTGGTTAAAATCAATTCATACTTGGAGGTTCAGGAATTTTAACCGTTTTCTTTATTTTTTTAATTAAGAGATAGAATGTAATTCCGCCCAAAATAATAAGTAAAGCAATCTGCAATTGCCCGATGCTATTATTTTTATTGTACATCGCATTGGCAAGAGCCAATTTTGCTTTTCCTTCTTCAATTTGAATTTGCGATAAAGATTCTAAAGTTTTAAGAGCTTGCCCGCTTGAAACAGCAATTTTATTCCAATCTTTATTTTCAACCTGTTTATTGATTTCTTTGCACGAGCTTAAAAAAGCATCAAAATATTGTTTTTCTTTATTCGTTAAAACAGTTTTGGCGTACAAATCATCAATATTATGGACAATATCTAGAGTATGAATGATTTCGTTTTTCTTGATATTATCACTCAGATCAAGTTTTTCTGCTTCAGCTTTTATAAAATGAAGCTGTTTAGAATACTGAAAAATGTAATGCGCAACAACTAAACGATCTTTGTAAATTGCATTAATATTATCATTTACATTTTTTGAATTCAAAAGCGTATTAAAATTCCCCAATAAAATAAGAAGCATCACGATCAAAAGAATAAAAGCGGCTTTGGTTTTATTGCTGTACTTTTTAAGATCTTTCATAATGATGATTTTTAAAAATTAAAAGAAAACTACCTGTGAAAAAATCCTTTTGATTGAGGTATTTCAATATTCTTGACACTTCCTAAAGGTGCAATTTGAATTGCATCACTTCCTTGTTTTAAATAAAAGTAATATAAACTATTAGAGTTGATTAAAAATACCTGTTCGGGTTTATCTTCATTAAAATAAAGTTTTGAATCATATTTTATAGCATTTTTCGCAATATCCTTTTTTATAAAATATCCTCCCGCCATTCCGTAACCAAGAAAAAACGATAATAAAATTACAGCAAGAGATTTTATTGCAATTAGATTGTAATAACTTTGGGTTTCCTTTGTTGTTAAATCTGTTGTAGGTTTCAACTCAAACATTTTCTGAACGTAACGTTTTTTATAATGTTTTGCCAGAAAGGTTGGTAAATTAATATGAATTATAAACAGTGAAATAATTGTCGCCAATATTACCGGATTTGAAGTAAATTCAGAAATAGGGCTCATTAAAACATCTGTTATTGTAGAATATTTTAAAATATTAATACCTAATTGGTAATAAAAAATGCTGTCTTTCAATATTCCCATTAAAATTAGGAAAAGGTAGCCAAATGGAAGTAGTTTTTCTAAATCGTCCGAAATTTTCATTTATAATTTCTCCAGTTAAAAATTAGTTTAGTTTTTGGATGTAAAACTTTTTTGATCAGTTTTACGATTACTAAAATAGTGTTTTTTACTTACAATTTTAAGAGAGAATCTATTTGCAGAAATTTAGTTTTTATAATGATGTTTTATTAGGAGCTTATTCCTGCTGTCCGCTGTATCTTTTTGTTTTTAAAGAAAAAACAAAAAGGATGCCGCTTCCATCACGGTTAGGGCATCAGGATTTATTTAGTTGAAGATTGATTAATTAAAAATCGAGTTTGTTTGTTTACAATTTCTGCTGCATTTCTTAAATATATTGGGCTTGTGCATTCTGCATAACTGATATAAACAATATGATTATCATCGTTCAAATTTTCATTTCTCCTTACAGCTTCAGTTGAACTTTCTAAACCATTTATTAAATATACGGGATTTCCTTCTTTAAATAGTTGAGTTGTAATTCCGATTAACATTTGTTCTGCGAACTTTTGTATGTCAGTTTCTTTATAAGCCAATAGATAAGAACAACTTAACAACGAACAAAATGTCGTTTTTTGGAATGTCGGATATTTTTCGAATAATTCATTTCCTTCATTCAAATTATCAAAACACTTTGTGTATAATTGAGCGGAAATGGAATTGTCTACAACCATTGATTCATCAGTATTTTGACTTTCAGCCTGAAAGAATACTAAAAAAAATATGATGATGAAGATTTTTTTTGACATCAGCTTATTCCAAAATTAATTCATTTTCATCAGATTTTCCTCTGAAGAATAAAAACTGAATCAGTAGCGCCAATACAATTGTCAAAATTGCACCAATAAAATTAAGCCATAAATAGCCTAGTTTTTCCTGTGTATAAATCATGAAATAATAAATAACGAAAATCGTTAACTGGCTAATAATCGCACTGATAAACATTGGCTTTGCCTGAACGCGTTTCAAATAAAAACCAACAAGAAAAATCCCTAAAACGGTTCCGTAGAAAATAGATCCAATAATATTTACCAACTGAATTAAATTTTCAAACAACGTTCCAACGCAAGCGAAAAGTATCGCTACAATTCCCCAGAAAAGAGTAAAAAACTTCGTTACATTTAAAAAATGTTTTTCTGATTTTGGTGTTTTCTGATTTCGTTTATAAATATCAATTGCTGTTGTAGAAGCCAAAGCGGTTAATCCTGAAGCGGTTGAAGACATGGCTGCCGAAAGAATAACGGCCAACAATAATCCTATTAAACCTTTTGGTAAATAATGCAGGATAAAGTGAAAGAATACATAATCTTTGTCGTTGGTTTCTGTATTACTGTCTGCTTTTAAAATTATTTCTTTGGCTTTGTCTCGTAAATCTTTTTCTTTATTCGATAAAGCTACCAATTCTTTACGCAAAATAGGATTGTCATAATCTTGATTTAACTGATCAATATATAGCAAGTTAATTACTTTTTTATCTTCGGATAGTTTTACTAATTTTTGCTCTAAAGCGTGATATTCTTCTTTATAAACCGATTTTTCAATTGCAATTTTATTGTTTGGATTGAAATTTAAAGGAACAGGATTGAATTGAAAAAACACAAAAACCATAACTCCCGTCAAAAGAATAAAAAACTGCATCGGAACTTTTAAAAGCCCATTCATTATCAATCCCATTTGACTTTCGCGAACTGATTTTCCAGATAAATAACGCCCAACTTGCGATTGATCTGTTCCGAAATACGCAAGAGCTAAGAAAAAACCTCCAGTAATACCGCTCCAAATCGTATATTTCTCTTCTGGATCAAAAGAAAAATTTACAATATCCATTTTATCATTTGCACCTGCAATGTGAAGCGCGCTATTAAAAGTCATATCGTTTGGAAGATAGTGTAGAATCAAGAAAAAAGTGATAAACATTCCAGACATAATTACAAACATCTGCTGTTTCTGAGTTACGTTTACCGCTTTTGTTCCTCCAGAAAAAGTATAAATAATTACTAAAACTCCGATAATAATATTCATAACAGTTAAGTTCCATCCTAAAAGCGCAGATAGAATAATAGCTGGTGCATAAATAGTTAAACCGGTTCCTAAACCTCGCTGCACCAAAAATAAAATTGCCGCTAGAGAACGCGTTTTTACATCAAATCTCCTTTCTAAAAATTCGTAAGCCGTAAAAACTTTACTTTTATGATAAAGCGGAATAAAAGTCACACAAATTACAATCATGGCAATTGGCAATCCAAAATAAAATTGTACAAATCCCATTCCGTCATGATAAGCTTGACCTGGAGTAGATAAAAACGTAATAGCGCTGGCTTGTGTCGCCATTACAGAAAGACCGACAGTATACCAAGGCGTTTCGTTGTTTCCTAAAATGAAATCTTCAACGTTTTTACTGCCTCGGGTTTTCCACGAGCCATAACCAACGATAAATAATAATGTTACAATAAGTACGATCCAGTCAAATAGCTGCATAGGTTATGAGTATAATTGCATGATTAAAACGAAAATAGCAATGTAAATTGCATTAAATACTAAAACGTAAGTATAACTTTTTTTCCATTTTTTTGTTTTTTTCGTTTCCATATTTTATTGCTTTAAATCTTGTTTAGGAGCTTCAATTGGCTGTTTCAAAGAAATAATATTCGATAGTAATCGATAAGCGCCAGAAACACCTTCTGGTAATTCTCTAAAGAAACTTAATCCAGTGTAAATGTAATATCCTTTTCCATATGGAGCTACTAATAATGCACCATCTTTTGCAGATTCTCCTTTATCATGAGAAGATATAATAGGAGTGAAGGCAGCATCATATTCATTTGGATAATACAATCCTTGTTCTTGTGTCCATCCTTGAAAATCTTTTTCAGAAATTTTGTTCGGAGTATTCAAAACGGGGTGATTTGGTGCTAAAAAAGTGATTTTTGCATTTTCTTCTGTAACACGATCGTTTGATAATTTTAGCGGATATGGAGCAATTTTATCTGTTACCAGTTTTCCGTTAGTATTGTATTGCACAATCATATTTTTTCCGCCTTTTACAAAATTGAATAAAATATTTTGTTTGTTAGCTAAAGCATTTACGGTATTGTACGCGCGAATTCCGGTAATAACGGTACTAAAAGAATCTAACTTTTCTGGTGTAATTTCTTCTGGTTTTAAAATAGAAACCTTGTATCCCATTTGTGCTAAACTTTCTGGGACTTCATCTCCAGCACCCATAATATATGCGATGGCATCTCCAGAAGTTTTTAAGTCAATTCTAATACATTTTGATTCAGCCGATTTTAAAACCATTTGTTTAGTTATATGATTAAAATCGATAATAGTTTGATCTTTATCAAAACGTTTACCATCAACAGTTGCAATACTTTTCGCTATCACTTCTTCAGGATTCACTGGCGGTGTTACTTCAAAATAAAAGATTTGTTCATTGCCTTTTTTATCCAAATCAAACGGAATTTCTTTGGGAGAAACTGTCCAGCTTTTTGGTAATTCTAAATGTACATTTCCTTTTACATTATCTTTTCCTGCGCGAACTTTTACCGGAATCATTTTACTTTTTGTATCTCTAAAAATCAAAACTCTTTCTAGAATCGAAGTTGTAACATCAGGAACAATATCAACAAAATTGTACATTTCACCTTTTACGCCATCGTTGTATTTGTAAACTACAGTGCGTTCAAACGGAATTTCTATATCGTTGATTTTTATATTAAAAACAACTTTAGTTTCTCTGATAATATCTGGAATTCCGATGTTTTCTTGGTTTGAAACCGTGTACATTCCAACCGTCGCTTTTTCTTTTAACCAATATGGCTGTGTATATTCTATATTTTCAGGAAGTTGAAGCTGAATATTTATTCTTTGATCATTATTATTTTTTAAAGGAATGTTTTGAGAAATAGTCTTATTATCAGGTAAAGTTTTTATGCTAACTAATTGCATATCAACACTACATCTGTTAATAGCTTCAAGATAAAGTTTAAGTGTGCTTCCTGGCGTTGCTTCTTGTTCGTTTGCTACAGCTTCAAGATATAAACCAGAACAAGATGCGATTATATTTTTTATTGCGTTAGATTTAATGCTTTTCCAATGATCGTCTTCTAGAGCTTCAATCATAGCATAAGCTTTTACCAAATCTGGAATACTTGCTGAAGGTTTGTTGAAATCGTATTTTGAAATAATAGACGAAATTAAATCACCGATTGGTTTTCCGTTTTTAACGCGGTTCCAGCTTGTATCAATTCCATCGAATAAATTATCTCGCTCTTTTGGAGTTTCACCGTTAATTAATTCTAGATATTCTGTTTCTTCACCACGAACTCCAGTGCTTCCAAAACCTTGAGATTGATGACGGCTTCTGCTTAGAGCAGCAATTTCTTGATTCGATTTTCCTATTCCGTTATAATAAACACCAGTTTCTAGCTTTGTGAATTTAGACTTATTTGCGGCATCAAATTTTTCCTGACTTCCGTAAAACCACCAAGATGGATTGAAAAATTGGCGTTTTACCTGCCAAGGCGTAACATATTTTAATTGTTCAGGATAAACTTTTGGATCGTTTGTCAATTTAAAACTTTGTACACTTAACATTGCAGATGAAGTATGATGTCCGTGCGTAGTTCCAGAAGAGCGATGATCGAATCTATTGATAATAATATCTGGCTGAAATTTTCTAATCGTCCAAACAACGTCGGCAAGAACTTTATTTTTATCCCAAATGTCTAAAGTTTCATCAGGATTTTTCGAAAAACCGAAATCATTTGCTCTTGAAAAAAATTGTTCGCCTCCGTCAATTTTTCGAGCTTCAATTAATTCTTGAGTTCTTATAACTCCTAATAATTCACGTAATTGCGGTCCGATTAAGTTCTGACCACCATCACCACGAGTTAAAGACAAATAACCAGTTCTGGCATTCATATCATTTGCCAAATACGAAATCATTCGGGTATTTTCGTCATCTGGATGTGCGGCAACATATAAAACCGAACCTAAAAAGTTTAATTTTTTGATTTGATTGTAAATTTCAACTGAATTTAGTTTTTGTGGCTGCTGCGCAAATGAAATTTGAAAACTGATAAAAAATAAAAGAAAGATTTGAATCTGTATTTTTCTCATGCTGTGGTTAATTGTTTTTCTTTTAAGTGCCTCAAAAATACTAATTATTTTATGGAAGACTATTTAAATGAAATGTTAATGGTTGTTATTGATTTCTAATTTTCACAATAAGCAACAAAAAAGCTGCCAGTTTTTATGCTGGCAGCTTTTTTTATAATTGAAAATGAGAATAAAATCTCTTATTTTAGTTTATTTTCAGTATCAACGTAGTTTCCTGTAATGGTTACGTTAGATCCTTTTGTTACTTTTCCGTAAATAGTAATGGTAGAACTATTACCGATAAAGTTGATTTTAGCACCACTGTTCAATGTTAAATTTCCCCAGATTACTACCGATCCTTCTACGTTTAAAACAGATTCACTGTTTATAATAAGTTGCGTTGGATTAGTTTGCTGGTATTTTCCTTGAGATAAACTTCCTCTCATATTGAATGTACCTTTACTATTTAAAGTCAAATCACCAAGAACAGCAATTGAACCGCAATGCGTTAAAACAGCACCAGAATTTATAATAGCCGAATTGATAGCAGTTGCACCTTGATATGATTTAGTTTCATTAGAATTTAAAATCAAATTACTTCCTTGGTTGTATAAGCCATAAGTCGCGCAGCTTGCAAATGTAGTATTTGGTTTTTCAAGTTTAATGATTTTCAAACCACCTGTTCCACTTGCAACATAAATATAGTTTCCGCTAGATTTTACGTAGTTTGATGAACCTGCAATTCCTACTGAACCAAGTAAATTAAGTTGTGTAGCAGATTGATAAACATTTAAGCCTAAAGCTCCATTTGCGATAAAAGCATAACCGTCATTAAAAGAAACAGCATTAGTTACATTATCTTCACCAGCAACAGGAATTGCAATAGTTTGTAATTTCGATCCGCTGTTGATATCGTAAATGCCTAGACCATTGCGACCTTCAGAAACAAAAAGTTTTGTTCCATCAATATCCATTGTTCTTTTAGCTCCACTAATATCGGTAGAAGTAGCAAAGCTTTTTTGAAGAGCCAATGTTGATTGATTGTAAATATTTACACCTTTTGTTCCGCTTAGAGTTACCACTTTATCACTTGTTAAAGCTATAGAACGTAAATCTGCTAAAGCAACTTTTCCTGTCACAGCTTTGGTTGAAGTGCTTAATTTAAATAAGCTTCCATTATCTCCTGTAACAGCAAAATAATTTGTTGTATTTGCAGCAACATCTGTTGTTACTCTGCTTTCTAAATAATTTGTTGTTAAAGTATTGGTAAGTAATCCAGAATTTAAAGTCATATTAAAAACAATTGCTGGATTTCCTGCAAGTTGAGAATCTTTATCTACATCTTTTGCCGCACCGATAATTAAATTTCCGTTAACATAAGTAAGCGAAGTAATATCGGTATTTGGAATCAAAGCCGAAGTAACTAATTTAGGCTTGTAAGGATCAGAAACATCAATAACATCGATGGCTCCAGAGTAAACATCACCTCTTGTAATATAAGAAACGTAAGCATAATTACCATTTACTGTTACGTGGCTCGCCTGAAGTGTCCTTCCATTAGCATCAACTGGCGGTTTTACTTCCGCAATTTGAACTAAAGGTAAAGTTGTGTTAGTTGTTTCGGCAGATTTACCGGTTGCTGAAACATTTTCGATTGAAATAACACCCGAATTAGTTAGGTCAAGTCTCTGATTTAAGGCAGTTTGATCTGAGTTAATTGTAATGTTATTTACCGATTGGTTGTCGTTTCCATCATTATTATCGTCACAACCTATTAAAAGTGACATTGCTAAAAATGAAAATAAATAAACATTCTTTTTCATAAAATTTCGATTTGAGTTTTAAAAATTTGCTGCAAATATATATCATAATCACATTAAACAAAGGTTAATATTTAAAATAACTCAATAGAAGCCATTGTTGTTCAGTGATTTATATTGAAGTTACAATATTTTGACAAAACTTCAAAACCAAAAAAGCAAAAAAAAAGAGAGTATCGTTTCTGATACTCTCTATCGCTAAAAATTAACATTTAGCATTATCTTCTTCCTCGACCGTGATCGTGATCATCATGGTGATGGTGGTCATCATGTCTATCGCGATGTTTATCATGCTTGTCATGCTTATCATAACGTTTGTAATCTCTACGATCATTATAACCGTAAACAGGTCTTGGTTTATACGGTCTTTGTGGTGCGCCATGATATCCTTTATAGTATTTTACTCTATGGCGATCAAAGTAAGTGTAAGGCGTTCTTCCGTGATAGTCAGTTAAAACAACTTTATAACCTCCATACAAATCATAGTTTCTGTATTGTCTTGGTAAATAGGTTGTTCTAACCCATTTTCCTCCTCCAAAATAAATAAACTGCGAAGCTCTTACATCATAATATGCTTCGATATCTGGCAAGTAGTAATATTCCATCTGAGAATATCCTGCTGGTCCCCAAGCTGGTGGAGTACCTATATTAACGTTAATCGATACTTGGGCTTGCGTGGCATTTGCAACCATTAGAAATAATCCGGCGATTGCTAATTTTATCGTTTTCATCTTTTTTTAATTTTTTAATGTTAATCTTGTTTAGGGATATTCACATACTGTGCCAAAAAAAATAATTATGCATTTTGTCGAGCAAAAAATGCATTTCGTCGAATTATTTTTTGATTTGTTTAACGCTTAATTTTCTGATATTAAGTGTTTTATTTAAAGATGAAAATTTTGAAAAAAAAATTACTGATAATTGACAACTCTAGGCTTATTTAACTCAAAACTTTGCATTCTATAATCTGTAGTTTCAAATGTATTTGTCTTAAATACATTATCTCCTTGCTGCGGAATGCTCGGGTAATAAGAAATTGAAAGCTGAAAAGAACTGAAAACCAAATAATCATTGCTTACCAGTAAACCTAAAGTAATTTTAGAATATGGCTTACTTTTGGTCATAGCGATTTCTGGACTTCCTAAAACGGCTATCGCGTAATTAAAAAACGGATTTAAACGAAAACCTAATAAAGAATGGGGAGAGTAGGTTTGTGTTTGAAGTGAAAGAACGGCTTTGCTGGTTCCGTACAAAGCTGTATTAAAGCCCGCTAAACCATTTTGTTCGTTAATATTAAGCTGATCTCCCATAACATCATCACGATTTATTCCAACAACAAATTTCGGATTTACGAATTGTCTTAGTTTCCAATTTCCAATACTGTATAATTTGGTAAAGTAATTTGATTCAAATAAAAATGCCGTTTGATAGGTTTTAGATTGATGAAAATAAGTCCCTGCTTCAAAGTTCATACTTAAGAAACCTAAACGGTAATAATTTCCAAACGAAAATTGTGCTCCAACATACGGTCGCCAAAAAGTGTTTTTATATTGATAGCCAAACGTAAGTCCATAAACTCTTCCTATCGGAACGTCTTCGGTTTGGCCATTTCTAAAAATATATCGATCCTGAATAAATTTTCTAGTATTTAATCCAATACCACTTAAAATAAGTTTTTCGTCCGAATAAAAATTATCAGGATCGTAAAGTTCTGTTGGAGTTTCGGTGAAATTTTTATTCAGAAAACGTCCAGTCACAACTAGATTTGTAATGGCTTCGTGCGTGTCTTCAAACAATTTAAAAGCTCGTCCTGCCCAAAAATCCTGAGATTTATATTTTACTGGCTGAAAGGCGTATGTAAGATCTGGTGCCTGAAGTGTATCTCTTCTATAATATTCATCTACATAAACACCGCCAGCCCATTTTGTTAGAGGTGAATAAAAATCTCGTTCTACATTAATACTTTTAATATAATTGTTATCCAAATCCATTCTATAATGCAGAACGGTACCGATGAAAGTGTTTTTTATATTTGGAACAGTATAAGTAGCTTCGTTTGCATTTCTGCCATCATCAAAACGGTTGGTAAAACGGTATTCAAGCTGTTGTCCTGAACCAAAAAAATCTTTCTCTTTAAAACCTATAGAAACCTGATTGCTAGAAATTGAAAATCTCGGAATTGTACTCCAAGAATCCAATACACGAATGGTAACGTCTACAGAATCTGACGCAGCACCAACAGTTTGATTAGAAATACGAACAGCGGTAACGTAACGCTGCGCACGAATTAAACGCTCAGATTCCAGAATTTTGTACGTATCGTAAGGAGTATTTCTTTTAAAAAGCAATAAATTATAAATGGCTATTTTTTTTGTTTTTAAATGAAGTCTATTTCCTGTTCTTTCTCCCCAATTTTTAGGCATTTGTGCTGTATCTGCAACTGAATATCCAAAAGGATCTAATGTAATAATATTAATTTTACGAATAATTTTTCCGTCGTAATGCGTTGAATCTATCGGAACAAGTAATTCTTCTTTTTTCTTTGGTTTTTTAGATCTAAAAAATAGCTTATGCATAGTTTGCGTAAACTTATTTTTTTTAGAATAGTTCCTAATTCGGTTATAAATTTCAGTAGTGTCTTTTTTTACAGGATCTTTTTTGGTCTTACTTATCTGAGCATATCCTCCTTGTAAACACAAGCACAATAAAATAAGAAACAATATTTTTTTGTTTAAAGACATTAGGATAATTATTCTGCAGATAGTTATATTAGTTATGAATGTAAGAAATAATAAAGAGATTATTGAAATTCCCTTTGTTTAATTTTCGGCTGTAGCTTTTTTTGCTCGCCATCTAAATTTTCGAGGTACGTGATTTCCCATCAAATAGCCCCAAGGAGCGAGAGATTCAATTCTGTCAAATATGATTTTTAAGATTGCTAGGAGCGGAATTGCTAAAAACATTCCGGCAATTCCAGCAGCCGCGCCTCCAACAATAATTCCCATAATAGATACAAATGCATTGATTTCTACTTTCGAATTGATAATTAGAGGAACCAACAAATTATTGTCTATAAACTGAACAATTATATTAACGATAAGAATTCCTAATATCATAGAAAATTCAGCAGATCCGGTTAATGAAGCCAAAACAGTAATAATTCCAGCAACTAAAATTCCGATGTAAGGAATTAAGTTTAAAATTCCCGTTATCAAACCTAATAAAATAAAATATTTAATTCCGATAATCCATAATCCCAAACTTGTCAGAACCGATACTACAATCATTTCGATAATCAAACTAACAATATAATTGTTTATTGAAACTTTAATCTGAGAAAGAATATCAACTAAAACAGGATGATTTTCTTTTCGAACTAATTTTGCTAGAAACAGTTTAAAGTGTTCTTTATATATTAAAAACAGAAATGTATAAATGATTATTATAGTGCTGTCTAAAAGCACATCACTTATTGATATAATAAATGAGCCTAATTTAGCTTGACCAGTTTTTACAGAATCTTTGGTCATATTATCTAAATATTTCTTTTGATCTCCGATGCTAATCTGAAAATTCTCCCTAATAAACTTATGAATATCAATTATAAAAGAGTTGGCATTCTTTTTTATAGTCTCGAAATCATTTGCCATATTCGTTACTTGATAAGATATAAAAACCAAAATTCCGATTATAACCGATAGAAAAATTAATAGACATATAATTCCTGCAAGATGTCTAGGAAACTTTAATTTAGTATTCAAAAAAGTAAAAATAGGCAACAATAATACGGCAAACAAAAATGCCAGTAAAACAGGAGTTAAAATATCTTTTCCGACACAAAAAATAAAAGCAAAACAAATTAAAGTTACAAGAATAAAGGCAAGTTTTGCATAAAAAGGTAAAGTAATAGGTCGAGTCATTTTTTAATGAGGTTTAGCTAGATTTATTAAACAAATATTACACTTTATTTGTCTTTTTATGTTCTAGCTTTTTAGCCTGCACTTATAAAATTCCCATTCTATATTTTAATCAAAAAATTCTCTTTCTTCGTATTTGGCAGGGATTATAGAAATTCCTTTTTGAAGCAAAAGGTTGTTCGGAAAGATTATTTTTTCTCCTTCTTTTGTTTTTAAACTTACATGAAAAGTATTAATGTCTTCAATTTCAGCTTCAATAGGGAAATCTTTATCGTGAATTTTTATGGTATCTCCAATTCTAAAAGGAAAAGAGAAAAATAAAATCATTCCAGAAGTCACATTGCTTAAAATAGACCATTGTGCAAACATTGCCACGCCTATAACAGTTGCGATAGAAGAGATTGTGAAGAAAATATCCTCTGTTTGAACGCCCCAGATTACGATTAAACTTGTTGTTACCAAGATGTTCATCAAAATATTAATGTATTTGATAACCAAATTGGTTCGATGCTCGAATAATTGACTTGTAGCAGCAAAACGTCTTATTAAATTAGCAATTACTACTCGAAGAACAATTAATACAACAATAAGAATTAGGGTTACTAATATTTCGCGACTATACTCTTTAAAAGAAAACATATTTAAATTTTTACACTAATGTAGTCAAAAATTCATAAACTTTGGCTGTCGGAAGTCCCATAACATTAGTATAAGAGCCTTCAACTTTTGCAACTGCCATAAAACCAAACCATTCCTGAATCCCATAAGCACCAGCTTTATCGTAAGGTTTGTAGTTTTCGATATAATATAAAATCGCTTCGTCTGATAGATCGTTAAAAGTTACTTTAGTGATGTCATGCAAAAGAGTAGAAGAATCGGTAGTTTTAAAACATACAGAAGTGATAACCTCGTGCGTTGCATTTGACATTGACTTAATCATTTCGAAAGCTTCTTCGGCATTTTTTGGTTTTCCTAATGCTTTGTTTTGATGCCAAACGATGGTGTCGCTTGTTACTAAAATTTCATTTTCTTTTAATTCGCCTTCAAATGCTTTTGCTTTAAGTTCAGCCAAATAATCTGTAATTTCGGCAGCTTTCAATTCGGGCGGAAAGATTTCTTCAACGTCTTTTAACCGAATTTCAAATTCAAGATCTAAATCCTTAAAAAACTGCTGTCTTCTAGGCGAACCTGAAGCTAAAATGATTTTATATTTTTTTAATTTTTCTTTAAGCATTGTATTTGATATTTAAGGAGATAACCAAAATTGATAGAATTCCGAAGAATAAAATAAGTTTTAAAATAGTACTCAAATGATGAAAATCTTTTTGAGATTTGGCGCTGAAAATCTTTACAATGAAATATAATAAAGGTGCTAAAACGGTAACAAAAGCATAAAATATTACAATGTAAAGCTTGTTTTGCATGAAATAAGTATTGCTGTAAAGCGCTAAAAGAATAAAAGCAATAATTGCAAATCCTAAAGCTATTTTTGCTGCTCTGTTAATTCCAATAGCAATTGGTAACGTATTCATTCCTTGATTGTAATCTCCATTTACATCTTCAATATCTTTAACAATTTCACGAATAAAATTAATCATAAAAGCAAACAAAGCATAGTCGGTCAAGATCGAAAAAAGACTTGCCATTTGCGCTTGATTTTCTAAAGTTGTTGCTGGAAAAAGATCAAAAACGCCTATAATTAATACGCTTATTGCAAGAAGCGCAGCAACTACAAAATTTCCTAAAATCATAATCTGTTTTAAAGATGTAGCGTAGAAATATAATAATGAGGCAATTAAAATAAAAAGTGAGGCAAAAGTTGGTCTATGAATGATGTTAGACAATAAAAAACCGATTGCAACACCCGAAACATTTAGCGCTATGTAAATGTTAAAAGCGGCAGTTTCACTTATTCCTTTTCCAACAACGACATCGTTTGGTTTATTGATGCTGTCTGTTGCAACATCATAAATATTATTAATTGCATAACCCGCAGCAGCTAATAAAACGGTGCTTAACACCAATAATCCATACTGTATATCAGATAATGCTAACGGAATGTTTTGCTGTTTTAAAAAAGCATAACGAAAAAGAAGCTGCATAAAAGCAAGCATCAAAAGATTTTGGTAACGAATAAGTTTTAGGAATTTCATTTTTTTGAGGTTCTGAGATGCTAAGATTCTAAGATAGTAAGGTTTTGTCTAACTGAAAACTTTATCAAATTTGCTAATTCATTAATAATTAATTAGTCGTGTTTCCCATTAAAATACTCCATCCATTTTCCTTGCACTTTCATTACTTGTTCGATAACATCTCTAACAGCGCCTCGTCCGCCTTTTACGTGTGATATATAGCGACAGATATTTTTAATTTCTGGAACAGCATCTTGTGGGCAAGTAGGAAGTCCAACCAATTTCATAACATGAAAATCAGGAATATCATCTCCCATATAAAGCAAATTTTCGTGTGAAATATTGCTTGTTTCAACGAATTCTTTTAGCGTTTTTACTTTGTCTGGAGTTCCTAAATGAATATCGTTGACACCTAGATTGCGTAAACGAATGCGAACACCTTCATTGCTTCCGCCAGAAATAATGCATACATTGTAACCACTTTCAATTGCTGCCTTTATTGCATAACCATCTCGAATATTCATTGTTCTTAACATTTCACCCTCGTTGGTTACAAAAACAGAACCGTCTGTAAGTACGCCGTCTACATCAAAAACAAACGTTGTGATGTCATTCATTATTTCTTTATAACTTTTTGCCATTATGCTGTATAGATTGTGTTAGAATTTTATAGATATTTTTTTTGTTTTCGTCTTGTAAAAATGCCAAATGCGCCTCTGTTGTATTCGAATCATGACGTTTGGCTGGTCCTGTTTGGGCATCGACAGGATCGAGCGTATTTATTTTGTCTGCAGTTTCCTGAATTAGAGGTTTTAAAATAGCAAAAGGCAACTGGTTTTCTTCGCAGATTTCTTGTCCCAAATAGTATAAATGATTTGTAAAATTGTTTACAAAAACTGCCGCCACATGAAGTGCTTTTCGCTGTTCTGAACTTATTAAATAAACAGCCGTAGAAATACTTTTAGCAACTGTTTCTAAGAGTTTGAAATCGGCTGTATTTTCTGCTTCTAAACAGAACGGAATTATCGAAAAATCAACTTCTTTAGTTTTAGAAAATGTTTGAAGCGGATAAAAAACGCCACGTCGATTTTTTTCATTTAATATTTCTATAGAAGATGTTCCTGAAGTGTGAACAACAAGCTGATTATTAAACGGAAGTTGCTCCGAAACTTCATTAATTGCATTATCAGAAACTGCAATAATATGTAAGTCAGCAGTTTGTAATTCGCTTAAATCGGTTACAATCTTTTCAAATTCAACTAAATGATGCACAGCTTCTCTCTTTCTAGAAAAAACCTGTTTAATTTCAACAATTTTGCTGTCGCGAAATGCCTTTATTAAATGTTGGGCAACATTGCCGGAACCGATTATAGTTATCTGAATCATAAAAGCAAAATTAGTATTATTTTTTTAATGCAATAAGTATGAAAAGTATTGATAAGGGATTTTCGAAATTTTTATTGTTATTGAGCTGTATCTTTTTCATTTTGAATTATTACTATCACATGACAAAAAAACTAGCGTCGTAAAAAAGCTCTATTTTTGTAGGTTTAAACTTTCTCTATTGTCAATTTGTTTGAAAAATAAGCCTTAATTTTGGTTTTTATTAACAAAACTCCGAGTCTGCAAATCAACATTTTTAAGTACTTTTGTGCCACTTTTATACAATGTAATTCCTAAGAAATGGATAAAAAAATATTCTCTTTTTTGTTTTCTACACGATTAATGGCCGTTCTTTTTTTAACATTCGCAATTGCAATGGGTGTTGGAACTTTTATCGAAAGTAAATACAATACCGATACGGCTAGAATTCTAATTTACAATACTTGGTGGTTTGAAGCTATTATGGCCATCTTTATGCTTAATTTCTTCGGAAATATTAAACGTTATCAATTGCATAAAAAAGAAAAATGGGCGACACTTTTACTGCATCTTGCCTTTGTTTTTATCCTTTTAGGCGCTTTTATTACACGATATATAAGTTATGAGGGAATGATGCCAATCCGCGAAGGTTCGGCAGAAAACCAAGTTTACTCAGACAAAACATTCCTAACCATTTTTGTTGATGGAGAATATAAAGGTGAAATGAAAAGAAGAGTTTTTGAAAAAAGTCTTTTACTTTCTCCAGTAACCAATAATGATTTTACCGTTTCCGGAAAATTCGATCAAACTCCTTTTGAAGTTACCTATTCTAATTACATTATGGGAGCAAAAGAAGTTGTAAAACCAGATGCAAACGGAACTTTATACTTAAAATTAGTAGAAGCAGGAGCAGGCGGACGTGAAGAACATTACCTGAAAGAGGGTGAAGTTCAGAACATTCACAATGTTTTATTTGCTTTAAATAAGCAGACTGACGGAGCTATTAATATTAATACAAAAGGAGAACAATACACTATTCAAACTCCATTTGAAGGAGAGTTTATGCGAATGGCAGATCAGCTTAAAGGTAAAGTCACGAAAGATGATGTACAGCCATTAATGATGCGTTCTTTGTATAGTATTGGCGATATAAGAATTGTATTTCCAGATCCGCCAATGAAAGGAAAAGTAGATTATGAATCCAATAATGATTTTAAAGCAAAATCTCATTCTGATGCCTTAGTGGTTAAAGTAAAAGCTGAAGGGCAGGAAAAAGAAGTAATGCTTATGGGATCTAAAGGTCAAGTTGGAGAAGCTAAAACAGTTAAAATAGGAAACATTGAGTATTCTTTATTTTATGGAAGTAAAGCTTATGTTTTGCCTTTCAAAGTAAAATTGAATGATTTTATCGCGACCAAATATCCAGGTACAGAAAAAAGTTATTCTGCTTTTGAAAGTAAAGTAACTGTTCTAGATTCTACAGAAACATTTAATGCCGATATTTATATGAATCACGTTTTAGATCATAAAGGATATCGTTTCTTCCAGTCTTCATTCGATCCAGACGAAAAAGGAACAGTTTTATCTGTAAACCATGATTTCTGGGGAACAAATATTACTTACTTCGGATATTTTCTATTATATATTGGTTTAATGGCAATTATGTTTACTAAACATTCTCGTTTTGGAGATTTGAAAAAGAAATTAGATAATGTTCAAAAAAAGAAAGAAAAGCTAATTACAATTTTAGTTTTATTGATTGGTTTGAATGGTTTCGCGCAACAAACACCTCATGTTCATTCGCACGATCACGATCATGATCACGCTCATTCTGCAGATCCAAATGATCACGCAAATCACGTGACTGCTCCGCCAAGCCAAAAACAATTAGATTCTTTATTGACTATTTATAAAGCGCCAGAATCTCATGCCGCAAAATTTGGCCGCTTGATTATTCAGGATGCAGGAGGAAGAATGAAACCGATTAATACGTTTTCTTCTGAATTGCTCCGTAAAGTAAGCCATAAAGATACTTATAACGGAATGAACTCGGATCAAGTATTCTTGTCTATGACACAGTATGCTCAGGTTTGGATTCAGATTCCATTGATTTATATTAAATCAGGAAATGATAGTATTCGTAAAATTATCGGAATTGATTCTAAAGATCAATATGCTCCGTTTGTAAAATTCTTTGACGAACAAGGAAATTATAAATTATCTCCATATTTAGATTCAGCTTATAAAGTAGCAAATCCGAATAATTTTGAGAAAGATTTTATCGAAACGGATAAAAAAGTAAACTTAATGGAATCTGCTTTAAGCGGTAGCATTTTAAAAATATTTCCAGTTCCGAATGATCCAAATCATAAATGGGTTTCTTTCTTAGAACGAGAAAGTGCTGGTTTTAAAGGAATGGATTCTACTTACGTAAAACAAATTCTGCCTTTATATTTTAGTGCTTTAAATAACGGTTCTATTGCGAAAAACTTTGATACAGCAGATAATTTAGTTGAAAGTATCAATGGTTTTCAAAAGAAATTTGGGGCAAAAGTAAGACCAAGTGAAGAAAAAATCGATGCGGAAATTGCTTACAATAAGTATGATGTTTTCAAAGTATTGCCTTATTGGTATATTACCGTATCAATCTTGATGTTGATGTTTACGATTCTTAATATTTTCTTTGAGAAAAAATGGCTTCGTATTACCGTAAATGCTTTCCATATTATGGTCGGATTATTATTTGCGCTTCATACATTAGGATTAATTGCACGTTGGTATATTTCTGGCCACGCTCCTTGGAGTAATGCTTACGAATCTATCGTATATGTGGCTTGGGCTACAATGTTCTTTGGATTGGCTTTTGACAGAAAATCTAAATTAACAGTTGCTTCAGGTGCTTTCGTTACCGCTATGATTTTAATGGCGGCTTATATGAACTGGATTGATCCGGAAATTGCAAACTTACAGCCAGTTCTTAATTCTTATTGGTTAATGATTCACGTTGCGGTTATTGTTGCTAGTTATGGTCCAACAGCATTAGGAATGATTTTAGGTTTTGTAGCATTGATTTTGATTTTCTTTACAACAGAGAAAAATAAAGCCAAAATGGAATTACACATAAAAGAGGTTAGTTACATCAACGAAATGTCTTTAACTATTGGTCTTATTATGTTGACAATTGGTAACTTCCTTGGAGGACAATGGGCAAATGAAAGCTGGGGACGTTACTGGGGTTGGGATCCAAAAGAAACTTGGGCTTTAATATCGATTATGGTTTATGGTTTTGTAATTCACGCTCGTTTTGTTCCTGCTTTAAGAGGAAAATGGTTCTTTAACTTAATGAGTATGTATGCTTTTATTTCGATTTTGTTTACATACTATGGCGTAAATTTCCATTTAGTTGGTTTACACTCGTATGCAAGCGGAGAAGCGCATTCTTTAAATTGGATTTATTACTGTTTAATTACAATTTCTATAATTGGAGCTGTTACTTATCCAAAATATAGAAAATACTATAAAACCAAAAAAGTAAAAAAATAAGTCTCTAAAATTAATTATTGATTCGAATTAAAAAAGCTCAGTTTAATGCTGAGCTTTTTTTGCGGTTTGACAAATGAAAAAAACTTCAACGGACCGAAATATTGCCCTTAAATATGTCGCTCCGCTGGCGCTTTATTCCGTGTATCTTTTCTTTCTATAAATATTTAGCTTCTTCGAAGCTTAGCAAAAAAAAAGAGCTGTTATAGTTAAAACAGCTCTTTTAAATTTTATACAAAATTAATTTTTAAACTTTTCCTAAAGTATAAAGTTGTTCCATTGTAGGAGTCAAACTTCCTCCAGCTGGCTCCAATGTGATTCCGAATGCTTCAGCAGAATCGGTTTGGCTTACAGCAAAAATTTTCTGTGAATTTCCTTCAAAATTATCCAATAAACCAATGCTTGTTGGAGTAAGAACCGGACTCAACTTAAGAGACCAAACTTGGTAAACCATTCCTTTTGGAGGTGTTGGTAAACCTGCAGCATCAATATAAGTTGTTTTAGTTTCTTGATTCCAATAAACTTTTGCGAAAGATTTTGGAGATACAGCTTGACCACCAAGAGTTACACCAGTATTTTTAATGTCTCTTACAATAGTTAAGCTTTTCTTGATTTCTTTATTTTCCTGACCTAAATAAGCATAATCTCTTTGGATTTTGTTTTTTTCATTTCCAACTGTAGAAATAGCTTCTTTTGTTTTTGTCAGTTCCATAGTTTGATATCCTAAACCTAACAATAGTAAAACAGCAGCTGCCCAGCCCACATATTGCGACCAGTTTGAAGCTGGTTTCATGTCGACTACTTTACCGTGCTTCAATTCTAAGCGAGCTTTTATCTTCTCAAAGTTTTCTACAGAGTGGAAAGGAGAGAAGCTTGATGATAAAGCAATTATGGCTTTTTCTATCGAAATAATTTCCTGATCAACATCAGTATTGTTTTTTGCCAGTTCAGCAATTTCAAGATTTTCTTTTTCGCTTAATAGGCCGTAAACATACAGCTCTAATATACCTGATTCTATATATTCTTGTGCTTCCATTATATTTTTAAATAATTACGTAAATCGTTAATACAGTTTCTGTTTTGAGTTTTGATAGTTCCCAGTGGCATTGCCAATTCTTCTGAAGCTTCTTGCTGGGTATATCCTTTAAAGAATAATAAATTAATTATCTCGATACATTTTGGTTTCAGTTTCTTTACGAATTCCTGAATTCCAATCGCATCAATTTTATGAGTTAATTTATTGCTCTCATCTAACAGATTTACGAAATTATCTGAGGAAAGGTTTTTTTGACTGTTATTAAAGTTTTTAGAACGAAGTTTATCGATCGATGTATTTCGTGCAATATTAAGGATCCAAGTGTAAAATCGTCCTTTACTTTCGTTATAAGAATCGATGTTTTTCCAAATTTTGACAAAAACGTCTTGCAGAACATCTTCTGCTTCTTCTCGATTTTTAATTAAGACATGAATGACTGAAAACAAACTTTTAGAGTACATATCATATAAATGTGTAAAAGCTTTTTCGTCTTTTTTGTAGATTAAAACTAACAATTCTTCTTGACTCATAGATTTGGATTTTTAAGTTTAAACATTAATAGCTAGATGTTATTGGGTAACTGTTATAAAGGTAAATTATTTTTTTTTATTTTTTTTTATTTTTTTTTGTAGTCCTAAACCTAGAAAAATCAAGGGTTTTGAAAAAAAAGATGAATTTTTTTACTTTTTTTTAAAACCAAAAACAATCCAATTACGTAAATCTAATTATAAACGTGAGAAACATCTTAAAGAAATTAAAAGAGGAATTGCGAAATAATAAAACTGTTGTAAGATCCAACTTAAAAATGGAATTATGGATAGCAAAATAATTAAAATATTAATCGTTGGATTAACAGCAGTTTTATCATGGAGTAGTTTTTCTAAAAATGATTTTTTTAAATCAATTTCTCAAAGTAAGAATAGCTTGAAAACTGAAATAAAGAATTAATAAAAGGACTCAATGATGAATCTATTAAAAATATTCGTTTTACTTGCTTTTATTATGCTGTTCATTTCAATCTATAAGCAATAATTAAAGATAGTACGTTCTAAAAAAGATAAGAAGATATTAGTGATTTTTAATAGTTGATGCACTCGGACTTCCAGACCGAAGATTTTTTTAATATGTCACAACAATTACAAAGAGTTTAGATTAGATAAATACAAGCCATTTGAAAATATTTTGAAACAAGTGTGGCATTTAGGGGTTAAAAAGATTTTCACAATAACCGAGGCATCAACTTTTTAAAGCATAAAATACATTATATATAAAAGATTGCATAATAATTAATTCATGGTTTGATTTGTTTGTATGGGGGGAAGCCTAACGTCTGATTAACGTTAGGCTTCATTTTTTATTTAACTTTTGATTGGCAAAATTTGTGACTAGAAAATAGTTTTAATGAAATGTATTTTAGCTAATTTTATAAAAAATTATCAGATGAAAAATATAGCAATTTTAGTTTGGAGCGCATTATTTATGATAGCTTCGCAAGTTCAGGCTCAAACGAGTCATAAACCAAAAAAAGAAATTATGGCAAAAGAAACAATTTATCAATTTAAAGTTGAAGATTTATCAGGAGATACTTTTGACTTTGCATCTTTGAAAGGCAAAAAAATCATGATTGTCAATACGGCTTCAAAATGTGGTTTAACACCTCAATACAAAGATTTAGAAGCTATTTACAAACAATATAAAGATAAAGGTTTTGTAATTGTAGGTTTCCCGGCAAACAATTTTGCTTCGCAAGAACCTGGAACTGCTAAAGAAATTGAAACTTTCTGTCAGCAAAACTATGGTGTAACTTTTCCGATGATGAACAAAGTTTCTGTAAAAGGAAGCGATATGTGCGAAGTTTATAAATTCTTGACAGAGAAATCTAAAAACGGTTTGCAAGATTCTGAAGTAGAATGGAATTTTCAAAAATATTTGATCAATGAAAAAGGAGAATTGGTAAAAGTAATTAAACCAAGAACTTTAGTAACAGATCCGGAAGTTATTAATTGGATTAAAAGTTAAACTATAACTATCTAAACCAAAAAATCCACAAAATTGATGATTCAAGTTTGTGGATTTTTTTTTGAGGTTCAAAGAGGCAAAGTGACAAAGTTGCAAAGTTTTTTAAAATTTATTCTTGCGAACTTTTGCGTAAACCATTGCGGTCTTTGCGGTTAATTTACACCAAAATCAACTGCATAAAAACCAAATCTAGCCAATGATCAAATTTATAACCAACTTCGCGGATTGTTCCAGTTGCAACAAAGCCAAATTTTTCGTGAAAAGCAATACTTCCAGCATTATCAGCATCAATAGCGCCAATCATAACGTGATAGCCTTGTTCTTTTGCCAAATGAATTAATTCTGTCAAAAGCTTAGAACCAATTCCTTTTCCAACAATGTTATCGACTACATAAACAGAATGTTCTACAGTATATTGATAGCCTATTTTTTCGCGAAATTGTCCATAGCTTCCAAAACCAACCACTTCGCCATCTAAATCAGCAACAACAATCGGAAGATTTTTAGCTGTTTTATCTTCAAACCATTTTTTTTGAACTTCTAGAGTCTGAATTTCGTAGCTATAATTGGCTGTTGTATGTAAAATGGAATGATTTACAATTTCTAGTATTTTTTGTAAATCGTTTTCAGTTGCCGGTCTTAAAATAATGCTCATTGGTAATTATTATATTATTTTTTGTTTAGTTCTGTTAGTAGCAAATCGGTTTCTTTAGAATCCCAACCCATTTCTTTTGCAATGGTTTTGGCTTTTTTAGCATATTCTAAAGCTTTCTTTTTGTCTTTTATTTTGTTGTAAAGTTTAGCTTCTAATAAACTTCCATCATAAGAATTATTTAATTCTAAGGAATGATTAACCCAAAAAATAGCTTTTTTTAAACTTTCTGTATCGTTAATATGTTTGAAATAGGTGTTTCCAATTTCCTTTAAGAAACTAGCGTCGTTCCAAACTAATTTTTGAGTGTCTTCAAGAGTTACTTTTTTATAAAAGTCCCATTTTTCAGTTCTTTCAGCCAAAGTTAAATCATATTTAAAAACCAAAGAATCTGTTTTTTGAAGACGTATAGATTTGGCAATTTCTCTTTGTTTATAATAATTTACAGTATCTAAATTATCAACAAGCGGACGAAGCAACTCATTTACAATGTTTTCAATCTTTTTATCAACTCTGCTTTGCGAAGCTGCAGCCGCAAATTCTTTTTGATGCTGTAAAACAAACTGAAATTCTCTCGATTTAATATCTGTAACACCATTTGCAATAACTCTCCAATTCAACTCGCTAATTAATTGTTTGTCAGATTGTGTATTTAAATAAATATGCGTTGCTGGAGATAATTCTGTTCTGTCTTTTCCTTTTTTTAAAGTATTCAAATAAGTGAAAAAATTATCAGAATTACTTGGATCTGCCATAAATTCTTTCTCTAAATAAGGCAATTGCATTTTTGGATTTAGAGAATATTGAAGTTCATTTAAAAATTCTGCTTTTTTCATTTCTCCTTTCAAAGCATAAATTAAATTTTCGTTAGAATCTAAAAACAAGAAAGTTGGCAAAGATTTGGTTTTGAATTTATCCTTTAAAGCAATTCCTTCTTCTTTTTCAATATTTTTATAAGTACAGATAAAATTCTTATTCAAGAAATCTTTTACGGCAGAATCGTTTAAAACCTCGCTTTTCATCAAATTGCAATGCGGACACCAATCTGCATATAACATTACAAAAAGAGGTTTAGATTCTTTTCTAGCCGTTTCTAAAGCAGTTTTGTACGGAATATCGACAGGAACAAATTGATTTTGAGAAATAACGGTTTGAAAAGTGACTGCTAAAAAGGCTATAAGTAAGAAACGCATATCGAGTTGGCTTTTATTAATTATTCGATTTTACAAATATATTTCCTTTTTCGGGAAAGAGCCTTAATATATTCCTAATTATAATTTAAATGAACTGCGAAGTTTGTAACTTTGTATGCAACATGAAGAAAATCGAGATTACAGATTTTCTTTCTAAAAAAGTAATACACGACTAGAATGATTTACCCCAAAATAGCGCTTGCACAAAGCATTATCGAAATTTTATCTGCCAAAGGGATTGTCAATATTATTATTTCTCCAGGATCTAGAAATGCACCCTTAACCATCGGATTTGCTCAAAATTCTAATTTTAAATGTTATAGCATCGCAGACGAACGTTGTGCCGCTTTTTTTGCTTTAGGAATTGCTCAGCAAACCAAAGAGCCAACTGCAGTTGTTTGTACTTCTGGATCAGCTTTGTTAAATTATTACCCAGCTTTTGCAGAAGCTTTTTACAGCCAGATTCCGCTAATTGTGATTTCTGCAGATCGTCCGCAGAATAAAATAGATATTGGCGATGGACAAACCATTCGTCAAGAAAATGTTTTTGCAAATCATTCTGTTTTTAATGCTAATTTGACAGAAGATGCTTCAGATGAAAATGATTTAAAAATCAATTTAGCAATAGAAACTGCTATTCGATTAAAAGGTCCCGTTCATATTAATGCTCCTTTTGAAGAACCATTATATGAAACTACAGAAGAGCTTTCGGTGCAACCAAAAATTACAAATCAGGTTGAAGAAGTTACTGAAAAAGTGATCAGAAACAGTGATGAAATTATTTCTGTTTGGAATAATGCCAAGCGAAAATTAATCTTAGTCGGAGTAAATGAAGCTAATGTTATAGAAAAAGAAATTATCGAAAATCTAGCTTTAGATCCTTCAATTGTGGTTTTGACAGAAACTACGTCTAACTTACATCATCCAAATTTTATTAATTCAATTGATACTTTAATTACGCCTTTTGATGATTCTGATTTTGCAGCATTTAATCCTGAAGTTTTAGTGACTTTTGGTGGAATGGTAGTTTCAAAAAGAATCAAAGGATTTTTAAGAAAATACAAACCAAAACATCATTGGCATATTGATACGCTTCGTGCTTATGATACGTTTGGTGCATTGACTAAACATTTTGAAATGCAACCAAATGATTTTTTCAAAGATTTGCTTTCTAAAACATCTTTTGTAAAAAGTAATTATTTCAAAAACATCGATACTGTTTATAAGTCGAGATTAAATAAAAGAAAAGAGTATTTAAGTCAAATAAATTTTTCAGATTTTAAAGTGTTTGAAAAAGTAATAGAATCTCTTCCTATAAGCAGCCAGCTTCAAATTAGTAATAGTTCTGCGATTCGTTACGCCCAATTAATTGATATTGATGAATCAATTGAAGTTTTTTGCAATCGTGGAACCAGCGGAATCGATGGAAGTACTTCTACAGCAATCGGAGCAGCAGTTGGAAATGAAAAACAAACAATTTTCATTACAGGAGATATTAGCTTTTTATACGACAGCAATGCGCTTTGGAATGCGTACATCCCTAGTAATTTCAAAATCATTATTGTAAATAATGGAGGAGGAGGGATTTTTAGAATCCTCCCTGGACATCAAGAAAAGCCTGTTTTTAATACTTATTTCGAAACTTCTCACCATTTAACTGCTGAACATTTGGCTAAGATGTATGGATTTAATTATTTAAAAGCTTCTGACGAAAAATCATTACAAAATGGTATTCAGGAAATGTATAGTCAAAATGATATTCCCGTGATTTTAGAAATTTTTACTCCAACAACAGAAAATGATAAAGTTCTGAAACAGTATTTTAAACAATTAATATAGTTTGTAAGTTAAATATTGTTAAAAATTATTTTTGCTTTAAAATATGTTTTAATATTGGCGTATAATAATAACCAATATAATAAGCATTATGAGCAAAAGAAACGAGTTAATACTCAAGTATGCAGCAGATTTAAAAGAAAAGTGTGGAGTAACTCCAAATATGGATCTACTTACTAAAGTAACAATTGGATGCGGGCCATCAATCTATAATGATGATTCGTCAACTGTAGCTGGAAGTCAGCAATCTGAATTGGATACGGTGAAAAACAACTTTTTAGTTAAAAAATTAGGTTTAAAAGACGGACCTGAATTATTAGAAGCAATTCATTCTGTTTTAGAGAAATACGGAAAATCTAATAAGCACAAATACAGAGCTGTAGTATATTATTTGTTGACATTACATTTCAAGAAAGAAAGTATCTACAAATAGCTAAAAAATAAAAGCGCCAATTAAGGCGCTTTTTGTTTTCTATTTTATCGTATCGGAATAGGAAATACAGGAAGACTTGCATGCCCTAAAGCATCTACAGATTGTACGGCAAAAAAGTAATTGTCTTTAGAATATGGAATTTCAATTTGAGTTTCTTTTGTGAAAAAAGTTTTTTCCCAATGAGAAGACGCCGTTTCTCTCATTAAAATTTGATAACCGTAAGGGGCCTTTTCAGGAGCAGACCAAATAAGCGTAGAAGAATTAGAAAGTTTCTTTACTTCGATTCCAACATTTGTAGGTGATTTTGGCGATGATGCTAAATTTGCCAGAGTAGCTAAGTTAGCACAAGTATTTTTTCTTAGATATTCAAAGTCCATAAATTCAGGAAGATCTCCATAAACTACATTGTTTTCTGTTCTCAAATCTTGATGCTGATGATCGAAATTTTCATTCATTTCGCATAAACGAACTGCTGTAAATCCGTTTTGGCTAAATGGCGTATGATCTCCACCACGAAGAAAACGATCATTTCTATAAACCAATTTAACCGATAACTGATCTACGTATTGCTCTGTAGTAGTTTTAATGTAACGCGCCAATAATCTCGACGGACTGTCATTATCTCGGCTTGTTGCTTTTCGCATTTTTGATTCTTCCTCAGTTTCTAAATATGGAATAGTTTCACTAAAAACACGAACCTGAGTATTATCTCTCAAATTTGTACCGCTAGATAAGCTGTTTCCAATCATATCGTTGTTAAGCATTGCCATGATATTCCAATTAGAAGCTTTTGCTTTTTCAGCAAGATAGCGTGCACCAATAAGTCCTTGTTCTTCTCCAGTAACAGCTACAAAAATAATGGTAGCAGAAAAAGATCTTTTACTCATCACTTTTGCTAATTCAATTAAGGCAGCAACTCCAGAACCGTCATCGTTAGCGCCAGGAGCATTAGATTTAACATTCATTACATCAGTCACACGAGAATCTAGATGTCCGCTTATGATAAGAACACGATCATCGGTAGGATCTGTGCCTTTTAGAGTTGCCATTACATTTCCTATATAACTGTCGGCGGGAATTCTTTTGCCATCTGCTTTTGCAGTAAAATAATCAATAGTTGCCGTTAATCTTCCGCCAGATTCGAGAGCAGCTTTGTCAAACTCACTTTTAACCCATTGCTGAGCAGCGCCCATTCCTTTTGTTTTGCTTTTAGTATCGCTTAAAGTATGTCTTGTTCCAAAAGAAACTAATTTATGAATAGTTGCTTCAAGATTTTCAGTTTTGATTTCGCTAATCATTTTCTTTATTTCTGGATCTTCAGCAACTTGCGATAAAGAAAGTTGTGTAAAAACTAAAAAAGAAAAAATGGAGTAAAGTACAGTCTTTTTCATTGATTTGGGATTAATTATAGATATTTCCAAATTTAACTAAAAATTGATTAGTCTATAAAGTGTTTTTATCTAAAACATTTTTTGTTTTACCATTTTCAAACTTCGTACCTTTGCACCTCACAAACTTAGTTGTATATCAACTTAGAATATTTAGAAAATGCTAGAAATAGGAAAATACAATACCCTAACTATATTGCGTGATACCAAAGTTGGTTTGTTTTTAGGAAATCCTGAAAGCGATCCGGATGGGATTCATGATGTTTTACTCCCAAATAAATATGTTCCAAAAGTATTTGAAATTGGAGAAGAACTGATTGTTTTTGTTTATTTGGATCACGAACAACGACCAGTTGCAACAACTTTAGTTCCTTATATTTTATTAAATGAATTTGCTCTTTTAAGAGTGAATTATATTAATAATGTCGGGGCTTTTATGGATTGGGGTATGGAAAAAGATATTCTTGTTCCTTTTAAAGAACAAGCGCGTCCGATGGAAAAAGGAAAACGTTATTTAGTTTATCTGTACATGGATAAACAAACAAATCGTTTAGTAGCTTCAAGCAAAACAAATCAGTTTTTAAGCAATGATAAGCTGACAGTTGAAAAGGGAGAAGAAGTTGATATTATCGTTTCTCATATTACTGATATGGGAATCAATGTAATTATAAACGAGCAGCATAAAGGCCTTTTATACAAAGATGAAGTTTATGACGATTCGATAAGAACTGGAGACAGAATGCGCGGATTTATAAAAAACATTCGTCCTGACAATAAAATTGATGTCGCAATTCAAGCACAAGGTTTTGAAAGTATCGAACCAAATGCTGAGAAAATTTTAAGTGAATTGAGAGCAAGCAGAGGTTTTCTTCGTTTGAATGATAATTCGCATCCAGAAGATATTAAGACCGTTTTGAAAATGAGCAAAAAATCATTTAAGAAAGCAATAGGTTCTTTATACAAAGAAAAACTAATAGAAATCAAGGAAGACGGAATCTATCTTATAAATTAAATTCCAATATTTTAAATTCCAAATTCCAAGTGTAATCTATAATTTTTGGAATTTAAAAATTTGAAATTTATTTTGCGCTAGCAAAATTATTATAACACAAAAGGCTGCTCATTACGAGCAGCCTTTCGCTTTTTATTCTAGTTTTAAAAAAAATTGTAATTAAAAAAAAACAGAAATAAAATAATTCGAATCCCTCTCAGGATAATAGCTTTATAAATTTTAGAAATTACCCTATCGACGGTATGTCTTTTAAATAATTTGATGCATAAATCTTAAAAGCAAAAAGATAATTTCACGGCTTAACCATTGGTTTATAAAATAACTTTTAGAAAGTGTGAATTAGTACTTTTCCTCTTTCGTTATCATTTATATACTAATTATAGATACAATTCTAACTTTTAACCTTAGGTGTTACTTTTTTCTCTTTGAAGTTTCGACTAACACATAAATCATTTGCTCCTTGTTTTGAGGTCTATTAATTAAAACCCTAAAAAAATGAGCGACAAATTTTTTAAATTTTCTCAAAAAAATCATTTTTTAGGTTAATAAATCAGTGAAAGAAAATCAATCTGAAATCTGATAAATAAAATGTATCTTATTGATTTCTAGGGTGTAAAATTAATTATTATTTTTCTAAACTAATGTTAAAAAATGTTATTTTTTGTAAGTAAATACCAATTGTTAACATTGCTAGATAATTTGCTAAAGACTTAAAGTAATTTGAGTAGGTAAAATAGGAAAAATGCCTTATTTTTACGCTATAATTATTTTAAACAAAAAAATCAAAATGGATTGGATTACAGCCAAAGAATTTGAAGATATAACCTATAAAAAATGTAATGGAGTAGCGAGAATAGCCTTTAACAGACCAAATGTTAGAAATGCTTTCCGTCCTAAAACTACTTCAGAATTATACCAAGCTTTTTATGATGCACAAGAGGATACTTCAATTGGAGTAGTTTTGCTTTCTGCTGAAGGTCCTTCGACTAAAGATGGAGTTTATTCTTTCTGTAGTGGTGGTGATCAAAATGCGCGCGGACATCAAGGATATGTTGGAGAAGACGGACAACATCGTTTGAATATTCTAGAAGTACAGCGTTTAATTCGTTTTATGCCAAAAGTTGTAATTGCTGTTGTTCCTGGCTGGGCTGTTGGTGGTGGACATAGTTTACACGTAGTTTGCGATATGACGCTTGCAAGTAAAGAACACGCTATTTTTAAACAAACAGATGCTGACGTAACAAGTTTTGACGGTGGTTACGGTTCGGCATATTTGGCTAAAATGGTCGGTCAGAAAAAAGCACGTGAAATTTTCTTTTTAGGTAGAAATTACTCTGCGCAAGAAGCTTTTGAAATGGGAATGGTAAATGCTGTAATTCCCCATGACGAATTAGAAGCTACCGCTTACGAATGGGCTCAAGAAATCCTTCAGAAATCGCCAACTTCTATAAAAATGCTGAAATTTGCCATGAACTTAACAGACGACGGAATGGTCGGACAACAAGTTTTTGCGGGAGAAGCAACTCGTTTAGCTTACATGACCGAAGAAGCTAAAGAAGGAAGAAATGCTTTCTTAGAAAAAAGAAAACCAAACTTTGGTGAAAATAAATGGTTGCCATAAATATTTTAGATTTTAGATCGCAGATTTTAGATTTTATCTAAACTGAGATCTGATTTTAAATTAAAAACAATACTTTTTAGGTTGCAGATTTTAGATTAATAAAATTCAACACAAGTTGAAATAATCTAAAATCTAAACTCTAAAATCTAAAATTTAAAAATAATGAAACATTGGATTGAAGCCGCAAGATTGCGCACATTACCTTTATCCGTTTCTGGAATTATAGTTGGAAGTATTTACGCATTGTCTAATCCAACAGAAACTATTAACACGCCAACCGAAGTATTTAGCTGGAAAGTTTTTGGTTTCGCGCTATTAACAACATTGGGTTTGCAAGTATTATCCAATTTTGCGAATGATTATGGAGATGGAGTAAAAGGTACTGATAACGCAGATCGAGTTGGGCCGCAGCGTGCTATACAAAGTGGCGTTATTACGCCTCAGGCAATGAAAAAAGCCATTATCATTACGTCGTTATTGACTTTATTATCAGCCATAATCTTGATTTATTTTGCTTTCGGAAAAGACAATTTTGGTTACTCAATCTTTTTCTTATTGTTAGGAATTGCCGCAATTGTATCGGCAATTCGATATACAGTTGGAAATTCTGCTTACGGATATAGAGGATTTGGAGATGTATTTGTATTTGTTTTTTTTGGATTAGTAAGCACTTTAGGTGTTAACTTTTTGTATGCTAAAGAAATTGATCCGCTTTTAATTCTTCCAGCAATTTCAATTGGATTATTGAGTGTTGGAGTTTTAAACTTAAACAATATGCGCGATCAGGAATCTGATAAAAAAGCAGGAAAAAATACAATTGTAGTGCAAATTGGAGCCGAAAATGCAAAAGTTTATCACTACACGTTAATAATTACTGCAATGATTTTAGTAATTGTTTTTGCTGTTTTGAGCGATTACAATTTTGATCAGTATCTGTTTTTATTGGCTTATATTCCATTAACAAAACATTTAATTACGGTTTATAAAAATCAAAATCCAAAATTATTGGATCCAGAATTGAAAAAACTGGCACTAAGCACATTTTTACTTTCAATCTTATTGACAGTTTGTATGATCTCGTTGATTTCAGATATTATTGTAAACTTGTTTTTAGGAGGAAGATAAAATACCACTAATTTTAAAAGGTAAAAAAAATGAAAATTACATTTTACGGACACGCTTCATTAGGAATTGAAGTTGGAGGAAAAAATATTATTGTAGATCCTTTTATTACAGGAAATCCACAAGCCGCAGCAATCGATATTAATTCGCTAAAAGCAGATTACATTTTACTGACACATGCACACGGCGACCACGTTTTAGACGTTGAAGCGATTGCAAAAAACACAAATGCAGTTATTGTTTCAAACGCAGAAATTGCAAGTTATTATGCGAAGAAAGGTTTTAACTCGCACCCAATGAATCACGGCGGAAGCTGGAAATTCGATTTTGGAAATGTAAAATATGTAACTGCAATTCACTCAAGTAGTTTTCCAGACGGATCTTACGGCGGAAATCCTGGTGGATTTGTTATCGAAGGCGAGCACAAAAATATTTACATCGCTGGAGATACTGCGTTGACTTATGATATGAAGTTAATTCCGCTTCGTACAGAATTAGATTTAGTAATTCTTCCAATTGGAGATAATTTCACAATGGACGTTGAAGATGCTATTATTGCTTCAGATTTTGTAGAATGTGATAAAATTTTGGGTTACCATTTTGATACTTTTGGTTACATTGAAATCAATCACGAAGAAGCTATTCGTAAGTTTTTTGATAAAGGAAAAGATTTGATGCTTTTACAAATCGGAGAATCTATAGAATTATAATAGAAACTACTTTTACTTTTGATTATCCTATTTTAAGGAATAAAAATTACCTAAAATAGGATAATCATCTAAAATATAATTTACCAGCTTCAATTAAATTATAAGCACTGAAGAAATTGGGACTAAGCGCTCAATCTTATAAGAAAGTTATTTGGCACAATCTATGTTATTCATTTCGTGAAGTTTTTAAAATAAAAATCATTTTAATCTGTGAAATCTGTGGCAATTAAAACATCCTCACAAAATTCAACTTTCAAAAAAATAATACTGTCTCTTTTTATTGCTTTTTCTTTTAACGCTTTTGCTCAAAAAGATGGTTATTGGGACAAAGAGCGTGCTACAACCAAAGAAATTATGGTTCCTGCGCGAGATAGAATTTCGATACCAACAGAAGATTTACCAGTTGGAACTACAGAAATCGTATATAGAATCACACTTTTAGATAAAAATCAAGAAATGGCAAACAGTCTAGTTTCTTTATTAAAATCTATTCCAGATCCAACAGGAGTAAGTCAGGGATCTGCTGGAGCAGTTTTTTTGATGTCGAAAATTTCTGGAGATGATGAATGTACATATTCGATTTTTACCTCAAATGAAAATGCTAAAAAATACGTTGCAGATGGTAAAATAGACAAAGCATGTTACTCTCAGGCTGAACCTGTTAGCAAAGACGCTAAAAGATTGTCGGTAAATAGATCTTCTTGCCTTAAAGAAAATATCAGCACTATTTGGTTTGGTTTTGAAAGTAAAAATTGGATTTTAAGTCAAAAAGTGGTTTTAGAAGTTGTGCCTTGGGTTGACACCAAATTGAGCCGTGGCTGGAACCAAGACAATAAAAACGAAATTATAAGTTTGTGTAAAACTTCGACAATGGCTCAAAAAATGGCAAATTCAGACGATTTCTGTGTTTGTATTTTAAATAAAATTATGAAACAATATCGTTATGATGAGTTTCAGAAATTACTAGCTGTTGAAAAAACAAAAGTGTACAAAGATTTTGGGAATGCCTGTTATAAAGATGCTGATATTTCTAAAAATGTTTTCAATGATTTAAGAACGCAAGCAGCTTCCCTAATAAAAACTCAAAAATACAATGAAGCAATTCCAAAATTAAACACAATTGTAAACGAAGGAAAAGCTACGGCATTAGATTACAGTTTATTAGGATATTGCTACATTTTGACAAAACAATATGCAAAAGCATTAAAAGTTTTATTAGAAGGCGAAAAACTAGATGATACCGAATTGATGATTAAACTAAATTTGGCACATACTTATTTGGTGAGCGGTGATTACAGTTCGGCAAAAGCAATCTACAAAAAATACCAAACGCAAAACGTAACAGACAGTTTAAGCTGGGTTGCAAAAACAAAACTCGATTTTGCTGCATTTGAAAAAGCGGGACTTCCATCAAAAGATTTCGAAAGAATATTAAAATTGTATAATTAATTTTCTGAGATATGAAGCGTTTCTTAAAGTCTTTTTTAAGCTTAGCGACTTAGTATCTTAGCACTTAGCATCTTAAAAAAAAATGAAAGCTTCTTACCATAAATATTTACTCAATTTTAAACGTCCTTCCGGAACTTCGAGAGGCGTTATGACCGAAAAAGAAACTTGGTTTATTATTCTGGAGGAAAATGGTAAAAAAGGAATTGGCGAATGCGGAATTTTAAGAGGTTTAAGCGCTGATGACCGCCCAGATTATGAAGAAAAACTAAAATGGACTTGTAATAATATTCATTTGGGAGAAACCGAACTTTGGAATTCTTTATTAGAATTTCCGTCAATTCAGTTTGGTATCGAAATGGCTTTTCTATCTTTAAAAAGCGAAAATCCATATCTTTTATTTCCATCCGATTTTACTAAACAAACAAGTTCTATTAACATAAATGGCTTAGTCTGGATGGGAGAAGCTTCTTTTATGAAAGAACAAATTGAAGAAAAATTAGCAACTGGTTTTAATTGTATAAAACTTAAAATTGGAGCGATTGATTTTCAAAAAGAACTTGAATTATTGCAGTTTATTAGAAGTCATTTTTCGCCAGAAGAAATTGAAATTAGAGTCGATGCAAATGGTGCTTTTGATAAAAGTGAAGCTTTAGATAAATTAAATCAACTAAATCAATTTCAGCTTCATAGTATAGAACAGCCGATAAAGAAAGGTAACGTTTTAGAAATGGCTAAACTTTGCAAAGAAACGCCGTTTCCAATTGCTTTAGATGAAGAATTGATTGGCGTATTTTCATTCGAAGAAAAAGAAAAATTACTGCAAGAAATCAAACCACAATATATTATTTTGAAACCAAGTTTTATTGGCGGTTTCAAAGGAACAAAAGAATGGATAGATTTAGCAGATAAATATAATATCGGCTGGTGGATTACTTCTGCTTTAGAAAGCAACATCGGACTGAACGCCATTTCTCAATGGACATTTACTTTAAATTCTAAAATGCCTCAAGGTTTAGGAACCGGAGCTTTATATACAAATAATATAGATTGTCCATTGGAAGTAATAAATGGACAACTTTGGTATAATTTAGAAAAAGAATGGGATTCTTTTTTTAAGGTTCAAAGTGACAGAGGTTCAAAGTAACAAAGGTTCGAAGGTGCAGAGGTTTAAAACTACGTGCGTTTTTTTATGATTTTAGATAAGAGAGAAATTAAATGAAAGAAGGGACAGAGTCTAACACAAAAGAGAAAACTTTGTCTCTTTGTAACTCTGTCCCTCTGAACCTATATTTACTCTTTTCCACCTAAAAGACTGTCTTGCCAATCTTTTAATTCCTGCCATTTTCCTTGATAAGCCAATAAAGCTTGTCTTGCCCAAGTACTTGGATTATGTATGGCATAATTTTCTCCACCAGAATCCAAAATAGATTGCAATTTTTCAGTTGATGCTTGAGATAATTCATGCCAAGTTTTGATTCCTGCATTATTAAATAAAGCTTCTATTTTTGGTCCGATTCCTTCAACAATTTTCAAATCGTTTTCTTTTATTTTTTTGCCTAAAACATTTGCTGCCAAAGTGGCATCGAACGGAATTAGAGTTGGAGCAGCTGCCGCAAATGACTGAGTTGTTACTTTTGCTTTTGCTGCCAAATCTGCTTCTAAAGTAGCAATTCTAGCGTTTAAATTTTTAGTATTTGCTTTGCATGCATCTAAATCAGCTTGTAAAGACAATGCTAACGAATCATCATTTTTTGAATTCATTTTTCCTAGTAAATAACCTAAAATTCCACATATAAGGCCTACTAGAGCAGGTATTAAGATACAAGGTATGTTCATGATCGTATGTTTTTAATTATTTAATTGTAATGACTGTTCTTCGGTTTGTTGCTTTTCCTTCAGAAGTATTGTTATCGCCAATAGGTTCATCTGGACCTTTAGATTGCGTTTCAATTCTTGCCGCATCAATACCGTTTTTAGAAAGATAATTTTTAGAAAAATCAGCTCTTTTTTGACCTAAAATGATGTTAGAATCACGATTTCCTACATTGTCTGAATGCCCTACAACTAGAACAACAGCATCTTTAACTTGTTCTAGATATTGAGAAATTGCAGTGATTTTTTGCTTTTCTGCATCACTTAAATTTAGTCGGGATTGATTTGTATTAAAATGAAGAACTAACGGATCTGCATTAATTTTATCTCTTAATGCACTCGATTCGTTACTAACGGTTGAAGTAGAGTCGATTGTATCAAATGAATAATCAGCAGGTCCAAGAAGAGTATCTGCACTCATTTTCCATTTCTCTAGAATTTCTCCTTTTGTATTAAATTGATTTTCTGACATTCCTTTTGAAACAAAATAATTCTTGACATCATTTGCTCTAGCTAAACCTAGATTTTCAAAAGTCGTGGTATTCTTTTCGTCAGATGTGGCATAACCGGTTATTGTCACTTTTTGTTTCGGGTTTGAAGACAAGAAAGCTTTCAATTTTTCGATACCAGTTGTTACAGAATCGCTTACAGGCATTACGAGAATGGCGCTGTTTTTAAGGAACTTGAGATTATCATGTGTCTGATATTCAATTCCCGAACCATTTAATACAAACGGAACAAAATTTGGCTCTTGAACAGCTGGGGAAACTATTTTAGGAGCATCATCAGTTGTTGTTTTGTCAGAGCAGTTGCAGCAGAATTTTAGGTATAAAAATGTACCTAAAATAATGGTTATCGCAATGCCTAATAGATAAAGTGCTTTTTTAGACATAGATGATGAGTTTAGATTCTCTCAAATTTAACTAAAAAATTAATAGGTAACGTATTAATAATCAGTTATTTTAATGTTTTGGTTTTGTTTTTCAAAAATTGAATTAACATATTTTTGATTTTGTTGTTTTACAACCTCTTAATTTAAATGAGTAACTTGCATAAAAAATAATTCAAATCAAAAAATGGTCGAAATAGAAAGAAAATTTCTGGTAAAATCTGACGACTTTAAAACTCAAGCTTTTGCACAGAATAAAATTGCTCAAGGTTATTTAAGTTCTGTTCCTGAGCGTACTGTTAGAGTTAGGATTAAAGGTCATAAAGGCTTTATAACTATAAAAGGAATAGGTCAAAACAGCGGTATGTCTCGTTTTGAATGGGAAAATGAAATTCCGCTAGATGAAGCGCAAGAGCTTTTGAAACTTTGCGAAAAAGGAAAAATCGAAAAGACTCGGTACGAAATTAAAGCAGGAATTCATGTTTATGAAGTTGACGAGTTTTATGGAGAAAACGAAGGTTTAGTTATGGCAGAAATTGAATTAAATTCTGAAGATGAAGTTTTTGAGAAACCTGAATGGCTTGGTGAAGAAGTAACAAACGATCAAAGATATTATAACGCCTATTTAAGTAAAAATCCTTTTAAAGACTGGCAAAAATAAAATGACAGAATCAACATACGACATTATTATTGTAGGAGGCGGACCAATTGGTCTGGCTTGTGCGATAGAAGCAGAAAAGAAAAATCTAAAATATTTAATTATTGAAAAAGGAGCGATTGTAAACAGCATTTTCAATTATCCGTTGTACATGACTTTTTTTTCAACAGCAGAAAGATTAGAAATTGGCGAAATCCCATTTAATTGTTTAGCGCCAAAACCTGGGCGTCAAGAAGCTTTAGAATATTACAGAAATATCCATCGTTATTTTAAATTTAATATCAATTTGTTTGAAAAAGTAATCGATGTTCAAAAAGAAAAAGGTGTTTTTCAAATTAAAACCGATAAGCAAAACTATTCATCTAAAAATGTGGTGATTGCAACTGGATTTTATGATATTCCGATTGAAATGAATGTTTTAGGAGAAAGCCTTCCAAAAGTTCGTCATTATTATAAAGAAGCTCACGAATATGCTTTTAGAAAAGTTCTAGTTGTGGGAGCCAATAATTCTTCAGTAGATGCGGCTTTGGAATGTTGGAGAAAAGGAGCCGAGGTTACAATGGTTATTCGTAAAAACGAAATCAACAATCGTGTGAAATATTGGGTAAAACCAGATATCGAAAACCGAATTGAAGAGGGAAGCATCAAAGCTTATTTTGAATCTAATATTACTGAAATCAGAGAAAATGAGGTTGATATTGAAACTCCAAAGGGCAAAATTACAATTGAAAATGATTTCGTGTTGGCTTTAACAGGCTATAAACCAGATTTAAATTTCTTAGAAAACATCGGAATCCAACTTTCTGATGATGACTTAAAAATTCCAAATTACAATCCTGAAACCATGGAAACAAATATTGAAGGATTATTTCTTGCAGGCGTTGTCTGCGGCGGAATGCAAACACATAAGTGGTTTATTGAAAATTCAAGAATTCACGCCAGTATGATTGTGGATTATATTACTTCTAAGTAAAAAAAGTTAGCCACGAATTACACCAATTTACACGAATTAATTTTATTAGTGTGAGTGAAATTAAAAAAGTATAAATCTCGACTCCTTAAAAAAATTAGTGTAAATTGGTGTAATTCGTGGCAAAAAAACTTTTATGAACTACAAGAAAGCATTGAACAGCCTACTTTGGTTCTTGCCCAATCTGGACGTTTGGCAAACCATTTTTCAGATTCAGGTTGTTCATCGTACGGATTTTTTAAAAGCTGAAATAATTCATCAACTAAAGAATAATCTTCTTTATCTGCTGCGTCAATTGCTAATTGCGCCATATAATTTCGCAAAACATATTTCGGATTTATAAGATTCATTTTTGAAGCGCGTTCTTCATCAGAAAACGTTTCAGCGTTTAATCTTTTTAAATAAACCGAAAGCCATTTTTGCCATGCTTCAAGATTTTTATCTTTAATTTCTTCTGGCAAATAAAATGCGTATTCAATTTTTTCGAACGCTTGTTCAACAGAATCTTGTTTTTTAATTTGGCTTAGATTTCTAAAAAAGATTGTCATATCGGTTTCTGATAATTGGAGAATTTCTTCTAAACCTTTAATGATTTTATCATCAGTTTCACTTGAAATGAATATCCCTAATTTACTTAAAAACATCACTTTGTAATCTTCTTCAAAATCAATTATAAAAGAATCTAATATCTTTTCTAAAGGAGCAGCTTCATTAATTAATGGATAAAGTGCGTTGGCCAATTGAAACAAATTCCATTGAGCGACTTGAGGCTGATTTCCGAAACGATATCTTCTATTTTGGCTGTCTGTTGTATTTGGAGTCCAATCTGGATCGTAATTTTCTAACCAGCCATAAGGACCATAATCGATTGTAATTCCATGAATCGACATATTATCGGTATTCATTACGCCATGAACAAAACCAACACGTTGCCAATGCAAAATCATTTCACGAGTTGTATCGGCAACTTTCTTGAAAAATTGCAAATATTGTTCTTTTGGTTCACCAGTAATTTCAGGAAAATAATGTTTGATTGTAAACTCAACAAATTGCTTTAAATTTTTTAATTCATTTCTGGCAGTAAGCATTTCAAAACTTCCAAAACGAATAAAAGAAGGCGCAACTCTACAAACAATTGCTCCTTTTTCGTATGCAGGATTTCCGTTATACAAAATATCTCTTAAAACCTGATCTCCAGAAAGAATCAGTGAAAGCGATCGAGTAGTAGGAACACCTAAATTATGCATTGCTTCGGCGCATAAATATTCTCTAATGGATGAGCGCAAAACAGCTAAACCATCTGCGGTTCTAGAATATGGCGTTTTTCCAGCACCTTTTAATTGAAGCGTAAAAAACTGATTATTGTTTTCAACTTCAGTTAGATTAATTGCTCGTCCATCGCCTAATTGTCCAGCCCAATTTCCAAATTGATGTCCCGCATAACACATCGCATAAGGCTGTGTTTCAGGATGAATTTCTTTTCCTGAAAAAGTATTCAAAAATTCTTCAGACTGAATTTCATCTTTAGAAATCCCAACCAATTCAGCAACTTCTTCTGAAGCATGAATTAATTTTGGATTGGAAGGTTTTGTCGGATTTACATAAGAAAATAGCGTATTTTTTACCTGACGAATTTCATTTGTCAAATCTGGATCAGCTGGTAATTCTGTTGTAAATCGATTATTTATTTTAAGATTTTTCATTTTGTTTTATTTCTTTTTTTTGCCACAGATTATACAGATTAAACGGATTTTTTGTTCATGTTTTTGTCAGGCTGAGCGAAGTCGAAGCCCAAGTCCAATTGGAACGCCCTTCGACTTCGCTCAGGGAGACAATCTACTTTGAAAAAAATCTAAATTCTAACCCATTTAATCTGTGGTAAAAAAAACTTTTAGCCAATCAATCGATCAGCGTATAATTTTTTAAGTTTTTGAATTTTCGGATCAATTACAACTTGGCAATATCCAGCTTCTTGATTTTCATTATAATAATTTTGATGATAATCTTCAGCTTCATAAAAAACTTCAAAGGGTTTTAATTGCGTTACAATTGGATCACCATATGCTGGTTGTACTTCTTCAAAAACTTTTTCTGCAATTTCTTTTTGTTCTTCGTTATGATAAAGAACAATAGAACGATATTGTGTTCCGCTATCACCACCTTGGCGATTTAAAGTTGTTGGATCATGACTTGTCATAAAGATGAAAATTAAGTCATGATATGAAATTATGTCAGGATTGAAGGTAACTTGAATGACTTCTGCATGTCCAGTTCTTCCTGTGCAAACTTCACGATAAGCAGGATTCTTAATAAATCCATCTGAATATCCTGATTTTATTGATTCAATTCCTCTTAAACGCTGAATTACAGCTTCTATACACCAAAAACAACCACCACCAAAGGTAGCTACTGATAAATTTCCCATAATTACTACTTTCTATTTATTATTGCCTATTAATTCGATAGGGTATTATGATAATTTATTAAAAAAAAGATCTTTTAACTAAATATACTAAACAGATATTTAATGTTTGAAGTTTAGTATTGATAAATTCGCAATTTTATAAAAAAACGATATATTTGCAGTCGAACACAAGGCACAACTAATGGATAGCAAAAATAGTACCATCACTCTTGAAACTTATTTTCAGAAATTTAGACAAAATATTGTCGGTATAAATCAGGAATTTACGTCACCTTATGGCAGAAAATCAATCATATATACTGACTGGACTGCCAGCGGAAGATTATATCGTCCGATTGAGGAGAAACTTTTAAACGAATTCGGACCTTTTGTTGCCAACACGCATACAGAAACTACTGTTTCTGGCACTGCGATGACAAAAGCATATCATCATGCTAGAAATATAATTAAGCGTCATGCAAATGCAAATAATGATGACGTTTTGATTACAGATGGAACTGGTATGACAGGTGTCATCAATAAATTTCAGCGTATCTTAGGATTAAAAGTTCCTGAAAACTTAAAGTCTTTTACGAATGTTCCAGCAGAGAAAAAACCTATTGTTTTTATTTCGCATATGGAGCATCATTCTAATCAGACCTCTTGGTTGGAAACTATTGCTGATGTTGAAATTATTCCGTCTTGTGAAAAAGGGCTTTTTAATGTTGAGAATCTAGAAATATTATTAGAAAAGTATAAAGACAGAACGATTAAAATTGCTTCTATTACTGCATGTTCGAATGTTACAGGATTAAGAACGCCATATCATGAAGCTGCAAAAGTAATGCACCAGCACAATGGTGTTTGTTTTGTCGATTTTGCTTGCTCTGGACCTTATGTAGAAGTTGATATGCATCCTGCAGATCCAGAATCGTACTTGGATGCCGTTTTTATGTCGCCTCATAAATTTTTAGGAGGCCCTGGAACTTCTGGAGTTTTAATTTTCAATAAGAAATTATACAATAATATGATTCCTGATTGTCCTGGCGGAGGAACGGTTAGCTGGACAAATCCTTGGGGAGAACATAAATATATCGATAATATCGAAGATCGTGAAGATGGTGGAACGCCAGGTTTTCTTCAAGTTATAAAAACGGCTTTGGCTATTGAGTTGAAGGAAGAAATGGGAATTGAAAACATCATGCAGCGTGAACATGAAATTGTTGATTATGTTTTTAGTGAATTGGAACCTGTTTCGAATATTAAAATTTTAGCTGGACAACATAAAGAACGTCTTGGTGTAATTTCGTTTTTTATTGATGATCTTCATTTTAACTTAGGTGTGAAAATCCTGAACGACCGTTTTGGAATTCAAACTAGAGGCGGATGCAGCTGCGCAGGAACTTACGGTCATTATTTATTGCATGTTGATCAAGAAACTTCTAATAAATTGGTTAATGAAATTACAATTGGTGATTTAATCAAAAAACCGGGATGGATTCGAATGTCAATTCACCCAACAACTACAGACGAAGAAATTGCTTTTGTATGTAAAAGCATTAAAGAATTAGCAGCAAACCATCAAACTTGGGCTTTGGATTATTCTTATGATAAAATGAGAAATGAATTTATCCATAAAAATGCTACTTCTTTTGAAGATGAATTGGTTGAAGGATGGTTTAAGTCTTAAAGATTATTTTTAACCGTAAAGTGCGCAAAGGTTTACGCTGGAGAACGTAAAGATTTTTTATAAAATTTCAAACTAAACCCGACAGGTTTTAAAAACCTGTCGGGTTGCTTTTTTGTATAGTTTGTCATTTCGACTGAAAGGAGAAATCACACTAGAAACTCGACAAAGATTGACGATTCTCTTTGTGGATTCACGAGTGTGATTTCTCCTTTCAGTCGAAATGACAAATAGTATTGACAAATTTTTTTATATTTCTTATGAAAAAGATAATTTCTAATCTAGCCCCGATAGAAGTGGAAATCTTTTTATGTCTCGTTTTTTGAACGAGACATAAAAAATTGAAACGGATAGCGGGACAATTGGTCTTGAAAAACGATTTTTTTCTGCTTCTAAAAAAATCACATTATCAATCGAACACCACCGAGATCTGCTACACGATAAGAAAATTTATTTCCAGGTGAGCCTATAAACATAAAATTTTTTGGAATTTTCCATTTTTCAGAAAGTTCATCTATAATTTCGGGACCAAAGACGCCATCAATTTCTATATATTCGATATCAAGTCCGTCGTAAGCGCGATCTAATACTTCTAAATCTTTTTTGAGCGCTTCATTGTCTACAGCTTCACTTTTTACGTGTACTATTTTGAGTTTTTTGGTTGTTTCGTTGTCTTCAACATATTGGAGCACTTTATTTAAAATAGTAATGTCATCACCTTTGGTAAAAAAAACAAATTCTTGCGAATTAATCTGTGAGCTTAAATTTTGCAGATAACGATTGCTTAAAACTACCATTCTGCGCAAAGGTTGATAGAAATATTCTAAAGCTTCAATCAATAAGCGAATTAAAATAACGCGGTTCAACATAACTGCAATAAAGATTAAAGCAGGAATCATGTATTGTAGAAAAGTATAAAACGAATTGATATTCAATCGCATATTTCCAACAAATGCAGCAATTACAAAAGAAACGGCGGCAAGAACAGATATTCCGCGCGCGCGTTCTGGTCTAGGCAATTTTTTTCGTTTGTATTTAAGAAGCAAATTACCAATTCCAAACAAAGCCATTACAGCAAGAAATGAAAAGGTATAAACTCCAGCTAAAGATTCTAAATGTCCGTTTGTTGCAAAAAGTACTGATATACAAAGAATTAAAAAACTTAAAATAATTCTATAGTGCGAGCCTCTTTTGTTTTGTTTTAGAAAATAATTGGGTAGAATTCGATCTAATGTCATTCGATTTAAAAGTCCAGAAACACCAACAAAAGAAGTTAAAACAGCTCCGCAAAGTACCATAACAGCATCGATTGAAATTAGCCATGCGAGCCACGATCCTCCCGTTGTTTGTCCTAAATGCGCTAAAAGAGATTCTTTGTTTTCGCCAACTTCTGTTAACGGAATTACACTTATCAATAAAATAGCAATTATAGGATTAAAGAAACTGACAATTCCCCACATATTGCGAAGTGTTTTAGGAAAAACACCATGTTCTTGTTCTTCAACAAAGTTGGCAGAACTTTCAAATCCTGAAATTCCGAGCATTGCAGCAGAAAAACCTAAAAAAAGTGCTGTTTTTATACTTCCTGAAGTTATTGGAGTTTGCCAATTAAAATGGAAAATATCTAAACCATGATTTAAAACAAACCAAAGAGATGCTAAAACTAATAAAGTTAAAGTTCCGATATGTGTCAGGAATATCACAACAGCGACAAATGCAGATTCTCCGATTCCTAAAATTGCGAGTCCAGTAAACAAAACTAAAACAACAACAGTTGCAATGGTTACATTTAATCCTTCGAAAATTCCGTGCAAATAATGCATTCCTTCAGATGCAGAAATTACGGCTGTTGCCATATATGACAAAACGGTTAAAGTTGCCGCTAAAGATGCCAGGCGCTTTGTAGAAGTGTTTAGAAGAACATTATAAGCTCCTCCATTTAATGGAATCGCGCCAACAACTTCACCGTAAATTTTTCTGAAAAGAAATAAAACTACAGCAACAATTAGCAGTGAAATCCAAGCATATTGCCCTGCATATAAAATAGTTAAAGCTGAAACGTATAAACATGAAGAGCTAATATCGTTTCCACAAATTGCAGTTGCCTGTAATTGATTTAATTTTTTGTGTACAATTTCTTTCATCAGTATTTTGATTAACACTTTAACTAAAAAACAATAAGTAACAAATAATTAGAATCGAAGAAAGGCAGATATAAAATTGAAAACTCATTATATACTTTTAGTGTATAAGAATATTCAATTTAAGCATTTTATTTTGTTTCTTGAAATTTCTGTAAGGATAATAGAGCTTGACTTTGAACTTTCTTTTGAAAAAATCCTGTCCAACCTAATAAATAACCAGTAGTACCAAAAGCTTGTTTTGACCATTTCCAAATATCGAAATTATCAGTGTGTTTGATAATTAAACCATCTTGAAAAACAAACTCTGCATAAATTCGATTAACTACTTTTCTGTTTGTTTTACTAAAATTATAAGTAGCAACCCAATTTGCAGATCCAGTAGAATCGTCGGCTTTTACATTTGAAAATTCTATTTTTATATTTCCTTTACTTTTTAAAAGAAGCATTTTCCACATTTTTGCAACCTGATCTTCTTTTAATAAACCGAAAGCGGGATCAATAAAATGAATTTTTGGGTGATAGCACTCAATCATTGTATTAGCATCGGCATTCGCGAAGGCGGTATAAAATTTAGCAATTAAAGCTTCATTTGCATTCATAAGAAAATATATTTCCGATAAATATAAGATTAATTAGATAAAAAAAGACTTATAATACACTAATTTCTTTAGCTGTATCAAAAGATTTTTTAGATTTATCGTAAGCAGTAGAAAAATAATTCATTTTATTATAAGCTGTAAAATGCCCTGTTTGGTTGCCAAAATTATCTGGACCGCCAGCAATAATAAATCTAACGGCATAAATATCATTCTTTTTAAGCTTTAGCCATTCAGTAGGAGTAAAGTAATAGTATGATGTTGTATTTCCATCAGCAGATTCTTTTACGTTTTTATCCGTGCATGCAATTACGTCTGCATTAGCTAAATCTACATAAAGTCCGCCTGCAATTCTAGCTTTGTCATTTGCGGTATTAATGGTTATTTTTAAAATACCGCCTTTATCAGTTTTTGCAATTTGAACTTTTATTTCGCCTGTGTAAGCATATTTTTCACAGATAAAAGTATATTCCTGCGTTGCTGGAAAAGGGGCTGAACCTTTTACACTTATACTTTGCTGTGCTGAAGCAAAAGTTGAAACAAACAATAAAAGAAAAAGCGGTAATTTAAAAGTCATAGTTTTTTATATTTATTGATCGGCTAATTTGGCGTCAAATTTTTCATCCCAATCCATTGATTTTATGGCAGAAACAAGATTATCCTCATTTACAAAAACACGTAATTCTTTGTTTGCTACTTTTTTAGAATACAAAGCATGATATCTATAAATAACTTCTTGCTTGGTTTTGTAAACTCCATCTAATTTTAAATCAATGAAACTCCCATAATATTGTCTAAATCTTTGACAAGTTTTGGTTAAACGCTCTTCAGTAGTGTTTTCCATCACCGATTTAGTTACTTCAGTTTCATTAAAAGGTTTAAATTTTGAAGTATTACAAGTTTCTAAAACTCTTTTTCCTAAATCATACGCTTTTCGCTGCTGATTTGAATTCACTTCTGTTCCAGAAACTTTTTTAATTTTTAAATCTTCTGTATCTCTGCTAACTGTTTTAGATTTACATCCGATTAGCAATAACAAACATATAATCAATCCTGCTTTCTTCATAACTATTTAAGTAATTTTTAATAATAAGTTAGGATCGGGACAATTCTCAATATAAAAGTTTAGATCTTTTGCATTGCAAACACCAGGATAATCTCCCCAGTAATTTTCGATATTATGAATGATCTGAAAATGTACATGCGGCGCATAATCTCCATTTACAGAGGATTCTCCTAAAGTGGCGATTTGATCACCTTTTTTAAAATAGTCTCCGATCTTTAAATTTTCTATACTTTCTAACGATAAATGTCCGTATAAAGTATAAAATTTCTCGTTTTCTGCAACATGTTCTAAGATGATGGTAGGGCCGTAGTCGCCCAAACCTTCATTGTTTTTAAAGCTATGAACTTTTCCATCAAGTGCGGCAAGAACTTGAGTTCCAGCTTCTGTCCATAAATCTAGGCCAATATGAATATTGCGCTCAGGTATAGATTCATTAAAGAAAATTGAACTTCTTTGGTACAAAAAGCGTCCTTCAATATAGCCGCCAAAGGCAACTTTTGCATTGTTTTTTTCTAGATAATTAAAAATATATTGCTCAAAATCATCAGAAGTTTCCAATTTTGCGTCAATCAATTCTTGATTAGAAACCGATAGATTTAAAGGTACATAATCAGAAATATTAATTTCGGCATCAATAATTTTAGTAGGTGGTAAGGCGTTTAGGATAGAGCTAAGGGGTTTCATAAAAATGTTAAGCAACTTTATTTATAATTATTAATTCATTGTGCACTTCTATTCTTGGAAGCATTTTAGCAGTAAATGTTTCTAAATTTACTTCTGAAATATATTTTCTATTTCTAACATTATGAGCTTCATCTAAAATCATAGTATTAAATAAAATAAATCCATCCTTTTTTAAAAGTGTGCAAACTCTGTCTAAAAAGAACTTTTCGAATAAAAAGTTTGGCATATTTGTGTCTTCAAAAACATCTATAATAATAAGATTGTATTGATCTTTTGTCTTTAAAACAAATTCAAACGCATCATCAATTATGAGTTCTAATTGTTTGATTTTATTTAAGTTAAAATATTGATTTGCAACCTGAATCATATCCGGATCAATTTCTACTCCAGTAATTTTTCCTTTATATTCAATTTCGTCGACTAAGGTTTTTACAACACTTCCGCCAGCAACACCCAACAATAAGATGTGATCCATTTTTAAGATTTTTTCATAACCGATATTTCTTAATCCGTACCTTAATATACGCTGCAAACTTCCGTAGGAATAATTAGTGTTTTCAGAGTCTAATACTAGTTCACCATTTGCCCAAGTAACTTCAATGATTTTGCTTCTAGCAGATTTCTTTTTGAATATTTTTACTGGAATGATATAACTGAAAAATTTTTGAATCATTTTTTATGCTTTTACTCAAATTTAGCATTAAATCTTTTATTTTGCACCAAATTTTGAATGATTAATGAAAAAACTATTGTACAAATTCATATTTTTCAAGCTAATGGGCTGGAAAATAGTAGGGATAGAAAATGCAGAGGTAAAAAAATGTATTTTGATGGTAATGCCGCACACAAGTAATCATGACTTTTATATCGGATTATTCACGAGGGGTATTTCTGGATTGGAAATGAATTGGGTTGGAAAAAAGGAATTATTCAAATTTCCATTTGGTTATTATTTTAAAAGTGTTGGTGGCGAACCTTTAGATCGTTCTGGCGGTTTAAACAAAGTTGATTCTATAGCGGCTATTTTTGAGAGAAAAGAAATCTTTCGTTTAGCTGTTGCTCCAGAAGGAACAAGAAAAAAAGTAAAAGAAAATAAAACAGGTTTTTATTTTATAGCGCTTAAAGCGAAAGTGCCGATTGTTCCCGTAGCTTTTGATTGGGGAAAGAAAGAAGTAAATTTAGGCAAACCATTTTTTCCTACTGGAAATTACGAATCTGACTTTGAAGTTTTGAAAAAACATTATGAAGGTGTTTTAGGAAAAATACCTGAAAATGGTGTAAAACTATAATTTTTGAGATTTTTTACAAACGCGTGAGAATCGCATATTTGAAAATTTTCTGAACATAGACTCAAATACGCGCTAATTTTTGCATTATGAAGAATAGGCTTTAAATCTTCCATTTTTATAAAAAATTACAATTTTTTCAATTTCTTCGTTTTCAAAACTAAAATTTATGTTTTCTATTTCTGATGAAATTTTTGTTTCAATTTTATTTTCTTCTTTTGAATCTATTTTAGAAAATAATTTTTCGCCTAAGTGGTCGTAAGATGAAATAGGAGGGATCGTTTTTATTATTTCTTTCGAATTCTCTTCATTGCCTTTTGGGAAATTCCCAGTTCCAAACAAAATCCAATAAAGATCTACATCAGGAAAAACTTCTGAAATTTTCATTACAAAATCTAAACTTGGCTTGTTTCTTCCAGACAAGAGATGAGACATACTAGAACGTTGAACTCCAATTTTGTCAGCAAAAGCAGACGTGCTTAAACTATAATAATCCATTACAATTTCAAGTCTTTTCACAAAATCATCTATGTTTACCATTGTAAATTATTATTTAAAAATAAGCTATTTACAAATGTAAACAAAAAGTTTTAGAGAAACAATGCTCATACTGATATAACTTTAAATTAAGCCTTTTTATTTAAAGCTTTAATAGATGTGGAATTTATAAATCATTGATTTGTATAGTTTTGTGTTGTAAAAATATAATGTTTTACTTTGACATATTAAAAATATCGAATAAGTTAAATTATGTTTCAAAAAGTTGTTTACAATATTAAATTGTTAAAGGTTTTAAAGATTTACAATTGTAAAAATAAAGATGTTTACTTTTGTAAACTAATCAAAGCGCAATGAATTTAGAACAACTTTTTAATCAATACAAAGAAGAAACAATATCAGGCAGATATTTAACTTTAGACCATATCAAGCCACTTCTAGAAAAACTAAATACAGATAATCAAGTTCAAGTAATTGGAAAATCGGTCTTAGGAGAACCTATATATAGTTATCAAATCGGAACAGGAAAAACACGTGTCTATTTGTGGTCGCAGATGCACGGAAACGAAAGCACAACCACTAAAGCTCTTTTTGATTTTATAAATTTATTGAACGACAATACGGATTTATCAAAAAAATTACTTGAAACTTTTACCTTTTACAGTATTCCGATTTTAAATCCTGATGGTGCGAGACTTTATACACGTGCAAATGCAAACGAAATTGATTTAAACCGTGATTCGCAAGATCTGACACAGCCAGAAAGCAATGTTTTACGTCAGGTTTTTGAAAGTTTTAAACCTCACTTTTGCTTTAATCTTCATGATCAGCGAACTATTTTCGGCGCGGGAACGACTGGCAAACCTGCTACGGTTTCTTTTTTAGCGCCATCTTATAATGAAGAAAGAGAGGTTAATGATAATAGATTAAAAGCTATAAATATTATTGCAGGCATAAACGAAGAGCTTCAAAAATACATTCCAGGACAAATTGGACGCTTTGATGATTCTTTTAATATAAATTGTATTGGAGACACTTTTCAGTTTTTAGGAGTTCCTACCATATTATTTGAAGCAGGTCATTATCCAGATGACTACGAGAGGGAAATTACCCGTAAATTCATATTTTTCTCGTTAATTTTGAGCTTCAAATTGATTTCCGAAAACGATTTAGTTGATAATAGATTTGGTGAATATTTGAATATTTCACAAAATAATGTGGTTTTTTATGATTTTATGTATAAAAATGTCAAAATAAATTATGATGGTATCGAAATTATTACGAATTTTGTCGCACAATACAAAGAAGAATTAATCGAAAATAAGATTCATTTTAATGCTTACATAGTTGAAGTAGGCGAATTGGAAAAATATTTCGGACATTATGAATACGACGCAAAAGAGCAAGAATATTCAGACGATTTCACAAATTTTCCTAAAGTGGGCCAAAAAGCAAATTTTTATTTAAATAAAAATGTTAAATTTGTTAACGGATTAATAAAAAGTTAATTTTTTTGTGAATTTGTTGTTTTTTATATATAATTTTATACTTTGTAATAGCAATTAGTAATATTAATTAAACAATTATGAGTAAATTTCGTTTAGATGAAGTAGATCACCAGATTTTAGATATGTTAATAGACAATACGAGAGTTCCGTTTACTGACATTGCAAAAAAACTATTGATATCTGCTGGTACAGTACACGTTAGAGTTAAAAAGATGGAAGATGCCGGTATCATCATGGGATCTTCATTAGCCTTAGATTACGATAAATTAGGTTATTCATTTATTGCTTATGTAGGAGTTTTTCTTAATAATACATCTCAAACTAAATTTGTATTAGAAAGAATCAATCAAATTCCATTCGTAACTGTAGCTTCTGTAACTACAGGAAAATTCAACATCTTTTGCAAAATTAGAGCAAAAGATACTAAGCATGCGAAAGAAGTTATCTTTATGATTGACGATATCGATGGTGTTTACAGAACAGAAACTATGATTTCTTTAGAGGAAAGTATTAACGATAAGAAGCGTTTGATGCATACTATTTTCAAAAATATGTAATAACTTTTCTTGAATGCTATATTAAAATATACCTCAAGTTTATTCTTGGGGTTTTTTTATGACTAATTAACCAACCAACTATAACACGATTATGTATACGTTGCCAAAAATTGAGCGTTTTAATCAAGACGTTCTCTCAAAATACCACATTTATAATAGTGTTTTTATAACATTACCTTTTGATTCTATAGATAATACGGGAGTTTTACTTCCTTTATTTACAGAAACTTGCGAAACGGGCTTTAAAAAACAAGAAACTCCAAAAGAAATTTTTGATTTCTTCTCGAATAAATTTCTAAATAACGCTTCAGAAACTGAAAAGGTTGACTTAATGTTTCGATTTATTCAATACATTGAACGCCAAATTGTACTTTTTGATGCAATCGAAGATGCAGCATTTCCAGAAGTTAATAATATGGAAGGACGTGGATCTTTGCGTGATATAAAAGAAAAATCAGATGCAAAAGAGAAAGACGACGAATTGGTTGAGTTTTTGGAAAACTTCAATGTTCGTACAGTTTTAACGGCGCACCCAACTCAGTTTTATCCTGGTCCAGTTTTAGGAATTATTAATGATTTGACTGAAGCTATCCGCCAAAATGACTTGCTTAAAATCAAACAATTATTGGCGCAGTTAGGAAAAACGCCTTTTATTCAGCATGAAAAACCAAATCCGTATGATGAAGCTGTAAGTTTGATCTGGTATTTGGAAAATGTATTTTATGCTACTGCTGGAGAAATTGTACATTATCTTCAAAAAAATATTAATGACGGAACACCGATTAAGAACCAATTAATAAAACTTGGTTTCTGGCCTGGAGGTGACCGTGACGGAAATCCGTTTGTTACTACAGAAATTACGCTTAAAGTTGCAGATCGTTTAAGAACTTCAATCTTGAAATGCTATTATGTCGAAATGAGAAACTTAAAGCGTAAGCTAACTTTCTCAGGTGTAGATACTTTAGTATCAGATCTTGAACATAAACTTTATCGTTCAGTGTTTTATTCTAAAGGTGATATTTTTATTACTTTGGATGAATTATTAACGCAATTGAATAAAGTTAGAAAGATAATAATCGAAAAACATCAGTCTTTATACTTGGATGAATTAGAAGCTCTTTTGGTTAAAATCAATTTATTTGGATTCCATTTTGCTACTTTAGATATTCGCCAAAACAGTAAAATTCACAATAAAGTATTTAAAGATGTTGTAGATTATTACCTAAATTCAGGTTCATCTATTTTTCCTAATAATTATTATGAACTAACAGAAGATCAGAAAATTGATGTTTTATCTAAAGTTAAAGGAGATTTAAATCCAGCTGATTTTGAAGATGAAATTACAAGATCTACTTTAGAATCTGTTCAGGCAATTAAAACCATTCAAAAAAATAATGGTGAAGAAGGAGCAAATCGTTATATTATTAGTAATAACGAAAGCGCTTTGAATGTTATGGAGACATTTGCTATGATTCGCCTAAATAATTGGGAAAATCCAACTGTTGATATTATTCCTCTTTTTGAATCTGTTGATGATTTACAGAATGCACATTCAATAATGGAGCAATTATATACTAATCCAGAATACGCAAGTCATTTAAAATCAAGAGGAAACGAGCAAACTATAATGCTTGGTTTCTCTGACGGAACAAAAGATGGCGGTTATTTAATGGCCAACTGGAGTATTTATCAAGCAAAAATTTCATTAACAGAGATTTCAAGAAAATACGGAATTAAAGCTATTTTCTTTGATGGACGCGGAGGACCGCCTGCACGTGGAGGAGGAAAAACTCATAAATTCTATGCTTCTCTAGGACCAAAAATCGAAAATAATGAAATTCAGATCACAGTTCAAGGACAAACTATTAGTTCTAATTTCGGGACTTTAGATTCATGCCGTTATAATATTGAAAATTTAGTTACTGCTGGTGTTACGAATCAGGTTTTTGGAAAAGATAAAAATGAATTGTCTGCTGACGAAACTCAGATTTTAAATCAGTTAGCAGATTTGGGATACCAAAAATACTTAAGTTTTAAAAATCATCCGAAGTTTATTCCGTATTTGGAAAAAATGAGTACGCTGAAATATTACTCAAAAACAAACATTGGAAGCCGTCCATCTAAAAGAAGCAAATCTGAATCTCTTGATTTTGCAGATTTAAGAGCGATTCCGTTTGTAGGTTCTTGGAGTCAATTGAAGCAAAACGTACCAGGATTCTTTGGTGTTGGTTCTGCGTTAAAACATTTTGAAGAATCTCGACAATGGGATAAAGTAAGCGATTTGTATCATAATTCTTTGTTTTTCAAGACATTACTTGAAAACAGTATGATGTCATTGGCAAAGTCATTCTTGCCTTTAACAGCTTATATGAGCAAAGATCCTGAATTTGGAGAATTTTGGAATATTATCCATACTGAGTTTTTAGAAACAAAAAGGCTTCTTTTGAAAATTGCAGGGCATAAAACATTGATGGAAAATTACCCTGATGGTATTGCATCGATTCAAATTAGAGAACGTATTGTGTTGCCATTATTGACAATTCAGCAATATGCACTATTGAGAATTAATGAATTAAACAAAGAAAAAGTTCCAAACGAAGACTTGATCAAAGTGTATGAAAAAATTGTAACAAGATCTCTTTTTGGAAATACTAATGCAAGTAGAAACTCAGCATAAGCAGATTTTAAATTTTAATTTTAGAAAAAATGAATGTAAGCGATATTTTAGAAAATGAGTACGCAGGTCATTTCGGTACATATCTTAAACAAGCTGGAGAGGGCAAATTAATAGAAGAGTTAGAGATTTCTCTTCATGAATTTATCAGATTTGTTCAAAACATTCCGATGGATAAATTTGATTATCGTTACGCGGAAGGAAAATGGACAATTAAAGAAATAATCCAACATGTAATTGATACGGAACGAATTTTTGCTTACAGAGCTTTACGTTTTTCTAGAAATGATAAAACGCCGTTACCAAGTTTTGAAGAACAAGATTACGCAGACAATTCTAATGCCAATTCAAGAAGTATTCAAGAATTACTGACTGAATTTTCTGCTGTAAGACATTCCAATTTGTTGTTTTACAAAAGTTTATCTGATGAACAGCTTAAAAGAATAGGTACTGCATCTAACAACCAAATTTCTGTTCGTGCTTTAGGTTTTGTTATAATTGGACATCAAAAACACCATCAGAAAGTTTTTGAGGAAAGATATTTGTAGTACTTAAAAATTTTATATAATTAAAAAATCCTGTGAATTATTTATTTCACAGGATTTTTTGTTTTGTAATTTCGAGGAACGAGAAATCGCATTAGAAACTCGACAAAGAGTGAAAATTACTATGAGGAAATACTTGTGTGATTTCTCCTGTCGTCGAAATGACAAAAATGATTGTTTAATTAAATTGTTTGATTCTTTCTCTCCAAAAATGCCAATCCAAATCGAATTTTATCATAAGACATTTTTTCTTCAAAATATTCAAAGTAAGGTCTTAATGCATTCGGATTTTCTAATTCAATTTGAGCTTTCTCAATATTCAAAATTTCATCATCTGAAACAAATTGACTCAAATTTATATCATTGCCGTCTACATATAATTTTGCCAAATGGGAAATAATTGTTGTTTCTCCTAAATTTCGTTGTTCAGCAATTTCTTTGACAGAAAGTCCATTCTGAAATAACTCAAGAGTTTTTTTATAAGTATTGTCTTTTTTTTCTTTTTTAACAACTGATTTATTTCTTTGGAATTCAATTATTGCATTAATAAATTCGGTTCCATATTTTTCTAGCTTTGCTTTTCCAACACCTTCAACAGCGAGAAATTCTTCGTCTGTCATTGGTCTCAAAACTTCCATTTGTCTTAATGAAGCATCACTAAAAATTACATAAGCGGGAACTTCTTCTTCTTTGGCAATTTCATAACGTAATTTTCGAAGTGTTTCAAAAAGAGAATTTTTGGCCGTTTTCGTTTTGGCTTCTTTAATTTCGTTTTTGTCAATTACTTTTTTAACAACAGTTGTAAGTTTTACTTTTTCGCCTTCAAACAAAACTTTTTTGGCGAAAGGGGTAAGGAGAATTTTATTGTGTTGATGAAAAGCAATTTCGCAGTAACCTAAATTTATTAATTGAATAAGATATTGATTCCAGTCGTACCAAGAAACATCATCGCCAATTCCGTACGTTTTTAGCGTTTGATAATTTTTTTCGTAGATATACGCGTTTCTCGAGCCTCGCAAAAAATCGACAATTACAGCTAAAGGCTCAGATTCTTTTAAACGAGTAATTGCTGACAATGCCTTTTGCGCGAGAATTGTCCCATCGAAAAAAGTTGGAGGATTTTTGCAAATATCGCAGTTTCCGCAATTCTCGGTAACCAATTCTCCAAAATATGAAAGCAGAATTTTTCTTCGGCAGCTAACAGCGTCCGCGTATTGTTTCATGCGATCTAGTTTTGCTAGCTGAATATCAGAATTTAAACCTTCTGACGCAAACTTTTGAAGCTGAATTACATCTGCATAACTTTCAAAAAGAACAGTTTCTGCCGGTAAACCATCACGACCAGCGCGGCCAATTTCCTGATAATAACCTTCAATATTTTTGGGAAGATTATAATGAATAACCCAACGAACATTCGATTTATCAATTCCCATTCCGAAGGCAATTGTGGCGCAAACTACTTGGCAATCATCATTAATAAAATGATCTTGAGTTTTAGCTCGAGTTTCATTGTCTAAACCAGCGTGATATGCTTTTGCAGAAATACCATTTTTCTTTAATTTTTCAGCAAGCTCTTCAGTCGTTTTCCGACTTAGACAATAAATAATTCCAGATTCATTTGGTTTATCTTCAATAAAATCAATAATCTGTTTGACACGATCTAAAGCTGGACGAACTTCTAAACTCAGATTTTTTCGATCAAACGAAGCGATAAAAGTTTTGGGTTTCTTTAAATTTAATTGCTTTACAATGTCGGTACGCGTTGCTTTATCTGCAGTTGCTGTTAAAGCCAAAACTGGAGTGGAAGGGAAGCGGTTTTTTAAATATCCCAGATTTGTATACGCTGGCCTAAAGTCATGTCCCCAAGAAGAAATACAATGCGCTTCGTCTATTGCTATTAAGCTAATATTCAATTCATTAAAAGCCATATCTAAATAAGAAAGACTTTCTGGAGCAATATAGACAAGTTTAAAAGTATTCGATTTTAAATTATCAATGTAATATTGCTGTTCTTGAGATGATTGTGAACTATTAATAAAACAAGCAGAAATTCCGTTGGTTTTTAAACTATCTACTTGATCTTTCATCAATGCAATTAGAGGAGAAATTACAATAGTAATTCCTGGAAGAACTAAAGCTGGAAGCTGAAAACAAATAGATTTTCCACCTCCTGTTGGCATAATAGCTAATGTATCTTGCCCAGAAAGAATAGTATTTATTATAGTTTCCTGATTTGGTCTGAATTTTTCAAAACCAAAATTTTCTTTTAAAGTCGCGTGTAATATTTCTGAAGTCATTGGCTTATAATTTTTATATTCGGAATTTAAAAATAAGAATAATCCTATAAATATAAAAATTTAATATTAGTATAGATTTGTACTATAAAAAAAAAGGAACCCGAGTTGAGTTCCTTTTATTTATTTTAAAGAAAATGATTAATCTTCATCCTCTTCATCTTCATCATAATCAGTGTCAGCTTTGTCGTCATCATCATCGTCATCATCGTCATCTCCGTCACCACCGTCAGAATCTGGTTTATCTTGATTATCATCGTCATCATCGTCATCGCTAATATCATCGTCAAGATCGATACCTTTAACTGGTGCAATTGCATCTACATCAACATCTAAATCGTCATCTTCATCGTAGTTTTCAATTCTGTCTGCAAGTTTAGTACTAATTTTCACTAAGTAAATTGTATCTTCAGTACGAACTTCAACAGCTTCAACCAATTCGTTTTTAGCGTTTCTAAAACGGATTACATCCGAATCGTCATAACCATCAGGAAATTTTTCAACCAAAAGATTTAAAATTTCATTGGTAAGTTTAGCGTAGTCTACTATAACTCTTTTCATAAATTATTTTATAAATCTAATAAATATGCGAAAATTAACGGAGCAACAATTGTAGCGTCCGACTCAATAATAAATTTAGGGGTTTTGATGTCTAATTTACCCCAAGTGATTTTTTCATTTGGAACTGCTCCAGAATAAGAACCATAACTAGTTGTTGAATCTGAGATTTGGCAGAAATAGCTCCAAAACGGAACATCGTGCATTTCCATATCTTGGTACAACATTGGTACAACACAAATAGGGAAGTCACCAGCAATACCACCACCGATTTGGAAGAATCCAATTCCGTTTGAACTGTTTTTAGAATACCAGTCCGCAAGGAAAGTCATGTATTCAATTCCAGATTTCATCGTAGATGCTTTCAGTTCTCCTTTAATTACGTATGAAGCAAAGATATTTCCCATTGTACTATCTTCCCAACCTGGAACAATAATTGGTAAATTTTTCTCTGCAGCTGCATACATCCAGCTATCTTTTAAGTCAATTTCGTAATATTCTTCTAAAACGCCAGACAATAACATTTTATACATAAATTCATGCGGAAAATAACGTTCTCCTTTATCATCTGCATCTTTCCAAATTTTGTAAATATGTTTTTGTAAACGACGGAAAGCTTCATGTTCAGGGATACAAGTGTCAGTAACACGATTTAATCCTCTTTCAAGTAAAGCCCATTCGTCTTCTGGAGTTAAATCACGGTAGTTTGGCACTCTTTCGTAGTGAGAATGAGCTACTAAATTCATGATATCTTCTTCTAGATTCGCACCTGTACATGAAATAATATGTACTTTGTCTTGTCTAATTACTTCGGCAAAAATTTTACCAATTTCAGCTGTACTCATTGCGCCAGCCATACTCACAAGCATCTTTGCACCATCGGCTAATTGCTGCTCATAAGCTTTTGCAGCATCTACTAATGAAGCAGAGTTGAAATGCAAATAATGTTTTTCAATAAACTGACTGATTGGTCCTTTCATTTCTTTTGTTTTTGTTTTTTTTGAATTAAAAAGTTTAACCTTTTTGGATGTTAATGCAAATTAAGAATTTTCTAAACATATCCATTACTTAATTTGCCGTTTTTTTTACAACTTTTTTTTATAACCTAAAATCTTTAAAACGTCGTCAGAAGTCTGTTGTTCTGAGAAAACCTCAGTAGCCAGAATTCCGTTTTCATCTCTGTCAATTAAGATATGTTTTGGTTGCGGGATTAAACAGTGGTGCAAACCTCCGTATCCTCCAATTGTTTCCTGATAAGCGCCAGTATTAAAGAAACCAATATATAATGGTTTTTCTTTATTGTACTTTGGCAAATAAATGGCGTTCATGTTTTGCTCAGAATTGTAATAATCGTCACTATCACAAGTTAGACCTCCTAACAGAACCCGTTCGTAAGTATCATTCCAACGGTTAACCGCCAGCATAATAAAACGTTTGTTTATCGCCCAAGTATCTGGTAAAGTGGTAATGAAAGATGAATCAATCATATTCCATTTTTCTCTATCATTTTGTTGTTTTTGATACAAAATCTGATAGATAGCACCACCGCTTTCACCCACAGTAAACGATCCAAATTCCGTAAAAATATTTGGAACATCAACTTCAGCTTCATCACAGGCTATTTTAATCTGATTGATAATTTCATCAATCATATATTGGTAATCATATTCAAATGCAAGCGAATTCTTAATTGGAAAACCACCACCAATGTTCAAGCCATCTAGAGTAGGGCATTCTTTTTTAAGAGCAATATATACTTTAATACATTTTACAAGCTCATTCCAGTAATATGATGTATCGTTGATTCCGGTATTAATGAAAAAGTGAAGCATTTTCAGCTCTAACTTATCATTCTCCTGAATTTGCTTTTTATAGAAAGAAACAATGTTTTTGTAACCAATACCTAATCTTGATGTATAAAACTCAAATTTAGGTTCTTCCTCAGCAGCAATACGGATTCCAATTTTGAATTTTCCTTTAATTTCTGCCTGAAGCAAATCTAGTTCCTCATAATTATCAATAATCGGAATAGTGTTTTTATGCCCGCTATTGATTAATCTTGCAATATTTGTGATGTATTCGTCTCTTTTAAAACCGTTACAAATAACATAAGTACTTTTATTTATTTTACCATTTTCAAGTAAATTTTCTACAATATTAACATCAAAAGCAGATGATGTTTCAATGTGAATGTTATTCTTGAAAGCTTCATTCATAATATATTCAAAATGAGAGCTTTTTGTACAGTAGCAATAATAGTATTTTGCGTCGTATTTGTTCTTTTCCATTGATTTTCTGAACCAAGCTTTTGCTTTATTAATGTTTTCAGAAATCTGAGGCAGATAAGTAAACTTTAATGGAGTACCATATTGTTCAACCAATTTCATCAAATCAATATTGTGAAATAAAAGGTTGTCTTTGTTTAGTTTAAATTCCTCTTGCGGAAAGTAGTATGTTTGGTTTATTAGATCCGAATATTTTGTATTCATTTATTTGTCAACTTTTAGAGATTGTAATTGTATTTTAAATTTAGTGTTTTTTCTGTACTAAATCTTAAATTCAAACTCTAATATTGGCAAATATAATCGGCAGTTTTTCGTGCTCGGCTTTTGAACATTGGAAAACATCAAAACACAATGGACTTTTACTATTATAAAAACGGTTCAACATTCTAAGTAAAGAACTGTTGAGACGGTTTCTGTAAGAGCTGAATTGTCTTTGCTGATTGTTTGTTTTCATGGGGCAAATGTAAAAAATAAAATATACCAAATGCAACGCTTTCGATTAAAAAAAGTTTAAGATTTATAATCTTGAAACGCGTCTAGAATTAATTTATTTTCAACGGATTGGTTAATTTTTATTTTTCCGATTCCCTCAATCAATGCAAATTGAATTAAACCGTATTCATTTTTTTTGTCGTGAATCAGCAATTCTAAGATCGGATCGATGTCATTTTCTTCAAAAATAATATCATCGTAAATGCCTTTGATTATTGTTTTGATTTCTCTGTATTCTTCTGGCGAAATTAGATTTTTTTGCAAAGAAATGTAACTCTCCAAAATCATTCCCACAGCAATAGCTTCTCCATGAAGTAAAGTCGTTTTTTCTGTGCTTTCTAAAAAATAGCCTTCAATAGCATGACCAAGTGTATGTCCAAAATTCAAGGCTTTGCGAATGTTTTTTTCTGTTGGATCTTGAATTACGATTTCGTTTTTAATTTCAACAGAACGATAAATTAACTGATCCAGTTCGTCAAAAACAATTGATTTCAAATCAGAAAATTGTCTCCAATATGGCGCATCGTAAATTAAACCATGTTTTAGCATTTCTGCCAAACCAGAACGCATTTCGCTTTGCGGTAAAGTTTCTAAATATTGTGTGTCAATTAATACCATTTGAGGCACATTAATAACACCAATTTGATTTTTTAGATTTCCTAAATCAACACCTGTTTTTCCTCCAACAGAAGCATCTACCATTGATAATAAAGTGGTTGGAATATTTATAAAATCAACACCTCTTTTAAAAGTAGAAGCTACAAAACCTCCTAAATCAGTAACCACACCGCCACCAAGATTAATTAGAAGCGACTTTCTATCAGCGCCTAATTCCGTCAAAACATTCCAAATCTGAATACAAGTCTCTATATTTTTATTTGCTTCACCGGCTTCAAATTCAATAATTTCGATGTTTAAATCCGTTTCAATTATAGGAAGCAATTTAGGCAAACAATATTCATTAGTCTGATCATCTACGATTATAAATAGATTAGAATATTTGTTTTCTTTTAAATGTTTATTTAAAGCTTCGTAAGCATTTTGGTTAAAATGAACGAGGTAATTATTGGCTTGAATAGACTGCATAATTCTTTAGTTAATTAAAGGCACAAAAATAAAGTATTTTAAACTAAATAAACTTCAAACTTCTGGTCTAATTTGTTTAAAATCCTAGTTTCTCTTTTTAATGCTTTAAAATGCATTATAGTAAAGATTTACTTTATAAAGCATCTTTTTTTGCTAACCTGTTAAGAATATTAAAAAATTTGATGCTGTTTGGTGAATAATATTCAAAACACTCTCTATATTTGCATAAAAAATAAATTTAATGGAAAAGATATTCGATAACACTCAGGTTGCATTTTCACTTAAAAGTGATACGGAACTTGATAGAGCTTATTTCCTTTTCAAAATGATTGACAGTGAGCCATTAGTAAGAATTGGTACTGCTGTAACTAATTTTGCAATTAAAGCTCATTTACCAGTAGAAGGATTAATTCGTGCAACGGTTTTTGACCATTTTTGTGGTGGTGTAAATGAAAACGACTGTCTTACTGTTGTAGACAAAATGTTTACAAAAGGTGTTTCGTCTGTTTTGGATTATTCTGTTGAAGGAAAAGAAGAAGAAGAGCAGTTTGATGCTGCTTTAGAGATGACTTTAAGAACTATCGATTTTGCTAAAGAACGTTTAGCTATTCCGTTTGCCGTTTTTAAACCAACTGGTTTAGGTCGTTTTGAATTGTATGAAAAATTAGGAGAAAAACAAACTTTAACTCCAACAGAACAAGCAGAATGGGATAGAGTAGTGGCTCGTTTTGATAAAGTTTGTGGTGAAGCACATAAAAAAGATGTAGCATTGTTGATTGACGGTGAAGAAAGCTGGATGCAAGATGCAGCAGATGATTTGGTTACCGATATGATGCGTAAATACAATAAAGAAAAAGCTATTGTATTTAATACATTGCAAATGTACCGTTGGGATCGTTTAGATTATTTGAAAAAACTTCACGAGGTTGCCAAAAATGAAGGTTTTTATATCGGAATGAAATTAGTTCGTGGAGCTTACATGGAAAAAGAGAACAAAAGAGCAGAAGAAAAAGGGTATGTTTCTCCGATTTGCGTTTCTAAAGAAGCTACAGATGTAAATTACGACAATGCGGTACAATACATGTTGGACCATATCGATAAAATGTCCATTTTTGCTGGAACGCATAATGAATTGAGTTCTTATAAATTAATGGAAATGATGGCTCAAAAAGGAATTGCTAAAAACGATCCAAGAATTTGGTTTGGGCAATTGTACGGAATGAGCGATAATATTAGCTACAACTTAGCCGAAAACGGTTATAATGATGCGAAATATTTACCATTCGGACCAGTTAAAGATGTTATGCCATACTTAATTCGTCGTGCTGAAGAAAATACTTCGGTTGCTGGCCAAACAAGCCGCGAATTATCAATGATAAAAGCTGAACGTAAACGTAGAAAAGGGAAATAAATTAATTGTTAATTATGAATTGTAAATTGTGAATGTTTACAATGTTATAACGGTTTATCATAAAAAAAAGCTCCAATTTTCATTGGAGCTTTTTTTTATGATTTATTATAAACTGGACTAAAGTCCAGCTCTACAATATTCTTTGTTCCTTCGGAACTCTAATGAAGAGCCTTTGGCTCGATTTATATTGTAGGGCTGGACTTTAGTCCAGTTTAAATAGATATAAGATTAAAAATTGGAATCCGTTTAAGAATTGCTAAACTGAAGATTGCTCAGATTTTTATAAATTCCGTTTTCTAGATTTATCAATTCCTGGTGTGTTCCTTGTTCTGAGATTTTTCCATTATCCAAAACTAAGATTTTATCTGCATTTCTAATTGTAGAAAGTCTGTGAGCAATTATAATGCTTGTTCTTCCTTCCATTAGAACTTCTAGAGCTTCTTGAACTAGCTTTTCGCTTTCGCTGTCTAAAGAAGAAGTTGCTTCGTCTAAAATTAAAATGCTTGGGTTTTTAAGCAAAGCTCTAGCAATTGCAATACGCTGACGCTGTCCACCTGAAAGTTTTACACCACGTTCACCAACCAGAGTTTCAAATTTTTCAGGAAATCCATCAATAAAATTTAAAGCGTTGGCTTGTTTTGCAGCGGCAATAATTTCTTCTTCGGAAGCGTTAGGTTTTCCGTAAGCAATATTTTCTCTAATAGTTCCGCCAAAAAGAATAACATCTTGCGGAACGATACTCATATTTCCACGAAGATCTTCTAAATCATAATCATGAATATTCTTTCCATCAACAATAATTTCTCCAGAAGTAATATCGTAAAAACGAAGTAATAGAGACGAAATAGTAGATTTTCCGGCTCCGCTTGGTCCCACGATTGCAATTTTCTGACCGAAATCGGCATTAAAATTCACATCTTTTAAAACCTGAACTTCTTTACGTGAAGGATAACTAAAAGCAACATTTTTAAAAGCAACATTTCCTTTTATTTTCTCAATCGGAGAAGTTTTTACATTAGCGTTAATTGCTTCTGGAGCTTCTTCTAAAAGCTCAAAAACACGTTCTGTTGCTCCAACGGCTTTCTGAATCTGGGCATACATTTCGGCAATTCCTCCAAAAGATGCACCAATAAAAGTGGTGTAAAGAACAAATGAAATTAAATCTCCAACACCTTCAACTTCACCTTTAATAGTTAAGGTAATTCCGTACCAAACTACGGCTACAACGCAACCAAAAAGGCAAAGAATAATAAAGGAAGCAAAGTAACCTCTGTATTGACCGCCTTTAATGGCAATTTTTACAATTTCTCTAATTTTATTTTTGTAACGCTGAATTTCGTACCATTCGTTAGCAAAAGCTTTAACATTGCTAATCCCTTGTAAAGTTTCTTCAACAATAACTTGACTTTCGGCAACTTTGTCTTGTGTTTTTTTTCCGTATTTACGAATGAATCTTCCGAAAATCACTGCTGCAATTGCCACAACTGGAACAATTGCCAACATCATAAAAGTCAGTTTCGGACTGATACTTCCTAAAATGATAAATCCTCCGATGATTAGAATAAACTGACGTAAAAATTCAGCTATTGTTGTACTAAAAGTATCTTGCAATTGCGAAATATCAGCGCTGATTCGGCTATTAAGTTCACCAACACGTTTTTGAGAATAAAACGACATTGGCAATTTTATTAAATTTTCATATAATGCAAAACGAATGTTAGAAAGCGAGTTTTCTGTAAAATTGACAAATAATGAAATTCTGAAAAAAGAGAAAACCGCCTGAAGAACCAAGATTCCCATTAATCCTAAAGCAATTTCGTTTGCTTTAGAAAGATCTTTATTTGTTACGCAATCTACCAACATTCCCATTAATTTAGGAAAGGCGAGGGCAGTGGCGCTTGTTAAAAACAAAAAAATCAAACCAAGGAAAAATTTCCATTTGTGGCTTTTAGCATATTTAAAAATTCGGAGAGCTTTTTGAAGGGAATTAGAGTTTAATTTAGCTTTCGGTAAATCATTTTCTTGAAATCTTGCCATTTGAATATACAATTAAGGTATGCAAAGGTATGACTAAGTCGATTTACTACAAAGAAATATTAATAATTACAGCTTTTAATTTGGCTTTTAACGAAATTATAAGAAAGAGTAAAAAAACTTTATTTTTTAAAGGTTTGAAAAATAGCTTTCTAAAGAAAAATACGAAAAAATATTTCATTTTTTTTCTAAAAAGGCTTGCAAATACAAAATCTAAACGTATTTTTGCACCCGCAATCACAAAGATAGCAGCCTAGTAAAATAGGGCGATTAGCTCAGCTGGTTCAGAGCACCTCGTTTACACCGAGGGGGTCGGGGGTTCGAACCCCTCATCGCCCACATTTTTTTTTATAAAAAAAGGCTTGCAAATACAAATACTAAATGTATATTTGCAGACGCAATCACAAAGATAGCAACCTAGTAAAATAGGGCGATTAGCTCAGCTGGTTCAGAGCACCTCGTTTACACCGAGGGGGTCGGGGGTTCGAACCCCTCATCGCCCACTTTGAGGGATAACAGAAATGTTATCCCTCTTTTTTTTGTATAAAAGATATCCTTTTTCCTCCATTTTACTGGCATTATGAGAAAATATGTCCATCATTGTAGGTGTTCGATAAATACCCTCTTGATAGTATAAGTTGCCATCGAACACCATATTCACAAACTCTCGTTTTTGCAAAGTGTTTGATCTGTCGTAGATATGTCTTATATCTCCCAATAAATCCAGATTACTTTCTAAAATCTCAAAAGCTTTACCTTGGTTTACGCTGAATCTTTCTATAGATGCCTTAAGGGTCAGGATATGATCACTGTATGTAGAATACCATCTATCGTATGTATCTTTATTTATTTCATCTCTGAACCATTTTTCTTCTACAGCATTTAATCTCTGCTGTATTTCTTCAAGTTCATTTCTTTTTTCTACTGCTTTTTCCTTGTTGGTTTTTACTTCTTTCTCAATTGAAGCATAGCTTCCATCTCTTATATCCTTAATATGTTTTTCTGAAACACTCATCAGGTCGCAGGCATTTAAGAACTGCTCATGCGCTTTGACAGCACTTATATTATTATGCCTAGAATGCTTGCATTTATAATAGTAGAAGTATTTTCCAGATTTTCCACGGGAAGGCGCTCCTGTAAGAGGCGCACCGCAATGACATTTTACAACACCTCTTAATGGTATCTCATCATCAACGGTTACCTTTATCTTATCTTCTTTTTTCATTTTCGCCTGAACCATTGTCCATGTTATCTTGTCCACTATTGGCTCATGAATGGCTGGAAAAAGACCGCCCGGCAGATCCTTGAACGGCTCGACCTTTACAAGTCCTGCATAAACAGGATTCGCCAGCACACGGTCAATAGCCATATTGCCTTTTCTGTCAAAACCCGACTGATAAGCTATTTCCTTGATTTTGTATAATGGTACATTACGAAGAAACATGTCATAAATCAATCGGACAACTTTAGCTTCTATCTCATTTACTTCGAGATGTCGCTGTTTTCCTTCTCCGACTTTAATATAGCCAAAAGGTTTTTCTCTCGTAAGGAAACGGCCTTCTTTAGCACGAGCTGTGTAAAGTCCGCCACGTACTTTAATACTCCTGTTGATATTATCTTCCTCGGCAAGCAGTAATTGCAAGCCTGCCCTGAAAAAGCTCCCTGGGGTGTCATAATCAAAGACTATCCCCTCGGTCACACTTATAATCTGAATGCTATATTTTTTTTGGAACTGCTTGACCATGTTCATCGCTTCGCCAGCGTCCCTGCTAAAGCGGTCAAGCTGGTCTACAAGCAGATAATCAACGGATTTATAATGTTTGGCTATAAATGCCTGCAGTTTTATAAAATCTGGACGATCAAAACTTTTTGCACTTTTCCCCCTGTCAATGAAAGTATCTACCAACTGTATATTATTATACTGCAAGTATTGGTCAGTGTACAGTTCCTGTCGTTCAATCGAGCCATTGCTTTGCCCCAATTGACTAAATCTTAAATATCTAATCGCTCTCTTCATATAATTCTTTCAATGTTAATGAAACAATAATTTCAATCATAAGATTTACTAATTTCTTTTCTTTTTCACTTTCTAAATGTTCATAATTTTTTGATACAATATCATCATTTTCACACTGTTCATCTTTTAAATTTTCCATATCAAAATCATTAAATTTAATCAAGACGCCGTGTATCTCACGGAACCAAAACTAATTTAAAATACAATTTTGAAGTTTGAATTATTTATGCTTTTAATGGAACAATGTGACTTCATTTGGCTTATAACATTCTATGGAGACATACTCAGATGTAATTTTTTCAAACACCAATTAAAAAAATTACAATAATGTATCCTATCAATTCTTTATATATGGTACACTCAAAATCTTGTTACATACATTTTTACGTGAATAAATTGTATTAGAGATCAACTGTCCTTGAAATTTCTCCCTCATATCAAGACTCTTTTTTCAGATGCTTTTCTTCAAATTCCTCTGTGAGCTGTATGATTTTTTTGGACAGAACAGCAAATTCCGCAGTCTGCTTTTCCAACTTGTACAAATACGCAGAAGCTTTCTTTTCGGAAAATTTTTGATATAAGATCTTCACAACCTGATTATAATTTACCCCGATTGCCCTAAACTGGCTATAGAGAGAGGTCAAGCGCATATAGTAATCCATTGTTGCTTTATCAATCCTAACTGTTTTGATACCTTTCTGAAAAACACACGCTGTAATAAAATGCGCCATTACATGCATTCCTGATGTTTCAAAAAGGGTCAGAAAGCGAGCGTTTTCTTCTGCAGTAAAACTGATCGAATAGCGATGGACGGCGGGATCTATTTTGGCAGGTCTGCCTCCTTTTTTCCTATTCTTTTTTTCTTCATTTTCCATGATTTGAATGTATTGCATTACTTAAACCCAATATATTTTATAATCAGCATTAGTGAGCTACTATGGATGTCCGTGGAAGCGTTTGGAAGTATTTGTCTTTATTTATTTCCGACCCGATCTTAAACCTTTAATATTAGACATGCGCTGTCAAATAAAGCCATCAGAGGACACTTTAAAAGAGCAGACAGTTTTCAGAATTAAATTTTCTGAAAACATAATATTATGCTATACAAAGAAACTGTTACTCCCCAGATGTGGGAACTACTCCAAAGGCTTATGAAAGATGAAAAACTCAAGGAATTCAATCTTGTCGGCGGTACTGCTTTAAGCCTGATTATTGGACATCGTTTAAGCATCGATATAGATCTGTTCTCCACTCAGGATTTTGATATTCAGGATATGCTTGCTCATTTAAGAAGTGAGCATCCTGTTACAATTAGGGAGCTGTTTGAAAATACAATGCTCTTAAATATCGGTAAGGTTAAAGTAGATATTCTAACCCATAAATATCCATGGCAGGAGCCGATCAAGACCGAGCAGGGAATCAGACTGGTGTCTTTACAGGACATAGGTGCTATGAAACTTCATGCGATATTTCAAAACGGCACAAGAATAAAAGATTTTGTGGATATGTATTTTCTTTTGGAACATCATCCCCTTAAGATCTATTTAGATGCTTATCAGAACAAATATAAGGGAAGTCCTGGACTGGCTCTCATTTCATTACTGCACCATAAAAATATAGACAGGGAAGAAAAAGTTAAACTGCTGAAAGGAAAAGAAACCAGCTGGACAAAAATTTGCCAGCGACTGAAAAAAGCGGTTTTAAACCCTTCTTTTGATTTTTCCAAGCCAAAAAATCAGATTCCTCCACCAAGTAAAAGACGTGGATTTAGGAGGTAAAAACTTGAATATTAAGCTTAAAATTCGTATTTTTACTATATGGCAGTAGCTAAAAAAAATAATAGGGTTCTTAATCTGGATCAGGTCTTTTTCTGGGATTTCGATATCGATGCT